>JACKEV010000029.1 GCA_020632795.1 Alphaproteobacteria bacterium
AGCGGGTAGCTGTTGCCGGGGGCGATGACGGTGCCGCCCAGCGAGAACGGGATGATGAAGTCCCCGGACTCGTGCTGCTCGGTGCGGTCGATGGTCAGCGGGCCGTCGCCGACGTTGCGGATCTCGACGGCCACGACGCTGCTCTGGGGGGGGATGACCTCCCCGAAGTCCACCGTCAGGCTGTCGAGGTCGATGTCGGGGGTGGGGCCGTCGCCGCCCAGCCCGGTGATCGGGATCTCGGTCGTGGGGTTGCCCTCCTCGTTGGTCTCGAGCAGGAGCATGTCGATGTAGCCGAGGTAGGTGGAGGGGGTGAACGAGACCGTGATCTCGGCGCGGTTCTGGTCCTCATCGTCGCGCCAGGGCAGATCCAGGATCTCGACCGGCTCGACGGTATAGACGCCCAGCCCGCCGTCGGCGAAGGTGATGGACGAGATGTCCAGCGGGGCGCGGCCGGTGTTGATGACCTCGAAGGTCACCGTCTCGGTGTAGTCGACCACCACCTCCCCGAAGTCGTACTCGAGGGGGCTGATGGTCAGCTCGGGGTAGAGCTGGTTGATGATGGGGTCCTCGCCCGTGCAGGCGAGCGAGGCGAGGAAGAAGAGGGGAGCGAAGCGGTTCATGGTGCGTCTCCTGAACTACCCCGGAGGTTATCTGTGGTTCAGGTAATCCGCTACACCATCTTGACAACCCAGGGCCCCCTCAGGCGTCAGGAAGCGCAGGATCCAACTCATTCAAGGTGTCTGGTTTGCCCTGTCGGGTTAAGGCCCGCTGCGACCGAATCGCTTCAGAATCAACGCCTGAGTCGCGCCTGATCCCCGTCGCGGTGTCAGTCAAAAGCGAGGGACGCCCGAGCAGGGCCTCTGGTGTTCCGGTTATGGTGCGGGCATGTTGAGGATGCGAGGAGACCCGTGATTCGCCTTCTGCTGCCGTTTTCGGTGCTTGTCGCCTGCAACGCCTTCCGGTCGTGCTTCACGCCCGGCATCCCCGACCCCCCGGACCCCGATGACACCGCAGAGACGGGGGAGACCGGCGAGACAGCGGAGACGGGCGAGACCGCTGAGACCGCCCCCGCGCCGCCCTGCGACCAGCCCGAGGTCGAGCCCAACTACAACGAGTCCACCGCGACCCCCATCGAGATGGAGTACTGGGCTTGCGGCGTCTTCATGTCGGACGCCAGCGTCGACTTCGACGTGTTCTCGTTCACCGTCGACACCCCCGCCTGGATCGAGATCAACGTCGACGCCGTCGAGCGCGGCTCGGCCGCCAACCCGGTGATGACCATCGAGTCCTCCCGGGGGCTGGCCGCCGCCAGCGAGCGCGGCCCCGACTCCAACGACCCCTACCTGCTCGTGCCCGTCCCCGAGGCCGACGACTGGCTCATCCGCCTGACCGACGCCTACCAGGGCTCCAGCGAGGAGCACACCTACCGGGTGATGGCCTCCGAGGCCAAGGCCCCGGTGGAGTGGACCGAGGTCGAGGTCGCCGACCACGACGAGATCACCGAGGCCCAGGAGATCACCGAGGGCATGGTCATCCTCGGGACGCTGGACTCGGCCACCGACTTCGACTGGTACTACTTCCGCACGCCCCCCGGCAAGTCCGAGGTCACCGTCGACGTTGACGCCCACAGCTACGGCTCACCCCTGCTCAGCCGCCTCCAGCTCTACTACCTGGAGCAGGACAGCGACGGCGAGTGGGTCGAGCGCTACCAGGCGACGATCGACGAGAGCCCGGACAGCTCCAGCCTCGACCCCAAGATGATCCGCTCGTCCGAGGGTGACGAGGACTGGTACTTCAAGCTTCGATACCGCCCGGATCAACGCTACGGGGCGCTGTATTGGTACACCCTCACGGTCTCCGTGGAGGAGGTCACTGAGGAGTAATGGAGGAGACGACACCATGAACCGGACGCTCATCCTGCTTGGGTTCGCCTTGTTCGCCTGCAAGGGCGGCGACGACACCCCCACCGACGACACCAGCATCACGGGAGACGACAGCGGCGTCGACGACACCGCGGACGACACCGGCGTGGACGACACCGCGGTCGAGTGCCTGGCGCAGCCCGCCGAGCTGTCCCCCGACGACGGCGAGAACAACGTCTTCTACCGCGACCCGGTGACCGTGCGCTTCACCAGCCCCGTGCCCAGCGGGCGGGCCAGCTTCCGGCTGTACCACCGCGACACCAACGAGGAGCAGGCCCACACCGTCGAGTGGAACGAGAGCGGCGAGATCGCCACCCTCATCCCCGAGGGCGGCTACCTCAACTACTCCTGGGCCTACGGGCTTGAGATCAACGTCTGCGATCAGACGTTCAACGCCGCGTTCAACACCAACGACTACGGCGCGCCCCTCGACATCACCGACGAGGAGCTGGTCAGCCGCACCTACGTCATCGAGTTCGGCGACGTGAACTTCACCCGGCCCGAGGGCTTCGGCGCGCTGCTCGCCCTCTACATCGACGTGCCCGTGCTCGTGGGCGTCAACAGCGTCGAGGGCCAGGTCATGAGCCTGGTGGGTGCCCAGGGGCGGGTCACCTCCCAGGGCGAGTACGCCCAGCGCCGTATGACCAACAGCGAGTGGGTGCCGACCTGGCCGTTCACGGGCATCGACTTCTCCGAGTCGCCCTTCTTCTCGGCGGACACCAGCTCGATCAACCTCGTCTACAACGGCGTGGACATCCCGGTCTACAACTTCCACCTCGAGGGCACCTTCGCCGCCGACGCCAACAGCTTCGCGGGCGGCACGATCTGGGGCCTGGGCGACACCCGCTACATGGGCACCTTCTTCGGCGAGCCGGACAACCAGGACTACGTGTGCGACCTGGTGTCCAGCGTCGGCGCGTCCTGCGAGGTCTGCCCCTCCGACGGCGAGAACTACTGCCTGTTCATCCAGGGCGAGGAGATCGTCGCGGCGCTGGTCCCCGACCTCGTGCTGGAGGAGATCGACGAGAACGGGCCGGTCACCCCGTAGGCAGGCCCGGCTCGGGGGCGTCGGTCGGATCGACGTCCTCGGGCGGCGCGTCCTCGGGGTCTCCCGCTGCGATGAACGCGCGCAGGGCGTCGCGGAGCTCGTCGGTGATGCCGAGGAACTCCACGCCCATGCCGCGGGGCGCGCCGTCGTCACCGGGCTGGAGCCGCGCGACCCGGGCCTCCAGGGACATCGCGTCCTGGGTGTCGGGGTGGACCAGCTCCAAGGCCACGGGGGTGCCGGCCGGCAGCAGCAGCTTGGAGGGCAGGAAGACCCCGCCGAGGGAGATGTTGCCGGAGCGCCACTCCTGATCGCTGGCGCGCACCAGGAAGGTCACCGCGTCGTGCCGGGGCCACACCCGGCGCTCCCGGCCGCTGCCGCTCTGCCATGAGACGCTGTCGATGTAGCTCTCCCACACCGTGTGGGCGCCGCGCATGAACATGGAGAACTCGACCTGCAGGCCGCCGGCCAGCGCCGGGGACCGCCGGATGACCGCGGTGGCCTCGATGACCCCGGCGTTGGGGACGTGCAGGTGCAGCCACACCATGTCGCCGGCCTTCACCCCCTGTGCGTCCTCCAGGATCAGGCCGTATCGGGAGACCGCCCGGGACCAGCAGGTCTGGTCCGGCTCGAAGACGCCCATATCCACCCGGATGCGAGCGTCGAAGGGGGTCGGGCTGCGGGCGTCGTCGGCCATCTTCTCTCCTGGCTCAGCGCACAGGCAGCGCTGACCCGATGGACTGGCTCAGGTCGACCGTCCACCCCTGGGCCGTGGCCAGCTCGGCGTCGCCGAGCTGGTTGGGCACCACCCAGGTCTGTCCGGTCTGGTGCACCACCAGGATACTCCAATAGCCCGCCGGAAGCGCCGGCCCGGAGAGCAGCTCCTCGGCGGGTTGTCCCGCTTCGTCCGTGTAGCGGTGCAGCCCCGCCGGGATGAAGACCAGCGGCAGCGTGGTGGAGGTGAAGGTGGCGCCCGCGGAGTACGGAGCGGCTTCGCCTTCGAACCAGGGGTTTGCGTAGACGACGGCCTCCATCAGGTACGTGTGGCCCGCCTCGGGGGTGTTCCCGGCGTCGTCAAACGCGTAGATGAGATAGACCTTGGGCCAGACGTCCCGCAGGCCCACCGCCGCGAGCTGCTCCTCGGGGCGCAGATCCACCACCCCGTCGCCGTCAGCGTCGCTCAGGGTGATCAGGAAGCGGGACGGGCAGTCCGAGGAGGTGGGGCTGTTGACGGTGATCATCTCGTGGTCGATGCCCACCGCGTCGAGGTTGAAGAACTGGAGCACGGTCGCGGCGGGCTCCAGGCTCAGCGCCTCCAGGCTCGCCTGCTGGCCGTTGGTGAGGTCCAGGGCGCTCATGGTGCCCAGGGTGAAGGCCGGGCGCTCGACGGTGAGCGGGGGACCCACCGCGACGGTGAGCCCGTCGACGGTCTCCGGGGCCTCGACGCTGACCACCGCGGGGCTCTGGGTGACGAGGCTGTCCAGGTAGGCCCCGACCTGATCGCCGCAGGTCGCCCCGGCCAGGATGCTCCAGAACGGGGAGAAGTCCCCGTCGTTGTCGATCAGCGCGCTGACCAGGTAGTCGCCGCTGGCCAGCCCGGAGACGGACCAGGGCTGGGAGCGCAGGCCCGTGGCGGCGCCCCCCCAGCCGCTGGCGGTGACGGTGTTGAGGTCCACCGGGGAGCCGAAGCCCGAGGGAAAGGGTGGGTTGTCGGCCTCGTAGACCAGCACCAGGCCGTCGCCCAGGGGGTCGGGGCCGTCGCTGACGGTCAGCTCTCCGGAGAGCGTGACCGTCTCGCCGTAGTCGACCGCCGTGTCCACGGGGGCTTCGTACCAGCAGCCGGTGAGCAGCAGTGTGAGCGAGAGCATCGCGGCTCCGGGGTCAGAAGCGGTAGGTGAGGTTGCCGAAGTACCGGGCGCCCACGGGCTGCCCGATGGGGTGCTCGCGGTGGGGGCCCACGATGGAGGCCAGCCAGTTCCAGGCGTTGGCGGAGAGCTCGACGTCGTCGCGATCGAACGGGTGCCAGATGAGCTTGCTGGACAGGATGACGTAGGGGTCGACGTCGGCGTCCTCGTAGACCACCTGGCCGTCGGCGTTGAACGAGCGCAGGGGCCAGGTCTGGCCGCCGACGAAGCTGACCTGGGTGCCGAGGTCCAGGGTCCAGGGGGTGCGCCAGCCCACCGAGAGGTTGCTCTTGAGCTGGGGGTGGGCCCGGTTGATGGTGGTCTCCTCGGCGGCGACCGCGCGGATCTGCTCCAGCGCGACGTTGGCTGAGACGTCGAGGCCCGGGACGCCGTAGAAGGCGCCGACCAGCTCGCCGCCGTAGGCCCAGTAGGTGATGTCCTCGTTCTCGAACCGGGAGATGCCGGCCACATACGCGCCGGGGGGCTCCTGGATGCCGCCGACCTGGGCGTCCTCGGGGTAGATGTTGCCCAGGTCGATGAGGTTGTCGACCCGGTAGCCGTAGGCGTTGACCTCGGCCCGCCAGCTGTCCGAGGTCTGCTCCATGTAGCCCACCTCTGCGGCGATGATGCTCTCGGCCTGGATGTTGGCCTTGTCGCCCTGGGAGCTGACCATGACGCCGTCCACCCCGGAGTCCAGGTACAGCTCGGTGTAGGCCTCCAGGAAGGTGGGCGTCCGGAAGGCGTTGCCCGCGTTCACCCGGATGGCGCGGCCCTCGTTGAGGTGCATGATGGCGGCCAGGCGCCCCGAGGGCACGAAGCCGATCTCCTCATAGGGGTGCCAGTCCAGGCGGAAGGCGCCGTTGAGGGTCAGCGGCCCGAGGGTGGAGACCTCCTGGATGTAGCCGTTGAAGTGGTGCTCATCCTTGACCTCGTCGTTGAGGAACACCCAGTCGATAGACTTGAACCGGTAGCCCAGGCCGACGCTGAGCAGGTGGTTGCCCTGGGCGTCCAGGGTGAAGTTTCCCTGGGCCTCGACGTCGAAGCTGTCGGAGACCAGAGGCCCCTGCAGCGGCTCGCTGCCGGTAGGGTAGTACCACGCACGCGCGTTGCCGCTGAGGCGGTTGTAGAACGAGCGCACGTGGATGGGGCCCCAGCCCACGTCGGCGCGCGCCGTGGCGCTGGTCTGGTCGATGTGGAAGTCCCGCAGGGCGCCCAGGGAGTAGAACTCCACCGTGCCCTGGTTCAGCCCGCCCGAGACCGAGGCGAAGCCCTTCTGCCCCAGCCGCCAGTCGAGCTGGGCGTTGGTGGCGAGGGTCTGGATGGAGAGCGCCTGGTTCTCCACGTCCGAGCTGATGTCCGGGCGGGTGGCGAGGTCGACGTCCTGGGCCCAGCGGCCGAGCTGGTTGTAGGACGCGCCCGCGCGATAGGCGATCTGCCCCTGGCGCCCGCTGGCCATCAGGCTGCCCCGGGCGAGCCCCCGGGTGCCCACCGAGACCGACGCCTGGTCGTGCACGGTGGGGTCCCCCGGGGTCTTGGTGATGATGTTGACCACCCCGGCGAAGGCGTTGGCGCCGTAGATCGCCGAGCCCGGCCCCCGGATGATCTCGATGCGGTCGATGTCGTCCAGGGAGATGGGCAGCGCGGCCCACAGGGGCGTGCCGATGAAGTCGAGGTAGACGGTGCGCCCGTCGATCAGCACCAGCACCTTGTTGGAGAGGCGCCGGTTGAAGCCCCGGATGGACACGTCGGGGTTGGCGGCGGCGAGCTGCATCACGTCCACGCCGGGGGCGAGCTGGAGCAGCTCCGGCAGGGAGGACGCCGACGAGAGCCGGATGTCCTCCTGGGTGATGAGGGTGACCGCCGCCGGGGAGTCCAGGGGGTCCTGCCCGAACCGGGAGGCGGTGACGACGACGCGCTCGTAGAGGTCCTCGACCAGGCCCTCGCCGCCCAGCTCCAGGGGGGTGTCGGGGGGCGGCTCGGTCGGCGTGGGCTCGTCGGGCTCGTCGGGCTCGTCGGGGGTCTCGGCCTCGGCGATGGCGGCGGCCTCGCGCTCGGCCAGGCGCTCGGCGAGTGCGCCCAGCTCCTCGGCGTGGCGGCGCAGCTCGGCCAGCTCGTCGGTGGTGGCGTACCCCGCCGAGGGTACGGAGGAGGTGGCCGACGGCGTGGGGGAGGAGGTGGCCGGCGCGGCCTGCTGGGCGGCGAGCCGCGCGCGCAGGGTGTTGAGGCTCTGCTCGACCTCCGTGCGGTCCACCGGCTCGGTGGCCAGGTACAGCTCGAAGTAGCGGATCGCCGCCTCGTAGTCCTGGATGTCCGCGTAGGCCCGCGCGATGTTGTAGAGCACCGCGGGGTGGGGGACCAGCTCGTAGGCGCGCTCGAACTCGGCGATGCCGGCGGCGTGGTCGCCCTGGGCGATCAGCTCCAGGCCGGCGTTGAAGTGGCGGCGGGCCTCATCCTTGGGCGCGGCCCAGGCCGGGCCGGACAGCGCGGCCAGGGTGAGCGCGAGCAGCAGCGGGGTCCTCACCGGACGGGGAGCAGCGGGCATGGGGCGGACGCTCAGTCGAAGGGGTTGCTCTTGTAGCCCGCCGGCGGTGACTCCTCGGACTCCTTCGGGGGTGGGGCTTCCTGCGTGGCCTTGGCGGGGGGCTTCTCAGGCTGGGTTTCCTTGGTCGGGCCGGCCTTGGAGGTCTTCTCGGGGGTGGTCTGCCTGGGCGGCGCGCGCTCCACCGGCAGCGGGTCCGGCGGGGGCTCCTCGACCGGCTCGGCCACCACCGGCGCGAGCACGACGTCGAGGTCGAGGGCGCTGCGCCCGGCGAGGTCCCGCTCGGCCTGGACCGGCGTGTGGCCGTCCAGGGAGATGTCGAAGGTGCGCGGGTCGGCGTCGCCCTCGGAGCTGAGGTTCACGTCCAGAGGCGTGGTGCCGAGCACCCGCTCCCCCATGCGCACCGTGGCGCCCTCGGGGGTGGAACGGATGGTGACCCGCACCTCGTGGGGGCCGTCGACCACCGCGGCGGCGTCCGTGCCGCTCGGCGTCGTGGAGAAGCTCAGGACCAGCACCCCCAACAGCCCCAGCAGCACCCCCCCGAACGCCACCACCGGCAGCAGGGTCCGCCGCCGCGCCTTGGGCAGCATGATGGTGGAGACGTGGGTGAACTCCTGGGCGGGGATGGCCCCCAGCGCCACCAGGTCCTTGATGAGCGTGCCCATGTCCTGGTAGCGGTTCTGGGGGTCCTTCGCGAGCGCCTTGCGCATCACGTCTTCCAGCCCGTCGGGGATGACCAGGTCGGGGGAGACCTCGGCCAGCCGGGGGATCGGGTTCTGGATGTGCGCGATCATCGTCGCGGTGGTGGTCGACCCGTGGAAGGGGTACTGCCCGGTGAGCGTGCGGAACATGAGCACGCCGAGGGCGTAGATGTCCGTGCGCTCGTCGACCTCGACCCCCTGGACCTGCTCGGGGGCCATGCAGTGGGGGCTGCCCAGGATCATGCCGGTGACGGTGATCGACTGGTCGCCCTCGGTGAGCTTGGCCAGCCCGAAGTCCACGACCTTGACCAGATCCTCGCCCTCGGTGTTGGTGGTGACCAGCAGGTTGGAGGGCTTGAGGTCTCGATGGATGACCCCGTGGCGGTGGGCGTTGTTGACCGCCCGCGCGACCTGGAGCATCAGCCGGATGGTGCGCTCCGGGGGCAGGGGGCCGTGGGACTGGAGCAGCCGGGAGAGCGGCTGGCCGTCCACGTACTCCATGACCAGGAAGTAGATCCCGTCCTGGGTCTGACCGTAGTCATGCAGCGTGACCGTGTGGGGGTGGCTCAGGCGCGCCAGGCTGGAGGCTTCGAGCAGGAAGCGGTTGGCGAAGGCCTCGGCGTCGCTGGCGTTGGGGGGCTGGGCGAGCACCTTGAGGGCCACCCGGCGGCCCAGGGGCTCCTGCACGGCCTCGTAGACCGAGCCCATGCCACCCCGTGCGATGAGCCGCTGGATCTGGTAGCGCCCCGCGAGCACACGCCCGATCAGGCGGTCCCCTTGGGGATGTGTAGCCGGCACGCGTTCGGGCAGGAGCTGACCTCAGAGAGGGGCGTTCCGGAGGGTCCGGAGCGGGTGTCCAACCAGAATCCTATAGCGCCCATCCGAATCGGTCTACCGTCCGGGGTGCACAAGAGGCGGTTTGCCGGCCGGCCGGGGCTGCGAGCGATGGCCGTCCTCATGGGATACGTTGCACCTCTGAGGAGGTGCCCTCGACGTGCCCTGGACGGCGCTGGCGACCGGTGGATTCATCGCGCTCTTCTTTGTCCTGGGGCTCGCGTTCCCGCGGGTGCGCCCCGCGTTCAGCGCCCGCGACACCCTCACCAACCTGGTCACCGGCGGCGCGATGTACGGGGTGCGCGTGCTCGTGCTCATCGGCATCGCGGGGCCCCTGGCCGCGCTCGAGGGCGGCCTGATCGACCTCAGCGCGCTGGCGTCTCCCGCGCTCCAGGCCCTGGTGGTGTTCCTGCTGCTCGACCTCTCCCGGTACTGGGTGCACCGGGCCGATCACCGGGTGTCCTGGCTGTGGACCTTCCACCGCGTCCACCACTCCGCCGAGCACCTCGACGCCACCACCGGCCTGCGCATGCACGTGGTCGACATCCTCCAACTCACCGCGATCCCGGTGGTGCTGTTCTCCGTGATCTTCGACATCAGCGCGTTCGATCCCCGGGTGCTGCCGGGGGTGCTGATGATCGGCGCGGCGTTCGACGCCTTCGAGCACGCGAACCTCCGGGTGGACATCTCCCGGCCGCTGCCCCGGGCGTGGAACATGGTGCTCAACAACCCCCACTTCCACAGCTGGCACCACACCCGGGACGGCGTCAAGAAGGACGGCAACTACGGACAGACCCTGACGATCTGGGATCGCCTGTTCGGCTCCTGCGTGACCGAGCCCCTGCCGCCGGCCGAGCTGGGGCTGGAGCCCGCCCAGGCGCTGGTCATCGACCCGCTGTCCCTCCAACTCCTGCGGCGACGGGGCGACCCCTGAAGCTCAAGATCGCCCTGGTCCTGGTCCTGACGGCGGGCTGCCTGTTGTGGGTGCTCTGGGGGATCGATCCCGGCGAGGCCCTGGGCTCCCTGGAGGGGGTGCGCTGGTGGCTCGCCGCGCCGATGACTGCGTTCTACCTGGCGGCCCACACCCTGCGCACCGTGCGGCTGCGCGCCCTGCTGGACCGCCCGGTGCCCTTCGGGCCGCTGTTCTCCATCAACTCCATCGGCTACCTCGCCATCAACGTCGTGCCGCTGCGGCTGGGCGAGTTCGTGCGCCCCTACCTGCTCATGGAGCGTCAGGGGGTGCCCTTCGGGGCCTCGATGGCGGCGATCTTCGTGGAGCGCCTCGTCGACATCCTGTGTCTGCTCGCCCTGCTCGCCGGGGTGACCTGGCTGGTGGAGCTGCCCCCCCAGGGCGTGGTGGTGGGCGACGTCGACGTGGTCACCGCCGGGCAGCGCCTGCTGGGGGTCGTGGTGGTGGGCGGGGCGGCGTTCATCGCCGCGCTCATGGCGTTTGGCGCGCCGGTCATCCGCCTGGTGGAGCGCCTGGTCCCGGTGGAGGCCGTCTCCAGCCGCCTGGGCGCCTTCCTGTGGGCCTTCCACGACGGGCTGCGGCAGCTCGTGCGCCAGCCCGTCCGGGCCACGGTGGTGCTGGTCTGGAGCGTGCTCATCTGGGGCCTCACCATTGGCGCGGTGTGGTGTGTGCTCCTGGCCTTCGACGGCGTGCCCCACAGCCTCCAGGCCGCCGCGACCACCTGGACCATCACCATCACCGGCATGACCGTCGCCCCGACCCCGGGCTTCTTCGGCTCGTATGAGGCGTTCTGCCTGGCCTCCCTGATGCTGTGGGAGGTCGGCCGCGACCTGGGCGGGACCTTCTCCGTCATCATGCACCTGGGCCAGTTCGGCTTCACCGTGGTGCTGGGGGGCGCGTTCCTGGTGATGGAGGGCCTGTCCCTGCGCGAGGTGGTCGAGGCCAGCCGCCAGCGCGCGCTCAGGACGCCGCTGGAGCCGCGGGCCTGAACTTCTCGGGGTCCACGGTCTCGCCCCCCACCCGCAAGGTGAAGTGGAGGTGCGGGCCGGTGGAGCGCCCGGTGTTGCCGGAGAGGCCGATCTGCTGGGCGCGCTCGACCACGTCGCCCTTCTCGATGCTGTGCTCGCTCAGGTGGCAGTAGGAGCTGCGCACCCCGTAGCCGTGGTCGATGACCACGTAGCGGCCGTTCAGGTCGTCCTCCTTGGCCACCGAGACCGTGCCCCGCTGGGCGGACAGCACCGGCGTGCCGACGGGGACCGCCATGTCCACGCCGTTGTGGAACTTCCGCTTGTTGAGGACCGGGTGGTGCCGGTAGCCGTAGGGCGAGGAGATGCGATGCTCCCCGGCGATGGGCCAGGCGAGGCTCAGCACCGCGCCCGCGCCCAGGGTCCCGGAGACCAGCTCATCGGCGATGCGGGCGGCGGCGGCGGGCAGGTAGCGGCGGTGGACCGCGTAGGACGACGGGTCGGGCTCCCCGGCGGCGGCGGCGCGCTGGATGGCGCGGGCGCGCAGATCCTCGCCGATGGCGTAGATCTCCAGGGTGGCCTCGGGGTCGCCCCGGTGGAGGTGGTCCAGGATGGCCAGCGGCAGGTGCGGGGCCTCGCCGACCGAGGCGACGAGGGCCAGGGAGGCGGCCGGCACCTCGGCGGGCAGGGTGGCCAGCGCGGCGGAGCGGTAGGGCTCGGGGAAGGCGCCGTCCCCCACGTCCACCGCGGTCGGGCCGAGGCTGGCCTCGATGCGGGCGACGACGTGGGGCACGATGCCGGTGTCGAAGGTGGCGATGAGGGAGGGCCGCTCGGCCTCCGAGCCGGTGGCCAGCGCCCAGGCCCACTGCGCGAGCCCGCCCAGCGGGGTGCGCGAGCCGGCCGCGAGCAGCACCATGCCCACCAGGATGAGGTCGATGAGCCCGCCGCGGCGCCCGACGCCGGCCTTCTCCATCGCGGTGGTCTTCGCCCGGCTCATGGCAGCCACCCCCAGATGGGCAGGCCGTTCCAGGCGGCGAGCGTGCCCAGGCCCAGCAGCACCGGCGCCCACAGGAGCCCCTGGCTGCGGCGCTTCGGCGCGCTCAGGCCCCCCAGCACCCGCAGGAAGCCGCTCCAGCTCAGCCGCCAGGCGACCAGGAGGCCCATGCCCCGGCCGGCGATGGCGCCCAGCATGGCGTCGCGGGGGGCCAGCGCGTCCTCGACCGCCATGCCCACCACCCAGGCGCCCGCCAGGGCGGCTGGCAGCCAGAACAGCGGCAGGGCCACGGCGTGGGGGCTCAGGGCCTCCTTGAAGCGCGCCCAGCTCAGCTCGGGGCGGTGGGCGGTGAAGGTCAGGCTGTCGAACATGTACAGCACGACCATCAGCTCGACGATGAGGGCGGCCCAGGCCGCCGGGGTCAGCATCGCGCTGGCCTCGGGGGCGTTGATGCCCAGCGCCACGACCACCCGGGCGACCGCACCGCTCACGGCCACCATCAGGCCGTAGATGTGGTCGTCGAGGCGGTCGGCGGCGAGGTGGAGGCCGAGCACGGCGACGGCGAGTTGACCGAGGCCGACCCAGACGGGGCGGGTGGCGGCGAGCGCGGCGTCGATGCGGAGCAGAGCGTTGAACATGCGGGCACCAGACCGTGGGTTGCACGGCCGGTTCCAGCAGCGTTCGTGAAGAAAGCGTGCAGGCGCCGTGCGGTCGTCGACTCCGTAACGTCGGGAGGGTCGGCGGGCTTACGGTCGGGTGGGCGATGCAGCTCCGCTACGCCCGGTTCACGATCCCGTCGTTCCACATCAGCGCCTGGTCCCGCAGCAGGCGCAGGTGCCGACGGGGGGGGGGAACGGGCGGCGGGGTCGAGGTCGTGGACTCCGGCGCCTGGCCCTGCGCGCCGAGGATCGCCGCCATGCGGTGGCCGGTGGCGCGGGCGAGCAGCGCCGCGGCGCGGACGTTGAGATCGGGGATGTCCCGGGTCAGCTCGACGAACAGCTCACCGGTCTCGGGGTCGGCGCTTCGCTTCATGGGACGCTCCTCGAGGGCGACAGGGGCCCTGTGACGGCCGCGGCGCGGACGTCGGATGTGCTTGGCGGACGGGCGGTGCCGCCGCTCCGCCGGGACCCATCCACACTACCAGCGTCGGCGTCCAATAAATGTCCGCCGATCTCCCCTTTTCAGGGTTTCAGCTCGCCAACCTGCAGCAGCACCGGGATGCCGCCGTTGGAGAACTCCAGCAGAGGCTCCCCGCCGGGGACCAGCCGGCCGGCCAGGGCGCGATCCGGGGACAGCGCGGCGACGCGCCAGCCGGGGAGCTGCGCGGCGAGGGCGCGGCCGGCGGCGTGGTAGAGCCCGGCGAGGCGCACGTTCTCGGCCACCCGCTTGCCGTAGGGGGGGTTGAGGACGACCAGCCCTGGCCCGGTCGGCGGGCTCGGGATGGGGTCGGTGACGGCGCGCTGCGCGAAGGTGATGGCCGCGGCGACCTCGGCGCGCTCGGCGTTGGAGCGCGCCGCCGTCAAGGCGCCCCGGTCCCGGTCGGAGGCGAGGAAGACCCCCTCCACCGGGCGGATCGAGCGCTTCGCCTCCTGGAGCAGCGCCCCCCAGGCGCTCCCCGGGAAGGCCGGGGCGTCCACGATGGGGGGGCGGCGCTCCAGCCCCGGCGCCCGGTCGGCGGCCCACAGCGCGGCCTCGATGGAGAAGGTGCCGGAGCCGCACATCGGGTCGACGAGGGGCACCCCGGGGCGCCAGCCGGCGGCGCGCAGGATGGCGGCGGCGAGGTTCTCCCGAAGGGGGGCCTTGGCCGTGGCCTTGCGATAGCCCCGGCGGTGGAGCAGGCCGCCCCCGGCGTCCACCGAGAGGGTCGCAGTGCGCCCCGCGACGCGCGCCCGGACCTCGACCTGGGGCAGGCGCCCGCGGTGGTGGCGGCCCCGGGTGGCGTCCTGGATGGCGCGCTGCACGTTCTCGGCGGCGGCGTCGGCGCGCTTGTAGCGGGCGTCGCGCAGGGTGGCCTTGACGGTGAAGGGCTGGCCGGGGTGGAGGACCTGGGACCACGGCAGGGCCCTGGCCCTGGCGCGAAGCTCCTGGAGGGAGGCGGCGGGGACCTCGCCCAGCTCGACCAGCACCCGGCCGCCGGTGCGGCACCAGAGGACCAGGCCGGCGGCGTCCACGAGGGTGCCCTTCAGGCGGACGCCGCCGGGCACCGCCTCGACCGGGCGGTCGGCCAGCTCCTCGACCTCCTCGGCGACGACGTGCTCCACGCCGGGGGCGGCGACGACGAAGAGGGTGAAGCGCGGTTCCATCGGGGGAGGGCTATTCCAGGCGCGCGGTGCTTGCCAGCGACGGCCGCTGTCGATAGGCGCAGGCCCATGCCACACGCCATCATCACGGGCGCCTCCGCGGGCATCGGCGAGGCCCTGGCCCGGGAGCTGGTCTCCCGGGGCTACGCCGTGGGCCTCATCGCCCGCCGCGCCGATCGCCTGGCCGCCCTCGCCGCCGAGCTCCGGTCCGCCGGCCACGCCGCAGCCTGGGTGGCCGCCGACGTGCTCGACCCCGACGCGATGCGCGACGCGGTCCGCGCGCTGGAGCAGGAGCAGGGCCCCTGCGACGTCATGATCGCCAACGCCGGGGTGATCGCCTTCCAGCAGCCCCACGACTACGACGTCGACGGGGCGGTCTTCTGCTGGCGGGTCAACGTCGAGGGGGTCCTCCACACCGTGGACGCGGTGCTCGACGACATGCGGCGGCGCCGCCAGGGCCACCTCGTGGTGATCTCCTCGACCGCGGCCTTCAAGGGCCTGCCCGGGTGGGGCGTGTACTCGGCCTCCAAGGCGGCGGTGCGGGTGCTCTGGGAGTCGATGCGGGTGGAGCTGGCCCCGCTGGGGGTGCGCTGCACCTGCGTGGACCCGGGCTACGTCGCCACCGACATGACCGCGAACAACCGCTTCCCCATGCCCTTCCTGATCACCCCCGAGCGCCTCGCGGCCCGCACCGCGGACGCCATCGCCCGGGGAGAGACCGAGATCATCGTGCCGTTTGCCCACCGGGTGATCCTGGCGCTGGATGGGCTGAGCCCCCGCTGGCTCTCCGACATCGTCGGCCGCCAGCTGGTCAAGGAGCGCTAGCGCATGGGCCAGCACGTCCTCATCACCGGAGCCTCCTCGGGCATCGGCGCGGCCCTGGCGGAGGCCTTCGCCGCGAAGGGCTACAGCGTGGGGCTCATCGCCCGCCGGATCGAGCGGCTGGAGCAGGTCGCGGAGCAGGTCCGCGCGGTGGGCGGGGTGGCCGCCTTCGAGGCCGCCGATGTGGCCGACCGGCGCTCCCTGACCCGGGCCATCCAGGCGCTGGAGCACACCCTGGGCCCCTGCGAGATCCTCATCGCCAACGCCGGGCGGGGCGGGACCCCGGGCCCGCTGAACCCCCTGCGCGCCCGGGACGTCCTGCGGGTCAACTTCGAGGGGGTCGTGAACGCGGTGGGCGCGGTGCTTCCCGGCATGGCCGCGCGCCGGCGGGGGCGCCTCGTCATCGTCAGCTCCCTGGCGGGGGCGCGGGGCCTGCCGTTCACCGGGCCCTACGCGGCGTCGAAGGCGGCGCTGTGGAACTACGCTGAGAGCCTGCGGGCCCAGCTCGGGCCGCTCGGGATCACGGTCACCGACGTGCGCCCCGGCTACGTCGACACCGAGATGACCCGCCGGCACCCCGGCGCCCGCCCGCTCCAGATGGGATCCGAGCGGGCCGCGCAGATCATCCTGCGGGGGACGCTCAACGGGCGCGCGGTCGTGGCCTTCCCCTGGCCCACGGCGCTCGCCATGGGCCTGCTTCGGGCGATGCCCAACCCCCTCTACGACCGCCTCATGGCCCGGATCGGGCGGCGCGTGATCCCCGGCGCGGACGACCCCGCCGCCCGGCTGGAATCCATCCCGCGCCCCGAACCCGATCCGGTTAAACCCGTCTCACGCCTCGGAGGTTCCCAACCCATGATCGACGTCGCCGCCATCCGCGCCCTCTATGAGTCCCAGGCCGCCCGCCACGAGATCGGCCGCCGCCGCCTGGGTCGCCCGCTGACCCTCGGTGAGAAGATCCTCTTCGCCCACCTGGACGACCCCGAGAACGCGGCGTTCGAGCGCAAGAAGAGCTTCATCGATCTCCGCCCCGACCGCGTCGCCATGCAGGACGCCACCGCCCAGATGGCGCTGCTCCAGTTCATGGTCGCCGGCCGCGACGAGGTCGCCCTGCCCAGCACGGTCCACTGCGACCACCTCATCCGGGCGCACGTCGGCGCCGACGACGACCTCCAGACCGCCAACAGCGAGAACAAGGAGGTCTACAGCTTCCTGCGCAGCGTCTCGGCGCGCTACGGTCTGGGCTTCTGGAAGCCCGGCGCCGGCATCATCCACCAGGTGGTGCTCGAGAACTACGCCTTCCCCGGCGGCCTGATGATCGGCACCGACTCCCACACCCCCAACGCCGGCGGCCTGGGCATGGTCGCGGTCGGCGTGGGCGGCGCGGACGCGGTCGACGCGATGGTCGGCATGCCCTGGGAGGTCCTCAACCCCGGCTACGTCGGCGTCAAGCTCACCGGTCAGCTCAGCGGCTGGGCGTCCCCCAAGGACGTCATCCTCAAGGTCTGCGAGATCCTGACGGTCAAGGGCGGCACCAACCACATCGTCGAGTACTTCGGCCCCGGCTGCGCCAGCATCTCGGCCACCGGCAAGGGCACGATCTGCAACATGGGCGCCGAGCACGGCGCGACCACCTCGCTGTTCCCCTTCGACGAGCGCATGGCCACCTACCTTCGGGCCACCGGCCGCGCTGACATCGCCGCGCTGGCCGAGGCCCACGCCGCCGAGCTGCGCGCCGATCCCGAGGTCGAGGCCGACCCCGAGCGCTACTACGACCGCGTCGTCGAGATCGACCTCTCCACCCTGGAGCCCCACGTCGTCGGCCCCCACACGCCGGACCTCGCGCGGCCCATCTCGGCCCTGGGCGAGGAGGCGGACAGCAAGGGCTGGCCCCGCAAGATCAAGTACGCGCTGATCGGCTCCTGCACGAACTCCTCCTACGAGGACATCGAGCGCAGCGCCCACATCGCCCGCCAGGCGGCGGCGCGCGGCGTCAAGGCGGCGGTCGGCTTCATGATCACCCCCGGCTCCGACCAGATCTTCAACACCATCCAGCGCGACGGTCAGGCCAAGGACCTCAAGTCCATCGGCGGCGTCGTGCTGGCCAACGCCTGCGGGCCCTGCATCGGCCAGTGGCGCCGGGACGACATCCACAAGGGCGACACCAACTCCATCATCACGTCCTTCAACCGGAACTTCCGGGGCCGTAACGACGCCAACCCCGCCACGCTGTCCTTCATCGGCTCCCCCGAGCTGGTGACCGCCATCGCGCTCAGCGGGGACCTCGGCTTCAACCCGCTGACCGACAGCCTCACCGCGGCCGACGGCTCCACCTTCAAGCTGGAGCCCCCCACGGGCGACGAGCTGCCCCAGGACGGCTTCGAGAAGGGCCTGGGCGGCTTCATCCCGCCGGTGCCGGTGAACCAGCGCGGCGGCGTCAGCGTCGTCATCAACCCCGACTCCGAGCGCATCGAGGCGTTGACCCCCTTCGCCGCCTGGGACGGCCAGGACTTCTCCGGCCTGCGCATCCTGGTCAAGGCGGTGGGCAAGTGCACCACCGACCACATCTCTGCGGCCGGGCCCTGGCTCAAGTACCGCGGGCACCTGACCAACATCTCCGGCAACCTGATGGCCGGCGCCAACAACGCCTGGACCGGCGAGTTCGGCAACGGCGTCAACTTCCTCACCGGCGAGAAGGCCGCCCACCCCGACCTCGCCCGCCAGTACAAGGCCGCGGGCCAGCCCTGGGTCATCTTCGGGGACGAGAACTACGGCGAGGGCTCCAGCCGCGAGCACGCCGCGATGGAGCCCCGGCACATGGGCTGCAAGGCGGTCATCGTGCGCAGCTTCGCCCGCATCCACGAGACCAACCTCAAGAAGCAGGGCGTGCTGCCGCTGACCTTCGCGGACCCGGCGGACTATGACCTCGTCAAGGGCGATGACGTCGTGGACGTCGAGAACATCGCGGCCATCGGCGAGGGCGGCTCGCCCACGGTGGTGCTCCACCACGCCGACGGCACGACCGACCGCGTCGAGACCCGCAACACGCTCTCCCGAGAGCAGTTCGCCTGGTTCGTGGCCGGTTCGGCCCTCAACAAGATCCGCGCGGACCTCAAGAACAGCTGACCCGGCTCAGCGCCCCTCCTCCAGCCGCTCCGCGAGGCGCTCGCGGACGGCGTGGGGGATGTCCATCTCGAAGATCTTCTCGATGGTGGCCTCCACGTCATAGGGCACGCGCCGAATGAGCAGGCTGTTGCCGTCGTACAGGGCATAGGAGGCTGCGGCCAGGCCGTCGCGGGGCTGTCCGACGCTGCCCGGGTTGATGAGGGCCTTGCGCCCGGCCAGGCCGTCGACACGGGACTCGCCCAGGGGCACGAAGAACACCGCGTTCGGCCCCATGAAGGTGAGGTCCCGGTTCCAGCGCCCCGCGCCCCGGAAGATGGGGTGGTGCTCGTAGCCGATGAGCACCGCTGGGACGTGGGTGTGGCCGCAGAAGGCGTGGGTCTCCTCGAAGCCCGCCAGGAACCACTGGAGCTTGCGATCGACCAGAGCGTTCGCGGCCAGGAAGGTCGCCCGGTTGCCCGGCCAGACATAGCGCTCGAAGGGCTCGTCGGGGGCGGCGTGGATCAGGCGCAGGTCGCCGTCCCGCACGGAGGCGAGCCAGTCCAGGCCCGGCGCGCCCTCGGGGCGGTCCCGCCACACCCGCTCCCGGACGCGCTCCCAGACGGGGTGCCCCTGGAGCTTGCGGGCGGTCCACTCGATGACCGCGCGGGCGGGGGCGCTCATGTGCCGGCTCGGGCTGGTCAGCGCGTCCCGCTCGTGGTTGCCCAGGATGAAGCGGTCCGCGCGCTCGGCCACACGGGTCAGGCACGCCCCTGGCTCGGGCCCGTAGCCGACGATGTCCCCGAGCACCAGGATCCGGTCGGGCTTGAAGACCGCCATGTCGGCCAGGACTGCGTCGAGGGCCTCAAGGTTGCCGTGGATGTCTGCCAGGATCGCGAGCGTCTCGGACAGGGGCGGTCTCCGTGGGCGGGGCGCGCCCCTCCAGTGGACCACGGCGGGCCGGTCAGATCAATCCGGGTCCGGGTAGAGGCGCAGGATCTCAACACCTTCGCGCAGCTCGGCGGCGCTGGCGTAGCGCCGGGCGAGGTCCAGGCGCAGGTAGCGCTTGTCCCGATCGCGCAAACCGAAGCTGGTCGAGACGCAGATCTGGCTCTCGGAGAAGCGCTCGTAGCCCTCTCGGATGACGTCGTGGCCGAAAGCGACGAAGCCGCCTTCCTTGAACCCCAGCACCGAGAGCAGCGCCCGCGCGTGCCGTTCGGTGGCCATGCGGGCCCACAGGAGCGCCCCCAAGGTGCCTTGATCGCTGATGGACCAGGTGCTGAAGCGCTCGTAGCCCTCGTACCGCAGGCCCTCGAACGACCGGATGTCGGGCTCGGTGGCGCGGGGGGCGGCGTGGGTCAGCACCACGCCGTTGGGGCTGACCGCCAGCAGGGGGTAGCTGCGGAAGAGGCGGTGGATGTCGCGGGCGCGCGGCCCCAGGGCCTCGTCGAGCACGGCGGCCTCGTCCGGGTGGAACTTGGGTACCACCGGCCCACCCACGTGGGCGTGCTCGTGGTTGCCCATGAGCGAGAACACCCGGGCCTCCCGGGTCCAGCGCTCGAAGTCCAGGATCAAGGGGGCGGAGCGGTCCTTGTAGGGGGTGCCCAGGTAGATCGGCCAGCAGCCGGGCTGGTTCATCTCGGGGTTGGGGCCGTGGACGAGGTCACCGCAGAAGGCGAGGATCGGGTCGTTGCCGTCGGCCTCTTCGGCGGCGTAGAGCTCCTTGAGGGTCTGGTAGTCCTTCCAGTTGCCGTGCAGGTCCGTGCTGACGAGCAGCACGCCGCGCCCAGGCAGGCGCGCGACCTTACGGCCCCACACCTCAGGGCCCATCACACGGTCGGCGCTCATCGGGCGCCGTTGGTCGCTTCGGGGGTGGGGGTGCCGGTCTGCCAGGTCGCGCCGCCGTCCGGGACCCGGGCGTAGGACTGGTCAGGCTCGGTGTCGCCCCGGCTCCAGGTGACCGAGTCGACCGGCGTGCCCTCCGGAGAGGCCAGGATCAACGTGTCACCCCCCTGCGCGAGCCCGTAGGGCGCGTGTCCGGTCGCCGAGCCGCTGTAGCCCGCCGAGAACCACACGACGAGGTAGCCGCCAGGGTCCACGGCGAGCTGCTCGTCCCCGACGCTCCAGGGGCTCTCGGTGGCGCTGTCCTTGGTGAACGTCCAGTCGTACAGCTCCACCGGGTCGGTGCCGTAGTTGTACAGCTCGATCCAGGCGGGGTACTCGTCGTCCGCGCCAGCGTTGGCGAATGGATCCTCCAGCACGGTCTGGTCGTTGGTCATCAGCTCGTTGATGACCAGGGTGGGTGTGTCGGCGTCGGCGTCGGCGTCGGTGTCGGCGTCGGCGTCGGCGTCCGCGTCGGCGTCGGCGTCGGCGTCCGCGTCTGTATCGCTGTCGGCGTCGGCGTCGGTGTCGGTGTCGGTGTCGGTGTCGGTGTCCGCGTCGCCCTCGACCGCCGTGTCGTCAAACAACGGCACGCTGATGGCCTGGAAGCCATCCTTGCTGCAGCCGGAGAGGAGGACACCCATCCCCCAGAGGATCAAGCCATGCATGGGTGGACTATATCCCGGCTCCCGGCTCCTCGGGACCCCCCCGGATCAGCGCCGGCAGCCGGCCGACGCGGTTCAGCAGCGGGCCCAGACCCAGCACGAGGGCCGGCAGGGTGTTGGCGACCCAGCTCAGGGCCGCGAAGCCCAGCGCCTCGGCCTCCGAGATTCCGAAGAAGCCCAGCACCACGATGGCTGAGGCCGCCGGCCCGGCGCCCAGCGAGGGGGGCAGCACCACCGCCGCCAGGGAGCCCAGGGCGATGACCCCGGACACCGCCAGCAGGGACACCGGCGGCTCCAGCCCCAGGGCCGGCAGGATCGCCCAGAACGACAGGACCACGAGCGCGACCTGCAGCGCGGACAGCAGCAGGTTGAGCCCCAACGGACCCCACGAGGACAGACCCTCGCCGGTGGAGACGATGGTCTCCCGCAGGATCGCGATGGGCCCTGGGCCTTGGGGGGCACCGCCGCCCCGCAGCCGACGCGACAGCAGCACCAGGAACACCGAGCCGAACACCGCCCCCACCGTCAACAGCGTCATCGTGCCCTGGGCCCGCGCGGTGGCCGCCGCCCCAAGCAGCTCCTCCCAGCGGGCCGCGCCGACCATGACCACGGCCAGCACGAAGACGCCGAAGACGGCGGCCTCCAGGAAGCCGGTGATCGCGACCGCCGCCAGCGCCGCCGGACCGCGGACGCCCAGCTCCTGGCGCAGCAGCGCCGCGGCGATGAGGTCCCCGCCGCGCACCGGCAGCAGGGTGTTGGTGAGCCCGGAGACGTAGCCGATCGTGATGACGCGGAGGACCGGCAGGCGACGGAAGGGCAGCAGGGAGGCCCACAGACGGATCTCGTGGAGGGTCAGACCCCCGGCCTTGGCCAGCGCCGCGAGGGCGACCCAGCGCAGGTCCGCCTTCGTCAGCGCCGCGCGCACCTCGTCGACCTGGGCGTCCTTGAGCAGCAGCGCGACCACCAGCACCGAGGCGAGGATCTGGGCGGCCAGGACCAGGCGGCGCCGCGCGGTGGGGGCGCTCACTTCCCCTTGCAGCGGGCGACGAGCTTGAAGGGGCCGGTGGCGCCGTGCTTCCCGTCGACGCCGACCAGGTAGGTCTTGGGGTTGCGGTCGGTGTAGATGGTGACCTTTCCACCGCCGGAGGTGACGTCGGCCTCGCACTCGCTGACGAGGTGCTCCTCGCGGGGGCAGCGGGAGGTGTCGCTCCACACCATCGCGAACAGGTCGAGGTCCTCGCAGGGGCTGATCAGCTCGACCTGGACCAGGTGTTCGGCGGGCACGTCGAACCGGTAGACCCGCTCGGGGCCGTCGTACTTCTGGGGCAGCGGCGTGCAGTACTTGCCCCGGTAGAAGTCGTCGTCCCAGTGGTTCTCGCCGCCCTTGAGGTGGCCCTCGACGCTGCCCCCGCAGGACAGGGTCCCGCTGACGCAGTTGGCGCTGACAGGCACCTCGGACAGCGCGTCATCGTCGCATGCCCGGTCGAGGCTCTCGCCGCGGAACGAGGCGAAGATCTCCTCGGTGGCGCTGCGCGGCCTGGGGGCGGCGTCCTCGGCGGCGCCGTCGTCCGAGGGCTGCCCTCCGATGCGCTGCTGAACCTCCTGCTGGACCCGGTCGCACCCCGAGGCCAGCGCCAACATCATCGTCCACGTCCGCATCAGGCTCACGCTCCGTCCACAGGTCCGCCCGCGCGCTGCCAGGCCGGCAGGCCCCCGCCCATCACGAAGACCTGGACGAGTCCACGGTTCCGCAGGAACAACGCCGCGCGCTCGGCCACGCCGTCCCCCCCGTCGAACACCACCACCCGCTGACCGGCGGGCAGCTCGGCCAGGCGGATGACCAGCTCCTCCACGGGGATCCGCATCGCGTCGGGCAGGCCGGGGCCGCCCGCGTCGGCGGGCCGCACGTCCACGAAGCAGACCGCGTCGTCGCCCATGAGCTGCGTCGCGGGCAGGGTGATCTCCGCCGGGTCGAGGTCGGCCAGCTCGTGCTCAGGGATGGCGGGGCCCCGGCGGGCGGCGCGCGGCGCATCCGGGGCGTTGGAGAGCGCCTCGGCGTTCCGACGGGCGTCGTCCGCCTGGATGCGGCGGGCGACCTTCTTCACCATCCGGAGCGGCAAACGAGCGAGCTTTCCGATCATCATGGGAAGCTTAGCAGCCCGACGCGCGGCGCGCCCTACGGCGCCTCGGGGGGCAGCCGCCCGTAGGCCCAGGCCAGCCCGCGCAGGCGCTGGGCGGTGTGGTCCGGGATCCCGCTCATGCGCCAGATCCAGTTGCCGTCGACCTCGCCGGGCACGTTCATCCGGGCCTCGGAGCCCAGGGAGAGCACGTCCTGCATGGGGGCGATGGCGTCGTCCGCGACCGAGGCCCAGGCCAGGCGGATGAGGTCCCAGGAGACGTCCGCGCCGTCCCGCGCGGCGTACACCCGGAAGCGGTGCCGGGCGGGCTCGGGGGCGGTGTCGTACCAGCCCCGGGAGGTGTCGTTGTCGTGGGTGCCGGTGTAGACCACGCAGCGGCGGGTGTAGTTGTGCGGGAGGAAGGGGTGGTCTGCGGTGTCTCCGAAGCCGAACTGGAGGATCTTCATGCCCGGCGCGCCGATGTCGTCGCGCAGGGCCTCGACGTCGGGGGTGATGACCCCGAGGTCCTCGGCGATCAGCGGGAGATCCCCGACCGCGTCGAACAGGGCGCGCCCGGGGCCGGGGCTCCAGGCCCCGTCGATGGCGGTCTCGGCGTCGGCGGGCACGGCCCAGGCCGCCGCGAAGCCCCGGAAGTGGTCCACCCGCACCCGGTGGCAGTGGCGCATCACTCGGTCGAAGCGGGCCTTCCACCACGCGAAGCCGGTGGCCGCGTGGGCCGGCCAGTCGTAGTGGGGGTTGCCCCAGAGCTGCCCGGTGGGGGAGAAGTAGTCGGGGGGCACGCCCGCCTTGACCGCCAGGTTGCCGTCGGCGTCCATGCGGAACAGGTCCCGGTGCGCCCAGGTGTCCGCGCCCTCGCCGCTGACGAAGATGGGGATGTCCCCGATGATCTCGACCCCGCTGCGGCTGGCGCGTTCCTTGAGCGCGGCCCACTGCCGGTCGAAGATGACCTGGAGGGCGAGGTGCCGGTCCACCTGGGGCTTGAGCTGCGCGCGGGCCTGCGCCAGGGCGTCGGGGTCCCGGTGGCGGAGGCCGGCGTCAGGCCAGCCCCACCAGCCTGAGGCGTGGACCTCGGAGAGCGCGGCGAACAGGGCCCAGTCGGCGGCCCAGGGCTCCTCGGCCGTGTATTCGGCGAGGGCGTCGGGCTCGGCGGCAGCGAGGCGGTCGGCAGCCAGGTGGAGGCGGGGCAGCTTCCAGGCCTCCACCGCCGGCCCGCCGATGGCGCTGCCCGCGGGGGGCCGGTCGGCCAGCTCGTCCTTGTGGAGCAGGCCGTCTGCGGCCAGCAACTCCAGGGAGATGAGCCGCGGCTCGCAGGCGAAGGCCGAGGGCGAGGCGTAGGGGCAGTAGCCCGGCCCGGTGGGGTTCAGCGGCAGGAGCTGCCAGATCGAGCAGCCCGCCTCGGCCAACCAGTCGACGAAGCGATGGGCCATCGGCCCGAGGTCGCCGATGGGGCCGGGGGAGGGCAGGGAGGTGGGGTGCAGGAGGATGCCAGCGCGGCGCATCGAGGCTCCAGGCAGAGGGTCCGGTCCCTCTCCGTAGCCCGTTGTCAAGCGGCGGTGAAGGGTGACCGTGTCCCGGAACACCGACGCCCCGGGCCTGTCGGATCCCGCAGCATTCCAGCAACCGGAGGCACGATGCGCGAGCGCTACACCTCGGACGTCGACAGCAACATCGGCGCGGTCCCCTTCATGAGCCTGGCGTCCCTCTTGATCCCCATGCTGCTCATGGGCGCCCAGTTCGTCACCCTGGGCACGGTCGAGAGCCAGATCCCCAGCATCTGCGCGATGCCCTGCGGCGACGACGGGCCCCACACCGAGCCCCTGAACCTGAGCGTGCTGATCACCGACCAGGGCTACACCGTGACCGGAAACGACGAGGCGCTGGCCGAGCCGGTGCGGCTGCCCTGCTTCGAGGGCCGCTGTCGAGCCGCCGACGACTACGACACCTCCGCCCTCACCGACCTGCTGGAGGGCGTCAAGGATCGCAACCCGGAGGAGTCCGCGGTGATCATCGTCCCGGACAGCGACGTCAGCTACGAGGTCCTGATCCACGCCTTCGACGCGACCCGGGGCGAGGCGGACGCGCTGCTGTTCCCCTTCCCGACGGTCGCGGGCGGGGCGCAGTAGCCTGGAAGGTGGAACCCCGAAGCGGGGACGTTGTCTGACGTCCCCGCGCAGGAGGGCTGATGCGTCGTCGTCGTGGACAGGCGGAGGAGCGCGGGCGGTGGCTGCCGCTGGTGAACCTCGTGTCCATCGTCGCGCCCCTGACGATCGGGGGCGGCGCCCTCGTCCAGCGCACCCTCGCCGACCCCGCCGCGATCCCCGGCCTCTGCGATCGCGTCGACCTGGAGGGCTGCCCCGAACCGGAGGCGGCGCCCGTCGCGCCCTCCCTCCAGCTCACCGTGGCGATCACGTCCAAGGGCTTCGTCGTGGCCAGCGCCTTCGGGGTGCTGGCCGAGGAGCGGGTGGCCGCCGAGGGCGCGAGCCTGCCCTGCGCCGATGGATCCTGCAGCGGCCCGGCGGACTACCCCTATGCGGAGCTGGTGCGGATCCTGGAGATGGTTCAGGCGGACATGCCCGAGGTGCGCCGGATCACGCTGTCTCCGGCGGGAAATGTGCCTTATGAGGTGGTGGTCCGCACGATGGACGCCGCCCAGGGCGAGGGGGGCTTCGAGCAGGTCGTGGTGAGCCGGGGCTTGTTGTAGTCAGCGGGATCGGTTAGCCCCCAGGGGTTCAACGCATCTCCCCCGGAGGATCCCATGGCCAGCTCCAACCGCTCCGCGCGCCACCGCGCGAAGCTCAAGGCCAAGCTCAACCGCCGCAAGCTGCGCCGCCACGGCCTCATGAAGAAGAAGAAGGCCGGCGGTCGCATGAAGGTGCTCGGCGCATCCAAGCGCGCCAGCGGGCTCCGCTGAGCGTGCGCCTCTGCGGGGGGACGGTCGCTGCCCTGGCCGCGCTCGTCTCCTGCACGGCCGACAAGACCCCTGACACCGGCGGCAGCACCTGCGCCGCGGTGTGCAGCTCTGAGCTGCGCCTGAACTTCCAGGGCCTGGCCGACCCCGAGGATTTCAACGTCCAGCTCTCGGGCGAGGGGCTCACCACGCTCAACGTGTCCTGCCCCGACGAGATCTTCGCGGGCGGCGACTACACCCTGGACTGCCAGCCGGACCAGCTCATCGTGGGCATCGACGCGGTGGAGTTCCCGCGCCTGGTGCGGGTGAGCGTGGACGGCTCTGCGGTCATCGACGTCGAGCCCATCTTCGGGCAGCAGACCGAGGTCTGCGAGACGCGGTGCCGGGACGGCAGCGCCACGGTCGTGGTGCCCTGAGCGGGCTACCGCACCACGACGTCCGCGCCCAGGGCGCGCAGCTCCTCCGCCAGCGCCTCGACGCGCTCCCGCTCACCCTCCCGCTCGAAGACGTCGACCGGGGCGCGGTTCACCAGGTCGAGGGTCTCCTTGAGGCTCCGCCCGGTGGCTTTCCTCAGCGCCTTGACGACCTGGAGCTTCTGGGGGCCGGCGGCGCGCAGGTGGAGGCTCCATATCTCGTAAGGCTCGCCGACGGTTTCGAGGCTCACGCCCATATGCGGGATGTAGGGCCAGCGGGGCTCGCGCTCCTCCATGCCCAGGGCCTCGGTCAGCACCTCGATGAAGTCCACCAGCTCGTCGTGGCTGAGGCCCTTGATCCAGGCGACGACCTGCTCTCGGGTCAGGGTGTTCATCGCTTCACATACCCCCGCAGCACGTCGAGGAGCTGCTTTCGGCGGGTGGTTCGGGTGATCAGGGTGCCGTCGGGGGCCTGCAGGAAGCGCACGCAGGCGGGGCGCTCGGCGGCGGGGCGCTGGTGCAGGTCCCGGACGACGTCGTCGTCCAGGGCGCTCAGGTCGACGACCTCGAGCTGACAGCGATCGCAGAAACGGCTGCACCCGTCGCCGCGCAGGGACGCCCAGCGCTCCGGGCACTCGAAGCGCATGCGGGGGGCGGGCAGCGGCGCGTCAGTCCCCATCGACGCCCACCCGCTCGGCCCACTCGGTGCGCAGGATGCGCTGGGGGTCCACCCGGTCCCGCAGGCCCCGGAACGTCGCGATGGGCCCCTGGCCGAAGGCCCGGCGGAAGTCCTCCGGGCGCAGGACCGAGTCCTTGGCCGGGTAGAAGCGGCCCCCGACCTCCAGCACGACGTCGCTCATCTCGTGGCACAGGGCCCACAGCGCGTCCCGGTTGGCCCGGGTGACCGGGAAGTCCATCGCCAGCGAGAAGCCGTCCAGGGCGTGGGAGAGGAGGAAGTCGTCGGGGCGGTAGCGCTTGAGCACGCCCAGGTAGGGCACGATGTCCGCCCGCTGGCAGCGCTGCAGCAGGTCGGTGAAGACGTCGAGGGCGTGCGCGGCGGGCACGAAGGGCTGGTACTGGATGAAGCCGCCGGGGTCGTAGGCCTCGCGGAAGTTCGGCACGTAGTCCAGCAGGAAGTGGAAGGCGACGTGGCCCTGCAGGTAGGGCTTGTTGCTGCCGACCACCGACGCCAGGTACTTGCCGAGGTTCACCATGCGCATGCCCAGGTTGAAGCTGAACAGCTTGAGGATCTTGGGCACCAGGGTCTTGGGCACGCCCATGATGTGGCCGGGCAGGTGCTGGTGGTCGGGGTCGAGGTCGACCTCGGGGTCGTGCTCCCGGGGGATGTAAACTGCTCGGTGTACTTGTGCCCGGCCCAGGGCGCGGCCGGGGGCGATGCAGTCCACCCAGCTCACCAGGTAGTCCGAGTCCTCGCGGTGGGCCTCGAAGGCTTCGATCTGGCGGCGCAGGTCGGGCACGGCCCACTGCCGCACCCGCAGGCGCCCGGACTCCACCTGCTTCATCTTGAGCTTGACCCGCGTGATCGCGCCCAGCATGCCGAAGCCGGCGATGACGGCGTGGAACAGCTCAGGCTCGACCTCGCGCGAGAGGGTCAGCAGCGCGCCGGTGGGGGTGACGATGTCCAGCTCCAGGATGTGGTCGCCGATGCCCCCCATCTTGAAGTGGTTCTTGCCGTGGATGTTCATGGACGCGCAGCCGCCCAGGGTGGGCCAGGCCGTGCCGGGCACCACCGGCGGCCACCAGCCGTCGGCCAGGATGGTCTGCCACAGCTCGCGGATGGTCAGCCCGGGGCGGGTCTCGATGATGCCGGTCTCCGGGTCCCAGGAGAGGATCTGGTTCATGAGACGCATGTCGACGATGAGCTGGCCGCCGTTGAGGGCCGCGTCGCCGTAGGAGCGGCCCGAGCCCCGCATGGCCACCCGCACGCCCTCCTCGCTGGCCCGGCGGAAGACCGCGGCCAGCTCCTCGGGGTCGCGGGGGGTGACGAAGGTCGACACCGAGCGCTGGGAGGCGCCGAAGCCGTCGAACACGCGGCGGGGCTGGCTCATCAGCGACCTCAGATGTTGGTCCGTCGGAACAGGAAGGACGGGATGTTGCGGATGATCATCATGATCGGGCGCCAGATCCAGGGCACATACCCGCTGACCGAGCCGCGCTGGATGTGGGCGAGGATCTCATCGGCGGCGCGATCGGCGGGGATCATGAAGGGGAGGGAGAGGCCCTCGGTCATGGGGGTCTCGACGGGGCCGGGCTTGACCGTGACGACCGAGACCCCATAGCGGGACAGGCGGTTCCGCATGGCCTCCAGGTAGGCGGTCAGGCCGGCCTTGGAGGCGGTGTAGACGGGGTTGCCGCGCCGGCCGCGGTCGCCGGCCACGCTGGACACCCCGCAGATGACGCCGCTGCGCTGGGCCTCGAAGTGCGCCCCGGCGAGGTTGATCCAGGCCACCGCCCCCAGCAGGTTGACCTCGATCATCTGGCGATCCTTGGGGAAGCTGTACTCGCTCTCCGCGACGTCAGGCATGACCCCGGCGACGTAGAGCAGCAGGTCCAGGCCCCCCAGGTCGGCGACGACGCGGTCGAACAGGGCGGGGGCGGCGTCGAAGTCGGTGACGTCGTGGGGGTAGGGGGCCACGCGGCCGCCGCCCTGTTGGGCGAGGGCGTCGAGGGCGTCGGCCCGACGGGCGAGGGCGGCCACAGTCGCGCCCTGGGCGGCCAGCTTCAGGGTGAGCTGGGCGCCGATGCCCGAGGAGGCGCCGACCACGATGGCGCGGGTGATGCGTTGGGACATCCGGGTCTCCAGATGGGCCTATCCTAACGTCGTCGCGGGCACCTCGGCGGGGGCGGGGGGCCGGAGGCGGTCCAGCGCCCGCTGCCATTCGTCGGGGTGGAACAGGCAGACATAGAGCGCGAGGGTCACCGCGGAGAAGGGCCCGACGTTCATCAGGATGAACACGCCGACGTGCAGCCCCACGCCGAAGGCGGCGAAGACGTCCCGGAAGCGCGCCCGGTTGAACAGCGCGCGCAGGCGGCCGGGGCGGTCCTCGGTGCGCCGGAACCAGAACGCCAGCAGCAGGAGCGGCGACCCCAGCTCGAACATCCAGGTGCTGATGGTGGCGAGCTGGGTGGCTGGGAAGACCCAGGCCAGCCACTGCATGTCCCAGCGCTGCCAGGAGGGCTGCTGAAGGATGTAGTACAGCGCCGAGAAGTCCCCCGCTGGCGTCCAGTAGGCGCTGACCTTCTGGGCGCCGGTGGACCAGTACGCCAGCACGAGCTGGAAGACGACGAGGTAGCGGGGGAAGGCCAGGATCGGGGTGGGGTCGGTCCACCCGCCGGTGCGCCGCCAGCAGTCCACCGAGAGGGTGCGGGTGCTGTCTGCGAGCACGAGCAGCCACAGGCCGCAGGTGAGCAGCTCGTCGTAGCTGCCGCCGGTGTGGCCGTTGATGTCGGTGAGGCCCATCGTCGACCACAGGGCCACGAAGGCCACGAGGCGCCCCAGCGCCGGCCCGCCCACGCCCAGGGTCAGCAGCACCCCGGAGACCATGGACACGACGACGGTGCTCCAGACGGTGATGGGGGTGACCCCCAGCCAGTCGAACAGGAAGCCCGGCTGCATGGCGCCGCGGTAGCCGCCGTGCTCGGCGGGCAGCCAGATGACGTCGACGAGCCCGTGGACCACGACGGTGCCCACCGTGCCCAGGATGCAGAGCCCCATCGCGACGCGGTAGAGCGCCAGGGTGGTGCCGGGCTCGCGCGTGGACAGCAGGTCGACCCAGCGGGCCCACAGGCCGCTCATCGGTGCGCCCCCAGGTCGAGGGTGCGGACCAGGATGACCGTCTCGTCGGGGGACTCGCTGGCGCGGACCTCCTGGGGGGACAGGGTGCGGTACTTCTTGAACATCACCCGGGCCCGGGGGGCCTCGGGGAAGTCCCGGGCCGCGTAGGGGGCCAGCCAGTCGCAGAACTGCTCGTACTGGCGGCGGTAGGGCTTCCAGGCGAAGCGGAAGATGGTCGAGCGCATGCGGTCGTGGTCGAGCACGCGCCCCATCCAGCCCAGCTCAGGGTCGCGGGCCCGGTAGACGGTGCGCCAGCCGTCGGGCTCCTCCACCGCGATCTCCAGCCGGGCCGGGTAGCGGTGCGGGGCGACGAACATGCGCCAGGACTGGGTGCTGCCGGTGTAGGTGTAGTAGGGCCGGAACGGCCGGAGGGCCTTGTTGCGGATGGCGATGTAGGACCTCGCGAAGTCCCACAGCTCGTCCTCCAGCTCCGCGGTGGAGATGGGGTGGCCCCAGTCGGTGAAGCGCTGCGCCCAGACCTGGAACTCGGTCTGCACGGTCGGGTCCTTCCAGGTGGAGCGGGACATGCCGCCCACCGGGGCAGGGATGGCCATCATCGTGATGGCGATGAGGTGCAGCGCCACGAAGAGACCACGCAGGTGCGGGCCGAGCCGCTGGAGCACGCCGGGCTCAGCCGGCCGCGGGACGGGGCTCGAAGCGGATGGCCCCCCCCGGCAGGAAGTAGAGGATGTCCATCACCCCGCCGGAGACGGTCGGCACGTGCCAGGAGCCGGGGGGGTAGACGGTCCAGCCGGGGGCGTGGCCGTCGAAGCGGGGCGCCCCGGAGACCGCGAAGCAGAGGTCGATCTCGCCGTTGGGGTGGGTGTGTCCGGGGCCGGCCTTGTCCATGTGCACCGCGTCGATGGAGAGCGGCGCGGTGGCCGGGTGGTCCGCCTTGGTGACCCGGGAGAAGCGGACGCCGCCGGCCTCCCGGTCGCACACCACCCCCGCCTCGACCGCGTCGCGCAGCAGGGCGGCGAGCTTCTGCAGGACGGGGCCGTCGTGGGGGAGGCGCGCCTCCAGCGTGTCGGCGGCGGCGGGGTCGGCGGGGTCGATCTCGCGGACCACGTCGAGGACGGACGCGAGGGCTTCGAGCAGCGTGGCCTTGTCGGGCATGGCGGTCTCCCTGGGACGCCGCATTCTAACCGGCCGGGGGCGCCGCCGCGCTTGCGTGGCCCCGAGCGCCTCGGGCATGCTGACGGAGCGCAGGATGACGCTGGAGCGCCGTACATGTCGCGAGCCTGGACAGCGCTGAGGGTCACCGCCGGCCTGCTCGCGGCCGGGCCGGCCTCGGCGGCCACGGTGTGGGTGCCCGGCGAGGAGGGCCTCTCCCTGCAGGAGGGCATCGATCGGGCCGGCGCGGAGGGCGAGGTCGTCATCACCGAGGACCTTGTGGACGGCGACGCGGAGGAGATCAGCGTCGACTGCACGGTGATCGACGCTCCGGTCAGCATCGGCACGGACGCAGGCGGCCCCTACCGGGTGCCCGGCCTGCGGATCACCCGCACCGACGGGGTCACCCTGGACAGCCTCATCATCGCCGGGGCGTGCTCGACCCGCGTGCAGCTCGCGGCGGCCAGCGAGACCCGGGAGGTCGCCCTGGAGGTGGGCGAGGCCACCGTCACCGCCTCGAACCTCGCGTTCAGCGCCAACGGGGTGATCGGCGTCTACCAGTACGGCGGAGACCTGACCTTCAACTTCCTCGAGCTGACCGGTCAGACCGAGGTCGGCATCTACGTGATCCCCGACTCGACGGCGGCGTCGCTGACCCTGTACGAGCCCTACATCGCCTACAACTTCGACACGCCCCTTTGGGCGTACTCCGAGCCCCGGACCGCCGCCCAGGGCGACGGCGTCACCGTCTCCATCCAGGGGGGACACTTCAAGGACAACGACGGCCCGGTCGCCGGGGACATCCTGAGCGACGGGCCGGTCTCGATCAACGCCAACGCCGTGACCTTCGAGCGCACCACCCCGCGGACCCAGCTCCCCGCGAACGCCGGCTCGATCTCGGTCGACCAGGGCTCCCTGCGGATCACGTACTCGAACTTCTCCAGCTACCGGGGCCTCAACGCCGGGGCCATCTACGCCCACGGCGACGGCAGCCTGGACCGGACCCTGGAGCTGGAGCACGTCTGGTTCGTCGACGTGGGCGTGGGGACCGACGTGGGCGTGGGCGGTGCGATCTGGGTCGAGTCGATGCCCATGACGATGCTCTCCAGCAGCGCGTACAGCGTCTCCGCGAAGGGCGGCGCGCTGGTGATGGCCGACGACAGCCCGTCGGTGGACCTCAGCAGCGTGGAGGTCGTGAGCTACGAGGTCGGGCAGGAGGGCGGCCTGATCTACCTGCAGAAGGTCACGCGGGCCACGATCGTCGCCTTCGGGGCCTGCGACGGGTACGGCGTCTCCCCCCAGAACGCCGGCTGGATCCGGGCGGTGGACACCGACGTGCTGAGCCTGCACAACACCGGGGTCCACGACAGCTCCTTCTACGGGCAGGAGCTGCTCTCCATGGACGGCGGCACCCTGGTGATGTCGAACAGCACGTTCGACCGCAACTATGTGTCGTCGATCCTGAACCTCACCCGGGTCAACGTCACCCTGTACAACAACATCTTCTCCAACATGCCCGACGCGACGGTGCTGGAGGGCCTCAACGGGCGCGGGTACGTCGACTACGCCGGCTACAACCTGTTCTACGACCTCGCCGGGATCACGGACCTGGGGCCGGACCTCTTGATGTGGGGAAACGACGACGTCGAGGACGCCCCCGGCTTCGAGTCCCGCTACGTCAACACCACCTCGTTCTGCTCCTACTACCCGCTGCTCAGCGGCCCGGAGTCCCCGGCCTGGGACACCGGGCGGCCCGGCACCCAGTACGAGGACCCCGACGGCTCGCGCGGCGACATCGGGGCCTTCGGCGGACCGCTGGCGCTCTACCCCGACCAGGACGGCGACGGCGCCGACTGGTCGGAGGACTGCAACGACTACGACCCCAACGAGATCCTCGGCACCGAGGAGATCCCCTACGACGGCGTCGACCAGGACTGCGACGGCCACGACCTGGTGGACGTCGACGGCGACGGCTACGCAGGGGTGGACGGCGGCGGGCAGGACTGCGATGACGAGGACGCCCTGGTGTACCCCGGCGCCGAGGAGCTGGACGACGGGCTCGACAACGACTGCGACGACGCCGTCGACGAGTCGGGGGTGGATCTGGACGGGGACGGCTGGGCGGCGGACATCGACTGCGACGACGGGGACCGCGCCATCGGGCCGGGGCGGGTGGACATCCCCAACAACGGCCTGGACGAGGACTGCAGCGGCGCCGACCGGGTCATCGGCGCCCAGGGCGGGTGCGGGGGCTGCGGCGGCGGGCTACCCGGTCCCGTAGCGGGGCTCATCGCGCTGATGCTGGCGCGCGCCCGCCGGAGACCGCGCTCGTGATCCCCTCCTCAGTCCTTGGAATCGACGGCGGGGCGCCCCGCTACGGTGCGCTGCCGCCCCTGGACCCCGCCGACCTGGCGACCCCGGGCCCCACCCGGCGGGTGGACGTCGGCGGCGTCGCGGTGAACACCTTCGAGCGCGAGGGGCGCGACCCGCCGCTGATCCTCATCCACGGCCTGTCGGCGTACATCGGCTGCTGGACACCGCAGATCCAGCGCTTCACCGCCCAGGGCCGCCGGGTGCTGGCGCTGGACCTGCCCGGCTTCGGGGGCTCGGACCGCCCGGACGGGCCGTACTCGCCGCCCTGGTACGCCCGCCTGATCGCGCGCTGGCTGGACGCGGTGGGGGTGGCCCACGGGGTGGTCGTCGGGCACTCCATGGGCGGGCAGATCGCGATGCGCTTCGCCCTGGACCACCCCGAGCGGGTGGACGGGCTGGTGCTGGCCGCGCCCGCCGGCATCGAGACCTTCAAGCCCGACGCCGCCGACTGGATGCGGGCGTTCTGGACCACCGAGCGCGCCGAGCACGCCACCGAGGACGAGCTGCGGGCCAACTTCACGAAGCTCGCCTTCAACCGGACGGACGAGCACGTCGAGGCCCTGCTCTGCGAGCGGGTGCGCATGCAGAAGCACCCCACCTGGCCGGCCACGGCGCGGGCGGTGTCCCGCTGCATCGCCGGCATGCTGGACCACCCGGTGCGGGCGGAGCTGGGCGGGCTGCACGTCCCCACGCTGGTGGTGTATGGCTCCGACGACCGCATGATCCCCAACCCGGTCTTCACCAAGGGCACCACCGCCGCGATCGCGGCCGAGGCCCGCCGGGCCCTGCCCGACGCCCGCCTGACCCTGCTGGAGGGGGCGGGGCACTACGTGCAGCACGACGACCCCGAGGGCTTCCACGCCGCGGTGGAGGGCTTCCTGCGCGAGCTGGGCTACTGAACTTCGCCCTTCACCCCGGTGAGGTCGTAGCCGCCATCCCAGATCAGGGTGCCGCCCAGGATGCGCACCGCGTAGCCGGCGTCGCCGCCGTCGCCGGAGTTCCGGGGGTTTGAGCTGGGGTCGTAGGTGGAGCCGCCGCCGCCGCCGCCGCCCCAGCCGCCGCCGGCCCCGCCCTGGCCGGCGCAGCAGCCGGTGAGGAGGGTGGGGTCCCCGGCCCCGCCGCTGCCGCCGCCGCCGTCGCCGGGGGGCATGCCGAAGGCGCCGCCGGTGCCGGGGGTGCCGTCGTAGTTGGCGCCGTCGCCGCCGGGCACGGTGGTGTGGCGCTGGCCGCCGTGACCGCCGATGCCGAAGCCGTCCTCGTCGCCGTTGCCCCCGGTGCCGCAGCCCACGCCGCCGCCGGCCCCGCCGCCGCCGCCCTGGGGGTCGTCCCCGGAGCCGCCGCCGCCGCCGCCGCCGTAGATGCCGCCGCTGCTGTTGTCGATGATCAGGTCGACGGTCATCTCGATGGCGTCGCCGCCGTCCTCCCCCGCGCCGGCGTAGGCGCAGGCCCCGTCGCCGCCGTGGCCGTGGATGGTCCCGTCGTTGACCAGCTCCACGAGGGAGCCGGAGGGCAGGCCGGCGGTGGTGAAGGCCGGGATGGCGGGGTCCGAGGCGCTGACGATGACGCCGCTGCTCACGGTGACCAGCACGTAGGTCGCGCTGGAGGGGCTGCCGGCCTCGGCCCAGACGTCATAGTCCTGGACGTCGGCGCCGATGGTCAGCTCGACGTCGGGGCACTCGCTGTCCGCGGTGTCGATGGCGCCGTCACAGTCGTCGTCGACGCTGTTGCCGCAGACCTCCAACTCCCCGGGGTTCACCGCGGCGTCGGCGTCGTCGCAGTCGGTGCCGCCGACGGAGGTGTCGTCGTAGCCGTCGCCGTCGACGTCGGTGAGGTCGGCGCCGCTGCAGTCCTGGTCGACGCCGTCGTAGGCGGTCTCGCTGGCCCCAGGGTTGATGGCGGCGTCGTCGTCGTCGCAGTCGTCGCCGCCTGCGACGGTGGCGTCCCAGCCGTCGCCGTCGACGTCGGTGAGGTCGACGCCGTCGCAGTCCTGGTCGACGCCGTCGTAGGGGGTCTCGCTGGCCCCCGGGTACACGGAGGCGTCGGTGTCGTCGCAGTCGGTGCCGCCGACGGAGGTGTCGTCGTAGCCGTCGCCGTCGACGTCGGTGAGGTCGGCGCCGTCGCAGTCCTGGTCGACGCCGTCGTAGGCGGTCTCGGAGGCGCCCGGGTGGACGGAGGCGTCGTCGTCGTCGCAGTCGGTGCCGCCGACGGAGGTGTCGTCGTAGCCGTCGCCGTCGACGTCGGTGAGGTCGGCGCCGCTGCAGTCCTGGTCGACGCCGTCGTAGGGGACCTCCTCGGCGTCCAGGTTCACGCTGGCGTCGGCGTCGTCGCAGTCGGTGCCGCCCACCGCCGTGCTGTGGAAGCCGTCGCCGTCGACGTCGGTGAGGTCGCCCCCGTCGCAGTCCTGATCGACGCCGTCGTAGGGCACCTCGGTCGCGCCGGGGAACACGGAGGCGTCGGCGTCGTCGCAGTCCGTCCCGCCGACGGAGGTGTCGTCCCAGCCGTCGCCGTCCGCGTCGGTGAGGTCGGCGCCGTCGCAGTCCTGGTCGACGCCGTCGTAGGGGATGTCCTCGGCCTCGGGGGAGACCGCGGGGTCGCTGTCGTCGCAGTCCGCGCCCCCCACCTCGGAGGCGGCGTAGCCGTCGCCGTCGACGTCGTCGAGGTCGGCGCCATCGCAGTCCTGGTCGACGCCGTCGTAGGGCTCCTCCTCGGCTTCGGGGTGGATCTCCGCGTCGGCGTCGTCGCAGTCCCCCTCGGCGGTGGACCAGCCGTCGCCGTCGGCGTCCGCGGCGTCCTGCCCGTCGCAGTCCTGGTCGACGCCGTCGTCGACGACGTCCTCGGCGCCGGGGAAGACGGCGGGGTCGGCGTCGTCGCAGTCGCCGCCCACGTCCACGCTGCCGCCTGGCCCCTCGCAGTCGAAGGCCAGCTCCTCGCCCCCGAAGCCGTCGCCGTCGGCGTCCGTGTACCAGGAGACGGGGAAGTCGCAGCCCTCGATCCCGGTCTCGCCGGGGTTCGGGGACTTCTCGGTGCAGCCAGCGGCCGCGAGGATCAACGCGATGGAGAGGAGCCGCATCCGGTGGCCTCCGATGGGCGGGGGGAGGACCATCATGGCGCAGGAAATGTCGGACCGACAAGCCTTCAACTACCCGGAGTTCCTGCTATCCTGGGCTTCTGCTCCGCCCACCGGGGCTCGACTGGAGGCAGGATGCGCTCTTGGATGGTGATCGCCGCGCTCATCGCGGTCGGCTGCAAGGGAGGGGACCCCAAGCCCGGCGAGACCGGGGTGGTCGGGGATTGTCCCGACGACGTCGACTGCGACGGGATCCCCGACAGCGAGGATTGCGCGCCCGAGGACGCCGGCAACATCCACACCGGGGCGGAGGAGGTCTGCGACGGGATCGACAACAACTGCGACGGCCTGGTGGACGAGGGCGTGACCACCACCTGGTACCCGGACGCCGACGCCGACGGCTACGGCGACGACGCAGGCGCGGTCGAGGCCTGCGAGGCGCCGGAGGGCTACGTCGCGGCGGGCGGCGACTGCCTGGACAGCGACGCGGCCTGGAACCCCGCCGCCATCGAGGACGACTGCGCCGACCCCAACGACTACAACTGCGACGGCAGCGTGGGCTTCGCGGACGCCGACGGCGACGGCTGGGCGGCCTGTCTTGAGTGTGACGACGGCGACGCCGCCATCCACCCCGACGCCGACGAGGTCTGCGACAGCGTCGACAACGACTGCGACGGCCTGATCGACGACGAAGACGACGACGTGGACCTCTCCACCGGGGTGAGCGCCTATGCGGACAGCGACGGCGACGGCTACGGCGACCCCACCCAGGTCCTCTCCGCCTGCGAGATCCCCGAGGGCTACGTCTCCGACGCCAGCGACTGCGACGACGGCGCGGCGACGACGTACCCGGGGGCGGACGAGCACTGCGACGGGGTGGACAGCGACTGCGACGGGACGCGGGACGAGGACGACGCCCTGGACGCGGCCACCTGGTACGCCGACGCCGACGGCGACGGCTACGGCGACGTCACCTCGACCACCGCCGCCTGCAGCCAGCCCTCCGGCTACAGCGCCGACAGCACCGACTGCGACGACGGCGCGGCGACGACGTACCCCGGGGCGGACGAGTACTGCGACGGTGTGGACAGCGACTGCGACGGGACCCTGGATGAGGACGACGCCCTGGACGCGACCACCTGGTACGCCGACACCGACGCCGACGGCTACGGCGACGCCAGCGCTGCGGTGACCACCTGCGCCCAGCCCTCCCAGCACGTCAGCGACGACAACGACTGCGACGACACCGACGCCGCGGTGAACCCGGGGGCCACCGAGGCGTGCAACGGCGTGGACGACGACTGCTCTGGCGGCGTGGACGAGGGCCTGCTGGGCAGCGCGGCAGCCTGCCCCGCCGAGAGCTGCCTGGAGATCCTCACCGACCAGTCCAGCGCCGCCGACGGCGACTACTGGCTGGACCCCACGAACAGCGGCGCCGCCACCGCGTTCACCTGCGACATGAGCACCGACGGCGGCGGCTGGACGCTGGTGATGTACTTCAACCGGGAGGACGACGGCGAGGGGCTCGCCGAGTGGGACGCCGAGATGACCGAGCTGTACAACGACATGACCCGCTGGCGGGAGCGCTCCGGCTATCTCCAGTGGTGCGACGTCGACATCACCAGCGACGCCCTGGCCTACGAGCGGCCGGTGGACGTGCCCAACAGCGGGGAGATCCTGTGGTCCCTGAAGGAGCACGGCCGCGACTACTTCTACCAGTCGGCCACCTGGTTCTTCGCCACCACCACCAGCGGCGACGAGGACATCTCCTGCTCCGACAACATCGACGACTCCTCCCTCTACACCGCCACCCACCTGGCCCTGCGCCCCGGCTACACCTGCACGGTGAACGACCTGGACTGGCGCTGGGACTACATCGACGAGCAGGACACCCTGACCGCTGAGGTCACCAGCCTCGGTTTTGTCTCTTTGCACAACGACTCGAACTGTGGGGACGAGTCGCGGCTGTACAAGGTGGAGGTGTGGGTGCGGTAGGCGTCACAGCCCTGCCAGCAGCGCCCGCCAGCCCTCGTCCTCGGCCTGGCCCTCCTTGCGCACCCCGAACAGGAGCGCGATGAGCCCGCCCTCGGCGTCGAACAGCTCCAGGGCGGTGACCTCCCCGTCGCGGGTGGGCTTGCGCACCACCCAGGCCTCGTCCACGAGGTCGGCGCGCAGGTGCAGGTTGAAGCCGGGGTCCAGCACGTTGATCCAGGGGCCGATGGGGCGGATGGTCTCCACCGGGCCGCTGTGGATCTGGATGCAGCCGGGGTTGGGCACGAAGATCATGATCGGCAGCGCGGCGGCGGCGGCCTGCTCCAGCGCGCGGGTGGGGGCGTCGGCGGCCACCCGGCGGGAGAAGCGGCCCTCGGCCAGGTGGACGGCGTGCCGGCGGGGGCATTTGCTGCGACGCAGCATGGCGTGGAAGTCGTGGGTGTCCTGGAGCGCCGCCCAGTCCGCGAGCACGGCCTCGGCGTCCACCCGGGCGAGGTCGGGGGGCTCGGGGGCGGGGCGCGGAGACGGGGCGACGGGGCCGGCGTCGTCCTCCCGGAAGCGGCCGACCAGGGCGTCGAAGGCGTCGACGTTGGAGCCCTCCCGCAGGTGGACCTTGTGTACGGCGTCCCCGTGGGCGTCGAAGAACTGGAGGCTCCGGCGCGGCCCCCGCGGCCCGGGCCGCTGCACCGCGAAGGCGTAGCGCCAGGTGCGGGGGAAGATCCGCAGGTCGATGGGCCCGCCGTAGACGACGCCGTGGGGCCCCCGCAGGGTGAGGCCCTCCCAGACGCCGATCTTCTCGTGCACAGCGGCCTCGTTGCGGGTCAGGGCCATGACCTCGCCCAGGGTGCGCAGAGCGCCGAGCAGGGGCCCCCAGTCGGAGGAGAGCCGGATGGCCTCGACCCCGCAGGCGCCGTCGATCAGCGCGGCCTCGCTGACCCCCAGGGCGGCGGCGGCGTCCCGGGCGCGGGCGCGGGGGTTGGCGTTCATGTGGGCGGTCCAGCGGTCGTGGAGGGCGGTCATGGGGGCTCCGGGAGGATGAGGGGGTGGCCGAGGTGGCGGTGGACGGCCAGGGGCAGGCCATACACGGCGCTGAGGCGCTCAGGGTGCAGGACCTCGACGGGAATGCTGCAATGCAGCAACACCCCTCGGTCCATCAGGGCGACGCGGTCGGCGTAGCGGGCGGCGAGGTTGAGGTCGTGCAGCACCGCGAGCACCCCCAGGCCCTCGGCGGCGCGGGCGCGGGCGCAGGACAGCACCTCGTGCTGGAAGCGCAGGTCCTGGGCGGCGGTGGGCTCGTCCATCAGGAGGTAGCGGGTGGGGCCGTCCCCGTCGATCTGGGCCAGCACCCGGGCGAGGTGGACCCGCTGGCGCTCCCCGCCGGAGAGGGTGTCGACGGCGCGCTCCTCGAAGCCCTCCAGGCCCACCCGCCGCAGGGCCTCCCGGGCGATCCGGCGGTCCTCGGGGCGCTCCCGACCTTGGACGTGGGGGCCTCGGCCCATGCGGACGACGTCCAGCGCCGTGAAGGCGAAGGCCACCCGGGTCGACTGGCTCAGCACCGCGCGGCGGCGGGCGAGGTCGCGCGGGGGCCAGGCCGGGAGGGGCCGCCCGTCCAGGGTCACCGTGCCCTTGGCGGGCCGAAGCTCCCCGGCCAGGGTCCGCAGCAGGGTGGACTTGCCCGCGCCGTTGGGCCCGACCACCGCCAGCAGCTCGCCGGGGCGCAGGGTGAGGGTCACGCCATCCAGGATGCGGCGGCCCCCGGCGACGACGGTGACGCCCTCGGCCCTCACGCGGGCGCCCCGCTGCGGCGGGACCGCGTCAGCAGCGCCAGGAAGAAGGGTCCCCCCAGCAGGGTGGTGAGCACCCCCACGGGCAGCTCGGCGGGCATCCAGAGGGTGCGGGCGCCCAGGTCGGCGGCCAGCAGCAGGGTCGCCCCGAGCAGCGCCGAGGCCGGCACCAGCGCCCGGTGGTCCGGCCCCAGGGTCAGCCGCACGAGGTGGGGCACCACCAGCCCCAGGAAGCCGATGACGCCCGAGGCCGCCACGCAGAGCCCGACCACCCCGGCCACGACGAGCACCAGCCGCCGCTTGAGGCCCTCGGTGTCCACCCCCAGGTGCCCGGCCTCGGCCTCGCCCAGGGCCAGCGCGTTCAGGGCCCGGCCCGCGCGCGCCCCCGCCCCGCAGCCCAGCAGCACCCCCGGCGCCAGCAGGGCCAGGCCGGCCCAGGTGGCGCCGCCCAGGCTGCCGAAGGTCCACCAGGTGATGGAGCGGAGCTGCGCGTCGTTCGCCAGGATCGTGATCATCCCGGTGCCGGCCATCGCGATGGCGTTCACCGCGATGCCGGCCAGCAGCATGGTGGGCACCGAGGTCCGCCCCTCCACCCGGGCCAGCCGCCACACCAGCGCGCAGGCCGCCAGCCCCCCGACGAAGGCCCCCAGGGTGGTCATCACCGGCCGCAGCGCCTCCGGGAGCGCGCCGCCGAACACGATCGTCGACACCGCCGCCAGCGCCGCCCCCGCGCTGACCCCCAGCAGCCCCGGCTCGGCCAGGGGGTTTCGGAACATCCCCTGCATCAGCGCCCCGGAGACGGCCAGCCCCATGCCCACCAGGGCCGCCAGCAGGGCCCGGGGCAGCCGCAGCGCGGTCAGCACGGCGGCCTGCTGGTCGGTGAACGCCCAGGGCGAGCCCACGCCCAGGGGCTCCAGGAGGATGCCCAGGGTCGGGCCCGGCGGGATGCGCACCGCCCCCAGCCCCATCGAGAGCACGAGGGTCACCGCCAGCAGCGCGCCGAGCGCGGCGGTGGCGGCGCGGGGGTCCCAGCGCGCCAGGGTCACCGGGCGGCCTCCACCAGCAGGGTGTGCAGCGCCGGGACCGCCTCCCCGAGCCGGGGCCCGAAGCCCAGCAGCAGCAGGTCATCCATCGCCACGATGGCGCCGCGCTGGCCGGCGGGGGTCAGGGACACGCCGGGCAGGGCGGCCACCGCCTCGGGTCCGCCCAGCTCGGCCAGGCCCCGGGTGGTCATCAGGATGACCTCCGGCGCGGCGGTCACCGCGGCCTCGGCGGTGAGGGGGCGGTAGCCGTCGAAGCCGGACACCGCGTTGGTCGCGCCGGCCAGCGCCAGCATCGCGTCGGCGGCGGTGCCCTGGCCGGAGACGTTCAGGGTGCCGCCGCCCCGGGCGTAGATGAACATCACCCGCGGGCCGGGCTCGGGGGGCACCGCGGCCAGCCCGGCCCGCATCGAGGCCACCAGCTCGGCCCCCCGGTCCTGGGCGCCCAGGGCCTCGGCCACCACCGTGACCGCCTTCACCGCCTCCGCCACGCCGGGCTCGGCGGGCACGAAGACCACCGGCACCCCCGCGGCGGTGAGCTGGGCCTCCAGCTCGGGCGGCCCGCTGTGGGCGTCCGCGAGCACGAGGTCCGGGGTCAGGGAGAGGATGCCCTCGGTCGAGGCCGCGCGGTAGTACCCAACCCTTGGGAGGGCCTCGACCGAGGGTGGAGAGAGGCTGGAGAGGTCGGTCCCTACCACTCGATGGCCTTCTCCCAACGCAAAGACCGTCTCTGTGACCGACCCCCCCAGGCAGACGACGCGCTCGGGCGGCGCACCGCCGAGCGCAACTGGAAACAGGAGCGAGAGGATCACGACGCCCCCTCCAGCGCGGCCCACTCGAAGCAGGGGTGGCCGCCGCTGCCGGCGTCGTCGTAGTACCCGGTGATGCGCAGCTTCCACAGCGCGCCCTCACCCGACCGGACCACCCAGACCCGCGCCTTGGGGGAGAGCAGGTGGGTGGCCGGGTCGTAGTCGTACCAGTCGCCGAAGGCGTACTCGGGCACGCCGTCGGCGTCGGCGTCGGCCTCGTCGGTGCGCCAGCCGTCGGCGGGGGCCTCGGTGACCGCGTCCAGGGAGGCCGCCTCGACCCAGGCGGCCTCCACCCCGGCGTCCCCGCTGACCCCGCCGTTGAGCCGGACGTGGTAGCGCTGGATGCCCAGATCCCAGGCGTCGTCTTCCGTGAAGGCCGCGCCATCGAGATCGTAGGAGACCCAGGCGCTCTCGTCGGTGGCGTCGGCGCAGGTGGTGGTCACCTCGCCCTCCCGGGCCTGGGTGTCGGCGGAGGCGCCGGTGTCGTCCTGGAGCGTGGGGGGGCGGGCGCAGGCCAGGGCCAGGGTGAGCAGCGTCATCGGGGGTCTCCTTGTCGGGCGAGCTGGCCGGAGAGGCCGGCGTACAGCTCGCGGGGGCGGACGGGGTTGAGGGCGGCGTCGCCGGCGCCGAGCAGGTTCTCGACGCCCAGGCTCAGGGTGGGGCCGGCCGGGGAGGTCCAGGCCAGCCGCGCGTCCACCAGCGCGGTGGCCGGGGCGTAGCGGACCTCGTCGTCGAGGTAGTAGGGGCGCGGGCTCGTCAGGGAGGCCCGGGTCGTGGCCCGCAGGCCCGTCCGCGCCCAGCGCCAGCCGGCGGTGGCGGTGCCCTGGTGCCGCGCCCGGCCCTCCAGGGGGCGGTCGGCCTCGCGATCCAGGGTGTCGTTGAGGTGCCAGCCCAGCGTGAGGTCCAGGCCCGCGGGCAGCGCCACGGCCCCGCCCAGCTCGACCCCCCGGCTGCGGGCGGCGGCGACGTTGTCGTAGGTGAACAGGAGCGGCCCTGACGCCACGTCCACCGAGGTGGGGGTGATGAGGTCGTCGATCTCGGTCCAGTACGCGCTCGCGGTCAGCGTGAGCGGGTCGAGGGGGTGCCAGGACAGCTCGGCGTCCCCACCCCAGCTCCGCTCCGGCCGCAGGTCGGGGTTGCCCTGCACCCGGTAGCCGGCGGCGGTGTTCTCGAACGCGAGCCACTGCTCCTTGAAGTCGGGGGCCCGGAAGCCCCGGCCGCCGCTCAGCCGCAGGGTGAGGTCCTCGGTCGGGGCGCTGTGCAGGGCCAGGCGGGGGCTGGGGGCGGCCCCGAAGCGGGTGTCGACGTCCACCCGTACGGCCGGGGCCAGCGCGAGGACGCGGCGGTCGTCCCGCTCCAGGAGGGTCCACTGGTCCTGGGCGAACGGGGCCCCGCGCAGGCGTCGGGCGCGGTCGGGGTCGATGCGGTCCGAGCGCAGGGACTCGGCCAGCCCGTCCACGCCGACGGTCAGCAGGTGGGGGCCTCGGCTCAGGTCGGCCTGCGCGCCCAGCTCGGCGAGCTGCGCCCAGGTCTGCTGCACGGCGTCGCCGTCCTTGGCGCCGCGCTGGTCCGCCGCGTAGATGTCGTGGAAGAGGGTCCACCGGCCGTCGACGGTCCACGTGGCGCGGGAGGCGGTCCCGCCCAGCCCCGCCGCCGCGCTGAGCTGCTCGGTGGTGGTCGTCCGATCGAACACCGCCCCGGCGGCGTTGGTGTCGACCCCGGCGTCGTCCTGGCGCAGGTAGCCGGCGCTGGCGTCGAGCTGCAGGCCCCCGGGGGTCCAGGCCCCCTGGGCGTGGAGGTCGAGCTGACGGGTGGCGTCGAACAGGGTGCGGGGGAGGTCGGGGGCCGGCACCGCCCCGGCGTGGTGCAGCTCGGCGCTGAGACGACCCCGGCCGCGGGCGCCGCCGCCGTCCAGGCCCAGGCTCAGGTCAGCGGTGGGCAGGGTCCCCACGGCGGCGCGGGCGTCGGCCTTCAGGCCCGCCTCCGGGGCGCGGGTGGTGACGTGGATGACCCCGCCCATCGCGTCCGAGCCGTAGAGCGCGGAGCCCGGCCCCTTGACGATCTCGACCTGCTCGACGTCGGCGAGGGTCATGCGGCGAAGGTCGAGGCCCCCGTCGACCCTGCCCGGGAGGCGCCGCCCGTCCACCAGCACCAGGGTGTGCTCGGGCTCAAGGCCCCGGAGGGTCACGACGTCGCCCCGGTAGCCGGGCGCCACGGTGACCCCAGGGGTCGCCTCCAGCAGCTCGGCCAGGGTCTGGGCCCCGCTGGCCTCGATGTCCGCCCGGGTGAACACCAGGGTGGAGGCGAGGGCCTCCTCCAGGGGGTGGGGCGTGCGGGTGCCGGTGACCACGATGACGGCGTCATCGGTGTCCTGGGCGAGCGCAGGGTGGGGAAGGAGGAATAACATGAAAATGAATATCAATTTCAATTAGGGCTTGTTGTCTACCCCGAGCCCGTGGTAGACGTCAACAACGAAATTGATTTTCATTTTCAAAAAGGAGCCCGGCATGCACCCTCCCCACGACGAGCTGATCCTCCACCGCGGCGAGCTGTCCGTTCACCGCTGCGGCTGCGGGGTGGTCCACGTCGAGCTGGGCTGCGTCACCCTGCGCCTGGAGGAGGACGCCTTCGCCGCGATGGTCTCCCATCTCAGCGAGGCCGCCGGGCTGCTCGCCGCCCGCCGCTGGATGGAGGACCCCGCCGAGGCCGTCCGGGCGTTCGGGCTCGGAGGCCGCGCCCCGGAGGGCTAATAGGCCGGCACCAGCTCCAGGTGCCCCACCTTCAGCGGCAGGTCGTCCACCGAGACCTCCCGCACCCAGGCCCCGTAGCCGGCCTCGTCCCGCTTCAGGGTGAAGCCCGGCGCCTCGGGCTCGGCCCAGCCCAGCACCACCAGCCGGATGCCCTGCACCGGCACGCCGTAGCGCGGCGTTCTGGAGTCCAGCACCTCGGCGCCGGGGAGGTGGTGGTCGGCCAGGGCGGCGTCCCAGCGGTCCTGCCACAGGATCACCGTGTGTCCGGCCTCGATCAGGGGGTGCAGCAGGCGGGTGTACGCCAGGTTGGCCTCGTCCTGGAGCCGGGTGCGGCCCAGCGAGGTCATCGCCAGGAAGGACAGCTCGGAGCGCAGGACCTGCTCGGGGGTCTTCTCGGCGTAGGGGCGCTTGGGCGTGGGGTCCAGCTCGATGTTGATGGGCGTCGGCAGCAGGAACATGCCCGCCGACACCAGCACCGCCGCAACCCGGAGGGCCTGGGGGGCCGCCGCGCAGGCCACCACGATCGCCACCGCCGGCAGGTAGGACAGCACGTAGCCGGGCTTGGCCACGTACACGAGGAGGTGGAAGCCGAAGGGCACGAGCACCCAGAGCCCCACCAGCCTCCACCGGGGCACGCCGCGCACCCAGGGCAGCAGGAGCGCCGCTCCGGCGACCGCCTGGGCCAGGTACACCATCAGGTGATGGGTCTGGTGCAGGCGCCAGTGGGCGGGCTGCCCCTCCCGGATCCATGAGAACTGGGTGGCGACCGCGTCCAGGTAGACCTGCAGGCCCCCGGACACCGAGGCGCACCACGCCAGCCAGAGGGCGGTCGGCCCGGCCAACCCCAAGGCCAGGGCCGGCCAGCGCCGAGGCCTGGCCGCCCACAGCGTCAGCGGCGCCATGAACAGCAGGAGCGAGGGCCGCGCCGCCCCGGTCAGCCCCCAGGCCAGCCCCAGGACGAGCGCCGCCGCCGACCCGGCCCGGTCCCGCGCGCCCAGCGCCGCCCAGACCGTCACCATCGCCCCGGCCGCCCCCAGGCCGTAGGCGTTCTCGGTGATCCCGTACAGCCAGGCCACCGGGTTCGCCGCCACCAGCGCGCCCGCCAGCAGGGCGTCCCCCCCCAGGCGCCGGGTGACCGCCCAGGTCGCGAACACCAGGGGCACCGAGGCCAGCGCCGAGACCAGCCGGAGCGCCGTGCCCGGCGCCACCGGCAGCGACCGGGCCAGGAAGATGACGCCGGGGTAGCCCGGCGGGTGGGGGCGCATCGCGGTGGGGTCGAAGTCGATCACCCCCCGGGTGAGCAGCACCGCGTCCACGTCGAAGGGGGTCTCCGGCAGCAGCAGCACCCGGGACAGCAGCGTGAGCAGGAGCAGCGCGGCCAGGTGGCGTCGCGCGGCGGTCCCGGAGGGGGGCAACAGGGAGAGGGGAGGGGTCGGCAAGGTCGGGCGCTTCCTGCTGGTGGCATGATAGGAGATCCCATGCCTTCCCTCGCCCTTCGGCCCGACGAGGCCCCCGCCGCTGGCGTCCGTCGCGTGGCCCTCGACGCCCTCGACGACGCCTTCGCCCACCTGCGCGGCACCTCCGAGTTGGACCCGGACCGGCAGATCCACGAGGCCCGCAAGCGCATGAAGGAGCTGCGCGCGCTCGCCGTGCTGCTGCGCCCCACGCTCGGAAAGGCCGCCGCCAAGGAGCAGGGCGCGGCGTTCCGGGACACCGCGAAGCCCCTCGCGGGCCTGCGGGACGCCCACGTCATGCGCGGGGTGGTGGGCGCGCTCGCGGCGCAGGTGCCCGAGGCCAGCGCCGAGATCTTCGAGGCCGCGCTGGGCCACCACGAGGAGCCGGACGACCCGGGCGAGGCCCGCGCCGCAGCCCTGGCCACGCTGGAGGCCGTCGCCCCGGCGGTCGGCACCTGGGGTCGGGACGCGCCGGGCTGGGACGGGATCGGCGTCGGGCTGGAGCGGCTCTATGCCGCCTGCCGCAGGGATCTGGCGATCGTGGCCCTCGGAGGCAGCGGCGAGCAGTTCCACGACTGGCGCAAGGCGGTGAAGTACCTCATGTTCGCGTTGCGGCTGCTGGAGCCTGCCTGGCCGGAGCTGCAGCAGCCCTACGAGCGCGCGCTGGACCGCCTGGCCGAACTGCTCGGCGACGAGCACGACCTCGGGGTGCTCATCGAGACCCTCGACGCCACCCTGGCCGCGCACAGCGGTGCTCCCTGGCACCTTGCCCTCCGGCAGGCCGCGCGCGCCCGCGCGTTGGCGCTGCGCGCCGAGGCCCTCGCCCTTGGATCAAGGATCTTCGCGGAGCAGCCCAGGGCTTTCATCCGGCGTCAGCAGCGGTACTGGGTGGTCTGGACGACCAGCACCTGACCGCCGCAGGAGGCCAGGTGTGCGCGGGGTTTATCGTCGAGTTACGATGCTGCACATGGCGAACGAAGTACGGGACCTGCTCTCGCAGCGCCTCCGCCGACTCCGGCAAGAGGCCAACCTCACCCAGGCCGAGCTGGGGGCGCGCGCCGGTGGCATCAAGACCGGCGAGATCAGCCGGTTCGAGCGCGCGCACCGCACGCCCAGCGTCGAGACCCTCGCCCGCCTGGCCGAGGGCCTGGGGGTCCCCCTCTGGGAGCTGCTGCGCTTCGAGGGCGCCCAGACCGACCATCACCCGGGCATCGATCAGGTCGCCGCGATGCTGCGCGGCTGCCCGGACCACACCGTCGATCAGGCCGTCGCCGTGGTCCGCGCCCTGACCCGGGTCGAGGAGTCCTGATCCCCGAGCGGCCCGTTTCGGGATAGTCCGAGGGTGTGACCTCGCGAGCGTCAGCGCGGCTGGCCTGGCTCGTCGCGATCGTGGTGGCGATCGTCGCGGGGACGTCGGCCCCCGCGCCCTGGCCGGAGGGCCCCGCCACCCTGCGCCTGGCCCGGGTCGACGGCCGCGTGGTCGAGGCCCCGCTGACCCTCGGGGACGCCACCCCGCTGGACCTCAAGGTGGAGGGCCTGCAGGTGGCGTTGCCCGACGGCGCGCCCCTGGACCACCCCGTCGAGGTCCGGGTCTCCGGCGGGGACGTCGCGCGGGTGTCCCTGGGCCTGCGCGACGGGCGGGACGCCCTCCTCCCCACCGTCGAGCGCGGACCGGACCATGTGCTCGCCCGGCGTCGACCGGTGGGCCCGGCGGCGGCGGTGCTCGCGCTCCTGGGCGCGGTGGTGGTGCTCTGGGTCACCGAGGTGCTGCCGCTGTGGGTGACCGCGCTGTTGGTGCCGGTGGCCCTGGTCGCGACCGGCGCCGGCGCGGCCCGGCCGGCGCTGGCGCCCTTCTTCCACCCGGTCATCGCCCTGTTCTTCGGGGGGTTCCTGATGGCCGAGGCCATGAAGCGGGCGAGGCTGGACCACCTCGTGGCCGTGCACGTCGTCGGGCGCTTCGGCACAAGCCCGGCGACCCTGTTCGCGGCGGTGCTGGGGGTCTCGGCCTTCCTGTCGATGTGGATGTCCAACACCGCCGCGGTGGCGGTGCTCATCCCCATCGCGATGGCGGTGACCGGGCCCCTCCAGGACCGCGCCTACCGCAAGGTGCTCATCCTGGGCCTGGCCTACGCCGCCACGGTGGGCGGGGTCGGCAGCGCCGTGGGCACCCCGGCCAACCCCATCGCGATGGACTTCCTGGGCCGCTACGCCGGGCGGCTGGTGGGCTTCGTGGAGTGGTTCGCGTTCGGGCTGCCCTTCGTGCTCGTGTTCCTGCCGGTGATGGGGGCGTATCTGTGGTGGCGGGGGGGCGTGCAGGTCGACCCGGCGCGCTTCGCCGAGGCCCGCGCCCTCGCCCGCGCCGAGCTGGAGGCCGCGCCGGGCCTGGACCGCCAGCAGCGCACCGTCGGGGCGGTCTTCCTGGTCACGGTGGGCCTCTGGCTGGCCCAGTCCTGGCACGGCGTCCACCCGGGCATCGTGGCCATCGGCGGCGCGGCGGCCCTGGCGGCGCTGGGGCAGGTGACCACCGACGACCTGGGGCGCATCTCGTGGGGCGCGCTGCTGACCTTCGGCGGGGGGCTGACCCTGGGCGAGTTCGTCGTGGAGAGCGGGGCCTCGGACTGGATCGCCACCCGGCTGGAGGCCTTCGCGGGCCTCTCGCCGGCCCTGAGCGTGGCGCTGGTGGGCGCCCTGGCCCTGGGGCTGACCACCGTGGCGTCGAACACGGCCTCGGCGGCGGTGCTCATCCCGCTGGCCATCCCGCTCTCGGCGGTGCTGGGGGTGTCGCCGGCTTTGTTGGTGCTGGTGGTCGCGGTGGCCTCGTCGGTGGACTTCGCCCTGGTCATCGGCACCCCGCCGACCATGATGGCCTACAGCACGGGCCTGTTCTCCGCCGGGGAGATCTTCCGAAAGGGCGTCGTGCTGGACCTCCTGGGGCTCCTCCTGCTGGTGACGGCGGTGGCGTGGTTCTGGCAGGCGGCGGGGCTGCTGTGAGGCTATCCTGCCCCTGGAGGTGGCGATGCGCGGCGTGATGCTGGCGGCGCTGGCCCTCGCGGGCTGCGACAGCGTCAAGATCCTGAGCGACGACAGCGGCGGCGTGTTCGGGGACGACACCGGGCGCCGCACCGGCGGCAGCGGGGTCACCGACTGCGACGGCGCCTACGACAACAGTCCCCCCGACGGGCCCGACTGCGTGACGGCGTCCATCGCCTGCGGCGAGACGGTCACCGGCACCACCGAGGGCGGCGGCAGCCAGTTCACCCTCGACCTCTACCAGTCCGCGTACTGCTTCGTGCCCTTCGAGAACTACGACGGCCCCGAGCGGGTCTACGCCCTGGACCTGCCCGCCGACACCCTCGCGGAGATCGACGTCGACACCTCCTGCGAGGACATGGGCTTCGCCGCCCTCAAGTGGGACCCCAGCACCTGCCCCCCCAACGAGGGCCACAACATCACCATCTGCGAGGGTCTGCAGTACGGCACGGGCGGGTCGGTGGACATCACCCCCTTTGACACCGAGACCCGGCACCTGCTGGTGGTCGACGCGCCCTCGGGCACCGAGGCGGCGTTCACGATCGAGGTGACCTGCCAGAGCCGGTGAGCGGGCTCAGAAGGTCACGCTCAAGGCCAGCCCGGGGACGAGGCGCCGATCATCCGGCAACAGCGCGGGGGTCAGCGAGACCTCGGCGCTGTCCCGGCGGTCGCGCAGCCGCTCTCCCTCGCGTCGGGCGTCCCAGATCGCCCGGGCGATGGGTGGGCCGAGGGGGGCGAACAGGGCGCCCAGCCCCGCGCCGAGGGCGATGGGGATGACGAACATCGCGACGGCCCGCTCCCCGCCGGTGGACAGCAGGTCCACGATGAACAGCACGGTGCCCACCACCGTGCCCACCGTCCCGCCGATCGCGATCGGGACGACGCCCGCCCCCGCGCCGATGAGGTTCACCCAGAACGGCGCGTCGTTGACGAACCAGGCTGCGGTGGCCGGGCACAGCACCAGGGGCGCGACGACCAGCACGCCGGTCACCTCATCCACCCCGATGAGGCCGCCGACCAGGGCGCCGCCGAAAGCCAGCACCCCGCCGGCCAGCAGGCCGACCCCGCTGGCGATCCAGGTCCGCACGAACACCTCGTTGTCCGAGAGGCCCTCGGTGCTGAGGCGGTAGGGGTTCTCCGCGGGCAGCTCGCGCAGCTCCAGCCTCAAGGTGGGCGCCGGATCCAGGGGCGGCGCCTCTGAGGCCAGGGCCGCGCCGGGCAGCACGGCCAGCAGCAGCGCGACGAGGACGGCGACGTAGCGGGGCATGGGATCCTCCTGACCCCGCGATGCTACCAGTCGACGCGCCGACCATCCCGGAAGAAGCCCCCGCTGGGGCCGTCCTCGGGCAGCGTGGCCGCCCAGACGATGCCCGCGATGCCCTCGGCCAGGCTGCGGTTGGCGTTGGGGCCGCCCATGTCGGTGCGCACCCAGCCGGGGCAGACGCTGTTGACCTTCACCCCCTCGGCCGCCGCGTGGCTGAACAGCACGGTCATCACGTTCAGCGTGGCCTTGGTGATGCGGTAGGCCGGGTAGCCCGAGCCCATGTCCGAGAGCGCGCCCATGCCCGAGGACACGTTGACCACCCGCCCGTAGCTCCGGGCGTTCATGCCGGGCAGCAGGGCCTGCGTGAGCTGCCAGGCGCCCAGGGTGTTGATGTTCAGCGCCTGGGCGATGGTCTCCCGGGAGACCTCCAGGGTGCCGGAGGCGTGGCCCTCCAGGATGACCCCGGCGTTGTTGATGAGGACGTCCACCCGGCCGGGGTCCTTCAGGACCCGCGCCACGAAGGCGGCGACGCTGGCGGCATCGGACACATCGCAGGCCTCCGGCTGCACGGTCAGGCCCTCGGCGGCGAGCCGGTCGGCGGCCGCTCGGGCCTTCTCGGCGGTGCGGGCGGTCAGGATGACGCGGTGGCCGGCGGCGGCCAGGTCGCGGGCGGTGGCGAAGCCGAGGCCCCGGTTGGCCCCGGTGATGACGACGACGCGCTCAGACATGGTGACTCACCCCTTCACGATGCGGAGGTTGTAGTTGGCGGTGCCCAGCGCGCCCCAAAGGCGGATCCAGAGGGGCAGCCAGGACTCCGTCCCCCGGGCGGTGGTGATGTCCCCCAGGTCGATGACCCGCTGCCAGCCGAACCAGTCCTGCAGCCAGGCGGCGACCTGGGCCTTGGCCTCGGCGTCGTTGCCGGAGACGAAGACGTCGGTGGGCTCGGGCAGCTTGCCGGGGTCGACCATCAGCTCGCAGTTGAGGGTGTTGAGGGTCTTGACCACCCGCGCGCCGGGGAAGGCCCGCTGCACCTGCTCGCCCAGGGAGTCGGTGTTGCTGACGAAGAGCGTGGGCGGCATGCCCTTGGAGAAGTCCAGGGGGTTGGCCAGCTCCAGGAGGATCTTGCCGTCGAGGTGCGCCGCCCCGGCGGCCTGGAGGGCGGCGAGGGTGTGCTGGCCGTTGACGCAGTTGAAGACCACCTCGCCGAAGGCGGCGGCGTCGGCGAAGGTGCCGGTGGACGCGCCCGCGCCGGCCTTGTCCGCCCAGGCGACGGCGCCCGCGTTGCCGGCGGTGCGAGAGCCCATGCGGACCTCGTGGCCGAGGGAGACGAGCTTGGAGGCGATGGTCCGGCCGACCATGCCGGTTCCGAGGACGGCGATGCGCATGAGAGGCTCCTTCCTTCAAGGTGTGTCCGTCCCTTATTGAAGCGTTGGGTTATGGACTACAGCGCTTGATTTGACTGATCATCAACCTGGAGTTGATGATGGAAGACCCTTTCCACTACCTGCTGCCCTTCCTGCACACCGCCGAGGCGCTCAGCTTCCGGCGCGCAGCCCAGCGCCTGGAGGTGACCCCGGCGGCGGTCAGCAAGTCGGTGCGCCGCCTGGAGGAGGAGTTGGGGGTGCGCCTGTTGGACCGCACCACCCGCCGGGTCGCCCTGAGCGCCGAGGGGGAGCTGTTCTACCGGCGGGTCCGGGCGGCCCTGGACGAGGTCGAGGCCGGCCACGCCCAGCTCGCCGCCGCCCGCAGCGAGCCCCAGGGGCCGCTCACCTTGTCGATGTCCCCGGTGTTGGGTCCGCTGCTGTCCCGGCGGCTGCCTCGGCTGCTGCACCGCCACCCGCGCCTGCAGCTCCGCCTGCAACTCACCGACCGGCTGACCCGCCTGGTGGACGAGGGGGTCGACGTGGCCGTGCGCATCGGGACCCTGGCGGACTCCGGGCTGGTGGGGCGGCGGCTGATGCGGACCACCCTGCGTACGGTCGCCGCCCCCGGCTACCTGCTGCGCCTGGGGGTGCCCGCCGAGCCGGAGGACCTGCTCGCCCACCACTGCCTCAAGTACAGGGGACCGGACGGCACCCTGGTGGACTGGCGCTTCCTGGACCGGCCCGGGGGCGAGGCCCGCGTGGTCCGGACGCCGACGGCCCTGGACGCCGACCAGGGCACCCTGCTGCTGGACGCCGCCGAGGCGGGGCTGGGGCTGGTGCAGGCGATGGACTTCATGGTGCGAGACCGGGCGCGGGAGGGGCGTCTGGTCGAGGTGCTCCAGGACCACGCGGCCCCCGGCCCGCCGGTCCACGCCCTGTGCCTGCCGGGGCGCCAGCACCTCCCCCGGGTGCGGGTGACGCTGGACTTCCTGGTGGGGGTCTTCGCGGAGCTGAACGCTCAGGGGGGCGACACCCGCCAGGGGTCGCCGCAGGAGCCGCGGTCCGGCAAGGGGCTCTGAGGGGCGTCGGGGGCCCAGGCGGCTGCGGCGGCCGCGTCCGCGTCGGAGAGGCCCGGCAGGCGCACCCCCTGGCGGGCCAGCAGGCTACCGCGCAGGGGCGCGTAGCCCGGCCATGCGTCGGGGTCGTCCAGCTCGGCGTCGACGGCGAGGGCAGCGTCGAGGTCCCCGACGGCCATGTAGCCGGACATGCGCTCCAGCCGCGCCAGGTCGACCAGGGCCTCGGGCGCCAGCCAGGTGACCTCCTCCGCGGTGAAGGCGTCCGGCGCCGGACCGACGCCGGGGCCGCAGTCGCCCACGAAGGCCCGCAGCTTGCCGGACTCCAGGACGAGCAGGCCGCGCCACAGCCCCACCCGCAGGTCCACGTCTGCGGCGGCGGCCAGGGACAGCGCGGCGACGGCGGAGGCGCCGGGGGTGGCCCCGCCGTAGCGCACGGCGTCGGAGGGGTCGCCGCGCTGCCCGGCCCACCAGGGCCCGGGGCCGTAGGTGTGGTCGGGGTTGGCGACCGTGCCCAGCACCCGACCTGCGGCGCGCTCCGGCACGGCGGCGACCCAGGCGGCGGCCTCGTCCAGCAGGGACGGCGTGTCGGAGAGCGCGGCGACCCGCTCCCGCCAGGGGGGAGGCAGCGGGGGAGGCGGCGCGGGGGGCGCGATGTCGAGCATGGCGTCCTCCCCGAAGGGCTCGGGGGGCAGCTCGAGCAGGGCGAGCATGAGGTCGACGCAGGGGTCGGC
>JACKEV010000003.1 GCA_020632795.1 Alphaproteobacteria bacterium
GAGCAGGAGGAGGTGCACGGCGTCGTGCCCGACCTGCCCGGCGCCCTGGACCACGGCACCTGGGGTGTGTCCGAGACCTACGCGCTGCTCTTCGTGGACGGGGACCTCGACGCCGCCTCGGCCGAGCTGCTCGTGGGCGACGCGGACGAGGGGCAGGGCCTGCCCGGTGAGGTGGCCTGGGTGAAGTGGCTCCCCCAGATCGTCACCGCGACCCTGAACCCCGAGAACGGCCTGCTGCTGCCCAGCGAGGCGGAGCTCGACGCCATCGAGCGGCTCGGGATCACGGTCACCTCGCGCCGCTACCTCTCCGTGGACGCCCATGACGTGGCCAGCGGCGCGGCGCTGAACTCCGCCACGCTCTTGGAGGGCTGCTGAAGATGAGCATGACCCAAGCCCAGTTCCAGGTGCTCTACAGGGACTACGGCCCCGCCGTGCGCGCCCGCTGTCGCTCGATCTGCGGCAACGACGCGGACGCGGACGAGGCCCTGCAGGAGACCTTCATCCGCGCCTGGAAGAACCGGAAGCGCTTCGATGGGCGCTACCCCCTGGCCTGGCTGCAGACCATCGCCCGGAACACATCGATCGACATATTGAGGAAGCGCCGGCCCTGGGCCGACGACCCCCAGGTGTGGCTCACCCAGGCCGCCCCGGAGTCGAGCCCGGCCGGCACGCGCCTGGACGTGGTGCGCCTCCTGGACAACTTCAAGCCCGAGGACGCGGCGATGCTCCGGCTCCGCCACGCCGAGGGCTGGCGCATCCACGAGATCGCCGAGCACTTCGACACCTCGCAGCGCACCATACGCCGCCGCCTGGAGCGGCTCGAGCAGCGCGCTCAAGCCCTGCTCCGGCTGGACACCTGACGGGAGGAAGCACCCATGACCCAAGACACCCGAGGGGACCACCCCGTCTCTCGCCTGGACCTCGAGCTGCTCGCCCTGGGCAAGCTGCCGCCCGAGGCCGCGGCGGACATCGAGGCCCGCGCCGCCCAGGACCCTGAGCTGGCCGCGCGCGTCGCCCGGATCCGCGAGGAGATCGACGACGCGGCCCACGACCTGCCCGCCCTGCGCCTGCCCTTCGAGGAGGAGGAGGAGGAGGCCGCCGAGGGCTCCTTCTGGACCTCCTGGATGCGCTGGACGCCCTTCGTGCTGGCCGGCGCGATGGCCGCGGCGATGGCCCTGCTCTCCATCAACAGCGGCGGCCCCAGCGAGGACCCCGGGCGCGGCGAGGTGCGCTTCCGCGGCGCCCTGGACCTCAAGGTCTGGCGCGTGCACGAGGGCCAGGCCCAGGAGGAGGACGGGCTCATCGAGGCCGCCGCCGGCGACCGCATCCAGTACGAGGTCGCCTCGGACACCAAGGCCTGGCTCTCGGTCTTCAACGTGCAGGACGACGGCCAGCTCAGCACCTACCTGGCCCCCACCGAGCTCTCGCCCCTCACGCCCAAGAAGGCCGCGGTGCTGCTCGACGACTACAAGGGCTCCGAGCGCATCTTCTTCGTCCTCGACGAGCAGCCCGTGACCGAGGACGCCGCCGCCGCAGCCCTGGAGAAGGCCTGGGACGCCCCGCTGGCCGAGCTCGACGCCCTGCCCGGCCTCAAGGGCGCCCAGCAGCGCTCGGTCTTGGTGGTGAAGCCTTGAGCCTGGCCACCCTGGCCCTGCTCGGCGCGCTCGGCCCCGCCTGGGCGGACACCGCGCGCATCGGGCTCTTCGTCGGCAACAACGTCGGCTTCGGCCAGGACGAGCCCCTGTCCTGGGCCGAGAAGGAGGCGCGGGACATGGCCCGGGTCTTCCAGGAGATGGGCGACTTCGACCGGGAGCGCGTCTACGTGCTGGAGGGCCCCAGCGCGGTGCAGCTCCGGGAGACCATCCAGCAGGTCGAGGCCCAGGTGCGGGAGGCCGCGGCCGACGGCGACGAGGTCATGCTCGTCTTCTACTACTCGGGCCACGGCAGCAGCCAGGGCCTGCACCTCTCGGGCACGCTCTACCCCATGGACCAGCTGCGCCGCTGGCTCGAGGGCAGCGAGGCCGACGTGCGCGTGGCCTTCGTGGACGCCTGCGAGAGCGGCACCCTGGCCCGGGCCCGAGGCGGCCAAGCGGTCGAGGCCCTGGAGATCACCGTCGACGACGCCCTGACCATGAGCGGCCTCGCGGTCATCGCCTCCACGGGCCCGCTCTCGGTGGCCCGCGAGGACGACAGCTTCGGCGGCGGGGTCTTCTCCCGGGCCCTGCTCAACGGGCTGCGAGGCAGCGCGGACACCGACAACGACGGCGTCATCACCCTGGACGAGGCCTACCGCTACGCCTTCGCCGAGACCGTGGTGGGCACGGCCGCCCAGACCCTCTCCGTGCAGACCCCGGAGTACCGCTACGACCTGGAGGGCGTGGGCTCGGTGGTGCTGACGCGCATCCCCGCGCGGGCCGCGGGCCTGGTGCTGCCCGAGGAGCTCGAGGGGGTCTACACGGTGGTCTCGGTGGCCGACGGGCAGGTGGTGGCCCGGGTGGACAAGCAGCCGGGGCAGGTGGAGCGCCTGGCCCTGCCGCCCGGGCGCTACGTGGTGCGGAAGATGCGCACGGACGACGTGCTGCTCGCGGAGCTGGACCTGGTCTGGGGCGGGGACCGCTGGCTGGAGGACAGCCAGATGTCCCAGCTCGACCTGGGCGACCCCCTGGCCCGGGGCGGCTGGCACCTGCGGCCCTACCGCCTGGGCCTGCGCGGCGCGGCGCTGAGCCCCATGCTGCCTGGCCTGCGGCCCTCCGTGGGCGCGGAGCTGGACCTGCGCGCGCTGCTGCGCCCCAACCTGGGCGTGAGCGGCTTCGTCGCCGGCCAGCGAAACCTCTACATGGGCCAGCACGGCGACGCGCACACCTGGGTGGGTCGGGTCGGGGCGGGCCTGGCCTACGAGCGCCACCTGAGCCGCGTGGACCTGCTGGTCGCCGGCGGCCCCGAGCTGGCCGCCCTGCGCCAGGTGCTGCGCTACGAGCAGGTCGAGTCCGAGGACCACCACCAGACCAGCCTCAGCCTCAGCCAGCTCACCGGCGGCGCCTGGGCGGGCCTGGGCCTGCACGTGCCCGTGGGGCCGACCGTGGGCCTGGAGCTGGGCAGCCGCGGGCACCTGCTCTACGCGAACGTCGCCGAGGAGAGCGTCAGCGGCCTGCGCCTCGTGGGCGAGGTCGGCGGCTACGTGGGCGTCGCGGCCAGCCTGGGCGGGCGGGGCCTGGCCCGGGCGAGCCGCGAGTAGGCCTCAGCGGGCGCCTACCAGCTCTCCCCGAAGGGCCTCAGGTCCAGCTCGAAGGTCCAGGTCGAGCGGTGCTGCTGGGTGAGCCCCCAGGCGGCGCGAGCGATGTGCTCGGGCTTCATGAAGTCCTCGTCGCCCATGTGCTTCATCCGCGCACGGGTGCTGGGCAGGTCCACCATGCCGTCGAGGATGATGAGGCTGACGTGCACGCCCTTGGGGCCGAGGTGACGGGCCAAGGACTGGGCGAGGCTGCGCTGGGCGGCCTTGGCGGAGGCGAAGATGGTGGTCATGGGCTTGCCGCGCAGGCTGGCGGTGGCGCCCACCACCACGATCTGCCCCTCGCCGCGCTGCACCATGCCGGGCATGACGGCCTGGGCCACGAGGAGCAGGCCCCGGGCGTTGATCTGCCAGGCGCGCTCGAAGTCCTCGACGCGCGCGTCCTCCGGGGTCCCGAAGGTGCCGGAGCCGGCGTTGTAGATGACGACGCCGACAGGCCCCAGGCGCCGCTCGATCGCGGTGAAGGTCTCGGCGATCGCCTCGGCGTCGGTGACGTCGCAGGCGAAGGGCACGGCGTCGGGCAGCTCGGCGGCCAGCTCGCTGCTGTAGCCGGTGGAGCGGGCCAGCAGCGCGACGGTGTAGCCCTCCTCGGCGAAGCGGTGGGCGAAGGCGGCGCCGTTCCCGGGGCCGACGCCGACGACGACGCAGACAGGGCGGTGCATGGTGGAACTCCGGCTGTGGGTTTATAGAGAGAGCTGTCCTCTGATCGCTCTGGAGGCCCGCGCGTGCAAGCCCCACCGTCGAGCTTGGCCGTCCGCGTGGCCTCAGCGGTCTGCGCGGTGGGGATCTGGATCGTGCCGCCGGTGTGGGCGATGGCGCTCGGGCTGCTGCTCTGCGCGCACACCTGGCCCGGGCGCCTCGCGGCGCTCTGCTTCCTGAGCGCGCCGCCGGGCCTGCTGCTCGCGGGCCTGCGCCTGCGCCTGCGCGCCCTCGCGCGGGTCCCGGCCTGGCTCGCCCCCGCCCTCGTCGCCGGGGGCCTGCTCTGCTACGGCGGCGCCTGGGCCCTCTCCCCGGACGGGGCCGCGACGCCCGGCGCCAAGCTGCGCTCGGTGTGGCTGGACGGCGCGGGCTTCCGGCGCGGGGCCCTGGCCAACGTGGTGCCCGAGCTCGACCAGTTCACCCTCGGCTCCTACCTCGTGCGCTACGTCGACCCCCACGTGGACGGGCCCCAGGCGCGGCGCATCCGCGAGGCCTTCGAGGCGGTCTACCTGGAGCTGCGCGAGGACCCGGGCTTCCTAACCCTGGGCTCCCAGATGCCCCGGGCCTACCTGGACCGCCTGGGCGGGCACCTCTACGTCTACGACCCCGGCGGCGAGGCGCCGCGCCCGGTGAT
>JACKEV010000030.1 GCA_020632795.1 Alphaproteobacteria bacterium
TGGATCCGCCGTGGAGCGGGGCCCAACTCCCTGATCTCGGTCGTCCCGGATGGACGACGTTGAGCCGTCGAGTTGCCGGCGCGGGGGCCAGTTCTTGACGTTGTCTCCCCCTTCTCTAGAGATGTGACGACTTGTGAGCCGTGACGGACTCCAAGTTTTGAAGGCCCGTCACGGGCAGACAGAGGTCTCGGAAAATCGGTGATTCACGCGACGTATCGACGCGTGACCGCGAGGATGCCGGTGAGGTACTTGTTGTCCCTCAGAACTTGTATCAGGCCAGCAAGTGGCGCTGAGAATTCATCGCGCCCACGCGCCGATTCGCTACGGGAACCTCCGATCTCTTCGAAGGCTCCGTCTGCCCGTGACGGGCCTTCAAAACTTGGAGTCCGTGACGGACGACCCCCAATCGGCCCGCCTCCCAAGCACCAGACCCCGCCAACTCGCTACACCCGCGCCAGCGTGATCGGCAGCCCGTCCGCCGGCTGCGGCACCGGCGTGTAGCGCCAATCCCCCTCGCCGCCGGTCGGGGAGGAGACCCGCGCGCGCCCCAGCAGGTGGGCCATGAAGAGGCGCGCCTGCAGCAGGGCGAAGCGCATGCCGATGCAGGCGTGGGCCCCGCCGCCGAAGGGGATCCAGGCGTGCTTGTGGCGCTTGTGCTCGGCGCGCTCGGGGGAGAACCGCAGCGGGTCGAAGCGCTCCGGGTCGGTCCACAGCGCGGGATCGCGGTGGGCGGCGTCCACGACCAGGGTGAGCTGGGCGCCCTCCGGCAGCGCCTGGCCACCCAGCGCGCAGGGCTGCCGGGCCTGGCGCAGCAGGTAGCGGATCGGCGGGTTCATCCGCAGCGCCTCCCGGAAGGCCATGTCGACCAGCTCGAGCCGGTCCAGGGCCTCCCAGGGCACCCCGGCCTCCAGGTCGAGGACCTCCTGACAGGGGACGCGCAGGCGCGCCTGCCACGACGGCGCGCGCAGCAGCTCCCGGAGCAGGGTGGTGAGCCCCGTCGCGGTGGTGTCGTGGGCCGCCTGGAGCAGGAACACCATGTGATCGACGACCTCGCCGTCCTCGAACTGATCGCCGTCATCGTCCTGCGCGTTGCACAAGAGCGTCAGCAGGTCGGTCCCCTCGGCCCCGCGCCGCCGGGGCACCTCGGCGGCCAGGAACTCGACGAGGACCCGGCGCCCCTCCAGCCCGCGCCGCCACTTCGTGAGGGGCAGGTCCCACCGCATCGCGACGGTGGCGGCGTCGGACAGGTCCCCGCAGGCCGAAGCCAGGGCCTCCGCGCGCTCCCCCAGCGGCGCCCCGAGGAACACCAGGCTGGCCAGCTCCAGCAGGGCGCGTTTGAGGGCCGGGTAGAAGCGCAGCGACCCCTCGGCCAGCCAGCCCTCGACGGTGCGGGCGCTGAGCGGGTTGAGGATGTCCAGGCAGGCGCGCAGCGCCGAGGTGGTGAACGCCTTCTGCATGATGCGGCGGTGGCGACGGTGGTCCTCGAAGTCCCGCAGCAGCAGCCCCCGGGGGAGCAGCTCCTCCAGCATGCGGCCCCACCCGCCCGCGTTGGAGAGCGCCCGGTCGCGGTCCAGCAGCACCTCGGTGTTCAGGTCGGCGCCGCTGAGGGCCACGAGGTCCTGGCCGAACAGCCGGGTGCGCGCGACCGGGCCGTGCTCAGCGGCCAGCGCGCGGTCGAAGCCGACGGGGTCGGCGAGGAAGCGATGGGTGCAGCCCAGCAGGGGCAGGCCGGCGTCGCCCGGCAGGTGGCTGAGGTCGGCGGGGTCGTCGGACCGGCTCAAGCGTCCAGCTCCTCCCGGGCCCGGCGTCGGCGGGCGAGGAGCCACCCGCCCACCGGGGCCAGCAGGAAGGTCCACAGCCACTCCCAGTTGGCCTCGACCGCCCCCAACACCTGATCGGTCACCGGCACGACCACCTCCATCCGGCGCTCGTAGACCTCGATGGTCCGGCCGCTGGAGCGCCCCGGCGGGATGGCGTAGAGGGTCAGGACGAGGGTGTGCGGGCCGCCGTTGATGGCGCGCACGTCCCACAGCCACTCGGTGGGCTCGCGGCGGCTGAGGAACTGCCGTTCGGGGCGCAGCGCGGTGATCTCGAGCCCCGAGGACACCAGGGTGGCCCCCATCTCCTCGGAGGTGGGCACCGCCAGGCTCTCGGTCCCGCCGGTCTGGGCCTCGCCGCGCTCGCGCTCGAAGCGGGCGACCAGCTCGGCCTCGGCGACGCCGGGCTGGATGATCAGGCGCACCTGGGTCAGCGAGCCGTAGTCCACCTGCTCGGGCACGTTGAAGACGATGGCCTCGTCAGGGAGGCTCTCGATGAAGGCGTCGATGTCGAGGGTGGCGGGGGCCGCAGGCTTCGGCGCCTCGACGGGGACGATGTCCTCCTCGGCGGCGGCCTTCTCCTCCTCGATCTCCTCGACCTCGGCGGGCTCCTCGACGTCGGCGACGCTCCCGGGGGCGAAGGCGCCGAGGTCCCGATCGGAGGATGAGCCGCTCGCCTTGGATGCGGGCGGAGCGGACGATCGGCTCACCTTGGGGGCGGGCGCGGGAGACGGGCCGCTCACCTCGGGCGCGGGCGCGGCCGTCGAGGACCGGGGCACGTCCCTGGCCTCCTGAGGGGCCTCGACGTAGCCCTCCTCCCAGGTCTCCTCGGCCTCGTCCTCGGCGGCCTCGTCCTCGGCGGCCGGCTCGGCGGGCGCCGGGGCCTCGACAGCCGCCGGGGCCTCGCGCGTCTCCACGCGGGCGACGTCCTCCGGGGCCTCGCCGTTCTTGGCGCAGGCGACCAGGGCCAGGGCGAGGCCGAGCAGGACCAGGGATCGAAGCGCCGTCACGGTGCCTCCGCGTGTACGCAGAGCCTAACCCGGTCCGAGGCCCGGGCGCCTTGCAGGTTTATGAACGACCGTTTATAAAACCCTGCAGGAGGTGAGCATGTCCGTCCCGCGCCAGCACGTCCCCGAGCAGGGGGTGACCTTCGCCGAGATCCAGGGCCTGCGGCTCGCCGCGTTCGACGCGGGGGAGGGCCCGCTGGTGGTCATGGTCCACGGCTTCCCCGACACCCCGCACACCTGGGACGCGGCGCGCGGCCCGGTGGTGGAGGCCGGCTGGCGGGTGGTGACCCCCTGGCTGCGCGGCTACGCCCCCAGCCAGGGCCCCGCGGTCGACGACTACAGCGCCGAGCGCCTCGGCCGGGACGTGCTGGGCTGGATGGACGCCTGCGGCGCGGAGACCGCCGTCCTGGTCGGCCACGACTGGGGGGCGCTGTCCACCTACGCCGCCGCCGCCCTCGCCCCGGAGCGGGTCCGGGCCCTCATCACCCTGGCCATCCCGCACCCGGGCTACTGGGTGCCCCGGCCCGTTGACCTCTGGGCCGGCCGCCACTTCCTGGGCCTGCGCCTGCCCGGCGCGGAGGGGCGCTTCGCCCGGGGCGACCTCCAGGGCGTCGACACCCTGGTCGCCCGGTGGTCCCCCCGCTGGTCGTTCACCGAGGCGGACGTGGCCGCCGCCAAGAACTGCCTCGCGGCCCCCGACGGCGTCCACCACGCCCTGGGCTTCTACCGCGTCGCCGAGCTGCCGGCGGCGCGCTTCCTGCGCCGCCCCATCCATGTGCCCACCTGGGCCTTCGTCGGGGACAGCGATCTGATCCCGGTGGACGCCTGGCGGGGCGTCGCCCGGGGTTTCACCAAGGGCTACGAGGTCGTCGAGATCCCCGGCGGCCACTTCGCCCACCTGGAGTCGCCCGGGGTGTTCGCCGAGCGGCTGCTGGAGATCCTGGGCCGGGTGGCCTGATGGGGCGCCCCCGCTCGTTCGAGGAGGGCGCCGCGCTGGAGGCGATCATGGCGGCGTTCTGGTCGGGGGGCTACGCCGCCACCTCGGTCCGGGACCTCGCGCGGGTGGCCGAGGTCCAGCCCAACAGCCTCTACCAGGCCTTCGGGGACAAGGAGGCGCTGTTCCTGGTGGCCCTCGACCGCTACGTCGCCTGGGTCGCCGGGCTCGTGCCGCTCGACCAGCCCCCCCGGCGGCAGATCCGCCTCTGGTTCGAGGGCCTGCTGGACCGGGCCTACGCCGCCGATCCCCCCCGGGGCTGCCTGATGCTCACCGCCGCCGCCGAGGCCGAGCAGCTCCCCCCGGCCGTGCGGGAGCGGGTGCGGCAGGGGATGAGCCAGCTCCGGGCGTTCTTCGCGCGCGGCGTCGCGGACGCCCGAGGCGACAAGGCCGACGCCTTCGCCATCGCGGAGGTGCTGGTCACGCTGATCGCCGGCCTGTCGGTGCGCGCGCGTCTGGGGGCGCCGGAGGCCGAGCTGCGCGAGGTCGTGGCGCGGGCGTTTGTGGAGCTGGGGCTGGATTAAGGCCAACCCACCGGCGCCGCCTCGCCGTCGCCCACGCCGTCCCCGTCGCTGTCGACGGTGAACAGCACCAGCCCGGAGAGCGCCGGGGGGCTCGCCGCCAGGCCCGCGTCGGTGAACGGGGGCAGGGCCTGGTTGGAGACGGTGTCGCCGCTGGTGTTGACCAGCACCGCGGTGGCCGCGATCGTCGCGCCCGGCGGCACCTGGCCCAGCAGGTCGGGGTAGAGGCTCGTCCACGGGATGACCGCCTCGAAGCCCTCGCCGTCCCGGGGGGTGAGGGCGGCGACGGAGGCGCGGACCTGCTCGCCGAAGTTGAGGGCCGCGCGCACCCACCACAGGTCGTCGGGCGCGCCCAGCGCCTCGGTCAGGCCGCGCAGGCCCGCCTTCTGGGAGAAGGAGTCCGCGTAGACCTCGGTGCCGCCGATGGAGACCAGGGCGTAGTCCGCCCCGAAGCCCGCCGCGCCGGGGCCGTCCAGGCGCATCTCCGCGAGGAGGATCTCCACCCCGCCGTCCTGATCGGTGATGGCGCCGTCCAGGTCGGCGAGCCCCGTGGCCGCGCCGTAGTCCACGTCGAGCAGCACCACCACCGCGTTCTGCTCCCAGGTGAACACGCCGGGCACGGCCACGGCCAGCCCGCGGTCGTCGGCGTCCAGGCTCAGGGCGTCGAGCTGGTTCCAGCCCACCCCGAAGTCGGTCTCCCGGGTCTGGGGGACCGGGGCGTGGCGGTGGTCGGCGATGGAGCCGTCGGGGGTGAGCACCACGGGGGGCTCCACGAGGGCCTGGCCGGTGAGCTGCGCGGCGAGGGCGGCGTGGACCCAGGTGTGATCCAGCACGTTGAGGTTGAAGCGGTCGACCCCCGCGCCCTGGGCGAACAGGTCGACCCGGGCGTTGGTGTGGTTGCCCCAGCGCCAGTCGACCTGGGGGTAGTCGCCGGCCTGGGTGTGGCCCAGCACCTCCAGCCCGCCGCACTCGTGGTCGGCGGTGACGATGAGCGTCGTGTCCTCGTGGGCGGCGGCCCAGGCGGACACGGCCTCGACGGCCTCGTCGAAGGCGAGGGTCTCGTGGACCGCGCGCTCCAGGTCGTTGCCGTGGCTGGCCATGTCGATGCGGGCGCCCTCGATCATCAGGAAGAAGCCGTCGGGGTCCTGGTCCAGCACCTCCAGGGCGGCGAGGCTCATGTCCGTGAGGGTGGGCTGGGACGTGTCCTCGGGGCGGTCGAGCACGTAGGTCATGTGCTCGGTGTCGAAGAGGCCGACGAGGCACGTCGGGGGCGCGGCGACCGCCGCGGCGAGGCCGGCGGCGTCCTCCACCGTCGCGCAGCCCCGGTCCGAGAGCTCGATGAGCAGGCCCTCATCGTCGCGGACCGAGCGCTCGTCCTCGGCGGGCAGGAAGTACGCGAGGCCGCCCCCCAGCATGAGCGTGGGCTGGACCTCGCGGACCTGATCCTCGGCGATGTCGACGTAGGAGAAGCGGCTGAGGTCGTGGGCGGTGAAGCTGGCCGGGGTGGCGTGGGTGACCGAGGCGGTGGAGACCACGCCGGCCGCGCGGCCCCGGGACAGGGCCAGCTCGACCAGGGTGGTGACCGGCTGGCTGTCGCGGTCCAGGGCGACCCGACCGTTCCAGGTCTTCACCCCGGAGGACATCGCGGTGCCGGCGGCGGCTGAGTCGGTGATGCCCGAGAGGCTGGCGGTGCGGAGCTGACCGTGCGTGGGCAGCGTCTCCATGAACAGCCCGCCCTCGACGCCGTGCGCGTAGAGGCTGGCGGACGCGAGCTGCCCCGGGCCCATGCCGTCGCCGATCATCAGGATGACGCGGGGGCGGATGTGGGGGCCGGTGTCCTGGGTGTCGTCGACCGGCGCGGTGTCGTCGACCGCAGACGAGTCGTCCGCGATCGCGGAGTCGTCGGGGGCCGGCGCGGTGTCGGCGGGCGGCGGGGTGCAGGCCAGGAGGGTGAGGAGGCTGAGCATGGGGGTTCGTACAGTGTATTCCGAAGCGCGGGGGCGTGCGCCCGCATGACCCCCCGGCGCCGGACGGTTTTTCCCTGGCTCCGCACCGAACCACCCTGTATCCTTTACCAAACCATCTTCAGGAGAGGGACGGGTATGTCCAACCTCAGCCACCAGACCCCCGAGCAGCAGGGACCCGAGGTCGCCCAGGGCGGCAACGACGAGGAGTCCGCGCCGGTCGGCAGCCTCGCCTGGGCGCAGAACCTCGTCAGCCAGGCCGGCAACGCGCACCTGGCGTCCATGCTCGGCGGGCTCACCGGTGGCTGGGTCGGCGCGGCCATCGGCAACTGGATCGACAGCTCGCTGTTGACCCCCAGCGGCCCGGAGGCCCCCGCCGAGACCGAGCAGCCGCCCCAGCTGCGGGTGCGGGTGACCGCCTCCCAGCTCAACGTGCGCGCCACGCCCGACTCCACCTCCGGCGCGCGGGTCGGCCGCTTGAGCCAGGGTGACGAGGTCGCGGTCGTGGGCGAGCAGGGCGAGTGGCTGCTCATCGAGTTCGAGGGGCAGACCGCCTGGATCCACGGCGGCTACACCACCCCGGTCGAGGCCACCACGGGCGGCCCGAACACCACCCAGGCCACCAACACCCCCGAGGAGCCGGCCACGGCCACCGAGGAGCCCGCCAACAACACCACCGCGCCGGCCAACAACACCGAGCCGGCCGCGACCACCGACGCCGGCACCGGCGAGGTGGAGATCGGCTCCGACGCCGCCGAGCGGCGCGTGCTCCAGCTCGCCACGGACTTCAACAACATCCCGGTCTGGAACAAGGAATCCGGCAGCGACCAGCAGCCCAACGGCAGCTTCCGCACCCCCTACGTGCTCAACACCGTCGACCAGTGCGCCGAGGCCTCCCAGATCAAGCGCCTCACCATCGCCCAGGGCCGCCCCCACGCCGGGCAGACCGTCTCCCAGGCCGCGGGCGGCCGTCCCTTCATCGGCAAGGCCACCCCCGACCAGATGCAGATCGTCGCCCAGGCCTGCATCGACAACGACCTGGCCACCCCGGGCAACATCCAGACCTACGTCAACCAGGGCCGCCAGCGCACCGCCAGCCGGCGCAACGGCAAGTTCGGCGTGGACTGCTCGGGCTTCACCAGCCAGATGATGCAGGACCTCGAGGGCGACGGCCGCGACGGCTTCACCAGCACCAACGCCGCCAGCTTCAAGCACGACGGCTCCCGCAACTACACCCCCATCAACCCGGACGACGCGGCGGCCGGCGACGTGATCTCCTACGAGACCACCAACCACGTCCTCGTCATCACCAACTCCACCGACGTGCAGATGCAGGCGGTGGGGGCCACGGGCGACGGCGGCGCCACCCGGCGCGCGGTCAAGCTCAGCGTGGCCGAGTCCACCGGCAGCCAGGCCGACAGCGGCGAGTACATCCGCACCGACCGGCGCTTCTTCTACTTCCCCAACGCCGGCACGGTCATGGGCGAGGCCAACACCCAGGGCCCGGAGTGGAAGCTCGCGGCCCACTTCTCCGACGACCTGCCCCGCTACCAGGCCGCGATGAGCAACGTGAGCTACGCCGGCGGCAACAACTGGACCAGCGACTACACCCTGAACTGCGCGGGCGACGCCAACGGCACCAACATCCGGGTGCGCGAGAGCGGCGGCAACTTCACCATGACCTCCGCGACCATCCCCAATGGCGCCAGCAACGTGGAGCTGAAGGAGGTCAGCGGCGACATGGTCCGGGTCCGCTACAACGGCGAGGACACCCGCGACGGCAAGGAGATGTGGGTCCCGGTGCGCTACGTGGCCTCCTCCAGCGAGGGCTACAACATCCCCACCCAGGGTCAGCCGGGCGGGCTGCGGGTCTCCCGCTACTCGGTCGTGCGCAACCCGAACCTGGGCGTGGCCCAGCAGAACAACGGCGACGCGGTGGCGGAGGCGCAGTAGCGCGCCGCGCTCAGATCGTCTCTGAGGGCCTGTACAGCAGCTCCCGCTCCAGCAGGGAGGCCACGCCGGTCAGCGCGGCCTCCGGGCTGACGTTGACCCGGGCGCCGGCGCGCTCGGCCAGCGTGCGGGCTGGCTCGGGGCCCTCTGCGGCGCTGGCCACCGCGGCCTCGACCCCCTCCAGCGTCTCGAAGGGGCCCGCCCGCAGCCGGGCGCGGTAGCCCTCCCGCCACACCGCCTCACCGAAGCGCCGCTCGGTCGAGGAGAGGCCCGCCTGGGGGTTCCAGGCCACCACCGCGTCCGGCAGGGACTCCGGCGGGAGGCGGGGGCGCCCGGCGCGCTCGGGGTGGCAGGCGAACAGCTCCAGCGCGGCGTGGTCGAAGAGCTGCTCCAGCACCTCGAAGCGCTGCTGCTCGGGCATCGCGGCCAGGCGGTCGGCGGCCGGGCCCTCGCCCAGCATGGCGTGGGGGTCCCAGGCGCGGGGCTCCATCCAGCGCAGGAAGCGCAGGCCCGCCTCGCCCAGCACCTCGAACAGCTCGCGCACCCCGTAGGAGCGGGCGTGGGGGTGCAGGTAGCGGTCGGCGAACTCGGCCTCGGGGGCCTCCAGGGGGGTGTCGAAGGGGGCCCGCAGGATCGGCCCGTAGTCGAGCTGGGCGAAGACCTCGCGGGCCCACGCGCGGCGCTCGGCCAGCCCGGCCTCGGGGAGGGCCAGGCGCACAGCGCGGGCGAAGCGGTCCACCGGCATGCGCCCGTAGCGGCTGTAGACCATCACGGAGAGCACGCCGTCCGGGGCCAGCAGGCGCTTGAGGTTGCGCAGCACGCCGATGGGGTCGGAGGTGTGGTGCAGCACCCCGGAGAGCCAGATGACGTCGAAGCCCCCGGGGGAGCCCTCCAGCAGGGGGCTCAGGGTGGCGCCGTCCACGAGGTCGGCCTGGATCAGCTCCAGGTGCGCGGTGCCCTGGCGGCGGGCCTGGGCGGCGGCCTCCTCCAGGGAGGCCACGCTGACGTCGACGCCGACCACCCGCGCCTCCGGGTTCATCGCCGCGATCGGGATCAGCGCGGCGCCGGTGCCGCAGCCGGCGTCGAGGAGCTGGAGGGTGCGGGGCCAGGGCTCGCGGTCGACGTAGGAGGTCAACAGCGCCGGGAAGCTGTCCGCGCGGATCTGCCACTCCGTGCCAGGGTAGGGGTGATCGGTATAGAAGCGCTGTACCCGCCGGGTGATCTCATCCATGTCCCTGTTCTACCCGACCTCGCTCGACCGCGTCGTGGCTGTCTCCGACGCCCCGCTCACGGCGGCGTGCCTGCACGGGGGCGTGCCGCTGGTGGGTGACCGGGACGGTCGGGTGTTCCGGGCAGATGGCGATCCGGTCGAGCTGGCGCGGCACCGGGGGGCGGTGCGGGCGCTGGTCTCGGCGGGGCCGCTCGTCGCCTCGGTGGGCGAGGGTGGGGTGGTGCGCGCGTGGCCTCGGGGCCTGGGAGAGCTGCGCCGCCAGGCGGTGATCCCGGGGCCGCTCATCTGCGGGACCGCCCGCGACGGCGTGGTGTTCGTGGGCGCGGCGGACGGGCGCATCTGGTGGTGGGACGTCGACCTGGGCCCGGCGCGCTGCTTCGGCACCGTCACCGCCCCGGCCCGCGCCCTGGCCTTGCTGGAGGACGGCCGACTGCTGGCCGCCCAGGGCACCCTCTCCATCATCGAGCTGGACGTGCAGGGCCACCCGGTGCGCACCCTGGACGGCCACCTCTACCCCCCCTCAGGGCTGCACGTCCCGCCCGGCGAGCGGGTGCTGTGGTCCCTGGACCCCTCGCCGCTGCTCATCCGCTGGGACCTGGACGAGCACCTCGACCAGCGGGTGCGCAGCCCGGACAACCTGCCCGGCTTCGAGGGGCCCCACCGCGCGCTGGCGGTGGACCCGGGGGGGCGCTGGCTGGCGGTGGCCGGCGGGGACACGGTGCGGGTGCTGTCGGCGGACGCGCTGCGGCTGCTGGCGACGTGGCAGAGCCCTGTGGAGATCACCGCCCTCGCCGCTGGGGCCGATGGGGGGCTCCTCGTGGGCGGGGAGGATGGTAGGCTGCGGGTCCTGGCCCAGGCGGCGTGAGGGTTGTGGGGGACCGTCAGAAGGTCACGGTGACACGGAGCACCTCCGGCGGAGCCGTTTCGGAGAGACTCTTGGGCCCACGACGGTCCGCATGGCAGACGTCATAGCAGAGCGGCGGGGCGCCGGAAGCGCGCGTCGGCACGCCCCGTACCCCAGGCATGCTCGCGATGCCCAGGCGTCGGAGACGAACCTCCTGCGACACGAAGAACCGTCGCCACAGCACGTCGCGGGAGACACGGGGCTCCAGCCCTCGGGTTCGGAGTGCCCGGTCCAGCGGCACTGTGGTCACCTTCAACCCGGCCTCGTCCTCCGTGGGGCCGATCTCCGACGCCGGGACGTCGGGTCTTGAGGCTGAGGCCTCAGGGGACGTGTGCAGGTGGTCTGTGAGCCAGTCGAGGGCGCTCCCCGAGTCCTGGCTTGCGTCCGTTCCGACGATTCGAAGCACCAGATTCCCATGCCTGAGCAGGCCCACGTGGCCGTCGACATGGCGCCGAGCCCCGGCCCGGGTGGGCCCGCCGACAGACGGGCTGTTGCTCAGGCTGAGGGCGCGCATGTCCTCGATGGCGCGGCGCTCGTCCCCAAGGATGGCCCAATGCAGGACGAACTGGCTCCGTGGCCCCAGATCCAGGATCGCGGTGCCGCGATGGCGGTCGTGGAGCGGTCCGCCGCGCTCGCTGACCTCCCGGAGGACGCCCGGCGAGAACGTGGCGTAGCACCACCCGTCGCAGTTCGCAGGATGGATCTCATCCGGCCTGAGCGCGACGTGTTGCTCCCAGGACATGCTGTGCTCGCTCCACACCACCTCGTGGAGCCACGCGACGCGGATGAAGGAGCGCATCCAGTCAGCCGGCCTCACGCCCGCCGGGAACCCCGCCCACGGCGTGGGGTCGGAGGCGGACGCACGGAAGGCCTGAATGTCGGGTCCGAAGCAGGCGTCGAAGACCAGGCCATCCGACCCGTGTCGGGGCAGCCAGGCGAGTTCGTGGAACGCGAAGCTCAGCAGCTCCTTGCCGTCCTCCATGTAGGGTCCATCCCAGCCGATGGCCCGGTACCCCCGGACCTGGAACCGCTTGTTGTCGGAGACGGGCCGCTCCACGCTGACCACCTGCAGAGGGGCCCCGAGCGCGTTGCTGAACCAGACCACCGCTGAGGCGCAGTCCCGGCAGTCGACGCAGGCCGTCGACAGCCCCGAGCCCCGCAGGGTCGCCAGCAGCAGATCGAACGCGAACGCGCCGCTGCTGTCGTCGGTCTCGCCGCCGACGCTCAGGAAGGTGTGGTTCGGGTTGTAGCGGAGACGAGGTGGGGCGCCCCGGGCCTCCCCGGAGAGCGCGATGGCCCGGGTCACGGCCTCCGCGACCTGCGCGGCGTCGGTGGCCCCCCGCGCCCAGACGCAGGCCATCTCCAGGGCCTCCACCGGGACGACCGCCCCGGGGAGCGTGGGGTTGACGCGCCTTCCTCGATCGTCGCGGAGGTCCACGGCCGTCGTCCAAGGGGCCTGGGGCAGGCTGAGCAGCGCGTAGAGCCACAGCGTGCACCGCCCCAGGCGCGTCCACGACTCCTGCTTGTCGTCGGTGAGCGCGAAGACGCTCACCTGCATGGCCGCCCGGAAGACGCCCCGCCCGATGAGGCGGGACGTCGAGAACTCCAGCCAAGTCTCGGTCGCGTCCTCTGCCAGCACGCCCACCCCGACGCCGACCGGCGGGATCTGATCATACCCGGAGGTGGGTCGCCCCATCGCCCCGCCGGGCTTCCAGGTGCTGTCGACGGGCTCCACCACGGCGCGTAGCCGAACCCGTCGGTCGAGGTGCGTCCGCTCGAAGCGCGCGAGCACCCGGATGTGGGGGCCCAGCACGCTCAGGGCGTAGGCGGCGTGCACCTCGGGGAGCTGGTCCGCGTCTGTGCGGACCGCCGTCGTCGGAGAGGGCGTGTCGGGGTCGAGTCGCCGAAGCGGGATCGAGCCATCGGTGTACGAGCCGTGGAGGAAGCGAAGATCGATGAGGGTGGGGAGGCGCATCATTTCACCAGATACCTGCCAGGCGGCTCGAAGACGTTGTCGGGCGGCTGCTGCGCGATGATGCTGGTGCCTTGGACGACGACGTGGCTCATCGAGCCAACGAAGTCGGCCTTGAACAGGTAGGCGTGGCCCTGGGGGTCCTGGTCGTCGGTCGTGTTCGAGACGGCGATCTTCATCGTGACCTCGGGCGGGTTGGCCTTCAGATCGGCGGCGTCGACGGCCAGCTCGGTGCCGTCATCCACGTAGAAGACCAGCAGGAAGTACAGGTCTCCGCCGCAGATGAGCTGGTGGGCGGTGCAGGCCTTCCAGAGATCGCTGAGGTTGGTGATGGGATCGCTGTCGTGGCACACGGTGATGGTGCTCATGTCGAGCTCCTCGGCGTCCGGGTGGAGCGCAGGGGTCGCGACGCCATGCAAGGCCCTGCGGGGGACGGAGCGAGCGGACACCCGCTCCGGTACACTCTCAGCGACATCGCGCCGAGGTGATGGCTGCGTTGGAAGGGTGGAGGGCCCGCATGCCTGGAGAGTCCCAGTCCGCAGAGCGGACCCGGATCGGCCGCTTTGAGGTGCGAGGGCTGCTGGGCCAGGGCGGCATGGGGGTGGTCTACCGAGCGTGGGACCCCGATCTGGAGCGCGAGGTCGCGGTGAAGATCCTGCGGGCAGATCGCGTCCAGGAGCCGGAGACCCTCCGTCGCTTCCTCAGCGAGGCCCACCTCACGGCCAGCTTGACCCATCCAGGTGTCGTTCCGGTGCACGAGCGCGGCCTCACCGAGGACGGTCGCGTCTTCTTCGTCATGAAGCGGGTCGGGGGAGAGCCGTTGAGCCGGATCCTGGGCCGCCTTCGAACGGGGCGCACAGAGGGAGGGGAGCCGGGGGCCTGGCCGCTCCGGCGGCGCCTCGAGGTCTTCCTCCAGACCTGTCAGACAGTCGCCTATGCCCACGAGCGGGGGGTCATCCACCGGGATCTCAAGCCGGAGAACATCCTCGTGGGGGACTTCGGGGAGGTGCTCGTCGTGGACTGGGGGCTGGCCCGATCGGGCGCGGGCGCAGAGGCTGCGGGCGCGCGTGGCGCGGGTGCGGTGGAGAGCGCGCGGCAGACACGCACGGGGACGGTCCTGGGCACCCCCGGCTACATGAGCCCGGAGCAGGCCGCCGGCAAGGTCGACCGCGTCGACCCCCGCAGCGACGTGTGGTCCCTCGGCGTGCTGCTCTACGAGCTGCTGACGCTTGAGCACCCCTGGCAGGGGCACGGCGCGGAGTCGCTCTGTGTGCGTCCCCAGGTGGAGGACCCCGAGCCGCCGCACCTGCGCGCGCCCGACACGCCGCTGGAGCTGTCCGAGCTGTGTGCCCAGGCGATGGCCCGCGAGCCGGAGCGCCGCCCAGGTGCAGCCGGCGAGCTGGCCGACCGGATGCGCGCGTTCCTGGATGGCAGCCTCCGCGAGGCCCGCGCGCGAGAGCAGCTCGATCTCGCCCAGGACGCACTCCAGCGCTACGAAGCGCTGCGGACGGAGCAGAGCGAGCTTCAGGTGCGCGTCACCGAGCTGGAGGAGGGCACGCCCCCCTGGACCCCCCGCGACCAGAAGGCGGACCTGCTGGACGCCCGCGATCGGCTGGAGGCCCTGGACATCGAGCTGGCGCTCCGGATGGGGGACGCGGTGGTGCGGGGGGAGGGGGCGCTCGCCCACGCGCCGGACTTCAAGCCCGCCCGGCGCTTCCTGGCGGGCCTCTGGTTCGCCCGGTTCCTGGAGGCCGAGCAGGCCGGCGACGTGGGCGACCGCATCCTCTGCGCGCGCCGCCTCCGGGCGTATGACGTGGACGACGTCTATACCGATCGCCTCTGGGGCGAGGGCAGCCTCACCATCACCTGCGCGCCACCGGCGACGCGCACCCGGGTGCGGCCGGTGCTGCGCCGGGGTCTGGTCTGGGGAGCCGGGGACCCGGTCGAGCTGGGCCCCACGCCCATCGCCGACACACCTCTTGCTGCAGGCAGCTACCTCGTCCGGCTCGACGCGGAGGGGCGCGCGCCGGTCACCCTGCCGGTCCACATCACCCGGCAGCGCCGCTGGGACGCCGACCGGATCTGGCTGCCGCCGGCGGACCTCCAGGAGACGCCCTGGTGCTATGTGCCCGCAGGGCCGTTCCGCCCGGGGGGTGACCCGGCGCTGCGCACCCAGCTCCCCGACGTCGAGCGGGACGTGCCCGGCTTCCTGATCGCGCGCCACCCGGTCACCCTTGGCCAGTACTGCGACTTCCTCACCGCGCTCCACCGGCGCGACCCGGCGCAGGCCTGGGCCCGCTGCCCGTCGGACGGGGAGGGCCGCCGCCTCGAGACCCGAACCCTGGAGCGACCCCCTCCCGATGGACGCTACACGCTCCCCCGGTTCGACCGGGACGGCGACCCGCTGCACCCGCGCTGGCCGGTCATCGGCATCTCCTGGCACGACGCGGCCGCCTACGCCGCGTGGCGGGCCGAGGTGGAGGGCCGGCCCATCCGCCTGCCCACCGAGCTGGAGTGGGAGAAGGCCGCGCGCGGCGTGGACGGGCGGGTCTTCCCCTGGGGCGACCGCTTCGACGCAACCCTCTGCCACATGGCGCAGAGCCGGCCCGGCCGGAACCTGCCGGTCCCGGTGGGCAGCTACCCCACCGACTGCAGCGTCTACGGCGTCGAGGACATGGCCGGGCTCGTCCGGGAGTGGTGCGGCGACCTCGCGTTCGACGACGTCGAGGCCCTCCGCCCCGTGCGCGGCGGCTGCTTCACGGGCTCCGAGCGGCTGTGTCGCCCGGCCAACCGCTACGGCTTCGAGCCGCACGCGGTCTTCAGCTACCTCGGGTTCCGGCTGGCCTGCGACCTGCCTTGAGCCCGTGCAGGGGGCGCTGCGGTGGCGGAGGGGTCGGGTCATCGCAGCCCGAAGCTCCCGCCCACGAACACGCCGACGTCCCAGCTCAGGTCGTTCTCCTGGATGTCGTAGGAGACCTCCGGGCGGATCCCGAAGCTCGCGCTGCCGTCCTTCTTGACGCTGGCGTAGACAGGCACCTCCAGCGAGACGCTCGGCAGCCAGGTCACGTCCTCGCTTTCCTTGGCCCAGACGGGGATGGACAGGGTCGGCGCGATACCGGTGTTCCGGTCACGAGCCACCCTCAGCTCCCGGAGCTGCGCCTGCACCTCGATCGAGCGGGCGAGGGAGGGCTGCTCCAGCGAGCCGCTCATGCAGGTCACCAGCTCCTCCGTGGCGTCCGTCGGGCACAGGATCTCCGCGTCGCCCGAGCTGACCTCCTGGGTGTAGGCCAGCGCTCCGGCGAGGGTGGTGGTCCCGTTCAGGTAGCTGCCTACGCTCACCGACAGCTCCGCCTCCAGCAGCTCCTCGGTGGCCTCGGACAGCACGCCGTCGTCTCCCAGGATCAGGTACGCCGCCGAGGAGGGATTCGCCGCGCCTTCCAGCGACAAGAACCGGTGTTGCTTGTTGTTCTGCTCCTTCACCCAGTCCTTCAGCAGGGCCCTCGTCGGCGGTGAGAGGTTGTCGAGCTTGCAGTCCTTCTCCGGGTGTGTCTCGGTCGGGATGGCGAAGTCCGTCGGCCAGAGCTGCTCGCACACCTTGATGTCCCTCTTCGGGACCTCTTCAACGACGTCCACTCCCTCGAACCAGCAGGCGCAGTCCAGCAGATCGGGGCCGCTGGATGGGGAGATGTGGAAGCTGGAGAAGCCCACCGCGCCGGTGACCTTGGTGTCGGAGGCCAGCCCGCTCAGGGTGGACAACGTGCCCTCGCCATGGGCCGCAGTCCCCGTTACCCCTGCGCTGAAGGACCACTGATCCACCGCCCCTCCAAGGCTCATCGAGTATGAGGACTCGTCAACGCTCTGCTGGATGCTCACGGATGTGACGGGGAGGCCGAGGAGATCCGCGACGCCGCTCTCCAGCCCTGACAGGCGCTCCAGCCCGTCGGCGTCCTCGGCTCGAGCCGGGAGGCCGAACACAACAAGCCCGAACATGAGGATGAGGCGGCTCATGGGTTCCCTCCCGCACCGACGATGAAGGACTTGCGGGCTACGCCGAAGCCATCACCTTGGGCGATGGCCGTCGCCTTCGGCTCAGGCGGCGTCAGATCGTCACCGGTCACCGACACCGTCGAGCTGGCCCCGGGCAACCCCATGACCCGCACCACCAGCTTGTGGCGGCCCTTCGTGACCGGGATGCTCCGGCTCTGGCCGTCCTCGAGCGCGACCCGATCCTGATCCAGCCAGGTGCTCTGCTCGGTGATCGCGCCGTCATCCTTGCGCGTCAACGTGATCTCAACCATGCGACCTCCTTTGGGTTCGCGCCTTGGGAATGCACGGTGCGTGCCAGCCCCTCGGATCTCCGAAGTGCCCTCCAGGAGGGTGCTTCAGCAGCCCCGTCTCCCAAAGTGTCCGGGCGCTCGGACACGCCACAGCCCTCCCGTCCGGTACACTGGACGGCCCAGGCGTACCCGGGAGGACGCATGCCAGCCGCCTCGTCCGAGGGCGCGTTCTACGCCGCCCTTCTGGACCTCACCGCGCCGACCACCGACGAGGAGCTGGACCAGCTCCTCCGACAGGCCCTCGCCCTGGCCGTGGACCTGGTCGGCGCCCGACGCGGCTACATCGAGCTGATCGATCAGCATCGGCGGCCGAGCTGGAGCCACGGGTTCGACGCCCAGGCGGTCCAGCGCGTCCGCAGCCGGGTGTCCTCGGGGATCCTCGCCGCGACCGTCGCGGAGGGCCGCCCCCTCCGCCTGGTCGACGCGCTGAAGGACCCCCGCTTCGAGCACAGCGAGAGCGTGCAGACCCTCAACATCGTCGCGGTCCTGTGTGCGCCCATCGGGCAGGGGCTCGGGACCATCTACCTGGAGGGAAGGCAGAGCCCGGGGCCGTTCAGCGACCGCGACGAGGCGGCCATCGTGCGCATGGGCCGTCACCTCGCGCTGCTCTTCGACCGGCTGCTCGCCGCCCACCGCCCCGAGGTCCGCGCCCCGGGGCTGGACCCGCGAGAGGGCCTGAACCTCGACGGCCTGCTGGGCAACTCCGAGGCCATGAATGAAGTCATCCTGCGCGTCCGCCGCATCGAGGGCCCCATCGACGAGCCCGTCGTGCTCACCGGCCCCACCGGCGTGGGCAAGACCACCCTGGCCCGCATCATCCACGCGAACGCCCACCGGCGGGCGCGGCCCTTCGTGGTCTTCAACTGCGCGGAGCTGAGCCAGGAGCTGGTGGAGAGCGAGCTGTTCGGCGCGGTGCGGGGCGCCCACTCGACCGCCCACGCCGACCGCACCGGCGTGGTCGCCGAAGCCCACGGCGGCACCCTGTTCCTGGACGAGCTGCACCACCTGAACCTCACCGCCCAGGGCGCCCTGCTGCGCTTCCTGGAGCGCGGGGAGTACCGCCCTGTCGGCGCCTCCCGCAGCCGGCAGGCCGACGTGCGGGTCATCGCCGCGATGAACGTCGAGCCCCAGCAGGTCCTGCGCGACGGGTCGCTGCGGGAGGACCTGTGGTATCGCCTGAGCGCCTACGTCATCGCGGTGCCTTCCCTGGTTGAGCGCCGCGAGGACATCGCGCTGCTCGCCCGGCACTTCTGCTCGGCGTTCACCGCCCGCTACAACATGGAGCCCCGCCGGCTCTCCCCCGCGTTCGTCCTGGCCCTCCAGTCCCGGGAGTGGGAGGGCAACATCCGCGAGCTGCGCAACGTCATCCGCATGGCCGTCCTGGAGACCCGCTTCCCCAAGTGCCTGGAGCTGCAGCCCGAGCACCTGCGCGACAGCAGGACCGACAGCCCCTCCCAGCGCCTGGAGGTGGCGACCCTTCGCTTCCAGCGGGCCCACGTCCTGGAGATCCTCCACCAGAGCGGCAGCACCCAGGAGGCCAGCGCGCGCCTGGGGCTGGCCCGCAGCTCCTTCTACGATCTGCTCAAGCGCCTGGAGATCGATCTGCGGGAGGCGCGACGCCGTCGCTCTGGCTGACAGGCCCGGCGTCGTTGCAGCCGAAGATGGTACTCTGCGCGTCCTGCGCTGATCCTCGGAGGCTCCTCATGCGTCACGCCGCCCCCCTCGCCCTCTCGGTCCTCGCCGCGCTGGCCCTGGCCTGCGGCGGCGGCGAGCCCTCCGTCGAGGTCACCGCCCCCGTCGAGACCCCCGCCCAGGCCGCCCCGCCCGCGAAGGCCACCAAGGCCCCCGCGCCGACGTCCACCGCCACCGGCCCCATCAAGCAGACCTGGGAGGGCCTCCTGGCCAAGGACTGCGACCTCAAGGCGGTCGGCGTGTGGACCCCGGTCGAGGCCCGGATCCTGCGGAACACCCCCTTCGCGATGGCGGGCTACACCTTCAAGGACATCAGCCTCAAGTTCGTCTTCCAGGACGACGGCGGCTGGTACACCCCCACCACCACCGAGGCCCCCAAGCTCGCCGCAGACGTGTCCGCCTGCGTCGACAAGCTCAAGAAGCACGAGGACACCCTGCGCCGGTCCATCGCCCTCCCCGACGAGCTGGAGTCGCGCATGACGGCGGACCACGACCTCTTCGTGCAGCTCCGTGCCTGGGGCGGCGGCCAGGGCACCTCCCCCTACCGCGACCCCCGCACCTCCCAGAACGAAGAGGGCACCTGGAACCTGTGGCTCGCCCCCGCGGACTGCGTCGACGACGAGGACGCCGGGGTCGAGTGCGGCGCCTTCTGGGTGTCCTGCCCCAGCGAGACCCCCTGCGAGCACGACGTCGCCGGCTAGCTGGCCGCCTCCTGGCGCAGCCGCTCGGCGGCGAGGTCGACGCGGTGGTCCGGGGCCAGCCCCAGCGCCCGCAGGCGAGGCCAGTGGCAGGTCACGAAGAGGATCTGGAGGTCCCTGGAGGCCGCGTGCAGCACCCGCAGCATGCCCTCCAGCCGCTCGGCGTCGGTGCCGACCAGGGCGTCGTCGAGCAGCACCGGCAGGGTGCCCCCGGCGGCCAGCAGCCGGGCCATCGCCAGGCGCACGATCACGCCGAGCTGCTCCCGGGCGCCCGCGCTGAGGGCGTCGAAGGGGTGGGCCCCCACCGCAGCGCCCCGGTCGAGGGAGGTCAGGGCGAGCTGCTCGTCGAACTGGACGGCGGCGTCGGGGAAGAGCTGCCGCAGCAGCGCCTCGACCTGGTCGCGCAGCGGCTCCAGGAAGCGCTCCCGCGCCTCGTCGCGGCAACGGACCAGCTCCTCGTAGAGCAGCCGGGCGGCGTCGGCGTCCTGGCGCACCCGGGTCAGCTCGGCCTCGGCGGCGCGGACCCCGGCTTTGGCCTCGGCCAGGCGGTCGTGCAGGCCCTCGGCCCCGCCCACCTCCAGGCGGATCCGGAGGGCGGCCAGCTCGCTCCGGGTCTGGGCGGCCTCGTCCTGGGCCCCCTCCAGGGCGAGCCGGGCGCACCGCTCGGCCTCCTGGGCCTGCTCGGGCTGGGCGTCGGCGAGCCGGGCGCGGAGCCGCTCGAGCCGGGCCCCGGCGGTGGTTGCGGCCTCGCGGGCCTCATGGGCGCGCTCGGCGAGGTCGGCGTCGCCGCCCCAGGCCTCGACGTGGGCGGCCAGCTCAGCGGCGGCCCGCTCGGCATCCTGCTGCGCGCCCGACAGCTCCGACGTCTTGGCGGTGAGGGCTGTGAGGATCTCGACGGCGCGGTGATCGTGGGCCACCAGCGCTGACGCGGCCTCGGCGTGGGCGGCCTCGCGGCGGCCGGCCTCCTGCTCCGCGCGGGACAGCGCCTGCGCGGCCGCCTCGCCGAGGGAGGGCAGCGCCGGGTCGTCGGGCTCGCTGAGCGCGTCGAAGCGGGCCTGCGCGCCCTCCAGCGCCGCCTGGGCCCGGCTGGCCTGCTCCGCAAGCGCCTGCACCCCGCCCAGCGCCTTGAGGAGCTGCTCGGCGGAGCGGATCTCGGAGCGCAGCTCCCGGCGCTGGCGCACCTGGGCGCGGGCCTCGTCCAGGTTCGGCACCCCCAGGCGGACCAGCTCGGACTGGAGGGTGTCCCGGGCCTGGGTGTACTCCTGGCGCAGCGCCTCCAGGTTGCCCCCGCCGGGCCGGATGCTCAGCTCGGCCAGCGCGCCGAGGCGCAGGGTCGAGGGCCGGGAGACGGTCAGGGTGTGGCGGGCCTCGGGCACCAGCGGCAGAGGCGGGCCGCCGTCGCGCACGAGGTCGAGGTCGCTCAGGGCGCGGACCTCGACGGTCACCGAGGCGGTCTGCAGGCGGGCCTGGGCCTGGGCGCGCTGCTGGTCCAGGCGGTTGAGGGTGTCCAGGGTGGGCTCGTCCACGGTGAGGCGGTGCTGGCGGGCCCGCAGCCCCTGCAGCTCGGCCTCGGCCTCCCGGGCCTGGGCGAGGGGGGCCTCCAGGCGGGCGGCGTCGGCGCGGCTGCGCAGCATGCCCTGCCAGGCGCGGGCCCGGTCCACCCGCCGCCTGGCCCGCTGGAGCTGCTCCTTGGCGCCCTCGACGGCGGCGCTGCGCTCGGCCCGGGTGGCCTCCAGGGTGTCGTGCTGGCGCTGGAGCTGCGCCCGCTGCTCGCGCAGGGGGGCGAGCCGGGCCTCGACGCGGTCCAGCGCGGCGCGGTCCCGCTCCCGCTGCCGGGAGCGGTCGGCGGGGCCCTCCACCCGGGCTCGGGCGAGGTCATGGGCCTGCCGGGCGTCCTCGACCTCCAGGCGCAGGGCCTCGATGCGGGCGCAGGCAGCGCGGGCCTCCTCCAGGCGGCGCTCGTGGGTGGGGCGCTCCTCCTCCAGGCGGCCGAGGGCGGCGTGGAGCCAGGCGTGGCGGTCGACGGCGGCCTCGTGGTCGGCGAGGCGGCGGTTCAGCTCGGCGCGGGCGGCCTCGGCCTCCTCCACGGCCTCGCGGGCGCCGCGCAGGGGGGTGCCGGCCCGGTTGACCTCCTTCTTCTGGTCGGTCCAGTAGACGTGGTAGCGCGCCTCGGCCTTCTGGAAGAGGGCCTCGTCGTCGTCGCCGGACAGCACGCGCTCGCTGATCTCGGCCAGGCGCCGGGCCAGGGTGGCGCGGCCCTTCTCGGTGACGTCCTGGTCCGGGGGAAGCCCCGCGCGGCCCTGGCGCACCCGGATGATCGGCCAGTAACCCTGGGCCGCCTCGCGCAGCTCGCCCCGGTAGTAGTCCGCGTCCATGTCGAGCAGCCCGCGCACCCGATCCTCGGCCTCGGGGCCGGTGACCTCCTCGGCCCGGCCGTCCGGCCCCTCGATCCGCAGGGTGGTGGTCGAGCGGCTGTAGCCGGCGAAGTGCTTCTCCAGGGTGAACCGGCCCTCCTTGTGCGAGAACACCACCCGCACCCGGGGCTCGCCGCCCTGGCGGGGCTGCATATCCTTGTGGACCTGGGCCTCGCCCTTGGAGGGCACGGTCAGCGCCGCCCAGATGGCGTCCACCACCGTGGTCTTGCCGATCTCGTTGGGGCCGTGCAGCACGTTCAGCCCCGGCCCGAAGGCCAGGCGCACCGGTCCCCGGATGCCCCGGAAGTCCTGGATCTCGACCTGCTCGATCAGCACACCCCGATCCTACAGCTCCACCCGGTCACCGAATCGCTCCTTGAGCGCGGCCCGACCATCCTCGCCGATCAGGTTGTCCCGCAGGCTGAGCCACTCGATGCGCTGAAGGCCCGGGCTCGCGGCGAGGGCCTTCGCGCCGTCGTCGGTGAGGCCGTTGCCGTCGAGGTTGAGGTGGGTGAGCGCCCCCAGGCCCCCGGCCGCCGCGAAAGCGGCCGCGGCGCTGTCGTCCAGGGAGGTGTGGCTCAGGTAGAGCTTCTCCAGGTCGGGGAGATCGGCCCCGGCCAGCGCCACCCCCCCGGTGTTCCCGATCGGGTTGGAGCTGAGCAGCAGCTCGTGCAGCCCGCGCAGGCCGGGGGCGTTGGCGAGGGCGGTCGCGCCCTCCGGGCCGATCTCGCACCAGCCGGCGTGCAGGATCTCCAGAGGCCCCAGAGTGCCGCCGACCAGCGCGGTGGCCCCCGCGTCGCCCAGGGGGTTGCTCTCGATGTAGAGCGCCTTGAGGCCCTCGGCCACCGGGCCCCGGGAGAGGGCCGCCGCGCCCTTGGGGCCCACGCCGTTGCGGGCGACGTCCAGCACCTCGAGCCCGTCGAGCCGCGGGGACGCCGCCAGGGCGCGCACCCCGGCGTCTCCGAGGCGCTGGCCGTCGGGGAAGATGCGCCCCGGGCCCAGGCGCAGGGTGTGCAGGCCCCGGAGGCTGTCGGCCTCGGCCAGGCTGACCGCCCCGGCGACGCCCAGCAGGTTGCCCCGCAGATCCAGGGTGCGCAGCGCGCCGGTGTCGGGGGCGGCCTCCACCATGCGGGCCAGCTCGGGACCCCAGCCCTTGTCCCGCAGCTCCAGGGTGTCCCGGCCGGCCAGCGCGCCCTCGCGCACCAGCGCGTCGAGCTGCTGGAAGGTCGACGCCTCCTCGATCGTGGAAGGACCGCAGGCGAGGAGGGCGATGAGCAGGGCAGGGGAGCAGCGCATGTCGCCCTGACTAACCCGGCGACGGGCTCCCGGTTAAAGGTCCCCCTCGCCGGAGGGTCCTGTGTGCGGCCGCTATCGACTGACGATGCCCTGGCACGAGCTGGTGGAGCTGCTCAGCATCGGCGGCCCCAACCCCGGCTTCTCGCCGCGCTACAACATCGCCCCCACCCAGGACGTGCTCACCCTCATCGCGGGGGACGGCGACGACGCGCTGCGGGGCGGGCTGCTGCGGTGGGGCTTCCAGCCGAGCTGGTCCAAGCGGCCCCTCATCAACGCCCGCTGTGAGGACGCCGCGGGCAAGCGCACCTGGGCGCGCCCCTTCGCCGCCCGGCGCTGCCTGGTCCCGGCGGACGGCTTCTACGAATGGAAACGCCAGGGCAACGCGCGGACCCCCTACGACTTCGCCCCCGTGGGGGAGCCCGTGGTCACCTTCGCCGCGGTGTGGGACCGGTTCGAGCTGGATGGGGGGCGCGTCGGCTGCGTGAGCATCCTCACCCGCGCCGCCGGCCCCGAGGTCGCCGGGATCCACGATCGGGAGCCCGCGGTCATCGCCGCTGAGCACCGCGCGGCCTGGCTGGATCCGGCGCTGCGGGACCCGGCGGACCTCATGCCTCTGCTCGCGCGCCCCGCCGGCCCGCTCTTCGAAGCCCGCCCGATCAGCCCCCGGATCAACAGCGCGCGGCATGAAGGGACGGAAGTCTTGGAATATATTCAAGACAGCGATGGTCCTGGTCCTTGATGCCCGGAGCATGGATGCGCAGATGGATGCCCGCCCTGGCCGCCCTGCTCGGGGCCCCGCTGCTCGCGACGGCCGACAGCGGTCACGCCGAGGTGCTCCAGCAGGCCTGGCTGGCCCATCAGCCCGCGCGGGACGTCCACTCCAAGTACCCCATCCACCTGCGGAGCCGGGACTTCGATGTCCTCGCCAAGGGGGACATCGTCGCGCGCATCGTGCGCTCGGACACCGGAGACCGGGTGCTGGGGGCCTTCGTCTCGGACGTCTCCCGCCTGCGGCTCTGGCTCGCGGTGCAGGACGCCCCCCACCGGGTCGACGACCCCTCGCTGGTGCAGGTCTTCCAGCCGGGCACGACGCTGACCCACCAGCTCCTCTACCTGCACATCGACACCCCCTGGCCGGTGCAGGACCGCCAGTCGATGGTGGACATCCGCTACAACGGCCCGCTCCGGGTCCAGAGCGGCGACGGCATCTGGGAGCGCACCTGGCGCACCGGGACCCCCGACCAGGCCAGCGCGCCCGACCCCGAGGCCCTGTGGATGCCGGTGAACGAGGGCGGCTGGCAGCTCGTGGAGGTCGGGGGCGGCAAGACCCTCGGCGTGGTGTCGCTGCGCCTGGACATCGGCGGCGCGGTCCCCGAGGAGGTGGCGATGCGCTGGGGGCTGGCCACCCTGGACAACACCCTGCAGGGCATCATCGACGCCGGCCGCACCATGCACACCCACTACGTGCCCGGCCACGAGCCCATCGCGATGCCCGACGGGGCGCCGATCCCGCGCGGGCCCCTGCCGTGAGGCGTCGCCCTGGTCCAGGCCGGCCGCGCCATGCTACGAGTGTGTCATGAGCTTCTGGAGACGACTGGTGAACCTGGGGCGCGGCGCGGTCGCCGTGCGGCGCCACGAGTCAGACCCCGAGGTGGCCCGCGAGCTGGAGCGTGAGCTGGAGCGGGCCCGGCCGCTGGTGACGCCCGCCTCCCCAAGCGCCCCGAACGCTGAAGCGGTGTCCCCTGAGCCGGCCGGGCCCGCGGAGCCCCCGGAGGAGCTCGACGAGCTGGGGCTGCCCAAGGCGCGCAAGCGGACGCTCTGACCGCCGCCGCGCCCGGCCGCCCCGGGCTGCGCTACCGAGGCGTGAAGCGGAAGATGTCGTGGTCCTGGCCGCGCAGGACGCTGCCGATCTGCTTGCCACGGAACTTGCGGCCGGTCAGCTCCTCGACCGCGCCGTGGACCGCGCCCAGCGTGTAGGTACACTCCCGCGAGGAGCCCTGAGGCTCGTCGGCCGAGCAGATGGTCTCTCGGGTGTGCACGATGAGGTCCTCACCGTCTGCCTCGATGTGGTCGATGGCGCACAGGCGGGTGCCGTCGACGCCGACGGCCTGATCCAGGCTCTGCTGCATCGCCTCGAAGTCGCCGGAGCTCCCGGCCCCCGTGAGGCCCAGGGAGGCGACGAGGTCGTGCCCTCGCTTGCGTCCCGCGGCCTTCAGGGCGACGGCCGCGGCGCGGGCGCCCAGGGCGTCCTCCATGCCGGTCACGACCGCACGAAAACAGACGATGCTGCTGAAGTCACCGAGCGCCGGCCTCAGATCATGGGAGTCCACCATGGTCTCTCTCCTTCCATGGATTGATGGTGTTCACACAGGTTCACAATGAAAATAATACAGTCGTCCAGGCAATACAGTTGCGCTGTCCCGTCGAACGACTTGACAGTAGCAGACCACGATCCCTTTGGAAAAGGAAGATCTTTCCGAAGACAGAGGTCAGGTCATGAGAGGTCAGGTGTCTTCATGATGATGTCTTCATATTCAAACATCAGGATTTATGTGAATGAGCGTCGCCAGCGGTTGAAGCCCCAGAAGGCGCAGGCGCTCAGCCCGCGCGACGCTGCGCACCCCGTACGGACGTCAGGCCGGCCTGGAGCATCGCGACGGCCTCCCGGCCGACCCCGCGCCGGTGCCTGGAGAGGTGGCGTCGCCAGCCCCGGGCCCCGGGCTGCCCGGCGAAGAGGTTGAGCATGTGCCGGGTGATGTGGTGGAGCAGGTCGCCGGCCTCGGTGCGGCGGGCCACGTAGGGGAGCATGCCCTCGACGACCTCGAAGGCGTCGACCTCGTCGCGGTCCAGGTCGTAGAAGCGTCGGTCCGCCGGGGCGAACAGCAGGGGGTCGTCGTAGGCCGCGCGGCCGATCATCACCGCGTCGACGTGGGCGAGCTGGGCGGCGGCGGCGTCCAGGCTGCGCACGCCGCCGTTGATCTCGATGGAGAGCCCGGGGCGCTCCCGCTTGAGGCGGTGGACGTCGCCGTACCGCAGCGGGGGGACGTTGCGGTTCTCCTTGGGGCTGAGGCCCTTGAGCCAGGCCTTGCGGGCGTGGACGGTGAACCGGTCCGCGCCGGCCGCGGCGACCACGTCCACGAAGCGCAGCATGTCCGCGTAGCGGTCCAGGTCGTCGAAGCCGATGCGGTGCTTCACCGTGACCGGCAGGGAGACCGCCGCGCGCATCGCGGCCACCCCGTCGGCCACCCGCTGGGGGTCGCCCATGAGGCAGACGCCGAAGTTGCCCGACTGGACCCGCCCGCTGGGGCAGCCGACGTTGAGGTTGACCTCGTCGTAGCCCCAGGTCTCCGCCATGCGGGCGCAGGCCGCGAGGGCGGCCGGATCGTCACCGCCGAGCTGGAGGGAGAGGGGGCGCTCCACCGGGTCGAAGTCCAGGTGCCGAGCGGGGTCTCCGTGGAGCAGCGCGCCGGTGGTCACCATCTCGGTGTAGAGCAGGGTGCGCCGGGTCACCTGCCGCATCAGCGCGCGAAAATGTCGGTCGGTCCGATCCATCATCGGCGCGATCGAGAGGGGGGAGGTCTGTCCTCGGCGGGCGCAGGTCATACCCCCTCGTGGCCGATGCGCGCCGCGGTGTCAACGCGCGCCAGCTTCCTGCGGGCGGGGTCGGAAGCAGGACAGTAGTTGTAATTATACTGTTATTGATATTTATGGTTTCGTGGATATTTTTATTTATTGTGTGATTTGTTACGTATTATCAGCAGGTGATGCCCCCCTCCCGTCACACGAATTTGGAGAATGCCGCTCAGAACGCCGGCCTCGCGAATGTAAGACATCAGGTAGTTGCCCCGGCGGAACGAGCGGATGAAGATGCAGAACAAGGTATGCAACCCATCGCAACCGCGTTGATTCAGTGCTCCTCCCAGCATGGCCTGGGCTGCTGAAGGGATGAAGTCAGGGTCGGGTCCTGCTCCGTCAGATCCGGCTTCTTGGTAATACTCTGTTTTCGTTACAGTGGCTTGTGGTATACCTGCGAAGGCAGGGCTGCGACTCGAGGATGAGCGGGAGAGAACCATGAGGGTACATCGCCGAAGCCAGACGTTGATCTTCAAGATCGTCTACTACGGACCTGGTCTGAGTGGGAAGACGACGAACCTGGTGCGCCTGCACGAGTCGGTCCCCGACCACGCGCGGGGAAAGATGATTCAGCTCGACACCGAGACCGAGCGCACGCTGTTCTTCGACTACTTCCCCCTGAGCCTGGGGCGGCTGGGATCCTACAAGGTCCGCATCCACTTCTTCACCGTCCCCGGGCAGTCGTTCTACAACGTCACCCGGCGGACGGTGCTGCAGGGCGCGGACGGCGTGGTCTTCGTGGCGGACTCGGCGCCTCGCCGGGAGCACGCCAACCTGCTCGCGCTGCGCAACATGTACGACAACTTCGAGGCGCTGGGCCGCGACACCGGCGACCTCCCGCTCGTGTTCCAGTGGAACAAGCGCGACCTGCCCGACGCGATGCCGCTCCCCCTGATGGAGCGGCTGCTCAACCCGGAGGGCCTGCCCTCCGTCGCCGCCAGCGCGTCGACCGGTGAGGGGGTCCAGCTCACCCAGGCCTACATCGTGCGGGCCGTCATGGAGCAGATCCGCCGCGCCACCGGCGGGCCGGGCGTCGAGCTGACCGGCCAGAGCTGAGCCCCGCATGTCATCCATCGTCCTCCGCGCCTCGCTGGCGGATGTCGGGCTGGAGTCCGTCCTCCAGCTCGCGGAAACCGAGGGTTTCACCTGCATGGTCAGTGTCTCGGAGGAGCGCTGGGTCGCCGTGCGCGAGGGGCGCATGGCGGGGGCCCGCAGCGGCCCGTACGAGGGCTTGACCGCGCTGGTCGAGCTGCTCAGCCTGCGCGACGGCGAGGTCAGCATCCTGCTCGGTGAGCCGGAGTCCGACCAGCCGGGTGTCCCCATGGACCACGCGGTGATGGGCGCGCTGCGGCTCTACGACGAGTGGGTTCGCCTGGCGCCGATGGTGCTCGCGCCCCAGCCCGACACCCCCGGCGACGAGCGGCTGGATCCCGTCCTTCGGTGGATGGACGGCGAGCGCACCGTGGCGGAGGCTGTGATGCTGGGTGGGCGGGTGGCTGGAGACATCGTCGAGCCGCTCTTGGAGGCGATGCGCGGCGGGTGGCTCCGTCCGGTCGCCCCGGACGCCCCCGAGCGCGCGGAGGCGGCGGTGAGGCCCCCGGACCCGGAGGACTACTTCAGCCTGATCGACGAGGGGCGCCAGGCCTTGCGGGCCCGTGACTTCGGTCAGGCCGAGCTCGCGTTCCGGCGCGCGCTGCTGGCGCGCCCCGGGGACAGCATGGCACGCCAGAACCTGCGGCGCGTCCTGCAGCTCCGCAGCCGGGAGCGCTGATCTTTACACACGATTCCCCGATGGTCGTCAGCAGGTGCTGACGCCGTCAACCAAGGAGAGAAGCGATGAGCCGCATCGAGAGCCTGAACAAGCTGATCCGGAACCTTTCCACCACCACCCCCGACATCGAGGCCGCCGCGGTCGTGGACAACGACGGCCTGATGATGGCCTCGTCGCTGCCCGCTGACATGGACGACGACTCCGTCGCCGCCATGAGCGCCGCGCTGCTGGGCATCTCCGAGCGCATGGCCGACGAGCTGGGCCGCGGTGAGCTGAGCATGTGCATGATCAAGGGGGACGATGGGTACTGCATCCTCACCCGGTGTGGCCCCGACGCGGTGCTGGCGGTCCTGACGTCGCCCCGCGCCAAGCTGGGCCTCATCTTCCTGGACACGTCGCGGGCCGCCAAGGACATCGGCAAGATGCTCTGAGATCGTCCTGGCCAACTGAACGGGGAGAGGAAGATGTCCAAGATGTACAAAGCCTTCGAGGAGATGAAGGTCTTCCTGGGTTTCGGCGATGACGACGCCGCGCACCTCGCGGCGCTCGCGCCGGTCTTCGCCCGCCACGGGCCGGGGATCACCGACGACTTCTACGACGTGCTGGGGCGCACCCCGGCGACCGCCGGGCTGATCGAGGGGCGGGTCGACGCGCTCAAGGCGACCCACGCGCGGTGGATGGGGCAGCTCTTTGAGGGGAGCTACGGCGAGGACTACTTCGAGGGGCGCCGCCGCATCGGCGAGGCCCACGTGCGGATCGGGTTGCCCCCGCAGTTCGTCGAGGGCGTGATGAGCTTCATCCGCACCGCCGGGGAGCGGGCCATCCGGGCCGAGATCGCCGACCACGACGAGGCCAGCGCCAAGGTGGCCAGCCTCTTCAAGATCCTCGATCTCGACCTGATCATCATCAACCTCGCCTACGGCGAGGAGCGCGTTCAGCTCATGTGCAACATCACCGGGATGAGCCGGCCGCTGGTGGAGAACCTCATCAAGCAGGGGGGCCGCAGGAAGAAGTAACGAGGGCCACAAGGGGGGCCGCGGTTACACTCGGAGATCCGGTCTGCAGGACCGGATCTGGAGGTGACCTGTGCCCGCGTCCCCCCGCCCCACGCCCTGTGGTGCATGGCGCTCGCCCATCCGGCCCGAGGACCTGGTGGCCTCCAGCCGCCGGATCGGCGGGATCCAGGTGGTCGGCGGCAGCGTCTGCTGGCTGGAGGTCCGCCCCGAGGAGGGCGGGCGCACCGCCCTGGTGCGCGCCCGGCCGGATGGTCGGATGGAGGACGTGCTGCAGGCGCCCTTCTCGGCGCGCACGCGAGCGATCACCTACGGCGGCGGCTCGACCCTGGTGTGCGGCGAGCGGGTGTGGTTCGTCAACGACGGCCCGTCCCCCGAGGGCGGCCGGGACCAGCGGCTGTGGGTCCTCGACCGGGAGGGGCCGCGCCCCATCACCCCCAACCGGCCCTGGCGCTACGCCTGCCCCCAACTCGACGCCGCCCGCGGCCGGCTGATCTGCATCCGCGAGGACTGGGAGACCCTGGGCGCGGAGGGGCAGCCCCACCTCGCGCTGGTCGCGGTGCCCCTGGACGGCGGTCCTCAGGAGATCCTGGTGGAAGGCCGGGACTTCGTGACGTCGCCCACCCTCTCCCCGGACGGCCGCCGCCTGGCCTGGCTGGCCTGGGACTACCCGGGCATGTCCTGGGACAGCGCGGAGCTGTGGCTCGCGGACCTGGACGACGCCGGGCGGCCCACTGCGGCCCGGCACGTCGCCGGGAGCTGGACCGAGTCCTGCCTCCAGCCGCAGTTCTCCGAGGACGGCGTGCTCACCTTCGTCAGCGATCGGGGCGGGGAGTGGTCGCTCTACCAGCTCCGAGGGCGCTGCGCGAAGCGCGTCACCGACCTGGAGGGCGAGATGGGCGCGCCGCTGTGGTCGCTGAGCACCTCGACCTGGGCGTTCTGCGGCGACGGGGAGCTGATCGTGGCGGTGGTCCGGGGCGGGTTCTGGTCGCTGCATCGGGTCGACGTGGAGAGCGGCGCCGCCCACCGGGTCGAGACCGGCTGCACCCACATCAGCGCGTTGGCGGCCAACCGGGGCTGCGTGGCGTTCCTGGGCGCCGGGCCCCGCCAGTCCCCCGCCCTGATGCGCCTGGAGCTGTCCACCGGTACGCTCACCCGGGTGCGGGAGACCTCCGGCCTCTCCCCCGAGGCCCTGGAGGGCTGCATCGCCGAGCCCCGCGCCATCCGCTTCCCCACCAGCGCGGGGGGGCACGCCCATGCGTTCTACTACCCCCCCACCAACAAGGCCCACGCCGTGCCCGAGGGCGAGCGCCCGCCGCTGCTCATCCTGAGCCACGGGGGCCCGACCTCAGCGGCAAAACCAGCCTTCAACCTGTATACCCAGTTCTTCACGTCGCGGGGCTTCGCGGTGGTGGACGTCGACTACCGGGGCAGCACCGGCTACGGCCGCGCCTACCGGCTCTCCCTGTACGGGCACTGGGGGGTGTACGACGTCGACGACTGCGTGTTCGCCGCCCGCTGGCTGATCGAGCGCGGGCTGGCCGACGAGGACCGGGTGGTGGCCCGGGGCGGCAGCGCGGGGGGCTACGTCACGCTGTGTCTGGCGACCTTCCGCGACATCCTGGCCGCCGGGGTGAGCTACTTCGGGGTCTCGGACCTGCTCACCCTGGTGTCGCCCACCGACAACCTGGAGCTGCACTACCCCGACGTGCTCGTCGGCCCCCGTGATCAGGCCGAGGCCACCTGGCGGGAGCGCTCCCCGCGCTACCACGCCGATCAGGTGTACTGCCCGATGCTCTTCTTCCAGGGCACCGAGGATCCGGCCGTGCTGCCTGAGCAGACCCGGGTGATGGTCGACGCCCTGCGAGCCCGGGAGGTGCCGGTGGTGGAGTTCCTGTTCGAAGGCGAGGGGCACGGCTTCCGCAAGGCCGAGACCACCCTGCGCTGCATCGAGGCCGAGCTGGCCTTCTACGGCCGCGTGCTGGGCTTCACCCCGGCAGATCCGGTGCCGCCGTTGGAGATTCCCGGTCTGGATTAGGGACGGTGGGTGTGAGCGCGGGGAGGGATGAGGGCTTACTCCCTGCCGCCCCTCCGCGCTATGTTTCAAGAGCTGCTCGACTTGCTGCTGGACCTCGACGGGGTCCGCCAGGATCCCCGCCACCACCCCGAGGGCGACGCCCTCTTCCACTCCTTGCAGGTCTTCCGACACGCCCGCCGCGCGACCCGGGATCGTCAGCTCCAGGCCGCTGCGCTGCTGCACGACGTGGGCAAGGCCCACGCCGGCGCGGACCACGACGTCGTGGGCGCCGAGCTCCTGGAGGGCCTGGTGCCGCCGAGGGTGTGCTGGCTGGTGGCCCACCACCTCGATCTGCTGCGCGCGCCCCGGGAGACCCGCTGGCGCCTGCGCGGCGATCCCCGGCTGCGCGACCTCGAAGACCTCCGCGACTGGGACCTGGCGGGCCGGGACCCCCGCGCCCGGGTGGGCGCGCCGGTCGACGCCCTGCTGGTCCTCTACGACGACCCCCGGGACCTCGCGGTCCCCAGCCCGACGGTGGGTGAACCGACCCACGATCCCGATGAGGAGCCCCTCTGGTGAACACCGAATCGTCTACTGGCCCGACGTGGAAGCGCTGCCCTGCGCGCTGCTCCAGGCCGCCGAGCGCTGGCGCGACGTCACGACGGAGGACCCCCGCCTCCCGCGCCTGAGGGCGGCGCTGGCCACCCTGACCGACAAGCAGCGCGAGGCCGTCGAGCTGCACTTCTTCGAAGGGCTCTCCCAGGGCGAGATCGCCCGCCGCCTGGGGGTGAGCCAGCAGGTTGTCCAGCGGCGGCTCTACGGGGCCCGGCGGGGGGGACGGGTGGTCGGTGGGGCTCTGCCCCGGCTGCGGGCGGCGATGACCGCCCAGGCCGCGTGAGCCGGCGCCGCAAGGGCGACGGGCGGCGGGACCGCCTGCGCCAGCAGATCACCGAGGAGGCCGCCCGGCTCATGTACGCCGAGGGCGTGGGCCAGTACTTCGACGCCAAGCGCATCGCCGCGCGCCGGCTGCTGGGGACCAGCGGGGCCCGCCAGCTCCAGTTCAGGCCCCGGGATCTGCCCTCGAACGGGGAGATCCGGGAGGCGATGCTCGCGCTGGCCCGCCGCGCCGAGGGGGAGGACCAGGCGCGCCGCCTGTTCGCGCTCCGGGTGCAGGCCCTCGTGATCATGGAGGTGCTCCTGGACTTCCGGCCGAGGCTCATCGGCTCGGTCTCCACCGGGCACGTGCGCCGGGGCTCGGACGTGGACCTCCACGTCTTCACCGTCGACGTCGACGTGCTCACCGCCGCCCTGGACGCCGAGGGCATCGGCTACACCGTCGAGCCCGTGCTCATCCGCATCTCCGGGGGCTTCAAGGAGTACACCCACGTCCACCTCGACACCCCCTTCCCGGTGGAGCTGACCGTCTACGACCCCCGCGAGCTGCGCGTGGTCAGCCGCAGCAGCACCGACGGGCGCCCCATCGACCGGGTGGACCCCGCCCGGCTGGAGGCCCGGATGGCCGAGGAGCACCCCGCCGCGTGGGCCGCCTGGACCGCGCGGCGGGAGATCCCCGGCCTGGCCACCCTGCTGGCGGAGCACGCCGGGCCGCCGCCGGGGCTGTACGACGGGCTGATCGATCTTCCGTGACGCCCGTCTCATCGGGGTGACGGAAGGAGCCCCTGCTCGACGATCCAGCCCGCCAGGCGCTCGCCCACCGCCTCGGCCCCCGCCGGGTTGTAGTGGCAGCAGGAATCCTGGCGCAGCGCCTCGACGCTCTGGTCGGCCAGCAGGGTCTCCAGGCGCGTCCAGGGCACCCCGTCGCGCTCGGCGAGGTCGACGGCCGGGTCGTAGACGGGGGAGGGGGCCGCGACCTGCTCGGCGAAGGGCCGCTCCAGCCGAGGCGCCAGCACGAAGGCCGGCCGGGCGCCCGCCGCGCGCACCCGGGTCACCCCGGCCCGCAGCGCCCCCACCGCGAAGTCCTGCCACTGCTTCGCCATGTTGGGCCGGGTCTCCGGGGCGAGGTCCAGCGCCAGCAGCTCGTAGAGCCGGCTGCGGGGCAGGAGCCAGGTGTTGAGGCCCGCGGGCACCCCGCCGAGCCAGGGCAGCCCGTCGGACCCGACGCGCAGGCCGTGCAGGTTGTAGGCGGTGTCTCCGGCCATCGCGAAGGTGGTGGGGCTGTTCTCCCAGATCTCCCACAGCACGAGCTGCGGGCGCAGGGCGGGCAGCACCTCGGACGCGACCGCGGCCTGGGTCTGGAAGGTGAAGCCGGGCTGGGCGTGGTTGTGGACACAGGCGTCGACCCCCCGCGCCCGCAGGGCGGCCTGGAGCTGCACGCCGGGGCTCTCCTCGGGTTGCAGCCCCGAGCCGTACAGGATGGAGCTGCCCAGCAGCACCACCCGCGCGTCGCCCTGGCAGTCGGCGTTCTCCCGGGCAGCGGAGCCGTGCGCGGAGCGCCACACCGGCACGCCGTCGATCGCGCGCACCGTCAGCCACTCGGCGGGGCGCATGACCTGGGCGCGCAAGGGCGGCTGGGCCAGCCGCGCCCAGGCCTCGCCGATGGCCACGGCGGCCAGCGTGCCCAGCACAATCGCCGCCAGCGCGAACGCGAGCCGCTTCACGGAGCCTCCAGGTAGCGCTCCAGCGCTCCGGCGAGGTTGCGGCGGTTGTGCAGCACCTCAGCGAGCACCCGGGCGTGGCGCAGCCGGGCCTCCAGCGGCAGGTCGTCCTGCTTCATCGCCCGAAGATCGTGGAAGAAGCAGGACAGCAGCGCGGGCAGCAGCAGCGCGCGCTCGGCGGAGGTCAGCGGCAGCGCGCGGTGGTAGGCCACCAGGAAGCGCACGATGCGCGCGGGGTCGAGGGTCTCGTCGTTGTTGCGGTAGCCGGCCATGTAGGCGCTCTGCACGGCGTCGCTCAGGCGAGGGCCCCGCCGCAGCTTCTCCAGGTCGAACAGCACGACCCCGCGCTCGGGGTGCCAGCCGGCGTGATCCCGGTGGACCGAGCCGTGGACCAGGGCCTGGGGCAGGTCGGTGGGGCGCGTGCGGGCGTCCAGGGCGCGCAATTCGGCGTAGGCCGAGGCCAGGGGCGCGCGCAGGGGCTCCGGCAGGCCCTCGTCCTCGAATTCGCCGCAGAACAGGTCGGGGGAGGGCCCTTGCAGGGTCGGGAAGCGCTCGGTCAGGGGGCCGACGCGGTGCAGGGAGGCCAGCGCCTCGGCCAGGCGGGTCAGGTCGGCGTTGGCGGTGCCCAGCCGCGCGTCCCCGACGTCGTCGTAGAGGGCCGCGACCCGGGGACCGACCCGGAACAGGCGCCCGCCGCCGGGCAGGGGGCGGGGGGCGAGCACGGTCACGCCCCGGCCGGCGAGGGCCTCGGCCAGGTGGGCCTCCAGGGCGAAGAGCCAGGGCGGGACGGGCTTGTTGTAGATCTTCGCCACCACGGGGGCGTCGTCGAGCCGCGCCCGGACCACGTCGTTGCAGGAGTGCCCGGCGTAGACCGCCATCCCCTGGGGCGCGGCGTCGGCGAGGTCGCGCAGCAGATCGGCGAGGTCGGGGGCGTCGAGGGGGGTCCAGCCGCTGCGCTCGGCGGGCTTGGGCACCGCGCGCCCGTGGCGTCCCTCGCCGTGGGCCTCCGGCCGGGGGGCGCGGCCCAGGGTCCGGGCGAGGTCGCGCAGGCCGGCGGCCTCGTCGCCGGTCTTGCGGGCGGCGGCCTGCTCGGCGAGCAGCCACAGGTACAGGTGCGCCCGCGCCGGGTCGGGCTGCCGCCCGCTGGCCTCGGCCCAGGCGGCCAGCGCGTCGTCGAGCCGGGCAGGGTCGCTGGCGAAGGCGAGCCCGGCGAGGTCGAACTCCGGGTCGGCCCGCCCGCAGCTCGACCAGTCGATGAGGCCGATGGGCACGCCCTCACGGAAGATCCAGTTGCTGGGGTGGAGGTCCCGGTGGCACAGGGCGTCGCCCAGGGGGAGCGTGGCGGCGAGGGCGCGCTGCAGAGGCGCGGAGAGGGCGGGATCGGCGGCCCAGCGGGCGAGCTGGCGGGCCCAGGCGTCGGCGTCGGGCGCGGCGTCGAGGCGCGCGCGGTGCAGGCCGGCGAGCAGCGCTGCGCAGGCGGGGATGGCCTCGGGCGGGACGCGGCGGAGGGCGGGGGCCCCTTCACGCACGTCCTCCAGCCCGAGCACCCGCTCCCCGGCGGCGGTGGTCTCGTCCAGGCGCAGCGCCGGGGTGACCAGGGGCAGCCCTGCGCCCAGGGCGGCGGCCTCCCGGGCGCCGCGCTCGGGGTCGGCGTGGACCTTGAGGAAGCGGGGCTCGGCCTCCCGGACCAGCACGGTGACCTCGGCGTGGCGGGCGCGGACCCGCAGCGGCCCGAAGCGCCGGGTCCAGTCGTCGGGGGGCGGGCCGTCGCCCAGGGAGGAGAGAAGGGGCATCCCGGACGGTTTATGGCGTCGGGGGGGCGGGCGCCCGCCTCAATACGTCACGAACCACGGGTCCCGCAGCATCACCGCCACCACCGTGCTCCACGCCCAGGCCGGGTCGGACTCGGCCTCCACGGCCTCCCAGAGCGCGGCGAGGTCGGCGAGCCGGGCCTCGTCGGCGCGCACCGCGTAGAGGCGCCAGTGGAGCTGCTCCAGCTCCTGGGCGAACGCGGGGTCGCCGGGGCGGGTGTCGAGGGTGACGTGCTGGAAGAGGCCCTGGCCGGGCTCGCCGTCCACCAGCTCGGTCTGCACCGCGCGCTGGGCCGCGCCCTGGGCGGCGCGCTTGTACACCAGCGCCCAGGTCAGCCCGGGGCGGCTCTGGGGCCGGAACACGTTGTAGCCGTCCACCCCGCCCGCCAGCACCCGGTAGCCCCAGGTGTCGTTGGCGAGCTGGTCGAAGCCCTCCCAGGTCCACGCGAAGCCGGTGAGCTGGGCCAGAGCGGCGGCGAGCTGGCTGGGGGTCATCATGCGGACCGTGTGCTCGGCGGCGTCGGTGGCCTCGGAGGCGTCGGCGGTCAGGGCGCCGGCGCGGTAGATGTCGGTCTCCATCAGGGCGGTGATGAGGGCCTGGGGGCGGGCGCCCTGGGCGATGAAGTCCCGGCGGATGGGCTCCAGGGTCTCGAAGTCGGAGAGCGTCACGTCCCGGCGCCACAGGGACTCCGCGAAGCCCTCCACCGCGCAGGAGTAGAACCGGGGGTCGTTGGCGACCTGCACGCCCAGCTCGGAGAGGCCGTCCATCGGCTGCCCGAAGTACGCCGGCTCGACCCCCAGGAAGGCCTCGCCCATGGGCTCCCGCTCGGGGTGGTAGCTGGTGTCCTCGATGTCCGAGTAGAGCACCACCCACCAGAAGCCGAACATGGAGGCGGCGATCGGGTCGAGGGCGGCGTGGCAGGCCAGGCAGTAGGGGTTGCTGTGCACCGCGTCGACGGGGTCGTCCACCACGCCCTCGTCGAAGGAGAACGTCACCGGCCGGGCCAGGAAGTCCTCGCACAGCAGCAGCCGCGTGATGGCCGCCGCCCGGGAGCGGTTCATGTTGGACTCGTTGGTGGTGTAGCGCCACCACAGCCCGTTGGTGGACAGCACCCCCACCCCGGGGCGGCCGTCGGTGTAGAAGGCGGGCTGCCAGCCGGTGGCGCCGTCGGGGTAGTCCAGCGGCCAGATGTCGGCGAGCATCTCGTTCGCCATCGTGTAGTCGGCGGTCACCACCTCGGACCAGGGCAGGTCGTTGGCGATGACGTGGGCGAACAGGCGCATGGGCTCCTCGCCCACGGCGCGCTCGAAGGGGAACTCCTGCTCGGGATCGAGCTGATAGTCGTAGTACTCGATGTCGAAGACGTCGACGAGGGTGTGCCAGCGGTCGCCCATCAGCTCGACCATGCGGTCGTTGAGGCGGGGATCGTGGAGGTAGTCGGCGCGCAGGGCGGCGACGGCGTCGGGGTCGGCCTCCACGCGGTCGAGGTCGTCGGCGTCGGGGAGCTGGCCCAGCAGGTCGAGGGCGTTGCGGCGCAGCAGCCGGGGCGCGGGCAGGGCCTCCAGCTCGGCGGGCGGGGGCGGCTCCACCACCGGCTCGGCGTCGCAGGACAGGAGCAGGAGGATCCAGCTCATCGCGTCGCCTGGGCGTGCGCCCGGTCCAGGAGGGGGCCCAGCGCCACGCAGACCCGGCCGAGGTCCTGGTCGTCGGCGAAGGTGAGCGCGCCGCAGGCGCCGCAGGCCTCCTCCATCTCCAGGGTGAACCAGGCGCCGCTGGGGTCGCGGATCGCGACCACGCCCTTGGGGGACCAGTCGCAGGCCGCGTCGCGCACCACCGAGAAGCCCACGAAGTTCAGGCTGCGCGCGTGGGCGGTGACGCCACCCTCCACGATCACGACCTCGCTGTCGTCGAGGTGGTCCTCGACGCTGAGCTGGAAGAAGGCGCTGACCCGCTGGTCGAAGGGCGGGGCGGCGGCCTCGTAGAGCATCGCGCCGTGGATCTGCGCGGTGTAGACCGAGGCGGCGGAGTTGTCGTCGATGTAGTTGGACTCGAGGACGTGGCCGCCCAGCGAGTACTCGTAGCCCTCGGCGTCGGTGAGCTGGGCGTCGCCCAGCAGGATCCACCAGGGGTCGTCGCCGGTGAGGTCCTCGTAGTACTCGGTGATGCCGGAGAACCACACCCCGGAGAGCGCGGTGCAGCCCAGCACCCAGTCGTCGGTGATGTGGGTGGGGTGCCCGGGGCAGTGGGGGTCGCCCTGGCGCATCAGGTCCATGTAGTGGTCCCGGAAGACCAGGGGGTCGGGCAGGCCCAGGGCGAAGGCGGCGTTCAGCTCGGACACCGCCTCGGTGCGGGACCAGGTGGCCTGGGCGGTGGGGCTCTCGAGGTGGGGGAGGTCCGGCTCGGCGGCGGAGTCGTCGCCGGTCGCGGGGTCGGGGGCGGCGCACGCCAGCAGGAGGACGCCGATCATCGCAGCGCCGCCGTCAGCGGCAGGGGGGCGTCGATCCAGTCGCCCGGGTCCATGTCCGCGAGGGTGTAGAGGGTCGCGCCCAGGTGGTCGGGCAGGAGCTTGACGCCCTGCTCGGTCAGCGCGCCCGTGTCGGGGTCCACCCGCAGGCCCCGCAGCCCGTCGTCCACGCCGCCGATGACCTGGCCGCCCTGGATGCCCGAGCCGATCAGCATCAGCGAGGTGAAGGTCCAGTGGTCCTTGCCGCCCCAGCCGTTGATCCGGGGGGCGCGGCCCATCTCCGAGAAGAAGACGAGGGTGACCTCGTCGGCCAGGGGGTTGCCCGAGGGGCTGACCCGGGTGGCGAGGTCGGTCAGGACCTCGTCCAGGTAGCCGAAGACGTCCTGGACGTTGACGCTCTGGCGGTCGATGCGCTGGTGGTGGTCCCAGCCCTCGCCGCACCAGCCGTTGTAGCGGACCATGCCGCAGCGGGCGAGGCCCAGCTCGAAGCAGTCGAACACGGTGGCGCAGTCCTGCACCACGTCGCGCTCGCAGCTCAGCATCGACACCCCCAGCTCGACGTCGGTGGTGGAGATGAGCTGGTCGTAGTCGCCCAGGGCGCGGGCGTAGTCGTCCAGGAAGCGGCCGGACGCGCCGGGCTCGGCGTTCGCCCGCAGGCCGTCCACCCGCTGGCGCAGGAAGGCGTCCTCCAGGGACTCGACGGACGCGGGGGGCACCGAGAGGCCGCCCAGCCCGCTGAGGGCGTCGGCGGAGAGCAGGTGGGGGAGCTGGCCCTGGTCGCCGACCCGCACGACCTTCTCGGGGAAGCGGCTGTTGAAGGCGGGGCCGTCCATCACGATGTGCGGCAGCACCAGGGCGTTGGAGGAGCCCGCCGCCAGCACCGAGGGCCAGTCGTCCACGTCCGCGTCGGCCCGCCCGGTCAGGATGAGCTGGCGGCAGCGCTCGTGGGCGACCGACTGCACCTCCAGGCCGTTGATGAGACAGACGTCCTGGCCCCAGCGCTCGAAGAAGCTGCGCACGTTGGGGCGCGCGGCCACGTCCACGAAGGTGATCCCGTTGACGGTGGAGGCGGCGTGGTCGGGCTCGACGTCGGCGATGCCGTTCGGGCCCACCGGGGTGAAGATGTAGGTGGTGTCCCAGCCGCCAGAGCAGAAGAAGAACAGGAACTTCCGCTCCCCCGGGTTCGCCGGGGCCGCCCACGCCCGGCCCCCCAGCCCGGAGGCGAGCGCCCCGGAGGCGAGCAGGCTGTTGAAGCGACGGCGGGTCAGCATGCGTTGAAGTCTAACGTCGAGTCACGATGGTCGCTGGTCATCGCGTGGGGGAGGCCGAGCCGATAAAGCCCCTCCATGGCCCAGGTCATCCTCATCGGCGCGGGCATCTCCGGGCTGGCCACCGCGACCTTCCTCCACGACGCTGGCGTGGACGTGCAGGTGCTGGAGGCGGCGGCGCACCCCGGCGGCAACGTGCGCTCGGATCGGGTGGACGGGCGGGTGCTCGATCAGGCCGCGAACGGCTGGCTGGACAGCGAGCCCGCGATGTCCCGGCTGCTCGACATCGCCGGGCTCTCCGCGCAGGTGGTGCCCGCCAGCGACCGCTACAAGACGCGCTGGATCTACGCCGACGGCGCGATGCACCCCGCGCCGCTGTCTCCGCCCGCGCTGCTGCGAAGCCCGCTGTTGAGCCTGAGCGCCAAGCTGCGGCTGCTCGCCGAGCCCTTCATCCGGCCGGGCCCGGCGGGGGTGGAGGAGTCCGTCGGGGAGTTCGTGCGGCGGCGGCTGGGGCCAGGGGCGCTGGACCGCCTGGTCGCCCCGATGGTCGCGGGCATCTACGCGGGCGACCCCGACGCGATCAGCCTCAAGGCGGCCTTTCCCCGCATGGTCGAGCTGGAGCAGGCCCACGGCAGCCTCGTCCGCGCGATGGTCCGGCTGCGGGGGGGCGGGGCGCCCACCGGGCACCTGGTCTCGCTCAAGGGCGGTGCGGGGGCGCTGACCGAGGGCCTGGCCGCCCGGCTGGGGGAGCGGGTGCGCTGCGATACGCCGGTCCAGGGGTTGGAGCGCGCCGGGGGCCGCTGGGTGGTGCACACGCCGGATGACGCGCTGACGGCGGACGCGGTGGTGCTGGCCTGCCCCGGCTACGCGGCGAGCGCGCTCGTCGCCCGGCTCGACCCGCCGGCCAGCGCGGCGCTCGCGGCGATCCCCTACGCGCCGGTCGCCGTGGTGGTCTCGGCCTGGCCCGAGCGCACCTGGGCCCGGCCCCCCGAGGGCTTCGGGGTGCTGCTCGCTCGGGGCGAGGACCTCGGCGGCGTGCTGGGCTGCGTGTTCTCGTCCTGCGTGTTCCCCGAGCAGTCCCGCCCGGGGGAGGTGCTGCTGCGCACCATCATCGGCGGGGCGATCCACCCCGACGCCGCCCGGCTGCCCGACCAGCAGCTCATCGCCCGCGCCCGCGCCGCGAACACCGCCTTCTTCGGCCCCGAGCGGGCCGGGCCCGCGCTGGTCCGGGTCTACCGCCACCCCCGCGGCATCCCCCAGTACACCCTGGGGCACCCCGGGCGGGTGCGCGAGGTGCGCGCCGCCGAGGCCCGGCACGGGGGCCTGTGCTTCGTGGGCAACCACCTGCGCGGGGTCGGGGTGAAGGATTGCGCGAAGGCCGCCGAGGAGGCCGCCCACCGGGTGCGCGCGCATCTCTGCCTGTGACCGGGAACCCCGCGCGGATCGCGTTGTCGCTACAGATCCCCTGCAATGGGGCAGGGACGGCGCGGCCGCTGGGGAAGCCCTGCCCGGCGGTCCGCGCCACACTACTCCCGCGTGCGCGGCGGCCCCAGCCCCACCCGGACCGCCAGCGAGATCCCCAGCTCGGTGTGGGCCATGCTGCCGACGGTGCGGGCGCCATGGGCGGCCAGCTCGGGGGAGAGCCGAGGCCCCGGGCGGGTGACGCCGACGAGTGCGACGGCGCCGAGGTGGTAGGTCTGGGTGGTGTCGATGATCCGCGTCCAGCGGGTCGAGGCCTGGGCGAAGGGGCTCCAGCGCCCGGTCTCCTCGCCGGCCGGCCAGACCCGCAGGCCCAGGCTGGCCCCCCGGATGGGGTAGGCCGCCGAGAACAGGTGGCCCCCGGCGCCCAGCTCGATGGACGCGGTGGGCGCGACGAAGGGGCCGGGGCGCAGCGCCAACTCCAGGGTCGCCCGCGCGGTCCAGCGGTCCACGCAGCCGCAGCTCTCCGGCCGCCAGCTCGTGGCGGTGGTGCGCAGCGCCAGCTCGGCGGACGGCTGCGCGAGGGCGGCCCCCAGCAGGGCGAGGCCGATCACTCCAGCACCGCCATCGCGCGCTGGAGGGCGAGGTCGGTGGCGGGATTCCCAGGATCGGCCAGCGCTCCGGCGCGCAGGTCCGCCTCGGTGTAGACCACCGCGCACGCGGGGTCCGGCGCGACCCCCAGCTCGACGTCCTCGCCGTCGGGTCCGGCCAGGTAGCGGAAGGGCTGGGCGTAGCGGACGCGCGGCTCGAGGATCAGCACCACGCCTTCCTTGATGACGCCGGCCCCCCCGCCGGTGGGCTCGCCGCACACGAAGCCGTGCCCGTGCAGCGCGATCCGGTGCGCCATGACGTTGGCCGCAGAGCCGGAGCCGGCGTCGACCAGCACCGCCACCGGGCCGTCATGGATCTCGCCCCGGGGGTTGACCCGGTCGTGAAGCGGGGAAGGGGAGCCGTCGGGGTTGAGCAGCAGGTAGTCGGGGGGGCGCTCCTCGAACAGGCGCCCCAACAGGCCGTTGAGGGTGATGGAGTGGCCGCCTGCGTTCCCGCGCAGGTCGATGACCAGGCCGCGGGTGTCGAGCAGCGGCTCCAGGGCGGCGTCGATCTGATCGAGGGTGTCGAACTCGCTGAAGGACGGCACCCGCAGGTAGCCGATGTCCCCGTCCAGCACGGCGCTGGAGACCGGCTCGGGCAGGAGCCAGCCGGCGCGGGTGGCCCGGACGCCCTGCGCCCCATCGTCGCCCCCCAGCGTGACCATGCCGGACCAGCCGGACTCCACCCGGAGGGCGCGCCTGATCGCGTAGCGCTCCCGGGCGGCCTCCGTGGAGCCGGAGACCTGGGGGAGGGCCGCCGCGACGCGCTCCTCCAGCAGCGCTCCGCCGACCGCCACCAGCTCCGCGCCCAGCGGGAGCTCCTCCCGGTAGTCGCGGGCGATGCGCAGCCGGCCGTCCACGCGGCGCAGCTCCAGGAACAGGGCCCCGTCGGCGTCGTCGGGCTTGCGGATGACGCCGGTGTGCCCGTCGTGCAGGGCGGCGACCTCGCGCTCCAGCGCCTCCAGGAAGGCGTCGTCGTCGTCGCCGTCGTAGGCGTCGGGCAGCGCCTGCAGCGCTTCCGTGATGTCCTGCAGATCGATGTCCTTGAGGTCCAGGAACGCGACGGGGTACTCGGTCTCCAGGCGGTCGGTGATGTGCTCGACCACGCAGCGCCGCGCGGCGTCATCGAGCACCGCGCCGCAGAGGGGCTCCCCGCAGCCGGAGAGGAGCATCGCTGGCAGGAGCGCGCGCACCGCGCCAGCGTAGCGTATGCTCCCTCCCCCCTGTGCCCAGGAGTCGCGATGACCTTTGAGCGGACCTTCTCCGGCGCCCCCTGGGAGGCGCGCGTCGGCTACTGCCGGGCGGTGCGGGCGGGCGACCATGTCTACGTCACCGGCACCGCGCCCGTGGCCGAGGGCGGCGGGGTGCACGCGCCCGGGGACGCATACGCCCAGGCCCGGCGTTGCATCGAGATCATCGCGAAGGCCCTGGAGGACCTGGGCGCGGACCTCTCCCAGGTGGTGCGCACCCGGATCTTCGTGACCGACATCTCCCGCTGGGCCGAGATCGGCCGCGCCCACGCCGAGGCTTTCGGGGCGCACCCCCCCGCCACCACGATGGTGGAGGTCAAGGCGCTGATCGACCCCGCGATGCTGGTGGAGATCGAGGCCGACGCGGTGTCGCCGCGCTGAGCCTCTCAGCCCTGCTGGTAGATGTCGGCGTCGATCTCGGCGCCCGCCAGCTCGAACCGGCGGTGGACGAGGGGCACGACCCCGGTGGCTTCGAAGTGGCCCTGGATGTTGCCGGACTTGTCGCGGCCGTCGGCGTGGAAGGCGAAGATGTCGCGGACCTGCAGGTCGCCCTGCTCGTCCAGCCCCGCGACCTCGGAGATCCGCGCGACCTTGCGGGTGCCGTCGGCGAGCTGGGCGTGCTGCACGATGATGTCGAGGCCGTGGGCGATCTGCCGGCGGATGACGCGCTCGGGGATGTGGAGGTGGTGGGAGGCCGCGAGCTGCTCCACCCGGAGCAGGGCCTCCAGCGGGCGGGAGGCGTGGATGACCGCCAGGGAGCCGTCGTGGCCGGAGTTGAGGGCCTGGAGGTAGTTCATCGCCTCGGGGCCGCGCAGCTCGCCCAGGATGATGCGGGTGGGGCGCATGCGCAGGCTGTTGCGGAACAGATCTCCGATGGTGATCTCGCCCTTGCCCTCGACGTTGGGGGGGCGGGAGAGCAGGCGGGCGACGTTGGGCTGGTCGAAGCGCAGCTCCATCGTGTCCTCGATGACCACCAGCCGCTCGCGCTCGTCAATGTAGCGGGAGAGGATCTCCAGCAGCGTGGTCTTGCCGCTGCCGGCCGCGCCCGAGAACAGGAGGTTCGCGTGGGAGCGGATGCAGGCGTAGAGGAACTGGGCGACGCGCCCGTCCATCGAGCCGTTCTCGATGAAGTCGTCCAGCTTGCGCATCTGCCGGACGTACTTGCGGATCGTGATGTAGGGGGAGCCGGCGACCACCGGCGGGATGATCACGTTGACCCGCGCCCCGCCGGGCAGGGAGAGGTCGATCATGGGCGAGGCCTGGTCCAGGCGCCGGCCCTCATTGAGGGCCACCAGCCGGGACACGAAGGCGCGGACCTGCTGGGCGTCGGCGAAGCGCACGCTGGCGCGCTCGTAGATGCCCTTGCGCTCGACGAAGATGGCGTCGACGCCGTTGACCATGATCTCGGTGATCTCAGGGTCGAACATCGGCACGTAGAGCGGGCCGTAGAGCACGATCTCGTGGAGGATCTCGTTGGTGATGCGGGCCTGGGTGGGCTCGTCCAGCCGCTGACCCTGCAGGGCGAGCTGCTGGAAGACCTCCCGGAGGGTCCGCTCCACGGTGCCCTGGTCGAGTTCCTGGCGATCGCGTCCGCGCAGGCTCAGGAGGAGCTGGCGGCGCACCTGCGTGTCGAGGGGTTGGCTGTCCATGGCGCGACCCTATTCCAACCCGCGCGGGAGAGCAATCCGGACCCGCGCGGGGGTGATTTCGGTCAGCCGCCGTGCCGACGCACGCCGCCGCCGGTCCCTGCTCGGGCCGGTTAGACTGTGGAGCCTCCTCCAGGCCCCGACGAACCCCTGTTTCATCGAATGAGCCCCATGCGCACCCACGCCCTCGCGACGCTCGCGCTCCTTACCCTCCCGGCCTGCGCGGCCGAGGACTACACCCGGCTCTACCACACCGAAGCGACCGCGCCGTCGCTGAGCTGGGACGACCTGCAGACCATGGACTACATGGGCGCGGTCCCGGTGGACCACGGCGTCAACTTCGTCGTGTACTCGCAGCGCGCCGAGCGCATCGAGCTGCTGCTGTTCGACGACCCCGAGTCCGACCTGCCCACCTGGCAGTTCCCGCTCACGCAGCAGGGGGACCTGTGGAGCGTCTACGTGGAGGGCGTGGGCCTGGGCCAGCACTACGGCTACGTCGCCTGGGGCCCCAACTGGCCCTACGACGAGGCCTGGCAGCCCGGCTCCACCCGGGGCTTCCGCACCGACGTGGACGAGTACGGCAACCGCTTCAACCCCAACAAGCTCCTGTTCGACCCCTACAGCTTCGCGCTGCACCGCGACCACGACTGGGGCAAGGGCAGCGTCGCCAGCGGGCCCAAGCGCCACGAGCTGAGCTACGGCGCGGCGTCGAAGTCGGTCATCACCCGCACCCACTACGAGCGCGCCGGGCTCATGGAGCACGCCTACACATGGAGCGACCACGAGGACGAGTGGCTGGCGATGCGGGCCAGCGGGGATCACCCGGGGCACGACTGGACCGACCTCGTCGTCTATGAGGTCCACCCCAAGGGCTACACCGGCAACCCCGCCAGCGGCGTGGAGTTCCCCGGCACCTTCAAGGGCGTGGGCGAGCTGGCCGGCTACCTGGGGGACCTGGGGGTCACCGCGGTGGAGCTGCTGCCGGTCCACGAGAAGCCCCTCGACGGCGGGTACTGGGGCTACAACAACCTGACCTTCTTCGCCCCGGAGCTGTCGTTCTCGGCGTCCTATCAGGTCACCGGCCAGCCGCTGGAGACCATGGACGAGCTGCGGTGGATGGTCGACCAGCTCCACCAGGCCGGGGTCGAGGTCATCCTCGACGTGGTCTACAACCACACCGGCGAGGGCGGCCTGTGGCGGGAGCGTCTGTACTTCGAGACCTACGACGACGCGGTGGAGGTCAACTTCGACCCCAAGGAGGTCGCCGGCCTCTACAGCTACCGCGGCCTGGACAACGCCGGCTGGTACGCGCTCACCCCGGACGGCCAGTACTACTGGAACAACACCGGCGTCGGCAACCAGACCCGCCCCAACAACACGCCCATGCGCCGGCTGATCATGGACTCGCTGCGCTTCGCGGTGGAGGAGCTGCACGTCGACGGCTTCCGCTTCGACCTGGCGGGCATCCTGGGTGAGCCGGACCTCAACTACAACGCCTGGGTGGACCCCTCCGAGACCGTGCTCCAGGAGATCATCGACGCGGACTTCATCCAGGAGAACAACATCCGCATCATCGCTGAGCCCTGGACGGCGGCGGGCTCGGGGCCGGGCATCGGGGGCTTCCCGGCGTCCGCCACCGACCCCGACCAGGCCTGGGCCGAGTGGACCCCCTACTTCCGCGACTGGTGGCGCTCCTTCGTCAACGACGACAACTGGCGGCTCAACAGCACCCACCGCCTCGACGGCGGCGGCGTGATGACCGCGGGCGAGTCCGTGTACGCCTGGAACGGCCGCAAGCCCTACCACACGGTGAACTTCGTGACCGCCCACGACGGCTTCACCATGTACGATCTCGTCTCCTACGAGGCCAAGCAGAACGGCTGCGGGCTGCTCAACCCGATCTGCTGTGACGACCCCCTGAGCGTGTGGTGTGACGACGAGAGCGGCGACGACAACAACCACTCCCGCAACTGGGGTGACGAGTCCGTCAAGCGCCAGATGATGCGCAACCTCTTCGTGGCGATGATGATCAGCCACGGCACGCCGATGATCCTGGGCGGTGACGAGTGGATGCGCACCCAGTACGGCAACAACAACGCCTACAACATCTGGGCGGACAACGAGTGGAACTGGTTCCGGTGGGGCGAGTGGCAGTCCACCTACACCTGGCACCGCCACCGGATGCACGACTTCGTGCGCCAGCTCATCCGCTTCCGCAAGGAGCGCACCTACGCCCTGTCCCCGGCCGAGTGGGGCGGGGGCATGCCGTTCACCTGGAAGAACGCCTCGAACGTCGACATGTCGGGAGACGACTGGGCGAACAACCGCCACATGATGGTGCACTACTACGACGACGGCAGCGTGGGCGAGCCCGAGCTGCTCATCCTCATCAACATGGAGCGCGGGCCGGTGACCTTCACCCTCCCCAGCGGGCGGAGCTGGGGCCGGCTGATCGACACCCAGGCCTGGTTCGACGTGCCCGGCACCATCGGTGAGGAGGGCGGCGGCTACTTCGACGAGAACCCGGGCGCGGATCCCTACCAGTCCGCGAACATCACCCTCGACGACCCCGAGCCCATCCCCGGCACCTCCTATGAGGTGCCCGCCAACACGATCGTCATCCTGGAAGAGCAGTAGTTCTGTCGCAGAAATCGTCGCAGATATTCAAGCGGGAGCTGGAGTTGAACAACCGTCACATCGGAGGGCTTTGCGCCCTCGCCGCGCTGCTGGTCGGGAGCGCGGACGCCCACGCGGGCCGCGCCGAGGTCGGCGGCTACCTGCGCATCGGGGCGCGCCCCGACTTCCAGGGGGGCAGCGGCAAGCTCGGGTACTGGAATCTGTACGGTCGGCTCCTGAACGAGGGACCCTACGCCGCGCTCGAGTTCAAGTACGACGTGCTGGAGCGCCAGCGGGTGGGCAACGCGCCGTACACCTCGCTGCACCTCAAGGTCGAGGGCGGCTCGATCTCCAACGCGGACATGCTCAACGGCGGGCTGTCGAACTTCCGGATCTCCCAGACCTACGCTCGGGTCGGCAACGTGCTGATCCCCGGCGTGGTGTGGCAGGTGGGCACCATCGACACCTACTTCGGGGACATGGGGCTCTACGACTTCCGGCCCGCGCAGATCTTCTTCGAGACGGCGGGCATCTCCGGGCGCTACCGCACCGACCGGATCGACCTGCTGCTGGGGGTGGGGGACTCGGGCTACTGGATCAAGGGCACGCAATACAACACGATCCTCACCCCCGGAGGCTACCTGCGCGGCCGGCTGGGGGACCGCTTTGAGCTGGGCGCGGGGGGCATGTACCGCTACGAACCCAAGGTCGAGGGCAACCGCAACGCCCCCCACGTCACCCCCGGGCTGGACTACGAGGACTGGCTGCGCGGCGAGGTGGTGCAGACCTACATGGAGGAGAACCCGCTGCGCCGGGACGGCGAGTTCCCCTTCCCTGAGGCCACCGACGCGCAGAGCTGGAAGCTCATCGGGTACATGGGCTTCGGCGGCTTCGGGCCGCTCAAGTGGAACAACGTGTTCGTGAGCCTGGAGCGCCTGCACCCCCAGCTCCTCAGCACCGAGACCTGGAACGGCCAGGACTACACCCTCTACGTCCACGACCTCACCGACGAGCGCACCGTGCTGATGGTGGGCGACGAGCTGCAGGCCACCCTCATCCCGGACCGCCTGGAGATCGTGATGGGGGGTCTGTACGGCCAGCACTGGGACGCCGACAACGACCTCGCCCCCAGCGACCACGACCGGTGGTACTGGTCGGGGGTGCTGCGCACCCAGGTCTACCTGAGCGAGACCTTCCACTGGCTGGGGGAGACCAGCTTCGCCCAGGAGTACTCCCGAAACGGCAACGCCTGGCGCGAGCACTACGACTCGATGTTCGCGAACACCGGCGGCGTGCCCGACTCCCGGGGGCTGGAGTACGGCGACACCGACACCCGCAGCACCTGGCAGGGCAAGACCGGGTTCGTGTTCAATCCGCTGGGCCCGGGGGTCTACGTCCGGCCCTCGCTGAGGCTGCTCTACGGCGCGCAGTATTCGAACCAGAACAACGCGTTCGGCAACAGCTTCGTGGACGACCTCGACCAGTTCAACGAGTTCGGCAACGTCGAGCGCCACTGGCACCACGTCATCTCCCTGGAGACCGAAGCATGGTTCTGATCGATCGCCGGGGGGTGCTCGCCGCCCTCGTCGCCGTGGCCCTCGCCGGGGGCTGCCTCCCCAAGAAGGGCGCGCCGGTCCAGGCCGCCACGCC
>JACKEV010000031.1 GCA_020632795.1 Alphaproteobacteria bacterium
CAGCGCCAGGTGTGGCGGGCGGCGTAGGCGTCCGACAGGGCGAGCAGGTGGTCCTGGCACTCGTTGATGGCGTCGAAGCCGTCCATGCCGGCGCTCATGCGGCTGCGCAGGCGGCCAGCGGCGGACCAGGTGAGCTGGTCGAGGCGGTGCTGGAGGGTGTCGCCCTGGAACTCGGGGCTGCGCAGGTGGGCGCGGGCGGTGCGCCGGGGGGTGAGGGGGTCCAGCTCGGCGAGGGTGGCCTGGGCCCGGGCGCCGAACAGGCGCACGACGCCGAAGACCCGGTTGTCCCCGAGGCTGTCGCGGAAGGCGGTCAGCACCGCGCGGGCGGCGAGCTGGCGCAGCACGGTGTTGTCGCCCTCGAAGGTGGTGAACACGTCGGAGTCGGCCTTGAGGTCGGCGAAGCGCATCGGCGTCAGGTAGCCGGCCCCGCCGCAGGCCTGGCGGCAGGCCTGGATGGTGTCGGTGGCGAAGTCGGTGGCCACGGCCTTGAGCGCGGCGGCCAGGGCCTCGACCTCGCGGGCGCTCTCCTCGTTCTTGTTGACGTAGCGGTCGACGAGGTCGCGCAGGGCGAAGGTGAGGGCGACAGCGCGGGCCAGGCGGGGCATGAGGGCCCGCTGGTGGGCGGTGTAGTCCAGGATGGGCTGCTCGGGGGCGCCGGAGGGGCCGAACTGGCGGCGCTCGGCGCCGTAGCGGATGGCGGTGGCCAGGGCGACGCGGGCGGCGGCCACGGCGGCGCAGGCCACGCTGATGCGCCCGGCCACGAGGGTCCCCAGCATGGTGAAGAAGCGCCGGGTGGGGGAGGCGATGGCGCTGTGGTAGACCCCCTCGGCGTCGACCTGGGCGTAGCGGTCGAGCAGGGCCTCCCGGGGCAGCCGGACGTGATCGAAGGCCAGCCGCCCGTTGTCGATGCCGTTGAGGCCCATCTTGGGGCCGCAGTCCTGGGTGGTGACGCCGGGCAGGGGCTGGCCGTGGTCGTCGCGGATGGGCACCAGCAGGGGGTGGACCCCGTAGCCCTCGCCCCGGATGACGAGCTGGGCGAAGACCACGGCCATGCGGCCGTGCAACGCGGCGTTGCCGATGTAGTCCTTCCAGGCGGCGCGGTCGGGGGTGTGCAGGTCCCAGCCGCCGTCGTCCCAGGTGGCGGTGGTGCCCAGCTCGCGCACGTTGGAGCCGTGGCCGGTCTCGGTCATCGCGTAGCAGCCGGGCAGGTTGAGGGCGGCGACGTCCGGCAGCAGGGCGTGGTGGCGCTCGGTGCCCAGGAAGTAGAGGCTGCCGCCGAACAGCCCGAACTGCACGCCGCCCTTGACCATGAGGCTGAGGTCGCCGTGGGCCAGGGTCTCGAAGGCCGCGATGAACGCGCCGATGTCCTCGGAGGCGCCCATGACCTCGGGGTAGGCCAGCGCGCCGATGCCCTGATCGGCGAGGACGCGGGCCTGGGCGAGGGTGAAGGCGCGCAGGTCGTCGCGGTCGCGCTCGCCGGGGAGCTTCAGGGCGCCGGTGGCGTAGAGGTCGCGGACGCGGCCGCGCACCTCGTGGTAGCGGCCGTCGAGCAGGCGGGCGAGGTCACCGGCGTCGAAGGGGGGCGCCTCGGGGGCGGGGGCGGGGGCGGGCTCTGAGACGCCCAGCTCGTCCAGGAGCGCGCGGGTGGCCTCGTCGCCGACCACGCCCAGGGCGTCCTCCAGGGCGCGGAGGCCACCACGCACGGGGGCGGTGGGCTCGGTCTGCTCGGCGCGGGCCAGGGCGATGCCCAGCTCGGCGAGGCCTCGGCGCTCGTCGCGGGGCAGGCGGCGGGCGGCCTGGCGCAGGCGGCGGTCGAGGGCCTGGAAGTCCCAGGCGTCGGGGGGGTGGTCCGGGTCGAGCCAGCTCGCCAGCACGGGCTCATCGTCGATGCCTGGCTTGTGGACCACCGCCGCCACCGAGCGGATGCGATCGACCTCCGCCTCGGTGAGGATCCCGTCGGCCCAGGCGACCCGGATGAGCGGCAGGTAGGGGAGGTATCGGGCGTCGGTCAGCAGGCGCTCAGCGGGCATGGCGGCTCCGTTCCGTGGAGCACAAGCGTATCGGGTCGAGGGGCCGAGCGGGTATGGATCTTCTTGACAATTTTGACTTGTCAGCTCGATCACCCTCTATTACACTCTCTCTTACACCACACATCACCTGGGCCCCGAAGCCGATCCCCCGGACCCCCCCTCCTCAGTTGGCTTCGGGGCCCACCTCTGTCTGGGGGTGGTGGTCGATTCGGGTTGCCTCGTCGTCTCTTTGTGGGCGTTGGCTGCTTGGGGTGCTCGGTTCGAGGAGCGTCTGTCGCGTCGCCCCTGTGCCTCCCGGTGTGTTGGAGCGCTCGGTTCGAGGAGCGTCGTCGTCTCTCTGTGACGGTCTTGGCTGTCCGGGGCGCGCGAACCGAGGGGCGTCGTCGTCTCCCGTCGCAACGCCCCTACGCCCTGAACGGCTCCGTGGGGCTTCAACGTGGGACCGTTCGTCGGACCCCATCCGGGGGTCCTCCTCTCTCGGCTTCGCATCGGGCTCCGGCAGTCCAAGCCTCCCGCCCTCGCTCAGACGTCCCTCGTTGAAGCCCCACTGCGCCTGCGGGCTTCGGGGCTGAGCGGGGGTCGGGGCCTCTGACCTCGGGCTCAGGACGCGTGAGCGCCAGGTTCATCGCTGGCGTCGAAAGTGGTGTCCGAACAGCCAGGCCAGCGGTGGGCCCGTGAGGACTCCGATCCTGTAGAAGAGCCGGTTGCCGGCGTCGACGGGGTTGACCGACAGCTCGTTGGCGTAGCTCCAGAAGCACGCGACGAGCACGGCGACGACCACCAGGGCGGCGATCTTGTGGGTCGGTGATGTGGGGGGTGGTCCCGCGTGGGTGTCTGGGGCAGACGGCTGGCCGTCGTTGGGCAAAGCTTCGCTATGCACGGGGGGCTCCGTGTTGAGAAGGAGTGAACCGAACAGGCCTCCTTCGGGCCACGTCGGTATCCTCAGCATAGGCCGTCTTTGCTGGCTTTCAAGGTGTTTCCAGCGATATGTAGAACAGCCCTCATGGGTGTTCAGGAGCTTTACAATCACCGTGTAGAGATAGCGAAATCCTGTAGAATCCAGAGTTGGCAGCGACGATCCCAGCAGGATTTGTCAAATGCACGCTTGACCCAGGCGTTTTCGCCATGGGTTCGGAGGCGGATTCATCCGGCGGTTGAAGTCGTTCATCGGGTATTGCAGCCCACCGAGGCCACCGAATGAACCTCTCAGGCCTCCTCGTCTGTAGAGAACGCTACATGTCGATCATGGCTCCATCCCATTTCCTCGCCAAGTGCATCCGCTTGTGCTTGGAGCCGTTCGGTCTCGACGTTGAAGAGTCCCACCCAATCGGCTCCCTTGAGAAAATTCGATGGGATGGCCTCGCGGTTACTCAGTTCTTCCATGAACCCAAGGATATCTCCTCTATAGAGTTCGGAGTCGGCAAGAGCCAGGCACGCCATTCTGTAGAGTGAGGGTGCCCGAGCACGGCGCGCAGCGGCGAGGAGTCGAGTTGCGGTGACAAGCCTGCTCCTCCACCCGCTCAGGTTGTCGAGGAGCATGTCCTCCTTTTCTGAATCGGGTTCTGGGTGGGTCGGGATGCACTCGCCAGGGTCCCTGGCAAATTGGCTAAGTCGGTCTCCCATGGGGAGCCCTGACAAGGCCAGAATTCCAATCTCCAGGGCATCAAGCCACAGCGCAGAGTCTGACTTCCAGCGCTCTGGTTGCTGTTCAAGGAGGTTCTCAGCGAGCACATGAATGAGCTTGGAGACCCTCTGAGAGGCATCGTCCTTCGGCACGTAGATGGAGAGGTTGGTTCCCACCTTGGCTCTGCGCTCTCTGGGTAACTCCCGGTGCCTGCGCTCGAGCTCTTCATCGTCCATTCCCTCAGCGTAGCTCATCGGACATCCCTGAGCTCCGACCGTATGGGCGGATTCCGGCCAGGAGCGAGCCTTACCCCATGTTCTCCCGCAGCGTCAGCACCACGTTCAGCAACTCCGGCCGGGGCAGGGCCGCCTGCAACCGCTCGATGACTTGGCGCGCAAACGTTGTAGGGGTCGCCGAGCTTGCATCCAAGGTGGTGAGCATCCAGGATCCAACGCTCCGGCCCCGCACTCAGCCCCGAAGCCGAACGCGGCCCGGCCCGAGGCGCAGTGGGGCTTCAACGAGGGACGTCTGAGCGAGGGCGGGAGTCTTGGACAGACGGAGCCCGATGCGAAGCCGAGAGAGGAGGACCGGGACCGGGCCTCGCAGATGGGGTCCGACGAATGTTCCCACGTTGGAGCCCCACGGAGCCGTTCAGGGCGTAGGGGCGTTGCGACGGGAGATGGAGACGCTGCGAGCACCGAGCGCTCAGGAGACCCATCCACGCCGGTCAGTCGCCTGCCGACACCAACCCCGCCTCCTCCGCCGACAGATGCCGCACCAGCGCCATCAACGCCCCCACCCCGTCCTCCACATGCGGCGTCGGGTCCACCGGGTTGTACCAGCGGAAGTAGTCCCGCCATGTCCGGGGCCGGAGCGGCCGGATGCCGCTGCGGGTCAGCTCGATGAGGTAGCTGTTCGAGCCGTAGGTGGCGTACATGTGGTCCAGCTCGGTGCCCAGCGCGCGGAAGAAGAAGATCCAGCGGCAGAGCTGCATCACGCGGTAGGGGCGGTTGGGCTGGCCGGCGGCCATGACCTCGCCCAGGGCCATCATCTCGGCGTGGTCGGCGGTGCGCGTCCAGCGGCCGGCCCAGGGCACGTAGATGTAGCCGCCGTAGGCGTGCAGGCTGATGGTCACGTCGAAGCCGGTGGCCGCCAGGGCGTCGATGGCCTGGGTCTCGGGCTGGGAGAGCGGCGCGGGGGAGGCGTAGTAGTAGCGGCGCGTGAGCGGCAGCTTCGACCAGAGGTTGTCGTTCTCCCGGTGCACCGCGAAGTCCCGGTTGAGGTCCACGCCGTTGGCGTTCGCCCGGCGATAGCTGCGCACCCGGCCGTCCAGCAGGTCCTGCTCGGTGTAGAAGCGGCCGTCGGGGTTCGCCAGCGGGACGATGACGACCTCCACCCCGGGCGGAGGGTTCGGGGCGAGCTGCTCCACCAGGGCCACCGCGACCTCGGCGCCGATCCACTCCAGGGCGTGGAGCTGGGCGTAGACCAGCACCCTCCGGCGCACCTCCACCGATGGATCCCGTACGGTGAACGCCCAGATCGGCCGCCGGTCCACCGACTTGCCCAGGCGCTCCACCGACACCCGCCCCGGCCAGGCCTCCGCCACCGCCGCGAGCCGCTGGTAGAGCCCTGCGGCGAAGTCGTAGCCCTCGGCGCGCGCGGGGTGCTCCGCGGGCAGGTCCTGGCGGCTGGACCAGCGCACGAAGGACGTCGCGTCGGAGGCCGCCTGGGCCGGCAGCGCGAGCAGGAGCAGCAGGAGCAGAGTCGTCATGGCCTGAGGTGCATATTACAGGGCCCGCAGCCCGAGGCAGCCTCATCATGATCACAGTGCGCTTTGACCGGGGAACCCTGGTGCTCGACGGCGTCGGCGCGGACGCGCTGCCGGAGGGCTTCGTGTGGGACGACCGGGTGGGCTGCCCCCGCGCCGAGGCGCGCCGCTACCACGACGTCGTGCTGCGCCTGCACCGGGCCCGCACCCCCTACACCGACAAGGCCCGCGCCTACCCGGTGCTGGACGATCTGGTGCACAGCAGGCGCTTCGAGCCCCGCCCCTACCAGGCCGAGGCCGTCGCCGCCTGGCAGGAGGCCGGGCGCCGGGGCGTGGTGGCCCTGCCCACTGGCGCCGGCAAGTCCTTCGTGGCCGAGCTGTGCATCGCGGCGGTCAAGCGGGCCGCCCTCGTCGTGGCCCCCACCATCGACCTCGTCACCCAGTGGCACGGCGTCCTGAGCCGCGCCTTCGGCCGCGAGGTCGGCATGCTCGGCGGCGGCCAGCACGAGCTGCACCCCCTGACGGTCTCGACCTACGACTCCGCCTACCTGCACATGGACCGCTACGGCGACCGCTTCGGCCTCATTGTCTTCGACGAGGTCCACCACCTGCCCTCCGACGCCTACGCCCAGGTCGCCGAGATGTGCATCGCGCCGTACCGGCTGGGGCTCTCGGCCACCCCGGAGCGCCCCGACGGCCTGCACGCCCGCCTCGACGAGCTGGTCGGCCCGATCTGCTACCAGAAGGGCATCAAGGACCTCTCCGGGCATGTGCTCGCCGACTACGAGGTCGTCCGGCTGGAGGTCGCCCTCACCCCCGAGGAGCAGGCCGCCTACGAGGCGGCGCGGCTGACCTACCGCAGCTTCGTGGCCAGCCGGGGCATCTACATGGGCGGCGCGGGGGGCTGGCAGCGCTTCCTGCGCGAGGCGGCCCGCTCCCAGGACGGCCGGGCCGCGCTGCGGGCCCACCGGGAGAGCCGCCGCATCATGCACGGCACCGAGTCCAAGATCGACGCCCTCGAGGAGCTGCTGGCCGCGAACGAGGGCCAGCGCACCATCGTCTTCACCAACGACAACGCCACCGTCTACCGCATCAGCCGCGACTTCGGCGTGCCCTGCATCACCCACGAGACCGGCGCCGAGGAGCGCCGGGAGATCCTGGAGCGCTTCGGGGCGGGGCGGTACACGGCGGTGGTGACCTCCCGGGTGCTGAACGAGGGCGTGGACATCCCCGCCGCCCAGGTGGGCGTGGTGCTCTCGGGCACCAGCACCGTGCGCGAGCACGTCCAGCGCCTGGGCCGCATCCTGCGCCCCAAGGAGGGCAAGCGCGCGGTCCTCTACGAGCTGGTCACCGTCGACACCGTCGAGGAGTACAGCTCCGAGCGCCGCAACGAGCACGACGCCTACCGGTAGCTACAGCAGCCGCCACGGGCGGCTGGGGCGGCCCAGGAAGTCCTCCATCCGTACCTCGGCCTCCTCAGTCATCTCCGGCGAGAGGTCGCGGTGCAGGTACGACCAGGCCAGCACCAGCAGTGCGTAGGCCTCGCCGAGGTCGTCGAGCCCGGGCGACGCCAGCAACGCAGGGCCCAGGTCGGCGCCGTAGCTCCGCAGGAAGCCCTCCAGACAGGACGGCGACGCGCCGTAGCGCCGCTCCATCACCAGCATCGGCGCCAGCTCCAGACTGCGGGGGCCCAGCCCGGCGTGCTCCAGATCCACCATCTTCGGCCCCTCGGGCGTCACCACGACGTTGTCACGGTGCAGGTCGGCGTGGCACAGCACGAGGTCGGCAGCGCCCGGATGGATCCGCGCGTCCAAGCGCCGCCGGAGGGCCACGCAGCGCGCGCGCAGCGCCGGAAGCCGAGGATCATCCCCCTGGAGCGCGTCAGGCACCATCGCGATGAGGTCGACGCACCGCAACCCCGGCGGCCGGTCCGTGGCGGTGGCGTCATGGAGCTGGCGGGCGAGGCGCCCCAGCTCGATAGCGGTGGGCGGGCGCCCGGTGTCCTCCAGCAGCTCCCAGAACACCAACCGCCCGACCTCGGTGTCGATGGGCGCGGCGTCTGGGAACAGCAGCCGCGCGGCGGGCACCCCGCGGGCTTCGAGCAGCCGCGCCGCCTGGAGCTGTCGGCTCACCCCGTCCGGCTCGTGTCCCAGGTCCACCCGGGCGAGGGCCTGCTCCCGCGGGAAGCGGACCAGGACCGAGGAGGCGTGTCGCATCAGCCCGGCTCCCCGGACGTCCATCCCCGCGCGCCGAGCCTCGCGAATGGCGACGGCGACGGGATCCAGAGCGGCGTGGGCGGGCTGCATGGTGGCCGATCCTTGTCATGAACGTGCCGGCCATGCAACAGGATGGGGCTAATGGGCGTTTCGTTTAAATCGATTTTTGACGATTACCAATCGATTAGGATATGCCCATTCATGAAGACCTTTTCAACCCCCTGGAGGGCCTGTGCCTGTCGGCACCCAGCACGAGTTCCTGGTCGAGTTGTTCCGCAACCGTCCCCGGCTCGCCGCCGAGCTGGCCCGGGCGGTCGGACAGCTCCCCATTCCCGAGGGCGCCGAGGTGCACGCCCTCCCCGCAGACAACAACGAGGTCCGCCCCGCCGAGTTCCGGGCCGACTTCGTCGCGGAGGTGGGCAGGCCCGACGACCCCGCGCACGTCCTCGTCGTGGAGGTGCAGCTCCAGCCCGACGAGGACAAGCGCTGGAGCTGGCCTGTGTACATCGCCGGTACGCGGGCTCGGCGTCGCTGCCCGACCGCGCTGCTGGTGGTCACCACGGACGCCCGCACCTCGGCCTGGGCGCGGGAGCCGATCTCCATGGGGCACCCGGGGTTCTCCCTGACCCCCATCGTCGTCTCCCCGGACGTCGTCCCGGTGGTGATCGACCCCAGGGTCGCGGAGGGCGATCCTGAGTTGGCGGTCCTGAGCGTGCTCGCCCACGGGCGCTCCGGCCCGGCTCGGGAGCTGATCACCGCCACGCTCACCGCGCTGGCCACCCTGGACGACGACACCGCTCGGCTGTACCTTGATCACATCCTCCGTGCGATCCCCGAGGGCATCGCCAGCTTCCTGGAGGCCACCATGCGGCACGACTTCAAACCCGTCAGCGACTGGGGCAAGCGCTGGTACCAGAAAGGCGTCGACGAGGGCGTCGAGAAAGGGATCCTGCAGGGCCTTGAGAAGGGCCTCGAGAAGGGCCTTGAGAAGGGCCTCGAAGAGGGCCGCGCCACAGCCCGCGCCATCACCCTCCGCCTCCTGCGCCACCGCTTCGGCGAGCTGCCCCAGTGGGCCCTCGACCGCGTGGACACCGCCACCCCCGACCAGCTCGAGCGCTGGTCCGAGGCCTGCCTGGACGCCCCCACCCTGGACGCCCCCACCCTGGAGCAGGCCCTGAGCGCCTGAGCCCTACTCCGCCAGCGCCGCGTCCAGGGCCGCCCGCACCGCCTCCACCTCGAAGCGGTTGTGGGCGTAGACGATGGTGCCGTCGGGACCCACGATGATCTCCTGGGGGAAGGCCCCGGTCGCGAAGGGCATCTCCTGCTGGTACTGAGCGAACACCTGCCCCCGGGGGTCGTGCAGGATGGGCAGGGAGAGGCCGTAGGCGTCGCGGAACTCCTCCAGCATCTCCGGCGGCTCGGTGGCGATGGCCCAGACGCGCACGCCGGCGTCGGCGTAGGCGGGGACGATCCTCTGGTCGATGTCCGAGACCTCGGACGGACAGACCGGTCACCAGGTGGCGAAGTACACCAGGAAGACCGGGTGGCCGAGCTGCTCGCTCAGGCGCAGGGTCTCCCCGTCGAGGGTCGTCAGCGCGAAGTCCGGCGCGGGCTGACCCAGGTATTGACCCGCCTCGCCCGCCACCACGCGCAGCTCCCGCAGGGGCTCGTCCGGGTCGTCGCTGGCCAGGCAGACCACCGCGTCCAGCGCCTCCCCGCCGCTGAACGCCACCCGCAGCGACCCCTGGCCCCCGGGCGCCAAGGTGTCTTCCGTGACCTCGATGGACAGCCGATCATCGCTGACCGTCGCGCCCACCAGCCGCACGTCCGCGTTCCCCCGGTTGGCAGTGGAGAGCGTGGCCGAGCCCCCCTCCAGGGGCACCGTCACGGTCTCCGAGGCCAGGTCGAGCTGGCCGGCGGACGCGGCGGGGTCGAGCTGCCAGCCGCTGAGGATGTTCCAGTCGCCCACCCAGGCCCGGGTGCCCTCGGCGCGCACCGCCAGCGCGAACTGCTCGGTGGTCTCGTAGGCGAGCGGCGCGGGGTGGGTGGGGTCGGAGACGTCGAAGACGCTGACCGCCTCGTGGTCGACCACCCACAACAGTCCCTCGCTGGCCGCGCTCATCACCGCCGAGCCCCCGGTGTTCACAGTCGCCACCGGCACCGGCGCGGCCGGGTCGCTGCGGTCCAGCACCACCACCCCGCCGCTGCCCTGGGACGCGTACAGCCAGCCCCCGTCCACCGCGACGTGCAGGGTCGCCCCGTCCAGGGCCACCGGCGCGCCGATCGTCGGCGCGGAGGGGGTCGAGACGTCGACGGGCACCACCCCCAGCGTGTTGTCGGCCGCGTAGGTCCAGCCGTCCACCACCGGCGTGAGGTCCCAGGGGGTCGACAGGCCCTCGGCCGCGCCCACGCGCTGGGGGCTGCTCGGGTCGGAGAGGTCGTAGACCCGCACCCCCTCGTCCCGCATGGTGACGACCACGTGGCCGGGCAGCGCCGCCAGGCCTTCGAAGCCCTTCTCCACGACCTCGATGAGCGAGACCGGCGCGGTGGGGTCCGAGGCGTCGATGATGGAGAGCGCGTTGTCCCGGTGGGTCAGCGCGAGCAGGCCCCCGCCCAGCAGCTCCACCCGGTGGAAGCGCCCCTCCTGGCCGTAGGCGAAGCGCCCGATCAGCGCGGGCGCGGCGGGGTCGGCGATGTCGTAGATCATCAGCCCGCCCTGGCCCACCGCGTAGACGAGGTCGCCGTCCACCTCCAGGTCGATCAGCTCGACGAAGAACCCGCCGCGCTGCTCCTGGGTGAGCATGAGCTGCCCGATGATGGCCAGGGGGTCGTCGGGCAGGGGGGCGGGGGCCTCGCAGGCGTCGGGCAGGGCCTGCCACGTCGCGGCGGTGTCGCCGGTGTCGTCGGCCTCATCGGTGTCGTCGCCGGGCTGGCCGGTCTCCACCGGCGGCGCGGAGTCGTCCGGCGGGGCCTTGACGGGCCCACCGGAGCAGGCCGCGAGCAGGAGCGCGAGGGGCTGGAGGCGCATGGACGGGGAGATGCCGAGACCGCCCGGCGGTTTCGGCTACCGCAGCTCCATCACCCGCACCGGGCCGCCGGTGGCGTAGACGTCCACCCGGATGGTGCCGAAGCCGGTGGTGGCGGCGAAGTAGGCCACCCCGGCGGTGGAGCGGGCGAAGCCCAGGTCCTCGACGACCAGCTCGTAGTTCTCGTCGCCCCAGACCTGCAGGTCGTACTCCAGGCCCCAGGGCAGGTAGAGGTCCAGGCCGCCGGACTCGGTCTCGACCCGGACCACGCCCTCGACCCAGGGCCACACCTCGACGTCGAGGTCGCCAGCGCGGGCGTAGAGGTCGACGTCGCCCACCAGCCGGCTGCCGGTGATGCGGTCTGCGGTGACGACCTGGTAGCCTTCGACGTCCTGCAGGGTGACGAGCCCGCTGTCCGAGATGACGTCGAGGTCCATCAGGTCGGGGCCGGTGATGGACAGGTCCACCCCCGCGCTGCTGGCGCCGGAGCTGGTGTCCAGGAGCAGCGCGGGCGGCGAGGGGGTGATCGTCCAGCGGTTCTGGGACTCGCGGTCGGCGGCGCGGCCCTGGGAGGCGGCGTGGCCCCAGCTCAGGCCATCGACGGCCAGCTCGGTGGTGGCCGCGCCGTTGTAGTTGAAGTCGCCGTTGTCCAGTCGCCCCTCGACCACGTACAGCTCGGTGGCGTCAAAGGTCTCGGTGAAGGGCGTCGAGACGGTGGTGCAGCCGCTCATCAGGGCGGCGAGGAGGGCGGCGCGGGCGATCGTCATGAGGCAGTCCCTGGCAGGTGTGCCCTCCGACGGCGAGGAGGGCGAGCGCATTCACCGACAGCGATAAGGTATGCCGAGATCAGCCTGATGCCACGACCTCCTCTGCGATGGATGACCCCGTGAGCGGCGCGCCCCGCCCGCCGCTGGCCCTGGTGTTCACCGACGTCCAGGGCTCCACCCGGCTGTGGGAGCAGCTCGGGGCCCGTTTCGCCGAGGCCATCGCGCTGCACGACCGGGCCCTGCTGGACCGCCTGGAGGCCCACGGCGGCTACGCGGTGAAGTCCGAGGGGGACGGGGCGATGCTGGCTTTCGCTGACGCCGGTCAGGCCGTCCGCTTCGCCCTGGATCTCCAGGACACCCTGCGCGCCCTGCCCTGGCCGCCGATGGACGACCCGGAGATCCAGGATCTGGTCACCCTGGACGGCGCCTTCACCGGGCCCCGGGTGCGGGTGGGCGTGGACGTGGGCAGCCCGGTGGCCCGGCCGGACCCGGTGACCGGGCGGGTGGACTACCTGGGCCCGGCGGTGAACCGGGCGGCCCGTGTCGCGGCGGCGGCCCACGGCGGGCAGGTCGTGCTCTCCGCGCGCGCCCTGGCCGAGGCGGCGCTGCCCGAGGGGGTCGAGGTCGTGGACCTGGGCGCCTACGCCCTGCGGGGCATCGACGCGCCGGTGCGCATCCATCAGCTCGGCGCGGGCCGCTTCCCCGCCCTGCGCGCGCCTCTGGCCCGGCGCACGAACCTGACCCCGGATCCCCAGCGCCTTCACGGCCGCGCGGTTGAGCTGGCCGCCCTGGCCGCGCACGTCGACGCCGGGGCCCGCCTGATCACCGTGGTCGGCCCCGGCGGGGTCGGGAAGACGCGGCTCACCCGGCGCTTCGGGCTGGCGCGGGCCGAGGCCACGCCGGGCGGGGTGTGGTTCTGCGCCCTGGAGCGGGCCACCGACGCGATGGGGGTGCGGGCGGGGGTGGCCGCCGCGCTGTCGCTGCCCCCCCAGGCCGCCGAGGACGCCCGCCTCCGCGCCGAGCTGGCCCGCCGGGAGCGGACCCTGCTCATCCTGGACAACCTGGAGCAGGTCACGGGGCCCGCCGCGGCGGTGATCGCCGGCTGGCTGGACGCCGCGCCGACCCTGCAGGTGCTGGCCTCCTCCCGGATCCCGCTTCGGCTGCCCCAGGAGCGGGTCCTGCCTGTCCCGCCGCTGGCGCAGGACCCCGGCGTGGCGCTGTTCCTCGAGCGGGCGCAGCGGGCGAACCCGGCCTTCTCGCTGCGTGACGGGGAGCTGGAGGAGGTCGCCGAGCTGGTGCGCCGGGTGGACGGCCTGCCCCTGTCCATCGAGCTGGCCGCCGCGCGGTCCCGGGCGATGCGGCCCGGGCAGATGCTGGCCCGGATGGACCAGCGCTTCCGCCTGCTGGCCGGCCCCGGGCAGGGTCGCCACGCCACCCTGCGCGCGGTGCTCGACGGGTCCTGGGAGCTGCTGGGCCCCGCCGCCCGGCGCGCGCTGGCGCAGCTCTCCGTCTTCCGGGGGCCCTTCACCCTGGAGGACGCCGAGGCTGTGCTGGATCTGGGGGACGCCTGGCCCTCGGACGCGCTGGTGGAGCTGGTCGACCACAGCCTGGTGCAGGCGCCGGAGGGGGCGCCGGCGCGCCTCTCGATGCTGGCCTCGGTCGCGGAGTACGCTGCGACGAAGCTGGAGGATCCTGCGCGGGAGGCCGCCGAGCGGCGCCACGGTCGGCGCTTCGCCTCGCTGGCCGAGCCCCTGCCCACCGACGGGCCGGTGCCGCTGCTGCCCGGGGCGGAGGCGCTGCTGGACGACCTCGTGGCGGCGGTGGCGCGGGCCGCCCGCCACGTCGAGCCCGGCGTCGCCGCCCGCTGCGCGCTGCTGGCCCTGGAGATCATCCAACGCCGCGGCCCCATCGCCCTCGGGCCCCGCCTGGTGGAGCAGGTGCTGGGCACGCCGGGCCTCTCCCTGGACCTGGAGGGCCGCCTGCGCAACCGCCGGGCGCAGATGCTGTGGGTCTCCGGGGACATCGAGGCGGCGCGCCAGGCGCTCACCGAGCTGCGGGCCCTCTACCACCGGGTCGGGGACGCGGGCGGGGAGGCGGCGTTGGTCGGCAACCTGGGGGTGCTGCTGCGGGCCGAGGGGCGGATCCAGGAGGCCGAGGACCACTTCCGGCAGGCGGTGGCGCTGAACCGGCGCCTCGGGCAGCGCAGCTCCGAGGCCGTGGGGCTCCGCAACCTGGGCACGGTGCTGGTGGAGCGCGGGGCCCTGGATGAGGCGGGGGCGGTCTGCGCGGAGGCCCTGACGCTGAACCAGGAGCTGGGCGACGTCCGGGGTCGGGCGGTGGTCCTGGGCGACGTCGCGGTCATCCGGCTCCTCCAGGGGGAGGGGGACGAGGCGCTGCGCCTGGCCGAGGTCCAGGTGCGGCTCCTGCGGGAGGGGGGCGACCGGCACTACCTGGGCGGCGCGCTGGGGACGCTCGCGGAGATCGAGCTGACCCTGGGGCGGGCGGCCGAGGCCCAGGCCCACGTCGCCGAGTCCCTCGCGATGGCGGAGGAGCTGGGGCTTCGGGGCGCGGCGGCCATCCAGCGAAGCCTGCTGGCCCACGCGCTGGCCGCGACCGAGCCCACGCGGGCCGAGGCCTTGTTCGCCCAGGCGGACGCCGAGGCGCGGGAGGCCGCGCTGCTGCCGCTGGAGCGGGGGCTCATCTGGTGCCGGTGGGGCCGGTGCGCGGCGGCGTGGGGGCAGCGGGAGCAGGCGGCGGCGATGGCGACGAGCGCCCGCGCGATCGCGGAGGCCCTCCCGCTGAGCCCCGACGCCCCCTTGCGGCGCGCTCTGGATATGCTGGAGCGGGGGCTCGTCCGGTGTTGAGTCGCCTCCCCAGCGTCAGGGTCTGGTCGGCCCTGGTGGCGCTCCTCTTCGGGGTCAGCGCGTTCGCGCAGAAGATCGCCCTGTCCCAGGCTCGGCTTTGCGAGCAGAGCGAGCGGGTCGTCGTCGCAAAGGTGGTGGCTCGGGAGAGCTACCGCGTCCCTGAAGAGGGCGCGTTCCTCCCCGTGCGCTCCAAGGTCGAGCTGAAGGTCGAGCGGGTCGTCCATGGCCCGTCCACGCCGACCCTCACCCTGGACGTCCCAGGCGGGACCCTCGACGGGGAGCGTTTCTTTACCCCGGAGGGGCCCTCGCTGAAGGTCGGCACCCGCTGGCTCCTGTTCCTGGATTCGCGCGCGGCGTCAGGCAGACCCTCGGGGGGAGGCCTGCGTCTATTGGAGTTCCTCAGGGTGGATGCGGCGCGGGAGCTGCCACCGGCGGCGACCCTTCAGGTAGCCTGGAGCGAGCACTGTGCAGTCCCCTCAAGCCAACCGGCCCTCGAGGTCCTTCCGCCCGCCCTGCGTGACCTCTACAGGTCTCCCTGACGGGGCGCATCCAAGGTCGGAGACCGCTCCGGAGAAGGCTTGACACTAAACAGGTAAGCGGCTTACTCATTCAACCGTCCCCCAACCCGGAGCCCCGATGTCCCTCAACGGCCCTGTGCTGACCTCCTCCTTCGAGCTGGTCCTCGAGCGGAACCCCAAGCTGACCGAGCGCTTCTACGAGATCTTCTTCACCCGCTACCCCCAGGTGAAGCCCCTGTTCGGGACCAACAGCACCGAGGCGCAGGCGGAGATGCTCGCGACTGCGCTGGTCTCGGTGATCGACCACCTGGACGACGCCCCGTGGCTCACCCAGAACCTGCGCGCCCTGGGCCTGCGCCACGTCGACTACGGGGTGAGCCCCGACATGTACGCCTGGGTCGGGGAGTGCCTGCTGGCGGCGATGGCCGAGGCGGCGGGCGGCGACTGGACGAAGGACATCGAGGTGGAGTGGACGAAGGCCTACGGCGCGATCGTCCAGCTCATGCTCACGCCGGCGCCTGCGTAGTCGACGCGGGCTCCATCCCCAGCAGCCGGCGCATGCCGGCCGGGCGCTGCGCCAGCTCGGCGAGGGTGACCCCGTCGAGCACCGCCAGGAAGGCCGCCTCGGCCTGGGCCAGGGCGCGCTTGAGGGTGCAGGCCGGGGTCAGCGGGCAGGTGTCCCGCGCCGGGTCGAAGCACTCCAGCAGCGCGCCGTCCCCCTCGAAGGCGCGCACCACCGCGCCCACGGTGATGGCCTCGGGGGGCTGGACCAGGCGCACGCCGCCCTCCCGCCCCCGCCGGGTCTCGACCCAGCCGCCCTGGGCGAGCTGCTGGACCACCTTGCGGACGTGATGGACCGAGATGCCGTAGCGCTCCGCGAAGGTGGGGGCGTCCACGGCCCGCTCCGGCTCCATCGCCAGCAGCAGCAGCACCCGCAGGGCGTAGTCGGTCCGGCGGTTCAGGTTCATTCCGCGAGCCAGCGCAGCTCGGGGTGAGCGGCGGCCCAGTCCTCCTCCAGCCAGGGCGCGTACCGGTCGTCGCCCTTGAGGGTGACCCCCAGCCAGGCTGTGGTGATGGCGCGGCTGATCTCGTGGGCGACCTCGATGTCGATGTAGCCGCCTTCGGGGCCCTCGCAGTCGTCGAACAGAGGGCCGGCGACCTGGCAGATGTCCGAGAAGGCGTAGTGCCCGGCGTCGGCGAAGACCGCCATGTGCTTGGGGGCGCTCATGGCCTCGTAGACCGGGGTGGCCTCCTCGACGAAGTCCAGGATGTCGTCGTTGTCGCCGGCCTGGAGGAAGGGCAGGGTGACGCTGGCCAGGCCCTCGCCCTGGTCGCCGAAGCTGTACCAGACCCCGGGGGACATCGGCAGGGTGGTGACCACGCGGGGGTCCTGGGCGATCTCCAGCTCGGGGTCGTCGACCTCGACGCGGCTCAGGTAGCGGCAGGCGATGCCGCCGCGGCCCTCGCAGTAGCGGACGATGCCGGTGAGGTCCTCGTCACCGCCGCCCACGATGAGGCTGGTCCAGGCGCCGAAGGAGTGGCCGCTCATGGCGTAGCCGGCCTCGGGGTCGACCAGGCCGTCCAGCAGCTCATCGCCGGAGGTGGCGCGGGCGTAGACCTCGTCGACCGAGGCGATGACGTCACCGGGGCGCTCCAGGAACACGGTGAGGATCGCGTCCTCGTCCAGATCCAGCAGGGTGTTGTCGGGGTGATCCACCGCGACGGTGACGAAGCCGTGGGAGGCCAGGAACTCGGTGAGGTAGACCGACTGGTAGCGGATGCCGCCGTTGCCGTGGGAGAAGGCGACCAGCGGGTAGGGCGCGCCCCGGGTGTCGGGGGGCACGTTGCGGTAGGCGCCCGCCGCGATGGGCAGCTCGGGGTAGTCGTCGGGGGTGTCGTCGGGCTCGACGATGGCCGGGAACCAGATCTCGGCGACCAGATCCTTGCCCCGGGCGTCGGTCCAGCGGATGGTCTCGGCGCCGACGCCGTAGGGGCCCTGCTGGTCGGGGGCGACCCACTCGGGGGGGGCCTGGGTGTCGTCGAGGACGGGCGGCGCGCAGGCCAGCAGCAGGAAGAGCATGCGATCTCCGAGGGGTGCGTGCTCCTGAATTGGACCCGAGGGGGGGGGTTGTCAAGTGTAGAGGTGGTAGAAACAGTCGGGATCCTGCCCCGGAGCCTCCCATGTCCCCCTGGCTGCTCGTCCCCCTCGCCGTTGGCCTCGCCCAGCCGGTGATCTGGCAGATGAACCTGCGCGTCGCCGAGAAGACCGGCGTGATGGAGTCCGCGATCGTGCTGCATGTGATCGGGACGGCCATCGGGCTGGGGTGGTTCCTCGGCGGGGTGCGGGGCGCGGGCTTCGGCGGGCTGGGGGCGGTGCCGTGGTGGGCCTGGGCCGCGGGGGCGCTGGGGGTCAGCGGCATGGCGGCGATGAACCGGGCGATCCCCGAGATCGGCGTGGCGACGGCCCTGGCGCTGACCGTGGCCGCGCAGCTCAGCTTCGCGCTGGTGTTCGAGCACTACGGCCTGCTGGGGGCGGAGGTTCGCCCGGCGATGCTGGGGCGCTGGGTGGGCGTGGGGCTCCTGGCGGTGGGGGCGTGGCTCGTGACCCGGTGATCGGATTAGAGGGGTGCGCGCCACCGCACACCCTGTCTTTGGAGATCGCCCATGCGACGCCTGCTTCTTCCCCTCCTGCTCGCCCTCACCGCCGCCTGCGGCGACAAGGACACCACCGACGACAGCGCCGCGGTGGACGCCGACGGCGACGGCGTCGTGGCCACCGAGGACTGCGACGACGCCGACGCCGCCCGCTTCCCCGGCAACGCCGAGGTCTGCGACGGCGTGGACAACGACTGCGACGGGCGGATCGACATCGAGCCCACCGACGGCCTCACCCTGTACCTCGACGTGGACAACGACGGCTACGGGGACCCCGCCCACCAGCAGCTCGCCTGCGCCGCCCGCGCCGGGCTGGTCGACAACGGCGACGACTGCGACGACTCCTCCTACGGCGTCAGCCCCGCCGCCCAGGAGTACTGCGACACGATCGACAACGACTGCGACGGTGAGGTCGATGAGCCCGACGCCCTGGGCACGTCCACCTGGTACGCCGACCTGGACGGCGACGGCTTCGGCGACGCCGCGAACACCACCCCCGGCTGCACCGCGCCCACCGGCTACACCGCCGACACCCACGACTGCGACGACGCCGACGCCGCGGTGAACCCTGACGCCGACGAGCTGTGTGACGGCGTGGACAACGACTGCGACGGCCACGCCGACGAGGCTGACGCCCTGGACGCGCCCACCTGGCACCGCGACCTGGACGGCGACGGCTACGGCAACCCCGACTCCACCACCCGCGCCTGCGCGCTGCCCTCGGGCTACGTGGAGGACGACACCGACTGCTACGACAACGACGGCGCCATCCATCCGGGCGCGACCGAGACCTGGTACGACGGGCGCGACAGCTCCTGCCACGGCGGCAGCGACTACGACGCCGACCTGGACGGCGACGACAGCGACCGCTGGGGCGGCGGCGACTGTGATGACTCCGACCCCAACGTGTCCAGCCTGCTCACCGACACCTGGTACGATGGCACGGACAGCGACTGCTCCGGGGGCAGCGACTACGACGCCGACGGAGACGGCGAGGACCACGAGGACTACGGCGGGACCGACTGCGACGACGCCGACCCGGCGATCAACGCGGCGGCGACCGAGGTCTGGTACGACGGCGTCGACGCCGACTGTGATCATTGGAACGACTACGACGCGGACTTCGACTGGTTCGAGAGCGACAGCTACGGCGGCGGTGACTGTGACGACGCCGACGCGGCCGTCCACCCCTACGCCTGGGAGGACGACGCGAACGGCCTGGACGACGACTGCGACGGCACCGCCGACGTCAACGGCGCCACCGACCTCGCCCTGGGCGACGACGACTACACCGCGCTGGCCCTGTCGAGCTGGACCTTCGACATCTGCGGCAGCAGCTACAGCGAGGTCACCGTCAACGCCAACGGCCTGCTCATCTTCGAGGATCTGACCTCGGACAGCAGCCTGGACTGGGGCGACCACAGCGAGAACAACACCGAGTTCCGCGAGTACATGGTCAACATGTCCGTGCTGTGGGACGACCTGGACCCCGGCACCGACGGCGTGGTGTGGGTCGAGGACACCGGCGACGCCCTGGTGGTCTGGTGGCGGGACGTGCCCGAGACCGGGGAGACGACGACGAACACCTTCTCGGTGGTCCTGCACAGCGACGGCTGGATCCACACCAGCTACGACGCCATCTCCAGCCCCGACAACCTGGTCGGTTGGAGCTGCGGGACCGACGCCAACGCCACTGAGGTCGACCTGTATGACGCGCTCCACAGCCGGGTGAGCGGCAGCGCCGGCCTGGGCCAGGGCACCGAGGGCGCCTACTTCGAGCGTTTCTCCAACTCGACGACCGACACGAACGACCTCGACGGCATGGCTCTGCGCTTCTGCGCGCAGATGGGCGCGGATGGCGATGGCGACGGCTGGACCGCCGACTGCGGTGACCCGGACGACGCCGACGCCACCGTCACGCCGTAACGGTCTCGTGTCAATCGACCGTCAAAGGACTATAGTCGGGAGGTCTGCCCCCCTCACCCGAACGATGGAGACGCTCATGAAGAGCCTGCCCCTGATGTCCCTCCCCCTGCTGCTCGCGGGCGCGCTGCTCGCGGGCTGCGGTGACAAGGAACCTGAAGTCATCGATGACGATGGCGACGGCGTCGAGGCCGATCTGGACTGCGACGACGAGGATCCCAGCGCCTACCCCGGCAACGCCGAGGTCTGCGACGGGGTCGACAACGACTGCGACGGCTTGATCGACAACGCCCCCACCGACGGCATCACCTTCAACGTCGACATCGACGGTGACGGCTTCGGCGTCGCCGACGCCACCGAGGTGGCCTGCGCGGCCCGCCCCGGCCTGGTCGAGAACGCGGACGACTGCGACGACGCCAGCGCCGCGATCTACCCCGGCGCCCAGGAGTACTGCGACAACGTCGACAACGACTGCGACGGCGAGACCGACGAGTCCGACGCCCGGGGGGCCCTGCCCTACTGGGCGGACGGCGACGGCGACGGCTTCGGCGACGCCGCGGCCATGGTCACCGAGTGCGTGCAGCCCACCGGCTACGTCACCGACGACACCGACTGCGACGACGACGACGGCGACATCTATCCCGGCGCCGCCGAGACCTGGTACGACGGCGTCGACAGCTCCTGCCACGGCCGCAGCGACTACGACGCCGACGACGACGGCTACGACGCTGAGGACTACGGCGGCACCGACTGCGACGACGCCGACGACGAGTTCAACCCCGGCGCCGCCGAGGTCTGGTACGACGGCGAGGATCAGGACTGCGCGGACGACAACGACTACGACGCGGACGCCGACGGCGAGGACGCCGACGACTACGGCGGCACCGACTGCGACGACGACGACGCCACCATCAACACCGCCGCCGAGGACACCTGGTACGACGGCATCGACCAGGACTGCGCGGGCGACAACGACTACGACGCGGACTACGACGGCTACGAGAGCGACGCCTACGGCGGTGACGACTGCGACGACACCGACCTGGCCGTCCGCCCCTACGCCTGGGAGGACGAGGAGGACGGGATCGACAACGACTGCGACGGTACCGTCGACGTCAGCAGCGCCACGGACTTCGAGTTCGGCGACGACTCCAACGACTCGGTCACCCTCACCAACTGGACCTTCGACATCTGCGGCGGCGCCTACAGCGACATCTACGTGGACTCCAACGGCAAGATCAACCTCGAGGACGTCAGCGGCAACCTGGACTACGACGACTACTCGGAGTCCACCAGCGAGTTCCTGCAGAACTCGGTCAACGTGTCCGTGATGTGGGACGATCTCAACCCGGGCGTCGGGGGCGGCGTCTACTACGTCGAGTACAGCGACGCCCTGGTCGTCTACTGGCGCGAGGTGCCCGAGTACCTCTACCCCAACGGCACCGGCTCCAACACCTTCTCGGTGACGCTGCACGCCGACGGCTGGATCCAGATCGACTACGACTCGGTCGACAGCCTGGACAGCATCGTCGGGTGGAGCTGCGCGACGGACAGCTCCGCCCCTGAGGTGGACATCTCCGAGGCGCTGTGGGCCCCGGTCGAGGGCAGCGCCGGGCTGGGGCAGGGCACCGAGGCGGCGTACTACGAGTACTTCTCGGACACCAGCACCGACCCCTTCGACCTCAACGGGATGAGCGTGCGGTTCTGCGGCTGGTCGGGCACCGACGGCGACGGCGACGGCTGGACCGACGAGTGCGGCGACCCCGACGACAGCGACGCGAACGTCACGCCGTAGCGGTCCTGGACACCGGTGTCCACGGCGTGGACACCCCCGACGCCCGGAGACAGCCTCGCGCCGCTCCGGGCGTTGGCACGTCTGATGCATTGCTCCTCGTCCAAACCCCTCGGACGAGGTCCACCATGTCTCCCGCGCTGCGCCACCACCTGCTCCGCCACGGCGCCTTCGGCGCCCTGCTGCTCGCGGCCGTCTCGATGGGGAGCGTCCCCCTGGCGGCGGCCTCGGCGGTGGGCCTGTTCCTGGCGGCCTTTGCCTTCAACCACGACGCCATGCACGGCGCGCTGGGCCTCTCCCGGCGCCAGGGGGACGCCGCGATGCTGGCGGCCGGGGCGCTGATGGGCATGAGCGGCCACGCCATCCGGGTGATGCACATGCTCCACCACGCCAGGCCCCTGTCCGACGAGGACATGGAGGGCGCGGCGGCCAGAATGCCGATGGAGCGGGCGTTGTTGCAGTCCCCCCGGCTCTCCTGGGCGATGCGCCGGGACGCCTGGCGGCGGTCGGGCGCCCGGGGTCGGCGCTGGCAGGCGGCCGAGGCGGCCCTGAACGTCGCGGGCTTCGTGGCGCTGGTGGTCTCCGGGCAGCCGGCGCTGTGGGCGGTCGCGGCGGTGGGCGCGGCGCTCCAGCTCTTCATGCCGGCCTGGGCCGGTCACATCCCCCACCGCTGCCCGCCCTGGCTGCTGGCCCTCGCGAGGGCGCTCTCGCCCTCCCGATCCCATGTGGTCCTGTCGCTGGCCTACCACGCCGAGCACCACGCCCGGCCGCGCGTGCCCTGTGAGGATCTGGGGCTCGCCGCGTAGCCTCAAGTTAATGGATTTACTTACAAATAATGTGAATTCGCCCGGACAGATTCCGGCTCTGGCCTCGGCTACATTGATCGTGCACCCCGGGACGCCGTGTGTGTGCGCCGCGCGACGCGCCCGGCGCCGCGTCGGCGCACCCCGAGCCCGAGGAGCCCATGAGCTTGACGTCCGTGTTGAGAGAGCCCGAGGTCCGCGACCTGTTCAAGGAGCGGATCCGTGTGCCCGGCGGCTACCGCGAGCCGCGCATCGTCGAGCCGCCGCGTGGCAACGACGACGCCCACCTGGGCATGGCCTTCGACTACGCCCTGCGCTTCGGCATGGCCGTGCGCGGCTGGGGCGTGATCCGCGACCTGCAGGCCCTCCGGGGGATGCAGCGCCTCCGCAGCGACCCCGCGATGGCCACCCAGCTCCCTCTGGCGCAGGCCCAGCTCGACGAGGCCTTCGCGGCGCTGGCCCAGTTCGACGACGGCGAGGAGATCGCCGAGGCCTGCGCGCGGGCCTGCTTCCTGCTCACCGGGATCGAGGTGGCCGTGCACACCACCCGCAAGCGCTCCCGCACCCGCGCCCTGACCCGGGGGGTCACCCGGGCCGAGACCCGGGAGCTGGCGGCGCTCTACCGCCTGGTGCCCTGGTCCAAGCTGGAGCCCGCCCGGATAGCCTCGTTGAACCCACACTTCGGCGAGGGTTCCCGGCTGGTCGGCGGGGCGTATGCCGACCTGATCGTCGACGACGCGCTGATCGACATCAAGTGCACCCGGACCACGAGCCTGCGCAGCGGCGACCTGTTCCAGATCATCGGGTACGCCCTGCTGGCCAACCGCTTCGGGATCAACGGCCAGGAGGACGCGCCCCGCGTGGGGCGGGTTGGCATCTACTTCGGCCGGGCCGGCGCGCTCCGGACCTTCAACCTGGACGCCTGCGTCCACCCCGCCGACGCCGCCGACCTGCTGGACGTGATGCTGGACGTGGCGGGGCGCGCCGCGGCCTGATCAGATCTCCCCGGCGAAGTCGGTCTGCCACGCCTCGCTGAAGCCCTCGAGGTCGAGGCCCTGACCCAGCAGGAACATCGTGCGGGTCAGGGTGGACTCAGGGGTCATCGCGCCCGCTGAGATCGCGCCCGCTTCCATGGCTGCGGCGCTGCCCGCGTAGCGCCCCAGCTCCACCGCGCCGTGCAGGCACTGGGTGCCGATGACCACGGGCACACCCGCGGCGGTGGCCCGCCCGATCGCCTCGGGCCAGCCGTCCAGCGGCACGTTGCCCGCGCCGAAGGCCCGCAGCACGATGCCTGTCGCGCCCATGTCCACGATCAGGTCGATGAGCCTGGCCGGCGCGCCGGGGTAGAGGCTGATGGGCACCACCTTGGTGGAGAAGCCCCGCCGCAGCCGGAACGGCCCGGTCGGCCGGCGGCAGGGGGTGGGGAAGGTCAGGTCCACCCCCATGCGCACCAGCGGCTCCAGCCCCGGGGACGCGAACGCGCGATAGGACTGCACCGACACCTTGGTGGCCCGGTTGCCCCGCAGCAGCTCGTCGTCGAAGCAGATGCCGACCTCGGGCAGGTCCAGGGTGGCGCAGATCGAGGCGTGCAGCAGGTTCTGGCGGGCATCGGTGCGCAGGGCTGCGATGGGCCGCTGGCTGCCGGTGAGCACCACCGGCCGCGGCAGGTTCTCCAGCAGGAAGGACAGCGCCGAGGCGGTGAACGCCATCGTGTCGGTGCCGTGGATGATGACGAAGCCGTCGTAGCGGTCCAGGCCGTCCGCCACCTGCGCCGCCATCGCCTCCCACAGCGCCGGGGTCATGTCCGTGGAGTCGATGTTGGCGATCGCCACGCCGTCGATCTCGACCAGCTCCTCCAGGCCGCGCACGAAGGGGAGCACGTTCTCGGCGTAGTCCGAGGGGGCCAGGGGGCCAGGATCGCCCTTGGGGGTCATGCCCAGGGTGCCGCCGGTGTGGATGTAGAGCAGGCGCTTCCGGTTCATGATCGGCAGCCTACAGGGTTCTCGGAGCCGCTGCAGGGATTGCCGGATATCCGCACGAAATCTGTGTTGAATACAGAACGGTGAGGTGGGGCGTTTCGTGGCGTCGGACGCTTTCCGGACCGCACACCCCACCCGCCCCGGAGGCCAGCGCTGCGGGTGGACAGAAACAGGTTTTGTCTCGGGGTATCAGTAGGTTGTAAGCCTCACCGGGAAAGGGGTTGTACTGAAACTCTGTTCAGGATAGCCTGAACAGGCGTTCAAGTCGAGCACCCGCCCGTGGTCGGTCGGAGCGCCCCTCTGGCCGAGGGGCCGCCCTCTGCCTCTCCGGGGGGCGGCTCGTGGAAACGCAGGAACACCGGAGTCCGCGACATGACGTTGAACAAGGCCCAGAAGCTCGTGAAGATGGTGGAGCTGATGAACCGCCGGGGCGGCATCCGCGCGGTCGAGTTCCTCGATCGCTACCAGCTCGACCCCCGCACGCTTCGCCGCTACCTCGCCGACCTGCGGGAGATCGGGCTGCCCATCGAGGATCACGGCGCCGGCTTCGACCGGACCGTCGCCCTCGACCCCAGCTACCGGCGCGCTGGCGTGCAGCTCACGCTGCCCGAGGTGCTCTCGCTGCACTTCGGGCGCAAGCTGTTCACCTTCCTGGACGGCACCCAGTTCGCCCAGGACCTCGACGGCGCGATCGAGCGGCTGGAGCCCGCCATCCCCCGCGCCCACGCCGACGCCGCCCGGGACCTGGACCGGCGCTTCATGGCCGTGCCGGAGCACGCCAAGGACTACTCCGGCATGGGCGAGATCATCGACGAGCTGATCACCTCGCTCATCTACAGCAACCCCGCCAAGGTCGAGTACACCCGCGCCGACGGCTCCACCCGGACCTACCGGCTGCAGCCCTACACGCTCGCCACCTACCGCCAGGGCCTCTACCTGTTCGCCCGGGACGTCAACGACCGGCGCATCAAGACCTTCGCGGTCGAGCGGTTCAGCCGCTACGACCGGCTGCGCCTGGAGAAGTTCGACGTGCCGGCCGACTACCGGCCCGAGGACTTCGTGGCCGACTGCTTCGGCATCATCACCGGCCCCGTGCACGACGTGAGCCTGGTCTTTGACGCCGACGTGGTCCGCTACATCACCGAGCGCACCTGGCACCGCTCCCAGAAGGTGGAGCCCCTCGCCGACGGGCGCCTGCGCGTGCTGATGCACGTCGGGCTGAGCCACGAGCTGGTCACCTGGCTGCTCGGCTTCGCGGGCGCGGTGGACATCGAGGCCCCCGCCGAGCTGCGGGAGCAGGTGGCCGCCGCCCACCGCAAGGCCGTGATGCGCCTGGACGGCGAGGCCTGATCAGCGCCCCGCCGGCCAGAACGGTCGCTCGAAGGGGTTCTCGGCGTTGATCGCGGAGACCTCTTCGGCGGTGAAGGGGTGCGGGGAGCGCTGGACGGTCTGGTCGATGTAGTCGTCGATCAGCACCCGCACCTGCTCCCCGGCGCCGTTGTCGGCGGTGTCGAGCCACATCCGGGCCACCGCCGCGCGTCGGGCGGCGGGGCTGTCGAGGGGCTGGCCGTCCGGGCCCTCGCCGCGCTCCCAGATCGCCCAGAGCTGCTGGCGGACCTGCTCGCGGCGGAAGGCCAGGGCCTCCTCTGCCAGGGCGTCCTGCCATGCGGTGACGAGGGGCCGCAGGTCCGCGAAGACGCGGGACTCCTCGGCCATGACCGCCCGCCGGGACGACACCAGGAAGGTGGCGGACGCGCCGGGCTGGTCCTGCTGGGGGGTGATCAGCAGCGGGGTCACGGCGTGGCCCCGGACCAGCACGAAGCCGGCGTCGTTCACCGAGATCCAGGGCTTCCAGGGCTGGAGGGGCAGGTACACCGTGCGGCCGCCCAGGTCCAGGCCGGGGAGGTAGCCCATGCCCCGGATGGCGTCGGTCAACTCGCGGCGGGCCTGGACGGGGTTGGGGGTGTCCTCCACCACGATCTCCAGGTCCGGTTCGCCGGCCCAGGCCCAGGCCGTCCAGGTCCACAAGAGCGCGCGCACCGCGGTCCTCCTCGCTCTGTCAGAACGGATGAAGCCCCCGAATCCGGAGGACGGAGCCCGCCGGGGGTCGGGTAGACTCCCGGGATGCGCGTCGGAGCCGCCACCAGCATCGCCTTCGGTCTGCTCATGGGCTGCGGGGACCCTGTCGAGGTGGACCTGGTCAGCCCGACTGAGGGCGCGGTGGTCCAGAGCCCCTGGATCCCGGTGATGCTGCGGCTGCCTGACCAGATCCGCGCGCTCGATGTGCGCATGCGCCTGGACGGGGAGCGGCTGGAGGACCCCCTGGCCGGCGTCGGGGACCGGTACAACAAGTGGGGCGGGGGCAACGACTGGATCGCGACCCTCGACATGCGCCCCCTGGAGCCCGGGGAGCACACCCTGGAGCTGCAGATCGGCGGCGATGGCATCGAACGGCAGACGCTCCAGCGCACCTTCACCTACGACCGCCTGCCCCACGCCGTGCGCCTCGAGATCACCGACGAGGCGGGCGCCCCGGTGTCCGCGCGGGTCATCGTGACCCGCAACGGCGCGCCGGTGGACCTCGCGGGCCCGGACGCGCTGGAGACCGATCCACGGGGCCGGGACGCGAACCTGCACAGCGTCTTCGTGCTGGACGGCGCCGGGGTCGTCTACCTGGATCCGGGCCCCTACCGCCTCGTGGCCACCCGGGGGCCGCTCAGCGGGCTGGGGGTCGCGGAGCTTGAGCTGTCCGGGGACGTGGACGTCGCACTCACGGTCCCGCAGGTCGTCTCGATGCCCGAGCACGTCAGCGCCGAGCTGCACCTGCACACGATGGCCAGCGGCGACTCCTGGGTTCCCGAGCAGATCCGCTGGGCGAGCGCGCTGGCGTCAGGCCTCGACGTGGTGGTCGTCACCGATCACGACAAGGTCACCCCCGTCGACGACGCCCGGCGGGTCCTGCTCGACGCGCGCGCCCTCCACGCCCTGACCGGGGTGGAGGCGTCGATGCAGGTCGAGGACGAGGAGGACGATGATGGGCAATCCAGCATCGGACACATGAACGTCTTCCCGACCGTGTCCCCGGACGAGGCCGCCCTGCCCCCCAAGCGGATCGACGCCGTCTCCACCTACCTCACCGACTATCGGCAGCGGCAGCACGACGCCCCGTACCCGGGGCTGGACGGTGGCGCCGTGATCATCCAGCTCAACCACCCGCGGGGGATCGAGTTCACCCGGGCCGAGGGGCCGATCGCAGGGGCCCACGCCCTCTTCAACAAGGTGGGCTTCGACCCCGCGCGGGCCCTGGACGAGGGGGCGAACGCCGCGCTGGTCGCCCGGGACAAGGACGGGTCCTTCACCCTCGACTTCGACGCGATGGAGATCATCAACCGCTTCTCCTGGCCGCTGTACAAGCAGGTCCGGCAGGACTGGTTCGCGCTGCTGAACCACGGCCTGCCGGTCACGGGGACCGGGAACAGCGACACCCACGCCCTGGAGACCGAGGTGCTGGGCTTCCCGGTCAACCTCGTGCGCGCCCCCCGCCCCGCAGCGGGCGAGGATCTGGACGCGCGGGCCTTCGTCTCGGCGCTGATGAGCGGCGAGGTGCTGGTCACCAACGGCCCGGTCGTGGAGCTGGAGGTGCACGGGGCCGGGGTCTACGGGGGGCCCGGCGCGCTGGTGGACTGCTCCCGGGAGGCCCCCCGGGCGCGGGTGCGGGTGCGCGCGGCGCCCTGGGTGCCGGTGCCCGAGGTGCGCATGGTCGTGGACGGCGAGGTGGTCTATGCCGTGGCGATCTCCGAGGACGCCCGGGGGCCGGACGGCGCGCTGGACCTGGAGCTGTGGTGGCCGGTGCCGGTGAGCGGGGACGGCTGGGTGCTGGCCGAGGTCGGCTGGCCCCTGGACGCGCCGGTGCCCTCCAACTACGCCGCCGAGCTGGGCGACTACGCGCTGGTGACCGATGGGCATGTGCCTATCGGGTTCACGAACCCCGTGTGGCTGGACGGGGACGGGGACGGCTCCTGGTCCCCGTGACCCGGCGCCGCCTCAGCCCCAGCAGCCCGAGCAGGGCCAGCCAGGCCGCGCCGCCTGAGCCGGGGGACACCCCGCACAGGGTGCCGCCCACGTCCTTGAAGGGGCCCGTTCCGCCGCCTGTGTCGTCCGTGAGGCCGGTGTCATCGGGATCAGCGACGAAGTCCTCGAAGGTCAGCGTGTAGCTGGCGGGGCTGCTCGGGTCCAGCCCGGTGACCGCGAGGGTCTGCCCGGCGTAGACGTTGACGGCCTCCCCGACGCCGCCGCGCGAGGCGAGCACCGCGTCGCCGCTGACCCGCACGCCCGTGTCGTCGTTCACGAGGTAGTAGTCGGTGGCCAGGTACGCCAGGCTGCCGGAGGCGCCGTCGGTGAGCCCGCCGATGCGGTTCGGGCTGTCGTAGAGCCGGAACTCCCGCAGGTCGCCGGTGGCCATGGCCTGGGTGAACCCGCCCCAGATGTCGTCCACCCCCTGCCCGGTAGCGTCCGCCAGGATGACGTCCCAGTCCTCGCCGTCGCGGCCCTCGGCCTCGGTCCAGACATCCTGCATGGTCGTGCCGGAGTGCTCGTCGATCCAGGCGTTGAGCACGAACATGCCGTACTGGTGGAAGTTGACGGTGGAGCTGTACCGCAGCTCGGGCTGGCTGCTGTAGTAGCCGGACTGGGCGCCGTAGGCGTCCACGCTCGGCAGGGCCAGCTCCGCGCCCCACTCAGCGGAGGCCTCCCAGTACCAGGTCTCCTCGTCGCCCTGGTAGTAGTCGCGGGTGGCGAACTGGATGGCGTGCATGAACTCGTGGGCGGCGAGGCTGCGGAAGAAGTCGGTGTAGCTGGCGTAGTCCGGGTTGAGGAAGATGACCGGGTAGCCCTGGGGGTAGTCCGTGCTGGTGTAGGGCACGGTCAGGCCGGTGCCGTTGAGCGAGGGGTCGAGGATGACCCACAGCCAGTAGTCATCGGAGCTGACCGGCGGGGTCCAGCCCTGGTCCACGATGAGGGCGTTCCAGGCGTCCTCCAGGGCGGCGCTGGCCAGCTCGGCGGCGGCCCGATCACCCTCGCCGTTCTCCCAGGCCACGGTGAAGTTCACCGAGTCGACGTGGTTGTCCAGGCGCCCACCGTAGACGCCCTTGACGTCGGGGGGGCCGGGCCGCCCCACGCCGTCGAGGTTCGCGGGGGCCTGGAGGACCACCGGGTGGGGCGCGGGGGCCTCACCGCGCAGAGCGGCGAGCGCCGGGACGAGCAGGCATTCGAGCGTCGGGGCCATGGCCAGACTATACCCGTCGAAGCCTCTCCTGTGTGCCCGATGAGGAGCCGATGTCCGCTGCCCTGCTGAAGAACGGCCCGGCGCTGTCCCTCGACCGCTTCGACCTGGGCGACTGGCCGACGCCGATCGAGCGCATGGCCGCCGGAGATCGCGGCCATGCGCGCCTCTGGTGCAAGCGGGAGGACCGGGCGGGCGGCCTCTACGGGGGCAACAAGGTCCGCAAGCTGGAGTGGCTGCTGCCGGCGGCGCGGGCGCGGGGGGGGCTCCTGAGCCTGGGGGCGATCGGCTCGAACTACCTGCTGGCCTGCGCGCTCTACGGCGAGCGGCACGGCGTGCCGGTGGACGGGGTGGTCATCCCGCAGCCCGCCACCCCCCACGTCCAGGAGAACGCCCGACTTCTGGCCTCCAAGGCCCGGCTCTGGCCGGCGCGCGGCGAGCTTGCGGTGGTGGGCGCGGCGCTTCGGGCGGCGTGGACCGTGCGGCGGGAGCGGGGGCGGTGGCCGCTGACGGTGTGGGCCGGGGGCAGCGACGCCCTGGGCACGGTCGGCTGGGTGGCCGGGGGCCTGGAGATCGGCGAGCAGGTGGCCGCCGGAGCGATGCCGGCGCCGGACGACCTGGTCTGCGCGCTGGGCTCCGGGGGCATGGTGGCGGGGCTGCTGGTGGGGCTTCGCTGGGCGGGGCTGCGCACCCGGGTCCACGCGATCCGGGTGGCGGACCGGCCGTTCGCGAACCGCACCGTGGCGCTTTGGCTCGGCCGGCGGACCGCCGCGCTGCTGCGCCGGCACGGCGGGGACGCCCCGAACCCCGACCCGGCGCAGCTCGTGGTCCACCACGAGTGGTTCGGCCCCGGCTACGGCCACCCCAATGACGCGGGACAGGCCGCCGTGGCCTGCGCGAAGGAGTCTCTGGCCCTGCACCTGGATCCAACGTATACAGGCAAGGCATTCGCAGGCGCGCTCGCGTTGATGGAGCGCGGCGTGGTGGGGCCCGACGTGCTCTTCATCAACAGCCTCTCCAGTCATCGACCCCAGCAGGCCGCGCCTCCGCTGCCGCCGGGGCTGGCCGCGCTCCTGCTTTGACCCGGGCGCAGGGGGGACGTTGAACTTCAAGGACCAGGAGAACCCGGACAAGCTGCGCGGGGGCTACTACACGCCGCCCGGGGTCGCGGACTTCCTGGCGCGGTGGGGCCTCGCTGCAGGTGCGCGTCGGGTCCTGGAGCCCGCGTGCGGCGACGGGCAGCTCCTGGCGGCGCTGCAGCGCGCGGCGCGGGGGCGTCCGCTCTCCATCACCGCCGTGGAGCGGGACGCCGAGGCCGCCATCCGCGCGCGGGCCGACTTCCCGGAGGTGACCCTGATCGAGGGGGACATGCTCAAGCTGGCCCAGGGCCCGCTGCGGGGCGAGCGCTTCGACCTGGTCATCGGGAACCCGCCCTTCATCCGCTACCAGTACCTCGACGCCGACGTCGCGGCGGCGGCGGAGCGGGTGCTGGCGGAGGCCCGGGTGGCCAGCACCCGGCACCTCAACGCCTGGCTGCCCTTCCTCGTCGACGGCCTGTCCCGCCTGAACCCCGGGGGGCGGCTGGCGATGGTGATCCCCGCGGAGCTGCTCCAGGTGCGCTACGCCACCGGACTGCGGGCCTGGCTGCTGGAGCTGGGGATCGAGGTGCGCGTGCTCGCGTTCCAGGGGCGGTCCTTCCCCGGCGTGCAGCAGGAGGTCGTGCTCGTGCTGGCCGAGCGGCGCCCGGGCGCGGTGCACCTGCTGGAGATCGAGGACCTCGCGGCGCTGGGGGGCCTCGACCTGGACGCGCAGGCCGGGGGCGCGTCGGCGGTGCCCGCCGGCTCGAAGAAGTGGACCCGCTACTTCCTGGACGCCGACCAGCTCGCCCTGCTGGAGCGGCTGGAGGCACGCCCCGACCTGCTGCGGTTCGAGCAGATCGCCTCGGCGGTGGTGGGCGTGGTCACCGGGGCGAACCAGCACTTCGCCGTCGACGCCGAGACCGTCGCCCGGTACGCGCTGGAGCCCGTCGCCCTGCCGTTGCTCACCCGCAGCCAGCAGCTCCGGGGCCTCGCCTACACCGAGGCCGACCACCGCCGCAACGCCGCCGCCGGCCAGCGGGTGTTCCTGCTGCGCTTCCCGGAGGCCCCCGCCGAGACGCTGCCCGAGCCCTGGCAGCGCTACATCGCGGAGGGGGAGGCCCAGGGGCTGCCGGGGCGGTTCAAGTGCCGCATCCGCGAGCCCTGGTTCCGGGTCCCCGACCCCTGGGTGCCGGACCTCTCGCTGTTCAAGCGCGGGCACGACGCGCCGCGCATGGTGCAGAACCGGGCGGGGGTGACCAGCACCGACACCGCGTTCCGCGTCTCCATGACCCCCGCCTTCGCCGGCCGGTCAGCGGACTTCGCGTTCTGCTTTTTCAACACCCTGAGCTTCCTGTGCGCCGAGGTGGTCGGGCGCAGCTACGGGGGCGGCGTGCTGGAGATGGTGCCCAGCGAGGTGGCGCGGGTGCGGGTGCCCCTGCGGGCGGTGCCCGAGGCCGCGTTCGACCGCCTCGACGACATGCTGCGGGCGGGCGCCTCGGTGGACGAGGCCCTTGAGTTCTCCGATCCCATCGTGCTCATCGACGGCCTCGGGCTCCAGGAGGCCGAGGTGGAGGCCCTCCGCGCGATGCGGCGGCGCCTGCGGGGGCGGCGGATGGCGCGGGTGAAGTAGGGGCCCTCAGCCCCGCGTCGCAGACGGCCGGATGTGCGCCCAGCGCTCCAGCAGCGCGGCGTCGACCGGGTCCTCACCCGCCAGGAAGCGGTCCAGGTGGTCGAAGCTGTCGTGGCCCCAGAACAGCTCGCCGTCGGCCAGCACCGTGGGCACGCCGAACACGCCCTCGGCGATGGCGGCGTTGGTCGCGTCGCGCAGGCGGGCCTTGGCCTCGGGCTGGCTGGCCCGGACCACGGCGTCGGGCACCCCGACGTCCTGGGCGATCCGCCCCACCACCGCCGGGTCGGTGACCCCGGGTCCGCCGCCCCAGGTCGCCGCGTACAGGGCGTCGATGAGGGCGAACCGGGTGTCCTCGGGCATGTCCAGCCCGACCACCCGCAGGGCCAGCAGGGGGTTGAACGGGTGGCTGGGCGGCGGCTGGAGGGGCACGCCCAGGACAGCGGCGGTGCGCAGCACGTCCTTGAACACGTAGATCCGCTTGCTGGGGATCTCGGCGGGGCCCTTGTGCCCGTGGTGGTTCAGCATGGCCGCGAACAGCACCGGCACCGGCTGCACCACCCGCCCGTGCCGCTCGGCCAGGGCGTGGACGCTCTTCCAGCCCAGGTAGGCGTAGGGCGAGATGAAGTCGAACAGGAAGCGCAGCGCGGGGGCGCTCATCGCCCGGTGAAGCGCTCGATCAGCGCCCAGGCGCCCGGCAGCAGGCCCGCGGCCAGCGCGGTCTTGAAGAGATCGCCGGGGATGAAGGGCAGCCAGCCCTGGGCGATGGCCTGCTCGAAGCCCACGCCGGTGGTGAGCATGAGCCCGGCCAGCCCGAACGCGAAGATGACGAGGCTGCCGGCCTGGAGGGAGATGAACGCGGTGAGCGGCCGGCGGTCGGCCTGGCGCTCGGCGAGACGGCCCACCAGGGCGGCGGCGGCCACGAAGCCCAGCAGGTAGCCACCCGTGGCCCCGAAGACGAAGCTCAGCCCGCCCTCGCCGCCCGCGTAGAAGGGCAGGCCCAGCGCCCCCAGGCCCACGTAGAGGCCCATGGACAGCGCGCCGCGGCGGGCCCCCAGGCCGGCCCCGACCAGGGCGACGCCCAGGGTCTGCCCGGTGATGGGCACGGGGGTGAAGGGCAGGTAGACCCGGAGCTGGGCCAGCAGGGCCACCAGCAGCGCGCCGCCCACGACCAGCGCGGCGTCGCGCCAGCGCACGTCAGGGACCAGCCGATCGGCGAGGACGGGGGCGGGGACGGCGAGCGTGCTCATGGGGGCTCCGGGATCAGGCGGGCGGGTGATCTAACGGGCCGGGCGGCGGTCCACAAGCGCGATGGACACCCCCTTGTCCGGGCAGGTTAGGTTTCGGATGTGACCCCGCTCCTGCTGACCCTGCTCGCCTGCGGCGGCGCTGATCGGCGCGTCGTCGTGCTCGGCGTGGACGGCCTGGAGTGGTCGATGGTCGACCGCCTCATCGAGGACGGCGAGCTGCCCCACTTCCAGCAGCTCATCGACCAGGGCGTGCGGGGCTCGGTCGCCTCCACCACCCCGGTGATGAGCCCGATCATCTGGACCTCCATCGCCTCGGGCTACCCGGGCGAGGTCCACGGCATCGCCGGCTGGACCACCGGCCGCGGCCACGGCTACGACGCCAGCGACGTGCGGGTCATGCGCCTGTGGGACGTCGCCACCGCCCGGGGTCAGGAGAGCCTCGTCGTCGGCTGGCTGATGACCTTCCCGGCCTCGCCCATCCAGGGCCGGGTGATCAGCGACCGCTTCGTGTGGTCCTTCCCGATGAACAAGGACCCCGACGACCCCTCCCTGCTGGTGGACCGGCGCCAGCACGAGCAGCTCGTCGGGCTGGTCAGCCCCCCCTCCCTCGAAGCGCGCGCGGCCACCTGGATGCCCGATGAGGACTGGCTCGCGGCGCACCCGCTGGCCTACCAGGTCGACGCCTACGGCAGCCCCTTCCACCCCCTGCGCCGCGACGAGCTGCACATCCGCGCTTTCGAGGCCCTGTGGCCCGAGTCCGACGCCCGGGTGGGGCTGGTCTACATCAACGGCCCCGACCAGGTCAGCCACATCTACTGGCCCTACGCCGACCCCGACGCCGCCGCGCAGATGCGCCGGGACCCCCAGGAGCACTTCCGCCAGATCAACGCCGAGCGGGCGGCCGGCGGCGGGCACCGCGCGGCCCCCTACGCCGACGCCCCCATCACCCCCGCCCAGATCGCCGAGGGCGCCCGCTTCGTGCCCGACTACTACCGCACCGTGGACGACATGCTGGGCCGGGTGCTCGACGTGGTCGACCTGGAGACCACCACCCTGCTGGTCTGCTCGGATCACGGCTTCCGGGTGCCTCCGGTCCACCCCCTGGCCAACGGCGGCCACTCCCGCCGCGCGGCGACGCTGTGGGTGGGCCGCGACGTAGACCCCGACGCGACGATCCCCGAGGACGCCACGGTCCTGGACCTCGGCCCCACCCTGTTCGCCCTGGCCGGGCTGCCAGGGGCCGCCGACTGGCCGGGCCAGCCCCTCACCGGGCTGTTCGACGGCCTGACCCTGCCCCCGCCGGTCGACAGCTACCGGCTGACCGACCGGGCCGAGCTGGCGGTGGAGTTGGGCACCCAGGCCAACCCCCAGCTCATGGAGCAGCTCGAGGCCCTCGGCTACGTCGACGGAGAGGGCCGCCCCATCCTGGGCGCGAGCCGGTCGCCCATGCGATAACAGCGGCCATGCGACTGCTCCCCCTCGCCCTGCTCGCGGCCTGCGCCCACAGCCCCCGGCCCACCGACCACCTCTTCCCCGCCCCGGTCACCGTGGTCGGGCACCGGGGCGGGGCCAGCCTCGCCCCCGAGAACACGATGGCGGCGTTCGAGCAGGCCCTTGCGCTGGGGGTCGCCATCGAGCTGGACGTGCGGCGCTGCGCCAGCGGCGAGCTGGTGATCTCCCACGACGACCACCTGCTGCGCACCGCCGGGGTCGACGGGTTCATCGAGCAGATGACCCTGGACGAGCTGCGCGCGCTGGACGTGGGCGCCTGGTTCGGGCCCGAGTTCGCCGGCGAGCGCATCCCGACCCTGGACGAGGTGTTCGACCGGGTCGACGGGCAGGTCGTCATCGACGTCGAGGTCAAGTCGCAGAAGGGCACCGACAACGCCGCGCTGGCCCGGGACGTCGCCGCGACCATCGCGCAGCACGGGCTGACCGACCGCGTCATCGTGACCAGCTTCTCGCCGTTCCTGCTGGCCGAGCTGCGGGCGGCGAACCCGGACATCGCCCGCGGCCAGCTCACCGGCACCTTCGCGACCTCGGACCTGCGGGGCTACGAGAAGGTGCTGCTGCGCAAGCTGGCGTTCAACCGCAAGGCCGACGCGGACGTGCTGGCCATCGAGGACGCGCTCGCCACCGGCCGCTACGTCCGCCGCATGCAGCGCAAGGGCTACCGGGTGCTGGTGTGGACGGTGGACGACCCCGGCGACATGAGCGAGCTGATCCGCCGGGGGGTGGACGGGCTGATCACGGATGACCCGGACCGGGCGTTGGAGCTGCTGTAGGGGCCTCCCTCACCCCTCCATCCCCAGCTTCTTCCGGATCGCCTCCAGCGGCGTGTCCAGCCCGGCGATGCTCGTCAGCCGGTGCTGGAGCATCAGCTTCGGGATGCGCTCGTTGTGGAAGGTGATGCTGTAGTCCCGCTCGGAGGCGTGCGCGGCCCGGAAGGAGCCGTCCGCGGTGGTGGAGTCGATGAAGCCCTCGAAGCCGTCGCGGCCGGACAGCTCGATGTAGTGGACCGTCGCGTCGGTCTTGTTCCAGAAGCAGTGCTGGACGCCGCGGGGCTTGATGACCCAGGCGTCCGCCGGGGCGGTGAAGCGCTGGCCGCCCTCGCCGCCGACCTCGAACTCCAGCTCGCCGTTGATGACGTAGACGCACTGGTCCTCGTGCACGTGGGTGTGCGGCGGCAGGAGCTGGTGCGGCTCCATCACGCCCTGCATCACGGAGAAGTCGCCGCCGAGCTGCGCGGAGCGGATCTTGACGTCGAGGTGGGTGCCGGAGGCCTCGCCGTCAGTGGGGAGGATGAGCAGGCCGTCGGGGTTGCAGTCAGACATGGTGGGAAGCTCCGGTTGGGGAGGAGGCAGAGGTCGGGACACGCGCCGCCACGGGGGCAGGCGCCTTCGACGAGCGGGCCGCCGGGCTTCGATCTCGTCTCTGCAAGGAATATACTCAGCTCTCACCGAGCGGCCGAGGACCATGAGCGACGTTGTTGGGACAGTTGACGACACGCGCCGGACCATCGCGGGCCTGATCTCCGGGGTCGTGATCTTCGCCCTCTCCAAGGGCATCCCGATGGAGCGGATCACCGAGGTCACCGGCCTGGGGCCGGCGGACATCCTCCAGCCGGAGGGCTGGCTGCCCGAGGACGTGATGCCGGCGGTGTGGCGGCTCATCGAGGCGGCCTGCCCCGGCCAGGCCGTGGCCCTGGAGATGGCCGCCGCCGCCCCCCAGGATCTGATGGGCGCCCCCCAACAGGCCGCCCGGCTGGCCCCGAACCTGCGCGCCGCGGTGGAGGCCTTCGTGACCCACCGCCAGCTCATCTCCGAGAGGCTCCAGCTCACCCTCGTCGAGGGGGAGGGCGAGCTGACCTTGCGGATGTTCCACCCGACGGACGCCCTGGACGGTGGCCACACCGCCGAGCTGTCCCTGGCCCTGGGGCTCCGGGCCCTGGGCGAGCACGGCCACCGCATCGATGCGCTGGTCCGGGTGGAGCTGGCCCATCCGCCCCACGGCCCCGTCGCCGACTACGAGGCCTTCTTCAAGGCCCCGGTCCGGTTCGAGCGGCCCGTCAACGCCCTGGTCTTCCGGCAGGAGGTCGCGGAGCGGCCCGTCCGCGCCGTCGACCCCGCCCTGCAGGCCTACGTGCGCGCCCAGCTCGACATCGCGGCGAAGCGGCTGGCGGCCTCGGGCCGGGCCCATGCCCTCGCGCCGGTGCGCCAGGCCATCGCCGAGGGGGCCGCCGAGGGCGACTATGACGCCGGGAACCTCGCCCGGCGCCTGGGCATGAGCCTGCGCACCCTCCAGCGCCGGGTCCGGGCCCACGGCGCCAACGTCCGCGCCCTCCTGGACGAGGCCCGGGAGGCCAACGCCCGCCAGCTCCTGGCCGACGACCGGCTGAGCATCGAGGAGGTCGCCGCGTCGCTGGGCTACTCCGACCAGCGCGCCTTCCGCCGGGCCTTCAAGCGCTGGACCGGCACCACGCCGGGGGCGCTGCGGTAGTCACCACCGCCGGAACCGGTGCGTGTCCACGTGGAACCGCACGCCGCTGTACAGCCCCAGGCCCATCGCGTCGGCCGGCCCGGCGGTGGACCACAGGTCCAGCAGCGTCTCGTGCAGCCGGGAGCGGGTCCAGGGCTGCACCGGGACCACGTCGACCGCCTCGAACCACTTGTGGCGGCTGCCGGAGGCGCCCCCGGCGCGGGCGTTGTAGCGCTCGGTGCGGAAGGCGGAGAGCACCTCGACCGGGCCGACCCGGGGGATGACCTCGTCGCGCAGCACCTGGAGGGTGGGCACCATCTCCGACCACATGTCCCGGGGCGGCATGGCGAAGGCGGGCTCGCCCAGGTTGGCGTAGTCGGTGCCCTGGCGCAGCAGGTGCCAGGGGGGGACCACGTCGTCGACCCCGGCCTCAACCAGGGTCTGGGTGAGGTCCCGGTAGGTGACCCGCCGGTCGCCGAAGGCCAGCCAGTCCTCGAAGGCGGCGTGGTCGGCGCGGGTGTAGCCGTCGCCTGCAGCAGCCGGGGTCACCACGGCGAGCAGGAGCAGGGCGAAAGCGAGCACGCGGCGCACGGTCATACCTTATCCTTATCTTGACGAACCCCAGCATCCCACCGAGGTCCACACGCCCATGACGTTCGAGGCGATCGACCTTTGGACACCGCTGGTGGACGGGCCCGCCCTCACCGCGCCCGCGAAGGCCGCGCTGGGCCTGGTGCCGCTGGGGTGGCTGTGGCAGGGCCATCTGCGGCGCAGCGGGGTGCGGGGCGGGATCCTGTGGTGGCTGCCCGCCGGGCTGGCCGCCTGCGGGGTGGCGATCGCGCTGCTGGCCCTGTCGGTCCTTGAGCTGGCGATGATGCTGCCGAGCTGGTGCGGCGGGATCCGGGGCGATCAGTGGGCGTGGATCGCCCTGGGGGCCCACCAGCAGCAGGCTGTCGTGCTGGGCATGGTCGCCTTGCTGCTCGCCCCGGTGGCCCTGTGGTCGCGGGAGGCCGACCGGGCGCTCGGGGCCCTCTGGACGCTGGTCGCGGCCATGGGCCTCGGGGTCTGCCTGGTGGGGGCCTCGCGGTTGGAGCTGTTGGGTCTCCACAGGATGCGTGACCCCCCCAGCATCCCCCGGCTTGTCGCTCGCCTGGAGGGCACCACGGCGGTCCTCGACGGGCTCATCCCGCTCCTCGTCGTGGGGCTGGTGGTGGTGCTGGTGTCCTCGGCCGTCGCCCTGTGGCGCGCCCCGGCCAACCCGCGCGGGTGGTGGGAGCGCCGCATCGGCCTCGCGCTGCTGGTCGGGACCCTGGCGGGGCAGGGGGCCACGACGGCCTGGGGGATCGCGGTGGACACCCTGAGCCTGCGGCCCGACCTGGACCAGGCGCTGCGGGAGACCAGGGTCCCCACCACGGCCGCTCCCTTCGGCGACGGCGTGCTCGTCGGCACCCACGGGGTGCGCGGCCCGGACGGCGCCGCCCTCTCCCCGCCGCGCTGGCGCCTCGTCGGGCTCCTGCTGAGCCCGCCGTTGGCCCGCTACGTCCGTGGGCTCGAGGGGCCGTGGGGCCCTCGGCTCTGGCCGGCGGACACCCCGGTGGCGTCGCTGCTGGACCAGGACCTGCTCCGGGTCATGACGCTGGACCACCAGGCGTCGACCGACCGGGCAGCCCGTCGGGCGGCGGCGGGGCGGATGCACGAGATCCATGTCGCGCAGTCGTCTTTGCTGTTGGAGGGCAACCTCGAGCTGTCCAGGGTGCTCGGATCGGGTGAAGGACCTCTTCTGGTGGCGGCCGCCGAGGCCCGGACCGCCGACGTGGACGGTCGGTGTGCCTGGCTGGTGGTCGACCCGGGCTGGACGCTCCAGGAGCTGGTCGACGCCCGGGTGTCTCTGATGGCGAGCGGCGCTATGGAGGTGATCGTGGTCCCCCCGGACGTGGCGCCCATCGCGCGGGCTCTGCTGTGGGAGGGGCCGTGACCCTTTCGACCCCGGAGCTGGGGATGCTGCTGGCGGCGCTGGGGGTTCTGGCGCTGGGCTGGCGGTGGCAGAGCACCCTGGGCCGTCGGGGGGTGCACGGCGGGATCCTGTGGTGGCTGCCCGCCGGGCTGGTCACCGGCGTCCTGGCGATCCTCCTGCTCGCTCTGACCATACAGGGCACGGTGTCGGACCTGCGCCTGTGGGGCGCCGAGACCCGGGGCTGGCAGTGGGCGTGGTTCACGTCGTACGCCCACCGCAAGCAGGCCCTCGTGCTGGGGGTGGGGGCCCTGCTGCTCGCGCCGCTTGCGCTGAGGTCGCGAGGGGTGGACCGGGCGCTCGGGGCCATCTGGTCTCTGGTCGCGGCCCTGGGCGCCGGGGTCTGCGGGGTGGCGAGCTCCCGGGTGATCTGGCTGACCGCCAGTTGGGGGCCTCCGCACCCCAGCGTCTCCAGGGTCATCGCGCGCCTGGAGGACACCACCGCGACGCTGGACGTGCTCGTGCCGCTGCTGGTCGTGGGGCTGGTGGCCGCGCTGGGGGGCTCGCTCGTCGCCTTGTGGCGCGCCCCGGGCACCCTGCGCGGGCGATGGGAGCGCCGCATCGGGCTCGGCCTGCTGGTCGGGACCCTGGTGGGGCAGGGGAGCATGACGGCCTGGGGGGTCGCGCTGGACACCCTGTGCATGCGGCCTGACCTGGACGAGGCGATGCAGACGACGGGGCTCCCCATCGCCGACGAGGCCTTCGGTGACGCGGCCCTCACCAGCCCCCGTGTCGTGCGCGGCGCGGACGGCGCGGTCTTCGCGCCACCCCTCTGGCGGCTTGAGGGCCTGCGGCTGAGCCCGACCCTCTCCCGGTCCATCGACTGGCTCGACGAGGGGGTCACGCTGCGGCCAGCGGACACCCCGGTGGCGCCGCTGCTGGATCGGTCGATGCTGCAGGTCGTGACCCTGCCAGCAGAGGCCTCCACCGACCCGGCGGCCCGGCGCTGGGCGGCGGCGCGGGCCCACGAGGTGCTCGTGGCGCCGTCGGTCGAGAACCTGGAGGTGAACCTCATGGTGCTCGAGGCCCTCGGGATGGCCAAGGAGCCTGCGTTGGTGGAGGCCACCGGAGCCCGACCCGCCGACGTGAACAACCGGTGCGTCTGGCTCCTGGTCGACCCGGTGTGGACGCTCCAGGACCTGATCGACGCCCGTGTCTCCTTGGAGGCCGCCGGTGCTCGCGACGTGATCGCGGTCCCCCCGGCCCTGGCGCCCGCCGCGCGGGCCCTCATGGAGGAGCGCCGGTGACCCCTCCGGATCTGTGGACGCTGCTGGTGGACGGTCCCGCCCTCGACGGGCCCGCACCGGTGGCGATGGCCCTGGTCCCGCTGGGGTGGCTGTGGCTGGGCTACCTGCGGCGTCGGGGGGTGGATGGCGGGATCCTGTGGTGGCTGCCCGCCGGGGTGGCGGCCAGCGGGGTGGCGGTCGCGCTGCTCGCCCCACCCTTGATGGAGCTGACGGCGCTCTTGTCCTTGTGCTGTGGGGGGATCGAGGGCGACCAGTGGGCGTACATCAGCCTCTTCGCCCACCACCAGCAGGCCCTCCTGCTGGGCGTGGTCGCCGCGCTCCTGGCCCCGGTGGCGCTGGGGTCCCGGCGCGGGGACCGGGCGCTGGGGCTCCTCTGGGCGCTGGTCGCGGCCCTGGGCGCCGGGACCTTCCTCATGGCGGCCTCCCGGGTCGAGCTGCTGAGCCGCCGATGGGGGCGCGGGCCCCCCAGCAGCGCGGCGGTCCTCGACCGCCTGGAGGCCGCCACGGCGGCGCTCGAGCTGCTCGTGCCGATGCTGGTCGTGGGGGGGATCGCTGCGTTGGGGGCCTCGCTGGTGGCCCTGTGGCGCGCGCCGGCCACCCCGCGCGGGCGCTGGGAGCGTCGCATCGGGCTGGCGCTGCTGGTCGGAGCCCTGGTGGGGCAGGGGGCCACGACGGCCTGGGGGGTCACCGCGGACACCTTCAGCGTGCGGCCCGAGCTGGACGACGCCGTCGCGGCGGCCGCGCTCCCCATCGCGGATGACGGCTACGGCTACGGCGTGCTGGTGGGCCACGGCAGGGTGCTCGGTGCGGATGGCGCCGCCCTCGCGCCGCCCCGATGGCGCCTCGCGGGCCTGCTGCTGAGCCCGCCGCTCTTCCGGTATGTCCGCGGGGCCGACGAGGCGGTCACGCTGCGGGCGGCGGACACCCCCGTGGCGTCGCTGCTGGACAAGGCGGCGTTCAAGGTGGTGACCCTGCCCCCGGAGGCGTCCACGGCGCCCTCGGCACGGCGGGCCGCGATGGCGCGGGTCCACGACCTCACCATCGAGCAGACGGTCGAGGGGCTGGAGAAGAACCTCGCGCTGGCCGGGGCGGCCGGGTACGCCGACGGCCTCATCCTGGTGGAGGGCGCGGAGGCCCGCGCCGCTGAGGTGGGCGGCGCGACCGTCTGGTTCGTGCTCGACCCGGGCTGGACGCTCCAGGAGCTGCTCGACACCTGCATCGCCCTGGCCGACCGGGGGGCGCGTCACATGACCCTGATTCGCCCGGCGCTGGCGCCTGCGGCGCGAGCCCTGCTGACGGAGGGCGTGTGAGCCTCGACCTGCTCCCCCGGACCCCGCTGCCCCTGCTGCTCGCCTGGCTCGCACCGCTGCCGCTTGGGGCGCTGTGGCTGACCTACCTGCGGCGGCGAGGGGTGAGCGGCGGCGTCCTGTGGCTCCTGCCCGCCGGGTTGACGCTGGGGCTGTGGGCCGCCCCGCTCTTGTGGCTGCAGACCGAGCAGCTCTGGGAGATCCTGAGCTCCTTCTGCGCGGGGGTCGCGCCCTGGCATTGGGCCACGATCTCCTCGGTCGCCCACCTGGAGCAGGGGGTGGTGCTGTCGGTCGCTACGCTGCTGCTGCTCCCCGCGTGGCGTCGGGTGGGGCCTCTGGCGGGGCTGTGGGCGGTCGCGCTGGGCCTCGGGGCCACGGCGAGCCTGCTCCGGGTCGCGCAGGTGGCGCCGCTGCAGCGCCCCTGGCATCCGGAGGCGGGCCTCGGTATCGCCCCGGACGCGCTCGCGGTCGTCGCGCCGCTGCTCGCGGTCGCGCTCGGCGCCGCGCTGGTGGGCTCCGGGGTCGCTCTGCGCCGCGCGCCGCCGACCCCGCGCGGGCGATGGGACCGCCGGCTCGGCCTGGGCCTTCTGGCGCTCGCGCTGGTTACCCAGGCGGCGACCGTGGCCTGGGGGGTCGCGTTGGACACCATCACCCTGCGGCCGGACCTGGAGGCGCGCGTCGCGCTGCGCCCGCTGCCCACGCTCACCCTGCCACCGGGTGACGCCGTCGATGCGTCCTACGGAGACGCCCTGAAGGGCTATCGGGCCGTCCGTGACGCCCAGGGGCGGCCCATCGTGCCGCCGGCCTGGCGCCTCGCCGGCTTCTGGCTGCGACCCGACCTGGCCCGGAGCCTGCGCCGCTCCCTCACCGAGGACGGGGGCCCCTGGCTGCTGCCCGCCGACACCCCGCTGGCCTCGCTGCCCGAACCCCTGGACATGGAGGTCGTCACCCTGCTGCTGGCGTCGGGGGCCCGGCCCGACGGCGCCCGCGTCACCTCAGCCCGCGTGCACCGCGTCCAGGTCGTCGAGACCGAGGAGCGCCTGGAGCGCGCAGCCTTTGTGTTCACCCAGCTCGCCACCCCGGTGCGCGTGGTCGACCTGCAGAGCCCCACGCCCGATGACGTCGCCGAGGGCCACGCCTGGGTGCTGGCCGAGGAGGGCTGGACTCTGGGCGAGGCCCTGAACGCCGAGCAGCAGCTCCGCGTGGCGGGCTTCGGCGGCGTCACGTTCATCCCCCGCGCCCTGGCCCCCGAGGCGCGCGCGATTTCTACGCGACCTCGATGAGCACGGCATCTCGGGAGACCTCCTCCAGGAGATCCGCCCACGCCCGCATGTAGTCGATGACGTCCTGCCGGTGGTTGCGGTGCAGCGCTCGGCCCCGCTCGCCCATGCGCGCCAGCACCCGGCGGTCGGACAGGCGCTCCAGGTGGCGGATGTCGTCGCGGTTCAGCCCCAGGGCCATCATCCTGTCGAAGATGTGGTCGATGGGGTAGCCGCTGCCAGGGCAGTAGGAGACCGACTGCTCGGCCCAGTCCCCCGCACGCCGCAGGGCCGCGGCGTGGATCTGCGCCGGGGAGAGCCGGGTGATCGTCTGCGCGAGGTGTCCGCAGTTGCAGGCGCCGAGGTGGCCCCACTGGTAGTCGGCCCCCGTGGACAGTCGATCCGCGGTGGTCCGCAGCGCTTCGATCAGCCGCAGGGTGCGAGGCAGGGCGCCCATGTCGACCTCCGGGGCAACGTCCACAATGTAACCGTTGACGATGCGGCTCCGATTTGACACCTGTACGACGTACACCCTTGTTCACCGGCTATATTGGCTCCACCTCACAGGCCCCTGGCCCCTGTCCCAGCAGATACGACCTTCTCCCGGGAGTAACCCATGCGCGCGACCGCTCTCCTCGTCTCCGTCAGCGCCCTCCTCGCGCTGACCGCCTGCGACCCCGACGGCTCCACCAAGGACGACCCCGTCGACTCCGACGGCGACGGCCTCTTCGACGACGAGGAGGATGAGCTGGGTACCGACCCCTCCAACGCGGACACCGACGGCGACGGCCTCTCCGACAGCGAGGAGGTCAACGGCGGCCTCGACCCGCTCAACCCCGACAGCGACCTGGACAACGTCTCCGACGGTGACGAGGTCTCGGCGGGCTCCGACGCCATGGACTGCGCCAGCGTGCCCGATGGTCACTGGCCGGACTGCAACGCCCAGGCCCAGGCCGACGGCGTGACCGGCGAGGGCTGGAGCGTCGGCAACGTCCAGAACGACTGGAGCGCCTTCGATCAGTTCGACCAGGAGATCAACTTCCACCAGTTCTACGGCTCGATCGTCGTGCTCGACATCGCGGCGGGCTGGTGCGGCCCCTGCAACCAGGCGGCCCCCCACCAGGAGACCTTCTTCCAGAGCCACCGGGCCGACGGCGTGGTCGTCATCAACCTGATGATCGACGACTGGAGCTACGACGGCAACGTCACCCAGGGCGACTTCGCGGCCGACTGGGCCGACACCCACGGCCTGACCTTCCCGGTGGTGGTCGACACCAGCTACCAGGGCTACGCCGAGGCGTACTACCAGTACTACATCCGCGACTACGTGGGCGGCGTGCCCACCTTCGCCGTGTTCGACCGCGACCTGCGCATGGTCGACGTGTGGTCCGGTGAGAACGAGAACCGCGTCACCCGCAACATCAACGACATCCTGGAGGCCGAGGCCGGCGGCGAGTAGCCTCCCCTCAGACGCGGCGCGGGCCCCTGGCGGAGACGCCGGGGGCTCGCTGCTTCAGAGGCCCCGCGCGCGCAGGGCCTCGTCCAGGAAGGCCGCGACGGGGGCGGCCAGGCGGTCGATGGCCGTCGGGTCGGGCTGCATCTCGGCGAAGGGCGTCCACGCCTCCACCAGCAGGTCGCGGCGCAGCTCCAGGCAGAGGGTCCGGCCGGGCCAACGGGCGGCGTGGGCGGCGGCCCAGGTCGCGGGGTGCAGGGTGTAGGTGCCGTTGACCGCGACGTCGAGGCCCAGCGCCCCGAACCCGGCGGTGAGGGCGGCGGCGGCCCCGGGGATCGCCTGGTCGAGGCCCTCGGGCGTCTCGGTGATGAGATCGACCGAGGCGCGAAGCGGCCAGGTCTCGGCGGTGCCCGGCGCCCACGCCCCCCGGAGCAGCGCGGGCAGGTCGTCCTCGGTCCCCGTGAGGTCGACCGAGCGGGGGGCGTAGCTGTGGGGCAGCAGCGCCAGGCCCCCGGCGCCGCAGACGCGGGTGATGGCCTGGGCCACGGCGCGCTGGTAGCGGCGGTGCAGGTCGATGAGCAGGGCCTTGTCGGCGGGATCGCGGATGTAGCCGTGCAGCCCGGGGGTGACCTCGGCGGCGGCCTTGGCGTCCAGGACGCGGTTGCAGTCCACGAAGGTGCGGGGGACCCGGCAGCGCAGGGCCAGAGCGGCGCGCGTCGGGCGGGCGGCGACGACGCGCTCGGCCACCCGCACACCGAGCGCCCAGGCGCCGACGTCGGTGTTGACGTGGAAGAAGTCGATGAGGTCGGCGGGCAGGGGGCCGCGCAGCAGGCCGGCCAGCCGGTGGAAGTCGGCGCTGCGGTCGGCGCCGTGAGGCACCTCCACGACCAGACAGGGGGGAGCGGCGGCCTCGGCGCGGGGGCCGGGGATCGGGACGATGTCGACGGGCTGCATGCCCGCGCTCCTATCTCCGGCCCGGGGCCGCAGCCACGCTCACCTCAAGGAACGATGGTCCACCGCTGCGGAGCGGCCCACACCGTCTCCTCAGCGCCCTCCAGCCACAGCGCGCCGGTGTGCAGGGTGCCGGCATAGCCGGGCAGCACCTGGAACCGAACGGTGGACTGGGCGGTGGATTGCGCGGGCAGGTCCACGGTCAGGGTGCGGCCGTCCCAGCGCCCCTCGCCGCCCTCCAGGGTGTCCATCAGGGGGGTGACCCCGGCGGGCAGCTCAGCCCGCAGCCGCGCGGTGGTCCCGGGCGGGGCGCGCAGGCTCAGGACCAGGGAGGTGGGCCGCCCCACCGCCGCGCGCACAGGGGACCAGGCCGCCTCCCAGCCGGGCGTCGAGGAGGCGTCCCAGGGCAGCCAGGTGGTGCTCACCAGCTCGACCAGCGCGCCGTCGGGGGCGGGCACGGTCACCGCGCCGGACGCTCGGCCGGCGACGGGCCGGGCGGGAGCGGCCAAGGGTCGATCGGCCAGGGCGCGGGCGACCAGCAGGGCCGTGAAGCCGTCCCCGAAGCCCCGCTCGGGGGTCCACTGCTGGAGGATCCCGGCCTCCAGGGCGGGGTCGTCGACCACCAGGGCGGCGGCCGCCAGGGCGTCGAGGCGCGTCGCCGGTTGGCCGTCCGGGCGGCGCACCCCGCTCAGGTCCGCCGCCTCGGCGCGCTCGGCAAGGCCGGGCAGCAGCTCCGGGGCCAGCTCGGGGTGGACGGCGGCCACCAGGGCGTCGGTGAAGGGGTCCATCGGGAGCAGGGGTCGCTGGCGGCCGATGAGCGCCTTGGCCCAGAGGTTTCGCTCCGGCTCCAGCGCGGCGAGCCAGGCCTCCCAGGCGAGGGCCTCCTGCACTGAGGCCGTCTTGCCCTCGGGCTCCTGGAGCACCCAGGCGGCTCGCTCCTGGGCGGCGGCGATCCTCGGGTCGGGTGCGGGAGGCAGAGAGGCCACCAGGCCGGCGGCAAGCGGGGTGATCTCTGCGCTGTCCAGCACCCACCGCGACACGATCCACCCGCTCAGGTAGGGCGTGAGGGCCTGGGCGGCGAGCAGGCGGGCGTCGCGGTCTCCGCTCATCACCGCGAAGGCGTAGCGGGCCAGGGTCTCGTCCAGCTCGGACGCCGGGCGCGCGGCCTCGGCCTCCACGACCCGCCGCAGGTCGAGGACCCGGGCCTCGTAAGCGGCCCCGGCCGGCAGGGTGAACGTGGCCGCGCCGCCCTGGGCGCGCTGGACCTGGCGGGCGGTCTGGGGGCGGCCGATGGGCAGCACGTCCAGGGTGGCCGAGATGGCGTCTCCGACGGCCGTCACGCGCACCGGGAGCGGGCCCGTGGCGTCCGCGCGGACCTCCAGCGATTGGCGGCGGGCCCCCGCCTCGTCCTGGATGAGCACCGGCAGCACCACCCGGTCGCCCTCCCGCAGCCAGGTGGGCGCCAGCAGCTCGACGTGCTCGGTCCGGCGGGTCTGCAGGGTGGTGGTGGCCCCGGCGGCGCGCCCGTCCAGGGTCACGGCCAGCCCGGTGAGGGTCCAGGAGGACAGGGCCGAGGGGGCCCGGGCCTCGACGCGGGCGTGGCCGTTCTCGTCCAGGGCCACCTCGGGGGCCCAGAGCCAGGCGCGCTGGTCCTGGACGCGGGCGGACACTTCGCCTTCCTCTGAGGTCCGCTCGGCTTCGGCGCCCTGGCCGCTGGAAGGGTTCCAGTACCCGTTGTGGTCGGTGCCCTGGAACATGCGCCAGTGCATGAGCGTCTCCTTGCTCTCTGCAGAGGCGTGGGCGACGGCGTCGAAGGCGCCGCGCCGGTCGTCGTCCGCGCAGGCCAGCAGCAGGGTGAGCAGGATCATCGCGCCTCCAGCCATTCGTCCCAGGGCTCCAGGTCATCGGGCAGGCGGGCCGGGTCGCCGACCACGTCGAGGGGGTCAACGAGGGCCGAGGGCCCGAGGGGCGCGCCGGCCTCGTCGACCAGGGGCTCGCCCCGGGCCTCAGCCTGGTCCAGGACGTCCTGCCAGATCGCGGCGAAGCGCGCGTTGGTGAGGCGCTCCTCTGGGGGCGCAGCCAGGCTCCAGGCCTGGACCGCGCGGACCAGCTCGCGCTCGAGGCGCCCGAAGTTGAGCTGGACCTGGATGTGCGGGGCGTCCTGGATCGCGGCCATCGCGCTCACCGGGCGTGGCTTCGGGCGTTCGGCGTGGGTGCTCCCCAGGCCCAGCAGGACCGCCCGCGCGGCGTTCTCCCCCTGGCGTTGTCCGGCGAGCAGAGCCATCGCCGCGGCGTCCGACGCGCCGGCCACGCGCGCGGTCAGGGCGTCCGGGGCGGTCGCCGGCAGGCGGGCGTCGATCCCGACGAGGCTCAAGACGCCGGCCCCCTCTCCCGTGATGTCGATGGACAGGGGATCATCGGGGCCGAGGCTGCTCGCGCTCAGGGTCAGGTCCAGGCCCGTCTCGGGTTGGCGGACCAGGACCCAGGTCGTCGCCTTCCCCGCCTGGATGCGGTAGAGG
>JACKEV010000032.1 GCA_020632795.1 Alphaproteobacteria bacterium
TCCACCATCAAGACCGCATTCGGCACAAAGGGCAGCAACCGCAAGCGCTACAGGAAGCTGCGCCCGCAGGCCGCCGACCCCATCGCTCAGGTCGAGCAGCTCCTGCTCAACCGCGGGCGTGGGACCGTCCGTCAGGACTGCATGGAGGACATCGAGGAGGCCTGGAGCGAGCTGCACGCCAAGCTCCTGGCCGCCGACACGAAGTACGAGACCAACCCGGCCAAGGCCTTCAAGATGCTCTTCAAGCTCGTCGAGCCGGCCCGGACGCTGCTCGTCCAGGCCAATCAGGCGTACGAGCTGGCCGAGCAGCAGGAGCTGGACCGCATCGGGCACGAGGCGGACTTCAGGCAGAGCCTCAACACCGCGAGGGGCCTGCTCCAGTCCATCCTCGACGCGGGCGGAGACAAGCCCGAGCCCATCTCCACGAACCTGGACAACGCCGAGGACCTGCTCCGCCAGTTCACCGAGTCCGACGCCTACGATCAGGCCAAGGAGGTGTTGGACGGGATCGTCTCGAACTCCCTGACCAGCCTCGCCAAGTACATGACCCGCGCGGCCTCCCTCAACGAGCAGATCGCCAGGACCGTCTCCCAGGAGAACGTCCAGCAGGCCACCCAGCTCTACGACACGGTGAAGACCGCCGTGGCGCAGAGCCAGGTCGACCAGGCCAAGCAGGCGCTCAAGGCCTTCCAGGAGGGCCTCCGCACCCTCCAGGACGACACGGCGCTGGAGACCATGCGGCAGGAGCGCACCCGGGAGCTGCAGCGGATGAGCCAGCTCGATCCGCGCGACGTCTACAAGCGCTACCACCTCAAGATCGAGGACATCCGGCGCTACCCCAGGGACTACGCCTCTCCGACCGTGAAGCAGCACCAGACCGCCGTCCGCCAGGCGGACAAGAAGTTCCTGGCGGCGGTGAAGCTCTTGGAGGAGGCCGAGCGGGACCTCAAGAAGGTCGACGAGGACTCCGAGACCGGGACGCTCTTCGCGCGCATGGACGTGGAGAGCGCGCTGCTGGACGCCAACAAGGCCCTGGATGTGCTGAAGAAGGCGCTCGAGGACGCCGGCAAGCCCATGGCCGAACACGACGGCGCGGTGCGCAAGTACTACGCGGCCCTCAAGAAGCTCAACCCGCGCATCACGTTCGCCAGGGCCCTCCCCCAGCAGGCCGGCGGCGTCGACACGGCCTGGAAGGCCGAGCGCATCGCCTTCGACAACGCCCTGGCGGCCGTGAAGACCGAGGTGGATCCCCCCAAGCGCGACTACGCCCGGGGGCTCCCGCTGCTCACCACCCTGGAGACGAAGATCAACGAGCTGTCCACCGCGCGCACCAACGCGCTGAACGCGGACGTCAACACCGCCACAGACGCCACACACGGCTCGGCGCAGAAGTCCAAGGCCCTGGTCGACCAGCTCATGCAGACCCCCGGGCTGATCCGGGAGATGCAGCCCCAGCAGCAGCTCAAGCTGCTCAAGAGCCTGCGGGAGCAGCTCTGCTTCTGCAAGGACTGCGACCAGGGCTTCGACGCGACCGCCTTCAAGAACAACAACAACAGGTGCCCGAACAAGGAGGCCGACGGCGTCACCGACTGCAACAGCGTCAACGTCGAGATCCCCGCGGTCTGCTCGAACATCGACTGCCTCAAGCCGGGCATCCACTCCACGGGCAGCCCCTGCCCGGACTGCGGCAACGACGACTGGTGGCTGCTCAACTACATCCGGGAGAGCTTCACCTACAACGACTCGTCGGGCATCGAGGTCACCAAGGCCAGCCCCACCCGGGACCTCTTCGTCGCCCGCGCGAAGATGTTCACGGAGATGAAGCTCACCCCCGAGTTCGAGCAGCACGATCAGCAGAAGCGCCGGGAGACGACCCTCGCGCTGCGGCAGGATCCCATGTTCGAGGAGGCCCAGGAGAACTGGTCGGACTGGGTCGACAACAACAACACCGCCAAGATCGAGGCCTTCTTCAACCAGGCCATCAAGCTGCAGTGCCGGATCCTGGGGCACAACCAGCAGGGCCTCACCCGCGAGGTCCCGGAGGGCTCCGGCACCATCGTGGACTTCCCGGATGTGCCGGTGAAGGTTCGTCTGGACACGCCCAACCCGCCCAAGCCGGGTCTGTATGGCTACTGTGAGCCGGGCTTCCCCACCTTCATCGCCATCAACACCACCTGCCGCCAGTTCGGGGACTTCAAGGAGCAGGTCGACACGATCGTCCACGAGAACGCCCACGCCTTCCAGGGCATGCTCGTCAAGAAGCTCAAGGCCGAGGCCCCCTTCGACAACAACGACAAACAGACCCTGCTCAACGACCCGAACCTGGGCGTGCAGGCCCAGCTCTTCCTGGAGAACAGCGAGTCCTACGTCCAGAACGACACCCTCCAGAACACCCTCCAGGAGCTGGAGCTGTCCCACAAGGCCTACCGCCACGAGCCCTTCGAGGAGCACTCCTGGACCACCGGCGGCACGATCTCCAAGTCCCTGCTGGTCCCCCCGCAGATCGAGAGCTTCGAGTCCCGGCGCACGATGCGCAGCAAGATGTGGATGGTCAAGGAGGTCACCCGGGAGGCCGACTGCACCATTACGCTCACCGAGCGCCACGGCATCTACGTGGACGAGTGGGAGGGGGAGATGGCCGGAGACAAGACGCTCTCCCTGGAGAACATCAAGAAGGGCGGGATCATCCGAAGCAAGCGGGTGAAGATCCTCGACGTCCTCAACGAGAAGCAGCTCCAGGTCGACCTGGACACCAGCACCTACGACCCCGTGGTGAAGCTCAAGTTCGACGATCAGAACCCCAAGTCGCCCGTGATCAACCAGGGCACCGACGACACGAAGGTCGCCGGAGAGTCCATGCGGCTGATCCTGGACGAGCGCATCCGGGACCTCTGAGCCGCCGCCCCTGAGCCGCGCCCCCGCCCGACCCCGCCGGTCCCGATCGGCGGGGTGCCCGTCGTGGCAATAGTTCGACAAACCACCCTGGGCCTTGAACCGCCGATATCGTGACCTCATCGACATCGGAGGTCCGGCCATGACGGCATGCACGGAGCTGGGACGACGGGCGCACGACGTGGGCACAGGGAGGGCGTGATGGACCCCTGGACCACGCTCAAGGTGGCGTTCAGCAACGCAGACAGCACCCGAAGGCGCTTCGCCAGGCTGCGCCCCGAGGCGGCCGACCCGCTCGCCGAGGTCAGGACGATCCTGGATCTCCCGGGGCCGGTGACCCTGCCGGCGGAGGCCCTCAAGCTGCTCGGGTCAGCCTGGGCCTCCCTGCAGCAGCAGCTCGACATCGCCGACGCCCAGCTCAGCACGCAGCCGGGTTCTGCGTTCAAGAGCCTCTTCAGGATCGTCGAGCCCGCCCGGACCCTGCTCACCCTGACGCGCCAGGAGCATGACAAGGTCTTGCAGGAAGATGCCGAGCGCCGCGCGGCGCTGGACGCGTGCATGGAGAGCCTCGAAGAGGCCAAACGTCACATCCAGTTCGTCCTCGACCGCGGCTGCGAGGCCCCCGACCTGGTCGCCCGGAACGTAGCCGACGTCGAGGAGGTGTTCCCCCAGTTCAACGCGGTCCAGCTCGTGGAGGTCAAGCAGGCGTTGGATGGGTTCGTGTCGGATTTCCTGCGCCCGCTGCGCGAGAGCGTGACGCGCGCTGCAGCGCTCAAGCGCAGCGAGCCCAGGAACGTCCCGGAGGACATCGCCCGGAAGTCCCGGCGGCTCCTGGGCGCCGTCAAGGCGGCGGTGAAGGACTCCGAGGTCGACGAGGCCAGAGCGGCGGTCGAGGCCTACGCGCAGTTCGTCGCGGACCTGTTGCTGCGCGTCGAGCGAGGCCAGGTGGTGGAATTACCGGCTCGCCCGGACCCCCGCGAAGCGCTCGATGGCCTCAAGCTCCAGCTCAGGGACGTCGTGGACTACCCGCCCGAGTACGCCTCCCCTGCAGTGCTGGCGCACCAGAAGGCCGTCCAGGTGGCCTGGAATGAGGTCCTGGTCTGCATCGATCTGCAGGACAAGGCTGAGCGGGACCTCCAGCATTCCACCTCCGGCGATGAGATGGCGCAACACTTCGCCGGCCTCATGCTCGTCGAGGCCATGCAGGACGTCCAAAAGGCCCTCAGCGCGCTGAAGCAGGCGCTGAGCCAAGCGCGGGATGTGCTGGCCGCGCACGACGCTGCGATGCGCCGCTACTACGCCGCGCTCAAGAAGCTCATGCCGCGCGTCACCTTCGCCGAGGCCCTGCCGCTCCAGGAGGACGGCGTCGACACGCCCTGGAAGGTCCAGCGCGTCGCGTTCGACAAGGCCCTGGCCGCTGTCAAGGCCGCAGTCGACCCCCCCAAGCGCGACTACGGGACGGGCAACCAGCGGCTCATCGACCTGAAGAAGGCCATCGACGCGCTCTCCACCGCCCGGAGCACCGTCTACCTCGCGGACCTCGACGAAGCCACCGACGTCACCCACGGCTCCGCGCGGCAGGCGCAGGTCCTGGTGGAACGGCTCGCAAAGACGCCAGGGTTGATCGCAGAGATGAAGCCCGACCAGCAGCTCAGGCTGCTCCGGACCATGCGCACGCAGCTCTGCTTCTGCAGGTCCTGTGCCCAGGGCTTCGACCCTCAGGAGTTCAAGGACAACGGAGGCCGATGCCCGAACCTCCTGGTGGATGGGGTCACCGACTGCAACAGCACAGACGTCGAACTCCCCACGATCTGCGCCAACCGGGACTGTCTGCGGGAGGGCCGCCCTACGCCTGGCAACCCCTGCCCGGCGTGCAGCGGCGAGGACTGGCAGGTCGTCGGCTCCCTCCGCCCGACCCTCCGGGGCGGCAAGCCGAACCCCATCCGCGACCTGCTGGTGACCCGCGCGAAGGTCCTCGCCGAGATGAAGCTCACCCCTGAATTTGAGGCTTTTGACCAGAAGAAACGCCGGGAGACCAAGACGGCACTCCAGAAGGATCAGCTGTTCGCGAAGGCCCGGGGAAGCTGGACGACCTGGGTGAAGAACAATGACTTCGAGAAGATTGAAGCCTTCTACAACCGAGCCATCCAGCTCCAGTGCAGGATCCTGGGCCACGACCAGAAGGACCTCTCCTGCCAGCGAGGCGACACCGTCCACACCTTCCCCGACGCGCCGGTGAAAGCCCGGCTGCACACCCCGGATCCCCCCGAGCCCGAAAAGGACGGCTACTGCGAGTTCGGCTTCCCGACCTTCATCGTGATCAACACCACCTCAAACCAGTTCGGCTCCTTCAAGGAACAGGTCGAGACCATCCTCCACGAGAACGCTCACGCCTTCCAGGCCATGCTCGCCAGGAAGATCATGGCCAAGGCTCCCTTTGATGAGGAGGACAGGGAGGAGCTGCTCGCGCACCCGGAGCTGGGCCTGCAGGCCAGCCTCTTCCTCGAGAACAGCCTCGGTTACATCACGACGAACAGCATCCAGGACGACGACGTGGACTTCAAGCTCTTCGCCCGCGCCTACCGGCACGAACCCATGGAGGAGCACGCCTGGGCCACCGGCACCGCCGTCTCCAGGTCGCTGCTGGCGCCGCCTCTGGTCGAGAGCTTCATGTCCAGCGACACCCTGCGGAGCCGGATCTGGTTCGTGAAGGAGGTCAGCCGAGAGCACGGCTGCACAGTCACCCTGCACGAACGCCACGGCATCTGCCCGGACGAGTGGGAGGGTGACCAGCCCGGAGACAAGCTCCTGACCTTGGAGCGCATCCGGAAGGACCACGACCCCTTCAGCGCAACGGTCCGGATCCTGGAGATCGTCGACGAGTACAGACTGCAGCTCGACCTGGACACCCGCGACTACGATCCTCTCGTGATGCTCGAGTTCGACCCGGACGATCCCAAGCACCCTGTGCTCAACAAGGGCACCGACCCCACGAAGATCGCCGGCGAGTCGATCCGGCTGGTGCTCCACGAGTGGGTTCAAGACCTCTGAGTCCCCGGCGGATCCCCCTGGAAGAACCGCATGATCACCACCTGCCGCCACGCGTCCGAGCGGTTGCGCAGCGTCATGTGCGGGGTGAGCCCGTGGTGGAAGGTCACGCCCCCGCGCGGCAGCGGGCAGGCCACCACCCGCGTGGGGTCCACCTCACACGGTCCGAACGCGCAGTCCCGGTCGGCCAGCCGGGCGTGATGCAGCACGCCGTCGGTGTGCCCCCGGTCCAGGAAGTGCATGCAGCCGCTGTCGAGGTCCACCGCCCGCATCGGGATCCAGCACGAGATGAGCCGCTGCCCCACGCCGTCCCCCAGGAACGCGCCGTCCTGGTGCCACTCGGTCGGCGCGCCGTTGAGGGGCGGCTTGTCCAGCAGCTGGTTGTACCAGAGCCGCAGGGGCGCGCCCACCAGGGCCTCGGCGAAGCGCTGCACCCAGCCGAAGAACGGCGCGCTCTTCCAGTCCAGCCACACCAGCTCCAGCATGGACTGCAGCACCCGCCCCTGGTCCACGCCCTCGGCCATGCGGAGCCCGTAGCGATCGGGATCGTCGCGCAGGCGTACGCAGCGGGCCTCGATGGCGTCGAGGTCTTCGGCGGACACCCCGTCCGGGACGGCCAGCCAGCCGTGCTCACGGAAGAAGGCGATGTGGGCGGGGGTGGGGTCGGGCGCGCTCACCGCTCGTGGTCGTGGTCGTGGGTGTGCCAGGGGTTGGGCGGGGTCGCGACGTCCTCGCCCTCGGCCGCGGTGTCCACGAAGCGCTGCCAGGCGTCGACCGCCTCCTGCCAGCTCGAATGCACGAACGGCGCCAGGTCGGCCCGCGCGCCCACCCGGTCGCCGGCGTCGAGGTACTGCAAGCCCCGCCCCACGCGCGCGACCGGCTGCTCCGGGTCCCGCGCCAGGGCCTGGGCGTAGTCGGCGGCGGCGGCCTCGGGGTCTGTGTGTCGTCGCACCCAGCCCCGCAGGGCCCAGCTCTTGGCGGGGGCGGGGTCCTCCTGGATGAGCCGATCGAGCAGCGCCACCGCGTCATCCACCCGGCCCATCGCGCCGAGCACCTCCGCCTGACGGTCCGCCAGGCTGCGCTCCCCGGGATACGCCGTCAGACCGTCCACGAAAGCCTGCACCGAGCGCTCCATCTGCCCCGCCGCCCAGCGGGCCAGGCCCAGCACCTCAAAGTCCCCGACCCGGCGATTGCCCGCCGCGATGCTCTCCTCCTGGATGTCGGCGTAGGTGGACCAGTCGTCCACGAGCGTGGCCAGGGCCTGGCGGCGCAGGCGCAGCTCCGCGGCGTCCAGCACGCCCTCGGGGATGGACGCCAGCTCGGCCTGCGTGGCCTCGGCGTCCTGGAGGTGGAAGAGCAGGAGCCCCACCCGCGCCCGCCGGGCCTCGTCCCAGGTGGGGGTCAGCGCCACGAGCTGCGCGGTGAGGGGCAGGGCCTCGGCGAAGCGCTCGGCGTCCACCAGGGCGGTGACCTGCGCCAGCAGCTCGAAGGCGCGCCACGGGATCTCCGCCGCCGGGCCGACCAGCTCCAGCAACCGCTCCAGCGCCTCGGGGGTCAGATCCAGCCGCCCGTGGCTGTCCGGCTCGGGGAAGCCCTGCGCCACCAGCCAGGCCACCTGCTCGGGGTGCTGGGGTCGCGCCCGGGAGCTGCCCGCCGACCACATGGAGATCTGGGGGACCCACGCGCCGTCGGGGCGCCGGAAGTCCCAGCTGTAGGTCCTGCCTTCGGTGCCCGGCTGGCCGGGCAGACCGCGCGTCCTGAGTCGTCGCACCGCGTGGCACCTCCGCCGCCCTTCATAGCACAGGGGCGGTCGGGGGACGGCGGGGACAGTGCCCCCTGCGGCGAGCCGGGAAGGCCGAGAGGACATGAAGACCCGCACCGCGCGAAAAACACCCCTCCTTCGGATCGTGACGTTCCGGAAACGCACGACGACGGCTCAGGGATCCGACGCGGCCGGTCAAGGCCTGGCCCCCCCACCGTCCTAGCATCGGCCTCCGCCGCTGAGTTCCCCCTGAGTCCCCAGAACGGGAGTCTGTACAGCATGAGCGTCACCATCTACCAGCACGCGAACTTCCAGGGCGCCAGCCAGTCCCTGGACGTCGGTCGCTACGACATCGGCCAGCTCACGATCGGCAACGATCAGCTCAGCTCGGTTCGCGTGCCCGCCGGCTACAAGGTCACCCTCTACCAGCACGCCGACTTCCAGGGCGCCTCCGTCAGCTACACCGACGACGTCACCTTCGTCGGCGCCTTCAACGACCAGACAAGCTCCATCGTGGTCGAGCGCGTCACCCCCGGCGGGCTCCCCCCCATCGGCAGCTGGGAGCACATCGGCGGCAAGCTCAAGTGGGTCGAGGTCGGCGCCGACGGCGCGGTCTGGGGCGTCAACAGCAGCGACGACATCTGGACCCGCAGCGGCGAGGGCTGGACGCACATCGGGGGCAAGCTCAAGCAGATCTCCGTGGGCAGCGCCCAGCACGTCTGGGGGGTGAACAGCAACGACGACATCTGGATGCGCAGCGGCGGCACCTGGACCCACATCGCCGGCAAGCTGATGAACGTGTCGGTGGGCTCGGACGGGACGGTGTGGGGTGTGAACAGCGCCCAGCAGATCTGGCGCTACAAGGGCAACAACCAGTGGGACCAGATCGGCGGCGCCCTGGTGCAGGTGTCCTGCGGGGACGCCAGCAACGTCTGGGGCGTCAACAGCGCCGATCAGATCTGGCGGTGGAACGGCAGCGGCTGGGATCAGATCAGCGGCGCCCTCACCAACGTCAGCGTCGCCTCGGACGGTTCTGTATGGGGTGTGAACCACGCGGGCCAGATCTGGCGCTACAAGGGCAACAACCAGTGGGAGCAGGTCCCCGGCGGCCTCAAGGAGGTCTCCATCGGCCGCGAGGGCCTGGTCTGGGGCGTCAACAGCATCGACGACATCTGGCGGATGCAGTACGCGGGCACCACCAGCGGCACGGGCACCGAGGCCTCCGGCGCCCTCCCGCTCAGCGGCAACACCACCAACTACGGCGGCGACTACGGCAGCGCCTCGTTCGCGCGCACCAGCGACGGCGTGGTGCACGTCGAGGGGCTCGTCCGCTCCACCAACAACCAGTGGGCCCACGTCGCCACGCTGCCCGAGGGCGCTCGGCCGCCCCGGCGCCTCATCTTCAACCTCAACAACCACGAGTCCACCGCGCGCGTTGACGTCCTCACCGACGGCCGGATCCACTACGTCGCCTCCCCCGGCGGCCTCGACCACAACTGGCTCAGCCTCACCGGCATCGACTTCGCGGTCTCGGCCGGCTCGGCCCTGCCGCTGAGCGGAAACACCACCAACTATGGCGGTGACTACGGCAACGCGGCCTACGTGAAGGTGGGCGACGTCGTCTACGTCAGCGGGCTCATCCGCTCCACCAACAACCAGTGGGGCCACGTCGCCACGCTGCCCGAGGGCTGCCGCCCCACCAGGCGGCTCATCTTCAACCTCAACAACCACGAGTCCACCGCCCGGGTCGACGTCCTTCCCAACGGGCAGATCCACTACGTCGCCTCCCCCGGCGGCCTGGACCACAACTGGCTCAGCCTCACCGGCATCAGCTTCTCCGTGAACGCCGGCAGCGCGCTCGCGCTGAGCAGCAACACCACCAACTACGGCGGTGACTACGGCAGCGCGTCGACCTCCAAGCGCGGGAGGACCGTGCTGGTGGAGGGCCTGGTCCGCTCCACCGACAACCAGTGGGGCTACATCGCCACCCTGCCCGAGGGGTCCCGCCCCACCAAGCGGCTCATCTTCAACCTCAACAACCACGAGTCCACCGCTCGGGTGGATGTGCTCAAGGATGGTCGGATCCAGTACGTCGCCTCCCCCGGCGGCCTCGACCACAACTGGCTCAGCCTCACCGGCGTCCAGTTCGAGGCGGACGGCCCGCCGGCCGGCAGCGGCGGCGGCACCGTGGGCTCCGGCGGCCCCGGCGGCGGCGCCACCCCCACGACCCCCAGCCCCGTGGGCGGCGGCGGGGGCGGCGGCTCCAGCACCGGCACGCCCACCGGCAGCAGCACCACGGTGAGCGAGTTGCCCCAGCAGCTCAAGAGCCTGGGCAGCCTCGACGTGTCTGTGTTCTTTGTGACCTTCGACCTGCCGCTGAAGTTCCTGGGCGACATCAACGTCCAGCCCCTGTCCAAGGCGGTCACCTACGCGGGCCGCGCCGAGCTGACCGCGCCCTTCGACGTCACGGTCGACCCGCTGGCGGTCTCGGTGTTCGCGGCCGACGGCGACAACGGCGCCGAGGCGGGCTGGATGGTCAAGTTCGGCATGCCGCAGTCCAAGACCATCAAGGACGTCATCCAGGGCCAGGTCCTGGACCGGATCCCCGGCGAGGTCAAGCCGGTCGTCGACACCCTGGTGATGCCGTATCTGTCTCTGTACGACAACAGCACCATCATCCTGTCCAACCAGGACGGCGAGGACGACGACGTCGGCAGCTACATCGCCGGCTTCAACGCCTTCGCCACCCTCAAGGCCAGCGAGATCACGCCGTTCAACCTGCTGAACGACACCTTCCCCGTCCTCCACCTCGAGCAGCGCTCCGTGGTGCTGGGCGTCGGCGCGGCCACCGGCAGCAGCGGCGACTTCTTCGTGGGCGCCCAGCTCCAGCTCGACGTCGAGCTGGGCACGCCGCTGATCGTGTTCAACTCCATCGGGCTGAACGTGAGCAAGGCCTCCACCGACACCTCGGTGGGCGCTCAGATCGAGTTCACCCTGAACCTGGACAACGAGGCCCTCAAGATGCGGGGCGGCCTGACCGTCACCACCGGCACCGGCTCCAAGGTGACCGTGTGGGGTGCCCTCGACGTCGCCGACGGCGCGTGGAGGGACCCCTTCGGCATCAAGGGCCTGACCATCGGCGGCCTGGGCGTGGAGATCGGCGCAACCCCCACCTTCCCCTACGTCGTGCTGGGCGTGCGGGGCGAGGTCCACATCGGCGATGGCCTGCTGGGCGGTCGCATCGGCATCCTGATCGACGCCAGCGACTGGTCGAAGTGCATCCTGGACATCTACAGCAAGGAGGGCATCCAGGTGCCCAGGCTGGTCAACGCGCTGACCGGCGGCTGGCTGGACGTGTCCAAGGTGCTCGATGTCTCCATCACCGACCTCCAGCTCTACATCGCGCCCAAGGGCGGCTCCATCGCGGGCAGGTCCTATGACGCGGGGCTGGAGATCGGCGGCAAGCTGGACCTGTGGGGCTACAAGGCGCAGGTCGACGGCAAGCTGGACTACGACAGCGGCGGCTACCTGCGCGGCACGATGGACCCGATCCGTCTGCGGGCGGGCGGGGTGGACTTCCTGTCCATCACGAACAACGCGGGCAGCGCGGGCGCGAGCATCGACTTCTCGGTCAGCGCGGCCAAGGTGGGCGGCGCCATCGACGGCAAGCTCGTCCTGCTCGGCGGTCTGTACAGCTCCTCGGTGCAGGCGCAGCTCAACAGCAAGGGCTTCACCGCGACCGTGGCGGGTGGCGGGCTGGGCATCTACCAGTCCACCAGCGTCACGATGCAGGAGGGGCTCTTCCGCCTCACCTACGCGCCGCGCGTGGGCGTGAGCGTCAACATCGCCGGGTACACCATCGGCCTCTCCGTGGGGACCTCCATCACCACCGAGATCACCGACACCCGCTTCACCCAGCAGATCTCGTTCAGCTTCTCGGCGATGGGCCGGAGCTACAACCTGGGGCCGTTCACCATCTCGGTGCCCTTCCGCAGCCTGGAGGACCTGGCCAAGGCCTTCTACGACTACGCCAGGGACGCCATCGTGGGCGGGCTGATCGGCAGCCTGAAGGCCGCCGGTGAGGCCGCGTTCAACTGGGTCAAGTCCAACGTCACCCAGAGCGCCCAGGCCGCCTCGAAGTTCTTCCAGGACGTCGGGGCGAAGGCCGAGGACATCGCCAAGGGCACGGTGAGGTTCATGGGCGCGACCGCCAGCGACGCGGTGAAGTACCTCGGTCTGGGCGCGAGCGAGTCCGCGCGCATCCTCAAGGACGGCTTCGGCTGGACCGTGGACCAGACCGGCCGGTGGCTCAAGGACGTCGGCGGCTTCGCGGACACCGCGGTGGACGGCGCCCTCAAGGGCGTGGGCTACGCGGCCGGTGAGGTCGGGGACTTCATGGGCAAGGTCTTCGGCGGCTCCTGGATCCCGCACGTGGACGTGCCCTACGTCGACATCATCCCGCACGTCGACTACGTCGACCTCAGCGGATACTGATATTTCAAATACCCATTCAATGGAAACCGACCATGTCTGAACACAACCGCTGGCTCGTCGAGCAGTCGCTCGCCGTCGACAGCTACCAGGATGCCGCCGCCCGGGCGGCCCTCGCCGCCGACCCGCGCGCCGCGCTCGCCGCCAAGGGCGTGACCGTGCCCGACGGCGTCGCCGTCACCGTCCTCTTCGACGACCCCACCCACATGCACGTCGTCGTGCCCCACCCGGGGCACACCTTCCTGGGCGCGCTCGACCTGCCCGCCGGGCTGCACGGGGTCAAGAAGCTCATCGCCGCCACCGGGGTCAAGGCCCTCCAGGAGCCGGACTTCCTGGGGGCCCTGCGCCAGGACGGCGCGGCGCTCGCCCGGGCCAACGTGCCCAAGCTCAAGCTGACCGAGGATCACCACCTGATCGTGGTGGAAGAGGACGCCTCGGCCGTCCGGATCGCGGTGCCCTACGTCGGCAAGGCCGCCCTCCTCCGGCGTGTGGCAAGCTGAGCCATGACCGTCGAAGTCCGGCCTCTGGGCGTGGCCTGCAACATCGCCTGCCAGTACTGCTACCAGAACCCCCAGCGCGACGCCGGCAACGTCCCCGGACGCTACGACCTCGACGCCATCCTGGCCTCCCTCGACAGCGAGCGGCAGCCCTTCGCCCTGTTCGGCGGAGAGCCGCTGCTCGTCCCCATCCCGGACCTGGAGCGCCTGTGGGCCTACGGCCTGGAGCGCTTCGAGACCAACCGCATCCAGACCAACGGGGCGCTGATCACCGACGAGCACATCGCGCTCTTCCTGGCGTACAAGGTGCGCGTCGGGGTCTCGATCGACGGCCCCGATGAGCTGAACGACGCCCGCTGGGCGGGCAGCCTGGAGCGCACCCGCGCCCAGACCGCCCGCAGCGAGGCCGCCATCGACAAGATGTGCGCGGCGGGCGTGCCCACCAGCCTCATCATCACCCTGCACCGCGCCAACGCCTCGGCCGAGCGCCTGCCCCGCCTGGTGGAGTGGGTGCGCGGCCTCGACGCCAGGGGCATCCTGGGCGCCCGGCTGCACCTCCTGGAGGTGGACAGCCCCGAGGTCGGCGAGAAGTACCGCCTCACCGCCGCCGAGAACGTCGCCGTGCTGGAGGCCTTCGAGGCCCTGGACGGCGAGGTCCGCATGGGCCTCGACGTCTTCTCCGACATGAAGCGCATGATGGAGGGCCGGGACGACAAGGCCTCCTGCGTGTGGCGCGCCTGCGACCCCTACACCACCGCCGCGGTGCGCAGCGTGGAGGGCAGCGGCCAGATGAGCAACTGCGGCCGCACCAACAAGGACGGCGTCGACTTCGTCAAGGGCGACCGCCCCGGCTACGAGCGCTACCTGGCGCTCTACCACACCCCCCAGCAGCACGGCGGCTGCAAGGACTGCCGGTTCTTCCTGGTCTGCAAGGGCTACTGCCCCGGCACCTCCCTCGACGGCGACTGGCGCAACCGCACCGAGCACTGCGACACCTGGAAGTCCCTCTACGGCACCCTGGAGCGCCGCATGCAGAAGGAGGGCCGCCACCCCCTGACCTTGAGCGGCCTGCGCCCCGATCTGGAGCGCCGCATGCTCGAGGCCTGGGCGCGCGGGCGGAACCCCACCCTCTACGAGCAGCTCCACCGCATGAAGCGCGAGCTGGACGGGCTGCTGGAGGAGGCGCCATGAGCCCCCATCGCCTCGACTTCGCCCTCCCCCGCTTCGCCCGCTGCTGCTGGGCCTCCGAGCCCGCCAGGCTGCGCTGGCAGCCCACCGTCGTCCGGCTCGCCGAGCGCACCCGGGAGATGGAGTGGCGCAGCGTCGCCGCCGGGCTGCGCGCGGTCGCCATCCTCGACGCCGCCCCCGGCGAGGCGTCGACCCTGCGGCAGGCCGCCACCGAGGCGGGCCTCGTGCTGCGGCACCTGTCCCCCCGGCCCGGCGTGCTTCCGGGCTTCCAGAACCCCGTCATCATCGGCCACGCCGACACCTGGCTCTCCGCGATCCACGCCTGGGAGACCGACGACGCGGCGGCCGCGCTGGCCGCCCTGGGCGCGGCGCCCTGCTGCGCGTCGGCCCAGGCCGAGCGGCTCCAGGCAGGCTGGCGGGACACCACCTTCCCCGCGATGCAGGGCGACGACGGCCCCGCCGGGCCCAACCGCCTGGCGGCCCCTCTGGGCCTCTACGCCCTGCCCTTCTCCCCCTGCGGGCCGGGCTGCGCCGCCGCCGCGCGCCTCGCGGACGACTGGCTGGCGATGGGCCGGGCGCTGGGCTGGCGCGAGGACTTCGAGACGCTGGAGACCCTGCTGGACTGGCCGATGGGCTACAGCGCCCTGCACGGCATCGCCGAGCTGCGCACCCCGGTGTTCAAGCTGACCTCCAACACCGACGCCACCGCCGACAAGCTGGCGCTCCGCCGCGCCGGGCGTACCTTCCCGGAGGACGCCGGGTCCGGCCTCGGCTTCCCCTACGTGCCGCCTGCCCGCCGCCGGGTCACCGGCACCGCCGCCTGGCAGCGTGGCCTCGACAACCCCCTCGACCAGGACGGCCGCTCATGAGCCCGACCCCGGACGCGCTGGACTGGGCCGCGCTGGCCGTGCCCGACCTCGACGGCGAGGGCGCCCGGGTGGCCCGCGCGATGGCGAACACCCGCAGCGGCCGCTGGTCCGGGGAGACCTCGATGGGGCCGCCCCAGCCGGGCGAGCCGACGATCTTCGATGGCCAGGTGGCCGTGCGCCACGCCCGGGAGCGCTGCCACCAGCACCCCCGCTACCTCAACGGCGACCTCCACCACCCCAACATCGCCGCCGGGGAGGCCCTGGTGGCCCTCTGGCCCGAGGGCTACGCCCTGGTGCGCGAGGCGGTGGACACCTTCAACCCCATCCTGGACGCCGGAATCCCCGAGGAGGCCTGGGGCCGCGCCCGGGGCTCCTCCAGCCACTTCGACAAGCACCGCTTCGGCCTCATGTTCGCCACCTACTACGACCCCTTCGGGCTGGCCCAGGCCTTCGTCCACGAGGCGGCCCACCAGAAGCTCTTCGGCTTCGGGGTGCGCCTGGACGACGCCGACCGCATCCTCGACCACCGCCCCGACGAGCTCTACGAGAGCCCCGTGGTCCTGGACCGCCTGCGCCCCATGCCCGCGGTCCTGCACGCCCAGTACTCCTTCATGCACGTCACCGCCCTCAACGTGACGCTGTTCGAGCAGGCCACGTCCCCCGAGCAGCGGGAGGTCGCGCGGATGTTCCTGACGCGGAACGTGGAGCGCATGACGAAGGGCTACCACACGCTGGAGGCGCACGCGCGGACCGACACGGTCGGGGAGGCGTTCATGCGCGGGTTCATGGGGTGGTCCATGGGGGTGTTGGAGCGGGGGCGGGCATTGTTGGCGTGACTCGCGAGGCTGCGATCCTGGCTCCAACGTCGATCCCGGCTCCAACGTCGTCGTCACCCCCACGTACGCCCCTGCGTCCTCTCGGCCGGGCCGTACGTGGGGGTGACGACGACGCCGGAAGAAGGAACGCCCCGATCCCTCTCGACCAGAACATCGTCCTCATCGGCCCCCAAGGCGCCGGCAAGAGCACCACCGCCCGCCGCCTCGCCCGCCGCCTCGACCGCCCGAGGCGCTCCGCCGACACGCTCTGCTGGGCCGCCTACCGCACCCTCCCCGCCGTCCGTGACGCCGAGCTGGAGATGGCCCAGCGCTTCGGCCCCGAGGCCCGCGACGACCGCGACCGCCACCGGTACCTCACCCGGCTGCGCGCCGTGCTCGTCGACACCCACGGCCGCCGGGGCTGGCGGGAGACCTGGGACGCGATGCGGGTGCAGGCCGCCGTCGCCGCGCTGGAGGGCCCCGGCCCCGCCGTCATCGACCTGGGCGCCGGCCACGCCACCGTCGAGACGCCCGAGTCCCAGGAGCGCCTCGCCCAGGCCCTCGCCGGCTGCGCGGTAGTGTGGCTCCAGCCCTGGCCGGCGGTGGAGGACTCCGTCGCCGCGCTGCTCGCGCGCCTGGAGGCCGTCGGGCGCCGCGCCAGCCCGGAGGCGCTGCGCTACGCCCTGAACCACCGCCTGCCGCCCCGGCTCTGCACCTGCACGGTCTACACCGAGGACAAGGGCCCCGGCGCGGTGGCGGAGGCGGTCTGCGAGGCCCTGGGGATCAGCCTTCCGCCTCGATGATCTTCGCGGCCTCGGCGTACGCCCAGTCGTCATCCCCGTCCGCGTCCTCCTCCCGGGCCCGACGCAGGCGCGCGCGGATCTGCGCCCGCTCGGCCTCGGTGGTGCACCACCGGAACGCGAGCCGCGCCTCGACGCCGTCCTCGACATGCACCCAGTCCCGCCAGTCGTCGTCGAACAGATCCTGGATCCAGCTCCGCAGCTCCGCGCGACTCTCGTCGGGCAGCACCCCGACCGCCGCGAGCGCGGCCACAGCCTCCCACCGACCCTCATCCTGGAGCCTCCAGACCTCGTCCGCGGTAGGGCGGCGGGGGGAGGGCAGGTCGAGCAGGCGGGCGGCCTCCAGCAGCGGCGCCCGGCCCCCCAGGACGGCGCTCACGTCCACGCCCAACGCCTCGGCGCGCTCGGCCAGCGCCGCGTCGCCGTCCTCCGCGGTGCGGCGGATGAGCACCTCGGCGGTCACGTCCAGGTGCCGCAGGATGAGGTCGAGGTCGCGCTGCCGTCCGTTCCCGTCGAAAGCCGCCGCGAGGGCCCGCGCCCGACGCTCCGGCGTCAGGCTGAGCCGCCGGACGGCCTGCCGCACCGCCGTCCGATCCTTGTGCCGGAACACCTGTGTGGTCAGGAGGTGGACGGCCGCCTCAGCGAAGTCCTCGGGCGAGAAGTCCGGGAGCTGTGCGCTGTAGCACCGCGGCCCCTCCTTCGTGCCGACCCCGCGCCAGTGGCCCTGGCGCGCGTCGGCGACGGTGCAGCCGTTGGGCCCGGAGATCGCGTCGGGGAAGCGGTCCTCCCAGCCGTCGTCCTCCCAGAAGCACATCGCGCAGATCTCGTAGCTGGCCCGGGAGGTCAGGGTCTGCAGGCCGCAGACGGGGCAGCGGTATGGCGGGCGGTGGGCCAGGACCTCGCCACCTCGGACCAGCGCGTACACCACGCGCCAGCCCTCGAAGGTGTCCGCGATCCGGGTCAGCAGCGCCTCTCCCAGGGGGTTGGTGGCGGTGATCGCCGCGTCCCCAGGCGTGCGAAACCCCATGACGTCCTGCGGCCAGCCGTCGGCGGGGGCGACGCGCAGCGCGGCACCATCCGCGAAGGTCACCGCGCCGGGGACGGCGTGCCCGGCCACCGCAGGGGTGTCCGGGACGCGGGTGAGCAGCTCGACCAGGTGATGATCGAGGGTGTAGCGAAGATAGAGCGTGTGCGACATCGGTCACGCGCGCCGGGGGGCTCCCCCGGGGTGGTCGATGGCGGTCGCTGTGAGCAAGCATAGCCCGCCCGCCAGGGGCTGCGTCCCCTCAAGCGCGAAGCCCGCCTCGACGAGCAGCGCCTCCAGCGCCGCCCGGCTGCGCTCCCGGCCGCCGAAGACGACCATCATCACGAGGTCCATCCACGCCGCCCGCGGGTCGTCCGCCAGCGCCTCGACGAGGAACAGCCGCCCCCCGGCGGGCAGGGCCGCCCGGCAGCGGGCCAGGATCCGGGCGGCGTCGGCGTCGCCCCAGTCGTGCAGGATCTCCTTGAGCAGCGCCGCGTCGAAGCCGGCGGGCAGCGGCGCGAAGAAGTCCCCGGCGATGGCCTCGACCGGGCACGCGGCGACCGCCGCCCGGCGGTCCAGCACCGCGCCCCGCACCCCCGGGTTCGCCGCCAGGATCGCCTGGAGCAGAGCCCCCGCTCCGCCCCCGACGTCCAGCAGCGCGGTGACCCCGGCGAGGTCCAGCGCGCCGACCACCGCGTCGGCCACCGCGGCGGTGCGCTCGGTCATGTAGTCGGTGAACGCGGCGTCGGGGTGGGCCTCCAGCCAGTCGAAGAAGGGCGCGCCGTGGGCGGCCTCGAAGGCCGGGCGGCCGGTCCGCAGGGTCTCCGGCAGGCCCAGCCAGGCCTGGAGGAGCGCGGGGTGAGCCCCGTAGCGGGCCGCCGCCGCCCGCGAGCCCGCCGCGCCGGGCCGCAGCAGCGCGGACATGGGCGTGTTCCGCCACAGGTCGCCCTCGACGGCGAAGATCCCCTGCGCCGCCAGCGCGCGGAGCAGCCGCCGGAGCGCGTCGGGGTCGAGGTCGTGCGCGGCGGCCAGGGCCTCGACGCGCTGCGGGCCCTCGGCCAGCCGGTCCGGGATCCCCAGCTCCACCACCGCGCGGATGGCGACGGCCGGGGCCGCGCCGATCAGCAGCGCGTCCAGCCGATGGGCGGGGTCACGGGCCACGGTCGGTGCTCCGGGCGAGCAGGCCGACGGGGTCGAGCGCGCGGCGAAGCTCGTCCGTGAGGTCGTGTTCATCGGCATCACGGAAGGACGACGCCCCGACGGCGGGGCGGTAGGGGGTCCACCCCTTCGCGGCCAGGGCGCCACTCAGGGCGCCATGAGCGGCCAGGGCATTGGCGTCGGCGCCCTCCACCGCACGGTCGAAGACCAGCCCGATGATCGCGATCAGCACCCGCCCGTCCACGAAGCGCAGGGAGATGGACGCCTCCAGCGCGTGCGCGGCGGCGACCGCCTCGGCGAGCCGGCTCGCCTCCGCGACGTCGGCCCCCCGGTGGGGCAGCACAGGGGCGACCCAGACCAGGCCGTTGGGCGCGTCGACCGGGAGGGCGTCGGGGGCGCGCGCGCCGTCGTGCCGCCACCACACCATCGCCAGGCCATCCCGCAAGGAGCGCTCCAGCAGGGCGCGGCCCGGGACGGGCTCCAGCCAGCGGAAGCGCTCGGCGCCCTCGACCATCAGGATCTCCATCCGCTCCTCCAGCGCCGCCAGCTCGCCCTCGCTGTCCGCGTGCAGCTCCCCCAGAATCGCCCAGCGGGCGCCGCCCCAGCGCCGCGCCAGGGCCGCCCGAAGGCGCGGGGGCAGCGGCGTCTCGCGCCGGGCGTCGGCGAAGGGGTACGGCCCTCGCATCATCAGCTCGTGGAGGTCGTTGATCGCGCGGATCGCCATGCGGACGCCGCTCTGCTGGAGCGGGCGCAGGGCGTCGACGAACCGGACCAGGGCGGCGTCGTCGCGGAGGCGGAACTGGAAGGGCCGCACCAGGGCGGGCGCGGGGGTGACCTTGAGGGTCATCGCGGTGACCACCCCCAACGCGCCCTGGAAGAAGACCCCCCGCAGGTCCGGGCCCAGGGGCGCCCGGCCGGCCGGCCCACCGCCGGGGATCCGCACCAGCCGCCCGTCGGCGAGCAGGACCTCCAGCCCCAGGACCTCCGCCGCCCGGTCCATGACGCGGCCCGCGCCCAGGCCCCGCACCAGGGTGTTGCCCACCACGCTGCCCGTGGCCGGCCCCCCGGTGCGGACGGGCAGGAAGTCCCGCGCGCAGGCCCGCAGGGCTTCGTCCAGGTCGCAGAAGCGCACCCCGGCCTCCAGCTCGACCCAGGCGAGGTCCTCGTCCAGGTTGCGGATGCGGTCCAGGCGCTCCATGCTCAGGATCACAGCGGTGCGGGGCGGTCGGGCGGCGCCGTAGCCCCAGTTCAGGCCCCGGCTGACCGGGTGGAGGGTCACCCCGTGGGCGGCGGCAATGGCCAGCGCCGCCCGCACCCCCTCGGTGTCGGCCGGGCGGAGCGCCGCGCAGGCCTCGGGCTCCACCGGCCGCAGGGTGCGCTGGAGATGGCGCAGGGCCTCTCCGGTGACCACGGCTTCCGGGCCGAGGGCCTCACGCCAGGCGGCGAGCGCGCGCTCCAGCGAGGCGGCGTCCATCATCCATCCGGGAGCACGCGCCAGTGCTCCTCTCCGCTGGCCCGATCCAGGACGAGGACCCCCGCCCGGCGGCCCTCCAGGAAGACGTAGGTGTCGGTGACCGTGGCCTGGAGGTCGCGCCCGAGCGCCGCCTCGGGGGTCGCCCCCCACACGAACGCGCCGGCGTCGGCGTTGATCAGGCTCACCAGCGTGACGGCGTCGGGGGCGATGGCGTTGACGTGCTGGACGAGGGCGAAGTGGCCGTCCTGCCACAGCAGTTCGGCCTCCAGCAGCACGGAGGGCAGCACCACGGTGCTCAGGCTCTCCGCCTTGCGCGCGGTGCCGCAGCCCCCGCCGGTGGCCCGGATCAGGTTGCCCCGCTTGCTCGCGTCGGGGTCGGCCGCGATGCACAGGGCGCTCTCCGGCTGCTCCTGGGACCGGGGGAGGCGCCCGATGGCCTGGTCGCCGGTGGAGAGGTCCACCTCGTAGCGCTGGCCGTCGCTTGTCTCCCCGTTGATCCGGGAGGGCGGGTCGAAGCCCACGCTGGCCACGCCCGCGAGCCCGTGGGCGGCGGCGAAGGCGGTGATGTCCACCTTGACGGCGCCGGTCACCGGGTCCAGGCCGGTCAGCCCGGCGTACTCGAACGAGCCCTCGTTGAGCACCCAGAGGGTGTCCTGGCCGAGCACCAGGGCGCCGATGTTGGGGGCGGTGCGGTCCGGGAAGTGGAGGGTGGTCACCAGACGCGCCTCGCGCGCGGTGGGGTCGTAGCGATAGACGCGCTGCTTGCACCACCTGCAGGTGGTGCCGTGCTCGGTGTTGGTCTCGTAGTAGTAGTAGAAGCTGTCGTCGGTGAGGATCCAGGCCGCACCCGAGGCGTCGCCGGGCACAGGCAGCGCGTCCTGGAAGCGACCCCCGACCTGGCCGGGCAGGGTGCAGGAAGCCAGCAGCAGCCACCACACTACGCCGCCTCCTCCTCTTCGGTCTGGCCCTGGGGCAGCACGTGGGGCGCGACCTTCTCCAGCACGATGTAGAGCACCATCAGGCCGCCGAAGATGCCGCCGGTGATGACGCCGCGGGACACCGAGCCGCCGCTGTAGGTCCAGCCGGAGATGAGCGCGGCGAGCACGGCCAGCACCGGGGCCTCCCAGGAGGCCTTCGCCGCGGTGATGCGGTCGTAGAGGATGAGGCCCACCATGCTGACCACGCCGATGAGGGCGAAGTGGGTCCACACGAAGCCGGGTTCGTAGGTGGCGTAGAGCAGCTCGCGGACCTGGTCGGCGGTCATGCCCAGGGACTCCTGGAGGCTGGGAAGGACCGCGTCCTTCGGCATCTCCGCGACGGTCGTGGGGTCCAGGCCGACCGCCTCGACCAGGTGCCGGCGGGCCAGCACGACCTTGTCGCCGCCCTCCTCGTACATCGAGCCGGCGATGAACGAGCCCAGGGCCCAGCCGATGCCCACCGTGGCGTTGATGTAGCCCAGGTAGAGGCCCTTCTTGCCGGGGGGCGCGATGTTCGAGAAGTACCGCATCTTCGTGGGGCTGGCCATCAGCTCGCCCAGGGAGAACAGCGCGATGGCCCCCAGGATGAACCAGCCGTTCAGGGACATGCCCAGGCCGTAGATGGCCGCCGCTGCCACCACGATGCCCGCGATCATCGCCGTCATCGACCGCACCTTGCCGGTGAAGAAGCCGATGACGAAGGCCAGCAGCATGCACATGCCGGCGTTGAGGTTGATCATGAACTCCTGGGGCAGCATGCCGCCCCACTCGGCGGGCAGCTCGCCCAGGATGGGCCGGGCCACCGCGTCGGCCACCATGCTGGAGTCGATCCAGTCGTCGATGTAGTTGGGCAGCAGGTCGAAGAGCTGATTGAACATCGCCCAGAAGCCCGAGAAGATGACCAGGAAGCCCATCAGCCGGGGCTCGCAGATGCCGATGGCCGAGTCCCACAGGACCTTGAGGGCCCCGAGCACGCCCCCGACCTCGTCGGTCTCAGGCTTCTCGGGCTCGGGGAAGGTCAGCAGGAAGATGTAGTTGAGCGAGACGATGACCGCACAGGAGATGAACACCCACTTCCAGGCCATCAGGCGCATGACGCCCGCCAGGAAGGGCCCCAGGAAGCCGCCGACGTTGACGAGCTGGTAGAACACCGCCCAGCCCACGCTGCCGTTCTCGGCCTTGAGCTGGGTGCCGATGATGCCCTGGAGGCCGGGCTTGAACACCGCTGTGCCCGCCGCGAGCAGCAGCGCGCCGACGGTGAACACCACGAAGGTGGTGTGGTGGCCGGGCTCCTCCAGGCTGGCCCCCCCGGTGAGCGCGCCCGCGAGGTCCACCGCGTAGGCCATCAGGAGGTAGCCGGCGATCTTGATGGCGATGGACACGCCCACGGTGAGCTTGTAGCCGTAGCGGTCGGCGTAGCCCCCGGTGAACACCGGCAGGCCCGACTGCACCATCGCCCACCAGCCGTAGATCATGCCCTTCTGGATGTGGTTGAACTCCGGGCCGCCCTGGGCGAGGCTCAGGACCATGTAGACGGGGAGCACCGTGCGCAGGCCGTAGTAGGCCAGGCGCTCCAGCATCTCCATCGTGTTGGCGATCCAGAACGTCTTGTTGAAGCTCCGGAGCTGCGTCCACAGTCCCAGATTGGAGGCGTCGGTGGTCGGCATGCTTTCTCCGATGGGGTCGGGCCAGAGTACGCGAGCGCGGCCCCGACGTCACGCTCTGTCGGGCAGATGGACGTGCGGGGTGGCGCCGCGGCCGCGCAGCTCGATGACCTGATCGGCGCGGCCCTGGGTCAGCAGCGCGGTGAGGTCCACCCCCAGCTCGGCCAGACCGGCGAGGTGGGCGCGCTGACGGGCGTCCTCGCCCTCGGCCAGGGCCCGGGACTGCTCGGCGTCGAGGCGGGCCTGGGCGCGCGCGGCGTCCCGCTGGGCGGCCTCCCGCTCGATCTTCGCCTCGATCTCGCGCCGGGCCATGGTCAGCGTGTGGGCCTGGTGCTTGTCCTGGGCGGCGCGCTCCCGCTCGGCGCGCACCAGGTCCCGCTGCTGCTTGATGTCGCTCAGCTCCTGGGCCTGCTGCTCGGTGGCCCGCTCGAGCTGGAGCCGGGTGCGGGACTTGGTGGCCTCGTCGTGCATCGCCTGGAGCGCGGGGGGCGCGCCGTAGCCCCGATAGACCACCTTGTTGATGCGGTAGCCGCACTGGGCGGCCCGGCCGGTGAGCTGGCGGTAGGTCCCCAGCTCGTTGAGCTGGTCGGTGCTGCGCTTGAAGGACTCGAAGTCGTGGCGCCCCAGGAAGTCCACCACGTCGCTGGTGGCGGCGTTGACGAAGTCACCGATGGGGTCGTGGGAGGTCTCCAGCAGCCGCTCGACGTCGATCAGCTCGAAGAAGATCATCAGCTTGATCGTCAGCACAGCGTCGTCGGCGGTCCGCACCTCGGCGACGTCGTGGTACATCTGGTCGGGCATCAGCCAGAGCTTCTGGAAGACCAGGGCGTGGGGGACCTTCTGGCCGCCCACCGTGCCGTGCCACGAGAAGGTGTGCAGCCACTCCCCCGGGCCGGGGACGAAGTTGCCGGGGCCGGCGATGACGCGGCGGGAGACCTGGCTGGCGCTGTCCTCGCTGTAGACGACGATGGCCTCCTTGTGGCCGATCTGGACGACCTCCTCGCGGGTGACGCTCAGGTGCTCCCGGGGGTCCAGCCAGAAGTGGGCGGGGCCGGCGATGTGCTCCTGACGGCCGTCGCGGAAGCGCACGATGAGGAAGTCGCCGGGGTGGGCGACGAAGTGGTCCATCGTGCGGAGCTGGCGGCCCCAGCGCAGCACCTTGGCGGGGCCCTCGACCACGCTCATGCGGCCCCGGCTGTCCACCAGCAGCACCCGCTGCCCCTCGTCGACCACGTAGGAGAACAGGGTGGACCGCCCCCAGCGGTGGCTGCGGTCCAGGCCGCCGGCGCGCTGCGGGGGGGCCGGCATGGACGCCCGCATCCGGGCGGCGCGGGTGAGGCCCTGCACGTTGTGGGAGGCGGTGATCGACGCCTCCTCCCAGTCGTTGGCGACGTTGCCGGCGGCGGCCAGGGGCGGGGCGGCCGCAGACTGCTGCACCATCGCCTCCTGAAGGGCCCCCTTGCTCTTGATGTACTCGTACCGCGACATGCCCACACACCTCCGTCAAAGCTCCTGGATGGCCTACCGGAGCGGACGCGGGCGCGCAAGCTGCTATGCTGCGCTCATGGACATCAAGGCGCGACGCAAGGCGCTGGGCTGGTCCCGCCGAGAGCTGGCGGACCGCGCGGCCCTCGACCCCCGGATCATCCAGCTCGTCGAGCTGGGCCAGTGGAACGAGTTCGAGGCCCTGGGCCGCATCGAGGCGGTGCTGCGCATGGCCGAGGACGGCGAGGCGGATCCCCGGCTGGCGCCGCCGAAGGTGCCGGAGGGTCAGGTCCCCGGCTGAGTCACGCTGGCCTGGTAGTTCAGGTCGGTGACGACCTTGACCAGGGCGTCGGTGTTCGTCTTGGACTCGTCGAAGACGATCTCGGCCTTGCCGGTGGTGTGGTCGACGGTTGCGGCCTTCACGCCGTCGGTCTCCAGCAGGGCCGCGGTGATCTTGCCGGAGCAGGCGCCGCACTTCATGCCGGCGACGTCCAGGGACACCCGGGTGCCCTCCACCTCGGCGGGCGTGGGGGCGGGCGCGGTCTCGGCGGCGGCGGTCTTGTTGCCGCAGTCATCGGGGCACTTGCCGCCGGCGCAGGCCAGCGCGGGCGTGGTGACGAGCAGGCCGAGGGAGACGATGGCGGTGCGAAGCATGGTCTTCTCCAGGAGCAGGATGATCCCGTGGGGGCAGTGGGGATCGATGCCGGATGAGTGTAGCCGGTTTCGGTATGATCCGGGCTCCCCGTCCGGAGACCCATGATCCTCCTCACGCTGCTTGTCGGCTGCGGGCCCCAGCCCACCACCCCCGTGGAGGTGGCCGCGCGGCCCGTCGACCCCGATCCCCTGGTGGTGCTTGTCTTCGGCGACGCCGGCCGGGAGCCCCTGGAGGACGGCAGCCTCACCCAGGCAGGTGTGGGCGCGGCGATGGCGCAGACCTGCGCGGCGATGGGCTGCGATCTCGCCCTGATGCTCGGCGACAACATCTACGAGGACGGCGTCTCCGAGGGCGACGAGGCCCTGTTCTGGGAGCGCTTCGAGGAGCCCTTCGCCCCCCTGGGCGAACTGGACATCTGGGCGGTGCTGGGCAACCACGACTGGCGTGGCCTCGCCCAGCCCCAGCTCGACCACAGCGCGGCCAGCCCCCGCTGGCGCATGCCCGACCGGACCTACGTGGTCCCCGGCCTGCCGGCGTGGGTCACCCTCGCGGCGCTGGACACCCAGGCGGTCTCGGCCTGGCCCCGCGACGCCACGACCCGGGCGATGCTCGACGACACCCGCGCGGCCCTGTGCGGCGCGCCGGGCTGGCGCATCCTGTTCGCCCACCACCCGCTCCAGTCCTCGGGCATCCACAGCCGCCGCCTGGAGCAGGTCCGCCTGCGCCGCCACATCGAGCCCATCGTGGAGGACTGCGGCGTCCAGCTCGTGCTGAGCGGCCACGAGCACCACCAGGAGCACATCGTCACCGAGGGCTACGACCAGCTCGTCAGCGGCGCGGCCTCCAAGAGCCGGCCCCTGTGCGGCGACCCCGGGGCCCACTGGCCCAGGTGCGGCCGGCGGGGCACGCCGGGCCAGCAGGTGATCGACGCGTCCCTGGGCTACGCCGTGCTCACGCTCACCCCGGAGCGCGCAGACATCGTCCTCTTCAGGGCCGAGGACCCCACGACGCCCTTCTACACGGCCTCACGGAAGCCCTGAGCGCTTTTCGGGGCGCCGCGTTCGGCATAGAAGGAGGGGGTACACCCGGAGCCGCCCATGCCCGCGCCGCTGTTCGAGGAGACCTACCAGGACGACAGCGTCCGCTTCACGGTGACCCTGGACGAGGCCTTCGTCTTCGGCGTGGGTTTCATCGGCAAGGGCACCATCGAGGGCACCCACGCCTTCATCCGCATGGTGGGCGCCTGCGGGGACATCGCCACCGGGCGCGGCCACAAGCTGCGCGGGACGGTGGACCTCTCCCGCATGAACGGCGCGCCGCTGCGGGTGCAGCTCATCCTCTCCAAGTGGCTGCTGGGCCAGCGCGACGCCATCGACCGGGTGGCGGTGTGCGGCGGGGGGCGCTTCGAGCGCAAGCTGGCGAAGGCGGTGACCAGCGCGGCGCGGCTCTCCAGCGTGCGGTTCTTCGATGGGGTGGCGGAGGCGGAGGGTTGGGTGCGGGGGTGAGGCTCACCCCCGGCTCCGCCGCTCCGTCGCCACCCCCGTCAGCACCAGGAACACCGCCGCGAACATCACCAGCGCCGCCACCAGGCGCACCGGCTCCAGGCCCATGTTGTCCACGTCCGAGGGCTTGAGCCCCAGGTCGTACAGGGGCCCGGTGATGGACAGCCGCGTCCACTGCCCCGGGATGCGGGACACCTCCTCCAGGTGGGTGCCGGTCTTGAGGCTCAGGTCGAAGGCGTAGCGCTGGAGGGTCACCCAGGTCAGGCCCCGGGAGACCTCGCCCATGTCCCGCAGGGACACCATCACGCTGGAGAAGCAGATGTTCGGGATGAGCAGCAGCGGCAGCGTGCCCACCGCCGCCTCCGAGCTGTTGTAGAGGGACGAGATCAGCAGCCCCAGGCACACCCCCACGAAGCCGGTGAGGATCTGGGCCCCCCCGAACGCCGCCAGCCCGAAGCCGTAGTCCCCCAGCCCCATCGTGAGGTGGACCAGCACCGCGAACAGGCCGCACTGGGCGGCGTTGAGCGCCCCCAGCACCAGGGTCTTGGCCGCCAGGTAGGCCCCCACGCTCACCCCCAGCGTGCGCTCCCGCCGCCACACCGCCCGGTCCGCGATCAGCTCGCGCACGGAGAGCGACATGCCGAACCACAGGCACGACAGCGACACCATGAAGATGAGCTGCGTGGTGGGCACCGGGAACACCACCAGGATGAGCAGTGCCAGCACGACGGGCTGGGCCACCATGATCTCCAGCCCCGCCCGGTCCCGCAGTTTGGTGAGCCCGTAGCGCGCGGTGAGGCTGCGGAGCTGGTCCCAGGCCGAGGCCGGCCGACGCGGGGAGAGGTGCCGGGTGGCCCGGGGCCGGGCGTCGGAGTCGAGCAGCTCCAGCCGGCTCTGCACCCCCGCACGCCAGGCCGCGCTGGCCTTGAAGCGCTCGGCCCACTCCTCGGGGCTGCGCTCCCCCAGGCGGTCGAAGATGAGGTCCGGGCTGGAGACCTCGAAGTAGCGGCAGGCGGCGTCGGGCGGGCCGAACCAGGCCATGCGCCCCCCGGGCACGAGCACCAGCAGGTGGTCGATCTGGGCCAGGATGGCGGGGCTCAGGTCGTGGGTGACCATGAACACCACCCGCCCGTCGTCGGCGAGCTGGCGGACCTGGCGCATGATGTCCTGGGCGCTGCGTGGGTCCAGGCCCGAAGTGGGCTCGTCCAGGAACAGCACGCGGGTGCTGGCGGTGATCAGCTCCTGCCCCAGGTTGACCCGCTTGCGCTGCCCCCCGGAGATGCCCCGCTGGAGGGTGTCTCCGATGCGCTGGGCGCGGATGTCGGCCACGCCCAGCTCCTCCAGCACCCGCTCCACCCGGCTGCGGACCTCCCCGTCGTCGACCTCGGGGGCGTGGCGCAGGCGCCCGGCGAAGAAGAGGGCCTCCTCCACCTTGAGCTGGGGGTGGACGAGGTCGTCCTGGGTGACCAGGCCGACGACGCTGGGGTCGCCGGCCACGATGCGCATGAAGTCCTGGCCGCCGAGCTGCACCTCGCCGCGGTCGGCGGGGGCCACCCCGGTGACGGCGTTCAGCAGGGTGGTCTTGCCGGCCCCGGAGGGCCCCACGACCGCCACCAGCTCGCGGGTGAAGACCGCGAAGTCCACGCCGTCCAGCACGACCTTGTCGCCGATGCTGCGCTGCAGGCCCCGCGCCGAGAGCGCGAGCCAGGCGCGGTTGGTGCTGGCCTGGAGCTGATCGCCGTCGATCTGCAGCGCCCAGGGCCCCACCCGCACCACGCTGCGGGCGTCCAGCGGCGCGCTGGCCACCGCCTGACCGTCCACCCGCAGGGGGCGGCCGCTGCCGGCGTCGACCACCCGCCAGCGCCCGGTGTTGCGGACCAGGGTGCAGTGGTGCCGGGCCACCTGGGGGTCGGGGATGACCACGTCGTTGCTGGAGGCCCGCCCCACCGTGACGCGGTCGGCGGACAGGGTCCAGCTCAGCGTGCCGGCGGCGCGGGCGGTGTCGTGCCGGGCCAGCAGGGTGGAGAAGACCATCGGGTCCGCCCCCAGCTCGCGCGCGGCCGCCTCCAGGGCGCGGACCCTCGGCTCGCTGATGCGCCCCCGCCGGGCGGCCACCTGGCACAGCCCGTCGAGCAGGGAGAGCGCCTCCGAGACCCCGTGTCGCTCGGCGTAGCTGCGCAGGGTGAGGTCGTCCTCCCGCAGGTTGCGCAGGAGCTGGGCGGCGGCGTCCCCGAACCGGGCCTGGAACACCTCCAGCTCGGCCTGCCCGATCTCGCTGGCCAGCCAGGGGGAGCGCATCAGCTCCAGCAACACCCCCAGCGCGTCGCCGTCGACGCCGGTGCGGCGGGCGATGACCACCCGGGTGGCCGGCCACTCCGCCGCCTTGCGGCCCAGCGTGCGGACGATCAGCCCGGCGAGCTCGGCGGCGCTGCGGCAGACCGGCTCGTCGGCCGGAATGGCCCGCCGGGCCAGCGCGTCCACGAAAGCATCACCGAGCCGGTCCAAGCGCCGCGTCCGATCAGCGGAAGGTGACGGCCATGCCCACGCCGGCCCGGCCGTTCGGATCCTTCAGGGAGCGGGCGTGGACCGCCACGTAGTAGGTGTCGGTGGCGATGGGCTTGTACTCGACGATGGGCTGGCGGTCGGTGGCGTCCTCGGAGGCGAGGACGTTGCCGTCGGCGTCGTGGATGACGAGGTCGACGTTCACCGCCGTGCCGTCCGCGCAGGACAGGATGCGGTACTCGGTGTCGGCCTGGAGGGTGACCACGTAGACGCGATACTCGCCCTGGCCCAGGGTCGCCGCGGTGGCCGTGCGGACCGACCAGCCTTCCTTGTAGCCCTCCCAGATCTTGTTGCGAAGGCAGCTCTCGGCCTCGGCCTCGTCGGCCTGGGCGGGCCGCACCAGCGCGCCGCCGAGCAGCAGCGCGCCGAGCAGCAGCGGGGTTCGGAGCGTCATGTTCTCTCCCGTGGCCATCACAGCAGCTCGAGGACGGCGGTGGTGGCCTGGTGGATGGCCTTGACGTCGTCTTCGGCCAGCACGTCCTTGGCGCAGACCTCGTCGAGGGTGGCGAGCGAGGTCTCGAGCTGGACGAGCACGTCCCCGTCGACGATCTCGCGGCCCTCCGTCTTCACGTAGCCCTGGAAGTACTCCACCACCGCGGGGTGCTTGAGCAGCGCGGTGGAGTGGGTGAAGTCGCCCTTGTCCAGGAGCGCCCCGGAGACCAGGTTGGCGCCCTCGACCCAGGAGCCCGCCCGGATGAGCGGCAGGGCGCGCTCGCCGAGCTGGTCCTCGATCTCGGGCAACCGGGAGCCGGCCATCTCGTCCAGCTCCTTGATGAGGTCGTCCCGAGAGATCGCGTCGTTGCTGACGCGGGCGTCGAGGTCGTCCAGCGCGGCCAGGGTGTCGGGCCGTGCGCCCAGGGTGGCCACCCCCGCGCGGATGGTCTTGATGTGGGCGCTGATGGCGCTGGTCTCGGCGTTCCCGGCGGTGAGCATGAGATCGGCCATCACCACGCCGGTGCGCACCGCGACCCGATCGCGGTCGTCGACGTCCATCGCCATCGTGCGCGACGGCACGCGGTCGGCGAGGCCCTTGGCGACCCCAGCGCGCTGCAGAGCCCGGTGCATCTCCACCGGGCTGGGCACCAGCGCCACCGCCTGCGCGCCCTTGAGATCGTCGGCGCTGAGCGGGGTGGGGGCGACCGTGGGGGCCGGCGGATCGGCCGGCTCGGTCGGCGGGGCTTCGCCGTCACAGGCGACGAGCGCGGCCAGGAGGGCCGTGGACGTCAAGAGGCTCCGTGTCATCTCCAGCTCCGGGTGTCAGGCGCCCGCCAGGAGAGACCCCGGGGTGCGCGCGCGGCTTCCCCGCAAGGGTAACCTGTGCGCTGGATCAGCGGGGGCGCCGCCCCGTCAGGACGATCGCCGCCTTGCGGGCCCAGGCCACCTCCAGGGACTCCGGCCCCACGTCCGCGAGCAGCGCCATCGCGTCCTCCGCGGCGCGGCGCAGGGTGCACCAGCCCAGCGTGTCATCGAACAGGAAGCCGTCCTGGGTCGGCCCGAGCATGTCCACGACCAGCACGCCCCCCGGCTTGAGCAGCTCCATCCCGGCGCGAACAGCGGTGGCCAGCACCCGGTCGGGCAGGTACTCGGCCAGGCCGTTGAGCACGACGACGTCCTGGGGCTCGAAGTAGAGCGCGGAGCGGCCCAGCGCGAAAGCGGCCAGATCCTCCTGCACCAGCCTCAGCTTCATGTCCGGCGAGCGCGCGATCGTCGCCGCGTCCAGCCGGGTGAGGATGGGGCGATCGGCGTCCACGCAGGTCAGCTCGCCGCCCTCCTGGAGGAACAGCCCCAGCCCGGCGATGAGCTGGCCGCTGCCGCAGTTGATGACGGTGATCTTGTCGCCGGGGGCCTCGGAGAGCACCCCGCAGGTCACGTCGAGCAGCCCCCCGCGCCGCCGCTGCAGGGCCCGGGTGGTCGGCAGGGCCATCAGCACGCGGTCCAGGGCCCTCCCCAGCGCGTCCGCGCCCCGGGGACGGGCCTCCTCGACGTGGTTCAGGAGCGCGCTGGTCCCGGTGCGCCCGCCCGGGGAGGTCAGGGCCAGCTCGGCCAGCTTGGAGCGCACCAGGTAGGGGCTCAGCTCCCGGGCGAGCACCCCCCCGGCGGCGGCGCGCTCAGCCGCGCCCAGGCCCTTGAACAGCCGCGCGCCCTGGGTGAGGAAGTCCTCCATCACCTGGGGGAGCAGCTCCCGGGCCCAGGCCTCGTCCCGGCGGATCGGGCCGTCGATGCGCAGCAGCTCGGCCTTGACAGCGTCGGCGAGCTGGCGCACCCCCGCGATCTCGTCCCCCGGCCCGCGCGCGCGCCCGGCGCCGGAGACGTGGCTGGCGGCCACCCGGGAGGCGTTGTGCAGCCGCTCCGACATGACCAGGGCGATCGCCCGGTAGAAGTCCCCGGCCAGCGGGGCGTCCCGGTCCAGGGTCGCCTGCAGGGCCTCGGCGCGCCACCACAGCAGCAGGGTGTCCTCGAAGGCGCGCACGTCCGCCGAGCGGGGCTCGTGGGTCAGGAAGGACATCTCCCCAACCACCGAGCCCGGCCCGAGCACGTCCAGGATGACCTCGGGCTTGGTGCGGGTGTCGACGACCTCCAGGCTGCCCCGCACCACCCGGAAGATGTCGCCGCCGCTGTCCCCGGCCTTGATGAAGCGCCGGCCCGCGGGCACGCGCATCTCCTCGGCCTCGAGGTCGAGCCGGGACTGGGTCTCCGGGGTGAGGAGCTCGAAGAACGCCATTGGGGGGAGGGTAGCAGATGACGCCCGTCGCGTTCCCGGGTCTGTCAGCGGTGGAGCGCCTCAAACAGTGACGCAGCGGAAGGGCACCGCTCGGCCAGCAACCGGGCGTCGACCCGCTCCAGGATCCTGAAGCTGTGCCGTCCCTTCTCGTATCCACCGCGCCCGCCTTTGGCGCCCTGATCCAGCAGGCGGTAGATCTCGGCTTTGGGGATCCGCTCCAGCTCCCCGGGCACCTTGTCCGGGTCGAAGCCGCTGCCCAGCACGGCGCGGACCGCCTCGGGATCGGCCAGCAGCCAGGTCTCCATGACCACGGTCATGAACTGCAGATGGTCCTCGGTGGCGCCCTTGGGGGGGTCCCAGCCGTCGCCCCGCCGCTGCTTGACGTGCGCCCACCTGGAGTCCGTCGAAACGACCTCCTCGGCGTCCACGAGCAGCACGACGCGGTCGCCGGGGCCAGCCTTCCTCAGCTCCTCGCAGAAGATGTCGTACGCCCGCTGCCGTCCGCCGGCGGCGATGATCTTCGCCTTGCGCCCCTGGAGACCGGCCTTGTACTGGAGCACGCTGAACGCCCGACGAAGCTCCATGTTGAGCCTGGCGTTGCCCTTCGCGCCCCCCTCGATGATGAGCAGCCGTCTGCCGGGTCTCACCAGCGGGTCCCCCCGAGCCGGCCGGACATCCAGACGTCCGAGAGGGTGCCGTCCTCCCTGAAGCGGTCCACCTCGTCCTGATCCAGGCGGGTCATGAAGGTCTGGTCCGCAGGCTTCTCACAGACCAGGACGCAGTCCGCGTGCTCGGTGAACGTGTCCGCGAGCACCGTGGAGTGGGTCGTCACCACGATCTGGGCGCGCTCCGAAGCCTCCAGCAAGAGGTCGCGCAGCACCGGGATCAGGTCCGGGTGCAGGCCCAGCTCCGGCTCCTCGATCACGAGGATGGCGTCCTGCGGGGGCTGGAGGAGGATGGCGCCCAGACACAGCATCCTCAGCGTGCCGTCGGAGAGGCGCCGGGCGGGGAAGTTGTTGGCCCCCTCGGTCAGGTAGAGCTGAAGCAACCCACCGTCCGGGATCACCTCGATGTCGGTGAACCCCTCCGCGACCTGCCGCACCAGCTCGACGAGCCGCGCCTTGAGCTGCGGCTCCCCCTTCAACTTCGCCACGCGCACCGGCAGGTTGCTGAAGTCCTCCAGGAGCCGATCGCTGCGCTGATCCAGCGCCGACGCGCGCCGGACCGGAGCGTTGGGGCCGAAGCTCCAGCTTCGGTAGATGAAGACGGCGCTGAGGACGTCGGAGAGCCGGGCCAGCTCCGGGTAGAACTCCGGGTCCCGGCGTTGCGAGAGGATCGATTGGGTGCTGTCGATGTCCTCCCGGCGAAGGCGCCGGCTCTGCTCGGCGCGGCTCAACATCGGGACCCCTCCTTCATATCCGAAGTAGAAGGAGGGTTTCTCCTGTCCCGCCGCCGGCTCGGCGTTCTCGATGCGCTCATCCAGGACGGTGAACCGGTTGCCCTCCTCGCCGAACGCCAGGCGATACCGCACCGCAGGTCCGCCGGAGCGGCCCTTCGCGATGACCCCCGGCGAGAAGACCAGCTCCAGCGTGGACGTATCCGCCCGCTGGCCGGAGCGGCCTCGCCACAGCCAGTCCCGCACCGCGCCACCCGCCCGGATCGGCACCGGCAGATCGCCGGGCGCAGCCCGCAGCACGTCCAGCGCCTCGACCAGGTTGGACTTGCCGCACCCGTTCGGCCCGATCAGCACGTTGAGGTCGCGAAGCGCCAGGGGCTCGGTGTCCGGCCCGAAGGAGAGGAACCCCCTGGGATGGATGGTGTGGACAACCCGAGCCATGACCGCGCTCCGCTTCGCAGAGTGCTGTTTCGCCGATTCCACCCGAGGTGTCAATTCCGGGCAGCCTCACTCCGCGCACGCCGCCAGCCCCTCCGCCCCGCCCGCGTCCCCCAGGTGAACCACCCGCAGCCGCGCCACCGCGCAGGCCAGCGCCGGGGTCTCCTCGGGCGCGACCTCCAGCACCTCCAGCGCGCCCTTCGCGTCCCCCAGCTCCAGCAGGGTGGTCGACCACAAGAGCCGCGCCTCGTCGTCGGTGGGGTGCAGGGCCACCGCCGTGCCCAGGCTCTCGGCGGCGCCGGCGAGCTGCTCCAGGGCGCGCAGGGTCACCCCCAGGTCGTAGCGGGCCTCGGCGCGCTCCCCCTCCTGCTCGATGCTGCGCTGGATGGCCTCGGCAAGCGCCCGCTGGTGGTCGAGGTCCGCGCGGCGGGGGGCGAGGGTCGCGGCCTCCTCGGGGGTGGCCCGGCCCGCGTCGACGCGCTCCGTCAGCGCGTCCAGCGCGGCCCTCCGGCGACCCAGTTCGTCCAGGATCGCGATCTGGCGGGCCTCGAAGGCGTACGGGTCTCCATGATCCCGACGCCATCGGGCGATCCCGTCGAGCTGCGCGTGGGGCGGGCGCAGGCCGGGCTGGAGCAGGCGCAGGGCCTCGGGGCGCAGCGCCGGGGGCACGTCCGCCAGGGCTTCGCGGTGCTGGAGGTCATAGCCGAACACGTCGGTGAGGTCCTTGGGGTCGACCCGCCCGTCGAAGCCCGCGGCGGGGTCGGCGGCGACGTAGCCCAGGGCGGCCAGCATCTCGACGGTCTCGGCGTCGGCGGTCCCCCCCGCGGCGGCCGGGGGCCACGCCCAGTCGACCGCCCCCACCGCCGCCTCCAGCGCGGCGGCGTCCGCGGGGGTGTAGCGGTTGGTGGTCTGGGCGGGGTCAGCGCCCAGGTCGTAGCGCTCGGGCCGAGGGAGCTGGATCCAGGCGGTCTCCTGCGCGTCGACGACCGCGAAGACCGGCGCGGCGCCGTAGTAGAGCGCCGGCATGGCGGTCTCCATCGGCGTGGCCACCGCGGGCAGCGCGCCCCCCTCGATGGCCGGCCGCAGGCTGCGCCCCTGGGCCTGGAACGGCACCCCCGCGAGGTCCGCCAGGGTCGGGGCGAGGTCCACGAGGCTCACCGCGGTGTCCACCACCCCCTGGCGCCCGGGGACCCGCACCACCAGCGGCACCCGCGCGGTGCTCTCGTAGACGAAGTAGCCGTGGGTGGCCTCACCGTGCTCCCCCAGGCCCTCGCCGTGGTCGCTGGTGACCACGAAGACGGTCTCGTCCCAGCGGCCCCGGGCGCGCAGGGCGTCGACCAGCTCGGCGGTGAGCCCGTCCACCCGCGCGATCTCGGCGCGGTAGGGGTCCAGCCCCTCGACCTCGGGGGCGTCCCAGGGCAGGTGGGGGTCGTAGAGGTGGACCCACAGGAACACCGGCGCGCGGCGGGACGCCTGCCCCAGCCAGTCGATCGCCGCCGCCATCGTCTCGGGCCCGGGGCGCTCGTAGCGGGGGGCGGCTAGCGCGTCGTCGTAGACCTGGAAGCCCCGGGACAGGCCGTAGCGCCGCCGCAGCACCGAGGCCGACACGAACGCGGCGGTGGACCAGCCGGCCTTGGCGAGGGCCTCCTGCAACAGAGGCACGCGGGCGTCCACCGGCCAGCGCCCGTTGATGCGGGCCCCGTGCCGCGCAGGCAGCGCCCCCGAGAGCAGCGAGGCGTGGGCTGGCAGGGTGATCGGGCAGGGCGTGCGGGCGCGGGTGAACGTGGTGGCCTCGGCCGCCAGGGCGTCGAGGTGGGGCGTGGCGCCATCGCCGACGTGGTCCGCGCGCACGGTGTCCCAGGTGACGACGACGATGTCGGGGCCCGCGGGCGACGTGCACGCCGCCAGGGCCCAGGCCAGCCAGAAGGACACCGCATGCTCCGGGGCGGGAGCCCCATCGTAACCGTGGTATGCAGGGAGCGTGACGACCGGGAAGCCCAGACGCAGCCGCACGGTGACCGCGCTCCTGGCGCTGGGGCTGTTGTGCGGTCTCACCGTCGTGGTGGCCGCAGCGCTGGGCTACCTGCTGCTGCGCTCGCCCGACAGCGACGCGCTGCTGCGCGAGCGCCACATCGCCGTCGTCCGCGTCTCCACCGATCTTGACGACCGGGGTGTCCGCGCGCTGTTCGCCCGCTTCCTCGCGCACACCAACAACGAGTCGGCCGAGGACCTCCCCAACCCCGCCATGCGCGGGCTGTACCGCATGAACCAGGGCAACCAGATCGACAACATGTCCTGGTACATGCCCGACTCGGTCCTGGTCGCCTACGGCCCGGGGGAGGCCGACGACTGGGTGACCGCCGTGAACTTCGCGGGCTTCACCCTCTTCTACAAGGTGGGCTACGAGTTCTTCGTCTCCATGATGACCCAGGAGGACGAGCGCGGCGAGGCGCCGGCCCAGCACCTGGAGCACGAGGGCTTCGACGTCTACGTCGTCGACGAGACCTCCTTCACCCGGGCCGGCGACACCCTCCTGGTGGGTGCGACCCTGCCCCAGCTGCTGGAGGTCCTGAACCCGCCCGAAGCCCCGGCCCACCCCACCCTCGCGGCCGCCCCGGACGAGCGCTGGGACGCGCACCTCGCCGCCCTGGTCGGGCCGGATGGCGACACGCAGAGCTGGGGTGTCCAGGGGGCCCAGGGCGCGGTGGCGTTCTTCCTGGCTGCGGACGTGCTGGACGGCGACCGCATGCTCGTGGAGCTCCGGCTGCGCGCCGCCGACCCCGCGGACCTGCCTGCGCTCCAGGTCCCGCTCTTCGAGGCCACCCAGACCGTCATCGCCGAGCTGGAGTCCGCCGGCATGACCGTGGAGCCCCAGCCCATCACCACCGAGGGCGTGGACGTGGTCGGCACCCTGCGCGTACGCGGCGTGGGCGACGCGCTCATCGCTTGGATGGAGCGGGACAAGCAGGCGGACGAAGACGTCCCGACGGTCGACACCGGCCTGTGAGCGGGCCCTTCGCGCTGTTGGCCAGCGCTGATCCCGATGACTTCGGGCGCATCGCAGAGCTGCTGCTCAACCGCGCGGTCCTGTCGGTCTCGCGGAAGCCCCACCGGCTGGTCGAGATCGAGCTGTACCTCAACGGCCCCGGCCACGCCGACCCCTACGCCCACGGCGACCCGGTGCAGCGCCACGCCGGGCGCTGGTATCTGCACCGAACCGCCGGGGGCCTGCGCGGGGGCAGCTTCAAGGGCCTGGACCTCACCCTGGGGCCCGAGGGGGTGCCCGGCGGCGTGCTCATCCGCTCCCTGCGGGACCCCGACGGGCGCCTGATCAACGGCTGCTCCCTGTGCGTGGACCACCTGCTGGCGCAGACCGGCTGCACCGACGTCGCCGCCCTGGACGCCGCGCTGGGGGCGCGCCGGGTGTGGGCGCCGGGCCCCCTCCAGCTCGTGGCCGACGACGCGCTGCCCCGCGCCCCCGTGCTGGCCACCGCCCGGGTGGGCCTGACCCTCAAGCGCTGGGACGAGCACCCCACCATGCCGGCCTTCCTCATGCGCCCCTACCGCTTCCTCACCGAGCCCGCCCTCCCCAAGGGGCGCCTGCAGACGGTCCTGGCCCTCCACCAGCAGGGCCGGCCCCCCGAGGCCATCCGCGCGGCCACCGGCAGCACCGCGCGGGCCATCGCCAGCGCCATCGCCGCCTACGAGGCCGGCCTGGCCATCGACAGCTTCGAGCGCTGGCGCGGCCAGGGCCTGGGCAGCGCGGCGCTGGCCACGGCGATGGGGGCCTGGGCGCGGCGGTTCGGCTGACCCTCAGCGCTCGACCTGCCCCAGGTTCGCGTGCAGCATCGCCCCGTTGATCACGGGGTTCTCGGCGCAGAACAGCACCAGCCGGGCGATCTCGGCGGGCTCGATCAGGCGACCCAGGGTGGACATCGCCTCGACGGCCGCGCGCACGGCGGGGTCGGCCCCGATGTGCGCCAGCAGCATCTCGGTGGCGGTGAAGCCGGGGCACACACAGGCGGTGTGGACCCCGGTGCCGGCGAGGTCCTGGCAGGTCGCCTTCATCAGCCCGGCCAGGGCGTGCTTGCTGGTGACGTAGGAGGCCGTGCCCGCGACGGCCTTCTCGGAGAGGGTGGAGCCGATGTAGAGGATGCTGGAGCCAGGGGCCTGGAGGGGGTGGACCGCGCGGTTGAGCTGCGCGGGCACGACCACGTTCAGCGCCAGGGCGCGGCGCAGGACGGCCGGGTCGAGGTCGACCGCAGAGTCCTTGGCCATCATCGCGGCGTTGTGGACCAGGCAGACCCGCGCGGGGGTCGGGCCGAGCTGCGCAGCGAGCCAGGGGCCCACAGCGTCGAGCTGGCCCGGGTCCAGCAGGTCGGCGGCCCGGTGCACGACGCCCGGGACCGGACAGGGGCTGCGGGAGACCCCCAGCACCCGCCAGCCGGCGTCCAGGAAGGCGCGCGCGCAGGCCGCGCCGATGCCTCGGCTCACGCCGGTGACGATCGCGGTGCCGCTCACGGTCCCTCTCCGGCGCGGGACCACCGCCAGGCGATGCGCTGCCCCGGGCCCGAGGCCACCTCGACGACCATCGCCAGGATGGTGGGATCGCCGCCCACCTCGGGATCTACCGCCAGGCGCTCCCCGATGAGGCGGGACAGCTCCTCCAGGGTGACGTTCACGACCGGCAGCAGGGTGACGTCCCGGGGCAGGAAGCGCAGCAGCTCGTCCCCGAACCGGGCGCGCACCTCCGCGGGATCCGAGGTGTCCAGCCGCAGGTGCGGGGAGCGCTCCGGCAGCAGGAGCGTCTCGTTCCACGCCGCGCACAGGGCGATCAGCCGGCGCTTGGTGGCCCGGTAGTCGAACAGCATGCCGTTGTCATCGACCACGCCGGTGATGCGGACCCGGAGCGTGAAGTTGTGGCCGTGCAGGTTCTCGCGCTCCGTGGCCGAGAAGATGGTGAAGTGCCCGGCGGAGAACTTCATGCTCTCCTTGAAGAGGTCGATGGTGGCGGTGCGCGGCATGGGAAGCTCCCGGGGTTCCATTATGCTGGCGCTGGGGGGAGCGCTCCCTCCCCCGCCGCCGAACGACGCCAGGGGGCGCCCGGCGCGGCGGCGACAGCCCCGGCGGCGGGCCAGGGGGCTGCTTCTCCAGGACTTTGCGGTGATCGCGGTGATCGGATCGCGCCGCAGGCGTGTCCTGTATGGATCAGCCCTCTCCTTGATCTTTGCGCGGAGTCCCCATGCGCCCGTCCCCCCTCCTGGCCGTCCTCCTCACCCCGGCCTGCGCCCCGCCGGACGCCGACCACGCCCGGCCCGCCCTGGCCTGGCCCTCCACGCATCTCACCGTCTCCGCCAACCCGCAGGACAAGGTCACCGCCTCGGACGGCGCCCCGGACGACGACCTCGGCACCTCGGTGGCCGGGGCCGGGGACGTCAACGGTGACGGCTACGCCGATCTCATCGTCGGCGCCCCCGAGGACGACGACCTCGGGGTCCGCAGCGGGGCCGCCTACGTCTGGCTCGGCAGCGCGGCGGGGGTCGACCTCAGCGCCGAGCAGAAGCTCACCGCCTCGGACGGGGCGAGCGTGGATGAGCTGGGCTGCGCGGTCGCGGGCGGCGGGGACTTCAACGGCGACGGCTACGACGACGTGGCCGTGGGCACCCGGGACGACGACGACCTGGGGCGGGACAGCGGCGCGGTCTACGTGTGGTACGGCAGCGCGGCGGGGGTCGACGCCGGCTCCGAGCAGAAGATCACGGCCTCCAACGGCGAGACCCTGGACGCCTTCGGCGCCGCGGTGGCCGTCGCCGGGGACGTCAACGCCGACGGCTACGACGACCTCGTCGTCGGCGCGCCGGGCCGGGGCTTCGACACCCGGCAGGGGCGCGGCACCGTCTACGTCTACCACGGCGGACCCTCCGGGCTGGACGCCAGCTCCGAGCAGCGCATCAACACGATCGCCCGGGTCGGCGGCGACGCGGTGGGCGGCGCGGTCGCGGGGGCCGGGGACGTCAACGGCGACGGCTACGCCGACATCCTCGTCGGCGCCGTGGGGGTGGACGACGCGGGCGAGAACGCGGGCGCCGCCTTCGTGTGGCTCGGCGGCGCGGCGGGGGTGGACGGCGGCGTGGAGCTGAAGCTCACCGCTTCGGACGGGGCTCCCCAGGACAACCTGGGCGTCGCCGTCTCCGGGGCCGGGGACCTCAACGGGGACGGCTACGACGACCTCATCGTCGGCGCGTCCAACCGCGACAGCGCCACCGGCGCGGCGTATGTCTGGTTCGGCGGCCCCAGCGGCGTGGACCCCGCCACCGAGCAGCGGCTCACCGCCCCCGACGGCGACGTGCAGGACGCCCTCGGCGTCGCGGTGGCCGGGGTGGGCGACCTCGACGGCGACGGCTACGCGGACGTGGCGGCGGGCGCCTGGGGCGACGACGACCTCGGGTCCGCCAGCGGCGCGGCCTGGGTGTGGTACGGCGGCGCCAGCGGGCCCGGCGGCGCCGAGAAGCTCACCGCCGCCGACGGCGCAGCCGGCGACCTGCTCGGTGGCGCGGTCGCGGGGGCCGGCGACGTCGACGGGGACGGCCTCGCGGACGTCGTGGTGGGCGCGCGGGCCGACGACAGCAGCACCGGGGCGGCCTACGTCTTCTACGGCGGCTGCGCGGACGAGGACGGCGACCGGTACGCCGACGCGGACGGCGACGGCTTCGGGGATCCCGCCACCGCCCGCTCCTCCTGCGTGGCCCCCGCCGACTGGGTCGCCGAGGCCGGGGACTGCGACGACGCCGACGCCGGCACCTTCCCCGGCGCCGAGGAGACCTGCGACGGCCTCGACCAGGACTGCGACGGCGTGGTCGACGAGGACGCTGTCGACGCGACCGCCTGGGCCGTGGATGCCGATGGGGACGGCTTCACGGAAGAGCAGACCACGCTCGACTGCGAGGCCCCCGACGGCCACACCGCCCCCAGCGCCGAGCCCGACTGCGACGACGCCGACGCCGGCACCTTCCCCGGCGCCGAGGAGACCTGCGATGGCCTCGACCAGGACTGCGACGGCGCGGTCGACGACGACGCCGTCGACGCGACCGCCTGGGCCGCGGACGCCGATGGGGACGGCTTCACGGAAGAGCAGACCACGCTCGCCTGCGAGGCCCCCGACGGCCACACTACCCCCAGCGCCGAGCCCGACTGCGACGACGCCGACCCCGACGCCTTCCCCGGCGCGCCCGAGATCCCCGACGACGGGGTGGACCAGGACTGCGACGGCGTGGACCTCGAGTCCGAGGACACCGGGTTCGGCGGCGGCGGCGACGACGGCGACTGCAGCACCGGGCCTGCGCCCGGGGGGCTTCTGTGGGCGCTGATGCTCCTGGTCGTCCGCCGACGGCGCTGAGCGCTCTCGACACCCCTTTGACGAACCCGCCGCCGGGCGCGCGGTCCCAACGACCGGGACCCCGAACGACCCCGCCCCGTGAACCGGGCGCGGGCATTGGAGGTGTGCGTGTTCACGCTGCTGCTGACTTGTGCCACCGCCCTGGCCACCCCCCTCTCCGAGGTGCCGGGCTTCGACGACCCCATCCTGTATCCCCC
>JACKEV010000033.1 GCA_020632795.1 Alphaproteobacteria bacterium
GCGGCGGGGCAGGGCGTCGGGGGCCTGGCGGTCGCCGCCGCGGATGAACCAGCCGGCGGGCACGTAGCGGTCGTCGGGGCCCAGCGCACCGACCGGGGGCAGCCAGATGGGGGTGGGGGCGGCGTGCCCGGGGGCGACGGTGTCCCAGCGCTGGTCCCGCTCGATGAGCGCGGGGACATCGACGTCCTCGCGGCCCGGTGCGCGGAGACGCAGCAGCCATCGACCTCTCGGAAGCGGGACGTCGTGCAGCGGGGTCCGCCCCAGGGACCGCTCGGCGGTGGGGGTGAGGCGGCGGTCCACCTCCTCCAGGCGGAAGAGGGTCACCGCGGCGCCGGGCGGGTCGGTGACCAGGTCGAGGGTGCCCTGACCGGTCAGCCAGCGGGCGTGGGCGCCGCGGTCGTGGTCCTGGACGAGCAGCGCCAGCCGCTCGGCCTCGTCGTCGTCGCCCTGCTGCTCGGCCTCGGTGGACTGGCGCTGGTAGTGGTCGGCGAGGCGGCGGTGGGCCTCGTCCAGCTCGGGGTCGTGGTTGAGGGCGGCGCGCAGGGCCTGGAGGGCGCGGGTCTCGCAGGTGCGGGCGCGGGAGCGCAGGGCCTTGGCCTGATCCTGCAGGCGCCAGGCGGGGCGCTTGGCGGCGGCGGGCTCGTGGGCGGCCACCTCGGCGAGCAGGACCTCGGCGCGGGCATCCAGGGCGTCGGCCTCGGCCCGGAGGCGGGCGGGCTCGGCGGAGAGGGTGTCGGCCTCGGCCACCGCGTCCAGGGCGCGGCGGCGGCGCTGGGAGCCGTCCAGCCACGCGGCCAGCCCGTCGGCGAAGGCGCCCGCGTCCGCCGGGCGGTCGGCGGGGTCGCGGGCCATGGCCCGGACACAGAGGGCCACCAGCCCCTCGGGGCCGTCGGGGGGCGGTGGGGGGCCCTCCAGCGCGGCTTGCAGGGCCTGCTGCGCGTCGCCGGGGTAGGGCGGCCGGCCGGTGAGCAGGTGGTGCAGCACCGCCCCCAGGGCGAAGACGTCGGTGCGGGGTCCGTGGGCGTCGATCTGCCCGGCGGCCTGCTCGGGGGCCATGTAGCGGGGCGTGCCGAGGATCTGCCCGGCGCGGGTCCCCTCAGCGACCTCCGGCTCCAGGGCGGCGAGGTCCTCGGGGGCCTCCAGCCAGCGGGCGAGCCCCCAGTCGAGCACGCGCACGTCGCCGAAAGCGCCGATCATCAGGTTCTCCGGTTTGATATCCCGGTGCACCACCCCCTGGCTGTGGGCGAAGGCGACCGCGCGGCTGGCCTGCTCCAGGGCGGACACGAGGCGGTGCAGGCCCACGGTGCCGGCGTGGTGGGCGGCGATGCGGTCGCCGAAGGTCTCCCCGGTGATGACCGGCATCGTGTACCAGAGCCGCCCGTCGTCCAGGGTCCCCGCGTCGTGCACCGGCACGATGCCGGGGTGCTGGAGCACCGCCGTGAGCCGGGCCTCGCGCAGGAAGCGCGCGCGGGCGGACGGGCTGGTGCGGGTCCAGCGGGTGAGCTTCATGGCCAGGGCGCGGCGCAGCTTGCGGTCGAAGACGCGGCGGACCTCGCCCATGCCGCCGCGGCCCAGGAGGCCGAGGTCCTCGTAGCGCTCGGGCAGGGCCGGGGCGTCGGGGGTGGGGGTGGCCTGGGGCGGGCCCAGGTCGAGGGTGCGGGTCCAGGTGTCGTCGGGGGTCAAGCGTGCTCCAGGGGAAGGGGATAATAGCGAGCCCATGAGCCTCCTCAAGAAGCTGGACGAGCAGACCACCCATCGGCTCCAGGCGCGCACCCTGATCGGCCGCTCCCGACACTGCGCGCTGCGGGTGCGCCGCCCCGAGGTCTCGGGCGAGCACGCGGTGCTCCGCTACGCCGACAACACCTGGGCGGTGCGGGACCTGGCCAGCCGCAACGGCACCCTGCGCAACGGCACGCCGGTCGCCCCGGGCGAGTGGGTCCCCCTGGAGGAGGGCGACGTCATCGCCTTCGGCCACCCCGACAACCGCTTCCGCCTGGTGGACGCGAGCCCGCCGGTGGCCGCCGCGCTACCCGTGGACGGGGGCGAGCCGGTCGAGGCGGTCGAGGGCCTGCTGCTGCTGCCCGACGAGCACAGCCCGGAGGCCACGGTCCACCGGGACGCCGACGGGCAGTGGGTGCTGGACGACGGCGACGCCCTGCGCCCGGTGCACGACGGCACCCTGATCGAGCTGGGGGGCCGCGGCTGGACGCTCTTCCTGCCCGAGGGCGTGGTCAGCACCGCCCAGGCCGCCGCGCTGCGCCCCACCCTGGACGTCGTGCGCCTGCGCTTCGAGGTCAGCCGCGACGAGGAGCACGTCCGGCTCACCGCCTTCCACGGCGACCGGCCCATCGAGCTGGGTGACCGGGCCCACCACTACACCCTGCTCACCCTGGCCCGGCTCCGGCTGGAGGACCAGGGGCTGCCCGACGCCGAGCAGGGCTGGGTGGACCAGCCCCGCCTGCTGCGCATGCTCGCGATCGACCCCTCCAAGCTCAACCTCGACGTGTTCCGGGCCCGGCGCCAGCTCGCCGACGCCGGCATCGGCGGCGCCGCCGCGCTGGTGGAGCGCCGCACGTACCCCCGGCAGCTCCGCTTCGGCGTGGTCGCGGTCGAGGTGACGCCGCTGGGGGACGCGGATTCGTGACCGACGCGCTCCCGGGCACCCTCGGGCGCCACGTCCTGGTGGAGCTGTACGGCTGCGCGCCGGACCGCCTCGACGACGCCGAGGTCGTGGCGCAGGAGATGCTCGCCGCCGCCCGAGAGGCCGGCGCCACGGTCATCTCCTCGGCCTTCCATGCGTTCTCGCCGTTCGGCGTCTCCGGGGTGGTGGTCATCCAGGAGAGCCACCTGACCATCCACACCTGGCCGGAGTACGGCTACGCGGCGGTCGACCTGTTCACCTGCGGGCACGGCGTCGACCCCTGGGTCAGCTACCGGTCGCTCAAGCGGGGGCTGGGGGCGGCGCATGGCTCGGCCACCGAGCTGCACCGGGGGGCCGTGGAGCTGCTCCAGCGGGTGGCGGTGGGCGGCCCCCCGCGCACAACGCGCCCCCCGCCGCCCGTGGCGCGGGACCTCTGGTTCACCGACCGGCGCGACGACATCGCGGTCTCGCTGCGGCACGCCGGTGCGCGGCGCTTCCGCCAGCGCTCGGCCCACCAGCTCGTGGAGGTCTACGACACCGCGGCGTACGGGCTGGTGCTCACCCTCGACGGCCGCATCGTCTGCGCCGAGCGCCACGAGTCGGCCTACCACGAGCTGCTCGCCCACATCGGCGCGCTCGGCCACCCCTCGCCCCGCTGCGCCCTGGTCATCGGTGGGGGGGACGGGGGGCTCGCGCGGGAGCTGCTGCGGCACCCGGAGATCGAGCGCGTCGACGTGGTGGAGGTCGACCCGGTCGTGGTCGAGGCGTCCCGCGCGCACCTGCCCGCCCTCTCGGCCAGCCTCGACGACCCCCGGGTCCGGCTGCACATCGAGGACGGCGCAGCCTTCGCGGCGCGCGCGCCGGACGCCGCTTACGATCTCGTGTTCGTCGACGTCCCAGCGCAGGACGGGGCCTCGGATGCGCTGGTGGGCGGGCCGTTCCATGCTCAGGTCTTCCGTCTGCTCCGAGAGCCCGGGGTCCTTGTGGCGCCGTGCCCCGGGCCCCGTCGCCACTCCGAGGCGTTCCTGCGGCTCCTGGCGCTGCGTCGGGCCTGTTTCGACGAGGTGCGGATCTTCTCCTGCTTCGCGTCCACCTTCCCGGCCGGGAGCTGGCGCTTCGCCTTCTGCAGCCGGGGGCACCTCGCGCCCGAGGCCGGCCCCGACCCGGAGCGGGCCGCGCGGCTGCTGGCCGGGCACGCCCTCCAGCACTACAACCCCGCCGTGCACGCCGCCGCGTTCGCCCTCCCGACCTTCCTCGCCGCGCTGGTGGGGTGACCCTCAGGCCGGCAGCGGCTCGACCTCGACCGGCACGCCGCTGAACGCGGCCACCCCGGTGAGGGGGTCGACGGCCAGCTCGTCGGTGAGGTCGTTGAGGCTCACGCCGGCGTGGGCCTCGGCCACCCGCCAGGCGGTGCCGCTGCGGTCGTGGCCGAAGCCGTGGGGCAGGCTGACCACGCCGGGGCTGACCTGCTCGGAGCGCCGGGCCGGCACCTCCACCGCGCCCACCCGGGAGCGCACCCGCACCGGCCCGTCGACGTCGAGGCCGATGGCGTCGGCGTCCTCGGGGTGGATGAGCAGCACGCAGGCGGGCTTGCCGCGCACCAGGCGCTCGCTGTTGTGCATCCAGGAGTTGTTCGAGCGCAGCAGCCGCCGCCCGATGAGCACCAGGCCGTCCTCGGCGTCGCGGAGGTGGGCCTCCAGGCGCTCGATGTCCTGCAGGTAGACCTCCGGGGCGAGCTGCACGCGCTTGTCCGGGGTGTAGAGGCGGCCGGGCAGGGCGGGGGCGAGGGGCCCGAGGTCGACGCCGGAGGGCCGCTCCATCAGCCGGGCGAGGGTCAGGCCCGGGCCGACCAGCCCCGCGCCGTGGGGGCCCGCCCGCAGCAGGCCGTCCACGAGCCGGCGCACCCCCGCGGCCCGCATCGCGTGCATCGTCGCCCCCAGGGACACCCCCTTGCGGCCCCCGCCGGCCAGGCGGATGCGCTGGGCGAGGTCGAGCAGCACGTCGAAGTCGTCGCGCACGCCGGGCGGCGGCGCCACCAGGGCCGGCGCGAACCGGGCGACGTTGCGGACCGCCAGCACGTTGAAGATGAGGTCGAAGTGGTCGCGCTCGAAGCCAAAGGAGGTGGGCAGGATGAGGTCGGCGTGCCGGGTGGTCTCGTTGCGGTAGAGGTCGATGGAGACCATGAAGTCCAGCTCACCCAGGGCCCGGTCCAGGCGGGGGCCGTTGGGCACCGAGAGCACGGGGTTGCCGGCGAAGGTGATGAGGCCCTTGATCTGGCCCTCGCCGGGGGTCTCGATCTCCTCGGCCAGGGTCGCGGCGGGCAGCTCGCCGCCGAACTCAGGCAGCGCACGCACCCGGGAGCGCCACGCGGCGTAGTGCCCGGTGTGGCCGGTGCGCGCGGTGGCGGCGACCATGTCGGCGGCCGGCCGGGTGAACATCACCCCGCCTACCCGGTCCAGGTTGCCGGTCAGCGCGTTGATGACCTGGACCAGCCAGCAGGTCAGCCCGCCGAAGGCCTGGGTGGCCGCGCCCAGGCGGCCGTAGACGGCGGCGCTCTCGGCCTCGGCGATGCGCTGGGCGAGGTCGTCGATGGCCGGGCCCGGCAGCCCGGACATGGCCTCGACCCGGGCCAGGGGGAAGCGCAGGGCCAGCCGCTCCAGCTCCTCCAGGCCGTCGGCGTAGGCCGCGAGCGGCCCCAGGTCGACGAGGTCCCGCTTGAAGAGCACGTGCAGCACGCCCAGCAGGAGCGCGGCGTCGCCCCCGGGCCGCACGGGCAGGTGCAGGTCGGCCATCGCTGCGGTCTCGGTGAGGCGCGGGTCCACCACGATGAGCTGGCCGCCGCGCTCCTGCAGGGCCTCCAGCCGCCGCCGCATGCCCGGCGCGGTCATCAGGCTGCCGTTGGAGACCACCGGGTTGCCGCCGATGACCACGAACAGATCGGTGCGGTCGATGTCGGGGACCGGCATCAGGAGCTGGTGGCCGAACATCTGCAGCGCGGCGAGCATCTGGGGGAGCTGGTCGACGCTGGTGGCCGAGAAGCGCGCCCGGCCGCCCAGGGCGCGGGAGAACGCCGGGATCGCCAGGATGGCCCCGGGGCTGTGTACGGTGGGGTTGCCCAGGTAGAGGCCCACCGCGCCCAGACCGTGGCGGGCCTGGAGGTCCGCGATGCGCGCGGCGGTCTCGTCCAGGGCCTCGTCCCAGGAGACCTCGGACCAGCGCCCGGTGGCCCGGTCCCGACGCACCGGCTGGCGCAGCCGGTCGGGGTCACCCATGATGTCGGGGATGGCCACCGCCTTGGGGCAGATGTGGCCCCGGGAGAGCGGGTCGTCGCGGTCGCCGCGCACGGCGGTGACGCGGTCGCCCTCCAGCTCGACCTCCAGCCCGCACATGGCCTCGCAGATCGTACAAGCGGTCTTGTGCTTCATGGGGGCTCCGTGGGTGCTGCTGGGGCGCCGGTGAGGGTTGCGAGACAAGGATAGCGCGGCAGGTCCAGCGGCAAACGCAGGGATCTCTGGCGTTCAGGAGGGCGGGAGCAGCGACGCCAGGAGCACGCGGACCCGCGCGCCGCCCACGCCCGCGCGCAGCGCGTCGGTCACCGCGTCGAAGTCCTCCCGCTGGAGCTTCCTGGGGGCCAGCACCTGCGTGATCATCTGCTCCAGAAGCCGCGCGTCGCCCAGGCGCACCAGCGCGCGCAGCGTCCGGGCCCGCCAGGCCGGGCCGGGGACGGGCTGCTCCGGCCAGAACAGCAGCACACGCTCAGCCAGCCCGAGCACCTCCGGGCCGGTCGCCCCCTCGGCGCCGCGCGCCATCAGCGCCTCCAGGTAGGGGAGCGCGGTCTGCGGCCCGGCCACGCTGATCAGGTCCAGGAAGCGATACGCCGGCCACAGCACGAGCGCGGCGCGCCGCCAGGCCCGCTCGAACGTCGCCCCCTCGTTGCCGTTGGCCTCCTGGTAGGCCTTCTCGTCGGGCGGGGCGTCGTCCAGCGCGCCCTGGGGGCACAATTCGTGCGCCTCGACGGGCATCGGACCCAGGCCGACGACGGCGTCCTCGGGGTCGCGCCAGTCGGTGAGGGTCAGGCTGCGGTCCGTGATCCCGAGGACCTCGAAGGCCCGGTCGGACTCGTTCCGCCACCCGGGCAGGAGGCTGTTGTGGCGCGGCCCGCCGTCTGCAGGCCGGGCGCTGCCGCGCTCCTCGATGGACATCAGGGCGAGGTCAAGCCGGAAGCCTGCGGCGGTGGCGGCGGCGCGCAGCACGCTCGCGGTGGCCGCGTCGGCGCCCTTGAGGCCGGCGAAGGCGTGCTCGGCCGGGGTGTAGCGGTGCTCCAGCACACAGACCAGCTTCTCGGGCAGCAGCTCGGCGGGGCCCTCCCTGTCCAGCAGGCCCAGCCAGTGGTCCAGCACCTGGGCGACGCGGGCGGTGGCCTCGCGGTGGTCCGGGGGGGTGGGGGTCGGGCCCCCGCCGCCTCGCACCAGCTTGTAGATCAGCGCCAGCCGCACCCCCTCTGTGATCGGATTCAGCGCGTGCAGGCAGTCGGCGAAGAAGGCCGCATAGCTGACCTGCCAGGGGGGCGCCCCGGGGAGGTCGAGGGTGACCTGCCGGCCCGCGTGGCGCACCTCCAGCGCGCCGCCCTCGTGCGGGGAGGGCAGGACCACCACCAGCGTGCCGAACATGCCCGGGGCCTTCTCGGTGTCCCGGTGGGGCACGAAGAAGCTGCCGGGGTCGTAGATCATCAGCTTGTACAGCTCAGCGGAGACCCCGCCCGCGACCCCCATGCGCGCCGACACCCGATCGACGATGGCGGAGAGGGTCTCGGACCAGGGGCCCGCCCCGAAGCGCAGCCGGTCCGGCGCGATCTGCCAGGCCCGACGGACCGCCGGGTCGACCAGGGTGTCCGGCCCCCGACCGTACGGGGCGCGCTCCGCGACCTCGATGAGGCGCCGGGCCTGCTCCGGGGGCAGGGGGAAGGACAGGGGACCCACCCCCTCCACTTCCAGCGCCGGCAGCGGGGTGACCTGCACGCCAGCGGCGTAGAAGTCGCCGGGCGGGTGGACGACGCTCTGCAGGATGTCGGTGAGCTGCTCGGAGATGGACATGGGGTCCTCGGGTTTCAGGGATCCGGAGTCATACGCCGACCAGGCCGGCGGCGCGCAACGCGGACCACTGCGGCGCGAACGCCGCCCAGTCCCCCGGGAACGACGCCCTCGCCTCGGTCAGCGTGATCGTGCTGTCCGAGCCCGGCGCCGCGCGCCCCAGCACCTCGGACACCCAGCGCAGCACCTCGGGCCGCCCGCGCACCTCGACCTCGCCTTCATTGTGGAAGACGGTCAGCCCGCCCTCGCTCGTGAGGGCGCCGCCGCCCAGCCACACGAGCTGCTCCCCCATCGGCGGGTCGGGCTCGGCCAGGGCGTCCCGGATGAGGGTGGGGGGCACCTCGGCGGGCGGCGTCGGCGGGTCGAACCAGGCGTGCACCGGCTGATGCAGCCCCTGGCCGCGCATCCAGGCCTCCAGGGCCAGCGGCAGCACCGCGTCGAAGCGGTCGTGGTCGCCGCCCTGCGGATCGGCGTGCGCCAGATCGTTCGACGCGAAGGTCGACGCGGGATGGGGGATCACCGTGACGCCGTATTCATCGGGATCACGGAAGATGCGCGAGTGGCGGGTCAGCACGAAGCGGTGCCAGAACGCCGAGCTGAGCGCGCCCTCGGCGAAGAGCTGGCGCACCCGCTCCATGCTCTCGACCGTCTCGGCCTCGGTCTGGGTGGGGAAGCCGTACATGAGGTAGGCGTGCACCATCACGCCGGCCCGCCGGAAGGCCTGGGCGGCGCGGGCGACCTGCGCCACGGTGACCCCCTTGTCCATCCGCTGCAGCAGCCGGTCGCTGGCCACCTCCAGGCCCCCGGTGACCGCCACCAGCCCGGCGGCGGCCAGCAAGCGACACAGATCCGGGGTGAACGCCCGCTCGAAGCGGATGTTGCCCCACCAGACGGCCGTGACGCCCCGCTGGAGCAACTCCAGGGCCAGGGCCTTCATCAGCCGGGGCGGGGCCGCCTCGTCCACGAAGTGGAAGCCCGACTGCCCGGTCTCCTCGATCAGCTCCACCATGCAGTCCACCAGGCGGCGGACCTCGGCGGGCTCGAAGCGGGCGATGTAGTCCAGCTCGACGTCACAGAAGGCGCAGCGCTTCCAGTAGCAGCCGTGGGCCAGGGTGATCTTGTTCCACCGCCCGTCGGCCCACAGTCGGTGGGCCGGGTTCAGGGTGTCGATGAGGTCGAGGTAGTCGTCCAGCGGCAGGTCGCCGTACCAGGCCGCCGGGGTCATGGGGACGCGGGGGGCGGGGTGGTCGTGCAGGCCCTCGGCTGTGCGGGTGCGGTGGCGCTTGTCCGGGCCCCCGCTCCGGTGGTCCAGCCAGGCCAGCAGAGGGCCCTCGCCGTCGTCGTAGCAGAGGGCGTCGACGTACTGCCAGAGCCGGGGCTCGTCCACGGCCCGAAGCTCCGTGTTGACGTAGCCGCCGCCCATCAGGACCTCGATCCCCCGGGCCTTGAGGCGCTGGCCGACGCGGAGCGCGCCGTAGAGGTTGCCGGGGAAGGGCACCGAGAGGCCCACCACGTCGGCGTCGATCGTGTCGATCAGCGCGTCGAGGCGGTGATCGATGAGGGTGCTCCAGCTCAGGCGCTCCGCCAGGCGGTCGAAGCTGGCCGGCCCCACCGCGAGGTGGTGGTGGTAGCGGGTCAGGGCGAAGCCCTCGTCCACGGTGGCGGTGATGAGGTCCGCGACGTCGGCCAGGTAGAGGGTGGCGAGGTGGCGGGCGGCGTCGTCGGTGGCCATCGGGCCGAAGTCGGAGAGGTCGGCGGCGGCCAGCCGGGGCCCCAGCGGCAGGAAGGGGGTGTCCAGGATGCGGCTGGCCAGGCTCCGGTCCTTGCCCTGGAGGAAGGCGACCACCGGATCGATCACCGCCTCGTGCTGGTCGCGGAGCGCGATGGCGCGCCAGGCGGGCTCCGGCAGCTCCTCGAAGCCCTCGATGGCCTCGAAGACGTGCCACAGCGTGTCGCCGGTGAACACGGCCAGAGCCAGCTCCAGGCCCAGATCCCGCTGCGCCGCGTGCACCCCCCGCTCCCGAAGCGCCCGCGCGAGGTAGGCGGTCGCCGGGTAGGGCGTGTTGAGCTGGGTCAGCGGTGGCAGGATCAGCGCGACGCGCATGCGGCCCTCCTATCCTGCCGCGAGGGGCGCGCCCGCTGGTGGACTCGGCGCGCACCGGATACGTGCCAGCCCAGGAGTTCCGGTGTCGTCGCTGACCCTTCCGCTTGCGCAATTTCCGCTGCCGCCCGAGGACCCTCTGGAGGTCCTCCGGCGCGAGGTGGAGCAGAACCTCCCCATCGCCGGGGGGTTGCCGTGGATGGTCATGGCGGGCACCGCCACCACGCGCCTGGCGGTCGTGCGCACGGACCTGGAGCCCGCCCGCTGCGCGCGGGTCGAAGAGGCCCTCGCCCTGCAGCCCGGCGTGCGCTGGACGGCCCTGTGTGGCGAGGCCGTGCTGGGCCTGCAAGGGGGTGCGCTGCGGCATGTCTTTGCCCGCACCGTGCACACCGACGGCCGCTGGGAGGCCGCCGTGCGACCCTTCCTCCATCAGGGGGGCACCCTGGAGTGGCTGGGGGGCTGGACCCGGGTCGAGGCCAGCGCCGCCGACAAGCTCACCGCGCTCTTCCCGGACGCCGAGGATGGCCCGGTGCGCTTCGTGGCCGCCACCTCCGAGGTGGGCGAGCCCACCGACCGCCAGGAGATCCCCGAGGGCGCCACCGAGCAGGACATCGCCCGCATGGCCGGCCTCTGGCTGGAGTCCTTCTTCTTCGCCAAGGGCTTCGTGCCGCCCTCGGTCATCACCCTGACGGCCGGCCACCTGGAGGTGCGGCTGCTGCCCCGCTCCGGGCCCCGGCACGCCGCGTCCGATCTGGCCATCCGCATGGCGCAGGAGCCCGGGGTCGAGGCGGTGGGCGTGTTCCTCCGCGGCCGGGACAGTCAGGTCCAGCCGCCCGCGGAGCAGATCACCGTGCGCCTGGAGTGGCGCGGCGGGCCCGCGCTGACCTGGCGGCGGCGGTTCCGGGTCGTGGCCCGCAACACCGCGCGCTGGATCGACCCGGTGGGCGAGGTCCTCCCGCGCCAGGGACCACGGATGTGGTTCACCTGACTACTCCTCCGGGGCCTCCCGGGCGGTGAGGGGCTTCAGGCCCCGGGCGCGCAGGTTCCGGGCGATGGCGTCGCTGACCCGGGCGGCCACGCGCTCGCGGCGCTCGGCCACCTTGGGGTCCTCCAGCCCCATGCGCTGCTCCAGGGTGGCGATGAGCTGGTCCACCCGCTCGCCGTCCCGGGCCCGCCAGGCGGCATCGAGCTGCGCGGAGAGGGCCGCGGCCTGGGCGGGATCGAGCCCTTCATCCTCGCTGAGGGCGGGGAGGTCCCGGGGCAGGGCGGCGAGGGCCTGCTCCAGGGTGGCGCGGGCGTCGTCGAGCTGGGCGCGCACGGCGTCAAGATCGGCGGGGCCGGCCTGGGCGCTCAGCTCGTCCAGCAGGCCGGGGAGGTGGGCAGCGTCCGCGGGCAGGTCGTCGCCGAGCTGGGCCAGGGCGCGACGGACCAACTCGGCGAGGGCGGCGAGGGCGGGGTCGCTCATGGCGTCTCCGGCCACATCAGGGCCTTGAGGGCCTCGGCCTCGTCCGGGGGGAGCTGCCGCCAGAACGGAGGGCCGAGGAGGGTCTTCAGCTCCTCTGGGTACGGGGCGAGGGCCCGCGCGAGGCGCTCCCGGTGGGGCCGATCCAGCCGCAGCAGCACCCCGGTGGCCCGGTGGGGGACGACGTCGCGGGCGTTCGCGGTGACCCAGTCGGGATCGACGCGGGCGAGGTCGGCCAAGAGGCGGCTGCCGCGCTCGGGTTCGGTGACCGCGCCGCGGAGCAGGTGCACCGCGTCCCGGTCCTGGGGGCGGGTCACCTTGGCCATCGCGGTGAGCATGGTCCAGGCGATGTCCTCGCCGCCCAGCGTGACGCCGGCGGGGCGGACCCCTCGGTAGCGCTCGGGGTGCTCGGTCAGCAGGCGGGCGAGGTGGGGCGCGCCCAGCTCGTCGGCCACCAGGTGGAGCACCGCCGCCGCACCGGCGCGCAAGGCGGGATCGTCGTCGGTGAGCAGCAGCCCGACCGCCGCGGCGAAGGTGCGCCGCTGGTCGCCGGACTGACGGATGGCGCGGGCCAGGCCGTCGGTGGGCTCGCGGTCGTTCGGGTCGACCCACTCGCCGCGCCCCAGGAGCTGTGCGCGCACCCGCGCGGGGATCTCTTGCACCGGCATGGAGTCGGGGGGCATCGGCGGGGAATCTCCTCGGCCAGCACAGGCCATCGCGCCGTTGGATCGTAGGCCCGCGCGGGGGCCCGCGCAAGTGGCCGATTCCATCGCGTGGACCGGCCTCGCGATGCTATCGTGCGCCTCATCGAACTCCAGTGTTGAAGGGCCCCCATGTCTGCTTACGCCCAGCGCCGCAACGCCGGTCAACATGATCTCGATCACGGCTACGGCCCGGACCAGGGGGGCCCCGACGGCCCCGAGCTGGAGGGCCTCGACGGCGGGCTCGATCCCGCGATGGGCAACGCCTGGGCCTTGGAGCAGATGCGCCTCCAGGGCGGCGACCAGGAGGAAGACGCCGGGCCCGAGGGCGGCGAGCAGGGCGGCGGTGGCCTGACCGCGGCGGGGCCCCCGCCGGAGGGCGCGCCAGAGGACCCTGCCCAGCTTGAGCGCCAGGAGCAGCTCATGGCCGGGGACGTCCGGCCCACCGCCCCCGAGACCGGCGAGGAGTCCGAAGAGACCCGGGCCGAGGGCGAGAAGACCGACGAGGCGGACGCCATCGGCGCGCAGATCGAGGGCGAAGGTGAGGAGGCCTCCGAGGAGCCCCAGGAGCCCGGCCAGGAGCCCGCGGGTGAGGCCGCCGACGCGGTGGCCGCCGCCGCCCCGCCGCAGGATCTCGGCGTCCAGCCGCCCACCCCGGACGCCCCGACGCAGGGCGGCGGCGGCGCCTCCGGCCCGCCCGCGGTGAGCGGTGAGGGCGTGAGCTTCGGCGACACCTCCCTGGACGCCCTGGGCATCGACACCAAGGGCCTGCCGCCCGAGGCGGTGGCCGAGATCCAGGCCGTCGTCGAGCAGATGAAGGCCCAGGACGCCGCCCTCGCGAACGCCTTCCTGGGCACGCGCGCCGGTGACGCCGGGGCGCTGGGCTCGCTCAGCGGGCCCATCTCCGCGCAGGTGAGCGCGGCCGCCGAGGGCGCGAAGGGCCGGGTGATGGCCCAGGTCGAGGCGCAGAAGGCGGCGGTCAGCGGGCACGTCGCCCAGGCGATCGCCCAGGCCGGGGCCCGCGCGCAGACCGCCACCGCGGCGGTGGACCAGCAGCTCGCGGACACCCTCGCGGCGATCGAGGCGAGCACGGCGGCGGGGCGGGCGAGCATCGACGGCGGCAAGTCCGCCGAGCTGGCCCGCATCGACGGCCTGGAGCAGAGCCAGGTCTCCCTCATCGAGAGCCTCTACGCCCAGGCCGACACGGCCTACCGGGCGGCGGGCGTCACGGTGGGGGCCGAGGCCGTCGCCCTGGGGGCGACCCGCGCGGCCACCTACCGCAGCCGGAAGATCAACCGCGCCGACAGCTTCTGGGACGGCCACCTCACCGACAACCGGTGTGAAGCCCGTGCCAACGCCGCCGAGGGCGTCGCCGACCAGTACCGCCAGGGCATCATCGACGAGGCCAACGCCCAGGCCGACGCGGCGATGCAGAACAAGAGCCGCGACATCGAGGCGGTGGCCGAGACGGCCCGCAGCGCGCGCGAGCAGCTCGAGGCGGTCTACACCCAGCTCATCGCCCAGCTCGACGCCACCACCGCGTCCTCCCGCAGCGCGGCGAGCGAGGCCGCCTCGGGCCTGCGTCAGGGCATCCAGCAGACGCTGACGGCCACCACATCGGGGCTTCAGCAGCACGAGAGCGCGACCCACGCGGCGCTCAGCTCGGCGGGCGCGCAGGCCTGCGGGGGCATCGACGCCCAGGCCGGCCAGGCCATCCAGCAGATCAACGGGGGCCTCAACGACGCCATCGGCCAGCTCTCCTCGGCGCTGGATCAGATCCGCGACAGCGTGGGCCAGGGGCTGCCCGAGCCCGAGGCTTTCGCCGAGAGCCTCGCCCAGGCGGGCGACCAGTTCACCGCCTCGGCCGAGCAGCTCCGCGCGGGCATCGACCAGGGCGTGGCCCAGGCCGTCGACGGGCTGAACGCGGCGGCGGACGCCGGCATCGCCGGGGTCGACCAGCAGGCCCAGGCCGCGATGGAGGCCGCCGACCGCATGGTGGCCCAGGCCGACCAGCAGCTCACCCAGCTCGAGACCACCGCCGGGACGACGTTCCAGCAGGTCCGGGATGGCCACGACCAGGGCGTGACGGCCGCGGTCGACGGCGCGGCGCAGGGCTTCGCGCAGGTGGGGGACGGGCTGGAGCAGGGCTTCTCCGGCCTGGCCGACCAGCTCCGCGCGGGGCAGACGTCCAACACCGAGTCCCTCACCGAGGGGCTGCGGGGCGCGCTCACCGACATGGAGGGCGTCATCACCGAGGAGGCCGACAAGGCCGCCGCGCAGGTGCAGCCCCGGTGGAAGAGCGTGCTCAAGTGGGTGCTCATCATCGCGGTCGTCATCGTGGTCGCGGTGGTGCTCGGCCCGCTGGTGGTCGGCGCGGTCACCGGCGCGGCGGCGGCGCTGGGGGCCAGCGCGGCGGCGGCGGGGGTCATCGGCGCCGTGGTCGGCGGGGCCATCGTCGGCGCGGCCTCCGGGGCGGCCACCACGGTCATCGGCAACGTGATCGACGGCAACCCCTGGCACCAGGGCATCGGCCAGGCCATGCTCATCGGCGCGCTGGGCGGGGCCATCGGCGGCGGCGTCGGGGCGCTGGCCCAGAACCTCGGGCCCATCTCCCAGTTCGCCATCGGCGTGGGCACCGACGTCTCATTCGATACGGTCACCAACCTCATCACCGGCCAGCTCACCTGGGAGAACTTTGCACAGACTGTCGTGATGTCCCTGGTCACCAACGGGATGGGCAACGTCCCCGCGATCAAGAACATCCAGACGCGCTTCCAGAACACCGGCGTGAGCCTGGGCAGCCAGGCGTTCGGCGGCCCGTCCGTGGTGCCGGGGCTCAACGCGCCCGCGCTCACTCCGCCGGACAGCGGTGGCACCACCCCCGAGGTGTCCGTGACGCCGGAGACGTCCGTGACGCCGGAGACGTCCGTGACGCCGGAGACGTCCGTGACGCCGGAGACGTCCGTGACGCCGGAGACGTCTGTGACGCCGGAGACGTCCGTGACGCCGGAGACGTCTGTGACGCCGGAGACCAGCGTCACCCCCGACGGAGACGCGTCGCTGGTCCCGGTCGACACCACCCGGCCCGAGGCCGAGGTCAAGACCACACCCGACACAAACAACACCCCGGAGTCCGAGGTCACGACGACGCCGGAGGCGGAGACCACGACGACGCCGGAGTCCGAGGTCACGACGACGCCGGAGAGCGAGGTCACGACCACCCCGGAGTCCGAGGTCACGACGAGGCCGGAGGGCGAGGTCACGACCACCCCGGAGAGCGAGGTCACGACGAGGCCGGAGTCCGAGGTCACGACGAGGCCGGAGTCCGAGGTCACGACCACCCCGGAGGCCGAGACCACCACCGCGAAGACCGAGGTCGAGTCCGCCGAGGTCGTCCCGGTCACCGAGGAGGGCACCACCACCGGCAAGGGCGGTCACCAGGACGCGGCGGCCGAGGCCCGGGCGCGCGGCGACAGCGTCGGCGAGAACAAGATCAACCAGATCATGAACGAGGACGCGGCCGGCATCACCGACTCGATGAAGGCCGAGTTCATGAACGAGCTGAACACCCGGCTCGCCGACCCCGCCAACGCCGAGCGCCCCGTGTTCGAGATCATCCAGGAGATCGTGCGGGCCGACCCCGCGAAGTGGTGCAACCAGGGCGACCCGATCCCGCTCGCGGCGCTGGAGGCCCAGGGCGCCTTCTCCAAGGTCGTCGCCTTCGAGGACTGCTGGAAGTACTACATGGGCGACGCCCAGCGCGCCCACTTCGCCGACACCTACGGCATCAACGACCCCGCGGCCTTCGCCGCGTTCGTCAACGCCAACCCCGACGCCTTCAACCCCAGCGTCCACCTGGATCCCAACGCCTCCATTACCGGCGGCAACGGGGTCGGCTGGTGGGGCGTCAAGGCCGACAGCCAGGCCACCGACATGGCGGGGCTCATCCACGACCTCGCCCTGGACGCCAACAACTACCCCAATGGCGGCATCCGGGTCTCCGTGGAGCCCGAGACCATGTTCGCCAACGGCCTCCGCAAGCCCACCGCTTTCGACGGCATGTTCAAGGAGTGGGTGGAGGCCCAGCCCGGCTCTCTGTTCGGGGAGACCGCCGGAGGCAAGCTGGAGGGCGTGGCCAACTCCATCTCCCTCAGCGACGCGGGCGGGTTCGAGATCTTCGCGACCGGGGGGGGCTCCTCGACCACGTCCAGCGGCTCGGGCCACGGCACGAATGGCGGTGGAGACGGCGGCGGCGGCTCGGGCGGCGGCGGCGACAGCAGCAGCTCCGGCGGCGATCACAGCAGCTCGGGCGGCGACCAGACGCAGTCCCCCTCCCGCTCCCGACCCGGCAGCGAGCAGACCCCGCTGGACGCTTCGAACAAGGTGGCGGCCCGGGAGGACGGCTCGTTCCGGCTCAACCGCAAGAACGTCCAGAACGCCAACAAGATCCAGGGCCAGCCCGAGGCCACCGTCCAGGCCGACGCCCAGCGTGAGGTCATCGCCGCCGAGCTGGCCGCGTCCCGGCCCAACGTCGACCGGGTCATCATGGGCGTCGAGGCCGACACCCTGATCAACGGCGCCGGCAACGAGGGGCAGCATATGTCGGCGGACGTCGTCGCGGTCAACCGCAACGGCCAGTACGCCATCACCGAGGCCAAGGGCCGGAACATCGAGCACGGCCTGGAGCAGCTTGAGCACACCGCCAACGCCCTGGGCACCGAGCGGGTCGTGCGCATGACCCTGGTGGTCCCCGAGCGCATCAACACCCCGGGCTTCACCGTGAACAACGGGATACTGATGCTCAACGGCCAGCGCTTCCTCATCAACGGCAAGCCGGTCAACGTCGTCTTCACCACCCAGTAGAACGTCATGGCCACCGAACTCGAACTCCGCATCTGGTGCGACGCCGAGCTGGCCGCCCGCCCCGCCGCGCTGCTCGGGCGGCTGGTCCAGGCCGTGGACGCCTGGCCCCAGGCCGACGGCCCGTGGCAGGGCCTCAAGGTCAAGGACCCGGGCCTGCGCACGGTCCGCAGCGTGCCCGACGCCGCCGATACAGCGGCCCTGGAGCGGGCGCTCGCGGTCGCGGATGAGGGCCCGGTGCGCCTGTCCACAGGGCGGGCGTTCAAGGCCTGGCGCTTCCAGGGCACCCCCCCCCAGCTCGGGCACCTGCGCCTGGGCCTGGACGCCTGGCACCCGGCGTGGGCGCCCGCGCGAGACCGCCGGGTAGAGGGCGACGCGGTGGTCTGGATCCCCACCGCCGGCCCCTATGTGGCGCTGCTGGGAGATGAGGCCGACCCTGCGGTCAACGCCCGGGTCGAGGAGAACCTCGACGCCCTCACCCAGCTCATCTTCGGGGTGATCCAGGCCACCGACGCGGTGCGGCTCGCCGTACACACCGACGCGGGCGTGTCGCATCCCCTGAACGCGCACGCGGTCTGGGTGCGACAAAAAAGCGACATGCTACAGGATGTCGCATTTGTGCGACAGCTTGCGACAGACGGCCTGCCGGCGTATCAGGTCCCGGCGCTGTCCCAGGCGGATCCCGACGCTGAGCTGCCCCTGCACGGTTGGCGCCCGGGCGCGCGCCGCAGGGCCCTCTCCGAGGCGCTGCGCAGCGCCGGTGCCCCGGGCCCCAAGGCGCTGGACCGCGCCCTGGGCAGCGGCCGGTTCGACTTCTTCGATCGGGGCGAGGGGGTGTTCGTGCTGGAGTACCCCCACATGCTCAACGCCTTCATGGACGACTTCTACCTCGCGGTGATGGAGGGGGAGCAGGCCTCACCGTGAAGCGCCCCGCGCTCGGCTTGTGGGTGGCGCTCGCCCTGGCGTTGACCGCGCTCTGCGCGGGGCTCAACGTGGGTCTGCGGCTGAACGCGGAGAGCGCCCGGGTGGGCGGCGCGCGGCTCCCCCTGTTCGGCCAGGACGACATCGCGCTCCACCGCATCGACGATCACCGGGCCTTCCTCATCACGCCGTCGGGGGCGATCTCGGTGGTGCGGGTGAAGTTCGGGCCCCCGCCGCTGCGGCCGGTGTGCGGCCAGCACGTCGTCAGCGGCGGGCTCCTCAACCTGGCCCAGTTCCAGTCCGGGGACTGGGTCTACTCCGGCTACCCCGAGCTGCCCGGGGTGGACGCCTACAACCTGCGCACCGATGAGTCCGTCGCGCTGGACGTCCCCGCGCCGCCGCCCGGCCGGTCGGTGGACCCCGCCAAGGTGCCGTTCTACCGCGAGCATGGGCTGACCTTCGCCGCGTCCGCCCGCCTCGACCCCCAGCGCGTCGCCGCGCAGCACCCGGCGATCCCGGCCATCCAGGAGGGCTGCGTCACCGTCAACGCGGCGTTCGCGATCCTCTACGGGTTCATGGCGCTCTGGGGCCTGTGGCTGGCGGTCGGGCTCTGGCGCGCCAGAAAACCGAGCCCTTGATTCGCTGGCTGCAACGGTATGCTGGACCCGGCCCGCAGGAGGCGGTCATGGGTCGATGGAGCGACGCCGCGCAGAGCCTGGGCCTCGTCCTGGAGCGGGAGGGGGTGTGGGGTGGCGCTTTGGAGCGCGCGCGGGTGCGGGTCGAGCCCGGCGGCCGGGTCCTGGTACTCGCCCGGCACCCGGAGGTCGCGGTCCGCGGCTTGCGCATCCGCCCCCTGGGCCTCTACCACGCCCTGTTCGGGCAGGGGCTCTCGGACGGATCCTCGCTGGGGCTGCACTTCCACATCGACGCGCCGCTGCGGCGCCGGGTCGGGCGCCTGCTCCAGAGCCAGGACGTCCGGCGCGCGCTGTGGGACCTGGCGCCCTTCAAGCGGGCCCTGCAGGTGGACGAGGGGGAGGTGCGCCTGCTCGCCGGCCCCCTGACCCGCGACCCCCGCTGCGACCCGCAGGCGCTGATCGTGGCCGTCGCCTGGCTGGCCCAGGTGCTGAGCGAGGGCTTCGCGGTGGGCTGGCGCGCGGTGGCCCGGGAGCGGGGGCTTACCCTGAGCTTCACCGACGGCGACGCCCTCGCGCCCGTGCTGCGCGGGGTCATCGACGGCGTGACCCTGCAGGTGCGGGTCACCGAGCGCTTCAGCAGCGACACCCGGCTGGTCACGGTGATCCGGGGCGAGCTGGACCACCCGATGCCGGCGGGGCTGCACGTCGTGCGGGAGGGCACCGGGCGCGGCGGCTCACCCTGGCGGGTGACGCTCCACGATCCGGTGCTGCGCAGCCTCGTCGACGTCTACGCCTCCGACCCTGACGAGACCCGCGCGCTGCTGTCGCACGAGGGGCTGCACGGCCCGCTGCTGGAGGTGGTCCACGGCCACCCGGGCTCCCAGGTCACCCACGAAGCGGTGGTGCTGGTCTACGGCGGGGTGGACGGGGCGAGCATGGGGGAGCGCATCGACGGGGTCGTGCGGCTGGTCAAGGTTCTGCGGGAGGCCGCGCGGGCGCTCCAGCGGCCGGATACCTTGGAGGTCGGATGAACCTTGGAGCTGGATGAGCGCCCCCCACTGGTCCCTGCGCGGCTTTGAGGATGCTCTGGTCCGCGGGCCCCTCCCGGACGGCCCGCTCGACCCATTCGGCGCCTGGGTGCAGCGGTGGCGCATCCACCGCCTGCGCTACGCCGTCGAGCACATGGGGGTCGACGAGGCCGGCTGGCTCACCCTGACCCGCCAGCCGGCCCCTGATGGGGGCTTCACCCTGGACGTGGAGCAGCGCCTGACCCTGATCCGGGGCGCCCAGCTCACCCGCGCCGCGATGCGCTGCGCCGTCGATCCCCTGGGGACGGTCCAGGACTGGACGGTGGACACGGTCACCCTCGACGCCGCTGGCGACCCCGAGCCGCTCACCCACCTGACGCTCCGCAGCCCGCCCGGCGCGACACCGACGTGCAGCTCCTGGTCCCTGATGGAGGCGGTCCAGCGCATCCCCGAAGTGGGCGAGCAGGGCCTGCGCTTCGAGATGCTGGAGGAGCTGGTGGTGCGGCGGCCGGAGCAGCGGCTGCTGTTCGAGGGGGCGGCGGTGTGGGAGACCGGGAGCGGGACCCGCTGGCTCATGGGCTACCGGCGGGTGGGCGTGGCCGCGCCCCCGGTGTTCTACTGGGTGGACGAGGACGGCCGTGTGCTGCTCGTGGCCAGCGTGGGGCGGCTGCTGGTCGCCGAGGAGCCGACATGAGCGGACCCACCCGGCGCGTGTTCCTGGGCGCGGCGGCCGCTGGCCTCGCGGTGGGGCCCCGGCGCGCGCGCGCCCTGCGGGGGCGGGGCCGTCGCCCGAACATCGTCTTCATCAACCTGGATCAGGCGCACTGGGGCACGCTGGGGGTGCACGGCGAGCGCTGGGTGAAGACCCCGAACATCGACCGCCTGGCCGTGGCGGGCACCGACTTCCACCTCTCCTTCGCCTCGGACCCGGCCTGCTCGCCCTCCCGCGCGGCCTGGATGACGGGCCGACCGGGCTCGGAGAACGGCGTGATGCTCAACGGTCTGCGCCTGCGGGAGGGGCTGCCCGACATCGGCGCCTGGCTCCGGGAGCGCGCCGGCTACGAGAGCTGCCACGTCGGGAAGTGGCACATCCTGGGCCGCCCGGTGAACCGCGCTTTCGAGGTGCTGCACGAGGGCTCCCTGCTGGGGGAGCACGGCGACCTGGCCACGGCGCTCTCGGCGGTGGGCTGGCTGCGCAACCGCAAGCCCGGCCAGCCGTTCCTCCTGATGGTCGGCCTGCTCAACCCCCACGACACCTGCCATTGGCTGGGCATGGCCCGGGACCGGGAGGAGGTGCCCGACCCTGGCCTGGCCCGCGAGGAGGTGACCCCGCTGCCGGAGAACATGCGGGTGCCTCGGGTGGAGCCGGCCCTGGTGAAACGTATCAAGCGCGGCTGGGGCATGCGACAGAAGTGGCGGGGCTGGCAATGGCGCTCGTTCCTCTGGGCATATCAGCGACAGGTGGAGATGGCTGACGGCGTGGTGGGGCTCCTGCTGGACGCCATCGCCGAGCACCCCGAGGCGGACAACACCGTCGTCATCCTGTCCGGCGACCACGGCGACCAGCTCGGGCGCCAGGGTCTCACCGGCAAGAGCGTGCTCTACGAGGACGCTGCCCGCGTGCCGCTCGTCCTGTCGTGGCCCGGCCAGTGGGCCGAGGGCGCGGTGGACCAGCGGCGGCTGGTGTCGGGGCTGGATCTGGCGCCCACCCTCTGCGAGCTGGCCGGCGTGCCCCCGATGCCGGGGGCGCGGGGCCTGAGCCTGGTGCCGCTGGTGGACGGTCGGGGGGGCATCTGGCGCTCGCATCTGGTCCTGGAGTGCTCGGTGGAGGGCCGCGCCGTGCGCACCCCGGACCTCAAATGGATCACCTACCGGGACGACCCGGTCGAGCAGCTCTTCGATCTCTCCAGGGATCCCCTGGAGACCCATGATCTCGGGCAGGAGCCCGCCTTCGAGGCCACCCGCGCCGAGCTGCGCCGCCTGCTGGACGAGCACGCCGCCCGGCTGGAGCCGGCCCCGGTGGCCCGGCTCTCCTTTGACGAGGCGATGGCCGCGCGCACCGCCCCCGCCCTGCGCTTCGACGAGGAGGGGTAGGCGCTACCCCCGCCCCTCGATGTAGCTCTCCTCCAGGCTCTGGCCGCGACGAAGGTCCCGCAGGGGGACGCCGGCCTGGGCCAGGGCGCCCATCACCACGAGGGTCGCGGCGTCGACGTCCGCGGAGAGGGGAGCGTGGTGCGACAGGGTCCGGGCGCCCTCGATCTCCTCCAGGGTGAAGCGGTGCTCCGGTAGCGCCGCGTGAAGCGCGTCCAGAGGCACTGGGCCCGGACCCAGGCCCCACCGCAGGGTCTGCCCTGCGCGGGTCAGGGCGTCCAGGCTGCCCTGGCGCAGGCACCGGCCGGCCTCGATGAAGATGACGTGGTCGCAGATGCGCTCCAGCTCTGCCAGGTTGTGGCTGGAGATGACCAGCGTGGTCTGCCCGCGCAGCGCGACGAGCTGGTGGCGGAGCTGGCGGGCCTGGACGGGGTCCAGCCCGGCGGTGGGCTCGTCGAGCAGCACCAGCTCGGGGGTGCCCAGCAGCGCGGACGCTGTCGACAGTCGGCGTCGCATACCATGCGACAGGTTGGCGATGACCATGTCCGCACGCTCACGGAGATCAACCTTCATAAGGGCATCTTCGGTCGCCGAGCGGGCCTCGACGCCCGTCATGCCCTGAAGCATCCCCATGAACCGCAGGAAGTCCCGGCAGGTCGAGCGGTCGGGCAGCAGGGCGTCCTGGGGGAGCGCGCCGAGGCGCGCCTTGTGAACCCAGGGGTCGAACACGCCCGCCCCCAGCACGTCCACCCGGCCGCTGTCGGCAGGCAGGAACCCGCAGATCACCGAGAACAGCGTGGTCTTGCCCGCGCCGTTCGGCCCGATCAGCCCGCAGATGCTGCCAGTGGGCACAGAGCAGCTCAGCCCGTCCAGGGCCCAGGGCCCGCGCAGCCCGTAGCGCTTGCGGACGTCCTCGATGACCAGCGCGTCGCTCACAGGTTCCGCCTCACGAAGCGGGGGTAGCCCGCGACCATGAACACCATCGCCAGGGACAGCAGCACCAGGGCGGGCTCTGCCCACCGCCACCCCGGCCCCCACAGCGACCAGGCCCAGGCCTGGGGCAGCAGCGGGCGCACCAGCTCCATCCACAGCGCCGGCTCCCGCTCCAGCCAGTACTCGATGACCCCGAACGCGGTCCAGGTGCCTGCGGTGAGGCCCAGCGCCATCACCCGGGCCAGGTTCACGTTGGCGGTGAGCTGCGAGCAGGCCAGCCCGATCCCCAGGAAGGGCAGCGACCAGAACCACAACCGCGGGCCCATGATCAGCAGGGTGGTGAGCTGCCGCAGCGGCGGGTTGCCGACCATCGCGGTCATCGCGACCCCCCAGACCGCCACCACGGACACCAGCCCGCCCACCGCCAGCAGCAGGCTCTGCCCCCCGAAGCGGCCGGCCAGGATCTCCAGCCGCCCGGTGCGCAGCAGCTCGAAGCGCAGCGAGCGGTCCCGCACGTCCGGCGCGATGGCCTCGGCGCCCACCGCGGCGGCGATGAACGGCAGGGTCAACAGCCCCGTCCAGAAGCTGGTCACCGTCAGGAAGGGCAGGTCCATCGCCCAGTCCAGGAGGCCGGGATCCCCGATCAGCTCGCTCATCATCTTCTGGAAGTCGGGGTCCTGCTTGACCGCGTCCAGCATGGCCCCGGGGCGGTCGGTGACCGGCACGCGCAGGATCTTCGCGGTCTGCTCCTCCAGCACCTTGAGGATGCGGGTGAAGCCGAAGGCGCTGCCCCCAGCGACCAGACCATAGAGGGCGCAGAGGGTGAGCGCCGAGCGCGTCCGCAGCGCGCGGGCGAGCTGGAAGCGGGCGACGACGGCGCTGTCGCGCAGCGAGGTCCGGCTCACTCCTGCGCCAGCCCGGAGAGCACGTCCACCAGCCCGGGGTCGACGTAGGAGAAGGGGTCGACCGAGCCGTCCTCCAGGGCCTCGAGCTGGTCCGCGTCCAGGGCTCCCGTGATGCGGTCCTCGGCCACGATCATCGTGTCCAGCGCGTCAGCGGCGAACACCATCGCGTCGCGGCGGGTGGGCTCCTGGCCCTCGTTGAGCATGACGACGATGTCGTCCGCAAGGGCGTAGAGCGCGTCGTTCATGTCGGCCACCGCCGCGTCGATCTCGTCAAGCTGGGCGCCATCGGGGTTGGCCCGCTCGACGAGCGCGGCGCGTGCCTGGGCCCGGCGCAGCTCCAGCACGGTGCGTGCAGCGGTCAGGCCCTCGTCGTCCTGCGCGGCGTCCTGCAGATCCTCGCGCATCTGCGACCGGGCCTCGTCACGCCGGGCGTCGATATCCTCCAGGTCACGGGCGATCTCCGGGTTCTCCCGGGCGAGCCGGTCGGCCTCGGCGCGGGGGTCATCCGGGGGGCGAGGGGCCCCGCGTCCGCCGCGCGCGCCAGCCGTGAGCAGCGCGGCCAGCTCGCTGCCCACCGCGGGCTTGCACTCCTGGGCCTCGGCCTCGGCGAGCCGGTCCTCCAGCGCGCGCAGCTCGGCGCGCGGACCCGCGCTCCCGACGACGAGGCCGATGACGAGGGCGATAGCGGCGATGATGACGTAGGGCATACCGGATCCCGTGGTGGCTCGGGGGGGAATGTAACTCTGCGCGCCGGCCGGCACGGCGGCGGTCGCCGGGGGAGGGGACTCTGGTATGATCTGCCCGAGCCTGGGAAGCAGGCTCCATCACGCCAATGAAGGCGCCGGATCCCTGGACATCGGGCGGCCCCGCGGCCCCACCCCGCGCGGCCATCACCCCCATCCAGGGGAGGCTCCATGATGAAGGAGTGGTCATGTCCGAGGCAGACCGTGCCAGACAATTGCTGGCAGAGATCGCAGAAGAACGCGCGCGGGGGGGACGAATCCGGCTGGGTGTGACCGCCGTGGTCCTGCTGATGATCGGGACCTTCGGGTTGAGCACCTGGAACCTGGTCCACAACTTCGACCAGGAGGCGCTCATGGCGAACCTCCAGGAGCACGCCGCCACCACGGTGTGGCCGCTGGTCTCCGCGGAGCTGGACAAGGTCGCGGAGGACGCGCTGCCCGCGATCTCTGCGGCGATGGCCAAGGAGGCGGAGAACCTGCTGCCCAGGCTCGGGGAGCGTCTCTCCGCGGAGGCGGCCATCTTCGAGAAGAACATGTCCAAGCGCATGCAGGAGTCCCTGGACCGGGACTTCGCCGCCGCGCTGGCCGAGCAGGATGCGGCGCTGCGCGCGAAGCTGCCCGACCTCTCCAAGGACAGCGCCCTCTACGACGACCTGCTCCGTCGGCTCCAGGCCAGCGCGCGGGTCTGGGCCCAGGAGCAGCTCGACGGCATCTTCGCCGAGCACATCCACGTCCTCCAGTCGATCAACGAGTCGGTCGTCGTGCTGGGTCAGCAGGCCGCCAGCGAGCGCGGCGAGAGGGGCGAGGTCTCCCCCGAGGACACCCTCTCCCTGTTCATCGAGCTGCTGAACACCCGCATGAACGAGGGGGGCTGAGCCATGTCCGATCAGAACGCCCAACAGGCGCTCGCCGAGGTCGAGCGCATCCTCGAAGCCGACCTGGCCGCCGCGCGGGAGGCCAACCAGCGCTCCCTGTTCCTGGGGGTCGTGGCCTGCCTGCTCATCGGCGGGTACCTCGCCTGGGCCGCGTCCCAGCTCAACCGCCTGCTGGACCCCGAGGGGCTGGCCTACGCCGCCACCGGGGCCGCCGTCGAGGCCGTGCCGCAGGCCTCCGACGCTCTGCGCGGGGTCGTGGTCGACGGCGCGCCGGACATCGCGGTCGCCGCCACCCAGACCATCCTCGACGCCCTGCCGGTCTACCGCGAGGCCCTGGAGGCCGAGATGAGCCCGGTGATCGACGAGGTCACCGGCGTGCTGGCCGCGACCGCCGTCCAGGAGATGGTCAAGGCCGCCGACCACGAGAACAAGGAGCACGCCACCCAGGCCGCGCTCCAGTCCGCCGCCGACGCCGTGGTGGCCGACCTGGACCTCTCCCTGAAGGACGCCCTGGACCAGCCCACCGAGGAGGAGGGCCCCACGCCGCGCGAGACCATCGACAAGGCGCTGGAGCACCTCACCACCATCGATCGCGGCCTCCAGCGCATCGTGCGTGGTCAAGGCGACCCGCAGGAGCGCGAGCTGCTGCTGAGCTGGATCAGCCTCATCGCGCAGTACAACACGGAGGCCAACACCGCCGCCGCACAGGCCCATCGTGAGGGCGCGCGGGTGGAGGACCTCCACGAGGACGAGTAGGGGAGGACGCGGCCCCTCGCGCGAGGGGGGCCGCTCACCCCACCTGCGGGAAGAACAGCAGGCCCACCAGCACCGCGCCCACGAGCCACTGCACCCAGCCGTCCGGGACGACGTAGCAGAAGCCGATCAGCGCCGCGCCGACGAGCATGTGGCGGGCGCTCTGCTGTTTGCGACCGTACCGCCACGCCCCCAGGCCGATGAGCCCGAAGACGATGCCGGCGAACAACGTGGAGGGGGAGAAGTCCATGCCTCAAGTGTACCCCTCCCCGCGCGCTTCGGGGGCACTGTCTGTCGTGCGCTCAGTCCCGCAAGTAGGGGTAACCCTGCGGCTTCACCACAAACACCGAGCAGGGCGCCTTGTCGACGAGCTGCTGGGACACCGAGCCGCGGAGCCAGCCCAGCACACCCTTGGGGCCGTGGGTGCCCGTCACGACGAGGTCGATCTGCTCCTCTTCGATGAGCTGGAGCACCACCTCCAGCGGCTCGCCGCCGGTCACGATGAGGTGGGTGTGGGGCCGGCGGAGGGTGACCCCCACGTCGGCCGCGCGCTGGATCTCCAGATCCAGCGCCTCACGCAGGCCCTGCTCCTCGGCGGCGATCGCGTCCTCGACCGCCGACTCGTCGGGGGCATAGACGATGCGCCGCTGCAGCTCGCGGTCGAGGTCCTTCTGCACATGCAGCATGAACAGCTCGGAGCCGTGCCGGTCAGCGATCTGGAGCGCCAGCGAGAGCGCGGCGCGGGAGACGTTGGAGTAGTCCAGGGGGAACAGGATGCGGTCGGTCTTGAACATGCAAACCTCCAGGGGAGAGTTGGGCTGCTAACGTGTTCGCGCCCGCCACGCTGTCCCCGATCGGTGACGAAGCGGGAACGCGGCGATCCGGATCAGCCCGCCAGGAAGGAGAGCGGTGATGGGTGAGCGCAGGCGGATCATCGAAGGCACCCACGGCGGCTGCCGCGGGCTGCCGCTGGCCCTCCTCCTCCTCGGCAGCCTGAGCGCCTGCAGCGGCGGGGCGCTGTGGAGGAGCCGCCAGAGCCGCCCGGTCCGCGCCCAGGTCACCACGAAGCAGTGGTCCCGCACCGTCCACCTCGAGCGCTTCACCGAGGCTACCGCGGAGGGGTGGCGGGACGAGCTGGAGGGCCGCCCCGCCGCAGTGATGCCGACCCACGGGCAGGACGGCGTCCCCGGCGTCGACGCGATACGGAATTGTCGCAAGAATCAGAGAGGCATCGAGAAGATCCCGGTCGGCGAGGAGCGCGTCTGTGTCCCCGCGACGGTGCTTATGGCCTGCGGCATCCAGGAGGAGTGCCTCGTCCAGGAGCCCGGCGCCGGCCCTGACGACGAGGCCTGCGAGGACGTGACGGTGTACTGCGAGGAGGAGGAGGAGGACTGTCGCATGGAGATGCGCTACAGGGAGGAGCCGGTCTACGGCGAGCTGTGTCAATTCACCACCTGGCGCTGGGCGCCCGTCTCCAGCCAGAGCGCCGAGGGCGTGGATGACGCGCCCCGGTGGCCCGCGCTGGCCCCCGCCTCCGACCTGGAGCGCGCGCTGACCGAGCAGTCCTACAGCGTCACCTTCGCCTGGACCGACGGCGGCGCCACGAAGCGGCACGTCGAGACCCGCGAGGACGCCGCGTTCTATGAACGCTGGGCCCTGGGCGACGCCGCCGAGCTGGACCTCAGCGACCTGGGGACGGTGAAGCACCTGCGCAAGCCCGGGGAGCCCTGGAGCGAGGCCAACGGGGCCCGCTGATGCTTCTGGGCTCCCGTCGCCGCTAAGCCGGGACCATCGCGCTGCGCCGCGGCGGGATGATGGGCAGGTCGTCGGTCATGTAGCGCACCCCGCGCACCGAGAGCACCGCCGCGTCCCGGTCGATGTAGCAGAGGTCCTGCGGTTCGAAGACCACCATCGTGCGGCCCGTGCCCATGAGGCTGTCGTAGGAGATGCCGTCGAAGCCCGCCCGGCGCAGGCGCTCCGCCACGAGCTGGGTCACCGTGATGCCCCCGCTGACCCGGAGGATCTCCGAGCGGCGCCGCAGGGGACGCGCGACGACCTGGTTCAGCGTGCGGATCAGCAGCAGCTCGGCGAGGCCTTCGTCGCTGTGGAAGTGGTCGAGGATGTCGGCCTCCGCCAGCTCGGCGATCGTCAGCGCGCGTCTGGTTTCGAAGCAGCCCAGGGAGACCTTCTGGCCGGGCACCGGGTGTGACTCGGCGATGGCGGTCTCGCGGTCGGTCGACACATACAGACAGGACTCGCCAGCCCGGTTGAGGCGCCCCGCGTGGGCGTGGGGTGGGGGCGCCGCGCTCAGCTCGGCGGCGCGGTAGGGCTCGAACTGCCCCGAAGCGTTCCAGGGCTCCATCACCTCGGCCTGCTCCAGCCCCGCGTGCCCGACGCGGGCCCGGAAGAAGCGGGTCCCCTCGGGCACCGTCCGGGTCAGCCGGGGCTGGATCCGGGCCAGCAGCGCGTCGGCCTGGGGCTCGACGTGCCAGGGGTTCTCCTGGGCCAGGCGCTCGGCGAGGACGTGGAGCTCGGGGGACAGGTCGTGGCGCAGCGCGATCCACGGGCTGGGCACGCCCGCGTCCTGGGCGAACAGGTGGACGTCCGGCCCCTCCTCCGTCGGCGCGGTGAGGGCGGCGGCCAGCCGCTCCAGCAGATCGGGGTCCGCCGCGCTGGACCGGGTCAGCAGCGGGTTGGGGCGCATCAGCAGGAAGGCGAGGTCTTCTCCCCCGAAGCGGGGGTTGTAAGTCATCTCGTCATAGTGGAAGCGCACCAGGGCCTTGAAGAGGCGGCGCAGGTCCGCGTCGTCGCAGGGCAGGGTGGGGCTGGCGCCGTCCCGCGCGAGGCTGCAGGGCGGGCCGTCGGGGTCGCCTCGGGTCTCCAGGAAGGTTCGAAGTGCGGGGTCTTTCGCGCTGGCGGCGCCGAGGCGGAGGGGCATGGTGTCACCGGAGGTCGTCGGGGTGGGACCATCATCCCACAGCTTCGACGATCAGCACCGCACAGAGGGCTTCATCGACGCCCACGCTGCCCCCGGCGTTCTCCGCGAGGCCGATCCTTGCCCCGGCCACCTGTCGCGGCCCGGCCTCCGCGCGGAGCTGGAGGGCCAGCTCGTACACCATGCCCAGCCCGGTCGCGGCCAGGGGGTGGCCGCAGCTCACCAGCCCGCCGGAGGGGTTGACGGGCAGCGCGCCGCCGACGGAAGAGGCCGCGCTGCCGCAGAGCGCCGCCCCCTCCCCGGGGGCGCAGAAGCCCAGGGCCTCCACCGCCTCGATCTCGCAGAACGCCGTGGCGTCGTGCACCTCGACGACGTCGATGTCCCCGGGGCCCAGGCCGGCGCGGGCCCAGGCGCGGGCGGCGGCGGCGTCGATGACGCCGGGCGCGTCGAGGTCCCGGGGCGCGCCCCCGGCCAGCGCGAGGGCCCGCACCCGCAGCGCCCGCCTGCGCACCGCATCCGGCAGGGTCGCCAGGGTGTCCCCGTCGCACACCACCGCCGCCGCCGCGCCGTCGGAGAGCGGGGCGCACATCGCCCGGGTGAACGGCGCCACCACGGGCTTGTCCGCCAGCACGTCCTCGGGAGAGAGGGTGAACCGCAGCCGCGCCCGGGGGTTGGCTGCGCCGTTGGCGTGGGCGCGGGCGGCGATCCGGGCCAGCGCCTCGGGGGACGTGCCGTAGCGCTGCATGTGCCGCCGTGCCCGCAGGGCGTGGATGTCGAGGAACACCACACGCTGGGGGTGCGGTGACCAGCCCAGCCTGTGGGCCGCAGCCTGCTCGGTCAGGGCCGCCTGCCACTCGTCGGGGTGCCGCTGATCGATGCCGTGGGCGAACAGGTTGAACATGCCCGCCGGGTCGTGGGGCATCAGGGTCTTCTCCACCCCGACCGCGAGCGCCGCGCCGCCCTCGGCGCGCACGGCGTTGACCGCCCCCGCCAGCGCCAGGCTCCCTGTGGCGCAGCCGCCCTCGACGTTGGCGATGGGCAGGTCACGGGGCAGCGTTCCGTCCGCCTTGAGGGGGGCGAGCACCCCCTGGCCGCGCACGTTGTGCTGCCCCCACCAGCTCATCCCGCAGTTGCCGAACCACGCCCCGCCCAGCGCCCCGGGCGAGGGGAGCCGCGCGTCGGCCAGCGCGGCGGTGACGGCCTCGCGGGCCAGCGCGCGAAACCCCCGGTCCGGCCACTTCCCGAACGCGGTGGCGCCGACCCCGATGACGTAGACCTCATGCATGATGCGAGGATACCGCGCTCACCAGCGGCTATCCTCCCCGATACGGAGGAGCCCTTGCGCCGCACCACCCTCACCAACGCCGACGACTACACCCGCGACCTGTTCGAGCCCGTCGCGGAGGAGCTGCCCGACAGCGGGCCGCTGCCCATCCACGGCGCGCTGCCCGAGGGGCTGGAGGGCGTCTACGCCCAGGTCGCGCCCAACCCCCGCTTCGCCCCGCCGGGTCCGTACCACTGGTTCGACGGCGACGGCATGGTCCACGCCCTGCGCATCGAGGGCGGCGAGGCCCGCTACCACCGCCGCTGGGTCCGCACCCGCGATCTGGCCGCCGAGGAGCAGGCCGGCGAGGCCCTCTGGCCGGGGCTCCTGGCGCCCATCCGCCGCGACCTGCCCCACCCGGACAAGGACACCGCCAACACCGACCTCACCTTCTGGAACGGCCGATTGCTGGCGACGTGGTGGCTGGGTGGCCAGCCTTACAGCGTAAGTTTGAGGGATGCCACCACCCTCGGGCCCATGGACTTCGGCGGCACCCTGCGCAGCGGCCTCGCCAGCCACCCCAAGGTCGACCCCCGCACCGGCGAGCTGGTGTTCATGGACTTCGACGTGTACCAGGCCCCCTACCTGCGCTACGGCGTGGTGGACGCCAGCGGGCGGGTGGTCTGCCTTCAGGACGTCGACCTCAGCGGCCCCCGCCTGCTGCACGATCTGGCCATCACCGAGCGCTACAGCGTGCTCATCGACCTGCCGATGTGCTGGCGCCAGGACAAGCTGTCGCAGGGGCGGCGCGTTGTCACATTTGACACGCGACAGCCGACCCGCTTCGGGGTCATCCCCCGCCGGGGGGGCGACATCCGCTGGTTCGAGGTGGATCCCTGCTACATCTACCACACCGTGAACGCCTGGGAGGAGGGCGACGAGGTGGTGCTCCACGCCTGCCGGGTGGCGGATCCCATCCCCCGCCTGCCCCACGCCGAGGACGCTGAGATCCCACGCCTCTACTTCCTGCGGCTGGAGCCGCACCTGGTGCGGTGGCGCATGAACCTCACCACGGGCCGGATCACCGAGCAGCAGCTCGACGACACACCCGCCGAGTTTCCACGCATCAATGATACATGTCTCGGCGTGCGACAGCGCTACGCCTATCTCCAGCGCTTCGCGCGGCGCCCCCGCCTGCTGTTCGACGCGGTGATGAAGGTGGACCTGGAGACCGGTCGCGCCGAGCCCCACCCCTGGGGAGACGGCCGCTTCGGCGGCGAGACGGCCTTCGCCCCCCGCCCCGGCGCGACCGAGGAGGACGACGGCTGGCTGCTCACCTTCGTACGGCAGGAAGGCAGCCGGGACACCGAGCTGGTGGTGCTCGACGCCCGGCTGCCCTCCGAAGCCCCGATCGCGCGCGTGCCGCTCCCGGGGCGGGTGCCCATCGGCTTCCACGCCGAGTGGGCGCCGACTCAGTCGTAGCTGAACTCGAAGCCGTCCCGGGCCTCCTTGGCCACCCGGGGGAAGTCGCAGGTGCCGAGGTCCTTGAGGATGGCCTTGTACTCAGGGTCCATCTCGAACTTGCAGCCGTGGACCACGCCCCGCAGCACCGCCTCGGTGGGCTCGGTGGCCATGAGGTGGCGGTAGTAGGCCACGACCTCCTCCTTGGTCATGGCCTTCTGGAGCGCGTTGATCGCGGCGGTGCGGACCTTGTCGACCGGGTCGTTGTCCGCCAGGTTCTTGAGGGGATCCTTGAACTTCGGGGCGTGCTCCTCGCCGAAGTTCTGGACCTCGTAGGCCATCTTCTCGCGCACGCCCTCGTTGGCGTCGGCGAGCAGGCGCAGGACCACCGCGCTGCCGTCCACGTACCCGAAGGCGAACTGGATGGAGTTGGCGGCCTCCTCGCGCACGTTGGCGTGGGGGCTCTGGCTGAGCAGGTCGAAGACCTCCAGCGCCACATCGGGGGAGCCGTTGTAGAAGGCGCTGCGCATGGCGCTGAGCACGGCCTCCTGGGGCTCGGCGGCGGTCTCGGCGCGGCCGATGCCCGCGATCTTGTGGACCAGGGCCTTGTCCTCTGTGAAGTCGTCCAGGCCCTTGATCGCCTTGGCGCGGACGTGGGGCATGCTGTCGTTGAGCATCGACTCCAGCAGGCGCCGCTTGTCCTTGTTCTCGCCGCCCTGGTACTGGAGGCTGTCGGCCACCTGCTCGCGCACCTTGTCGCTGGTGTGGGTGGCGAAGGGCTCCAGGAGCTTGATGCCGCCCGCCGAGGCGAACTTGGCCGCGGCGTCCAGGCCCGCGACGATCAGGTCCTCGTCGGCGTCCGGGGACTTGAGGATGGCCTCCAGGGTCTTGAGGTTCTCCTTGCGGGCCCGGTCACCCAGGATGCTGGCCCAGGTCTCCAGCGCGGCGCGCTTCACCCGAGGGCTGCCCTCCCGCATGAAGCGGGCGACGATGGGCTCGGCGATGAGCAGATCCTTGGTCTCGTCGTAGTCCGAGTGGGCCCAGCGCATGTCGCGGAGGGCGTCGACCAGCGGGTCCTCCTGGGTGCCGCGCAGGGCAGGCCAGCGCTCATAGATGGCGTCGAGGCTGGTGGTCCCGGCGTTCTCGTCGGCCTCGCGGACCTTGAGGTCCTTCTTGGCGGTGGGGTCCCTGATCCCGGGGATGTCCGCCAGCACCTGCACGGTGTAGGAGACGTTGTGGGCGCTCGGCTCGGTGCCGTTGGGGATCTGGAAGGTGAAGCTGTACGCCTTCTCCTCGTTGGCCCCCAGGCTGTCGTTGTTGGCGATGGTGTTGTCGAGCATCACGCGCACGTCGATCTCGGGGATCGGGCTGTCCTCCTTGGCCTGCGTGTGCACGTAGAGGAGCTGCACCTTGACCGCGGTGACCGGGTAGGGCTTGGGGGCCCCGGTGAGGATGGCGCGGCCGGAGAGGATGCCGCCGACCGGCACCTCGCTCGCGTCCAGCTCGAGCGCCATCTTCGCGCCGCCGCCGAACAGGCTGGTGATGAAATCCCAAAGGCCCATGGTTTTCTTCCGTTGTGGGAGTGGACCGCACCGATAGCGCAGCGCGCCGGTCGCGGCAACGCGGGATCACGGGATAGATCCCCATCGAAGCGCGAGACGGAGGCCTCATGCGAGAGCGCAGGCGGAAGAAGGACGGCGGGCTGGCCCCGGGGACCGCGATCTACATGGGCGAGGACCGCGTCGAGGAGATCCGGATCACCGTCACGGACTACGGTCCCGAGGGGCTGACCGAACGGATCGGGCTGGAGGCGGCCACCCCGCCGGGCCCCGATGGCCCCGCGGTGCGCTGGATCGACGTCGACGGCGTACACGACGTCGCCACCGTCAGCGAGCTGGGGCAGCGCTTCGGGCTGCACCCCCTCGTGATCGAGGACGTGCTGAACCCCCACTCCCGCCCCAAGGCCGAGGACTACCCCGACCACCTCTTCCTCATCGCCAAGCACCTCCAGCTCCTCCGGGTGGAGCAGGCCGAGATCACCCGCTTCGACGTGCGCTCGGAGCAGATCTGCGTGCTGCTGGGGAGGGGCTGGGTGCTGACCTTCCAGGAGAGCGCGGGCGACGCCTTCGAGGCGGTGCGGGAGCGGGTGCGGGTCGGGCGGGGGCGCGCGCGCCAGATGGGGGCGGACTACCTGGCCTACGCCCTGATCGACGGCCTGGTGGACCGCTACTTCGACGTGCTGGACACCCTGAGCGACGAGGTCGAGGCCCTGGAGCAGGAGGCCCTGCTGGGCGACCCCGACGAGCTGCCGCTCCGGGTGCACCTCATCCGGGAGGACCTGCGCCTGGTGCGCAAGATGCTGATGCCCCTCATCACGACCATCGGCGCGCTCCAGCGCGGCGGGGGGCTGGTGACCGCCGAGACCCAGCTCTTCCTGCGGGACCTCACCGATCACGTGCACCAGGTCTCCGAGCAGCTTGAGGCCAGCCGCGACGCGGTCGGCGCCCTGCTGGACACCCACCTGGCCATCGCCGGGCAGCGGCTGAACGAGATCAACCAGATGCTCACCATCGCGGCGACCATCTTCCTGCCGCTGTCCTTCCTCGCGGGTCTGTATGGGATGAACTTCGCCTGGATGCCCGAGCTGGAGTGGCCGTGGGCCTACCCCGCGCTGCTGGGGGTGATGGTCCTCATCGCGGGGGCGCTGCTGACGTACTTCAGACGCAGAGGGTGGCTGTGACATCATCTCACCGATTTGAATGGTATCTCAACCCTGGCGAGGAGCCCGAGCAGCTCCGCGTCGCGCTCGCGCTGACCGAGCCCACCCGCTGTGAGGTTGAACGCTGAGCGCTGGACGGGATAGCGGGGGACATGGCGTCGCCCGCGCTCCCCCCCGGCTGCACCCTGGAGGTCGTCGAAGACATCGACGCCACCGGGCTCGTCGCCCCGCTCATCGCGCTGCGGTGGCGGGCCTGGCGCGCGCTGGACGGGGACCTCGGGGAGAGCCCCAGCACCCTGGACCTCAGCGCCAGCGACCGTGGCGCGCTGCACTGGCTCGTGTCGCGAGACGGGCAGCTGATCGCGGCGGCGCGGCTCCAGCTCATCGACGACCCCGCCCCGCCGGCCTCGCCCTACCTGGAGCAGCTCCTCCGGAACGTGCGGCCCGCGGGCCTGGTGCCCCCGGGGCGCCTGGCCTACCTGTCGCGGCTGGTGGTCGAGCCGGCCTGGCAGCGGCGGGGCATCGGGGGCTACCTGGTGGCCCATCGCATGCAGTACGCGGCAGAGCGCGGCGCGGTCGGCGGCGTGCTCACCCTCAAGCGCACGCCGGTCATCGAGGGCCGCGCCCGGGACGGGTGGCGCACCGTGGCGCACATGCCTGCGGAGTTCCCCCGCGCGGGCGTCCCGGAGCAGACCCACATCCTGTTCAAGGCGCTGGGCCCGGCTTGACGCTACACTACACGGGTCATGTCTGACGAGAACCGGAACGCGCTCGTCCGCCGGCCCGAGGCCGCGCCTGCCCGACAGGCGCAGGTGCTTGCCGAGGGCCCCCCTGCGCCGGTGCGGCAGGCCATCCCGGCCATGCTCCAGGCCGCCGCCGAGAGCTTCGGGGACGTCGTGTACGCCCTGCTCAGCGACATGGAGCAGGTCTCCAGCCGCGTCCAGGAGCTGAGCTGGCTCGCGTTCACCCCCACGCTGCTGGAGCGGGAGGAGGGCTTCGCCCAGGCGGTGCGCCAGATGAAGCAGTGGGAGCAGCTCGTCGCCACGCTGCCCAACCCCCACCTGTACTCTGAGCGCGGCGCAGCCCAGCGCAAGGAGCTGGAGCGACACCACGCCCGGGCCATCCTGTTCGCCCGCCAGGAGGCCATGCGGGCCCACCAGCAGACCGTGCGGGCGCTGCTCACCCGCCAGGACCTCAGCGGCGACCAGCGCTACCAGCTCCAGCTCGCCGAGGACGACCCCGACAAGGCGGGCTGGGCCGTCGACCTCCAGGCGTACATCGATGCTGCGCTGCAACATCTCCCCCCCATGCCCGAGGTCATCCCCATCCTCGCGGCGGACATCGACCCGGTCACCAACGCGGCGGGCTACAACGCGGTGCAGGGGCTGCGGGCCCACCCCGCCCTGGCGCCGCTCGCCCAGCAGCTCGACGGGCAGATCACCTCGGTGCTGCGCCGGGAGCTGCGCCTCAAGAAGGCCGCGGCGGCGGCGCAGGCCGAGGTCTTCACCGGCATCTTCCTGATCGCGCTGCGGCGGGCGCTCGCGGCCGGAGATCGCCAGCTCGCCACCTCGCTGCGCTTCATGGTCTCCGCCGACGAGGAGAGCATCAGCCAGCAGTTCGGCGAGGAGCTGCTGCGGAGCTGGGTCCACCACATCGAGACCCTGCCCATGCCCAAGGAACGCCTGTCGCTCGGGCAGCGCCTCCGGGGTCTGCTGGGCATGAGCCCCGCCGCCGAGGCGCCCGCGCGCCCTGAGCCCGGTGGGCCGCCCCTCCTGGAGCGCCGCGACGACGAGTAGGCCCTACTCCAGGGGGATGACCTGGATGGGCTCGTGGGCGTGCTCGCTCACCGTGATGAGCGACTGCCCGTCGTCGTCGAAGCAGATGGCCTCGCCCTGGGCGTCCGAGGGGATGGGCACCGGGCAGGGCGCGGTGGTCAGCGCGCGGTCCACGGTCCCGGCCGGGTCCCGGCGCCAGAGGTAGGCGGTGTCGCCGTAGGTGCGGATCGCCAGCAGGGCGCCGTCGGGGCTGAAGTCCCCGCCGGTGGTGGCCTTGTTGCCGGGCAGGTCGCCGACCCCGAACACGAAGGTGGTGATGTACTCCAGGGTGGCCCGCTGCTCGTCCCGGTGGGGGGCCGCCTTGCGGTAGATCTCCGTGTCGCCGTCGTAGGACTTGGTGACGACGTACAGATCCTGGGTGAGGGGGTCGACCAGCAGGGTCTCGCAGTTGCGGGGCCCGTCGGGGTAGAGGAGCGTGATGGTGTCGACCTCGTCCAGGGTCCACGCCCCGGGCTCGCCCTCCGGGATCTTGGGCTCCTTGATGCGGTGGACCTGCACGCTCTCCCGGGTCTGGCCGTTGTCGCCCACGTCGCCGATCCACAGCAGGGGGTCCCCGGTGGCAGGGTCGGTGGAGATCGCGATGTCCTCCCAGTCGCCACGGTTCACGTCCAGGGTCCAGGTGCCCCGCCAGGCCCCCGAGCGGGAGATGGCGAACAGCTCAGGGTCGTTGCCGGCGTCGTTGTGGGTCCACAGCACGTCGCGGTCTCGCCGGCTGACCACCACGCCCGAGGCCTCGTCGATCTCGGAGGGCTCGATGGCGCCGGTGCTGTAGGGGATGCCGGCCTGGGGGCAGTCCGGGGGGGTGGCGTAGACCGAGCCTGTCGTGGTGTCGGCCTGGCCGTCCGGATCGGTGACGGTCAGCTCGACGGCGTAGACCCCTGGGATGTCGAAGGTCCGGGTCGCGACCTCGCCGCTGGCCGAACCGCCGTCGTCGAAGGCCCAGGAGACCGCCGAGAGGCCGTCGGGCGCGCAGGACGCCGAGGCGTCGAAGGTGACGCCAAGGGGGGCGGGGCCCTCGGCGGGCGACGCGGTGAGGATAGCCCGCAGGCTGCCGTCGCAGTCGACCTCGGAGAGGAAGGGGACGCGCCACAGGGTGGCGTCCTCGCCCTGGGAGAGGGTGAGCAGGCCGGGCGCGTCGAGGTCGAAGGCGACCGCCTCGCCGCCGGGATCGGGCAGCGGGACCGGACAGGGGGCGCCCTGCATGGCCTCGGCGACGGTCTGTGCGCCGTCCCGCAGCCAGATCCAGGCCGCCTCCGCGGTCCGCACCACGATGCGGTCCCCCAGCGCGCTGATGTCCGCCCCGGTTGCGTCGGGGCTGCCACCCAAGGCCGCGAGGTCCAACTCGACCTCTTCCTCCAGGGTGGCCTGCTGCCCGTCCGAGTGTGGGGCGGCCTTGCGCAGCAGCACCGCGCGGCCGTCGCCCGTGTCGCCCAGCAGGAACAGGTCGCCGGTCACCGGGTCCACGAACATGGCCTCGACGTCCACGGGCTCCGGGGCGGTCAGGGTCAGGGTCGCGGACGCCGTGAGGGGGTGGTCCCCGGCCTCGCCGTCGGGGGTGGGCTCCTCCACGATGTAGACGGTGAGGGGATCTCCGGTGAGATCGTTGTTACCGGTGTCCCCGATGTACAGGAGCGGGACCCCCTCGCCGGAGAGGCCCCAGGCCAGCGCCTCCCAGTCCCCGGCGGTGACCGAGAGGGTCCAGGTGCCCAGGTGGGCGCCGTCCCGACCCATAGCGAAGAGCCGAGGGGCGTCGCCGCCGTCGTTGTGGCTCCACAAGACCTCGGCGTCGCGCTGGCTGACCGCCAGGCCGGCGGCCTCGGCCAGGTCGGCGCTCTCCAGCCGGGCCAGGGTGAGCGGGGCGTCGGACTCCGGGCAGGTGGCGGGCTCCACGGTGATGGTCGCCGTGGCGCTGGCCTGGGCGCCGTCCGCGTCCTGAACGGTGAGGGCGATCTCCACCACCCCGGCGCTGAGCAGGGTGGTGGACGCGGTGGGCTGCTCGCTGAACACCCCGTCAGGCCCCGCCCAGGACCACGCCACGATGGGCTCGGGGCCGCAGCTCTCGGCGCTGTCCAGCGCGACGCGGACCGGCACCCGCCCCAGGCTCCGGTCCGCGGTGAGGACCGCATGGAGCGTGTCGCATGGACCTGCGACAGCGGTGTCTTCAGGCACGCTGTCGCCCGGCTCGTCCGTCACCGGGAGCTTGACGCCGCCGCTGGAGCAGGCGGTCAGCAGGGAGAGCAGCACATGTGTCATTCCGGTGACAGTGTATCCCGCTCCACCCCACGTCGTCGCGGCCTCAGCGGTAGTCCTCCAGGGTGCCCCGCCGGCGGACATCCAGGGTCACGCAGTGCAGCCCGCCGCTGAGCGTCCGGCAGTGGCGCAGCGGCACCTGCACGGTGTCGATGCCGTGCTGCTCCAGCAGCCTGATCAGGGGGCGCTGGGCCTCGTTGACCACGGCCAGGTTCGGGTTGACCATGAAGAAGTTCATGCCGGACCAGATGGAGGCGCGGGCGTAGGGCCAGGTGGTGCCGGTGTCGATCATCTCGGGGGCCCACAGCACGTCCCAGCGCTTGAAGAGCGCGGGAAGGTTGTCCGGGTTGATCCGCGCCGGGTTGAGCAGCACCAGCCCCGGCCGCAGCAGGGTGATGGTGGTGTCGACGTGGGTGCCCTCGTAGATGCCCTCCATCAGGTGCACCCGGTACGCCACGCCCAGCGCCCGCTGGAGCCACTGGCCGCCCATGCGATTGCCGCTGCACGACACGAGGTAGAGGAGGTCGCGTCCAGCGCGCACCACATTGGCGGCGTCGAACAGGGGCTCGACGTTCGCCAGGGCGGGGCCCTGGCCGGGCAGGTTCCAGGTGCCCTCGCGCAGCCGGGGCTTGGGCGCGGAGATCCAGTTCGCGCCGCTGTTGAAGTACTCGAGCAGCAGCTCCTTGTAGGCCATCGGCTCGAAGAAGCGCGAGCGCAGGGGCATCGGCGTCTCGATGATCGTCTGGCCCACCGGCAGCAGCACGTCGCGGGGACAGTAGTTGTACTCGCCGTCGCTCTGCCACTCCGGGGTGCCGAAGACCTTGCGGGTGTCGATGGCCTCCGGGCGCCGCACGGTCACGCCGAGGTCCTCCAGGGCCCCCACCAGCGCAGCGAGGTCCTCCCGGGTCTCCTCGATCACC
>JACKEV010000034.1 GCA_020632795.1 Alphaproteobacteria bacterium
ACCGGACGAGGCCCCGGGCGGGGGCGGCGCGCCCGGCGGGGTCTCGCCCCCTCCGTTGCAGGCCGTCATGGCGAGGAGCGAAGCCGCTGCGAGCAGGAACCGGGTCATCAAGCCACCGTGATCTGATCGTCGAGGTAGACGTCTTGAATCGCGTTCAGGAGGGCGACGCCCTCGGCCCGGGGCTTCTGGAAGGCCTTGCGCCCCGAGATGAGCCCCATGCCGCCCGCCCGCTTGTTGATGACCGCGGTGCGCACGGCCTGGGCGACGTCGTTGCTGCCCGAGGAACCGCCCGAGTTGATGAGCCCCACACGCCCCATGTAGCAGTTGGCCACCTGGTAGCGGGTGAGGTCGATGGGGTGGTCGGAGCAGAGCTGGGTGTAGATGCGGCGGTCGAACTTGCCGTAGCTGCTGTCGCCCATGTTGAGGGCCTCATAGCCCCCGTTCAGGATGGGCTGCTTCTGCTTGACGATGTCCGCCCCGATGGTGGCGCCCAGGTGGTTGGCCTGGCCGGTGAGGTCGGCCGAGGCGTGGTAGTCCCGCCCGCCGACCTTGAAGGCGCTGTTGCGCAGGTAGCACCACAGGATGGTGGCCATGCCCAGCTCGTGGGCGTGGGCGAAGGCCTGGGAGACCTCCTGGATCTGGCGGGAGGACTCCGGGGAGCCGAAGTAGATCGTAGCGCCCACGGCCACGCAGCCCATGTCGTAGGCCTGCTCGACCTGGGCGAAGAACACCTGGTCGTAGGTGTTGGGGATGGTCAGCAGCTCGTTGTGGTTGAGCTTGAGCACGTAGGGGATCTTGTGGGCAAACCGGCGGGCGGTCAGCCCGAGCACGCCCAGCGTGGTGGCCACCGCGTTGCAGCCGCCCTCGATGGCCAGCTCGATGATGTTCTGGGGGTCGAAGTAGTCCGGGTTGGGGGCGAAGCTGGCCCCGCCCGAGTGCTCGATGCCCTGGTCCACCGGCAGGATGGAGACGTAGCCCGTGCCCCCCAGCCGGCCGTGGTTGAACAGGGCCTGCAGCGCGCGCAGCGTGCGGATGTTGCGGTCGGACGCGGCGAAGATGCGATCGACGAAGTCGGGACCAGGGACGTGCAGGCGGTCGCGGGGGACGGCCGTGCAGGTGTGGTCCAGGAGGTGGGCGGCTTCGCTGCCCAGCAGCTCAACGACACGATCGTGGCTCATGGAACCCTCCCAGGTGTGGAGCGGGCGTGGGGCTCCCTGGTATACCCCTCACGCCCGCGTCGGTCCACAGCGCAGGACGTCGGTTCAGATCCAGCCGTCGATCATCTCCTCGTTGAGGCGACCGGGGTGACCCCGCCAGACGACCTTGCCGTCCTTGACCACCGCCGCAGCGGGGATGCCCGAGACCGCGAACTCCTGGGAGGCGTCGCCGGTCTCCTTGGCGATCGCGTAGGTGACCTTCTGCTCCTTGATGAACTCGGTCACCTTCTCTTCGGTCGCCGACTTGGTGATCTTGGTCAGACCGACCACGTCCATGCGACCCTGGTACTTCTCGGCGAGCTTCTGGAGCTCGGGCACCTCGCGGCGGCAGTGGGGGCACCAGACCTCCCAGAACACCACCAGGGTGGTGCCGTCCTCAAGGTTGAGGTCCGAGGCGCTGCCCTGGAACCACTTCTCGACCTGGGGGGTCTTGACGTCCTTGCCGACGACGTCCAGCTCGCGCTTGACCCGGACGGCCCGCGACGCGATGCGGGTGCGGCCGTAGTCCTTGAGCAGGGCGTCGATCTTGACCTTGGCGTCGTCGATGTCGCCCTTCTCCATCGCCTCGTTGGCGGCGTTGTAGAGGTCCATGGCGGCCTGCTCGTCCTCCGCGGAGGCGGCGGCAGCAGGGGCGGCGGCGGCGGCGCCCGCGGCCTTGGCGGCGGGCTTGGACTCCAGCTCCTTGACGCGCTGCTCAAGGGCCTCGACGCGGGCGGAGAGCTCGTCGACCTCGGCCTTGGGGGCGCAGGCGAGGAGCATGACAGGGAGCAGGCTGGCGAGGATGACTCGGCGCATGGATTCGATCTCCTTCATGGGCGGACTCATCGCCCTCAGGTTCCGGTAAAGCACCCTCACATCTATCTCGGCTTCGGCGGGATCGCACCCCCGACCCTTGCCTGCGGGTGGCCGGACAGGACATATGGTCTGTAGACCGACACGCGCACCCGACAGCCGGAGGTCCCATGACAGCGCAGGAATCCCGGGGCAGAAAGGGGGGAGCCTGGTCGCAGTTCCTCTCAGGGCTCCGCAGGAAGACCCTGGGAGATGGGCAGCTTCTGTTCCGCGAGGGCGAGCACGGCGATGAGATGTACATCATCCTCAGCGGCCGTGTGATCCTGCATCGACTCACCGACGCCGCCGACGAGCTGTGCCTCGCCATGCTCGGCCCCGGGCAGGTCGTGGGCGAGCTGGCCCTGTTCACGCCGGGCTCTCGCACCGCCACCGCCACCGTCCGCGGCCGCACCGTCGTGGCCCGGCTCAACCGCCGCGAGCTGCTGGAGCGCATGGTCCGCAAGGACCCCGCCGCCCGCGAGCTGCTCCGGGGTACCACCCGCGTGGTCGTGCGGCGCCTGCGGCACACCCGGGACCTCACCCGCATCCTGGAGGCCCACCTGGAGGGCGCCCCGGACCGGGAGATCGACCGGCGCCTCGCCCGGCTCATGACGGCCCACGAGGGCCGCGTCCTGCGCAACAACCTCCGCGGGAGCGGCCCTCGATGAACGTCGTCGCCGTGCTGGCCAACTGTGAGCCCTTCTCCGATCTGCCCCTGCGGGCCATCGCCGACCTGGGTCGGGCGGTCCGGGTGCGGCAGCTCGCCACCGGTGATGCCCTCTTTGAACGGGGTGATCCGGCCGACGCCTTCCACCTCGTGCAGAGCGGCTCCCTGCGGCTCATCGGCCGCGACGGGCAGCCCATCGGCGAGGTCTGCCCCGACGACTTCATCGGGACCCAGGCCGCGCTGCTGCCCTCCACCCACACGATCTCGGCCTTCGCCCTGGAGGACACCGTGGTCATCTCCATCACCCGCGACGACGTCGAGGCCCTGTGGCAGGCCCTGCCCCCGGTGGCCGCGCTCCTGGAGATGGCGCTGGCCTCCTGGGTGATGCGGGACCTGCGCGAGGCCAACGACGCTCTGCTCGCGCTGTGCACGCGCCCGTTCCAGGACATCCCGCACAAGGGGCTGCGCGAGATGCTGAGCCAGGGCACCTTCAACGCTTGAAGGCGCGCTTGACCCGGGGGTGGTCCTCCAGCTCGGGGTGCTGCTGGAGGAAGGCCAGGGCCCGCTCCCGCTGGCCAGCGGCCACGAGGGCCTGGACGAAGCGCGCGCAGGTGCTGTCCCGGGGCCCGGGGACCTCGCAGGCCTTCCCAAGGTACTCGGCCTCCTCCGCGTAGCGCTTGCGGTCGTGCTCGGTCTCGGCGGCGGCCATCAGGGTCGAGTAGCTCAGCGGGAAGTCCCGCAGGACCCGGTCGAAGGCCTCGATGGCCTCGTCGGGGCGGTCCAGGCGGACCAGGGCGGTGCCCAGCCAGTGCCAGGCGCCGATGTTGTCGGGCTCCCGCTCCACGGCCTTGCGGTACCAGCGCTCCGCCTCGGCCCAGTCGCTCTCCTGGAGGGCGAAGTTGCCCTTCTGGTGCCAGCACCAACCCGGGCTGAACGCGGTGATGCGGTCGATGGGCAGCCAGGGCGCGACCGCCGCGAGGCCCACCACCACCACCCAGCCCCTGGGGGGCAGCGCCCGCGCCGGCCAGCGCCGGGCCAGCTCCCCGGCCCCCACCGCCGCGCACAGGCTGACCAGCGGCCAGGTCGACACCCGGTAGCGGTCGGACACCAGGAAGAGGATCATCCCGATCTGCAAGGATGCCCACGCCATCGGGATCACGGAAGCGCGCCTGCGGGGATCGGCCAGCAGCACCAGCGCCCCCAGCGCCGCGAAGGGCAGCGTCGGGCCGTAGCGCACCGGCAGCCAGCCGAGCCAGGCCATCGGGCCGTCGGCGGTGCGGCAGCGGTAGTCCTCGTTGCGCGGGATCTCCCGGTTGTTCACCGACCAGACGGCCTTGGTGAGCATCGTGCCGACCCAGGCCCCCGGGTCGCCCCGGATCTCGGAGAGGGCCCGCTCGCGCCAGTAGTCGTTGCGGGTGAAGGTGTCCCGGGCGCCGGGGTCAGCCTCCAGCACGAGGGCGCGGAACGGCAGCCCCGGGCGCAGGAAGGCGGTGGTCTTCCAGTCCGGGTTGTTGCCCAGGTAGAAGTTGATGCCCGCGTTGTGGGAGACCAGCGCGGTCTGGCCCCAGCGGGTCTGGTTGATCCAGGCGGTGGGGGCGACCCCCAGGGCCAGGCCCAGCAACCAGACCGCCGCGCGCGCCCCGCCTCCGCCGGAGAGCCACAGCACCCCCGCGAAGACCGGCGCGGCGATGAGCACGGTGGGGTGGACCATCGCGGCCAGCCCGATGAGCAGGCCCGAGGCCCCTGTGCGCCCCCACCCCGGGCGCTCGCCCAGCAGCACCAGGGCCAGCGCCCCCGTGAACAGCGCGTTGCTCACGGCCGGGGTCAGGAGGTCCAGCTCAAACAGGAGCGTCGAGGGGTAGAGGGTGTAGACGGCGCCCGCGAGGGCCCCCGCCCACCAGGGGCCCTGGAGCCGGCGCGCCAGCGCGCGGCCGCAGAGCATGACCAGCGCCGTGGTGAGCAGACCCAGGGCCAGGTTCAGGGCCCGCCCCACCGCAGGGTCGGCCTCGCCGCCGGCCAGCCGGAACACCGCGGCGAGCAGCCAGGGGTAGCCCGGCGGCTGGTAGAAACCCTCGGCGAAGGGATCCTGGCCGTTCAACAGGGCGCGCGCCTGGTCCCAGTAGGTGTAGGCGTCGACGAGGGGGTTGTCGGCGTAGGGGGTCTTGCCGATGGAGCGCCAGGCGGCCACGCGCACCCCCAGCGCCCCCAGCAGCGTGAGGCCCTCGGCGAGGCGCGCGCGGCGGTCCTGATCTGCGTCCATCTCGTCACCCGCGTTTGACAAGGCCGGAGCGCACCCCGGGCCCGAACATGCTACGGAGCCGCATGCCTCTGTCCAGCCAAGTAACCTGCAGCTCCGACCCCTCCTCCATCCAAGACGCCGCCGTGCTGGTGGTCATCGGGCGCAAGGCGCGCCTTCAGGCGCCCTCGGTGCGCGCCCTCGTCCCGGTGTCGGACGACGTGTGGGACGCCATGCTGGGGCAGACCGACGGCGGCGACGGCGGCGCCTCGGCCAGCTCCTGGGCGGGCGCCTGCCGGGTCATCGCGGGCGTGCTGCCCGAGCCCTGCTCCCGCCACAACAGCCCCTCGCGGGCCTGGGCGATCCCGGCCCTGGCGCGGGAGGCCCGCGGCGGCAAGGACGCGGCCATCGTTCTGGCGCTGGACCACGCCGACCACGCCACCGCTGCCGCGCTGGCCGCCGCGCGGGCCTTCCCCCGCTACGACGCGACCACCGGTGAGGCCCGCGCCCAGACGGTCACCCTCCTCCCCCTCGGCCCGGACGGCCCGGTAGACGTCCCCGGGCTCCAGGCCGCCATCGACGGCGTGCGGGAGGCCGCCTGGCTGGTCGACCAGCCCACCTCCGAGCTGCACACCGACGCCTTCGTCGAGGAGGCCCGGCAGGTGGCCGGCCAGGTGGGCGCCGCCATCACGGTGCTGCGCGACGACGAGCTGCACGCCGGCGGCTTCGGCGGCCTGTGGGGCGTGGGCAAGGCGGCGGTGCACAAGCCGGCGCTGGTGGTGCTCGACCACAACCCCCCGGGCGCGACCCGCACCTGGGCCTGGGTGGGCAAGGGCATCGTCTACGACACCGGCGGGCTCAGCATCAAGGGCAAGACCACGATGCCAGGCATGAAGTGCGACATGGGCGGCGCCGCGGCGGTGCTCGGCGCCTTCCAGGCGGCCGCGACCCGGGGCACCGACGTCCGCATCCTCGCGGTGCTCTGCCTGGCCGAGAACGCCGTCGGCCCCGAGTCCACCCGCCCAGATGACATCCTCCACATGCACTCCGGCAAGACCGTCGAGGTCAACAACACCGACGCCGAGGGCCGCTTGGTCCTGTCCGACGGCCTGTCCTGGGTGATGCGCACCCACAAGCCCGACCGGGTCGCCGACCTCGCCACCCTCACCGGCGCCGTGCTCGTCGCCGTGGGCCGGGTCCACGCCGGCATCTACGCCAACGACGAGGCGCTGGAGCGCGACTGCGTCGCCGTCGGCCGCCGGGTGGGCGAGCCGGTGCACCCCCTGCTCTACGCCCCCGAGCTGCTCCGCAAGGAGTTCCGCAGCGAGGTCGCGGACATGAAGAACTCGGTGAAGGACCGGTCCAACGCCCAGTCGTCCTGCGCCGCCCAGTTCATCGCCAACCACCTGCCCGACGACCCCCCGCCCTGGGTCCACATCGACATCGCCGGCACGGCGTGGGACCACGACTACCGCGGCACGGGCTACGGCGTGGGCCTGCTGCTGGGGCTGCTGGAGACCTGACGCTCAGCCGCCGAGCTGCGCGGCCTGGTCCCGGTAGGCGCGGGCCTGGGCGGCGCTGGTGCCCGAGATGCTCGCGGCGGCCAGCTCGAACACCTCGGCCAGCCAGGCCTCGTCCCGTGGGGCGCGGTTGTCCAGGTAGTTGAGCAGCGGGACGATCAGGTCGTTGTGGGTGCGCAGGCTCCGGGGGGCCCGGCGGGCGCGGACCCAGAGCATGCGGGCCTGGACGTCATCCCAGGGCAGCGCCAGGCCCCGCCAGGAGCGCAGGCCGGTGTAGACCTCGTCGAGGCGGGCGAGCTGCGCCTCCAGGGCGTCGTCGTCGTCGAGCCGATGCAGGGCCTCCAGGCGCAGGTCCAGCTCCACCGGCGTGGCGGTGATCATCACCGCGTCCTTCGCCCCCCGCAGCGCGACAGCCTGATCGGCGAAGGCCAGGGCGGCGGCCGGGTCCTCGTCCAGCCGCGCGCGGCCCTCCCGCACCATGAGCCAAAGCACGTTGTCGACCAGGTGCGGATCCCGGCTGCCCTGGGCCTGGGCGATGAGGCGCTCGACCAGAGGGGCGCGCAGCGCGGCGTCGTAGTCCCCGCGCTCGATGCCCTCCAGGACGCCCACCCCGACCGAGGCCAGGATGAGGTCCTCCAGGTCCCGGTCGGTCTTCTCGGTGTAGAAGCCCGCCGCCTCGGTCAGGGCCGCGGTGGCCTGGACCGAGAAGGCGTACTTCTGGTGGAAGGTGCGGGTGATCCAGAACAGGTCGCCCAGCTCCTGCCCCCGGCGGTCGATGACGTCACCGCGCTGGAAGGTGCTCCGGAACTCGGTGGGCTCGGCGTAGACCGGATCCGCGACGAAGCCCTCCGGGGAGCCGTAGGACAGGTAGGCGTGCCGGGGTGAGTTCATCTCGCGGGTGTCGAGGTCCAGCCGCCAGCCGACGTGCAGGAACACATGGGACAGCAGGTCGCAGTCCAGGTGCGCGAAGTTGCCCCGGTTGGCGTCCGGGTCGAAGCCCCGAGCGAACAGCTCCTCCTCGCCGTAGATGATGTGGGCCTCGCGGAGCAGTCGGGCGACGTGCTCGTAGGGCTCCTTGTGGCGGCCGACCCGCCACAGGGCCAGCTCGGCCTCCCGCACGTCCGAGGTGCCGGTGGTCAAGAGCATCCACCACGCTGTCTCCTCGGCGATGTGATCGGCCAGGACGCGCACCTCATCGAGATCAACGCCGAGCAGCTCCTCCTCGAGGGCGAGCTGACGGGTCAGCGGAGAGTCGGCGTACGGGTAGTCGACCCGCTCGTCGGGGAAGAGCACGACGTGGTTGAGGTCCACGCCGGCCGCGACGGCGTCGGACCAGCGCTCGGGGTGCGCCCGGTAGGCGGTCCAGTAGGGCCAGGCCCAGGCCCCCAGGCCGACGGCCAGCGCCGCGAGGAGGAGCGCGGGCGCGTAGCGACGCCAGAGGCCGGGCCGGTAGTCGAGGTCGTCGAGATCGGACATGGGCGCCTGTATAACGACGACCTCGGGTCAAGTCAGCCCTTCATCGAGGCGAGCCAGGCCTTCTCGCGCTCCTGGATCTCGTCGCCGGAGAGCTGCTCCTTCCAGGTGGCGACGGCCCAGCAGTGGCCGAAGGGGTCCTTGACCTTGCCCATGCGGTCGCCCCAGAAGGCGTCCATCGGCGCCATCAGGGACTCGGCGCCCGCGTCCACCGCGCGCTTGAACAGGGCGTCGCAGTCCTCCACGTAGACCCAGAGGCCGGCGGTGGAGCTCTCCTTGGGGCCGTGCTCGGAGTTGCCCGGCCAGGCGTCGGCGACCATGATGCGGGAGCTGCCCAGGCCGAGCAGCGCGTGCATGACGCCCTTGCCGCCGGGGCCGTAGTTGATCGGGCCGGTGAGCTTCGCGCCGAAGGCGTCCTGGTAGAACCGGACCGCCTGCTCGGCGTCGCCGTTGAACCAGAGCTGGACGGTGACGGTGTTGAAACCTTCGGGGACCGGGGTGGGTGCTGGGGTGGCCATGTGTTGTGCCTCGTGGTGTCAGAGGATCCGTGGATTCGGACCACCGCCCGCATATCGGGACACTGAACGGGTGTCCAGGTGACCGGATCTTCACCGTACGTACGGTCGTGACCGTACAAAACACAGGCCGCTTCACGCCCCGTACGGAGCGGCTAAGTGGATCCGCACGAGCCGGAGCCGATGTCCGACCTGCTTGCCCGCCTGCGCGCGTACAACCAGCGACGCTTCGCTGAGCGCATCCGCGTGCCGGACCGGTTGCCGTCCCGCCGCCGGCTGCTGTGGCTCATCACGCTGATCCAGCTCCTCTCGGCCGCCTCCGCGGTGCTCTACCTGGTGTTCCTGTGGAAGGGGGCCAGCCTGCCCTGGCGGATCTTCCCGGTCGGGCCGGTGGGTGCGCTGTTCCTGGGCATGCAGCTCGCCACGGCGGCGTGGTCCTGGCGGTTCACGGCCCCCCTCGGGCGCATCGAGGCCGCGCTCGACGCGGGCGCCGCGACCAGCGCGCTGCCGGTCGACGACGTGCGCGCGGCGCTGTCCCACCACCGCCGCATCGCCCGCGCCATGCTCATCCAGTGGGGCGTCGGCACCCTCCTCTTCGTCGCGGGGGGGCTGGTCCTCGGGGGGTTCAGCGCCGAGGTGATGATCCACGCGGGCGTGCTGGGGGCCTCGCTCTCGCTCTGCGCGGCGGTGTTGGTGCGCTACGCGGTGCTGACCTGGCACGGCCAGGGCGTGGCCGGCTACCTGCTGCCCGACGGGGGCCTGGGGCACCTCGGTGAGCTGGAGTTGGAGCGGGTCTACTTCCACCTGGGCACGCTCTCCATGCTGCTGGGTGTGGCCATGCCCGCCGCCCTGCTCATCATCGCCACCAGCGTCTACGCCAACTCCTCCCTGCTGGCGCACGTCATCCTGGACTACATGGTGGTGGGCCTGGTGGTCAGCCAGAGCGTCATGCAGTCCATCTCCCTCCCGGTCGGCTACCTGGAGAGCCGGATGAAGGAGGTCGGGGATGGCGACCTCGGCGTGCGGGCCCGGGTGTTCGCCGCCGACACGTTCGGCAGCCTGACCACCCACTTCAACCGCATGGTGGAGGGCCTGCGCCAGCGCGAGCGCATCCGCGACATCTTCGGGCGCTACGTCACCCGGCAGGTCGCCGAGGAGATCCTCTCCGGGCGCATCGACCTGGGGGGCGAGCGCCGCACCGCCACGGTGCTGTTCGCTGACATCCGAGGCTTCACTGAGATGTCCGAGGAGATGGCCCCCGAGGAGGTCGTCTCCCTGCTCAACCAGGTGCTGGGGGAGATGGTCCGGGTGGTGCTGGACGAGGGCGGGGTGCTCGACAAGTACATCGGCGACGCCATCATGGCCCTGTTCGGCGTGCCCTTGAGTGCCGGCAGCCCCGAGGCGGACGCCCAGGCCGCGCTCAAGGCCGCGCAGCGCATGAGCGAGGCCCTCGACGCCCTCAACGCCCGGCGCGCCGACGCCGAACTGCACCCCGTGGAGATCGGCATCGGCGTCCACACCGGCGAGCTGGTGGCCGGCAACATCGGCATCCCCGAGCGCATGGAGTACACCGTCATCGGCGACACCGTGAACCTGTGCAGCCGGCTGGAGGGCCTGACCAAGCACCTGCACCGCCGCATCCTGGTCAGCGAGGCCACCGTGCAGATGCTGGGCTCCCCCAGCGAGCTGGTGCTCGTGGACACCGTCCAGGTGCGCGGCCGCAAGGAGCCCGTGACGGTCTACACCGTGGCGGCCTGAGCCCTCGGGCTCACTGGCAGGACCGCTCGAGCTGCCGGACCTGCCGGTCCGCGCCGCGCAGGACCTGCCGCGCCGATCGGCGCTCGGCGGCGGCGATGTCCAGGCGCCGACCCTCGACCTGGGCGATGTTGGCCGCCAGGTAGGGGATGCGCCGGGTGACCCCCAGGATGATGACGAAACGCAGCTCGTTGGGGCGCACCGTGGCGTCGCGCCACCGCCGCTGGGCCCCGAGGATGGCCTCCACCGTCTTGGCCTGGGTCACGTAGAGCAGCCCGGTGGTGGCGAAGGTCAGCGCGGAGAAGCGCCGCGCGGTGCGGGTGACGACGCGGAGCACCTCGACCTCCTCGTCCATGTGCTGGTTGAGGTGGAGCACCTCGGCGGCCCAGCGCACGCTCCTGGGGGAGCAGCCCCCCGACCCGGGCGCCTCGGCGAGCCGCCGGGCCTCCTCCAGCCAGCCCATCTGGGTCTCCTGGAGCGCCCAGAAGCGCCCCGACCAGACGTCCAGCGCGCGGGTCTTCGGCGGCTCGCCGGCCGCAGGGTCCAGGGCCACCCCGCGGAACGGCCCGGTGCGGCGCTCGGTCTTCGTCGTGATCTCGACCCCCTGGCCCGTGGCGTTGATGAGGAACGCGAAGCGTTCGTTGCGGGCCTGGTCCAGCAGGTGGCGCACGGCGCGGCCCTCCGGGGTGGCGGTCTCGCCTGCGATGCGGCGCTCCAGCTCGACGCGGTCGAAGGTCAGCGTGCCCTCGTAGGTGTGCAGCGCCTGGTGGTGATGGCGGGCGCCGACGTGGGCGGGCTGGTAGGGGTTCCACGACTGCACGACGTGCAGCTCCATCGGCAGGACCTTGCCGTTCCAGGACAGGGTGACGTGCCAGGGGGAGGCGCGCTCGTTGTAGTCGAGCACCGCGAGGTCCAGGGTCACGTCCCGGGAGAGCTCGACCGCGCCGCGCAGGCTGCGGTCCACCGGGGGCTCGTCGGCGTGCAGGGCGGGGAGGTCGGCGGGCTGGCCATAGCGGGCGAGGTCGGTCCAGTCCAGGGGCGCGACGTCGTCGAACGCCCGGTCCCCCTCTGGCGCGGGGCGGAACCGCCAGGCGGGGTCGTCGAGGCGCTTGTGGAAGTACCCCAGCGTCCCCTCCAGCATGCCGATGACCCGCAGCTCCCGGGCGTCGTTGCCCTTCCCGGTGGCGTGGATGGAGATGCGGTCGCTGATCCAGGTGTGCTCGTGCCAGCGCTCGGGCTCCAGGATCGGCGGGTGGACCGTCCAGCCCTCGGGCGGGAGCCGGATGTCGGACATGCCGCTGCGGATGTCCCCCGGCGGGTAGAAGGGCTCGTCGTCGCACGCCGCGGCGTAGCAGTACGGGTGCGTGGGCGTGGAGCCCAGCAGGTCGAAGTCCGCGATCTTCGTCTGGATCGCGCCAAAGCGATCGATGACCATGATCGTCGAGGCCGAGGAGTTGATCGCCTCGCCCCGCCAGCGCCCCCGCAGCGGCGCCTCCACGAAGTGGCTGACGACCGGCGGCGTGCCCGAGTCGAGGTAGTAGATGATGCGGCCGTCGGGGCTGAGCCACACCATCGTCTCCATCGAGACCGCCGCGGGGCCCCACTCGTAGATCCGCCCGTCGGGGCCGGACTTGTAGCCCGCGCCGAAGGCGGTGATGCGCCCCAGCGACCAGCCCCGGTGCCCGGTGAGGTGCTCGGGGAACCACACGGTCTCGGACTTGGACTGGCCCCAGCCCTCGTACCACTGCGTGCCCACGAACAGGTTCGCGAACCGGCGCCGGTAGAACATCTGGCGGGTGTCGGCCAGCGCGGCGATCTCGTCGTCATCAGCGGTGATCGCCAGGATGCGCGCGGGCTGGGGGAAGTCGGGGTCCAGCGCCAGCGGCGCGTCGTGGGGCCAGCTCCCCGCCTGGCTCCAGCCCTCGGCGTCGATCCAGTCCCGCCAGCGCTCCGGGGGCTCGGTGCGGTAGTGCAGCTCGCGCACGAAGGTCTGCCGGTCGCCGTCGCTGTACGTGGTGTCGAGGGCCTCGGGCTTGCGGGCGTCGAGCCGGTAGGGCAGCCCGCCGTTGAGCCCGAAGGGCCGCCAGTCCAGCTCGGTGCGCCACTCCTGCCCCCCGGCCGGGCGCTTGAACCGGGGCTTGTACCAGATGCGCCCGTCCACCAGCGCGAAGTAGTAGTAGTCGTTGAAGGTCTGGTACGAGGTCTCGATGGTGACCGCCGAGGGCAGCGCCTCGGGGGTGGCGTAGGGGGACGCCGGGTAGGCCGTCGCGTCGAGGGTGGCCAGCCGCAGCTCCTCCTCCAGCGCCTCCAGGGCCAGGGTGACCGCGCCCGGAGCCCGCACGGCGGCCACCTCGGGGACCAGCGCGAGGGCGGCCAGGGTGAGCGCGGTGAGGCGGCGAAGCAGGCGGGACATCGAAGAGCCTCCGGCCCTGGGAGGTATGCCCCCGGCCCGCCGCGCGCAAGATGCTACGTTCCCCCCATGCTCGCCCTTCGATTGGACCCCCAAGGGCCGCGCGTCGTCGCGGACCAGCCTGAACCTCGCGCCCCCGGCGAGGCCCTGCTGCGCCTGCGCACCGGCGGGATCTGCGCCACCGATGTGGAGCTGTGCCGCGGCTACATGGGCTTCACCGGCGTGCTGGGGCACGAGTGGGTGGGCGAGGTGCTCGACGCCCCGGACCCGGCCTGGGTCGGGCGCCGGGTCGTCGGCGACATCAACTGCCCCTGCGGCGCCTGCCCCACCTGCCGGGCCGGGCGCCCCACCCACTGCCCCCACCGCACCGTGCTGGGCATCGATCAGCGCGACGGGGCGTTCGCCGAGCGCTTCTCCCTGCCCCTGGCCAACCTGCACCCCGTGCCCGAGGGCGTGCCCGACGACGCGGCGGTCTTCGTGGAGCCCCTGGCCGCCGCCCTGGAGATCCTCCAGCAGGTCCATGTCCGCCCCACCGATGCGGTCACCGTGCTGGGGGTGGGGCGGCTGGGGCAGCTCTGCGCTCGGGTGCTGGCGCTCACCGGAGCCCGGGTGCTGGCGGTCAGCCGCAACCCGGCGCGGCTCGCGCTCCTGCCCCCGCACATCCCCGGCTGCAGCCCCGAAGAGGCCCTGGACCGCCCCCGCGCCGACGTCGTGGTCGACGCCACCGGCTCCCCGGCGGGGCTGGCCCTGGCCACCCGCCTCACCCGCCCCCGGGGCACGCTGGTCCTCAAGACCACCACCCACGACCTGGGCGAGGCCTCCCCCATCCCCTGGGTCATCGACGAGCTGACCCTGGTGGGCTCGCGCTGCGGCCCGTTCGCGCCGGCCCTGCGCCTGCTGGACGCCGGCCTGGTCGACCCCACCCCGCTCGTCACCCACCGCATGGGGCTCGCCGAGGGGGTCGAGGCCCTGGCGCTGGCGGCCTCACCCGGCAGCGTGAAGGTCCTGCTCCACCCTTGAGATCCGCTGGGGCTTGAGGGGGTGGAGGAGCTGCCCGACCAGCCCATCGGGCACGGGCTCCTCCACCCCCAGGGCCTCGGGGTGGCCGGACGGCAACCGCAGCGTGCCGAACAGCGCATCCCAGACCGGGAGCAGAGACGAGAAGTTGCCCGCGCCCCCCCACCGGGCGTGGTGCCAGCGGTGGAACCGCGGCCCGGCGAGCCAGCGCTCCCAGCCCCCCTCCGGCAGGCGCAGGTTCGCGTGGACCCAGGCGGTGTGCAGCTTCTGGAAGAAGATGAAGCCCAGGATGGTCTCGGTGGGGAAGCCCAGCGCCACCACCGGCAGGTTCGCGACCCCCAGGTGCCAGAGGTGCTCGACGGGGTGCTGCCGGTGCGCCGAGAGCCAGTCCATCTCGCGGGGGCTGTGGTGGACCGCGTGCAGGCGCCACAGCCAGGGGTGGGCGTGGCTGGCGCGGTGGGCCCAGTACATGCCCAGCTCGGAGAGCAGCACGATCTCGACCACCTGTGCGCCCCAGGGCTGCGCGACGAGCGCCGCGCGCAGCGCCCCGGGCATCACCCCCTGGGCCAGCGCCGCGAGCCCCGCGAGCATCGCCGCCCCCACCCCCACCACCAGCGCCGGCGTGATCGCCGACCAGGCCAGGTCCGTGGCGAGCCCGCGCCGCAGGAGGCGCTGCTCCGAGCGGATCGGCAGCAGGATCTCCAACGGCATCAGGATCGCGCCGAACAGCGCGAGCTGCCTCAGCCAGCCCAGGGCGATCTCGGTCATCAGTACCCGCCCATCGTCTCCACCGCGAGGATCTGCTCCCAAAGGGCCTCGTCGTCCTCGTCGTCCGCCTCCTCCTCGACCACCGGCGCGACGGCCGCGGTGGTGACCTGCTCAAGGTGCGCCTCCAGCGCGGGGTCCAGCGGGTCGTTGAGGCTGTCGAACGTCGGCTCAGCGGGGGCCTGCGCGGCGGCGGCCTCGACCGGGGCGGGCTCCACGACGGGCTCCGGCGGGGTCGAGGTCTCAGCGGACGCGGGGTCCACGCCCAGCAGGGCGGCGAAGATCGCGCCGTTGATGAGGGCAGCGGACAGGGCGAGCAGCGGGCGGCTGCGAACGGCAACGGACATGGGAACCTCCTCCTGGGTGCCGACCACGGCGCGCGCGAGGGGTTCCACCGATGGGGTGCCTGCGGTCACCACAGCTCCAGACGCCACAGCGTGCCCCACTGGTCCACCATGAGCGCAGCGCCCCAACCCGGCGGGGCGGCCACCGCGGTCACCCCCGGGATGGGCGCCGGATGGCGCCAGATCGGCTTCACCGCGCGCCAGGTGTTGAGCGGGCTGGCGCGACCCTGCGCCCGCATCGCCGTGATCCCCGCCCTGATCTGATGACACGAGTAGAGCGCCCAGTCGGGGCTGCTCAGGCAGAGGATGGAACGACCATCCGGGGTGAACGCGCTGGGCCCACCGACGTGGGCGCACGGGATCGTGAGGGGCGCCTGCGGAGACGAGGAGGGCCGCGCCGCCCACAGCGCCTCGGTGGGCAGCAAGCTGACCTCGCCGTCGACGACCACCGTGATCCAGCGGTCGTCAGCGGACATCCCCACCGTGGGGGCATCCACAGGGTCGAGCTCGCCCGATTGCCAGCCCAGATCGACGATCCCGAGCAGCTGGCGGTCGGCCAGCCGCCACACCCACACAAGCTCGTGCCACCGGAAGACCTCGTATTCAAAAACATCCTCCCACTCCGTGTACCGGCCTGCGGCGAGCAGCAGCCCGCTCGGGGTCACGGCCAGGCAGGACAGCTCGGGGCCCGCCCGGTCCCCCAGCGCCAGGGTCGTGGTGTCCTCGTCGCGAAGGTCCATCCGGTGGACCGTCGCGGCGATCGGCGCCGTGCCGGGCTCCGCCTGCCCGTTGGTGCTCCAGGCCACCCAGTGCCCCCCGACGGCCGCGGAGATCACGGGGTCAGCCGGGGTAGCCAGCGCGCGGCGATCCCAGCCGTCTGCGCGCTGCTCCAGGAGGGTGTCCCCGGCCACGACCCGCAGCCGCTCTCCGTCGAGGCAGGCCGCGTGGATCGGCCCGTCGACCCTGAGCAGTTGCGCGAAGGAGGTGGAGTCGAGCAGGGTCACCCCGGTCTCGTGGACCAGGCCGATGGCGTGCTCGGAGGCAAGCAGCGTGTGGGCGGGAGGGAGCCCCTCCGCCAGCTGCGTCACCCACAGGGACTCCGTCACCCCAGCGCCACGCGCCACAGCGTCCCCTCCGCGTCCATCCACAGCGCGGCGCGCCCGTCCGGGCTGGCGGTCACCGCGGTGACGTCAGCGCCAGACCCGGGCGCGAGCGGGTCCAGCGCCGCGTAGGACGGCAGATGGCACCACAGGTGGGACCCGTCGTAGCCGGGCGCGGACCGCAGCGCGTCGAGCCTCGCGCGGATGGTGTCCAAGCCCACGCAGGCGATCCGATCGCGATCGGCGACGATCAAGAGGCGGCTGTCCGGGGTCACCGCCACGCGCCCCCCCACGTACACCTCGTCGAGGCAGCTCAGGCTCGACCAGCTGACCGGCGCGCCCGGGACCAGGCCAGAGGTGTCCTTGATGGAGGACTCCCCGCCGGCATCTTGGATCAGCCAGCGCCCGTCCGCGGACATCGTCGCCGGGGCTCGGGCGCTGGGGTCGAAGGCGCCGCTGTCGCCGTCGACTTCATCGACCCCGAGCACCTGGCCACCCGGGAGCTGCCACACCCAGATCATCTGCATGTGGCAGGGGCTCGCTCCCCATTGGTTCCAGACGGTGTCCCCGCCGGCCGCGAGCAGCGCGCCCTGCGGCGTCACGGTCAAGCTCCCGATCTCCGGGTTCTCTTCACCATAGGGCTCCAGCGACACGGTGTGCCCGGTGCGCCGGTCCATCCCGCGCAGGCTGGAGGTGGTCAGGCCCATGTACGCTCCCGTGTGCAGGACGCCGGTCCAGGCCACCCAGGGCCCGGCCGCCGCAGCGGCGACGACCGGGTCATCGGGGGTGGCCAGCGCGCGGCGATCCCAGCCGCCGGGGCGCTCCTCCAGCAGGGTGTTGCCCTGCACGACGATCAGCCGCTCTCCATCAAAGCAGGCGGCGTGTACCGGCCCGTCGAGCTGGAGCAGCGGCTTGAAGGAGGCCGAATCCAGCACCGTCAGCCCCTCGTCGTGGAGCAGGCCCGCGCGCCGCTGGGAGAGGATGAGTGTGTGCGCCGGGGGCAGCCCCTCGGCCAGACGTTCTGCCGCCCGCGTCATCGCTCCGCTCCCATGCCGGGCCGGGTGGGCGTGTCAACTCCCCACCCGGAGACGATACAACAACTGCAGCGCCCGCGCGGCGGTCGCGGCGTCGGCCCCGGTCGACTCGGTGCGGGCCCGCAGGGCGTCCACGGCGGTCTTGACGTAGCCATCGGTGGCGATGCTGGCCAGCTCGTCGGCGGTGGGGGCGGGCAGCACGCCCGGACCGCGCCGCCGGAGGTGCAGCAGCCGGGCCTCGGCCACCTCCAGCACATGGGCCAGGCGCTCGAGGGCCGTCAGGGACAGCACCCCCTCCAGCTCCAGGCGGACCAGGGTGTGGCGGGGGTCGTCGATGTCCTGGAACCAGCGGTCCAGGGCCTCGACGTGGTCGGTGGTGTAGAGCTGGGCGTCGTGCCGGACCCACCGGGTGCGGGCGACGTGCACCGGCTGGACCTCGGGGGGGCGGCCGTGCTCGGGGATGTCCACCACCAGCACGTGCCCCGGGTCGTTCTCCTTGAAGGAGGTCGGCTCGGGGGCGCCGGCGTACCAGGCCCGGTCGCTGACCTGCTTGAGGCCGTGCCAGTCCCCCAGCGCCAGGTAGTCCAGGTCGGTGGTGCGGGCCAGCTCCGGGTCGACGAGGTTGGTGGCCTGGACCTCGCCGAAGCCCTGCACCGTGCCGTGGGCGAGGCCGACCCGCACGCCGTCCGGGGCCAGGTCGCGGCCCAGCTCGGCGGTGAGGTGCCGGGTGGGGCTGGCCGAGACCTTGCGGCGCAGCAGGGGCGCGGGCAGCAGGACCGTGCCGCTGTCCACGAGCTGGGGGGCGGGCTCCATCAGGACCTGCAGGTTGTCCGGGCAGACCCGCCGGAAGCGCTCGGCCCGGTAGACGCTGTCGGCCCCGCCGTGGTCGTGGTTGCCGGGGATGACGTAGACGGGCAGGTCCACCGCGCGGAGCCGGTCGCAGGCCTGGACCACCACCCGGTCGTCGACGGTGTTGGCGTCGAAGAGGTCCCCCGCGATCACGATGAAGGTGGCCCGGTGGTCGCGGGCGACCTGCCCGATGCGCTCGATGGCCTCCAGCCGGGCCTCCCGGGCGCGGGCGCCGGGGTCGTCCTTGATCCAGTGGAACGGCATGCCGAGCTGGAGATCAGCGGTGTGGACGAAGCGGGCCATGCGGGGGGCCTTGAGGCGAACAGGAGGGATGCACCCCGTAACATGAAGCCCGGGGACGGGTTATCCGGCGGCGATGAACACCCTGCCCATCCTGCTCATCCTGCTGGCCTGCGCCTCCCCCGGACTGGACCCCGAGCTGGAGGCCGCGCTCCAGGACACCCTGGACCAGGAGCGCGACCGGGGCGAGGCGCCGGGGGCCACCCTCGCGGTGTACATCTCCGACCAGGGCACCTGGGCCGGCGCCAGCGGCATGGGCGACCTGTCCGCCGAGGTGCCCACCGCCGTCGACGACCGCTTCAAGGTGGGCAGCATCACCAAGACCTTCGTGGCCACGGTGGTCCTCCAGCTCGTGGCCGAGGAGGCGCTCGACCTGGACGCGCCGCTCGCGGAGGTCCTGCCCGACGCGCCCCACGCCAGCGAGGTCACCCCGCGCCAGCTCCTCAACCACACCGCCGGCTACGTCGACTACGTCACCACCCTCACCTTCCTGGGCAGCATGGACCAGGAGCGCACCCCCGAGGAGCTGATCGCGCTGATCGCCGACGAGCCCCTCCAGTTCGAGCCCGGCACGGCGCACAGCTACTCGAACACCCACTTCGCCCTGCTGGGCATGGCCATCGAGGCGGTCACCGGGGGGGACTACGCGGCGCAGGTCCGCGCCCGGGCCCTGGAGCCGGTGGGCCTGAGCGCCACCTTCGTGCCCAGCGACCAGCCGGTCGAGGGCCGCATGGCCCACGGCTACCTCGGCGAGGGCTACGACCCCCAGGACGTCACCGACGCCCTGAGCCCCACCGGCCCCTGGGCCGCCGGAGAGATGGTCTCCACCGCGGAGGACCTCGTGCTTTGGGGCCGGGCGCTCTACGGGGGCGAGGTCCTGACCGCCGCCCAGCTCGACGCGATGACCACCGACACCGCCCTGCCCGACGGGTCGCTCGCGGCCTACGGGCTGGGCTGCCAGATCGAGGACGTCGAAGGGCTGCACACCGTGGGCCACTCCGGCTCCACCCACGGCTACCAGTCCCGGCTGCGCTACGCCGAGACCGACGACGGGCGCGTCATCGTGATGGCCACGCTGGTGAACAACTTCCTGGCTGAGGCGGACACCATCGACGCCGCGGCCTGGGCGGTCGTGCTCCGCTACTGATCGAAGAGCTTCACCAGCAGCTCCAGGCCCACCCCGCTGGTGAAGGCCAGCTCCTTGCGATCGGCGAGCAGCGCGCCGGTCCAGCGGGTGAGCCCGCCGTCGGCGATGGGCAGGCAGAGGCCGTCGGGGCCGTGGGCGAAGACGTGGAAGCACAGGCCCTCGTAGTAGGTGACCTGGCGCACGCGCCCCAGGTCGAAGGCCGCGGGCACGTCGGGGTGGTCATGCTGCAATGCAGCAAAGACCCGGTCCCGGACGTGCTGGAGCCGCTGGACCGCCCGGGGAGGCAGCGCCAGGGCGTCGAGCTGGTCGGGGGGCAGCGCCCGAGGCAGGGCGGCGCCGGCCTGGTCGAGCAGGGCCTCGGCCGCGGCCTTCTTGTGGGCGTGGACGTCGACGCCGTGGGCCGCCGCGAGCCCGGCGACCGCCTCGGTGTCGGTGACCCGCACCTCGATCCCCCGGATGTCGTAGCCGATGGCCGCGAGGCCCTTGAGCAGGCGGATGTAGAAGCCGAGGTGCTCCAGCACCGCGTCGGTCCGGAAGCGCTCCGAGCCGACGTCCCGCCCGGCGGTGAGCAGGGCGAACAGGCGGAAGTGGCGGGTGTGGCCGGGTTGCTCCAGCCGCTGGAGGCGGGCCACCCGGTCGCAGGAGGCCAGGCGGACGATGGCGCCGCGGTCCTCGCGGCGGCGGCGCGCGGCCTCCAGGGCCAGGGCGACGGTGGGGTCGGCCAGCAGCTCGGCGTCCCGGATGGTGGACAGCACGTTGTGCTGGGGCGAGCCCGCCAGGGCGTGGTGGGCGCCGAAGGGCACGGTCAGCGCGAGGTCCAGGGCGTCGACGCCCTCAGCCAGGGCCTCGTAGGCGACCCCCTCGGCCCGGTGGAGGGCGCGGGCGTCCACCGCGCAGGGCTGGTGGAGGGGATTGAAGCCCCGCAGGGCCTCAGCGGGGCGGCGCGAGGCCGCCCGGTGGCGGTGGACGGAGAGCAGCACCGACTGGAGGGCGCTGGTGTTCAGGGTCTCCGCCAGCAGCGCGTGGGCGTCGAGGGCGTCGTGTCGGGCGAGGATGCGTCGAGCGATGTCGTCCATCACTCCTCTATATGCACCTCGATCAACGTCGACACCTCGCCGGGCAGGTCGCCGCCGGGGGCGCAGCTCCCGGCCTCGATGCGGACCTGACGGGACCGCTCCAGAGCGACCTTGAGCTTGCGGAGCTGGGCGTCGGCGACGTCGGGGGCGCCCTCGCCGGCGCGGGCCTCGGCGATGCTGACGCTGGTGCGCTGGCCGGTCTCCCGGGCGTTGGCGGCCACGGCCAGCGCGTCGTCCAGGCACTGGAGCTGGCGCACCGCCGGGCCGACGTCCATCTCGCAGGTCGCCGTCGGGGTGCCCTCGGCGGTGCAGGCGAAGCGCGCGGCCCGGACGAGCTGCGCCTCAGCGCGGGCCACCTGCGCGGCCAGGTCCGCCTCGTTGCGGGTCAGCTCGGCGACCGCGTCCTCCACGAAGGCGTGGGAGGACCACAGGGCGACCACCTTGGCGTCGACCTGGGCGTCGACGACGCGCAGCGGGGGCGCCGGGATGTCGGGCATGGGGCTCTCGGCCTGGGCGGAGCCTGCGGCGAGCGAGAGGGCAGCGGCGAGCAGGAAGGGAGGGAGGGCGCGCATGGCAGGGGTCTCCTCAAAAGACCGGGGGTGGTGCGGCGGCCCGTTGTGTGGGGAGGCGGGCGCCTTTCACCCGGTACAGAGCCCCTGACCCGGCGGGCGGATCACTGGAAGCGTCGGGTGAGCGCCAGCGTCAGTCCGGGGAAGAAGCGCGCCAACCACACCCCCAGCACGCCGTGGCCGGTGACCACGACCTCGCGGCGCCGGGCCGCGACCCCCCGCACCATCACCCGCGCGGCGTCCTCGGCCTTCCACATGAGCTGCCGGGGGCGCTTGTCGACGGCCTCGGGGTTGAAGCGGCCGTGGTTGTCTACCTGGGCGATCTCGCTCTCCACGAAGCCCGGGTGGATGGTGGTGCAGGACACCCCCGAGCCGGCCAGCTCCAGGTAGAGGGTGTCGCCCATGGACCGCACCGCCGCCTTGGAGGCGCTGTAGGCCCCGAACCCCGGCCCGGAGACGTAGGCCGCGACGCTGCCGATCAGGGCCAGGCGGCCCCGGGTCTCCCGGAGCGCGGGCAGGGCGTAGCGGGCGGTCATGGCCAGGCCGACCACGTTGACCGAGAGCTGGCGGTGCCAGTCCTCGGCGCTCAAGGCCTCGATCCGGCCAGCCACCGAGAAGCCGGCGTTGGCGATGCACACGTCCAGCCGGCCGTGGGCGTCGAGGATTTGCTGCACCGCAGCATCGAGCTGGGGCTCGGAGGTGACGTCGCAGGGCACCGCGAGCCCCTGGGCGCCGGCCGCCTCCAGGGCCGCGACGACCTCGTCCAGCCGCTCCTGCCGCCGCCCGGTGACCGCGACGATGGCGCCCTCCTGCCCGAAGGCCATCGCCAGGGCACGGCCGATGCCGCTGCCGCCGCCCGTGATCCAGACCACCTGGTCCGCGAAGCGCCTACTCATAGAAGAACGCCCGTGTCCCTTCGAACTCCAGCACGATGGAGAGGGACTGGCAGACGCCGTCCTCGTCCGGGTGCATGTCGGCGGCCAGCTCGACCAGGCCGGTGACGAGGTCGCGGATGTCGGCGAGGTCGTCCTCGGCCACGATGCCCAGGATGTCGCTGACCGGGACCGCGCCGCCCAGGTAGCCGGAGATGCTGCCGTCCTCGTGCAGGTCGACCCGGATGGCGCCGTCGGTGATGGAGAAGTTCAGCTCCACGTCCAGCACCTGCATGGGCAGGTTCATGTCCAGGGGCTGGGCCCAGGTGGTGCCGTCGACCAGTGCCGCGCCGGGCATGAGGGCCGGGGGCAGGTCGCTGCGGAGGAAGGTCTGGCTGTCGAGCACGCCGCCGTCGGTGCCGGTGAGCGGGGTCCCCTCCCCGCGCCACACGCCCACGTCGACGCAGTCGTCGTCCACCGGGTCGTCCACCCGGGACAGCTCCAGCATGAGCAGGAGCTGGCCGTTGCGGATGGAGTCCTGGATGAGGTCCTCGACGGCGGACGCCTCGGTGGCCTCCAGGGCGGGGACCAGCCCGGAGAAGGCGCTGTCGATGCCGGCGTGGCCCTCGGGGTCGGTGAAGTCGCCGGCCCCGCAGCCCTCCGAGTCGCCGGGGTCGCTGTCGAAGCCGTCCAGGTCGAAGCCCCAGGCGGTGCCGTCCTCGGCGCGGCGCCCGAAGGTCAGCTCGGTGATGACCGCCACGACGGTGTCGGACTCGGCGCCGCAGGTGGCGTCGTCGGCCGGATCGGCCTTGCAGCCCATCAGCAGGAGGAGGGGGATCATGGCTCGATCTCCGAGACGCCGTCGGTGACATAGGTGTCGCCGTCGCCCCAGTCGGCGGCGTTCAGGCCCATCGCCCGCTGGACCGAGAGCATGACCTTGCCCACGCTCTCCTGGGAGTATGTGCGGTGGTGGACGCCCATGCGGATGCGCCCGCAGCCCCCGCCGGCCAGGACGAGGGGGACCTCGTCGAGGCTGTGGGTGCGGCCCTCGGAGACCTCGGTGGTGCCCAGCACCATGCAGTGGTCGAGCAGGGTCTCGTCGCCCTCGGGGATGGCCCGCAGGGCCTCCAGCAGGTACCCGAACTCCGCCATGATGGCCAGGGTGATGTCGTGGACCTCGGCCTGCTCGCCGCCCTCGTTGTGGGTGAGGTTGTGGTGGCCGTCGCTGGCCCCCGCGAGCAGGGCGTTGGAGAGGGGCTTGGTGAACTGGAAGGTGAAGATGCGGGTCTGGTCGCAGGCCAGGGCCATCGCCAGGAGGTCGGCCAGGGCGCGGCTGCGGCCGATGATGTCGGGGCGGCCGTCGACGTCGGGCCAGGAGGCGGACGGGGCGTCGGGGCGCACGCAGCTGTCCAGCTCGGGGGGGTCCTCCTCCAGGCGGGCCAGGCGCAGCTCCAGGTCGCGCACGCCGTCGAGGTGCTGCTCCAGGCGGACCCGGTCGGAGGCGCCCAGCTCGGACTGGAGGTCGGCGATGTCGGTCATCACCGCGTCCAGCGCGCTGCGGCGGTAGCCGAGGGTGGGGTCGACCTGGCCCTCGCCGCCGGGCTCGCGGAAGGTCTCCCCGAACAGGCGCTCGTAGAGGGTGTAGGGGTCGGTCTCGCCGAAGTTCCGGGCGTCGGGGCCGGACCAGGAGTACACCGCGTCGGTGTCGACGCCGATCTCCAGCGACCGGTAGAGGGTCTCGTTGCCCAGCTCGGCGGCGAGCAGCTGATCCAGGGTGGGCGCGGCCACCGCCCAGCTGCTGTCGTCGCCGGTGAGGGCCCGGCCGGTGAGCAGGCCCGCCGCCCCCGACCAGTGGGGGCTGATGTTGGGGACCTTGATGGCGTAGCCCGTGACCACGGTGATGTGGTCCTTGAGCGCGGCGAGGGGCTGGAGCTGCTCGGAGAGGGCCCAGGCCTCGCCCTCACCCTCCCCCGTAGGGGTCCAGCGGAACGGCAGGTTGCCGTTGCCCCAGAAGAAGGTGCCGAAGCGCTGGGGGAAGCCGGTCTCGCAGGCCGCCCGGGCGGACCGGCCGGCGAAGACCTCCAGCCAGGGCAGCCCCACGGTGACCAGCCCGCCCCCCAGGAATCCGCGCAGCACGCGGCGTCGGGTCCAGCGGCTCATTCCAGCTCTCCCACCTGGCGGAACGCGGGGCTCAGCGCCAGGGTCAGCACCAGCTCACGCACCGAGTAGCTGCGGTACGCGAAGGACTCGGCGAGCCAGTCGCGCAGCGGCTCCTCCGCGTCGGTCAGCGCGTGGCCGGTGGCGTAGTGGTAGAGGTGCGTGGTGAAGCAGGGGCCCAGGTCCTCGTGGCGGGCCACCGCGCCGGCGAGCTGCCAGGGGGTGTCCCAGGTCACGCCGTCCAGCTCCCCCGAGGCGTCGATGGTGGCGCCGTTCTCGGTGGTGCGCCAGCGGCCGATGCCGTCGAAGTTCTCCAGGCCCAGCCCGATGGGGTCGGTGATGGCGTGGCAGTTGGCGCAGGTGGGCTCCTCCAGGTGGGAGGCGATGCGCTCGCGCAGGGTGGGCGCGGAGGCGTCGGTCTCGGGGATGGAGGTGTCCACGTCGGCCGGCGGGGGGGCGATGACCCCGCACAGCAGGGTGGTGCGGACGAACTTGCCGCGCAGGGTGGCTGAGCTGCGGGTGGCGTGGGCGTGCTGGGCGAGGACGCTGACCTGCCCGAGCAGCCCGCGGCGCCCACCGGAGGAATCCAACCAGACCTCGCCGAAGCCGTCGGGCGTGGGGGCGGCGATGCCGTAGAGGGCGGCCAGGCGGGGGTCCACGAAGGTGGTCTGCGTGGTGAGCAGGTCGCGGAAGTCCGCGTCCTCGTCCACCACCAGCCACTCGATGACCGACAGGGTCTCCTCGCGGGCCAGCTCGCCGATGTCCTCGCTGGCGTGGGTGAAGAGGGTGGGGTCCTTCTCCAGGTCCGCCAGGGTGTAGAGGGTCAGCAGCTCGTCGAAGAGGTTGCGCACCCCCTCGCGGGCCCGGTCGTCCCACAACAGCCGCAGGGCCTCGGTCTCCAGGCCGTCGTCGGTGGAGAGCAGGCCCTGCTCCGCGGCGTCGAGCAGGTCGTCGTCGGGGGGCGCGTTCCAGATGAGGAAGCTGAGGCGGGTGGCCAGCTCGAGGTCGGTGAGCAGGCGCTGCCCGGGGTTGTCGGGGTCGGGCTCGCCGCGCTCGACGCGGTAGAGGAAGTGCGGGGACTGGAGCATCGCGGCGACCGCATAGCGCACCCCCTCGTCGAAGGAGCCGGCGTCGGCGCCGACGTCGACCACGAGGCCGCTGAGGCGGTCCACCTCGGTCGGGGAGAGGGGGCGGCGCCAGGCCCGGCGGCCCAGGACCTCGACCAGCTCGGCGGCGCAGTCCGCGTCGGAGGCCGAGGCGGGCGTGCAGGGGAGGAGGTCCGCGAGGCGCTCGGCGTCGAGCTGCTCGGCCAGGGAGAGGGCGGCGGACTCGTAGCGCTCCACCCCCAGCGGGGAGACGCTGGTGGTGCCCGCGCCCACGGAGAGCAGCCCGGCCTCCTGCGTGTCCGGCTCCAGGCGGGAGGGCATGACCAGCCCCTCGCCCAGCAGCGCGGCGACCGCGTTCCGGTACTGGGTGGTGGTGAGCCGACGCAGGCGCGGCGCGGGCGCGGTGATCTCCGGCGCGGGCCCCGGGTCGGGCAGGCCGGTGTCGGCCGGCTCGGCGCAGCCGGCGAGCAGCGCGACGAGGAGCGCGGAGCGGCGAAGGTCAGGTCGCACGGGTGCTCCAGGTGGGAGGCTCACCGTGCCCGGTATGGGGGTGGCTGTCAAGCGTCAACCAGGCCCGGCCTGCGGGGGGTCGACGTCGTTGATGGGGCCGACCATCTCGCTTATCTGGTGCGGACGTGCCCGCCGAGATCCTGCTCATCGAGGACGACACCACGCTGGGGTGGCTGCTGCGCGACGAGCTTCGCGCCGCCGGGTATCGCTGCAGGTGGGTGGACACCGCCGCAGACGGCCTCACCGAGCTGGCCGAGCGCCCCCCGGCTCTGGTGCTGCTCGACCTCATGCTGCCCGATCGCAGCGGCTTCGCCGTCATCCGCGAGGTCCGCAAGGCCCACGCCGTGCCGATCATCGTGGTCAGCTCCCGCGCGTCGAGCGAGGACAAGATCGAGGCGCTGGACCTGGGCGCGGACGACTACGTCACCAAGCCCTTCTCCGCTGGAGAGCTGCTGGCCCGCATCCGCGCCCGCCTGCGCACCCGCGACCCCAAGCCGGCCGCGCGCATGGCCTTCGGGGCGGTGGCGGTGGACCGGCCGGCCCGTCGGGTGACCGTGGCGGGCACGCCCTGCGCCCTCACCCCCACCGAGCTGGACGTGCTGCTCGCTCTGCTCGACCGCGCCGGCGAGACCGTCCTGCACGAGGACCTCGCCGCGGAGGTGCTGCCCGGCCAGGACGTCAGCGAGCGCGCCGTCCACACCCACGTCTCCCGCCTGCGACGCAAGCTGGGGGCCGACGGGGCCCGCATCGAGACGGTGTGGGGCCTGGGGTACCGGCTGGATGCGTAGGTCCATCAGCCGCCGGCTGCTGCTGGGCTTCGCGGCCATCCTCTCGATCTACAGCGTCGTCTTCGTCAGCCTGAACCTGATGACCATCGGGGAGTTCCGCCGGGAGAGCTTCAGGATCCGGGTCGCGGAGCTGGAGGCCCTGGGGGAGCTGGCCCGCTGCGACGCGGACCCGGCGGGGTGGGGGCGCCCGGACGAGGGCATGGGCGGGGTGTTCGCGGTGGCGGCGGACGGGCAGGTGCTCAACCCGCGCGCGCCGCTGCGTCAGGCCCCGCCGCCCCCCGACGCCCCCGGCGCCTTCCGCGGCTTCTACACCCCGGGCCTGAGCTGGACGGCGGTCTATCGAGCCCCCCACGGCGGCCCCTGCGCGACCCTGCTGGTGGTCCAGGAGCAGTGGATGGGCTTCGGCTCGAAGTTCTTCCTGATGCTGTCCTCGCTGCGGGTCGTCATGGGCTTCGCCCTGGCCGCCGGGCTGTGGATGCTCCTCGTGCGGCCCCTGGTGGACCGCATCCGGGCGCTGGCCGGGCGCACCCGCGCGGTGGTCGCCTCGGACTTCCAGGGGCAGCTCGCCGACCCGAACGACGACGAGCTGGGGGCGCTGGCCCGCGCCTTCGACCAGGCCACCCGGGCCGCCCGGGAGCGCCTGGATGAGCTGGTGGCGCGGGACCGCAGCGCCCGCGAGATCGTCGCCAACATCGCCCACGACGTGCGCACGCCCATGGCCGCGCTGCGCCTGGCCCTGGAGCGGCTCGTCCGGCGCGCCCCCTCCGAGGAGACCCGCGTGGCCCTGGGCGAGCTGGCCTACCTCGACGCCCTGACCCGCAACCTCCAGGCCCTCGTCGCCCTGGAGAGCGCCACGCTCCCCTCCCCTGCGCGCCCGCTGGACCTCGGCGACACCCTGAACCGGGTGCGCGCCCGCTTCGAGATGCTCGCCGAGAGTCGGGGGGTGCGGCTGCATGTGGCCGGCCGCGCCACCCTGACCGGCGACGCGGTGGCCCTGGAGCAGGCGATCTCCAACCTGGTGCACAACGCTGTCGACTTTGCGTCGGAGAACGTGGCGGTCCTCTGTCGGGAGGACCCCGGCGGGCGGGTTCGGGTGGAGGTCCGCGACGACGGGCCGGGCCCCCCCACCACCGAGCTGCCCGAGCTGTCCGCGCGCTACTTCCGCGGCAGCGTCTCGGTGAAGCGGGGCCGCCGGGGGCAGGGCCTGGGGCTGGCCATCGCCGATGAGGTGGCCCGCCGCCACGGGGGGCGCCTGCAGATCGAGCGCGCCGCAGAGGTGACCGTCGCGCGCCTGCTGCTGCTGGCCGACGGACAGAGGTCCGACGCACCCCCGACGCAGCCTGGACAGGCTTGAAAACAAAGCTTCCCAGGTAAGAACCTGCGACAGAAACCCGGGTACTCCCACGTGCAGCGCAGCCCGGCGATGGCGCCGGCTGTCCGCCAACAGGGATGACCCATGACCCGCTCGCTCTCAGCCCTCAGCCTCCTGTTCGTCAGCGCCCCGGCCTTCGCGTTCGCCGAGGACCTCTGCTTCGACGGCGGCGTGGAGAACTGCTACGACGTCCCCTGCAACAGCAGCAACGCCACCCCGGCCTGCGCCGCCAACGCCCTGAGCGACGCCATCGCCCTGCTCGCCTCGGACGGCCGCTCCATGCTGCACATGGACGCGACCTTCTTCATCGCCCAGGCGCTCGGCTTCGACTTCGAGGACGCCCACATGCTCGCCGCCTACAACGAGGCCACCGATCTGGGCCAGTACGTGCCCTTCGACATCGACGGCGACCAGATGGTCTACCCCTTCCAGTGCAGCGGCCTGTTCCAGCCGGCCGCGTGCGACTACGTGACCCTGGACATCTCCGGGGTCACCCGGCTGAGCACGGACACCGGCGGCTCGCAGGCCCACGGCGGCGCGCCGTTCAACCCCAGCGGCTCCAGCCCGGTGTCCGGCGTCGACGGCCAGCACCCCGACGTCACCGACGCCGAGCACGAGCTGCTGCTCTACCAGTGGCGCGCGTGGGTGTTCGGGGACCAGGACACCGCCTGCGCCGTCGGGATCACCGAGCAGTCCGGCACCGGGGAGTACGCCAACGGCGACGAGTGCTACGACGGCTCCATCGACAGCGAGCTGGCCCTGCTGGGCTCCGCCACCATCAGCGCGGTCGACTACGACCTGGGCGAGCAGATCCTGGAGGACGGCACCACCCCCGTCGTGGCCAGCGACCTGGACACCCTGCTGAGCGACCCCCAGCTCGCGAAGATGGGCATCTACCTCCACGTCCTGCAGGACCGCGTCTCCCACCACATCTGCGGGGACGACTCCGTGCTCTACAAGGACAGCAGCACCGGGCACGACTTCATCTTCGAGTACTCGTCGACCGAGTGCGGCGGCGGCACCCACGCCCTGCGGCACGCATGGGAGGTCGGCTTCGACCAGTCCAGCCTCTCCAGCCCGTTCCGGAACATCGAGCCGGCCCTGGAGGCGACCTGGGACGAGCTGGAGGAGCTGGCGGACGACCGCTCCCTCACCGCCGTGATGACGAAGGCCGAGGCCATCTCCGCGCTGATGGACGTCCTCCAGACCGAGGACGCCGAGGACCGGCTCGACGCGATGAACGACGCGCTGGATGACGAGGGCTTCGACCACCTGCCCGGGCACTGAGGCCGGGCGGGTCAGCCGAACAGCGCCAGCGCCTCGTCGAGGGCGTAGAGGAGGTCCGGGTCCTGGAGGGCCCGGGCCTCGTAGCCGGGGGCGCCGAGGTTGATGTGCTGGACCGGGTCCTCTGCGCAGGTCTCATCCTGGGCAGCCGCCCAGGCCTCGGAGGTGAACAACAGAACGCCCGCGAGACCGATGGGTTCGACGAGGTCAGATGGATACTCGTAGACCTTGGCGTTCATGGTTCCTTCCCTGCACAGTGTTTGTTCATTCTTTGAATACCATGATCCGGATCATGGTGAATCAATTTTCGTGCTTTTGATATCGGTGCTCAAGGCTTTTTCACGATCAGCAGATCCGAGACGCCCTCCACAAAGGTCCGTGGGTGCAGGCCAGTCACCTCGATAATCATTTCTGAATCGGCGATATCATCGGTGTCGGCGGCCGAGAGCAGGGCGGGCTCCAGATCAGGCAGCACCCGGCCGGCGATCGCCAGCAATCCCAAGGGGATCGGGGCGATCCGCGTTCGCCTCCCGGCCGCCGCTGCGATCGCCTCGACGATCTGGCGAAAGCTCAGCGCGTCAGCGCCGCCCACGTCGAAGGCCGCGCCGGGCAGGCCGCGCTCCAGCAGGGCCAGCATCGCATCGCTGAGGTCGTCGACGTGGACCGGCTGCCGGAGCGCCCGGCCGCGGCCAGGGATCGGGACCACCGGTCGGGTCTGCACCCACTTTGCGAGGGTGTGGAAGCTCTCGGGGTGGGTGGGGCGGTGGCCGATCAGGGGAGGCCCATAGGGCGCGGAGGGCCGCACCGCCGCCCAGGGCAGCCCCGAGGCCGCGAGGCGCGCCTCGTCCTCCCGACGGCCCCGGGCGTAGCCGGTGTCGGAGGGCCAGTGCACGCAGGTCGACGAGCCGTAGAGCACCGGCCGCCCCAGCGCCAGCACCGCGTCCATCATCGCGCGGTTCAGGCGACCGGCCGCCGTGGGGTGCTCGTGCCCCCAGCCCGTGCCCATGACCTTGCAGGCCAGGTGGACCACCGCGTCGACCTCCAGCAGGCGCAGGCGCGGGACCGCCTCGGGGGCGGCGAGGTCAATGTAAATGGTTCTTACATTGGGGAGGCCCATCGGCGTGCGGTGGGCCAGGGCGTAGACCTCGTGCCGCTCGGCGGCCCTGCGGCAGAAGTGCGCCCCGACGAAGCTGGTGGCCCCGGTGACGAGGAGCTTCACATCTCCAGGACCTGCCAATCGCCCAGGCCCTTGGCCTCGACCGCGGCGCGCACCTGGGCGAGGTCGCCCACCACCACCACGGTGGCGGCCGAGAGGTCGATCTTCTCCAGGGCGGCGTTGACCCCGTCGAGGGTCGCGGCGTCCAGGGCGTTCAGCTCGTCGACGAAGGTCTGGGGGGGGCGGCCGTCGCTCCAGGCGTCGGTGAAGGTGTCGGCGATGCCGGCGCGGCGCTCCATGGCGGAGACGACGCTGGTGCGGTGGGCGCCGCGGGCCTTCTCCAGCTCGGTCTCGTCGATGCCCTCGCGGATGAGGGTGAGCTGGTCGAGCAGATCGACGAGGGCGTCGGCGGTGACGTCGGCGCGCACGGCCGTGGAGGCGACCACCAGGCCGTACTGGTCCGCGGCAGTGACCCCGGCGCGGGCGCCGTAGGTGTAGCCCTTCTCCTCGCGCAGCAGGCGGTTGAGGCGGCTGGTGAAGATGCCGCCCAGCGCGATGACGCCCAGCCGGGCCTCCATGAGCTGGGGGTCGTCGACGGTCCAGCCGGGCATCACGACCCGGAGCACCGACTGGGAGGCGCCGGGGTTGTCCACGAACCAGAGCGCGGTCCCGCTCGGCACGCCGCCCGCTGGGGGCAGGGTCACCGAGGACGGCGCGACCCCGGCCGTCCAGCTCGGGAAGTGCTCGGAGAGCGCCGCGCGCAGCTCGGCCTCGTCGATGTCCCCGGACACCACGAAGCGAACGCCGTCGCCGGTATACCGGGCCGACCAGCTCCCCTGGAGGTCGCCGCGGTCCAGCCCGGCGAGGTCGTCGGGGGTGCCCAGCGCGGGGTAGGCCAGGGCGTGCTCCTGGCCCCAGTAGAGGCGGCTGGCCGCCCAGCTCGCGACGGTGCGGGGGTCGTCCAGGGACTGGGTGATGTCGCCGGTCATCTGGTCGCGGACGATGTCGACCTGGGGGGCGTCGAACCGGGGCCGCAGGACCGCGTCCGCCATCAGCGCGAGGCCCTCGCCCAGGCGATCGGCGTGGGCGTCGAGCTGCACCACCGACGTGGTGGGCCAGGTGGACACCGAGAGGGTCAGCGCCTTGCGCTCCACCGCCTCGGCGAAGGCGGTGGCGTCGCGGTCTCCCGCGCCCTGGGTCATCATGCGGTCGGTGAACCGGGCCAGGCCCCGCGCGCCGTCCCGGTCGGTGGCCTGGCCGCCGGGGACCAGCAGCCGCACGCTGACCAGGGGCAGCCCCGGGCGCTCGACGAGCCAGACCTCGGCGCCGTCGTCGCCCAGGCGGAAGGTGGTGGGGGTGGGGGCGGTGAAGGCGGGGGCCGGCCCGACGTCGGGGCGCTCGGCGAGGGGGTCGGCGGTCACCGGGAGGGACTCCTGGGGCGGGGCCTTGGTGGCGCAGGCGGCCAGCAGGAGGGCGGAGAGCATCACTTCTTCACCTCCTCGGGGCGGACGCGCAGGCTCAGGCGGCGCTCGGGGGTGAGGGCGGCGGCGGCCTGCTGCACGCCGTCGGCGGTGGCGCTCTGGTAGCGCGCGAGGTCCTGATCGACGTAGCCGGGGTCGCCGGTGAGCACGTAGTAGCGGTTCAGCGCGCTGGCGCGGGCCTGGAGGCTCTCCATGCGCTGCAGGAAGGACATCTCGTACTGGTTGCGTGCCCGCTCCAGCTCGGCCTCGGTGGGCCCCCCGGCGGCGAGGGCGGCCAGCTCCTCGGCGATGACGGCCTCCAGCTCCTCGACGGTGTGGCCCTCGGTGGGCTTGGCCTCGATCAGGAAGAGGGAGCTGAACTGCTGGCTGTACTGGAAGGCGGAGACCTCGATGGCCAGCCCGCCCTGGACCAGCCGGCGGTAGAGGCGGCTGGACCGGCCGTCGGCCAGGATCGTGGAGAGCAGGTCCAGCTCGGCGTCCCCGGGCTGGAGGGAGGCGGGGCTGTGCCAGGCCAGGGTGAGCTGGGGGATGGCGACCTGATCGGTGAGGTCCAGCGTGGCGACCACCGGCACGTCGGGGGCCTTCGGCGCGGCGCGGTCGGGGGGGCTGCCCGCCGGGATGTGCCCGAACAGCGCGGTGACCTCGGCGCGCACCGCCTTGGGGTCGAAGTCCCCCGCCACCACAAGGCTGGCGTTGGAGGGCACATACCAGGTGTCGAAGAAGTCGATGACGTCCTGGAGCGTGGCGGCCTCGAGGTCCTCGTGGGAGCCGATGACGGTGTGGGCGTAGGGGTGGCCCTCGGGGTAGAGCGCCTCGGGCATCTCCAGCCAGACCACGCCGTAGGGGGCGTCCTCCATCGACTGGCGGCGCTCGTTGCGCACCACGTCGCGCTGGAGGTTGAGCTTGTCCTGGGTCATCGCGCCGGAGAGGCCGTCCATGCGGTCGGCCTCCATCCACAGCAGGGTGCCGAGCAGGTTGGAGGGCCCGACGTCGTAGTAGTCGGTGGCGTCCTCGGAGGTCCAGGCGTTGTTCCAGCCGCCGTGGCCCTCCATGAGGTCGTCGAAGCCCGAGCCGGGCAGCCGGGTGGTGCCCATGAACATGAGGTGTTCGAAGAGGTGGGCGAAGCCGGTGCGGCCGGCGGGCTCCTCCTTGGAGCCGACGTCGTACCAGAGGTTCACCACGACCTGCGGCAGGTCGTGATCCTCCAGCAGGATGACGTTGAGGCCGTTGTCGAGGGTGAACTGCTGGTAGGGGATCTCCAGCGCGCGCGCAGTGGGCATGGTGGTCATCAACAGGAAGAGGGGGTTGAGCACATCAGGCTCCCAGGCAGAAGCCAGAGCGTATCTGAAGTATGCTGAGCGGGCCATGACGCTCCCCCCCCTGCTCGCCCTGCTCGCCGCCTGCTCCGGCAGGGATCCCGCAGCGGCGGAGGACCGCGACGAGTCCGATCCCATCGACGTCACGGAAGGGCCGCTGCTGCTGCGGGGCGCCGAGGTGGTCGGCCAGGGGGTGGTGGACGTCGCGGTCCGGGACGGCGCCATCGAGGCCGTGGGCGAGGGCCTCAGCGGCGGCGAGGTGGTCGACCTGACCGGGCGCTGGCTGGTGCCCGCCTTCATCGACAGCCACGTCCACCTGGCCTACTACCCCGTGGGCGACGCGCTGCTGGACGGCGGGGTGGCGGGCGCGGTGGACCTGGCCGCGCCGGAGCGCTGGCTCGCCGAGGACCTGGGGCCGCTGCGGCTGCGCCGCTCCGGGCCGATGGTCACCGCCGAGGGCGGCTACCCCACCCAGGGCTGGGGGCGGGACGGCTACGGCCTGCCCTGCGCCGACGCCGAGGCCGCCGCCGCGGCGGTCGATCACCTGGCCGAGGCCGGGGTGCAGGTCCTCAAGCTGCCGGTCACCGGGCCGCCGGTCCTGGACGAGGCCGCCCTGCGGGCCGCCGTGGAGCGGGCCCACGCCCGGGGCCTGCCGGTGGCCAGCCACGCCCTGGGGGACGACGAGGCCCGGCTGGCCGGCGCGGTCGGCGCGGACCTGCTGGCCCACACCCCCACCGCCGGCTTGTCGTCCGAGACCCTGGCGCTGTGGGCGGACCGCGCGGTCATCACCACCCTGGGCGCCTTCGGGGGCTCCGG
>JACKEV010000035.1 GCA_020632795.1 Alphaproteobacteria bacterium
TGCGCGTAGGGCGCGCCGGTCGCGATCTGGAAGGCCTCCGCCTGCTTGAACGGAGCATTCAGGAAGATCAGGTCCCCCGGGCGCAGCAGCTCTGCGGGCGGCGGCTCAGCGCGCGCGACGCCGGACATCAGCCCGGCCGACACCAGGAGGCTCAGTGAGACCGCCATCCTGGCGCCCTCCGAGAGTGCAGGTTCCACGATCAGTGTAGCCCATCCGACGCGGGGCGGCGGACGCGCCACCTCCAGACACCGGACGTTGACTTTTTCTTTCACCCGCTGTGGCCTCGCGGTTCAATGGGGTGAACGTCCGATGGAGACACCCCCATGACCCGCACCGCCTGCCTCGCCGTCGCCCTCACGCTCGCCGTCGCCTGCGCCCCCGCCGGCCAGCAGGACCTCACCCCGCGCCTCTCAGGCGTGTCCGCCGAGGGCGACGCCCAGCTCGACCTCGTCGACCGGGAGAGCGCGCTGGCCGACGCCCTGGACGCCGAGCAGGCCGACCTCGGCGAGGCCCTCGCCCTCGCCGACGCCCCCGGCGCGTTCCGCCTGGAGATCGAGGCCAGCGAGGTCCACGCCATCCGCGACGACATGGCCCAGGGCCCGCCCCCGCCGCTTCCCAGCTTCGCCAACGTGCTCCAGGGCATCGCGATGACCGGGGTCGCCGAGCTGAGCGTCGCCGCCATCGTCGCCCCGGCCGCCGCCGCCATCCACGTCACCGCCCAGGGGCAGATCACCCAGGTCGCCGAGAATATCTGGGTCGCCACCAACACCGTCAGCGACGGCGAGCGCCTCGTGACCGGCCGCTGGGCCGTGGCCTGGGTCGGCGTGGGCTGGCTGGCGGAGATGCGCATCACCTCCAGCGACGGCGCCTACAACAACCACCGCTGGTTCGCCGGCTTCCTCAGCGCCGACGACAACCTGGGCTGGTGGGACGTCTACGACAACGGCGGCAACCTGGCCGGCGTCATCGAGTGGCTGGCCGACGGCCAGGGCAACGGCGAGATCGCCCTCATCGCCACCCAGGGCGACGTCGCCGGCGACACGCTGAGCTTCTGGAGCCTGGACGGCGAGCAGCTCGTCGCCCTCCACGACGCCAGCGCCGACGACGACGCCTGGGTCTACGTGGACGTCGACCGCAGCGGCGAGGCCCGCGCCCCCGACTTCAACGCCGGGCAGCCGGGCTGCTGGGCCGCCGCGGACGCCGAGGTCCCCTACGCCGACGTCGCGTGCCCGGAGTGATCCCGGTCACTTCCTGACAGGGGCGCGAACCCGGATCCTTACGCGACCTCTGACGGGTCCCCCTTCAGTTAGATTTCGAAGCATGACGCTTCAATCGGTCGACCCCCGCGTGACGATGCTCTGGCGGGCCCAGGCCCTCCTCCGGCTGGCCTTCTTCTGGGGGCCGGCCTCCGCGGCGCTGGGCGTCGGGGTGGGCTCGGTGGTCACCCCGGCGGTGGGCGTGGTGGTCGGGCTCGCGGCGGCCACCTTCCTGCTGGCGGTGGGGCTGCTGTGGCCCGCCCTGGAGTACGAGCACCTGCGCTACGGCATCCGGGAGCACGACCTGCTGGTCCAGCGCGGCGTGCTCTTCCGGCGGCGCACCTCGATCCCCCACAACCGCATCCAGCACGTCGACACCCGCCAGGGCCCGCTGGAGCGCCTGTTCGGCCTCTCCCAGGTCGCGGTCTACACCGCCTCGGGCATGTCCGCCGAGGGCTCCATCCCCGGCCTGACCGAGGAGAAGGCCGAGGCCATCCGGGACGAATTGGCCCGCCTGGGGGGTGACGATGGGGTCTGACGACCAGGGGCTGCCCGACCGCCCGGCGCTGACCCCGCTCCAGGACGAGCCCGAGCCCACCGAGCTGATGAACCCGGACGGCCCGGTGGACGAGATCCTCATGCCGCCCGAGCCCTTCGCCGATCGGGCGCACGCCTTCGAGGGCTTCGGCCCCGCTCCTGTCCTGCGCCCCCTGGGTGACGAGGACGACCCCACCCAGCTCGCGGGCGACGGCGGGCCGCGCACGGCGGACCCCGACGCCGAGGCCACCGAGCTGCTCGACAGCGCCTCGGTCCTGGCCGCGCTCGCCGAGGCGCCGGCCCCCCCGCCCGCCGAGGCGCCCGCGCCCGCCGAGACCCCCTGGCGGGGCCTGCACCCGGCCTCGCTGCTGGTCAACCTCATCCCCCGCACCTGGAAGACCCTCGCCGGGATGTGGCCCCTGTTCCTGGCCCTGCTGGTCGGCGGCCAGGGCATCGGCATGCAGCCCGGAGACGGCTTCTTCCTGCTGCTCTTCCTGGCCACCGGCGGCGCCAACACCCTCGTCCACTACCTGACGCTTCGCTATCGGGTCCACGGCGGCAAGCTGGAGATCCGCCAGGGCCTGCTCAACCGCCAGGCCCGGGTCATCGACCCCGCGCGCATCCAGAACGTCTCGATGGTCCGCAACCCCTTCCACAAGCTCTCCGGGCTGGTCGAGGTGCGGCTGGAGACCGCCGGGGACGCCCGCACCGAGGGCCTGCTCTCCGCGCTGTCGGTGGAGGACGCCCGCGCGCTGATGGACGACCTGGACCGGGCCCGGGGCCGCCAGGCGCGGGACCCTGCGGCCCCCGTCGACGAGCGCGCCCTTCTGGAGCTGGGCATCCCCGAGCTGATCGCCTACGGCCTCTCCAAGGGCAGCGCCGGCAAGGTCGCCCTGTTCCTCGCGGTGGGCTTCGAGGTCATCACCACCATCGAGCCGGAGCGCGCCGGGCAGACCCTCGCCGAGCTGCCCCCCGGCCGGGCGGCGGCCATCATCCTGCTGGCCTTCGCGGCGTCCTGGACCCTGGAGGCGGCCCTGGCCGTGGGGCGCCACTACGGGTTCACCCTGCGCCTGCGCGCGGCGGACGACGAGCGCACCCTGCTGGGCAAGGAGGGCCTGTTCACCCGCCGCGAGGTCGTCATCCCCCTGCCCAAGGTCCAGCTCGTGGTGGCGGACGAGCCCCTGGTGCGCCGCGCGATGGGCTACGGCACCCTCCAGATCGAGACCGCCGGGCTGGGCAGCGTCGCCGAGGGGGTCACCCAGGCCGAGCTGGTCGTGCCGATGGCCGAGACCGAGGCGCTGGGGCCGCTGGCCACCCAGGCCATCCCCCAGGTCCCCCTGAACCCCTGGATCGAGCCGCTCAAGCCGCCGCACCCCCGGGCGCTGTATCGGGCGGTGGTCGGGGGGCTCATCCGGGCGACGCTGATCGCGGCGCCGATCGCCCTGCTGGTCCGGCCCTGGGGCGCGGCGGCGCTGCTGCTGCTGCCGGCGTCGGCGGTGGCCGGCTGGCTGGACTGGCGGTTCCAGGGCTGGGCCATCACCCCCCACGGGGTCATCGCCCGGCGGGGCTTCCGGCGGCGACAGACCTGGGTGCTGGCCCGCAACAAGCTCCAGGCGGTGCACCTGGTGCAGGGCCCCCTGATGCGCTGGCATGGGCTGGGGCGGCTGGTCGTGCGGGTGGCCGGCTCCCAGGTGCAGCTGCCGGACATCGCCTACGAGGAGGCCGAGCGGCTGTTGGACGAGCTGCGACCGAGCGCGTGAGCCTCACCACGCCGCGTTGATCATCGCCTCCAACACCGCATGCAGCCGCCCCGACAGGGTCCGATCCAGCCGCTCCGCCGAAGGCTCCGCCGAAGGCTCCAGCCAGGCCCCGTCCACCGCCGGGACCCCGCGGCGCGCCAGGGTCGCGGCGACGTGCCGCAGGGCGTCCTCCTGGGCCAGCGTCCAGCCCCCCAGGGCGCGGGCGGCCTGCAGGGCCTCGGCGACCCGGGCGGCGTGGGGGCGACAGGGGGCGACCCCCAGCGCCCCCCGCAGCAGGCCGGGCAGGGCGTCGTCCACGCCTGTGGCCACGCGCAGGCTGGCCTCGGTGAAGCCGGCCTCCTCCAGAGCGGCGACGATGGCCCGCCACGCGGCGGTGGTGACGCGCAGCGGGGTAGCGCGCAGGGCCTCCAGGCCGGGCTGCGCGGCGAGCGCGGCGCGGTGCCCCGCTGCGTCCCCGCCCACCGGGAACGCCCGTGTGATCGAGATCACAGCGTCGTCGGCCTCGCTCAGCACCACCCCGCCGAGGTCCTGGAGGCCCGAGGTCTCCGCGGCCCCGTCCACGCGGACCACGCGGAAGCCGAGCTTGCCGGGCGCGGGGCGGGCGGCGGCGGCGTACAGGGCCTCCCGCTCGGCCGCGTCGTGGGGTGGACGCAGGAAGACCAGGGTGCGCAGGGCCGGCACCCCGATGCCCGCCGGCAGCGGCCCGGTCACCACCGCCACCGAGGGCCAGGGCTCGTCCCGGAAGCGGCGCAGGGTGGCCAGGGGGCGATCCGACGTGGGGGTGATGGGCACCACCGCGTCCGCCCGCAGCGCGCCGTACCGCGCCGCCAGCGCCGCGCGCAGGGCCACCACCACCTGATCGGCGTGCAGCGCGCTCCAGCACAGCACCAGCGTCTTCGCCGGCAGCGCCGGGTCGATCAGCGCCGCCAGCGCCTGGCCCACCGCGCGGCTGTGCCCGGGGACCAGGGCGAGGCGCCCGAAGTCGGCCGCGCCGATGCACACGTCGGCCGCCACCCGGGTGAGGGACACCTCGCCCCCCGCCGGGTCCACCGTCGTCACGTCCTGGCCCGGCGTCAGCCGCAGGCCCCGCTCTGAGAGCGCGGTGCGGAGGACGATCGCCGGCTCGTGGTCGAGCAGCACACCGTCCCGCACCGCCTCCCGGAGGCCGTAGCGGCCCAGCTCCGGCAGCGCCGAGGCGGCGTCGGGCCCGGTCACAGCGAGCAGCGGGGCATCGAACAGCTGGCGGGCCGCCGCGTCGCCGCAGTCGTCGACGACCAGCAGGTCGAACTGGTCGCGCGGGGGCAGGGCGGGCGCCCCGGCGGCCACCCAGGCGCCCAGGCCCGCGTCGGTGGTGACGATCAGCTCGGCGCCGGGCAGGGGGGCGGCGAACCACTCGGTCTCCTCGGGGCCCTCCGGGAGGGTGCGCAGGCCGAGGGCGGCGAAGGCGCCGCGCTCCAGCTCCTCGATGAGGGCGTCGCGCTCCACCAGCAGCAGGGCGCGGCGGATGTGCCCGCCGCGGGCGAGGCGCTCCAGCAGGCGCAGCGTGGTCCAGGTGCGCCCGGAGCCGCTGACCATCGTGACCCGGGCGGTCCGGCCGAGGGCCCCTTCGAGGGCGGCGAGGAGCTGGCGCTGGTAGGGGCGGGCCCCGTCGACGGGCGCGGCGGGCTCGGCGAGGCGCGCGGTGAGCTGGGCGGGGCTCGGCCAGGCGGGCAGCCGCTCCGGCAGGTGCTCGGGCTGGCGCAGGTCATCGAACCAGAGCCCGCTGCGGGTGAGCAGCACCGGGTGGGGCGGGCGGCCGTTGGCGGCGAAGACGAAGGGGGGCGGGGCCAGGCCGCGCAGGCCGCGGCCCTGGCGGGTGGCCTGCTCCAGAGCGCCGGGCAGGTCGAGGGTGTGGTGCCTCGTCTCCGCGACTGCGACCGCTGTCATGCCGATGAACAGGACCTGATCGGCGGGTCCCTCCGCGGAGGGCCAGCCGGCGATGGCGCGGGCGCGGCCCGCCTCCGGCCGGGCGCCGCCGCCATGGGTGAGGGCCTCGTGGTCGGCCTCCCAGCCGGCCTCGCGCAGCGCGGCGTCCACCCGGTGGCGGGCCTCGGTCTCGTCGGGGGCGAGGGCCTCGGCGGCTTGCCGGGCGCGCTGGATGAGGGCCTCGACCACCCCCTCGGGGCTGCGGTGGGCGCGGGCCTGGGCGTCGCGGAGCTGCGCCGTGAACCGGGCGCGCTCGGCGGCGAGCTGCTCCTCGGACTCCTCGGCCAGGGAGAGGGCCTCCTCGAGCTGGGCGTAGGCCGCGCGGGCCTCAGCCTCGGCGCGGGCCTTGCGGGCGTCGGCGGCCTGTGCGTCGGCCTGGGCCTCGTCGGCCTCGGCCTGCTCGGCGGCGAGCTGCTCCCGCAGGCGCTCCAGGGCGTCGTGGACGGCGGTCTCGGCCTCGCCCGGGTCGGGGGGCGGCACGAAGGCCCCCAGGCGGAAGCCGGGGTCGGCCCCGAAGCTCCGGTGGAACCAGCCGGCCAGCGCGCGGGCGGCCCGGAGCTGGCGCAGGGCCTCGCGGTGGGTGCCGTATTCGCCGTGGGCGGCGAGGTTGCCGGCCTTGCGCAGGCTGTGGAACAGCTCGTTGGCCTCGCCGCAGATCAGGCCGCGCGCCTTGAGCCGGCCCAGCAGGTCGGCGAAGCCTTCCTCGGGGCCCTGGTAGAGGCCGGAGAGGGCGGCGACCTCCTCGGCCAGGGCCTCGGCGAACTGGCGCAGCTTGATGAGGCAGGTGTTCGGATCCTCGGCGAAGTAGCGCTCGGCCTGGACGCAGTAGCGCAGCAGCAGCGGGTCGTGGGCGGAGAGGAACTGGAAGTTGGGGGAGCGCGCGTCCATGAAAGCTCCGGGCTGCCGGGGAGGTTAGCAGAGGGAGCATGGAGCCTCCGAGCCGAGCCGCCGCCCTCGGGAGCGCCCGCGCGCTGACGGGGGCGGGCGTCGCGCTGGTCGCGCTGTTCACCCTCTCCTTCGCGGTCGGCGCCGCGCTGGGCTTCACCGACGAGGCCTGGATGGAGGCGCAGCTCGTCGCCCTGGGGCAGCGCGGGGGGGCTGCGGCAGTGGGGGCGCTCATCGCGGCGCTGCTGGTGGTGGATCTGGCCCTGCCGGTGCCCTCCAGCGTGGTGATGACCGCGTCGGGCTGGGCCCTGGGCGCGGTCGGGGGCGCGGCGGTGAACCTGGCGGGCTCGATGGGCGGGGCGCTGTTGGGCTACGGGCTGTGCCGGCGGTTCGGGGAGCCGGCGTTCCGGCGGCTCGTGGGCGCCCAGGATCTGCCGGCGGTGCGGCGCTTCTTCGAGGGCTCAGGGGCTTGGGCGATCCTGCTCTCCCGGGCGGTACCGATGCTCACCGAGACCATGAGCTGCCTGGCCGGGCTGGGGGCCATGCCGCTGGGGCGCTTCACGGCCCTGAGCCTGGCGGGCACGCTGCCGGTGGCGACGGTGTACGCCTGGGCGGGCGCGACCGCCGGGGCCGGCGCGGGGGTGGGGTGGGCGCTGGTGGTGGCCTTCGGGCTCCCGGCGGCGGGCTACGGGGTGCTGCGGCTCCTGGGCGTCGGGGGCGCGGGTGGCCCTTGAGGCGCCCCTCCACCCCTACCGCCTGACGCTGCAGGCGTCGGGCACCCCTGGCGCGCCCCTGCACCTCACGCTCTCCCTCCGGGCCGAGGGCGGGCACGAGGCCTCCGGGCGCTGCGTCATCGATCCATCGCGCCCGCTGCTGGAGGACGGCACGCTGTGGGCCCACGCGCTGCGGGCGTTCCGGCAGGGGGCCGCGCCGCGCCGCGCCCTGGACGTGCTCGCCCACGACCTCTACCGGGTCTTGATCGAGGACGCTGGCCTCGCGGACGCCTGGCGGGCGGCCCGCGCCGAGGCCGCCGGCCGGCCACTGGCCCTCACCGTGGCGCTGGGGCCGCACAGCCAGGCCCTGGCCGCTCTGCCGTTGGAGCTGCTGCGCGACGACGAGGCCCTGGTGGTCCCCCGGGCCGGCGGGGGGCTGGTCCGGGCGCTGTTGGAGGTCCCGCCCCAGGCGGTGAGCCTGCCGGCGCGCCCACGGGTGCTGTTCGCCTGGTCCTGCCCCCGGGACCAGCCCCGGTTCGCGCCCGAGCCCCACGTCGAGGCGATGCAGGCCCGCTTCGGGGCGGCCCTGACCGTGCTGCCCGACGCCACGCTGGCCGACGTCCAGGGGGCGCTGCGGGCGGCGGCGCGGGACCGGGAGCCCTTCGAGATCCTCCACCTGCTGGCCCACGGCTTCCAGGACCCCTTCGCCGGGGGCGGGGTCGCGCTGCAGGGGCCCGGGGGCATGAGCGACCCGGTGGGGGCCGACCGGCTGGCGGCGGCGGTGCGGGACGCGGGCGTGCAGCTCGCCTTCCTGTGCTCCTGTCAGACGGCGGTGGCGGGCGCGGCGGTGCCCCTGTCGGGGGTCGCCCAGCAGCTCCTGGCCGCGGACGGGGGCGATCTGCCCTGCGTCATCGCCACCCAGGCGAACCTTCCGGTGGCGGACGCCCTCACGCTGATCCGGGACTTCTACGCGGATCTGGCCGACGACCGCGACCCGGCGGTGGCCCTGGCGCGGACCCGGGCGGCGATGCACCAGGCGGGCGGGGCGTGGGGCGCGCCGGTGCTGCTCGCGCGGCCCGCGCCGGTGGCGTCGGTGGCGCCGCAGGCCGGGCCTCGCATCGGAGCGCTGCCCCGCCAGAAGGCCACCTTCCAGCCGCGAGAGGCGCTCCAGCAGGCCGGGCTGGCTGCCCTGGAGCAGGGGCGGCTGGTCTCGGTGGTCGGCCTGCCCGGCGTGGGCAAGTCGGAGGTGGGCTGGGCGGTGGCCCGCGCGGCCCTCTCCACGGGGCTGGCAGACGTCGCGGTCCACGTGGAATCCACCCGGGGCCTGGGCACCGCAGGGCTGCGGGCCCGGCTGGCCGCCGCGCTGGGCCTGCCGGAGCCTCCCGCCCAGGACGCCGTGCTGGCGGCCATCCTGGCGTCGCTGCCCCGGCGGGTGCTGGTGGTGCTGGACAACGCCGAGGAGCTGATGCGCTCACCGGCGGCCCAGGACGCTCTGCGCGGGCAGCTCGATGCGCTGCTCGACGCCGCGCCCCGGCTGCGGGTGCTGCTGACGACCCGCTGGGCGGTGGGGAACACCCGCACGCCGGAGAGGGAGGTGCCTGTGCCCCCGATGGACCGCGACCTCACCGAGCGCCTGCTGCGCGCCGAGCTGACCGCGACCGGTCACCTGGACCCGGCCTGGCCGGCGTCCGAGGCCTGGCAGACCCTGCTGGACCTCATCGACGGCCACCCCCGCAGCCTCATCCTGCTCGCGCGCCAGCTCGCGATGCCCGGGGCGTCTCTGGAGCGCACGGTGCGTCGCCTCCAGCGGCTGCAGGACGACGCCGTCGTGGAGCCCGACCTGCTGGGGCGCCCCGAGGCCGCCGCCCTGGGCGACGACCAGCGGGCCCGGCTCAAGAGCCTCAAGGCCTCGATGGACCTGTCCTTCGAGGTGCTGGCCGCGAACCACCCCGAGGCGGTGGCGGCGTTCGCGGCGCTGTCGTACTTCCCGGAGGGCCTGCCCGAGGCGGTGGCCTGGGCGGTGACCGGGGGCGACGACAACGTCGCGCTGCCCCAGCTCCTGCGCATGCACCTCGTGGACTGGCAGGCCGGGCGGGTGTCCTCGCCGCTGCCGCTGAACTGGTACGCCGAGGACGTGCGCGAGCGCCACCCGGTGGACGCGGAGGCGGTGCACCGGCGGGCCATCGCCGCGATGGCGGCGTTCACGGCGGCTTGCGAGCAGCAGCTCGTCGACGGCGACGGGCCCGGGGCGATCTCCCGCCTGGCCCCGGAGCGGGCGACGCTGCGTCAACTGGCCCGATGGGCAGGGGATCATGGCGAGGCGGTCGGCGGTCGCTCCGACGCCGCGCGCATGATCAACGGCGCCCAGCAGATCCTGGGCTACCTGAGCCTGCATGAGGAGCGGGCCGCGCTGCTCGATCAGGCGGTGGCCTTCGCCCGGGCCGCAGGCGACGCGGTCGCGGAGGCGGACGCCCTGCGCGGTCGGTCGGACCTGCGGATGCGCCTCTCGGAGCTCCCCCAGGGGGAGCAGGACGCGCTGGTCGCGCTGGCGATCTACCGCGCCCAGAGGCTGTCGTTCGGCGTGGCGGCCGCGCTGCTGGCGTTGGGGCAGCTTCAAATCCGCTTGGAGAAGCTGGAGGAGGCCGGCGACGCGCTCCGGGAGGCGCTGGCGCTGTTCGAGGCCCTGGAGCGGCCCCCAGAGCAGGCCGCGGTCCTCCGGGTGCTCGGGCACCTCGCCGAGCACGGCTTCCGCCACGACGAGGCCCGCGCGGCCTACACCGCCGCGCTGGAGATCCATCGGACCGCCGGGAACCGCTACGGCCAGGCGGACAACCTGGAGCGCCTGGGCGACCTGTACACCGACCGGGGGGAGGTGGAGGCGGCGCAGGCGGCGTATTCGGAGGCCCTCACCCTCAGCCGAGCGGTGAAGTCCACCGGCTGCGAGGCCATGGTGCGCCTCGGGCAGGGGCGGCTGGGCCTGCAGGTCGGGGCGCTGGACGAGGCCTGGGCGGCTCTGGGGGACGCGCTCTCCATCTTCCGCGGCACCCGGGAGCGGCTCGGCGAGGCCCACGCGCTCCGGCACCAGGCCGAGGTGCAGGCCCGACGCGGGGACATGGCGGACGCCCAGCGGCTGCTGACCGGGGCGCTGGGGCTCTACCGGGACATCGGGGACCGGCCGGGGGAGGAGGACGCGCTGCGCACGCTGGCCCGCCTCTGTCGCACCTACGGCGACCCCGCAGAGGTCGCCCGGATCTTCGGTCGCGCCCTGGACGACGCCCGGTCGCGGGGAGACCGCTGGGGCGAGGCCATCACCCTGCGCATCCAGGGGGAGACGCTCCTGGACGTGGGCGCCATCCCCGAGGCCGAGCCGGCGCTCCGGGCCGCGCTGGCGCTGCTCCGTGCCCAGGGGGACGAGGCCGGCGAGGCCGAGGCGCTGCACCTGCTGGGGCTGGTGCTGCAGGAGCGCCGGGCGCTGCCCGAGGCCCGCGCGGCGCTGACGTCGGCGCTGGAGACCTTTCGTCGGCTGGGGATGCGGCTGGGCGAGGGGCACGCTTTGCAGGCCCTGGGCCGCCAGGCCTGGCACGAGGGCGCCAACGCCGAGGCGGACACGCACCTCCGCGCGGCGCTGGAGCTGTACCGCGCCCTCGGCGACGGGCCGGACGAGGGGCTCCTCCTGGTCCAGCAGGCACAGATCTCCAGGTTCCGGGGGGAGCAGGACCGTGCGCACGGCGCTGTTCAGGCGGCGATGGCGGTCTTTGTGCGGATCGGCGACCCCGTCGGGCGGGCCCACGCGCTCACGCTGGCGGGCCGTCTGCGGATGGACGAGGACGACGCCGCGGGGGCCCAGGCGGCGTGGGAGGAGGCGCTCCGGCTGTACCGCCGCTACGGGGTCCCCTCCGGAGAGGGGAACGTGCTGGACAACCTGGGGCGTCTGTACGCCTGGCAGGGGGATCTGGAGCGCGCAGAGGCCACCCTGGCGGAGGCGCTGCGGATGCGGCAGGAGGCCAACGTGCGGGCCGGGGCGGTCGACAGCTTGATCGCGCTGGCGGGGACGCAGGCCGCGAGGGGCGATCGGGCTTCGGCGGAGGAAGGCTTCCAAACGGCGATCCAGCTCAGCGAGGCGATGGGCTACGTGACCGGCGCGGCCAACGCCCGCCTGCAGTGGGGCCAGCTCGCGCTGTCCGAAGGCCGCCCGGCGCAGGCCCACGCGCTGCTGGTGCGAGGCCTGGAGGGCGCGCGTCAGACCGGCGAGGGGCACGGCGCGCACCTGGCGCAGCTCCTGCTGTCCCAGGTGGCGTCGCAGGCCGGTCACCTGGCCCAGGCGCTGCTGATCGCAGAGACCGCCATCGAGGACGCCGGGAACATGGGCCTGCCGCGCTGGCAGATCGAGGGTCTGGAGCGGCAGATCGAGGCTTTCGAGCAGGCCGGGGAGTGGGGGCCGCTCGCCGTGACCGCGATGGTGCTGCTCGGCCTGGCCGAGCCCCTCGGCGACGCGGCGCGCGTGGCTCACTACACCGGGGTGCTGCGGGCCATGGAGGCGGGGAACCAACCGGAGGTGTGGGCCACCCTGCGCGCAGACCCCGCGGGCCTGCGGCGTCAGCGGATCAACGTGGCCCGCGCGGCCCTGGCGGAGGCGGGGCGGGGTCTGCTCGATCCGCCGTGACGTCCTCCGGGTCCAGTACAATGCGCCCCTGCTTCACCCGGTCTCGCCTTGGGCTTCCTCCTCGCGCTGCTGCTGACGCTGCTGCCGGCCCCCCGGGCCGAGGAGGTCCGGTGGTACGCCCTCCCCAACGTCGGCGTCGACACCGACGACGGGCTGGGCTTCGGCGCCCGCTTTGAGCTGCAGCGGCTCTCGGAGGGCTTTGACCCCTACCGGTCCTCCCTGGTGGTGCAGGCCTACGCCAGCCTGCGCGGCTACCACCACCACCGGGTGCGCTACGACCGGGTGGGGCTGGGCCCGGCGGGGCGGGTGCGGTGGACCACGTTCGTGGCGTGGCGGCAGTGGAGCAACGACGGCTACTGGGGCATCGGCGCCCGGGCGCCCCGGGAGCTGGCCTACGCCGGCACCTACGACCGGGACGACCCCCGGCGCAAGCGCTACCGCTACGCGCTGATCCAGCCCTTCGCCCAGAGCACCGTGCGGGTGCGGCTGGACGGCCCCTGGCGGCTGTATGGCTCCTTTACCCCGCGCTATAGCGTGGTCCGGACCTACGCCGACTCCCTGCTGGCCGAGCAGCAGCCCTTCGGCATGGACGGCGGCCTGACCCTCCAGCTCTCGGCTGGCGTGCTCTACGACACCCGGGCGCCCGAGATCGGCCCGCGCCAGGGGGTGCTCCTGGAGGCGTCGGGGCGCTGGGCGCCGCCGCACCCCTTGAGCGCCGGTCACTTCGGGGGCGTCTTCCTGAGCGCGCGGCAGTTCCTGTCCCTGGGGCCCCGCGCGGTGTTCGCCTGGCGCCTGATGGGGGAGATGCTGTGGGGGCAGGTCCCGTTCTACGAGATGGTCCACTGGGGGGGCTTCGAGCCGATCCAGGGGTACGGGGGCTGGCAGACCCTGCGGGGGATCAAGTTCGGGCGCTTCCGGGCCCCGGGCAAGGCGGTGGGCAACGCGGAGCTGCGGCTGGACACGGTGACCCACAGCCTGCTCAAGAAGCCCGCCGTGTGGCAGCTCGTGCCCTACCTGGACGTGGGGCGGGTCTTCGCGGCGGGGGAGCAGGCCACCGCGCCGCCGCCCCAGGGGCTCGGGCTCGACAGCGCCGCCGGTGTGGGGGTGCGGCTGGTGTTCGACGAGGTCTTCGTGGGGCGGGTCGACATGGGCTTCGGGCGGGACCCGGTGCAGCTCGCCGACGGGCAGCTCGCGGAGGAGGCGACCCTGGGGTTCTATCTGGTGTTCGACCACACGTTCTGAGCCGCAGGCTTCAAGGAGGTCCGGATGAACCGGCGCGCGGTTGTTCTGGGGGGTGGGTTTGCAGGGCTGGTGACCGCGCGGGTGCTCGCGGACCGGTTCGACGAGGTCCTGGTCCTGGAGCAGGGGCGCTACCCGGACCAGCCGGTGCCCCGCGACGGCGTCGCCCAGGGCACCCAGCTCCACGTCCTCCTGGCGCGGGGGGCGGACGTGCTCTTCGAGCTGTTCCCGGAGCTGCCCGCCCGGCTGGACGCCATCGGGATCATCGAGCGGGACTTCGGGACCGACGTGCTCCAGGTGGTCGGCCGGATCCGGATGCCCCGCCGGGTCGCGGGGGTCCCCATGCGCTGCGCCACCCGGCCCATCCTGGAGGCCGAGCTGCGGGCGCTGGTCGCCAGGGTGCCCCGGGTCACCCTCCTGCAGGACCACACGGTCGAGGCCCTGGTGATGGACGGCCCGCGGGTGCGCGCGGCCCGGGTCACGGGCCCCGACGGCGCCGCCCAGGCGCTGGAGGGCGCGCTGTTCGTCGACGCGATGGGGCGACGCTCGCCGGTGCTGAGGTGGCTGGACGCGCTGGGCTTCGACCGGCCCGAGGTGGAGAGCCTCGACGCGGGCTTCCGCTACGCGACGGTGGCGGTCCAGCCGGCCCCCGGCGCGGCGCTCGACGGCCGGATCCTGATGGTGGTGATGGCCCAGGCGCCGGACCATCGCCGCACGGGGGCGCTGATGGCCCTGCCCGACGGCACCTGGCGGGCCACCCTGGTCACCCTGCCCGGCGAGCACCCGGAGCGGAGCTGGGCGTCCATCCTGGAGGGCTTCCGGCTGCTGGCCTGCCCGGACCCCTGGGAGCGCCTGCAAGGGGCCACGCCGCTGGGGCCGGTCCACCCCTTCGCGGACGTGGCGAACCGGCGGCGGCGCTTCGACCGGCTGGCCCGCTGGCCGGGGGCCTTCGTGGCGCTCGGAGACGCGGTGTGCCGGTTCAACCCTCGCTTCGGCCAGGGCATGACCATCGCGGCGCTCAGCGCCAGCCTGCTGGGCGAGCACCTCGATCAGCAGGACCTCGACCGCGCCCCCGTCCAGGCCGCGCAGCGCTTCCAGCGGCGCCTCGCGAGCCTCCACGACCTGCCGTGGCGCCTCGCGACCTCCGACGACGCGATCTGGCTGCCCGACCGCCCGGCCTCGCTGTTGGATCGGGCGACGGCCTGGTACCTGCAGCGGCTGCTGGCGGCGGTGGCTGGAGACGCGGATCTCAACGCCCGCTTCATCCGGGTGGCCCAGATGCTCGACCACCCCGTGCGGCTGGCGGCGCCGACCGTGCTGCGCCGCGTGCTGTTCGCCCGCCCGCGCGCGCTGGAGGGCTGACCCCCCAGCCCTGCGCTCACTCCCCCAGCGCGTCCAGCGCCGCGTCCACCTCGACCCGGCGGCGGTCGTCCGGGTCCAGCGCCGTGCGCAGCCGGGACAGCGCAGCGCGGGCGCCCGACGCGTCCCCCAGCCGGTTGGCCAGCAGCATGGAGAGCTGGGCGAGGGCCTCCAGGTGGTCGGGGCTTCGCGCCAGCGCGGCCCGCAGGTCCGCCGCCGCCTCGGTCAGGCGGTCCTCCTGGATGCGGACGATGCCCCGGTTGACCAGGGCCTCGGCGGCCAGCGCGTCCTCGGAGGCCGGGGCCTCGGAGTTCATCGGCGCGATGTGCCCCTTCGCCCCGGCCAGCGCGCCCTTCACCCAGGCCATCAGGCGACGGGGGCTGCGCGGGCGGCAGAACACCACCGGGCGCACGAAGGCGGGGTCGGGCGGCGCGCCGTCGGCGGTGTAGAGGTGCGGGGCGGCCTCATCCCGGTGCGCCGCGATCCAGTCGGCCAGCCCGGTCTCCGGGTAGACCCGGCCCCCGCAGGCGTAGGCCAGCCCCAGGCCCCGGGGCAGCGCCGCGTCGATGGCCAGGGCGTCCTCGACCGCGCGCTGGAGGGTGTCGTCGGTCTCCAGCGGGTGGCTGCCGAGCAGCACCGAGCCCCCCAGCTCCGGGTAGCCCCGCTTGAGCCAGAGGTCGACGAGTCGGTCGATGGCCCGCCGGCTCGCCGGCCCGCCGCCCGCCGCCAGGATGTCCGGGTCGAGGTGCCCGAACTCGAAGCTCAGGTCGGTGGGGTGGACGCCGGCCGCCTCGAAGGCGTCCAGCAGCTCGTCGTCCATGGGGGCGGGCTGCATGAACACCCCCAGGTCGAGGTCCCGGCCCGCCAGGGCCCCCAGCAGCTCCTTGGCGTACTTCGCGTGGGGCACGTTCAGCTCGGAGCAGCCCAGCCAGAAGCGCCGCACCCCGACCGCATGCAGCGCCTCGATCTCGGCGACCACCGCCTCCACCGCCCGAGGCCGCACCGTGTAGCCGGTGAAGCGCGCCTCCACGCAGAAGTTGCAGCGCCGGTCGCAGCCGGTGGACACCCGCACCGGGATCCGCCCGCCCCGGGCCAGCGTCAAGCCGAGGTAGGCGCCGATACGCGGGGTGGCGCCCATCTCGGCGTTGGGGAGGTTGCGGCCCCAGCCCCGGGGGGTCTCCGGGGAGGCGTGCGGGGGCGAGGCAGGGGCGTCGTCTTCCGAAAGCTCGACCACGCGGGGATCATCGGCGGGCAGCCGCGGACCGTATCCGGCGGCCAGCGCCTTGCCCAGCGCCCAGCACAGGTCCTCGGCGGGGCCTCGGATCGCCCGGCGGGCGCCCAGGTAGCGGGTGACCGGGGCGGCCCCGGAGGACACCGCCGCGCCCCCCAGCACCACCCGCGCCGCGCCCACCGCCTGCACCGCGCGCTGCACCATCGGCCGGACCGCGTCCAGGTAGAAGCTGATGTCCAGCTCCCCCGGCCCCAGCTCGGCGCGCACCACCAGGGCGTCGTCGATGTTGCGCACCGAGAACCCGATGAGGTCCGGCTTCCAGGCGAGCAGGTCCTCGAAGGCGGCCAGGGGGTCGGCCTCGATCCAGGGCGCCTCCATGCGCACCGCGCAGCCGGCCACGCCGAAGGCGCGCGCGACGACCTCCATCCCATACGGCGGCACCGGCTGGGCGGTGATCGCAGGGTTCGCGTAGATCAGCAGGACGCGGGGAGGGGCCATCGCGGGGAGTGTATCCTGCGGACCGCATGCCACCCCCTCCCGACACCGCCGAGGCCCGGGTCCGCGCGCTGCTCCGCGCCGTCGAGCGCGGCGAGGGTGTGGAGGAGGCCGCGCGGAGCCTGCTGCTGCGGCCGCTCGGCGAAGACGCCATCGAGACCGACCCGGGGCTGCCGCCCTCGCTCAGCGACCTGGCCCGGGGGGCGCTGGACGGCTCGCTCCCCCCCGAGGTCATCCTGGAGGGTCTGCGCCGCTGGCTGCCGCCCCCCGAGGCCCCGCGCTACGACATCGGCGGCCGGCTGGGGCGGGGGGGCATGGCGGACGTGCTGCTGGCCGTCGACGCCCACATGCACCGGGAGGTCGCCATCAAGCGCCTGCGCGGCGACCTCACCACCCCCGGCCGGGTGACCCGCTTCCTCCAGGAGGCGCAGATCATCGCCCAGCTCGAGCACCCCAACATCGTGCCGGTCTACGACGTGGGCTTCGAGGAGGACGGCCGCCCCTGGTTCGTCATGAAGCGGGTGCGGGGCCGGTCCATCGCCGAGCTGCTGGCCGACGGGGACCTGGGCTCCACCCGGCGGCGCCTGGACATCCTCTGCAAGGTCTGCGACGCGGTCGCCTTCGCCCACAGCCGCGGGGTCCTGCACCGGGACCTCAAGCCGGGGAACGTGATGGTGGGGGCCTACGGCGAGGTGCTGGTCATGGACTGGGGGCTGGCCAAGGTCGTCGCCCAGCCCCAGGACCCCGACGCCGCCCGGCCGGTGGAGACCGACACCCCCGACCCCACCGGGTACGGCCAGGTGCGGGGCACGCCCGCCTACATGCCCCCGGAGCAGGCCCGGGGGGACGTCGACCGGGTGGGCCAGCAGGCCGACGTCTACGCCATCGGCGCGCTGCTCTACGCGCTGCTGGCCGGGGTCGCGCCGTACGCGGGCGACGACCCCTTCGAGATCCTGGCGGCGGTGCAGTCGGGCATGATGGAGGCCCCCAACCAGCGCGCCGACGCCGCAGACATCCCCGAGGAGCTGGAGGCGGTCATCCTCAAGGCCATGGCCTTCGACCCCGAGGCGCGCTACCCCGACGTGCTCACCCTCCGGGCCGAGCTGCAGGCCTGGATCGACGGCCGCCCGCTGGCGTCGGTGGACTACACCCGCCAGGAGCTGCTGCGGAAGTGGGCGTGGCGCAACCGCTTCCGCCTGCGCATCGCCGCGGCTGCGGCGGCGCTGGTGCTGGTGGCGGTGCTGGGGGTGGTGGTGGCGGTGCTGGTGGCGCGCTGAGGCCCTACCCGCAGCCCCCGCCGCTCTCGCCCGCGCCCGGCAGGTTCGCCGGGTCGACGTACCAGTCGCCGTCGGTGCCCAGGTAGAGCGGGAAGCTCGTGAACATGCCCCAGGTCGAGAAGAGCTGGACGAAGGTGGCGTCGGAGACGCCCCAGCCCCCGGAGTACATGCCGAAGCGGGAGAGGTGGCCCATGACGGTGGCGTCGACCACGCTGACCCAGGGCTCGCCCTCGACCTCGACGGTGAGGGTGCCGCTGGCCGCGAGCTGGCCGGCGTCGTCCTCGGCGTAGGCGACCGCGTCGTGGCAGCCGGCGGACAGCCCGCAGACGGTGACGCTCCAGGTGTCGCCTGCGGTGACGCTGACCGAGGCGCCGTCGATCTCGAGCCACACCGCGTCCAGGCCGTGGTCGTCGCTGGCGGTGCCCTCGAAGAGGGCGCAGTCGCTGGCCACGGTGGCCGCGTCCAGGGTGATCTCAGGGGCGTCGTCGGGCTCGGGGGCCCCGCCGGTGTCCTCGCCGCCGCCGGCCACGCCGGTGTCGCCCGTGTCCTCGCCGCCGCCGGCCACGCCGGTGTCCTCGCCGCCGCCCGCGACGCCGGTGTCCTCGCCGCCGCCGGCCACGCCGGTGTCGCCCGTGTCCTCGCCGCCGCCCGCGATCCCGGTGTCGCCGGTGTCCTCACCACCGCCGCCGCCGGTGTCGCCGGTGCCCGCGCTCTCGGCGCGGAGGTTGTTCGCGGCGAAGAACTCGGCCAGGTACCAGGCGTACTCGACGCCCTCGGGGTCGACGTAGCCCATGTCCCAGCCGGAGCCCACGCCGGCCGGCCAGGCGTGCCCCATGCCGGTGGCCCGGATCATGGACACCCGGTCCACGTCGCCGTCGTTCCACGCGGTGCCGGTGCCGGCGGGGTTGTAGCCCTCCAGATCGGAGACGGAGAACGAGGCGCTGGTGAGGGTCGCGCCCTCGGCCTCGTACACCCGGCGGTACATCTCGGCGTTCACCGAGAGGTAGCCGGTGGCCACGATGTAGTCGCTGTCCCCCTGGAGCACCGAGGCCACCTGGGTGGCGAAGTCGGACCGGTAGCTGCTGGCCAGGCTGCGGCAGGTGCTGGCCGCGCTGGAGGCGGTGGTGGCCACCGAGCCGATCTGGCTGGAGGAGGTGCCCAGCGCCGGCCCGGCCACCGCGCTGACCCCGGCGTAGAGGTCGGGGGCGAGGCAGCCCACCACGATGGCCATGCCCGCGCCCGAGGACAGGCCGGTGACGTAGACCTGGTCGGCGTCGATGCCGTAGGTGCTGTTGGCGACCAGGGCCTGGGTCAGGGAGATGACGCTGCCGGCGTCGCCCGAGCTGCGGCTGTGGTAGGAGCCGTAGTAGTTCCAGCAGCCCGCGATGGTGCCGCCGTTGGGCACGGTGGGCAGGGCGATGACCACGCCGTAGGCGTCGGCGGCGTCCTCGAAGTTGCCCCGGGTCTTGAGGTCGTTGGCGGTCTGGGTGCAGCCGTGCATCGCCACCAGCAGCGCGCGGCCGTCGCCGATGACGCTCTGGCTGGTGGGCACGTAGAGGTCCACCGTGACGCCCGACACCGTCGTGTGGGACCAGCTCCCCGCCCAGGCCGGGGTGGACAGGGTGAGGGCGCAGAGGGGCAGAGCGAAGCGGCGAAGCATGACGACCTCCGTGGGGTGAGGGGCCGTCCTGGGCCGGGTCAGCATGCTTTTGCTACATCGCAGCAATCACGTCAAGCGATTTCTGGAGAATCTGGATCAGAGAAGGATTTTCGCAATGCTGCTTTGCGGCAATTACAGGCTTTCGACGAAGCTCAGGGTCGCCTCTCCGAAGGGCTCGGGCTGCTCGGTGAACGGCGTATGCCCCGCCTGGGGGATCCGCACCAGCGTCGCGCGCTCCGGGCCGATGGCGTCCGCCAGATCCTGGGCGATCTCATCGGGCACGATGTCGTCCCAGCTCCCGTTGATGAGCAGGGTGGGCACCTCGACCGTCCCCATGCGGGGGAGGAGGTCGGTGTCGTCGTACTGGGGCCACAGCACCGAGATGACGTTCGCGGGCCGCAGGTGGGAGTCCAGGGCGTCGTAGTGGCTCCAGAACACCGCCCGCAGCAGGGGCCCGGTGTCCAGCGCCGGCTCGTCGGCCCCGAGGCGGATCCAGATGCCGTCGAGGTAGTCGCCGAGGGCCTCGACCGCCGCGTCGTCCTCCACGGTGGGGTTCGCCTGGGCCCAGGCCTGGGCGTCGGTCCAGAAGGGGTCGCTGTCTCCGGCGTCCATGCGCTCCTGGGCCACCCGCGCGACGAAGTCCCGCCGCCGCTGGTGGATGTAGGCGTCGACGTAGGACACCGTGCCGTTGACCGAGATCCAGGCGTCCACCGGGGCGTCGGTGTCCAGCAGGCCCAGCGCCGCGAGGTAGCCGCCCCAGCTGTGGCTGAGCCACACGATCCGCTCGGGGGTGTAGCGGTCGCGCACGGCCCGGGTGACCGCGTCCAGGTCCCCGACCCACTGGTCCACGGTCATGTCCTCGATGCGGTAGTCCCCCAGGGCGTTCCCGGTGCCCCGCTGGTCGTAGTAGGCCACCCCGACGTGGGGCTCCAGCCGGGTCTCCCAGTCCACGAAGCCCACCTCCCGCATGTCGATGGAGGGGTAGCCGGGGCCGCCCTGGACGTAGATCAGCACCGTGCCCGAGTCCACGGCGCCGCGCACGTTGACCGGCAGGACTGCGTCGTCGTGCGCCACGAAGAAGAGGTCGTCGACCGGGCCCGCGCAGGCCAGGGTGAGCAGCAGCAGCATCACGCACCTCCGAAGCGCAGGCCGGCGACCACCGCGAGGTCCAGCCCGACGCCGATCGCGTGGGGCGCCCGCACGCTCAATTCCGGGCGGATGAACCAGGCGCCGAAGTCGGTGGTGCGCCCGCCGCCCAGGCCGACGCTCCCCATGAGCGCGAGGTCCCCCGCCAGCCGGCGGCGCTCGACGGCGTCGCCCTCGACCGCGTAGGTGGGGACGGCCCAGGTGGAGCGGGCCAGGCCCGCGCGCAGGGTCAGCTCGCCATAGGCCGGGCCCTTGCCCGAGAGCGTGCCGCTCAGGCCCCCGCGGGCGAAGGTGACGACCTCGTACTGCGGGTGCCACCACAGGCCGCCCCCGGCGGTCGCGGCCAGGCCCAGGCGCGGGGCCTCGACCAGGGGCCAGCGGGCCGCGGCGGCGGCGCCGGGGTGGGTGAGGAGGTGGCCGTGGTAGCCGACCTCAAGCTGGGCCGCCGAGGCGACGGCGGCGAACATCCACAGGCTCATGAGGGCGCTCCGGGCAGGGAAGGTAGGACACCGCCGGGCCGCTGGAGCGACACCCGGGTGGCCGTCAGGGAGAGGGTGCCTACAATAGGCTCGTGCGTTCGCTCCCCCTCCTCGGGCTCGCCGGCTGCGTAGGCGCTACGACCCCCGCGCCGCCGGCACCACCGCCGCCTCTGCCCCCCGCGCTCGCGGCGCTGCGGGCCCCCGATCGCCCCGCGATCATCGCCCACCGGGGGGGCAGCCGCATGGGCCCCGAGGAGACCCTCCAGGCCCTCTCCGCGTCGGTGGCCGCCGGAGCCCAGGTGCTCGAGCTGGACGTGCACGGCTCGGCCGACGGGGTGCCGGTGTGCATCCACGACGACACCCTCGACCGCACCACCAGCGGCACGGGCCCGGTCTCCGCGCTGCCCCTCGCGCAGCTCCAGGCCCTCGACGCGGGGCACCACGACCCGGACTGGCGCGGGCGCGGCGCCCGCATCCCCACCCTGGCCGAGGTGCTGGCGGCCTTCCCGGACATGCCCTTCGTCCTGGAGATCAAGCAGACCGAGCCGCCGATCACCGACACGGTGCTGGAGGTCATCGCCGGGGCCGGGGCCACCGAGCGGGTCATCGTCGCGTCGTTCGACGCCGACGTGCTCGCGGCGGTGCGCGCGGCCCCCGACGGGCCGGTCACCAGCTTCGCGGCGGGGGAGGTGGTCGACTTCCTGTGGATCGACGACGACGACCCCTGGCGCGCCCCCGCGCCCTTCATGCAGATCCCGCCCTCGTTCGCGGGCATGGATCTGGTCAGCCCCGACCTGCTGGCCCGCGCCGAGCGGCTGGGCGTCGGGGTCCAGGTGTGGACCATCACCGACGAGGACGAGATGCGCGCCCTGGTCGAGCGGGGGGTCCACGGCATCATGACCCCGGACCCGGCGACGCTGGCGCGGGTGCTTGGCGGGGGCGAACCGCCGCGATGAGCCGGTGTCAGGTCGCTCTCCCCCTTGTGGACCCTTGAGGTGGACCCTGCCTGCTGACCACGCCCCATCCGCCCGGCTCCTGCCCCTCTGCCTGTTGGGGCTGACCGGGTGCCTCGATGCGACCGCAGGGCAGCCGGCGGAGGGGTCGCCGGTGAAGGCCGTGGTCGGGTTTGCGTTCCTGGAGCAGCTCCCCGGGCCGGCGGCGGCGCTCGCGGTCGGGGCGGCTGCGGATCGCTCCATCTGGGTGGTCGGCGAGGACGGCCTCGCGGCGCGGCGCCTGCGGCCCGGCCACCCCTGGGCGGTGCTCGACACCGGCAGCGCTGCGGACCTCCACGCCGTGTCCGCCCTCAGCCGGACCGAGGCCTGGGCGGTCGGGGACGGGGGCACGGTGCTGCTCTGGCACGGGGACCGCTGGAGCCCGGTTGAGCTGCCGGGGCGGCGGCGGGTCGACCTGCTGGACGTCGCGTTCGCGACCCCGACGCTCGGGGCGGTCGGCGGTACGAACGGGGCGCTGTACGCCACCACCGACGGCGGCGGGCGCTGGGCCCGGCTGGGGCGGTCCGGGGAGGCTGACGTGACCGCCCTCGCGGTGACCGGGGCCGGCGTCGTCGTGGCGGGCCGCGCCGACGGCTCCGTGCTGATCGCGACGCTGGAGGAGGACGGGCAGCGCTGGACGGAGCGGGCGCTCCAGGTGCCCGGCGGGGCCGGCCTGCGGGACCTCTACGCGGTCGACGCGGCCTCCCTGCTCGCGCTGGACGGCGCCGGTGAGGTGTGGTGTACCCGCGACGGCGGGGATCTCTGGACGCCCCTGGGGCTCGACGCCGCCGATGCGCCGGTCCAGGCGGTCATCCGGGGCCCGCTGGGGATCACCGCCGTCCACGCCGACGGGGAGCTGACGGTGGTCAAGCTCCGGCGTGACGGCGTGTCTCTGCATCCGGTTCCGGTCGACCCCCAGGCGCGCGGGTCGGCGGCCTTCGAGGTGCGCCAGGCCGCGGCCAGCGGCGAGCAGCTCCTGGCGGCGACCGCCGACGGGCAGGTGATGTCGCAGGGCGTGCGGCGCTGGATGCCGCCCACAGCCGACTACTGACCGCGCCCGAACCACCGCGCCCGGCGCGCCGATCTCCCCGCCGGACCGTAAGGCGTGCGAGGCTGGAGGCGTTCCCCCTCCGACCGCTCGCTTTGAGGTGACGTTTGCGCGCTGACCGCTCCTCCTCCGCGTCCCTGCTCCACCTGTGCCTCCTGGGCCTGGTCGCCCCCCCGAGCGCGGCGGCCGGGCGGCTGGAGCCGGCGAGGGAGCCCGCTCGTGTCCCGGAGTGCACCCCGGTGCAGCCGTCCTCCGGCGTGATCATCGGGGAGCCGACCCTGAGCGCGCTGCCCGAGGGCGGGGCGATGGTCGACCTCGCGATCGGGGGCGATGGCACGCATTGGGCGGTGGGCGAGGGGGGACGGGTGCTGTATCGCACCTATGGGAGCGGCCCGTGGACCGTCTCGGCGTCCGGCACCCCCCGCGACCTGAACGCGATCACCATGGGGGACTACAGCGTGATGTGGGCGGTCGGGGACGCGGGGACCCTGCTGCGGTGGCAGGGCGAGGGCTGGTCCCCCGTCGACGTGCCGCGGTCGGGGGGGGCCGATCTGCAGGACGTCGCGGCCTGGCCGCCGCTCCACGGCGCGGTGAGCGGCGCGGGCGGCGCGTTGCACCTCACCGACGACGGCGGGCAGACCTGGACGCGCGTGGGCTCCCGCCGGCAGACGGAGGTGACCGCGCTCACCTTCCCGAGCCCCCTGCAGCTCCTGGCCGGGCGGGCGGACGGCTCGCTGCTGATCGTCTCCTCCTCGGGCGCTGAGGGGGACTGGACGGAGATGGAGGTCGCGGTCGCGCCGGGGCAGCCGCTGCGCGCGGTCTACGCCTGGGACAGCCGGATCTTCCTGGCGGTCACCGAGGCGGGGGCGCTCTGGAGCACCTGGGACGGCGGCGTGCGCTGGCAGAGAGCGGAGATCGAGACCGACGACCCCATCCGGGCCCTGGTCCCGGGGGGGCTGGGGCTCACGGCCGTCCACGACAGCGGCGCCCTCTCGCGGGTGGACCTGTACCCGGCCGGCATCCAGCTCGCGCCGATCAAGAGCGACGCCGGCACCTTACGGCCGGCCGAGCGGATCCATGTGGTCGACGCCGTGGGCACGCCCCAGCAGATCATCGCGCTCACCACCGACGGCCGTCTGTTGGAGCAGCAGGTCTACGAGTGGTTCGAGCCCGGCCACCCCTGCGGGCGGCCCTTCGAGATCGACGGCCGGGCGACCCTGGCGCCGGTCGCGGCCGGAGGAGGCTGGAACACCGATGGGATCGGCCTCACGGAAGACCTGCCTGCGGCGTCGCGGGCGGCGCTGGCGGCGGCCTGGCTCCAGGACGCCCGCGCCGAGCACGCCAGCGTGGCCTCCTTCGCCCGGTTCAGCCTGCGGCTGCTCGCTCTGGGCGCGCCGGCCGGGCTGGTCGCGGACGCCCAGGCCGCGATGGGGGATGAGATCCGGCACGCCCGGGTCTGCTTCGGGCTGGCCTCGCGCTACGCGGGGGAGCCCCTGGCGCCGGGCCCGCTGCCGATGGCTGGGGCGCTCTGCGGGGGCGAGGATCTCGCGGCGGTCGCGGTGGAGGTGCTGCGGGAGGGCGCGGTGGGGGAGACCCTCGGCGCGCTGCTGGCCGAGGAGATGCGCCAGCGGGCCACCGATCCCCAGGCGCGGGCGGCGCTGGACGAGATCGCCGCGGACGAGGCGCGTCACGCCCAGATGGCCTGGCGCTTCCTGCGTTGGGCGGTGGAGCAGGGCGGGGAGGACCTGCGGGCGCAGCTTGCCGAGGCCGCCGAGCAGGCCATCGCGGAGCAGCGCGCGGCGGCCGACGCGGTGACCGGGGACATCGTGCCGGCCGGCTGGGCAGCGCATGGGCGGCTGCGGCCTTCGGCGCAGCGGCGGGTGTCCCGTCGGGCGCTGCGTCAGGTGGTGCGGCCCTGCCTGGCGGCGCTGCTCGCGCCGAGCGCGCCACCGGACCGCGAGGGGTTTGAGGCCGGCGGCGTTCATCCTCCCACCGCTCCCATGAGGTGACGTGTGCGCGCTGAACGCTCCCCATCTGCATCCCTGCTCCGGCTGTGCCTGCTCGGCCTGAGCGCGACCCCCGCCGTCGCCGGCCCGCTGGAGGAGCTTGGGGACGGCGCTCTGGCCCCGGAGTGCGGCTCGATTCGGCCCTCGTCGGCGGTGACCATAGGACCCCCGGTCCTGAGCGACTGGCCCGGGACGGTCGCGCCGAGCGACCTGGACGTGGCGGACGACCTGTCGCTCTGGGCGGTCGGCCCGGGGGGCTCCACCTGGCGTCGCCCATCCCCCCGGACGCCCTGGACCGAGCTGCCCGGCGCGGGCGAGGCCGACCTCCACGCCGTGGCCGCCCTGGGGTCGTTCGGGGCGTGGGTGGTCGGGGACGCGGGCGCGCTGCTGCGCTGGCAGGAGGACTCCTGGGTGAAGCGCCGCTCGCCGGGGCCGCGCTCGACGGACCTGCTCGACGTGGACTTCCTGGGGCAGGAGTGGGGCGTGATCGGCGGCGCCGGGGGCGCGCTGTACGTGACCACGAACGGTGGGGCGAAGTGGAAGCGCCTGGGGCGCGCCTCGGAGGCCGACGTCACCGTGGTGGAGGTCGCCTCGACGCAGATGGTGGTGGCGGGGCGCGCCGACGGCACCGTGCTGGCCGCGACCTGGGATGGACCCGGGACCCGCTGGGTCGAGCGCGAGATGTCGGTGACCGACGGCGCAGGGCTGCGTGACCTCCACGCCCTCAGCCAGCTCTACATGGTCGCGGTCGACGACGCGGGAGGGGTCTGGAGTACCCAGAACGGCGGCAAGCGCTGGGCGCCGCCCCTCCAAGGACAGGCCGAGGACCCGGTGCGCTCGATCGTGGAGATCGGCCGGGAGGCCCTGGCGGTCCACGCCAGCGGCGCGGTGACCTCGGTGGCCTTCACGCCGGACGGGGCTCGGCTCGTTCCCATCGGCGTGATGCCCTCCATCGGCCCGGTTGAACCCGTCGAGGTCCTGCGCGCGGTGTCCGGCTCCGACCTGGTGGTGGCGGTGACGGCGGACGGGCGGCTGCTGTCCCAGGGCGCCTTCGTCTGGGACGAGCCCGGCCACCCCTGCGGGCGCCCCTTCGAGGTCCAGGGGCGGGCAGCGCTCGCGGCCGTGCGCGAAGGAGACGGCTGGAACACCGATGGCATCGACCTCACGGAAGACCTGCCCTCAGCGTCCCGTGCGGCGCTGGCGGCGGCCTGGCTCCAGGACGCCCGCGCGGAGCACGCCAGCGTGGCCTCCTTCGCGCGGTTCAGCCTGCGGCTGCTGGCCCTGGGGGCGCCGTCCGCGCTGGTGGAGGACGCCCAGGTGGCGATGGGGGACGAGATCCGGCACGCGCGGGCCTGCTTCGGGCTGGCCTCGCGCTACGCGGGGGTGCCGCTGGCGGCCGGGCCGCTGCCGATGGCGGGGGCGATGGCGGGGGGCGGGGACCTCGCGGCGGTGGCGGTGGAGGTGCTGCGGGAGGGTGCGGTGGGGGAGACCCTCGGCGCCCTGCTGGCCGAAGAGATGCGCCAGCGGGCCACGGACCCCCAGGCGCGGGCGGCGCTGGAGATGATCGCCGCCGACGAGGCCCGGCACGCCCAGATGGCCTGGCGCTTCCTGCGCTGGGCGGTGGACCAGGGCGGGGAGGACTTGCGGGCGAGGCTGGCGGAGGCGGCGGAGGCAGCCCTCGCCGAGCAGCTCGCTGTGGCCGACGCGCTGACCGGCGACACCGTGCCCGTCGGCTGGGCGGCCCATGGCCGACTGCGGCCCTCGGCGCAGAGACGGGTGTCCCGCCGGGCCCTGCACCGGGTGGTCAAGCCCTGCCTGGACGCCTTGCTTACGCGAGCTTGAACAGCCGAACCGGCTCCTCCCGCCCCCGGATGGGCGCAGGCTCCAGGGCTTCGCCCTCCTTGTCCGCCTCGGGCAGCGCGTCCCACAGCGACTCGGTCACCAGGAGCTGGGCGTCGTACTGCTTGCACATGCCCTCCACCCGGGAGGCGAGGTTCACGGTGTCCCCGATGACGGTGTACTCCCGCCGCTCCCCCGAGCCCACGATGCCGGTGACCGCGTCGCCCAGGTGCAGGCCGATGCCGATGCGGGTGGCGGGCAGGCCCTCCTCGGCCACGAGCCGGTCGACCTCGGCCAGCAGGGCGCGGGCGGCGCGCACCCCGTGCCGGGCCGCGTTGGGGTCGGACTCCGGCGCGCCGAAGACCGCCATGAAGCCGTCCCCCAGCAGCTTGTTGACCATGCCCCGGTGCTCGGCGACCACATCCAGCAGCGGCCCCAGCAGGGCGTTGAGGTAGTCGACGACCTCCTGGGCGCTGCGGGACTCCGAGAAGGTCGTGAAGCCCCGGATGTCCAGGAACATCATGGCGATCTGTCGGGACTCCTGGCCCGGGGCCCCCGCGATCAGGGTGCGGGCGACGTCCGGGGAGACGTGCTGGCCGAACAGGTTGGCGATGTGGTCGCGCTCCCGCACCAGGGCGACGGAATCCTGGACCCGGCGGCGCAGCTGGTGGGCCACCAGCGCCGAGACCACGCCGCAGCTCAGGATCAGCAGGCCCTTCATGGCGTGGTAGACCGCCAGGCCCGGGATCGAGTCTCCGAAAGCCTGGACGACAGGCTCCTGCCAGTAGACCAACAGGCCCAGGTACTCCAGCGTGGCCAGAGCGCCTGCCCAGATGCACAGCCGAGGGTCGAGCAGCAGGATGGTCATCGGGATGAAGATGCCGTAGGCCAGCGAGGGGGGCGCAGACAGGGCGGCCGCGGGGCCGACGAGGTTGGCGATGATCAGGATGGAGGCCGTCGGGACGCTGACCTCCAGGCTGGCGTTGATGAAGGGCCAGATCGCGGGCGGGCGCCGGCCCCGCTCGATGTCCCGGGAGACCCGGCGCCACCACAGCAGCTCGTAGACCCCCGCAGCCGTCAGCATGGTCGCGCCGTACCAGGGGCTGACGTCCCCGATGAAGCGCGCCCGCTCCTCGTCCGGGGCGCCCCACAGGACCAGGAACACGATGACGGCGTTCACCAGGAGCAGGGTGCCGAGCGCGCCAGCCCGCGTGCGCTCGCTGCGCAGGACCGCGTCCTGGAAGGCGTCGGGCGGGGAGGGCTGCATGGAGGCGGATCCTACCATCCTCGGTTATCGCGCATCGATGATCACGGTCCCCCTCTCCCCCGGCGAGCTGCTCGACAAGATCACCATCCTGGAGATCAAGGCCGAGCGCATCCAGGATCCGGCGAAGCGGCGCAACGTGGCCCGCGAGCTGGCGCTGCTGCGTGAGGTCCGCGCGGCCCACGTGCCGGCCTCGGCTGAGCTGGCCGCGCTGGTCACCGAGCTGCGGGGCGTCAACGCGCAGCTCTGGGACATCGAGGACCGCATCCGGGCGTGCGAGCGCCAGGGGGACTTCGGCGCCGACTTCGTGCAGCTCGCCCGCGCGGTCTATCGCACCAACGACGCCCGCAGCGCGGTGAAGCGGCGGATCAACACCCTGCTGGACTCCCCGATCGTCGAGGAGAAGAGCTACGCGGACTACTGAAGGAAGCCCAGGATCTCGGCCACCGCGGGCTCGGGCGTGTCGACGTGCATGAAGTGTGAGGTGTCGGCCAGCCACACGAGCTCGGCCTCGGGGACCAGCGCGGCCAGGGCGTCGCCCACCGAGGGGGGCACCATGGGGTCGGCGGTGGCGTAGACGAGCTTCAGGGGGACGGGGAAGCGCTGATGCCCATCCCGTCGGGCCTTCAGCGACTCGACCAGCCGAGACAGGCCGCCGATCGACATCGTGTCACGCAGGTAGGCGACGAAGGCCCGGGACCCCTCGGGGGTGGAGAGCGGCGCGCCGTAGAGGCGGGTCTCCTCGCGGGACTTGTTGGACTCGTCGAAGTAGTGGACGTTCCGCCACACCCAGCGCTCCGGGTCGCGGCGGGCCAGCCAGGCGGCGAGGGCCTGGGCGCCGGGCACGGCCAGGGCGGCGCTCAGGGCGTAGAGCCGCGCGGTCGGGGGGCCGGGGGAGTGGATGTTGACGAGGGCCGACATGGCCTCGGGGTCGTCCAGGGCCCAGCGCATCGCGATCATGCCGCCCATCGAGTTGCCCACCACCGGGCAGCCCCGGGCGCCCAGGGCGGCCTGGACCTCGCCGAGCAGGGTGGCGAGGCCCTCAGGCGTGTAGGGGGCGGTGAGCACGGGCTCCGAGTCCCCGTTGCCCGGCAGGTCGGGGATGAGCAGGGTGAAGCGCTGCCCCAGGGGCTCCAGCACGTAGCGCCAGGAGTAGCCGCTGGTCATCAGCCCGTGGACGAGCATCAGCGGCGGGCCCTCCCCGAACCGGCGGACCGCGACGCGGATCGGGCCGCACCAGGCGGAGTCGATGGAAAGGGTCTCGACGGGGACGTCGAGGAAGGGGTGGGGGCGCGGCGGGCGCTCGGGGAGGGACGGGAAGGGGTGGCGGCGGAAGGGGGTCATGGGCGGGGACCGAGGATGCGGGCTTCGACGTCGCGGATCTCGGGTTCGTCGGCCGGGAAGGTGGAGGCCAGAGCGGCGAAGAGGGCTCGGTTGACGAGCCGCTGCCGGTCCAGCGCGTCCGCGCAGGTGGACGCGAAGCGGTGGAGGGAGACGCCGCCCCGAGGATCGGCATCAACACCAAGATTCTCATGAATCTGAATGAGATGGGCCCAGAGCTGTGAGGGCGTTTCGAACAGGTGTGTGAGCAGGTCGGCGAGCGGCGCGGCGGGGGAGCCGTCGTCGGGCGCGCCCCAGTCCTCCAGGCGACGCGCGGACACGGGGCGCGGCGGCGCGAGGTCGACCAGGAGCGCGGTGAGGTCCGCCAGGGTGCGCCCGACGACGATCAGCTCCAGATCGTGGGCCTCGCACAGGCTCTTCAGCCCATCGGCCTCCTCCTCCAGGCCGAGCAGCACCCGGCGGTGGTCGGGGGTGGTGCCGATGGATCTGCACCAGTGCAGGAGGAGCTGCACGTCGGGGCCCTCGGGCGCGGCCCCGCAGCCGACCAGGACGAGGCTCCTGGACGTGCCGAGCACCCCCCGGACGTGGGCGGCGAGCTCGTCGAAGTCCAGCCGGTAGTCGCGATGGTCCAGCACGAGGGTGTTGAACCGCGCCCAGTGCCCGAGGACGTGGAGGACCGAGCGGGAGCCGCCGCGCAGCCAGCGCATCACCTCGGGCGGGTGGTCCCACCAGGTCAACGGGCTCCGGCCCGAGCGCTGCTCCAGCAGGCTGTCCAGGTTGGAGGTCAGCGTCGGCACCCGAAGCCGGACGATGGCGTCGAGCAGCGTGGGGTCCACCAGGGGCAGGGCGCCGACCGCCTCGCTGAGCCAGGTCTTCAGCGGGCCGCGCCCGCGTGAGGTCAGCGCCCCCCAGACCTGCTCACCGGCGCGAAGCTGGTCGTTGAGGGACCCGTGCTTCAGGTCCTCGATGAGGGCCCGCCCCTGGGCCTCTGTGAGCCGGCGGAGGGTCACGGCCCGCTCGGCCCCGGCGCACAGGAGCCCCGGCCAGGTCGCGCCGGGCGCGGCGCCGCTGGCCGCCACGCTCACGTCGGGGCCCACGGCCAGCGCGACCTGGCCGGCGGCGAACAGCGCGCGCAGGGCCTGGTGCTGAGGGGCGTGGGTGGGAGAGGGGGGGGCAGCGTAGCTCGGGTCCAATCGGGTGTCTCCGGGGGAGCAGGGGATTCTATCCCGCACCCGCTATGATGCCCCCATGCCCCCCATCGAACGCCGCCTCGACCTCTCCGCCCCGCCCCGCGACGTCTACCGCGCCGTCACCGCCGAGTGGTCCCGGTGGTGGGCCAAGGACGCCGAGCCTCCCCGGGCCGTCGGCGAGCAGGGGCGGCTCTCCGGCGGACACCCCGGGCGCATGACCCTGGAGGCCCTGGCCCTGGCCCCCGGCGAGCGCGCCGCGTACCGGGTCAGCGGCTGCGAGGACCCGAGCTGGAACGGCAGCATCATCGCCTTCCTCATCCACCGGAACATGGGCGGGACGCGGCTCACCCTGGTCCACGAGCGGCTCCCGCGCCCCCACAGCCCGGGGTACATCCGCGCCGAGAACGCCTGGACCACCCGCATGGCCAGCCTCAAGGGTTACATGGAGCGTGACGCCGGCCAGCCGGCCTGACTCCGGTCAGCGGGCGGGCGCCCCAAGGCACGATACGGGGACCTCATGCAGCTCTTCCCCCTCGGCGTGGACCTCACCGGCGCGGCGGCCGTGCCCCCCCAGGACGCCGCCGCGATGTCGGCCGCGCTGCTCCAGGAGTGGACCGACAAGGCCCCCGCCCTGCGCGCCCTCTTCCAGGAGACCACCCGGGCGATGCACCTGCGCAGCGCCCAGGAGGAGCACACCGCGCCCGCCGCCCACGACCCCAAGGTGGTCGGCTGGACCCTGCTCATGGCCGAGGACGACCCTCAGCGGGCCGAGGCACTCCAGGCCCTCAAGCCCCTGACCGACCTGCGGGGGCGCGCCACCGTCCTGCCCGCGCCCGGCCCCGAGGCCGCGGACTGGGAGCGCTGGCGCGAGGCCCACTGGGGTGCGGTGGACGCCGATCCGCCCGGCTACGTGCTCATCGTCGGCAGCCCGGAGCGGGTCTCCTTCGACTTCCAGGCCCACCTCGCGACCCTGGCGATGTCCGGGGTCGGGCGGCTGGACCTTGACCCGGACGGCTTGCACGCCTACGCCGAGAAGCTCGCGCGGCTGGCCGAGGCCGAGCCCCGGGAGGGCTTCGAAGCGGTGCTGTTCGCCCCCGACCAGGGCCCCGGCGACGCCACCCAGAAGAGCCACAGCCTGCTCGCCGAGCCCCTGGCCCGCGCCCTGGCCGAGGTCCCCGGGGCCTCGGTGACGCGCCTGCTGGGCCGGGCCGCGACCCGGGCCGCGCTGGTGGAGGCCCTCGCCACCCAGCGCCCCGACATGGTCTGGATCACCGGCCACGGCCTCGTGGACCGCTACGGGCCGCCCGAGCGCGCCCGGGCCCTCAACGGCGCGGTCTGCGCCATGCGCTCGGCGAACGACCGCCCCGAGGACTGGCTGTGGACCGCCGCCGACGTGCCCGCCGACCAGCCCTT
>JACKEV010000036.1 GCA_020632795.1 Alphaproteobacteria bacterium
CGGGAGGACCCCTCCACCCTGGCCCGCCCCGAGCGGGTGCTCATCCAGGGCGCCTGGCGTTGAGCGCCGTGCTGCGGAGCTGGGACAGGGTGCGGTTCGCCATGGTGAGCTGCTCGCTCAGGGAGTCGTAGACCGCGCGGCGCAGGACCTGGGCCGGCAGCGTGCTGGCCTCGGAGAGCTGGTCGTACAGCCCGCGGGGCACCTTGAGCAGCCAGCCGGGCTTCTCGGCGATGCAGGTGGCCGAGCGCACCCGGCCGTGGACCAGGGACACCGTCCCGAACAGGCTTCCGGGGCCCAGCACCGCGATGCGGGCGTGCCGCTCGGGGGCGGTCTCGCGGAAGACGTCCACCTGACCGCTGGCGACCACAAAGGCGCCCTCGTCGACGATGCCCTCGCGGGTGATCTCCTGGCCGGCGGTCACCGGCATGGGGGTCAGCAGCTGAGCGAGCGCGGTCACGCCCCGGGCGTCCAGCCCGGCGAAGCTGGGGGCGGCGCGCAGGATGGCGACGGGGTCCGGCGGCGCGGGCGGCGGCGGCTCGGGGGCCTTGGTCTTGAAGAGGTCCATCAGGCGGCTGAGCATGCCCGGGTCCGGTGCCTGGAGCGGCTGCCCCTCGGCCAGGCTGGCGATGAGGGCGTCGACCTCCCGCAGACGGCGCCCGAGGGAGCGCAGGGCGGTGGACTCGAGCATGGGGACCAGGGCGTTGCCGAGCTGGCGCAGGACCTCCAGGTTGCCCCGGTCGAGCAGCAGCAGCTTGCAGGGGGTGAGGGTGCGCACCGTGGCGCTGCGCCGCCCGTGCTTGCTGAAGAGGGCCATCTCGCCGAGCAGGCGGCCCTCGGTGATGGTGGCCACCCGCATGGGCGGGTCGCCGACCAGGACCTCCAGCTCGCCCTCGCAGACGAGCATCATGGTGTCGTCGTCCTCGCCCTCGACCAGCAGCGTCTCCCCGGCCCCCACCCGGTACGGGGTGAGGGCGATCTCCGAGGCCTGTCGGCGGTGTCGCTCGGAGACCATGCGCGCGATCGAGAGCTTGCTCAGCGCTGCGTAGGTGTCCATGTTGCTTCCGGTACCCTGGTGTGCGGGAGGGTCCCTGTGGTGGCCAGCTCAGTGTATCCCGAGGGCGCAGGACCGGACTTACGCAGCCTCTTCGTGATGGGCGGCGCCCTGGGGGACGTCGTGCTGCAGGTCCCTGCGCTTCAGGCGGTGGGCCGGGCGTATGGACCGCCCAGGGTGCTCGCGCCGCGGGCCTGGGCGCAGTGGCTGGATGCGCTCGGCTTGGGGTGCGGCGGTTGGCGCGTTGACGACATGCGCCTGCTCGGGCTGCGCGCCGGGCCGGTCGACGCGGCGCGGGCGCTGCTCGGCCCGATCGACCGGGCGTGGATGATGACCGAGGACCCCGAGCTGGCGGCGGGGCTGGCGCGCCTGGGGGCGACGGTGGAGCGCTGCGGGGCGCCGCCCGCGCCCGGGGCGCACCAGGGGCTCACCCTGCTCCAGCGGGTCTGCGCGCGGCTCGGGGTGGACGCGCCAGGCCACCCCGCGGACATCGCGCCGCCGCTCCGGCCCACGCCCGCCTGGGAGGCGTCGGCCGACGCCCTGTGGCCCGGGCCGCTGGACGCCCTGCTGGTGCCCGGCAGCGGCGGGGCCGCGAAGTGCTGGCCCAGATGCCGCTTCGCCGCGCTGGGGCTCCGCCTGTCCCAGGCCGGTCAGAGGGTGGCGGTCATGCTGGGGCCCGACGAGCTGGAGCGGGGCTGGTCGGCGGAGGACTTCGGCGGGCTGCCGGTGCTCGCGGCCCCGTCGGTGCCGGAGACCGCAGCGTTATGCGCCCGCGCCGGGGTCGTGGTGGGCAACGACGCCGGGACGAGCCACCTGGCCGCCGCGGCGGGCGGGCGGGTGGTGGCGCTGTTCGGGCCGACCGATCCGGCCCGGTGGCGTCCGATGGGTCCGTGGGTGCGGGTGCTCCAGGACCCGGAGGGGCTCGACGCGCTCCCCGTGGAGCGGGCGCTGGAGGCGGCCTACAGCACGCAGTCGGTGGTGCAGCCCAGCGGGTAGTTGGGGAGGTTGGCCGGCAGGTTCTGGCCGGGGTCGAGGTCGAGGAAGTAGTAGGCCCAGCTCTCGATGCGCTCGGTCTCGGAGCACTCCTTGGGGTCAACGCAGAAGTCGTAGGCGTCCGGGGGGGCCCAGCCGGCCTGGACCTGGAGGGAGGTGGGGTGGTTGGGGTGCGCCTCGTTGGCCCACTGGAGGAGCTGGATGCGCTCGCCGGGGCGGATGCCCTCCCACTCGTAATCCCACCCGGTGTTGGCCTGGGCGGTGGTGCAGAGGACGAAGGTGGCGAGGGCGGCGAGCACGGTGCGGGTCATGTCTATCTCCGGGGGAGGGTCGTTCGGGTTTCGTCCCCCATGACAGCAACGCCCGTGCCAGCGGGGCGCCCCGGCGGGTGGTCGCGTCGATACGCCGCTTGAGAGCGGCGCTTTGTCGGCGTAGACTGGTTGGCTTCCGCCGCGATGGGCTGTTGCGGGTCCGCAACAGGCCGTGCACCAGGGGTGCGCACGTGCAACGGATTTCTACCGAGATGTTAATGGGTTGTAGCCCCCCCTTCCCACCCACCTCGCCACGTTCGGAGGCCCCCTGCGCCCGAAGACCGTGATCGGCCCCGGGCCGGGTGCGCGCCGTGGACGCGCAACGCCCCAGGGCATAGGCTGAACGCCGTGCAGCGCTTGGCAAGGCGATACCGTCCCCTGGGCGCCCCCGAGGAGCGCCGGGGGACGTTCTTCTGCACCGCCCAGGATCTCTTCCTCGGCGGGGTGAGCTTCCTGAAGTACCGGGCCGTGGGCTCCGGCGACGACGCCCTGCGCTCCGAGGGCGCGCTGCTGACGGACCTGGAGCACCCCCGCCTGGTCCGGCTGGTCGACCGCTTCGAAGGGCCCATCGACCCCGACCTCAAGGCCCCGGTGGTGGGCCTGGCCACCGAGTGGATCGACGCCGAGCCCTTCGTGGAGGCGATCTCGGACGCGCCCCTGCGGGAGCGGGTGGCGATCTTCGGGGGTCTGCTGCAGGTCACCGACTACCTGCACCGCCGGGGGCTGCTGCACCTCGACCTCAAGCCCCACAACATCCTGGGCTCGCGGGACGCAGGCGTGACCCTGCTGGATCTGGGCTCGGCCCGGCCGCTGGACGGGGGGCCCGGCGAGGCCGGCGGCACCCTGGGCTACGCCGCCCCGGAGGTGCTCGCCGGGCAGGCCGCGGGGGTGGTCTCCGACATCTACAGCCTCGGCGCCATCCTCTATGAGCTGCTCACCGGCCTGAGGGCCCACGGGGACCTGGGGCCGCGGCAGCTCCGCCAGGCCTGCCTCTCGGGCGACGTCATCCCCATCCGCGCGGTGCGCCCGGACGTGCCCCGCGCCCTGGCCACCCTCGCCCAGGACATGCTGGCCCTCCAGGCTGCCCGCCGGCCGCGCTCGGTCACCGAGGTCATGGACCGCCTGGACGGCGCGGGCTTCCCCGTGCCCCGGGCGATGTCCGGGGCGCCGCCCTTCGTCGGCCGTGAGCGGGAGCGGGCCGCCCTGCGCACCATGCTGTTCGAGCGCCGCCCGCCCCCGGTGGTGGTGACGGGGCGGACCGGCAGCGGGCGCACCCGGCTGGCCCGCCGCGTGCTGTACGACGTGGCCACCGAGCTGCGGATCCCGGTCGCCGATCTCGGCCGCAGCGACCGCCCTCTGCTCGCTCTGCACCGCCTCCTGAGCGTGGACAGCCCCGACCTGCCCCCGCCGGGCTCCGCGGGCTGGGTGGACGGGGTGCGCACCCTGCTCCGCCGCGGGCTCGCCTGGCAGGGCGCGGTCCACATCGGCCGCATCGACGCCCTCATCCCCAGCGAGCGGGAGGCCATCGAGGCCCTGCTGCCCGATCTGGCCCGCGCCGGCCTGCGGGTGGTGGCCGCCGCGGAGCACATCCCCCCGGCGGCCCGCGCCCTGCCGCTGGGGCCCCTGCCCGCCGAGCGGCTGGAGGAGGTGGGGCTGTTCCTGGGCGCGCCCTCCGGCCCGGAGCTGCGGGGGGCCATCGAGCGCTCCGGCGGGCACATCGCCACCTTCATCCGCGTCTTCTCCGGGGCGGGCGCCGACATCGAGGCCCTCTCCCCCGAGACCCGGGCGGCCTGGGAGGCGCTGCGCACCCTGCCCTCGGGGCTCTCCGAGCTGGTCCTCGACGCCCTGCCCCCGGACATCGCCGCGCCGCTGACCGAGCTGCTGCTCTACGGGCTGGCCTGGCGGGATCCGGACGGCCTGCTCCAGATCCACGGGCTCGCCCCCGAGGCGGGCGTGGCCGAGCCCCTGCGGGCGGCGATGGAGGGGCTGCTGCGGGACCGGTGGGACGCGCTCGATCCGCTGTGGGCGGCGCTGACCGCCATCCGGCTGGGCTGGCAGAAGGAGGCCGAGGCCGGGCTCCAGGCCGCCATCGGCGCGGCGGGCAGCCGGCGGGGGGAGCTGGTGGCGCTCGCCTCCCAGCTCGCCCGCCAGGGCAGCCGGGACGCCGCGGTGGCCCTCGCGCGCATGCGCCTGGCCGATGGCGATCCGGGCCGCGCCTTCGATGATCTCGATCTGGCGGGCGTCACGGACGAGGACGATGAGGTCGCCGAGCTGCGGGTGCGGTCCCTGCGGCAGGCCCTGCGGCTCGCCGAGGCCGAGGCCCGCGCCCGCGCGGTGCTGGAGACCCGGGACCACGCCGGGGTGTGGCTGGAGCTGGCCCACATCCTGGCCCGCCGCAAGGCCCACGACGAGGCCCGGCAGGCGGTCGAGAAGGCCAACGCCCTGGAGCCCCGCTACGCCGACGGCGAGGGCCTGGGGGTGCAGGTGGTCATCGCCTCGCGGCTGCACGCCCGGGGCGAGGAGGTGCCCGACATCGAGGCCCTCGTGACCCGGGTCGAGGCCCGCTCGTCCAGCCTGGGGCTGCCCTCCACCTCCCTGGCCGCCGCCGGGCGGGTCCTTGCGAGCCTCGGCCACACCGAGCGCGGCGAGCGCCTGCTGGGGCAGGCCACCCTGCGCGCGGACCGGGAGGGCGACCTCTTCCTCTCGGCCATCACCCGCCTCAACCGCGGCAATGTCCTGCTGCGCCTGGGGCGAGGCCGCGCCGCCCGGCGGGTCTACGCCGAGGCCCTGCTCATCGCGCGGGCCATCGACCAACCCGAGCTGCTGCTGCGCCTGTGCTTCTCCCTGGCCACCCTGGAGATCCGCTCCGGGCGCGTGCCCGCCGCCGAGGCCCACCTCGCCGAGTTCAACGAGGTGGCCCGCCGCCACGGCGAGCCCGAGGCCCGGGTGCGCGGCGCGCTGCTCAAGGCCCGCATCGATCTGGCCCGGGAGCGCCCCTCTGACGCCGTGGAGGGCCTGGAGTCCCTCGACCCCGAGTCCCTGCCCCCCGAGCTGGCCGCCGAGCGCGCCCTGTTCCTGGCCCGGGGCCTGCTGGAGACCGGACGCCCCGCCGAGGCCCTGACCGCGCTGGACTCGGGTCCCGGCCAGCTCGTCGAGGTCAACCGGCGCCAGGCCATCCTGCTGCGGGGGCGCATCCACCTCGCGCTGGGGCGCGCCCACCTGGCCGAGGCGCGCGCGTCGATCCCCAAGGAGCCCGACCCGCTCCAGCGCATGGACGTCGGGGAGCTGCTGCTGTACGCCGCCGGCGAGGACCTCGACCCGGCCACCTTCGGGCAGCGGCGCCAGGACCTGGACCGGGCGGCGCGGCTGCTGCGCGGGCCCACGGCCAGCCGGGCGGCCACCCTGCGGGACCGGCTGCTGGAGGGCCCCGGCGCCGCGCTGGAGGGCATCGTCGAGCTGACCGAGGCCATGCAGGACGCCCAGACGTTCCCCGCCGCCCTCTCCCGGCTGGTGGCCGAGGCCCTGGGGGCCCACCGCGTGCTCATCATGCTCAAGATCCCGGGCCTGGGCCGCCAGATGACCTACAAGGAGCTGGCCGGCGACGAGGCCGCGGGCATCGGCCAGGAGGTGCTCAACCGCATCCAGGGGCCCGACGACGTGTGGCGCGCCGGGGACGCCTTCGCCGACCCCGCCCTGCGCGAGGCCAGCGCCACGGTCCGCACCTTCGAGATCAAGAGCCTGCTGGCGGTGGCCATCCCCTTCGAGAACCAGGCCATCGGCGCGCTCTACGTCGACGACCTGCACCGGGCCAACCGCTTCACCGACCAGGACGTGGAGGTGCTCCAGCGCCTGGCCACGGCGGTGGGGCGCATGATCTCCCTGCTGCCCGCCGGGGGGACCCGCCGCCGCGGCCTGCTGGAGCCCCGGGACGTGCTGGGCGTCAAGCTGGGCGACCCCCAGGACGTCACCCGCCTGGAGGACACCATCGGCCTGCTGCGCGGCCAGCGGCAGACCAACCTCCTGGTCACCGGCCCCACCGGCGCCGGGAAGACCTGGTTCGCCCGCCGGGTGGCCCGCGAGGTCCTGGGCCTCGACGGGCTGGAGGAGCTGGCCGTCCGCCAGATGGACCCCCAGATGCTGGTCAGCGTGCTCACCGGCACCCGGAAGGGCGAGTTCACCGGCGCCATCACCCAGAGCGGCGTCATCCAGCGGGCCATCGCCAGCAACCGGGCGCTGTTCCTGGACGAGATCCAGTCCCTGGACGAGGCCGGCCAGCAGATCCTCCTCCCCCTGCTGGAGCTGCCCCTGCGCCGCTTCGGCGGGCTGATGAGCGCCACGCGGGCCATCGAGGGCAACCTGCACATCATCCTGGGCACCAACGTCGACGTGTCCGGCCAGCGCTGGACGAGGCACTTCCGGAACGACCTGTGGTTCCGCATCAGCCAGGTGCACGTCCACCTGCCGCCGCTGTCCCAGCGCGGCAGCGAGGCCATCTACCGCTACCTCCGCATGATGCTCAGCGAGGAGCTGGAGGACCCCCCCGAGCAGGTCATGGACATCGCCGCGCTGCACCGGGTCACGACCTGGGAGTGGCCGGGCAACCTGCGCGAGCTGCAGGGCTTCGCGACCCGGGCGGCCCACCTCTACAAGCGCAAGGGCAAGCCCCTGACCCTCCAGGACCTGCACCGCATCGGCCTGGGCGAGACGCCCTCCACCCCGCAGGAGTCGTCGATCAGCCAGATCCGCACGGTGGAGCGGGAGACGGTGCTCACCGCGCTTCGCCAGAGCGCCTGGGTGCAGGCGGACGCCGCGCGGCTGCTGGGGGTCAACCGGTGGAAGATCCTGCGGCTGATCCGCAAGCACGGGCTGGCGGACCTGGTGCGGGAGCGGCGGGAGGAGGCGGTGCGGGGGGAGGGCGAGGACTGAGCGCTACCCCCCCAACGCCTTCATCCGCGCCTCCAACATCCCCAGCATCCGCCGATCCAGGTCGTCCTCCCCCTGTGCCGAGAGCACGTCATACGCCCGGCGCATCAAGGCCCGCGCCTCCTCGACCGAGCCCAGACCACCCCCGCCAGGGTCCGCGCAGGCCGCGAGCACGAACAGCGCGCGCCCGGCCTCCCGGTCGTCGAGGGCGGCCAGGGCCTCGGTGGCCAGGCTCTGCGCCGCGGGCCAGTCCTTCTTCTGCATCGCCTCCATCGCCCAGCGCACCTTGGCCATCGCGTCGACCGCGGCGGGCAGGTCCTCCGACCGAAGCGCCTGCTGCTTGCCCTCCAGCGTGCGCCAGCCCGCGCCCACCACCACGTAGCCGCCCCAGTACTTCGGGTGGGCGAAGGGGTGGTCGTCGCCCTGGGCGACCGCGTCCCGCTGGGCGACCAGGCGGGCGAAGGCCTCGGCGTCCTCGCCATAGGGGTCGCCCTCCTCGTCGATGCGGTCGAGGAGCGCCTGGATGCGGGCGACGGCGTCCTCGCGGGTGAGGCCCCGCACGTCGAAGCAGGCCTCCCCCAGCGCGGTGGAGGGCTGCTCGCCCGGGTCGGTGAGGTGGGCGAAGAAGCGCTCCGCCAGGAAGCCCGCGGAGAGGTCCTCCACCGGCCAGAGGCTGGCCAGCACCGCGCTGGCCCCGGCCGTGACGAAGGCTGAGGGCAGCGCCACGACCTCGCGGGCGTCGTCGGGGCGCATCATGCCGGACTCGCAGGCGCTGAGCATCACCACCGGGTGCCGCCCAAGGTGGAGCCCCCCGTAGATGTCGTCCACCGTCCACAGCCCGTCGGCGCAGGCCAGCCCCGACGCCCCCGGGTCCGCCGCGTCGAAGGCCGCGTGGCAGGAGAGCAGCAGCACCTCGGCGTCCGCCGCCGCCCCGCGCACCGTCGCCTCGGTGGCCTCGGCCCCCCGGATCTCCCGGTACGGCATGGGCACGCCCCCGAACGCGCCGATCTGGCCCTTGAGCCCCTGACCTTCATACCGGGCGGCGGGCAGGTCACCCCGGGGGTCGGTCACCGCGAGGAGCGTCGACGCGCCCTTGACGTAGTCCGCCGGCCGCAGCCGCAGCGCCGTGGTGAGGGCGAGCTGCACGCAGGGGGTGGTGGTCATGGCGAACTTCTCGGTCCACAGCGGGCCCTCCTTGCCCAGCGGCATCAGGTGCAGCGGGAAGGTGTGGAGGACCCCGTGGGGCACCAGGGTGAGGTGCCAGGCGCCGTTGTGGCGCAGGGCCTGACCGAGCTGAACGCCCACGCGCTCCCCGAGCGTAGAGAGCAAGCCGCCCAGCAGCGCACCGACGCCCTCGGGGCCGCGGGCGCGGGCCTCCAGCCACCGCTCGGCGAGCTGGGCGGTCATCGCGGCCGGCAGCGCCGGGGAGATGAGGCCGTCCGCGACCACCCCGGGGCCCTCCCGCCGGATGACCATGACCAGCAGCGCGTTCGCGGCCTGGTAGAGGTCCAGGATGACGCTCTTGCCCCCCGGCAGCATCACCGGGATGAGGTCGTCGAATTGGAGGGGCGCGGCCAGCCCGGCGAGGGCGGCGGGATCCTCGTAGCGGAGCCGGGTGCCCGCGAGGGCGAGGTCCCGCTCGGCGGTGTGAAGGGCCTCCCTGGAGGCCTCCGGATCCTCCCGGAGCGCGCTGTGCCACCGCGCCCGCGCCGCGTCACGCTCCCGCAACGCGGCGTCGTAGGCCCGCGCCGCCTCGGAGAGATCCGGCCGCGCGCGGGTGTGCGCCCGGAGCCGACGCACCAGCGCGGGCGACTTGAGGCGCTGGGTCAGGTCGAACGCCTTGGCGATGTTCTCCTTGCGCAGGGCCAGGGTCAGCACCGCGTCGTCCAGGATCAGCGAACGCTGTTCGCTTTTGAGGACCGTCAGCGCTTCCCAGCCTTCCTCGGGGTCTTCCAGGCTGTCGCGGGCGTCCAGGAGGAGCGAGGCGGCCTCGTAGAGGGGCTCCCCCAGAGCGAGCACCCCCTCGGGGGTCCGGTCCTCCTTCAGCGCCATGATGCGCTCCACCAGAGGCGACAGGCGGGCGTCGAGGACGGACATCGTTCAGCTCCTGGGCGGCAGGTGCGCGGCGGGGTCGCCCAGCACCATCGTGTTCCGGGCGTCCCCCCGGGTGATGAAGACGTCGGCCATGCGCTCGACGAAGCGCTCCCCGG
>JACKEV010000037.1 GCA_020632795.1 Alphaproteobacteria bacterium
TACACCCAGTCCGATGAGATCAGCCTGATCTTCTACAGCGACCGCTCCGACCGGGCCATCTTCCTGGACGGGCGCATCCAGAAGATGACCTCCATCCTGGCGTCCATGGCCACCGCCATGTTCAACGCCGGGCTGCCTGACGCCATCCCCGAGAAGGAGGGCCGCCGCGCCCTGTTCGACTGCCGGGTGTGGACCGTGCCCACCCGGGAGGAGGCCGCCAACGTGCTGCTCTGGCGCGAGCTGGACGCCACCAAGAACTCGATCAGCATGGCGGCGCGCGCCCACTACAGCCACAACGCCCTGCACGGCAAGAGCGGCGCCCAGATGCAGGAGCTGCTCTGGCAGAAGGGCGTCAACTGGAACGACTACCCGGCCTTCTTCAAGCGCGGGACCTTCGTGCGCCGCGAGACCACGCGCCGCCGCTTCTCCGCCGAGGAGCTGGAGAAGCTGCCCCCCAAGCACGCCGCCCGCCAGAACCCCGACCTGGTGGTGGAGCGCACCGACGTCCGCGTGATCGAGATGCCGCCCTTCCGCACGGTGACCAACCGGGTCGCGGCGGTGTTCGAAGGCGCCACGCCGGAGGTGGCGGCTACCCCTTCCTGATCTGCACCAGCACGTTGTAGTCAGGCTCCTGGGACAGCGGGTCCCAGCGGCGCTCGATGAGCACGTTGCCCTCAGGCCAGTAGGTCTGGATCGTGCCCGGCGCGCAGCCCACGAGCCGCGCCACGCCCTTCATCTCGCCCACGTCGTTGGACAAGGTCACGGCCTCCCCCTCCGAGACGCCGAGCTGACGGGCATCCTCGGCGGAGAGGAACACATCATCCCGGCGCAGCCCGCCCTGCAGCGTGTCCTCCTCTGCGAAGACCATCGAGTTGAACTGCTTGCCCCGCCGGGTGGTCATGTAGAACCAGCCCTCGGGGATGGCGATCCGGGGCGTGTCCAGCGCCGAGAACCGCGCGCGGCCCTCGGGCATGTTGGCGAAGTCCCCGTCCCGGCAGAGCTGCGGCCCGCCCCACTGGATCCAGTCCCCCTCCCGGCGCAGGTCCTCGATGCCCGCGTACACCGGCATCACCTCACCCATCTCGTCGCGGATGTCCTGGCTGTCGGCGTAGTCGAAGGCCCGAGCCAGCGCGGGGCGCGCGGCGGCGACCACCAGCCCCGGGATCTCCCACTCCGGCCGGGCCTCGCCCACCTGGGGGTGGCCGGGGATCTCCGGGGAGAAGCGGATGCGCCGCTCGGTGGAGGTGGAGGTGCCCCCGCCCCGCTGCTCGTAGCGGGTCTGGGCGGGCAGCACGACCAGCAGCTCGCCCGGATCGAGCAGGGTGGAGCTGTTGAGGTTGATGTCCTGGTGGATGCGAAGCTTCACCCTGGCGAACGCCTCGGCCACCCACTTGGGCTCGGGCATGGTGCCCAGCAGGTTGCCCCCGACGTTGTAGAGGAAGTCGATCTCCCCCCGGTGGGCGGCGTCGAGCATCGGCCCGGTGGCCAGCCCGGCGCTGTGGGGCACAGGGAAGCCCCACAGCTCGGTGAACCGGGCGGCGTTCTCCTCGTTCACCGCGAAGCCGCCGGGGTACTTGGTGGGCGTCACCCCGCACTCGCCCCCGCCCTGCACCCCGGAGTGCCCCCGGATGGGCAGGATGCCGTTCTTGGGCTTGCCCAGCGCCCCCTGGGACAGGTGGAGGTTGACCACGCCCATGACGTTCTGGGTGCCGAAGACGTGCTGGGTCAGGCCCATCGAGTAGACCGTGACCATGTCCTTCGCCCGCGCGATGAGGGTGGCCAGCCACTCCACCCGGGAGATGGGCACCCCGGCCTCCTCGCAGAGGGCGCGCATGTCCAGGCCCTCCAGGTGGGTGACCATCGCGTCGAAGCCGGCGGTGTGGGCGTCGATGTACGCCCGGTCCACCGCGCCCCAGGACACCAGCAGCTTCATGACCGCGTTCATCAGCGCCAGGTCCCCGCCCACCTTGACCCGCACGAAGTCGTCCATCAGCCGGGAGCCGAACAGCGCCGAGCTGGTGATGGAGGGGATCCAGTAGCTCTCCAGGCCGCGCTCGGGCACCGCGTTGATGACCACGATGCGGGTGCCGGCCTGCTTGGCGTAGTGCAGGTACTTCACCGAGACCGGCTGGTTGTTGGCCAGGTTCGTGCCCCACAGCAGGATGAGGTCGGTGCCGATGAGGTCGTTCAGCGACAGGGTGGGCGCGCCCACGCCGATGGTCCGGGACAGCCCCGCGACGGTGGCCGCGTGGCAGAGCCGGGCGCAGAAGTCGACGTTGTTGGTGCCCATCAGGCGGGCGGCCTTGGTGAAGGTGTAGTAGGTCTCGTTGGTCAGGCCCTTGGAGGTGGCGAAGTACGCCTGGCGCTCGGGGGGGATGTCCTGGAGCCGCTCGCCGATGAGGCCGAGGGCCTCGTCCCAGCCCACCCGCGAGAAGCCGCGATCCCCCGGGCGATACACGAAGGGATACGGCACACGGCCCAGGTCGCGCAGCTCGTCGTTGGTCATGCGCCGCAGCCGGCCGATGTCCATGACGTCCGCCGGCACGAAGGGCCCGATGGTGTTGTTCCGCAAAAGCTTGAGCCGCGACATGCACAGGTGCGTGCCGGGGATCACGTCGTCCTGAAGGCCCCGGGGCCCCAGGGAGCAGCCGTCGCAGACCCCGTGGTTCAGGATGCGCCAGGCGTAGCCCAGGTTGTCCCGGTTCTCCAGGAAGACCCCGGCCATCTCGCGGAAGTGGTGGGGCTTGACCTGATCGAGCCCGAAGGGCACGAGGCTGGCCACGCCGGCGTCGCCGGGTATGGGCGGGCCGTCGGCGCGGGCGGGCAGCTTGGGGGAGTCGGACATGGGGGCCTCCGGATGATCAGGTTTAGCACGTCCGGGGGGTGCGGGGATGGCGGGCGCAATCCTCCTGATGGGTGAAAAGCAGCGTCGTACAGGGGATCATCCGATCCCTTCCTCGCGAGGAGGGGGACGCACGACCCGCTCTCGTGCGTCATCCGCCGCCCCCCGGGGGCCACCCCCCCGGAGGGCGGTTAATCCTGGGCCTATGGACGCCCCCGTCATCGAGGCCCGACAGCTCAGCCGCCGCTACGGCCGGCGCTGGGCCCTCGCCCGGCTGGACCTGCGGGTCGACCCCGGCGAGCGCGTCCTCATCGTGGGGGCCAACGGCAGCGGCAAGACCACGCTCCTGCGGCTCTTGTCCACGACCATCCTGCCCACGCTGGGCAGCCTGCAGCTCTTCGGGCTGGACGTGACCCGGCAGACCTCGGCCGCGCGGGCGCAGCTCGGCCTCGTCTCCCACCAGCCCGCCCTCTACGAGGACCTCTCCGGCCCCGACAACCTGCGGATCCTGCTGGGCCTGATGGGCCGGGCGGGCGAGCCCCCCGAGCCCTACCTGGAGCAGGTCGGCCTGGAGGTGCGCCCCGACCCGGTGCGCGGCTACTCCGCCGGCATGCGCAAGCGCATGGCCTTCGCCCGGCTGCTCGCCCAGCGCCCCCGCCTGGTGCTGCTGGACGAGCCCTACGGCCAGCTCGACCCCGCCGGCTTCAACACCGTCGACGCCCTGGTCGAGCGGCTCTCGGCGGGCGGGGCCACCGTGGTGATCGCCAGCCACCTGGTCGACCGGGCCAGCCGCATCTGCGAGCGGGCGCTGTTGCTGGACAAGGGGCTGGTGCGCTGGACCGGGCCCGCCGACCGCATCGACCGGGCCTGGGACGTCCTGCACGGGAGGGCGGCGTGAACGCCCCCGCCCGCCCCGGCGCGCTGGCCCAGCTCGCCTGGGTGCTGCGGAAGGACCTGCTCATCGAGTGGCGGGGCCGGGCCCGGCTCATCGCGGTGGGCGCCTACGCGGTCATGGTCATCCTGCTGTTCAGCTTCGCGGTGGGCCCCGACACCACCACCCTCCAGGCCCACGCCGCGGGCTACGTGTGGCTGGCGGTGCTGTCCACCTCCACGATGCTGCTGGCCCAGTCGTTCCAGGTGGAGACGGAGGCCGGGGCGCTGGAGGGGCTCCTGCTGCTGCCGGTGGACCACCGGGCGCTGTTCTTCGGCAAGGCCATCGCGAACACGGCGGTGCTGGTGGCGGTGGCGGCGGTGGCGCTGCCGGTGGGGTTCGTGCTGTTCGACCTCACCCTGGCCGAGTCCCCGCTCTGGCTGGCGGTGACGGTGATCCTGGGGGCGGCCGGGCTGGCCGCGCCGGGCACGCTGTACGCGGCGCTGACCGCGCGGCTCGCCGCGCAGCAGCTTATGTTGCCGCTGTTGCTCTTTCCGATGATCGTCCCCGCGCTGCTCTCTGCGGTCAAGGCCACCAGCCTGCTGCTGCGGGGCGATCCGATGGGGCAGGTCTCCTCCTGGTTGGTGGTGCTGGCCTGCTTCAACCTCATCTACTGGAGCCTCGCCGGGGCCCTGTTCTCGAGAGTGGTCGAAGAATGAAGGCGGTGGAAGAATGAAGTGGGAGATGGCGGTCGGCGCGCTCGGGCTGCTGTTGCTGTGCATCGGCCACGGAATGGGCCTGTTCGTCGCGCCCCCTGAGGCGATGATGGGCGAGGTCGGGCGCATCCTCTACGCGCACGTGCCCACGGCCTGGGTGGCCCTGGTCACCTACCTCGTGGCCTTCATCGGCGCGATCGGCACGCTGTGGGCGGGCACCCGGGGCTGGGACGCCCTGGTCGAGGCCGCGATCGAGGTGGGCATCCTGCTCAACCTGCTCCTGTGCTTCCAGGGCGCGATGTGGGCCAAGCCCACCTGGGGCGTGTTCTGGGACTGGGACCCCCGCCTGACCACCACGGCCATCATGGCGGTGACCTTCATCGGCGTGATGGTGCTGCGGAGCGTCATCCACCAGCCCGGGCGGCGCATGGTGGCGTCCGCGGTGGCGACCATCGTGGCGTTCGTGAACGTGCCGCTGGTCTACTTCTCGGTGAAGTGGTGGAAGACCCTGCACCAGCCCTGGTCCAGCCCCGAGACCGTGGACAGCCCGATGGTGCTGCCGCTGCGCATCGCGGCCTTCGGCATGCTGTTCATCGCCATCTTCTTCATGGCGCAGCGCTGGCGCATCGCGAAGGCCCGGCTGGACCGCGAGGACGCCGCGCCCGACCTGCCCCCCGTCCCCCAGCCGCTGGAGGTGGACGCATGACTGGAATGGTCCAAGGAGGCATGGGGTACGTCTGGGCCGTGTACGCGGTGACCTGGCTGACCCTGATCGCCTACTTCGTCTCCCTGATGGTCCGTCGAGGTGACCGATGAACGCCCCCACCGACACCTCCCGCCGCCGCGGCTTCCTCCTCGGCGCCCTCGTGATCGCCGGGGCCGCCCTGGCCTTCCTGGCCACCAGCGACGTGGGCGAGGACCTCGTCTACTTCTGGGAGCCCACCCAGCTCGCCGAGGCCGGCGACGACGCCTACGGCGCCCAGATCCGCCTGGGCGGGCTGGTCAAGGAGGGCACCCTGGTGTGGAACGAGGCCGCCCAGGACCTCACGATGGTGGTCACCGACAACGTCCATGAGGTCAAGGTCCACGCCAAGGGGGCCCCGCCGCAGATGCTGCGCGAGGGCATCGGCGTGGTGGTCGAGGGCACGATGACCCGCGAGGGCGTGTTCGAGACCGACCGCCTGATGGTCAAGCACTCCAACGAGTACCGGGCCCCCCAGGACGGCGTCGAGGTCACCGAGCTGTACCGGACCGTGGAGGGCCTGGAATGATCTCCCTGCTGGGCCGGACCCTGGTGCTGCTGGCCCTGGGCGCCTGCACGGTGGGCGCGGTGGCGGGGCTGGTGGGGGGGGCCCGGCGCAGCGCGGACGCCTGGCGGCTGGCGCGCTGGATGGGCTACGCCTTCGGCGCCGCGATGATCGGAGCCACCGGCCTGATGGAGCTGGCGCTGCTGACCCACGACTTCTCGGTCAGCTACGTGGCCGAGGTCGGCTCGCTGAGCACGCCGCTCCACATCACCATCGTCTCGCTGTGGTCCTCGCTCAACGGCTCGATCCTGTTCTGGGGCTTGATCCTGGGGTCGTCCACCATCGCCTTCACCTGGGGCACCCGCGACCGCGACCCGGAGCACGCCAGCTACGGCCTGGGGGCGCTGCTGGCGGTGGGGGTGTTCTTCACGTTCCTGGTGGCGGGCATCGCCAACCCCTTCTCACCCACGCCGATGCCCATCCCGACCGACGGGCCGGGGCCCAACGCGCTGCTCCAGAACCACCTGCTGATGATCATCCATCCCCCCGCGCTCTATATGGGATATGTCAACATGGCAATCCCATTCGCGATGGCGGTGTCGGCGCTGCTCTCCGGGCGGCTGACCGCGTCGTGGATGCGCTACCTGCGGCGGTGGATGCTGTTCGCCTGGATGTTCCTGACCCTCGGCATCCTGCTGGGCGGGTGGTGGAGCTACGAGGTGCTGGGCTGGGGCGGCTACTGGGCCTGGGACCCGGTGGAGAACGCCAGCTTCATGCCCTGGCTCACCGCCACCGCGTTCCTGCACTCCGCGATGATCATGGAGCGCAAGGGCCAGCTCAAGGGCTGGACGCTCACCCTGGCGTTGGCCAGTTTTCTGCTCACCCTCCTGGGCACCTTCATGACCCGGTCGGGGGTGTTCAACAGCGTCCACAGCTTCACCCAGTCCTCCATCGGTCCGGTTTTCCTGGCGTTCATTGCGGTGATTCTCGTGCTGTCGGTGCTGCTGCTGGCCCTGCGGCTCGACGCCCTGGAGACGGGCAGCCCGGGGCTGGACGGTGCGGTGAGCCGCGAGTCCAGCTTCCTGTTGAACAACCTCCTGTTCACCGCCTTCACCTTCGTGGTGCTGGTGGGCACCGTCTTCCCGCTCCTGACCGAGGCGCTCACCGCAGACCGCATCTCGGTGGGGGAGCCCTGGTTCAACCGCAAGACCCTCCCCATCGCCGTGGGCATCCTGTTCCTGATGGGCGTGGGGCCCTCGCTGCCCTGGGGCGAGACCACGAGCGAGCGGGCCTGGTCGCGCCTCAAGGGCCCGCTGGCGGCAATGGCAGTGGTCGCGGTGCTCTGCCTCGCGCTGGGGGTGCGGGAGCCCTGGGCGCTGGTGACCTTCTCCTTCGCGGGCTTCGCCGGCCAGGTGACCCTGCGGGAGCTGTTCGAACCGGCGATGGCCCGGGCGCGGTCCAAGGGCGAGCCCCTGCCGGTGGCCTTCGCGACCTTCGCCCGGCGCTCCCGGCAGCGGGTGGGCGGCTACGTCGTACACCTCGGGGTGATCCTGGCGGCGGTCGCCATCGCGGGCAGCTCCGCCTACAAGGTCCAGGCCGACCTCTCCCTGCCCCCGGGGGAGCCGGTGGCCTTCCAGGGCTACACCCTGACCTTCCAGGGGGTCTCCCGGGAGCAGGAGCCCCACCGCACCGCCCAGGTCGCCGACGTGCTGGTGCACCGGGGCTCGCGCGAGCTGGGCGTGGTCTCCCCCAAGATGAACCACTACCGCAGCATGGCCCAGCCCATCGGCACCCCCGCGGTCCTGAGCGGCCTGCGGGAGGACCTCTACCTCTCGCTGGTGCGCATCAACGACAGCGGCAGCGTGTCGGTCCGGGCGATGGTCGAGCCGCTGGTGTGGTGGCTGTGGATCGGCGGGCTGGTGATGTTCTTCGGGGCCGGCTGGAGCCTGTGGCCCCGGCAGGCCGCCGCCCGCGCCCACCGCGCCGCCCCCCCCGCCGCCGCTGAGGTCCCGGCCAAATGACGCGACGAACCCGACGCGGCGCGGTCCGCTGGGGCATCCTCCTGTTCGGTCTGCTGGTGGTGGGCGCGCTGGTGGGCCTCCTCTACCAGGGCTTCGGCAAGGACCCCCACGCCCTGCCCAGCACCCTGGAGGGCCGCACGGCCCCGCCCTTCCAGCTCGTCACGATGGACGGGCGGCCGGTGAGCCTGGAGGGCCTGCAGGGCAAGCCCGTGGTCCTCAACTTCTGGGCCACCTGGTGCGTGCCCTGCGCCCAGGAGCACGCCATCCTGCAGGAGGGGGCCCGCGCCTACAGCAAGCAGGGCGTGGTCTTCCTCGGGGTCCTCTACAACGACAAGCCGGACCTGGCCGCGGGCTTCCTGGAGAAGCGCGGCTCGGCCTACCCCACCCTGCTCGACCCCACCGGCAGCACCGCCGTGGACTTCGGGGTCTCCGGCGTGCCCGAGACCTTCTTCATCGACCCCGACGGCGTCATCGCCCGCAAGGTCACCGGCCCGGTCAGCACCTCGGTCCTGGTCACCGCGATCGAGGAGATGCTGTGAGACTCCTGCTGCTCGCCGCGCTGGCGGCCGGCCCGGCCTCCGCGGAGGCGCCTCCCCCGCCGGGCACACCCGAGACCGCCCTCGCCGAGCCCTTCGGCGAGCCCCTCACCGACGGCGCCGAGATCGAGGCCCGCACCCTGACCCTCGCCCACGGCCTGCGCTGCCCGGTCTGCCAGGGCATGTCGGTGGCCGACTCGTCCAGCGAGGCGGCGGTCAACATGAAGAACCGCATCCGCGAGCTGGTCACCGCGGGCTACACCGACGACCAGATCGAGGACTACTTCATCGACCGCTACGGCACCTGGGTGCTGCTGGAGCCCCCCGACGACGGCGTCAACCG
>JACKEV010000038.1 GCA_020632795.1 Alphaproteobacteria bacterium
GAGGCCGCCCGCGAGGTCTACGAGCAGGCCCAGGAGGACGGCCGCAAGGCGGCGCTGCTGGAGCAGCAGCGGGAGAACCTGTTCACCCAGTACGTCTCCGGCATCTGCCCCGGCGAGCGCGTCACCGTCACCATCGAGTACGTCGAGCAGGTCGACTACGAGGACGGCCTCTACACCCTGGCCGTCCCCACCACCGTCGGCGAGCGCTACAGCCCGCCCTGGGTCGACGACCGCGCCGAGCTGGTCACCCCGTACGCCCGCACCGGCCGCGAGGTCGACGTCACCGTGTACATCGAGGAGGGCATGCCCGTCGAGGCGCTGTGGTCGGACTCCCACGACATCGAGGTGCTGGACGAGGATGAGCTGGGCGCCGCGGTCGGCCTCCACCCCGACGACCGCACCCCCAACCGCGACTTCTCCCTGACCTGGGCGCTGTCCGGGCACCAGCCCCGCGCCGCGCTGCTCACCCACCGCGCCGCCGGCCAGGACGGCTACCTGGCCCTGACCCTGGAGCCCCAGATCGTCGACGACCTGTTCGAGCCCCGCCCCCGGGAGCTGTTCTTCGTCATCGACTCGTCCTGCTCCATGAACGGCTGGCCCTACGAGACCGCGCGGGCCACCGTGCTGCTGGCCCTGGAGGAGATGGGGCCCCAGGACACCTTCAACCTCGTGCGCTTCTCGGGCGCGGCCACCGCGCTCTTCGACACGCCGCAGCCCCCCACCGCCGCCAACCGCAAGCGCGCCCGCGAGTGGCTGGCCCGCTTCGAGGGCGGGGGCACCGAGATGGACCAGGGCATCATCAAGGCCCTGACCGCCCCCGGCCGCCGGGACGCCATGCGCCTGGTGCTGATGATGACCGACGGCTTCGTGGGCGGCGAGGAGAAGATGTTCGAGACCGTACGGGATCACCTGGGCAACGCCCGCATGTTCTCCCTGGGCGTGGGGACCTCGGTCAACCGCTACCTCCTGGAGGGCCTCGCCGAGATGGGCCGGGGCGACGTGACCTACCACCTGGGCCGCACCCCCATCGAGGAGAGCGTGCAGACCTTCTACAGCCGCATCGCCCACCCCGCGCTGTCCGACGTGCGCGTGGACTGGGGCGACGCCGAGGTCTACGACCAGTACCCCAGGAAGATCCCGGATCTCTGGGCAGGCCAGCCCCTGCGGGTCGTCGGCCGGTACCGCGGCGAGGGCCCCACGACCGTGCGGGTCACCGGCATCGTGGGCACCGAGCCCTTCAGCGTGGAGCTGCCCGTGGCCCTGCCCGAGGCGGAGCCCCACCACGGCGCGGTCGCCAAGATCTGGGCGCGGCGGAAGATCCGGGACATCGAGTGGTATCCCCGGGGCCGCACCGACGCCGAGGTCCGGGCCGAGGTCATCGACGTGGCCCTCGACCACCACCTCGTCAGCCGCTACACCAGCCTGGTCGCGGTGGATGACGAGCCCTGCCCCTGCGCCGACATGGCCCTGCGCGAGGTCCAGGTGGCCCACGAGCGGGACGCCGGCATGTCCCTGGGGCAGCTCGGCACCTCCGGCTACGGCAGCGGCGCGTCGGGCTACGGCTACGGCTCGGGGATCGGCGGGATCATCGGCGCAAAGGGCCGACAGATCAGCGCGGGTGGCATAGCCGGCGCCGGGATGGGCCTCGGCGGCGGCGGCAGCGCGGACGACCTGGGCGGCCTGGGCACCAAGGGGCGCGGCGGCGGCGCGTCGGGCTACGGCTCGGGCAGCGGCCACTTCGGCACCAAGTCCGAGGGCAGCATCCGCCAGATCGTCGGCGACCCCATCATCCTGGGTTCCCTGGACCGCTCGCTCATCGACAAGGTCATCAAGCGGCACATGAACCAGATCCGCTACGCCTACGTCCGCGAGCTGCAGAAGGACCCCACCCTCGCCGGCAAGGTCGTGATGAAGATCGTCATCGGTCAGGACGGGCGGGTCGCCAGCGCCACGGTCAAGTCCTCCACCCTGGGCAGCGCCGCCGCGGAGGAGGCCATCCGGCAGATCTTCCTGCGCATGGTGTTCCCTGCGCCGCAGGGCGGAGGCGTCGTGATGGTCAGCTACCCGCTGATCTTCGCGCCGGGGTAGTCGGCGCCCTCCGGGGGGAGCCGCTGCTACAATCCGGCTCCCCCTGGAGGTATCTCATGCGAGGCGTCCGCGACGTGCTGCTGGGCAGCGGCTTGTTCGACCCGGAGCACCCCGAGGCGATCGACGCGCTGCTCCCCCAAGTGGAGGCCCGCGCCTTCTCCCCTGGTGACGTGATCGTCACCGAGGGCGAGGAAGGCGACGCGGCCTTCGTGATCTTCGAAGGCGCGGTCCAGGTCTACCACCCCTCCCGCGCCGGTGACCTCGTGCTGGCCCGGCTGGAGGGCGGGGCGCACTTCGGAGAGCAGGCCCTGCTGCCCGGCCGGGGCGGGCGCCGGAACGCCAGCGTGCGCGCCGCGCTGCCCTCCACCATCCTGCGCATCGGCAAGGAGCCGTTCCTGCGCGCCCTCTCGGCGAGCCAGCCCCACAGCGAGCAGCTCAGCGCCCTGGGCAAGACCCAGCTCCGCCAGAACCTCGCCGCGCAGACCACGTTCTTCCGCTCGGTCAACCTGGACAACCTGACCCTGCTGGACTCGGACGAGGTCCGGTTCGCCCCAGGCACGCCGCTGATGCGCCAGGGCGAGCCCTCCGACGCGGTGTACGTGCTGCTCGAAGGCAGCGTCGCGGTCTACCAGGAGACCGACGGCCGCCAGGAGCTGCTCACCCGCATGAACGCGGGGCAATGCGTCGGCGAGCTGGGGCTGCTCTACAAGGCCCCACGGGCCGCCACGGTGCTCGCGGAGCGCGAGGTCGTCGCCATCCGGGTCGAGGGGCAGCGCTTCCTGGACCTGCTGGAGGAGTCCCCCGAGCTGCGCGAGTACATGCGCAGCCTGGAGGGCGTCTACCGCCTGCCCCGGCGCGGCTTCGTCACCCTCCTGGAGGGCAGCTTCCAGGGCATGCCCTGCGCCCTGACCACCTACAGCCTGCTGGACGGCCGGCGCTTCGTGGTCTCCCGGGTCATCGGCCAGGACATCGTCAACGCCCAGCAGGTCGGGGTCGAGGACGCCCACGACCGCGAGATCGTCTTCGAGGACAGCTACAGCCGCTGCGAGCTGCGCGTCGACGCCGAGGGGCACCTCACCGGGTTCACCACCCAGGGCCCCTGGCCGGAGCTGAGCGACCTCGTGCGGCTCGCCCTGGAGCGGGTGGCCCTGGAGCCGCACCTGCTCGACGCCTTCCCCGAGGACGGCACCCTCGACGACCCCACCACCCTCGCGCCGGTCGAAGAGGACCACATCGTGTGCGCCTGCCTGCAGGTCACCGAGTCCACCCTGCGGGGGGCGATGGCCGAGGGCTGCACGACCTTCCAGGCCCTCCAGGACCGCACCTCCTGCGGCAGCGTCTGCGGCGGCTGCCAGCCGAGCATCACCGAGCTGCTGGGCGGCCGGGCGTGGAGCCGCGCCCGCCTGAGCGCCGCCATCGACGTCGCCACCAGCATCCGCACCTTCCGCTTCGCCCTGCTCAAGGGCACAACGGTGGCGTCCAGGGCGGGCCAGCACCTGGTCGTCCAGGCCAACATCGACGGCCACCCCATCCAGCGGCCCTACACCCTGACCTCCATCGGCGGCGAGGACTACTACGAGATCACCGTCAAGCGCGAGGACCGGGGCGTGTTCTCCCGCTGGCTGTTCGACCGGGCCCAGGAGGGCGTCGAGGTCCGCGTCTCCGAGCCCAAGGGCGAGGTCTGGTGGGAGCCCGACGGCAGCCCCACGGTGTGCCTCATCGCCGGCATCGGCATGACCATGGGCCTGGCCATCGCCCGCAAGCACGCGCAGCTCGACTGCAAGGATCCCCTGTTCATCGAGTACTGCGCCAGCACCGCCGACCAGTTCGCCTACCTCGACGAGCTGCAGCGGCTCGCCCGGCGCCCCGGCGTGAGCCTGCGGATCCGTCAGACCCGCACCGAGGGCCGGGCCAGCCGCGCCGACCTGGCCGGCCTGGACGCCCAGGCCCCGGGCGCGACGTACTACCTCTGCGGCCCCGAGCCCTACCTCGACGCCATGTCCGCGCTGCTGGGCGACGTGGGCGTGCCCCGCGAGCGCATCATCATCGAGGAGTTCACCGCCGCCGGCGCCCCCATCGAGGCCGAGGCCGAGGACGCCGCCGCGGTGCCCTTCGACGTGCTGGACCTCCAGGCCGGCAAGAAGAAGGGCCTGTTCTCCAAGGCCCTGCCCGCGATGGCCAAGGGCGCCTGGGTGGCCCTGAACGCCCCCACGATGGACTGGCGGGTGTTCGGCCGCCAGCTCAACCCCCTGAAGGCCCGCTCGGCCCGGGACCGCGACGAGGCCGACCTGGACCCCGGCCTGCCCTTCGACGAGGGCAGCCTGTTCGGCATGTTCGGCGCCGGCCCCTACCGCATGCAGCGCGCCCGCTACGCCGAGTTCGGCCCCCGCTACGGCGTCAACAAGAAGCTGGCCCGGGAGGCCCGCGCGGTGGGCAACCCCATGCCCCCCGACACCCCCGACGGCGACACCTGGGCCTTCACCCTGCCCGCGGTGCCCCTCATCAAGTTCGAGGGGGACATGGCGGTGGACACCGGCTTCACGAAGCTCGCCGACGGGCGCCGGATGGCGGTGTACGTCGTGCGCGGCCGGGAGGCCCTCCGCGCCGGGCTGGAGGACCCCGAGCGCTTCGACCGGGGCCCCATCCCGGTCCACTTCCTGCAGCAGGTCATCGGCGACGCCACCCTCCACGCCACCGACACCGAGAAGCCTGCCGGGCTGCTGGTGGGCCAGCTCACCGGCAACACCACCTGGGAGCGGGACCGGGAGCTGGGCCTGCGCATGCTCTCGCCGGGCATGATCGAGCGGCTGCTGCGCGGCATGCAGGGGGTGCTCGCCCAGATCACCGCGGAGCTGGAGCGCGCCTCGATCGAGGACCCCGACCGCAGCTTCGACGCGGGGCTGCTGCTGAACCGCCTGTCCTTCGCGCTCATCCTGCGGGCCTGCTTCGGCAACATCGACCTGCCGGTGTACGAGGAGCTGGGCCAGGTGATGCGGGACGACGTCGCGCCGCTGGGCGGCATGGTCTTCCAGGCCCTCCAGGGCGACCCCGCCTTCGGCGTGGCCTGCCAGGCCGCCCGCGCGAAGCTGCTCACGCTGGCCGCGAAGATCGTCGACGACATCCGCGCCCTGGAGGACGCCGGCGAGCTGTCCGCCACCGCGAAGCGCGCGCCCCTGGTGCAGCTCATCCTGCAGCGGGAGGGCCGCAACCGGTGGAGCGCCCAGCGGCTGTTCCCCCTGCTCTCCCCCATCCTGTTCGCCGGGCAGGACACCACCGGGGTGACCCTGAGCTGGATGCTCTACGAGCTGGGCCTCCACCCGGAGTACCAGCGCGCCGCCCAGGCCGAGATCGACGCCTTCTACGCCGAGCTGGGCGACCG
>JACKEV010000039.1 GCA_020632795.1 Alphaproteobacteria bacterium
CGGGGTCTCGTAGGGGATGGCCGGGCTTGAGTTTCCCGGTGTGGTGGCGGCTGCCACGATACAGGACGTGCGCAGCGCTTCACCAGGTCGATCGGGTGGCTTGATGGGCGCAGACAGCCTCCAACCCGACCAGGACGAGCCGTGCGTCCAGCCCACTCAGCGACGATCCTCGGGTTTCTCGCGCTCGCGCTCGCGGCCTGCAGCGGGCGGTCGCCGGCGCCTCCCCTGCCTTCGGCGCCGGTCAGCGCAGCGGCGCCCCCGTCCCAGCCGGAGCGTCCTCCCGACCCCTGGGCGTCTGTGCCGGCCCCCCCGCTCGATGAGCCCTGGCCCGACCTGCCGTCGACCAGCGCCCTGAGCGCGCTGCAGCAGGCCTGGATGGACGAGCTGTGGGGCAGCTTCGTGGCCGGCCCGTTCTACGTCGGCGCCTGGACGGTGGACTTCGGCCAGCGACAGTACGCGGGCCACACGGCGCTCTACCACGAGGGCTACCTGATGCTGCTCGGGGACGACGTCCGGTGCCTGGGGTTCCCCCTCACCCTCGTCCTGGCCGAGACGCCGGGCCTGCGGCCCTCGGGCCAGTTGGTCGATCCCGGCGACGCGCTGACGCCAGTGGTCAGGATGCACTGGAACGCCCCCCCGCCCCGCGACAGCCTGTACAGTGCGCACACCAGCATCGGGTGCGCCGACAGCGCCGGGAGCGATCACGCCTTCCTGCCGATCCTGGCGTGGCCCGACCCCTCTGAGGCGATCACCTTGCAGACCCCCCTGTGTGACGGGGCCCGCTACGACCAGCCGTGCGCGCCTGGCGCCGGGGGCGTGGACCTCTCGGCGCGGCGCGGCGTGCCGAGCCTGACCGAGGCGCTCGAGCTGTTCGCGTGGATGCATCACGACCGCGATCTGAGCGCGCCCGTGGGCGAGGAGCGGACCGCGCTGGCCGAGGGCTCGCTGCGGCTTCAGGTGGTGGACCTGCAGGTCGGGTCGGGGGAGGGCCGGGCGGTGGTCCGCGCGACCGTGGTGCCTCACGGAGGGGTGCCGCTTCAGAGCGTGCCGGGGCCGAACATGGGCCTCTACGCCTGGACCCAGCATCGCGCCACCTACGAGTCGGCTCTGCGCCTCGATCCCGCCCCCCCGGGGTTCGTCCTGGGCGAACCTGTGCTCGTCCGACGCGAGCGGCAGCAGTGCATCAGCCCGCCCACCCGTTGGGTGGGGTTGCCCCGTTGGGAGGACCCAGCGGTGGGGTGCCGCGCGTTCTGACGACCCTCGATCTTCCGAGAGGTCGATGAAGACGGCGTCATCGACGATGCCCCCGGCCTGGCGGGGCGAACGTGCGCAGGAGGAGGCTCAGCGGGCTGCCACGCCCCTCCCCCTCGGGGTAGGCTTCTCGGGAGCAGCCGGAGGTGAGCATGTGGCTTCGGGTCGAGGCGGCGGTCGAGTGCGGCACCTGCGCCGGCAGCACGCCGGTCAACGCGGCCGTGGACGCGCAGCCCTGTGACACCTGCGGCGTGGCCATCCCCATCCGCGTCTGGGCGGGGGCCTTCGAGGAGCTGTCCGAGGCGGCGGAGGAGATGGTCGACCAGGAGCAGCGCGCGCTGCGCTGGTCTCTGGGCAGCGGCACGCTGCGGATCACCCTGACCCGGACGCCGCCGGCCTGCCCGCACTGTGCGGCGCCGTGGGGCGAGGCGGCCGAGCACTGCCCGCGCTGCGCTCTGGAGGTCTCCCTGCGCCGTCGCCACGGGCTCCGTCTGCTGGGCGAGGACCGCGCGGCGCTCGACGGCGAGCGGCCCGGGGTGCAGGTCGAGACCCTGCGCTGCCCGAGCTGCGCGGCGCCCATCGCGGTCGACGGGCGCGCGCGCACTCTGCGCTGCGGTTCCTGCGAGGGGCAGGTGGTGCTGCCCGATGAGGTGTGGCGGCGGGTGCACGCCCCCACCCAGGTGGCCCCCTGGTTTGTGGAGGTGGCCGGCGGGGGGCGCGGCGCCGCGCTGCCCGAGGGCTTCGACTTCGACGACGCCGTGGGTGTGGGCAGCCGCATTGTCGGCGTCGGCGTCCTGGGGGAGGAGTACGCCCTGGTGATGCTGGAGACCCGGCCTCCGGGCCTGGTGTGGTCTGCGCTGCTGGGCGAGCCCGACTTCACCCCGCGCGTGGCCGTGTGTCGGGACGAGGTGCTGCTCGCGGGGGAGATGAGCACCCGGGTGCGGCGCTTCGCCCTGGCCGACGGCGCGCCGCGGGGGCAGCTCCATCTGCCGGAGGAGGTGCAGGATCTGGCGGTGGACCCCGACGGCACCTGGGTCGTGCACACCCACCCGCTCGGCGCGCTGCGGCGATTCGACACAGACGGCGCCTTGCGGTGGCTGTGGACCGAGCCGGGCTTCTTCGGCAGGCTCTTCGGCGGGGGCAGGCCCAGGCTGGACCACGCCGTGCCCGAGGAGCGCCCCAGCGCGGGCATGACTGCGGCGATGCCCGGGCGCCTGGCCATGGGCCTCGACGGAGACCTGCGCGTGGTGGCCGCCCGCTACGTGGCGCGGCTCAAGCGGGACGGCCGCCTGGTCTGGTGCGTGGACGCCGGCGAGGCCTTCAGCGGCGGCGGGGTGAGCATCGTCCGCCCCGGCGCGGGGCCGGACGGTACGACCTGGGCGGTGATGGTGGGCGCCCTCCAGGGGGACGAGACCCAGGAGGGCCGCGCCGTGCTGGTGCGCATCCCCGGCGAGGGTGGGTCAGTCCGCGCGATCCTGCTGGGCGAGCTCTACCCCTGCGCGCTCGCGGTGACCGAGGACGGGCACGTCTGGTTGAGTCATGGCGAGGGGCTCTCTCGGTATGACGGGGAGGGGAACCTGATCTGGCGGTCGGCGGGGGGGTGAGGGTCTGTGGCGCGCGTCACGGGCTCGCTCGCGGTGGCCCGTGCTGCTCCCGGGGACCGCCGAGCAAGGCCCCACCGCCCTGCGCCTCGCGGGCCCCCGGTCACCGACGACCGGGGGTCCGCCCCCCGCATCCGGGCGGCCTCCAGGCGAGCGAGCCCCCTGCGCGTGCCGCCTTCGACGGCGGATTCCGTGCTACCCTCCCCGCCATCGTCCCCCCAAGGACGCGAGGGGAGGGAGCCCCCATGACCCCCGAGCAGCAAGCCCGCCAGGACATCGACGCACAGCTCCTCCAGGCCGGCTGGGTCGTCCAGGACCTCACCGCCATGAACCCCACCGCGGGCCTGGGCGTCGCGGTCCGCGAGTTCCCGACGAAGGTGGGCAAGGCCGACTACCTCCTCCTCATCAACCGCCAGGCGGTCGGGGTCATCGAGGCCAAGCCCGTCGGCACCTCGCTGAGCGCCGTCGAGGCCCAGACCGCGGCCTACGCCGCCAACCTGCTCCACGACACCCGGGCCTTCGTCAAGCCGCTGCCCTTCCGCTACGAGTCCACCGGCGCGGTCACCCGCTTCACCGACGGCCTCTCGCCCATCCAGCGCGCCCGCCGCGTCTTCACCTTCCACCGACCCGAGAGCCTCGCTGCGCGCCTCCAGCCCGAGCTGGACCGCCTCCTGGGTCGCCCCGGCGCGCCCTGCGCCGCCAGCCTCGTCGGCCGGATGCGCGCGGCGCCGCCCTTGATCGAGCGCGGCATGTGGCCGGCGCAGATCGTCGCGGTGAAGAACCTGGAGCGCTCCATCGGCGAGGGCCGCCGCAAGGCCCTCATCCAGATGGCCACGGGGGCGGGCAAGACCTTCACGACGGTCACCGCGCTGCACCGCCTCATCGAGCACGGCGGTGCCCGGCGCGTGCTCTTCCTCGTCGACCGGGGCAACCTGGGCGACCAGGCCGAGAGCGAGTTCCAGGGCTTCACGGTCCCGGGGGACGGCCGCAAGTTCCACAAGGTGTGGAACGTGGTGCACCAGAAGCACAACCTCATCGACCCGACCAACAAGGTATACATCTGCACCATCCAGCGCCTCTACTCCATCCTCACCCGCGCGGAGGACGACGACCCGGAGCTGGACGAGCGCTCCAGCTTCCTGGAGCCCCCGGAGGAGGAGCAGCCCAAGGAGGTGAGCTACAACCCCGAGCTTCCGCCGGAGTTCTTCGACCTCATCGTCATCGACGAGTGCCACCGCTCCATCTACAGCACCTGGCGCCAGGTGCTGGACTACTTCGACGCCTGCCTCATCGGCCTCACGGCGACCCCGGACGCGCGCACCTTCGCCTTCTTCGACCGCAACGTCGTCTCGGAGTACCGCCACGAGCACGCCGTCCGGGACCGGGTGAACGTGCCCTTCGAGGTCTACCGCATCCGCACGCGCATCGGGGAGCAGGGCTCGCTCATCCGGGCCGAGCCCGACGCTTTCGTGAAGAAGCGCGACCGCAACACCTGGGCCGAGCGCTGGGCGCAGGTCGACGAGGACATCACCTACACCGCCCGGCAGCTCGACCGCAGCGTGGTCGCCCCCGACCAGATCCGCACGGTCGTAAGGGAGCTGAAGCGGGCCATCGCGCAGGAGCTCTTCCCCGGCCGGCCCGTGGTGCCCAAGACGCTGTTCTTCGCCAAGAGCGACCGCCACGCCGACGACATCCTGGACATGGTGCGCCAGGAGTGGGGCCTCTCCAACGAGGAGGCCGTCAAGATCACCAGCAAGAGCGGCCTGGACAGCCAGGGCAAGCGCGTCCGGGCGGCCTCCCAGCGCCCCAAGGCCCTGCTGGCGGCCTTCAAGTCCCGCACGAACCCCCGCGTCGCCGTCACCGTGGACATGCTGGCGGTGGGCACGGACGTGAGGCCCCTGGAGATCGTGGTCTTCATGCGCTCGGTGGGCTCCCGGGGCTACTTCGAGCAGATGAAGGGCCGGGGCGTGCGGATCATGCAGGACAGCGACTTCCAGGCCCTCACGCCCGGCGGCAGGTCCAAGACCCACTTCGTGCTGGTGGACTGTGTGGGGGTGACCGAGCAGCAGAAGAGCGACCCGCCGCTCATCCGCGAGCGCAGCGCCACCCTGAAGCAGCTCCTGGACCGGGTCACCCGGGGGGACCGCAGCGAGGACACCCTGGCCACCCTCGCCGGGCGCCTGGACCGCATGGAGCGCCAGCTCGACGGGACCCAGAGCCGGCAGATCGAAGCCGCCAGCGGCGGGCTGCCGCTGCTCGACCTGGTGCAGGGCCTGCTCGACGCCATCGACTACGATCGCGAGGACGCCCGGGTGCGGGCGCAGTTCCACCTCGGCCCGGACGACGTGCCTGGCGAGCTCCAGCTTGAGCACGTGCGCTACGAGCTGCGGGACGCCGCGGCCGAGCCCATCGTCTCCAAGCCCGCCCTGCGCGAGGCCCTGCTGGAGGTGCGCCGGCTCCAGGAGCAGATCATCGACACGGTCAGCCTGGACGAGCTGGTGTCGGCCGGGCGTGCGCGG
>JACKEV010000004.1 GCA_020632795.1 Alphaproteobacteria bacterium
CGCAGGTGCCGAGGGCCATGGCGGTCAGGGTGGGCAGCATGGCGGCCGAATAACCCGGGTCCGGCCGAGAAGCGCTGGGGAGCCGCGCCCCGCCCGCGCTATGCTCGCGGGGACCTACTCGGAGCCCCCATGAACGCCTGCCCCTCCTGTGGCTGTCACGTCCTCCAGGACCCCTGCGTCTGCCCGCACTGCGGCCACCAGCTGCGTGTCTGCGCCAACACCGGGGTCAAGCGCACCGCCGCCGCCGCGCTCATGGGCCTCGCCCTCGCCGGCTGCGGCGAGAAGGAGACCGACAGCTTCGCGCCCCAGCCCGAGTACGGGGTCTTTGACTCCTCGATCTACGCGGACGCCGACGACGACGGCTACAGCCTGGCGGACGGTGACTGCGACGACGAGGACGCGGCGGTCTACCCCGGCGCCGAGGAGACCGCCGGCGATGGCGTCGACAGCAACTGCGACGGGAACGACGACACCTGAGCGCTGAAGGCATGGAGGCCGCGACCCCGGGTGGGATCGCGGCCTCGTGTCGCCCGAAGCGCGCGGCTCAGGGGTCGATGCGGATCTTGACCCCGCGGTCCTGGGCGCCGTAGATGAGGCCGCCCTCGCCGTAGCCGGCGTCGAGGCTGCCCGTGCGGCGGCGGGACACGGTGACCGTGGCGTCGCAGGCCTGGTCGGCGCTGCCGTCGGGGGACTCCAGGGTGCCGGCCTCGATCACGATGGTGCCGGGGTCGCCCTCGACCACCACCTCGTGGTCGTAGATGCAGTCGGCGGAGACCTTGACGAGCATGGCGTCATCGGTGCCGCCGTCCCAGCTCACGGTGATGGCCTCGGCGCCGCGGGAGATCACCGCGTCCTCGGCGGGCTCGGTCACGGAGAAGGGCTCGGGCAGCACGGCCACGCTGGAGGGCGCGCCCTCGTCGACGAGGCGGTTGAAGGCGAACACGTACTCGGCGCCCGCGTTGACCGCGTCGAAGTCGGCCGTGTAGCTGTAGATGTCGCCGAGGTTCTGCTCGTTCATCTTCTCGGCTTCGCCGCCGTCCACGGACACGCTGAGGTTGTCGTCGCCGGTGAGCTGGAGGAAGGTGTTCGAGGTGGCGCCGCCGGTGCGGAGCGTGGCGGTGGCGCGGGTGGCGTCGCCGTTGCTGACCGCGTGCAGGTCGGCGTAGACGCCGCTGGTCAGGACGCTCTCGCTCTCCACGGACTCGCAGGCGACGAGCGTGGGAAGGATGAGGGCAGCGGCGAGGGTGTGTCGGGTCATGTCTCCTCCAGGGTGGTTTGACCGTCCACCCTGTGAGACACCGAGGGGCGGCCGAACCGAAAAGAAAATCAGAACGATTTTCCGTGATGTCGATGAGAACGGGGTTTCAGATAACCCGATCCGGGGAGTGCGGGAAGGGATCGCGCCGCCGCCCGAGCCCCGGATGTCATCGCCGTGCTGCGCCGCGTCAGCTCCGGAGCAGGGCGCCGAGCTCGCTGAAGTCCTCCAGGATCGCGCCGCGCGGGTGGGCCTCCAGGAAGGCCCGCTCGTAGGCCGGCGTGAAGCGGTTCACGGCCAGGGCCACCCGGGCGCCGGCGTAGAGGGGCAGGCAGAGGTCCAGCTCGAAGATGTCGCCGACCACCTGCACCTCGCTCCAGTCGGCCCCCAGCTCCCGGCGCAGGGCGTCCAGCACCTCGAAGTAGAGGCGGCGGCGCAGCAGCACGGGGCGGCCCAGGCCGGGCAGGGACATCTGGGCGGGCACGGCCTCGAAGCCGTCGTCGATGACGTACTTCTTGGCCCGGCCGTGGACCCGGTCGACCAGCCAGGCGAGGCTGTTGCTGCCGTCCGGGCGCTGGCCCAGGCGGCGCACCTTGTCCTTCACCGCCTCGGTGTGGGAGTTGGTGACGATGAAGACGTCCTGGCCCTCCAGGGCCTCCAGGGCCTCGCGGGCGCCGGGGCGGAAGGCGATGCCGGTCTTCGTGTAGTTGTACTTGTAGAGCACGCCGTCGAGCAGGCGGGTGCGGTCCTCCTCGCGCAGGAAGGCCCCGGCGTGGTCGAAGACGCGGCGGGCGACCGGCATGATGCGCAGGTAGGGGTCGACCATGGCGGGGGCGACGATGTGGCCCTCGTACATCCAGCCGTAGCGGTCGGGGTCGGCGGCGACCTCGGCCTCGAAGCGCTCGGCCAGCGCGCGCACCTCCTCGACGGAGAGGCCGGTCAGCACGGCCAGATCGGTCAGGTAGCCCTCTCGGAAGGGCGCGCCCTCCGCCTCGGCGTCGGTGACGGTGCCGTCGAAGTCCAGGATGAGCAGGCGGGGCATGTCGGTCTCCTCGGTTAGGATTCGGCGGGTAACGCGCTGGGAGCCGAGATGTCAGCAGAACCGCGGGTCTTGATCGCCGGGGCAGGCCCCACCGGGCAGGCCCTGTCCTTGGCCTTGTCCGCCATGGGCGTGCCCCACCGCCTCATCGACGCCCTGCCCGAGCGCACCCCACACTCCCGGGCGCTCGTGCTTCAGGCGCGGAGCCTGGAGCTGCTCTCGGCCTACGGCCTGGCCGAGGGCCTGCTGCGCGAGGGGCAGACCGGCGTGGAGGCCCGCATCTACGTGAACCGCGAGCTCGCCGCCCTCGTGCCCCTGAGCGACTTCGCCATCGGGGACACCGCCTACCCCTTCCCCCTGGTGGTGTCCCAGGAGCGCACCGAGGCCGCGCTGGACGCCGGCCTGGCCGCCCGCGGGGTGACGGTGGAGCGCCCGGTGCGCCTCGTGGACTTCAGCCAGGACGCCGAGGGCGTGCACGCGCGCCTGGAGCACGCCGACGGCCGCGAGGAGGCGCTGCGCGTGCAGTGGCTGGTCGGCTGCGACGGGGCCCACAGCGTGGTGCGCAAGGGCGCGGGCCTGAGCTTCGAGGGCGCGGCCTACCCCCAGGACTTCATGCTCGCCGACGTGCACGTGGACTGGGAGCTCCCGGACGACCGGGTCTGCGTCTTCCTGCGCTCGGGCGGCACGCTCGCGGTGCTGCCCTTCAAGGAGCCCGGCCTGGTGCGCCTCATCGCGACCCGCGCCAGCGAGGCCACCGCCGATCAGGAGCCCACCCTCGAGGAGTTCGAGGCCATCTTCCGCGAGGCCGTGCCCGGCGAGGTGCGCCTGCACGACCCCGTGTGGGTGAGCCGCTTCCGGCTGCACCACCGAGGGGTCGACCGCTACCGCGCCGGGCGGGTCTTCGTGGCGGGCGACGCCGCGCACATCCACAGCCCCGCGGGGGGCCAGGGCATGAACACGGGCATCCAGGACGCCCTCAACCTGGGCTGGAAGCTCGGGCTGGTCTGCCTGGGAGAGGCCGACGAGGCCCTGCTGGAGAGCTACGACGCCGAGCGCGCCCCGGTGGGCCGGCGCCTGCTGGGCTGGACGGACCGGGCCTTCTCCCTGGCCAGCTCGGACAACGTGCTCATCGCCGCCGCGCGCAGCCTGCTGGTGCCCTGGCTGGCGCCCAAGCTCACCGCCGACCCCGCGCGGCGGGCGCGGGTCTACCGCTTCGTGAGCCAGCTCAGCATCCGCTACCGCGAGAGCCCCCTCGCCCTGGCCTGGGAGGGGCCGAGGCCCGAGGGCTTCTCCCAGGGGCCCGCGCCGGGGGCCCGCGGGCCGGGCGGCGCGCTCTTCGACCCCGCGAGCGGCCGCGCCGAGGCCCTGCACGCCCGCCTTGACCCGGGGCACCTGCACCTGCTCGTCTTCAGCGGCGTCGGCCCCGATCACGCCCGCGCGCGGCTGGACGAGGAGGCCCTGGAGGCCTTCGCCGCCCGCTGGCCCCGGGTGCAGCTGCACCGCGTGCTGGGCCGCAGCCTGACCTCTCAGCACCCCGAGGCCCGCCTGGACGAGCAGGGGCAGCTGCACGCCCGCTACGGCTTCCTGAGCGGCCCCGGGCTCGCGCTGCTGCGGCCGGACGGCCACGTGATCACGCGGGCGCCGGGGATGGAGCTGGAGTGGGTGGAGCGCTGCCTGGGGCGCCTGCGGGGCTCAGCTCAGCAGGTTTGAGAACACCGAGTCCGCGTAGCCGTTGCCCACGCCGAAGCTGCCCACCGGCACGCCGGCGCCCTGGAGGGCGGTGAGCACGGCCTTGGAGGTGTTCTCCAGGCTGCCCGAGCGGTGGTGGTAGCCGCCGCGCAGGCGGCCGTTGCCCTTGCCCGCGACCAGGATGGGGAAGTCCTGGTTGGAGTGGTTCCAGCCGTTGGTCAGCTCGGTGGTGCAGAGGATGCCCGCGTGGTCGAGCAGGTTGCCGTCGCCCTCGGGGGTCTGCCGCAGCACGTCCAGGAAGACCGCGAGCTGCTCCATGATGTAGGTGACCGCGGCGTGAACGCCCGGCTGGGGCGGGGACTCGTCGTGGCACATCTGGTGCAGGCTGTTCGAGGCCCCGGCCGGCCACACCACCACGCCCGCGCCCGCGCTGGAGAACTGCACGGTGAAGGAGCGGGTGAGGTCGCAGGAGAGGGCGAGCGCGACGAGCTCGGCCATCACGAGGTTCTTCTGGGCGATCTGCTCCTGCCCGTTCACGTCCGGGTAGGTGTCGGGCTCGCTGTA
>JACKEV010000040.1 GCA_020632795.1 Alphaproteobacteria bacterium
GGGTGAGGCTTCGTTTACCACCCAAGGATTTCGTCGCGATAAGCGCCGCGCGCCCCAGCAGCCGCCATGTCGGCGTGTTGGCGTCAACTCCTGGCCGGGGGTGCGCGTCCACAACCTCGCCGGTTTGGGGTGAATTGACGTGAAGATGGCCGCCCCCCCGCTGCCAGCGCGACGATCCAGGCTTCAACGCGGTTCGGTATGAGCCCGTCGGCCCCGTGGCCGGCGGGCTCAGATGTTGATGCTCTGCGGGATGAACTTCGGCCGCAGGTAGCTGTAGGGCTCGCGGCTGAGGTTGCGGGACTCGATGATGTCGTCGATCTCGTCCAGGCGGCGCTGGAAGTCCCGCAGGGGGTCGTTCAGCCGCAGGTCCCCGGCGAAGGCGCCGATGATCGGGATGGCCTTGTAGTCGCCCAGCTTCGTGTGGTGCACGCTCCCCAGCAGGTGCCCCAGCGCGGACTGGTACTGGGCCAGGTCCAGCCAGGGCAGGATGGTCAGGTAGTCCCGCTCGGTGAGGTCGGGGGAGGTGGGCGCGGGGGTGAAGCCGACCAGCGGGAAGTTGGGCAGGTACGCCATCAGGTCCCGCTGGGGGAAGTTCACCGCGGCGTGCTGGGTGCTGCCGGTGAAGATGACGTGGGTGAGCGCGTCGATGAGGTAGTCCACGCTGCGCACCTGGCCGATGCCGGCCAGCCGACCGCCGTCCTGGGCCCCGGCCTCGCGGAAGAAGGCCTGCAGCTCGGCGTCCTCGATGACGTCGCCGTCGGTCCTGTAGTAGGTGCGGACGAAGCGCTCGACCCAGTCGTGGGTGGCCGACCAGATCAGCGCGCCGTCGTCGCGGTAGGGGTAGTCGGGCAGGGCCTCGCGGTCCGTGACCCCCCGAGCCTCCAGGTTGCGGTGGAACATCATGTCCCGGAAGTTCCACGCCTTGACCGCGTCCACCGCCACCTGACGGGAGTAGGACACCGGCCCGCCCATCACCGCGTCCACGCCGCCCTTGGGCTTGGTGAGGGTGGTGTCGGCGGCGTTGTTGATGTTCAGCACGCCCTCGGTGTGGGGGTCGATGAGGCGCAGGACCGGGTGGGTGGGGGCCATGTTGCGCATCGCGGCCACCCGGAAGGGCCCGGAGACGAGGTGGGTGTGGGCGAGGTGGACCACCGCCTGGTGGAGGTTGCCGTCGGCCACCGTCATGCAGTCCTTGGCGATCATCCAGGTGGTGCCGTCGGCCGGGGTCCAGATGGGGAACTCGGCGCCGGGGGTCTGGCCGCACTGGATGGCCACGGGGACCAGGGTGCGGGCGAAGGCGGTGGTGACGAACAGGCCCATCGGGGCGTAGAGGAACTTGGGGGGGCGGGGGAAGGTGCCGCTGGGGGCGCCCTCCAGGGCCTTGTAGTCACACAGGAAGGCCCGGCCCTCGGCCAGGGCGGCGGCCAGGGTGTCCTGCCCGGGGACCAGGCCGTTGGCGCGGTGGGCGTCCATGGCCCGGGTGAAGTGGGCCTCCGTGACCGGGAAGTTGTCCGGCAGCCGGGTGATGCGGGTGAGCATCATCGGGTTGGGCCCGGCCACGCGCATGCGGGCGAAGGCGGTGTCCGTGCGGAAGACGTGGGCGACCGGCGGCAACGGGATGGTGCGGTAGAGGCCGTTGTAGTCGGTGACTGCATCCAGCGGCACGGTGTTGAGGTTGTTGCCCTCGATGAACCGCTCCAGCATGGCCAGCGCGGCCTTGATGCCCTCGTGACGGGCTTCCTTGAGGAGCTTGAGCACATCCGCCCGGGAGAGCGCCTTGGGCTCGATCTCGGAGATGTGCTTGTCGACCTCCAGGGCGTTGATCATGATCTCGACGATGACCTCGCCCACCCGGGCCAGCCAGGCCAGGTCGGGGTGGTCCGGCTTGGGCACCCCCTCGGCGCAGGCGATGCCCTTGAAGGCATCGTAGGTCCACTTGTACAGCTCGGCCTGCTCGGCGATCTGCTTCTGTCGGCGCTCGGGCTTGCTGTCGTTCTGGGGGATCGAGGGCGCGCTCATGATGGCTCCGGGTCGGAGAGTCAGAAACCGTGGGCGTCGAGGTAGGCGTCGCAGGCGGCGGTGCCCGCGTTGAACAGGGCGCGGACGCGGGCCTCGCTGACGTTGAAGTCGGTGGTGCCGTAGCCCTTGACGGGCAGGCGGCAGACCAGGTCGGCGTGGGTGGTGAGGACGCTGTTGTCCACTGCGCCCATCATCGTGTCGACGAGGCCCTCGATGCGCTCGACCAGCCTCGCGTGGTCGTGGGTGGCGGGGGTGCCCGGCCCGGCGCCGGGGACCTCCAGGTTGGCGTCGAGGTAGAGCCCCAGGATGCGGACCGGATCGGGCGGCGGGCCCATCCACGCGATCACCTCGTCGGTGTCCGCGTCCGTGAACAGCCGCAGCGGGAAGTTGGAGACCACCCCGCCGTCGACGATCTCGTGGCCGGCGATGTCCTGGCCCAGGTAGGGCCCCCAGGCGGCGTCCCAGTGGGCCGGGACGAAGAAGAACGGGATGCTCATGGACATGCGCACCCCCCACGACACCGGCACGCCCGGCGCGGTGCGGTGGTTGAGCACGAGCTGGCTGCGGTCGGTGGTGTCGGTGGCCACCACCGAGAGGTCACGACCGGTCTGCTCAAACAGCTCGGCGAAGGTGGCGGTGCCGAAGCCCGTGCCCTTGGCCTCCAGGGACTTCTGCATCCAGTCCAGGAAGCCGTCCCCCGCGTTCATGCCCCCCAGCTCCATGACCGAGAACACCGTGCGCATGCCCGGCAGCCGGTCCAGGGACCGGAGCACCACGGCGTCGATGCGCTGCTCGGCCTTGAGGGGGATCAGCGGGAGGTCCACCTTGCCCAGGAGCTGGCCGAGCCCGGAGTCCAGGAGCTGCGCCTCGGTCAGGTCCTTGGGGCCGTCAGAGAAGGTGGTGTAGATGGGCTTGCCCTGGGGGGTCTTCACCAAAGAGCCCTGGAGGATGTCCTGCCCGGTGTAGCCGACGGCCAGGTTGGCGGCGGTGATCGCCCCTGCCGAGGTGCCCAGGAAGCGCCGGATCCCGATGCCCCGGGCCTCCAGCGCGGCCACCGCGCCGGACAGAGCGATGCCCTTGGCGCCGCCGCCCTCAAATACGACGTCGAAGACCGTGGTCATGGTCGTCCCTCAGATGTTGATGCGACTGCGGATGTAGCCGGGGTCCTGGCCCAGGGCGCGGAAGGCGTCCGCGTTGGCCTTCAGCGCGGCCTTGAGGGCGGGGGGCACGTCGTGCTCCTCGTCCGCCAGGATGAAGCCGTAGTTCGCCCGGGTGCCCAGGGTGTTGGTGCTGATGGACTTGATGCTGAGCTTGGGCGGGGGGTTGATCGCGGGGTCGGTCTCGCCGCCGATGCTGCCGTTGCGCAGGCTGAAGGTCGCATACGCCAGCTCGCCGCCCGCGTCGTACTGGCCGTTGTGGGTCCAGGAGTGGTTGAAGGTGGCGTTGAAGATGACGTAGTGGCAGAGCTGCTGGAGGGCCGCCAGCTCACCCTCGGCGGGGGTGTCGGTGAGGGTGACCGGGCGGCAGGTGCGCGTCACGCCGTCCACGCTGACCCGGGGCACGTCGGGGTGGTCCAGCTCGTTGCGGTCCACCGGCACGACCCGGGGGTCGTCGGGCTGGGGGGCGTAGGGCAGGCTGTGGTCGACGAGGTCGTCGGAGAAGCGGCGGACCTCGGCCCAGTGCGCCACGATCCCGGCCTGGTGCTCCCGGAAGAAGTCATCCAGGGTCTGCCCGACCATGTCCCAGTAGAGCCGCGCGGCCTTGGCGTAGCGGTGGGTGTTGTGGAGCACCGTGCGGGGCTGGAAGGTCTTCCAGTCCATCGTGGCGGAGGCGTCGGCCATGCGCTGGTAGAGCACCGCCGTGGTGACCGCGGACTGGGTGGCCAGGATGCCCTCGGGACCCCAGGCGAAGTTGTCGCCGTCGTGGCCCTGGGCGACGATCTCCCAGAGGTGGGGCGCCAGCACGTCGCGCACCGGGTTGAGGTGCAGGTTGCGGAACACCGCGAGGGCGTACATCTCGGTCTGGAAGTGCGCCCGGATGATGTGCCCGTGCAGCGCGCCGTGCAGCAGGTACTGGCAGCGCACCAGGCGCTTGGCGGCGTCCCAGTCGTCGTCCTCGGGGGTGAAGGTGCGGGTCTCGTCGCTGGCCCAGGCGCCGCCCTGGCCGGGCTGGCGGATGCGGGCGGTGATGCGGACGGGCAGCATGCCCTCGGGGCGCTCCAGCAGCACGACGTCCACGTCCGCGAGGTCGAAGAGCCCCTTGGCGGGCATGTCGCCCCAGTCGATGACGGCGCGGAAGCGGGCGGGGTCGTCGGCGTCCCGGCCGACCCGCAGCTCGATGTTGAAGCCGTTGAGGAGCTGGTCCCCCAGCCACAGATCCGAGCGGGTCTTCCCTGGCGTCTCGGCCTCCACCTTCAGGGTGAGGGTCTCCGGCTGGTGCTTCTGGATCTCGGCCATCGAGGGCTTCTCGTGATCCAGGGCGTTCTGGGCCAGGAGCAGGCCCTCGACCGGGGCCGAGCGGGCCACGGCCTTGGCCAGGGTGTGGGAGAAGCCCTTGGTGTAGGACTGGGCCAGCTTGCCGTCCACCGCGCCGGCCCGGGGGGTCGGGAAGTCGGTGCGGTAGGGCCAGAAGCCGACCGGCACGTCGCCGAGGTCGATGGTCCGCTCCTCCAGGTGGACGTCCACCTGGGTGGAGGCGATGTCCTCGTCCACGACGCTGCCGCGCTTGTACAGGCGGTGGCGCTCCTGCAGGGTGATCCGCAGGGTCAGCTCCCGGCCGGTGGGCAGCTCCACGGAGAACCGACCGTCCAGGTCGGTCCGGAGCCGCCCGAGCGGACGGTCCGGCAGCAGGGGATGGTGGACGGCGGCCGTGAAGGCCATGTTGTGGAGGGGGCGCTTGGGGCCAGCCTGCTGGAACACGAGGCGGCCGGTCACGGTGCGGGACATCGAGCCTCCGGGACGGCGGCTCCGGTATACCACAAGCACGACGCTGGATTCGGACCCT
>JACKEV010000041.1 GCA_020632795.1 Alphaproteobacteria bacterium
AGGGCGACGCCGAGCTGCTGGTGCTCGTGGAGACCCAGGTCGAGTTCTACTCCCAGATGAACGGGCGGTTCCGGTGGACCGTGTCGGTCGATCTCTCCGTCGCCCCCCGGGACGACCTCGCCCAGACCGTGTCCGCCAGCTTCACGGTGCCCGTGTTCCTCCAGTTCCACCACGAGCAGGAGCCCGAGGCCCTGGCCCAGGCCGCCCCGGTCATCGAGCGGCAGCTCGGCTACCTGCTGGATGAGGTGCTGTCCGGGCTCAACCCATGATCGCGCTGCTGGCGGCGCTGGCCTGCGTCCGGCCGCCGCCTCCTCCCGCGCCCCCACCGACGCCCTCCCTGCGGCCCGGCGCGGACACCGACCTCGTCTACTTCGTGCTGGTGGACCGCTTCGCGAACGGCGACCCCAGCAACGACCAGCACATCGACCTCGCCGACCCCCAGGCCTTCCACGGCGGCGATCTGCAGGGCGTGCTCGACCACCTCGACTACCTGTCCGACCTGGGGGTGGGCACCGTGTGGCTCTCGCCCATCTTCGAGATGCGCACCGAGCCCTTCCACGGCTGGGGGGCGTTCCACGGGTACTGGGTCCGGGACCTCACCCGGGTGGAGCCGCGCTTCGGCGACCTCGCCCTGCTCCAGCAGCTCGGGCAGGCCCTCGACGCGCGCGGCATGCGGCTGGTGCTCGACATGGTGTGGAACCACGTCGGCTTCGACGCGCCGCTGCGGCAGACCCACCCGGACTGGTTCCACCCCGACCACCCCATCGAGGACTGGGACGACCCCGACCAGTTGGAGAACCACACCGTCCACGGCCTGCCGGATCTGGCCCAGGAGAACCCCGAGGTCTATGACCACCTGCGCGACGCTTCGCTCTACTGGGCCCGCGAGGCCGGGGTGGACGGCTACCGGGTCGACGCGGTGCGGCACCTGCCCTCGGCGTTCCTGCGGCAGATCTCCGACGAGCTGCACGCCACCCTGGGTGAGGACTTCTGGCTGCTGGGGGAGGACTTCCAGGGCGACGCGCTGTCGCTCGCCGAGAGCCAGCGGGCCGGGGGCTTCGACGCGATGTTCGACTTCCCCCTGCGCTACGCGATGGTGGACGTGTACTGCCACGGGCGGGGGCCGGGGCGGCTGGCCTCGGTGCTCTCGGCGGACCGCTTCTACGACGACCCCGGCCAGCTCGTCACCTTCCTCGACAACCACGACCTGCCCCGGGTGACCACCGAGTGCGGCGGGGCGCGCTGGCGGGTGGACCAGGCGCTCCTGTTCCAGTTCCTCACCCGGGGCACCCCGGCGATGACCTGGGGCAGCGAGCTGTACCTGGAGGGCGGCGAGGAGCCGGAGAACCGCCGCGACATGCCCTGGGCCCAGGCCGAGGGGCCCTCCTGGGTGGCGGCGCTCCAGCGGCTCCGGCAGGAGCAACACCCCGGCGAGGGCGTGCCCTGGATCCTCGCGGTGGACGACACGCTCTTCGCGACCGTGCGCGTGCAGAGCCACGGCGCGTCCCTGGTGGCCGTGAACACGGGCGAGGCGGCGCGCGCCCTGCCGCTGTCCCCCGAGCTGGAGGCGGCAGAGCCGGTCTCCTGGCTGGAGGCCGGCCCCGAGGGCGCCCGCATCGGCGCGCCGCCCGCGGGGGCCCTCATGGTCCCCCCCCAGACCACGGTGGGCGTGCTCTACCGGAGCGACACGTCCACGGGCTTCCACGCCATCGCCAGCGCCCGCCGCGAGGCCGCCCGACAGCCCACCGAGGTCACCCTGCGCGCCGATCTGGCGCTGGATGACGGCGAGCGGCTGGTGGTCGTGGGCGCGGGCCCCGAGCTGGGCAACTGGGACCCGGCCCGGGGCGTGGAACTCCACACAGACGAAGGCGGCGCGCAGGTCGGCGCCGTGTCCGCGCCCATGAACGCCGTGCTGGCCTTCAAGCTGGTCCGGGTGTCCGCGGACGGCGCGGTGACCTGGCAGGAGGGCGAGGACCGCGTCCACCTCGTGCAGGGCAGCGACACCGTCGCCCTGCGCTGGTAAGGTTCGATCCCGTGATCCCCCTCGCGCTGCTGCTGACCGGCTGCCTGGCCGTCCCCGCGGACGAGGCGCCGCCGTCCTACGCGGCGCTGCTGGACGTCACCGTCCGGGTCTCCTCGGGCATCGACGGGCAGGCCACCGAGCGCTTCACCCTGCCCTGGGCGGCCACCTGGGTGGAGGTGCTGCTCTCCTCCAACGAGGTGGAGCGGCCCTACGCGGAGCTGGGGCTGGAGGAGGGCCGCGCCGAGCTGGTGGTCCGCCCGCCGGACGAGTCCTTCGGCGACACCGCCGGCTGCGCCCGGCTGGGGCCGGAGGGCGACTACCGCCTCTACGTCTACGACGGCGCCGCGGTCGGCGGGCTGGTCTACGCGACGGTGCTCCCCATCGATCCGCCGGACGATTACGATAGCTGTGGGCTTTGAGCCCCCGGGATCCTCGTGCTGCTGCTGCTCCTCACCCTCCGCCCGGCCACCGCCGCCTGCCCGGCCACCGCGCAGGAGCTGCGGGACGAGCTGGACGTCGCGCTGGAGGCCTACGGCGCGTTCGACTGGGACGGCTTCTCCGCGCAGCTCACCGAGGTCGACACCAGCCTGACCTGCCTCATCGAGCGGGTGCCCGCCGACACCGCCGCCGACCTCCACCTGGTCCAGGCCCTGGGCGCCTTCATGCTCCGGGACGAGGCCCAGGTCCAGGTGGCCTTCCGGGGGGCGCTGGCCGCCGCCCCGGGCTTCGCCCTGTCCGAGGAGCTGGCCCCGCCCGGCCACCCTCTGCGCGCCTTGTACGAGCAGGCCGCAGCCGTCCCCCCGCCGATCGCGCCCCAGCCCCTGGGCCCTGGGGACTGGATCGTCGACGGCGAGCGAGGCCTCACGGCGATCTCCACCGAGCGGACCACCCTGGTCCAGCGGATGGACAAGGACGGCGAGGTGGAGACCTGGTACCTGCGCGGCGGGCCCGTGCCCGAGGCGCTGCTGCCCCCGCCGCCGCCCCCCGAGCCCGAGCGCCGCGTCCGCACCCCGCCCTCCGACCGGACCCAGGCCCTGCTCTGGTCCTCGCTGGGCGCGGGGGTGGTCACCGCCGGGGCGGTGGCGCTGGCCGGGGGGACCCGCAACCGGGTGGAGGGCGGCGTGGTCGCCGCAGATCAGTACGGGTCCCTGCGGGCCGCGAACCGGGTGGGGCTGGTGGCCGCGCCGGTGGCCGGGGCGGCCGCCATCGGGCTGGGCGTGGGGGCCGCGCTGACGTGGCGGTGGTAGTCCGCTGGCGATAGGATGAGGTGTGTCCACGCAGACCGACCCTCCTCCCGACAGCCCGGCCACGCGCGCGGCGCGCTCGGAGGAGGCGGACCTGGACAGCGCCACGCCCCCCACCCTCTCCACCGGGACGCGACAGTATCGCCTGATGGAGCAGATCGGCGTCGGGGGCTTCGGCTCCGTGGTGCGGGCCGAGCTGGTCGGCGCCTCGGGCTTCCGCAAGTACGTCGCCGTCAAGCTCCTGAACGTCGAGGATCACCGCGAGCGTGAGCTGGGGCGCCGGCTGCGGGACGAGGCCCGCATCCTCGCGCTCCTGCGGCACCGCACCATCGTCCGGGTCGAGGATCTGGTGCGCATCGAGGGCCGCTGGGCCGTCGTGATGGAGTACATCGAGGGCCAGGATCTGCGGCAGGTGCTCAACCTCGGGCCGCTGCCGCCCAAGGTGGCCGCCGAGGTCTGCCGCGAGGTCGCGATGGCCCTGACCGCGGCCCACCGCGCGACCCACCCCGACACCGGCGAGCCCCTCAGCATCGTCCACCGGGACATCAAGCCCGGCAACATCCGCATCACCCCGGACGGGGACGTGAAGGTCCTGGACTTCGGGGTGGCGCGGGCCACTTTCGACACCCGCGAGGCCACCACCCGCGCGGTGCGCTTCGGCTCCCCCGGCTACATGGCCCCGGAGCGCTTCGACGGTGAAGATCTGCCGGCCAGCGACGTCTTCTCCCTGGGGGTGGTGCTGTACGAGAGCCTGGCCGGGCGGCGCCTCGGGCAGCCGCCGGTGCGCCCGCAGCCCTTCGACGCGCACGTGGAGCAGGCCCTGACCGTGTTGCAGGAGGTGCGCCCCGAGCTGCCGGGCGAGCTGGTCGCCCTGCTCCGGGACATGCTGCGCTACGACGCCCCGGAGCGGCCGGACGCCCACCACGTCGCCCGCGGGCTCCGGGACATGATCGCCGCCCTCCCGGGCCCCTGGCTGGGGGACTGGGCGATGAACGTCGTGGAGACGACCATCCCGCCGGCCGAGGCCCCCGGCCCACGCCCGGCCCGCGGCGAGGGCACGCTGGACACCTTCGACGGCGTGCGCGGCGACCAGCGCTTCGGGGCGTCCACCTGGTCCGAGGCGCTGCCGCGGCCCGCCCAGCCCACCGCCGACGAGCTGCTGCGCCCCGACGACGCGCCCCCGCCGCCGCCGGTGGGCGGCGAGGCCCTGACCGAGGCGATGGGCCCCTCCTTCGAGGAGCTGGACACCGAGGAGGTCGAGGTCCCGGCGCCCCCGCCGGCCCCGGTCCCCGCAGCCGTCCCGACCGCGCAGCCGGCCGCCGCCCGGCGGGCCTGGGCGCCGCTCGTGGCCTTGCTGCTGGTCCTGGGGGCGGGGCTGGGGTGGATGGCCACCCGCTCGCCTCCCCCTGAGCCTTTGGCCGTGGAGCGTGCTCCAGAGCCCGTGGCGGCGCCCGTGACGGA
>JACKEV010000042.1 GCA_020632795.1 Alphaproteobacteria bacterium
GCCAGGGCCTCGGCCGCGCCCAGGGAGTCGCCCCCCAGCTCGAACCAGGAGTCGTTGGCGCCCACCCGGTCCATGCCCAGGACGTTGCGCCAGATCGCGGCGATCTTCTTCTCCCAGGCGGTGCGGGGGGTGACGTAGGGGGTGGCGAGGTCGGGGCGGTGGGCCATGCTGCTGGTGGCGATGGTGGCCCGCAGGGCCTCGATGTTGCCGCCCAGGGCGGCGATGTGGTCGAAGCCGGCGGCAGCGAGGGCGCGGGGCGTGGGCGACGCGGCGCTGGCCGACGAGGGGGCGGGCCGTGCCTCGTCCACCGCGTCGGTGAGCAGGGCGTCGACCTCGTCGGGGGCGAAGCGCAGCGCCCCCTGGCCCTCGGCGTCCAGGCGCAGGCCCCCGCCGACGCTGTCCAGGAACCGCGCGATGGGGGCGTTGCGCTCCTTGCGGGAGAAGCGCACCTCGACCTCGGCGCAGCCCCGCTCCCGGGCCAGCGCGGCCAGGGCCTGGATCATGCGGTGCTCCACGCGGCGTCCGAGCACCCGGCAGCTCAGCAGGAAGGTGTCACAGACCAGCCGCGCGCTCTGCACTTCAGCAGACAGGAGCCCCACGAGGCCGTAGTCACCGAAGCGATCGGAGACACGCACGCGCCGGGTCACCCGCTCGGGCGCGGCGCGCAGGGCCTGGATGTCGCCGGTGGAGCGCTCCACCTTGTTGGCGTTGAACTGGTTGGTGCGCTTCGTGAGCTGGCTGGCCCGCTCGACCTCGTCGTCGTCCAGCGGGGCGAGGTCCACGACCAGCGCCAGCCGGGCCAGGAAGTCCTCGAAGCTGGCGGCGGCCTCCCGGACCTCCTTCCGGGCGCGGTTGTCGGCGTAGAGCTGCGCGCGGCGGCGGTCCTCCGCGGTGGTGGCCTGGCGGTCGAAGGCCCAGTGGTGCTCCAGGAAGCCCTCGATGCGGGGCGGCGGGGGCAGCCGGACCGCGAGCACGGCGGGCAGGGCCTCGCTGACCTCGGTGACCTCCATCGGGTTGTCGTCCACGAAGATGAAGCTGTCGAGCCCCAGGGACAGCTCCTCGGCCAGCTCCAGCAGGTTCTGCGACTTGGGCTGCCAGTTGACCCGGTGGGCGGCGATGTGCGCGCGGCGCAGGGGCATCTCGGGGTGGGCGTCGAACACCGCCCACACCGCCGCCTCGTCGTTCTTGCTCACCAGGCAGAGCACCGCCCCCCGCTCGGCCTGGTCGACCATGAACGCCTGGAGGGCGCGGAAGGGCCCGGTGACGTCCACGCCGTCGGGGCCCACGTCGCCCGCGACCCCGCCCCACAGGGTGTTGTCGCAGTCCAGGGCGATGACCTTGGCCGCCGGCACGCGCAGCGCCGCGATCCGCCGGGCGGTCGCCGCGCCCATCGCCGCGTAGGCGGCCTGGGTGAACGGGATGTGCCCGAGGCGGTCGCGCTCCTCGTCCCACAGGCGAGGCACCCGGTAGGGCTCATCCACCCGACGCAGGTCGAGGGGGTGGACCCCGTCCAGGGCCTCAGCGGCGGCCAGGATGCGGTCGTCCAGGGCGGTGAGCTGGTCGCCCAGGCCCAGGCGGCGCACGGTGTGGGGCGAGTGCGGCGCGAGGCCCAGCAAGAGCGGGGTCTTCGAGCGGGCGGCGAAGCCCTCCAGGGCGTTGAGCAGGTCGTCGACGGTGCGCGCCACCTCGGCGGGGGTGGGCGGCGCGTCGGCGTAGCGGAACCAGTCCTCGATCCGCAGCAGGACGACGTTCACCCCGTCGGTGTTGCGGGACAGCGCGCTGCTGCTGTTGAGCAGCTCCTGGAAGACCTGGTTGTAGGCGGCGAAGGTGACGCGGGGCTCCAGCCCCAGCGCCCCGAGCAGGTGGGCCAGGGCGGGCTCGATGGGCTCGGCGGTGAACGAGGCCGCGAGGGCCACCGGGCAGCCCGGCCCCCGCTCCGCCGCCCGCGCCTTGCGGCCCTCGGCCATGCGCAGCAGCGTCACGCACATGTCCTCGATGGTCGCGAACTCCTGGAGGATGGAGGGCTCCAGCTCCAGGCCCAGCAGCTCCTCCAGCTCCCCGGTCAGGCGCACGAGGTGGATGGAGCTGAGGCCGATCTCGGCCAGGGACATGCTGAAGTCGACGCGGGTGTACCCGACGTCGGAGGACTTGCCGAGCTCGTCGCGCAGCCACGCGCGGAAGTCCTCGCGGCCACGGTGCTGGATGGGATCGGGGTTGTTCATCGCTCACCTCGGGGCAGGAAACCGTCGGCCTCGAGGCGCGCGGCCATGCGCGCCATCGCGGCCCGGTCCACGGGTCGGGGGGGCAGGCCGGCGCGCGCGCGGGCGGCGTCGGCCTCGGTGGTGTCCACCTCCAGCGGGAGGCCGTCCATGAACTCCAGGATGGTCTCGCTGCTGCCGGGGGGGACCTCCAGCAGGAAGGGGTGGACGGGGAAGAGGGCGTTCGACATCGGCAGAGCGGTGCGGACGCGGTGCAGCCAGCGCTGGAGCGGCTCGGGCTGCAGGCGGTGGCCGCGCTCGGCGAACACCGACATCAGCGCGCTGATGGTGACGGGCCGCGGGTTGGACCAGTGGAAGGTGTCGACGGCCTCCAGGGGCCCCAGGACCGCGGCGGCGATGCCGTCGGCGACGTCGTCCACGGCCACGAGGTCCAGCTCCACGTCCGCGTCCGGGTAGACCCCCAGCTCCACGCAGCCCTTGATGAAGCGGCACAGGAAGTCGTCGGGGTTGGTGTGCCCGCTGGCCCAGGCCCCGGTGATGAGCCCGGGGCGGTGCACCCCCAGCTTCAACCCCCGGGAGCCGGCCACCCGGAATGCCGCCTCGCACACCCACTTGGACTGGGCGTAGCCCGAGTAGAGGTGGTCGGGCTTCTGGAGCCGGTCGATGCCGCGCACCAGGCGCTGCTCCCGGCGGTAGGTGGCGTTGAACACCGCCAGGGTGGAGACGAGGTGGACCGCGCGGCAGGCGCCATGGGTGGCCAGGCGCACCAGCTCGTGCACCGGGTCGACGTTGACCCGCCGCAGGGTGGCGTAGGGCGCCACGAAGTTGACGTTGGCCGCGTTGTGCACGATGAGCGCGGCGTCACGGACGAGCGCCCCCCAGGCGGCGTCGTCCAGCCCGAGCTTCGGCGCGGTCACGTCTCCGCAGAGCGGCGTGACGCGGGGCGCCCAGGCGGGGTCCCAGCCCGGCCCGGCCCTCAGGGCGGCCACCAGCCGCGCCCGCCCCGCCGCGGGGTCCGAGGCCCGGACGAGGCAGCGCACCGCCCGGTCGCTCTGGCGCAGCAGCGCGGCCAGCAGGTAGCTCCCCAGGTAGCCGGTCGCGCCGGTGAGCAGGACCGCGCCCGCCCGGCTGCGCTGGGGCGGCAGGCGGTCCGGCAGGCCCGTGGCCACCGCCCAGACCGGCTCCCGCCACCGGGCGAGGGCGTCGCGCCCGGGGCCGCGCCCCTCGGCCACCCGGGCGGCCAGCCCGCGCACGGTGGTCCCGTCGAACAGGGCGTCGAAGGGGGGCTCCACCCCGGTCAGGCGGCGAAGGCGGGCGGCGAGGTCGGCCAGCTCCAGGGAGCCCAGGCCCAGGTCGGCCAGCGGCGTGTCCAGCAGGGTGTCGGCGGGGGCATCGGGCAGGGCAGCGATGAGGTGCTCGATGAGGGCGGCGACCAGCGCGGGGCCGGACAGCTCAGCGAGGGCGGCCTCCGGGGGCGGGGCGGCCTGGCGGCGGGCGGTCACCGCGGCGAAGCGGTCCCAGGCCCCGCTGTCCGAGCGGGCCCGGCAGGCGGCGCGGGCGACCTTCTGCGTGGGGGTGCGGGGCAAGGCGCCCGGGGGCACCAGGTAGAGCCGCGCCACCGCGAGGCCGTGGGCCCGGGCGACCGCGCGGCGCACGGCGCGGACCAGCGCGGCGGCGACCGAGGCGGCGTCCTCAACCTCGACGGCCAGACCCAGGGCCTCGTCCCCGTCGTGGAGCACCGTGAACGCGGCGCACTGCCCGCCCCCCAGGTCCCAGGCTGCGGCCACGGTGGCCTCGATGTCCGGCGGGTGGTGGTTCTTGCCCCGCACGATGAGCACCTCCTTGAGGCGCCCGGTGACGTAGACCTCGCCCTCGTGGACCAACCCCAGGTCGCCCGTGCGCAGCCAGGGGCCGGCCCCGTCGGCCAGGGTGGCCCGCA
>JACKEV010000043.1 GCA_020632795.1 Alphaproteobacteria bacterium
GTCGACGAGGGCAACATCTGCGACCCCGAGGACTGCAACGGCCTCGACGACGACGCCGACGGCCTGGTGGACGAGGGCTTCGACGTCGACGGCGACGGCGTCATCCGCTGCTGCGACGACGCCGCCGACTTCTTCCTCACCCTGGACTCCACCACGTCGGTCCGCGATCACGTCAGCGACGGGACCGGGGGCTTCACCACCGCCGCCGAGCCGCTGATGGAGTCCACCCTCGACCTGAGCCTGCGGGCGGTCGTCGACATCGATCACAACGGGTCGCTGGACGTCCTGATCACCGACGAGAACATGGATCACTACGTCGTGACCTGCGACCAGGGCGAGTGGGTGGCGACCTGGACCTACGCCTTCTCCCTGCCGCCGGCCACCTGGGGCGACCTGGACAACGACGGCTGCGTGGACGCGGCGGGCTACGACATCAACACCAGCAGCTACGCCTCGGGCTCGGGCGAGGGCGTGACCTGGCTGGGCGACTGCGCCGGCGGGTTCACCGAGGTGCGCAACGCCTACAGCGCGACGCAGATCCTGGGCGCCTGGGGCGAGCCCCGCGCCCGGAACACCGCCGACCTCAACAACGACGGCGACGACGACCTCTACATCGGGGAGTTCGCCACCGGCGGCGCCTCGACGCTGGAGGCGCACTTCTACATGGGCAACGGCGACGGCACCTTCGGCGCGGCCTCCCGCGCGTTCACCATCCCCAACCAGCCCCAGAACACCGCCTGGATGGTCGACGTGGACATGGACGGCTGCGCGGACTGGGTCGGCGGCCCCGACGCCGACGGCGACGGGGGCGCGGTGTTCCTGGCCCCGGGCAACTGCGACGGCACCTTCGACACCCCCTACAAGATCGCCGACGGCTGCGCGACCACCTCGGGGAGCTGCACGGGCTCGGGCACCGTCTCGCTGTACGACTTCGACGGCGACGGGGACCCCGACCTGCTGATCGGCCTGAACATGGGCGGCACCTACAACGCCTCCTACTGGGAGAACCTCGGCGGGGCGGTGTTCGGCTCGCCCACCGTGGTCGTGCCCTCCAGCGCGATGGGGCGCTCGTCGGTGCTCGCGCCCTTGCCCTGAGCCCCCGGGTTAGAGGCACCCTGGAGGTGCCCCTTGTCCGAAGCGACGCTGAAGCTCACCCTCGACCCCCCCATCGCCCTGTTGGAGCTGGACCACGGCAAGGCCAACGAGATGGGCCGCGCCCAGCTCGACGAGCTGGACGCCCTGGTGGATCGCCTGGCCGCCGATGACCGCCTGCGCGCGCTCATCACCTTCTCCCGGCGGCGCTCCCGCAAGGGCACGCCCATCTTCATCGCGGGGGCCAACGTCACCGAGCGCCAGGGATGGAGCCCGGGGGAGGTCGCAAGCCACGTCCGCTACCAGCGCCGGGTGCTGGCCCGCCTGCGCCGGCTGACGCTCTTCCACGTCGCCGTGGTCAACGGCGTGGCCCTGGGCTGGGGAACGGAGTTCATGATCACGTGCGACTACCGGATCGCCGCCCCCGAGGCCAGCTTCGGCCTGCCGGAGACCGGGCTGGGCATCCTGCCCGGGGCGGGGGGCAGCTCCGAGCTGTGGGCGCTCATCGGGCTGCCCCAGGCCCTGCGGCTGGGCATGACCGGGGAGCGCATCTCCGCGGAGGAGGCCCTGCGCGTCGGGCTCATCCAGGAGCGGGCCGACAGCGTGGACGCGGGCCTGGAGCGCGCCCGCGCCCTGGCCGCCCGGGTCGCCCGGAACAGCCCCACGGCGGTCGCCGCCTTCAAGGCCGCCGCCCTGGGCAGCGTGGGCCTCTCGCCCCTGGCCCGCAGCGAGCTGGAGGCCCGCGCCTACGAGCACTGCCTCGACGCAGGCGAGGCCGCCATCGGCCGCGCACACTTCTCGGAGATCCGGTCCGGCGGTGAGGTACCCTGGGGCCCCCGCAAGCCCTTCCAGGAGTGACTCTGCTCGCCCTGCTCGCCCTGCTCGCCCTGCTGGCCTGCCAGCCTGAGCCGCAGAGCTTCGCCGAGTGCGCGCAGCTCTCGGACCGGACCGACCAGGCCAACTGCCAGCTCGCGTTCGCCCGCCTCCAGGGGGGCGACCCCGCCGCGCTGATCGCCCTGGTGGAGACCGTGGAGGACCCCATCGTCCGGGACTTCCTGCTGGTGAGCCTCGCCACGGACGACCCCCACCTGGCCGCGAACCTCTGCGGCATGGTCTCGACGGCGAGCGGGCAGGAGAAGTGCCGCCAGGTGCTCGGCCGCCCCCACCTGCAGATGCCCCGAGGGGCGCCGTGATCCTCCTGGCCCTGCTCGCCTGCAGCAGCGCGCCCGCCGAGGATCCCCTCGCCGCCGCCCTCTCTGCAGGGGGCTCGCCGGAGGCCTGCGCGGCGCTCGACTTCGAGGAGATGGCCATCACCTGCTACGTCTCGGTCGCCGCCGCGGCCGGCGCCCGGGGCGATGACGCCACCGCGTGGACCGCCTGCGACGCCGTGGCGCCGGGCCTCTGGCGCGAGGAGTGCCACTTCCGGTCCGGCGAGGAGCTGGGCCGCGCCGGGCACACCGACCGCGCCCTGCGCCACTGCGCCGAGGCCGGCCAGTACGCCCGGTTCTGCCTCACCCACACGGCCTGGGGCCTGCCCCCCCTGCCCGGCCTGACCCAGACCGACCCCCCGGAGCGGATCCGCGCCGCGATGGACGAGTTCGCCGGGGTCGTCGCCGCCGGCCTGGCCAAGGCGCCCGAGTCGATCTCCGCCGAGGGCGTGGACGCCCTGGTCGCCCGGGCCTGGTTCCAGCTCTACTACGGCGCCGGTCAGGCCGACCCCGCCGCCGCGAAGGCCGCCCCCGCCGACCAGGCCCCCGCCGCGCGCACCGCCTTCAGCTTCGAGGCCGCGCGCCTGCTCCTGGAGGCGGGGGTGCCCGCCGAGCAGATCCCCGCCCGGGTGGTGGAGGCCTGGACCTCTGGCGCGGCGCTGCCCACCGGCTCGACCATCCCGCACCGCCAGCGCGTCGGGCGGCACGCCAGCGCGGTCCTGCCCGACGGCACGCGGGAGCTGGCCCGGGTCGCGACCTTCGGCGGCGGGCAGCGGCTGGTGTCCGACGACCCGCGCACGGACATCGAGATCGCGACCCTGGAGGGCCTCTTCTTCCAGGACCCGGTGCGCCCCCACGCCTTCGAGCCCTGGCTGTTCGACGAGCGGCCGCTGGTACGCTGGACCGCCACCAAGGTCTTCGTGCTGGCCGGCGGGCTGGACCACCGGCCCGAGCTGGCCGCAGAGACCGCCGACGGCGTACAGCGCGGCTTCATCGGCCTGGCCGCCGGGGAGATGAAGCGCGGGCACCGGGGCAGCGGCGGGCCCAAGGGCCCGCCCCCGGAGGGCGCCCGTTGAACGAGCGCGAGCTGGATCGACGGACCGCGCGGCGGATCCTGGCCCGCCCGGGCGCCTTCCTGTGGCGGGTCGTGCGGGTGTTCCGAGCCAACCAGGGCCTGCTGCTGGCCGGCGCGGTGGCCTACTACACCCTGCTGTCCATCGTGCCGATGTTCGGGCTCCTGCTGGTGGGGCTCTCGCAGCTCGTCGATCCGGCGCTGCTGCTGCAGACCATCCAGGCCAACCT
>JACKEV010000044.1 GCA_020632795.1 Alphaproteobacteria bacterium
GGACCACGAGATCCCCGACGACGGCCGCCCCGACCTGCGCTTCCCCGAGCGCAGCCCCCAGGGTGAGCCGCTCTTCCACCCGCCCCTGGACTGGACGGAGCGGCGGCGCCTCGTCGACGAGGTCTACGCCCCCTGGTACGCCGAGGTGCGCGCGCGGCGCGAGGGGCTCATCCGTCAGTACGGCCGCCTCGCACACCTCGACCTCAACACCTGGGGCCTGGGCGACCTGCCCGAGGACCTGGCCGGCGAGCTCGACAAGCACCCCAAGCTCATGATCGCCAACGGCGGCTACCCCGACACCGGCGAGGGCGAGCGGGTCAGCGCCACCCCCCGCGCCACCCGGGCCCTGGCCCTGGCCCTGCGCCAGGAGCTGGGCCTCAGCGTCGGCGTGAACCGACGCTTCAAGGGCGGCGGGGTCGTGCGCACCTTCGGCCACCACGCCGGCAACACCCTGCAGCTCACCTGGCAGCGCTCGCTGGTCACCACGCCGGACGAGCTCCACCTCGATCCCACCCGCCTGCGCGCCTTCACCCGCGCCCTGAGCCGCGCCCTCACGGCCTGGCTGGGCAGCAGCTGAGGCCCCTCGGAGCCCCCGTGTCCCGCTTCTTCGAGTCCACCTTCGGCGTCTACTTCGACGACCTCGACATGTACGGCGTGCTGCACAACGCCCGCTACCTGCTCTTCGTCGAGCGCACCCTGGGCGAGTTCTGGCGGCACCTGGGCTGGAGCAGCTTCGCCGCGAACCCCGACCAGTTCCACCTCGTGCGGGCCAACCACATCGAGTACGACCGGCCCATGGTCGGCCTCGGCGACCTGCGCGTGCGCCTGACCATCGGCAAGCTCGGCAACTCCTCCATGGTCGTGAACTTCCGCCTGATGCCCCCCGACCAGGACCTGCCCTACGCCACGGGCTACCGCGTGCTCGTGCGCATCGACCAGGACACCCGGCGCCCCCTGGCCTGGTCCGAGGGCTTCCGCGACGGCCTGCGCCCCTACGTCGAGGTGGAGTAGGCCTTGCGCTGCCCCGCCTGCGGCCACCCGGAGGAGCCTGGGGCGCGCTTCTGCACGTCCTGCGGGGCCCCCCTCGGGGTCGGCGGCTGGGCGCGGGCCTTGGGCACCCAGGACGGCACCTGGCGCCTGGGCCGGGGTGAGCAGGCCGAGCTGCGCATCGACAGCCCGGTCATCTCCGCCCTGCACCTGCAGCTCGAGCGCGAGGACGGGCGCTGGTTCGCCACGGACCTGGGCTCCACCAACGGCAGCTTCGTCGACGGGCGGCGCCTGACGCCCCACGCGCGGGAGCCCATCCCGGCCATCGCGACCCTGCACCTGGGCAGCTTCACCCTGACCGCGGCGGCCATCTCCGCGGCCCACCGCCGCCTGCGCATCGACGCCGACGAGGGGCGGGAGCTGGTGGTCGGGCGGGACCCCGCCTGCGACCTCGTGCTGGACGCGCCGACGCTCTCGCCGCGCCACGCCGCGCTGCGCCGGGTGGAGGGGCTCTGGCGCATCCGGGACCTGGGCAGCCGCGCGGGCACCTGGGTCAACGGCGAGCCCATCCGGGGGGAGCACACCCTGCGCCCCGGGGACCGGGTGGAGCTGGGCACCCTGCGCCTCGTGCCCGAGTCCCTGGCCAGCGGCCAGCTCCGCGCCATCGACTACGCCCGCGAGCTGCGCCTGGACATCGACGGCGTGACCGTCACCGCCCCCGACGGCGTGCGCCTGCTGGACCAGGTGCGCCTGAGCGTGCAGCCCGGCGAGCTGGTGCTGCTCATGGGCCCCTCCGGCGCCGGCAAGTCCACGCTGATGCAGGTGATGTGCGGCGCCCTGCCCCCCGACGGCGGCGCCGTGCGGGTCAGCGGCCTCGACCTCTACCAGAACCGCGCCTACCTGGGCGGCCTGCTGGGCTACGTGCCCCAGGAGATCCTGCTCCCCCGCGCCCTGAGCGCCCGCCGGGTCCTGCGCTACGCCGCCGCCCTGCGCCTGCCCCCCGACGCCGTGCCCGCCCAGGTGCAGCGCGTGCTGGAGTCCCTGGAGCTCGAGGGCTGCGCGGACCTGCCCGTGGGCGGCGACGGCCTGCAGCGCGGCCTCTCCGGGGGCCAGCGGCGCCGCCTCAACCTGGGCGTGGAGCTCCTGGCCGACCCGGGCGCGCTCTTCCTGGACGAGCCCTGCTCCGGCCTCGACGCGCGCTCGGGCATGAGCATGCTGCGCCTGGCCCGGGAGATCGCCGACCGGGGCAAGCCCGTCATCGTGACCATCCACCAGCCCCGGGCCGAGGCCCTGGAGCTGGCCGACCACGTCGCGCTGCTCTCCCGGGGCAGGCTCTGCTGGTTCGGGCCGCCGGAGGAGCTGCCGGCCTTCGTCGCGGCCCAGGGCGGCGCGGCGGGCACGGCCCACGCGCTGGCCACCCCCACCGACCTCGCCGTGGACGCCCTGGACCCCGGCCCCGGACAGGCCGAGGAGACCGCCCGGCGCTGGGCCCAGGCCTACGCCGAGTCCGAGACCCAGGCGCGCTGGGTGCAGGCCCGCCTGGAGGACCCGGAGGCCAGCCGAGGCGGCTCTCCCCCCCGCGCGCGCAGCGACGGCCTGCAGCTCGCCGTGCTCACCCGCCGCCGCTTCGCCGTGCTCGCCGCGGAGCGCGGGGACCTCGCCCTGCTGGTGCTGCAGGCGCCCATCATCGGGGCTCTGCTGCTCGCCCTCTTCGGCGACCAGCGCTTCCTGTGGGTGGTGCTGCCCGGGGTGCCGCTCAAGCCCGTGGACCAGGTCTCCCCCGCCCTCTTCCTGATGGCGGCGGCGATGCTCTGGCTGGGCTGCAACAACGCCGCCCGGGAGCTGGTGCAGGAGCGTGCGCTCTTCCGCCGGGAGCGCCGCTGGGGCCTGGGCCTCGGGGCCTACGTCAGCTCCAAGGTCACCGTGCAGTACCTCATCGCCGGCCTGCAGGCGGCCGTGCTCACCGGGGCCGCCGCCTGGATGGGCATGCCCCAGCTGCCGCGCCTCTGGATCGCCCTCACCCTGACCGGCTGGGCCGGGGCGGGCATCGGCCTGGCGCTGTCGGCCTTCTCCCCCACCCGCTACTTCGCGGCGCTCAGGGTGCCCGAGCTGGTGAGGCCCCAGATCATGCCCGGCGGCCTG
>JACKEV010000045.1 GCA_020632795.1 Alphaproteobacteria bacterium
CGGCCGCCCCAGCCGGCGAGACCCCCGCGCCCGCCGGCCCGCCCAAGCTGTCCGGGCAGGTCCGCGCAGACGGCGAGCTGGCCCCCGGCGGGGTGCTCTTCGTCTACGCCCGCTCCAGCCCGGCCACCCGAGGCCCGCCCCTGGCCGCCAAGCGCATCCCGGACTGGACCCTGCCCGTGGACTTCTCCCTGAGCGAGGCCGACCTCATCTTCGGCGGCGCGTGGCCCGAGCAGGTCTGGGTCCACGCCAAGATCTCCCGCAGCGGCGACCCCATGCAGCGCTCCGACGATGACGTGGGCTCCGAGGTCATCGGGCCGCTCGCCCCCGGGGCGGAGGGCGTGACGATCCTCCTGGGGAGCGGGATTTGACCGGAGCCTGACAAACCTGGAGGCTGGTGTAGAGTCTCCTCACCCATGCTCCGGAAGCTCCTCAAGGTCCTGGCCGCCTTGCTCGCGCTGCTGCTGTGGGGGGCCAGCCCCCAGCTCAGCGAGTACCCCCACCGGGGCATGACACCCATGGCCCGGGTCTCGGGGCCCCCGGCCATCTCCGCAGCGGCGCGGGCCTTCGACCTCACGCCCGGCGGCGGGCCCGGCAAGCTGCGGGTGGACGCCTTCGCTGCCTTCGCGACCAACGACCGCCTCTACTTCTCCAGGTACAACAGGCTCGGGATGCTCAACCGCCACGGCTACAGCATCACGCCGCTGCGGGACTACGACGTCGAGGTCTCGCTGGTCGACGGCGACGCCCTCCGCCCCCTGGGCTGCCGCCTGCGCGGCCTGAGCCCCGGCCTCAAGGAGTGCGACCTGGCCCTGCCGGACGACCTGCCTGAGGGAGACCACACCCTGCGGGTGGCGCTGGTGCAGCGCGCCCAGGCCAGGCCGGTCGTGCTGGAGATGGACCTGCCCTGGTACCGCCGGGCCTGGATCCACGTCCTCGCGGACACCCCTCTGGTCCGCCCCGGGGAGACCCTGCAGGTGCGCGCCCTCGCCCTGGAGGCCGAGTCCGGTCGCCCCCTGGCCGAGCGCCCCGGGACGTGGACGGTCCATGACCCCGAGGGCCGGATCCGGATCGAGGAGCCCGGCCGCACCAGCGCCCTGGGCGTCCACCACGTCGCCTTCCCGCTGGGCCCGGACGCGCCCGAGGGGGTCTGGGAGATCCGCTGGGCCAGCGGCGAGGACGTCGGTGCGGTGGCCGTCGAGGTGCGGCGGGACGCCCTGCCCCCCGGCACCCTCTCCCTGTGGAGCGACGCCGCCTGGCTGGGCCCCGGCCAGGGCACGACCGTGCACGGCGTGCTGCGCAGCGCCTCGGGGGCCCCGATGCCCCGGACCCCGGTCTCCCTCAGCGCCGAGGTCCCGGGCTGGCCGCCGCCCCGCGACTGGTTCCAGGAGCTGGAGACCGACGACGCCGGGCACTTCACCGCCGCGCTCTCCCCCCTGCCCGACGACCTCGACGCGCCCCGGACGCTGACCCTGAGCGCCGTGGCCACCGGCCTCGGGGTGCCCATCGAGGGCAGCCACCCGCTCAACCTGTCCCCTACCCCCATCGTCGCCGAGGGCCGGACCGTGCTGGGGGCGGCCCTGGCCCCGGGCCTGCCGAACCTCGCCTACGTCACCGTGCGCACCCCCGACGGCCGCCCCCTGGCCGACACGGAGGTCCGCATCCGCAGCCGCTGGGACGCCGTCGAGGCCCCCGTGGTCGCCCGCACCGACGCGGACGGGGTCGCCGCAGCCCGCCTCTCGCCCCGCGGGGCGGTGACCCTGTCGCCGCCGCCCATGCCGGCGCGCGCGCCGCCCCCGGCGCCCCCCGCCTTCGCGCTGATCGACGCCCGGGACATCATGGGCGCGCGGCCCGCCGACCGCGACACCCTGGACGCCCTGGGCACCCTGGTCGAGGCGCTGGAGCCCCGCTGCGGCGTGCTGGCCGGTACGGAGACGTTCCATGTGCGCCTCCAGGCCCTCAGCGGGCGCGTCGACGGGGTGGACGTGCCCGACGACGCGCTGGGGGACTGCCTGGAGGCCGCGCTGCTCGGTCGCCCCGCCCCGCGCGGCGTGCTGGGCATGACCCTGCAGGGCCGCGAGCCCCCCCACGTCCGGCTCAACGTCCATGTGGTGGAGCCCTCCCGGTCCGAGGACTTCGCCTTCTCGACGGTCGGGAGCCGCGCCCGCCTCGCCGAGACCTGCCTGGGAGACGAGCCCCCCCCACAACCCCTGGTCCTGGCCTACGCCGCGCGCGATGGCCGCCTGCGCATCCTGGGCGCCGAGGGGGAGGCGGGCTGGCCCGCCTGCGTGCGCGCGACCCTGGAGGGCGTCCCCCTCGACGGCCCCGGCTGGGGAGTCGTGACCCTGACCCCGCAGGCCCCGCCGCCCGCGACGCCGCCTACCGACGCCACCGACGCCACCCGGACCGGCTTCGAATACCTCGTCGAGGCCCCCGACGGCGCCGCAGCGGTCCTGCGCTTCGACGAGGGCAAGCCTGCTCCCCTTCGGGTGGAGCCCTCTGAGGTGCTGCTCGATCCGGGGCAGCCCTTCGAGGTCCGGCTGCTCCGCGGGCCCGACGGCGTGCTCCCGGACACCCTGTCCTTCGACGGCACCACCCGGAACCTCAAGGGCACCACCGCGGCGCTCACCGCGCCGGACCAGCCCGG
>JACKEV010000046.1 GCA_020632795.1 Alphaproteobacteria bacterium
TCGGGCCAGCGCGACCGCCACCGGGGTGTCGAAGAAGACGCCGACCACCCGATAGCCCTCAGCGTGGGCGGCGTCGATGCGCCGGCGCCGGGTCTGGGGCGTGAGGTGGGTGTTGTCGAGCACCACCCGCTGCTTGAGGGCCAGCGTGGCGTGGAACAGCACGTCCTCGCGGTTGGCCGAGCGCAGCAGGTCGCGGCTCAGGCGCAGGTGGCTCTGCAGGAAGCGCCGGGCGTAGAAGGTGGACTTCCCCGAGCCCTGGAGGCCGATGAACAGGAGCAACTCCACAGCGTCACGCCCGCGCCGACTCGCGCCCGGAGTCCAGCACGAACAGGCAGCTGCTGCGGGTCTCGTAGACCATGTGCTCGGCCCAGGCCAGGTTGGGGGCGTCCCGCTGCAGCCCGAAGATGCAGAGGTCCGGCGAGGGCAGGGCCTGCAGGGCGTCCTTGAGGTCGCCGCAGAGCACCACGCGCTCGATCTCATCCGGGAAGCGGGCGAGGTCGCAGAGGGCGTCGAGGAAGGCGCGCGCCGCAGGCTGCTGCTTGGGGGAGGGCACCACGGTGACCAGGGCCAGCCGCCCCCGCCAGTTCCGCCACAGGCGATAGCCCATGAGCAGGATGAGGTTGAGGTTGCCGGTCTCGAAGCTTGCGTGGGGGTCCCAGGTCTCCCGGCCCCCCTGCACCCACAGGTAGATGTCCTTCTTGCGGCCCAGGCCCACGCTGGGGTGGGCGCCGTAGACCATGACCCCCACCCGGTGGGCCAGCCCGGACTGGATGACGCGGGTGTAGGCCTCCCGCCGGGGGCCGTCGGGGGCCAGCTCGACGAAGAGCAGGTTCGGGGTGAAGAAGGTCCCCTGGAGGGCCTCCATGCCGATGACGACGGCCGTCTCGTAGTCGGAGAGCCCGACCATGGACCAGGACGCGAGCACGTCCTGCTGGCGCATGGTGCGGCCGATGCGCTCCACCCGCGGGGACAGGGTCTCGGCCGGCTCGATGGTGCAGAGGCCCAGCAGCTTGATGGTGCCCTCGGGGCGGGAGAGGTCCAGCAGCAGCGGGTAGCTGCCCCGCAGCTTCTCGACGTCCTCGACGGGCACGAGCAGGTGGGGCTTCCAGGCCCGCACGTTCTCGGAGTCCTCCGGGGTGATGCGCGCGGCGGCCCACTCGGCGAAGGCGATGAAGATGGAGCTTCGCACGTCCTCCTTCGCGCCCTCCCGATCCCGGGTGCGCCGCCCGATGAACATATAGAGCCCGAGCACCATCACCACCGAGATCAGCGAGAAGGTGGGGTTGATGATGAACATCGAGAAGACGCAGCCCACCAGCCCGATCGCCGGCACGAACAGGGGCACCCGCAGCGTGGGCCGGTAGCTCACCAGGCCCAGGCTCCCCTCGATCAGCACCACCACGTTGATCATGCAGTAGGTGATGAGGAAGAACATGGTGACCAGCGGCGCGATGGCGTTGAGGTCGCGCAGCATGATGGCCAGCAGGGTAAGCACCCCGGTGGCCGCGAGGGCGTTGCGGGGCTCGCCGTCGTCGAGCCGGGACAGCGGCTCGCTCATCGGGATGATGCGGTGCTGGCCCATCGCCATGAGGATGCGCGGGCCGCCCACCAGCCCGGCGAGGGCCGAGGAGGCGGTGGCCCCCAGCAGCCCCACCACCACCAGCGGCGGGAACAGCGACTTGTCGATGACGTGGTAGTAGTTCTGCGCCGCCTCCTCCAGCGTGCCGGTCTTGGAGACCCACACGGCCAGGGCGATGTAGATGAGCAGGGAGATGCCGATCGCCCAGAGGGTCCCGATGGGGATGGAGCGGCGGGGGTCCTTGAGGTCCCCCGACATGTTCGCGCCGGCCA
>JACKEV010000047.1 GCA_020632795.1 Alphaproteobacteria bacterium
CGCCCGCCCCAGGCCTGGACCATGCGGGCGAACTCCATCGCGCCCAGCAGGTCGCCCTCGCTGGCGATGAAGCGGTTGGCCGGGTCCTCGATGAAGCCCAGGAAGTCCCAGCCCACCTCGCGCAGGCCCCGGCAGCAGTGGTGGATGTCGTGCAGCCCGGAGAGGTACTGGCCGTGGTGGACCTCCAGGCCCAGCAGCACCTTGCGGCCGGTCTGCTCGGCGCGCATGCGGGTGTGGGCCTCCCAGCGCAGGATCGCGGCGAGGCTCTCGTCCCGCAGGCGCTGGCGCACGTCCTGCCAGCGGCCGGGCAGGCTGCGCGCCCGGGCCCACAGGTCCCCCCCCAGCACCCGCAGCACGAGCGTCCGATCGGGCGCGGCGGCGGCCAACTCGTAGGCCTGGTCGATGATGTGCTCGCCGTAGTCGAGATCCTCGGGCTGGCAGGCCCCGAGGTACGCGCTGGTGGCGGCGATCGGGACCTCGAAGCGCTCGGCGAGGGCCAGGGCGCGCTGGACGTCCGCAGGGGCCCCCAGGTCGAAGTCGCTGTTGGTGTGGGCCACCGCCCAGACGCCGCCGGGGTCGGTGGACGCGTCGCGGCGGGAGCGCAGGTCCAGGAACACCGGCACGCCCTTGACCGCGCCGCGCAGCGCGGCCGCCAGGCGGAAGGCCTCCTCCAGCGGGCGGTCCGCGATGAGCATGCTGTTGACCGCGAGGGCCACGGGGTGGGTCACCCGGGACTCCACCGCGCGCTTGTCCAGCTTGCCCGAGGGCCCCCGGGGCAGCTCGTCCCAGAACTCGACCCGGCGGGGCACCATCGGCGGGGGGAGCTGGTCGCGGCAGGCCCCGATGACCTGCTCCCGGGTGAGCGGCGCGCCGGGGACCCGCACGATGACCGCGCGGGGGACCTCGCCGCGCAGCGGGTCGGTGGCCGGCACCACCGCGACCTCGGCGACCCCGGGCAGCCGCCCGATGAAGCGCTCGACCTCCAGCAGGTAGACCTTGACCCCGCCGACCTTGATCATCTCCTCCTGGCGGCCCAGGAAGCGCAGGTAGCCGTCGTCCTCCTGCTGGACGAGGTCCCCGGTGCGGTACCAGCCGTCGACGAACTTCTCGGCGGTGGCCTCGGGGCGGTCGGCGTAGCCCTCGACCACCGCCGGGCCGCGCACGCACAGCTCCCCCACCCCGGTGACCGGGTCGGGGTCGTCCACCCGCACCGCGTAGTGGTTCACCGGCTTGCCCAGCATCTCCACGCGACGGTCCGGCTCCCAGGGCGGGACATGCAGGACCACGCCGGTGGACTCGGTGCAGCCCCAGATGGGCATGAACGGGCAGCCCAGGGCGGCCTCGGCCCGGCGCACCAGGTCCGGGACGACCACCGCGCCCCCGGACTCGCACATGCGCAGGGCGCTCTCGAACGGGCCGTCCCCGATGTGCCGCAGCAGAAGCTCGAACACGCTGGGGATGGCGAACAGCCAGGTGACCCCGTGCTCGACCACCGCGCGCAGCACCGTGCGGGGCCGCAGCGTGTCCACCATCACAGCGGTGGCCCCCACCGCCACGGTCCGCGCCCAGTGCTCGTGGGGGTGGGCGAAGGGGGCGAACAGGCAGAGGTAGACCTCGTCGGCCGTGAAGGGGTAGCGCTCCAGGCAGCCCCGGGTGTTCCACTGCACGTTCGCGTGGGTGGTCGGCGCGCCCTTGGGCAGGCCGGTGCTGCCGCTGGTGAAGTTGACGTAACAGACGGCGTGCGGGTCGGTGGAGGGGGGCAGGGGGTCGCCGTCGAGGGCCTCCAGGGAGCGGGAGCGCAGGACCCG
>JACKEV010000048.1 GCA_020632795.1 Alphaproteobacteria bacterium
GAGCACCGGGCTGGTCCTCGGCTTCCCCCACGAGCCGCGGGACGTCTTCGACGTGACGGGGGAGTTCCTCGACCGGGCCAACGTCGACATCGCGATCTTCCACCTCTACACCCCGTACCCGGGCGGCCGTGACTACGCGGAGCTCGAGGCGCAAGGCCGCCTGCTGACCCGCGACCTCGAGCTCTACGACACCTACCACGTGGTGGTGCGGCCCGATGCCTTCGCCCCCGAGGAGGTCGCCACCCAGATCGAGCGGCTCGAGGAGCGCTTCTATCGGCCCCACCGGGTGCTCCAGCGCGCCGCAAGAGGGCTTGCCCACGGCGGGCCCTTCGACCTCTTGCGTACCCTCGCGGTGGGGGTGGAGGGCTACTTCAACCTGCGGCAGGGGCTGCCGCTGCACCCCTGAGGCCATCTCGTGCTCGCGCTGAACCCCATGCCCGCCCTGCAGCGCCTGACCCACGCCGGGGTGAGCGACGACGGCGAGGTCCTGATCGAGGCGCTCGCGCCGGGGCCGGGGCGGCGCTTCATCAGCGTCTCGGCCCACGGGGCGGGGGAGGCGGCCCTGACCCTCGCCGGCCTGGGCGCGGCCGGGGTGCTCGCCTACGACGTGGCGGACGCCGCGTCGCTCCTGCGCCTGCTCACCCTGAAGCTCGCTGCGGCGCACCTCATGGGGCGCGAGGACTACCTGGCGGTGATGGGCCTCAGAGCGGCGAGCCGCCTGAGGCGCGCGGCCCTGGCGGATCAGGTCCTGAGGGGCCTGCCCGAGGGCGCCCGGGGGTGGTGGGCGCCCCGCCGCCGCTGGCTGATGGAGGGCCTCTTCCACGCCGACCGCCAGGCCGCGTTCTTCGCCGCGTTCATGTGGGCCCTCGCGCGGCTGGTGCCGACCGAGGCGCAACAGACCTTGCTCTTCGGGCCGACCCCCGAGGCCCGGGCCGCGGTGTTCCGCGCGCACGCCCGGCGCGGGTGGCTGGAGGCGGCCCTCGCCCAGCTGGGCGGGCGGGTGAACCTGTTCTTTCCCGCCCCCGAGTGGGCGGCCTCGGAGTACCCCAAGGCCCTCAACCGCGCTCCCCTGCAGTACCTCGAGGGCCTGGTGGCGGCGGGCCTGGGGGACAGCCCCCTCTTCGGTTATCTGGTCCGGCCGCGCGACGAGGCCCTGCCCGAGCGCCTCCTCCCTCCGCACCTGCGGCCGGGGGCCTTCGACGGGCTCCGCTCCGCCGCGTCCCGGGTCCGGGTGGTGGCGAGCGAGCCCGGCGCCCCGCTCCCGCTCGACGAGGCGCCCGGCGGCCACCACGGCGCCTACCTCTCCAACGTGGTCGACTACCTGGCCGAGCCGGCCCGGCGGCAGCTCCTCGAGGCCCTCGTGGCGCGCCTGGGGCCAGGCGCCCCGGTGCTGGTGTACTCGAACGAGGCCTGGGGCAAGGTCCCGGCCGACCTCGGGCTGGCCCTGGACGAGGCCGCATCCGCCCGGGCCAGGGCGGTGGACCGGGCGGCCATCTACCGCCGGGTCGAGGTGTATCGGACGGCCGGGACGCCCCCACCGTCCGATCCCGGACCCCGTCTCCGTGTGGTGAGCTAGGCCCTTCGATGAGCTTCGGTAGCCGCAACTACTCGCGCCGGATCCGGGATGGCGCCCAGTGGTGCCTGGAGCACCCGCGGGCCACCCTGCTCCTGTGCGCGGTGCTCCTCGCGGGCTCGGCCGCAGGCGCGCTTGCGGTAGAGGTCGACCCCAGCCCCGAGGCCTACCTGGCCGGCACCGAGTCCTGGGCGTTCTACGAGAAGATCAACCGGGAGTACGAGATCGGCGAGGCGGTGGTGGTGGGGCTGCGGGAGCCCGGCGGCACCGTCTTCGACGTCGAGACCATCAACGCGGTGCTGGAGCTGGGCCGCGTGCTCGAGGAGCTGGACGGCGTAGAGCGCGTGCTCTCGCTCGGCACCGCAACCTCACTTGACAAGCTCGGCGACACCCTCGACCTCGCCCCGCTGCTGCGCACCCGGCCGGCCACCACGGACGGGGTCATCGACATGGCCCACCGGGTGGCGTCGCACCCGTTCTACGGGCAGCTCCTCGTGGACGACAACCACGAGACA
>JACKEV010000049.1 GCA_020632795.1 Alphaproteobacteria bacterium
TCTGTCGGCGGAGCACGGTGTTTCTCCACTCGCCACCCTCGACGGTCGGTGCAGCCCCGTGTCGGTCGAGGTGCGTCCCCGGGCTTTTCGGGCGACCTCGCGCCGAATCGGATCGCGCCCACCTGGCATCTCGGGCGGGGTCTGCAATGATTAAAGGCGCGTGCCCCTCCCGCCGAAGAGGAGGCTGCCAGGTATGACGAGCCAGCGGTCAGGTGAGCAGCCCGGGTTCAGCCGAGCGGACGATCGCACCGTGCTCGTGCTCGACGACGAGGTGTCCCTGGCCAAGATGATCGCGCGCGACCTGCGCCGCCACGGCTACGACGTGGTGGTGGCCCACGCGGTCGAGGCGGCCCGGACGCTGCTCAAGGCCCGCCCGGTGCGCTTCGCGATCGTCGACCTCATGCTGCCCGACGGCGACGGCTCCGAGCTGGTGGAGTGGGCGCTCCGTCAGGGCCTGGCCGAGGTGGCCTGCGTGATGACCGGGGTGGCCCAGTGCACCAACGTGGTGCGGGCCATGCAGAACGGCTCCGCCACCGTGTTCGAGAAGCCGGTCCGCCCCGAGGACCTCCGCGACTTCCTGGACGCCCACTGCAGCGCGGCCCGCGACGAGCTCGAGCAGTGGCGGCAGGCCTACGCGGCCCCGATCCAGGGCGCCGACCCGGTGCTCCTCGAGCAGATCGAGCTGGCCCAGCAGATCGCCCCCTCGGACTGCACGGTGCTGGTCACCGGCGAGACCGGGACCGGCAAGGAGCTCTTCGCTCACGCGATCCACGCCGCCTCCGAGCGCGGCACCGGGCCCTTCGTGGCCCTGAACTGCGCCGCGGTCCCCGAGTCCCTCATCGAAGACGAGCTCTTCGGGCACACCGCGGGCGCCTTCACCGGGGCCACCCAGGTCCGCGGCGGCCGCATCGCCGCCGCCGACGGGGGCACCCTCTTCCTGGACGAGATCGGGGACATGCCCCTGCCCGCGCAAGCCAAGTTGCTCCGGGTCCTCGAGGAGGGGCGCATCATCCCGGTGGGCGCCGACCTGCCGGTGGAGGTGGATGTGCGGGTGGTGGCCGCCACCAACCGCGACCTGGACGAGATGGCCCGCCAGGGCACCTTCCGGGCCGACCTCCTCTACCGCCTCAATGTCATCCAGCTGCGCCTGCCCGCGCTGCGGGAGCGGGTGGGGGACATCGTGCCCCTGGCCCAGATGTTCCTGACCAAGGAGGCCCGGCACCACCGGCGCCCGGCCCGGCACTTCACCGACGCGGCGCAGGCGCGCCTGCAGGAGTACCACTGGCCGGGCAACGTCCGGGAGCTCAAGAACGCGGTCGAGCGCGCGGTGCTCACCTGCCCCTCCGACTATGTGGACGCGCGGCACCTCCGAGTCCCCCCGATGCCGCTGCCCCGGGTCCCCACCCCGGTGCAGGCCCCCGATCCCCTGCGGGGGTACGCACCGGTGGGCCCGACGCCGCGCCCCGCCTACAACGTGGGCCTCGGCTACCCGAGCGCCCCGGTCGGCGCGCAACCTGGCCTGCTCGGCCCGGTGGCCGCCCCGCC
>JACKEV010000005.1 GCA_020632795.1 Alphaproteobacteria bacterium
TCGCCAACGCGATCCTGCCGCCGAGGCGGAGCGTCTGGTCCTTGAACAAGGCGCGGATCGCCGGCGGCAGCACGGCCTGGGCGGCCTCGCGGCGCACGCGGTAGCGCGCGGCCTCGGAGAGCTTGCCGTGGGCGGCCAGGGCCGCGTCCTCGGGGCCCGGGGCGGGCTCGGGGCCGGGGTCGGCGCCCAAGGCGTGCTGGAAGGCCTGGCGGGCGGCGGCCTCGACCTCGGGGTCACCCTCGGCCAGAGCCCACTGCACGAAGCGCCAGGCGAGCTGGGCGTGGCGGGCCTCGTCCCCGGCGATGGTCTGCAGGGCCTCGCGCACGGCCCGGGCCTCGGCGCCCTGGGCGGCGGTGGCGGCCTCCAGGGCGGCGACGGTCTCGCCCACGCAGCCCTCCAGCACGGCGGCGGCGGTGATGGCCGGCAGGGTCAGGGGGCCCAGCAGGTCCCCGGAGAGGTCCAGCGGGGCCGGGGAGAGGGGCTCCCCCGCGTAGACCGAGGCCAGGGTGAAGCAGAGCCGGGCGTGCTCCAGCTCGTCCAGGGCGGCCTTGTGGGCCCCGACGAGCAGCTCCGGGGGCGCGCCCACGGCCTGCAGGTGCAGGGAGAAGCGGGAGAAGGAGGCGATGGAGGCGTGCTCATCGAGGGCCGCCGTGGCCCAGCGCTGCGCGAGGCGCTCGCGCAGCGCGGGGTCCAGGGCGTCGACGGCCTCCTTGAGCGCGCCCAGGCCCTCAGGCACGCGACCAGCCCGCCGCGCCCCGGACGAGCCCGGACCTGCGGATCTGGCCGGCGATGACCATGGGGCGGCCCTCGCAGCCCTGGATGCCCACGGTGTAGTAGCAGTCGCTGCCGCCGTTCGGCGCGGCGTAGGGCCCCTCGACGGGGCTGCACTGGCAGGAGCCCGAGCCCAGGCTCTGGCCGCTGAGCGCGCTGGCGTCGACCGTGGAGGCCTCGGGGCAGCTCCCGTTCTCGGGGGCCATGGCGTAGGCGTCGACGCAGCACTCCTGGCCCGTGTCGTCGGGGCCCGTGCAGTCGGGGTAGCTGCCGGTGAGCTCGGGCAGGCCGTTCGAGGAGGTGTCGTCCGCGCTGGAGCTGTCGTCGGCGCTGCTGCTGTCGTCGCTGGGCGTGCTGTCTTCCGGCTTGTCGCCGCAGGCGCCGAGGGCGAGCAGGAGCGCGAGGCTCAGAGCGGTGGCTTGGGGGGACATGTGAGGACTCCCGTGTGTTGAACCCTGCCGGGCTCGAACATAGCAGCGCCTCAGGCGGGGCCGCGCAAGCAGGGACGATCTCGCGGACTACAGGTGTCAGTAGCGATGAAGGGCCCGTCCGCGCGGCGACACTCGGTTCCCTGACCTCACTTCCCTCCCACCCATCGCCGCGCGGGCGGGTCCATCTGCCTCGGTGCCGCTGACGCCCCTGTCGGCTAAACTCTGAGCATGCCCAGACTCATCGACCGCGGCGACGTCCTCATCGGGAGGACACCTGAGACCCTCGATCTCGGGATCGACTACCTCACCCGCCGGCCCGGCCCCGACCGCCTCATCGCGGACGACGGCACCTACAACGCCGGCTGGTTCGAGTCCTTCGACGGCGAGCTGAACCTGGACCAGTCCAGCGCCTTCTCCATCGCCCTGCACCGCTGGCTGCACCTGTCGATCGACACGCCGGAGCGCTTCATCGTCTGCAACATCGCGGACTTCGTGAAGGCCGGGAACGTGGCGCTGCTGATCGCCGACAAGCGCACGGGGCAGTTCCGCCACGGCTCGCTCTCCAAGCTGCTGCCCCAGAACAGCGTGGAAGTGAGCGAGGACGGGCGCTGCTTCAGCGACCCCGACACCCACTCCTTCATCCGCGTGTCCGCGGACGGCGAGCGCTTCGAGTTCTCGCTCAACGTGGAGGACCTGCGCCTGAGCGGCGCGGCGACGCGGGCGGTGGGGCCCACCTTCCACCACGTCACCCGCTTCCACCGGGGGCGGGGCAGCCTGCAGTTCTACGGGGCGCTGCGCCTGGAGCACGGCAGCCTGGTCATCGGGCAGCACGTGCACGCGCTGCCGACGGGCAGCCTGGGCACCTTCGACCGCACTCTGGGCCACCAGCGCGGCGTGCAGGCCTGGAACTGGATCGCGGCGGTGGGCTCGGCGACCCACGTGAAGAGCGGCCGCGTGGCCCCCATGTGCGTGCAGATCGCCAAGGATCGCCCGCTGGCCCGGCCCGTCGTGCTCG
>JACKEV010000006.1:0-490000 GCA_020632795.1 Alphaproteobacteria bacterium
GATCAGTAGGCGGGAAGGACGTACACCTTGCCGGTGTTGTTCCCAGCGTCATCATTTCCGGGCGCGGAGATCGCGAGATCGTCCGTACCGTCTCCGTCGATGTCGAACAGCGGGCTGATCGCGCTGCCGAACAGGTCGTCGGCGGTGTCTCCGGCCCAACTCGCGGTCTCATCGCCGGGGAGCGCGAGCGTCGCGCTGGAAGACAGGCCGCCGGAGATGAAGTAGGCCACGCCCTGGGCCGAGTCGCCGCCGGTCGGGGCGCCCAGGAGCAGATCCTCGACAGAGTCGCCGTCGACGTCGTGACCACCCCGCAGCGCTGTGCCGAGGGCACCGTCGCCCGTGATGGTGACGTCCGCGTCCGTGAACGCGTAGTTCCCGGAGAGCCCGCTGCCGCCGAAGTAGATGACCGCCGCGCCGCCGTCGGTGGTGGTGCCGTCGTAGCCCGGTGCGCCGAGGACGAGGTCGACCTGCCCGTCTGAGTTGGCGTCAAACGCCGTGAGCGTGTGCTGTCCGGCGCCCAGGGCGTCGCCTGTCGCGCTGCCCGTGAAGGAGGCGGTGTCGATGGTCGGGATGTAGTCGTTGGCATAGCTCACGGTCGCCGAACCCACCACGAGCCAGCATCGCCCGGTGCTGGAGTTGTTCGCGCTGGAGCAGGCGACGAGGTCACCATATCCATCGCCCGTCAGGTCAGCGTCGAGCATCACCGCCGACCCGAGGTAGTCGCCGCTGCCGTTTCCACGGAGCCGGACGCTCGCGAAGCTGTTGGCCTCGTCGAAGGCCGTGCTGTAGCCGTCAGAGAACAGGGACACGAAGAGCTTCCCGCGCGTACCGGACGAGGGCGGAGCCGCACCGGCAAGATCCGTGTCCCCGTCACCGTCCATGTCGCCTGCGGCGATGGTGGTGCCGAACTCGTCACCGGATGAGGAGCCATATAGAGCGCCTTCCTCCACCACCGCGCTCGCCCCGGAGTCGTTGCCGGTGCCGCTCCCCATGTCGAAGATCCACACGGCCCCCCCCGTCGTGGCGTACTCGCCGCTGAAGGGCGCGGACATCGCGAGCTCCGTGTTGCCATCCCCGTCGATGTCGCCGAGGACCAGGACGTTGGTGCCCGCCTGGTCCCCTGAGGCCTTGCCGGCCAGGAGCGAGTATGAGGCGTTTGTGGAGACGTCGGTGCCCAGCACATCCGCGTCGAAGAAGACCGCGGCGCCACCATCCGTGTAGAAGTAGTTGTCCAGCGGCGAGCCGATGATCAGCTCAGGATCGCCGTCGGCGTTCAGGTCCGCGCCCATCCAGAGGCTGCTGGCGAGCGCCTGCCGGTTGGCTGAACCGACGACGGTGTTGATGGCCTCGGTCGCCGCGTCCATGTTGTCCACGCTCCCGTCACAGTCATTGTCCGTGAGGTCATACCCGACCTCCGTCCCGCCCGGGTGCGTCGCCGCGTCGTTGTCATCACAGTCCGTGTCGTCGCTGACATACCCGGTGGGCTGGGAGCAGGCCGCCTGGGTGTTGTTGGGGTCGCCGTAGGTGTCGGTGTCCGTGTCGGCGTAGTAGGTGGTGCCGTCGGTCGGATCGTTGTCGATCGTGCCGTCACAGTCCTGGTCGACGCCGTCGCAGGTCTCGTCGGCAGAGGTGTTGATGTCGCTGTCGGTGTCGTCGCAGTCCACGCCGCCGTAGGTGTCGCTGTCCTCGCCGTCGCCGTCCTGATCGTAGTCGCTGTTGCCCCCGCAGTCCGCGTCGACGCCGTCGTACCAGATGTCGGTGGCGCCGGGGTAGGTGTTGCGCGCGTTGTCGTCACAGTCGGTGCCGCCGTAGGCGTCCGACTGGTAGGTGTCGGCGTCGGCGTCGTAGTCGTCGTCCTGGGCGCAGTCCTGGTCCACGCCGTCGTACCAGATCTCGGTCGCGTTCGGGTGGATGGAGGCGTTGAGGTCGTCGCAGTCGTCGCCGCTGTAGTCGACGGAGTCGTAGCCGTCGAGGTCGGCGTCGTAGTCGCTGGCGCCGTCACAGTCCTGGTCGACGCCGTCGTAGGGCACGTCGACGGCGCTGGTGTTGACCGAGGCGTCGGTGTCGTCACAGTCCACGCCGCCGTAGGCGTCGCTGTCCTCGGTGTCGAGGTCGGCGTCGTAGTCGCTGAGGTCGTCGCAGTCCTGGTCGGTGCCGTCGTACCAGATCTCGGACGCCCCCGGGTTGATGGTGGCGTCCTGGTCGTTGCAGTCGCCGTCCAGCTCGGAGTAGCCGTCGCCGTCGACGTCGTCGCCGGAGAGGTCCTCGTCCACCGAGCCGTCACAGTCGTTGTCCAGGCCGTCGTCCTGGTTCTCCAGGGTGCCGGGGTTGATGTCGGCGTCGTCGTCGTCGCAGTCGTCGCCGCCGTAGTCGTCCGACGCGTAGCCGTCCTCGTCGGCGTCGTAGTCGTTGCGGTTGTCGCAGTCGCTGTCCACGCCGTCGTACCAGGTCTCGTCGGCGCCCGGGTAGACGTCGGGGTCGGCGTCGTCGCAGTCGGTGCCCCCGTGCTCGTCGGACTGGAAGGTGTCCGCGTCGGCGTCGAAGTCGTCGTCACCGGCGCAGTCGCCGTCCACGCCGTCGTACCAGATCTCCGTGTTGCCGGGGTAGGCGTTGGCGTCGTCGTCGTCGCAGTCCTCGTCGGGGCCGAAGCCGTCGCCGTCGTTGTCCTCCAGGACGGTGGCGCTCAGGCTGACCCGCACCAGGGACTCGTCCGGGTCGTTGCTCTCGATGGTCACGCCGTTGGCGAAGCTGCCGTGGTCGGTGGCGGTCAGGGTGACGTCGACGGTCATCGACGCGCCCGTGCCCAGGGAGAGCATGTTGGTGCTGATCTCGAAGGGGCCGGCGCCGTCGAGGGCCAGCGTGCCGGTGAGGTCCTCGTCGCCCAGGTTCGTGATGGTGAACTGGGCGGTGGACTCGGAGAGCTGGTTCACCTCTCCGAACTCGAGGGCCTCGGGGCTGACGTCGATGTCCGGGCCGATGGAGCCGGAGTCGTCGTCGGCGTCGTTGGGCTTCAGGCAGCCGGTCGCGAGGGCGAGGGCGAGGATCAGCGGCATGGTGTCGTTCCTGGCGGCGTGTCCCGCGGCCCAAGCGCCGCGAGCGTCTCATCTCCGTCAGGCATTATGACACTGAGTTGACGGGGGGTTTCAAGCCGGGGGCCCGGCCCTCCCCCTGTCGGCGGGGCCGCTCAGACCTGGATCACGCCCTGCACATCAGGGAATTCCTCCACGATCATCCGCTCGATGCCCATCGCCAGGGTGGCCGTGGAGCTGGGGCAGGTGGAGCAGGAGCCGATGAGGCGCACCTGCACGATGTGATCGTCCGTGATGCCGACGAACTGGACATCTCCGCCGTCCATCGCCACCGCCGGGCGGATGTCCTCGTCGATGAGCTGGGCGATCTGGGCGGCCAGCGGCGAGCTGGTGTCCAGGGCCTCGACGGCCTCGGTCTCGGCGATGGCGGGCTCGCCGGAGGAGACGTGCGCCCGGATGAGGCCCTTGATGGCCGGCACCAGCTCGGGCCAACCGTACTCCGCCAGCTTGTTCACCGTGACGAAGCGCGAGGTGACGAGCACCTGCTCGACGCCGCTGAGGCCGAACAGCCGCGCGGGCAGAGGCGAGCCCGCGGCCTTGTCCGCCGAGCTGTACTCGTAGGTGCCCCGCTCGACGAGCGGGACCTCGACCTTGAACATCAAGGCGTCGGGGTTGGGCGTGGGCAGGGTGTCGACGATCAACTCAGTCATGTCGGCTCCACGGATGTAGTGGTCCTTTAATCACCTCGCCGCGCGCGGCCAGTTAGGATGCGCGTCCTTCCCGGAGGGTTTCGATGCCCGCGATCGCGCTGACCCGAGGCGAACAGGTCGAGTCCATCCACCCTTTCTCGGCGGTCGCCGTCGACGCGGAGGGCCGCGTGGTCCGGTGGATGGGCCCGGAGGTCTCGGCCTGCTGGCGCTCGGCGGCCAAGCCCTTCCAGCTCCGCTGCTCCCTGGAGGCCCTGGCCCAGGCCGGCGTGGCCACTGACGACCTCAGCGCCGAGCAGATCGCCATCGGCGCGGCCTCCCACGCCGGGCAGATCGAGCACATCCGCCTGGTGCGGGGCATGTTGGCCCGCTTCGGCGTGCCCGAGTCCGCGCTGGCCTGCGCGCCCCACCCCCCCAGCTTCGACGGGGCGTACCGGGCCCTGATCCGCGGCGGCGGCGAGGTCACCGACATCCACAACAACTGCTCGGGCAAGCACACCTACATGCTGGCCGCCAGCGCCGCCCAGGGCTGGACCGGCGACTACCGCGACCCGGAGCACCCCCTCCAGCGGCGCATCCGGGACGCCGTGGTCGGCCTGTGCGGCCACGCCCCCGCCGCCGGGGTGGACGGCTGCGGCGTGCCCACCTTCGGCATGCCCATCGACGGCTTCGCCCGGGCCTGGGCCACCCTCGGGCGGGCCGCCCTGGGCGACGGCGATCCGGTGCTGGGGCGGATCGGGCGGGCGATGGAGGCCTGGCCGCACCTCATCTCGGGCACGGGCAAGCTGGACGAGGACATGGCCGGCGGCCGCCGGGAGCGCATGATCACCAAGATCGGCGCCCAGGCCCTCTACTGCATCGCCCTGCCCGAGCGGGGCCTCGGCGTCGCCGTCAAGATGCACACCGGCGTGGAGCTGCCCCTGGGCGAGGCGGTGGCGGTCGCCCTCGACGCGTTCGCCCCCGGCGCCTGGGCGCGCCCCTCCGACTGGACCTGGGATGTCATCCCCAACGTCGCCGGGCGGGTGGTGGGGAAGCGCGCCCTCACCGATTACATTCCCTGACCCATCGTCCCCTCTTGAACCTCGGGAGCCCCCATGTCCGTGTCCTTTGAGCTGTCCGAAGAGCAGGAGCAGCTCCGCCAGCTCGCCCACGAGTTCGCCCGCGACGTCATCCGTCCGGCCGCCCCGCACCACGACGAGACCGGCGAGTACCCCCACGAGGTGCTCCGCCAGGCCCACGAGCTGGGGCTGATGAACACCCACATCGAGGAGGAGAACGGCGGCTTCGGCTTGAGCGCCCTCGACGGCCTGCTCATCGCCGAGGAGCTGGCCTGGGGCTGCACCGGCATCGGCACGGCGATGGAGGCCAACGGCCTCGCTCAGCAGCCCGTCATCATCGGCGCCTCCGACGAGCTGAAGGCGAAATACCTCGCCCCGATGACCGAGAACTACAGCCTCTGCGCCTACGCGGTCACCGAGCCGGGCGCGGGCTCCGACGTCCAGGGCCTCAAGACCACCGCCGTGCGCAAGGGCGACACCTACGTGCTCAACGGCTCCAAGATGTGGATCACCAACGCGGGCGTGGCCGACTGGTACTTCGTCGTCGCCCTGACCGACGCCGAGAAGAAGGCCCGGGGCGGGATGACCGCGTTCATCGTCGAGCGGGACTGGCCCGGCGTGATCGTCGGCAAGAAGGAGTGGAACATGGGCCAGCGGGCCAGCGACACCCGCGGCATCACCTTCGAGGACGTCGAGGTGCCCGCGGCCAACGTCGTCGGCCGCGAGGGCGACGGCTGGAAGCTGGCCATGGCCGCCTTCGACTACACCCGCCCGGCGGTGGCCTGCGCGGCGGTCGGCCTGGCCCGCGCGGCGATGGAGCACGCCGCGCAGTACGCCACGGAGCGCAAGACCTTCGGCAAGCCCATCGCCGCCCACCAGTCCATCGCCTTCATGATCGCCGAGATGGCCATGAACATCGACGCCGGCCGGCTGCTGTGCTGGCAGGCCGGGTCGCTCAAGGACGCCGGCAAGCGCAACACCCGCCAGGCCGCCTACGCCAAGGCCTTCTGCGCCGACATGGCCATGAAGGTCGCCACCGACGCGGTCCAGGTCTACGGCGGCTACGGCTACTCCAAGGAGTACCCGGTGGAGAAGCTGATGCGGGACGCCAAGATCTTCCAGATCTATGAGGGCACCAGCCAGATCCAGCGGCTGATCATCTCCAAGGAGATCTTCGTCCGGAACCGCTGAGTCGGCCAATCTCCCCATGAAGGTCCTCGTCACCGGCGGCACCGGCTTCATCGGCGCCAACGTCGTCCGGCACCTGCTGGCGCGCGGGGACGAGGTCGCCTGCCTGGTGCGGGACAGCTCGCCGCGCCTGTGCCTGGAGGGGCTCGACGTCACGCTGGTGACCGCCTCGCTCTCCGACCCGGAGGCCCTCAAGCGGGCCCTCGACGGGGTGGAGGCGGTCTACCACCTGGCCGGCGTGTTCGACCCCTCGCCCAGGGGCCGCGCGCTGATGCAGGCGGTGCACGTCGACGGCACACGGGCGCTGTGCGACGCCGCCCTGGCCGCCGGGGTGCGCCGGCTGCTCCTGTGCTCCTCCTCGGTGACCGTGGGCTTCGGACCCCGACACGACCCCGGCGATGAGGAGACGCCCTTCCGTGATCTCGATGAGATCTACGGATCCGATGGGCCGCTGCGCTGGTACCACGACACCAAGCGGGCCGCCGAGGCGCTGGTCTGCGGCTACATCCCCCGGGGGCTGGAGACCGTCATCGTCTGCCCCGACTACATCATCGGGGCCTGGGACATCAAGCCCACCTCCGGGGCGCTGGTGCTGACCATGTGCAAGCGCTTCGTGCCGGTGTACCCGCGCGGCGGCAAGTGCTTCCAGGACGCCGACGACTGCGCGGCCGGGCACCTGCTCGCGGTGGACAGGGGCGCCCCCGGGCGCCGCTACCTGCTGGGCAACGAGAACCACGCCTACCGGGAGTTCATGGACATCATCGCGCGGGTCACGGGCCAGCGCCCCCCGGTGCTGCCCCTGCCGCGCGCCGCCGCTGAGCTGGCCGGGTTCGCCGGGGCGGTGGGCAGCCGCGTCGACCCCCACCGCTTCGCCGGCCTGGACCGCTACGTGCTGCGCTCGATGGCCCAGGCCCGCTACCGCAGCGGGGCCCGCGCGATCCGCGAGCTGGGCGTGCCGCAGACCCCGCTGGAGGTCTCCGTCGAGAAGGCGGTGCGCTGGTTCCGCGACCACGGGTACGTCTGAGTGGAGCCCGCCTTCCTCGCCCCCGGCCGCGCCTGGGAGGCCGCCCGCACCCCCCGGCAGCGCAAGCGCCTGGGCCAGTGGCTCACCCCCTGGTGGCTCGTGGAGGCGGTGCTGGACGAGGTCGGCGGCCCACCGGACTCGGTGCTGGACCCGGCCTGCGGGGATGGGCGCTGGCTGGTGGCTGCCGGCCGGCGCTGGCCCGGGGCTCGGCTGGAGGGCTGGGACGTGGACCCCTCCGCCGTCGACGCCGCCCGGGAGGTCTGCGCGGCGGCCGGGGTCGCGGTCCGTTTGCGCTGCCGGGACGCCCTGGAGGGCCAGGAGCAGGGCGTCGCCGAGCTGGTCGTGGGCAACCCGCCCTATGTGCGGCCGCAGGCCATGCCCGCAGCCCAGCGCGCCCGGGTCTGGGCCCGCTACGCCACCGCCACCGACAAGAGCGACCTCTACGCCCCGTTCATCGAGCGCATGCTGGCCCTGAGCGGCGGGCGGGTCGCTGTCGTGGTCGCGGACACCTGGCTCTCCATGGCCTCGTTCGCGGCCCTCCGGCGGTGCGTCCTGGACGCCCCCCTCGATCTGCTCGCCGGGCTGCCCCGCGACAGCTTCGGCGCCGAGGTGGGCACGGTGGCGGTGGTCTTCCGCCCCGAGGCCCGTCGCCGCCGGGGTCATCTCTCCTCCGAGGGCCTCGCGCTCAACGGCGCGGTGCGTGCGGTGGACGGCCTGCTCCCCCTGGAGGACCCCGTGGAGCTGGAAGGGCAGGGGACCCTCGGGGAGCGCTGGGCCCTGCGCATGGGCGTGGTCTGCGGCAGCTACGCGGAGTGGGTCCACCGCGGCACGCCCGGCGCTGGCGATCGGCGGACCTGCAGGGGGCGGGACGTACACCGCTGGTCCATCGTGGACCGGGGGGAGTGGGTGCGCTACGACCCGCGCGCCATGCTCGACGCCCGGCCCTACGTCGCGCCCAAGTGGGCGGGGCTGTTCGACGTGCCCGCCAAGGTCGTTCTGGCCGGCGCCTCGGGGCGGGTGCTGCGCGCGTCCGTGGACACCGAGCGGCGCTTCCCGCTGGACTCCTGCTACGTGTCCCAGGGGGAGGGGGACGTGTGGGCCCTCTGCGGGCTGCTCAACAGCGCGCCGGTCAACGCCTGGTACGGGGCCCGCTTCCCGGCGGTGCGGGTGAAGGCGGTGGAGCTGCACCGGCTGCCCTGGCCGAGGGGGCCGCTGGTGGAGCTGGCCGAGGCCGCCCGAGGCGGCGACCAGGGGGACGTCGACCGCGCCGCTGCCCGAGCCTACGGCCTCCCCACCGGGTTATGCGCTGATCGATGATCGCGGTCCTGCTGCTCGGGCTCCTGGTCGGCTGCCCCGCCGAGATGCTGGGCGTGGAGCTGCCCAAGGGGGGGGCCGAGTCCATCTCCCAGGAGGACCTCCAGCGGGACGTCTGGGCCCTGGTGGCCCTCGGCGACCGCCACCCCGGGCGCCCGGCCTACGACGAGGGGCTGGCCATCATCGAGCAGCGCCTCGACCAGATGAAGACCCTGCCGGCCTTCGGCGACGGGGCCACCCGCCCGGCCGGGGCCGGCCGGAACCTCTGCATGCAGAAGGATGGGCGCAGCGGGCGCGCCCTGGTCGTCGCGGCCCTGGATCAGGACAACGGCGCCGACCGCTCGGCCAGCAGCATCGCCGCGCTGATCTCCCTGGCCAAGGCCTACGACCTGCCCGGCAAGCCCGAGCACACGCTGGTGTTCTGCGTGTGGCCCGAGCCCGACGGCCTCGACGCCTACCTTCGCGCGCCAGCGGTCCCGCTGGAGCACACCACCGCCGTGCTCACCCTGGGGCCGCTCTCCGGGTCCGAGGAGCTGCGGCCGGTGGAGACGCAGATCAGCTACGGCGGCGGAAAGCTGCGGCACCTGCACCTCCAGAGCAGCGCGGAGCCCTACCACGGCACCCCGGACGACCGGATGGAGCGGCTGGACTTCCGCGTGCTGCTGCAGCGGGTCCAGCGGCTCCATCAGGCGGTCGAGAATCTGATGTTCAGATAATATCGCCGTCGAGGTGTCCACGACCCGGACGCCGGTCGTGGACCCTCAACCTCCGTGGGCTACTGGGTGGCGCCCGTCAGGATCCAGATCTCGATGGTCTGCAGGTCCGACGAGCTCATGCTGCCGTTGCGCGGCATGCGGCTCCCGGAGCCACCGACGCTGGATTGGGTACCGTTGAGCTTGTGCCAGATGTAGCTGGTGGCGGTGTCGCCGGGCTCGATGTAGTCCATCGTGGACACCCCGCCCGAGCGCACGTTCACCGTGCTCGAATAGAAGCTGTCCATGTTCAGGCCGCCGCTGGTGCCGCCGCTGGTGTGGCAGCCGGCGCAGCTGCTGTTGATGATCGACTGGATGTCCGAGGAGGTGTAGCTGGGCACCTCGTCGTCGGCGGTTCCATCGCAGTCGTCGTCCACGCCGTCGGGGTAGTCGTCGTCCGCGTCGGGGTTGATGTTGCCGTCGGTGTCGTCGCAGTCCTCGTCGTTGCTGACGTAGCCGGAGGGCGCCGAGCAGTCCTCCTGGGTGGAGTCGGGGTCGCCGTAGCTGTCGCTGTCGGCGTCGCGGTAGAACGTGGTGGTGACGCCGTCGTCCACCGTGCCGTCGCAGTCGTTGTCGACGTCGTCGCAGACCTCGGTGCCGCCGGGGAAGGCGGTGGCGTCGGTGTCGTCGCACTCCTCGCAGGCGAAGAAGCCGTCCCCGTCCGAGTCCACCGCGCCCACCGAGCCGTCGCAGTTGTAGTCATTGGGGTCGGTGCAGTCGTTCTCGGTGGCGCCGGGGTTGTAGGCGGTGTCGCCGTCGTCGCAGTCGCCGCCCTCTTCGACGTAGCCGGTGGGGGCGGCGCAGGCCTCCTGGGTGACGTCGTCGCTGCCGTAGCCGTCGCCGTCGCTGTCCTGGTAGAAGGTGTCCGTGGCGCCCTCATCCACGGAGCCGTCGCAGTTGTTGTCGATCTCGTCGCAGATCTCGTTGGCGCCCGGGTTGATGTTGGCGTTGTTGTCGTCGCAGTCATCGGCCTGGTTGAAGCTGTCCCCGTCGAGGTCATCGTCGGGGGTGGCCTCGTTGCAGTCGTTGTCGACCCCGTCATAGGGGGTCTCGGTCGCGTTGGGGGAGACCGTGGGGTCGGAGTCGTCGCAGTCGCCGTCCGCGACGGTCACGCCGTCGCCGTCCTCGTCGTCGCTGCTGACGCTGGTGTCATCGGTGGTGCTGGAGTCGTCGGCGTCCTTGTCACCGCAGCCGGCGAGGAGCAGGCCGAGGGTGAACACGGAGACCGTGGGAAGAAGGCGCATCTTGGCCATGCGAAGCCTACCTTTCGTGTTGGGGAGTCGGGTGGGGAGACCCCCGGCATGTCACCGGGGGGGACGGGGGAGCGAGCGGGGTCTGCCGCGCCGGATCAGGGGTTCGCGCCGCCCGAGATCCACTGCTCGATGATGTCGAGGTCGCCCTGGGACATGGTGCCGTTCTTGGGCATCCGGTCGCCGGAGCCGCCGGCCTCGTTGTGGGTGCCCTCGAGCTTGCGCCACATGTAGCTGTTGCCCGGGTCTCCCGGCTCGACGCGGTCCATGCCCATCGCCTCGCCCGAGGGCACGTCGACCAGGTTGCCGTAGCCGGCGCCGGAGGCCATGCTCAGGCCGCCGCTGGTGTTCGAGGTGTGGCAGGGGCTGCAGTTGCCCTGGATGATCGGCTCGACGTCGGAGGCGAAGCTGAGGTCGGTGTCGCTGTCGCTGTCGGCGTCCGCGTCGCTGTCGGTGTCGGTGTCCGCGTCGCCTTCGGCGGAGGTGTCGTCGGTGGCGGCGCTGTCATCGGTGTCCTTGTCGCCGCAGCCGAGCGAGAGGCCGGTGCCGAGCAGGGTCAGGATGGACAGGCGGATCAGGTCACTGAGGGGGCTGGAACGCATCGGGTCTCCTCCCGGGGGGGGTCTCGCGGAACGATAGCGTCGCCTCTCCGGGCTTGGCAAGGAAATGTCAACACCCCTTACGGTGAGCCGGACAGCTCACGTCGGGCGGCATCGAGCTGCTCGTCGAGCCTGGCCTGGTCGCTGCGGGCGGCCTCCAGCGCCGCGCGCATCTTCGGCACCGCCTCCCCGGGGGGCACCGTGCCCGCCCGCAGACCCGCGCCCAGATCCTCGATCTCCACGACGTCATCGACCAGGTCGTCCGCAGCGTGGCGGGCGTGGTCGATGTGCTCTCGGGCCTGAACGGCGGGGGTGCCGGGCGGCGCAGGGCCGTCGACGCCCAGGGCGCAGGCGGTCAGCAGAGCCAGCAGCATCACGTCGATCCCGGCGTTACCATGGGGGAGGGTAGCCCATCGGCGTCCCTGGAGTCACCATGCCCCTCTACGAGTATCGCTGCGCCCGCTGTGACCGGACCATCGAGGTGTTGCAGGGGGCCGGCGCCCCCGACCCGGCGACCTGCGGCGACGACTGCGCCCTGGAGGGCCCGGAGCGGGGCGTCGGCGCGCTCAGCCGCGTGCTCTCGGTGACCGGGGGCTACGCGATGGGCGCGTCCAAGGCCGCCGCCGCGCCCGCGCCGGAGATGTGCGGGACCTGCGGCATGGCCCCCGGCTCCTGCCAGGCGTGATCGCCGCGCTGCTCCTCGCCGCGGTGGCCTGCGGCGGCCCCGGGGAGGCCGAGCGCTACAGCGCCGCCCTCGACCCGTCGCTCTCCCTGGAGCGGGCGGTGGCGCTGTGCGAGGGCATGGCGACGCCCGAGCGGGCGGGGGAGTGCGCGGTCGCGGCCATCGAGGCGCGGGGGGCGCTCTCGGCTGCGGCCTGCGCGCAGGTGCCGGCGGGCCTGTGGCGGGAGGAGTGCTTGTTCCTCACGGCAGAGGCGGTGTTGGCGGACGGGCACCTGGAGGCGGCGATGGCGGGCTGCCGGGACACCCGCTTCGCCCGGGAGTGCAGCTTCCACCTGATCCGGGCCGAGGCCCAGGCCGCCGCGCTGCTGGACCCGGCGGAGGCCGCCGCGCAGCTCGCCAGCCTGCCCGTCACCGTGGTCGCCCCCGACGCCGCGCGGCTGTTCTGGCGGGAGTGGCTGCGCGCCAGGCAGTCGGCCGGCCGCTCTGTCGACCCTGCGGCCTGCCGCGCCCTCCCGGACCCCGCGCCCTGTGACGCCGCGCTGATGGAGCTGTGGCTCGCCGCGATCTCTGCGATGCCCCGGGATCGCTTCTGCGCGCTGCGCGCCGAGGTGGGCCGGACCCCGCTCACGCTGGCGGGGGGCGCGCCCGCGTTCGCCGACGATCCGGCGCTGGTGGCCCACGCGGACCGGTACTGCGACGGGCTGGACTCCACCCCCCCGGAGCGTTAGCCCCACGCTTTCGACCGGGAGACTGCGTGACCCCCATCCCAGACCTGCTGACCGGCTTGCTGCAGCAGGCGGCCTCGGCCGCCGGCCTCGACCCCGCCGCCATCGCCCCCGTGGTGCCCACCCGCGATCCCAGCCACGGGGAGTACCAGTCCAACAGCGCGTTCAAGCTGGCCAAGGCCGCGCGGAAGGCCCCCCGCGACGTCGCCGCGCTGCTGGCCGAGCACCTGCCGGACCACCCCGCCATCGGCAGGACCGAGGTCGCCGGCCCCGGCTTCCTCAACCTGTGGCTGGGGGACGCCTGGCTGGGCGAGCGCCTGGCCGCCCAGTGCGACGCGCCCCGCTTCGGCGTTCCCGCCCGCGAGGGCTGCGTCGTCATCGACTACTCCAGCCCTAACGTCGCCAAGCGCATGCACGTCGGGCACATGCGCTCGACCATCATCGGGGAGGCCCTGGCGCGCCTGCACCGCTTCGTGGGCTACGAGGTCATCGCGGACAACCACCTGGGCGACTGGGGCACCCAGTTCGGCAAGCTCATCGTGGCCTGGCACCGCTGGCTGGACCCCGACGCCTTCCGCGCGGACGCCATCGGCGAGCTGCAGCGCATCTACGTCAGGTTCCACGAGGCCGCCAAGGACGACCCCGCCCTCGACGACCTCGCCCGCGCGGAGACCGCGAAGCTCCAGTCCGGCGACCCGGAGAACCTGGCGCTGTGGTCCCAGTTCATCGACGTCTCGATGATCGAGTTCAACACGATCTACGAGCGCCTGGACGTGTCCTTCGACGTGGTCTACGGCGAGAGCCACTACAACGAACGACTCCAGTCCCTGGTGGACGAGCTGCTGGCCGCCGGGGTGGCGGCAGACAGCGAGGGCGCGGTGGTCGTGCCCTTCGAGAAGGCCGACGGCAAGGGCCTCGCGGACACCGCGCTGGTCATCCGCAAGTCCGACGGCGCGGCGCTCTATGGCACCACCGACCTCGCCACCATCGAGGAGCGCATTCAGACCTGGGACCCGGTGCGCATCCTCTACGTCACCGCCCACCCCCAGCAGCTCCACTTCCGCCAGGTCTTCGCCGCCGCCCGCAAGGCCGGCTGGACGAAGCCGGAGCTGGAGCACGTCTGGTTCGGGATGCTCACCCTGCCCGAGGGCAAGCTGGCGTCGCGAGAGGGGCGCGTCATCACCCTCAAGGACCTGCTGGACGAGGCCCACCGCCGGGCCAGGGTGCTGGTGGACGAGAAGTCTCCCCACCTCCCCGAGGACGAGCGCGACGAGATCGCCGAGGCCGTGGGCGTGGGCGCGGTGCGCTACGCCGACCTCTCCCAGAACCCCCAGTCCAACATCGTCTTCGACTGGGACAAGATGATCTCTCTCGACGGCAACACCGCGCCGTTCCTGATGTACTCCTACGCACGCTGCCGAAACATCCAGTCGAAGGGGGAGATCCAGGATCGAAGCCTCGTGGCCTTCACGCCGTCCCACCCCCTGGAGCGGGAGCTGGCGGTGGCGCTGCTGGGCTTCCCTGAGGTGGTGGAGCTTGCCCTGGGCACCTACCGCGCCAACCTGCTCTGCGACTACCTGTTCGGGGTCGCCAAGGCCCTCAACCGGTTCTACGGGGATTGCCCGGTGCTCAGGTCCGAGGGCGAGACGCTCGCGACCCGGCTCGCGCTCGTCGAGGCCAGCGCCCGCGTCCTGGGCGCTGGCATGCAGCTCCTCGGCATCCGCCCTCTGGACCGGATGTAGCGGCTACTCGGTGGGCGGCTCGTCGCCGTACCAGGCGCCGGTGAAGATGATCTCGATGTTGCAGGGCTGCCCGCCGTTGATGGCGACGGTCGCGCAGTCCTCGCCCTCGAAGCTGTAGATCTCGTTGCGGCCGTAGCGGGTGAGGTTGGCGAAGTCGGAGAAATCGCCCGAGGCGTCGATGCGGACCTCGGTCTGACAGTCGGCCTCCTGGCTGAACCGAAGGGACACGCCGTTGGCGGTGAACGCGCCGCCCTCCTCGGCGTACACCACCGGCTGGACCTCGTCGATGAGGTGGCCGCCGTCCCCGCCCTCGGTGACCTGCATGAGCTGGGTCTGGCCGGGCAGCACCCCCGAGCCGCAGGTGTCGTTGGGCACGGTGGAGACGTTGAGCACCCAGTAGCCGGGCCGAAGGCGGCCGTCGTCCTCGTAGTGGTCGGTGTCGGTCTCGGAGTCCTCTCCCTTGCCGGAGTCGTCCGTGGTGACGTTGGTGTCGTCGCCGGATGTGGTGTCCTTGTCCCCACATCCGACGGAGAGGCCGACGATTCCGAGCAGGAGCAGCAGTGTGCGCATGGTTGCCTCCAAGGCGTGAGCGGTGCGTCTATACGTCGCTGCAGGTGCGCTGCCCACCAAGTTTCCCACAGCAGACAGGGGGTTGGGGTATGGTGCGCGGGTGACCCGAGCCGCGCGTACCCTCGAAGGTGAAGACTGGAGCGCCCCGCGCCCGATCTACGCGGTGTGGGAGCTGACGCTCAAGTGCGATCAGGCCTGTCGGCACTGCGGATCGCGGGCTGGGCTGGCCCGGACGCAGGAGCTGAGCACCCAGGAGGCCTTCGAGGTGGGGGAGGCGCTGGTGGACCTCGGCTGTCGGGAGCTGACGGTCATCGGCGGCGAGGCCTACCTTCGACCGGATCTTGACGAGATCGTAGCGTTCATGGCCGACCGAGGGGTGCGGGTGACCATGCAGACCGGCGGCCGCGCGGTGGACTGCGACATGGTCCGGCGCCTCAAGCGCGCCGGCCTCTCGGCCATCGGGGTGTCCATCGACGGCCTGCCCGAGGTCCACGACCGGCTCCGCGGCGTGCCCGGCGGCTTCCGCCTGGCCACCCGCGCCCTGGACGCCGGCCGGGAGGAGGGCCTGCTTGTCTCGGCGAACACCCAGATCAACCGCCTGAACATGCACCAGCTCCCCGAGCTGTGCGCCGAGCTGCGCGGCCACGGCATCGTCGCCTGGCAGGTGCAGCTCACCGTGCCGATGGGGCGCGCCGCGGACCGCCCGGAGTGGATCGTCCAGCCCTGGGAGGTCCTTGACATCGTCGAGACCCTCGCGGACATCCAGCGCGCGGCGGCTGCCGAGCCCCGGGTGAAGGGCAGGCCGCCGTTCAACGTCTTCGCGGGCAACAACATCGGCTACTTCGGCCCCCACGAGCTGATCCTGCGGTCCCGGCCCGGGGGGCAGCCGACCCACTGGATGGGCTGCCGCGCCGGCCAGCAGGTCATCGGCATCGAGGCGGACGGCACGGTCAAGGGCTGCCCCTCGCTGCCCACCGCGCCCTACGTCGGCGGCAACGTGCGCGAGCTGTCCCTCGCACAGATCTGGGCGGAGGCCCCTGAGCTGCGCTTCGCCCGGGACCGCACCGCCGACGAGCTGTGGGGCTTCTGCCGCACCTGCTACTACGCGGATACGTGTCGTGGGGGCTGCTCCTTCACCGCCCACAGCACGCTGGGGAGGCGGGGAAACCAGCCCTTCTGCTGGTACAGGGCCGATCAGCTCCGCCGCAAGGGGCTCCGGGAGCGCCTGGTCCACGCCGAGCGCGCTCCGGGAAGGCCCTTCGACTTCGGGCGCTTTGAGCTGGTCGAGGAGCCCTGGCCGACGGGCTGATCAGGTGTCGTCGTCGCCGTTGCAGTTGCTGTCGATGGAGTCGCCCGGGGTCTCGGTGGCGCCGGGGTTGATGTCGGCGTTGGTGTCGTCACAGTCGTCGTCGGTGCCGCTGTAGCCGTCGCCGTCGTTGTCTACGAAGGAGGTGTCCGGGATGCCGTAGAGCGCGACGACCGAGTCGTCGGTGTCCTTGTCCCCGCAGGCGCCCAGGGCCAGGCCGACCAGCAGGGCGGCGGCGGCCGGGGCGACGCGCGATCCGGTGGAACGCCCCCCGCAGACGGGGCAGGGGTCGCCAGGACGGTGGGGGCTCGCGCAAGCGGCGCAGGGGATCATGCGAGCGGGGTCGTGCACGTCATCTCCTTGAAGAGCGGGCTTTTCTCTGCGGTCATGGTGTGTAAACATTTCAGGATTCGAGTGGGCTGTAAAGCCCCCACGCGGTACTCTTGACGTGACAAGAGTTTTCCAAGGGCCGCGCGGTGGATATGCTGAAGGCCACAGGAGGGAGATGAGCGCACCCCAGACCAGCGCCCCGAGCGAGGGGCCGCCCGAGAAGCTCGGGCGGTATCGGCTGGTCCGGTGCATCTCCACCGGCGGCATGTCCCGGGTCTACGAGGCCCGACGCGAGAGCCTCGCCGGGGTGGCCCCCAAGGTCGCGCTCAAGGTCATCCTGCCCGAGCACGCCACCGACGAGAAGTTCCAGCAGCTCTTCGTCAACGAGGCCCGGATCGGCTCGCAGCTCCAGCACCAGAACCTCGTCCAGATCCAGGACTTCGACCGGGTCGACGACTGCTACTACCTGGTCATGGAGTACGTCGAGGGCCTCACCCTCCGGCGCACCATCTCCCACTGCAAGCGCCACGGCATCCCGGTCCCGCTGGGGGTCATCGCCGAGCTGGGCCGCCAGATCTGCGAGGGGCTGCACTACGCCCACACCGCCCGGCGCGAGGACGGCACGCCCCTGCGGCTGGTCCACCGCGACATCAAGCCCTCCAACCTGATCCTCAACCCCCAGGGCGTGGTGAAGATCCTCGACTTCGGGATCTCCAAGGCGCTCTCGGCGGCCGAGCGCAAGGGCACGGTGAAGGGCACCTGGGGGTACATGTCACCCGAGCAGGCCCAGGGCGGCGAGGTCTCCGCGGCGGCGGACCAGTACGGTGTGGCGGCGGTGCTCTACGAGCTGGCCATGCTCCGGCCCCTGTTCCCGGAGAAGACCCCCCGCGAGCTGCGCGGCCTGATGTCCCAGGACGAGGGCGCGCGCCGGGCCAGCCGGCTCAGCGGCCCCCACGGCCCGCTCGTCCCCATCCTGGTGCGCGCCCTGCAGCGGCACCCCGACGCGCGCTGGCCCAACAGCATGGTCATGGCTCAGCAGCTCGCCAAGCTCGTCCCGGATCAGGTCGTCGCCCGCAACCAGCTCCTCAACTTCCAGTCCAGCATCGTGGCGCTGGATCGCCTGCGCAAGTCCGGCACCCCCGAAGAGCGCGCCGCCGCCGCCGCCAAGGCCCAGGCCCTCGACCCCTACAGCGGGTACGCCAGCGACATCCACGCCCGGCCCTCCGACATCTCCAACGCCAGCGACATCTCGTCGGCCCACTCCATCCAGCCCCACGGCAGCTACCCGCCCTCGGTCTCCACCATGGGCACGCTGTCGCACCCCGGGGTCATCTCACCGGCCGAACACGCCCACGCCTACCAGTCGGGGGTGCCCGTCGCGGTCGGCAGCCCCCATCGGCCCTACTCGCCCGCCGAGATCCAGCCCCCGGTCGTCCACGCGCCCCCCAAGAAGGGCGCCTCCACGGCCACCCTGGTGTTCATCGGGATCTCGCTGTGCGTGTTCACCTTCGTGGGCTTCCAGCTCCTGGGGGGCTCCTCGACGCCCGACCCGGGCTCGGAGACCGTGCAGAAGCCCAAGCCGCCCGGGGATGGCGTGGCCGAGGTCGGGTCCGAGGACCCCAAGGACGACCCCCGGGCCAAGGGCGGCTCCTCGGACGAGCCGTCCAAGGGCAGCAAGGGCTCCAGCGGCGCCCAGGGCTCCAGCGGCAGCCAGGGCTCCAGCGGCAGCCAGGGCTCCGGCACCTCCACGCCGGAGGGCCACGAGGGCAGCGCCAGCGGGGAGCCGACCGGCGACCCCGGCGGTGATCCGGAAGGTGCAGCCGGCCCGGACCACGGCACCGGCGGCGAAGCCTCCGCGGGTGACCCGGACGGCAACCCCAGCGGCGACCCGGTCGGGGACCCGGTCGGCGATCCTGGCGGCGATCCTGGCGGCGACCCCAGCGGTGACCCGGTCGGCAGCCCCGGCGGCGACGCCTACGTCGAGGGCGAGAACACCGTGGGCCCCACCGACCCCGAGGCCTTCCAGAACGACGCCGCCGACCCCGGCACGGTCACCATCTCGTCGCTGCCCCGGGCCAAGGTCTTCATCGACGGCCAGTTCGTCCGGGCGACCCCGGTCTTCCAGTACGAGGTCACCCCCGGCGTCCACGCCGTCCGCCTGACCACCGACGATGGCCGTCAGACCAGCTTCCGCATCGAGGTCCGCAGCGGAGAGGAGTCGCAGCGGATCTGGGACTTCGACAAGGGTGCCTTCATCACGCCCTGACCGCCTCGCCCTGCTGGCCCTGGCCCTCTCCGCCCCCGCCGCAGCCGCCGAGCCCGACGTCACCGTGGTCGCCGCGCCGCTGGGGGAGGCGATGTGCGGTGGCCCTGTCTCCGCCACGAGCTGGCAGGAGCGCCTGCTCGACGCCGAGCGGGACATCCAGCTCCTGGCCTTCAGGGAGGCGCTGCGCGGGCTCGCGCTGCTGGAGGTGGAGCTGACCTGCGTGGACGGCGTGCTGCCCACCGAGCTGATCGCCCGGCTCTACGCTTCGCTGGGCCGCGCCCACCTGCTGGCGGAGCAGGCCGCCGTCGACCCGGTCGCCGCCGCTGGCCACCGGGATCAGGCCCGCGCCGCCGCCCGCTCGCTCGCCGCCCTGGAGCGGCGCGCCGAGGCCCTGGACGATGACCTGGCCACGCTCGTGGAGGCCGCCTCGACCCCGGCCCTCGCGCCGGTCGCTCCGCTGGGGGAGGGGGTCTTCCTGGACGGCGTGCTGCTGACCGAGGTCCGGGACACCCGGCCCGGCCCCCACCTCGTCCAGATCGCGCCGGAGCGGGCGGTCCTCTCCGCCGAGATCGTCACCGTGCCCGCCGCCGGCCTCGTGATCAGCGCCGAGCGCTTCCCGGATCCGCGGCGGGTCGAGCAGCTCCTCGACGACCTCGCCCGGCCCGCGCCGCCCGCTCTGGTGATCTCCACCGAGGTCGACCGGCCCGCGGGCCCCACCCGCTGGAGCCTCGGCGCCGGGGCTTCGGCGGGCTGGCTGCGCTGGGACGTGGCGACCCCGATGCGCGGGGCGGTCGCCGGACTGGGCTTCACCGCCCGCTGGCGGCTGGCGGAGCCGGTGGTGCTGGCCGGGGGGCTCGCGCTGCTGGCCCACCGCGACCCGCTGCCGGACCCCTACACCGCCGAGGCGGTGTGGCGCGCGGCGGTGCCCCTGCGCCTGGGCGCGCGGTGGAGCCCCCCCCGGGAGGGCCTCGCCTGGGAGCTGGGGGCGGACGCGGCGGCGCTCTGGCTGGGGCGCTTCGACGACGGGCCCGCGGCGCGCGCGGGCCTGCTCGCGACCGGCGGGCTGGGCTGGTCGCTGCAGGACCACCTGGTCGTGGCGGCCGAGCTTGCGGTGGGCGGGGGCCCCGGCTACCGACAGGCGGGCCTCTCCCTGGCTGCGCGCGGAGGGCGCTGATGGATCTGGACGGCGACGGCTGGGCCTCCCCCGAGGACTGCGACGACAGCGACGCGGCGGTCCACCCCGAGGCCGACGAGGTGCCCTACAACGGCGTCGATGAGGACTGCGACGGCGAAGACCTGCTGGACGTGGACGGCGACGGCTGGGAGGCCTGGACGGTGGGCGGCGAGGACTGCCGGGACGGCAACGCGGCGGTCCACCCCGACGCGGTGGAGCTGTGCAACGGCGCCGACGAGGACTGCGACGAGGCCGTCGACGAGGGGCTGATCGCCTGTGAAGCCCCCGTGGACCCGGGCGATCCGGGCGGCCTGGCGTGGTCCTGCGCCATGATCCCGATGTCATCGGGATCATGGGGCCTCATCGTGGCTGCGTGGGTGTGTGCCAGACGCCTGCGGTCACGCTGACGGCGACCCGGGCGTCCTGCTCGGGCAGCGGGACGAGGGCGAGCTGGTGGCGGGTGACGAAGGCGAGCTGGGTGCGCGCCCCGGGCGGTGCGGGCGCCTCCCCGTCGTCGCTGAGCCGACAGATGGTGCTCTCCAGGTCGGTCATCGGGATGACGTAGCGCAGCTCGTCGCCCCCCGCTGGGGTCCAGCGCAGGCCGGCCACCGTCACCCGCAGGTCCGGGGCCTCCGGCAGCGGGGGGAGGGGGATGGTGACCCCGTCGAAGTCCACCTCGCAGCGCGTGCCCGGCGGCGGCAGGCGGTCGAAGCTGTGCTGGAACACCCCGGTGGCGGGCTCCTCCAACGTCAGGGGGGTGCCTCCGCAGCGCGCCGCCACCGGGCGCGGGGCGAGCACCACGCCCTCCGCGTAGGAGGTGGGGACCACGGTGCGGCAGGTGTCGAGGGGCACGCCCTGCCGCTCGGCCGGGGGGGGCCGCATCGCCCGGTTCATGCTGTGGATCCGAAGGTTCGCCCGGCCGGCGGTGCGGTCCACGGACAGCGAGATCTGGCCCACCAGCGGCACGGTCGCGCTCGGCGCGCCGGCCGGCGGCGGGGGCCGGCACGCCACCAGGGCCAGGACGACCGCGATCAAGCGCCCGCGACCGGGAGCTGGTCGATGAAGGCCTCGACGCAGCGCTTGATCTCGTCCCGGGAGATCCGATAGCGCCGCCGCCAGCTCCCCAGCGGGTCGGCGATCTCGTCGCGGCCGCCGAAGTGGCCCAGGAGCAGGATGCGCTCATCGGCGTGGGGGAAGCGCTCCCGCAACGCGGCGGCGTGGGCGTACTCCATCACCAGGACGTAGTCGGCCTCGTCGATCAGCGCGCGCGTGATGGGCTGGGAGCGGTGGTCGCTCAGGTCGAGGCCCAGCTCCTTGAGCACAGCCACGGCGTGCTTGTGGGCGGGGTGCCCGTCCAGGCCCATGACCGAGCCCGAGGCGACCTCGATCGCGCGTCCTCGGCGGCGGGCGTAGTCCTGGGCCAGGCGCTCGGCCATGGGGGAGCGGCAGATGTTGCCGGTGCAGACCATCAGCAGGTGGAGGGGGTCGGCCATCGGGGTAGCCCTCGTTCTGAGCAGGCCAGGGGCGCGCGCCGCTCGGGCAGGATACAGCGCCAAGGCATTCATCGGAGGTACCCATGTCGTTCTTCTCCCGCAACGCCCCGGACACCCCGGCGCGCCCCGCGTCCGAGGTCGTCCCCGGCGATGGGCAGCTCATGGCGCGCTTCGTCACCTCGATGGGGGACATGGTCGCAGAGCTCTACGAGGACCGCGCCCCGCGCACGGTCGACAACTTCGTCGGGCTGGCCACCGGCGACCTCAAGTGGACCGACCCCGGCACCGGGCAGATGGTCGAGGATCGCCCGCTCTACACCGACGTGCTGTTCCACCGGGTCATCGAGAACTTCATGCTCCAGTGCGGCGATCCCTCGGGCACCGGCCGCGGCGGCCCGGGCTGGCGCTTCAAGGACGAGTTCCACCCCTCCCTGCGCCACACCGGCAAGGGCATCCTGTCGATGGCCAACGCCGGCCCCAACACCAACGGCTCCCAGTTCTTCGTCTGCCAGGTGCAGACGTCCTGGCTGGACGGCAAGCACTCGGTCTTCGGCAAGGTGGTCGAGAACGACAGCCTCATCGACGAGATCGCCTCGGTGCCCAAGGGCGCTGGCGACCGCCCCCGCCAGGATGTGCTGCTCCACCGGGTGGAGATCTTCCGGCGCTGAGCCGCTACAGGCCCCGGCAGGCGTTGGGGCCGCGGGCGCCGTCCAGGTAGAACTCGGCGCAGCCGTCGCAGCGGTCGCGCCCCTCGAAGTCGAGCCGCGCGGACTGGTCGCCCTCCAGGGCGATGCTGCCCTCGGGCTCGGCCACGCAGGAGCCGCTGTCCACCAGCTCGCCGGTGGAGGCGGCGAAGCCGCCGTACGCGCCCAGGTCGGCGGCCGCCTCGAAAGCGTGGACAGCGTCGCCGTCTTCGTCAAGCGTCTGCCAACGACCGGTCAGGGCCAGATCGCTCCAGGCGTCCTCGAGGGCATCTTCGAAGTTGTGGGCCCAGTAGCCCTCGGCCTCGACGCGCAGGTTGGCCTCGGCGTACCGGGCCAGGGGCTCGCTGTCGCCGTTGAGGTAGTAGAACTCGCCGGACATCGCGATGCGGTCGAAGGCCCGGCCCTCGTTGTCGCTGGAGACGTCGATGTCGAAGGTGTAATGCAGCCAGTCGCCGGTCTCGTCCTCCTCCCAGGTCGTCTTGGAGACCTCGCCCGCCCAGGTGTAGCCGTCCTGGGAGCGGCAGCCGGTCCGCCAGGTGGTCTCCGGGCCGTCCGCGACCGAGTAGGGGCAGCTCCCGGGGTCGGCGATGTTCTCGCCCAGCAGCACGTCCTCCCAGAGCAGCAGGGGGATCTGGGTGGCCGGGAAGCCCCACCGCGCGTCGATCTCCTGGGCGACGTGCCCGGCCGCGAAGAAGGCGGCCTGGGGCGTGGAGAGGTCCATCCCGCTGCCGGTGGCCAGCGCGGTCCCCGTGCCGCGCTCCGGCAGCAGGAACAGGGTGGTGTCGTCGGGGTCCTCCCCCGTGCAGGCCAGGGCCATCAGGAGCACGTACATGGCCGAGAGGATACATGAAGGCGATGAGGCCCCGCACCTGGCTGCGGCGCGCGCTTCGGGCCTGGCTCACCCTCGCGCTGACGCTGATCACCGTCGCTCCGGCGCAGGCCGCCCGGCCGCCCGACGAGGACCGCGCGCTCCAGCTCGTCGCCCAGCTCCGCATCGCTCTGGCGGCCCAGGGTGAGGTGCGGGGTGACGAGGTATGGCTTCGCACCCTGCTTGTGCCCGCCGCGATGCCCCCCCAGCCCGCCGCCCGCGCCGAGGGGTACCGGCGCCTGGCCGCGCGCCTCTCGCCGGGGGCCGCGCTGCGCACGGCGCTGGACCAGGGCGGGGCCGTCGCGGGGGTGGTCCGAGGCCCGGACTACCTCCGGGTGGTGCTGGACGGCGATCCGACCGCCACCCTGGTCGTGCGCCGGGAGGGGAGCACGACGGTCATCGACCGGGTCGAGATCAGCGCCTGCGGGCTGTGCGAGGAGCCGGAGCGGTTCGTGGTCGACCTGCTCGCCGACGTGAAGCGCCAGGGCGTGGCCAGCCACCGCCTCGTCGCCGGCATCGAGCTGTGGGTCGCCGACGCGCCCGAGGACGACCCGGACTGGCGGGCCGCGCTGCACCGCCGCGACACCGAGGCCGGCTACCTCGCCTTCCTGCTGGACGGCGCCCAGGTGCTGGGGGTCAGCGGCGACCGGGTCCGGGTCTCGGTGCGGGACCCCGACCGCATCGGCGCCGAGGAGCCCTTCCGCACCGAGACCTGGCCGGTCATCTACCTCGACGGCCGCTGGGGGGTCCACTACGCGGAGCTGCCGGAGGACTCAGCCCTGCGGCTGGCCCCGGATGACATCGACCGCTGGCTGCGCGACGCCGTGATCAGCCAGGCGGCGGTGCGCTACTGGCGTCCGCGCATGATCGAACAGGGAGCGGCCACCCTCATCGCCGACGACGTGCTCTTCCTGGCCCCGCGCCCGGTCCAGGGGGACCTGCTGCTCTATACCCAGGACCTGCGCCGCAGCCGCGCCTTCGTCGCCCTGCTCGACCCGGACAGCGGCGAGGTCACCCGACGCATCCGCATGCCGGTGCTGTCCCGGCAGGTGGCGGTGTTCCCCGCGCAGTGGCGGGACATGTTCGTGGGGGCGCTCTCGCCCTCCGGCCAACTCCTCGCCATCGCGGTGCACGACCGCCTCTGGCTGGTCGACCTGCCCAGCGGGCGGCTGCTGACGAGCCTGCGCACCGGGCCGGCCGTCACCAGCCTGGCCTTCGCCCCCGACGGGCGCTGGCTGGCGGTGGGGGATGAGCGCGGCTCCGTGCAGCTCCTGGACGTGGCGGAGGCCGCCTGGGGGGGGCGCTACTGGCCCAAAGCGGCCCGCACGGCCCACGCCCTGACCTGGGAGAACCCCGAGCAGCTCCTCGTTCTGTGGGAGGACGGCGAGCTGGCCCGCCTCCGGGCCCCCGACCTCGCCGAGCCGGAGCCCCTCGGGGTGGCCTGCTGTGGCGCGGTGCGGAGCATGGCGCTCGCGCCCTCCAGCGGGGTCCTCATGGTCGGCTGCGCGGGCTCCTGCGAGCCGGCCTTCCTGTGGCGGGCCGACCTGCTGGGGGCCGGGGAGCCCGAGGTGCTCGCGGACGCCGACTACCGCGCCGACGCTGGCGTCATCGCCGCCGATCCGGCCGACGCCTGGCTCATCACCCCGTGCAGCCGCGAGGGCGAGGGGCGCGCCGCGCTGTGGGCCCGCGGGGCCGACGACGCCACCGCGACCTTCTCTGACGAGCCTCTGCGGCTCATCGCATGGGACCCGGACGGAGACGCGGTGTGGGTCATCGACCAGAGCGGTCGGGCGTGGCGCTACCGATTGGCCGCGCTCACCCGGTAGCCGCTCAGAGGCACTCCCCCGAGACGGGGTAGGTCACGACGATCTCGGCGCCGGGGTCGGGGATGGCCTCGCCGTCGAACACGACGCTGTTGTTGTCGGAGTTGTAGATCCAGCCGTCGTTGAGGGCGTAGGGGACCTCGGTGCCGTTCACGGTCACCACCATCGTGGCCAGGCTCGACGGCGTGCGGGTCAGCGAGAACTCGTAGGACATGCCCGCCGCGGTCACCGAGAGGTGGCGCAGCGCCGTGTCGAAGTTGGCGGTGCAGATGGACTGCCAGATGCCGCCGGTGCGATCGACGGCGTCCACGTACAGGTTCCCGGGGGTGGCGGTGACGCCGGTGCCGAACGGGTCCAGGCAGCCGGTGAAGCCGGGGTCCCCGCAGATGGCCGAGAAGGTGACCGTGCTCGGGTCGGACTTGAGGCCGTTGTACCAGGAGGCGAAGTTGGAGGGCAGGATGTTGGAGTCGTCGTCCTCGTCGGACACCACGATGGTGGCCAGCGCGGCGCTCTCCCGCAGGAAGCCGGCGTTGTGCCCGCTGATCAGCGGCTCGGTGAGCGCGGCGCGGGTCGCCTCGAAGCCCCGCTCGGAGCCCGAGCCGTTGCTGCCCTGGTCCACGGCCACCAGGAAGGCGGCCTCGGGATCGGGGTTGGAGGCGTCGATGTAGGTGGCCGGCCCCTGGAGCTGCCCCTGCATGGCGGGGTTGTCCATGTCGGTGGTGACGACGCCGATGTGATAGTCCAGCCCCAGGTCGAGGAACTGCCCGATGAAGTGGCTGAAGTTGTTCTGGACCTGCGCGATGGCGCTGGACATGGAGCCCGAGTTGTCCACGACCCACAGCACGTCGACCTCGTCGAAGTACTCCTGGACGAAGGTGTCCTCGAAGGTCTGGTCCTCGCCGCCGTCGCCCATCAGGCCCACGGCGACCTCGGGCTCGTCGGGGTCGTTGGAGACCACCACCACGTCGACCTCGAAGCGGGTCCAGGCGGTGGGGGTGAACGTCACGTCGAACGTGAAGGACTCGTTCGGCTGGAGGTTGATCGGCTGCCCGTCGAGCCGGAAGGCCGAGGAGCCCGAGCCCTGCAGAGACACCGAGCCCACGATCAGCTCCGCGTCGCCCACGTTCTCGACCGTGACGGTCTGGGGCTCGCTGGGGCACTCGCGCAGGATGACGCCGAACTCCAGCGAGGTCGGGGTGACCACGATGTCGGGGGCGACGGTGGGCTCGGGCGGCGAGGTGTCGACCGGCGTCGGGTCTTCCTTGTCCGGGCGGGACAGGTCGTACTCGGTGCAGCCGAGGGCGAACAGGACCAGGATGGACGCGGTGGGACGCATGGGGCTTCCTCCGTGGCGGTGCGGCATTCTACAGTAGCGGACAGCTTCTGACTATGGGAAATCACCACACCAGTCTGCGCGCAGTCGCGGCCAGGCTCGCCCTGGGGGTGGGCGTCGCTGCTGTGTTCATCGGGATCCTGGAGGGTCTCGTGCGCACGCTGGGCGCCCCGATCCAGCCCGTGTTCATCGCCACCATGCCGGACGGGCGCCAGGGCTTCCTGGAGCGGGACGGCGATCGGGTCCACCCGCGCTTCCAGGGGCGCTTCGCCGTCCCGGACTTCGACGCTGCCCCCGGGCCCCGCCCCCGGGTGGTCTGGTTGGGGGGGAGCACCGCGCGCGGCGGCAGCGACGGCGTGCCCGTGGAGGGCGAAGCCGCCGCCCGTGTGGCCCGCGCCCTGGACGTCGAGGTCCTCAACCTGGGCGCCCCGGGCGCAGACAGCGAGACCCTGCTCGCGCTGTGGCCGGAGGTCCTGCCCCTCCAGCCCGCCGCGGTGGTGGTCCAGACCGGGCACAACGACCTCGGGAACCGGGTGTTCGGCGCCCAGGGGGCCGCCGTCCGGCTGCGCCCGGCCCTGGAGCGCAGCCAGCTCTTCCTGCACCTGGAGCAGGCCATCCGGGGCGGCGCCCCCAGCCCCCTCTCCGCCGAGCGGGCGCACGGGGCCCCGGGGCGGCTCAGCGAGGCGCAGCGGGCGGCCACGCTGGCGCGGCTCTCCCGCAACCTCGACGCCCTGGTCGCCCGCGCGACGGCCGCTGGCGTCGCGGTGGTGCTCGTGCCCCCCATCTCCAACCCGGCCGCCCCCAGCGCCGCCGGGGGCTGCCCGACCCTCACCGACGACCTGGGCCTGAGCCCGCAGTCCGGGGGCCGCTTCGTCGTGCCCGCCAACCTCTCGCTGTCCGAGGTCCGCCGCCGCCGGGCGCAGGACCCGGCGTGCACCCACCTCGCCCTCATCGAGGGGCGCGTGCTCATGGAGCGCCACAAGGCCGAGGCCGTCGCGCTGCTGGACACCCTGCGGGACAGCGACCCCTGGCCCCTGCGGGCCCCGCAGGAGGTGGATGAGCGCATGCGCGTCGTCGCTGAGGCCCACGGGGCGGGCTTCGCGGACGTCGACGCCGCCGCGCGGTCGATGGGGCGGGGCCTGGAGCCGCCGCAGCTGTTCCTCGACAACCTCCACCTGAGCGACGCCGGGCATGCCCTGGTCGCCCACGTCGTGGCCCCCGAGCTGGCCCGCGCCCTGGGCGTGGACGCCGCCCCGCCCCCGGCGCCGACGCTGCCGGAGGTCAGCTTCCTGAGGTGACCTTCGGGGGAGGCCGGACGTCGTCCTGGAGCAGAGCTGCGCTCGCCAGCAGCTCGCTGAGCTGTCGGCTGGACAGGGCCAGGGCCTCGCGCCAGGGCAGGCCCACCGGCCCCCCTTCGAAGGGGGCCCCCCAGTCGGGGTGGTTCATGATCCGATAGTCCACGAACAGCTCGTCACCGATCGCGATGTCCCGGCGCGCGAAGTAGTGGCCCAGGTGCCAGAGAATGTTGGGATCGTCGGCGTGGTTGAGGTAGTCCGTGGCGCAGCGTCGCTCCGTCGGCTCCAGGAAGCAGAGGTCCCCGAAGAGACGCCACGCATACCGGCGCTCCTCATGGGGCAGCGTCCCGACGTGCTCAGGGGTGCGGATCCAGTCAGGCTGCGGGAGGTCCAGGCCCAGGAGCTGGCCCGCCGAGGCGGCCTCCAGCGCGAACAGCCCGGTCCCCGCCAGGGGGATGTTGGAGGGACGCAGTTCGGTCTCCAGGTCGAAGGAGAGGGTTCGGGGCCAGCGCATGGCGCTCCTCGTCGCGTGTCCTGAGGCACGAAGATATTACAGCAACCCGTCCACCCAGGAGGCCCGATGCCGGACCGCGCGCCCACCACCCAGTTCGAGGAGGGCACCACCCTCGACCGCTTCCTGCAGGAGACCGCCCGCAGCCACCCCGAGGCCACCGGCCAGTTCGTGGCGCTGATGCACCAGGTCACCCTGGCCGCGAAGATGGTCTCCAGCCGGGTCAACCGCGCGGGCCTCGCCGGCATGATCGGCCAGACCGGTCAGGTCAACATCCAGGGCGAGTTCGTCATGAAGCTGGATGTGTACGCCAACGAGACCTTCAAGCGCGCGCTGGAGCACGCCGGGGTGTGCTGCCTGATCGTCTCCGAGGAGGAGGCCGACCCCATCCACATCCCCGAGCCGTTCCGCACCGGGCGCTACGCCTTCACGATGGACCCGCTGGACGGCAGCTCCAACATCGACGTCAACGCCACCATCGGCACCATCTTCGGCATCTTCCGCCGGAAGAGCCCGACCGGCGGCCCCGGTGCCCTCGAGGACGTGCTGCGCCCGGGGCACGAGCTGACCGCGGCGGGCTACGTCATCTACGGCTCGGGCACCATCCTGGTGCTGGCCACCCGGGACAACGGCGTCAACGGCTTCACCCTCGACCCGGCGGTGGGGGAGTTCTTCCTGTCCCACCGGGACCTCCAGCTCGCCCCCTCCGCGCGGACCTACTCCCTGAACGAGGGCTACGCCCGCCAGTGGGACCCCCGGCTCGCGGCCTGGATCGATCGCCTCAAGGACCCCGCCCGGGGCTTCTCCCAGCGCTACATCGGCAGCCTGGTGGCCGACTTCCACCGCAACCTGCTCAAGGGTGGCCTGTTCATCTACCCCGCCACCGCGAAGTCCCCCCGGGGCAAGCTCCGGCTCCTGTACGAGGCCTTCCCTCTGGCCTTCATCGTGGAGCAGGCCGGGGGCGCGGCCACGGACGGGCGCGGGCGCATCCTGGACCGCGTCGCTGAGGGGCTGCACGAGCGCACCCCTCTGGTGATCGGCAACAGGGATCTGGTCGCGGAGGCCACGGCCGCCATGTCGGCGGAGTAGAATCACAGACGTGAGCCCGCCTTGGCGCTACGCCCCGGAGGTCGTCCTCGACGAAGAGGTCGAGCAGTCCATCGATCGCGGCGAGGTGGGCCGCTTCCGCAAGCAGGTCCTGCGCCTGCCCGCCGACGGCGAGCACCCCGAGCTGGCCCTGGTCCGCAAGCACCGCGTCGAGGGCCCCGAGCGGGGGCCGGTCGTGCTGGTCCACGGCTTCGCCCAGAACCGCTACACCTGGCACCTCTCCGGGCGCAGCATGGTCAACTGGCTCGCCGCCCGGGGCTGGGACGTCTACAACCTGGAGCTGCGGGGCCACGGGCGCTCCCGCCCCCAGGACATGGACCGGGGCGAGCGCTTCGCGGACTACGTGGCGGACGTCGCCCGGGTCGCCCGCTGGCTGGACGGCCGGGCGGTCTTCGTGGGGCACTCCCTGGGGGGCGGGGCCATCTACGCCGCCTCGACCCGCGCGGAGATGGCCGGGGTGGCGGGCATCGGGGCCCTGTTCCACTTCGGCCAGGCCAACGGCTTCCTGGGCCTGCTGGGGCGGCTGACCTGGCACAACCGGGCGCTGCTCACCCCGCACCTGAGCCTGCGCACCCGGTCGGTCGGCGCGCTGCTCTCCCACTTGTACGCCGTCACCGACATCGCGGGCTACGCCTTCCCGGTGTCCGGCTGGTGGCCGGGCTCGATGGAGCCCGAGCTGCTGGAGGAGCGGCTGGTCCGGGGCTTTGACTGGACCTCCGCCCAGGTGTGGATGGACATGAGCCGCTGGGCGGCCACCGGCCGGTGGGACGACTGGGAGGACGCCTGGGCCGCCGCGAGCGCCGCCCCCCCGGTGCTCGTCATCGCCGGGGATCGGGACCACCTCGTGCCGCCCCGTGACGCCCGGGTGGCCTTCGACCGCGCCGAGGGGCGGGATCGGACCCTCGTGCTGCTCAACGACTATGACCACGAGGTCCACTGGGGGCACCTCGACCTCGTGCTGGGCCGGCGGGCGGCCGACTACACCTGGCCCATCCTCCACGACTGGATGGCGGCCCGCTCCGGGATATGAAGGCGCTCCTTCAACCCGAGGAATGCCATGTCCGACACCCCGATCATCAACCTCGAGGACGCCCCCGAGGAGTCCCTCTTCGCCGGAGATCACTGGGGCCAGCACTACCGCGTGCTCACCCCCAGCATGGGCGAGCGCATGGGCCGGCTGGGCGTCAACTGCACCCGCCTGCCGCCGGGGCGGGTGGCCTGCCCCTTCCACGCCCACCAGCGCGAGGACGAGGTCTTCTACGTGCTGAGCGGCCGGGGCGTGCTGCGCTACGGCGACGCGCTGTACCCCCTCCGGCCGGGCGACTGCGTGTCCTGCCCCGCCGGCTCCGGCGAGGCCCACCAGATCGCGAACCCCTATGACGAGGACCTCATCTACCTGGCCATCGGCCCCAACGACGCCCACGAGGTCTGCACCTACCCCGACTCCGGCAAGGTCATGATCCGCAGCCTGCAGGCCATCGGCCGGCTGGAGAAGACCGGGTACATGGACGGCGAGCCGGATCGGCCCCGCATCCTCGACCTCATCCAGGGCGCCGGGCTGTGACGATCCGCCCCATCGACCCGCGCACCCCCGGCGAGGTCGAGCTGGTGGCCGAGCGCATGCGCCTGACCCTGATGGAGGTCCTGGGCCCCGAGCGGGGGCGGGACTACTACCCCCTGGACTGGCTCATCGACCGCGTGCGCTTCCACCTGGACCCCCGGCGCAGCGCCGGCGCGGTCTGGGTGGCCGAGGACACCGACGGGGCGCTGATCGGGCACACCATCGTCCGCGAGGAGCGCGACGAGCAGGGCACCTACGGCCTGTTCTCCACCACCTTCGTCGCCCCTGACGCCCGGCGTCAGGGGGTGGCGCGGGCGCTGGTGGACGAGGGCGAGGCCTGGATGAAGGCCCGGGGGCTGCACCGGGCGGCCACCGCCACGGCCGCCGACAACAGCAAGCTCATCGGGCTGTTCCGGGAGCGGGGCTACCGGATCGTCGTCCGCAGCGGCGAGATGGTGCGCCTGGAGGGTAGATTGGTTGGTTGACCAACCAGGAATCACCAGCGGGCGGTGATCTCCTCCAGGCAGGCCTCAAACGCCGGCTTCATCGCGCCGGCGTGGTCCTCGCCCTCGAAGGTGTCCCGGGTGATCTCCAGGTCAGGCTGGTCGCCATCGTCGAGCCAGCCGAGCAGCTCGTCCAGGGCGGCGGCGTCCTCGGTCTCCTCGCTTCCGATGGTGAACCGGGCCCAGCCGCTGAGGGTGCCAGGGGCCGGGTCATCCTCGGCGGCGTAGATGGGCGCGTCGAAGCGGCGCAGGCTGGCGCTGCCGGCGCACCAGCCGCCGTAGGTCTCGCTGCCGCCCAGCAGGCCGTGGGTCACCGAGAGGCCGAAAGCCGAGTAGCCGAAGGTCGCCCGCGCGGACCGCTCGGCGGTCAGCCCGAGGCCCAGCTCAGCCTCCACCGCGTCGAGCAGCTCGTCGTCCAGGAAGCCCTGGAAGGCCATCGCGCCGCCGGTGCCGGGGACGTCCTCGATCTCGACCTCGGTGATGTCCCGGAGCCGCCGGTCCAGGGTCTCGTCGCTCAACCCCCCGGTGAGCCCGGTGTGGAAGCCCTGGTAGGCCACCGCCACCAGCACGAACGGCGGCGCGCCCCCGGCCAGGGCGTCGGCCAGGGTGCCGTCGTGGCGGGGCCAGTAGTCCCCGTCCTGGAAGACCAGCACCGGCCAGTCGCCTGTGGGCGCGGCGTCCGGGACGATCACCCGGACGTCGTAGCTGTCGCCCACCGCGTCGGAGGCGATGGTCAGGTCGTGCTCGGTCCACGGCCCGCTGCATGCGCCGAGGAGGAGCATCACGAGCGCTCGTTGCATCGCTCACCCCGCTTGAGGGGTCACCATAGCCCCGGCTCGCGGGGGGTGTAGAGTACCCTCGTGGAAGCTGAACGACGCGCCTCTGTCCGGTCTCCCGACGCGATGGGTTCGCGAGGTCCGGCGTGCCGGTGGGGGGTCGCCGGGGTTGGGCTGCTCCTGGCGTGCCGCGCGCCGGAGCCCGCACCGAAGGTGGAGACCTGCGCTCTGGAGCGCGTCCTGCGCCCCCCGGTCGACGAGTACGCTCCGGTCGCAGACCGGGCCCCGCACGGCTCAGAGGAGAAGCTCCTCCTGGAGCTGCTCAGCCGGGGGGACCTCGCCCCGGAGCAGGAGGAGGCCATGATGCTGCGGCTCGCCCGCCTCTACCTGACGGAGGGGCTGGACACCCCGAAGGACGAGCCGCCGACGCGCCTGGAGCGGGCCGTTCGGCTATACCAGGCCCACCCGACCCGCTTCGAGGCCCCCACTGACCCGGACGAGGCCCTGCTCGGCCTCGCGCTCGGCCTCGACGCCCTGGGCCGGACCGAGGAGGCCCAGGAGGCCTGGCGCAGGCTCGACGCAGAGTGGGGTGACCGCCCCTGCGCCGTATTGGCGCGATCTGTCCGATCTCCGTCGTGAACCGCCCGCCCCGCTGACGACGCGGACCCGCGCCGTGCGGACCCGGCTGGCGAGCAAAGGCGGCGTTCCGATCTGACATTTTCTCTGTTCATCGGGGCCTGCGCGGACTAGACTGACGTGTCAGTCACCTCCACGCAGGAGCCCGCCGTGCCCGCCCCCACCCGCATCGCCGTCGGCGTCGACATCGGCTCCACGACGGTCAAGGCCGTGGTCTGCGATCCGGACACGCTGGAGATCCTGTGGAGCGACTACCAGCGCCACGAGACCCGGCAGCCCGAGACCGTGCTCGACTTCTTGCTGCGCATCGGCCACGCCTTCCCTGACGCGGAGCAGGTGCAGGTCTTCTGCACCGGCTCGGGCAGCGGCCCCCTGGCCAGGCCCCTGAACGCGCGGTTCGTGCAGGAGGTCAACGCGGTCACCCTGGCGGTGGAGCAGCTCCACCCCGACGTGGGCAGCGTCGTCGAGCTGGGCGGCCAGGACGCCAAGATCATCATCTTCAGGGAGCAGCAGACCGAGGACGGCCGGGTCGACAAGCAGGCCGTCACCTCGATGAACGACAAGTGCGCCTCGGGCACGGGCGCGACCATCGACAAGTGCATGATCAAGGTCGGCATGGACCCCAAGGACGTGGGCCTGCTGGCCTTCGACGAGCGCCGCCTGCACCACGTCGCCGCCAAGTGCGGGGTCTTCGCCGAGACCGACATCGTCAACCTGGTCAAGTCCGGCATCCCCAGCCCCGAGATCATGAACTCCCTGGCCGACGCCATCGTCCACCAGAACCTCTCGGTGCTGACCCGCGGCAACACCCTGCGCCACAAGGTCCTGCTGCTCGGCGGCCCCAACACCTACCTGCCCTTCCTGGTGGCGTGCTGGCGCAAGCGCATCCCCGAGACCTGGGAGAGCCGGGGCTACGACTACCCCCGGCACGTCCCGATCGAGGAGCTGATCTTCCCGCCCGAGAACGCCCAGTACTACGCGGCGTTCGGGGCGGTCATCTTCGGCCTGCGGGATCAGGTCGAGGGCGACGCCGGGACCTTCCGGGGCATCGACGGCCTCAAGGACTACATCAAGAACGGCCGCGCCGCGCGGCTGGGGGCGTCCGCCGCCGGCCCGCTGGTCACCTCCACCGACGAGCTGGACGACTTCCGGGAGACCTACCGGATCCCCACCTTCGTGGCCGCCGCGTTCGAGCCGGGCCAGGAGGTGCGCGGCGTCATCGGCCTGGACGGCGGCTCGACCAGCTCCAAGGCCGTGCTGGTGGACCACGACTCGGGCGAGGTGCTCTACAAGGCGTACACCCTGTCCAAGGGCAACCCCATCCAGGACACCAAGGACATCCTGCGGGAGATCCGGGACTTCGTGCGCAGCCAGGGCGCGACCCTGACGGTCACCGGGTTCGGGGCCACCGGCTACGCCGCCAACGTGCTGGAGGAGTCGGTCAAGGCCGACGTCAACATCGTCGAGACCGTCGCCCACATGATGTCGGCGGTGCGCTACGTGCCCGACGCCGACGTGATCTGCGACATCGGTGGCCAGGACATCAAGGTGCTCTTCCTCACCGAGCGGGCCCAGGGCGGCCGGGACGTGAAGGACTTCCGCCTGTCCAACCAGTGCTCGGCGGGCAACGGCATGCTGCTCCAGGCGATGGCCGACCAGTTCGGCGTGCCGCTGACGCAGTACGCGGACGTGGCCTTCTCCGCAGACCTCGCGCCCCGGTTCTCGTATGGCTGCGCGGTCTTCCTGGACGCCGACCGGGTCAACTTCCAGAAGGAGGGCTTCTCGGCCCCGGAGATGCTGGCGGGGCTGGCCCAGGTGCTGCCCAAGAACGTCTGGCAGTACGTGGTGCAGGTGCCGCGGCTGGCCGAGTTCGGGCGCGTGTTCGTGCTCCAGGGGGGCACGCAGCGCAACCTCGCGGCGGTCAAGGCGCAGGTCGACTACATCACCCAGCGGGTGCCGGACGCGAAGGTCGTCGTCCACCCCCACTGCGGCGAGGCCGGGGCCATCGGCGCGGCGATGGAGACCCTGCGGGTGGTCAGGCGGCAGGGAAGCTCCTCCTTCATCGGGCTGGAGGCCGCCATCGAGCTGGCCTACACCACCACCAACGACGAGACCACCACCTGCCACTTCTGCCCGAACCACTGCAGCCGCACCTTCATCGACACCGAGACCCCCGACGGCCGCACCAGCCGCTACATCTCGGGCTTCTCCTGCGAGAAGGGCACCGTCGAGAGCAACGAGGCCCTCAAGATCCTGGCCCGCCAGCGCAAGCAGATCCGCGACCGGTACCCCAACCTCGTCGCCGAGGAGTCGACCCTCGCCTTCAAGCACTTCTTCACGCCCCAGCCGCTGCCCCCGGCCGGCGCGCCCAAGGACGACGTGCAGATCCGGCGGCGGCGGCTGTTCCGGGTGGCCCGGCGGGTGCTTCGCCGGGGCTTCGAGCGCTCCCACGCCGACCTCTCCGCGGTGAAGATCGGCATGCCCCGGGTCATGAACCTCTACGCCCTGGGGCCGTTCTTCCGCACCTACTTCGAGACCCTGGGGCTGCCCAGGGACAACCTCGTCTGGTCCCCGGCCACCACCGAGGAGCTGTTCGCCGAGGGCGGGCGCTACGGCAGCATCGACCCCTGCTACCCCTCCAAGGTCATCCAGGCCCACGTCCACGAGCTGCTCTTCCACGCCCACACCGACGCAAAGGGCAAGCGCGGGCCGCTGGACTACATCTACTACCCCTGCATCACGCACGTCCCGTCGTGGGTGCAGAACACGATGGACAACACCTCCTGCCCCATCGTGGCGGGCAGCCCCAACGTCGTGAAGGCCGCGTTCACCAAGGAGGTCGACTTCTTCGCCCGCGAGGGCATCACCTACGTCGACGACAGCGTCACCTTCACCGAGCCCAACTACCTCAAGCAGAAGCTGTTCGACACCTGGGGCCCCAAGCTGGGGGTCACCCGGGACGAGTCGGACTGGGCGGTGGACCAGGGCTTCGCCGCCCTGCACGCCTTCGACGCCCGCCTGGAGGCGAAGGGCCGGGAGATCCTGGAGCAGGTCGAGCGCGAGGATCGCATGGCGATCCTGATGATCGGCCGCCCCTACCACAACGATCCCGGCCTCCACCACGGCATCCCCGAGGAGTTCCAGGTCCTGGGCTACCCGATCCTGTCGATGCGCAGCATCCCCAAGGACCCCGCCTGGCTCAAGCGCTTCTTCCGTGACGCCGATCCCCTCGACATCAACGACGTCTGGCCCGAGAACTACTCGGCCAACAGCGTGCAGAAGGTGTGGGCCGCGCGCTTCGCCGCCCGCCACCCCAACATCGCCCTGCTGGACCTCTCCAGCTTCAAGTGCGGCCACGACGCGCCCACCTACGGGATCATCGACAAGATCGTGTCCACCAGCCGCACGCCGTACTCCGCGCTGCACGACATCGACGCCAACAAGCCCGCCGGCAGCATCGCCATCCGCGTGAAGACCTACGCCCACCGCCTCAAGCTGGTGGAGGAGGCCCTCGCCGACCGCTCCGCCCGCCGCGCCGAGCTGGCCCGCCGGGTGGCCGAGAAGCGCCGCGAGCTGATGTCCGCCGCCCGCGCCTCCGCCGCCAAGTAGCCCTCCCGTCCCTGGAGCCACCATGACCCATCCCCACGAGAACAGCCTCTCCCCCGAGGAGATCGAACAGCAGCTCGCCGAGTTCGCCGAGGCCGAGTCCCGCCGCCTCGGCCTGGAGCGGGAGCAGTGGGTCGAGCCCATCAACACCCGCTTCACCGCCGCCCAGCGCCCCCACACCACCATGCTGGTCAGCGGGCTGTCCCTGGCCCACGACCAGTTCGCGGTCTCGGCGCTGCGGGGCATCGGCTACGTCGTCGAGATGCTGGACGTGCCCGACAACGCGGCGCTGCAGTTCGGCAAGGAGTTCGGCAACCGGGGCCAGTGCAACCCGACCTACTTCACCGTGGGCAACCTCGTGAAGCACCTGTGCTGGCTGCGCGACGAGAAGGGCCTCTCCACCCAGGAGATCATCGACGGCTACCTCTTCCTCACCGCCGGGGCCTGCGGGCCCTGCCGCTTCGGCACGTATGTGACCGAGTACCGGAAGGCCCTGCGGGACGCCGGCTTCGAGGGCTTCCGGGTGATGCTGTTCCAGCAGCAGGGCGGCGTAAAACAGGCCACCGGCGACGAGGTCGGCCTCAAGATCGACGCGCAGTTCGGCCTCACCGTCGTGCGGGCGCTGATGGCCGGCGACGTCATCAACCTGATGGGCTACCGCATCCGCCCCTATGAAGTGGTCGAGGGCGCCACCAACGCGGCCCTCGCCGAGTGCAAGCGCATCGTCCAGGAGGCCCTGGAGACGGGCACCAGCGTGGTCCATGCCCTCTACCGCTGCCGGAAGGTCCTGGCGGCGGTGGAGGTCGACCGCACCACCCCCAAGCCCGTGGTCAGCATCATCGGCGAGTTCTGGGCGATGACCACCGAGGGCGACGGCAACTACCACCTCCAGGAGTTCCTGGAGCGGGAGGGTGCTGAGGTCGACGTCCAGATCATCACCAACTGGATCCTCTTCATGATCTGGGAGAACCGCTACGACACCCTCCAGCGCCTGGAGCTGCGCGAGCATGACGAGGCGAAGAAGGGCCTGGCGGGCAAGGACGGCACCAAGAAGCTGTGGGGCCTGACCGCCGCCGAGCCGGTCATCCGCGCGACCTTCCAGCTCTTCGCCAAGACCATCGGCCTGCACGGCTACCACCTGCCCGACATGGACGAGATCCTGGAGCTGGCCCAGGCGCACTATGACACCCACGTCCGCGGCGGGGAGGCCCACATGGAGGTGGGCAAGCTGGTTCACTTTGTTCGGGACCAGGTGAACCACATGACCGTCAGCGTCAAGCCCTTCGGCTGCATGCCCAGCTCCGGGGTGAGCGACGGCGTGCAGTCCATCATCACCACCCACTACCCCGAGGCCATCTTCCTGCCGATCGAGACGACCGGCGACGGGGAGGTCAACGTGCACAGCCGGGTGCAGATGATGCTGTTCAAGGCCCGCCAGCGTGCCCGCGAGGAGTTCGAGGCCGCCCTGGCCGAATCCGGCTTGGACGAGGAGACCTTCCGCGCCCGCGTGCACGGCAGCCGCCGGTGGCGCAGCACCTTCGGTCGCCCGCCCCACAAGACCGCCAGCGTGGTGACGAACCTCGTCTACGCGGTGGCCTGAACCTCATCCAGGCGGGTCCGCAGCGCGCGGACCCGCGCCGGGTCCACCGGGCGCCGCCAGTCGCCGCCCTCCTTGAGCCAGCTCCCCACGATGAGGGCCTGGGCGTGGGGGGCGTAGCGGTGGACGTTCTCGGCGGTGACCCCGGACCCGACGGCCAGCGGCAGGCCCGCGGCGGCGGCGGCGACGAGGTCGTCGGGGTCGGTGGGGGCCCCGGTGCGGTCGCCGGTCAGGATCAGCGCGTCGGCCTCACAGAAGGCGGTCCCCCGCGCCAGATCGGCGAGGCTCAGGTCGGCGGTGGCGGCGTGGGCGGCGTGCTTCTTGCGCACGTCTGCCCAGATCGCCACGTCCGCGCCCAGCGACGCCCGGACCCGCAGCAGCGCGCCCGCGCAGGCGTCCATCCAGCCCTCGTCGGCCAGGTGCCCGTAGGCGAAGGCCTCGACCCGGATGAACGAGGCCCCGGCGGCCAGGGCCACGCCCAGGGCCTCGCGGTTGGCCCCCGCCAGGATCTGCACCCCGGTGGGCCGCCCCAGCGCGGCCACCCGGGCCACCACGACCGCCATCGCGGCGGTGGTCTCGGGGGGGACCCGTCCGCGCAGGTAGGGACGATCGTGCATGTTCTCGACGAGCAGGGCGTCACAGCCCCCCGCGAGCAGGGTTCGGGCGTCCGCCTCGGCCTGCGCGATCACCGGCGAAAGCGCGCCCCCCCACCGGGGGCTGCCCGGCAGGGGGAGGGCGTGGACCATGCCGATGAGCGCGCAGGGTCCGTCCGGGGAGAGCCTCAAGGGACCTCGAACAGGTACGCGACACCCTTCTCGGTCAGGCCGCCCTGACCACGACCGGACGCGCCGACGATCAGGGTGTCGGTGCCGTCGAAGTCGGTGTCCAGCGCCAGATCCATCCAGGAGCCGAGGTAGTCGTCGGCGGCGGTGGCGATGACCTTGATCTCTGCGTTGAACGCCGAGATGTTGCCCGCACCAGGGTTCATGAACACGTAGAAGGCGCCCCGGTTGTCGGTGCCCTGGCGGTTCGCGCCGACCACGACGTCCACCGTGCCGTCGCCGTCGATGTCCCCGGCGATCATCGAGGAGCCGAACTGGTCGCCGCTGAGCTGGCCGGTGAAGTAGGTCTCGGCCGAGGAGAGGCTGCTGGTCCCGCTCATCGGCCCGAGCACCAGGTAGGCCGCGCCGGTGCCGATGTTGCCCAGCGCACCCACCAGGAAGTCGTTGAAGCCGTCGCCGTTGACGTCGCCCGCCGCCGCGATCTGGTTGCCGGCGTTGTCGTCGTCGAACTCGCCGGTGATCTTCGCGGTGGCGCTGGAGGCCAGGTTCTCGCCGTCGCTCCAGGTGGTGAACAGGTACACCGCGCCCGCGTTGGTGCCCGCGCTGTCCTCGTAGCGGGTGGAGACCATGAAGTCGTCGTTGCCGTCGCCGTCGGTGTCCCCGACGTCCAGGACGCGGGTGCCGAACAGGTCGTTGCTGGCCTCGCCCACGAAGTAGGCGTTGGCGTCGGCGGCGGTCACGTCGGCGGTGAGGGGGCCGTAGAACAGGAAGGTGGCGCCTTCCTGCGAGGCCGTGGACACGTCCCAGTAGGGCGCGGTGACCAGCAGGTCGCTGTTGCCGTCGCCGTTGAGGTCGGACGCGACGTCGACCGCCCAGCCGAAGTAGTCGTAGTAGCCGTCGCCCAGCAGGGTGGTCGCGCCCGTGGGCAGGTAGTTCTTGCCGCGGGTGTAGTTGCTGACGAGGTAGGCCGCGCCCGCGTTGGTGTAGGCCGTGGCGTCCTTGCTGGCGCCGATGATGAAGTCATCCTGGCCGTTGTTGTCGACGTCGCCGCCGCCCGCGATGGCCTTGCCGGCGTTGGCGCCGGTGGTCCCGTAGTAGCGGCCCTTGGAGGCGCCCAGGTTCAGCTCGCCGGTGCCGAAGGGGGAGCGGTTCATGTAGGTGATGCCGTCGCCGCCGCTGCCGATGGAGCCGACCAGCAGGTCCCCGCGCCCGTCCCCGTTCACGTCGCCGGCCGCCGCGACCCCGATACCGGCGCGGTCGCCGCCGTCCTCACCCTTCCAGATGGCGTGGTAGGTGCTGAGCACGCCGTTGCTGCCCAGCGGGATGGTGCGGACCCGGCCGTCCTCGGTGAAGTCCCGGTCGACGTCAGGGGCGTTGGCGGGGTCGTCCCACCAGTTGTCGTAGCCGTCGGGATCCTGGCCGGCCGAGTAGCCGTCGAACCCGCTCTCCAGGTCGTCGGTGGCGGTCTCACAGGCGACGAGGGCGGAGAGGGTGAGGAGGAGGGGGATGGTCGCGAGGTTGGCTCTCAGCATGGATACCTTCCTGCTGTGCGGGTTCACCGGAGGGCGTGTGGGTAGCGAGGGGGTCGAGGAATCGACCAGGAGGTGTCTCCCCGTGTGTCGTGCAGGTTAGCACGACCGAAGGCAGGGCCAGGGTCGACAGAGTGACCCTTGTCCTGACAGAGCCCCTCGGGGGCCCGACGGATCAATCTTTCTGACGCCCATCCCCAGAACGGGCTCAGTTCACGCGCAGCTCTTCGACGTCCACGGGCTCGCGGAGGGCTTCCTTGTAGTCCTTCTCCGCCTCGGTATGGGCGGTCACGAGCTTGCGGCCCTTGCTGACCCGGTAGATGATGCCGGTCCCGGCCAGGCCGAGGCCCGCGACCCCCAGGCCGTTGGCGGTGTACAGCAGCAGGTAGGCGTTCCGCCGCGTGGAGGCGTACTCGGCCGGATCGTTGATGTCGTCCAGCTTGCCGTTCAGGTTGCTGGCCGCGAGGTAGCTGCCCGCGCCGGCCAGCCCGAGGGCGACGCCGGCCCCGACGAGCCCGCCGGTGATCTTGCTGGCCTTCTGACGGCCGAGCAGGGCGTCCTCGACCGCCGGGTACAGCTCAGCGGCGGGGTGGTTGTAGAGGTCGAGGCGGTAGCGCTGCACCACGCCGGTCAGCGGGGTGACGTCGGCGACGACCGGCGCCGGGAAGTCCATCGGCTCGGGCAGATCCACCCGGAACTCCAGGCTCTGCGCGGGCTCGGTGGGCTCGAACAGCCAGACCTTCTCCTTGTCGCTGCCGTCGTCCACCAGCACCCCCCAGGGCAGGGGGAGGGAGGCGCCGTCGCTGAGGGTGACCGGGTAGCTGACGGTCTTGTCGCCCAGGGTGGCGCTGAGGGTGTTGGGGCCCTCCGGGAGCTTGGGGGCCTCGCCCTCGAAGGAGAGGACGTAGGGGCCGGCGGCGCCGAGGAGCTGGAGGTTCAGATCGGGATCGAAGGGCGGGACGTCGATCTCGACGGCGGGGCCGCCCGGGTTGAACGCGCCAGGATCAAGGTCGGCGACCGCGTCGCCGCCCTCGGTGGAGCCGCTGCCCGAGGCGCCGCCGCTGGAGGAGCTGCCGCTGCCCGAGCTGCCGCTGCCCGAGCTGCCGCTGCCCGAGCTGCCGCTGCCCGAGCTGCCGCTGCCCGAGCTGCCGCTGCCCGAGCTGCCGTCCGCGCTGGCCGTCGAGCCGCTGCCGGAGCTGCTGGTGGAGCCGCTGCCGGAGCTGCTGGTGGAGCCGCTGCCGGAGCTGCTGGTGGAGCCGCCGTCCGAGCTGGCCGTGGAGCCGCTGGAGCCGCTGCTGCCACCGCTGGAGCTGCTGCTGCCAGTTCCACCTGACGTGGAGCCGCTGGACGTGGTGCTGCTGCCACCGCCAGTGGTGGTGCTGCCAGTCTGACCGCCCTCACCGATGGCCTCCAGGCTGCTGGAGGAGTGGTGACCGGCGCGCACGCCCGAGGCGCTGCGGGTGGGATCGGCCGCGGCCTCTTCGCCCACCACCACCCTCATGTCGTCGCCCGACCAGGCGAACTCGGCGCGCTCGTACTGCCAGCTGAACTCCAGCTCGCCTCGGGCGTCCTTGTTGTCGACCTCGACGGTGTAGGAGAGGTTGGCGGCGAGGTAGGGCACCGACTTGACGCTGATCGTATGGCTCCCCTCCGGCACCTTGACCGTGGTCGGGGTGCGCCCGCGCTCGTTGCCGTTGACGAACACGTACAGGCGCTCACCCTCGGCGTCGGTGACCTTGATCTCGGCCGCGAGGGCGAGGCCGCCGAGGGTCATCTTGCCCAGGAGCATCATCGAGAGGCTCAGCATGGGACCTCCACAAGAGAATCCGCGGCGACAGGGTGTTCCCCGCCGCCGCGCTGGAGATGAGGGAGGGGAGGAGGACTAGTCGTCCTTGGTGCGGCGCAGCTTGGGGGCCATGATGGCGGGGATCTCGTCCTCGACGACCTCCTCGACCTTGCCGGCCCACACCACCGTGCCGTAGTTGGCGTCGATCACGCGGACGTGCATGACGACGTTGGCGAAGCGGTAGGTGGTCTTCTTGTACTTGAAGTCGCGGATGCCCACGTCGATGACGCGGTAGGCGACGATCTTGCTGGCCGAGACGACCTCGTTGTTCAGCGAGGTGGGGCTGGGGGAGGTGACCGAGTCGTCACCGCCGTCAGGGCCCACGTCGAGCAGCGCGGTGTCCGGCGGCACGTAGATGACCCGGCCGCCGTTGACGAGGTAGCGGGTGGGGCCGCCGCCAGTGACCAGGCGGGCGTCGAAGACCATCGGGCCCTCGTCGTCCTCGGTGTGGCTGGTGACGGTGTACTTGAGGTTGTCACCGGAGCCCTCCTGCACGACCTTGCGCAGGCCCTCGCTGTCGCGCTCGACGACGGTGATCCGCGCCTTGAGGAGGGCGTTCACCAGCGCGTCGTCGATCATGGCCTGGAGGTGGGAGTCCTCGGGGGGCTCGGCGTCCAGGTTGACGATGGCGACACGATCTTCGCGGCTCAGGCCCTCGATGCCGGAGACGACCGGCTCCAGGGTGGACTGCATCGCGTAGGCAAGCTGTGCGTCATAGCTGGGGTAGTGCTTGGGGATCGAGCAGCCGGATGCGGCCAGGGCTGCGAGGGAAAGGAAGAGGAGGTTTCGCTTCATGGTCCTGCTCCGTGAGCGGGTTTCGGCCCCCGTGAATAGCCTGTTCTCAGCGGATGTCCACCCAACCGACCAGCGGCTGCCCCTGTGACCGCCGCCATCGACACGCAGGAGCCCCCATGCCCGATCCCCTCTCGGTCGTCGCGCTGCTTCCAGGGCGCTTTCAGCCCTTCCACGCCGGTCACTACGCCGCGTGGCGGGCCCTGGCGGACGCCTTCGGGGAGGACCGCGCGTTCATCGGGACCAGCGACAAGGTGGAGCTGCCGCGATCCCCGCTGGGCTTCGCCGAGAAGCGGGCGGTGATGACCGGGCTGTTCGACGTCCCCGAGGCGCAGGTCGTCCAGCTCAGGAGCCCGTATCGGCCGGCAGAGCTGCTGGAGCGGTTCCCGTCGGCGTCCACCGCGCTGGTGGTGGCGCTCTCTCAGAAGGACGCCGAGCGGCTGACCCGGGGGCGCTACTACCGCCCCTGGACCGGGCAGGCCGCCGAGCCCTTCGGGGAGGCGGGGTACGTGCAGGTCGTCCCGGTGGCCGCAGGGGGCGTCTCCGGGACGCGCGTCCGCGACCTCCTGGCGGATCCCGACCTGGACGAGGCCGCCCGGGTTCAGGGGTTCAAGGAGCTGTATCCTCGCTTTGATCCTGTGATCTACGAGATGCTCCGGGCGCGGATGGGCGACATGTTGCGATAGAGCACTTGTCGGCGTGGCAGAAGTATGGGACAATTTTCGTCCGCTCTCAGAGCGGCGCACCCAGGAGGGGGCTGCGATGGCGCCATCACCGGGATGGATCTCTCCCCGGGCCGACCTCGGCCTGGAGGGAGCGCTGGTCCGGTGTGGCGCTGGCGCCCTCCCTCCCCGACACCACGCACCGAGGGAACCCATGAACAGTCCGAGTATCGGCCGCCGCGTCGGGTCGCGGCTCCGCCAGCTCCGCAAGCAGGCCGGGCTCACCCAGTCCCAGCTCGGCAGCCGCGCCGGGGGCATCGCCGCCGCGGAGATCAGCAAGTTCGAGAACGCGCGGCGCTCGCCGTGCCTGGAGACCCTGGAGCGCCTCAGCCACGCGATCGGCGTGCCGATGAGCGAGCTGGTGGACATCGGCGACGCGCTGCCCACCGAGGAGCCCGAGCTGCAGGATCTCGTGCTGCGGCTCCGGGGGCAGCCCCCGGAGCAGATCCGGCGCATGGTGGCCATCCTCGACGCCTTGATCGACGCCGGGTAGCCGCCTACTCCTCCGAGAGCTGGAACGGCTTGAGGTGGTCCTCGCCGACCACCTCGCGGCTGTCCGCGCCCCGGCTCCGGGCCTCGTCCAGCGCGGCCCGGGGGATGCGGTGGATGCCCTCCTCGGCGATGATCCAGACGTCGCCGTCGTGGACGTGGATGGCCGACGCGGCACCGACGTCGACGACGTTGGTGAGCTGGAAGGCGTCGGCGATCTGCCCCGCCTCGATGCGCAGGATGAGGCCCGGCCAGGTCACCAGCCAGAGCACGCCCTCGCCGTCCACGCAGCCGCCGGCCACGCTGTCGTAGGCCTCGAACACGCGCACCATCGCGCCGTAGATGCGTCCCTCGGCGATCAGCTCGGTGTACTCGACGTTGCTGGCGATGAGGGTGGTGCCGTCGGCGAGGGGCACGATGTCGTACACCTCCGCGCCGCTGCGCTTCGTGAGGCTGCCGTCGGGGCTGCGGATGGTGAAGCCGTTGTAGCCGGCCAGGCAGACGGTGCCGCCCGCGCTGACCCCGAGCGTCTTCACGGACTTGTCCTGCAGGCCCTTCTTGACGGTCTCCGGCTCGCCCTCCGTCGGGAGGAGGGTGAAGCCGCCAGCGGTGCCGACGACCATGGTGCCGTCGGGCAGGAGGTCCAGCGCCTGGACCTTGTTGCCGGCCAGGCCCTGGCGGGTGGTGAGCTTCTCGCGGACCTCGCCGCCCACCAGTTCGAAGAGCCCCTTGTCGGTGCCGAACCACAGCGCGCCGCGGGTGTTGAGCAGCGCCTCGCCGTTCACCGTCTTCTTCTTGATGACCTCGACGTAGGGCATGCCCTCGTCGGTGAGCCGGTAGAGGCCCGCCTTGGCGCCCCAGCGGGTCGCGACGTAGAGGTCGCCGGCGTCGTCCCACGCCATGTCGGCGGTGGTGCCGTCGGGGACGTCGGCGGTGACGAGCTGCCAGGCCGCGCCGTCCCAGGTCTTGAGCCCCTCGCGGCGCTTGAACCAGGTGTTGGCCTGGACGAGGTGGACGCGGCAGTTCTTGCGCTGGTTGCGGTGGGAGCGGCCCTCGTCGTCCAGGCGGAGGGCCCCGCCCCAGGAGGCCGAGGTGAAGCTGCGCTCGCCCTCCACGCCGGGCACGAGGTGGGCGGGGCAGAGGACCACCGCGCGGACCGCGTCGTCCTCGCCGCCCGCGCTCTCGTCCACGGGCTCGCCGGGGGTGTAGTCCAGCTCGGCGAGCCAGAGGATGTTGGTCTCGTGGTCCACCTTGAAGCTCATGTCCCAGAGCTGCCCCTCGTAGTGACGGTCCAGGGGGGTGTCCTGGTACGTGGCGCCGGCCTCGACCATGGCGTCGGCCAGCAGGCGCAGGAGGAGCTCCTCGCTGCTGCCGCAGCGGCCGTCCGGGTGGGTGGTGAACGCCGAGATCTCGAACTCGGCCCAGCGGTCGGCCCGCTGGAGGAAGTCGGTCGCCGACGAGGCGTTGTTGCCCCGGGCGAGGCAGCGGCGCAGCGCCTCCGGGGTGTCGAAGGTGCCGTGGTGGACTATGGATGCGCTGAGCATATCGGACATGGGTGTGTGCTCCTGGTTGGGAGGAGCGAATTAAGCCGCGAGGCCCCCCGCGCCAGCGAGCGCCCCGGACCGGCCCGCGACCGATGATGATTCAGCCAGGTAATACCCATATGATCCGGTATCCGAACACTTTCGAACAGGTCCCGTGGAGGGACCGGTGATCGACCGCATCCCGCTGCGGGACGGGGAGGTCGACCTCGCGGGGCGGGTGCTCGTGCGGGCCGGGCGTCGCACGCGGCTGACCGCGCGGGAGGTCGAGGTCCTCCGCTACCTGGTCGCCCGGCAGGGCCAGGTCGTCACCCGGGACGAGATCGAGCGCGAGGTCTGGGGGCTGCACCCCGACGTCCGGTCGGAGGCCGCCACGGTCGGGATGCGGCGGCTGCGCGCCCGGCTGGAGGCGGATCCACAGCGGCCGGTCCACCTCCACACTGTGCGCGGGGTGGGCTGGGTCTTCTCGACGCCTGCGCCGTCGCCGACGCTGGGTCCCCGAGACAACCTGCCGCCGGTCGTCGAGCCGCTGCTGGGCCGGGAGGAGGCCCTCGCCGCGGTGCAGGAGGCGCTGTCCGGCCCTGGACGCCTGGTCGCGCTGGTCGGGCCGCCGGGCGCGGGCAAGTCCCGGGTGGCCCGAGGCGCGGCGCAGCGGATGCGCGACGCCGACGACCACCTCCAGGTGTGGTGGGTGCCTCCTGACGGGGCGCTCCACGCGACCCTGGCGCGCGCGCTGGGGCTGCCTGGGCCGGCCGCGCTGGTGGAGGCGCTCAAGGCGCGTGGGCGGACCTTGATCATCGTGGACGAGGCCGAGCGGCGAAAGGGGCTCGGGGAGGCGCTGGAGCCCCTCTGGGCGGCGCCGGGCGTGAGGGTTTTGCTGGTGAGCCGGGTCCGCCCCGGGCTGCCCGGCGAGCGCACGATCTGGCTTCGGCCCCTGGACGAGCAGGCCGGGGCGCGGCTGCTGCGGGCCCGGGTGCGGGCGCTGTCGCCGGACTTCGAGGCCTCCGAGGACGTGCTTCGCGCGCTCTCCCGGCGGCTGGACGGGCTGCCGCTGGCGCTGGAGATGGCCGCGCAGTGGCTCCGCTTCGTGTCCCCGGAGGTGCTGCTCCAGCGGCTCGACCTGCGGGGGGCCGGCGGGGCGCTGGCCGAGGCCATCGAGGAGTCGGTGGCGCAGCTCTCTCCGCCCGCCCGCGCGGCGCTGCTGCGGTTGGCCGCGTTCGCCGGGCCGCTGGCGGGAGACACCGCCCAGCGCCTGCTGGAGGAGCTGGCCCCGGCGCCTGAGCGGCTGCTCGGCGAGCTGGTGGATTGCTCCCTGGTCCGGCAGGAGGGCCGCCAGATCGTGATGCTGTCCACCCTCCGTCGCCACCTCACCCCGCAGGTCGACGACATGGCCGTCATGTTGCATTGCAGCATCGTCCTCCAGGAGGGGGAGACGCTTGCCGACGGCCTGCACCGGTCGGGCGGGCTTGTGGCGTTCGAGCGGCTCAAGGCGCTCCAGCCGGACCTGGAGCTGGCCGCCTCGCGGGCGTCGGCGTCGGATGCGGCCCGGCTCGCGCTGATCCTGGCCACGGTGGAGCGGCTGTGTGGCGACCAGGAGGCCCGGCGCCGCTGGCTGGAGGGGGTCGACCCGGACGCCCTCGAGCCGGCGCTGCGGCTGCGGGTGCTGGCGGAGCGCGGGCGCGCGCGGGTGATGGGGGGCCGCCACGACGCGGGGCGGCGGGACCTGCAGGCGGCGACGCAGGCCGGGCCCCCGGTCGCCGGCCAGGCCTGGCGCGGGCTGGTCCTGGGCCACCTGTGCCTGGGGGAGGCCGAGGAGGCGCGCGCGCTGGCCGGGGAGGTCCTGCGCAGCCAGGCGCTCGACGACACCACCCGGGTGGAGCTGCTGGGGGACATCGGCGTGCTCTCGGCGATGACCCGGGACTTTGCCGCGTCGCAGGCGGCGCTGCTGGAGGCCCGGGAGACCGCGCGCCTGGCGGGCAACGACCTGCGCATGGGCCCGCTGTGGACCATCACCGCGGACACCCTCGGGGGCGGCGGCTCGATGGAGGCCGCCCTCGACGCCGCCGAGCGCGCGCTGGAGGCTCACCGGGCATGCGGGGCGCGGCTCCATGAGGCGTCGACCCTGACCATCCTCGGGCGCACCGAGTCCCACCTGGGCCGCGCCTCGGCCGAGGCCCACCTGCGCGAGGCCGCTGCGATGGCCCTCCAGCTCGGCCAGCCGGACTACACCGCGCTCGCCCTGGACAACCTCGCCGAGCACCTGTTGGATCTGGGGCGCCTGGACGAGGCGGATGAGCACGGCATGCGCGCCTGGGTGCTCTGCCGACCGGTGGAGCGGTGCCGCTGGGCGCCCCTCATTCGGGGAAACGGCGGGCTGCGGGCCTGGGTGCGCGGGCAGCTCCCCCTGGCGCGGCTCTGGCTGCGGGAGGCGATCGCGCTGGCCCACGCCTCGGGGCAGAGGCGGGTCGGGCTCGTCTTCCAGGGCTGCCTCGCGGGGGTGCTCGCGGAGCTGGGGGAGGCGGGGCCTGCGCGGCTCGCGCTGTCCCAGGCCCGGCCGGAGACCACCGACCCGGTCGACGGGGCCCACCACGCGCTGGTCTCGGGCCTGGTCCTGCTGGCGTTGGAGGGCGACGCGGCGCCCGCGGCGGCCGCGCTGGTTGGACTGCGGGCGCCGCCGAACCCGCTGTGGGGGCGACGCGCCGATGTGCGGATCCTGGGGCGGCTGGTGGAGCAGCGCCTGGGCGCCTGACCTACAGCCAGGCGCGCGCCCAGGACACCGCGCTGGGGGGCCGCTCGACCTCCATGGTCTCCCAGCGCTCGATGATGAGGCGGGCGGCCGCGCGGGAGATGGCGATGTGGCCGGCGTCCTCGGCGAGGCGGCCCACCAGGCCGGCCTCCACGAGCAGCGCCCGGTCGACCATGCCGCTGCCCCGCAGGCACCGCCCGGCCTCGTCCAGCCACGCGCCGCAGCGTCGCCACGACCCGGCCTCGGCCTCCAGGTGGGCCCCGAGGGTGGCGATGCGCCCCAGGCGACCCCGCTGCCCGCCGCGGCGGTACTCGGCGGCGAGGGAATCCAGGTGGGCGGCGGCCGGACGGTGGCGCCCCTGCTGCAGCAGGGTGCGGGCGAGGCCCTCGACCGCGCGGTCCGACGCCGCGCTGCCGATGGCGTGGAAGCGATCGAGGGCGCGCTCGAAGCGCTGCTCGGCGTCGCCCAGGCGCCCGCGGGCGAGCGCGATCTCACCGAGGCCGACCCAGGAGTGGGCGGGCTCCTGGATCTCCAGGCTGCGCTCGTAGGCGTCCTGGGCGTCGCGAAACAGCCCGTCGGCCATGCTGCCGCGCGCCAGGGCCAGCTCGCCGAGGCCCTGGAGGCAGTTGGCCAGGCCGAAGGTCTCGCCGGACTCCAGGAAGGTCAGGGCGGCGGCCTCCAGGATGCGGCGGGCGTCGCTCAGCGCGCCGGCGCGGGCCATCGTCAGGCCCAGGTCCCGGCGGCACCAGGCCAGGGTGAGGGGGCGGTTGAGGTGGGCGGCGTGCTCGACGGACTCCTCCAGGTGGCCCATCGCGTCCACCCGGTCGCCGAAGTGGTCGGCGAGGCGGGCGTGCTCGCGGAGCGCCTGGCTGAGCAGATCCTCCCACCCGCCGCGCCGGGCGGCGCCCTCGGCGGCCAGGGCCCAGCGGCGGAAGGCCTCGTGCTCGCCGCGACGGCGGGCCACCCGCGCGCGCATCAGCCAGCCCCGGCAGGGGCGGTCGTCGGAGGCGGGGAGCTTGAGGGCCTGTACCGCGCGCTCCCGGTCAGCCAGGGCCAGCTCGGCCTGGAGGTACTCGCTGTCGACCACGCAGCGCCACGCCCCGTCCAGGAGGGGTTGGAGGGCGGCCTCGTGGTCGCCGACGGCCAGCAGGTGCCGGCCCAGGCGCAGCGCCGCGCGAGGGTCCCGGCCCACCTGGCTCCGCAGCATCTCGGCGCAGGCGCGGTGGTAGCCCGGCAGGCGCCCCCCCTCGGCGGCCTGGCGCTGGAGGCTGTCGCGGAGCAGGCCGTGGGCAAAGCGCCAGCCGGCGTGGGGGCCCTCGGGGCCGGACTCCACCAGGCCCTGGCGGAGCAGGTCCTCCACCAGGCCGACGGAGGCCCAGGCGCCCGCGAGGTGGGCGGCGTCCTGCCACTCGTCCCAGTCGATCTCGGCCCCCAGGACCGCCGCCAGCTCCAGGGCCTGGGACTCCAGGGGGCCGTGACCGGCGAGGACCTGCTCGACGCGGGCCTGGAGGACCTGGTGGAGGTCGTCGGGGAGCTGGGCGGGGCTGCCGGCCCGCAGCCGGAAGCCGCCCTCGCCGGGCTCCAGCCAGCCGCGCTGCACCCAGCCGCCGACGAGCTGCACGATGAAGAGGGGGTTCCCGCCGGTGCGCTGCTGGAGCTGCCCGGCCAGGCTGCCCTCCAGGCCGATCATCTCCTGGATCAGCTCAGCGCGGTAGCCGGGCTCCAGAGGGCCGACGGCGACGCGGACGGACGGGGGGCGGGCCAGCAGGGCATCGAGCAGCATGGCCTCCACGCGCTCCGGGGCGATCTCCCGGGCGGTCAGCAGCAGCAGGATGGGCGTCCGGGGGCAGCTGACCAGGACATGCCGGGCGAAGGAGAGGGCCTCCGCGCCCCACTGGACGTCCTCGATGCGCAGGATGACCGGCCGGTGGTCGGCCACGCGCTGGAGGACGCGGGTCAGGAGGGCGTGGCGCTCGCGATCGCTGCCCAGGGCGACGATCTCGGCGCCCGCAGCGCGCTGCTCGGCGTTGGCGGGCCGGATCAGCTCGGTGAGGGCGGCGACGTCGCGGGGGTCGTCGCCGCCGAGCGGCTCGAGGGCCTGGGCGATGGCCTTCCTGACCGCCTCTCGGGGCAGGTCCGCGCAGCGCAGCCAGCGCGCGATGCCCATGACCAGGCCGTCCGTGGCGCCGCCCCCCGGGCTGTGGGTCACCTGGATGATCTCGGCGGCGCCGAGCTCGTGGGCCCGCTCGCAGAGCCAGCGGGCCAGACGGCTCTTGCCGCAGCCGGCGCCCCCCTGAAGCAGCGCCAGCCGAGGGTGGCCGCTGACGGTGTCCCGGAGCGCGGTCCACAGGGCGTCCCGCTCCGGCCGGCGGTCCACCATGGGGATCTCCCGCAGGCCGAACAGCCCCAGCCCGGCGCCGACGAGGTGGACCGAGGGGCGGGGGGGCTCGGGGCGCTGCCAGGTCTGGGGGAGCGGCGGTCGGTCCGCGGGGACGAGCGGGCCGAGCGGGGAGAGGTCCTCGGGCTGGAGATCCTCGGGGGCCTCGTCGGTGACCGTGGTGGAGTCTGACCAGTTGAGGGTGGGGAAGTCGATCGCGGCGGCCACCGTGGCCACCCGGGCGCGGACCGGGGCCAGGCGCTGGAGCGCCCAGGCGGCGTCTGCAGCGCGGCGGAAGCGCTGGAGGGGGTCCTTCTCCAGCAGGCGCCGCAGCCAGGCCTCGAAGCCCTCGGGCACGAGCACGACGGGGTCGAAGCGGGGCAGCTCGCCGTAGCAGTGGAGTGCGCGCAGCTCCTTGAAGTCCTTGCGCAACCCGAACGGCGGGGCCCCGCAGGCGAGGGTCCAGGCCAGCCCGCCGAGGCCGTAGAGGTCGGTCCAGGGACCGAAGGCGAGCACGTCGCCCCGGAACTGCTCCGGGGACATGTACGCCGCCGTGCCGATGACCGTGCGGCCCCGCTCGGCGTCGCCGTCCAGCGCGATGGCCAGCCCGAAGTCCAGCAGAGTGACCTGGGTGTCGTCCAGCAGCACGTTGCCGGGCTTGAGGTCGCGGTGGATGAGGCCCCGGGCGTGGGCGTGGGCCAGGGCGTCGAGCAGGGAGAGCAGCACGCTGTAGAGCCGCTCCCAGGGGAGCTGGCCGCGCAGCTTCATCAGCGAGTTGCCGCTGACCATCTCCATCGCCAGCCAGGGGCTGCCCGCGCCGATGCCGGTGTTCCGGAAGGCCGGGAGATCCTCGGTCAGCTCCCCGTGGTCGTACACGGTGACGATGCGGGGGTGGTGGAGGCGGGCGACGGCCCGCACCTCGGCCCGGAAGGCCTGGCGATACCAGTCGTCGCGGGCGTACTCGGAGCGCAGCAGCTTCACCGCCACCGGCACGCCCTCGGCGGGGTGGATGGCCCGCCAGACCTCGCCCATGCCGCCGCTGCCGATGGGCTTGATCAGCTCGAACGCCCCCACCAGCGGCGGCGGGGGATCGGTCTGCGTTCGCACCATCTCGGGCGGAAGCGGCGGGGCATCGAGGGGACCGGACACCGGGGGATTGTAGTCAGGCAGGCGGTCAGTTCAAGCCCGCGTCCACCACGCGCACCGGCAGGCCGTCCCGGGGGGCCAGCGTGATGCCCCGGCGGGCGGCGCCGCGCTGGGATCCGGCCAGCGCCAGGCGGAAGCGGCGGTGCAGCGTGGCCAGCACGATGCGCATCTCGAAGTGCGCGAAGGCCATGCCCACGCAGCGCCGGGCGCCCCCGCCGAAGGGCAGGTAGGCATAGGGCCCGAAGCTCTGCTCCAGGAAGCGCTCCGGCCGGAAGATGTCAGGGTCAGGGAAGGTCTCCGGGCGGTGGTGGGCCAGGTAGATGCAGGGCGCCACCCGGCAGCCCGGCCCGAGGGTCTGCCCCATCACCGTGATCGGCGCCTTCACGATGCGGGTGACGATGGGGATGACCGGCACCAGGCGGAGGGCCTCGTCGCAGACCGCGCCCAGGTAGGGGAGCTTCGCGACGTCGTCCGGGGGGATGTCCCCGGCGTCCACCACCTCAGCCCGCAGCCGGGCGTCCGCCTCGGGGGCCTCCAGCAGCCAGCGCATCGCCCAGCTCAGCCCCGTGGCGGTGGTCTCATGCCCGGCCATCAGCAGGGTGATGAGCTGGTCGCGCAGCTCGCCGTCGCTCATGGGGGCGCCGTCCTCGTCCCGGGCCGCCAGCAGCATCGCCAGGATGTCCTCGTGGCCCTCGGGGGAGGCCCGACGGCGGGCGATGAGGTCGGTGATGAGGGCGTCGACCTGGCCCAGGTGGTGCTGGAAGCGCCGCCCGGGGCTGCCCGGGCCCAGATCCTTGCGCATCATCGGGAAGTAGACGGTGGCCGAGGTGGCCCGCTCGGACAAGGCGGTGATGATGTCCCGCGCCTCGGCCAGGCCCTCGTCCTCGATGCCGAACACCGCCCGCAGGATGACGTCGAGGGAGATGCGCTGGGTGGCGTCGTGGAAGCGGACCTCGTTGCCCGGCGCCCAGCCCTCGGTGGCCCGCAGCGTGGCCTGCCGGATGATCTCGCCGTAGGCCCGCATACGGCGCCCGTGGAAGGCGGGCATCATCAGGCGTCGGGTGCGGCGGTGCCGATCGCCGTCGAGCAGGAGGATGGACGCCCGCCCCAGCACCGGCTCGAGGATGTGGTTGCCCTCGCCCGCGGCGAGGACCCCGGGCGCGGCCTTGAAGACCTGCTCGATGCCGTCGGGGTGGGAGATGAACACCAGCGCGCCGAAGCCCGCCAGCCGCACCGTGAACAGGTCGCCGTACCGACGCTGGCAGAGGCGCATGAAGGGCAGCGGGCGGGTGGACCAGATCAGGCTCTGGACCGGGGGCGGCAGCGAAGGGCCGGGTGGCAGGGACATGACGCGCGCCTCCTGGCGACATCCTAACCCTGCGCTGGCGCACTCAAGGGGTATGCTGCCGCCATGCTCGGACCTCTCCTGATGGCCCTGCCGGCCCTCGCCGGAGGCGGACCGGCCAACGTGCTGGTCGTCTACAACGCCGATGACGCCGACGCGACGGACGTCGCGCTGCACTACCGCGACGCCCGCTCCATCCCGGCCGGCCAGCTCTGCCCGCTCACGGGCATCGACCCCGCCGACGACGCGATCAGCGCCGAGGACTACGCGCTGCTGGTGCTGGATCCGGTGGAGGGCTGCCTGGAGGGGCTGCCTCAGCCCGACGACGTCGACTACCTGGTGCTGGTGCGCGGGCTGCCCTACCGGGTGGACATCACCGGCGGGTACTCGGTGAGCCTGGACATGGCCCTGCAGGTGTACCGGGCGTCGCCCGTGATCGGCAGCGGGCAGCTCGCCGGCAGCCGGCAGGCCAACTCCAGCGGGACCTGGTACGCCTCCATCGACAACCCCGTGCTGATCGCGTCGGTGGGGTACGAGGAGGACTTCGACCTCTCCAACGCCTACATGGGCTGGTACGTGGCGGCGTCGGCGGTGTCGCGCATGACCCGGCTGCCCGACACGTTCAGCCGCGCCGACGCCGGCATCGCGTCGGGCTACAGCTTCGACGGCAACCTGTTCGTGGTCGGGCGGCTGGACGGCTTCGACTACGAGGACGCCCGCGCGCTGGTGGACCGCGCCGTGGCCGCCGACGGCAGCTACCCCACGGGCACGCTCCTGTGCATGGAGAGCGCCGACGGCGCCCGGGGGGCCCGCGACCCGGAGTGCGAGCTGACCACCCGGCTGCTGGCGGACGCGGGCTTCGACGCCGAGTGGCTCAGCCCCCACGACAGCGCGCTGAGCGGCCGCACCCTGGCGGCGTACTACACCGGCGCGGCCAGCATCCGCGACGCCATCGCGGGGAACACCTACGCCCCCGGCGCGATGGTCGACAACCTGACCTCGTACGGGGCGGTGCCCCAGAACTTCCGGTGCAGCGAGGGCGGGGAGACCTGTCCCGCCAGCGAGAGCCAGACCTCCATCGCGCGCTGGGTGCGAGCCGGGGCCACCGGCGTGCACGGTACGGTCGCCGAGCCCCTCAACAACGTGTTCCCCAACGCCTCGGCGCTGCTGCTCTACACCTTCGGCTACAACATGGGGGAGAGCTGGCTGTTCAGCACCCGGTTCCTGTACTGGCAGAGCACCTGGCTGGGGGACCCGCTGACCACGCCCTGGGCCACGCGCCCCACGGTGTCGGTGCCCGAGGTCGAGATCCCGGAGGGGGAGCCGCTGATCGTCGAGGCCGCTCACCCGGACGGGATCGCCGAGCTGCGGCTGTACGTGGACGGCGTGCGCGTGGAGGTCGCCTCCGGGGACCGGATGGAGGCCGCGCTGGGCCGGGTGGAGGGCGAGGTGCTGGAGGTGCTGGCGGTGGCGGTGGCCGAGGATGTCCCGGTGGCCCGGGAGGGGTGGCCAGCCGGTGAGGTGAGCCCCGCACCTGCGGTGCAGGGGTGGACCACCGCCACGGTCACCGTCGGGCCCCCGCTGCCCCAGGACACCGGAACGCTGGACGACACAGGCGGAGGGACACCGCCCCCCACCAAGGGCTGCGCCTGCGGCGGCGCCCCGGGCGGCGGGGCCTGGCCGGCGCTGCTGCCGCTGCTGGTGCTCGGGCTCCGGCGTCGGGCCCGGACCCCGAAACAGGATAGACTGCGGCCCGAAGTTGAGTGAGTTGAGGAGGTGTGCGTGGTCCGGGAGCTGATGCCAGAGGAGGTCGCCCGCGACCTCAAGGGGGACACCCCGCCGGTGCTGCTGGACGTCCGGGAGCGTCACGAGCTGGCCCTCGCCCGCATTGATGGCGCCGTGCACATCCCGCTGGGGCAGCTCGCCGCCCGGGCGGAGGCCGAGCTGGACGCGGACGCGTCGGTGGTGGTGTTCTGTCACCACGGCGTGCGCAGCCTCGCTGGCGCGGCGCTGCTCATGCAGCTCGGCTTCACCGATGTCGCGAGCATGCGCGGCGGCATCGAGTACTGGGCGGTCAGCGTGGACAGGTCCGTGGGGCGGTACTGACGACAGGGATTCTCGATGGGCCTCCGAGACCGACTCCGCGATCGCATGAAGCGCGCGCTGCAGCGTGAGGAGCCCCCGTCGACCCCCGCCACGCGGCCCCCGCCGTCGGCCCCCAGGGTGCCGGTGTATCGGGCGTCGGAGCCCCAGCGCGTGGAGCTGCACCCCGAGACCGCCGCGCCGGAGGAGGCGCCGGTCGAGCAGCCTGCGCCCCGGAAGGAGGGCGTCTTCCTGGTGCGCCTGACGAACGAGGCGGAGGGTCTGGACGTGACGATCGAGGTGCTCCCGGGCGAGCCGGTGCTGGACGCGGCCGACCGGGCGGGCCTGGACCTGCCCTACTCGTGCCGGAACGGGGGGTGCACGGTGTGCGCGGGCCGGCTCGTCGAGGGCGCCTCGGTGATGTCCGACGAGCAGTACACCCTGGAGGAGGAGCACCTGGCCCAGGGCTTCAGGCTGCTGTGCTGCGCGGTGGTGGAGGGCGACGCGACCTTCCTGACCCACCAGAACGACGCCGTGTCCTGAGGGCCGAGGGCGCTCCCTCAGAGCTGGGAGGCGATGGCGTCGATGTCCGGCGGGTCCTCCGCGTCGGGGCGTCGCGCCAGGTAGCCCAGGGTCTCCAGGGCGCGCAGGACCTCGGCGGCGCCCTCCTGCGGAGAGAGGGTGCCCAGGTCCAACCGGACCTCGGGCTCCTGCGGCGCCTCGTAGGGGTCGTCCACCCCGGTGAAGCTCTGCACCTCGCCCGCCAGGGCGCGTGCCCAGAGGCCCTTGGTGTCCCGGTCGATGCAGACGGCCTTCTCGGTGGCCGCATGGACCTCGACGAAGGTGCCCAGGGCCTCGCGGATGGCCCGCCGGGTGGCCCGGTAGGGGGAGACCGCCGCGACCACCGGGATGACCCCGTTGCGGGAGAGCATCTTGGCGGCGAAGGCGTGCTGGAGGTTGTTCGTGTGCCGCTCGTGCCGGGAGAACCCCAGCGCGTTGCCCAGCAGGCTGGCGCGCAGCTTGCCCGAGTCGATCACCTCCACGGCGAAGCCTCGACCGGACAGCGCCGCTGCCACAGCGCCCGCGAGGCTGGACTTGCCCGCCCCAGGCAGCCCGGTGATCCAGATCGTGAAGCCTTCTTGCTGCATGACGTGCCTCGTCGAGGGTGTGCGGGGGGCGACGGGCTGAGGCCGGACCGCGCGCAACACCGTATATGGTGTGGGCGGCGGCGCGGCGAGGTGCGGCGCCCGAGGAGCCCGGGTGGACAGACCGCGCAGATGGGTCGATCGGATCACCTCGGACGCCGCGCGCCCCATCGTGGCCGTGCTGTGCGTGGTCTGGATCGGCTTCATGGCGGCGCAGTACACCCGCCTGGCTGAGGAGCGCAAAGGCTGGATCAACGCCTGCCTCGCTGAGCCGTCGGCTTGTGCCGGTCGCCGTGTGTTCCTGAGCGTGGTGGAGGTCGTCGCGCTCAACGACGACGGCTACACGGTCCGAAAAGTGGTACATGATATACCCATTAAAGGGGATCCGAGTCGGGTGGAGTTGGGGATGACCCTCTCGGTGGTCGCCCGCTTCGACCCCGAGGTCGGGGCTCTGGTGGAGGTGGAGCCGATGGAGCACCCCAGGCGGGCCCTCAAGCGCGGCCTGGCCGTGGCGGGGCTCGTGCTGGCGGCGGGCTTCGGCGTCAACGGACTGCGCGCGACCCGGCGGGGGCTCGCGCTCCGTGGCTGATCTGGTGACCCACATCGCCACCGCGCTGATCGTGAAGGCGGTCACCCGCGCGCCCCACACGGGGGTGCTCGTGCTGGGGGTCGTGCTCCCCGATCTGGCGGCGCGAGGGCCCACGGTGGTGTTCTCACGGCTGTCCCTCTGGGGGGCCTCGCTGCCGGACTGGATGGTGCATGGCTTCGGCGTGCTGCACATGCCGCTGGGGTTCCTGGCGCTGACGCTGCTGGTGTCGCTGGCCTTCGTGCCGGAGGACCGGGGGCGGGCCTGGGGGCAGCTCCTGGCCGGCTGCGCGCTGCACCTGGGGGTGGACCTGCTGCAGTTCCACGTCGGGGTGGGCTACCCGCTCCTGTACCCCTTCTCCACCTGGCACTACGAGCTGGGGTGGATGGGGACCGAGGACAGCGTGACCGTCGCGCCCTGGCTGTTCGCGGCCAGCGCGGCGGCGTGGTGGTGGCGGCGGCCTCAAAAGGGGACCGCTGCGGTGGCCTCGGGCTCGGCCGAGGGGTCGTAGGTGGCCAGGGACGGCTTGCTGCGGTGGTCCGGGAAGAAGGTGAGGGAGCGCGCGACGATGTTGGCCGTGCGGCGCGGGTTGCCGTCATCGTCCTCCCAGCGCTCGTAGCGCAGGTCGCCGACAACGGCGACGGCGTCGCCCTTCTTGACGTACTGGGCCGCGAGTCGGGCGGCGTGGTCGAAGGCCACGATGGTGTGCCAGTCGGTGGTCTTGGACCAGCCCTCGCCGTCGCGCACGCGGCGGTCGGTGGCCAGGGGGAAGCGGGCGACCTCCACGCCGCCGGGGCGCTGCTTGACCTGGGGGGGCTGGCCGACGCGGCCGACGAGGAAGATCTGGTTGATGGTCTTCATGGGGACTCCTGGTTCGGGGTGCGCGGGACCAGGAAGCAAGGGCCGTGCCATGCTGGAGGTGCGCCAGGATTCGTCCTCCGCACGATCGGGGTGTCAGATCTCGACACCCCCTTGTCTGGTTTTTGACACCCCCCATGCCCGCTTACACGGGGCTCTCCGTTCCGGAGTCGTGACGAGCCGTTGACAGGGAGGCCTGAACCCGTCACCTTGGCCTGCCCCACAGCAGAGGCCTGGGTTGTCACGCTTCCTCGTCATCGAAGGGCTGATCGGCGTCGGGAAGACCACCCTCTGCCGCCTCCTGGGCGAGCGGTGGGGGGCCCGGCTCATCCTGGAGCCCTGGGCCGACAACCCCTTCCTGGCGAAGTTCTACGAAGACCCCGATCGCTTCGCGTTCCCCGCCCAGATGTTCTACCTGGCGACCCGCTACTCCCAGCAGCAGGGCATCCGCCAGGGGGACCTGTTTACCGATCTGGTCGTTTCGGACTACATCTTCGACAAGGATCGGCTGTTCGCCCTCCACACCCTGGAGGGTGAGGAGATGGAGCTGTACGACCGCTTCGCGGGGCTGCTCGCGCACAACGTGCCCCGGCCCGACCTCGTGCTCTTCCTGGACGCCCCGACCGAGGTGATCATGAAGCGCATCGCGAACCGCGGCATCCAGGCCGAGCGCCGGATCCAGCCGACCTACCTGAACACGCTGCGGCGCCGTTATCTTGAGCTGTGGGCGGCCTATGACAAGGCGCCCGTGAAAATCCTCGACACCTCGGAGATCGACTACGTCAACGACGAAAGCGACCGCGAGGCCATCCTCGGGATGATCCGAGGCTGGCTGGACGGCGCGAACGGCTCCGGGTCCCCTGCATCGGCGAAGCCCGAGTGGGAGGACCAGCCCGGCCTGTTCTCATCGATGGCCCTCGGCACGGAGCCCTGAACCAAGGAAGCAACATGGCTCGCAGGACCGCGTTGGACCTTCTTCGAATGAAGGCCGACAACAGGAAGATCGCCATGGTGACCGCCTACGACTACACCATGGCCCGGCTCGTCGACGCCGCGGGCGTGGACATGGTGCTGGTCGGGGACTCGGTGGGCATGGTCGTCCAAGGCCTCCCCGACACCCTCTCGGTCACCCTCGATGACATGGCCTACCACAGCCGCTGCGTGGCGCGGGGCCTCCAGCAGGCCCACCTCACCGTGGACATGCCGTTCATGTCCTACCAGGTCTCCCCGGAGCAGGCGCTGGAGTCCGCCGGGCGGCTGGTCAAGGAGGGGCACGCCCAGTCCGTCAAGCTGGAGGGCGGGGTCCGCTCGGCTCCGGCCGTCGAGATGATCGTGGAGGCGGGCATCCCCGTCGTGGGTCACATCGGCCTCACCCCGCAGTCCGTGCACGCGCTGGGTGGCTGGCGGGTCCAGGGCCGGGGCCAGGAGGCGGCGGAGCGGCTCATGCGCGACGCCCTGGCCATCCAGGAGGCCGGGGCCTTCTGCGTGGTCCTGGAGATGGTCCCCGCAGAGCTGGCCGCCGAGGTGTCCGCCGCGCTGGGCATCCCCACCATCGGCATCGGCGCCGGGCCCCACTGCGACGGCCAGGTGCTGGTCTGCAACGACCTGCTGGGCTTCGACAGCGGCTTCAAGCCGCGCTTCGTCAAGCGCTTCGCCGAGCTGGAGGCGCCCGTCGTCGACGCCGTCCGGGCCTACGCCGAGGACGTTCGCGAGGGCAGCTTCCCGGCCGAGGAGCACAGCTTCCACCGCCGCCGCGGACCCCGCAAGGTCGCCAAGCTGTACTGATGCAGACGCTCACCCGGACCGCCGCGATCGCGGAGCAGGCCCTCGCCTGGCGCGCGCAGGGGCTCCGGGTGGGCTTCGTGCCCACGATGGGCTTCCTCCATCGGGGGCACACCTCGCTGATGGAGCTGGCCCGGCCCCGCTGCGACAAGCTGGTGGTCTCCATCTTCGTCAACCCCCTCCAGTTCGGGGTGAACGAGGACCTCGACCGCTACCCCCGCGACCCGGAGGGCGACGCGGCGAAGTGCCGCGCGGCCGGGGTCGACGTGCTCTTCGTGCCCGACGACTTCTACCCGCCCGACCACAGCACCCGGGTTCGGGTGGAGGGCCTCTCCGAGGGGCTGTGCGGGACCAGCCGGCCGGTGTTCTTCGAGGGCATCACCACCGTGGTCGCGCGCCTCTTCGGGGTCGTGCAGCCCACGGTGACGGTGTTCGGCGAGAAGGACTACCAGCAGCTCGCCATCATCCGGCGCATGGTGCGGGACCTCGCCCTACCCATTGAGGTGCTGGGCGGGCCGCTCATCCGGGACGACGACGGGCTGGCGCTGTCCTCGCGCAACGCCTACCTGAGCCCTGCGCAGCGCGCCCGGGCGCTGAGCCTGCACCGGGCCCTGTTCGCGATGGCCGCCGCTGAGGAGCGCGACGCCGCCGCGCTCATCGCGCTGGGGCGCTCCATCCTGGACGTCGATACGTTCGACTACCTGGAGATCCGCGACGCGGTGACCCTCGCGCCCCTGGAGACGGTGGACCGCCCGGCCCGCGCCCTGGTGGGGTGCTGGATCGGCGGCACCCGGCTCATCGACAACGTGGCCATCGAGCGGCCGTGGACCTGAGCACCGGGGTCCTGCTGGGGGTCGCCGCCCTCATGGCGTTCAATCGGGTCATCTTCCTGGGGGAGCGCTGGCATCGACGCCGGGCGCGGTTCTGGGTCGTTCAGCTCCTGAACCTCGGGGCGGCCTGCTACATGGTGGTCTGGGGCATCCCCGACTTCGTCGGGCAGCTGAAGGTCATCAACCTGCTGCTGGCCGGCCTGCTGGTGTTGCACATCGTGCTGAACAACCGCAAGCTGGTCCAGGCCGTCCGGGAGGCCCCGGCGGTGGAGGACGCCGAGCGGGAGGCCCGGCGGGCCCAGGTGCTGTCCCGCCTCAAGGCGGAGGACGACGCCGATCAGGGGTGAGCCTGGACGACCTCCATGATCTCGTCCTCTTCGAGCAGGCGGTTGCCGGACTTGGCGCGCTCGAAGATGGCCTGGACCAGCTCATCCCGGGGCTCGATGTCGCGGGTGACCAGCCAGGCGACCACGTTGGACATGCCGCTGTAGTGGCCGACCTCGATCTCCTGGCGGCGGCCGAACCAGCCGGCGGGCACGCCCGAGTAGATGCGGTCGGCCAGCCAGTCGTCGCCGCGCTTCTGGGCCTTGATGACCGCCGCCGCGTGGACGCCGGTGCCGGTGCGGAAGGCGTCGCGGCCGAACACCGGGTAGCTGACCGGGATGGGCACCTCGCAGGCGTCCGAAGCCAGGTTGACCAGCTTCACGAGGTCGCGCAGCTCGCCGCTCTCCTGATCGAGCAGCTTGAGGTTCACCATCAGCAGGTCGAGCTGGGTGTTGCCGACCCGCTCGCCCATGCCCAGCACCGTGCCGTGGACCCGGTCCGCCCCGGCCTCGATGGAGATCAGGGCGTTGGGGAGGGCGTGGCCCCGGTCGTTGTGGCCGTGCCAGTCGATGCGGGTGTCGGTGCCCTCGGCGCGGATGAGGTTGCGGGCGAAGTGGATGAGGTTGAACACACCGTCCGGGGTGGCGTGACCTACTGTGTCACAGAGGCAGAGGCCGTCGGCGCCCTCGTGGATGGCCGCGCGGAACAGGCGGGCCAGCAGCCGCGGGTGGGAGCGGATGGTGTCCTCGGTGACGAAGGTGCAGGGGATGCCGGCCTGCTTGGCCATGCGGACGCTGGTGCGGGTGCGCTCCTCCAGGAGCCCCGCGTCCCAGCTCTCGGCGTAGAGCCGCATCGGGGAGGTGCCCAGGAAGGCCATGACCTCGATGGGGATGCCGACCTTCTGGGAGATCTCGATGACCGGCCGGATGTCGTTGGGGTGGGTGCGGGCCGCGCAGGCGGCCTCGATGTTGAGGCCCTCGTCGCGGATCATCTCGGCGAGCACGGTGCAGTCCTCGACCGCCCGCTGCCCGGCCCCGGGCAGGCCGATGTCGACGTGGTGGACCCCCAGGCGGTCCATCAGCCGGATCATCTCCATCTTGGCCTCGATCGGCGGATCGGTGACCGACGGGCACTGGATGCCGTCTCGGAGCGTCTCGTCGAAGTACTCGATCCGTCGCATGGGCGGCGACACCCGGTCGCCCTGGGTGTTCCAGTCGTAGACCAGCTCGCGCTCGCTCAGCTCGGACATGGAGGTGCTCCTCTGCGGCGGGCCGCCCGACGCGCGGGCGACCCCATGTACTCAAGATATATCCGGTCGGCGGACCTCAGAGGGCCTCGACCACCACGGCGATGCCCTGGCCACCGCCGATGCAGGCGCTGCCGACGCCGTAGCGCGCGCCACGGCGCTTCAGCTCGTAGAGCAGGTGCATGGTGATGCGGGTGCCCGAGGCTGCCAGGGGGTGCCCGATGGCCACACCGCCGGAGTTCACGTTGGTGATCTCGCGGTTGAGGCCCAGCTCCCGCTCGCAGGCGATGTACTGGGTGGAGAAGGCCTCGTTGATCTCGACGAGGTCCATGTCCTCGAGCTTGAGGCCGGCGTGGGCCAGGGCGTTGCGGATCGCGTACACCGGGCCGATGCCCATGTACTTCGGCTCGACGCCAGCGACGCCGTAGCCGACCAGCCGCCCGATGGGGGAGAGGCCGCGGGCCTCGGCGACGTCCGCGGTGGTCATGACCATCGCGCCCGCGCCGTCGTTGATGCCCGAGGCGTTGGCGGCGGTGACGGTGCCGTCCTTCTTGAACACGGGGCGCAGCGCGGTCATCGCCTCGCGGCCGAACCGGTCGCGGAACTTGGGCGGACGCAGGGGAGAGAGCTGGGGGTGCTCGTCGACCTCGACCACCGTGTCGCCGCGCCGGCCCGGGATGACGACCGGGGTGATCTCGTTGGCGTAGTAGCCGTTCTCGTGGGCGGTCTTCCAGGCGCTCTGGCTGCGGAAGCCGTACTCGTCGGCGTCCTCGCGGGAGATGCCGTACTTCTCGCCGAGGTTCTCGGCGGTGATGGCCATCTCGCAGCCGGCGATCGGGTCGTAGAGGCACTCCTTGAGGGCGTCGGTGAACTCGGCGTGGCCCAGCTTGAAGCCGAACCGGCTGCCGCGCACGACGTGGGGGGCCTGGGTCATGTTCTCGGTGCCGCCGGCCAGCACGATGGAGGCCTCGCCCAGCTTGAGCCGATGGGCGGCCTGGACCAGGGACTCGAAGCCCGAGCCGCACAGCCGGTTGACCGTCACCGCGGGGGTCTCGATGGGCACGTCGCACTTGAGGCCGATGTGGCGGGCGCCGTAGATGGCGTCGCCGCTGGTCTGCAGGACGTTGCCGAAGATCACGTGGTCGATGTCGGCGGGCGCGACGCCGGCCTGGGCGATGGCCGCCTTGCCGGCGATGACGCCGAGGTCGATGGCCGAGACCGGGGAGAGCGCGCCGAGGAAGGTGCCGAAGGGGGTCCGCTTGCCGGACAGGAAGACGACGTCCTTGGACATGGAGGCTCCGATGCTGAGGTAGGAGGAGGGGATGCTCAGGCGTCGAGCGCGGCGATGACCGCGTCGCCCACCTGGGACGTAGAGAGGGTGCCGCCCAGCTCGCGGGTGACGCGGTCGGCCTGGAGGCAGTCGCGAACAGCGCGCTCGATGCGGTCCTCCAGGTCGGGATGGCCCAGGTGGCCCAGCATCATGCCCGCGCTCAGGATGGCGGCGAGGGGGTTGGCCTTTCCCTGGCCGGCGATGTCGGGGGCGGAGCCGTGGACCGGCTCGAACATGGCGGCCTGGCCGGGGTGGATGTTGCCGGAGGCGGCCAGCCCGATGCCCCCCTGGAGCTGGGCGCCCAGGTCGGTCACGATGTCGCCGAACAGGTTGTTGGTGACGATGACGTCGAAGCGGTCGGGGGCGCGCACCATCTCCATCGTCAGCACGTCGACGTAGAGGTGGCTGGCCTCGATGGCGGGGTACTCGGCGGCGACCGCGCGGAAGACCCGCTGCCAGAGGTCGTGGCCGTGCCGCATGGCGTTGGACTTGTCCGACATGCACACCCGGCCCAGGCCCCGGGCGTCGGCGTACTCGAAGGCCGCCCGGATGATGCGCTCCACGCCCTTGCGGGTGTTCAGCTCGGCCTCGATGGCGACCTCGTCGGGGGTGCCGCGCTTGAACTGGCCGCCGATGCCCGTGTAGAGGCCCTCGGTGTTCTCGCGGAACACCACGAAGCTCACCTCCTCGGGGGCGCGGTCCTTGAGGGGGCAGTAGCGCGCGTCCAGCAGCTTGACCGGCCGCAGGTTGATGTACAGGTCGAGCTGGAAGCGCATGCCCAGCAGGATGTCCTTGGCGTGCTGGCTGGTGGGCACCCGCGGATCGCCCAGCGCGCCGAGGAAGATGGCGTCGTAGCGCCGCAGCGCCTGCATCTCGTCGGCGGTGATCGAGGTGCCCGTCTCCAGGTAGCGGTCGGCCCCGTAGGGCAGGTGCTCGAAGACAAGGTCCAGGCCCCGCTCCCCGTCGAGGTGCTGGAGGACCCGCAGACCCTGATCGATCACCTCGCGCCCGATCCCGTCGCCCGGGATGACGGCGATTCTTGGCATGGCTGCTCCGAGGTGGGGGGGCCACCTATCGCGACCGGAGCGCCCCGGCAACGCCCTCAGGCCCGCGTTGACGGGAGAGAGGGGGGATGCAAGTATGGATGGAACGGGAGCAGGACAGGGCCCCACCCAGGCCCCGGCGTACGCATGAGCGGCTACGAGGTTGAAGTCAACGGCGAGATCGAGCGGATCGACGATCTCGAGACCCTGCTGCGGATGGCTCGGAGCGGCCAGCTTCGGGCCGAGCAGCGCGTGCGCAAGCCCCCCGACTCCTGGCTGAAGGCCAGCGCCCTGCCCGAGCTGGCGGGCGCTTTCGAGATCGACGTGTGGGGCGCCTGGGACGAACTGGACGACCCCGACGCCGAGCTGCCCACCCCCCGGCCACCCCTCGCCGAGCTGCCCGAGGACGAGCCCAGCACCGAGGACGAGCCCGCGCCGGCCCCGGCGCGCCCGGTGCGCCAGGTGGTCCCCATGACCCCGCGCCCCCGCCCCCAGCGCCGGGTCGCTGCGGTCTCCGGCGTCATCGAGGACGAGCCCTCCGAGCTGCCCGAGGTCGACGTCGAGCCCCTGCTGGAGGAGCCCCGGCCCCAGCCCGAGGTCGTGCGGCCGATGGGCGAGGTCATCGCCTTCCCGGGCCCCCGGGCGGTCCCTCTGCCGGTCACGCCGTTGCCCCGGCTCGACCCGGAGCCCCGCCCGGTGCCTGTGGCGCGCCCCAGCGCCAAGGAGGTGAAGCGTGAGGTGCCGGGCCGGTACTGGGCGATGGGCGCGGTCCTCGTGGTGGCCGCGACGCTGACGGCGGGCTGGGTCTGGTACGTCAAGAGCCTGGCGGGCTACACCTCGCCCCGCGGCGCCGACGGGGCGGTCGACGTGGGGCCCGCCGTCATCGACGACCCGGTCGAGGACCCGCCGGTCGTACGCGACCCCGGCTCGGACGACCCGGTGGCCCCCTCGGAGCCCCTCACGCCCTCTACGCCCAACGACGCGGAGTCCGACCTGCTCGCCGAGCTGCGCGCCCAGCTCTCCGCCGCCGTGCCGGATCTCCACGGCAGCGAGGACGCGCTGTCCGACGCCCTCTTCGTGGACCTCCAGCGCCTCGCCTCGGTGCGGCGGGCCAAGGCGGACGTCATCCTGTGGTCGGACGGGGACGCCAACCTGCCCCAGCTCGTGGAGCTGCACATCGTGCTGAACGACTCCGGTGACCCCCTCCGGGACATCGCCGCCGCCGGGCTCGTGGCGGGCAAGTACATCCACCAGTTCGACCTGCAGGTCCGGCGGCTGGAGGTCGCGGTGGTGTACGACGACGGCACCTCCAAGGGGCGCAACTACGACCCCAAGGCCGCCGCGGAGCTGTACACGAGCCGCGGCACCCTGCGGGCCTTCGCCCTGGGCGAGGAGCCCTGATTGCAGTCGGTGACTACATCCCCGCGCGGGTGGCCTGCTGGAGGGCCTCGATGGAGCGCAGGATGGCGTCGGCCGGGGGCGCGCCCCGGTTGGCCATGCGGATGCGTCGCTCGGGGTTGACCAGATAGACGGTGCGCAGGACGAGCGTGCGCATCGGGAGCTGCACGGCCGCCTTGAAGTTCCGGGCCACCACCCCGCCCCGGTCGGTGAGCAGGGGGAAGGCGAGCCCGAGCTTCTCGGCGAAGGCCTGGTGGGAGGGGGCCTCGGCGGGGTTCACGCCATAGACCTGGGCGCCCAGCTCCTGAAAGCGGGGGTAGCGCTCCTGCAGCTCGGCGAGCTGGCGGGTGCAGCCCGGGGTGTCGTCGCCCGGGTAGAACACCATCACCGTCCACTTCCGGTTGTTGTGGCGGTGCCAGGAGCCGTCCCAGGACTGCAGGTGCCACTCGGGCACGGTCTCGCCCTCGGCGAGCAGGGGGGGGTAGACCCGGGCCTTGATGGCCCGCTTGACCGGCTCGGGCAGCGCGCGGGCGAGGGCGAGGGGGTTCATGGCGCCTCCAGGGTTCTCAGCGACGGCCGGACCTCACCAGGGCGGCCACCGCGTCCACCGCAGCAACGTATCGCGCCGCGCGGTCGGCGCCCGGCTGGTCGTCGCAGGTGACCACCGCGTCCGGGCCGGTCGGCGGGGGTGGCAGCGCCCCGGTTCGCGCCCCCACCAGCACGAGCACCCGCGCCGCCCCGGCCGCGCGGGCCCTCGCGGTGACGCAGCCCACCACCTTCCCGGCGAAGGAGGCGGGATCGACCCTGCCTTCGCCGGTGATCACCACGTCGGCGTCGCTCAGGGCCTCGGCCAGGCCCACCGCGTCGGCGGTGGCCTCCGCGCCCGGCGACAGGGGTGCGTCGGCGAGCGCGCGCAGCCCGAAGCCCAGCCCGCCCGCCGCGCCGCAGCCGAAGCCCGCCGGGTCGACCGGGGGCCGGCCTCGGCCGGTCCGCCACCGGTTCACCACAGCGGCCCAGCGCTGAAGGTCGGCGGCGTTCTGCACGATCTGCGCCGGGGTGGCGCCCTTCTGGGGGCCGAAGCGCGGCGCGGCCTCGGCCAGCCCGACGGACACGTCCGCCCAGGCGCGGACCTGGAGCGGCGGGGGCTCCCCGACCACCGCCGCGACGGCGCCAAGGGGCGCGCCGGGGGGCAGGGGGGCGCCGTTCGCGTCCAGCGCGCGCAGGCCCAGGCCCTGCGCGAGGCCAAGGCCCCCGTCCATCGTCCCGCTGCCGCCCAGCCCGACGGTCACCGGCCCCCTCTGCGCGGCCAGCCAGCGCCCCAGCCCGACGCTCGTTCGGGAGGGGGGCGGGGCATCGCCGCAGAGGTGCAGGCCCAGCCACTCCGCCGACTCGACGAAGGCGCCCTCCGGCCGCTGGAGCACGCGGGCCCGGATCGGCTGGAGGCGCGGGCCGACGCCCTCGACCACGGAGACCGCGCCGCCGGTCGCCGCGCGCAGCACGTCCAGGGTGCCCACCCCGCCGTCCGCCATCGGGCAGGCGCGGGCGCGCAGCCCGAGGCCCCGCCACCGGGCGACCGCGACGTCGGCGGCCTCCCGGGCGGAGCAGAACCCTGTGAAGCTGTCGGGGGCGTAGAGCAGCCTCACGCGAGCATGCGGTCCCGGAGCCGGACGCCCCGGGGGACCCAGCGGGCGAGGGTCGGGCCGATGAGCACGGGCTTGTGTCGCAGCGCCTCAGCGGACCGGGCCCCCGCCAGCAGCAGCGCCAGGCGGATCTCCGCGAGGATCAGCTCCACCTGGGCCTCGACCCCGTCCACGCCGCCCCGGGCCCAGGCCTGGAGCAGGGGGCGGGCCATGCCGCCGCAGGTGGCCCCCAGAGCCAGGGCGTGGGCGACGTCCAGGCCGTCGGAGACGCCGCCGGTCGCGCAGATGCCGAGCCCCAGGTCGGCGAGCTGGACGACCGACGCGGCGGTGGGGATGCCCCAGTCCCAGAACCGCTCCCCGAGGCTGCGCTGGTCGCCCCGGGCCCGCAGGGTCTCCACCCCGACCCAGGAGGTGCCCCCCGCGCCGCTGGTGTCGACCCAGGCCACGCCCACCCGCACCAGCCGCTCCCCGACGCTGCGGGAGAGCCCGCAGCCGGTCTCCTTGACCACCACGGGCACGCCCAGCTCGTCCACCAGGCGCGCGATGGTGTCCAGCCCCCCGGTGAAGTCGGAGTCGCCCTCCGGCTGGATGACCTCCATCGCGGGGTTGAGGTGCACCGCGAGGGCGTCGGCGCCGCTGCGCTTCACCAGCTCCCGGAGCGCGGCGGTGGAGGCCTCGCGGGCCTGGACGACGCCGATGTTGCCCAGGATGAGGGCGTCGGGCGCGACATCGCGGACCTCGTAGCCGTCGACGATGCCTTCGGTGAGCAGAGGGCGCTGCGAGCCGAAGCCGAAGCCGAGGCCGTGGCGCTGGGCGACCGCGGCGAGGTCCCGGTTGATGTGGGTGGCCTTGGGGGTCCCGCCGGTCATCGCGGCGATGATCAGGGGCGCGCGGAGGGCCTTCCCGGCGAAGGGGGTGGTGAGGTCCACATCCGAGACGGCCAGGTCGGGCAGGGCGTCGTGGACGAGCTGGACCTGCTCCAGGAGGTTCGTGCGGGCGCGGAACGCGACGTCGTCGGTCTCGCAGAGGGCGATGTGGTCGGCCTTTCGGGAGGCGATGTCTCCGGGACCGTGGTCGTCAGGGGGCATCGGAGGGCTCCGGGGTGAGGACGCCAGGGGCGATCCGGATGGGGATGGGCGACAGCCCCTCGGCCGCACAGCGCGCGGCGAGGGCCCGCGCCCGGTCCGGGTCAGGCAGCCAGGCCACGGCGACGTCGCCGCCGCCGGCCCCGGACGGCTTGGCGGCGCCGCCCAGCGACGCGGCGAGGGTGGCCACCCGGGCCAGCGCGGGCGTGTCGTAGTCCAGGCCCGCGGCAGCGGCCATGCCCCGCAGCAGGGCGTAGGCGGTGCGCAGGGCGTCGGCCGGCGACGCGCGGAGAAGCTCAGGGAGGGCGGCGGAGCGGGTCACGAAGTCCTCGCGGGGGGTCCAGCCTTGATAGCGCACGACCCGAGGCCCCGTTGCGGCGCTCGCGCCCGACCACACCGCGAGCCACGCCCCGGGCAGCGCCAGCGGCACCGAGGGGGCCGTATCAGCAGCGTACTCGCGGATCCCCCCGTGGGCTGAGGCCCGCACGTCCACCCCGGAGCCCGAGCCCTGCACCGCGTGGTGGACGGCGACGGCGGTCTCTGCGAGCCCCTCCAGCCCTCGACCCGCGGCGAGCAGCCCGGCCGCGCACCCGGCGACGGTGGCCGCCGCGCTGCCCCCGAAGCCCGGCTTCTGCGGCAGCCCGGTGGGGTTCTGGTCGGCGAAGGCGTAGCGGCGGGGAGGCGCCGCCACCGCCTGGAGGGCGGCGCGGGCGAAGCGGTCGTCCCCGGGGGTCTCCACCGCGTCGCCCGGGGACACCCGGCACCGCACCCCGCGGTCGACGGCCGCCACCACGGCCGGGGCGCCGTCCAGCACCGCGTACTCTCCGACGATCAGGAGCTTGCCGGGGGCGATGACCTCGAAGCGCTCCAGCGCCCTCACCGCTCGGCGTCTTCCAGCAGGCTGGGGCCGGGCCCCACCCCCACGATGACCACCTTGTCGATGAGCGTGCGCAGCCGCCGGGCCACCCGCTCGGCGTCCTGGGGGCGGCAGAGGATCTTGACGTTGGGGCCGGCGTCCATCGTCCACCACGCCGAGACGCCCGCGTCCCGCAGCTTCTCGACCGCGTCCATCGCCCACACCGAGGTGCTCTTCCAGTACCGGATGGGCGGGTCGGAGGTGAGCATCGTGGCGTGCATCTTCAGGGTGGAGCGCTCCATCGCCCGGCCCAGGGCGTCGAGGTCGCGCTCCAGGATGGCCTGCCGCGCCTGGTTCAGGTCGCTGGCGGCGGAGGCCACCCAGGCCTGGTACATCGGCGAGGTCTCCATCGTGCGGATCATGCCTTCGCGGGAGCCGATCTTCTTGGGGCCGTCGTCCACGATGGCGACCACCATGCGCAGGTCCCAGTGGTCCCGGGGCGCGATGTGGGTGCCGTGGCTGTCGCTGCCGTCGGAGGCGATGCCCCGGCGCCACTCCACGAAGCCCCCCCAGAACGAGCGGCAGGCCGAGCCCGAGCCCTGCCGGGCCAGCTCAGAGAGGCGCTCGGGGGAAAACAGCTCGCCGGCCTCGGCCGCCGCGGCCATCGTCAGCGCCGCGAAGGCCGAGGACGAGGACGCCAGGCCGGCGGCGGTGGGGAAGTTGTTCTCGCTCACCACGCGGGTGGGCGGCCGGCCGGGGGTGATGAGGTCGAGGTGCCTGAAGATGCGCTCGTGGACGTGCCCGGTGGCCACCTGGCCGTTGAGGGTGGCGACGTCGTGCTCGGTGTCCCAGGTCACCCCTGTGCGGGTGTGGAAGGTGTCCAGGGTCATCGAGATCGAGCCCGTGGCCGGGAGGTTCAGCTCCCGGTCGCGCTTTCCCCAGTACTTCACCAGGGCGATGTTGGGGTGGGCGATCGCGACGGCCATCAGGCCTCCGGCAGGACACACTCGAAGGCGTGGATACCACGATGTCGGGCTTCGCGCAGCAGGGGCTCCGATCCACCCGGGGTCAGCGCCATGACCACCCCGCCGCCGCCGGCTCCGGCCAGCTTGGCGCCAGGGCTGCCACAGGACCGGGCCAGATCGACGAGATCGTCGAGCGCATCGGTGGAGACGCCGATCTGGCGGAGCAGCGCGTGGGCCTCGTTCATCGCCGCCCCCAGGGCCTGGGGATCGCCCAGGGTGGGGAGGCTCTGCTCGACCAGGGCGCCGAGCCGGTCGAGCAGCGGGTCGATGGCCGGACGGCGCGCCGCGACGGCCGCCACCATCGCGCCGGTGTCCCCCGCGGTCCCGCTGTCCAGCACCACGAGGGACGTGGGGGGGAAGCGGAGGGGGCGGGGCGGCTCGCCTCGACGGAAGACCACCGCGCCGCCCATGGCGGCCACCGCGTGGTCGACCCCGGAGGGGTTGCCGTGGAAGACGCGCTCCAGGGGAAAGCCCTGATCGTGCAGGTCCTGGGTGGACAGGCGCTCGCCCCGGGCGGCAGCAGCGGCCCGCAAGAGGGCGATGCTCAGCGACGCTGAGGACCCCATGCCGCGCCCGATGGGCAGGTTGGAGCGGACGCGGACCACCCAGCCCGTCGCGGGCAGGGCCAGCGCGATGGCCTGGCGCAGGCGGGCGTCGTCGACGGGGGCCTCCACCAGGGAGGTGGGCCCGTCGGCGGCGGTCAGCTCCACCACGGTGTGCCGGGATACGGCCGCGGCGACGGCCCGGTGGCCATACACCACCGCGTGCTCCCCGAGCACGATGAGCTTCCCCGGCGCGCGACCGGTCACGACGCGCGGCCCCGTCACCGCCGCTCCAGCTCCTGGAGGATGACGCGGGCGGCGGCCACCGAGACGTCCTGGCCCTCGCACAGGCGCGCGGCGACCGCGGGCACCTGCTCCGGGGACGCGCCCGCCGTGGCGGCCACGCTGCGGGCGTGCATGCGCATGTGGCCCTGCTGGATGCCCTCGGTGGCCAGGGCGCGCAGGGCGCCGAGGTTCTGGACCAGACCGACGGCGGCCATGACCTGGGCCAGCTCGCTGGCTCGGGTCACCCCCAGCAGCTTGAGGTTGGACTGCACGGTGGGGTGGACGCGGATGGGGCCGCCGACGGTGCCGACCTGCAGGGGCAGCTCGATGCGGCCGTGCAGCGCGCCGGACGGGCCGATCCGCCAGCTCGTGAGCGGCCGATACTGGCCGTCCCGAGCGGCGAAAGCGTGGGCCCCCGCCTCGATGGCCCGCCAGTCGTTGCCCGTGGCGATCGCGACGGCGTCGACGCCGTTCATCACGCCCTTGTTGTGGGTCGTCGCGCGGTAGGGGTCGGCCCAGGCGAAGCGGTAGGCGGCGGCGATGCCGGCGGCGACGTCCTCACCCGACAGGTCCCCGTGGTCGAGGTGCTCCGGGCGCAGGGTGACCCAGGCGCGGGCCAGGCGCCGGTCGGCGAGGTTGGACAGGATGCGCAGGCCGACGCGCTCGCCGGTGACCCGCTCGACGGTGGGGGCCATGCGCTCGGCGAGGGTGTTCACCATGTTGGCGCCCATCGCGTCGACGCAGTCCAGGTAGAAGTGGAGCACCACGAAGCGCTCGACGGCCTCGCCGGGCTCGTCGTAGGTCACCGTGCGGACGTCCATGCCGCGCAGGCCCCCGCCGCGCTCCTCCAGGCGGGTGTGCACCCCTTCGCAGAGGGCGCTCAGCTCGGGGATGGCGTCCCGCAGCCGGGCGGCGCAGGCCTCGACGTCGCCGTCCACCAGCACCTGGAGCTGGCCGGTCATGATGCTGGCGTCGGCGGAGGCGTGCACGCCCCCCGCGGTGCGGGTCAGCCGTGCCATGTTGGACACCGCCGCGACGACCGAGGGCTCCTCGACCACCATCGGCACGACGACGTCCCGCCCGTTGATGAGCATGTTGATGCCGACGCTCATGGGCAGGGAGAAGGTGCCGATGACGTTCTCCACCATGAGGTCGGCGGTGCGCAGGCTCAGGCCGCGGTCCTTGCGGTAGGCGCGCGTGTCCACGCCCATGCTGGCCTCGAGGGCCTCCAGGCGGGCTTCGGGGGGCAGGCGGTAGAACCCTGGGATGCGTGACGACATCGGCGCTGTCCGTAGCCCCCTCTGGCCGCTCCCGCAAACCGTCTGCCGTGGTACGTTGCAGACGTGCGCGCGCCATCGGTCCTCCTCCTGCTGCTGGTGTCGGCCTGCGCCGCCGACAAGACCCCTGTCGACTCTGCGGACACGGGCGACACGGGTGACACCGCGCCTCCGGGCCCCACCCGGGAGCGCCGCGCGGGGCGGGTGTCCCTTGCGGAGGCGGACCTCGTCGTCACCGGCGAGCCGGGCGACGGGATCGGCACCTCCGCGCTGGTGGGGTCCTTCGGCATGGCCGTCGGGGTCTCCCAGCGGGAGGAGGGGCGCGGTGGGCTGGCCGTCTTCGGCGCGCTGCCCCAGGCCGACGTGGGGGTCGCCGAGGCCGAGACCTGGATCGAGGGCGCCACCGCCCAGGGCTACGCCGGGGTGACCCTGGCGCCGCTGCCCGGGGGTGGGCTGGCCCTCGGGGCGTTCTGGGACAACCGGGGCGGCGTGCAGGGCGGGGCGGTGTCGCTGCTGCCCGACGTGGGGCAGGCGCCCGCCGCGGTGTTGCTGGGCGCGGAGCAGGACTACGTGGGCATCTCCATCGAGCCCATCGGCGATGACGCCCTGGTCATCGGTGCTTTCGGCGCCGACTGGGCCGAGCAGGACGAGGGCCACGCCCTCATCGTGCCCGCCGCCAGCACAGGCGAGCACATGCTCGACGATGTGGCGGTCGGCGGGCTGTACGGCGAGCAGCGCCTGGGCTGGCTGGGGGTGGACGTGGACGCCGCCGACCTCGACGGCGACGGGATCGACGATCTGGTGGCCGGCGCGATGGGCGAGGAGGGCCGCGCGCCCGGCTCCGGGGTGGTCTATGTGGTCTACGGCCCGGTGGACGCCCTGCGCTCCACCGACGACGCGGACGCCTGGATCCTGGGGGAGGCCTCGCTGGGCCAGGCCGGCAAGGCCGTGGCGGCCGGCGGGGACGTCGACGGTGACGGGCTGGGGGACGTGCTCATCGGCGCCCCCAACGAGGACAACGCCGGCAACGCCTACCTCCTGACCGCCACGTTGCAGGGGGAGCGTGAGCTGTCGCTCGCCCAGGCCACCCTGGAGGCCGAGGCGGACTGGGAGCGCGGCGGCTTCACCGTGGCCTTCGTCGGCGACCAGGACGGCGACGACTTCGGGGACGTGCTCGTCGGCGCCTCCCGGCACAACGACGCGGCCGGCGACCGCGCCGGGGCGGCCTACCTGCTCTACGGGCCGCTCCAGGGCACCCGCTCCCTGGGGCAGGCCGACTGGATCGCCGTGGGCGAGGGCGTGGACCACCGCGCGGGCGTCGCGCTGGGCTCCCTGGGAGACCTCGACGGCGACGGCTTCGAAGAGCTGTTCATCGGCGCGACGGGCTTCGGCGAGGGGGCCGGGGCGGTGTACGTCTGGTACTGACGCTCAGAGCGCCTCGACGGTTCCCGCGTAGAAGCCATCCAGGAGCGCCTGGTTCCGAGCCTCGACCACCCGCCGCCGCACGCTGAGCTTCGCGGTCAGCTCTCCGGATTCGGTGGAGAGGTCGTGGTCCAGGATGGCGAACTTCTTGAGGGTCTCGTATCGGGCCAGCGTGGCGTTGAGCCCGTCGACCTCGCCCTGGATGAGGGCGAAGACCTGGGGCAGCGCGGCCAGCCCGGCGTAGCCGGACCAGGAGAGGCCCTGCTCGGCGGCCCACTTCCCGACGGCCTCCTCGTCGATGGTGATCAGCGCGACGCAGAAGTTGCGCTTGTCGCCGTGCATGACCACCTGGGAGATGAAGGGGCTGCGGGCCTTGAGCGCGTTCTCGATGACCTGGGGGGCGATGTTCTTGCCACCCGCGGTGACGATGATGTCCTTCTTGCGGTCGGTGATGCGCAGGAAGCCGTCGGCGTCCAATTCGCCGATGTCGCCGGTGTGCAGCCAGCCGTCGGGGTCGAGCACCTCGGCGGTGGCCTCGGGGCGGTCGTGGTAGCCGCGCATGATCCCGCGCCCGCGCAGGAGCACCTCGCCGTCCTCGGCGATCTTCACCTGGACGCCGGGCAGGGGGCGGCCCACGGTGCCAAAGCGGTAGGCGTCGGGGCGGTTGGCGAAGCTGGCGGCGGAGGACTCGGTCAGGCCGTAGCCCTCCAGGATGAGCATGTCCGCGGCGTGGAAGAACTCGGCGATCTCGCGGGACAGCGGGGCGCCGCCGGAGACGAAGATGCGCAGGCGCCCGCCGAAGCCCTGCTTGATCTTCGTGAACACCAGCCGGTCGGCGACGGCGTGCTTGAGGCGCAGCAGCCCCCGGGGCTCCTGGCCGCGCTGCCGAAGCGCCGAGACCTGGCGCCCGACCTCGACCGCCCATCGGAAGATTCGATATCGGCGGGCGCCGGCCTCCTTCGCCCGGGTGACCACGCCGTTGTAGACCTTCTCGAACACCCGGGGCACCGCCGCCATGAAGGTGGGGCGCACCTCGGGCAGGTTGGTGACGATGCGGGTGATGTCGCCGTCGATGGCGGTGGGCGTGCCGGTGAACAAAGCGCCCAGGATCAGGGCCTTGGCGAAGCTGTGGGCCAGCGGCAGGAACAGGAACTGGAGGTCGTCGTCGGACGCGAGCTGGGCGACCACGTCCATGCCCTCGGCCGTGCCGACCCAGCAGTCGTGGGTCAGCTCGACGCCCTTGGGGCGCCCGGTGGTGCCGGAGGTGTAGATGAGGGTGGCGAGGTCGTCCCCGGTGATCTCGGCGGTGCGGCGGTCATAGGCGCCGGGGTGGTTCCGCTCCAGCCGCTCCCCGCGCTGGGCGAGGGTGGCCAGATCCATCACCCGCCCGTCGTCGGGCCAGGCGCCGTCGAAGACGATGATGTGGCGCAGGTCGGGCAGGTGGTCGGCCTGGGCCTGGAGCTTGGCGAGCTGGCCGGCGTCCTCGACGAAGGCCACCACCACCCCGGCGTCGGAGAGCACGAACGCGCACTCCTCGGCGGTGTTGCTGGGGTAGACGGTGGTGGTCGCCCCGCCGGCGCTCATGATGCCCAGGTCGGCCAGCACCCACTCCACCCGGGTGTTGGAGAGGATGGCGCAGCGCTCCCCGCGCGCGAGCCCGAGGTCCAGGAGCCCGCAGGCGATGGCGCGCGCCCGGGTGCCCACCTCCGCCCAGCTCAGGGAGTACCAGTGCTCGCCCCGTCGACCGCGCAGGGCCTCGGCGCGAGGGGTCTCGGCGGCCCGGCGGTGCAGGACCTCGACGACGGTGGACGCGCCCAGGATCGGCTTGACCATCGGTCCCTACATCTGCTGGAGGGTGTCCTTGTAGAAGCCGTCGAGCACGTCCTGGTACTTGCGCTCCACCACCCGCCGCTTGACGCTCATCTTGGGGGTCAGCTCGCCGGTCTCCTGGGAGAGGTCGTGGTCGAGCAGGTGGATGTACTTGATGGTCTCGTACCGGGCCAGCTCTTCGTTGAGGGCCTGGACGTCCTTCCAGATGAGGTCGTGGACCTCCTGCTTGGCGGCCAGATCCGCGTAGTCGGTGTACGAGATGCCGTTGTCGCCGGCCCACTTGCCGACCGACTCCTCGTTGATGGTGATCAGCGCGACGCAGAAGTTGCGCTTGTCGCCGTGCATGACCACCTGGGAGACGTACTGGCTGCGGGCCTTCAGCGCGTTCTCGATGACCTGGGGGGCGATGTTCTTGCCGCCCGCGGTGACGATGATGTCCTTCTTGCGGTCGGTGATGCGCAGGAAGCCGTCGGCGTCCAGCTCGCCGATGTCGCCGGTGTGCAGCCACCCGTCGGTGAGGGCCTCCTTGGTGTCCTCCTCCCGCTTGTAGTAGCCCTTCATGATGCCGCGGCCGCCCAGCAGGATCTCGCCGTCCTCGGCGATCTTCACCTTGACCCCGGGCAGGGGCAGGCCCACGGTGCCGAACTTGTAGCGCTCGGGGCGGTTGACGAAGCTGGCGGCCGAGGACTCGGTCAGGCCGTAGCCCTCCAGCACCAGGATGTCGGCGGCGTGGAAGAACTCCGCGATCTCCTTGGCGAGCGGCGCGCCCCCGGAGATGAAGTACTTGATGCGGCCGCCGAAGGTGGTCTTGAGCTTGGAGTAGACCAGCCGGTCGGCCAGGCGGTGCTTGACGGCCAGCAGGCCGGAGGGCTCCTTGCCCTGCTGGCGCAGGGTGGAGACCACGCCGCCGACCTCGACCGCCCACCGGAAGATGCGGTACTTGAGGCCCCCCGCGTCCTTCGCGCCGCCGACGACCTTGTTGTAGACCTTCTCGAAGATGCGGGGCACCGCGCCCATGACCGTGGGGGAGGTGGCCGAGAGGTTGGGGACCAGGCCGCCGAGGTCGCCGTCCACCACGGTGGGGGTGCCGGCGCGGATGAAGCCGCACTCCAGCACCTTGGCGAAGCTGTGGGCCAGGGGCAGGAAGAGGTACTGCTTGTCCGAGGGGCCCAGGAGGCCGAGCTTGTCCATGGCCTCGCTCTCGAACACCCAGCAGTCGTGGCTCAGGATGACGCCCTTGGGCTTGCCCGTGGTGCCCGAGGTGTAGATGAGGGTGGCGATGTCGTCGGGGCCGACGGCGTCCGCGCTGCGCTCGTAGCCGCCCTCGTGCTCCTTGTCCCAGGCCGCGCCCTGGCGCTCCAGCTCGGACAGGGAGACGACCCAGCCGTCGTCGGTGCCGCGCCCGTCGATGACGATGACGTGCTTGACGCCGGGCAGGTGCTCCCGCTGGTCGAGCAGCTTGTCGACCTGGGACTGGTCCTCGGCGAAGCAGAACACCGTGTCGGAGTCCTCGAGGATGTACTGGCACTCCTCGGGGGTGTTGCTCGGGTAGATGGTCGTGGTCGCGCCCCCGGCGGCCAGGATGCCCATGTCGACCAGCACCCACTCCGGGCGGGTGACGCTGAGGATGGCGCAGCGCTGGCCCTTCTCCAGGCCCAGGGCGTGCAGGCCGCAGGCGATCTTGCGCGCGGTGACCCCGGCGTCCTTCCAGGTCATCGTGTACCAGGAGCCGTCGCGGCGCCGCCCGTACATCGCGTCCGCGTCGGGGGTGGAGGAGGTGCGGTGGTGCCAAAGCTCCACCACGGACTTGAAGGAGGTGCTCTCAGCCATCAGTGGCTCCTGGGACGAGGTTCGCGCTCAGCTCGCGCTGCCGCTCAGGGCGACGGCCAGGCCGGCCCGGGGCGCGGGGATGTCGTGGGTGGCGAGGTCGGCGAGGATGTTCTCGCGCAGATCGGCGCCGGCGGCGCCGAAGTCGGCGTTGGTGGTCCAGACCCGGACCGCGATCTCCACCGCGTCGTCCCGGATCTTCGTGACCACCACCGCTGGGGCGGGGTCGGCGAGCAGCCGCGCGTCGGCCTCGACGCGGGCCAGGATCAGGGCGCGGACCTGCGCGATATCGGCGCTGCGGCCCAGTCCGATGGGCTCGTTGATCCGGCGGGTGCCCTTGAGGCTGATGTTCTCGATGACGTTGCTGGCGACCTTGCTGTTGGGGACGAAGCGGGTGTTGCCGTCGAAGTCCGCCACGCGCGTCCAGAACACGCCGATGTCAACGATCGTGCCGTTGACGCCGTTGACCGTGACGATGTCGCCCGCGCTGAACGGGCGGTTGGACAGCAGCAGGGCGCCCGCGGCGGCGTCGGAGAGGTAGCTGCGCAGCGCCAGGCCGATGGCCAGGGTGGCGCCGCCGAGCATCGCGGCGATGGCCGTGGACACCGAGTCCAGAGCCAGGATGTGCAGCACCGCCGCGATCCCGAGCAGCAGCACCAGGGGGCGGACCAGCCGCACCAGCATGCGCCGCACCAGGGGGTCGAGCTTGGTGCGGTCCAGGAGCATGGCCGCCATGCCCGTGGCCCAGCCGCCGACGACGTTTGCGGCGAACAGGATGCCGATGGCGTAGAGGACGCGGAGCGCGACGCTCCAGAAGGTGCCGAGTTCCAAGGGGGCCTCCGTGTTCCGACCTTTCGGACTTAACCCGGCGCGGCGCTCAGGGGCGGGCGTAGGGTGGGGTCTGTCCGTCCGCGATCAGGTGGCAGGCCGCCTTGTGGCCCGGGGCGATCTCGACGGTGGGCGGCGAAGCCCCCGTTCGACACTTCGCCATCGCGTAGGGGCAGCGGGGGTGGAAGTGGCAGCCGGCCGGCGGGTTGATGGGGTTGGGCACGTCGCCGGTGAGCACGATGCGCTCCCGCTTCGTGCGGCTGGGCCGGGGGACGGGGATGGCCGAGAGCAACGCCTGGGTGTAGGGGTGGCGGGGGTCGTGGAAGAGCTGCTCGCTCGTGGCCATCTCCACGATCTCGCCCAGGTACATCACCGCCACGCGGTCGGAGATGTGCTTCACCACCGAGAGGTCGTGGGCGATGAACAGGTAGGACAGCCCCAGCTCGTCCTGCAGCTCCTGGAGCAGGTTGATGACCTGGGCCTGGATGGAGACGTCCAGCGCGCTGACGGCCTCGTCGCACACGATGAAGCTGGGGTTCAGGGCCAGGGCGCGGGCGATGCCGATGCGCTGGCGCTGGCCGCCGGAGAACTCGTGCGGGTAGCGGCCCATGTGGGAGGCCAGCAGGCCCACCCGCTCCAGGAGCTGGACCACCCGGTCGCGCAGCTCCTGGCCCGAGGCAAGGCCGTGCACCTTCAGCGCCTCCCCCACGATGGTCTCGACGTTGAGCCGCGGGTTGAGGGAGGAGTAGGGGTCCTGGAAGATGATCTGCATGCGCCGACGCAGCAGGCGCAGCTCCTCCTGGGGCAGGGTGAAGACGTCCTTGCCGTCGAAGAGGGCCTCGCCGCCGGTGGGCTCCAGCAGGCGCAGCAAGGTCCGCCCGGCGGTGGTCTTGCCGCAGCCGGACTCGCCGACCAGGCCCAGGGTCTCGCCCGCGTCGACGTGGAAGGACACCCCGTCGACGGCCTTGACGTGCCCGACCACCTGGGAGAACAGGCCCTTGCGGATGGGGAAGTGCTTCTTGAGGTTCCGGACCTCCAGCAGGTGCTGCGGCGCGGTCATGGGCTCACCTCCATGCGGCCCTCTTCGACGGCGTGGCAGGCCACGGTGTGGCCGTCGCCGACCTCGCGGAGCCGGGGCTCCTCGGCGCCGCACCGATCGTTCGCGAAGGCGCAGCGGTTCCGGAAGCGGCAGCCCGACGGGAACTCCAGCGGGCTGGGCACCACCCCGGGGATGACCTCGAGCTTCTGCTTGTGCCCGCCCAGGTCGGGCAGGGAGCGGAAGAGGCCAAGGGTGTAGGGGTGCTGCGGGTGCTCGAACAGGGTGAAGACGTCGGCGTACTCGACCACCTTGCCGGCGTACATGACGGCGACGTGGTGGGAGACCTCGGCGACCACCCCCAGGTCGTGGGTGATGAAGAGGATGCTGGTGCCGAAGTCGTCCTGCAGCGCGCGCATCAGATCGAGGATCTGCGCCTGGATGGTGACGTCGAGCGCGGTGGTGGGCTCGTCGGCGATGAGCAGGGCGGGGTCGCAGGACAGCGCCATCGCGATCATCACCCGCTGGCGCATGCCGCCCGACATCTGGTGGGGGTACTCGTCCACCCGCTTCTGGGGGTTGGGGATGCCGACCTTATCCAGCATCTCGATGGCCTTGTCCCGGGCGTCCCTCGCGGTGAGGCCCTGGTGCAGGCGCACGGCCTCGCTGATCTGGTCGCCCACGGTGTAGACCGGGTTGAGCGAGGTCATCGGCTCCTGGAAGATCATCGCGATCTCGTTGCCCCGGATGCGGCGCATCTTCTCGGGGCTGGCCTTGAGCAGGTCCTGACCCTTGAAGAGGATCCGACCCCCCGCCGCGATGCCCGGCGGCATCGGGATGAGGCCCATGATGCTCAGCGCGGTGACCGACTTGCCGGACCCGGACTCCCCGACCACCGAGAGGGTCTCCTTGGGGAAGATCTCGTAGTTGACGCCGTCAACGGCCTTGGCGATGCCGTCCTCCATCTTGAACCACGTTCGGAGGTCTTCGAGCTTGAGGATGGGGTCGGCGTCGCTCATGAGCGTCCACGGAGCTTGGGGTCGAGGGCGTCGCGAAGGCCGTCGCCCAGCAGGTTGAAGGACATGACCGCCGCGACGATCATGAGCCCGGGGAAGATGGTAATCCACGGGGCCGAGCGCATGTACTCCCGGCCGTCGTTGACGATGGCGCCCCAGGTCGAGGTGGGGGGCGGGACCCCCAGGCCGAGGAACGACAACGCCGCCTCCACCAGGATGGTCGTGCCGATGGCCAGCGAGGCGTGCACGATGACCGGGGCCAGCGCGTTGGGCACGAGGTGCAGCGCGATGATGCGCCAGTTCGGCAGGCCCAGCGCGCGGCAGGCCTGGATGAAGTCCTGCTCCTTCAAGGAGAGCACGCTGGAGCGCACGATGCGGCTCACCCCCATCCACCCCGTCAGCCCGAGGATGGTGATGATGAGGAAGATGGACGCCGCCCCCGCCGAGCGGAAGAAGCCCACGATGGCCAGCAGGAGCACCAGGCGCGGCAGGCTGATCAGCAGGTCGACCAGCCACATCAGGAGCTTGTCGACCGCCCCCCCGAAGTAGCCCGCCGTAGCCCCGACCACGGTGCCGATGGACGCGGACAGGCCGACCGCGATGAAGCCGATGGACAGGGAGATCCGAGCGCCGTACATCACGCGGGAGAAGATGTCCCGGCCGAACTCGTCGGTGCCCATCCAGTAGCCCCAGTGCGGCGACACCAGCGGCTCACCGACGCTGATGAGGTCGGGGTCGTAGGGGGCGATCAGCGGCGTGAGCAGGGCGAGGAACAGGAGGACGTTCACGCAGTGCAGCCCCAGCACGCCCATCGGGTTGCGGCGGAACTGCCGGCCCAGTTCCCGCCACTGGGAGGTGGGGGCGCCCGCCCGCACGGCCACTGGCGGGTTGGCGAAGCGCCACGCCGTCCACCAGGTGCCCGCCGCGATGAGCACCCAGCTCACCGTCGCCACCCAGGGGTGGAGCCGGAAGCCCCCCGCGTCCGCCGCCGGGAACAACAGCGCGCTCGCCCGGGGGAGGCCCGTCCACGCCGCCCAGACCAGCAGCGCCACGTAGGCCATCAGGCCCGCGCCGGTGATCCACCGGCCGTTGAGCGCGTGGCCCAGGCCCGGCAGCAGCAGGCCCAGCTTCGCGTTGGCCTTGGGGGGGCGCTCGCTCACCGTCAGCTGTACCGGATGCGCGGATCGACCACCGAATACAGCAGATCCGCGATGAGGTTTCCGATCACGACCATGAGCGCGAACACGAAGAAGCAGCCGATGATGACCGGGGTGTCCTGGGAGAAGATGCTGCTGACGATGAGCCGCCCCATGCCCGGCCAGCCGAAGATGGTCTCCACGAGCACCGCGCCCGACACCAGGAAGGGGAGCTGGAGGCCCAGGATGGTGATGATGGGCAGGAGCGCGTTGCGCATGGCGTGCTTGATGATGACCCGGTGCTCGGGCAGGCCCTTGGCCCGCGCGGTGCGGATGAAGTCCTGGCGGATGACCTCCAGCAGGCTGGAGCGCATGTACCGGGCCACGCCGGCCGCCGAGGCGATGCCCAGCGCGAACGACGGCAGGACCATGTGCTTGAGCTGATCGATGAGCTGCTCGGCGGGGCTCATCAGGTCGTACATGACGGGGTCGGTCATGCCCGAGGACGGCAGCACCGGCCACTTCAGCGCGAACGCGAGCTGCAGCATCAGGGCCAGCCAGAAGCTGGGCATGGAGTACAGGAACAGCGAGACGATCGACAGCCCGGAGTCCAGGGCCCCGTATTGTCGGACCGCCTGGACGGTCCCGATGGTGACCCCCAGCACCTGGATCAGGATGATGGCCAGCAGGCTGAGCTTGATGGTGTTGGGCAGGGTCTCGGCGATGATCTCGGCGACGGGGCGCTCCTGGAGGATGGAGCGGCCGAAGTTGCCGGTCATCAGGTTCTTGATGGTGATGACGTAGCGCTCGTGGGCCGGCCGATCGAGCCCCCACTTCTGCTCGATCAGCGCGCGGACCTCGGGCGGGGTCTCCGGGTTGAAGAAGCGGTCGGTGGCGTCGCCGGGTGAGATCTCGACCAGCAGGAAGATCAGCGTGATGACGCCAAGCACCAGCGGGATCGCCAGCAGGAGCTTCTTGACGGCGTAGCTGAACATGCGGTGTCGGTCTCCGGGGAGGGGGCCTTACTGCCGGCCGTACTTGACCTCGTTCGCGGGGACCCACCAGGTGTTGAGCTGGTTGAAGGACGACAGGATGTCGACCTTGGCGTCCTTGAAGCGCTCGTGCACGCCGACGATCTCATCCATCCAGTACAGGAAGGTGTAGGGCTGGTCCTCGTAGATGAGGGCCTGGGCCTGCTTGAACATCTCGGCGCTCTTGTCGGGGTCGACCTCGAGCAGCGCGTCCTCGATGAGCTTGTCGACCTCGGGGTTCTGGTAGCCCACGAAGTTGAACTCGTACTGCTCGCCGGAGTGCCAGAGCGGGATCATGTCGATGAACAGGCCCGCCGACCAGCCGGCCAGGGCGGCCTCGTAGTCCTTCTTGCGGAGGCGCTCGAAGAAGGTGTTGGTCTCCAGCTTCTCGATCTGCATGTCCACGCCGACCTCGCGCAGGTTGGCCTGGATGATGATGGCGGCCTTGGCGCGGCGGGGGTTGCCCGAGTTGGTCATCAGGGTGAAGGAGAGCTTCTGGCCGCCCTTGTCCAGGATGCCGTCGCCGTCGGTGTCGGTCCAGCCCGCGGCGGCCAGCTCGGCGCGCGCGGCCTCGGCGTCGTAGGGCAGCGGATCGATGTCGTTGTTGTGGATCTTGCAGAGCGCCGGGGTGATGGTCGACACCGAGCGCCGACCGTAGACCTCGCCGGTGCTCTTGGAGGTGAGCAGGTCACCGATGAGCTTGTCGACGTTGACCGCCTTGGTCAGCGCCCGCCGCACGGCCTTGTCCCCGAAGATGGGGTGGGCCTTCACCGTCGACCAGTCCAGCTCCGGGCCGGCCGCGGACTGCTTGGCCTTGTAGTCCTCGGGCGCGAAGTGGTTCCAGGCGATGTAGTCGTTGGAGCGCCAGCCCCGCCGGTAGAGCTTGATCTCGGGGTGCTCCTGGGCCAGCCGGTCGGCGTCAGGGGGCAGGATCTGCTCCATCATGTCCGCCGCACCGCTCTCGATCTCGACGAGCCGGGTGGAGTACTCGGGGATGACCTTGAAGATGGCGCGCTCGATCCGGGCCTTCAGCTCGTCGGGGCCGGTGAACTTCTCGTTGGGCACCAGGGTGATGCTGGCGTCGGACTGCCACTTGTCGATGCGCAGGGGTCCGCTGACCACGGGGTTGCGGCCCCACTCGTGCCCACGCAGCGTGCCCCGGTCCGCCGACTCCAGGAGGTGCTTGGGCACGATGACGAAGGCGGCGTGCGCGATCATGGTGGTGGGGTTGTAGGCCTGGGTGAAGTGGAACTCCACGTTGTGGTCGTCGATGATGAGCGGGCGCTTCCCGGGGACCATGCGCTCGATGTTCGAGATGCGGGGGCTGGCCACCGTGGTGTCCGCGATCAGGTCGTAGGTGAACGCGACGTCCGCCGCGGTGACCGGGGTGCCGTCGTACCAGGTGATGTCGTCGCGCAGCTTGACCTTGAGGACGGTGTGGTCCTCGCTGAACTCCCACGACTCGTAGAGCCCCGGCTCGTACTTCAGCTCGCAGTCGAAGGACGGGATGACCGACGGCATCAGGATGTTCTGGTAGAGATCGTTGTCGTAGGTGGCCTGGACCACGACGGTCAGCATGGTCTCGGCGTCCGAGGGCGCCGCCACCACCAGCGTGTCCCGCGGCCCGCCCAGCTCGCTGACCGTCGGCTCATTGCCCGGCCCCTGGGACTCGGTGGGGCCGCTGGCCGGGGTGGTCTGCTGGGGGTCCTGCGCGTCGTCTCCGGTGCACGAGGTGAGCAGGAGCCCGAAGAGAGCGGTGGCGACGAGCCGATGGGCGCGCATGAGAGGGGACCTCCGACCGAGCGACGACGCCATCACATGGGCCCCGCCAGCGCGCCCTTATACCGCGGGCCTGAGCGGGGGGGCAAGGGATGGGCCCCGCCGCGGCCCGGCGATGCTACATTGAACGGTCGGAACCCCTCCTGCCAAGGATATGGCCGTGCCCACCAAGAAGACCCGCGTGCTGCTGATCAAGTACCACGAGGCGGCGGACCAGCAGCCCCTGTCCAAGAAGGCGGCCGAGAAGCTGGGCATCTTCCCGTCGTTGCCGCTGCTGGGCCTGGCGTCGTGGGTCCGGAAGCACGGCTACGACGTGAAGCTGATCGACCTTCACGCGCTGAACCTGATGCCGGAGGAGGCGCAGGCCCTGGTCCGGGAGGCGGACCCGGACATCGTGGGGCTGACGGCGAAGACACTGGGCTGGCCGGCGGTCATCGAGATCGCGCAGATGGTCCGGGCGGTGTGCCCCGACGCGACGATCGTGCTGGGGGGACCGCACCTCTCGCTGTACCCGGAGGAGTCGCTGACCTGGCCCTGCTTCGACCTGGCGGTGGTGGGGGACGGGGAGGAGACCTTCCTGGAGATCTGCGACCGCCACGAGTCCGGCAGCGAGCTGACGGGCATCCCGGGCACGGTGTCGCGCTCGAAGGAGGGCATCGTGCGGCACGCGCCGCGGACGCTGTCCCGGGACATCGACCAGTACCCGATGAGCGCCTGGGACCTGGTCAAGCTCGACAACTACAACGTGCTGACCCTGCTCAAGCCCTTCGCCACGATGGTGACCACCCGGGGCTGCCCGTGGCACTGCGGGTACTGCTCGCAGGTGTACAGCGAGAAGCTGCGCTTCCGCTCGCCCGAGCTGGTGGTCGACGAGATGGAGTTCCTCCAGAAGACGTATGGCGTGAAGGAGATCGTCATGTTCGACGAGACCTTCACCATCGGCAAGAAGCGCATGCGCCGCTTCTCCGAAGAGGTCCAGCGGCGGGGGCTCAACGTCAAGTTCAACATCCGCGCCCGGGTCGACACCGTGGACCGCGAGACCCTCACCCTGCTCAAGCAGGCGGGGCTGCGCAGCATCCACATGGGCGTCGAGGCCGGCACCGACCGCGTCCTCAAGATCATGAACAAGCAGATCACCCGCGAGCAGACCCGCCGCGCCTTCCGCATCGCCCGCGAGGTCGGCATCGAGACCCGCGGCTACTTCATGATCGGCTACTACGACGCCACCCCCGAGGACATCGAGGAGACCATCCACTTCGCCTCCTCCATCGGCCTGGACTGGGCCAGCTTCTCGGTGGCCACCGCGCTGCCGGGCACCGACCTCTACACCATCGCCCAGGAGCGCGGCTATGTAGAGGGCGACTTCTGGCGCGAGTACACCGTCAACGGCGGCGGCCTCCTCCCCCAGCTCGAGACCGAGACCTTCACCGCCGAGCAGCTCCGCGCCTACCGCACCAAGGCCTACCTCAAGTTCTACATGCGCCCCGACCTCATCCGACGCAAGTTCTCACGCGCCGAGGGCCGCGAGGAGCTGATGGAGATGCTCGGCGGCACCACCGTGCTCACCGAGATCGTCAAGGCCACCGTGCTCCGCCGCATCCCCCAGGTCGGGCTCGGGAAGATCGCGACGGTGTGACGGCGTGATGGAGGTCGCGCTGGCGGTGGTCGCCTGGATCGTCGTCGATCAGGTCCGTCGGCGCCGCCGCGTCAAGCCCGGCCCGCCTGACGGCGTGGCGCAGCGCTGGACCCTCTACGCCCAGGAGGCCGATCTGGAGCACCGCCACACCCCCGTCCGGGGCCTCATCGAGCGCCACGTCATCTCCGGCTGGGTGACCCACCACTGGCTGACCGTGGATCTGGAGGCGTCCATGCCCTTCCCCGGCCCGGTGGACGTCGTCGCGCGGGTGGCCGCGCCCCCGGGGCTGCCCGAGGGCTTCCGGCTGTGGCGGGCCGACGTCGAGCCCTGGGACCTCAACCGCCTGGGCACGATGCCCATGCCGGAGGCCATCGCGCTGGACTACGTCGGCGACGCCCGCGACCGGGACCGCGCCTCGGCGCTGCTCGAGGACCCCGGCGTCCAGGAGCTGCTGCGCCTCCTGCGGGACGATGACGTCGGGGTCGACGCCGACGGCGTCTACGCGCGCCCGGCCATGACCTCCGCGGACGACCCCGCGCGCCTGATCGCCCGCCTCTGCGCGCTGGCCGACGCCCTGGGGGTCCTCGCGCTCGGCCCCTGGCAGCGGGTGGGCCGGGACCTCGGCCTGGAGGTGCGGGAGGTCCCGCCGGGCCTGCGCGGCGAGGTCGAGGGTGCTCAGGTCGAGGTGACCTACCAGGACACCTCCCGCGCCGAGGAGAGCGTGCTCGTGGTCCACCTGCCCCGCGCGCTGCCCGGCGGCCTGCGCCTCTACCCCAAGGGCCGGGGGGCCGCCGACCGCGCCGACGCCCGGCCGGTGCACGTCGCCAACCCGGTGCTGGACCTCTACATCGACGCCTTCGCCCTGGAGCCCGAGCGCTGTGACCGGCTGCTGGAGGACCCCGAGCTGACCGCGCCCATGCTGGAGGTGCTGCACGAGCACCCCGGCGCCCGGGTGTCGGGGGACCGCGTGGTGATTCGCACCAAGGGCCTGTGGGTCGAGGGCCTCGCGCCGGCCATCCGGGCCTCGGTCGCGCTGGCCCGCCGGCTGTCCGCAGGCGTGGAGCCATAGAGGATGGAGGATCCGGGCCAGCTCATACTCGTCCTGGGCGGCGTCATCTGGGTGGTCTTCTGGGTCCGGGTCGGCATGAAGCGGAACGGCGGCCGGCTCGGGTCGATCGAGGGCAGCTGGGACGACATCCCCCTGGACCCGCCTCTGCCACGCCAGCTCCCGGCACCCTTCGCGACGCTGGAGGCGATGCTGGGCGCCCCGCGTCGGGTCATCCCCGACGACGTCGACCAGCCCGACACCCTCGTCTACACGGGGCGCCTGGCGGGCTTCGCGGTGAAGGCCGTGGTGCGTCCGGTCGGGTGGCAGCCCGGGCCCATGGGGCTGGAGGTCACCGTCACGCTACCCGAGGGGCTGCCGCCGGGCAGCCGGGTGCGCAGCCGCAGCGTGCTGCGCGACACGCTGTCGAGGCGGCCAGCCGTCCCCCTGCCCGAGCCGCTCGCCGAGGACTTCATCGCCGAGACCGCGACCCCCGGCCTCACCCTCTGGCTGCTGAACCACCCCCCCGTGCGCCGCGGGCTGCTCGGCTTCACCGCCGACACCCTGACCCTGACCGAGGACACGCTGCAGGTGGAGTCCCGCTTCGAGCCGGACGCCGTGGTGGACGACGCCTTCGCGGTGGCTCAGGTCCAGGCCGCGGTCCGGCTCGCCCAGGCGCTGGCCGAGCGCCACGGCATGCGCCTCCGACAGCTGATGGGCCGGCTCCCGAGCCTGCAGGTCGATCCCGCTGGCGAGGGCCTCTCGGGCGAGCTGGAGGGGGTCCCGGTCGCGCTGGACTTCCGCGACGGTCGGGTCCGGGTGTCCGCCCGCTTCGGCCGCCCCTTGCCCTTCGAGCTGACCCTGCTCCGCGCTGAGCGTGCGCCGCCCCGTGGCTCCCTGCTCAAGCCCGTGGCCATCGGCAACCCGGTCCTGAAGCTCTACGTCGCCGCCTACGCCCTCAAGCCCGAGGCCGTCGCGCACATCCTGCTGGACGCGCGGCTCACGGAGCCCGCCCTCGCCGTGCTGCACGCCTACGAGGGCGCGGAGGTCAGCGGCGCTGCCGTCACGATCGAGGTGGAGGGCGCGCCGGACGTGGTCGCCGAGGAGCCCCTGCGCCGCGCGGTCGCTCTGGCGCTGGCGTTCAACCAGGTGGTTCGGGACAGCGCCCGACCACCACACGATCCCGCTTCGCCAGATCCGGCTTGACGATGACGTCGATGAGACCGACCTCACGGAAGAGCGCGGCCACCGCCTCGCCCTGGTCCGCGCCGATCTCCACGGCCACCGCCCGCCGCGCCCGCCGCGCCGCCGCGGGGACGAGTCGCCGGTAGACGTCCAGGCCGTCCGGGCCGCCGTCGAGGGCCAGCGCGGGCTCGGTCCGGGCCACCTCCAGCTCCGCCAGCTCGGCGGTGGCGATGTAGGGCGGGTTGGAGACGATGACGTCGACCGGCCGCGTCGTCGGGATGGGGGCCAGCAGGTCGCCACGCAGCACCGCGACCCGCTTTTGCAGGTCGTGGGCCTCGACGTTGGCGCGCAGGAAGCGCAGCGCCTCGTCCGAGCAATCCGTGGCGTAGACCCGCGCCCCGGGCCGCTCGCTGGCGATGGCGATGCCCACGCAGCCCGTGCCGGCGCAGACGTCCGCCACGTACACCGGGTCCTCATCGGCCGCGATGAGGTCCAGCGCGGCCTCCACCAGGGTCTCGGTGTCGGGGCGAGGGATGAGCACCCCGGGGCCGACCTGGAAGTCCAGGGACCAGAACTCCCGCTTTCCAATGACATAGGCCATCGGTTCGCCTGCGGCCCGGCGCTGCACCGGCTCCCGCAGGGCCTCCAGCTCTTCCTCCTGGAGCGGGCGGTCGAACTGCAGGAAGAGCTGCAGCCGGTCCATGCCCAGCAGCTCGGCGAGGAGGATCTGCGCCTCCAGCTTGGGCTTCTCGATGCCGCGCCGGGCGAAGAACGCCTCGGTGCGGTTCAGGACGTCGAGGACGGTCTTCACAGGCCCGCGTCTTCGATGGCCTTGGCCTGGTAGTGGGCCTGCAGCGCGGTGAGCAGCTCGGCGAGGTCGCCCTCGACGATCCGGTCGAGCTTGTAGAGGGTCAGGTTGATGCGGTGGTCCGTGACCCGGTTCTGGGGGTAGTTGTAGGTGCGGATGCGCTCGGAGCGGTCGCCGCTGCCCACCTGGGAGCGGCGCTCGGCGGCCTCCTCGGCGTGGCGCTCGGCCTCCATCTGGTCGAACAGGCGGGCCTTGAGCACCTTCATGGCCTTGGCCTTGTTCTTGTGCTGCGACTTCTCGTCCTGGCAGATGACGACCAGCCCGGAGGGGATGTGGGTGATGCGCACCGCCGAGTCGGTGGTGTTGACCGACTGGCCGCCGGGGCCGCTGGCGCGGAACACGTCGACGCGGAGGTCGGCCTCGCTGACGTGGACCTCGACCTCCTCGGGCTCGGCCAGCACCGCGACGGTGGCCGCCGAGGTGTGGATGCGGCCCTGGGTCTCGGTGACCGGCACCCGCTGGACCCGGTGCACGCCGGACTCATACTTGAGGTGGCTGTAGGCGCTGGCCCCGGAGACCAGGCAGATGACCTCCTTGAAGCCCTGCGCGGTGCGCCCGCCGGAGCCGCCCACCGCGACCTCCGAGCTGGACAGCACCTCGACCTTGAGGCCCTGGGCCTCGGCGAAGCGGTGGTACATGCGGAAGAGGTCGCCGGCGAACAATGCGGCCTCGTCGCCGCCGGTGCCGGCCCGGATCTCCAGCAGCAGGTTGCGGCCGGCGTAGGGGTCCTTGGGCAGCAGCAGCACCCGGAGCTGGTCGGTCAGCTCGGCCTCACGGGCGGTGAGGGACGCCTTCTCCTCCTGGGCCATCTCCCGCATCTCGGGGTCGGCCAGCAGCTCGTCCATGTCCGCCAGCTCGGACTGCACGCCCTTCAGCTCGCGGTAGGCGTCGACCACCGGGCTGATCTCGGCGTGCTCGATGGTCACCTCACGCAGGCGCGACGGATCCGCCGCGAGCGCGGGGTCCATCAGCATGCGGTTCAGCTCCTCGTAGCGCCCTTCGATGACGTCCAGGCGGTCGAACATGGGTCAGCCTCCAAAAGAGAACCCCCCGCCGGGACGCCGACAGGGGGTCTGAGCGGGCGCCGCGCGCCCTGTGTATGCAGCTAGGAGCTGGCCTGCATGCCGTACTTGCGAAGGAAGCGCTCGACGCGGCCCTCGGTGTCCATGAGCTTCTGCTTGCCGGTGAAGAAGGGGTGGCAGTTGTTGCAGATCTCGACCTTGAGCTCGGCGCCCGTGGACAGCGTCTGGAAGGAGTTGCCGCACACGCAGGTGACGGTGCATTCGACGTAGTTGGGGTGGATATCGGGCTTCATGGGCCACCTCTCCGGTATGGGGATGCCCCTGCAGTCGTCGCAGGGCAGACGCACCCTGTTTACGCACCGTGCGGCGCTTGTCAAGGTCAGTTGTTGACGCTGTCGAGCAGGGTGGCGTTGTCAGCGTGCTCCCGCAGGGCCCGCAGCACCCACTCCATGTCCTGGACCGGCTGGCCGGCCAGCGCCTGGCGGATGAGGTCGACCCGGGCCAGGGCGCCGGGGTCGAGCAGCTTCTCGTCGCGCCGGGTGCCGCTGCGCAGCAGGTCGACCGCCGGGAAGATCCGCCGGTTCGCCACCCGTCGGTCGAGCACCAGCTCCATGTTGCCGGTGCCCTTGAACTCCTCGAAGATGACCTCGTCCATCCGGGAGCCGGTGTCGATCAGCGCGGTGGCCAGGATGGTCAGGGAGCCGCCCTCCTCGATGTTGCGGGCGGCGCCGAAGAAGCGCTTGGGCCGGTGCAGCGCCGCCGCGTCGAGGCCGCCGGACAGGAGCTTGCCCGAGGCCGGGGCGACGTGGTTGTAGGCCCGGGCCAGGCGCGTGATGCTGTCGAGCAGGATGACGACGTCCTGGCCCCGCTCCACCAGGCGCCGGGCCCGCTCGATGACCATCTCGGCCACCTGGACGTGGCGGGTGGCGGGCTCGTCGAAGGTGGAGGCGATGACCTCGCCGCGCACCGATCGGCGCATCTCGGTGACCTCCTCGGGGCGCTCGTCGATGAGCAGCACCATGAGGTGGACCTCGGGGTGGTTCTCGGCCAGAGCGTGGGCGATGCGCTGGAGCAGGACGGTCTTGCCCGTGCGGGGCGGCGCGACGATGAGCCCGCGCTGGCCCTTGCCCAGCGGCGCGAACAGGTCGACCAGTCGGGTGGTCAGCTCGGCGGGGTCGTGCTCCAGCCCCAGGGCCTCCTCGGGGTGCAGCGGGGTCAGCTCGTCGAAGCTGCGCGGCTCGGCGACGTCGTCCGGTTCCTGGCCGTTGAGGCTGAGCAGCCGGATCAGCGCGAAGTAGCGCTCGTTGTCCTTGGGGCTGCGGATGCGGCCCCGGACCTCGTCGCCGGTGCGCAGGTTGAAGCGCCGGATCTGCGAGGGGGAGACGTAGATGTCGTCCGGGCCCGGGAGGTAGTTCGCGCCGGGATCCCGAAGGAAGCCGAAGCCGTCGGGCAGGACCTCCAGAACGCCGCCGCCCACCGCGTCGCCCGCTTCGTTTCCTGCGCGGAGGACCTCGAAGATGAGCTGCTGGCGGGGCAGGGTGCCCGGGTTGACGACGCCAGCGCGCCGCGCGGCAGAGACCAGCGCGTCGGCGGGGAGCGCCTTGAGTTCAGACAGGTCGAGGGGGGGCATGGGAGGGGGGAGGGGACGCGGAGGGGAGGGGGGAGGGTGGGCGAATTATTCGCCGCTGGAGGTGCTCTGTCAAACGTCGCGTCCCGCGTCTCGTTCGATCAGCTCAACCTCAGCGCCGACGGCAGTGATCATGTCCCGGAACCAGCCCAGCGCCTGACCGCAGCGCCCCTCCAGCTCGACGCTCCCCCAGATCACGCCCAGGACCCGGCGGGTGCCCTCGTGGGTCTTTGTGCGATGGCTGTCCTTCACCGCGTTGGCGCAGAAGCCCACCTGGTCCGCCAGCGCGACGAGGCCGGAGAGGTCCAGCTCCTGGCCCGAGGCGTTGAACACGCACCGGGTGCCGGCCGGCGCCACGCGGATCGTCAGCGGCCCGGCGGTCCGATCCAGGTCGACGACGCTGATCGGCAGCCCGCTGTGAAGGGAGACCACGTTGCAGACGTCCACCACCGGGTTGATCGATCCCAGCGCCCCCTGTGACGCCGCGCGCAGCAGATACTCGCTCGCCGGCTTGTTCCGGCCGCTGGGCTTGAAGCCGCCGTGCCGCAGCAGCCGACGGATCGCCGCGCGCACCGCGTCGTCGGACGCCATCGGCGCGTGGGTCTCCAGGGAGAGCCCGGCGCGGATCGAGGCCGGGGAGTCGATTCCGCCCAGCGGGCGCGGAAGGCGGACCAGGATTCGTCCGGCGTCGAGCAGGGGATGTGGATCGACGGCGAGCATCGCGTGACATTATCCCGTCCGCACAGGAGGTCGCAGAATGAACGCCGACGACGCCAAGGCCGTCATGGAGCGCCTGGCCCAGATGGATGAGCCCGCCGCCCAGACACGCCTGGCCTGGCTCGTGCCCGAGCTGAACCGCCACAACCGGCTGTACCACGAGCTGAACGCGCCCGAGATCGATGACCGCGCCTACGATCTGCTCTACCGCGAGCTGCAGGAGCTGGAGGACCGCTTCCCCCACCTCCGGGCCGCCGACAGCCCCACCCGCCGCGTGGGCGGCAAGCCGGTCGAGGGCCTTGAGGCCCACGAGCACCGGGTGCCGATGCTATCCCTCGGCAACGCCTTCTCGGCCGAGGAGATGCGCGACTTCGACGCCCGCATCCGGCGCTTCCTGGGGGACGCCGCCCCCGAGCAGGTGATCTACTACGTCGACCCCAAGCTCGACGGCCTGGCGATGTCCCTCAACTACGAGGACGGCGTGCTGGTGTCCGCCGCCACCCGCGGCGACGGCCGCACCGGCGAGGACGTCACCCACAACGTCGCCACCATCGAAACCGTGCCGCTGCGGGTCACCCCGCCCGAGGGCCCGGTGCCCACGCGCCTGTCGGTGCGCGGCGAGGTCATCTTCGACCTGCCCGGCTTCGAGGCCATGAACGCCGACCGCGCCGCCTCGGGCCAGAAGCCCTTCGAGAACCCCCGCAACGCCGCCGCGGGCACCATCCGCCAGCTCGACCCCAAGGTCGCCGCCGGCCGCCCCCTGGTCTTCTACGCCCACTCCCACGGCGAGCTGGAGGGCGTCGAGCTGCCCGAGCGCCACTCCGAGCTGATCGCCCTCATCGACACCTGGGGCTTCCGGAACGCGGGCGGCACCCTGTGCGTGGGCATCGAGGCGGTCATCGAGGCCATCGCCGACCTGGGCGAGCGCCGCTCGTCCTTGGACCACGAGATCGACGGCGCGGTGGTCAAGGTGGACGACTTCGGCCTGCAGGAGGTGCTGGGCTTCCGCACCCGCGACCCCCGCTGGGCCATCGCCTACAAGTACCCGCCCGCGCAGGTCTCCACCGTGCTCGACGACGTCATCTTCCAGGTCGGGCGCACCGGCGCGGTCACCCCGGTGGCCTGCCTGCGGCCGGTGCGGGTCGGCGGCGTCACGGTCTCCCGGGCCACCCTGCACAACGCCGACGAGCTGGACCGCCTGGACCTGCGCATGGGCGACACCGTGCGGGTCGAGCGCAGCGGGGACGTCATCCCCAAGGTCGTCACCGTGGTGATGGACGACGGCCACGCGGCCCGCCCGCTGGTGGTCTACCCCGAGCATTGCCCGGAGTGCGGCGCCACGCTGGTGCGCGACCCCACCGAGGCCGCGACGGTGTGCCCCAACAGCCTGTCATGCCCCGCCCAGCTCCGCGGCAGCCTCAAGCACTTCGGCTCCCGCCGGGCGATGGACGTCGACGGCCTGGGCGAGAAGCTGGTCAACCAGCTCGTCGACAACAAGCTGGTCGGCAAGGCCGCGGACCTCTACCGGCTCAAGGTCGCCCAGGTGGCCGGGCTGGACCGCATGGCGACGAAGTCCGCCCAGAACGTCATCGACGCGCTGGAGGTCACCAAGGACCGCCCGTTCGAGCGGGTGCTCTTCGCCCTGGGCATCCGGCACGTCGGCGAGTCCACCGCCCGGGACCTCGCCGCCGCATTCGGCACGCTCGACGCGCTGATGGCCGCGAGCGTGGAGGATCTGGTCGCAGTGCAGGGCATCGGCCCGGTGGTGGCCGAGTCCGTGCACGGCTTCTTCCAGGAGCCTCGCAACCGGGATCACATCCAGGAGCTGCGCGACCTGGGCGTGAAGTTCACCCCGCCGGCGCCCCCTGCGGCAGACGCGGGGTCCCAGGCTCTGGCCGGCAAGAGCTTCGTGCTCACCGGGACCTTCCCCACGCTGGCCCGTGAGGACGCCAAGGCCCGCATCCAGGCGGCCGGCGGCAAGGTCTCCGGCTCGGTCAGCGCGAAGACCGACTTCCTCGTGGCCGGCGACAAGGCCGGCTCCAAGCTCACCAAGGCGCAGTCGCTGGGCGTGGCCGTCATCGACGAAGCCCGCCTGCTGGAGATGCTGAGCTGACCCTCCTGCTCCTGCTGGGCTGCGCGCCGGATCACCCGACGCTGCAGCCCCTCGTCGACGTCCGGGCCGACGCGCTGGCGGAGGCCGCCGCCGACCCGGTGCGTCTGGCCGTGGGGGCGGGGGCGCTGGCCACGCAGTGGTGCAACGACGACCTGCCCGAGTGGAACAACCGCCGGGGCACCGGTCTGGAGGCGCCCGCCGATGTTGCCGATCTCCTCGGCATCACGGAAGCGGGCGGCGTGGTGTACGAGCCGGCAACCGGGGCGGTCACCGTGCACTGGCCGGACGCGGCGTATGTGGACGGCACCGTGGGCGAGGTCACCCTGGAGGTGCTGCGGGTGGGGGCGTCCTATCGGGTCAGCTTCACCCCGACCGAAGGCGACGCCCAGGCCGCAGCCACGGTGGGCACGATGCGCTGCGGCTGGGAGCCCATCGCGACGCTCGCCGTCACCGTGAACGGGGGCGCGCTCTCCGGCCTGGTCAGCGGCCCGGTCACCGACGCCGCGCTGCTGTGGACCGGGGGGGCCTTGCCGGCCTCTGGCAGCCTGCGGTGGACCGAGGGCGCAGAGCGCGCGCGGTTCACGACCTTCGACGCCGAGGAGATCAGCCCCGGCGGCTGGCCCGGCGTGGCCGAGGATCAGGACTGGAGCGCGGTGCGTACCCTCCCGTTGGCCCCCTGATCACCACACCACGCCCACCCAGCTCCCCACGCCCCAGCGGTCTACGGCGCGCACCTCGACCCCCACGCTCAAGGCCGGGGCCCGGGTGGACCAGGGCGGCCCCAGCGAGGCCGACAGCAGCTCGGCCCCGCCGACCAGGCCCACCGGGAAGCGCGGCGACAGGGTGACCGCCACGCCGTCCGCGAGCTGATCGACCGTCTGCCGCTGGGCCACCACCGCGGCCGGCCCGGCCCAGGCAAGGAGCTGGTCCTCCTGGGAGCCGACCACCGCGAAGGCGGCGACGTCCACGTCTAGAAGGGCGTGGGTGGAGCGGTCCTCGGCGGACATCTGCTGGCCGCGGGCGGCGACGGAGAGCGCGGGCCGCACCCCGTCGCGGGGCCAGCTCAGGTGGGCGCCGGCCCCCCAACCCAGGCCGGGGCCGTCGTGGGCCGCGCTGATGATGCGGGTGTGACCGCCCCCCGCCTCGGCCCACACCGACAGCGCAGGGAGGGGGCGACCCTCCACCCGCAGGCGGAGCTGCCTCGAGGTCGCCCAGGCGTAGCAGCTCTCCCCCTCGCAGCCCTCGGCGACCAGATCCTGGCCGTAGCCGTCGCCTCGGACGTCCACGGAGACGCCGATGTCCGCACGCCCGGGGTCCCCGAAGGTGCCCGCGAGCGCCGCGCCAACCAGCGTCAGCCACATGGATGCGATGCCCTCAGTTGCGGTTGGTCCCGGTCTTGCCGATCTTGCCGGAGTCCAGGATGGACGAGACGTCCTTGGCCAGGGCCTGAACGCCCTTCTGGAAGTCTGGCATGAAGATGTAGGCGGCGGCGACCACCGCGATGATGATCACGGAGATCAGCAGCATGTACTCGACGGTGGACTGGCCCTCCTCCTCGTGGAGGAAGCGCAGCAGGCCGGTCTCTTCCAGGATGTGCTCGATGTCGGGAAACACGGGGACTCCGGTGTCAGGTGGAGGGGGATCTCCATACTCCGAAGCAAGCTCCGTGCCGAGCCCGGACACCTTCCGACCGGCCCGCGCGGCGCCCCTGGTGGGGCCGCGCGACCCCGGGAGTGAGGCGGGGGCGCCTCAGTGAGACAAAAGAGTCTCAGAGATCGAAGGTGATGCCCTGGGCCAGCGGCAGCTCGGTCGACCAGTTCAGGGTGCAGGTCTGACGCCGCATGTAGGCCTTCCAGGAGTCGCTGCCCGACTCCCGGCCGCCGCCGGTGTCCTTCTCGCCGCCGAAGGCGCCGCCGATCTCGGCGCCCGAGGTGCCGATGTTCACGTTGGCGATGCCGCAGTCGCTGCCCGCGTGGCTCAGGAAGCGCTCAGCGCTGCGGAAGCTGTCGGTGAAGATGGCCGAGGACAGCCCCTGGTCCACGTCGTTCTGCTGGTGGATGGCGTCGGCCAGATCGTCGTACTCGAACAGGTAGAGGATGGGGGCGAAGGTCTCCTCCTTGCAGATCGGCATGTCCTTGTGGGCCTTCACCAGGGTGGGCTTCACGAAGTACCCGGGCCGGTCGAGGGCCTCGCCGCCGCACAGGATCTTGCCGCCCTGGGCGCGGATGGTGTCCAGGGCCTCGAGGTACATGCGGACCGCGCCGTCGTCGATGAGCGGCCCCATCAGGGTGCCGGACTCCAGCGGGTCGCCGATGGGGATCTGCCCATAGGCCGCGACCAGGCGCTGGGTGAGGGTCTCGGCCACCGAGCGGTGCAGGTACACCCGCCGGGTGGAGGTGCAGCGCTGGCCGGCGGTGCCCACCGCGCCGAACAGGATGCCCCGCAGCGCCAGCTCGAGGTCGGCGTCCTTCTCCACGAGGATGGCGTTGTTGCCGCCCAGCTCCAGCAGGCTGCGGCCAAGGCGCCCGGCCACCACCTGGCCGACGTGCCGCCCCATGCGCACCGATCCGGTCGCGGAGATCAGCGGCAGCCGGCGGTCGCGGATCAGGCCCTCGCCGACGTCCTTGTCGTCCCCGACGATGAGGGTGAACACCCCGCCCCAGCCCGCCTTCTGCAGCACCGCGTCGCAGACCTTGTGGGTCGCGATGGCGGTGAGCGGGGCCTTGAGGGAGGGCTTCCAGAGCACGGTGTCGCCGCACACCGCCGCGAGCATGGCGTTCCAGGCCCACACCGCATTGGGGAAGTTGAACGCGGTGATGCAGCCGACGGGGCCCAGGGGGTGCCACTGCTCGTACATGCGGTGTCCGGCGCGCTCGGAGTGCATCGAGAGCCCGTAGAGCTGGCGGGACAGGCCCACCGCGAAGTCCGCGATGTCGATGGACTCCTGGACCTCGCCGCGGCCCTCCTCCAGGATCTTGCCGACCTCCAGGGACACCAGCGCGCCCAGGTCGTCCTTGGCCTCGCGCAGGGCCTCGCCCATCTGGCGCACCAGCTCGCCGCGCTTGGGGGCGGGCAGCATGCGCCACTCCGCGAAGGCGCGGGTGGACTCCTGGATCACGGCCTCCAGATCCGCCGTGTCGGCGAGCTGCACCTCGGCGATGGGCTCGCCGGTGGTCGGGTTGATCGACGCGACGCGGCGGCCGGTGGTGGCGCGCGCGCCGCTGGCCCAGGCGCCGGGGTTGACGGGCTCGATGCCAAGACGGGACAGCAGATCCTTCACCGTGTACTCCTTGCTCGGGGCGGTCACGGCAGCATGTAGCACGTCAGCCGGAGCCGGGGCGGCTATGATCCGGCCGCCCTCAAGGAGCCCCCATGTCAGCGCTGCTCGCGATCATCACCGCCGCCGCCGCGAACCCGGTCGACCTGGAGCTGGTCGGCAAGGCGCAGATCGGCCAGTCCAAGCCGGCCCTCGTGCTGCAGGTCAACCAGGCCGCGACCGACCTGAGCGTGTCCCTGACCTGCGGCGGGTCCACCGGGCGCCACAGCGGCCCGGCCGGGGCGGGGGAGCGGGTGGTCATCGAGGTCGATCCGCCCCAGGGCAGCCACGCCTGCAGCGGCGCCCTCTCGGCGGTGTTCGCGGACGGCTCCGAGGGGGAGATGCCCCTGAGCTTCACCGTGCAGGTCCTGCCACCCCTGGTGGTCAAGGTCGCGCCCGACGCGGTGGACCTGGAGAAGCGCACGGTCGCGGTCACGATGGATCGGCCTGCCGGCAGGGTGGAGGTCCGCGCGTATGGCCCCGAGGGTCAGGTCCTCGGGGAGGGGGTCGCGCCAGGGGAGGGGGCGCCCCCGGGGCAGGCGGTCACCGCACAGTGGAGCGGCGCGGGGGAGGTCATCCGCGTGGAGGTGCGCGGTTTCGACACAGACGGCTTCTGGGCCGCGGTGGACCTGTTCCCCTGGTACTACAACATCCCACACGAAGACGTCGTCTTCGCCACCAACGAGGCGGTCATCCGCCCCGCCGAGGAGCCCAAGCTCACCGCCGCGCTCGCGCAGATCCGGGAGGTGGAGCGGAAGTACGGCACCTTCGCGGCGGTGAACCTCTACATCGCCGGCTACACCGACACCGTGGGCGACGCCGGGGCCAACCAGGGCCTCTCCGAGCGCCGCGCCAAGGCCATCGCCGCCTGGTTCTCGAAGCAGGGGCTGAGTGGGGAGATCTGGTATCAGGGCTTCGGCGAGTCCGCCCTGGCGGTGCCGACCGCCGACAACGTCGACGAGGCGGCCAACCGCCGCGCGGTCTACGTGGTCGCCGCCCAGCCGCCCCCCCGCACCGCCGAGCTGCCCCGGGGCGACTGGAAGAAGCTGTAGCGTCTGCTCAGCCGGCGGCCTCGACGTCCACCGGCGCCCCGTCGACCAGCACGATCAGCGCGCCGCCCTCCTCGCGCGCCTCGAAGGGCTGCCCCTGGAGATCCGGATCCACCCGGTAGCTTGTATCACCATGCGACAGGAGCCCCTTGGGGCCGATGAAGCCGTCGAGGCTGCCGCGACGCCACTGCTGATAGTGTCGGCTGCAGAAGCCGCGGGAGCGGTGGGCGCGCTCGCAGCCCGGGACGCCGCACCCCAGATGCGACAGGCTGCGACGTCCCCGGCGCGCGTCGTCGTCCGATGTCTCATCGGATGCTTCAGCGTCGGGCTCGGGCTCCGGGGCGGGGGCCTCGGCGAGCACCCGTTCGGCCCTGGCGGCGGCCTCCTGGGCGGCCTCGACGCCGCGGGCGGCCAGGGCGCTGGCTTCTTCCAGGGCGTCGGCGTTGCGGGCGGCGGCTGCGGAGGCTGCACCGGCGGTCTCGGCGGCTGCGCCGGCGGTCTCGGCGGCCTGTCGGGCGGCCTCCCGGGCAGCGCCGGCCTCCGAGCGGACGGCCTCCAGGGCGTCGGTGAGGGTGCGGAGCTGGTTGCGCAGGGCGTGCAGCTCGGCGGTGAGGTTGGAGACCTCCACCCGGACCGCCTGCAGCTCCTGGGGGCTGGCGAGGTTGGCCTGTCGCAGGGCCTCATCGACGAGATCCCGGACCGGTGCTTCGACGACACGCCCCGCGGGCTTGGACACGGCTCTGGCGACCAGATCGAGGACACCCATGCGACACTCCTGCCTGAAAAGATGCTTCAGGCTTGTACCGCGCCGGGTCTTGGCGTGTCAACGGTAACCGTGCGACACGCCACCGCTTTGCTTCAGCGCGACGGTTCGAAGCAGCCGAAGCCCCCGCGCGCCAGCTCCCGAGGCGCCTCGTCTGTCGCAAGATCCAGCACCCACACCCGCGCCGACGCGCGGTCCGTGGCCCCCCCGGTGAGGTGCCCGGCGAACACCAGCGTGCCCCCGTCAGGGGACAGCAGGCTGTGCGACAAGCTGAACTGGTCGAAGAAGTGCAGGAAGAAGAGCATCTCCCGGGTGGGCCAGAACCGACACAGGGTGACGGGCTCCTCGCCGACCCGCGCGCCGTGCCAGGAGAGGCAGTTCTCCGCGGTGTCCACCCGGGCGTACAGGAGCTGGCCGCGCGCCTCGGACCAGAAGAACGCGAGGCAGTCGTCCTCGGTGAGCCGCTGGAGCGCGCCGGTCTCGACGTCGACCAGGGTCACGCCCCGGTAGGGGGAGCCCTGACCGGCGGGCGCGGCCGAGAAGGCGACCCTGCGGGAGCCGGGCACGGGGACCACCGCCCCCAGGCCCTGGAACTCGAGCAGGGATCGGGCGCCGCCGCCGGCCTCGTCGCTCACCAGCAGCCGGTTCACCGTCCCGCGTCGCTCGACCTGGACCAGCCGCCGACCGACGAACACCGGGGTGCAGAAGTTGCCCGGCGTCTGAGGCAGGATCTCATCGGGCATGCGGCCCTGGCTGTCACGCATCACCAGGCGGGAGGAGCCCGGCTGGTTCAGCACGCCCGTGTGGATCAGGACCCGGCGCCCGTCGGGGGCCCAGGCGAAGAACAGCGGCACCCCCTCCTCCAGGATGCGGAGCTGGCCGGGCTGGTCCAGGGCGGCGTAGCCCAGCACGAGCTGATCCTCGCTCTGCATCAGGATGGCCAGCCCCTGGCCGTCGGGGCGCCAGAAGCAGTAGATCGGGATGCGCCCGCTCAGGCTGACCAGCTCGATCTGGCGGACCCCGTCGGTGTCCAGGACGTGCACCCGCGCGGGGCGGGAGACGTCGTCGCCGTCGGGCAGCTCGAAGCAGGCGATGCGTTGGCCGTCGGGGCTCCACGAGGGCCAGGACCACGCGCTGGAGGACAGCTCGGGCCGCCCCCACACCAGCAGCGGGTTGCGCGACAGGTCCAGGGTGAGCTGGGTTGCGTCACGGCCGTCCGCACCGATGAGGTGGAGCTGCCGGTCCGGGCCGGTGTAGGCGATTCGACGCACGTGTTCAGATGGCCTGGGTCAGCCAGCGCAGGCCGAACAGGTGGAGGGTGAGCGCGATGAGGGTGACCGCGAACGCGACGCGGGGGGTGGGGGAGAGCGCCACCAGGGCCCGCCGGTCCAGCGCGATCTCCTCGTCCAGCTCGCGCCGCAGGGCCTCATCGCTCAGCGCGCCGGCCGACGAGGCGCGGAACGCCATCGCCAGGGCCGTGTCGTTGTGGGTCCCGAAGGTGGCCAGGGACAGCCCGCTGGTGGCGATGTAGAGCATCACCCCATCCCAGCCAGCCTCGGTGGTCACCCCGAGCATCGCCGCGCCGACGAGCCCGAGCAGCCCGAGGCCGAACAGCGGGACGCCGACCCAGCGGAGCTGAGCGTGGCGCTTTGCGGAGGAGGCGTCTTCTTGCATGGGCGCAGTCTACAACAAACGGCGGCGCGAACAGCCGTGAAGCTGTCCGCGCCGCCGTCCGGGCTGAAGCGACGGGAGCCTACTTCTTGCCGCCACCCTTCTGGGCACCGCCGCCCTGGGTGGCCGTGCCGCCCGCTGCGGGCGCGCCCTTCTTGGCGCCGCCCTGGGTCGCACCGGTGGTGCCGGCGGGGGTGGCTGCAGGCTTGGTGCCGCCGACGCCAGCGGGGGCCGGGGCGGCCTTCTCGGCCTTGCCCGCGTCGCCGCTGGCCGCGCAGGGGTTCGCGGCTGCGGGCTCGGTGCCGGCCTCGCCGCAGGGGTTCGCGGCCTCGTCGCCGGCCTCACCGCAGGGGTTCTCAGCCGCTTCGGGGGCGGGGGCGCCCGCCGGGCCAGCCGCCGGCGCGGGGTGGTCGACGGCCGCGGGGGCCGGCGCCGGGGCGGGGGTCTCGGTGGTGGTGTCCTCGCTGGCGCAGGCCGTGAGAAGCAGGGCGAGGGAGACGATCAAGGTCTTCATGCTGACTCCATGTCGCTGTTCGGGGGGAAGGGCCCGCCCGGTCCGGCAATGTCTACCAGAAATCGCGCCTCGCGTCGACTACGTCGTGGGCCACGGGGCCGCAGGCGTGGCGGGATCGCTCGCTGGGAGATAGCCGTAGAGCCATGTCCTTGCTCCACCTTCGCGTGCTCGTGTTCGTCTCGGGCATGACCGTCATGGCGGTCGAGATGACCGCCCTTCGGTTGCTCGCGCCGTTCTTCGGGACCAGCCTGCTGGTCACCACCATCCTCATCGGCTCGATGATGTCCTTCCTGTCGCTGGGCTACTGGCTCGGCGGCCGGTACGGGGATCGCCACCCGACCCTGCGCGCGCTGTGCACGGTCACCACGGCGGCGTCGGCCCTGGTGCTGCTCATCCCCTTCGCGGGCAAGCCCATCCTCCAGCTCGCCGCGGCCACCATCCGCCCCCTCATCGAGGGGCAGGCCCTTGCCGAGCCCCAGGTCGCCATCGCCACCATCGTCGGCGGGCTGCTGGGCATCCTCGCGCTCATCGCGATGCCGGTCACCCTGATGGGCATGGTCTCCCCCTGGGCGGTGCGCCTCGGCGTCGACAACCTCGACGACGCCGGCAAGGTCGCCGGCAACCTCTACGCCCTGTCCACCTTCGGCAGCATCCTGGGCTCCTTCCTGCCCGCGCTCCTGCTGCTGCCCGCGCTGGGGGTGCGCAACACCTTCGTGGTCGTGGGCCTCTCCCTGCTCGCGGTGTCGGTCGCCGGGATCGTGGGTCGCCCCCGGGGCGCCGCCGCTGCCGCCGTGGCCTTCCCGCTGCTGCTGCTGCCCGAGTCGGTCATCCGCCCGATGGACGGCCTGGTGCTGGAGACCGAGTCCCTCTACCACTTCATCCAGGTGGTGATCGAGCCCTACGGCAAGTGCAAGGAGGCGTACCACCTCTACCTCAACGAGGGCGTGGGCGTGCACTCGGTCAAGTGCATGGACCCGACGGTCGAGACCCGGGGCACCTGGGCCTACATGGCCGGGGCGCCGCTGTTCCGCGACGACCCCCTGGCCCCCCAGGATGTGCTCATCATCGGCCTCGCCGGGGGCACCATCGCCCGCCAGCTCCTGGAGGCCTTCCCCGACGCCAGCGTCGACGGCGTCGAGATCGACGGCGAGGTCGTCGAGGTGGGCAAGAAGTACTTCGACAACGACGACCCTCGCATCACCCCCTACGTCATGGACGGCCGCATCTTCCTGCAGGCCACCGACAAGCGCTACGACGTCGTCCTCATGGACGCCTACCGGCAGCCCTACATCCCCTTCCACCTCACCACGGTGGAGTTCTGGACGGTGGTCAAGGATCACCTCAAGCCCGACGGCGTCGTCGGCATCAACGTCGCCTCGGTGCGCGGGGTCTCCAAGAGCCTCGCCCAGATGATCTACAAGACCATGCGCGAGGTGTTCCCGTCGGTCCACTACATCGACGCGACCACCTCCAACGACGTGCTCTTCGCCACCAACCAGCCCACCGACAAGTTCCGGGGCGCGACCCACCTCGCCAAGGTCCCCCACGCCCGGGGCCTCGACCAGCTCCGGCCCGTGCTGCGCAAGAAGACCATCGGTGAGGTCGAGGGCTGGCAGGACGCCCGCGTCCTCACCGACGACCAGGCCCCCGTCGAGATGGCCTGGGAGCTGATGGCCCTCGAGTACGCACGGTAGGGAACCCGCCCGCGGCGCCCGTGGTCAGAGCCCGCGGAGGTGTCCTTGCCCGTCCTGCCCCTGCTGCTCGGCGCCGCGCTGGCCGCCACGCCCATCGAGCCTGTCCTGCAGAAGCATGCCCCGGCGCAGGCGCCCGCGCTGCTCCAGCTCGCCCAGGATGAGGCCGACGCGCTGGTCACCGCGCTCGGGGCGTCCGGCGCCCGCGCGGACGGCCTGCGGGAGGCCTACCAGGAGCAGCTCGCCGCCAACCTGTGGGCCAAGGACCGCGCCGGCTTCCCGCTGGACGCCGCCCGCATCGACCGCACGATCATCCGATACGAGCGCTTCAAGCTCCAGCGCTACGTGACCGCCGGGGTCTTCCCCAAGCGCTACTTCGGCTACGTCGACCTGGACTGGGACACCGCCGCCGACGAGGCCACCATGATGCGCGTGGCCCACGACGCCGCCGCGGAGATCAACGCCTGGCTCGGCGAGCGCGGCACGGCCTGGCGGGTCACCGACGCCGAGATCATCGTCACCTTCATCGCCGAAGGGGGCGCGCTGCTGCTGGGGGAGCGCAACGCCCTCAAGGACCAGGTCCACCCCATCTACGACATCGGTCTGGACGACATCGCGTCGGGCAGCAGCGAGTTCGGCGGCCTCATCACCCGCCTGGACCGCCGCTTCGGCACCGGGGTGGGGGAGATCGTCACCTGGGTCGACGGCGAGCCCTACCTCTCCCGCCACATGACCTTCGAGGAGGCCGTGCTGGGCACCGCCCTGATGTGGGTCTGGGAGAAGGAGATCTGCGCGAAGAAGCTCGCGAAGGAGGGCCGCCCGCCCCTGGAGGGTCGCCCGCCGGAAGACCAGTTCATCCTGGGCAGCCTCGTGTACAACTCCGGCATCCTGTTCTCCGAGGGCCGCCTCGGCATGATCCGGGACTTCCGCACCGGCGGCTACCTGGACGAGGCCTCCCGCGCCAACGTGAAGCGCCGCACCGCGCTGAACCTCCTCGCGCCCGACGGGGCGCTCCAGGAGCTGGCGATGGGCCTGGGCTATCGCGACCAGCTCACCTCGTGGAACGCCGTCTACCACATCATGCAGCGCTGGGGTGGCTACGCCGGGATCATGGCGTTCACCGATGTGTTCACCCCCGACGGCGCCCTGCGCGAGGTCCCCCCGGAGCCCCCGCCACCCCAGGTCGTCCACCCTGAGCCGACCCCCGTGGCGCCGGCGGCCGAGCCCCCGGCCCCGACAGGCTGCGCGACCACCCGCCCCCCCGGCTTGTGGCTGCTCGGCCTCTACTTCATCTGGTTGGCGACCCGCTTCAGCTCCCGCAGGCTCGTGATCTCCAGCAGCTTGCCCCGCACGGCGAACTGAGAGAAGCGCTGCGCCTTCCGCAGCAGCTCACCGTACTGGTACATCCGCCCCCACATCTGGTCGTACTTGCGCTGGTTCAGCCGCCGCACGAAGCGCTCGCTGGCCAGGAACTGCACGATCTCCTTGGGGAAGTTGTTGAAGAGACACAAGAAGAAGAGGAAGTTGACGTAGGAGCCCTTGGGCACGTGGAAGCTGGCCCGGTACACCTGATTGAACTCGTCGGTGACGAAGCCGTCCTCCATCGCCTTGTGGAAGAACTCCGTGCCCGGGTAGGCGATCAGCGAGGAGGGGAGCAGGTTGTAGGGCGGCGGCAGCGTACAGACCAGCCGCAGGCCCTTCATCACGTCCTCGGTGGACTCCCAGGGGTTGTCCAGGATGATGTGGTAGTCGGGGACCTGGATGAAGTCCTTGTATTTGCTGATGATATTGACCGCCTTGAGGAGCTGCTCGTTGGTCATCCCGCGCTTGTACATGCGCATGGTCTCGGCGCTGCCGGTCTGGATGCCCAGCTCGGTGAAGCACAGGCCCGCCTCGATCAGCGCGGCGTACTTCTCCTCGTTGATGGTCGTGGGGCTGCACTGCGCCCGGAACGGCAGGCCGATCTCCCGCTTCCACACCTCGGCGAACTTCTGTATCTCCTCGGTGGAGGTGGAGAAGAACACGTCGTCCTGGAAGTGGATGATGCCGACCTCGGGGAACCGCCGCATCACCTGCTTGATCTCGCCGACCATGTGCTCGACGCTGCGCCGCCGCAGGTACTTCTGGCCCTTGTAGAGGTCGTGGTTGAACGCCACCCCGCAGTAGCTGCACTTGTGGGGGCAGCCCCGCGTGATCATCGTCTTGTAGCTGATCCGCAGGTCCCCGTTGCGGTCGGGGTAGGTGGGCACGACGTTCTTGAAGAAGCCCCACTCCACCTTCACCAGCCGGGTCGCCGTCTCGGGGTCCCAGGTCCAGTCGTCGGCCAGGTCGAAGTCCTGGTAGGGCAGGGTGTCGAGGTCCTGGATGAGCGGGCGGTGGGGGTTCCCGACCACCTTGCCGTTGGGCTTGCGGAACCAGAAGTTGCGGACGTCGAAGTAGTCCTCGCCCGCCTCCATGCGCTCGACCAGCTCCAGCAGGGCCAGCTCGCCCTCGCCCACGCACACCATGTCCACGAAGTCCAGCGCCTGCTGGGGCATGGTCGTGGGGTGGAAGCCCCCCCACACGATGGGTTTGCCAGGGAAGGCCTTCTGGATGGCTCGGGTGGCCTGCACCGCGACGTCGAACATCGAGGTCAGGAAGCTCACCCCCACCAGATCGCAGTCCTCCACCAGCCCCACCAGGTCGTCGACCAGCGACTGCTGCATCTGCTTGATGTAGCCGGGCTGGAAGCGGGTGGTGTAGTTGTCGGCGGGCAGGAAGATCAGCCGGCAGTCATGGCCGTGCTGCTTGAGGTACGCCGACAGCGTGCGGGTGCACGGCGAGTAGTGATCGATGGGGGTGGGGTTGATGAGGGCGACCTTCATCGCGCGACCTCCGGGGGCGGCGTTCAACATACCTGGGCATAGGGTGACTCGCTACGACGCGACGATCGGGAGGACAGGCCCGCTGGCCTCGCCGGCCACCAGCACCTCGCCCTCCGCGCGCAGCGACCACCGCGCGCGGCCCTCCGGGTCCACGTACGTGAGCCCGGCGAGCTGCGGGGGCCCCGCGCCCACGCGCATTACGGCACGCAGCCCCCCTGGGATCGCCTCTCCATCGGGATCCTCGCCCGAGATCTCCGCTGCGACCACGCAGCCATCGACCGCGCGCAGGCACACCCCCGCGAGCCAGGCCTCGCCGTTGACGAGCCGAGGGCGGGGCAGGGGACCCGCCGCGAGGCCCTCCAGCAAGCGCCGGGTCTCGGGATCCACGGTCGGGGGCAGGCCGCGGGGCCGTCGACGGAGCAGCCGCCCCACCATCGCCCGGCCCTCCCGGAGGCCCAGCAGCTCACACGCCCCCAGATACACCGCCGCCCCCAGGGCGCTCAAGCCCGCGACCAGCAGCAGCCCCCGATCCATCGGCAGCCGCGCCGCCGCCGCCCACACCGCCGCGCCCATCACCGCCGCCGCGACCGCCGCGCGGGCGTGCAGGCCGATCATCTGCCGGACCACGCCGCCCACCCGGCGCTCCAGCAAGCCCACCAGCACCACCACCTCGGCCCCCGCGAGCACGGCGTGGGACAGCGGGATGCCCGCCAGCCCCACCCACGCCATCAGGCCAAGCGCCACTGGCAGCTTCAACGCCACCGTGCCCAGCCCGATCCACATCGGCGTGCGTGGGTCGTCCAGGGTGTAGAACACCGGCACCAGGATGCGCTGGGCCCCGATGGCCAGCACGGCCACCGCGTAGGCCTGGAGCAGCAGCGCGGTCTGCGCGGTGTCCTGGGCGGTGAACGCGCCCCGCTCGAACAGGAGCGCCACCAGGGGCTCGGCCAGCAGGGCCATGCCCACCGCCGAGGGCAGCAGCCAGAAGGTGTTGAGGTTCAACGCCCCGGCCAGGGTGCGCCGGAAGCCCGCGTCGTCCCCCCGGGCCACGAGCACCGACAGCCCCGCCAGGCTGGCGACCCCCAGCGCCCCCGACACGATGGAGAAGGGCAGGTGGGCCACCCGGAAGGCGTACAGCAGCCAGGACACCGGCCCGTCGCCCTCGCGGGACGCGAGCTGGGTCTCGATGAGCAGGTTGATCTGCACCACCGAGATCGCCACCACCGCCGGACCGAGGAAGGCCAGCAGCCGCCGCAGGGCCGGGTGGGCGCCCAGGGTGGGGCGCAGCCGGAACCCCCCCCGCCAGAGCGGCGGGAGTTGGATGGCCGCCTGCGCCGCGCCCCCCACGAGCGCCGCCAGCGCGACCGCGTAGATGGCCGGCCAGCCGGTGGCCTGGGCGAAGGGCGCCGCCCCCAGGCAGGCCGCGATGATCAACCCGTTGAACACCACCGGGCTCACCGCGGGCAGGAAGAACCGCCCCCGGACGTTGAGCACCCCCATGAACACCGACGCCACCGAGATCGTCGCGACGAAGGGCGCGAGGATCCGGGTCAGGGTGGCGGTCAGCGCGACCTTGCCCTCCACCTCGGCGAAGCCCCCGGCGACCAGCATGACCAGCGGCTCGGCCAGCAGCAGGGTGGCCAGCGTCAGCGCCCCCAGCGCCGCCAGCAGCACCCCCAGGAAGGCGTTGGCCAGCCGGAAGGCGCTCTCCTGGCCCTCGGCCTCGTCCACCTTGGCGAACAAGGGGATGAAGGCGTTGGAGAGGGCGCCCTCGGCGAACAGCTCCCGCAGGAGGTTGCCGATGCGGAACGCCGCGTTGTAGGCGTCCGCGGCCATGCCCGCCCCGAACGCCGCCGCGAAGGCGATCTCCCGCAGGAGCCCCGTCACCCGGGAGAGCAGGTTGGCCGCCCCCACGCGCAGGGCGTCGCGCCTCAGATCGTGGTCCGCACCGGGGGGCATCGGCCGGGCGTAACGGGGGCCGGCGCGGATGTCACGGGCGGCGGTGCGGTGTCACCGGATGTCATCACACCGAATGCCGACGGGGGGCGCGCCGTCCTGTTGTGCGGACCATCCCGAACGCGCCACGTCGCCGGAGGAGCCCATGACCCGCGCCATCCTCGCCCTCGCCTTCCTCGCCAGCGCCCCCGCCTTCGCCGGGCACGGCCACGGCTACGGCCACGACCACCACCACCAGCGCCCCGGCGTCGTCCGCGGCACCCTGATGGTGCAGAACCTCACCGGACGCCAGATCAACCTCTACGCCGACGGCGCCATCGTCGCGTCCCTGGCCCCGGGCGCCACCCCGGTCTACCTGCCCGTCGGCGTGCACGAGCTGTCCGTGCGGGTCGACGGGCGCGTCCTCAACCGGATCACCACCCACATCGACGCCTACAGCGCGGCCTCCTGGCGCGTCGACGCCCCGGCCACCTCGGAGCTGCGGGTCCACAACCCCCTGCCGATCCCGGTCGTGGTCACCGGCCCCGGCGGCGCCACCCGCACCATCCCCGCCTACGGTGAGGCCTTCTTCGCCCACGTCCCGGTCGGCAGCCACGCGCTCACGGTGCGCCGTACCTCGGGCCAGGTCCTGGAGCGGCGCAGCCTCTCGGTCGGCCCCTGGGAGCCCGCCGCGTACTCGGTCCGCCCCCCCAGCACCGGGGTCGTGGTGGTGGACAACGAGCAGCCCAAGGATCTCGCCATCTTCGTGGACGGCGTGCGGGTCGCCTGGGTGTCCGGCTTCGGCGAGACCGCCCTGGAGCTGAGCCCCGGCTACCACCGCCTGGACATGGTCGACGACTGCGGGCGCTACAGCTACACCCTGCGCAGCGTCGGGGTCGAGATCGACCGCTACGACGACCGCCGGGTCGAGGTCTTCGGCGGCCCCCAGCCGCGCGGCCCCGCGGTGAGCGTCGACATGACGATCCACCAGCCGCCCCCCATCAAGGAGCCCACCCGCGCCGGCGGCGTGCGCGCCGAGGGGCGCTATGAGACCCGTGAGGTGGCCGTGAGCGTCCACGCCCGCCCCTGATCCCGACGCCCCCGCAGTCCGCGCGGCGAACACCGCGGGGACTGCGCTATCATGGGCAACGTGAGACGATCCTTCGCTTTGTGGGTCCCGATGATGGGGCTCCTGCCGCTGGCCTGGGCCGCGACCGGCGGCCCGGACAACGGCGACGTCGTCTTCATCGACTCGGACGAGGCGGACGGCCCGCCCCACGTCGTGCTCGACATCGACGACGAGGGCACCGACCTGGGCCTGGGCAACGACGGCACCGAGACGGTCACCCTGCCGTTCTCGGTGTCCTGGTATGGCTCCATCGAGACCACGCTGGTCATCGGGGACAACGGCACCGCCTTCTTCCAGGGGGACCAGTCCGCGTCCCAGGCCACCTGCCCGGCGGGGGGCTCCTGGGCCGGGGTGGCGGCGTACTGGGATGAGCTGGCCGCCGGCTCGGTGAAGGTCGCCACCCTGGGGCAGTACCCCTACCGCCTCTACGTCATCGACTGGCAGGACATCGTGCCGGGCACGGCGTCCGGCGACGGCCACGTCCAGGCCTGGTTCCAGGAGGCCCGCGACGACGTGGTCCTGGTGCTCGACGACGTCACCTTCGGCAGCAGCAGCTACGACGGCGGCAACGGCGCGGTCATCGGGGTCCAGGGCTCGGCGACGGCGGGGCTGGCATGGTCCTGCGCGGGGGGCCTGAGCGACGGCACCTCGGCGAGCTTCGGCCCGGCCACCGGGCAGCCGGGCAGCGCGGAGCAGCGCCTCGCGGACGTCTCGCTGTACTGGTACGGCAGCGACGACTTCGACTACCTGGGGCAGACCCTCGCCAGCGGGGACCTCAACGGCGACGGCCTGAGCGACCTGCTCATGGGCGCGCCCGAGGCCGACACGGTCTGGCTGGTGTACGGCGGGGCCAGCCCGGGGGTGGGGGACGTGGTCGGCGCGTCGACGTCCTTCCTGGGGGCCTCGGGGGACGAGCTGGGCAGCGCCCTGGCCATCGCTGATCTCGATGGGGACGGGCTCTCGGAGGTCATCCTGGGGGAGTCGGGGGGCGATCAGGCCGGCTCCAACGCGGGCGCGGTGTTCCTGTTCGCCAACATGAGCTTCGGCGGCGCCATCACCGCGCGCACGGACGCCGACGCCACCCTGACCTGGGGCTCGGTCGGCGCCGAGGGGGGCTCGACCCTGGCGTCGAACGGGGACGTCGACGGGGACGGCTACAACGACCTCGCCATCGGCGCGATCGACGACGACACCGCCGCGACCAACGCGGGGGCGGTGGCCCTCTACCAGGGCGGCGCGACCCTGAGTGGAGGCTCCCTGTACGGCGCGCCCACCTTCGAGGGGGAGGCGGGCGGCGATCGCCTGGGCGTATCCCTGGCGATGGGGGACGCCGACGCCGACGGGCTCGCCGACCTGCTGCTGGGGTCCGCGCAGAACGACGACACCGCGACCGACGCGGGCAAGGTCTACCTCGTGCCCGGCGGGAGCTGGTCGGGCATCACCGACGCGGCGACCGCCTCCACCGCCACGTTCACCGGCGGCGCCAGCCTCGACTACTTCGGCAGCGCCCTGGCCCTGGGCGACCTCGACGGCGACGGGCTGGGGGATCTGGTGGTGGGCGCCCGGCGCGAGGACTCCGGGGCGACCAACGCGGGCGCGGTCTTCCTCTTCCTGGATGGCGGGAGCTGGTCGGGGGCCTACGGCGCCGCGGACGCCGACCTGCAGATCACCGGGGACAACAACAACCAGCAGGTCGGCCAGACCCTCGCGCTGGGGGATCTGGACGGCGACGGCGAGGACGATCTGGCCATCGGCGGCCCCGGCGCGAACGCATCGTCGGGCGGGGTCTGGATCTTCACCGGGCTGCCTTCGGGCAGCACGGCGACCATCGCGGACGCGGACTTCGCGCTGAGCGGGGCGGCCTCGGCGGGTGCGGCGGGCACCGCGATCGCGGTGATGGAGGACCACAACGCCGACGGGCTGGGGGACGTAGCGGTGGGGGCCTTCTTCGCCTCGGCGGCCAGCGGGACCCTGAACGGCCTGGTGACGATCTGGAGCTACGCCCCATCGTTCCTGGACGCCGACGGCGACGGGCTCCTCGCGCGCTCGGCCAGCGGCCCGGACTGCGACGACGACGACGCCGCGTCCTTCCCCGGCGCGGAGGAGGACACCGCCCTGGACACCGGGGACTGGGCCGACGACAACGACTGCGACGGCTGGGTGGACGGCGCCTACGCCCCCCGGCTCAGCGAGACGCTGTGGGAGTACGACCTCGACGCGGTGCTCGGCGGGCCCGGCGCGGAGACGTTCGGCTTCGAGTCCGCCACGGCGTCGTCGTCAGTGGCCGGCCTCTACTACCCCAACGGCATGCGCCTGGCGGCCTCGGGTTCGGTGACCGCGGCGGCTGACATCTATGGCGCGACGCCCGCCGGCTCCCTGGGCGCCAAGGTGAGCGCCGGCAGCGCCAACCGGGTGGAGCTGCTCTTCACCGACGACGTCGACGCGGTGGCCTTCCAGCTCATGGACGCCAGCGATCCGCTCTCCGTGCGGGCCTGGGACAGCGACGGGGTGGAGCTGCTCGCCACCAGCGGGCGCCTGCGGGTGGAGCACGAGGGCGAGGACATCCCGGGCGGCCGCTTCGTGGGCATCACGTTCAGCCGCTCGGTGCGGGAGGTGCGCCTGGACGTGCGCACCAGCGACGGCTGGGGATTGGACGACATCCAGGTGGTCTGGGCCGAGGAGAGCGACCGGGACGGCGACGGCTGGACCGGCGCGGACGGCGACTGCGACGACGGCGACGCGGCGGTCAACCCGGGCGCCGCCGAGGACCTCACCAACAACGTCGACGACGACTGCGACGGCGTGATCGACGGCGGCGGGGCCACCGCCTACACCAGCGCGACCGACTGGGAGGCCGACGCCGGGATCGACGTGGAGACCGTGGACTTCGAGGACCCCGCGGTCAACACCACCGTCACCACCGAGTACGCCGACGTCGGGGTGGAGGTGGACGGCACCCTGCAGGTGGTCACCGACGTGGACGGCGCCGCCCCCGCCGACAGCCAGGCGGGCGAGGCCATCGCCACCACCGTCACCATCACCTTCGACGAGGTCCAGCCGGCGGTCGCGTTCCAGCTCCTGGACGGCAACGGGACCTTCACGGTCTACGGCTGGGCCCACGGCCGCCAGCTCTACGGGAACACCATCTCCGCCAGCGGCGACGACGTCGCGGGGGGCGTGTTCCACGGCTACGTCTACGACTACGGCGTCGACACCCTCGAGATCACCGGGCCGGGCGCGGACACCTGGGGGCTGGACGACCTCCGGCTGTCGGTGCTTGGCCTCGATGACGCCGACGGCGACGGCTACACCGAGGCCCAGGGCGACTGCGACGACGACGACGCCAGCGCCAACCCCGACGCGAGCGAGACCTGGTACGACGGGGTCGACAGCGACTGCGACGGGGGCAGCGACTACGACAGCGACGGCGACGGCTACGACCTGGGCCTGGACTGCGACGACGGCGACGCCAGCACCAACCCCGACGCGAGCGAGACCTGGTACGACGGGGTCGACACCGACTGTGACGGCGGCAGCGACTACGACGCGGACGGCGACGGCTACGACAGCGCCATCAACGGCGGCACCGACTGCGACGACGCCGACGCCAGCGTGAGCCCCAACGCCCCGGAGACGTACTACGACGGCGTCGACGACAACTGCGATCCCACCGACGACAACGACGCGGACGGCGACGGCTACTCCTCCACCGGCTACCCGACCGGCGCCCTGGGCTCCGGCGACTGCGACGACGCCAGCGCCAGCACCAACCCCGACGCGAGCGAGACCTGGTACGACGGCGTCGACAGCGACTGCGCGGAGGACTCCGACTACGACAGCGACGGGGACGGCTACGACAGCGACAGCTACGGTGGAGACGACTGCAACGACCGCAGCGCCGATGTCCACCCGGGCGCCGCCGACACCTGGTACGACGGCATCGACAGCGACTGCGCCGGGGACAGCGACTACGACGCGGACCTCGACACCTACGACAGCGACCTCTACGGCGGCACGGACTGTGACGACACAGACGCCGCGATCAACCCCTCCGCCACGGAGTCCAGCGCCTCTGACGGTGTCGACGAGGACTGTGACGGCACCGACGAGTGGGACTACGACGGGGACGGCCACCGTGACGTCAACCTGGGCGGCGACGACTGTGACGACAGCGACCCCAGCGTGAACCCCAGCGCGTCCGAGGTGTGCTACGACGGCACCGATCAGGACTGCGACGGGACCTCCGACGAGTACGACTGCGACGGGGACGGCTACGACAGCGACGCCTACGGGGGCACCGACTGTGATGACACAAACCGCACGGTCTACCCCGGCGCCACAGAGTACGTGTACGACGGCGTTGACAGCGACTGTGACGGGACCGACGACTACGACTTCGACGGGGACGGCTACCAGGTCGACTGGTACGGCGGCAGCGACTGTGATGACACCGATCCCTCGATCTACCCCGGCGCCACGGAGATCTGGTACGACGGCGTCGATCAGGACTGCGACGGTGGCAGCGACTACGACGCGGACGGCGACGGCGCCGACAGCGACCTCTACCTGGGGGACGACTGTGACGACGCCGACAGCGCCATCGGCCCGCACGCCGAGGACGTGCCTTACGACGGCATCGACCAGAACTGTGACGGCGCGGACGCCGTGGACCTGGACGGCGACGGCTACGGGGCCGCGAGCGCAGGCGGCAGCGACTGTGATGACACAGACGCCACGATCCACCCGGCGGCGGCCGAGGTGTGGTACGACGGGGTGGATCAGGACTGTGACGGCGCCAGCGACTACGACGCCGACGCGGACGAGCAGGACAGCGACGCCTACGGCGGCGACGACTGTGATGACACAGACCCCACGGTGTACCGCGGCGCGCCGGAGGTCTGGTACAACGGCGACGACGACGACTGTCTGGGTGGGGACGACTACGATCAGGACGGCGACGGCCACCGGGTGATCGCCTGGGGCGGCGACGACTGCAACGACGTCAACGCCGACACCCACCCCGGTGTGGAGGTGGACGACTGCGGCGGCGGCGACAACGACTGCGACGGCCGGTCCGACGAGGACTGCGTGAGCACCGACGACACCGGGAACGCCGATGACACCGGCGTCACGGACGACACGGGGGCCAGCGACGACACCGGCGCGGCCGACGACAGCGCCGCGGACGACTCGGCCACCGACGACAGCGCCGCGGACGACTCGGCCATCACCGCCGACGACACCGGCGATGGCGGCGTCGACGACGACACCGGCGTCACCGGCGGGCGGTTGCCTGGCACCGACAAGGGGCGTGGCTGCGGCTGCGCCGGCTCAGGTCAGCCGAGCGGCTTGGGCCTGGCCCTGCTCGCGCTGCTGCTGGTGCGCCGCCGCCGGGATCAGGGGATGACCTGATCCTCGATGAGCATCACCATCTCGGCGCGCACATAGTTGGGCGTCGGCAGCAGATCGAGGACGGGCTCATACACCCGCTCGATCGAGACCCGCAGGAACCAGAAGTTGTTGGTCCCGTCGAAGTCCAGCTCGGCGGTGACGTCACAGGTCAGCGCGTTGCTGCAGTCCAGCCCGTAGCCGGTGAGGACCTCGCGGGCGCGGTCCTCGGCCTCGCCCTCGGGGTCGTCGTCTGTGTCGACGGTGGCGCCGTAGCGGGTGCCGTCACGGGCCGCGCCGATGAGCGCGGACTGCTGGAAGAACACCATCCCGTACTCGATGACCGCTGAGCAGATGATCAGCAGGACCGGGAGGGTGAGCCCGAACTCGATCGCCGAGGCCCCGCGACGATTGAAGCGGCGTCGACGCATGGTCACCTCTGCAGCTCGAAGTGGACGACCGCGCTGGCGGTCGTGGTCTCAGGCATCGGCACCAGACCGATGAGCGGGTCCTGCTCCAGCGTGATGGAGCACTCCAGCACCTCGGAGGGGGAGCTGCCTGATGCCTGGATATCGAATGTGCAGGTGATGTTCGGGTCGTTGCAGTCTGCGTTCCAGGTGGCGAGGATGTCCTCCATCTCAGCGCGTGCCACGAGCTCGGGGTTCTCGTCCGGGGGGACCACCGCGCCCGCGCGGCAGCCGTCACGCACGGCGTTGATGACCGTGCTGCGGACGAAGAAGAACCAGGAAAAGTCCATGATCCCGACCATGATGGTCACGAACACGGGCAGGATGAGCGCGAACTCGATGGCGTTGGCGCCGCGTCGGCGCCGCTGCGACAGCCGAGAGACGAGGGAGGGGGGAGGCGTGCGCGTCATTCAGTTCACCAACGCGACCGGAATCATGGAGACGATGTCGTCCAGGATGTCGGTCAAATCGGTTGAATCAGCCGTGGAGTTGACCGTGCCGTATCCGCGCGCGAGGCTGGCGACCCAGATCTCTGCGGCGGCGGAGGCCGAAGAGCCGTTGTCCAGGAACACCGTGTGGATGGAGATGTTGTTGTTCGACGCGGTGTTGGCCTGGAGCCAGGCGTTCAGGGTGAGGTTGCCCTCTGTGCAGGGCCGGGTGTCTGCCGGGCACTCGACGAAGTCGTCGGTCAGAAGGACGATGTTCTTGAGTGAGCTGGACGTGCCCAGCCCGATCAGCTCGCTGGTGGCCAGCGCGATGGCGTCACCCGGGTTCGTGCCCGAAGGGTTGGGGTACATGCCCGGATCATCGGGATGCGTACAGTCAGGCATCGCAGGCGCGACGTTGTAGTAGGCGCCCCCAGCGGCGGCCGGCCACGGCGGATAATCCTGGTTGCACCAGTTCAGGTTGGTCAACCAGTCCGTAGAGATCGTGCCGTATGCGGTGTCGACATAGTCCAATGGTGTGTAGACGACGGCTTCGCCTACATACGCCACCATTCCGATCTGGTCGCCCGGCCAGGCCGCGCCGCCTCGGTACATCTGATCCAGGAAGTTCAACGCGGCCTGCTGGGCCTCGGCGAAGTCGTCCTTCATCGAAGGCGTGATGTCGAAGGCGAGCACCACCTCGCGGAAGCGCAGCGCGCCGACCGCGTCAGCGACCACGTTTCCGGTGTCGTGACCGAAGATGGGCGCCAGGAGCAGGTTCACCGGCCCGTCGGTGGAGGCGTTGGTGCGGCGGACGGTGACCTGGGCGGCGTTGACGAACGGAAGCGTGGGGTCGAAGGTGGGGCTGGGATCGTCGTAATCCCAGCCGCCGAACTCGATGTCGTTGGTGGTGTCGAGGGTGACCTGGTTGCCCGCGATCATGTTCATCCCGACGACCGCCTCAGCCACGGTGGTGGACTGGGACTCGTCGAGGGTGGAGCGATAGGCCACCATCGCGGCGTGCGCGCCAGCGTCAGCCGCGTTCTGGGCCTGGAGGGCAGAGAGCCGGAGGTAGGAGACGTCAACGGCGAGCGCAGCGAAGCCCAGGATGCCGACCATCGACACCCCGAACAGCACCGCGTAGTTTCCGTCGCGCTTCCTGCGCCTCGTGCGCCCAGCCGCCGCCGTCCTGGCGTGAGTGGCAAAGGGACGAGGGATAAGACCCATCAGCCGGCCTCCGACAAAGGCTCCAACACCATCATAAAAGATCCCACCAGAGATGTGGAATTTTTTTTCACGCGCTGGGTGAAAATTTTCTGCTCCATGATGATCCTATATACCACAGCCTGACACGGGTATCCCTGTCAGGGGGCTGACATCCGAGGAAGGAACAGGTGCCTGGAGATCAGTGGTACAGCGGACCGTTGTCGTCAGAGTGGCCGTTGTCCCCATACCGGCCGTTGTCGGGCGGATGATCGCCCAGGCCGCCGTCCAGCAGCTCGAGGTGGCCCCTGCGGCGGGCCTGCTGCGCCTTGAGGCGCCGCAGCTTGCGGCGATCCAGCCAGTCGGTGACCATGCCGGGGCGCAGCCAGCCGCGCCCGAAGGCCACGCCGGCGGCCAGCCCACCCAGGTGGCTGGAGTAGCTCACGTTGTCGTAGCTGAGCGCGCCCAGGAGCTGGATGCCCACGATGATGAACAGGAAGGTGCGGACCCGCATGGGCCCGAGGAACAGGAAGCTGCGGGTCTGGTGCCACAGCATGCCGCCCCAGCAGCCGGTGATGCCCAGCACCGCGCCCGAGGCGCCGAGGGTGCCGCTGATCCACAGCAGCCCCAGCGATGAGGTGGGGGCCAGCAGCCACACCACGAGCCCCAGCAAGACCACCACCGCCGCGCCCGCCAGGCCGCAGGCCAGGTAGATCATCACCAGGGAGCGGGTGCCGTAGACCTGCTCCACCTCCACGCCGAAGATCCAGAGGAAGAGCATGTTCATCAGGAGGTGCCCGGTGGCGGCCGGGCTGTGGATGAACATCGCGGTGAGCGGCTGCCAGAGGTCGCCGGTCAGGAACTCCGCGGGGGTCAGCGGGAGGCGGGCGGCGATGTCCGACAAGCCCAGCCGGAGCATCAGCATGTAGGCGATCCACGCCACCACGTTGGCCACGATCAGCCCGATGATGCCCCGCCCGGGGCGGGGGATGTAGAGTCCGCCGTACGCCTGGCTCACGAGATGACTGCCTCCATCTTCCTGCTTAGCGGGTTCGACAGGGGCCCGCCCACCAAGATAGGCCGATGGCCGGAGGTGAGGCGATCCTCGCTCGTCATGCCCAAGGTGCGCTCGCGCTGCTGCTCTCGCTGAGCCCGGCCCTCGCCGAGGCCCACCCGATGGGCGGGACGCCCGCGACCCACCGGGGCGTGGTGACGATCTCGGCGGACGCGGTGACCGTGGACTGGACCACGCTCGTCCCGACCCACGACATCCTGCAGGAGCTGGGGCCGGGGCGGACCCTGACCCCGGGGCAGAGCGAGGCGTTCACCGCCGGGAAGCTGGCGGAGCTGGCCGACAACCTGCGCCTTGAGGTCGACGGGGCGGCGCTGCGGTGGACGCCCGTGCCCTCGGACACCCCGACCGGGCTGGCCAACAGCCGGATCGTGACCTACACGCAGACCCTGCGGGCGCCGCTGCCCCCGGAGGCCCGGAGCCTGCGGATCTCCAACGGCAACTACCCCGACCAGCCCAGCCTCTTCCAGTGGGAGCTGTCGCTGGAGGACGGGCTGCGCCTGTCGTCCACCAGCCTGCTGGACGTGGCGCGCGGGCGGGTGACCGCGAACCGGCATGGGCAGTGGCGCATGGACGAGCCCAGCCGGGAGCTGACGCTGGTGCTCGAGCCGCGGCCGAGCCCCGCCGTGAAGGCCCTCGCGGAGGCGGCGGGGCTGGCGGACGCCGCGCCCACGCCCTGCCACGAGGCGCTGGGGCAGGGGCCCTACCGCGCGGTGCAGGGGGTGCTGGCAGCGGGGGTGCTCGCCCTGATCGGCGCGGGGGTGGCGCTGTGGCGTCGTCAGAAGCCCGGCCCGCCCAACAGCAGCCAGGCGGCGCCGCCGTCGGTGGCCCCGCCGTCGAAGCCGTAGGCGCCGATGAGCAGGTCGTCGTAGCCGTCTGCGTCCACGTCTCCGCCGCCCGCGACCGCACGCCCGGCCTCGTCGCCGGCGGCCTGGCCGAACCAGCGGGCGTCGGCGCCGGACAGGGAGCCGGACACGCTCACCGGCCCGTAGACGAGGTAGGCCGCGCCCGCGTCGGTGCCGCCGGTGTCCTCGTAGTGGGCGCCGATGATGAGGTCGACGGCGCCGTCGGCGTTGACGTCGCCGCCGCCGCTGACCGAGTAGCCGGCGTAGTCGTACTCGTCCTCGCCCCAGAGGATGACGTCGGCGGTGCTGAGGTCGCGGGTGCCGTTGGCGGGCCCCATGACCAGGAAGACCGCGCCGGCGTCGACCCCGCCCCGGTCGTTGGAGCGGGCGCTGATGGCCACGTCGTCGTAGCCGTCGTCGTTGAGGTCGCCCACGCCGGCCACGGCGGTGCCGGCGTAGTCGCGCACGGCCTCGCCGGTGAACCGGGCGTCCGCGCTGCTCAGGTCGAGCAGGCCGCTCAGCGGGCCGACGAGCAGGTAGGCCGCGCCGCCGCTCTGGTGGTTGAAGTCGCTTCCCCAGGCGCCGAGGAGCACGTCCTCCAGGCCGTCGCCGTTGGTGTCGCCCGCCGCGTCGACGGCGGCGCCGGCCCGGTCGTTGCTGCTCTCGCCGACGAGGATCGCGTCGGCGTCGGCCAGCGCGATCTCTCCGGTGAGCGGGCCGTAGAGCACGTACACCGCGCCCGCGTAGCCGCCGCCTGCGGTGTTCCCGAAAGCGCCGACGATGACGTCCGAGAAGCCGTCCCCATCGATATCTCCGCCGGCCAGGGCGCTGCCCGCGTAGTTGTAGACGTCCTCGCCGTAGAGCGCGGCGGTGGCCACCGCGGCCACGCCGAAGGTGCCCGCGGCCAGCGCGCCGCCGCGCACGAGGTAGGCGGCCCCGGCGTCGTTGGCGGCGTGGTCCTCGGTCCAGGCGCCGACGAGCAGGTCGGCGACGCCGTCTCCGTCCACGTCGCCCGCGCCGGCCACGGCCGCGCCCGCGCCGGCCGTGCTGGAGTCGCCCTCCAGGATGATGTCGGCGTTGGAGAGGTGCAGCGTGCCGGTGAGCGGCCCGTACACGACGAAGCCGGCGCCCTGGGTGTAGGCGGTGCCGGAGTAGGCCACCGCGCCGACCAGCATGTCGTCGTAGCCGTCGCCGTTGAGGTCCCCGGGGAAGGCGAGGGCGTCGCCGGCGGCGATGTTCGCGGCGTCGCCCAGCATGGCGGCGTCGGCGCCGGAGAGGCTCACCGAGCCCCCCGGGCCACACGCCGGGCCCGCCCAGCCGTCGCAGTCGCTGTCCAGGCCGTCGCCGCAGAGGTCGACGGCGGCGGGGTGGATGGCGTCGTCGGCGTCGTCGCAGTCGCCGTCGGTGGTGACCTGGCCGGCGGGGGCCTCGCAGGCCGGGGTGCCGGCGCCCTCGCCGTATCCGTCGGCGTCGGCGTCGACGTACCAGGTCTGGGCGTCGACCGCGTTCGGCCCGTCGACGACGCCGTCGCAGTCGCGATCGACGCCGTCGCAGCGCTCCTCGGCGCCCGGGTTGACGTAGGGGTCGGCCTCGTCGCAGTCGCCGCCCACGGGCGCCATGCCGGTGGACGGCGCCTCGCAGGACGTGGCGAGCACCGGGCCCTCGCCGTAGCCGTCGTGGTCGGGGTCGTCGTACCAGTCGGAGCGGTCGACGGCGTCCTCGTCGACGGCCGCGTCGCAGTCGTTGTCGAGATCGTCGCAGCGCTCCTCGGCCTCGGGGAAGGTGTCGGGGTCGTCGTCGTCGCAGTCGCCGTCCTGGGCGACGTGGTTCGCGGGCGCTGTGCAGGCCACGACCCCCCGCTCGGGGTCCCCGAAGCCGTCGGCGTCGCCGTCCGGGTACCAGGCGGTGGCGTCCTCGGCGTCGGGCTCGTCCAGGGCGCTGTCGCAGTCGTTGTCCACGCCGTCGCAGACCTCGGTGGCCCCGGGGAAGACCGCTGGATCGTCGTCGTCGCAGTCGCCGCCTGCGGTCACCGCGCCGGGCGGCCCCGCGCAGGCCCGCTCCCCAGGGCCCTGCCCGAAGCCGTCGGCGTCGGCGTCGGGGTACCAGGTCGGGGCGTCCACCGCGTCGGCCTCGTCCAGCTCGCCGTCGCAGTCGTTGTCTCGCCCGTCGCACAGCTCCGGGATGGCCGGGTTGGCGAGCGGGTCGTCGTCGTCGCAGTCGACCCCCTCGACGTAGCCGTCCCCGTCGCGGTCGACCGGACCGGTGTCGGTGCCCGGCTTGGGGTCACAGGCGAGCAGGGTCAGCGCGAGGAGGAGAGGCATCTCTCAGGAGGATGCCTCAATCGCATCGGCGTCGCCGGGGTTTTCCCGCCCGTGGGGGTGCGCGGTGGGCGGGCCCCACTCCAGCTCGCCGGCGGTGCGGATCCCGTGGCGGCGGAACGCCCGCTTGACCCGGATCGTGACGTCGGTGCCGAAGGCGGTCTCGTAGCGGCCGTCGAAGACATACGCCTTTGAGGTGATGCGGATGGCGAAGCGCTCGGCGCCGTCGGGCACGGGGCCCTCGCGGACCACGATGGCGATGGGCTTCTCCAGGTAGACGTAGTTGCTGGAGGCGGTGGCCTCGAACACGATGCGGCGGGCCAGCTCGAAGTCCTCGTTGCAGCCGATGTAGAAGTGGAAGACGCACATCTGGTCGAGCGCCCCGGCGTTCGCGCAGGACACCGTGTCGCTGAGGAAGCGGTTGTTGGGGATGGAGACGAGGTTGTCGTCCAGGGTGGCGATGCGCACCGTGCGCAGCCCGATCTCGACGACCTCGCCGTACTGGCCGCTGAACTCCACCCGGTCCCCGAGCTGGAAGGGGCGGTCGAAGAGCAGGATGATCCCCGCCATCAGCGAGGCGAGCAGGTCCTTGATCGCGAAGCCCACCGCCACGGCCACGGAGCCGCTGACCGCCAGCAGCACCTCGTCGGAGAGCTGGAAGATGAGGGAGACCACCGCCAGGGTGGCCAGGATCAGCACCAGGAAGCGGCTGACCGCGATGATCTGCTTGAACAGCAGGCGGTGCTGGGTGAAGCGCTCGGCGAGGGCTTCGAGGGAGCGGGTGCCCACCCGCATGGTCAGGGCGGCGATGACGACGACCAGCAGGGCGACCGGCACCCGATCGAGCACCAGGAAGCGCAGCAGGTTGGAGCCACCTTCAACGACGGGGAGTTCCATGACTCAGGCCGCTCCCTTGCGCAGGAAGTGCTTCTGGCGCAGCAGCTTGACCACCAGGGGGCGCCAGGGCACGCAGATGATGAAGCCCTCGGGGTCGGGCTGGATGACCTCCAGGCCCAGCAGGTGCTCGCAGGCCGCGCGGACCCGGCCGGGGGCCAGGTTGAGGACCTCGGAGAGCCGCCCGATGTCCAGGCCGTCGTGGACCACGAGGCCGGTGAGCACGAACAGCTCGGGGTCGGCCAGGGTGGAGACCCGATCGAGGGGGGCGGTCTCGAACAGCCGCACGTCCAGGCGGGTCTCGTCGGGGTTGCCGGCGACATGCCCCAACGCGCTGAGCCACAGGCGCTCGGCGACCACCGGGTTGCCCTGGCTGGCGTCCGCCAGCAGCCGCCAGAACGCGGCGGTGGCCCGCTGCAGGGCCAGCCGCGGGCTGCCGCCGAGCCGACCGGTGCTGGCCAGGCCCTCGAAGCTGGCCTCGAAGCCCGCCAGGCGGGCGCGCTCCAGGAGCCAGGCCCCCAGCTCCTCGGCGCTCAGCGGAGCCAGGTGGACCCGGGTGCGGTAGCCGTCCAGGCCCATCTGGCTGCCCATCAGCTCCAGGTAGCCCCAGGTCGGGGCGTGGAAGGAGGTGACCCAGAGGTGGTGGTCGCAGGTGCCCCGCAGGATGCCGAGCACGGCCTGGATGGCCTCGTAGCCGTCCACGCTGCGCAGGAAGAGCTGGTGGAGGTCGTCCAGCACGAGGAGGGAGGGGGGCGCGGCGCGGGCCACCTCGATGAGGGCCTTGGGCGTGGGTGCCCGGTCGCCCAGCTCCGGGAAGAGCGCGCTGAGCCAGTGCAGCGCGACGTCGGGGCTGTGCAGGCTGCCGCACGCCTGGAGGCGACGCACCGGCAGGGTCTTGCCGGCCGCCTCGATGAAGTCGTCCAGCAGCCGGGTCTTGCCCGAGCCCCAGTCTCCGGTGACCGCCACCATGCCGGCGCGGCGCTCGGCCTGCCAGGTGGCCAGCGCGCGCTGGAGGTCCTGGAGCGGCGCGGCGCGGGGGGCGGGCAGGTCCACCGCCTCCATGCGGGCGCGGGCCTCCGGGGTGAGCAGCTCGAGGTCGGCGGGCCCCTCCCCCCGCAGGCGCCGGCGTGCGAGCAGGGCGTTGAGCCAGGAGAGCTGGTCCTGGCGATCGGCGATCCGCCCGGCGGCCCGGGAGGTGAAGCGCACCAGCAGCACCCCCAGGGAGAGCGCGGAGCGCAGCAGCGCGAGGGCCTGGCCGCCGTCGTCCTGGCAGAGCCAGGTGGTCAGGCGGTTGCTGTCCTCGTCGAAGGCCAGCGCCAGCCGGAAGAGCGGCCCCCACCGCAGCAGCAGCCACCCGATGACCCCCACCAGCGCGAGCGCCGCGAGGGACATGACGAGGTCGTGGACGCGGTCGAGGCTCAGCAGGTCGAGGGAGAGGTAGCCCCCCACCCGGCGGGCGAGCGCCCAGCCCAGCAGGGCCTGCACCGTGAGCACGGCGAGCGCGCGCAGCTCCGGGGAGACCAGGACCAGCGCCGCGCGGCGGTCGTCCGGCGAGGCCATGACCAGCACGACGGCGTGCTCTGCCGTGCGGTACACCGCGACGCATAGCAGGATCAGCGCGCCGAAGGCCAGGGTGGGCCAGCCGTCCGCCAGGCCCCGGTAGAGGATGAAGGCGGCCAGCACGTCGACCAGGGCGCGGGCCAGCCGGCCGACGGGGCGGGAGAGGGTGAGGACCTCCTCCCGGTCGATCAGCACCTCGGAGGCGGTGGCCCAGCGCAGCCCGGAGTGCACCCACGACGCCGCGCGTCGGCGAGAGAACACCCACACCGCGACCAGGACCAGCAGCTCGACCGAGCGGAAGACGAAGGCGGCGAGCACGCCGAGCCGGGTGGCCCGCTCGGGCATCGCCTGGATGCTGACGACCAGCTCCCGGACCCGGCTGCGCAGCTCCATCGACAGCTCGCCCAGCTCGGCGAGCAGCTCGGTGCGGCCGTCGGGGCCGAGCAGCTCCACCGGGTCGCGGTCCATCAGGTCGCGGACGACGCGGCGCTCCTGCTTGGCCTCCTCCAGCCAGCTCCGGGCGGTGTCCAGCTCCTGGGTGACGTTGGCCTCCCGGGAGGCGAGGGCGTCCTGCAGGGAGACGGCGGCCTCCTGCCACTGCTGGGCCAACGCGGCGTTGGAGGCGGGGATGCCGTGCTCCTGGGCCAGGTCGGCCTCCACCTGCCGGCGCTCGGCGGCGAAGCGGTGGAGCTGGTCCATGTGGTCGGTCGCGACCCCGCGGAGCTCCTCCACGGTGTGGGTGAGCTGCTGGTGGCTGTCCGCCAGGAGCCGCTCCCGGTTGGAGAGGTTGCCCAGCTCCCGGGCCTGCTCGATGGTGTTCCCGGCGGCGGTCAGCTCGGCGTCGAGCTGGTCCCGCAGCGCCTGGAGACGGGCCAGGGAGGCCTCGCGGCGGTTGGCCTCCTGCTCCAGCAGGCCGGCGGCGCGGGCGTGGCGGTTGGCGAGCTTCTCGCGCAGCTCGGCGACGACCTTCTCCTCGTGGGCGACGGCCTCGGAGGCCTCGCGGCGGGCGCGCTCCTCCTTCTGGCGGGCCTCCTGGGCCAGGCCCTCGGCGGCCTCGGCGGAGGTGGTGCCCTTGGCGGCCTCGGCCTCCTGGGCCAGGCGCACGGCCTCGGTGAGCTGCTCGACCCGGGCGGTGGCGCGCTGGTGGGCGAGGGCGTCGCGGCGGTGGCGGAGGGTCGCGAGCGGGTCGGCCTCGGGGGCCAGCGCCGCGGGCTCGGGGGACTGGGCGAGCGCCGCGCGGGCCTGGGCGAGCTGCTTCTCCAGGGCCGCGATCTGCCCCCCTCCCGGGGTGAGCATGCTCTGGGCGGGCGCGGTGGTCTGGGCCTCCAGAGCGGCGATCTCGTCGTTGAGACGGGCGAAGGTGGCGGCGGTCAATGCGCCCTCGGCCTGCTCGCGCAGCGCGTCGGGCAGCAGGGGGGCGGCGCGGGAGAGGCGGTCCAGGGCCGCGGCGCGGGACAGCGGGTGCAGCCCGTCGGCGGCCACCGCGGAGAGGTCCGCCTCGACGATCTCGATCAGCTCGGTGTTCCCGGCAACCGCCACCGCAAGGATGGCGGCGCGCTGGACGCGACGGAGGCCGGCCTTCGCGTCCCCGGCGGCCCGCGCGGCGGCGGCGGCCTCGGGGTCCTCGGCGCCCTCGGTGAGGGTCTCGCGGGCCTTGTCGAGGGCGGCCTGCCAGGTGGCCTGCAGCTCGGCGGTCCGCGGCTCGGTGAGGGCCGGGGCCTTGTCCAAGGCGGCCATCGCGGCGTTGAGCAGGCGGCGCTCCAGGGCGTCGGCGCGATCCTCGGCCTCGCAGGCGGCGTCGCGGGCCTCGGTCCAGCGGCGCTGGTCACGCTCGTTGAGGCCCGCCGGGGGCGGGGCGACCCGCTCCACGGCGCGCTGCCGGGCGGCCTGGTCCAGGGCGCTCAGCCGCCCGCGCAGGAAGGCGGGGTCGGCCAGGGGCGCGTCGGCCAGCTCCGGGAAGGCCCCGGCCAGCGGCGCGCGACCGGCGAAGAGGTCCTCAGCACCTTGGATGCGGGCCTCGGCGGCCTGGGCGCGCGCGCCGAGGGCGGGCAGGACGTCCTGGGCCAGCACGGCCGCCGCCTGCTCGGGGGAGGGCTCCTCGGCCTGGAGGGGCTGCGCGCCGAGGCACAGCCAAAGGGCCAGCAGGGGGAGGAGGTGAACCATGAGCCGCCAGTCTACTGCGCGAACGATGACAGCACCCTCACAGCCGCTCGTGGGCCCCCAGCCAGGCCATCGTCATGACCGGTAACATGGTGTGGCTGGCCGCGCTGGTGGGGAACACGGAGGCGTCGAGCACCTGCAGGTTGTCGAGGCCGTGGACGAAGAGGTCGTTGTCCACCACCCCGTGGGCGCCGTCGGGGCCCGCCCGGCAGGTGCCCTGGGGGTGCGCGGAGATGAGGCTGACGCTGCAGGCGCGCACGGGCATGCGCTCCAGCCGGGAGAGGTCGGAGACGCTGTGGACGGGCGGCAGGCCCACGAAGGGCAGGTGGACCGCCTCGGCCCCGGCGGCGAGGTAGACCTCCGCGGCGGTGCGGGTCGCCGCCCGGAACGTGTCCGCCCAGTCCTTCGCGTAGTGGTAGCGGATCCGGGGGCGCCCGTCGCGGCCCCGGAGCACCCGGCCGTTCGGTCGGTCGGGCACCAGGCAGAGGCAGGCCCCGCTGCGCCGGGTCATGGCCATGAAGCGCGCCATGTCGTCCCCCCAGGCGGTCAGCGTCGCCGCCGCCATGCCCGGGGTGGCCGAGACGCTCTCCAGGCGGAAGCCCGCCAGGCCGTGCTCTTCGGTGATGGACTCGTACCCGTCGAGGTAGGCGCCCTGGGGGATGCCCCGGAAGTGGATGACCTCGTGGTCGAAGACCGCGAGCGCGGCGCCCTGGGGCTGGAGGGTGAGGTTCCGGCCGACGTGGGCGTTGCCGACCCCCGAGGCGAGCAGCACCAGCGGGCTGTGGATGGCTCCGGCGGCCAGCACGTAGCGGTCGGCGCGCACGGTGAACGGGGCGAGGGGGGTCTGCCGGACGGGGTCGAGCAGGTGCCCGTGCGCGGCGACGATGCGCCGGTGGTCGTGCTCCAGCCGCTCGACCCGGGCGTCGGTCTGGACGAGGGCGCGGCCGGTGGCCAGGGCGCGGGGGATCCAGGTGTGGGCCACGGTGCGCTTCGCGTCGTAGGCGCAGCCGATGAGGCAGTAGCCCGAGCCCACGCAGCCCACGCGGTTGTGCTCGAAGGCCCCCCCGGCGATGCCCAGGGACGCGCCCCCCTCGAGCAGCAGGCGGGCGTTGCGGTTGAGCTGCTCGGGCTGGATGGGGTTGGCGGCGATGGCCTGGCGGCAGGCGGCGACCGCGGCCTCGATGTCCGCGCGGCCGTAGCGGTCGAAGCGGTAGCGGGCGCGCCAGTGGGCCCACACGGCCTCCGGGATCTCGGTGACGTCGGACATGTTGATGACGGTGCTGCCGCCCAGGGTGCGCCCCTGGAGCACCGAGATCCCGCCGTCGTCGGTCATCTGCTGCCCGCCGTCGCGGTAGAGCAGGTTGTACATCTGCTCCTCGCGCTGGTTGAGCTGCGGGGTGCGGACGCGCTGGCCCTCCTCCAGGATGAGGATCTCCCGGCCGGCCTCGGCCATGATCGCGGCGGCCACGCCGCCCCCGGCCCCGGAGCCGATGACGCACACGTCCGCGCGGGCGTCGAAGCCCTGGGGGAGGTGGGCGCCGGAGCGGATCATCGGCCCACCGTGGGGCCGTCGTAGCCGATGGCGGCCCAGGTGCGGGGATCAGCGTACCAGGAGAAGCCGGCGAGGCGGCGCAGGGCCTGGAAGATCTGCCGGAAAGTGGCCACGGGGCTCCGCTCCCACCGGGTGAGCGCCGCGCGTCGGGCGTCCGGGTCCAGCCGGGAGAAGCGCGTCGGGGGCAGCCAGGTCCCGCCCAGGTGCTCCAGCGCCTGGAGGGCGAGCCGGAGCTGCGCGGTGGCGAAGGGGTCGGCGTCGGCCAGGAAGGCGTCGACCCCCGCGGCCACCTCGTCCCAGGGGGCGTCGGAGGGCAGCAGCACCTCCAGGGCGGCCTCCAGGGTGCGTCGCGCGGGGTCCCCCAGCGCCGGGCTGGCGAGCGGGGGCAGCGGCCGGTGCCCGTACGCCGCCAGGCCCAGCCAGGCCAGGGCGGTCAGCGCGCCGCTCTCCAGGAGGAACCGTCGACGGGACATCGGAGGAGCCATCAGCGTTGTTCTACCGCATAGATCACGACGCCGTCTGCCTGGGCCACCGGCGCGCCGAGCGCCCGACGCAGCAGCCGGTGGGTCCGCTCCAGCTCCAAGGGGGAGAGCAGATCGTCGTGGACCGCGACGTGGCCGAACCCCAGCGCGCCCAGCCGCGTGGCGCGCCCTTCGGCCGGCAGCACCACCGGGCCGGCGTAGGGGACGTCGCGGTTGCGGGCCCGGGCGACGGGGTCCTCCAGCGCGCGCAGCAGGCTGGCGACCAGGGGGTCCCGCCGCAGGGTCTCGGAGAGGAAGGTGTTCACCCCCGCCGCGATGGGCCGCCCGTGGGCCACCTGGGCCATGAGGTAGCGGCGGTTCCCGGCGGTGGCGTCCGGCGGCCAGTCGAGCAACGCCCCGTCAGCCTCCACGGACCGCACCGCCGCCACGGAGGGGAGGGGGGTCACCGGGGCCGGCCAGGGGGCCGGGGAGGCGAAGAGCGTCTCGATCAACATCAGCGCGGGCAGCGGCGCGGCGATGGCCAGCGGCAGCCGGTGGAGCCCGGCGGCCACCAGCAGGGCCAGCAGCGGCAGCAGGAACGCGACCATGCGATAGGGGTGGTGGACTACCGCGAACGGCGAGCCCGGCAGGTAGAGCGCGGCGAGGGGCAGCAGCAGCGGCGCGCCCCCGACCCGGAGCGGCGCGCGGCCCCACGACGCCACCGGACCCAGCGCCAGCGCGGCGTACAGCCCCGCGGTCGGGGCCACCGAGCGCCCCCGCGGCGTGCCCAGCGCCCCCAGCAGGGCCACGCCCAGGGTCAGCCAGCCCAGGTAGTTGACGTGCAGAATGCCCGGGTTGCCCATCGCCGGGGTGTCGGGGTGGTACCAGGCGCCCGGCCGCAGCCAGCTCATCAGGTCGGTGGCCGGCAGGCTGCGGTAGTCCCAGCCGGGGGCCTCGGAGAGCGCGAACGCGCTGCCCTCGCCGTGCAGGGTGCGCCAGGCCACCGCCATCAGCGGCGCCGAGACCAGCGCCCACAGCGCCGCCACCTTCGCCACCGTCCAGGCCCGGCGCAGGCCCCCCGCGCCCGGCACCGCGCAGGCCGCCACCAGGAGCCCGAACGCGCCGTAGTAGAAGGCCTGCGCCGTACACATCGCCAGCGCCAGCGCGGCCCACCACCACCGCTCCCCGGTGTCCAGGGCCCGCAGCAGCGCCCACACGTAGAGCGCCGGCCACACCAGCCCCAGGTACTCGCTCAGGCCCGAGTGCAGCAGCGAGACCGCGTAGGCCGAGGCCCCCATCGTCACGCCCGCGCCCACCGCCGCGACCCGGTCTCCCTCGGCGAAGGCCAGGCCCATCGCGAAGCCCATGAGCCCCGCCGCGAGGACCTGGAGGGTGAGCATGGCGTTCCAGGCCAGCGGGAAGCCCAGGGGGCGAAGGAGGGTGACGAGCGCGGCGCCCACCGGATCGATGTGCCAGAGCGCCCCGCCCTCGGGCTGGTGGGTGAGGGCGGTCTCGGTGGGCCAGCGCCCCTGGAGGAGCCCCTCGGAGACCCACCAGGCGCCCCAGTAGTGGTCAGCGAGATCCCCGGTGGGGTGCCCCAGCGCCCCGTCGGCGAGCACCCCCGGCCACGTCACCGCGAGGCATGCGATCGCGACCAGCGTTGCGGCGAGCAGGGTCCGCATCTCGCTCCAGCGTGGGGGACCGGGTACGGGGGTAGCATATTCCCCTCCACCCTTGAGGTCCGCTGCATGCCCGGCCCGTCGAACGACGACCCTGTCACCGTCCGCTTCACCCTCGACGGCCGCGAGGTGGCGCACACCGCCGCGCCGCGTCGCTCGACCCTGGACGTGCTGCGGGAGGACCTGGGGCAGCGCAGCCTCAAGCCGGGCTGCTCCCCCCAGGGCATCTGCGGGTGCTGCGCGGCGGCGGTGGACGGCAAGGTCCGCCTGACCTGCACGCTGCCCTTCAAGAGCCTCGACGGGAAGGCCCTCACCACCCTCGACGCCTTCGACGAGGCCGACCGCCAGCGGGCCGCCGAGGCCTTCGCCGCAACGGGGGCGGCGCGGTGCGGCTACTGCATCCCCGGCATCGCCACCCAGGCGCTGCTCCTGCTCGACCGGGAGCCCGACCCCAGCGACGAGACCGTGGACCGCGCGCTGAACATGCACGCCTGCCGGTGCACGGGCTGGGAGAGCGTACGCGAGGCGGTGCGTCGGCTCGCCCGCAGCAAGGCCGAGGGCCGCGCGGCCGAGGCCCCGGCCTCCGGCGGCGTGGGGCAGCGCGCCGAGCGCCTGGACGGCCGCGAGCTGGCCCTGGGGCAGCGCTGGTTCATCGACGATCTGGAGCTGCCCGGCACCCTGCACGCCGCGCTGGTGTGGACCCCGCACCCCCGCTGCCGCGTCGAGCGCGTGGACGCCTCCGCCGCCGCCGCGATGCCCGGCGTGCGCGCCGTGCTCACCGCCGCTGATGTGCCCGGCACGCGCGCGCTGGGCGTCTCCACGGTGAAGCGCCCCGTGCTGGTGGCCGAGGGCGAGGAGACCCGCTGCGTGGCCGACGTGCTGGCTGTGGTCATCGCCGAGACCCGCGAGCAGGCCCGCGCCGCCCGGGACGCGGTGGGGGTGGCCGCCGAGCCGCTGCCGGTGGTGTCCTCGCTCAGCCGCGCCGCCAAGGCCCCCGACGGCGTCGTGGCCCGCGCCGAGGTTCGCAGGGGCGACGTCGACCTGGCCCTGGACGACGACCAGCTCGTCATTGTGAAGGCCGCGTTCACCCTGTCCCCGGTGGACCCCGCCTTCGTGGAGGGCGAAGCGGCGGTGGCCAGCCCGCTCAAGGGCGGCGGGGTCCACGTCTGGTCCTCGGGGGAGGCCATCTTCGAGGATCGACGCCAGATCGCCGCGATGCTCGGCCTGGACGTCGGGGCCGTCAGCGTCGAGGCGGTGCCCACCGGCGGCGCGTTCGGCGGCCGGGTGGAGCTGACCGCCCAGCCCTACGCGGCCCTGGGCGCGGTCCACACCGGCCGGCCGGTGAAGCTCTCCCTGGACCTGGAGGAGGGCGTCCGCCTGCACGCCAAGCGCTGCGCGGCGACCCTGCGGGTGATGCTCGGCGCCCGCTCGGACGGCACCTTCGTGGGCCTCAAGGCCCTCATCACCGCCGACGGCGGCGGCTACCCGGCCCTGGCCGCGCCGGTCATCGACTCCATCGCCGCGCACGCCTGCGGCCCCTATCCGATCCCCAACGTCGAGGTGGACGCCCGCATGGTGCGCACCCACAACCCTCCGGCTGGCGGGGCGTGGGGCTTCGGGGTGCCCCAGGTCGCCTTCGCCCTGGAGGGCTGCGTGGATCGCCTGGCCGAGGCCCTGGGGGTGGACCCCTTCGAGCTGCGCGCGCACAACCTGCCAGACACGGGCGACGCCCTCGGCACCGGACAGCTCCTGGACCAGCCGGTCGGTATCACCGCTGTGATGGAGGCGCTGCGGCCAGCCTGGGAGCGCGCGCGGGCGGCGGGGCGCCCGGCGGGCGTGGCCTGCGCGGTCAAGGGCACCGGCCCGGCCGGGGGCGCCGACGAGGGCGTGGTCGCTACGCTGGAGGTCCGCTCCCCGGCGGAGGTGGTCGTGCGCACCGGCTTCTCCGAGTCGGGTCAGGGCCACGACGCCCTCTGCGTGCAGGTCGCCGCCGACCGCAGCGGGCTGCCGCCGGAGCGCTTCACCTGGGCCGCGACCACCGAGGCGGCGGATCCGGGCTGGACCGTCGGCTCCCGGGACACCGTGCTGGGGCTGCCCGCGGTGGAGCAGGCCGCTGGCCAGCTCCGGGTCGCGCTGGCCGAGGCCGACGGCGACCTTGGCGCCCTGGTCGGGCAGCGGTTCGCCGGGCGGGTGCCTCTGCCCGTGCCCCGGGTCGGGCCCGACGGCGCGCCCACGCCCCTGTTCGGCTTCGGCTGGGCCGCCGCGCTGGTCGAGCTGGACGCCGAGGGCGGGGTCGCCGGGGTCACCGTGGCCCAGGACGTGGGCGCGGTGCTCAACCCCACCCTGACCGAGGGCCAGATCCGCGGGGCGGTCGCGATGGGCCTGGGCTACGCGCTCAGCGAGTGCGTGGAGGTCGAGGACGGCGTGCCGGACGTGCGCTACCGCAACCTCGGCGTGCTCAAGGCCAAGGATCTGCCTCCGGTCACCGTCCACGTCGTCGCCTGGCCCGGCTCCGACAGCCCGCTCGGGGTCAAGGCCGCCGACGAGCTGGCCATCGCGCCCGTGGCCCCGGCGGTCGCCGCCGCGCTGCACGCCCTGGATGGGCAGTGGCGCTCTATCCTGCCCATGAAGGACACCCCCGCCGCATGGTCGGTCGGGGTCCGCAAGCCCCGACAGACCCGGAAGAAGGCATGACGCTCCTGCTCCTGCTCGGGGTGGCGCTCGCCCAGGAAGGCGCGCCGCCCCCGGAGACCGCCGACGAGACGACCACCGAGGAGGAGGCCCCGCCCCTGCCCGAGGGCACCGCCCAGGCCTGGGGCTACGGCGCGCCCGCCGAGGAGCCCGAGCCCGCCGGGCCTTCAGCGGAGCCTGCCGCCGACGATCCCGATGAGGACGGGGCCGACAGCGAACCACCCCCCCAGGACGCCCAGCCCACCGAGCCCACGGAAGACGAAGCCCCGCCCGCGGAGGCCCTGCCCACCGACGCCCGCTCCGAGGCCCAGGCCATGCCCGAGGTCACCAACCAGCAGGTGGACTGGCTTCGCCCGCGCCTGGGGGATTTGCCCCCCCGGGATCGCGGCCACACCGACTTCACCGCCTACACCCTGGAGTGGGGCGAGGTGAGCGTCGGCCTCCCCAACCTCCAGGTCGGCGTGCTGCCCCGCACCCAGATCGGCACCAGCCTGCCCCTGAACCTGCTCGGCCTCTACAACGGCAACGTCAAGGTCAACCCCATCCGGGTGGGGCCCTGGGACCTCTCGGCGGTGGGCCACCACTACCAGCTCATCCAGTCCGACTTCTCCATGCGGTTCAGCAGCCTGGGGGTCATCACCTCCATCATGGCGACGAAGCGCTGGTCCATCCACCTGGGCGGCGGCTACTGGCGCGCCGCGCTGGAGGGCATCCCGGACCTCGCCGAGATCCACCCCCGGCTGCTGGTCAACGCCGAGACCCTGAGCGAGGTCATCGATCCCATCACCCTGCGCTCCCAGGCCGTCAGCGTGCAGCTCGCCACCGACATCCGGTTCAACCGGCGGGACAGCCTGATCCTGCAGGCCGGCGGGGTGATCTGGGCCCAGGGGGTGCGGGAGAACGTCCCGGACCTCTCCCAGGTGGGGCTGGAGCAGATCGCGATGGTGCAGCTCCTCACCACCGCCGACGGCTGGGTGGACCCCCGGCAGGCCTACGTGATGAGCCTGGCGTATCAGCTCGACTTCCGGCGGCTCAGCTTCCGGGCGGGGGTGGGGCTGTCCTCGGTGCCGCTGGCCTGGACCCTGCGCACGTTCGAGGTGTCGTACCGCTTCGGCGGCAAGACCCGGATAGAGGAGCGCCGCCAGCGTCAGACCTGGCGGGAGCAGCGACGGGAGCAGGGCCAGAACGAGTGAAGCACGACACCCCGCTGGAGAGGCTGCTGCGCCGGATCGCGCGGTGGTCGTGGGGCCGGCCCTGGCAGGTGCTGGGGCTCGCGGCGGTGGTGACCGCCGTGCTGGGTGGGTTCGCGGCCACCGTGCCGGTGGACTCCAGCTTCATGGGGGTCCTGGACGACCGCGACCCCGCCGCCCAGCGCCTCACCCACATCATGCGCACGTTCCCGGCGGCCTCCAGCGTGGTGCTGGTCGTCACCGGGGGCACCGAGCCCGAGCGCCAGGCCGCCGCGCTCGACGCCGCCGACACCCTCCGGCCGCTGCCCCAGATCACCGACGCCACCGCGCGGGTGGACGCCGAGATCGCCGCCCGGTACGGGCTGCTCTACATCGACGACGACGACTTCCAGCGGGTCGAGGGGGCGCTGGAGGGCCTGGAGCCCGCGCTGGCCGCGCGCGAGGGCCCGCCCACCCTGGACGGGGCGCTGGAGGCCATCGCCGACGCGCTCGCGGACCCCGCGCCGCGCAAGGGGACCTCCGAGGATGAGGTCCTGGCGGGGCTGGACGCGGTCACCGGCCTGATCCGCCTGATCGGGGCGCTGCCCCAGTCCCCGGAGGCCGTCGACGACGGGCTTCTCCAGGGCCCCTCGCCGGAGCGCGGCCCGGGGGGCACGCCGCTGCGCGACGGCTTCATCGCCTCGGCGGACGGCGCCATCTACGCGGTGGACATGCGGACCACCCTCGACCCCCTGAGCGTGGACATCGGCATGGGGGGCTTCGGGGAGCTGGAGGACGCGCTGGCCCCGGTGCGGGCGGCCCACCCGCAGGTCACGCTGCGCTACGCGGGGCTGCTGCCCGGCGGGTACGAGGACCAGCAGAACGTGCTGAGCAAGATCATGCCGCTGTCCACGCTCACGCTGGTCCTGGTGTTGCTGGCGTTGATGCTGCTGGACCGCAGCCCGGCCACGGCGGTGGTGGTGGGGCTGTGCCTCGTGGTGTCGGTGGTGTGGACCGTGGGGCTGGTGCACATCATCTTCGGCTATGCGTCCCTGATGGTGACCGCCTGCGGCATCATGCTGTTCGGGCTGGGGGTGGACTACGCCGTTCACGTCGTCGTGCGGTTCAACGACCTGCGGGCGGCCGGGCTCGAGGGCGCCGAGGCGATGGAGACCGCGCTGGCGCGCACCGGGCGGGGGGTCGTGATCGGCGGGCTGACCACGATGACCGCGTTCGCGCTGATGTGGCTCACCGACTTCAAGGCGGCCACCCACCTGGGCTTCACCGCGGCGATGGGCCTGGGCTGCGCGCTGGTCCTGATGGTGGTGGTCATGCCCGCCGGGGTGCGGCTGCTGGACCGCTTCAAGCCCGCCGAGCGCCAGGTGGTCAACCTCCCGGCCCTCGACGCGCTGGTGCGGGCCTGCCTTCGCCACCCCCGGGCGGTGCTGGGCCTGGGGGCCCTGGTGTTCGTGGCCATGCTCCTCCAGCTCCCGCGCATGACCCTGGAGACCGATCTGGAGAAGATCATCACCCAGGATCTGCCTGCGCTTGCCGCCGCCGAGGACCTGGCGCGGGCCTTCGGGGGCTCGGCCGAGGCCATCCTGAGCGTCAGCGACAGCGTGGAGGAGAGCCGCGCCCGCGCGGCGGCGTTCGAGGCCCTGCCCCAGGTGGCGCGGGTCGACGGCATCCACCGGCTCATCCCGGCCGAGGTGGACGCGCGCCTGGCCCGGAACCGCCGCCTCCTGCCCCTGCTGGACCGCCTGGCCTGGACACCCGGGCCGCCCCGCGAGGCCGTGCCCGCGGACGCGGTCGTCGCCCAGCTCAACCGCCTGCGCGTCATCGGCGCGCGGCTGTCGGGGGAGTCTCGGGTGTTCGGCCGCGTGGCGATGGCCGAGCGCGGTCAGGCCCTCAAGGAGGCCGCCGAGGCCGCAGCGGCGGCGGCGCAGGGCCAGGACGCGGCGCTCGCCCGGACCGAGGCGGCGCTCTTCGGGGCCCTGGACACCCGGCTGGGGGAGCTGCGCGAGATCGCCGCGCTGGAGACCTTCGGCCCGGCCCAGCTCCCCGACGCCGTGCGGGGGCGCTACGAGGCGAACGGGCGCTTCGTGAGCCTCATCTACCCCGCCCAGTACCGCATCGAGTTCACGGCCCTCCAGGACTTCAAGGCGGCGGTGCTGGCGATCGACCCCGAGGCCACGGGCACGCTGCTGGTGGTCGACCAGCTCCTGGTGGGGGGGCTGGCCAAGCTGCCGTTCAGCCTGGCCGCCATCGTGCTCGCCCTGATCGTTCTGCTGGGCCTGGACCTGCGGGACGCCCGCAAGGTGGCCATCGCGCTGGTGCCGCTCCTGGTGGGCAGCGTGCTGGGCCTGGGCGCGGCGGTGACCCTGGGCATGCCGGTGTCGGTGCTGATGCTGGCGGCGTTCCCGCTGGTGTTCGGCATCGGCATCGACGACGGGGTGCACATCCTCCACCGCTGGGACGAGGGCGAGGACGACATCGCGGGCGCGCTGGCCGCCACGGGCAAGGCCATCCTGTTCACCAGCGTGACCACGGGCATGGGCTTCTCCATCCTCTTCCTGCTGGACCACAACGGGCTGGCCGGGCTGGCCGCGCTGGTGTTGCTGGGGGTGGTGAGCTGCTTCGTGACCTCGGTGACGGTGCTGCCGGTGCTGGCGCAGTTCGCCAAGCGGCGGTGATGGAGCTGGACTGGCTCCTGGTGGGGGCGCTGGGGGTGGAGACCGCGCCGGTGCTGCGGCGCCTGGAGGCCCCCCGACCGCTCTCGGCGCGGCTGGTCGCCGGGCGGCTGGCCGGGCGCGCCGTGGGGGTGCTGACGTGTGGCGTGGGGCCCCTCAAGGCCGAGCGCCGCACCCGGGACGCGCTGGCCCTCTGCGCGCCGGCCCGGGTGGTGAGCTTCGGGACCTGCGGCGCGCTGGTGGAGGGCCTGGGCGTGGGCGCGGTGGTCACCGCCGGCCCGCTGCTGTGGCAGCACCAGACCGTGGCGGTGCTGGCGCCGCTGGGGCAGGCGGGGGCGGTGGGCGTGGTGACGGTGGCCGAGGCGGTCACCGACGCCGAGCGCCGCGCCGCTCTGGCCGCGTCGGGGGGCGGGGTCTGCGAGATGGAGGCCTACGGGGTGCGGCGCGCGGCGCCGGAACGACCCTTCGGCGTGCTCAAGGTCGTCAGCGACCTGGCCGGCGGAGATCCCGATGACCCGGCCCTTCCGGGAGGTCCGTCGGCGGTGTTGCGCTTCAAGGCGCGAGCCGCTGCGCTGGTGGAGCGGCGGCTGGTGGCCGCGCTGGTGGAGGGGATCGCTACCCGATGACGTCGGTGGGGGCCTCGTAGAGGTCCACCAGCTCGGAGCGCTCCTCGGCCGCCTGCTCGGCGACGGCCTGATCGATCAGCTCGATGGCGGTAGGCGCCTTGGCCCGGCTGGGGAGGCCGTCGTCGAACAGGCCGTGCTCGTCAATCGCGACGGGCCCGAGCAGGCCCATGGCGAAAGCGACGGTGAGCGGATCGGCGACGAACTTCATGGGGCTTCCTTCCGGGCGCTTCGGTCATGGGAGAGCAGGCTCCCTTGACTTGGCGGTCCCTCTTTAGGCACCTGATGCCAGATGGCAAGCCCCGTCACGAAAAAATACGCGCTGCTGCTCGCCGTGCTGGCCCTGGGGGCGCTCCGGCGCGCCGACGCGCACCCCGCGGGGCCGGCGCCGCTCCATATCACGATCCCCGCCCCGGACGGAACGCCGCTCGCGGCCACGGTGTTCCGGACGGGCCTGGAGACGCCGGTCATCGTGGCCGGGCACGGCAGCGCCAAGGCGCGGCTGAAGGACCTCGACGACGCCGAGACCGTGCCGGACCGGGTGGTGCGGGCGCTGGTGGAGGCCGGCTTCAACGTCGTCACCTACGATCGGCGCGGCTTCGGGGACAGCGGGGGAGAGGGCCAGTTCGGCGACCCGGCGCTGGACGGCGGCGACCTCAACGCGGTCCTGGATCGCATCGCCGAGGGCGCGCTCGTCCCCCAGGCGCGCCGCGGGCCCGACGGGCGGCTGGTCCTGGGGTACTCGGCCTACAGCATGGGTGCCGATCCGGTGGCCCTGATGACGACGGACCGCTTCGGCGCCATGCTGCTGGGCATCTCCTTCTCGGACATGACCGACGCGATGGCGCCGGGGGGCAAGCCCTACCAGGGGTGGCTCACCGCGCTGCTGCTGCTCAGCCGTCGGCAGGACTCCGTCATCAGCCGGGACATCCGCCGGCTCACCCTCCGGGGGCTCCGGCAGCGGGCCCTGGCGCGGATGCCCGAAGCCCAGGCCTTCCTTCGCGAGCGCTCCCTGGACTGCGCGGCGGTGAAGGCGACCGACGCGGCGGTGCTGCTCATGCCCGGGGTCAACGACACGCTCTACCCCCTGAACCACGCGGCGCGGACCTTCCGGTGCCTCCGGGACACCCACGGCCAGGACGTGCGCCTGGTCTCCCAGGAGAAGGGCCACATCATCCCGGGGGAGGTGCGGGGCGGCCGGGGGCTGCTCAACGCGATCTGGCCGGTGGAGAACGGCTTCACCGTCGCGCAGCTCGAGGGGCGCATGAGCGAGGCGGTGTACTGCCCCGAGGCCATCGGCACGCCGGAGCTGGCGGTCCGGTGGTTCGCGGCGCACCTCGCGCCCGAGCTGGCCGAGCCCCTGGCGCTGCCGCCGGTGTGCCTCTCGGTGGGGGCCGAGGCCGGGGTGGTGCTCTCCGACCTGCCGTCGCCCGGCGCGCCGCTCCCGTTCGAGGGGGTGGCCGTGCAGGTCTCCAACGCGGACCTCACCGCCGACGCGCTGAGCCGCCGCGCCCGGCGGCCGGGGGTGGACGCCCCGGTCTTCGTGCCCCTCGTCGACGTCGCGGAGGCCCGCGCGCTGGCCGGCATCCCGCGGGTGTCCCTGCGCTTCGACGAGCGCTCCGCGCGCGAGGCCCGGCTCCGCAAGCTCGCGGTGTTCGTCGGGATCGGGGTCCGGCGCGCGGGCGAGGTCCGGGTCCTCAACGGCCAATGGCAGCCCTTCCTCATCAACGGCGGGCCCTACGAGGACGCCGAGCTGCGCGGCGTCGGCGCGCTCCTCGCCCCCGGCGACACCGTGGGGCTCGTGATCTCCGGGCACGACGTGTTCTTCGACGGGGGCGCCATCCTGACCCGCGGCGGGATCGACAAGGCCCGCGTCACCATCGCCGGCGCGGTGGCGCTGCCCCGGCTGCCCCCCTGGGGGGATAGTACACTTCTCATCCCCAACCAGAGGATCCCGCGATGAAGATGCTCGTCGTGCTGCTGGCCGTGGCCGGCTGCTCCCGAGACACGGCCTCGGTCCCCACGCCGAAGGCCGATCCGCCCGAGGTCAAGGCCGCGCCGGTCGACCCGGCCGCCGACGCCGACGCGCTGGTGAAGGCCAACGAGGCCGCCGGCCTGCTGGGCACCTCCCTCAAGCAGCGGATCTTGCAGGAGATGGCCGACGGCGGCCCGGTCGCCGCCATCGCCGCCTGCTCGGACGAGGCCCAGGCGCTCACCGCCCAGGTGCGCGGCCAGAAGCAGGTCGCGGTGGGACGGGCGTCCACGAAGCTGCGCAACCCCAACAACTCCGGTCCCGAGTGGGTCAAGGAGTGGCTGGCCGCCACGGAGGGCACCCCCGCAGCCGAGGCCACGGGCCTCTCCGAGGTGGTCAACGGCCCCAACGGCCGCGTCGCCCGGGTGATCAAGCCCATCGCCGTCGAGGCGCCCTGCCTGACCTGCCACGGCGCGCCCGAGGCCATCCCCGAGGACGTGAAGGCCGTGCTCGCCGAGCGCTACCCCAAGGACCAGGCCACCGGCTACGCCGTCGGCGACCTGCGGGGCGCGCTGTGGGCCGAGGCCCGCGTCGCCTCCGCCACCCCCTGACCCCGGAGCGCCGCCATGTCCTCTCCGCTGTTCCCCGAGCCGCCCCCCGCCATCGACCCCACGCCCGTCGACGCCCTGGACCGGGCCGCCGAGCGCCTGACCGCCCGGAAGCAGGACTGGGCCACCCTGGGTATCCCCCGGCGCGTGGACTACCTCCGCCGCATCATCGACGGCCTGATGGAGGTCGCCCCGGCCTGGGTCGCCGACGGGTGCCGCAACAAGGGCATCCCCCTGGGCGACGCGCTGGCCGGCGAGGAGTGGCTGACCGGCCCGGTCACCACGGTGCGCAACGCCCGCCTCCTGCTGGAGGCCCTGGAGCACGGCGGCGCGCCGAAGCCCCCCGCGCTGCACACCCGCCCCGACGGCCAGGTCGTCGCCCGCGTCTTCCCCACCAACCTCCAGGACCGCCTGATGTTCGCCGGCACCTCCGCCGAGGTGCGCATCCTGCCCGGCAAGCCGGCCACCCAGGGGCGCATCTACCGGGAGTCCGGCGGCAGCGGGGCGGTCTGCCTCATCCTGGGGGCCGGCAACGTCAGCTCCATCCCCCCGATGGACGCGCTCCACAAGCTCTTCGTGGAGAACGAGGTCTGCCTCATCAAGATGAACCCGGTGAACGAGTGGGTCGGGCCGCACCTGGAGCGGGCCTTCCGCTGCCTCATCGACGACGGCTTCATGGCCATCGTCTACGGCGGGATCGAGGTCGGAAAGCACCTCACCGACCACCCCAGCGTGGACACGCTGCACGTCACCGGCTCGGACCGCACCTACGACGCCATCGTCTGGGGCACCGACCCCGAGGAGCGCGCCCGCCGCAAGGCCGCCGGCGACCGCCTCAATGAGCGCCCGTTCACCGCCGAGCTGGGCTGCGTCACCCCGGTCATCGTGGTGCCGGGCCAGTGGAGCGAGGCCGACCTCGACTACCAGGCCCGCAGCGTCGCCGGCATGGTCACCCAGAACGCCAGCTTCAACTGCAACGCTGCCAAGGTGGTGGTCACCGACAAGGCCTGGCCCCAGCGCGAGGCGTTCCTGGAGCGGCTGCGCTCGGTGCTGGCCGGCTCCCGCCCCCGCAAGGCGTACTACCCGGGGGCCGAAGCCCGCTACAGCGGCTTCCTCGACTACTACCCCGACGCCGAACGCCTGGGCCGGGAGGGCGACGACATCGTGCCCTGGACCCTCATCCCCGACGTGCCCCCCGAGGCCGGGGAGTACGCCCTCACCAACGAGGCGTTCTGCGGCGTGCTGGCCGAGACCTCCCTGGAGGGGGGCAGCGCCGCGGCCTTCCTGAACCAGGCGGTGCAGTTCGCCAACGACGACTGCTGGGGCACGCTCTCCTGCATGCTCATCATCGACCCGCGCACCGAGAAGGCCAACAAGGCCGCCCTGGAGCGGGCCCTGGACGAGCTGCGCTACGGCGGCATCGCGGTGAACGGCTGGGCGGGCCTGGTCTACGGCCTCTGCGTCACCACCTGGGGCGCCTACCCCGGCCACCCGCCCGAGGACATCCGCTCCGGGGTGGGCGTGGTCCACAACACCTTCCTGTTCGACCACCCCGAGAAGTCCATCGTGCGCCAGCCGTTCCGCCAGATCCCGCCGCCGATCTGGTTCGACAGCCACCGCAGCCTGTCCCTGCTGGGCCAGAAGCTCCTGGAGATGGAGGCCAGCCCCGGCTGGGGCCGCCTGGCCGGCGTCGCTCTGGCCGGGATCAAGGCGTGACCGAGACCATCGTGGGCGTGGGGCGGATCGGGCGCGCGCTGGCCGAGATGGGGCCGGCGGCGCTGGTGCGGCGCGGCGAGGCGGTGCCCGACGGCGAGGGGCCGGTCTACGTCTGCACCCGGAACGACGACCTCGACGTGGTGCTGCGGCAGACGCCCCGCAGCCGGCGCGGGGACCTCGTGTTCGTGCAGAACGGCATGCTGCGCCCCTGGCTGGAGCGGCACGGCCTCGCGGACAACACCCAGGCGCTGCTCTACTTCGCGGTCTCCACCCGGGGGGCGACCCCGGTGGACGGCGGCGGCACCGTGGCGTGGGGCCCCTGGGCCGACGCGCTGGTGGCGCGGCTGGCCCGGGGCGGGATCGCGGCGCAGGCGGTGGACCGGGAGACCTTCGACCGTCAGATGGTCGAGAAGCTCCTGTGGAACTGCGTGTTCGGGCTGATCTGCCAGGCGCGCGGCGTGACCGTGGGGCAGGCCGTGGACGACCATCGCGCCGAGGTCGACGCCCTGACCGCCGAGCTGGCCGGGGTCGCGGAGGAGGCGCTCGAACTCACCCTCGCGCCGGGGGTCAGCGAGCGCCTCTGCGCCTACTCGCGCACGATCGCGGACTACACCGGCGCGGTCAAGGAGTGGCGGTGGCGCAACGGCTGGTTTCGCGGCCGCGCGCGTACGCCCGTACACGAGGGCTTGTTGGCGATGATTTCCATCTGATAGGTTGGCAACCAAGCCACATTGTCCGATACTGACGTCAGATCCATGATGGAGGTTGGCTCATGACCCGCATCCTCACCGCGCTGCTCGCGATGAGCTGGGCCCTCACCGCCTGCGAGACCCCCTGCCAGGACGGCTACGGCAAGGCCGCCGACGGCAACTGCTACCCCTTTGATGGCACCCCGGGCGACGACACCGGCGTCGAGGGCGACTCGGACACCGACTCCGACAGCGACTCGGACACCGACAGCGACTCGGACAGCGACTCGGACGCCGACAGCGACTCGGACAGCGACTCGGACGCCGACAGCGACTCAGACGCCGACACCGACGACACCGGGCGCAACATCGACACCGCGATCATCGGCTCGGTCTCCCTGCAGGGCAACCTGAACATCGGCCGCTACGTGCACGGCCACATCCAGGGCCTGATCTCGCAGGGCATCGACACCGTCTACATCGAGGTGTGGCCGGCCGGCACCATCAGCGAGGACGGCTTCCCGCTGCGCGAGGAGTACGAGGCCTACTCCCAGGTCCGCGAGGTCCACCTCGAGGCCGACCGCAGCAACTACAACTTCGAGAACCTGACCTTCGACCTGTACGGCGAGGGCTCGATGTTCCTCTACGCCTTCTACGACGAGGACGGCGACGGGGACTACGCGGGCGAGCGCATCAACGCCGAGTACCGCGAGAACCCCATCCAGGCCACCGACGGCGAGCAGGTCATCATCAACCCCTACGACAGCAACTCCGGGTGGTACGAGGAGTCCTTCGTGCTCGACAGCGAGGACTTCCACCCCAACTGAGCCTGCGCCGGGCTCTCCTCCGCGCCTGGCGCCCTCCCGCGCCGGGCGCGTCGCGCTCTGGGGTACGCTGCCCGCGGAGGTGTCCATGCTGACCGCCCTGCTGCTGACGTCCTTCGCCGCGCACGCCACCGAGGTGGTGCCGGTCGGCTGGCGCTTCGTCGGGGTGTTCGCCCTGGTCGGGGACGACGGCGTGGTGCTCGTGGACACCCACGACCCCGGCGGCGCGGCCCGCGTCCTGGAGCGCCTGGAGCGGCGCGGCGTGGACGCCGACCGCATCACGGCGGTGCTGCTCACCCACGGGCACCAGGACCACGCCGGCTCGGCCGCCGAGCTGACCACGGCCCTGGGGGTCCCCCTCATCGCGGGGGAGGGCGACCGGGACATGCTCGCGGCCGGTCAGTGCGAGCCGGTCCCGACCGGCGCCCGGGGCCGCGTCATCAGCCGGACCCTCACCTACACCTTCCCGCCGACCGACATCGACGTCCCGGTCACCGACACCCTGTCCCTGGAACCCTGGGGCGTGGCCGGGGAGGCCCGGGTGGTCGGCGGGCACACAGCGGGCTCCCTGGTCATCACCCTGGACGACGGCGAGGTGCTGGTGGGCGACCTGGTGCGGGGCCACCTGCTGCGTCGGCGGGCCCCGACCCTGCACTTCTTCCAAGACGACGCGGCGGTCGCGCACGCGGCGCTCGCCGAGCTGCTGGCTGCCCAGGAGGTGACCGTGGTGTGGCCCTCCCACGGCGGCCCGATGCGCCCCGCGCGGGTCTCCCGCTGGGTGGAGCGCCGGATCAGCGCCGACCAGCGGCGGTGATGACCACGTCCTCCACCGGCTGGTCCTGGGCATTGGTCTGCACCGCCGCGATGTCGTCCATCGTGTCCAGGCCCTCGACGATGGCCCCGAACACCGCGTAGCCCGGGCTGCCCGCGCCGTCGTAGTCCAGGAAGGTGTTGTCGACGAGGTTGAAGTAGAACTGGCTGGTCGCGCTGTCCGGCACGTTGGTACGGGCCATCGCGATGGTGCCCCGCAGGTTGGACAGGCCGTTGTCCGACTCCAGCGCGATGGGGTCCAGGGTGTTCTTGAGCGCGCCCTCGGGGGTGTAGCCGCCGCCCTGGATGACGAAGCCGGACACCACCCGGTGGAACGTGGTCGCCCCCGCGCCGTCGTCCCCGTCGTAGAAGCCGTCGTCGACGTAGGCCAGGAAGTTCTCGACCGTGATCGGCGCGTGCGCCGCGTCCAACTCGACCGCGATGGGGCCGAGGCTGGTCTCCAGATCGATGATCAGCGCCCCGTCCGCGGCGCTGTCGTCGGCGGTGCTGTCGTCCGTGAGGGCGGTGTCATCGGCCTTGTTGCCGATGCACCCTGCGAGCAGCAGCGCGGCCAGGGGCAGGCGGGGCATGGGCTCCTCCAGCGGGTTAGGGGGCTCTCCATCTTAGCCAACCAGGAGGGAGGCCATGCCGGTCATCGCGATGCGGGTCAGCTCCGCCGAGCCCGTTGAGGGCGCGGAGAACCTGCGCTACTACACCTTCGAGAGCCCGGGGCAGGGCGCTCTGCACATCGTTGCCAACACCACCAACGTCTACCAGGTGGGCGACGTCGCGGGGGTGGCCCTGGTGGGCACCCGCCTGCCCGGGCTGGAGATCAAGCCCCGCAAGGTCTTCGGGCTGCCCAGCGCGGGCATGGCCTGCGGGCCGGTGGACGCGCCCCTGGACACCGACCTCAGCGAGCAGTTCGACGCCGACCGGCCCGAGCGGCCCTGGACCGTCACCATCCAGGTCACCGTCGACGCCGCCTACGCCGAGGACGCCGGGGCGCTGGCCCTCAAGAAGGCCCGCAGCGAGGGCACGGTCGTCGAGGCTGCGCCCGCTCAGGGCTGATACCGCGCCGGGATGACCCCCACCGAGTAGAACTGCGGGTAGGGGCGCGGGCCGGCGTCGATGTTCACGTCGATGTTCACGTCGGTGTCCGGGCAGGTGCCGTAGGGGCAGACCGGCGCGGCGAGGATGAAGCTCTCTGCGCCGTGGATCCGGTCGAGCTGGGTGGCGACCCTGCCCAGGTTGAGGGCAAAGAGCGCGGCGACCCCCCCCAGCATCACGGCGGCGCGGCGAAGGCCCCGGCGTTGGTCGGGCCTGGGGCGGTGGCCCAGGGCGTGGGCGAGGGTCGGCAAGAGGGCCAGGCCAAGCGCGGCGGTGAGGACCTGCCCACGGAACGCCCAGGCCTCCATGGCCATGGCGTAGTCGTTCCGCCACCAGGCGATCGTCAGCGCCCTGTGACACTCGAAGAAGAGCCCGGCGCAGACCATCAGTGCCCCCACCGAGGCCAGGCGGCTGGAGAGCCCCGCGCGCCGCGCGTCGCGGTGCAGGGCCGAGAGGCTGACGGTCGCGCCGACGAGCACGGTCGGGAGCGCCATCATCGCCAGGCCGGAGAGCCCGACGGACAGGAACGTGACCCGGGTCTCGGCGCTCATGGCCTCAATGGAGGGGACTGAGAGCGTCCAGGCGGCCAGCGCCCCCGCCAGGGTCAAGGCCACGGTCGGCCCCAGCAGCCAGCCGGCCAGGTTCAGCGGCCGGCCGAGCCTTCGGCTGATCGCCGGCATCATCGCCGTCACGATGAGCCCCAGGGCGGGCGCGGCGAACAACGCAAGCACCACCGGGTCCGGGTAGCGCAGGCCGTACGCCAGCCCGGGCGCTGCGAACCCCACCGCCAGCGGCCACCAGGCCAGCCGCCACGCCCCGGTCCGCTTGTAGCGCACGCCAGCGCGGGCCACCGCGGCGCCCTGGAACAGCGCGGCGCTCAAGGCCATCGCGAAGGGCGAGGGGCCGTAGACGCTGGCGACGGCGAGGGGGTGGATGAGGAGGTCCTGGGGCATGATGGGCGGGCACATGCGCGGATCGACAGCGTCGATGGGGTGGGGGTTCCGTGGCGTGGCGCTGATGACGTCCCGGTGCACGGGCGGCGTCGGGAATGGCGGTGCGATATTCTTGATGAATGAAGACTGCTGCGCGGGTTCGGTCGATCCTTGAGGGTGGGTTCGTCGATCAAGCGACCCTCGAGGAGACCTTGGAGCTTGACGCTGTTGAGTTCCAGCGGCTCCAGTCCGGCCAGATGGCCCCCTGGCCTGGTCTGGTCGACAGGCTGTCCCGGCTTCTGGGGCTGGACACCGGGCGATTCCTTGCTGGCGAGGCTCCTCGTTCGCCGATGGCGATGTTGTTCCGAAGCCGCGAACAACTCCCAGCCGTTGAGCAGGATGTCCTGCGGGAGTCAACGCTGGTGCTGGGAGACTTCCAACGGTGCGCGGCTCACCTCGCCGATCTCAGGGCGATATCGGGCGAGCCCGCCGAGGGCGCATTGGAGGAGCTGCGGGCCAGCCTGCCCCCCTTGAGCCCGGACGACCCGGCTCGGCAGGGCCAGCAGCTCGCGAGGCTGGTGCGTCGACGGTTGGGCATCGGGGAGCGGGCGATCGACAGCATGCACGACCTGCTGGTTCAGCGCCTCGGGGTGGAGGTGCTCCATGTCACTCCAGAAGATCTGGATCCGGACATCGATGGCGCCTGCACGTCCTGGCCCACGCCCGTGGTGCTGGTGAACCTCATCGGCGGCGCGCGTTGCTGGTGGCGCACAAGGGCCAGCCTGGGCCATGAGCTGGCGCACCTGCTGGTGGACAGGGACTTCCTGGATGGCTGCGGTGACGTGGCCCTCGTCTCACCGCGCCTCCGCAAGACACGCCGGGCCGGACGAAGGCCGTCCAGCGAAGGCGGCTTCCTGGGTCGAGAGCAGCGCGCGGGCGCCTTCGCGGCCTGGTTGTTGGCTCCTGAGCAGGGCATCCGGGACCTCGTGTCCGACATCAACCCCACCGACACCGAGGCGATCGTGCGGGTGTCGCGACACTTCGGTGTTGGCTTGGAGTTGGCCGTCAACAACCTGACGAACACCTTCTACCTCAGCCCGGACGTGCAGCAGGAGATGCTGAACCGTCGCGTCCCGTCCCCTCTGCCAGCGGCGCACGCTGACGCCGAGGCCTGTGCAGATGGCCTGCGTCACGGGCGCCTTCGCCTGTTGACCCTTCGGGCCCTCCGTGAAGGACACATCGACACGATGGCGGCTCGGGAGATCCTGGATCTCCCGCTGTGGGAGCCGTTCCCGGTGGAGGATGGGCTGCCCCCAGACCTCGCCGACGCCGTCATGTCTCGGGACGAGCTCTTGAGGAAGCACGTACAAGCGTACCTTTTGACGCGGTGGCCGGTTGAGGGGCTCGTCCCCACAGAGGTCACCCCGACCCATGAGGGTGCCTGGACTGTGCGGGTCGGGCGGTACGTGGACCCGGAGCACGCGGAGCCGGTGGGGGCTGTCATCGTCGGACCAGGGTTGCGTATCGTCGATGGCCGACTTCCGGCGCTTGGGGAATCTCGGGCCGCTCCCGGATGACCGGAGCTGAGCAGCAGGCGCTCCATCGGATGCAGGTCGACTCGGAGTCGTGTATCGCCGCATGTGTATGCATGATTCATGCCTCGCGGGGCTGGACGGAGCCGGCACAGTCGACCCTGCATGATGAGCTGATGGTGTTGGGGCGGGTGGACCCGGCGAGGGCTGCTCAACGCCTCGGGTGGACCTACGGGGGCTACTTCGACTCCCCAAGACCACTGCTGTCGCTTGAGCGGGATCTTGGAGGGGCTGGAGGTGTCGCGCTGGTCCACCCCGGACCATGGCAGGTAGCCCTACGCCATCTTCCGCTTGAAACCTCGCCATACGGAGCGCTCGCGCGGTGGGACGGACAGCCGCTGGACCTGCATGGCGTGGTGGTGCTCGCCATGACACCAACAGGAGTTGAGATCCTGGATCCCTGGCATGCGGTCCCTGGTCAGCCCATTCGGCTGCCTCGTCCGGACTTCTTTCGAGCGTGGAGCCTGACGGTCATCCTGCCTCCATCGGAGTAGGGCTTTCACCCCCGCCGCCCTCGCGTGTCAGACTCGATGACCCGGAGGAACCATGCGCCTGCTCCCCCTCTTCCTGCTCGCCGCGTGCGACGGCGACAAGCTGCTCCCTGACGACACCGGCGGCCCCGCAGACGACACCGCCGCGGCGGGCTGCAGCCCCGGGCTCTCCCTGGAGGAGGGCATGGTCCGCACCTCCGGCGGGGTCCTGCAGGGCGTCGCGGCGGGGGAGGGGTGGGGCTTCCTGGGGGTCCCCTTCGTGGAGGCCCCGGTGGGCGAGCGCCGCTTCGCCTTCCCCGAGCCCTTCGCCTGCCGGGACGGCGAGGTCATGGACGCCGACGCCCTGGGGTCCGTGTGCCCCCAGCCCGACGTCCAGGGCACCGACGTCATCGGCGACGAGGACTGCCTGCACCTCAACGTCTGGACCCCCGAGGCCATGCCGCTGGCGGAGGGCGCCGCCGAGCGCCCGGTGATGTTCTTCATCCACGGGGGCGGCAACGTCCAGGGCTCCACCGCCCAGGGCGACGGCTACCTGTTCTACGACGGCGGACGCCTGGCCGAGGCCACCGGTGCGGTGGTGGTCACCACGAACTACCGCCTGGGGGCGCTGGGCTTCATGGCCCACGAGGCCCTGACCGCCGAATACGGCACCGGCTCGGGCAACCTGGGCCTGCGGGACCAGCTCGCCGCCCTGGACTGGGTCCAGGAGAACATCGCCGCGTTCGGCGGGGACCCGGCCCGGGTGATGGTGTTCGGCGAGAGCGCGGGCGGGCTCGACACCTGCATGCTGTACACCTCGCCGCTGGCGGCGGGCAAGCTCTCGGCGGCGCTGATCGAGAGCGCGTCTTGTCCGGCCCTGCCCCTGGCGGACCGCGAGGCTGAGGGCGCCGACTACGCCGTGGAGCTGGGCTGCGCGGGCGACGACGTGCCGGCCTGCCTGCGGGCCCTGCCCTGGGCCGACCTCGCCGCGCTGAGCGGCTTCCCCATCTCGGACCTCGGCGTGCCGGGCGCGGGGGGCTTCGGCACCACCATCGACGGCGAGGTGCTGCCGATGGCCCCGAACGACGCCATCGAGGCGGGGCAGCACAACGACGTGCCTCTGGTGCTCGGCTCCAACAGCGACGAGACCGCCCAGTGGGTCGGCACCCTGACCCGGGCGCAGTTCGAGACCCGGGTGGAGACCTACTTCGGGGCCTTCGCGGACCAGGTGCTGGCGCTCTACCCCGAGGCGGACTTCGACTCCGGCCGGGAGGCCTGGATCGCCCTGACCACCGACGCCAGCTTCACCTGCCCGGCCCGCAGCCTGGCGCGGCGGGCGGCCGAGTCCCAGCAGAGCCCGGTGTGGCGCTACGTCTTCACCAACGCGCCCACCGGCCTCTCCGGCACCCTCTATGGCGCGTGGCACGGGCTGGAGCTGGCCTATGTGTTCCAGGGGGTCGACGCGGTGGCGGACGCCACGGGCTACGCGCCTGACGCCGAGGACTACGCGGTCGAGGCCTTGATGGGGGCGGCATGGGGCAACCTGGCCTGGGACGGGGCCCCGGACAGCGGCACCCTGGCGTTGGACCACGCCTGGCCCCAGTACGACCCGTTGCTGGACAACAGCTTGGAGATCGGCGGCGACTTCGGCGTGATCGAGGGGTATCGGGACGCGCAGTGCGACTTCTGGGGGCTGTTCGGGCTATAGCGCCATGCACACCGCGCTGTCCGGGCACAGTCGGGCGAACTCGTCGGTCGCGCGGACCTGCGGCGGCGCCTCGGCGCGGGCGGTCCGGCGGAAGCCCAGCCCTTCGAACCAGTCCGCGGCGGTGGTGGTGAGCAGCCACAGCGCGCGGCCCTCGGCCCAGGTGATCCGGTCGGCGACCAGGGCGCGGCCCAGGCCACGGCCTCGTGCCCGTGGGGCGACCACCACCGAGCGCAGCAGCCAGGCTGCCTCGGCGCAGCGCTCGACCCCGGCCAGGCCGACGAGGCCCTCGTCATCGAACACAGCGACGAAGTCCGGTCCGGGGACCACCCCCTCCACCGGGAGGCCGGCTGCGCGGAGCAGCGCGGTCGCGGCAGGCAGATCCTCGGGACGCAGAGCGCGCATGGGGAGCAGGATGACAGATTGTCGCCCGCTGTGGGAGGGGAGGGGGCCCGATTGACAGCTTGTCCGCCGCGCCGCTGCGCCGGCCCCTGTGCGAACCGGCACGGCCCTTGCTACGGTAGAGCCTGGACCTCCGTGGAGCGAAGCCCATCCGACGCCGCTCGCTGGTGCTGACCGTCGGGGTGCTCGGCGCGCTGGGCTGGGCGCTGCGGCCGACCCCGGCAGCGCCCCGGCCCCCCCCGCCGGGGCTCTCCGCCGTGGAGCAGACCGACCTCGCCCAGGTGCAGAAGGCGATGGGGCTGGTGGGGGCCCTGGCCAGCGGTCGCCTGGTGCCCCAGCGCCCGGACCCGTCCCCCCCGGAGCTGCGGGAGCGGGTGGTCGAGGCGACCCGCTACTACCTGTCGCACCGCCCCCAGGGCTTCCGGGCGGACTGCTCCGGCTTCGTGTCGGCGGTGTTCACCCGGGCTGGCGTGCCGATGGACGGCGTGGTCGCCAGCATCTGGGACATCGCGGTGGCCAACGACCTTCTGCACTGGCGGGAGCGGCCCACGCCCGGCGACCTCGTCTTCTTCGACGACACCTGGGACCGCAACGGCAACGGCCGGATGGACGACGCGCTCTCCCACATCGGCGTGGTGCTGGACGTCGAGCCCGACGGCACCATCGTCTACGCTCAGGACGGCACCTCCCGGGGGCGCTCGACCGCGCGGATGAACCTCTATCAGCCCGACCAGCGGGAGGACGGGGACGGCCGGGTGCTCAACGAGCCGCTGCGGGCGGGCAGCCCCTTCGACCCGCCCGACGCCCCCGGCCTCACCGGCGAGCTGTGGGTCGGCTTCGCGGCGGTGGACCCGGCGGTGGACTGGTACACCTGGGAGCCCTGGGTGCCGCTCGATTAGTCGGTGACGACGGTGAAGACGAGGGGGTTGGGGGCCGGGCACTCCTCCTCGGGGCAGTCCATCGAGGTGACCACCGCGGTCAGCTCCAGGACGGCGCCGGGCTCGACGTCCTCGGCCAGGACGCCGTGGAAGGAGAAGGTGTGGGTGTCGTCCGCGCGGATGCCGAAGAGCCAGTCCTCGTTGAGGATCCAGGTGACCGCGTCCGGCTCGACGGTGACCTTGATGCCCGGGAAGTGCCAGTACTCCTCGCCCCAGCTCTCGTTGATGGTCACCTCGATGTCGGCCTCCTCCCCGGGCCGCCAGACGCCGTCGCCGGTCTGGTCGTCCAGGGTGGGGTTCGACAGGTAGAGCTGGTGCCGCGCGCTGGAGCGGACCAGGATCCGGTCCACACCGGGGCCTGCGCCCAGCGCTGAGGGGAGGCCACCGTCGCAGGCCGCGACGAGCAGCAGCGGGAGCAGCCGAGCGGCGCGGATCATGGGGTCACTCCGAGAGGATGGTGAAGACGAGGGGGTTGGGATCGGGGCAGTCGCCGGGGCAGCCCAGGGACGTGACCGCGACGGTGATCTCGACCATCGTGTCCGGCGCCACGTCCTCGTCCAGGATACCGTCAAAGGTCATCTCGTAGCTCTCGTATCCGAAGATTCCGTAGAACCAGTTCTCCTCGAGCCCCCACGCGATGACGTCAGGGGACGCGGACACCGCGACGCCCGGGTAGTTCATGTAGTCCTCGCCCCAGCCCTCGTGGAGGGTGACGGTGAGCGCGGCGCCCTCTCCGGCGCTCCAGCCGCCGTCGCCGTCATCGTCGACGACGCCCGCGTCGGTGAGGTACAGGCGGGCGGCGGGGTCGGACTCGACGAGGATCTCCTCGATGCCGGGGCCGGCGGGGATGTCGGTGCTGGAGCCGTCGGGGTTGCAGGCGAGGGCGGCGAGGCTGGCGAGGATGAGGACGGGGCGGGTCATGGGAGGCCTCCTGCTCGGGTACAAGCTCAAGATTCCCCGATCTCGCGGCGTTGTGAATCAGAATGATCAACACACGATAATCTTGGTTTCATAAACAATGCCAGGGCTTGCCCTGAGCGGGCCGGATCGGTCAGGATGCCCCATGCCCCTGCCCCGCATCCGCGCCGAAGGAGAGCGCTTCGTGGACACCCACGGGCGCACCGTGCTGCTGCGCGGCGTGAACCTGGGCGGGGACTGCAAGGTGCCCTGGCCCGACGGCGGCACCCACCACCCCGGCAGCCTGGACGGCCCGATCTCCTTCATCAACCGCCCGTTTCCGCTGGAGCAGGCCGAGGAGCACCTGGGCCGCCTCAAGCGCTGGGGGGTGCGCTGCCTGCGCCTGTTGACCACCTGGGAGGCCATCGCGCACCCCGGGCCCGACCAGCTCGACGCCGCGTACCTGGACTACCTCACCGCCCTGTGCGAGCGGGTGGGCGAGGCCGGGCTCTACCTGTTCGTGGACCTCCACCAGGACGTCTTCTCCCGGTTCACCGGCGGGGACGGCGCGCCGGCCTGGGCCCTGGAGGCGCTGGGCTTCGACCTCGGCGCGGTGGACGCCTGCGGCGCAGCGTGGACCATGCAGCGCCGCTTCGACCCGGAGGACCCCCAGGCGCGCCAGCCCGGCTACCCGGCGATGTGCTGGACCTGGAACTACGGCCTGGCCGCCAACGGCGTCGCCTGGAGCCTGTTCTTCGCCGGAGACCGCCTGGCCCCGGGCTTCCAGGTGGAGGGGACCGACGCGCGGCGCTTCCTGCAGGGTGGCTTCCTGCGGGCGGTGGACGCGGTGGCCGCGCGGCTCGCCGACATGCCGTGGGTGCTGGGCTTCGACGCGCTGAACGAGCCCTCTCGGGGCTGGATCGGCCGGGCGATGAGCGCGCGCCCGGTGAAGGACGGCCCCGACGCCATCGCGCGGCCGGGCCCGGCGGCCTCCCCGCTGGACGCCCTGGCCGCCGCGTCGGGCCTGGACGTGCGCGTGCCCATGCTCGACGTCAAGCTGCTGCGCGCCGGGGTCGCCCCGGTGGGCGAGCACGCCCTGAACCCCACAGGCGCGCGCCTGTGGCGGCCCGGCGCCGAGGATCCGTTCCGGCACGCCGGGGCCTGGGACGTGGTCGACGGCCAGCCCCGGGCCCTGCGGGAGGACTTCTTCCAGCGCACCGCCGAGGGGCCGCTGGACTTCGAGCGCGACGCCCTCGCGCCCTTCTTTGCCCGCGTGGCGGAGACCATCCGGCGCCACCGCAGCGACTGGCTGCTGTTCGCCGAGAAGGACGCGGTGGACGCCGTGCTCGACCCGGCCTTCGCCGCCCCGCTGCCGGAGCAGACCGTCAACGCCACCCACTGCTACGACGTCCTGACCCTGCTGCTCAAGCGCAGCCTCTACCCGGTGGGCGTCGATCCGGTCAGCCGCCGGCCCGTGTTCGGCCAGGGGGGCATCCGGGACGCCAACATCCGGCAGTACGCCGGCATCCGGGCGGGCTGGGGGCGCCGACCTGCCCTCATCGGGGAGTTCGGGGTGCCCTTCGACCTGGCGGGCGGCCGCAGCTTCCGCCGTTGGGCCCGAGGCCAGCGCGGCCCGGAGGTGTGGACCGACCAGGCCCGGGTGCTGCGCCTCAGCTACGACGCCCTGGACGCGCTGCTCATGAGCGGCACCCTGTGGAACTACACCGCCACCAACCGCAACGACGCGCGGATCGGAGACGGCTGGAACCAGGAGGATCTCAGCATCTTTTCGCCCGATCAGGTCGACGACCCCGCCGACGCGGACGCGGGCGGTCGCGCCCTGGACGGCTGGGTGCGCCCCTGGGCCTGGTTCATCCAGGGGGTCCCTGTGGCCATGGCCTGGGACCACCGCGGCGGCCGGTTCCGCCTGGTGTTCGAGGCCGACCCCGACATCCCCGCGCCCACGGTCATCGTGCTGCCGCCCCGCTGCTTCCCGGACGGCCCGCGCGTGCGCTGCGAGGGCGGGCGCCACCAGCTCGACGGCGACACCCTGACCCTGCACGCCGAGCGGGCGGGGCCGCTGACGGTCACGGTCACCCGCGGCTGATCACATGTCGTAGGGCTCGGCGTACCCGGCCTTGAGCATCTCCTGGGCCAGATCGCAGGCGCCGCCCTGCAGCTCGGACAGCGCGGGCTCCTTCTTGCCCGGGATGTACAGGATATCGGCGATGTATCGACCGAACTTGCCGATCTTGTAGGTGCGGATCAGCACCTTCGTGCCCGCCGGGATCTGCTCGTTGACGAAGGCGGTGGACAGCAGGCCCTCGGGCCGCTCGACGCCGCGGACCTCGGGGGCGTCCACCCCGCGCAGCCGGACCCGCATGAGGGTGGAGGTGTAGAAGCCGAGGTCGACCAGGAGGTCGATGGTGTCGCCGTCGATGATGCGGTCGACCTTCGCCTGATACTCGTACATGGGTGCTCCCTCAGGGGGGTGGGGTGGGTGTGCCGGTGGCGACCTCGTGTTGTGCCACCGCGTCGATGTAGTGGGCGTCGCAGAACCAGGAGCCGCAGCCCTGGCACTCGGTCGTCTCGGTCTCCGGGAATCCCCGCCCGCAGGTGGCGCAGATCCGGTGCTCCCGCAGGCAGTCGATCAGGGCCTGCCGGGCGTCGCGCAGCTCCTCGCGGGCGTCGAGCACCCCGGGCTCCAAGCGGTCCGCCTCGGCCTGCCAGCCCTCCGCGTCCGACAGCGCGGCCTCCATCATGAGCGCCGCGAGGCCGATCCAGGCCAGGTGCCACACGATGGACACCAGGTCGCCGATGGTGCCGGCGATGTCCTGGGAGAGGATGCTCATGTAGGCGATGGGCGCCGGGTTGTTGATCGGGTCGTTCATGTAGTTGCCGACCTGATCCTTCGAGCGGTCCCAGTCGCCCATCAGGTCGTCGACGTCCGCCGGGACCTCGCCCTGGTAGTCCTCCAGCGCCTCCTGGACCAGCTCCATCAGGTTCCAGAGGTAGTGGGCGGCCCGCATGTACGCCGCGTCGCGCTGTCCGATGGCGTCGTAGTACGGCGGCTCCAGGCGGGCGAGGTCCGCCTCGGCGCGCTGGAAGCGCAGCTCCTCCAGGGGGCAGTGGCCGGCGGGGGGCAGAGGGACGGGGATGGGGTCATTCATCATGGACCTCCGGGGCGAGGGACAGCACGAGGAGGGCGGCGGGCATGTTGCGGGCGGGGAAGAGGGTGAGCCGGTCGGCGAGCCGCGGGGCGAAGCGGTCGGCCTCGGCCAGCAGCGCCGCCTCCCAGGTCGACCCCAGGGCGGCGCCGTCCCCGAGGGTCAGCGTCTCCGTAGCTGGCTCCCATCGCCCCGTGGCCACCGCCGGGGTGAGCGCGAAGGCCGGGAGGGTGTCGATGGACAGCCCATCTCCGGTGAGGAAGGCGCGATGACGCCCGTCGTGGCTGTACAGCACGAGGCGCCCCTCGAGGGGCAGGGCCTTCACGTCGCCCGAGAGGGTCAGGCGCTCCGCGGGCTCGCCCGCCGCGACCGGCGCCCAGTCCGAGCGGAGCAGCGGCTCGGTGGTGGAACGGCTGTAGCGGGCCAGGTGGCGGCGGGCCTTCGCCCCGGCGGTGTCCGGGGAGAGCGCGTCCGCGGTGAGCAGCGGGGCCAGGGTGAGCATCGCGCCCACGGTGGCGGCGGCCTCGGTCCAGGCGTCCAGCCAGCGGGCGCGGGCCCGGCCCAGGCCCTCGGGATCGCCGCCCACCGCCTGGGTGATCTGCCAGGCCGCCAGCGCGATCTCGGGCCAGGCGAGCAGGCTGACGGCGAGCCCCTCCAGCACGGGGACCGCGTCGCGCACCCGGTCGGCGAGGCGCCCGGGGTTCCGGCGCCGCAGGGCGTAGCGCCAGCTCCGGGCCTGCTCGCGGGCTACCACGAGGGCGCCCTCGGCGTCCCGGGCGGCCCGGCTGAAGTCCACGGTGAGCAGGAAGTCCAGCGCGACGGCGGCCTGGGCGTCGTCCTCGATGGGCAGCGCGCGGCGTCGGCGGCGCAGAGCCTTGACCGCGTCGCTGTCCTCCACCCGCAGGGCGGCGGTGGCGGCGGACCACGACCCGCCCACGAGGCTGGCGCGGGCGGCGGCCTGCCCCGGCGTGGGCGCGTGGACGCGGGCGAGGGCGTAGACGCTCGCGGCGGTGGCCTCGGCGCGGATCTCTCCGGCGACCCGCAGGGCGACCGCAGGGTCATCGGCGCGCAGGAGCTGCTGCAGCTCCAGCCAGGCGGCGGGGCGATCCAGCCACCGGCGCCCGGCCAGGGCGTTGCGATCCGCGACCATGCGGGGGAAGCGGGGGTTGTTGCGCGCCAGGGTGACCAGGGCCTCGGCGCGTTCGGCGCTGAGCGGGCTCAGGCCGAGGCGCGTCATGGTGGGCGCGTGGGCGGCCTCCTGGCGGCGCAGCAGCTCGGGCCCGGACAGCTCGGCCAGCCGGCCGATGGAGGGCACACCGAGCCAGGCCAGCAGGCGGGCCTCGCCCTCGGTGACGTCGGGCAGAGCGGCCAGGGCCAGCACGGCCATGAGCTGCTCGACCCGATGCAGGGAGAGCCCGGTGCGCCGCGCGAGCGCGTAGCGGGCCTCCTCGTTCGGGCCGAACGCCACCACGTCCAGGTTGGTGGTGCAGCCGAGGACGGCCAGGGCGCCGCGCTCCTCGGCGTCGATGGTTTCGAAGGTCTCCAGGGGGTGAGCTGTGAGCATGCCTGGGGCTCCATCGTGGGGTCCGGGCCCAGTGTATCGAGGTCACCCCCCCGGCGAGGAGGGGGGGCCTGTGTCGCAGATCAGGGTACGGGCCGGAACCTCGCCGGCCGACGGCGGATGCCCTACAATGCCGCTCCGAATGTCCACCGACCCCAGCGAGCGCTGCTTCCTCCCCGCCGACGCCCTCGGCGCGCTGATCGTGGCGATGGGCGCGGACGGCCGGCAGGTCATCGGGCCGACGCCGCGCGACGGCGCGATCATGCTCGACGCGCTGGAGGGCCCGCAGGATCTGCCGTGGGGCTGGACCGACGATCACGCCCCCGGGCGCTACCGGCTCTCCCGGGGCGCGGGTGGCGCTTTTTCCCACACGGTGGGCCCCGACAGCTTCAAGAAGCACCTCTGGCCGGCCCGCCAGCGGCTGTTTCAATCCCGGCGAACCCCGGAGGGCTTCGCGGTGGAGCCGCCGCCCAAGCCCCGGCGCCTGGCCTTCCTCGGCGCGCGGGCCTGTGACCTGGCCGCGATCCGCGTCCAGGACCGGGTGCTGCTCGACTCAGGCCCCCAGGACCCCCACTACGCCTCCCGCCGGGAGGGCCTGCTGCTCGTCGCGGTGCAGTGCGGCCAGGCCGGGGCGACCTGCTTCTGCGCCTCGATGGACACCGGGCCCCGGGTGACGCAGGGCTACGACCTGGCCCTCACCGAGGTGGAGGGCGGCTTCGTCGTGGAGATCGGCACCCCCGCCGGGGCGGCGCTGCTGCGCGACCTGCCCGTCCGTGAGGTCGATGGGGACGCCGCTTCAGCGCCCGAGGCCGCTGCAGCGCGCGCCACGGCGGACATGGCGGGCCGCGCGTTGCCCACCGAGGGCCTGCGGGAGCGCCTGCTCGATGCCCTGGAGGGGCCCCACTGGGACAAGGTCGCCAGCCGCTGCCTGGGCTGCGCCAACTGCACCCTGGTGTGCCCCACCTGCTTCTGCACCACGGTCCACGACGTGACGGATCTGGCCGGCGACGCCGAGCGGGTCCGCACCTGGGACTCCTGCTTCAACCTTGAGTTCAGCTACGTCCACGGCGGCCCCGTGCGGGCGACCCTCGCGGCCCGCTACCGCCAGTGGCTGACCCACAAGCTCGCGACATGGTGGGACCAGTTCGGGGCCTCCGGCTGCGTGGGCTGCGGCCGGTGCACGACCTGGTGCCCGGCGGGCATCGACATCGTCGAAGAGGCGCTGGCCGCGGCCGGCCCTGGAGAGTGAGCATGCCGACCACCCTGGAGCCCCTGCTGCGCCGCCACCCGTTCTGCCGGGACATGCCCGACGACGCCATCGCCTTGATGACCGGCTGCGCGGAGAACCTCAAGTTCGCCCCTGGCGAGCGCCTCTTTCGCGCGGGCGCGTCCGCCGACAGGACCTTCCTCATCCGCAGCGGGCGGGTGGGCTTCGAGCTGCCGGCCAGCGGCGGCCGGCCCATCGAGACCGCCGAGGAGGGGGAGCTGGTGGGCTGGTCCTGGCTGTTCCCGCCCTACGCCTGGCACTTCGACGCGGTCGCGGTGGGCCCGGTGCGGGCGCTGTCCCTGGACGGCGCCTGCCTGCGTCGCAAGTGCGAGGCCGACCCGGCCTTCGGCTACGACCTCGTCAAGCGCATCCTCTACCAGGCCCAGCAGCGCCTGGAGCGCAGCCGCATGCAGGCCCTCGACGTCTTCGGGGGCCCCCGTTGAACGACCCCTGGCTGCCCGCGCCGCTGCCGATCCTGGACGTCATCCGGGAGACCGCCGACGTGGTCACCCTGACCCTGGACGCCGCGCGCCAGCCCCTGGCCTTCCGCCCCGGCCAGTTCAACATGCTCTACCACCACGGCTTCGGGGAGGTGGCCATCTCGATCAGCGGCGACGCCGCCCGCCCCGAGCGCCTGGTCCACACCATCCGGGGGGTGGGCAGCGTCACCCGGCCCATCCTGGGCCTGGAGGCCGGGGCCATGCTGGGGGTGCGCGGCCCGTTCGGCACCCCCTGGCCCCTGGAGGCCGCCGAGGGCGCGGACGTGGTGGTGGTGGCCGGGGGCATCGGCCTGGCCCCGCTGCGGCCGGCCATCCTGCACCTGTTGGCCAACCGGGAGCGCTACAACCGCGTCATCGTGCTCTACGGCGCCCGCAACCCGCAGGACCTCCTCTTCCTGCCCGAGCTGCACGCCTGGCGGGGGCGCTTCGACACCGACGTGCGGGTCACCGTGGACAGCGCAGGCGCGGACTGGCGCGGGCCGGTGGGCGTGGTCACCCGGCTCATCCAGCAGGCCCCGTTCGACCCCGACGACACGGTCGTGATGACCTGCGGCCCCGAGATCATGATGCACTTCGTGGTCCGGGAGTTCGTGAAGGAGGGCGTGCCCGAGGCGGCCATCCATCTGTCCATGGAGCGCAGCATGAAGTGCGCCATCGGGTTCTGCGGCCACTGCCAGTGGGGGCCTCACTTCGTGTGCCGGGACGGCCCGGTGTTCCGCTACGATCAGATCGCCCCCCTGCTGGCCATCCGGGAGCTGTGACATGAGGCGACCGTCCCTGGCGGTGTGGAAGTTCGCGAGCTGTGATGGCTGCCAGCTCAGCCTGCTGGACTGCGAGGACGAGCTGCTGGCGGTGGCCGACGCCGTGCACATCGCGAGCTTCCCCGAGGCCACCCGCGCGGTGTCCCCCGGACCGTACGACGTCTCCCTGGTGGAGGGCTCCATCACCACCCCCCACGACGCCGCGCGCATCCAGGAGGTGCGCCGCCAGTCCCGCGTCCTGGTGACCATCGGGGCCTGCGCCACCGCCGGGGGCATCCAGGCCCTGCGCAACTTCGCCGACGTGGAGGCCTTCACCCGCGCGGTGTACGCCCGGCCGGACTACATACAGACCCTCAAGACCTCCACCCCCATCGCGGCCCACGTCAAGGTGGACTACGAGCTGCGGGGCTGCCCGGTAAACAAGCACCAGCTCCTGGAGGTGCTCACCGCCCTGCTGGCCGGGCGGCGCCCCGCCATCCCCAGCCACAGCGTCTGTGTGGAGTGCAAGCTCTCCGGCAACGTGTGCGTGACCGTGGCCCGGGGGGAGCCCTGCCTGGGGCCGGTGACCCAGGCCGGCTGCGGGGCGCTGTGCCCGCGCTTCCATCGGGGCTGCTACGGCTGCTTCGGCCCCAGCGACGCCCCGAACCCCCCGGCGATGTCGGCGGTGTGGCGGGCACACGGGGCCACGCTCGCCGACCTGCGCCGCGCCTGGCGGAGCTTCAACGCCGCCGCCCCGGCCTTCGCCGCCGAGGTCGAGCGCCTGGAGGACGAGCATGGCTGAGCGCCGCACCATCCAGGTGGACATGCTCGCCCGGGTCGAAGGGGAGGGGGCCTTGACCCTCCACTATCGCGGGGACACCGTCGAGGAGGTGGAGCTGCGCATCTTCGAGCCGCCCCGCTTCTTCGAGGCCTTCCTGGCGGGCCGGCGCTACACCGAGGCCCCCGACATCACCGCCCGCATCTGCGGCATCTGCCCGGTGGCATACCAGATGAGCGCCTGCCAGGCGATGGAGGACGCGCTGGGGGTGGAGATCCCGCACGAACTCCAGCAGCTCCGCCGCATGCTCTACTGTGGAGAGTGGATCGAGAGCCACACCCTGCACATGGTGATGCTGCACGCCCCCGACTTCCTGGGCTTCCCCGACGCGATGACGATGGCCCGGGAGCACGGCCAGCAGGTGCGCGACGGCCTCCGGGTCAAGAAGGCGGGCAACCGCATCGTGAGCCTGCTGGGGGGGCGGGAGATCCACCCGGTGAACGTGCGGGTGGGGGGCTTCTACAAGCTCCCGTCGCCGAAGGACCTGCGCGCGCTGGCGGTGGAGCTGGAGGCCTGCCGGGGGCTGGCCGAGGGGCTGGTGCGCTGGATGGCGGGCTTCGACTTCCCCGCGCTGGAGCGGGACTGGCCCCTGGTGGCCCTGGCCCCCTCAGACGGTCGATACCCCTTCATGGCCCACCCCATCGGCATCTCGGACGGCACGCGGCTGGCGGCGCGCGACTGGGGCGCGCACTTCGAGGAGCACCACGCCCCCTACACCAACGCCCTGCACGCGCGCCGCCGGCTGGACGGCCGCCCCTACCTGTGCGGCCCGCTGGCCCGCTTCGCGCTGAACTTCGACGCCCTGCCGGCGGAGCACCAGCGCCTGGCTCTGGACCTGGGGCTGGCCCCCCCGGTGCGCAACCCCTTCAAGTCCTTGCTGGTGCGCGGGGTGGAGGTGGTCTTCGCCCTGGACGAGGCCGCCGAGATCGCCCGGCGCTGGGCGGGGGCCGAGGCGCCCGCGGTGCCGGTGACGCCTCGGGCGGGCACGGGGCATGGCGCGACCGAGGCGCCCCGGGGGCTGCTCTACCACCGCTATGTGTTGGATGACGAGGGGCTCATCGTGGAGGCGGACATCGTGCCGCCCACCAGCCAGAACCAGCTCGCCATCGAGGACGATCTGCGGGCCTTGGGGCCGCGCCTGGCGGCCCTGGACGACGCCCCCGCGACCCTGCTCGCCGAGCAGGCCATCCGCAACTACGACCCCTGCATCTCCTGCGCGACCCACTTCCTGACCCTGAAGCGGGCGCAGCGATGATTGTGTTGGGTCTGGGCCAGCCCTCGGCGGGCGACGACGCGGTGGGCCTGGCGGTGGTGGCGCGGCTGCGGGGGCTGGGCGTGGCGGCGGAGCTGCGCACGGCGTCCTGCGCGACGGCGCTGGTGGAGGCGCTGGGCGAGGGGCCGGTGGTGCTGGTGGACGCGCTGGTGGACGGGACGGTGGGCGCGGTGCGGGTGCTGCCGGCCGCCCGGCTGGAGGGCGCGGGCGCGGCCTCGACCCACGGGCTCAGCGTGCCGGCGGCCGTCGGGCTCGCGGAGGCGCTGCACGGGCCGGTGGAGCTGGCGGTGGTCGGGGTGACCATCGCGCCGCCTGGGCCCGGCGTGGGCCTGAGCGCGGCGGTGGCGGCGGCGGTGGACCCGGCGGCGGCGGCGGTCCGGGGGCTGGTGGAGGGCGGCGATGTGCCTCGCGATCCCCGGTGAGCTGGTCTCCATCGACGCATCCGGGGTGATGCCGATGGGGGTGGTGCGCTTCGCGGGGGTGAGCCGGACGGTGTGCCTGGCGTGCACGCCGGAGGCGCGGGTGGGGGACTACGTCGTCGTCCACGCGGGCTACGCGATGGCGGTGGTCGATGCGGCGGCGGCTCAGGAGACGCTGGCGCTGCTGGGGCAGTGAGCGGCGCGGCGCGCGCCCAGGTCGACGGGCACGTCAACGTACAGTCGGCCGCGCCCGTCCCAGCGGGGTGTCAGCGGCGGCTCGCTCGCGGCGAGCCCGTACGGCGAGGCCATGAGCGTCTCCAGAGCGGTGGCCTCGGTCACCGGCCGCGGCGCGAAGTCGACCTTGAGGTTGTCGCAGTGGAGCGGGTAGAGCCGGAGGGAGAGCGCGACCTCCAGCGTCTCGGAGTGCCGGCAGACCGACAGCCGGGCGATCATGGAGAACGGCAGCGCCTCGGGGAACTGTGCGGTGCTCTGGTACTGGCTGGTGGTCTGGAACAGGAGGTTGCCCAGCCCGTAGACCGCCGTGCGGCCGTCGAGGACCTCGACCGACTGGAGCTGGTGGGCCCCGTGGCCGATGACGAGGTCGGCCCCGGCCGCCACCAGCGCGCGCGCGTCCGCCCGCTGCTGCGCGGTGACGCCGCAGTAGTCCTCGCCCCAGTGGGGGTAGAGCACGACGACGCGCTCGGGATCCTCGCGTCGGAGGCCTTGGATCACGCGGCGGATGGCGTCGGGGTCGCCCAGGGAGGCCACGCCCGGGTGGGCCATAACGCCGTCGGTCCGGGCGTAGTAGTCCCGGCTGTCCACGCCGGCGCGGTCCCGGTATTCGAAGGCCGAGAGGATGGCGAAGCGCACGGGGGGGCCTTGCGGGACCGGGACGTCCAGCAGCAGGGGCTGGAGGGCCGCCTCGGGGGTGGCGCCGAGCCCGAAGTGCTGGAACCCGGCGGCCTCCAGGCGGCGCGTCGTCTCCGCGAGGCCCTCGGCGCCGAAGTCGTAGACGTGGTTGTTGCCGAGGGAGACGAACCGGAAGCCGTGGGCGGCGAGCGCGGGCAGCGTCTCCTCGGGATCATCCCGGTGCAGGTACCGCTTGAGGTCCTCGGTCGGGGAGTACGCCAGGGTGGAGAAGCACGCCTCCAGGTTGACGATGGACGCGGCGGCCCCCTCGAGCAGCGGCGCGATGTGCCGCCAGCTCCGGACGACCCGGGTGTCGCGGTCGACGGCGCCGACGGTCAGGTGACCGAAGCGACTCCCCGGCCGGTGCGGGGCCAGGTTCGCGAGGGAGAGGTCGCCGGCGAACACCACGACGCTGGAGGCGAGGGGGCCGCCGGTGGGGGGCGGGGCGTTCACGGGGACGTCGCTCTGCGGGGCCGGGGTGCGGGACTCGGAGGGTGGGGGAGCGTACCACGAGGGTGGGGTGAGCGCGTTGGTTGGTGGTTTAAAATGGGTATATAGTATACCAGTTTTAAGGGGTACGGCCTTGGCACACAGTTCCGGGCGGCCGCGCTGGGGTGGGTCGGGCGGCCGCGCTGGGGTGGGTCGGGCGGTTGCTTGTCGGCGATCTGGTCATGTCAATGATGTCCGGCGAAGAACGCCGGAAGAGACAGCCACCTCCCGGGCCCTCGGCGGCTACCTCTTCTAGCTTCAATGATGTCCGGCGAAGAACGCCGGAAGAGACGAGGACATCGAGGTAGCGCCGATGCGCTACCGCACGCCGCTTCAATGATGTCCGGCGAAGAACGCCGGAAGAGACGTAGACCACGGCCGCCCCGCCGTTCCTCGCCTCCGGCCCGCTTCAATGATGTCCGGCGAAGAACGCCGGAAGAGACGAACACCTACCTGGAGCGCCTGGAGCGCTACCTCCTGCTTCAATGATGTCCGGCGAAGAACGCCGGAAGAGACGGGGCTGTCCGGTGTCAAGCGCGGACTGGCATCGAGTGCTTCAATGATGTCCGGCGAAGAACGCCGGAAGAGACGGCAGCGCTCCAGGCCGACGGGCACCCCCTCGACCTGCTTCAATGATGTCCGGCGAAGAACGCCGGAAGAGACTACTATTCCTTGCAACTTCTATACTGGATTTAAAAGTTTGCTTCAATGATGTCCGGCGAAGAACGCCGGAAGAGACGTCAGGCGCGTGGGTGCCTGCTCTGCCACCGGGGCAAGCTGCTTCAATGATGTCCGGCGAAGAACGCCGGAAGAGACACCGCATAGGGGTCGCAGGCGTCAACAGGTACGAACACGCTTCAATGATGTCCGGCGAAGAACGCCGGAAGAGACCCCCCTCGGAGAAGTCGAGCATGCAGTAGCAATCTTCGCTTCAATGATGTCCGGCGAAGAACGCCGGAAGAGACCAGAGGCCAGACACCTGCCCCGGAAGCTGCATTTGCGCTTCAATGATGTCCGGCGAAGAACGCCGGAAGAGACCAGCCGCTCCGCAACGTCACCGTCTTCCCCACGCTGCTTCAATGATGTCCGGCGAAGAACGCCGGAAGAGACGACGTTGGTGGGGTTGGTGCCGACCTGCAGGAATAGGCTTCAATGATGTCCGGCGAAGAACGCCGGAAGAGACGTCGTGGGCTGGAGGGGAGACTCTTCCACATCGGTCGGCTTCAATGATGTCCGGCGAAGAACGCCGGAAGAGACAGGCTGGCCAGGGATGGCAGCCACGTCCCTAGAGAGGCTTCAATGATGTCCGGCGAAGAACGCCGGAAGAGACCGTGCTGCTCGCACAGTTCTACCGTGTGCCCGCTCACGCTTCAATGATGTCCGGCGAAGAACGCCGGAAGAGACTCGGGAGGCTGTTCGATCTGCTGCTCGTGGATCACCGAGCTTCAATGATGTCCGGCCATGCCTGATCACTTAAGCCACACGCCGCCGCCGCCGGCCCGCGAGGTCCTTCCAGGCCCGACCAGAGGCGGTCCGCCCCTTGACCTGGTCGATGGCGCTGGGCTTGCTCTTCCAGTTGGGGTCCTGGCCTCCGTGTCGGAGGAAGCGGGCCATCCGGTCCCAGGTCATGGGTGTGTCCTCGGGTGCGACGAGGAGGGTCGCGAGGTTGTAGGCCGCCGTGGTGATGCACTTCCAGACAAGCATGGCATGCAGGGGTGGGCTCTTCATCTTGCGACATGTCTCCCCGACGAGGCCCTGGTCGAGGTGCTCGAGGTGGGCGACGGCGTTGGCGAGGATGGAGGCGATCATGGCGGCGTGGACGAGGATCTCGGCCGGCACGGCAGTTTGAGCAGTGATCTCATCGAGTTGGCACCCGGTCTTCGCGAGTTTGTTCTGAAGCTCAACACTCCAACGGAGGCGATACAGCATCGCCACCTCGGCGCCGGTGTGGGTCTCGCGGGGGACGTTGGTGAGGAGGTAGCCCCAGCCGCTTCGGGTCTCGAAGACAACCAGCCGGGCATGAATCGGGTCGTCCTCCGGCCCGAACCGCACGTCGATGTCCATCTCCTTCTGTGGGAGATCGCGCAGCGTACAGTCCCCAGCGGCGAGCAGATCGACCTGCTCCTCGTCAGCGAGCCATGCGATGGACTCCCCGGCCGTGATCGAGTCGTCCAGCCGGAGCTTCCAGCCTTCCTTGAGGCGCACGACGAGGTGGACATCGTGGGCATCGCACGACCGGAACAGCTTGTGGCTGACGTAGCCGAGGTCGACGATGAGCCCCGTGCCTCGCCTGTGTTCATCGATACAGAGGTGAGGGGCGTCGTGCTCCTTGGCTGGGCTGATGTGGTAGTCGACGACGTTCTCACAGCCCAGCGAGAGCTCCTTGTGGACCTTGAGGGCGGCGTAGTCACCCGCCCCCGGCCAGACCTCGGTGAGCCGCTTGTCGAGCTTCACCGTCGTTGAGTCGAAGGCGCGCCAGTCCCTTCGACCCGCCAGGATTCCAGGCAGATGGAGGGGCATGCCTCGCACATGCTCACGGGCTCGGGCCGAGAGAGCCGTCATCAACGCGAGCAACTCCTCATCGAACCACTTCGACGACGCGCTGCGCACCACCTCGGGATTGCCGCGCTGGTAGTAGTCACGCACCGCCGCGCTGATGCGCCCGGCCTCCGGGGACCCTCCCATCAGCACCAGCGACACCACCAACTCGGCGACGCGCAGATGGCGCTGCCGAACCTGGACGCCCAGCCGGGCTGCCTCAGACTCGATGAAGTCCACGGGAAAGACAGCCTCGAACAGCTCCTGAACCTGAGCAACCTGCATCTCGAACCTCCGGGAAGGAGGGGGCATAGCCCGTCGAGAGTAGGCGATCATCCTTGCTCATGCAGCCAAACGGCAGGCGTTCAGCGAGAAGGATCGATGAACCTGAAGTCTCAGCCTAAGTGGCAAGGCATGGATGTCCGGCGAAGAACGCCGGAAGAGAGTACATCCTCGCCCCACCACCCCTCCCACGAGCCCGTCCCCCGACCTACATGCGGCCGATGGTCGTCTCGCCCCGCCCTCAGCCGCCCAATTCAGCCGTTGGCGTCGAGCATCCGCTTGAAGTCCTCGGGGAGGAAGGCAGCGTCGCGCTCCAGGAGGGCCCTGCGGGCGGCTTCGTTCATGAAGGCCCTGGGGTCGACGCCCTCCAGGCGGCAGCTCTCGACGATGCTGTAGAAGAGCGCAGCCACTTGGGCGCCCTTCTCGGAGCGGGAGCCGGCGTAGGTCTTGCGGCCGAGGACGACGCCTCGGATGACGCGCTCGGCGAGGCCGTTGTCGAGGGGGATACGGGGATCATCGAGGAAGCGGATGAGCTGGGTCCAGCCGTTGTCGAGCCAGCGGACGGCCTTGTCGAGGGGCAGGGTGGGCACGGCGACGACCTGATCGAGCCAGGCGCGGAGGCGTTGGAGGACGGGCCGGGAGCGGGTGCCCCGGAGCACGCGCCGGGCGTCGAGGAGGGCGGCCTGGCGTTGTTCGGGGTCGACGATGTCGGCGACCTGCTCTCGGGCGAGGGCTTCGACGGCGTAGAGCTCTGCGATGAGATCCAGGGCGGTGTCGGCGTCTGGCTCGCCGTGCCGCTCGGCCTTGACGAAGCCCCTGCGTCCGTGCATCCAGCACGCGGCGAGGTCGTAGTCCGGGGTGGGGAGCAGCAGGGGGGTGTCGTCGTCGAGGCGGAGCACAGTCTGCTGGCCGCCGTTGCGGGAGCGCTCCTTCTCCAGCGCCTCGTAGACGACATAGCGGTCGGCCATGACCACGCCGTCGTAGTCCTGGAGGAGTTCCCGGGCGGCAGCCTGGCCTCGGGTCGGGGCGAGCTGGAAGAAGGCGCGCCGACCGTCGGTGAGCGCCCACACCCACCAGCGGCGGGTGCCGCCCTTCTTCATGAGGCGCCAGGAGGTCTCGTCGACGAAGACGACGTCCTGATCGAGGATCTGCTTCTGGAGCATGAGGTAGGTGGGCAGCATCAGCACGTAGAGCGCCTGGTCCTCCAGACCGGAAGTGCTCCCACAGCGTCTGTGTCGTGACGCGGAGCCCCTGGTCGGCCATCTCGCGCACCTGGCTGGCCAGGGGCTGGGCGTTGACGTACTTGTCGGCGGCGACGGCGACGGCGAACTCGGGGGCGTAGCGCCCGCCGGGGATGAGCCGAGGCGGCCCCAGCGCGGTCTCGATGTGGCCACAGCCCCCGCAGCGATAGAGCTGTCGTCTGTGCACCGTGATCCGGAACGTGCGCTCGATGACGGTGACCTCTTCGGCGTCGGAGGTCTTGCCGACCCAGGGCTCCAGCGGACGAGGAGGCGCGCAGCGGGGGCAGACCTGATCAGCCTGATCGAGCAGGTGCATCTGTGGGACACGCTCCAGGTCCGGCTGGGGCGTGGGACCGTGGCCCGTCTTCGGCTTCGGCTCGGGCTTCGCCTTGGGCGGGCTCCCCTCGGGGCGGCCGCGCCGTTCGGAGGTCTGCCCGAAGCGCTCGCGCTGCAGATCCGCGAGCCGGCGCTGGACCGCGCGCATCTCGAACTCCAGGGCCAGCTGCTCGGGGCGGCTGGTCGCCTCGGCCAGGCGACGGGTCAGCGAGGCGATCTGCGCCATCGACGCGGTGAGCAGCTTCTCCTGGGCCTGCACCTTCACGTCGAGGAGCTCGGCGCGGGCCTCGGCGTCGTCGGCGCGCTGCCGCGCCGCGTCCGCGAACGCCTCGGCTTCCGCCGCGCGGGCCTCGGCGGCCGCGAGGTCGCGCAGCAGAGTCTGGAGATCCGGGGGGGTGTTGGAGCGAACAGGCGCAGGCTTCATGCCCACATATGTAACCAATTGCACAATTTAAAGCAATACAATCAGCGAATGATCGACAACCTTGACGCTCGCCGCCGGCTGACCTCTGCCCCCTCCAGGAACAGCGCCAGCTCGGCCATCGTCAGCCGCACCTGACCGCGCTCCGCGCGCTCCCACAGCGCCGCGAATCGCCGCCGGCCGGCCAGTCGCTTGCTGTACAGACACAGCCCCGTCCCGTCCCAGTGCAGGATCTTCGCGGACGTCCTCCGTCTCGACACGAACAGGAACAGCTCCCCCGACACCAGCTCCCGCCCCATCTCCTGCTGGACCAGCCCCGCCAGCCCCGCGAACCCCAACCGCAGGTCCGTCGGGCACGCCCGCGCCCACACCCGCACCCCTGACGTCAGCCCGATCATCCGAGCACCCGCAGCAGCGCGGCCAGCTCGTCCACCGTCAGGCCCTCGACCCGGTAGCCTCCAGGCGTGATCAGCGTGGCCGCCGCGCGGGCTGGCGCCTCGGGCTCCACCGCCACGGGCAGGAAGCCTCCGGGCGCCTCGACCGGGCGCGTCCTGCCCCCCTTTCGCCTCTTCTTTGTTCGTCGACGAGGCGCCTCACCGCGCACCCAGTTGCGTGCTGACGTCCGGCTGATCCCCAGCGCCGCCCCCAGCGCCTTCCAGTCTGCGCCCGCCTCGTGCTCCGTACGCATCCACGCCGTCGCGAGGGCACGGACCTCGGGGGGAAAGCCACGGCGGCCGCGTGTCTCGGCCAGCAGCGCGCGGAGTGACTCGGCGGTGTCGGGCATCGGGGACCTCCTCATCCACGGGGATGGGGGAGGTCACACGGAGTCAGGGGGGTGGCGAGGCTGGGTGGGGCGAGGATGTACCTTCATCGCGCAGTACGTGGCGGGACAGGGGCTTCAATGATGTCCGGCGAAGAACGCCGGAAGGTATCCACCCGGCGAACGGTCATAGCCCCGACGGCGTCGCCATGTGACCTTCTCGCTCAAGCCTCCACGCCCGCGGCAGCAGCTCAGCGATGCGACGGATCGGGTGGGTCGGCAGTCGCTTGAAGACGTCGACCAGGTAGGTGTGAGGATCGATGCCCTGGAGGAAGCAGGTTCCGATGAGCGAGTACAGATCGGCGGCGGCCTTGGCGCCGCCGGCTGAGCCGGCGAAGAGCCAGTTCTTTCGACCGACGACGGGCTGTCGGAGCATCAACTCGGTGAGGTTGTTGTGCATGGGGAGCTCGCCGTGGTCGAGGTAGACGCGCATGGCGGACTCTTGATTCAGGGCGTAGGTGAGGGCGTTTCCGAGCTTGGACGCCGGGCGTATGAAGGCCGACATCTCTCGGCACCAGCGGAAGAGGCCGTCGACGAGGGGCTTGGCGCGGGCCTGGCGTTGGACGCGTCGCTCCTCGGGGGTGAGCCCGGCGAGCTCTCGCTCCAGGCAGAAGAGATCCCGTACGGTCCCCAGGGCGAGCCCGGCCTCGGCGGGGTGGTAGGCGAGGGCCTCGAAGAAGTAACGGCGCAGATGAGACCAGCAGCCGGCGCGCTCGAGGCCCAGGTTGCGGACGACGCGGTTGAACTCGGAGCCGCCGTCGACGAGGAGGAGGTCTCCTTGGAAGCCGGCGAGGAGGTCGGCGGGGAAGACGCCCGCCTTGGAGTCGGTGAAGGCGTAGAACACATGCTCCTGATCGGTGAACGCCCACATCCGGCCCTTTCGCAGCGCGCCGTCCGAGCCGTCCTGGACGGGCAGGCCGGTGTCGTCGCCCAGCAGGAAGCTCCCGGCGAGCAGGCCCAAGCGGAGGGCACGCACGAGCGGCCTCAAGGCGTCGGCACCCTGCTGGATCCATCCGGCGAGGGTGTTGGTGTGGACCTCGAAGCCCTCGCGCTGCATGCGTCGGGCCTGACGGTGCAGCGGGAGGTGATCCGCGAACTTGTCGACGATGACCCGGGCCAGCAGGGCATCTCCGCAGAGCGCACGGTCGAGCAGGTAGGGCCCCGGGACGGTGAGCACGCCCTCTTGCGGACACTTCGGACAGGCGCACTTGTCACGGACGACGTCCTCGACGATGAAGTGGCCGGGGACCCATTCGATACGGAACGACTCGGCCTGACCGATCACCTGGAGCGCGCCGCCGCAGCGGACGCAAGCCGCGCCCGGGTCAGCCGGACAGGTCACGGTTCGGGAGGGCAGGTGCTTGAAGTCCTCACGCCGTCGCCGCTTCGGACGTCGCTTGGCCCGACGGCCGCGCGCGGGCGTACTCGGCTCGCCCTCCTCGACCGAATCGGGCACGGGCATGCGCGGCGGCGCCTCGACGTCGCTGGGGAAGGGAAGCTCTCCCTGGCCCTCGGGCACGAAGCGCTCCGAAGCCGGGCGACGGGCCTTGAGCTTGAGCCACGCGAGGTGCTGCTCGAGCTGGTCGGCGCGGGCCTTGAGGGCGTCGACCATGACGTCGCGCCGGGCCAGCTCCGCCCGCTGGGCGCTCAACTCCTGCTCCTTCTCCGCGATCTGGGCTTCAAAGTGCGCCCGCTGAGCGTCAAGCTGTGCGCGCAGGCGGCGGTTCTCATCGAGGATCTGGGCCAAGCCGGTCATGACCCCCTCTACCCCGTATCCCGTACAGATTCAACACCCGTCTTCGGGTTCCAGCGACCCAGACGACGACAGCGCGAGAGGTCGATCCCCTCGAGCAGCGCGGCCAACTCGGCCGAGGTGATGCGTCGTCGATCGGCGCTCATCTCGGGCCAGCGAAACCTCCCCCGCTCCAACTTCTTGTACAGAAGCAGGAAGCCCCCGTGCGTCCAGATGAGCATCTTCAGCGCGGTGTTCCGCCGGTTACGGAACACAAACAACGTGCCATCCAGCGGACTCTCCCGCAGCTCCACCTCACACAGCGCCGCCAGACCATCGATCTGCTTCCGAAAATCCACCGCCTCCCGGGCCACCAGGATGCGCGTCGGGGCCGTGATCAGCACAGCGCCTCCAGCACCTCGCGCAGCCACGCGAGATCAGTGTCCCGGGTCACCTGGACCTGGACACCCAGGCCCCTGATCTCCAGCAGGACCACACCCGTCCCGGTGGGCTCATCCACCACGAGCTCCAGAAACGGAGAGCGCTCCGCGGCGCGACCCCGGGTTCGCTCCAGCTTCCAGCGCCACCAGGCCAGCGTCGACGGGTTCAGACCTCGCGACTCCGCGAACTCACGCACGCTCTGACCCGAGGCCTCCTGTGCGTCGATCAGCACGCTCCACCGCGCCACTGTTGCATGCTGGGGCATCGTCTACTCCTCCATCTCCTCGGGCTCGCTCCTTCGGCCCTCCAGGATGCTCGCGCTCAGCGAGCGCGCCTCCGCACCCAGCACCCGCACCAGCGCCAGCACACCGCCGATGTGCAACAGTTGCTCCAACTCCTCCTCGCTCGACAGCACCGCCTCCGCCTCTACCTCCACCTGCTCGGCCAGCAGCGCGATCTGGTACATGTGGTCCCCGACGGCGTCGGGCGGGAGCATCGTTGACATGGGCTTCTCCTTGGTTGGGAGAAGACTCCTCACATGGGCGGATCAAGCTCGGAAGATGCCGGGACTGAGGGGATACGCCGGAAGAGACTTCCAGGACTTCATCGCGCAGTACGTGGCGGGACAGGGGCTTCAATGATGTCCGGCGAAGAACGCCGGAAGAGACCCGATACATCCTTCCCAGCTTTGGCGAGGCGATCGCTGCTTCAATGATGTCCGGCGAAGAACGCCGGAAGAGACTCTCCAGCAGCTCCCCGCTTGGGGTGAGGACGCCGTTGGTGCTTCAATGATGTCCGGCGAAGAACGCCGGAAGAGACCGCCGGGGCCCCGGTCGAATGGGTGTCCGTCGTCCTGCTTCAATGATGTCCGGCGAAGAACGCCGGAAGAGACTGTTGGACATCGTGCCAGAAGAAGACATTGTATATGTGCTTCAATGATGTCCGGCGAAGAACGCCGGAAGAGACCTCTACCATCGTATCCCCTTGCGTTACGTGGGCTGGGACGCTTCAATGATGTCCGGCGAAGAACGCCGGAAGAGACGCTCTACGCCGTGGACAACCCCGGCGACGACGCCGCCCTGCTTCAATGATGTCCGGCGAAGAACGCCGGAAGAGACGTTTCCAGCCACAGCCGGACGCCGGTGATGATCAACGTGCTTCAATGATGTCCGGCGAAGAACGCCGGAAGAGACGTGGTTGACGTGGCAGTGGTCGAGACCGCGTCGGACTTGCTTCAATGATGTCCGGCGAAGAACGCCGGAAGAGACCCGCCTCGGGGAGGATGGTGTTGACGACCCCTTCGACGCTTCAATGATGTCCGGCGAAGAACGCCGGAAGAGACTCCGTTCATTTTATCGTTGCATCCCGTCTTTTCATGGGCTTCAATGATGTCCGGCGAAGAACGCCGGAAGAGACCACCCTACCGGTCTCGTGGGCTCGGCTTCTCCATGCGGCTTCAATGATGTCCGGCGAAGAACGCCGGAAGAGACGCTGCTGGGGATGGCGGTGGAGCGGCCGGATCGCACCGCTTCAATGATGTCCGGCGAAGAACGCCGGAAGAGACGGGAGCGCCCCCTGAGGGATGCCCTCCTCGACCAGGTGCTTCAATGATGTCCGGCGAAGAACGCCGGAAGAGACAGCACCTGCTCGGTGCTCCCGTGGCCGTAGGCCCGGCTTCAATGATGTCCGGCGAAGAACGCCGGAAGAGACTGAGCGCAGCGGTGTTCTGGACAGCATCGCCCACGTTGCTTCAATGATGTCCGGCGAAGAACGCCGGAAGAGACGGCGCTTGCGCTGGAGGCCAGCACCGTCGACAACTTGCTTCAATGATGTCCGGCGAAGAACGCCGGAAGAGACGCTGCCCTTGAGCAGCTCGCCCGGCAGGGCCTCGACGAGCTTCAATGATGTCCGGCGAAGAACGCCGGAAGAGACTCCAGAAGGGGAAAGACGGTGGCCCACCCCCGGCCGCTTCAATGATGTCCGGCGAAGAACGCCGGAAGAGACTCACGGCACTGTCCGACGTGCACGCGAGCGCGGCTGCTTCAATGATGTCCGGCGAAGAACGCCGGAAGAGACAAGCACGTAGAGGAACATGCTGATGAGCAGGTCGACGTCGCTTCAATGATGTCCGGCGAAGAACGCCGGAAGAGACTGAGCCCCGCGAGGTTGGACAGCGCCGCGAGCCTCGGCTTCAATGATGTCCGGCGAAGAACGCCGGAAGAGACGGGGAGCCCCCCTCCATCGCGGGGATGGGGGGCATGCTGCTTCAATGATGTCCGGCGAAGAACGCCGGAAGAGACTCGCGGGGAACCGGGGTCAGCACCGCCGAGACCGGGCTTCAATGATGTCCGGCGAAGAACGCCGGAAGAGACCCCCGGCACCAGCACGACGGCGACGTGACCCGGCCAGCTTCAATGATGTCCGGCGAAGAACGCCGGAAGAGACCTCCGTAGCTCGACCGGCGGCGTCGTCGAGTTGAGCCTGCTTCAATGATGTCCGGCGAAGAACGCCGGAAGAGACGACACGGCACCATGGGCGGCCCACCCTCATGTGGGCGCTTCAATGATGTCCGGCGAAGAACGCCGGAAGAGACTCCTCCAGGAGGTGCTACGTGGATGAGGTCTACTAGCTTCAATGATGTCCGGCGAAGAACGCCGGAAGAGACGCTCCCGCGCCTGCGCACGCTCCCGCGTTGCGCCAGCTTCAATGATGTCCGGCGAAGAACGCCGGAAGAGACGATGGACCCGCCGCGCAGCGCGTTCTCCAGGTCCGGGCTTCAATGATGTCCGGCGAAGAACGCCGGAAGAGACGCCCAGGGTGACGGTGACCGTCGTGTCCAGGACGCTCACGCTTCAATGATGTCCGGCGAAGAACGCCGGAAGAGACGTGGGGCTCGCGGCCGCCGCCGCCGCAAGCACCCCCGCTTCAATGATGTCCGGCGAAGAACGCCGGAAGAGACGAGCCCCTCGTCAACGGGACCGGCTCCCCGCCCATCGCTTCAATGATGTCCGGCGAAGAACGCCGGAAGAGACAGCGACCGAGGAGGTGGACGTCATCGTCAGCGGCAGGCTTCAATGATGTCCGGCGAAGAACGCCGGAAGAGACCCTCTGGTGAGTAGGCAGACCCCGCGGCGATAGGGCTGCTTCAATGATGTCCGGCGAAGAACGCCGGAAGAGACATCCCGCTCCTGGTGCTCCAGGGCCTTCTGGTTCTGGCTTCAATGATGTCCGGCGAAGAACGCCGGAAGAGACTGGGGCTCGCGGCCGCCGCCGCCGCAAGCACCCCCGCTTCAATGATGTCCGGCGAAGAACGCCGGAAGAGACGGCCGGGGATGAAGCCCCCCAGCGCAGCCACCCAGGCTTCAATGATGTCCGGCGAAGAACGCCGGAAGAGACATGGCTGACCTCCATGTAGGGGCTGGGCGGGGCGCGGCTTCAATGATGTCCGGCGAAGAACGCCGGAAGAGACCAGGGCGGCCGGCCACCGGGTGGGCCGGTACCTCGCGCTTCAATGATGTCCGGCGAAGAACGCCGGAAGAGACTCCACAGCGAGGAACGCAGGGCGGCCAACCCCAGGCGGCTTCAATGATGTCCGGCGAAGAACGCCGGAAGAGACCTTTCCTTCCGTGGGTCAAGCACCAGGACCATGGCGCTTCAATGATGTCCGGCGAAGAACGCCGGAAGAGACCAGCCAGGAGGTCCTGCGGCAGGCCGTCCAGCTCTGGCTTCAATGATGTCCGGCGAAGAACGCCGGAAGAGACCACAACCTGCCCGCCGGGCTCCGCCCACACCTTCCAGCTTCAATGATGTCCGGCGAAGAACGCCGGAAGAGACTCGTACCCGGATGCACAGCGACGCCCGCGTCGACTTGCTTCAATGATGTCCGGCGAAGAACGCCGGAAGAGACCGCAGCTCTATTCGCTGACGGGTGGACCACGATCGCGCTTCAATGATGTCCGGCGAAGAACGCCGGAAGAGACGCCTGCATCTTGCTCATGACCTGGTCGTGGTAGGGCCGGCTTCAATGATGTCCGGCGAAGAACGCCGGAAGAGACCCCTTCGCCCTGGATGACCTGGGAGAGGGCGTCGGAGCTTCAATGATGTCCGGCGAAGAACGCCGGAAGAGACGATTTCGACTTTGAAACGGCACTCTCCACGTTGACGGAGCTTCAATGATGTCCGGCGAAGAACGCCGGAAGAGACGGCCTTCGACACCCAGGACCACGCCCTGCAATGGCAGGCTTCAATGATGTCCGGCGAAGAACGCCGGAAGAGACGAGGACGGCCGGAACGTCCCTCATCCATCGAGGGTGCTTCAATGATGTCCGGCGAAGAACGCCGGAAGAGACCTCGATCTATGCCGCTGACGACGCGCGTGCGCCCTTTGCTTCAATGATGTCCGGCGAAGAACGCCGGAAGAGACGCGGGTCGTAAAGGTCAGCTTGAACCCGGATCAGCTCGCTTCAATGATGTCCGGCGAAGAACGCCGGAAGAGACGACGCGGGGCGAGTCAGTGACACGCGGATTCGCGAGCTTCAATGATGTCCGGCGAAGAACGCCGGAAGAGACCGCTCGCTCTACGATCCCGATGAACACGGCCTCATGGAAGCGGTTTGCGAGCGGTCCTGATTTCGACCCGCTTCCGGCCACGACAGGCCCGGCCTCTTCACCGGTGCCATCCACGATATCCAAGGTTTGATGGGCACCGCGAGCGCCCCCCGGGGGACGGGCGCCCACCGGACCGCTCGCAGCGCATGTCAAAGACCTCACGAACCGAAGCCCGTGGAGACTACCGTACGGTACCCGGGGCGCACAAGCCCCATCAGAACACCTGCACGGTCCGCTCGGGCTCGGGCAGCGGCCGACCCAGCGTGTACATACGCCAGCTCCGCTTCTTCTCGGCGTGCCCCAGCGGCACGATCAACACCTGATCCTCCTGCGCGTGGACGATGGACTCCAGCACGTCCTCGAGCTGCTCCAGTTGGAGCGGCGAGAGCACGCAGCGGTACACCGAATACTGCACCCGCTCCCCCCGGCCGCGCATGATCTTCCACACGTTGCGCAGCCGCTTGGGGTCGCCGATGTCGTAGCACACCAGGTACAGCCGTGGACCCCGGGTCATCGGACACGGTACTCGGGGTAGGCGTCCAGCTCGCCGGTCAGCACCTTGGCCAGCAGGCGGGCCTGCACCTCCAGGATGCGCCGGTAGCTCAGCCGCGTGCCCAGCACCGGGTGCGTCGCCACCTCGTCCATGCGCCGCTCCAACACCCGCAGGAACGCCCCGCGCCCCTTCTTCGTCAACGCCACCCCCGTCGGGCGCACGATGAAGTCCCCCTCGGTGACCACCTGGTTGTTGATCGCGTTGATCACCACCGAGTCCGAGATCACCGGGCGGAACTCCTCCATCAGGTCCAGGGCCAGCGCGGGCCGGCCGCAGCGGGGCTGGTGCAGATAGCCCACATACGGATCCAGACCGATGCCCGCCGTGATGTGGGTCAGCTCGCGGGTCAGGCAGGCATACGCGAAGCTCAGGAGCGCGTTGACCGGGTCCCGGGGCGGCCGCCGGCTGCGCCCGTCCATCCGGAACACCTCCTGGAGCGGCCCCTTGAGCATGCGGGTGAACGACTGGAAGTACAGCCGCGCCGCCACCCCCTCCACCCCCATCAGGCTGGGCACGCTTGGCGCCTCGGCGGCCTGGGCCGCCAGCTCCTTGAGCCGCCCCAGGGTCTCCGTCGACACGCCTTCGCCGTTCCGGCGCAGCAGCACCCGGCCGTTGAGGATCTTGCTGCGCACGAAGGCGCGCGCGAAGGCCAGCGACTGTACGTCATCGTTCGCCGCCCGGTGCTGGGCCATGCGCGCGATCACGTTGCGCCCGTGGCTGGGCGTGAAGCTGCCGTACAGCCAGCCCCCGTAGCTGTGGAAGGCCACCGGGATGTCCCGCTCCGCCAGCTCGCGGAGCAAGGGCGTGGTGACCGTGACGTTGCCCATGACCACCACCCGGCTGGTCTCCGCCAGGCGCACCCGCCCCTTCACCTCGCCCTGCTCCGAGATGACGATCTCCTCGGCATCCTTGGCCAGCCGCCCCCCGAACATCTGCGCGTACAGCGGCAGCCCGTCGTCCCGCTGCGGGGTCAGCGGGCGCACCGCCTCGCCCTTGCCCGCGAGCAGGTTGCCCTCGTCCGGCAGGCAGATGCCCACCAGGGAGCAGCGCGGACACTTGGGGCTGTCCACCAGCGGGGGCGGCAGCGTGTTGGCCTCGACCACCGCCCGCGCCTGGTCCCGCGCCGCCAGGGTCTGCGCGATCAGCGCCTCGCTCATCGGCACCTCCACCCGCCGCTTCGCCCCCGCGAAGTACAGGATCCCGTGGTCGCAGCGGTAGCCGTGGGCCCGCAGCAGCAGGCCCTGGGCGCAGACCTGCACCCGCTCGGGGTCCCACGCGCCGTGGGCGTTCGGCGCGGGCTTGCCCTTCTTGTAGTCCACCGGGACCACCGCGCCGCCGTCGGCCTCGACCAGATCGATCTTCGCGACCAGCCCCAGCGCGTCGTCCCCCAGGTACACGCTGCGGACCTCGCCTGCGTCCGGGATGGACCGGTCGTCGGGGCGGTCCACCCGCTTGTGGACCCGGCGCCCCCGCGCGGTGTCGGCGTTGTCCGCCCACTCGTTGTTGAGCCACTCCAGCGCGAACAGGCGCGGGCAGTACACCCACTCGTTGAGCATGCGGACCGGGATCAAGGGTGTCTGTGTGGTGTCGGTCATGGTTCTCCCCCCCTCGCGGGGCGTTCAGAGGACCCGAGCGGGCGAGAAGCTCCCGTACCCCCCCTGGTCGCTGCGTTGGATGGCGGCCTCGAAGACCACCGGGATGTTCAATACCGAACGCTGTTCGCTATTGAGCGTCGTGAGGTTGAGCGTGGTGAGCAGGGCTCGCACCGTCGGGGCGGCCGCCGGGACGTCCCACAGGGGCCACCGCATCCGCCCCGTCTTCCACCGCCCGCTCACGCAGGTGGTGAAGACCCGGCGTCCGATGGGCACGGTCGGGAAGAAGCACAGTCCCCGGAAGGCCAGCCACTCCGCGCCCGGCTCGCTGCCCCGCTTCTCCTTGGAGGGGTCCGAGGCCCGCAGCGCCCAGGCCCGGTACACCGTCGCGTCCCAGCTCAGGCTGGGCAGCTTGGAGGCGCGGGTCCACGGCCCCTGGATGGCCCGGGTGAGGTCCTCGGCGGTCACCCCGCGCTGGAGCTGGAGGACCATGTCCAGGAAGAGCTGCTGGCCGGCGGTGAAGTGCAGGGCGGTGGGCTTGGTGTTGCCGTTGTTGTCGGTGGCGGTCTCGGTGGCGAAGGCCGCGGCGAAGGCCAGGGCGCGCTCGCCCTTGAGCCCGGTCAGGTAGGCGAGGAAGTCCGCAGGCGGCGGCTTGAGGTCGCCCACCTCCTTGCCGTTGGGCTTCCGGTAGCGGAGCAGCAGGGTCGGATCGTCGTCCCAGGAGCGCAGGTCGCGCGCCAGCGCCTCGACGATGTCCTCGATCGACCCGACGTCGTGGAAGACCGGGTGCCATCGACCCTGGTTGCGCCAGCTCAGGCGCGCGCCTGCGCCCAGCGCGTCGAGCGCGCCCAGGGCGGCCAGGAAGCCCAGGGGGTTGGCGCCGTCCAGCCCGCGCAGCGTGGCTCCATTCATCGCATACCTCCCGCACTCATCGCTCACCTCCCTCGCTCGCCCGGTGGTCGGCCAGCCGCAGGATGGCCTCCCGCCAGGCCAGGCCCCAGGGCCCATATCGCTGGTTCAGGCGCTCGAAGCGCTCGGCCAGCCCGCTGTCGACCCGGGCCAGCCCGTGGTCGCCCGCCGCCCGCAGCATCGCGCCGTCGTGGGACACCGCCACCGGCGGGGCCTCGGGGTCGGGCACCGGCGGGGCCAGCGGGCGGCAGTGGCCGTGGTGGCTGGCCACGAGGTGCAGCACCAGCTCCCGGTCGTGGGCGGCGTCCAGCAGCGGGCTGTCCGCGATCAGGGCGTGGGAGACCAATTCGTGGCGGAAGCCCCGGGGCAGGCCGCTCTGCTGCCACGCCCGGCGCCGGGCCGCCTGGTCGCCGGGGCGCGTGGCGGACTTGGCCAGCGGCGCGGGCTTGAGCGCCGCCGCGACCGCGCTGCCCCCCGCGAGCAGGCGCTGGAACCGAGGGTCCGCCTTGCCGAGATCGTGCAGCCAGGCCGCCAGGGCCAGATCCTCGGCGTCCTGCGCGGGGAGACCCAGGTGCCGGGCGAAATCCTGCACCTGGGCGCGCACGTCCCCGGAGTGCTGCGCCAGGGAGACCTCCTGGCCGGTGTGGACCGAGCTGTCGTCCTCGGAGGTGAAGCGGCCCGCGCGGCCGGCGTGCTGGCCGACCAGGGTGTAGCTGCGCTCCTTGGCGCCGTCTGTGTGGGATACGCGCTGCCACCCTCCGCCGAGGGCCATGACCAGGTTCAGCAGCCAGCCCGGAGACAGGGCCCTCCGGAGCCGCTCCAGCCACGCGGCGATCTCCTCGTCGGGGTCGTCGTCCGGGTCGATCCAGGCCCCCGGGGTGGGCATGCTGAGGAGCAGGGCAGGGTCCACCTGATTCACCAGCACGTCGAGGTGAAGGCGCAGCACGGGCTGCCCCCAGCGCGCCCACTGTGCGCGGTCCCCCAGGTCGGGGACCGGCGCGGTGGCGTCCGGCGCCCAGGTCCCGGCCTCCAGGCCCCCGTAGGTGGCGGGCACGATCAGCGTCGCGCCCGGCGGGGGGTAGCGGGTCAGCACGCTGGAGTCCTCGCCGCGCCAGAGCAGGGCCGGGCGGCGCTGCTGGCCTCGGATGGCCTCGAAGCGCTGGCCCTCCACGTCGCTGAGCTGCGGCCCGGGGCGCCCACACAGCCAGGCCCAGGCCGCCGCCGCGCTCACGCTCAGGGCCTCCAGGGGGGAGGGGGGGCAGGCGGTCAGCCGCCCGAGGAGGTCCTGAAGCGCCTCCGACCCCCCCGAGCGCAGGGCCTGCTCGGTGACGTCCGCGCGCCAGATGATCTGCACGTCGGGGGCGTGCTCCTGGGGGCCGTGCAGCCACAACGCGACCTCGGGGTCGTGCACCGGGGCGGGGCGGGTCTGGCTGAGCAGCCTCACGTAGGCCGGCAGCAGCCGGGGGGAGGTGCGCGCCGCCGGCCGCAGCTCCGATGGAGCGCCGATCAGCGCCTGCTCGATCGCTGTGACGCCGAAGTCATCGACGTCGTGGGCCTCCAGCCAGCTCCAGGTGGCGGCCAGGGCCTCGCCGTAGACCGGGTCCTCCCCGGTGCGCTGGTCGCGGCGCATCAGGATGACCCCCGCGCACGTCGGCAGGTCCCCGCGCCGGTTCAGGCGGCCGAAGCGCTGGCGCAGGGCGTCGACGCTGGCGCACTCGGTCACCAGGGCGTCGAAGTCCACATCCGCGCCCGCCTCGATGCACTGGGTGGCCACCACGTACAGAGGGGTGTCCCGGGCGCGGTCCCGCCCAGCGCAGACCCGGGGCAGCAGCTCGGCCGCCCGGTCGTCCCGATCCAGGGGGCGCATGCGGCCGGTCAGCAGCGCGGCGTCCCCCTCGCGCTGGAGGATCCGCCACGTCCGCCGGGCGCAGTCCACCCGGTTGACCACCACGCCGATGACGCGAGCGCCCTGCGCGCGGAGGGCCTGGGCCTGGCGGGCGGCCTCCCGGGCCACCGCCTCCATCGGGTCGTCCCCCCGACGCACCCGCACCTCGGTCCGGGTGACCGGCTTCGGCGCGTTGACGATGGCGTCGAGCTGCGCGCGCTCGGGGGGCGCCAGGCGGAAGGCCGCCGGGGCGTCCCCGGGGGTCGCGGACATGCGCACCACGCTCAGCGCGCGGGCGCCGGACAGGTGCCCGGCGGTGAGCTGCGTCAGCGTGTCGGCGAAGGGCTGGGAGAGGTGGACCTCGTCGAGCAGCAGCAGGGTGTCGTGGGACAACAGCCCCGCGTGGATGGGGCGCATCGAGGGGGACACCCCGTAGCCGCGGAACAGGAGCCGCGAGCCCACCTGATCCACCGTGGAGACCGCGATCAGCGGCTGGTCGGGGGTGCGGGCCCAGCCGTCGTCGCGGGCGATCCCGCCGCGCAGGACGGCGACCTCCAGGGGGACCTCGCCGCCACACCGCGCACAGAGGGCCTCGCGGACCTGGGCGAGCACACCGTCAGCGGCTCCTTCGAGCGCCTCTGCGATGGCCTTGGCGCGCTCAAACGCCTGATCCACGATGAGCCGGCGGTCCACCACCATCAGCACCCGGCGGGGGGCGTGCGCCTGGAGGGCCATCGCGAACACGGCGATGTCCAGGGTGGCGGTCTTGCCGGTGCCGGTGGGCAGATCCAGGGTGTCCGGCCAGCCCTCATTCAACACAGTCTCGGCCAGCCGGGTCTGCCAGAGGTAGGGCGGATGTCCGCTCAGCTCCTGGAAGAACCTCGGGAAGTCCTCAGCCCTGAGCATCGTCGTCCTCCATCGGGCGGCACAGCCCCAGGCCCAGGAACCGCCCGGCGCCCAGCACCACCGGGCCGCGCACCGGCGCGTCGAACACCAGCTCGGCGTGGACCTTGACCCGCTGGAGGCGGTCCTGCTGGCGCGGGTAGGGCGGGAAGGCGCGGGCCCTGGCCCCGCCGACGAGCGACGCGGAGAAGTGAAGCACCACCCGGGCGGGGCAGGGAAGCCCGATGTGGGTGCAGGCGTTGGCGATGAGGCGCTGGGCTTCGGCGCAGGCGGCGGCGGCCCGGTCCGGGTCGCGGGCGTGCAGATCGCCGGGGTTGCGATCCAGGGCGATGGGCGTGGCGGTGACCCAGCGGCGCGCCGGTCGGCACCACGCCGGGGCGGCCAGGTTCCAGCCCGCCCAGTCCTCCACCAGCTCCAGCTTGAGCACGCCGGGGCGTCCGAGCCGGACCTCGAAGCCGTCGCGCTGCCACCCCCCGAGGGCCCGGTGCAGCGGGCGGGGGTCGGCCCCCCGGGGCAGGGCCAGGGCCACCCCCAGGACGCGGCCGTCGGCGTGCTTTCGGCCGACGAAGGGCAGGGGGAGCACGGCCAGGTGGGGCTCGGGGGACGGCCCGCCGCCCGGGGCGTGCCCGCTGATGAGCGCGGGCGGGGGCTGATCCCCGTGCTCCATCAGGGCGTCCCGGACCGCGGTGGCGAGCGTGACCGCCCAGGTGGAGGGCAGCCGAGGGCCCGCCCGGCGCCGCAGCACCACCCACTGCGGGTCGAAGAGGCTGGCCGGGATCCAGCGATCCGACACAGATCCGGCGCGGCGGTAGCGCTGGGGGCGGAAGGGCAGCACCCTGCCCTCGGCGAAGGGGGCGGCCTGGAACTCCTGCTCCAGCCAGTCGAGCTGGCCCTCGGTGACGCAGCGCAGCAGGGTCTCGCCGGCCGGGTCGGGGACCCAGGTCGGCTCGGGGGCCTCGTCCACCCAGCGGCAGCGCACCAGGGAGGCGGAGTGGCCGACCCGCACCACCCGCCGGGCCAGCGCGTCGAGGGCCGCGCGGACAGGCGGGGGCGGGGCCTCGGGCCACACCAGGTGTACGACGGGATCGTGTGGGGTGACCGAGGGGAAGCTGCGGGGCTGGCGCACGCGGCGCTCGGGGGTGACCTGGAGGGCCGCCCGCACATCCCCGGCGCTGGGGGCGGGCACGCGGCGCGCGGCCTGGCGGGGGTTGTCGCGGACCACGGTGGTGTCGTTCACCGGCACGAAGACCGTGGTGCCTTGGTGCTGCGCGTCGGCCTGGGGGTCGAGCGCGGGCAGGGTGACGGGGCGCGCGCCCCGCTCGCTGGCCTCGGTCGCGCAGATGGCCGGGGGCGGTTGGCGCTCCAGCCAGGCCAGCGCGGCGCGCTCGGCCTCGACGGCGTCGGGGTCCTCGGTGTGGGTGGCGACCAGGGCGGAGAACACCCGGGCGGGGTGGGGCGGCCACTCGGCGCGGTCGCGGTCGTGGTAGCGGGTCGCCACGCAGCGGCCGGTCAGGAAGCTGACCTCGAGGGCGATCATGCGTCGTCGTCCGCGTCGGCGGCCAGGTCGCGGCTTGCCCGGATGAGGTCGGCCAGCTTGGGCGCGGGGCGCAGCACGACGGGCTCGGCGGTCCAGCCCATGCCCGCCGCCGTCGCCGCCGCGTTGGCGCGCTCGACCAGGGCGTTGGCCTGCGCCGGGGTCAGCGTGTAGCGAACCGGGGCGCCGCCGTCTGCGGGGAGGACCTCCAGCTCGAAGGGGCCCTCCGGGACCAGCAGGGAGCGGGAGCGCAGGTCGAAGCCGCGGCTTCGGGCGTGGACCACTGCGGCCAGGGCGAGGGCGGCGAGGGCGGTGTGGGCGGCGTGGGCGGCGGCCTTGCGGGCCTCGCGGGGCAGCGGGTTCCCCGCACAGTCGTCCTGGAAGCGCAGGCGGCGCAGCGCGGGCAGGGACAGCACGGTGGTCTGGAGGGCGTGGTCCACCGTCACCCCGCCGGCCTTGGGGTCGATGCTGGGGGCGATGTTGCCGTGGTTGATGGCCGAGGGGCGGCCCTTGCCCTCGCTGCCCTTGCGGCTGAACGGCTCGGGGTTGCCCTTGCCGTCTGTCTTCGCCTGGGCCCCCTCGATGGTCCAGTCGCTGGGATCGTCCTTGTCGGTGTAGACCGCCACGCCGCGCTGGATGGCGGCGGGGTCGATGCGGCTGCTGACCTTGACGCCGTCCTGGGCGTGGACCCCGACGATCTCGGAGACCAGGGCGCGCTGGAACTTGGCGCCCAGGCCGCCCTTGGGCCCGGTGGAGTCCCACACCCCGAAGATCAGCGCCGTGGGGCAGGCCTGGTACATCGCGGTGGCGTGGCGCACGCGGGCGTCGGTGAACGCCTGGCCCAGCGGGCTCTTGCGGAAGGGCACGCCGTCCAGCAGGCTGTCGCGCAGCAGCGCGTCGGCGATGCGGTGGGGGGCGTGCAGGGCGCTGACGCGGTCGAGGTCGGCCAGGCCGGGCTCCTCGGTGAAGTCGACCAGCACCACGGGGAAGGCCAACTCGCCGTCCTCCCAGGCGTCGAACAGGGCCTCCTCCATGCGGTTGGCCTGGGAGGCCACCGAGTCCAGCAGCACGCAGGTCACCGGCTGGCCGTCGAGCACGCGCTCTTCGAAGGCGTAGCGGGTGTCGGCGGCGTCGTCGACGGCGTAGGTGGGCGGGAACAGCTTGTCGCCGGGGCCGCCAGCGGGCTGGAGCCGGGTGACGGCGCGCACGGCGGCGGCGCTGGCGACGGCGGCGGACAGGGTCTCGAAGCTCAGGGTGTCGGGCATGTGGGCTCTCCGGGTGCGCGGGTCATCGCGTCCTGCACCTCCGAGGCCGATCCTGGCGTCCCCCGCTGGGTCGCGGGGGGAATAGCCCGGGGGTGCGGTCACCTGCAAGTGGCGGCCGGCGGGGAAGTGTGATCAAAAAAGTATCGGCGCGCGCCGTACGAGCGACGCGCGCCGAGGGCTCAGGCCGACAGCTCCAGGGCGGTGCGCCGGGCGGTGGCCTGGAGGCGGTGCATGGCGTCGACGGTGGCGGACACCCCGCCCACGGCGACGCAGGCCTGGCGGAGCGCGGCGCGGGTAGCGGTGGGATCACCGAGACGGGCGTTGAGGGCGTCGAGGGCCGCGCGGGCGTCGCGCAGGGCGGCGTCCAGGGGCTCGGCGAGGCGGTCGAGGGCGTCGATGTCGGCGCGCAGGCTGGCGATGTCGCCGCGCAGGTCGTTAGATGGGAGGGGAGAGGGGTTGGCAGGCATTGTGCTGATCCTTCAGGGGCCGGTTCGTGGTTGTGACACGGGCCGGTCCCGCTTTGGTTTCATGGGGAGAGCGCACGGCGCGCTCAGGGGAACATGGAGCTGAGGGAACCGGACCTCCACTCCGCAGGTGTCAAGCCTGGGAGCGCCACCCGGCCAGCCCCGGAATGGATCCCTATTCAAAAACTCAGAACTTGGACTCTCCATCATGGTGAGCGAGCATATCCGGTAGTAGCTGATCGGCACAGAAAATTGAAAAAACAAAATCAAATACTCAGAAGATTTTCTGCTCAAGTGCCTCGCCCCGCAGGGCGGGTGGGAGTTGAGTCGACCTCGCAAGACAAGGTCAAAGACTCATCTTCAACGAGGTCCGCACCCGGGGGCGCGGAATGGCCAGAGGCCCGCCCACACTGACCTGTCGAAGCGAGACCCGGGGTAGATAACGGTGGCCGGCGATGGAGGCAATGGCTGGGGGAACACGATGGAACCCTGCTCGACTGCGACAGCCCCCCAAGCTGCGCCGGCTCGTCGATCGCCAGTCCTGCTTCACCGCCTACGGCCCCCGCCAGACCGGCAAGACCACAGCGATTCGCTTGTCAAGCCGCCTTTGATGATTTGGTGGCGGATCGATCAGGGTCGTCCATCACGGACTCCAAGTTTCGAAGGCCCGTCACGGGCAGACAGACCCACTCGATCCGGAACCATGATTCCATCAACAACTTCAGCATCATCAAGCCGCCGCGCTGCCGCTGACCGGTAGCCCCAAGCGTCGGAGGACCTCGGCTTTTGCCTCGATGACGACCTCCAAGTCCGAGCCGTCGGGCAACGCATAGCGCTCGGTGCGCGCCTGCCAGGAGAGGCGTCGTCGCTGCCTCTGGCTTGCCGAGGGCAGGAAGAGGGGGTTGGGCTTGGGGACCGCCGGGAGATGGAGGCGCACGCGAACCTGTAGTTGTCGAGAGGCCTCCCGGAAGCGTCGGCGTGCGACAGCAGGCGCGAGGAAGGGCCCGTCGGTTGCGTAGGCCCCAGGGCTCACGTCTTCGCAGGGACGGAGCGGCAAGGGTGTCCCCTTGGGTGGCCGTCGGTCCCGGTTGGGGGGTGGGTTGGTCATGGCGTCGACGGAGCGGAGCTTCCTGCGCAGCAGGTGGACGGTCTGCAAGCGTTCCTGGATGGGGAGGGCCACGTCTGGAGCGACGAGGAAGCAGGTGAGCTTGGTGGCGCCCGGGCGCACGGAGTTCAGGCATCCGGCGCGGCGGGGGCAGTCGGTGCAGGTCCCTGCTGACGCGATGTAGTGGATACGCATCTTCCGGGAGCGCGACATGGACCCCACGGAGGTGGGCGCCAGGCGGCGGTTGGCCGGGCAAGCCAGGAGGCCTTCGCCGGTGAGATAGCGCCACCCGCCGACTCTGCGCCGTAGCAGGTGATTCCAGTCGAGGGCGTCGGTCAGCTCGGCGAGGGCCGCGTTGGCGTGGTCCAACGCCTCCTGTGTCTGGGCGAGGAGGTCCGGGGGAGGTGGTTGGGGCTGGGGCACCGCCTCCACGGTGGCGGTGGTCTCGGGCACCGGTCGAGGGTCGGTCTCGTCTCTGCGCGGGGGCTGCTTCGGCATCTCCTCGGGGGGCGGGGCCATCTTGAAGCCGCAGGCGAGGGCTCGGTTCCAGGTGAACAGGCCGATGAGGGTCGCCAGCTCCTGTCCCGCCGCGCAGTAGCTGAAGATGCGCTGGAGGTGGACCTCCCGATCTTCCTGGATGAAACGGTTCTCCTGGCTGCTGCGCCCGAAGTACATCGCCACGACGTCCGGCGCCGGCCAGGCGTCCGCCTCCAGGTCCATCGCCGCGAAGAGCTCGTACTGCCAGCCTTCGATGACCCGGCCATGCTCCGCGCTCCCCTCGCGCGGGTAGCGGCTGACCACCGCACGAAGCTCGATGGGCTCGAAGGGCGTGCCGTCCTCCCGGACGCTGGCGCGGTCAGGGCGCAGCGTGACCAGCCCGAGGTCCATCGCCGAGCGCATGGGCCCTGAGCCGCTGTCGGGCACCCGACACCAGGTCCCTTCCACCAGCCGACGGCGCACATCCAGCTGGTCCAGGAGACCCGGTCGGGTGATCCGTGTGATGCAGGGAATGCCCGCCTCCCGCACCAGGCTCAAGGAGGGGACCCAGCCGAACTCCCCATCCATGCGCAGCAGCGTACGCTTCGGCGACACCCCGAGCTGCGCGACCACGCCACGGAGCACCGCCAGATCTGCGGCCAGCTCCGTGCGGCGCTCGCCGTTCCCGGGGGCGATGCGCAGGTTCAGGTAGGCGCCGCTCCCTCCGTGCTGGAGCACCGTGCGGTGGACCTGGACATCACCGCGCTTCCGCCCGCTGTACCCCGGCGCCGCGATGTCATCGCTGCGACGACGCGCCGCTGGGCGTGTCTCATCCTCGGGCAACGCCCGGTGCCGCAACGCGTGGACCCGTCCGTCTCGCTCGAACACATGCCAGCCCTCGCCCCGCGCGTCCCGCGTCTGCACCCAGGGGTGACGCAGCACGTCCAGCACCCCGGAGGCCTCGACGAGCAGCCAGCTCGACAGCTTCCGCACCGAAGCGGCCTCCACCGCGCTCAGCAGCCGCGACACTGACGACGGCGTCATCAGGCTGCGTCGCCCCCCGAGCGCTGCCAGCTCCTTCTTCGCCTCTCGGGCCCGCTCGTAGAACGCCCGCAGCCCCACGTTCTCCCCGCAGTAGAAGTAGCTCACCAGGAAGATGAACACGTCCAACCCCACGTATCCCCCTTCGCGGACCACGCGGAGGCGACGACCCACCTCCTCCAGCACACCCGACTCGCTCAGCGCCAGCAGCTCCAACGCCGCTGGCCCCAGAACGTCCGGCAATCTCTCCGTCTTCCCACGCGCCTGTGTGACAACTCGCTTCGTTCCGGCCATGATGTCCCTCGCCGTCGTTGTCCAACCGGAACGGCTCGGGTTTTCATCGATTGGGCCGGACCGGTGCCGTCGCCTCCTCTCAGGCCTGTCCTGGAAGAGGCTCGGGCAACGACGGCATATCTCAACGCGGCGGGGGATCGCTTGTTCTGGGCGATCCGACTTGTGTTTCATGGATCCGGGACGAGTGGGACAGAGGTCTCGGAGAATCGGTGATACACGCGACGTATCGACGCGTGACCGCGAGGATGCCGTTGAGGTACTTGTTGTCCAGGAAAATATGGGCAGGCCTGCAAGGGACGCCGAGATTTCATCGCGCCCACGCGTCGATCCGATTCGGGAACCTCCGATCTCTTCGAGGGCTCTGTCTGTCCTGGATGGACCTTCAGATCTTGGAGTCCGTGATGGACGACCCTGATCGATCCGTCACCAACCCGTCAAAGCCGGCTTGACAAGGCACCAGGCCGAACCCCTCGCTCTGCTTCACAGCCTCCGGGCCGTCCTGCCTCGACGCTCTCCAGCCGAGGCCGGGCCTGACCGCCCTCCGCCGCCATCCCCCGTCGCCGCATGCGCCCCCCGTCTCCCCCCACGGCACCAAGGGACCGACCGGCCGCCGGACGGACCGGGCGGCGCCTCGGGGTCGTTTCCGGGAGCCAGAGACCAGAATCTGCCCATGCGGGAGAAAACGCGCGCCCGCAGGTTGACCCACGCTCCGGCAGTGCCTACGCTAGGTCTTCATCGCGTCTGGCCCGACGCCACGGAGGATTCGTGGACGTTTCGACGGTTGAATTCCAGCTCCCCTCGCTCGCACTGGACGGGGGGTTTGATGGGCTGCGCCTGGAGGTCGAGGAGCGCTGCGGCGCTGGACGCATCCCGCTGCGCTTCGCGTCTGTGCGGACCACCCCCACCGGGTTTGTGTGTGAGGTCGAGGCCATCACAGATCCGCCCGCGCAGGTTCAGGAATTCCCTTCGATCTTCCAGTTCCGCCAGCGTAGTGGCGCCCGTGGTGGATCGTTCAACGCCGTGATGATCATCCCCACCGGGGTCGACTGTGCAATCGGCGGCCACGCGGGGGACGCGACCCCCGCTGCGAAGGTCCTGGGCGCGGTCTGTGACACCCTGGTGCTCCACCCGAACGTCGTGAACGCCAGCGACATCAACGAGCAGCCCGCCAACGCGCTCTACGTCGAGGGCAGCCTCATCTGCCGGCTGATGATGGGCTCCATCGGACTGCGCACGGTCCGGCGGAACCGGGTCCTGCTGGTGACCGAGGCGCGGGACGACGGAGACAAGGTGCTCGACCAGGTGGTCAACTGTGTCTCCGGCGCCCGGGCCACGCTGGGCCTGGACTGCCCGCGCGTCGTGGTCCTGGCCGAGGGCCTGGAGATGCAGATGGCCTACGCGACGTCAGGGCGGGCGACGGGCCGGATCGGAAAGCTGGAGGGCCTCGTCGAGCTGCTCGTGTCTCAGCGGGACCGCTACGACGCCGTCGCGCTCGCGACCCGGATCACCTCCGAGATGGACTCGGTGGAGCTGAACCTGGCCTACTACCACGGGGAGGGCGCGAACCCCTGGGGCGGCGTCGAGGCGGCGCTCACCCACGCGCTGTCCACCGTGCTCGACGTGCCCACCGCGCACGCGCCCACCCTGTGCCACCTGGGGCTCCTGACCGCCGAGTTCGGCCAGGCGGAGCCCCGCAAGGCCGCCGAGGCGATCTCCGAGACCTTCCTGTTCTGTGTCCTCAAGGGCCTGCACAACGCGCCGCGCGTCATCCCCCCGCGGGACTTCCACCAGCCGGGCGAGCTGCACGCCGAGGACCTGGACGTCCTGGTCACCCCCGACGGTTGCATCGGCCTGCCGGTGCTGGCCGCCCTCGTGCAGGGCATGACGGTGATCGCGGTCACCGAGAACACCAACCTCATGCGGAATGACCTCGACCGCCTCCCGTGGGCGCCGGGTCAGCTGATCCGCGTGCGGAGCTACTTTGAGGCAGCCGGGGTGCTGGCGGCCATGAAGGCCGGCGTCGACCTGACCGCGCTGGACCGGCCGATGGCGCTGACCCGGGTTGAGCTGACGTAGACAGGCAGCGGCCGGCAGGTCCTCAGAACCCGTACCCCGTGCAGGTCACCCTGGGGTGCTGCCGCGCGCCGTCGCTGTCCACGGTGAGGGTGTCGGCGTCCACCGTGGCGACCCCCAGCTCCATCACGTAGGGGACGCCGTCCTCGTTGTCCTCCTCGATGGTCAGGAGGTCGCCGTCCAGGGTCCACTGCCCCTCGCCTTGGAGACCGGTGGTGGCGTAGATGTTCGGGGCCTCGACCCAGCACCAGGCGCCGCTGGCCTCGAACACGTAGTAGACCGGGCTGTCGATGCCCCAGGATCCGAAGGTGCCGACGAGATCCTGGGCGAGGTCCCCGGTGGGCGTGATGGAGGCCGGCGTGCAGTCCGTCGAGGGGGACGGACAGGCCGTGAGGAGCAGGGTCAGGGGGACGAATCGCATGGACGGAACGTAGCATGGGGCGAGGGGACCGGTCAGGTCCGCTGCGCCACGACGCCTGGCCTGGACGCCGGCTGGCTCGTCATCTTCGACCGTCGGCCGGGTCTGCCCCGGCTGTCGGAGCGCGTGACCACCGATTCGGCGACCACGCCGTCGGGCCGCGCGGTGGTGGTCGTGCGGGGATAGAGCGCGGAACACCCCGCCGCCCCCCGGTGTCCAAGCCCCCCGGAGGTGCCATGTCCGTCGCCCTGCTCGCCCTGCTGTCGCTGACCGCCGCCGCCGCACCCCTCTCCATCGCCGCCCGCGTCGACGACGGCGCCTGGAAGTCCGGGGCCCGCTCCCCGGTGTACGGACAGGCGGTGGAGGCCCGCGTCGCAGAGATCCCCGACGCCACCATCCGGTGGTACCAGATCTTCCCGAACCTGGCGCCTCTGTACAAGAACGCCAACCACCCGTGGGAGCCGGAGCCCTACAAGTGGGTCGGGCTGGACACCATTGAATACAAACGAGTGGAGGTCGAGGCCTTCGCCGGCCAGTGGCAGGTGACGCTGTTCGAGGCCGGCGGGCAGAGCCACCTGCTGGCCGACCCCTGGGGCTCGCCCTACCACCACCGGAGCCTGGGCAGCTTCTGGCTCCAGGCCGAGGTGGAGGTCAACGGCGAGACCCGGCGCTCCCCGGGCATCGAGGACGTGGACGCCTACGGCCTGACGCCCGACGTGTTCCGGGTCTCGGTGCGCCAGGACGACAGCTACCTGGGCTACCTGACCTCGTTCTTCAACGTCCCCGGGCTGTTCGGCTCCGTCACCCGCCAGAGCGAGCACTACATCGGCGTGGACTGCGCCGACGCCCTGGTGGCCGCCGAGCACCGCTGGCGCGGCCAGAAGCTGGAGAAGAACTACAACGTCGCGATGCTGATGGACCGCTGGCCCGCCGTCGCGAAGACCACCCTCTCCGGTGGCGACGCGGAGGACCCGCTGCGCTGGGGGGAGCAGATCAAGCCGGGCGACGTCATCGCGGTGCGCTACCCGGGGGCCCGGGGCTTCCAGCACATCGGGGCGTTGTACCGGGACGCGGACGGCGACGGCCTGCTGAGCGAGGGGGACCTGGTCATCCACGCCGGGCCCCACCCGCTGACTGTGTCGCGCCTTCGGGACGGGGGGTTTGACGGGGAGGTGCGGATCCTGCGGCCGTGACGCGCTCGTCAGGTCCAGTCCGTCCGCAGCCTGCCCCTCACCCGCGCAGGCTCCTCCGGGTCCACCTCCCCCCGGATGAACAGCCAGTCCGCGATCGGCGAAGGACAGTCGCCGTGATAGGGGAAGTGGACCTCGGTCTCCGGCGCGCCGCAGAAGTCATCCAGCGGGCACTGGTGGCAGCCCATCGACAGCACCATCCGCTCGAACGTGGCCCTGGGCAACGTGAATGAAGTGGTCGCCAGGTCGTCCGTGAGCCGGATGAAGTCCGCGCGCGTGCGGAAGTCGATGTCGCTGGCGCTCCATGGCAGCCAGAAGCCGTGATGCCAGCGCACCGCCGCGCGATTGTCGCCGAAGTGCACGAAGCCGACGAAGGCCAGCGCCAGGGCGACGCCGAGGCCGATGACGCGGAGCGGGGTGAGGTGAGGCATGCCCCACCGTACCGGCGCTCTGTGGCGATGCTGTGCAGATCGGCCTCAGCTTCCCCGCACCTGGATCGGGCTCGTCCACGCCCGCTCCTGCACGAACCTGGGCGTCTCGTCCCAGCACGTCCCCGGCCGCTCGTCCTCGGGCAGGGACAGGCAGTCCCGCCAGCTCCACCGACACGTCGGGGCCTCCAGCACCCGGGCGTAGTAGAAGGTCGGCGCGTCCGCGTCCCAGTCCGGGTCGGTCCACATCGCGCACAGTGACGCCGCGCCGCCGTCCATGAGGTCGCAGGTGTCGGGGTCCACGCCGCCCACGCCGGCCTCGCCCGCGACGTCGATCACCTCTATTCGCGCATCTCCTTGATCATCAATCCAACCCTTGATGATCTGGATCCGCTCCAACGACTGGCCCGGGAAGGTGGCGGTGCCCGGGTCGGCCAGGGCGTGGACCAGGAAGGAGGGCGCACCGTCGGCCGCCAGCCGCCCGCCCATGGGCACGGCCGCCGCGTCGACCTTCTCCAGCCAGTCGGGGTCCTGGCAGAGGTCCGGGTCCAGGTCCACCCCGCCGAAGAAGCGCACCGGGATGCGCGGGCCGCTGGTGCCGTAGACCTCGCGGCGGGACAGGGCGTCGAAGATGGCCTCGCGGCTGTTCTCCTCGGCCCACACCGCGACCAGGCCCCCCGGGCTGTTCACGATGCCCCCCGGGTTCAGGCCCGGCTCGGCCAGGCGCTCGGACACGTCGTCCTCCACGTTGCCCAGGTGCCCGCGGTAGTCCTGCTCCCGCACCAGCCCCGGCGTGCCGCTGTGGGTGTCGGTGGAGGCGATGACCCCCAGCGTGAAGGGGTTGACGCCCAGGTCCAGCTCGTAGCGCAGCCCCTCCAGCAGGATGCCCCGCAGGAAGTCCAGGCGATGCACGCAGCCGTTGGCGGTCAGGCCGCCCGCGCCCGGGGTGTCCCCGCAGTCCTCCACCGGGCCCCGGCGCCACTTCTCGAACGCGCACTGCTCGTCGGGCTCCCCCAGGATGCCCGACAGGCCGTCGCGGCACTCGCTGTCGGCCTTGTGCTGGTAGACCTCGATCAGCGGCTCCATGCGGGCGCGGAACGCAGCCTCGGCGGCGGGGTCGGCGTCCACCGGCACGTCGAGCTGGAAGAGCTGGCCGTTGCTGGCGTTGGTGTTGTGGGGGATGGCCAGGACCGCGCAGTCGCCGCGGCAGTCCCGCTCCAGCGCCTGCCACAGGCCCCGCGCGGTGGGCTCCTCGAAGTAGGAGGTGGGGGTGCCGGGCACCTTGGACGAGCGGAAGATGACGTTGCGGTGGTGGTTTGCGACGTTGGGGGTGCCCGACCACTCGTAGCCGTGCAGCGCGGTGAAGGAGCAGTCCGCGCTGCGGTCGTAGGCGGCCTCGGCGGCGTCCCGGGCGCGGCGCCAGGCGCTGGTGGCCAGGCCCAGGCAGTCCACCGCGCCCTCGCAGATCTCCGCGAAGCGCTGCGGCTCCGGGTCGCTCAGCAGCACCCCGAAGCGGCGCACCGCCTGGGCGTTGGCCTCGCGGTAGTCCTGACAGGGCTGGGCATCCCAGGCCGGCGAGGTGGGGTCGGTGCAGGCGCTGACCTCGCCCAGGTACTCGGCGTGGTCGGTCAGCGCGGCGAAGTCCAGGGGGCGGTCCAGGCGCGCCGGGCGGGTGCCCGCGCCGCTGGCGTCCAGCGGGGGCAGCATGACGGTCTCCCCCTTGGCGAAGGCCCAGGCGTCCTCGGCCTCCACCCGGATGTCGTAGGTCCAGGCGTCGAAGGACGCGGCGGTGTGGACGTGCAGATCGCCCCACCACAGGCTGCGCAGAGGCTCGTGGTGGGCGCAGGGCTCCCGGTCGGGCACGACGGCGGGCGGGTCGCCGTCGCAGGCCGGGCCGAGCAGGACCAGAAGGGGCTGGATCCGGAGGCGCATGGCGGGCAAGCTAACGCAGTCGATAGGATATGCGCGATGGATTGCGCGAGCTGTGGTGAGGCGATCGAGCCACGCTTCCGCTTCTGCCCCTCCTGCGGGATCGTGCTGGAGGGTCAGGCGGAGGCGGGGACCGCCCACCGTGGAGAGCGTCGTGTGGCCACGGTGATGTTCGCCGACGTCTCCGGGTTCACCGGGCTGGCCGAGCGCCACGACCCCGAGCAGCTCACCTGGATGATGAACGCCCTGTTCGCCCGGGTCGGGGCGGTGGTCCGGCGCTTTGACGGCTTCGTGGACAAGTACATCGGCGACGCCGCGATGGTCGTGTTCGGCGCCCCCCGGGCCCACGAGGACGACGCCGAGCGCGCCCTGCGGGTGGCCGAGGCCCTGGCCCGCATCGGCCCCACCGTCGACGAGGTCGTCGAGCGGGAGCTGGGGGTGCGTCCGGCGCTGCGGCTGCACATCGGCGTGGCCACGGGGCTTGTGGTCGCCGGGCGCGTCGGGGTGGGGGAGGCGGCCCGCTACACCGTCATGGGCAACACCGTGAACGTGGCCGCCCGGCTGTGCGATCTGGCCCGGGGCGGCGAGGTGCTGCTCTGCGACAAGACCCGCGCCCTGGCCGGACCGGCGGCGGACGTGCTGGCGCTCGGCGAGATCGCGGTCAAGGGAAAACGGGCGGAGGTACAGCTCTTTCGGCTGCGTGGGGTGCGGAGCCCCAAGTCCGCGCCCGCGCTCAGCCCCATGGTGGGTCGGGAGGCCGAGCGGGCCTGGCTGGTCGAGGCCGCCTGGCAGGGCCCGCGCGCCGGGGTGCTCATCGAGGGGCGCGCCGGGGTGGGCAAGTCGCGCCTGGCCGTCGAAGCCGGAGAGGGCCTCCAACGGGCCCACCCCGGCATGGCGATCCACCGGGGCCGCGCGCTGCCCTACGGCCGGACCACGCCCTACCAGGCCTGGGCCACGCTGATCGCGGCGGTGCGGGAGAGCCTGGGGGAGCCCTCGCCGCTGCTCCTGGAGGAGGTCGCCGCGGGGGCCGGCAGCGCTCTGGCCACCGGCAGCGCGGAGCAGCGGCGCGGCGAGATCCTGGACGCGGTGGAGGCCCTGCTGCGGCGGGCCTGCGCGCGCGCCCCCCGCCTGCTCATCCTCGACGACGTCCACCTGGCCGACCCCTCCAGCCTGGCCCTGCTGGGGCGCACGCTCACCCTGGCCGAGGGCCTGCCCCTGCGGCTGTTCCTCACCGCCCGGGTCCCGGTGTCCGACGCGCTGGTGGACACCCTCGGGGGTGAGGCCCGGGTCGCCCGGCTGCACCTGGCGCCGCTCTCGGAGCCGGAGACCCGGGCGCTGGTGGACGCGCTGGTCGGCGCGGGCGCGCCGGCCGCCGAGGTGGTCGACGCGGTGGTGCGCCGCAGCCAGGGGGTGCCCCTCTTCGTGGAGGCCTTCCTGCGCTCCGGGCTGTCGGCGGGGGCCGTGCCGGCGTCGCTGCGCTCGCTGCTGCTGGCCCGCTACGACCGGCTGCCCCCCCAGGCGCGGGCCCGGCTGGAGGTCGCCGCGCTGCTCCGGGGGGACATCGACCGGGGCTTCGTGGACGCGATGCTGGGCCCGGCCGCCGACCCCTGGCAGGCCCTGGAGGCCGCCGGGGAGCTGGAGCCGCAGGCCGACGGCACCTACCGGGTCAGCCAGGTGCTGATGCGCGAGGTCATCGCGGACACGATGCTGCGGGAGCGGCGCCGCGCCCTGCACCTCAAGATCGCCGAGGCCCTGGCGGCCCGGGAGGCGCCGGCCGCCGAATTGGCCTGGCACTACGCCGAGGCCGGGGACCTCGCGCGGGCCGCGCCCCTCTGGCTGGAGGCCGCGCGCCGGGCGGCCGGGGTGTACGCCAACGACGAGGCGCTGGACCTCTTCACCCGGGCGGCCGCGCACGACGGGGTGGCGCCGGAGGCGCTGCACGAGGCCGCCGGCCTGCTGCGCAGCCTGGGGCGCATCCAGGAGGCCGACGAGCGCGAGCGCCAGCGCGTCGCCCTGGCCCGGCGGGACGGGGACCTCGTCCTGGAAGCCCACGCCCTGGCCGCGCGGGCGTACCTGGCCTACCACCGGGGGGACGGCCCCGCGATCCTCACCCTGGCGGCGCAGGCGGTGGCGGTGGCCGAGCGCTCCGGGGACCCGGGCGCCCAGGCGGCGGCGCTGCGCCAGCTCGGCATCGGGCACGAGTTCGCCGGGCGGTTCGCAGAGGCCGAGCGGGCGTACCGGCGGCTGCTGACCCTGGTGGCCGGTCGGCCGGAGGGCCGCGCTCTGGAGGCGGCGGTGTGCAACTCCCTCGGGGAGATCGCGCGGGCCCTGCTGCGCTTCGAGGACGCCCTGTCCTGGTACGAGCGGTCCCGCGAGCTCCGGGCGCCCCTGATCGACGGGCGCCCGGACTGGACCTACACGGCGAACGCGGGCGCGGCGATGGTGGGCCTGGGCCGCCTCGACGAGGCCCTGGCCATGCTCACCCTCTGCGTCGAGGAGTCCCGTCGCACCGGCTACATCGCCTTCCTCGCCGAGGTGCTCTGCTTCCGGGCCCTGGCCCACCAGGGCATGGGGGCGCAGCGCGAGGCCTGCGCCGACGCCCTGGAGGCCCTCGCCCAGGGCGAGGCGGCGGGGCAGCAGGAGCTGGTGGGCCTGGCCCTGCGGGTCATCGCCCGCGTGCGCCCTCCCGGGCGTGATCCGATCGCCGATCTCCAGGAGAGCGTGCGGATCTTCGAGGAGGCCGGCAAGGCGGTCGAGCAGTGCCGCAGCCGGGAGGCCCTCGCCGACGCGCTGGAGGCCGCCGGCCAGCCCGCCGCCGCCGAGCAGCGCGCCCGCGCCGCCGCCATCCTGCAGGACCTCGGCCTGCCCGCGCGGGGTGCGTAGACGGTGTGGTTGGGCATCACCTTCGCCGCGACGGTGCTCTGGGTGGTCGCCGCGTCGCTCCTGGCGCGGCGGGGCCGCCTGGGGGAGGCCTGGTTCCAGCTCGCCTGGTCCGAGCTGGACCACCTCTCCCGCCGCGACGGGCTGGACTGGGTCGGGAGCAGCGACCGGCGGCTGCGCGGCACGGTGCGCGGGGTGGACGTCGGCGTGACCCTGTCCCCCGGGGCGCTGCCGGAGATGCTGATCTGGGCGCGGCTGCCTGCAGAGCTGGCCCTGGGGCTCTCCCTGGACGACGGCGTGCTGCGCATCGCGGGGGTGGAGGCCGAGGAGCTGGCCTCGGTGCAGGCCCTGGCCCGGTCGCTGGGCCCGCTGACCCTGTGGGCGGGGCACCTGCGCATCGAGGGGGACCGCCTGACCATCCAGGGCGGCCCGGAGCTGGGGGGCTACGCGGCGCACTGCCTGGACGTGCTCGTGGACGTGGTCGGGGACGTGTCCAGCGCGGTGCTGGGGCCGTGGCGGCGCCTGGCCGACGCCCACGCCCTGACCCGCGGCGTCGCCCGGGACTGCCCCTTGCGGATGGCCGGGACCGTCGACGGGGTGGCCGTGGAGGTGGAGCTGCGCCACGCCCCGCGCACCCGGCGGCTGGGCACGGTGGTGCGGGCCCGGCTGGCCACCCGGCTCCCCGGCGACCTCGTGCTGCGGGGCGGCTCCGGAGAGGGCACGATGACCCTGCACAACCCGGTGCTGCGCATGCTGGTCACCGCCGAGGGCCAGGACCCCGCCGCCGCCAACCGCCTGCTGGACGACGAGGCGCTGTGCCATCGGGTCATCGAGGTGGTGCACGGCTGGCCGGGCTCCTGGGTGGGGCCGGATCAGGTGCTCCTGCGGGCCGATGGCCTGCTCTCGGCGCGGCTGGAGGAGGCCGTGGCGATGGTGGTGGAGCTGACGCAGGCGCTGGAGGAGGCGTGACTCAGGAGAGAGTCACTACCGCCGCATGTCCGCCGTCCCCACCATCACCCGCAGCGTCTTCCGCAGCCGGGTCCCGATGCCCTCCTGCACGTAGGGGACCCCGTGCCGCGCGCACAGCGCCTGGAGCCGGGGCTGGGCGCGGCGGTACTGGAGCATCGACATGTCCGGCCAGACGTGGTGCTCGATCTGGTAGTTCAGCCAGCCGTGCAGGAAGTCGTTGAGGTCGCCGCCGGTGCGGTAGTTCACCGAGCCCAGGATCTGCCGCAGCACGAAGGCCTCGCGGGAGTCGGGCGGGGTGTCGAAGGCCCAGACGTCGTCGCCGACGTGGTTGGTCGTGATGATGACGAAGGTGTGGAGGTTCGTGATCAGCTCGGCCAGCAGGGAGTTGGTCGCCGCGCTGGCCACCGCCCCCGGCCCCAGCGGCGCGAACAGCGCGGGCAGCGCCGCGAAGTTCACCGCCGCGTAGGGCAGGAAGCAGCGCCGCCACAGGGCGCGGCCGTCGGGGGAGGTGGGGCTCCACACCGCCGGGTCCAGCAGCGGGCGGCGCTCGGCCCCAGGCCCGGCCGCGGCGGCGAGGCCCTCCTGGAGGGTGTTGGGGGCGTAGTAGATCCACTTCCAGAGCGAGGCCATCACCCCCACCAGCGCGTAGCGCGCCGGCAGGGGCAGGCCGGAGGCCCGCAGCCAGTCGAGGTTCTTCTCCACCAGATCGGGGTCGGCGTGCTCGCCCAGCCGGGCGTGGTGGAGCTGGTTGTGCTCGGCGTGCCAGCCCTCGGGGGGGATGACGTCGAGCCAGTCCACCAGCCGCCGCCAGCCCCGGGCGAAGCCCCGGCGGGTCAGGCGGTCGGGGGCCTGGGGCAGCCGGTCGTAGCCGCCGTGGCTGACGTGGTGGGCCACCGTCGTCCACCGGGCGGTGCGCCCCAGGGCCAGCAGCGCGGCGGACGCCGGGTTCGGCCCCATCCAGGCGGTCGCCCAGCCCGCGGCCGTGCAGGCCCGCCCCCAGCGCTCGATGCGCCGCAGGTGGGCCAGGTCCTCAGGCCCCAGGGAGGCCCGCAGCTCGGCCTCCAGCGCGGCCAGCTCCTCGAAGAACTCATCCAGGTCCGGCCGGAGCTGGTCGGGGGTCGCGTTCACGGGCACTCCTTCACCTGAACGCCACCATAGCCCGTCCTCACATCCCGGAAACTGGACATATGTTCAGGTCGTCGATACGTGGTCCGGGTGGAGGCTGGTATGACCCTGGAGACCTTCCCGCTGGGGGACGGGCACGCCCTGGCGATCGGTCGGCTGCCGGACGGCCTGGCGCCCGACTTCGAGGCCCTGTGGGCCGTGCACCCCGACGACTTCCACGAGATCACGATGGGGGGGCGCCCCGTGCGCACCCCCCGCTGGCAGCAGGCCTACGGCGCGGACTACCACTACACCGGGCGGGTCAACCGGGCGCTGCCCACCCCGGGGCTCCTCCAGCCGCTGCTGGCCTGGGCCCGCGAGGCCGTCGACCCGCGGCTCAACGGCCTGCTGCTCAACTGGTACGACGGCGCGAAGGGCCACTACATCGGCCGCCACCGCGACAGCATCGTCGGGGTGGTCCCCGAGACGCCGATCGTGACGGTCTCCTTGGGGGAGACCCGCGCGTTCCGCATGCGCCCCTGGCGCGCCCCCGGCTTCGTGGACGTCGAGGCGCGGGACGGCTCGGTCATCGTCATCCCCTGGGCCACGAACCGCGCCTGGACCCACGAGGTGCCCAAGGCCGCGCGCTACGCCGGGCGGCGGATCTCGGTCACCCTGCGGGCGTTCGAGCCTGCGGGGGGCGACAATCCGGGGTAACATCCCGGCACCTTTCACGAAGACTCCCCGGAGGCGCAAGATGACGCTCCTGCTCCTGGTGATCCCGCGCGTAGCGTTCGCGGTCGACCCGGACACCACCATCTACATCGGCTGCTACGACGGCGCGTTCAACAGCGTCGACTCCCTGGCCGGGGTGGACGTGACCGCCCCCACCACCATCTCGGTGATGGCCGCCGTCGGCAACCCCGGCTTCAACACCAGCTCCGTGGTGCTCGACCCGATCAACCAGGTCCTCTACGTCCGGCACGTCAACAACTCGAACATCTACGCCTTTGACGCCACGGACCTCTCCCGGGTGTCGTCCCTGGACATCACCTCCAGCGCGGGCAACGGGGGCATGCTGGAGATCGACCCCTTCCGGCGGCTCCTGTACAGTCACGAGGGCGACAACACCATCCGGGCCTGGTCCATCGACTACGGCGCCACCTACGGAACTGTGTTGGATAACGGCGCAGCCATCTCGGGCTACGCGGGCACCGATGAGAACCAGATGGTGCGGGACCCGGTGAACAACGTCCTGTACTCGGTGCCCAACGAGGGCGGGGACCTCACCGTGCGGGTCTACGACCTCAACGGCCAGTCCTTCCAGTCCTTCACCTGGGGCAGCGCCACCTCGCTGGGCATCCAGAGCGCCCGGGAGGAGGCCATCGCCCTGGACGTGGACAATCAGGAGCTGTACGTGCAGGGCTCCAGCGCGACGGACCTGGATCTGTACGACGTGTCGGTGTATGGCACCGCCACCTCCCTGGGCACGCTGACCACCCGCACGGCCAACCGCTCCCGCAGCAACAACGGCGCCCACTACGTCTACGACGCCACCTCCGGCGCCGAGCTGCTGGTGGAGGCGGACTACAACAACCACGAGGTCTACATCTGGGACTTCACCACCAGCACCAGCGCGGTGCTGGCCCTCAACGCCCCGCTGGGGGTGGAGTTCTACCCGCTCGATCTGAGCGAGGCCGACGACGACGGCGACGGGCTGCTGGACTCGGTGGAGGTGGGCGCCACCGGCATGCTCAACTACAACGACGCCGACCCCAGCACCACCACCGACCCGGACAACCCGGACACCGACGGCGACGGGCTGCTCGACGGCGACGAGGACGCCGACGGCGACGGCCAGGTGGACAGCGGCGAGAGCGATCCGAACCTCGCCGACACCGACGGGGACGGGCTGACCGACGGCGACGAGGTGAACACCCACGGGACCGACCCGACCACCAACGACACCGACGGCGACGGCCTCTCCGACAACCAGGAGATCAACTCCAGCGGCACCGACCCCACCAACGCCGACACCGACGGCGACGGGCTCGACGACAGCGCGGAGCTGAACGGCTACGGCACCGACCCCCTGGACAGCGACACCGACGGGGACGGCCTCAGCGACGGCGACGAGGTGAACAGCTACGGCACCGACCCCCTGGTCGACGCCGACCTGGACGGCGACGGCCTCACCGACGCCGCCGAGATCCTCACCCACGGCACCGACCACACCGACGACGACACCGACGACGACGGCCTGGACGACGGGGAGGAGGTCAACACCCACGGCACCGACCCGCTGGACGACGACACCGACGGCGACGGCCTGGAGGACGGCGCCGAGGTGGACACCCACGGCACCGACCCGCTGAACAGCGACACCGACGGGGACGGCCTGAGCGACGGCGCCGAGGTGGACACCCACGGCACCGACCCGCTGAACAGCGACACAGACGGCGATGGCCTGAGCGACGGCGACGAGGTGAACACCCACGGCACCGATCCGCTCGAATCCGACACAGACGCTGACGGCCTGGGCGACGGGGACGAGGTGAACACCTGGGGCACCGATCCCACCAACCCCGACACCGACGGCGAGGGCCTGGGCGACGGCGACGAGGTGAACGCCTTCGGCACCGACCCCACCAACGCCGACACGGACAGCGACGGCTGCGACGACGCCACCGAGGTGATCGACGGGACCGACCCGCTGGTCGCGGACGGCGACGGCGACGGGGTCAGCGACTGCGACGAGGTCGACGCCGGCACCGACCCGGGCCTCGGGGACACCGACGGCGACGGCGTGGGCGACGGCGACGAGATAGCCAACGGCACGGACCCCCTCGACGATGACACCGATGACGACGGCCTCTCGGACGGGGAGGAGGCCACGACGGGCACCGACCCCCTCGACCCGGACACCGACGACGACGGCCTCGGCGACGGCGAGGAGGTCGACCTGGGCACCGACCCGCTGAACCCGGACACCGACGGGGACGGCGTGGGCGACGCCGAGGAGGGCGGCCTGGGCACGGATCCGCTGAACCCGGACACCGACGGCGACGGCCTCAGCGACGGGGAGGAGGGGACCTACGGCACCGACCCCCTGGACGCCGACACCGACGACGGCGGGCGCAGCGACGGGGACGAGGTGAACACCGACGGCACCGACCCGCTGGACCCGTCCGACGACCTCGCCGACACCGACGGGGACGGCCTGACCGACTACGCCGAGGAGAACGAGCACGGCACGGACCCGCAAAACCCGGACACCGACGGGGACGGCGTGAACGACGGCGACGAGGTCGACGCCGGCACCGACCCGCTGAACCCGGACAGCGACGACGACGGGCTGAGCGACGGCGAGGAGCGCGACCTGGGCACGGATCCGCTGAACCCGGACACCGACGGCGGCGGGGTCAGCGACGGCGACGAGGTGGACAACGGCACCGACCCGCTGGATCCCTCCGACGACGTGGACGACGGCGGCGACGACACGGGCCTGAGCGGCGAGAACAAGGGCGGCGGCGGCTGCGGCTGCGCCAGCGCGGAGCCCCCGGCGGGCGGCGCGTTCGCGATGGTGGCGCTGCTCGGCCTGGCCCTGGTGCGTCGACGCCGAGCAGGGCCGGCGCGCTGACGTTACCCTGCGGGGTATGTGGTTGTCCCTGCTCACGGCCGCCTGGGCCGCTGATCCCCCCACGCCGGAGGCCCTCGCCTCGGCGTGGGCGGCGGTCACGCCGGTCATCGCGGCCGAGGGGCGGCTCCCGCTGCCGCCGCTCAGCGCGAAGCACTGGCAGGACATCGCCGACGGCGAGGTGGTCAAGCTCCGCATGGACGGCGGGGCGGGCGCGGATCGCGCGGTGGGGGTGGGCTGGCTGCCGTACCCCATCGACGCGGTCTGGGTCGGCGTGCTGGACGACGTGCACGACGACCTGGTCTCCGGCCTGAGCGAGACCTGGCTGCCGGGCACCGTACCCGGCCACAAGGTGCTCTACCAGCACCTGGACCTGCCCCGGCCCTTCTCGGATCGGCACTGGGTCATCATCATCGAGAACACCCGGCGTCTGTACGCGGTCAGCGGAGGGGCGGTCTGGGAGCGCACCTGGGACCTGGATCCCCGGGGAGACGCTGCGCTGCAGGACGTGCCGCCCGGCTTCGTGGAGGGCTTCGACACCGCCATCGTCACCCCGGTGAACGAGGGCGGCTGGTACCTGGTCCCGGCGGAGGGCGGGGTGCTGGTGGTCTATCAGGTGCGCACGGTGGTGGGCGGCAACATCCCCGACGAGCTGATCGTGCGCTACGCCCTGGCCACCCTGGACGAGCTGATCGCGCACGTCGGGGAGCTGGCGGCACGCGCGCCGAACCACTACGTGGGCGATCACTACGGGATCGTGAGGCCGGACGGCGCGGAGATCCCCAGGTGGTGAAGGTCTCGTAGCTTGCGGCTCCCACATGGTAGAGTTCATCGACCCAGGAAGGAGCCCTCCTGCCATGAAGACCCCCTCGATGTCCGCGCGCCTGAGCCTCTCCACCTCCACGGTCCGCGTCGCCGCCGGGCAGGCCGCGACCCCAGCCGGGGGCATCCGGCTGGCCTGGGGGGAGAAGTCCTGGATCGTCTACCTGGACTGCCCGGCCGGCGGGGCGAACCACCTCCGGGTCCTGGACCGGGTGCGGGCCAAGGCCGCGCCGGCGCTCGGGGGATACCAGGCTCCAGCCGGCTGCAACGTCCGGACGGTCCGCAAGGACCAGACGGCGAACAACCAGCTCCTGCTGAACTACGCCCAGTGGAAGGTCGATGACCGGAACCAGGCGGTCCACGACGTGTTCGGCCTCTGATCAGGGCGCGGCGTAGGCGACCACCACCCCCTGCTTGCCGCCGAAGTAGATCACGCCGTCGTCGTCGATCGCCACGCCCGTCCCCAGCCCGCCGCCGTCGAGGGTCCAGTAGACCTGTCCGTTCTGCCCGACGGCGCTGATCTTCTTGTCCTCCCGGCCGATGAACAGGTTCTCGTTGGCGTCGAACACCAGCCTGGTGCCGTAGCCGATCGCGTCGGTCTCCCAGATCTTCGTGCCGCCGGCGACGCACAACAGCTTGTACCAGCCCGCGAACACGCGCCGGGACGTCTCGCTGTAGATGGGCTCGGTGAGCTGGGAGAGGTACATGCCGCCGGGGGAGTACTCCCAGGCCTTGGACCAGGGCAGGAAGGCCGTGTTCAGCGCCACGATCTTGTTCTGGTCGATCGGGTTGTCCGTCATGCACACATACACCATCGAGCCGTCCGCGCTTACGCCAGGGCGACACTTCATCCGGTGGCCGATCGCGAAGGTGACGCGCAGCGTGCCGTCGCTCTTGTCATAGGCGTAGACGTTTCCGTCGGTGCCCGCGAAGCAGATCAGCCCCCCGGCGACCTCCACCGGGGTGGACATGATCTCCCGCATGCCGGGGAAGGGGGCCGACCAGACCTCCTCACCGGTGGCGGTGTCCAGCCTGTACAGGGTGGGGTTGTCCGTGGCCAGTGACGCGGTGGTCGTGATGTAGAGGTCGTTGTCCGTGCCCAGCCACGCGCTGCTCTGGCTGATCCCGCCCTTCTTCACGCTCCAGCGCACCGTGCCGTCCGGGGCGAAGGACATGGTCTTCCAGCCGGGGGCGTAGACGTTCCCGTCCGCGTCGACCACAGGGGTGTTGTAGTAGAACGGATACTGTGTGTCGTGGGACCAGGCCACCGAGCCGCTGTCGGTGTCGATGGCGTAGAGCTTCTTGTCCTTGCTGCCGATGTAGATCCGCCCGTTGGGGGCGATGGCGGGCGAGCACATGATCTCGCCGCTGGTCCGGATGCTCCAGCGCTGGGTGGGCAGGGTGGTGGGGCCGACGCCGTTGAAGCGACGGGGGCCGCGGTAGAAGCCATTGGGGAGCGCCATGTTGATTCAGATCCTGCGGTCGGGGGTGGCCTCGGGAGAGGTGATGGCGTAGACAAAACCCGCGCTGTCGCCGAAGTACACGACCCCGTCGTCGTCGACCGCCAGGCCGACGCCCGAGCCACCGTGCGCGGCGTCCTGGAGGAGCTGCCCGTTGGCGTCGAGCGCGCTGACGTGGAGATCCTGCCGCCCGAAGAGCAGGTTCTGGGCGCCATCCAGCGCCATGCGCTGAGCGCCCCCCATGCTCGCGGTCTGCCAGAGGGGGTGGGCCTCCACGTAGGCGACCACCGCGTCAAACCCGGCATACACCTGACGGCCTGCGGGCGTGCAGATCGGCTCGGACAGCGGCGAGGAGGCCTGCCCCGGCGGCGCCACCGACCAGGCCAGGGACCAGGGCAACACGCCGGTGTTGATGGCCACGAGTTTGTCTGTGCCGCCGTCGTCCAGCGTGATGACGAACACCATCGTGCCGTTCGCGGTGGCGGCCGGCCGGCAGCCCATCCGTCCGCCGACCTGGAAGGCCGCGCGTACAGCGCCGTCGGTCTTGTCGACGCCGTAGACCTTGCCGTCGCCGGCGGTGAAGCAGATGATGCCGCCGGCCACCTCGGTCGGCGTGGACTGTATGGTGTGCAGGCCCGGGAACGGGGTCGACCAGACGACCTCGCCGGTGTCCGTGTCCAGGCGGAAGAGGGCGGGGACGTCGCCTGTATTCCATACAGATGTGGTGACGTACAGGTCGTTCTGCGAGCCGAGCCAGGCCGAGCTGCGGGCGGCGCCGCCCAGCTCGACCGCCCACCGCACGGTGCGGTCCGGCGCCAGCGAGATCGTCGACACAGCGGGGAGGTACACGTTCCCGGCCGTGTCGACGACCGGCGAGTTGGTGGTGATGCGATACCCCGTGTCGAACGTCCAGGCCACCGCGCCGGAGTCGGTGTCGATGGCGTACAGGGACTGGCTGCTGGTGCCGACATAGACGCGCCCCTGCGGTCCGAGCGCGGGGATGCAGTGGATCGCGCCGTCGGTCTGCAGCTTCCAGCCGATCACCCAGGCGCTGGTCGGGGCGACGCCCTGGAAGCGGCGCGGGCCACGGTAGAAGCCGTTGGGGATGATCGCCACGTTCCTCAGCTCCCGTACGCGAAGAGGGTGCCCTTCCGGTCGCCGACGTAGAGCACGCCGTCGTCGTCGATGGCCACCCCGACGCCGTCGTTGCCGTGATCGAGGGTCCACAGGACCCGGCCCTGGTCGTCGATGGCGCTGATGCGCTCGTCCTCCCGACCGACGTACACCGTCTGGTTCGCGTCGAACACCAGGCGGGTGGCGTGGACGTCCTCGGTGGTCTGCCAGAGCACGGATCCGTCACAGATGGCCACCAGGCGCCGGCCTCCCGCGTAGACCCGGGAGGCCGTGGGCGTACACAGCGGATCCGCGAGGGTGGACGGCGCGAAGCCCGGGGGGGTGACCGACCACGCCTCGGTCCACGGCAGCGTGCTCGTGTCGAGGGCGACGACGCGGTTCGCGCCGCTCCCCGTGGTGATGACGAAGACCGTCGTGCCGTCGGCGCTCGCGGCGGGCCGGCAGGTCATGGGGGCGCCGAGGTTGAACGCCACCGTCAGCGCCCCGTTGGCCTTGTTGAAGGCGTAGACCTTGCCGTCCTCCGACGCGAAGCAGATCAGGCCCCCCGCGACCTCGATGGGGGTGGACAGGATCTCGGACAGCGCGGGGAAGGGGACCGACCAGACGGCGCGGCCGGAGCGGGTGTCCAGCCGGTAGAGCGTCGGGGTCGTCTTCTTCTGCCACTCCGTGGAGGTCATGTAGAGGTCACCGTCCGCGCCCAGCCAGCCCGAGCTGAGGACGAGCCCGCCATCGGGGCTGAAGGACCAGCGCTGCGCGCCGCGGGGGTCGTAGGAGACGGTGTTCCAGCCTGGCGCGTAGACGTTGCCGTCCTGGTCCACCACCGGGGTGTTTGTGTCGAATTGATAGTCCACCCGGCGAGACCAGGCGACCCGACCGGAGGCGGTGTCGACGGCGAAGAGGTTCTTCTGCTTGGTGCCGATGTAGAGCCGGCCGTCGGGGCCGAGGGCGGGGCTGCACCGGATCTCCCCGCCCAGGCTCAGGCTCCACCGCAGCCGGGGCGCGGCGGTCGGGCCGGTGCCCAGGAAGGCGGTGGGGCCGCGATAGAAGCCGTTGGGGAGGGGCGGCGGGGTCGGCTGTGGGCCGTAGGCGTACACGAAGCCGCCGCTGTCTCCGAAATAGACGACCCCGTCGTCGTCGACCGCGCCGCCGACGCCTGAGCCGCCGACGGGGGCGCCCTGCAGGAGCTGTCCCTCGGGGTTGAGCGCGCAGAAGTGCAGGTCCCGTCGGCCGATGATCAGGTTCTGGTCGCCGTCCAACGCCATGCGCTGGGCACCGCCGACGTTCGGGCTCTGCCAGACGACCTGGCCATTCTGGTAGGCCACGACCGAGGTATACGGCGCGTATACTTGTTCGCCGTCCGCGGTGCAGATCGGCTCGGCGAGGGGCGAGGAGGTGAGCCCTTCGGGTGCTGAGGACCAGGCCACCGACCAGGGATGCGAGCTGGTGTCGAGGGCCACGAGCTTGTCTGTGCCGCCGTCGTTCAGCGTGATGACGTACACCGTCGTGCCATCCGCGCTGGCCGCTGGCCGGCAGCCCATCCGACCGCCCACCTTGAGGGCCACGGCCACAGCACCGGTCTCCTTGTCGACGCCGTAGACCGTGCCGCGCGGGGTCGCGAAGCAGATGAGGCCGCCGGCCACCTCCGTCGGCGTGGACAGCACGGTGTGAAGCCCCGGGAAGGGGGTCGCCCAGACGGTCTCGCCGGTGTCTGTGTTCAGTCGGAAGAGCGTGGGCACGTCGCCGGTCCGCCACACCGAGGTGCAGAAGTACAGGTCGCTCTCCGAGCCGAGCCAGGCCGAGCCCTTCACGACGCCGCCTTGCTGCACCGTCCAGCGCAGCACGCCGTCCGGCGTGAACGAGAGGGTCTTGAGCCCAGGGATGTACACGTTGCCGCCCTGGTCGACGACGGGCGAGTTGGTGGTGATGGGGTAGCCCGTGTTCCAGGTCCAGGCTGTGGTCCCGGAGGCGGTGTCGATGGCGTACAGGGTCATGCTGCCGGTGCCGACGTAGACCCGCCCGCCCGGGCCCAGCGCTGCGATGCAGCGGATCTCGCCGTCCGTCCGGAGGCTCCAACGGGTCACGCCGGTGGCCGAGATGACCCCCTGGAAGCGGCGCGGTCCGCGGTAGAAGCCGTTGGGGATGGACATGTCGCTCACACCTCGGAGGCGGCCGACTGGATGAAGGCCGGCGGGGCCATCAGGGTGGAGACCTTCCACACCGGCGCTCCGGCGGGGGCGGTGAAGTCGGCGTCCTGGCCCCGGATCCTCTCCAGGAGCCCCGGGTAGCGGATGTCGAAGGTGCCGTCTCCTTTGTAGGTGTCCGGGTCCCCTCGGCGTTGGGGTGTCCCTCGGGGCGCGGCGTAGTTGAAGACGACCTCGCCGAAGCCCTCGTCCATGCACCAGCAGCCCACGCAGGTCTTGTGGGGGTCCAGGCCGCCGGTGGTGGCCGTGGAGCTGGCGATCTTGGCGGTGGCCGGGACCAGATACAGTGGGCTGATCCAGATGATGGCGTCGGCGTCGAGGTTGTATTCCTCGCCGGCGCCGACCGCGACGATGTCGGCGGTGGCGTCCTCGCCAGCGGGGATGTTCAGCTGCTCGGTGACCTGGAAGAGCGGGCCGCCGGGGCCTGGGCCGACGAGGGTGCCCACCTGCACGATGGCCATCTCCTGGCCGGTGTTGGTGAAGGTCACCTGGCCACTGGCGACGGTGGTGGTCACGGCGTCCTGGCCGTTGGCCGTGGCCCAGTTGTGCAGGACCAGATCGCTGTTGCTGGCGCTCGGGTCGCTCCACGTGAGGCCCTCGGGGTCGATCCAGGTGATCTCACCGCCGGCCACGTTGCCGTCGCTGCCAGCGGTGAGCGCGCGGATCGGGACGCCCTGCTCGTTGCCAGCGTCGATCGTGTAGCCAGAAAGCATGGTGAAGAAGGGGCCCGTGGCGTCGACGCCGAGAAGGGTCCCCGCAGAGACGGTGACGTCGTAGCTGGAGGAGGTGTTGGTGAGCTGGAGCCAGCCGGTCGCGGGCTCGGAGCCGTCGCCCACCGAGCCGCCCGTCATCGGGGTGATGGTCTGGTCATCGACCCCCGGGATGCCCGGCCACTCCGGCCACATGGAGTTCTGTGGAAGGTCTCCGTCCGGGCCCGCGACCAGGGCGACGACCGCAGCGGTCGCGCTGCCGCCGCTGATCGTGACGTCTTCGATCGTCGCGTATTCGACCCCGCTCGTGGACATGAGCCGCGTGCCGGCGTCGATGATGGTGCCGTTGGTGCCCTCGCAGGTCATCGTGCCGGCCGCGAAGGTGGGCGTGAGGTTCCACAGGTCGATGGGGCCGCGCAGCGCCTCGTAGCGCACCGCGTCGAGCTGCTCCCGGGTCAGGCCGCCGCGCCACACCCGCACCTGGCTCATCTCGCCGGTGAACGCGGCGTTGTCGAAGGTGTCGGCGCTGACGTAGAGGACCGCGCCGCCGAACAGCAGCGGCGCGTCGGCGGGGGCGGAGGCGTCGACGCTCTGGTAGGTGTCGAACCTGCGCCAGGTCGGGTCGGTCTCCCCGTCGATGAACACCTGCAGGGTGTACTTCGTGGTGCCGTCGACCTCGATCCTGGAGCGCACCAGGGCGAGGTGGTGGAACCGGCCGTCAAGCAGGCTGCCGCCGGGGGGCAGCGCGGTGATGTGCGTCGCCCCGCTCGCCGTGGCCCGCAGGGCGAACAGCGCGCCGGTCTGGGCGCTGAGGTAGATGCTGTAGGGGAACACCGAGCCCGGGTCGATCGTGTTCCCCCACACCACCAGCGGGATCTGGGTCACGCCGTCGGGGAGGGTCTGTGTGGGGTTCGCGCGGATCCACAGCTCGACGGTGTAGGTGTCGGTCGGCGCGCCCAGGTTGACCGGGCCGTAGGGCTGCACGACCACCGCCATGCGGTCCGGCCCGAAGCCCAGGACGGTGCCCCGAAGGCCGGCGGTCAGCCCGAGGCTCGGCTCGACGAAGGGGGTCTCAGACATGCCGGCTCCATCGGGCTCAGCCCCCGGTCTTGATCGACTGGATGAACGCCGGCGGGGCCATCAGGGTGGAGATCTTCCACACCGGCATCCCGATGGGCGCGGTGAAGTCGGCGTCCTGCCCCTGGATCATGTCCAGCAGCCCCGGGTAGCTGATGTCGAAGGTGCCGTCTCCCTTGTAGGTGGTCGGGTCCCCCCTCTTCACAGGGGGGGAGTCCGGCGCGGCGTAGTTGAACACCACCTGTCCGAAGCCCTCATCCATGCACCAGCAGCCCACGCATGTCTTGTGGGGGTCCAGGCCGCCGGTGGTGGCCGTGGAGCTGGTGATCGTGGTGGTCTCCGGGACCAGGTACATCGGGCTGATCCAGGTGATGGCGTCCGCGTCGAGGTTGTACTCCTCGCCGGCGTCGACCGCGAGGATGTCGGCGGTCGCGTCTTCGCCGGGCTGGATGTTCTGCTGCTCGGTGACCTGGAAGTACGGGCCGGCCGAGCTCTGGCCGACGACGGTGCCCACCTGCACGATGGCCATCTCCGCGCCCGCGTTGTGGAAGGTCACCGAGCCGGTGGCCACGGTGGTGGGGACGGCGTCCGCGCCGTTGGTGGTGGCGCTGACGTTGGTCACCCCGAGGTCGCTGTCGCTGGCGGACTCACTGCTCCAGGTGAGGCCCTCGGGATCGATCCAGTTGATCGCTCCGGCGGCCACGTTGCCGCTCGCTCCGGCGGTGAGCGCGCGGACCGCGAAGGACTTGTTGTTGGTGGCGTCGATCGTGGCGCCGCTGAGCAGGATGAAGAAGGGGCCCAGCGGGCCTGCGCCGACCACGGTCCCGGCGGCGACCGTGACGTTGTAACTCTGGGAGCTGTTGGTGAGCTTGACCCAGCCGGTGGCGGGCTGGGAGCCGTCGCCCACCGAGCCGCCCGTCATCGAGGTGCTGGTGATGCTGTTGACCCCGCTGATGGTCTGTGTCAGACTCAGGGCGTTTGAGGGCAGATCTCCGTCCGTACCGGCGACCATCGCGACGACCGCGGCGTTGGCCGTGCCGCTGGCGATCTCGGCGTCCTCGATCGTCGCGAACTGCTGGCCATCGGGAGACTGCAGCAGCGTCCCCGCGTTGATTACGGTGCTGTTGGTGCCGCTGAAGGTCACCGTGCCCGACGCGAAGGTGGGCGTGATGTTCCACAGCGCGATGGGGCCGCGCAGCCCCTCATAGCGCACCGCGTCGAGCTGCTCCTGGGTCATGCCGCCGCGCCACACCCTCACCTGACTCATCTCACCGGTGAAGGCCACGTTGTTGAATTCGTTGGCGCTGAGGAAGAAGATCGCACCACCGAACAGCAGCGGCACGGTGGGACCGGCGCTGGCATCCACGCTCTGGTTTGTGTCGGTTTTGCGCCAGCTCGGGTCGACCTCCCCGTCGATGGAGACCTTCATGTAGTACGTCGTGCCTTCGCTGGAGTCGATCTTCGACCGCATGAGCGCCAGATGGTGGTACTTGCCATCCAGCAGGCTGCCGCCGTCCGGCAGCGCGGTGATCTGCGTCGTCCCATGGTCCGTGACCCGCGTGGCGACCAGCGCGCCGGTGGTGGCGTTGAGGTAGAGGTTGTAGGGGCTGATCGGGGCCTGCTTGATCGTGCTCCCCCACGCCACCAGCGGGATCAGGGACGCGCCGTTCGGGACCGTCTGTGTCGGGGAGGCGCGGATCCATAGCTCGACGGTGTAGGTGTCCGTCGGTCCGCCCAGGTTGACGGGTGCGTAGGGTTGCACGATCACGGACATGCGGCCAGGCCCGAAGCTCAGGACGGTGCCGCGCAGACCGGCGGTGCGGCCGAGGCTCGGCTCGACGAAGGGGGTCTCGGACATACAGGCTCCGGCGGGTTCAGCCCAGCAGACAGGAGAGGCAGATGGGGGCGCCGATGGCGGTCAGGCAGGGGACGCAGGCCTCGGGCCCGAAGACGCAGGTCGCGCCGCAGGCCACGGCCGCGCCAGCACAGAGCGCGGCCTTGCCCCACGAGCAGCTCTCGCTCTCGACGCCGACGTTCATGGAGCTGCGCGGGCGCCCGTGGAAGGTCGCGGCGTTGCGACTGGCGGTCAGGGCGTTGGACGCAGTGAGGGTGGGCATGGTCATGGCGACACCTCGATCATCAGGAGATCACAAGCAGTTCTTGGAGACGCAGTCGAACACACCGGGGCCCTTGGAGAGGGCGCACTCGCCCCAGCAGCCCAGGTCCGTGCCGCACTTCGCGGCGCACTCGATCGCCGGGCCGCCGCATCGGACCGCGCACTTGCCGGCGTCGATGGCGTAGGGCGCGACGGCCTTCGCGCCGTCCCAGATGGCGCCGCCGACGGCCTTGGCGGTGTCCCAGACGCCCGCAGGCCGGACCGCGCCGACGCCGATCGTCGGGCGCCCGGCGTAGGGGGTGCGGGGTGCGTTGAGGCTGGCGGTGGCCGACAGGGTGGGGAGCTTCATGATTCCTCCGTGCGGGATCAGGCGTGATAGTAGTATTCGAGCATGTAGTTGCGGAGCAGGAACGGGAACTCTCCGGTGACGTCCACCGTGCAGTACCACTGCTGGGATGGGGAGCTGCCGTCCGCAGAGAGGTAGGTGTAGATGACGTCCAGCAGGTTGCGCCCGCCCTTGACCTGGGAGGGCCTCACGCTGACACCATTCAACACGAAATTGTTGTCATGGGTCATCTCATAGAGCTTGTCGTAGATGCCCATGAATCGGGTCGTGACGAAGTTGATCGCCCGGGCGCTGTCGTCGTCGCCGGTGTTGTAGGCCAGCTCCAGCATCTTGCGATACAGCTCGTGGGCGACCAGGACGTCCGGCGCGTCGGTGGAGTCCATGATCAGGTTGTCCATCACCCGATCGTCCAGCTCGTAGATGTCGGACACCAGGCCGATGGGCAGCGTCAGGTTGTGACACACCCCTGGGGGCGCGGTGCCTCCCTCCTGGCCGACCACGACCGAGCGGACGATGGACTCGGCGCCGCGGACCGCGCCCAGCGCGGTGATGCAGGACAGGAGCGCGTCGGTGGTCGCAGGCTGCAGGATGTAGGAGTCGATGCTCTGGATCTGGAGGACCCAGCACATCTCACGGGCGATGTAGAGGTACTGCACGTTGGACAGCACGTCGAACAGGTAGCGCTGCATCGCCGGGTCGCTGTCCGGCTTGCCCGTGGGCATCGTGTAGTCAGGGATCTGGGCCAGCTCCATCTCCACGCTCTGGGAGGGGATGCGGGCCTGGATGGTGCCGATGATGTAGATCGGGTGGGCGCTCGGGCTCTCGGTCGCCGCAGCGCCGCCGCAGCCACAGTCGCCATCCCCGCTCATGCCCACCAGGGCGTTGGAGCGGTTCGCCGGGGTGAGCGAGGCAGCGATGAGCGCGTCGGGCCGGGGCTCCCCGGCGCGGGCCCGGGGGCTGCGGTGGGGGTGCAGCCTCGGCCGGACGAGGGGTGGAGATCGCATCGTTCGCTCCTTACGTGGTGGAGGCTGAGGCCTTGAAGCAGGCCTCCACGCAGGGGTAGGCCCCGGGGGCCTTGCCGCGCCAGCAGATGAGATCGGAGCCGCACGCGGTGAAGTACTGGTCCGCGAGGGTGCCCACGCAGCCCTCCAGGCAGCCGGAGGCCATCATCGGACGGAGGCCGGCGGCGGCGCGGCCGGGAGCGCCGAAGGGCTGCTGTTGAGCGGCCGAGAGGGAGCGGGAGGCGGTCAGGGTCGGCAAGGACATCGGCGACCTCAGGGGTGCGGGTAGTAGGGGGAGAGCGGAGCCACCATGAAGGGGAACTGGCCGGTGGTGTCCACCTTGCAGCTCCACTGGATGCGCACCTGGGTGACCCGCTGGGTGAAGTGCATGACCACCTCGACGATCTCGCGCACGCCCTGGACGTCGGCCTTGCGCGCCGTGATCGAGCTGAACGAGTAGGGCCCGGTGCCGTCGTTGAGGAGCTGATCGACGATGGTGTAGATGTTCGGGTATCTCAACATCAGGTAGTTGATGGCGCGGTGCTCGGGGGTGGCCCCGGCGTTGTCGCTCAGGCTCATCAGCTTGTTGAAGGTCGAGGCCACCGACGACACCGACACCCCGGTCGCCCCGGAGACGCCGTTGACGAAGTCGGTCTCGGTGAAGCCGTAGAGCTGGTTGACGACCACCACCGGGAGCTGGAGACCGTTGCAGATCTCCGGCGGCGCGACCGGCCCCCGCGAGCCGATGGCCGCGATGTAGACGATCTCGCCGGTGCGCGGCTGGATGGCGTCGACCATCTCGTTCAGCTCCGCGATGGAGCGGGGCTTGAGGATGTAGGCGTCGACCGGCTGCGCGGGGTCGCCGCCGCGCCCGGCCGGGTTGGGGCCGGGGACCTGCATGACCCAGCAGGTGTCGCGGGCCAGGTAGACGTTGCGGCCCTGGCCCAGCACCGCGAAGGGCAGCCAGCTGTCGGGCATGACGTTCTGCAGGCGCCCGGACGCCTGGTTGAACTCCTGGGTCACGCTCCGGTTGGGGAACTGGAAGCGGAGCTGCCCGATGGCGTAGACGTGGCCCATGAAGCCTGGGGCCGGGGCGACGCCAGCACCGGAGCCACCGCAGGCGCAGCCCTGGGGGTTGACGGGGCCGGACGCGGCGGGCGCGGGGGCGGCCGGGGCCGGGGGCGCGCTCGCGGGCTCAGGGGACGCCGGAGGGGTCGGGGGAGAGGACATGCTAGAGGCTTCCTCAAATCTATGATTGGCGAATCAGCCAATACAGGTCAAAACGAGTCCCCTGCGCTGCCAGCGAGCGCAGGGCAAGGAGAACGAGCCACACCAGGGAGGAGGCCACGCTACAACAGCGCCGCGCCCCTACACAACTCCTTGCTGGCGGAGCCTCGCCAGGCTGGCCTCGGCGTCCATCAGGGGCGGAACGATCCCCCCGCGGCGGGCCGGGGCGTAGCGCAGGGCGTCGAGCACCTGTCTGGCGGTAGCCCCTGGGACGAGGGACCACAGCAGCGCCGCAGCGCCGGCCACGAAGGGCGCTGCGACGCTGCTGCCGGTCATGTGGCGCGTTCCGCCGCCGGCCTTGAGGCTGGTGACCTGCAGGCCGGGGGCCATCAGGCCATACCGGCCCACCGAGGGCCCGAGGGTGGCGTCGGGCAGCGGGCTGCCGTGTGCGTCGCAGCCCACCACCGGCAGCACCCAGGGGTGGGCGAACAGCGGCACCGGGCCGACGTACCCCTGGTTGCCGCCCGCGGCGATGAGCAGGACCCCTCGGCGCTGGGCCTCGTCGAAGGCGGCGGTGAGCGCGGGGTGGGCCTCGAGCGCGCTGTCGGCCAGCCCGAGGCTCAGGTTCACGATCCGGGCCCCGGCGTTGAGGACATCCCGCAGGGCGGCGACCAGATCGTCGACGGTGACCTCGGGGATGACGCCCCCGGCCCCGGTGCCCTCGGCAAAGATGGGGCGGATGATCGCCGGGCAGCCCGGGGCCAGGCCGGGGGCGCCGCTGTCCCGGCTCGCCGAGACGACCCCGGCGACCACGGTGCCGTGCTGGCAGGCCATGCTGTTGTCCATGGCGCAGGCGATCCGGGGGTCGCCCTCGACCGCACGCAGGGACGAGCCCGCGAAGCCCGGGTGCTCCAGGTCCACCGGGCCGTCGATCACCGCGACGGTCACCGAGGGGTCGCCCAGGGTGGCTGCGGTCAGGGAGCCCAGCCGGGGCAGCGAGATCGTCCAGTCCACCGCGAGACCTCCACCGGCGGCCTCATGCCGCGCGCGGTCGAGCATAGCCCGGCGCGGCGATGATCATGAACCGCTGGCTTCCCTCTGGCATCCAAGTGGATAAGGTGAAGGGCGTCATGCTTCGTTATCTCCGGGACTGGGGTCTCTCGATCCTCGCGGCCGTGGTGGTCTTCTTCGCCATCGGCTACCTGCGCCCCGGGCCCGACCTCCCGCCGGTCGCGCCTGACTTCACCCTGGCGTCCCTGGACGGCGACCCCGTCCAGCTCTCCGCGCTGCGGGGCCAGACGGTGGTCCTCAACTTCTGGGCGCCCTGGTGCGGCCCCTGCCGCCAGGAGATCCCGGCGTTCTCGGCGTTCGCCCGTGAGCACCCCGAGATCCCGGTCTACGGCGTGGCCACCGACGGCACCCCCGCCAGCCTCCGGGCCTCTGCCCTGGATCTGGGCATCGACTACCCCGTGCTGGTCGCGGACCGCGCGACGGTGGGGGCGTACGACATCTCCACCATCCCCACCACCGTCGTCGTCGGCCCGGACGGCGCCGTCCGCGACGTGCACGTCGGCGTCATGATGGGCTGGCAGCTCGACCTGGCCACCCGGTAGGCGCCGATCCCGCGGATGCGATAGGTAGGGGATGATCGAGCGAGGACACATGGCCCCGATGACGGAGATCAACGACGCCAGCTTCCTGGCGCGCTTCCCCAACCTTCTGACCGGCGCCGATACCCAGGACATCGCCCGCGTGGTCGGCCTGCTGCGGCACCGCACCGCCGGCGCGGGCGAGCCCCTCATCGTCCAGGGGGGCCACTCCGAGAGCCTCTTCCTGATCGTCCAGGGGCGCCTCCGCGTGCAGATCGACGCCGACGGCCGGCGGCTGCTCCTGGGCGAGGTGAAGCCCGGCGGCTGGGTCGGCGAGCTGTCCCTCATCAAGCCGGCCCCGGCCTCGGCCACGGTCACCGCGCTGGAGGACGTGCACGCCTGGGCGCTCAGCCACAAGGCCTTCGAGGTCCTGCGCCGGGAGCACCCCCGCACCGCCAGCCGCATCATCCAGACCGTCGCGCTGGCCCTGGTCGGCCGCCTTAGAAGCTCCAGCGCCCAGCTCATCCGCCAGGTCGGGCAGGGCACCTACACGCTCCAGAGCGCCGACGACACCTCCGGCATGATCTGAGAGGGGCACCCCGTCCATGAGCCTGCTGCATACCCTCGGTACGACGCCTGAGTTCGGAGACCTCACCCCCACGGAGCTGCAGGGGGTCGAGGCGGTGATGACCGTCCGGACCTACAAGAACAACCACATCTTCATCCGCGAGGGCGAGCCCGGCGACACGCTCTACCTGATCATGGACGGCGAGGTCATCGCCACCCGCAAGGGGCGCGACGGCGGACTGACCCAGGTGCTCGCCCGCATGGGCCCCGGCGACCTGTTCGGCATCCTGGCGCTCATCGACGACGGGCCCCGGGCGGCCTCCTGCCAGGCGCTGGGCACGGTCATCGCGGCCAGCCTGCCCCGCGATCGCTTCCTGGAGCTGTACAACGCCGACGCCCCGGCGGCCTACACCTTCCAGCACATGGTCGCGCTCCAGCTCGTCCACGACGTGCGCGTGATGAACGGCGCGCTGGTCAAGGCCATGCTCGACCACACGCCCGAGTCGATCAACGCCTCGCTCGACGGCGCCTCCTACGAGTACCGCAACCCGGACTCCGACGAGTACGAGGACGACGTCTCTACGGAGAAGTAGCCGCCGCCGGGCGGCAGCCCTCCAGGTCCAGGGCCGGGGAGGCGGCCTCCCGGCCGGACTTCTCCAGCCGCTGGGCGACCCCCTGGACCAGCAGCGGCCAGGCCAGGGTGGCGTCCGCCAGCACCTCCGCGAAGCGCCCGCCCTCGGACGTGGGGACGAACTTGCCCCAGCTCACCCCCTCCGAGTAGGTGCACCCGGACAGCCCGCCCCAGTGGACCGGCTCCGGGCAGATGCGCACGCCGTAGTGGATGCGGTTCATCTTGGCGTCGAGGTTGGCGGCGCGGTTGACGTAGTCCACGAAGGGGGAGACCTGCTGGGCCCAGTTGCGGGGCACCCCCCCGCCGATGGTGAAGATGCCGATGCGGGGGCTCTTGAGCACGAAGCGGGTGAGGTGGGCGAGGTCGCGGTAGGGGTCGTAGGGCGTGCCCAGCTCGGCGAGGGCCTGGTCGAGGTCGACCTCCTGCAGGCGGCGCTCCAGGAAATACGCCGCCAGGTTGAGCCCCATCTCCGAGTCGGTGAGCGCGGGGATGTAGATGGGCACGCCTGCGTTGCGGGCGGCGACCAGCACGCCGCGCCGTCCCAGCGGGGTGAGCATCTCGCCCACCCGCTCCAGCAGCTCGCGGCTGCCGAAGGGCCGCCCCTCGAAGGTGGCGAAGGCCTTCTTGAGCATGAAGCCCACGGTGTTGAGGCTGCTCTCCAGCTCGTAGGTGTCGTAGACCCGGTTGTAGCCCTTCTGGAACAGCTCCTCGTCGCGCAGGTTGTCGCGCGCCTTGAAGTGGGGCATCCCGGCCAGCTCCACCAGGCCGTGGGTCATCAGGGCGCCGGTGGAGACCACCGCCTGCACCCAGCCCCGCTCGATCATCGCCGTGATGATCAGGCCCATCTTGGCGACGGTCATGGCGCCGGAGAGGGTCAGGATGACCGAGCACTCGGGGTCGGTGACCATCTCGGCCAGCACCTCGGCGGCCTCGCCCAGGCGCCGGCCGTTGAATGCGGTGCGGGACATGGCCGCGAGCAGCTCATCGGCGTCACCGATGGTCCCGATGTCCAGGGACTGGAGGGGCTCCAGGCCGTCGGAGACCCCGTCTCCCAGGGCCTTCGGGTCGCGGAGGGCGTGGGCGCCCGGTTCGAAGATCGATGCGTCTGCGGGTCTCTTGATGTCGGACAAGCTCAGCTCCAGGGAACATCCACAGTGTACTGGAGCCGGCCGGCCGGTCGCAGCGGACCGCGCTCAGATCATCCGGCCAGGGAGCATCTGGGGCGGGATTCCGCCCAGGGTCCCCTCGGTGATCCCCCGGGCCACGCAGCGGGCCGCCTCCGGGGCGTAGCTCCACTGCTGGCCGTTGAAGCCGCAGCAGGCCACCAGCCGCACCCGCCCGGGGAGCGGCCCCACCAGCGGGAGGTTGTCGCAGGAGTATGCCATCACCCGGCTCCACCGCCGGGCGATGCCGACCTCTCCGAAGGTCTGCCGCACGAACGCCACGATCTTCTGATCCACCGCGGGCTGGATGACCGCGTCGTCGGTCTCGAAGGTCTCCATGTGCGGGGTGGCCCAGCGCGCGCCGCCTGCGACCAGCGCGCCGTCGGCCCGCTGGTTCCAGTAGAGGTAGCCCATCTGGCCGCTGCCCCCATGCGACAATTTCTGCGACAGGGGCTCGGTGGCCACGCACTGCCCCCGGACCGGGTACAGGGTCTCGGCGAAGAAGCGATCCAGAGAGAGCAGCCCGGCGCCGGCCGCGAAGACCACCAGCTCGGCGCGGATCGGGCGCCCGGCGACGGTGGCCACGGGGGCCTCGCCGCCAGCGTCCAGGGCCTCCAGGGGGCTGGCGACGTGGAGCCGGGCGCCCGCGGCGAGGGCTTGATCGGCCAGCGCGGCGGCGGCCTCCACCGGATCGACCTGGAGGTCCTGGGGGCAGAAGCGCGCAGGGCCCGGGGCCTGCTCAACCCCCAGCGCTGCGGCGACCTGCGGCTCGGACCAGCGCTCGGCCTCAAGCCCCAGCGCACGCGCGGCCTCCACCGAGGCGTCCAGCTCTGCGCGCTCCTGCGGCAGCATCGCGACCCGCAGGCCGCCCTCCCGCAGCGGCTGGACGCGCTGTCGCAGAAAATCCGCCGAGCGCAGCGTGAACTCTGCGACAGCCCGCGCCCGCGCCAGGCCCAGCGCGGCGGTGAGCTGCTGGGGGGGCTCGTCGGTGCCGACCTGGACCAGCCCGGCCGCCCGCCCGGTGGCCCCCGCGGCCAGCGCGTCGCGGGCCTCCACCAGCAGGGTGTCGACCCCCGCCTCGGCCAGGGCCAGGGCGCAGCAGATGCCTGCGAGGCCGCCCCCGATCACAAGCACGTCGGCGCGGGTGGGCAGGGCCTCGGGGCCGGGCAGGGGGGCGGTCATTCAGTCGATGTAACGAGCCCCGGCGCCTTCGGTTACCTTGAACGATGATGACGCTGCTGCTGGCCCTCCTCGCCCTCTCGACCGCCCGCGCCCAGGACCCGGGCGCGCTGCCGGCCGACGACGGCGGGGATCTGGACCCCACCGAGACCGCGATCGAGGGCGAGCAGCTCGAGGTCGAGCGCATGTTCGAGGCCCCGGATCTCGAGATCATGGTCTTCGGCGAGAGCGACGTCATCCAGGCCCGCCAGGAGGTCGAGCAGCGGCTGCTGGACATGGGCTACACCAAGGGCCGCCGCCGGGGCGACCGCACGGTCTACGTGAACGAGGTCAACTACAAGCCCAAGGTCATCGTCCACGACGACGGCTGGATGTACATGCGGCGCCAGCCCCCGCGCATCGAGGCGCCCGAGATCGACGCCTGGTTCAGCGACGTGCCCGTGGTCAAGTGGATGCCCTGCCTGGTGGTGCCCACCGCCTGCGTGCGGGTGGGCGGCTGGGTCATCTCCCCCCGAAAGTACGCCCACCACAAGGAGTTCGTCGTCGAGGGCACCAAGGACGAGATGCGCGCCTACGCCGACGCCATCGCCGGCCTGGCCCTCAACGAGCGCATCTACGAGGAGCTGCCCGGCCAGCTCGACCTCATCTGGTACGGCGGCATCCACCCGGCGGACGCGCGGCCCCTGAGCACCTTCGCCGAGCGCCGGGCGGTCATCCTGGAGCTGTGGGAGAGCCGGGCGGACAACATCTACGGCGACGCGGTGCGCGAGGCCATCGAGCTGTACATCGCCTACGAGGTCCAGGCCTCCGAGCACCCCTTCACCGAAGAGGAGATCCGGCGCGTCAACGCCGAGCGCCACTGCCAGAGAGCGCTGGAGTTGCCGGAGACCTCGTGGTGATCGGCGTCATCACTCGTCCTTGAGCAGGCGCACCGGCAGGGGCGTGCTCCCGGAAGACAGCACCCTCTGGGGCCGGGCGGTGCCCACGCCCACGTCGTCCAGCGCCCGCTTCACCGAGCCCCACAGCCGCGTGCGGACCTCCAGCCAGCCGCTGGCGCTGCACCAGAACACCAGCTCCACCTGCACCCCCAGCTCGTTGAGGCCGCTGATGCGGAACTCCGGCGCGGGCTCCTCCAGCGCCTTGGGGTCGCGCTCGGCCACCCCCAGCAGGGCCGCGCGGACCACGTCGACGTCGGCTTCCGGGGGCAGGGTGAGCCCCAGGGTGAAGCGCCGGATGGGGTAGCGGGTGAGGTTGGTGAACGTGGTCTTCACCAGGGTCTCGTTGGGCACGCGCACCATGAGGTTGTCGAAGGTGCGCAGCTTGACCGAGAGCAGGTCGATGGCGGTGACCTCGCCCACCGTGCCGCCGATGTCGATGGTGTCCCCCACCGCGAAGCTGCGGTCCACCATCAGGAACAGGCCGCTGATCAGGTTGGAGGCCGAGGTCTGACTGGCGAAGCCCACCGCGACGGACACGACGCCCGCCGCCCCCAGCAGCACGCCCAGGTCGAAGCCGAGCTGACGCAGGACCGAGGCGATGACCAGGATGAGGCCCCCGTACCAGACCACCCGCCGGGCCAGCAGCGCCCAGCTCTCGTGCCCGGTGCGGGTGAGCACGGCGTCCACCCCCCGCGCGAGGAGCCGCGCCACGGCGACGCCCACCACCAGGACCACGAGCGCCCGGGTGGTCTGGGGTTCGACCAGGACCTCCGTGAGATCCCGGATGCGCTCGGCGAGGGTCGGGGTTGGCTGGGGCATGGCTCAGGTCAGCTTCAGGACGGACTCGATGGCCCGCAGGGAGAAGGTGGTGGTGCGGATGTCCCGCGGCCCGCTGAGCAGCCGACCGCCCTCGGACTCCAGGGGGGGGCCCTTGTCCAGCGTGACCTGGGAGGTGCCGTCGGTGGTCTCGTCCAGCAGGGTCACCCGCTCGGTCCACAGGGTGTGGCCAGGGCCCTGAAAGATGGAGAGCTGGCGGGTGGGCAGGCGCAGGCGGGCCACGGTGGTGGGGTGGTCGCCCCCGCTGACCAGGACGATGGGGGTCATGACGCGGTGGGCGGGGATGGCGGCGAGGTTCAGATCGAGGCGGAGCCGGGTGGAGGCGGCGTAGCAGAGCACGCCCTCGCGCATGGACGGGCCGAACCAGGTGTCCGAGGGGCGCAGCGAGGGCAGCTCGGTGAGGGGGCGAGGCGGGTTGCCGACGCTCACCCGAATCCAGGTGGGCGTGCTGAGGTAGCCTCGGGCCTGCTCGCCGGGCAGCAGGGTGAGGGGGCGCTCCGGCCGGATGATCACCGGCCGATCCGCCAGCAGCGGGGTGAGGGTGAGCGCCGCGGGGGGGTCGGTGAAGGCGAAGCGGTGGACGATCTCAGGGTCGGCGTGGAGGGGGGCGTCGTCCACGGTCAGATCAGCGGGGCGCTCGCTCAGGGCCCGATCGGACACCGCCGTGAGCGCCCACTCCCGGGCCTCCCGCCGGGCCCGCAGCTCCAGCGGCCCCAGGGTGAGGGTGAGGGTGGTCCCCGGCTCCAGGGTGTGGACGCCGAACCACGATGGTGCGGGGCTGCTCTCGGTCATCACAGAGGGCCTAACCCGTCCCAGGGGGGCGGACTCGGGTTATGGTTCAGGGGAGATGTCCCGCGCCACCCTCCTCATCGCTGCCTCGGCCCTGGCCCTCGGCGTCGCCTGTGAAGACGAGCCCGACCCCTGCGTGGTGGTCGAGGGCTCGGCGGTGACGGTGTGCGTGGTCAACGAGATCGGCGACCCGCTGACGCCTCAGGTCGTCACCTGGTACCGCAGCCCCGACGACCCCGACTTCGACGGCGAGCACAACGCCCAGTGCGAGGCCGAGCCCTGCACCCTGTGGTCGGTCCCGACCGCGTTCAACGGGGTCGATCTGACCGGTGACATCTTCGTGGCCGGGCTGTACTCCGGGCCTCCGCATCACCTGGACTCCTGCATCTACCAGGATTATCAGGAGCAGATGGTCACCCTGACGCCGGGCGAGCCGGTGCTCGTCGAGATCGCGCTGGACACCACCGCTGAACGCTGCGAGGAATAGCCCATGCTGGTCAAGCAAACCCGAGGCGGCTGCGGCGGCCTCATCCTGTCGTGGCTGGCCAGCGCCTTCGCCGTGTGGCTGACCGCTGAGCTGCTGCCCGGGGTGGAGGTCGAGAGCTTCAGCCGCGCGCTGGTGGTCGCCGTGGTCCTCGGCCTGCTCAACGTGCTGGTGCGGCCGGTGCTGGTGCTGCTCACCCTGCCGGTCACCGTGCTCACCCTCGGGCTGTTCCTGATCGTGGTGAACGCCGGCATGCTGGGGCTCGCCGCCTGGCTGCTCGACGGCTTCACCATCCACTCAGCCACCGACGCCCTGCTCGCGGCGGTGGTGCTCAGCGTGGTCAGCGCCATCCTGGGCCTCGTGCTGCACGACGACAAGCGCGAGGACGATTGAGCCCTGCGGTGCCCCATCCTCGCGGGTGGGTTATTCGGCCGGTCCCTCGGAGGACCCCTGATGCACCGTTCCCTGTCCGCCCCGTCCGTCGCCCTGCTGCTCCTGGCCTCCTGCGGTGAGAAGGAGCCGCCCGAGGCGGCGGCCGTGCCCGCGCCCCAGCCTGACCCGGTGATCACCGAGGCGGTGCGCGCCGCGATGGACCTCAACGCCGACCCCTGCCAGGACTTCTACCGCTACGCCTGCGGGGGCTGGCTGGACAGCACCGAGCTGCCCCCCGACGAGCCCATCCGGGTCCGCTCCTTCTCCGACATCCGCGATCGCAATGAGGAGCTGCTCAAGGGGATCCTGGAGTCGGCCGCCGCTTCGCCGGGCGAGGACGCCACCCGCCAGCAGGTGGGCGCGGTCTACGGCGCCTGCATGAACACCGAGGCCGTCGACGCCGCGGGCGCTGCGCCCCTGAAGCCCTGGCTGACCGAGCTGGACGCGGTCACCAACCTGAAGGGCGCGATGGCCTACGCCGGGCGCCTGCAGCGGGCCTACGGCTCGCCGCTGTTCGGCGGCGAGGTCTACCCGGACTTCCAGGATCCCGGCCTCAACATCCTGCACATCGGGCAGGGCGGGCTGGGCATGCCCGACCGGGACTACTACCTGAAGGAGGGCGACGAGGCCCAGGCCGTCCGGGACGCCTACGTCGACCACATCGCCGCGATGTTTGAGCTGACCGGCATGAAGCCCGGCCCGGCCCGCGCCGACGCCGAGGCGGTCTTCGCCTTCGAGCTGCAGCTCGCCGAGGTCTCCAAGCCCCGGGCCGCGCTGCGGGATCCGGTGGCGAACTACAACAAGCTCGACCGCCAGGGCCTCCAGGCGCTGGCGCCCGACTTCCCCTGGGACCCCCTGTTCAAGGCGCTGGGCGGCGCGGAGATCCAGCACATCAACGTCGGCCAGCCCGACTTCTTCACCGAGATGCCCAAGGTGGTGTCGAAGGCGAAGATCAAGACCCTGCGCGCCTACCTGCGGTGGCACACCGTCGACACCTTCGCCGACGCGCTGTCCCAGCCCTTCCAGGACCAGAACTTCGCCTTCAACGGCAAGGTCATCACCGGCTCCCAGGAGCTGAAGCCCCGCTGGAAGCGCTGCGTGGAGTACACCCAGTGGGCGATGGGCGAGGCCCTCGGCCAGCTCTACGTCGAGGAGGCCTTCCCCGGCGACAGCAAGGACATCGCCCTGGAGCTGATCCACGGCATCGAGGACGCCTTCGGCGATGGTCTGGAGGACCTGAGCTGGATGGACGAGGAGACCCGCAGCCGGGCGCTGGCCAAGCGGGACACCCTGGTCAACAAGATCGGCTACCCCGACACCTGGCGGGACTACAGCGCGCTGCAGGTCTCCCCCGACGACCACTTCGCCAACGTGCTGGCCACCCGGTCCTTCGAGGTCGATCGCAACCTGCGCAAGATCGGCGGCGAGGTGGACCGGGGCGAGTGGTTCATGCCGCCCCAGGTGGTCAACGCCTACTACAACCCGCTCAACAACGAGATGGTCTTCCCCGCCGGCATCCTCCAGCCGCCGTTCTTCGACCGCGGCTACCCCGCCGCGATGAACTTCGGCGCCATCGGCATGGTGATGGGCCACGAGCTGACCCACGGCTTCGACGACACCGGCCGGATGTTCGGCCCCGACGGCAAGATGGCCGAGTGGTGGGACGCGGACGCCGTCAGCCGGTTCAACGAGCGCGCCCAGTGCGTGGTGGACCAGTACAGCGGCTGGGAGGTCAACGGCACGCCGGTCAACGGCGAGCTGACCCTCGGCGAGAACATCGCGGACCTCGGCGGCATGAAGGAGGCCTGGACGGCCTGGAACAGCTACGTGCGCGCCAACGGCCCCGACGCCGCCACGGTGGAGGGGCTCAGCTCCCAGCAGCTCTTCTTCGTGGCCTTCGCCCAGACCTGGTGCTCCAAGGCCACCCCTGAGCTGGAGCAGCTCCGCCTGACCGTGGACACCCACGCCCCGCCCCGGTACCGCGTCATGGGTCCGCTGGTGAACCTGCCGGCGTTCGGCGACGCCTTCGAGTGCGAGGCCGGGAGCCCCATGCGCCCCGAGCAGACCTGCGAGGTCTGGTAGGGCGGTGGCCCGCTGGGCCCTGGTGACGGGCGCGGCGTCGGGCATCGGCCGGGCGACCGCGCGCCGGCTCGTCGGCGCAGGATGGCAGGTCGCGGCGTTCGACCTGCACGATCAGGGCATGCAGGACCTTGGCGCGGCGCTCACCGGGGCGCTGGACGTGCGCGACCCGGCGGCCTGGTCAGCGGCGATCGACGCGGTGTCCCGGGCCAGCGGCGGCGCGCTGCACCTGCTCGTCAACAACGCCGGGGTCGGGGCCGGCGGCTGGCTGGAGGACGTGCCGGCCGAGCGGCTGCGCGCGGTGCTGGACACCAACCTGCTGGGCCCGATGCTGGGGGTGCAGGCCGCGCTGCCGCTGCTCAAGCAGACCCCGGGGGCCCGTGTGGTGTTCGTGGGCTCGATGACCGGGGCCTGCGGACCGCCCCAGGTGGCCGCCTACGCCGCCAGCAAGGCGGGGGTGCGCGCGCTGGCCGAGTCGCTCTCTGCGGAGCTTTCCCGGTTCGACGTCGCGGTGACCCACCTCATGCCAGGGCTGGTCGACACCCCCCTGCTGGACGGTGGCAGCTTCTCCGGGGACGCCGTGGACCTGCGCCGGGGCGCGCTCCTGTCCCCCGACGCCGTCGCCGCGGAGGTCCTGCGGGAGCGCGGCCCGCTGCACCGCCCCCTGGGCCGCGACGCGCGCGGGGTGGTGTGGCTCGCGCGCTGGTGGCCGGGGCTTCTGCGCTGGGGGATGCGGCGCGAGGTCGGCTAATCGATGTCCCAGCGCCACGCGATGACGTGCAGGTGCCGGGCGTAGGGCTGGGCGTCCAGGCCGGGCAGGGCGTCGTCCAGGTCGACGTGGTGGGTGGTCGGGCTGGCCAGGGACAGCTCCTCGCCGATCCGGTGGATGGCCTCCTGGATGGAGTAGCGGGCCTCGGAGGGGCTGCCGGCCAGGGACAGGCGGTCGTGCTCGGAGAACACCACCCACAGCGCCGCGCGCACGGAGCCGCGATCCAGCTCGGCGAGGCGCTCGAAGTCCTCCAACAGCTCGCGCTTGCCCTCGTCGAAGCGCTTCTTGTAGAGGCGCAGGTCCAGGTCGAACAGGCGCTTGACCTCCACCCAGACCTGGGACTGCACGCTCTGCGGCAGCGGCGAGTAGCCCACGAGGTCGGCGCGGGTCTTGTGGGCCTGGGGGTAGGGCACCTCCTTGTAGGTGCGGTAGCCCAGGCCCATGAGGAAGCGCTGGGCCAGATCGACGGTGTCGGCCTCGTCCAGGCCCTCCCATCGGGCACCCCGGAGGACCCGCGAGGCGGCGTCCCAGATCAGGTGGCGCGTGACTGCGATGCCGATGTCCATCACCCATGCCTCCGATGGTGGGCTTGATCCTATCTCGTGGGCCGGGGCCTGCCAGGGGGGATGCTTGGGGCGCAACCGGGTTACCTGGAGGAGGGAGCGCTTGCCGGGCGGCGACCAGGCCGATACGCAGCCCCGCCCCGCCAAAGGCCAGCATGAGCGCCCTGCTTCTCCCCCTCGTCGCCGCGGCGTCCGCCCGCTGCCCCGTCGTCGACGCCCCGGTCCCGCCGCCTCCGTCGCCGGAGATGCGCTGGCTGATGCGCGACGGGGACCGGGTCGTGGGCACCGACGGCGACCGTGTCCTGGTGTGGCCCACCCGGGACGGGGCCGCGCCCCAGGTGCTGTTCGAGGGGGAGATCTACCCCGCGCACGCCTGGGTGATGCAGGGAGACCGCCTGATCAACCTCGCCTCCGGGGCCGCCCTCTCGCTTCGCGGAGGGGCGTACAAGGCCGAGGCCCTCGCGCCCGATCCCGAGGTCGCCGACGGCGACGTCATCCACCGCAGCGCGGACCTCGTGGTCTGGGCCACCTGGGACAGCGACCACGTCACCGCCTGGCAGGACGGCGCGCTGAAGCAGGTCCCCCGCGGCAAAGCCGAGGACCGGCCCAAGGGCGCCGCGCTGGGGCCGGACGGTGGCCTCTGGCTGGCCGAGGAGGAGCGGGTCATCCGGGTCGGGGACCCCGGCGCGGGCTTCGTCGCGGCGCCCATCACCGCCGAGGCCCTCGCCATCAGCCCGGACGGGGCGTCGATGGCCGTGGTGGCCTACACCGGGGTGGTGAACCTCTTCACCCTGGACGACGCGCGCGCCCGCTGGTCCTGGCCGAGCGGCGGGGCGCCGGCCTTCTCGCCGAACGGCCGCTGGCTGGCCCTGAGCCGCTACGACGGCGCCGACGTGGTGGAGGTGTCCACCGGCTGCCTGCAGCGCGTGGTGCCGTCCAGGGGCGCGACGCTTTGGCTGGACGGCTCGACGCTCGCCTGGGTCGACGCCGAGGGCCGGCTGAAGCTGGAGGAGGCGGGCCGATGATGCTCGCGCTGCTGGGCCTGGCCTGGGCCGGGGTGACCGACGTGACCGCCGCCGAGCAGCTCGCCTGCGCCCTGGTGGACGGGCGGGCGGTTTGCTGGGGTGAGCTGGGGCCGGTTGGGGGCAGCCAGGGGGTCATGCGGGTCGGCCCCACCGAGGCCGGCGGGCCGGCGGGGCTCGTCGCGCTGGAGACCGACGGCTGGCATCTGCTCGGGATCGACGGGGCTGGCGTGCTCTGGCGCTGGCAGATCGGCCGCGAGGCGGTCCGGCTCGCGGACGGCGTGGCCCAGGTGGTCGCCGGGTCCTCCAGCCTGTGCCTGCGCACGAAGGCGGGCGAGGCCCGCTGCTGGTTCGAGGGGTGGGACGATCAGGCCCCCCTGGGCAAGCCCACCTGGTCGCACAAGGGTGCCGTCGACGTCGCGCTCTCGGTGTGGGCGTGGTGCGCGCTCACCACGCGCGGTGAGGCGGTGTGCGGGCCCCAGCCCCTCTCCGACGAGCACACCCCGCGCGGCGTGGTGGCGCGCTCCAGCCAGGCGGCGGGGCTCGTGCTGAACTACAGCAGCGGCTGCCTCCTGCAGCGCGACGGGCCACCGATCTGCTTCGGGGACCAGGACCCGCCCTTCCTCGACCAGCCCGTCGTCGCCGCGGCGACCGGCTGGAGCGACGACCGGTGGGGGTGGTGCTGGACGGACGCAGACGGCGTCACCTCCTGCGCGCTCGACGACGCAGGCATACAGCGTAAGTTTACCGTGCAGGGTGTCCAGGACGTCGAGTTGGGCAAGGACTTTGCCTGCGGGATCCGGGACGGCGCGGCCTGGTGCTGGGGGGAGGGCGCCTGGACCTGGATGGGCGAGGACGCCACCTGGCGCGGCCCGGCGCGGGTGTACGGGCTCGACGACGCGGTGGAGCTGGCGGTGTCGAGGGAGGCCACCTGCGCCCGGCGCGCCTCGGGCGCGGTGCTGTGCTGGGGCCCGGCCCTGGGGGGTCGCGTGGAGCTGCCGCCCGCTGAGGGCCTGATCGAGGGCCTGGACGTCCCCTGGCTGCGCACCCCCGAGGGCCTGGTCCCGGTCGGCCAGGACGGCCCGCGGGTGGTCGCCCAGGACGCTGCGGGTCACCACGAGGCGCCCTGCTCGGTTCGCGACGGGCGGCTCCAGGCGGCGGAGGCGTGGTCCTGCAAGGGCGCCGAGGGCAGCCGGGCGTCCCTCGTCGCGAGCGACACCCGCACGGTCTGCTACGCGGACGGCAGCGCCGTGCGCTGCGTGGGGGAGGGGGAGCGGGGCACCCTGGGGCACGGCCGGATCGAGGAGGAGGGCGCGGGGGTGGTCGTCGGGGTGGGCGAGGTCCAGGGGCTCGCCGGCCGCGACGCCACCTTCTGCGCGCTCACCGACGGGGAGGTGCGCTGCTGGGGGGACTTCGCGCTGGCCCCCTACCGGCTGGGGCTCCCCGAGGTCGTCGACGTGGCCGTCGGGGGCGACGGCCTGACCTGCGCGGCCACCACAGACGGGGCGCTCTGGTGCCGCTGCACCGACCCCATGCCGTATCTCCTGGAGGGCTACCTCGGGATCGGGCGGCTGCCCGCGCCGGTGCCGGGCCTGACGGAGGTCGTCGACGTGGGGCTGGGCGTGGAGCACGGCTGCGTCCTGCACGCGGACGGCGGTGTGTCCTGCTTCGGGCGGCCCGAGGGACAGCGCCTGGGCGATCGCGGCACGTTCCGGACCGAGCCCTGGCGCGTCCCGGTCGAGCAGGCCGGGCCGCTGGAGGGCCTGTGATGAATCGGATGCGACAACACATGCGACAACACATGCGACAGATGCTTCACGGGCTGCTCTGCGGCGCCGCGCTGCTCCTCCCCGCCTGCCAGGATCCGGTCGACGTCGACACCGGGCAGGAGGCGCCTCCGGAGGGCTGCATGCCCATCCCCGAGGCCCGCGATGACGGCTGGGCGGTGGGCGCGCCCGGGGCGCACGGCCTGGACGAGGACGCCCTCTGCGCCCTCGTCGACGAGCTCCGCGCCGGGGACATCCCGATGGTGGACTCCCTGCATGTGATCCGTGGCGGCGTGCTGGTGGTCGACGAGGTCTTCCGCACCGAGATCACCGAGTACGACTTCGGCCTCAACACCGACCTGGAGGTCCACACCCTCCAGTCAGCGACCAAGAGCGTCGTCAACGCGCTGATCGGCGTGGGCGTCCGGCGCGGCGAGCTGGGCGGGGTGGACGACCGGCTGCTGGCGTACTTCCCGGAGTACGGCGCGCTGGAGAACCCCGACCCCCGCAAGGACGCCTGGACGATCGAGGACTTCCTCACGATGCAATCGGGGCTGGACTGGGACGAGTGGGGCGCGCCCTGGGGCGACCCGGACAACGACCTCTGGACCACCTACGTCAGCGCCAGCGACTACACCCGCGCCCTGCTGGACCATCCGCTGGTGAACGACCCCGGCACGGGCTTCACCTACTGCACGATCTGCTCGTATGCCCTGGGCAAGCTGGTGCAGAACGCCGCCGACGTGCCGCTGGCCGACTACGCCGACGCGCAGCTCTTCGACCCGCTGGGCATCACCACGGACCTCTGGGTCCTCACGCCCGAGCGCATCCCCAACATGGGCGGCGGGCTGCTGCTGAGCGGCCGGGACATGGCGAGGTTCGGCCAGCTCTACCTCCAGGACGGCGTCTGGGACGGCGAGCGCCTGCTGCCGGAGGGCTGGGTGGCCGAGACCATCACCGAGCACGTCTCGTTTGATGGCCCGCTGGGGTCGTTGGGGCGCGGCTACGGCTACCACTGGTGGCTCGAAGACCTGGACGACGGCGGGATCTACGCCGCGCAGGGCTACGGGGGCCAGGTCATCTACGTGTGGCCGGCGCAGGACGCGGTCATCGTGTTCACCGGGCGCAACTGGGACGACTACGAGAGGCACGTGCCGTCGGAGGTGATGGCCGGGGGGCTGATGGCGGCGTTTGTGGAGTGAATCGCCTCCATCCCCGCGTCCGGCTATGCCAGGGGCATGCGCTACACCCCGCCCCTCTTCCGCCCGCCCAGCGAAGGCCGGAGCTACATCCTCCAAGCCACCCTCGGCTGCTCCTGGAACAACTGCACCTACTGTCACATGTATCGCAGCAAGGAGTTCCAGGTCCGCCCGCTGGCCGACGCCCTCGCCGACATCCACGACGCCGGCCGCGCTTTCGGCCCCCGCGTCGAGAAGGTCTTCGTGGCCGACGGCGACGCCCTCATCCTCCCGCTGGACCACTGGGTGCCCATCCTGGAGGCGTGTCGCACGCACTTCCCGCGGCTGCGGCAGGTCTCCTGCTACGCGATGGCCACCAACATCCTGGAGAAGACCCCGGCCGAGCTGGAGCGGCTGCGGGCCCTGGGCCTCACGCTGCTCTACATCGGCCCGGAGTCCGGCGACGAGGTCACCCTGCGCCGCCTCGCCAAGCAGCCCCGGCCGGCCGGCGTCACCCGGGACGAGGACTACCTCTTCCGCAGCCACGCCGACGCCGCGCAGAAGGCCCGCGAAGCCGGCATGAAGGTCTCCGCCATCTTCCTGCTGGGGGCCGGCGGGGTCGAGCGCAGCGCCGCTCACGCCGAGGGCAGCGCCCGACTGGCCACCGCGATGGACCCCGACTATCTCGCCGCGCTCACCCTCACCGTGGTCCCGGGCACCCCGCTGGCCCGCACGATGGACCGCCGCGGCTGGGCGCTCCCCGACATCTACGGCCTGCTGGGCGAATTGCGCACCTTCGTGGACCAGGCCCGCCCCACCGACGCCCTGTTCCGCACCAACCACGCCAGCAACTACCTGCCCCTGGGCGGGCGCCTGCCCCGGGACCGGCGCAAGATCGTGGACGTCATCGATCTGGCGTTGGACGGGGCGATCCCGCTGCGGCCGGAGGAGGCGCGGGGGTTGTAGAGGGAGGATGGACGATCAGGGTCGTCCATCCTGGAGAACCTTGGCGGCGGGTCGTTCTCGGAAGGCGTCCATCACGGACGCCAAGCTCTGAAGTCGTCCCGACCGGGGCCTTCCAGGACAGACAGAGGGCTCGGAGGATCGGCGGTGGAGGTCACGTATCGGCGCGTGCCTGCGATGAAGCCAGGGAGGTACTTGCAGTCCTCTGAAAATCGGACCAGGTCTGCAAGCGGCGCTGAGATTACCTCGCGGCCACGCGCCACTTCGCTTCGTGTCTCTCCAACCTCTTCGCGGCCTCTGTCTGTCCTGGAAGGACCTTCAATACTTGGAGTCCTGGATGGACGACACCAACGGCCCCGCCCCCCGCGTCGCCCATTCCACCACGACCCGAGACCACCCACCATCAGGTCCCGCATGAGGTGGCCCTCAGCGGGGCTCGACCTCTTGAGCCGGCCGCTCACCACGCAACATCTCCGGCATCGCCCCCAACCTCGGCCGCAACGCCTCCGCCAGCGCCGCCGCCAGCGCCGCGTTGCCCTCCGCCGTGAAGTGCGCCGTGTCTGTCGGGAACACCCCCGCGTCCACGTCCCGCAGGTCCACGAACAGCCAGCCCTCGTCCTCGGCCAGGGTCCGGACGGCGGCCTCCGTCGCGGCCGAGCGGTTGGTCTCGCCGGGCACGCCCAGGGTGGACGGCGTCGGCAGCAGGCCCACCGCCGGGGCCGGGGAGAGGGCGGCCAGCGCCTCGGCGCGGTCGGCGTCGGGCACCCGAGGGGTCAGCCCCAGGCTGCGACCCCCTCGCAGCGCCCGCGTCAAGGCCGCGAAGCCCCGCCATCGCAGCCCGAGGAAGGCGCGCAGCGGGGGCAGGGGGCCCTCCAGGTACTCCCGGTCGCTGAGCATCGTGGGGAAGTCGTCGTGGTAGGGCACGAACATCACGGTGAGGTCCACGCCGTAGGCGGGCGCCAGGTCCCGGGCCAGGCGCGCGGCCATCCAGGTGCTGGCGCTGGGCTGGCCGCCGTTGACGACCTGGAGGGCCCGCAGCTCCGGGAAGCCCGCCAGGGCCCGCTCCAGCGCTGCCGGCAGCGTCTGTGTGTCATCCACGCCCCAGCCGAACACGGTGGAGTCTCCCCCCAGCCAGATCCGCAGGCCCTCCCCCCGACCGTGCGGGGTGCGCAGGGCGTCGCCGTTCGTGCTTACCGTGAACGGCACGCCGGCCTGGGTGTTGGGGAGCTGAACGTCCCGCATGAAGGACTTGGGCGTCCACCGTGCGAGATCCGTCCGCACATAGGCCGGGGGTGTGCCCGCCGCGCGCAACGCCAGCTCCGCGCCCCCCACGACGACGAGCGCCGTGAGCGCGGTGAAGAGGGCCTTGCGGAGGCGCGGACTCACGGGATGCCGATGTGGAGGGGAGGGTAGAGGGCCGGTCAACTCCGCAGCAGCTTCTCGATCCGCCGCGCCAGCGCCCGCACCGCCGCCGGCGACAGCTCGGGCAGGGTGTCCTCGGTCAGCCCGCCCTCGGGGATCTCCACGCCGCCCAGCGCCATCGAGCAGGCCGCGTCCACGGCGATGTCGTTGCGGTACCAGTCCATGAAGGCGTCCGCGCCGGGGCCGACGCACTGGGCCTTGTCCTCCACGATGTGGAAGGCCAGCTCGCCGAACCGGTTCGGCTCCACGTCGTAGATCACCGCTGCGATGGCCTCGCGGCCGGGCAGGTTGTCCTGCCAGCCGCCGTCGGGGTGGCGCAGGATGGCCGCCCGCAGCGCCACGTTCACCAGACCGTCCAGGCCCGCCGGGGGGGCCGCGTCGAGGGTGGGGGTGTCCGGGGGAGGCTCCGGCTCCAGATCGCCCACCTGCTCGGTGGGGGCGTCCGCGTCGGGGAGGGGCGGGGGCGCGGCCGGCGTCGCCGAGGGGGTGGGCACGTGCCCGAGGGACAGCGCGGCCTCGACCTCGGCCTCGGCGTCGGCCAGCGAGGGGGGCGGGGCGCGCCGGGACATCAGGCCGGCGTAGGGATCGGCCACCGTGGAGCGGCGGGCCTTCGCGACGGGCTCGGGGGTCTCGACCACCAGGAGCGGGGCGTCGGGGACCTCGATGCACGCGCAGGCGTCGACGAGATCCGCCCGCACCGCCTCCAGAGCGTCGGCCAGCAGCACCACCACGTTGTTGGACTGGCGGATCAGCGGGTCGCTGGCCCAGGACACCACCGGCGGCGCGCCGTCGGGCAGAGAGGGGAGGTTCTTGAGGCGGGCCGGGGCGATCTTCTCGGCGTGGTCGAGCACGTAGCCCTGGGCGGGGCCGGCGGTGGTCAGCGCCAGGTAGACCAGGGCCAGGCGCTCGCCGTCGTCGCGGGCCAGGTTGCGGCCCCGTCGACCGTCCAGGGCCTGCCGGGTCTCCACCAGACGCTGGAAGGCGCCATGGTCGGTCATCGCCGCGAAGCGAAGCTTCTCCCCCGGAGACCAGGCCGCCAGGATCTCGCGGCTGCTGCTCAGGAAGGCGTGGAGCAGGCCCGTGCAGTCGGTGGGCTCGCCCTCGTTCAGCCAGCGCAGGCCGTGCACCCCGCCGTGCAGCAGGAAGACGCTGGCCTCGTTCGCCAGGTAGCGGGCCTTGAGCTGCTCGATCCAGTCCGGCCAGGCCATGGGGGTGCCTCCGTACGCGGTCAGGGCATCGGGGTGCTGAAGCTGCCCGTCATCGGCTCGCCGCGGGAGCCGTCGGGGTTCAGCGGGGTCAGGCTGTAGGTGCAGGACCGCGCCCCGGAGGAGTTGGGGGAGGGGATGGTCCGCAGCGGCCGGAGGCTGTAGCCCCTCTCCGCGCCGGAGTAGGACACGCTGTAGGTCTTGGCGTCCTTGTTGGTGGAGCTGTTGCCCGACTTGCCCTGGGTCTCGCACTCCATCGCGAACTCGACCTGCCAGCCGTCGCCCAGCTTGGGCACGGTCAGCTCGGCCTGCACGATGTAGTCGCTGCCGGCGGGCAGCTCGCCGGCCTCGGCGCCCAGGAAGCGGTCGCAGGTGCGCTTGCCCTCACACACGCCGAAGCCCTCGGCGTTGAAAGGGCGGATGCCCTTGCGCAGGTCCGCCAGGTCGTCCTTGAGCAGGCCCGCCTCGAAGGGGGAGAGGGCGTCGCCCGCCTGCTCGCAGGGGGGGCAGTCAGGGCAGTCCGCAGGGCCGGGGGCGCTGCCGCCGCTGCAGGCCATGAGGAGGGAGATCAGGAGCATGGTCCACCACCATCGCAGAGAGTGTACTCCCGGCATAACCGGATCCGACTTGGAGGGCCGGCCAGCCCGGGATAGCTTGGGGGGACGGAGGTGAACCCTTGCGATCCGCGACCCCGCTCCTGACGCTGCTGCTGCTCTCCGGGCCCGCCCTGGCCCAGGACGACGACCCGCCCCTCGCCGTCCCCGTGGAGCAGGCGGATCCGCCGGCGGACGCCCCGGAGGACGAGGCCGCAGATCCCGACGCGGCGGGGGCACCCGAGGAGGCGGGCGAGGCCGGTGAGCCCGGCGTGCTCGTCCCCGACCCCGACGCCGAGGCCCTCGACCCCGAGGCCGCCGAGCGCCTGGGCGATCTCCAGGACGAGGCCACCCAGGAGTCCGACCCCGCCGACGACAACGCCGCCGCCGGCTGGAGCTACCAGGACGGCCGCATGGCGGGGTCGGCGGACGCCAAGCTCTCCTCCGGCTATGGCCTGCACGGCCTCGCCGGTCTGGGCGGCGGGCTGGCCTGCTCGGCCTGCGGCTGCATCGGCGTCACCGCCGCCGAGCTGCTGGTCTCCCCGGGCGTGCCCCAGGGCCCCTGGCAGGGCCAGGACGCCTCCTACCAGCGCGGCTACATCGACGGCTACCGCAAGACCGTCCGCCAGCGCCGCGCGGTCTACGCCCTGGTGGGCGGCAGCCTGGGCACGGCCGTGGCGTTCGGCACCGGCGTGGCCGTCGGCGCCTACACCGGCGAGTTCCCCTTCTTCTTCTGAGCCCTCCTGCTGCATGAAGCCCGTCCGCCTCTCCCCCGTGCGGCGGCTGCTGCTGCGCTGGTTCGACCCCAAGCGGGGCTCGCCCTACGTCAGCATCACCGTCACCATCGACGTCTCCGCCAGCCTCGCCTGGCTGGCGGGGCTCAAGGAGGCGGGCCGCGCTGTCTCCCTCCAGTCGCTGCTCATCGGGGCGGTGGGGCGGCTGTACACGGAGTTCCCCCAGGCCAACCGGCGCATCATCGGCGGGCGGGTCTATCAGCTCCCCGCGGTGGGGGTGGCCGCGCCGGTGAACCTGGTCGGGCACCGCGGGGGCGACCGCATGGACACCTCCATGATGCTCCTCGACGGGGTCGATCGGCTCTCCCTCGTCGAAATTGACGAGGCCAACCGGCGGGTCGTGCGCGGGGAGCGCGCGGGGCGGCCCGACAACCCCGTCATCCGCCAGATGGTCGGCCTGGCCGAGCGGGCGCCGATCCAGGCCATCGACCAGGCCATCAGCGCCATGAACCGCCTGCACAACACCCCTGCGCTGGCCCGGCTCTCCTGGAAGAGCGCCCCGGTCAGCACGGCGGTGTCCAACGTCGGGGCCAGCCTGGGCGACGCCGGGGCGGGGCGCATCCTGTTCCGGGCCGGCTCGATCTGCCTGCCCGTCCGCCCGCTGCACGTCGGCAGCATCTTCGGGGTCAGCTACGTGCAGGACGAGGTGATCGCCGTCGACGGCGCGCCCGCGGTGCGCCCGATGCTGCCGATCATCTACGCGTTCGACCACCGCCTGTTCGACGGCCACACCGCCGCGCTGATCCTCACCCGCCTCGCGGCGCTGCTCAGCGACCCGGCTGCGCTGTTCGGGTCCGACGGTACACGTCGACCAGAGAGCTCTTGAGCCGGACCCGCCGGCGCGCCACCACGCCCGCCACGATCAGGTCGTCGAGCGCGAAGGTGACCGCCTCGACGGCCGCGCGGCGGGCCAGGACGGGGTTGTCGTGGCCCGCCTGCAGGGCCTCCCGCGTCGCCTCGGGGAGGCGATCGAGCACCTGGACCGGCGCGTATCCCCCGACCGCCGCGTGCCGCAGGCGCTCGACCAGCCCCTGCGGGCGGAGCGCGTCGAGCACGGCGTCTCTCAATTCTTGTGTCAGCAAGGACTTTCCTATCGGCTGATGTTGGCCTATCGTCGATGTCCTGGAGGCGCATCGCCTCCACGCCTCTGGCAGGATGTCCGGATGCTCCTCCCCCTCGCGCTCCTGGCCTGCGCCGGGTCGGTCGAAGAGGCCGAACCCGTCGACCTCGTGGCCTACGTCAACCCCTTCATCGGCACGGGCGGCGCCGGCTTCGGCTACGGGGGGCTGTCCCCGGCCGCGAGCGCGCCCGGCGGGCTGGCCAAGGTCGGCCCGGACACCCGCACCGAGTCCGCCGCGCCGGGCTTCTCCCACAGCGCGGGCTACCACTACGACGACACCCTCGTCCAGGCCTTCTCCCACGCCCGGCTGCCCGGCATCGGCGTGCCCGACGGGGGCCACATCGGCTTCATGCCGGTGGACGTGGAGACCGTGGATCCCACCGTCTACCGCCGCGCGTTCTCCCACGACGATGAGGTCGCCACCCCCGGCTTCTACAGCCTGATCTTCCCAGGCTTCGGCACCGTCGAGCTGGCCGCCACCGCCCACACCGCCCACCACCGCTACCGCTGGACCGCCGATGAGCACTGGCTCACCATCGACCTCGGCCACACCGGCGCCTCGGGCACCTCGGTCCGGCGGAGCTGGCTGGTGGTGGACCGCGCCGATCGGGAGATCCGGGGCTACGTCCTGCTGGACGGCGACCTGACCGGCCGCGGGGACCGGGGCTGGCCGCTCTACTTCGTGGCGGAGTTCTCCCAGCCCTGGATCGACGCCGGCCAGTGGGTCGACGGAGCGCGGGTGGACGCCACGGACAGCGGGCCCGACGACCCCACGCCCGTGGCCGGCGCCAGCGTGGCCGCGACCCTGCGCTTCCAGGCCAACGTCGAGGTGCGGGTGGGGCTGTCGGTGGTCGATATCCCCGGCGCGCGGCGGAACATGGCCGCCGAGCTGCCCGCGCACTGGGACCTGGAGGCCACCGCCGCCGAGACCGAGGACCTGTGGGCCGATCGCATGGACCGGATCGAGGTCTTCGGGGGCACCGAGACCGACCGGGAGCTGTTCGCCACCGCGCTGTACCACCTCTTCGGCATCCCCACGGCCCTCTCCGACGTGGACGGGCGCTTCCGGGGCCTGGACGACCGAATCGACACCGCCGAGGGCTGGACCTACTACAGCGACTTCTCCCTGTGGGACACCTACCGGACGATGCACCCGCTGGTGACCCTGGCCTGGCCGGAGATCTCCGCCGACTACGCCCGCTCCCTGTGCGACATGGGCGAGAAGCACGGCTACCTGCCCCGTTGGCCGGCGGCGGTGACCGAGTCGGGCAGCATGGTGGGCACCCCCGCCGAGATCGTCCTGGGGGAGGCCGCCGCCAAGGGGGTCGACGACTGGCCGATGGAGGCGTGCTGGGACCTCGCCCTGCCCCGGGCCACCGACCCTGAGTACGCCTACGCCCGGGAGGGCCTCGCGGACTACCAGACCTACGGCTACCTGCCCGCCGACCTGTACGGCGGCAGCACCGGAAAGACCCTGGAGTTCGCCATCGCGGACGCTGCCCTGGCGCTGTGGGCCGAGGAGATGGGCCAGCTCCAGCCCGCCGAGCAGCTCCGCGCCCAGGCCCAGGCCTACGCCAACGTCCTGAACCCGGAGACCGGCTTCGTGCAGGCCCGCAACAGCGACGGCACCTGGGGCGAGCTGGAGATCGACGGCTGGGGCGACGCCTTCGCCGAGGGCAACGCCTGGCAGTACACCTTCATGGTGCCCCACGACGCCGAGGGTCTGGCCGAGGCGTTCGGCGGGCGGGACGTCATGCGCGACGCCCTGACCGAGCTGTTCGAGCTGTCCCTGGACCACGCCGACGGGGTGGACCCCGGCAGCGCCGAGGCCGCGCTGCCCGACCCCTACTACTGGCACGGCAACGAGCCCGCCCTGGCCTCCGCCTTCATGTTCGCGGAGATCGGCGACCCCGCCGACGCCCAGCGCTGGGCGACCTGGGTGCGGGGCGCCAAGTACGACGTCACCCCGTCCGGCCTGGACGGCAACGACGACGGCGGCACGATGTCCGCCTGGTACGCCTTCAACGCGATGGGGCTCTACCCGCTCAACGGCACCGACCGCTACGTGGTCACCGCGCCGGTCTTCGACGAGGTGCGGATCCGTCGCCCGGGGGGCACCCTCACCATCAAGACCGAGGGGGAGGGGGACTACCTCGCCCAGATCAGCCTGGACGGCGAGCCCATCGCGCGCACCTCGCTCACCCACATCCAGCTCAGCGGGCCCCGCACCCTGCGCCTGGAGCGCTCCGACGAGCCCACGACCTGGGGGAGCTGGTAGACCCAGACGACGGCGCGGTGCGCTAAGATGACCGTGCTTGCTTCATCGGAGGTCATCATGGGTCTCGTCCGTCGCTTCGCCGGTCGCGTCTTCCGCCGCTTCACCGGGGGGCTGCCGGACGAGGTGGCGACGGCCCCGGAGTCCCCGCGCCCTGCGCCGCCGGCCGCCCCGAACCCCGGCCCCGTGGCCACCAACCTGGCCACCATCGACTGCGGCGCCCAGGAGCTGAGGGAGCGGCTGGGCGCGGGGGAGCACATCGTCGTCGTGGACGTGCGCACTGACGGCGAGGTCGCGGGGGGCGTCATCCCCGGGGCGCGCCACATCCCGCTCCACCAACTGGACACCCGCTGGGAGGAGCTTCGGGACGCCGACGAGATCGTCTGCTACTGCGCCGCGGGCATGCGCTCGCTCAAGGCCGCGCGGATCCTGCGGTCGAATGGCTTGATCAACGCCACCTCCCTGGAGGGCGGGATCGGGGCCTGGCGCAGCGTCGGCGGAGACATCGTGGCCCTCGGCAACTGAGCGGTTCCGATCCCCACGATCCCGGTGGCATCCTGATCAGGACGACGAGCACTCCAAGGAGGGAGTCCATGACGACGTTCCGTAAGGCGGGCCTGCTGCTGGCGATGGCCGCCCTGACCCTTTCCGGCTGCAAGGGCGACAAGGAGCCCAGCGAGTCCGGCATCACCGATGACTCCACCCCGGCGGACGACACCGGCGTGACCGCAGACGACACGAGCGGCGGCGACGACACGAGCGGCGGCGACGACACGAGCGGCGGCGACGACACGAGCGGCGGTGACGACACCTCGGTCACCGACTCCGACGGCGACGGCATCCCCGACGACGAGGACTGCGCTCCGGATGACCCCTCGGTGGGCGCGCCCTCGACCTGGTACGCGGACGCCGACGCCGACGGCTACGGCGACGACAACACCACCGCGGTCGAGTGCGAGGCCCCCGAGGGCTACGTGGCCCAGGGCGGCGACTGCGACGACACCGACGCCGCGTTCAACCCCGGCGCGGTCGAGGACGACTGCGCCGACCCGAACGACTACAACTGCGACGGCAGCGTGGGCCGGGAGGACGCCGACGGCGACGGCTTCGCGGCCTGCGAGGAGTGCGACGACACCGACGCCGCGGTCAACCCCGACGCCGCAGAGGTCTGCGACGGCGTGGACAACGACTGCGACGGCCTGTTCGACGGCGACGACGACAGCCTCGACACCTCCACCCAGACCACCTGGTACACCGACGCCGACGCCGACGGCTACGGCGACGCCGCGACGGGGGTGCTGGCCTGCGACGCGCCCACCGGCACGGTCGCCGACGCCACCGACTGCGACGACACCGACGCCGCGGTGAACCCGGGCGAGACCGAGGTGTGCAGCGGCGTGGACGACGACTGCGACGGCCTGGTCGACGACGAAGATGACAGCCTCGACGCCTCCTCCCAGGGCACCTGGTACACCGACGGGGACGGGGACGGCTACGGGGACGCCGCCACCGGCGTCGCCTCCTGCACCCAGCCCTCGGGCACGGTCGCCGACGGCAGCGACTGCGACGACGCCGACGCCAGCGCCAACCCCGGGCAGTCCGAGGTCTGCGACGGCGTGGACAACGACTGCAACGGCAGCGTCGACGACAACGCCTCGGACGCCACGACCTTCTACGCGGACACCGACGGTGACCGCTACGGCGACCCCAACAGCGCCGTCGTCGCCTGCGACCGGCCCAGCGGCTACCGCTACAACCTGCGGGACTGCGACGACACCGACGCCGCCATCAACCCCGACGCCGAAGAGGTCTGCGACGGGGTGGACAACGACTGCGACGGCAGCGTCGACAACGACGCCACCGACGCCAGCACCTGGTACGACGACAGCGACGGCGACGGCTACGGCGACCCGGACAGCAGCTCCCTCGAGTGCACCCAGCCCGCCGGCACCACCAGCGACAGCAGCGACTGCGACGACGGCGACAGCGGGGTGAACCCGGGGGCCTCCGAGATCTGCAACAGCGTAGACGACGACTGCGACGGCCTGGTGGACGACGACGACGGCGACGTGGACACCAGCACCGGCAGCACCTTCTACGCCGACGCGGACGGCGACGGCTACGGCGACCCCTCGTCCGCCACCCAGGCCTGCAGCGCCGGCTCCGGCCTCTCCAGCAACAACGCGGACTGCGACGACGGCGACAGCGGCGTGAACCCCGGCGCGGACGAGGTCTGCAACAGCGTGGACGACGACTGCGACGGCCTGGTGGACGACGACGACAGCAGCCTGGACACGAGCACGGCCAGCGCCTGGTACGACGACAGCGACGGGGACGGCTACGGCGACGCCACCAGCAGCACCCTGGCCTGCAGCGCGCCGTCGGGGACCACCAGCGACGACACCGACTGCGACGACGGCGACAACGGCGTGAACCCGGGCGCCACCGACGTCTGCGACGGCGAGGACCAGAACTGCTCCGGCTTCGCCGACGACGACGGCCTCTGCCCCTGCGACGTGGAGCACAACGGCGGCCACGCCTACATGTTCTGCGAGTCCGCCCTGTCCTGGACCGACGCCGCGACGGCCTGCGCCACGTACAACTACGACCTCGCGGCGATCAACGACGCGACCGAGGACAGCTGGCTGGACGGCGAGGCCGACAGCCGCTCGACGGACAAGTGGTGGATGGGCCTGAACGACCGCGCGACCGAGGGCACCTTCGTCTGGCAGAACGGCGACGCCGTCAGCTACACGAACTGGGCCAGCGGAGAGCCCAACGACGCCGGCAGCAACGAGGACTGCGCGCAGCTCAACCGGTACACGGACGGGACGTGGAACGACGAGCCGTGCGCCAGCGCGTTCCGGTACGTGTGCGAGGCGGACTGAGGAAGGTCCGAGCCCCCGCCAACCCCGATCGGACGGGGGATTGTTTCACACCCCGCCCCTCCACCACGTATGTTAAGTCCGCCCAACTTTCAGGAGACCTCACATGCGTCGCCCCTTCATCGCCTGCGCGGTCCTGCTCGCGGCCTGCTCCGAGTACGACATCAACTCCAAGGATGACAACCCCGTCACCTTCGAGGACGACACCGCGGTGGAGTGCCCGCCGCAGATCCCGGACTGCAACGAGACCGACGACACCGAAGAGCCCGTCGACACCCAGGACACCCAGGAGGAGACCTGCGAGGAGTACTACCACCCCGCCGAGACCCTCGCCCTGTCCGAGGAGTGCTACGTCGAGGTCCAGACCGGCACGTTCACGCCGGTGGTCGAGTGGCGCAAGAGCACCTGGTCGGTGGATCCCAGCTCCAACAACATCATGATGATGCCGGCGGTGGCCAGCCTCAACGACGACAACGGCGACGGCAACATCGACGAGAACGACATCCCCGACATCATCGTCATCACCTACGGCGGGCAGGGCACGCTGCGGGCGGTCTCGGGCGACGGCTCCGGCGAGCTGTGGAACGTCTCCAACGCGGGGCTCCAGGGGCAGGGCGCGGTGGCCGTCGGTGACATCGACAACGACGGCATCGTGGAGATCGTCGCCCCCACGTCCAGCGCCATCAAGGCCTACGAGAACGACGGCACGTTGAAGTGGACCTCCGCTCCGCTCAACGGGCTGATCTACGGCACCTCCGACGCCCCCGCGATCAGCGACATGGACGGCGACGGCGACCCCGAGATCATCATGGGCGCGGCGATCCTCTACAACGACGGCACCCTGCGCGGCCGCGGCAGCGCGGGCATCGGCAGCTCCACCAACGTCGGCACCACCTCCTTCGCGGTCGACCTCGACAACGACGGCACCCAGGAGGTCGTGGTCGGCAACGCCCTCTACGAGCCCGACGGCACCACCATCTGGCAGAACGGGGAGCAGGACGGCTACGTCGCGGTCGCCGACTTCGACAACGACGGCGAGGGCGAGATCGTGGTCACCGGCAACGGCGCGGTCCGCCTCCAGGACACCAACGGCTCGGTGATCTGGCGCGCCAACCTCACCAGCAGCAGCGGCTCCTACGTGGGCCCGCCGACCGTCGCGGACTTCGACGGCGACGGGGAGCCCGAGATCGGCGTGGCCGGCCGGTCCACCTACTCGGTCTTCGAGACCAACGGCGCGCTCTTGTGGGAGCGCCCCACCCAGGACGCCTCCTCCGGCAACACCGGCAGCTCGGTGTTCGACTTCGAGGGCGACGGCGTGGCGGAGGCTGTGTACGCCGATGAGACCCGGCTGTGGGTCTTCGCCGGCCCCGACGGCACGGTCAAGCTGGAGTCCACGGAGCACTCCAACGCCACCTGGACCGAGTACCCGGTCGTCGCCGACGTCGACGCCGACGGCGTGGCCGAGATCGTCGTCCCGAACACCAACTACTCCGGCCACACCGGCTTCTACGTGTTCGGCGACGCCGACGGCTCCTGGCGCGAGGGCCGCCGCATCTGGAACCAGCACGCCTACCACATCACCAACGTCAACGACGACGGCACCATCCCGACCAGCGCCGACATCAACTGGCTGCGGTACAACAACTTCCGCTCCGGCGACCTGACCGCCGGCACCGGCGGCACCTGGCCGGACCTCGTCGTCAGCCTGGACCACGTCTGCGAGGTCTTCTGCGACGACGGCCGCCTGATGATCTGGGCGCGGGTGGGCAACCAGGGCCACGTCGACGTCGACCCCGGCGTCCAGGTCTCCCTGTACGCCGAGACCCCGGACGGCCGCCGCCCGATGGCCACCCAGAACTACCCCCTGGCCCTGCCCTCTGGCGAGATGTCCGAGAGCTTCCTGTTCGAGGTCAGCGGGCTGGAGGAGTGGGACATCCGGGACCTGACGGTGACCGTCGACGGCGGCAACAACGCCCCCAACGACGGCGACCTCTACGAGTGCTTCGAGGACAACAACGAGGATCGCCTGGGTCGGATGCCCTGCCTCTGAGCGGCAGGGGCGGCCCCGCTTTCATCGTCGGCGCGGCGGATTGGGATGTCCCATCCGCCAAATCCTTGATATGAAGAGGCTCCACCTTCCCCCGGGGTAGCCCCTCTTGAGCGCGGACGGCACCAGGGCGCGTCTGATCGAGGTCGCTCGGCGGCACGGCCTCGACGACGCGGCGGTCGCTGAGCTGCTGGCCGCCGCCCTCCCCAAGGCCCCCGCCGCGACCTGGGCCGGCTTCGCGACCTTCGGCGGGGAGGACACGCTCGCCGACAGCAGCACCCGCACCTTCGGCACCGGGCACGACCTCGACGGCCCCCTGCCGCCACCCCCCGAGGCGCCCACCGAGCCCGCCGCCGCCGCCGAGCGCTACCGGGACCTCGGCCCGCTGGGGGAGGGCGGCATGGGCGAGGTCCGGCGGGTCTGGGACAACGTGCTCGAGCGGGCGATGGCCATGAAGCTCATCCGCCCGGAGCTGCTGGGCAACCCCCGCACCCTCGACCGCTTCCTGCGCGAGGCCCGCGTCACCGCCCAGCTCCAGCACCCCGCCATCGTGCCGGTCCACGACCTGGGGCGGCTCCCCGACGGCCGGGTCTTCTTCACCATGAAGGAGATCCGCGGCCGCACCCTGCTCGACGTCATCAAGGAGCGGCACGCCCCCGGCGCGGAGACCTCCTGGACCCTCCGGCGCCTCATCGACGCCCTGCGCCGCTGCTGCGAGGCCGTCGCCTTCGCCCATGACCGGGGCGTGCTGCACCGCGACATCAAGCCCGCCAACATCATGCTGGGGGAGTACGGCGAGGTGCTCCTGCTGGACTGGGGGCTGGCCCGCGCCCAGGGGCCGGTGGACGCCCCTGACCAGCTCTCCGGGGAGCTGCCCGAGGCCGCTGGGGTCACCCGCGTCGGCGGCGTGGGCGGGACCCCCGCCTACATGCCCCCCGAGCAGGCCGAGGGCGATCCCGCCGCGATCACCGCCGCAGCCGACGTCTACGCGCTGGGCTCCACCCTCTACCACCTGCTCTGCGGGGTCGCCCCCTTTGACGGCGCCGCCCACTCCGCGCTCGCCGCGCTGCTGCTGGGCCCGCCCCCGCCCGTGGACCAGCGCCGCCCCGACGCCCCCCCCATGCCCGAGGAGCTGGTCGCGGTCTGCACCCGGGCCATGGCCCGCGCCCCAGAGGACCGCTACCCGAACGCCGGGGCCCTCGCCGTCGAGCTGACCGCCTGGCTGGACGGCGCCCGCAAGCGGGAGCGCGCCCTCGCCGTGGTGGACGAGGCCCGGGATCTGCTGCCCCGGGTGGCCGAGCTGCGCGCCCGGGCCGCCGCCGCCCGCGCCCAGGCCGAGGGGGCCCTGGCCGGCATCGCCCCCCACCAGCCGGTGTCCGACAAGCGCGCCGCCTGGGGGCTGCTCGACGACGCCGCCGAGCTGGAGCGCGCCGCCGACCTGGCCGAGGTCAAGGCCACCCAGCTCCTGCGGGCCGCGCTCACCCACGCCCCCGAGTTGCCCGAGGCCCACGCCCTGCTCGCCGACCACTACCACGCCCAGCACGTCCAGGCCGAGGCCGCCCGGGACACCCCGGCCGCCCGCCGCTCCGAGCTGCTGCTGCGGGACCATGACCGGGGGCGCTACCGGGACTACCTCTCCGGCGAGGGCACGCTGACCCTGCTCACCGATCCCCCAGGCGCTGAGGCCCGGCTGCTTCGCTACGAGGAGCAGGACCGCCGGCTGGTCCCCGTCTTCCAGCGGACGCTCGGCGTCACCCCCCTCGTCGACGCCCCGCTGGCGATGGGCAGCTACCTCGTGGAGCTTCAGATGCCCGGCCGCGCGCCGGTGCGTTACCCGGTGCACCTCGCCCGCCAGGAGCGCTGGGACGGGGTCCGCCCGGGGGACAGCGCCCCCACGCCCATCGCCCTGCCCCCCGAGGGTGCGCTGGGCCCCGACGACGTCTACGTCCCGGCGGGCTGGTTCCGCAGCGGCGCGGTGGGCCTGCACAACAGCCTGCCCCCCCGTCGGATCTGGGTGGACGCCTTCGTCATCGGCCGCCACCCCGTCACCAACGCCGACTACATCGCCTTCCTGGACGACCTCGTCGCGGACGGCCGGGAGGCGGAGGCGCTGCAGCACGCCCCGCGGGAGCGCGCGGCACGGCCGGGGGAGCTGGGGGCGCTGTGCTACGGGCGCCGGGACGACGGGCGCTTCTACCTGGCCCCGGACGCCGAGGGGGACACCTGGGGCGCCGACTGGCCCGTCTTCCACGTCACCTGGCACGGGGCGATGGCCTACTGCGCCTGGCGCTCGGCGCAGGACGGCCACCCCTGGCGGCTCCCCAGCGAGCTGGAGTGGGAGAAGGCGGCCCGGGGGGTGGACGGCCGCACCTACCCGTTCGGGGACTTCGTGGACCCGACCTGGGCGCGGACGAAGCGCTCCACCGCCGGGCCGCTGCTGCCGGCGTCCGTCCATGACTTCCCGCTGGATGAGAGCCCGTACGGGGTCTGCGGAATGGCCGGGAACATGGCGGACTGGTGCCTGGAGCTGGCCCGGGCCGCGGGGCCGGAGGTCCGGGGCGGTCTGCTGGAGATCGACCCCTCCGCGGACGCCGACCCCCTGCGCGCGCGGGTCGCCCGCGGGGGCACCTGGAGCTTCAACGAGACGTGGTGCGCCGTCGCCATGCGTCAGTCGCTGATCGCAGCCGATCGCCTCAGCCACATCGGCTTCCGCGTCGCGCGCCCCTGGCCGGTGCACGAAACGAGAACTTGAGCCCCTCTGCCTTCAGGGGACAACGACCCGACTTCTACCCATCCCACTCAACCCAGGAAGTCCAAGATGCTGACCCTCCTCTCCCTCATGGTCCTGTCCTCCCCCTCCGCGCACGCGGACTTCTGCAAGTCCTTCGAGGTCTGCGACAACAACATAGACGACGACTGTGACGGCAAGATCGACGAGGGCTGCCGGGGCACCGGCGGGGGCCTCGGCGGGGGCGGCGGCATCGAGCTGCCGGTGGCCCCGGTCGGCCCCGGCCCCAGCGACTTCTACCCCATCGGCGACCTCTTCATCACCGCGCGCTCTGCGTCGGGCACCACCCAGGGCATGTTCTCCTCGGCGGTCGCCGCGCGCGGCGCGGGCGCGAGCTGCCTGATGGACCTCTCCAGCGGGCTGCCCGAGCGGGACATGAGCTTTGAGGAGCTGTGCGGGCACGCGGGCGCTGCCCTCATCGAGGGCGACGCCGCCCACGACATCGCGATGGGCGCGGCGGCGGCCTCGGATCTGGACGGCGACGGCGAGGCGGAGTGGTTCATCGGCTCGGCGTTCAACGACGCCAGCTCCCTGGGCGAGACCGGCGTGGTCTACAGCCTCGGCGGCGGGCTGAGCGGCGAGTACGCCATGCCGGGCGACGCCCGTAGCACGATCCAGGGCCTCACCGACGGCAGCATGACCGGCTGGACCCTGCTGGGCGGCCAGGACTTCGACGGCGACGGCAGCCAGGACCTCGTCATCTCCGCACCCCAGGAGGGCTGGGTCTACGGCGACGGCGGCGCGGTCTACCTCCTCTCGGGCGGCACCACCTCGGCCACGAGCGTCCGGGACGCCAACACGGCCTTCTTCGGTGAGGCCCGCGAGGACGGCCTGGGCGGCGCGGTCGCGGCGGCGGACCTGGACGGCGACGGTTTGGCCAACCTCATCATCGGCGCCTCGGGCAGCGACGTGGGCGCCACCGACGGCGGCGCGGTCACCATCATCACCGACGCCAACGGCTGGCAGTGGGTCGGCGACGCCGGTCACACCCTGGTGGGCACCTACGCCGACGGCTTCGCGGGTGTCTCGGTGGCGGCGGCCGGCGACGTGGACGGCGACGGCTACGAGGACGCCCTGGCGGGCTCCCCGGGCGCGGGCGGCGACTACGGCGTGGCCTACCTCATCTCCGGCGGCCGCGGCTTCTCGGCCGGGGACATCAGCAGCCTCCGGGAGCACGCCGAGATGCTGATCGGCGACCGCGGCGACACCGCGGGCGTGGCGGTCTCGGGCGCCGGTGACGTCGATGAGGACGGCCGCGCGGACGTCTGGGTCGGCGCCCCGGGCAACAACGGCGACACCGGCGTGGCCTACCTCGTGCTGGGCGCGGACCTCTCCGGTCCCGGCGGCTACCTCTACCTCTCCCGCGAGGCCAGCGCGTTCATCGAGGGCGACGACGCGGGCGACGCGATGGGCGCCGGGGTCCAGGGCGACACCGACATCAACAGCGACGGCTACCCCGACCTGCTGCTCTTCGCGGCGGGCGCGACGGGCGCCTCGGGCGAGGCCGGCGTGCTGTACTTCGGGCAGACCTCCCCGGTGTCCACCGAGAGCAGGGGCTCCTCTTCCCGCGAGTGAGCGCTGTTCCGTGAGGTCCACGCGCCCGCCCCCTCGGGGGCGGGCGCTTCTGTGATCACGATGAGGAGCAGGTCAGCGCGTCCCAGGTCCCCGCGTTGTCGGTCTCATCGCACTCGCTGTGGACCCCGGCGCCGGTGCCGTCGTCGTCCACCACCGCCACCAGCCCGTCGGCGCCCACGTCCCCGGGGGAGATGGTGAAGACCACCGGGGCCAGGCGCTGGCCGGGCTCGCAGCGCGCGGTGGTGGTGGTGACGTCGATGAGGGTCCGCACGCTGGCGTCGTCGGCGTACAGCGCGATGGAGACCCCCTCCGGCACGAACACCGCGCCGTCGTTGTCCAGGGAGACGTAGACCTCCAGGCTGCCCGCCGAGCAGTCCTCGCAGACGTCGATGAGCCCGACGGACAGGTTCGGCGCGGAGAGGGGATCGACGCCCGCGGACGCCTGGGCCCGGAAGGTGTTGTGGTCCAGCCAGGCGTGGTAGGGGCCCGCCGGTACGCTCAGGTCGTCGTTGATGTGGCTGCGGGAGAAGGCGTGCTGGTTCCACACCGGCCGCGCGCTGGGCCACTGGTCGTTCGCCTCGCCCAGCACGTAGAGGCCGTCCCAGCCGCTGCGGGCGTAGTTGTTGGTGGGCAGCACGATCTCGGCGTTGCCGTCGTTGTCGACGTCGGCCACGAAGGGGTGCTCGTAGACCGTGCCGGAGGCGTGGTTGGTCTCGCGGTACAGGGTGGCGCCGGTGACGCCGTCGAAGATCCAGAGGTCGTACTCGTCGGCGTAGAGCACCTCGTAGGCGCCGTCGCCGTCGAAGTCGAAGGCCGTGCAGCTCGCGGAGCGGCTGGAGCTGTCCCGCGTCGCGTTGCGCCAGATGCGGTTGCCGGAGGCGTCGAACACCGCGAAGTAGCTCTGCCCGCCGATGCCGATGTCCACGCTGCCGTCGCCGTCGAAGTCGGCCACGCAGGGGGCGCCGTAGCCGTTGGAGCCCAGAGCGCCCGTCCACAGCAGGGTCCCGTCGTGGTCGTAGGCGTAGAGGTTGCCGCCGTTGTGCATCACCACTTCGCCGTAGTCGTCGCTGTCCAGGTTCAGCACCGCCGAGTGCCCGGTGCCCTGGCTGGCGGTCCACACCGTGGTGCCGTCCATCTCGAACACGCCGTTGCCGGTGACCCACTCCATCGTGCCGTCGTCGTCGATGTCGGCGAGGTGGGAGATGTGGCGGCCGGTGTAGGTGGAGCTGAGGCTCACGATGGTCGACCCGCCGCTGTCCACCAGCACGTTGCCGGTGGCGATCTCCGCGAGCCCGTCGCCGTCCATGTCCGCGACCGAGGGGTAGGCGTAGAGGTCCGAGGACGTGTCCTCGCTGAACCACAGCACCGTGCCGTCCGCGTGCATGGCCACCAGGTGGTTGCTGGTGGTGTGGGTGAGGATCTCCGGGGTGCCGTCGTTGTCGATGTCCGCGATGGCCACCCCGGCGGTGCCGCCGATGGAGCGGGTGGTGTTGGTGGAGTCGGTGACGCTGGAGACGGAGAGGTGCTCGGTGATGGTGCCGTCCGCGTCCGCCGACATCACCCGCAGGTAGCCCGCGCTGCGGTAGCTGCTGCCGGTGAAGGTGGTGTAGACGATGTCCGGATGGTCCAGCTCGTCGATGAAGCCGTCGCCGTTGTCGTCGGTGAGCTGGCCCACCGCGGGCGCCATCATGATGCGGGTGTAGCTGTTGCCCGCCGAGTAGGTCCAGGTGTCGGTCTCCCACTCGGTGACCACCGACCAGGTGGACGAGGGGGTGTAGGTGCAGCTCGGGTCGTCGGCGATGACGGCGCCCGTGGGCACGTCCACGCAGATGTCGGGCTCCTCGTCGCCGTCGCAGTCGCTGTCCGTGCCGTCGAACCAGCTCTCCGCGGCGCCGGGGTACACGCTGGCGTCGGTGTCGTCGCAGTCGGTGTCGTCGGAGACGTAGCCGGAGGGCTGGTCGCAGGCGATCGTGGAGGTGGTGGCGTCGCCGAAGCTGTCGGCGTCGGCGTCGGCGTACCAGGCGCTGGCGTCGGTGGCGTCGGGCTCGTCGGTGGTGCCGTCGCAGTCGTCGTCGATCCCGTTGCAGACCTCGGTGCCGTCGGGGTTGACCCCCGCGTCGCCGTCGTCGCAGTCGGCGCTGTCGGCGACGTAGCCGGAGGGCTGGTCGCACTGGACGGTGGACGTCGCGGCGTCGCCGAAGCTGTCGGCGTCGGCGTCGGCGTACCAGGTGCCGGCGTCCACGGCGTCGGGCTCGTCGGCGGTGCCATCGCAGTCGTCGTCGATCCCGTTGCACAGCTCGTCGGCGTCGGGGTTCACCGCGGCGTCGGCGTCGTCGCAGTCGGTGGCGTCCCCGACGTAGCCCGAGGGGGTCTCGCAGGCGTCCGACGGTTGGTCCGCGTCGCCGAAGCCGTCGCTGTCGGCGTCGGGGTACCAGGTGCCCGCGTCGACCGCGTCGTCCTCGTCGATGGCGCCGTCGCAGTCGTCGTCCCAGGTGTTGCACAGCTCATCGGCGCCGGGGTTGATCGCGCCCTGGCTGTCGTCGCAGTCGGCGCCGTCGGCGACGTAGCCTTCGGGCGGATCGCAGCTCTCCAGGGCGGCGTCCGGGTTGCCGTAGCCGTCCGCGTCGGCGTCGCCGTACCAGGTGGTCTGCACCGCCTCGTCCACCGCGTCGTCGCAGTCGTTGTCCAACTCATCGCAGCGCTCGGCCGCGCTGGGGTAGGTGGTGGCCGAGGCGTCGTCGCAGTCGGTGCCGTCTGACACGTAGCCCTCGGGGGCAGCGCAGGCCTCCAGGGCGGTCCCGGGGTCCCCGAAGCCGTCGCCGTCGGTGTCCTGGTACCAGGTGGTCGTGACCCCCTCGTCGGCGACGCCGTCGCAGTTGTTGTCGACGCCGTCGCAGACCTCCGCCGCGCCGGGGTGGATGGCGGCGTCCTCGGGGGCGCAGTCGCCGTCCTCCTCGGTGAACCCGTCGCCGTCGACGTCCTCGGGGCCGTCGGCGGTGTCCGTGATGCCGGTCTCGCCGGGCTTGTCTCCCTTGCAGGCCATCGCGACGAGCGCGAACAGCCAGACGGTGCGCGTCATGCTGCCTCCTGGGTCTCCGGGGATGGGGTCCGGAGAGGGTAGCAGCGATGCGCGCCGCCGAGCGGTCGAAAAATGCCCGGGTTAAGGACGCTTAGGGAATTTCACAGCGCTCGCAGGCCACGTCCTCCGGGGGGGTCTCGCTGGACAGCGCCGCCATCCAGTCCACCAGCTTCACCCCGTTGGTGGCCTCGTCGTACAGCCGGTTGTCGACGATCGCGCAGTGATAGTCGGCGTCGGCCATGTAGTACGAGAAGTTGGGGATCGTGTCCGCGATGCCGCCGACGTGCGCGCGCATGCGCTCGGACCAGGCCCAGGCGTCCTCGCCGCCCATCGCCTCGAAGTACAGCGTCTGGTTCCAGTCCAGCAGGGTGTTGAACTGGGAGAGCTGCATCTCCGGGTAGAAGGCTCCGATCCGGCTGTAGAGGTCCGGCAGGACCATGTCCTCGTAGCTGTTCGTCGCGGGGTCCAGGTCCGGGATCCAGGACGGGAAGGCGCTGTCGGGGTTCCAGGACGGGAAGCTGGCGGCGAACCAGCCCTCGGTGACCACGCCCGCGCCGCTGTCCCCCATCTGGGCCACCCGGGCGTCGGGGTACTCCCGCTGGAAGTAGGGCGACCACATGATCGACCCGTAGGCCCCCGCGGAGCAGCCGGTGACGAAGACCTCCTCCGGCGCGGAGAAGCCCTCGAAGACCCAGTCCAGGACGGCGCGGGTGTTGACCGCGCCCTTGTGGTGGATGGTGACCGCCTCCTCGCCTTCGCCGTAGGTCTTGACGCTGTCGCCCCAGTGGATGTCTCCGGTGCAGTAGGGCACGATGACGTGGTACCAGTCGGCGTAGGGGTTGTCGGGGTTGGCGTGGTCGTACAGACCCGGCTGGGTGGGCGCGTCCATCAGGTCGCGCATCCAGTCCATGTCGTCGGCGAACAGGGCCCCCGCGTAGCCGCAGGTGGCGTCATCCCAGCAGGCGCCGCCGCCGAAGAAGTCCACCACGACCTTGTTCACGCTGCCCTTGCGCACGAAGAAGCTGTACTCGGTGCCCCGGGCGCAGATGGTCTCGCCGCCGGGGTCGATCTGGGTCCAGCCCTCGGCGATGTCGGGCAGAATCGGGCCGTCGTCGGTGATGTCGTCGTCGGGCGGCGCGCAGCCGAGCGCGAGGGCAGCGAGGAAGGGGTAGCATCGAGGGGTCATCGGGCGCTCCATGTGGGCGTAGGCAACGTGGCAGAATAGGGGAGCCAACGCGAGGAGGTGGGTCAATGGATGGTCAAGCGAGGCGACTGATCCTGATGCGGCACGCCAAGAGCGCCTGGGACGCCGGAGCGCCCGACGACCACAGCCGGCCGCTGAACGGGCGAGGGCGGCGGGACGCGCCGCGGATGGGGGAGGTCCTCCGGACGCGCGGGTGGGTGCCTGAGCTGGTGCTGTGCTCGGACGCCACCCGCACCCGCGAGACCTGGGCGCGCATGCGCGACGCCCTCGTCGCGGACCAGCCGGTCGAGGTGCGGCTGATGCGCGAGCTGTACCACGCAGGCCCGCTCACGGTTCGCGCCGCGATGACCAGCATCCCGGACACCGTCCGCTCGGCGCTCATCCTGTGGCACAACCCCGGCGTGGAGGACACCGTGGCGTGGGCCACCGGGCTGTCCCACCGCGTCACCACCGGCAACGCGGCCCTGCTGGAGGGGCCCGAGGGGGCAGGGTGGCGCCTGCCGGCCGGGGCCTGGCGGCTGGTGGACCTGGTGCGGCCCCGGGACCTTCAGGTGTAGTCGGGCAGCTCGAAGACGCCGCTGGGGTCTTCGTCGGGGCTGATGGGGTTGCCCGGACCGTAGTAGCGCCGGACGATGGCCTCGCCGAGCTGACGCAGGCTCCCGAAGCTCTCGCGGGGCAGCAGCCAGCTCCGGTAGTTGGCCGGCGCCATCGCGAGCACGGGCACCGGCCGCCCGTCGATGCGCAGCTCGTGGCGGGTGCCGTCGACAAGGCAGGTGATGCGGTGACCCCGGTAGAGGGCCCGCTCGGTGCCGATCACGCGAGGTTGGTTCTGCGAGATCCGGACGTGTGCGCGCATGCAGCGGTGCTCCCACGCACCTCGCCCGTCGCCGCCGAAAGCGCGGGATCACAGGGGAGGTGCCAGCCTGATCGTCACACGCTGAGCGGCCCCGTTCTGACCGGCCCCGCTCAGGCGCGGAGGGGGGCGAACCTGGGCGGGCGATCCGCCATATCAACCGGTTGGAAGCCGAGATCCAGGAGTACTCGGGCCAGCCCTTCGCCGTCGCCGCCGAAGTCCTCCAGCCAGCCGCGGGGGGGCTCGAAGGGGCCCCGGCGCGCCAGGCGTCGGGCCTGGGCGGCCAGCTCCTCGGAGCGGTCCACGCGCACGGCCCACGCGCCGAGCACGCGGTAGCCGACGGCCTCGTAGAAGCTCCGGGGGAGGCGGGGGTCCCGGCGCGCGGCCAGGTCCTGGGGCGGGGAGGGGAGCTGACGCTGCCGGTGGAACACCCCCCACAACATCGCGCGTTGCTCGATGGCCTCGGGGGTGAGCAGGGAGGCGACGTAGAGGGTCTCCCGCCCCAGGCGAACGTCGAGCCGGGCGAGCAGGCCCCGGTCCCGTCGGGTCAGCTTCCGCAGCGGCTCCCGCAGCGGCGCGGCGGGGGAGGCGCCCAGCGCGGCCTCGATGGCGTCGACGATCTGCGCCCCCCCCGCGCTGAGATCCCGACGGGGACGACGCTTCAGCGACGCGAGCAGCGCGCCGGTCCACCGCTCGACCCGCCCCTGGAGGTGCTGGAGCAGGCGCTCCCGATCGGCGGGGCGGAGCACCTCCAGGCGGGCCAGCTCCACCAGGGGGCGGGTGAGGGCCTCGCCCGGGGCCAGGCGCGCGATGGGGTCGCCCTGCCACAGGACCCGCCCCTGATCGTCCACCGGCAGCGCGTCGTCTTCGGCGGACAGCACCGCGTCCACCCGCTGTGACAGGGCGTCGGCCACCCTGTCCCGGGCCGCGCCCTTGAGGGGCGGCCCGCCCACCTCCGGGCGGAAACGCAGGCCCTCCAGCCGCCCGGACACCGGTCGCCGGGCGTCGAACGCCTCGCGCAGACCCTCCAGGCCCTCGACCACCACCTGCACCCGGTCCTCGACGAAGCGCTCGGTCAGCCGCTGGTGCAGGGTGTCGGAGAGCCGGTCCTCGATGGCCTGGCAGCGCTCCTGCCAGCGCCGACCGTCCTCCAGCCAGCGGGGGCGGAACGAGACGTAGTTCCAGGTGCGGATCCAGGCGATGCGGGTCATCAGGGTCTCGATGTCCCCATCGACCCGATCCAGGCGGTCGATGCGGGCGGCCACCCAGTCGGAGGGCAGGTGCCCCTTGGGGCCCAGCAGGTGCCGCAGGAGCTGCCCCAGGAGCTGGAGGTGGGCCCCCGTGAGGGTCTTGCGGAAGTCGGGGACCTGGCAGACCTCCCACGCGGTGGCCACCCGATCCCGTCCGCGGGCCAGCGCGCGCAGCTCCGGGTCCCGGGCCATCGCCCGTAGCGCGTCGTGGTCGCTCCAGTCGCGCACCTGGATGAAGCAGGAGCGGGGCGGCGGGCGCTCCAGGGTGGCCAGCAGGCTGTCCAGGGAGCCGAGATCCAGGGCGCTGCTGCGCCAGTACAGGCGCCGCAGGGGCTCGAAGTGGTGCTCCTCGATGTCCAGGGCGATCTGCGGGTCCAGCGCGCCCAGCCAGCTCAAGGTGCCGAAGCTGCCGTCGCGGGTGTAGCGCCCGGCCCGGCCGGCGATCTGCGCCAGCTCGGCGGTGGTGAGATCCCGCACCTTGCGGCCGTCGAACTTGCGCAGGGCCGAGAAGGTGACGTGATCCAGGTCCATGTTGAGGCCCATGCCGATGGCGTCGGTGGCCACCAGGTGACGGACCTCTCCGGACTGATAGAGCGCGACCTGGGCGTTGCGGGCCCGGGGGGAGAGCGCGCCGAGGACCACCGCCGCGCCCCCGTGGCGGCGCCGCACCCGCTCGGCCAGCTCATAGATGTCCGAGGCGCTGAACGCCACCACCGCCGAGCGCGGGGGGAGCGCGCCCAGGGTCTTGGGGCCGGCGTAGCGCAGGGTGGAGTAGCGGTCGTGGCGCTCGATCGCCACGGTGGGGATCAGCTCGCGAAGCAGCGGGGCGATGGTGTCCGAGCCCAGGAACCAGGTCTCCAGCACCCCGCGCGCGTTCAGCAGGCGGTCGGTGAAGATGTGGCCCCGGTTGGGGCTGCCGGCGAGCTGGATCTCGTCCACGGCCAGGAAGGCCACCGGGCGGTCCAGCGGCATGGCCTCCGTGGTGCAGATCCAGTACCGGGGGGCGGCGGGGATGCGCTTCTGCTCCCCGGTGATCAGGGCGACGCTGTCGGGGCCGGCGGCGGCGGCCACCCGGTCATACACCTCCTGCGCGAGCAGGCGCAGCGGCAGGCCGATCATCCCGCTGCGGTGCTTGAGCATCCGCTGGATGGCCCGGTGGGTCTTTCCGGTGTTCGTGGGGCCCAGCAGGGCCCGGACACCGCGGGTGCCGTCGATGTCGAGGGGGAGGTGGGGCACGCGGGGTCCTCACGTCTGACGCGCCGAACGATCTCTTAACCGGCCCTTGTCATCATCCCCGCCGCGCTGAGCCACGCTTATTCAATGGAGGTGCCCGGATGAGAGGGATGATCCTGATGGGTGCTGTGCTCGCGGCGTGCAGCGGCAAGGCGACGACGGACGACAGCGCCGAGTGGTGGGAGGGCAACGAGAGCCCCGACGGCGAGACCCCCGTGATCCGCGAGGGTTCGGTGTACTGCACCCCCGGAAGCCAGAGCTCCGGGGACCTGTTCTTCGTGGAGATCGAGGCCTACGACCCCCAGGGCGACGGCGACATCGCCGACCAGGGCGGTCGGGTCGCGGGCTACTACGTCGACAGCGACGAGGAGATCTTCGACGACGAGCTGCTGGTGTGCACCGGGGCGAGCTGTCAGGGGAGCTGGCGGGACGGCATCTACCCGCCGGTCACCTGCGCGACCCACGACTACTTCTACTTCAAGGCCTGGGTCCTGGATCGCGACGGGAACACGTCGCCGGAGTACGACCTGGCCTGGAACTGACGCCCCGGGCGCTCAGGTCCGCTTGCGCCGGCCGGGGTTCTCCAGCATCTCGGTGGTCGTCTTGCAGTCGATGCAGAGGGTGGCCACCGGGCGGGCCAGCAGGCGGCGGTAGCCGATGGCGTCGCCGCAGCGCTCGCACACGCCGTACTCGCCCTCCTTCATGCGCTCCAGCGCGTGGCGGAGCTTCTGGGCCATCTTCCGGTCCCGTTCGCCCAGGCGCTGGCTGAAGGCCAGGTCGGTCTCGTTGGACGCGGAGTCCACGGGATCCGCGTCGCGGTCCCGCACCTCGGTGTAGGCCCTCACCGCGCCGCGGGCCTGCTCGGCCAGCGCGCCCAGCCGGTCGTTGACCAGCGTCTTGAGGGTGTTCAGCTCAACGTCAGTGAGGTATTCGTCCGGTACCATCGATTCCTCATCCCAGGAGCGGTCGCAACAAGTGGCGACTGTAGCAGCTTTCCCCACAACGCGCCGCAAGCTTGTCGCGGGCTCAGGGCTGGGGAGGGGCTACTGCTTGCTGGGCGAGGTAGATGAGATCCTGCCCTGCCGGAACCGTCAGGCCGTCCGGGGGGGTGAGGTGCTCGGCGCCGGTCTGGGGGTCCCGTAGCCCGATGGCCAGGGCGCCGTGGGTCCGCTTCATGTGGCTGGCGAGGCTGGCGAAGGTCCAGGGGGTCTCGCTCGGCGGCGGCGGCACGGGCATGGTGTAGAGGCTGTGGGCCCCGGCGGAGGTGATCCGGGACATGACGCTGGCCGTGCCCGGCATCGTGATGGCGTGGGACATCATGGAGAAGCCCAGGCGGTTGGTCTCGATGACCTCGTCGGCGCCGGCGGTGCGGACGTGCTCGACGTTCTCGGAGTCCAGGATCTCCGCGACCATGTAGATGGGCTGCCGGCGGTGGGCCATCGCGGGCCGCTTGGACAGGTAGGACCGGATGGTGAACGCCGTCAGGATGGTGGTGCCGTCGGCCTGTTGGGGGCTGACGCCGCGCGGCGACACCAGGATGACCACCGAGGCGTGGTCCAGGCGCGCCTTGTCCAGTTCGCTCTCCTTGGTGGGGTCGCCCTGGATCCAGGTGTACTCCGGCGGGATGTCCAGGGGCCGCTCCCCCTGGGAGAAGATGACCAGGGGGCGGTCCTCGGCGTCGACCTCGGTGAGGACGGCGTCCAGCAGCATGCGCGAGCCGGCGTCGTAGCCGAGGATGACGATGTGGTTGACCGTGGTGCTCATGCGGAACTGCTCCTCGCGGATGCTCAACACCGAGTGCAACAGGCTGTGGCCGACGATGCCCGCGAACAGGGCGAGGGTGAACATGCCGCCGACCATCAGCACGCCGCCCACCACCCGCCCCATGCCGGTGACCGGGCTGATGTCCCCGAACCCCACGGTGGTGAGGGTGACCAGCGCCCACCACAGCCCGTCGGCCATCGAGTTGATGTTGGGGTTCTGGCCGGAGCCCTCGACCAGGTAGATGCTGATGCCGCCGACCAGGACCTCCACCCCCAGCGCGGAGAACGCGAACATGTAGAGCAGGGTGTTGTCCTGGAACGCCCGCAGGGTGCCCCGCAGCGGGTGGCTGTAGCGGAAGATCCGGGTGGTGCGGAGCAGGCGGAGCAGGCGCAGGGCGCGCAGGCCGCGAAGCTCGGGCAGCACGGCGGCGACGGTGATGATGTCGATGAGGTTGAGGGGCTGGAGCGCGTAGAGGAGGCGCCCGAGGACGTGGTCCATCACCGTGGAGGCGCTGGAGGCCTTGAACAGCGCCACCTTGGGCGGGTGGAAGCTCACGATGCGGAGCGCGATCTCGATCCCGAACAGGATCAGGATGGCGTAGTCCACATGCCGCAGCGGCGCGCGCAGGGGGTCGTCCGCCTCCAGGGCGAGGTCGACGCCCATCAGCGCGATCGAGAGCGCGATGAGCAACCACACCGCGCCCTGCACCCACTGGTAGATGGGCGTGCTGGGACGGTGGAACGCCGCGTGCACGGTGTCCGCGACGGAACGCAACAACGGCGGAATAAGACGCTCCCGCTTACAACTGCACGCGCGGTGCGGTAGGCTTGATCCATAACCCTACCACGGTGCTCCAATGGGTGATCGACCACCGCCACCGGAAACGTGGGATGATCTCGTCGAGGGCATCGAGGGCGCCCTCGAAGAGCTGGGCGTCCTCCAGCCCGAGACCCGAAGCGCCCTCGCAGACGGCGTCCGTGAGGCCTTGGAAGAGGCCTTCTCCCAGCTCGGCGGCAAGGGCGCCTGGGAGAGCCTCCCGGTCGAGCCGCCGTCGGTCACCGTGCTGGAGGGCGGCGCCGAGCGGCCGGGGGGCGGCCCTGCGCCGGATCTCCGTGTCGCCGACGAGATCGATGAGGCCGACCCCCCGCGGAACCGGGTGCGGGTGGTGCGGGTCCGACCCACCACCGCACCGTCGCCGTCGGTGAGCGCCTCCCCGGACATCGACGGCATCGGCGCGGCCGGGCGCATCCGCCTGGAGCCGGGGCGGCAGGAGGCCCTGCAGACCCTCTACCGCGGCGAGGCGGTGCGGGCGTATCGGGTGGGCTGCGAGCAGGGCAGCATGGCGGTCTCGGTGGACGGCATGCGCGTCGAGCAGCTCGGCAGCGGCCAGAGCATCGACGTCGAGGCCCGCCTCATCCGGGTGCACGCCGACACCCGCGCGACCGGCTTCTACCTGCGCCTCTGAGGGCGGTCAGTCCTCTCCGCAGGTGGACCAGGCCCGCTCGCTGGCCGCGAAGGCCTTGGGGGCGAGGGTGGTGTCGGTCAGGCCCCGGCCCTGTCGGGCGGCGGCCCAGGCGTCGGCGGGCGGGCCCTTGGCGGCGTCGCGGATCTCGCGGGCCAGGGTGGCGTTGGCGTTGAGCTGCTCCAGCGCCTCGACCTGGGTCATCACGCCGACGATGTCCAGCTCCTCGTCGTCGGCGACGCGCTCGGCGCGGGCACCGGCGGCGCGGGCCTGGGCGCCCTGCTCGGCGGCGATGGTGGGGTCCTTCCGGACCTCCCCGGTGCGGGCGTCCTGCAGGCCGTTCTGCTGGCGGAAGCGGTAGGCGTTGCGGGCCCGCTGGGCCCGCTCACGCATATCGGTGCTGTACTCGAGCTGGGCCTCCGCGGCCTCGACCTCGGCCTGCTTGAGGCCCGCCATGCGCTCGTAGTACTCGAAGACGTGGTTCCACGCTTCGTAGGCTTCTTCCTGGACCTGGGCGCAGTCCGGACCCTGGTCCAGGACCGTGCAGCCGGAGAGGGACAGAGCGAGCAATGCGGCGCGCATGGTGTCCCCCGGGCCGGGCTACTCGGCGGGCTTGAAGGTGGTCTTGAGGTACGCGACGAGCTGATCGATCTGCTCGTCGTTGAACTGACCGCCCCAGGGCGCCATGAGGGGGCTCTTGCCGACGGACGCGCCGCCCTCCTTGATGACCTTGTGGATGTGGGCGTCGTCGCGCTCGGCCCAGAACGCCGGGTCGTTGAAGTTGGCGGGCTTGGGGTTGAGGGCCGCAGCGGCCGCGCCGTCGCCCGCGCCGCCCTCGCCGTGGCAGGGGGCGCAGGTGGTCTTGAAGGTGGCCTCGGCGTTGAACTCGGGGGCGGCCGGGGCGACCGGCTCGACGGGCTCGGGGGCCTTGACCTCGGGGGTGGTGGGGGCCGGTGCGGGGGCTTCGTCGCCGCCGCACGCCGTGAGGAGGCCGCCGATGAGGAGGCCGGTCATGAGGATACGCATCTGTGTCTCCGCAGGGTTGTTGGAACCGCGCTCGTCCACCCCTTAGCACGGTGGGGGGCGCCGGGACCACCGCTGGGGGCCTCGGCGGGGTATGCTGTCGGTTCACTCCACCGGACGCGGAGTTCGCTTCGTCGATGAGCCGGACCTACTGCTACAGCTGCGGCGCCGAGGCCGAGACCGACCCGGCGCGCCTCCTGCCGATGTGCGCGTCCTGTGTGTCGATCGCTCGGGACGGCGAGGCGCGGTACGCGGTGGTGCGTGAGGGGGCTCGCGCCGAGACCCAGCTCACCAGCGACCAGGTCCTCGAGCAGCTCCGGACGGGCATCCTGTCCGCGGAGGATCACGTCGCCGGCCGCGGCCGGACCTACCTGCGCGTCGACCAGCACCCCGACTTCGCGCCCTTCTTCACCCCCCACGACCCGCGCTACGCCTCCCTGCGTCAGCAGCAGAAGGCCGAGGCCAGCGTCGTGGCCACCCGCCGCCGCCGCCGCGTCCTGGACGCCGCTCTGCGGGTCGCAGGCGTCGTCGCCTTGATCGGCGGCCCGGTCGCCTTGTGGCAGGCGGGCATCCTGTCGATGGACAACCCGACCGTCGCCGGGGTGGTGGGCTCGGTGGGCTCGCTGTTCGATGACGCCGTGCTCACCGTGCGCAAGGCCGTGGACGAGGACGTCGCCGTCGAGCAGCTCGAGCAGTCCCGGGGCCTGCCGGGCAAGGAGATCATCGCCTCGCTCCAGCAGAAGTGGCCCGACGCCCCCGGGGGCGGCGCGGATCGCATGAAGCTGGCCTGGATCGGGCTCTTCCAGGGGACCCGCGAGGGCGTGGAGTCCGCCCGCCGCGAGCTGGAGTGGGCGGTGGCGGTGGCCCCCGAGGACGTCGAGGCCGTCAGCGTGCTGGCGGTGGTCTACGCCGAGCTGGGCGACGAGGATCCCGAGCTGCGGCCCCAGGGCGTGGAGCTGTTCCGCCGCGCGCTGGTGCTGGACGAGGACCACCCCGCCGTGCTGCGGGGCCACGCGGGCATGGCGCTGGCGGGGGACGCCTACGGCGAGGCCGCGGAGAAGGCCCGCCAGTGCCTGGTGAAGATCCCGGACGACCCCTTCTGCAACTGGTACCTGGGGGCCGCCCTGGTGCAGCTCCGCCAGTTCAGCGAGGCCACCGACGCCCTGCTGCGGGCCTCTGCGGCGCTGGGCGACGCGCCGGCCGTGGACCTGGAGCTGGGCCGGGCCGCGATGGAGAGCTGCCGCTACGCCGAGGCGCAGGCCACCCTGGAGCCCTACGCGAAGCGCTACCCCGACGACCCGGGCATCCACCTGCTGCTCGCCGACTTCTACCGGCAGCTCGGGCAGTACGACAAGGCCGTCAGCCACGGCCAGCTCGCCGCGAAGCTGAACCCCACGTCCCGCCGCACCCGCGAGACGGCAGGGGTGCTGCTGCTCTACGCCGCAGAGCGCCCCCGGGCCGCCGCGGACCTGCTGGTCCCGCTGAGCGAGGAGAAGGGCATGGAGCGGGACGAGCGCGCCCGCATCCTGCTGCACGCCTCCCGCGCCGCGCTCGGTGCCGGCCAGATCCCCACCGCCATCCGGCTCGGTCGGACCCTCACCGAGGCCCGGCCCGGCTGGCCCCCCGGTCAGCTCGCCCTCGCCCAGGCCCTGCTCGCCAGCGGGGACCCGGCGGCGGCCGAGGAGTCCCTCAAGCTGGCCGACGAGACCGCCGTGGACGAGGCCCTGGCCGCCCGCTACCACCTGGAGGCGGGGCGCTTCTTCACCCAGCAGAACCGCACCCGCCACGCCAGCTTCGAGCTGGAGTCCGCGCGGGACATGCGGCCCGACTGGCTCACCCCCCGGCTGGAGCTGGCCCAGAACTACCTCGAGCTGGGCAACGGGCGCGGGGCCCTGGACATCATCCTGGAGAGCTGGTGGATCGACGCCGCCCAGGATCAGGGGCGCGACCCCGTCCAGCTCATCCCGGTGGAGTGGCCGGACATCGAGGCCTTGCAGAACCGCCTGGTGAAGGACATCCCGGCGGGCAGCGCGCTCGGGCAGGACGTGCCGATGGCCATCGCGGTGTTGGAGACCATCCACTGCATCTCCGGGGACACGGACTGCCGGCGGGCCCGCCAGATGCTGGAGGCGGTGCGCCAGGAGCGCGCCGACGACATCCGTCTCATCGCCTGGCTCGCCCGCCTGGAGCTGGAGGAGAAGGACGGCGACGGGGCCGAGGATCTGCTGGGCCTCATCCGCGCCTCCGAAGAGGAGACCGCCCACATCCTCGCCCTGAGTGGCTACGCGGCGGCTCTGCGGGGGCGGGCGGCCGACATGGAGAAGCACTTCGCCCTGGCCGAGCGCATCGACCCGGGCACCAGCACGGTGGCCCGCCACCACGTCTACGCGCTGTTCGCCATCGGCCGCACCGAGGAGGCCATCGCCCTCGGCCGTGAGGTCGCCGCCGCCGATCCCGGGGACGTGCGCATCCGACGCTTCCTGCTGGAGCAGGAGAGCCATTGACCCCGTCCGTCCAGGCCGCTGCGGCGGCCCTCCAGCGCCCGGGGGCGGTGATCCTCTACCCCACCGAGACCGTGTACGGGCTGGGGGGCCGCGCGGGGGACAGCGCCGCCTGCCGGCGCATCGCCGCCATCAAGGACCGCCCCATGCAGCCGCTGATCGTGCTGCTGGATCAGGCCCGCGCCGAGGCCCTGCAGGTGGCGCTGCCGCCCCTCGCGCGCGCCCTCGCGGCGCGGTTCTGGCCGGGGCCGCTGACCCTCATCGTGCCCGCCGCGCCGGTGGCCGCCGCCCTGGCGGGAGGGCTCGCGCCCGAGCTGCTCGGCCCGGAGCAGACGGTGTCGCTGCGCTGGTCGGGCCACCCGGTGGCGGACGCGCTGGTGGAGGCGGCGGGGCCCATCACCTCCACCTCGGCGAACCGCCACGGCGAGCCCCCCCTGCTGGCGCTGGACGGCCACGCCCTCGCGGTGGACGCGGTCCTCGACGTCGGGCCTCTGGCGCCGGCCCAGCCCTCGACGCTCGTGCTCTGCCCCCAGCGCCGGGTGCTCCGGGCGGGGGCGCTGGCCGCGCAGGTGGAGGCCCTGCTTGCGGAGCCACGGGCGGGCGCATAGCAGAAACGCAGTGGTCCCCCTCCGACTCCCCCAACCTCTGCCCGTCCGGACCCGCAGCTCTGTGGGGCCGCGCAGCTTCACCCGCTTCCCCGTCGAGGAGGAGGCCATCGGGCCGAGCGTGCTCGCCCTGGTGGAGGAGGCGGCGGCCAAGGGTCCGCCTCGGCCGGCGGTCCTGGGGCTGGGCCCCGAGCACGTCGAGCAGTACGACCTGCTGCCGCTCCTCCGGGCGAAGGCCGACGTCCACCGCTTCGTGGCGGCGGTCGCCGGGCAGGAGGGCCTGGAGGCGGTCGGCCTGGTGGGCACCCTTGGGGTGCGCTTCGGCGGTCGCCGGAACAAGCCCCAGGCGGCGCTGGTCGTCTTCTTCGAGTGGTCCGACGGGCGGTGGTGGAGCGCGGTGCGCCCGCTGCATGAGCGCAAGCTGCGCGACGACTGGCCGGCCCTGATCCGCACCGCCGAGGAGGGCCACCCCCGGCCGGGCGGGCTGGGCGGCTGGTGGTCCCGGGCGCGCTTCGAGGGGCTGCGGCTCCAGGCGGCCAACGTCGCGCAGGGCGGCGCCCAGATGGTTCATTAGCCGTCGCTACAGGCTCCGCACGAACCCCGCGATCGCCGCGACCTCCTCTTCCGAAAGCTCGATGTCATGGGCCTCGATGGCGTCCTCCAGCGCGGGCGCCGAGCCGTCGTGGAGGTAGGGGGCGGTGTCCCAGCTCCCCAGCAGGGTGGGGGTGTCCAGGCCGTCCAGAGGCCCCCCCAGGCGCTGGCCGGAGCCGGGGCCGAGGGTGCCGACGTCGTGGCGCAGGAAGCTGTCCAGGGAGGAGTCGGTGTACAGCGGCGCGGGGTGGCAGGCGGGGCAGCCCGCGGCGTTGAAGGCGGCCGCGCCGCCCTCGGGCGCCTCGAAGGGGGAGGGGGGTGTGGCGTCCAGGGCGGTGACGAAGGCGGCCAGGGCGTCGAGGTCGTCGGAGCGCCCGGCCTTGGCGGGCCCCAGGGGGTCGGAGGCCTCGGCCCAGTCGGCGTCGTCGAGCAGGCCCGTGCCGGCGAAGTGGTTGCGGATGTCGTTCTCGAAGTCCTGGATCTCGTCGAAGTTGCCGGTCCAGTGGACCGGGCCCATGCCCGTGCCGGCGCGGCCCTCCAGCGACGTGGTGTTGCGCAGGCCCTCGCCTCGGTCGGTGAAGTCCCAGACCCGGCCGTCGTCCCGGCCGTCGGGGTGGCAGTGGGCGCAGGCGATGTAGCCGTCGCGGGTGATGCGGGGGTCGGCCGAGCTGTAGAACAGGCGCTTGCCCTGCAGCAGCTCGGGGTCGAGGGGCTCCTGGGCGACCGTGGGGACGGCCCACAGCAGCGGCGGGGGCACCGAGAGGTCGGAGACGTCGAAAGCGCGAAGCTCCCGGTCCAGCCAGGCGTGCACGTAGAGGGTGTCGCCGTCGGCGGACAGCACGAGCCCATTGGCCCCCACCCCGACGTCCGCGATGGAGCCGGCCTGGTTGCCGGTCCAGGTGTCCAGCACGCTGACCGTGCCGGTGCCCGGGTGCAGCACGTAGAGCAGGCCGCCCTCGGGGCTGGGGACCGCGGCGATGGACCGGCCTCGGTCGTCGAACTGCTTGCGGGCCAGCTCGGCGCCGCTGGGGTCCAGGGTCACCAGCACCGCGACCATCGCGGTCTCGTGGGAGAGGGCCTCGCCGCTGAGGTAGCTGCCCCGCCGGAGGTTGTGCTGGGTCGCGGGCACCCAGAAGCGCTGGCCATCGGGGGCGGGCACGACCTGCTCGATGAGGTTGGGCACGCCGCCGGTGGTGGTGTCGCTGTCCGGGCGGGTGTCGACCGCGAGGGTCCAGGTCTGCCCGTCGCTGCGGGTGATCTCGCCGCCGCTGTCGGGGGAGCGCCAGCGGGTCACCCAGGCGCGCCCCTCGGCGTCCAGGGCCAGGCCCCGGGGGTCCGTGGCGTTGGGCTCGACGGTCAGGGCGTCGCCGTTCCAGCGGGCCAGCGCGCCGGTCGCCTGGAGGGTGACCCACCACGCGCCGTCGCGGCCCACCACGGCGGCCGGCTGGCTGCGGTCGGGCAGGGCGACCTGGTCCACCACGTCGCCCTGGGCGTCCAGGAGGGTCAGCGCGGGGGCGCTGCGGGTGACCACGGCCACCTGCTCCCCGTCGACGGCCGTCGCGACCGGCTCGCCGCTGATGCCGATGAATGCGACCTCACGGGAGGAGAGATCCACACGGGCGAGGGTGTCGGCCTCGGGCACGACCACCCAGGCGAGGCCGCGCGTGGGGTCCAGGGCCAGGGGGCCGGACCAGCGCGGCGGGGTCTCGGTGAGGGGGAGATGCACGATGGCCCGCGCGCGGTCGCTGCGCCGCCCGCCGTCCTCGCCGGTGACCTGGAGCACCGCGGTGAAGTTGCCGGGCTCGGCGTAGGTGTGCTCCACCCGGGCGCCCTGGGCGGTGGCGCCGTCCCCGAAGTCCCAGGTGAACGAGACCCCGGCGCTGGCCGAGCCGTCGAAGGTCAGCGGCTCGCCCACCAGCCCGGTGAGGTCCTCCCCCGCGTCGGCCACGGCCTGGGCGAGGGGGGCGCTGTCGTCGGTGGGACCGGTGTCGTCGGCGCCCCTGGTGCAGGCGAGCGCCAGGGCCCAGATCACCGGGCCCCCGCCGTGGTGAACGTCGCGGTGAACGGGGCGGCGAGGGCGTTGCTGTTGATGTCGGTGATGCCCCCCTGGAGCAGCTCGACGGTGTAGGTGGTGCCGGGCTTGAGCGGCTCCTTGGGGGCGTAGGTGACGATGGTCTCCTGCACCGAGACGAAGCCGGGCACGGCCAGGCCGGCGTCGTCGTACAGCCGCACGCTGCCGGGGAAGGCGCTGCCGGGCTCCACCGGCTCGTTGAAGCCCAGGCCGACGCGCGCGGTGGTGGCCACGCCGGTGGCGCCGTCGGGGGGGTCGACGGCGAGCAGTGCCGGGGGCGTGTCGTCGACCGCGGTGGTCCAGGGCACGATGGCGCTGGCGGTCTCGTCCTCGGCGTCCTCGTCCACCGAGAGCACGCCCACGTTGCCATAGGGCACGAAGGTGTCGAGGTCGCCGGGCAGGTTGCCGGTGCCCACCTCGACCACCGCGTCGGGGTCGCGGAGGTCGTAGACCCTGCCCCAGTGGCTGTCCCCGACGAAGGCGTAGCCCTCGTCGTAGAAGACGTAGCCGCCGTTGCCGCCCTCGGAGAAGCCCTCGGTCAGGTAGGTGGGGTTGGAGGGGTCGGAGATGTCCCAGGCGATGACCCCGCCGCCGCCCTCCTTGCGGGCGAACAGGGCGGTGTGGCCGACCAGGTTGCCGTGGTAGGCCTCGGTGGGGGTCCCGCTGCCGTCGGTGAGGGTGAACAGGCCGCCGGGGATGGGCTGGGGGTCGTCGGGGTAGGAGATGTCCAGGACCGCGACCTGGTTGCCCTCGGCGGAGGTGACCAGCAGGCGGCTGCCCAGGGCGAACACCCCGCCAGCCCGCAGCACCGGGTCGAAGCTGTAGCCGCCGACGTGCTCGGGCTCGGTGAGGGAGGAGGTGTCCACCACGTAGACCCCGTTGTCGGCCGCGGCGACGAACAGCCAGGGGTGCTGCCAGAACACCGAGAGCACGACGCGCGCGTAGGAGTCCGGGTAGAACACGTTGGGGAGCTGGAGGTAGGCGATGGGCTCTGCGGCGGTGATGTCGGTGATGTCCCAGATCTGCACGCCGAGGTTGCCGGTGACCGCCGCGTAGTCCCCGGCCTGGGGGTCGTCGTCGGGCAGGTGCAGGAAGCCGATGGCGTGGGTCTCGCGCATGAAGCGGGAGAAGCTGTTGCCCACGCGGACGGGGTTGCAGGGGTCGGCGACCTCGAAGAAGGAGATGCCCCCGCCGCCGAACTCCGGGGCCCAGGGCAGCACCAGGTGCCCCCGGTAGGGCATCACGAGGTTGTGGTGCAGCACGTCCTCGTCGCCGCCGAGCAGGCCCGCGCAGTTCTGCCACAGGGCGTCGCTGTCGAACGCCACGGTGGGGCCGCCGGGGCCCCGCAGGCCGGGGGCGGCGTCCAACTCGGGGAAGACCCAGGGGGCCGCCGAGTCCACCGGCTCATCCTTTCCGGTGCAGGCGAGCAGCAGCAGGGGCAGGATCACGGCGCCTCCTTCTTCTCCGGCTGCAGGCAGGCGGCCCTGTCGTCACCGTAGCGCTGGGCGTAGGGCACATACACCATGCAGGAGCCCTGGACGCAGACCTCCTGGCAGGGGGCGTAGGTCTCGGCGTGCGCGACCTCCTGGGCCATGCCCGTAGTGAGGTCGGCGACGCGGTTGTAGGTCGCGGTCTGGTCGGGCTTCTCGTCCAGGGAGTGCAGGGAGGTGATCAGGCCCTCGGGGGCGCCCTTGGCCCAGATGCCCTTCCTTCCTTGGATGGCGCCTTGCTGCACTGCAACATCGTTGGCGTCCGGCGGGGTGTCGATGGCGAAGACGTGGGCGAGGCCCTCGCTCAGCAGGGTCTGCCGCAGCTCCGGGCAGTCCACCAGCATGCGGCCGTAGCCCCCGCCCTCGCCGGTGTCGGTGCAGCGCCAGGGCTGGCTGGCGGCGCGCTCTCCGGCCTCCTTGGAGAGCTTGAACAGCTCGGCGGCGGTCCAGTCCCCCCAGCGATGCACGGGGCCGTAGGACTCCAGGGTGTTGAAGCCGGCGAGCCGGGCGCGGGCCGGCTTCTCCTCGGGGTTGTCGGGGGCGATGGCGAAGGTGTCGCCGTCGTCCCAGCGCGCGGCCCGCTCCTGGCCGTCGATGACCACCCGGTGGGGGAAGTCGGGGTTCACAGGCGCGGCCTTGACCTCGGGGGGCGGCGCCGGGGGCGGCTCCGGCGGTGGCTCCGGGGAGGGGCAGGCGGTCAGCAGGACGGTCAGAATCAGGGCGTGTCGCATCGCGCGCATGGTGACACAGCTTCGGAGGGTCCTCAACCGCGACCGACGAAGCGGTACACCCGCGCCCGTCGGGCCCCGGTGGTGCGCCGACCCGGGGCCTGCTCGATCACGCCGTCGGTCTGCATGCGCTTGAAGCGGCGGCGGAAGTTGGCGGGATCGTAGGCGGTGCCCTTGATGACCTCGTGGACCGAGCGCAGCTCGGTGACGGTGAAGGTCTCGGGGACCAGCTCGAAGGCGATGTCGCTGTAGTCGACCTTGCCCCGGATGCGCTCCAACGCACAGCGCAGGATCCGGCCGTGGTCGAAGGCGAGGCTGTCGGGGTCGACCTCGGTGAGGGATCGCCAGCCGGCCTCCGCGGCGTCGCCCCCGGCCATGACCAGCGGGGCAAGCGTGGGCCGCACCAGGGCGTACCAGGCCACCGTGATCACCCGGCCGCGGGGGTCGCGGTCGGCGGCGCCGAAGGTGTAGAGCTGCTCGAGGTACACCGAGCCTTCGGGCAGGCCGGTCTCCTCGGCCAGCTCGCGCCGGGCGGCGACCTCCAGATCCTCCCCCCGGTCGTCCCCCCCGGTGCCGGCGAGCACGAAGCCGCCGGGCAGGGCGGGGCAGCCTTCGAAGGGGGGCTGGCCCCGTCGGATCAGCAGGACCTTCAGGTCGTTGTCCAGGATCGTGAAGACGACCAGGTCGACGGTGACCGAGGGGCGGGGGTAGCTGTAGGTGTAGGAGGGCATGGGCTGTCCAGCGTGCTCAGCCTGTCCTATCGGGCCGGGGCGCCCGGCGTCCATCCCGGTGTCAGGCTAAGGGATGACATGGAGGAGTCCCCATGCCTGCGCCCGTCCGGCTCGACCAGCTCTCGGTCCACCGCCCCGACCCCGCTGCCCTGGCCAGCCGCGCCACCGAGCGGCTGAGCGCCTGGGACGCGGCCCGCACAGACGCGGAGCGCATGGCGCTGATCCGCTCCTGGGACCAGGACAATCGGCGGTACCACGCCCAGCGCGCCCTGGCCGGCCTGCGGTTCGCCCAGGACACCCGGGTGGCGGGCAGCCGGGCGGACAAGGAGTTCTTCGACCACCTCCACCCCGACTTCACCGAGCAGAACCTCACCTTGATCCGCAGGATCCTGGGCTCTCCCCACCGCGACGCCCTCGGCGCGGCGTTCGGGGCGCACGCCCTGCGCCTGTGGGAGGTCCAGCTCGCCGCCTTCGACGCTCGGATCGCGGATCTCCAGCGGCGGGAGTCCGACCTCTCGAACCGCTACGACGCCTTGCTCTCCGAGGCCACCGTCGAGCTGGACGGCGAGACGCTGACCTTCTCCCAGCTCCGCTCGCGCTTCGGGGACGCCGACCGGGGCGTGCGGTCCCGCGCGGCCCAGGTGCTGGACAAGGCCCTCGACGCGCGTCGGGAGGCCCTGGACAGCATCTACGCCGAGCTGGTCGAGGTGCGCGACGCGATGGGGCGGGCGATGGGGCACGACACCTACACGCCCCTGGGCTACGCCATGCTGTGGCGCACCGACTACGGCCCTGAGCGGGTGGCCGCCTTCCGGGAGCAGATCCGGGCGCAGATCGTGCCGCTGGCCACCCGGGTCCACGCTCGCCGTGCGGCCGCCCTGGGGGTCAGCGACTACGCCTGGCACGACGAGAACGTGCCCGACCCGCGCGGCGTGCCCCGCCCCAAGGGGGATCAGGCCTGGATGGTCGAGCAGGCCCAGGCGCTGTTCCACGAGATGGGGGACGACTTCGCCGGCTTCTTCTCGATGCTGCGCGAGGGGCGGCTCATGGACCTCGACACCCGCGAGGGCAAGGTGGGCGGCGGGTTCTGCGAGGGCCTCTCCGACAGCGGGGTGCCGTTCATCTTCGCCAACTTCAACGGCACCCAGGACGACGTCCACGTCTTCACCCACGAGTGCGGCCACGCCTTCCAGTTCTACAGCGCGCGCCACCACCCGCTCATGGAGTACTTCTGGCCCACGATGGAGGCCGCCGAGATCCACTCCATGAGCCTGGAGCTGCTGACCTTCCCCTACATGGAGCTGTTCTTCGGCGACGACGCGGACCGGTTCCGGCGGGTCCACCTGGAGTCGGCCATCACCTTCCTGCCCTACGGCGCGGCGGTGGACGCCTTCCAGCACGCGGTCTACGCCGAGCCCGGGGCCAGCCCCGAGCGCCGGGCCGAGCTGTGGCGGGAGCAGGAGGCGGTGTTCCTGCCCCACCGCAGGTACATCGACATGCCCTACATGGAGGGCGGGCGGACCTGGCAGCGCCAGAGCCACATCTACCAGGTGCCGTTCTACTACATCGACTACTGCCTGGCGCAGGCGTGTGCCTTCCAGCTCTGGGCCTGCGCCCGCGAGGACCGCGCCGACGCGATGGACCGCTACCGGCACCTCTGCACCCTGGGCGGCTCGGTCCCGTTCACCCGCCTGCTGGCCGAGGCCGGGCTGGAGAGCCCCTTCGACCCGGGCGGGCTGGACCGTGCGGTGGGGGTGGTGGCGGCGGAGCTGGGGTTGAAGGGGTGAGGGGGGTGGTGGAGGGCCGATGGTGGTCGTCCCCCCTCCGGGGCGGATCCGACTCCAAGATCTGAAGTCGTCCCGACCGGGGCCGTCCCGGACAGACAGAGGCCCCGGAGAGGTCGGAGCAGCACGCAGCGGATCGACGCGTGGCCGCGCCGAATCCTCGGCGGAACTTGTAGGCCATTCTCTGAATTCAGAAGACAACAAGGACCTCAACGGCTTCATCGCGGGCACGCGTCACTGCGTGACGTTCACCACCGATCCTCCGAGCCCTCTGTCTGTCCGGGACGGACCTTCGAACCTTGGCGTCCGTGATGGACGCCCTATCTTTCGAAGTTCCTCAACCCCTCAAGATCCCGTCACCCCAACCACCCCTCCACCGGCTCCTCCCCGCGCAGCAGCGGCGCGGGGTCGACGTCCGCCGCCGCCAGCAGGGTCGCGCCGAACAGCTTCGCGTGCAGGGCCACGCCGCTCTCGGTCAGCGCGCCGGAGGTGCGGTCGACGGGGGCCCCGTAGAAGAGGTCGCTGAACCCGCCCACCGTGCGCCCGGTGGCGAAGCCGGGCCCCACGATCAGTGAGGAGGTGTGCCCCCAGTGGTCCTTGCCCCGCCCGGAGTTGAGGAACGGCGTGCGGCCCATCTCGGACATCAGCACCACCACCGTCTCCTCGGCCAGGGTGTCGGCGGCCTGGCCGGGGGTGGTGGCCAGCTCGTCCATCAGGGCGTTCAGGGCAGTGAACAGGCCCTGGAACATCACCGACTGCTTCTCGTCGTTCAGCTCGTGGCTGTCCCAGGTGCGGTCGTCGTCGGCGATGGTGACGCAGCGGGACATGCCCAGCCGCAGGAAGTCCACCGCCTGCACCGCCTGGCTGGTCAGCGCGAGGTCGCGGCCCCAGCGCACCTCGTCCACCAGGCCCTCGACCACCTGGGCCCGCACGTCCGCGGACGCCAGGGTCTCGAAGACGGCGGCGTCCGGGGCGCGGGCGGCGGCCTGGGCCAGCGCCTGCCGCTCCACCAGCGCGGCGATCTCGGCGTCCAGCGGCGGCAGGCGGACGTCGCTGCGGGTGATCAGCTCCCCCGACAGCAGGCCCTCCACGTACCCGTTGCTGCCGATGCGGGTGACCATGCTGGCGTAGTTGCCCGGCACGTTGGGGCCGTGGACGATGGTGTGGGGCAGGGCGAAGCGGTCCTGGGCGGCCTGGGCGATGAGCACCGGCCAGTCCCCGGCGGCCTCGATGTTGGAGCCGGTCAGGGCGAGCTGGGTGCAGTCGGCGTGGCTGACCGAGGGCACGACGATCCCGTTGACCACGAGGCAGTTGGCGGCCCAGGCCTCGAAGAAGTCGTCCACGGCGGGGCGGTCGGGGTGGCTGACCCACATGAGGTCGCCCAGCTCGGCCCGCTCGGCGTCCGCCTCCATCGAGATCTGCGGGCTGTCGAAGGTGTCGGTGAACACCCGGGTGGGGTCCCAGCCCCCGTGAACGATCAGGAAGATGAACTTGAGGTCGGCCCGGGCGACCTCGGCGCGCAGCGGCGGCCCCAGGGCCAGGCCGGCGGCGGTCGCCGCGCTGAGCCGCAGGAAGTCACGTCGATCGAACATCAGTAGACCAGGAAGTCGGGGTGGCGGAGGATCAGCTCGAGCACCGCCGCCCAGGCGCGCTCGGTGTCCCCGGCGAGGGCGAAGGCGTCCCCCCAGAGGGCCAGGGCGTCGGCCCGCTCGGTCCCCTGGGGGTCGCGCCCCAGGGCGGCCTGGTAGAGCCGGGTGACCTGGGCGTCCATCTCGTCGGGGTGGGAGAGGGGGGTCTCGGTGAACGAGATGAGGGTGAACAGCCGCGCGTCCTCGGGGTTCTGGCGGTCGTGCTCGGCCGCGTACATCGCCGAGGCCTGGATCAGCCGCTCCCGCACCAGCATCATCATCGGCGTGACGCCCCCGCTGCCGGCGGCGTTGTACAGCCCGCCCCCGGAGACCAGGCTGCGCAGGCCGAAGCGGTCGAAGCGGTAGACGTCGTAGCCCTCCGAGACGAAGCGGAACCCGGTGAGGGCCGAGAGCTGGTCGACGAGCTGGGCGTCGGTGACGACCTTGGGGCGGTCGACGTCGCGCCAGGCCGGGTCCGCCAGGATGGACGCGAACAGCGCCCGGTAGGTCAGCCCGCCCTCGATGAAGGCCTCGCGGTGGCGGGTGAGGGCGGGCTGGTCGTCCAGGGTGAGCGGGCGGCCCAGCAGCAGCTCGAAGGAGCGCGAGACCGCGCACTCGACGGTGGCCGGGTCGGCGGCCATCTGGGCGCCCAGGTCGGTGAGGTTGTAGCCCGGATCACCGTAATACGCCGGGTCCACCCCGGTGCGGGCGGGGCCGTCGATCTCCCAGACGTGGTTGTACCAGGAGATGTCCACCGGGCTCCACGCCTCGCCGAGCTGGAAGCCCCACAGATAGGCGCCCAGGGGGTCGAGGCTGTGGTGGCAGGTCACGCAGCCGTCGTGGGTGCGGATGGCGTCGGCCACGGCGTCCTCGTCGGACAGGTCCAGGTCGGCGTCGAAGACGATGGGCTGCACCAGGTAGTCCCGGCACAGGAAGATGCGGCTGATGGCGTTGGCCCGGCCCCGCTGCACGTTGCTGGCGGTGGACTGGTAGCGCCACCACAGCCCGCTGGTGGAGAGCACCCCGGCGGAGGGCCGCCCGTCGGTGAAGCGCGCGACCTGCCAGCCGGCGGCGTCTTCCGGGTAGTCGGCCGGGTACCACTCCGCGAGGTGCTCGTCGATGACCGTCCAGTCCCCGACGAACAGCTCGGGGAGCGGCAGGTCCTGCTCGGCGACGTGGGCGAGCACCCGCAGGGGCTCCTCGCCCAGCCCCACCAGGAAGCGGGGCTCGTCGGCGATGGCGAAGCTGGCGTCGGCGATGTCGAAGTCGGTGGCCCGGGTGCCGTAGACCGGGGCGTACAGCGCGGCGACCCGGTCGCCGAAGCCCTCGGCCGCCAGGTAGTCCGCGATCAGGCCGTCGAGCTGCCCGGGGTCGTCGCGCACCGCGTCGAGGTCCTCCACCGAGGGGCGGGCCCCCCTCAGGTCGAGGCTGGCCCGGGTCAACACCATCGCCGCCTCTTCCGAAGCGTCGATGGTGACGCCCTCATCGCAGGCCAGCGCCGCGAGGAGGATCACCACGGCCAGTCCTCCCAGGTCTGCCAGGCGGCGTAGTCCGCGCAGACCTCGCCGGCCGCCTCGCCGTCGATGGTCAGCGGCGCGCAGCCGTCGCAGGCGTCGGTGGCGAAGCCCTCGTCATCCTGGCCGTCGAAGGTGAGCACGTACCAGTGGCCCTCGGTGTCGCGGCCGGACAGGGCGCCGGTGGGCTCCAGCGCGCAGGCCCGGGGGCTGCGGTGGAAGGTCATGTCGTCGAAGGTGGCCGCCGCCAGGAAGCCGCCCAGGCGGGTGAGGTTGCCGTCGATCCACCAGGTCCGCTCGCCCTCGGGGGTGGTGCGGATCTCCATGAACAGCCAGGTGTGGAAGTTGCCGGCCAGCCAGGTGCCCTCGAACGCGGGGCGGGTGTTGAGGTTGTCGCCGGTCAGCTCGATGTCGATGGCGTGGACCCGGTCGGGGCGGGTGTAGTCCTGGACCGAGGCGTTGCCCATCATCATGAAGCGGGTGCCGTCGGCGAAGTCGATGATGGCCTGCCCGGTGTTCCACAAGAACCGGCGGAACCGGTCGTCGTCGATCGGCACGTCGTACCAGTAGAGGTACAGCATCTGCCCCCGGTAGAAGTGCCCGTCGACGGTCTCGCAGTCCTCCCACCAGGCGGGCTGGCTGTTGTGCTCGTGCATCTCGGGGCAGACGCCGTCGGAGAGGGACATGGCGTCGAGGGTGGAGACCGACACCAGCTCGGGGTCGATGCTGCGCAGCAGGCCCAGCAGCTCGGGCAGGGCCTCGGTGAAGGCCGCTGCGGAGACCTCCAGCGCGGGGTCATCGGGGGTGAAGTCTGCGGCGCGGTAGTCGTACGCGGTGGGCTCGATCGCCGTCGCTTCATCCGCTCGTGGGGGGCCGCACCCGCCCAGCGCAAGGGCGAGGACAATCCTCTGAAATGACGCCATCCTGGACTCCTCCGGCGTCCAGTGTACGAAAACTTGACACGATCTGACAAGCCTGGATTCAGGCCGGCATCCACCCGCCGTGGAAGCCGTAGGGGGTCGAGGGCATCGGGATCGCCGCCACAGGGCCCTGGGCGAGCCGCGCCGGGTCGATCACCAGCAGCGTCGTGGCGCCCGGCCGGTACACCGGGACGAGCAGGTGGCCGCGATCCGGCTCGGTGGCGCCGGGATCCGGGGCGAAGAGGGGCTCGCCGACGAAGGTGTCCGGCGCGCCCCCGGGGCGGAAGACCTGCGGGGGCCGGGCGGGATCGGTGACGTCGAAAGCCGCGACCGCGTCGAAGGGGAAGCTGGCGCCGGGCTGATCCCGGACAGCGGCATAGACCCGGCGGTGCTCGGCGGCCTCGCGCGCGGGGTGCACGCGGGGGAAGTCCACCCCGCCCGGGTAGGGGAAGTCGGTGCGGGTGACGGCGCCGGTGACCGGGTCGGCGACCAGGCGCACCAGGGCCTGGGCCGGGCCGCCCGCGAGCACGGGGTCCAGCGGCAGGTCGGGGCCCTGGTAGCCGAACTCGTGGCCGAAGCCGATCGTCGGGAAGGCGCAGAGGTCGATGACCACCCGCCCGTCGGCGTCCTCGAAGGCGTTGGCGTAGTGGATGGTGAAGGTGGGGCGGTCCAGGGGCAACCGCAGCACGGGCGCGCCCACCCGCCGGGGGATGAGCAGCAGCTCGCCCGGGGCCTCGTCGGCCGCCTCCAGGGCGGCGAGCAGGGGAGCCCGCCCCCGCAGCGCCCGGATGAACGCGCCGATCCGGGGGCGAAGGGGGTTGCGGGTCAGGGCCACGTAGCGGGGGGTCACCGCGAAGTCGTGCAGCATCATCGCGCCCGGGATCGCGTCGGTGCGCTGCAGCACGACCCGCCCGTCCGCGTCCCACTCCCGCAGGGTGATGGCGGTCTGCGCCCCCAGCACCGGGGAGAGCCCCACCAGCCGCCCACGGGCGACGTCGAGGTGGGTGTGGGCGAGCAGGGCCTCGCCCTCCCGGAGCGCGCCGAGGTCAGCGGGGCCGAGGGTCTCCAGGGTGTCCAGATCCAGCGCGAACGGCCAGCCCCCCTCCCAGCCGGCGAGCAGCCGGTCCCCCCACTGGTAGATCGTGGTGTTCGCCACGTTCCGGGGCGCGGGGGCCGCGCGGTTGATCCGGGCCCCCGCCCGGGTGGGCGGCGCGACGAGGCTGCCCAGCCCCAGGTAGACCGGCTCGCCCCGCGCCGCCTCGGCCTCGAACGCCGGCGTGCGCACGAAGCGGGCCCGCAGGGTCGCGCCGCCGCCCTCGGTGAACCGCAGGCGCCGCACGAAGCCGTGGCCGTCGAAGGGGTGCATCGTCCAGTCGCCGACCCGGGTGCGGGCCGGGCCATTCAGCAGCCAGGTGGAGCCGACCAGCGCCGCGGGCACGCGGCCCTCGATCCGGGAGGTCGGGATCTCGACGTCCAATTCGCCGGGATCCGCGAGCACGACCGCGTTGTAGCCCTCTACGGTGGGGCCGTCGGCGCGGGCGCGCGGGGCCAGCGCGGCGCCGAGGCCGGCGAACAGCAGCGCGCGGCGGGACAGGGGCATGCGGGGTCGTAACGACCGGTCCGGTCAGCCGCCAGGGGCGAGGGCGACGATGACGCCGACGCCCGGGACATCCCAGGGCAGCTCGACGGCGGCGAGCCCCTCCCGCCGGACGGTGGCGGCGACCTCGGCGTCCTCCAGGATGCCGATGGGCGCGGCCAGAACGCCGGGGGCGACGCAGGGCAGCATGCGGAGCAGCCCGTCGACCACGCTGCCCATCGGCACGACCTCGTCCACCAGCCCCACCTCCAGCAGCGTGCCCGAGGAGACCGCCGCGCCGGTGCCGAGGGACTCCATCAGCGCCTGGCCGGCGCGCAGGGCGTCGTCGAAGGAGGGCCAGGTGGCCAGGGTGCCCCGCTCGCCGGAGACCACGCAGCGGGGGCCGAAGGTGCGCACGGCGGCCTCGAAGCGCTCCCGGGTGGCCTCCCGGTCGTCGGGGTGGGGGAGCAGCACCGCCCCCGCGCGCAGCGACTCCACCGCCAGGCTGGGGTCCACCGCCTGCTCGGGCAGCAGGTCCCGCGCCCCGGGCATGTCGAGGAGCTGGCCGGCCGTGAGCACGTCCGGGGGCCGCTCGAGCTGCTCCAGCACCAGGCGCAGGGGGCGATCGGTGTCGTTGTGGATGAGGAGCTTCACCAGCCCGGGGGCCGCGCGCAGCCGCGGGGGGGTCAGCGCGCCGTCCTTCGCCACCACCCGCAGTTCGGTGTCGGCGGCGTCGGGGCGCACCTCCACGCTGGCGGTCTCCAGCGGCGGCCAGGTGCGCAGGCGGAACGGCCCGATCGGCAGCTCCAGGGCGACCTCGGCCTGCTCTCCGGGGGCGAAGCGCTCCTGGGCCAGCATGTGGCGCTGGCGGCCGGGGCTGCCGATGCACTCCACGGGGACGTCGAAGTCCCGGATGGCCGGCGCGGGACGGAACGTCACCGCCACCGAGTCGGGGAAGGTGCCGTCAAAGTAGACGTTGCAGGAGCTGCAGTGGACCCGGCGCTCCGGCTCGCCAAGGGTCTCCATGCGGGCGGCGGGGCCCTGGCAGGAGGGGCAGATCAAGTCCCAGCGCAGGGACAGCACGCCCACCCGCACCGCGTCCAGGAAGGCGGGCACGGCCTGCTCGGGCAGCAGGTTCCACGCCTTCGCCAGGCGCAGCGGGGCGATGTTGTCCTGCTCCCGCAGGGGGGCGGTGCGGAGCAGCGTGCTGAGCTTCTCGCCGAAGCCGGGGGGGCCCAGGTCGGCGCTCAGGGTGGTCAGGCGCGCGTTCGCCTCGGGGCCCAGCGGCGGAGGCCCGCCCAGGATGGGGCCGGCGGTGCCCACCAGCTCGGCCAGCATGTAGTTCAGCGCCCGGTCCAGCTTGGGGCGGGTCCGGGTGTTCAGCTCCAGGGACACCAGGGGGCGGGCCAGGATCGTGCGGGGGGTCACCGCGACGGTGTAGCGGATGTCGGTGCCCTTCGCGGTGCGGCGCAGCCGCAGCGTGGTCACCACCTCCTCGGCGGGGGTGCCGTGGAAGCGGCGCACCACCCGGAACCACTCCGGCGCCCGGTACTGGAACGGCAGCTCCTCCCAGGTCATGTCCAGGCCCAGGAAGCGGGCCCGCCCGGTGCGCTTCACCGAGCCGTCGGGCTGGGGCTCGCTCTCGAAGCGGAAGCCCAGCTCGGCGACCTTGTTGAAGCGGTCGGTGTCCGAGAGGACGCGCCAGACCCGCTCGATCGGCGCGGGGGAGCTCAGCTCCCAGGTCAGCGTGACGGGCTCAGCCATCCTGGCACCCCTATCCTTATCCGAGTCGTTCGACGGCCTTGCGGTGGGCGGCACGGAGCTGCTCGACGAGCTTGGGCGGGCGCTCCACCTCGACCTGACCGGCGAAGCCCAGGAGCCACGTCAGCAATTCGTGGGTGAGCGCGACCCGCATCGTCAGGCGCAGGCGACCGTCGTCCAGCTCCTCGAGGCGCTGGGAGTGGTGCCACTTGCGCTCGGCGACCACCGAGGCGACGTCGGCGTCGAACACCGCCGAGACCTCCACGGCCGGGCCGCTGATGATGCCGAAGGCGTCGCGCACGTGGTCCTCGGGCCGGTAGTCCGGCGGGACCGCGAACTTCTCCAGGCGCAGCCGGTCGAAGCGGGTGAAGCGCTCCACCGCGAAGGTCTTGAGCTTGCCGTCGGCCCGGTCGCGCGCGAACAGGTAGAGCCCCTGGCGGTAGGTGGCCAGGGTGTAGGGCTCCAGCGTGTAGTCGCGGGCGACGCCGTCGGCGCGGGCGTACTCGGCGCGGGCCGGGTTCTCGTACAGCAACGAGGTCATGACCTCGTCGATGAGGTCGCCCATCTCGCTGTAGTCCTTGGCGTGCTCGGGCACGGCCATGAACCGGCGGTCCAGATCCCGGGCCAGATCGGCGTGGGCCCGCGGGATGGCGGGCTCCAGGCGCTCGATGGCGTCGTCCAGGTCGGACGCGAACTGGGTGCCGCTCAGGAACGTGAACAGCTTGCGGCCGAAGTGCAGCGAGAGCACCTCGGGCAGGGTGAGCTGCACGCCCGCGCGGCGGTAGCTGGGGTCCAGCGAGATCGTGCGATCGTAGCCGGTCCCCTCGTCGATGATCGGCAGCCCCAGCGACCGGAGGTCCGACAGGTACCGCCGGAGGGTCCGCGGGTCCAGGTTGAAGCGCTCCATGAACTCGACCGCGCGGATGCCCCCGCGGCGGTTCATCAGCTCCACCATCCTCACCATCTTCTGCGACTTGTTCAGCCTCATACAGATCTGCTCCGAGCCATCTGTCCCGATGCGAACGGGTTCGAACACGCACACCACACGGCGCCGCTGCCGTCTCTTGGCAACTTCGCCACGCATAGCCTAACCGATACGCCAAAAGGCGTGACAAGTTCCGTCCGCCCCGGTTCCGGTTAGAGGGGGTCGCATGGAGCGCACCACGCTGAATGAGGCCCGCCGGGTCGTGGTCAAGCTGGGCACCCGGGTGCTGACCGAGGACGACGGCCGGTTGGCTTTGTCTCGTCTTTTCGAGGTGGTAGAGGAGACCGCCCGCGCCTGGCGCGCCGGCCGGGAGATCCTCCTGGTCAGCTCGGGGGCGGTGGGGCTGGGCCGCGACGCCCTCGGACTTTTTCAGTCCCCCCGCGACCTGGCCGCCCGACAGGCTTGCGCGGCGGTGGGGCAAACGAGGCTCATGAGCCTCTACGAGGTGGGGTTCTCCCGCCTGGGCATGCGCTGCGCCCAGGTGCTGCTGACCCAGGGGGACTTCGACGAGCGGGCCCGCTACCTCAACCTGCGCTCGGCGCTCAACGCGCTGCTGGCCCACAAGGTCGTGCCGGTCATCAACGAGAACGACGTGGTGTCCACCGAGGAGCTGGCCCTCACCCCCGGCCGGGGCCGGCTGGTGTTCGGGGACAACGATCGGCTGAGCGCGCTGGTGGCCAGCAAGCTCGACGCGGATCTGCTGGTGCTGCTCACCGACGTGGACGCGGTCTACGACCGCAACCCCCGCGACCACGCCGATGCCCGCCGCCTGGATCGCCTGGAGCCGGAGGACGCGGTGGACGCCGGGGGCGCGGGCAGCGCGGCCAGCCGGGGCGGCATGCGCAGCAAGGTCGACGCCGCCCGGGTCGCCGCGCGCTCGGGCTGCCACGCGGTCATCGCCTCGGGGCGCACCCCCGGGGTGCTGCGTCGGGTGCTGGCCGGCGAGGTCGAGGGCACCTGGGTCCCGGCGGTGGGGGGCCTGGCCGCCCGGCGCCGCTGGATCGCCTTCGCCGCCGCGCCGCGCGGGGTCCTGCACCTGGACCCCGGGGCGGTCCGGGCGCTGCGCGAGCGCGGGGCCAGCCTGCTGGCGGCGGGGGTCTCCCGGGTGGAGGGGGACTTCGCCGAGGGCGACGTCGTCGAGCTGAAAGACGACCGGGGCGCGGTGATCGGCCGGGGGGTGGTGAGCTGCGACGCCGAGGGCGCGCGCCGGTGGCGGTCCGGCGAGGCCCCGCCGAACACCCACAACCGCCACGCCCTGGTCCACCGAGACACCCTGGTTCTGGAGCCGTGATGGACACCCGAGCTGTCGCCACCCGCGCCCGCGCCGCCGCCCGCACCCTGGGGTCGGCCCCCGCCGTGTCCCGGGACGCCGCGCTGCGGCACCTCTCCGCCCTGCTCGCCGAGCGGGAAGAGGCCCTGCTGGCCGCCAACCGCGCGGACCTCGGCCGCGCCGACGCCGAGGGCCTGGCCGCCCCCCTGAGGGCCCGGCTGGCGCTCTCCCCGGCCAAGCTGGCCACCCTGCGCGAGGGCATCGACGCCCTGCTGGACGGCGGCGACCCCCTGGGCCGGCCGCTGCGGCGCACCGAGCTGGACGCCGGGCTCATCCTCACCCAGGTCACCAGCCCTCTGGGCCTCCTGCTCATCATCTTCGAGAGCCGGCCGGACGCGGTCATCCAGATCGGCAGCCTCGCGCTGCGCAGCGGCAACGGCGTGCTGCTCAAGGGCGGCTCCGAGGCCTCGGCCTCCAACCGGGCGCTGGTGGGCTGCCTGCGGGACGCCCTGTCCGCCGCCGGGCTGGACCCCGACGCGGCGGTCAACGTCGAGGGCCGCGAGGCGGTGGCCGGGCTGCTGGCGCTGGACGACTGCGTCGACCTCGTCATCCCCCGGGGCTCGGGCGAGCTGGTGCGGCGCATCCAATCCTCCACCCGGATCCCGGTGCTGGGCCACGCCGAGGGGGTCTGCCACCTCTACCTGGATGCGGCGGCTGACCCCGCGCGGGCCACCCGGCTGGCGGTGGACGGCAAGTGCGACTACCCCGCGGCCTGCAACGCCACCGAGGCGCTGCTGGTGCACCGGGACTTCCTGCCCGAGCTGGCCGGGGTCGGGTCGGCGCTGCGGTCTCGGGGGGTGACCCTGCGGGCGGACGCGCGGGCGCTGCCCCTGCTGCCCGGGGCCCAGCCCGCCACCGAGGCCGACCGGGGCCACGAGTACGGCGACCTCACCCTCGCGGTGTTCACGGTGGACAGCCTGGACGAGGCCATCGACTTCATCCACGCCCACGGCAGCGGCCACACCGACGCCATCTGCACCCGCGACGCCGACGCGGCGGCGGCCTTCCTGGCCCGGGTCGACAGCGCCAGCGTCTTCCACGACGCCAGCACCCGCTTCGCCGACGGCTACCGCTACGGCCTGGGCGCTGAGGTGGGCATCAGCACCGGCCGCATCCACGCCCGGGGCCCGGTGGGGGTGGACGGATTGCTGACCACCCGGTGGCTTCTTTCCGGACAAGGGCAGTGCGCGGGGGACTACAAGGCCGGCGGGCGCCGCTTCACCCACCGGAAGTTGCCGGTCTGACTCACCCCGCCTGCAGGATCGCCAGCGTCTCGTAGGGCATGTCCACCCCCGCGCCGCGCAGGGCCTCGAACACCCGCTCCCGCAGCTCTCCGCGCATGGGGATGTGGGACTTCTCGTCGTCGATCCAGACCCGCAGCTCGAGCTGGACGTTGTAGTCGTTCAGGGCGGTCACCAGCACCGCGGGCGCGGGCTCGCTCATGTAGCGGGCGTCGTCGGAGACCAGGGCCAGCAGCAGCGCGCGGGCGCGGGCCAGGTCCTCGGTGACCGCGACGGTGACGGGGATGTCGAGGCGCAGGTGCGGGAAGTTGGTGTAGCTGGCCACCTTGGTGTTCACGACCACGTTGTTGGGGATGGCGAGCATGCGCCCGTCGGGGGTCACCAGGCGGGTGCTGCGCAGGGTGATGTCGGCGACCCGGCCGTAGCTGCCGTCGATCTCCACCAGATCCCCGATGACGAAGGGCCGGTCCCAGAAGATGAACAGCCCGGAGATGACGTTGGAGACCGCGTCGCGCGCCGCGAAGCCGATGGTGATGCCGGCCACCCCCAGGCTGGCCAGCAGCGAGCTGGTGTCCACGCCCAGCTGCCCCAGCGCCGTGAGCACGCCCACAATCATCAGCGACGAGCGGGTCAGGGTGCGCAGGAAGCTCTCGGCGGTGGGCTCCAGGTCGACCCGGTTGAACACCGCCAGCAGCAGCCGGTCCACGCTGGAGGTGATCAGCCGGAACACCAGCAGCGTCAGCCCGGCGCTCAGCAGGGCGGGGAGCCAGCGGGCGGCGGCGGCGGCGAGGGCCTCCGGGCCGAAGGTCTGGGCGAGGGGCTCAAGGAACGCTTCCATCGACGCTCTCCTGGATCGGGTCTTCCAGATTCTATGGGGGGAGCGCGTTAGAGGATTGCGCCGAGATTGGAGACCGGATGCCCCGACGGGAGCGCATGGCGCGGGTCGACGCCGCCTGGCTGCACATGGAGACCCCCGACAACCTCATGATGATCACCGGGGTGATGTGGTTCGAGGTGCCCCTGGACCGCGCCGCCGTGGCCGAGGTGGTGCGGGAGCGGCTGGTGGAGCGGTTCCCGCGCTTCCGGGATCGGGTGGTGGAGCATCGGCTGGGCGGCCCGGCCTGGGCCCCGGACCCCGACTTCTCCCTGGAGCACCACCTCGTCGAGGTGCGCCTGCCCCAGCCCGGCGACCACGCCGCGCTGGAGGCCCTGGTCGACCGGACGCTGTCCACGGCCCTGGACCGCGAGCACCCGCTCTGGCAGGTCATGCTCGTGCAGGACTACCGCGGCGGCAGCGCGCTCCTGACCCGCATCCACCACTGCATCGCCGACGGCATCGCGCTGGCGCGGGTCCTGCTCAGCCTGGCCGACCCCGCGGAGGGGGTGGAGACCGATGACGTCCTCACCCCGGACCTGGAGGACGACCACGGGCACTCCCGGCTGCGCGCCCTCGGGCTGCAGGCCCGCGAGGCGGTCCACGGGGCGGCCCGCGCGGCCCGCACCCTGGCCCACGAGGGCAAGGAGGTCGTGCGGAACCCCGGGGAGGTGCTGGACGCCGGGCGCTACGGCGCCGAGGCGGTGGCCAAGCTGCTCACCCTGCCCGACGAGCTGCCCACCTGTCTGCGCGGCGCGCTGAGCGTGCGCAAGCGGGCGGCGTGGTCCGACAGCTTCACCCTGGCCGAGGTCAAGCGGGTGGGCAAGGCCATCGGCGCGACGGTCAACGACGTCCTGCTCACCACGGTCACCGGGGCGCTGCGGCGCTACATGCTGGAGCGGGACGGCCCGGTGGTCGACGTCACCACCTTCGTGCCCGTGAACCTGCGCCCCCTGGACGGCCCCATCGCCCTGGGCAACCGGTTCGGCCTGGTCTTCCTCACGCTGCCGGTCAGCGTGCACACCCCGTTGGGCCGCCTCCACGCGCTGAAGGCCCGGATGGACGCCATCAAGGACTCCCCCGAAGCCCTGGTCGCCTATGGCATCCTGGCAGCGATGGGTCAGGCTCCGGCCGCCGTGGAGGGCCAGATCGTGCGCTTGTTCGGTCAGAAGGCCAGCGCGGTGATGACCAACGTGCCCGGCCCGCGCCAGCCGCTGCGGCTCGCGGGGGAGCAGGTCGCCGGCGTCATGTTCTGGGTGCCTCAGTCCGGGGGCGTGGGGCTGGGGGTGAGCATCTTCAGCTACGCCGGGAAGGTCCTGCTCGGGATCAACGCCGACGCCGCCATCCTCCCGGATCCACACGAGATCATCCGAGGCGCCGAGGCCGAGTTCGCCGCCCTCGCCGCCCTCACGGAGCCCGCCGCATGAGAACCCTGCCCGCGCTGCTGCTCGTCGGCTGTGGCGCCGACACCCTGGCGTCCGGCCGCCTGCTGGTGCACACCACCGACGCGGGCCTGTCCATCACCCGCGACGGCCTGCCCCTGCTGGACCTGACCGAGCTCTCCATCGGCGCGGGCGAGGCCGAGATCGACTTCGCCACCGGCAGCTACTACTTCGACGAGGGGGACACCGCCTGGCTGCCCGCGGTCGAGGTGGACGCCCTCAACCAGCGCCTGGACGACGTGCTCATCGCCAACCTCATCGACGCCCAGGGCTACACGATGGGGGCGTTGGAGGTCCAGCCGGTGGGGGACGACCTGCTGCGGGTGCGCATGGTGACCCAGCTCACCGGCGACGCCGCCCGGGTGCGCGCGCGCTTCGCCTGCCTGGGGGGCGAGAGCTTCCTGGGCGGCGGCGGCCACGCCTTCGACGTCGACCACGCCGGGGAGCGCTTCCCGCTGTGGGTCTCCGAGCCGGGCATCGGCAAGGTGGACACCGACGACTACCCGGATGACTGGTACCTCACCGGCACCCGCCACGCGACCAGCTTCCCCCAGCCCTTCTTCCTGCGCCCGCAGACCCCGGTGGGCGTGACCGTCGCCAGCGGGGGCCGGGTGGTGGCCGACCTCTGCGCCAGCAGCGAGCTCGTCTGGGCCCTGGAGGCCTGGGACGACGAGCTGGACCTGCTCATCACCGCCGGGGACACCCCCCTGGAGGTGGTGGAGCGCCACACCCTGGCCACCGGCGCGCCCGTCGTGCCGCCGGACTGGGCCTTTGCCCCCTGGAACGACGCGGTGCGGGGCAGCGAGCGGGTGCGCGAGGTCGCCGCCGCGCTGCGGGAGGCCGGCGCGCCCTCCTCCGTCATCTGGACCGAGGACTGGAAGGGCGCCGAGCAGGGCGCGCTGGGCTACCACCTCAAGGGCGAGTGGGACCTCGACACCGAGCTGTACCCCGACGCCGCCGCGCTGGCCGCCGAGCTGGAGGCCAGCGGCTTCAAGTGGTTCGCCTACTTCTCGCCCTTCCTGGAGCCCGGCACCGGCGCCTGGAGCGAGGCCGCCGACTTCACCATCCGTGACCCCGAGACCGACGAGCCCTACCTCTTCCTCAGCCCCACCTTCTCCGACATCTCCGTGCTGGACCTGAGCCGCGACGATGCCTGGGACTGGGTCGAGGGCAAGATGGACGCCGTCCTGGACCTGGGCTTCGACGGCTGGATGGCCGACTACGCCGAGTGGCTGCCCACCGACGCGGTGATGCAGGACATGGACCCCCTGGGGGAGCACAACCTCTACCCGCTGCTCTGGCAGGGCCTGAACCAGCGGGTGCTGGAGGACCAGGACGCGGTGGCCTTCTCGCGCAGCGGCTGGCTGGGCACCCAGGGCCTCGCCCCGGTGACCTGGGCGGGCGACCAGCGCACCTCCTTCGACGCGGACGACGGGCTGCCCACCATCGTGCCGATGGGCATCGGCCTCGCGGTGGGCGGGGTGGCGTTCTACGGCCACGACATCGCCGGCTACCAGTCTGTGGGCAACGACCCCAGCGACAAGGAGCTGTGGTTCCGCTGGTGCACCCTGGGCGCGTTCAGCCCCATCATGCGCACCCACCACGGTGCGTTCGCCAGCGAGAACTGGCAGTTCGACTCCGACGCCGAGACGTTGGCCCACTACGCCCGCTACGCCCGGGAGCACACCCGGCTCTTCCCCTACCTGCGGGGCCTGGCCGCCCAGGCCGCCGACACCGGGCGCCCGCTCCTCCTCCACCCGGCCTTCCTGTTCGAGGACGCCGACTGGTCCGCCATCGACGCCTGGATGCTGGGGGAGGCGCTGTACGTGGCGCCGGTCATGACTGCGGGGGCCTCGGGCCGGGACGTGGCGCTGCCCTCGGACGTGGGCTGGTACGACTGGTGGACCGGGGCGCCCGCCCAGGCAGGCTTCGCGGCGGCCGAGATGTCGGAGATCCCCGTGTTCGCGGCTTCAGGGAGCGTCGTTCCGCTGTTTGTCGAGGCGCCCGACACCCTTGCAGGGGCGTCTGCGGCCGGGGTGACCACCCTGGACGACGCTGACGGCGCCCGGCTGGTGCGGGTGTTCGGCCCCGACGGCGCCTTCACCGAGGCCGACGGCACGACCTACACCGTGTCGGGCGCGGCCAGCGCGGCGGGCACCGCCACGGGCACCTTCGACAGCGGGAGCCTGGAGGTCAACGGGCTGACGGTGTCGATCGACGGTCCGGTCGCCCGGGACTACACCATCGAGGTGTGGCCCTGACGGCGCGCGCGTCGCCTGCGTTCAGAGCGAGAACAGGATCGCGGCGCGCTTCAGCTCCGGATCGTCCAGGTGCGCGTCGGCCCAGTCGGACAGGCACGTCTCGGCGGCGAAGGGCCCACCGCCGCGCTCGTCTGCCGGGGTGTCCGGGTGCCATGCGCCGTCCTCGCCCCGGTCCGAGGCCGCCAGCGTGTACAGGTCGATGCAGCCCCACAGCGGCTCGAGCGCCTCAGCCTCCGGCGGCGCCTCCTGGAAGCGCTCGATGGCCGCGTGGGTCCCCACGACGCCCAGCAGGACGTGGTTGTGGTAGACGTAGTGCCAGCCCTGGTCCAGCGGCGCCAGGGACTCGCCGGGCCGGCTCAGGTCGCGGTAGCAGCCCCAGGGGCAGGCGGTGTGGGGCGCGCTGCCCTCCAGCACGCAGCCCCCCAGCGCGGCGAGCCCCAGGATGCGCTCCAGCTCCATGACGTCGGTCGGATAGCCGTAGTGGATCGGGAGGCCCCGCACCAGCTCGTCCATGCAGCGGCAGCCCTCCGGCTGGCGGGGGTCGCGCCCGTGCGGCGGCAACGCAGGGGCGGTCAGGGTGGCCCAGGCTGCGGCCGCGTCGCGCTCTCCCCATCGGATGAGCTGGCGCTCCGCCGCCTGGATGCGCTCGCGGAGGGCGTCCCGCTCCATGCTGATGACCATCTCCAGGGTGACCCGCGGGCTACGGCCCGCGCACCGGGCCTCCCGCAAGCCGGCGCCCGTGATGGCGAGGGCCGCGTTGGCCAGGGTGCCCGCCTGGCTCGCCGCGTCCTTCTGGATGTCCTCCTCCAGCAGGTCCGCCGCGGCCGCCAGCGGCGCGGCGTCGTTGCCGCAGTCCTCTGCGGCCAGTCGGGCCTCCTGGCGGCGCATGGCGTCGGCGACGAGCCTCCCCGCGACCGCGGGCGCGTCGTCAGCGAAGGCGAGGGGGAGCAGGGCCAGCCACATGCGGTCAAGCCTACTGCACAACGATCCGCATCAGCCCGGGATCGATGAGGTTCTCGTCAGCCCAGGCCGAGACGCAGGCGTCGGCGGGGTAGCGGCTGGAGCCCCAGCCCTCCTGCGGGGCCCGGGGGACCCAGGTGCCGTCCTCGGCTCGGTTCGCGGCGCCCTGCCAGGTCTCGGCGACACACGCAGAGAGCGGCGCGAGGGCCTCGGTGTCCGGCGGGGCCGCCTCCAGGCGCGCGATGGCCTCCGGGGTCCCGACCGCAGCCAGCCACACCGGGCCGTCGTCCACGATGTGCCAGTCCACGGTCGGTCGGGCCAGGCCGTCGCCCAGGCGCCGCTTGTCCGGATAGCAGCCGTACGGGCAGCTCAGGAAGCGCGAGTCCTCGTCGATGACGCAGCCCCCCAGCGAGATCACCCCCAGGCTGCTCAGCATCTCCGAGCGCTGGGTGGGGTATCCGTAGACGATGCGGCGGCCGGGGACGAGGGTGTCCATGCAGCGGCAGCCGTCGACGCCGTAGCGCTCGGGCTTGCGGGGGGGCGTCGCGGGCTCGATCAGCGTGGCCCAGGCGGCGGCGGCGTCGCGTTCCCCCCACCGGGCAAGCTGGAACCCGGCTTCGCGGAGGTCCTCCCGCTGGATCGTCGCGGTGTAGGAGGCGAGCACGCGGCGCTCGGAGGTCGGCTCGGTGCCCGCGGCGCGCGCCCGCTGCTCCTCCGCGCAGCGCGCCTCCCGCGCCTTCGCGCTGAGGATGGCGCCGGTCGCCTGGGCGATGCCCCCGGCCTGCGCGACGGCGTTGCCCTGCATGCCGTCCTCCAGGCGGTCGGCGACCTCGTCGAGGCGGTGGTAGCGGGTGGTGCAGCCCTCGGCCTCCAGCCGGGCCTCCTGGCGGCGCAGGGCCTCGGCGACGATCGCGGCGTCATCGGCGAGGGCGAGGGGGAGCAGAGCGAGCCACATGCGGGATCGGACCTCAATCCGCTGGAGGGGGTTCGGCGCCCACGTCGCCCCTCACAGCGGCGACGCGCACCAGATCGGGGTCGGCGAGCCAGTCGGCCGCCCAGCCCGCGAGGCAGGTGTCGCCGGCCTGCTGGGAGACCTCGAACGCCCAGGCGCCTGTCACCGGGAGCCAGTCCTGGCCTTCCGGTCGTCGGGCCGTGGCCTGGTCCGCCTCGCTGACACACGCCTCGGCCGCCTTGAGCGCCTCGGGGCTCGGCGGGTCGTCCTTGAAGCGCTGGACCGCCTCGGGCGACCCCCGCACGCCCAGCGAGACCCCGTCCGATGCGACGATGTGCCAGTCGAACCATTGGAGGGGCGACTCGCCGGGCCGCTGCGCCGTCGCCTGGCAGCCCGCGGGGCAGGACACGCGGCGCGCGTCCGGGCCGACCACGCAGCCGCCGAGCTCGATGACCCACAGCGCAGCGAGCAGCTCGCCCGGGCCGGTGGGGAGGCCGTAGGAGACGGGCGTGCCCTGCACAAGCGTGCCCATGCACCGACACCCGTCCACCGCGCGGGGGGGGGGTGGCGCCTCAGGCCGCGCCGGCGCGCTCAGGTCGGCCCAGGCGGCGGCCGCCCGGCGCTCTCCCCACGCGCGGAGCTGGAGCCGGGTCCGCTGGAGCGGTTCATCGACCTGCCGGGCGTGACGGCGGGGCTCGACGTCCGCCCCCAGGCACGGACCCTCCACCCGCACGGCCTGCTGGACGGCCAACGTGGCCCAGGAGAGGGCTGCGGCCTGCTCCCGCGGCCCGCTCTGCATGTCACGCTCCAGCCGGGCGGCGGCCTCGGTCAGGGACGGGACGATGTCAGGGCAGCCCGCGGCCTCCAGCCGGGCCTCCTGGCGGCGCAGGGCGTCTGCGACGATCGAGGCGTCATCGGCGAGGGCGAGGGGGAGCAGGGCGAGCCACGTCATCGACCCTTCCACTGCGCGTGGACGCCCACCCGCGAGAGCCCGGCGTCGGCGAGGTTCGCGTCAGCCCAGTCGGCCAGGCAGGCGTCGGCGGCGTGCTGCGCGCTGTCGACGTCGTCACGGGGCATGAAGGCGCCCTCCTCGTCGGCGATGGCGATGGCCGGGGACTTCTCGGCGACGCAGGCCTGCAGCGGGGCGAGGTCCCGTCGCTTCGGCAGGGAGCGGCCCGCGGTCTCGAAGGCGGAGGGTGACCCGATCATGACCAAGACGGTGTCGCGATCCTCGATGATCCTCCAGACGGGACGGGGCTCGGCGGGGGGGTCCTCGGGGCGCCGCGCGTCCTCGTAGCAGCCCGTCGAGCAGGCGAGGATCGGGTCATGGTCGGAGACCATGCAGCCGCCCAGCGCGACGACGTTGAGATCGGAGAGCAGGAGGAGGGTGGTGGAGGGGTAACCGTAGACGAGGGGCAGCGCGGGGCGCAGCTCGCTCATGCAGCGGCAGCCGTCCGGGGGGGCCCCGGTGCGGGTCAGGGGAGGGAGGGCGGGGGCGATGAGGCGCGCCCAGGCGTCGGCGGCCTCGGGCTCACCCCACCGCGCAAGCTGGTCTCCGACGTCCGTCAGCGAATAGGGGATGGGCAGGGCCATCGACGTCGCGGTCTGCGGCAGGGGCGTGAACCCGTTCACGCACTCGAACTCCTCGCTGGCGGCCCGCTCGACGCGATCGGTGACCTGGGAGAGCCCCAGGGCCTGCTCGGCAGTGTCGCCGGTCAGGCCGAAGTCCAGCCGGACGGCTGCTCGCTCGACCGTCTTGCCCGCCTCCGCGCAGCCCTCGGCCTCCAGCCGGGCCCCCTGGCGGCGCAGGGCGTCGGCGACGATCGCGGCGTCATCGGCGAGGGCGAGGGGGAGCAGGGCGAGCCACATGCGGGGGTTGACCTCCGTCGTCTCTCGGGGTTCCGCTCAGCGGGGACGTCATCGGCGAGGGGGAGCCGAGCGAGCCACATGCCGCCAGCTTAGCCCGTAATCACCCGCCCCAGCGCCACCCCCGCGACGGCGCCGCCCAGGCCCAGCGCCACGTTGAGGGCCACGTTGAGCAGCGCCGCCCCGGTGGCCCCCTGCTGGGCCAGCCGCACCGTCTCGTAGCTGAACGTGGAGAACGTGGTGAACGCGCCACAGAACCCGGTCGCCAGCGCGAGCTTGAGCCCCGGCGGGATCTGCTCGTGGGCGGAGAGCTGCATGAGGAACCCCAGCAGCACCCCTCCTGCGATGTTGACGGCCAGGGTGCCATACGGGAACACCGGCCCGAGCGCCCGGGTCGCGGCCAGCCCGATCCCGTAGCGCCCCAGAGTGCCCAGCGCGCCACCGAGCGCCAGCAGAGCGAGCTTGTCCATCGAGGCCTCCTGCCCGCGTCTAACCGGCGTGCGGGTCAGGGTCCCCAAATCGAGGTCGGTTGCATTAGGATGGGGAACCACTTCCGAGAACAGGACGGACGCAGCATGGCAGACAAGACGACAAGCGCAGAGCCCGAGCTGGAAGGACTGCGCTACCTGAAGGAGGGCTTCTGCTTCACGCCCGAGCAGGATCGCCAGTTCGCGCTGGGTTGGCCGCACGTCCGAAGGCTCGATCCGGATCACCCGGACGACAACGATCCGCAGGCCTCGGCGATGCGCTATCTCGACCAGCTCGACTTCACGTCGCGCATGGTGTGGGGATACCGCACCGCGATGGGGCTGGCGCGCGCTTGGGGTCAGCCGGCGATCTTCGACCTCGCGCCTGCGGTGCGGGGCCTTCGCATCGAGGCGGAGGAGGCGATCTGGAACGCCCGGCCCCTCCAGGCCGAGGAGGCCCGTGCGCTGCTCCGCACCCGCATGACCGCGCCCGTCGGCGGCATCGGTGAGCGCACCCCCCGCACCTTCGTCCTGCTGCTGGAGGCCCTGGTGGGCTCCGAGCCCATCGCCGACGCGATGACCAGCATCCTCGAGGAGATGACCATCACCGAGCTGCGCCAGCACTGGGCGCTGCCCCCGAGGGTCACCTACCAGCTCGGGCACCTGATGCTGCGGGTGTCGCCGCAGACCGCTGCCACCCTGCGCCGCCGGCTCCAGGACGTGCTGCGGCGGGGCACGGCGTTCCACAACGGGCCGCTGGAGGAGCTGCGCCTCCCGCGGTCCGAGATCACCCACCTGCGCTCCATCCACCTCATCCTGCACGGTGCCGAGGCCGCCGAGTCCAGCTCCGACCACAGCCCCGAGTGGTACACCCACATCCACGACGACTACTCCATCGTGCAGATGCGGGCCGCCCTGGGCCGCACCCCCTACGAGCTGGACGCCCGCCTGGTCTTCCTGGGTGGCCCGGACGTGCTGCGCTTCTACGGCAAGCGGCTGGACTGGCTCAAGTCCCAGCCCCAGCAGCTCCTCTTCCTGGAGCAGGTCGCCCCCATCAAGCACCCCAAGGTGGTCCACCTGCTGCTGCGCATGGCCCGCACCAGCCAGGTCCGACGCCAGGTGATGTGGTGGTTCAAGAAGCACGCGGCGTATGTCTCGCCGGTGCTGGAGAAGCTGGTCGAGGAGCAGCGCGCCAGCGCCGCCCAGGCCCAGGACATGCTCGACACGCTGGGGACCTGAGCGCCCGCCGACCCCGCCGGGCGGGGGCCTGGAGGGTCGACCGGAGCAGGGAGCGTCGCCGTCTGGTGGCGCCGTTTCCCTGTTTCGGCTGCCCCTCTGCGCCGGTTAGTCTCTGTGTAAGCCTCCACGGAGCCCCCTATGCGCCTCCGCGCTCTGCCCCTCGTCCTGTTCGCCGTCGCCCTGCCTGCCTGCCACGGGGGGGCTGACGACACCGGCGCCCCTGACCTCGACGGGGACGGCGTCGAGGCCGGCGCGGACTGCGACGACACCGACCCGACCCGCTTCCCCGGCGCGGATGAGGTCTGCGACGACGTGGACAATGACTGCGACGACGCGGTCGACGAGGCCGCCGTCGACGCCCGGCGGTGGCGCCACGACGTCGACGGGGACGGCTACGGCGACAGCCTGGAGACCGGGGATCTGGCGTGTGAGGCCCCGGTCGGCAAGGTCGACAACGGCCGCGACTGCGACGACCGCGACCCCGACGTGCGGCCCACCGCCGACGAGGTGTGCGACGGCGTCGACAACAACTGCGACGGCGCGATCGACGGCGACGACGCCGTGGACGCCACGACCTGGTATCCGGACGCCGACGGGGACGGCTACGGCGACAGCGGCGTGCTGCTCACCGCCTGCGAGGCCCCCACCGGCTACGTCAGCGTGGGCGGGGACTGCGACGACGCCGAGCCCGCGGCCTGGCCCGGCGCGGACGAGGTCTGCGACGACATCGACAACGACTGCGACGGTCGGCTCGACGACGAGGACCCCGACGTCGACCGGGACACCTGGCGGTCCTTCTGGCCGGACCGGGACGGGGACGGCTACGGCGTCATCGGCGGGGCCCGCACCACCGGCTGCGCGGCGCCCTCGGGCTACGCCCCCAGCCAGGACGACTGCGACGACCGGGACGCCAGCGTGAACCCGGGCGCGGCGGACGTCTGGTACGACGGCGTGGACAGCGACTGCGACGGGGCCTCCGACTACGACGCCGACGGCGACGGCTACGACGCCGACGACCACGGCGGGGCCGACTGCGACGACCACACCGCCTCGGTGAACCCGGGCGCGGTCGAGGTCTGGTACGACGGGGTGGACGGCGACTGCGACGGCTTCGGGGACTACGACGCCGACGCCGACGGCTTCGAGGCCGACGCCTACGGCGGGACCGACTGCGACGAGACCGACCCCGACATCCACCCCTACGCCTGGGAGGACGACACCGACGGCCTGGACAACGACTGCGACGGCGGCATCGACGCCCTCGACCCCGACCCCGTCACCACGCTGTCCCTGTCGGACGACTCGTTCCGAAACGCCAACTTCTCGGCGTTCTCCTTCCCGTTCTGCGGCGACGCGTGGACCCGGGTGCGGATCTCGGCCAACGGGCTGTTGACGTTTGACTACACCACAGAGGACGACACCGAGTCCGCCGCCGAGTTCGCCGCGTCCGGGGTGGCCATCGCCGCGCTGTGGGACGACCTCTACCCCGACTGGGGCGGCTCGGTCTCCTGGGTCGAGTACCCGGACGCCGTGGGCATCTACTACAACGGCGTGTTCGAGATCGTGGACCGCGACACCCCCAACACCTTCGCCGCGGTGCTGCTCGGCGACGGGCGGGTGCTCCTGAAGTACGGCGCCCTCGGCATCCCCGATGGCCTGGCCGGCTGGAGCTGCGGCACCGACCCGAGCGCGACGGAGGTGGACCTGAGCGACTGGGACGACCACCCGGTGTGGGGCAGCGCCGGGCTGGGGCAGGGGACGGAGTCCGCCTTCTTCGAGGTGTTCACCTCCGCGGACAACGACCTCGACGGCCGCATCCTCATGCTCTGCGGCACCGCCGGCACCGACAGCGACGGAGACGGCTGGACCGACACCTGCGGGGATCCGGACGACACCGACGCCAGCGTGGTTCCCTGATCCCGATCTGCCGCGCCGCCCGCCCGGCCGTGCTAGAGGACAGCCGTGGAGACCCCCATGACCGCCCCGGTGCTGCTGGCCATCGACTTCTCCCCCTGCTCCCACCTGGTCACCCGCGAGGCCGGGTCGCTCGCCCGCGCGTTGGGCGCCGACGTCGTCATCCTCCACGTGGCTGAGCTGCCCGAGGGGGTGACCCCGGACACGCCGGTGCCTCCGGCGGAGGGCGCGCCGCCCGTCCCCGCGGCTGCGCTGCTGACCGCCGACGCCGAGGCCCGCTTCCCCATCTACGCCCACGCCCTGGAGCGGCTGGGGGTGGCCTCCTCACCCCGGCTGGCCTGGGGCGAGGCCGCCGACACCATCCTGGCGGTGGCCCGGGAGGTCTCGCCGCGGCTCATCGTCATGGGCACCCACGGCCGCACGGGGCTGCCCCTGGCGCTGATGGGCAGCATCGCGGAGCACGTGGTCGCCCGCGCCGACGCGCCGGTGGTCACCCTGCGCACCCACTGGCGCAGTGACTGCGACGACGCCACCTGTGGTCTCTGTGAGGCCGACCTCTCGCCCGCCCAGCGCCGGGTCCTCGACGCGGCTCGGGGCCTCGATGTCATCAAGCTGTCGTATGCGGACCCCGCCGACGATGGGTAACCCTGGATCCATAGGGTCAGCGGTCCATCTTCGGTCGTTCGGTCCGTTCTGCTACAGGTAGGAGCCCGTTTGAGTCGAGAGAACATGCGTGAGCGCGTCTGGATCCTGAGCAAGCCGAGCCCTGTCGCGGACGAGCTGACCGGCTTGATCGCGGCGGCGGGCATCTCCCGGGCCGCCCGCCCGGAGCGGGCGACGGTCTGGTTGGTGGCGCTCCCGCGCTCCGAGGCCATCGAGGTCCTGTCCCGCACCCTCCCGCCCCACGTCACGGTGGTGGATCTCTCCGGGACGCTGCGGGTGGGCCGAATGGGGCGCTACGCCCTGGTCGACGGGGACGAGCTGGTCGACGGAGACCCCCCGTTCCGGGGCGACCGCCTGGCCTGCCCGGCCCCGCTGCCGGCGGCGGTCATCCTGGGCATGCGTCGGGCGGGCCTGGACCGCCACGACTTCATCGACGGCCCCATCCAGGTCAGCGCCGCCGCCGGGGTCAGCGTGGCCACCGAGGGCCGCGGGGGCACGATGAGCCTCAGCCGTCGGCTGTTCCATCACCCCCAGGCCCACGAGATCACCACGGCGCTGTCGGGCATCGACGTGGCGAACTTCGCCTGCATGGTGTCCCACGCCCAGCCTCGCGGGGTGATGGCCATCGTCACCGGGCGGCTCACGAATCGGGGCCTGCACCGGGTCATCCCCACCACCGAGGTCGACGACTTCGACCTCGGGCTGGTGCTGGACACCGCCGAGGTGCGCCACCGCCTGGTGCTCCAGCGCGAGGGGCGGGGCGCGCTGTTCACCCTGGCGGTGGTGATGGACGACATCACGTTCCAGGCGACCAACGCCGTGCGGCTGGTGAAGGCGCTGCACGGCGCGTGAGGCCTACGGGCAGATGCCCGGCTTCACGGTCAGGAGCGTCGATACACAGTTGGTGATGGACCCGTAGAAATCACTGTGCCCGCAGAAGTCCGTCCCCGATCCGCCGTCGATGGTCGGGGTCAGGTTGCCGTTGGCGTGGGATTCCACCCAGAGGGTGTCGCCGTTCGCCCCGCCGTCGAGGGTGGGGGAGGAGGCCACGTTGGCGTAGGGCACGCAGATGATGTCGTTGTGAGCGCCGCCGTAGATGATGTCGCTGACGCTGTCGTGGTGGACGATGATGACGTCGTCGTTCTCGCCTCCGTGGATGGTGGTGGTGGTGCGGGTTCGTGTGCCCGATCCACTCCAGTACGCCGCATACAGGGTGTCCTCACCAGCGTCTCCCCAGAGCACATCTGGAGAGGAGGTCGAACTCTCCACGGAGTCCCCGTAGAGCGTGTCGTCACCCTTCTCTCCGAACAAGGCGTCCGCGCCGACGCCACCATGGATGGTATCGGCCTCATTCCCACCGTAGACCTCATCGTCGCCCGCACCGGCGTCGATGGTGTCGGCCCCGGCGCAGCCTAAGATACGGTCGTCCTCTCCATTCCCGTACAGGAAGTCGCCGTCCACACTCCCGACAATGGTGTCGCTACCATCCTCTCCCCGGACGGTGTCCGGTCCATCGTGCGGGGTCCCAAGGCACTCGTTCCCAAGGCTGCACAGATCCATACCGCACACATAGTCGTTACCTGGACCCCCCCAGACCTCATCCGCTCCATCTCGAGGGTAGATGGTGTCGTTCTGATTGGAGGTGGGGGTCGCTGAGGGATCATCTCCGTAGATCTGGTCGTCGCCCGGCCCCCCATCGATCCAGTCACGGCCGGCTCCACCTTCGATGTCGTCGTCCCCGTCGTCCCCGTAGATGTCGTCGTCGCCGCCGCCCCCGCGGATGGTGTCCCCGTCCTGGACGGTCTGGGGCGAGCCGCAGACCTCCCCGCAGATGTGGTCGGCGTCGGCGTCACCGTAGAGCGTGTCTCCACCACCGTTCCCGTAGATCCAGTCGCGACCGTCGCCGCCATGCACGGTGTCAGCTCCCTCCTCCCCGTAGATGTAGTCTTGCCCGGCGCCGCCGTTGAGGGTGTCGTCATCCTCCCCTCCATAGATGGTGTCATCGCCATCGAGTCCGTCGATCGTGTCGACATCGTCATCCCCGTAAAGGGTCTCGTCGTAGGCCCACTCCAAGGTCGTCGGCGGGTCGTGATCCGAGCCTGTGATTGTGTCCTCTCCCGCCTTTCCTCTGGCGATCGCCTCGATGGAGCAGCCCCAGGCCGGGTCAGGGCCGGGGTCGTAGAGCAGGCCGACCGGCTTGAGCATGGAGGTGGAGGACTCGTAGAACGCGATGGTGTCGTCGGTAGAGTAGCCCAGGGCGTTCACCGTCCAGGTCACTGGGGTCGGGCTGCCCTCCAGCGGGCAGTCATTGGTGAAGTCGATCGCACAGCAGAAGTCCTTGCCGCCGGGGGTGGTGCCCCACGCCGTGATGCGGTCCACGTCCTGGCGCGCGGTGACCATCGTGAGCAAGCCGTCGCCGCTGCCGGCGCCCTGCCCCAGGTCACAAGTCAAGGTCTCGGTGGAGTTGTTGGCGGCGCAGACGTCCGGGCCGGAGGAGTTGTCCGAGGCGCAGGTCTCGGAGACATACGCGCTGGGGGCGTCGCCGGTGGTGCAGGAGGTGACGGTGGCGGCGTGCGCGTCTGCGGGGAGCAGCGCGGCGGGGAGAAGTGTGAGGAGGTGCATTGTATCTGGTGGACTCCGAGCCCTGAGGGGACGGTCAGGTCGGGTTCAGGGGCAGGACGGGCTGGATGGGGGCGAGGAGGAGTACGTGTCACAGCTCGTCGCAGACTCGCCGCCGGTGTTGTCGCAGGTGTCAGAGAGGTCACCGCCGTCAAACGTATCGGTTCCGGAACCGCCGTAGAGCCAGTCGTTGCCACCTTCACCGTACAGGGTGTCTCCGTCGTCACCACCACAGATCGTGTCGTGTCCGTAGCCACCGTAGATGGTGTCCGCGCCCCCATCGCCGCTGATCCGGTCGTCGCCGGTCCCCCCCAAGATGGTGTCGTTGCCGCCACCACCCACGATGACGTCGCCCTGGTCACCACCGTAGATGCTCTCTGCACTGCTACCACCGATGATCTCGTCGAACCCATCTCCGCCATATGCGTCGCCCCCGCCGGCCCCGAAGAGGATGTTGTCGTCGTCATCTTCTCCATACATCAGGGTGGGCTGATGGTCGCTGCCCACCATCGAGTCCATCCCATCGCCACCGTAGAACTTCAACGTCATGCCAGGGGTTGGAGAGGCACGGTCGCAGTAGATCCCTGCGAAGGTGTCGTCGAAGTCCGCGCCGATCCCGATGATCGAGGTCGGGTGTCCGGGGACGGCGCAGCAGAAGTCCGCGCCGAGCGCGTCGTTCCCGAAGATGACGTAGTTCGACTTCAATGGGGGCCACTGCAGCTTGGAGACCACCTGGATGTCCGCGCTGGTGGTCCCGCCCGCGTAGTTGGCGTCCGCGTGACAGGCCACGACCGTCGAGCTGAGGATGGTGCAGATGTTGTTGGCCCCGCCCGCGGCGCAGGTGGTCCCGCTTGGTAGCCCGGCGACGAGATCAGCGCCGGAACAGTCCGTGATGGTCGGGGCGGTGGCAGAGGAAGACGGGACAGAGAGGAGCAGCACGGCGAGCAGGTTCATGGATCACCTCGGTGGGTTGCCCATGAACCTTACGCCGGTTCTTACGAGGAATGTCAACCATCAGGTGACATTTCATCAACGCCCGTCAACCACGCCGCCTCCGTAGCGCCACCAGCCCGATCAGCACCACCATCCACGCCGCGCCCATCGGCGCAGCCCCCGACGCGCAGGTGCAGCCGCCGCCGCCCTTGTTGACGCCGCCGAGACCGGAGTCGTCCACGATGCCGCTGTCGGACAGGTCGTCGCTGGGATCGAGCGGGTCGGTGCCCCGGTCGACCTCCTCGCCGTCTTCCACGCCGCCGCCGTCGGTGTCGGGGTTGAGCGGGTCGGTGCCCAACTCGGCCTCCTCGCCCTCGGTCAGGCCGTCGCCGTCGGTGTCGGGGTTGAGCGGGTCGGTGCCGTCGGTGTAGACCTCCTGACCGTCCTGGATCCCGTCGCCGTCGGTGTCGGGGTTGTCGGGGTCGGTGCCCAGCTCGTTCTCCTCGGCCCAGTCGCTGGCGCCGTCGCCGTCCCGGTCGGACAGGTCGTCCTCGGGGTTGAGCGGGTCGGTGCCGTCGATGTCGACCTCCTGGCCGTCGGTGCGGCCGCCGTCGTCGGTGTCCTCGTCCAGCGGGTCGGTGCCGATGGTGAGGACCTCCTCGCCATCGGAGAGGCCGTCGCCGTCGGTGTCGGCGACCAGCGGATCGGTGAAGGTCTCCTCGATCTCGACACGGTCGTCCAGCCCGTCGCCGTCGGTGTCCGCCAGCGTCGGGTCGGTGCCCAGGACGTCGACCTCCTCGGCGTCGCCCAGGCCGTCGCCGTCGGTGTCGGGGTTGAGCGGGTCGGTGCCCAGCTCCGCCTCGCGGCCGTCCGTGAGGCCGTCGTCATCGGTGTCATCGTCGAGCGGGTCGCTGCCGACCGCCAGCTCCTCGCAGTCGTCCACGCCGTCGCCGTCGGTGTCGAGCACCGTCGGGTCGGTGCCGGCGGCGACCTCCACGCCGTCGTCGCAGGAGTCGCCGTCGGTGTCGGGGTCATTGGGGTCGGTGCCGTAGATGCTCCACTCCTCGCCGTCGGTCAGGCCGTCGTCGTCGGAGTCGGGGTCCAGCGGGTTCGTGCCGGTCGCGCTGACCTCGTCGTTGTCGGACAGGCCGTCGTCATCGGTGTCGGTGTCCAGCGGGTCCGTGCCGTAGGCGTTCACCTCCGGGCCGTCGGCGAGGCCGTCGCCGTCGGTGTCGTAGTTCAGCGGGTCGGTGCCGTATGTGTTGATCTCGTCGCCGTCGGAGAGGCCGTCACCGTCGGTGTCGCTGGTGGTCGGCGAGGTGCCGTATGTGTTGACCTCGTCGCCGTCGGAGAGGCCGTCGCCGTCGGTGTCCGTGTCGAGCGGGTCGGAGCCCCAGGTGTTGATCTCCTCGCCGTCCTCCAGGCCGTCGCCGTCGGTGTCCGCGTCCAGGGGGTCGGTGCCGAGGGCGTTCACCTCGGCGCCGTCGTCGAGCCCGTCGCCGTCGGTGTCGGCGTCGGTGGGGTCGGTGCCGGTGGCGTTGATCTCCTCGTTGTCGTCCAGGCCGTCGCCGTCTGTGTCGGATAGCGTGGGATCGGTGCCGTGGGTGTTGACCTCGTCGCCGTCCTGCAGGCCGTCGCCGTCGGTGTCGACGTCCTCCGGGTCGGAGCCGATGGTGGCCTCGTCGTCGTTGGAGAGGCCGTCGCCGTCGATGTCGTCGTCGCAGGCGTCGCCCTCGCCGTCGCCGTCGAGGTCGTCCTGGTCGGCGTTGGCCACGTCGGGGCAGTTGTCGGAGTTGTCGTCGATGCCGTCGCCGTCGCTGTCCGGCTCGTAGCTGATCTCGACGTCCTCGAGGCTGACCTCCTGGGTGCCGTCGCCGAGCAGGTACGCGCACCAGTAGAGCTGCGTGGCGCTCAGGACCGCGATGTTGGCGTCGACGTCGGACGCGCTGCTGGCCTCGCTGGAGTCTGAGGACGTGGACCAGGCGCTGCCGTCCCACCACCACCAGGTGCTGGCGTCGTCGGAGAGCACATAGACGATGCTGCCGCCGTCGGTGGACTCGGTGGTGGCGAAGCCGGTCCACAGGATCGTGCCGCCGGGGTTGACCGGGTCAACGCCGCAGACCAGGGACTCGGTGGGGTAGCGGGTGGAGACGTCGTTGGCCGAGCCGGGGGAGGGGGCGCTGTACGTCTCGATCTCGGTGACGAAGCCCGCGTCGGTGGGGAGCACGCTGTTGACGCTGCCGGCGTCCACCCGCAGGCGCCCGTCGCCGCCGCCGCCGCCGCCGGAGACCCGGGTGTTGCTGGAGGTCGGGCCCGCGCCGGACGCCGAGAGGGAGCCGGAGAGGGTGAGGGTCTCCGCCGCCAGGTAGAGGGCGCCGCCCGCGCCGCTGCCGCCGTTCGCCGAGCGGTTGCCGGTGGTCACGGTGCCCCCGGAGGCACCGTCGGAGGCGATGACGCCGGCCACATCGGCGGTGTCGGCGAAGAGGAGGACCGCGCCGCCGCCGTCGCCGCCCGCGCCGCCGGTGCTGTTGGAGGGGTGGCCGCCGCCGCCGCCGCCGCCGCCGCCGAAGAACAGGGTGGTGAGGTCGGCGTCCCCGTAGAAGCCGCCGCCGCCGCCGCCGCCGCCGCCGAAGTGGCTGCCGCAGGAGTCCCCGCCGGCCCCGCCGGTGGTCCCGCTGCCGACCGCGCCGCCGGTGGCCGAGGCGCCCGCGTAGCAGTTCGAGCCCTTGCCCCCGGCGCTGCCGGCGTTGCCGCCGTCGCCCCCATCACACGAGGACGCCCTGCCGCCGCCGCCGGCCACGTCCGCCGCGCCGCCGGTCCCGCCGTCGCCCGCCGGGCTGCCGCAGCCGGTGCCCCCGCCGCCGCCGCCGCCGCCGCCCGCGTAGGCGCCGCCGCCGCCGCCCCTGCGCCGTCATCGGCGTTGTCGTTGCCGTCGGCCCCGCCGCCGCCCGCGCCGTAGCCCCCGTTGCCGCCCTGGCCCAGGCTGCTCTGTCCGGTGGGCTCGCCCGCGCCGCCGCTGCCGGTGCCCGAGGCGTTGTCGTTGCCGCCGTTGCCGTCCCGGCCCACCCAGGTCTCGCCGCCCTGGCCGCCGCCGCTGTTCACGCCGCCCGCGCCGCCCCGGTAGCCCAGGCCGGACGCGCTGACGCTGGAGCCGCTGTCCACGGTCAGGGTGCCGGCGACCCGGAAGGCGACGACGCCGCCGGTGCTGCCGTCCCAGCCGTCGGCGGTGACCGTCGCGCTGGTGAGGGAGACGTCGTCGTAGTTGGGGACGCGCTGAGCGAAGACGCTGTACGTGGCGCCGTCGTAGGCGTTCGCGGTGTCCGAGATGTCGATGAGGCCGCTGGAGTCGGCGTCCTCAACGCGAACCAGCTCCCATGTGCCGACGTCGGCGGTGTTGGTGGTGTCGCCGCGCGCGATGAGCAGGAGCAGCTCATCACCCCGGGCGAGGCCACCTGCGTAGCCGTCCAGGGTGACGCTGCTCGCCCCCGCGCTGACGGAGGTGGAGATGACCCAGGCGGCGCCGTCGGCGACGGTGCGGCTGCCTGAGACGTCGGTGGAGAGGTTGAAGGTCTGGGATGAGAGGCTCAGGTCCCCGTCGGTGCCTGTGCCGCCGAGGGTGTCGAGCAGGGTGGCGGCCCCGCCGGAGACGGTGACCTCGGCGGGGTCGAAGTCGTAGTCCGACGCCGTGTCCAGCGGCCACAGCTCGCTGGCGGCCCAGGCGGTCGATCCGATGAGCAGCGCGATGAGGGCGGTCGGGCGCATTCCTGGCTCCTTGATCCATCTTGAGGCGAGGAGCCTATTCTCGCAGAGGAATCAGGGCGTTGTCATGCAGATCTGCGCTCGGGACGCGGCCCCTTGGCCGCCTTCCCGGACCAGGGCGAGGGGACCGCCGAGCCACGGCGCGACCTGCTGAGGGGCAGGACCCGTTCGTCGCGTCAGGGCGGTCCCTGGCCTCGGGTCAGGCCTTCTCGGAGCGCAGGGGGGCCCGCTGGACGAACGATTGCCCGCTGTCCGACGGCACCGCGATGGTGAACCAGATGTGCGCGGTGTCCTGGTTCGAGCCCGTGTTCTTCACGGTGGACCAGATGCGGCTGTTGCCGCTCTTGTTGAAGTCGACGCGCACGTCGCTGGTCTCGAACCGTCCATTCGACGCCGAGTAGGCCATGCAGACCACGGAGACAGCGTCAGGGGGGACGAAGAAGTCTGTGTAGTAGTCGAAGCTCTGGCCGGGGTCGTGGTTGTAGCCGGTCGAGGAGACAATGGTGTAGTTCAAGGCCGACATGTTGTTTCTCCAGTCCTGTGTGGTGCGGGCTCCGGGTGCCGGGGTCCCGCACCACACCGCACTGCAAGATGTGTTCCCGCAAGCAGGACGCCGAGCCGGCCGAATACGGCGGTTGGAGTGGGGGAGCGCCGAGGTTCATGGGGTGATTGACCGGTCAGGAACCGGTCAGTGACCTGTCAAGCAGGGTCGCCCGCCGCCGGACGGGCGGGGGCACCCGCCCGGCGAGCGTCTGTGCTGAATCGCGGCCTCACCTCCGCCGCCGCCGCAGCGCCACCAACCCCAGCAGGCCCAGCCACAGCCAGGACCCGGTCGGCGCGGCGCCCGAGGCGCACCCGCAGCCGCCGCCGCCCTTGTTGACGCCGTCCAGGCCGGTGTCGTCGCCGCCGTCGGGGACGTCGTCGCTGGGGTCGAGGGGGTCGGTGCCGTTGTTGACCTCGTCGCCGTCGCTCACGCCGCCGTCGTCGGTGTCGGGGTTGAGCGGGTCGGTGCCCAGCTCCGCCTCCGCGCCGTCCCCAAGCCCGTCCCCGTCGGTGTCGGGGTTGAGCGGGTCGGTGCCGTCGACGTAGGCCTCCTGGCCGTCGGACACCCCGTCGCCGTCGGTGTCGGGGTCGTCGGGGTCGGTGCCCAGCTCGTTCTCCTCGGCCCAGTCGCTGGCGCCGTCGCCGTCGCGGTCGGACAGGTCGTCGGCGGGGTCGTTGGGGTCCGTGCCGTCGAGGTTGACCTCCTGGCCGTCGGTGCGCCCGCCGTCGTCGGTGTCCGGATCCAGGGGGTCGGTGCCCGTGGTGATGACCTCCTCGCCGTCGGAGAGGCCGTCCTCGTCGGTGTCGGCGACCAGCGGGTCGGTGTGGGTCTCCTCCAGCTCGGTGCCGTCGGAGAGGCCGTCGCCGTCGGTGTCGGCGTTGGTGGGGTCGGTGCCGGTGGTGTGGACCTCGTCGGCGTCGCCGAGGCCGTCGCCGTCGGTGTCGGTGTCGAGGGGGTTGGTACCCAGCGCGGCCTCTTCGCCGTCCGAAAGCCCGTCGTCATCGGTATCCGGGTCGAGCGGGTCGCTGCCGACCGCCAGCTCCTCGCAGTCGTCCACCCCGTCGCCGTCGGTGTCGGCGTTGGTGGGGTCGGTGCCGGCGTCCACCTCGACGCCGTCCTCGCAGGCGTCGCCGTCGGTGTCGGCGTCGTTGGGGTCGCTGCCCCAGGTGTTGACCTCGTCGCCGTCGGTCAGGCCGTCGTCGTCCGAGTCCGCGTCGAGGGGGTCGGTGCCGTGGGTGTTGACCTCGTCGCCGTCGGTCAGGCCGTCGGCGTCTGTGTCGGGATCCGTGGGGTCGGTGCCGGTGGCGTTGATCTCCTGGCTGTCGTCCAGGCCATCGCCGTCTGTGTCGGATAGCGTGGGATCGGTGCCGTGGGTGTACACCTCGTCGCCGTCGCCGAGGCCGTCGCCGTCGGTGTCGGTGTCCTCGGGATCGGAGCCCCAGGTGGCCTCGTCGTCGTTGGAGAGGCCGTCGCCGTCGATGTCGTCGTCGCACGCGTCGCCCTCGCCGTCGCCGTCGAGGTCATCCTGGTCAGCGTTGGCGATGTCCGCGCAGTTGTCGTCGCTGTCGTCGACGCCGTCGCCGTCGGCGTCGGGCTCGTAGCTGATCTCGACGTCCTCCAGGCTGACCGCCTGGGTGCCGTCGCCCAGCAGGTACGCGCACCAGTAGAGCTGCGTGGCGCTCACGTCCCCGATGGTCAGGTCCACGTCTGCGGCGCTGTTCGCCTGGCTGGAGCCGGAGGAGGTGGACCAGGCGCTGCCGTCCCACCACCACCAGGTGCTGGCGTCGTCGGAGAGCACATAGGCGACGCTGCCGCCGTCGGTGTCCTCGGTGGCGGTGAAGCCGGTCCAGACCACGGTACCGCCGGGGTTCACCGGGTCGACGCCGCAGACCAGGGACTCGGTGGCGTACCGGTCGGTGACGTCGTTGGCCGAGCCGGGGGAGACCGTGCTGTACGCCTCGATCTCGGTGACGAAGCCCGCGTCGGTGGGGAGCACGCTGTTGACGCTGCCGGTGTCCACCCGCAGGCGCCCGTCGCCGCCGCCGCCGCCGCCCGCGATGCCCGTGGTGGAGGGGGTCGTGCCCGCGCCGGAGACCGACAGGATGCCGGTGAGGGTCATCGTATCTGCGGCGAGCCAGATGGAGCCCCCCGCGCCGCTGCCGCCGTTGGCGCTGCGGTAGGCCGTGCTCACCGTACCCCCAGAGGCGCCCTCGGCCGCGATGATGCCCGCGACGTCCATCGTGTCGGCGAAGACGAGCACCGCGCCGCCGCCGTCGCCGCCGTCGCCGCCGGTGTACCCGTGGGTCGAGCCGCCGCCGCCGCCGCCACCACCGCCGAAGAACAGCGTGGCCAGGTCGGCGTCGCCATACACCCCGCCGCCGCCGCCGCCGCCGCCGCCGTAGGGCCCGCCGCAGGTGTCGCCGCCGCCGCCGCCCAGGGTGCCGGAGCCCGCCGCGCCCACCTGGGCGTTGCTGCCCGCGTAGCAGGAGCTGCTGCCGCGGTTGCCGTCGTTGCCGGCGTTGCCGCCGTCGCCGCCAGGGCAGGAGCTGAGCCCGCCGCCCCCCGCGTCCACGCCGGTCGCGCCGCCGTCGCCGCCTGCGCCGCCCACGGTGCCGCCGCAGCCCGTGCCGCCGCCGCCGCCGCCGCCGCCGCCCGCGTAGCCGCCGCCGCCGCCCGCGCCCGCGCCGTCGTCGCTGTTGTAGGTGCCGTCGGCCCCGCCGCCGCCCGCGCCGTACCCACCGCTGCCGCCCTGGCCGACGCCAGCGTAGTCGTTGCCCTCGCCGCCGCCGCCGCCGCCCGTGCCGGAGCCGCCGTCGTTCCCGCCGTCGCCGTCCCGGCCCACCCAGGTCTCGCCGCCCTGGCCGCCGCCGCCGGAGCTGGCGCCCCCGGCCCCACCCCGGTAGCCCAGCCCGGAGCCGTCGATGAGGGAGCCGCTGTCCACGTTGACGGTGCCCGCCGCGCGGAAGGCGACGACGCCGCCGGTGCTGCCGTCCCAGCCGTCGGCGGTGATCGTGGCGGAGGTCAGGGAGACGTCGCCGTAGTTGGGCACGCGCTGGGCGAAGACGCGGTACGTGGCGCCGTCGTAGGCGTTCGCGGTCTCCGAGATGTCGATGAGACCGCTGGAGTCAGCGTCCTCGACGCGGACCAGCTCCCAGGTGCCGACATCCGCGGTGTTGGTGGTGTCGCCGCGCGCGACGAGCAGCAGCAGCTCATCACCCCGGGCGAGACCGCCCGCGTAGCCGTCCAGGGTGACGCTGGTCGCGCCCGCGCTGACGGAGGTGGAGATGACCCAGGCGGCGCCGTCGGCGACGGTGCGGCTGCCTGAGACGTCGGTGGAGAGGTTGAAGGTCTGGGACGAGAGGCTCAGGTCCCCGTCCGCCCCGGTGCCGCCGAGGCTGTCGAGCAGGGTGGCGGCCCCGCCGGAGACGGTGACCTCGGCGGGGTCGAAGTCGTAGTCCGACGCCGTGTCCAGCGGCCACAGCTCGCTGGCGGCCCAGGCGGTCGATCCGATGAGCAGCGCGATGAGGGCGGTCGGGCGCATTCCTGGCTCCTTCTTCCATCCTGAAGGAGCCATTGTCGCAGAAAATCAGGCGCCTGGGCGGACAGGAACGGGGTGCTCCTGCCCGCCGTCGAGGCTCAGTCCGCCCCGCGCTGCTCGGCGTACTGGCGGGAGAGCTGGGGGTCTTCCGCGATCTCGTACATGAGGGCGTCGAGCTGCTCCAGGGTCAGGCCGGCGTCGGCGAGCAGCGCGGCGGCGTTCTCCGGCGCGGCGTCGATGGCCCTGGCCAGCCTGACGGCCTGCTCGACCCGAGGATCTGTGGCAGGTGGTGCGGGCTCGGCGACCGGCTCCGGGGGCGGCGCGGGCTCCGGGGGCGGGCTGCTGTCGCAGGCGGCGAGCAGCGCGAAGACGGCGGCGAACATCAGGGTGTGGCGTCGCATCACTTCTTCCCTCCGCCCTTGGAGGCGCTGCCCTGGCCAGCTGCGGCGTCGCCGGCCGAGCCGCCCTTCTTGTCGGGGCCAGCCCCCTTGTCGGGCGGGCCGTGCCGGCCGGGGCCGCCCATCTTGCCGTGCTCTCCGTGCTCGCTGTGGTGCCCCGTGCCTCCGGCCTTGCCAGCCTTGCCGGCCTTGCCGGCCTTGCCGCCCTTCATGGGGTGGCCCATGCCACGCGCCTCGTGCTCGGCGCGGATGGCGGCGGCGAGGTCCGGTCCTCGCTTGCCCTCGTCGAGCTGAGCCTGGACAAAGGCGCCGAAGTTGTCGATGGGCCCGTGATCCCTCGTGCCGTCGGCCCCGGCCTTCATGATCTCGGCCATCTCCCCGGCGGGGAGCGCCTTGCCCTTGCCCGCGGAGATCGCCGCCTTGATGTCGGGCTCAGGGATCCTCTGCCTCCGCGCATCGTTCGCGGAGATGGGGAGTTCGAGCGCGGCGCGGATGACCACGCCCTCGTCCTTGGGTTCGTCCTCGGCCAGCGCCGAGCCTGCGGTCAGCAGGACCAGCGGCAGCAGCCAGCGGGTGGTCAACATCGGGGTGCTCCGTCGCAAGGGGCATGTCCAGCCACATGCTACCCCTGCGACGGAGCGCGGCCGAAACCGCTTCGCGTGGTGTCAGAGGGTTGAAAGTCTGCTCAGCGCCGCCGCCGCAGCCGGAAGAGGCCCAGGAGCGGCAGCAGCAGGGCGTAGGACATGCCGGTGCCGGAGCCGGTGCAGCCGCCGGGCTTGAGGCCGCCGTCGCCCATGCCGTAGCCCGTGTCATCGCCGGAGGGGTTGCCGGTGTCGTCGGGGGAGGGGTTGCCGGTGTCGTCGCCCTGCTGGATCCCCTCGTCGATGCCGCCGTCGCAGTCGTTGTCCAGGCCGTCGAGGACCTCGCGCTCGTTGGGGTTCGACGACGGGTCGCTGTCGTCGCAGTCGCCGTCGCAGGTGGTGACGCCGTCGCGGTCGTTGTCGTGCCCTTCGTCGACCATGCCGTCGCCGTCGTTGTCCAGGCCGTCGCAGGGATCCTGGTCGCAGTCGGGGATGCCGTCGCCGTTGGCGTCCGGGAAGTCCTCGTCGACGGCGTTGTCGCAGTCGTCGTCGACGCCGTTGCAGTCCTCTCGGGCGCCGGGGTGGACGGAGGGGTCGCTGTCGTTGCAGTCGTCGCCGGGGTAGGCGTTGCCGCGGGCGTCGAACCACCAGCCGTCGTAGCCGTCGCCGTCGGTGTCGAGGCCCTGGCCGCTGCCCTCGTCGACCTGGCCGTCACAGTCGTTGTCGACGCCGTCGCGGGCCTCGGGGGCGCCGGGGTAGACGGTGGGGTCGTTGTCGTCGCAGTCCTCGCCCTGGGTCACGTTGCCGTTGGCGTCGACATACCAGCCGTAGTAGCCGTCGCCGTCCGCGTCGATGCCCTGGTTTGAGGTGTTCTCGTCGACCAGGCCGTCGCAGTCGTTGTCGATCCCGTCGGCGAGCTCCGGGGCGCCGGGGTAGACGGTGGCGTCGCGGTCGTCGCAGTCGCCGTCGCTGGTGGTGTAGCCGTCGCCGTCGACATCCCCGAAGGTGCCGCCGCCCTCGTCGATCTGGCCGTCGCAGTCGTTGTCGATGCCGTCGCGCACCTCGGTGGCGCCGGGGTTGACGCTCGGATCGGAGTCGTCGCAGTCGTCGCCCTGGGTGACCGTGCCGTCCGAGTTCACGATCCAGCCGTAGTAGCCGTCGCCGTCGCTGTCGACGCCCCCGCTGGAGGTGTTCTCGTCGATCTGGCCGTCGCAGTCGTTGTCCAGGCCGTCGGCGATCTCCGACGCGCCTGGGTAGATGGAGGCGTTGGTGTCGTCGCAGTCGGTGGAGTCCAGCACGTATCCGGTCGGCTGGGCGCAGGTGGTGACCGAGTTGTTCGCGTCCCCGTACCCGTCGCCGTCCAGGTCCGCGTACCAGGTCACCGCGTCCACCGCGTCGGACTCGTCGATGACGCCGTCGCAGTCGTTGTCGACGTTGTCGCAGTACTCGGTGGCGCCGGGGTTCACCGTCGCGTCGGTGTCGTCGCAGTCGCCGTCGCGGGTGGAGTAGCCGTCCCCGTCCCGGTCGCGGCTCTGCTGGGCCATGGCGGTCGGCGACGAGATGAGCAAGGCAAGGAAGAGCAGCGCGGGCTTGCGGATCATGGAGACCTCCGGGTGTTGTATTCGTCTCATGACGTCCCCCAAACGACCGGACCCCGCAGAATGTGGACTCGCTCTTGTCGAGCTTGAGGGGCAGTCCACATGTCCGCTGCTCGTGCGTTCGGGGGACGTGAGCGCCGCCCTGCCTGCCCCCGCCGACCCACCGCCCGCGCTGGCGCCCGCGCTGGCGCCCGCGCCGGACGACGCTGCCCTGCTCGCGGCGTTCCTGGACGGGGACGACCGCGCGTTCGAGTCGATCTATCAGCGCTATCGCGACCCGGTCACCAGCTACGCCTGGCGCATGCTCCAGCGCCGCGAGGTGGCCGAGGAGGTCGCCACGGAGGTGTTCTGCCGGATCGTCCGGGGCGCATGCCGGCCGGGGGGATCCCTGCGGTCCTACCTGTTCACCGTCACCCACCGCCTCTGCCTGGATCGGCTGCGGCGCCGCTCGATCGCGGACCGGGCCTGGCGCCTGATCCGGGTGACCCCTGGCCCCGCCCCGGACTCCCCGGAGGCCGACGCCCTCGCCGACGAGGATCGCCGACGGCTGGAGCGGGCCATCGCCCGGCTCCCCGAGTCCCACCGGGCCACGGTGCTGCTGTTCTACGGCCAGGAGCTGCCTTCCAAGGAGGTCGCCGAGATCCTCGGTCTGGAGGATCATCAGGTGCGCTCCCAGCTCAGCTATGCCCGGCGGCGCCTCCGCGCGCTGCTGACCGAAGGAGAAGAGCCATGACCGAGCCCGCCGACGCGCTTGGCCGCCGGATCGCCGCGCTGCCCGCCCCCGCCGGGGGGCCTGAGGCCGCCGAGGTGCTCGCCCGCGCCCGCAGGCCGCGCTTCCGTCACACCCACGCCATCGGGATCACAGCGCTCGCCGCCGCTGCGTTGCTGGCGGTGTGGGCGTTCCCGGACGGCACCCGCACGAAGGGCCTGACGGTGGCGCCGGGCAGCGTGCACCTGCAGCTCGCCGCGGAGGGGCCGCGGGGGGTGCGGGCCGTCGGGCCTGGCGGGGGGGTGTCAGGCGACGAGCGGCTCCTCTTCGAGGTCCGCACCGACGCCCCCGGCGCGCTCTTCCTGACCGAGGGCGAGGCCCGGGTGTGGCCGCCGGTGGGCCAGCGCTGGGCGGTGCCGGCGGGCGCGCACCGCCCGGGGGGCGACACGCTCCTGTCCTGGCGCCCGGACGCGCCGACCCCGGGGGTGGCCCGCTACGCCGCGTGGCTCTGCGCCGCCGACGCGCCGGACCCGGCGCGCTGTGCGGTGGACACCGTGGAGGTCCGGTGGCAGCCCTGATCGTCCTCGCGGTGCTGGCGGCCTGCGCGCCCCAGGTGCGCACGAAGGGCTTCGAGCCCGCCGTGACCACCGCCGCCGCGCTCTCCCAGGCCCTGGAGCCCCGGCGCCGCGCCCTGATCATTGGGGTGGACGAGTACGACGACCCCGCCTTCGGGGAGCTGCGCCACGCCGGGGACGACGCCGAGGCCCTGGCCGAGGCCCTCCGGCACGCCCAGGGCGGCTTCGACGAGGTGGTCGTGCTCACCGGGCCCGAGGCCACCCGGCGCGAGTCCCTGCTCCGGGCGCTGCGGCAGGTGCGCACCGAGCTTCGTCGGGAGGACGAGCTGGTCGTCTATTTCTCCGGCCACGGCACCCGCGCCAACGACGGGGAGGCCTGGCGGCGCTACCTGCTGGCCTCCGACAGCCGGGCCTCGGATCTGGAGGCCAGCGCGCTGGAGCTGGAGGCGCTGCAGCGCTTCTTCGCCTCCCTGCCGCCCGCCCGCAAGGCCCTGATCCTGGACGCCTGCTTCCACGGGGGGGGCCGCTCCGTCGAGCGCCCCGATCCCCTGGGGCTGATGACCCCGCCGCCCACCGACGCGCTGACCCCCAGCGCGGTGTCCATGGGCCCCGGCGAGGCCCACCTCTACGCCACCAGCGCCGGCCACCCGTCCCTGGAGGACGACACCCTCGGCCACGGCGTCTACACCTGGTTCCTGCTGGAGGCCATCGGCTGGGGCTTCCCCGACGCCGATCTGGACGGCGACGGCCTGGTCACCGCCTATGAGGCCCATGACCACGCCCGCACCCGCACCATGACCTACACCGAGGGGGTCCAGATCCCCGAGGCCGCCTTCCGGGTGGTGGGGGAGGCGGACCTGGTGCTCGCCGGAGACCCCTCCCGGCGGCGCTCCAGAGAGCAGGCGCTCGTCTACCTCTACCCCCACGCGGACACCGCGATGTCCGGGGCGACCCTGCGGGTCAACGGCCGCATGCGGGGCACCATGCCGGGCACCATCCCCATCGAGCCGGGCCGCCACCACCTGGAGATCCGGGACGCGGAGGGGGAGCTGCGGGTGGACGGGCACGTCACCCTGCGGCCGGGCAGCAGCTACCGGCTGGACGACCTGGAGCGGGTCGCCGCCGGGCCCCGGAGCACCGTCGGCGTGCGGGGGCTCGCGCTGGCGGCCCCGGCGATGGGGGAGAGCCTGGGGGCGGGGGCGCTGGGGCCCGAGCTGTGGTGGCAGGTCCGGCGCAACCACGGCCCCGCGCGCGGCCTGGCCGGCGAGATCGCCCTGGCCGGTGCCATCAGCCCGACCCGCTCGCCGCTGGGGCTGGACGCGGTCGCCGCGCCCCGAGCGCTGGGGCAGCTCACCCTGAGCGGCGGCTTCCAGGCGGACGTCCGCCGGGCGCGGCTGTTCGGCGGCGGGGCGGCCAGCGGGGTGTGGATGCCCCCCAGCGCCCTGGAGGTCGACGCGCCGGCCGCCGAGGCGGGCTGGGTGTTCCTGGCTTTCGGGCCCACGGCCTCGGCGGGGGTGGTGCTCCGTGACGACTTCGCCCTCTCGCTGCTGGTCCGCCCCGAGGTGGCCTGGCTGGACCTCGACGCCGACCAGCGCGCCACGGCGACGGCCTGGCTGGGCGGCGGCCTGGGGCTCTCCGGGAGCTGGTAGGACCTGCGCGTCCGGCGACACCGGTTCGGATGCCCTGTCGTGTTATCGTAAAAAAACGATGAACCTCGATGACCACATCGCCTCCCTCGAGCGCATCGAGCTGTTTGAGAGCCTCCCTCGTCCGGCGCTGAGCCGGATCGGCGCCCAGATGAAGCTGCGGCAGTATCACCGCGGAGAGGTGATCGTCTGGCAAGGCAAGCCCAGCGAGAGCTTCTTTGTGCTGCGGGAGGGGATCGCGGCCGTCGAGCGCAGCCTCCCCGGCCAGATGCGCCCGAAGACCGTCGCCTACATCATGCCGGGGAGCACGTTCGGCGAGGTGGGCATCCTGGAGAACCAGCCGCGCTCGGCCAGCATCGTCGCCCTGACCGACCTGGAGGTGCTCGTGCTGCGCCGGGAGGCCTTCCTGGCGATCCTGGGGGAGCATGCGACGGTGGCCATCGCGCTGGCGCGGGGCCTGGGGCGCGCGCTGGTCGAGGCGACCCGTCGACAACTCGACCCCACGCGCAGGATCCGGGTGATCCTGGTGGTGAGCGCCACCGGCCACAGCGGAAAGACCCTCATCGGGCATGCGATGGCCACCGTGCTGGCACGTCAGACCTCCCGTCCGACGGTGCACACCGAGTACCCGGTGGCCCAGGGCCTGCAGCACGACCTGGGGCTCGCGCCGGACGTGCGCACCCATTCGCACCCCGCCGGCTACGAGGTGTTCCTCCCACCCCCCGGGCCGGCGGAGGACGGCCCCGGCCGGGCCCGGCTCCTGCTCGACCGGATGCTGGGTGGCCATGACAACATCGTCATCGGCCTGACCGAGGAGGGGTGGGACAGCGCCATGCCGCTCTGGGAGCACGCCAACCAGGTGCTCGTCGTCACCGCGCCCTCTTCCGACGCCCCGGCGGCAGTGGATCGGCTGTATGAGCGCATCCGCCGCCATGTCAGCCCCGATCGCGCGGGCGTCTTCGTCGTGGTCAACCGGCCGCGCCCGAGCACCGCAGAGGCCGGATTCTCCTACGACTTCATGGTGCCCTACCTGGACGCGTTGCCGCCCCTGACCCGCTCAGGCGTCGAGGGCGTGCCTCTGGCGGAGCCGCTCAAGGAGCTGGCCCAGCAGCTCTTCGATCGCCTGGATCGTACCCACCAGGTGAGCGTGTACATCCCGACGACGCTGCAGACCGACCAACCCGCCGACACCTCCGCGTATGTGCAGCGGACCCTGGACTTCCTCGGCCAGCGCTTTGGCGGCGCCACCAGCATGTCCGCTCGCGGCGTGTGGCGGAGTCACCAGGTGGGGCTGGTGCGGGAGGACGTCTACGTCGTCCGGACCTATGCCACCCAGGCCGACATGAACGAGCACCTCGACCAGGTCGTGGAGTACACCCGGACCCTCAAGGCCGAGCTCGGCCAGGAGGCGATGGCGCTGGAGGTCGACCGCAAGCTCGTGCTGATCTGAGCCAGCCCGGACCGGGACGACGGCGCTCAGGGAGCTGGCAGGACCAGGGCGCGCAGGGTCGGGTCCTCGCTGCGGGCCAGCCGGCGCTCCAGGATGGGGGCGTGGGGGCCCGCGAGGGCGGCGCGGGCCAACGGCAGGGCCACCTCCGGCGGGAGGCGCTCCAGCTCGCCGAACACGAGCCGGGCCAGGCCGGCGCGCTCGGGGTCGACGACCCACCGCTCCGCCACGGGGCGGGTCTCCTCGGGGTAGAGCTGGAGCAGGCACTGCGCCGCGGTCATCGGCGCCCAGGGGGGCTGGCTGACGTGGTCCACCACCCAGCCCAGGTCCTCGACGGGGGAGGGGGAGAGCGCCGCGATGTCCTGGCAGGCCGGCGCCTCGTAGGCGCTCAGCGCCCGGACCATCGGCGCGGGCGCCTCGGCCAGCGCGAGCGGCACGAACAGCAGAGAGGCCGACAGGATCGGGATCATGGACGCGGACCTCACAACAGCCCCGTGTAGTTCAGCAGCACCGTCTGCTGGCCGGACGACAGCTCGTCCTGGGCGTCGCAGTCGGTGTAGGGGTAGGGGCACATCACGTAGGGGAACATCAGGTTTCCGCCGAGCTGGGCCTCGCACAGCCCCGTGGTGGTGCAGCGGGGCGTGTCGCTGACCGCGTCGTAGCGGTCCCACCCGACCTCGACGGGGTGGGTCAGGCCGGCGAAGTGCCCCAGCTCGTGGGCCAGGGTGTTGCCGTACTGGCCGATGTCGTCCTCGGAGAAGCGGCCGTCGGGGCCGGCGATGCGCGGCCAGGAGATCAGGACGGCCGAGCGCCGCGCGGCGGTCAGCGGGCCGGGGATGCTGGAGGCGGAGCCCAGCACCGAGTAGGGGGTGCCCTCCTGGGTCTCGCCGATGATGACGGTGACGTCCCAGTCCTCGCCCATCGCGCTGACCTGGGCCAGGGCGTCGCCGGGCTCCAGGGCGTTGGGGAGGTCCGGGTCGACGTCGCTCTCCGCGTAGCGCACCTCCAGGGAGAGCCCCCAGGCCGACCAGATGTCCGCCCAGACCTGCACCGCGGCCTCGGTGGCCTCGACCACCTCGGCCTCGTCGGAGACCCCCGCCGCGTAGACCACCAGGGCGCGCAGCGTGTTCTCGGTCTGCGGCAGGCGCGTCTGCACCGTGCCCTCGAAGGTGACGTCGGCGGCGCCGCCGCTCCAGTCCCGCAGGTGCAGCACCCAGGTGCCCGGCGACAGCGCGCCATGCTCGTCCAGGATGGGCCAGTTCAGGGTGGTGGTGTCGTCGATCGGGAGCACCCCCATCGAGAGGGTCTCGTCGCTGTGGTCGAAGTACCAGTCCTCCAGCCGATAGACGAGCGCGCCGCTGGGGTCGTAGACCCGATCGACGTAGGCGAGCGTGCCCTCCGGGCCCTGCGCGGCCATCAGGAAGGAGAGGGTCCCGGCGGGGACGTCCACGGCCAGCTCGGCGGTGCCGGTGAAGTCGGTGGTCGCTGAGAACGTCGTGGAGGGCAGCCGGGGCCCCAGAGGGGCGGTGTCCAGCGTGTCGTCCTTGACGTCCGCGCTGCCGTCGCACGCCACGGCGAGCGCGGCGATCCAGATGCCGGTCCGGACCCTCATGGACTACCCCTCAAGCAACAGGGTTCATCTTGGCCCGAGGACGCGGCGACTTCAATGCAAACCCGCAGCGGGCTGCTCGGGATCAAGCTCCCGCTCCAGGAGGAGCCGCGTCTCCTCGAGCTGGGCGCGGGCGTCCTCGGCGAGCTGGGGGTAGTGCAGGTTCAGGCGTTCGACGGTGCGGACCACGATGTCGGCGACCGCCATGCGCATGTACGGCTTGTCGTCGGCCGGGATGGCGTACCAGGGCGCCCAGGGCCGGGAGGTGGCGTTGAGCAGCTCCTCGTAGGCCAGCATGTACTCGCCCCAGTGCTCCCGGCAGAAGAGATCCTGGGGGGAGAACTTCCAGTTTCGGGAGGGATCCTGGAGGCGCCGCAGGATGCGGCGGCCCTGCTCCTCCCGGCTGACGTTGAGCCAGAACTTCAGCAGGATGACGCCGTTGCGGGTCAGGTGGCGCTCGTGATCCCGGATCGACTCGAAGCGGTGCTCCCAGATGCGCTCCGGGTCCACCACAGGGGGCAGGCGCTGGCTGGCGAGGCGCTCGGGGTGGACGCGCACCGCGAGCACCTCCTCGTAGTAGCTGCGGTTGAACACCCCGATGCGGCCCCGCTCCGGCAGGCGGCTGCTGGTGCGCCAGAGGTAGTCGTGCCGCAGCGCCTCGGAGGAGGGCATCCCGAAGGAGAACACCTGGCAGCCGGCCGGGTTCACCCCGGAGAGCACCTTGCGGATGGTGCTGTCCTTGCCCGCGGCGTCGAGGGCCTGGAAGATGAGGAGCACGGCGTAGCGCCCGTCGGCGTGCAGGCGGCGCTGGAGGTCGCTCAGGGTGTTGACGCGGGCCTTCAGCGCGCGGCGGCAGGTCTTGCGACCCGGCGCGTCGGGCGGGGGCAGGGTGGCGGCCTCGGCCACCCTGAAGAAGCCGTCAGAGGGCACGAGGTAGGGGCTGTCGACGGGGCGGCGCATGGGGGCTCCAGCAGATGCGTGGCCGAACAGATGCAGAGACCTCGTATAATAGCGTCGAAGTCCCTCTCCTCCTTGGAGTCGCCATGACCCGGACGCTAACCGCCACCTGCGGCCTCGCCGTGCTCGTGGGCTGTCAGATGGCCGCCGACCCCACCATCGGCACCATCAACGTCAAGAACGCCGACGCCACGAAGTGGTCCCTGCTGATCACCAACGACGAGGCCTGCACCATCGGGCTGCGCACCTCGATCAACCAGAACACGCAGACCACCTTCGACGTCGACAAGACCCTGGACAGCTTCGTCTGCGTCGACGAGAAGAAGCCGGCGATCAAGGTCAACGCCGGGGAGAGCTACGAGATCCGCGGCGGGCGCATCGCCCGGCAGTAGCCCCTACTGCTGAGCCAGCATCACCAGGCTGATGCCGAGGGCGATCAGCAGCAGCACGATGATGCCGACCAGCGTCCGCGAGGTCGGGTCGGGCGCGACGATGTTGGTGATGCGCGAGGCGGGCTCTGGCGCGGCGGTCGGCTCGGCGGTCGGGGCGGCGGGCTTCTGGGGCGGCGTCCCGTCCTCGGGCGGGGGCTGGCTGTCCTCCTCCGGCGGCTCGCTGTCGTCCAACGGCGGCATCGTGGGCGCGGCGTAGCTGTGGAGGGGCTTGGCCTCGTCGCCGGGGTGCCAGGTCTCGGAGGCCCGTCCGGTGAGCTTGTCGCCCTGCTCGTCCGGGTCCCAGGTGGAGATGGAGTTGTCGAAGCGGAAGCCGGGATCGGTGGTGTCGAGGTCCAGCTCACCCAGGCGCTCCCGGAGCTGCTCGACGGTCTGGATCCGCTTGCGCGGGATGGGGTGGGTCAGCTGGCGGACCAGGGCGCGCAGCTCCAGAGGCAGGTCGTCCCCCGGGTCGAGGGGCCCCAGGGCGCGCTTGAGGCGGGCGACCTCGGCGGCGCCCTGCTGGGCGGCGTCCTTGAAGGCGCGGCTGCCCCGCAGCAGCTCCCAGCAGGTGATGCCCAGGGCGTAGATGTCCCAGGAGATGGGGTCCGGGCCGCCGGGGGTGTCGGCCTCGGGGGGGAGGTAGGCGAGGTCCTGCGGCGCGACCACCGGCTCGCTGGTGGGCAGGCCGATGTCGACCAGGCAGAGGCCCCGCCCGTCGGCCCGCAGCAGCAGGTTCGCGGGCTTGATGTCCCGGTGCCGCAGGCCGTTGGCGTGCATCATGGAGAGCGCGTCTGCGGTGGAGGCGATCCAGTCGACCACCCGGCCCGAGGTGACGCTGGGGTCCCCGATCAGCGAGGACAGGGGGCGCCCCTCGATGTACTCCATCTCGATGAAGTGCAGCGGCCCCTTGAGGGAGAGGTTCGTGATGCGCGCGAGGTTGGGGTGGTCGAGGGCGAGCATGGACTCGGCCTCGAGCAGCAGGCGGTTGCGGAGCACCGCCCAACTCCCCCGCGTGGGATCGATGAGCTTGATCGCGGCGCGGATGTCCGGCGCCTCGCGGTTGTGGCAGAGGAACACGCTGGAGCGCGAATGCCCGAGCCGCTCGTCTACGACCCAGCAGACTCCGATCTGCTCACCAGGTTGCAGCAATCCTGCCTCCGCAGGCTAAATCTAACAGCCTCAGGCCTGGAGGCAGAGTGCACGCCTGGAACGAGATCCTGGACACCGTCCGGTTTGGCCCCTCGGACGCCGAGCGGTTGGCGGCTCTGCTGCCTTACGCTGAGCCTGATTTCCCCCGGATCGCTGAGCGATTCTATGCCGGGATCCTGTCCGCGCCCGGGGCGCGGGTGGTGCTTCAGGACGACGCGCAGGTCGAGCGGCTCAAGCTCAGCCTCGTCCGCTGGCTGCGCGAGCTGCTCTCCGGCCCCCACGATCAGGCGTACTGGGCGCGCCGCTCCCGCATCGGGGCCACCCACGTCCGGGTGGGGCTGCCGGCCGAGTACGTCTTCTCAGCGATGAACCTGCTGCGCATCGATCTGGTGGACATCGCGCGGCGGACGCTGAGCGACGAGGCCGCCTGGGAGACCTGCCACGCCATCGGGCGCATCACCGACCTGGAGCTGGCGGTGATGAACGACGCCTACATGGGCGCCCACGAGAACATGGAGCTGCGCTCGCTCCAGGACATCATCATCCGCAGCCTGCCGGTCACCGTGCTGTGCATGGACCCGAGCGGCGCGGTGACCGCCGCGACCCGCCCCAGCGCGCGCCTGTTCGACCTCGGCGCGAAGCTGGGGCGCGCCTACACCGACTTCCTGCCGGAGGCGCTGCTCGTCGCGGGGCGCATCCCCATGCTGGTCGAGCGGGCGCGGGCCTCGGGGCATGAGGTCAACGTGCCCCGGGTCGTGGTGGGGGAGGGGACCCACGCCCGCACCTTCAGGGTGAACATCGTGCCCCTGCGCCACGAGCTGGCCGACGTCCTGCTCCACGTCGAGGAGCTGACCGACGCGGTGCAGGCCGAGGCGCGGGCCCGCCAGGCCGAGGCCCTCGCGCGCATCGGCGCGCTGGCCGCCAACGTGGCCCACGAGATCCGCAACCCCCTGACGGCCATCTCCGCGGCGCTCCAGGTCATCACCGGGACCATGGACGAGGACGATCGGCGGCGCAGCGTGCTGGGCAAGGTGCGGGAGCAGGTCCTGCGCATGGACCGGCTGGTCGAGGATCTGCTGGGCTACGCCCGGCCCGGTGAGGCGCGCCTGTCCGACGCCGATCTGCGGCCGTTGGTCCAGGAGGCCGTCGATCAGGCCGGCGTGGACGCGACCATCGTGGGGCTCCCGGACGCGGCCGTGCGCTGCGATCCGGAGTTCGTCCGCCGCGTCCTGGTGAACCTGCTGCAGAACGCCCGGGACGCCTCGGGCCCCGGCGGGCGGGTGGAGGTGGAGATCACCGACGACCCGGGCTTCGTGGTGTCCGACTCGGGGCCGGGGGTGGACCCTGAGGTCGCCGACACCCTGTTCGAGCCCTTCGTCACCACCAAGGCGCGGGGCACGGGCCTGGGGCTGGCGATCTGCCTCAAGCTGGTGACCGCGATGGGCGGCGCGCTCTCCCTGGAGCCGCCCGCCGCAGGGGACCTCGGGGGTGCGCGCTTCCGGGTCAGTCTGCCGGCTCAAGGAGGCCGTACTTCTCCATCCGGTAGCGGAGGGTATAGCGGCTGACCCCGAGCAGCCGCGCCGAGGCGGACTGGTTGCCGCCGGTGCGATCCAGGGCCTGGACGATGAGGCTGCGCTCGACGTCTTCCAGGTTCACCCCCTCCTCGGGCAGCACGAAGGGCACGTCGCCCCCGCGCCCGCGGGCGTCGGCGCGGAGGTAGCGGATCTCGGCGGGGAGCATGTCCGCGCGGATGACGTCCTCGGCCTCCAGGATGACGATGCGCTCGATGACGTTGCGCAGCTCGCGCACGTTGCCCGGCCAGGGGTAGGCCCGGAGGCGGGCCAGGGCCTCTTCGGAGACGCCCTCGATGTCGCGGCCGAAGTCCCGGTTGAAGCGCTGGACGAAGTGGTTGACCAGGGCGGGGATGTCCTCGCGCCGCTCGCGCAGCGGGGGGACCTCGATGCGGATGACGTTGAGGCGGAAGAAGAGATCCTCGCGGAAGCTCCCCTTGGCGACCTCTACGCCGAGGTCCCGGTTGGTGGCCGCGATGACCCCGGCGTCCAGCGGGATGGCGGTGGTCCCGCCCACCCGCTTGAAGCGGCGGTTCTCCAGGGCGCGAAGGAGCTTGGCCTGGGTGTTGGGGGACATCTCCCCGATCTCGTCCAGGAAGATGGTCCCGCCCCGAGCGACCTCGAACAGGCCGCGCTTGGTGGCCCGGGCGTCGGTGAACGCGCCCCGCTCGTGGCCGAACAGCTCGGACTCGATGAGCTGCTCGGGCAGGCTGGCGCAGTCGACCTCCATCAGGGGGCCCTCCCGCCGGGGCCCGGACTCGTGGATGGCCCGGGCGATGAGATCCTTGCCGGTGCCTGACTCGCCGACCACCAGGACGGTGGGGGCGTCGATGCGCTCCAGGCGGCGCAGCGTGGCGAAGAGGCGCTCCATCGCCAACGAGCTGCCGATGAGGCGGTTGTAGGACCCCGCCTGGGCGTTGCGCAGGTAGCGGACCTCGTTCTCCAGCCGGTGCTCCCGGAGCACCTTGCCGACCGCGAGCCCGACCTCCCGCAGATCGAAGGGCTTGCTGAGGTAGGCCTTTGCGCCCAGCCGGGTGGCCTCCAGCGCCGAGTCCACCGCGCCGTGGGCGGTGATCACGATCACCGGCGTGTCGTTGTCCGATTGCCGGAGGCGGCGCAGCATGTCCATGCCGTTGAGCCTGGGCATCTTGAGGTCGGTCAGGACGAGGTCCGGCGCGTCCTGCTCGATCAAGCCCAGGCAGGCCTCGCCGTCCTCAGCCTCGATGACCCGGTAGCCCTCGCCGCGCAGATGTTCGGCCAGCGACCAGCGGATCAGCTCCTCGTCATCGCAGACGAGGATGGTGCTGTCTGTGTTCATGTGTTGTTTGCCCCATGATGTGGGTGATCTAACACACCTTCACCGGATCTGTCGTGGATACCGGGCATCTCACAGGGCACCCTGTGGCCCTTTCCGGAAAAACGCTGACCCGAGTCAGGCTGGCATGGGCCTTGCTGTTGAAGGGAATGCCGATCCCGGCATTTCCGAACGTCCTGGAGAGGAGGACACCATGACCCGCTCTGCCGCTGGCTGCCCGTGCGCGTTCCCATGTGAGAACGTCGGCACCAATCAAGCCTTCATGTCTGACGCCGAACCCTTCCGGTTCCGCCGGGGGGACGTCATCTGGGAGCAGGGTCAGGAGGCCGACTGGGTCGCCGTCATCTGCACCGGGCATGTGAAGCTCACCCGGCGCTGGCCCGGCGACCGGGATCCCATCCTCTCGCTGGTCCACCGCGGTCAACTCATCGGCGAGGAGGCCGCGCTCAACGGCATGACCCGCGCCGCCAACTGCATCGCCCTGACCCGAGGCAAGGGCTTCCGGCTGGCCCAGGACGACCTGCAGGCCCTGCTCAAGCGCCGTCCCGAGCTGAACAGCCACCTGCTGCGCATGGCCTGCGACCGGGTCGAAGCCTTCAGCCAGCGCATGGAGGAGCTGGCCCAGGGCTCGGTCGAGCACCGGCTGGCCCGCGTGCTGCTGCGCATGGGCCAGGAGGTCGGCCTGCCCGACGCGCGGGGCACCTTCGTCCCCCTGCGCCTGACCCGCGGCGACCTCGCGGATCTGGTGGGCTGCCGGGTGGAGACCACCATCCGGGTGATGACCCGCTGGCAGCGCGAGGGCATCGTCGAGACCCAGCGCGAGGGCTTCGTGCTGTGCGACCCGGCGGAGCTGCAGGACGCCGCCGCGTAGCGGGTCCCGGTGGTCGTCGGCCTTCGAGGGGACGATCTGAGGTCCCCCGGAGGCCGACATGTCGGGCCTCGCGATCCTGGTCGCGACGTGGGAGCTGGTGGAGGAGAACGGCTGGGCGCCGTAGCGGCTGGGCGGCGGCTTCGTGGCCCAGCTCACCCCGGACCTCTTCGACTGCGACTTCGGCGACGTCGGCAGCCTCTACGCCTTCAGGCACGGCAACCAGGGTCTGGTGGAGACCCGGAGCCACCGAGGGGGCGGCGGTCAGTCGTCGTGCAGGATGCGCTCGGCGGGGTCGTCCAGGTCGTCGAACTGGCCCTGCCGCGCCGCCCGCAGGAAGAGGAACAGGAAGGTCCCCCCCAGGCCCAGCGCCACCGGCAGCAGGAAGAGGATGGCGTTCATGCGCGCTCCTGCTCGCGGACGGCCCGTTCGACCCCCATCGAGCCAGCCAGGACCAGCCCGCTGGACAGGGGCATGAGGACCGCCGCGACGAGGGGGTTGACGAGCCCGGCGACCGCCGCGAGGACCGCGAGCACATTGTAGGCCACCGAGCGGCGCAGGTTCACCCGCATGCTGTCCGCCGCCGCGCGGGCCGCCGTGACCCCCGCCGCGACAGGCCCCACGCCGGCCGTCGCCACCACGGCGTCCGCCACCAGCACGCTGCTGGCCGCGCCCCCGCCCATGGCGATGCTGGCGTCTGCAGCGGCCAGCGCGGGGCCGTCGTTGAGCCCGTCTCCGACGAAGAGCACCCGGTGCCCCTCCGCCTGGCGGGCCCGGATCCAGGCCACCTTGGCGTCGGGCCGGGCCTCGGCCACCACGTCGTCCACGCCCACGGCCTCGGCCACCGCGCGGGCGACCTCGGGGTGGTCGCCGGTCAGCAGGGTCACCGGCAGGCCGGCCTGGCGCAGCCGGGCGACGGTGCGGCGGGCGTCTTCCCGGACCTGATCCCGCAGCACGATGTCCCCGAGCCCCTCGACGGTGACGCGCCCGGGGCCGCCAGAGCGGAGCTGCCAGCGTCGCCCGTCCACCACCCCGGAGATGCCGACGCCGGGGGTCTCCTCGACGTCCTGGGCCAGCGGCAGGGCCACCCCCCGGCGGGCCGCCTCGGCCACGATGGCGCGGGCGACGGGGTGGGCGCTGTCCCGCTCGATGCCCGCCGCGACGCGCAGGACCGCGTCGTCCGCCGAGACGACCACGGGCTCGCCCCCGGTGACGGTGCCGGTCTTGTCCAGGGCGATGAGGTCCACCCGGGCGAGGCGGTCGAGGGCGTCGCCGCTGCGGCACAGCAGCCCGCGGCGGGCCGCCGCGCCGAGCCCCGCCGCGCGGGCCAGGGGGCCGCTGAGGGCCAAGGCGCAGGGGCAGGCCACCACCAGCACCGCGATGGTCGGCGGGATGGCCGCGCCCACCCCGCCGACGAGGCTCCATCCGCCGAAGGTGAGCGCCGCGAGGGACAGGGTGATCCCCGTGAACCAGGGCGCCAGCCGGTCGGCAGGGGAGGGCTCGGCGGGGCGATCGCCGGCCTCGCTCAGGCCCGCGGCCATGCGGGCGAGCAGGGTGTCCTCGCCCGCCGCGTCCACCCGCAGCTCCACCGCCCCGCTGAGCAGCACCGCGCCCGCGACCACCTCGTCCCCGGCGGCGATGGCCACGGGCTCGGACTCTCCGGTGACCAGGGCCATGCGGGCCTCGCCGGACCCGCGCACGACCACGCCGTCCGCGCCCAGCTCCTCGCCCGCCGCGACCGCGAGCACGTCCCCCGGCACCAGGGCCTCGGGGGAGACCTCCTCCACCCGGTCCCCGGTGAGGCGGCGCACGCTGCGGGGGGCCCGCGCCGCCAGGGACGACGCCGCCTCCGCCGCCCGCCCCCGCCCCCGCTGGTCCACCATGCGCCCGGCGAGCAGCAGCGCCACGAGCATGGTCAGCGAGTCGAGGTAGCCGTCGTGGCCGGTCAGGGTGGCGACCAGCCCGTGGCCGTAGAGCAGCGCGACCCCCAGGCCCACCGGCAGATCCATGTGCAGGAAGCCCGCCTTGAGCCCCTGCCAGGCGCCCCGGAAGAAGGGCACCGCCGACCAGGTCACCACCGGGGTGGCCAGGGCGAGGTTGATCCAGCGGAACAGGGCGGCGTAGCGGGCCTCCATGCCGGCCCACCAGCCCAGGTACACCCCCGCGGAGAGGGTCATGATGTTCAGCGCGGCGAACGCGGCCACCCCCAGGCGCAGCAGCAGGTCCCGATCCATCGCGGGGGCGCTGTCAGCCGGCCGGGGCCGATAGCCCAGCGCCTCGACGCGCCCGGCGAGGGCGGGGAGGTCGACCACCTGGGGATCCCAGCGCACCTGGGCGCGGCCGTTGGCGTAGCTGACCCGCGCCTCGACCACGCCCTCGGTGCGCTCCAGGATGCGCTCGGTCAGCCACACGCAGGAGCTGCACCGCAGGCCGTCGATGGTGAGGGTCACGGCCTCGGTGCCGTCGGCGCAGGCGCGGGTGGGGACCCGGTCCCAGCCCCGGCCCGGCGCCCGGGGGCGGGGGGCCTCGGCCTGGCGGCGCGCCCAGAAGTCGTCGAGCCCGGCGGCGTCCACGATGGCCGCCGCCGCCTCGCAGCCCTGGCAGCAGAAGACCCGGCCGCGCGCCTCGACGGGCGCGCCGCACCAGGCGCAGACCCCGTCGACGGCGGCCTCTTCGATCACCGGGGCTCTTCCTCGTAGCTCGCGTCGATCTCCGGGGCGTTGTCCAGGGCGATCATGAGGAACACCCCGTTCACCACCACGAAGAGCAGGAGCGACAGCGCGATGCCGATCTTCCAGCGCATGTAAGAACCTCCTACTTCTCGCCCTCAGGCGTGCCCGCAGCGTCCGGCACCCCGCCGCCCGCGCTGTATACGAAGGAGGCCACCTGGGCGATCTTCTGGGGGCCCAGGATGGGGCCCCAGGTCAGCATGCCCTTCTCGGGCACGCCTTCGGTGATCGTCCGGGTGATGTCGGTGAGGGTGCCGCCGTGGACCCACTCGCTGTCCTTGAGGTTCGGGCCGATGCCCCCCTCCAGGTTCGGGCCGTGGCAGGCCACGCAGTTGGCGTCGTAGACGGCCTTGCCGGCGTCGACGGCGTCCTCGGTGATGTCGGCGGCGGAGACCTGGGTGATCTCCTGCTGGGGCCACTGCTCGGCGGCGGCGGCCATCTCGGCGTCGTAGAGGGCGGCCTGGGAGTCGTTGGCCACGAAGTGGTAGTTCACGGCATAGACGACGGCCCAGGCGATCGTGAAGTAGAACAGCCCCAACCACCAGGCCGGCAGCGCGTTGTCGTACTCCTCGATGCCGTCGCACTCGTCGCCGTGGCCGAGGATCAGATCCTTCTCCTTGCTCATCGCTCGTCTCCGTCCTCGAAGGGGATGCGCGCGGCGTCCTCCATGGCCTGGCGGTTGGCCGGTCGGTAGGCGTACCAGGTCCAGGCCAGGAAGAAGCCGATGAAGATCGCGGTGGAGAGCCCCACGAGCCAGCCGGCGCTGGCGCTCTCCGCGATCGCTCGCGTGATGTGGTTCATTCGCCCACCCCCGCCGCGGCGTCCTCGCGCGCCTGGATGGCGGCCCGCCCGTCGACCCCCAGCCGCTGGAGGTAGGCGATGAGCGCGACGATCTCGGTGTCGGTGCCGGTCTGGATGCCGGAGCCGGCCAGCCGCTGGCTGATCTCCAGGCCCTGCTGCTTGATCGAGCGCGGCACGCCAGCGACGTCCTCATCCGTGTAGGGGTGCCCCAGGGTCTGGAGGGCCGAGACGCTGGCCTGGACGTCCTCGGGGTCGAGGCGCGCAGTCAGAAGCCACGGATAGGGCGGCATGATGCTGCCGGGGGAGGTGCTGCGCGGGTCGCGCATGTGCTCGTAGTGCCAGGCGTCGGGGTACTTGCCGCCCACCCGTTGCAGGTCGGGGCCGATGCGCCGCGAGCCGAGCTGGAAGGGGCGGTCGTAGGCGTACTCGCCCGCCCGGCTCCACGCGCCGTAGCGCAGGGTCTCCGCGCGGAAGGGGCGGACCATCTGCGAGTGGCAGTTGTAGCAGCCCTCGCGGACGTAGATGTCGCGCCCGGCCACCTCCAGGGGGGTGTAGGGGGTGACCTCCTCCATCTGCTCGGGGCCGGCGGTCGCCGTGAACATCGGGATGATCTCGGCGAGCGCGCCCACCGAGATGGCCACCGTGGAGAGCACCGCGAACAAGGCGCCCTTGCCCTCCAGGTTCTCGCGATGCCAGCTCTTGCGCTGGCTGACCTTGGGGGTCCCGGTCGTGTTGCTCATGAGGGGGTTCCTATTTGGCCGGGGCCGCGGCCATGTCAGAGGGCACGCCCTCGGCCGGCGTCGCCACCGTCTTGATGAAGTTGAAGGCCATCAGCAGCACGCCCGTGAGGTACATCAGGCCGCCGAACATGCGAATCCAGTAGAAGGGCACCAGGCGCAGCACCGTGTCCATGAAGTTGGGGTACTGGAGCTGGCCGATGTCATCGACCGCGCGCCACATCAGGCCCTGGGTGATGCCCGCGACCCACATCGCCACGACGTAGAGCACGATGCCGATGGTGGCCAGCCAGAAGTGCAGCGTGGCGAGGTCGACGCTGTAGAGGTCGCGCTTCCAGACCCGCGGCACCAGCCAGTACAGCGTGCCGAAGGCGGTCATGCCGACCCAGCCGAGCGCGCCGCTGTGGACGTGGCCGATGGTCCAGTCGGTGTAGTGGGACAGCGCGTTGACCGCCCGGATGGACATCATCGGGCCCTCGAAGGTGCTCATGCCGTAGAAGGTCACGCCCACCACGAAGAACTTGAGGATGGGGTCGGTGCGCAGGCGGTCCCAGGCGCCCCGCAGGGTCAGGAGGCCGTTGAGCATGCCGCCCCAGCTCGGCGCGATGAGCATGATCGAGAACACCATGCCCAGGGTCTGCGCCCAGTCCGGCAGCCCCGAGTAGAGCAGGTGGTGGGGCCCCGCCCAGATGTAGAGGAAGGTCAGCGCCCAGAAGTGGATGATGGAGAGCCGGTAGCTGTAGACCGGGCGCTCGGCCGCCTTGGGCAGGAAGTAGTACATCAGGCCCAGGACGGGGGTGGTCAGCAGGAAGCCGACCGCGTTGTGCCCGTACCACCACTGCACCAGCGCGTCGGTCATGCCCGCGTAGACGGGGTAGGAGCGGGTGAGGGTGGCGGGCAGGGCCAGGCTGTTGAAGACGTGCAGCACCGTGATGGTGATGACCATCGACATGTAGAACCAGATCGCGACGTAGAGGTGCTGGACCTTGCGGATCGCGATGGTCCCGAAGAAGTTGACCGCGAAGGCCACCCACACCACCGCGATGGCGAGGTCGATGGGCCAGATCAGCTCGGCGTACTCCTTGCCCTGGGTCATGCCCAGGGGCAGGGTGACCGCCGCGCCCACGATGATCGTCTGCCAACCCCAGAAGTGGAAGTTCGACAGGTGATCGTTGAACATGCGCACCTTCAGCAGGCGCTGCATGGAGTAGTAGATGCCCGCGAACAGCACGTTGCCGGTGAACGCGAAGATCACCGCGTTGGTGTGCAGGGGGCGGAGGCGACCGAAGCTGGTCCACGGCAGGCCGAGGTTGGCGGGCCACCAGGCGAGCTGCAGGGCGAGGATGACCCCCACCAGCATGCCCACCGCGCCCCAGATGACGGTCGCGATGATGAACTTCTTGACGACGGCGTCGTCATAGACGGGTGCAGAAGATTGCACGAAGCTGTCTCCGTGAGGGCCCGAGGGGCGTTGGAAGTGCGCATAATGCATGAGTCGTGCCAGCGACGCCAGCGCGCCAGGCGAGGTGCCCCCGGGTTTGAGTGTGTGATATCCCACAGTGCGCTGGGGCAGGGTGCACATCGCGTTCAGCTCGGGTTTCATTTCATGTGTTGCAGAGCCCGGCACGGATCGTGCATTTGACCTCAGGCGTGAAGAACGAGACCTTCCAGGAGCCTCTTGAGATGTCGCCTTCCCTCGTGACCGAGATCGTCCTCCAGATCCGCGATCTGGTGCGCACCAGGCGTGGACGGCTTGCGGTCGTGACCGTGGGTGCCCCCACACGCTTCGAGCCCTCTCAGGTCATTCGTGTGCTGGCCGACCAGCTCCGAGGCCTGGGCCTGGACGGCTTCGAGATCGACATCGCGCCCATCGAGACCGACACCTTTGAGCTGCTCAGCCTGGAGTTCGCGTGGAACCGACCTTGATCTCCGGCGCGCTCCTGGCCGGGCTGGTGGGCACGCCCCACTGCCTGGGCATGTGCGGCGGGTTCGCGGTGGCCAGCGCCGATCGCCCGCTGCACGGCGTTGCCTGGCACCTCGGCCGGCTGTTCACCTACGGCGCGCTGGGGGCCGCGGCCGGCGCGCTGGGTGGCTCTGTTCCGGGGCCGGGCTGGCTGGGCACGGCGCTGGCGGCGGGGCTGCTGGTCTGGTTCTCCGGGCGGCTGGCCGGGCTCCTGCCTGCGCCTCGGCTGCCGGTCAACGGCCTGGTCGCGGCGGCCGGTCGGTCCCTGCGGGCCGCGGGGGTGCAGGCGCGCTTCGTCTTCGGCCTGCTCAACGGGCTCCTGCCCTGCGGGCTGGTGTACGCGGCGCTGGCGCTGCCGGTGGCCTCCGGCGACCCCCTCACCGGCGCGCTGGCCATGCTGGCCTTCGGGCTGGGCACGCTCCCCGGGCTCTCGGCCGCCATGCTGGGCCTGCGCCGCCTCACGGCGCAGCGGCCCTGGAGCCGCCGCTTGCTGGCCGTCGGCGTGCTCGGCTTCGGCCTGGCCGCGCTGGCGGTCCGCGCCCCTGCCCCGGACGCCGCAGCGGACGCACCCCCCGCCTGCCACACGGAGTAGGGGACAGGCGTTGTCCGCCCTCCGATATGCTGTACCCTGGATCCCCACCCGAACCACGAGCCTGAGATGCCCTACCGCAACATCCTCGTCCCCGTCGACCTCTCCGAGACGTCCGCGCGCGCCCTGCGTCAGGCCATCGAGCTGGCCCGCCACGCCAAGGGCAAGCTGACCCTGCTCAACGTCGGCATCCTCCCCCATGTGTACAGCGACGAGCTGGCCCTGGGCGGCGGGGTGGCCGGCCCGCTGTTCACCCAGGCCGGTGAGCAGGCCGCCAAGGAGCAGCGCCACCGCCTGGAGCGCCTGGCGCGGCAGGAGATCCCGGAGTCCCTGGAGTACCGCATCCTGGTCCGCGAGGGCTACCCGCCGCAGGAGATCCTGGAGCAGATCGCCGACGGCGAGCACGACCTGGTGGTGATGGGCACCCATGGCCGCACCGGCCTCAAGCGGGCGCTGCTGGGCTCGGTCGCCGAGCGCGTGCTGCGGGAGTCGCCGGTGCCGGTGCTGGTCGTCCCGTAGGGTGCTGCGTTATCCGGGTGGCCCGGAGGCCACCCCATGCGCATCGTCACCTGGAACATCAACAGCCTCAACGTCCGCAAGGACCACGTCGCCGCCTACCTGGACCGGGTCGCGCCGGACGTGTTGTGCCTGCAGGAGTTGAAGATGACCGAGGGCAAGGTGCCTCGGTCCCTCTTCGAGTCGCGGGGCTACCAGCTCGCCATCCTCGGGCAGAAGACCTACAACGGCGTGCTCATCGCGTCGAAGGCGGACATCACGGACGTGGAGCGGGGCTACGCGCCCGCCGACCGGGGGCAGGCCCGGCTCATCGCCGGGACGGTGGACGGGGTGCGGATCGTCAACGCCTACTGCCCCCAGGGCCAGGACGTGGACTCCGAGAAGTTCGAATACAAGCTCGACTTCTTCGATGAGCTGCTCGAATGGATCGCCCCGCAGATCGAGCTGGGCGAGCCCTTCATCCTGACCGGCGACATCAACATCGCCCGCCAACCCGACGACGTCTGGTCGGTGGCCGAGATGACCGATCAGGTCAGCTACCACCCCGAGGAGCACGCCCGGTTCGACGCCCTGCTGGAGGTGGGGCTGGTGGACGCGGTCAAGCCCCACCTGCCGCCCCACACGTTCACCTTCTGGGACTACCGCCAGGCCAGCTTCCAGCGTGGACGGGGCATGCGCATCGATCACTTCCTGGTGACCCCGGCGGTGAACACCCGGGTGGTGCGCGCCTGGGTGGACGTCGATGAGCGGCGGAAGGACAAGCCCTCGGATCACGCGCCGGTGGTGTTGGAGCTGGCTTGAGGCTCCAACAGCACCACCTCCGCCGCCACCCCCATCCGCGGCGGCAGGCCGGTGCTCCAGTTGCCCCGGTGCACGAACTGGCGGCCTGAGCCCGCGGGCCACCAGCCCTGGTCGCGGATCCCGGCCAGCCGCAGCACCGAGCCGGGCAGGCCCAGGGCGTTGCCCGCGACGTGCCCGCCGTGGGTGTGCCCGGAGAGCACCAGGTCGAACCGCCCGTCCGGCACCCAGGCGCCCAGGCGGGGGTCGTGGGCCAGCAGCACGCGGTAGGCGTCGTCGCCTGGCGGCAGCCGCTCCAGGGCTTTGTCCAGCCGCGTCCGGGCCTCGCGCCAGTGGAAGTTCACGCCGGTGATCGCCAGGCCCGCGACCGTGACGGACTCGTCCACCAGCATGCGCACGCCCACGCCCGCCAGCTCCGCGCGCAGGCGCTCCAGCACCGGCAGGTCGTGGTTGCCGGGGCAGGCGAAGGTCGGCGCACGCAGCCGGGCCAGGGCGTCGAGCAGGTAGCCGTGCTCCCGCTCCGAGAAGGGCATGACCAGATCCCCGGTGATGACCACCACGGCGGGCTCCAGGGCGTTGACCCGGTCCACCAGGGCGTCCAGCTCAGCCCGGTGCAACAGGGGGCTGACGTGGAGGTCGGAGAGGTGGGCGACGGGCGCGGGCAGCCCCGGCAGGGCGTGGCGGTGCAGCCGCCCGGCGCGGCCGTAGCAGTCCAGCCAGCCGACGAGGGCCAGGGCCAGCGGCAGCAGGTTCAGGGGGCCCGCCCACCACACATCCCAGCCCATCGCCAGCGCCACCGGGGCCCGCAGGAGCCACACCAGCCCCGCCCACAGCGCCCAGGCGTAGGCGAGCTGGCTGGGCACCCCCAGCAGCCAGCGGGCCCAGCGCGGGGTGGGGCCCTCGCGGTGCACGCAGAAGAAGAAGCCCCAGGTCCACACCAGCCCCACCAGCATCGCGGGGGCGAGCCAGGGCGGGGCCGCCAGCGCCTGCACCACGTAGAAGCCCTGGCAGCCCAGCACCAGGGCGGCGACGAAGTGGTCGTTGGCCTCCTGGCCGACCGCGTAGACCCGCCGCAGGCTGTCCGCGGCCAGCGCGAGCCCCAGCCCGACGGCGATCATGGTCCCCGGCGGGCGACGAGGAGCTTGAGCACGCCCCGCGCGTCCACTGCGGCCGACCACCGCCAGTCCCCGGGCAGCGTCGCGGTGTTGAAGCTCCGGGGCAGCTTGAGCACCACCCGCTCCGGCGCCGCCGCCAGGAGGGGCCGCAGGTCCATGCCCAGGTCATCCAGGGTGACCCGCTGGCGGTCGTAGTCGCGCCCGCCCCAGGGGGGGTCGAGCAGCAGCGCGTCGCAGGGGCGCTGGCGCAGCGCCTCGAGGGTGTCCCCGCAGACGAAGTCGATGCGCTCGGCCACCCCGTAGAGCCCGGCGTTGTGCCGCGCCATCGCCAGCCGCCCGGCGTGGAGGTCCACCGCGATGACCCTGGAGACCTCCGGCTGCCGGGCCGCCGCGATGGCCCAGGCGCCGACCCCGCAGGTGCCGTCCAGCACCACGCCGCGCAGCCCCTCGCTCATCGCCAGGGCCAGGGCCTCGGGGGTCGCCGACAGCAGCCCCTCGTCGTCGACCTGGATGCCCTCGGACCAGCGGGAGAAGAGGCGACGCCGTCGGGTGAGGCGGTCCTCGCGGTGGGGGCGGGCGGCCGCGGGCCGAAGGGGGGGCTCGGTGCGGACGCGCAGGACCTGACCGCCCACGGCGAGCCCGTCGAGCTGGCGCAGCAGGCGGCGCGCGGTGCCGGCGTCCACCCGACCGTCCGGGGGCAGCCAGGGGCGGGTGTCCAGCCAGGCGGGGCCCTCGATGAAGACCCGGGCACGGTCGGGCTGCTGGGCGTCGCGCAGGCGCTCGAAGGCTGCCAACGCGGCGGCCGCGGCGGCATCGTCCCGGAGCAGGGCCACGCGCTCGCAGGCCACCCGGAGCAGGGCCAGATCGTAGGCCCGATCCGCGGCGTCCTCGTCCGTGAGGCCGATGGCGTGGACCTCACGGAGGTCGACGCCGCTGGACAGGGCGGTCGCCGCGAGGTCCTGGGCGCTCCAGCCGGACCGCGTGGCCCCGCGCCACCCCAGGCCCACCGGTCGCCCGTCCGCGGTCGTGCGCAGCCAGCCGCTGTGCAGCCCGCCGAAGCTGGGGCCGGAGCGGCTTGATACCCGGATGGGGCTGGCCATCAGGCGGTCCAGGGCGCGCCGCTTGAGCCCGAGGCGGACGAGGGTGCGGTCCACCCGGGCGGTCCCGGAGAGGGGGCTGTCGGGGGCCGGGCCGAGCATCGAGGCGACGGGTGCCGTTGTCTCGAATGCGGTCCCCCCTGCCCATGCGGTCACGGCGGCGACCGGATCGGCAGGGGGCGGCCCCAGCGGCTCGATGAGCAGGGCGTCCTCCCGGATCTCCCGCAGCGCGGGGCGGCCGGGGTGGCCCTCCAGCCGGTGCCAGCCGGCCAACTCCGCCTGGAGCCGGGCGGGCGGGAAGGGGACGCGCACCCCCGCTGCGGTCACCTCCCACGCTTGGGGCCACCCCGAGCCGGTGGGCAGCCCGCTGTCAGCCATTGCGGCGATCGCGGCGCCCCATCAGCGGGAAGGCGTCGGGGTCGCCCACCTGGACCATGATGAGCGTGGCGTCGTCGTCGTTGCCGATACGGGCCAGCTCGGACTGGACGTACTCCAGCACCGCCTCGGGGTCGGGGTGCAGGTCGAAGGCCTCGGCGAGCTGGCCCTCGCTGACGCAGCCCAGCACGCCGTCGGTCATCAGCATGAACACGTCGCCGTCGCTCACCCCGATGCGCTCCAGATAGACCGTGGGGCGCACGTTGGAGCCCATGCCGATGTAGGCGGCGAGCCCGCGCCCGCGGGTCTGCCCCGGGGTCATGCGGGCCAGCTTGCCGCGCCGGAAGCGCAGCACCACCGAGTCGCCCACGCAGAACACCCAGGCCCGGGGTCCGGCGATCCACACCCCGGCCAGGGTGCAGGCGGACTCGGAGGTCAGGCGGACCTGGGCGTCGGCGTTCTCGACGAGGTCGAGCAGCAGCTCCTCGGACGGGGGGCGCGCGGTCGTGAAGAACTCCGAGAGGCACTCGCAGGTCAGCTCAGCGGCGATGTAGCCCTCTCCGGTGGAGCTGACGCCGTCGGCCACCGCGTAGAGGACCCCCCGATCGGCGTCGCGGACCACGGCGTGACGGCCGTCGAGCAGCGCGTAGCGATCGTCGTTCACCGCGTGGGTCGAGCCACGGCGGGTCAGGGCGCGTGCGAGGGCGTGTGGAGGAGGACTCACGATGGCCCCAGCATAGCCAACCCGGGACACGAAGCGGGACCCGGGCGTGTTCCCCACGGCCCGGACAGGCTATTCTGTTCCACTCAGGGTCGGTGGGAGAAGCTATGCCGAGCTACCTCAAGGAATCGCTGCGACAGGCCCTCGAGGCCATGGCTGAGCGCGATCAGTCACGCCCCGATTCCCTCGGTGACGGCGATCCCGCCACCGAAGACGTGCCCGCCGGGGGTCGCCCGGCGGAGAGCCCGAGCACCTACACGGGAGCCTCCTCCATCTTCAGCCGCCCCGCCTCGACCGGCGCGTCGGGCGGAGGCCGCGCCGCGTCCGTGAACACCGAGCGCAGCCGCCCGGATCCGGTCCGCGCGGACTCCCTCCACAGCGACTACAGCCGCAGCGACGCGAACCGCTCCGACCCGAACGTGATGGACAGCCGGGTCAACACCCCGCCCCCCGAGGAGGCCCGCACGCCGCCCCCGGCCGCGGCGCGGGCCTCGGTCAGCGTCGGCGGCACCCCGGCGCCGCCGCCGTCCCCGGTGCGGCACCGCCTCCGGCAGGCCGACCCCGACGAGTTCTCGGTGCAGCCGGACCGGCCGGCCATCAACCTGCCCACCTCGGTCCACTTCCGCCCCGTCGAGCCCAAGTCCCTGGAGGAGGCGGGCCTCGACCCCGAGTTCGTCAAGGCGCTGATCGTCAAGTACCTGCTGGACTTCCCGCGGAGCACCGGGCGGCAGATCTCCGCCGCGCTCGCGCTGAACCAGCGCGGCCTCAACGACCTGTTCCACCAGCTCCGGGAGCGCAAGTTCGTGGTCGCCCCGGGCAGCACCGCCACCGGCGACTTCCGCTACGAGCTGTCCGAGGCGGGGCGCAACTACGCCCTGGACCTGCGCAAGGTGTCCCGGTACGTGGCGCCCGCGCCCGTGCCCTTCGAGCAGTACCTGCTCAGCGTTCATGAGCAGTCGATCTCCCGCGAGACCCCGCGCATCAACGACCTGCGGCGCGCGTTCGCCGATCTGCTGGTCTCGGAGCGGCTGCTGCAGCAGCTCGGGCCGGCGATGACCTCGGGCAAGGGCCTGTTCCTGTTCGGCCCGCCGGGCAACGGCAAGACCTCCATGGCCGAGCGCATCACCCGCGCCTTCGGCACCGCGGTGTTCCTGCCCTACGCCATCCTGGTGGACGGCACCATCATGAAGATCTTCGATCCGATGGTGCACGAGCCCCTGGAAGAAACCCGCCATCACCACCAGCGCCTGGACGAGCGCTGGGTGAAGTGCCGCCGCCCCACCGTGGTCGCGGGCGGTGAGCTGACCATGGACAGCCTGGAGATCGACTACAACGAGCGCACCGGCATCTGCGAGGCGCCCATCCAGGTCAAGGCCAACTGCGGCACCCTGGTCATCGACGACTTCGGCCGCCAGCGCATCGATCCGGCCACCCTGCTCAACCGGTGGATCGTGCCGCTGGAGGACCGGGTGGACTACCTGTCGCTGCCCGACGGCCGCAAGGTGCGCTTCCCGTTCGACCCGCTGCTGATCTTCTCGACCAACCTCGACCCCCGCGACCTCTGCGACGAGGCCTTCCTGCGCCGCATCCCCTACAAGGTCAACGTCGAGGACCCCGACGAGAACGCATTCCGCATCCTGCTGGACCACCAGGCCACCGCGCTGGGCTTCGAGCCCGACGCCGGCGTGTTCGACTACCTCATCCACACCCACTTCCGGAAGCCGGGGCGGTCGTTCCGCAACTGCCACCCCCGCGACCTGCTGCTCCAGGTGCAGAACCAGTGCATCTTCCGGGAGCAGCCCCTCAAGCTCACCCGCACGGCCATCGACGAGGCGGTGGAGCTGTACTTCACGCTGCTCTGAGCCGGCGCGGGGGGGTTACTTCTCCACCTTGACGCCCTGGGGCACCGGGCCGGGCCAGATGGTGGTGGCGCAGGCGTGGGCGTCGGTGAAGGTGGTGGCGGTGAGCACGGCGTTGCTGAGGTCGGCGCCGCAGAGCCAGGCGCCGTCCAGCCGGGCGCCGGCGAGGTGGGCGCCGGAGAGGCGGGCCCGCTCCAGGTTGGCCTTGGAGAGGTCGGCGCCCTCGAGGTCGGCGCGGCTCAGGTCCGAGCCGGACAGATCGACCTCCACCAGGGAGGCCTGCGCCAGCCGGACCTCCCGCAGCGGCAGGTCGTGGAGGTCGGCCCCGGGGATGAAGACCCGCACGCCCGCGGCCACCGGGTCGAAGTCCCGGGGCCAGGCCGTGCGCGCGTCCGCGAGGGCGTCGTCCAGGCGGGCGCGGTCGAGCTGGGCCCGCTGGAGGTCGGCGCCCACGAGGGAGGCCCCCCGCAGGTCCGCGTCGATCAGGATGGCGCCGCTGAGGCTGGCCTGGGCCAGCTCCGCGCCCCGCAGGTCCGCGCGGGCCAGTCGTGCGAAGCCGAGGTCGGCCCTGGTGAAGTCGGCGTTGCGCGCCTGGACCTCGGTCAGGTCGGCCTCCAGCAGCACGGCCTCGCTCAGATCGGCCTCCTCCAGGACCGCGCCGATGAGCTGCATGCGGAACAGGTCCTTGCCCGAGGCGTCCACCCCGTGCAGCCGGGCGTAGTCGGCGGTCCCCCCGGGGCCCAGGGCGCCGTCGGGCGGGGGGTTGCTGCCCCAGTCCGTGTTGCCGTCGTACAGCGCCCCGGTGAAGTCCGCCCCGGATGCCCAGGTCCGCACCGTCGCGCCGCGCAGGTCGGCGCCGTGGAAGGTCGCCCCCCAGAGCTGTGCCCCGGAGAGGTCGGCCGACATCAGCACGGTGTCGTTGAGGTTGGCGCCCTCCAGGTGGGTCTTGCGCAGCCGCGCCCCCTCCAGGATGGCCCGGGAGAGGGTGGCGTGCCGCAGGTCCGCTTCGCTCAGGTCCGCCTCGACCAGCCGCACGCCGGACAGCGGCGCCATGCGCAGGTCCGCCCCGGCGAGCTGGGCGTTCTCGATGCCCAGCCAGGCGGTGGCGCGGACCTCGGCCACGCGCAGGGTGGTGAAGTTCACCGGCGCCTGCCCCAGCGCCCAGCCCGCGAAGGCCGACACCGTGGGGATGAGCACCGCCGCGATGCGGCGCTGGGTGCGCGCCCGGCGCTCGGTGCGGTAGCGGCGCCACCAGCTCTCGTCATGCAGCGCCCGGCAGGCCTCGAAGAAGCGCTGCTCGTCCTCGGTGCGCAGCACCAGCTCGCCCGCGTGGCGCAGCACCACCTCGAAGTGCTCCTCGGGCAGCAGGTCCTGGTCCTGGCGTCCGTTGCGCAGCCACAGCGCCAGCCCCTGGGAGAACACCTGCCGCGCGCGGTTGCGGCCGTGGTTCTCCTCGCCGTAGTCCTGGATCCGGGCGATCAGGGCCTCGTGGGCGATGCGGTAGGTGCGCTCCTCGGGCCAGCGGGGGTCGGTGTAGCCCAGGATGATGCGCCAGGGGGACTCCAGCCGCCGCAGCACCGCCGCCCGCCGGGCCGCGTCGGCGTGGGTGCCCAGCAGCGCCGACTCGGGCTGGGGCGCGGAGGTGGCCGAGCCGGGCAGGTGGGTCAGCGCGCGCAGCATCTCCTTGGCCGCGCCCCGGTCCGCCAGATCCAGATCCGCGATGGAGTCGTCCAGGATGCGGCCCAGGATGCCCTGCGCGCCCCCGAGCCCCTCGCGGTAGTGGGCCCGGGTGATGCGGTTGGCGCCGTCCTTCTTCATCAGCTCCCAGAGGCGGTAGCCGACCACCTGGACGCGCGGGGCGACCTCGCCCGCCTGGTCGTTGATCAGGTCCTGGACGATCTCGTCGACCAGCCCGGCCTCGTAGGTGAAGGGCCGGTAGTCCACGGGCAGGCCGTCGTGGCCGGGGCCGATCAGGGCCTCGACGATGTCCGGGGGCTGGAGGGGCCGCAGCGGCATGGTGCGGGTCAGCGCGTCCACCGGCAGGGGATCGAGGGTGCGCAGGAGCTGCCCCAGGTAGTCCTCCCGCAGGGAGAGGATGAAGCGCGCGGTGCGGTCGCCGCTGCCCACGACCGCCGCGATGCCCGCCTGGAAGGCGCGCTGGTCCTCCAGCGTGCCCGTGGTGAACAGCTCCTCGACCTGGTCGAGCAGCACCGCCACCTGGCGGCCGGTCTTGCGGGCGTAGAGATCGAGCAGCTCGGGGAGGGGGCGGTCGCCGGAGTCCTCGCCGTCCTCGCCCCGGGCCAGGCGCCGACGCACGTCCAGCGCCAGAGCGCTCAGCGGGCGGCTGGAGCCCCGCACCGACAGCAGGGCGTGGCCGGTGTCCTCCAACCCGGGCATCACCCGAGCGTACAGGAAGGAGCTCTTGCCCACCCCCGAGCGCCCGGTCAGCAGCACCAGCGGCACGCGGTCGAGGTGCTCCCATTGCTCCCTGAAGCGCCGGGCGTCGCCGTCGCGCCCGAAGAAGATGGCCCGGCTCTCGATGGTGAAGGGCTGGAGGAAGCGGTAGGGCTCGGTGGGGCGGGCCCGATCGCGGTGGCTGGACTCGGCGTCCCCGATGACCGAGGTCGTCCCCCGGATGCGGCGCAGCTCGCCGGCCAGGGCGGCCCAGTCGGCGTAGCGGGCGCTGGGGTCCTTCTCCAGGAGCCGCATGACCACCCGCTCCAGGGCGCGGGGGGCGCGGGGCACCAGCCGGCGCAGCCGCCGGGGCCGGGCGTGCATGTGCAGCTTGAGGTAGTCGTCGGTCTTGCGGGCCTGGAAGGGCGGGCGCCCGGAGACCATCTCGTAGAGGATGCAGCCGAATGCGTAGAGGTCGGCGCGGTGGTCCACCGACCAGCCCATGGCCTGCTCGGGCGACATGTACCGGGGCGTGCCCAGGAGCGCCCCCGGGTTGGTCAGGCGCGGGCTGCCCGGGGAGGAGCCGCCGCTGCCGCCGCTGCCGCCGGTGGACGCGGAGACGCCGTGCATCGAGGCCGTCGGCGTGGCCAGGGGGCCGATGGAGGGGGCCTTCGGCGGCGCGATGCTGACCCGCAGCGGCGAGGGGTTCACGATGGAGCCGCCGTGCCAGGTGGTGCGGTCGTCGGTGGGCGCGGAGGTCTCCTCCAGCTCGGCGCCGGGCACCAGGGTGGCGCGGGCGGGCTGGATCTCCGGGGGCGCGGCGCTGGTGGGGGCGGGCATGCGGGCCTGCCCCTCGCGCAGCAGGGCCAGCCCGAAGTCGAGGATCTTCACGTGCTCGTCGCGCACCAGGAAGATGTTCTCGGGCTTGAGGTCCCGGTGCACCAGGCCCACACCCTGCCCCGCGCCCATGCCCCGGACGATCTGCGAGGCGATGTCGAGCACCCGGTCCACCGGCAGGCTGCCCTGCTCGGCCAGCAGCTCGGCGAGGGTCCGACCCTCCAGCAGCTCCATCACCAGGAAGCGCGACCCGTCGGCGGTGGTGCCGACGTCGAACACGGTGACCACGTTGGGGTGCTGCAGGCGGCAGGTGGTGCGGGCCTCCTGCTCGAAGCGCACGACCAGGTCGGGCCGCGCCGTCAGCTCGGGGCGGAGGACCTTGATGGCCACGCGCCGATCCAGCGCGAGCTGAAGCCCCTCATACACCTCGCCGACCCCACCCTTTCCGATGAGCCGGCCGAGCTGGTAGCGGTTGTCGAGGAGCTGCATCAGTCCCAATCTGTCTTAATGGCGTGCGATCATCCGGGTGGTGGTCAAGATCCTGCTACTCCTGGCCTGCGGCCGCTCGGGCCCCCCGCCCGCGCTGACCGCCCCCGTCTCTGCGACCTTGCGGTCGGAGGGGATCGTCGGCGCTCTGCAGATCGATCCGCCCGACTGCCGTATCGGGATCTGGGGCCCGGCCTTTGCGACTGGGGGAGATTCGCTGGTGGGATGTGAGGCGACGCGGGAAGAGGGAGACGTCTGGCTCTATTTTCCATTGCGGAGCGGGGCGGGCGAGGGGCAAGCCGCCGCGCGGCTGGAGGCGCAGACCCTCGTTCTGCCCTTGGGGGCCCGTTCGGGGGAGTTCGAGCGCCGCCTCACGATGGAGAAACCGCCCCTCGGTGCCGAGGACCGGGCGGCCGCGGCGGCGCGATCGGCCGAGGCGATGGCCAGCGCGCAGGAGGGCTGGGCCGCCGGCCGGTTCCGCCTGATGGACGGCGAGCGGCTGGTCGGGGAGCTGTCGCTGCCCGCCACGGCCCCCGCGGAGATCGCCGTCTACGACGCGAGCTGGCTCACCCCCCAGGTCACCGTGGCGGAGGCCGCCCAGGACGGACCGGACATCGTGGTGCGCTTCCCGGTGACCCCCAGCTTCCACGGCGAGCTGGGGATGTTGCGGATCAACCGCCTCACCCGGCAGGTGGTGGTCCCGCTGGGCCCGGAGCCCACCCCCGACGACCGCCAGCTCCGGCTCGACTTCGGCGCGGTGGAGGAGGCCGAGCGCCAGGCCGCCCGCGACCGCGCCTTGATGGAGGCCGGCCGCCGGGAGCAGGAGGTCAGCGTGGCGGTCGCCCAGCGCATCGCCGCGGAGGCCACCGCGGCGGGGGCGTGCTCCAAGGAGTCGACGACGTGGGCATCGTGGGGCCTCGCCCTGCAGGGATACCGGGTGGAGCTGGCCGACGGAGACGGCGGCTGCGTGGTCTCCCTGGAGCCCGAGCTGATCCAGCACGGGCGGCGGCTCTCGGCCCGGGTCGACCCCAGCGGCGTGCTGGAGGAGACGCTGCACCCGGTGTGGTAGAGGGAGCAGATGTCCCGCCGCCTCCTCCTGGCCCTGTCCACCCTGGGGATCCTGCCCCTCGGCGTCGCCGCTGCCCTGGTGTACACGATCCAGGATGTCTCTCCTCAGGAGCTGCCGCTGCACCCGTCGCTGATCGCGCTGGACGCGACCGAGGGGGAGCGCGCCCTGGCCCGGAGCATCCACGCGGACCATGATCTGCTCCGAGCCCACCTGCAGCCCCAGGAGACCGCCACCGGCTGCGGGCTGGCCAGCAGCGCCACGGTGCTGGAGGCGCTGGGTGTGGCGGAGGGGCTGACCCAGTCGGCCTACTTCGAGGGGCTCGACCGCGCGCCGATCGCCGGCTGGCAGGTCTGGCTGCGCGGCATGACCCTCGCGGAGCTGGAGGGCCTGCTGGAGGCCCACGGCGCGTCCGCCGAGGCCACCTTCGCCGCGGACAGCACCGTGGAGGCCTTCCGGGATGAGGTCGCCGGGAACGCCGCGAGCCCGGAGGACGCGCTCCTGGTCAACTACCACCGCCCCGCGCTGGCCCAGGCGGGCGGCGGGCACATCTCGCCGATCGGCGCCTACGACCCGGCGCAGGACCTGGTGCTGGTGCTCGACGTCGCCGTCCACAAGTACCCCCCGGTGTGGGTGGACACCCGGGCGCTCTACGACGCCATGAACACCGTCGACCCGAGCGCCGGCCGCTCTCGGGGCTGGGTCGTGGTCCGCGCGCGTTAGCGGGGCGGCACCCAGGCCAGGATCGTCTCCGGGAACTTGTCGGTGACGATCAGGAGCCCTCCGTCCCGCCAGCGGGCGATGCCCTCCCAGTTCCGGCCCTCGTCGTCCTCCCGGAGCTGGAGCCAGATGGGGGGCGTCTCGGTGCGCACGAATCCGCCCACCGTGGCCTGCAGCTCCAGGAGCCGCTCCACGTTGGCGGAGCGGGTGTGGCTCTCCCCGAAGCCGTGGATGTGGGCCTCGACGTCCACGGCGGGCTCGTCCAGATCAGAGCCCTTGAAGTTGAAGTTGCTGACCCAGAAGCGCCCCTCCTCGTCCGGCGCGGTGGCGTCGGTGACCCGGTAGGACACCGGGGTCATGGTGGGCTGCTCGACGGGCGCCAGGTAGCGGTCGAAGCAGTGGGCGACGGGGGAGGGGTTCACCGTCTCGCCGTTGGCCTCGTAGATCGAGCAGATCCGGTCGTCCAGCAGGAGCAGCGTCTCCTCGGACTTGTTGGGGAGCCCGGCCTGCCCGACGACCTCGACGGCGGCGTCGCCTTCCAGCACCAGGGTGTCCCCGGAGAGCGTCGCGGGCACCAGCCAGGCCCGCATGCCCGCGTCGGGGCTGGCCTCGACGCTGACCCAGGCCCGCGCGCCGTCGAAGACGATGGCCTCGTAGCCCTCGAAGCCGTCGATGGAGAGGCTCGAGGCGTCGATCGGCAGCTCGCGGGGCTGGAGGGGCGTGCCGTCGGCGATGGCCGCGGCGATCGCGTCGGCCTCGATGAGGTAGACGCACGGGGCCTCGGGATCCCCGCCCGCGCCGTACTGGGGCAGCAGCGCGAGGTTGTTCCCCCACCACGTCATGCCGGAGATCTCGGAGGCCGCCACCGCCGCGGAGCCGGTCAGCGTCAGGGCCTGCGGGACGGACTCCTCCACGATGTCGACGCCGACGAGCTGATCGGGGGACGGACCGCGGCCGGCGCAGGCCAGGGTGAGCAGGGCGACCAGGGGCATGGGGGACTCCTTGCAGGGAGCATCGCACACCCGGGCTCGGCGGTGTGCCATCCCGCGCCCTCGTCGGTCTGCGGTGTCGGCCGGAGGATCCTGCTATGGTGCTCGGCCATCCGCCCCTCGTCCATCCTGTCCCAACTTGAGGTCGAACCGTGGCGACGTTGCGCCTTGACGGCATCCGCAAGTCCTATGGCGAGGTCGAGGTCCTCCAGCGCGTGGACCTGGACGTCGCTGACGGCGAGTTCCTGGTCCTGGTCGGCCCCTCGGGCTGCGGCAAGTCCACCCTGCTCCGCTGCGTGGCCGGCCTGGAGTCGATCACCGCCGGGGAGCTGCAGATCGACGGCCGCCGGGTGAACGAGGCCCCGCCCCGGGACCGCGACGTCGCGATGGTCTTCCAGTCCTACGCGCTCTACCCGCACATGACCGTGCGCGAGAACATGGCCTTCGGCCTCAAGGTGCGCCGGACGCCCCCCCCGCAGATCGCCGAGCGGGTGAACGAGGCCGCCCGGATGCTGGGGCTGGAGCCCTACCTGGAGCGGCTGCCCAAGGCCCTCTCCGGCGGGCAGCGCCAGCGGGTGGCGATGGGCCGGGCCATCGTTCGGCGCCCCAAGGTCTTCCTGTTCGACGAGCCCCTGTCCAACCTCGACGCCGCGCTGCGCAACCAGATGCGGGTGGAGCTCAAGCGCCTCCACCGCGACCTCAGCGCCACCATCCTCTACGTGACCCACGACCAGGTCGAGGCGCTGACCCTGGCCGACCGCATCCTGGTGCTCAACGGCGGGGTGGTCCAGCAGCACGGTACGCCCCAGCAGCTCTTCGACACCCCGGCCAACCGCTTCGTGGCGGGCTTCATCGGCAGCCCGGCGATGAACTTCCTGGACGCCACCGGCGACGGCGCCCGGGTTGAGGTCGAGGGCCTGAGCGTGGACGCCGCGCACAGCGGCCCGGTGGTGCTGGGGGTGCGGCCCAACGACGTAGTGGTGGGGGAGGGGCCCGCCACCGCCACCGTGGACGTGGTCGAGCACCTGGGCTGGGAGATGCACCTTCACCTGCGGCTGGGCGACCAGCCCCTCACCGCCCGCGCGGAGACCGCCCGCCTGGGTGAGGTCTCCCCGGGGCAGGCGCTGCCGGTCAGCTTCGGCCGGGTCCACCTGTTCGATCCCGCGACGGGGGATCGGGTGGGCGCGCGGTGAGCGCGGCCCTGCTCCTGTGGGCCTGGCTGGCGGCGGCGTGGGCCGCGCCGGTCGAGTTGAACGTCTGGCACGCCTACCGCGGTCAGGAGCGCGCCGCCCTGGAGGCCGTGCTCGCCGAGTTCGACGCCGCCCACCCCGACGTCACGGTGCGGCCTCTGGCCCTGCCCGCCGAGTCCTTCATCACCAAGCTGGAGGCCGCCGCTCCCCGAGGCAACGGGCCGGACCTGTTCATCGCCGCCCACGAGCGGGTGGGGGACTGGTCGGCCACCGGCCTGCTCGCGCCGGTGGAGGGCCTGGACACCGCGCCCTACCACCCCATCACCGTCGAGGCCCTGCGCTACGACGGGGACCTCTACGGCGTCCCGCTGGCCTACAAGTGCTTGGCGTTGTTCTACAACCGCGCCCTGGTGCGCGACCCGGCGGGCACCACCGACGCCCTGCTGGCCCAGCTCCGGGACCTCACCGGCGGCGGGCGCTACGGGCTGGCCTACCAGGCGGACGCGCCGTACTTCTTCGCGCCCTGGATGCACGGCCACGGCGGCGGCGTCTACCAGGGCGACGCGGTGGCCCTCGACCAGCCCGGCAACGTGGCGGGCCTCGCGTTCCTCCGCAAGATCACCGTCGAGGAGGGCCTCATCCCCGAGGAGCCCACCGGCGCGCTGGTCACCCAGCTCTTCAACGAGGGGCAGGCGGCCTACGTCATCAGCGGGCCGTGGTTCCTGGGGGAGATCGACCCGAAGGTGGACTTCGCGGTGGCGCCGCTGCCCAGGGTGTCGGCCACCGGGCTCTCCGCCGCGCCCTTCCTCACCGTGGAGGGGGCCTTCGTCTCGGCCTACGCCGCCCAGCCCGAGGCCGCCCGCGCCCTGGCCCGCTTCCTGGCGGACACGCCCGCGGCGCTGAACCGCGCGGTGGAGGGGCGGCAGTCGGTGGCGACCCTGGCCGCCTACGCCGACCCCCGGGTGGCCAACGACCCGGTGCTGGCCGCGTTCCGCGCCCAGCTCGACCACAGCGTGCCCATGCCCAACCGGCCCGAGATGGCCGCCACCTGGGAGCCGCTGGCCCGCGCGCTGCGGCGGGTCATCCGGGGGGACCTGCTGCCCCAGGCCGCGCTGGAGACCGCCCAGACCGAGTTCGCCATCATCACCCGGCCCCCGCCGCCGCCGGCCTCACCCACGCCGTGGCTGGCGCTGCTGGGGGCGGTTGTGCTGGGGGGCCTGGGCTGGTTCATCCGGACCCTGGCCCAGCCCGGCAAGCTCGCCGAGATCCGCGCCTGGAGCTACGCCTACCTCTACGTGGGGCCGGCGGCGGTCTCCATGGGCGTGCTGGTGATGCTGCCCTTCGTGGTGGGGGCGGGGGTGTCGTTCTTCGCCCACCACCAGGGCTCGTTCACCTTCGTGGGGCTGGCCAACTACCTGGACATCGTCCTCGCCCGGGACTGGCCGGTCACCTCGGCGCTGTCGTTCTACTTCACCCTGCTGGTCACCGTGCTGTGGACCGTGGCGAACGTGGCGCTGCACGTCACCATCGGGGTGGCCCTGGCCATGCTCTTGCGGGAGCCCTGGGTGCGGCTGCGGGGGTTCTGGCGGGTGGCGCTCATCATCCCCTGGGCGGTGCCCAACTACATCACCGCGCTGATCTGGAAGGGCATGTTCCACCGCCAGTTCGGGGCGATCAACGGGCTCCTTGGCGCGCTGGGGCTGGAGCCGGTGAGCTGGTTCGGCAGCTTCACCACCGCCTTCGCCGCCAACCTCACCACCAACACCTGGCTGGGCTTCCCGTTCATGATGGTGGTGACCCTGGGGGCGCTCCAGGCCATCCCCCGGGACCTGGAGCAGGCCGCGGACGTGGACGGCGCGGACCGCTGGCAGCGCTTCCGCCACATCACGCTGCCCCTGCTCAAGCCCGCGCTGCTGCCGGCGGTGGTGCTGGGCAGCGTGTGGACCTTCAACATGTTCAACATCATCTACCTGGTGTCCGGGGGTGAGCCCGACGGCTCCACCGAGATCCTCATCTCCGAGGCCTACCGCTGGGCGTTCACCCGCCAGGCCCGCTACGGCTACGCCTCGGCCTACGCGGTGCTGATCTTCCTGGTGCTCCTGGGCTACTCGCGGCTGGGCAACCGCATCGCCGGCCGGAAGGTGCTGTGATGGCCGCCCCCTCTGCGCGCGCGCCCTCGGTGGTCCAGCTCGTGCTGACCCACCTCACCCTGGTGCTCATCACCCTGGCGGTGCTCTACCCGGTGCTGTGGGTGGTCAAGATGGCCCTGACCCCCAGCCAGGCCTTCTCGATGGACCCCAACCCCATCCCGACGCAGGTCACCCTCCAGAACTTCATCGACGTGCTGACGACCACCGACGCGGCGGGGGGCTGGCTGTTCGGACGCCAGCTCCTGAACTCGCTGGTGGTCAGCGTGGTGACCTCGGCCTTCGGCATCGCGCTGGCCTGCACCGCGGGCTACGCGATGAGCCGCTGGGCCTTCCCGGGGCGGGACCTGGGCATGTCCCTGTTCCTGGTGACCCAGATGTTCCCGGGCGTGGTCATGGCCATCCCGCTCTACATCCTGCTGGACGAGGCGGGGCTGCTGGACTCCATGCTTGGGCTCGCGCTGGTGTACTCCACCACGGCGGTGCCGTTCTGCACCTGGAACCTCAAGGGCTACTTCGACACCATCCCCATCGACCTGGAGGAGGCCGCGTACATGGACGGGGCCTCGCGCTGGACCATCTTCACGAGGATCATCCTGCCCCTCTCGCGCCCCGCGCTGGTGGTCACCGCTCTGTTCTCGTTCATGACAGCGTGGAACGAGTTCATCCTGGCCGCCACCTTCCTGAGCGACGAGCGCTCGTTTACGCTGCCCGTCGTGCTCCAGAGCTACGTGGGTGACTTCGGCACCGAGTGGGGGCACTTCGCGGCGGGGGCGATCCTGGTATCCTTACCGGTGATGGCGCTGTTCTTCGCGCTCCAGAGGTATCTTGTGGAAGGACTGACCGCAGGATCCGTCAAGGGATGACACATTGCTGCTCGCGCTGACCCTCGTCCTCGGCTGCAACGAGCCCTTCTCCAGCGTCGAAGAAGACCTCTTCCCCGGTGGCGTCTCCACCATGACGGTGGAGCGGATCTACCCGGTCACGGGCCCCACCGACGGCGGCACGGGCATCTGCGTGGAGGGCGAGGGGCTCGATGACAGCGTCGAGATCACCATCGGCGGGGCGGACTGCACCGACGCGGAGTACCGGGGCGGGCTGCTGAGCTGCTTGACCCCCGCCGGCTCAGGCGAGGCCGAGCTGGTCGCCACCAAGTCGGACCGCTCCCAGCACACCGCGACCTTCACCTACGTCGCCTTCCCCGATCCCGTCACGCCGGTGGACTACTGCGCGCTGCTGGAGCCCTGCGTGCCGCTGAACGCCGAGGTCGACCAGCTCGCTGAGGGGCAGCCCACCGTCCTCGTCTACCACGCCGGGATCACGGATCAGGTCGACGACGCGGACGCCCTCAAGGTGCAGTTCGGCTACGGGCTCTACCAGTCCCACCCCGCGCGGGGGTGCTGGACCTGGAGCGAGGCCGCCTTCAGCCACCAGGCGGCGAACGACCAGGGCGAGATGGTCAATGACGTCTACTCGGCGGCGGTCCGGGCGCCGTCCGAGCCGGGCAACTACGATTTCCTGTTCCGCGCCAGCGTGGACGGCGGGCGGAGCTGGACCATCTGTGACTTCGGTTATTACCCCGGGGTGTCCGAATTGTGCGAGGAGGACCGTGAAGGCAGCGCTGACGGCTTCCAGCAGGGCCATGTGGGGGTGCTGGTGGTGACGGATTCGTCCTCAGGTGGGGATGATACGGGGGAAGACAGCGGCTCATGAACGAGGTCATGCTACGCTGACACCTTGGGTGTAAGGGTTTGTGTAAGAGTCTGTCGTGCTTCCTCCTCATCCTGCCCATCGGCCTCCTCCCGGGGGGTTGAGGCTCGGCGCCTTCGCGCTGCACACCTCCATTGGCGTGGGGGGGATGGGACAGGTCTGGCGTGGGGAGCACATCGAGCAGGGCATCCCCGTGGCGGTCAAGATCCTCTCCGCCGAGGGCATGCGGCGCAGCTTCGTGGCCGAGGCGTTGGCCAACGAGGTCCGCACGGTCGCGGGGCTGGAGCACCCCTACATCATCCACGTCCTCGACCACGGCATCATCCCCCCGACCGTCACCGAGCGCACCCGCGGGCGCCTGCCGGAGGGCAGCCCGTACCTGGTCATGGAGCTGGCCCACGGGGGGAGCCTGGCGTCCCAGTGCGGGCGGCTCCCCCACACCCGCGTCCGGGAGATCGTGCTCTGCCTGCTGGACGCCCTGGCCCACGCCCACGCCCGCGGGGTCGTACACCTTGACCTCAAGCCCGGCAACGTGCTGGTGGACGACCCCCGCGACCTGCGGCCCGGGGTGAAGCTGGCCGACTTCGGGCTGGCCCGGCTCTACGAGGCCCCCGGCGGCGACGCGCGGGCGGTCACCGCCGGCACCCCCTTCTTCATGGCCCCGGAGCAGGTCGAGGGCCGGCCGATGGACATCGGGCCCCCCACCGACCTGTTCGCCCTGGGGCGCCTGATCATGGCCCTGTTGTGGGGCATGGGAGAGGGCGGGCGCGGGCCGGTCCCCCGCTGGCCGGAGCTGCCGGAGCCCCTGACCCGCTGGCTGGCCCGGATCATGATGCCCGAGCCCCCCGACCGCTTCCAGTGCGCCGCAGACGCCGCGCTGGCGCTCCGGGATCTGGGCCCGTGGGGAGAGGTCGAGCCCAACGAGGACGACAGCGACCCGGTCAGCGCGGTCACCTTCGCCCTGGACGGCCTCTCCCAGCCCACCCGCTCTGCGCACACCGCCCCGCCGGCCACGGAGGTCCTGGGGGCCCGCCCGTCGACCCGGGTGATGACCACGCTGCCCTCGAACCTGCCGGTCTTCCCGCAGCAGCGCAGCCCGACCCTCATCTTTCGGGACCCGTTCTCCCCGCCACGCAGCGTGCCCCCCTGGCCGATCCAGGCGCCGGCCGTGCCGGTCAACTGGCAGGGCACCCACATCCCCCAGATCCCCATCCAGCTCCACGGCGCGGGCCTCGCGTTGTTCGGCTTGCGTACGATCCCGATGGTGGGCCGGGATTCGGAGCGCGAGCTGCTGTGGCGGGCGCTGCATCAGGTCCACCGCGAGGGCCGCGTCGCCGCAGTGCTGCTGCGGGGCCCCACCGGCTGCGGCAAGGGGCGGCTGGTGGAGTGGCTCTGCGAGCGGGGCGGCGAGCTGGGCGTGGCCACCAGCGTGCGGGCGAACCACAACCCCATCGCGGGTGAGCAGGACGGCGTGCTCGCGGCGCTGGCCCGGCGCCTGCGCTGCGGTGGGCCGACGACATCCCGCTGCGCGGCGCGGCTGGAGCACCTCTACGGCGAGCCCGACGACGACCCCCAGGAGTGGGCGGCCCTCGCCCGGCTCATCACCGGCTCGACCCTCGACGCCCGCAGCCGCACCCACGTCGAGGGCTCCCAGGAGCGCTACGCGCTCATCCGTCGGCAGCTCGCCCGCATGGCCGTCGGCCGCCCCCTCATCCTCTGGCTCGACGACGTCCAGTGGGGCGCGGAGTCCCTGGGCTTCGTGCGCTACCTGCTGGACCGGCGCGAGCGCCTCCCCATGCCTGTGCTGGTGGTCATGACCGCCTCCGAGGAGGACCTGGCCGACCGCCCCGACCTCTACGAGCTGATCGAGTCGATCCATCGGGGCGGCCGGGTGGTGGACGTCGAGCCGCTGGACCGCGAGGACCACAACCAGCTCGTCCGCGCGCTCCTCCCGCTGGAGCCGGCGCTGGCCGCCCGGGTCATCGAGCACACCGCCGGCAACCCCCTCTTCGCGCTCCAGCTCATCGGCGACTGGGTCGAGCGGGCCATGCTGGTCCCCGGGGCGCGTGGCTTCGAGCTGCGCGCGGGCGCCGAGGTCACCCTGCCCGAGCGCGTCAGCCAGCTCTGGGATCAGCGCATCGACCGCCTGCTCGCCGACGCCTCGCCCGAGCACACCCACGCCCTCGACATCGCGGCGGTGCTCGGGCAGGACGTCGTCACCGACGAGTGGCGCGAGATCGCGGCCTCCGACGGCGGCGACCTCCCCATGCGGCTGGTCGACGTCATGCTTCGCCTGCGGCTGGCCCGCTGCGGGGTGGACGGGCCGGAGCTGTCCTGGTCCTTCGCCCAGGGCGCGGTGCGCCAGGCCTTCCTCCGGCGCGCCGAGGATCGCGGCCAGCTCGTCGACGTCCACAAGGCCTGCGCCGAGGTGCTGCAGCGTCGGGCGATCGATCGCTACGGCCAGGAGATCGAGGCCTGGCCGGTCCGCATGATCGAGCGGCTGGCGCGGCACCGCGATCAGGCTGGCCAGCAGGACGCTGCGTGGCCCCTGCTGGTGCAGGCCAGCGAGGCCCGGCTGGGCGGCGGTGAGGTCGCCCTCGTCTCCATGCTGCTGGCGGACATGGAGCGGCTCATCGAGGCGGGCCGCCCAGGCACCGAGGACATCATGTGGGGCCAGATCGGGCTGCTTCGGGCCCGCCTCAGCGGCGCGCAGGGGCGCCTGGACGACGCGGAGGATCTGCTCAACGACCTCGTCCACAGCGCCTGGCGCCACGGATGGCCCCACATCCGCATCGCGGCCACCCGGGAGCAGGGGCGCCTGGCCTGGAACCGCGGCCAGCTCGAGCGCGCCCTTGACCGGCTCGATATGGCCGAGCGGATGGCGGTGCATGTCGGCGACGCCGACGAGCTGATGGTGCGCTGCCGCCTGGATCGGGCGGCCATCCTGCGGCGCCGGGGCGAGCTGGCCCAGGCGCGGCGGGCGTACCAGCTCGCCCTGGACCTCATCGACGGCGCCAGCGACCCGGTCGGCGCGGGCTACGCCCTGCTCGGCCTCGGCGAGACCGCCCGCGCGATGGGCGACAACCCCGAGGCCTCCGCGCGGCTCTCCGAGGCCGTGGAGCGCTTCAAGCAGGCCGGCGCCCGGCGAGGGCAGGCGGACTGCCTCAACTCCATGGGCGAGCTGGCCCGCCTCTCCGGCGATCTGGACACGGCCGTCATCTGCTACCGGCGGGCCCATCGGCTGTTCACCGCCATCGACTCGCCGCTGGCGTTCGCGCCCCAGGCCAACCTCGGGCTGATCCTGGTGGGGGAGGCGCGCTACGCGGAGGCCCGCCGCGAGCTGATGGGCGTGCTCAAGGCGCTGGAGCTGCAGGGCCGCCGCACCTACCAGGGCTACGTGCACGCCTATCTGCTGCCCACCATCGCTGCGGCCGAGGACTGGCGCGCCTTCGCCCGCCACCTCGAGCGTGCCGACCGCATCCTCGAGGAGACCGGCGAGGTCGACCTCGACGTGGCCCGCCTGACCACCCTGGCCGCCGACATCGCCGACGAGCGGGGCCACGGCCGGCTGGCCGACCAGGCCCGCGCCCTGGCGGATCGGCAGTGGAAGCGGGTGGTGCCGACGGGGTCCTGAGCCGCCTCAGGGCTCGAAGCGCGTCACGTCTCCGCTCCACCGGCTGCCGCAGCCTGACGGCGCGGCGGGCGGCAGGAAGCCCGCGCCCATCGACATCGTCGCCGCGCCGTGCCCGAAGCTGTCCGTCCAGCCGCCGGTCTCCATCATCTCCCCGAGGGCCAGCCCGTTCAGCGAGCAGCCCGCGCACATGCCGTCGTCCAGGCGCAGCAGCTCCCCGGAGAAGCTCAAGGTGTCGGTGGTGAGGCCGGAGCCCTGGAAGGTGAACGTGTCGAACGCGGTCAGGCTCAGGGTGTCGGTGGTGAGGCCGGAGCCCTTGAGCTGCACCAGCCGGCTGTCCTTCATGCTGAGGGTGTCGGTGGTGAGGCCGGTGCCCTCCAGCACCAGGATGGGGAGGGTGACCAGGGACAGGGTGTCGGTGGTGAGGCCGGTCCCGCCGAAGTCGAGCGTCCACTCCTCGGTGCTGGCCCGACCAACCAGCACGTTCGGCGTGAACAGCACCGCCGTGGGTCGGGAGGCCCCGGTGGTGGAGAAGTCCACCACGAACATCGAGGCGGCCAGATCGCCCAGCTCCGCGTCCACGCCCTCGTCCCACCACCACGCCGGCAGCGCGGGCTCCGGGGCCTCGAGCAGGGCGTTGGCCAGCGCGACCAGCTCAACCCGGACAAAGAGCCCGCCCACCGGCTGGACGATGGCGCCCTGGAGGCGGTCATCGACCAGCGCGTCCACGGTGATGGACCAGGCCGCTGCCCGCTCCCGCCCGTCGTCGTCGGTGCGTGCGATGGGGGCGCCGAAGACGTCGCAGACACTGTCATTCCGAGGGTCGCAGGACAGATGTTCAACGCCCTCGGGACCGGAGAGGGTCACCAGCGCCACATAGCGGTTGTTGTCCACCGCGCCCCCATCCATGTCGGCGAAGGTCAGGCGCGCAGCAGGGGTCACCGTGCCGTCTTCACCGTCCAGCAGGTAGGGCATCACGGACGCAAACACCGGCTCGTCTCGTGTCAGGTTGCCCCGGCGCACGTCGTGGATGGCCTCCTCAACGTCAAGGCCTTGGAGGATGTGATCGCAGCCGGCGTGGGCGCCAGGATCAACGCTCTGCCCCGTGGACTGCATCAGCGTGGACACATGCTGGACATCCTCGGCCCCCTCCGCGAGCAGCCACGCCGCAGCGCCGCTGGTCAGGGCGGCGGCCTGGCTGGTCCCGGCGCGGAACCAGTAGCCCACGTCCTCCGGGTGCCCCGGCGCGAAGGACTCTGCGAGCAGCCCGTCGGGCCAGGAGTCGCCGTTGACGTCCATCGTGACGTCGCCGCCAGGCGCGTACACGGCCACGCTCGGGCCCGCGTTGGTGTACGGGGCCAACGTCAGGCCGCCCTCGCTCAGCGCCGTGGCGCCCACGCCGATGACCAGGGGGCTGGAAGCGGGGAACGCCACCCGCTCGCCGCCAAGGTTGCCGGCCGCGCCGACCACGACCACGCCGGCATCCCAGGCGCGCTGGAGCGCCTCGCTCATCGCGGGGGAGGGGAGGTAGCCGTCCGAGAACACCAGGCTGAGGTTGATGACGTCCGCGCCGTAGTCCACCGCGTGGTGGATGGCGTCGACGAGATCGGGCTCCGAGCCCATGTTGTGGGCGTCGAGCACCTTGAGCGGCATCAGGGACACGCCCGCCGCGACGCCCTTCACCGCCCCGTCCGAGGCGATCAGGCTTGCGATGTGGGTGCCGTGACCGTGGTCATCGTTGGGGTGGATGTCGTCGTTGACGAAGTCCCAGGGGGCGACCATCTCGACGCCGCGCAGGCCCTCGGCGGCCACATAGGTGCCCAGATCGTCCGCGTAGTCCTCGTAGGCGACGCCGCTGTCCAGCACCGCGACCACGAGGCCGGACACCGAGACGTCACCGCGCAGGTCGTCGTCGCGATCGTGGTGCTGATCCCCCAGCGCCGCGAGGGGCGCGCCGATCGCCTCCAGATGCCACTGGTAGCTGACGAAGGCGCCATCATCGGCGTCGACCTGCGCCCCGAGCAGGCGGCCGGCCGGCAGGACCTGGACGATGGCCGGGTCCGCCTGGAGCTGATCCGCCAGCGCCCCGGCGTTCATGGACGAGGGGACCGACACCACGCCGTAGCCGCTGGGGCCCACCGGCCGGCGCAGAGTGGCGCCGTAGGCCGCGAGGGTGTCCTGCAGATCGGACCCGGAGGCCCCCAGCACCATCAGCTCGTCGTCCAACCAGGGGTTGGCCTCCGCATCGCCCGCGTCGTCACCGCTGGCCGGGCCGGCCAGCGGCGCCAGGCCATCCACGGCGGGGTTGCGGGCCGCGAAGCCCTCCTCTGGTGAAGTGGAGGAGGGTGCGCTGCAGCCTGCGGCCAGCAGGCAGAGCGCTGCGAGCACCACGGGGCGGGCCTGGGTCATGAGAATCTCAGGGTTGCAGGAGCGATCCGTCATGGATCTATAGATATTCTAGACCGATACAAGGCCGATGTCGGACATGTGTAAGTGAGAGTCTCACCGAGAATGTCGGTCGGACCTTTGACATGGACCTGACAAGTCGATTCACCCGGGGGATCTCTTCCCTTCTTGTGGAGGGCGCCGCTGGCGCGTTCCGGCACCGCCGTGTCATGACGATCGCAGCGGACGTGTGGCAAGCTGTGATGCTGCGTTGCAGCATCGGCGCGTTTGCGGCTTGCGCTCGGCGCCCGGGCCGGTGACATCAGAGGCATGGCCCGGAAGCCCCCCACCAGCAAGCTCGGCCGCATCGCCCGCCTCGGCGGGCTGACCTCCCGCGTGGGCTCCAGCTACCTGGGGCAGCGCATCAGCGGCGTGTTCCAGGATCCCGAGCGGCGCGAGCGCGCCATGCGGCGCCTGCACATCGAGAACGCCCAGAAGGTCGTGGGCACCATGGGCCAGCTCAAGGGCGCGGCCATGAAGGTGGGCCAGCAGCTCGCCCAGGTGGCCGAGGGCCTCGATCTGCCGGACGAGGTCGCCGGCATCCTGAGCCAGCTCAACGACAAGGCCGAGCCCATCCCCTTCGACGTGATCCGCGAGGACATCGAGGCCGATCTCGACGCCCCGGTCGACCAGCTCTTCTCGCGCATCGAGCCGGAGCCCCTGGGCACCGCCTCGCTCGCCCAGGCCCACGCCGCCTGGCTGCCCGACGGCACGGCGGTGGTGGTCAAGGTGCTCCACCGGCACATCGAGCACTCGGTGGCCTCGGATCTCTCCGCGCTGAAGACCATGTTCCTCACCGGCCGCATCCTCCAGCGCGACCGCGAGGAGATCGAGACCATCTTCGACGAGATCCGCCAGCGCCTGGAGGAGGAGCTGGACTACTTCAACGAGGCCGCGAACCTGGAGTTCTTCCGCCGCGCCTTCCGGGACATCCCCGGCGTGCGGGTCCCGGGCACCCACCCCAGCCACTCCGGCGAGCGGGTGCTCACGATGGATCGCCTCACCGGCGTGCCCCTGGAGGCGTTCCTGGAGTCGTCCGATCCCCGGGCCCGGCAGCGCGCCGGATTGAGCCTCGCGCGCATGTTCTTCGTCTCGGTCTACGAGCTGGGCGCCCTGCACGCCGACCCCCACGCCGGCAACTACCTGTTCGAGCCCGACGGCACGGTGGGGGTGCTGGACTTCGGCTGCGTCAAGCGCTTCGACGAGCACTGGATCGCCGACTACGCCCGCGTGGCCGAGCACGGCATCGCCGGCCAGCGCGCCCCCACCATGACCCTGCTCCGCAAGATGGGCGGCCTGAACTCCGACGATCCCCGCGCCGAGCAGGCCCTGTGGGATCTGGTGGACCTGATGGCCTTCCCCTTCCGCCAGGGCCGCTACACCGCCGGCAGCCAGGAGGACTCGGTCCAGGACCGGATCCAGCAGCTCCTGCCCCGGCTGCTCCGCTACCCCGAGATCCGCACGCCCCGGAACATGATCTACCTGCACCGGGCCCTGGGGGGCACCTACGCCATGCTGCGCCGCCTGGAGACCACCGCCGACTGGGGCCGGATGGCCGCGCCCTACCACGCCGCGGCCATCGCGCGCGCCGAGGGCCGCGCGCCGTAGCGCTTCTGGTCGCGTCCGGTGTCCGTAGCGGTACACCGGCCCCCCTCGCGGGCGCGTGTTCCAGGAGCAGTCGCCATGATGTTTCTCGCCTTGACCGGCCTCGCCTATGCGAGCCCGCCGCACGTCCACATCCACCAGGAGATCCACGAGCACGAAGCGGAAGCCGAAGCGGAGGCCGTGATCGAGGAGCCCGAGCTCCCCCGCGTGCGCGCCTCGGTCGAGGGCTTCGCGCTGGGCATGCCGGGGGACCTCACCGGCGGCTTCGGGGCCCGCCTGACCACCCGGCGCAACGTCTTCCTGACCGCTGACGTGCGAGGGCAGGCCAGCGGCGACTGGACCGGCCGCGCGGTGGCGGGGTTCGACGTGCTGGGCCGCTGGCAGAAGTTCGACCTCACCCTGGGCCTGGGCCTGGGTGGGGCAGGGGACTGGCGGGAGCGCGCCCTGTACGGGGACCTCGGCGCGGGCTTCGCGTTCGGGTTCGCCTACAACCGCGAGCGCCTGCACTTCAACTACAACCACCTCGTGCCCTTCGGGGACAACGCGGCCTGCCTGGGCCTGGCCGAGAGCGAGCTGCGGGTCACCTATGATCTCGGGGACACGGTCTCCCTGTTCGGCACCGGGATGCGCCGCGTCCCGAACGTGGATCTCGGCGACCGGAAGTGGGCGTTGGGCCTCGGTGCGCGGGTCACCTTCTGACAGGGGGCCTGATGCGCCCCCTGACAGCGCCGCCGTGACGCAATAGACGGCCTCCCCTGGAAGGAGGTCAACGCCCATGCCTGTCCCGCAGCTCTCCGAAGACAAGATCGCCACGCTCTCGTTGTCGCACCTCCGACGCATCGTCGCGGTGGACAGCCAGAGCGACGAGCGCTCTCCCACGATCCCGACCACATCGGGACAGAAGAAGCTCGCCGCGCTCCTGGAGGGCTTCTTCTCCGAGCAGGGTGCCGCGGTCGAGCGCGATGACTTCGCCAACGTCATCGCCCGGCTTCCCGGCCGGGGCGCGGGCGCGGACAAGCCGCCGATGGCCCTGATGGTCCACATCGACACGGCGCTGGGCACCGCCGCCACCGACGATCTCCGCCTGGTCCCCGGCTGGACCGGCGGGGCCATCCCCTACGCCGAGAACGCCGGCCTGGTGGTCAGCGTCGAGACCTACCCCCAGGTGGAGCCCTTCCTGGGGCAGACCCTGGTGCACGGCCCCGGCGTCGCCCCGTTCGGCCTGGACGACAAGCTGGGCCTCACCCACCTCATGACCCTGGCCTGCCTCCTGCGCCAGGCGCCGGAGATCGAGCACCCCCCGCTGCTGCTCATCGGGCGCCCGGACGAGGAGTGCGGCCGGATGGAGGCCGTCGAGGGCCTGGCCGCGCGCCTGGCCGAGCAGGGCGTCGCCCACGGCTACACCGTCGACGGCATCCTTCCCTTCGAGATCAACGTCGAGAACTTCAACGCGGCGATGGGGGCGGTGCGCTTCGACGTCACCCCAGGCCCCGAGGCGTCCGGCGCGCGCCTGCGCCTCCACCTGGGCGGGGTGAACACCCACGGCGCCACGGCCAAGGCCGAGGGCTCCCGCAGCGCGGTGCGCTTCGCGGCGGAGATCCTGCAGCAGCTCCGCGCCGACGGCGTCGATCCCGCCGCGCTGACGCTCACCGGCTTCGACTCCGACCCCGTCCGCGAGTGCGACGCGGTGCTCACCTGGGTCGCCGCGGACGGCGGCGCTGCGCTGCGGGCGGCGGTCGCGAAGGTCGTCGATCCCCACCGGCCCCGGGGCGCGTCCTGGCACCTCGCCGCCGACCCCTCCGCCCCGGCGCGCGCCCTGCCCGGCGCCGAGGCCGCGCTGCGCTTCGTCTCGGCCTTTCTGGCCTCCGACCCCGGCTTTACCCTGCTGGCCGAGGAGAGCGAGGGCTACGACGGCTACTCCTCGCCCATCCGGATCCTGCGGGACGACCAGGGGCTGCGGCTCGACGTCCGCATCCGGGACTTCTCCCCCGAGGGCCTCCAGAGGCGCATCGACCACCTCACCGCCCAGGCGAAGGCCCACGGCCACGCCGCCGAGGCCGCCCACCAGTACGTCAACATGGGCCCGCGCCTGGCCCCCCACGGCCACCTCGTCGCCTGGGCGATGGAGGCCGGGGCGTCGGTCGGCGTGGACCCCCAGCGGGGCCCCATCCGGGGCGGCACCGGCGTCGATCCCTTCCTGGATCACGGCGTGCCCATCGCCAACGTGGGCACCGGGTACTTCGCGCCCGAGTCCGAGAAGGAGTTCACCAGCCTGGAGATGATGGCCCGGCACGCGCTCTGGCTCGTCGCGCTGGTGCAGCGGGCCGCCGCCGGATAACCCGCAGGGGTGAACCGGGCGTTCCCCCTCCTGCTCCTCCTGGCCGCCTGCCAGCCGCCCTTCGATGTGAGTCGCAAGGATCTCGGGCCTTTCCGCATCGCGGCCCTCGGCGTCGTCGACGGGCAGGCCGAGGCGGCGATCTGGAGCGGGCTCGGCCTCTACCACGAGACCGCGCCCCAGCTCGCCTGGACCCTCGACGGCGAGGTCCTGGGGGAGGGCTGGGGGGTCGAGGTGCCTGACGGCGACACCCTTGGGCTCACCGTCACCGCCCCGGACGGCGCCACCTACGAAGCCCAGGTCAGCGTGGGGGTCGCGCCCGACGCCCTCGACGTCTCCCGGTCCGAGGTCGGCCCGTTCGAGGACGTCTCCCTGGCCGCCCGGCGCGCCGCCTCCGGCACCCCGGTCGCCCACGGCGCCGCCGAGGTCCTGCGCCTCACCCTGGGCGGCGTGCAGGACGGCCACACGGCGCGCTGGATGTCCGCGGACGGGCAAGGGACCCTCCTGGAGCTGACCGAGGTCGCCGCCGACGTCCTCGCCGAGGAGCTGGTCTTCGACGAGGGCGCCGTGGTCGAGCGCACCCCCACCGACCCGGGGGTCTACAGCCAGCTCGCCCTGACCCTCGACGGCGCGGGGGGCAACCGCTGGGTCTGGGTGGACGGCGCCATCGGCGACGACGGCCCCTTCATGCTGCACGAAGAGCGCCTGGTGCGGGTGGACGCCGCCCTCGACCCCGGGCTCTACGGCGCCACCCTGGTCCGCGCGGACGACCTCGCCGGGGTGGCGCTGACCGACCTCAGCCCCGCGGCGGACCTCTCCGAGATGGAGCCGGACTGCGGCGCGCCCGACGTCGCCTTCCGCCTGGACTGGATCACCGAGGGCCGCTGCCCGCTCGCCGAGGTCGAGGGCGCGCGCGTCGTGCTGGAGCTGCGGTGATCGGCGTGTGGCTCCTCCTGAGCACTGCGTGGGCGGATCCGCTCAGCGGGCATGTGCGCGAGCGCGGCACCGGCGACCCCCTGGCCGGCGCCCTGGTCGAGGTGGGCGACCAGACCCTGGTCTCGGACGAGCGCGGCGCCTTCTCGGTCGACCTCGCGCCGGGCACCTGGGCGGTCGCGATCTACGCCAGCGACCACGAGCCGGCCTTCCTGGAGGTCCAGGTCCCGCTGGAGCAGCCCCTCAAGGTCTTCCTGGAGCCCGCCGAGCCGCCGATGGTCATCGTGGTCGAGTCCCGGCGGCAGGAGCCCCACATCTCCGCCCAGATCCTCGACCGGGAGCGGGTGGAGAAGGTCCCGGGCACCTACGGCGACCCGGTGCGCCTGCTCCAGGCCCTGCCCGGGGTGGCGGCCACGCCGGAGTACTCGCCCACGGCCGGCGACGTGGTGGTGCGCGGGGCCTACCCCTCCGAGTCGCGCTTCTTCCTGGACGGGGTGGAGATCCCCTACCTCTTCCACTTCCAGCAGTACGCGTCCGTCTACCACACCCGGCTCATCGACGAGATCGCGTTCTATCCCTCCGGCTTCGGCGCCCCCTACGGCGACGCCACCGGCGCCATCGTCTGGACCACAAGCCGCCGCCCGGACACCCAGCGCCTGCACGGCGGGGTGGGCATGAACGCCATCATGGCGGGGGGTTACCTCACCGCGCCCGTGGGGCCGGGGGTGATCTCAGCCTCGGGGCGGCGCAGCTTCGCCGACCTCTACGACCGGGGCAGCGACCAGTACACCTTCTGGCCGGTGTTCTGGGACTACCTGGCCCGCTACGACCAGGATCTCGGCTCGGCCGACCACCACCTCGCGGTCACCGTGTTCGGCGCGGGGGACGCCTACGGCCGCTACGTCGGCGACACCGCGCTGCTCGACCCCCTGGAGCAGGAGGCCAACGCGGAGTTCGACTACAGCCGGGCCTTCCACTCGGTCTCGGTGCGGGTGGAGGACAGCTTCGAAGGCGCCGAGGCGCGCACCGCGCTGGCGCTGGTTCGGGACCGCTGGGACGGCGCGGTGGCCGCCGAGGCCAGCCAGCGGCGCATGGACCGCTACGTCTTCCTGCGCAACGACACCACGTTCCGACCCCGCGAGTCCTTGGGGGTGGCCACCGGCCTGGAGCTGCGGGCCACCCTGGTCGACCGCACCAGCGACGCCACCCGGCCCTCCCCCGAGCTGGCCGCCGAGGCGCCGCTGCTGGCCCTGGGGGTGCCGGTCGACGAGCGCGCCGCCGGGGTGGTGGTGGCGAGCTGGGCGGAGCTGCGCTGGGCCACCGAGCGGCTGCACGTCCACCCCGGCCTGCGCGTCCAGTTCGACAGCGGCTCCCGGGGGGTGGGCGTCGATCCGCGGGCCCTGGTGCGCTACACCCTGGCCCAGGACCTCACCCTCAAGGCCGCCGCCGGTCGGTACAGCCAGGCGCCCACCCTCGACGCGCTCTCCCCGGTCACCGGCGACCCGGACCTGGGGGTGGGGCACGCGGACCAGGCGGTGGTCGGCGTGGACCTGGCCGTCGCCGAGCGCTGGGAGATCGGCGCGGAGGCCTGGGGCAAGCGCCTGCGGGGCGTCATCGTGGAGCCCCCCGTGGGCGCGGCCTACGCCGCCGACGGCTACGCCTGGGGTGTGGAGCTGACCACCCGCTACCGCCTGCGGGAGCGCTTCTTCGCCTGGGGCGCGCTCACCATCGGGCACGCCGAGCGCGGCGGGGTGCTGTTCGACTACGACCAGCCCTTCGCGGTGAACCTCGTCGGCGCCTGGGACTTCCGCCCCGGCTGGACCGGCGGCGTGCGCTACCGCTACGCCCGGGGGCTGCCCTACACCCCCGTCACCAGCGCCACCTACAGCGGCGACGCCGACCGCTACGAGCCCGTGCTGGGGGCGGTCAACAGCGCGCGCCTGGCCGACTACCAGAAGCTGGACCTGCTGCTGGAGCGCCGCATCGCCCTGCGCCGCTGGACCCTCACCGGCTACGCCGAGCTGGGCTGGGTCCCGTCGAAGAACAACCAGATGTATGTCGTCTACAGCTACGACTACAGCGAGGCCGCGACGGTCTCGGGCCCCGGTCTGCTGCCCCTGGTGGGCGTGCGCGCAGATCTCTGATACGGACCCTCCATGAACCGTGGACTGGTCGCCCGGCGCCCGTAGGGCGAGACCCCGGGGGATGGTCAACGAGCCGAAGGTGAGCGAAGGAAGGGACCTGGAGGGGTCCCTTCCTTCAAGGATGGGTGAGGCTTCGTTTACCACCCAAGGATTTCGTCGCGATAAGCGCCGCGCGCCCCAGCAGCCGTCATGTCGGCGTGTTGGCGTCAACTCCTGGCCGGGGGTGCGCGTCCACAACCTCGCCGGTTTGGGGTGAATTGACGTGAACATGGCCGCCCCCCCGCTGCCAGCGCGACGATCCGGGCTTCAACGCGGTTCGGTATGATAGACCTCAACCGACTTCAACCCCACGAGGTGTCCCCATGCGTGCTGCGTTCGTGATCGCCCTGTCCGTCCTGGCCCTGGGCGGCTGCAAGAAGGAGAAGGAGCCCGAGGTCGCGGCCGAGCCGACGGTCGAGGCGCCGCCGCCCAACCCCGCCGAGACCGTGGAGATCTCCGTCAGGGGCAACCACAGCTTCACCAAGGTCGTCGCCATCTGCACCAAGGGCGGCCCCAAGATGGAGGGGGACATCAAGAAGGAGATGGTCACCCTCACCGGTCTGACCGGTGACTGCGAGATCCACTTCAAGCCCGACGGCCCCTCCTACGGCCCGGTGCGCGGCGGCACCTCGGTCAACTGCATCGGTCAGGACGACGGCCGCATGCTCTGCAAGGGCGGTCAGTAGTCCAGCCGACGGGGGCGCAGCGCCTCGCAGAACGGGTGCTGCCCCTCCAGGACCAGCTCGGCCAGCGCGTCCCCCGCCAGGGCGGCGAACCCGAACCCGTGCCCGGTGTAGCCCACGCCCGCCACCGCGCCCGGTGCGCCCGGGGCGGGGCCCACCAGGGGCAGCCCGTCCCGTGAGAAGCCCATGATCCCCGCCCAACGGTGGGTGATCCGGACGTCGACGTCGGGGAAGGTGCACGCCACGAAGCGGGTCATGCGCGCCTGGATGGCGTCGTTCAGGATCTCCTCGGTGCTGCGCTCGGTCTCCGGGTCGAGGTTGCGCCAGCCTCCCAGCACCAGGCGGCCGGCCTCGTCCTGCCGCCAGTAGTCGTAGCCGTGGTTGGCGTAGATGGGCCGATCGAAGCGCAGGGGCAGGGGGGCGGTGGCGAGCATCTGGCCGCGCACCGGGTCCACCTTGTCGGCGAACCAGGGCAGCAGCTCGGCGACCCGGGCGTTGGTGGCGACCACCGCGAGGGCCGCGTGGACCTCCCCCTGGGGGGTGTGGGCCACCACCGCGCCGGCCTCGGCGGCGTCCAGGGTGAGCACGGGGGTCCGCTCGTAGAGCCGCGCGCCGGCGCGGTGGGCCGCATCGGCAAGCCCCCGCACGAAGCGGGCCGGATCGACCGCGCCGTCGCCCGGCAGCAGCAGGCCCAGGTGGTACCCGGCGTCCCGGTGCACGGCGGGCAGCGCGTCGCCCTCCAGCAGGGTCGCCTCGAAGCCGTCCTCCACCAGCATGCGGGCGGAGGCGCGCAGCTCGTGCTCCTCCTGGGGCGTGTCCCCGAGCTGGAGGCTGCCCCGGCGCTGGTAGCCGCAGTCCAGCCCCAGCGAGGCCACCCGCTCGGCGATGCGGCGGTGGTTCTCCAGGGTCCACCGATGAATCTCCGAGGCGCGCGCGCGCCCCAGCAGCGCGCAGGCCCGGTCGTAGCGCTCGGCGGTGCCTTGCAGGATGAAGCCGGCGTTTCGCCCGGTGGCGGACATCGCGACCTGCCGGGCCTCCAGCAGCACCGCGTCCGCCCCCAGCTCGGCCAGCCGCAGGGCTGCGGAGACGCCGGTGAGGCCCCCGCCGATGACGACGACGTCGCAGGTCACGTCACCGACCAGCCCCGGGCGTGGCGCGGGGAGGGGATCGAGCCAACGGGAGAGGGTCACCGCTCGGCGCCGCGATCCGGTCGCCGGGCGTCGTAGCGGGCCCGCGCACGGGGGGTCCGCACCATCGTCCAGGCCATGTCGAGCAGCACGCAGGCGCGGGCGCCCTCGGACTGGGAGGGCAGGCCCAGGGCCCACCGGCGCATGTCCTGGTACGCCTCCCGCAGCCCATCCTCGTCGATGTCGGGGTCGACGTTGAGCACGGCGTAGGGGTCGAGGCGGCCGTCCATCGCCTGCTCGCCCGCGCGCTTGGCCTCGGCCACGAGCAGCTCGACGGTGCGGGCGTCCAGGCCGAGCTGCACGCCCCGGCGGTGCACGGACCGCAGCGTCGACATGCTCAGGATGCCCTGGAGCATCGCGCCCCGGACGGTGTCGACGATCTCCCGGATGGCGTCGCTGCGGATCTCGTCGTCCAGGGTGGCCTGCTTGGCGTTGGTGGGCGGGGCCGGGATCGGCAGGTCCGCGTCCCGGCGGCGCTCCTCGGCGCCCGCGGCCACCCGCTCGACCAGGGCGCGCAGGCTCTGCTCGTCCATGCCCCGCTGGCGGCCCTGCTCCAGCAGGTGGTTGACCTCCTCGGGGGTGAGCGATCCCCGGGCCACGATGTCGCGGACGCTGCGCATCAGGGCCTGGGCGACGCTCCGGCGCTGCCCCGACCGGCCCTCAGGGGGCTTGCTGCGCTCCAGGACGACCCCCAGCTCGCCGGCCAGCTTCTCGATGAGCTTGTCGGCGTAGGACTCGGGGATGCTGAGCTTCTTGGCCTCCTCGCGAACCGCCCGTGCGGCCTCGGGGGACAGGCGCCCGGTGGCCATCGTGCCCCGGACGAACAGGCTGAGGATCTCCAGGTTGCGGCTGAGCTTGCGCTTCTCGACCTGGCGCAGGTAGGCCTTTCGGCGCTCCAGCAGGACCCGCTGGACCAGGCCGTGGTTGCGGATGAGCCAGCGCGCCTCGTTCTTGAACTTGGGGTTGGCCTGCTGGGACTGGGCCCACTTGCGCCGGGCGAGGATCGCGTCCGCGATGGCGCCGTCGTCCGCGTCCCGGGGCAGCCCGTAGTAGTCAAACAGCGATGACTGCCCGACATCCTTGAGGAAGGAGGCGATCTCGGCGTAGGCCTTGTCGCTGGGTGTAGCGGGGGAGAACACGCCCGAGGGAGCGCGGGGGAGGGTATCGCCAGAGTCGTCGGACTGAAGGCTCACGGGTTGGTCTGCACCTGGACTCCCAGACGGGATCTCCAGGGTTGCGAAGGAGAACCAGTGTCAGGAGAGGGGTACCTTATCTTCCAACAATTGACCCTTCCCTGTCACGAAATCTTACTCGGTGTCCAGCGCCTGCTGGATCGCAGCCCTCGCCGCGTCGGCGTTGTACTGACGGCTGATATAGGTTATAATACCGTTTTTGTTGACGACGACCTGCAAGGGAAACGGCGCGTAGGCGCCATCATTCCAGTTGTAGGATCCGTACACCGACTCAGAGGTGTCGAGGAGCGCGGGCAAAGGTGTGTTTGCCTCGCCCATGAAGTCGTAGGCCAGCTCGAAGGGCTCTCCGGCGTTGATGAGCCAGACGTCGAGGTCCTGCCCCTCGAAGGGCGCGGCGATGCTGGGGTGGATGTCCGGAACCTCCAGACTGCAGACCGGTCACCAGGTGGTCCAGTAGGCCAGGAACGTGACCCGGCCGCGGTTCTCGGAGAGCCGGTAGGGGCGGGTCTGCGTGTCGGGGTGGACGAAGCCCGGCAGCTCGAAGTCCGGGTGGACCTGACCCAGGGTCGAGCGGGCGAACTCCAGCCGGGCCTGGCCCTCCTCCTCGTCGGGGTCGTCGCTGGTGAAGGCCAGGACGCCGTCGGTCCCCTCCAGGGCCTCGATCTGCAGGACCGCGCTGTCCCCGGGGGCGATGGTGAAGTCGACCTCTGAGAGCGCGAACCCGGGGGCGTCCTGGAAGTGCAGGCTCAGATCGAAGGCGCCCCAGTTGGTCAGGGTGACCTGCTGGCGCTCGCCGCCGCCCTCGGAGAACCAGATGCGATCCGCCAGGTGCAGCTCGGGGCCTGCGAGGCCGACCTGGGCCTCCATCACGGTGTGGTTCTGCCAGTCGGCGACCAGGGCCTTGCCGCCGCGCGCGGTGAGGCCCATCGCGCTCTGGTGGGGCCGCTCGTGCCCCAGCATCACCGGGCCGCCCTCCCCGAGCCAGGCCAGCCCGACCACCTCCCAGGCGCCGATCCAGAGCAGCTCGCGGTCCAGGGCCACCGAGAACACCGACCCGGGCAGCGCGAAGGTGCCGATCTCGGTGAGCGCGTCGTCGTCGACCTCGAAGGCGATGGCCCCCGCGCCGCCCAGCGCGACCGCCGCGCGGCCTCCGCTCCACGAGATGTCCCGCCCGGTGGCCGGCAGCGGCGCCTGGGCGAGGGGCTGGGGGTCGGCGAGGTCGGAGACGTCCCACAGCTCCAGCACCGCACCGTCGGCGATGAGGGCCCGATCGCCGTCCAGGGCCACGCCGAAGGCGTAGTCGGCGGGGATCTGGCCCAGCCGTCGGCCGGTGTCGTCGTAGAACAGCGCGCCGCTCTCCTGCCCGCCGATCAGGACGCGCCCGTCGTCCGCCGAGATGTCCTCGTGGTAGCCCGCGCCCACCTCGAAGCGGGGCCCGCGGCGGGGGGCCTCCGGGTCGGAGAGGTCGAGCTGGAAGACGCCGTGCTGACGGGTGGCGATCCAGGCGACGTCGCCGTCCAGGTCCACGCGGTACCCGCGCTCGGCCTCCTCCTGATAGAGCACGCTCGCGTCGTCCATCGAGATCACCGCGAAGCCGCCCTGGCCCACGACCACGCCCAGCGCGCCGCCCTCCAGGATGACCGCGTCCATCCACTCCACGGCCATCGAGATCCGCTCGCTGCCCAGGGTGGTGATGGGGTCTCCCCAGTCCAGGTCGATCGGGCCGATCGGCGCGGTGTCGTCGACGGCGGTGTCGTCGGGCGGGGCGTCGTAGGGGTAGCAGTTCCCGTCCGAGCCTTCCAGGAAGCCCGCCTCGCAGGTCGGGCCGCAGCCGGCGACCAGCGCGAGCAGCGCCGGGGCCATCGTCCGCAGGGGTCCAGTCATCATGCCGCACCGGGCTGGGGGGTGTGGACTGGATGCTGGAGCCCCGCCCGGGGTTTCGAGCGGCGTTCATGGGAATCCTGCGCGACCCCGTCGTGGTGCAGGCGTGCTGACGCGCCGCCGCTGACCTCCGGGCCGGGTTGAAGGATCGGGACGGCGACGCTCTGCAGGCAGGGGCGAGGTCTCGGGCAGCGCGGCCTGGAGGGCTCAGCTCTCCTTCGCCTTGGAGGCGGACTTCTGGCGGCCCCGGCCCGAGCCGCTCCTGGACGACGTCTTCTTGGGGGGCACAGCCTCCGGCGAGGCCTCTGCGTCAGCTTCGGGCGACGCCTCGGCGGCTGGGGCAGCCTCGGACGAGGCCTCCGGCGAAGCCGCCGCTGCGGCCTCGGGCGACGCCTTCTCCTCGACGGTCGGCGGAGGCTCCGGTGAAGGCTCCGGCGAAGGCTTGGGCGAAGACTCCGGCGAAGCCTCCGTATCGGCGGCCGACGGAGCCTCGGCGTCGGCGGCGACCGCGGGCTTCGGCGCCGCCCCGCCCTTGGATGTCTCCTTCGGCGGCGGCGCGGCCTCCGTCTCCTCCGCGCTGACCCACCCCGCCAGGACGTCGACCTCCTCCAGGGTCGCGGCGAGCCATGTGTCCGGGACCGTTGGGTGGAACGCGACGTTCCAGCGGACGAACAGCCGTGTGCCCGGGGCGCTTTGCAGCTCCCGCGCGGCCTCCTGCGCCGCGTCGGCCGGCGTGTCCGCGTAGACCTGGCTGCCCAGGGTATGATCAGCGGAGACGAAGTACTGAGTCATTCGGTTTCCTTGTTGTTTCATCCTGTTGAGAAGCAGAACCCCCCACAGCCTTTATCTTAACATGACGTTGAGAAGTCCCTCGTTCGGGGGACTGAGGCTGTAATCCCCCGGGGGAATCAAGTACGGTGGCTGTGGCTGGAGGCCAGGCATGGTGTACGAGCAGATGAAGCCGGCACATGAGCGACGCCCCGCGTCGCTCTGGGTCGACGATCTGAGGCTCCTGCCGTTGTGGAGGATATCAAGGGACGCCGGTCATTTCGAGGCGATGCGGCGGTCCCTCCAGGTGGCGTCCTTCGAAGCGGGCGTGGCGCTGTCCGGCGCGCTCTCCGGGCGTGGCGCGGTCGGGATCGTGCTGTCCGGGTTGGCGGAGCTGCGCGCGGGCGAGCGGCCGGTTGTGCGCCTGGGGGCCGGGGAGCTGATCGGCGGCGGTGCGCTGTTCGGCGATCGCCGCCGGATCGGCGAGCTGACCGCGCTCACCCCCTGCCGCGTCGGCGTGCTGGACGTCTCGGCGTTGGACGCCCTCCGTCGGCTGCGCCCCGGCGCGCTGGACTCGCTGGAGGCAGCGGCCGTGCGCGGCCTGGGGAGCCTGCTGACCCAGAGCGCCTGGCGTGTCGACGGGCAGCTCGCCTCCGGGAGCTGGTGGCAGCCCCACATGGTCGAGCTGCGCGCCCCGACCGCCCCCGGTGGGCACGCCCGCGCCGAGGGGACGCTGGCCGCCGCCCTCAAGCGCCTGGGGGGAGACCGCGAGCTGGACGCCTGGTTCGAGCCCCGCGAGGTGCCCCAGGGCGCGCTGCTGGGCTGGGCGCTCCAGAGCCGCGCCGAGGAGGGCGGCGCCTGGCTGGTCGCGGAGGGCGCGCTGCGCACCCTGCGCGCCGCCGACCACGACCCGAACGAGGTCCACGGCCCCGGCACCCTGGTCGGCCTGACCGAGCTGGCCGGCGCGCGCCTGCCCGGGGTGATGGTGGTCTCCGCGCGCCCGTCGCTGCTGCTCTACCTGAGCCGGGCCCGCTGGACCACGGTCGCGTCCAGCAGCCTCCCCGCCGCGCGGCGCCTGCGCAAGGCCATCCACGCCGCGACCTTCGGGGAGCAGCAGCGGGTCATGCGGCGGCTCCGCTCAGCGGAAGTCCCGGCTCCGCGATGAGATCTCGCCCAGCGGCAGCGGGGCGAAGCTGCGGGCCAGCAGGCTGACCGCGTCGCCCTCCCGCTGGAGGCGCCCGGCCACGATGACCAGCTTCTCGTGGCGGATGACCCGGCGCTGCTTCTCGTAGAGCTTCGGCCACACCACCAGGTTGGCCATGCCGGTCTCGTCCTCGATGGTCATGAAGAGCACGCCCTTGGCGGTGCCGGGGCGCTGGCGGTTCACCACCAGCCCCGCGATCTGCACGGTGTCCCCGGCGTCGTAGTGGGCCAGGTCCGCGATGCGCAGCACCCGCTTGCGGTCCAGCTCCTCCCGGGCCAGCCCCACCGGGTGGGTGGAGAGCGAGAGCCCGGTGGCCAGGTACGCCTGCTGGAGGTCCTCCAGGGGGGTGGCCGCCGGGATGGGGGCGTCGTCGTCCTGGACCCGGAGCCCGGCCAGCAGGGGGGTGTTGCGGGTCATGAGGCCCTCCACCGCCCAGGCGGCCTGGCGGCGGTTGAGCCCGAAGGCGGCCAGGGCGTCGGCGCGGGCCAGGGCGGTCAGCTCCCGGCGGTCGAGCTGCGCGCGGCGGGCGAGGTCGGCCAGGCCCTCAAACGGGCGCTCGGCGCGGGCGGCCTCGATCCGGCGACCGGCCTCCTCGCCCAGGCCGTGGATCTGGCGCAGGCCCAGGCGCAGGGCCACCCCGCGGGCGGCCTCACCGTCGGTGCCACCCCGCAGCGGGTCCGCGCGGCCGTCGGGCTCCAGGGTGTTGTCCCAGTCGCTGACCGTGACGTCCACCGGGCGCGCCTCGACCCCGTGGCGCCGGGCGCCGTCCACCAGGTTGCGGGCGCTGTAGAAGCCCATCGGCTGGGCGTTGAGCAGCGAGGCGGTGAACGCGGCGGGGTAGTAGCGCTTGAGGAACGCGCTGTCGTAGACCAGCAGCGCGAAGCTGGCGGCGTGGGACTCGGGGAAGCCGTACTCGCCGAAGCCCATGATCTGCTTGGCGATCTGCTCGGCGTACTCCCGGGACAGCCCCTGCTCCTCCATGTTGGTGATCAGGCGCTTGACCAGCACCTCCAGCCCGCCGCGCTTGCGGAACGAGCCCATCGCGCGGCGGAGCTGGTCGGCCTCCCCGGGGCTGAACCCGCCCACCGCGACCGCCATCGCCATCACCTGCTCCTGGAAGAGCGGGACGCCGAGCGTGCGCTCCAGGATCGGCACGAGCGCGGGGTGCGCGTAGGTGATCGGGTCGGTCTTGTCGCGCCGCCGCAGGTACGGGTGGACCATGCCGCCCTGGATCGGCCCGGGGCGTACGATCGCGACCTCCACCACCAGGTCGTAGAAGCAGCGCGGTTGCAGGCGGGGGAGCATCGACATCTGCGCGCGCGACTCGATCTGGAAGACGCCGACGGTGTCCGCGCGGCAGAACATCTCGTAGACCTCGGGGTCCTCGGAGGGGATGGTGGCCAGGGTCAGGGCGCGGCCGTGGTGCAGCTCCACCAGCTCGAAGCACTTGCGGATGGCGGTGAGGATGCCCAGGGACAGGCAGTCCACCTTCACGAAGTCCACCGCGTCGATGTCGTCCTTGTCCCACTGGAGCACCGTGCGGTTCTCCATCGAGGCGGGCTCGATGGGGCAGCGCTCCCGCAGGGGCTCCTCGCTGATGACGAAGCCGCCGACGTGGATGGACAGGTGCCGGGGGAAGCCCAGGATCTCATTGGCCAGGTGCAGGCTCAGGCGCACCCGGGGGTCGGCGGGGTCGATGCCGCACTCGGCCACCCGCTCGGGCTGGATCTCCCCCTGGTCCCACCAGTCGAGGTTCCTGGCCAGCCGGTCGACCTGGTCCAGGGACAGGCCCATCGCCTTGCCCACGTCGCGGATCGCGCTGCGCGGCCGGTAGGAGATGATCTCGTTGACCATCGCGGCGCGGTGGCGGCCGTACTTGTTGTAGACGTACTGGAGCACCTCCTCGCGGCGCTCGTGCTCGAAGTCCACGTCGATGTCGGGGGGCTCGCCGCGCTCCTTGGAGATGAAGCGCTCGAACAGCAGCCGCTGCCGGGAGGGGTCGACCGAGGTGATGCCCAGGGCGAAGCACACCGCCGAGTTCGCCGCGCTGCCCCGCCCCTGGCAGAGGATGCCCTGCTCCCGGGCGAAGCGGACGATGTCATAGACCGTCAGGAAGTAGGCGGGGAAGTCCAGATCGTCGATGAGGTCCAGCTCGTGGGCGATCTGGTGGCGCAGGGTGGGGGTGGGGCCCTCGGGCCAGCGCCAGGCCACGCCCTCGTCGACCAGCGCGCGCAGGTGCTCCATCGGGGTGCGGCCCTCGGGCACGACCTCGCGGGGGTAGTTGTAGTGGAGCTGGTCCAGGCGGAAGCCGCAGCGCGCGGCGACCTCCAGGGTGCGGGCCAGCCAGGCGGGCTGGTCGGCGAACAGGCCGGCCATGACCTCGGGGGCCTTGAGGTGGCGCTCGCCGTTGGGCTGGAGGAGCAGCCCGGCCTGGTCGATGGTCGTGCGGTGGCGGATGCAGGTCAGCACGTCCTGGACCCGCTGGCGCTCGGGGCTGTGGGTGAGGGCGCGGTTGACCGCGATCAGGGGGCGGCCGACCCGGGCGGCGAAGGCGCGGGCGCGGGCCTCGCGGGGGCCGTCCTCGGGGGCGAGGCGGCGGTGGGTGGCCACGTAGAGCCGGTCTCCGAGGGCCTCCGCCAGCGGCTCCGCGGACCACTGGCCGTCCACAATGCCGATGAGACCGTCGTTACGGGAGAGCAGATCGCTGAGGGGCAGGAGCGCGCTGCCCTTCGGCTGGTCGGCCCGCCCCCGGGTGAGCAGCTCGCAGAGGCTGCCCCAGCCCGCCGCGTCCATCGCGTAGACCACCACCTCGGGGCCGGCGGCGCCGTGCCCGTCGTCCAGGGTGAGGAGCGCGCCGTGCAGCACCTCGACGGGCAGGTCCCGGGCGGTCTTCCAGGCCCGCACCAGGCCGTAGACCCCGTCGCGGTCGCAGACGCCCAGGGCCGGCAGGCTCAAGCCGGCGGCCCGGGTGACCAGCTCCTCGGGCATGGAGGCGCCCTCCAGGAAGGAGAAGGCGGTCTGACACCACAGCTCGGCGTAGCTCACCCCTTCAATCCCACAGCCCGTGCAGCCACCAGTCCCCGCCCACCCGGTCGTGGAACAGCCACAGGGCGCGGCCGTCCTCCAGCTCGACCCGGAAGTAGTCCCGGTCGAAGGCCGCCTCGGTCCACCACTCGCCGACCAGGCGCTCGGGGCCCCGGGCTGCGCGGGCCTCGCGCCAGTGCTGGTCGACCTCGACCGCGCGGGGGCGGCCGTCAGCGCCCAGGCGCACGCGCAGGGGCTGGGGCTCGCGCAGCAGCATCGCGGGGCGGGGGGCGGGGGCCGAGAGCGGGGGGCTGCCCCGGCGCATGGCCCGGGGGGAGGGCGCCCGCGCGGCCCAGGACAGCTCGGGGCGGTGGCGGGGCTCCAGCGCGGGGCAGTAGAGCGCGGCCTCGCCCAGGGCGTCGGAGAGGCGGGCGAGCAGCTCGTCCAGGGGCTCCTGGGCGCCGCTGCGGTCCAGCAGGCCCTGCTGCTGACCCAGGAAGGGGCAGGCTTCGAGCACCTCCAGGGTCAGGCCCTCGACCGCGCCCTCCAGCTTGACCCGCTCCAGGCGCTTGTGGGCCAGATCGACCAGGGCGCGGGGGTCGCGGCGGGGGGTGCCCAGGCGCAGCGGCAGGGAGAAGGGCTCGGCGTCCTCCAGGGTCAGGCGGAGCTGGAGGCGTACGGCGGCCTGCTCCCGGGCGCGCAGCGCGACGCACAGCCGCTCGCACAGCTCGGTGAAGACGTGGAGCACCGCGCCCAGATCGGCGGTAGGGTCGGGGAGCTGGCGGCGCAGGGTCAGCGCCCCGGGGGGCGGGGGCGGGTCCAGGGGGTCGTCGGCGGGCACACCCCGGGCCAGGCGGTGCAGGTGCAGGCCCTCCACCCCGAAGCGCCCGGACAGCGAGGCGGCGTCCAGGCGGGCGAGGTCCTCGACGCGGCGCAGGCCCAGCAGCTCCAGCCGGTCCAGCAGGCTGGGGGAGGGGCCCAGCGCGGCCACGGGCAGCGCGGCGAGGGCCTCGGCCAGGGCCCCGGGGGGCACGAGGGTGTCGCGCAGAGGCGCGTCGTCCGGCCACCAGGCGGCCAGGGCCAGCGCGCCCCGGATGTCGTCGGCGATCACGACCCGGCAGGCGTGGCCGAGGTCCTCCAGCAGGGCGCGGGCGCGGCGCAGCGCGGCGGGCTCGCCTCCCTTGAGCCGGGCGGTCAGCTCCACGGCGATGGCCTGGGGGGGCAGGGCGCGCAGGTTGGGGGAGAGCCGCTCGAAGAGGCGGGCGAGGTCGTGCAGGTCGGCGCGCTCGACCTCGGGGGGCTCGGCCAGCTCCACGCGCACGTCCGGGCACATCGCGCGGGCCTCGCTGACGGTCATGCCCCGCCGAAGGCCCTCCCGCGCCGCCGCCAGAGTGCCCGCCTGCACCCGCAGCGCGCTCTTCTCCTCGGCCACCAGCACCGCGAGGTCGTCGGCCTGCCAGCCGCAGCGCTCCAGCCGGAAGCAGGGCAGGTGGGCCACCAGGAAGCGCCGGCCGGCGGCGGGGCGGTCCAGCGGAGAGGGCGTGGGCGGCGGCTGGGGGGCCGGTGACCGCACCGCGAGCTGGACCGATCGAGCGTGACGCATCCGAGAAGCACCCTGAAAGGGCGTTCAGTCTATCGCGCTTCGATGCAGGAGAAAGGCCAGGAACTGTCCGCACTTGGTGGACAGGATCTGTCCACTCAGGGGACGGGCGGCCGATCGAAGGCGAAGAGCAGGGCGCGGGCCTCGGCGCGCCAGTGCTCGGGGGCGTCGTCCCCCAGCAGCAGGATCCCCAGCATGCGCAGGCCGCCGCGGTTCATGAGGTCCCGGCCCTCGGCCAGGGCGTCCAGTCGGGCGGGGTCGGCGCGCAGGGCCTCGACGTCGAGCAGGGGCGCGAGCTGCCCTGCCGGCCACTTCTGCTCCGCTTCGATGACCGCGACGAGGGCAGCGGGGTCCACCCCCTCCCGCACGGCGAGCCCCAGCGCCGTCCAGGCCAGCGGGGTGGTGAACTGCCCGGCCTCCAGCAGGGGTCGCAGCTCCCGCATCAGCTCGGGGTTGGTCACCCCCGCCCCCACCGCCAGCAGCATCAAGGACCGCCGATCGCCCTCGCTGAGGGTGCCCAGCCGCATCATCTTCTCGGTCTGCCCGTTGACGAGCATCTGGACGCCGTGCAGAACCGCCGGGGCGTCCACGCCGGGGGAGACGCCCCGCTCGGCCTTGGCGGCCGCGTCCAGGAAGGGACCCACTTCGCCGAGATCCTCCACGGGGACCGCCTCGGGGTGCTGGGCGCCCAGCCGGCGCAGCCGGGCGATGTTCACCGAGAGGGCGGGCTCGAAGAGCGCCGCTTCCTCCAGGGCGCGCAGCGCCTCGTAGCGGGCGGTCGCCTCGTCCCAGCGCTCGGCCACGATCAGGGCGTAGCCCGCCCCCCAGTTCATCCAGGCGTGCTCGGGGAAGCGCTCGACGCCGGCGATGTAGGCCGCGTTGTGCTCAGGGCCGTCGGGCATGCAGCGCACGTCCATGTAGATGGCGTCGGGGTCGTCGGGGTTCTCGGCCGCGCGGGCGTGGTGGCCCGCGCAGAGCTCGGCGCGGCGCTCGGGGGAGGCGATGTCCATCTGCACCCGCATCAGCTCGAGCGTGGACAGCGCGGTATGGGGGTCCTCCGCGATGCGCTCGGCGACGATTGGCTCCAACTCAGGGGCGTCGCTGGCCACGTTCAGCCAGAAGCGGGTGTCGGCCTGGCCCAGGGGATCCCAGCGGGCGTGGACCAGGGCCACGGTGGCCGTCTCCTCGGGCTCCAGGTAGCTGAGCTGTTGGTTCGGCGGCAGATCATCGAGCGCGCTGATGACCGTGCGGGTGGCGCCGCCGGACTTCGTGCTGACCGACTTTGGCGGCTCCTCGAAGATGAACTGGGCGTCGGCCTGGAGCCAGCGCGGGGCGCCCAGCATCTTGGGCGGCGTCTCCTTGCGGTTGCCGTACACCGCGACCCAGCGGACCAGGGGCGCCGCCCCGGCGACGTTGTAGATCGCCTCGGAGAATGGCTTGGGCAGTCCGGCCTCGAAGCGCTCGATCTCGCGGCCGTCGGGGGCGGTGGCCACGACCTCGAAGGTGCCCGCGCCCCGAGAGACCACCACCGTGCGGTGCGGGCCCACCCGAGCGCTGGATTCGCCCACCTTGACGTCCACCGGGATGCTGAGGCCGTTGTGGACGTGGACCTCGGCCTGGCCCACGGTGGCGGTCGCGACGAGCGCGGGCAGCAGCACCGCCGAGGCCACCCCGAAGCGCGCCGTGGCCGCCAGCGGGCCGTCGGCGAGCTGGAAGCGATCCCACACGTTCAGGGTGGCGCTTCGGGGGCGGGCGTCCCCCTCGCAGAGGCGCGGGTAGTGCGTCGGCGTGGCGCAGGGCGGGGGGGCCTGGCCCGGGTCGGCGCCCTCCCGCAGCGCGTCGGCCAGCTTCGCCTCGGTGGCCACGAGCTGCTCCAGGGCGGCGGCGGCCAGGGACTCCAGGGCGTCGGTGTAGGCGTTGACCCAGGACTCCATCGCCTCCAGCCAGCCCTCGGCGAAGGCCTGCCGGGAGGGTGTCCCCAGCCGCAGCCCCTCCAGCCGCTCGTCCCAGGACGCGACCCCCAGCCGCTCGAGCACCTCGGGGGACAGCGAGAGGCCCTTGCGCTGCTCGTCGTCGATGCGGGACAGCGCGATCAGCACCTGCCGGGAGGCGTCCAGGAGCTTGAGGATCTCGGCGCCGCTGAGGTGCTTGTCCGCCACCGCGATCCGGAAGATGTGCGCGGTCAGGCCGTTGGCGTCGGCGAGGTCGGCGGCGGTGTGCTCGGCGTAGTGCATCGTCTCGACCAGCCCGGTGAGCGTCGCATCCCAGCCCCCGCCGAGCAGCCGGGCGGCGTCCAGGTGGGCGCCGCGGGCCTCCAGGTCATAGGCGTGGATGCGCCGGCGCAGCGCGCCGCGCTCGGCGGTCACCTGATCGATGACGTCGTCCAGCTCGGCGCGAGGGATCTGGCGGCCCCGGTGGGTGAGCACCCCGCCCGGCGCCTGCAGCACGCCTTCCTTGAGGGCTTTGAGGGCCACGATCTCCTCGTCCAGCTCGCGCCGCGCCTTCAGGGCCTCCCCCAGGGACTCGGGGTAGAGGGCGTCGATCGCGGCCAGCACAGCCTCGCGGTCCCGATCCGTGGGGGCGGGCAGCAGCTGGTCCACCTCGCGGGCGTGCAGGCTCAGGGGCCGCCACAGGTAGGCGCCCTGATAGCGCCGGTCCAGGTGGGGCTTGTCGAACTGGGCGTCCAGCCGCTCCAGGCTCTGGGCGATGGGCACCGTGGCGACGTCGAGATCCTTGTACAGGCCGGCGGTCAGGTCCTCGCGCAGCCGCTCGGCGTCCTGGAACAGCACCCAGGCCGAGCGCTCATCCAGCACGGAGGGCACGTAGCGGTGCTTCGCGTTCGCCTCGCGCTGGTGGTTGGGCGGGTGGGTCTGCCACATACGCGGGGCCTCGGCCAGCCCGGCCTTGAACAGCCGGTGGGCGGCCCGGTCGTCCTGCAGGGCGGGGGTGCGGCCGAAGTCGGGGTCGTCGATGACCGCCGCGTGGCGCTCGATCACCCGGGACTGCACGGCGAAGACGTCCTCGACCGGGCGCTTCTTGTGGGCCTCGAGCGCCGCGAACTGCAAGGCTCGGGCGAAGCCCTGGTCCGCGGCGCTGAGCTTGTGCAGGGCGTGGACCAGGCTGTCGCTGCCGGTCAGGGAGACCGAGACCAGATCCGCCTGCAGCTCCATCTCCCGGGAGAGCGCCCGCTCGAGCAGCAGCACGCCCCGGAACGCGGTGTCCAGCACCGAGCGCAGCGACCACACCACGATGCGCATGGTCCAGGCGATCCAGGCCACCCGCAGGTCGATGTACGACATCCGCTGGAGGAACTGGTCCAGCGCGTCCCGACGTGAGATCAGATCACCCACGAACTGCTTGGACAGGTACACCCAGGTGCCCACCCGCATGCTGCGCTGGGCGAAGTGCCCGAACTCGTGCGCGATGACCGCCTTGAACTCATCCAGGGTCAGCACGTTGACCAGCCCCAGGCCGATCTCCAGGTTCTTGTGGGTGGGCAGGATCAGGTTCCGCAAGGAGAGGTCGTAGAACACCCCCGCGTTGACCCGGGGCGACAGATAGACCTTGTAGGGGCGGGGCGCGCCGGCCTCGTCGGCGATCTGGTGCAGGAAGGCGATCAGCTCGGGCTGATTGTCTTCGTTGACCTCGGTGAGGCCCGAGGGGGAGCCGCGGCGCACGTAGAACAGGCCCTTGGCCAGGAACGTCACCAGGAACAGCGCCGGGACGGCCAGCACCAGCCCCAGCAGCGAGCGCCCCCCATAGATGAAGGCGCTGGAGATCCACAGCCAGGACACGTAGGACAGCCAGGCGATGAGCCCCAGGTAGAGCGTCAGGAAGCCGATGAGCCCCGCCGTCGCGGCCCAGGCGTGGCGCTTGTAGCGCGGTCCGGGGGTGGCCAGATCGGCGGGGACGCCCTCAGGCTGAGCGGGGTAGGGGACGGGCATCGGGACCGCTCCGGCAGGCCGTTCGCGACAGGGGGATTCACCACGATGTCCCCCGACATCGCCACCCTCTCACGGGGCCGGATCGAGATCCAGTCCCTCCCACAGCACCAGCCCCGTGCGGTTGAGCACGACGAAGCGGGTCATGTCGGTGTAGATGGACAGCGGCATCAGCGCGTCCAGGGACACAGTGGACTCCCGGTACACGACGGTGGTGCCCGGCTGCTCGAAGAAGCGCTCGCCCCAGACGTCCAGCAGGACGTCGATCTCGGCGTCGTAGAGGCCGTGGCCCTCGGCGCGCTCCACCGGGACGGCGGGGTCGCGGCCCATGACGCACTCGCCGTCGCCCATCATGGAGCTGTAGCGCGACAGGGGGTCGTCCCGCTCCAGGAGCCGGGTGCGCAGCCAGGCGGCGGGGTCGTCGAGGGTGTGCTCGCTCAGCAGGAAGCCCGCCGAGCGGCCCGCCGGGATGGCCGGGGCGTAGAAAACCGAACGCTGTTCGTTTTTGTTGGTTACGACAAAGACGTCGTAGATCGGCCAGTCCGAGGTGTTGACCACCTTGACGTGGCCCTCCCGGCCGTCCTCGATCCGCTCGATGCGCACAGCGGGGGACTCGGAGGTCTCGGCTTCGTAGAACAGGAAGCGCTCCATGGCCTCACCCTGCTGGACCCAGAGGGCGCCCTCCACCTCGCGGAGCTGCTGCACCCAGGGCACATCGGTGGGCAGAGGCTGGCCGTGGTCCGACTCCGGCGTCAGCGCGAGCGCGTCCCAGGCGAGCTGGCGGGTGGGGTCGGGGGGCAGCAGGGGGTTCTCGCCCTGGGAGCGCTCGAAGATGGACTGGAGATCGCCCTGCTCGGCCCTCGCCGTCAGCAGCGCGGCGCGGCGCTCGGCGGCCTCGGGGCCGTTGGCGACGCGGGCGGGGGTGTAGCGATCGACCTGCGGGTACCAGGCGCTGGCCTGACCCTGGGTGAAGCCGACCTCGACGGCCACCGGGCTGCCGTAGCTGCGCCCCGCGTAGAACTGGAGGACGGGCAGGGCGCGCTCGCCGTTGTCGGGGGGCAGGCCCCGGACCGGCTCGGCGACCTCGGTCGGGTTGGGGGGGAGGGTGTAGAACCACGGCGGCAGCGGCACGCCGGCCTGGGCCTGGCCGCGGGCGTCGAAGACCTGCACCCCCCACTCGTGCACGACGAGGGGGGTGGCGCACCAGGACTTGGCGTGCGCGGGGGCGGCGAGCAGGGCGAGGGTGAGGAGCATGGCAGGTTGGACAGGATGGGAGGGGAGGGGGTTCCTACTTCCGCGCCAGCCACACCCGGAACCGCCCGTCCTCGGCCAGGAGCTGCGGCGTGCCCAGGTGCTCCTCCACGACGCGGTGCGCGGCGCGGTGCTGCTGGGTGACCAGGATCAGCGCGCCGCCGGGGGTCAGCTCGCGGGCCGCTCCCTCGACGAAGTCGCTCAGCAAGCCCAGCTCCAGGGTCACGCCCCGGTGCAGCGGGGGGTTGGAGACGATGAGGTCGTAGCCCCCGGCGCGGGTGTCCAGCCAGGCGAGGGCCCCCCAGCGGTCGCCCACCGCGACCGACGCGCCGGGCAGGTTCTCCCGGGCGGCGGCGACCGCGACCGCGTCGGCGTCCAGGGCGTGCAGGGTCACCTCGGCGAAGCGCTGTCGCACCCCCAGCGCGAGCACCCCCAGGCCGCAGCCGAAGTCCAGGGCCCGACGCACGGTGCCCAGCGGGGCGTCGGCCAGGGCGGTGAGCAGAAGTCGGCTGCCGTCGTCCAGCCGGCCCTTGGCGAACACGCCGGGGTAGCTCACCAGGGTGACCGCGCCGCCGGGGAGGGGCAGGGTGACCTCGCGACGGTGGTCGGCCAGCGCCCCGCGCGCGGGCTCCTCGGTGCGGATCGCGCGCCAGAGGCGGCAGTGGCGGCGGGTCTCGACGGTCTCGGCCTCGGCGAACAGCGGGGCGAGGCGCTTGCCGGCGGAGCGCGCGCCCTCGTCGTTGGCCCCGTAGAGGTAGAGCGGGGCGCCGGGCGCGACCCGGGCGGCGGCGGCGTGCAGGGCGTACTCCAGCACCTCGCGGGCCCGGTTCATGCGCATGGCCACGGCGCCGAAGGGCCCGGCGGGGGGCTCGGGGGAGGGATCCGAGGACAGCCCACCCGCGAAGCGATCCCAGCGGGCGAAGGGCTGGCCGCGCTGCTCCAGCACCGTCGTGACCGCTGCGGTGGGGTCATCCACCACCAGCCAGGGCCCGTCGACAGGCGGCGCGGTGAACAGGGCGTCGGCCATCAGCGACGCGGCGGCGAGGTCTCGATCTGCGCGGCTCATGGCCGACCCGCTAACCGATCGGGCCCCTTTCGCGCCCGTCCCCGACGGGATAGGTTGCTGTTCGATGAGCACCGAGCCAGAGCCCGCCCCCGACCTGACCGCGCGCATCCTCGCCGTGCTGCTGCTCGTGGCGATGGTCATCTTCTCCGTCACCGGCGATCGGGACGACAAGGCCTGGGAGGCCATGACCGACCCCGTCAAGGATTGGTGGGGTGACCACTTCGGGGGCTGATGGGTGAGCTGACACGGCGGGGTGTGTCATCTGCTACCGTCGCCCCTCGCGCAGGGGCCCTCGCCGCGCTCGGGCGTGGCATGGAACCTGCAAACGCGCTGTCCGTAGAAGGAGTCCCGCATGCAACACGCCATCGACATCATGAACCGCGAGCCCCTGCTCGTCAGCCCGGACCTCTCCGTGGGCGACCTCGCCCGGAAGCTGCTGGAGGCCGACGTCGACGGCGCCTGCGTGGTCAAGGACGGCAAGCTGGTGGGCGTGGTGACCTCGATGGATCTGGTGTTTCAGGACAAGCAGGTGCACCTGCCCACCATGATCGCCTTCATCGACGCGCTCATCCCCATCGGCGCCGGCCGCACGAAGACCGAGCTGGAGAAGATCACCGCCTCCACGGTGCGCGAGATCATGACCACCGACGTCAAGAAGGTGCCCTTCGACGCCCCGCTCGACGAGATCGCCACCCTGATGGTCGAGCACCACATCACGCTGGTGCCGGTGGTGCGGGACGGCCGGGTGCTGGGCACGATCACCAAGAAGGACGTGCTGCGCGCCCACTACGGCGGGTAGCGGCTACCGGCAGAGCCGCAGCGCGGGCTCGCAGTGGAGCGTCACCTGCTGGCCCTCCGCCAGGGTCAGCTCGGCGACCTGGAGGGGCTGCTCGCCGAACCAGGCGAGGACCTTGTAGGTGCCTGGGGGGACCGGGCCCGCCGGGAGGGTGCCGCCCCAGGGGTCCCGCAGGCGGATGGGGGTCTCCCCGTCGACGCGGACGGTGGCGAGGGTCGGCGCCGGCTCCTCGGCGGGGGGGATGACCTCCGCGACGGCCGGCACCGGGGCGGGCTCCTGCGCAGGCTGTGTCGGGGTGGTCAGCCGGATGACGATCGGCGCGGGCAGGTCGTCGTCGGGCGGCGGGGCGGACGGGGTCGGGCGACGGGCGACGCGATTGTCCACCAGATCGCCAGCAGGACGAGGGGTGGCCTTCTTGGGGGAGACCGGTTGAGCGACGGGGGCCTCCTCAACGGCGGCGGGCTCCTCTGGCTCAGCTGCGGCGATGAGGACGGGCCCGGCGTCCTGGACCGTGGCGCGGATGGGCACCTCAGACGTCAGCGTCGGGAGCCCGTGCGCGGTGAGCCATGTGGTCGCGCCGACCGCGAACCCGACCAGCGCGAGCGCCGCGCCGGCCCCCAGGATGGCCCCGGCCCAGCGTCTGCGTGGAGGAGCCTTCGCCCATTGGAGGGTGGCCCGCAACGTGCCCAGCTCCATTGAGCGCTCGGTGAGGGACACCCGGGCCAGGGAGGGATCCACCTGGGTCGGCAGCACCTCGGACACGTCCTGCGGGATCCGGAGGCTCTCCGACCGCCCGGCGGGCTCGGGCCAGAGGTCGGGGCTGACCTTCACCTCCGCGGCCGCAGCCTGCGGGGAGCCGGCCCACAGCTCCAGGAGCTCCCGACAGTCGCTGGGACGGTCGTCCGGGTCGGTCTTCAGGGCCTTGTTGATGGCGTGGACCATGCGCGCGGGCGTGCCGGGACACAGCTCGGGCAGCGGGATGTAGCGCCCCCGGCTGACCGCCTCGTAGACCTCCAGGATGCCCTGGCCCAGGAACGGCGGCTGCCCGGCGATCATGCGGTACAGCACGGCGCCGAGGGAGAAGATGTCCGCGCGCTGGTCGACCCGCCGGGCGCTCTTGAACTGCTCCGGCGCCATGTAGCGCGGGGTGCCCATCGTGACGCCGGAGCGGGTCAGCCCCAGCCCCGGCTCCGGGTCCACCAGCTTGGCGATGCCGAAGTCGGTGAGCACCGGATAGAGCGCGTCGTCCCGGCGATCCAGCAGGATGTTGGCGGGCTTGATGTCCCGGTGGACCAGCCCGGTGTCGTGGGCGTAGGCGAGCGCGCGCATCAGCTCCCGGGCGAGGTGGTCGACCTGGGCGATGGTGAGGGAGCGCTGCTGGAGCCAGGCCTCCAGGCTGGGACCGGGCACGTAGTCCATGACCAGGGCGATGCGGCCGTCGTCCAGGTGCAGCAGGTCGTGGATGCGGACGATGCCCGGGTCGTTCAGGCGCGCCTGCAGGCGACCCTCCTGTCGCGCCCGCGCCGCTGCCCTTCGGTTCTTCTCCCGGAGCACCTTGAGGACATGCCGGGTCCCCAGCTCCCGGTGCCGCGCCAGGAAGACGTCCGCCGTTGCCCCCGCCCCGATGGTCGCTACGACGTCGTAGCGGCCGATGCTGGACCCCTCGTTGTTGGCTGACATTGGCTGGATTCTCCGGGTTTACCCAATTGCATTCACACTTCCCATCATAGTGATCTTTATCATAATTTTGCTTAATCGCATACTTACATAAGCATGACATTCAACATGACCTGATCATCGTCAGCCCGAGAGGACTACCGCGACGCGCTGACCATCAGGCTGATCGAGCCGTTGAAGGTGCCGCCGGTGACCAGCTCTCCTGCGCCTCCCGGGATCTCCGCGGTCTGACGGATCTCGGGGATCACCTCCAACGTGAGGTTCCGGAACGGCGTGGGCGCTGGCGGGGCGTGCGCGGTGATCCCCACGGGGAACTGCAGCAGCACCGGCTTCGTCCCGAACAGGTCGAAGGGGCTGTAGACCATCCCGATCGTGGGCTGGATGTGCACGGTGGCCGCCTCCCGGAAGGTCCACTGCACCGGCAGGCCGCCGGCCGCGTAGGAGGCGCCCGCGCTCAGGGTGTGCCCGACGGAGAGCCGGTCGGCCCGGACGCTCCAGAACCGCACGGTCGCCCCGGCCCCGGCCCCCCGGTTGAGGTACACCACGCCAGCCACGTCCAGCCGCGGAGAGATCTCCTGCCGGATGAACACCTGGGCGCCGCCCATGGGGAACTGCGGGTAGAAGTACGGCGTGCTCCCGGCGTTCGCCTCGAACATCGTGCCGGCGGACAGGGAGACGCCGTGCTCGCGGTGGACGCCGGGCGGGACATGGGTGGGCGGCGGGCTGAGCGCCACCGGGACGCAGCCTGTCGCCAGCACCATCATCGCGGAGAGCGCGCGCACCGACGGACGGTAGCACGGGCGTCGGCGGGGTGGCCCCTATCGGGTCAGGAAGCGGGGGTCGCGGAGCAGCGCGCTCAGCGTGGCGGTCCACGCACCCTGGGGTCCCTCGACGGCCTCGACCGCCAGCCACAGCTCGCGGACAGCGGCGAGCCAGGCGTCCTCTGCGGGCTCGGCGTACAGCCGCCAGTGCAGGTCGCGCAGCTCGTCGTCGAAGGCCGGGTCCCCCGCCCGGCTGCCCGGGTCGACGTGGCGGAACAGGCCCTGGGGATCCGGCGCGAGGGGCAGCTTGTGGGTCACCGCGTGCACGGCCGCGCCCTGGGCGGCGCGTCGGGCCACCAGCGCCCAGGTCAGCCCCGGCTGGTCGGCGGGGCGCAGCACGCTGACCCCGTCCACCCCGCCGGCCAGCACGCGGAAGCCGAGGGTGTCGTTGTCGAGCTGGTCGTAGCCCTCCTGGACCCAGCGGAAGCCGGTGAGGTCCTCCAGGGCCGAGGCGAGCTGCCCGGGGGTGAGCATGCGCACCCCGCGCGCCTCGGCGAGGTCCCAGGCGTCCCCGGCGCGGTAGGCCTCGGTCTCGGTGATCGCGGCCAGCAGCGGCTTCATGCGCCAGCCCTCGTCCACGAAGGTGGCGGTCAGGGCGTCGAGGGTGCCCTGATCCGCCAGGGTGACCGGGCGCTGCCACAGCAGCTCAGCGGTGGACGACACCGTGCAGGTCAGGAAGCGGGAGTCGTTGGCGACGTGGACGCCCAGGTCGGCCAGCCCGGCGATGGGCTCGCCGAACCAGGCGGGGCTGGTGCCCAGGACCTCCTCGGCCAGGGGCTCCCGCTCGGGGTGGTAGGCGGTCTCCTCGACGACCGAGTACAGGGAGAGCCACCAGAAGCCGAACATCGACGCGGCCAGGGGGTCGATGGAGGCGTGGCAGGCCAGGCAGTAGGGGTCGGTGCGCACCGCCAGCTCGGGGTCGCCGCTGAGGCTGCGGTCATCGGAGGCGAAGGAGACCGGGCGGGCGAGGAAGTCCTCGCACAGCAGCAGGCGGGAGATGGCCGCCGCGCGGGCCCGGTTCATGTTGGACTCGTTGGTGTTGTAGCGCCACCACAGCCCGTTGGTGGCCAGCACCCCGGCGGCGGGGCGCCCGTCGGTGTAGCGGGCGACCTGCCAGCCCTCGGCGTCGGCCGGGTAGCTCAGGGGCCAGATGTCCGCGAGCAGATCGTTGGCCCGGGTGTAGTCGGCGGTGACGATCTCCGGCCAGGGCAGGTCCTGGGTGGCGACGTAGGCCATCAGGCGCAGGGGCTCCTCGCCCACCGAGCGCTCGAAGCGGTACTCCTCGATGGGGTCGAGGCCGTAGTCGAAGGCCTCGATGTCGAAGGTGTCCACGCGGGTGTGCCAGCGCTGGCCCAGCAGCTCGACCAGGCGGTCCTCCAGGCGGGGGTCCTCGAGCCAGGCGTCGCGCAGGGTGCGCCAGCCGTCCTCGCTGGCGGCGGCGGCGTCCAGCTCCTCGACCGTGGGCAGGGTGCCGCGCAGCTCCAGGCTGAGGCGGCGGGCCAGGCGGGGGCCGTCCAGCATCGTCGGCGCGGGGGGCGCCTCCTGGAGGTCGACGGGGCCGCAGGACAAGAGGGCGAGCAGGACGATCATGGCGTCTCCCCCACCAGGGCCTCGGCCAGGGGCGCGAGGTCGGGGCAGAGGTCCTCAGGCATCGGCTCCCCCTCGAAGGAGAGCGCCACGCAGGGGGCGCATGGCTCAAGCGCGGCGCTGAACCAGCCGCCGCTGGGGTCCCGCAGCAGGAGCAGCCCCTCGGCGGCCCAGCCGCAGGTGTCCTCGTGAAGGGCGACCTCCGAGAAGTCGATGGACACGCCGCCATAGCTGATCGCGCCGCTCAGGGTGACGAAGCGCCCGCTGTCCAGCCAGCCGTGCTCGGCGCGCAGCAGGGCGCTGTAGCCGTCCACCATCCAGCCCTCGCCGCCGGACCAGAGGCTGGTGCCCTGCAGCTCCCACTGGACCAGGCGCTCGCCCGTGACGGTGTTGACCCCGGCGTACTCCCCGAAGTGGCCGCCCAGGAGGAAGCTGCCCTCGGGGGCGTCGATGCGGGCGTCGCCCACCACCGCCTGGCCCAGGATCTCGTGGTCGCCGTCGGTGAAGGGCTCCTCCATGAACTCGGTGATGCCGCTGTAGGTGACGCCCGACTCGGCGGTGCAGCCGTAGAGGTGCACGTCGGTGATCTGGCGGGGGTCGCCGGGGCAGGTGTCGTCGCCCCGGGCCATCAGCGCCAGGTAGGCGTCGATGAGGGGGCGGGCGGTGGGGAAGCCCAGCGCCAGGGCGTCGGACAGGCGGCCCTCCAGGGTGGCGGCGTCCCACTCGGGCTCCCCGAAGGTGGACCAGGGCACCGGGTCGTCGGCGGGCTCGCCCTCGGCGGTGGCGCAGTCGAGGTAGCGCGCCAGCCGGTCGAGGTCCTCGGCGTGGACCCCGCCGCCCAGGGGCATCGTGCCGCGCTCCAGCACCGCCGAGCGCACCGCGGCGGACTGCTCGACGACCTCGGGCCAGGTGTCGAAGTCGACGCCCGCGGGGGCCCCCTTGCGGTCGGGGGTGGTCGCGGAGTGGCAGGCGCGGCAGTAGGTCGCGAAGAAGCCGTCGCCCCAGTTGGCCCAGGTCAGGGTGTCGCCCTGGACGCAGGGGTCTGCGGTGTCCGGCTCGGGCCCGCTGCAGGCCAGCAGCAGGGTCAGCAGGGCGGTCATGACAGCGCCGCCGCGATGGGCTCGGCGCCGCCGGTGTAGTCGCCGGGGTCGACGTCTCCGAGGGCGAGCAGGGTGGCGCCCAGGTGCTCGGGCAGCAGGCGGGTGCCGCTGGTGTGGACCTCCCCGGAGGCGAGGTCCACCGGCTGGCCCAGGGCGTGGTCGTCCACCGCGCCGATGACCCGGCCGCCGGCCACGCCGCCGCCGATGAGCAGGGCGGAGGTGAAGGTCCAGTGGTCCTTGCCCAGCCAGGCGTTGTAGCGGGGGGCGCGGCCCATCTCCGAGAAGACCACGGTGACGACCTCCTCGGAGAGGGGACGCCCCGAGAGGCCGGTGCGGCGGGCCAGCTCCTCCTGGATCTGGCCGAGGTAGGCGAAGAGGTCCTCGAAGTTGATGTCCTGCAGCTCCAGGCCCTGGTGGGTGTCCCAGCCCTCATCGCACCAGCCGTTGTAGCGGGTCATCGCGCAGCGGCTCAGGCCGAGCTGGAAGCAGTCCATGGCGGTGGCGGCGTCGGCCACGATGTCTCGCTCGCAGTCCGGGAAGCGGGGCTCCAGGGAGAGCTGGCTGGCGTTCTCGGCGAGCACCTCCACGTCGCCGAGGGCCTGGGCGTACTGGCGCAGGAAGGCCTGCTGCTGGCCGCCCCCGGCGGGGTCGAGCTGGCCCAGGAGCTGGCGGCGGACGAAGGCCTCCTCCAGGGCCTGGACCTCGGGGCCGGGCACCGCACCGGGGAGGTTCGCGTCGCGCAGCGCGTCGCCGGTCAGCAGCGCGGGGAGCTGGCCGTTGTCACCGATGCGCACGACCTGGGCGGTGTAGTCGCGGGTGAACGCCGGCCCGGCCAGCACGAGGTGGGGCAGGTTGGGGGCGCCGGGGGCCCGGCCGCCCAGGATGGAGGGCCAGTCGTCGCCCCCCAGGTTGCTGCGCCCGGTCAGGATCAGCTCGCGGCAGCGCTCGTGGGTGATCGACTGCACCTCGATGCCGTTGATCAGGCAGCTCCGGTCGCCCCAGGTCTCGAAGAAGCGGCGCACCGAGGGGCGGGAGGCCGCGTCGACGAAGGGGATGCCGCCGCCGGTGGCGGTGGTGGCCCGGGGCTCGGTGTCGACGTCGGGGCTGTCCCCCAGCGGCGTGAACACGAAGGTGGTGTCCCAGCCGCCGGAGCAGAAGATGAACAGGAAGCGGCGCTCGGCGGCGGACACCGCCGCCCGCGCCGGGCGGGGGCAGAGCAGACCCGCAGCGCTGAGCAGGCCGAACTGGCGGCGGTTCATCCTGAACACGGGGGGCCTCCGAGGGGACAGTGTATCCCCTCGGGGCGGGGATCAGAGGCCGGTGACGGTACCGGCGCCCCAGTCGATGCGCGCGAAGTACTCGTCGCTGTCCTCGCCCGTGATGGTGCGGGTGTCGGTCCAGGCCAGCGAGCCGTTGAGGTAGATGTTCACGGTGACCGGGTTGCCCTGCTGGTAGACGCTGCCGGGGTAGTCGTGGACGAACACCGTGTAGACGCCGTTGGACTCGGGGTCGTAGATGTTGATGTTCTCGGGGCCGGTGCCGGGGATGTCGTCGAGGTCGAGCACCGGGTTGTCGCCCGCGTAGCTGCGCTGGCCCCAGTCCAGGCCCGAGCCGGTGCAGTTCGCGTAGTAGCAGTCGGTCTGGGTGCGCGGGCTGCCGCTGGGGGCGAGCAGGTGGAGATCCATGTCATCGCCGGAGTAGGTCCAGTACATCTCGACCCACAGATCCTCGGCGGGGATGGACTCCAGGGTGACCTGGCAGGGGTCCGAGTTCAGGCCTTCGTCGTTGGTGACGATCAGCTCGCCGATGTAGTCCCCGGCGAGGTCCGGGGTGAAGGGGCTGCGCATGGGGTCGGAGCCGGAGGGCATGCGCGCGGTGGAGCCGTTGGGCTTCTGGGCCAGGCGCCACACATAGTTGACGATGGTGCCGCCGTCGGGGTCGTAGGAGGCGGTGCCGTCCCAGGTGGCGGATTGGAAGGGCGGGGTGACCGGGTTGGGGGCCACCGCGCAGACCGCGACCGGCGGGCGGGCCGGGGGGTCCTCGTCGGTGGGCTCACCGGTGTCCTCGGGGGGCTCGGTGTCGGGGGGCTCGCCGGTGTCCTCCTCCTCCTCGTAGCAGTCGGGGATCTGGGGAGGACAGGGCACGCCCGTGTCGGTGCCCTCGGGGTTGTCGCCCTTGGGCGTGAGGTCATAATCAGGGGAGCACCCGGCCAATGCGAGGATGCCGGTCATCAGGAGGGTGTGATTTCGCATACCTGAAACGCTCCGGGTTCCACTTCGCCTTCACTTTGCTCCGGAGATCGGGGTAGCGCAAGCGCAAAGCCGGCCCGCCATGATCCGGATCCCGGTCAGAACCGGGACGATCGCCAGCGCCAACCCCCCTTGACCCCGATCCGGTGTAAGCGCCCATGAAAGCAGGACACCCACCGCCGCGACCCCCAGCAGGAGGCCGCTGAGGCGCCGCGCCGTGGTCAGCCCCTTGCCGAAGACCACCGCCAGGCCCACCGGGAACAGCAGCAGGCTCAGCGGGTTGGCCAAGGCCAGATCCGGGTTTCGCCAGGACGACCACAGGGGCGAGCCCGCCCACAGCCCCGCCGACAGGAGCCCCGGCACCCCGAGGACCAGCCCCGTCGCCGCCATCAGCAGGCCACCCAGCGCGCGCCGGATGCGCCAGCGCCCCCCCATCGCGGCGGTCAGGCCCCCGAGCAGCACGCCGAGACCCAGCGCGGCGGGCCGTCGGTCCGGCGGGGCGGCGGGCGGCATGGGGTGGGTCTGGGGCGCGAGGGTGCAGGTGGCCACGACCAGCGGGCCGCTCGGCCCCTGGGAGGCCGCGACGCCGGTCTGCATGTCCAGCGGCATGAACCAGGTCTCCCACGCGCTCAGCTCCCGGTCGGCGGCCGGGCCCATCAGGTAGTCGATGAGCGCCGCCACCGGCACGTCGACGGCGAGGTGGCGCAGGGCCTCGTGGCGGGCGGTGACCCCGGAGGGGCCCTGGTGCTGCGCGGCCAGCGTGCCCCCCAGCGCCGCGTCCAGCAGGTCCCGCGGGCGGGTGGCGCAGTTGTTGGTGAGCCAGTGGTAGCGGTACGCGGCGTTCTCGGGCAGGGCCAGCTCAGAGAGCTGCTGCGCGAGGGCGTCGGCGACCTCCGGCGGCAGATCCAGGCGCTGGGCCTCCACCCCGCGCCCCCAGCCCTCGTAGCGGCGCAGGGTCGCGATGAAGCTGGAGCGCCCCAGCCAGTACTGCTGCTCCCCGCGCAGCCAGTCCTTGACCATGGTGGGGCTGGGGCGGAACACGCCGAAGTTGTAGACGGTGCCGCCGGGCACGCTGCGCCGGGCGGCCTCGGGGGTGACCACCCACAGGCCGCTGTGGCCGAAGCGCGCGTACAGCTCAGCCCCGGGGGGCATGGTGAGGAGGTAGATGGCGGTCCCGCCGTCCTCCGGGGGGAGGCACTCGGGCGGAAGGGCGGCCAGCGCGGCGGGGAGCAGGTGGAGGAGCACGCCGGGAGCGTAGTTGATCCGACGTCAGCCCGCTTCGAACTGCCCCGCCATCACCCGGTCCATCAGCCGCCACAAGAGCCCCTCCGGCGGCCGGAACGCCCAGCCGCGCAGGGCAGCCTGGAGCCGCAGCAGGTTCCACAGCACCAGCCCGGGGAGCCACGCCGGAGTGGCGGGCGGCGCGCGGTTGAAGCGCACCCGGCCCTCCAGGGTCAGGGCGGCGAAGTCGGTCTCGGTGGTGACGAACCACCAGGCGTCCCGCAGCGCAAGGGGGCCGAGGCGGGGGGTAGGCAGCTCTGGCAGGGCCTGGTCCGCCCCGTGCGCGCGCACCAGCAGGGTGGGCGCGAACCCGTCGATGACCGGCCCGGCGGGGGCCTGACGGAGGGCCTCGGCGGTCAGGCCGAAGCGGGCCCCCACCGAGGCGGCCAGGTCCGGGATGCGCGCCCGGAGCGCGGGGTCGGTGTCGGCGGGCAGCAGGCCCTGCAGCTCGGCGGCGAGCCCGACCTGGAGGATGGGGTGGGGCTCGGCGGCCTCGGGCAGCGCGGACGCCAGCGCGCCCCGCTCCCCGAACGGGGGGCGCAGCGCGGCGCCGAGGGTCCACAGCCGGCTGCCGTCCGCGTAGGTGGTCGCCAGGGTCCAGCCCGGGGTGGGGCGCGCCGCCCGGCCGTCGGGCCAGGACACCCACACCCCCGCGCCCTCGGGGCCGTCGACCACCGCCGCCATGCCGTCGGGCCACAGAAGCGCCGGGGCGGACCGCAGGCCGGCGGGCAGCCTCAGGCTCGGGAGCTGGCCGGAGGAGAGCAGGGCCCGCGTCGCCGCCTGGGCTTCCGTGAGGCCCTCCTCATCGGCATCCTGAGCGACGGCGCGCCCGAGGCTGCGCGCGGCGGCCTCCCTCAGGGGCGCGGCCTCCGGGTGGCCCGATGCCCGCGCCACCAGGTCCAGGCAGGCCTGCGGCTGCCCGACGTCCAGGAAGAGCCGTGCCGCCCGCAGCGCGCGCGTGTCCCCCTCCAGCCGGAGCCGCAGCAGCGGGGGGAGCAGCGCCGCGGCCTCGGTCGGCGTCGCCATCGGGCCGGTGAGCAGCTCCCCCAGGGACAGGCGCGCGTCGACGTGGTCCGGGTCGAGGGCGAGGGTGTGCTCCAGCAGCGCGCGGGCCTCCCGCCAGCGGCGCTGCCCGGCCCGGATCGAGGCCAGGGCGTAGTAGGGGCCCGGGTCGGGCACGTCGGCGTTCGCGGCGGCCAGCAGGTGGGGGAGGGCGGCCTCGGGCTGGCCGGCGGCGCACAGGAACCAGCCCAGATCGCCCTGCACGGCGGGATCCTCGGAGCCCAGGTCCGCCAGCAGGGCGGCGGCCTGGTCGGGGGGGAGCAGCCGGGCCAGCAGGCGGGCGGCGTCGAGGGACGCCGCGCCCGGGGCCCGAGCCTCCAGCACCGCGCGGGCCCGCTCCAGGGCGCCCGCCTCGAACAGCAGCTCGCCGACAAGCTCGAGGGCGGCGGGGTCCCCCAGCGCGAGGGCGGCCTCGGCGGCGTCGTCCTCGTCCAGCTCGCCCTCGGCGAGGCCACGCAGCAGGCCGCGCAGCTTGAGCCAGCCGTCCCGATCCTCGGAGACCGCGCCCTCGGGATCGAGCCCGCTGGCGGCGGCGAGCATGGCGTCTCCCACCCAGGCGCCGCGCAGAGAGGCCCCGGCGCAGTCGGCCAGGGTGAGGTCGGCGCCCTCCAGGTCCGCGAAGGAGAGGTCCGCGCCGCGCAGGGAGGCCCCCCACAGGTCGGCGCCGCGCAGGTCGGCGCCCCGCAGGTTGGCGCCGGAGAGGTCGGCCGAGCCCAGCTCCGCGTCGCGGAGGTCCTGCCAGGCGTGGTCCACGCTCACGGGTCGACGGTCCGCAGTGTGCCGTGGCGGGCGATCCGGAGGTGGGGGCGGGCGCCCTCGGCGAAGTCCACCTCAAGGCCGCGCTGGAGCACCGGGGCGCCGCCCTCGAAGAAGGCGATGGCGCGCTCCTCGCCGTCCTCCAGCCAGGCGAACCAGCCGCCGCCGGGGACCACCAGACCGGCGCCCTCCCAGTCGCTGGCGGGGCGGGTGTCGCGCCGGTCAAGGCTCTTGGGGTCGAGCACCTGGATGGCGTCGCCGGTCAGGGCCCACAGGCCGTCGTCCTGCACGGCCAGGGCCTCGGCGCGCCGCTCCAGGGTGACCGAGGGGCCGCCCAGACGGCGCAGCTCCCCGAAGAAGCCGGCGACGTAGCGGGCCTCCGGGCCCAGGGCGACGGCGCCTGCAGGTTCGTCCAGGGTGCGCTCGTCCTCTGGCGAGAGGGTGGAGAGATTCCAGGTCCGAAGCGTGAACCGGTGGACGGTCGCGCCCCGGCGCCGGTCGGGGGAGAGGCTGAAGTCCGCGACCCCGGGGGGGACCACGGGCCAGCGGGTGGAGGGGTCCTGCGCGGCGATGACGCCGTCCTCCCCAGCCACATGGAGCCGCCCGTCGAGCGACGCCAGGGTGCGGACACCGTTCACCGGCGGGCGCCAGGTGTCCTGCGCGTCGCCCTCGGCGCTCCAGGTGCGCACGGCCCCGTCGGCGTGGGCGCTGGCGAAGCCCGCACCGTGGGCGCAGAGCGCGGTGACCGGGGCCTCGGTCTCGAGGGTGGCGGTGGTCTCGCCGGTCTCCGGATCCAGCAGGCGCAGGGCCCCGGACGTGCCGCCGAGGACGAGCGCGCCGGCCACCGCGACCGCCTCGCTCTGCTCGCCGTCGAGGTCGGTCCGCTGCCAGGCGACCGCGCCGTCACGCAGCCGGGTCAGCGCGCCCACGGGGTCCCGGGCGATGAAGCCGCCGTCCACCGCGAACAGGTGGGTCTGCTTGCGCTCGAAGGTGTACGACTCGGAGAGCCCACCTTGAACCTGGAAGAGCCGGCCGCGCTTGTCCACGGCCGCGCCAGCGGTCACCGCGGGGATCCAGCCCCCGAGGCCGTCGATGGGGGCGACGCCGTGGGCGTCCACCCGGAACAGCCCCTCCATCGTGCCGAGGAGCACGCTGCCGTCGGGCTGGGCGGCGGCGCACAGGACCCCGGCGCTGCGCAGGGGCGGGGAGACCAGCGCGCCGTCGGCGTCGCGCAGCAGGACTACGCCGTCGGCGTCCGCGGTGAGCACGGCGCCATCGAAGGCCAGCAGGGCGTTGACCGAGGCCAGGTGCCCCCGGACGAGCACGAGCTGCTCATCCTGCCTGAGCGTGAGGTGCGGCATTCAGCCCCCCAGCATGCGGGCGGTGAGGTTGTCGGCGTCCTCGCTCCGGCCCAGGGCCCGCATGGCGCGGACCGCCACGGCGGGCAGGCCGTACTGGCTGGCGGTGGCCAGGCAGTCGTTGAGGTGGCCTTCGGCCTCGGCGGGGTGCCCCAGGCCCTGGGCGGCGACGCCCTTGGCGAGCTGGGCGAGGGCCACCAGCTCGGGGCGGTGGTGGCGGCGGCCCAGGTCCTCGGCCCGGAGGGCGCTGGCCATCGCGTCCGCGGCGTCGCCGACCTCGGCCTGGGTGAGGGCCTGCTGCGCCAGCGCCCGCCCCAGCAGCCCGCTGTCGGCGCACAGCTCGGCGAGATCCCGGGCGCGGCGCAGGTGCGGGGCCCGCGCGGCGGGGGCGGCGACGAGCTGGGCCGCCAGCAGGTGGGCGTGGCTGGCGAGCCCGGTCAGACCCTGGTCCTCGGCGTGCTGGATCAGGGCGGCCACCGCGTCGGGGGCGGCGGGATCGGACATCGCGGTGAGGGCCTCGGCGCGCAGGGTGAGGCTGTCGGCGTCCTCGCGGCCCTCCAGGCGCGCCAGGCCACTCCGCAGGCGGTGGTAGTCCCCCTGGTGGAGCAGCGTGCGCAGCTCGGCGAGGGCCACCCGCCACAGGGCGTCGGCGTCGTCGGCGTCCCGGGCGAGCTGGCGGGCGCGGCCGAGCCAGGCGGCGGCCTCGGCGGGCTGCAGCTCGGCCAGGGCCAGCGCGGCCTCCAGGGACCAGCCCTGGTCCCGCTGGTCGTCCGCCAGGGCGAGCACCTTGAGAAAGCCCGTGGTGGCCAGATCGGCGCGCCCCCGCACCCGGTCCAGCACGGCGCGATGGTAGGCGCGCAGCGGCGTGTCGCCCTCGAAGCGCTCCAGCGCCTTGAGGCGCAGGCCCATCTCCCTGAAGCGGCCCAGGGCGCCCAGAGCGACCACGGCGTGGGTCAGGGCGAGGCGCTGCAGGCTGGGCTCGCCCGGGACCGCGCCGGGCTCGGCGAGCTGCTCCAGGAGGGCGGCGCTCCGCTCGGCGGCCTCGGCGGCCTGGCCGCGGGCCAGGGCCAGCTCCACCCGGAGCAGGGGCGCGAGCCAGATCCAGAACGGCTCCCCGACGCGGCGGGCGGCCTGGTCCAGGGCTGCGATGAGGCCCTCGGACTCGGTGAACGCGCCGTCGGCGACGCGCAGGCGGGCGGCGACCGCGAGGCCGCGCAGCAGCCACACCGGCTCGTCGCCCAGGGCGGCCAGCGCGGGGCCCAGCTCGGGCAGGACCGCCGCCCGCAGCGCGGGGTCGGGCAGGAGCAGCTCCGCGATCTCCACGGCCCAGGGGGCGCGCGGGCCGGGCAGCGCGTCCAGGAAGGCGCGGACCCCGTCGGGGCCCGCGGCGGTCACCACGTCCACCAGCCGACGCCGGTCAGACAGGCGGAGCCGGGGGACCAGCGTGCTCGGATCGGTGGGGCTCACGTCTCCCTCGCGGCAGTCCTTCATGGCGAGCAGGCGGTCAGGATTCCACGGGGGCCAGGGCGTGTCAAACGCCGGGTTGACCGCCTCGGCTCACGGGGTCCCGAGGGTGCCCGGATCGGGCTCGCAGACGCTGTCGGCCTCGCTGTCGGCGGCGCTGGTGCCGTAGGAGAGGCTGTTGAGGGTGTTGAAGTCGAGCCGGATCAGCCCGTCGCCGCCGTCCCCGGAGGTCCGCTGCCAGCTCGAGCCGGAGAGCTGGCCGTCGCCGCCGCCGGCGAGGACGGCGCCCGCGCCCGCGGTGAGGGTGTCGGCGATCAGGTAGACGGCGCCGCCCGCGCCGCCGCCGCCGGGCTCGGCCTCGGAGGGGGACGAGCCGGAGTTGGCCGTGCCGCACCAGTCGCTGAACTCGGCGCAGCCGATCTCGCCGTCCTCGCCCCGGGCGCTCAGGGTGCCGTTGACCACCAGCTCGCTGGCCCGGATGACCACCGCGCCGCCCCCGGCGCCGCCATGGCCCCCGATGCCCTGCTCGGTGGGGTCGTCCAGGGCCCCCGCGCCGCCGCCGGAGCCGAGGGTGAGCGCGGCGAAGGTGCTGTCCCCATAGGCGATCCCGCCGTCCCCGCCGTCGCCCACGGTGGGGTTGGACTGGTCGCCGTGCTCCCCGACGTCGCCGTGCCCGCCGCCGCCGCCGGTGCCCTCGCAGTTGCCGCAGGAGCTGCCCGGGTTGCCGCCGCCGCCGCCGCCGCCGAGGTTGTTGAGGTTGCTCTTGGCGCCGGTCCCGGCGTAGCTCTCGCCGCTCTCCCCGGTGGAGTTGTGGCTGTTGTTCTGGATCCCGCCGCTGTAGCCGAGCGCGTCGGCGGAGAGGGCGCCGTCCACCGTCACCGTGCCCGTGGCGGTGAAGGCCAGCACGCCCCCGCAGGCGCCGTCCCAGGCCCCCGCGGTCAGGGTCACGCCGGTGGAGACGTCGACGTCGGTGAACTGGGGCACCCGGAAGAGGGCCACGTCCTGGTCGCTGAGGTTGGTGTTGGCGCTCTCTCCGTAGGTCTGCCCACCGCGTCCACGAAGGAGACCGTGGTGCCGCTGACGCTGGCGACGTCCAGCAGCTCCCAGGCGCCCAGCGCGCTGGTGCCCGCCGAGCCGCCCTGGAGGTTGATGAGCAGGGCCTTGTCGCCGGTCCCGAAGGCGCTGGCGTCGTCCACGGTCACGCTGGAGGCGCCGATCGCGGTGACCTCCGCGCAGCCGCCCCCGACGTCGTCCAGGCTGGTGTCCGAGGTCACCGTGAGCGCGCCGTCGGCGCCCGACCCGTAGGTGAGCCCCTCGTCCTCGTAGCCGTCGCAGTCATTGTCCAGGCCGTCCCCGGCGCCGGTGCCGGTGCCGCCGTCCTCGTCGCCGCCCGGGTACACGGTCGCGTCGGTGTCGTCGCAGTCGGTGCCCGCGGTCACCCCCGAGGCCGGGTTGTCGTCGCCGTAGTCGTCGCCGTCGCCGTCGGCCATGCAGGCGGTGGCGGAGTCGTTGGGGGCCGCGCCGGGGAAGGCGTCGCCGTCGGTGTCGTCGCAGTCCGTGTGGTCGCTGCGGTAGCCGGAGGGGAGGGCGCAGGCCTGGAGCGTGTTCGTCGCATCGCCGAAGGAGTCACCGTCGGTGTCGGCGTAGTACGTCTGCCCCGTGGAGGTGTCCACCGAGCTGTCCGCGTCGTCGGTGAGGCCGTCGCAGTCGTTGTCGTAGAGGTCGCAGACCTCCTGGGCTCCGGGGTGGATGGTGGGGTCGGTGTCGTCGCAGTCCGAGCTGTCGGCGACCGTGCCCGAGGGCGCGTCACAGGCGGCGGTGTGCGCGTCGGGGTCGCCGTAGCCGTCGCCGTCCACGTCGTCGTACCAGTCGGACCGGGTGCTGCCGTCCAGGCTGGAGTCGTCGTCGTCGACGAGGGTGTCGCAGTCGTCGTCCAGCCCGTTGCAGACCTCGACGGCGTCGGGGTTGACCGCGCTGTCGGAGTCGTCGCAGTCGGTGGGGGTGGCGACGTAGCCGGTGGGCTGGGCGCAGGCCTCGGTGGAGAGGTCGGGGTCGCCGTGGCCGTCGCCGTCGCTGTCGACGAAGTAGGTGCCGGTCACGCCCTCGTCGATGGCGCCGTCGCAGTTGTTGTCGACCTCGTCGCAGATCTCGGCGGCGTCGGGGTTGATCGCGCTGTCGCCGTCGTTGCACTCCTGGCAGGCCGCCCAGCCGTCGCCGTCGGCGTCCGCGTAGCCCACGCTGCCGTCGCAGTTGTAGTCGTTGGGGTCGGCGCAGTCGTCCTCGACGGCCGCGGGGTTCCAGGCGGGGTCGGTGTCGTCGCAGTCGCCGCCCTGGGCGACGTAGCCCGCCGGGGCGTCGCAGGACTCCACCGCGTCGGCGTCGTCGCCGTAGCCGTCGGCGTCTTCGTCGGCGTACCAGGTGGTGGTCACGCCCTCGTCCGCGACGCCGTCGCAGTTGTTGTCGACGCCGTCGCAGACCTCCACCGCGCCCGGATGGACCGCCGCATCGTTGTCGTCGCAGTCGTCCTCGGCCAGCACGCCGTCCCCGTCCTCGTCGACCTCGGTGGGGTCGATCCCGGTCTCGGTGGGGCCGTCGTCCTTGTTGGTGCACGCGATCGCGGCGAGGGCGACGAGGGTGAGGGTGAGCAGGCGCATCCCGGGCCTCCAGGTCCATCTTGGGTGAAGGCTGAAAGATAGCAGGAAGTTGGGCCCCGTGATGGGGGACGGCGGGCGGGTTGCCCTGAAATGTCCTGGGGTCGCCGGGCGTACTCTGGGAAAAGGACAGGAGGGTTCATTGAGGGTCATCGGCTTGCTGCTCAAGGGCGTCTTCTGGGCGCTGGTCGTCTGCGTGCCGCTGCTCGGCGTGTGGGTGGGCTCCTCGCTGGCGGCGTTCCGCAACGGGCCGATCCTGGTCACCGCGCTGGCGGGGCTGCTGTTCTTCCCGATCCTCCCTCTTCTTTGGGAGATGTGGGCCGCGGCCCGGCGCGCGCGGGGGCCCCGGGCGGGCAAGCCGCGCCTCCTCACCTTCGGCGACCGGATGATCCTGCGCACGCTGGCGCTGAACCTCGTGTTCATCGGCGGCCTCTTGGCCACCTGGCCCGAGGCGGGCTTCATCGCCCTGAACGCGCGGGGGGACTGGATGCTGGAGGGGCGGGAGGGCCCCGAGGTGGAGCAGGCCCGCGAGGTCCTGTTCGCGGCGGCCGAGGGCTTGGAGTGGGTCTACGACGCGGCCCACGAGAACCCCTACGCCCAGCTCGCTGAGGGCGGCGCCGCGGACGAGGAGGCCCCCGACCAGGCCGAGCTGCCCGGGATCTCCGGGCTCGACACCACCGGAGACGGCGTGGCCTGGGCCGATCCCGAGGAGGGGGGTGCTGCGACCGAGGGCGAGCCCGCCGACGAGGGCGCCGCCGACGAGGCGCAGGACGACGGCAGCGCCCTCCCCGAGGAGGGCACCGAAGGCGCGGCCCCCGACGAAGAGGGCAGCGCCTCCCCCGAGGAGCCCTACGACTTCACCAGCGACAACGTCTGGCCCAGCCCCGAGGCCGTCCACCCCCTGGTCGCCCGCATGCCCCCCGAGGCCGAGGCCAGCATCGCGGCGGTGGCCGCCTTCATCCAGGAGAACGAGCCGGATCCCTTCCTGCGGGTCAAGGCGCTGCACGACTACGTCGCCGACCGCATCTCCTACGACTACGACTCCCTGGTGCCGGGCCAGCGGGCGCCCCAGGACGCGGTGACCGTGTTTGAGACCCGGCGGGGCGTCTGCGCGGGCTACGCCAACCTGCTGGCCGCGCTGGGCGACGAGACCGGCGACGAGATCGTCTACGTCGTCGGCAACGTCCGGGGCATGGACGGCGGGCTGATGGGCAGCTCCCACGCCTGGAACGCCGCGCGCGTCGACGGCCGCTGGTACCTCATGGACCCGACCTGGGACTCCGGCTACCGCGGCGAGGACGGCGCGTTCGTGAAGCAGTACCGCACGGACTTCCTGTTCACGCCGCCCGACGTCTTCGTGCTGGACCACCGCCCCGACGAGGACCACTGGCAGCTCCTGATGGAGCCCATCTCCAGCGGCGACTTCATCCGGCAGCCCATGCTGGAGCCCGGCTTCTTCGCGATGGGCCTGCGCATGATCGCGCCGACGCGGCCCCAGCTCGACGTGTCGGGCACGGTGGAGCTGCGCATCCACAACCCCGACGCCAAGCACCTGCTGGTGGACGCCGTACCCGAGGGCGCGGCCAGGGGCACCCGGTGTACGACCATCGGGCGGGAGTCCCTGAAGGTGAAGTGCGTCCTGAAGGACGAGGCCACCTACAACGTCCGCTTGTTCGCGAACGACGAGGCGGAGGGCAGCTACCGCTACGTCGGGCAGGTGTCGGTCAACAACCAGCCGGGGTGAGACGCCATCGCCCAAGAACGATGGTATAGAACCCCTCCCTGATCGTGGTGGTGGACATGTGGAAGGCGTGGCCTCTGGCGCTGCTCCTGTCGACCGGGTGCGTCGACACCAGCCTGACCGTGAAGAACGACCCCCCGGAGGTCGTCATCCTGGAGCCCGTGGACGGCGCGGAGCACACCGCCGGCGTGACGATCACCCTCGTCGCGCGGGCGATGGACCGCGAGACGGCCAGCGCGGACCTGGAGCTGATCTGGACCTCCAGCGTGGGCGGTCGCCTGACCGGGGACGCGACGGTGACCGGGGACGATCACACCCTGACGCTGCCGGACGGCCTCCCGGTCGGCGAGCACACCATCGAGGTCGTGGCGCTGGACGCGGAGGGGGCCTCGGAGAGCGACGCGATCGCGCTGACGGTCCTGGCGGCGGTCGAGGACGCGGACGGCGACGGCTACGGGGCGGAGGACGACTGCGACGACACCGACGCTGCGGTGAACCCCGGAGCGACGGAGGTGTGCAACGGCGTGGACGACGACTGCGACGGAGACACCGATGAGGACGACGCTTCGGACGCCTCGACGTGGTACGCGGACGCAGACGGGGACGCCTACGGGGACGCGGCTTCTACGACCACGGCCTGCGCGCAGCCCTCGGGGTTTGTGAGCGACGACACGGACTGCGACGACGCCGACGGCGCGGTGAACCCCGGGGCGACGGAGGTGTGCAACGGCGTGGACGACGACTGCGACGGAGACACCGATGAGGACGACGCTTCGGACGCCTCGACGTGGTACGCGGACGCGGACGGCGACAGCTACGGGGACGCGGCGTCCACGGCCACGGCCTGCGCGCAGCCCTCGGGGTACGTGAGCGACGACACGGACTGCGACGACGGGGACGCTGCGGTGAACCCTGCGGCGACGGAGGTGTGCAACGGCGTGGACGACGACTGCGACGGAGACACCGATGAGGACGACGCTTCGGACGCCTCGACGTGGTACGCGGACGCGGACGGCGACACCTACGGGGACGCGGCGTCCACGGTGACGGCCTGCGCGCAGCCCTCGGGGTACGTGGGCGACGACACGGACTGCGACGACGCCGACGGCGCGGTGAACCCTGCGGCGACGGAGGTGTGCAACGGCGTGGACGACGACTGCGACGGAGACACCGATGAGGACGACGCTTCGGACGCCTCGACGTGGTACGCGGACGCGGACGGCGACAGCTACGGGGACGCGGCGTCCACGTTGACGGCCTGCGCGCAGCCCTCGGGGTACGTAGGCGACGACACGGACTGCGACGACGCCGACGCTGCGGTGAACCCCGGGGCGACGGAGGTGTGCAACGGCGTGGACGACGACTGCGACGGGAACACCGATGAGGACGACGCTTCGGGCGCCTCGACGTGGTACGCGGACGCGGACGGCGACAGCTACGGGGACGCGGCGTCCACGGCCACGGCCTGCGCGCAGCCCTCGGGGTACGTGGGCGATGACACGGACTGCGACGACACCGACGCGGCGATCTCCCCCGGCGAGCCGGAGATCTGCGACGACAACATCGACAACGACTGCGACGGGGACACCGACGAGTGCTTGAGCGGGACGGTCGCGGCGTCGGGCGCCGACGCCGTCATCGTGGGGACCGCCACCAACGACTACGTGGGCGTGGACGTGCAGCCCGCGGGCGACGTCGACGGCGACGGCGACGACGACCTGCTCATCGGGGCGTTCGGTTACAACGGCGGCGGCGCGGCCTTCCTCATGCTCGGCCCCGTCAGCGGCACGGTCAGCGTGACCTCGGCCTACGCGACCCTCGCCCCCAGCAGCGGCGCTGTGGACGTCGGCATGACCGTGGGCGCGGGGGACCTCAACGGTGACGGCACGCCGGACCTGCTCGTGTCCCACCCGAACGACAACACCGCCGCCACGAGCGCCGGGGTGGTGTATCTGGTGCACGGCCCGGCCAGCGGCGCGGTGGACCTGCTCAACGCCGACGGCCTCTTCTACGGGGAGGGCACCACCGCGCGGGCCGGGCTCGGCCTCGCGCAGCCCACCGATCTGGACCAGGACGGCTTCCAGGACCTCGTCATCGGAGCCCGGGGGGCCAGCCGGGGCGCGGTCAACAACGGCGCCGTCTACGTGTCCTACGGTCCGGTCTCAGGGAGCCGGAGCCTGGGCAGCGCCGACGGCATCATCGAGGGGGACACCGACGGCCGCCACATGGGCTACGTGAGCGCCAGCGGAGACGTGGACGGCGACGGCCTGCCGGACCTGCTGATCGGCGCGCAGGGCACCGTCAACCATGGCACCCAGGCGGGTCGGGCCTTCCTGGTCACCGGGGGCGTTGTCGGGACCTTGAGCGCGTCCAGCGCCCACACCATCATCACCGGGCGCTCCTCGGAGTACTTCGGCTCCGAGGTGGTCATCGTGCCGGACCTGGACGGCGACGGCTATGACGACGCGATGGTGGGCGCCTACGGCGAAGCCACCTACGCGGCCGGCGCGGGCTCGGTGTACCTGTTCAACGATCTGCGGAGCGGAGGCACGGTGTCGGCGTCGACCCGGGTGACCCAGTTCCACGGGACCGGCAACAACGACTACCTCGACGAGTGCGGGACCCCGGGGGATGTCGACGGGGACGGGGTCGTGGACGTGCTGGTGGGCGCGCCCTTCGACGACGACGTGGTCACCAACGGAGGCGGGGCCTACCTCTTCTACAGCCCGCCGCCGAGCGGCGCCCTGGTCGGACAGGACGCCGACTTCATCGTGGAGGGAGACGTGGCCTGGACGGCGCTGATGCAGGGCGGCGTGCCTGCCCCCGCCGACCTCAACGGCGACGGCGCGGTGGATCTGGTGCTGCCGGCCTACACGGACAGCCAGACCGCCAGTCGGTCGGGCTCGGTCTACATCTTCTACGGGCTCTGAGCCGCCAGCCCCTCGACGATGTCCCGTACCAGCCCGGGGCCGCCGTAGACCAGCCCGGTGTAGACCTGGACCAGCTTCGCCCCCGCGTCGAGCTTGGCGCGGGCGTCGTCCAGGCCCATCACGCCGCCGACTGCGATGACCGGCTTGTCGCATCGCTGCACGATCTTGTGTATCAGCGCGGTGGACATCGCCGTGAGGGGGGCGCCGGAGAGGCCGCCTGCTTCGCCCTTGTGGGGGGAGCGAAGGCCCTCGCGGGAGATGGTGGTGTTCGTGGCGATGACGCCGTCGATGGCGGCGTCGTCCACCGCGCCCAGGGCGTCGTCCAGGGCGGCGTCGTCCAGGTCCGGGGCGAGCTTGACCAGCAGGGGGATGGACCGGCCCAGCGCCTGGGCGCGGGCGTCCCGGGCCTGGCGCACGGTGGTGAGCAGGGCCCGTAGCGCGGCGCCGGTCTGCAGCTCGCGGAGCTGGGGGGTGTTGGGGGAGCTGACGTTGACCACCAGGTAGTCCGCCAGCGCCGCGAAGCGCTCGACCAGGGGCACGTAGTCGCTGGCAGCGTCCTCCAGGGGGGTGTCCTTGTTCTTGCCCACGTTGACGCCCAGGATGACGCCGCAAGGGCGCTCGCCGCCCGCCAGCCGCGCGGCCACGAAGTCGGCCCCCAGGCCCGGGAAGCCCAGGCGGTTGATGACCGCGCGGTCCTCCTGCAGGCGGAAGACCCGAGGCTTGGGGTTGCCGGCCTGGGCGCGCACCGTGACCGTGCCGACCTCGACGTGCCCGAAGCCCATCGCCGCCAGCCCCCGCCAGCCCAGGCCGTCCTTGTCGTAGCCGGCGGCCAGGCCGAGCGCGTTGGGGAAGCGCAGGCCGAAGACCTCGACCGGCTGCTGCTTTCGGGGGGCGTACAGGGCGCGGATGGAGGCTCGCCCCACAGGATTGGAGCCCCCCACGCGAAGGGCGTGGAGACTCAAGCGGTGGGCCCGCTCCGGGTCCATCGAGAACAGGAGCGGGCGCAGCAGCGGGTACATCAGCGCTGGCCCAGGAAGGCGCGCACCCGGGCGGCCTGCTCCGGCTCGATGTCACCGTGGAAGGTCCAGATCTCCAGCAGCTCGGCCATCGTGAACACCGCGTGCAGGGTGAGCCCACGGGCGGCCAGATCCTCCCGCGCGCCGGACTGGCGGTCGATGAGCACCACCACGTCCTGCGACCGGAGGCCCGCCGCGGCCAGCCGCTCGGCGGCCTCGACCTTGCTGCCCCCGGTGGTGGCCAGGTCGTCCAGCAGCACCACGGTTTCGCCCTCGGCGTAGGGCCCCTCGACCGGGACCTTCGTGCCGTACTCCTTGACCTCCTTGCGGGGATACACAAAAGGCCAGCCCCCCAGCATCGACACCGCCGTGCCGATGGGCATCGCCGCGTAGGGCAGGGCGGCCAGGCGGTCGAAGGAGAGGCCGCGCAGCAGGGGCAGCATGGACGCGGCCACCCGGGCCAGCAGCGCGGGGTCCCCCGCGAGGCGGCGCAGGTCGATGTAGATGGGAGACGTAAGCCCGGACTTGAGGGTGAAGCTGCCGAAACGCACGCAGCCGGTGTGCACCAGCGCGCGGGCCAGGGACACCCGGGCAGAGGGCGCGGGGCGGGGGCCCTGCGCGCGGGCGGCGTTGAGCTGGTCCCGCAGGGCCCGGGCGGCGGCGGCGGGGTCCGCGGCGCGGGCGATGCCCCGGGAGCTGTTGACCAGCAGGCCCAGGCCGTCTGCCCGCAGGCCCGCCCGGACCGTGGCCTCGGCGTCGCCACCCTGGGCGCCCACCCCGGGGGCGAGGATCCAGAGATCCGGTGCGATGGCGCGAACCTGGGCGAGCACATGGGGGTGGGTCGCGCCCACGACCAGGCCCACGTTGTCGCGGGTGTTCCAGCCTTGGGCCAGCTCGGCGACCCGCTCGTACAGGGGCCGGGGGCGCCCGCCGTCCAGCACAGGAAGATCCTGGAGATCCGCGCTGCCCGGGTTGGAGGTCTTGCACAGCAGGAACACGCCCCGGGCCGGGTCCCGCAGGAAGGGCTGGACCGCGTCCGCGCCCAGGTAGGGGTTCACCGTCAGCGCGTCGGCCCCCAGCTCCTTGAAGGCCGCTCGCGCGTAGGCTGCGGCGGTGGAGGAGATGTCGCCCCGCTTGGCGTCCAGCAGCACGGGGATGTCGTCGGGGATCTCGGCGATGAGGGTGCGCAGCGCACGCCAGCCCGGCTCCCCCAGGGCCTCGAAGAAGGCGGCGTTCGGCTTGAACGCGGCGGCGTAGGGGGCGGTCAGCGACACGATGCGCCGGGCGAAGGCCAGGGCGGCCTCGCCGGTGGGGGCGCTCAGGTCCTGGGGGTGGGGGTCGAGGCCCACGCAGACCAGGCTGTCGACGGCGCGGACCCGGGCCTCAAGCTGCTCGGCGAACGTCACGCTCACGCCCTCCCCAGGACCATGGCGACCAGCGCCATGCGCACGTAGAGGCCGTACTCGATCTGGCGGAAGTAGGCGGCGCGGGGGTCGTCGTCGACCTCCATCGCGATCTCGCCCACCCGGGGGAAGGGGTGCATGAGGATCATGTCCTGGGGGGCGCGGGACATGGTCTCGGGGGTGATGACGTAGGAGCCGCGCACCGACTCGTACTCGGCGGGGTCGTCGAAGCGCTCCTTCTGGACGCGGGTGGCGTAGAGCACGTCGGTGTCGCCCAGGACCTCGTCCAGGCTGTGGTGCTCGGTCACCGTGACCCCCGCCTCGCGCAGCTCATCCAGGATCTCTGCGGGCATCGGCAGGATCTTGGGCGCCACCAGCCGCAGGCGCACGTCGTACATGGAGAGCAGCCGGGCCAGGCTGTGCACGGTCCGCCCGAACCGCAGGTCCCCCAGCATCGTGACGTTCAGCCCGTCGACCTCGCCCTTCTCCTCGACGATGGTGAACAGGTCCAGCAGCGCCTGGGTGGGGTGCTCACCCACGCCGTCCCCCGCGTTGATGACCGGCTTGCGGGCGTACTTCGCGGCCAGGGCCACGCTGCCTTGCTGGGGGTGGCGCAGCACCACCAGGTCCGCGTAGCTCTCCAGGGTGCGCACGGTGTCCGGCAGCGACTCGCCCTTGGCCACCGAGGAGTACCGCACCTCGTTGATGCTGATGACGCTGCCGCCCAGGCGCTCCATCGCCGCGGCGAAGCTGGAGCTGGTGCGGGTGGAGGGCTCGTAGAAGAGGTTCGCCAGGATCTTGCCCCGGCACAGGTCGAAGCTGCCGATGCGCAGCACGAGGTTCCGCATCTCGTGGGCGACCCGGAAGACGTAGGCGAGGTCCTCGCGGGAGAACTGCTTGACCGAGAGGATGTCCTGGCCCTGCCACGGGGAGGCGGCGCGGGCGTCAAAGGTGGGGTAGGCGGGCAGGGCGGTCGGGGGCAGGCTGGACATGGGCGGGCTCCGGGCGAGAGGCGGCGGCGGTGTAACGCAGGCCCCGGAGCGACACCAGTGACGGTCCCGTCACGCCTGGACGTGTCCCCGCCACGCCGCCTCGATCGCGGCGACGCCGAGGTCGATGATCGCGTGTCCATCGGCATCACGGACGACCAGTCTGCCGTGATCTGCGGCCTGGCCGACCCGCGTCACCGGGTGCCCCTGCATGGCCTCGGTGAACGCCTCGATCCGATCGTGGGGCACCCCCACCAGGAAGCGGGTCAGGGACTCGGAGAACAGCCGCGTACGGGGGCCCAGGGGTGTATCGCCCCGGAGCGCGACCGCGCCGAGGTCCAGCTCGGCCCCCCGGCGCCCGGCCAGGCACATCTCGGCGATGGCGACCGCGAGGCCGCCCTCGGAGAGGTCGTGGCAGGCGGAGACCAGCCCGGACCGGATCGCGGCGTGCAGGGCCTGGAAGCGGGCCCGCTGGTCGGCCGGGGGCGCGGGCGGGCGGCCCCCCTCGACGCCATGCAGCCGCAGCCAGGCCGAGCCCCCCAGCTCGTCGTCGGTGTCGCCCACCAGGAACAGCGCGCCCTCGGTGAGGTCCATCGTGACCGTGGCGTCGACGTCCTCGACGATGGCCAGGGCCGAGATGAGGATGGTGCCCGGGATGGCGTGCTTCTCGCCGTCGGCGCCGGTGTACTCGTTGTTGAGGCTGTCCTTGCCGGAGATGTAGGGCGCGCCCAGGGCCACCGCCGCGTCGTGGCAGCCCTTGGCGCAGCGGACCAGGGCGCCCAGGCGGTCGGGCAGGCGGGGGTTGCCCCAGCAGAAGTTGTCGAGCAGGGCCACCTGGTCGGGGTCTGCGCCCACGGCGACGAGGTTGCGGACCGCCTCGTCCACGGCGGCCTGGGCCATGCGGTAGGGGTCGAGGCGGCCATAGTGGGGGTTGACGCCGACCGACAGCGCGACGCCCCGGGTGGCGTCGGGGTCGGCCATCGCCGCGTCGAGGGGGCTCAGGACCACCGCGTCGCCGGGGCCGTGGTCGGCCACGCCCACGAAGGGCTTGACCACGGTGCCGCCCTGGACCTCGTGGTCGTAGCTGCGGACGACGTCCTCCTTGCTGCGGATGTCGCCGGTGGCGAGCAGGGCCAGCAGGTCGGCGCCGGGGTCGCTCCGGGGCAGGACCGGAGCGGCGGGCAGGTCCGGGGGGCTCCAGACGGCGGTGAGCCGGCGCTGGGGCAGGCCGTCGTGCAGGAAGCCCACGTCCAGATCGCCCACCACGCGCTCGCCGTGGCGCACCAGCAGCCGCCCGTTGCCGGTGAAGTGCCCCAGCACGGTGACCTCGGTGGCGTGGGCCTCGGCCAGGGCGTTCAGCCGGTCGATGTGGGCGGGGGGCACGGCCAGCACCATGCGCTCCTGGGCCTCGGACAGCCAGATCTCCCAGGGCTGGAGGCCCGGGTACTTGAGCGGCACGTCCGCGAGCTGGACCTCGGCGCCCAGGGTGCTGGCCATCTCGCCCACCGCCGAGGACAGACCGCCCGCGCCGCAGTCGGTGATGGCGGTGTAGAGGCCCTCGTCGCGGGCGGCGAGCACCACCTCCAGGGCCTGCTTCTCGTGGATGGGGTGGCCGATCTGCACCGCAGTGCCCGCGATCTGGGCGGTGGTCGTGTCCATCTCCATCGAGGAGAAGGTGGCCCCCCGCAGGCCGTCGCGGCCGGTGCGGCCCCCGAGCACCACCACCAGATCGCCCGGCTGGGGCGCGGTGCGGTGGCTGCCGCGGGGCAGGATGCCCAGGCAGCCGCAGAAGACGAGCGGGTTGGCGGTGTAGCCCGGGTCGTAGAGCACCGCCCCGCTGACCGTGGGGATGCCCATCTTGTTGCCGTAGTCGCCCACCCCGGCGATGACCCCGGCGGCCACACGGCGCGGGTGCAGGCAGCCCTCGGGCAGCTCGGCGAAGCCCATGTCCGGGGGGCCGAAGCACAGCACGTCGGTGGTGGCGATGGGCCGCGCGCTCACCCCGAGGATGTCGCGGACCACCCCGCCCACGCCGGTGTTGGCGCCGCCGAAGGGCTCCAGGGCGGAGGGGTGGTTGTGGGTCTCCACCTTGAAGGCCAGGTCAAAGCGCTCGTCGAAGCCAACGATTCCGGCGTTGTCCACGAACACCGAGCGCAGCCAGTCGCTGTGGCTGGCCCGGGTCGCGGCCTTGATGAACGTCCGGTACATCGAGTCGATGAGCACGGGCGCCGCGTCGCCCTCGGTGTAGGTGATGGCGGCCTTGAAGGTCTTGTGGACGCAGTGCTCGGACCAGGTCTGGGCCAGCATCTCCAGCTCGAGGTCGGTGGGGTCCCGGCCGAGGTCCTGGAAGTGCGCGCGGACCGCCTGCATCTCGGGCAGATCCAGGGAGAGGCGGCGCTCGGCGCTGATGGCGAGCAGGGCGTCGTCGTCGGCATCGCGGACGGGCACGGCCTCGACGATGCCCTCGGCCTCCTCGGCGTCCACGAAGGGGGGCGGGAGCAGGCCGTCGATGGCCCAGGCCTGCACGACCTCGTTGGCCATCACGCTCCGGGCCAGGCGCTGGAGGGTGTCGTCGTCCAGGTCGCCGCGCAGGGTGTAGCGGGTGCCGGTGGCGGCGTGGGTGAGGGCGGGCCAGCCCAGGCGGTGGGCGACGTGCAGCAGGCTCTCGGCCTCGCTGTCGGTGACGCCGGGCAGGGGGGAGACCTCGACGGTGCGGGCGCCCTGGGCGGTGGGGGGCAGGGTGGCGTCGGCGGCGGGCATCCAGCGGGCGTGCTGGAGCACCGGGTCCACCAGCAGGGTGTCGACCACGCCCGCGACCCCCTGGCCGTCCAGCGCGTCCCCGCGCAGGAAGTAGAGGTCGGTGACCTCGACCTGATCCAGGGCGATGCCCATCGTGGCGGCGCTGCGGACGAGGTCGGCGCTGCGGGCGTCGCGCTGGCCGGCGCGGGAGGTGACTTCGACGCGGACGATCATGGGCGGCTCCGGGGTGGGGTGGCCCTCTAACCTGCGCGGGCGCGGCCGCGAGGGCTGTCACGGAGCTGCTACGACCGGTCGCGGCCGGGGCGGGGCGGGGGTTGATCGGTCAATGATCGGTCATCCGCCGGAGACACCTGCGGACAGGCACGCCCCAGGGGGCCCGAGGGGCTGGCACGCTCCATGCTTCCCCCCGGGAGACCATGTTCACCGATCGACCCCTGCAGTCCTCACGCCTCGCGGTCTACGGCGGCGGCCCCCTGGTGGCCCGCCTCCTGGTCGGGCTGGGCGCAGGGCATGTGGTGGAGTGGACCCGCAGGATCGCGGGCAGCGACGCGGTGGTCCTGGAGCGGGCCGGGTCGCGCTGGCGCCTGGCCGAGCTGGGGCAGGCCGTCCTCGGCGCGGACGTCCTGATCCTGGGTCAGGGGCCGGCGAGGAGAGAGGCTGCGCCCCCGGCCCTTCAGGAGGCGCTCCGTCGGCGGCCGACCCTCGTGATCTCGCTGGTGCAGGGCGCCTCGGTGGCCGCGCTGCGCCGCTGGCTGGGCTGCGCGGTGCCGATGGTGCGGGCGGTGCCGGAGCCCACGGCGCGCAGCTTCGAGGGGGGATGCAGCGTCTTCGCCACCCCCGACGTGCACGCCACCCAGCGCCGGCTCGCCGAGCAGCTGCTCGACGCCGTGGGGTGGCCGCTGATGGTGCCCTTCGAGGAGCTGCTGGAGCCGGTCGCCGCGCTCACGGGCTGTGAGGGCGGCTGCGCGTTCCTCTTGCCGCGGGTGCTGGCCCAGCTCTCGCTCGGGCTCTCTCCGGTGCGGAAGGAGGCGCGGCTGCGGGCGATGTTTCCTGGCGGAACGCTGGGGCTGGTGGAGGCCAGCGCGGAGGAGACGCTCCGGCTCAGTGCCTGAAGTGCCGCTGCCCCGTGAACACCATCGCGATGCCGAGCGCGTCGGCCTTCGCGATGACCTCCTCGTCCCGGATCGACCCCCCCGGCTGCACGATGGCGGTGACGCCGGCCTCGCCGGCCGCCTCGATCCCGTCCGGGAAGGGGAAGAAGGCGTCGGAGGCCAGCACCGCCCCCGCTGAGCGCGCCCCGGCCCGCCACGCGGCGAGCCGCACGCTGTCGACCCGGTTCATCTGGCCCGCGCCCACGCCCACGGTCGCGCCGTCCTTGGCGAACAGGATGGCGTTGGACTTGACGTGCTTGCAGGCCAGCCAGGCGAACTCGAGGTCTCGGAGCTGTTCCACGGTGGGCGCCTGCTTCGTGACCACCCGCCAGGCGTCCCGATCGACCCCGGCGGTGTCCGGGCCCTGGACCAGCAGCCCGCCCAGGATTGGCCGCAACACCGGCGCCTGGGGCGGCGGGGACACGCTGGGGCGCATCACGCGGAGGTCCTCGCGACGGGCCAGCCGCCGGAGCGCCTCCGGGGTGTAGGCCGGGGCGATGATGACCTCCACGAACAGCTTGTTCCGCCCCATCACCTTCACCCAGTCGGCGTCGATGGTGCGGTTCGTGGCGATGATCGAGCCGAAGGCGCTGACCGGATCCGAGGCGAGGGCCCGCGCGAAGGCGGTCGGCAGGTCGTCGGCCACGGCCAGCCCGCAGGGGTTGGTGTGCTTGATGATGGCCACCGCCGGGCGGTCGTACGCCCAGGGCATCGGCCAGGCTGCGTCCAGGTCCACGAGGTTGTTGTAGGACAGCGCCTTGCCCTGGAGCTGCTCGAAGGGCACGGGCTGGCCCGCCCAGCGGTACCAGCGGGCCTGCTGGTGGGGGTTCTCACCGTAGCGCAGCGCTTGGACCTGCTCGGCGGCCAGGTGCACGGCGCTCTGCAGGCCCGGCCCTTCGACCTGTTCGCCCAGCCAGGTGGCGATGGCGGCGTCGTAGGCGGCGGTGTGTCGGAAGGCCTTCAGGGCGAGGCGGCGGCGCTCGCCGAGGTCAAGGCCGCCGTCCGCCAGCGCGGCCAGCACCGGCGCGTAGTCGGCGGGATCGCACAGCACGACCACCCGCTCGAAGTTCTTGGCCGCCGCCCGCAAGAGGGTGACCCCGCCGATGTCGATCTGCTCGATGGCCTCGGCCTCGGTGACGCCCTCCTTTGAGACCGTCTCCACGAAGGGGTAGAGGTTGCAGACCACCACGTCGATGGGCTGGAGGCCCTGCGCGGCCAGCTCGGCGAGGTGCTCGGACGTCGGGCGGGCCAGGATGCCGCCATGCACGGCTGGGTGGAGGGTCTTGACCCGCCCGCCCAGGATCTCCGGGGCGCCGGTCAGGGACTCGACCGAGGCGACCTCCAGGTCGGCGGCGCGCAGGCGGCGGGCGGTGCCGCCCGAGGCGACCAGGGAGACCCCCAGCCCGGCCAGGCCCGCGCCCAGCTCCTCCAGGCCGGCCTTGTCATACACGCTGAGGATGGCGACGGTGCTCATGAGGACTCCGCGGCGAGGCGCCGGATGACGTCGACCAGCAGCCGGTGCTCGGTGGCGTGGATGCGCGCTTCGAGCGCGTCGAGGTCGTCGTTGTGGATGGGGACGACGGCGGTGCCCAGCACGGGCCCCGCGTCGATCTCGGGGATGACCTCGTGGACCATCACCCCGGTGTGCGCGATCTCTCCGGCCTTCCAGGCCTCCAGCGCCCGCTCGATGGCGTGGGTGCCGGGGAAGGCGCCGGGCAGGGCCGGGTGCAGGTTGATGACCCGCGCCCGGACGCGGTCGAGGAAGGCGGACGAGAGGATGTGCATCCAGCCCGCCAGGACGACCAGATCGGGGGCGTAGCCGTTGATGAGGTCGGCGAGATCGGCGTCGTAGGCGAGCCGTCCGCTGCCGTCCCGCTTGTACGGGCCCAGCGGAAAGACGGCCTGCGGCACCCCGGCCCGCGCGGCCCGGGTCAGGCCGAAGGCGTCGCGCCGGTTGGAGACCACCGCCACCACCTGCGCGGGCAGGGACCCCGCGGCGCAGGCGTCCAGGATGGCCTGGAGGTTGGAGCCGCTGCCGGAGATGAGCACGACCAGGCGCATCAGAGCACGACCGCCGGGCCCTCGCCGCGCGGCGTGACGCGGCCCACCACGCGGGCCTCGGCGAAGCCGGCCTCCGGGGCGGTCAAAAGCGCCATCGCCGGCTCGACCGCCGCGTCGGGCAGCACGATGAGCATGCCCAGGCCCTGGTTGAAGGCGTGGGCCATCTCCATGTCGGAGACGCCGCCGCGTTCCTGGATGAGGCGGAACAGCGGCGGCACGGTCCAGGCGTCGCGATCCAGGGTCATCGCCACGGCGGGCGGCAGGATGCGGGGCGGGTTGTCGATGAGGCCGCCGCCGGTGATGTGGGCGAGGCCGCGCACCGGTATGCCGGCGTCCAGCAGGGCCCCGACCTCGGGCAGGTAGCTGCGGTGGGGGGCCAGCAGGGCTTCGCCCAGGGGGCGGCCGAGGCCGTCGGGGGTGGCGGTGAGGTCGGCGCCCTCGAACACCCGCCGGGCCAGGGAGAAGCCGTTGGTGTGCAGCCCGGCGGAGGCCAGCCCGATGACGACGTCCCCGGGCTCGATCTGCGCGCCGTCGATGATGCTCGCCCGGTCGACCACGCCGACGATGGTGCCCACCAGGTCGAACTCGCCGGGGGCGTAGACGCCGGGCATCTCGGCGGTCTCGCCGCCCAGCAGGGCCACCCCGGCGGCCTTGCAGGCCAGCGCCGCGCCGGTGACCACCGCCGCGACCATCTCCGGGTCCAGCTTGGAGGCGGCCACGTAGTCCATGAAGAACAGCGGCCGGGCCCCCTGCACCAGGATGTCGTTGATGCAGTGGTTGACGATGTCCTGGCCCACGGTGTCGTAGCGGCCCAGCGCCGAGGCGATCCTGGTCTTGGTGCCCACCCCGTCGGTGGAGGCGACCAGGGTAGGGGACGCCATGCCCTTGAGGTTGGAGACGTCGAACAGGCCGCCGAAGCTGCCGATCCCGCCGAGCACGGCGGGGCCGTGGGTCTCCTCGACCGCCCGCTTCATCAGGGCGACCGCGCGCGCGCCGGCGGCGATGTCGACGCCCGCGTCCTTGTAGGTGATGCCGGACATCAGGGCTCCTGGGTGAGGGCGCGCCAGCCGATGTCCCGGCGGAACGTTCGCCCTTCGAAGTCGATGCAGCGGGCGCCCGCGTAGGCCCGCTGCAGGGCCTCTCGCAGGGTCGCGCCGCGGCCGGTGACCGCCAGCACGCGGCCTCCGCTGGTGACGAGCTGGCCGCCCTCGAAGCGGGTGCCGGCCTGGAAGACCTCGACGCCGTCCAGCGCGTCGGCCTGGTTCACCCCGGTGATGGGGAACCCCTTGCGGTAGGGGCCCGGGTACCCCTGGGAGGCCAGCACCACCGTGGCGGCGGAGCCCTCGCGCCAGGTCACCCGCGCTGGATCCAGGGCGCCGGTGGCGCACGCGAGCATGATCTCGGCGAGGTCGCCGTCGAGCAGGGGCACCAGCGCCTGGGTCTCGGGGTCGCCGAAGCGGCAGTTGAACTCCAGGACCCGGGGCCCGTCGGGGGTCAGCATGACGCCAGCGTAGAGCACGCCCCGGTAGGGGGCGCCCTCGGCGGCGAGGCCCCGGAGCGTCGGGGCGATGACCTCGGCCTCGATCTGCCGGAGCAGGGCCGGGGTGGCGACGGGGGCGGGGGCATAGGCGCCCATGCCGCCCGTGTTGGGGCCCAGGTCACCCTCCAGGGCGCGCTTGTGGTCCTGGGCGGGGGGCATCATCGCGTAACGCTGGCCGTCGGTGAAGGCGAGCACCGAGACCTCGGGGCCGGTGAGGCGCTCCTCCAGGACCACCTCGTCCCCGGCGTCGCCGAAGTCGCGGTCCACCAGCACCCGGCGCAGGGCCGCGCGGGTCTCCTCGGGGCCGTCGGGGATGAGCACGCCCTTTCCGGCGGCGAGGCCCGAGGCCTTGACCACCACCGGGAAGTCGACGGCGTCGAGCCAGGCCAGGGCGGGCTCCAGCGCGGAGAACGCCGCCCAGCGGGCCGTGGGGATGCCGTGGCGGTCCATGAAGCCCTTGGCGAAGTGCTTGCTGGCCTCCAGCCGGGCCCCCGCGGAGGTCGGGCCGAAGCAGGGGATGCCCACGCCGGCCAGCCGGTCGGCCAGGCCCTCGGCCAGGGGGGCCTCCGGGCCGACGACCACCAGGCCGACCTGAAGATCAACGGCGGCGTGCAGGATCCCGTCTATATCGACATCACGGACGTCCAGCCGCTCCAGGCGAGGGTCGGCGTCCACGCCACCGTTGCCCGGGGCCACGAAGACCCTGCCTGCGCTGGGGGAGCGGGCCAGCCGCCAGGCCAGGGTGTGCTCGCGGCCGCCGCCGCCGACGACGAGGATGTCAGTGCTCACGGAGGCTCCCAGGGATTGAGCAGGGGCGAGCAGGATGGTCGCCCCTCCGGCGCGGGTCCGACTCCAAGATCGCGGAGGATCCGTCCCGCCGATATTGGGGGAGCCCGTCCAGGACTCCCTGAACTCGGTCGTCCCGGATGGACGACCTTGATCCGCCGAGTTGCCAGCGCGTGAACCAGGACTTGACGTTGACTCCCATTTTCCCGGAGATTCGACTATCAGTGAGCCGGGACGGAGCCTTCGTAATCTTGGGCCCTCCAGCCCGGGTCCGGATGGACGACATCCTCTGCATCACCGGCCTCCTCTCTCGAACCGGGACTTGGCCGGGGACGCCGCGCTCAGCAGGTGGGACACGTCCACGGGGTAGCACCCCGAGAAGCAGGCGTCGCAGTGGCCCGCCGCGCAGGTGGCCTCGGGGTCGGGCTGGAGGCCCTCCCGGACCGCGGCGTGCATGCCCTCCAGGGAGAGGTACGCCAGGCTGTCGGCGCCCACGTGCGCCCGGATGGCCTCGACGTCCATGCGGTGGGCGATCAGCTCGCCGTGGGTGGACATGTCCACGCCCATGAAGCAGGGGTGGCGCACCGGGGGGGAGCTGACCCGGACGTGGACCTCGGCCGCCCGGCCGCCCTCGCGCACCAGCCGGATGAGGGGGCCCATCGTGTTGCCGCGCACGATGGAGTCGTCCACCAGCACCACCCGCTTGCCCTCGAGGTTGGCCCGCAGCGCGTTGTACTTGAGCCGCACCCCCGCCCGGCGCAGGCGGTCGGAGGGCTGGATGAAGGTGCGCCCGATGTAGCGGTTCTTGATGAGGCCCTCGACATACGGGATGCCCGACTCGCGGGCGTAGCCGATGGCCGCGGGGGTGGAGGAGTCGGGCACGCTGATGACGAGGTCGGCGTCGGCGGGGGCCTCCCGGGCGAGCTGCGCGCCGAGGCGCTGCCGGGCGGCGTGCACGTTCTGGTCGTCCAGGAGGCTGTCGGGGCGGGCGAAGTAGACGTATTCGAAGATGCAGGAGGCGCTGCGGGCGCGGGGCGGGGCGCCCGGGACGCTGTGCAGGCCGTCCCGGTCCAGGCGCACGATCTCCCCGGGGTGAACCTCGCGGAGGTACTTCGCCCCGATGGTGAGCAGGGCGCAGGACTCCGAGGCGACCACGTAGCCCAGGCCCTGCCCGGTGTCGTCGCGCAGCAGGCCCACGCAGAGGGGGCGCAGGCCCACCGGATCCCGGGCGGCGTAGACCGCGTCCCGGGTGAGGATGACCACCGAGTACGCGCCCTCGGCCCGGGCCATCATCGCCTGGATGCGCCGCTCCCAGTCCGGTCCCCGGGACGGCGGCCCCGGGGGCGGGGAGGCGAGGAGCTGGGTGAGCACCTCGCTGTCGGAGGAGGACATGAGGCCGACGCCGCGCTCCAGGAGCTGCTGGCGCAGCGCCGTCGCGTTGGTCAGGTTGCCGTTGTGCCCCAGCCCCAGCGGCCCGTGCAGGGTGTCGATGAGGTAGGGCTGGGCGTTCTGCAGGGCGGACGCCCCGGTGGTGGAGTACCGGGTGTGGCCGATCGCGAGGTGGCCCTGGAGGGGGGAGAGGTTCTCCTCGTTGAAGACCTGGGAGACCAGCCCCATGCCCCGGTGGACCCGGGCGGTCCGCCCGTCGCTGGCCGCGATGCCGGCGCTCTCCTGCCCCCGGTGCTGGAGGGCGTAGAGGGCGAAGAAGGCAGAGCGCGCCACGTCGACGCCGGCCTCGGGCCAGGTGTAGAGGCCGACGACGCCGCAGGCCTCGCGGGGGCGGTCCATCTCATCCATCGTGGCGGGTCAGCCTTCGGCCTGCTCGGCGAGCAGGGCCTTGTCGTCCGCCTCGAGCCTGCGCTGGTTGGCGAGGTGGAGCGCAGCCACGGCCTGCCGGATGGCCGGATCGGTCACCCCGAAGACCTTGGCCGCCGCCAGGGCCGCGCCCTTGGGGTCGAGCACGGTCAGGGGGGCGACGCCCGAGGGCATGCGCAGGCTGGAGAAGATGTCGCCGCCTGAGAACTTCGAGGAGTAGGGGGGGCAGGCGATGACCGGAGCGAGCACGTAGGCGTCGACGAAGGCGCTGAGCGCGTTGGACCGGCCGGCGATGGTGACGTAGACCTTGGGGCGGCTGTCGGCCTCGTAGGCGTCCAGCAGGCCCATCAGGTAGACCGGCACCTTGTGGGCCGAGCAGACCCGCAGCTCGCTGTCGATGCCCAGGGCGGCGAGCGCGTCGGCCACTGCCTGGCCGTGCTCGAGGTCCGAGCGGGACCCCATCAGGATCGGGACGAAGGCCATGTTGTCTCCGGAGTCAGCGTCGGAAGGGGGCGAGGGCCGCGGCGATGCGCTCGGCGGCGGGCTGGGGGGCGGGCGCGAAGGTGGTGCCCGTCAGCCGCTCGAAAGCGGAGATGTAGCGCCGGGCCAGCTCGACCTTGACGTCCGGGGGCAGGGGCGGGGACTGACCCTCGCCCTTGTAGCCCTGGCTGGCCAGCCAGCGGCGCACGTACTCCTTGTCCAGGCCCTCGGGGCTCTTGCCCAGGGGGTGGTTCTGCTCCCACAGCTCCCGGATCCAGTAGCGGCTGGAGTCGGGGGTGTGGACCTCGTCGATGAGGCAGAGCTGGCCGTCGATCAGGCCGAACTCGTACTTGGTGTCCACCAGGATGAGCCCGGCGCGCTCGGCGACGGCCTGGCCCCGGCGGAAGATCTCCAGGGCGACCTCGCAGACCTGCGCCCACAGCGCGGGCTCGACGAGGCCCTTCTCCACGACCTCGGCGCTGGAGAGGCGCTCGTCGTGCTCGCCTGGGCCGCCCTTGGTGGTGGGGGTGATGACCGCCTCGGGCAGCTTGTCGTTCTTGCGCAAGCCCTCGGGCAGGTCCAGGCCGTAGGGGCGCTCGACGCCGGCGCTGTAGAGGGTCCACAGGGCGGTGTCGGTGACGCCGGTGATGTAGCCGCGCACCACGACCTCGACGGGCAGGGTGTCGGCGTTCCGGGCGACGGTGACGTTGGGGTCGGGCACCGCCTCGATGTGGTTGCCCACGAGGTCGGCGGTCTGCTCGAACCACCAGGCCGAGAGCTGGTTGAGCACCTGCCCCTTGAAGGGGATGGCGCCCAGCACCCGGTCGAAGGCGCTGATGCGGTCGGTGGCGACCAGCACGCGGCGGTCGTCGGACAGGTAGTTGTCGCGGACCTTGCCCTGGTAGCGCTCGCCGAGGCCCGTGAGGTCGGTGCGCAGCAGGGCGTGGGGGATGGCGTCCCGGATGATCTGCTCGGAGACCATGAGGGTCACTCCTTGGGGGAGAGGGTGTGATCGGAGGCGACGATGCGGAGCTTCTCGGCGATGCGGCGGGCGCGGACGGGGGCGTCCCCGACGTAGTCGGCGGCGTCGAGCCAGCCCGTGATCTCGTCAGGCGTGGCGAGGTCGGCGAGCCGGGGGTCGTTCGCGAGGCGGTGGGCGAGGGGGTTCGCCTGGCCACCCTGGAGGGCCGCCCAGGCGGCCAGGGAGTGCTCCCGGATCAGCTCGTGCAGGTCCTGGCGGTCGCCGCCGCGCCGCACCAGCTCCATCATGACCCGCTCGGTGGCCGCGAAGGTGCCGTAGGTGGCCAGCAGCCGGTCCGAGGCCCCGGTGTCCACCCGCAGGCCCGCCAGCAGCTTGTCCGCTCGGCGCAGCAGCTCGTCGGTGATGAGGAACGCCTCGGGCAGCACGGTGCGGCGGTTGGCGCTGTCGTCGAGGGTGCGCTCCAGGTAGCTGTGCGCGGCGTTGTCCCAGGCCACCCGCGGCAGCGCCGCCAGCAGTCGGGCGAGGCTGTCCATGTTCTCGGCGTTGATGGGGTTGCGCTTGAAGGGCATCGCGCTGGAGCCCACCTGCTTGCGGCCGAAGGGCTCGGCCCACTCCCCGATGGGTGGGGACTGGAGCAGCCGCAGGTCGGCGGCGAACTTGTAGAGGGTCTGCCCCAGGCTGGCGAGCCCGCTGAGCACCCGGTACTCCTGCTTGCGCGGGGAGGTCTGGGTGGCCACGACCACCGGGGGGATGCCCACCAGCGCCATGACCCGGGCCTCGAAGACCTCGGTGTCCACGCCCGTGCCGGTGAGGAGCTGCTGGTAGCTGGCGCTGGTGCCGGTGGCGCCCTTGAAGCCCTTGCCCCGGATCTGGCGGCGCAGGCGGCGCAGCTCCTCGTAGTCCACCAGCAGGTCCTGGCCGTACTGGGCCAGGCGGTAGCCGATGGTGGTGGGCTCGGCGGGCTGGAGGTGGGTGAAGCCCATGGTCGGGCGGTCGGCCCAGCGCGCGATCTGCTCGCTCATGCGCCCCGCGACCTGCGTCAGCCTGTCGAGGATGAGGTCGAGGGCGTCCCGCAGGCGGACGGCGGCGGTGTTGTCCTCGACGTCCATCGAGGTCGCGCCCAGGTGGATGATGCCGCCGCCCACCGGGCACTGCTCGGCGAAGGTGCGGACCTCGGCCATCAGGTCGTGGTGGATCTCGGCCTCGATCTCGGCCGCGCGGGCGAGGTCGATGTCGTCGACGTGGGCGCGCAGGTCCTCGACCTGGTCGGCGGTGACCAGGCCCAGCTCGGACTGGGCCTGCGCCAGCGCGACCCAGATGCGGCGCCAGTGGCGGTGCTTGGCCTCCTCGCTCCACAGGTGGCGCATCTCGGGCGTGCCGTAGCGCCAGGTGAACGGGGAGAGGTAGTCGTGGGCGGTGTAGGTCATGGCCAGGGCGTGGGGATGGGGATGAGCTCCTCGCGCTCCGCGCCGACGGAGACGTAGCGGATGGGCGCGTCGGCGAGCTCGGAGAGGCGGTGCAGGTAGGCGCGGGCGGCCTTGGGCAGGTCGTCCCAGTTGCGCACGCCGCGGGTGGACTGCATCCAGCCCTCCCAGGTCTCGTAGACGGGCTCGACGTGGCGCAGGAGCGGGGTGTCGGGGACGTAGTCCAGCACCTTCTCGCCCACCCGGTAGCCCGTGCAGATCTTGATCTCCTCGAAGTGGTCGAGCACGTCGAGCTTGGTCACGGCCAGGCCGGTGAAGCCGTTGATCCAGGAGGCGTAGCGGATGGCGACGCCGTCGAACCAGCCGCAGCGGCGGGGGCGGCCCGTGGTCGCGCCGTACTCATTGCCGATCTCGCGCAGGCGCAGGCCGTCGGCGTCCTCCAGCTCCACGGGGAAGGGGCCCCCGCCGACGGCGGTGGAGTAGACCTTGACCACGCCGATGATGTTGTTGATGGCGGTCGGCGGCAGCCCCGCGCCCGCGCAGGCGCCGCCCACGATGGGGTTGGAGCTGGTGCAGAAGGGGTAGATGCCCCAGTCGATGTCCCGCATCACCCCGAGCTGGCCCTCCAGCAGCACCCGCTGGTCCTCGCGCACCGCCTGGCGGGTCATCGGCAGGGTGTCGATGATGCGGTGCCCCAGGGCGTTGCGCCAGCCCTCGGCCTTGTCCAGCAGGGCGTCCAGGGACATCTCCGGCTCGCCGTACTCGGCCAGCACCCGGTTGCGCTTCTCCAGCACGGGCGCCAGCCGATCCTTGAACCAGTCCGGGTGGAGCAGGTCGCCCAGCCGCAGGCCCCGCCGGGCGGCCTTGTCCGCGTAGGTCGGGCCGATGCCGCGCTTGGTGGTGCCGATGCGGGCGCCCTCCGAGCGGGCCTGCTCCTGGAGCCCGTCGATGACGGGGTGGTAGGGCATCACGATGTGGGCGCGCTCGGACAGCCACAGGTTGTCGGCGCTGACCCCGGCGTCCTCGACCTCGGACAGCTCGCGGAGCAGGTTGTCGGGGTTGACCACCGTGCCCGGCCCCACCACGCAGCGGGTGCTGGGGTTGAAGATGCCGGAGGGGACGATGTGCAGCTTGAAGGTGCCGTGCTCGTTGACGACGGTGTGCCCGGCGTTGTCGCCGCCCTGGAAGCGGATCACCATGTCCGCCCGCTGGGCGAGGTAATCGACGATCCGTCCCTTGCCCTCGTCGCCCCACTGGGCGCCTACGATCGCGGTCACCGGCATGCGCGTGTCCCTCTGTCAGTTGGTCTCGGCCGCGTGGCGCAGCCCGTTGCGGAACAACCCCAGGCCCAGGTGGCCCGTGGCCCCCCGGGACGCCCGGGGGTTCTGGCGGGGCAGGATGTGGTCCTCGGGGTGGGGCATCAGCCCCAGCACGTTGCCCGCCGCGTTGGTGAGCCCGGCGATGTCGTCGGCCGAGCCGTTGGGGTTGTCCGGGTAGGCTGCGGGCCCCCCGTCCCGGGCCACGTAGCGCAGCGCGGCGAGGCCCAGCGCCTTCGCCCGCTCCCGCAGGGCGGGCTCGCCGAACACCAGCCGCCCCTCGCCGTGGGCCACCGGGCAGAGGATGTCCTCCTCCAGGCCCTTGGTGAACACGCAGGGGCTGTCCGGCTGGGGCCGCAGGCGCACCCAGCGGCACTCGAAGCGCGCGGAGTCGTTGCGGGTCAGGGTGACGGTGGGGGTGAGGGGCGCGTCGTCCTCGTCGAGCGGTCCGGGAAGGAGCCCCGTCTTCACCAGCACCTGGAAGCCGTTGCAGATGCCCAGCACCGGGCGGCCCCGGGCCACGAAGCGCAGCAGGTCGTCCCCGCAGGCCGAGCCCATCCAGGCCGCCCAGAGCTTGCCCGCGCCCAGGTCATCCCCGAAGGAGAAGCCGCCGGGGAAGACGAGCATGCCGTAGTCGTCCAGCGCCACCTCGCCGGCCAGGACCGCGCCCAGGCGCACGATGTCCGGTGCGCCGCCCGCGCGCTGGCACGCCCAGGCCGCCTCGCGATCCCGGTTGGTGCCCGGGGCGTGGAGGATGAGCACAGGCGTGGTCATGGGCGTCACCGGGGGCGGGTGTGGGTGGCGAAAGGCTCGATACGTAGCGCCCCGGACGCCCCCCCGCACCCGCATGGCACGCTTCTGTCACCTCGGCCCGGAGGGCTCCTCGGGCATCGGCTCGGTGATGATCTCGAAGCGACCGAAGTCAAAGGGGGTGCCGGGTGCAGCGTCCACCTTGACCAGCCGCTCGCGCACCCCCTCCCGCGCCAGCTCCATCGCCCGGTGGTGGCAGTACGGCATGTTGCCGCGCCGGCCCAGCAGGGTGTGGGCGGTCCAGGAGCAGCCCCCGCCGCAGGCGTCGGCGTAGTAGCAGCGCTGGCAGTAGCCCCACAGCTCCTCGGTGGGGGCGCGGTCCCGGGCGAAGCGCAGGGGGGCGGTCTCCTCCCAGATCCGCTGGAGGCTCATCTCCCGAAGGTTCCCGCCCACATACGGCGCGCTGGGCAGGGAGGGGCAGCCCTTGACGTCGCCGTTGGACTCGATGCCCAGGACGTGGCGGCCCGCTGCGCAGCCCTTCCAGTGCTCGATGCGCAGGTCCCGCTCGTAGGGGCCGAAGTAGCCCAGGTTGTTGCCCGCGTTTACGGTGATGCCGGCGGCCTTCATGCGCCGGGCGGCGGCGGCGAGGCGGGGGATCAGCGCCAGCATGTCGTAGGGCTGGAGCAGCCACTCGGGGCGGTCGGCGGCCCGGCCCATCGGCCCGGTGAGCTGCACCTGCCAGCCCCGGACCCGGTGGGCCATCAGGGTCTCGGTCAGCGCCTCGACCTCGGGCATGTTCAGGCGGTTGAGCTGGGTGTTGGCCAGAGGCGCGATGCCCGCCTCCCGGGCGTGGCCGAGCGCGGCCAGGGCGGCCTTCCAGCTCCCCTTGACCGCCCGCAGCAGGTCGTGGGTGGCCTCCATCCCGTCGATCGAGACGCTGACCGCCTGCAGGCCCGCCTCGGCGGCGGCCCGGCAGCGCTCCGGGGTGAGGGCGCGGGCCCCGGTGGTCATGGTGGCGCGCATGCCCCGCGCCCGCACCGCCTGGATGATGGCCAGCCAGTCCTCGTTCAGGTAGGCCTCGCCGCCGATGAAGGCGACCTCCAGGGTGCCCAGCTCAGCGAGCTGATCGGCGACCGCGACGGCCTCGGCCAGGCTCAGCTCCTCGGCGCGGGGGCGCCCGGCGCGGCTGCCGCAGTGCCGGCAGGCCAGATCGCACTTCAAGGTCAGCTCCCACACGACGTAGAGCGGGGCGAAGGCGCTGGAGACGGGCACGCGGCGTTTCATGATCCCCGGCATTGTAGCCCCCAGGAGCCGGTGGTAGGGTAGTCCGAGCCTGCGTCCAGGAGGAGACCATGATCGAGTGCAACGGTTGTCACCGCCACGTCCGCAACAGCGAGCTGGCCTGCCCGTTCTGCGGCGCCCGCATGGGCAGCTTCGCGAACAAGGTGCTCACCGGCCTGGGGGCCAGCACCCTCGCGATGGTGCTCGCGGCCTGCTACGGCCCGCCCCCCGACAAGGGCTGGGAGACCGGCGTGGACTCCGGCGTGGACGCCGACGGCGACGGCTTCTTCCTCGAGGACGACTGCAACGACGCCGACGCGACGATCAACCCCGACGCCACCGAGGTCTGCGACGACGCGATCGACAACGACTGCGATGAGCTGGTCGATGGGGACGACCCGGACTGCGCGGGGGGGTGAGGGCGGGCGGAGCTCGGAAGAATGGGGTCGTCCATCTGGACCCGCCACCCCGCCTCAGATCCCCATCACCCCCCGCGCCGCCTCCCACGCCGGCCCGTACGCCATCATGTCCCCGTTGTGGTCCCCGCCGGGCACGATGATCAGCGTTGAACCCGGGATCGCCTCCCCCAGCCGCCGGCTCTGCCCCGCCGGGATGACCGCGTCGGCGTCACCGTGGACCAGCACCGTCGGCACCCCCAGCGACCCCGCCCGCGACAGGGAGTCGAACCGGTTGCGCATCACCCAGCGCACCGGCAGCCAGGGGTAGGCGTGGGCCGCCACGTCGACCGCGGCGGTGAACGTGCTCTCCAGCAACAGCGCCCGGGGCTTCTCCTCCGGGGGCAGCCCCGCGACCAGGCCCACCGCCACGCCGCCGCCCAGGGACTTGCCGAAGACCACGATGTCCTGGGGATCGTGGGTGCGCCGGGCCTCGGCCCAGGCCGCGCGGGCGTCCATGCGCAGGCCCGCCTCGGCCGGGGCGCCCTCGCTGCCCGGGTAGCCCCGGTAGTTGACGTGCAGCACCTCGAAGCCGGCCTTCACGAAGCGCGCGTAGCGCGGCCCGTAGCCCGCCACCGAGGAGCCGTTGCCGTTGAACAGGAGCGCCAGCCGAGGCCCCTGGCCCAGGCGCCAGCCGTACAGCCCGGTGCCGTCCTCGGCCTGCACGCGGATCTCCCGAGCGCCGGCCTGCTGCGCCAGCGCGGCCAGCGCGTCTTCGGAGAGATCCGGCGGGTGGAACACCAGCTTCGGCTCGGCGAGGGCCATGCCCGCGACGATCAAGCCGTACACCACGCCGCCCGCGACCAGTAGTTTGACCATACGCCTTGCCACCCGGTGCATGGGGTCCCATTAATGGGTTTCCCCGTCGCTCGGAGGTCCTGTGTTGAGGCGCCTGATCATCGCCGGGATCGTGATGCTCGTCCTCGTCGGAGCGGGCGCGGGGGGCCTGGCCCTGGTCTCCGATCCCCGCCCCGAGGGCACCCCCGGCCCCGAGGCCGACGCCCTGGCCCGCCAGATGCTCGCGGCCGTGGACGTGGACGCCTGGGACGCCACCGGCGCGGTCGCCTGGACCTTCGCCGGCCGCAACGCGCACCTGTGGGACCGGACCCGCCACCTGGGCCGCGTGCGCTGGGGCGGCGACACCGAGGTGCTGGTGGACCTGGGCAAGGTCCAGGGCCGCGCCTGGGTCGACGGCGCCGAGGTCACAGGCCGCAAGGCGCAGAAGCTGGTGGAGCAGGCCCACGCCGCCTGGATCAACGACAGCTTCTGGCTCAACCCCGTGGTGAAGGCCTTCGACGACGGCACCACCCGCAGCCTCGTGGACGTCGAGCAGGGCCGCGGCCTGATGGTCGCCTACGACGCAGGCGGCCTCACCCCGGGCGACGCCTACCTCTGGATCCTGGACGACGACGCCCGCCCCACCGCCTGGCGCATGTGGGTCTCCATCATCCCCATCGGGGGCCTGGAGAACTCCTGGGAGGGCTGGATCACCCTGCCCACCGGCGCGCAGGTCGCCACGCAGCACCACATCAAGGGCCCCGGCGACGTCACCCTCGCGCTGACCGACGTGCGCGCGGCGGCCACCCTCGCCGAATTGGAGCCCGGCCCCGACCCCTTCGCCCCCCTCAGCCCCTGAACGTCCATGCCCACGCCGCCCTTCCACCTGGCCTTCCCGGTCGATGACCTCGACGCCGCCCGCCGCTTCTACGGCGAGCTGCTGGGCTGCGCGATCGGCCGCACCGACCCGTCCTGGGTGGACTTCAACTTCTTCGGCCACCAGATCACCGCCCACCTGCGCCCCGAGGAGGCCCCCCGCGCGATCCGCACCAACGCGGTGGACGGCGACGCGGTGCCCGTGCGCCACTTCGGCGCGGTGCTGCCCTGGGACGGCTGGGAGGCCCTCGCCGCCCGCCTGGCCAAGGCCGGCGTGGCCTTCCTGATCGCGCCCAAGGTGCGCTTCCAGGGTCAGGTGGGCGAACAGGGCACGTTCTTCGTGGAGGATCCCGCAGGCAACGCCCTGGAGTTCAAGAGCTTCCGCGACCCGGCCCGCCTCTTCGCCGCCGGCTGACGCAACGCCGGGCGGGCCCGCGTCCTATGCGGGGCGATGATCCGTCCCGTCCCCGCCATGCGTGTCCAGGTCCGCAACGACGCCCCCGTGCGCTCCGGACGGTCCTACGTCCTGTACTGGATGATCGCCGCGCGCCGCACCCGCTACAGCTACGGCCTCCAGCGGGCCCTGTGGTGGGCCCAGCAGCTCAAGCGGCCCCTGGTCGTGCTGGAGGCGCTGCGGGTCGGCTACCCCTGGGCCAGCGACCGCATCCACCGCTTCGTCCTGGACGGCATGGCCGACAACCGCCGCGCCCTGACCGAAGCCGGCATAGCGGTCCACAGCTACGTCGAGCGCGCGCCCGGGGAGGGCAGGGGACTCCTGGACGCCCTGGCGCAGGACGCCTGCGTGGTGGTCACCGACCGCTACCCCTGCTTCTTCCTGCCCCGCATGGTCGAGGCCGCCGCCGCGCGCCTGCCGGTGCATCTGGAGGCCGTCGACAGCAACGGCATCCTGCCCCTGGCCGCCGCCGACCGGGCCTTCCCCACCGCCCACAGCTTCCGCCGCCACCTCCAGAAGACCCTGCGGCCGCACCTCGCCGCCTTCCCCATGCCCGACCCGCTGGCCGTCGCGCCCTTCGCCCGGGGCGCGGCCCTGTCTCCCGAGATCGCGCAGCGCTGGCCCGACGGCGTCGACGTCTCCTGTGAGGCCCTGCCCATCGACCACAGCGTCGCCCCGGTCTCCACGAGGGGCGGCAGCGCGGCCGGAGAGGCCGCCGCCGCGCGCTTCCTTCGCCAGCGCCTGGACCGCTACGGCGACGAGCGCAACCACCCCGACGCCCACGCCGCCAGCGGCCTGTCCCCCTACCTCCACTTCGGGCACCTGAGCGCCCATCAGGTCGTGGACGCCGTCCTCCAGCAGGAGGACTGGGACCCCGAGCGCCTCGCCCCGACGGCCTCCGGCTCCCGCGGCGGGTGGTGGGGACTGTCCCCCTCGGCCGAGGGCTTCCTGGACGAGCTGATCACCTGGCGGGAGCTGGGCTACGTCTTCTGCGATCAGGTGCCCGACTACGACCGCTACGAGCGCCTGCCCGACTGGGCTCTGCAGACCCTGGCCGAGCACGCCGCCGACCGCCGCCCCCACGTCTACGACCTCGACACCCTGGACCGCGCCGCGACCCACGACCCCATCTGGAACGCCGCCCAGCGCCAGCTCCGCGAGGAGGGGCGCATCCACAACTACCTGCGCATGCTGTGGGGCAAGAAGATCCTGCACTGGACCCCCGGCCCCCGGGACGCCCTGGCGGTCATGATCGAGCTGAACAACCGCTACGCCCTGGACGGCCGGGACCCCAACTCCTACAGCGGCATCTTCTGGGTGCTGGGGCGCTTCGACCGCGCCTGGGGCCCGGAGCGGCCGATCTTCGGAAAGGTGCGCTACATGACCTCGGACAGCACCCGGCGGAAGCTGCGGCTGAGCGGCTACCTGGAGCGCTGGGGAGCCTGACACCGATGTCGCGGCCGGCCCGCGGATTCGGCCCTCCAGCCCCCTGCGCTGCGTGGCACGCTGCTTGCATCCTGGCATGCCACCACTGGAGGTCCCGATGTTGTCCGCCGCGCTCCTGTTTGCTGCCCCCGCCCACGCCGACGCTGCCCTCGTGGCGTCCGGGGACATGGCCCCCTGCATGGGCACCTTCGTCTCCGACACCCGCCCCCTCCCCGAGTCCGCGGACGTCCCGGTCGACGCCCGTCTGGTCGCGCTGCTGGAGGACGGCGGCTGCCCCACCCAGGCCACCTTCACCCTCCAGCTCATCCAGGTGGACGAGGGTCAGGAGGTCCTCCTGGACGAGGCCACCGGGCGGGTCGAGCTGGACCCCATCACCAGCCTGCTGGCCCTGGAGCCCTCCGCCGAGCTGACGCCGGGCCAGGACTACATCTTCCGCATCCTCCCCCCCGAGGGCTTCGGCGAGCTGGTCGAGATCGGCTTCACCGCCGGGGACGGCGTGGTCACCGGCCCCCCCGAGGCCGCCCCCGACATGGAGGAGTTCGGCTCGAGCTACCTCAAGCTCGACGACGGCACCTTCCGGGTGACCCTCAACGCCTCCGCCATCCCCGCCGAGGATCCCGACGGCCTGGACCTCATCATGCTGATCGACGACAGCGACGGCGCGGTGCTCGACGTGGCCGGGGCCTCCGACATCCCCTTCCTTCGCGGCGAGCGCATCCTGGACGAGGCGCCCGACGAGGTCTGCGTGCGGGCCGTGCAGGTCGACGGCGCGGGGCGCGAGGGCCCCGAGTCCGAGGTGATGTGCGGCGAGCCCGAGCGCATCCGCAACGGCCCCATCGCGCGGCGCTGCAGCACGACCGGCGGCTTCGCCGGGCTGTTCGCCTCCCTGATGGGCCTGATGGCCGCCACGCGCCGCCGCCGCCGCTGAGGTCCCGCCATGCTCCTCGCCCTGCTCGCCGCCCCCGCGATGGCCGACGCCCTGGTCGCCTGCGACATCGTCTCCATCGACGCCGTCCTGCCCCCCGCCAGCCGCGCGGAGGTCCCCCTCGACGCCCGCGTCGTCGCCTTCCCCACCTACGGGGGCTGCGTGGAGGCGGTCCGCATCGGCATGCGCCTGAGCGACGCTGAGGGCGAGATCCTCGCCGAGACCTTCCACGACCTGGGCGAGGACCTGCCGGTGCTGCTGGCGCTGGAGCCCGAGGCGCCCCTGCCCGAGGACAGCCAGCTCCTGTTGGAGATCTGGCCGGACCAGGGGGCCGCGAACACGGTCTTCTTCAACTTCCAGACCGGGGCGGGCTGGCTGCAGGGCGTGCCCGAGGGCGACCCCCTCATCGGCGAGCGCGAGCTGATCGCCACCGAGGACGACCTGGGCTGGTGGGTCTCGGTGGACCTCATCGCCCGGGGCATCGCGGACCCCGACGACCTCTCCGTGCTCATCCTGAACGACGCGCAGGGCGTGGCGCGGGCCGCGGCACCCTCGGGGCGCGACGTGCGCTTCATCACCGGCTGGTGGGTGGACGACGCCCCCGATGAGGTCTGTGTGGAGCTGGTCCAGGTGGACGGCGGCGGTCAGGAGACCGGGCGCTCGGCGCTGACCTGCGGGGCGCCCGAGCTTCGGCACATCCAGCCGGACGAGCCCTCCGGGCGCTGCGACGTGGGCGGGGGCGCGGGGCTGATGGCCGCGCTTGTGGCGGCCTCGGCCGTGATACGGAGACGACGGAGGCCGTGATGCTCCTCGCTCTGCTGCCCGCTGCCCTCGCGCAGTCCAACGCCAACGTCATCGCCTGTCAGGCCTTCGTGTCCGACACCATCCCCGCCAACGGCCAGCCGTTCGTGCCGCTGGACATCCGGCCGGTGGCCATCATCACCGGGGGGCAGTGCAACCCGCCCGACGGCTACCTGCTGGCGCTGCTCAAGGCCACCGAGGCGGGGCAGCCGGTGGTCGCCGACGCCGAGATCGACGTGGCGCAGCCCCTCACGGCCCTGGCGCTGGACGTCGGTCAGGATCTGGAGCCGGAGACCGACTACATCTTCCGCGTCACCCCGCGCGACGGCGCGGGCGAGGCCATCGAGATCGGCTTCACCACCGGCACCGACCACGCGCAGCCGGTGGGCGACTTCGTGCCCTCCCTGGTCCTGCGCGACGTCACCTGGTTCCCCCTGGGGGACGAGTCCATCGAGATCGGCGTGAACGGCGTGGTCACCGCCGCCGCGGACGATGAGGGCCTCCACAGCGTGTGGGTGGTCGACGACACCGACCCCTCCCGGGTGGTGGACGTGCTGCCGGTCCGCGGGGCCGAGGCCCACACCGTGGTGGGGCAGTGGACCCAGGCCGAGCGGCCGCGCGAGGACATCTGCCTCTCCGCCTTCCAGGTCGACGGGGCCGGGGTCGAGGGCGGGGTGTCGGCGGCTGCCTGCCTGGAGGCCGAGCGGGCCTGCGGGTGCGCGTCGGGCGCGGGCTCCGCGGGGCTGGGCTGGCTGGTGGGCCTGCTGGCCCTCGCCCGCCGGAGGGCCCGGGCATGACCCTGCTGCTGCTCGCGGCCGCCGCGCTGGCCCAGGACGACACCGGCGAGCCCACCTGCTCCGAGCTGGAGGTGCGCGACCTCATCCCCCACCTCCACACCGACCTGGTGCCCCTCGACATCCAGCCGATGGTCATCTTCAACAGCAAGCCCTGCACCCTGGAGCAGGACTTCACGCTGACCCTGTTCCTGCGCACCGAGGAGGGGGACGCCGTCGAGCTGGCCTCGACCACCCTCACCAGCGTGGCCGTGCCCCCCACCAGCGCGATGGCGCTGCCCCTCGACTTCGAGCTGGACCCGGACACCCGCTACCGCTTCCGCGTCCAGCGCTTCGCTGACGCGGACGGCGAGGTCATCGCCCAGGTGGACTTCCTGACCGGGACCGCACGCATCGCGGGCGTCGACGGCGCCCCCGGCGCGCCGGACCTGCCCATCGCCTGGCGCTACCGCACCGACGGGGGCTTCCGGGTGCAGCTCGGCGGCTCGGTGGCCGCGGCCCTGGACCCGGACGACCTCTCCGTCCTCCAGCTCCTCAACGACGCCGACGAGGTGGTCGAGACCGCGCCGGTCTTCGGCACCACCCCGGTGGCGGTGTTCGGCTCCTGGATCCAGGGCGACAAGCCCAAGGAGGTCTGCCTGCGCGCGGTGCAGATCGACGGCGCCGGGCGGGCGGGTGACGCCGGGCCCGAGGCCTGCGTGGCGCCCGCGCGGGGCCAGTGCGAAGGCTGCGGTGGCGTCGGGGGCGCGGGCGGGCTCGCGGTGCTGCTCGCCAGCCTGGGCCTCCTGCGGAGAAGGAGCCCGCCATGATCCCGATGAAGTGGGCCTCACGGACGTTCGCGCTGCTGGCGCTGGGCGCCTGTCACGGCAAGGACGGCACCCCACCGGTGGACACCTCGGTCCCGCTGGACGGGCTGTGCGCCGAGGCCGCCGAGCGCCTGGGCATCCTGCCCTGCGTGCACAGCGTGCCCAACGACAACACCTGGACCACCATCACCATCGCGGCCAGCCCGGCCGACCAGCTCCGGGCCACCAAGTACATGCTGCCCATCCGCGAGGACGCGCAGCTCCCCCTGACCTACCTCAACGCGAACGCGTACACCCTCCACTACGACCTGATGGTCGAGGGCTTCCCGGACATGTTCCCCGGCCTGACCCGCCAGGAGTACGTGAACATGGTGCTGGAGCCCACCGAGAAGCGCTACTCGGCGGGCAACCTGGCGCAGTACCTGGCCCCGGGCGGCGGCACCTTCTACGGCTTCACGGTGTGGGACGACCCGGCGGTGGAGAGCCGCACGGCCACCTACGAGGAGGTCCTCAACGTCTACGAGGAGCTGCTGGCCACCTTCGCGCCCGAGCCGCTGGTGTTCGTGCCCAGCTCCTCCAACCAGATCGAGGCCGCCCAGGGCTGGGACGCGCCGTTCCCCATCCGGGGGGTCGAGGGGGGCATCGACTACGAGGTCTACACCCGGGGCGTGGGCTACGGCACGGTGCGGCTCTACGACCTGGGCGAGCTGGCGGCGGCCGAGCGCAGCGCCGCCTTCGGCTTCCAGGACATCCTGGTCCTGGACGAGGCGCCCCTGGACATCGAGCGGGTCATCTCCGGGGCGGTCACCGGCACCCGCCAGGGCGAGCTGAGCCACCTCAACGTGCGCAGCGCGGCCCGGGGCACCCCCAACTGCTTCATCGCCGACCCGCACAGCGCGCTCGCGGCCTGGGAGGGCCGGCTCGTGCGCCTGGAGTGCGGCGAGGACGACTGGTCGGTCCAGTCCGCCACCCTGGCCGAGGCCGAGGCCTGGTGGGAGGCCCTGCGCCCCGAGCCGGTGGGCGTGCCGGCGCCGGACCTCACCACCGATACCTTCGTCGGCCTGCTCGATCTGCCCACCGACACCGAGGCCCAGCGCGCCGCTGCGCTCGCGGCCTACGGCGCCAAGGGCACGAACCTCGCGGCCCTCTACCAGCGCATCCCCGCGGAGTACCAGCTCATCGGCTTCGTCGTGCCCTTCGCCTGGTACGACCGCTTCCTGCAGGAGCAGGGCTGGACCGTCGACCTGGGCCAGGGCGAGGGCTTCCACACCTTCGCCGAGACCCTGGACGTCTGGCTCTCCGACGAGACCTTCCTGAACGACGCGGCGGCCCGCCGCAGCATGCTGACCGACCTGCGCATCGCGATCCGGGAGGCCCCGCTGGATCCGGCGCTGGTCAGCGCCCTCTACGACGCCATCGTGGCCACCTGGGGCGACGACACGACGATGGTGCGGTTCCGCTCCAGCAGCAACGCCGAGGACGCGCTCCAGTTCTCCGGGGCGGGGCTGTACGACTCCGAGAGCGTGTGTGCCGCAGACAGCGTGGACGGCGACGACGAGGGCGACAGCCTCTGCGACCCCGATCAGGACGACGAGCGCACCATCGAGCGCGGCCTGCGGCGGGTGTGGGCCTCGATGTGGAACACCGAGGCCTACGAGGAGCGCGCCTGGTACGGCATCGACCACCGCCAGGCGGTCATGGGCATCCTGGTGAACACGCGCTCCAAGGACGAGCGGGCCAACATCGTGGCCTTCACCGGCAACCCCACCGGGTCGGACGACCGCACCCTGGTCAACGCCCAGATCGGCGAGCTGGACGTGGTCTCGGCCGAGCCCGGGGTCTACCCGGAGAAGACCCTGGTGCGCCTCGACGCCCAGGGGCAGGTCAGCGACATCGACCGGGTGAACGGCTCCAGCGAGGTCCCCGACGGCTTCGAGGTCTTGAGCGACGGGCAGATCACCGAGCTGGCCGAGCTGTACTGGGTCATCGAGGGCAGCTACCCGCTGGACGGCGTCGCCCCGGAGGGCACCACGCTCCTGCTGGACTCGGAGTGGAAGGTGCTCCCGGACGGGCAGCTCGTCGTGAAGCAGATCCGGCCGTTCCTGCGGCAGGACTGAAACGGCGCCGACGTCAGAGCCTCGTCAGCCCACGGGCCCGAATCGGGTGCTATTCATGGAGCATGCGTCGTGTGGCCCTGCTCCTCTGCCTGCTCCTCTGCCTGCTCCTCCCCGCTGCAGCGGTGTCGCAGGGGGACGACCCGGTGCTGGCGGCCATCGCGGCGTTCAACGCCACCGCCCACGCCCCCATCCCCGCGCCGGATACCGGCGAGCTGGCCACGCTCCGCAAGGGCAAGGTGGTCACCCGGCTGGACCGTGGCGACGGGGAGCACCTCCGGGCGGTCGGCATGCTGCTGACCGAGCGCAGCCAGCGCGCGCTGTGGGTGTCGTGCCAGGACCCCCACTTCTCCGCGGAGGAGCGGCTCATCGAGAAGGTCCTCCGGCGGGACGGCCCCGAGCACGCCTGGTGGTACGGCTTCCTGGACCTGCCGGCGCCCTTCGACGACCGCCAGTGGGTGGTGGAGGTGTGGAACAACCACGACGCGGCGCGGACCACCGGGAGCTGGGAGCACCCCTGGCGGCTGGCCTCCGACGGGCCCACCCTGGTGCGGCCCTTCGTGGAGCGCGGCGAGGTGGACGCGCTGACCGTGGAGACCGTCGACGCCGCGGTGTGGGTGCCGGAGAGCGAGGGCGCCTGGATCGTCATCCCGGTGGATGACCAGCAGCGCCTGCTCGTCCACCACAGCGCCGCCGACCTGGGCGGCCACATCCCCGAGCGCCTCGTCGCGGAGTACGTGCTGCGGGGCATGGACAACCTGCTGGAGCGCGTCGACGCCCGCGCCGAGAGCGAGGTGCCTGCGCACTACATCGCGCCCCACCGGCCGGTGTACTCCGGGGCCGGGGAGCCCATCCCCCGCTACTGACGCCGGACCACCTTGCCCACGCCGCCCTGGGCGCTCGCCATGACCATCACCTCGTCCAGGTTGACGTGCCGGGGCTGGAGGAGCGCCCACAGGATCTGGCGGGCGACGTCCTCGGCGGAGAGGGGGGTCATGCCGGCGTACACCGCGTCCGCGGCGGTCTGATCGCCCCGGAAGCGCACCGCGCTGAACTCGGTGTCCACCATGCCCGGGGAGACCTGCACGACGCGGAGGTCCTGGCCGGCGGTCTCGCGGCGCAGGGCGGTGCAGAAGGCCCGCAGGGCGTGCTTGGTGGCGCAGTACACGCTGCCGCCCTCGTAGGGGATGTGCCCGGCGATGCTGGAGATGGCCACGATGTCCCCGCCGCCCCGGGCGAGCATGCGGGGCACCACCGCGCGGGTGACCAGGAAGGCGGCGGTGACGTTGACGTCGATCATCGCGCGCCACTCGGCGACGTCGGCGGTGGCCACCGCATCCTTGCCCAGGGCCCCGCCGGCGTTGTTGATGAGGATGTCCACGTCGAAGAAGCCCGCCGTGTCCATGCGCGCGATGGCGTCGGGGGTGCTCAGGTCCACCGCGAGGGTGTCCACCTGGACGCCGGTCGGGGCCAGCTCGCGCCGCAGGGCCTCCAGGCGCTCGGCGCGGCGGGCGACCACGGCCAGGTCGCAGCCCAGGCCCGCCAGGCCCTGGGCGGTGGCGCGCCCGATCCCGGAGCTGGCCCCGGTGACCAGGGCGCGCCGCCCGTCCAGCCGCGTGTTCAGCACGTTCAGCATGACTCTCTCCGTTGAAGGCGGGAACCCGTTATGCTCCCCGGCCACGACCCGGGAGTCCCTGATGAGCGAGATGCTCTCTGTATCGATGCAGCACCACGGCGTCTTCCCCGCCGACGTCGCCGTCCAGCGCTGCCTGGCGCGGGGCAACCCCCCCGACGAGGTGGAGCGCTTCTTCAAGCGGGCGGACCGCTGGGCCGAGGTGGCTCTGAGCGCCTTCACCGTTCACCCCGACGCCTACTGCGGCACCAGCGAGGAGCTGTTCCTCCGCCTCCTGGCCGAGGCCCTGCTCCAGGTCGGCCACGGCTACGACGACACCCCGCTGGACCGGCACTTCAACAAGAAGCTCTTCTCCATGGGCTTCAAGGTCGACGACAAGACCAACATCTGCTGGATCACCGAGATGGACTACACCCCCGGCGCGCCCCGGGACCCCTCGGCGGGCGGCCGGGAGGACTCGGTGAGCGTGGTGGTGCTGGTCCCCGCGCACCTGGTCGAGGGCATCGAGGGGGTGACCGGCTTCGACTCGGCGGCCTGGGGCGGCGCGCGCTGGCTGGACGACGAGGCGCGGGGTCGCCAGTATGCGCGAAAGCCGGCGGAGATCCGCATGGTCGACGCCCAGGTGCGCCTCAAGGCGGGCACGAAGCCCGCGACGTGGACCGGCCGCTGGACCGCCCGGGGCGACAAGCTGGGCGCCCAGCGCATCGCGGACATCACCTGGGACGACGCCGGGAACATGCTGCTCGTCGGCCGGTGGGGCAAGGGCGACGAGCTGACCATCGTGTCCCCGGACTGGAGCGCGCAGACCCGCTCGGCGGGCGCCTCCAAGCCCGGCGCGGACGCGGTCGAGGTCGCCCAGGGGGCCATCTGGCTGGGGGAGCCCGGCGGGCTCTACGCGCTCCGGGAGGGCCAGGACCCCCAGAAGTACGACGCGAAGGACGGCCTGGCCGGCCGGACGGTCAACGCGCTGGGCAAGCTGCCCGATGACACCCTGGTCATCGGCACTTCGGGAGGCTTCACCCTGCGCGCGCCCGACGGCACCTGCGAGACGGTGAAGGACGGCCTCGGCGACAAGACCATCCAGAACCTCGCGATCGGACCGGACGGCACCCTGTGGTTCGGCGGCTACAAGGGCCTGACCCGCCGCGCGCCCGACGGCGCGCTCACGAAGTACCAGTCCCGCCAGGGGGTGCCCATCTGCACGGGCGTGGTCCCCCTGCGCAGCGGCTTCACCCTCGTGGGCACACGGGACGGCACCCGCGTCATCGCCCCCGGCGACGGCCGCACCCACCCCTGGAAGGAGCTGGACCCCTTCGGCGCGGTGGTCGGCGGGCACGAGGATGCGCGGGGCGTGGTGTGGCTCTACACCTGGCACGGCGCGCTGCTGCGGCTGGAGGAGGGCCAGCCCCTGGCTTGCTTCTACCCGCAGAACGGCCTCCGTTCGGCAGACGGCGGCGGCCTGTTCGCCCGCGACGGCTGGCTGTGGGCGGTGAACGGCGGGGAGGCGTATGGCCTCTCCATCGAGGCCCTGGAGGCCACCCTGGACGCCCCGGCTGACAACGTCGCGCTGAGCGGCGCGGGCAGCCTCTACACCGTCGAGCTGCCGACGGCCGCCGCCCCGGCCGCCGCCGCGGCGCCCGTCGAGAACCCCTTCGAGGGCAAGTCCGTGGCGGTCACCGGAGCGATGCAGCAGATGAGCCGCGACGACATCCAGAGCCGCCTGGGCGCGCTGGGGGCGAGCGTGGCGAAGTCGGTGGGCAAGACCACCGACATCCTGGTGGTCGGCCAGCGGGCGGGCTCCAAGCTCAAGAAGGCCCAGAGCCTCGGCGTGCGCGTCATGACCGAGGACGAGTTCGTCGCCCTCTCCGAGCTGCTGCCCTGATCAGCGCACCCACAGCCGCTCGCCCCGCAGCGTGAAGGTCGCGCCGGCCGGGACCTCCTGGCCGGCGACGGTGCCGCCTCGGGCGTTCGGCAGTTGTCCCTCCATGTGCCCGTCCTCGAAGATGGCGAAGTGCGTGCCCCTCGGCAGCTCCAGCCCCTCGTCGACCCAGGTGTCGGACAGCGTCGCCCAGGTGACCGTGCCGTCGCGCTCCAGAGAGACGCGCTCCTTGGTGGAGACCGGCACCACGCCGATGACGTGGTCGCGGGAGAGCTGCGCGACCTCGATGGAGCCGTCCGTGCGGAGCTGGACCCGCCCCTCCAGGGGCAGGCCGCGCCACTCGGTGGGCTCGGCCAGGGTCAGGTCGACGGCGGCCCCCTGGTAGAGCCGGATCGTGGTGAGCTGGAGCCCTTCCCAGGACAGGGGGGTGTCCCGGGCGGTGAGCAGGGCGCGCTCGGGCTCCAGGTGGACCTGGGTGCCCACCGGGCAGGACACCCCCGCCACGGCGGCGGGCGTCGCCAGCGTGCCCTTGAGGATCGCGCCGTCGTCGGAGCGCACGAAGGGCTCGCCGGGCAGGAAGCTCAGCCCGTCCACGGTGACCGGCGCGGCCAGGACGCCCTCGGTCAGGCCCGCCTCGGCGTCCCGCCAGTAGCCGTGGGCGCGCAGGGTCACGCCCCCGACCCGCACGGTGGCCTGGGGATCGTCCAGTTCGTGGCTGTTGATCCGGGTCAGCACGGGCAGCTCGCCGTGGCGGTAGGGGCGCTCGAAGGCCACGCAGGCCCCCGCCGGCAGGGCCAGGGTGGGCGCGTCCACCGCGTCCACGCACCCCCCCAGGACCCCGACGATCTGCCCCCCGTCCACGGCCACCTGAACCGGGGCGGTGCTCCGCAGCGACAGCCCCTCCACCTCGGCGGGGGCCGAGAGGGTGCCCCAGAACCCCCCGCCGTCCGCCTGAAGCGGCACGCGGGCCACCCACGAGAGCCCCCAGGCCTCGAAGGGCTCCGGCGAGATCGCCTGCTCGACCGCCATGTCGGGGAAGGTGAGCACCAGCACGCTGCCCGCCGGCAGGCAGAGGCCGTCGACGCAGGCCGGCTCGGTCAGCCGGCCCGATACGTGGCTCACCGCGAGGCCGAAGACCTCCGCGTCGGCGTGACGGGGCACGAAGCCGTACGCGGCCCAGCCCACCCCGTCGGTCAAGGGGAGCCCGGTGCGCTCCGCGGCGTCGGGGAGGTGGAACGGCTTGGGGCTGCTCTTGGCCTGGGCCGGGGCCAGGAGCGCGACCAGGAGCGGGATCATGGCGCGGCCCCCCGGTCCAGCAGCTCCTCCAAGGAGGGGATGGGCGGGGGCTCGGCCGCGCCGTCCAGGGTGAGCATGCGGCGGCCCCGGCGGACCAGCAGCTGGGGCGGTTCGTCGATCTGGGGGGCGACCCGACGCAGATCGTCGGCCTCCAGCGCGGTCATGGGGACGTTGTTCAGGGCCAGCACGATGTCCCCGGGCTCCAGCGACTCGCTCCAGGCGGAGCGGTAGTCGACGTCGTAGAGGACCTGACCACCCCCCCGGACGGGCTCCTCCTCGAAGGCCAGCAGGCTCAGGTCGGCGCTGGGGCGCGGGTCCCGGGGGTGGAGGGTGATGGGCTCGCGGGGGACCTGCGGGCTCCAGTGGACGGCCAGGGTGGGGATGTGCGGCCAGTGGGCGATGACGAAGGCGGGCTCGCCCTCGGGGCTGCTCAGGGCGAAGCGCCCCTCCGCGTCGGTAGGGGCCGTACACCACAGGCGGAAGTCGCGGTGCTCGTGGGTGTCCACCGCGGGGCTGCATGCGGCCATCACGCTGGGGGTGGTCACCGGCGAGCCGTCGTCGCTGTCGACGATGGCGCCGTGGATGCGGGGCTCCTCGGTCCAGTCGTCCACGGTGAGGGTCTCCCCGGGGGCGAGGTCCAGCTCGGCCACAATCAGCCCGCCCCAACCTCGCGTCGCCCAGAGCGTCCAGCGCCCCGGGGGCAGCCCGTTCACCTCGACGACGTGCGCCTCCTGGTTCACCGTCGCGGCGGGGACCTGGCCCGAGGCGTCGGCGATGACCACCTGGCCGCCGTAGCGGATGAGCCACCGGGACAGGGTCTGGCCGTTCGCGCCGGTCCGCCAGTTCTCGTCGAGGCCCTCCACGCGGACCGTGGCCGTGCCCTCGTCCGGCGGATCGGGGAGGGTGTACGGGGTGCACGCCAGAGCGGTCAGGAGGGGCAGCATGGGGACTCCGACAGCGCGGCGCGGCGGTCGTTCCCCGGAATCCTACCGCCGCCCGCGCCGCTCGACGAGGTAGGACACCCACTGGCCCAGCAGGTCGAGCACGCCGGGCACGGACACCCCCCGCGCCCGCTGCGCGCTGCCGATCTCGAAGGCCAGCGCCCACTGCCGGGCCAGGGTGCGCCAGGCGTAGAGCACGCCGTTGTCCGGATCGTAGATGTGGGTGGCCTCGCTGGTGACGCCGTTCAGCTCGATGACCTTGAAGCCCTGGCCGGAGCGGAGGGCGGCGGCGTCCGGGCCCCGCAGATCGAAGCGGCCGAAGGTGAACCCGCCCTCGAAGCCCGCGCACAGGCGGTCCAGCGCGGCGAGCAGCGCGGGGCTTTCGACGTCGGACCGGCCGTCCCGGAAGACCGATCCCCGCGAGTGGGTGCCCAGGCTCACCAGCCGCACCAAGGCCCCCTCCGGGGGGACCGTGTCCAGCGCGTCCGCCCAGCGGGCCAGGTGGGTGGGGGCCATGCAGACCGCCCGGTCGTGGGCCAGGATGAGCTGCTCCAGGGTGCGCGCGCCGTCGCCCACCACGTCGACGGGGTCCTTCCGGGTGATGGAGAGCAGCGACGGGGCGCCGCCGGGGGGCCGCACGATGAAGACCCCGTACTCCACCCCCGGGACGTACTCCTGGAGGAGCAGGTCGTCGACGGCCTCAGCGACGCGCGCGGCCAGCTCGGCCTCGTCCCGGACGATGGTGACCCCGAACCCGCGCTGGCCGTAGTCCGGCTTGAGCACCACCGGGAAGCCCAGCCCGTGGGCCTCCATGAACGCGCGGGCGTCGCTGATCCGCTTGTCCACGGGATCGTGGAGGGGCAGGTGTCCGGTGACGGCCAGGGCCGGGGCGGACGGACCGCCGAGGCGCTGGTAGATGTCCCACTTGGACTCGCCGATCCAGCCCCCGCCGGGCACGCCGGGGTTGGTGGCCGCGAAGGCGGTGAGGCTGCGGTGGCGCAGGCCCAGCCACAGCACCCACAGGACGATGGGGGGGTAGAAGATGTAGGGCGGCCAGAACTCCCACCGGGTCAGCCGACGCCACCGGCCCAGGGCCAGGCGGCGCCCCTTCCAGGTGGCCAGGGGGACCACGGTGCGCAGCAGCGCGATGAGCCCCACGATGAGCCCCAACACGCCCCAGGCCCCGAGCTGCCACTCCTCCAGCAGGGTGAGGGCCCGGGTGCCCAGCAGCGCCGCGCCCCCCACCAGCAGCGGGGTCCACAGGGCGCAGGCCAGGGCGAAAGCGCCCAGGAAGGGCCCCATGGGCAGGTTGAGGGCCCCGGCGGCGAAGTACATCGGCAGCCGCGCCCCGGGCATGAAGCGGCTGGTGAGGATGACGGAGAAGCCGTTGCGCTCGTACCAGCGGGTGGCGCGGTCGACCTGGGCTTCGGTGAGCATCCAGCTCAGCGGCGGGACCCGCAGCGCGGGGCGCCCCAGCAGCCGACCGGCCAGCACCAGCAGCAGGTCCCCCACGAAGATCCCGACGAAGCAGGCCAGCACCGCCGCGAACAGGCCCAGCCGCCCGTCGGCGACCAGCAGGCCCGCCGAGATGCAGGTCAGATCCTCGCTGACCAGGGTGGCGAGGGCCAGCAGCCCGCCCACCACCACCATGCTGAAGCCCTCGGCCGGGGGGGCGTCGGCGGGGTTGAAGGGCTCGGCGGCGGCGGCGATGCGGGGGGCGGCGGCCTGGGCCCGGGTCGGGCGCTCGCCGCGCTCCACCGCCGCGATGAAGTCGGTGATGTCCTGCGCGACGGGGGGGTCGCGGCCGAACACGAAGAAGTGGCTGTCCGGGCGCTCGATCAGGGTGGACTGGGGCAGCAGGCGGTGATGCTCCCGCCCGGCCTGGATGGGCACCAGGGGGTCGCGGACGCCGTAGATGAGCAGCGCGGGGGCCTCGAAGCGCTCCAGCGCGCCGCGCAGGGGGCGCTGGTCGGTGTCGTAGAAGTTCCGCGCGTAGGGCACGCCCATCATGGAGCGGTCCAGCAGACCGAAGTGCGGCGTGCCCCAGGTCAGGGCCTCGATCGCGGCCAACTGCAGCCCGTGGATGGCGTGGTTGAGGTGGTAGTCCCCCAGCAGCTCCATCTCCTGGACGCCGATCGCGGCCAGCATCGTGAGGGAGGCGACGCGGTCGGGGTGGGCGTCGGCCAGGGCCAGGGCCACGCCGCCGCCCATGCTGTGCACCACCAGATGGGCTTTCGGGATGCCCAGCGCGTCCATGAGCTGGACCAGATAGTCGGCGTGGGCGTGCACCGAGTAGTCGGGGACATTTCGGGTGGACGCCCCGAAGCCGGGCAGATCCGGAGAGACACAGCGCCAGGTGTCGGGCAGGGCGCGGGTCAGCCCGGCGAGGTCCCCGCCGCTGCCGGGGCTGCCGTGGGCGAACAGGACCGCCGGGGCGTCGGGCTCGCCGGGCCACTCCCGGTAGGCCAGGGTGACCGGCTCGTCCCGCCGCACCTCACCGTCGACCGCCCGAAGGGTCACGGCGCGCTGGTCCGACGCGGGCGTGGGCGCCGGCGCGTTCAGCCGCACCGCCGTCGACGCCGCCAACAGCAGCGCGTAAAGCGCGAGCGCGATGGCGCGGCGCCGGGTCAAGCCTCGACGTCTCCGAGGCGGGCGTAGGCCCCGGCCACCGCGTCGTGGAGCTGGCGTGCCAGGGCCTTGCGGTTCGGCGCGGTGATGGGGGCCGGCCCGAAGGACACCCGCACCTCGAACCCGGGGAGCTGGAGCAGGCCGGCGAGGTGTGGGCCGAAGTCCATGTCCCCCCACCAGGCCAGCGCCTCGGACGGCGGCGGGGCCCCGGGCGGGGTGATGTAGCGGATGGCGGCGTAGTGGACCGGCATGCCCAGGCGCACGGCCGGCTCCAACAGGGAGGAGTGGAAGGGCAGCACGCCCGTGCCGTCGCTGCTGGTGCCCTCGGGGAAGAAGACCACGCCGTCGCCCTGCGCGAGGACCTGCCCGATGAGGTCGGTGACGCGGGCCACCTCGACGCGCCGACCGCGATCGATGAAGATGGCCTCGGCGTTTCGGGAGAGCGCGCCCAGCAGCGGCCAGCCGGACAGGTCCCCCCGCGCCACGAACACCGCGCCGGTCTGCCCCAGCAGCACGGGGATGTCCAGGTAGGACTGGTGGTTCGCCACCAGCACGAACGGGCGGGCCGGCGGCCGCCCCTCGACCCGCACCCGCGCGCCGATGACCCGCAGCACCGCGCGGCACCACACGCCCAGCCAGGCGTTGCGCCAGGCCACCCGGGCGGCGGGGTCGGCGTGGTGAAGGCGTCGCCCGGCCGCACACCCGGCGGTGGCCGCGACGATGGACCCCAGGACCCCCGGGGCGCGGGCGACGGCGCGGACCCGGCCCTTCACGGCGCCGACCACCCCCGGTCGTCCAGGAAGCGCTTGCGGGCCTGCTCGGTCAGCACGTCGAGGTCGAGCACCACCAGGAAGTCGGTGGTGTCGAACAGCGGGTCGATGGCGGGCCAGCCGCAGACGTGGGCGCCCAGGCGCATGTAGCCCTCGAAGAGGGGGGGCAGCCGGGGCGCGGTCTGGTCGGCGTCCACGGGGACGCGGGGGAGGGCGTCGAGCGGCTCGACGCGCCAGAGGGGGTGCATGCGGCCGGCCGCCGCGAGGTGCTCGTAGACCTGGGCGCCCAGGGTGGGGTCCTGGCCGGTGAGGGAGCAGCAGCCGAACAGGTAGCGCTTGTGGTTGACCACCATGAACCGCCCCAGGGCCTTCCACAACAGGGCGATGACCCGCCCCGAGCGGTGCCCGCCGGCCACGCAGGCCCGGCCGACCTCCAGCCCCCGGCGCAGCACGTCCTCGGGGAGCTGGCCCAGGCGGAACTCGCCCGCGGAGTAGAAGCCGCCGTCCTCGACCGCCATCTCGAAGGTGCGCAGCCGGTAGGTGCCCACGACCTCGCCCGCCCGGTCGTCGATGACCATGACGTGGCAGCAGCCCGTGTCGAACATGTCCTCGTCCAGCCCGGTGCGGAAGGACTCCTGCAGGCCCTCGTTCAGCTCCAGGTTGAAGACCTCGAACCGCAGGCGCTGCACCGCGCGCAGGTCCTCGGCGGTCTCCGCGAAGCGGATGGTGTAGGCGCCGATGGTGAGGCGGGCGCCGGGCTCGAACCCGGGGGCGGTAGCGGGGAGGCCGGCCAGAGGCGCGGCCAGGGCGGCGTCTGTCATGTTCCGTCCAGGCGTCGGAAGTCGGAGGGGTCGGCCTTGAAGACGAGCCGGTCGTGGTGACGCTCCAGGCGCCCGGTGACCTCAAGGGGTTCTGCGATGACGTCGAGCACGCGGTCGTTGATGGCCTGGCCCTCGGGGCCGACCAGCAGCAGGTGGCGCGCGGCGCCCTGATCATCGCGGACCAGGAACAAGGGGGGGATGCCGCCGCTGATGCACCGGGTGGCGCAGGCGCGGTGGGGTTTGAGGTTGCCGGGGTTCATCACCCCGAGGAAGCACTTGCTGTCGACGATCTCGCCGATCAGGGTCCACTCGCCGAGGTCTTCGAACCGGGCGGCGGCCGCCGCGGTGGCCACGCCGGGGAGCCCGAGGTCCTCCACCGAGCCGGGCACCAGCTCCAGCATGGTGTCGGCCTCGCGGTAGATCAGCGCGCCCTGCAGGCGGACGCGGTGGCCGTCGAGGCGGGCGAGCTGGTGGTCGGCGCCGTGCTTGCCCGCGCCCACGAGCAGGAGCCTGGAGCGACCCGGGGCGAGCCCCACCACGCCGGGCCGCTCGACCAGCAGCTCGGGGTGGGGGTTCAGCGTCAGCAGCCCTTCGACGGCGCGGGGCTGGCCGAATTCGAACACCGAGGGCGCATACTGCGCGTGGCTGGCGGTGAAGCCCAGGCCGGCGAGGGTCACGGTGAACAGCAGCGCCGAGATGAGGACGCGCAGGAAGGCCCCGAGCCGAGGGGGTGCGTGCTCCTGCCAGCCGACGTAGAACTCGGAGGGCTCAGCCAAGGGCACCTCCATCGATGGGGGCCGGCTCGACCCGGGTGCCCGGAGGCAGCGGCTGGGGGTGGACCAGCACCCGGTCGCCCCGCACCCGCACCCGGAAGGTGGGCACCTTCTCCGTGAACGGCGGGGGCGCCGCCCCGCAGTCGGGCTGGTACTGGAAGCCGTGCCAGGGGCAGGTGACGCAGCCGTCGATGATCTTCCCTTCGCCCAGCGGGCCGTTCTGGTGGCGGCAGACGTTGGAGATGGCCGAGATGACGCCGCTGTAGCGGAACACCGCCACCCGCTCGCCTCCCAGCACTGCGACGACGGCGCGGTCCTCGGGGATCTGCTGGACCCGACAGACCTCTACGAACCCGGCGTCCTCGCCCTGGTCGAGGGGGCGGCGCTCGCGAGCGTCCACGGCGCGCTCCCGGGCGGCGGCGGTGAGGTGCGCGGAGAGGATGAGCACCAGCCCCACCAGCAGGCTCCCCCCGAGCAGCGGGTGGGTCTCGGCCTGGAGCACCCCCAGCGTGACGTGCATGACCACCAGGCCATACGCCAGATAGACCCCCATGTGCAGGGTCTTCCACACCGGGGGGGTGAGGTTGCGCAGCCAGTAGTCGTGGCTGGTGGCCGCCATCAGGAAGAACACGGTCAGCGCGGCGAGCCCCAGGGGCTGGAAGGGGAACTGGGAGACGCTGTCGATGCGGGGGTTGGACACCAGCAGGCTGAGCAGCGGGTTCATGTCCCCCAGGGCGTGGAACTGCACGATGGAGAACACGCCGTGGGCCAGGGCGAGCGTGAACATCGTCACGCCCATGTGTCGCCGGTTGTAGAGCAGGGGCAGGAAGCGCCTGTCGAGCCGGGCCAGGGGGCCGGTGAGCAGGATGACGTGCAGCAGGACCAGCGCGCCGCTGCCCAGGCCCCGGATGAGCAGGGTCTCGGCGGTGGCGTCGGGGTGCAGAGCCGCGCCGCCCCCGACGAAGGCGGCGAGGTAGAGCGCGACGCCGCCGAGCAGCAGGGCGTCGTACTTCTTCTTCTGGGCGGTCCACTGGACCGTGGTGTAGCCCACGCTCACGGGGCCCCCTCGCCCAGGGGGGCGCGGGCGACCACCTCGCTGTGGCCCAGGGCGTACACCAGGAGCCAGCCCTGGGGCGCGGGGACGCGGGCGGGCAGGGCGAAGCGCAGGGTGGGGTCGTCGGGGACCGCGCCGAGCAGCCAGGCGTCCCGGGGCAGGGCGCCGCCCAGCTCGGGCCGCTCCGCGCTCCAGTAGAGCAAAGGCTCGGGCTGGCGAAGGGGCTCGCGGCCGGTGAGCGTGACCACCAGGGGGCCGCCGTTGGAGGTGACGGTGGTGGTCCAGGTGGCGCCCTCCCAGAGGTCAGCCGCCTGGCGCAGCGCCGGCCCGTCGCCCGCGGGCTGGCGGGAGAGCGCGGCGGGCAGGCTGTCCATGACGGGCTCGGGCGCCCGCAGGTTCAGCCCCAGCATCGCCCCCACCGGCAGCACCGCGGTGAGCGCGAAGAGGGCCCGCTGGTGGCGGCGGCGGAGCTGCGCGTTCACCGGGGCCCCGCGGCGTCGAGGTGCGCGTTGTGCTCGACGGGCACGGTCACGCCCCGCGCCCACCGCAGCGCCAGCAGCGGCCACAGGGCGATCACCGCCGGGGTGATGAGGGCGCGGAAGGCCCAGCCCGACCCCTCGGCGGCCGGATCGATCGCGGAGACCCCGCGCGCCGCGAAGGGCACCGCGAAGACCGCCCCCAGGCCCAGGTAGGCCCCTGCGACGATCAACAGCGCCCGGGCGATGGGCTCCGGCACCGCATCCTCCTGGAGATCAGGACTGTGGAGCGAGGGTATCCCGGGAGGGCGGATCGGGCTACGCGGCCGTCCCCGTCGCGTTCGTCATCGACGGACGTCAGCGCAACCAGATCGCCGCGGAGCCGTAGGTGTAGGTCTGGTTGGGGTAGTAGTTGCCCCGATGGACGTAGGTGAGGGAGCCGTCCACCACGTCGCACTCGGTGACGGTGGTGCCGTAGGCGTAGTTGCCGTGTCCGCTGTGGATCGAGGTGATGAACGGCCCGCCGCTGTGGTTCACGCAGCTCGAGGTGTTCGCCACGCCGTAGCCGGTGGGGAAGCTGTCGGTCCAGCTCACCCCCAGCACGTTGCGCAGGGTGTACATCGAGTAGGTGTTCGTGTCGTTGACGATGCCCTCGACGGTGACCTGGGTGCAGGGCCCCACGCCCGTGTTGGAGGTCGACCAGTTGCTGCCCCGGTAGGAGTGCTCCCGGAAGTGGACCCGGGAGGGGTCGGGGATGGTGAACTTCCAGGCGTAGGCGTAGTCGCTCATGGGGCCGGTGGTCACCGCCACGCCGTTCTCCTCCATCGAGAACGCGATCTCGGTGGACTGGGTGACGATCTCGGTGGCGTCGATGGTGGCCGAGTCCTGGCCGCGGTTGTCGGGGGCCCAGGTCCCGCCGCCGCAGCGCAGGCTGCGCATGTTGTGGTTGGACGAGCTGTTCGAGGTCGCCCCGGCGTAGCTGTAGCCCACCAGGGTCCAGCCGCCGCCGTCGGTGGTCATGTCGCAGTAGACGTCGACCGGGTCGTCGCCGGTGCCGTAGCCGTCGGGGTCGATGGTGTAGACGTCGTCGGTGGTGAAGCCGGCCGCGAGCACGTCCAGGCAGGTGGCGCCGATGGCGCAGCCGCCGTTGCTCTCGGGCAGGATGCTGGCGTCGGTGTCGTCGCAGTCGGTGCCGCCGCAGGTGATGTCCGCGTAGCCGTCGCCGTCGCCGTCGTTGTCCACCAGGCCGTCGCAGTCGTAGTCCTCGCCGTCGCAGCCGGGGGTGGCGCCGGGGTTGTAGGCGCTGTCGGTGTCGTCGCAGTCCCCGTCGGTGGCGGCGTAGCCGGAGGGCAGGCTGCAGGCCGCGGTGGTGGTGGAGGAGACCCCGTAGCCGTCGCCGTCGTCGTCCAGGTAGTACGTGCCGGTCACGCCCTCGTCGGTGCTGCTGTCGCAGTCGTTGTCGACCTCATCGCAGGACTCGGCGGCGCCGGTCCAGGCCAGGGGCTCGCCGTCGTCGCAGTCGTCGGCGTTGTCGGCGTAGCCGGCGGGCTGGGCGCAGGCGGCCTGGCTGTAGCGCGCGTTGCCGTAGCCGTCGCCGTCGGCGTCGACGTACCAGGTCGGGGCGTCGACGGCGTCGTCCTCGTCGGTGTCCCCGTCGCAGTCGTCGTCGAGGGTGTTGCACAGCTCGTCGGCGTCGGGGTTCACCGTGGACACCGCGTCGTCGCAGTCGTCGGCGTTGGCGACGTAGCCGGTGGTCTGCTCGCAGGCCTCGGTGGCGGTGGTGGGGTCGCCGAAGCCGTCGCCGTCGGTGTCCTGGTAGAAGGTCTGCGCGTCGACCGCGCCCACATCGGCCTCGCCGTCGCAGTCGTTGTCCAGGCCGTCGCAGACCTCGGTGGCGCTGGGGTTCACGCTGCGGTTGGTGTCGTCGCACTCCTCACAGGCGGGGTAGCCGTCGCCGTCCGCGTCGGCGTAGCCCACGCTGCCGTCGCAGTTGTAGTCGTTGGGGTCGGTGCAGTCGTCCTCGGGCGCGCCCGGGTAGTACTGGTTGTCGCCGTCGTCGCAGTCCCCGGCGTCGGCCACGTAGCCGGCAGGGGCCTCGCAGGCGGCCTCGCTGATCAGCGGGTTGCCCCAGCCGTCGCCGTCGGTGTCCACGTACCAGGTGGCGGCGTCGGTGGCGTCGACGTCGACCTGGCCGTCGCAGTCGTCGTCCAGGCCGTTGCAGACCTCGGGTGCGTTGGGGTTGATGGCCGCGCTGGTGTCGTCGCAGTCGACCCCGGCGCCGAAGCCGTCGCCGTCTTCATCGACCACGACGCCGCTGGCGTCGACCGCGGTCTCGTTGATCACGTCCTTGTCGGTGTTCCTGCAGCCCGCTGCAGAGAGCAGCAGGGCCGCGAGCGCGAGCCTTCGCATGGGGACCTCGTCGTGGAGAAGCGTGCGGCCTCAGCGCACCCAGAAGAGCCAGATACCGAAGCCCGACTCGTGGTAGTCGCAGTTGCCGTTGGCCGTGCAGTCGCTCCAGCCGTAGGGCATGTTCGGGATGCCCGACCAGAAGCTGTGGGCCATGTCGTTGAGGATGGTGGTCTGCCCGTAGGGCAGGTTGCCGTAGCTGGACCCGCTGGTGGTGCAGCCGACGCAGTTGACCGTGGAGTTCACCCCGCCCCAGGGGTTGGTGCTGTGGGTGTAGGGGGAGCCCTGGTTGGAGGAGCTCCAGCCCACGTTGGGGGTGGTGTAGGCGCCGCCGTAGCCGTTGTTGTTCGAGGTGACGTAGAGGCGGTCCCCCGAGACGTGGGTGAAGGTGCGGCTGCTGCTGGTGTTGGTGAACCAGTTGAGGAACAGGTTGCCGCTGAACACGCCGGTCTTGGTGGTGTCGTAGCTGCGGCCCTGGTGACTGGCCCCGTTGTTGTTGGCCCAGTTGTAGAGCTTGGCCTCCAGGCGGGTCTGGGTGACGCCGCTGCCCATGTGCCTGCAGAACTGCCCGTAGTTCAACGACTCCGAGTTGTTCCACATGGTCGTGGAGCTGGACGGGGCGTCGGTCTCGTAGACGTAGTTGTTGTCGCTGTTGAGGCGGGCCTGGAAGGCGTAGAGGTCCTCGTCGTAGAGCATGTGGGCGGGCACGTAGCCCTTGGTCAGGGCGGCGCAGAGGGTCCAGCCGCCGCCGCTGGTGTTCATGTCGCAGTAGACCTCGATGGGGTCCTCGCCGGTGCCGTAGCCGTCGGGGTCGATGAGGTAGTTGCCGTCGCCGCTGGACAGCCCGCTGTTGAGGATGTCGAGGCAGTCGGTGCCCTGGGCGCAGCCGCCGTTGGCCTCGGGCACGATGTTGGCGTCGGTGTCGTCGCAGTCGGTGCCGCCGCAGGCCTGGTCGGCGTAGCCGTCGCCGTCGCCGTCGTTGTCCACGGTGCCGTCGCAGTCGTAGTCCTCGCCGTCGCAGCCGAGGGTCGCGCCGGGGTTGTAGGCGGTGTCCAGGTCGTCGCAGTCGCCGCCGGTGGAGACGTACTGGCTGGTGGGGGCGGAGCAGGCCTCGGCGGTGAAGTCGTCGTCGCCGTAGCCGTCGGCGTCGTAGTCCAGGTACCAGGTCGAGGTCACGCCCTCGTCGGTGCTGTTGTCGCAGTCGTTGTCGATCTGGTCGCAGGACTCGGTGGCGCCGGTCCAGGCGGCGGCCTGGCTGTCGTCGCAGTCGCCGGTGTTCTCCACGAAGCCCGTGGGCTGGTCGCAGGCCACCAGGGAGACCGCGCCGTTGCCGTAGCCGTCGCCGTCGGCGTCGGAGTACCAGGTGACGACGTCGATGGCGTCGTCCTCATCGGTGAAGCCGTCGCAGTCGTTGTCCAGCTCGTCGCACAGCTCGTCGGCGTCGGGGTTGATGGTGCCGACGGCGTCGTCGCAGTCGTCGGTGTTGTCGGCGTAGCCGGAGGGCTGCTCGCAGGACTCGGTGGTGCCGTCGGGCACGCCGAAGCCGTCGCCGTCGGTGTCGACGTACCAGGTGTCGGCGTCGACGGCGTCGGCGTCGATCTCGCCGTCGCAGTCGTTGTCCACGCCGTCGCAGACCTCGGTGGCGCTGGGGTTGACCGAGCGCTCGCCGTCGTCGCACTCCTGGCAGGCCGCGTAGCCGTCCTGGTCGGCGTCCTCGAAGCCTACGCTGCCGTCGCAGTTGTAGTCGTTGGGGTCCGCGCAGTCGTCCTCGGTGGCGCCGGGGTGGAACAGGTCGCTGGCGTCGTCGCAGTCGCCGCCCTGCTCGGCGTAGCCGGCGGGCAGGGCGCAGGCGGCCTCCGTGACCAGGTCGTTGCCGTAGCCGTCGCCGTCGCCGTCCTGGTAGTACGTGGTGGCGTCGGTGGCGTCGTTGTCGACCTCACCGTCGCAATCGTTGTCCAGGTTGTCGCAGACCTCGGTGTTTCCGGGGAAGACGTTGGCGTCGCCGTCGTCGCAGTCTTCGGAGGCGGGCACGCCGTCGCCGTCCTCGTCTACGCTGACGGCGGAGTCGTCGGTGGCGGTGGTGTCGTCGGTGGGCTCTTTGTCACCACAGGCCAGCAGCGCGAACGTCAGGAACGCGGTCCATCGCATGGGGGGCTCCTCTTCGTGAGGGGCCCTCATGTTACCGGGATGCGGGGCCGGGCGGGAGGTTTTTGTTGGGCGCTGCGGGCCTTGCGCCCGGCCGGGCCGTGATTAGGTTCTTCACTCTCCGAAGGAGTGCAATCATGGGATACGCCGCCACCGCGCGACCGCTGATGTACGTCGACACCTCCGAGCGGGTGGACTACCTCAAGGGCGTCGCGCTGCTCACCGGGCTCGGGCTCACCGTCTCCGCCATCACCGGCGTGCTGTCGGCGCTGCTGCTCGCTCCGCTGGTCACCGGGCGGTGGTCCTCCATGATCATCATCCTGGGCAGCTACGGCATCGCCCACTACGTGGCGCCGCGCTTCGTGTTCGGCGAGCAGAAGTGGCTGGGCTTCATGATGGGCGCGGTCTTCCAGGGCGTGGCCATGGGCTACCTGCTGCTGGTGGCCTTCCTGGTCAGCATGGGCAGCTTCGGCAACGGCTTCCTGCTCATCGGGCAGGCGCTGGGGCTCACCGCACTCACCACGGTGGGCATGGGCATGTACCTGTGGTCGGGACCCAAGGAGCTGTCCCTGGTCAAGGCCGGCCTCTCGGCGGCGTTCCTCCCCATGCTCCTGCTGATGGGCATCAGCTTCGTCTTCCCCATCGGCGGCTGGATCGGCGTGGGCATCTCGGCGCTGTTCGTCGTGGTCAGCGCGGCGGGCCTGATGTACCAGATGAACGTGGTGCTCCATGAGCTGCGCACCGACATGCGGATCGAGGGCGCCTACATGATCACCATGGGCGTGCTGGTCCTCTTCTGGAACGTGCTCACGCTGCTGCTGCGCCTGACCAGCCGGGACTGAGCCGCCGTTCAGGACAACGCCCGGCGGAACCGGTACACTCACCGGCATGTTTGAGTTCCTCAAGCGCCCCGGTCCGGTGCTGCCGGACGACCGCCGGGCGAAGCTGCGCGCCGCGACCTCCGTGAACTCGGCGGGCTTCGACCCCTGGGGCCTGCACCTGGACAGCGCGGAGCAGGCGGTCGGCGCGCTGCGCTGGCTGTACGAGGACTACTTCCGCGTCCGGGTCCATGGCATCGAGAACGTGCCCGAGGGGCGGGTGATGCTGGTCCCCAACCACAGCGGGCAGCTCCCGCTGGACGGCATGCTCGTCGGCCTGGCGATGGTGCTGGAGGCCGATCCGCCGCGGGTGGTGCGGGGCATGGTGGAGCGCTGGGTGCCCTCGCTGCCCTTCGTCAGCTCCTTCTTCACCCGCCTGGGTCAGGTGACCGGGGACCCGGAGAACTGCCGCCAGCTCCTGGAGCGCGAGCAGTGCATCATGGTCTTCCCGGAGGGGGTGCGGGGCAGCGGCAAGACCTGGTGGCACCGCTACCAGCTCCAGGAGTTCGGCACCGGCTTCGTGCGGCTGGCCCTGGAGGGGCAAGCCCCCATCGTGCCGGTCGCCGTCATCGGCGCCGAAGAGACCTACCCCGCTGTCTACAACGCCCGCCGCCTGGCGAAGCTGTTCGGGGCGCCCTACGTCCCGGTCACCCCGATGTGGCCCCTGCTGGGGCCGCTGGGGGCCCAGCCGCTGCCGGTCCGCATCGACCTCCACTTCGGCGAGCCCATCCGCTTCGTCGGGGACCCCGACGAGCCCGACGAGCAGACCTTCGCCCGGGTCGCCCAGGTCAAGGACGCGATCCGCGGCCTGATCGAGGCGGGGCTGGAGCAGCGCCCGGAGCTGCGCCGCCTGGACCGCGTCGCCCGGCTGCGAGGGCGGCGATGAAGATCCTGCTCACCGGCGCGGCCGGTCAGTTCGCCCAGGTCGTGGCCCAGCGCCTCTCCGCGGACCACCTGGTGGTGGGCATCGACGTGCGCGCGCTGCCGCCGGGGCGGGTGTTCCCCGGCGAGTTCCAGCAGGTCAAGCGCTACAACCACCGCCGGGTGGCCGAGGTGTTCCGCCGGCACCAGCCCCGCAAGCTCATCCACCTGGGGGTGCGCGGGGTCACCGCGCGCGGCCTCTCCCAGGGCTACACCCAGAACGTGCTGGGCACCCGCCACCTGCTGGCCATGGCCGAGCGCTACGGCGTGCGCAGCGTGCTGGCCATGACCAGCTTCCACGTCTACGGCGCCCACCAGCACAACCCCGTGAACATCGGAGAGGACGCGCCCCTGCGGGCCAGCCAGCTCTTCCCTGAGCTGGTGGACGTGGTGGAGCTGGACCACGCCCTCACCACCTTCATGTGGCGCAACCGGAACATCGCCACCATCGTGCTGCGGCCCTGCAACATCATCGGCCCCAGCCTGCGCAACCGCATGACCCGCCTGCTCGCCAGCGAGCGCTGCCCCAAGCTGGTCGGCTTCGACCCCATGATGCAGTTCCTCCACGAGCAGGACGCCGCCCGCGCGGTGCTCAAGGCCGCCCGCAGCGGCTCCTGGGGGGTCTACAACGTGGCAGGAGAGGGCGCCATCGCCTGGTCCCACGCCATCCAGCTCGCGGGCGGCGAGCCCCTGCGGCTCCCGCACTTCGTGGCCTACCCGGTGGTCGGCGTGCTCTCCCGGCTGCGCCTGGTGTTCCCCAAGCACCTGATGGACTACTTCCGCTACCCCGCGGTCATCGACGACAGCGCGTTCCGCCTCGACTTCGACTTCCAGCCCAAGTACTCCACCGTCGAGACCCTGCGCAGCGTCAGCGGTCGCTGAGGCTCAACTCGCCACCTTGGTGAGCCGCACCTCCCGGATCGCGCGCAGCAGGTCCCGCACGCCGAACGGCTTCCGGATGAACGGCGCGTCGGGGTCCAGCTTCCAGGCTTCGACCAGCGCGCTGCGGGTGTATCCGGACATGTAGATTGTGCGCAGTCCGGGAAACCGGGCCTTCAACCCACGGGACAGCTCTACCCCGTTCTGACCGGGCAGGACCACGTCGGTGATCAGGAGGTCCGGGCGTCGGCTGGTCTTGTCGGTGGCCGCCATCAGGTCGCTGGGCGTCCCGAAGGCCCGGACCGCCATGCCGCTGGCGTCGAGGGCGTCACACAAGACCTCTCGGAGGTCGGTGTCATCCTCCACCAGCAGCACCAGCAGCGGCTCCTCGCCCGAGGCGCTGGCGTCGGGGACCGCCTTCAGACGGCTCGCCGGCAGCCGCACGGTGAACATCGAGCCTTCGCCGGGCGCGCTGTCCACCCGGATCTCCCCTCCGGACTGCTCGACGATGGCGAAGACGGTGGACAGCCCCAGCCCGCTGCCCCGCTCCGGCCCCTTGGTGGTGTAGAAGGGCTCGAAGATGCGGGCCCGGACCTCCTCCGTCATCCCCACGCCGGAGTCCTGGACCCGCAGCTCCACGTGGTCAGGGGCGACGTACCGCGTCTCGACCACGATGCGCCCGCCGGTGGGCATGGCGTCGCGGGCGTTGATCAGCAGGTTCATCAGGACCTGGTTGAACTGTCCGGGATCGAACAGCACCGGCGGCAGGCCGACCCCCAGGGACGTCGAGACCTCGATCCCCGCGGGGATCACCCGCTCCAGCAGCGAGACGGTCTCCCGGACGTGCTCGTTCAGGTCGATGGGCTGGGGCGAGCCCTCCTTCTGGCGGGCGAAGGTGAGCAGGCGGTCGGCCAGCTCGGAGCCCCGGCGCACGGCGGTCAGCACTCGGGAGAGCTGGCGCATGGCGACGTCGTCCAGCGGCACGCGCATGCCGAGCAGCTCCACCGAGCCCTGGATGGAGGCCAGGATGCTGTTGAAGTCGTGGGCGACCCCCCCGGCCAGGGTGCCCAGGGTCTCCATGTGCTGGCGCTGGCGGAGCTTGCGGGACAGCTCCTGGTGCTCGGCCTCCTGGCGCTTGTAGGCGGTGATGTCCACGGTGACGCCCACGGCGCGCACCGGCCGGCCGTCCTCCCCGAAGGTCGTCCGCATCTTCACGTGCAGCCAGCGGGTGTCCTGACCAGGCTTGGTGTACCGGAACGTGAAGAAGACGAGCGGGTCGCCCTCGAAAGCGCGTTCGAGGGTGGCCCAGCACATGGCGAGGTCGTCGGCGTGGATGTACGGGGTGATGGCTGAGAGGGGGGCAGGGTTGATGTCGGGGTCGAGGCCATAGAGGCGGATGGCACCGGGGGTGAGGACGGCCTCGTTGGTCTCGGGGTTCATCGTCCAGGTGCCGAAGTCCACCATGTCCTCGGCCATCGCGAACTGCTCGGCCTGGCTCCGGTGCCGCTCTGCGGCGCGGACCTCCTCGGTGATGTCCGCGACGTGGGTGACGATGTAGCGTGCCTTCTGGCCGAACTCCCGGATGAGGGAGGTGTGGACCCGCCCCCACCGGATCCCCACCCCGGGGATGATGTAGCGCTTCTCGGACTGGTAGCCGTCCAGCTTGCCGCCGAACTGCTTCGGCAACGTCTCCTTCTCGCGCTCCTGGTCCTCCGGGTGGATGATGTTGCGCAGGAACGCCTCGGCAGACGGCACCGCCAGCAGCTCCTCCCGCGTCGACCCGACGAACTCCGCGAAGCGATCGTTGACCTCTGCCCAGCGGCTCTCGACCACGTCAAAGAGGGAGATCCCGAGCGGGCCGTTGTCGAAGGCCATCCGGCGGAGCGCCTGCTCCCGCTCGTACTTCGCCTCCACCTCCTTGTACTCCGTGATGTCCATGATCTGGAGGAAGGCCATGTCCGGGGTGCCGTCGGGCGACCGGGTGAGGGACGCGCTCATCCGGCCGGTGCGGCGCTCGCCGTCGCGCAGGATGAAGCGCTTCTCGTAGTCGATCCTGCTGACTCGCCCGGACAGGAGCGCGTCGAAGCGCTCCACCTCGATGGCGATGTCGTCGGGGTGGGTGATGCTGTACGAGAACGCCACCGCGTCCTCGACGGCCATCAGCTCCGCCTCGCTCATCTTGAGGAACGCGCACAGGGCGGCGTTGACCCGGATGTAGCGGTTCGTGCTCGAGGATGCGATGGCCATGCCCACCGGGGCGTGCTGGAACGCGGCGGTGAGCTGGGACTGGGCAGCGCGGGCGGCCTCGGTGGCCTCTACCTCGCTGGTGATGTCCTGCCAGCAGCCCCACAGGCGCAGCAGGGCACCGTCGCGAATCTCGCCGTAGGCGTACACCCTGCGGTGGGTGACGCGCCCGTCCGCGGAGGTCATCGTGGCCTTGTGGTCGGTCATCTGCCAGTTGGAGGCGGCCATGTCGAGGAGCACAGTGCGCAGGCGCGGCAGCTCCCAGGGCAGGATTTCGGACAGGGTCTTCCCCTCCAGCTCCCCGGGGGGGGCCATGCCGGCGGCGGCGGCGTAGGCGTCGTTGCACTCGATGACCGGCGCCTCATGAAGCAGGCGCTCGGCGATGTCCGTCGGCGGGAGCGAGATCGGGATCGGCGTCGGGGCCTCATAGCAGACGAAGGCGTCTGCGGAGGTGAAGAAGCGCCTCAGGCGCTCCTGATCCAATTCAACACTCCACGGCGCGCGGAGGCCATCGTCGGTGTTCATCGATTTCCTCGCGGGTTGCATGATGAGAATACGTCACGCTGGCGCGGCTTGCGTACGACCTTGACATGACACGGGCTTACACTCCTCGCCTTGCACGAACCGTCCGGACGGGTCACGAGGATGAGCCTGGAGACCCTCGATGCCCGACGCCCCGCTGCTCCTGACCCCAGGCCCGCTGAGCACCCCGACCGCCGTTCGGGAGGCCATGGGCGTCGACTACGGGTCTCGGGACGGCCGCTTCGTGGCCCTGGTCGGGCGGGTCCGCCGTCAGCTCGTCGAGCTGGTCGCCGATCCGGCCGACTACGCCTGCGTGCTGATGCAAGGCAGCGGCACGTTCTCGGTCGAGGCGGCCATCGGCACCCTCGTGCCCCGCGACGGGCATGTGCTGGTGCTGATCAACGGCGCCTACGGTCGGCGGATGGAGGAGATCTGCCGCGTGCTGGGGCGCCGCCACCGCTCCCTGGTCTGCGCCGAGCATCGCCCCGTCTGCCTGCACAGCCTGGAGCGGGTGCTCACCCGCCACCGCGACATCACCCACGTCCTCGCGGTGCACTGCGAGACCACGACCGGCCTCTTGAACCCCATCGAAGCGATCGCCGAGATCGTGGCCCGGCAGGGGCGTCAGCTCATCATCGACGCGATGAGCGCCTTCGGAGCGCTGCCCCTGAACGCGGCCACGACGCCGTTCGAGGCGGTGGTGGCCTCCTCCAACAAGTGCCTGGAGGGCGCGCCCGGGGTGGGCTTCGTCGTCGGGCGGCGGGACGCGCTGGAGGCCGCGCGGGGCAACGCCCACAGCCTCAGCCTGGACCTCTCCGATCAGCTCGCCCGCTTCGACCGCGACGGGCAGTGGCGGTTCACCCCGCCCACCCACGTCATGGCGGCCCTCGACGCCGCGCTCACGGTCCACCGGGACGAGGGCGGCGTCGAGGGGCGGGGGGCGCGCTATCGGGCGAACTGCGCGCGCCTGGTCGAGGGCATGCGGGCGCGGGGCTTCAGGACCCTGCTGCCGGACCCCCTCCAGGCGCCCATCATCGTGACCTTCCACCAGCCCGAGGACCCGTCGTTCTCGTTCGATGTGTTCTACGACGCGCTCTACGCGCGGGGCTTCGCCATCTACCCCGGCAAGCTCACCGAGGTGGAGACCTTCCGCGTCGGCTGCATCGGGCAGGTCTACGAGGCCGATGTGGCGCGCTTCCTGGAGGCCGTCGACGCGGCGATGGCCGCGCTGTCCTGAACACCGCGGGGCCGCCCGCCGAGACCCGGAGCTGATCGATGTGGCGTAACCAGCGTGTGTTCGGTGGCCCGGTGCGGGCCGTCATCCTGGACTGGGCGGGCACGGCCGTGGACCACGGGAGCTGCGCCCCCGCCGGGGTGTTCGTGCGGGCCTTCGCCAACGCGGGGGTCACCGTGTCGATGGCGGCCGCCCGCCGGCCCATGGGCGTCGCCAAGCGGGAGCATGTGCGCCAGATGTGCGCCGACCCCGAGGTCGCCGCCGCCTGGCAGACCGCGCACGGACGCCCCAGCACCGTCACCGACGAGGACGCCCTCTACGCGGACGCCGCTGCCCTCCAGATCGCTTGCCTGCCCGACTTCGCCGACCCCATCGCGGGGGTCCCCGAGGTGGTGGAGGCCCTGCGACGTCGCGGCGTGCGGGTGGCCGGCACCACCGGGTACACCCGCGAGATGCTGGACGTGTTGGCAGAGGCCGCCGCGGCGCGCGGCTACGCTCCCGAGATGCGGGTCGGGGCCAGCGAGGTGGTCGAGGGGCGGCCCGCGCCGTTCATGATCTTCGAGGCGATGTCCCGGCTGGGGGTGTGGCCGGTCCAGGCGGTGGTCAAGGCGGGGGACACCCCGGTGGACATCGAGGCGGGCCTCAACGCCGGGGTGTGGACCGTCGGCGTGGCCCTGACCGGCAACATGGTCGGGCTCAACGCGCCGGAGCTGGCCGCCCTGAGCGACGACCAGCGCGCGGACCGCCTGCGGGTCGCCCGCCAGCAGCTCCTCGACGCCGGCGCCCACTACGTCGTGGACGGGGTGCGCGACCTCCTACCCGTCATCGACGACATCGAGGCGCGGCTGGCCCGGGGCGAGCGCCCCTGATGGACGAGGCCGCGGGCCTGCTCAGAGGTAGTACAGCACCATGTAGGCGCCCAGCAGGACCGCCGCCCACATCGCGGTGGCGCCCGTAGGCCAGGTGCGGGCGAGCACGCTCTCGGGGCCGCCAGCCCGGTACAGGCGCGCGATGAAGCGGCCCAGCCGGGCCCGGGCGCGCTGGTCCATACGCTGGAGCACCGGTCCGCCGACCGCCACCACCCGCTGGACCGCCGCCGGGAGGGCCTTGCGGTACATCCAGTCGGTGTCGAGGTGGATGGCCCGGACCTCGGGCGGGTAGGTGCCCATGCGCATCATCACCGCGAAGGCCAGGCCCGCGAACAGCAGGAGCTGGAGCTGGGTGACGACGTGGTCGGCGGTGTAGGGCACGTAGGCCTGCTCCATCTCAAAGGGCAGCAGGCTGTAGAGCGGCGCGTACCAGACGCCCATCCCGATGCACAGCGTGGCGGTGATGCCCATCGCCAGCAGCATGTTCCAGGGCGCCTCCTGCGGCGGCGTCTCCAGCTCGTCCCAGGACGGCCCGTGGTGCTTTCGGGCGAAGAAGGAGAAGAAGGGGACCTTGATGCCCGAGTGGTCCACCACGCCCGCGCTGGCGAACAGCAGCACGACCCAGATGAGGGTGTAGTGGCCCTCGGCCACCGCCGAGAGGGTCAGGGACTTGCTGACGAAGCCCGAGAACAGCGGGAACGCCGAGATGGAGAGCGACCCGACCACGCAGAACAGCGCGGTCAGCGGCATGTACTTGTAGAGGTCGCCCAGCTCGGTGGCCTTGGTGGTGCCCACCCGGTAGAGCACCGCGCCCATCGCCATGAACAGCAGGCCCTTGTAGAGGATGTGAGCGAAGGCGTGGGCCGCGGCGCCGTTGAGCGCGAGCTGGGTGCCCACGCCGACGCCGACGATCATGAAGCCGAGCTGGTTGTTGAGGCTGTAGGCCAGCACCCGGCGCAGGTCGTTCTCCATCACCGCGAAGAAGATGGGGAAGGCCGTCATCACCGCGCCGATGGGGATGAGGAGCTCTGTCCCCGCGAAGCCCCGGGCGAAGGCGTAGATCGCCAGCTTGGTGGTGAACGCCGACAGGAACACGGTGCCGGTGGCGGTGCCCGCCGGGTAGCTGTCCTGGAGCCAGTTGTGCAGGAAGGGGAAGGCGGCCTTGATGGCGAAGGCCAGGAAGATCAGCTTCACCCCGGGGGTGTAGGCCCAGACGTCCAGCCCGGTGTCCCACTGGCCCACGCCCAGCAGGGCCTCCTTGGAGAACTCCAGGGTGAAGCCGTCGGCGACGTGCAGCAGCACGCCCGCGAGCAGGATCACGCCGCTGCCCACCTGGATGATCAGGTAGCGCAGGCCCACCCGGGTGCTGTGCTCGGTGCGGCTGGCCCAGATCAGGAAGACCGAGGAGATGGCGGTCAGCTCCCACTGGACGAACAGGCTCACCAGGTCGCCCGCGAAGGCCGCCGCGATGGCGCTGCCGGCGTAGATGAGCCCCGCGACGTGCTGCACGTCGTCGCGCACCTTGAGGGCGAACAGCACGCTGACGAAAGCCGCGATGTGGAACACCACGCCGAAGATGCGGCTGAGGCCGTCCACCCGGATGGGGGTGAGCTGGAGGTCGAAGAGGGTGGTGGTCCAGGTGTGGTCCAGGGGCAGGGACCACATGTGCAGGAAGCTCAAGATCGGGACCAGCAGCAGCCAGGGCTGCTTGACCGGCCGGGGCAGCGCCGGCACCAGCAACGCGCCCAGCATCATCACCAGGCCGGGGGGCAGCGTGCTCAGGCTATCCATCGTAGTAGTCCTCGTCCCGCATGAGGACCTTGCGCAGCTCCTTGGCGGTCAGGACCAGCCCGACGTAGGCCACGAAGCCGAAGAAGGCGTAGAACCCAGGCATCTCCAGGAAGTCCATCCCCTCGTGGCTGTGCTTGTGGTAGAGGTGGAAGATGTCCGCGGCCACCAGCAGGGCGCAGACCACGCACAGGCCCCGGAAGATCCACTCGACGTGCTTGGGATCGTCCAGCCACCAGCGCTTTCCGTTGTCGTCGGGTTGCATGGAGCCTCCGATCAGCCGGCGGTCAGGGGGAGGAGCAGGGCGTAGATGCGGTCGGCGTACACGAACAGGCCGACGCAGCCCAGGCCCGTGAGCACCAGGGGCACGACGCAGAGGAGGGGGGCCTCCTGGATCTCGGCGGGGGTCCAGCCGGGGGCGAAGCGCCCGAAGGGCAGCATGGCGCCCGCGTAGCGCTCCTGGGCCTCGGCGTGGCCCTCCTCGGGGTAGGCCCGCAGCACGGCGACCTCGACGGCGTCGTGGTGATGGCCGTGGTGGTCGTCGTGACCGTGGTGTTCGCCGTGACCGTGGTGTTCGCCGTGGTGCTCGTCAGCGGGCGGCGGCCGGAAGAAGGCCCGGGCCACCACCGGCATCAGGTAGGCGATGCTCAACAGCGAGCTGATCATCAGCACCACCATCATCACGACCTGGTCGGAGCTGGCCGCGCCCAGGGCGAGGTACCACTTGCTCCAGGCCCCGCCGGTGGGGGGCAGGCCGATGATGGCGACGCTGCCCAGCAGGAAGGCGAACATCGTGAACGGCATGCGCCGGCCGATGCCGTCCATCGTGCTGATCTCGGTCTTGTGGGCCCCGACCATGATGGCGCCCGCGCAGAAGAACAGGGTGATCTTGCCCACCGCGTGCATGGCGATGTGCATGCCGCCGCCGATGATGCCCAGGGAGTGGGCCAGCGCGGCCCCCAGCACGATGTAGGAGAGCTGGCTGATGGTGGAGTAGGCCAGCCGCTCCTTGAGGTTGTCCTTGGTGATCGCGATGGTGGACGCGATGAGGATGGTGGCCGCAGCCACCCAGGTCAGCCACACGCTGGCGCCGGTCTCGGCCAGCAGCTCGACCCCGAAGACGTAGACGACGACCTTGGTGATGGTGAACACGCCGGCCTTCACCACCGCCACTGCGTGCAGCAGGGCGCTGACCGGGGTGGGCGCCACCATCGCGTTGGGCAGCCAGCGATGGAAGGGCATCAACGCGGCCTTGCCGGCGCCGAAGGCGAACAGGGCCAGCAGCAGGCCGAGCTGGAAGTGGCTGATGCGCCCGGACTCCACGACCCCGCGCAGGATACCCCCGAGCTGGAACTCCACCGTTCCGGTGAGGTGGTAGACCACCAGGATGCCGGACAGCAGGAAGCAGATTGAAGTGGTAAGCAGAATACCCAGATAAACCCGACCGGCCTTCATCGCCTTCTCGGTGCCGTGGTGGGTCACCAGCGGGTAGGTCGAGAGGGTGAGGAACTCGTAGCCGACGAACAGGGTGAACAGGTTCGAGGCGAAGGCCACGCTGAGTGCTCCGCCGATGGCCAGGGCGAAGCAGGCGAAGAAGCGGGTCTGGTTCTCCTCGTGGTGGCCGCGCATGTAGCCGACCGCGTAGGGGGTCACGACGATCCAGAGCCCCGACGCCACCAACGCGAACAGGATGCCCAGGGGCTCAACGTGGTAGGAGAGGCTCAGGCCCGGCATCACGCGCACGAGGGTGGCCTCGGCGAACTCCCCCGCCTGGGCCCCGGACACCGTGCGCACCACGAAGCCGAAGGTGACCACGGCGACCCCGAACAGGGTGCTGTCCCGAAGGTTCGGCCAGCGGCCGAGCAGCACCACGAGGAGCGCCCCGAGCACGGGCAGCCCCATCGAGATCATCAGGGTGCTGGAGGCGGTGAGGGTCATGGGCTCACCCCCATCAGCGAGGCCGCCGCGGCGCGGGCGACGTCACCGGTCAGCTCGGTCTGCAGGCCGAAGTAGATGGACGCACCGATGAGCAGCCAGGTGGGCACCAGCATGAGGGCCGGCGGGTCGGTGGCCTTCTTGGCGGCCCCGGTGGGCTCGCGGAAGTACGCGACCTCGATGACGCGCCAGACGTAGACCACCGCCAGCAGCGAGCTGATCAGCATCGCGCCGACGACCAGGCCGCCGTGGCGCTCCATCTCCAGCGCCCCCAGCACGAGGTACCACTTGCTGATGAAGCCGGCGGTCATGGGCACCCCGATGAGCCCCAGGCCGCCGAAGGTGAAGGCCAGCATGGTCAGGGGCATGCGCTTCCCGATGCCCGCCATGTCGTCGAGGTTGACCGAGCCGATGCGGTAGAACACCGCGCCCAGCGCCAGGAACATGCCGCCCTTCATGACCGCGTGGTTGAAGAGGTGGACCAGGCCGCCGGTGAGGCCGTTCAGGCCGGTGGCCTGGGTGCCGTCCCAGCCCACCATGCTCAAGCCCAGCACCATGTAGCCGATCTGGGCCACCGAGCTGTAGGCCAGCAGGCGCTTGGCGTTCTTCTGGAAGATGGCCACCAGGGAGCCCGAGTAGATGGCGAGGAGCGCGATGGGCATGAGCACCGCGTCGACCCGCATGGTGCCGAAGACCAGGGCCACCCCGAAGAAGGTGAAGAACACCCGGGCCAGCACGTAGAAGGACACCTTGGTGGCGGTGGCCGCCAGGAAGGCCGAGACCGCCGAGGGGCTGTAGGTGTAGGCGTTGGGCAGCCACAGGTGCAGGGGGAACAGGGCCAGCTTGATGCTCGCGCCCACTGTGAGGAACGCCAGCGCCGCCTGGATGGTGCGGGAGCCGGACACCGCGGGCAGCATGACCACCAGCTCGCTCATGTTCAGCGTGCCGGTCATCATGTACATCAGCCCGATGCCGATGAGGATGAAGGTGCCGCCGATGGTCCCCATCACGAGGTAGCGGAACGCCGAGGTCAGCGCGCGGGGGCCGCGCCCCATCGCGATGAGCCCGTAGGTGGAGAGCGAGGAGATCTCCAGGAAGACGAACACGTTGAAGGCGTCGCCCGTCACCGTGATGCCCAGCAGGCCGGTGAGGCACAGCAGCAGCGCGGCGTAGAACAGGTGGTGCTTGTCGCCCTCGATCTCCAGGTCCACGCTGGCCTTTGCGTAGGGCATCACCACCGCGCCGATGCTGGTGACGATGAACAGCACATAGGCGTTGGCCAGGTCGACCCGGTACTCGATGCCCAGCGGCGGGGCCCAGCCGCCCAGGGGGTAGGACACCGTGCCCGAGGTCATGACCTGGCCGAGCAGCAGCGCCGACATGCCGAAGGTCAGCCAGGCCACCAGCGTGGCCCAGATCCAGGGCAGCGGGCGGCGCTGGATGAGGCCCAACAGGGCGGAGATGGGTGCGGCCATCAGCGGGACGACCACCAGCAGCACCGGCAGGTGGTCGGCGACGGGGCCGAGGCGCGCGAGCAGATCGGTGACGCCCATCAGCGCACGTCCTCCTGCTCTTCGAGGGCCAGGACCTCATCCTCTTCGATGGTCCCGTAGGCCTCGTGGATCCGGATGACCAGGGCCAGGGCCACGGCCGTCGTGGCCACGCCCACGACGATGGCGGTGAGCATCAGGACGTGGGGCACCGGGTTGGTGTAGACCACCGGCTCGGTGGCCCCCTCGATGTAGATCGGGGCGGTGCCGCCGGTGATCTTGCCCATCGTGATGTAGAGGAAGATCACCGAGACCTGGAAGATGTTGAGCCCGATGATGGTCTTCACCATGTTGGATCGGGCGATGACCGTGTAGAGCCCGGCCATCATCAGGATGATGACGATCCAGTAGTTGTAGGCGCCCGGCTCGAGCAGGTTGAGGTTCATCAGCGCCCCCGCGCGACGAAGGCGTTGAAGATGGCCAGCATCACCCCGGAGACGGTGAGGCCGACCCCCAGCTCGACGAGCAGGATGCCGTAGTGCTGCCCGTGGAGCATGTGCTCGTGGGCGTGCTCGCCGTGGGCCGCCGGGTCGCCCAGCAGCCAGTTGTAGTCCAGGAAGTTGCCGCCCTGGAGCAGGCAGACCACGCCCACACCCCCGTAGATGAGCACGCCGGTCGGCACCATCAGCTCGATGGCCCGCACCGGGAAGACCTTCTGGGTGGCCGACTGCCCGAAGGCCAGGGTGTGCAGCACGAACCCGGCGGCGAAGATGACGCCGGCCTGGAAGCCGCCGCCCGGTCCGAAGTCCCCGTGGAACTGGACATACAGCGCGAACAACAGGATGTAGGGGATGAGGACCTTGGCCGCGATGCGCGGGATGCTCATGTGGCGCCGGGTGCTCATGAGGCGTCCTCCTCCTCGCGCTTGCGCGGGAGGCCCAGCAGCATGATGACGCCCACGGCGGCCGTGAAGATGACCGTCGTCTCCCCGAAGGTGTCGTAGCCACGGTAGGAGGCCAGGATGGAGGTCACGATGTTCGGCATGCCGACCTCCTCCTCGCTGTGCTCGACGAAGTGGTCGGCCATGTGGTGGTGGATGGGGGCGGACGGGTCGCCGTAGTGGGGCATGTCCAGGGTGGCGTAGGCCAGCACGGCGCCCGCGAGCAGGCAGATGAGCAGGGGGCCCAGCGCCGGGGTGTGCGGACGCGCCTCCTTGCTGCCCGTGATGTCGAGGGTGGCGAGCATGAGCACCGTGGAGATGCCCGCGCCCACCGCGGCCTCGGTGAAGGCCACGTCCACGGCGTCCATGACCACGAACATCGCCGCCGACAGCAGCGAGAAGATGCCCGCCATCATCACGGCCGCGAACAGGTTGCGCTGGTTGATGATGGCGACGGCGGTGGTGGCCATGCAGCCCAGCAGCAGGATGTCGAGCAGCTCGGTCATGACGCGCCTCCGCTCTCCGGGGGCTCCCAGGGCTTGAGACCCCGGGACCAGGCCGCCTTGCCCAGCGCGTGCCCGGCCACGGGGCTGGTCATGACCAGAAACATCAGCGTAATCAGGAGTTTGACAGTGATCATGTCAAGCGCCGGGTGAGACTGGAACATCAGCCCGATCAGCACCAGCGGCGCCCCCAGGGTGTCGGTGAGCGACGCCGCGTGGGTGCGGGTGTAGAAGTCCGGCATGCGGTGCAGGCCGATCCCGCCGATGATGCAGAACAGGCTGCCCAGGGCGATGAGCACCGCGCTCACGATATCGAGGACCAGCTCCATCTCAGGGCTCCTCCTCGGCGTCGGTGAGCCGGCCGGCCTCGGAGAACTTCATCACCGCGATGACGCCGATGAAGTTGATGAGGGCGTAGACCAGCGCGAGGTCCAGGAAGTCCGGGCGACCGGCCAGGAAGCCCGCCACCGCGATCAGCAGGACGGTCTTGGTGCCGAACATGTTGAGGGCCAGGATGCGGTCATAGACCGTGGGGCCCATCATGGCGCGGGCCAGGGCCAGCGCCATGGTGACCAGGACGCTGAGCATCGCGGCCGAGAAGATGGCCTCGTCGAAGCTCACAGGCGCTCCTCCAGGGCCGCGCAGCGGCGGTTCATCTCGCCAGCGAGCACGTCCTCGCCGCCCTCCTTGCTGAGGGCGTGCACGGTGATGACGCCCTCCTCGATGTCCATCGAGAGCGTGCCGGGGGTGAGGGTGATGGAGTTGGCGAACACGACGTGGGCGAGGTCGCTCGTGCCCACCGACTCGACCCGGATGACGTTCGGGCTGATGGGCATGGCGGGGTTAACGATGCGCTTCGCCACGTCGATGTTGGCCTTGACGATCTCCTTGGCCAGCCAGGGCCCGTAGGTGACCAGCCCGCCCCCCAGCAGCAGCGGCTGGCCCTCGGCGTCGATGATGTCCAGCCGGTGGCTGAGCCAGAGCACCAGCGCGATCGAGGCCACCCCGAAGAACGCCACCAGTCCATGGTGGAGGGTGTACTGCCCCGACCACAGAAACCACATGCCCGCGAGGGAGAGGGCGGCGATGACGTACTTCACGCGCTCACCTGGATCAGGGACGGAGCCGCTGGTGTAGCACGAGCCGGCCGGGCTGCGGCGCCGTGGCGCTCTGCTCGAAGAGAGGAGTGGCTGGAAAACTCTTTAAAATCGAAAGGTTGAGGAGGAATGGATCGCGTAAAGGTTCTGTGAGAGCGGGCGGCGCCCGGCGCGCGTGGGGCGGCCCGGTGGCTGCGACCTCAGCGGATCTGCGGCCCGAAGGACCCCGCCTGCTGCGCCTGCAGGGCCCGGACCCGCGCCTCGTGCTCCGCGCTCCAGGCCGCCAGCTCGTCGGCGGTGGCGAGCACCGTGGGCAGCTCCCACACCATCGCCCCGGCGCTGTCGATGACCGGCTCGCCCAGGGCCTGCCCCAGCGTGGTGCGCAGCGCGTCGGGCACGGTCCGGCTGCCGCCGATGCCCAGCACCATCAGGTGGGTGAACCCCGCGGACCGCAGCACGGCGATGTCGGGCCGGTAGCGGCGGTCGAGGTCCTTTGGCGCGTGGTCCACCCGGCCGGTGCTCAGCGCGGGGCCCAGCTCCTGCACCAGCGGCAGGGCCTGGATGAAGCGCTGACCCTCCTGGGCGAAGAACTGCACCCGGTCGATGTGGACGCCATGGATGGGGCGCTGGTGGGCGAGCTGGGCGGACATCGAGGCCCAGCGCACCTCCACGTCCGCCCGCGCGGCCAGGGAGAAGTCCACGATGGCCGCCCCGTCGATCTCCGCCAGAGGCTCGAGCTGGGGGTAGGACCAGGGGGTCAGGGTGGCCATGGGGCGCGAGGTGAGCTGGTGTCGCTGCACGTCGAGCACGCTCACCAGGGCCAGCGCAGCGACCAGGGGCCGCCACCGGGGGCCGAGGCGCTCCGCCGCGAGGGCCGCGCAGGCCGCCAGAGCGGTCACCGTGATGGCCAGGAACCGCACCGGGAAGTTGATGGGCTCGGAGACGTAGCCCAGCATCCGGTTCAGATACAGGAAGGGGAGCTGAACGCGGCGGTCCCCGCTGAGCAGCACCGTCTCCCCGCCCTGGGCCAGGTAGCTCCCCAGCGCGAAGACCACCCCCACCGCGCCGGTCACCACCCAGGGCCAGGCCCGCCGGGGCGCGAGGACCAGCCCCAGGAGCCCCAGCAGGAGCGCGGGGAGCCCCAGGTACCGCCCCCCGCCGTAGCCCTCGATCTCCCGGACTTCAGGGGCCCGGCGCGCGGTGGCCGGCACCACCGTGTGGGCCAGCTCCAGCCGGGCCGAGGGCGGGTCGGTGAGCGGCTGCCCGTGGTCCACGGTCACGTAGCTCCAGAGCCCCACGTCCGGCGGGTCCTCGCTCTGGTAGGAGGTCGAGAACGAGGACATGATCGGCAGCACCAGCGACACCGCGAGCCCGGCGGCCAGCGCGTAGCGGGCGGCCAGGCGCAGGCTCGCCCGGCCGGCCCAGAGGGTGAGGGTCGACAGGGTGGCGACGGCCAGGCCCAGGAAGAAGCCGTGGTAGAAGCAGCTGATCGTGGCGGCGGTCAGCGCGAGACCCAGCGCGATGGCGTCCCGCCAGCTCCCCACGTCCACGGGCCCGTACCGCAGCCGATGCCAGGCCACCAGCCCCAGGGGCACCCACCAGATGTGCTGCAGCTCGCCCACCCCGACGTGGATGGTGAACAGCGCGACGGCGCTGCCCTCCAGGAGCGTGCCTGCCGCCAACGCCCCCCACGGGCTGCGGGACAGCCGCCAGCCCAGCGCGGCCCCGGTGACCCCCACCAGCGTGAGGTTGAGCAGGGCCAGCGCGTTCGCGGTGGCCACGATCGGGAGGAACCCCAGGAAGATCGCCCAGAGCCCGTTGAGCGGCTCGATGGGGTAGAGGTCCATGCCCTCGGGGAAGTTGATCAGCTTCGTCGCGAACGGGAAGTGCCCGTCCGCCAGCACGTCCTGCCGGATGCGCCACAGCGTCCAGAGGTGCTTGAGCCCGTCGGCGTGGGGGCTGCCCAGGGCGGCGTCGTTGAGGTGGCGGGCGGCGGGCCAGGTCAGCGCGACAGCCAACGCGAGGGACCAGGCGCTCAGCCCGGCCCACAGTGCGCTCTGCCCCGCCTTCATGGCGCCGCCGACATGGTCAGTCTTCGCCGAGCGTGTCCTGGAGCGCCCCCGCGATCGGGAGTGTCAGGCTGCCCCAGGGCGTGGCGTCGTCCTTGGTCACCGTGACGAAGTCGTTGACCGCGAACACCGAGACCACCCCGGGGATGTCCAGCAGCGCGCGGGCGAGGGGGTGGTCGTCGTCAGGGCTGGTGAGGGTCACGGCCTGGTCGGAGACCTTGACGTTGACGGTGAACTTCATGGCGTTGGGGTTGGGCGTGTCCTCGAAGGACACCGTCACCGTGGTCCCGCCGCCGTGCCCGTGGTCGTGCCCATGATCGTGGCTGTGCCCGTGGTCGTGGCTGTGCCCGTGGTCATGGTCGTGCACCCGCGCGGCCGGGGGCGGTGCGGTGGGGCGGGGGCGCGCCGCAGGCCGCGGGGTGGGGGAGGGCTGGTCCCTGCCGCCGTCCCGGAGCGCCTGCGCGGCCTTCTTGAGCACCCTGAAGGGCAGCTTGATGAGCCGGATGAGCATCCTGCACCTCGTGGTTGTTGCGGATCAGCCGACGTGCTTGGAGACCAGACCGGCCAGCCGGGGCATCGCCGCGACGGTGTGCTGCACCCCCTGGGGGCGGAGCTTCTCGTAGGCCTTGCGGACGACCCGGTTGTCGGCCTTCTGCGCGCGCCCGTCGGTGATCGAGAGCAGCGCGTTGGCGATGGCGTCGCCGTTCTTCACGAAGTAGGCGCGCAGGTCGCCGCCGCCCTTCGCCTTGTAGTCGTCGTAGAAGGGGTCGATCTGGTCAGCGAACGCCGGCATGAGGTGGTCCAGCGCGCTGGGGACGAAGCCCGGCTTCACCTTCTTGACCGCCCCGTAGGCCGCCTTGACCGCGACGCCGGTCATGCCCCGCTTGTCGCCGACCTCGGCCTCGATGACCCCCACGCCGTCGGTGACGATGGCCCGTCGCTTCGCGGGGTCCTTGAGCAGATCTGAGAGCGCACCCATAGCAATCCTCCGTCGTTATTCGAAGATGACCTCGCCCGCGCCCTCGTCACCCGCGCAGCGCGGCACGTAGGTCTGCCCGCCCACCTCGCGGAACCAGTTGGCGACGTACTGCTGGCCGCGGCAGCTCCACGCCCCGCGGCTGCGCAGGGCATTCTGGAAGCAGGCGTAGGAGTTGTCCCAGTCGCGGTCGTTCTGGGCTGCGGCGATGTCGGTGCCCGGGACCTCGGTGGGGGTCTTGTCGGTGATGTAGGTCTTCATGAAGAAGGGGATGGCGTCGCACAGGATGGGGTAGGCGGCGCGCGTGCCCTTGAGGGTGTCCAGCAGCGTGCCACGCACGCCGCCGTCGGGCTCCTCGGTGAAGGCCTTCTTGCGCAGGCAGGCGACCTTGTCCTCGTCCTTGGCGCCCTTGAACGCGCGCACGGCGGCGGACCGGACCTGGGGGTCGGGGTCGTCGATCATCGCCGCGCACAGCATGGCGTCGACCTCCGCGCCGCCCAGCCGGCGGACCACGTCCATCGCGGCGGCGCGGACCTGGCCGGACGCGTCCTCCTTGGCGGCCGTCATGATCGCGGCGACCACCGCGTCGTCCTTCTGACCGACCAGCGCGCTGGCGGCGGCGGCGCGCACGACCTCGGAGCTGTCGGAGGACAGCAGCTTGACCAGCATGTCGATGCGGGCCCCGTCGGCCTTGCCGCTGAAGGCGGACACCGCGCGGGCCCGGACCTCCTCGTCCTCGGTGCTGTTGGTGGCCACGGTCGCGAGCTTGTCGTCGATGACCGGGGCGCGGGTGGCGATGAGGGCCACCAGCAGCTCGATCCGGTCCTCGGTGGCCGGGTTGTCCAGCGCAGGGAGCACGCAGGAGACCATGTCGTCGCGCTCGCTGCCCTTGAGGCCGTTGAGGATGGCGTCGTCCCACTTGCCCGCCTCGGCGTCGTAGATCGCCGCGCAGACGCACTCCCGGGCGATGGGGTCCTCGACGTCGGCGAGCTTCTGGGCGGCGTAGCGGCGGATCTCGTCATCCTTCATCTTGACCCCGACGCAGACCGTCTTGAACTGCCCCATGGCGTAGGCGTCGTCGATGTCGACGTTCTCGACGTAGGAAGGGGTCATGTCGCAAGCGGCGAGCAGCGACAGGGCGGCGGCGGCGAATCCAAGCCTCGCGAGCATCACGGGTTCTCCAGGTGTGCGGCAGGAGATGATAACGCGGGGGGCCGGGGGCGGGGGCTCAGCCGTCGCCGGAACGCTCCGCCGCGGGCTGGCCCGTCGCGCGCGCCTGCTCCTCGGCGACCATCTGGGCGTAGACGTCCCGCTTGGGCGCGTAGTAGGCGTCCGGCGCGTCGGACGAGGTGTCCGCCATCCCGGCGACGAGCTTGCCGCCGACCTTGTCCATGAAGCGGGTGTAGACGCCGCGCGCGGCGCTCTTGAGCAGGTTGCGGGCGATACCCATGCCGACTCCGGGGTCGGCCTGAGCCTAGCGCGTCGGAGGGCCGGCTCGCAACCGCTGAAGGGCTGCGTTATTGTCCCGTGGGTATCTCCCCCGGGCGCTGGCGACTTGAACCCCTGAGCGCGGCATGGTGACATAGCGAACATGGACTCGGAGGCTTCCCAGACGATGGACTCGCCGCCTCAGTTCCACTTCTGGGTGCGGCGGAGCCACGGCGAGGGCGCGGTCTACTCGATCCGCTTCGAGGTCGAGGACGGCAAGGGCCTGCTCCGGGTGGCGCGTCCGGGCGTGCTGGTCGATCCACCGGCGCGGGAGTCCGGCTACGAGGAGCGCCTCACCCCCGCCCAGGTGCGCGCCTCGCGCTTCCTCCACGTCTGGGACGGCGGGCGCAAGCGCCAGGGCTACGTGCTCTCGCGGCTCACCGACGACGTCCTGGGCGAGCTGCCCCGGGGCGTGTGGGAGCAGATGCAGATCATCAGCGACGGCGGGTTCTGCTGGCTGGTCCCCGGGCTGCCCCAGGAGCTGGACGCCAGCGCGGTCGAGCCCATCGACAACTCCGCCGAGGAGCTGCCCCCGATCAGCGTCGAGCCGGTCGACGTCGAGCCGGTGGACCTCGGCCCGGCCGACCTCGCCCCGGTCGCCGAGCCCGAGCCCACCAACGAGGCCGAGCTGCTCACCGAGGAGCAGATCATCGAGGAGGTCGACGACGACGCCCACCAGGCCCCCGCCCTGCCGGCGGACATGGGCGTCGCGCCGTTCGGCCGGGCCACCACCCTGGTGCGGCACCTGCGCCGTGAGAAGCTCCGCGACCGCCAGCGCATCGCCGAGCTGAACCACGAGATCGAGACCCTGCGCAGGGCCCTGGACGCCGCCGAGCAGCGCGAGCATCAGCTCCGCACCGAGCTGGACCTGGACGCGAAGGAGCAGGAGATGGACACCCTCCGCGCCGCCCTCACCGCCGCCAAGCAGCGCGAGACCGAGCTGCGCACGGCGGTGGCCCGGTACCAGCGACGGCTCAAGGCCCGGGAGTCCGCGCTGCCCAAGTAGCGCTTGGCGGGACGGTGCGGCACCGGATATCCCGCCCCCCGTGGAGGAGCGCTACCAGATCCTCGAAGAGATCGGGCGTGGATCCGGCGGCGTCATCCACCGCGCCCACGACCGCGACCTGCGGCGCGATGTGGCGTTCAAGCTGCTCCGTCGGGCAGACTCCACCGTGCAGCAGCGGGTGCGCTTCGTCACCGAGGCCCAGATCCCCGCCCAGCTCGAGCACCCCAACATCATCCCTGTGCACGACGTGGGGCGCACCCGCGACGGGGATCTGTTCTACGTGATGAAGCTGGTGGACGGCCGGACCTTCAAGGAGCTGCTCGCCGAGGGCATAAGCGAACACCGTTCGCTTTTGATCCTGCAGGAGGTGGCCCGCGGGGTCGCCTTCGCGCACCACCGGGGGGTCATCCACCGGGACCTCAAGCCGTCCAACGTGATGGTGGGCGCGTTCGGCGAGGTGGTGGTGCTGGACTGGGGGCTGGCCCGGCCCGCGCAGAGCCAGCCCACCGCGCGGGACGAGCACGGCGGGCCGATGACCCTGGACGGCGACGTCATGGGCAGCCTGGGCTACATGGCGCCGGAGCAGGCGCGCGGTGAGGTGGAGCGCCAGGGGCCGGCGACCGACGTGCACGCCCTCGGCGGCATGCTCTACGAGGTGCTGACCGGCCAGCCGCCCCGGCACACCCGCAGCCTCGACGAGCTGCTGACCCGCCTGGACGAGCTGCCGCTGCCGCCCCCCGGCGCGGCGGGGGCGCTCGCGTCGCGGTGCCTGGCGCCCGAGCCGGGCGCGCGGCCGCGGGACGCGGGGGAGCTGTTGGCGCTGATGGAGCGGGTGCTTTAGGGGGCGGCCCCGCAGCCGCCCCGCCACGCCCTTGTCAGTCGATCAGGCTCTGCCGCGCCCGCATCTCCCGCACCCTCGGCTCCTCCCCCTGATCCCGGCCCGGCGCCCGCGTCAGCTCGTGCAGGGTGCGCTCCATCGCGGCGCGCACCTCGGCCGACGGCTGGGTAGCCCGCCGGACCACCGAGTCCTCGGGCATCGTCTCGGCGAAGGCCGCCCGCAGCTTTCGGCGGGCCCGCTGGAGCACCCCGCGCGCGCCCGAGCGGTTGGTCAGCCCCATCTCCTCGGTGACCTCGTTGACCGACAGGCCGGCCTCGTAGTGCAGGCGGACGGCGGTGCGCTCCTCCTCGTCCAGGGCGGTGTCCAGGGCCGCCTGCACCGCCACGGAGCGCTCGCCCGCTGCGGTGAGGTCCAGCGGGGTGCCCGTGGGCTCGATGAGGCGGGTGGGGTCAGCGCCCGGCTCCTCGCGCATCTTCTCCAGCCAGTTCAGGCACAGGTTGCGGGCCACCCGGTAGGTCCAGGTGTTCCACGAGCAGTCGCCCCGGTAGCGGTGCAGGGAGCGGTGAAGGCGCAGCAGCGCCTCCTGGGACAGCTCGGCGGCGGTCTCCGGCTGCCGGACCACGGAGAAGCACACCGCGTACAGCCGATCGATCTGCGCCGACAGGAGCCGCTCGGCGGCCAGCGGGGCCAGCGGCCCGTCCCCCTGGGCCAGGGCGATGAGCTGCTCGTCCGTGGCGTCCGCGGGCAGCACTACGAAGGAGATCCCAGAGGATCGGCGGCGGACGCCGGCTCCAGGGCGTCGGTCCCGGCCAGGGAGAGGCCCTCCAGCGCCCCGCTGGCCTGCAGGAGGCGCCGGAAATCCGGGACCTCGACGCCCCCGCCCTGGGTGGCGGACACGATGGCGTTGGCCAGGCGGAGCTGGGTGGCCAGCGTCGCGAGCAGGCTCTCCTGCCAGGCCAGGCGCAGGTCACCGCCCAAGGCGTCGAAGGCGTCGCTGCTCATGCGGTAGACCCAGCCGGCCCCGGCCGCCCGGCACGACGCGCTGCGGGGCCCGTCGTCGATCAGGGCGTTGAAGCCGAAGGGGTCCCCGGGGCCGAGGGTGGTCAGCCAGCCGTCCCGCCCCTCGCCCAGGCCGCGCACCACCTGGACCCGCCCGCATGCGATCACGAAGGCGCTGTCGCCGGGCTGGCCCTCGGAGACCAGGGCGTCGCCGTCGCGCACCGCCACCGGGCGGAACGCGGCGACGAGCTGGTCGAGCTGCGCGGGGGTGAGGGCCTGGAGGCCCGGCAGGCCGCGCAGCAGGGGCGCGAGGGCAGGGGGCTCGGGGGGGGCGCTGTCGTCGTCCGGCGACGGGCGCTCGGGCAGGGCGGTGCGGTTGGCCTGGCACAGCTCCGTGATGCGGGCGTCGGTGCGGCGGACCCGATCGCAGAGGGTGCGCAGCGCGGCGTCCAGCAGCGCGCGGTAGATGGGGCTGCCCCGGCGCCGCAGCGCCAGCAGGGAGGGGATGCGCAGCACCGCCAGCTCGGTGGGCTCCAGCACCGTCAGGGTCGCCGAGATGGTGGCGCCCTTGAGGAACGCGGCGACCTCGCCCACCAGCTCCCCCGGGCCGATGTCGCTGAGAGGGGTCCCGCCGACCTGGGCCCGCAGGCGGCCCGACAGCACGATCGCCAGCGCGTCGGGGGCGTCACCCTCGGCGGCGAGCACCTCGCCGGGCCCCAGCTCGCGCAGAGACCAGTAGCGGACCGACGCTTGGAGCATCGGGAGGGGGACGTGGGCCAGGAAATCGAGCCGGGCCAGCGTATTCGCGATACCGGACATGCTGCCAACCTTCGCAGGGCAGACTAACCCGACAACCTGCCCGACACCGCATACGGAGGCTTACCCCAAGTGGAAGAGCACGAGAAAGGCCGTGAAGCGTTCGAGAGCGAGGAGGCGTTCCGGCTCCACGCCCTGCGCCACTCCACCGCGCATGTGATGGCCGAGGCCATCCAGTCCATCTTCCCCGAGGCGAAGTTCACCATCGGCCCGCCCATCAAGGACGGCTTCTTCTACGACGTGGACGTCTCGCGCCCCATCACCACCGATGACCTGACCGCCATCGAGAAGCAGATGAAGGCCATCTGCAAGCGGAACTCCTCCTTCGAGCGCCGCGTGCTCGACCGCCCCGAGGCCGTGGCCCTCTTCGAGAAGCTCGGGCAGCCCTACAAGGTCGACCGCATCCGCGCCCTGCCCGACGACGCCGAGATCTCGATCTACGACCAGGGCGGGTTCACCGACCTCTGCGCCGGCCCCCACGTGCCCCGCACCCGCAACTGCCGGCACTTCAAGCTGCTCAAGGTCTCGGGCGCCTACCTGCACGGCGATTCGAAGAACAAGCAGCTCCAGCGCGTCTACGGGACGGTCTGGGGCACCCGCGAGGAGCTGGACACCTACCTCTACCGCCTGGAGGAGGCCCGCAAGCGCGACCACCGGCGCCTGGGCACACAGCTCGGCCTGTTCATGTTCCACGACTACGCCCCCGGTGCGCCGTTCTGGCTGCCCCGCGGCGAGGACCTCTACCACACGCTCTCCGAGTTCATGCGGACCCGGCTGCTGGGCGAAGGCTACGTCTCCGTCCGCACGCCGATGGTCTTCGACAAGGAGCTGTGGGAGACCTCGGGCCACTGGGAGCACTACCAGGAGAACATGTTCCACTTCGCCGAGGGCCGCTTCGCCGAGGGCGACGCCGACGAGGAGGACGACTCGAAGATCCTGGGCCTCAAGCCCATGAACTGCCCCTCGCACATGCTGATCTTCGGCAGCGCCCGCCGCTCCTACCGCGAGCTGCCCCTGCGCATCCACGACCAGGGCGTGCTGCACCGCAACGAGATCCGGGGTGCTCTGGGCGGGCTCACCCGGGTGCGCCAGTTCTCCCAGGATGACGCGCACATCTTCTGCGCCGAGGACCAGATCCGCGGCGAGATCGAGCGCCTGCTCAGCCTCATCCAGGACCTCTACGCCGCCTTCGGCATGCGCTTCAACGCCAAGCTGTCCACCCGCCCCGAGAAGAAGCTCGGCTCCGACGCGCTGTGGGACGCCGCCGAGGGCGCGCTCCAGGGGGCGCTGGACACCGTGGGCATGCCCTACGTCGTCAACGCGGGCGACGGCGCCTTCTACGGCCCCAAGATCGACTTCGATGTGCTCGACGCCCTGGAGCGGGAGTGGCAGTGCGCCACCATCCAGCTCGACTTCCAGCTCCCCCGGCGCTTCCAGCTCACGTTCATCGGCGCTGACAACGCCGAGCACACCCCGGTCGTCATCCACCGGGCCATCTTTGGCAGCTTCGAGCGCTTCATCGGCATCCTCATCGAGCACTACGCCGGGGCCTTCCCGGTCTGGTTGGCGCCCGAGCAGGTGCGGGTGATGACCGTCTCCCAGAAGTCCCTCGCCCACGGCCGGGTGGTCACCGACGCCCTGCAGGCCGGGGGGGTCAAGGTCGTCTTCGACGACGGCGACGAGAAGATCGGCAAGAAGATCGCCGTCTGCCGCAACGACCGGGTGCCCTACATGGCCATCATCGGTGAGAAGGAGCTGGAGGCCGGCACGGTCTCGGTGCGCTCCCGCGACGAGGGCGAGCTGGGCTCTCTGGCGTTGGCGGACTTCGTCGCCCGGGTGGTGGCCGAGGGCCGGCCCCCGCTACCAGGCGCCCAGCAGTCGGCCTGAGGACACCACGATCACCGCGATGAGCGCGGCGCGGACGAGCTGCGGGCCGCCCCGGACGGTCACCCGGGCCCCCAGCCATCCCCCCGCCGCGCTCCCCGCCGCCATCGCCAGGGCCTGGGGCCAGGCGATGAGGTCCGCGGCGATGTAGATCGCCAGCGCGGGCACCGTCCACAGCAGCACCAGCACCACCTTCACGACGTTCGCCCGAACGAGGTCCAGGCCGCTGCCCAGCACGAGCGTGGCCAGCAGCAGCACGCCCACCCCGGCCTGCAGGAAGCCCCCGTACACGCCCACCGCGAACAGGGCGAGCAGTCCGCCGGGCCCCGCCCGCCCGTCGCCCCCCGGTCGGCCCTCCAGCCAGCGCCCCGGGCGCAGCAGGATCACCGGCAGCATGGCCAGCATCACCACCCCGATGATCGCCTTGAGCGTGCCCTCGTCGATGTCCACCGACAAGAGGGCCCCCACCACCGCCCCCGCGCAGCAGGCCACCACCGCGCGCTTGTCCACCGCCCGGGTCAGGCCCTCCTGGCGGTAGGCGAGCGCCGAGGTGGCGCACTGGAGCAGCACGCCGACCCGGTTGGTGGCGTTCGCGACCGGCGCGGGCAGGCCCATGAAGATGAACACGGGCAGGGTGATGAAGGAGCCCCCGCCGGCCAGGGTGTTGATGACCCCGGCCACGAGGCCCGCGAGGGCCAGCACGGTCAGCTCGACGGGCAGGCTCACGGCGCGCCGGGCCGCAGGCCCTCGGCGAGGTCGTCCAGGCGGACGGCCAGCGAACGCCAGCCGGCGCGCCGGGCCTGCTCGGCGGCGGCGCCGGCCGCCCACAGGCCGTCCGGATCCGGCACGACGGGCAGCTTCTCCAGAGCGTCCAGGGCCCGGGTGAGGGCCGCGCGGTCCCGTCGGGTGGCGGCGCAGGCGGCCAGGAAGACATGCGCCAGGCCCAGCATGGTGAGCCACTCCAGGGTCGTGAGGCGGCGCAGGGCCTCCTCGGCCAAGCGGCGGGCGGCGGGCTCGTCGCCCCGGCGCAGCTCGGTGACCGCCAGGTTCAGGCGCATGACCTCGGCCTGGGTGGAGCCGCTCTGCTCCAGGTGCTTGAGCGCGCGGGCGTAGCCGTCCCGGGCGGCCTGCTCGTCGCCCTCGCGCCGGGCGCACTCGGCCTCGACGTGGTCACACAGGGCCAGGCCGGCCCGCTTGCGGAGCTGGCGGAACAGCGGCAGCGCCCGACCGGCGAGGGCGCGGGCGCGGACCAGGTCGCCCTCATCGACGGACATCATCGCCAGGAAGGCCAGCCCGTGGGCGACGTTCTCGCTGTCCCCCTGCGCCTGGCGGATGGCGAGCGAGCGCTCCGCGAGGGCGCGGGTGTCGGGGTGGACGCCGAAGCGGCGGTGCCGCTGGCTGGCCAGGAGGTGCAGCACCCGGGCCTCGGCCAGCGGGGCTTCGGCCTTGCGGGCGGCGCGCAGGGCGCGGCGCAGCAGCTTGTCCGCGGCGTCGAACGCCCCCTTGCGGGCCAGCAGGTCGCCCTGGATCGCCAGCGCGACGGCGACCTCCCGGCCCCAGCCGTGCGCCGCCCCGGACTGGCGGACCCGCTCAGCCTCGTCCCAGGCCTCCTCGTCGTCGCCGGTGGCGCTGAGCAGGGCGGCCCGCCGCACGTACAGGACCCCCCAGCGACGGTCGGCGGGCTCCAGGTCCAGGTCGAGCATGGTCTGCTCGGCGGTCTCCAGCATCTCCAGGGCGCGGGGGGCCCCGACCCGCAGGCGCAGGTCTTCGGCGCCTTCGAAGAGCAGCGGGAGGGCCTCCTCCAAGGCACCGGCGCGCACCAGGTGGACGCCCCGGCGGCCGGGCTGGCCGTGGGTTCGGGCCAGCAGCCGGGCGCAGGCCAGGTTGTGCTCCGCCCAGCGCCCGGCGTCCCGGGCCATGTCCCACAGGGCCTCCCGGACGAGGCTGTGGGCGAAGCGCCAACCGTCCTCGCCGTCCACCGCCAGCCGCTGATCCAGCAGCGCCTCGACCAGCCGGGCGCGCTCCCGGGCGGCGGTGGGGGAGAACGCGATGATGCCCGAGGTGGCCAGGGCGATGCCCTCCGGGTCGTCGCAGGCCTGGGCCCACTCGTGCTCGTCCACCCGCAGCCCCAGCACGGCGGCCCGCTCCAGGTGCAGGCGGCCCACTGGCGAGGCGCCCTCCAGGAGCTGCTCCAGGCGGCCTCGGGTCAGCGCGCGCAGGTCCCGGGGCACCGCGTAGGACGCGCTCCGGGGGATGGTGAAGACCGCGCCCTTGGGGCGGAGCAGGCCGCGCTGGGCCCACTCACCGACGAGCTGGATGGCATAGAGGGGCGCGCCGTCGACCATGTCCAGCAGCTCCTCGCGCAGCGGGCGGGCCAGGGGCAGCAGGCCGTCCACCATCGCGCCCAGGCTGGACCGGGGGAGGGGGGGCAGGTCCAGCACGCGCGCCCCAGGCATCGCGGTGAGCCGCTCCAGCATGCGCGCCACCATCGTGCCGGGCTCCACCCGGTCGGGGCGGGCGGTCATCAACAGCAGCACCTGCCCCATGTCCGGGTCCCCCAGCAGGCGGCGGGCGAGGGTAAGCGTGCCCGGCCCCCAGTGCACGTCGTCGACCCGCAGGATGACCGGGCGGCTCCGGGCCATGCGCCCCAGCAGCCGGGCCAGCAGCGCGTAGGGGGTGGGCAGCGCGTCGGTCTCGAACCGGGCCTGGCGGGGGGTCTGCTCGGGGAAGAGGACCTCGGCGACCTCCTCGACGTCGAAGGGGTCGGCGAGCCCCAGCGCGGGCAGGGCCGCGGTGAGCCGGGCGAGGGCCTCGTCCCGCTCCAGCCGGGCGCCGCCCAGGTAGCGCACCAGGGCGTCGCGCAGGGCCTCCAGGGGGGCCTCCTCGGGGACGTGGCTCGCCCGAAGCACCGTCGCCGCGCCCAGCTCGTCAGCGCGCTCTGCGATCCAGTCGACCAGGCGGGACTTTCCGACGCCTGCGGCCCCGCGGACCAGGGCGGCGCGGGGGCTCCCGGTGGTGACCACCTCGTTGAGCGCCGCCCAGAGCGCGTCCCGCTCGGCCTCCCGCCCCACGAAGGGCGGGGTGCGCAGGCCCAGCAGCCCCAGGCCGGCGGCGGCCAGCACCTTCGAGTCCGGCGCCGGGACGAGGGCGCGCCAGGTGTCCGGCACCGGCGGGTGGGTCCGAAGGTGACGCGGCGCGGTCAGGGCGCCGCTCCAGCTCAGGGTGATGATCGAGGTGGACTCATCCCCGGCCGGCGCCAGGGTGAAGTCGTTGGGGCGCGGCGCGGCCACCGTGCCGAGGTCGCGCAGAGCCCAGGCGGCGTCTGCGGCCCGCTGGAAGCGACGCCGCGGCTGGGGGTCCACCATCTGGGCGATCCAGGCGTCGAAGCGATCCGGCACGGGCACGACCGGGGCGAGCGGGGGCACGCCCAGCTTGAGGTGCGCCGAGCGCACCTGACCGCGCGGGATGTCCGCGAAGGGCGCGGCCCCGCAGGCCAGCTCCCAGGCGACGCAGCCCAGCCCGTAGAGGTCGGTCCAGGGGCCGTGGTCCCGCCACTCGCCGCGCACCTGCTCGGGGGCCATGTAGTGCGGTGTGCCGGCCAGGCCGCCGAAGGGATCGCCGGCCTCGTCGAACTGGTGGGCGATGCCGAAGTCCGCCAGCTTGACCGGCCCCCCTGCGGCGGGGTCCCGGTTGATCAGGACGTTGGAGGGCTTGATGTCCCGGTGGATGACCCCCCGGGCGTGGCTGTGGGCCAGGGCGTCGAGCAGGGCCAGCAGGGTGGCGCGCAGCTCGAACCAGCTCAAGGGCGCGGAGAGGTCCTGGAGGGTGCCGCCGCCGACGTACTCCATGACCAGGTAGGGGCTGCCGGCGGCGAGGTGCCCCAGGGTGCGCCGCTCGACCTCCGGGCTGACCTGCCCGTAGTCGAGGATGACGACCACCCCCGGATGTTGCAGTGCAGCAACCGCGCGCGCCTCGGCGTGCAGCCTCGCCCGCACCCGAGGGTCCCGCGCGCCCTTCGACGTGAGCAGCTTCACCGCCACCGGCGCGCTGCTGCCGAGGTGTCGCGCGCGCCACACCTCGCCCATGCCGCCGGTCGACAGGTGTTGCTCAAGCGCGAACGCGCCCAGCGTCGGGAGGAAGTCCATCCCTGGCAATCCAACGAGGGTCGGAGGAGGAGGTGCGGCGGGGGTGGCCCCGCGACCTCCCCTATGTATGATGGGCGGAGTCGGCGACACAAGGAAGGGCGGCCGCATGAGATTCCGTTGCACCGTCTGCGGGACGGTATTTGAGAAGTCCTACATGGCGACCTGCTCAAGCTGCGGCCCCTGGGGCGTGCTTGAGGTCGAGCAGACCCTGCGTCTCCCTGAAGACACCGGCGACGGCATGGAGCGCTTCCTGCCGCTCCTGCCGATCGATCCGTCCTGGCCCAGACCCAACCTCCGCGTGGGGAATACGCCGCTTGTTGCGGCGCGGCGGCTGGCGGCGGCGCTCGGGCTCCGGGGCCTCTGGCTCAAGGACGAGGGGCGCAACCCCTCCGGCTCCATCCGGGATCGGGCGTCCTGGCTGGCCGGGGCGCACTCGCGCATGCGCACCGTGGCCACCTCCTCGTCGAGGGGGGACTCGGGCGCCTCGTCTGCGGTCTGCTGTGCGTCCATGGGGTCGCTGGCGGTGCTGTTCGTGCCCCGCGAGACCTCTCGGGCCCGGCTGGCCCAGATGCTGGTCCACGGCGCGCGGGTGCTGCGGGTCCAGGGCGGGCCGACCGACGCCCAGCACCTCTGCGATCAGGCCATCCGCGAGCTTCGCTGGTATAACTGCAACACCGGCACCAACCCGATGCTGGTCGAGGGCCTCAAGACCTGCGGCATCGAGATCGCGGAGGTTCAGGCGGTGGACTGGCTGTCGGTGCCGGTCAGCGACGGGGCGGTGATCGCGGGGATCTGGAAGGGCCTCAAGGAGGCCTACCGACTTCGGCTGATCGACCGGCTGCCCCGGCTGCTGGGGGTGCAGACCCACCGCGACACTACCGTTTACGAGGAGTGGCGCAACGACGGCGACAGCGGCCCGGCCCGAGCCCCCCGCGTCGACCCCCAGCGCAGCGAGGGCGGGGTCCCCAGAGACTGGCGGCGCGCCGTGCGCGCCATCGCCGAGTCCGGCGGGCGCATGGTCCTGGTCAGTGATGACGACATCCTGACGGCCATGACCCTGACCGCCCGGCTGGGTGGGGTCTACCCGGACAAGCACGCCGCCTCGGCCGTGGCGGGCCTCTCCAAGCTCCGGCCCGGCGGCACCGCCATCGCCCTCATCACGGGCGGCGGCTGGCGGGACGCCGACAGCGCGGTGGCCGCCGGGGCCCAGCCCATCGACGTGCCCAACCGCATCGAGTCGGTGCTCGAGGCGATGGAGCTGAGCAACTGGGGGATCTGACGCCCACGCTGCCCTCGGTCGCGGCCGGTCGGGTCACCCCGCCCTGCGCGCTGTGCGGGGGCGCGGACTTCACCACGGTGCTCCACGACGTCCGCGACTGGATCTGGCGGAAGCCGGGCACGTTCACGGTGCAGCGCTGCGCGGGCTGCGGGCTGGTGATGACCCGCCCGCGCCCCGACCCCGACGCCCTGGCCTGGTACTACGAGGGCGCCTACTCGGGCCAGGGGGAGAGCGCCCGCAGCAAGCGGGAGGGGGCCACCAACACCTTCGGCCAGGCCCTCAACGGCTACCGGCTGCATGTGCTCTCCAAGGTGCGCCGCCCGGGGCCCGACGACCAGCTGCTGGACGTGGGGTGCAGCTACGGCGGCTTCCTCTGGCTGGCGCGCCAGCGCACCGGCTGCCGCACCGCCGGGGTGGACCTGGACGAGGGCAGCGTGCGGGAGGCCCTCGACCCGGACCAGACCGAGTACCGGGCCGGCACGCTGCTCGACGCGGCCTTCGAGCCCCAGCGCTTCGACCTCATCACCTTCTACGAGTGCCTGGAGCATGACCCCGCCCCCGTGGAGACCCTGCGGGAGGCCCACCGGGTGCTGGCCCCCGGGGGCGTGGTGGCGGTGGAGGTCCCCAACTTCGAGGGCCTGTGGCGTCGGGTGTTCGGGCGGTACTGGATGCCGCTGTTGATGCCCCAGCACCTCATCCACTTCACCCCGGACACGCTGCGCGCCGCGCTGGAGGCCGCCGGTTTCCAGGTGGTCCACCGACAGACGATGTGGTTCCCCCTGGAGGGCGTCGCCTCCTACGCGCTGTGGATGGGCACGCTGCTGCGCGTGCCCCCCGCGGGCAGCCCGCCGTCCTGGCGCACCCCCTTCGACCTGCTGTTCGGCCTGAGCGTCGTCGTGCTCTGGTTCGTCGCCGAGCTGCCCACCCAGCTCCTGCTCTGGGCGACCCGGCACACCGGCCACGTCACGATGATCGCCCGCAAGGCGGCGCCCGACCAGGCGCCGCCGGACACCATCGCCGGCTGGTAGGCGGCCACTACCCGCAGATGCGGTCCGCCCACACCACCCGGTTGTTGGTCTCGTCGCACTCATTGATCGAGTAGCCACCGCTGCCGTCGTCATCGACCACGAGGATGAAGCCGTAGGAGCCGATGTCCGACGGCAGAACCTCGATGACGAAGCCCTCGGGGGCCTCACCGGAGGCGACCTCCGGCAGGGTGCCGGTGGTGACGAGGGTGGTGGAGGTGTTGTCGTTCTTGTAGAACGCCCAGGGGGTGCCCGCCGCGATGGGCTCGCCGCCCTTGTTCTCGACCTGCACGGAGATCTTGACCGGGCCGTCCTCGCAGTCGGCGACGCACAGGTCGCGGACCAGCACGCCGAGATCGGGGTAGGAGGGGTCGTCGACCGCCGGGCGGGCCCGGTAGACGTTGTACTCCTGCCAGGAAGGCGTGGGGTTCGCGGGCACCGAGCCGTCGGGGTTGATGTTGGAGACCGCGAAGTCGTGGACGTGCCAGGTGGTGCCGCTCTTGGGCCAGCCGTCGCCGTTGTGGCCGAACACGGTGATGCCGCCCCAGCCTTGCTGCCAGTAGTTGTTGGAGCCGATGACGATCTCGGCGGAGTTGTCGTTGTCGACGTCGGCGACGCTGGGGTACTCCCACAGGGTCCCGGAGGCGTGGCCGGTCTGGGAGAAGTTCACCGCCCCGGTGGCGCCGTCGAAGATGTAGAAGGTGTCCTGGTCGGCGTAGAGCACCTCGTAGGACAGATCCCCGTTGACGTCGTAGCCCGAGCAGGAGGCCAGGCCGGAGCTGTCGTTGATGGTCTGGCTCCAGAGCTGGGTGCCGTCCAACTCGAACATGACGAAGACGCCCGAGGACGCCCAGCCGATCTCGGCCTCGTTGTCGCCGTCGAAGTCGGCCACGCAGGGGGCGCCGGGCTGCCCGGTGCCCGCCGAGACCCGCACCAGCTCGGTGCCGTCGTCCTCATAGATGCCCATCTGGCCGCCGCCGATCATGGCCACCTCGGCCTCGGGGTCGCCGTCGTAGTCCAGGATGGCCGACCAGTGCCCGTAGGAGCCGGAGATCGTGGAGGACCAGAGCCGGTTCCCGTTGTGGTCGTAGACCGTGTTGCCGACGATGACCTCCTGGTCGCCGTCCTGGTCCAGATCGCCCACCGCCGGCATGCGGTAGGGGATGCTGCCGGTGATGCTCAGGGTGGCGATGGTGGCGCCGGTCTGCCCGTTCAGGATCACGGTGTCCGCGATGACCTCGGGGTCGCCGTCGGCGTCGAGGTCGGCCACGGTGGCCTGGGGGTAGGTGCCCACGGTGGCCGAGGAGGTCCACATCACGTTGCCGCTGGCGTCGAGGGCGACCACCCGCCGCTGGCTGTTGAACACGATGATGTCGGAGACGCCGTCGCTGTCCAGGTCCGCCAGCGCGCCGCCGCCCGAGGCGTCGTAGCCGCTGAGCGACCAGTGCTCCGTGCCGGTGGCGCCGTCGAGGACGACCAGCGTGCCGTTGGTGAAGTTGGACTCCACCGAGGCCACGGTCATCACGTCGGGGATGTCGTTCTCGTCGACCCGACCGTCGCCGTTGTCGTCGGTGAGGTTGCCGATGACCGGGGTGGTGATGACGTCCTGCACGCTGGGGTTCGAGGACAGGCCCGTCCACTGCCACTCGATGGAGACGTTCCAGGGGTCGGTGACCTCGACCAGCGCGCCCTCGCCCTCGCACTCGGGCAGCACGTTCACCGTGCGGGCGGTGGCGATGATGACCTCGCAGTCATCGGGGTTGGGGACCTCGGTGTCCGGCGGCTCACCGGTGTCCTCTTCGGTGTCGCGGCAGTCCGGGATCTGCGGTGGGCAGTCGACCGCGGTGTCCGCGTCGGGCACCTCGGGGTTCTCGGTCTTCGGGTTGACGTCGTACTCGGTGCAACCGATGGCGACGAGCAGCGTCAGAAGAGAGGTGCGGTGCATGGAGCCCTCAGGCGGGATGTAGATGTAAAGGCGAGGTCAGCGGACCCGTAATATGCCCGGGGCTCCGAGGGTGTGACAAGCGCGACCCCGCATTGTTGACCGGGCAGGCGCTGTACGGCCCCTGAGGCCGGTGTGACGACGCGACCGTCGCCCTGAAGGTCCGGAATCGGATATCCTCTGCGGCCTGCCCTCCCGGAGGCCCGATGCCCGCCCAGAACCCGTCTCCCGAGGAGCTCGACGCGCTGGTGGACACCATCGCCGAGCGCGTGCGCGAGCGGCTCGCCCGACAGACCGTGCCCCCCCTGCCCGTGGTCCGGGGCACCTGGTACGACGAGACCGGCCTGCGCGCCCTGCTGCGCGAGGGCGGCGACCGCCTGGGGACCAACGGCGACCCTGCCGGCCCGCCCCCCCAGGACATCGCAGGCCTCATCGATCACACCGTCCTCAAGCCCGACACCACCCGCGCCGACATCGAGCGGGTGTGCAAGGAGGCCCTGGCCTACGGCTTCGCCTCGGTCTGCATCAACACCACCTGGCTCCCGCTGGTGGTCAAGATGCTCGCCGGGAGCCGGGTCAAGCCCATCGCGGTGGTCGGCTTCCCGCTGGGGGCCGCGGTCACCGAGGCCAAGGCCGCCGAGACACGCGAGGCCATCCGCCTGGGCGCCGAGGAGATCGACATGGTCATCAACATCGGCGCCCTCAAGTCCGGCGACCACGATCTGGTCCTGCGGGACATCGCGGCGGTCGTCGCGGCGGCCCAGGGGCGGCCGGTGAAGGTCATCCTGGAGACCTCCATGCTCACCCGGGAGGAGAAGATCGCCGGCTCGGCCCTGTCCAAGGCGGCCGGAGCGGCCTTCGTGAAGACCTCCACCGGGTTCGGCGGCGGCGGGGCCACCGCCGAGGACATCGCCCTGATGCGAGCGGTGGTCGGCCCGGACATGGGCATCAAGGCCTCCGGCGGGGTGCGCTCGATGGCGGACGCCCAGGCGATGGTCAAGGCGGGCGCGACCCGGCTGGGGGCGTCGGCCTCGGTGGCCATCGTCAGCGGGGGGAAGGCCAAGGGAGGCTACTGATGCGGGCGACCCTGATCGTGTTGGACTCGGTGGGCGTGGGCGCGATGCCTGACGCCGCGGAGTGGGGTGACGCGGGCGCGGACACCCTGGGCCACGTCGCCCAGGCGGTGGGCGGGCTCGAGCTGCCCCACCTCCAGCGCCTGGGCCTGGGCAACATCCACGAGATCCTGGGGGTGCCGCCCGTCGACCAGCCCGCCGCCGGCTTCGGCAAGGCGGCCATCTTCTCGGCGGGCAAGGACACCATCTCCGGCCACTGGGAGATGGCGGGCGTGCCGGTCACCGAGCCGTTCAAGACCTTCCCCGATGGCTTCCCGCCCATCATCATCGACACCTTCTGCAAGATGATCGGGCGCGGCGTGCTGGGGAACAAGGCCGCCTCGGGCACCGTCATCATCGAGGAGCTGGGCCCCGAGCACATCGCCACCGGCGAGCCCATCGTCTACACCTCCTCGGACTCGGTGTTCCAGATCGCCGCCCACGAGGACGTCGTCGACGTCGACACCCTCTACGACTGGTGCGAGGACGCCTTCCGCGTGGTCACCCAGTGGGGCGTCGCCCGGGTCATCGCGCGGCCCTTCGTGGGCGAGCCCGGCGCCTTCGTCCGCACCGGCAACCGCCAGGACTTCGCGGTCCGCCCCCCCGACCGCACCCTCGTGGACATGCTGCGGGCGGCGGGGTGGCAGACCACGGGGGTGGGCAAGGTCAAGTCCATCTTCGGCGACCGGGGCTTCTCCGACTCCGTCAAGGCCTCGGGCAACGCCGACATCACCCGCGCGGTGCTCGACCAGCTCGACGTGCAGCACAAGGGCCTGATCTTCGCCAACCTCGTCGACTTCGACATGCTGTTCGGGCACAGACGTAACCCACAGGGTTACGCGGAGGCCCTCATGGAGTTCGACCGCCGCGTACCCCTGCTCATGGAGCGCATGGGGCGCCGGGACCTGCTCCTCTTCACCGCCGATCATGGCTGCGACCCCACCCACCCCGGCACCGATCACACCCGCGAGTACGTGCCCATCCTGGCCTGGCACCGCGACGGCAACGGACGCGCCATCGGCACCCGCTCGACGATGGCCGACATCGGCGCCAGCATCGCCGATTGGTTCGAGCTGGATGAGCGCCCCGCGGTCGGCACCAGCTTCCTCCGTCAGTTGTAGGACTTTCCATGATTCAGCAGTGGTTGGAGGACAAGCGGCTGGGGCGGGCGCACAGCGCTGAGGACATCGCGGCCCTCATCGACGGGGTGCTGGACGGCTCGGTCACCCGGCCGCAGATCGCGGCCTGGCTGGCCTTCGTGGTCTGCAAGGGCATGAGCGACGCGGAGACCGTGGCCCTGACCCAGGCGATGACCGCCTCCGGCGCCCGCTTCGACTGGGCCGGGCTGGAGGGCCCGTTCGTGGACAAGCACTCCACGGGCGGGGTGGGCGACAAGGTCTCTCTGGTGCTGGCGCCGGTGTGGGCGGCGATGGGCCTCAAGGTCCCGATGATCTCCGGGCGCGGCCTGGGCATCACCGGCGGCACCCTCGACAAGCTGGAGTCCATCGATGGCCTGTCCACGACGCTGGCGGAGGACGCGCTGCGCGCTCAGCTCGCCGAGGTCGGCTGCTTCATCTGCGGACAGACCGAGTCCCTCGCCCCCGCCGACCGGGTGCTCTACGCCCTGCGCGATGAGACCGGCACCGTCGAGTCCATCCCGCTGATCACCGCCTCGATCCTGTCCAAGAAGCTGGCCGAGGGCCTGGACCGCCTGGTGCTGGACGTCAAGGTGGGCTCGGGCGCGTTCATGAAGACGATGTCGCGGGCCCGTGCGCTCGCAGACACGCTGGTGGCGGTGGGGCAGGGCGCCGGGGTGGAGACCACCGCCCACATCACCGACATGAGCCGGCCCTTGGGGCGCGCGGTGGGCAACGCGGTCGAGGTCGCCGAGTCCATCGACGCGCTGAAGGGCGGCGGCCCGCCGGATCTGCGCGCCCTGGTCCTCAAGCTCAGCGGCGAGCCCGCGCGCGCGGCGGGCGCGCTGGACAGCGGCGCGGCCTTCGAGGTGTTCGAGCGCATGGTGGCCGCCCAGGGCGGGCGGCTGGACACGCCGCTGCTGGGGGAGGGCTGCGGCGAGCATGTGGTCACCGCCGGTCGTTATGGCAAGATCTCCAGGTGCGACGCGCGGGAGATCGGGCTGGCCGCGTTCGCCCTGGGGGCGGGCCGCAGCCGCTCCGACGACGTCGTGCATCCCGGCGTCGGCGTGGTCCTCCGCGCGGTGCCCGGGGACGAGGTGAGGGAAGGGGACCCCCTGGCGTCGGTGTTCCATGACGGTGGACGCGGCCTCGCGTCTGCGGTTAAGCACGTCCGAAGTGCCTTCAATCTCTTGGGAGAATGACCATGCGACTCCTCCTCATGCTCGCCCTGGCCGTCAGCCCCGCGCTCGCGGGCAAGCTCGCGGGCGTCACCCTGCCCGACACCGTCGAGGTCGGGGGGCAGAAGCTCGTCCTCAACGGCATGGGCCTCCGCGAGAAGTACTTCATCGACATCTACGTCGGCGCCCTCTACCTCCCCGCCAAGACCACCGACGCCAGCGAGGCCATCTCCAGCGACGTCCCCAAGCAGATCACCATGCACATGACCTACGATCTGTCCAAGGACAAGCTCGCCGAGACCATGCGCGAGAGCATGAACAACGCCGGCGAGCCCGAGGCGAAGAAGCACGCCGAGACCCTGGCCGGCTGGATGGAGGACGTGGTCGAGGGCGACCAGATCATCCTGCGCTACGAGCCCGGCACGGGCACCTCGGTCATCGTCAAGGGCAACCCCAAGGGCACCATCGAGGGCACCCCCTTCATGCGCGCGGTGTGGGGCATCTACCTGGGCCCCAACCCGCCCACGTCCGCCCTGAAGAAGGGCCTCCTGGGCCTCTGACCGCGCGTTGCTGCTCCTCACGCTGATCGAGCCGGCCTTCGCCGGGAACTTCATCCCGGCGGAGACCACTGTCCTCGACCGGGCGGTGTCGCTGCTCGGCATCGGCGTGATGATCGGTCTCGCCTGGCTGATGTCCACCGACCGGAAGGCCATCACCTGGCGGCCGGTGCTGTGGGGCGTGGGCCTCCAGCTCGCGTTCGGCGCCATCGTCCTGGCGCCCTGGCTCCAGGACTTCTTCTTCGTGGGCGTCGACGCCGGGGTCAAGCGCCTGCTCTCCTTCGCCGAGGCCGGGGCGGACTTCGTCTTCCAGACCACCGAGCCCCACCAGATCGAGGTGGGCTTCGGCGGCGGTCAGCCCGAGACCTTCATCGGCCGCATCAGCCCGCCGGTGAAGACCTTCGCGTTCTGGATCCTGCCCACCATCGTCTTCTTCTCCAGCCTGATGAGCATCCTCTACCACCTGGGGATCATGCAGGTGCTGGTCAAGGCCATCGCGTGGGTGATGCAGCGCACGATGGGCACCTCGGGCAGCGAGTCGCTGGCGGCGGCCTCCAACATCTTCGTGGGGCAGACCGAGGCTCCGCTGGTGGTCAAGCCCTACGTCCACACCATGACCCGCAGCGAGCTGCACGCGCTGATGACCGGGGGCTTCGCCACCGTCGCGGGCGGGGTCATGGCGGCGTATGTCGGCTTCCTCAAGGATATCCCCGGCATCGCCGGGCACCTGGTCACCGCCTCCATCCTCTCGGCCCCCGCCGCGCTGGCCATCTCCAAGGTCATGGTCCCCGAGACCCAGGTCAGCGACACCGCCGGCAAGGTCACCCTTTCGGTGCCCAGCGAGGCCGAAAACGTGATGGAGGCCGCCGCGCGCGGGGCCACCGAGGGCATGAAGCTGGCGATCAACGTCGCGGCCATGCTCATCGCCTTCGTCGGGCTGGTCGCGATGATCGACTGGGTGCTGACCCTGGCGCCGATCACCTTCTGCGCGTCCGAGATCAACCTCGGCTACAGCGACACCTGCGAGCCCTTGTCCCTGGCCCGCATCCTGGGCTGGGTGTTCTCGCCCATCGCCTTCGCCATGGGCGTTCCGTGGGATGAGGCCGCGGTCGTCGGGCGCCTGCTGGGCGAGAAGCTCGTGCTCACCGAGTTCATCGCCTACGTCAGCCTGGGCGGGCTGGTCAACGCCGAGGTCCCGGTGCTCTCGGAGCGCTCCGCGATCATCGCCAGCTACGCGCTGTGCGGCTTCGCGAACTTCGCCTCGGTGGGCATCCAACTCGGCGGCATCGGCGGCATCGCCCCCGAGCGCATGGGTGACCTCTCCGCGCTGGCGCTGCGCGCGATGATCGCGGGCTCCCTCGCGGCCTTCATGACCGCCACCGTCGCAGGCGTCCTGCTGGGCTGACCGCCGGCCCTACCAGCCCCGCCCGGCGTTGGAGTCCTCCACCATCCGGGGGAGGAAGATGGCGTCTATGATGGTGCCCACGCCGCACAGGCCGCCGGTCAGCAGCCAGATGATCCCGCTGGCTGGACGACCCAGGTAGAACCTGTGGATTCCGGGGAGCAGCACGAACGACAGCGCCCAGAGCGCATACGCGGTGCCGACCTCACGCCGTTGGGGGGACCGCACGAGCTCGTTGGCCATGGTATCTCCTGGACTCCTTTCGAGTACGCGAACCGGAGCCTCTGTTACGCCGCCGCACCGCAAGTTATTTCACCCGCCCCGGAGCGCACGATGATCCAGACCTTCCGCGAGCACGCCCCCCAGGTGGACCCCACGGCCTGGGTCCACCCGATGGCCACCGTCATCGGCCAGGTCGAGCTGGGGCCCGGCGTGACGGTGTGGCCCGCGGCGGTCCTGCGCGGGGACATGGGCCTCATCCGCATCGGCGAGGACGCCAACGTCCAGGACGGCGCGGTGGTCCACATGACCTCGGACATCTCCAACACGCTGGTGGGCCCCCGGGTCACCGTGGGGCACCGCGCGGTGCTGCACGGCTGCGTCATCGAGGGCGACGCGCTCATCGGCATGGGCGCGATCCTGCTGGACAACTGCCACATCCCGGCCAACTGCGTGGTGGGCGCGGGCGCCCTGGTCACCGCCAACAAGCGCTTCCCGCCCCACTCGCTGATCCTGGGCTCCCCGGCCCGGGTCGCGCGCAGCCTGAACGACCAGGATCTGGAGTGGATCCGGTACAGCTGGAGCCACTACAAGGAGACCGCGGTCCACTACCGGGGGTGACCTTGCTCCCGGCCTCCGGTCGGCCTACATTCGACGGCCTGGACAGCGCTCATCGCTGAACCGTCAAGCACACGCTCCTCCCGCTGGATCCAGCCGCTTCATGCACATCCGAAAGCTCGAACTCCAGGGCTTCAAGTCCTTCGTGGACCGGCAGACCTTCCACTTCGGGAGCGGGCTCGCGGGGGTGGTCGGGCCCAACGGCTGCGGCAAGTCCAACATCGTCGACGCCATCCGCTGGGCCATCGGCGAGCAGTCCGCCAAGAGCCTGCGCGGCGCGGCCATGCAGGACGTCATCTTCAACGGCTCGGCGGTGCGCAAGCCGGTGGGCCTGGCCGAGGTCCAGATCACCTTCGCGGCTGGAGAGGAGCCCTTCCCCGGGGAGTACGCCCGCTTCGAGGAGGTCCAGGTCGGCCGCCGGCTGTACCGCGACGGCTCCTCCGAGTACCTGCTCAACCAGACCCGGGTGCGCCGCCGCGACGTCGTCGACTTCTTCATGGACACCGGCGTCGGCAACAAGCTCTACTCCTTCATCCAGCAGGGCGAGATCGGCCGCATCGTGCAGGCCCGCCCCGAGGAGCGCCGCAGCCTCATCGAGGAGGCCGCCGGCATCTCCAAGTACAAGGCCCGCCGCGAGGAGGCCGAGGCCAAGCTGGAGTCCACCGCCCAGAACCTCGACCGGGCCACGGATCTGGCCGAGGAGATGGGCCGCCGCCTGCGGGTCCTGGAGCGCCAGGTCGAGAAGGCCACCCGGTTCCGCCGCCTGCGCGCGCAGATCCGCCAGGGCGAGCTGTTCCTGGGGCTGGTCAAGTACAGCGGCCTCAGCGCTGAGCGCCGCGAGCTGACCGGGGATCTGCGCGTCGCCCGCGACGACGCCGCCCGGCTCACCCGCGACTTCGAGCGCCAGGACGCCGACCTGAGCCTGCGCCGCGACGAGATCAAGGTCATGACCGCGGTGGTCAGCGACCTGCGCGACCAGCTCTCCGAGCTGGAGGCCCAGCGCCGCGAGGCCGAGTCCGCCCGCCACTTCCACGCCCGGGAGCGCGAGGAGCTGCGCGCCCGCCTCGACGTGCTCGCCCACGACCTCGACGAGGCCGAGCACCAGGGCGCCCGCGACGCCTTGGAGGCCGAGCGCACCCGCGCCGAGCTGAACGAGGCCCAGGCTCTGTTGGAGGACCACGAGGCCGCCCTCTCCGAGCGCCGCCTGCGCGCGGACGAGCTGGGCCGCACCCTCGTCGGCCTGCGCAGCCGCGTGGACACCCTCAAGCGCCAGGTCATGGACTGCATCACCGGCCTCGTGCGCCACCGCACCCAGCTCTCCAGCGTGGGCCACCGCCGGCAGGATCTCACCGACCGCGCCGAGCAGCTCGCCACCGAGCAGGCCGACATCGCCGGGGAGCGCGCCCTCCTGGACGCCCGTCACGACCAGGCCCAGGAGGCGGTGTCCGACGCCGAGGCCGCCCAGGCCCGCGCGGACCTGGCGGTCGAGAGCGTGGGCGACGAGCTGGCCGACGCCGAGAAGGGCCTGCGCCAGGCCCAGGAGGCCCACCGCGCCGCCCGCCGGCAGCTCGCCAACGCCGAGCGGGACGCCGCCCGACTGGAGACCCAGGTCCACGCCGTGCAGGAGCTGCTCAGCACCCACGCCGGGGTGGAGGGTGGCGCCGCCAAGGCCCTTGGCGCCCCCGGGGCGTTGGGCACCCTCGCCGAGCACCTCGACGTGCCCGAGGACCTGGAGCCCGTGGTGACCGCTGCCCTCGGCGACGCCCTGGACACCGTGATCTTCGCAGACACCGCCGCCATGTTGTCGGCGGCGGCGACCCTTCAGCAGGCCGGCCGCACAGGCCTGCTGGTGGACCGCGAGGCCGAGCCAGCCCCCGGCAGCCTCGCCGCCCGACTGGGGGGCACCCCCCTGGGCCGGCGGGCGCTCGCTGTGCTGCTCGGCGACACCCGGGTCACCGACACCCTCGCCGAGGCCCTCGACGCCTGGGCCCGCTCCGGCGCGCCTGTGGCCACCCGCGACGGCGCCCGCGTGCTCGCCTCCGGCCTCGCCCTGGTCGGCCGGGCCGGCACCGGCGCGGGCGCGGCCGTGCTGCGCCGTCGCCGCAAGCTCGCCGAGCTGGAGGCCCACCTCACCGCCGCCCACGCGCTGGTCCACACCGCCGCCGAGGCCGCCGATCAGGCCGAGGCCGACGAGCGGGAGCAGTCCCTGGCCGTCGAGCGCCTGCGCGCGGCCACCCAGGGCCTGCGGGACGCCCTGCGCGAGGCCCAGCTCGCCGTCTCCCAGGCCCGGGTCAAGCAGCGCGAGGTCGAGCGGGAGCGCAGCGCCACCGACCAGCGGGTCCGCCAGCTCGCCACCCAGGAGCAGCGCCTGCGCGACCAGATCGCCGGCATCGAGCGCGAGGCCGAGCAGCACCGCGTCGCCATCGAGCGGGACGAGGAGCGCCAGCTCCTGCTGGAGGACGAGCTGAAGGTCGCCCAGGCCGAGCTGGTCCGCATGGAGGACGACGCCACCCGGGCCCGCGAGGCCCTGGCTCGCGCCCAGACCGAGCGCGGCGCCATCCGCGAGCGCGTCGTCCTGCTGGAGAAGGGCTTCGCCGCGGCCAGCCAGCGCGCCGAGGACGCCCGTCGCGCCCAGGAGCGTGCCCGCGGTGAGATCCAGCGCTCCGAGCAGCGCCTCGTGACCCTGGACGGCGAGCAGACCGCGGTGGCCGAGCGCCTGCGCACCCTGGCGGAGCAGCAGGGCGAGCTGGGCGAGCGCCTCAAGTCCGAGCGCACCCGCCTGGGCCGGGAGCGCGAGGTCGTCGAGCGCGACGAAGCGACGGTCCGCGCCCTGCGCGCCCGGGTCGAGGCCGCCCGGGGCCAGGCCACCCGCCTCGAGCTGAAGCTCCAGGAGGTCAAGCTCAGCATCGACGGCCTCCGCGAGCAGGTCGAGGGCCGCTACCAGGTCAGCCTGCCCGGCCTGCTCGACCGGTTGGAGCGCGAGGCCGCCCTCATCATCGAGGCTGGCGAGGCCGCCCAGGCCGTCGTGCCGGGCCGCGCCCCCGATCCGGTGCCCGACCTGCGCATCACCCCCAACCTGATGCAGCGCCCCGACGCGATCCGGGGCTGGGTCGAGAAGCTGGAGAAGCTCAAGGCCGACCTGGACAAGCTCGGCGAGGTCAACCTCGCCGCCCTCCAGGAGTACGAGGAGGTCTCCGAGCGCTTCGAGTGGCTGGAGGCCCAGCGCCTCGACCTCTACGAGTCGGTCGAGCACATCCGGCGCACCATCGCGAAGATCAACCGCACCTGCCGCGAGCGCTTCCGCGAGACCTTCGACCTCGTCGACGCCCACTTCAAGCAGATCTACCCCTCGCTCGCGGGCGGCGGTCAGGCCCGCCTGTCCCTCACCAACGAGGACGACCTGCTGGAGACCGGCGTGGACATCTTCGTCCAGCCCCCCGGCAAGCGCCTCCAGAACCTCACCCTGCTGTCCGGCGGTGAGAAGGCGCTGTGCGCCATCGGCCTCATCTTCGCCCTGTTCAAGGTCAAGCCCTCGCCGTTCTGCCTGCTCGACGAGGTCGACGCCCCCCTCGACGAGGGCAACGGGGCGCGCTTCAACGACGTGCTGCGGGAGATGAGTTCGTTGACCCAGTTCATCGTCATCACCCACAACAAGAAGACGATGGAGTCGGTCGATACGCTCTACGGCGTCACCATGCCCGATCCGGGCGTGTCCCGGCTCGTGACGGTGCGGGTGTCGTAGCCAGGCGTTAGGGGACCGCAGCCCGGAGTCCACGTGAACCTCGATCCCAGCGCGCTGACCGCGTTCCTCTCCACGACGGAGGGCCAGGTGGTCGCGGGCGTGATCCTGGTCGTCCTGGTCGCGGTCACCGGCTGGGTCATGCGCACCCGCGCCTCGACCCCCCGGCTCGAGGACGACGACGCCCCGTCGCAGATCGCAACCTCCAGCCCGGCGAAGCCCGCCCCCAGGCCCGCCGGCCCCTCGGCCCTGGAGCGCTTCCGAGCGGGCTTCTCCCGCACCAGCGCGGCCCTCGGCGTCGGCGCCATCTTCAACCGCAGCGCGGTGGACGACGCCCTCTTCGAGGCCCTGGAGGAGGCCCTCATCAGCGCCGACGTGGGCGTGCGCACCACCATGAGCCTGCTCGACGCGCTGCGCCAGCGGGCCCGCGACCACCGCATCACCGAGCCCGACGCCCTGCGCGAGGCCCTGCGCGCGCTGCTCAAGGACCGCCTGCGGCAGCAGGACCCGGCCCTCAAGCCCGCGCCGGCCGAGGGCCCCCACGTCATCCTGGTCGTCGGGGTCAACGGCTCCGGCAAGACCACCACCATCGGCAAGCTCGCCGCCCTCTTCAAGGCGCAGGGCAGCTCGGTGCTGCTGGGCGCGGGCGACACCTTCCGCGCGGGCGCCATCGAGCAGCTCCGCGTGTGGTCCGAGCGGGCGGGGGCGGACTTCGTGGCCCACCAGGAGGGCGCCGACCCCGCCGCCGTGCTCTTCGACGCCCTGGAGGCCGCCAAGGCCCGCTCCGCCGACGTCGTGCTGTGCGACACCGCCGGCCGCCTCCAGAGCAAGCGCCCCCTCATGGAGGAGCTGGGCAAGGTCACCCGGGTCATCGGCCGCGCGGTCGAGGGCGCTCCCCACGAGGTCCTGCTCGTGCTCGACGGAACAATGGGGCAGAACGCGCTCTCCCAGGCCCGCATCTTCGGCGAGGTCACCGGGGTCACGGGGGTCGTGCTCACCAAGCTCGACGGCACCGCCAAGGGCGGCGTGGTGGTCGCGGTCATGGAGGAGCTGGGCCTGCCCGTGAAGTTCGTCGGCATCGGCGAGCAGCTCGACGACCTGCGCCCCTTCGACCCCGACGCCTTCGTGGACACCCTCATCTGAGGGCCGCCGGGTTGACGGGCGGGGGCGAACATCCTACGGTGCCCCTCTCTGAATTGAGGCGTCATGACCGTACGCATCACCATCCGAGGCCGCCAGTACACGCTGCGCTCTGACGAGCCCGAGGAAGACCTCGAGGCGGTCGCGGCCTACGTCGACCGCAAGATGGCGGAGATCAGCAACGCCAGCTTCGACGAGTACACCGTCGCGATGCTCTCGGCGCTCAACATCGCCTCGGAGTACCACCGCTTCCGCCGCCAGGTCGCCGACCGCCTGGACGAGTACGACCGCGAGCTGGCCACGGTGGGCGCGATCCTCGACGCCGCCCTCCCGCCGGAGCCGGACGAGGACGAGGGCTGACGCGGCCGCGCCCGGTGATTAGGGTAGGGGACGTGGAGCTCTCCGAGTCAGCGCGCGCCCGACTGCTCAGCCTGGGGCTGGGGTTGCCGTCGTGGGCCGTGCTGTCCATCGCCGCCTGGCTGACGCCCTCCCCGGCGGGCCACGGCACCCACCAGCAGCTCGGCCTCGGCCAGTGCACGCTGCTGGGGCTCACCGGCTACCCCTGCCCGATGTGCGGGATGACCACGACGTTCTCGCACATGGCCCACCTCCAGCCCCTCGCCGCGCTCGTCACCCAGCCCTTCGGGGTGGTGCTCTTCGCGGGCACCTGCTTCGTCGCCTCGGTCGCGGTGGTCGAGCTGGTCGCGCCCCGCGGCCGGTGGACCCGCCTGCTGGAGTTCGTGGAGCGCTGGGAGCTGGCCATCGCCAGCAGCCTGCTGGTGGGGCTGGTGCTCGGCTGGGTCTACAAGGTCACGGCGATGGGTCTTGGTCCGCTGGCGGGTTGACCCCGCACTCCGGCACCCACGCCAGATCGTCGCTGTCCACCAGGCTGCCCAGGATCTCCGCCTCGCCGGTGTCGGGGTCCAGCAGGTGCAGCTCGGTCCCGGTGCCCAGGTAGAGGGTCTGTTCCTCCAGGTGGTAGGCCAGCCCGGGGCTGGTCATCGGCACGGCCAGGGGGATCAGCTCCTGGGCCTTGCCGGTGTCCAGGTTGACCTGGAAGAGGTTCCCGCCGGGCAGCTCGACGCCGTACATGCGCTGCTTCACACAGGAGAACGCCACGCCGCAGTCGTCGATGTCGATGTCCAGCAGGCCGATCACCTCCGTGGAGCCGTCCACGGTGCTGATCTCGACCAGGGTGTCGTTGTCCACGTCCAGGCCGAACAGCCGGCTGTCCACGCCGAAGGAGATCCCGCACAGCCGGCCGCTGTCCACGGGGCCCACGCCCCAGCCGGTGCCGTTGCAGGGGTCGAAGTAGTAGAGGTGGCCCTCGGCGGAGTCATAGGCGTAGACCGTCCCGTCCGCGCTGCCCGGATCCGACGCCAGGCTGGAGAACTCGTAGGGGGTCAGGCGCTCCTCGATCTCCGAGAGGCGGAAGTGCTGGCCGTTCTCGGGCTGCACCTGGAAGACCTCCCGCAGGCCGGAGTGGATCGTGACCAGGGACTGGTGGAGCATCAGCTCCTCGTCCACCGCCGCGTCGCAGTCGTCGTCCTCCTCGTTGCAGACCTCGCGGGCAGCGGGGGAGATCCAGGCGCGCTCGTCGTCGCAGTCGCCCGCGACGCTGACGTACTGGACGGGCCGCTCGCAGGCCTGGAGGGAGACATCCTCGTCGCCGAAGCTGTCGTCGTCGAAGTCCGCGTACCAGGTCTGCGCGTCGAGGGCGTCGGGCTCGTCGATCTCGCCGTCGCAGTCGTTGTCCGCGCCGTCGCAGACCTCCGCCGCTCCAGGGGTGGCGCGGGGATCGTGGTCGTCGCAGTCCTCGTCAGCGGGGGAGCCGTCGCCGTCCTGATCCACCTCGTCCACCGGCCCGGATCCGGTCGGGGGGAGGGAGATGGGGTCTTGCCGATCGCAGCCGAAGCCGAGCAGGGGGAGCAGGATCCAGGGGGCCCTCATGGCGATCCTCGCTGATTTTTCAGCAGTATCCGCCGATGGCGTGCCGAAGTCAACGGGCCACGGGGCGGCATCCCTTGACACCTCTCCGGGGTGCGCTACATTGCGGGGGCCTTCGGGAACCGGCCGCTGCCCTGGCAGCGCCTTCTCGGGCCGCTGAGAAGCGAGTGCTGAAAAAGTGCTTGACACGCTCAGCCGGCGCGATAAAACTCGGGGGCTTCGCGACGCAGCACCGTTTCAACGGACGTCGCGTCGGTCTTTGAAAAATAGGTAGCAACTCTGTCGATTTGAATAGAGTTTTACGCTCGGCTTACGAGTCGAGTGCACAGGTTTGAACTGGAGAGTTTGATCCTGGCTCAGAGCGAACGCTAGCGGCAGGCTTAACACATGCAAGTCGAACGAAGAACTTCGGTTCTTAGTGGCGAACGGGTGAGTAACACGTAGGTGACGTACCCCAAGGTGGGGGATAACTCAGGGAAACTTGAGCTAATACCGCACATGTCCTTCGGGATGAAAGGCCAATTTGGTTGCCTTGGGATCGGCCTGCGGCCCATTATCTAATCCTAGTTGGTAGGGTAACGGCCTACCAAGGGTACGATGGGTAGCTGGTCTGAGAGGATGATCAGCCACACTGGGACTGAGAC
>JACKEV010000006.1:492500-1952580 GCA_020632795.1 Alphaproteobacteria bacterium
TTACGTGCCGCGTTGTACAGTACCGCCGGGGGTAGAGCACTGAAAGGGCTAGGGGCCCCCCAAGGTTACCAAACCCTATCAAACTCCGAATCCCGGTGAGTGACGTATGGCAGTGAGACTGCGGGAGATAAGTTTCGTAGTCGAGAGGGAAAGAGCCCAGACTGTCGGCTAAGGCCCCCAAATCCGTGCTAAGTGGTCAAGGATGTGGAGCAACACAGACAATCAGGAGGTTGGCTTAGAAGCAGCCACCCTTTGAAGAAAGCGTAACAGCTCACTGATCAAGTTGTTCTGCGCCGTAAATATAACGGGGCTAAGCACGGTGCCGAAGCTGCAGCATCGCTTAGGCGATGGGTAGGGGAGCGTTCCAACGTGGGTGAAGGCGTCTCGTGAGGGGCGTTGGACATGTTGGAAGTGAGAATGCTGACATGAGTAGCGATAAAGCGGGTGAAAAACCCGCTCGCCGGAAGCCCAAGGGTTCCTGTCCAAGGATAATCCGGGCAGGGTTAGTCGGCCCCTAAGGTGTAGCGGAAACGCGAAGCCGATGGGAAACGGGTTAATATTCCCGTACCAGCAGTGTTGAGCGGAGCGGGGACGGAGAAGGCTAGGTCAGCCACGAGGTGGTATCGTGGTTCAAGCCTGTAGGTGGATTCGATAGGAATAAAACGTCGAATCAACGCCGAGGGGTGATGACGAAGTGACTTCGGTCATGAAGTGATTGATGCCATGCTTCCAAGAAAAGCCGCGGGCCGCGAAGAGATGCTGTTGACCGTACCGCAAACCGACTCAGGTGGGCAGGTGGAGAACACCGAGGCGCTAGGGAGAACACTGGTTAAGGAACTAGGCAAATTGATACCGTAACTTCGGGATAAGGTATGCCATCATCAGGTGAAGGGCTTTGCGCCTGGAGCCGAAGGTGGTCACAGCAAAGCGGTGGTAGCGACTGTTTACCAAAAACACAGGTCTCTGCGAAGCCGTAAGGCGACGTATAGGGACTGACGCCTGCCCGGTGCCGGAAGGTTAAGAGGAGTCGTTAGGGTAACCGAAGCGGTGAATCGAAGCCCCGGTAAACGGCGGCCGTAACTATAACGGTCCTAAGGTAGCGAAATTCCTTGTCGGGTAAGTTCCGACCTGCACGAAAGGCGTAACGACTTCCACGCTGTCTCGACCAGTGACCCTGTGAAATTGACGTTGGGGTGAAGATGCCCTATACCCGCGGAAAGACGGAAAGACCCTGTGAACCTTTACTCTAGCTTGGCAGTGGTATCTGATATGGTTTGTGTAGGATAGGTGGGAGGCGTTGAACTCGGGGCGCTAGCTTCGAGGGAGCCACCGTTGAAATACCACCCTGATCATGTCGGCTACCTAACCTCGGAAGAGGGACACTGCCTGGTGGGGAGTTTGACTGGGGCGGTCGCCTCCTAAAAGGTAACGGAGGCGCGCGAAGGTTCCCTCAGCCTGATTGGAAACCAGGCGCAGAGTGCAAAGGCATAAGGGAGCTTGACTGCGAGACGGACACGTCGAGCAGGTGCGAAAGCAGGCCTTAGTGATCCGGCGGTCCCGAATGGAAGGGCCGTCGCTCAACGGATAAAAGGTACTCCGGGGATAACAGGCTTATCACGCCCAAGAGTTCACATCGACGGCGTGGTTTGGCACCTCGATGTCGGCTCGTCGCATCCTGGGGCTGGAGCAGGTCCCAAGGGTTTGGCTGTTCGCCAATTAAAGCGGCACGCGAGCTGGGTTCAGAACGTCGTGAGACAGTTCGGTCCCTATCTTCCGTGGGCGTTGGAGAGTTGAGAGGAGCTGTCCTTAGTACGAGAGGACCGGGATGGACGCACCTCTGGTGTTCCGGTTGTCGCGCCAGCGGCATTGCCGGGTAGCTACGTGCGGAAGGGATAACCGCTGAAAGCATCTAAGTGGGAAACCCCCCTCAAGATGAACTCTCCCCATGAGGACCCAGGTAGACGACCTGGTGGATAGGCGGGATGTGTAAGCACAGCAATGTGTTCAGCTAACCCGTACTAATTGTCCCAATGGCTTGACCTCACACACACCGAAACGACGCTCGGCTGGAGCACCAGCCCGCCCTCTACACCCTTCCTGTGCGTATCCATCTCCAAGACTTTGGACGGTGATGATAGCTCAGGGGTCCCACCCGTTCCCATTCCGAACACGGAAGTTAAGCCCTGACACGCCGATGGTACTGCAGCGGTCACGCTGTGGGAGAGTAGGTAATCGCCGTCCTCCCCTTTCCTGAACCCCCCATGATATCCTCATGGGGGGTTCTTGCTTTGGGATACAGGTTCCTTGCTCGTCGCTGTGATCTCGGATGTCCACCTGCTCGGGCTCGATGACCCGGCTCAGTCGGACCTGGTGTCCCTTCTGGATTCGCTGCGCTGTCCCACCGTGGTGCTGCTGGGCGACCTGTTCCACTTCTGGTGGGGCTTCGAGGGGGTGGTGTATGCGGACTACGTGCCGGTCCTCGCGGCGCTGCATCGGCTGCGCCAGCGGGGGAGCGAGCTGGTCTTCGTGCCTGGGAACCATGACTTTGCGGTTGGGCCTTTCCTGCGGGAGGCCCTTGGGGCGCGCGTGACGGCGACCCTGCGGCTCACCCTGGCTGGCCGGCGCTATCTGATGGTGCACGGGGACGAGGCGGACAGTCGACCCGGCTATCGGATCGCCCGGCGCGTGCTGCGGGGGCGTCCGTTCGCGGCGCTGATGCGGGCGCTCGGTCCGCAGGGCGCGCGTCGGCTCGGCCTCTCCCTCGCCGGGGCCTCGGGCATGGCGCACGGTGACGGGCCGGACCCGGCGCTCGTGGACGCCCAGCGGCGTTGGGCCCAGGCACGGATCTCTGCTGGAGAGGCCGACGTCGTGGTGATGGGTCACTCCCACGCGCCCGAGGTGAGGGACCTGGAGGGGGGCCTTTACGTCAACACCGGGGATTTCGCCGCGCAGCGGACCTGGCTGGCCATCGGCGACGTCCCCGCGCTTCGGCGGTGGGCGGGCTGACCTCTCGTCAGCGCAGCATCAAGCGGGGGAGCAGATCGGGGTTCTCCACCGCGGCCCCCGCACCGTGGATGACCGCGCGCAGCGGGTGCTCAGCGAGCACGACCGGCAGGCGGGTGGCCTCGCGCAGGTACTCGTCCAGACCGGGCAGCAGCGCCCCGCCGCCGCAGAGCACGATGCCCAGCTCCAGTACGTCGCCGGCCAGCTCGGGCGGGGTCTCGGAGAGGACCTCGCGGATCACCTCCACGATCTCCGCCAGCGGGGCCAGCAGCGCCTGCCGAAGCTCCTCTCCGGTGAGGGAGATCTCCTTGGGGCGGCCTGTGGAGAGGGTGCGGCCCTTGACGCTGCGCCGCTGAGGAAGCGCCGCCGGCACCGCCGAACCCAGCTCCCGCTTGAGGGCCTCCGCGCTGCGCTCGCCGATCTCCAGGTCCTGGTCGCGCTTGAGCATCTCGATGATGGCCGCGTCGAAGCTGGAGCCGGCGGTGCGCAGGGAGCGGGACACGACCAGGCCCCCCAGGGACATCACGGCGATCTCGGTGGTGCCGCCGCCGATGTCCACGATCATGCAGCCCCGGGGCTCGAAGATGGGGAGCCCGGCGCCCAGCGCGGCGGCCACCGGCTGGGAGATGAGCTGGACCTCCCGACAGCCGGCCGCCCGGGTGCTCTCGTGGACCGCGCGGCGCTCGACCTCGGAGAGGCCCGACGGCACGCAGACCAGCGCGCGGGGCTTGACCACGGCGGTGCGCCCGGCGCTCCAGCGGATGAAGGTGCGGAGCATCTCCTCGGCGAGCTGGAAGTCGCCGATGACGCCGTGGGCGAGGGGACGCCGCACCACGATGCCCTCGGGGGTGCGCCCGAGCATGTTGTGTGCGGCGTCGCCTACCGCGAGCACTTCGCCGAAGCCGCCGGAGGGGCCGCGTCGCGTGGCCACGACCGAGGGCTCATCCAGCACGACCCCGCGGCCCTGGGCGTACACCAGCGTGCTGGTGGTGCCGAGATCGATCGCGAGGTCCCGGGTCAGCCGGCCCAGGGCCTGTTCCATACGCCGTCAGTCCTGCTGCTGGCCGCCGGTGCCCAGATCCCCGAAGCCACGGGCGAGGTTCTTCTCGACGAGGGGCTTGTCCATGACCGCCGCGATGTGCTCGGCGTAGCCCTTGAGGGAGCCGTCGTTCGACTCGTTGACGACGCGCTCCTGGCCGTCCAGGGTGACGACCTGGACCACCCAGGTGGCCTGGCTGCCGCCCATGACCACCACGACCTTGGTGATGTCGTCGAACTTGATGACGTCGGACTCGGTACGGTCCGCGTACTTCTTGACGAAGGTGATCTGGTGGGTGTCCTCGTCGATGACGATGCGCTCCTGGGCCTGGCGCTGGCTCACGAACCAGAAGGTGCCCGTGCCGATGATGGCCATCGCTGCAAGCATGCCCAGGAAGCCGATCAGCCCGGTGTTGGACTTCTTCACCGGCTCGCTGAAGTCGTGGAAGCAGTGCTTGCAGCGCGGCGCCTGGACGGGGACGTCCTCCCCACAGCTCGGACAGGTCTTGGTCGCCACGGTGCTCACCTCCTCAAGAATCTCGCTGGCGCGGGCTTCAGGCGCACGAATCAGAGTACAGACCCGATACTGTCTGCCGGGGGACGCTGTCAAGGCGCGGCGCCACCCCTTGCGTTCATTTGGCAGCGGCGAGCGTTCAGCTCACCGTCTCGTCGGCCCACCGGGCCAGGGGCTTGAGCAGGATGGGCAGCAGCAGGGGGATCTGGCTGTTGCGGCGGCTCTTGCGGTAGACCTTGTAGACCCTGCCGCCGGCCTTGAGCATGGCGGTGACCTCGGCCGGCCAGCCCATGCAGCGGGCCAGGGCGGCGCGGTGCTCCGTGGGAAGCTCCTCCAGATCGTCTGCGTCGTACTTGGAGAAGGGCAGGCCCTCCGCGCGGGCCCGATCCAGCAGGCGGGGGACCAGCTCGTCCAGCAGACCCCGACGGTCGATCACCTCGTCGGGGATCATGTCGAGTTCAATGGCAAGATCAGCGAGATCGACCTCAGCCAGCAGCTCCAGGGGCTGATACTCGGCGTCGGTGAGGGCAAAGGACATGAAGCCTCCGGTACGCGCCGCGCGCGCTGGTGATTACAGATATATCCGGGCCCGGTTGGTTCCACCGGAGCCCGACTCCTCGATTCTTCGGAGGCCGGGATGATCCGGGCCCTGCTGCGGTGGCTGAGCCGCCCCTTCACCTATCCCCTCGCTGCCCTGCTCACGCTGTTCATGCGTGCGCGGGTAGGGCGCGCCGGCGTGGTCGAGCTGAGCATCGACCAGCACCTGGACCACCCGCTGCAGGTGCTCGACGCCCTGGAGCGGCTGCTCCGGCTGACCCGGGCGCGCGGCCTGGTGCTGCACCTCGACCTCCTGGCCTGGGGCTGGGCGACCCTGGAGGAGTGGCGGGAGGGGCTGGTCCGGCTGCGGGATCAGGGCGTGCTCGTGGTGGTGGTGGCGGACTCCCTGGACAACCGGGGCATGTTCCTGGCCTCCGCTGCGGACCGGGTGCTCCTGCCGCCCTTGGGCGAGGTCGCCGCCGTGGGGGTGGGCGGGCGCATGACCTTCTTCGGGCCGGCCCTGGAGCGCCTCGGGGTGGTGGCGGACATCGAGTCGGCCGGGGCGTTCAAGAGCTTCGGTGAGACCTACACCCGCAGCCACGCCTCCGCCGAGAACCGCGAGGCGGTGTACGCGCTGGTGGACGATCTGCACGCGGGCCTGGTGGCCGCCATCTCCGAGGGGCGGGGCAAGACCCCGGAGGAGACCCAGGCGCTCATCGACCGCTCGCCGATGGCCGCTGAAGAGGCCCTCGCCGCCGGCCTCATCGACAAGGTGGGCTACGACGACGCCCTGGACGAGCTGCTGGAGGAGCTGCTGGGGGAGCAGAGCCGCCGCGTGGGGGTGGGCTCGCTGGCGTTCGCCTTCCGCTGGGCCACCCGCCTCAACGGGCTGTTCCCCCGCGATCCGATCATCGCCGTGGTGCACATCTCCGGGCCGGTGACCTCGGGCCTGGAGCCGTCTCGAGGCAACCCGCGCATCTCGCCGCCGGAGGTCACGCCGGTGCTGCGGGCCATGCGGGACCAGCCCAACGTGGCGGCGGTGGTCCTCTCGGTGCAGTCTCCGGGGGGCAGCGCGCTGGCCTCGGACCTGATCTGGCGGGAGGTGGAGCTGCTCGTGCGGGAGAAGCCGGTGGTCGCCCACTTCTCGGACGTCGCGGCGTCCGGCGGCTACTACCTCGCGGCCCCGGCGAACGAGATCGTCGCCCGCCCCGGGTCCATCACCGGCTCCATCGGCGTGGTCGGCGGCAAGCTGGTGGTGGGCAAGGCCGCCGGGTCGCTGGGCATCCACGTCGAGTCGTTCGAGCGGGGCCGGAACGTGGGGATGTACCTGCCGGACACCACCTTCGACCCCTGGCAGCGGGCGCGCTTCCGCGCGCGGCTCCAGCACACCTACCACGAGTTCGTGCGGCGGGTGGCGGCCGGTCGGAAGCGCCCCTACGGCTCGGTGGAGGAGGTCGCCCAGGGCCGGGTCTGGTCGGGGCGGCGCGCGGTGGAGGCGGGGCTCGTCGACCACCTGGGCGGCCTGCGCGAGGCCATCGACCGCGCTCGTGCGCTTTCGGGGATCCGCCCCGCCCAGGCATTCCGCCGGGCGGACCTGGTGGTCCAGCCCCCCAGGCCCCTGTGGATGCGGCTGCTGCCCGGCGTTGGCGCGTCCGTGGGGGGCTGGGCCGCGCGCCTCGCTCAGCTCGTGAAGCTGCCCGCCGCGGCCGAGCTGCTGATCGAGCACCCCGAGCAGCCCCTCGCCGTCATGCCCTTCGAGGTCGAGCTGCGCTGATCAGTCGCCGTACACCCACCGGTAGGTCATCAGGTAGCCCAGCACCCGGCGCACGTACTGGCGGGTCTCGGTGTAGGAGATGTTCTCGGCGAACCAGTCCGCGTCCGGGGGGGTCTCGTAGCCCTCCAGCCAGCGGGCGACCGCGTCGGCGCCGCCGTTGTAGCCGGCGATGACCAGGGGCAGGGAGGGGGAGACCCCCGCGCCCGTGAAGCGCTGGTGGAGGCGCCCCAGCTCGGTGGTGCCCAGCCAGGCGTTGTAGCCGGCGACGTAGAGCTGATCGGGGTCGTAGGTGGAGGCGGGCAGGAGGATGGTGTGCAGCTCCCCGCCCAGCTCCGGCATCATCTGCATCAGGCCTCGGGCCCCCGCGATGGAGGTGACCGAGGGGTCCAGGGCGGACTCGGCGGTCATGATGGCGTAGGGCAGCAGGGGGTCGAGCCCGGACGCCGCCGCCGCCGCGCTGACCACGGGCTGCTCGGGGCGGGGGTAGCATGCGGCGAGCGCGGCGGGGTCGCCTCCGGGCTTCCAGGGGGGCGTGCAGTACTTTCGGGCGAGGGCCTGGGCCTGTTGGAAGGCCCCCACGTGGATGAGGGCGTGGGCGAAGGGGATGGCCGTCTGCTCGCCGCCGCTGCGGGCGGCGCCGATCAGCTCGCTCAGCCGCTCGCGGGCCCAGTCGAGCTGCCCGGCGTCCGCCAGGGCCTGGGCCACGGCCAGATCGGGGTGGGCCTTCACGAAGCTCTCCGGCAGCGGCGGCGGGGCGACTTCGCCGATGCCGGTGAAGCGCTGGCCGATGCGCTCGGCGGCGAACCAGGCGTGCCCGGAGGAGGGGTAGCGGTCGATGAGGGCCTCCAGAGAGGCCTGCTCGCCGGCGGTGTCCCCGCGCTGGCCCTGGATCCGGGCCTTCCAGTACAGGCCCTGGGGGGCCAGGCCGCTGTTGCGGTGCTCCTTGAGCAGCCGGTCGAGCGCCGCCTCCGCCTCGGCGTACTGCCCCAGCCGGTAGTGGGACCAGCCGATGAACCAGAGGGCCTCGTCCTTGTGCTTGCTGGCAGGGAAGCGCTCGAGGTGGGCCTGGAGCAGGGGGATGGCCTCCTCGAGGTTCCCGGCGTCGTAGTCGAGGTAGCCGATCTTGAAGGAGGCCGTGTCGGCGGTCTTCGTGCCCGGGTAGAGCTCGATCAGCCGCGCGTAGTGCTTCGCGGCGGCGTCGTAGTCGCCGGTGCGGGAGGTCCCCAGGGCGAAGTGGAACAGGGTGTCCTCGCCGCCGGTGACCCCGGGCTCCAGGGGCTTGAGCGTCGCCATCTCCTTCATCGCGCGGGGGTAGTCCTTGGCCTTGAAGAGGGCCATGGACAGCTCGTAGCGCCAGGCGTCGGAGTCGGGCTTCGTCTCCTTGGCCACGCCGTCGTAGAGGGGGATGGCCTCGGGGGCGCGGTAGGCCTTCACCAGCGCCCGGGCGCGCTGGAGGGCCAGCTCCCGGCCGGCGTCCGTGGAGAAGTCCGGCACCGGCACCTTGAGATCCGCGAGCCGCTCGGCGGCGAGGTCGGCGAAGGGGGAGGTGACGTCCCGCGCCCACAGGGACTGGTAGGCGTCGATGGCGGCGGCGGCGTCGTCTCGGGTCTCGGCGCCCCAGGCCAGCCAGTAGAGCGCCTCGGGGCGGGCATCGGTGTTGAGCAGCTTTCGCAGCTCGTCGCGCGCGTCCAGGCTTCGATCCTGCGCGATGAGGGCCCGGGAGCGCAGGAGGCGGACCTCCTGGCCGGCCGCGCCGGGCAGCTCCACGCCCTTCAACAGCGCAGTGACCTGGGAGGGGTGGCTGGTGATGCGGACCCGGGCCAGGGCCAGGCGCACGTAGGGACTCAGGGGGTCGTCGGCGTCGACGTAGGGTTCCAGGGCGTCGGCGTCGCCGCAGCGGGCGCGGGCCAGGGCGGCGGAGACGTCCGCGGGCTCGGCGAGGGCGGCGAGCACGGCCGCGCAGTCGCCGCGGCGCATCGCGGTCATGGCGGCGTCGGGCAGCGCGGCGTGGGCAGGCAGCGCGAGCGAGAGCAGCAGCGTCAGCGTCATGGCGGGTCTCCAGCGGATGAGGCGCCTGGGAGGATGTGTATCCCGTCCTGACGAAGTCAGGGGGTGGCTTTACGTGGACGCCGGAAGCTGGCAGTCTCTTCCGAAGCGCGCCCCCTGGCGCCTGGAGAAAAGCCTGTGAGCTTCTGGGAAAGCGGTCTCGTCTTCAACGCGCTCATGATCGCCGTGCTGCTGCTCGCGGCGTATGGGCTGCGGCGCTTCGTGCCTCCCCTGCGGGCGTTCGGCATGCCCGACTCGATGGTCGCCGGGGTGCTGGGGCTCCTCCTCGGCCCCAGCGTGCTGGGGATCATGCCGCTGGACATCGCCGCGCTGGAGTCCATCGTCTACCACGGGCTGGCCATCGTGTTCATCGCGGTGGGCCTCCAGAAGCCGCCGCCCGGCACGATGCGCAAGGGCGCAGTGTCCGTGGTGTTCGGCATCCCGTTCTTCGCGGTGCTCCAGGGCGCGATCGGGCTGGGGCTGGTGCTGCTCCTGACCGGCATCCTGGGGGAGACCGTGCACCCGGGCTTCGGGCTCTTGCTGCCGCTGGGGTTCAACCAGGGGCCCGGCCAGGCGCTGTCGATGGGCAAGGCCTGGGAGGCCAGTGGGCTCACCAACGGCGCGCAGGTCGGCCTCATCATGGCGGCGGTGGGCTTCGCCTGGGCGGTGTTCATGGGGGTGCCGCTGGTGGCGTGGGGGCGACGCAAGGGCTGGCTCTCCACGGAGGGGCAGGGGAGCGGGGCCGAGCACGGCGCTGAGGAGCCGATGCCGGAGGCCGAGCCGGGTGCTCTGGAGCCCATCACCGGGCACATCGCCATGATCGGCGTCGTCTACGCGGTGACCTACGGGCTGATCTACGCCATCACCTCGGCGCTGGAGGGCAAGGACCAGCTCGTGGCGATGGTGTGGGGCTTCCACTTCCTGATCGGCGCCATCCTCGCGCTGAGCATCCGGCAGGTGCTGTCCCGGACCTTCGAGACCTACCCCATGCACAGCGGCCTGCTGGGGCGCCTCGGGGGCCTGACCGTGGACGTGGTCACCTGCGCGGCGCTCGCGGCCATCGTCATCGCGGTGCTCCAGGAGAACCTGCTGCCCATCGTCGTCATCACAGCCGTCGGCGGGGCGGTGAGCCTGCTGCTGTGCGTGTGGCTGGGGCGGCGGGCCTTCCCGGAGGCGCCCTTCGAGCACGTCGTCGTGCTGTTCGGCGTCACCACGGGCACGCTGCCCACGGGCCTGGCGCTGCTGCGCATCATCGACCCCGAGCTGCGCGGCCCGGCGGCCAGCAACGTGGTGCTCGGCGCCACCCTGGCCATCGTGCTGGGGGCGCCGCTCTTGCTGGTCATCCTGCCGATGCCGGTGGCGAACTACCCGGAGAGCTTCCCGGAGGCCACCTGGATGGCTTTCGGCGGGGTGGTGGCCTACCTGGTGTTCCTGGGGGTGCTGTGGCGCTTCGTGGGGCCGCTGCGCTTCCACGGGCCGCTGACGTCGTTCTGGCCGGATCCGCCCGAGGAGTAGGGGGCGCTCAGAACGAGGTCCCCAGCCGGAAGTACCAGGCGCCGACGTCGGTGGGCCCATAGCCGCCGCCCAGCAGGCCGACCGCGTACCCGGCGCGGGCGTTGAGGCCCAGCGCCCAGCCGGCCAGGAAGCTCATCCGCAGCTCCCCGCCCGCGCCCACCAGGGGCACGCCGATCTGGTCGACGCTGTTGAAGGTGTCGCCGAAGTCGGTGAACACCGCGCCGTGCAGGGTGCGGGCGAAGAAGGGCAGCGCCCCCGGCCCCCAATCGATACGCCAGATCGGGAACCGGTATTCGATGGAGCCCAGGTAGTACCCGTCTCCGCTGGACGCCGCCGAGGGGAAGCCGCGCAGCGGGCGCCACTCGTCGGGCAGGGCCAGGTAGGGGGACTCCCCCCAGTTCCCGCCCAGGCGGAACGAGCCATAGCGCAGGTTGTCCCCGAAGGACACGCCCCCGGCGGCCCGCAGGGCCAGGACGTGGTTGGGCACCCAGGGGTTGGTGACGTACTCCCGGATCTCGCCGTTGAGCTGGAGCTGGTTGAACGGCACCCGCTGGTCGTCGTTGTCCAGGACGAAGCTGCCCAGGAAGGGCGAGGTCCACTGGGCGGCGATGGAGATGTAGCGGGCGTCCTCGGGGGAGATGGAGTAGCTGTACGCCTGGCCGTTGGAGTAGCGCCAGCCCGCCTCGACCGTGCTCAGGAAGCCCCGGGTGGGCAGGGTGTTGCGGTAGACGTCATCGCCCAGGCCGCCCTTGGGGATGCGCACCAGGCCGTTGTAGCGGGCATAGAGGAAGGTGCGCTGGCGGCGGGAGTACGTGGCGGTGGTCCACACCCGGAAGCGCTGGTCCCAGTAGCGCTCCCCGCTGGAGTGGGGGGTGGGGATGTTCGCGCCGGGCTTGGTGTCCGGCACCACGTAGATGTCGGCGTAGGGCACGACGTAGGTGTTGGCGCCCCAGGAGAAGATGGGGCGCCAGCGGTTCCAGGTGAAGGAGGCGCCGCCGCCGACGTAGCGGGCGTCGGTGCGGTAGTTCACGTTCGCCGACCACAGGTAGCGGCGCAGCGTGTCCGTGCCCGAGGTCGACAGCGCCCCCATCAGCCCGAAGGTCGTGTTGTAGATGGAGGGGACGACGTAGCGGGGCGGGAACAGCGTGGGGAGGGCCTTGTAGGGGCCGACCGGGTGGGAGAAGGGGTAGTCCTGCTCCTCGGCGGTCTCGAGGTCCACCTCGGTGACGTCGTCGACCTCGGCGCCCCGGGTGGGCTGGTCGGCGAAGCCGGCGCCGGCCGGAGACGCGCCGCCGCCGCCAGCGGGCCCGAAGCCCGCGTCACCGCCGCGCGGATGCCAGGTCGCGACCTCTGGCTCGGTGGGCGCGCCGCCCGGGACCACCGCGGCGAGCGACCCCCGCGCGGCGAGGGGGAGGGGGAGCTGCCCCCGGTCCCACCAGGTCTCGGGCTCCACCGGGTGGAGCGCGATCTTGAAGCCATTGGCGGTGTAGTGCTGCCAGGCCATGACCTGGAAGTCGGCCCGCACCGTGGGCTCGAAGGCCCCGCCCAGCACGTTGGTGACCTGGAAGAGGCGCTCGGCCTCCAGCTCCACCGCGTAGATGTTGGGGATGCCCGTGCGGTCGGAGGAGAAGAACAGCCACCGCCCGTCCGCCGAGAACGCCGGATCCCGGTCGGTGTAGGGGTCCATCGTGACCCGCCGGTACGGCTGGCCGTCGGCGGTGTAGACCCAGATGTCCCGGTTGCCGTCCTGCCAGACCGAGAGGGCGAGGAAGCGCCCGTCCGGCGACCACACCGGCGAGGAGAGCTGGGTGTGGTCGCTGTAGTCGGTCAACGCCTCCAGGGACTGGTCGATGCGCAGGATGGCCAGGTTGTTGTTCTGGACCTCGTTGCGGACCACCAGGAGCTGGCCGCCGTCCGGCGAGAAGGCCGGGTCGCGGGCGCGCTTGCCGCTGGTGAGGCGGGTGGCGCTGTCGGTCCCCAGGGTGTGGAAGTAGACGTCCTCGTAGAGGTTGAAGTCGTTGACGACGTGCGAGGCGGCGTAGGCGAAGGCCTCACCGTCCGGGCGCCACGCAAAGCGCGCGGCGGAGCTGCGCTCCAGCTCGACCTCAGCGTCGCCGCCCTGGCCGTCGGCCAGCAGGATGGCGGGGCCGGTGCGGCGGTCGGTGCAGCTGAAGACCAGCTTGTCGCCCTTCGGGGAGAAGCTGGGGCCCTCACAGCTCCCGTCCAGGTCGGTGATGATCTGCGGCGTGGTGAGCCCCTGGGCGATCACGGCCTCCCGGACGACGGCGTACTCCACCTCCAGCGCGGCCTTCCAGTCCTCATAGAGCTGGTGGAAGGAGGCCCCGAAGACCTGGCGGGCGGGCAGCAGGTAGGGGAGGACCCAGCCGCCATAGGAGTGGTTCCACCGGGTCATCGCGTCGTCGGAGGTGTGGTCGGCGATGTACTTGAGGAAGCTCTGGCCGAACAGGTAGCGGGTGTGGCCGCCGGGCGGGCCGGACATGAAGCCGTCGAGCGCGCCCAGCTTGGGGAAGGCGTCCTCCAGGATGGACATCCGCAGGATCATGTCGGTGTGGGGGTTGCGCCCCCGCCCCCCGGTGGTGTGCCGGGTCTCCATGTAGGTGGCCTGCCCCTCGATGACCCACCACGGGGACAGGTGGTTGACCGAGATGATGCGGCCCATCACCATGCGCAGCGCCCGGGGCAGGCCCTCGACGGTGTCGAGGTGCAGGATGTGGGCGTACTCGTGGGTGAAGATGGCCTCCAGCCACTCCTCGTAGAGGTCCAGCCCGGACTGCTCCTGGGGCGCGGTCACGAAGATGACGATGGTGTTGACCGGCAGCGACATCGCGTAGCCGTTGGCGATGTCGGTGTGGTCGACGAGCACGACCTCCGTGCGGCGGCGCGGGGTGTGGTCCATGTCGCGGGTCAGGATGACGTGGACCCGCTCCGCGATCGCGGACAGCTCCTCGGCGAGCTGCTCCTCCCCCTGGTGGAAGGTGATGTTGAAGTGGGGCGTGGTGAGGGTGCGCCACTCCAGATCCGGGTCGTAGGCGGCGGCGTGGGCCGGGCCCGCGAGGCCGAGCGCCGCCCCGCCGAGCAGCGCGGCGAGGCCCAGAGCGCAGAGCGTGCGTTGGAGTCCCATGAACACCTGAGGTCTACACGACAGGAGGGCGGGTCGTCCTCACCCCGTGCGCAGCGCGGCCACCAGGTCCTGCATGCTGTCCCGCGCGTCGCCGAAGTACATCCGCGTGTTCTCCTTGAAGAACAGGGGGTTCTGGATGCCGGCGTAGCCCACGCCCCGCCCGCGCTTGAGCACGATGGTGGTGCCGGCCTTCCAGACCTCCAGGACCGGCATGCCGTAGATGGGGCTGGAGGGATCGGTCAACGCGCCCGGGTTGACGATGTCGTTGGCCCCGATGATCAGCACGAGGTCGGTGGTGGGGAAGTCCTCGTTCAGCTCGTCCATCTCCAGGACGATGTCGTAGGGCACCCCGGCCTCGGCCAGCAGCACGTTCATGTGGCCGGGCAGGCGGCCAGCGACGGGGTGGATGCCGAAGCGCACCCGCTTGCCCTGCTTGCGCATCATGCGGGTGAACTCCTCGACGACGCGCTGGGCCTGGGCCACGGCCATGCCGTAGCCGGGCACGATGATGATCTCCTTGGCGTCCCGGGCCAGCTCGGCGACCTCGTCGGTCTCGATCGGGATCCATTCGCCCTGGCTGCCCTCGATCTGGGGGGCCGGGGTGCCCTCGCCGGTGCCGAAGCCGCCGAAGACGACGTTCCAGATGGACCGGTTCATCGCCTTGCACATGATGTAGGAGAGGATCGCGCCGCTGGAGCCCACCAGCGCGCCGGTGACGATGAGCAGGTCGTTGGAGAGCATGAAGCCCGCCGCCGCTGCGGTCCACCCCGAGTAGCTGTTGAGCAGCGAGACCACCACCGGCATGTCGGCGCCGCCGATGGCCATGACCATGTGGACGCCCAGCACGCTGGCGATGTTCACCATGAGGATGAGCAGCAGCAGGCCCGTGGTGCCCTCGGACCCGGTGAAGGCCACGCCGATGCCGATGATGGACAGGACGATGAGCAGGTTGAGCCAGTGGCGGCCGGGCAGCAGCATGGGCTTGCCCGAGAGGCGCCCGTCGAGCTTGGCCCACGCGATGACCGAGCCGGTGAACGTGATCGCGCCGATGGCCACGTCGAGGTAGATCTCGATGGCGTGGACGATGTGCGATGTGCCGGTCAGGTCGCCGGGCGCCAGGTAGGTCGAGATGCCCACGAGCACCGCGGCGAGGCCCACGAAGCTGTGCAGCGCGGCGACGAGCTGGGGCATCGCGGTCATCTCGACCCGCGCGGCCAGGGTGGCGCCGATCATGCCGCCACCGACCAGCGTGAGGATCATGAGGACGTAGGCTTCGACGCTGGGGTGGAGGGCCGTGGCCACCACCGCGATGGTCATGCCCACGATGCCGTAGATGTTGCCGCGGCGGGAGGTCTCCTGCGTGGAGAGGCCGCCGAGGCTCAGGATGAACAGCACGCCTGCGGTGAGGTAGGCGATGGTCAGCAAGCTCAGCGACACCTCAGGCCTCCGTGTCCAGGCGGAACATCCGCAGCATGCGTTGGGTGACCATGAAGCCGCCCACCACGTTGATGGCGGCCACACCGATGGCGACCGCACCCAGGATGGCCGCCAGGTTGTAGTCGCCGCTGCCGGCCTGGAGCATCCCGCCGACGATGATGATGCCGCTGATCGCGTTGGTGACGCTCATCAGCGGGGTGTGCAGCGCAGGGGACACGTTCCAGATGACCTGCCAGCCGATGAAGCAGGCCAGGACGAAGACGGTGAAGTGCTGGATGAAGTCCATCGGGGCGTACACCCCGATGAAGGCCAGCGCCGCGGCCCCCACCACGGAGGCGATGCCGGTCCCCAGGTTGCTGGAGGCCTTCACCGGCAGGGCAGGGGTGTGGGCGACCACGGGCTCCGGCGCGGCGGGCGCGGGCTTGGGCGGGGCGACCTTGGGCTTGGGCGGCGGCCACATCAGCGCGCCGTCCTCCAGGACCAGGGCGCCCCGGACCGCGTCGTCCTCGTGGTCGATCCGGAAGTCGGTGGCGCCCCCCATGTCATCCAGCAGGTGACAGATGTTCGTGGAGAAGAACTGGCTGGCGTGGGTGGCCAGGCGGCTGGTGAGGTCGGTGTAGCCGATGATGGTGACGCCGTGGCGCTCGACGACCTGGTCGGGCTCGGTCAGGGCGCAGTTGCCGCCCTGCTCGGCGGCCAGGTCCACGATGACCGAGCCGTCCCGCAGGGTCTCGACCATGTCCTCGGTGATGAGCACCGGAGCGCGCTTCCCGGGGACGAGCGCGGTGGTGATGATGACGTCGACCTCGGCGCACTGCTGGCGGAACAGCGCCATCTCGGCGTCGATGAACTCCTTGGACATCGTCTTGGCGTAGCCGCCCTCGCCCTCGCCGGACTCCTCGAACTCCAGCTCGAGGAAGGTCGCGCCCAGGGACTGCACCTGCTCCTTGACCGCCGGGCGCACGTCGAAGGCGCGCACGACCGCGCCGAGGCCGCGGGCGGCGCCGATGGCCGCGAGGCCGGCCACGCCCGCGCCGATGATCAGGACCTTGGCGGGCGGGGTCTTGCCGGCGGCGGTGATCTGCCCGGTGAAGAAGCCGCCGAACTGGTTGGCGGCCTCGATGACCGCGCGGTAGCCGGCGATGTTGGCCATGGACGACAGCACGTCCATCTTCTGGGCCCGGGAGATGCGGGGCACCGCGTCCAGGGCGATGGCCGTGGCCTTGCGGGCGGCGATGCGCTCGATCAGCTCGGTGTTCTGGGCCGGGAAGAGCAGGGAGATCAGCACCACGCCTTCGCGGAGCAGGTCGGCCTCGTGGACGTCGGTGTCCGGGACCTCCTGGGGCGGGCGGACCTTGAGGATGACGTCGGACTCGCCCCAGATCGGGTCGGCGGAGTCCACCACCTCGGCCCCGGCCTCGCGGTAGGCGTCGTCGGAGAACCGGGCGCCCACGCCTGCGCCGGACTGGATCCGGACCTCGAAGCCCATCTTCTTGAGTCGACGGACGGTGTCCGGCGTGCCCGCCACCCGGCGCTCACCGGGTCGGACCTCCTTGGGGATTCCAAGCTTCATCTGCCCTCCCGAAAGGCCTGCCTTCGCCGGGAGGAAGCCCGACGTGACCCCGTGTGCATAACCCATCGGGGCGCCGCGCGGGGGAGGTCCGCGCGGACTCCGCGACGCCTCAGTACAGCTCGAACGCGCCGAGATCCGGGGCGTCGCCGACAGGCCGGGATCGACCGGCCAGATCGACGGTGACGTCCAGCTCCGTTCCCCGATCCACCAGCGGGGAGTCGGACTGCGGCCGGAGGTCGGGGTCGATTTCGTAGGCCCGCACGAGGCGCGCGTCGGGGATGCGGCCCTCCCAGGTGGCGGTGAGCGTCAGGCCAGGGCCGCCGTCCTCGACCTGCGCGGAGGGGCCGAAGCCGAGCAGGGCGCTGTTCACCAGCTCGACCGCGCCGCCGCCGCTCAGGCTGATGGGGGCGCGGCTGTTGGCGTCGCTCAGGTCCACCAGGGTGGCGTGGGCGAGGCGCCCGGCGCAGCCCTCCAGCTCGATGAGGGGGGCGCTGCCGCCGGTGTCGGTGAGGGCCAGGTTCTCCAGCATCAGCGTGTCGTCGGCGTCGCAGCGCACCCGCAGCAGGGGGCTGCCCGCGGTGTGCCCCTCCACCCGCTCCACCGTCGCGCCCCCGCCTGCGTACAGGCGCGGGGCCTCGCCGCTGCCGGCGGGGCGGTCCACGCGGCTGTCCACCAGGGTCAGCGACCCCTGCGTCAGCAGATCGGCGGCCACCACGCCAGCGTTGTCGCGCAGGCGCAGGCCCGTGGCCGACACGGCGCGGTCGCTGTAGAGGCCGCCCACCTCGGAGCGGCCGGCGCGGCCGTTGCCCAGGATCGCGCCGCCCTCGATGACCAGCGTCGGGCCGCCGGAGAGGGAGGTGATGAGGCCGCCGATGGCCACGTTGTGGACCAGCTCGACGTCCTCCAGCCTCAGGGCGCCGGGGTTGAGGCTCAAGAGCCCGGTGGCGTTGTTGGTGATGGACAGCTCGGCCAGGGTGGCGTCGTGCCCGCCGCTCAGCCACACGCCGCGCACGCCGCCGCGCACGGTGAAGCCGCGCAGCTCGGCGTCATCGGCCTCCAGGGCGACCACCGTGCCCGAGGCCTCCAGCGGGTCCTCGGCGGACGCGGGGGGCTCCAGGATGGTGAGGTCGGGGCCGGCGCCCAGCAGGTGGACGTCCGGGGTCCGCACGCGCACCTGCTCCCGCCAGATCCCCGGGGCCACGCACACCGCCGTGCCCGGCTCGGCGACCTCCAGCGCGGCGCGGATGGAGTCGAAGGTGCGCAGGTCGGGGGAGCCGTCGGCGCCGTCGGGCGGCGCGACGCGCAGGGTGGGGCCGTCAAAGCCCCGGCAGGGGTCGTCGATGCAGGCGCTCAGGCCCAGCGCGGCGACGAGCAGCAGGCGCATGGGGCGCTCCTGGGGGACTAGAAGTAGTAGTGGACGCCGATCGCCGGGCCGCCGGAGACCGTGCCGACGTTGAACCCGTCGAGGTAGTCGAGGTTCACGCCGATCTCGGCGGTGAACCCGAGGTTCTCCAGCCCGAACAGGAAGAACTCGGTGCCGGCTGCGGGCTGTACGCGCACCCCGGACAGCTCGCCCTGCTGGAGGAACCCGCCGCCCGCGGCGACGTAGAGGTTCATGTTGTCCTCGGCCACCAGGGCGTAGTTGAGCCGGGCGCCCAGGAAGAAGGCGTCGGCGGTGCCGTTGAGCACGGAGAACCCGGCGTTCAGCTCGGCCTGGATGTTGATCGCCGGCTCGCGCGCGGGCAGGCCGTACTTCACCGAGATGGAGCTCATCTGTGAGAACTGGTTCTGGAACCCCACACCCAGCCGGTTGCGGAGGTCCTTGGCGTCGGCGCTCAGGGGGATGAGCAGCAGCAGGAGGGGGAAGAGTCGGCGCATGGAAAGGCTCCCGTGTTGACCACGGATATCGCAAGAAGTCTTGCCTCGTCAAGAGTAACCTTGATGCGATTTCGAGTCGTGGCCCGGTCTGTTCGCCGGGACCGTAGGGTGCTACGGTGTGAACCACGCAATCGGAAACCTGAGATGGCCTTCCTCCCCCTGCTGCTGGCCGCTGGCTGCATCTTCATCACCGACGACGAGTATCAGGCGCGCATCGCGACCACGCTGAGCGGCGAGGTGCGGACGGCGGAGGCCCTGCTCGTCCCCGACGAGGCGGCGCTCTCGCTCATCCCGGCCGCCATCGGCGCCGAGAACCTCTACACCGACGCCCTCGAGCCCTCGCTCACCGCGCCTGTCTCGGGGCTCGGCGCGGGGCAGCGGGTGGACTTCGAGATCAGCGTCCCCAGCACCGTCGAGGCCGATCAGCTCATCGAGATCGACCCCCAGGGCGCCCCGGGCATGATGGGCGTGGTCTACGGCCTGGGCCTGTGGGTCGACGAGGACGAGGACGGCGTCGCCACCACCGCGGACAGCTACTACGGCGTCTCCGGCAGCCGGCTGCTGGCCTGGATCGAGGCGCCGGACCCCTCCTGGGCCGATATGGGGGCCACGGCCGGCTACAACTTCCTCACCTACGACATGGCCCGGAACCGGGTGCTTGGGGTCACGCCGGTCGCCTCGACCTGGCTGAGCTGGAACCTGGACGCCAACCTGGCCCAGGTGCAGCAGGCCGCGCTCACCGCCGAGGTGGAGCGGGTGCCGACCCTCGCCCGGCGGCCTCGGCTGGACCTGTACGCATACCAGGGGTTCCAGGGCGCCGACGATCCCACGCTCACCTCGGTCTCCCTGGAGGAGACCACGGATCCGCAGACCGTGACCCTGGAGCTGCCGTCGCCGCCGTTCCCCGATTCGCACTTCAGCGACGAGCTGGACGGGGAGGACCTGAGCGCCCTCGGCGTGCGGCTGGCCCTGTACTACGGGGTCGCCTACGACGACGGCGACGACGACGGGACCTGGGATCGCACCGGCGGCATCAGCGAGATCCCGTTCTCCACCTCGGCCGACGAGGACGGCGGGCGGGCGGCGCTCTACATCACGCCGACCTCCTTCGCCGCCGCCGAGGTCGTGGACGTGTTCGGGTCGATGGGGTGGCAGCTCCTGGAGTACGGCGGGAGCGGCGATCAGACCCTGGACTGGGACGAGGGGCTCCTGCTGGAGGCGGTCCTGGGGCGCTGAGGTTCGGCAGCCCCGTTGAGGCGAGGCATCGGAGCGCGGACTTGACAGCTCCGGGCCATTCGCTTAGGCCCGAACAGGTGGATCGCTCGCGCCCTTTGGCGCGTCGCTGGAACGGCTCCCCTCGGGGACGCTGTCGCCCAGCGTGTGGGACCTCTGGCCGGCTCGCCTCCGTGTCACGTCCTCCTCTTCTCGACCGCGCGGCGTCGCGCGGACCTGAACCCCCGGGCTGGCGCTCCCGGATGCGCGCCCCACGCGGGCGCGAGGAGGACCCCCATGTCTGCCTGCTGTGGGCTTGACTTCGGCACGTCGAACACCGCTCTGGCCCTGGTGCGCGAGGGCCGCAGCGTGCCCCTGGTGCTCGACCCCCGACATCGACCCCCCGAGACCATCCCGACGCTCCTGTACTTCTCCCCCGACCACCTCCGCGCCTACGGCACCGAGGCGGTGGACGCCTACCTGGAGCGGGCGATGGCGGGGCGCTTCATCCAGTCGATCAAGCGCTACCTGCCCTCCAAGACCTTCGACTACACCATGATCAATGGCCGGACCTACGACCTCTCCGAGCTGATCGCCGGGTTCCTGGAGCACCTCAAGTGGCTCGCCGAGCGCGCGACCGGCGCGCCGGTGGAGCGGGTGCTGCTGGGCCGCCCGGCCCGCTTCGATCCCGACCCGGACCGCGACCGCCTGGCCGAGCGCCGGCTGGAGCAGGCCGCCGCGCTCGCCGGGTTCGACGAGATCCGGTTCCGCATCGAGCCCATCGCCGCCGCCCGCGCCTTCGAGCAGCAGCTCGACCGCGAGGTGCTCTGCCTGGTCGGCGATCTGGGCGGGGGTACCAGCGACTTCACGGTCATGCGCCTCGGGCCCGAGCGGGTGGGGCGGCTGGACCGCAGCGGGGACATCCTGGGCAGCGACGGCGTCAGCGTGGGCGGCAACGACTTCGACGCCGCGCTGGTGCGCCGCTTCGTGCTGCCGCACCTGGGAGGCGGGTCGCAGTATCGGCCCCTGGGGCGCTGGATCCCGGTCCCGTCCCGGCTGCACGCCGCGATGACGAGCTGGCACCAGCTCTCGTTCGTGGCCACCCCGGAGAACCTGCGCGCCCTGCGGACCTGGATCCGCACCGCTGACGACGCCGTTGGCCTGGAGCGCCTGCTGGAGCTGCTGGAGTGGAACTACGGCTTCCAGGTCTTCCAGGCGGTGGAGCGGGCCAAGGTGGCGCTCTCCACCGCCGCGCACACCCGGCTGCGCTTCGCGGAGGGCGGCGTGACGATCGACGAGCCGGTCTCCCGCGCCGACTTCGAGGTCGCGGTGCGCCCCCTGACCGAGCGCCTGGAGCAGACCATCGACGCCCTGATGGAGACGCTGGGCCTGCAGGCCCGCGACGTCACCGCCGTGTTCCTGACCGGCGGCACCTCGCTCATCCCCTGCGTGCGAGACCTGTTCCGGGCGCGCTTCGGCGACCGCCTGTTGGAGCGGGACGCGTTCACCTCGGTGGGCGCGGGGCTGGGGGTGGAGGCGGCGGAGATCTGGGGGTGAGTCAGATGTGTACGCTCACGCCCAACGCATCGGCCACCGCCTCCATCACGGCCTCTCCCGAGGTGGGGTGGCTGTGGATGGTGTGGATGAAGGTCTCGGCGTCGATCTCGCCGCTCTTGGCCATCACGACATCGGCCAGCAGCTCGGTGGCGTCGTGGCCGATGATGTGGGCGCCCAGCAGCTCGCCGTACTCGGGGTCGATGAGCACCTTGACGAAGCCCTCGGTGTGGCCGGTGCCCCGGTTCTTGCCGTTGGCGGCGAAGGGGAAGCGGCCGACCTTGTAGGCCACGCCGTCGGCCTGGAGCTGCTGCTCGGTGCGGCCGACCGAGGCGATCTGGGGCTGGCAGAAGGTGCCGGCCGGCAGGGTGTCGAGGTCGACGTCGGGGATGTGCTTGCCGGCGATGCGCTCGACGCAGACGTGGGCCTCGGCGCTGGCCTTGTGGGCGAGCATGGGGGGCCCGGCGACGTCGCCGATGGCGTAGACGCCGACCACGCTGGTGCGGCAGGAGGCGTCGGTGCGGATGAAGCCGCGCTCGACGGCCACCCCGACCTCCTCCAGGCCGAGGTCCTCGATGTTCGCGCGCACGCCGAGGGCCAGCAGGGTGACCTCGGCCTCCAGCTCGCGGCCGTCCTTGAGCACGACCTTCGTGCCGGCCTCGGTGCGCTCGACCCGCTCGCAGAACGCGCCGGTGATGCAGGTGACGCCGAGCTTCTTGTACTGCTTCGCCAGCTCCTCGCTGACCTCGTGGTCCTCCAGCGGGGCGATGTGGCTCTGGCCCTCGACCAGGGTGACCGCGCAGCCCATCGCGCTCCAGAAGTAGGCGAACTCCAGGCCGATGGCGCCCGCGCCCAGGATGACCGCCGAGCCGGGCAGCGCGTCGCGCACGATGGCGTCCCGGTAGGTCAGGATGCGCTCGTGGTCGGGGTCCATGCCCGGGAACCAGCGGGCCCGCGCGCCGGTGGCCACGATGACGTGCTTCGCGCTGTGTTCAGTGGTCCCGCCCGCGGCGTCGGTCACCGCGACCCGGTCCGCGGCCACCAGCCGGCCCGTGCCCTGCAGGTGCTCCACCCCGTACTTGCGGAAGAGGTACCTCACGCCCTTCTCGGAGCGGTCGGCGGCCTTGCGGGAGCGGGCGATGACCTTGGGGAAGTCGATGGTCGGCTCGCCCACGGAGATGCCGTAGTCCGACAGGTGGTGGGCCAGCCGAGCGTACTCCGCGCTCTTGAGCAGGGCCTTGGAGGGGATGCAGCCCCAGTTGAGGCACACCCCGCCCAGGCGCTCCTTCTCCACGCAGGCGGCCTTGAGGCCAAGCTGGGCGGCGCGGATGGCGGCGACGTAGCCGCCGGGCCCCGAGCCGATGACCAGGACGTCGTAGCTGCCCATCACACCACCATCAGCAGGGGGTTCTCGATGTACCGGCGCAGGGCCAGGAGGTACCGGGCGCCCAACGCGCCGTCGATGACCCGGTGGTCGCAGGTCATCGTGACCCGCATGCGCCAGCCGATGCCCAGGGCGCCGTTGACCACCACGGGCTCCTGCTGGAGCGCGCCGACGGCCAGGATGCCCGAGGCCGGCGGGTTGATGATGGCGGTGAACTGCTCGATGCCCATCATGCCCAGGTTGGAGACCGCGAAGCCGGCGCCGCTGTACTCCTCGGGCTGGAGCTTGCGGGCGCGGGCCCGGCCCACCAGGTCGGCGATCTCGGTGGCGAGGGTGGCGAGGGGCTTCTGGTCGGCGCTGCGGACCACCGGGGTGATGAGGCCGTCCTCCAGGGCCACCGCCACGCCCACGTCGACCGCGCCGAACCGGGTGATGGCGTCGTCGCCCCAGGTGGCGTTGCACTCGGGCACGTCCCGCAGGGCGCGGGCCACCGCCGCGACGGTGAGGTCGTTGTAGGAAACCTTGACCCCGCGGGCCTCGACGAGCTGGGCGTTGAGGTCCTTGCGGAAGGCCACCAGGCGGTCGCAGTCGAAGTTGGCGGTCAGGAAGAAGACCGGCGAGCCCAGGTAGGACTCCTTGAGCCGCTTCGCGATGACCTTGCGCATCTTGGTGTTGCGGACCACGGTGTCCTCGGCCGGGGCCGGGCCGGCGACCGGCGCGGGGCGAGCGGACGCGGCCAGCACGTCGGCCTTGACCACGCGCCCGTGGGGGCCGCTGCCGTCGACGCTGGCGAGGTCCACGCCCTTCTCCGCCGCGATCCGGCGGGCGAGGGGAGACGCCCGCACGCGGCCCGGGGCGTCGCCGTAGGCGAAGGTGCCCCAGGTCTCCATGATGGCGCTGTTGATGGTCTTGCCTTCCCAGGTGGGGCCGCTGTAGCCGGCGGCCGGCTGAGGGGCGGCGGCTGGCGTGGGCGCCGTGGCAGGCGCTGCGGCAGGCTCCGCCACCGGCTCCGCCACTGGCTTCGCCGGAGCCTTCGCCGGAGCCTTCGCCGCTGGCTCGGTCTTCGGCGCCGCCGGGGCGGGAGAACCACCAGAGACCCGGCGTTCGAACTCCTTCATCAGCGCGGAGATGTCCTCGTCCGCGGCCTTGCCGATGATGGCGATGGGCTGGCCGGCAGGGATCTCCTCGCCCTCCTCGGCCAGGATCTTGAGCAGGAAGCCCTTGTCGAAGACCTCGATGTCCATCGCCGCCTTGTCGGTCTCGACCTCGGCGATGACGTCCTGGGGGGCCAGCTCGGCGCCCTCGGGCTTCTTCCAGGCGAGCAGGGTGCCGGTCTCCATCGTGGGGGAGGCCTGGGGCATTTCGAAGAACTCGGCCATGGGGCTTACCTCCCCACCGTGCGGCGGATGGCGTCGATGATGCGCTCGGGGCTGGGCATGACCAGCTTCTCGAGGTTGGTGGCGTAGGGCTGGGGAACGTCCCGGTTGGTGATGCGGAGCACCGGGGCGTCGAGATGGTCGAAGCAGTGCTCCTGGACGCGGGCGACGATCTCGGCGCCCACCCCGGCGAAGACGTGGCCCTCCTGGACCACCACGCACCGGCCGGTCTTCGCGACCGAGCGGAAGATGGTCTCGTGGTCCAGCGGGCGCAGGGAGCGCAGGTCCACCAGCTCCACCGAGATGCCCTCCCGGGCGAGGGCGGCCACGGCGGTCTGACAGTTGAAGATCTGCTTGCCCCAGCTGATCAGCGTGATGTCGGTGCCCTGGGCCTTCACGTCGGCCACCCCCAGGGGGATGAGGTACTCCTCTTCGGGGACCTCGCCCTTGACCCCGTAGGTCAGCTCGGACTCCAGGAAGACCACCGGGCTGTTGTCACGGATGGCGGACTTCAGGAGCCCCTTGGCGTCGTAGGCGGTGGCGTAGGTGACCACCTTGAGGCCGGGGAAGTGGGCGTAGAGGCTGTCGACCGAGGTGGAGTGCTGGGAGGCGAGGTTCTCGGCCGCGCCGTTGGGGCCGCGGAACACCACCGGCACCGTGTAGGCGCCCGCGCTCATCTGGTAGATCTTCGCGGCGCTGTTGACGAGCTGGTCGTAGGCCACCAGCGAGAAGTTCCAGGTCATGAACTCGATGATGGGCCGCATGCCGACCATCGCGGCCCCGATGCCCAGGCCGGCGAAGCCGCACTCGGAGATGGGGGTGTCGACGATGCGCTCGGGGCCGAACTCCTGGAGCATGCCCTGGCTGACCTTGTAGGCGCCGTTGTACTGGGCGACCTCCTCGCCCATCAGGAAGATGGAGGGGTCGCGGCGCATCTCCTCGGACATCGCCTGGCGGAGGGCTTCGCGGATCTGGATGACAGGCATGGCTTACTCCGCGTACACGTAGTCGTAGAGCTTCGTGGGGTCGGGGTCCGGGGAGGACTCCGCGAAGTCCCAGGCGTCCTGGGCCTCCTCGTCGATGACCTGGCGGGCCTCGGTGAGGGTGTCCTCGGAGAGCCCGAGGTCGTTCACCAGCCGATGGTGGGTGATGGCCAGGGGGTCGGAGGTCTCGCGGATGTTCTCCAGCTCGCCCTTGGGGCGGTACTTCGCCGGGTCCGACATGCTGTGGCCGCGGTAGCGGTAGGTGACGACCTCCAGCAGCACCGGGCCGTTGCCCTCGCGGGCGAACTTCGCCGCCGCGCCCACCCGCTCGCGCACCACCTCGACGTCGAAGCCCTTGAACTGGTCATGGGCCATGCCCACACCCCGGGCGCGCAGGTCGAGGCGGGTCAGGAAGCTCTGCCGCTCGACCGAGGTGCCCATCGCGTAGAAGTTGTTCTCGCAGATGAACACCACCGGCAGCTTGTAGAGCTGGGCGAGGCACAAGGCCTCGAAGAAGGCGCCCTGGTTGGTGGCGCCGTCGCCGAAGAAGCAGACGCAGACCCGGCCTTCGTTGCGGTGCTTGATGGCCCAGCCGACGCCGTTGGCCAGGGGCACGTGCCCGCCCACGATGCCGTAGCCGCCCATGAAGCGGATGTCCTTGTCGAACAGGTGCATCGAGCCGCCCACGCCGTGCACGCAGCCGGTGGCCTTGCCGAACAGCTCGGCCAGCATGGCGCGGGAGGACATGCCCTTGGCCAGGGCGTGCCCGTGCTCGCGGTAGGCGGCGATCCAGTAGTCGTCCTTCGTGGCGGCGGCGGCGCCGACGGCGACGGACTCCTGGCCGATGTAGAGGTGGCAGAAGCCCAGGATCTTCCGCATCGTGTAGGCCTTGGCCGCCAGCTCCTCGACCCGGCGGATGCGGTACATCTCGCGGTAGAGGTCCAGAAGCCCGGCGCCGTCGAGGGCCGGCAGGCCGCTCTCGTCGGGCAGGGGCGGGGAATCGATGCGCTCGGACATGGCACCTCCGAAAGACTCCAGGGAGAGGTGGTGTAGCGCGCCGACGGTCAGCCGGTCAACGACTACGGGGGCCTGGGGCGGGCCCCGGACATTGCTGGACCGGTGGGGCCGTCACTTGTCACACGGGGGTCACAGCGGACGGGTCGGTCTGCTGTGACAAGGGTATCCTCCCGACCATGGAGATGGTCCCCTCTACCGACCCCCCGCTGCCTCCGGTGGTGGTCTGCCTGCACGGCTTCCTGCGCACCGGCGCGTCGATGCTGCCGATGGCCTATGCGCTGCGGCGGGGCGGCTACAAGCAGTTCATCGCGCCGACCTACCTCTACCAGCTCCGGCGCATCGGGCAGATCGCCGACGAGCTGGCGCGACGGCTGGCCGTGATCGCGGACCGGGAGGGCAGCCCGGTGGATCTGGTCACCCACTCCTACGGGGGGCTCCTGGCCCGCGCGGTCATGCCCCACGCGCCGGTGCGAAGGGTCGTCATGCTGGCGCCGCCGAACCAGGGCGCTCAGGTCGCGGAGCTGGCCCGGCAGGTGATCCCGGTGCACCGGCTGGGCTGGGACCCCCTGGCCGAGGTGCTCCCCGGGGCCCCGGCGGCCCTGCCCGCCGGCCCCGCCGAGATCGGCATCATCACCGGCGGTCGGCCCGACACCGACGGCTACAACCCGCTGCTCGACGGCGACAATGACTTCACCATCCGGGTGGACGAGGCCCGGCTGCCCAACGCCCGCGCCTTCCGGGTGGTGGAGGCCCACCACACCGTCATCATGGCCAACCCCACCGTGCAGCGCCTGACCCTCGCGTTCCTCCGCACCGGCGCGTTCCCGGAGGAGGGCTCCTCTGGGGTAGAGTGAGCGCCCATGATGCGGTTCGACACCTACAGCGTGATCCGCAAGGCGGGCGCCGGCGGGCTCGCGGACGTCTACCTCGCTGAGATCCCGATGGACGCGCCCTCTCCGGCGGAGGGTCTGCTGCCGGGCGACCAGGTGGCCCTCAAGGTGCTGCGGGACCCCGACAAGTCCCTGGCCAGCCGGCGGCGCTTCCTGCGGGAGGGCTACCTGCTGCGGCGGCTCGCGTACCCCAGCCTGCCGACCTGCTACCAGGTGGTCGAGGGGCGGCGCCCCTACATCGTGCTGGAGTTCCTGGAGGGCCGCACCCTCAAGGATGCGGTGCGCCAGGACGGGCCGCTGGACCACGCGATCTCGCTGCAGGTGGCGGACGCGGTGCTGCGCACCCTGGCGTTCCTGCATGGCAATGCGGTGGTGCACCGCGACATCAAGCCCGGCAACATCTTCCTGACCGAGGACGGGCGGGTGCTGCTGCTGGACCTCGGGCTGGCCGCCGACCCCACCGAGCCCCTGGACACCACGCTGGGCGACGTCATGGGCACCTACGCCTACATGGCGCCGGAGCAGATCGCGGGCGCGGCGCTGGACCACCGGGCGGACCTCTACTCCCTGGGCATCACCCTCTATGAGTGCGTGGCCGGGCGGCGCCCGTACAAGGCCCGGGGGCCGGCCGGCTACCTGCGGGCGCACACCCAGGGCGGGGCCACGCCGCTGAACCAGGCCCGGGACGCCAGCATCCCGCCCCGGCTGGAGGAGCTGGTCGGCCGGCTGATGGCCCGGGACCCCGCCGCGCGCCCCCAGTCCGCGACGCTGGCCCTGGCCATCCTCACCGGGCACCAGAGCCTGCGCCGCGAGGTGCTGCCGCCGCCGCTGGTGGGCCGGGCGGCGGCGATGGGGGCGCTGGAGGCGGTGCTGGACGCGGGCGGCGTGGTCCACCTCGTGGGCGAGCCCGGCATGGGCGGCGGGCGGCTGGCCCGGGAGGCCCACGACCAGGGCGCCCACCGCGGCCACGAGATCCTGCACATCCGCTGCCGGGGCCGGGGAGACCCGATGGCGCCGCTCTCGGAGCTGCGCCGAAAGCTCAGCCGGGTGGTGGGCCCGGTCCACGCCGACCCGCGCTCCCTGCGCCAGTCCCTGGCCGACCTCGGCGCCGAGGGGCCGGTGCTCGTCGTCGTGGAGGACGTCGACCAGGCCGACCCCATGCTGCTGCGCACCCTCGGGCGCGTCCTGCGGGCGCCGGGCCTCTCCGTGGTGACCACCTGCGCCCACGCCCCCTCCGACTTCCCCGGCCACGTCGTGCCCCTGCGCTCCCTGACCCGGGACGAGGTCCACACCCTCATCGCCGGCATGCTGGGGACCTCCACCGCCCCGGCCGGGCTGGCCGACAAGCTCCACGCCTTCACCGCCGGGCTGCCCGGGGCGGTCGTGTTCACCGTCCGGGACTTCGTGGAGAAGGGCGCGCTCCAGTGCACCGGCATCGGGGACGAGGGCGAGAGCACCTGGAAGCTCACCGCTACGCTGCGCATGAGCTCGGACAACTCCCTGAACTACATCTTCAGGGAGCGCATGGAGCAGCTCGACCCCGGGGCCCGGCGGCTGCTGGACCTGCTCGCGGTCGCCCGGGAGGATCTCCCCCTGGAGCTGGCCGAGTCGGTCGCCCAGCTCGAGCCGGGGTCCCTCGAGCCCGAGAAGCTCGTCCACCTGCACCTCGCCGGCATCCGCCAGGAGCACGACGGCGACTGGATCGGCATCCGGCGGCCCGCGCTGGCCTCGCTGGTCACCGCCGCCATGAAGGAGGAGCGCATCCGGGCCTGCAACGCCTCGCTGGCCCGCGCCCTCGCCCAGATGGAGCCCGGCCCCTGGCGCGACGAGCGGCTGCCGTTCTATCGGGCCTACGGGGCCTCCTCCGAGCAGGCCGCGAAAGCCCAGGTCCGCATCGGGGAGTGGCTGGCCGACCGGGGGCGGCTCGCCCAGGCGCTGGAGGTCCTCACCCGGGCCAGCCACGAGGACGGCCTGGACACCCTCACCGCAACCCGCTGCGCCCTGGCCCGCGGGCGGGTGCTGCTGGGGCTCTGCCGCCCGGGGGACGCCATCGAGGCGCTGAACGCCGCCCGTCGGCTGGCCCGGGATCAGGCGCGCAAGGACCTGCTCGCGGACGCGCTGGTGGGGCTGGCCGAGGCCCGCGCGCATCTGGGGGACATCCGGCGGGCCGCGGACCTCGCTGACGAGGCGGCGTCGGTGCTCCAGGGGGCCGACGGGGCCACCGAGGCCCGCGCGCACCTCGTCCGCGGCGACGCGGTGATGCTCCTCGGGGACATGCGGGTCGCCGCCGAGGCCTACCGCCAGTGCCTGGAGCTGGCGGGGGCCGCGCACGCCGGGGAGCTGGTCGCCCGCGCCCACGGCGGCATCGGGCGCATCTACGTTCACGCCGGGCGGGTGGGGGACGCGGTGCGGCACCTCTCCCAGGAGGCCGCCTGGATGCGCGCCCAGCGCCACGACGACCGCCTCATCTACACGCTGTTCGACCTGACCCTGGGCCGGCTGCGCGCGGGGGAGGTCGGCGGGGCTCTGGAGGCGGTCGAGGAGGCCGATCAGATCGCCCTGCGCACCGGCCTGGCCCACCTCCAGGCCCTGGCGGGCATCGCGCGGGCGCGGTTGCTGCTGGCCTGCGGGGACGTCGAGGCGGCCGGGGAGATCCTGAGCCGCCACTGGTTCGCCGGGGAGACCGACACCAGCCTGACCATCCGCACCCAGTGGCGGGCGGCGCGGGTGCTGGTCCGCATGGCCCAGCGCGACGGCAACGCGGCGCTGGCCACCTGCAACGAGCTGGTGGAGGAGGCCGGCCGGGTGGGCTGGGAGTCCATGCGCGCCTTCCACGCCGGGCTCATCGCGGTGATGCGCGCCCAGGGCGACGACCTCGCGGAGGCCCTCGACGCGCTGTCCGACGTCGGGGACCGACAGCTCTGCGCCCGCCTCCTGCTGGCGGGGGCCCGGCTGGGCGGAGACGCCGAGGTGCTCGACGCTGCCGCCGGAGAGGCCCGCGCCGCTGGAGATCGATTCCTGCTCCTGGAGGCGCTGCACGCGGCGGGCGGGGCCATCCACCAGAAGGAGGCCGTGAGCATCGCCCGCAGCCTCGTCAGCCGGGCGCCGCCCGAGTTGGAGGTATGCTTGCGTCGCTGGCCGCCTGTGCGGTGGGCCATCGGGAGACGTTGAGCGCTTACAGGAGGCCACCCCGCCGGGATCGGTTAGGGGAGAAGGTCATCACTTTGCGGAGGCAGTACGTTGTCGAGAATGCGGTATCTGGGTTTGGATCTGGCGTGGGCCCCCCGGGGCACCTCCGCTGGCGCGGTGATGGAAGCCACCGATGAAGGCGTGCGGCTGGTCTCGACCGCCCACCTCCGTGCCCACGAGGACGTGCTGGGCTGGGTGGCGCGCAACCGAGGGCGCAGCGGCGCGATCCTCTCGGTCAACGCGCCGCTCATCGTCGAGAACACCGGCGGACGCCGCCCGGTGGACGTCGACCTCGAGCACCACTTCGGGCGCTACTTCGTCGACGAGTACCAGGTGAACACCGTCAACGCCTCCCACCCCCGCACCATCGGCCGCGCGCTGATGCGGATGGGCTTCGAGCCCGACCCGCAGGCCGAGGGCGATCGGGTCATCGAGACCGCCACCCAGCCCACCCAGATCCTCCTGTTCGGGCTGGAGCGGCCCCTGCGCATCAAGTCGGGCCCCATCGGGGGCCGCAAGGACGCCGCGAACCGCTACCGGGAGCTGATCTACGGGAAGCTCCCGTTCTCCGAGCCTCCCCTGGAGGACTCCGACGCGCTGGAGGCCCTGCACGAGGCCGACCTGGGTGGCATGAACGGCACCCGCCTCGGCGAGCTTGAGGAGAAGCTCGACGCGGTGATGTGCGCCTACGTGGCCGCCTTCCTGGACCTGATGGGCCCCGAGTCGTGTGCATTCCTGGGCGATCTGCACACCGGCTATGTGCTGCTGCCCGCGCCGGGCGCTGAAGAGAGCTGAACCGCTGTCCCCCTGGACCTGACTCGCGCCCGCTCCGTGGCGGGCCACCACGGAGCGACCCATGTGCATGAGGGTTCACGCCAGCCTCAACCGCGAAGCCCGACTGGCGGGCGCGGCCGCGCGGCCGTTCCGGGAGCCCGGGGTTGACGACAACTTCGCGCCCGACCGTCGCTTCGGCATCGAGCACGTCGCCCTGGACCTGCGCATCGATCCCGTCGCCGGCCAGCTCGTCGCGGTGGCGCGGCTCTCGCTGACCCCCACGCCCACCGGCATGGGGCCGGTCCTGCTGCACCTGGACGAGGTCACCGTCGACGCGGTCGAGTGGGACGGCCCCGCCGAGCCCGGCGTTCGCTGGACCCACGACGACGGCGAGCTGCGGGTCCGAGGCCCCAGCGGCGCGGGCACCCTGACCGTGCGCTACGGCGGCGCGCCGCGCCGGGGGCTCTACTTCATCGCCCCGGACGCCGCGCGGCCCGATCGCGGGCACCAAGTCTGGTCCCAGTGCCAGGACGAGGACGGCCACTTCTTCTTCCCCTGCTTCGACCACCCCTCCGCCCGCCAGCGCTTCACCATCACCGTCGACGCCCCCGCCGACTACACGGTGCTCTCCAACGGCCGGCTGGACGGCCAGGAGGACCTCGACGAGGGCTGGCGCCGCTGGCGCTGGCGCCAGGACGAGCCCATCGCGGCCTACCTCGTCACCGTCGTGGTGGCGCAGCTCAAGGCCGTGGAGGACCACCACGGCGAGCTGTCGGTGCGCTACCTGGTGCCGCCGCACTTCTCCGACGCCGACACCCGCCGGGTGTTCGGCCGCACCCCCGAGATGATCGCGGTCTACGAGGAGACCTTCGGCGTGCCCTTCCCCTGGGACCGCTACGACCAGGTCACCGTCGAGGACTTCATCTTCGGGGGCATGGAGAACGTCGCGGCCACCACCATGACCGACCTCCTGCTCATCGATGAGCGCGCCTGGGGGGACTACGACGGCCAGAGCCTCATCGCCCACGAGCTGGGCCACCAGTGGTTCGGCGACCTGGTCACCTGCCAGGACTGGTCCCAGGCGTGGCTGAACGAGGGCTGGGCCACCTTCTCGGAGTGCGTGTGGGCGCGTCACGCCCACGGCCGGGGCTACGCCGCCTGGTACACCTGGTCCAAGGCCCAGGCCTACTTCGAGGAGTCCGACGGCCGCTACGCCCGCCCGGTGGTGTCCTACGCCTTCCGCGAGCCCATCGACGTCTTCGACCGCCACCTCTACGAGAAGGGCGCCTGCGTGCTCAACACGCTGCGCTACCAGCTCGGGGACAAGCTCTTCTGGCCGGGCGTGCGCGGCTACCTGGAGCGGCACCGCATGTCCACGGTGCACACCCGGCACTTCCAGCGCGCCCTGGAGGACGCCACCGGCTACAACCTCGACCGGTTCTTCCGCCAGTGGGTCCACGCGCCGGGCTACCCCAGCCTCGAGGTCAAGCTCTCCCACGACGAGGACCGCCGCCTGCTGAACGTGCAGGTCAAGCAGACCCAGACAGGGGAGGGGGTGCCCGAGCGCTTCCACCTCAACCTGAGGCTGGAGATGGTCTGCGAGGAGGAGATCCAGATCGTGGATCTGTGGGTGCGGGAGCGGGAGCGGAGCTGGGCGGTGCCCTGCGTGTATCCGCCGCTGCGGGTGCGGGTGGACGCCGACTTCCGCGTGCTCTCCCGGATCAAGCTCGACGCGCCGCGGCGCTGGCTGATCAACGCGCTGGCCCACGACGACTGCCCGGTGATGCGCATCCGATCCGCGCGGGCGCTCGCCCGCGAGGTCCACCCCGAGGCCGCCGGCGCCCTCCGCGACGCCCTGACCCGGGACCCCGACTGGTACGTGCGCGCCGAGCTGGCCGGCGTCCTGGGCAAGCTGGGCGGGGAGGCCGCCCGGGACGCGCTGCTGAGCGCTTTGGACACCGAGCCCAACCCCCGGGTGCGGCGGGACGTGGTCACCGCGCTGGGCAGCTTCCGGGACGACGTCGTCGGGGACCGCCTGCTCAAGGTGGTCGAGGACGGCGACCCCGGGCTGCTGGCGGAGGGCGAGGCCGGCTTCGCCCTCGGCCGCATGCGCTCCCCCCACGCTCGGCGGGCCTGCGCGCTGCTGCTGGAGCGGGACGCCTGGGGCGACGCCCTGCGCACCCGGGGCCTGCGGGGCCTGGGCGCGAGCCGCGACCCTGAGGTCCTCGACACCCTGCTGTTCTGGACCGGAGCCGATCGGGCGCCGCGGGTCCAGGCGGCGGCGGTCACCGCGCTGGGGCAGCTCATCGACGAGGTCCCCGACCTGTCCCCGGCGGCCTTCGACCGCCTCATCGAGCTGATCCGGGAGTCGCCGTTCCGGGTGCAGCTCGCCGCCATCGGCGCGGCGGGCAAGCTGCGGGATCCCCGCGCGGCGCCCGCGCTCCGCCAGGTCCACGAGTCCGCCCCTGACGGCCGCACCCGTCGCATGGCGTTCGAGGCCCTGGCCAGCGTCCGCGACGGGCGCACCGGGGAGCACGCCCTGGCCAGCCTGCGCGCCACCGTCGAGGCCCTGGAGCGCAAGCACAACGACCTCCGGGACCGCCTCGATCGCCTCTCCAAGGACTGAACCTCCGCCCAAGGAGCCCACATGCTCGCGCTTGTGATGCTCACCCCTGCCCTCGCGAGCGCGCCCCAGGGCTTCCTGGAGGGGCTGCCCGGCTCTGCGTCCATGGCCTTCGGGTGCACCTCGGTCACCGAGCTGGTCGACTTCATGGGCCGGTTCGATCTGCTCGACCGGGTAGACGCGCTCTCCCAGGACGGCATGTCGGCGGGCTTCTTCGCTGACGTCGGCGTGGACCTCAACGAGCCGGTCGTCGCCGCGATGAGCCCCGACGCCCGGGGCACCCGGATCGACGTCCACATGGTCGTACAGGACCCGTCCCGCGTCGACGCCCTGCGCCAGGCGGTCAAGCTCTCCGACGTGTCGGTCGAGGACGACGTCCTGCACTGGTCCATCTACGTCGAGGAGGACCTCGGGCTGGGCGCGGCGCCGGGCGCGGGGGTCATCGATCTGCTCGACGCCATCGACCCCGACACGGCGGGCTGCTGGGCGGCGCTGGACACCACCACCGCGCCCTTCGCCATGAGCGGGCTGAGCGGGCGGCTCTCGGGCATCCTGCTGCAGTGGTACGCCGACGAGGTCGACCGGGTCCGCCTTGTCGCCTCGGGCCTGCACATCCCGGCGGCGTTCTCGGCCGCGATGGCCGGCGCCGAGCCGCGCCGCAGCACGATCGGCGTCAGCACCTTCGACCCGGTGCTCGTCGCCCGGCTCAACCTGGACGCCGAGGCCGTGCTCGAGGCCCTCCAGCAGCTCCCCGGAGACAACCCCGACGGCGCGGGGGGCAAGGTGAAGGAGCTGGCGGCCGGGCTCCAGGACACCCGGCTGTCCATCGAGCCCGGGGCCGAGGTGGCCTTCGGCTTCGACGGCGCGATGGGGCCCCGCTTCGTCATCGCCACGCCGCTGCGCCGGCCCTGGCGGGCCCGCCGGGTGCCCAAGCGCATCGCCCGCGAGATCGAGGCCGACGGCGGCCAGGTCGTCTGGCAGGACGGCCTGCTCCAGGTCTCCATCGACGACGACACCGCCGCCTGGATCGGCGCCACCCGCCGCCACCTGATCGTCGGCAACCGCATGGACGACGTCGCGGCGGTGGTGGAGGGCCGCGGACAGCCCTGGGTCCAGGAGGATGAGACCCTCCAGTCCCGCCCGGGGCTCTTCGTGCGCGTCGACTACGGCAACCCCATGATCCAATCCTTCCTGCCCGCGGACGTCGGCATCGACGCCTCGGTGGTCGCCCTCACCGCCCGCACCCTGGGGGCCGGGCGGGTGGAGGTGCTGCTGGAAGTGAGCGGTCTGAACGACATGATCCGCCAGCGCATCGCCGAGCAGTCCAGCGGCTCCGCGCTGCCCGCCCCCATCCCGGACGACCCCATCGGCGCGCCCCCGTCCAGCGAGTCGGTGGCCGTGCTCATGCTGATCTCCGCCCGCGAGGACGCCACGAAGGCTGCCACGGGCAGCTACGTCGCCTACCCGGGCGGCCCCCGCGACGTCGACCAGCTCGACGCCGACCCCGTACCCTGGGAGGGCATCCCCAACCTCAACGTCGGCGCGATGGACACGGCCTGCCGCTACGAGGTCACCCTGCGCGACGCCAGCTACACCGCCCGCGCCATCTGCGACGAGGACGGCGACGGCGCCCAGGCCATCTACCTCGTCACGCCGGGGGCGGTGCCGGTGCGGGTCACCCCGGCGGGGGTGCGCTGATGATCACGGTGGCCCTGGACACGATGGGCTCGGACGGCGGCGCGAAGCCCCTGGTGGAGGGCGCCGCGTGGCTCTCCCGCGAGGACGGCGACCTCTCGGTGATCCTGGTCGGCGAGGAGCCCGTGCTCTCCGAGCACCTCGCCGAGCTGCGCTACGACCCCGCGCGGCTCTCCGTGGTGCACGCCGAGGGCGCGGTCTCGATGGAGGACAAGCCCGGCGACGCGCTCGACGCCCGGCCGGACTGCTCCGTGCTCACCGCCGCGCGCCTGGTGGCCGAGGGCGAAGCCGACGCCCTGGTCAGCGCCGGCAACACCGGGGCGGTCATCCTGGCGGCCTCGCGCACCTTCGAGCGCCTGCCCGGCATCCGGCGGGGGGCGCTGGCGGCGGTCTACCCCACCGAGCAGCGCCACGGCCCCCGGCAGGACCCCTTCGCCCTGATGCTCGACGTCGGTGCCACCACCCACTGCTCCGCCCAGGATCTCGTGGGCTTCGCGGTCATGGGCAGCGCCTACTCCCGCATCATCTCGGACATCGAGCGGCCCCGGGTGGCCCTGCTCTCCAACGGCACCGAGCCCACCAAGGGCACCCCCATCATCGTGGAGGCCCACCGCATGCTCACCAACCACCGCGCGGTGAACTTCGTCGGCAACGTCGAAGGCCTCGACATCCCCCGCGGCACGGTGGACGTGGTGATCTGCGACGGCTTCCTGGGCAACGTGGTCCTCAAGATGCTGGAGGGGGTCTCCGAGGTGGTCGCCGACCTCGCCCGCGACGCCTACGCCCGTAAGTTCCTGTGGAAGATGGGCCTCACCATGCTCTCCCAGGGGCTGCGCCAGATCCGCACCATGACCGACTGGAAACAGTACGGCGGCGCGCCGGTCCTGGGCTTCGACCACGTCGTCATCAAGGCCCACGGCCGCTCCAACGCCCGGGCGGTGCGCAACGCGCTCAAGGTCGCGGCCAAGGCTGTGGAGAGGGGACTCGCTCAGGAGATCGCCTCCGGGCTCACCGGCTGATGGCCACGCTCCGCGTCTACGACCGCATCACCCGCATCCCCCAGGCCGCCTGGGATCGCCTGGCGGGGGGCGCCTTCTCGGAGTGGGCCTGGCTGGCCGCCCTGGAGGAGACCGGCTGCGCTGTCCCCGACGAGGGCTGGGTCCCCCGGCACCTGACCGTCTGGGAGGACGACGCCCTGGTCGCCGCCGCGCCCACCTACATCAAGCTGCACTCGATGGGGGAGTTCGTCTACGACTGGTCCTGGGCCCACGCCGCCCGGCAGCTCGGCGTCGACTACTACCCCAAGGTGGTGGTGGGCGTGCCCTTCACCCCCGCCACCGGCCGCCGCCTGCTCACCGCCCCCGACCGGGAGCGGGCCCCGCTCGTCGAGCTGCTGGTCGCCGGCCTGCACGAGCTGGCCCGCATGACCGACTGCGCCGGCATCCACGTCCTCTTCAACACCCCGGAGGAGGCCGCCGCCCTGGAGGAGTACGGCGCGGAGACCCGCCTCCAGTTCCAGTTCCACTGGAACGACGACGCCTTCGGGGACTGGGAGGGCTTCCTGTCCCGCTTCCGCAGCAAGTCGCGCAACAAGCTGCGCCGGGAGCGCCGCCGGGTGGTCGAGGCCGGGATCGACGTCCGCGTGCTGGAGGGCGAGGCCATCGAGCCCGCCCACGTCGAGGCGATGCACACCTTCTACGAGGGCACCGCCTGGCGGTTCGGCGGGCACAGCTACCTCAAGCCCGCGTTCTGGCGTGAGGTCCAGGAGCGCTTCGGGCACCGCCTGCACCTGGTGATGGCCTTCGAGGACGGCCACCCCATCGCCGGGGCCTTCAACATCCGCGGCGCGGACCGCCTGTACGGCCGCTACTGGGGGGCGCTGGAGGATCGCCACTCCCTGCACTTCGAGGTCTGCTACTACCAGCCCATCGAGTACTGCCTCGCCAACGGCCTCTCCGCCTTCGAGCCCGGCCACGGCGGCGGCCACAAGTACCCCCGTGGCTTCGAGCCGGCCCTCTGCTACAGCTCCCACTGGCTGCGGGATCCCCGCCTGGCGGGGCCCATCGCCCGCCACCTGGAGCAGGAGCGCCGCCACGTCCGCCAGCGGGTCGAGGCGCTGCGGGCCCAGTCGCCGCTGCGCAGGCTCAGCCCAGATCCTTGACGATCTCGGTGTTGAGGTTCTCGAGCACCCGCCGCCAGCGCTGCTCCAGCGCCTCGCGCATCACCAGGACGTCGTAGAGTTGGCCCAGCGGGCCGCCCGGATCGTAGTCGGTGTGCAGGGTGATCAGGGTGTTGGTGGAGGGGCGCATGGTGCGCAGCGAGTAGTTCAGCTTGCCGCTGGTGCGCTTGCCGGTGGTGTGGCACAGCACCCGCCGCCCGCCGTGGCTCTCGTCCATCTGATCGAAGACGTAGCCGATCACCCGCTTCTTGGGGGTGACGTCCAGGGTCAGCGCCCAGGTGGTGTCGTCGGTGCGCACCACGTCGTCGAAGGCGCCAGCGAGCATGCGGGCGTGGTGTTCGGGGTCGGAGAGCCACTCCAGCACGTCGACGCGCCGGATGCCCTCGACGAGCACGTCGGTTGTGATGACCGCCATCGGGTTTCCCTCCTGGGACCGGAACGGTGCCAGGATAACGCGGCGGCTCGCCCGAGGGGAGGCGCTCCGTTAGGGGAGCGGGGTGCTACCGCTGCTCCTGCCGTACTGGGCGCCCCAGGTCTACAACCTCGGGCCCATCCCGATCGACCCCTGGGCCACGCTCGTGTGCATCGGGTTCGTCGTGGGCCTGGAGATCGTGCGCGCGCGCGGCATCCGTAAGGGCCTGGCCGTGCCCGACGTCATCGACGGCGCGGTCTTCACCGTCGCGATGGGCTTCCTGGGCGGCCACATCGTGCATGTGCTCGCCTACAACCCCCAGCGCATCGACGAGGAGGGCTGGCTCACGCTCCTGAAGGTGTGGGCCGGGCTCTCCAGCTATGGCGGCTTCATCGGCGCGGTCGTCGGCGCCATCCTCTTCTACACGCTCATCCGCAAGCGGGACTTCTGGACCCACGCCGACAACATCATGTTCGGCTTCCCGTTCGGCTGGTTCTTCGGGCGGGCGGGCTGCGCGTCGGTCCACGACCACATCGGGCGGCCCTCGGACTTCTTCCTGGCGGTGGACTTCCCGGGCATCGGCCCGCGCCACGACCTGGGCCTCTACGAAGCCCTGCTCACCCTGGGCATCGTCATCGCCTTCCTGATCGCGGATCGGCGGCCGCGCAGGCCGGGCTTCTTCGCGGCGCTGTGGGCGACGCTCTACGCGCCGGTGCGGTTCGGCCTGGACTTCCTGCGCAACCAGGATCTCTCCAACGCCGACGTGCGCTGGCTGGGGCTCACGCCGGCCCAATACGGCTCGATCGCGATGTTCCTCGCCGGGCTGGGCGTGATCGTGTACCTCTCACGGGCCCCGGCGGCTGATACGATGGCGCCGGATCCGGAACCCTCGGAGGAATAGCTGGAAGCGGTCGGTGTCCTGTTCGGTCTGTGCGCGGCGGCCCTGCTGTTCGGGGGGCCGATCGTCGCGCTGATCATGGCCTTCGCCACCCGCTCGAAGCTCTCCCGGGTGGAGCGCATGCTCGCGGACGCCGAGGTGGACATCCTGTCCCTGCGCCGCGAGGTGGAGATCCTGCGCACCCAGGGGGTCGCAGCCCGGCCCGCTGCGCCGGCCGCCGCGAAGCCGGCTGCCGAGCCCGCGCCCGCACCCAGCGAAGCCGAGGTCCGTGAGGCCGCCGCCCCCGCCGCAATGGAGGCCTCGACTTCCGAGGTGGTCGATGAGCCGGCGATCTCCGAAGAGGCGCCTGCTGAGGAGCCCGCCGCGTCGGTGCCGCTGGAGGCCGCCCCGGAGGACGCGGAGCAGGCGCCGGAGCCCCAGGCCGACGCGCAGGAGCCCTCCGAGGCCGAGCCCTCCGCGCCTGAGCCGGCCGAGCGCCCCCCGCTGCCCCGGCCGCGCCGCCAGCCCTCCATCGAGATGCTCGGCACCTGGGTCTTCGCGGCCATGGGCGGGCTGCTCGTGCTGGTCGGGGCGCTGCTGTTCTTCAACTACGCCCTCGATCAGGGCTGGTTCGGGCGCCTGGGCCCCGGCGCGCGCTTCTCGCTGGGCATCCTGGCGGGCCTCGCCGGCCTGTTCGGCGGCCTGGTCCTGCACCGCAGGGACTACCGCGTCCCTGCGGCGGCCACCGCCGGGGGCGGGCTGGGGGTGCTCTACGGCGCGCTCTACGCCGGCCACTCCCTCTACGAGCTGTTCCCCCAGACCCCCACCTTCGTGATGATGGTGGGCGTGACCATCGCAGCCGTGGCCATCGCCTGGCGGTGGCGCTCCCAGTTCGTCTCGATGCTCGGGCTGGTCGGCGGCCTGCTCACCCCCATCCTCCTGTCCACGGGGGAGAACCGGGCGGTGGCGCTGTTCAGCTACCTCGCGGTGCTCAACCTGGGCGTGGTCACCGCAGCGGTGCTGCGGAGCTGGCCGGTCACCGTGGGGCTCGCCGCGGTGGGCACCCTGGCCATCCAGCTCGGCTGGGCCGCCGAGTACGGCGCGATGGATCAGGTGGGGGTCGGCCTGGTGGCCGTGACCCTGTTTGCGGCGATCTACGGCGGCGTGGTGGTCTCCCGGGCTTCCAGCCCGGCCGTGGCGGTCGTCGCGATGCTGGGGCTCGGGCTCCAGTGCCTCGCCGCCATGCCCCTCGTGGTGCCCTACGACGTGGTGACCTGGGAGGGCAGCAACTTCGACGCCGTCCTGCACGACCCTGGGGCCCTGGCCTGGCTGCCGCCGCTCTTCGTCACCGCCCTGGCCGCCTGGATCCACGGGATCTCCCGGTATCGCGGCTGGGCGCTGGCCAGCCTCGCGCTGGGCGCCGGGGTCTGCCTGGTGCAGCTCGTCATGGTCGGCTCCTGGTCCGAGGAGCTGGAGGACGTCGTCCACGCCAGCCACCCGCTGATGATGGCCATCGCGCTGGGCGTGGTGGGACCGGTGATCGCCGCCCTGATCGCCCGGACCCTGGTGGGGGACCGCAACAACGAGGGGCCCACCGCCGCGCTGGACCCCTGGATCATGCCGATGGTGGTGTCCTTGGCGGGCGCGGTGGCCGCGGTGGGCATCCTCGCCGGCCAGTCGGTCCTGTGGCTGACCGCCATCTCGGCGGTCTTCTTGGCCGCGCTCGGGCTCGTGGTGAGCCGGGAGAACCCCTTCGGGGGGCTGGCCGGGCTGGCCGCGGCGCTGATGCCGATCTACGCGGCCTCCGGGCCGCTCGACGAGCCCGACCTCATCACCCTGGCCCCCTTCATCGTGCTCATCATCGCGATGATGAACGTCGGCCCCTTCCTGCGCGCCGACGGTCGGGAGTCCCTGGTGGCCTGGCTGGGCTCGGCGCTGGCTGGCCCGCTGTTCTACCTGCCCCTGCACGCGGCCTGGAAGGAGGCCTTCGGCCCCGAGCTGCTGGGGCTGGTGCCGCTCTCCCTCGGCGTCCTGGCGCTGGTCAGCGCGGTCTACATCCGGCGCATCCTGAGCGCCGACACCAGCGACCGCAAGCTGGCGATGTTCGTCATCGTCGCGACGCTGTTCGCCTGCGTGGCCGTGCCCGTCCAGCTCGACGGGCGCTGGCTGGTGCTGGGCTGGGCCCTGGAGTGCGCGCTGCTGGCCTTCATCGGGCTGCGCCTCAAGCACCCCTCGGTGCGCTGGATCTCGGCAGGGCTGGGGGTCACCATCTGCGGGCTGCTGCTCGTGGACCCCTCCGCGGGCATTGACACCGAGGCCATCGCCTCGCGGGTGTTCAACCACGCCACGCTGACCTGGGCGGTGGCCGGCACGGCGCTGATGATCGCCTCCCAGCTCCTGGCCCGCGCCCCGGCGCTCATCAAGGGCCAGCCCACGCCCACGGTGCTCTACGTCCTGGCGATCGGCGTGTTCTTCGGCCTCATCAACGTCGGCTTCAGCGGCGGCGAGCTGCGGTTCTGGGGCGAGACCTTCGGCCTGGAGATGCTGCGTTCGTTGAGCTGGGCCGCCTACGGCGTGCTCATCCTGGTCATCGGCATCTGGCGCCGCAACCAGGGCACCCGCCTGCTGGGCATGGGGCTCCTGCTGATGGCGGCCGGCAAGGTCTTCTTCGTGGACCTGTGGGATCTGGAGGGCATGTTCCGGGTCGGTTCGGTGCTGGGCGCGGCGCTGACCCTGCTGGGGGCGGCCATCCTGCTCCAGCGGGTCGTGCTGCGCGGCGAGGCCGAGGAGGACGAGACGGAATGATCCTGCTGACCTGCCTCACCGCCGCGCTGGCGGCCGACCCCTCGGTCTACGCTCGACAGACCACCCTGGAGCTGCCTCCGGCCGGCCCCGCCCTCATCGGGCTGGATGACGCCCAGCTCTGGCAGAACCGGGACGACCTGCTCCTGCTCGACGCCGAGGGGCGCGCGGTTCCCTGGGTAATCGTGGGCTCCTGGCAGGACCAGCTCGGTCGCTGCGAGCGGGTGGCCTGGGATCCGGTGGGCCGACCGCCGTACTACGAGCGCGTCCGCATCGACACCCGCTCGGTGGGGCGCACCGTCAACCGGCTGCGCATCGGCTCGGGCAGCTTCCACCGGGGCATCTTCTCCGGCGGCGCGTTCGCGATGGACGTGGCGGTCTACGAGGGGGATCGCAAGGTGGCCGAGGGCCTGTTATGGCGGGCCAACATCGCCCACCAGGAGCGCGAGAACTACGAGATCCAGCTCCCCAACCTGCCCCCCGGCGTCTACGACGTCGTCGCCCCCGACGCCCTGCGCTGGCGGGACCTCGAGGTGTGCTGGACCGCCCAGGCCGACGTGCGGCCCCTCTCCCTGGACCTGTCCGTCGAGGGGCCCGAGTACCTGGCGTCCGGCACCTCCAGCTACACGATCCCGCTGCCGGCGGCGGGCCTGGAGCTGACGGAGCTGGAGCTGGAGGTTTCAGACCCGCGGTTCGACCGATCGGTCGAAGTGTACTCCCCGGCCATCTCCGACAGCCTGGCCCTGTCGATGCGCGAGGTCGGCGACGGCCCCATCGAGCGCTTGAGCCTGGGGGGCGCCACCCTGGACCACACCCGGCTCCCGCTGCGGTCGTCTGGCCTGGGGGACCGGCTGGAGCTGCGGATCCTTGACGGGCGCGACCCTGCGCTGAAGGTCACCGGGGCCACCGCCACCGCCCGCAACCGGCAGCTCCTGGTGCTCGACGCCGGCCCCGGGCCCCACACCCTCTACGCGGCCCCCGCCACCCCCGACCCGGCCAGCCACGACCTGGGGCACGCCATCGTCGAGCTGCTGCGCGAGGACCCGCCCCGCATCACCCCCGCGAGCTGGCGGCCCAACCCGGGCTACAACCCCGCAGCGGTAATGCCCCAGGCCCTGCTGCGGGGGGCCGCAGCCGACATCTCCGGGTACGAGGCCTCCCGCGCGCTCACCGCCCCCCAGGCGGGCCTGCCCACCCGGTGGACCCTGCCCCCCGAGCTGCTGGCGGTGGCCGGCGGCGGCCTCACCGAGCTGCGCATCGTGGACGCCGAGGGCTTCCAGGTGCCCTACGTCATCGACCGGGTCGACCGGGTGGCCCTGGAGACCACCGTCAGCCGCGTCGAGGAGGCCGGGCGCTCCCGGCTCAAGGTCACCCTCCCGTTCCGCACCCGCCCGACCATGCTGCGCCTGGAGACCGACTCCTCGGTGTTCTCGCGGCGGGTGGCCGTGGTGGGCTCCTCCTTGAACACCACATGGGTCAACGGCCCGGACGACGGCCGCGCGGTGCTCTACATCGACCTGCGCGAGCAGGTCACCGACACCCTGGAGCTGCTCGTCTCCAACGGCGACGACCAGCCTCTGGGGCCGATCAGCGCCAAGGTCTGGGCCCCCGCGGTCAGCGTGGTGGCCGTGGCGCCAGAGGGGGGCGCCACCCTGTGGTACGGCAAGCCCTCGGTCGGCCGCCCGGACTACGACCTGAGCATGCTCTCGGCGCTGCTCGTCCGCGGCGAGCTGGGCGTGGGCACGGTGGGTCCCGAGGTCCTCAAGGAGACCTCCAGCCCGGTCGATCGCACCGTCGGGATGGTGGGCGTCGGGGTGCTGGCCCTGGCCCTGGTGGGGCTGGTGTTGATGCTGCTCCGGGACCCGGACCGGGAGGCGCCGGACGGCGAACCCGGATAGGGGAAGGGTCTCCCGGAGGGACCCATGAGTCAGATCATCCAGCAGGTCAGCGCCGATCTCAAGGACGCCATGCGCGCGAAGGACAAGGAGCGCACCGGCGCTCTGCGCATGCTGCGCGCGGCGTTCATCGAGGCCCAGAAGTCAGGCCGCGGCGAGGTGACCGACGACGACGCCGTCCAGATCCTGCGCCGCCTCTACAAGCAGCGCGAGGACGCCGCCCAGACGTACGACGCCGGCGGTCGCCCCGAGCTGGCCGAGGGCGAGCGCGCCGAGATGGTCATCATCGAGGGCTACCTGCCCAAGCTGGCCGACGAGGCCACCACCCTCACCTGGGTGAAGGCGGCCATCGCCGAGACCGGCGCGGCGGACCCCAAGCAGATCGGCCGCGTCATGGGGGCCGTGATGAAGGCCCACAAGGGCGAGGTGGACGGCAAGCTCGCCCGCTCGCTCATCGCCGCTGAGCTGGGGGGCTGATGTTCCGCCGCATCCTCATCGCCAACCGGGGCGAGGTCGCGGCGCGGGTCGCCCGCACCGCCCGGCGCATGGGGATCGGCGTCGTCGCGGTGGCCTCGGACGCCGACGCCGACCTGGGTTGGCTCAAGGAGGTCGACGAGCGCGTCGTCATCGGCGGCAGCCGCTCCGCGACCAGCTACCTCGACGCCGACGCCCTGCTGGAGGCCGCCCGGGCCACCGGCGCCACCGCCGTCCACCCCGGGTGGGGCTTCCTGTCCGAGAACGCCACCTTCGCCGCCCGCTGCGAGGCCCTGGGCCTGACCTTCATCGGCCCCGATGGCGCGGTCATCGCGCTGATGGGCGACAAGATCGTGGCCCGCGAGACGATGGGGGCGCTGGGCATGCCCCTCATCCCGGGCTCGCCGGGGCCAGTGTCTGACGTGGCCGCCGCGGCGGTCGAGGCCGAGCGGGTCGGCTACCCGGTGCTGCTCAAGGCGGCGGCGGGCGGCGGCGGGCGCGGCATGCGCCGGGTCTTCGCCCCGGACCAGCTCCAGGCCGCCTTCGAACAGGCCAGCGCCGAGTCCCTGAGCGCCTTCGGCGACGACCAGCTCTACCTCGAGAAGCTCATCGTCGGCGGGCGGCACATCGAGTTCCAGATCCTGGTCGACGCCTGGGGCAACGGCCTGCACCTGGGCGAGCGGGAGTGCTCCATCCAGCGGCGGCACCAGAAGCTCATCGAGGAGTCGCCCTCTCCGGCGGTCAGCGACGCCCAGCGGGCCGAGGTCGGCGGGCTGGTCGCGGGCATCGCCGCGCGGCTGGGCTACCGCTCGGCGGGCACGATCGAGATGCTTCGGGATCGCAGCGGGGACCTCTACTTCATGGAGATGAACACCCGCCTGCAGGTCGAGCACCCGGTCACCGAGATGGTCACCGGCCTGGATCTCGTGGAGCTGCAGCTCCGCGTCGCCGCGAACCACCGTATGCCGCTGACGCAGGCCGACGTCCGCATGCAGGGCCACGCCATCGAGGTCCGCGTCAACGCCGAGGACCCCGCCCAGGGCTTCAGGCCCACCCCCGGCCGCATCACCCGGCTGGAGCTGCCGCAGGGGCCGGGCGTGCGGGTGGACACCCACCTGCGCGCGGGGGACGCGGTGTCCCCCCACTACGACTCGATGGTGTGCAAGGTCATCGCCCACGGCGCCGACCGGGCCCAGGCCATCGCGCGCATGGAGGCGGCGCTCGGGGCCTGCCGCGTCGAGGGCATCTCCACCACCATCCCGCTGGCGCTGGAGGTCCTGGCCGACGCGGACTTCCGCGCCGGGGACTACGACACCACCACCCTCGATCGCATCCTGGAGGGCTGAACAGCATGGCGCGCATGGACCTTCGGCCCCTCGGGGTCGCGGTGGACGAGCTGCTCGGCGAGGCCGTGCGTGACGAGAACGCCGCGCACATGGCCGTGCTGGACGGGGCCCTGGCCGAGAAGCTGGCGGTCGTCCAGGCCGGCTGGGGCCAGAAGTACGCCGACCGGGTCCACCAGAAGGGCAAGCTCACCACCTGGGAGCGCATCGACCTGCTCAAGGACGCGGGCAGCGCGGTGCGGCCCTTCGGCTCCCTGGTCAACTGGGGCCGCGCGTTCAAGGGCAGCCGACGGCTGGCCCCGGGGGCGGGGGTGGTCACCGCGTTCGTGCGGGTGTGCGACCGCTGGACCATCGTCATCGCCAACGACAACACCATCGCCTCGGGGGCCTGGTGGCCGAAGACCCCCGAGAAGATCCAGCGCGCCCAGGAGCTGGCCCAGCGCCTGCGCCTGCCGGTCATCTACCTGGTGGACTGCTCGGGCCTGTTCCTGCCTGAGCAGGCGAACTCCTTCTCCGGGCGCACCGGGGCGGGCTTCATCTTCAAGCGCAACGCGCTGCTCTCGGCCGAGGGCGTGCCCCAGATCGCCGGGGTGTTCGGGGACTGCATCGCCGGGGGTGGGTACATGCCCATCATCTCGGACCGGGTCTACATGACCGAACAGGCCTACATGGTCATCGCGGGGGCGGCGCTCATCAAGGGCGCCAAGTCCCAGGCGCTGACCTCCCTCGACATCGGCGGGCCTGAGGTGCACGTCGGCCAGTCGGGCTGCGCGGACGTGCGGGTGCCCGACGACCCCACCTGCATCGCGGCCATCCGGCGCGAGATCGAGCGGCTCCCCACCACGGCGGTGGCCTTCTACCGCCACGGCCAGCGGCCCACCCCGCCGCGCCTGCCGCCCGCCGAGCTGCCCCAGCTCTTCCCGGTGAACCACCGCCACACCTACGACGTGCGCGAGGTCATCGCCCGGCTGGTGGACGGCTCGCTGTTCCACGAGGTGCTGCCCCACACCGGCCAGGAGATCATCGTGGGGGTGGCCCGCGTCCAGGGCCTGTGGGTGGGGATCCTGGCCAACAACCAGGCCCCGACCGACCACCCCACCCAGCCCGGCGCCAAGCGGGCGGGGGGCATCCTCTACCGCGACGGCATCGCCAAGCTCGCGGCGTTCTCCCGGGCCTGTGACGCCGACGGCCTGACCATGATCTGGCTCCAGGACATCGGCGGCTTCGACATCGGGGTCGAGGCGGAGGCGCGGGGGCTCCTGGGCTACGGCAGCTCGCTCATCTACACCAACTCCACCAACCAGACCCCCATGTTCACGGTGCTGCTGCGCAAGGCCTCGGGCGCCGGCTACTACGCGATGGCCGGCCACCCCTACGACCCCGTGCTCCAGCTCTCCACCCCCATCACCCGGCAGGCGGTGATGGAGGGCCGCACCCTGGCCATCGCCACCTACAACTCCAAGCTGGACGACAACTTCGAGATCGCCACCCAGGACCCGGCCGAGCGCGCCGAGATCGAGCAGGGCATGACCGAGACCGCCGCCCGCATCGAGGCGGACATGGACCCGGTGGCCTCGGCCTCGCGCATGGACACCGACGAGATCGTGCCGGTGGCCGAGCTGCGGGCTTGGCTGGAGGTGGTGGTCGAGGCGGCGTACCAGTCCATCGGCTACCGGCGGGTGAAGAACCCCCGGATCTGGGCGCTGCATGACCTGGAGGCGCTCTCGCCCCGCGTCCGGGACGTCGTGGACGCCCGCGCCGTGCCCGCCGCGCTCACCGCGGTGCTGGACCCCGATGAGCAGCTGCTCGCGCCGACCGTGGGGACCTGGCGCCCGGCGCTGGCCGAGGGCGCGCTGGTGGGGGAGGGGACCCTGCTCGGCACCATCGAGCGGGTGGGCGAGCCCCTGCGCGTGCTCGCGCCCGAGGGGGTCCACGGCGTCGCCACCGAGCTGCGCGCCGGGCCGGCGCCGGTCCAGCGCGGGGAGCGCCTGCTCGCTCTGGACGAACCCGCTGCGGGAGCGGGCGCCGCCGTCCAGCGCGCCGCCGCCGGTCGGTCCGAGGGCCTGCTGGGCCTGCGCGCCCCGATGTCCGGCACGGTGTGGCGCTCCCCGGCGCCCAACGACCCCCCCTTCGTGCGGCCGGGCGACACCGTCGAGCGCCGCGCCACCATCGGCCTGCTGGAGGTCATGAAGACCTTCATGCCCCTGCTGGCCCCTGAGCACTGCGTGCTGGAGCGCTGGGCGGTCGAGGACGGCGGCGCGGTCGACGCCGACCAGCCCATCGCGTGGCTGCGGCCGATCTCTGATATTCTCGACGAGCCCTGAGAGGTGAACGCCGTGCGACTTCGCTGGATGCCCTTCGCGCTGGCTGCGGCGCTGCTCATCCCTGGCTCCGCCTACGCGGAGTGCGGCAGCAGCTACACCGTCGACCAGCTCCTCAGCGACACCAACACCATGATGCAGGCCATCCGGGCGGATGACAAAGCCCCCCTGATGAACTCCGGCGCCAGCCTGGAGGCCGGCCTGGTGTGCATGGGCGAGCCCCTGCCGCCGCAGATGCTGGCCAACGTCTACCGCATGCTGGGGGTGTACTACGCCCGGGGCGACGAGCCCCAGCAGGCCCCGCTGTGGTTCCGCACCGCGCGCGAGCTGGATCCGACCTTCGAGTGGGACATCCGCGAGGTCTCCCAGGCCTCCAGCACCTACCGCCTCTACGAGGCCGCCGCCCCCTACGAGGGCAGCCCCACCGAGCCCGTGCCCGGCAAGCAGCTCAGCGTGCCCGCCAACAGCAAGCTGCTCATCGACGGCCGCCCCCTGGAGGACGCCTCCGCCACCACAGAGCGCTTCCACCTCATCCAGCAGGTCGGCGCGGACAACAGCGTGCGGGCGAGCTGGCTGATCGAGGGCAACGCCCTGCCCGATCGCCTGCTGCGCGACCAGACCCAGTCCATCAACGAGCAGCGCGAAGAGGCCGACCGCGAGAAGGCCGAGCGCAAGGAAGAGCGCCGCCGGGGCAAGGACGACGAGGTCCTGGCGGGCGGCTACACCTCCGACGAGGTCACGCTGATCCAGCGGGAGCGCCCGCCGGCCAAGACCCCGCTCATCGTGCTGGGCGGGGCCACCCTGCTGGCCGCAGGCGGGGTCTACGCGGCGTCCTTCCCGGCCCGCCAGCAGTTCGACGCGGCCACCAACGAGACCGACCTCTACGCCGCCAAGACCCTCACCAACACCCTGGTGATGGCCAGCGGCGGCGTGCTGCTGCTGGGCGTGGGCGTGGGCACCTGGGGCATCCTGCTCGACGGCAACCCCACGGTGGGCGTGACCTTCACCTGGTGACTCAGCGCTGCCCGGGGCGCTCCCACAGGTACTCCGGCTCGCCCAGGCTCTTCGCCGCCCACCGACCGGCGACGAACAAGTAGTCGCTCAGGCGGTTGAGGTAGCGCATCGGGCCCAGGCCCACGTCCTCGCTCTGCTCCATGAGGCGGATCGTGTCGCGCTCGGCGCGGCGGCACACCGTGCGGGCCTGGTGGAAGAAGGCGCCGACCGGACCGCCCCCGGGCAGGATGAACTCCTTGAGGGGGCCCAGCTCGGCGTTGAGGTGGTCGATCCAGCCCTCCAGCCGGGCCACGTCGTCGTCGCCGACCCGATACATGCCCTCCCAGCGCTTGTCGGCAGGGGTGGCGAGGTCCGAGCCCAGGTTGAACAGGTCGTTCTGGATCGTGTGGAGCATGCGATCCAGCTCAGCGATCCGATCGGGATCCGCGTCAGAGCGGGCGTTGAAGGTGCGGACCAGCCCGACGATGGCGTTCAGCTCGTCCACCGTGCCGTAGGCCTCGATCCGGGGGTGGTCCTTGCGGACGCGGGCGCCACCGACGAGGCTGGTGTTGCCCGAGTCCCCGCCTCGCGTGTAGACCTTGGTGATGCGCATGTTTCCCTCTGGTTGGATCCGGGACCGTGACGTCCGTCCCAGGGAGTAGCCGGTCGAAGCGCGCGGCGCCTGACGATTGAACGCTCGCGTTGTTATGGTGGTGCCCTGTCGGAAGGAGAAGCTCCCATGACCCCTGGACGCAAGGCAAAGGTCGCCGGCCTCAGGACGGCTGACGGCATGACCTTGATGGTGCTCACCCAGGACGTGCTGCGGCGGCCGCTGGTCCAGCTTCACGTCCAGACCCTGTCGGATCTGCTCGCGTTGGCCGAGTGCGAGGGGCTGCCCAAGCCGCTCACCCGCGATCTGGCCAGGTTCTCCGAGCAGATGTTCCGAGAGCTGCGGGACCTGCCCGACGGGGGGCTGTTCGAGGGCTTCCTGGACGAGCTGGCCGAGGTGGATCCCAGCCACATCCCTGACGCGTTCCGCCTCGAGCTGGCCGCGCGCGCCGAGGAGGAGGCGCTGGCGGAAGGCGCCCGGGAGCGCCTCGCGTCGCTGGTGGAGGCCTTCGAGGACACCCCCCACGACCCGCCCCAGCCCGGCACGGCCTCCCGCAAGGTCCGCGTGCAGAGGGCGGACGTGCCGGACTCCCACAAGGCGCCCGACGAGCGGCGCCGTCGCCGCACCACCACGCGATCCAGCAGCAGCGGTGGCGCCAGCGAGGGCCGCACCCGCGCCCCGACCCCGACCAGCCAGAAGGACGAGCGGCGCGAGCAGTGGATCCGCGAGGACGTCCTCGACCGGCTGTCCTCCTATGGCTCCACCGGCCTCAAGGAGGCCATCCTGATCGCCGGCGCGCGGCACCGGGCCCCGTTCAAGGACCTGGCCGGCGACGAGGTCACCGCGGTGCTGCGCAAGCTCGGCCGCGAGGGTGTGGTCAAACACTCGGCGGGTCGCTGGTCCATGAAGGGGCGGTGGTAGCGCGCCGCTGACTTCCCCCGGGGCAGGAATGCCACCATTCCGTTACGCGGGTCGCCCCTTGAGGGCGTTATCTCTGCCTTTCTCATGATCGACCGCCACGATGGCGGACAGGAGGAGTACCGATGACCCGCACGCTTCGTCTTGTGAGCCTGCTGGCCCCGCTCGTCGCACTCGGATGCGGCGACAAGGACGCCGATGACTCCGGCACCGACGACACCAGCGTCGAAGGTGACGCCGACACCGACGCCGACGCCGACAGTGACACCGACGCGGACGCCGACGCCGACGCGGACAGCGACGCCGACGCGGACAGCGACGCCGACACCGACAGCGAGATCGCCCGCATCCAGCGGGGCGAGTACGCCGTCGGCGACCCCGTGACCATCGAGGGCTGGGTCGCCCACGACGAGGCCTGGTTCGGCGTCCACGTCCTGGACGGCAACACCGGCCCGTACAGCGGCATCTACGTCTACTACAACGCCGACTTCGAGGCCCCGGGCCTGCTGGCCGGCGACGAGGTCATGATCGCCGGCGTGGTCGAGGAGTACGCCTCCGAGGAGGAGGGCGACACCCTCACCGAGCTGCTGGTCAACGCCGCCGAGGACATCACCGTCGTCTCGCAGGGCAACACCCTGCCCGCGCCCGAGGTGCTCACCCTCACCCAGCTCGCCGACGGCCCCACCGCCGAGAGCTACGAGGGCTCCCTGATCACCGTGGAGAACGTCACGGTCACCAACCCCGACCTCGGCTTCGGGGAGTGGGAGCTGGACGGCTCGCTGCGGGTGGACGACCTCATCTACGACGTCGGCGCGCTGAGCGAGAACGACACGTTCACCTCCGTCACCGGCATGCTGTATTTCAGCTACGGCGACTACAAGCTGGCTCCCCGCAGCGCCGAGGATTTCCAGGGCTACGTGCACTACGTGCCGCCCTGCAGCGCCGACGTCTGCGTCGCTGACATGGCCACTGGCGACGTCATCGTCACCGAGATCATGTTCAACCCGGCGGTGGGCGACGACAACTACAACGAGTGGATCGAGGTCTACAACACCACCTCGGGCACCGTCAGCCTGCTGAACCTCATCCTGGAGGACGACAACCAGAACCAGGTCAGCCTGTCCACGGACGTCGTGGTCGCGGCGGGCGGCTACGCGGTGCTCGGCAAGTCCGACGGGAGCCAGTGGGGCTACACCGACTTCACCGCGGACGCCTGGTTCGGGGGTCTGAACCTGGGCAACAGCGGCGATCAGGTCATCCTCAAGCGCGCCGCCGACGAGACGAACGACAACGCGCTCGACGCGGCCAGCCCCTATACGAGCAACCAGACCGCGGCTGGCGTGTCCTGGCAGCTCGAGCCCACCCTGCTGACCGCCTCGGACAACGACGACGCGGCCAACTGGTGCGCATCGACCACCGCGATCGGCTCCAGCGGCGACTATGGCACGCCGGGCGCCGCCAACACGAGCTGCCGTTAGAAGTACCAGCGCCCGCCGTAGCTGCTGGTGATGCCGATCCACGCCAGATCGCGATCCAGCGCTGCGGTGGGGAACCCGTAGATGCCGTGCTCGCCGAACACCTCGGCGGGCACCTCCTTGAAGCGCAGCCGCGCGCCCGCGCCGCCGCCGCCCCCGGGGCCGATGGCGTCGGGCTGGATGCGCAGGACCACGCCGGCCTGCCAGAAGATGTCGAGGCGCCCGAAGCCCCAGTCACCGATGTTGTAGAAGTCCTGCTCCCACTGGACGCGGAGCATGGCCCAGTCGATGGAGGTGTTGGCGCCCAGGTAGCCGGCGATGCCCGCCTTGTCGTTGATGGCGTACTTGAGGGTGACCTGGTGGGGGTAGCCGACGGTCGCGCCGACGCCGAGCTTCTTGGTGGTGCCCGCCTCGGTCCCGGAGACGGCGGCCGGCGTGCCCGTCTCCTGGGCGTGCGCGGTCAGGCAAAGGAGCAAGGTCAACATGCAGACCTCCAACGAGATGACATGTCAACAATATCCGATCGGTGACGAGAGGCGATTGACTCGCCGATGTCAGTCGAACAGCTCGTCCTCGACGTCCCGGCAGCGCTGCGCCGAGAAGCGAAGGGTGATCTCCCCCTCGTCGTCACCGTCTGCGTCGACCATCGTCGTGCCGAAGCTGCCGCGGATCGACTCGCCCGGCGAGTGCCCGCTGATCTTCGCGTCACCGTCGTCGCTGCGGTAGGTCTCGTAGTAGTCGGTGGCGTCGCCGGTGAACGCGCCCCACCACGAGAAGCTCTCGTCGTCGGGGTGGTCGTGGTAGCGCCGGGCCAGGATGCCGACCTCGTCGTCCGACTCCAGGGCGTCGTCCCAGTCGATGCCGTCGAGCTCCTGGCCCGCCAGCTCGTCGTCGACGTCGTCCACCCGGATCCAGACCTGGAACTCCCAGAACTCCTCGGGGAAGTTGTCCTTCCAGGCGTCGGCGCGCTCGGAGGGGGAGTCCGCGTCGTCGAAGTCGTCCAGGAACTCGGCGGTGACGGCGCAGGCGTCCGGGATCCCCAGCAGGAAGACCTGGATGAGGCCGTCGTCGCCGAAGGCGTTGTCGTCCTCGATGTAGAAGGCGTCGTCGATGTCGACCGGATCGCCGTCGACGTCCCCCGAGACGGCGTTGCACCCTGTGGCCAGGGCGAGGAGCAGCAGGCTCAAGCGCATGGCGGGATCCTCCGGGCGTCCAGGTATCCCGTTGGGCGGGGATCACAAGGGGGGACGCGGCGCCCGCCGCGGCCGGATACAGAGCGGTGGAGCGGGCCTCGGCCAGGCCCCCCTGGAGATCGACATGTCCGACAGCAACGTCCGCGTGGACCGCCGGGGCGCCATCCTGGAGGTCCGCCTCAGCCGCCCCGAGCGCAAGAACGCCCTCAGCCTGGCGATGTACACCGCGATCTGCGACGCCCTGGACAGCGCCGCCGCCGAGCCCGAGGTGCGGGTGGTGCTGATCACCGCGGACGGCGACGCGTTCTGCGCCGGGAACGACCTCCAGGACTTCGTGCAGAACCCGCCCACCGGCCCGGACAGCCCGGTGGTTCGCTTCCTGAGCACGCTCCCGGGCTTTGAGAAGCCCATCGTGGCGGCGGTCGGCGGGGCGGCGGTGGGGGTCGGCACCACGATGCTGCTGCACTGCGACCTCGTCTACGCCTCCGAGCGCGCGGTCTTCCGCATGCCCTTCGTGAACCTGGCCCTGGTGCCCGAGGCCGGCTCCAGCTTCATCCTGCCCCGCATGGCCGGGCACGCCCGGGTGGGGGAGGCCCTGCTGCTGGGGGAGCGCTTCGACGCCGATCTGGCGCTGGCGCTGGGCATCCTGACCCGCAAGGTCGAGCACGAGCGCCTCCGGGAGGTCGCGATGGAGAAGGCCGAGGCCATGGCGGCGCTGCCGCCGTCGGCCGTGCGACAGACCAAGGCCCTGATGCGGCAGGGGACCCACGCCGCCGTAGAGGCCGCCATGCGGGCCGAGGGGGCGCAGTTCATGGCGCGGCTCGGCTCGGAGGAGTTCGCCGAGGCGGCGAGCGCGTTCTTCATGAAGCGCGCGCCGGACTTCTCCCGGTTCAGCTGAATAGGGACGGTGGGACTCGAACCCACAAGGCCTGAGGCCACTTGATTTTGAGTCAAGCGCGTATACCGATTCCGCCACGTCCCCAGCAGGCCGAATCTGACACGGCGCGGGCCCGCGCGCAAGCTTGACCCGCCCGCAGGGGCCAGCTATGACCCGGCGGATGCGCCTGAACCCGTCAACCAGCGGTCGCATGGAGCAAGGCGGCCTCGTGGGCGTCCACGGCGACCCCGACGCCTGCCGGCAGGCGTGCACCCTCCTGAGCGGCCTGGTCCATCGCGGCGGGCAGGCTGCTGCGATGGTGTCCACCGACGGCGCGCGCCTCGTGCGGGACACCCTCCCGCCGGACCTCCGGCCCCCCGACGACCGCGCCGGCCACAGCGGCGCCATCGCGGCGACCCGGAGCTGGGCGGTCACGCCGCTCGCGCCCGCCGGGCCCCTGCTGGCCTCGGGTCGGGGGCAGCCCCTCGGCCTGGCCTTCGAGGGCAGCCTGGTCGACGCCCGTGCGCTGCGCCGGGAGCTGGAGGACGAGGGCGCGGTGCTCCAGACCGGGCTTGAGGCGGAGCTGGTGATGCACCTGATGGCGCGCTCGGCGCAGACCACGGTGATCAACCGGCTGGTCGACGCGCTGTCCCGGCTGCGGGGCGGCTGGGCGATCCTGCTGCTCACCCCCGACCACCTCGTCGCCGCCCGGGATCCCTTCGGCCTGCGCACCCTCGCCACCGGCCGGCTGGGGGGGGCGCGGGTCTTCGCCACCGAGACCGGCCCGCTGCACGCCCACGGCGCCCGCGGGGTCCGCGAGCTGGCGCCGGGCGAGGTGCTCATCGCCGACGCCAACGGGGTCGCCGCCATCCGGCCGCTGCCCCGCCACCCAGCCGCCCGCTGCGTCCTGGAGTCCCTCCAGCTCGCGCGCGCGGACGCCGAGCTGGGCGGGGCCTCGGTCTACGCGGTGCGGGTCCGCGTCGGCGAGCGCCTGGCCACGATGGCCCCGGTCAGCGCCGACGTCGTCGTGCCGATCCCCCAAGGGGGGTGGCCCTGCGCGGTGGGTTACGCCCGGGTCAGCGGGCTCCCCCTGGCGCCGGGCCTGCTGCAGGTGGGGTCGCTGAGCCGCCGGTCCCCGGCCGCCCTCGCTGAGGAGCGCATCCGCCGGGCGATGGCGGCCGTCCCCGTGATCTGCTCCGGCCGGCGCGTGGTGCTCGTCGACGACGCCCTGGTCACCGGGCACACCGCGCGGGCGCTGCGGCGCATGCTGTCCGAGGCGGGGGCCTTGGAGGTCCACCTCCGCCTGGCCGCGCCCCCGCTGCGCGCGCCCTGCCTCTACGGCGTGGACCTGCCGGATCCGGACGAGCTGCTGGCGGCTCGATTGGCGCCTGAGCGCCTCGGCGCATGGCTCGGCACCGACAGCGTCGCGTGGCTGTCCGCGGCGCAGGCCGACGATGCGCTCGGCCACGAAGGGGAGGGGTCCTGCAAAGGGTGCCTCACAGGTGAATATCCGCTGACACCGGTCCAGGACGACGCCGGCCCGCAGCTCCCCCTGTTCCATGTCCCCGACCCCGCAGAGGTATAGTCTGCACCGCAGCAGGCAGGCGCTCAAGGTCCAGGAGGACGAGCCGCGATGGGCAGAACGATCGGCATCGATCTCGGGACCACGAACACCGCCGTCGCCGTGTTCGAAAAGGGGCGTCCCAAGGTCATCGCGGACGACAAGGGCTACAAGGTGCTGCCCTCGGTCGTGTCCCAGAAGACCGACGGCACCTACGTCGTGGGGCAGGCCGCGAAGAACCTCATCCTGACGGCCCCGGATCACACCGCATACGCCGTCAAGCGCCTGATCGGCCGCCGCTTCGACTCCGAGGAGGCCCAGGAGGCCGTCCGTCGCATGCCCTACGAGATCTCACAGGGCCCTGACGGCCTGTGTCAGATCCGCATGGGCGACGTCCTGATGTCGCCGGTCGAGATCTCCGCCATCGTGCTCCAGGTGGCCCGCCAGATCGCGGAGCGGGCCCTGGACGACACCGTGGACGAGGCGGTGATCACCGTCCCGGCCTACTTCACCCACGGCCAGCGCGCGGCCACGATGGAGGCCGCCAACCTCGCGGGCCTGCGCTGCGAGCGCCTGCTGAACGAGCCCACCGCCGCCGCGCTGGCCTACGGGCACCGCAAGGACATCGAGAAGAACATCCTCATCTACGATCTGGGGGGCGGGACCTTCGACGTCTCGGTGCTCCACCTCTCCCACGGCGTCTACGAGGTGCTCTCCACCTCCGGCGACAGCTATCTGGGCGGGGAGGACTTCGACCTCCGCATCGTGGACTGGCTTGCGGAGCGCTTCCTGACCCGCAGCCGGGTGGACCTGCGCAAGGACCGCACCGCCCACCAGCGCCTCAAGGAGGCCGCCGAGCGGGCCAAGTGCGAGCTGTCCTTCACCGACAAGGCCACGATCCTCATCCCCCGCATCACCTCCCGGGACAACCTGGAGGAGGTCCTGACCCGCAGCCAGCTCGAGGAGCTGGTCAACGACCTCGTCGACCGCACCATCGGGGTCACCCGCGAGTCCATCAACATGGCGATGCTCCAGATCGGGGACATCGACGACGTGGTGCTCGTGGGCGGGCAGACCCGCATGCCGCGGGTGCGCGAGGCCATCTCGGGGCTCTTCGGCAAGGAGCCCTCCCGCTCGGTCCACCCCGAGGAGGTCGTCGCCATCGGCGCGGCGGTGCACGCCCACGCCCTGGACAACCCCGAGCAGGGCCAGGCGCTGCTCATCGACGTCACCCCGTTCGACCTGGGCATCGACGCTGCCGGCGGCTTCTTCTCGCCGATCATCGAGCGGAACAGCCGGGTCCCCATCACCCGCACCCGCACGTTCACCACCGCGCGGGACAACCAGGACCGGGTGCGCATCACGGTGCGCCAGGGCGGCAGCCAGCAGGCGAAGCAGAACGAGTTCCTGGGGGAGTTCGTCCTCACCGGCATCGCGCCGGCGCCGCGCATGGAGCCCAAGCTCGACGTCACCTTCCGCATCGACGCCAACGGCATGCTCCACGTCGCGGCCACCGACCGGGCCACCGGCGAGCGGCAGCAGGTCGTCCTGCGGAACTACGCCGAGCACGCAACGACCCCGCACATGCCCACCGAGGAGGACATCGCCGCCGAGGAGGCCCGCCGGGCCAAGGGGCTGGACGTGGCCCCCGCTCCGGACGCGGGCGACGCCGCCGCGGGCGCGGCGTCGGCCACCGACGACAAGCCCGGCGCCCTGGCCCGGCTCACCGGGCTGTTCCGCCGCAAGGACAAGAAGCCTGGCGAGGCCCCGCCCCCCGAGGCGGCGGACGAGGACGAGCTCCCCGAGGTCGACGCGCTCGAGGAGATCGAGCCTGAGGAGATGGAGGCGCTCGACATCGAGCCCCTGGGCGAGGTGGACGACTCCTTTGACTCCACGGACTCGCGCTCCGAGGAGAAGGGCATCCAGACCGTGGAGGAGCGTCCGACGCCGATGATCCACCTGGACACCCCGCCGCCTCCGCCTGCGGTCGCCCTGGACCAGATGGACGAGCTGGGCGGCGAGGCCCTGGAGATGCTCGCCGAGGAGGAGGACCCCTTCGCGGACGACGACCCCTTCGCGGACGACGACCCCTTCGCGGACGACGACCTCTTCAAGGACGACCCCTTCGAGGCCCAGCCCGGCCCTGCGCAGGTGGGCACGGCCCTGCGCTCGGACCCCTTTGAACGAGGGGAGGTCGAGCAGAAGCGGTCGGTCGCGATGCGCTCCGGTCCGGTCCGCGCCGAGCCGAAGATGGGCGAGGTGGACGAGGGCGAGCTGGCGGCGGCCTTCCTGGACCAGCTCGAGAGCGGCGACTTCGACGGCTTCGACGACGACCTCTTCGAGGACCTCGGGCCGGCCGACGGCGACGACAGTCTGTTCGACGACTCCGCCGACGACGCCGAGCTGGGCCTGCTGGTCGACGACTCCATCAGCCGGGAGCCGCTGCCGGGCGGACGCATCCCGTTCGAGGACTTCGGAGACGACCCCTTCGCCGACGCGGGGGGAGATCCGGACGACGACCTGTTCGGCTCCTCCACCGACAGCGGCGACGACAGCTTCGGCCTGGGGCCCGGGGACGACCTGTTGTCCGCGTTCGACGAGGCCCTGGGCTCGGTCGACAACAGCAGCCTGGAGCCCCGGCGACCGGCCTTGCTGGAGGAGGACCTGTTCGGCTCGGAGCCGGAGCCGGAGGCCACGGCCCCCGCGCCGGCCCCGCCGAAGCCCGCGTCCAAGAAGCGCAAACCGGCCAAGCTGCGCATCTCCTACGGCAGCGCGCAGTCCTTCGCCAAGGAGTACCGGAAGAACCTGGACACCGGCGAGACCTTCATCAAGTCGGAGAAGCCCCTCTCCGAGGGTCGGGAGTGTGCTTTCGAGATCCGCATCCCCGGGGTCGACGACCCGCTTCGCCTGGATGGCGTGGTGGTCTGGTCGTCGCGTCGGCGCACGCTCGCCGCGGGCGAGCAGTCGGGCATGCGGGTGGCCTACCAGCTCACCGACGAGCAGCGCGAGCGGTTGGTCAAGGTCCTTGACGAGTTGGGCGCATAGCGCCGCACGCCTGGGCCCAGGTGCGCGCCACGACGGCGTCCAGATCGGGGTGTGGGGCCCAGGCGAGGTCCGGGTCCTCGACGACCATGGCGTTGAGCTGGTCCGGCGCCACCGCGCAGAGGCGCTGCTGCCGGCCGCGCAGCGCGTCGGACCATGCGATACCGACCCAGTCCCGGGCGCCTCGGACGCAGGCCCGGTGCTGCTCGGAGGGCGCCTCGTCGCACCGCAGGAGGTCGACGCGGTCGCTGCGTTGGTGCAGGACCCGCCACCACCAGCCCCAGGGAGGCGACCAGGTGTCCGCTCCGGCGGCGACGTAGCGGGCGGCGACCGCCTCCGCGGCGGCGGTGGCCGACGCGACGTCCACCTCCCCGGACAGCCCGGCGACGAGGGGCCCCAGCTCCGCCTTGAAGAGGTGGGTGAAGCACTCATGCCCGAAGGGCCCGCTGCGCACGCAGTCGCTGAGGGCGTCGGGATAGGCCCCCTCGGCCAGCCGGGCCTCGCCGCGGGCGAAATAGCACTCGTCCTGCCAGGGCCCTGGGGTGATGGCCTCGCAGGGCACCCCCAGGGCGTTCTCGCAGTGGCCGCGCAGCTCGGCGTCGATCAGGGCGGCGCACCGGGTCGGGTCTTCGGCGGCCAGGGCCTCGGCGAGCCGATGCGCGGCGTCCACCGAGGGGGTCGGGGGCGCGTCGCAGGCGAGCAGCAGGAGCAGGAGCGCGTTCACCCGCCCACCCGGACGTCGCGGATGTCGGTCTGATCGAGCAGAAGGAGGACCAGGCGGTCCAGCCCCAGGGCGGCGCCGCCGCAGAACGGGTGCTGCCCGACGGCCTGGACCAGGCGCTCGTCGACGAGGTAGGGGGGGCGTCCGGCCTCGGCGCGGGCCTGGTTGCTGTGCCGCCACCGGCGCTGCAGCTCCTCGGGATCCCGCAGCTCGGTGAAGGCGTTGGCCAGCTCGACGCCCCGCCAGTACAGCTCGAAGCGCTCGGCCACCGCCCCCCGAACCTCGGCGAAGGCGGCCTCGTCGGCGGGGTAGTCCATGACGAGGGTGGGGGCCTGGAGTTGAGGCTCTACGTCGTTGACCCACAGCCGGGCCCGCTCGATGGGGTCCTGCGCGGGAGACTGACTCGCGAACCGGGCGAAGGCCTGGGCCACGGTCATGCGCTCGACCGGGGGGAGGGTGACGTCCACGGCGGCGGCGGCGGCGCGTAGCAGCCCGCAGGTGTCCTCCATGATGCCGCGGTAGTCCACGCCGACCCGGTACCACTCGAGCATGGTGAACTCGGTGGCGTGCAGCGGCCCCCACTCCTCACCGCGAAAGCAAGGGGTGATGGAGAAGATGCGGCAGAGGTCGGTGGCCGCCAGGACCCGCTTGAGGGCGAACTCGGGGGAGGTGTGGAGCCAGCCGTCGCCAGCGGGCAGAGCCTCCAGGTGCTCCTCCAAAGCAGGGGAGCGCACGAGGGCCGGCGCCTCGATTTCGACGAAGCCGGCGCTGTGGAACCAGCGCCGGATCGCGCGCACCACGCGGGCGCGGCGCCGCAGCACCCACCCGGCGGGCACGTCGAGCAAGGCTACTTCGTGACCCGCCCGACGTAGCTGCCGTCGCGGGTGTCGACCTTGATGATCTCGCCCTGGTCGACGAACAGGGGGACCTGGACGGTGGCGCCGGGGGCGATGGTGGCGGGCTTGGTGGCGCCCTGGGCGGTGTTGCCGCGCACGCCGGGCTCGCAGTAGGTGATCTCGGCCTCGATGAAGTTGGGCAGCACCAGGCCGACCGGGCGGCCCTCGAACATGGTGACCGTGCACTCCAGGTTGTCCAGGAGGTACAGCTCGGTGCCCGACATGATCTCGATCGGGATGCCGACGGTCTCGAACGTCTCCATGTTCATGAAGTTGTACATGTCACCGTCAAGCCACTGGTATTGCATGTTGACATCTTCACAGTCGGCGGCCTCAAGGGTCTCGCCGGTGCGGAAGGTGCGCTCGATGACGTTGCCAGTGATGAGGTTCTTGAGCTTGGTCCGGGTGAACGCGGTGCCCTTGCCCGGCTTGACGAACTGGAAGTAGGTCATCACGTAGGGCTGGCTGTCGATCAGGACCTTGATACCGTTCCGGAAGTCAGAGGTCTGGTAGACCATGAGAGGCTCCTGGGGGTCCGAAGGGTGGACAGGACGGATATCACGGCAGGCTTGAGGGCGCCGCTGCGCCACAGCGGGTGTGGTCGACAGGGGGCTCCGCGGGGCGGTCCGGACCGGTCAGTGCCTTGAGATGTCGCCGGTTTCCGACGGGCCGACCGGCGCAGGAGGGCAGGGGACGGCCGATGGATCAGGCAGAATCAAAGAACTCTGTGGACCCTCTCAACAGCCAGGACGGCAGGCGGTCATGGCCACCCGACACGCGCGGCTTGATCTCAGCAAGCTCTCGGACTTCCTCACCCAATGGCGCAGCTCGCTGAGCCAGGGCGCGGTGCTGTTGCCGCCAGGTACGGTCGAGGGGGAGCTGGCCCCGGAGTTCAAGCTCGACGTCCTGGTGCCCGTGCTGGGACGGATCGGGCCGATTCCGTGCCAGATCATCCACCGCATGCCCGACGGCGGGGTCGCGGCGCGCATGCCCGAGATGCCCTCCAAGCTCAAGAAGGCCGCTGAGCGCGTCGAGGGGCTGGTCGAGGAGGTCCGCGAATGGCTGGTGGAGAGCGGCGCGCTCGTCGAGCCCGGGGCCCAGGTCGCTGCGCCTGCGGAGGAGACCCCCCCTGAGGAGGGCCCGGAGCAGGAGGCTTTTGAGGAGGATCTCCCAGAGGAGGATCTCCCAGAGGAGGAGGACCTTGCGGAGGAGATCCGTGAGGAGGAGATCCTTGAGGAGGATCTCCCCGAGGAGGACACCGCCGCGCTCGACGCAGCCGACGACGAGGTCCTGGACGAGCCGCCGTCTGCTGCGGAGGCCCCTCCTGCGTTCCACCGAGACGGCCCCCGCGGCTTCCCACGCCCGACGCTGGGGGAGGCCGACCACGCGGGCACGCTCGGCGACCGCAGCCTCCGGGATGCCCTCATCGCTCTGGCCGTCAGGCGCGCTGTGGGCGTGCTCGTCGTCATCCAGCCCGACGGCGTCGAGCGGCTGGGGTACTGGAGCCAGGGCGGTCCAGTGGGCTGGCGCAGCGACCCCCTCCAGGAGGGCGAGACCCTCGGCGCGCTGCTGGGGCGAGCGAAGCAGGTCGACGCGGGCACCCAGGCGCGCGCAGAGGCGTTGATGGAGGAGCGGGGGCTGCGGCTGGGGGAGGCGCTCGTCGAGCTGGGGGCGCTGACCGCGGAGCAGCGCGACCTGGTGTTGCGCCGTCAGGTCGAGTTCCTGTTCAAGCACGTCCTGGGCCTGCGCAAGGGGCAGTGGCGCTTCCACACCCTGGACACCCTGCCGGACGGGGACTTCCTCCCGCCTCCGGTGCACGTCACCTCGTTCCTGTTCCGGGCGCTCGCGGGCCACGCGGCCAGCCTGCCGGCCGCCAACCTCCAGGCGGCGCTCAAGCCTCGGGAGCGGGAGTTCGTCGTCCTGAACGAGGCCTTCGTCGATCTCCTGGCCAGCGGCTCCTGGACCCGGGCGGAGCAGCGCCTCCTCCTGTCGGTGCGGCGAAAGCCCACCCGCGTGGTGGACCTGATCAAGGCCTCCGGGGACGACGCGCTGGCCGTGGGCGTGGCGCTGCTGACCTTCGTCGAGCTGGGCCTGGTGACCCTGGAGCGGGTCGCGCCGCAGGGGGGCGCGGCGCCCGCTTCGGAGGACGACGCCGTGGTGGCCCGGATCCGCAAGAAGGCCGATCGGATCGACACCGACCATGACTTCGACGTCATGGAGCTGCATTGGGCCTGCCTTCCCCACGAGCTGGACATCGCCTACGACCGGCTGGGCAAGGAGTTCAACCGAGGCGCCTACGCCAAGCTGGAGGGGGAGCTGTTCAAGGCGGTCGAGGACATCGCGAGCCGGATCACCCAGGCCTACAACGTGCTCCGGGATGAGGCGCGTCGGCGGCGGCACCGGGAGGAGGTCATCGACGCCGAGATGATTGAGCGGACCGCCGAGCTCTTCGCGGAGAAGGGCGCGGCGGCGGTGGAGGCCGGTGAGCAGGAGCGGGCGATGGACTGCTGGGCGCGGGCGCTGGAGCTGCGGCCCAAGGAGCCGCGCTTCCAGGACGGCCTGCGGCAGGCCCAGCGGATGCGGCCGCGCTGAGGCGGAGGATGCGCAGGCGGCCCCCGACGCGATAGGGGGGCTCTCCCGCGCAGGAGAAACCATGTCCTTCCACGACGTCACGGTGGTCGAGAACCGCCTGGTGGCCGACGATCACCATCACCTCACCCTCGATCCCGGGCACCCGGACCTGCTCGGCGGCTACACCATCCCCGGGCAGTTCGTCCAGCTTCGCCTGGGTGAGGACAAGCCGGGCTTCTTCGCCATCGCGTCCGCGCCGGGTCAGGACACGTTGGAGTTCCTCGTCCAGCGGGGCGGCGGCGTGTCTGCGGCCCTCTGCGCACTGGAGCCCGGCGCGACGGTCGCCATGAGCGCGCCGATGGGCAAGGGCTTCGACGTCACGCGGCTCGCGGGGCGCGACGCGCTGCTGTTCGCGACCGGAAGCGGCATCAGCGCTGTCCGCTCGGTGATCGAGTCGCGTTCCTGGGGCGGGCACCGGGCCACCTTGTTCTATGGCGCCCGCACCCCGGCGCGCATGGCCTGGCAGGACCACTTCGACGACTGGCGGGCCCGCGGCCTCACGGTGGTCCCGGTCATCTCCCGGCCCGAGGGAACCGGCTGGACCGGGAAGACCGGCTACGTCCAGCACGCCTACCGAGATGCGCCGTATCCCACCGTCAACGACGCGGTCGCTGTTCTCTGCGGGGTCAAGGGCATGGTCGAGGAGATCACCGCGATGCTCATCGGGGCGGGCCTGCACGAGGACCACGTCCTGATGAACTACTGAAGCAGCGAGGGCTCCTCGCGGGGAGCCCTCGACAACCGCAACCCGCCCGAATCAGTGGGCGTGCGCCGGGTCGTGGTCCAGGCTGTGGGCGTGGACATCCAGGGGGTTGGGCTTCATGTAGGGGTCGGTGATGGGCATCGCCGGGACCGACGAGAGGAACTTCGTCACCACCCACAGGAAGCCGCCGAGGAAGCCCGCCGTGATGCCGATGGAGAACACGTCCACCGGCAGGGTCGCCTCGGTCCACACGCTGGGCGCGATGACCAGGAAGCGCTCCAGCAGCAGGCCCGTGGCGCTGATGCTCAGGACGATGGAGAAGCCCATCGGGAGCTTCTTGATGCCCCGGGACAGCAGCGTGATGAAGGGGATGAGGAAGACCATCGTGCCCACGATGACCGTCATCGTGCTCCACGGCTCCAGGGAGAAGCGGACCAGCAGGAAGCCGATCTCCTCGGTCATGTTGCCGTACCAGATGGGCAGGAGCTGGGCGTAGAAGGTGTAGCCCCAGAACATCGTGAAGCCGAAGATGAGCTTGCCGAGGTCGTGGTACACCGAGCCCTTGAGGTACTTCGTGATGCCCAGCCAGTCCCGGAAGCCCAGGGACAGCAGACCCAGCCAGACCATGCCCAGCAGGAAGCAGCTCATGAAGAACCAGCCGCCGAACATGTTGGAGTACCAGTGGGGGGCCAGCGACATCGAGACATCGAAGGCGAAGAAGGTCAGGGTGAGCGCGAAGCCGATCCCGATGAACGGGGAGAGCAGCGTCATGCGGCTCTGGGCCTCGGCGACCTCGGCGTCTGCGTCGCCGAAGCCGGCGTTGATGCGGGACCACCAGGCGGGGGCCTTGTCGCCGAGCGCCGCGCCGGCCACGCCGAGATCGGGGCGCAGGCTGGCCCGCAGGTAGGCCATGCCCAGCAGGGTCAGCAACCCGAGGGTGAAGAGCTGACGCCCGACCATGAAGGGTCCGACCAGCCAGATGGCCTTGTGGCCGTGCACCACCTCCGGGTGGGTGTTCCACTCATACAGCTCCAGACCGCCCGTGAGGAAGAAGACCAGCACGAGGACCCAGAGGACCGGCATGTAGAGGAGCATGCCCTCTGCAATGCGCTTGAGGGGGCGCGACCATCGGGCGAGGGTGAGGGTGGCGCCGATGGCGAACGCGAGGCCGCCCAGGCTGAGGCCGGTGAAGTAGACCAGGTTCACCAGGAAGGCGATGCGGGTCTTGGTGGGATCACCCGCGACCAGGCCCCCGATGAGGCTCAGCACGCCCACCACCGTCAGCACCTGGGCGGCGCGGACCAGGGTGGTGGGGGCCTCACGGGGCGCGAAGTGCGGTTCCGGATCGAAGTTTGGGATACCGGGGACGCTCATGGCCTAGCCCTCCTCCGGCGCGTCAGCAGGAGGCGCCGGCGGGATGTACTTGCTCTCGGGCAGCGTGCGGATGTAGGACACGACGGCCCACATCTCTTCGTCGCTCATCGCCCAGCTGTAGCTCGGCATGAGCGCGCCGCCGTTGCGGATCGTCAGGTAGATGTAGCCGTCGGTCCGGGTCTTCGCGACGCCGCCCGCGCCAGCCAGCGCCACGCCCGGGATGCGGAAGCGCTTGCCGCTGGAGTTGTCGGTGACCGGACCCATGCCGGTGCCGCCGTTGTTGTGGCAGGGCACGCAGTAGGTGTTGAAGCTCCACTCGCCCTTGGCGATGAAGTCCTCGTCCACCGTGTACTTGTGGGTCAGGCCCTGGCCCTCGGGGGTGTTGCGGTCGTAGTTCGCGACGTACATGTTCCGCGAGACCACGCCCTCGGGGAGCTGGGCCATGGGGCGCTCGTAGGCGCGCACGTACTGGGCGTCCATCATGTCGATGAACCAGGTCATCCACGGGTAGCCCATCGTGGACTCGACCAGGGTCCAGCCGACATAGCCCACCAGGCCGGTGCCCAGCGCGCCATAGACGACCATGTGCTTGAGGGGAGGCGTGACCATCTCAGCCCTCCGCAGCGCCAGAGACCTCATCGGCCCCGGCGTTGTTCAGGAGTTCGGAGACCGAGCCCATCTTCTCGGCGCCCACCCCGTGGACGACCAGGCCGAAGCGATCCAGCGTGTAGCGGGGGTCGCAGACCTCGATATCCAGGTTGAAGGCCGGCAGTCGGCAGTGGAAGATGAGCCCGAGGAGGGTCATCAGGCCACCGAAGAGCACGGTGCACTCGAAGGTGATGACGATGAAGGGCGGCACCGAGACCACCGGCTTGCCGCCGGGGAGGGTCATCGGCCAGACCGCCGAGCTGAGGGAGGCGAGGGTGAAGCCCACCGTGCCGCCGGTCAGCCCGCCGGTGAGCGTCCACCAGCGCACCGGGCTGGGGCGACCTTCGTAGATGGCTTCCTCGATCTCGTGGCGCGGGATCGGAGAGGTCACCGTGAAGTCGCTGTAGCCCGCCTTGCGGAGGCGCTCGATGCCCGTCAGGAGGGTGTCGAGGTGGGCGAACACGCCCTTGATGTTGGAGGAGCTCACGCGGCCTCCTCATGGTGCTTGAGGGGAGGCGGCAGCAGCTCCTTGATCTCGGCGATGGCCACGGCGGGCATCACCTTGACGAAGAGCAGGAACCACATGCCGAACCAGGCAAAGGAGCCCAGCAGGATGCCCAGCTCAACCCAGGAGGGGGCGTAGTGGACCCAGGCCCCGGGGTCGAACTGGTGGGCGAGCGAGCTGGCGATGATGTTGTAGCGCTCGAACCACATCCCGATGTTGATGAAGATGGAGACGACGAAGAGCACGTAGATGTTCGTGCGCATCGACTTCTTCCACCACACCAGCGGGATGATGCAGTTGCAGGTCACCATCGTCCAGAACACGAAGCTGTAGTCGCCCGTGGCGCGGTTGACGAAGATGCCCCACTCGTAGGGGTTGTCCGAGTACCACGCGATGAAGTGCTCGATGCTGTAGGCGTAGGTGAGGATTCCGCCGGTGAGCAGGCACAGCTTGGCCAGGTGCTCGAAGTGCCAGATGTTGATGTACTCCTCCCACTCGAAGACCTTGGAGAGCGGGATGAGCAGGGTCAACACCATCGCGCAGCCGGAGAAGATGGCGCCGGCGACGAAGTAGGGCGGGAAGATGGTCGAGTGCCAGCCGGCGGTCTGGGCCATCGCGAAGTCCCAGGACACCACCGAGTGGACCGAGAGCACCAGCGGCGTACACAGGGCGGCGAAGAACCCGTAGGCCGCCATGTAGTGGCGCCACTGGTTGTCGGTGCCCCGCCAGCCCAGGGACAGCACCGTGTAGACCTTGCGGATGATGCCCTTGTGGCCGTCGCGCACGGCTGCAATGTCGGGGATGAGGCCGACGAAGAAGAACACCGCCGAGATGGTCAGGTACGTGTTGATGGCGAACACGTCCCACAGGAGCGGGGACTTGAAGTTCGGCCACAGCTCGCGCTGGTTGGGGTAGGGGAAGAGGAAGTAGACGTACCAGACCCGCCCGACATGGATGAGCGGGAACATGGCCGCCGTGATGACCGCGAAGATGGTCATCGCCTCGGACGCCCGGTAGATCCCCGTCCGCCACTTCGACCGGAAAAGGAAGAGGATGGCGGAGATGAGGGTTCCGGCGTGACCGATACCGACCCAGAACACGAAGGTGGTGATGTACACGCCCCAGAACACCGGCGGCGCGTACCCCGCCACACCCATGCCCCACTTGAGCTGTACGCCCCAGCAGAAGATGCCGAAGCCGAGCACGAGGAGGTCAAGGATGAAGAGGGTCAGCCAACCGGGGGTGGGCTTGAAGAGGGGACGCAGGACATCGCGGTTGACGTCTGCGAAGGAGGGTGTAGCGGCTTGCACGACGCGCTCCGTCTACAGGCTCAGTGGTGACCGGAGCCGGCGGCCTCGCCGCCAGCGCCGTGAGATTCCGTCTTCTGGTCTCCGTGGCCACCACCACCGTGGTGACCGGCCGAAGGCTCCTGGAAGCTGACCTTGGCCAGGTAGCGAACCCCCGGCTTGGTGTTCAGCTCGCCGAACAGCGTGTAGGCACGCGGATCATTCATCTTCTTCGTGACCGCTGCGGCCTCATCCTTCGCGTTGCCGAAGACGAGCGCGTCGGAGGGGCAGACCTCGGCGCAGGCTGGCAGTTTCTGCCAGACCGCGTCCGGGACGGGGCCATTCCCGCGGTACTCGGCCTTGGTGAACCGCACGCGCTGGATGCAGAACGTGCACTTCTCCATGACCCCCATCTCGCGGGTGACCACGTCGGGGTTGAGCATCAGCTCGTAGGCCTCAGGCCAGCGGTAGGTGTGGAAGTTGAACCGCCGGGAGGAGTAGGGGCAGTTGTTCGCGCAGTAGCGCGTGCCCACGCAGCGGTTGTAGATCATCGCGTTGAGGCCGTCGAGGCTGTGGTAGGTCGCGACGACGGGGCACACACCCTCGCAGGGGGCGTGGGCGCACTGCTGGCAGATGGCGGGGAGGTAGCGCACGTCGGGGTGCTCGCCCTCGCCCTCCCAGAACCGGTCGATGCGGATCCAGTTCATGTACCGCCAGCGGGCGTGCTGCTCGGGGCCGGTGATGGCGATGTTGTTCTCGGACATGCACGCGGCCTCGCAGGCGCCGCAGCCGGTGCAGGCGTCGAGGTCAACGCTGAGCGCGAAGCGGTAGGTCGGGTGCTCCGGCTCCGGGAACATGTCGTGGATGCCCTCCTTGACCAGGCGGGGATCCTCGGGGATGTGGTGGACGCCGATGGCCAGCGCGCCGGGCTCGTGGGCCTCGCCCTTGACCACGTCAGGGGCGTAGGCGGTGATGGCCACCGGCCGATCGTCCATGTGCTCCGAGCCCTTCTGGCTGAAGCGGGGGTTGTCCGCCGCGCCCCGGGCGACCTGGGCGGTCTCGCCGAGGAAGGCCAGCGCGCCGGAGACCGGGTCCTTGACCGGCTTGAGCAGGCGGAAGGGGTTCACCCCCCAGCCCTTGGCGTAGCGGTTGCCGCGGGTCGCGCCGTTGCCCAGCACCATCGCGACCGCGTCGTCCGGCATGCCCTTGGAGACGCGGACCCCCAGCTCCTGCTCGCCCTGCGAGGTGGAGACCTTCACGCTGTCGGCGTTGGTCACCCCAAGCTTCGCGGCGGTTGCCGGAGAGATCTCCGCCCAGCTCGACCAGGTGTAGCCGGAGACGGGGTGGGGGATCTCCTGGAGCCAGGCCTTGTTGGCGTGGCGCCCGTCGAAGAGGTGGGTGTGGGGGAACAAGAGCAGGGCCTTGGCCCCGGTGATGGCCTCGCCGCCATTGGCAGCGGGGAGGTTGCCGCGCAGCGGGGGCGGGGCCTCGACCAGCGTGGTGAAGAAGCCGCCCCGGGTGAGGCAGTTGACCCACCACTCGTCGAAGGGGCGGCCGCTCTGCTCCTTGGCGTAGACCGTCTCCAGCCAGTGGCCGGCGAGGTAGCGGTAGAAGTCCTCGGCCTCGAAGGAGGCGACCGCAGCCTTGCCGCTGACCAGGACCGGGGGCGGAGGCTCGACCACCTCGGCGTCCTCGTCGGTCGGACCGTCCTTGGAGGCGGGGACCGCGGCGGCCTCGACGCCCTCCTCACCCTCGACCGGCTCGGGCTCGGGGGGAGCGAGCGTCAGCTCGGCGCTCTTCGCGATCTGCAGGAGGACGTCGCCCACCGAGCGGGTGTCCTTGATGGGCAGCATCGCGGGCTGCTGGAGGCCGTGGTGGCCGATGACCGCGTGCGCGTCGCCCCAGTTCTCGAGGGCGGTGCCCGGCGGCAGCACCATCGCGTTGCCGGTGAAGGACTCCGACACCCGGTTGGACAGCACCACCAGGGTGGGCACCTTGGAGAGCGCGCCAGCGGCGTCCAGCTCGGGGGGCAGGGCGAAGACGGGGTCGACGTCGTCGACGAAGAGGACGTCGATTTTACCGTCGCGGGCGTCGGCGAGCAGGGACTCGACGTCGGCGTAGGCGTCGACCTGGCCCAGGTTGTTGTACTGGGTCAGAAGGACGGTCTTGCCGGTGTTGCCGCAGACGTGGTTGAGGACCAGCGTGGCCAGGGCGAGGTGGGTGCCGTTGGTCCCGTTGGTCGTCGCGCCGCCCGGGAAGATGATCGAGGGGTGGGCCGCGAGCTTGTCAGCGAGGGCCTGGAGCTTCTCCAGCTTGACGCCGGCGTTGCCCGCGAGCTTCGCGGGGTCGACCGCGGCCAGGTAGCGCTCGGCGCCCCGGGCCTTGCCCTTCTTGTCGGCCACGAGCTTGGCGAGGGCGAGGGCGACGCCTGCCTCGGCGCCGGGCTTCGTGGCCAGCCAGGTGTCACACCGGGTGCCGGTGTGGGAGACGCGGGGGGCGATCTCGATGTACTCGGCCACGACGCCGCCGTGGTGGGCGTCGCGGGCCCGCGCCCAGCCCGCCTGGTGGGCGGTGCCGTTGAGCCAGGTGTGCAGGAAGTCCGCGCCGAAGCCCACGATGACGTGGGCGTTGTCCATGACGTAGCGCGGGGCACCCCGGATCCCGAAGGCCAGCTCGGTGGCCTTGACCAGGGACTCGTAGCCGAGGGGCTCCCAGTGCACCCGGCGGGCGCCGGAGGCGGTGGAGAACTCACCGATCAGCCGCGCGAGCGCGCCGGTGCGGTAGCGACCCAGCCAGGCGATGCGCCCGGTGCCCTTGGCGGCGGCGACGGCCTTGCTGACCGTGTCCAGCGCCTTGGTCCAGTTGCTGGGCGAGCCTCCCACGGTGGCGGAGGGCACGCGGTCCGGATCGTAGGTGTCCTGGACCCCGGAGATGCCCGCCGAGCACAGCCCCACGGTGGTGGGGGCGTCCGGGTTGGGCCCGACGAAGATGACGCGCCCCTCGCGGTTGCGCGCGACGACCCCGCAGGACGAGGAGCAGCCGCCGCAGATCGAGGAGAACAGCGTGGACACGCCGGGGGTGATCTGCTCGGGCTGCACCACGTAGGGGAGCAGCTCCTCGACGGGGGTGTGGACGTCGAGCGGGTTGGAGAAGGGCGCCTCGGCGCAGGCGGTGAGGCCCGCTGCGCCGGAGATACCGGCGACCTTGAAGAAGTCTCGGCGGTTCAATTCAGCCATGGAAGTCCGCTCCGCCTCTACTGGTGGCAGGTGTAGCAGTCTTTGAGCTCGGCGCGACGGAGCTCAGCGTTGACGCCGTAGTTCTCGTCGACCGAGGGGTGACTGCGGTGGCAGTCCAGGCACCAGCCCATCTCCATCGACATGGAGGGGGCGCGGACCGCGACGGTCTCCTGGGCCATGTCGGCGTGACACTCGGTGCACTCGAGGCCGCCCTTGATGTGGCGGGAGTGGTTGAAGTGCACGAAGTCGGGGAGGTCGTGGACCTTGATCCAGGGGATGGGCTCGCCGCGCTCCATGTACTTCTGGAGCTCCTGGAGCGCGGGGCGCCCCTCGGTGGAGATCTGCGAGTGGCAGTTCCAGCACACCTGGCTGGCCGGCACGCCCGCGTGCTTGCTCTTGCGCGCGTTGGAGTGACAGTACTGGCAGTCCATGCCCAGCCCGCCGTCGGCGACCGGCTTGGCGTGGATGCTGTGGTTGAAGGCGATCGGCTGCGTGTCCACCGGCTGCGGGGAGGTGCCGATCGAGTTGCGCCAGTCCGCCTCACGCTCCGCGGGGAAGTGGAGGTTGTGGCCATCGATCGGGAAGGTGGGGTTGACCTCCGTGTCGTCAACCATGCCACCCGGGGGGTCGCACGCGGTCAGGCCGCCGGCCGTCAGCGCGACGAGTAGACAAGCGCCCAAACGGGAGACGCCGCTTCTGTGCCGTCGCATCGCTTCTCCGTCCGTGGGGGACTGAACGATGATTCAGTCCATCTGGTAGGGGGCCGTATGTAATGGCTCGCCCGCCTGCCGTCCACGAAACCAGGGGGAGATTTGGGGGTGAAGACAGCCCTTGCGGAAGCTTCCCCCAAGGTTCCTGGAGAGACGACTCCGGCCCGTCACCTCGGCGTCAAGGATGCAGGGGGCCTCTGGCGGAGATCATCTGCCAGCCCCAGCACCGCGAGAACCTGATCCGGATCAACGTAGGGCCCGGCGCCATTGAGGATTCGCGCCGTGGCGCAGCGCTGGTCGGCGGCGAAGAGGCCGGGGCCCGCGGGCAGCGCCAGGCGCACGCCGTCCACGAAGACGTCGCGCCCGCTCTGCAGGATGCTGGCGCCGTCGTCGAGTCGCAGCGCCATCTCGGTGTGCCGCGCGAGCCCGGGGCCGTGGCGCAGGGAGAGGCCGACCTCCGCCGCGCCCACCCGCAGGATGGCCTCCAGGTAGTGCGGCCCGCGGGACTGCACCCGCGCCACCTCCGGGAGGCCCACCGCGTCAGCCAGCCGGTGCAGGCGCGCGACGTTCCGGTGGGCGACGCTCAACGCCAGCGCCGGGTCCGCGAGCCAGCCGCTGTGTCCTGAGGTGAACCGCACCGACCCGGAGACCAGCCGCCGCCCCCTGCACCACGCCCGGAGCGCTTCCGCCGCCGGCCCCAGCAGCTCGATGTGCTCGACATGCAGCACCCGGCCGACAGCTGCAGCCTGCTGGAGGAGGGCCCGCGCCTCGGACGCGCTGCCGGCGAGGGGGAACTCCACCAGCGCGTGAACGCCCGCGTCCAGCGCCTTGCGCGCCTGGGCGGCGTGCAGGGCGTTGGGGCTGCAGATGGCCACCGCGTCCACCTCGGCGAGCAGGGCCTCAGCCGAAGCGAAGGCCCGCGCGCTGACGGAGGCGGGGTCGCCGCGCCACCCCCCGACGAGCTGCGCCCGCGGGTCGGCCGCGATGGCCCGCGCCCGGGCCCGCCCGGCCCGCCCGACCCCGAAGATGCCCCACCGAACGACCTCTGTTGTCATCTGCGCTCCTCAGGCTGCCCTACACTGGTAGCGTCCCCCCGCGGAGCTGCGCATGCCCATCCTGCTGTTGACCCTGTCCCTGCTCGCCTGCGACGGCGGACGGGCGAGCGGCCCCGAGCCGGTCCCGCCCGTCGCCCACACGCCGGCCCCGCTGCCCCCCAGCGCCAGCGAAGTGCCCCCCATCGACCCCGCCTCCTTCGACGATCCGGACGAGGCCTACACCGCCTGCAAGGCCCGGGTGGAGGGCCCCGAGGCCGACGGGGAGTGCACCACCGACGCCGACTGTACCGCCACAGGCTGCTCAGGGGAGGTCTGCGTACCGAGCAAGGTCGCGGCCGAGCTGATGACCACCTGCGAGGTGCGCCCCTGCTTCGCGGTGCTGGACGCCTGCGGCTGCCACGCCGGACGCTGCTCCTGGTCGATCAAGAACAAGGTCGCCCCCGACGCGCCGCCTCAGGACTGAGCCCGCCCGATCCCGAGGACCTCCAGCGCGCGCGCGATGCGTGTCCCCACGTCCTCGCAGGCTTGGGGGCTGTGCAGCAGATCGTGGCGGATCTCGATCTCCAGGTGCGCGACGCCGTGGTGCGTGCCGTGGCGGTGGACCGCGTACATCAGCCCCTTGCGCCCGGAGTAGGGCTCGTTCATGGCCACCGTGAAGCCCTGCTCGGCCAGGCCGTCGGCCAGGCGGACAGCCTCGGCCTCGTAGTGGTCGAACAGCACGCCGATCTCCATGAGGCGCTGCTCGTCCCCGAACAGCGGGGTGAACGAGTGCACCGAGAACAGCAGCACGTCCGCCCCCAACAGCAGCCGGCGCGCGAGCAGGGCGTCGATCGTGTCGTGGTAGGGCTGGTGGTAGCGGGTCAGGCGGCGCTGACGCTCGGCCTCCCCCAGGTCCTGGTTGAAGCTCAGGTCGTGGGCCCGACCGCCCTCCTCCAGCCGCTCCCGGATCCAGGTCGGGTTGCTCGGATCCCGGTTCGGGTCGCACACCAGCCTGGAGTACCGCGCGAGCACGCCCACCGAGCCGGTGTGCTGGATCAGCGCGCGGGCGACGTCAGCCGCGCCGATGTCCCAGCCCCAGTGGGTGGCCAGCCAGGCCGCGTCGGCCTCGGACACCACAAGAGGAGGTGGAACCAGACGCCCCGCGTGCTCGCAGGTGACCACCATCGGGCCGGCGGCCTCCACAGCACCCAGGATCTCGATCGCGTCTGCGGACATGCCGCCTTCCCTATCCTGTCGTCCGGGCGCTCGGCGAGGCGGCAGGTTAGGTCTGGGGCCATGTCGCGATCCAAGATCGCCCACTACGGCCTGCTCTCGGGCCTGTGCCCGCTCATCCCGCTGCCGTTCGTCGACGAGTGGGTGCTGCGGCGCGTGCGGGCCGCGCTCTTCGTGGAGCTGCTGCAGGCCCAAGGGGTCTCCGAGGCCGGCGCGAACGCCGACACACTCTCTGAGGACACCCGCGCCTTCTTCCCCGGATGCCTGTGGGGGGCCTTCCTCTACCCGATCCGCAAGCTGTTCCGCACGGTGCTGTTCTTCCTCCTGATCAAGGACTGCCTGGACCAGGCCACCGAGACCCTGCACCGCGGCCAGATGGTGCTGCTCGCTGCCGAGCGGGGGCTGCTCCCTGCGCACACCGCCGAGGTGCGCGCGCACATGGACCAGGCATGCCGCGACCAGTCCATCTCCCCGATCAACCGCTTCCTCCTCCGCAAGCAGCGACCAGCCCTGCCGGATCGCCTGCACGGCGAGCGCCTCGATCCGCTCAGCGGGCTCGCCGCGTGGCTGCAGGCCGAGGGCGGGGGCGGTATCGTGATCCCTGCCTTTGACGCCTTGCTGGACACCATCGAGACCGCACCGGAGGCCTGAGCCGTGACCCTGCTGCTCCTACTGCTGGCCTGCAAGGGGCCCGCGCCCGTGCCTGTCGGGGACGGCGGGCTGCTGGATCAGGGCGTCCTGTGGCCCTATCCCTCCGCTCAGCTCGTGGACTGGCGAGGCAAGCTGGCCATCCCGCAGGACGCGCTGCCCAAGGCCGACGACGGCACGGACCTGCCGGTGGACCGGCTCAACTGGCGGCGGGGCTTCTCGGTGGCCCAGTCCTCCTTGCTGCTGCTGCCCGGCGTGGACCCCGAGGCGCTGCCCGGCATGCGTGAGGTGCAGACCCTTGGCACGGTCCGCATGATCGACCTCACGGCGGGCGCCGAGATCCCCTGCTTCGCCGAGCTGGACATGCACCCCGACGCCCAGTCGGACCCCGAGCGGCAGGCCCTGCTCGTCCGCCCGCTGGCGGCCATGACCCCCGGCCACCAGGTGGCGGTCGTGATCACCACCGACGCTGCGCCTCGGCCCGAGCGCTTCGACCAGCTCATGGCGGGGGAGGAGCCCCCCGGGCTGGAGGGCTGGGGGCCGCACTACCTCGCGCTGGTCGACGCCCTGGAGGAGCGGGGGCTCGACCGCGACGAGATCGCGCTGGCCTGGGACTTCCCCATCGGCGACGGCACCGCGATGCTGCGCTACATGCTCGCCAACACGCCGACGCCGGTGAACTGGACCATCACCGACATCGCGGAGGCCGGCGTCGAGGACGACATCCCCCCTGGCACGTATCGCCAGCTCACCGGCACCTTCGAGGTCACCAACTGGCTGGTCGACGAGACCGGCTGGGCGTACGACGGCCGCTGGCCCGTGCCCCAGGGCACCACCCAGGCCTCGCTGTTCATCCACATCCCCGAATCCGTGATGGACGCCGAGCCGGGGACCGTGCCTGTCATCCTCTTCGGACACGGCCTGCTGACCGATCCCCAGCACTTCCTGGCCGACCCGGAGGACAGCGAGGACTTCGTCGATCTGCTCAACCGCACCGACGCCATCGTCGTGGGCACCACCTGGCGGGGCCTGACCCGGCGCGACCTGGGCGCGGCGCTCACGGTGGCCGGGGACATGGGCCGCTTCCACGAGCTGACCGAGCGCCTCACCCAGGGGGTCACCAACACCGTCGCCCTGGCCCACATGGTCACCGAGGGCGGGCTGCTGCGGGAGCCTTTGCTGGAGGGCCTCGCCGACCCCGACCACGTCTACTACTACGGCGTCAGCGCGGGCAGCATGCTGGGGGCGACCACCCTCGCGCAGCTGCCCGAGATCGAGCGCGGCGTGCTGCACGTCGGCGGGTCCTCCTGGGGGGTCTCCTTCGAGCGGTCCGCCAACTGGGCGGACTTCGCGCCCCTCGTCGAGGACACCATCGGCGACCCCCTGGACCGGCAGCTCCTCCTGACCAACGCCCAGCTCCTCTGGGACGCCGTGGAGCCGCTGAGCTACGTCGAGGAGCTGTCCGGCCGGTCCATCCTCATGCAGCTCTCCTATGGTGACGATGAGCTGGACAACTTCGGCGCCGAGATGCTGGCCCGCTCGGCGGGCTGGGCCATCCTGACCCCCTCGGCCTCCGTGCCCCCGGGGGTGCGCACGGTCAGCGCCCCGGCCCGCGGGCCGCTGCTGGCCCAGTTCGACCCGCAGCTCCCCATGCCGAACGACGACAACCAGCCGTCCGAGCGCACCGGGGCCCACCGGGTGCCCCGGCACTGGGAGCCCGCCAAGCTCCAGACCATCCAGTTCCTGGACCCGGACGGCTCCGGCGTGATCGAGCACTTCTGCGGCGACGTGGTCTGCGACCCCGAGCACGCGGGGCATTGAAGCCGGGCTCGCCCGCAGAGCTGCTGCGACGCCCCGCCCTCGCTGGCGCTGTGGCGGCGGCGCCGCTGGCGCTGTGGACCGTGGGCCCCACGCTGGGGGTCTGGAAGACCCCGGGGGCCCGGGACGCGGCGCTGTTCGAGGCCCTGCTCTCCGCCGGTCACCTGTCGAGCGACGCCCCGCTGGCCGGGCTCGTCCTGGGGGGCCTCTCCGCCGTCGTCGACCCGGTGATGGCGCTGGGTCTGCTGACCCTCATCGGCTACCTCACGGTGGGGATCGGGGGGTGGATGCTGGGGTGGAAGACCGCCGCGCGACAGGGCCTGAGCCCGGAGGCCTCGGCGGGGGTCGCCCTGCTGGGCCTGATGGCCGGCCAGCTCTCCCCGGCGCTCTTGCGGGCGATGTGTACGGCGGAGGTGGGGGCGCTCGGCCTGGGGCTGGCGGCGCTGGCGGTGGCCTTGCCGGGGGTGGCCGGGGTGGTCCTGGCCGGACTCGCGGCGGCGTGGTGCGCGCCGATGGGCCTGATGGCGCTGGCCGGGCGGTGGCGCTCGGGGTGGACCTGGGCGGTGGTGGTCCCGGCGCTGGCTGCGCAGGTCCTCCTGGGCTCCGGTGCGCCTTCAGAAGATTCAGGTATTGCTCAAGAGGTTGGCGCATATGTAACCGAGGAGAAAGGTGTAATCCCTCTTCCGGTTGAAGCGGAGCCCGAGGCCACGCCCCCAGGCGTCCGTCAGCGTCTGCGCGGCCTCTGGGGGGGCCTGGCGGCGGTGGTGGGGGTGCTCGCGGCGCTGCTCGTGGGCCCGCGCGCGCTGGGGGCGGTCGGAGCGGTGATCCTCGTGGCGTTGACCCTCGGCGTGGGCTGGATGCCGCCTCCGGAGGCCGCGGGCAGCCCGGTGGCGCCGTGGTGGGCGTCGGCGCACCTGGGGAGCGGCGTCTTGTGGGGGGCGGCGCTCGCCCTGCCGGCGTCAGCCGGGCTGTGCGCCCTGGCGGCCCGCTTCTCTCCGGCGCTCTGGGCGGGGCTGGCCTTGGCGTTCTTCTCGGCGATGGTGGAGAACCCCCGGCTGGCGCTGCCAGTCACCAACCTGCCGCCGGACCCGGGCCTCAGCACGCTCGCGTCGGTCGATCCGGGGAAGGTGGTGGTGTTCCCGTCGCCGGCCCCCCCCTGGCGGCAGCCCCCCCGCTCCGAGGCCGAGCTGGCCTGGGTGACCCGCCAGCACGGCCAGCCCGCGGCGGAGCCCGAGCCCATCGCTGGCCTCGTGGGGGAGATGTGCGCCATCGCCGGCGTGCCCCTGGACCTGCGCGCCGGGCCGCTGGTCTGGTCCGCTGAACCCTGGAGCCCGGAGGCCCTGAAGCAGGCTGGCGTGGCCTACCTGCTGCTCGACCGCACCAGCCTGCCGCCCGACGGCAAGGGCCCGCTGGAGGGCTGGCTCGCCGGGGTCATGGGCCCACCCTTGGCCGAGGGCGAGGACTACTCGCTGTATACGGTGGACAAGGAGGCGACGCCGGAGGACATGGGGATGATGGATTGATATTTCTTGAATATCAATCGTTTGAATCAGGGGTCTTCAGGTGTCGGATCAGGTGCCGGCGCTGTACACCTTCAGCAGGTTCGTCGCCCCCTTCATCGGGCTGGAGCCCGCCAGCACCACGATCTCCTGGCCCGGCTCGATGAGCCCCTGCTGGAGCAGCACCCGCTCCCCCTGGGCGATTAGCTCGTCGGTGCTCTTGACCGCAGGCACCTTCACCGGCTGCACCCCCCACACCAGGCTCAGCCGGTCGCAGACCTGGCCGGAGAACGCCAGCGCGAACACCTGACCCCTCGGCCGCACCTTGGACGCCGCGATGGCCGACTGCCCCGACCAGGTGAACACGATCAGGGGGCGCGGCACCTCCGACACCAGGATGCTCGCCGCCCGCGCGACCATCGCAGCGGGCCCCGCGACCAGGGGCATCTGGTCCTGGGTGGTCGGCCGCAGGAAGGGCGAGCGCTCGACCTCCAGGGCGATGCGGTCCATGACCTGCACCGCGCGCACGGGGTAGAGGCCGGAGGCGGTCTCGCCGGAGAGCATGACCGCGTCGGTGCCGTCCAGGATGGCGTTGGCGACGTCGGTGGTCTCCGCGCGGGTGGGGCGGGGGTTGCGCTCCATGCTGTCCAGCATCTGGGTGGCGGTGATGACCAGGGCCCCGGCGCGGTTGGCCGCCTGGATCAGCCGCTTCTGGTGGATGGGCACCGTCTCCAGGGCCACCTCGACCCCCAGGTCCCCCCGGGCGACCATGATGCCGTCCGCGGCGGCGAGGATCTCCTGGATGTTGTCCAGGGCCTCGGGCTTCTCGATCTTGGCGATGATGGGGATGTCGGGGTCGTCCAGGCGGCGCAGGTGCTCCCGCAGGCCCAGGACCTCATCAGCGCGGCGCACGAAGGACAGCGCGACGAAGTCGACCCCGGCGTGCACGCCCACCTCCAGGTCCGCGATGTCCTTGGCTGTCAGCGCGGGCATGGAGATGTCGACGCCCGGCAGGTTGATGCCCTTGTTGGAGCCCAGCTTGCCGCCGTCCTGGATGCGGATGTGCACCTCCTGGGGGGAGGCGTCGCGGACGATGCGCTCCACGGCCCCGGAGAGCGCGCCGTCTGCGAACAACACCCGGTCGCCCTCGATGACGTCGTCCGCCATCGCGGTGTAGGTGGTCCCGCATCGCCGGCCCTCGCCGACAAGCTGGTCGTCCATCACCACCTCCAGCATGTCCCCCGGCCGGAGCTGGAGCGGCTCGACCATCTTGCTGGTGCGGATCTTGGGGCCCTGGAGGTCCAGCAGGATACCGACGTGGCGGTCGGCCTGGCGCGCGGTGCGCCGCACATGGGCGATGTCCTTGCGGATGGACTCGGCGGTGGAGTGGGAGCCGTTGATGCGGAAGACGTCGACGCCCGCCTCGATCAGGGCGCGCAGCGTGTCGCTCCCCCGGGAGGCGGGGCCGATGGTCGCGACGATCTTGGTGCGGCGGGTGTGGTGCATGTGCGCGCTCCGGGGAGGGGATACCTGTAGTGCCCGATAGACCGACCCGCATGAGGATCAGCACACATGGGTGAGCCTGCCCCGCCGCCGCCGACCCTGGGCGACGACCTCTGCCTGGAGGACGTCCAGCGGGTCGTGGCGGGGGCGCTGGCGACCTGCCGGCCGCTGCTCACGGCCGGAGAGCGGGTGATGGCCGAGCGCATCCTGGCGTTGCAGGGGCCTCCGGGACGGCTATGGGCGCGCCTCGCCGGCCGCCAGGGGGAGGTCTTCCGGGTCGATCAGCTCAGCTACGCGGGCGTGCCCGACCCGGACGGGGCCCTCGACGCCCTCATCGCCCTGGACCTGGCGCACGAGGGGCTGCCCGCCAGCCTGCGGGTCCTCGTGTTCACCGTGCCGGAGCTGAAGGAGATCTGCGCGGCGCTGGGGCTCCCGCGGGGCGGACGCCGGGTCGAGCTGGTCGAGCGGGTGGCGGCCCAGCCCGGCTGGCGCCGGGGGCGGGTGTTCCGAGTGGCGTGCAAGGGGCTGCTGCGCCGGCTGGAGCGCACCTGGTTCCGTCACCCCTGGCGGGACCGCACGGCGATGATCCTGGAGCGCCTCGGGCAGGTCCGCTGGGTGGACTACACCCCCACGGGCGGCGGTCGTCCCTTCCGTGATCGCGATGAGCTGCGCGCTTTCGAAGCCTCGCTCGCGCCGTGGGAGGGGGAGCCCGCCGAGGCCCTGGCGCGGATGCGGGCCCAGCGGCGCCGCCCGCCCCACCTGCGCAGCCTCGACGCCCGGCGCCGCTGGGCCCGGCGGGTCCGGGAGGGCGCGCGCGCGCTGGAGCGCGCCGGCCAGGCCGCCGAGGCCCTCGCCCTCTACGAGGCCCTGCTCGCTGAAGGCCCCTACCACCCCGGGGAGGTCGTGCGCCGCCTGAGCCTCGCCGCCGAGGCCGCCGGCGTCCCCGCGCGTGGGGTCGAGGTCTGCGCGGCGTGGGTCACCCACGTATCCCCAGGCGCGGTCCCCGGGGTGGAGCGCACGGGCCGTCGCCTCGCCCGGAAGCTGGGGCTGCCCTGGCGCCCCCAGCCCCCCCTCAAGTCGCCCTCCAGCCGGACCCTCTCCATGACCCGAGTGGCGGGGGAGGCCAACCGACCCGCGTGGGGGCCCGCCGGGCTCACCGTCGAGGCCGCGGTGGTCGAGCACCTGCGCCCGCGGGCGGCCATCCACGGCGAGAACGCCACCTGGACCACCTTCTTCGGCCTCCTGTTCGGGGACCTCTACTGGCTCCCGGTGCCGGGCATGCTGCCGACCCCCTACCTCGACGGCCCGATGGATCTGGGGACCGCCGACTTCGCCGCCCATCGGCCTGACGAGGTCCGGTCGCGGCTGGAGGAGCTGCGCGAGGGCGGGGGCCCGGCGCGCCTCGCCGAGAACCTGGCGCGCTTCGAGGGCCTGCGGCTCGCCGGGGTGGCACCCTCGCTGGCCGATCGGGACACCCTCGTCGCCATCGCGGAGGGGCTGGGGGGCCCCGGCCTGGCCGCCATCATGGCGCGCCTCGCGGTGGAGGGCTGGTCGGCGGCCCGGGGCCTGCCTGATCTGGTGCTGCCCCCGGGGCCGGCGGTGGAGCTGGCTGACGCCTTCCCCGGCCGCGTGGGGGAGGGGGTCCTGCTCGTCGAGGTCAAGGGGCAGGGCGACAGCCTGCGGGACGAGCAGCGGGTGTGGCTGGATCGGCTCGTGCGGGCCGGAGTCCCGGTGGAGGTCTGGAAGGTGGAGGCGCGGACGTGAAGATCACCGGCGGCAGCTTGAAGGGGCGGGTCATCCCGGGTCGGGTGCCCCCCGGGGTGCGGCCCACGCCGGCCCGGGTGCGCGAGGCCCTGTTCTCGATGCTCGGGCAGGAGCTGGACGGCGTGGTGGCCCTCGACCCGTTCTGCGGCAGCGGGCTGTTGAGCTTCGAGGCGCTGTCTCGCGGCGCCGCCGCGTCGGTCCTGCTCGACGCGAACCCGAGGGTCGTCCAGCAGGTCCGGGCGGCGGCGCGCGCGCTGGGGCTGTCCGATCGAGTCACCGCGCGGGTGGGCCGCTTCCCCAAGGGGCTGCCCGTGGAGCGCCGGTTTGACCTCATCCTCCTGGATCCGCCCTACGCGCTCGACCCCGGGCCTATCCTGGCGGCGGTCGCCCCCCTCGCCCGGGGGCTGGTGGTCCTTGAGACCGCCGCGCGCACCGAGGTGATCGCCCCGGAGGGCCTGCGTCTGGTGGACCGCCGCCGGTACGGAGACACCGCGCTCACCCTGCTGGAGGCGGTCGGAGCGCCTGCCCCGGCGCCCCCTCCACCCTGATTGAACCCGGTTATGCGTAGGATGGTGTCATGAGGAAGGCCCACCGATGAGTCGAACGATCCTGGGCGGCGGACCCTCCGCCCTGCGCGCCGCGGCTGCTCTGGAGGGCGCCCGCTGGCTCTCCTCGGGGCCCGACCGGCTCCACCCCGAGCTGCCCGAGGATCGAGGTCTCATCGAGGATGTGCCCGGGGCGGCCGAGGCCCTGGCCGCCGCGTACGGGGCCGCGCCGCCGGTGGACGGCTGGACCGTGGGCATCCACCTGGACGGAGAGATCCTGACCCTGCCGTTCCATCGCCGGGAGCTGCTGCGCCTGCTGCCGCCCTTGATCGCGCGGGATGCCTTCGCCGGTTGGGTGCGCACCCGGGGCCGCATCCGCGCCCAGAAGCTGATCGGCGGGGGCTTCGAGGAGCGCTGCTACCAGGACTGGCCGGTCCAGCGCTTCGGCGTGGCGGCCTATGAGCGGCTGTACGCCCGCTATGGGGCCGCGCGCTTCGGGGACCCCGAGCAGGTCAACGTCTCGGCGGCCCGGCTGCACCACGCCCTGCCGTCGGTCGGCCGCTTCGTCGCGCCGGGGGCTGGACCGGCGGCCGGCTGGCAGGCCCTCCGCGCCGCCGCTTCGGACCGCCAGGACATCGACGAGATCGACCACATCGAGGTTCGCGACGGCAAGGTCTCCGCGATCGCCGCCGCCGGGGGCGCGGTGCCGGTCGACGGCGAATTGTTCTACGCCGGGCCGCTGCCGCCCCTCGCGGACTGGCTGGGTGACGCCATCCCGCCGGACCTGGCCTGGGATCTGCGGGGGCTGACCACGCGGCACCGCGCCCTGGTGGCGATGCTGCGGGTCGGGGCGGGGGCGGAGCTGCCCGACGAGCTGCACGTCCTCGACGGCGCGCCCTTCTTCCGCGTCTCCCGGCCCGAGCGCCTGCTGGGGGCGGGAGACCTCAAGGGCATGCTGCTCTTCCACCTGGCGTTCGACGTCGGGGATCCGCTGTGGGCCCTCGACGACGGCGCGCTGGCCGACGCGGTCGCCGAGGCCGCGCGGGCCCTCGGTCTGCCCGACGTCGACCCGGCCACCGCGCGGGTCGATCGGCTCCCCGACCACGACCCGTCCTGGGTCGGACCCTGGCACCCTCGCCACGTCCGCATTACCGACGGGCTCCAAGCTCTGGGTGTGCATCTGGTGGGCCGTGCGGCGACGCACCGCTTCATCGACGCGGCCCAGGAGCTTCGCCTGGTCGACGCGCTGGGGAGGAACCCCGCCGACGCGCATGAGCACCAGCGGACGCTCCTCGATCCGCCCGTCAAGCTCGACGATCAGGACATCTCGATCACACGATTCCTGGAGCGTTGAGCGATGAGCGAGCAGTGGACCCTGGGCTTTGTGGGCGCCGGGGTCATGGCGGAGACGATGATCTCCGGTGTCCTGAGCCGCGGCAGCATCCCCCCGGAGCGGGTGGTGGCCAGCGATCCCAACCCGGCCCGGCGCGACGAGCTGTCCCGCCGCCACGGCCTGCGGATGACCGCCAACAACCGCGAGGTGGCCGAGGCCGCCGATCTGCTGGTGCTGGCGGTGAAGCCGCAGAACCTCTCCGAGGTGTTTCGTGACTTGACAGGTCACATCAAGCCCACCAGCCAGGTCCTCTCCATCGTGGCGGGGGCCTCGCTGTCCGCGCTGCGGCGGGGGCTGGAGCACCACCAGGTCGCCCGTGCCATGCCCAACCTGCCTTGCCGGGTGCACCGGGGCATGACGGTGTGGGCGGGGGCCGAGGGCGAGGGCGCGGCCCGCGTCCGCGAGGTGCTCATGGGCATGGGGGAGCAGATCCATGTCGAGCACGAGTCCGACGTCGACCGCGCCACCGCGGTGAACGGCACCGGCCCGGCCATCGTCGCGGAGTTCGTGAAGGCCATGTTCGAGGCGGCCACCTACCTGGGGCAGCCCCGGGAGCTGGCCCACGAGACGGTGCTGGCCACCCTGCTGGGCACCGCCGAGATGATCCGGCGCTCCGACGTGCACGTCGCCCAACTCATCGACGAGGTCACGAGCCCCGGCGGCACCACCTCCCGGGCGCTGCAGGTGCTCAAGGAGGGCCGCTTCTCGGCGGTGGTCACCGGCTCCTTCGACGCGGCCTACCAGCGCACCCTGGAGCTGGGTCAGGGGCTGGAGCGCAAGCTGTCGGACGAGTAGCGCGCCCTCCACCGGGCGATCGCGTCCTCGACGTCGGCGGTGACGACATCCTGGCGGACCCGGAGGGACTCGAGCACGTCCAGCGCGGCGGGCTCGGGGTCCTCGGAGAGGGCCTTGAGCAGCAGGATGCGCTCGGCTTTGCTCATGTCGGGCCAGGCGCGCAGGGCGTCCGCCCGGACCTCGGCCCGCAGGATGGCGCGGGCGTGCTCGCGCCCGCCCTCCCGCCAGGGCCGACCGTCCACGACCAGCTCCACCACGGGCACGCGGTCGACGCGGGTGTCCAGCTCGAAAGCCCCGCTCAGGGAGCAGCGGTTGAAGCCCGACAGCTCCACCCGCCAGCGCGGCGGGGTCGCCCAGACGAGCTTGCGGAAGCCCCCGGTGTCGCCGGCCGGGGGCAGGGCGAGCGGATCGCCCACGCAGGGCCCCAGCTCAGCGCCCATCGCGCCCCACCGGACCCGCGCCTTGACCGCCTCGCCGTCCCGCTCCAGGGTGCGGGTGGCGCGGTCGTAGCGCGCGGGCGGGCCGCCGTCCGGGTCGAGGTAGTGCTCGACGTCGCCCTCGACGGAGGACAGCCGCAAGGTCACCTCGGCGGGGGGAGGGGGCTTGGGCGGGGAAGGCAGGTCGCAGGCGACGAGCAGGAGGAGGCCGGCCGCCGCCTGGAGCCGGGTGGCCGCCGCCGCGGTCTCACCGCTCAAGGTTGAGGCACCACTCCGCGTCGAAGAACTCCGCCGACCAGGACCCTTCGTCGCCGAAGCCGACGTCGAACTTGCCCTCGATGGTGCCGCGATCGTCCCAGGTGTCGATCTCCAGGGTGCCCGAGCGCGCGACGTAGTCGATGAACGCGCCGCCCTCGACCACCAGGGCCTTGGCGTGCACCGGGGCGTCGCCCACCACCGAGAACACGCCTTCGAAGACCTCGGCGTCGTTGAAGTGGAATTGGAGCCCCACGAAGTCGAAGTCGGTGGGCGAGACGCCCGCGCTGTAGGTGGAGCGGGCGAAGGCCACGTCCATGCAGGTCAGGTCACGGTCCGCGAGGATCACGAACGGGCCCCCCCAGAACAGGGTGCCGGGCTCGTCCAGGGCCTTGCCGGCGACCGAGCCCTCGATGACGGTGTCCGGGCCGCAGCCGACCAGCAGCGGGATGATGATGAGGTGCGCGCGCATTCAACCTCCTCGGCCGCACATGGTAACCCGCGTGTGGGCGGGTCGCCCCTCGCGGTCGCCCCTCCCGTTGACCCGCGCTATGGCTCCCCCTCGGAGGTGACCGTGGACGAGATCCGGAGCTGTCGGGAGCGCCTGGAGGCGGTGGGGGGTGAGGGCGAGGTGCGGCTGGACACCAGCGGGCCGGTCCTGCGCCTGGTGCTGGACAACCCGGGGGCCCGCAACGCCCTGTCCGGGCGCATGCTGGGGCAGCTCGACGACGCGGTCGCCGCGCTGGAGGCGCTGGTCCAGGACCCGACCTGCCCGGCGGTGGGGCTGCTCGTGCGGGGGGAGGGCACCGCATCGTTCTGTGCGGGCGCGGACCTGCGGCTGGTGCGCCAGCAGGTCGGGCGGCCGGAGATGGCGGACGCCCTGTCCCGCTTCGGCCACCACCTGACCGAGCGGATTCGCTGCCTGCCGCTGATCAGCGTGGCGGTCATCGAGGGCGCGGCCATCGGCGGCGGGGCGGAGCTGGCCACGGCCTGTGACCTCCGGGTGATGGGCGAGGGGGCGATCCTGCGCTTCGTGCAGGCGAAGCTGGGCCTCGTGCCCGGCTGGGCCGGAGGGGTCCGACTGGTGGACCTGGTGGGTCGCCGCCAGGCGCTCTCGCTGCTGGGCACCGCGCGCGGCCTGTCCGCCGCTGAAGCCGTGGACATCGGCATCGCGGACGCGACCGGCCCCGACGGGGAGGCCGAGGACGCCGCGCGCAGGCTGCTGGAGCCCTACCTCGCCAACCCGGCGGTGTCGGTGCGGGCGGCGAAGCAGCTCGTGGCCAACGCCGAGGGCCTGCCCCGGGCGCAGGCGATGGCGCAGGAGCGCGCGCTGTTCGGGGCGCTGTGGGGTGGCCCGGCCAACCGGGCGGCGCTGGCGCGGAGCCGCTCGGGGCGCCGGTGAGACGGCTCGCGGTCGCCCTGGTCCTGGCGGCCTGCCGCCCGCCGGCCCCGCCGCCGACGTCAGGCGTGGCGGAGGCGCTGCCCGCCGCGCCGGAGCCGCCGCGCCCCTCGGGCATGGTCAGCGACGGCCGCTTCCTCGATCTGCGCACGGGCCTGGTGGTCCCGGTGGAGGACGGCTGGACGGTGACGGCGGGGGAGGACCAGCGCCCGTTGCGGGTCCGCTTCGAGGATGCGGCCACCGGGACGGCCGTCGAGGTCTGGGCCTACGAGGAGAGCGAGATCCGGGTGCGCCCCCGCGCCGGCTGCGACTGGCTCTTCCAGGACGAGGGCCCCTACCGCAGCCTCCGGGTGGCCGAGCCCCTCACGGTCGCGACCTGCCGCCCCGAGGACCCGCGCGATCCCGTGGTGATGGGGACCTACGTGGTCCGCGCCGGCTACGCCTGGCACGTCGAGGTTCTGCTTCCCGAGGGCGCGATGGCCCGCGGGACCGAGCGGGCGGAGGCGCTGCTGGCGGGGATGCGGTTCGGCGGGGGGTGAGGGTCAGGGGCCTTCGCCGTAGAAGATGAAGATCGCACCCTGGTCGTTGAGGTCGTCCGTGTAGCCAGGGGCGCCGATTCCGATGTCCGGGAGGCCGTCGAGGTCCATGTCCCCCAGGTCTGCAACATATGCGCCAAGCGAGTCGCCACTGGCACCTCCGACAAAGGTTACATCGGCATCGTCTGGCGTCAGGACTCCCGAAACAGGTGATAGGAACAGTGCGGCAGAGCCTGAGGAGTTTCCGTTGAGATCGGTGTTTGGGAGACCGACGAGTATCTCTGCCCGGTCGTCGCCGTTGAGATCATCTACCAACGCCAAGGATGAGCCAAGGAGCAGCCAGGACTCCTCTCCGCGTATGGTGGTTTGGACATCTCCAAGGTCGAACAATCCGTCCGGGGCGCTGGTCAAGACGTAGGCAATGCCCTTGTTGTCGTCGTGGTACTTCGCTCCAACAACCGCATCGTCAAATCCATCGCCGTTGATGTCCTTTCCGGCCGAGAATTCGCCACCGGCCCTATCCTGGTCATGCTCCCCCAAGAAAACGGCATCGGCATCGTCGAGATAGCGGTCCTCTTCGATGGGGCCGTTCAGAAGATAGGCGGCCCCTGCGGATACTCCATTTCGGTTCGATTGCCTTGAGCCAATCAAGCTCTCGTCACATCCATCCCCGTTCCAATCGCCGGCGAAGCCAAGATCCCAGCCTGTGTACTGCACCGACTCGGCTCCGGTAAGGCGGTAGGCCACCTCCGAAATGTCAAAGTCGCCCACGCCCGGCCATGAGCCGATCCAGGCTCCGCCCACCCAGGTGGAGCCCTCCAAGAGGAAAGGCGCTCCTGCCAGCCAATCCAATTGCCCATCGCCATCCATATCCCCGTCCGTGCTGAGGGCGATGAATGGCGAGTCTTCGTAGCTGGATGCACTGATCGAGCCTGCCGGAGAGTTCAGGTCAATCGCGCCAACCAGAGGTCCATTCATCATCAGCACGGAGCCGATGGGGATGCCGTCCGAGCCAAGCGAATATGCGAGGATCGCCAACTCGGAGACACCGTCGCCCGTACGATCACCCAAGCCCCCCATTGACTCTACGGCGTATACGGAGATGGCGTCCTCGTCCGAAACCCAGGCCGAAGCCTCCGACAGGTGATGGGAAGACCGTCCGAACGAGTCAACGAAGTAGATCGTTGGAGCGACATCGCTCAAGGTGCCCGGAGCGGTGATCGCGATGGTTGGCACGTTGTCGTAGAGCACGTCCCCGACAGCCGAGAATGGCCCTGCTGCGCGTTGATCCTCGGCTATCCCCAGGAGCATCGCTCGCGTATCCGACGCATCCACTGTCGCCCCCCACCCGCAGTCCTCCCACGCGTCATCCGGCGACGTCCAGCAATCGTTGATCCGCCCGTCACCGCACACCTCCCGAGCGCCCGGGTACACCGTCCAGTCCTCGTCGTCGCAATCGTCGGCCCGGTTGAACCCATCGCCGTCCACGTCATCGTCGCCGGTCTCCGGGTCGCAGTCGTCGTCCACGCCGTTGTAGGGTACCTCCGGGGCTTCCGGGGACACCGAGGCGTCAGTGTCGTCGCAATCTGCCCCACCAGAGACCATGGACGCGATGCCATCGCCGTCGGCGTCCGTGCCGTCGATGGCGTCGCAGTTCTGGTCGATGTTGTCGCCGACGATGTCGGCGGCCTCGGGGTTGTAGGCGCCGTTCCCGTCGTCGCAGTCCCCGTCGTCGGCCACCGCGTCCTCAGGGACGGGGCAGGCGAGGACGGGGGCGTCGGGGTCGCCGTACCCGTCGCCGTCCAGGTCCCGGAAAAGGCCATAGAAGTCATCCAGGCCTTCGTCGACGGTGTCGTCGCAGTCGTTGTCCCGGCCGTCGCAGATCTCTGCCGCCCCGGGGAAGGTCAACGGGTCCTCGTCGTCGCAGTCGTCACCGCCCTCTTCGGGGAACTTGCCGTCGATGAACCCGTCACCGTCGGTGTCGTAGACACCGTCCAGCATCGCTCGAAACTCAGCGGGGCTGGTGAGGCAGGCGAGCAGCAGAAGGACCAGGAGCATGGGACCCCCTCGCAGCGGGGGGGAGGATCACGCCCCGCTGGAGGAGGAGTCTACTCCCGACGTCGCAACCCGACCAGCGCGAGCGGCAGCACGAACCAGAACGCGTGAGCCGGGGCGTGGCCGCTGGCGCAGCCGCCAGAGCAGTCACTGCCGCCGCCCTCGCCGCCGCAGCCCCCGCAGTCCCCACCGCCGTAGGTGATGGGGCCGACGTTGGCATAGGCGCCCATCCAGTCACCCTGGTCGCCGGCCTGATCCACCGTCAGAGAGGTGAGCCCCACCTCACCGAAGCCGGGGATCGCGAAGGCCAGATCCGAGATGAGTCCGCCGATGAGGGTCTCCAACAGCGTGTCGAACACGCCGGCGAAGTTCTCCTCGATGGCCTCATCGGTGCCAGTCACCAGCTCGTTGTGGATGACCGAGGCGGTGATGTTCTCGCCGGAGAGGGCCAGATCGATGCCCAGCTCGCCGGTGTTGCCGTCGAACACGGGGTCCACGCCGACCACGCCGTCCAGGGAGAGCCCCAGCGCCAGCGCCATCCGGTCGTCGACCTCGGCATAAAGGTTCAGGCCCAGGTCCGTGATGGGCACGTCGATGGCGTGCTCGCCGTCGAAGGCCACCTCCAGCGGGGCGCGGGGGCGGGTGGCGATGATCATCGGCTTGGTCTCGGGGAACAGCTCGTCGAAGGCGTCGCCCGCGAGCAGACCGATGAGGGAGGTGTTGATGGGCAGGGGGTCATTGCCGCTCAACTCGTAGCAGAGCAGGCCGCCGCGCCACAGCGAGTACAGGGCCTGGTTGGCGAAGTCGTCTGAGAGCAGGATGGCTGCGTGGTCCCCGGCCGACAGCTCGGCGAGGGCCGGCACCGCAGAGTCGGTGCGGGTGGAGCCCCCCGGATCCCAGGCCACCACGCAGTCCGCCGGGGGAGCGCTGGTGGAGCCGGACATGAGGATCTCAACGCCATCGGTGGTGACGTTGACGTCATTGGGGAAGAGCTGGACGGTCAGCGGGACGCCGTTGATGTCCATCTCCTCGTTGATGACCGCCTGGTTGAAGGCGTCCTCAATCGTGGTTTCGATCTCCGGCCCGAGGTCCGCGAGCATGTCTTCGATGGGGATGAGGCTGAGGACATCGTCGCCCAAGGTCAGGAAGTCCAGGATGTCCCAGATGGTGCCCAACCCACAATCACCGAGGTTGACTGCGTCGGCGAGATCCTCGTTGTCCATGTCCACGGCCAGATCGCCGACGGTCGCGTCGAGCATGGGATCTCCGGTGTCCCCGGTGACCACCTCCAACGCAATGGAGGTAGACAGCGTGACCGGGAAGGGGTCGATCCAGCCGGTGCAGTCGGTCCCGAAACAGCCCTCCTCGATGATGAAGTGGAGCTTCCGGGAGCTGTCGTTGACGCCTATCATGGCGTTGATCTCGAGGCTCAGTGCACCGTTGGTGGGCGTGATTCGAGCGTCGCCGAGCTCGATGTGGACGATGCCGTCTTCAAGTTTGAAGCCAGACTCCCCTCCGTCGAGCCAGCACCATCCGTCTACGTTCCCGTCGACATCGTCCCCGACGTCACCGAGTTCCATCTCTGCCGGCACCACCGCTGGAAGCATCTCCGTGATCGCATCCAGCCCCTCCGTCGAGATCTGCACCGACGCAGCGTTCTGGATCACCGCCTCCGGCGGGTAGGTGTCCGCGAGGGCGGGGGCGCTCAGTGACGCCAGGATCGCGAGTGTGAACACGGCAGGCTCCCGGTGGGCGGGTGTGGTGACGCCCCATCATAGTCCCGCCTGACGCGCCTCACAAGCGCTCCACCCCAGGCGTTTCTGCGGTAGGATGCCCAATCAAGAGATCGCCTGAACCGGAGGTAGGCATGCGCGGAACGCTCAAGGTCGTGTTGGCGGGGATCCTGGGCCTCTCTCTGGCCTGCGCGGGCGGCAAGGACGAGGCCGATGACAGCAACGTGACAGACGACACCGGCACCTCCGGGGACGACACCCAGGAGAGCGATCCAGGCGACACGTCCTACGGCGAGGTGTTCGATCGGCAGGACCCCCTGTTCAGCGTCGCCTTCGACGCCGCCGGCGGCACCTGGACCAGCTCCACCGGCTACTGGAACAACGCCTTCATCAACGCCAGCAAGTCGGACGGCAGCCGCTCCGAGACCGTCATCGTCGAGGTCGACGGAAACCTGCGCTACGCCGACGAGTACCCGGTCAAGCTGATCCGCTACGCCGCCGGGGCCGCCCAGGCGGAGATCGACACCCAGTACGAGGTCTCCAACCCCGCCGGGGTCACCTTCGTGGTCGAGGGCTTCGCCGACGACACCTACCTCCACGGCTACCTGGTCGGCACCGCCACCCTCACCGACACCCTCGGCGGCGGCACCGCGAGCTGGACCGACATGGAGCTGACGAGCTGGCCGAAGTTCTGAGCGGCCCCCCTCAGTCCAGCCCGAAGGCCTCCTTCGCGGACTTCAGCTCGATGTCCGGCTGGTCCTCCTTCATCAGGAGGAACGGCCCCATCGCGATGGCGTCCATGTTGGTGCGCATGAAGCAGAGCCATGCCTCCTCGGGGGTGTTGACGATGGGCTCGCCGCGCACGTTCATGGACGTGTTGATGATGACCGGGCAGCCGGTGCGCGCGTAGAAGGTCTTGATGAGGTCGTAGTAGTCGGGCTCGTCGTCCCGGCTGACCGTCTGGAGCCGCGCGGAGCCGTCGACGTGGGTGATGGCCGGCAGGGTGCGCTTGTCCTCGCGCACCTGGGCCACCAGCAGCATGTAGGGGGAGGGCCGATCGATCTCGAACCACGCCGGGGCGTGCTCCTCCATCACGCTTGGGGCGAAGGGCCTGAAGCCTTCTCGGAACTTGATCTTCATGTTGATGATGGTGCGCATCTCGGGGTGCCGGGCGTCCCCCAGGATGCTGCGGTGCCCCAGCGCGCGGGGGCCCCACTCCAGCCGCCCGCGGTACCAGCCCACCACATGGGCGGTGTCGATCAGCTCGGCGACCTTGTCCATCAAGGGCTGGCGCTCCAGCCGGGTGTAGACCGCGCCGGCCCGGTCCAGGGCCTCGCGGATCTGCTCCTCGTCATGGCCGGGGCCGAAGTAGGGCGGGGGGATGCGCGGGGTGCGCGGTTTGCGCAGCAGGGCGTGCCAGGCGTAGTACGCCGCCCCCATCGCCCCGCCCGCGTCCCCGGCGGCCGGCTGCACGAAGAGGTCCTCCAGCCCCTCGACCTCCCGCAGGATGTGCCCGTTGGCCACGCAGTTCAGGGCCACCCCACCGGCCATGCACAGCTTCGTCTGCCCGGTGCGCGCCAACGTGGAGCGGGCCAGCTTGACCATCACCTCGTTGACCAGCTCCTGGATGGAGCGGGCCACGTCCTTGTAGTGCTGGTCCAGCTCGCCGGTCTCCAGGGGCCGCTTGGGCCGCCCCATCAGCTCCTCGAAGCGCGCGTTGAACATGCGCTCGCCGCGATCGTAGTCGAAGTAGCGCATGTCCAGGCGGAAGCTGCCGTCCTCGCCGACGTCGATCAGCTCGCGGATGCGGTCGACGAAGCGCGGCTCTCCATAGGGAGCCAGCCCCATGAGCTTGTACTCCGCCGAGTTGACCTTGAACCCGCAGTAATAGGTGAACGCGCTGTAGAGCATGCCCAGCGAGTGCGGGAAGCGGATCTCCCCCAGCAGCGTCAGGTCCATGCCCTTGCCCACCCCCCAGGACGCGGTGGCCCACTCGCCCACGCCGTCGACGGTGAGCACGGCGGCCTCCTCCCAGCCCGAGGCGTAGAAGGCCGACGCGGCGTGGGAGAGGTGGTGCTCGCTGTAGAGCACGGGCCCCGTATAGCCAAGCTCCTGGCGCAGGAGCTTGGGCAGCCGCAGCTTGGTGGCGATCCAGCGCGGCATGCTGTCGACGAAGGTGGAGAAGGTGCGGGGGAAGTTCTCGACCTGGTAGCGCAGCAGCCGGTCGAACTTCATCAGCGGCTTGTCGTAGAAGACCACCGCGTCGAGCTGGTTCGCAGACAGCCCGGCCTCGGCGAGCGCGTAGCGGATCGCGTTGACCGGGAAGTCCGAGTCGTGCTTGACCCGCGTGAAGCTCGCCTCAGCGGCGGCCGCCACGGTGTGCCCGTCGCGCAGCAGACAAGCGGCCGCGTCGTGGTAGAAGCAGGACAGGCCAAGGATGTTCATCGCGGGAGTCCTTTCCCCTGCGGAGCGTAGGCAGCGATGCTGCAGAATGCCAGAGGTGCCAAGACGGTCATCCTGGACCCGGAGGTCCTGGTGAGCTGCTCACCAGAGGATGATATCGAAACCTGGACCCGTACACTGCGCAACGGGGGCGTGCTCCGCCACCCCATCGACCCCGCGTCGGTCCCCCTGGATGACCCGGTGGGGAGGCTGCTGCTGGGGATCCAGGAGCTGATGGTCCGGCTGGAGGCGCGCGCGCGTGCCCTGGCCCGGGGCGGCAGCCGCGGCGCGTTCGAAGGCGCGATGGTGCCGGTCCTCGGTGGCATCGGCGCGCTGGTCGGCCTCGCGGCGGGCATCGCGGCCACCGGCGGGCTGGATGGGGGGATCTTCGGCATGGCCGTGGGCGCGGGCGCGGGGTTCGGCTTCGCGAAGCTCCCGGTCCCGTCCCCGGCGCGGGCCGCCGATCGCGAGAGCCTCGCCCTCGCGCGTCGGCTTCACGAGCAGGTCCTCAAGCTCGCCGGCCGCTCCTTCGTGGAGGTGGTGGACGGCACCGTGTTCGTCAACGCGCCCCACCGCGCCTTCCTGACGGCCCGCATCCGGGACGTGGAGCGGGCGGTGGTGCGCCTGATCCAGCGGGACGGCGAGCTGGTCCACCTGCGGGCGGGGCTGGTCGACACCAACGAGCGCCTGGGACGCCCCGCCGAGGACGAGGAGGTCGCCGCGGTGGACGCCGAGCGCGACCGCATCGCCCGGCAGATCGAGGACCTGGACGCCCTGCGCGGCCAGCTCATCGGCCAGCTCGAGCGCTTCGAGGAGGCCCTGGAGAAGCTGCGCCTGATGGCCACCCGCCGCGCCCTCTCCGAGCGGGTCAGCGGCATGCTGGAGCGCTCGGCCGCCGAGGAGGCCCGCCGGGCGGCCTCGGCGATCGAGATCGACGTCGCCGAGCTGGAGGCCCGCTTCGAGGACATGGCGCTGGAGCTGTCCGACGCCGACGCGGCGCTGCGCGCGGTCCTGGAGATCGAGACCGCCTCCCGCGCCGGGCGCCTGCTCAGCGCGGCGGAGGAATAATCCCGGCGCCCCTGCGTATCACCGGCCGAAGACCCTCCACAGGAGCCTGACAACATGTCCGACCGCCGCCCCGACCCCATGCTCGCCGGCATCCTCTCCCTCATCGTGCCCGGCGTCGGCCAGTTCTACGCCGGCCGCGTGGGCTGGGGCATCCTCTGGCTCATCATCACGCCCGGCTTCTGGATCGGCACAGGCGGCTTCTTCGGCTGGGTCTGCCACGTCATCGCGGCGGTCCAGGCCCACGGGCAGGCCAAGGACTACTAGAGCCCCTCGGCGTCCAGGAAGGCCAGCCAACCCACCGCGCGGGCATGACCAGGGCTGCCTTCGGGCGCTCTGGCCGCGACGCGCGTCCAGTGGGCCCGCACGCTCGCGGCGTGGCGGGGCAGCAGCGGGTCGTCCCGCAGCCCGGGGCCGAACCACAGGGCGTGGCCCTCGTGGGGCTCCTCGCCGCGCACCACCCGGATGACCTCGGCGAAGCGGTGGCCCTCCGGGGCCAGGCGCTCGGCGTCGATGCGCCAGCCGGCGTCGGCCAGGCCCTGGCGCAGGGTGTCGGTGCGGTCCGGGGTGTGCACGATGGCCACCCGAGGGGCCGGCCCCCGCGCCAGGATGTCGAGGATCGCGTGGGGCCCCATGCCCGTGATCACGGCCAGATCGACCGTTCGGAAGGGCTCCAGCCCGTCGGCGACCACCCGGGGCACGTCCGCGCGCTCTGGGAGTCGGTGGCGCCGACGCTCGGTGGCCACCACAGCAAAGCCTCGGGCCTGGATCGCGGCGGCGATGTGCCCGTGGTCGCAGCCCACATCCACCACCAGCCCGGCGGGCACGAGCAGCGAGAGGATGGCCTCGCGGCGGGGCTGTCCGTTGGCCGGGGGGCTCACTGCTTCTTCTGGACGGCCTGTGCGGCGGCGCGGCGCTTGCGATCGTCCTCGGGCAGCTCGGTGCGCGTGGCCTTGAGGGCCTTGGCCTGGAGGCGGAGGCGGTCGGCGGCGTCGGAGAGGCCGGGCTCGTCGTCGAGCCGGCCCAGGCTGGCCTCCAGCGCGTCCAGGGCCTCGCCGACGCGGGCGAAGCCGGCGTCATCGGGTTCGAGGGCCAGGGTGTTGAGGTCCTGGCCCAGGTCGTCGAGGGTCACGCCGATGTCCCGCGCGGCGGCCTCGGGCACGCGGTCCGAGCGCATCGCCGCCCGCAGCGCGCCGATCCGGGCCAGCAGCGCCGCCGCGCGCTCGTCCTGGGGGGCGGCCGGGGCCGCGTCGCGCAGCAGATCAAGGGCCTCGGTGTATGCCCGCTGCCGCACCGCGCCCTCTCGCAGGCCGACGCCGGTGGCCACCGCCCCCGCCACGAGCAGGAGCGGGATCAGCCACCACAAGCCCAGGAGCACCGCCGGCCCGATGGCCAGGAGGGCGACCACCGGGGCCGCCATCGCCCAGGTCGGGGTGGTGTGGCCGGGGTCGACGGCGGACACCCCCGGCAGCTCGGTGGAGAGCTGGGCGGCCCGCCCCCGGGCGAGGGTGAGGCTCTCAGCGGGCTCGACCGGCAGCGGCAGCTTGGAGGCCGCGAGGGTCTCGACGAGCTGGAGCGACACCCCGGCCCGCTGGGCGGCGAGCTGTCGCTGGGCGGCGTCCAGGCTCGCGGGCTCGACCACGACCAGCGCCTTGGGCGGCGGGATGTCCTGGCGCGAGCCGCGCGCGGGCGCCTCGGCCGTCCGGGTGTACTTGATCGGGGTCTCGGGGCGGTCGCTCACGGTCCGGTGCCTCTCGAAGAGGACTATCCTACCTGGACCCCATGTCTCGTGCCCATGCCGTGCTCGCCCCTCTGCTCGCGGTCGCCGTGCGGCTGCTCGCGGCCACCTGGCGGGTGGAGCGGGTCGGGCGGGAGGCCATGGACGCGGCGCTGGCCCGCGGGCCGGTCGTGTTCGCCTTCCTGCATGGGGATCAGCTCGCTCTGATCCCGCTGCACCGGGACCTGCCTGCGGTGGGCATGGCGTCGCGCTCTGCGGACGGGGAGTGGGTCGCGCAGGTCATCGTCCGCCTGGGCTTCGGGGTGGTGCGGGGCAGCAGCTCGCGGGGGGGGGCGGAGGCGTTTCAGGTCTGTCGGCGGGTGATGGGGGAGGGCCTGAGCCCCGCGCTGGCGGTCGACGGCCCGCGGGGGCCGGCGGGGGCGCCGAAGCCGGGCGCGGCGGCGCTCGCGGCGCAGGAGGGCGCGCCCCTGGTGTGGCTGCGGGCCCAGGCCTCGCCAAGCCTTCGTCTGCGGAGCTGGGATCGCTTCTGCATCCCGCTGCCCTTCGCGCGGGTGCAGGTGGTCACCGGGGTGATCCCGCCCCAGCCCGACCCGGGCCCGCTCACCGAAGCCCTCCGCGCGGCCCTCGCTCCGGGCGTGCTACCCTCCGCCGGTGACCTCTGATTCGTCATCGCCCTGGTGGTCGGTGCTCTATGGCCAGCTCGCCGAGCTGGACGAGGGCTTCGTGGGCGCCCCCGACGCCTATGCCCGTCGGCAGCTCGATCTGGCCGAGCGGCTGCTGGCCCTCCCCCAGGGCGGCGAGGTGCTGGACCTGGGCTGCGGGGCCGGCCGGCACGCCATCCTGCTGGCGGAGCGGGGCTATCAGGTGACGGGCGTGGACGTGGACCCGGCGCTGATCGAGCGGGCTCGGGCCCGGTGGAGCGCGCGGCACGGCGCGGCGGCGGGGCCCCGGTTCGAGGTCGGCGACATGCGCGCGCCGCCGGCCGAGGGGCCCTTCGACGCCGCGATCATGATGGACGTCGCCCTGGGGGTGTTCGACGACGACGCAGACCACCTGCGCACCCTCGGGGCGGTGGTCGATCGGCTGCGGGACCGGGGGCGGCTCCTGATCGAGCTGTACAACCCCTACTACTGGGCGGCCAACGCCCGCACCGTGCACTACCCGCCCGGGGCCCTGCTGCCGGACGGCGACCTCGTGCGCACCTACCGCTTCGACGCGCTGCGCGGCCGGGTCGAGGATCGCGTGGTCGTGTTCGACGCCGACGGGCGGCGGGCGATGCCCACCCAGAGCCTGCGGAGCTGGACCCCCCCGGAGATCCTCAACCTGGTGCAGGCGGCGGGCTTCTCCGAGGCGACCATCCACGGCACCGACGGCTGGCAGCCCCCCGAGGACCCGCTCCCGCTGGACCCCGGGCGCTCGGTGTTCATGTGGGTTGTTGCGACGCTGTGAGGATCCCGATACCCCATCGCGCGGCTTGAGGGAGTGGCCCATGGCTGGCCGGAGTGACCGGGATCTGCTGCTCGACGCCATCATGCAGGAGCGGGACGCCGCTTTGGACGAGGCCCGCTTCGAGCGCGAGCGCGCGGAGCAGGCCCTCAAGCGCAACCAGACCCTGCGCGGGGATCTGACCCAGCTCCGCGAGCAGCTCCGCGAGCTGCTGGGGCGCGATGGCGAGGCCCCGCCGCCGGCCAAGGAGCCGGACGAAGATCTCGCCGAGCGCCTGAAGCTCGCCATGGACACCAACTGGCGCCTGGAGCGCGGTCGGGTCAAGCTGGAGCGTCAGCTCGAAGAGGCGCGCCTCTCCCTCAACGAGGAGCAGGAGCGCGTCAAACGCCTCCAGCGCAAGCTGCGCGCCCTGGAGGGGGCCCTGCGCATCGCCCAGCGGCGGGACGGTCCCTGACTACTCGTCCACCGGGCGCTTGAGGCGGGCCATCACCACCTCGGCCTCCTCGTTGGGGATGCCGGGGCGCTCGTAGGGCTTGATCTCCTCGGGCGCGGCCGAGGAGTACTCCCCGCTGAGGCGGTCCACGACGCCACGAACGCGCTTCTTGATCTTGTCACGCAGGCCCATGTGAGTCGCCACTCCTATGGGGTGAGCGTAGCGACGGCCGCAGCGCCGCGCAAGCCTCAGGCGCCGCCCTCAGGCAGATCGATCAGGCTCTCCACGGTGGTGATCGGCAGGCGCTCGCCCAGCGCAGCGACCAGCTCCTCGGCGTTGTCCACCCAGTAGCGGCCCCGGGCGCTCCGGGAGAGGATGACCGTGTCCAGCTCGCGGTTGGGGGCGGTCAGGAGCACCGAGCCGTCCGCGCGGCGCTTGAACAGGCGCGCCCCGAACAGCGGCACCCGGTAGGACTCGCGCGGGGTGTGGACCTCCAGCGCGTCGTCGCCGAGCACCATGAAGCCCTCCCAAAGCGCCATGCGGCGGTAGCGCAGCGCGCTCCGCAGGGTGATCAGGCCCAGGATGCCGGCGAACACGGCCGCGCCGATCTGCTCCTCGCCGGCCGCCCAGAACCCGTAGAGCACCAGGGCCGCGCCCATCGCGCCGAACAGCAGCGCTGCCGCAGGATATCGCGGGACGATCCGGTACCGCCCCTCGGCGAAGGGCGCCACGGGCACCCACAGGAGCAGCTCCAGCACCCGCCCCAGGACCACCGCCAGCGCCGTCGCGGTGACGAGGTGCAGCGCGGGCCGGCCGGCGGCCAGAGGCACCAGCGCGGTCAGCGCCAGCAGGATCGGCGCCCAGAGGACGAAGGGGACGAGCAGACGGGGGAGGGGACGCATGTCGATTCTATGGCGCCAGGGGGGACGCGCGGCACGTCTCTCATGGTATGACGTGCGTCCCTTCGGGTGTGCAAGGAGCGTAGACCGACGTGGCGAACGGACTGACCCTCGAGAGCATCATCACCTTCCTGCTTGAGACCCCGATGTTCCGGGATCTCGAGGCCGACGAGCTGGCCGAGATCGTGCGGATCATGCAGATCCAGCGCGTCCGGGACGGCCAGACGGTCTTCCGCGAGGGTGAGGCCGGCGACGCCTGGTACGTCATCCATCGCGGCGAGGTGAAGGTCTCCAAGGCCCGCCTCCTGGGCCCCAGCGAGGAGCTCGCCCGGCTGGGGGAGCGCGTCTGCTTCGGGGAGATGGCGCTCATCGACGGCTCTCCCCGCAGCGCCTCGGTGACGGCGGTGGGGGACGGAACGCTGTTCCGTTTTCCGAAGCCCGCCTTCGACACCCTGCTCGCCGAGGGCAACCTGGCCGCCTACAAGCTCATCGGCGAGATGGCCAAGGTCCTCTGCGCCCGCCAGCGGCGGCTCACCTCGCGGCTGACCGAGATGGTCACCCAGGAGCGGCCCGCCGCGCAGATCCGCGAGAAGCTCATGCCCGTCATCGAGGAACACTCGGTCTCCGAGTAGTGTCCTGTTGTTGATGCTCTTCGCCCTGCTCGCCGCTGCCTTCGCCGCCGCCCCCGGCCCCGTGCTGCCTCTGGTGCTGCCCGCCGAGGCGCCGCCGCAGTTCTCCGAGCAGGCCGCCGCCCGGGGCGTGGTCGGGCTGGCCGGCGCCCTGGCCTGCGAGCCCCTGGTCGAGGCGCTGACCCTCTGCTACCGCGTCGAGCGCGACGGCAAGCTCCACTACGTGACCCTGGCGGACGCGGCGGCCTGGGGGTTGCCGCTGGACGACCTGCGCGCGGCGGCGGCGGGTGCTTTGGACCACTCGCCGCTCGTGCCCCAGGAGATCGAAGGCGGCGGGGTGTACCATCAGGTCGTGGCCCCCCAGGGGCGCGAGGCGGTGGTGCTGCTCAAGCCCGAGTGGCTGACGGCGGTGGGGCGCTTCCCCATGGTGGCCATCCCCGCGCGCGGGGTGGTGGTGGTGTGGGCCGGGGGCAACCCGGAGACCGACCGCATCATGGCGGTCGCCGTGCGCCGCATGTTCGACGAGCTGCCCGATCCCATCAGCCCGGTGGTGATCCGCTGGGACGCCGGGCGATGGGTCACCTGGGGTGAGGCGAAGCCCCGGCCGCCGGCCGAGTGAGTTAGACTCTGGCCCTTCGGAGGACTCCACGATGGGCCGAGTGCGCAAGCTGGCCAGGCGCGTCGCCGAGCGGATCGCCCGCCGCGTGGCCAGGCATGACCTCTTCGAGAAGCCGGGGGAGCGCGCCCCGACCGCGCCGCTGCCCTCGGACGACGACGCAGCCTCGGAGGAGCCCCCCCTACCCGAGGGCCCGCCGGTGCGCCTCGGGGATCTCGCGGCGCTCCTGCAGGCCCGGGCGTCTGAGGGCCGGCCGGTGGTCGTCCACCACTGGGCGACCTGGTGCGCGCCCTGCGCTGAGGAGCTGCCCCGGGTCCAGGCCCTCCATGAGGCCATGGGCGACGCCGGGCGGCTGGTCGGGGTGAGCTGGGATCTGTTCGAGGCGGTGGGTGCGCCCGAGCAGGTCGCCGACGACGTGTCCGAGTTCGCCCGCGACGCCGGGATCACCTGGGGCTCGCTGCTGATCACCGATGAGCCCGGGGCCTTCCTGGAGCAGAGCGGGCTCGCCTTCGACAAGATCCCCCAGTCCCAGGTGTATGACGCAGCCGGGAACCTGATCCTGGACGTCCACGGCGCGCTGGATGACGATGCCCTGGCGAAGATCCACGCGCTCCTCGGAGTCTGACTTGACCCTGCTGCTCGCGCTGCTGGCCTGCCGTCCGCCAGCCGCCCCCGTCGCGCCCTCCGCGGAGCTGGTGCTCCTGCACACCAACGACATGCACTGCCACTTCCAGCCCGAGCGCGCCGACTGGCTGGAGGGCGAGCCGAGCATCGGCGGCATGGCGCTGCTCGACGCGCAGGTGCGGGCGCTGCGCGCGTCGTCGCCAGCGTCCCTGCTGCTGGATGGCGGGGACATCCTCACCGGCACCCCCCTGGGCGGCATCGCGGCCCGGGGGGCCGATGGCGGACCCATGCTCGAGTTCATGGACGCCATCGGGTACGACGCCTGGGTGCTGGGCAACCACGAGTTCGACCGGGGCTGGGACAACGTCGCGGCGCTGGTGGAGGCCTCGCAGATCCCGGTCCTCTCCGCGAACCTCGACGCGCCCGGGGGCGGGCCCGCCTTCCCCGCGCTCCAGGACCACGTCGTGCTGGAGACGGGGGGCCTCAAGGTCGGCGTCATCGGCCTGACCACCGAGGGCATGAGCCACCTCGCGCCCCTGGGGGTGATGGACCACCTCGTGGTCCAGGACATCGTGGACACCGCCCAGGAGCAGGTCGCGGCTCTGGAGCCACAGGTGGATCTCATCGTCGTGCTCAGCCACGTCGGGGTGGACGGGGACAGGAAGGTCGCCCGTGAGGTCGACGGCATCGACCTCATCGTCGGCGGGCACTCCCACACCCGGCTGGAGCAGCCCGTCCAGGAGGGCGACACCTGGATCGTGCAGGCGGGCTCCTACACACGCAACCTGGGGGTTGCACGTTTGGGGGTGGTGGACGGCGCGGTGGACCACTTCTCAGCGGAGCTGGTGGACCTGCTGCCCGAGACCTCCCCGGGTCCGGCCAGCGAGGCGGTGACCGCGCTGGTCGACACCTACGCCGCGCAGATCGACGCCGAGTTCGGCGAGGTGCTGGGCACCGCGACGAGCACCCTGACCCGCGACTACAACCATGAGAGCCCTCTGGGGCGATGGATCACAGACGTGCTGCGCGAGGCCACCGGCGCCGACGTCGCCCTGTACAACGCTGGCGGCCTGCGCGCGGATCTGGTCGCCGGGCCGATCAGCCGCCGCGCGGTGTACGAGGTCTTCCCCTTCGGCAACCAGGCGGTCACCCTGACCCTGAGCGGGGCCGAGATCAGCCGGATCCTGGAGGAGAACGTCGACGCGGCGCGCGGCGACCACGCCTCCATGCAGGTCTCCGGCGCGTCGATCCGCTGGAAGGGCGACGCGGTGGTGGAGCGCACCATCGGCGGCGCGCCCATCGAGCCGGAGCGCCTCTACACCGTCGCCACCAACAGCTACGTCGCCGAGCGGCCTGACAAGTACCTGGCCAACGCGGTGGTGAAGGGCCTGACCTCCACCGGGCGCACGACCTTCGAGATCGCCTCCGAGGCGGCATCCTCCAGCCCGATCGCCGATCCGGGGGACACCCGCTGCGGTCCGGTGGACTGAGCCGGGGCAGGGCGGTATGTTCGCCGCCCCCGATGCCCGGAGCCCGACCATGCACACCCGGCGACCCTGGACCGGCGCGCTTCTGCTCTCCCTTGCCCTCTGGCCGGGGGTCGCCCTGGCTTCGGAAGAGGGTGGAGGGGTGATTGACTATGTCTATGAGATCGCACCGATTCTCATCCTGCTGCTTGTCGTCGCGGTCGCCATCGGGCGCCTGCCCAAGGTGGAGCTGGGCCACTCCGACGCCTACCTGCGGCGCCGCATCTTCAACTGGCTTCCGCTGGGGCTGACCTACGCCTTCCTCTACATGGGGCGGTACAACCTGACGGTCAGCAAGAACCAGTTCTCCGACATGGGCCTGATGTCCAACGCCGACTTCGGCGTCATCTTCGGCATCGGCACGCTCACCTACGGCTGCGCGTTCCTGCTCAACGGCCCGCTGACCGACCGCTTCGGCGGCAAGAAGGCCATCCTGGCGGGCGCCGGTGGCGCGGCCATCATGAACCTGCTCATGGGCATGGTCACCATCGAGGTGCTCGCCGGGGGGCCAGGGCCGTTCACCAACGGGGTGATGCTCATCGCCGACCCCATCTTCTCGGTCTTCTCGTCCATCCGCGGGCTGTTCGGGGTGGAGAGCGGCGACACCGAGCGCTCGCTGCTGCTGCCCACCCTGTCGGTGCTCTACGCCGGCAACATGTACTTCCAGAGCTTCGGCGCGGTGGCCATCGTGAAGGTCAACGCCCCCTGGTTCCACGTCACCGAGCGCGGCGTGTTCGGGGCCATCTTCGGCATCCTGATCTCGCTGGGCGTGTTCTTCGCCTACGACGTCAACGGCATGGTGGTGAAGCACTTCCCGACCCAGTCGGTGTTCCTGGGCCCGGCGATGATGCTCGCGCTGTTCTGGGTCCTGTGCCTGGTGATGGTGAAGGACACGCCGGGGGAGGCCGGGCACCGGGACTTCAACACCGGGGACGCCAGCGAGGGGGACGACGGGCCGCCGCTGTCGGTGGTCCAGGTGTTCATCAAGATGTTCAGCAACCCCATCATCATGACCATTGCATGTATTGAATTCTGCTCGGGATTTCTGCGGCAGGCCATCATGCAGTGGTACATCATCTTCGCCAAGCAGGTGGGGCTGATGGACACCTTCGTGCCCCAGAACTGGGGGCTGCTCCTGTGCTGCGCGGGCATCATGGGCGGCGTGTTCGCGGGGGTCATCTCGGATCGGGTGTTCCAGTCCCGGCGGGGCCCGGTGGCGGCGGTGCTCTACGGCGGCATGCTCCTCGGCTCCATCACGATGATCTCCATGCTGGACACGCCGTTGCTGGGCTGGCTGGTGATCTTCATGTCCCTCTGCGTCATCGGCGTGCACGGCATGCTGTCGGGGACCGCCTCGATGGACTTCGGGGGCAAGAAGAACGTCGGCGTGGCGGTGGGCATCATCGATGGCTTCGTGTACGCCGGCACCGGGGTGATGGCGTTCTGGTACGGCTGGCGGCTGCCCAGCGGCGAGGCCGCCAAGGACGTGGCCAACTGGACCGAGTGGCCCATCTGGATGATCCCGGTCGCGCTCGTCGGCCTCCTGCTGGCCACGCGGGTGTGGCACGCCAAGCCCAAGCCCAAGGTCGTCGCCGAGGTCACCCACCCGGCCGAGCCGGAGGCGTCCTAACCGTCCAGGCGGCGCGGGCCCTCGGGCAGCTCAGACCAGGGGGTCACCCCGGGCTCGTAGACCGTCGCCTGGAACTGGCGGTGCACGACCTGCGTATGCCGGGCCTCGGGGTCTTCCCAGGGGCGGGCGGTGTCCAGGCTGGACCGCACGGCGTCGTCGAAGCCGGTCAGGGGCAGGCCCAGGCGTTGGGCCAGAGCGGCGGTGTCGGCCTCGACGGGGCGGCTGAGCATCAGCGACTGGCGGGTGAGGGCGTTGCGCCACCGACGCCCGGCCAGGCCAGCGGCGCGGATGGCGAGCTTCGCGGCCGGGCCGGAGAGGACCCGCGCGCCGGAGACCCCGGCCACCGCGCAGGCCCGATCCAGGGCCTCCTGCACGGTGAGGGCCTCAGGGCCCACCAGGGTCACCGCGCGGCCCCGCAGCTCGGGGTGGTCCAGGGCGGCGACGGCGAACAGACTGGCGTCCTGGCGGGCGAGGGGACGCACGGTGGCGGTCGGGTTGCCGAGGAGCACCGCCGCCTGACCCGCCTGCGCGCGTCGGGCCGCGTCGGCGAAGGTCCCCGCGAAGACCCCGCACCGCAGGATGCTGTGGGAAAGCCCTGAGGCGGTGAGCGCGGCCTCGGCCTGACCCAGGCAGTCGAACGCCGCCGCCGGCCAGCCGGCCTCCGCGCCCGCGCAGCTCACCATGACCAGGTGGCGCACGCCGGCCTCTGACGCCGCCTCGAACAGGGCCCTGGCCCCCTCCAGCGTGGTGACGGTGTGGTGGTTGTCGTGGGTCTCCACCTGGACCTGGGCGGCGTGGATGACGTGGGTGCAGCCGGCGACCGCCCGCTGGAGGGATGCGGGATCCCGGAGGTCCCCGAAGAAGTAGGCCGCCCCGGTGTCGTTGAGCCAGAAGTACTGGGAGCCGGGCCGCACCAGGCAGCGGACCTCCAGCCGGGCCTGGCGCAGGAGGCGCACGATCCGCGCGCCCAGTCGGCCTGTCGCGCCGGTCACGAGGATCATCGGTGCTCCTGCAGAGGGGACGCGGCAGGATATCGTCTCCCGGTCGGTGGCCGCCACCGCTGGACCGCCGCCTCGGACAGGGGTAGGGAGTGGGTGCCTGAGGCAGGAGGTCCTACGCATGGACGCACCCCCCCGCCCGCCGGCTGACAAGCCTGGGGGCGACACCGAAGCAGAAGCAGCAGAAGCAGCAGAAGAGATCGACGCGCTGGGCCCTGTGCTGGGCGAGGCCCTGGAGCGCGTGTTCGGCGTGCTCCGCAGACAGGGTCGCAAGCGGGTCGGCGAGCTGGCCCGCAAGGGCCGGGAGCGCCTGGACCTCTTCCAGGCACGCCGCGACCTGGATCGCCTCTATCAGAAGCTCGGCCGGGAGACCGTGCGGCTGGTCGAGGCCGGGGAGCTGACCCACCCGGCCCTGCAGAACCGCGCCGAGCGGATCCGCCAGCAGGAGGAGCTGGTGCGCGAAGCCACCGCCCAGGAGGCGGCGGCCGCGGCGGCCTCCACCCCCGACCCGGAGTAGCGGGAGGGCCCTTTTTTCGTGGCCCGGACTTGCCGGCCTCCAGCCACCCCACTATATGCAGGGTCGCTCCTGGGGCTGTAGCTCAGCTGGGAGAGCACCAGAATGGCATTCTGGGGGTCAGGGGTTCGAATCCCCTCAGCTCCACCATCTCACGCCCTCGGGCCATGGCCCGGGGGCGTTGTGCTTTCGGGGACGAGAACCTGCCGGTTGCGGTTTACGTTGGGGGTCGCGGTCGCCACTGCGAAGGTAGCAGGCGCGCCCATCCCCGGGTGTTCATGCGACGAATCCACGGCGATTGGATAAGATGGTGCGTTCTACGGGCGCCCGTCCGTCCGGCCCCTCAAGTCTTCCGCGAACCCCAGACCCCCGAGGACGAGATTCCCGATGCGACCTTCCCCTGTCCTGGCCATGCTCGGTCTGTTGGCGCTCCCTGCCGTCGCCAGCGCTGAGCGCCTGGAGCGTCCCCCCATGGACCTCCAACTCGACAGCTACGCGATCGACCTTCGCGACTACAACTTCCCCTCCGGGCTGCGGATCATCTTCCAGGAAGACCACACCCAGCCCATCGTCTCGATCACCGCGGTGGTCGACCGGGGCTCCTCCCACGACCCGGTGGGCAAGGAGGGCATCGCGCACCTGGTCGAGCACCTCTGGTTCCGCTCGGTCCAGGGGGAGGATCTCCCCAAGGTCTGGGACATGCTCAAGGAGCTGGGGGCCAACCTCAACGCCTCCACGGCCCAGGACTGGACCAACTACATGACGGTGGCCCCCAAGGAGGCCCTCCTGCCCCTGCTCGAGCTGGAGGCCTTCCGGATCGGCGGCGCGGTCAACGGGGTGGAGGAGGAGATCGTCTTCACCGAGCGCGAGATCGTCCGGAACGAGCTGCGCATGCGGTACGAGAACACCGACGGCTCCGCCCTCAACTACGTCTGGGACAAGCTCTACCCGCAGGGCCACCCCTACTCGCGGCTGGGCATCGGCACCCACGACTCCCTGAACAACATCGGCCTCGCCGACGTCCAGAAGTTCGTGGATGACAACTACACCCCCGAGAACACCACCATCGTGGTCGTCGGGGACTTTGACGTCGAGGACTCCTGGAAGTTCATCCAGGAGACCTTCCCGCCCGAGCTGCTGGTCGACCCCGAGAACCCCGACGCGCCCATCGAGCTGCGGGAGCCACCGGTCCGCGTCAGCGGCGTCGCTGAGGAGCCGCCGCCGCCGGCCAGCACCGAGGTGACCTACCACAAGGGCGGCACCGAGAAGACCACGGTGCTGCTGGCCTGGTCCCTGCCCGGGGCCTACCGCTCCAACGAGCCGTTGATGAACGCCACCGTCAACATGCTCAACTGGTTCCTCTACCCCTACATCGACCCCGACTGGGACCCGCTCACCGACGACCTGGAGGACCAGTCCGGCTTCGGCTGCTTCATGTGGGGCGCTGAGGTGAACTCCACGGCGATGTGCTTCATCGAGATCGGCGCCGACCGCGACCCCGAGGAGGTCGCCGAGGACGCCCTCGACGGCCTCTACGAGCTGTGGGACGTCAACAACAAGCCCTTCCAGACCTACATCTTCGGCTTGTCCCGGTACGCCTCGATGGCGCAGATCTTCCGCAGCGTCGAGGTCGTGTCCTCCATCGGCGCCGGTCGCGCCACCGACACCGCGCAGTTCGTCCACTTCACGGGCGACCCGATGTACTACTCGCGCATGTTCGAGTGGATCTCGACCATCAACGTGCACGACGCGACGGCCTTCGCGCAGAAGTACCTCACCCGCGACCGCGCCGTCACGGTGGTCCTGGAGCCCTACGAGGACGAGGACATCCTCATCGACTCGTCGGACGCCATCTACAAGGGCGCGGTGCGCGAGGCGGAGACCGTGTCGATGATCGACCTCAGTGAGGTCGAGTCCGACACCCTCGAGGGCATCATGGTGCCCCCGAACCTGAGCGATCTCAAGGAGTACACCCTCCCCAACGGCCTCGACGTCGTCATGATGCCCTACGGCTCCGCGCCGCTGGTCCGGGCGCATCTGGTGCTCGACGGCGGCGAGTGGGTCGAGCCCAAGCCCGGGGTCAACTACATGACCTTCCGCTGGCTTGAGGAGGACATGGCGGGTCAGGTCCAGGACATCAACAACCCGCAGATCGGCCTGGATCCGCTCCGGGTCGCGGGCACCTGGTCCCACGACCTCGGCAACGACTACCAGAACAGCTTCGGCGTGGTCGGCTCCTCCGCGAACCTCGACGCCATGCTCTACCTGCTGCGCGAGTACGTGGACGGCCTGCACGTCGAGGTCGAGGACAAGCGCAACGCCATCAAGCTCGGCAAGAAGGGCCTCCGGTCCAGCCGGAACACCGACGAGACCTGGTGGGAGTCCTACCTCACGAACACCCACCTCTTCGCCGGACACCCGGTGGGCTACTTCCGGGACGAGGCCTGGTGGGACGGCCTGTCTGAGGTCAGCGAAGCGGACGCCGAGGCCTGGCTGGCCAAGCTGGTCCAGCCCGCCAACGGCACCTTGTACCTGGTCGGGCGCATGGACCCGACCCAGGCCGAGGCCCAGGTGCGCAAGTACTTCGAGGGCTGGGAGGTCAAGGGTGCGGATGGGCAGAAGATGCCGCTCCCGGCTGCTCCGCCCGAGCCGCCCGCGGACCGCAAGATCTACGTGCTCAACAAGGAGCGCGTCTCCCAGACCGGTGCCCGGATGACCTGCCAGATCGGCCCGGCCACCACGGAGAACTACGAGGCGCGCCAGATGCTGGCGGCCGTGCTCGATGAGATGGCCTGGCTGGCCCTGCGCGAGCAGTCCGGCGTCACCTACGGCGCGGGCTCCTACCAGGCCGGCTACCCGGGCGGCTCCGCGCTGCTGCTCATCTCCAGCCTCGTGCAGAACGACGGCGCCGGGCTGGCCGTGGAGACCTTCCTCCGCCTCTCCGATCAGGCCGCCAAGGGTGACCTGCCCGAGGACACCCTCACCCTCATGAAGCTGGCCGAGGCCCGCAAGTACGCCCTGGGTCACCAGACCACCAGCCAGATGCTCGGCCGGCTCTCCGATCCCTACCGGGGCAACTGGGACCACATCAACGGCCACGCGGAGCGGCTGGGCAAGGTCACGGTCGCCGACCTGCAGGGCCAGATGGGCCGCTGCAACGGCCACGAGGTCATCACCCTGACCGGCCCCGTCGAGGTCATCACCCCGCAGCTCGACGCCCTGGGCGTGGACTACGAGGTGTTCGACTGGAAGGCCGAGGCCGACCGCCGCTGGGCCGAGTACGACCCCAAGGGCTACGCGAAGGCCAAGAAGAAGGAGGCCAAGGAGAAGGCCAAGGAAGAGAAGAAGAACGCCAAGGAGGAGGCTGCCGGCGGCGCCGACTCCATGGCGGACGCCGGCTGACCGGGGCCGGCTGACCGGAGCCGGCTAGACCGGAGCCGGCTGAAGCGCCGCAGCCCCCGCCGAGGCGGGGGCTGCGCTGCTTTGGGGGCGGGGAGCGCCGCTCAGTGAACCGGAGCGTCTCCGCCGGTCTTGTCTGCGAGGTGCGCGAAGAAGCGGGCCAGGTACATCGACAGGTCGTCGAGGTTGGACTTCTCGGAGGACTTCAACAGCGCCATGCGCCCGCGCTTGAGGGCCTGCTCGATCTCGAAGATGTCCTTCTTGTGCAGGAAGCCGCGGTTGTCGCGCAGGAAGTTCTCCAGCGAGACGAGCTGCTTCTCGATCTGGTGGCGCAGCTCCTTGATCTCCTGGCTGTCCTGGCTGCGTCGGTGGATGGCCTCGTGCTCGGCCCGCAGCTCGTCGATCTCGGTCTGGGAGAGGCCGGTGGGGGCTTCGATGGTGATCTTGCCCGAGACCCCGGAGCGGATGTCCTTGGCGGTGACCTGGACGATGCCGTTGCTGTCGATGGCGAACTTGACCTGGATGCGGGGCACACCGCGGGCGGCGGGCTCGATGCCCTGCAGCTCGAACTCGCCCAGCGACACGTTGTCCCGGGCGTCCGGGCTCTCGCCCTGGAGGACATGGATCTTGACGGTGCGCTGCTGGTCCACGACGGTGGAGACGAGCTGGGACTTCTGGGTGGGGATGGTCGTGTTCTTGGGGATGAGCCGGGCGAAGCGGCGGCCCTCGACCTCGATGCCCAGGGAGAAGTTGGTGACGTCCAGCAGGGTGACCGCCTTGACGTCGCCCTCCAGGATGCCCGCCTGGATGGCCGCGCCGATGGCCACGACCTCGTCGGGGTTGAAGGACTTGTTCAGCGGCCGCTGGAAGAGGTCCTGGACCATCGACTGGACGATGGGGATGCGGGAGGAGCCGCCGACGAGGATGACCTCGTCGATGTCCGCGGGGTTGAGCCGGCAGTCCTCCAGGGCGCGGCGGCACTCCTCGATGGTCCGCTCGAACAGCGGCATCGCGAGGTTCTCGAAGGTGGCCCGGGTCAGGGTGCACTGGAGGTGCTTGGGGCCCGAGGCGTCCGCGAGCAGGAAGGGGAGGTGGATATCGGTGTCGTAGGCCGAGGACAGCTCCAGCTTGGCGCGCTCTGCGGCGTCGCGGAGGCGCTGGAGGACGACCTTGTCGTGGGACACGTCGATGCCGTGCTCGCGCTGGAACTGCTCCAGGAGCCAGTCCACGATGCGGGCGTCGATGTCGGCGCCGCCGAGGGTGTTGTTGCCCCGGGTCGCCCGCACCTCGGCGAGGTCCCGGTCGACCTCGAGCAGCGAGATGTCGAAGGTGCCGCCGCCGAAGTCGTAGACCGCGATGGTGGACGAGCGCTTGCGATCGTGGACGTAGGCGAGCGCGGCGGCGGTGGGCTCGTTGATGATGCGCAGGACGTTGAGGCCCGCGATGGTGCCGGCGTCCTTGGTGGCCTGGCGCTGGCGGTCGGTGAAGTAGGCCGGCACGGTGATGACGGCCTCGTTGACCTGCTCCCCCAGGAAGTCCTCGGCGGACTTGCGGAGCTTCTGCAGCACCATCGCCGCGATCTCCTGGGGCAGGTAGACGCGGTCGCCGATCTCGACGCCGCAGTCGCCGTTGCGCGTCTCGACGATCTTGTACTGGACCGCGCGGATGTCGTCCGCTGCGTCCTTGTAGCGGCGGCCCATGAAGCGCTTGATGGAGTGGATCGTGGCTTCGGGGTTGATGAGGAGCTGGCGCTTGGCGATGTCCCCGACGAAGCGCTCGCCGTTCTTGGAGATCCCCACGACCGAAGGGGTGATCCTGCCGCCTTCGGAGTTGATGATCACGACGGGGTCGCGTCGGTCCATGTAGGCACAGACCGAGTTCGTCGTCCCGAGGTCGATTCCTATGACCTTACCCATCGAGTCGTGTACTCTCCGCGGATTCGAACTCGGGATTGGGGGAGCGCCCTACCCGGGGACAGCGCTTTCATTGACGGTAGCGCTTCGCCGGACTCGGTGTCAATGCTACCAACGGGATGCCCGGGGCGGGGCTCGAACCCGCACGCCGATTACCGGCTGGGGCTTTTAAGGCCCCTGTGTCTACCATTCCACCACCCGGGCTCGGGCGTTGAGCCTCCTGAGGGCGACCAACGCGACGATATGGGGTGGCGCGTCGGGCGACGACGCCAACTCAGGACGCTGTCTCTCGGATCTATTTCCGATACAGTGCTCGTGCAAACCGAGCGAACGGCCTGGAGGTGCTTCATTCCCTGGCGGCGATGGGTCCTGGCCCTGGTGCTGGCCCTCCCGGGCTGCTGGCGGCTCCACCGCAAGCCCGACGTGGACCCGATAGAGGAGGCCCTCAAGGCGGCGGACGCCCTCTTCGACGCCCGCGCGGAGAGCGAGGAGCGCCTGCTCGCGGCCATCGAGGCCTACCGCGAGGTGCTCGCGATGGCCACGGACGATCCGCGGGTCTTGTGGCGCATCGCCCGCGCCTACACCGCGCTGGGGTACGGCTACCCCTCCGAAGCCTCCCCCCAGCACTTCGACCTCGCCCGCGAATACGGCCTGCGCTGCCTGGCCCGGAACACCGGCTACGCCAGCCGCCTGGACGCCGCTGGGGGCCGCATCAACGAGCGGGCCGTGCGGCGGCTCGGGGTGCCGGAGCGGGCCTGCCTGGAGCAGACCCTGGTCGCCTGGCTCAGGTGGGTGGAGGTCCGCGGGCCCGCCGCCGCTCTGGACCTCCAGGCGACCGAGCTGCTCGCCCGTCAGGCCCGTGAGCTGGACCCTGGCCGGGAGCGCTGGATCCCCGGCTGGAGCATCGGCATGGTCGAGGCGCTCCGGCCGGGGCGGATGTCCCGTGATCTGGAGGTCATGGAGCAGGGGTTCGCCGACGCCATCGCCGCCGAGCCGGGCCTGGCCATCCCCACCGCCGATCGAGCCCGGCTCGTGCTCCCCGGGCTCGGCGACCGAGAAGCCCTGGAGGTGGCCCTGCATGAGGTCGAGGGCTGGCCGGAAGGGGAGGCCACATGGGCGCTGGAGAACCGCGCTGCGCGGGCCCAGGCGAGGGCGCTGCTCGAGGATCCGGCGCGGGTCCTCCTCACCACCTGGCAATGGCGAGAGGCAGATCCACGATGAAACGGCCGCCTGAGGGCAGACGGCCGGGACATGGGGGGCAGGAGAGCGATCTCAGGCCTGGCGGGGCTTGCGGCTCCGGAGGCGGCTGAAGGCGTTGCGACGCGCGGCACGGCGCGCGGCCTTGCGACGACGCTTCTCAGCCAGGCGCTGCTTGAGGCGGCGGCGCTCACCGGGCTTGAGGTAGACGCTGTTCTTCTTGATGTCCTTGCGGATGCCCTCGCGCTCGACCTTGCGGCGGAAGCGCCGGAGGGCCTTCTCAAAGGGCTCGTTTTCGCGAACGGTGACCGAAATCAAGAATCTCTCCTGGGACGTGGGCGGCCGTAGGATGGCGTGTATGGGGTGGCAGAGCAGGAAATGCGGCCTGCAGGCCGTTGGCCCCCGAAAGTTATCACGGCATCCCAGAGCGTGCCAGCCGCCGGGGGAAGCTCAGAACACCACGCCGACGGCCGCGCCGCCGTAGAAGAGCGTGTGCAGCCCGCCCTCCAGGCGGATGCTGGCCCGGTCGTTGATGTTGAACTTCACGCCCGCGTTGATGTCGACCAGCGGCACCGGCAGCGTGCCGCTGCCGTCGTTCAGCGGGACCACGGTGCCATCCGGCGGGACGCCGGTCTCGTAGACCTCGTAGGCGGGGGTGCCGTCGTCCGCCATCTCCCAGCTCTGCAGCTCCCCGATGGTGAGCCCGAGGCCGAGGCCTGCGCCGAACATGAAGGACAGCCACTTGGTGGCGTGCAGTTCGTAGGCGTAGTTGGCGCCGAAGGCGATCACGCCGAAGCGGTTCGGCACCATGTACTCGCCGTTGGTGTACACGGGGTTGCCGTCGGACTCCCGGTCATCCCAGTAGCCCTCGTCCATCAGGTTGCCCCAGTACTCGAAGTAGAAGATGCCGTTGTCGTTCGAGCGGTTGCGGATCACGTACTCCAGGCCGACGGCGTAGCCATGAGCGAAGGGGCGGTCGAGGTGGTTGCCGCCGTCGTCGGTGCCGTTGAAGTACCAGATGTCGATGATGGAGTTGGGCACGAACAGGTAGCGGCCCCGGGTGTTCACCTCCATCAGGTAGTCCCGGGAGCGCTCCGGGTCGGCGCTGCCCGCGGCGGGGGCCGTGGTGGCGGGGGTGTCGCCGGGCTCGTCTTCCTGGGTGAGTCGGACCGGGGGGATGTTGAGCACCGAAGGCTCGGCCGCGAGCGACGCCGCGACCATGGTAAGGCAGAGCATCATGATCCTCCGAGCGCAGGTGCATGATTGTCATTCTCCGCATATGGAGGTGTCAACAGGAGGCCTCCTCCGGATGCGCCCGCGCACGCTGACATGGGCCGTCGGTGCCCTGCTCTGGGCCTTCGGGTGTTCGTATCACCTGGGGCGCGCCCCGGCGTCGGGGGGATCGTGGATCCCGGGCGAGGTGCGGGTCGCCTCCGCTGAGCCATCCCTGGAGAGCGCGCTGCGGCAGGCGCTCGCGGAGCAGCTCCAGCTTCGAGCGGGCGCTGCGGAGCCCACCGAGCCCCTCCACCTCGACCTGATCGCGTTCACCGCCCGGCCGGTCGCCCAGGGCGGAGACATGCAGGAGGTCCGGATGACGCTGCGGCTCAGCGACGCGCGGGGGCACGCCGTTGACGTGGCCGGCGCGGAGCCCTACGGGAGGTACCCCGATCCCCTCCGCACCGAGCAGGCCCGTGCGGCGGCGGTCAGCGCCCTGGCGGGGCGGCTGGTCGCCTCCGGGGTCGCGCAGCTCGCACACCTGGAGCCCGACGATGTCCCTCGCTGAGCTGGAGCGCAGCCTCGCTGATGGCCCCCCTGCGCTGGTCTATGTGGTGCTGGGGGACCAGGCCCTGCTCGTGGAGCGGGCCGAGGCCATGATCACCGCGTCTGCGCTGGACGGGGGCATGGCGGCGTTCAACCAGACCGTCTTCCGGGCGGGCGACGAGGGCGCCGCGGAGGCCCCGGCGGTCGCGCGGACCCTCCCCATGATGGCGGCGCGGCGGCTTGTGGTCGTCCGGGACGTCGAGGAGGCGCCCGTCGAGCTGCTCAAGTCCCTCCGCGATCTGTGCCAGGCGCCCAGCCCCACGACGGTGCTCGTCCTCACCGGGCAGAAGTGGCCCAAGCCCACCGGGGGCGAGGACTGGGGCCGGCGGCTGGAGGGCCTCGTCAAGAAGGTCGGGGTCGTCCTGCGGTTCAAGGCGAAGGACCAGGACCCCGTGGGCTTCGCCGTCGACACCGCCCGCGAGCTGGGCTGCCGCCTGGATCGGGACGCGGCCACGGTCCTGGTGGAGATGGTGGGCAAGGATCTCGGGCTGCTCCAGCGGGAGCTGGAGAAGGCCTGCCTGTACCTGGGCGGGGAGGGGACCTTGACCCCCGAGGTGCTGGCCGAGGTCTGCTCCCTGCTGGCCGAGGCCCAGGTCTGGGATCTGACCGACGCCATCGTGGTCCGCGACGTCGATCGCGCCCTGTCCACCGCACACCGCCTGCTGGAGGCCGGGAAGAAGGGCGAGTCCCACCGCCTGCTCGCCCTCATCACCTGGCAGATCCGGCAACTCCTGACCCTGCAGCAGGCCATGCGGGGCGACGAGGTCGAGGGCCTGCGCATGCCCGGGTGGAAGCGCCGCGAGGCCGAGCGCGCCCTGCGGGCCAGCCCGCTGCGCACCGCGGACGTCCTGGAGCGCATCGGCCAGGCCAACCAGGACATGAACTCACACCGGGCCGGGGACCGCCGCATCCTGGAGGGGTTGATCCTCGACCTGGCCAGCCGACGCTGATCTTCGAAACACCAATCGGCCGCTCACCCACGCCGGGGAGCGGCCGAGCGGGTGAGGCGAGAGGGCTACTCGCTGGCCTTGAGGCCGTTCACCGCAGCATAGAGGCGCGACACCTTGCGGGAGGCGTTGCGGGGGTGGATGATCTTCTTGCCCGCGAGGCGCTGGATGACGGCGACGGCCGCGTTCAGCTCCTGGGAGGCGGTCTCGTGATCGCCCGCCTCGACCGCAGCGCGCACCTTCTTGATCTGGGTGCGCATCGAGCTGCGATAGTGACGGTTCCGGGCGCGCCGCTTCTGGGTCTGGCGCATGCGCTTGAGCGCGCTGGCGTGGTTGGCCAAGGCGAACTCCTTAGGGGTCTTTCCAACGGATGTGATCTGAGCTGGACGGACAGACGTCCATACAAGGCGCCGTCTTAGCACGCTGATAGGGCCTGTCAAGCGCTCAGGCAGGCTGCGGGTCGCCTCCTTGCCGGGGGTCAGGCCCGCGGGTAGGTTGCCAGCGGCTGGCGGTCCGGAGCACAACCGTCGGAGAGTCGTCATGAAGATTTGCGTCGTCGGAACCGGATACGTGGGCCTCGTCGCCGGGACCTGCCTCGCGGACATGGGGCACAGGGTCGTCTGCGCGGACAAAAGCGAAGAGAAGATCGCAACCCTCCTGCAGGGAGGCGTCCCGATCTACGAGCCGGGGCTGGAACACCTCATCCACCGGAACGTGCGCGAGGGGCGGCTCAGCTTCACGACCGACACGCCCAACGCGGTTGCGGGCGCCGAGGTCGCCTACATCGCGGTGGGGACCCCGGGCACGGACTCGGGCGCGGCGGACCTCTCGGGCGTGTACGCGGTGGCGCGGATCATCGGGCAGTCGATGACCCGCCCCACGACCGTCATCATCAAGTCGACCGTACCGGTGGGCACCGCCGACAAGGTCCGGGCCGTCCTCACCGAGCACGCCCGGCACGCCTTCGACGTGGTCTCCAACCCCGAGTTCCTGAAGGAGGGCGCCGCGATTGACGACTTCCTCAAGCCCGACCGCATCGTGGTGGGCTGCCAGGACGACGCCACCCAGCAGATCATACGGCGCCTCTACGCCCCGCTGCTGCGCACCGGCAAGCCCATCCTGTTCATGGACAACCGCTCCGCCGAGCTGACCAAGTACGCCTCCAACGCCTTCCTCGCGACCAAGATCTCCTTCATCAACGAGCTGTCCCAGCTCTGCGAGCGGCTGGGCGCCGACGTGGACGCCGTGCGCCGGGGGGCGGGCTCCGACAGCCGCATCGGGGCGCGGTTCCTGTTCCCGGGCGCGGGCTATGGGGGCTCCTGCTTCCCCAAGGATGTCCAGGCCCTGATGGTCACCGCCCGCGAGGCCGGCCTGCCCCTCAAGATCATGGACGCGGTCCACGAGGTCAACGAGCTGCAGAAGCACGTGGTGGCGGAGAAGGTCCTCAAGCGGCTCGGGGCGGACCTCACCGGCCGGCGCGTCGCGGTGTGGGGCCTCTCCTTCAAGCCGCAGACCGACGACATGCGGCAGGCCCCCTCCCGCGTGATCATCCGCCGCCTCCTGGAGGCCGGCGCGGCGGTGCGGGCCTACGACCCCGAGGCGATGCACGAGGCGCGGGGCATCTTCGGCGACCGCATCGAGTACGCCACATCCCCCGAGGACGCCACGACCGACGCCGACGCGCTGGTCCTGATCACGGAGTGGAACGAGTTCCGCATGCCCCTGTGGGACGAGCTCTCCGGCCGGATGCGTCAGCGGATCGTCTTCGACGGCCGCAACATCTACGAGCCGGCGGTGGTCCTCGCGGCGGGCTTCGAATACTACGGCATCGGCCGCCCCGGCTTTGAGACCCCGGCGGCGCCGCCTGAGGGTTCATGAGCGTCCCTACCCGGCTCATCCGCAACTTCGCCATCATCGCCCACATCGACCACGGCAAGTCGACCCTGGCCGACCGCCTGATCGAGCGCACAGGACTCCTGTCCGCGCGGGAGATGAAGGACCAGTACCTCGACAAGATGGAGCTGGAGCGCGAGCGCGGGATCACCATCAAGGCCCAGACCTGCGTGCTGCGCTACACCGCAGCCGACGGCGAGACCTACACCCTCAACCTCATCGACACCCCCGGGCACGTCGACTTCACCTACGAGGTCAGCCGCAGCCTGGCGGCCTGTGAGGGCGTGCTGCTGGTCGTTGACGCCGCCCAGGGGGTCGAGGCCCAGACCCTCGCGAACGTCTACCTGGCGCTGGAGCACGACCTCGAGATCATCCCGGTCGTCAACAAGATCGACCTCCCCGGCGCCGACCCCATCGGCGTCCTGGAGCAGATCGAGGACGGCATCGGCCTGGACATCGAGCACGCCGTGATGTGCTCGGCCAAGACCGGCAAGGGCATCGAGGACGTGCTGGAGGCGGTGGTCCGGCACATCCCCGCCCCGAACGAGGAGCGGGAGGTCCCGCTGGCGGCGCTCATCGTCGACTCCTGGTTCGACAGCTACGTCGGCGTGGTCTGCCTGGTGCGGGTCAAGGCGGGCCGCCTCGCCCGGAAGGACCGCATCCGCCTGATGGCCACCGGCGCGGACTACGAGGTCACCGAGCTGGGGGTCTTCGCGCCCGAGGCCCTCTCCCGCGACGAGCTGGCGGCCGGCGAGGTCGGCTTCGTCGTGGCCTCCATCAAGACGCTGGCTGACGCGCGGGTGGGCGACACCATCACCCACACCCGGGGCGGCGCCAAGAAGCCCCTGCCGGGCTTCAAGGAGTCCAAGCCGATGGTGTTCGCCGGGATCTACCCGGTGGAGTCGGGGGAATACGACGACCTGCGCGACGCCCTGGAGAAGCTGGTCCTCAACGACGCCTCGTTCACCTTCGAGCCCGAGACCTCCGACGCCCTGGGCTTCGGCTTCCGCCTGGGCTTCCTGGGCCTGCTCCACATGGAGATCATCCAGGAGCGGCTGGAGCGGGAGTACGACCTCGACCTCATCACCACCGCGCCCTCGGTCATCTACCAGGTGAGCACCAAGAAGGGCGAGTCCTTCGAGATCCACTCGCCCTCGCAGCTCCCGCCCATCGGCGAGCTGGCCGAGATCCGGGAGCCCATCTCCAAGGTGGTCGTCCACGTCCCCGACGAGTTCGTCGGCCCGGTCCTCAAGCTCTGCGAGGAGCGCCGGGGCATCCAGCAGTCCTTCGAGGTGCCCAGCCCGGGACGCTGCGTGATCACCTACGAGCTGCCCTATGCCCAGGTGGTCTACGACTTCTTCGACAAGCTCAAGAGCGTGACCCGGGGCTACGCCTCGATGGACTACGAGGTCCTGCGCTGGGACCCCGAGGATCTGGTGCGCCTGGACGTCCTGCTCAACGGCGAGCGGGTCGACGCCCTGTCCACCATCTGTCACCGCTCCGAGTCGTTCCACATCGGCCAGGCCCTCACGCGCAAGCTCAAGGACCACATCCCCCGCCAGATGTTCGACGTCGCCATCCAGGCGGCCATCGGCACCAAGGTCATCGCGCGCACGAGCGTCCGCGCGCTGCGCAAGGATGTGACCGCGAAGTGCTACGGCGGCGACATCAGCCGGAAACGCAAGCTGCTGGAGCGCCAGAAGAAGGGCAAGAAGCGCATGAAGGCGGTGGGTTCGGTGGAGGTCCCCCAGGCCGCGTTCCTCTCGGTGCTGCGCCTCAACGACGGGTGAGAGAGCGCTGTAAGCCACCTGCGCACCCGCTGACCTCCGGATCGAGTAGAATCCTGCTGCCATCTACGGAGGTCCCCGTGCGCAGGAAGCGGAGCGGCAAGATTGACATCGTGAAGATCATCATCTTCGGGGCCGTGGCCGCAGGAGGCTACTGGCTCTGGACCTTCGCGCCTCACTACTGGGTCAAGTTCAAGATGGACGAGGTGGTCCAGATCACGCTCCTGGAGTGGTCCGACAAGTCCCGGGAGAAGGCCGAGGCGCGGCTGCTGCGAGAGCTGGATGAGCGGGAGATCCCGGAGTACGTGATCCCGCGTGACTGCGAGCTCTACGAGGACCAGGGGCTCAAGCACGTCAACTGCGCCTGGGCCATCGAGATCGTCCACCCCTTCATCGAGAAGCGCAGCCACCTGTCCTTCGTCTCCCATAAGGCGGTCGACAAGCACCGGAACCTGGAGACCTGGGAGTAGGCGTCGAACCCCGCGGGCCTGCCGGTCAGGAATCGGTTACATTGACGGGCCCGCTGGTCGGGGCCGTGCGGGCCGACGAGTGCCCGAGGGCCGCAGGCCGTTCGCTTATCGAAACCACCGCCACAAGGTCCATGCCCATGCAGAGGAGCCTCATCACCCCCCAGGGGCACGCCAGGCTTGTCCAGGAACTCAAGCACGCCAAGGAGGTCCTCCGGCCCCAGGTCGTGCAGGACATCGCCGAAGCCCGCGCCCACGGAGACATCTCCGAGAACTCGGAGTACGAGGACGCCAAGGAGCGTCAGGGCCTCCTGGAGGGGCGGATCCGGCTGCTGGAGTCCATGCTGGCGACCGCTGAGGTCCACGACATCTCCACCGTCCCCAAGCGGGATCGGATCATCTTCGGGTCGACCGTCGACCTGCTCAACCTCGACACCGACGAAGAGGTGACCTACCAGATCGTCAGCGACTACGAGTCCGACGTGAAGGAGGGGCGCATCTCCTACACCTCGCCCATCGGGCGGGCGCTCATCGGCAAGAGCAGCGGCGAGGAGGTGACGTTTCAGACCCCCAACGGGGACCGCTCCTACGAAATCCTCGACATCCACTACCGCTGAGGCAGGCCGCAGCATGTCCGGTCTCTCCGTGACGCCGGTGCTGGACCGTGTGCACCGCACCATCCGCTACGCTGTCGCCAGCGACGGCGAGCACCTCTGGTCGATGAAGTACATCGAGCGGGTCTGTCGACCGCTCCTGCTCGATCTGCTGGCCACCGACGAGCCGCCCCAGTACGCCGAGGCCATCGCGGAGGTCGCCGAGCTCCTCGACGGGCTCGACGCCGCGCCCTGGACGGCACGGCTGGAGCCGCTGCAGTCGGCCCTGGACACCCTCGACGGGGTGCTCAGCGACCAGCCTGTGCCGGTGAACATCGAGCCGCTGGGCCTCCTGGTCGAGGTGGAGGACGAGCCGGAGCCCAAGCCCAAGGCCAGGCCCCGCCGCCGACAGACCTCGTCGCGCCGGGCGCCTGCGGCCGAGGCCCCGCCGGCCGAGCCCGAGCCGCCCCCGCCGCCCCCCCCGCCTCGGTATCGGCTGGGTGACCCGGCGCACACCGGGCGGCCGGTCACCGATCTTCCAGGAGTGAGCGAGCTTGTGGCTGAAGCCCTGGCCGCGGCGGGGGTCTCGACCATCGCCGACCTGCTCCTCCAGATCCCCGAGGACCACGACCGCCTGCCCCTGGTGGAGCCGGGCGAGCCGCTGTCCGACGAGGTCGAGGAGGTCGCGCTCACCGCAGAGATCGTCGCGCGCTGCTCGCGCATGGGGCCGTTGGGCGCGCTCCGCGAGCTGGTGGTGCGGCACGGCGAGCGCATCGTGCGGTGCCGGTGGGTTCGGGGCTGGCCCCCCGAGCTGGACCTGGCGGCTGGCGAGGCGGTGACCCTGGCCGGGCGGCTGGAGCTGACCGAAGACGGCCCGGTCCTGTATGAGCCCATGCGCTGGGAGCCGGACGGGCGGGGCGCAGTACGGCGCCCCGGCTACGGCATCGAGGGCGTGGAGGACGTCATCCTCTGGCGCCTGATGCGGTTCGCGCTGCGCGACTACGCGCCGCAGCTCATCGACCCGCTGCCCGCCTCGCTGCTGCGTGATGTGCGCATCCCAGAGCTGGACGAGGCCCTCCGGGGCCTGCATGTGCCGAGCGCCTCGCTGCGTCGAAGCCGTGCGCGCTTCTCGTTCGAGGAGATGTTCCTCCACCAGCTCAAGGCGGCCTCCGAGAAGCCTGTGCGGCTGCGCGGCATCGCCCACCCCATCTCCCATGACCTCATCACCCGGCTCCAGGTGCAGCAGCAGTTCAACCTGGATGACGGTCAGGAGGCCGTGTTCGACGAGCTGCGGCGCGATCTGAGGGCCCCCAACGCCATGACCCGCCTGCTGCAGGGGGACGTCGGCGCGGGCAAGTCCCTGGTGGCGCTGCTGGCGGCCGTGATGGTCGCGGAGTCCCGCAGCCAGGTCCTGTTCCTCACCCCTGACAACATCGCCGCCGAGCATCGCTTCCTGTTCGCGGAGCCGCTGCTGCGCGCGGCGGGCCTCGTGCCGCTGCTGGTGACCGAGGCGCCCACGTCCGCCCAGCTCGACGCCCTGCGCCGCGGCGAGGCCGGGGTGGTGTTCGCCCCGCACGCCCTGGCAGAGGGAGGGCTCCCGGACTTCAAGAAGCTCGGGCTGGTCATCGCCGAGGAGCGCGGCTCCTACGGCGTGCTGGACCGGTCCTGGATAGCCCAGAAGGGCGTCCACCCCGACCTGCTCGTCCTCACGGCGGTGCCGATCCCGACCAGCCTCACGTTCACGGTGTTCTCGGACCACGACATCTCGCGCATCCGCGGCCACGCGCCCCAGACCGTGTCGTCGTTCATCCGCTCCCCTGGGGACCGGGCCGAGGCCTACGCCCAGCTCCTGGAGCGGCTGGACCAGGGGCGGCAGGCGCTGGTGGTGTTCCCGCTCGTGAAGGGGGCCGACCTGGTCGACCTCGACACGGCCCACCAGCTCGCCAACGCGCTGCGCCAGGAGGCCTTCTCCGGCCACACGGTGGGGGTGTACCACGGCGCCATGAGCCGCGAGGATCGCCTGCGCATCTTCGACGACTTCCAGCGGCGCCAGGTCGACGTGCTCCTGTCCACGACGACCATCGAGGACGCCCCGGAGCTGGCCAACGCCACCGCCATCCTGGTGGAGAACGCGGATCGCTACGATCTGGTGCGGCTCCACCGGCTGCGGGGCATGGTCGCCAAGGGACGCTCGGCGGGGCTCTGCCTGTTCATGCTGTCCGCGAATCCGGATCCCGACGGGCAGAGGCTGGTCGAGCTGATCGCCCGGGAGCAGGACGGCTGGTCCATCGCCGAGCAGGACCGGCTGGCCCGTGGAGATGAGGCGCTGCTCGGGCAGCGCACCGCTGAGCTGCCGGACTTCCAGGTGGCCGACCCGGTCCGCGAGCGGGATCTGCTGATCCGCGCCCGACGCGCTGCGCTGGGCCTGCTGGGGCAGGACCCGCAGCTCCGCCGACGCGCCAACCGGGATCTGGCCCGCTCGATCTTCGGGGAGCAGCCGACTCGGGCTGCGCCCATCCCCCAGGCCCGTCCGGGCCGCCGCCGACGTCGCCGCCGCCGCGGAGGAGGCCGCTCTTGAGGGCCGTCCATGAGGTCATCTTCGGCGTGCCGATGGATCGCGTCCTGACGATCCTGACCACGTTCGAGGATTATCCTGATTTCCTGCCGTCCATGGTCCAGGCCCGGGTGCTCTCCCGGGAGGAGCGCGTCTGGGAGGTGGCGTTCCGCGTCGACGTCATCCGGCCGCTGGACTACACGCTGCGCCTTACGCTGGAGCGCCCGGACCCGGCCGGCGTCGTCCGGCTGCGCTGGTCCCTGGTCGAGGGCGTGTTCCGCTCGAACGAGGGCGGGTGGACGCTGACGCCCATCGACGGCGGCGCCCGCACCCACGCGCGCTACGAGATCGACGTCCAGGTCGGCGTCTACGTGCCGGGCACCATCGTGAACACCCTGGTGGAGCGCACCCTGCCGGCGACGTTGGAGGCGTTCAGGACGCGCGCCGAGCGCCCGTTGGCCGATCCGACCAGCGCACCTTCTCCCTGAGGAACCGCTCCAGGCGGTGGTTGATGGTGCGGGGCTGCTCGATGATGGCAGCGTGGCTGGCGTCCGCGAGCACCAGCAGCGAGGCGTCGGGGATGAGCTTCGTCATGCGCTCGCTGAGCCACATCGGGGTGAAGGTGTCGCGCTCGGCGGCGACCACCAGCGCGGGCACCCGGATGCGCGGCAGCTCGGGGAAGGCGTCGTGGCGCTGGGCTTCGCGCACCATGCGCATGAACAGGCGCATGTCCAGCGAGGCGAGGTGCTCCAGGTAGGGCAGGAAGTCGCCCTTGGAGGTGTAGAGGGGGTCGACCAGGGCGAGGCCCTTGGTGACCCTCCAGGCCAGGGGCGTGCGCAGCGCCGTGCCGGTGAGGCGGTTGACCCGATCGCCCATCGCCTCGACGAGCTGGTAGAGCGCCGCGAAGGCGAGGGGACTGCGCGGGTTGTCGTAGAAGGTGTCCAGCACCCGACCCGCGCTGCCCAGCATCAGCACCAGGCCCGCGACGGCGCCCGGGGCCTGTCGATAGCGCTCCAGGATGACCTGGCAGCCCATCGAGTGGCCGAGCAGCACCGCCTGTTCGACGCCGAGCGCCTCCTGGATGCGGCCGAGATCCTGAGCGCTGGCCCGGATCGAGAGGTCGCAGGCGTCGGGGTGGGCGGGGCGGTCGGACCGCCCGTGCCCCCGGTAGTCCCAGACCACCACCTGGTGGGTGTCCGAGAAGTGCTCGACGACGTACTTCCAGAAGAACGTCGAGACGCCGACGCCGTTGCAGCAGATGAGGGTCGGGCCCGTACCGGTCGCCTGCCAGTACAATCGGAGACCGCCCTCGGTTGTCACGAATCCACTCCGCATCGCGGCTGGCTTCATGCGGGCTCCTCCTCCTGGTCAGCGGACAACTCGGGGTATGTTGCACCCATTGTAACCCACGGGTGCCGGGTGTCCCTCCCTCTGTGACGAACCTGCTTCGAACCCGCGCTGCCCTGCTCGTCGTGCTGGCCCTGGCGGCGGCGGCGCTCCGCCTCTGGCTGGGCACACAGTACTACGGCTGGGAGGAGAGCGACTACGGCAACCTCGCGATGACCCGGGGGGTCCTGGAGTCGGGCTTCCGCCACTTCGACATGAACCACCTGCCCATGTACTACGGGCTCTCAGCGGCGGTCATGGCCCTGGTGGGGGACGCGGTGGTCGCCTCCCGGGCGGTCTCGTTGATCGGGGGGGTGCTCACCGTCGCTGCGGCGGCGCTGCTGGCGGACCGGGTGCTGGGGCGTCGGGTGGCCTGGGCGGCCGGGCTCGCGCTGGTCGTGCAGCCTGAGCTGGCGCTGTATGCGGCCTCCAGCCTGCGGGAGCCGGTGTACGCAGCGGCGGTGGTGGGCGCGCTGCTCGCGATGTCCCACGAGCGGCTGGCGCTGGCCTCGGCCCTGGCCGGGGTGGCGTTCCTGACCCGCATGGACGCATTGATGACCGTGGGCGGCGTGCTGGCGGTGCACGCGCTGGGCCGGCCGCCGCGGGCGCGTCGGGTGCTGGCGGCGGCGCTGCCCCTGGCGGCGGTGGTCGTGGCCTGGGCGGCGTACTGCCAGGAGGTCCACGGGACCTGGCGGTTCTGGGCGCATTCGGTCGCGGTCAACGTGGAGACCGGTGGCGCCGAGGCGCCGGCCGGCCTGGCGTGGGCGCTGGACGGGCTGAAGGTGGTCGCTGCGCTGCTGTTGGACGTGCTGCCGAGCCGGATCGGCTGGCTCTTGTGGGCGGGGGTGGTTGTGGAGCTTGCGGCGCTGGACTGGCGGCGCCACAGCCCCCGCCGCAGCCTGGCGCTGGCGAGCCTCGCGCTCCTGGGGTTCTGGCTGGGCATCGGGTTCATCGCGCAGCACGAGCCGGGCCACAACCTGTACTGGAAGTGGCTGCATGGGGTCCTGCCGCCGCTCATCCTGCTTGGGACGTCCGGGGCCTGGCGCGTCTTCGATCGGCTGGCCGCGGTGGCGGGGTGGTGGCCGGCGGCGCTGCTGTTGGCGGTGGGCGCGGCCCAGGGGCTGGCCGCGATGGGCACGGAGACCCACCGGCAGCTCGAGGTCTCTGCGGCCCTCTACAAGCCCCAGGCCGAGCTGGCGCGGTGGATCGAGGACCACGCCGCCCCCGGCGACGCCATGCTGGTGGACAACATCCCGGGGTGCTGGCTGGACCGGCGCCCGCACGGCCTCAAGCTGCACTCCTGGTTCGACGTGCCCGTGCCCCCGGACGACCCCGACGCCTTCGCGGGCTGGGTGGCCGGAGAGCGGCTCCGGTACGTGCTCTGGTTCCAGGAGGACTGGACGCAGGCCCCGGTCATCGCCCCCTGGCTCGCCGCAGGGGAGGTCTGGTCGTGGGGCCCGGTCACCCTGCGCCCCACCCGCGCCGAGCCCGGTTATGGCTGGATCTTCTACGAGGTGGAGCTGACCGATGAGTGAGGATCCGCGCACCCGCCGCTTCGACGCGCTGGGCCCGTGGCTGGAGGCTTGCCGCGCTGCGGGGCTTGCGCACGCCGTGCTGCGCACCACCGACGAGATCCGCGCTGAGCCCGCCAAGGAGCGCGGCGTCACCGTGGGGCCCGTGCGGCGGGCGACCCTGCTGGCCTACGACCAGGGCGTGCTGCTGCGCGTGGTGCTCGACGACCCTCCGGCAGACCTGGGCGGGCAGCTCCGCGACGCCGGGCTCACGCTGCGGGTCGTGGTGGATCACCTGGGGTAGGCGCCTGTCGGAGTTTGACGCCCACGGGCAGCGGCGTTAATCAGGATCCGGTTTCGGGGGAGTAGCTCAGTCGGGAGAGCGCAGCGTTCGCAATGCTGAGGTCGTGGGTTCGATTCCCATCTCCTCCACCATCCGACCCCCTTCTGGTCTCCCGGAAGGGGGTCTGTCTTTTCAGGCGTGGTACGCCCGGCGCCAGGCGAGGGGGCTGAGCCCGGTGCGCGCCGCGAAGGAGCGGCTGAACGCGCCCTGGCTGGCAAACCCGCAGCCGTTGGCGACCTCTCCGACCGAGAGGCTCGGGTCCGCGAGCAGCTCGGTGGCCCGCAGCACCCGGGCCTGGGCGAGCCAGGCGCTGAACGGGACGCCCAGCTCTTCCCGACACCGCCGCTGGAACGTGCGGTGGCTCCAGCCGGCGACCCGCGCGGCGTCCTCCAGGCCCACAGGGAAGGCCAGGCGTGCGAACACCCAGTCCAGCGCCTCCTGGAGGGCAGGGGAGGCCGGCGCTGGCAGCCGCGAGCCGGGTGCCGGGGTGCGCCAGTCGTCCAGCAGACGTCGCAGGAGCCCATGCAGCGCCTGGGCGAGGGCAGGATCGGGCGGCGCCAGGCCCCAGGCACAGGATGTAGCCACCAGCTCCCGCAGCAGGGGCGGGGCGTCGAAGACGACCACCGCGGGGGCGTCATCGTCCTCCTCCGGGGGGAAGTACACCGTGCGCAGCGCGGCCGGGCGTCCGGCGGTGACCTGATGGGAGAGCCCGCCGGGGATCCAGGCGGCCCGCAAGGGGGGGAGCAGGGCGAGGTCCCGCGCGGTGCGAAGCCTCAGGCAGCCCGAGCGGGCGTAGAGGAGCTGGGGGCGGTCGTGGGCGTGCCAGGGGGTCTCCATCACGGGGTAGTCCTCGGCCAGCCCGAACGCCCGGTCGCCCGCGTCGCGCGGATCGATCATACGTCGATCTCGTACCACCGCCCCCAGTGCCAGATCCCGGCGAAGATGAGCGCCTGGACGCCGCGGTAGGCCGCCTGGGCCACGAAGATGCCCAGCAGTCCGTAGCCCAGGACCGGGCCGATGAGGTAGGCCGCCGGCAGGAACAGGAACCACTGCATGCCGACCGAGACGAGCATCACCTTGCGGGTGTCGCCTGCGCCCAGCAGCGCATTGAGGAGCACCATGCCCACCGTATCGACCGCCATGAAGGCCGCCAGGATCCGCAGCGGCGCCGAGGCGAGGGCCAGGGTCTCGGGGTCGTGCAGGAACCCCATGAGGATCAGCTCCGGCGCGAAGAGGCCGGGCAGCGCGATGACGCCGACGATCAGCGCGGCCAGGCGCACGACCTCCCAGCCCCATCGCCGCGCGTCGGCGGTGTCACCGCGCCCCAGCGCCTGACCGACCAGCGACGCGGCGGCCAGCCCGAAGGCGATGCCCGGCAGGATCGCCACCAGCAGGAGCTGAATCAAGATGTTGGCGGCGGCCACCTCGGCGGTGCCCACCAGGGCCACGATGCGGAAGAGCGCGGTCATGCCCGCCGCGAAGAAGAACTGCTGCAGGCCTGAGGGCACCGCGAGCCGGAGCATGGTGCGGATGGTCCCGGCGTCCGGCAGCCCGCGCAGGAAGCCCGCGCCCCGTGCGTACCGCAGGCCCATGTAGACGTAGTAGATCATCCCCACCCAGGTGGACGCCGCGGTGGCCATGCCCGCGCCCACCGCGCCGTAGGCTGGCATGCCCAGCTTCCCGAAGATCAACACCCAGTTGAGGAAGATGTTCACCGCGTGCATCAACACGAGGGTCCGCATGTACAGCCGGGAGAGGTTGACCCCGTTCCAGTAGCCGCGGAACGCGAAGTTCATCCCCACGGCGGTGAGGCCGATCAGCCGCGCCTGGAAGTAGGGCGTGCCGATCTCGATGACCTCGGGATCGTCGATGAGGAGGGGGTACAGATCCGGGGCCGCGTGGAAGAGCAGCACCGTCAGCGGAAGGCCCAGGCCGAGCGCCAGGATGAGGCCGCCGTTGAGGGGGATGGCGGTCTGGTCCTCCCGGCCCTCCCCCAGCCGCCGCGCCGACATGGCCTGCACGCCCGAGGAGAGGCCGGTGATGAAGGCCATCGACATGAAGAAGGCGAAGCTGCCCAGGCCGGTGGCCGCCAGCGCAGCGTCCCCGAGCACGCCGACCATGGCGGCGTCCACCAGGTTGAGCACGTTCTGGGAGACCATGCCGCCGACGATGGGCAGCGCCAGCGTGAGGATGCGCCGCTTGCGGTCGTCGAGCAGCGCGACGAGGGGCACCGGGCTAGTCCAGTCCGCGCTCTTCCAGGTCGTCTTCGTCCAACCCCAGGAAGTGTCCGACCTCATGGAAGAGGGTGATGCGCAGCTCCTCGATGAGCTGGTGGCGGTTCTGGGCCATGCGCTCGAGGTTGCGCCTGAAGAGGACGATGGCGGAGGGCAGGATGCTCCAAGGGTCGTGCAGGGACCGCTCCATCAGGGAGTGCCCGGAGAAGTAGCCCAGGATCTGGGTCGGCCCGGCCGGTGGGTCGTACTGACGCAGCAGCTCCTCCGAGGGGACCTCCTCCAGGATGATGGGGACGTTGGCCAGATACTCGCGCAGCGTGGGGTGGAGCAGCTCCAGGCACTCGGTGACGACGTCGTCCACAGCCACGTCGGTGAGGGGGATGGGGAGGGGGTAGCCCTCCGGGTCCGAGCGCCAGGCGCGCAGGAAGTCGCGCTGGGCGCCCGCGAAGTCTCCGCGCCGCTCACGCAGGACCCCGCGCACGAAAGCGCCGTCGGGGTGCATGGGATCCTCGCGCAGGCAGCGATTGCAGGCCTTCCGGGCCTCATCCCAGCGGAGCTGCTCCACCAGGGTGTGGGAGAGGGCCCCCCAGGCGTCGCTGTGGTCCGGGGCGTTCAGGACCACGAATCGGTAGAGGCCCTCGGCCTCCTCGAAGCGCTCCTGGTCACGCAGGGACTCGCCCAGCAGGAAGTGGGCCTGCACGCTGCGGGGGGCGTCGCCGAGGGCCTCGCGGCAAAGCGACTCGGCCTCGGCGGCCCGACCTTCGTGGAGGGCGCCCTCGGCTTCGTCCAGCAAGCGGGTGACGCGGTCCGAGCCTTGACCCATCATCCGCTGCCCGACGTCACGGTCGTCTTGAACGCGTGCCCGCGGACCACGCCGTAGTCCCCGCCCTCGACCGTCGGGAACTTCACCGCCCGAAGCTGCCGCTTGACACAGGTCATGGCGCTTTCGTTGTCGAAGTTCTTGTCCTTCACGTCGATGAAGATCAGCCCACCGACGGAGTTGAAGTAGACGTCGACGGTGAGGTTGGCCTCCAGGCCGGGCTTGGAGCTGAGGTGGGTGCGCAGGCAGGACTCCACGCCCTCGGTGCGGGTGTCGAGCGCCGCCAGGACCATCTCGTTGTTGACGTCACCGACCTTGAGGCGCGTCTCATCCGGCGGAGAGCTGAGGTTGTCGGCCAGCGGCAGGTAGACCTCGATCGGCTCGGGCTCGCTGCCCGGCATGACCGTGATCTCCTGGGTGTGGGTGCGGAAGCCGTCCAGCACGACGCTGAGGGTGAAGGGCTCGCCGACGGGGTAGCTTGTCACCTCGACGACCTCGCCCTTGCCGACAGGGCTGCCGTTGATCCGCACGCTGTCGGAGGTCGGATCGTTGAGGATGTGCAGAGGGGGCACCGGCACCGGCTCGACCGGGTCGGTGGAGGAGCTGTCGAAGAGCCCCAAAGCGTTGGCCAGGACCGCTACAAGGATGAGGCCCAGCATCACTGCCCCGACGACGATCGGGACCGGCATCGACGCGCGCTCGACGCGCATGGTGATGGCGCGGCGCTCGCCGTGGTCCGTCACCACCGTCACCAGCGCGACCCCCTTGCTGCGGGGCATGGCGCGGGGGTTGATGACGACCTCGACCTCCTGCTGACGGGCGTCGGGATCCAGGCGGGAGCGGTTGACCTGGAGCCAGTCGCGGTCGGAGGTGACCCGCCCGGGCATCTTGCCCTGGCCGCTGTTCTTCACCACGATCTTGTGGGTGACCGGCTTGCGCTTGACCTTGATGACCACCAGCTCGGGGCTGGCGATGGACAGCCGCGGCACCTTGCGGCGGGCCTTGGTCGAGGTCCCGAGGCCGAGCGTGCTGCCGATGTTGTTGGGCGGCTTGGGCGGCGCTGGCGGGGGCGGCGGCCGCAGGGGCTGGGCCTGGTCAAGCTGGGGCTGCGGGGTGGGCTCGGGGGGGCGCAGCGGCGTCGGGGGACGCACCGGCGGCTGTGCGCCTGAGGTCACCGTGGGGTCATCAGGGCTGGGGGGAGGCGGCGCCGCGCCCTCCGGGGCGGGCAGGAAGCCGATCACCTCGGCCTCGGCGTCAACCGCGAAGCCCTTCTTGTAGGCGCGATAGCTGGCGTCGTACTGAGCCTTCTTGACCGGGTCCTTCAGGACCCGCCAGGCGCTGTCGAGCTGGGCGTAGATCTCCTCGACCTTGCTCTTGTCCTTGAGGTTGCGGGCCCAGCGGTACTTGGCGCGGTGGGACTGCTCGATCTCGTCCAGCGAAGCCTCGGGGGAGACGTCGAGCAGGGCGTAGTAGTCGGTGAAGGAGCTCGCGTCGCCGGTCGCGCCGGCGTGGTCGGGGTCGACCTCGCGGCGGGCGCCGGTCTCGCGGAGGAGCTCCTCCAGGCGCTCGGCGATCGCCTCGTCCGGGATGCCTTGGGAGGCGCCCTGCTTGTGGATGGCCTCCTCGGCCTTGCGGGTGAGCACGCCGGACATCAGCGCGCCCTCGATGAAGGTGCTCAGGACCTTGAGCTTCTCGGCCTGGCTGCGGTTCTCGATCTCGTGCAGGTACTCGTCCCGCTGATCGATCATCACCCGGCGGAGCAGGGCGTTGTGCTTGATCAGCCAGAGCGCCTCGTTCCGGAACTTGGGGTTGGCCTGCTGACCCTGGGCCCAACCGCGACGCTTCTTGATGGCCTGCTCGATGTTGTCATCGGACTCCGACGCATCGAGCTCGTAATACTCGAATAGGGAGGTTTTCCCGACCATGCCGAGAAAAGCATCGATCTGTTCGAGGTCGCGGCGTTCCATCAGGATTCTGGCCTGTAGAGCCCGACATCAATACCGTCCCAGGACCCCAAGGTCAATCTCCCCACGCGATAATCGGGCTTGCAAAACATCTTCGGATTTCCAGGAGGGTCCCGGTCTGAGCACGCCACGGCGCCAACAGAGGCCATCCGGCTAGTTGATGGTGGCTCGGGCGACAGCCCGGCGGGCACGCTCGAGGCGGGTACGATCCAGGCTGCCCTTGAGGTTGAGCTTCGCACGGCGCACCGCGCGGGTCTCGACGTCGATGACGTCAACCTCCAGGAGCTGGTTCTGGGTGTATCGGTAGACGACGTCGATCGGCGTCCCTCGCACGCGAGGGGGCAGGTTGTCCAGCACGACCTCACCGATGACGGTCACCTCGGCGCGGGTGGCGCCGTCACCCTCGGTGATCTCGACCCGCACCGCGGTCATGTTGTCGTAGGCATAGGCGAAGCGGCCGCGCTTCTCGAAGGGCAGCGGGGTGGACTCGGGGATGAGGTTGACCACCCGCTCGTTGTTGTTGGCGTCCAACACCACGATGCCGAGGGCGTGGGTGGCCGCGTCGGTGACCTGGATCTCCTGGAGTCCGGCGTCCGGCCGTGCCGCGAGGTTGGTCTCCCGTCCGTCGTCGATGCCCTCGGTGCCGTCGTCCATCGGCGCGTCGTCGCCCGGGCCAGGGCGGGCGAACTTGCGTCGGTGGACCTGGAGCGCCGGGTGGTGGGGCTGGTGGCGGAACACCCCGGCCAGCGCGGCGCCCAGCGCGACGCCTTCATCCGGGTTGATGCCCTTGGAAACAGGCTTTCTGGAGAGCGACGTCAGCATGTTCCGGATCATCGGCATGCGCGTCGAGCCACCGACCAGCAGCACCTCGTCGAGGTCGGGCCAGTCCATCTGGGCCTTCTCGAGCACCAGCCCGCAGGTGTCCGCGCACTGCTCGACCAGATCGCGGCAGAGGTCGTTGAATTCCTCTCGGGTGACCGACACCACCATGCGGTGGCCCCGGAAGTTCACCGGGATGACGGCCCGTGGCTTGTTGGAGAGCGAGATCTTCGCGTGGAGGCAGCGCTCGTACAGCTCCTGGTAGGGGAGCGGATCATCGCGCGGATCGAGGCCGAACTTGTCCCGGAACTGCTCGGCCACGAAGGTGAGCAGCCGGTCGTCCCAGTCCTTGCCGCCCAGCTCGGCGTTGCCGTCCGAGGCCAGGGTCCGCAGGGTGGTGCCCCGGATCTCCATGACCGTGACGTCGAAGGTGCCGCCGCCCAGGTCGAAGACCAGGAGCTTGCGGTTGCCGCCGAGGTGGTCGATGCCGAGCGCGATGGCCGCCGCGGTGGGCTCGTTGATGATCGAGAGCACGTTGAAGCCCGCGATCTCGCCGGCCTCTGCGGTGGCCCCGCGCTGGGCCGAGTTGAAGTAGGCCGGCACGGTGATGACCGCGTCGGAGACCTCGCGACCCAGGGCCTCCTCGGCGTCGGCCTTGAGCTTGCGGAGGATGAACGCCGACAGCTCCTGGGGGGTGTAGGACTGGCCGAAGAAGTCCAGGACGAAGTCGGTGTCCCCCATGGAGCGCTTGATGAAGCGCACCACGTTGGCGGGGTCGACCACGACCATCTTGACGGCCTCTTCGCCCACCACGCAGGCGTTGCGGTCGTAGAAGTGGATGACCGAGGGGGTGGTGGGGTGACCGTCGGCGTTGGGGATGATGATCGGCTTGCCGAACTTGTCGACATAGGACATCGCCGAGAACGTCGTTCCCAGATCGATACCGAGGATGATGTCCGACTTACCTGCCATTCCCTGTGTCCGCAGTCCGGCCGCCGGAGCGCGGCCGAGGGGCTGTCTAGCCTATCAGGATTGATCCCCGAGCTTGCTCATGTCGCGGTAGATGACCACCTCTTCCGACCTGAGCACCCGGTCGCCGCGGGTGAAGCCGCGCTTGAGCACCTGAGCGACCTCCTGGTCGACGGCGTCCTCAGGCGCGGGCTGTACCTTCACAGCCTTCTGCGTCTTGGGATCGAAGTACTGGTTGCTCTCCATCGGGAGCACGTCCCGTCGATAGAGCACCTCGAGGAACTCGTCGATGAGGTACTGGAAGGAGTCCGCCACGACCTCCATGGACATCTCGTTGCTCATCAGCGAGTTCTGGAACCAGTTGAGCGAGTCGTAGAAGAGCAGCAGATCGAGGAGCAGGGGCTTCTCGGCCTGGTAGATGAAGTCCTCTTTGTACTGGCGGAGCTCTTCGTAGAGCGTGTCAAAGGCCTGAGCCTGGGTCTGCTCGGCGATGCTCCGCTCAGTGAGGACCTGTCGGATCTCATCGAGGCCGCGGAGCAAGGCCTCGGCGTTCTCTTGATCAAGCTGCCGATCAGCCACATCTGCTCCCTACTGGTTCGCCGTCAGCTCGGTGGCGAGGTTGATGAACGTCCCCTCGAGCTCAACGCTCTCGTTACAGAAATGATAGTCCGCCGGCCTCGACGCCAGGCTGCGCAGGAAGTCCTGCTGGACCTGGGCGCCGACGCCGATGGCCACCACCCGGCCGCCGGAGGTCCGGATCCGATGGATCTCGGAGGTGACCTCGTCAGGGTCGTCGGGGTGGCCGTCGGTCATCACCACGAACACCCGCTGCACGCCGGCGCGGGGCCGGAGAAGGTCGCGGGCGTCGCGGATGCCCTGGCCCATCGGGGTGGAGCCGATGGGGGTGAGGGCGTCGATGGCCTCGTTGATGCGCTCGAGGTCCGCCGTGGGGGGGGTCAGCACGCCGCCGGGGAAGGCGATGATGGCGACCTGGCGGCCGGGCTGGAGGGAGCGCTCGACGAAGGAGCGCGCGGCGGTCTGAGCGTCCTCCATGGACTGACCGTACATCGACCCGGAGCAGTCGATGACCAGCGCGACCTGCGTGGGCACGCGGTTCTTGGCCAGATCCTCCAGGGTCACGTTGCCGGGGGAGAGGCGGTGGGCGAGGGTCTGGCCGCTGCGCAGGTCCATCGCCTCGACCTCGACGATGCCGTTGGAGTTGTACCGGTAGGTCACCGCCAAGCGGCTCTCGCCAGCGGGCCGGGGCGGGATGCCGTAGAACTCGAAGTGCCCCAGGACGTTGCACTCCAGCGGGTCTTCGTTCTCGCCCTGCACCAGCCAGAGGTCCATCGTGGTCTGACCGTCGTGGGTGGTGGCGTAGTCGTCGCGGGTGTGCTCGCAGGGGATGCGGCTGTTGCGGCTGATGATCCGCGAGTTGTGGAGGTTGCCCTCGCGGAAGACCACCATGCCCAGGGAGTGGGAGGTGACGTCGTGGGTGACGATGTCGATGGAGGGCTCTTCGCCGGCGTCCCGGGCCGCCTCGATCGCGGCGGTCAGCGCGGCGCCCAGGGCCACGCACTCGTCGGGGTTGATGTCGGTGGCGGGGGCCTTGTTGAACTCCCGCTTGAGCATCTCCCGGACCATCGGCATGCGGGTCGAGCCGCCCGCCAGCAGCACCGTGTCGATGTCGTCGCCCGTCATCTTGGCGTCATCGAGGGCGTCATAGACCAGGAGCTGGCAGCGGCGCAGCAGCCCGGCGGTGAGGTCCTCGAACTTGTCGCGGCTGACCTCCAGCCGCATGATCTTGCCCTTGAAGTCGTAGAAGAGGTTGACCTTGGGCCGGCGCGTCAGCCCGATCTTGGCGGAGACGCACTTCTGGCGGAGGTCGTGGTAGGCCGCGAGGTCCTCCAGGGGGTCGAGGCCGTGCTTCTCCTGGAAGCGCTCCGCGGCGTAGGTGATGAGCTTCTCGTCCCAGTCCTTGCCGCCGAGCTGGTGGTCGCCGGTGGTGGCCACGACCTCGATGACGCGGCCCCGGATGTGGACGATGGTGACGTCGAAGGTGCCGCCGCCGAGGTCGAAGACCAGGACCCGCTTCTCGGAGTCCGGGTTGTTCAGGCCGTAGGCGAACGCGCCCGCGGTGGGCTCGTTGATGAGCTTGAGGACCTTGAGGCCCGCCAGCTCGCCCGCCCGAAGGGTGGCCTGGCGCTGGAGATCCCCGAAGTAGGCCGGGACGGTGATGACGGCCTGATCGATGCGGTGGCCGAGGCGCAGCTCGGCGTCGTGCTTGAGCTTGGACAGGATGAACGAGGAGATGCGCTCGGGGGTGTAGGCCTCGCCGCGGTAGACGAAGGTGTAGTCCGGGTCCCCCATGTGCCGCTTGATGAACTCGACGACCTGATCCGGGTAGACCACCGCGGACTGCTTGGCGTAGTTCCCGACGATGACCTCGTCGTCGTCGAACAGCACGACGGACGGGGTGATGCGGTCACCCTCTGCGTTGTGCAGGATCTCAGGAACGCCGTGCTTGTTGACGTGGGCGATCGCGGAGAACGTAGTGCCCAGGTCAATTCCTACGGCACGGTTTGCCATGCTCGGAACCTCATCTTCTGCAAGGGTGCTTCAGCGACAGGGAGGCGAGGGCGCTTCCGCACCTCAGACCCAATGGAATATATCGATCCGGGTACACCATGCCAGCATCCCATCCCACTCCGTCGCCGCTGCGCGTCGTCCTGGCCTCCGGAAGCCGGTGGCGCAGGTCTCTTCTTCGGGACACAGGGGTGCAATGCGTGGCCATCGAGTCCAGGTTGGACGAGCATTCTTACACAGAACCGGATCCGGTGCTCCGCGCGCGGGGGCTGGCCCTCGCGAAGGCCCGTCTCGTCGCGCGATCCGAGCCCTCCAGCGTCGTCATCGGGGCCGACCAGGTGGCGCACATGGACGGTGAGGTCTTCGGAAAGCCTGCGGACGCAGACGACCACTTTGCGCGGCTGCGCGCCATGCGTGGGCGCAGCCACGCGCTGGTCACGGGGGTGGCTGTCATCGCCCCTGACAATGAGCGGGTGTTCCACGAGACCTCGATCATATGGATGCGCGCCGACGTAACCGACGCCGAGCTGGCGGCCTACGTCCGCTCCGGCGAGGGCGCGGGCTGCGCGGCGGGCTACCAGGCCGAGCATCTTGGGGCGCAGCTCATCGAGCGCGTCGAGGGGGACTGGTTCAACGTCATCGGGCTGCCGATCTACCGGCTGGTGACGGTGCTGCGCGAGCTGGGCTGGCGGCCCGACGCGCTTGGAGGCGCCCCATGAGCGAGCTGGGCGACGAGCTGGCCGACCTGGTCGCCGACCTGCGGGAGTGGGCGCGGGCGCTGGGTGACGCGGGGGTCGACGGCCTGCCGCCGGCACCGCGCGCGCTGCTTCGTCCGGCCAGCGGTCCGGCGCCGGACCCGCCCCCCCGTGCCGAGCGTCGACCGCCGCCCGCCCGAGCCCGACCGGCGCCGCCGCCCCGTCCATCGCCGAAGCCCGCGTCTGCGCCCGCGTCTGCGCCCGCGCCTGCGCCCGCGCCTGCGCCCGAGCCTGGCGGCCAGGTCTCCTTGCTCTCCGGCCCCGGCGCCTGGGGGGCGTTCGAGAGGCCCACAGCGCCACCGGCCGGCCCGCCCGAGCCGCCCTCTGCGGCGGCGCTCCCCGCGCTGACCCCCGACACCTTTGCCGACGCGGTCGGGGCGTGGGGCTTCCAGCCGCCGCCGCCCCTGCCGGTGGCCGGCACCGACGCCGAGCGCGCCGCCCGCGCCCTCGTCGCGATCCGCGAGGATCTGGGGGACTGCCGGCGCTGCCGACTCTGTGAGGGCCGGAACCGCCTGGTCTTCGGCATGGGTGACCCCTTCGCCGATCTGGTCGTGGTGGGCGAGGGGCCGGGCGCCCAGGAGGACGCCCAGGGTCTGCCCTTCGTCGGGCCCTCCGGCGAGATGCTTGACAACATGTTGCTGCATGTCCTGGGCCTGCGCCGCGAGCAGGTCTACATCCTCAACGTCGTGAAGTGCCGCCCGCCCCGCAACCGCACCCCCGAGCCCGACGAGATCGCCACCTGCAGCCCCTTCATGGTGCGCCAGCTCCAGGCCATCAGACCCAAGGTCATCCTGTCGATGGGCCGCCCGGCCACCCAGACCCTGCTGGGGACCAGCCGGGGCATCAACGCGCTGCGGGGCCACTGGCAGCTCTGGGGGGACGACCGCGTCCCGGTGATGCCGACCTACCACCCCGCCTATCTGCTGCGGAAGCCCGAGGACAAGCGCAAGACCTTCGACGACCTCAAGGCCCTGCGCGAGCGCTATGACGCGCTGGGGGGGCGGCGATGAGCGCGCTGCTCCTCTCCGGGCTGATCGGCGCCGCGCTGGCTGCGGACACGGTGACCCTCTCGGGGGTCGTGCAGCACAGCGCTGCGGGTGCGCTGCGGGTCGAGGTGCTGCTGGTGGTGCCTGACGGCCAGGCGCCGCTCCTGGTGGCCGCCAGCACGATCGAGGGCCCCGGGCCCTTCTCCATCCGGATCCCTGCGCGCGTGGGCCAGGTCCGCCTGCGGGTGGCCGCCGACGACGAGGGCGACGGCGTGGGCCCCGACGACGCCCAGGGCGTGCTGCCCGAGCCTTTGATGGTGGGCTCCCAGGACATCACGGGGGTCTCCCTGAGCCTGCGGCGCCCCGATCTGAACCCCAACCCCGGAGATGGACGATGATCCTCGCTGCCCTGGTCCTCGCGGCCTGCTCCACGCCCCCCCAGCCGCCGGCCGAGCCCGCCGCCCCGGCCGTCGCTGAGCCCACCGCCGCCCCCACCGCCCCCGCCGCGCCAGAGGCCGCCGCCGAGATCACCGTGGCCCAGCTCGCCGCCGCCGAGCCCCGGCCCTTCGTGCTGGACGTCCGCACCCCCGGCGAGTTCGCCGACGGCCACGTCCCGGGCGCCGTGAACATCCCCGTGGGCGATCTGGAGGGGCGTCTGTCCGAGCTGGACGCCCAGAAGGACGCCTCCTTCGCGGTGATCTGCGCCTCGGGTCGCCGCTCCGCCAAGGCCACCGAGCTGCTGCACGCCAACGGCTGGGCTGGCGCGATGAACGTGCCCGGCGGCACCTCAGCCTGGATCGAGGCGGGGAACCCCGTCGAGCAGTAGGGTCAGCGCTTCCGAGCGTTGTTGAACAGGTCCGCGAAGGTCCCCAGGCTGCCCGAGCCGGTGGTCGCTGTGGGCGCCGGGGCCCGGGTCTGCCGGGCGGCGGCGCTGTGATCCTTGATGGAGAGCGACACCCGGCCCGTCGCCGGGTCGATGTCCAGCACCTTCACGCCCACGGCCTGCCCGACCTGGAGCGCCTCGCTGGGGTGCTCGACGCGGTCCCAGCTCAGCTTGCTGATGTGGACGAGGCCTTCGATGCCACCCAGATCCACGAACGCGCCGAAGGCCTGCAGGGAGGTGACCACGCCCTGGCGCTCCTGGCCGGGGGCCAGCTCGGCGCGCAGCTTCGCGACGGCGGCCGCGGCCTGCTCCTCCTCGATGACCCGGTGGCTGACCACGACGTCGCCGTCGCCCACCTCGACCACGCGGAAGGGCAGGGTGCGGCCGACCCATAGCTCAGGGTCGGGGCCCACCCGGCGGGCGATCTGGGAGAGGGGGCAGAAGGCCCGCTGGCCGCCGAGGTCGATGACGTAGCCGCCCCCGTTGCGCTCAGAGACCTTGCCCTCTACCGGCACGCCGGCCTCCATCGCGTCGATGAGGGCGTCCTGGTCCCCGGAGGCCTTCAGCTTGAGGGCGAGGCGCACCTGGCCGTCCCGCACCGCCAGCACCCAGGCGTCGAGGGTGTCGCCGACGGCGGGGAGGGGACCCTCCACCTCATCCCGGGCGATGAACGCCTCGGACTTGCCGCCGATGTCCACGAACACCACGCGCTCGCTGACGCCCACCACGCGGCCCCGCACCCGGTCCCCGGGCTTGTGGGAGGGGCCGGGGGTGCCGATCATGCCGGCCATCAGCGCTGCGAAGTCCCCGGCATCCATGCCCACGAGATCCTCCAGCGCCTCCTTGTCCACCGCGGGGGATGCGCGGCGGGCAGGCTCGGCCTGGGGCTCCGGCGCGGCCTCGGGCTCGCGCGCAGGCGCGGGCGCGGCGGCGTCCAGGGTGGGCAGCGGGTCCTTCTGGGGCCGCTTTCGGAGGCGGGTCACCCCGGGGGAAAGGCGTCGTTGGGACATCGGCTCCAAGCCTCTGTGAACAGGGTCGAAAAATTTCTTTTCACGAACAGGGCGGAATGGTAACCTGAATCCGACGGTGACATCAGCAGATGTCAAAGCGGTGGTGATCCCAGACCAGAAACAAGACACGCACACCCGGGACCATCAGCAAGGAGTAAAGAATGCTCGTACTCACCCAGAAGGAAGGAGAGATCCTCCAGGTTGGGGAAGACGTCCGCATCTATATCAAGCGGATCAAGGGGAACTGGGTTCGCTTGTGCATCGACGCACCGCGTGAGATCGAGCTCAAGCGCATCCCGGCGCCCAAGGGCGTCAAGCGGGAAGAGAAGCGCGAGCTGGTGGAGTCTCGCGAGGGAGACCGGCGGGTGGTCCGCATCTCTCGTCGTCGCTGACCGCACCTGGCGACCGCATAGGACGTTGCGATAGCCGCCTTCGGCGACGGATCGCGTTAACCGCCTCCGGCGGGGTCTGTTGAACCCGCCGGAGGCGTTTCGTCCTTGGATCCCATCGCTCCCTACCGCTTCGCGCTGCCGGAGTCGCTGATTGCGCGCCACCCGCCGCGCGAGCGGGATGGCGGGCGCCTGCTGGTGCTGGGCCCGCCGCGGGAGCACCGCCGGATCGAGGACCTTCCGGCGCTGCTCCAGCCGGGGGATCTGCTGGTCGTCAACGACACCCGGGTCATGCGGGCGCGGGTGTTCGCGCGGCGGGCCACCGGCGGGCGGGTCGAGGCGCTGCTCCTGGGCCCCGGCCCCGGTCCGATCGAGGCCCTGCTGCGCCCGGGTCGCAAGCTGAGGGCCGGGGAGGTGCTCTCCGTCGAGGGCGGCGGCGCGCTGACCCTGCTCGCGCGTACGGAGGGCGGGCGCTGGCAGGTTCGCTGTGATCCCGAGCCCCTCGACCTGATGGAGCGGTCCGGCCACGTGCCGCTGCCCCCCTACCTCAACCGCGACGACGAGCCCGACGATCGGGCCCGCTACCAGACGGTCTTCGCCACCGAGCCCGGCGCGGTGGCTGCGCCCACCGCGGGACTGCACCTCTCCGAGGCGCTGCTGGGGCGCCTGGCCGAGCGCGGCGTGGGCCTCGCCCGGGTGACGCTGCACGTCGGGCCGGGCACCTTCCAGCCCCTCCGCCCCGAGGACCTCGCCGCCGGGCGGCTCCATGAGGAGCGCTACCGCGTCCCCCCGGAGACCGCGGAGGCCGTCGCCCGAACCAACGCGGCCGGCGGCCGCGTCATCGCGGTGGGGACCACGGCCTGCCGCACCCTGGAGTCGGCGGTCGGGGCGGACGGCGCGCTGGCGGTGGGGTGGGCCAGCACGGATCTCTTCATCCAGGAGGGCCACGGCTTCCGCTGCGTGGACGGCCTGCTCACCAACTTCCACCTCCCCGGGTCCAGCCTCATCGTGCTCGTGTGCGCGATGGGCGGCCGGGACGCCGTGCTCGACGCCTACCGCGACGCGATCGAGCGCCACTACAGGTTCTACTCCTATGGCGACGCGATGCTGCTCCTTTGAGGTGCACGCGCGCGCTGGCGATGCGCGCACGGGCACGCTCAAGCTGCCCCACGGGGCCGTCCCGACCCCCGCGTTCATGCCCGTGGGCACCGCCGGCAGCGTGAAGGGCCTCACCCCGCGCGAGCTGCGCGAGCTGGGCGCGGACATGCTCCTGGCCAACACCTTCCACCTCTGGGTGCGGCCGGGGCACGAGCGGGTGGCCCGCCTGGGGGGTCTCCATCGCATGATGGGCTGGGATGGGCCGATCCTGACCGACTCCGGCGGCTTCCAGGCGTTCTCGTTCGGGGAGAAGGCGAAGCTGGACGAGGACGGGGTGCGCTTCCTGGCGAAGTTCGACCGCCAGTGGCGGAAGATGACCCCCGAGCTGTGCGTGGAGATCCAGGAGACCCTGGGGGTGGACGTGGCGATGGCGCTCGACGAGTGCATCGAGTTCCCGGCCGATCGGCGTCGGGTGACCGCCTCCACCGCCCGGACCACCCGCTGGCTGGAGCGCTGCGAGGCCGCGCGCCGACGCCGCGAGGCCACCGCGCTGTTCGGCATCGTGCAGGGCGGCTTCTACCCCGACCTGCGGGCCGAGCACGCCCGGACCCTCCGTGGCATGGAGCTGGACGGCTACGCGATCGGTGGGCTCTCGGTGGGGGAGCCCACCGGGCGGATGTTCGAGATGGTGTCGGTGGCCGCCGCCGAGCTGCCCGACGATCGGGTCCGCTACCTCATGGGGGTCGGCTACCCCGGTGACATCGTGGAAGCGGTGGTTCGAGGTGTCGATCTGTTCGACTGTGTGCTGCCCACACGCACCGCCCGGTTCGGCTACGCCTTCACCCTCCAGGGGCGGATGGCGATCAAGCACGCGCGCTTCAAGGAGGATTCTCTCCCGATTGACCCTTTTTGCGCGTGTTATACGTGCCGGTCCTTTTCGCGTGCTTATCTCAGGCACCTCTTCCTGAGCCGCGAGATCCTGGCGCCTCGACTGCTCTCCCTTCACAACCTGTTCTTCTACCAGGCCTTCATGGCTCGGCTGCGCGACGCGATTCAAACCGGCCCCGACGCACTCAACGCCCTGAGGGCCCCGGCCCGTCGCTGGCAGCAACCCTTCTCGGACGAGCCCCCCGGAGTTCTTGATGCCTGAATTCTTCACCCAGACCAGCGCCCCCGACCCGGGGACGCTCGTCCTCGCGCAGGCCTCGTCGCCTCCGCAGGGGGACCTCCTCTCCACCCTGCCGATGCTGATCATCATCTTCGGCATCTTCTACTTCCTGGTCATCCGGCCCCAGAACAAGGCCCGCGAGGAGCACAAGACCATGCTCGCGGCCCTCAAGAAGGGGGACCGGGTGGTGACCGACGGGGGCATCATCGGCGTCGTGCAGCAGGTCGAGTCCGATCAGGTGGAGATCGAGGTCGCTCCGAAGATTCGCATGACCTTCCTCACGGAGTCGGTGAAGGGTCGCCTGGGCGACCAGGAGGCGAGCTGAACCATGGGCGGCAACTGGTGGTCCCGATTCTCCTTGATCGTGCTGACGGTCCTCGTCGCGGTCTACACGCTCCTCCCCAACTTCATCGGCGAGAGCGCCGAGGAGCGCAACCAGCGCAAGACTCAGTCGCTGGACGGCGCGGCCGAGCAGGTCGAAGAGGCTGAGGTCGAGCAGACCTGGTGGGAGGCGATGCTCCCCAACACCCGGCTCAACCTGGGCCTTGACCTCCAGGGCGGCATCGACCTGACGCTGGACGTGGAGATCGAGGAGGCGGTGCTCTCCACGGTCTCCCGCGACGTGCAGACCGTCACCGACTCCGCCGAGCGCGAGGGCGTGGCCCTGGCCGCCGTGCGCCGGGTGCGCGGTGAGCCGGTGCTCGAGGTGCGGCTGGGCGACGGCACGACCCTGGACGCGGTGCGCGACTTCTTCCGGATGCGCTTCTCCGGCTACGAGTACGAGACGACGGTGACCGATGACGCCGGGGCCGAGTGGCACCGCTTCGCCGTCACCGAGCAGGAGCAGGAGGAGATCGCGCGGCGCGCCCTGGAGCAGGCCGTCGAGACCCTCCGCACCCGCGTCGACGCCACCGGCGTGAAGGAGCCCTCCATCGTCCAGAAGGGCGACCGGCGCATCAACGTCCAGCTCCCCGGCATGGTCAACCTCCAGGACGCCGTCGCCGCGCTGGGCACCACGGCGGTGCTGGAGTTCTACCTCGTGGACGAGGACTTCGAGGACGCCGCCCTGGAGCGCGCCCTGCAGGCCGCCAAGGACACCCTCGACGAGGAGACCTTCAACGACGACGATGCCCTCAACGACTGGCTCGTCACCACCCACCGCATCGGCGAGAACAACCGGGTGCTGTGGGAGTACACCGAGGGCCAGGAGGGCGGCGATGTCCGCGCCATCCCCTACGTCCTCAAGGACCGGGTCATCCTGACCGGCGACGACGTGAACGACGCCCAGGTCGCGATGGACCAGTTCAACCAGCCCTACACCGCGCTGGAGTTCAAGCCTCGGGGCGGCCAGATCTTCGCCGAGGTCACCGGCGAGAACGTGGGCAAGCGCTTCGCCATCGTGCTGGACCGGAAGGTCCGCTCCGCCCCGGTCATCCGCGAGAAGATCGGCGGCGGTCGCGCCTCCATCGAGATGGGGCAGGGGGGCTTCGACCAGGGCATGCGCGACGCCCAGACCCTGGCGCTGGTCCTGCGCACCGGCGCGTTGCCGGCGCCGGTCACCCTCGCGGAGGTCCGGACCGTCGGCGCGTCCCTGGGCCACGACGCCATCGAGGCCGGCTTCGAGGCCACCCTCATCGGCGGCATCCTCGTGCTCCTCGGGATGGCGGTCTACTACCGCATGGGCGGGCTCATTGCAGACGCGGCGCTCGTGCTGAACGTGCTGTTCGTGCTGGCGCTGCTGGCGGGCTTCGGGGCCACGCTCACCCTGCCAGGCATCGCGGGCATCGCGCTGACCGTCGGCATGGCGGTCGACGCCAACATCATCATCTACGAGCGCATCCGCGAGGAGCTGCGGCTGGGCAAGTCCACCCGCAGCGCGGTGGATGCCGGCTACGAGTTCGCCCTCTCGGCGGTGCTCGACGCCAACATCACCACCGCCATCGCCGGCATCGTGCTCTACAGCTACGGCACCGGCCCCATCAAGGGCTTCGCGGTCACGCTGCTCATCGGCATCATCACCACGCTCTTCACGGCGCTCTTCGTCTCCCGGACCTTCATCGACCTCGCGGCCCGGAAGTCCAACAGCAGCCTGGTCTACTGAGGCTTACACATGGAACTCATCAAGCCAGGTACCAACTACGACTTCGTCGGCAAGCGGTACATCGCAGGGGCGGTCTCCGGGCTGGCCGTGCTGGCGTCGATCCTGCTCTTCTTCATCGTGGGCCCCAACTGGGGCATCGACTTCACCGGCGGCACCGAGGTCGTCATCAAGTTCGAGGACGACATCCAGATCACCGAGGTGCGCGAGGCGCTGTCGACGCTGGGCCTGGGGGGGGACGCCGTCCAGCGCATCAACGCCCCCGAGGACCACCAGTTCTCCATCCGCATCCAGGACGCCGGCTTCGGCGCCGAGCAGGTCCAGGCCGACGTGCTGGGCGCCTTCTCGAATCGGTACGGAGCGGACTGGGTGGTGAACTCCCGCTTTGATGCCCAGGTCGGCGGACGGCTCACCATCGAGCATCAGCCGCCCGAGGTCGCCGTTCGCGAGCTGTCCGAGGTGCTGACCGGCGCCGCCATCGAGGGGGCGATGGTCCAGGAGTCCCCGGACGACAACACCTTCTACGTCAAGATGCCGGGCCTGGCCTCCCAGGTCGAGGAAGCCATCGCCGGGTCCTTGAGTGGCAAGAAGGTGGAGATCCAGCAGGTCGACTCGGTCGGCCCCAAGGTCGGCGGGGACCTGCGGCGTCAGGCCTTCCTGGCCATGGCGGCCACCCTCGGCCTCGTGCTGGTGTACGTCGGCTTCCGCTTCGACATCGCCTTCGCCCCTGGGGCCATCCTGGCGCTGTTCCACGACGTGGCCATCACCATCGGCGTGTTCACGGCGGTCCAGAACGAGATCAACTTGCCGATGATCGGCGCCCTGCTGACCATCATCGGGTACTCGCTCAACGACACGATCGTCATCTACGACCGCATCCGCGAGAACATGCAGCGGTATCGGCGTACGGACAGCGAGCGCCTGATCAACGACTCCATCAACGAGACGCTCTCCCGCACCCTGGCCACCTCGCTGACCACCATGATGGCCATCGTGGCATTCCTGGTGCTGGGCGGGCCGGTGATCAGCGTCTTCGCCCAGGCCATGCTGATCGGCGTTGTGGTCGGAACCTACTCCACTGTGTTCGTCGCGACGCCGTCCATCCTGTTCATGGAGAAGATCAAGCCCCACCTCATCAAGCTGATCACGCCGGCGGGCGCGGGTGTCCGGATCCCCGGCCAGGAGCAGGGCGAGGGGCCCTCCAGCTGACGGGGAGGGATCCGTCCGTATCTTCCACGACTTCGACCCGGACTGTCGCTTGACCCGGTCCGGATCCAACCCTATAGGGTGTTGTCTGACTGACACCACGATGATGCGCGTCCGCTTCGGGTTCTCAGGAAGCGGTCCTCGCCCGAAGGAATGTGCGGACCCGGAGGCGCGTTTCAGAGCCAAGGAGACATGAGCGATCATGACAAAGTCTGAGCTCATCGACGCAGTGGCCGAGCGTAGCCAGCTTCCCCGCCGGACGGCCGAAGAGGTCGTCAACCTCATCTTCGACGGGATGCGCGACGCGCTCTGCAATGGCGAGCGGATCGAGATCCGAGGGTTCGGGACCTTCAAGGTCCGCCAGTACGACGGCTACACCGGCCGCAACCCCAAGACCAGCACCACCATCAAGGTGCGGCCCAAGGTCCTCCCCGTGTTCAAGGTCGGGAAGGCGCTGCGCGAGATGGTGAACAACGGCGAAGCCGACGGGTGAATCGAATGAGACGAGCGCTGATGGGCATGATGCTCGGGCTCGGGTTGTCCGGGACGGCTTCGGCCGGCTCGGTCTACATCAACGGCGTGCGCGCGGACGGCCTCTCCAACATGGAGATGACCAACGTGAACGTCCGGGTGGACGCCAACGGCGACATCTGGATCGACGCGCCGCGCTATACGGTCGAGGTCGTCAGCCCCGGCGGCACCACCGCCGGGTACGGCGCGTCGCCGCCCGTCACCAGCCCGCCCCCCTCCGCTGTGGTGCCTCCGGTGGCCGGGAACCCACCGACCCCGGCCGCGCCGACCGCCCAGCAGCCGACCGCCGTGGGGGTCGCGCCCGGCACGTGGTGGCTGGTGACCGACGACAACGCCTCCAAGGGCCACGTCGTCGACATCTACATCGGCGGTGTGCTGGTGCACACCGTGCGCTCTGGTGAGCAGCAGGTGCTGATGGACGTCAGCCCCTACCTGCGCCACGGCGGCAACCTCGTCCAGTTCACGGCGCGGGCGGGCAACCAGCCCTCCGGCGGGGCGCTGCACATCTACATCGGCTCGGGATCGAATCAGAGCGGCACCCTGAACCTGCACTCGCCCGAGGTCACCTTCACCCGGCGCTCCAGCGACTCCCCCAACGGGACGTCCCGGCAGTTCCAGCTCAACGTGCCTTGACGCAGCGCATCCCGGGTCGCAACCCCGTGCTGGAAGCGCTGCGTCGCCAGCGTCGGGCCGTCCACCGCATCCACCTGGACACGGGGGCGCGCGTCGACCCGAAGATCCGGGAGATCCTGGACATCGCCCAGGCGCGGCGCATCCCGGTGGGGCGGACGTCCCGCAAGGAGCTGGACCGCCTGGCCCGTGGGGACGTCCACAACGGCGTCGTGGCCGAGGCGGATCCGCTTCCCGCCTACTCGGTGGCCGCGCTGCTCGACGAGCTGGCCGTCGTGCCCGACCCCTGCGTGGTCATGGTGGATGAGCCCTCCTACGAGCACAACCTGGGGGCCATCCTGCGCAGCGCGCTGGGGGCGGGGGTGTCCGGGGTCGTGGTGCCCACCCGTCGGGGCGCAGGCATGAGCTCCGTCGTGGCCCGGGTCGCGATGGGGGGCGCTGAGGCGGTCCCGCTGGTCCGCGAGGGCATCTCCTCGGGGCTCAAGCGCTTCCGCAAGGCGGGCTACCGTGTGGTGGGCGCGGACATGGACGGCCGCCCGTTCTGGGAGGTGGACCTCACCGGGCCGCTGGTCCTGGTCCTGGGCGGAGAGTCCAAGGGCCTCACCCCTACGGTGCGCAGCCGCTGCGACGAGATCATCGCCGTCCCTCTGGCCGGGGAGCTGGAGAGCCTGAACGTCTCGGTGACCGCGGGCATCCTGCTGTTCGAGCGGGTGCGGCAGCGCGCCAACAGCCTGTAAGGCACCGCGGCGGATCCTCAGAACAGGCCGAACAGCTTCTTGCGCTTGGGCTGCGGCGCGCCGATCTCGGCGTTGCCCCCCAGGCGCGCCCCCAGGGCGAGGATCTCCTGGGCCAGCCGGGCCCGGGGGCCGACCTCCAGCAGCAGCCGCCCGGAGTGCAGCGCGGTGTTCATCAGCCGGCTGTCCTCGGAGAGCACCGCCGACAGCGGCCGCTGGAGCAGCGCCTGGACGCGGTTGACGTCGAACTCCCCGGTGCCGGCGAAGCGGTTGAGCACCACCGCCAGCTTCTGGGGGTCGAGGCCGAGGCGGCCCAGCAGGTCGAGCCGCCGCCGCGCTGCCACCAGGGCGGGCAGCTCGGGCACGGTCAGCAGGATGCACTGATCCGCGAACGAGGCGGCGGTCAGGGACAGCGGGTTGATCCCGCTGCCGGCGTCGATCACCAGGTGCGTGAACGTTCGCTGGAGCAGCGTGGCGGCCTGGAGCACTGTGTCGGGCCCCAGCGCCTCGGGCTCCTTGGTGGTCAGAGGCTGGGCGATGACGTGGAACCCCCAGGGATGCCTGGGGATTCGGGTCTGGATGAACTCCTGGTCGAACAGGTGGGCGTCCTCCAGCAGCTCGCCCGGCGAGAACGGCGTGTCCATGTCCAGGTAGACGCCGACCTCGCCGACGCAGGGGGCGAGGTCCACAAGCGCCACCAGCGCCGCGCTGTTCTGGGCCAGGCAGCCGGCCAGGTTGATGGCCAGGGAGGTGGTGCCCACGCCGCCCTTGGCGCCCAGCAGGGTGACCACCATGCCGGCGTTGGTGGGCTCGAAGCGCTCCTCGGCCAGCCGGGCGAAGACCTGGGCCAGCTCGACGTCATCGGTGCCCAGCACCGCCAGGGCGTGGGCGCCCAGGCGCACCGCCTCGCGGGTGAGGGCCAGATCCTCGAAGTCCGTCACCATGATGAGCGAGGCGTCGGGGACCTCGGCGCGCACCCGCCGGGCGAACTGGGTGGCCACCGTCCGGTGCTCGCCCACATAGACCACCACCGCCTGGGGCCGCGCCGCGAGGATCATCGGCAGCGCCTCGCGGGGGTCCTGACGGGTGAGCACCGGCAGCATCCACCGACCGAGGTAGGCGTGGAGCTGCCGCGCGCGCTCCGGGGGCATCCCGATGATGGCTGTGCGGACCTGGTGCGGCAGGGACATGGGTTCAGAGCCTCGGGCCCATGCTATCCGAATGCCCCCGGGAGGGCCCGCCAACGGGGCAGGGGGGGCTGGCGAACCCCTCCGAAATACAGAGGAGTCGGGCGAAACCAGAGCGCACACCCGATCCGATCAGTACAGCACCCGGCGAAGAAATGTCCGAGCGTCGGAGCACTCGTCGAAGATCCGCTGCACCGCCACCCCGGGGCTCTCCCCGTGGGCCACCAGGGCCTCCACCGGCTCCAGCAGGGCCCGCTCGCAGGGGCGGCTCCGGGCCAGCCCCCGGCCAGCGATGGCCACCAGATCGCGCGCCCAGTCCGCAAAGGTCCGTCCGGCCACCTCCCCCTGGAGCCCGCTGCGACAGGCGATGAGCTGGTGGCTGGCGGGGTCGGCGCCCCCTGCGAACTCCCGCGCCAGCGCGGTCGCCTCGTCCAGGGCGACGTCGTCATACATGAGGCCCGTCCACATCGCGATGCCACTGATGGCCAGGTGGGTGGGGCAGGCGTCCGCGCCTCGGATCTCGATGGTGCGCTTCACCCGCACCTCGGGGAAGACCGAGGTCTGGTGCAGCTCCCAGTCCGCCCACGAGGGCAGCACACCGTCCAGGCCGCGCTCCATCCACGCCCGGAAGGTGACCCCGTTGGCCTCGGCCCAGGCGTCGCCCCGGCGGTAGAACATCATCGGGACGTCCAGCAGCGCGTCCACCCAGCGCGCGTGGGTGTAGCCCTCCCGCAGCGGCCCCGGGAAGCCGGTCCGGGCTGGATCGGTCTGCGTCCAGGCGTGGCCGCGGGTGCTCAGCCAGCCGGTCTTGCGGCCGGCCTCCAGCGGCGAGTTCGCGAAGATGGCTGTGGTGATCGGCCCCAACAGGCTCATGGCGCCGACCTTCGCCGCGCAGTCGGCCTCGTCGCTGTAGTCGAAGTTGGCCTGGAACGAGGAGGTCCCCTTCATCATGGTGTGGGCGAGGGGGCCGATGGCGCCGAGGTATCGCCGCATCACCCGGTAGCGGCCCTTGGGCACCCACGGGATCTCGTCGATCGGCGTGTAGGGGGTCAGCCCCAGGGCCACCAGCGCGATGTCGTGCCCCTGGAGCAGCGCGCGCAGCTCGCCCAGGCTGGAGAGCGCCTCCTCGGCGAGCTGGTGGAGGCTCGCGAACGGCGTGCCGGACAGCTCGACCTGGCCGCCCGGCTCCAGCGTGGTGCTGGCCTGGGCGCGCTGGAGCGCGATGGTGTTCCTGCCCTCCAGGACCGGCGTCCACCCGAAGCGTTGGGCGAGCTGCTCCAGGACCCAGCGGATGCCGTCCGGGTCGTCGTAGCCCACCGCGCGGCCGTCGTGGCGCAGCAGGATGCGCTCGAACTCGCCGCCGATGCGCCAGCGCTCGCGGGGCGCGCCGTAGGTGTGGAAGCGGGCGACGAGCGCGTCGCGGGTGAGCGGGAGATCAGGGACGGGTGTCATGTCGGCTCCGAGGGGGGCAGGCAAGCTGGTGCCAGCGCGCGTGTCCGTCAAGGTGATGGTCGCGAGGTCATTTGGATTCGGCTAAAATCGCGCCATGCGATTGCTCCCTCTCGTCCTGCTCTCGGCGTGCGCGCCCTACCTGTACACCGACGCCACCCAGGACTCTGGCGGGGACTGCGATCCCTGGGTTCGCCCGGAGAACACCTGGGTGGGCGTGGACGAGCTGCCCTGCAGCGTGAAGGACGAGGGCTTCGGGCGCGGCGAGATCGTGCCGGAGCTGCGCGGCTTCGACCAGCACGGCGACGAGGTGTCCATCTGGCAGTTCTACGGCCAGGTGGTGGTGCTTGACATCTCCACGATGTGGTGCCGCCCCTGTCAGTCCCTGGCCCAGGATGTCGAGGAGACCTACCAGCACTACCTCAGCCAGGGCATGATCTACATCACCGTGCTCCCCCAGGACCTGACCAACGACGTGCCGGATCAGTCCGAGCTGACCTACTGGGCGGACAACTTCGGCATCACCGCGCCGGTGATGTCCGACGCCGACGAGTGGTACGCGGGCCCCGCCGGGGACGGAAACTTCCCGCACATCCTGGTCCTCGACCGCAGCCTCAAGGTGTGCGAGCCCGACGTGGCTGGCAACGACTCACTGATCCGGCAGGCCGTCGACGGCTGCCTGTAGACCCCCGCAGATCCGCTCCGCCGCCAGGGGGTGAAGCCCCTCGTCCCACAATGGCGCCCCCCGTCGGCCGCAGGCCGCCGCGATCTCGGGCGCCGGGATTGTGGAGATCCGCTGCTGGAGGGCATCTCCGCACAGCGCCTCGTCCGCGTCGCCGCACAGGGCGGCCGAGAAGGGCTGCCCCGGCGCGCGGGCGGCGAGCTGCCCGATGACCGCCTCGCGGGCCTCGGCGCGGGCCACCTCCGGGGAGCGGAGGCTGGAGAACCGCGCGGTGAGCACCCCGAGGGCCTCGGTCTCCCGGCCGGGCACTGCGAGCAGGGTCTGACCCTCCCGCGCGGCGGCGTGGCCCAGGCACTGCCCCCGGAACGGCCCGGCCCGCGCGCACCGCTGGGCGGCGGGCTCGCCGATGGCGTCCAGGGCGTCGTTGACCAGGAAGAAGCACTCCCCGGACCAGGGCTGGGAGGTGTTCTGCGCGCAGAGCGCGTCGGCCTGGGCGGCCTGCCCGTCGCTGGCGAGGTCGCCCGCCACCCAGGTCCGGCACTCGTCGGCGTGCACCGGGTCGACCATCTGGGCGCACTGGTCCGGATCGGTGGCGGTCGCCGCCGCCCGGCGCTCGGTCGCCGAGGGGGAGGGGGGCGCGCAGGCCAGCCACGCCAGCACCAGCACCCGCTACTCCAGCCGCTCGACGACGTGCAGCCCGAAGGGGCTCTCGATGACCCCGCTGCGCTGCCCGGGGTCGAGGTCGAAGACCGCCGCGTCGAAGGCCGGGCCCAGCTCGCCCCGGGCGAACCAGCCCAGGTCCCCGCCGTACTCCCGCATCGGGCCGTCGGACCACGCCCGGGCGACGGTCGCGAAGTCCGCGCCGCCGTCGAGCAGGGCGATGATCTCGGCGGCGCGGGCCTGGGCGTCGGCCTTGGTGCGCTCCCGGCCGGGGGGGGCCGCCTCGGCCAGCAGCACCTCATCGTGCAGCACGACGATCTGGCGGAGCTTCACCTCGTCGAGCACCTCGCGCCGGATGATGTGGAAGCCGAAACGGGTCTCGACCACCTCGGAGACGCCGCCGATGGGCAGGGCGAAGGCGGCGTCCTCGAAGGGCTTGACCCAGGCCCCGCGCGCGGCGCTGCCCAGGAACCCGCCCCGGCGGCCGCTGGGGTCGTCGGAGTGCTCGCGGGCCAGCTCGGCCATGTCCTCGCCGGCCAGCACGCGGGCCCGGAGCTGCTCGGCGAGTTTCCGGGCCTCCTCCCGGCTGCGGGTCGCGGGGCGCTCGACCTGGGACGTGTCGTGGGTGATCAGGATGTGTCGCGCCGCGATGCGCTCGGCGGGCGGCACCGGCTCGGGCGCCTCGACCGCGGGGACCGGCACCGGAGGGGGCACCGCCGGCGCGGGTTCGGGCTCGGTCTGGCAGGCGACGGCGAGCAGCAGGAGCAGCGTCATGGTCCATCCGCAGCGGGCTTGGCTCTCTACGGTATACCCTTACGCGGTCTCCGATGTCGCACCGCCCGCTGCCGGTCCTGTTGTTCGCGCTGCTCGCCGCCCTGCTCGGCGGCCCGCCCTGCGTCGCGGCCGAGCCGGACGTCTGGCTCGACAGCGTCGTCCTTCTGGAGACCGGCCCGGCCATCTGCGCGGGGGTGCTGATCGACGAGGCGGGGACCGTGGCCACCGCCTACCACTGCGTCGCGTCGGGCCGCCGGCCCCGGGTGGAGGCCCGCGACGGCGCCCAGGCCCGGGGCACCCTGCTGGCCACCGCCCCGCGGGAGGACATCGCGCTGGTGTCCGTGCCGGAGCTGGCCGGGCGTCCCTGGCTGCCGCTCGCCGAGGAGGCCCCCCGCCCGGGGGACGCGGTGTGGGCGCTGGGCCACCCCTTCGGCACCGAGGCCGACCGCTACCGGGGCTTCGAGGGCCTGCTGCGCTGGTCGGTCAGCGCGGGCATCGTCTCGGCGGTGGGGCCCCGGCTGGTGCAGGTCGACGCCGCGCTGAACCCCGGCAACTCCGGGGGGCCGGTCGTGGACGAAGCGGGCCGGGTGGTGGGCATCTCCTCCCGCAAGCTCCGGGCGGACAACCTGGGCTTCATCGCGCCCGCCGCGCTGGTGGCCGAGCTGGTCGAGGCGCCGGAGCACCGCACCCTGTGGGGGGGCAGCTACGCGCTTGGGGTGGCCGCGACCCTGCCCACGAGCCTCAGGATGAGCACCGCAGTCGGCCTCTACGGGGAGCTGGCCCTGCGGGATCGGCTGGTGGTCCGGGTGGACAGCGGCCTGCCCCTGGAGGCGCGGCGGCAGGCGCTCGCCCTGGGGGAGACCTGGTGGCTGGGCTCCGCGGCCTCGCTGTCCGGGCGGATCCGGATCGGGCGGGGGCGGTGGTCGACCGCCCTGGACCTGGGGGTCGAGGGGGCCGTCTTCCAGGGGCGGGAGGCGCAGATCAGCCCGGAGCGCATCTACGTGACGGCGCTGCCGGTCGAGGGCGCGGTGGGCGGGGTGGCGCGCCTCTCGCTGAGCAGCGCCGCGCTGCGCTGGCAGCTCCTGGTGATGCCCGACGGCGCGCTGCGCCTGGTGGTGGGCATCGACGCAGAGATCCCGGGGAACCTGGGGGTGTTCTGACCTGGGGGTCAGCCCTCGCCGCCGCTGACGGCCTTGCGCCCCATCAATTCCTGGAAGGCCTGGGCGGGGGTGACCGCCCCGTCGAGGATCGCGCAGGTGGCCTCGGTCAGGGGAAGCTCCACGCCGACGTCCCGGGCCCGGCGCACCAGCAGGCGGGCGACCCGAGGGGCGACCTCCTCGTGGTGGGGGCGTCCGGCGGCGATGGCCTTGCCCGCGGCGTAGGCCAGGTTGGTGTCCGAGGTGCTGGCCGCGACCAGATCCCCCAGCCCGGCCAGCCCGGTGAAGGTCTCGGCGCGGGTACCCAGGGCCTGACCCAGCCGGGTGGCCTCGGCCAGCCCGCGGCTGACCACCAGCCCGCGCGCGCCGGGGCCCATGTACATGCCCTCGGACATGCCCACGACCAGGGCCAGGACCCGCGCGAAGGCCGCCGCCAGCTCGACGCCGTGGGGATCATCGGAGGTGTAGACGCGGCACAGAGGGGAGTGCAGGGCGCTCTGGACCATGCGCTGGACCTCGCGGAAGGCGCTGGCCACCACCATCGCGCAGGGGCTGCCCGCGAGGATGTCCGTGGGCTCGGCGGGGCCGGCCAGCACACCGACCCGCAGGGCGGGGGTGGTCCGGGCCACCAGGTCGCTCAGCCAGCCGCCGGAGGAGGGGTCCAGGCCCCGCCCGCACACCACCGCGCGGTGCTCCGGCCCCAGGGGCAGCGCCTCCAGGGTGGTGGCCAGCTCCCAGCCCGGGGTGGCCAGCAGCACCAGCTCGGAGAACGCCGCCAGCGCCGCCGGGTCCCCGGTGACCGGGATCTCCCGCACCATGTCCGGGCGGTAGCCCATCAGGACCTCGTGACCGGCGGCCTTCGCCAGGATGGCCAGGGACTGCCCCAGCGGGCCGGCGCCCAGGATGGAGACCCTCACGCCTCACCCCCGCGCTCGAGGTCGTAGCCCACCAGTCGGTTCCGATAGAACAGCAGCAACTCCGGGTCGATGCGGAGCTGCTGGCCCTGGCCGCCGCCGCGGAACGCCTCCAGGGCCGGGCGGGTGTGGAAGCTCCCGAAGCGCATCACGGCGCGCTCCAGGATGGCCTCGGCGTCGCCGGGCAGGCTGGTGCGGATGCGCCCGCAGGCCTCCAGCTCGTTCAGACGGGCGACCACCCGGTCGATCTCCCGCAGCAGGGAGTCCCGGTTGACCACCCGCTGGCTGCGCTCCATTCGAACCAGGCGGAACTGGTCCTGCCCGGGGTTGGCCCGCTGCACGAGCTGCCAGGCCGAGAAGGCCGCGACGTGGGTGGTCAGCGCCACGTTGTCCCGGTGGAAGGCGTCCACGATGCCGTCGGCCAGGCGGTTCGTGTAGACCCGGTCCCGCTGCGGGTCGGGCTCCACGGTGCCAGAGGCGTCGCACACGTAGCGCGCGCGGTCGATGATCCGGCCGTCGGGCCCCAGCGAGTTGCCCTCGTCGTCCACCGGGTTGCCCATGAGGTCCAGGGCCCGGGAGAAGGTGAGGTGCACCGACTCGTCGAGGTTGAGCACCCGGCTGAGGAAGCTCGCCACGGTGCGGGGCTGGCTGAACTCGTCGTCGGCGATGATGTAGCGGGCCTTGCCCTCCCGGGCGAGGGCGTCCCGGATCAGCGTCTCAGCCTCCAGCACCAGCGAGGTGGACAGGGTCATCGGCACCACGAAGATGTCGCCGCCCCGCCCGGCCGCGAGGTTCTCCTGCCAGGCCTGGATGCCGGTGCCCAGGAGCCCCTTCTTGACGGCCTTCTCCACCTGCCCGGAGCGGGAGCGGGTCCCCCCCGGGAAGAACAGGCTGTGGACCCCGCGGCGCAGCAGCTCCACCGAGTAGTCCTTGAGCGCGTCCTTGTAGAGCTGCCCCTGCTTGCGCCGGTCGACGGTGTAGGCCCCCAGGCGGCTCATGAAGAAGGCCATCGCGGGGTTGGAGAACAGGTTGAGCCCCGCCCCGTAGGCCACCGGGGGCAGCCCGCAGCGGTAGATGGCGTAGCCGATCAGCGGCGAGTCGAGGTTGGAGAGGTGGGTGGGGGCCACGATGACCGTGCCGCGCCGGGTGAGGGCGGTGATCTGCTCCACCGCGCCCTGGATGCGGATGCGGCTGTCGGGATCCAGGTCGCCCGCCAGCAGGCGCTCGGGGTGCCGGGCCGAGACGAGGTTCACCAGGGCGCGGGGCAGCAGCTTGGTGGCCGCGCGGTAGGTGCGCTGGGAGAAGCGGTTGTGGATCTCCTCGGCGTAGCTGCCCACCAGGTCCTCGGCGGCGGCGACCATCGCCTCGCGGGCGCCCGAGGCGATCGCCCGCGCCGCGCGGTCGACGCGGGCCTCCTCCTCCTCGGAGCCGGCGTGGTCCTCGAAGCGCAGGCGCTCGGTGTAGACGGTGTCGGCGAGCGCCTCGGAGATGCGGGCGTCGGAGAGGGGCTCCAGCCGAGCGCCGAGGCGGCGGACGAGCGCCCCTCTGACCTCCGGGACCGGCGGCGCGTCGAAGATCGCAGGCGTATCGGACATGACGCGCAGCATAGCAGAGCGCGCGCGCCCGCCGCCGTCCCCGACACAGGTGCGATACACTGCAGGACAGAAACCGTCCACACCATGCGAACGCTCCACCTCACCTCTGCCCTCGGCCTCGCCTTGGGCCTGACCGCATGCGGCTCCTTCGGGTTGGACCCCTTCGTGGTCTCCGACGAGGCCGGGCGGCTCACCATCGACCCCACCGACGAACTGCGCTTCCCCCAGACCTCCCCCGCCGGCGATCCGATCGTGCTCGAGGTCGTCATGGGGGTGATGGGCGACACCGCCGTGCTCATCGAGGACGTCACCATCGAGGACGACCGGGCGAGCGCCTTCTCGCTGGCCGAGCTGCCGCTGCCGCTGCGCCTGCAGCCGGGGTCCGAGTTCCCCGTGGACGTGTACTTCCTGCCCAACGGCGTGGGGGCCTACGACGCCACCCTGTACGTCTACGTGGCCGGCGAGGAGCTGCCCCACAGCCGCCGCCTGGTCGGTGAGGGGTGCCAGGACGCCCAGGCCGACGGGCGCTGCGACGCCCGGGGTCCGCCGGGGCCCGTGGACACGGGCCTCAACGGTCGGTAATGTCGTCCCCCACCGGGAGGCGTTCATGTCCGACAGCACGACCCGCGGGGTCCGCGTTCAGGTCAGCAGCAGGTATCTGCCCGAGCACTCCGATCCGTCGGCGCGCATGTGGATGTTCGCGTATCGGGTGACCCTGACCAACGTCGGCAAGGTCCCGGTGCAGCTCAGGTCCCGCCACTGGGTCATCACCGACGCCACCGGCCACGAGGAGCACGTCCGGGGTCCCGGCGTGGTCGGGGAGCAGCCTCGGCTGCAGCCGGGCGAGACGTTCTCCTACAGCTCAGGCTGCCCGCTGCGCACCTCGATGGGCACGATGCACGGGACCTACCAGATGCTCACGGACGAGGGCGAGGGCTTCGACGCCGTCATCGCGCCGTTCACCCTGGCGGATCCGCTGTCGATCAACTGAGCCTTCCGTGAGGCTCACTCCCCCGGCCAGATGGGGGAGTCGGGCGGGACGAGCAGCGCCGGATCGGGCTCGTCGCCGGTGAGGGCCTCCAGGAAGGCCACCAGATCGGCCTCCTCGGCGTCGCTCAGCTCCAGGGGCAGCAGGAACTGCTCGCGGTGGCCCTCGACAGGGATCTCCTCCAGCGTGTTGTAGTGGTGGACGACGTCCTCCAGCGTCTCGAAGTGCCCGCCGTGCATGTAGGGGGGGCTCAGGGCGACGTCGCGCAGGATGGCGGTCTTGAAGATGCCGATCTGCTCCTGGCCGTTGACCAGGCGGCCGAGGTCCTCGGCGGCGCTGGGGTCGTCGCTCCACGCGCCCGCGCCGTTGAAGGGGTTGGCCAGCAGCGCGGGGATGCCACCTGCGCGGCCCTGGTCCTCGGGGTCAAGCCACTCGCGGGTGCCCAGGCCGATGCCGTGGAACTCCAGGTCCGAGAAGGACGCGCCGGAGTGGCAGAGGTGGCAGTTGGCGTCCCCCATGAACAGCTTGAGCCCGGCCTGGGCCGAGGCGGACAGCGCGTCGGACGTGGGGTCGTCCACGAAGCGGTCGAAGTCGCTGTCGCCCCGGACGAGCAGGCGCTCGTAGGCGGCGATGGACTTGCCGATGTTCACGTAGACCTGGGTGACCGCGTCCCGATCGGCCTCGGTCATCGACACCCAGGCCTGGTGGTGCGGGTGGTCGGGGTCGTCGTCGACCGGGCGGCCCTCGGGCGGGAAGCGGTCGCCGTCGGCGAGGTCGGGCAGCGGGCCGAAGAGGGCCTCGTAGGCCGGCTTCAGCTCGTCGTCGTCGTAGAGGACGTGGGCGTACTGGAGGCGGCTGCCGCCGTGCTCCACGGGGCTCTCCATGGGGCCCAGGGCCTGGCACCAGTGGGAGTCGGCGCGGCCGTCCCAGAAGTACCAGCGGTTGTAGGCGGTGTTCCAGATGGTGGGGGCGTGGCGGCCGGTGGTGCCGACGCCCTCGGCGAGGTGCTGCCCGTCGCCGAAGCCCAGCTCGGGGTCGTGGCAGGTGGCGCAGGCGACCTCACCGTTGGAGGACAGCCGGGTGTCGAAGTAGAGGAAGCGCCCCAGCCAGGCGGCGGCGGGGTCCTCGGCCCAGGCGTTGGTGGGGTCCGCCGGGGGCGGCTGCCGGTCGGCGGCGGACAGCGCGCGGGCCCACTCGGCGTCGGTGAACGTCACCGCGTCGTCGTCGGGGCCGGGGCAGCCCGCGAGCAGGAGGAGCAGCGGCGGGAGGGGGGTCATTGCGCGCAGCAGGTGATGTCGAAGACGGCCTGCTCCTCGTTCACGTCGACCTTCAGCTCCCAGTGGCCCTCCATGTGGAAGAGCAGGCCGTCGGCGGTCCAGGTGCCGTCCCCGTTGTCGGTGACGGTGGGGGTGACGTTCATGCCGTGCCCGTGGGCGGGCATGCCGGCGTCAACGGTCACGACCGCGTCGGTGAGCGGGCTGCCGCCCTCCTTGACCTCGAGGTTGACCGCGAAGTAGTCGTTGAACGGGATCGGGTCGGGGACAGGGGCCCAGGAGACCGAATAGGGGCCGGCGTCGATCTCGCGCAGCTCCTCGTAGGTGGCGGTGTCCTGGGAGTCGTCGGTCGTGTCCCGATCGCCGCAGGCGGCGAGCAGGAGCGCGGCCCAGAGAAGGGCAGGGCGGTAAGGTCTCATGCGACAAACGTAGCCGACCCGGCCCCGGGGAGGCCAGGGATCCCCGCCAGCGGCTGCGCTACAGCAGCTTCCGCACCTTCGCGGCCAGCTTCTCGGCCTGTCGCGCGCGGGGGTGGTCGGTCCGGGCGAGCTGATCGAGGTGGCGGAGGCCCTCGTCGTGCCGCCCGGCCAGCAGGAGGGCCTGGCCCAGCCACCAATCCAGCCCGAAGGGCTCGAAGCCGCCGTCGGCCAGCTCCTGGAGCAGGGGCACGGCGTCCGCGCCGTCGCGGGTGCAGACGTAGGCCAGCCCCTCGTACCACTGGAGCCAGGGATCGTCGGGGGCCGAGCCCCGCACCGTGCGCAGCATCGCGGCGGCGCGGGGGCAGTCGCCGTCCCGCATGTGCAGGAGCGCCTCCCGGGCGTCGCCGTCGTACAGCTCGGCGCGGCCGGTCGGGGGCAGCTCCGGCGGCAGCATCGCGGCGATGGCCCAGCGGGTCTCCTCAGGGGAGAGCTGGGCCTTGGCGTAGGCGAACACCGCCATCGCCAGCAGGATGAGCGCGATGGGCACCAGGCCGGCGCGGGTGCCGGTGCGGGGCGCGGGCTGCTCGATGACCTGGGAGATGGGATCGTTCGGGTCTCGGAGCAGCTTGTGGGGGCGCCCGTGGGTGTCGGGCGCCTTCCGGGTGACCGGCGGGGCGGCGGCGACGGCCGGGGTGTCGTTGACCGCGACGCTGGCGGTGGCCGCGGCGCGGGCGGCCGCGCCGACCAGCTCGACGTGGCGCTTGCAGGTGGTGCAGCCCTCCAGGTGCGGGCGGAGCTGGGCGGCCTGCGCCGCGGACGCGGTCTCCAGGCCGACGGCGACCAGGGCAGCGGTCGTGGGGTGCTCGGCTTCGGCGACCGCCTCGTGGCGCCTCAGGCGCTCCAGCCCGGCGCGTGAGGCCGCCGCCATCGCCTCGGCGGCCATGCCCACGCTGTCGCGCTGCCGCTCGATCATCGCCTCCGCCGCAGCGCCCTGCTCCAGGGGCTGACGCTGGTCAGCAGGGATGAAGCTCCACTGGGGCGCGGCGAGCACGCGCGCAGCCACCGCGCGCAGGTGATTGCGCACCGCCGTGGCCGCGGTGGGGTCGCCGTCCCGAAACCTTCGAAGCAGCTCTTCGTCCATCTGGTCCCAGCCTCTTCCTGAGGACGCACCCATCATACCGCGTGGGCGGTTGACCAAGGCTTGACAGGGTTGCGATGGGTGCCCACGGTCGCTGTCCGGGGGGGGTGATAAGTAGAGGCACCGGTTCAGGGAGTATTGCGGAATGAACGCGTTCAAGCAGATGGCGGAGATGGGCCACGAGCAGGTGGCCTTCTTCCGCAACGACGACGTCGGCCTGCGGGCCATCATCGCCATCCACAACACCACGCTCGGGCCCGGCCTGGGCGGGTGTCGCCTCTACCCCTATGCGTCCGAGGCGGACGCGCTGCGCGACGTGCTGCGCCTCTCGCGCGGCATGACCTACAAGGCCTCCATCGCCGGCCTGGATCTGGGCGGCGGCAAGGCGGTGATCATCGGCGATCCGGGCATCAAGTCCGAGGCGCTGTTCCGGGCCTTCGGGCAGGCCGTGCAGAGCCTTGGCGGCCGCTACATCACCGCCGAGGACATGAACACCAACGTCGAGGACATGAACAACATCCACCGGGAGACGGACTTCGTCACCGGCGGCGGCCAGGCCACGGGCGGCTCCGGCGACCCCTCGCCGGTCACCGCGTGGGGTGTCTTCCACGGCATCCGGGCCACGCTGGAGGTGGTCTTCGGCTCCCCGGACGTGCGCGGGCGCAAGGTGGCGATCCAGGGCTGCGGCAACGTCGGGCGCTACCTCGCCGGCTACCTCGCCGAGGCCGGGGCGTCGCTCTACTACACCGACATCAACGGCGCCCGGGTGCAGCGCGTCATCGACCAGCACGGCGGCGTCGCCATCGAGGGCGACGAGTTCTACGGCCTGGACGTCGACGTGCTCGCCCCCTGCGCGGTCGGCGGCATCATCAACAAGCACACCATCCCGCTGCTCAAGGCGCCCATCATCTGCGGCGGCGCCAACAACATCCTCAACGACGAGGTGCCCGACGGCGAGGCCCTGGCCGAGAAGGGCGTGACCTACGGCCCCGACTACGTGGTCAACGCGGGCGGGCTCATCAACGTCTACTCCGAGCTGAAGGGCTACCCCCGGGCCAAGGCGATGGACGACGCCGCCAACATCTTCAACACCACGAAGAGCATCATCAACAAGGCCAAGTCCGAGGGCATCACCACCATCGAGGCCGCGAACCATCTGGCCGAGGCCCGCATCAACGCGGTGGCGAAGCTGCGGTCCTTCCACCTGGGCTGAGCCTGCGTGGCTTTCAGCGGAGGCGTCGTCCGAAAGGGCGGCGCCTTCGGTGCTTCAGCGGTCCGGCGTGTCGTCGAGCAGCGCGTCCGGGTCGAGGCCAGCGTCGAGGAGGGCCTGGCGGGCGCGCTGGAGCCTGGACTCGGTGGCGTCGAGCTTGGACTCGGCGACGTCGAGCTTGGACTCGGCGACGTCGAGCCTGGACTCGGTGTCCTTGAGCTGGGCCTTCGCGGCCTCAAGCTGCTCCTGGGCCTGGCGCGCGGAGGCCTCGATGGTGGCCTTCACCCGGAGCTGGTCCAGGCGCGATGCGTAGTTGTAGTACTCGCGCTCCTGGTCGGAGATCTCGATCAGGGTGCTCATGGCCTGCCTCAACTCCGGGGTGTTCAACGCATCGGGCAGCGCGGTCCAATACCGGGCCTCACTCAAGAATGTACACCAGCGCTGCTCATCATCAAGTGGAAGGGCCTCGCGGCGCAGCTTCGGCAGCTCGATGACGTGGAGGCTCAGGTGATCGCAGAGGGTGACGCGGTGGTCGCGGTCGAAGGCGGTGAACCGGTGGTGGACGGCCGGGCTCTCCGATAGCATGACCTCGTCGAGCAGCCAGATGGAGGTCACCGGCTCCAAGGTCTTGTAGTCATGCCCCTTGACGAGCTGGGCCTGGTAGAGGTCAGCCCAGGTGTAGAGCATGCGCGGCCGCAGTCCGCGGTGGAGCAGGACCTGGACCTCGATGTGGAAGGTCCGACCGAGGGCATCCCGGGCCTTGACGTCGACGACGCTGAGCTTGTCCTCGGCGAAGTCACGGTCGTTGAAGGGGTTGACGAGCGTGACGTCCTGGATGGGCTGTTGGGGCCGCAGGATGGCGTTGAGGAAGTGGCGGGTGAGGTTCTTGTTCGGCTCGGCCCCGAGGAGGCGCTTGAAGGCGTAGTCCACGAGGGGGTTGATCGGGTGTCGCATGGGGTGTCCGGGAAGGTCCGGAGCCCCCATACGGTCCGGTCAGCCGAGCGCCCAACAGCCTGGACAAGAATTGTCCCCGGTTGCCGTCAGAACCAGCCGGTCTCGTCCAGCCCCTCGCAGTGCTCGGTCACGATGACGCCGGTCGCCGCCTTCAGCGGTCCGGCGTGTCGTCGAGCAGCGCGTCCGGGTCGAGACCAGCGTCGAGGAGGGCCTGGCGGGCGCGCTGGAGCTTGGACTCGGTGTCCTTGAGCTGGGCCTTCGCGGCCTCAAGCTGCTCCTGGGCCTGGCGCGCGGAGGCCTCGATGGTGGCCTTCACCCGGAGCTGGTCCAGGCGCGATGCGTAGTTGTAGTACTCGCGCTCCTGGTCGGAGATCTCGATCAGGGTGCTCATGGCCTGCCTCAACTCCGGGGTGTTCAACGCATCGGGCAGCGCGGTCCAATACCGGGCCTCACTCAAGAATGTACACCAGCGCTGCTCATCATCAAGTGGAAGGGCCTCGCGGCGCAGCTTTGGCAGCTCGATGACGTGGAGGCTCAGGTGATCGCAGAGGGTGACGCGGTGGTCGCGGTCGAAGGCGGTGAACCGGTGGTGGACGGCCGGGCTCTCCGATAGCATGACCTCGTCGAGCAGCCAGATGGAGGTCACCGGCTCCAAGGTCTTGTAGTCATGCCCCTTGACGAGCTGGGCCTGGTAGAGGTCAGCCCAGGTGTAGAGCATGCGCGGCCGCAGTCCGCGGTGGAGCAGGACCTGGACCTCGATGTGGAAGGTCCGACCGAGGGCATCCCGGGCCTTGACGTCGACGACGCTGAGCTTGTCCTCGGCGAAGTCACGGTCGTTGAAGGGGTTGACGAGCGTGACCTCCTGGATGGGCTGCTGGGGGCGCAGGATGGCGTTGAGGAAGTGGCGGGTGAGGTTCTTGTTCGGCTCGGCCCCGAGGAGGCGCTTGAAGGCGTAGTCCACGAGGGGGTTGATCGGGTGTCGCATGGGGTGTCCGGGAAGGTCCGGAGCCCCCATACGGTCCGGTCAGCCGAGCGCCCAACAGCCTGGACAAGAATTGTCCCCGGTTGCCGTCAGAACCAGCCGGTCTCGTCCAGCCCCTCGCAGTGCTCGGTCACGATGACGCCGTCCACCCGGCCCGAGGCCTTGTGCTCGCCGGGCCGGTCGCTGGAGTAGGGGAAGGTGCCCTCCCACTCCCGCAGGGCGAGGTTGAGGACGAGGTCGTCCTCGCCCTCGGCCAGGAAGCTGATGTCGAACGTGCCCTTCCAGGACGCCGCCTCGTAGTAGTCGCCGGACCAGTAGTAGTCGGGGAAGGTGGCCTGGCTGTCGTACACCCAGGAGCCCTCGCCGTAGGCGCACTGGGCGTTCTGGACCGCGCCGGACATGGTCTGGATGTCATACTCGGCCAGCGGCGGGGCGCCGACGTAGGTGAAGGTCAGGTTGCAGTGCCCCGGCAGGAACAGGTCGTTCTTGTCGACGACGTCGCCGCGCGGGTCGAACAGCTCGGCGATGATGTCGCAGGTCGCCGCCGGGTTGGACGAGGCGTAGATGAAGGTCTGCCGGTTGCTGTAGAAGCTGAACGCCTTGGCGATGGCGACCGTGCCCGTGAGCGTGCCGTCCCGCAGGTCGATGTTGCCCGCCGCGGTGGTCTCGGGGCGCTCGGTGCTGGTGTCGTCGCCGCCGGAGCTGGTGTCGTCGCCACCAGAGCTGGTGTCGTCGGCGCTGTCGTCGACGGTGACGTCGTCCTTGCCGGTGCAGCCGGCGACCAGGCCGCTGAGGGCCAACCACATCAGGACCGGGGCGGTGAGCGCGCGTCGCATGGGGCCTCCTTCTCGAATCAGGATTCTCGCAGGCTTTCCTCCGCCGCGCCAGCGCTCCCCGGCTCCTCACGATCCCTTGACCACAGCCCCCCCAGGCTCAAGCCCTCCCGCCAGAGCGCCAGCAGACCCACGGCGGTGACCGGCAGGAAGCTCACCCCCCAGAACACCACCGCGAAGGCCTTGGCCGGGTCGACCGGCACGTCCCAGAGCACCAGCGTCTTCTCGATCGCGAAGTGGAAGACCCCGAAGAAGCCCGGCGCCTGGGGGAACACCACCGCCACGGCGATGGCCACGCCGGTGAAGCAGGCCGCCGCGGGGGGCAGGGTGAGGCGGAAAGCCTGGAAGAGCACGTAGATGGCCGCCGCGCCGTTGAACCAGATCGCCAGCGACAGCACCCCGGCCTGCCACATGCCCCGGCGATCGCGGGTGGCCCCGAGCCCCTCGACGAAGCCGTCGAACAGGTGCATGAAGCGCTCGGCCACCGGCGGGGGCGCGATGGACACGATGCGCGCGAACACCGCCCGCGCCGGGGCGCCCCGGGAGGCCAGCCAGAAGAACACCGCCATCGCGACCAGCGCCCCGGCTCCGGCGATGAGCCCGTAGAGCTTGAGCTTGTAGACCAGCAGGGCGTCCTCGCTGCTGTCGGCGGGGCTCTTGGGCATCAGGAGCATGGTCGCGGTGAGCACCGAGACCAGCCCGAAGATGTCGTAGACCCGCTCCATCACGTTGGTCGCGATGAGGGCGGGCAGGCTGGCGTGGGTGCGCCGGCTGGCCACCAGCGGCTTGGCGACCTCTCCGGCGCGGGCGGGCAGCAGCGTGTTGGCGGCGGCGCCGATGACCGTGGCCGAGAAGAGGTCCACGACGGTGGCCTCCGGGTCCACCGGCCGCAGCAGGACCTTCCAGCGCATCGCCCGCAGCACGAACTCGCCCACCAGCATGGCGCTGGCCAGGGCGACGTAGCTCACCCGCGCGCCCACCAGCTCAGCGTAGACGACGTCCCAGCGCCCGGTCCGGATGAACCAGATGCTCAGCGCCAGCGACAGCGCGACGCCGATCCATGCGCGCCTGGGCAGCCGACGAGCCATCCGGTCTCCAAGGTCGCGCTCCCTTTAGCCGGTTGCGCCCCTCGCGCCGAGCGCCCAGCCGCGATAGGCTGCCCGCCCTGCCCAAGCTGGAGGTCGCCGTGCGCTATGAGGTCGCCGGTCTCGGCAACGCCATCGTGGACGTGCTGGTCCGCATCCCCGACGACACCATCCTGGGCCGACAGGGCCTCAAGCGGGGCGTGATGCACCCGGTCGATCACGCCCGTTGGTCCGAGATCTACGAGGACGTGAAGGAGCTGGGCGCGGAGATCACCGCGGGGGGCTCCTGCGCGAACACCATCTCGGCGCTGGGCCTGGCCGGGCGCCGGGTGACCTTCTGCGGGCAGGTCGGCGGCGATCAGTTCGGCGCGCTCTACCGCGCCCAGATGCGCGAGGCCTGCGGCGAGGACGCCCTGCACGAGGTCCGCGGGGCGAACACGGGCAAGTGCCTCTCCCTCATCTCCCGCTCCGACGCCGAGCGCACCCTGATCACCCACCTCGGCGCGGCCACCGAGCTGCCCCACATCGGCGAGTTCGCGGCGGTCATCCGCCAGAGCCGCCTGCTGCATGTCACCGGGTACCTCTTCCTGGGCGGCCCGATGGCGGACGCGGCGCGGTTCGCCCTGGGGGTTGCCCAGGAGGCCGGCGTGCCCGTGTCCATCGACGTCGCCGACCCCTTCGTCATCCACGCCGTGCGCGAGGAGATGTGGCGGGTGGTGCGCGACCACGCCAGCATCGTCTTCCTCAACGCCGAGGAGTCCACCGCGCTCACCGACCTGCCGCCGGCCGACGCCATCCACGCGGTGGCGGCGCACGTGCCCACGGTCATCGTCAAGCAGGGCAGCAAGGGCTCGCTGGTGCGCCACCACGAGGAGCTGGTGCGCGTCGGCGTCCACCCGGTCGAGGCCATCGACACCACGGGGGCAGGGGACGCCTACGCGGCGGGCTTCCTGTACGGCTTCATCGAGGGCTGGCCGCCCGCCGCCTGCGGGGACCTGGGCTCCCGCTTCGCCAGCCTGACGGTGGGCCAGATCGGGCCCGTCGTGCGCGACGCCGCGGCGCTGCGACGGGCGGTGGAGCACGCCCGGCCGAGGCACGCGTGAACCTGCCGGTCGAGGTGGTCGACGCCGCCCGGCGCGATCGCTGTGTCCTGGTCGTGGGCGCTCGCGCCAGCGCCGAGGCCGCTGAGGAGGCCGGCCAGCCCTACCCCAGCGAGAAGAAGCTCGCCCGCGCCCTGGGCGGCAAGGGTGCCGTGGCCGAGGCCTGCGCCGACCTGGAGCGCAGGCAGGGGCGGGACGCGCTGTTCGCGGCGCTCCGGGCGCAGGTGGGGCTGGAGGGGGTGTCCCCCGGGGCCTTCCACCGCGCCGCGGTCCGCCGGTTCCCGCGCATCTTCACCAGCGCCTGGGACGACCTGTTGGAGCGGGCCGCGGTTGACGCCGGCCTGGAGCCCCTGGTCGCGCAGCGGGGGGAGCCCGTGCCCGACGCCCAGCCGGGCCGCTGCGTGATCTACCGCCTGCGCGGGGGGTTCTCCGCGCCGGATGCCCTGGTGCTGACCCACGCAGACGCCCGCGCTCGGCCCATGAGCGGCCTGCGCCGCGACTTCCGCCGCTTCCTCCACAAGGAGGTCGTGTTCTTCGTGGGCTACCGACCTGACGAGCAGGACTTCGAGCAGACCTTCGAGGACTTCTCCGAGGGCTGGGGCGGTGAGCTGCCCCGCAGCCACCTCGCGGTCGCGCAGGGCCGCATCAGCGACTATCACTGGCAGAAGTGGGTGTGGCGCGGCTTGCTCCTGTTCACCGCCGATCCCGCCGAGGCCCTCTCCGAGCTGGAGCGACAGATCCATGATTGAGCGACGGGTGCGGTTCACGGTGGATGGATCGCCGCCCCAGGTGGGGCGGCTGATCGACGGTGAGGTGCAGACCCTGGGCGCGACGGGCCTCAGCGGCGAGTCCGCCCCGGCCCGCCACCCCCTCGACGCGGTGCGCCTGCTGGCCCCCTGTGAGCCGGGCAAGGTCATCGGCGTGGCCGCCAACTATCGCGATCACGCCGCCGAGATGGGCCGCCCCGTCCCCACCACGCCGCGCATCTTCCTCAAGGCCCAGAGCGCGGTCGTCGGCCCCGGCGACCCCATCGTCATCCCGCCGCGCACCGTCCGGGTCGACCACGAGGCCGAGCTGGGCGTGGTCATCGGCCGACGCTGCCACCGGGTCCGCCCCGAGGACGCCCTGGAGGTCATCCTGGGCTTCACCGCGGTCAACGACGTCACGGCGCGGGACTTCCAGCGCGCCGACGGCATCTTCGGGCGGGGCAAGGGCTTCGACACCTTCTGTCCGGTCGGGCCCTGTATCGCGGTGGGCCTGGACCCCCGCGACCTGGCCGTGCGGACGCGGGTCAACGGCGCGCTGCGCCAGGACGGCCGCACCTCGGACATGGTCTTCGACGTGCCCACCCTCATCGCCTTCATCAGCGACATCATGACCCTGATGCCCGGCGACCTCATCGCCACCGGCACCCCGGCCGGCGTCGGGCCCATCCAGCCGGGCGACCTCGTCGAGATCGAGGTGGAGGGGGTCGGCGTGCTCTCCAACCCGGTCTGCGCCCGCGACGACCGCGAGGGCTGATGGATCCGCTGGTCCGCAACGTGGTCGCGGCGGGGGTGGCCCTCGGCGTGGGCCTGCTGCTGGGGCCGCTGCGGCGCTGGGGGTGGCTGTCGGGCCTGCTGCTCGGCGGCGCGGTGGGCGTCGCCTTCGCCATCGGCGTCGCGGACACCGCCCGCCCCTGGGAGGGCGCGCCGCTGATGTCGCTGGCGGTGCTGGTGGGCTGGCTGGCGCTGGGCAGCGTCGCGCGGGCCTGTGGCGGAGCGTTTTCGTTGGGCGGGATGGGGGGCACGGCGCTGCTCTCCGGGGCCCTGATGGGGGACCTCGCGGCGGCGGCCCTGCTGGCGCCCCAGTGCGAGGACCCCCGCGACGCCGCAAAGGTCGCGCTGGTGGCCTCGGCGGGCGGCATGCTCGGGCCGCTGGGCACGCCGGCCGGCACGCTGCTGGTGGGCGCGGACGCCCTGTGGCCCCTGGCGCTGGTGACGGCGCTGGTGGCCTGGCCGCGGGGCCCGGCGCCGGAGGGGAACCCGATGGCGGCGGGCGTGCTGGCCCTCGCGGCGGTCCTCACGGCGGTGGTGGGGCCGCTGGTCGGCCTCGGGGCGGGGCTGGTGGGCTTCCTGGCCCTCTCGCCCCGGAGCGCGCTGGACGGGCTTCGGGCCCTGCCGATCGCGCCTGCGCTCTGGCTGGGCACGTGGACCGGGCTGATCTGGTTGGCGCGCCGCGCCGGGCTCTTCGTGGACCTCGGGGTCGGGCTCAACAGGATCGAGGAGCTGGCCCCCGGCGCGCTGGCCCCCGGCCTCGCGCTGTCCGGGGCCCTGGTGGGCGCGCTGGCGGGCGAGCCGGCCGGCGCGATGTTGGGGGAGGCCGCGCTGACCGCCTCTGTCGTCCCGGCCGATCCGGCGCGGCTGACCTGGCTGGCTGGCGGGCTGGCCGTGGGCGGGCTGGGGCCGCTGCTGGCCTCCGGCGCCTGGCGGGCGGGGCTTCGGACGTGGGGGCTCCAGCTGCTCGTTTTGATAGCCTGGGTCCTCATCCTCTCCTGAGGGAGCGCGCCGATGAAACGCAACTTCTTGGTTGCCCTTTTGCTGGGGGTGGGGCTCACCGCGCTGGCGGAGGCGCCGCCGCCGGCGCAGGGCCGGGCGGGCATGGTCGCCGCTGACCACGCGCTCGCCTCCCAGGCCGGCGCGGAGATCCTGGCGCAAGGCGGCAACGCCGTGGACGCGGCCATCGCCGCTGCGCTCTCGGCCGGCGTGGTGCAGCCGGCCGGCTCCGGGCTGGGCGGGGGCGGCTTCGCGGTGGTGGTCGACGGCGCGCGCGTCGGGGTCCTCGACTTTCGGGAGGTCGCCCCGGCGGCCGGCCACGCGAAGATGTTCCAGGACGCCCAGGGCGAGGTCATCGAGGGCGCGAGCACCACCGGCGGGCTGGCCGTGGCCGTGCCCGGAGAGCCTCGGGGGCTGGTGGCGCTGCACCAGCGCTATGGCTCGCTCCCGCTCTCCCGGCTCGCCGCCCCGGCCATCCAGCAGGCCCGCAAGGGTTTCGCGGTGGGGGCGCACCTGGCCGGCGCCGCGGCCCGCTACCCCGAGCTGGCCCCGGCCTTCTTCGACGGTGCAACGGCCCCGCCGGAGCGTGGGGTGGTCGTCCGCCGGGCCCGCCTCGCCGCGACCCTGAGCGCCTGGGCCCGCAGCGGCGGCGAGGCCCTGTACGCCGGCAGCCTGGCGGACGATCTGGTCGCCGCCGTGCAGGGCACGGGCGGGGTGCTCACCGCCGAGGATCTCGCCGCCTACGCGCCCAAGGAGCGGGAGGTCCTGCGGGGCTCCTACCGGGGCTACACCGTGCTCACCATGCCGCCGCCCTCGTCCGGCGGCGCGGTGCTGCTCCAGGTGCTCGGCGTGTTGGAAGCCTGGGATCTCAATGCGCTGGGACACAACTCTTCAAGCCATGTCCACCTCCTGGCCGAGGCCATGAAGCACGCCTACGCCGACCGGGCGCGGCTCATGGGCGACCCGGACTTCGTCGAGGTGCCGGTGGAGCGCATGCTCTCCAGCGAGCGCATCGAGGCGGTGCGTCGGGCCATCTACCCGGGGCTCACCTTCGAGAAGGCGTACTACGGCCTGCCGGTGGACCCGGGCCAGGATGCCGGCACCCAGCACATCTCGGTCATCGACGCCGACGGGATGGCCGTGGCCCTCACCACCACCATCAACACCAGCTTCGGCAGCAAGGTGGTGGCCCCGAAGTCCGGGATCATCCTGAACAACGAGATGGACGACTTCGTGGCGCGCCCCGGCGTGCCCAACGCCTACGGCCTGATCGGCCGGGAGGCCAACGCGGTGGAGCCGGGCAAGCGGCCCCTCTCGTCGATGACCCCCACCGTCGTGCTCGACCCCGAGGGGCGTGTGGTGATGGCCATCGGGGCGTCCGGGGGGCCGACGATCATCAGCAGCACGCTCCAGGTCCTGAGCAACGTCATCGACTTCGGCATGGACCCCCAGGAGGCGGTGTCCGCGCCCCGCATGCACCACCAGTGGGTGCCCGAGAAGCTCTTCCTGGACGACGGCTTCCCGCGGGACGTTCAGGACAACCTGCGCGCCCGGGGGCACGAGGTCGCGGAGTGGTCGCGCTTCTCGTCGGTGCAGCTCGTGGTGGTGACCGAGGAGGGCCTGTTCGAGGGCGCCTCCGACCCCTCCAAGGGGGGGGGACCCGCCGCCGCTACCCCGGGTTCGGGCGGCCGGTGATCTCGGCGAGCGCGGCCAGCGCGGCCTTGGCGGCCTCGGCGATCTCGTCCTCGCTGCCGCCCAGGTAGACCCGCCCGAACGCGCCGAAGGAGAGGAACTCCAGCACGTCGATGTTCGCGGCCTTCTCGGCCTCGTTGGTGGCCAGCAGCGCGTAGCCGGCGGGGTGGGTCTCCAGGATGTAGAGGGTCGTGGTCTCGTGGATGTAGTTGCCGTGGCGGAACCGGTTCACGATCTGGGCGTGGTAGCCCGTGATGCCGTGGATCTCCTGGTTGGAGACCACGCGGGGCTTGAGCCGGTCCTCCATCTTGATGTTCAGCTCCTCCTGGATCGCGTCGCCGGCCGCGCGCACCTGCCCCTGATCGCGGTGGTGGACCTCCAGCACGCCGGAGCGGCGCTCGACGATCTGGATGCCCGGCGTGCAGGACGTGCGCTTGAGCACCACGTCGGTGACCCGGTTGATGTCCATGCCCGGGGACACCTCCACGAACAGGCTCGCGTCGCCCTCCAGCGGCATGTAGCCCCGGGAGATGGTGCCCAGGAAGCCGGCCGTCTGGGGCTGGAGGATGTCGATGTAGGTGAAGGTCCGAAGGTCGATGGCGCTGGTTGCCACACGCACTCCTGGCGAAGCGGACAGGAAGAGGGGGTTCTACCGGGTGGCCCCCTGGCGGTCAAGCGGTGCTGCAAACTCCGCGCGCCCGTGGTAGTTTTTCGGTCGCCTCCTGCGAAGGTTGACTCATGAAGGGACCCCTCTTCGTCCTCGCTCCCGCGCTGGCCCTGGCTGCGCTGACCGGCTGCGCGTCGGAGTGCAAGGATCCCCAGCACATCAACGGCTCCTACACCGTCTTCTCCACGGCCACCCCCAACGAGACGCAGTCCACAGCGCTGGGCGTGATGGCCACCTACGTGCCGTTCTACAACGGCACCCGGGACTGGGAGATCCGCTACGTGCCCGCCAGCGGCAAGGTCACCATGCTGATCGACGCGCAGGAGCTGACAGCGAACTACACCGAGGATCCCACCAACTGCAACCTCTTCCAGCTCGAGGTCAAGGACGGCGCCTGGTCGGGTGACGCCACGCAGATCACCGACACCGAGCCCGTCACCAGCAACCACAGCATCTCGTGGACCGCCGAGCTGGTGTGGCAGGGCGACGACCTCTCCGGCTCGTACGCGGTGACCGACAACTGGACCAAGTCCACCGCCGAGTCCGGCACCTACGTGGGCACGGGGTATCTGTCCGGGACGCTGCAGGGCGACGAGTGAGCCTCGCGCGGGGCGCGGACATCGGTTAGGCCGTCGGCTCGAACATGAGCCGGAGGCCCCCGCATGTACAACCTGCTCATCGCGCTCGCCGCCGCTGCGGCCGCTTTCGGCCTGGGCGCGCTCGCTGGCCAGTGGGTCTACGGCGTCGTACCGGCGCTGCTCGTGTTCCCCGTCATCTACTTCGTGCTCGCGCGCCGCACCGGCAAGCAGCTCGAGGCCGTGATGAAGGAGGCGATGGAGGCCATCCAGGCCCGCCGCATCGACGAGGGCCGCGCGATCCTGGAGAGCGCCATGCCGCTGGGGCGCTGGCAGTTCCTGGTGACCCAGCAGATCTACGCCCAGCTCGGCACGCTGGAGTACATCCAGCGGAACTTCGCCAAGGCCCGCCCCCTGCTGGAGAAGACCTGGTCCCGCAACTGGCAGTCGGCGGGCCTGCTCGCGGCGCTGGACATGCGCGACAAGAAGCACGACGCGGCCATCGAGCGGATGGAGAAGGCCTCCACCTTCGGCCGACGGGAGCCCCTGTACTGGGCGCTCCTTGCCTTCATCCTGATCGACGCACGGAAGGCCGACCAGGCGCTGCTCAAGCTCTCCGAGGCCCAGGAGGCCCTGCCCGACAGCGCCGCGATCAAGGAGCTGCGCTCGGCGGTGGCCAACGACCGACTCAAGCGCTTCCGCTGGGCCCAGGTCTTCGGCCAGGGCTGGTACCAGTTCTTCCCCGAGCACGTCCCCGGGGCGACCACCGCGCGCCAGCAGGCCGCGAAGCTGGGCTACCAGCGCGGCGGCAAGACCTGGCCGGGGCCGCGTCGGTAGTCAGGGCTCGGCGCGGGTCTGCATGGCCCGCTCGATGAGGTACTCCTCGGGCCAGCGGACCCTGGCCTCCTGCAGCAGGGCGTCGGCCATGTCCGACGCGCCCATGCGGTCGTAGGCCTCGGCGGCCTGCAGCACCACGCGGACGTCGTCGCTGTGGGCCTCGACCAGCTCGCGCACCCGCTCGATGGAGCCCCGCGAAGGGTAGTCCGCGTAATACGCCAGGATGGAGACGGCGACGCGGGGGCGCTTCTCCCGTGCGTACCGATACGCGCGCTCAAACGCCTGCTCCGCCTCCTCGGGGTAGCCGGCCGTGGCCGCCGCGCGCCCCAGCTCCCACGCGGGCTTCCAGGAGCGCCGGTTGCGCTGGGAGCGCAGGCGCGCCTCCTCCAGCTCGGGGGGATCGTCCAGGGTGACCCCCTGGAACATGCGGGCGGCGAGCTGGGCGTAGCGCCAGCCCTGGGATTGCTCGGCGTGGAGGTGGACCCGGTAGACGTGGGCGCCCTGGGTGATGAGCAGCGCCTCCATGACCTGGGGGGTGCCGGCCAGGTTGAAGCGCAGGGTGAGGCGCGCGGCCTCCCAGCCGCCGACCTGCACCGACCCCTTGCGGGTCACCTGGATGGCCTGGGCGCGGGCGTCGAGCTGCTCGATGAAGGCGTCGACCGCCTCGTCGGTGCTCAAGGGGCGGCTGTAGGTGCGCGTGGTGGCCACGAAGGCCGCCTTCCGGGTCTCGGAGAGCCGCCCCCAGTCGTCGGTGAAGGTCCAGCCTTCCTTCCAGGGGCGGGGGCAGGGGGCGCTCAGGCCGCCGACCTCCACCGCGCTCAGCGGGACCAGCCGCGGCCCCCAGGCGGCCACGCCGATCAGCGTGCCGACGCAGAGCGCCATCACCGCCCGGCGCACGAAGCGGTTCTCCGCGCGGTAGCGCTCGAAGGCGTCGGGCTGGAGCCAGGTCGCCATGGCCGCGCCGCCGAACAGGCCGCCCAGGTGCCCCCAGTTGTCCACGGTGGACGAGGAGATCCCGAGGAACAGGGGGTAGACGAGGTAGGGGAGGATCGCCCAGCCGAAGTACTGGCGGGCCACCTCCGGCAGCCGGTCCTCGTGCTTCCAGCCGAACACCACCGATGCCGCGATGAGCCCGAAGTCGCCCCCGGACGCGCCCAGGCTGGGGCGCCCCGGGCTCATCATCATGGAGAGCAGCCCGCCGGTGATCACCGAGACCAGGTAGACCGAGGCCAGGTTGCGCCCGCCCATGGCCCGCTCCAGGTTCATCCCGGCGTAGGCCAGGAACAGCATGTTCAAAGCGAGGTGGGTGAAGCTCAGGTGCAGGAAGCCGTAGGTGAGCAGGCGGTACACCTCGCCGGTCTCCAGGACGGCGGGGGCCCAGTTGGTGAACCGATCGACCAGCAGGTCGGCCGCCCCGGGCAGCTTCGACCACAGGTAGACGCGGACCTGGGAGCCCACGAGCACGGCGGTGACCAGGGGCGCGGCGTTTCGCAGGCTCCACCGGAACCGGCGCTCCTCGGGGTCGGCGAGGGTCTCGAACAGCTCCAGCTCGCCCAGGGGCACGAAGCGCCGCCCGGTGACCACGTCGAGGCGCACCAGCGTGTCGGCGGTCAGCTCGCCGCGGCGCACCCGGTCCTCGAACACCTCCAGCGGGAGCTGCTCGACGCCGTCGGGGCCCTTGATCTCGACGCTCAGGGGACCTCCCTCAGCTCGCGATCTGCGCCGCGGCGTCGATCAGCTTGAGGAACCACCAAAGCTCCAGCCCGGCGACCCCCAGGCTGAGGAGCTGCGCAGCGATGCCATACCGGCGCCCCCGGCCCCGCCAGTCCTGGACCATCGACGCCGCCGCCGCGGTCAGCGCCAGCAGCACCGGGGTCCAGGGGAAGGGCAGGTCCGGCATCTCCGGCTCGGGCTCGCCGCCGTACATGCGCACGCCCATGGCCAGGTAGGGGCCGGTGGTGTTGAGGATCACCACCATGCCCGCGGCAAACACCCAGAAGGAGATGGCGCTCAAGCGGGCCATCGCAGCGCGGATGCGTTTGAAGTCCATGGGTCCAGCGTACCCCGATCAGCCGCCCAGCCGCGCCAACGCCCACGCGGCGTGCTCCTGGACCAGCGGGCTGCCGCGCTGCCAGGCCGCTCGGAGCGGTGGAATGGCAGCGGCGTCGCCCAGGTTGCCCATGACCACACAGGCGTTGCGGCGCAGGCCGTCAGGACCCGGGCGCCGCAGGGGTGTCCCGAGGAAGCGCTGCATCAGGGCGTCGTCGGGCTCCTCCAGCAGGCGCACGAGGTCGAGCCAGGCGTGGCGGGGCAGCAGGTCGTCCTCGTCGGGGTCGGGGGGCCGGGCGTTGTGGGGGCAGACCTCCTGGCAGACGTCGCAGCCGAACACCCAGCGCCCGAACGAGGCCCGCAAGGGCAGGGGGATCGCGCCCTTCGCCTCGATGGTCCAGTAGGCGATGCAGCGGGTGGCGTCGAGCTGCCGGGGGCCCGGGAACGCCTGGGTGGGGCAGGCGACGAGGCAGCGGGTGCAGCGCCCGCAGTGGTCGCGCAGGGGCGCGTCGGGCGTCAGGGCCTGGTCCACGAAGAGCACGGCGAGCAGCAGGTAGCTGCCCCGGGCCGGCACGATCTGGACGCAGCTCTTGCCGGTGAAACCCAGGCCGGCGGCCTCGGCCCAGGCCCGCTCCAGGATGGGCGCGGTGTCCACGCCGCCCCAGTTGGCGACGCCGGCCTCGTGCAGCCGGCGCCGCAGCTTGCGCAGGCGCTTGCCGATGAGGTTGTGGTAGTCGCGGCCCCAGGCGTAGCGGGCGACCTTGCCGGTGAGGCCGCCGGGGTCGGGCGGCCGGCGGTGGTGGTGCTCCAGCGCCAGCACCACTGCGGACCGGAGGTCGGGCTCCCGGCGGCGGGGATCGGCGCGGACGTCAGCCCCGCGCGCCAGGTAGTCCATCTCCCCGTGGTGACCGCGCGCCAGCCACGCCAGGTACGCCTGCATGCGCGGGGTGCCCTCGGGGGGGATGGCGGCCACCCGCAGGTGCACGAAGCCCAGCGACGCCGCGGTGGTCTCGATCAGGGTCCGGGTGTCCACGCCCGGCGCATAGCCCGGAGCGACCGGCGGCACCATCCGGCATCTCCCGGGGGCCCCTCTGCGGGCCTTGTCTCCCCGCCGTCGGCGGTTAGGACAGAGGCCCCCTCTGCATCCATCCGTCCAGCGCAGGAGCCGCGCGTGAGCAACGAGTCCCTCCCCATCCACGACGTCGTCATCTTCGGCTCCGGCCCCGCCGGCCACACCGCCGCGCTGTACTGCTCCCGGGCGAACATGGCCCCGCTGGTCTTCGAGGGCAAGCAGCCGGGCGGCCAGCTCACCATCACCACCGACGTGGACAACTACCCGGGTTTCCCCGAGGGCATCATGGGCCCCGAGCTGATGGACCGCATGCGCGCCCAGTGCGAGCGCTTCGGCACCCGCTTCTCCGACGAGGAGCTGGAGGAGGTCGACCTGAGCAGCTGGCCCTACCGCTACAAGGCCGGCCGGGAGGAGGGCCTCGCCCGCACGATGATCGTCGCCACCGGCGCGTCAGCCAAATACCTGGGCCTGCCCAACGAGCTGCGGCTCCAGGGCCACGGCGTCAGCGCCTGCGCCACCTGCGACGGCTTCTTCTACCGCGAGCGGGTGGTGGCGGTAATCGGCGGGGGCGACTCGGCGGCCGAGGAGTCCACCTTCCTCACCAAGTTCGCCTCCAAGGTCTACCTGCTGGTCCGCCGCGACCAGCTCCGGGCGTCCAAGATCATGCAGAAGCGGGTGTTCGACAACAAGAAGGTCGAGGTCCTCTGGAACACCGAGCTGAAGGACGTCCACGGCGACGAGGTCGTCACCGGCATCCGCGTGGTCGACAACACCACGGGCGCGGAGCGGGACATCGACCTGGATGGCCTGTTCCTGGCCATCGGCCACAAGCCCAACTCCGACCCCTTCCGCGGCTTGCTGGACGCCGACAGCGTCGGCTACCTCAAGACCGCCCCCGACAGCACCGCCACCAAGGTGCCGGGCGTGTTCGCGGCGGGCGACGTGCAGGACAAGGTCTACCGCCAGGCGGTGACCGCGGCGGGCTCCGGCTGCATGGCGGCGCTGGAGGCCGAGCGCTGGCTGGAGGCGAAGCTCGAGGAGTTGGCCGAGCACGGGGGGTAGGCGCGCAGCTCCTGCCGAAGCGAAGGGCGACCCGAGAGGGCCCGCCCTTCTTTTTTTTGCCCCGACAACCCAGGCGGAATCTCTACCCTTGACATATAAGTACATGCTTATATATTGATCCCATGTCCGCGCCGCACCCCGTCTTCCGCGCTGTCGCCGATCCGACCCGCCGGGCCATCCTGGACCTGCTGCGGGACGGGCGGGCCTGCGCGGTGACGGACCTGGTCGACCACTTCGACGTGACCCAGCCCGCCATCTCCCAGCACCTCAAGGTGCTGCGGGAGGCCGGGCTGGTGTCGGTCACCCGGGACGGGCGGCGCCGGCTCTACGCCCTCAACCCCGAGCCCCTGCGCGCGGTCTACGACTGGGTCGCGCACTACGAGCGCTTCTGGAGCTCGAAGCTGGGGGCCTTGGGGGCCTACCTCGACCAGCACCACCCGGAGCAGACATGAAGAGGGACATCCGCCTCAGCGTCACCTATCCCCACCCCCCCGCGCGGGTGTGGCGCGCGCTCACCACCTCCCAGGCCATCGCGGCCTGGCTCATGCCCAACGACTTCGTCCCCGAGGTGGGCCGGGCGTTCACGATGCGCACCGAGCCGGCCCTCGGCTTCGACGGCGTCGTCCACTGCGAGGTGCTGACGCTGGAGCCGGAGCGCTCCATGTCCTGGTCCTGGCGCGGCGGCCCCATCGACACCGTGGTGACCTTCCGGCTGGAGCCCGAAGGGCAGGGGACCCGCCTCTATTTCGAGCAGACCGGCTTCGAGGGCCTGCCCGCGCTGCTGGTCAGCGTCATCCTGGGCCAGGGCAGCAAGCGCATCTACCGCCAGCGGCTGCCCGAGGTCCTCGACCGCATGGCCCGAGGCGAGGGCTTCGGCGCGGTGGCTCCGGAGGGCTGCGAGGGCAGCGTGGTGGAGAAGGGCCTGGGCAAGGCCGTCGGCGCCCTCAGCGGCCCGGGGCGTTAAGGGCCTCCCCTGGAGGCCCCATGAACGACACCGACTGGCTGCGCACCTGGATCGACGACCACCAGGGCGTCGCCGGCACCATCCACCGCGTCCGGGGCGACCAGCTCGTCCTGGCCGCGTCCGTCAACATCCCCCCGCCGGTGCTCGAAGCCACCCGGTTCATCCCGCTGGGCAAGGGCATGGCCGGGCTCGCATGGCAGCGCCGCGCCCCGGTGCAGACCTGCAACCTGCAGGACGATCCCACTGGCGACGTACGCCCCGGCGCCAAGGCCGTGCAGGCGGGGGCGGCGGTCGCCCTTCCGGTCTTCGACGCGGAGGGCGCAGTGAGGGCTGTTCTTGGCGTCGCTTTTGCGTATAATGGCCAGATCCGCGCCGACCGCCTCTCCCGGCTGGAGCAGACCGGGGCCACCCTGCCCGACTGATCCTGCGCAGGGCGGATGATTTTTTTTGTCAGCCTCCGGCGATTCTGACATCATCGATGATGCAGGATGGCTGTGAGAACAAGTTCGTCGAGCCCCGAAGAGAGGCAGGCGCTGTCCGCCGGGCAGCTCATCGACGGCCGTTATCGCATCGAATCGCACCTCGCCGACGGCGGCATGGGCAGCGTTTATCGGGCCGCGCAGCTCGATCCTGAGCGCCGCGTCGCCCTCAAGCTCGTGCGCAGCCACGGCGGCGAGGCCGAGCCCCGCTTCATGCGGGAGGCGTCGCTGCTAAGCCGACTGAAGCACCCCCACATCGTCGACGTCTTCGAGCACGGGGTGGATGGCGAGTACTGCTACATCGCGATGGAGTTCGTGGACGGGCGCTCCCTCAAGCAGCTGCTGTCCGAGGTCGGCGCGCTGCCGGCCGCGCGCGCCGTTCGCATCGCCTGCCGGATCGCCGAGGCCATGGAAGAGGCCCACCGCCAGGACATCGTGCACCGAGACCTCAAGCCCGCCAACGTGCTGCTGACCTCCATCGGCGAGGACGACGACTACGTCAAGGTGGTGGACTTCGGCATCGGCCGGACGGTGGACACCGACACCATGCTCACCCGCTCCGGGGAGCTGATCGGCACGCCGGCCTTCATGGCCCCCGAGCAGATCCGCGGTCGCGACATCGGGCCCTGGACCGACATCTACGCCCTGGGCATGATGCTCTACCGCATGCTCACCGGGGTGATGCCCTTCGAGAGCCGCGAGCTGGCCAGCGTGCTCGTGGCCCAACTCCTGGACGACCCCCCGCCCATGGGCCTGCGGGCGCCGAACGTGGCGGTGCCGGCGGCGCTGGAGGAGGTCGTCCGGGCCTGCCTGCGCAAGGTCCCCGCTGAGCGCATGCCCAGCATGACGGCGCTCAGAACTGCCCTCAAGGCCGCGTTGGAGGCGGACGCTTCGCCAGCGCCGTGCCCCGTCGAGGTGCGGGTCGAGGAGCTGGACGAGAGCACCCGCTCGCTGGACACGGCCACCCTGGAGCTGCCCGTGTTGCCCCCAAGGCGCCGCTGGCTGCCCGTGGGCCTGTTCGCGGGCGGCGCCGCCGCCGTGGCGCTCTGGCTGGCCTGGCCCGAGCCCCCGGCCCCAGCGGCGGTCGCGCGGCCCCCGACCCTGGTGGCGCCGCCGCCCGTGGCCGCCGAAGCAGCGTCAGCGGCGATCGCGCCGATGGAGGCTGCATCCCTCCAGCCGTCGCAGGAGGCAGACGACGGGGAGGCCCGCCCGCAGCCGAAGCCCGCCGCCCCTCCGCCGACGGAGCCCCCGGTCGTGGCGACGCCTGCGGAGGCCGCTCCAGTCGAGCCTGTGGCTGCTGAGCCTGTGGCTGCGGAGCCTGCGGTCGACAAGGAGCCCGTGGCCGCGCCGCAGCCGGACCCGCCGGTCGCCGCCGAGCCGACGCCGGGGGGCGACGACTGGGGCGGACACGCACGGAAGCGCGACGCCTGGGAGGACCCATGATCCTCGCGGTGCTGCTCGGCCTCGATCCAGCCTGGGCCCAGGAGAGCCCGACAGCAGCGGAGGACGACGCGCGGCAGCTCTATGAGGCCGGCGCGAACCTGTACGACCAGGGGCAGTACGCCTACGCCCTGGAGGCCTGGCAGGAGGCCTACCGGCTGTCCGGGCGCGAGATCCTGCTCTATGACATCGCGGACTGCTACGAGCGGCTGGGTGATCTGGAGCTGGCCATCGCCACCTTCAAGGCCTACCGGGGCGTCGCCCCGCCCGAGGAGCAGGACGTGCTCACGCAGCGCATCCGATCGCTGGAGGCCCGCCTCGCAGCGCAGCGGGCGCCGCCGCAGCCGGTGGTCACGCCGCCGGTGGTGCCGCCGCCGGCGGTCAGGCCGGCTCCGCAGCCCGGCAACGTGGCCCTGTGGGCCGGGCTCGGCGTCGGAGCGGCCGGCCTGGCGTCGGGGGTCACCTTCGGGTCCCTGGCCCTGGGCACGAAGTCCGCGGCGGACTGCGGCGACGACGGCGGGGCGTGGCTGTGCTCCACCGCCGGTCGACAGAGCTACCAGCGGGCGCCCACCTGGGCGTTGGTCGCCGACCTCTCCTTCGGGGTGGCTGCGGTGTCGACGGCGGTGGGCGTCGGGGTGTGGGCGGCGCGACGGCGCGGCGGGGTGGACGTCGCGGTCGGCCCGAGCGGCGCGGCCGTGCGGGTGGCGTTCTGATGGCCGGCCGCTGGATCGGGCTCGTGCTTCCCTTGGCAGCGTGCTCCTTGCTGGTGCCGGACATCACCCCGTGCACTGAGGACGCGGGCTGTGAGCGGCTGTGGGGGCCGGGCTGGACCTGCTCGGCCTCAGGGGACTGCGCGCCGCCCGTCCTCACAGACGACAGCGCAGAGGTCGATGACACGGACGTCTCGGACGACACCGACCCTGGCGATGACACCGGCGGCGACCGGGGTTGGCTGCGGGTGCTGCACATCGCCGAGGACGTCGCGACGGTGACGGTCCACCTCCGCGGGCCGGCCGACGCCGACCACACCCTGGGCCGCGATGAGCTGACCCCCTACGTGCGGACCACGCCGGGCACCTTCGACGTAGACATCCGCTCGTCCTCCAACGCCCTGCTGACCTCCGGGCGGATCAACGTCAGCACCGACGACTTCACCACGCTGGTGTTCGGCGGCCACGACGTCTACAACACCCTGCAGGTCTTCCAGGTCGACGAGTCCTTCGACGCGGTGGACAGCGACACCGCGCGCTTCCAGGTCGTGAACGGCGCGGCGCCCCACGATCGGATCAGCGTGTCGATGGACGGCTACCTGGTCACCGAGCGCCTGCCGTTCGGGGACACCTCCGGGCCCGAAGAGCGGCCAGGCGGCAACCACATGCTGGGCCTCCTCCTGGGCGGCGCGGGCCCGTCCAGTGTCTACCGGATCGACCTCCCCGCGGCGGAGAACGTGACCGTCTATTTCCTCCCGGATCCGTTCCCCAACGGGGACCGCTCGGTGATGGTGGCCGATCGCGACGGCCGCCAGATCTACGGCGAGGATTGATGATCCATCCGGGCGGCGCGGGCCTCTCTCCTCATTGAGAGCTGGGAGGTACGGATGAGAGCCTGGAGCCTGGTCGCGCTGCTCGTGGCAGCGTGTGGGGACAAGGAAGCCGAGACCGGCACCCCCGACGACACCGCGGAGACCGCCGAGCCCGACGACACGGCCGTCGCCGACGACACCGGAGAGACCGGCGAGGCCGACGACACCGGGGAGGTCGACGACACCGGCGAGACCGGCGGACCCGACGACACCGGTGAGGCCGATGACACGGGCGAGGCCGACGACACCGGGGAGGTCGACGACACCGGCGACACCGGGTTCGGCGACGACACCGGCGACACCGGGTCCGGCGACGACACCGGCGACACCGGGTCCGGCGACGACACCGGCGACACCGGCGACACCGGGGCCACCCTGAGCTGCACCAGCCCGGTGACCTACACCGGGGACTACCGCTACGGGCAGGGGACCGACCCCTGCACGTTGGGCAATGAGGTCCGGGTCACCGGGGACGTGACCGTCTCCTACACGACCCTCTCCGACCTCTCGGTCCTGTCCTGCCTGTGCGAGGTGGACGGCGACCTGGAGATCCGAAGCGTCACCGGCCTGACCGACGTGACGCACCTCAGCCGCCTGACCACGGTGGGCGGGACGCTGCGCGTGGCGAACCTGTCCTCCCTGGCCAGCCTGGAGGGCCTCCACAACCTGACGACTGCGGGCGAGGTCTACGTCCACACCCTGCCGGCGCTGGTGGACCTCAACGGGCTGCGCGGCCTCACCGCCGTCCCCGACTACCTGACCGTCGGCTACGCCGACCTCCTCACCGACCTGAGCGGCCTCTCCGGCGTGAGCCTGGGGGGCCTGTACCTCACCACCAACCCGTCGATGACCTCGCTCAACGGGCTGGCCGCGCAGACCGGCCTTAACAACCTCATCCTCGACGACGTGCCGCTGACCTCCCTCCACGAGCTGGGGGGCGCCGGGCCGCTCAGCCAGCAGGTGAGCATCGGCGAGTGCGACGCGCTGACGGACCTCACCGGGCTGGAGGGGGTCTCCAGCGGCGTCTCGACGCTGCGGCTCTACGACAACGGCGCGCTGGCCGACCTCTCCGCGCTCGCTGCGGTTCGGAGCGTCGGCGACCTCTGGATCGGGACCAACGGCGCGCTGGCGGACCTCTCGCCCCTGGCGGGCATCACCGAGGTCACCGGGGACGCCACCCTGGCCATCACCGGCGCAGCGGACCTCACCGGGCTGGCCGGGCTCACCACGGTGGGCGGCACGCTGACCCTCTCGAACACCGCGGTCTCCACCGTCGGGCTGGAGCAGCTCCAGTCGGCCGACGAGCTGCTGGTCCGCGCCTTCACCGGGCCCGATCTGGCCGGGCTCGTGGGCCTGACCGCGCTCAACACCCTCACGATCGAGCGCAACCCGGACCTGCTCAGCCTGGGTGGCCTGAGCGGCCTCACCTCGGTGTCCGAGGTGGTCATCTACGACAACGACGCGCTGACGGACCTCACCGGGCTGGACAACCTCACCACGGTCAGCGTTGAGCTGGACATCAACGGGGATGACGGGCTGACCACCCTGGCGGGCCTCGACAGCCTGGACACCGTCGGCACCCTCAAGATCCGCAACAACGCCGCGCTCCTCGACACCGAGGGCCTTGGCGCGCTCAGCGCGGTGGGCGTCCTGCGCGTCATCGACGACCCCCAGCTCGCGTCCATCGCCGGCCTGGGGCCGTTCACCCAGGCGACCGCGATCACGCTCCAGGACCTCCCGTCGCTCGCCAGCCTGGACGGGCTGGACGCCCTGATCCGGGTGACCGGCGCGCTCGACCTGGACGCGGTCGACGGGCTCACCGACCTCACCGGGCTGGGGGCCTTGGAGCGGGCAGGGGACCTCGACGTCGACACCTGCGCCGGGCTGACCTCGCTGGAGGGCCTGGACGCCCTGCAGCGGGTGGACGGCACCTTCTACCTGGACGACAACGACGCGCTGTTGAGCCTGGACGGCGCCGAGGCCCTGCGCCGGGTGGACACGCTGCGCATCGAGGACCACGACCTGTTGACCGACGTGACCGGCATGCACGGGGTCACCACCGTGGATTCATATCTCTACATCCGATACAATGCCAGCCTCGCGACCGCGGACGCTGAGGCCCTGCGGGACGCGATCGGGACGATCGGTGGCGGCGCCTTCATCAGCGGAAATGCGCCGTGATGTGATCCGAATCGCCGGTTGAACCCTCTTCGTGCGCAAGGGAGGCCCCATGCGCATGATGACCGTGGTCCCGTTGTTCACCCTGGCCTGCAGCGCCAGCGCCGATCTTCCAGGAGGGAGGCTGGCGGGTGCGAAGGTCACTGACACCGGCGGAGGGGAGGCGAGCTGCGCGGACGCGCCGGAGGTGACGTTCACCGACGTCATCGTGGCCGCCGGGGCCGGTCCCTGCTTCACCAGCAACCGGGTCCGCGTCGTCGGCGACATGCTGCTGACCGACGACCAATGGGAGCCCTCGGAGCTGACCTGCGTCTGCGCGATCGAGGGCAGTCTCTACATCAATGACAACCCGGCGTTGACCTCGGGACTGCCCTTCTCGAACCTGGAGGAGCTGACCGGCAACCTCTACATCCAGGACAATCCGCTGCTCACGACGCTGGAGGGCCTGCACAACGTGCCCAGCTCCGGCGGCGCGGTGTACCTGACCGAGCTGCCCGCCCTGGTTGACATGAACGGGCTGCGCAGCCTGACCTCCGCTCAGTACGAGCTGCGCATCGAGGAGACCGCGGCCTCGACGGTGGGCCTGGAGCGGTTCGCCTCCGTGGGCCTCCTGCACGTCGAGGACTACGACGGGACCGACCTGGCCGGCCTCACCGGGCTGTCCTCCCTGAACGTCCTGCAGATCGACGACTGCCCGAACCTGACCCGCATCGACGGGCTCACGGCGCTCACCCACCTCGACACCGCCCGGATCCAGGACAACGACGCGCTGATCGACCTCACCGGGCTCTCAGCCCTGACCGAGGTGGACGGGAGGCTCACCGTCGCCGGGAACGACGCGCTGGTCGACTTCACCGGGCTGGAGGCCCTCAGGGAGGTCGGGAACCTGGACGTGCGGAACAACCCGGCGCTCAGCGCCCTCACCGGGCTCAGCGCCCTCTCCGACCTGAATCGGTTGACCCTGCAGGACAGCCCGCTCGTGACGTCGCTCACCGGGTTGGGGCCGCTCACCACCGTCAACCACCTGACCCTGTCGCGCCTGGACGGGCTGACCTCGCTGCAGGGGATCGAGGGCGTCACCCGGATCCGACGCGACCTCAGCCTGCGCTTCCTGGACGGGCTGACGGACCTCAGCGGCCTGGAGGCCCTGGCGCAGGTGGAGGGTCTGTCGATCGAGGGCTGCGGTGGCCTGGAGAGCCTGGACGGCCTGGACGCCCTGTCCACGGTCACCGGGGAGCTGTACCTCTGGTCGAACGACGCGCTGGAGCGGCTGGACGGGGCCGAGGCGCTGCGCACGGTCGGGGAGCTGACCGTCATCGAGCACGACGTGCTGGTCGACGTCACCGCGCTGCACGGCCTCGACGAGGTCACCGACGGCCTCGAGATCCGCGGAAACGCAAGCCTCGCCACGGCGGACGCCGAAGCCCTGCGCGACGCCATCGGGACCATCAGCGGTGGCATCACCATCCTCAACAACGCCCCATGAAGGAGGCCCCCATGCGCATCATGATGACTGTGCCCCTGCTCACCCTGGCCTGCAGCGCCAGCCCCGATCTCCCCGGCGGGCGGCTGGCGAGCGCCAAGGTCACCGACACCAGCGGGGGGGAGGTGAGCTGCGCGGACGCGCCGGAGGTGACGGACGCCGACGTCATCGTGGCCGCCGGGGCCGGGCCCTGCTTCTCCAGCGATCTGGTCCGCATCGTCGGCGACATGCTGCTGACCGAGGACCAGTGGGAGCCTGAGGAGCTGTCCTGCGTCTGCGCGATCGAAGGCAGCCTCTACATCAACGACAACCCGGCGCTGTCCTCGGGGCTGCCCTTCTCGAACCTCGAGGAGCTGACGGGCGTCCTGTACATCGAGGACAACCCCCAGCTCACCACGCTGGAGGGCCTCCAGAACGTGGACTCGGTCTACAGCCTGCGCCTGGTCAACCTGCCCGCGCTGGTCGACATGGACGGGCTCCGGGGCCTGGAGGACGCTGGCCTCTCCTTGCGCATCGAGGGCACCGCGGCCTCCACCCAGGGGCTGGAGAACCTGGAGACGGTGTTCAACCTGCGCCTCGACGACTACCAGGGCACCGATCTGGCCGGGTTCACCGCCCTGACCGCCGTCAACGATCTGTACGTCGGGAACTGCCCGAGCCTGACCAGCTTCACCGGGATGAGCGCGCTGGAGACCATGGCCAGCGCCCAGATCGGCCAGAACGACGCGCTGGTGGACTTCACCGGGCTCTCCAGCCTCACCACGGTCGACGGGGAGCTCTACATCGTGAACAACCCTGTGCTCACCGATCTGACCGGGCTGGCGGCGCTGGGGTCGGTGGGGAACCTGAACATCGTCCAGAACCCCCAGCTCACCTCGCTCGACGGGCTGCAGGTCCTCTCCACGGTCAACCGGCTGACGCTGGACCACAACGACCAGCTCGCGTCGCTCTCTGCGCTCAGCACGCTGACCATCGTGAACTACGCGGACCTGTCCTATCTGCCCTCCCTGACGAGCCTCACCGGGCTGGAGGGCCTGACCCGGGCGCGGCGCAACATCTCACTGTACAACCTGGAGGGCCTGACCGACCTCACCGGGCTGGAGGGGCTGACGCGCGCCCAGGGCCTGTCGATCCGCGACCTCGACGGGCTGGAGACCCTCGACGGCCTCGACGGCCTGGCCACGCTGACCGGCGCGCTGACCATCCGGGACAACGCTGCTCTGGAGCGGCTGGACGGGGCCGAGGCGCTGCGCAGCGTGGACGACCTGCGCATCTTGTCGAACGGCGTCCTGGTGGACGTCACCGCCCTGCACAGTCTCGACGAGGTCACCGACGACCTCACCATCACCGGCAACACCAGCCTCGCCACCGCCGACGCCGAGGCCCTGCGCGACGCCATCGGGGCCATCGGCGGGACCGTGACCATCTCCGGAAACGCACCCTGAACCTGATCCGTTCGCCCCGTGACAGCCTCTGTGTCAGAGAGAATGACGGGAGGACATCATGCGGCACATGGCGCTGCTGCCCCTGCTGGCGGCCTGCACGATCAAGGACACCGACGTCCACGACACCGGCGTCATCGGGGAGACCGGCGACACCGAGGAGACCGGGGACACCGGCGAGACCGGCGAGACCGGCGAGACCGGGGAGGTCGAGCCCCCGAGCTGCGAGGACGCCGAGGTCCACGACGGCGACTACATCGTCGGTCTGGACCCCGAGATCTGCACCGGGGCGTCGCTGGTCCGGGTCACCGGACATGTGCTGGCCGGGCGGGAGGACAACCCCGACCTCGCCTCGCTCTCCTGCGTGTGCGGGATCGACGGCAACCTGCGCATCGACGACGACCGCACCATCTCCCTCGCGTCGCTCGAGAACCTCGTCGAGATCGGCGGGACCTTGGGGATCTACGCCGGGGACGGCCTGACCGGTCTGGAGGGACTGCACAACCTCCAGGCGGTCGGCGACCTGGTCCTGGTCGACCTGGGGCTCTTGTCGGACGTCAGCGACCTGCGCAGCCTGACCTCGGTGGGCGGGGGCCTGACGCTCGCCAACCTCCCTTCGCTCCGCTCGCTCAGCGGCCTGGAGGACCTCTCGTTCAGCCTCATCCAGCTACGGGATCTGCCCTCCCTCAGCTCGATCGAGCCGCTCGCGCCGCAGGCGGACCTCCGCTACCTCTCTGTGGAGCGCGTCGGGTTGGAGAGCCTGGCGCCCCTGGGCGGGGCCGGCGGGCTGGAGGACGGGCTGGTGGTGAGCGGGTGCGACGGGCTCCACAGCCTGGAGGGGCTGGAGGACATCTCCGCCGCGCCCGTCGGGGTCACCCTCACCGACAACGCCTGGCTCAGCGACATCTCGGCGCTCGGGGGGCTCGTGAGCCTGGAGGTGTTGGAGCTTGGCGGCAACCCCCAGCTCGCCGACCTCTCGCCGCTGGCCGGCCTGACGTCCATCTCCAATCGGCTGACCTTGTCCGTCGAGGGCGCCGTCGACCTGAGCGGCCTCGCTGGGCTGGAGGAGGTGCGCGGGACCCTGCAGCTCTTCGACACGGCGGTGTCCACCGAGGGGCTGGAGGCCCTCTACCGGGCCGACACCCTGCAGATCGAGGGCTACGCCGGGCCGGACCTGGCGGGCTTCGCGGGGCTCACGACGGTGGTCACCCTCAGCGTGGTGGACAACCCCGCGCTGCCGAGCCTCTTCGGGCTGGAGGGGTTGACGTCAGTCACGGACGTCACCCTTCAGGGCAACGACCTGCTGGTCGACCTGGTCGGGCTGGACGGCCTCACCGAGGTCAGCGGGGAGCTGGACGTCAACCGCAACGTGGGGCTTCGCACCCTCGCCGGGCTGGACAGCCTGGAGACCGTCGGCACCCTCAAGGTCCGCAACAACGCCCAGCTCCGGGACGTCGAGGGCCTGGGCAGCCTGAGCACCATCTCCGAGCTTCGCCTCCGGGACAACCCGCGGCTGGCCTCGCTGGAGGGTCTGGGGCCGATGACGGAGATCGGCGCGTTGACCCTGGAGAACCTGCCCGCGCTGTCGTCCATGGACGGGCTCGGCGCGGTGGTCGAGGTCGTCGGCGCGCTCGACGTCATCGGGCTGGACAGCCTCACCGACCTCGACGGGCTGCAGGCCCTGGAGGTCGCCGGCTCCATGACGCTCTCCCAGTGCGCGGGCCTGGAGAGCCTGGGGCGGGCGCGGCGGCTGCGGCGGGTCTATGGCCTGTTCGAGGTGGACGACAACGACGCGCTGCTGAGCCTCGACGGGGTCGAGCGCCTGCGGCGGGTCCAGGCGCTTTCCATCCAGGGCAACGCGCTGCTGAGTGACCTCACCGAGCTGCACGACCTCCAGGAGGTCACCGACAGCTTCTCCATCGTCAGCAACCCCAGCCTGGCGACCGCCGACGCGGAGGCGCTGCGGGACGCGGTGGGGACCATCGGGGGGGCGGTGGACGTCCGCGACAACGGCCCCTGAGGGGTGGGAGGACTGATGCGCGTGTGGACCCTGATCCTGCTGGCGGCCCTCGGCTGCGGCAACAAGGACATTTCGACCGACGACTCGGCGGTCCCGACCGAGACCGCCGAGCCCGAGGACACCGAGGACACCGGGGAGACCGGGGAGACCGGGGAGACCGGCGACACGGGCGAGACCGGGGAGACCGGGGAGACCGGAGACACGGGCGAGACGGGGGAGACCGGGGAGACCGGCGACACGGGCGAGACGGGAGACACGGGTGAGCCCGCGTCGACCCTGTGCGACGGCGCCGAGGTGGTCGAGGGAGACTTCCACGCAGGGCGAGACCCCGAGATCTGTACAGATGAACGCCTGCGGCGCGTCACCGGGCATGTCAGCGTGCCAAGCAACAGAGGAGCGGATCTCGACTCCCTCTCCTGCGTCTGCGCGGTCGACGAGGGCCTCTACGTCGGGGACATGAGCATCACGACGCTGGCGCCGCTGGAGAACCTCGTCGAGGTCGGCGGCCTCCTGCAGCTCAGCGGCATGCGCAGCCTCACCGATCTGGAGGGTCTGCACAACGTGCGCTCGGTCGGCTCCCTTCAGGTGTCGGGGTTGGACGGGCTGAGCGACCTCAGCAGCCTTCGCGGCCTCACCTCCATCAGCGGTCTGGTGACCCTGGACGATCTGCCAGCCCTGACGTCGCTGGAGGGACTCGGGGGCCTGGCGCTGGCCGGGCTTCACCTTGAGGATCTCCCCGTCCTCACGACGCTCGACGCGCTCGACCCCCAGACGGGCATGCAGTCTCTCGTGCTGGAGGGGGTCGCCGTGGAGAGCCTGTCGCCGCTCGGCGGCGCCGGGCCGCTGGAGGACGGGCTCTCCATCATCCGGAGCGATGGCCTCACCGATCTTGAGGGCCTGGAGGGCATCTCCTCCTTCAGCGCCCAGCTCTACCTCGGGGTCAACGCCTCGCTCAGCGACATCTCGGCGATCGCCGGGGTGACGCTGGTGGATGAGCTCTACCTGGGGCCCAACCCCGCGCTGACCGACCTCTCGCCGCTGTCGTCCCTCGAGACGGTGACCGGTCGGGCCATCCTGGTGGTGGAGGGGCCCGCCGACCTCAGCGGGCTCTCCGGGCTGCGGGAGGTGGGGGACACGCTGTGGTTGACCGCGACCTCGATCTCCACCGTGGGCCTGGAGGGGCTGCACACCGTCGGCACGCTGCTGGTTGACGGCTATGAGGGGCAGGGGCTGGAGGGGCTCACCGGCCTGACCACTATCACCGACCTCGAGGTCATCGACAGCCCGGGCCTGGTGGACCTGAGCGGCCTGACCGGGCTGGAGACGGTCCGGTTCATCACCATCGAGGGCAACGACGCGCTGACCTCGCTGAATGGGCTGGACAACGTCACCGAGGTCACCTGGAATGTGTACATCAACCGCAACGACGCCCTCCGCACCCTGAGCGGCCTCGACAGCCTGCGCACGGTCAACTACCTCAAGGTGAAGAACAACCCGCAGCTTCTGGATGTCGACGGGCTGGGGAGCCTCAGCGAGATCACGGCGCTTCGTCTGCGCCACAACGCGCGCCTGGCCTCCATCGACGGCCTGGGGCCCATCGAGGAGATCGCCTCGATGACCCTGGAGGATCTGCCCGCGCTGGCATCGCTGGAGGGGCTGGAGACCCTGGTTGAGGTGGTCGGCTCGTTCAACCTGATCGGGCTGGATGCCCTCACCGATCTGAGCGGCCTGGAGGCCCTGGAGGTGGTCGGGTCGATGGAGATCGCGCAGTGCGCGGCGCTGGAGACGCTGGAGGGCCTCGACAGCCTGCGGCGCGTGTATGGCACCTTCGAGGTGGACGACAACGACGCGCTCGTGAGCCTGGATGGGGCGGAGCGGCTGCGGCGGGTCGAGTATCTGTTCCTCTACAACGGCGCGCTCCTGGAGGACGTCACCGCCCTGCACGGCGTACAGGAGGTCACCCGCCACCTCTACATCATCTACAACCCCAGCCTGGCCGACGCCGACGCCCAGGCCCTGCGCGACGCCATCGGCACCATCGGCGGCAACGTGACCATCCGGGACAACGGGCCCTGAGGCCCTGGAGCAGACATGCGCGCCTGGCACCTGATGTTCCTCGCGGCCCTCGGCTGCGGCGACAAGGACACCTCGACCGACGACTCCGCGGAGCCGACGGAGACCGCCGAGCCAGAGGACACTGGCGAGGCTGACGACAGCGGGGACACCGGGGATACCGGTGAGACCGGAGACACCAGCGAGACCGGAGACACGGGGGACACCGGCGAGGTCGATCCGCCCGACTGCGGTGACGCAGACGTGGTCACGGTCGACCACGTCGTGGGGCTCGATCCGCCCCTCTGCGACGGCCGGCCAGGGCCGATCCGGGTCGTCGGCGACATCACGGCCTACGGCAGCGCGGTCACGGATCTCTACGAGCTGTCCTGCGTCTGCGCCGTCGACGGCAGCCTCTGGGTGGACGCCCAGGCGGTGACCTCCCTGGCACCCCTCTCCGCCTTGACCGAGGTGACCGGCACCGTGCTCCTCTCCGATCTGCCCCGCCTGCCCACCCTGGAGGGGCTGCACAACCTGCGCTCCGCGGAGTCCGTGGACCTGCGCGACCTCCCGCAGGTGACCGACCTCCGGGGCCTCCGGGGCCTCCGCTCGGTGGCGTGGAGCCTCGATCTGCAAGAGATGAGCGGGCTGCGCGACCTCTCCGGGCTGGGAGACGTCACCATCACGGTGCTCAGCCTGTCTTCGAACAGCCTCCTCACGACGCTGGATGGGCTGCCCGCCCAGTCCACCCTGGAGAGCCTCCGCCTGGTCAACACGCCGCTCACCAGCCTCAGCGCGCTGGGCGGGGCCGGGCCGCTCTCGTTGGGCCTCAGCGTCGTGGAGTGCGATGCGCTGACGTCCCTGGACGGCCTGGAGGGCGTCGGGGCCAGCCCGTATGAGATCTGGCTGGAGGACAACGACGCGCTCACCGACATCTCGGCGCTGGCGGGTGTTGCCTCGGTCGGCCGGCTGTGGCTGGGCGGCAACACCATGCTGAGCGACCTCTCGCCCCTGTCCACCCTCACGCGGGTCGACGGGGACGTCACCCTCTCGGTCAGCGCGCCGTCGGACCTGAGCGGGCTCTCCGGGCTGACCGAGGTGACGGGCGACCTGAACCTGATCGACGCGGCGGTCTCCACCGCCGGCCTGGAGGCGCTCCAGTCGGTGGACACCTTGACGATCCGAGGCTTCGTCGGCGCCGATCTGCGCGGCCTCGGCGGCCTCACGGCGCTCGACACCCTGGAGATCCTGGACAACCCGAGGCTGCTCAGCCTCTCCGGGCTGACCGGGCTGACCGAGGTGCGCGACGTCACGGTGGAGGACAACGACGCGCTGACCGACCTCGCCGGGCTGGACAACCTCAGCCGCGTCAGCGGCACCCTGGACATCGCCTTCAACGACGGCCTCACCAGCCTCCAGGGGCTCGGGGCGCTGACGTCGGTGTCCACGTTCAAGGTGCGCTACAACCCATACCTGCCGGACACCGCCGGTCTGGAGGCGCTCGCCGAGGTGGGCACCCTGCGGGTGGTGAACAACCAGCGCCTGGCGTCCGTGGCCGGCTTCGGGCAGGCCGACGGGGTGGGCTCGGTCCGCTTTGAGGACCTCGCCGCGCTGACCTCGCTGGCGGGGCTGGAGGGCTGGACCGAGGTGGGCGATGTGGAGTTGACCGACCTGGACGGGCTCACCAGCCTCAGCGGGCTGGAGGCCCTCACCCTCACGGACGACTTCACCCTCAGCGGCTGCGACGCCCTGGAGCAGCTCGGCGGGCTCGACCGCCTGAGCCAGGTGAACGGGATGTTGGAGATCAGCGCCAACGGCGCGCTGCTGTCCCTGGACGGCGCCGAGGCACTGCGGGAGATCGGGGAGCTGCGGATCGACAACAACCCGGTCCTGGGCTCGGTGGCGGCGCTCCACGGCGTGGAGGAGGTCGCGGGGAGCTTCGTGATCATCGACAACCCCAGCCTGGCGACCGCCGACGCGGAGGCGCTGCGCGACGCCATCGGGACCATCGGGGGGACCGTCGCGATCGTAAGGAACGCGCCGTGAGGGATGATCCGATCAGACCTGTGGTCACTCTCCCATCACAGGAAGGGAGGTTTCATGCGTGCCTGGCCCCTGATGTTCCTGGCAGCCCTCGGCTGCGGCGACAAGGACACCTCGACGGACGACTCCGCTGAGCCCGAAGACACCGGCGAGACCGGAGACACCGGCGAGACCGGAGACACCGGCGAGACCGGGGACACCGGCGAGACCGGGGACACCGGCGAGACCGGGGACACCGGCGAGACCGGCGAGACCGGGGACACCGGGGACACCGGGGACCCGGGCCCGCTGACCTGCGCGGACGCGCCGGTGTTCACCGGCGACCACCGGGTCACCCGCGACCCCGCGCTGTGCACCAGCGACGCGCTCCTCCGCGTGGTCGGCGACATCGAGCTCTACTACGACGAGACGTCCGATCTCTCGACGCTGTCGTGCGTCTGCGCGGTCGAGGGGGACCTGGAGATCTACCGCGTCGACACGCTCACCACGCTGGAGCACCTCGAGAACCTCACCTCGGTGTCGGGCACGCTGCGGGTCAGCGACGTGCCGCTGCTCACCAGCCTGGACGGCCTCCAGAACCTCACCGAGGTCGGGACCCTGAACCTCAACGACCTGCCGGCGCTCCAGGATCTGGACGCGCTCACCAGCCTGACCACGGTGGGCTGGCTGGCCCTGGGCAACGCGCCCCTGGTGGAGGACCTCAGCGGCCTGGAGGGCGTCACCCTCAACGCGCTCACCCTGAACAACGACGACGCGCTGACCTCCCTGGAGGGCCTCCCGCCGCAGTCCGGGATGACGAACCTCTACCTGAGCGTACTGCCGGTCACCGACCTGAGCGTGCTGGGCGGCGCGGGCCCGCTCAGCCAGCGCCTGCGGGTCTCCCACTGCGACAACCTGACCAGCCTGGACGGCCTGGAGGGCATGGGCACCGAGACCGGCGAGCTGTGGATCACCGAGAACGGCGCCCTGACCGACATCTCGGCCATCGAGGGCGTGGAGATCGTTGAGGATCTCTACCTGGCCGGCAACACGGCCCTCGCCGACCTCTCCCCGCTGTCCACCCTCACCCGGGTGACCGACGACGCCACGCTGCGCCTGGCGGGGGCCTCGGACATGAGCGGGCTCTCCGGTCTGCAGGAGGTCGGCGACACGCTGCTCATCGGCTACTCGGCGGCGTCCACCGCGGGCCTGGAGGCGCTCACCTCGGCCGATGTGCTGGAGATATGGAGCTACGAGGCCGAGGATCTGCGCGGGCTGGTCGGCCTCACCGCCCTCAACGAGCTGGACATCTCCTACAACCCGGGCCTTCGCAGCCTGGAGGGCCTCACCGGTCTGACCGAGGTGCCCACGGTCACCATCGACGACAACGACGCGCTGACCGACCTCTCGGGCCTGGACAACCTCACCCGCGTCAGCAGGGAGCTGGACATCAACCGCAACGACGCCCTGACCACGCTGAGCGGCCTGGACAGCCTGACCTCGATCAGCACCTTCAAGCTCCGCAACAACACGCACCTGGTGGACACCGAGGGGCTGGGCTCGCTCACCGGCGTCTACACCCTGCGCGTCCTGGACAACCGGCGCCTGGCGTCCATCGCGGGCTTCGGCCCGGTGGGCAGCATCACCTCCGCGAACCTGGAGGACCTGCCGGCCCTGACCTCGCTGGAGGGCCTGGACAGCGTCACCGAGATCGCCGGCTCCTTCAACATCACGAACCTGGAGGCGATCACGGACCTGAGCGGGCTGGAGGCGCTGGAGGTCGTCGGCGGCATCAACCTCTACGGCTGCGACGCGCTGGAGACCCTGGTGGGCCTCGACAGCCTGCGGCGGGTGGTGGGCACCTTGGAGATCGACAACAACGACGCCCTGCTGAGCCTGGACGGCGCCGAGGCCCTCAACCGGGTCCGGGATCTGGACATCTGGAACAACGCCCTGCTGGAGGACGTCACGGCCATGCACAACCTGGAGGAGGTCAGCAACAACCTCAACATCCGGTACAACCCCAGCCTGGCCGCCGCCGACGCCGAGGCCCTCCGCGATGCCATCGGGACCATCGGGGGCACCGCCTACGTGTCGAACAACGGCCCCTGAGGGTGATCCATTCGGGGCGTCCAAGGCCTCTGTCCGTCACACGGGAGGCGCTCGATGGGCACGTTGCTGCTGGGCATTGCTCTGCTCGCCGCCGGCTGCGGTGACAAGGAGGAGACCACGGACGACACCGGGGCGGGGACCGACACCGAGGTGGTCGTCGACACGGGGGAGACCGGGGAGACGGCGGACACCGGCGAGACCGGGGACACCGCCGACACGGGCGAGCCGGAGGACACGGGTGAGCCGGAGGACACGGGCGAGCCGGAGGACACGGGTGAGCCGGAGGACACCGGGGACACCGGCACGCCGCCCTCTCCCTGCACAGACGCGGACGTCTTCACGGGAGACCACCTGGTCGGTCGGGATCCTGCGCTCTGCGCCAGCGAGACGCTGCTCCGCGTGGTCGGTGACATCGGTGTCTGGGACGACGACGTGACGGATCTGTCGACGCTGTCCTGTGTGTGTGAGATCGAGGGCAACCTCGACATCGTCAGGGCCGAAGCCCTGAGCAGCGTGGATCACCTCGAGAACCTCACCGCCGTGTCCGGCCGGCTGCGCATCGTCGGCTCGCCGCTGGTGCCGGCGCTGACGGGACTCGAGAACGTCACGTCCGTCGGCACCCTGACGCTGGAGGGGCTGCCGCTGGTGACGGAGCTGACGAGCTTCCACAACCTCACGACCCTGGACACGCTGACGCTTCGTGATCTGCCGCTCGTGACGGAGCTGACCGGCCTCGACAACGTCACGACCGTCGGCACCCTGACGCTGGACGAGCTGCCGATGCTCCAGGATCTCACCGGGCTGTCTGCCCTGACGTCGGTGCAGACGTTCAGCCTCTCCTACGCGCCGCGGGTCCGCAGCCTGCGCGGGCTGGAGGGCGTCACCCTCACCGGGCTCATCCTGGCCAACAACCGCGCGATGGCCTCCATCCGACAGCTCCCGGCGCAGTCCGGGATCACCTGGCTCGAGCTGACCATGCTGCCGGTGACGGACTTGAGCTCGCTGGGGGGAGCGGGCCCCTTGACGGGGCGGCTCCGCGTGGTCGGCTGCCACGCGCTGACCAGCCTGGCGGGCCTCGAAGGCATCTCCACCCAGGCCGGCGAGCTGATGCTCGCCGGCAACGAATCGCTGACCGACATCTCAGTGCTCCAGGGCGTGGACACCGTGGAGGAGCTCTGGCTCGCAGACAACGTGGCGCTGGCGGACCTGTCCCCGTTGAACACCCTCACCCGCGTGGTCCGCGACGCCACCCTGCGGGTAGCCGGGGCGTCTGACCTCACCGGGCTCTCCAACCTGCAGGAGATCGGCGGCATCCTGGAGCTGAGCCACTCGGCCGCGTCCACCGCCGGGCTCGAGGCCCTGACCAGCGTCTACGTCCTGCGGGTGTTCGGCATGGAGGTCGAGGACCTGCGCGGGCTCGTGGGGATCTCCTGGCTCATGGATCTGGAGCTGTCCCACAATCCGAACCTGGCCGATCTGGAGGGCCTCTCCAGCCTGACCACGCTCTGGGGGACGGCCATCATCAACGACAACGACGCGCTGACCGACCTCTCCGGGCTGGACAACGTCACCGAGATCTCCCGCGAGCTGGACATCAGCGACAACGACAGCCTGACCACCCTGAACGGGCTGGACAGCCTGGAGCGGGTGGGAATCCTCAAGCTTCGGGACAACCCCCTTCTTCAGGACACCGAGGGGCTCGGCGCGCTCACCATGCTCTATGCCCTGCGGGTTCAGGGCAACCCGCAGCTGATGTCCCTCGCAGGGATCGGCCCGGTGGACTCCACCCGATGGGTCATCCTGGACGACCTGCCCGCGCTGACCTCGCTGGAGGGGTTGGACAGCCTCGTCGAGGTCATCGGCCCCGTGACCCTCCATGAGCTGGACGCGATCGAGGACATGAGCGGCCTGGAGGCCCTCGAGATCGCCGGCGGGCTCACCGTGTCCGGCTGCTCGGCCCTGGTAAACCTCAACGGCCTGGACAGCCTGTGGCGGGTGAACGGCACGTTTCAGATCGACGGCAACGACGCCCTGCTGCGCCTGGACGGCGCCGAGGCGCTGAGGATCACCTGGAACCTGGATCTCCGTGACAACACCCTCTTGACCGACGTGACCGCCCTGCAGTCCGTCCAGGAGGTCTTCCAGGACCTCACCATCACGGGGAACACCAACCTCGCCACCGCCGACGCCGAGGCTCTGCGGGACGCCATCGGGACCATCGGCGGCGCCGCCACCATCTCGGGCAACGGCCCCTGACGCGCGCCCTCAGAACCTCCCCCCGGCTTGGCTCCATCCTTGGAGAACAGCCCTCCAGCGCCGATCCGGTGGGGGTGAGGTCAACCCTTTGACCGTCGACATGCGATGATTCCCGGGTCACCTGGCAGGAGGAGTCCAGGTCCCCATGCCCCTGTTCAGCCGAAAGCGAGGCGCGCTCCAGCAAGCGGTGCAGACCGCCTGGCGCAACGACGATGAACGCCAGGAGCTGCTGGAGCAGCTCAAGAAGGCGGAGCTGAAGGCCGCCGACGCCATCCCCCTGGTGTGGCACGCCGACGCCGCGTTCCGGCGGATCGGCGTCGAGGCCTTCCTGCAGCGCCCCAAGGCCGACGCCATCCGCACGCTCATCCTGGAGATGGGCGACAAACCCAACCACGTCCGCGCCTACGTGACCCGGGTGTTCGCGCGCATGCCCGCGAACATGATGACCGAGGTGGTCGACGGGCTCCTGACCGGCAACAAGAGCGAGCACAAGCGCCTGGGCTGGGAGGTCTCCCTGAGCCTGGGCGGCGAGCTGCGCACGAAGTACCTCTCCCGGGCGGTGCGCGAGGCCTCGCCGGCCCAGCGGGTGCTCGCCCTCCAGCGCCTGCTGCAGGACCACAAGCCCGCCGCGCTCACCGATCTGCTCATCGAGATCGCCCAGTCCGGCCAGGGCAAGCTCAGCGCCACCGCGCTCCAGGCCCTCGCCGAGATCCAGGACGACCGCATCGTCGACCTGATGGTCCAGGCCTTCATGGGCGAGGACGCCACCCTGCGCGAGGTCGCCAGCCGCTACCTGCGCGACGCCGCCGCCCAGCGCCCCAAGGAGCTGCGGGCGAAGATGATGGAGCTGATGTCGGCGGGCGAGGACGCCAACCGCCGCCTGTCCGTCGAGATCCTGCTCCAGACCGGGCCCGCCATCGAGGTGCTCACCGACGTGCTCGTGTTCTCCCGCGAGCTGGTGGGCTGGCTGCGCACCCGCATCCTGGAGACCCTCCAGACCTTCGGCGACGAGGTCCTGCGCCCGGCGGTGCAGCTCCTCAACCACCCCGACGAGGAGGTCCGCACCGCCGCGCTGGTGCTCGCCGAGGGCTTCAAGGACCCCCGGCTGGTCGGTCCGGTCACCCGGCTGCTCAACGACGACGACTGGTGGCTCCGGGTCATCGCCTGCGAGACCCTGGGTCGGCTGGGGGACGAGCGCGCCGTGCCCCAGCTCATCCAGGCCCTGGAGGACGACGACACCCGCTGGGCGGCCATCGACGCCCTCGCGGCCATCGGCAGCAACACCGCGCTCAAGCCCCTGTCCAAGCTCCTGCGCTCCGACCGCCAGGAGGTCCGGCTGGAGGTCATCAAGGCGTTCTCCCGGTTCACCGACAAGCGATTGCTGCCCCTGCTCAAGGCCGTCCAGGAGAAGGATCCCAGCAGTGAGGTCCGCACCCGCGCGGGCGAGGTGTTCCGCGACATGGCCAACCGCCTGCAGGTGGACGCCGGGGACGCGGAGGCCGGCACGGCCGCGGTCAGCTCCAAGAGCCTCTCCAAGCCCATCGACAAGCTGCTGGCCCTGATCCGGGAGCAGGGCGCCAGCGACCTGCACGTCACCGTGGACGAGCCCCCCTTCGTGCGCATGACCGGCGGGCTGGAGCGCATGGAGATGAAGCCCTTGACCGCCGAGCAGACCGAGGCGTCGATCCTGGGGCTGTTGGACGCGCGCCAGCGTCGGATCTTCGAGGAGGGTGGCCAGGTGGACCTCTGCTACTCGATCCCGGAGGTCGGGCGCTACCGGGTCAACGTCTTCCGCCAGCGCAAGGGGGTGTGCGCGGCCTTCAGGGTCATCCCCAACGTGCCGCCCACCTTCGCGGACCTGCGGCTGCCCGGCCACCTCACCGAGCTGCTGGACTACCACCAGGGCATCATCGTGGTCTCGGGGCCCGCCGGCTCGGGCAAGAGCACCACGCTCGCGGCCATCATCAACCTGATCAACGAGTCCAAGCCCGACCACGTCCTCACCCTGGAGGACCCCATCGAGTTCGTCCACCCGGTGAAGACCGCGCTGGTCAACCAGCGCGAGGTGGGCAGCCACACCGAGTCCTTCGCCCGGGCGCTGCGCGGGGCGCTGCGCGAGGACCCCGACGTCATCATGGTCGGCGAGATGCGGGACACCCAGACCATCCGCATGGCCCTGACCGCCGCCGAGACCGGGCACCTCGTCATCGCGACCCTGAACACGACCAGCGCCATCCAGACCGTCGAGCGCCTGATCACGGCCTTCCCCCCCGATGAGCAGGCCCAGGTGCGCATGGCGCTCTCCGAGTCGCTCAAGTACGTCATCTGCCAGTCGCTCATCCCCAAGGCCGACAAGCGCGGGCGGGTGGGGGTGTTCGAGATCCTGAAGGGGACGTTCTCGGTCTCCAACCTCATCCGGGACAACAAGACCTACCAGCTCGCCAGCATCATGCAGATCGGGCAGAACGCGGGCATGCAGACGGTGGACATGGCGCTGACCGACCTCTACGAGTCGGGGCTCATCACCGCCGAGACGGCCTGGATGCGGGCGGACAAGCCCGAGACCTTCGCCCCGTACTGCGACCCGTCCTTCCTGGCCGGCGGCGAGCCGGCCGCGGGGGTCAGCCCATGAGCAGCACCAAGCGCGTCGACCGCTTCCTCAAGCTGATGAAGGACCGCGGGGCCTCGGACCTGCACTTCTCGGTGGGGCGCCCCCCCATCTTCCGGCTCAGCGGGCGGATGGACCCCATCCGATACCGGGTGCTCACCGACCAGGACTTCATCGACCTGATGCAACCCGCCACACCGCCGCACCTCTGGGAGAGCTACGTCGCTGGCGGCGACGCCGACTACGCCTACGAGGTGCCCGGCGTGGCCCGCTTCCGGGTGAACCTGTTCAAGCAGCAGCGGGGCATGGGCGCGGTGCTGCGCATCATCCCCACCAAGCTGATGACCATCGATCAGCTCAACCTGCCCAAGCCGGTGCGCAAGCTGTTGACCCTGGACGGCGGCCTGGTGCTGGTCACCGGCCCCACGGGCTCGGGCAAGTCGACGACCCTCTCCGCCATCATCCACGAGATGAACAAGACCCGGGCGATGCACTTCGTCACGATCGAGGACCCCATCGAGTTCGTGCACGACAACCTCAAGTCCCTGGTGTCCCAGCGGGAGATCGGCCCCCACGCCACCAACTTCACCGAGGCGCTGCGGGCGGCGGTGCGCGAGGACCCCGACTGCATCCTGGTGGGCGAGATGCGTGACCTCGAGACCATCGAGATGGCGCTCTCGGCGGCCGAGACCGGCGTGCTGGTGTTCGGGACCCTGCACACCAACTCGGCGGCCAAGACCGTCGACCGCATCATCAACGTGTTCCCGGTGGAGCGGCAGGAGTCGGTGCGCGCGGTGCTCTCCAGCGTCATCCAGGGGGTGCTGAGCCAGCAGCTCCTGCGCCGCAAGAAGGGCGGCCGGGTGGCGGCGCTGGAGATCATGTTCGGCTCCAGCGCGCTGGCCTCGCTGATCCGCGAGGGAAAGACGCATCAGATCGGCGGCTACATCAGCACCGGCAAGGGCCGTGGCATGATCACGATGGATGAGAGCCTGCGTCGGCTCGTGGTGGACGACACCATCGAGACCCACGCGGCCCTGGAGAAGGCGCTGGACAAGGACGAGATGCGGAAGTGGCTGATGGAGCGCGGCGTGGAGGTCCCCGAGGACGTCGGTGAGCACTGACGCCTGGGTCCTGCGGGTGATCGCCTGGCCGGTGACGCCCGATCGACCCGCCACCACCGACCGGCTGCGGGACCTGGCCGGGCGGCTCCGCGGCCGCGGGATGGCCGAGCCGGAGCCCTTCGAGGGCGGGGCGCTGCCGGCCGACGCGCCGGGGGTGGCCACCGTGCTGCACCTCGTGGGCAGCGGCCCGGACGCCCCTGCGCTGTTGGCCGAGGCGCTACGCGGGGGCGGGCCGGAGCTGGCGCGGTGGATGGCCGCGCTGCCCCTGCTCATCTTCGACGTGCCCGGGGGCGGCGTGCGCGCCCTGGCGACCACCCTGGTGAAGCGGGGCTCGGGGCACTGCCTGCTCCCCCGGGAGGGCGCGCCCGCCGGCGCGTTCGCGGACTTCACCGAGGTCCTCTACGTCCAGCTCGCCCAGGGGGCGCTCCTCATCGAGGCGGTCAAGGCCGGGGAGGCGATGGCCCGGGTGCGCAGCGGCTCCGAGCAGGCCGCCACCTTCCTGGGCAAGCGGGAGGAGATCCATCGCCCGCTGGTGTCGAAGCGCTGGCGCCCGCCGGGCTGGCCCCCGGTGGGGGAGGCGGTGGCCGAGGTGCTGGATCGGACCTTCGCCGAGGTCCGGCGGCGGCGCTCCGGGTTCGTCGGGCTGGAGCTGCTGGCTCTGGCGCTGATGGACGGCCCGCCCGTCGAGGGGCTGGAGCCTCTCGCCCAGGCGCTGCGTCCCCGGCGGGCGGCGCTTCGGCGGGGCTGGGAGGAGCTGCTCCAGCGGGGCGCGCAGCCCGCGGACCTCTGTGGCACCCCGCGCCTGCAGGCGCTCGGCGCGAGCGTCCCCCGAGGGTGTGACGGCGCGGCGCTGGCCAAGGTGCTGGAGCCGGCGTTCGAGGCGCTGCTGGGCTCGCTGGGCGATGACGCCGAGCCCGATGAGATCGAGACCATCCTGCCGGCGCGCCGGCTGGAGGTCCTGGGGGGGCCCGAGGACGGCCGGGTGATCGAGCTGTCCCCGGGCGATCGGGTCGGCCGGGGCGGGGAGGGGATGGACGCGGAGCACACCCTCTACGCGGAGACGCGCCTGCACGACCCCCGGCTGTCCCGGCGGCACATCGAGTGGCTCAGCCCGGGGCGGCTGGTCCTGGGGCGGCCGGCCCAGGTGCGGAGCGGGGGCGAGGACGCGATCCTGGGGCCGGGGGCCTGCGAGCTGTACGTGGGCGACGTGCTGGCGCTGACCCGCAGCACCTGGCTTCGCGGCCTGGCCTGAGCGCGGCCCGGCGTGGCGCGGTCCGGCCTGAGCGCTACCGCAGGCCGTTGTTGGCCCCACAGTCCCAGGAGATGGGCAGCTTGACGGCGTCCTCGTCGGCCTCCGCGACCCATGCCTCACCGCCGTTGACCGTCAGCACGACGTCGTACTTGTGGACGGAGAAGTAGCGGGTGTTGCCCCGGGTGTTGACGAGGACCCCCTCGAAGACCTTGGGCGCCTCCTCGTACCACTCGTCATCCAGGATACCGAACCAGACCTTCTCCCCGTCGTCGTAGATGATGATCTGGCTCTCGCTCACCCCGGAGCAGCCGTCGTGCCGCTCGGTGATGTTCTTGGGGTCGAAGGCGCCGAGGGCGTCGATGAACGGGTGGGGGCTCCCTGCCGCGGCGGGGGCCTCGGCGGTGGGGGCGGGCGACGCCTGCGGCGCCGGGGCAGGGGCTTCGGGCGCGGAGGCGCCGCTGCAGGCCAGCAGCGCAGACACGGCGAGGATCATGGACACACCTTCATCGGAGAGTTCGGCAGATTCTGTGCCGCCGGCCTGCCCCGTGCAAGCGCTGGCGCAGATCAGTGCGCCTCACCGAAGACAGCGTCGAGGGAGTCGGCCGAGAGCAGGCGTCGGCTCCACAGGCGGAGCAGGTCGCCGTCTGCGGCCCGGACGAGGCGAAGGCGGGCCTCGGGCAACGGGCCGAAGCGCTCTTCGAGCAGCTCGAGGAAGAGCTCCTGCCGCCCCTGCTGCCGTCCAACCTGACGCCCTTCTGCGCGGAGCTGGTCAGCGATGGTCACGATGGTCTCCTCGACCTGGGGTCCGGCGACGCGGACGAAGTAGTCACGCAGCGCGTCGTGACGCAATCGAGGCGCCACGCGCATAATATAGCTCGCCAATCGCACCAGCAGCGACAGCCCGCCCTCCTCGTAGGCCCGGCGGGCCAGGGGCTCCCAGATGTCGAGCAGCTCGCCGAGGTTGTCGTCGCGGTAGTGCTTGAGGAGCAGCTTCACCAGCCCGACCACCGCACCCTGGACGAGCTGTTCGTCCGGGATGGCATCCAGATCGGCGAGGTCGAAGGCCAGGCGCGGCAGGAGGAGGGCGAGATCGCCGCGCGCCTCCTCCGGGATGTCGATGAGATCGGCGATGTCGAGGGGCGCGTTCCAGCGCTGCTCGCCGTGGTAGAGCACCAAGGGCAGGATGAGGGGCAAGCGCCGGGCCCCGGGGTTCAGCTCAACCCAGGCCTCCCAGATGCGCAGGAGGTAGCCCAGCACCCTCAGCGCCATCATCGGGTCGGGCGTCGACTGGTGCTCCAGGAGCAGGTAGACCAGAGCCTCCTCGCCGGATGCCAGCGTCACCTTGAAGAGCAGGTCGACGTGGCGGGCGCTCAGCTCCTCGCCGATGAAGGAGCGGTCCACCAGCTCCAGGGTGTCGAGCTGGAGGTGACGCAGGACCTCAGGCTGGAGGTGGTCCCGGAAGTGCTGGGCGGCGTAGCGCGGCTGGCTGAGCACCGCCTTGAACAGGCGATCGTGGTCGCTGGGCACCGAGGTCTCTCCGAGGCGAAGGCTCCGTAGCCGATCCCCGGTGCAGGCGCGACCTCACCGCCCCACGCAGCACCGGAACCCGATCGTCCCGTTGAACGCCGGGTCGTGGGAGCCCACGCTGCTGTAGGTGCAGCCCTGAGGCTCGGCGCTGTAGTGGGCCGCGCCGCGCTTGTCGATGACCGGCCGCCCCTCGGCGTCCCGCTGGCCGGGGTCGGTCCACTCCCAGAGGTTGCCCAGCAGGTCGTAGACCCCCTCCGGCGTGCGACAGTCGGGGAACGCCCCCGAGGGCGACAGAGGCACCTTGTGGTACTGCGGCGGGTGGCTCACCGCGCAGCGCCCGCTGGCGTAGGCCCCGTCGAGGGTGGGCCAGGCGCGGCCGGTGGGCCCCGCGCAGGCGTCCTCCCACTCCGCGCTGGTGCACAGGTGCCAGCCCGCCTCAGCGCAGGCCGCGTAGGCCTGGTACCAGCTCACGCCCTTGGAGGGCTCCTGGCCCGCCCTGGCGCTCAGGCTGACCTTCGTGGAGCCGTTCGGGAAGTCCACGCCCTGGTCGGCGTCGCCGAGCTGCCCCTCGATGTGGACCTCGTAGGCGTGCATGCAGAACGGGCCACCGCGGCCCTCCAAGGGCACCATGCCAGCGGGACAGACCGACGCGACGGGCTGCGGGCAGCCCTGCAGGAGGAGGAGGCACGCGACGGAGACACCGACCTCCTGGATTGCAGTCACCGACTACATCTCCCCGGAGAGGGTGGCGAGGCTGGCCCCGCCCGCCATCGGCAGCCGCACCCGGAACCGGGTCCGCCCCGGCGCGCTCTCCAGCTCGACCTCCCCGCCGTGGGCCACGCAGACCGCCCGCACCAGGGCCAGCCCGAGGCCCGTGCCCCCACCCTGCCGGTCGGTGGTGAAGAAGCGGTCGAACACCCGGGGCAGGTTGCCGGCCGAGATGCCCGGCCCGTCATCGACGATGTCCACGCCGGTCCAGCCGCCCTCCACCCAGCCGACCACCTGCACCGAGACGCCCTCGCCGCCGTGCTGGAAGGCGTTCTCCACGAGGTTCACCAGGACGGTGTCGAGCTGGGCGGCGTCCCCGTTCACCGCGCCGGCCTGGCCGCTGCGCCGCAGCTCGGGGTAGCGCGCGCAGAGGCGGTCCACCAGGGCGTCCAGCTCCATGCGGGTGTGCCGGCTGCCCTCCTCGGCGCGGGCGAGCTGCAACAGCCCCGTGACCATGCGCTCCAGCCGGTCCAGCTCGTCGTTGGCGTTGTCCAGGAAGATGGCCTGCTGCTCGGCGGGCATGGAGTCGTCCTCCCGCAGCAGCTCGACCGTGCCCCGCAGGGTGGACAGCGGCGTCTTGAACTCGTGGGAGACGTTGCCGGCGAACTCGCTGATGTAGCTGAGCCGGGACTGGAGCGTTCGGGTCATCGTGGTGACCGCGTCGGCCACCTCGCCCACCTCGCGGACGTGGCTGTGCCGCACCTGGTCCAGGGTGTGCACCGCCCCCCGGCTGCCCCGCGCGATGAGCCGGGCCCCCCGGGAGAGCTTCTTGAGCGAGCGGGAGAACAGGTTCGCCGACCACAGGCCCAGCCCCAGGGTGATGAGCACCGCCGAGAGCAGCCCGCCGCCCAGGCGCGGGGCCATGTGGTAGAGGGCCTGCAGCTCCTCGCGGGGGGTGCGGGAGAGCAGCACCACCGCCGCGAACTCGCCGTCCACGTACACCGGCCAGGTGAGGAACAGCCGCACCCGGGCCCGTCGGCTGGGGCTGGAGAGGGGCTGGCGCTGGCTGGGCGGGTCGCGGGGGCGGACCATCGTGCCGGACGCCCCGGCGAGGGCCTCCTGGACCTCGGGCAAGTCGGAGAGGTCCTCGCCGAGCTGGTCGCCGCTGGTGGCCACGACCACGCCCTCGGTGTCCAGGATGCGTACCCCCGCCAGGGTCGACTCCCGGGACTTGCGGGCCAGCAGGCTCAGCCGCCCGCCCACGTCGGCCACCGTGGCGCGGGGAGCAAGCGCCCGCTCGTCCAGCAGCTCGTGCTCCACCATGAGGCCGATGAGGGCGGCCTGGTTCATCAGGTCGCCCTTGGTCTGCATGAGCAGATCCTTGGCCAGGGCGCCGGTCCCGAGGAGCGCGGCCAGGGGCAGCAGCAGCACGGTGAGGTGCGACAGGACCAGCCAGCTCCGCAGGGGGAGGATGACGCGGTTCATGCCTGCCGCAGGCGATACCCGAGACCGTGCACGGTCTCGACGGGGTCGAGGTCATGGACCCGGAACTTCTGGCGGATGCGCCGGACGTGGGAGTCCAGCGTGCGGTCGGAGACGTGGTGGGTGCCGGGGTAGGCCCGGTCGACCAGCTCGTCGCGGGTGTAGACCCGCCCGGGACGGGTCATGAGCACCTGCAGGATGCGGAACTCGGTGACGGTGAGGGTGATCTCGTCGTCGCCGGCCCAGATCCGGTGCTCCCCGGTGTCCATGCGGATGGTGCCGGTGACGAGCACGGGGTCGTCCTCGGACTCGCGGGGCGCGGCCGGGCGGGTGCGGCGCAGCACCGCCTTGACCCGGCTGACCAGCTCGCGGGGGGAGAAGGGCTTGGTGACGTAGTCGTCGCCGCCCAGCTCCAGGCCCAGCACCCGGTCGACCTCCTCGTCCCGGGAGGACAGGAAGACGATGGGGACGTCGGACTCCTGGCGGATGCGGCGGCAGACCTCGATGCCGTCCATCTCGGGCATGAGCACGTCGAGCACGATGAGGTCGGGGCGGTCCGCGGCGAAGCGGCGCAGGGCCTCGGCGCCGTCGCTGGCCTCGTCGATCCGGAACCCGGCGCGGGAGAGGGCGTAGCGGACGACCTCACGGAGGCGGGGGTCGTCGTCCACGACCAGGATGTGTGCGTTCATCGAGGCTCTCAGAAGGGGGCGTCGCTCAGCTCGTCCAAGGCTGCGGTGCGGGCCTTGAGCTCGGCGAGGTGCGCCCGGACCGGACGGGCCTCGTCGGCGAAGGCCTGCAGGCTGGCCTGGATGCGCAACTGTAGCACCTCGGCCAGGGCCTCTTCGAGGGACGCCTCGGCGCTGCCCCAGGCCTCCTCCAGGCGGGCCTGGACCTCGGGGGAGCGCTTGGAGGGCTGGTTGAGCACCGCCTGGATGCCGGCGAGCCGCCCGTCGGCCCGCTCCAGGGAGGCGCGCAGCGGGCCGAACGCCTCCCGCAGCGTCGGATCGTGCATCAGCGGGCCGAACGCGGCCTCGATGCGCGCGGCGAAGGGGCCCCCGCTGTCGGGCGTCGCGTCGTCCCGGAGGAGCCCGATCAGCAGGGGCCAGCAGGGGATCGCGGCGGCGCTGGTGGCCAGGGGCAGGCCCCGCTGGGACAGCGCGACCGCCACGAAGCCGCCCGCGAGGGTCCAGGCCGCCAGCATCGCAGCCACCGTGTCGAGCATCGCGGGCAGCACCAGCGGCATGGTGCCGGGCCAGGCCGGGGCGATGAACGGCCGGAGCGCGTAGCCGGTGGCGCCGCTGATGGCCACGACGACGCCCGCGCAGACCGGGATCGCGAGCAGCGGCAGCAGCCGGCGGATGTGCAGCGCGCGGATGACCGCCCAGCCCCCGACCAGCGCGGCCACGCCGAGCGCCACGGTCTCCGAGAGCGCGGCCACGCCGACGCTGTGGAAGGCCAGGTTGCCCAGCGCCACGGCCGGGGCCAGCGCGGCCAGCACCAGCGCGCTACGGGTCTGGCCGACGAGGCTGGCCAGCGCGACCTGTCGGCGGCTCAAGCGCATCCCGGTGGCCCCGAAGAGGGCCCGCACCACGGGCGCGCCCAGCAACACCGGGGCCAGCAGGGTCAGGGGCATCTTCAGCGCCACCCACAGCGCCGGCCAGCCGTGGGTCAGGACCTGCGTGCACCCCACCGCCGCCCCGAACAGCGCGGAGGCCACCACCGAGAGCACGAGCAGCCGGGGCACCAGCGCCGCGAAGCCCTCGCCCGCGCCCCGGGCGTTCACCGCCTGGGGGTCGGCGACGACGTCGTTGGCCAGCGTGAGCAGGTCTTCATTCATCGACCTCCACCCTAGGGCCACCCTGTGGCGCCGCCGCTGCCGAGGTGCGCAAGGGCGGCGTGGTTTTCGTGCAGAGCCTGTGCAGGCTACGTTGCCCTCCGACCCGGAGTCCCGGATGCGCCACGCCACGCTCTTGACCCTGCTCGCGCTCGGCTGCCACAGCCGGCCCGCCCCCGGGCCGCCGCCGCCTGCAGCGCCCTCGGTGCGGGTGATGCCCGGCCCCTGGGAGGGCGGCGCGGCCATCGCCATGGTCGCCACCGGCCCCCGCAGCCTGGAGGGCGCCTGGAACGGCCCGGTGATCCTGATGGTGTCCTGGGCGCGGGACGGGGTGCTGGAGACCTCGTCGTCTTTCGACAACGGGCGGGGCTGGAGCAAGCCGTTCACCGTCCACAGCCCGGTGGACCTGGGGGACGGCGGACAGATCCGCCCGATGATGGCGCTGGGGCGGGACGGCCCCGTCATCGCCTTCGCCGCAGACGGCGTGCCCATGATGGCCACCCGGGGCGCGGAGGGCTGGTCGGCGATCCCGGTGGCGCCCGACGCGCAGGGGGCGCTGGTCGCCGCGGGTCAGGCCGACGGCGAGGCGGTGATCGCCTGGCTGGACACCCGGCGCGGCGCCGCGGACGTCTGGGCCCGGGTGGGCGACGTCGTCGGCCCGGTGTTCGTGGACGACGACGACGGCGTGTGCGCCTGCTGCCGCCCCGCGGTGGGGGAGGTCGATGGCCTGCCGGCGGTGGCCTTCCGGGACGCCGAGGGCCCGCTGCGGGAGGCCCGGCTGGCGGTCTTCGACGGGGCGTGGCAGGACCGGGGGCGGGTCACCACCGGCGGCTGGTCCCCGGGCGGGTGCCCCACCGACGGGCCCGTGTTCGACGGCCCGGACGTGCTCATCTCCGACGCCAGGGACGGGACCCGCCGCCTGTATCGGGGCGACGCCCCGGTCCCGACCACCGAGGGCTGGGGCGCGACCCAGCCGCGCGTCGCCGGGGGCAGCCTGGTCCGCATCGAGACCTCCCCGGAGCGCAGCCGGGTGGTCATCGACGATCTGCCCCTCATCGGCAGCGAGACCACCCTGGAGCTGGGCGATCCCATCGAGGTCCCCGGGGCGGTGCTCGTCCCCTGGGACTCTGACGGATCCGGTTACGTCGCGGTCGTATCCGCCCCGGAGGGTGTACCCTGATGGGTGATGCTTCCGTGGCTGCTTGTAACCCTGGCCTGCACGGAAGAGCTGCCTGATCCGCCTCCGCGGCCGGATGTGCTGCTCGTCGTGTTGGACACCGTGCGCGCCGATCACCTGTCGGCGTACGGGCACACCCGTGCGACCAGCCCGCAGTTCGACGCGATCGCCGCCTCCGGGGTCCTGTTCGAGGACGTGACCGCGCCCGCGTCGTGGACCTGGCCCAGCCACGCCAGCCTGTTCACCGGGACCGCCCCCTGGACCCACGGCGCGCACTTCGTCGAGGGGGACACGGGCCTGCCGCTCTCCGGCGGGCACCTCCACGCCGCCCCGATGCGCGAGGACCTGGAGACCCTGGCCGAGGCCTTCGCGGCGGCGGGCTACCGCACCGCGTCCTTGTCCGCCAACCAGCTCCTCGCCCCGGAGCTGGGCCTGACCCGCGGCTTCGAGGTGGCCGAGACCTTCGCCGACGACAGCGACATCCTGCCCCGGGCCCGCGCGCTGCTGCGCCAGGACGACGAGCCGCTGTTCCTCTTCGTGAACTTCTACGGGGCCCACGCCCCCTGGTTCATCACCGAGGCGACCAGGCCGCTCGCCGCGCAGCTCCACCCCCAGGCCGGGCAGGAGTGGGTGCTGCCCTACGTCATCGCCGACGGCGGCGGCGTCCACGTCCACCAGAAGCCCTCCCCCGGCCAGCCCTCGGCCTTCGAGGCCTACGTCTCTGGCGAGCTGGAGATCCCCCCGGACGGCAAGCGCCTGATCCGGCGCCTGTACGACGGGGAGCTGCGGCGGGTGGACCAGATGCTCAACCAGCTCCTCAAGGCCTGGAACGCCAGCGGCCGGGGGGCCGGCGTGGTCGCGGTCACCTCGGACCACGGCGAGTACCTGGGGGAGCGGGGCCTGCTCGCCCACTGCCGCACGCTCTACCCCGAGGTGCTGCGCATCCCGCTGGTGCTCGCCGCGCCGGGGCGCCTGCCGGCCGGGGTGCGGGTGGAGACCCCGGTGCAGCTCCAGGATCTGCACCCGACGCTGCTGGAGCTGGCCGGGCTGGCCCCGCGCCCGCGCCCGGAGGCGGACTCCCTGGTGCCGCTGGCCTCGGACCCCGACGCCCCGCTGAACGCGCCGATCAAGGCCGCCGCGTGGCGGGATCCGAACCTGGCGAAGCGGGTCGGGGGGCGCTTCGAACAGGGGTATCGCCTCTTCCGTGATGCCGATGAGGCGCTGATCCTCGGCATGACGGGCGGCGAGGAGTACTACGCGCTCGCCGAGGACCCGGGCATGAACCAGGACCTCGCCGCCCAGCGCCCCGAGCGGGTCGAGGCCCTGCGGGCGGAGGCCGCTCGGGGGTACCCCGAGGCCGAAACGTCGGGGCCGGTGGAGGTCTCGGCGGAGACGCTGGAGGTGCTGCGGGCCATGGGGTACATCGACGGGTGATCCGTGCTTGAGCACAGGGACTCACCCCATCGTGCGCTGGACGGGGCCGGCCCAGTAGCGGAAGTGGGGGCTGGGCGCTTCGATGGGGTGGGTGGCGTAGAAGCGCTCGGCCTGGGCATCCCGGCGCTTCACCCACGCCTCCACGTCCTCCATCGGCGCGAGCCCCAGAGCCTCGGCGAGCCAGTCGGCGAAGGCGCGGTCGCGATCGGTAGGCTGGTGGTCGGGCCGCCGGCTGGCCAGGGCCACGTCCAGGGCCACCTCTCCGCAGGCGGCCACCAGCGCGAGCAGCTCCCGCAGCGTGGCCGCCACGAAGGCGAAGGCCCCCTCGGAGCCGACGTACACCACCGGCGTGTCCAGGGCCTCCTGGTCGCGGAAGCCGAACAGGCAGAAGCAGCTCCCGGTGCCGTCGACCTCCCAGAACGCCAGCAGCCCGCCCGGCGGGGCGGGGGCCTTCCAGGGGTCCACGCGCAGCTCGATCTCGCCGAAGGGGGGATGGGGTGGCCGGGTGCCCTGGAGGTAGAGCTGCGCGAGGACCTCGGGGAGCTCGTCGGCGTGGGCCCGGACGTGCTCCTCCTGCTGGACGCGGTCCAGGGAACGCTCGAAGGCGAGGATCTGTTCGAGGGTGTCCGGCTTCATGGGCTGTCCTCCATACTCCAGTCGTCCTCGTCGTAGAAGACCGGCGGGAAGCCGAGGGCTTCCATGTGCGCGTGGAGGCCGAGGCCCTGCAGGAAGCGCCGCACCGCGTCCTCGCGTGGCGCCCCTCGGCCCCGCAGCCAGGGTTCCACCTCCCCGCGGGACAGTGGCTGGCCCAGGTGGAGGCGCGCCAGGCGCGGGAGCAGGGCGCTGAGGCCGTCTTCGCCCCACAGCTCGACCCCCTGGAGGAGCAGGCGGGTCACGTCGACGCCGTCGTCGTAGCCGGACAGGACCTCGGCGAGGCGTCGGTCGTCCTCGTCCAGGGAGGACAGCAGGTCCGCGTCGGTCACCTCGCGGGCCTGGTCGAGCTTCTCCAGCACCGCGCTGATGACGAGGGTGTCCCCGACGGTCATGTCGTCGGTGCAGACCTCGGTGGACCAGAGGGGCTCGCGGTGGTCGGTGAACAGGGGCTTGTCGAGGCTCGGCCGGCGCCACCGGGCGGCGAGGTCCAGGATCGACGCCCGCAACCCGTTCAGGCCACCCAGCCCCGCCCAGCGCAGCACCCGGTCCAGGCGCGCGCGCTGGGCGCCGGGGTCGCCAGCGGGCTCGGAGGCGTCGTCGAACCCGTCGAAGCCATCGCCGGCCTCGGCCAGCGTCCAGCCCTCGCCGAACGGTCCGGCGTCGGGGTCGGCCTCGAAGGTCTCGCCGGTGGCGGGGTCCCACACCCAGGGGATGACCACCGCGTCGCCGGCCTCCTCCAGCATCCGGGCCACGCCCTCCAGCCAGTCGCTGAGGTTCTCCCCGAGCACCTGCACGGCCAGCGCCTGCAGGCGGGCCAGCCGGTCTCGCGCGGCGCCCAGAAGCGCGCGGGTGGCCCCGGGGCCAGCCACGACCAGCGGGGCCAGAACGACGCCGCTGGAGCAGGACGCGAGCGGATCGTCGCTGTCGCGCGGGGCGACGAGCGCCGGGCGGGGAGGGCCGCCGCCGTCCAGGGCGGTCCACGCGGCGGGCGGGGCCAGGCGCGGCGGTGTCTGCACCCAGCGCTGGACCGAGTCCCGCTGAGCCGGCGAGAGCTTCGCCGGCAGCGCGCCGCCGGGGTAGGGGGCCTCGGCGTCCGGGATCATCGACCGCGCGGGCGCGTCCATGCGGCAGAGCCCCACGCCGAGCGTCCGCTCGAAGTCCTGCGCGCGGAGGTCGAGGGCGTAGAGCTGCGCCCCGTCGCAGGCCAGCAGCCAGGGGCGGCCGGGCTCCATCAGCGCCTGGCAGAGGGTCTCCGACCCGCCCGCCCGCGCGAGCAGGACGTGGCGGCCGGCGTCGAGGTCCACCACCGCGAGGCTTCGGCGGCGGCCGTAGCTGTCCGCGCCGGAGACCAGCATGAAGCGGCCATCGGAGGAGCCACCGGCCAGCTCGTAGAACAGGACCCGGCTCATGTCCGGCTCCTGGGGGTCGTGGGGCCCCTCGGTGAGGCGGAGCTGACCGGCCACCGCCGCGAAGCCCTCGCCGGAGACGTCCTGCCAGCGCATGGCGTCGCAGGACTCGGCCCAGACCGCCCGTCCCGCCCACGCCCGGCTCGTCGTGTTCCCGGTGACCGGCCCCCGGGCGCGCACCTCCAAGGTGTCGGCGGCCAGCAGCGCCGCGCGGGCGCCCCCGGCCACCACCAGCAGACGACCGCCGGAGACCGCGCAGAGGTCGTCGTTGACGCTGTTGAGCCGGGTCCGGAGCGCCCGCACGACGCCGTCGTCCAGGGCGAAGGTGGCGAGCCAGGTCTGGCTGTTGAGGACCGAGAGCGTCCCACCCTCCAGGTCCCAGGCGCAGGCGGTCTGCCAGGCGCGCATCGCCCGGGACCACCGGACCTGCCCCGTGGAGGCGTCGCACAGGCTCAGCGTGGCGTCCGATCGCAGCGCGAGCCAGCGGCCATCCGGGGAGACGTCCACCGCCCGGAGGCCGCCCGCCACCGGGATCCGCGCGGTGACCTCCAGCGCGCCGTTCATGCGCACGAGGCCCTCCGCGGTGGCCAGCAGCAGCTCGTCGTGCCCCGGGCGCCACCGCATGTCCCGCGCGCCCTCGAAGACCGCGTCCATCACGGGCGCGACGGCGGCGCGCTGACCGGGCAGCCCCCAGCCCTCCGCGATCCGCTCCTGGGCGTGGGCGTGGATGCCCTCGATCACGTCGTCCGCGCTGTCGTACTGCCAGAGCTCCGCGGTAGAGGTCGAGGTGCCGGCCCTCATCCAGGTGATCCGCAGCAGTTGCCCCTCCGGGCTGTAGTGGAGCGTGTCGCCGCTGTCGGGGTGGGCGAGGAGCCGCACCCCGCCGAACGGCAGCGAGGCCGCGAGCGCCTGCACCGGCAGCGCGGGCAACAGCGGGGTCACGACCTCCATCAGCTCGACGGGATCGACGTTTCGGGAGACCGTCCACCACAGGTCCGGGTCGGTGTCCTCCATGATCTCGCCCGCCTCAGCGTAGAGCGTGGCGCGTACGACCGAGGCGGTCAGCAGCTCAGCGCGGGACATCTCGTCCCCCGGCCGGAAGCGGGCGGTGAAGGCGTCGGCGGCCCGGATGCCCTCATCCCCGGCCCCGGAGACCAGCGCGATGGCCTGGCGCAGCCCGAAGCGCGGCACCCCCGCAGGCACCTCCATCGCGGTGTGGTGGGCGGCGATCTGCACCCGCTGGGCCGGCGTGGCGTGGGGGGCGATGAGGTCACGGATGGGGGGCCAGACGTCGAAGCAGAGGTCCTCGGCCTCGGCGGCGGCCTGGGCCAGCGCGGGCCCCCACCGGTCGGGCCACGCGGCCTGCAGCACGCCCAACGCCCGGTGGAAGGTCTCCTTGAGCTGCCAGCGCTCGTCGAACTCGAGCTGGCGCACGCCGTGGGCGGCGATCAGGGGAAGGCGCTGGTCGCCCACCTGCGCGACGTCGGCCAGCCCGTGGTCGAGCAGCGCCAGCGCCAGGGTGCCCTGCATCAGTGGGGGCAGCTCATCCAGCAGCGAGGCCAGCAGTCGGCCGGCATCGGGGTCCTCTACGCAGGAGAGCAGGTGCTCCAGCCCGGCGTGCCAGCCGGCGGGCCCGCCGTCCTCGCGCCAGGGGTCCTCCAGGCCGGCCAGCTCCGGGGAGGCGGCCACCGCGCGGAGCACCTCGGCCAGCGCCTCCGCCGGGAGGGGACCGCCTGCCTCCAGCAGGTCCTCCAGGTCCGTCAGCACCAGGGGGGGGTCCAGGTCCAGCATCGCGCGCTCCCAATCGTCGGGGTCGGCCTCCTGTGGCCGCCTCGTGGAGGGAAGGTACCGGCGCGGCCGGCGCGGGGGTCCTTAGCTCTCCGGTGGGCAGGGGAGTTAAGGCGCGCGGCGGAGCACGACGGCCAGCTCAGGGGCGAGCCGATAGCCCTCGGGGGTGGTCTGGAGCAGCGCCTCCAGCCCGGCGGTGCGGAGCGAGGAGACCGCGACGTAGACGCGGTTCCGGCGCGCCGCGCCCAGCGCTACCTCGTCGCCCCAGCCGGCCTGCCAGAGGGCGTCGAGGTCGAGCGTGGTGCCCGGTCGGGCCAGGTGGGCCTCCACCAGGGCCAGGAGCAGGCGCCGCTTGAGCCGCGACCGCCGCAGGTCCACATACGCCCCGGCGGGCAGCCAGATCCCCACCGCGCCGGGCTCGACGATCAAGGCGTCGGTGGCGTCGGGGATCTCCAGGGGGCCGGCCCCGGCGGCCTCGAGCGCGGCCTCGGCCTGCGCACAGGCGTGCTCCAGCAGCCGAGCGGCGCGCCACGCGCTCATCACCGCCGGGCCGACCTGCCGCGCGCTGGCCCGGAGCTGCCCCCGGGCCTCGCGGATGGACCCGGCAGCGGCGGTGAGCTCGCCCGCCTGGAGCAGGTCACGCCACCCGGCGAGGCGCACCAGGGCGTCGAGCAGCGCCAGGGTGACCTCCAGCCGGGCGGGCGGGGAGGGGGCCAGCGCCCGCGCGCGCTCCAGCCGCGAGGCGCCCTCGGCGGGCAGCCCGGTGGCGACGGCGAGGGCCGCCAGGAAGCCCTCGCACTCGGACTCCCGATGGGGATCCGCCAGCGCCCAGGCCACCCGGCGGGCCTGCTCGTAGTGCGCGCGGGCGGCCTCGGGCCGGCCCTGGGCGTGCAGCGCGGTGGCGTGCCCCAGCTGGACCGCGTAGCGCAGCCGCGCGTCGATGACGTGGTCCATGGCGGCGGAGACGCGACGGTAGGCGTCCGTCGCGGCCTCGTAGCGCCCCAGACACTGGTCGACGCCGCCCAGGTTCGAGAGGATGGCGGCCTGGAAGCGCAGATCCCCGGTGGCCTCGGCGCGGCGGAGCGCCCGCTCAAGCAGCCGCCGGGCCGGCTCGAACGCGCCCTGGCGGAAGAACGCCAGCCCGAGGTTGGCCTCATGTACGGCGACCCCGACCTGATCGTCGGCCCGCTCCAGATCGGTCAGCCCCCGGCGGACCAGCGCCGCGCCGGCCTCGACGTCGCCGGCGTCCAGCAGCGCGAGCCCCTTCCAGGCCAGCGCGCGCCCCCGCCATATGAGCGTGACCGGGGTGCTCAGGGCCTCGATCGCCCGGCTGTACTCCGCGAGCGCCTCGGCGGTGTGGCCCCGCATGGCGAGGGCCGCGGCGCGTCCCGTGCGCGCCCGGCCGACCAGCCCGGCGTCGGGCGCGGCCTGCAGGGCGCTGTCGTAGAGGGCCTCGGCCTGATCCAGGCGGCCGGCCACCAGCAGGCGGTCCCCGAGGGCCAGATCGACCCGCGCGCGGAGGGCAGGTGGGGCGTCGGCGAGGGCGCGCGACGCCCGGGCCAGCAGATCGGAGCCGGGCAGCCAGCCGGGGACCATGACCTGCAGGGCCTCCACCAGCTCGGCGGCGGCCGCCTGGAGCGTCGCGTCGTGTGACCGAGAGAGCGCGGTGTCCAGCGCGGCGCAGAGGTCGGCGCGGGCTCGCCCCGCCCAGGCTCGGGCGTCAGCGGCCCGCGCCCCTCGGGCCTCGGAGACCCACCGCCGGGCCTGGTCGGCGAACCAGCGGGCGTGCCGTTCCCGAGCCTCCGGTGGGGTCTCCAGCACACAGCGCAGGGGCCGGAGCAGCGCGAGGAGGCTCGCGCCGTCCGCATCTCCGCGGCGCGCCAGCAGCGAGCCCTCCAGCAGCTCCTCCAGCGCCCCCAGGCCGACCGCCTCGGTGACCTCGCCGATCACGGCCATCGCCGCGTCCGCGACGAAGGGCCCTTCGAATACGCTGAGCGCGTCGAGGCTGCTTCGCGCGTGAGGCGACAAGGTGCGCCGGGAGCGGTCCAGCGCCTGGGCGATCCGCGCGGCGCTGAGCGCGTCGAGGCGACCTGCCCGGAGGCGCTCCAGCAGGGGGCCGGGGCCCATCACCGAGAGCCGCGCCCCCAACTCCACCAGGGCCAGCGGCAAGCCATCCACCCCTCGGGCGAGCGCCTCCGCGGCGGTCGGGGGCAGCGGTGGCGCGGTGGGACAGCGTCGCTGCGCCTCCGCGACGAGCAGCGCCGCCGCTGGCGACAGCCCGTCTCCCTGGGGGCTCAACGACAAGGGGTGGACGGGGAGGGTACAGAGGCCAGGGGGCGGGGTCGTCACCCGCCGCGAGGTCAGGATGATCCGGCAGGCGGGGGGTGTGAGGGGCAGAGCACCCCGGAGCGCGGCGTCGGGGTCGTCGGCGCCGTCCAGGACCACCACCTGCGCATCGGTCGGGAGCCGCAGCTCCGCCGCCCATCCGTCCGACGAGAGGTCCGCCCAGCAGAGCGCCTCGATCGGGGCGAGATCGAGCGCCGCGCGCAGGGCCAGCGCGGAGGTCCCGGCGCCGGGGGGGCCGACGAGGAGGAGGATCCGGGCCCCGTCCCGCCAGGCCTGCGCGCAGGCCGCGCGCTCCGAGGCGCGCCCCAGGAGGGGCCGGGCCAGCGGGTGGAGGCGCGGGGGGAGGGCGTGCAGGTCGGTCATGGCGGCGGTCGGCGCGGGCGCGAGGGAGTATAGGGTCTGGGAGGCTCCCACGCGGCCTCACGGCTGGATGTGCGGAACGCCGCGCTCACCGGTCAGGGAAGGCAGGATGCTTGAGCCCCTCCACGTCGTGCACCAGCGCCTCCGCCACCACCCCCGGGCGGTGCCCTGGCGCGTTCGCTTCAGCATGGGGCTGGGCCGGGGCGCCCGCAGCCGCGAGATCACGATGCTGGCGCCGGCCACCGCCGCCGCCCCGGTGCTCAGCCGGGTCCACAACGGGGTGCTGCTCCTCAACCCGGCCGACGTCGCGATCGCCGCGCCGGAGCACGCCGACGGGCTGCCCGAGGCGCTTGCCGCGCTCCAGGCCCTGCACTCGATCCCCATCCACCTGGGCACCCGGCCGCCGTTCAACCCCGAGGAGCGCCCGGTGGACCTGCCCGCCACCGAGGTGCCCGACCGCCCTACGCCGGTCCCCGGCACCCTGGCCGTGGGCCTCGACATCGGGGGGACCGGGCTCAAGGTCTGCGCGATGCGCGACGGCCGGGCGCTGCGCCACGCCCAGGCGCCGACCTGGCCCGAAGGCGCCCGCGGCGTCGCCTCGCTCATCGAGCGCTCCCGGGCGCTGGTCCTTGAGGTCGCGGCGGGCGAGCGGGTGGGCTCGCTGGGGGTGGGCTTCGCCTCGCCCATGGGCATCGGCGGGCAGGTCGTCGGGCTGTCGACGGTGATGCAGCAGCGGCTGGGCGGGGTGGAGGCCCTCCAGGGGTTCGCGGAGCGGGTGGCCGAGGGCATCACCGACGGCCCGATCGCCTTCTTCAACGACCTCGCCAACCTGGGGCTGTCCTTGTCCGGCGAGGGGCGGCGCCGGCTGCTGCGGCTCCAGATCGGGACCTCCTTCGGGGGCTGCTGGATCGACGCCGACGGCACGGTGAACCCCGCTGAGCTGGGCCGGCTGGTGGTGGACGCCGCCCCGGACGCCCGGCCGCACACCTACCTGCCCCTGCGCGGGGCCATGAAGTCCTACCTCTCCAACTACGGCATCGGCCTGACCCTCAACGCGCTCCTGGACGAGGAGGTCCCGGCCCGGGACGTGGGCTTTCGCTGGGCGACGCTGAACCGCCAGGCCGACCCGCGCGGCCCCGAGCTGGTGGACTGGGTGGTCACGCTGCTGCGGGGCGTGGTGGCCGAGGCGGTGGCCTTCCTGCCGGGGCTGCACGAGGTGGAGTTGGGAGGCGCGATGCTGCAGGACGCCACCGGGCGGCTGATCCGCCGGGCGCTGGACGAGCCGGGCTGGCCGGTGCGGGTGGGGCTCTCCCGGAACCCGGGCTACGACGGCGCGGTCGCCGCTGCGCGGGCGCCGCTGCTGGACACGCCGCTGCGCGGGGTGCGGCGCCTGGGGGCCTGAACCCGGCCGCCGCGCTACGTTGCAGCGGTGTACGTCTACCGCTGGGATCTGGACAAGACCTACCTGGACACGGACTTCGACTCCATCCGGGGCCTGATCCGCTCTGCCACCGAGCCGGCCCACGAGAAGCGCAACGTGCCGGGCTCCGGCGCGCTGATGCGCTCGCTCAGCCGCCACCCCAACGCCCGCATCATCATCCTGTCGGGCTCGCCCACCCAGATGCGCGACGTGCTCGCCGAGAAGCTGCGCCTGGACGGCGTGCGCTACGACGAGCTGCACCTCAAGGACAACCTCGGCAACCTCAAGCGGGGGCGGTTCCGCGCGGTGCGGGGCCAGTTCGGCTACAAGCTGCCCATGCTGCTGCGGGGGCGCCTGGGGCTGGGGCCGGCGGTGCGCGAGACCCTGTTCGGCGACGACGCCGAGGTCGACGCGCTGGTGTACTCGGTGTTCGCCGACGCCATCGCCGGGCGGCTGCGCCCCAGCGAGGTCTCCCGCATCATGGAGGCCGCCGGGTCCTACCCCGACCGCATCGCCGAGGCTCTGGAGGTCCTGGACCGGCTGGGCACCTCCGACGCGGTGGACCGGGTGTTCATCCACCTGGACCGCGGCGTGCCCACGGCTCGGTTCGCGCCGCTGGGGTCGCGGGTGGTGCCGGTCTTCTCCTGGTTCCAGGCCGCGCTGGTGCTGCACGACCTCGGGCGCCTGGACGTCTCCGGGGTGATCGAGGTCGCCCGCGAGGTCGTCGACCGCAGCCCCACCGGGGCGCGGGGGCTGGCCAACCACCTCCAGGACATCGTGCGCCGGGGCTACGCGCCCATCACCCTGGTGGACCGGCTGGCGCAGGCCGGCTGGACCGACGACGCGGTGCCCGATTTCCTGCCCCTGGCCCGCCGCCGCATCGACGCGCTGCACGGGCTGGCGGTCGCGCCGCTGCCGCTCATCCCCCCGCGCATCAACTACCTGGATCTGCTGCGCCAGTTCGGCCGCAAGGAGTCCCGGGAGGACGCCGGATGAGCGACGACACCCCGCTCCAGGCCGCCGCGAAGGCCAAGCACGACCTGGGCAAGTACGTCTGCTTCCAGGCCCGCTGGCTGTCCCCCGACGATCCCGAGGCCGAGTGGCGCGACGCCCTGCGCGCCGATGTGCTGGAGACCCGCCGGGGCCCCGAGGGGGTCGAGGACGCCGTCGCCCTGTGGGCCCGGCTGCGCCCCCCGCTGGCCGTGCTGGCGCCCGACCCCGATCTGGCGGCGGTGGACGCGGCCGTCGCCGCGCTGCGCCCTCGGCTGGAGCCCCTCGCGGCGGGGACGCTCGACCACGCCGCGCTGATGGACTGCGCCGCCCAGGCCCGCGCCGTCGCCGACCACCTCGCCCGCCTCGTCCGTCGCCTCAAGGAGAGCTGAGGCTCATGGCCCACGTCCTCATCATCGACGACCAGGACCGCTACGCGCGCCTCTGCCAGCGCGCCATCCCCGAGCACACCTACCACGGCCCGATGCGGTCCTGGGACGAGGCCCGGCAGAGCCTCCGCCGCCTGGGGCGGCGCCTGGATCTGGTGCTCCTGGACGTCAACTTCGACATCCCCGAGGACCAGCTCGTCGGCCTGCCCAAGGGGGCCGACGCGAAGGTCGTGGAGCACACCCGGCGCCGCCAGGGGCTCCTCATCCTCGAGCAGCTCCGCCAGGGCCACCCCGACCTTCCCGTCATCCTGATGACCTCCCGGGACGACCTCGCCCTGGAGGAGACCGCCGACCGCCTGGACGTCGAGGAGTACACCTACTTCCTGGACGACGACTACGTCGACGCCAACAGCCTGCGCGCCCAGATGAACGGCGTGCTGCGGGCCCGGCGCGCCCCCGAGCAGGAGGGCCCCATTTTCTGGGGCAGCGCGATGGCCATGCAGCGCCTGCGCGCCCAGCTCCTCACCCTGGCCCAGGGGCGGCTGCCGGTCATCCTGTCCGGGCCCACCGGCACCGGCAAGAGCCTCATCGCGCGGCACTTCATCCACCCGCGCTCGGGGCGCTCCGGCAACTTCGTCTCCGTCGACCTCTCCACCCTGCCGCGCGACCTGATGGCGGCGCACCTGTTCGGCTCGGTGCGCGGCGCGTTCACCGGCTCGGTGGCCGACCGCAAGGGCGCCTTCGAGGAGGCCGACGGCGGCACGCTCTTCCTGGACGAGATCGGCAACCTGAGCGAGGACGCCCAGAAGATGCTGCTCACCGTGCTCCAGGAGGGCGCGGTCACCCGCATCGGTGACGTGCGGGAGCGCCGGGTGGACGTCAAGGTGATCGCGGCCACCCACGAGGAGCTGCCCGAGATGGTGGCCAAGGGGCGGTTCCGGGCCGACCTCTTCATGCGCCTGAACCCGGCCTGCATGGTGCGGCTACCCTCGCTCCAGGAGCGCATCTCGGACCTCCAGGGCCTGGTGGACTTCTGCTGCGAGGCCGCCTTGAACGGGCCCTATCTGCGGGACCTGGTGGAGCAGTACCAGGCGCTCAACGGGCTGGAGGGCACGAGCCTGCGCATCGCGCCGCCCGGCGGGGTGCCCGAGGGCGAGGCGGGGGTCATCTGGCTGCTGCTGTCCCGGCGCACCCTGACGCTGCTGCGCAAGCACCCCTGGCCGGGCAACCTGCGCGAGCTGACGATGACGGTGGAGAACGCGCTGGTGTTCACCTTCGCCGAATTGGTCCAGCTCAAGGGGGTCGAGCGGCCCGACGTGGTGCAGCTCCGCCCCAAGCTCATCCGTGACCTGCTGCGCACTACCCGGGGCCAGCACCCCGGGGCGCCCGCCGACGGCTGGTCCCTGGAGGTGTCCGTGCGGCCGTCGGACTCCCTGAACGCGGTCTCCCAGGACGTGGAGCGCCAGTACTTCACCGCGCTCTACCTCGTGAACCAGGGCGACTTCTCGGCGATGGCCAAGGTCCTCATGGGCGACCCGGACAACGCGCGCAAGATCCAGCTCCGGTTCAACCAGCTCGGCCTCAAGGTGCGCGAGCTGAAGCAGCGCCTGGGGTGATGCGCGCGCTGCTGGTCCTGCTCGCGCTGGCCGCCGGGCCCGCCTTCGCCCAGGAGGACGAGCTGGCCGGGGCGGGGCTCGACCCGATCAGCCGCAACTTCTTCCTGGAGGCCCGCGCCCAGGAGCGCGCCGGGGCGTGGTCCCGCGCGGCGACCGCCTACAGCGTGGTCGTCAACCGCGACCCGACCTGCTCCCCGGCGGTGCTGGGCCTGGGGCGCGTCCGGGAGCAGATGGGGGATGTGGCCGGGGCCGAGGCCACCTACCGGACCCTGCCCATGGACGCGGACGCCGTCGAGGCCCTGGCCCTGCTCGTCCAGGAGGAGCGCCCGGCCGAGGCGGTGGAGCTGTACCGCCGCCTGCGGGCCCTGCGCCTGGGCCAGTCCGAGCCCTACCGGCTGGAGGCCGCCGCGGCGGTGGCCGCCGAGGACTATGACGCCGCCATCGCCGCTCTGCAGCGCTACGTCGAGCTGGACGGCGCCGCCGAGGCCCCCGAGCCCACCAGCGAGCTGTTCGTCGAGCTGGCCGTGGCCCTCAAGGAGGCCGACCGCCGCGACGAGGCCCGCGACTGGTTCGGCCGCTACCTGGCGCGCTGGCCCGAGGGCGACCGCGCCGAGGAGGTCGAGGCCCGCCTGGAGCGGATGGACGTCGAGGACGCCGCCGAGCACCTGGCCATCGGGGGCGCGGTGGAGCTGGACCCCGCCGAGCGCGCCCGCCTGGAGGAGGCCCGCCGCGCCATCGCCGCCGGCCAGCGCAGCCGGGCCCGCCAGCTCGTCGCCGACCTGATCGAGGTGGCCCCCCGCAGCCCCGACGTCTGGGCGCTCCAGGGCGACCTGCTGGTGGGGGGAGGGGACATCGCCGAAGGGGAGCAGGCCTACCTCACCGCCCTGGCCCTCGACCCCGAGGAGCCGACCTGGCGCGTCCGGCTGGGGCGCCTGCTCGCCGAGCGCTACGCCGGCCGCCGCCACCGGGAGGCCCTGGAGGAGCTGCGGGTGGCGCTCACCTTGCGCCCGGCCTGGACCGAGCTGCACTACGAGGTCGGCCGCCTCCAGATTGAGCTGGGGGAGGCGGCCGAGGCGGCCGAGAGCCTCCGGGCCTACCTCGCCGCCCACCCCCAGGGCGAGCACGCCGCCGACGCCGCCCAGCTCCTGGAGGACCTCGCGCGCACCCGCCCCGAGCCCCCCGCGGTCGCCCAGCTCGTCGCCCGCCTGCCGGAGGGGGTCCCGGAGGAGGCCTGGGACCACTTCAAGCTCGCCCAGGTCTACCTGCGGGAGCGCGGCGATGACGCCAAGGCCCGCGAGGAGGTGGAGCGCGCCCTGGCCCTGGCCCCCGACTACGTCGACGCCCTCAACCTGCTGGCCAGCCTGGAGCTGCGCGCGGGGGACCACGCCGCCGCCCAGCGCACCTACCAGCGCTCCCTGGAGGTCGAGCCCGACCAGCCCCTGGTGGTGCTCGCCGTGGGCGAGGCCCTGCGCGAGGCCGGCGCGATGGAGGCCGCCGAGCAGCGCTTCCGGGAGGCCGCCGACCTCGGCGCCGAGGACGCCTGGTTCGCCCTGGCCCGCCTGGCCGACCAGGAGGGCCGCTGGATGGACGCCCGCGCGCTGCTGGACCAGTACTTCGCCCGCGCGTCGGGCGGTCGGGTCCACGACCAGGCCCTCGCGCTGCGCGAGACCCTCCAGTCCCGCTACCAGGCCACGGTCGGCGGCGCCGCTGGGGCCGCAGCCCTCGCCGTGGGCCTGCCGCTGGGCTGGGTGGTCCGGCGGCGCACGGGCGCCACCCTGACCGACCTGCTGGAGCGGCACCCCGAGGTCTACCACGACGTCGCCAGCGTGCTCTCCCGCATGCGCCATGAGGTCATCAAGCACAACACCACCGTGCTGCCCACCGCCGCCGACGCCCTGGAGCGCGGGGACTGGGACCCGGCGGTGGTGGCCCTGGACCGGCTGCTGGGCCGCGCCGGGCAGCGCGCCGACGCCGAGCACGCGGGCATCGTGGACCGGTGGTGGGCCAACGTCGCCGACCTGGAGGCCATCGGCGGGCGCTGCGGGCTGCGCCTGAACCTCAAGCACAAGGACCCGATGATCGCGCCGATGTGCCGGGCGTTTCGGGAGCTGACCCGCCTGGGACGCCGGGTGCGCCCCGGGCGCAGCGGCCCGGCCCCCCGCCTGGCCGACGCCCTGCGGCGGATCTCGGACGCGCTGAACCAGGACGGCTACCAGGCCCTGGGGGCGCTGATCCGGGAGGTCTGCGTGCTGTCGGTGGACGAGGCGCTGCTGCGTCGCTGCTGGGCCCTCGTCTGCGCCGAGCCCGGCTTCGTCGGCCAGCGCATGCCCGACCTGGCGCTGGCGGTCGAAGGCGGGCCGATCCCCGTGAAGATATTCAGGCAGGAGATGGAGGACATCGTCGTGAACCTGTTGCGCAACGCCGCCTCGGTCGTGCTCGAGGAGCAGGGCCCGGACGCCGCCCGGGTCGGGGTGGCCCTGTTCGAGGACATCGACCCCATCACCGGGCTGGAGTGGGCCCAGCTCCGCTTCCGGGACAACGCACACAGCACCTTGACCGACGACATGATCCGGGGCCGCTACATCGCCCGCGGCCTGGGCCTCACCGTCGATCTGGTCGACCGCAACCAGGGCTCGGTCCGGGTGGAGCCCGAGCCCGGCTGGTCCAAGGCCATCGTCGTGCGCCTGCCCCGCGCCGAGCCGCCGGAGGAGAGCGAATGAGCCGCCCCCTGCTGCTGGTGGTCGAGGACGGCACCGAGTACACCTCCACCCTCCGGCGCTTCCTCGCCGAGCACTTCGACCTGCTGCGGGCGGGGGACGCCGCCGAGGCCCTGGAGGCCCTGGGCACCCGCGCGGTCGCCGTCGTCTTCCTGGACATGCGCTTCGACCGGGTCCCGGTGGAGCGGCTGCTCGGGGATCTCGACGAGCTGACCACCCGGTTCAACGGCGACCCGGAGCGGGCCCGCCGCTTCATGGAGGACAACCAGGGCGCCTACGTCCTGACGGCGCTGCGGGCGGCGGGGCATCGCACGCCTGTGGTCTTCAGCTACGACTTCGACGCCGAGCCGCGCCGGTTCAAGAACCTGGAGCGGCTGCACGCCCCCCTGGGCTACCTGCGGGACAACGCCAGCCCGGAGCAGATCCGGGAGACGCTGCTGCGGTTCACGTCGGGAACTCCGTGATCTCGGCCAGCGGGCCGTCCTTGAGCACCTTGCGCATGCGCAGCATCGCCGATCGCCCGCCCGGAGGCGACGCCTCGACCTCGCCGAGCCGACAGAAGCCGAACCGCTCCTCGTAGATGCGGACGCCAGCGCGGTTGTTGGCGGAGACCTCCAGCACCACCGAGCGCATGCCCTGACCGACGAGCCCGTCCAGCACGCCCTGCAGGAACCGGGTGCCCAGCCCGCGGCCCCGCCACCCGGGGCGGATGGCCATCGAGAACAGCACCGCCTCGTGGGGGCGCTCCCAGGACCGGATGCAGTGGCAGGTGCCGATGACCCAGTCGTCGGCGCGTAGGAGCCAGGTCATGCCGTAGCGCAGCACCAGCCCGGCGGTGGTGCGGCTCCAGGTGGGCTCGGAGAAGGTCATCAGGTCGATGTCGATGACCGTCTTGACGAGGGCCGGGTCGAACTGGGTGACCAGCTCGGTGCGGATCGAGTAGGTCCGTCCGGTGTCCCCTGCGAGAGAGAATTCCACGGGTGCGTCCGCTCCTGGCGCATCTCCACCGCCCCCGAGTCTTTTCAGGGGTCGTGGGGGTCGATTCACACGCGCGCTGCGGCGGGTGCCTCCGGCAGCGCTCACCCGATTGAGTTACCAGGATCGTGTGATCGATGCAAAGATCAAGCGGAGGAACCATGCGCTTGAGCACCGATGAGCGGGCCTTCTTCGCCGACCGGCGGGCCGCGGTCCTCGATCGACTCGGACCGGACGAGGCGCTGCTGGTCTTCGGCGCAAATCACCACCTCCGCAACGGCGACGCGGAGTACCCCTACCGCCAGGACTCCGACCTCTGGTACCTCACCGGCTGGCCGGACCCCGAGTCCGCGCTGATCATCCGCCCCGGGCACGAGCACCCCACCCAGCTCTTCGTCCAGCCCAAGGACCCCGAGCGCGAGGTCTGGACCGGCATCCGGCCCGGCACCGAGGGTGCGTTGGAGCAGTTCGGGGTGGACGCCGCCCAGACCATCGACTGCCTCAAGGACACCCTCGCCGAGCTGCTGGTCGGGGTCCGCACCCTGCACTACCGCGTCGGCGAGGATCCCGAGCACGACAGGCTGGTCCTGGGAGCGGCGGCCAAGGCCCGCCGCCCGGCGCGCAAGGTCGGCCAGCCTGTCCCCGACGCCTTCGTGAGCCCCGGGCGCCTGCTGGGCGAGCTGCGCCTGTTCAAGACCGAGCACGAGCTGGACCTGCTGCGCACCGCCGCCGGCATCACCGCCGACGCCCACATCGCGGCGATGAAGGCCGCGAAGCCCGGGATGATGGAGTACGAGCTGGAGGCCCTCATCAACTACACGTTCCGCAGCCGGGGCGGGAACGGGCCAGGCTACACCACCATCGTCGGCAGCGGGGCCAACGCCTGCGTGCTCCACTACGTCACCAACGACAGCCCTCTGCCCCCCGATGGCCTCGTGCTCGTCGACGCGGGCTGCGAGTTCCGCAACTACACCGCCGACGTCACCCGCACCTTCCCGGCCAGCGGCCGGTTCACCAAGGCCCAGGCCGAGGTCTACGAGGTCGTCCTGGCCGCCCAGCTCGCCTCGATCGACGCCTGCCGGGCGGGCCGGACCTTCGACGAGGTGCACCAGATCTCGGTGCGGACCCTGACCGAGGGCATGGTGTCCCTGGGCCTGCTGGAGGGCGAGGTCGACGCCCTGATCGAGGACGAGTCCTTCAAGAAGTACTACATGCACGGCACCAGCCACTGGCTGGGCATCGACGTCCACGACACCGGCTCCTACGTGGCCGAGGGCGGCTCCCGGCCCCTGTCGCCCGGCATGGTCCTCACCATCGAGCCGGGCCTCTACATCGCCCCCGACGATGAGGACGCCCCCGAGCGCCTCCGGGGCATCGGGATCCGCATCGAGGACGACGTGCTGGTGACCGAGGACGAGCCCGATGTCCTCACCGCCGCCTGCCCCAAGACCCTCGCCGACGTCGAGGCCGCCTGCAGCTGAGCGGGGTCACTCCTCGACCGGCGCCGCGTCGCCCAGCCACACCGGCAGCCCCGGGGGCTCCCACAGCTCGCCGTCGCCGTCGGTGTCGCCGTCGACGTCCACGAAGATGGGGTTGGTGAGCGCGAAGGGGTAGACCGGGTAGTCGCGGGGGTGCGGCGGGATGGCCGAGAGCAGGTTCGAGACCGCCGGCACGCTGGACAGCGCCTCGGTGATGACGTCCTGGAGCTGCACCGGCGGGTACTCCACCGGGGTGTAGAGCGGGTAGAGGTCGTCGTCGCCCATGACGATGACCGCGTACCAGGCGTCGATGTCCGGGGTGTCCGACCACTCCACCGCCAGGTTCAGGGTGTCGGCGTTGGGCACGTCGAGCTGCCAGTCCTTCACCAGCTCGCCGTTGCGGTACAGCTCGACCCGGTCGACGTTGAACCAGCTCGGCGACTGCACCTCGATGTAGAAGTCCACCGCCCCGTCGGCGCTCAGCTCGTCGCCCATGATGTAGCGGTCGTCGGCCATGAACCGCACGAAGGGCCCGTACGAGGTGAACACATGCCCCGCCTGGACCTGGCGCGCGATCTCCTCGGAGTCGATGAAGGCCGGGTCATCGGTGTCGGAGACCACGAAGTTGCGGGGGCAGCCCGACTCGGTGGAGGTCTTGGAGTGGGTGTCGGAGTTGCCGATGGCCGTATAGCGATAGCCAAGGTTCAACAAGGAGAACCAGTCGTCCACCTGGCCGTTGCGCCCCGGACCGAAGGTGTAGACCCCGTCGATCAGCTCCTGCTGCTCCTGGAAGGTGCGCTCCAGCACGTCGTAGCCGGTGACCGAGCCGTCGGCGGCGTAGTCGTCCATCTCCTGCAGGGTGGGGGTGCGCACGAAGTCGAAGCGCTTGCCGTTGAGCAGCTCCAGCGCGTCGAAGTCGGTGGTGAAGTTGTCGGGGCTCAGCAGGAGGTTGGTGATGGTGATGAGCCCGGCGTCCACCACCAGGTTGCCCGGCGTGCCCTCGTAGGGGGAGAAGCCGTACTGGTCGAAGTAGCCCAGGATGCCGTCGCGGGGGTGGGCCACGAAGGTGAGGGGATCCTCGACGCGCCCCATCTCGTGCAGGCCCTCGATCATCTCCTCGGGGGTCATGCCGGTCCAGTCGAAGGCCCCGCCGGCGTCGGCGAGGTAGTCGTGCACCACCGGGAAGCCGATGTAGTGGCCCACCTCGACGGTGGTGACCTCGACCCCGACGTCCGAGGCGATCCAGGGCTCCAGGCCCAGGTCCTCGATCACCGGCCGGAAGTCGGTGACGAAGTCGTGGTCGCTGGAGACCATCAGCTCGACGTTCTCGGACGCCATCGTGAAGACGCGGTCGATGGGCGTGACGCCGGAGTCGTGGCTGGGGTTGGTGTGGACGTGGAAGTCCGCGCTGATCCAGCCGGTGCTGTCGACGGCGTGGATGACCTGCAGCTCGGCGTAGGCGGGGTGGTTGGCCGAGACGCTGAACGTGGCGAAGCCCAGCTCGTACTCGGGGCCGCGGGTGGCGTAGGCCTCGTAGTCGCCCGGGGGCAGGGTGGCCCGGCACTCGCCGTAGGGGCAGAACAGCACGGCCTCGGGGTCGCCCGCGATGTAGCCGTCGCCCAGGACCGGGTCGCGGACCGCGGCGCCGTCGGCGGGCATGATCGTGACCTTGGAGGGTACGATGATGCCGCGCTCATCGACCACACGGAAGGTGACCTCGCCAGCGCGGGGCAGCTCCAGCGCCACGCCGGTGGCCTTGCCGTCGGTGATGGTGACCGGCACCCGGCCGGTCTCGGGGTGGCCGCGCTCGTGGACCACCAGCTCGTAGTCGCCCGGGGGCAGAAGCCCCCCGAAGGAGCCGTCGGGGGTCGTGTCATCGTGGCCGACGTCGGTCTCGAACTGGGACCAGGGCTTGTCGTCGCCGGGGCGGTAGACGAAGACGTGGGCCCCCGACACCGCGTCCCCCGTGCCCTCCTCCAGCACCACGCCGCGCAGCTCGCCGGTGGGCACGGCGTCAGCGCCCAGGGCCTCGGCCCGCGCGGTCAGGACGGTGTCGTAGATCGAGCCGACGTCGCCGTCGCCGATCGCGAAGATGCGGGCGTAGGTGAAGGCCTCGGTGGGCTCGAACAGGCGGTCGCCCTCCAGGTTCCCGCGCACCCCGGCGCCGAATCCGGCGGTCTGGGAGGAGGTGAACAGGGGCACGAAGAGCTGGCCGTCGAGGGTGGCCAGGCCGTAGGACACCCGATCGGCGGTGCCCGCGATGAAGTCGAGGACGAAGGGGTCCTGGAAGGTGTTGCGGCCGGCGGCGGTCTCCTCAAAGACCGCGCCGTCCTCGTCGAAGCCCAGGCCGGGGGCGAACACGTCCACGCTGCCGCCCTGGAGGTAGAAGTCCCCGAACGCGAGGCCCTCCTCCAGGGCCAGGGTGAGGATCTCCAGCTCGTCGGTGCCGTCGAGCATCGTGGCGTTGTCGGGGGGGGCGTCGGGCTGGGCTGCGCTGGCGCCGGTGCTGATGGCCCAGACGGTGGTCTCCATGCGGACGTAGCGGGCGCCGGGCTCCAGGATGTAGTCGGTGCTGATGTTGAAGCGGGGGGCGCCGATGAGAGCCCACAGACCGCCCAGCAGGGTGATGAAGGGCTCGTCGCGGGCGATGGCCCGCACGATGGCCGGCCCGCCGTCGCTGCCGTCGGCGACGATGACGACCTCGCCCTCCTCGGTGGCGTGGGTGACGTTCATGTTCACCGTGGCGAACATCTCGGCGAACTGGTCGTTGCCCCGCCCCCGGGTCCACTCGCCGCCCAGGCGCTGGAGGTCGGCGTCCACCAGCCCGCCGCCGAACAGGCCGGGGCCCATCGAGTGGCGCGGCCCGACGATCGCGACGCGGATCTGGTCGTTCTCCAGCAGGAAATCCCCGGGCTGGGCGACGGCCTTGGGGCCGCCGATCCCGTCGGCGAGATCCTCGATGACGAAGGCGCGCGCGAAGGGCTCGCGCTCCCACTCGCCGCAGCCGGCGAGCATCAGAAGCAGGACAGTGTGCATGGTCAGGTTATGGTAGCCGCCCCCCACCGGGTGGTCCATGTTGACGACACTCCTGATCCTGTCTGGCGTGGCCTTCGGCCAGGATGAGCGGCCCCGCCCCAGCTTCGACCCCTACCTCCTGGCCCAGGTCTGGGCGACGGTCTACGACATGGACGTCGCCGCCCAGGCCGACCCCGCCGGCTACGGTGACCCCGAGGACGACCCTGGCTTCAAGCTGCGGCGCGCCCGGGTGGGCTTCACCGGCGAGTGGGAGCGCCTGGACTACGGGGTGGTGGTCGGCGTCTCCAGCGGCGCGGACCCCATCATCTCGGACCTGACCAACCAGCGCATCGGCATCATTGACGCGTATGGCGCCTACACCTTCGGGGACCCCGAGCGGATCTCCACGCGCGTCGTCTTCGGCACGCAGCGGGTCCCGTATGGCCGGGAGAACCTCATCTCCAGCCGGGAACTCGCCTTCCAGGAGCGCACGATCGCCTCCAACCACCTGGGGCCCTTCCGCGAGGTCGGCGTCCTGGCGGACGTCCAGGCCTTCGGCGCCCGCGCCCGGGTGGGCGTGTTCAACGGCAACGACTCGCTGTTCGGGGACACCGACCCCGGCGTGATGCTCGCCGGGCGGCTGGAGTACACCCTCGGTCCGGGCGACCCGTATCGCACCTATGGCCCGGTGGAGCGCTGGACCCTGGGGGTGGGCGGGGGTGCCCTGTTCAACCCCCAGGCGGCGACGCGCACCCTGTCCTACGGCGGCGATCTCATCTTCCGCGTGTCCGGGCTCACCGTGCTGGCCGAGGCCCACATGGACCAGCTCACCCCGACCCTCTCCGAGGTCTACGAGCCCGCGGTGCTCGTGCAGACCCGCCGGTGGGGCGCCTTCGGGCAGGTGGGCTACGCCGTGGGCCCGGTGGAGCCGGTGGCGCGGTTCGAGCTGTTCGACGACGACACCGACACCCAGGACAACGGCGACGTGATGATCGGCGTGTTCGGCGTCACCACCCACTGGCTGGAGGATCACCTCCGGCTGGGCGGCGGATATGTGCTGCGCCTGGAGACATTCGGGGCCTCCATCCCCAATGATACGGTGCGCCTCTGGGGCCAGGTGAGCTTCTGATCCTGGGGGCTGGACCTGTGGGGCCCGTTTGGGTCACCATGTCAGGGAACCGGAGCCCCCATGACCATCCCCGGACTCCCTGGCGCCTCTGAGCCGACCTTCCGCACCCGTGACCGGTCGCTGTTCTCCTTGGACATGCTGGTGCGAGAGGTCTGTGAACGGCTGGTGGACGACGGTCTCAACGTCTCCCCCCGGGTGGCCAAGGCGGCCATCCAGTGCGCCCGGCGGTGGATCTGTGAGCGCGAGGAGCTGGACGTGGACGCCCTCTCGCTGCTGGTCTCCCGGGACCTGCGGCACCACCGGGTGCTGCTCATCCCCGACATGGTCTCCGAGGTGCTGGTGACCTACGTGCGCCTGGTCATCGAGCTGGACGTCGCCGAGGTGATGGGCTGAACCGCCCGAGGCGGCGCGCCTACTGGGACACCCCCACGTACTGGGGGCTGAACCCGTTCTTGTAGGTCAGCGAGGGACCGCCGCCAGGGGGGTCGGCCTTGACGTGGTACTGGAGGCCGCTGGTGTAGGTGCCGTCGATCTTGATCTGGGCGGAGTAGCTGGTCCCGCTGCCCCGCATGGGCGTGCGCTGGTACGCGCCGCCGCCGCTGGGCCGGTAGAACAGGGTCACCGTCCAGCCGGGCTCGGGCAGGGTGACCGCGATCACAAGCGGGTTGTTCAGCTTGGCCGTGGCGGGCGGCTTGTGGACGATGCTGGCCGGCTTGACGTTGAGCGTCGGATCGACCTCGGCGACGCCGTCGTCCGGGTCCTTGGGGGTCCCCACCTGCGGGTCCTTGGGCGGATCCTTGGGGTCGTCGGTGGCCGGGTTCCGGGGCGGGGGGTCCTTCGGGGACTCGACCGGCGGATCCTTGGGCGGGGGGTCCTTCGGCGGGTCGACGGGCGGGTCGACGGGCGGGTCGACGGGCGGGTCCAACACCGGATCAACGGGCCCCACGTCGATGGGCCCCACGGGGTCCTCAGGCTGGGTGAGGCCGTCCTCGGGGGGGGTGTCTGAGGTCGCGTTCTGCCGCGGGACCACCACCACCAGGATGAGGATCAGCGCGACCAGGGCCAGCGCCGCGATGCTCGCCGTGATCCAGAACTCAATGGAGAGCGGGCGGCTCTCGGAGGCGGTGGTCGGCGGCCGGGTCTCGAGGGGCCGGAGCGGCGGGCCGGGGGGGAGGGACTCCTCCTCGGTGGGCTCGTCGACCGGCGGCAGCGGCGCGGGGGTCAGCAGGCGGGCCGGGCGGAGCTGCGCGATGTTGGGGGCGGCCCCGGCGGGGCGGGGGGGCGGCAGGTGGCCCTGGATGGGCAGGTCGTCGACGATGCCCGTGTCCTCGGGCACCGCGGTCTCGCCGGTGGTGGCCTGGTCGATGCCCGGGTAGTCGTGCCCGGCGGGGACGATCGTGCCGCCCCGGTTGGGCTCGGAGGCGATGCCGTCGACGTCGCTGTCCAGATCGGAGTCGAAGTCCGACTCCATGTCGCCGTCTTCGTAGCCACCGATGCTGGTGTTCCCCGCGATGCCGCCAGGCGCGGCGCGGCCGATGGTGCGGGGGTCGATGCGGTCGAAGGTGTTGTCGTGCTTGGGCGGCAGCGCGAGGGGCGGGGTCTCCGGCGGGTCGTCGGGCAGATCCTCCAGGGCCTCGCGGCAGGCCTTGGCCATGGCCGCCGCGTCCTCGTAGCGCTCCTCGCGGTTGTAGCGGGTGGCCTTCTTGATGATGTCGCCGATCCGAGGATCGATGTCCGACATCATCGACTCGTCCATGTCCGCCGCGAACAGGTCCACCGGGGTCTTGTCGGTGAGGATCGAGTAGAGGGTGGCCCCCACCGAGTAGACGTCGGCGCGCTGGTCGACGCTCTTGGCGTCCTGGCGCTGCTCGGGCGCCATGAAGCCCCAGGTGCCCATCACCGCGCCCGTCTTGGTGAGGCCGTCGTCCTCGTCCTCCCAGCGGCGCATCTGGGCGATGCCGAAGTCGGTGATGCGGATGTCGCCGTCGGTGGTCAGCAGGATGTTGTGGGGCTTGATGTCCCGGTGCACGACGCCGCGGGAGTGGGCCACCTTCAAGGCGTCGAGCATCTTGATGGTGACCTCCGTCGCCATCTTGGGCGGGATGGGCCCGCACTCCCGCACCCGGTCGAGCAGGGAGCCGCCCTCGACCATCTCCATCACGATGAAGATGCGGTTGCCGTCCGAGCCGATGTCGTGGACCGAGACGATGTTGCGGTGGTGCAGCATCGCCATCGTGGAGGCCTCGGCCTCGAAGCGGGACTTGAGGCTCTTGCGCTTGGCCAGCGCCGGAGAGAGCACCTTGATCGCGCGATATACCTGGAGTCGAGCGTCGAAGCCCCGGTACACGGTGGCCATGCCACCGACCCCGAGCACCGAGATCAATCGGTAGCGACCCTCAGCCAGGGGCGGTGCAGCCTCACCTCGCAAATCGACTTCCCCAGACAGGCAACAGCAACCCTAACACGGGCTAATGCGGGAATCCTTACAGGGCCCGGTGGTGGGAGAGGGGGACCCTCACCAGCCCTAACCCGGGTCCCGGGGGTGCGCCTCACCAACGGGCCTCCTCCCACAGGCCCAGGAGCCCGATCCCCCCGGCGCCGAGGCGCGCGATGAGCGGCGCGGCGGGGCCCCGGAGGTGGCGCACCGGGACGTGGGTGGTCGCGTCCAGCTCGCGGATCAGGGCTGGGGCGTCGGGGCGGTCGCTGACGTAGAGCGCGGCGTCCACCCCTGGCGGCACCAAGGAGAACAGGGCATCGAAGATGCCGATGGGATCGCCCTCACGGAAGAACGCCCGCGCAGAGAAGCGGTAGCCCAGCGCGGCCTCGGCGCGATCGAGGGCGGCCCGATCCCCGGCCACCAGCGCCGCCGGCACGACCCGGGGGGGCAGGCGATCGAGGGCAGCCAGCGGGAGGGTGGAGCGGGGCGGGTCGCTCGACGCGTCCACCAGCCCGGAGGGGACATCGACGATGAAGATCTCCATAGCGGCGCTCCGCTCGTCCGCCGCTCCGGCTTGTGGGCGGCTCGGCGACAGGCTACCAGCGGCAGCCTGACCTCACGTCTTCGGAGTGCCAAGTGCCCCGCATCCTTACCGGCCCGCTGACCCGGGCGATGATCGTCGAGAAGCCCCATTCCGCCCTGGACGAGCGGCTGACCGCCGGCGGCTTCCAGGTCACCCGCGTCGATCGCAGCCCCGACGAGGACGAGCTGATCGCCCTGATGGCCGAGCACCGCCCCCACGTGCTCTTCAAGCGCTCGCGGGTCCCGGTGACCCGGCGGGTGATCGAGGCGGCCGACGACCTCGTGGCCATCCAGCTCTGCTCCATCGGCGACGACTCCATCGACAAGCAGGCCGCCGCCGATCGGGGGATCCTGGTCTTCAACGACCCCGTCTCCAACGGCCGCTCGGTCGTCGAGCTGGTCGTGGGCCACCTCGTGGGGCTCTCCCGCCGGCTGTACGAGACCTGTCCGGCGACCGCCGCCGGGGTGTGGGAGAAGTCCAGCGACGAGCGCTACGAGATCCGCGACAAGGTGCTGGGCGTGCTGGGCCTGGGCAACATCGGGCGCTCGGTGGCCCGGGTGGCCGACGCTCTGGGCATGGAGGTGATCTTCTACGACAACCGCACCGTGGCCCAGGAGGTGGGCCAGGAGATGGGGTGGACCCTGGCGGACTCCATGGAGACCCTGTTCCGCGGCGCGGACGCGGTGACGGTCCACCTCTCGGCCACCGACGTGTCCGGGGCGTCCAACGCCGGCTGCCTCACCCGGGAGCTGCTGCTCTCCACCGGCCAGGGCCGGCCTCAGAACAGCCCTCGCCTGTTCCTCAACCTCTCCCGGGGCTTCCTGCACAGCACCGAGGATCTGCTCGAGGCGGTGCGTTCCGGGGCCATCCGGCGCGCGGCGGTGGACGTCTACCCCGAGGAGCCGCGGGGCAACGGGCCGGGCTGGGCCAACCCCTACGCTGACGAGCCCCGCATCGCCACCACCCCGCACATCGGGGCGGCGACCCAGGAGGCCCAGCCCCGCATCGCGAAGCGGGTGGCCCGCACCCAGCTCACCTTCTCCCACCACGCCGCGATCCGGGAGTGCGTGTTCTCGCCCCGCACCCGGATCTCGATGGTGGACGGCCACCACGACGGCCGGGCGGTGCTCATGGTGGCCCACTCCACGGAGCGGGGCACCAAGAAGGCCCTCGACGACGCGATCTACGAGGCTGAAGCCAACAACCTGCGCTCCCAGCACCGCGACTTCGAGCAGTGGGGCCTGGCCATCGACGTGAGCCTTCTGGACCGGCCGCTGTCGGAGCCGCAGCTTCGGGCCATCGCCGAGCACACCACCGCGATCACAGGGGATCCCGACGCGGTGCGCCTGGTGCGGCAGATCACCGCCTGATCAATCCTCGGCGGGGGGCTCCTTCGCGGGGGCCTCCGTCACCTTCTTGCGGCGCGGCTTGCGGCGCTTCCGGTTGGCGCTGTCGTCGGCCGACTCGTCGTCCGCAGGCTCCGCCTCGGCGGAGGCCTCGGACGGGGCCTCCGCAGCAGGGGCCTCCTCAGCGGGGGTCTCCTTGGGCTTGGAGGCGCGGGAGCGGCGCTTCCGGGGAGCGGGCTCCTCGGCGGGCGCCTCGGCCACGACCTCGGCGGGGGGCTCCTCGGCGGGGGCCGTCTCAGCGGGGGCCGCCTCAGCGGGGGCCTCCTTGGGCTTGCGGGAGCGCGAGCGGCGCTTCCGGGAGGACGCCTCTGCGGCCTTCTCAGGGGTCTTCTCTGACGCCTTCTCGGGGGCCTTCTCGGCGGGCTCCGGGGCGGGTTCGGGTGCCGCGGACGCCTTGGCGGGCTCGTCCTTCGGGGGCGCCTCGGGCTGCGCCTTCTCAGGCTTGCCGTTGCGGCGGCCGCCGTTCTTCGGGCCCTTGCCCTTGTCGCCGCCGTCAGGGCCGGTCAGCTCCCAGGCGATGATCTCCTCGATGGCCCGGGTCCTGCCGCGATCGTCGAACAGCAGCTCGGCGAGGTCGGCGGTCTGCTTCCCAAGCTTGACCCCCAACTCGCGCAGGCGCTTGAGGTAGACCTGATCGAGGACGCCCATCAGCTCGGGCGCGGTCTTCCTGATCTCGAACGACGCGAAGAACGAGCGCACCGGGTCGCCGTCGGAGTGCAGGAACACCATTCCCCGGTGCAGCGCGTTGACCAGGCTCTTGATGCGGCGGCTGGACAGCGCGGGGTTGTTCTTGTGCTTCTTGACCAGATCCTGGGTGACCCACTGCAGGTTCACCCGGCGCTTGGACTCGGCGCGCTCGGCCACGTCCGCGACCAGCTCGGCGCAGAGCTGCGCGCGCAGGGCGCGGGTGAGCGGCTCCAGCTCCTCGCCGGCGAGCAGGTCGTACATGCGCCGGGCCTCACCGCCCAGCTCGGTCAGGGGCTTGTCGTTGGGCTGGGCCTCGGCGGCGTCCGGGGTGTCGACCCGGTAGCCGCCGCCCTTGTGGTCCTTCTCCAGGCGGACGATGCCCTGGCGCTGGCAGAACTCCAGGAAGCGGGTGAGCGAGGTGAAGCCCAGATCGTTCTCGGAGAACGCAGGCTCCTTGCGCAGGATGTGCTCCTTGAGGATGGAGGAGAACACCGGCGCGGGGTCGTCGCGCTGGATGGACTCCAGGGCCTCGGTGACCAGCTCCATCGCCTCCTCGCGGGACAGCTCGTTCGTGGAGTCGTCGCGCCCGCGGCGGGAGCGGGTGGTGCGCTGCTTGCGCAGCGTGTCGTAGAAGACGAACTCGTCGCAGGCCTCGACGATGAGGCGGGACGTGCTGCGCCGGGTGCCGCAGCCGAGCACGCGCTTGTTCAGCTCGCGCAGCTTGGTGATCAGCGGCGTGAAGTCGGAGTCCCCGGACACGATGACGAAGGTGTCGACGTAGTCCTTGGTGAAGGCCAACTCCATGCAGTCGACGACCAGCGCCACGTCGGCGCGGTTCTTGTCGTTCATGCCGTGGGCGCTCAGCTCATGCAGCGAGACCCCCTCGAACAGCAGGCTCTTCTTGTAGCGGGCGTAGCGGCCCCAGTCGGCGTAGGAGCGGGCGACCAGCAGCCGGCCCTTCTCCCGGAGGCGGTTCATGATCAGGCCGATGTCGAGCTTGCCCAGGCCCTCCTTCTCGACGCCTGTGGCGATGTTCTCGAAGTCGATCAATACGGCGAGGTTGTTTTCCAAGGTGTTCCTTATGCGTCCCGTTGTGGTGCGTTGGACGGCGTCGCATGCGCTCTAGCCAAGCGCGGTGTCCACGGCAAGCGCCGCGCCCCGGCGATCCCGACCGGTTAGAGGGGAGGGGAGCGGGCGCCCCATCGCCTGCGAGGAGCGCGGACCCATGCTTGACTTCGCCCGCTTTGACGGGGCCAGCCGCTACATCGCGGATCCCGACCTCACCGCCGCGGTGAACGCGGCCGTCGCCCTGGAGCGCCCGCTGCTGGTCAAGGGCGAGCCGGGCACCGGCAAGACCATGCTGGCCTACGCGGTGGCCGAGGCCCTGGGCATGCCGCTCATCACCTGGCACATCAAGTCGACCACCAAGGCGGTCGAGGGCCTCTACACCTACGACGTCGTCCAGCGCCTGAACGACGCCCGCTTCGGCGACGGCGACGTCTCCGACATCCGGCGCTACATCCGCTACGGCCCGATGGGGCAGGCCTTCGCCAGCGAGCAGCGCGTGGTCCTGCTCATCGACGAGATCGACAAGGCCGATCTGGAGTTCCCCAACGACCTGCTCCGCGAGCTGGACGAGATGCGGTTCACGATCCCCGAGCTGGACGAGACCGTCGAGGCCCGCTTCCGCCCGGTGACCCTCATCACCTCCAACGCCGAGAAGGAGCTGCCCGACGCGTTCCTGCGGCGCTGCGTGTTCCACTACATCGCCTTCCCCGATCGCGACCGGCTCTCGCAGATCGTGAGCGTCCACCACCCCGAGCTGGACGAGCAGCTGGTCAAGGCCGCGCTGGACCGCTTCTACGCCCTGCGCAAGCTCGACGGCATGCGCAAGAAGCCCTCCACCTCCGAGCTTCTGGACTGGCTCATCGTGCTGGCCCGCGCGGGGGTGGACGTCGATCGGATCCGGGGCTCCATGCCCTTCCTGGGGGTCCTGCTCAAGCAGGAGGATGACCTGGAGCTGCTGGCCTCCCGCCGCCGTCGGGGCATGTGATGGCGGAGGCGGCGGGCCGGATCTTCCAGCCGCTCCTGTTCAACCTGCGCGCCAAGGGCGTGCCGGTCGGCCTCAACGAGTGGCTGGCCTTCCTCGACGGGCTTCGGAAGGGCCTCGCCCGCGATCTGGACGGCGTCTACCGCCTGGCGCGGGCCCTGCTCGTCCACACCGAGGCGCACTACGACGCCTTCGACCTCGCCTTCAACGCCAGCTTCGCGGGGGTCGAGCTGCACCCCGAGCTGAAGGCAGCGCTCGACGCCTGGCTGAACAACCCCCGGATCTTCGACGAGAACCGCGAGGCGGGCGTCCACGGCTTCGAGAGCCTGGAGGCCCTGATGGAGGCGCTGCGCAAGACCCTGGACGAGCAGCAGAGCCGCCACGAGGGCGGCAACCGCTGGGTCGGCACCGGCGGCACCTCGCCCTACGGCAACAGCGGGCGGGCCAACCAGGGCGTGCGGGTCGGCGGGGCCAGCAGCGGCGGGCGCGCGGGCATCGCCATGCAGGATCGGGCCTGGGCCAACTACCGCACCGACCTCACCCTGGACGTGCGCCAGATGAAGGTGGCGCTGCGGGCCCTGCGCAAGCTCGCCCGCGAGGGCACCGAGGTCCTCGATCTGGACGAGACCATCAGCGAGACCGCGCGCAACGGCGGCGAGATCGACCTCGTCTTCGATCGGGAGCGGGCCAACCGGGTGCGGCTGGTGTTGATGATGGACGCGGGGGGCTCGATGGCGCCCCACTACAAGCTCGTCTCCCAGCTCTTCACCGCCGCCCAGGAGCTGAAGACCTTCAAGACCTTCGAGCACTACTACTTCCACAACTGCGTCTACAACTGGCTCTACACCGACTACGAGAACTTCGAGCGCCAGCCCACCCGCGACGTGCTCGCGCAGCTCACCCCTCAGCACCGCCTCATCATGGTCGGGGATGCCTCGATGGCGCCTTGGGAGTTGTTCTCCAACTATGCGGGGTTCGGGGACAATTCTCCATCTGGCCTCGACTGGCTGCGGCGCCTGTCGGCCCGCTGCCCCTCCAGCGTCTGGCTCAACCCCGACCCCGAGCGGTACTGGAACCACCCCACGGTCCGCGCCATCGGCCAGCTCTTCCCCATGCACCCCCTGACGGTGGACGGCCTGCGGGCGGCGGTGAAGCACCTGCGGAGGGTCCGCTGATCCTGGCGCTGCTGGTGGCCTGCGCGGGGCCGGTGGAGCGGGGGGACGCCGCATGGGCGGCGGGGGACATGACGGGGGCGGTGGAGGCCTGGCAGCAGGCGGAGCTGGACGCGACCCGCGTCCAGCGCCTGGCGCGGGCGCTGGTGCGGCTGGATCGGCTGGATGAGGCAGAGGTGGCGCTGGAGACCGTGCCCCCCGACGCCCGGGGCGCCGAGGGGCAGCTCGTGGAGGGGCTGCTGCACCTGCATCGGGGGGCCCCGGAGGCCGCCCTGGCCGCCTTCGAGGCCGGGCTGCTCCTGGACGAGCTGCCTGAGCTGTGGGTGAACCGCTGCCTGCTTGGCGCAGGCGCGCGCCCCGAGGCGCTGGGGTGGTGCCGGGAGGCCACGCAGCGGGCCCCGGAGGACCCCCGGGCGCAGCTCGGGCTGGCCGCCTCCGCGCTCTCCCTGGGGGCCCCTGACGTGGCGCTGGCGGCGCTGGACCGGGCCGCGCCTCTGGTGGAGGACGACGTCGAGCTGCGGGCCTGGAGCGCGCAGCTCCGGGCCGGGGCAGGGGACCCGGTCGGGGCCTGCGACGAGGGGGCCCGCGCCGGGGTGGTGTCGATCGAGGTCGCGGCCTGCTGCGTCGAGGCGGGCCGCCCGGATGACGCCGAGGGGGCGCTGCGTGGCCTCGGGGGCGCGGAGGCTGCGGCGCTGCGCCTTCGCCTCGCGGTGGACCGCGCCGAGGGGGCGCCCCCCGGAGGGCCTCGTGCCCCGCTCATCGCGGCCGCCGAGCGCCTCGCCGCCGACCCGGCGCTCCCCGCCACCCCGGCGGCGCTCACCGACCAGGGCCGGCTCGCCATGCTCCAGGGGGCCTCCGCTGAGGCCGAGGCCCTGTGGCGACGGGCTTTGGCGGAGGACCCCACCTTGAGCGCCCCGCGACTGAACCTGGCCAACGCCCTGGCAGCCCGGGGCCTGCTCCCCGAGGCGCTCGCGGCGCTGGAGGGCGACGCGCCCGAGATCCTGGCCGAGCGGGGCCGCATCCTGGAGGCGAGCGGGCAGCTCCCCGAGGCCCGCGCGGTCACCGAGGCGGCGCTGACCGGGTGCCTGGAGGCCGGGCACGACCCCTGCGTGGCGGAGCTGTCCTGGCGTCTGGCCCACCTCGACGCGCGGGGAGGGGATCGCGCGGCCCTCGCGGCGCACCTGACCCGGGCGGTGGCTGCCGGGGGGGCGCCGCTCGCCGACCGCGTCCGGTCGGATCCCACGTTTCAGCCGTGGGTGCACGACCCGGAGATCAGCGGGATCCTGATCGGCGCGCGGTGAGCTGGATCCCGGACTTGTCACACCGGGCCCGAGGCAGTAGAAGACGCCCCTGTTCGGAGAGCGGCCCTTCCGCCCATGCTGGGGCGTCGACAAGTGGTAAGTCACTGGGTTTTGATCCCAGCATTCGCAGGTTCGAATCCTGCCGCCCCAGCCTCTCCGGGCCCCACCGACGCCCAACAAAGCCCTGAGAGAGCGCATGTACGGCGAGATCAAGCTGTTCACCGGCAACGCCAACCCCGCCCTGGCCCAGGCCATCGCGGATCACCTGGGCACGAGGCTGGGAGACGTCAAGGTCTCCCGCTTCGCGGACCTGGAGGTGCAGGTCGAGATCTCGGACAATGTTCGCGGGCGCGACGTGTACCTGATCCAGTCCACCTGCAGGCCGGCGAACGACCACCTGATGGAGCTGCTCATCATGGGCGACGCCTGCAAGCGGGCCAGCGCCGGGCGGCTCACCGCGGTCGTGCCGTACTACGGCTACGCGCGCCAGGACCGCAAGGTCGCGCCCCGCGCGCCGATCACCGCGAAGCTGGTGGCCGACCTGATCACCGCCGCAGGCTTCAACCGGGTGCTGACCATCGATCTGCACGCCGCGCAGATCCAGGGCTTCTTCGACATCCCCGTGGACAACCTCTACGCCTCCACCAAGCTCATCCGCTACCTGCGCACCAAGCTGGCCCAGCGCGATGATCTGGTGGTGGTCTCCCCCGACGCCGGGGGGGTCGAGCGGGCCCGGGCCTACGCCAAGCACCTCGGGGCGGGGCTGGCGATCGTCGACAAGCGTCGCTCCGGGCCCAACGTGGCGGAGGTCATGAACGTGGTCGGCGACGTGAAGGACCGCTACGCGGTGCTCGTCGACGACATGATCGACACCGCCGGCACCCTGACCAAGGCCGCCTCGGCGCTGATCGGCGCCGGGGCCAGCGGGGTGATGGCGGCGGCGACCCACGCGGTGCTCTCCGAGCCTGCGGTCGACCGGATCGCCAACAGCGCCCTGGAGGAGGTGGTCGTCTCCGACACCATCCCGCTCTCCCAGGCGGCGCTGGACACGGGCCGCATCAAGCCCTGCAGCATCGCGGATCTGCTGGCGGAGGCCATCCGGTCCATCCACCACGCCGACTCGGTGTCCCGCCTCTTCCAGGTCTGAGCGCCCTCAGCGCTTGACAGCGCCCCGTAGGGTCGATACGAGCCCGGTCCCGACACGGACTCCCCTCCGTGTCGCTGCGGTGCGGCCGGGGTCGGTCACAGGATGCAGGCGCGGTGGCGCTGGCATCGAGCGACCCCCGGAGTCCAAGGTCGCCGCCGCAGGCCCCGCGCCCTCCATCGGGCATCGGGGTGAACAGCTTCGGCTCTGTTTCGGGCGAGTGGACTCCGCCCACGCATAGGGATTGAACGAGATGCCTACCGCTCCGTTGCAGGCGAACGCGCGTGACGACTTCGGCAAGGGCGCCGCGCGCAAGCTCCGCGCCACCGGCCATGTCCCGGGCCTCATCTACCGCGCCGGCGACCCGCCCCTTCACATCTCCCTCGACCCGGCTGAGCTGACCCTCATCTTCCGCCGGTCCGGGAACTTCAACACCATCCTTGAGATCAGCGTGGACGGCCAGGCCCGCCAGTGCCTGCTCAAGGACACCCAGAAGCACCCCGTCAGCCGCAGCCTCGTGCACGTCGACTTCGTGGAGATCCGCGGGGACGAGCAGGTGGTGGTCTTCGTGCCGGTGAGGCCCCACGGCCGCGCCAAGGGCATGGAGGTCGGCGGGAAGCTCCAGCTCCTGCGCCGCGAGCTCAAGGTGCGCTGCCTGCCGGCCGACATCCCCGCTGAGATCCCGGTCGACATCCGGTCCATCGGGCTGGGCGAGTTCCGCCGCATCTCCGACCTCGTGCCCCCCCAGGGCTGCACCTTCGTCTTCGACAACGACTTCAACGTCGTCGCGATCGCGGGGCGGCGTATCGACGCCGCCGCGTCCGATGGCGACGAGGAAGACGAAGAAGAAGCAGAGGCCTGATCTCCGATGTGGTTCATCGTCGGGCTCGGCAATCCGGGGCGAAAGTACGAGGAGACCCGCCACAACGCGGGCTTCCTGGTCGTTGATCGCCTCGCCGAGCGCTGGGGCATCTCCTGTGATCGCAGCCAGCTCGGGGCCCTCGTGGGCGACGGGCAGGTGCGCGGTGAGCGGGCGGTCCTGGCCAAGCCGCAGTCCTACATGAACCGCTCCGGCCAGCCCACCCGGTCGCTCCTCGGCTTCTACAAGCAGGGGACCGACCGGCTCGTCGTGGTCCACGACGAGGTCGACCTGCCCTTCGGCACGATCCGGGTCAAGCGCGGCGGCGGGCACGGGGGGCACAACGGCCTCCGGGACCTCAACACGCACCTGCCCGACAGCGGCTATGCCCGGGTGCGGGTCGGCGTCAGCCGTCCCCCCGAGGGCTGGGACACCGCTGACTACGTGCTCGGCAAGTGGAGCCCCGCGCAGCGAGACGGCCTGTCCGACTGCGTCGACCGGGCCACCGACGCGGTGGAGGCCATCCTCACGGAGGGCCTGACCGCAGCCATGAACACCTACAACATCCGCACGCGCAACGCGCCGCAGCCAGCACCCGCTGCGGACAGCGCAGCCCCAACGGTCCCACCGACCGGAGGAGATTCATAGAGTGGACACCCTGACCTACCTCATCCCTGGAGCGGGCCTCGCGGCGCTCGCCTACGCGTTCTGGAAATCCTCATGGGTCTCCAAGCAGGACGCCGGCAGCGCCGAGATGCAGGAGATCGCCGGGCGCATCCAGGAGGGCGCGATGGCCTTCCTGGCCCGCGAGTACAAGGTGCTCGCCGGCTTCGTGGTCGTCGTCGCCGTGCTCCTGGGCATCGCGAACCTGTCCGGCGACAGCCAGAGCCCCCTCATCGCGGTCTCCTTCGTGGTGGGCGCCATCGCCTCGGGCCTGGCCGGCTACGCGGGCATGCGCGTGGCCACCCTCGCCAACGTGCGCACGACCGCGGCCGCCCGCATCGGCCTGCCGGCCGCCCTGGATGTGGCCTTCTCCGGCGGCGCGGTGATGGGCATGAGCGTCGTCGGCCTCGCCCTCACCGGCCTCGCGGGCCTCTTCCTCATCTACACGGGCGTGGTCTTCAAGGACAACCTGTCCCTGGCCCTGAACGTGGTGACCGGCTTCTCGATGGGCGCGAGCTCGATCGCGCTGTTCGCGCGCGTCGGCGGCGGCATCTACACCAAGGCCGCCGACGTCGGCGCCGACCTCGTCGGCAAGGTCGAGGCGGGGCTGCCCGAGGACGACCCGCGCAACCCGGCCGTCATCGCGGACAACGTCGGCGACAACGTCGGCGACGTCGCGGGCATGGGCGCCGACCTCTTCGAGTCCTACGTCGGCGCGATCGTCGGCGCGATGGTCCTCGGCATGGGCTACCCCGCGGTCGCCAACGAGGCGACCGGCATGGGCCCGATCATCCTCCCGCTCATCATCGCGGGCGTCGGCATCGTCGCCTCGATCATCGGCACCTTCTTCGTGAAGACCAAGGAGGGCGGCAACCCGCAGGTGGCGCTCGACATCGGCGCGTTCGGCGCCGCGTTCGTGATGGCCGCCGCGACGTTCGGCCTCGCGAAGTACTTCTGGCCGGCCTCCGGCGCGATCACGACCATCGGCGGGCGTGAGGTCGCGGTCATGTGGACCCACGTGGGCATCGCCACCGTCGTCGGCCTGATCACCGGTGTCTTCGTCGGCATGATCACCTCGTACTACTGCTCGATGGGCAAGGGCCCGGTCAACGGCATCGCGGAGCAGTCCAAGACGGGCTACGCGACCAACATCATCGCGGGCCTCGGCCTCGGGATGCAGTCGACGGCCGTGCCGATCATCCTCATCGCGGTCGGCGTCATGGGCGCCGCGCACTTCGCCGGCCTCTACGGCGTGGCGATCGCCGCGCTCGGCATGCTCAGCACCACGGGCATCCAGCTCGCCGTCGACGCGTACGGCCCCATCGCGGACAACGCGGGCGGCATCGCGGAGATGAGCCACCAGAAGGCGGAGGTCCGCGAGCGCACCGACATGCTCGACGCCGTCGGCAACACCACCGCCGCCATCGGCAAGGGCTTCGCCATCGGGTCGGCGGCGATGACCGCCCTCGCGCTGTTCGCCGCGTTCACGCAGCAGGCGCACATCGACGGCATCAACATCAGCAAGCCCGAGGTCATGGCCGGCATCTTCCTCGGCGGCATGCTCCCCTACCTCTTCTCCTCGCTCGCGATGAACGCGGTCGGTGAGGCGGCGATGGACATGATCGAGGAGGTCCGCCGCCAGTTCCGCGAGATCCCGGGCCTGCTCGAGGGCACGGCCGCGCCGGACACCGCGCGCTGCGTCGACATCTCCACCAAGGCCGCGCTGCGCCGCATGATCCTCCCGGGTGCGCTCGGCGTGCTCAGCCCGGTCATCATCGGCTTCACGATGGGCCCGGAGGCGCTCGGCGGCCTGCTCGCCGGCGTCACCGTCAGCGGCGTCCTCCTCGCCCTGTTCATGTCGAACGCGGGCGGCGCCTGGGACAACGCCAAGAAGTCCTTCGAGGGCGGCGGCTACAAGATGAAGAACGGCGACGTCCACCCGAAGGGCTCCGAGGCCCACAAGGCGGCCGTCGTGGGCGACACCGTGGGCGACCCCTTCAAGGACACCGCTGGCCCCTCCCTCAACATCCTGGTGAAGCTCATGAGCGTCGTGGCCCTGGTGATCGCGCCGCTCCTCGCCCACTATGGCGCGCTCATCTCCTTCTAGTCATCGGGTGAACTGACCATGCGATACACCGAGTACGAGACCATCTACATCGTCAAGCCTGAGGCCTCCGAGGACATCCTCAAGGCCATCCAGGAGAAGTTCAACTCGATCATCGAGCGCTTTGAGGGCCACATCCTCAACGTCGACGACTGGGGCAAGCGCAAGCTGGCCTACCCGATCAAGAAGAACTCCAAGGGACACTACGTCTACGTCCACTACCTGGCCCCCACCGAGACCATCGTCGAGCTGGAGCGCAACCTGCGCATCGACAGCAACCTGATGCGGTTCCTCTCGGTGAAGCTGGACACGGACGTGGACGTCGAGACCGCCCTGTCGGCGGCCGCCGAGCACCGCACCACCAAGGCCCGCCCCTCCGACGACGACGACGAGAGCGAGGACAGCAGCTCCGGCAGCCAGTCCGACTCCGAGGCCTCGAGCTGAACCCCACCTCTTTCAGGAGATCAAGATGAAGGTCATCCTTCAGCACGACGTGGTGAACGTCGGCTCGGTCGGCGATGTCGTCAACGTCGCCGACGGCTACGGCCGCAACTTCCTCATCCCCCGGGGCCTGGCGGTTCGCGCAGACGAGCGGAACGTGCGGCGCCTCGAGCACCAGAAGATGGTCACCGCCCACAAGCGTCAGAAGATGCTCTCCCAGGCCAACGCCAAGGCGGAGCTACTGGCCACCACCGCGGTGTCCATCAAGCGGCAGGTCGGCGAAGAGGACCGCCTCTTCGGCTCGGTGACCAACCGCGACATCGCGGACGCCCTCTACGAGCAGCACGGCGTCGAGCTCGACCGGCGCGACATCCAGCTCGACGAGCCGATCCGCCAGATCGGTGCGTTCGATGTGGAGATCAAGCTGCCGATGGGCGTCAAGGCCAGCCTCAAGGTCTACGTCATCCGCGAGTAGACGCACCTGAACCTGGGGCGGCGCCCCCGCGAGGTCTCCCTCGTGGGGGCGCACGTCTTGTCGGAGGCCGTTTCGCGTGGCGGATCAGGAGCTGAACCGGCAGTTTCCGCAGTCGCTGGAGGCCGAGCGCGCCGTGCTCGGCGGGCTGCTGCTGGACTTCGCCCAGGTCCCCGCGATCGCAGAGGTCCTCTCTGCGGACGACTTCTACAGCTCCGCGCACGGGGCGATCTGGCGGTTGATGCTCGAGCGGGCCAACCGCAACGAGCCGCTCGACGTGCTGGGCCTCGCCGACCACATGATGTCGACGGGCCAGGCCGAGGACTTCGGCGGGCTGGCCTACGCCACCTCGCTGCCCGAGCAGGTCCCCACCACCGAGAACCTCGGGTATTACGCGGGCATCGTCCGAGAGAAGGCCGTCCGACGCCGCCTGCTCCAGGCCAGCGGCGAGATCAGCCAGAAGGTCTACCAGGGCACCGATGAGCTGCCGGAGCTGCTCGACTTCGCTGAGCGCCGCATCTTCGAGGTGTCCCAGCAGGGCAACAAGCGCGACTGGTCCCAGCTCGGCGAGGTCATCGACGAGGAGTGGCAGCGGCTGGAGATGCTCTCCGAGCGCCGGGGCGAGGTCACCGGCATCCCCACCGGCTACGTCGACCTCGACCGGATGCTCGCCGGGCTCCAGCGCTCAGATCTCATCATCCTCGCGGCGCGGCCCGCCATGGGCAAGACCGCGCTGGCGCTGAACATCGCCCAGAACGTCGCGGTCCGGGCCGGGGCTGGCGTCGGCGTGTTCTCCCTGGAGATGAGCAAGGGCCAGCTCGCCACCCGCATGCTCTGCGCCCAGGCCCGGGTGGACGCCGGTCGCGTCCGCACCGGCATGCTGTCCCGCGATGAGGACTGGCCGCGCCTGGAGGACGCCTCCGAGGTGCTCTACCACGCGCCTCTGTGGATCGACGACACCCCGGGCCTCTCGATCACGGCGCTGCGCTCCCGGGCGCGCCGGCTGGCCGCCGAGCACGGCAACCTGGGCCTCATCATGATCGACTACCTCCAGCTCATGGGGGCCAGCGGCGACGGCAACATCTCCCGGGAGCAGGTCATCTCCACGATCTCCCGGGGCCTCAAGGGCCTCGCCAAGGAGCTGAACATCCCGGTCATCGCCCTCTCCCAGCTCAACCGTGGGGTCGAGTCCCGCAGCGACAAGCGGCCGATGATCTCCGACCTCCGCGAGTCCGGGGCCATCGAGCAGGACGCGGACATCATCATGTTCATCTACCGCGACGAGTACTACAACCCGGACACCACCCCCGAGCCCGGCGTGGCAGAGATCATCATCGCGAAGCAGCGAAACGGCCCCACCGGAACGGCGAAGCTGGCGTTCCTCGGGCGTTACACCCGCTTCGACAACCTCGCGAGGGACGCGGAGACGCCAGGGAGCTACATGTGAGCCTGCCCCTGCTGCTGGCTGCGCTCTCCACCGCGAGCGCCTTCGAGTCCACCGACCAGCTCCGGTTCACGCTGGTCGCCGGCGGCGAGGTGGAGGGCTGGTTCCTGGCCACCGACGGCGTGTCCATCCGTCTGACGACCCGCAACGAGATCGTGGAGATCCCCGTCGCCCTGGTCGAGTCCGCCTGGCTCAACGGCCAGCCGCTCCCGCTCTCCGCGCTGGACGACGAGCTGTCCCAGGCCGCCGCCGTGGTGGAGCAGCGGGCCCAGGATCTGGCGCTGGACCCGGCGCCTCCGGTCTGGTTGGTGGCGGGCGGCTCCGCGCTGTGGCCGGGCGCCGGTCACGCGATGATGGGCGATTGGGGCAGCTTCGCCGGCTACACGGCCATCGAGCTGGTCTTCCTGGGGACGATGTCCTACTGGCTGTTCTACCGCGAGACGCCCGGCCCGGTGCTGCCGATACTGGCGCTGGACGTCATCTTTCGGGCATATGCGGTGGGCGACGCGACCCGCGCGGCGCGGCGCCGCCGCGCTTCACCTCTGCCGTCATCGCCGGAAACCTCCCTTTGGACTGATTCTTTGGGGGGCCCCTCGGCCTCCGCACCCGCCGCCCCTTGACTTACAGGGGGCTCATCCACTAAACAGGGCTCGGTCTGCCAGGTCTGATCAAGGTTCGCAACGACACCCGACCTGTCATCGCATCTTTGCGGCCTGATCCGCACCGCCCACGACTCGGAGAAGTCTCTGCATCATGGAAAATGCTGAACTTTTGAGCACATTCCTCGACCACGTCGCCGAGTTCGCGAAGTATCGGGATTTCATCACCAAGGCGAAGGGGCAGGAGGGCAAGTTCTCCACCGCCGTCATCGAGCGCGTGGTCGTGAAGAACGAGGCGCTCTCCCAGGAGGTCGGTGACCAGATCCGGCCGTTGGTCCCGGACATCGAGGAGGTCCTGCTGACCCTCCGCGCCGAGATCGACGAGATCGCCGACCGCAAGGCCACCGCCGACCAGGAGATGGAGGAGCTCCAGCTCCGCCAGATCATCGGCGAGCTGTCCGATGAGGAGTTCGAGGGCGCGTCCGCCAGCTTCCGCACCGAGCTTGAGAAGGCCGAGGCCCGCATCGGCGAGCTGGAGACCGAGTTCGACTCCTTCGAGTCCGCCCTCAACTCCTGGAAGGAGGCCGCGCTGGACGCCGGTCATGACGACGGCGTGTCCCCGGCGCCGGACGAGGGCCCCGTGGTCTCCCACGAGGTCGAGGAGGAGGAAGAGGAGGAGGAAGAAGAAGAAGAGGAGGAGGAGGAAGAAGAAGAGGAGGAGGTGTTTGAGGAGTTCGAGCCCGAGGTCTCCTTTGACGACAGCGAGCCCGACAGCGGTGAGGTCCATGAGGCCGCCGCGGGCATGCGCGAGGACGTCAGCGCCCTCTTCCCCGACTCCCCGACCGCGCAGGTCGCTGCGGCCACGGAGGAGGTCGGCGAGGAGATCTCCATCGAGGTCGCGGACGCCGGCATGGAAGAGGACGAGGTCGACGTCGAGTTCGGCTTCGAGGCGGACGAGGCCGAGGAGGCCGCGGACATCCTGGGCGGCGGTGACGAGGTCGAGATCGACCTCGTCGGCGGTGACGACGACCTGGGCCTGGACCTCTCCGAGGAGGAGGCCGGCAGCGGCGAGGAGGCCGCTGCCCAGCGGCGCGCGCTGCTCATCTACCAGGAGGGCACCGCCGAGGAGCAGATCTACCCGTTCACCTCGGACAAGCTGACCATCGGTCGCGGCCGGGACAACGACATCCAGATCAAGAACGACTCCAAGGTGTCCCGCTATCACTGCAAGGTCTTCCGCCGCGCGGACAACTTCTACATCGAGGACAACAAGTCCTCCAACGGGTCCCTGGTCAACGGCGAGCTGGTCACCGAGCGCCGGCTCTTCGGCGGTGAGGAGATCATCATCGGCGAGACCTTCTTCCGATTCCGTATCATGTAGAGCGCAGCGACCCTGAAGTCGCCAACGGTCCGGGCCTGCGGGTCCGGACTTTTTTTTGACACAACCCGGGAGCATGGTAGTCTGGTGCAAGAGGGGATCGAGGAAGGCCCGACGGTGAAAGGTAAGAGCAGGCGCATCCTGGTGTTTGCGTCGTGGGGGGAGTCGGAGCTCGGCGCGCTCATCGAAGGCATGAGCGCAGGAGTCTCCGTCTCCCGGTTCGATGCGGACTCAGGCTGGTCATCCATCCGGGGGGGTGACGTCCTGCTGGTCGAGCAGGACCATGCTTGCGCGCACGAGTCCTTTGGGGACCGGCTGCGCCGCATGCGGGGGATGCGAGAATCCGTGACACTCGCCGTCGTCCAGCGCGCAGGAGCGGCCACGTCGCCGTCCCTGCGGGGGCTCGTCGATCTCCCGCTGCCTGCCGAGCTGCCCTTGGCCTCGCTCGCGTTGTGCCTCACCGCGGGCCTGCGCACGAGGGACGAGCGGATCCGCAGCGCCGACGCCGGCCGCGGGCCGTTCGAGACCCGGGATCTCTTCCTGGCGCTCCTGTCCCACGACCTCCGCACACCGCTCTCCGTGGTGCTGGGCCAGTGCCAGCTCCTCCAGGAGGGGATCTACGGCCCCTGCACCACCGCGCAGCTCCTCGCCATTTCGAGGATCGTCCGACAGGGCGAGCGGATGGGCCGCATGGTGGAGGACCTCCTGAACCACTACCGCTCAGGGAAAGGGCCCCTGGACTTGAAGCTCGGGCCCGTCGAGCTGAACGCTGTGGTGCGCGAAGGGCTCGATCGCGTCGCCGACGTCGCGTACCAGCGCGGCGTCAGCCTGCGCACGCCGGACGGCCAGGAGACCTGGGTCTGCAGCGAGCGCGTCGGCTTGGAGGAGGTGCTCGGCAACCTGGTCGAGAACGCCGTGCGCTTCTCCAGCCCGGGGGACGCGGTCCGCGTCTCCGTGGAACTGGTGGAAGATGGGGTGTTCTGCCACGTGGACGACCAGGGGCCCGGGTTCCCCGCTGACTTCCGGCCCGGTGAGGTCCCGGTGGGGGGAGCGGCCCCCAAACGGCTGGGTCTCTCCCTGAGCCGCGTGCTGCTGGGGGCGCTGGGGGGCCGACTGGTGTTCGGCACCTCACCCGAGGGTGGCGCCCGCGCGAGCGTCTGGCTGCCTCGGATCTGCCCGTCTACCGGAGAGGGGTCGGATCCGGACGGATGCTGTGGATCCCTGGCGGCCGGGGCGGGTCCGGGGACGGCGACCTTGAAGGCGGAGTCGGTTAAATCCTAAGATGGGTGTTCCGATAGAGGCTTCAGCCAGGAACGTGGCGACAAGCGCTGTGTGACGGAGCGGGAAGGTAGTGATCGGCGGAATTGGAGCGGACGCCACATGAGCAATACACGGAGTCGCAAGGCCACAGAGCCCGGCGGAGTGACGTACTACACCACCTACCAGGTCTCGAAGATCCTTGGGGTCAGCCTGCCCACGGTCGTCAACTGGGTCAACTCCGGCAAGCTCAACGCCCACCGCACCCCCGGTGGCCACCGGCGGATCGCCCGGGGGGACCTCATCCTCTTCGCACGGGAGTACAACTACCCCCTGTCTGACGACTTCCTCAACCAGTCCAGCGGGCGCCGACGCATCGTCATCGTCGACGACGAGCAGGACTTCTCGGACATGGTCCGCGACTACCTCACCATCAAGGGCAAGTTCGACGTCCAGGTGGCAGACTCCGGCTTCCCCGCCGGGTTCATCGTGGCGCGCTTCAAACCCGACCTGATCCTGCTCGACATCATGATGCCGGACATGGATGGGTTCGAAGTCCTGCGCATGCTCCGCGCGGGGCGGGACACCCAGCACATCCCGGTCATCGCCTGCACGGCCTATCGGGACGTCCAGATCGAGCGTCGCATCCAGGAAGAGGACTTCGACGGCTTCATCCAGAAGCCCCTCAAGCTCGACGAGCTGCTGAGCATGATCCAGGAGGCGCTGGGCCAGCCCCGCCGCGCTACGTCGTAGGCGCCTTCAGCCCTGGCGGGGTCGCCACCCCGTCGCCGCCGCGGGCGGGGAGGGGGATCTCGCTCATCGCGACGGTGGGCGCGCTGTGTCCCCGGCGCACCCGCACCAGCTCAGCCGCGATCGACACCGCGATCTCAGCGGGGGTCTCCGCGCCGATGTCCAGGCCGATGGGCGCACACACCCGGGAGAACGCCGCCTCGTCCAGGCCAGCGGCCCGCAGGCGCACGAAGAACTTCGCGATCTTGGCCCGCGACCCGATCATGCCCAGGTAGCGGAACGGGCGCTCCAAGAGCCCCTGGAGCAGCGCCTGGTCGAGCTGGTGGCTGTGGGTGACGATGATGAGGAAGTCGCCCGGTTCGGTGGCCGGCAGCGCCCGGCCGGGGTCGCCGAGCACCCGCTCGCAGTCCGGGAAGCGCGCCTCGGTCAGCCACTCCTCGCGCTCGTCGTACACCGTGACGGTGAAGTCGAGCTGACGCAGCAGCGGGGCCAGCGCGCCCGCCACGTGCCCGGCGCCGAAGAGCCGGACGTGGTCCTGGGACGCCAGGTTCTCGATGTAGACCTCCATCGCGCCTCCACAGCACATGCCCAGATCGCGGGTGAGGTGGGCTTTGAGCCGCCCGTGGGTGCGGGCGTCGATGCACGCCACCGCCGCCTCGATGACCCGCCGCTCCCACTCCCCGCCGCCGATGGTCCCGACGATGTCGCCGTCCTCGTACACGAGCATGCGGGCGCTGGAGGCGCGGGGGGCGGAGCCGTCGACGCCGATGACCGTGCACAGCGCGGCCGGGCGGCCGTCTCGCATGGCGTCCAGGGCAGCGCGCAGAACGTGCACGGCGGTTCACTCCAGCCGGGGTCGCGCCCTCCATAACCTGTGGCGAACCCGTCGCTGGCCCCGACCAGGGGAGCGGGCTAACGGGGGCGCTCAAACGGCCCGTCAGGGCGGTGAAGGAGCACCTGGTGAGCGAAGGCCACGAGACGATCCTCATCCTGGACTTCGGGTCCCAGTACACCCAGCTCATCGCGCGGCGCATCCGTGAGCAGGGCGTGTACTGCGAGATCCGCCCCTGCAACACCCCCGTCCGGCCGCCTGCCCGCCTCAAGGGCCTCGTGCTCTCCGGCGGCCCGGACTCGGTGAACTCCCCGGACGCCCCGCCCTTCGAGGACGGGTGGCTGGACACGCCGGTCCCGGTCCTCGGGATCTGCTACGGCATGCAGCTCCTGGCCGCCAAGGGCGGCGGCGCGGTGGGGCAGGGGCATCGGCGGGAGTACGGGCGCGCCACGCTGGAGCTGGCCGACGGCCCCGGGCGCCTCTTTGAGGGGCTTGAGCCCCGCTCCCAGGCCTGGATGAGCCACGGGGACCACGTCGAGCGCATGCCGCCCGGCTACCGGCTCACCGCGCGCACCGACACCTGCCCCGTCGCCGCGTTCGAGGACCCGGCGCGGGGGCGGTTCGGGCTCCAGTTCCACCCCGAGGTCACCCACACCGCGCAGGGCCGCGACATCCTCCGCAACTTCCTGTTCGGCGTCTGCGGCTGCGCGGCCGACTGGAGCATGGGGAGCTTCATCGACGAGCAGGTGGCCCGCATCCGCGCCCAGGTGGGCGACGACGTGGTGATCTGCGGGCTCTCGGGCGGGGTGGACTCGGCGGTGGTCGCCGCGCTGCTCCACCGGGCCATCGGTGACCAGCTCCACTGCATCTTCGTGGACAACGGCCTGCTGCGGAAGGGCGAGCGCGCGTCGGTGGCCGCGGAGTTCTCGGAGTACAACCTCCACGTCGCGCGCTCCGCCGACCTCTTCCTCTCCCGCCTGGCCGGGGTCACCGAGCCCGAGCGCAAGCGCAAGATCATCGGCGAGGTCTTCATCCGGGTGTTCGAGAGCCAGGCGCGCACCCTGGGCAACGCCCGCTGGCTGGCCCAGGGCACGCTCTACCCCGACGTCATCGAGTCGGTCTCGTTCAAGGGGCCCTCGGCCACCATCAAGTCCCACCACAACGTGGGCGGCCTGCCCGAGGACATGCAGCTCTCCCTGATCGAGCCCCTGCGCGAGCTGTTCAAGGACGAGGTCCGCGCCCTGGGGGTCGAGCTTGGCCTGTCGCCGCAGCGCATCGAGCGGCACCCGTTCCCCGGGCCGGGGCTGGCCATCCGCGTGCTGGGCGAGGTCACCCAGGAGCGCTGCGACCTGCTGCGGGAGGCCGACGCCATCTACCTGGAGGAGATCCGCGCGGCGGGCCTCTACAACGACATCTGGCAGGCCTTTGCGGTGCTGCTGCCGGTGCGCTCGGTCGGGGTGATGGGCGACAGCCGCACCTACGAGAGCGTCTGCGCGCTGCGGGCGGTGGAGTCGGTCGACGGCATGACCGCGACCTGGTTCCCCATGCCCTACGACGTGCTGGCCCGGGTCTCTGACCGCATCATCCGCGAGGTGCCGGGCATCAACCGGGTCTGCTACGACGTCAGCTCGAAGCCCCCTGCGACGATCGAGTGGGAGTGACGTCCACGGTCTGACCGTCCCAGGCCCGCTCGACCGGCACCCCGGCCTCGGCCACCACGCGCAGGGCGCGATCCGGGTCCACGTCGGGGTAGAGGTGGGTGAGCAGCACTCGGCGGGGCCGGGCGGCGGCCACCAGCGCATGGATCGCGTCCGGCCAGAGGTGCGCCGGCTCGCTGACCGGCGGCCCGGCGAGGGCGCACTCCGTGACCAGGAGGTCCGCGCCCCGGGCCAGGGTGACGAGGTTCTCGGAGGGGCCGGTGTCCCCGGAGAAGACCACCGTGGCGCCCTCCGGGCCGGTGAAGCGCAGGTGGAGCGCGCCCTGGGTGTGCCGGGCGGGGAGGGTGTCCAGGCGCACGCCGCCGGGCAGCCGGGCGCGTCCCGGACCGTCCAGCGGCAGCTCGTGGACCACCGGCCCCCACGTCCGGCCCCGGAGCTTGCCCCCATACACCGCGTCCAGGGCCTCCAGGTGCGCGCGCATGCCCTGCCCGGCCCAGATCGGGTAGTCCCGGTCCCGCGGTCGGTCGACCCCCACCCGCATCGTGAACAGCAGCGGGGCCAGCTCGCCGGCGTGGTCCAGGTGCCGGTGGCTGTACACCCCGCCGTCCAGCGTCCGGGCGTCCACCCCGGCGCGGGCGAGGCGCTGGATGGTGCCGCCGCCGCCGTCCACCAGGATGCTTCGCCCCCCCGCGCGGACGAGGAAGCCCGCCGGGCCCCGGTCCGGGTCAGGCAGCGTCGTCCCGGAGCCGAGGACCGTGAACCGCAAGGTCAGAGGGAGAGCGGGAGGGCGTCGGCCGGCAGGGCCAGCCAGTCCAGCGCTTCGTGGCGCAGGGCTTCGGCGATGCGGAGGGGGAGGTCGCCCTCCAGCGCCGCGACCCGCTGCAGGTTGCCCCGGTAGAGGCGCACCGCAGACGGCGGGGCCTTCCAGGGGTCACCCTCGTCGGGCGGCACGCCGTCGTACAGCGCCGAGGACGTGGGCGGCAGCGGGGGATGCACCGCCCGCAGGTCGGCCAGGGTCGGGTACCACTCGATGCGCAGAGGGACCTGCAGGTACCAGGACCGCAGGTCCACGGGCAGCATCTGCATGGCCTCGTCCAGGGCGGCGTCCCAGGCCACGTCGCTGAGCGGGGTGACCAGGGGGTAGGCGTCCGGATCGAGGCGCGCCGCCCTGCGGAAGGCGTCCTGGGCGGGCCCAGGATGCCCCAGGCGCTCCAGCGCCATGCCCAGGAAGTACCAGGACTCGGCCAGGTGGGTGTCGAGCCCCACGGCCTTCTGGGCGGCCTCCACGCACTGCTCCAGCAGGGTCAGCTCGAAGCAGGCGACCGCCAGGCCCGAGAGCGCGACGGGGTCGTCGGGGTGCAGCTCCACGTAGCGCTGGTACGCGGCGTGGGCGCCCGGGGGGTCCGCCATCTCCAGCGCGGCGTCGCCGACCAGGAGGAGGGCCTCCGGGTTGTCCGGCTCGACGTCGAGCAGCTCCTCGGCCTCGACGATGGCGGCCTGCGGATCGCCGCGCTCCAGGGCCGTGCGGGCCTGCTGCAGGCGCAGCGCAGCGATGGCCGCCGCGTTGACGCTCCAGGCCGGATCGGAGGTGTTGGCCATGGGCCAGGGATTAGCCCGACAGCGCCACCGCGGCCACAGCGATGATGATGAGCACGACCACGACCCCGATGATGATCGGGAGCTTGGAGCCGCCGCCGCCGTCCTGCGGTTGCGGGGTCGCCGAGGGCGTGGGTCGGGGAGCCGTGGGGGTGGTCGGCGTCGCCGCCGGGGCCGGGGTGGACATGGCGGGGGCCTCGAAGGCGCCGCCGCGCAGCGCCAGGGCGAAGGCCGCAAACTCTGCGATGTCCTTGCAGAGGCCCAGGTCCGAGAGCATCCACTTCTCGAAGGCCTCCTCCTCCTTGCCCTGGGACATGCGCGCGCCCTCGTAGAGCGGCAGCGGCCCCCAGTCCAGGTTCGGCCGGTCCGGGATCTCGGTGAAGCCGACCCCCTCCTGGTCGCGCAGCCAGCGCTTCAGGGCGTAGCGGGCCTCGAGGACGGCGAGGGGATACCCGCCGGCGGCGTCGGCCTCGCGCTTGACCTGATCGATGTCGTAGGCGCTGTCGTAGGCGTGGGCGAGCAGCTCGATCTGGGGACCCGCCATCTGCCCGCGGGCCTGGGCGAGCAGCTCGGAGGGGCGGCGCTGGCGCGTCAGGGCGTTGGGCTGATCGCCGCCGTTGGAGCGGCCGCCAGCGGTGGCGATCTCCTCGGCGATGATCCCGTGCGCCCAGCCGGACAGGCTGGAGGCGTCGGTGACGGTCGCGACGTTCTGGGCGAAGCGCTGGCAGGCCCGCTCGAGGGGCGCGCGCCCGTTGGTGTCCCCCAGGCGGGAGGCCGCGATCGCGTAGTACCAGTCCGAGAAGCGCTGGGCCATCGCCTGACCGGCTTCGGCGTCGCCGCCGCGCCAGCGTCTGAACAGCTGCTGGGTGTTCTGCCCGGCCAGATCCGACATCGTTCTTCTACTCCCACACCGGTTGGCGTCTCAGGAGAATAGGGGGGGTGACATCCGGTGACAAGGGCGGGACCCCGGACCACCCGATCCGCACGGCTCCGACGGGCAGCCGATGACGTGGTTCATCCTACCAGCACGGGATCATCGGCGACCGGAGGCGCATGTCCAGGTTCTCGGAAGGCCGAAAGATTTTCATCGTCGGCGCGGCGCGATGCCGACGCCGCGCGCGCGCGGGGCGGGTCAGCGCTGACCCAGCGCGCGCCGGGCGACCGGGTCGTCGGGGGAGACCCTCAGCAGGGCCCGGGCATGCTCCTGGGCCAGGTCCTGCTGCCCGGTGTCGGTGAGGACCTCGACCAGGCGCCGCAGGGTCGTGACGTCGTTCGGCTCCAGGGCGCGGGCGCGCTCGTAGCAGCGGATGGCCTCGGCGTCGTCGCCGTCGCGCCGGTGGAGGTCCCCGAGGCGCACCCAGCCGGAGTGGTAGGCGGGATCGATGCGGGTGACCTGGGTGTAGGCGAAGATTCCGGTCTCGACCTCCCCGCGTCGCCGGGCGTCGCCGCCCATGTAGCGGTAGTAGTCCCGGGCTGTCTCGCCGGTCCCGCTGGCCACCAGCAGGCTCCCCGCCGCCACGACCCGCAGCCCGAGGCTCAGCCGCCCGCCCCCGGAGAGCAGCACCGACGCGCCCGCGAGCAGGGCGAACCAGCGCGACTCCGCGAAGGGCAGCAGCCACAGCATGACGACGACCAGCGCCGCGCCGATAACGCGGGTGGCCATGTGCGGTCTGTCGTCGAGCACCCTCGGCCACGCCGCCGAGACGCGGTCGCGCAGGCGGTCCAGCGCCGCGATCAGCCCGTCGGGCAGCACCAGGGCGTAGAGCATGACCATGAAGAAGGAGAACCGCCCGATCTTGAACTCGAGCAGCTCGATGCTGAGGTGGAACGGCACGCCGATGAGGCAGATCAGCCACCACATCCGGGGGGTCATCCAGCCCACCGCCAAGAGCAGCTCCACCGCGATCACGACCACGGACATCGCGGCGTACACGCTCAGGGTCTCGACCCCCAGCGCCTGGCCCGCCGAAGCGATCCACTCCTTGGCCCACGCCGGCGTGATCTGGAGGGACAGCGTCTCGCCGGAGATCCAGAGCCCGTCGAGCTTGGCGACGGCCGCCCAGCCGTACATCACCGAGAGCTGCGCGCGCATGAGCTGCAGGGACCAGGACGGCAGGGCCTCACGCCCGGACGAGCGCTCCAGCCACACCGCCCCGGTGCAGATGAGCAGCAGCATGAAGACGAGGTAGTGGTGCTGGTAGGAGTTGAGCTGGCTGGTGAAGTAGGTGTAGCCGAAGGCCAGCGTCAGCAGGGTCAGCGAGCTGCGCACCGCGACGCCGAACGCGATCTGGAACGCCAGGAAGGCCTGCATGAGGAACAGCACCAGGACCCAGGAGGCCTGAGGCACCATCAAGAGCCCGTCGAGGGCAGGGAAGTGGGACACGTTGAAGTGCCCGGCGCCGTACCGGGCGGCGTGCTCCACCTGCTCCCAGGAGTCCAGGGCCAGGAGCAGGAAGAACCCCAGCCGCACGACGGCGCCGCGCCCGCCCTCGTCGCGGCCGAACCACAGGCGGTCCCAGGCCGTGCGGGACGGGGCGTCTGCCATCACCATCGCCCGTCCGGGCAGATGTCGTGGTCGGGCTTGGAGAGGGTGGTCCGCTCGCCGTCGACGCCCTCGCACACGTAGAGGAGCGTCACCGGATCGCCAGGGTTGATCAGGCAGATCCGCGCGCCCACCGCCTCGGTCACGTCCAGCCGGCCGCGGCCGACGAGGGTGATCCAGGCGCTGTGGAAGGTCTCGTTCAGGTCGACAGGCTTCCCGGCGGCCTCGAAGCGCGCCCCACACTTCACCATGCGGATGGGAGAGAACATGCGCCAGGAGAAGCGCTCGTCATAGGGGTCGTCGCCGAACGCGTAGTAGCGCAGCGGCAGCAGGAGCTGCCCGACGAGGATGACCGCGATGAAGAGGGAGCGTCGGTCCATGACCCGTGCGCGCGCGTTCTCCCGGCCTCATAACCGGATAGGGGGCTGAGGTGAACAGGAGCCGCCGTGCCGATCCCCCCAGACATCCTCGCTGAGTGGCTGCACACCGAGGTCCACCTGCCCGAGGGCGCGCCGGCCCACGCCGAGCCCCTGACGGTGCCCGCCGCCACAGCCCCCGAGCGCCCCGCCACGCCGCCGGGCCTGCTGCCGGAGGCCTGGTTCGTGTCCGCCTGGGACCCCGACGGCCGGCCCGCCAGCGAGGCCGACAACGTCCGCGCCCACGGCCAGCTCATCGCCTCCCTCAACCAGACCGGCGTGGTGTGGCTGCCGGCGGTCGCCCAGGGCGAGGGCCGGCCGCGGCAGGGGGTGGTCCTGCTGGGCGTGGACCGCGCCCGAGCGGTGAAGCTGGCGTACAAGCGGCGCCAGTGGGCCTGCCTGGGCATCCTGCCGGGGCGGGTCGAGGTGGTCTACACCGGGCTGAACAGCCGGGAACGCTGATCCGGATCAGTGGTCCTCGCTGACCTCGTTGCGCTTCCACGCCGGGACCTCGACGACCACGTCCTCAGAGCCGTCGGGCACGCACTGGCAGGCCAGGCGCGAGGTGTCCCGCAGCGCCGGGGCGTGGTCGAGCATGTCCTCCTCCTCCTCGATGGGCTCCGGCGCGCTGTCGAAGCCCTCCTCGACATAGATGTGGCAGGTGGAGCAGCCGACCACGCCACCGCAGGCATGGTCGATCTCCACACCCGCCCGCATGAGAAGCCCCAGGAGGGCGCCGCGCTGGCCGTCATAGTGGTCGTCGGGGAGGTCGGCGGGGTCCACCTCGATCACCTGACCCGTGTTGCGGACCGTGAGGCGATACGCCCGCTTGGGCGGCGGAGGCGGCGGCGCGTCGATGTAGGGGTTCCTGCCCACGACGGTGTCCTCGGAGCGTGTCAGCGGTTCGGGCCGGCGGGAATAGCGACCTGGACCTCCATTGAGATCCCGGAATAGCCTGGGGTGGGGCCGACGGCCACCAGCGCGCGGCCCGAGAACAGCCGGTTCGCCGCCACCGTGGCCACGTAGTACCCGGCCAGGGTCATGCCCACGGCCTGGCGGGGGTGGGAGGCCGCCTGGCCGCTGATCATCGCGACCGCAGCGGTGCTGGGGGCCGCGACGGCCCAGGACAGGCCGACGCCCGCCCAGTCCCGATCCAGCAGGGCGGGGAAGCCCGGGACCGGCACGAAGGCCGCCGCAGTACGGTCCGGGCGGGTGAAGGAAGGGGCGTCCTCCTGGGCCTGGGCCAGCCCCAACAGCAGCAGCGCAGTCCACATTTCCGCTCCTCGCACGCTTGTATGGGTTCTAACCGACTGCGCGAGGCCCTCGACACCCTTGGCGCCCTCCCTCCGTCCAGTTACACAGCCCCTTCGCCCGGAGAGGTCCGGCACAGGAGGATTCCGGTGGCCGACACGCCTGATCGTGAGCCCCCCCAGAGCCCGCTGCTCCCGCCCGAGGAGGAGGAGGTCGATGTCCTCTTCAAGGCGCAGATGTGGATCTACGACAAGCTCATGGCCCACTGGCGCCAGGGCCTGGCGCTGGTGGGGCTCTTCCTGCTCGGCTCCCTCATCGTCGGGCTCTTCTTGAGCTGGCACACCGACCAGGCGCGCGCGACCTCCGCTGCGATCGCGTCGGTCGACCGCCAGATCCCCGAGGACGATGAGCTGGCCCTGATGGGGCTCATCCCCCGGGATGACCTGAGCGATCCCGCGCGGGTGTCCGAGCTGGAGGGCCTCGCCCAGAAGTACGAGGCCGCCGCCGCGGACGGCCGGGGCGCCGAGGCCGCGCAGGGCTACCTCAAGGCCGCCGAGACCTGGCACCGGGTCAAGAACACCGAGCGCGCCATGGCCGCCTACGAGGCCGCGCTGGCGGCCTCCAGCAAGGGGCTGGTGGGCTACGCCGCGCGCAACGGCCTCGCGGCCCTGGCGCTCTCCGAGGACCGGGTGGACGACGCGCTCGCCCAGTACCGGGCCATGGCCGACGGTGACAAGGGCTACCTGGGCGAGAAGGGCCTGCTCCAGCTCGCGGCCCTCCACCAGCACCAGGGCGACGACGCCGCGGCCCGCGCCGTGCTCGACGAGCTGCGGGTCCGCTACGCCGACAGCCCCCGGGTCGAGGCGCTCGCCGCCGAGCTGGGCGTTCCGCCGGCCCCTGCGCCGGAAGCGGGCGCTGCGGGCGAGGCCGGATGAGCCGGATCCTTCTGTTCGCCCTGGGCTTCGCCCTGACCGGCGGGGGCCCCGAGCCCCTCGCGCCGCCGCAGCGGCTCCCCCCGCCCGACGCCGCCCAGCCCTTCGACGTGGCGCCCGTCCTCCAGTGGGAGCGGCGGCTGCCCGGCCCGCCGGTCGAGTCCGCCACCCACACCGAGCGCTCCCGACCTGCGACCGACGGCGACACCCTGTTCCTGGGCTACGCGGCGGTCCCCCGGCTGGCCCGGATCGATCGCCTCACCGGTGAGGTCCTGCGCACCTACGACGCCCGCGCCCCGGTCCAGGCCGAGCCGGTGCTGGCCGCCGACAAGGTCTTCTTCGTGGACAGCGCCGGCTACACCTGGTGCTACGCGATCGACGGCGATGAGCCGCTGTGGTCCCACTACGGCGGCGCGCCCATCGCGTCCCGGCCCACCCTCCACAACGGCCTGCTCATCGTCGCCTCGGTGGACGACGTGGTCTACGCCCTGGGCGTCGACGACGGCCTCATCCGCTGGCGCTACCAGCGCCCCGCCGATCCCACCCGGGACAGCGAGCTGACCCTCTTCGGAGCGCCGTCACCGGTGGTGGCGGGCTCGCTGGTGCTGGCGGGCTTCTCCGACGGCGCGGTCGTGGGGCTGGGGCTCGGCGGCGGCGAGGTCCAGTGGGAGCGCAGGGCAGGGGAGGGCCGCTACCCCGACATCATCGGCACGCCGCTGGTGATCGACACCGAGGCCTACGTGGGCGGCTACTCCGAGCCGCTGGTCTCCCTGGACCTCATCACCCGCAACGTGCGCTGGCGCCTGGACGTCGGCAGCGCCGCCGCGCCGGCCGTGGTGGGGGATCGCCTCTACCACGGCGCGACCGACGGCAAGCTCCGGGCCATCGACCGCCGCACCGGCGAGGTGGTCTGGACCTGGGACTCCGAGACCACCGGCGCGCTCACCACGCCGCAGCCCACCGACGCCGGGCTGGTGGTGGCCAGCTCCGACGGCGGGCTGTATCTGGTGGACGCCGAGACGGGCGCGCTGATCTGGCAGTACGATCCTGGCTATCTGCTGTCCGGCATCACCGCCGCGCCCCTGGTGGTGGGGCGCCAGCTCCTGGCCGTGACCAACGCCGGGCGGCTCTTGTCCTTCATCTCGCCCGAGCCGGAGCCCCTCGACAGCATCCCGCCGATGATGGACTGGTCGGAGAAGCCTGCGGGCCCCGCCGACCAGCCCTGAAACGCCCTCAGGCCCCGGTGCCGCTCACCGCGCTGGACTGCGGGTTGGTGACCGCGTCCACGTTGTAGACCTGGGTGCCTCGGGTGTCGAGCTCGCCGTCCAGCGCGCCGTCCTCGGTCAGGTCCGCGCCCACCTCATCGTCGTTGTCGGCGATGTAGCAGCTGTCCACCAGGCGCACGTAGTACGCCCCGTAGAACTGGTTGCCGGTGATGTTGTTGTAGGCGATGTCGGTGAGGTTGTCGCCGGTGGTCGTGCCCTGGACCCCGTAGCTGCCGTTGTCGGTGATGTCGCTGTAGACGAGGGTGCTGGGGTCGTTGCCATAGAACAGGATGCCGCGGTCGCCGTTGTTGGCGAGCGTGGCGTAGGCGATGTCCCCGGACTCGGTGTAGACGCCGTGGTTGGTCGCGCCGTCCACGGTCAGCTCGCTGGCCAGCAGGTAGCCCCGCACGTCCACGCCGTGAGAGCCCGCCGCCGGCTCCGCCCCGCTGGTCTCGTCGATGATCTGCACCCGCTCCAGGATGGCGTCGCCGTTGTACACGTAGATGCCGCGGTCCAGGCTGTTCGACACGATGGCGTCGGACACCGAGATGTCGACGCCGTAGCCGTAGACGCCCCGCAGGTCCGAGCCTGAGATGTTCGCGTTGGAGAGGGTGAGGGGGGTCCGGTATGCGTAGACGCCCTCGGTGCCGGCGTCGCGCACGGTGATGTCGTCCATGACCGCGTTGTCGCCGACGTACACGTAGATGCCGGCGTGCAGGGGCTCGATGACCTCGACGCTGGTGGCCGTGAACGTCCCGTACTGGTTGTAGATGCCGTGGGTCCCCGGGGAGACCACGTCGACCGCGTTCAGGGTCATGTCGCCGTAGGCGCCGTAGACGCCGTAGCTCCGGGGGTTCAGGATCGAGACGGTGTCGGCGGTCAGCGTGCCGTTGTAGGCGTAGAGGCCGATGCCGTCGATGTTCTCGATGCTGACCGGGGCGGAGGGGCTGCCAGCGGTCATGTTGCCGCGGTAGGCGTAGATGCCGTTGCCCAGCACGTCGTTGATGGAGGTGTCGTAGACCGTCGCGTTGCCGAAGTAGGCGTAGATCGCGTGGTTCCGGATGCCCTCGATCGTCACGTTCTCAGCGGTGATGTTGCCGTCGTTCGCGTAGATGGCCGAGCTGTCGATGTTGGTGATGGAGACCCCGTCGCCGTCGGGCAGCACGTAGATGTCGCCGCGGTACGCGTAGATGGCGTTGGTGCGCACGTCGCTGATCGTCGACTCGCTGATGGTCAGGTCCCGGCTGTGGACGTAGACGCCGTGGCCCTCGACGGTCTGCACGGTGACGTGGGACGCCGTCAGGTTGCCGCGGAAGGCGTAGATGGCCGAGCCCAGCACGTCACGGACCTCGACGTTCTCGACGGTCAGATCGCCGTAGGCGCCGTAGATGCCGTGGTTGCGGGCGTCGGTGACCACCGAGTCGCTGACCGACATCTCGCCGCCGCTGTAGATGCCGTAGGCCTCGGTGCCGGTGACGGTGACGCCGGTGAGGGTGGCGCCGTCCTCGCCGCCGTAGATCCCGGAGCTCTCGCAGGTGCTGACGGTCAGCCCGGAGGCCTCCAGGGACCCCAGCGCGTGCAGGCAGATGTTGCCCGAGTTGGTGATGGAGCTGTCCGAGATGTTGATGTGCGAGGAGGGGTCGCCGTAGATGCCGTGGGACAGCGTGTTGTTGACCGTGACCCCGGTCATCGTGGCGTTGGTGCGGTAGACCGCGATGGCCTGGGTCGCCGCGCGGGTGACCTGGACGTTGGAGAAGGTGGCCCGGTGGGCGTACTCGCCGATGCTGCCCACCAGCGCGGCGCGGTAGACGTTGTTGAAGGTCGAGTCGCTGACCTCGAGGGTCGCGTCGTCCCGCACGCCGTCGAACTGGATGGCGTTGCCGGTGCCGTCGAACACCGAGTTCACGACGGTGACCTGGGGCACGCCGCGGCTGAGCAGGGCCGTCTGGTTGTCGCGCTCATTGTCGGTGAAGCTGCAGCTGTCCACGGCGAAGGGCGCGTCGCGGCTGTAGAGGCTCAGGGTGGCGTCGGCGAAGGTGGCGCCGGTGATCCCGGTGGACGCGGCGCCCTCGATGCGCAGGCCCACGCCCTCGAAGGCGCTGTAGCTGAGCACGGACTGGTCGCCGGTGCCGCCCACGGAGACGCCGTAGTTGGCGCCGGACAGCGAGGAGCTGTCGTAGAAGCGGACCGGGTTCTCCGCGGTGCCCTGGGTCAGGATGACGCCGTCCACGACCAGACCGGCGCTGGGCAGGAACTTGACGTTGACGCCCTCCAGGATGGTCAGCGTGGCGCCCTCAGCGACGTACCAGACGCCGCCGATGGTGATGTCCTCGGCCCAGGTCACGTCTTCCTCGATGGTGTAGACCGTCTCGCCCTCGGGCTCCTCCTCGACGCCGGTGTCGTCCTCGGTCCAGGGGTCGCCGGTCTCGTCCGGGTCCGGCTCGTTCCGGCAGGCCATCGTGAGGATCAGGATCGGAATGAGGCTGAATCGTCCCGTCATGGGTTGTCTCCTTGGGAAGGTTCCGTCGGGCATCCTATCAGTCAAGGAGACCATTTTTACAAGTAATTCAAGGTGCTTGATTCTGTCCGGGCGGTCAGGAACTGGCCGCTCTCCGGCACCGCCGTTTGCCCCGGGACAACCAGCGGTCCTGATCCGGATCAGGTGCCTTCGTCGACCAGGCTGTCGCAGTCCTGGTCCACGCCGTCGGCCAGCTCGGGGGTCTCGGGGGCGACGCCGGCGTCGCGGTCGTCGCAGTCGAGGCCCCAGGGCTCGGCGTCGTAGCCGTCGCCGTCGGCGTCGTAGTCCGAGCCGCCGTCGCAGTCGAAGTCCTGGCCGTCGTACCAGATCTCGGCGGCGGAGGGCGAGATCCGGGTGGTCGAGTCGTCGCAGTCGGGACCCCAGGGCTCGGCGTCGTAGCCGTCGCCGTCGACGTCGTAGTCGGAGTCGCCAGCGCAGTCCTGGTCCACGCCGTCGTACCAGGTGTCGACCGCGCCCGGATGGACCGACCCGTCGGCGTCGTCGCAGTCGCGGCCCTCGGGGACCTGCTCGTAGCCGTCGCCGTCGGCGTCGTGATCGGAGTCGCCGGCGCAGTCCTGGTCCACGTCGTCGTACCAGACCTCGGTGGCGCCGGGGTGGATGGACGGGTCCTCGTCGTCGCAGTCGTCGCCGCCGAGGTCCTCGTGGGCGTGCCCGTCGGCGTCGCCGTCGGGGTCGGTCTGGCCGAGCAGGCTCAGGTCGGCGGCGCTGCCGTCGGAGAACGCCAGGCTCAGGTTGGCCTCGGCGGGGTCGCCGTCGACGGGCGCGAACCAGAGGGTGACGCTGGCGGTGGACCCGGCGTCGATGTCCAGCGCCGTGCGGCTCAGGGAGAACGGGCCGTCGGACAGCGCGAGGCTGACGGAGCCGGATGCGGTGCCATCGTTGCTCAGCGCCAGGGGAAGCTCAGCCTCGTGACCCAGCGGCACCGCGCCGAAGTCCAGGTCGGCGATGTCGAGGATGAAGTCCGGGGCGTCTGCGCGGTAGGCCTCCGCGGCGGGGCCGCAGGCGGAGAGCGGAAGGAGGACGAGGAGCGTGGGGATTCGGGGGGTCATCGGGGAGGAATATATGTGGAGGGGGGGTCGTTGGCGATGCGTGGGTACAACAGTAGTTGGATCTGATAATAGATATTATGTTCAATTAACCCAGCCACGACATTCCAATAGCGAACGCCGTTCGCTATTGCGTCGCCGCGCCCTCAGTCCGGCATCAACATCACCTTGACCGGCTGACCCGGGTTGGCGAACTGGATGGTCCGCTGCACCGTGTACGAGGTCGAGTCCGGCGTGACCACGCGGAACGTGTGGCTGCCCTCAGGCAGCTCGATCGACGCCGGGATGGTGTCGATCTTGCGGTCGCCGACCCACACCTGCGAGCCAGGCGTGCCGTACAGCGTGACGATGCCCGAGGTGCTCAGCTTCTCCAGCGAGATGTCCAGGGCCTTCGTGCCTTCTCCCACGGTGACCCGCTGCTCGGAGGTCTTGTAGCCCTTGGCCTCTGCGGCCACCGTGTGACGGCCCTGCGTGAGGGTCTTGGAGACGGAGCCCTTGCCGGCTGTGCGGCCGTCGATGAGGATCGAGGCCGAGGACGGCGTGACCGTCACCGACAGCGTGCCGGTGGCCGGCTGGGGTGGCTGGTCCGGCGGCTTGTCCGGCGGAGCGACCTCCACGACGCCGTCCGGGTCCTTCGGAGGGTCCTTCGGCGTGTCGACGGGCGGATCCTTCGGTGTGTCGACCGGCGGGTCCTTCGGCGCGTCGACCGTCATGGGGTTGACGGGCGGATCCTTCGGCGTGTCGACCGTCATGGGGTTGACGGGCGGGTCCTTGGGGGGGTCGACCGGCGGGTTGACCCCCGCAGGGTCCTCCGGCGGGTCGGCCACCACCACGCCGTCCGGGTCTTCGACCGGGTCCTCACCGCCCGCGTTCATCGCGATGACGCCGCCGCCGATGACCAGCAGCAGCACGACCACGATCCCCAGCAACATCGACCGGTTGCCTCCCGTCTCTTCCTCCTGGCGCGGGTGCACCGCCAGCGGCGGCGGGCCGGAGGGCCGGATGGAGGGCGGCGGCCGCCCCATGCGCGGCGACGGCGGCAGCTCGACCTCGTCGTCGGCCTCCTCGGGCTCGAACGCCAGCACGCCCGCGTCCTCGTCGAACCCCGTCTCGGTCGGGCGCTCGTCGTAGTCGTCGTCCTCGTAGGTGGGGTGCGGGTTGGAGAACGGCGGCGGGACCGGCGCCGTCGGGAACTCCACGGGGGCCGGGGCCTCCAGCTCGGAGCCGTCCCGATCGGCCAGCTCGAGGGTGGAGATGACGTCATCGTCCTCCAGCGGCAGCTCGGGCTCGGGCTCGGGCTCGGGAGGCAGAGGCGGCAGCGGGCGGGGCTTGCGGCGGCGTTGACGCGGATCACCCAGGAGGTCTTCCCCTCGGATGATCGGCACGGGCAGCGGCGCGGTCTCCTGCGCGAGGATCGGGGGCGCGAGGATCGGGGGCGCGAGGTCCTCTTCCTCGGGGATGATCGTCGGGTCGGGCCGGTCGGTGAGCCTGCGGACCGGCGGCGGCCGCGCCGGCTCGTAGTCGTCCAGCATGTCCTCGGGCATCAACGTCGGCGACGCGGACTGCGACAAGGAGCCACCGCCGCGCGCTTCCGAGGCGCGCGGGGCACCCATGTCCTCCGGGACCATCGTCGGGAAGTTCTGGGACGACATCGACGCAGGCGCGGGCTGGCGGGCCGGCGCGAGCTGCAGCACGTCACCATCAGCGAAGCAGAAATCTACGCGATCATCGTAGTTTCGACTGCAGAGGCTGCAAACTTTCATTAAGTGTTCACCGGAGGGATGAAGGACCCTTCAGGGTTGCGCCAACAGGCTGAAGAGGTCTGTCAACGGACCCTCGGGGTCCGAGCAGACACGATTATGGCATTCATCGCGCATCGGCGTGGAGGGGGGGGCGTCACACGCCCGAATAGGCGTGCTTGAGGTGCCTGGCGATCACCAGACGCTGGACCTGGTTGGTGCCTTCGACGATCTGCATGACCTTGGCGTCCCTCATGTACCGCTCCACAGGATACTCGCGCGTGTATCCATAACCCCCCAGGACCTGCACCGCGTCTGCGGCGACCGCCAGGCTCGCGTCGGTGGCCACGCACTTGGCCATCGCCGCCACGTCGCCGTAGGGGCGATGGTGGTCCCGCAGCCACGCGGCCTTGTGCACCAGCAGGCGCGAGGCCTCGATGCGGCAGGCCATGTCCGCCAGCATGAAGCCCACGCCCTGGAAGTCCACGATGGGGCGCCCGAACTGCTCGCGGGCGCAGGCGTAGGGCGCCGCCACGTCCAGGCTGGCCTGGGCGATGCCCACCGCGATGGCGCCGATGGTGATCCGGCCGGAGTCGAGCGCCGAGAGCGCCACCCGGAACCCCTCCCCCTCCTGGTCGAGCAGGTTCTCGGCGGGCACGCGGGCGTCCTCGAGGATCAGCTCCACCGTGGGGCTGGCCCGCAGCCCCATCTTCTCCTCCTTCTTGCCGAAGCTGAGCCCCGGCGTGTCCCCCTCGACCAGGAACGCGCTGATGCCCCGGGCCCCCGGCCCTCCGGTGCGGACCATCACCACGTACAGGTCCGCGACGCCGCCGTGGGTGATCCAGAACTTCGTGCCGTTGAGGATGTAGTGGTCGCCGTCGCGCTCGGCGGTGGTCTTCAGGGCGCCGGCGTCCGAGCCGCTGCCAGGCTCGGAGAGCGCGAACGCCCCCAGGATTTCGCCGGTGGCCAGCCCCGACAGGTAGCGCGCCCGCTGGGCGTCGTTGCCGTACTGGGCGAGGATGATCTGCGGCAGCCCGTTGACGGCGACGGTCACCGCATAGCTGGCGGAGACCCTGGCGATCTCCTCCAGGACGATCGCGTACTCGAGGTAGCCCAGGCCCAGGCCGTCATACGCCTCGGCCGTGGGGACGCCGCAGACCCCGGCCTCGCCCAGGGCGTGGAAGTACTCCTTGCGGAAGCGCTCGCGCTCGTCGTCCTCGCGCAGCGTGGGGCCCAGGATGGACTCGGCGGCCTCTCGGGCGGCCTCCTTCAGGAGCTGCTGCTCTTCGGTGAGTTGGAACATGATCAGCACCTCTCATCTGTCGCTCGGCTCCCCTAACCCGCCGCTCCGCGTCGAGGTCGACCGCTCCTTGACAGGTCTACGGAAAGGGATACGTGCGCCCCCTGTTTTCCTGCCGTTTCCCTGCTGTTTCCCAACGGCAATCGCCAAGGAGTACCGATCATGAAGCGGTTTGCGCTCGCTGCCCTCGCGCTGGGCATCTTTACGGGCTGTTCGATGAAGGGTTCCACGATCCCAGGCGCCCCCATCCCCTTCGCCAAGGCTGACTACACCGTGCTCGGCGCCACCAACGCCGAGGAGTGTGGCTCCTACCTCTTCGGCATCAACTTCGCCGCCCTGTTCAAGAACGAGGGTGCGATGATCACCCCCGGCACCATGACCCTCGACGGCACCGCCGGCATGGGCGCCGCGGCCATCAACATGGGCGTCATGACCGCCGAGGGCAGCAAGGCCCTCTACATGGCCCTCGAGAAGATGCCCGAGGCCACCCACCTGCTGGCCCCCCGGGTCCACATCGAGGCCAACGGCGTGACCCTCGGCCCCTCCCACGCCATCGTGATCTTCGGCAAGCGCTGCGCCACCGTCGAGGCGCGCGGCGTCAAGATCGGCGACAAGCCGACCGCCAACCAGTAGGTCCCCTGCCCTGCTCGGCGGCGCGCTCGCTTCGGTGAGCCGCCGCCGCGCTGCTTTCGAAGGCCGCTCAGGGGACCAGGTGCTTGTGCAGCTCGTCCTCGAACTTGCCCTCGGTCTCGATCAGGAAGTCATCGAGCTGGGCCCCGTTGGGCTGGTTGATGTAGTTGTGGATGGAGCGGGTCTCGACGTCGCGCCAGCTCACCACCCGGCCCGTCGCCGCGTCGTACACCGTCCAGAACACCCGCAGCCGGGCGCCGCCGCCGCAGCCCTTGCGCTGGCCCACGAACCAGCCGCCGTTGTGGCTGTAGTAGACGACGATCAGCGGCACCACGTAGGCCTCGACCCCTTCGCCCAGGGCATGGCCGGCGGGCAGTGGGGCGGGCTCCAGGGTGAAGCGCGGCAGGTTGACGTTGTCGGTGCCGTCCTGCTCGCTGGAGCCGCGGACCTTGCGCCGCGCCGGCAGCGGGATCGCCTCGGGCGGGGCCTCCAGGCGCACCCAGCTCAGGCCGGCGCGGTCCAGCTCCTCGGCGAAGGCCCCGTCCAGCCACTCGCTGGCGGTCTCCGTGTAGGTGTCCTGGGCCGCGAAGGTGTACTCCTTGGAGCGCACCGGGGAGCCCTCGCCCTCGGTCTCCTCGAACAGGAAGCCGCCGGAGTGGGTGACGTTGCCGATGAACAGCCCTTCGAAGAAGGGGTCGTCCTCCGCGAGCGCGCCGGGCAGGGCTGAGAGCGCGGTCGCGCCGACCAGGCCCACCGCGCCCAGGTCCTTGGGACGGGCGTCGGGGCCGTCGTGGACCACGAAGTCCTCCCGGGCCGCGCAGCCCCCGAGGGCCAGGCCGAGGATGAGCAGGAGGCGGGTCATCGCAGCACCAGGGCGTCGCGGAGGGCGATACCGTCGTCATCCCGGAGGAAGGTGTCCCGCTTGAGGGCGCGGGTCCGGCGCTCGTCGAGCTCGAACAGCGCGATCAGCTCGCGGGCCTTGGCCAGCCGGCCGTCGTCGCTGCGGGTCTCAAAATCGATGGCGACGCTCGCGTCCGCGTCTGCGTCCAGCGCGCGCACGCGCAGGTCGGTGAGCAGGGGGCGGATGTCAAAGGCCACCTCCGTCCGCCCGCGGTGGCGACGTCCCCTCGCCTTCCGGGACTTGGTCTTCCGCTGCACGATGATCTCCGGCGCCGCCAGCAGCTCGGCGGCCCGAGCCTGCAGCGCGGCCACGTCTCCGGTGGCGTAGAGGCTGTAGCGGTAGCCCACCACCGAGGACATCAGCGAGTCCGCCCGCACCGGGACCTCCCGGGCCCCCAGCACCAGGAAGCCCTCCGGCAGGGTGGCCCCCAGGCGGCGGAACGCGTCGGAGGGCTCGACGGCCTGGGTGAGCACGACGTCCATGTAGGTGCCCGTGGACTCCAGCCCCACCGGCAGCGCCGAGGAGAAGGTGACCTTGGGGTGGGCGTGGAAGCCCTGGGAGTAGCTCATCGGCAGCCGGGCCCGGCGCAGCGCCCGGATCCAGGCGTTCATCCACTCCAGGTGGGACAGGAAGCGGGTGCCGCCGTGGCGCCCCACCCGGAAGCGCAGGCGCTGGGCCGGCTCGGGCTCCACGAAGACCGGCCGCTCGGGCTTGACCCAGTCGGTCTCGGCCTTGCGGCCGTCGATGCTGTTGCGCAGCATGTGGGCGCACAGCGGGCGCTCCCGGTCGATGACCCCGCAGCGGTGGCACTTGGAGTGACGGCAGTCCTCGGCGTGCTTGAGCTGCAAGGCCCGCGCGTAGTCCTCGACGAACCACTCCTTGGGCATGAGGATGTCGATGTGGTCCCAGGGCAGCCGCTCGTCCAGGTCGCGCTCCCGCAGGGCGTCCTCCACGTCGAAGCCGGTCTGCGCGATGGCGTCGAGCCAGGCCTGGAGGTTGAGGTGCTCGTGCCAGGCGTCCAGGCGGGCGCCGTTGCGCCAGGCGGCCTCGATGAGGTCGGCGGCGCGGCGATCGGCGCGGGACACGAGGCCTTCCAGGAAGGTCTCGGCGGCGTTGTGGCGGCCGAACTTGATCGCGCCGTTGCCCCGGAAGCGCTCGGTCAGGATGCCCTGGCGCCGCTCGGTCTCGTCCATGCCGATCTGCCGGGCCCACTGGAACGGGGTGAACGGCTTGGGCACGAAGGTGGAGACCCCCGTGTTCACGCGGGCCTTGGGGTTGATCTCGCGGCCGCGACGCAGGGTCCGCAGGGTGAGGTCGGCGATGGCCTCGATGTCGTCGTCGCGCTCGGAGGGCAGCCCGATCATGAAGTAGAGCTTCACGTGGTTCCAGCCCAGCTCGTAGGCCTGGGCGGACATCTCCAGCAGCTCCTCGTCGGGGATCCACTTGTTGATGATGGCCCGCAGGCGGGGGCTGGCGGCCTCGGGGGCGAAGGTGAGCCCGGTGCGCCGGATGTCGGCCACCCGGTCGGCCAGGTCCACCGAGAAGGAGTCCAGGCGCAGGCTGGGCAGGGAGACCGAGACGCGCTCCTTTTCGGCGCGGGTCGCGGCGGTGTCCACCAGGGTGCGGACCTTGGAGTAGTCGCAGGTGGACAGGGAGACCAGCGAGACCTCCTCGTACCCGGTGTTGGCCAGCGTGCGCTCCATGAGCTGATCGACCCGCTCGATGGTGCGCTCGCGCACCGGGCGGGTGGTCATGCCGGCCTGGCAGAACCGGCAGCCCTGGGTGCAGCCCCGCAGGACCTCCAGGCTGACCCGGTCGTGGACCTGCTGGGTGAAGGGCACGATGTAGTTGGTGGGGAAGCTGGCGCCGTCGAGGTCACGGGTGACGCGCTTGACGATCCTGGGGGCGTCGATGGGTGGCAGGATGCGGCCGTCGGGGAGCTGCTCCATCGGGTAGAGCGCGGGGACGTAGATGCCCTCGATGTTGGCCAGGGCGGCCAGGCGTTCGCGGCGGGGGCGCCCCCGGAGGCGGCGCAGGGCCTCGGCGATCTCGACCACGACGTCCTCGCCGTCGCCGATCACGAAGAAGTCCATGAAGGGCGCCAGAGGCTCGGGGTTGAACACCGCCGGCCCGCCCGCGAAGGTCAGCGGGTCGTCCTCGCCCCGGTCGGCCGCGCGCAGGGGCACGCCGCCCAGGTCCAGCAGGTTGAGGATGTTGGTGAAGGTCAGCTCGGACTGCAGGGTGAAGCCCAGCCCGTCGAAGGCCGAGAGCGGGTCGTGGGACTCCACCGCGAACATGGGCACGCCGCGCTGGCGCAGCTCGGCCTCCATGTCGGGGGCGGGGGCGTAGACCCGCTCGCACCAGCACCAGGGCAGCTTGTTGAGGATCGCGTAGAGGATGTGGATGCCGAGGTTGCCCAGGCCGAGGTCGTAGAGGTCGGGGAAGGCCAGCGCCAGCCGCACCTCGACCTGCGCCGTCGGCTTGTGGACGGCGTTCAGCTCGGTGCCGAGGTAGCGCGAGGGCTTCTCGACACGCGGCAGGATCTCGTTCTGCAGGACATCATGGAGGCTCATCGGGGTCTCCCTGGGGGTCACCGCCTGCGGTCGTCAGCCAGGATGTATAACCGGTGCTCGAAGAGGAATGCCTGTGCCGCTCCCGCCCAGCCCGCTCCGCGCCGGACGGCTCGCCCGTGTCCCCGGGGCCGCCGACGCCGTGATCCTGGCGGGGCCCCGCGCGCCCCTGGTCGGCCCGACCCTGCGCCTGGTGGTCTGGAACGTCCACTGGGGCGCCGGAGACACCCTGGCGGACGCCCGCCGCTTCGACGGGGACGCGATCCGGTGGACCCTGGACAGCATCGGGGCCGAGATCCGCCGCGCCAGGGCCGACGTCGTCGCCCTCCAGGAGGTCGATCGGCTTGCGGACCGCTCCGCGCGGGTCGATCAGCTTGAGCACCTGCGCGACGCCACCGGCCTGCATCACGCCGCCTTCGTGACCACCTGGGACGCCGGCTGGGTCCCCTACCCCCTCAACGCGCTGCCGCACCGCCAGTACGGCCGGGTGCTCTCAGGCCAGGCGGTGCTCTCGCGCTTCCCCGTCGTGTCCAACGCGCGGCTCGCCCTGCCCCAGCCCCGCGCCTACGGGCGGGTCCACAACCACTTCTACCTGCACCGCTGCATCCAGGAGGTCACTCTGGACCTGGGGGCACGCCGCCGCCTGTCCCTGCTCAACGTGCACCTGGAGGCCTTCGACCAGCGCAACCGGCGCCTGCACGCCCGGCGGGTGGCCGAGCGTATGGCCGCGCTCCCGGGGCCCGCGCTGGCGGTGGGCGACTTCAACGCCGTGCCCCCGGAGTCCGCCCAGCGCCACGGCTTCTACGACGAGCCCCACACCGACATGCGCGGCGACGACAGCATCGAGGTGCTGCGGGCCACCGGCTGGACCGAGCTGGGGGCGGGCGCGTTCACGTTCCCGGCGGGGGCGCCCAACCGGCGGCTGGACCACATGTTCGCCCACCCCTCGGTCCAGGCCACCGACGTCGCCGTGCTGGAGCCGGACCCGCCGCCCTCGGACCACCTGCCGCTGTGCGCGACCCTCAGGCTGTGACCGGTTAGCCCTCCGCATGCTCCGGCTCCGATCCCAGACCGACCCCGCCTGGCTTGAGCGGGCCCTGGCCGACATGGACACGATCCTGCTCGACCACGCCCACTGCGAGAAGAAGGCGGCGTCCACGGCCATCAACCTCATCTTCAAGTACCAGGACCACCCCTGGTTGATGCTGCCCCTCTCCGCCCTGGCGCGCGAGGAGCTGGAGCACTTCGAGCGGGTGGTGGGCGTCCTGCGCGCCCGGGGGCTGGAGTTCGGGCGGCTCTCCCCCTCCCCCTACGCCGGGCAGCTCCACCAGGCGGTGCGCCGCGGTGAGCCCGAGCGGCTGGTGGACACGCTGATCTGCTGCGCCTTCATCGAGGCCCGGAGCTGCGAGCGGATGAAGCTGCTCTCCGAGACCCTGCCCGACCCCGAGCTGGCCGCCCTGTACGGCGATCTGCTGGCCTCCGAGGCCCGGCATCACCAGACCTACCTCGACCTCGCCGCGCCCCTGGTGGACCGCCCCACCCTGGAGGCCCGGGTGCGGGCGATCGGCGCGCACGAGGCGGCCGTCCTGGGCGAGGCCCCTCCCCTGGCCCGCCTGCACTGCTGATGGGTCGCGCGCGCCCGGTCTGGGGCCTGGTGGCCCTGCTGGTGGTCACCGGTTGGGCGTACCTGCCGCTGCTGGCCACCGGGTTCTGCTGGGACGACGCCGCGCTGGTCGAGCACAACCGCCTGACCGGTGATCTGGCCAACCTCCCGGCCTTCTTCACCACCGACCTGTGGCAGACCCTGGAGCTTGCTGGTGCAGACAGCGGGTATTACCGGCCCTTGATGCTGGTCTCCCTCGCGGTGGACCGGGCGCTGTTCGGCCTCTCCCCGGCCGCGCACCACGCCCACTCCGTGCTGTGGCACCTCGCCTGCACCGCCGCGCTGTGGGGGCTCCTGCGCCGGATGGTGGCCCCGGGCGCGGCGCTGCTGGGCGCGGCGATCTTCGCCCTCCACCCGGTGCAGATCGAGGCGGTGGCGCTCATCGCCGCCCGAAACGACAGCATGGCGGCCTGCTTCACCCTGCTCGCGCTGACGCTGCTGTTGAACAGCCATCGCCAGCCGCGGCGGTGGCTGCGGGCGGCGGGCGCGGGGCTGTGCCTGCTGGTCGGGCTCTTGTGCAAGGAGCTGGCGCTGCTGGCCCCGGCGCTGCTGCTGGGCCTCGATCTGGCCCGGGAGGGCCGCCCGAAGGGTTGGGAGCGCTACGGCGCGCTGGGCGTCGCGGCGCTCGTGTTCCTCGGGATGCGCCGCGCGGCGGGCATCTCGGGCTCGCTCGTCCCGAAAGCCGACCACTGGCGGATCGTAGGCGAGCACGCCGCGGGCGTCGCGGGCACCTACGCCACCCTGCCGCTGTTCCCGTGGCCGCTCACGCCGGCCCGGCATGTGCTCTACCTGCCCGAGCCCGCCTGGCCGAACCTCGTGGGGCTGGGCGTGATGACCGGGCTCCTGGTCCTGGCGGTGGTGTACGGCCGGCGGCGCCGCCTCGTGCTCGCCGGGCTGGTGTTCACGGCGGTGACCTTCGCGCCCAGCCTGTGGGCCACCCTGGACAAGGGCCTCCTGGGGGAGCGCTACCTGTACCTGCCATTGGCCGGGCTGGGCCTGGTGGTCGCGGCGGCGCTCGACGGCCTGCCCCACCTCGTCCGGGTGGCGGGCGCCGCGGCCATCCCGGCGCTGGTGGCGATCCAGCTCCGCCTGCCGGACTGGCAGAGCAGCCTCAGCCTGTGGCAGGCCGCCCACGACGACCAGCCCAGCGCCTTCACCCACGGGGGGCTGGGCTTCTACCTCTACCAGGCCGGGCAGATCGAGGAGAGCCGGGCGCACTTCGTGGGCGCGGTGGGCGGCGAGCCACCCTACCGCGACGCCTGCACGCACCTGGTGATGGTCCACCTCAACCTGCGGCGGTATGAGGACGCGGTGCGCTACGGCCGATGGGGCCTGACCCGCCGCGGCTGCCCTCCGGTGGCCGAGACCCTGGGCAACTACGCCCTGGCCCTGGCCAGCACCGGCCGCTGGGACGAGGCTGTTCAGGTCACCCGCCAGATGGACCGCGACCCCATGCAGCACGCGCTGGTGGTGCTCGCGGCGGCGCGGGTGCGGGCGGGGGACCCCAAGGCCCTGGAGGAGTTGGGGCCCCGCTGGCGCGGCCGCGTGCCCTTCGAGCGGCAGGTCGCGGCGCTCCTGCGGGTGGCCGCGCGCAACAGCCGCTGAGAATGCTCAGCAGCCCGCCTTGTCCGCCTGCCACTGGTCGAGGACCTCCCGGGCGTGGTTCTTCTCGGGGTCCATGCCGTCGCGGTAGCCCTTGGTCTTCGTGGTCAGCTCGATGATGTAGCCGTTCGGATCGCGGAAGTAGATGGACTTGAGGTACTCGAGCTGGGCGGGCCCGAACACGCCGACCCCCAGCTCGTTGGCCTTCTCGAAGTACATCTTCTGCGTGGCCGGGTCGACCTCCAGGGCGATGTGCAGGTCGGAGGGGTTCTGCTCCTTGAAGTCGAACGGCACCTCCGGCAGCTCGAAGAACGCCAGGTAGGAGCCGTCCCGCATCTCGAAGAAGATGTGGATCAGCGGCGTCTTCTCGCCGGTCTCCGTCTCCTCCCGGCGCAGCGAACAGGCCAGCGGCAGACCCATGAAGTCCTCGTAGAACCGGCGCGTCTCCTCGGCGTCGCGGCAGCGGTAGGCGTTGTGGTGGAGTCCCTTGATGACGACGGATCGGTTGCGCATGGAGCTGTCCTCCGAATGAGGGTTGGCGGACCGCAGGAGCGCGGTCGGCGGGCACCGGCGCGAGGCCGGCTCACCGCCGACGCCTCGTCACCACCGGGTGCGTGCCCTCAATGTAGGCGGTGCCTGGCCCGAGAAGTAGGCAAGAGTGCCTGCATCCGCTGGTCGTTCGGTTGCCAGCGCGGGCGCAGATCGCGCCGCGGCGCCTACAGCTTGGCCCCCCACCCCGTCCCGTCGACGTACTCGATGGCGTAGCTCGGCTTGAGCGTGTTCCCGGGCTCCCAGGCCACCCAGGTGGCGGTCAGGCCCTCACCCCCCAGCTCCACCAGCCAGTACCCGAAGAGCGGCAGGTGGTGGGGATCGTAGGTGGCGGTGAAGCCCTCCCAGCTCCCCGAGCCCTTGGCCTTCTCGATGGCGGACTCGGGCCACTCCTGGTCCTCGGCCCAGCGGTCGACCCGCTTCTGGAGGGCCAGATCGAACATGGTCTCCAGGGCCAGGTCGCCCTTGCCGATGTCGTCGCCGTTGCCCCAGCGCTCCAGGGGCTCGGCGGGCGCGCCGCCGCCCCCCGCGATGAAGTGGGCGGTGCCCTGCTTGCCGTCGGGGAGGTGGATCTCGGTGGTGTGGGGCTCGGCGGCGAACACGCCGCGCAGCTTGAACAGCGCCGCGTTGTCCTCCAGGGTCTCCAGCAGCTCGTCGGGGGCGCCCTCGGCGTTGCGCGGGGTGGGCGGCGAGAGCGTGACCAGCGGGTCGTGCATGAACACGAGGATGTGGTCGTAGCGGCCCTCGGTGGCCCGGGGGATCCAGTAGAGCTGCTCGTTCCAGCGCGAGCCCATGAGCTTCTTGTGGGAGTCGAGGACCACCATCCGCCAGACGGTGTCCTGGACCCGCACGTCGAAGGCGTACCAGGTGGCCACGCGGTTGAAGCCGATGTCCACGCCCACGCCGGGGAACGCGCCCTCCATGCCGGCGAGATCCTTGTCCGCGCGGTACTCCAGGTCGCCCGCGACGGGCACCACCGGCACCCGGTAGCCCTCGGTCAGCGGCAGGGTCTCGCCGTCGAGCACCTCGCGCCAGCGGCCGTCGAAGGCCTTCCACTCGGCGTCGGACGAGCCCCGGACCGTGTCCCCCATCAGGGTGATGTAGTCCAGCTCCTTGGCGTCGACCTTCGCGCGCAGGTCGGCGATCATCGCCTCGGGCACGCCGTCGTAGCTGATGCCCCCCCCGGCGCGGTCCAGGCCGGGCACCGGCCCCCGCACGTTGCCGATCACCGCGAAGCGAAGGGTCTCGCCCTCGGCGGTGATCTTCGCCTCGTCGTCGCCGAAGAGGGTGTGGTCGGGGATCTTGTCGGGGTGGACCGCGCAGGCGCAGAGCGACGCCAGCGCGCTCACCGCGGTGAGGAGGGGGGCGATCTTCATGGGCTCACTCCACCGTCACGGACTTCGCGAGGTTCCGGGGCCGGTCGATGTCTTTACCCAGCGCGAGGGCGGCCTGGTAGGCAAGGAGCTGCAAAGGAAGCACCGTGACCAGCGGCGAGAGCACCGGATCGGTCGCCGGGACCGCGATGGGGATGGTGGCCATCGCGGCGGCCTCGTCGTCGCCCCGGGTGTGGACGACGATCAGCACGGCACCCCGGGCGCGGACCTCCTGCATGTTGGAGAGGGTGCGCTCCCGGTGCTCGTCGTCGGGCACCACGACCACCACGGGGCGGCCCGGCTCCATCATCGCGATCGGGCCGTGCTTCATCTCGCCGCAGGGGTAGGCCTCGCAGGGGATGTAGGCCAGCTCCTTGAGCTTGAGCGCGCCCTCCTTGGCCACGGGGAAGGACACCCCACGCCCCATGAACAGGGCGTAGCGGGCCTGGGTGAGCAGGCGCACCGCCTCGGGGATGGGCCCGGGGGACGCCAGGTAGGCCCGCACGAACTCCGGGATGTTCATGAGCCCTCGGGCCAGCCGCTGGGCGTCGTGCAGCGACAGGCTGCGGCTGCGGGCCAGCATCAGGGTGAAGATGAACAGCGCGGTGACCTGGCTGGTGAACGCCTTGGTGGAGGCCACCGCCACCTCGGGCCCGGAGTGGATGTACACCCCCGCCCCGCAGGTGCGCGCGATGGTGGAGCCGACCACGTTGACCACCCCCAGCACCCGGCCGCCCTTGACCTGGACCTCCTTGACCGCGCCCAGGGTGTCGGCGGTCTCGCCGGACTGGGACACGGCGAGGTGGATGGTGTCGGGGCTGATGATGGGGTTGCGGGTGCGGAACTCCGAGGCGATCTCGGCCACCGCGGGCACCCGGGCCAGCCGCTCGATGGCCATGGCCCCCACCATGCCGGCGTGGTAGCTGGTGCCGCAGCCGAGCATGCACACCCGGTCGATGCGCACCAGGTCTGCCGGGCTCAGGTCGAAGCCGCCCAGCCGCGCGTTGCCCTCGCGGGGCTGCACCCGGCCGCGCAGGCAGCGGCTGATGGACTCGGGCTGCTCGTGGATCTCCTTGAGCATGAAGTGGGGGAACTCGCCCTTGTCCTCGGACCCGTAGACCGCCTCCAGCTCCTCGACCGTGTGGTTGACGCCGCCGCCCTGGAGGGTGGTGGTGGCGATCTCGTCGGGCCGGATCGTCGCCAGCTCGCCGTCCTCCAGGTAGATGACCCGGCGGGTGTACTTGACCAGCGCGTGGGGGTCGGAGGCGAGGAAGCTCTCGCCCTCCCCCACCCCGATGACCAGCGGGGAGCCGTTGCGGGCCGCGATCAGCAGCCCGGGGTGGTCGGCGAAGAGCACGGCGAGGCCGTAGGTGCCCCGGATCTCGGCCAACGCCGCCCGCACCGCCGCGACGGGATCGCCGTCGTAGAAGGTGCGGATGAGGTGGGGCAGGACCTCGGTGTCGGTCTCGGAGCGGAACGTGACGCCGTCGGCGATCAGGCGCTGCCGGATGACCTCGCTGTTGTCCAGGATGCCGTTGTGGATGACGACGATGCGGTCCTCGCTGTCGGCGTGGGGGTGGGCGTTGGCCTGGGTCACCCCGCCGTGGGTCGCCCACCGGGTGTGGGCGATGCCGCAGCTCCCCGGCAGATCCGGCGGCACCGCTCGGGCCAGGGCGGCCACGCGCCCGACCTCCTTGCGCATCGCCACGCCGCCCGTGGGCTGGATGACGGCCAGCCCCGCCGAGTCATAGCCCCGATATTCCAGCCGCCTCAGCCCATCCAGCAGCACCGGGGTCGCGGCCCGACTCCCGGTGTAACCCACGATTCCACACATACCAGCACCCTCTCCAGCGCGCGTTCAGATTCAGAGCGGACCTGCTCCAGCTAACGGAGGCCGCGATGCCGCTCCAGGATCACCCGAAGTTCGCTCTCCAGCCGCTCGATGTCTCCGGCAGTGTAGCCCTGGTGCCGCCCCAGGACCACGCCGCCCGGCCCGACGATGAGCGTGGTCGGCAGCCCCTGAACCTCGGCGCGCGCGCCCAGCTCCGGGTTCCAGGCGGTGGCGAGCCCTTCGAAGGGGTGGGCGCGCAGCCAGCGGGCCGCCTCGGGCTCGGCGTCGTCCACGGAGACGGCCACGATCCGCACCGGGAGGCCCTCCTGGGTGAGCCGGGCCGCGAGGGCGTCCAGCTCGGGCAGCTCCTGGGCGCAGGGGCTGCACCAGGAGGCCCAGAACGCGACGACGACCAGCTCCTGCTGCCCGACGGCGATCGGCCCCTGGGAGGTCGCCAGGGTCTCTGTGGGGAATGCGGGGCGGCGGGGGGGCGGGCGCCGCCCGGCGGGGGCCTGCTCGGCCAGCGCGGCGGTGAGCGCGGCGGCGTCGGCGGCGCCGGGGTTGAGGCGGTCGATGCGGGGCTCCAGCCCCTCGGCCCCCAGGGCGGCGGCGCGCAGGTAGGCGTCCAGCGCGGCGTGGGGGCGACCGAGCTGCTCCAGCACCTCGCCCTGGAGCACGGCGGCGTCGGGATCGGCGCCGATCAGCTCGGCGGTCGCGGCGGCGGCCAGGGCCTCGGGCAGGGCCTCCATCCGGCGCAGGGTCCGCGCCTCGATCATCCAGGTGGAGGACAGCAGGTGGCGGTCCCGGGGCTTGCGGCCCATGCCGCCCTCGGTCGCGAGGGTCTGACGGGCCCGGTCGCACAGCGCGAGCAGCTCCTCGGGGGACGCGCCGGCCTGCTCCAGCGCCTCGGCGGCTTCCACGAGCAAGGCGCCATCGGGATCAGCGGCCTCCAGGGCGCGGCGCCAGGCGGGGGCGGCCCGGTCGTGGCGGCCCTTGCGGGTCAGCTCCCGGGCGGCGGCGGCGAGCACCCGCTGGTCCTCGGCGGCGGTGCCCCCCGGAGGCAGGTTCGGCTCGGCCTGCAGGGCGAGCACCCGCCCCAGGTCCCGCACCATCGCGGGCTGCCAGGGGTAGCGGCTGCCGGGGTGGCAGGGCTCGCCGAGCTGGGCCAGGCGCGCCCCGGCGGCGTCGGCAAGCTCCTGCTCCTTCGCGGCCACCAGCAGGGCGTGGGCCCGGTAGAGCAGGAGCGGGTCGTCGCCCTCCAGCATGGCCGCGGTGCTCTTGACGACGCCCCGGCGGGCCACGCGGGCTTGGGCGCTGTCGTCCCGGAACAGCCACCGGGCCAGCTCGGGGTGCTCGGGCCAGCGCTCCCAGGCCGCGCGGCCCTCCTTGCGCAGGTCCCGGTGCCGCTCCAGCTCCCAGAGCGCCTCCAGGCGCAAGGCGGCGGTCTCGGGGTCGGTGGCGGCCTCGATCAGGGCCAGGGCGCGGTTGGGGTCCCCCCGGTCCAGGGCGACGCGGGCCTCCAGGCGGCGCGCGGCCTCGGCGGGGGCGCCCGCGGGGACGTCCAGGGCGCCGTGGTCGCGCCGGGCCTCCCAGGCTGCGGCCATCAGGGCCTGCCCGGCGTCGCCGGACTGCGCGCGGGCCTGGTAGTCGGCGTCCAGCCACCAGGCGCGCTCGGCGAGGGCGTCCTGCCAGGCTCGGTGGACCGCAGGATCTGCGGGCCCGGCGACCAGGGCCTCTCCCAGGAAGCGCCAGGCGTCCTCGGTCTGCCCGCAGGCCAGGGCGGCGCGGTGTCGGGCCAGCGCCAGCTCCGCGGTGTCCGCTGTGTCCGCGCCCGCCTCCGCCGGACCGGCGAGCAGGAGCGCCAGCGCGACCGCCGTCGCGATCATGCCAGGGGGAAGAAGAGGTTCAGCCGATCCGGGGGCTCGCCGCGCAGCTCGCCGCCGGAGCTGCGGGCCACGACCCGCATCAGGCAGGCGCCCAGCACCCGGTCCCGCTCCCCCAGCCGCTCGATGAGGGTCTCGTAGTGCGGCGCCATGGCCAGCTGCACGCCCGCGGAGGGCAGCCCCACGAGGTGGATGCGCTGGCGGCTGCGCCCGCCCCGCAGGTCGATGGACAGCTCGATCTCCTCGGGGGCGGCCAGCTCCAGCGCCGCCAGGAAGCGCAGCGGCGGGATCAAGGCGGGCTCGGACTCGCCGCGCACCTCCAGCCCCAGGGTGTGCTGGAGCAGCGGGCGCACATCCACCGGCTCGGTGGCGGAGACGGTGGAGACGCTGTCGAAGCGCCCCACGATGGTCTCCAGGCGGTCCAGGCTGCGGGTCAGGCCCGCGGGGAGCTGCTCGCCGTCCATCGAGGCCAGCTCGACCCAGCCCATGACCCCCATCACCGCGCCGCGCACGTCGTGGGCAAAGGTCCGAAGGAGCATCTCGCGCACGAGGGTCTCGCGACACTCGGCGCGCACGTCAGCGTTCTCGTAGGGCGATCCAGCCATGCTGCGTTGATACCAGGGGCCGCTTGCGGAGTAAAGGGGGGGACGCGCTTCAGCGCAAGCGGGCCTGCACGGCGGCCAGCGCGGGCCCGGGAAGGTAGCGGGACACGTCCCCGCCGTGCTGCGCGATCTCCTTCACCAGGCTGGAGGAGACGAAGATGTTGTTGGGCTCGGAGAGCAGGAAGACCGTCTCGATCCCGGGGGCCATGTCCATGTTGGCCAGCCCGTTGCGGAACTCGAAGTCGAAGTCGGAGATCACCCGCAGGCCCCGCAGGATGACCTTGGCGTCGATCTGGCGGCAGTAGTCCACCAGCAGCCCCTGGAACGAGGACACCCGCGCGTTCGGCAGCTCCGCGACGCAGCGGGTGATGATGTCGATGCGCTCGTCCAGATCGAAGAGGTAGCGCTTCTTGACGTTGTGCCCGCAGGCGACGACCACCTCGTCAAACAAGGCGCAGCCCCGGCGGATGATGTCCAGGTGGCCGTTGGTGATGGGGTCGAAGCTGCCAGCCAGCACAGCGCGCATGAGCACCTCGGGTGTCCGGCGCCCGTAACCGGTCTGACACGCCGCGGGCTAACGGACGGGGCGCGGCGCGGCGGCCCCCAGGTGCCGGTAGAGCGCCGAGCGCAGCCGGGGATCGGCGCGCAGGGGCTTGAGGACCGGGTCGATGGCCAGATCGCGGCGCAGCTCGAGCTGGAGCGCCTCGGGCAGCTCGGTGCGGCCGGCGATGGCCTCCTCCAGCTCGGCGATGGCCTGGACCTCACGGCCGCGGATCGCCTGGTAGATCCCCAGGAAGACGTGGACGTAGGGGTGCCCGGGGGCGAGCTGCTGGGCGCGCTCCAGGCGCTCCTCGGCGGCCTCATAGTCGCCCAGCCGCGCCATCGCGACGGCCTGGTTGCCCAGGGCGATGAGGTTGGCCGGGTCCTGGGTGAGCACGCGCTCGTAGGTGTCCAGCTCGGCCCGGTGCATGCCGAGGCGCTTCTGGGCCTGGGCGACGCCCAGCCACCAGCTCAGGTTGTCCGGCTCCCGCTCGGCCAGCCACTGGTAGTGGTGGAGGGCCTCCCGGAAGTTGTCGTTGTCGTAGGAGCCGCGGGCGACCAGGGCGTGCTGCTGGATGTCGTCCGGGGCGCTGGCCAGGCGGATGCGGGCCAGCTCGGCCTCGATGGTGGAGGGCACCGCGCGCCGATACCACTGGTAATACCCCCAGTGGGTCTCGTCGTCGTCCGGGGCGGCCTCGCGGCCCTCGCCCGCCACCCGCACCATCACCGGGCGCAGCGCGTCGTTGTTGGGCTGCACCGCCGCGATCCGCTCGGCGGGCACCCGGGGGCCGGCGTCGGGATCGACGTGCAGGGTGCGGCGGGCCGCGGCCGACCACTCGGCCACCGCGCCGTCGGGGGGGTTGTGGAACAGCGCGTCGGCGAGGTCCAGCCACATGCCCCCGACCGTGACCCCCATCGCCACCATCAAGAAGCGTGGATCGACCGGCGGGTGCATCCGCACCGAGCCGCGCAGGGGCTCGATGTGCTCGACCTCGACGTGGACCGCACCCAGCGAAAAACCGGTTCTCTGACCTTCTTTCAGCCGGCGGCCGCGGATGTCCAGGTCCCCGCCCACCCGGCAGATCAGGACCGAGGCGCCGGGGAAGGCCACCTTCGCGTGGGGGGCGTCGCCGATGCGCACCACGCTCCTCACCGCCAGGATGCGGTCCTCCACGATGACGTCGTGGTATCGCACCGTGACTTGGAGGTCACCCACTGCGACCCTCCTGGCTCGGCGAGCCCTTCAACTCTTCTCCATAGCGGCCGTAGTATCGAACCAGTATTTCCGAAAACTCCGGCGTCTGTCTAAGGGAATCGAAGGCGGGGTCGATCCGGATGTCCTGCCGGAACTCGATGTGGTGGAGGGTGTCGAGGCGCTCCATCCCCGCCAGCGCCTTCTCCAGGAACTCGATGGCGAGCTGGTTCTCGCCGCGCGCGGCGTGGATCTTGGAGCGGTGCAGGTCGGCGTAGGGGTCGTCGGGGTCGACCACGTCGAGCTGGTCCATGATCTCGAGCGCCTCGTCGAAGCGCTGCTGGTGGGCCAGGTTGACCGCCAGGTTGTTCAGGGCGTGGGCGTCGCCGGGCTCCAGCGCGAGCGCGAGCCGGTAATACCCTTCTTCCTTGCCATACTCCCCGATGCGCTTGTAGACGAGCGCGAGGTTGTTGTAGCCGGCGGGGTCGTCGGGGTACAGCTCGATGAAGCGGTCGTAGGTGCGCCGGCACTCGACGTAGTCCTCGGAGAGGTACTGGTAGTAGGCGAGCTGCTGGAGCGCCCAGGCCGACTCGGGGTCGAGGCGGACGAGCTGCTCGGCGCGGTCGAGGTTGCGGCGGATCTCGTCCTGGTCGCGACGGGCATCCTCGACGTCGTACCAGTCGCGCAGGCCCCAGCCCCGCTCGGGCTCGGCGGTCAGCTCGCTGGGATCGACCTGCTGATCGGCGCCCTCGGCGGCGTCGGCGATCTGCTGGGGCTCGGTGACGCCCTCGATGGGGGGCAGCTCCACCTGCTCGGGGCCGTCGGCGGCCGGCGGCTCGGGCTCCAGCGGCTGGTGCTTCGCCTGGGAGGGCGGGCGGGTTTCGTCGCCGCGCTGGCGCTCGGGGGCGGTGTTGGCCGCGCCGCCCAGGTCGTCCATCGGACCCTTGTCCCCCGCCGGGAGGAAGAGGTCCTGGGCCGAGATGCGGGCGATGGGGCGCTCGCGCTCCTCGTAGAGCTGGCCGGACTCCGCGCCCTCGACCTCATCCTCCAAGAGCCGCGCGATCAGCTCCGGGGAGGTCTCGGGGACCTGGGCCCCCGGCGTGGCGAGGCTGTCGAGCAGCATCTCCAGCGGGATGGCCAGCAGCATCATCAGCGCCACCGCACCCAGCAGGAACAGGTCGCCCTGCAGCTCCATCGGGACGACCCGGTACTGGCGGACGAGGGAGATCGTCAGGTCGACCGCCCCGGAGCGGATGTGGATGGGCTCGCCGGGGGCGGCGTAGCGCGGCGGCTCGTCGCCGTCGGTCAGCTCGATCTGGGCGGGGGTGACCCAGCGCAAGGCACCCAGGCTGTCGCGGCGGGGGGCGGGGGGGACCCCGAGGCCCAGCGCGTCATCGTCCAGGGAGACCGGCGCGTTCCCGGGCAGGATGCGGTCCTCGACGACGGTGTCGTGGTATCGCACCAGGAGACGGAGGGCGTAACGGCGGGCCGGGGGGGTGCTCACGAGGGGATAAGACTCGGCGGGTCAGCGAGGGTTCCGCTGTTTTTTCCAGCGGAGCCACCTCAAAGTTTAGCCGCAGGGCCGGGCGGGCCGCCATTACAGCGGCGGCTTGTGACGTCAATCCTGACGTGCGCACGGAGGCGCCCTGTGTCAACGGGGGCTGTCAACCCGGCGTCGCCGTACCGCGAACACCAGGCCCGCAAGCCAGAGGGCCCCCGCGCCGCCAACGGACCCGCAGCCGCAGCCCTTGGGGGAGATGCCGCCCCCGCCGGAGTCATCGGCGTCGTCGGAGTCCGCGCCGGAGTCGTCCGCGCCGCAGGGCGCGCGGGTGACCTCCCAGGTGGCCGCGTCGGTGAGCAGGCCGTCGGGATCCAGCCGCACCCAGGGGGTGGGATCGGCGACCTCCAGGGTCAGCGCGCCCGAGGGGCCGCAGCCCTCCAGCGTCACCGCGTCGGTCTCGCTCAGCAGCGCGCCGTCGAGGGTCCACCGCCAGGTCAGGCTGCCGTCGTCGGGGCCCAGGGCGGTGGCGGTGAAGGTCTGCGCGGCGTCGACGGTGACCGCGCCGGGGGCGGGCTCCGCCGCGACGAGGAGGGACGGCAGGCGCCCGTAGATGCCCAGCACCGCCTGCTCCCGGCACACCGGGCAGTAGTCGTCCTGCAGGGTGTTCATCATGCAGGAGGCGTCGGTGGGCCGGAACAGGTTGGTGTAGGAGCACACCGGGTACGCGCCGACCTCGCGCTCGTCGAGCCACTGGGTCCAGGTCGCGCCGCCGCTGTCGGCGGTGCAGTTCGGCCCCTCGCCGTTTGCGGCATAGCCGTAGGAGTACTCGTCCCACAGGCCGATGAGGCTGTGCCCCAATTCGTGGGCGGCGACCTGGGTGTCGTAGGCGCCCCCAGTGTACGCCGTGGCGTAGCTGAAGCCGCCGGCGCCCCCGTAGGTGTCGTCGTTGATGAGGACCAGCACGCCGTCCGCGTCCGGGACGGAGGCGCGCACCTCGGCCATGACCGCGCTGTCCTGGCAGCAGACCAGCCGGGCGATGTTGCCGCAGCCGTAGTAGCAGCCGTAGGCGGTGTCCCGGGAGACGTCCTGGCCGTTCTCGCGGTGGCTCGCCCCGGACTCGGCGGAGGCCGCGTCCACCCGCCAGATGTTGAAGAGCCCGGTGTAGGCGCCGTAGGGCTCGATGCTGAGCAGGTAGGCGACCATCCGGTCGACGTCCGCGGCGAAGTCGGGCAGCTCGGCCTCGGTGTAGCCGTCGCCCAGGAAGACCATGTCCAGGCGCGCGTCGCTGGGGCCGCTCTCCTGGACCGGGACGGGCGTGGTGGGGGGCGCGGCGCGCGGGGCGAGGGTCTGCGCACCGAGGCGGACGTGGGTCGCGCCGTCGGGCCAGGCGAAGGTCACCGGCGCGATCGCCGCGGCCAGGGTGACCGAGGCCCCGCCGCCCTCGGGGAGGATGACCGAGCGCTGCCGGGCGTCGGGGACCGGGACGCGCGCCAGGGTGCGCCCCTCGGCGTCGAGCACCTCCAGCCACGCCCCCGCGTCGACCGGCGCTGCGGGCGCCTTCCGCGGGCCCTCTGCGGAGATCCCGACCAGGTCGACCAGCGCGGGGCCGTCGTCGCTGATCTCGATGAACGCGACGGCGCTGCCGGCCCGGGCGGTCCCGGAGAGCAGGCCGAGCAGCAGGAACACAAGCGACATGGGGGCACCCTGAAGGGGCGCGGCGCGCTAAGTTCGGGCCATGCGCACCGCAGCGGTCATCATCATCGGCAACGAAATCCTCAGCGGCAAGTTCGCCGACGAGAACGGCCCCTACCTGATCGGGCGACTGCGGGCCTTGGGGGTGCGGCTTCGGCGCCTGGTGGTGGTGGAGGACACGCTGGACGAGCTGAGCGAGGAGATCCGCGGCTGCGCCGAGCGCCACGATCTGGTGTTCACCACCGGCGGGGTCGGGCCCACCCACGACGACATCACCATGGACGCGGTGGCCGCCGCGTTCGGCGTCCCCGTGGTCGAGCGCGCCGACCTCATCGAGATGTTCGAGCGCTATGCGGGCGGGCCGATCAACGCCGCCACCCGGCGCATGGCCTCCATCCCCGACGGCAGCGAGCTGTGGTGGGAGGGGGCGCTGCGCTTCCCGGTGGTGGTCAAGGAGAACGTCCACATCTTCCCGGGGGTGCCCTCGTTCATGCGCCTCAAGTTCGAGGCCATCGCCGCCCGGTTCGCGGACACGCCGGTGCACACCGCGCGGGTGACCACCCGGGAGCGCGAGTCGGACATCGCCGCGCGGCTCTCCCAGGCCGTCGCCCGCTGGCCGGCGGTGGAGATCGGCAGCTATCCCCGCTTCGAGGCGGAGACCTGGCACGTCATCGTGACGCTGGAGGGCCCCGACCCCGGCGCGGTCGAGGCCTGCCGGGCGTGGCTTGCGGGGTCGCTGGAGCCGGTGCAGCTCAGCCGGGGCGACCTCAGCTGAAGCGCACCGAGTGGGTGCCGGCCAGCTCCCACTTGACCATGAAGTCGTTGACCGGCATCTGGTACTCCTCGTCCAGATCGTCCCAGGGGTAGGGATCCATGCAGGTGACCGTGTCGGTGACCTGCTCGATCATGACCCAGTGGGGGCCCACCTGACCGTTGGGGAAGCGGTCGATGATCTGGGCGATCCAGGGGAGGTTGTGGGAGAACTGGTAGCGGCGGGCGCCGCGGGCCCGCTCGTCGCGGGTCTTGCCCAGGGAGGTGGCGATGGCCTCGTCGCCGTACTGCTCGGTGAGGTAGCGGCGGACGTGGGCGAAGGTGCTGTCGGCGCCGAGCTTCTGCTCAACCAGCTCGACCAGCCCGCGCCCGAGGGACTCCATGTCCGCGTCCTCGGCCTTCGCGCCCTCGGCGATCGTGCGCATGGCCCCCGCGAGGTCGCCGTCGGCGGGCATGTGCCCGCGATCGAAGAGGATGAACATCCAGGTGGCCAGGGTGATCGGAAGGTTGCCGGACTTCGGCGCAGCAGACTCGGACATCGTGGACCTCCGGGGCATCTCTGGGAACCTCCACTAACGGGTTACGTCTGGAGGACCACCCCTCTCGGAGCAGCTCGTCCATGATGGGCCCGTCGGCCATCCTCGCCTTGATGTCGTGCCAGTGGTCCTCCCCTCGCCTGCCCCCGGCGCCCGAGGGCCAGCCCACCTCGCGCCTGCACGAGATCGGCAGCGGGGGGCCGATCCGCCTGCTGGACCGGCTCGACGCGGCCACGCTCACCCTGCCCGAGAGCAACCGCGACCCGTCGGCCGCTGACCTCGGGGTCATCGACCTCTCCAAGGGTTGGACCCGGGAGGCCATCGACGAGGACAGCGAGGGCTGGACCCGCGCGTCTCCGGTGCAGCTCTCCCGGCGCAAGAGCCGCACCCCGCCGGCGGGCCTGTCCCTGTTCCGGGGCGACCACGAGGTCACCTACCGCTGCCCGCCGCTGGGGCTCTCCGACAAGTGGTGCGTCGACGACGGCGCGCTGTGGGTGTCCTCCACCGACGACCCGAACACCTGGGACCCGCCGCCGGTGATGGTGTCCAGCCGGTCGCTGCGGCTGGTCGAGCGGCTGGATCGGGCCAGCGCCGGGCTCGATCCGGTCGACTACGTCCGCTACGAGCTGACCCTGTACACCGACGACGACGGGCAGCGCACCCGGCCGGGCATGTTGCTGCCGGCGCCCGGCGAGGCGAGCTGGACCCTCACCCTGCCCCCGGACGCCGCGCTGGACATGGCGCTGTCGCTGGTGCCGCTGGGGCTGCTCGACGGCCCCGCGTCGGACGGGGTGACCCTGGAGGTGCTGGTCAACGGCGCGCAGGCCGGCCGGGCGCGGGTGAAGGCCCGGGACGGCTTCCAGCTCGAGCAGGTGGACCTCTCGGCCTGGGGAGGCCAGGAGGTCACCCTCACCCTGCGCAGCGCCCCCGGGGCCACGGCCTGGTGGGACTACCTGTTCATCGGCACCCCGCAGATCCGCACCCCGCCCAAGGACACGGTGCGGCGGGTCATCGTCATCGGGCTGGACACCACCCGCTACGCCAGCCTCACCCAGCACGGCTATGCCCGGGACACCACCGCCGCGCTGCAGGACTTCGCCGCCAGCAGCGTCATCTTCGATCGCGCCTGGGCGCCCGCGCCCCGCACCCGCCCCAGCTTCCGCACCGCCACCACCGGCCGCCGGCCCTTCGCGGCCGTGGACGCGGCGACCTTCGGCGAGGTGTTCCGGGAGGCGGGCTTCGTGACCGCGGGGGTCACCGCCAACGTCCACCTCACCCCCCGGATGGGCTTCAACGACGGCTTCGACCTGTGGGTGTTCGAGAACGCGGTCGACGCGGAGGTCGAGATCGACCGGGCCAAGGGCTGGCTGGAGCAGCACCAGGACCAGGACGCCTTCCTGTTCGTCCACTTCATGGACCCCCACGACTTCTACACCGCGCCCTGGCCCTACGAGAACCACTACGTCAAGACCGACCCGGGCCCGCTGGACTGGCGGATGAACCGCTGGCAGATCACCGCCCTCGCAGACCAGCTCACCCCCGACAACATCGCCTGGCTCCAGGCCCGCTACGACAGCGAGCTGTACTACATGGCGAAGCAGCTCGCCGGCTTCGTGGCCTGGGCCGACAGCCTGCCCGGCGAGACGCTCTTCGTGATGCACTCCGACCACGGCGAGGAGTTCTTCGAGCACGGCGGCTACGAGCACAACCACACCCTCTACGAGGAGGTGGTGCACGCGGTGCTGTGGATGCGGCTGCCGGGGGGCTGGGGCGGCGGGCCCCACCGGGTGGACACCCCGGTCGCGCTGATGGACATCGCGCCGACGCTCTACGACTTCATCGGGCTGCCCCCGGAGCGCTGGCCCGAGGTGGACGGCACCTCCCTGCGCCCGCTGCTGGACGCGGGCCGCTCCGACGAGGCCGACGCCCTGCGGCAGACCCTGGCCGCGCGCCCCCTGCCCATCGGTCACCTGATGTACGACAGCGAACGCTGGGCGGTGGTGGCCGAGGACCACAAGTACATCCTGCAGACGATGAGCGGCGAAGAGGAGCTGTACGACCTCGCCGCCGACCCGGGCGAGCAGCAGAACCTCATCGAGGAGACGGACCGCGAGCGCCTGGACCACTTCCTGGGGCGGCTCAGCGACGCCACCGGCTGGCCCACCGGGCCGGGCTGGCGGGTCGAGCTGCTCAACGGAAAGGATCCCTTCACCCTGCGCGTGGACGGCCGCATCGTGGCGGCGGAGGTCATCGACCCCGAGGCCGGGCGCAAGCGGCGGGCCAACCTGGAGTGGGGCGAGATCCCCAGGACGGACATCGAAGAGGTCGGCGCCGTCGAGATCACGGAAGACGGCGCGGCGCTGATCGTCACCCCGGGCAGCAAGGGGCGCGGCACCCTCGGCGTCATCCTGGACGGGTGGCAGCGCACGGGCGCGCTGGTGGTCGACGGCACGACCCTGCCCATCGGGGCCGAGGGCGGTGCGGTCTCGATCGACCGCACCCGCATCCGGGTCGAGCCGGGGGCCGTCATCCTGCCGCAGGACTCGATGCGGAACCACGTCGAGGCGCCGGACGAGGACGGGGCGGATGACGAGGCGCTGGAGGCGCTGCGGGCGCTGGGGTACATCGAGTAGTCGCGGCGGGGGCTGCGCCTTCTACTCGTCCGCCGGAGCGCTGGGACCGATGGCCAGGCGGAAGCCCAGGTCGTCGTCCTGGAGGCCGGGCGCGTAGAGGCCGCGACAGGCTGCGCGTGTGTAGCGCGCGCTGCTGAGCCACGAACCGCCCCGGACCGCCCGGTCCGGGCCGCTCTGCACCACCGGATCGAGCTGCGGTCCTGGCGCGTAGGTTGCGTATGCGTCCTCGCACCACTCCAGGACGTTCCCGAGCATGTCGTAGAGCCCCCAAGGATTGGCCAGCTTGAGCTGGACAGGTCGTGTACCCGCTCGCTCGTGTGCGACCTGCTTCTCCTTCCAGTTCGACGAGTCGACCCCGTTGTCCAACTCGAAGCCGACCCCGCTGTTGCCCCCGTACCAGGCGATCGCGTCCAGCCCCGGGGCGTTGTTCGCCCCCAGGATCTCCAAGGGCCCGCGCCAGGTCGAGGTCGTCGTGCCCGCGCGGCAGGCGTACTCCCACTCCGCCTCGGTGGGCAGGCGGACGAGGAGCCCCCGCACCTGCCGGTTCAGCCGCTCACAGAACCCCTGGCCGTCCGCCCAGCTCACCTGCTCGACCGGACGTGTGGGGCTCCGGAAGCAGCTCGGGTTATCGCCGACGACGGCCTGCCACAGCGCCTGGGTCACCGGCGTGTCCCCCAGCCAGAAGCCCTGGCTCAGCTCGACGCGGTGCTGGGGGCCCTCATCGACCAGGCGGCCCGGCTCATCCGGAGGAGAGCCCATCATGAAGGCGCCGGGGGGAATCCACCGCATGCGCTGGGTCACGAAGCCCACCGCGACGTCCGCGAACACGCCGAAGCGGTCCTCGCCCCAGCCGACCGCCCAGTCCGGTGGAGGGCCCGCGCCCAGAGGAGGCTTCGGGGGGGTCACGAGGCTTCCTCGACACAGGGGATCTGATCGGAGGCTTCGCCGCTGAGCGCTGGACCTCGGACCAGACGGGAGCCCACGTCGTCGTACCGGCTGTCGGGCGGGATGACGTCGCGACAGGCCGCGCTGGCCCAGGAGCCGGGACAGATGAACCCTCTGAAGCATGGACTCGGCATGTGCGCTCCAGGTCGTGCGGAGGGGTCAGGTATCCCAGCGGACCGGGCCCGCCCGATGGCCCGAACGCGGGTCGACCCGCAGAGCGGGCGCGACCCGATGAGCGACGCCGTGGTGGGGCCTCTCGGGCCCCCCGCCCCCTCACATATCAAACAGCTTGATCGCCCGAAGCTCCGTGAAGTCCGGGTCCCCGAGGGTCCCCTCGTTGAGGACCTCCACCCTGAGGTACCGCGTGGTCTGGGACGGCGTGGAGAGCACCGTGGGGTTGGAGACCGCGGTGTACTCCTCGTTGTCGGCCGTGCCCGCGCCGATGGCCTCCCAGCCGGTGATGGTCGTCCAGCCGCCGTCGTCCCAGGCGGGCGCGGTGCCGCCGGTCTCGGCGTGCACAGAGAGCTGCAGGCTCGTCACCTTGCCGTCGGAGTACATCTGCCAGATCCGGGCCTCGTCGAAGTCCACGGTCGTGCAGCTGTTGTCGCTGCAGGCGTCGACGATGAGCACGCCGACCATCAATTCGTCGGTGATGCCGTGGTGGCTGTACCAGGTCGCGCCGCTGTCGGGGTTGCTCTTGGAGGAGACGTCCGGGCTGTCGGTAGAGGGGGACTCGTCGCACAGCGTGCCCTGGGGCTCCCAGCCCTCGCCCTCGCTGCAGTTGACGCCGAGATCCGTGCCGTACACATAGGTGTTGTCGGCGTTGCCGCTGTCCTGCCCGTAGACGGTGATCGCGACCACCGAGGCTGCGCCGCCGACGAAGGTGCCCTTGAGCTGGTTGCCCTCGGCGGCGCTGCCGGTGTCGTCTGTAGCGCTGGTGTCGTCGGTGGTGCTCGTGTCGTCCGTGACGCTGGTGTCGTCGGAGCCCGACGAGTCGTCGGTGACGTCCTTGTCTCCACAAGCCAGGAGGGCGGTCAGGCTGATCAGCGCGGTGAGTCTCATGGGGGTCTCCTTCATTTCAGGGAGCATACCGATGCTCCTCGGGTTCAAGGTACTCAGCGAAGGTGTCAGGATCTCTTACAGAGGTGGCACAGGGCCGCTCGGCGCCCGGATCGGCGCCCGGGTCGGTGTCGTCGGGCGATATCCCCCACGCGCCCTCCAGCATGCTCAGGAGCAGCGCGCCGCAGCCGGCGAGGTGCGCCTCGCCCTGGGGCGCCTGGATGCCCCCACCGCACCATGGACGAGGGCAGCGCCGGGAACACCACGGCGACGGACGGACGAGCGATCATGTGTGCCTTCAGGACCCTACGAGGAGGTCAGCGGCACATCCCAGGTCTGCGGCGGGATAGTAACACCTCGCTCGACCCCCCGGAGGGACATCCCATGTCCACCCCTCGCCCGATCCCCCACGCCGGCCTCGCCTTCACCCTCCGCCAGCTCCCCCGCGTTCGGGGGGACCGCATGGGCATCTTCGCCGACCTGGTGCGGGAGTACGGCGACGTGGCCGCCATCCGCCTGGGGCCGGTGGTTCTCCACGTCTTCAACCGGCCCGAGCACGCCCAGCACGTCCTGCAGACGGCCTACCGGAACTACCACAAGGATCCCCACGTCATCGGGCCGGTCGAGCAGTTCACCGGCCGGACCATGTTCACCAGCGACGGCGAGCCCTGGCTGCAGCAGCGCCGGCTCATGCAGCCCGGCTTCCACCGCAAGCGGCTGGACGAGGTCGCCCACCAGGCCACCCTCGCCGCCGAGGCCGCGCTGGACCGCTGGCGCGCGGCCGGGGACACCCCCCTCGACATGCAGCAGGAGCTGTCCCGGATGACCCTGGAGTTCATCGGGCACGCCCTGTTCCACGTCGACCTGAGCGGCGACGCCAGCGCGCTGGGCCGGGCCTTCGTCACCGGAAATGAGTACGCCATCTACCACATTGACGTGCCCATCGCGCCCCCGCCCGCGGTGCCCACGCGCCGGAACCGGCAGTTCAAGGCGGCCATGCAGACCATCGACGGCTTCCTGCTCGACCTCATCGCCCAGCGGGAGGCCGCCGCCGAGCCCCCGGACGACCTGCTCACCATGCTCCTGGAGGCCCGCGACGAGGAGACCGGCGAGGGCATGCCCCGGGCGCAGGTCCGCAACGAGTGCCTCTCCTTGTTCTCGGCCGGGCACGACTCCACCGCCAGCACGCTGATGTGGGCGCTCGTGCTGCTCTCCCAGCACCCCGAGGTCGAGGCGCGGCTCCTGGAGGAGGTCGACGCGGTGCTGGCCGACCGCCCGGCCACCCTCGACGACCTCAAGTCCCTGGTCTACACCCGCCAGGTGCTCGACGAGACCCTGCGGCTGTACCCGCCCGGCTGGGCGCTGCCCCGGATGGCCGTTGAGGCCGACGTCATCGAGGGCTGGGCCGTCCCCGCCCGCGCCAACGTGACGCTCTCGGTCGCCGCCATGCACCGCCACCCGGCGCTGTGGGAGGCCCCCGACGCCTTCCGCCCCGAGCGCTTCGCCCCCGGCGCCGACGCCGAGCGGCACCGCTACCAGTACATCCCCTTCGGCGGCGGCCCCCGCCAGTGCATCGGCAAGCGCCTGGCCCTGACGGTGGCCACGCTCATCCTGCCCACGCTGCTGCGGCGCGTTCAGCTCAAGCTGACGCCGGGTCACCCCATCGAGACCGAGACGGTGCTGGGGCTGCACGCGAAGCACGGGGCCCCGATGACCCGGCTGTGGCGCTGACCGATCGGATAGACGCTGAAATGGATCCCGCCGCGCGGCCGGGTGACAGTGGGTGTGCCTGACGGAGACGCCGTCCTCATCGGCATCACGGAAGACAAGCCGGCTCCTTCAGGCGCCCATCCACCCCCGCGCTCCCGAGACCTCGGGGCGCGCTGTGGCCACCTGCGCGTGGTCGAGGAGTCCCCCATGACGGCCAAGGCTGTGACCTTCGGTGACCTGGTCCTGCAGTTCACCTCCACCTTCGACCTGCTCTGGAACGACAAGAAGAGCGGCGGCAAGTACAACGGCGGCTACTGGAAGCCGGTCCCCCCCGCCGGCTTCCACGCCCTCGGGTCGCTCGGCCTGTCCAACTACGACGACCCCAACGGCAAGGTCGGCGTGCTGTGCGTGAAGGAGACCCGGTCCGGCAGCGGCGCGCTGGCGCGGCCCCTCAGCTACGAGCGCATCTGGAAGGACAGCGGCTCCGGCGCGCGCAAGAACGGCTCCTGTTGGCGCCCCGTGCCGCCCGCCGGCTACGTCGCGCTGGGCGACGTCTTCCAGTCCGGCCACAACGACGCGCCCTCCCTGGACGACGTGATGTGCGTCCGCCAGGACCTCACCTACGACGGCAAGGTGGGCGACCGGATCTGGACCGACAAGGGGACCGGGTCCGACAAGGACTTCGGCTCCTGGGAGGTCATCACCCCGGACGCCTTCCTGGACTCCGAGCGCGGCCTGTTCGCGCCCAACACGTTCATCGGGCGGGCCAGCCACGACAAGCCCGACGCCGGGGACGTGGTCCACGTCCTCAACCTGCTCATCCCCGCCCACCAGGTCCCCGAGCCGGAGCCGCCGGAGCTGACCAGCCGCGCCCGGCCGCCCAGCGAGACCACCCCCCAGATCGACCGGGTCATCACCGTGCCCTACACCGCGATCCAGGACGACTCCAAGGACACCGCCTGGAAGCTGGAGAACTCCCCCTTCTACGAGGTGGAGCGCGAGATCAACTACTCCCTGCTGCTGTTCGACGACAACCGCACCAGCACCACCCAGGTCCAGAAGGACACCATCGCGGTCGGCGTCACGAAGAGCCAGTCCGAGACCTTCTCGCAGAAGACCGGCATCTCGGTGACCGCCGAGAGCGGCGTCTCCTTCATCGCCAACGGCAAGGTCTCCGCGACGGTGACCGTGGAGCTGGGCTGGTCGACGACCACCAGCGTGTCCCAGTTCGAGAGCCGCACGATCGAGCGCACCCTGGCCACCCCGCCGAACACGTCCGGGGCGCTGTGGGTCGTCCACTACAAGCTCTACGCGGTGCGCGAGGACGGGACCCGGTTCTCCCAGCCGCTGACCTTCGACGTCAGCTCCTTCACCCACTCCCAGTACCCCCCGGTCTCGGAGTAGTCGGCCGCTTGCAGCGGGTCGGCCCCGGGTGATGTACTCGGGGCGAGGTGTCCTCTCCCCCACCAGACGACCTGCGGACGGCCGCGACCTGGGCCCCCGGTGTTGAGCCGGGGGTCCACCCGCGTACGCTCGAGCTGCCCGACCGATACGCCGACCAGGGGCGCCTGGGCCAGGGCAGCATGGGGGAGGTCCGGCGGGTCCATGACCGGGAGCTGGGCCGCACCGTCGCCATGAAGATCCTGCGCTGGGAGCTGGCCGAGCACGACGCGCTCCGGGGCCGGTTCCTGGAGGAGGCGCGGGTCGTTGCTGCATTGCAGCATCCAGGCATCGTCGCGGTCTACGACCGGGGGCTCCTGCCCGACGGGCGGCCCTGGTTCACCATGCCCGAGGTCCGGGGGACGACCCTGGCCGAGCTGGACGAGGGCTGGCCGCTCCGGCGCCTGGTGGGGGTGCTGCGGTCCGCCTGCAACGCCGTGGCCTACGCCCACGAGGCCGGGGTCGTGCACCGGGACCTCAAGCCGAGCAACGTGATGGTCGGCGCTTTCGGGCAGGTGCTGGTGCTGGACTGGGGCATCGCCCTGGCGGACGCCGCGCGGGGCGGGGTGGCGGGCACGCCGGCCTGGATGGCCCCGGAGCAGCGCCGCGCCGACGGCACGGTCGGCCCTCCCGCGGACGTCTACGCCCTGGGCGGGACCCTGTTCACCCTGCTGACCCGCACCCCACCCCCCGGCTCGGCGGAGGAGGCCCGCCAGGCGCTGGCCGAGGCCGGCCCCCTCCCCGACCCTCTGGTGGCGCTGGTGCTCGACGCGCTTCAGCCGGTGCCGGAGCGCCGCCCCCCCGACGCGGACGCCTTCGGGGCGCGCCTGTCCGACTGGCTGGAGGGCGAGGCCCGACGCCGCGCCGCGCTGTCCCTGGTCGAGCGGGCTGCCCCGGTGGGCGAGCGCGCGCGCGCTCTGCGGGAGGAGGCCGCCGCCCATCGCCGCGAGGCCCGCGCGCTGCTGGCGGGTGTCCAGCCCTTCGATCCGGTGGAGCGCAAGGCCCCGGCCTGGGATCTGGAGGCTCGGGCCCGCGAGGCCGAGCGTGCGGCCACCCTGGCGGAGACCGAGCACCAGCAGCTCCTCCGCGCCGCCCTGGAGCAGGACGCCGCGCTGCCCGAGGCCCACGCCGCGCTCGCAGACCTCTACCAGGGCCGCATGGCGGAGGCCGAGGCCCGCCGCGACGCAGGCGACGCCGCCCGCTTCGAGATGCTCCTGCGGGCCCACGACCGGGGGCGGCACGCCGGCTGGCTGGCCGGTCGGGGCGCGCTCAGCCTGCGCTGCGACCCGCCCGGCGCCACCGTGGAGATCCACCGCTACGTGCTCCAGCGGCGGGTTCTGGTGCCGCAGCGCGTCGCCACGGTCCGGGCAGAGGAGCTGCGCGAGCACCCCCTCGAGCGGGGCAGCTACCTGCTGGTCCTGCGCGCGCCGGGCCGGGCGGAGGTCCGGTACCCCGCGCTCATCGAGCGCGCCGAGCACCACGACGGCGTGGCCCCCGGCGAGGACATCCCCCGGACCGTGGTCCTCCCCCGCGCGGGCGCGCCGGGCCCCGATGACCTCGTCGTCCCGGCCGGCTGGTACCTGCGCGGCGGGGACCCCCAGGCCACCGACGGGCTGCCCCGGGCCCGGGTCTGGGTGGAGGGGATGGTCGTGAGGCGCTGGCCGGTCCTCGTCGGCGAGTACCTGGCCTGGCTCGACCGCCTGGTCGCCGAGGGCCGCGGGGACGAGGCTCAAGCCCGGGTCCCCCGGGAGCCCCAGAGCGGCCCCGGCGCGGACCGCCCGCTGGCCGCCCTGGGGCCGGCGGGGCGATACCTGCCCCAGCCCGACGGCGAGGGCGTGACCTGGCCCCTGGACTGGCCGGTGACCTGCGTGTCCTGGGACGACGCGCGGGCCTTCGCCGACGGCGTCTCCACCCCCGCCGCGCGCTGGCGGCTGCCCCACGACCACGAGTGGGAGAAGGCCGCCCGGGGCGTGGACGGGCGCTTCTTCCCCTGGGGCGACGACTTCGACCCCGTCTTCACGTGCATGTCGAGGAGCCGCCGGGGGCCGCCGCGGCGGGCGGGCGTGGACGCCTTCCCCACAGACTGCGGGCCCTACGGGGTGCGGGGGGCCGCCGGGAACGCCGCAGAGTGGTGCCTCAACGGCTACCAGCGGGAGGGACCGCCGTTCGAGGCAGGTCGCCTTCTGCCCACCCGGGCGCACCCCTCGGATCCGTTCCGCGTGACGCGAGGCGGAAGCTGGCGATCGAGCGAGGCGGTCTGTCGCCTGAGCAGCCGGTTCGTGGGCAGGCCACAGGACCGGCTCTCCAACCTGGGCTTCCGCCTGGTCCGGCCCCTCAGTCCTCCGACTGGCTGACCATCCGGAACTGCTTCGTGCCGGGGATGTTCGCCGGGTCGAACGCAACGAGCGCGTATCCATCGGGATCCTTGAACGTCGCGCCGCTGATGGTGGGCTCCCGATACCAGATGATGTCGCCGTTGCCCTTGAACCAGGCGTAGCCCTCCACGGTCTCGGTCGTGTTGGCGGTCATCTCGTAGAAGTGATCGCCTGTGGAGAGGGTGACCGTCCCGAACGAGGACGTGCCCGGAGGAAACCCGGTCTGGGTGTACTGCCGATCCGGCGCGCCGCTGACGACTGCGGCGGGGTCCTGATGCAGCTTGAACCCCGCCGCCGGGAGGGTCCCGCCGAGGAACCAAAGCTCGGTGTCGCTGTAGTCCTCCAGCCCGTCGGCCTCGCGGGCGTCCTTTCCGTTGCTGGTGATGAGCCCCTCCGGCGCGATGACGGCCACGGCGCCCAGCGAGCTGCCGCCGCCCAGGGGCAGGATGTCCAGCTTGCGGTACCCGTCGTGGCCGATCCATATCTCCAGGACCTTGCGGTTCGGCCAGGTCGCCAGGCTCCCGACGGCGGGCAGGCCCACCCCGAGCGCGAGCTGGTTCACCCGGTCGATCAGCTCATTGCCGTCCAGCCTGGTGGTGTGCCCGGGTCGGAAGCAGCCGCTCAGCGCCTGGACGCAGGCCCAGCTCAGGAGCCCCCGGAGCTGGCCGCTCTGCTCGACCTCGATGGCGCCGGGGTCAGGCCGGGTCAGAATGCCCAGGCCCCGCTGGCTGGTCCAGGGCCAACCTGTCGGGCCCAGGTCCTCCGCGCCCGCGCAGGGCAGGAAGCGATCGCGGTGCAGGGACAGGTTCGGCGGGGCCACGAAGCTGCAGTCCAGCGCGGTCGCGACGGGTCGCCCGGAGCCGTCGAGCGCGGCGGCCAGCTCGCGGGTGGAGATGGCGCCCTCCAGCGAGGGGCCTGTCACGTCCTGGGGGCAGAGCAGCGCGCCTCGATCGGTGCAATAGGAGCCTCGGCCGCAGAAGATGAGCACGCCCTGGGCGTCCGGTCTGCCCTTCAGTCTCTCGATGAGCCAGTCGACCGCGTCACGGATGTCGTCCCCGCCGGCTTCCTGAATGGAGCGGTCTCCGATGAGCAGCCGGATGGACTGCTCAGGACGCTCCAGCTCATCGGTCAGCAGCCGGTACCAGGCGCGGGCGTCGGCGACCGCGCCGTGCAGATCGAGGCTCCCCGGGGCGGCGCCCGTCGACGCGGCGGCGGTGGCGTAGTCATTGATCCCGACGATGACAGCGTAGCGGCTCATCCTGTCCTCCTGACCGGCGCCGCATCCACGGCTCCGTTCATCCAGTGTACGGGCAGGGCGGCCGAACCCTGTCTATCCATGTCTGTCCGCCGCGCTGGGGTACGCTTGGGGCATGGCGACCCTCGAAGATCCCCGACATGGACGGCGCGTGGAGATCCCGGGACGGGCCCTGGTCGGGCGCTCGCGGACCTGCGCGCTGCAGCTCACCGACCGCGCTGCCTCGGGGGAGCACGCGCTCATCTGCTGGAAGGGCGATCATTGGGAGCTGCGGGACCTCGGCAGCCGGAACGGGACGTGGCTGGACGGACAGCGGCTGGAGCCGGCGGATCGGCCCACGCTGACGGCCGGCGCGGCGCTGGCCTTCGGGGACCCCCTGCACCCCTGGATCCTGCAAAGCGTCGACCCGCCAGCGGCGCTGGCCCTGCCCGAGGACGGCGGCGCGCCGGCGCGCGCGGAGGGCGGCCTGCTCACCCTGCCGGACGCCGAGCAGCCCGAGCTGACGGTGCACGAGGCCGCCCCAGGGCGCTGGGTCGCCGAGCGGGGCGAGCAGAGCTGGCCGGTGGCCGCCGACGACGTGGTGGAGGCCGGCGGGCGGCGGTGGCGCCTGAGCCTGGGGTCCGCCCTGGGCAGCACCTGGCAGGCCAACGAGGCGCTGGCGGTGGCCGACGCCGCCTTCCGCTTCGCGGTCTCCCCGGACGAGGAGTACGTGGAGCTGGAGGTCTCCGGCGCCGGACAGCAGCGCACCTTCAAGGGCCGCGCCCACCTCTACCTGCTGCTGACCCTCGCCCGACGCCGCCTGGCCGACCAGGAGGCCGGGGCCTCCGAGGCCAACGCCGGCTGGGTCTACCACGACGAGCTGGTGCGCATGCTGCGGGTCCAGGAGGCCCAGATCTACGTGCAGGTCTACCGGGCCCGCAAGCAGCTCGGCGAGGCCGGCGTCGAGGGGGCCGGCCAGATCGTGGAGCGTCGGGCGAGCACCCGCGAGCTGCGGTTCGGGGGGCGTCGGATCGCGCTGGCGGGGCTCTGAGCGGCGCCGCGTCGACGGCGCCACCCCAATGCGAGCGCGAGCAGCCAGAGCCAGCCGGCCCGAGGCGCAGGCGTGGTCGCGCAGCCCTTGTCCTCGGGCTCGGGGTCCTCGCCGGTGTCCTCGGGCTCGTCGGGGACCTCGGCAGGGGTGTCGGCGCCGTCGCAGTCCTGGTCCACGCCGTCGCCTGGGATCTCGACCGCGCCAGGCCAGGTGTCGGGGGCGGCGTCGTCGCAGTCGGTGGCGTCGGCCACCGTCCCCTCGGGCGCCTCACAGGCGAGCTGCGCGGCCTCGGGATCGCCGAAGCCGTCCCCGTCGGCGTCCGCGTACCAGGTCTGTCGGTCCACGGCGTCCTCGTCGGTCTCGCCGTCGCAGTCGTTGTCCACGTCGTCGCAGCGCTCCTCGGCCCCCGGGTGGGCGTCCGGGTCGCCATCGTCGCAGTCCCCGTCGGGATCGGCGAGGGTCGCCTCGCCCAGGTCGTCGCAGTCGGTGTCCTCGGAGAGCAGGGTCGCCTCGCCGTCTGCCCAGCCGTCGTCGTCGGCGTCGACGAAGCACAGCTCGGCGCCGTCACAGTCCTGGTCCACGCCATCGGCGATGCCCTCCTCAGCGCCAGGGAAGACGGTGGGGTCGCCGTCGTCGCAGTCCCGATCGACGCACACCCCGTCCCCGTCCTCGTCGTCGCAGCTCGACGGCGTGGCGTCGGCGAAGACATAGGCCGTGCCGTCGTAGCCGTTGTGGACGTGACCGCTCGCACCGATGATCAGCTCGGGCACCCCGACCCCCCTGAGGTCTGCGCTCCCGGCCACCCTGCCGCCGAACCCGTCCCTGTCCGCGCCGTCAGAGGGTGTGAGTCGTACCGCACGGGCGGTGTCTACGCCGCTGGCGCTGCCCGGGTACCAGAACGCCGAGCCGGTCTGTACCCTTTGCACGGTGTCATTGGAGGCGCCGATGATGAGGTCATCATAGCCGTCGCTGTCGTTGTCTCCGGCCCCCGCGACGGAGTTCGCGAACTGGTCGCGCTGCGCGGCGGTGCCGCGGGCAAAGACCTCCTGGGTGATCGACTCGTCGATGCCCGTGGCGCTTCCGTAGAGCACGTAGGCCGCCCCACCCTCCCGGACGTTGGCGCTCGAACGGTAGGCGCCTACCACGACATCGGCGTAGCCATCGGCGTTCACGTCCCCCGCGCCTGAGACCGAGGTGCCCAGGAAGGCGCTCTCGCCAGCGGCCTCGATGAGCAGCGGTTGCTGTCGGCTGGCGTCGATACCCGAGGCGCTGCCGTAGAAGAGATAGGCCTCACCCCCCAGATACCACGCTGCATCGGAGTGCGGGGCGCCGATGACGATGTCGTCGTACCCGTCGGCGTCCACGTCCCCCGCGCCGTCCAGGTTCCAGCCGAAGTAGTTCCCCCCGACACCGTCCGAGGCGAGGAGCCGCTGCTCCCGGCTCACGTCAACCCCCGAAGCGCTGCCGTAGCAGACATAGGCCGCCCCGGTCGCGGAGTAGCCGTCGACGGTCTCCGCCATGGCGCCGACCACGATGTCGTCGTAGCCGTCCCCGTCGACGTCTCCGGCGCCCGCGACCGTCAAGCCCGCTGCGTACCCGCTGTTGGTGTGATCCAGGGCTATCACCTGCTCCCGAGTGGCGTCGAGGCCCGAGGCGCTGCCGTAGAACACCAGCACGGACCGGTCCGTCGTGACCACGACGACGTCCGCGAAGCCGTCCCCGTCGACATCGCCCGCGTCGGTGGGGGTCCGGTAGAAGTCGCTCCCGGAGGGAGGCGTCACGATCTGCTGCCGGCTCAGGTCCACGCCCGAGGCGCTGCCGAAGAACGTGAACAGAACCCTCGGCCCTTCGACGTCCAGGTCGTCGTCCCCCGCCCCCACGAGGTCGTCGTAGCCGTCCCCGTCGACGTCCCCGACGGGGTAGGGCATTCCCCACAGATCCTCCCTGGCGCCCGTCGGGGTCACCTCGTACTGCTCCACGGGATCCCCCTTGGCCGACGCAGAGCGCCCCAAGGGGCCGGGGGCGTCGGGGGTGCAGGCGGCGAGGGTCAGGATCGTCAGCGCGGACATGAGGGCCTCCTGCCCAAGGAGAGGGGCGGAGCGCCGCGCTGGATCACCGAGCGCCGCCGGCCCAGGGCCAGCGCAAGCAGCGCCAGCCAGCCAGCCTGGGGGGCGCGGGTGGTCGCGCAGCCCTTGTCCTCGGGCTCGGGGTCCTCGCCGGTGTCCTGGGGGTCGTCCGTGTCCTCGGGTTGGCTCGTGTCCTGGGGCGTTCCGGTGTCCTCGGTCTCCTCGTCGACCCCGTCGCAGTCCTGGTCCACGCCGTCGTCGGGGATCTCGGCAGCCCCCGGGAAGGTCCCCGCGTCGCCGTCATCGCAGTCGGTGGCGTCGGCGACCGTACCCTCCTGCGCCTCGCAGGCGAGCTGGGGCGCCTCGGGGTCTCCGAAGCCGTCCCCGTCGGCGTCGGTGTACCAGGTGGGGGCGTCCACCGCGTCGACGTCCGCCTGGCCGTCGCAGTCGTTGTCCAGGCCATCGCAGCGCTCCTCGGCGCCGGGGAAGACGTCGGGCTCGCCGTCGTCGCAGTCCTCGTCCGCGCAGCTCCCGTCCTCGTCAGCGTCGACGCAGCCAACCAGCGCGGCGTCCTCGAAGAGGTAGACCGCGCCGGGCTCCACGCCCCCGTGAACGTGACGGATCGCGCTGACGGCGATGGCGGAGTGCCCGGAGCCGTGGACGTCGCCCGTCCCGGAGACAGCGTAGCCGAACCAGTCACTGTCCACGCCGTCGGAGGGGGTCAGGCGCACCGCGCGGGCCTCATCCACGCCGCTGGGGCCGCCTGGAAACCAGAACGCCGAGCCGGTCTGAACACCCCGGATCGTGTCCTCGGAGGCCCCGATGATGAGGTCATCGTAGCCGTCCCCGTCCACATCCCCGGCGCCCGCGACGTCGTTCCCGAACTGGTCGTACTGCGCGGCGGTGCCGCGGGCGAAGATCACCTCCGTGCGGGCCTCGTCCACCCCCGAGGCGCTGCCGTGGAACACGACCACCGCGCCGCCCTCGACGACGTTCGCGTCCGAGCGGTGCGCGCCCACGACGACGTCGGCGTAGCCGTCCTGATCGATGTCTCCTACGCCTTCGACCGACTCGCCCAGGAAGGCCCCTGCCCCGGTGGCCTCGACGATCAGGGGCTGCTCCCGGCTGAGGTCGACGCCCGACGCGCTCCCGTAGAAGAGGTACACCTCGCCGCTGGTCTCCCCGGCGGCGTCAGCGTGGGGCGCGCCGACCACCACGTCGGCGTAGCCGTCCCCGTCGACATCCCCAGCCCCGGCGAGGGCCCAGCCGAAGTAGCTCCCGCCGCGCCTGTCCGACGCGATCAGGCGCTGCTCGCGGCTCAGGTCCAGGCCAGCGGCGCTGCCGTAGTACACATAGGCGGCGCCCGCGATGTCGTCCTCGGCCATGGAGCCGACGACCACGTCGTCGTAGCCATCCCCGTCCACGTCCCCGGCGCCTCCGACGTTCCAGGTCAGGGTGGCGCCGTCGGCGTCGTCCTGCAGGGTCACCTTCAGCTCGCGGCTCACGTCCAGGCCGGAGGCGCTGCCATAGTACACATACGCGCCGCCGTGCCAGGAGCCGACGATGATGTCGGCGTAGCCGTCGCCGTCGATGTCTCCGGCGCCGGCCAGGGTGCGGCTGAAGTTCCCCCCCGAGCCCCCGTCCGAGGCGGTGATGCGCTGCTCGCGCGAGAGGTCCAGGCCGGAGGCGCCGCCGTACCAGACGAACACCGCGCCCGCGCTCGCCCCCAGCGTGGTGTCGAGGCTGCCGATGATGACGTCGTCGTAGCCGTCCGCGTCGATGTCCCCGGCCGAAGCGAGGTCGAAGCCGAGCAGGTGCGCGTCGTCTGCGGAGGTCAACTCCACCCGCTCGACGGGGTCGTCCTTGGCCGTTGCGGTCACGCCCATCGGCGCGGGGGCGCAGGCGGTGAGGGTCAGGATCGTCAGCACGGACATGTCAGCCTCCTGCCCAAGGAGAGGGGTGGGAGGCTGCGCTGGATCACCGATCGGCGCGGCCCCCCTCGTACACCAGGACCGCGCCGCGCCAGGACGTGCCGTGGTGGTGGAGCGGGGCCCCGACCAGGACGTCGGCGGTCCCCGTCCCCCGGAGGTCTCCGGCGCTGGCGACGTGTGCGCCGAACATCGCCCCGTCGTTCAGGTGGGCCGGGGCCAACCGGACGGCGCGCGCGACGTCGAGGCCCTCCGGAGCACCGGGAATCCAGGTCGCCGAGCCCGCCTGCAAGCCGTCGACGGTGTCGTAGGTGGCCCCGATGAGGAGGTCGTCGTAGCCGTCTCCGTCGACGTCGCCCGCGCCCGCCACGTCCTCCGCGAAGGCGGCCTCCTCTGCCATCGGCCACGGTGGGTCGACCTGCAGGATCCGGTCGTAGTCGATCCCGTCCGGGCCCCCGAGGAAGACCCAGGCCGCGTCGCTCCCGGGCCTGCTTGCGACGCCGATCACGATGTCCGCGTAGCCGTCTCCGTTCAGGTCCCCGGCGCCGGACAGGGACGCCCCCAGGTAGAAGGTCCGCCTGGGATCGTCCACCTGGAGGGTCTGCACACGGTCGGGCGCCACCCCTCCGGGGCCCCCTCGGAACAGGTACACCCGGCCGCTCACGCGGGGATCGGTGCTGAACGGCGCGCCGATGGCGAGGTCTTCGAAGCCGTCGGCGTCCACGTCGCCGACCCCGGCCATCGCCCATCCGAAGGTCGACCCCTGGACCGGCTCCCGGGCGTGCAGCCGCTGGACGCGACTCGGGTCCACGCCGTCGGCGCCGCCGTAGAGGACATAGGCAGCGCCCGCGACCTCCACGCCGTCCACCGCCTCGCCGAAGGAGCTGAGGACCACGTCGTCGAAGCCGTCCCCGTCGAGGTCTCCGACGCCGGTGACCACCTGGCCGACGCCGTTGTCGGGGCTGTCCCCGATCGGGCTCAGGATCTGCTCCCGGCCCAGGCCCGACGCGCCGCCGTAGAACAGGTAGGCCGCGTCGACATGCGAGCCGACGATGACGTCGGCGTAGCCGTCGCCGTCGACGTCACCTGCGCCGGACACCGAGCTGCCGAAGTGCTGGCCCTCCCGGCTGTCCGAGGGCCTCAACCGGCGGACCCTCCCCATGTCGAGCCCCTCCTTCGCGCCGCAGAACACGTAGACCTCGCCCGCGCTGTCGTTGAGCCCCAGGTTGCTGATGACGACGTCGCCGAAGCCGTCCCCGTCGACGTCACCGACGCCAGCGAGATCGAAGCCGAAGATGCTGGCCTCGTCGGGGGGGCGCAGCTCCACCTGGTGGACCGGCTGGCGCGGGCCGCACGCCGCGAGCGCCAGGAGTGTGATGGCCGTCATCGGTGCTCCTTCCTGGAGAGAGGCGTGGAAGCCTGCGCTGGATCACCGATCGCCGCAGCCCTCGTCCTCAGGGGTGCCGGCGCAGCAGGCGGGCTCGGCGAAGGCGCACTCGGGGTCCCAGGGCACGCCCGCCAGGCGATCCCGCATCCACGCGAACTGCTCGGGCAGGGACCACAGGGTCGCCTCGGGGTGGGGGGCGCCCGCGCACTGGAGGGTCTCGCTCACCCAGCCGTCGTCGCACATCGCGGCGTGGTCGGGCTCCTGGAGGGGCGGCACGATGAGGGTGTCGTCCTCGCCGTAGATCAGCAGCACGGGCACCTGTGAGGCCCGTGGGATCGACGTCATGGACAAGCTGTTCTCTTGGATGAAGCAGCCCCAGGGCGCGGCGGCGTCCCAGTCGGCGGCCTGGGCGGCGCTCAGGAAGCCGGGGGCGTAGATCTCCTCGACCGCGTCGACCTCCACGACCAGATCGTCGAACGCGCACTCCTCGGGGTCACTGTCCAGCAGCGCCGCCAGGGTGTCGGCGAAGTAGTAGGGCTCCTCGTTGACGAGCAGCGTGTCCAGGCCCACGTCGGGGGCGTACCAGCTCCACATCCGGGCGAGGGCCAGAGCGGAGAGGCCGCTGGCGTCGGTGTAGCGGGTGACGGCGTCCTGGACCACGGCGGTGAGGTCGTGGGCGGTGGTGGAGGCGACCACGGCCAGGATGTCGGCCTCCGGGGCGTAGTGGGGCGCGGCCAGCTCGGTGAACACCGCCGCGTGGCCGCCCTGGGAGGCGCCCCAGATGAGCAGGTCGTCGCGCAGGGGGCCCTCCAGCGCCTCGGCCATCTCCCCCTCCAACAGCGCGCGGCCGGCCCGCCAGGCGTCGAGGGAGCCGATGGCGACCTGCTCGCCGATGAGCGGGGCGTGGGGCGCGGTCGAGCCCTCCCCGAAGCCGTTGAGGCCGATGTAGTCGGGCGCGATGACCACGAAGCCCTGAGAGGCCAGCAGCGCGGGCTGGGCCGGTCCGATGAGGTCGTCGCCGCTGGGCGCGCAGGCGTCGAAGGTGCCGGCGAAGCCGTGCAGCATGAGCACCACCGGCCAGGGCTCGGCGGCGGCGCCCCCGGTGGGCAGGGCGATGAGGCCGGTGGACTCCTGGAGGGCGCCGCGGTCCTGGGTGGTGTAGCGGAAGCGGTAGACCGAGGCCCCGTAGGGCACCGGGGTGAGGCCCTCCACCCCGACCAGCCCCAGCAGCGCGTCCACGCCGCCGGAGGTCAGCGCGAAGTTGTCGAGGGCGTCCCAGTCCAGGGGCAGGCCGACCTGATCGAGGGGCAGCAGGTCGTAGGGGGCCATGCCGCACGCCGCGACGGGCAGGGTCGGGGTGAACGCGGGGGCGGTGTCGTCCACGGGGGTGGACTTCGTGCAGGCGAGCAGGAGGAGCAGCATGGGCGGCATTCTATCGGGCGTCGCCGGGGGGCGTGTCGGTGAGGGCCTTGAAGCGCTCGGCCTTGCCCGCGAGCCAGTCGGGCGGGCGCGCGGGGTCGGTGACCTCGGCGCAGGAGTCCAGCAGGTCGGCGACCGTGCGCCGGTGCGCCGCCGGGAGGCGCTCGAAGAAGGGCCAGATCAGCGCGACGCCCTCCTGGTAGGACGCCAGGGCGCCCACAAGGTCCCCTGCCCTTCGCTGGGCGCTCCCCAGGGTCTCCAGCGCGTCGGCCAGCTCGGGGCGCATGGTCTCGGGGCGCTGCGTGGCGAGGTGTCGGTACCGGTCGACCGCCTCGTGCGCGAGGGCGAGGGCGTCGTCATGCTGTCCGTGCCTTGAGCGCATCCCGGCGAGGTTGTTCAGCGCCAGCGCGAGGTCCGCGTCGTGGGCATCCGACCGGGTGAGCTGTCGGCACCGCTCCACGGATTCGTCGGCGACGTCCTGGGCCTCCTCCGCCTGACCGCAGTCGTCGAGGTTCAGCCCCAGGTTGAGGAGGGCCCGCGCGAGGTCGGGGTTGACGGCCACGGGGTCGGCCTGAGCCAGGGCGCGGTAGAGGGCCACGGCCTCCTGGCTGAAGCGCAGCCCCTCGTCCGGATGCCCGGCGTCCCCGAGGTCCAGCCCGAGGTTGTCCAGCGCCAGGGCGAGATCGGCGTTGAAGGTCTCGGGATCCCCCTGGGCGAGGACGCGGAGGCAAGCGACGGCCTCGCGGGATGCAGCGGCGGCCTCGTCGTGTCGACCCAGGGCTGCCAAGGCACGGCCGAGGTTGAGGTGTCCGTTCGCGACGTCCGCCTTGAAGGCTTCGGGGCGCTCTTCGGCGAGCGCGCGGTAGAGGTCCAGCGACTCCTGGGCGACGACGAAGGCGTCCTCCAGGTGGCCGAGATCCCCCAGGTCCACGCCGAGGTTCTGGAGGCTCAGCGCCAGCTTGGGGAGCCCGAGCGCCGGATGCTCCTCCGCGAGCGCCCGCGCGAGGTCGACGGTCTCCCGGCCGACCGCGACGGCCTCCTCCAGCCGGTCCACCGCGCCGAGGCGCAGCCCCAGGTTGATGAGGGCGCCCGTGAGGCGCGCGGGGTTTGAGAGGCGTCGGGCCAGCGCGACGGCCTCCTGGGCCACGGTCAGCGCCTCGTCGACCTTCCCCGCGTCCGCGAGCCGGTTCCCCAGGTTGTCGAGGCTGCGGGCGAGGGCTGGCAGGCCGGCTTCCGGGTCCGCCTCAGCGCGGCGCCGCCGAAGGTCTGCGACCTCCCGGGCAGCGGCGAGGGCCTCCTCCCAGCGAGCGAGCGCGGAGAGGCGCAGGCTGAGGTTGTAGAGGCTGCGCGACTGGCACCTCCGGAGGGCGTCGTCCTGGGGATCCGGGTGGCCTCGGGCGATGGCGACGGCCTCCTGGAGCGCGGCGAGGGCCTCCGTGTCGCGCCCCAGGCCCGCGAGGCAGAGGCCGAGGTCGTTCAGGCTCTCGATGAGCGAGGCGGTGTAGCCGCTGGGGTGGGACGCCGCGAGTCCCCGTCGGATCGAGACCTCCTCCTGCGCGGCGGCGAGCGCCTCCTCGTGACGCCCCAGGGAAGTGAGCAGCCGCGCGCAGTACTGCAGCTCCAGGGCGACCTTGAACCCGTGGCGCTCCGGGTGGTCCTCCGCGAGGCGCCGGGCGAGCGCGAGGGCCTCCTGGGTGGGGGCGAGCGCCTCCTCCTCGCGTCCGCTGGCCCTCATGCGTCGGCCCAGGTGGCTGAGGCTGTTGCTCAGGTTCAGCCGGTTGCCGTCCGGATGAAACGCCGAGAGGCGCCGGTGCGCGCGCACCGCGGCCTGATGGGCGTCGATCGCCTCGTCCTGGCGGTCGAGCCACCACAGCTTGCCCGCCAGCTCGCTCCGAGCGAAAGCCAGGTGGCGGAGGAAGCGCGAGGGGCGCTCGCTCGCCAGGCGTCGATAGATCCCGACGGCCTCTTGGATGGCCTGGAGGGCCTCCTCGTCGCGCTCGGCGATGAAGAGGTCCGCGCTGAGCTCGCCCAGGATCTTCGCGAGCTTCGGCGCGAACCGGCTGGGATCGCCCTCCGCGAGGCGCCGAAGCAGGACGACCGCCTCCTGGAGCGGCCCGATCGCGCGCTCGGCGTGGTCCTCCCATCCGCAGTAGCTGCCCTGACGGTGGAGCTGCTCGGCCCGCTCCTCGTCTTCGGCGGCCTGTGTGGCCAGCTGGCCGCACACCCAGGCGCCCACCGCCCACAGCGAGCCGGCGGAGGACGGCTCGGGCAGCATGGGCCCCAGCTCTGCGGCCACAGCGGGGGTCCCCAACCGCTCCAGGACCTCGGGCAGGGCCCGCGCCAGCCCCCTGTCCTCATCGGGATCGTCGACCGCCATCGCCGCTCTGAGGGCGGCCGGCAGTCGAGCCGAGGGGTCCTTCTCCAGGGTCGGGCTCAGCCACCGCCCTGTCGCCGGGTCCTCGGCCGCGAGCCACCCCAGCGTGGCGAACGCCCGCATTTCAGCCGCCTCGCTCGCCCCCCGAAGCGCCTGCTCCAGAAAGTCCTCGGGGGTCTCCGGGTTCGTCAGAACCCGCAGCACCAGGCGCTCTGCGAGCGGTGTGGGGAGACCGCCCTCCCCTCGGAGCGCTGAGGCGGCCCGCGCCCGCTGCTGCTCCGGCGAGAGGCCCCCCAGCTCGTGGTCGAGCAGGACGTCCGCCAGGGTCTCGGGCGTGGTCGGCAGGCCCATCACGCCTGCGAGCGCGGCCATGTGGAGGGACAGAATGCTCTCGTGGAGCGGGTGGTCCAGGCATGCCGCCAACGGGGGCGCGTCCGACCCGAGGCGCGCTGCGAACGCGGCAGCCGCCCGCTGGACCTCGGCTGCTCGGTCCGCCGCCTCGTCGATCACGGGGATGAGCTTCCGCTCGGAGAGCCCTCCCAGCGGGTGGAGCAGCCCCCGGTCGTCCAGGGTCTCCCACCAGCACCCCGCGTTGCGGGCCAGCAGGAGGACGCGCAGTGAAGCCCCCGGCGCCTCGGCCCGGGACGCCGCCTGCTTCAACAGAGCGTCCACGCCGGGCCGGACCTCGGCGTCGTCGATGACGAGGATGGCCCGGCCCGGCGCCACCAGCGCTTCGGCTCGCTCGGCGGTCAAAGGGCCGGTCACGAACTGAGCCGTCCAGCCTCGCGCGCGGCACTGCTCCACCCAATGCTGCGCGAGGCGCGTCTTGCCTGCGCCGGGCAGGCCCGAGAACAGCCACGCGCTGGCCGCCACATCGGACGCCGCCCACGCATCCAGCCTCTCCAGCGCCCGGGTACGGTGGGCGAAGGGGACAACGGCCTCGCGGGGGTCCAGGAGGAGGGAGAGGGTCATGACGCCAGAGGATACAGGCCCGGCGGCGCCGCTGGCGGGTCAGCAAGGTGTCAGGCGCGGAACCGCCGCCCTCATGGTTTGTCCTGAGGGCCAGATGTTCCTGCTCCTGCTCAGCGTCGCGACCGCAGCCCCGCAGCCCGCCCCTGCGGTGGCGCTGGAGATGAACATGGGCCGGTCCTGCGCCATCCTGGAGGACGGCTCGGCGTGGTGCTGGGGGGTCTTCCTCGGGCATCTTCTGGAGCAGCCAGCGCCTCTGCCCCTCACGGACATCACCGAGCTGGCCCTCGGCATCATGCACACCTGCGCGCTCCGGGAGGCGGGCGATGTGTGGTGCTGGGGCGGACTCTCGGTGTACCGTCCAGGCCTCTCCCTGACGCCCACCCCGATGGCGGGGGTGACGGAGATCGTCGAGCTGGACGGGTTCGACGATCTGACCTGTGCCTTGTCCAAGCGCGGGGAGGTCACCTGCTGGGGCGGTGACAGCGGGGCCATTCGTGAGTGTGGGGCCTATGGCTCGGGGCCGCCGACGTGGTCTATGGAGCCCTGGTCGGCGCTGGACGTGCCGGGCGCGCGCGCGCTCACGGTGGGCCAGGGCTTCGTCTGTGTCCTCGACCTGACGGGCGCGATGCGCTGCACCGACAACACCCGCGGCAACCCGCACCGCGAGGCGCTGGACGCTCTGGGTCCGCTCCAGGGGCTCGACGCGGGCAGCCTGACCCTCACGGGGCGGCTCGCGGACGGGCGGGTGCTGTGGTGGTACGCCTGGGACTACAGGACCCCGAACGTGGGCACGGCCCTCTCGGCGGACGGGGAGATCCGGGAGGTGCTCGCTGCGGCGTCGTCGACCTCCACAGGCGGTGCGTGCAACGGGTGCGCGCTGGTGGACGAGCAGGCCATCTGCTGGGGGGAGAACGGAGGCGGGCAGGCCGGACAGCGGGGCCCGACCTACCTCGTCGCGCCCCGCGCCGTCCCGATGCTGCCCCCGGTTCGGGCGGTCGCAGCGGGCGGCAGGGAGTCCTGCGCGATCGCTGAGGGCGGCGAGGTCTGGTGCTGGGGGGGCCGCCGCGGCTGGATCCCGCAGCCGGTCTGGGGGCCACCCCTGGAGCCGTCTTCCCCTCCACCCGACCTCGTGGAGTACGCCAGCGAGCAGACGCTGCAGGCCGGGGAGCGCGTCGATCGGGACCAGCATGGGCGGCCGATGGTGGTCCCCGCGCTGGCCTGTCCCGCCGGGACGACCGCGCGGCATGGACGCCCGGACGACGCCGCGGCGCTGTGGCGCTGGAAGCCTGAGGCCACGGAGGCGACCTGGTGTGAGGCGGAGGGGGTGCGGGACGGTCCCTTCGTCGCCCGGGGGGGCCGCGTCGAGACGGTGGAGGGCGCCTACACCCGGGGCGCGCAGACCGGGCTGTGGATTCAATGGATGAACAAGGCGCCTGCGACCACGGTGTCCCATCGCTTCATGGATGGGGCGCTGGAGGGCGTCTGCGAGATCGCCTACCCGGGCACCGGCGCGCATTGGGTGTTCACGCCCACCGTGCGCCACACGGCCACACTCTCCGGCGGGCAGCTCGACGGCCCGTGGTCGCTCCACCTGGACGACCTCCACGTCTCGGGCCAGCTCGCGGCGGGCGAGCCCGTGGGCACCTGGCGCGTCAACGGCGTGGACGCCCGGCCCGTCGCCGCCGGGGAGATCACCGTCACGGCGGGCGATGCCGGTCCGCTGCTGGTGCTGGCCAGCGACGGCGCAGAGCGTTGGATGGCCTACGGCGCGCCGGCCTCGCTTCCGCGCGGCACCTGGGACGTCCTCGCCGTCGACGTGAAGACGAACGCAGCCTTCAGGGGCAGCGTCTCTCCGGACAGCGCGACGGTCGACCTCGCGGGCGCGCCGGTGCCGCTCCTGGAGAGCTGTCGACTCCCCTCCGGCTCCCTGGGGGCACGACCGTGATCCTGCTCCTGCTCAGCGTCGCGACCGCAGCCCCACAGCCCGCCCCCGCGGAGAAGCTGGTCATGGGCCCGGGGCGGTCCTGCGTCATCCTGGAGGACGGCACGACCTGGTGCTGGGGGTACTTCGACGACAAGGCGCACGCCACGCCGGCGCGCCTCCCCGTCGAGGACGTCGCCAACCTGACCATCGGGATCCGCCACACCTGCGCGCTCAACGGCGCGGGTGAGGTGTGGTGCTGGGGGGAGCACCCGGGCCTCTCGGCCACGCCCTCCAAGGTCACCGGGCTGGGTCGGGTGGTGGACCTCGACGGGTTCGGTGATCTGAGCTGCGCGCTGTCCGAAGAGGGGGCGATCACCTGCTGGGGCGGAGACTCAGGAGAGAATCGGGAGTGTGGGGTCTGGGCCAACACCCCTCCCTCCTGGTCCATGGAGTCCTGGCTGGAGTTGGAGGTGCCCGGCGCCCGCGATCTGGCCGTGGGCCAGGACTTCGTCTGCGCCCTCGACGCCCAGGGCGCGCTGGTGTGCAGCGACACCCCCCACCGGAACCCGGACGCGCCCGCGCGGGAGGACCTGGGCCCGTTCGAGGAGATCGACGCCGGGAGCCTGACCCTCACCGGGCGCCTCGCCGACGGGCGGGTGCTGTGGTGGCAGTCCTGGACGAACATGACGCTCCGGGTCGGGGTCCCGGTCGTGCCCATGAGCCCCGTCGGGGAGGTCCTCCCCAGGGGCGCATCGCCCACCACCGGTGGGGACTGTCATGGCTGCGCGCTGGTGGACGGGCAGGTGGCCTGCTGGGGGGAGAACCGGATGGAGCAGGTCGGACGGCGTGGCCCGAGCTTCATCCCCGAGCCCTACGTCGTGGTCGGGCTCCCCCCGATCCAGGACGTCGCCGCGGGCTTCGGGGAGTCCTGCGCCGTCGACGAGGAGGGCGCGGTCTGGTGTTGGGGCAGGCGCCGGTCCTGGATCCCGCAGCGCCTCTGGGATCCCCCGCTCGGGAACCCCCGCGCGCCGCTCGGGCTCTGGCGCTATGCCCGGCAGCAGACCCTGCAGGTCGGGGAGCGGGTGGCCCGCGACGAGCAGGGCGAGCCGATGGTCGTGCCCGCGCTGGTCTGCCCGGTCGGGTCGGAGGCGCACCACGGACGCCCGGCCTGGGCTGCGGCGCTGTGGCGCTGGGCCCCCCGGCACACCGAGGCCGCGTGGTGCGAGGCGGAGGGGGTGCGGGACGGTCCCTTCGTCGCCCGGGGGCGGCGCGTGGAGACGATGGAGGGGAGCTATTCGCAGGGGGCGCGCACCGGGCCGTGGCTCCAGTGGATGAACGAGGCGTCGAAGCCGACGGTGTCCCGGGCCTACGTGGACGACGTCCTGGACGGGGTCTGTCAGATCAACTACCCCGGGACGACCGAGCACCGGGTGTTCGGGCCGAAGATCCGGCACACCGCGACGGCCTCGGGGGGGCAGCTCCACGGCGCCTGGTCGCTGTCCATGTCAGGGTTCAGCGTCGCCGGCTGGTTCGAGGCCGGCGAGCCGGTCGGGATCTGGCACCTCAACGGACAGATCGCCGAGCCGGTGACCGAAGGGGAGATCGCCGTCACCGCGCGGGACGCCGAGGCGCTGCTCGTGCTGGCGACCAACGGCACCGAGACCTGGATGGCCACCGGCCCGCAACCCCTGCTCCCGACGGGGGTATGGCGGGTCGTCGCCGTAGACGTGGAGACGAACGAAGCCTTCATGGGCAAGGCCTCGCCGACGGCGGTCTCCGTGGAGGAGCCGGTCCCCTACCAGGAGAGCTGCCGCCTGGTGCCCCCACCTTAGACCCGCGCCCCGCGGGCCAGCGAGCAGCACCGCGCCAGCCATGAAGGGCTCGGCGCCGGTTCAGGGCCCCTCCCGCACCTCCACCGTCCGGGACGTCGTCGACGCCGCCCCCGCGCTCACCAGCAGGAACCGATGCGTACCGGTCGCCTCGAAGCGGTAGCGGAGCAGCCCCTCCCCGTCCTGCACGTCGACCCCCTCGGGCGTGGCCATCAGCTCTCGGAGGGCCGCGTGGTCGCCTTCGGTCTTCACGGTCAGCACCGCCCGCCCCGCCGGGGTCGAGCGCGCCTGGAAGGTGGCCAGGTCCCCGACCTGCGCCGCCGCGTCGGCCGGCAGGGGCTGCCCGTCCCGCGAGAGGTTCACATCCAGGGACAGGTCAGGAGCCTGCACCTCGGCGGTCGGCGCCGGGCCCGGCGCGATGAGCAGCCGCTCCGCCGCGACGTACACCACGGCGAGGCCGAGCGCGAGCGGGAGCCACATCAGGCGCCGGAGGACCGGGCGGTCGGCGTCGGGTCGTCGAGAGGACATCAGCACCTCAGCGCTCCAGGCGCAGCTCGGCCACACCGTGATTGACGTAGACCAGCCCCAACGGGTTCCCCTTGGCCAACAGCGCCCGGCGGACCGCCAGCAGCGCGTCCCCCAGGGCCTCCCCGTCGAGCAGGCGCTCAAGCACACCCTCGGCGACCTCGATGGCCAGGGGCTCCCAGACCTCCACCAGGGTGCCGATGACCGCCGCAGCGTGCCGATCGGCGAAGCTGTCGACCAGCTTCACCAGCACCCGGGGGTCCAGCTCGGCGGTGCGGCAGCCGTTGAGCATCACCACCGGATGGCGGGGCCAGGCGTACAGCGGGCGCCGGTCTCGGCCCAGGCGGCCCAGGTGCTCGGCGAGGATCCGGTTGTCGGGCCCGCCGGGGCCGACCTCCAGCCAGGCCTGCTCGTCCAGGGCCGAAGCCTCGGTGCCCCCGTGACAGTAGAAGTAGATGAACGCCAGATCCCGGGACTTGAGGGCCGCCAGCACCGCGTCCCGACCCTCCGCGGGCTTCGCCCCCCGGACCTCGGCAGGGAGCCCGTGCGCCTGGAGCTGCTGGTCGACCCGGGCGGCGTGGTCCGTCACACGATCCAGCTCGACGCTGACCCCGATGACCGCCTCCGCGCCCGCGTCGGCCCGCACCCGCGTCGCGACCGGGCGGGGCTGGCCGTCCACGCCGACGCGCTGGGCCGGCTCCTGCAGGCGATGGCGCAGCCCCCAGAAGCCCCAGGGGCAGATCGTGGTGTCCCAGGTCTCGTCGCTGGCCAGCGGGCAGTCGGCGCGGGCCCGGCAGGCCACCGGCTCGGACTGCTCCAGGGCGTGGAGGCAGACGTGCTCGGCGGCGCGCTCGGGCGGGAGCCGCGCGACGTCCGGGTCCAGCTCGTAGTCGTAGACCAGGTTCCAGGGCAGCGTGGTCCCATGGCTGAGCCGGGCGACCTCCACGAGCTGGGGCGTCTCCAGGGCGAGGGCCAGGGCGCTGCGCTGGTCCGCCGACGGGAAGAGCCGGGTGTAGAGGTCCCGCCCCAGCCCGGCGAGGGCGGCGAGGCCCCGCAGGAGGTTCTTCCGTGAGCCCGTGTTCATCGGCCTCGTCGAGGTCTCCACCGACTGGAAGCGGTACTGCCGGGCCTCCGGGTCCATCGCCACCTCCAGCAGCACCGCGCGGGTCCGGGCCGCGAGCTCCTGGCAGGCCTCCCGGGGCAGGTCGTAGGACATCGGGGCCAGGCCGGCCACCTTGAGCCCGACCACCGGCTGGTCGAAGAGGTCGTTGGTGAACAGGCTCACCGCCGGGGCCTCGGGGGCGTCGTCGGCCTCGGGCTCGGCGGAGTACTCCACCCGGCCCCGCGCCGTCAGGGCCAGCAGCGCCCGCGCCCGCTGGATGAGCGCGCCAGCGTCTGAGGGTGTGATGCCCAGCCGCCGCGCCACCGGCTCGGGGCTGCGATCGGCGAGGGCCACCAGGCCGCTGACCCCCATGTCCCACAGCGTGGCGGTCTGCGCCGGGGGGAGCCGCAGCTCCTTGAGGGAACCCCAGGTGGCCACCCGCGCGTCCACCCGCGCGGTCTGCACCAGGCGGTCGTGGTGGTAGACCGCGACCCGCACCGAGCAGCGCCCCAGGCGCTCAGGCTGGAGCCCCAGGCGGATCGGCGGGCTGTTGCCCTCGGCGTCCACGTCCAGGCAGCGCTCCACCCGCAGCCAGGCGCCCGGGACCGGCGCCCGCGCCCCGTCCTCCTCGGTGAAGGCGAAGCCGTCCGCGAAGACCTGCAGCGCCAGGGTGCCCCCGCCCTCGTCGCGCAGCCGGTCCACGGTCGGCTGGGGCAGCGGACGGTCCAGCAGCCCCGAGGCGTCGGGGAGGCCGACGGACAGCTCCAGCCACACCGGCCGCGCCGGGGCCAGCGGCGCGTTCGGGAGCCGGGCGCCCTCGGCGTCAGCGCACAGGTGCGCGTTGAGCTGGCGGCTGCGCGGGCGCTCCCGGGGCTCCTCCCACAGCGGGCGGAGCGGCTCCAGGCGGGGCACATCGATGGACAGGAACATGTCCGGACCGAACCGGTCGGGCTCCTGGTAGAAGGAGGCGTATCGGTAGATCGTCTCGGGCAGCCCGGGGGCGCGGAGCGGCGCCAGCGCGCGGCGCCCGGGGGCCGCGGTGACCAGCGCCAGCCGTCGCGCCCAGGACGGTGCTGCGATCGCGCCAAGGCGCGCCCGCGCCTCGACGGGGTCGCCCAGACGCAGCAACAAGCCGAGCCAGCCGTTCAGCAGGCGGGTCGAGGCCGGCGCGTCCCCCACCCCGATCCCGATCGGCGGCGCGCCCTGCTCCACCAGCCGTCGGGCGTGCACGCAGGCCCACTGCGCGTCGACCTCCGCCACCTGGAGGGACAGGACCCGCGTCCCGGCCTTGCGCAGCCAGGAGAGCAGCGCCGTCTCGTCCCAGGGGCGCCCGCCGAAGCTCAGGCCGCCGTAGCGGGCCCGCGCGCCCCAGACGTGGACCAGCTCATGCTGCCCGCTCAGGGTCAGGCTGGGCTCGCGCCGGACCCGCACCCGGTCCCCCCAGGCGCTCAGGTCGAGGGTCGCGTCCTCAAGGGGCGCGCCGACCTCCAGCAGGCGGAGCGGCGTGCCCTGCGGGGGGGGCTCGTGGGCCCATCGGGAGCGGGCCGCCCGGACGACGCGCCAGGGAGACGGCTCGCCTTGCAGGGGCGCCTCCCACGGCGCCTCGGGGAAGGGGCTGTCGACGGCCACCACGCCGTCGGGGTGGTCCTCCAGCCATCCCGCGACCGCCTCGCGGAGCGCCCGGAGGCTCAGCACGTCCCGCAGCGGCTGCGTGGACCGGAGCAGATCCTGGGGGGACCAGGGCAGCACAAAGCGCCTCGGGTCGGCCCCGCCGACCTCCAGGATGACCGCCAGCCGGCCCTCCTGCTCCTCGACGCGCAGCCACAGCACATCCACGGCGCTACGCCTCCGGCTCACCCTGGAGCTTGCCGAGCACGCCCTCCAGGGTGTAGCTGCCGCCCGCCTGGAAGCCGAACGCCCACAGGAACGCCCACACCAGATCCCGGCCCCCGCCCCAGGTCGGGTCGCTGAGGTAGAGCTGGTCGAAGCCCACCAGGGTCACCACCACCCCCGACACGACGGCCGCGAGGCGCTCGTACCGGGCCGCGCGGGCGCGGATGGCGGTGAGGTCGAGGGACCGGAGCGTGGCCTCCGCGAGGGACCCGCCGGACCCCTCGACGCCCACAAGGCCCCCCAAGGCACCCCCGAGCCCGCCGCCCATCGCCCGACCGTCGGCCTCGGCCAGCGCCGCGCGCAGGGTCTCCACAGCCGCAGCGCGGGCCGCGCCGGAAGCGGCCTCGGCCTGAGCCAGCGCTGCCTCGATCTTCGGGCGCGCGGGGTGCTCGATCTCGTTCTCGGTCCAGCTCTTCAAGAGGCTTCGGGCCCGCTGCAGGACGCGCTCAGCCAGCAGCGCGTCGACCTGCTGGAGCAGCGCAACGATCTGTGCCGGGTCGGCGTCTGCGGCCCTGGCCAACCTGGCCTTGAGGGCCTGGAGGCGCGTCGCCAGCGCCTCATCGCCAGCGGCCAGGGCCTCGTCGACCCTGGCGGTGGCGGCGGCGAGCGCAGCCTGGAGCGCGGCGCGGATGGCGGCGTCGACCTCGGTGATCAGCGCGTCGAGCTTGGTGAGGGGCGAGTCGTCTCCGGAGAAGGCGTCGAGGGTCTTCTTCGCCGCGAGCCCGTCCCGCCGGGCGAGGAAGCCCTGCTGCGTCGCCGCGTCGAGCGCGCCCCAGCCGGTGCGCTTCGTGAGGTCGCTGCGCTCGACGAAGCGCACCACCGCGGTCACCTGGGCGTCCAGGGCGGTGAGGCCGGCCTTGAACGCATCGTCGGCCAGCCGCGAGGGGGGCCGGTCCAGCGCCGCGAGCGCCTTGCCGATGGCGGCGCGCGCCCAGTGGTCGGCGGGCAGGGCCTCGGCGTTCTCCTTGAGCAGGGCGAGCTGCTCCCGCCGGGCGTTGTGGGGCCGCCCCTCCTTCGTCCACCGGGCCAACCCGCCCGCGGAGACCACCCCCACCAGGATGGCGATGAAGGCCGCGAGGCCGCTGCCCTGGACCTGCACGGTGAAGGCCTGAGCGGCGCTCTGGCCGCTCGGGCTGCGGATCTCGGCGGTGCCGCTGTACTGGCCGGCGGGCAGGTTCCCCAGGGTGACGCCGATCTGCCGCGCGCCCTTCGCGGGCAGGGCGCAGGGCCCCCGGCCGCAGCCCTCCCCTTCCGTGATCTCGATGTCCACGGGCACATCGGTGGTCTTGTCCCCTTCGACGCGCTGGAACTTCCGCAGGAAGGGCGGCTCGACGGTGGTGGCGTAGCCGGCGGTCTCCTCGACGGTCAGGGTCAGGGGCACCCCCTTTCGGGAGCGCCGCACCTGGGGCGAGGTGACCTCCAACTTGAGCTGCTCGCGGGGCCCGGCCATCGTCACGGTGAGCGGGTAGCGGGCGGTCTGCTCGGGGGCCACCAGCTCCAGCAGGCCGGTGTAGTCGCCGGGCTGGAGGCCCTCAGCGCGCAGGGTCAGCACCACGGGCAGGTCCGCCAGCGCGACGCGCTCGGGGTCTACGGTCAGCGGCACGCGCTCCTCGCCGCTGACCAGGTCATAGGCCGCGACGCGCAGCTCGCCCTCCCCGGCGCCGCCGGTGGCGGTGATGTAGAGCGGCAGGGTCAGGGACGCGCCGTAGCCCTTGCGGGCCAGAGGCTGCCCGGCGGCGACGTCGCCGACCTTGAGGACCAGGGGCGCGGGCTCCTTCTCCTCCTCCTTGGGCGGCTCTTTTGCCCAGGCGCTGGAGCACAGCGCGGCGAGCAGCGCGAGGGACGCGGTCATGGACACCTCCGAACCTGAAAGCCCCGCCGGCCCCGCGCAGCCCGCGGGCCGCTTGTCGGCCCCGGCGGAGCCTTGGTAGCCTCCATCCTATGACCGCCCCGGGCTCATGACCATCGGCTCCTGGTTCGCCGTCCTCGCGCTCGCCGGATGCCAGCGCGCCGAGACGCCGTCTCCGGCGCCACTGCCCGACATCCTGCTGGTGGTCGAGGACACCGTGCGCGCGGACGCCCTGGGCCCCTACGGCGCGGCGCGCCCCACGGCCCCCCAGCTCACCCTGATCGCCGAGGCCGGGGTGCTCTTCGAGGACGTGACCGCCCCGGGCTCCTGGACCTGGCCCAGCCACGCCTCCCTGTTCACCGGGGTGTACCCCTGGGAGCACGGCGCCCACTTCGCCCTGCCCGACGACCCCGAGAGCTGGAGCCTCTCCCCCACCCCCTTCACCGTGCACATGCCCCGCGCCGATCTGCCCACCCTGGCCGAGCAGCTCGCGGCGGCGGGCTACCGCACGGTGAGCGTGTCGGGGAATGTGCTCATCGGGCCGGACCTGCCGGCGATGGTGCGGGGGTTCGCCGCCAGCTCAACCCACGCCGACGACGACGCGGTGGTCGCGCGGGCCATCCAGGAGATGGACGCCGAGGGGCCGCTGTTCCTGTTCGTCAACCTGTTCGGGGCCCACGGGCCGCTGGCGCTGCAGCCCGCGCCGTGGACCCTCGGCCTGCCGGAGACCCTGACCCCCGAGGCCGCGCCCGCCTGGGCGCAGCCCTTCCTGGACGGCACGGGGGTGGACCTGCACGCCCGGCCCGCGCCGGACATGCCGTTCGGGCCGGTGGCGATCGCCTCGGGTCAGTACCCGCTCCCGGACGAGGCCTGGGGCCTGCTGCGGGACCTCTACGACGCCGAGGTGCTGACCGTGGACCGCCACCTGCGGGACCTCGTGGACGCCTGGGGGCGCCGTCGGCCGGCCACGGGGGTGGTGGCGGTGACCTCGGACCACGGGGAGTACTTCGGGGAGCGCGGCCTGGTGGAGCACGGGCGCACGGTCTACCGGCCGGTGCTGCAGGTGCCGCTGGTCATCGCCGCGCCGGGGCGGATCCAGGGGGGCACCCGGGTCAAGATACCGGTGGAGATGCACCAGCTCCACGACACCCTGCTGGCGCTGGCGGGCCTGGGCGGCGCCCGGTCGCTGCTGCCCCTGGTGGGGGCCGACCCTGCGAAGGACCCTGCGGTCATCCGCGCGGCGGCCTGGCCGGACCTGTACTGGGCCCGCAGCGGAGACGCTCGTTTCACCCAGGGCTATCGCCACTACCGGGAGGGGCGCTGGGCCCTGGTGCTCGGCACCAGCGGCGGGGTGGAGCTGTTCGACCTGGCCGCCGACCCGCTGATGGAGGCCGATGTTGCAATGCAGCATCCCGAGGTGGTCAGCCGCCTGAAGGCCGCGGCCGAGCACGCCTTCGACGTCCCCGAGGGGGCCTCCTACACCCGCCCGCTGGACGTCGAGGGAGACCTCACCGAGCGGCTGCGCGCCCTGGGGTACATGGGGGATTGAGCGCGTCCGCGAAAGCAGAAGACCCGCCCAGCAAGGCTGGGCGGGTCGATGGATGCGGGGGCCGGATTTGAACCGACGACCTTCGGGTTATGAGCCCGACGAGCTACCTGCCTGCTCCACCCCGCATCAAGGGGCGACTCTTGATTATGACCGACGGCGGCCAGCGTCAAACCTTTTTTTGGGCCCCCGGCGAGACTTTACCTTCGCCTTGGCGAATCCCTTACTGCGTCGGAAGCGCTGCCCGGCCTTGGCGGGGCGGACGCCCTCCGCGATGTCGTGGACTCGGGCCACCTCCATCGAGGTCAGCGGGCGCACCTCGCCGCGCTCCATGCCTCGGATGCTGACGGTGGCGAAGCTCTCGCGGCGCAGCTTGGCGACCGGGTGGTTCACCGCCTGCATCAGGCGCCGGACCAGCCGGTTGCGGCCCTCGGTGACCGTCAGCTCCACCCAGGCGTTGCCGTTGTCGGTGGCCTCGACCACCCGCACCCGACACGGGCCGGTGCGGCCGTCCTCCAGGGGGACCCCCTTCTGGATGCGGTGCAGGGTGCGGTCGTCGGGGGTGCGCCACACCTTGGCGAGGTAGCGGCGGGGCGCGCCGGTGGAGGGGTGGGTCAGCTTGTGGGCCAGCTCCCCGTCGTTGGTGAGCAGCAGCGCGCCCTCGGTGTCGAAGTCCAGCCGGCCCACGGGCTCCACCCGATGGGGCAGGTCCTTGACCAGCTCCATCACGGTGCGGCGGCCCTTGGGGTCCTTGCGGCTGGTGATGTAGCCCCGGGGCTTGTAGAGGACGTAGTACACGTTCGGGGGCGGGCGGGGCAGCGGGCGGCCGTCGACCTTGACCCGGTCGGTGTCGGGGTCGACCACCGTGCCGGGGTGCTCGATGACCTCGCCGTTGACCATCACCCGGCCCTCGCGGATCCAGCCCTCGGCCTCCCGACGGGAGGCGAGGCCCCGATCGGAGATCAGCTTGGCGATGCGAACGCCGTTCGCGTCTTCGCTCATGGTTCCTCCATGCGGCCGTGGGCTCACGGGCGCGTCGGGGTGTCCTCGGCAGCGCGCCGTCGCGCCGCCGACAGCGGCATGTATGCGGTCCCCCGGTGGGCCGTCAAGGGCGGATCCTACCCAGGCGCCGCTTCATCCTTTGACGACGGGCATGAATGCTCGGAGGTTGTCAATGCAGGCCTGATAGCCCCACTTGACCTTTCGTACCAACTTCATGTCCACCAACACATTGAGATCACGGGAAATAGTCTTATCCGTCTTGGTCGCGTATGCAACAGCCAGTTCAGGTGAAAGGCGCCGAATGGCCTTCTTGGGGACCGGTTCGGATTGACTGGAGAGTGCAAATACCAGGGCTCGGCGGCGTTGCAGGGACGGTGAAGGCTGGCCCCTGAACTGGGCATAGACATAGCTCTCCCAAGTGACGGAGAGTTGCTGGCTCCTCACCCACTTCAACTGCTCTTGCAGCTGGTCTACAAATCCCTGGACTGCATAGAGGACGAAACCTGAAGGGTCTCGTCCACGACTAGCAAGCTCCAACCTTCGATAATATTCGCTTCGCGTCTCGTTGTAGTGGTTGCTCAGCAGATGTGCTGCTGGAGTCGGCACACCTGCTGAGAGGAGGATCTGGACCTCCAGGAGTCTGGCAGTGCGACCATTTCCATCCCCGAACGGGTGGATCCAGACGAAATAGAGGTGGGCCAGAACGGCTCGGAGGATGGCATAGTGCAGCGTCAGACGGGTCGGTACACCCTCATTGGACCTGGCGAGCCAGGCGCAGAATTCGTCCACGAGTCTATGGTTGAAGCGCACGTCTGGTGCTCGATAGGATCCAACGCCAACATTGTGCTCCCTCAGTCGACCTGGAAGCACGGACTCGCCCAACGGCAACCCCTCCAGTACTGCTGCGTTGAGGGCCTCCAGTTGGCCTGACGTCACCGGACCGTCCCACTCTGGGCCCATCAGTTGGTTGCAGGCTGTGACGATATTGTCAATCTCCTGGCCGAGATACTCCTTTGAAGGTGGCAGACTCAGATCCTGCTCGATCCGTTTGCGCACCTCTTGCTCAGTGAGCGTGTTCCCCTCAATCGCGGTTGTCGCCTGGACTCCTTTCGTCAAGTAGATCCGATGCATCTCCTGGGCAACGTGTGGCATGAGCGGAACGCCTGCGATGTGCTCACACTTGGACTTTGCTTCACCCAGGAGCATCCAGACTTCTGGTCCAAGGCGTTGGAGAATGGCGGGTGCATCAAAGTCAAGCCAGGGGTGAGAGTCCAACCATGGGAATTTCATGTCCACCTTGATGTCCAAAGGTTTGTCTCAGAATAGATATGTCGACAAGGGTATTATTGTCCAATGGTGGACATCGATTTGTCCACCTTTCAGACCCGTTCATGACCTCCTCGAAGCCCCACCGTCAAGGGCGGATCACCACCGCTTCGCCCCGCTCAGGCCCCAGATCAGCGCCCCCACCGGGATCCCGGAGAGCCCGGCGACTCCCGAGAAGCCCGGCTCCTCGCCGCCGAGCTGCATCCCGGTCACCACCACGAGCAGCCCCACCACCACCAGGGCCCCCACCCAGCACGGGAAGCGCACCCAGCGGATGGCGCTGTTGTCCGGGTCCCAGGTCCAGCCCCACCGCCGCCGGAAGTCCAGCATCACGCCGATGCGGGCCTTGGGGTACCGCAAGGTGTAGTACGTCAGCGCGGCGGCCCCGGCCGCGGTGGAGCCCACCAGGGCGTACTCCGGGAAGGGGTCGAGCGCGGCGTGCACGACCCCGCCCAGCAGGAGCGCGGCGCCCACCAGGCCGGCGAAGCCCCCCAGCCCCAGGTCGTCCTCCACGTTGTCCGCGAACAGCAACAGCAGGTGGAGATCCAGGATCAGGTGGAGCGGGTCCTCGTGCATCAAGGCCCCGATGAAGACCTTGGGGCTCAGGCCCAGGAAGCTCTCCTCGGGCACCATCGCGTAGCGGCCCACCCACGCGGGGTCGAACAGGGAGGGCCAGAACAGCACCGCCGTGAGCGCGGCAAGGCCCCAGGTCATCCAGGGGCGGGCGCGGCGCTCCGGCACGCCCTCTTCGAAGGGCACGCCCAGGTACATGGCCAGGGCGGCGCGGAAGCTGTCGTCGGGGGGCGCGCCGGTCTCGGCCTGCTCCCGGCGGGCGACGGCCCGGGCGTCCAGGCGGGCGACCGCGTGCAGCGCCGGGTCGGGCACGTCGGCACTCTGCGCCTCGGGGCTGGGGGCGGGCTTCGCGATGGTCTCCAGCTCGTCGGCGTCGAACCACAGGAGCTGGCAGCCCCGGCAGACGTCGATCTCCACGCCGCCGTCGGTGCGCACCACCGCCATCGGCTGCTGGCAGGACGGGCAGGCCGGGCCGGCTCCCCTGCCCTGCTTCACCGCCTGGAGCCACAGCGCGGTGACCTGCTCCTTGGCGGCGACCTTGCGCAGCACCGTGACGTTGACCGCGCGGCCCTTGCAGCCCGGGCAGACGAACGAGCGCAGATCGCCGGCCCGCATGGGCTGGAGGGGGACCCGGTCATGGGGACAGGACTGCGTCAGCACCCCGTCACGATACCGCGCGCAGGGCCTCCGCGGCGCGCTCGGGGGCCAGGCCGTGGCTGCGCCAGCCGGTGGCGGCCTCGATCGGCGGCGCGGGGTGCAGCCAGGGCGACACGTCGATCCGCCAGTGCCCGGGGATCGTGGGGTCGGAGACCCCGCTGAGGGCGATGGACACGGGGCGATCACCGAGCACCCGCCCGAGGCGCGCCAGGGTGCGGGCCAGGAGCGCGCCGAGCTGCTGGAGCGCGGCGTCCGGCGTGGCGTCAAACACGCCCTGGTGGGCCCGGGGGAGGACCCGGCAGGCGAAGGGCACCGCCGGGGCGAAGGGGCTGAGGGCCACGCCGACGGCGTCCTGCTCGATGAGGTGGGCGCGGTCGGTCAGGCGCGCGCAGGTGGGGCAGTCGGCGGGGTCGCGGTGGGCGGCGCGGTGCTGGCGCTCGACGGCGCTGAGCGTGGGGGTGGCCACGAGCTGGAGGCCGGCGTGCCCGTAGCGCCCGCCCGCCTCGGCCCGCCAGCCCATCGCCCACTGGAATCCCTGGAGGCGCCGATCGCCCCGCAGGTCCCGGATCCGCTCGGCGACGGCGGCCAGGGCGTCTCCCCAGGCCTGCTCCCCCATCGCGTAGGGGCTCTCGCCGTGGCGGGGCGTGGGCACGATCAGCTCGTGGGCCCCCAGGCCCGGCCGCCAGGTCCCGCCGCTGGCCCGGTGGACCGAGGCCCCGGCCTCCACCCGCAGGCCCGGTCGGCCCACCGGCACCGCCCGCGCCTCGCCGTGGTGGGCCAGGACGGGACCCCGCCAGGCGGCGCCGTCGGCGCACAGCGGGCAACCCTCCGGGCCGGGCAGCGGGGCCGGGGCCACGGGCAAGGCGAGGCGGTCGGGGGCCAGCAGGAGCACGGTGCCGTCGATGGGGCAGGCCCGCAGCTCGCTCACGGGTCGTGCCACAGCGCCAGATCGACGTCCGGGAAGACGTCGTCGCAGGCCCGGGCCTCGGCCAGGATGGCCTCCTGGTAGGGGGCCAGGGTGCGGCCCTCGCCCACGTCCACGACCATGTCGCAGATCCGGTCGAACCGGGTGGCGTGCTGGGTGAAGCGCTTGATGCCGTAGTCCGGCGCGCCCTGGGTGTGGACGACGAAGGGCCAGTCGCTGGCCTGGAGCAGCAGCAGCTCGCGGCCAGCGTCCTCCAGCAGGCGGCGCAGCGCGGGGTCGTCCCGCCAGGGCTGGGCCAGGCACAGCGCGCCGAAGCGGTCCTCGGCCCGGTAGAGGACCTCCCACATCCAGCGCTGCCCGTCGTTGAACCAGACCCGGTGGTCGCCGCCCTCGCCCCAGGAGCCCTCGGGCAGCCAGGCGACCTTGTCGGCGGGGTGGTCGTCCAGGAAGGCGCCGGCCGTGGTGACCTCGACCTCAGGGTCGGCGTGCAGGGTGAGCAGCACGTCCCGCAGGAACAGCGGGCCCTCGTGCCACCAGTGGCCGAACAGCTCGGCGTCGAAGGGGGCGACCACCACCCCGTGCCGGCCGGTCTCGGCGCGGTGCCGCTTGAGGATGGAGCGCACCACCGCGCAGAAGTGCTGGGCGTGGGAGTAGACCGCGCCGGGGATGTCGTCGGGGTGGTAGCGATCCTTGTCCCCCAGGCCGGCGCGGGCCGAGGTGACCTTCCAGTAGCGCAGGCCGTTGTCGCCGTGCTTCTTGTGGAACTCCAGGTAGCGGCCGTCGGCGGGGTAACCGACCTGCCCCGACCACACCTGCTCGCTGACCTCGGGGTGGCGGGCGAAGACGGACACGCCCCGGGGGCTGCCCTCGGACGAGGCCAGGTGGGGCTCCAGGACGCTGCGCCAGGCCCGCTCGGTGTCCCAGCCGGCCTGATCCCAGCCGACCTTGCGGAAGCCCTCGGGGCCCAGCAGGCCCTCGGAGCGCAGGCCCCGGAACAGGTGGGCGTCGACGAAGGTGTACGCCACGCCCTCGTCGGCCAGCAGGCGGTCGGTGCCCTGGCGCAGGCGCGCGTCGCCGTGGACCGCCGGGGGGGTCCAGCTCCCGGCGGGTCGGTACGCGCACTCGGGCAGCCAGAACCCCCGGGGACGCTGCCCGAGGATGCGCTCGGAGCTGCGCAGGCCCTGGCGGATCTGGGCGCGGCAGGAGGCGTCGTGCAGCAGCAGCGGCTGGTAGCCGTGGGTGGCGCCCGAGGAGATCAGCTCCACCTCCCCGGCGCGCCATAGGGCGGCGAAGGCCCCGGGGAGATCGCGATCGATGGCCTCGAAGCGCTCGGCGAGGTCCATGAAGCGGTCGGCCTGGCGTCGGGCGAGGAACGCGAGGTGCGCATCCCCCCACTCCTGGAAGCTGCGCTCGTCGGCGTGGGCGCGCTGCTCCCGCTCGGCCAGCCACAGGGGGAGCCCCTCCTTGAAGGCGGGGTGGGCGAGCTGCTCGAGCAGGATCGGGGTCAGGCCCAGGGTGAGGTTGGCGGTGGCCCCGGCCTGGTGGCAGGCGTCGAGGACCTCCAGCAGAGGCAGCCACGTCTCGGCGGCGGCCTCGTAGAGCCACTGCTCTCCGTGTGGCCAGCGGCCGTGCTTGAGCACGTAGGGCACATGCCCGTGCAGCACCAGCGCGAAGCTCCCAGCAGCCATCGTCTGAGCCCTCTCTGAACCGCATCGACCGGCGGGCAGGGAAGGTAGCACGTCCCGGAGGTGTAGAATCCTCCCCTGTCTCGTTGCACACCCGGAGACCCGCCGTGATCCAGCTTCTTCTGCCCCTGCTCGTCGCCCCGACCGCCCTCGCCGCCGAGGGCCTCGACTCCAAGGCCTGCGTGGCCACCGTCGACCAGGCTGGCGCGGGCGCGCCCCTCGATCCCAAGGCCCTGCGGAGCCTGGACGCGGCCTGCCTGGATCGGGTCCGCATGGCCTCCAAGGCTCGGCACGGCATGAAGATGAAGGACGCCCCCGACAAGGAGTTCTTCTCCAGCCGGCCCTGGTATTCGCCGAACCCGGGCTACAACGACGGCCTGCTCCAGCCGGTGGACCACGAGAACATCGAGAAGGCCACCCGCGCGGGCCAGGACGCGGCGGTCACCGCGGCCCTGACCTCGGGCGGCATCTACGCCGTCGGCCCGGCCTGCGCGACCCCCAACGCGGGCCCCTATACCGTGGTGTGCCTGGACGGAAGTCGCGCCCAGGTCCAGCTCACCGGGGTCACCGAGGTCAGCTCGGCCAGCGGGCCCACCAACGAGTACAGCTTCACCACCGGCGCGGGCAACGTGGCCCCGGAGACGAAGGGCTGCGTGCTGGTCGCCGGCCGCCAGGGCGTGCGCGACGCCGCGGTCGCCGCGCCGCCGGCCTATGTGGACGCCCTCAAGGCGAAGTGCGGCGGCGGCTGCGACGCCCTGGCCGGCGACTTCGACGGCGACGGCGTCTTCGAAGGCATGACCTACTCGGGCAGCGGCAGCACGGTGAAGACGGTGCTGTACCGCGGGGACCAGCCGGCGGAGGTGGCGACGCTCTGCCAGTACAAGGGGTAGGTGGCGGGTCCGGTGGGGGGCATCCGTCACACCCACCACCCCTCCTCCACCGGCGTCAGCCGCACCGCGCCGTCGTCGGGATAGCGCGCGATCTCGGCCCCGCCGCGCAGCACCGCCAGGTGCAGGTGGCCCTCCACCGGGCCGTCGAGGGGCAGGAGCACGTCGGTGCAGGCCTCGGTGTGGGGCATGGCGCTGGCGGCGGGGTCGTAGGGCCAGCGCAGGACCTCGCGGTGCTCGCCCTGCCGGAGCACCAGCATCCACTCCGCGCCCTCGGGCTCGACCGGCGCGGGCTGGCGGTGCAGCAGGCGGAGGGCCAGCCCGCCCGGCGCCCAGCCCCAGAAGAGCGCGCGCAGGTGGCTCACCCCTTGGGCCATCGAGCCGCCGGGGCGGGAGCAGTCCAGGAAGCCCGCCCCCGCCCATGACCAGAAGTCCGCCGGGTTCGCGTCCATGGGCGGGTCCAGGGGGCGGATGGGCGGACGCAGGCCGGTGCCCTCGAACTCCTGGTCCTTGATGGGCAGCAGCAGGTTGTCCGGCGGGGGCTGCCCCAGGGCGCGCCAGGCGGCGGCCAGGTGCGCCCGGAACAGGCGGTCGAACTCCAGGGCGAAGGGCGTGGAGAACTCCCGCCCGTACCACCAGAACCAGTCGCTGCCCTCCGCGGCCAGGACGTGCTCCAGGGCGTCCGGCGGATCGCCCGCCTCGGCCACCGCGTCGCGGGCCTCGGCCAGGGCCTGCCAGCCGACGCGATCCTCGGGGTCGCCGATCCAGATGGCGAAGTCGCTGTTGATCCAGCTCCCGGTGTGGAGGTGGGTGACCGCGCCCGCCGAGGGCAGCCCGCAGGCCTCCGAGAAGGTCACCGGCTGGACGCCCTTGGTGCCGGTCAGCCGCTCGCAGAGCCGCAGCAGGAAGCCCCGCCCCGCGTCGGGGTAGCTCTCCCAGGGGTTCTCGCCGTCCAGGGCCAGCACGACCAGCCCCTCGGCCTGCGCGCAGGCGCCGAGCAGGTCGTCCACCGCCGCCTCGGGGTCGACCCGGGCGTAGCGGAAGCCGATGCGATCGGAGAGGTCGTGGTCCCGGAAGAACCCGGTGATCCCGTGGCCGAGGTCCCAGGGGCCGCCGCGCGCCGGGCCGGTGCGCTGGGAGCGCCGCAGGTTGCCCTCGTCGCTGACCAGCCAGCGGAAGCCGGCCTCGGCGGCGAGGGGCAGAAGCTCCGGGCAGACCGCGCCCTCGGAGGGCCAGAGCCCGGAGATGTCGACGCCCACGGCCTCACGGACGCGCGCCCGTCCGCGTTGGAGCTGCAGCGCGGCGTCCTCGGGGCGGCTGAACCGGGGCAGATCTCCCTCCTGGAGCCGGGGCAGGCAGCGCAGGGCGTAGCGGGTGTCCATCACCAGCGGGAGGATGGGGTGGTAGGCGGCCGAGGCGCTGATCTCGACCTGCCCCTGGGTGGCGAGGCTCCTGTAGAGCGGGACCACGCTGCCCACCAGCCGCGCGCAGGCCGCGAGGAGCTGGCCTTTGTCCTCCTCGGTGTAGCCCCGGCCCCGCTCGGCCAGCTCGCGCAGGATCGGCTCGTCGGCCAGCCCGCTCCAGCCCACCCAGGCCAGGGTCGACCAGACCTGGAGGTCCCGGAAGTCCCCCACCCTTCGCAGCTCGCCGCGATCCTTGAGCGCCCGCAGCCGGGTGGCCCCCGGCCAGGCGTCGAACAGCGCGGGGTGGCCGGCGATGAAGGTGCGCAGGAGGGTGGCCCGCTCGGCGGCGCTCAGGGCGTCCGCGGACTTGCGGGTGAGGGCCAGGTGGGGGTCGTCACCGCCCTCGGCGTACCACTGGAGCTGATCGAGCAGCGAGGGCACGAGGTTCACCGTCATCGGGCAGCCGGTGCGCCGGATGGCCTCGGCGAGGTCGCGGTAGCCCCGCAGAGCGTGCAGACGGGCCCAGGGCATGGTGGGCCGGCCGCGCTCCGGGTCGCGATAATCGGGCTGGTGGTGGTGCCAGAGCAGGGCGATCCGGATCATCTGGCCCTCGGCGGGTTACGTGAGTCGACTCCGGAGCTGTGTATCCGGGCGAGGCTGCGTCGTCGGGGCGCGGCCGGACCGTCAAGCGGATGTCGAATGCCCTCCCTCGTCGATCAATTCTGTCCCAACGTCCACGACGCCGCGATCACGGCGGCCGCCTACGACCCCGACAGCGGGGTGATCGCCACCGCCGACGCCACGGGGCTGGTGGCGGTGACGCGCCGGGGTGAGACCACGCCGGGCCTCATCTTCCACCCCGGCGGCCCGGTGACCCAGGCCATCGGCCTCATCCGGGGCGGCTCCTACGTCGCGGTGGGTGACGACAACGGCACCGTGGGCGTCTACCGCTGCGACAACGCCCAGCCGGTCTTCGTGGAGCGCCGCGAGGGCGCCCGCGGCCAGGTGCGGGCCATGCGCGGCGTGGCGATCTCCCCCGAGGGCAGCAAGCTCGCCTCCATCGCGGTGGACGGGCTGGTGCGCCTGTGGGACCTCACCCGCGGCGAGCGGGAGATCGCCTGGCAGGGCTTCGGCGGGGTCACCGTGGAGTTCGACGCACGGGGCGACCGCCTGCTGTGCATCGACAACCAGGGCCAGCCCAAGCTCGTCGACCTGCGCACCCGCGAGGGCCTGCACATGGATCGCATCCAGATGCCGGCCGACGAGGCGTTCTTCTCGCGGGACAACACCTACGTGGTGTGCTCGGGCCCCTCGGGCATCTCGCTCTTGCGGGTGGTGGACGGGCGGCTGTGCGCCTCGTTCGCGACCCGGGGCGGCAGCGGCATCGGCAACGTGGTCCTCTCCCCCGACGGCACCCGGGCGGCGGCGCTGACCCGGCGCTCGGTGCACGTCTTCTCCCTGCCGGATCTCCAGCCGGTGGAGAGCCTCAAGCACGGCGCCCCGGACAGTGAGGGCGTGGGCTTCTGGACCCACAAGGGCATCCTCGTCGCCGGCTCCGACGGCCTCATGCACGGCCCCGACTCCCAGGGCGTGCCCCCCATCGTCACCGCGACCGGCTTCGGCGAGCACCGGGTGGCCATCCACACCGACAGCGTCGCGGTGTGGTCCGGCGACACCCGCCAGGTGATGATCCCCGTCGGCACCGAGCTGGCCACCGCCCACATCGACCGGGACGGCCAGCTCGTGGTGGCGCGGCCCATGCGCGGGCCGGTGCAGATCTACCGGGCCAAGGACGGCAAGCGCATGTTCGAGGGCCAGCCGGACACCTCGGCCTCCCCCAACGTCGCCGCTGGCGGCACGGTGGTCGCCGTCCAGCTCCCCAACGGCGGGGTCCGGTGGTGGGATCTGGCCCGCAACCAGGCTTTCGAGCTGCGCTGGCCCCGGGCCATGGCCCTGTCGGGCAGCGGCACCTGGCTGGGCGTGGTCACCCCCAAGGGCGCGGTGCGCATCCTCGACCCCGGCACCGGCCGGGACGCGGTGCGCCCCCCGGTGCCCCTGGCCGACGTGCCGGTGCGCATGCTCGCCTTCGTCAACCGCCGCGCCGACCTGCTGGTGCTCGACGACGACGGCGTGCTCGGCCACTACGACCTGGGCGCCGCCATCCGCGAGAACCGCCCCGGCGAGGGCCGCGACGTGCTCGACTTCAACGTCGACATCGACCGGATGTGGGGCATCACCGGCGGGCAGTACGGCGCGCTGCGGCTCCCGATGGACGACCGCTGCACCATCCTCTTCGTGGACCTGCACGCCTGCGACGTCGTCCACGAGCTGAACGACATGCACCCCTACGCCTGGGTCGACCCGGAGACCGGGCACGTCCTGGAGCCCGCCCGCTCCGGCGCCATCCTGGAGCGTGGCATGAACGGCGAGGAGCTGCGGGTGCTCCGCAGCCTGCCGGAGGGCCAGTGGATCTCCTTCGGCCCCCGGGGCATCCTCAACGCCTCGGAGGGGGCGGGCGGCGCGATGGGGTGACCTGGCAGGGCACCACACTCCACCTGCAGGGTGACGTCGATCGAGGCTCCGTGGACGCTTTCGCCGAGGCGCTGGTCGCGGCCTGCGCCGAGCCCCCTGCCCTCCCGCTGACCCTGGACATGGCCGAGCTGGAGCTGGAGGACGGGGTGTCCGTGGCGCGGATGATCACGGCCCTGCGGGCGCTGGCGGCGCGGCACGGCCCGCTCCAGCTCCGCGCCGCCCCGCAGATGCTCGCGCACACGCTCTACAAAGCTGGCATCCTGAACACTGGAGCGGTGGCGCTGGAGGCGCCGCGACAGGAGGAGGCCACGACGGCGAACTGATGGAGCCGGCCCCGCGCGAGGTCCTGCCCGATCATCGGCCTCTGACCGAGGATGAGCTCCGGTACGTCTGGGACCTGTACTGCGAGAGCGTCGACTTCGCGGCCGTCCGCCTGGCCCGGGAGAGCCTGCTGTCGGTCGGACCCCCCAAGGTGGTGGGCAACACCGTGCACATGCCCTCGACCTGGGGCGGCCAGCCGCTGTTCGACGGCTCCAACCGGCTGACCCACGCGGGGTTGCGCATCCTCGTGCACGAGCTGGGGCACGTCTGGCAGTACCAGAACGGCGGCATGGCCTACATCCCCGAGAGCCTCTGGGCCCAGGCCCGCTCCATGATGCTGGGGGACGGCCGCAAGGGCGCGTATGTCTGGCAGAACGCCTACAACGAGAGCGTGCCCTGGGCGCAGTGGAACCCGGAGCAGCAGGCCACCGCCATCGAGCACTACGACGCCGCCCGGCGCCGTATCGGCGCGGGCGAGGCCGACAGCGGCGACCACCAGATCACCCAGGCCCTGCTGCCGGTCATCGAGAAGGTCCGCCGCGGCGAGGGCGCCCCGCACTTCTCCAAGGCCGGGGCCACGTTCGGCGGGGTCGTGATGGCCGTGGTGTTCGGCGGCATGATCAGCCTGCTGATGGGCCCGGTGTACGGGCTGAGCGCGGCGCTGATCGCGGCGGCCCTGGGGGTCTACATCGGCGGCTGCTGACCGCCCGCGCATAGGGGTCTACCCTTGACCGGACAAGGGTATGAGGCTGTGATATAGGCCCCCTGCCTTTCTCTGCTGCTTCCCCGCACCTCTCCCTCCTCACTCCCCCGCGCTCAAGTCCCGCTCCATGTCTCTTCAGGTCCAGCCCGTCGCGCTGCACGAGGCGACGTCGCGCCGCTACCTCAGCTACGCGCTCTCCGTCATCACCTCCCGCGCGCTCCCCGACGTTCGCGACGGCCTCAAGCCCGTCCAGCGCCGCATCCTCTACGCCATGTTCCACAACCTGCGGCTGCGCCCCGACGCGCGGTACCGCAAGTCGGCCGCCGTCGTCGGCGAGGTCATGGCGAAGTACCACCCCCACGGCGACCAGTCGATCTACGACGCGATGGTCCGCATGGCCCAGCCCTTCTCGCTGCTCCACCCGATGGTGGACGGTCAGGGCAACTTCGGCAGCCTCGACGGCGACCCCCCGGCGGCCATGCGCTACACCGAGGCCAAGCTGCGCCCGCTGGCGATGGAGCTGCTGGAGGAGCTGGGCAAGCAGACCGTCGACTACCGGCCCAACTACGACGGCCAGGCCTTCGAGCCCGTGGTGCTGCCGGCGCGCTTCCCCCAGCTCCTGGTCAACGGCAGCGAGGGCATCGCGGTGGGCATGGCCACCCGCATCCCGCCCCACAACCTGCGCGAGGTCATCGACGCCTGCGTCCTGCTCATCGACAGGCCCGAGGCCGACGTCGCTGAGCTGTGCCGCAAGCTGCGGGGCCCCGACTTCCCCACCGGCGGCGAGATCCTGAACTCCGCCGAGGAGCTTCGGGAGATCTACCTGACCGGCCAGGGCGCGGTGACCGTGCGGGGCCGCTACGACACCGAGAAGAAGGGCCGAAAGTCCTTCCTCGTCCTCACCTCGGTGCCCTACGCCCAGAACAAGGCCGCGCTCATCGAGCGCATCGGCCAGCTCATCGCCCAGCGCAAGGTGCCCCAGCTCCTCGACGTGCGCGACGAGTCCACCGAGGACGTGCGCATCGTGCTGGAGCTGCGCCGGGAGACCGACGTGGGCCCGGCGATGGCCTACCTCTACAAGCACACGCCGCTCCAGCAGCGCTACCACGTCAACCTCACCTGCCTGCTGCCCACCGACAGCCCCGAGGTCTGCACGCCCGCGCGGGTCGACCTGCGGGATCTTCTCTGGCACTGGCTCCAGTTCCGCTTCGACGTGGTGCGGCGGCGCTTCGAATACGAGCTGCGCAAGCTGCGCGAGCGCATCCACCTGCTGGAGGGCTTCGAGATCATCTTCAACGATCTCGACACCGCCATCCGCATCATCCGGTCCTCGGAGGGCAAGCGCGACGCCGCCGAGAAGCTCATGGACCACTTCGACCTGGACGACGACCAGGCCGACGCGATCCTGGAGACGAAGCTCTACAAGCTCGCGAAGCTGGAGATCATGGCCATCCGCGAGGAGCTGGCCGAGAAGCGCGCCGAGGCCGCCCGCATCGAGGCCATCCTGGCCTCCGCCGACGCCCTGTGGGGCGTGGTCCGCGAGGAGCTGCTGGAGATCCGCAAGACCTACGGCGAGCGCCGCCGCACCCTCATCACCGGCGAGGTCGAGGAGCCCGAGTACGGCGAAGAGGCCTACATCGTGGCCGAGGACGCCTTCGTCATCCTGACCCGCGACGGCTGGATCAAGCGCCAGTCCAGCTTCTCCGAGGTCGAGAAGATCCGCTGCCGCGACGGCGACGAGGTGGGCTGGCTGTTCCTGGCCTCCACCCGCAGCACCCTGACCCTGTTCACCGATCAGGGCAGCGGCTACACGATGCGCGTCGACGACGTGCCCGCCACCTCCGGCTACGGCGAGCCCGTCCAGCGCTTCTTCAAGTTCAGCGACGGCGAGCGGGTGGTCGGCGTGGTGTCCCACGACCCCCGCAACCGCCCGGAGGTGGACGCCACCCAGCTCGAGGTGTTCACCGAGGACGACGTGCCCCCGCCGCACATCATCCCGGTCACCCGCAAGGGCCGCACCCTGCGCTTCGCCTTCGACGCCTTCGCCGAGCCCTCCACCCGCACCGGCCGCATGTTCTGCAAGGTCGGCCGGGGCGAAGGGGTGGTGGCGGTCTACGCCTCCGGCGGCGCCGAGCACGTCAGCCTGGCCACCAGCATGGGCCGCATGCTGGTCTACCCGGTCTCCGAGATCAACACGGTCAAGGGCCCCGGCAAGGGGGTCCTGGCCATCAAGCTCAATACGGGCGACGAGGTCCTGGCCTTCGAGCTGACCACCGAGAAGTTCGAGGGCGCCACGGTCCGCACCTCCAAGGGCCGCGAGGAGACCGCGCGCATGTCCAAGCACCTGGGCCACCGCGCCGACAAGGGCTCGGTGGTGCTCAAGCGCGACCGCTTCGAGCAGTGGGTCCAGGCGCCCCGCATCCTGCTGCCTGAAGACGACGACTAGAGGGGCACACGACGATGTCGAGCAACTACACCGGCAAGGACATCACGGTCCTGGAGGGCCTCGAGCCCGTCCGCAAGCGCCCCGGCATGTACATCGGCGGCACCGGCAAGGAGGGCCTCCACCACCTGATCTGGGAGATCGTCGACAACTGCGTCGACGAGGCCATCAACGGCTACGCCAGCAGCATCGTCGTCACCCTCCACGAGGGCGGGCGCAGCGTGGCGGTCGCCGACAACGGCCGCGGCATCCCGATCGACATCGTGCCCAAGTACAAGAAGCCCGCCCTGGAGCTGATCCTGACGACCCTGCACGCGGGCGGCAAGTTCAACCAGAGCAACTACGTGACCTCCGGCGGGCTGCACGGGGTCGGCTCCAGCGTGGTGAACGCCCTCTCCAGCCACCTGAGGGCCCAGGTCAAGCGCGGCGGCAAGCTCTACCAGCAGGACTTCCGGCGCGGCAAGCCCCGCAGCCCTCTCAAGGAGGTCGGCCCCGCCCGGGGCACGGGCACCACCATCACCTTCAGCCCCGACGACCAGATCTTCGGCGAGGTGCGCTTCGACGCCTCGCTGATCCGGGAGCGGCTGGAGGTCAAGGCCTACCTCAACCGGGGCCTGCGCATCGTCTTCCGGGACGAGGACGCCCGCGCCACCCACGAGTTCAAGCACGAGGGCGGGCTGCTGGACTACCTGGCCCAGCTCCTCAAGGCCGATCAGAAGACGGCCACCACCCCCGAGCCCTTCACCCACGAGCGCGAGGCCAACGGCGGGCCCCGCATGGAGCTGGCGCTCACCTGGACCGACTCGCCCCGGGAGCAGCTGCTCACCTTCGTCAACGGCATCCCCACCCGCGACGGCGGCACCCACGAGCAGGGCTTCAAGGACGCCATCGTCCGGGCGATGCGCAGCTTCATCGACACCCACCAGCTCGAACCCCGGGGGGTCAAGCTCACCGCCGACGACATCCGCGAGGGCGTCACCGGTATCTTGTCGGTCTACATCGCCGAGCCCCAGTTCCAGGGACAGACCAAGGACAAGCTCAACAACCCCGAGGTGCGCGGCCAGGTCGAGGGCGCGGCCCGGCCCGTGCTGGAGCAGTGGCTCCACGAGCACACCTCCTGGGGTGAGGCCATCGTGCTGCGGGCCATCCAGGCCGCGCGCGCGCGCATGGCCTCCCGGGCGGCGGCCCACCAGGTCCGGCGCAAGTCGGCGGTGAGCCACCGGTTGAACCTGCCGGGCAAGCTCGCGGACTGCTCCTCGACCAACCCCGAGGACAGCGAGCTGTTCATCGTCGAGGGCGACAGCGCGGGCGGCTCGGCCAAGCAGGGCCGCGACCGCGAGACCCAGGCCATCTTGCCCCTGCGCGGCAAGGTGCTGAACACCGAGCAGGCCACCCTGGGCCAGGTGCTCAAGAACTCTGAGCTGGACGACATCGTCAAGGCCCTGGGCTGCGGGCTGGGCAAGGACTTCGACGTCAAGAAGCTGCGCTACGACCGCATCATCCTGCTGATGGACGCCGACGTCGACGGCCACCACATCGCCACCCTGCTGCTGACCTTCTTCTACCGCTACCTGCCCGGCCTCATCCACGAGGGGCACGTCTACCTGGCCCAGCCGCCGCTCTACCGCATCGACGCGGGCAAGCAGACGTTCTGGGCCGCCGACGACGCCGAGAAGGACCGCATCATCGGCAGGCTGCCCGCCCGGTTCAAGCCGGAGATCAGCCGCTTCAAGGGTCTCGGCGAGATGATGCCCAAGACCCTCTTCCAGACCACCCTCGACCCGACCCGGCGGCGGCTGCTGCGGGTGGTCATCCCCGAGGACGCCCGGCTCCGCACCGACACGGTCATCAGCGACCTCATGGGCAAGGACCCCAGCGCGCGCTTCCGGTTCATCATGGAGCGGGCCGAGGAGGTCGACGCGCTGGACGTGTAGACTGGCGGCCCACCGACTTCTGAGCGCGAGGAGACCTGTGCCCGATGCGAATTGAGAAGGTCAGCATTCGAGGTCTGCGGGCCTTGAAGAGTCGCGATGATGTGCTGCGCTCGCCTGGCCAGGACGCCCCGCTGAGGTCCGTCTGTCTTCGGGGACTGAATGGTGCCGGGAAGACCACCTATCTGGAGGCCATTGCCCAGCTCATCCAGTGGTTTCGACGTTGTACGATGAAGCGTGGGTGGGCCACGCCATCCGGGACCCCACTGCTCCGGGAGGCCGATCTGATCGCCCTGCGCCTTGTGGACCTCCCTGGTCCGATGAGTGAAGGGTGGCTGGTGTGGGGTGTTGGGGAAATCCTCCGGCAGTTTCTTGAGAGGCACCCGGATGCGATGGTGTCCTGGGTCGATGGTGAGCCGCGTTGGCGTCCGAGTCTGCTCGATGATTGGGACAAGCGCTTTGCCTTGGCTGAGTTGGGCGAAGGCAAGACCGCGCCCAACGTGGTCTGGATTGAAGCAGAGAACAAATGGGTGCCCGAGCTACACGACGATGAACTCCTGCGCTCCTCTGCGGGTCCTGCGCAGCCTGTGGTTGCCCGATACCTTCCCAAAGCCCGCGGTCCGAGCCATATCGAGGGGGTGCTGGGCACGTTGAAGCTGGTCCGGGAGGACCGCTGGGCCATGCTCGAGCGGTGGATCCCCGAGCTGCTCCCTGGCCTGAGCCTGGCCGGCTTCGATGAGGCGTCTCGTCGTCCCCTTTTCAGGATCACGGGGCTCAAACGTGCGCTGACGGTCGACCTGCTCTCCGCAGGGGAGCGGTCTGTGCTCATCAACCTGGCGCTCGTGGCGCGGTGGCTGGGCCCAGGGGGCATCGTCCTGCTGGACGAGCCAGAGCTGCATCAACACCTGTCGCTCATGCGTGGCAGCCTGGCCGTGCTGGAATCCTTTGTCGCTGAGCGGGGTGGACAGCTCCTCGTTGCCTCTCATGCGCCGGAGGTCTGGGCCCACTTTCGCCGGCCGGGGAGCTTGATTGAGCTGGAAGGGCGGATTCCGTGAGGCTCGATCAGGCGCTGGGGGCCGCCCGGGTCAAGTACTGGCAGGGCGAAGGGCAGCGGGCCAGAGGGAAATCCGTCATCCTGGTTGAGGGCGAGGATGACCAGGTGGTCCTGGAGACCCTCTTCAGCAGTCGGCATTCGACCTGGGCTACGCGGATCGCCGTGGTCCCATGCGGAGGCCGCGAGAAGGTCCGTCGAGCGCTCGCAGAGGGTCGTCTTCCCGAGAACCTACCGTCAAACAGGCTGATCATCGGGCTTGTTGATCGGGACACCTGGGATGCAGGCGAACAACGTACCGCCGTGGCGTTGACGGCAGGGCAACTCTTTGTGACCCGCGGCTGGTGCTTGGAGAACGCCTTCCTGGACCATCGGGTCTGGGGTACCGTCGTGCCGGACAGGGAGAGCGAAGTCGCCATCCATGATGCGTTGGATGAAGGACTCGCTGATCAGGTCGCTGCGGGGGTCTGGCGATGGACGCTTCAGCGCAAGCGTGACCAAATGAATCAGGTACTGAATGGACTGCCCGGTTTCCGGGATCCATCGACCCCCCTACCGGATCTCGACGACGCTGGTGCCGTTCAGCGAGCCCTCGCTGCGCTGCACGGGGCCGGCGCAGACCTGGAGCCTGCACCACTCGCGCGCGTCGTAGTGGAGACGTGGCAGCAGTGGCGCCACCTGCCAGGCGAGAACCAGTGGCGAGACTGTGTTGATGGAAAGGAAGCGTTTCGTGGCACGCTCGTGCCCCTGCTGAACCAGACCGTTCGGGGCCAGGGAGAGGATTCCTGGCGTCTGGATCTTGCCCCCGCGCTGAGGCAGGTAGAGCCCTTCAACGAAATCTGCGCGCTGCTCGGCCTCTGATACCGAACCGCGCTGAATCCCGGACCGTGGCATTGGCTGCGGGGGGGCGGCCCTCTTGACGTCCATTCGCCCCAAGCCGTCGAGGTTGCGGAAGCGCACCCCCTGCCAAGCGTTGACGCCAAGACGCCAACATGGCGGCTGCTGGTGCGCGCGGCGCTTATCGCGACGAAATCCTTGGGTGGTAAACGAAGCCTCACCCATCCTTGAAGGAAAGGACCCCTCCAGGTCCCGTCGGGTAGCCGGGGGCGGTTGCCTACCCCCGGCTCCCACAGAACCGGACTTACGCTGTTCGTATCCGGCTCCTCGGGACACCGGGTTGTGACTCCCCGATGCCGGCCGGTTCTCGACCTCGAATCATCCCAGCATCAGCGAGAGCTGAGCCGGGGCGGCGAGGGCCTGGAGCTTGGCGTCCAACAGTCCTTCGAGGCTGACGAGCCCCCGTTCGGCGAAGTACGCGTTGCGGAGTGCTCGGTCCACGGCGGGGTCGTGGCTGAGGGGCCAGAGGGACTTGCGCCCCTCGTAGACCCGTCGCCACGCTGTCTTTCGCTTCACGCCCCGGGCGATGAGGTTCATCGCGATCGTTCGTTTGCGCTTCCAGTGTTTGAGCTGAATCGCGCGCAGCCGTCGCCGGATGTGCGCGTCAAAGCTTTGCAGTGTGCTCCTCTCCCTCGCGGAGACGACCCCGAAGAAGCCGAACCACCCTCGCAGATACACATTGAGCCGGGCAATGCAGCCCTTCATGGAGCCACCCCAGTTTCGCGGTGTCAGCTCGCGGTGCCGCGCCTTGGCGCGCCGGATGGTGCGCTCGGAGAAGCGGACCTCCACGGTCCCCTCTGTGGGGCCGTGGGTGAGCCGGAATCCAAGAAAGTGTCGGTCTTCGGGTCGAGCGACGGCGGACTTCTTCGCGTTCACCTTGAGGCGCAAGCGCCGCTCGATGAACCGCGTCAGGCTCGCCATCACCCGTTGTCCCGCGCGTTCGCTGCGCACGAAGACGTTCATGTCATCGGCGTAGCGGACGAACCGGTGGCCACGCCGGACGAGCTCGCGGTCAAGCTCGTCCAGCACGACGTTCGACAGCAGCGGAGAGAGCGGGCCGCCCTGCGGCACCCCTTCATCCGTCGCCACCACCACGCCATCCGGCAGCACCACGCCGGCCTTCAGCATCTGGCCGATCAGCACGAGCAACCTCCGGTCCGCGACCCGCTCCGCGAGCCGCGCCATCAGCCGCTGGTGGTTCACCCTGTCGAAGAACTTCTCCAGGTCGATGTCCACCACCCATGCGTGTCCGGCCTTCACATGCCGCTTGGCCTCGGTGAGCGCCGTGTGGCAGCTCCGGCCAGGTCGGAAGCCGTGGCTGCTCCGGTGGAACGTCGGCTCGTACAGCGGTTCGAGCACCTGCCGCACGGCCTCCTGCACCACCCGGTCCACCACGTTCGGGATCCCCAGCCCTCGCTCGCCGCCGCCCGGCTTCGGGATCTGCACCCGCCGGATCTCTCCTGGCTGATACCGACCCTCCAGCAGCGCGGACTGCAAGCACGGCTCCAACCTCGCCCAGCGCTTGCGCACCTGCGCGATCGTCTCGCCGTCCGGCCCTGGGGCCCCGCTGTTCGCTGCCACCTTCTGCAGCGCGTCGCTCAATCGCTCTGTCACCTCCTCCATCGTCGCCGGTGCGCCCTTCTCTCTCTTGACCCTCGCCTTCGGCACCCCCGGTCGCGAGCACGCGGACCGGTCCGCGCCTCCCTCATGGGTGGCCCCTCTCGGGTTTTCTGCTGTCGCAAATGTCAGATTGAGCTGCATCACCTGTTCTTCGACCGGGACCGCCTTCCCTCCCCCACAGGGCTCGACCTGCGGGTTGGGGCGGCCGTTACGCCGCCTTCCGGTACTACGCGATCCTCCGACTTCTGCTGGGCCTTCGACCTCTTGTCCTTTCGTTCGCGGGTCTACCGGCCAAAGCCGGAGCCCAGCAGACCTCCCAGGGTAAGACGCCGAGATTTCATGCCGATCGTGTCGCCACTACGCCCACGGCACCGACAGGGATTGGGCTTCGGCGCTGGAAGCCGCCTCACCCGCCGTGGACGCCTTACGGCGCTTCACTCTCGTTCACGACCGTCATCCACCTATGGCTTCCTTCAGACATGCCCTCGCGGGCTCCGCTCGGCCGCTTCGCGCACCGCGCAGGCGGATGGTCTCTTCCACCCCATGCCCTTGCCTCTTCGGTGTTGGGTTCCCCCTGTCAGGGCCCCAGGTCAGGACTTGCGATTCACATCTCTCACCTCCGATCTCTGGCGTCATGCCTGGCACACGTCGGGTAGCCGGGGGCGGTTGCCTACCCCCGGCTCCCACAGAACCGGACTTACGCTGTTCGTATCCGGCTCCTCGGGACACCGGGTTGTGACTCCCCGATGCCGGCCGGTTCTCGACCTCGAATCATCCCAGCATCAGCGAGAGCTGAGCCGGGGCGGCGAGGGCCTGGAGCTTGGCGTCCAACAGTCCTTCGAGGCTGACGAGCCCCCGCTCGGCGAAGTACGCGTTGCGGAGTGCTCGGTCCACGGCGGGGTCGTGGCTGAGGGGCCAGAGGGACTTGCGCCCCTCGTAGACCCGTCGCCACGCTGTCTTTCGCTTCACGCCCCGGGCGATGAGGTTCATCGCGATCGTTCGTTTGCGCTTCCAGTGTTTGAGCTGAATCGCGCGCAGCCGTCGCCGGATGTGCGCGTCAAAGCTTTGCAGTGTGCTCCTCTCCCTCGCGGAGACGACCCCGAAGAAGCCGAACCACCCTCGCAGATACACATTGAGCCGGGCAATGCAGCCCTTCATGGAGCCACCCCAGTTTCGCGGTGTCAGCTCGCGGTGCCGCGCCTTGGCGCGCCGGATGGTGCGCTCGGAGAAGCGGACCTCCACGGTCCCCTCTGTGGGGCCGTGGGTGAGCCGGAATCCAAGAAAGTGTCGGTCTTCGGGTCGAGCGACGGCGGACTTCTTCGCGTTCACCTTGAGGCGCAAGCGCCGCTCGATGAACCGCGTCAGGCTCGCCATCACCCGTTGTCCCGCGCGTTCGCTGCGCACGAAGACGTTCATGTCATCGGCGTAGCGGACGAACCGGTGGCCACGCCGGACGAGCTCGCGGTCAAGCTCGTCCAGCACGACGTTCGACAGCAGCGGAGAGAGCGGGCCGCCCTGCGGCACCCCTTCATCCGTCGCCACCACCACGCCATCCGGCAGCACCACGCCGGCCTTCAGCATCTGGCCGATCAGCACGAGCAACCTCCGGTCCGCGACCCGCTCCGCGAGCCGCGCCATCAGCCGCTGGTGGTTCACCCTGTCGAAGAACTTCTCCAGGTCGATGTCCACCACCCATGCGTGTCCGGCCTTCACATGCCGCTTGGCCTCGGTGAGCGCCGTGTGGCAGCTCCGGCCAGGTCGGAAGCCGTGGCTGCTCCGGTGGAACGTCGGCTCGTACAGCGGTTCGAGCACCTGCCGCACGGCCTCCTGCACCACCCGGTCCACCACGTTCGGGATCCCCAGCCCTCGCTCGCCGCCGCCCGGCTTCGGGATCTGCACCCGCCGGATCTCTCCTGGCTGATACCGACCCTCCAGCAGCGCGGACTGCAAGCACGGCTCCAACCTCGCCCAGCGCTTGCGCACCTGCGCGATCGTCTCGCCGTCCGGCCCTGGGGCCCCGCTGTTCGCTGCCACCTTCTGCAGCGCGTCGCTCAATCGCTCTGTCACCTCCTCCATCGTCGCCGGTGCGCCCTTCTCTCTCTTGACCCTCGCCTTCGGCACCCCCGGTCGCGAGCACGCGGACCGGTCCGCGCCTCCCTCATGGGTGGCCCCTCTCGGGTTTTCTGCTGTCGCAAATGTCAGATTGAGCTGCATCACCTGTTCTTCGACCGGGACCGCCTTCCCTCCCCCACAGGGCTCGACCTGCGGGTTGGGGCGGCCGTTACGCCGCCTTCCGGTACTACGCGATCCTCCGACTTCTGCTGGGCCTTCGACCTCTTGTCCTTTCGTTCGCGGGTCTACCGGCCAAAGCCGGAGCCCAGCAGACCTCCCAGGGTAAGACGCCGAGATTTCATGCCGATCGTGTCGCCACTACGCCCACGGCACCGACAGGTACCGGGCTTCGGCGCTGGAAGCCGCCTCACCCGCCGTGGACGCCTTACGGCGCTTCACTCTCGTTCACGACCGTCATCCACCTATGGCTTCCTTCAGACATGCCCTCGCGGGCTCCGCTCGGCCGCTTCGCGCACCGCGCAGGCGGATGGTCTCTTCCACCCCATGCCCTTGCCTCTTCGGTGTTGGGTTCCCCCTGTCAGGGCCCCAGGTCAGGACTTGCGATTCACATCACTCACCTCCGATCTCTGGCGTCATGCCTGGCACACTTCCTTCGCTCGCCTTTGGCTCGCTGACCATCCCCCGGGGTCGCGCCCTACGGGCGCCGGGTGACCAGTTCACGGTTCATGGAGGGTCCGTATGAGCCCACCTACTCATCCGCCACCACCCGACCGTCCTCGGCGACCTCTCCCGGGAGGTCCAGCCCCTCGCCCATGCCGATGAGCAGGTCGTGCAGCTCGGCGCGCTCCACCTTGAGGTGGGCCAGGGCCACCCGGGCCCGCTGCCGGGTCAGCCGCACCCGCACCGCGCGGGCGGTCTCCCGGACCACCCGGAGGTAGCGCACGCCGGCCGCGCCCCCGGCGAAGGCCAGGATGGACGTCGTGAGCCCCGCCAGCACCGGGGTGTCAGGCAGCGAGGGGTAGGCCAGCGCGAGCTGCCACTGCCCGACGGCCACCGCGACCCCGGCGCCGATCCAGGCCAGCGGGAACAGCACCGCCCCCACCATCAGCTTGGCGGTCGCCACGTCCTTCTGGCGCTTGCTGCCCACCTGCGCGATGACCCACAAGAGCCCTGCCACCGGCGCGTTCACCAGGAAGCCGATGAACAGGATCGGCGGCAGCAGCAGGAAGACGAAGACCACCTGCAGGAGCAGGAGCGCCACCAGCCACGGGGAGACCAGCCGGGGGGCCTCGTCCAGCTCGTGGTCCTCCAGCCCCAGGGCCCGCAGGTCCTCGTCGTACTCCTCCAGGCGGCGCTTGATGGCCTCGACCTGCTCGGGGTGGGTCTGCATCCGGGCGACGTAGCCGGAGCGGATGCGGGCGAAGCCCAGGATGCGCTCCTCCATGCGGGGCGCGCGCAGGTGGGACCCGGCGCGGTGGGCCCGCTCGGCGCGGACCAGCTTGCGGGCCCGGTGCATGAGGTGGTGGAGGCGCCAGTCGTCGGTGGCGTGCACCACGTCGTGGAGCACCCGCTCGATCTCGGCGGTGAGCGCGCGGACGCGGGCCTCGGCGGCGTCGGGGTCCTCGCCATCCCCGGGCGTGACGTCCAGCTCGGGGTTCAGCGGCAGCGGCGGGTGGAAGACGATCAGGGCGCTGGAGCGGAACACCTGCTTGTCGTCGTAGAACAGCCCCACCGGGACGATGACCGGCGGCACATCCCCCCCGTCGGCGAGCTGCCGGGCCCGGTAGTACAGCCGCGCCGCGCCGCTGCGGGCCCGGGTGGGGTGCGGGGCGTCGTGGCTGTCGCCCTCCGGGAACAGGCAGGAGTAGCTGGTCCGGGCGAGCTGGCCGGCCAGGGCGTCGAGGCTCCGCTGGTTGGCCGCCCGCCGGGCGTCGGGGTCCATCGCTTTGGCGTCCATCGACCGGAAGATGGGGACCGTGCCCACCGCCCGCATGATCTGCCCGAGGCCCGGCACCTTGAACAGCCCGTGCCGCGCCCCGAACACCACCTGCCGGGGGAAGAACGTGAAGATGAGGGCCGGGTCGATCATGCCGTTGGGGTGCCAGGAGACCAGCAGCCCGCCGCCGTTCGCGGGGACGTTGGAGAGGCCCACCACCTCGACGCGCCGGAAGAACGCGCCGATGAGGAAGCGCGCGAAGGTGACCACGCCCTGGTACGTGCGGTTCACGGCCTCACAGCGACTTCATCTGGGACCAGTCGCAGGTCCCGGGGCTGATGGGGAACTCGGAGTACTGCCCGCTCATCTCCTCGGCCACCGAATCCAGGGTGCCGGTGGCCGGCCCGCAGGTGGCGACCGACCCGTCGGACCAGGCGCAGTCGCCCACGTCCACGCTCAGGGGCACGGCGGTCCCGCCCTCGTCGAAGGGCTCGTACTGGACCTCCATCGTGAACAGGAGCTGCTGGTCCCCCACCGTCAGCCGGGCGTCGCTGACGAACTCCAGCTCGTCCTCGGTGGGGATGAACTCCAGGTTCATGGCCATCCGGGGGTTCGCGCCGCAGTTGACCGCGCCCTGCCAGAACCCGGAGATGAGGTAGGGATCCTCGGCGCACCCTCCGAGCAGGGGCAGCAGGACCAGGGCCGCCGTTCGCATCTTCGACTCCGGGAGAAGGCCGCCTCCAGTCTACCGGATCCGGGAGCCGGGGCCACGCGTCGGGTCCGGATCCGATAGGCTCTCGGTGATGCGCTCTCTTGGTCCCTGGCTCCGCGGCAACCGCCTCCTGCTGCTCGTGACGATCTTCAGCGCGCTGGTCATCGTGCTGGGCGAGCTGCAGGCCGAGGCCCTCGTGCTCGGGGATCTGGACGACGCCACCGAGACCGCGGAGGAGGACTCCTTCCTCGTGGGCTGGGAGGGGCGCGTCGCCGCCCAGTACTACGCCTCGCGGGGCATGTACGGGCGGGGCTTCAACCAGCTCGCGGACCAGGCCCGGGCCAACCCCGACCAGCCACGGCTGCTGCAGGGCGCGGCCAGCATCGCGGCCACCGAGGAGTCCCTGCTCCCCCCCAACATCGGCCTGCACCACGGCGGGCTGGCCCGCCTCGACGACCTGGCCCCCCTGCTCGGCGGCCCCACCCCCTACCACGCGATGGCCCTGTGGTCCCGGCGGGACTACAGCCGGGCGATCTCGCGCTTCGCGGCGGTGCTGGCCAGCGACAGCACCCTGTGGCTCAGCAGCCCGGTCAACCGCGCGCGGGTCTGCTTCCTGTACGCCGACGCCCTCAAGGTCCTGGAGCAGCACCATGCCGCCGCGCGGCACCTCGGCCAGCTCTCCGGCGAGGACGTCGATCCGCCTGCCCTGCTGCGCACCGCTCCGCAGGCCCAGGAGGCCATCTGCGCCATCCCCGACGGCAACGCCGGCCGCTGGGGCATCCTCGCGCGCGGCGAGCTGGACAAGCCCCGCGCCCTGTCGGTGGACATCTTCATCAACCGGGAGCTGACCCGGCTGACCTTCTCCGTCCGCCTGGACCGGGAGCGGGCCCGGGCCCTGACCCTGGACCCGACCGTCACCGGGGAGCCGCGCTACCGCCTGCCGGGCGCGGTGCTGGGGGGCACCCGGATCAACGCCTCGTTCCTGGTCGATCTGGAGCCCGAGGACGTCACGTTGAAGACCGACGCGGCGGGCGACGTCATCATCACCGCGCGCTATCGGGTGGCCCACGACGACGTCTCCACCTGGAACAGCAGCGAGACCGGGCGGGAGCTGTTCGAGATGTCCCTGCCCGAGGGCATCCCGTTCGAGCTGGTGCTGCCGATGTGGGCCCGCCAGGTGCCCGTCGCCCTGTCCATGACCGGGGACGGCGTGGAGATCCGCCGCAGCGCCCCGATGCCCACCAGCCTCAACAACAACAAGGCGAGCTGGTCGTGGGGGCCGGACTCGCCGCCCGTCGATCGCCCGCTGCGGCTCGTGGCCCTGGCGGACCTGGGCACCCTCAACACCGCCGGGATCCTGCTCCCGGTGGTGGTGCCGGCGGTGCCCAAGGCGACCCTCGGCCTGCTCCTGCTGCTGGTGGTGGGGGTGGCCACCTGGATCCACGTCAAGCGGCGCCACGAGGCGCCCTGGTCGGCCTGGAAGACCGGCTCCACGGTGCTCGACATCCTGGTGGCCGGGCTCCTGGCGCCGCTGCTGGCCATCGTGGTCATCAAGCCGCTGTGGTTCTCCATCCGCGGCGGGCAGCCCCTTCTGGCCGTGGGCAGCACCCTGCACCTGGCCGAAGGGCAGCGGGCGTACTGGACCCTGGGGGCGGCGGTGGTCTTCGTGATGGCGGTGTCCAACGGCGGCACCGACGCCCAGGCCCGCTACCTGCGGCGGCTGGGGGCGCTGCTGTTCTCGGGCTACCTCTCGGTGCAGTTCGGCTTCGTGCCCTGGTGGCAGATGGTGCTCATCGGGGGCGTGATCGCGCCGCTGGTCTACTTCACCTGGCTCGTGCCCCGGGAGGCCCCGCTGCTGGGCATGACCCACCCCCAGGCGCAGTCGATCGAGGACCGCCGTGAGGAGCTGCTGGTCGCCGCCTACACGATGAGCGAGATCGACGACGTCGAGCGCGCCCTGGAGCGCTGGCCCGCCAAGGTGGCCGAGGGCAAGGGCAGCGTGGAGGACCTCGGCAAGGCCCGCCTGACCCTCGACGCGCTGCGGCACGACTGCACCGGGAAGCTGGACGTGATGCTCGACAACCTGGGGGTCACCGGGCTCAAGCTGCGCGAGCTGGTGCTGGGGGTGGGCCCCTCGGCCGATCCCTGGCGGAACGCCGCGATCGCCCTGGGCTTCGGCGGCATCCCCACCCTCTTCCTGACCCTGGGCACGGGCAAGTTCGGCGCGGCCACGATGCTCACGAACCTCGCGTTCTTCGGGCTCACCTTCCGCTGGCTGCGCGGGGCGAACGGCCTGGAGAAGGCGGTGGCCTACGGGCTGGCCCAGTCGAGCCTGGTGCTGCTGCCCGCGTTCCTGCGCAGCCGCACCCAGGTGTCGCTGACCGCGGCGCTTGTGGAGGCCATCCTGCTCGTCCTGGTGCTGATGACCGCCGGGCTCCTCATGGACGTGCTGACCACCCGGCGGCGGTGGCGGACGCTGGTGCGCCTCTATGATGTGCCCACAGTGACCCGCCTGGCCGGCGGCACGGCGGCGGCCATCACCGCCGCGGTGGCCGGCATCCTGGCCAACGGCTCCTCCGAGGTGGTCAGCCTGCTCTGGGACCAGATCAACGGACGGTTCGGCGGGCTGTGAGGGGTCGCTGGACGCCCTGGATGCTCGCCGTGGCGGGCTACGCGGCCCTGGCCGTGGCGCTGAGCTGGCCGCTGGCGGCGCACCTCACCACCGCGCTGCCCGGCTACCCCAACGTCGACGCGATGGACACCCTCACCCTGCGGGGCCTCGTCGCGCAGATGCTGCGCCACCCCGGAGACTGGCCGTGGTCGGAGGGCGTGTACTTCCCGGCCGGCTACCCGGTGGGGCAGCTCACCCCGAACCTGCTCGACCACGCGCTGGGGGCGCCGTTCGCGCTGTCGCTGCCCTTCCCCCTGGGCGACAACCTGTGGTGGCTGGCAGTGATGACGGCGAACGGGCTGGCCGGCCACCACCTGGGGCGGCAGCTCGGCGGCAGCCACGGGGCCGGCGCCTTGATGGGGGTGGGCTGGGCCTGCGCGGACCCTCTGCTGCGGGAGCTGAACCTGCTGCACGCCCCCCAGAGCCTGATGCCGTGGACGCCGCTGTACCTCGGGGCGCTCATGCGGGCCCTGGGTGACCAGGGGCGGCTCCGGGACGGTGCGATGGCGGGCCTGTGGATGGGGCTCTCCGGGCTGACGTACTGGTACCAGGTGCTCTTCCTGGCCTTCGGGACCGCCCCGCTGGCCGCGTGGCGGCTGTGGCGTCGGCCGGCCGCGGCGAAGCCCTTCGGCGTGGCCGTGCTCACCGCCACCCTGGTGGCCGCGCCGCTGCTGATCCCGATGCTGCGGGGATGGGAGGCGCTGCCCCTCGCGGATCCCGCGTTCGCGCCGGCGCCGTTGGACATGCGCGCTGCGCTGGAACCCATCCCCGAGGGCCTGCGCTTCGTGGTGGAGCAGTCCGCGCCCCTGGGCTTCCCCTTCCAGTCCGGCCCGCTGGACCGCAGCAATCGGGTGTCCCTGGTCCTGCTCGCGGCGGCCGGCGTGGTGCTGTGGCGCCGCCGGCCCGAGGGCTGGGGAGCGATCGTCGCGATGGCCGGGGTGGGGGCGGTGTTCGCGCTCGGCCCCTATCTCAAGCTGGGAGAGGACCCCCTGCTGCTGGGCGGTCGGCCCCTCGCCCTGCCCTTCCGCTGGCTGGGGGCGCTGCACCCCTTCCTGGAGCGCCTGACCTGGCCGCAGCGCTGGGGCATGCTGATCCCGCTGGGCCTGGGGGCGCTGGCCTGCCGGGCGCCCCGCCCGTGGCTGTGGGTCCCTGCGGTGGTCCTCGAGGCCCTGCTGCTCTCGGGCAACGCCCCCCTCCAAACCCAGGACGTGCGGGATCTGGAGCCCTGGCGCGTGCTGTCCGCCGCCTCAGGGGCGGTGATCGAGCTGCCGCTGGCCCGGGAGGGCCTCGACGCCCCTCTGGTGGGTCTGCACGCCCGCTACCATCGCCGCCCGATGGTCAACCCCATGCTTCTGCCGCCGGGCGCGGCGCTGCCGGAGGGCTGGCGGGACTGGGTCGCCGCGCAGCCGCTGATGGTCTACCTCCAGTCCTTCGAAGAGGGCCGCTACCCGCCGGATCCGGGGCCCGATGCGGTGCGCACGATGCAGGAGGCCGGCGTCGCGGCCATCGCCCTGGACGCCCTGCCGGGCTCGGTCATCACGGAGGGCGTTGTAAACCGGTACGTTACAGGACTGGGGCGCCACCTGGGCCCGCCCCAGGACCACGGCGCGCTGTTCGTGTGGTGGCTCCAGCCGCCGACCCGGGCGGTGACGCCCCTCTCGGATGGCGCGGCCTGGCGCGAAGCGGTCCACCGCCGCCGCGTGCTCAACCCCCCCGCCCCTCTGGATACGCTGATCGAGCCGCTCGACGATCGGAGGTGAGGATGATCTGGTTGGCCCTGCTCGCCTGCAAGGGGGCGCCCTTCGACTCAGGCCTGGCCTGCACGGACATCGGCTGCATCGACGGGCTGGAGATCCGCTTTGAGACCGACGGCTGGCCGGCGGGCCGCTACGTCGTGGCCCTGGACCTCGACGGCGCCACCGAGACCTGCACCGCCACTCTGCCCTTCGGCGACAGCCCCGACGACGGCTGCGACGGCGAGGCCTCCCTGAGCCTCATCGGCACCCGCCTGCCTGCGGCGCAGCAGGCCATCGGCGGGGTGTGGCTGACCCGGACGGACCTGAGCGCGGTGGGGCTGACCCTCTCCCGGGACGACGCGGTGCTCGTCGAGACCACCCTCACGCCGGAGTACGAGACCCTCGCGCCCAACGGGGAGGCCTGCGGGCCGGTGTGTCGGTACGCGTCGGAGGCGGTGGTGGTGCCCTGATCGCGCCCCGCGGGTTACCGACCCTTCCCTCTGTCCTCGGAAGTCCCCATGCCCTCCTCCATCTTCCGCCCCGATCTGCTCGCCGGGCAGGTCGCCCTGGTCACCGGCGGCGGCACCGGCATCGGCGCCGCCATCGCCCGCGAGCTGGGCGAGCTGGGCGCCACCGTCGTCATCGCCTCCCGCAGGGCCGAGAACATCGAGCCTGCAGCGGCCGGGCTCTCGGAGCTCCTCGGCCGGACGGTGTACGGCGCGCTGGTGGACATCCGGGATCGCGACCGCGTCAACGCCCTCATCGCCGAGGTGCTCGACGCCCACGGCCGCCTCGACATCCTGGTGAACAACGGCGGCGGGCAGTTCATGGCCCCCGCCGAGACCATCTCCCCCAACGGCTTCGACAAGGTCGTGGCCAACAACCTCACCGGCACCTGGAACATGACCCGGGCGGCGGCGGACGCCTGGATGCTCCAGCACGGCGGGCGGATCATCAACATCACGATGCTGACCGGGCGCGGCTTCCCGGGCATGGCGCACTCGGTCTCCGCGCGGGCGGGCGTCGAGGCGATGACCCGGGGCCTGGGGGTGGAGTGGGCCCCGCGGGGCATCCGCGTCAACTGCATCGCGCCGGGGTACATCGCGTCCAGCGGCCTCAAGCGCTACCCGCCCTCCCTCGGCATCCTGGAGGCCCTGCCGTCCCGCGTGCCCCTCAAGCGGCTGGGGCGCCGGGAGGAGATCGCCTGGATGGTGGCCTACCTGGCCAGCCCGGCCGGCGACTACATCACCGGGCAGACCCTCACCATCGCTGGCGGCAGCGACCTGTGGGGCGACCTCTGGCCGGTCCCCGATCCCCCCGACCTCGGCCCGGCGGTCCCCGAAGAGGACCCCTGGGAGCGTTAGGACCCCGCCGCGTTCGCGTCCAGCCGCGCGAGGCGGTCCAGCACCATCGCCCGGGACAGCGGGCGCCGCAGCACACGCACGCCGGGGTAGCCCCACTGGCCCTGCCCGACCACCAGGGCGAGCCGCCGCTCCAGCCCCGGCCACCGCTGGGCGATGGCGCTGCGCAGCTCGAACCCGGTGCCGTCGGAGAGGTGCACCGCGCTCAGGATCATCGCGGTGGGCTCGCGGGCCAGCGTCGTGATCGCGTCCTCGACCCCGTCCGCCTGATCAACCCGCACCTGATCCACCGCGAGCATGCCGCGCAGCTCCTCGGCCAGGTCCTGGTTGGGGTCGACGACCACCAGCCGCTTGGGGCCGGTCCGCCCCCCCTGGACATCCGGCCGGGGCAGCTCGATGCGGAGCACCGTACCCCGGCCCGCCGCCTGGTTGAGGTGGAGCTGACCGCCGTGCTCCCGCACGATGTTCGAGGCCACCAACAGGCTCAGGGCCAGGCCCGTCGGCGGCGGATCCGCAGGGCTCCACGAGCGCTGGAGCAGCTCCTGGAGTTGCCGGGAGCGGGACGCGCGGTCCTCCACCGCGATGACGCACAGCTCGCCCTCGCACCAGGCGCGCAGCCGCACCCGCCCGCGCCGGTGCATCGCGTCCGCCGAGTGGGTCAGCAGCACCACCATCGCCTGCTCCAGGTGGACCCGGTCGCCGAACACCTTGAGCTTCTTGGGGTTCACCTCCACGTCCACCCGCACCTCCCCCAGGCGCCGCCCGCAGGAGCGCTGCGCTGCGTCGAACACCTCCATGACCGGGATCAGCTCCCGGCGGGAGAGGCCGGGGCGCGCGAAGCTCAGCACGCTGTCCACGATGCCGGAGATGCGGCGGGCGTGGTCGGTGACGACGTCCAGGTGGGCCTTGACCATCTCCGGCTCGGCCTCCCCCAGCAGCTCCAGCAGCTCCACGCGGCCCAGGATGACCGCCAGCGGGTTGTTGATGGCGTTGGCGATGGCCGTGGCGAGCTGACCGAGCACCGCAAGGCGCCGGGTGGTCGCCAGCTCGGCCTCGGCCAGCCGGTAGAGGGTCACGTCGCGGAGCACCACGAGCTGGCGCCGCTCGTCGAGCTGGGCGCTGGCCAGGAGCACGGCCCGCCCGTCGGTCAGGGTCAGCTCGTCGTCCCCGCCGTCGTCCCGGGCCAGGGCGCGCAGCGCCGCGGCGGGCTGCTCGAACAGCGCATCGAGGTGCTCGGCCGCCGCGACGGCCTCGGCGGCCGGGTTGCACTCCAGGATGCGGCCGTCGCCGTCGATGATGTAGAGCATGTCCGGGGAGCGGTCCCACAGCGCCCGGAAGTGGGCCTCGGAGCGCTCCAGCTCCCGCGCGCGCGCCGCGACAGCCTCCTCCAGGCCGGCCATGGCCTTCATCACGGCGAACCGGTCGGTGGGGTCGGCCCCGACCTTGCGCTCGGCGCGGCGGATCAGCGCGTCGACGGTCCTCTGGGACGCCGCGAGCTGCGCCTCCAGCTCTGCGATGCGCGCGTGCAGGGCGGTGTGGTCAAGGTCGCCCAATCGCCAACCCCGTGAGCGTCTGGTTGATCTGGAGCGGCCCGAACTGCTCGCCGTAGGTGGAGAACCCGGCCATGGGGGCCTGGGCCATCGCCTCGTAGAGGGCCTCCACCTGCTTCTTCCGCTGCGCCGCCCGCAGGCGCCCGCCGCAGGAGAACAGCAGCATCCCGCCGGGCGCCCCGGGCAGCCGCGCCAGCGCCTCCTGGACCCCGGCGCGGGTGGCCTCCACCAGATCGCCGCCGTGCACCACCCGGAGCACGACCCCCTCCTCCACCGCGCCGCCCATCACCAGGGCGTCGCCGTCCACGTGCATCACCGAGCGCAGGAACAGATCGTCGCCGATGGCGTAGGCGAAGGCCAGCTCGCGCTCGGCGGGCAGCTCGGGGTGGGCCGCCAGGGTCTCCACCGGCACCTCCAGCAGCTCGGCCATCACCTCGCGCGCCGGCCAGCCGTCCAGCTCCAGCACGCGCCTGCGGGAGGGCTCCGCGGCGGTGACGACGACGCGGCGCTCTCCGGGCTGGTAGTGGTGCACGGCGAACGCGGACATCGGGAGCCCCGGCTCCAGCAGGGTGACCACGGCCGCCCCGGGGCGGGCCTCGCCGTTGAGGTGGACCCAGGTCCTCTGCATGCGGAAGTCGTCCCCCGCGCTGCCGCCGATGAGCTGGACGCGCGGCAGCACGAGGCCCAGCGCCGCGACCAGCCGCTCCTCGGCGCCGGACAGGCCGTCGGTCAGGGTCACCAGGACATGACGCTCGGGGTCCAGCGCGGCGGGGATATGCCCCAGCGCTCCCGCGAGCGCCTCCGCGAGCCGCTCGCCGTCCGCGAAGCCCACCCGGGAGTCCGCGAACACGGCCGCGGCGCGGGCTGGGGGCGGCAGCGCGAGCGCGCTGATCCCACCCTGGGTCAGGCCCAGAGGTCCGATCTCGCCCATGGTCGTGCACCCGACGCACAGGCTGTCCGGCCAGCGCGCCGCGACGCCCCGCGCGACCTCCCCCGGATCGTGATTCACACCGTGAAAGGTGAAAATAACCCCACCCCGCAGCGGCCCGATGGACTCCTGGACCTCGGCGAGCGCTCCGGCGGTGTCTGGAGCGCGGCTGGCGGCGACGAGGACCGGTCCGTCCGGGTGAGGCAAGCCCTCCCTCCTGAGCGAGGGAAGCAGGAGTCTACCACTTGCGGGAGGTCACACAGCGACGCAGACCGCGTCTCCCACAACCTCGACCGGATAGGTGGCGATGGTATCCCCGGGGGATGTCAGGCAGGTGCCGTCCCGCAGATCGAACTGCCAGCCGTGGTAGGGACAGGTCAGGACATGACCTTCGAGGCGGCCTTCGCCCAGGGGACCCTCGGCGTGGGGGCAGGCGTTGGAGCAGGCATGCCAGGCGCCCCCCACGTTCGCCACGGCGATCGCCTTGCCCGCGATGATGACCTCGATCACCTCGCCGGGTTCGAGCGCATTCTTGTGCAGGACGACCTCATAGCCGTCGGGCGGGGTCACATCCTTGGGGGGCTCGACGCCGAGGTTGAGCGCCTTCTCCGCCGCCACGGGGCGCGCGGGTCGGGGGGGCGGCGCGCGCTCCTCGGACGCACCTCCTCCCAGGACCCGGCGCTTGAGCCGCGCGCGGAGTCCATTCTCACGACCCAGGAGGAGGGTTCTCAACAAGCTCATCACCGCATCCATCGACAGACTGTGAAGGGTACATACCACGTCCGGGGACTTCCGGCCGAGGCCATGGTATGACACCCTGAACGGCAGCTTGAAGGAGCCCAGGATGATTCGCGATCGGCTCAAGCGTGCAGTGCGCAAGGCGGCGCTCAAGGCTTTCGGCATGGAGAAGGACGCCGAGGACCGGGACCCGAACGCCGCGCGCCCCGCCACCCACACCTACGACCCCAGCGTCATCCCCCGCATCCAGGAGGGCAGCGGCGACACCCCCGGCCCCAACCACAAGGAGCTGATCGGCCGGACCTTCCTCGCCGCGCAGGTGGTGGGCGGGCACTCCGACGTCATCGTGGACATGCGCCCGCCGCAGGAGTGGATCGCCGGGCACATCCCCGGGGCCGTGCTGCTTCCCGGCCGCCAGCTCCTGGAGCGCACCGACCTGCTGCCCACCCAGGACCGCCGCGTCAGCATCTATGACGCCACCGGCGAGCAGGGCAGCCTGGCGCTCGCGCTGGCCGTCCGCGACCGGGGCTGGAAGTACGCCCGCGCGCTGGAGGGCGGCTGGGCCCACTGGATCGAGCACGACGAGCCCACCACCCTGCCCGAGCCCGTCGAGGACGCCCGCTTCCAGCTCGGCGACACCGTCTCGCTGGCCGACGGACGCCAGGGCGTGGTCCAGGCGGTCGAGCCCGGTCCGCGCTATACGGTGTTGCTGGACTTCGACGCTGACGATGTCGTCGCGGGGCTCTCCGAGGACGACCTGCGCGGCTGATTGCCCCGAGGACGCTGAAGGACCCATGCGGTCGCTGCTGCTGCTGTTCCTCCTCATGCACCCGAGCTGGGGAGAGGTCCCCAACCCGAGCGCCGGCACGGTGCTCCCGGCGCCCCCGCCGGTGCCCCCAGGCGGCCTGGTCCACGCCCCGCCGCCCTCCATGGAGCGGGGCGTCGCCGCTTGGATCGCCGGAGACGAGCGCCTCGCGGTCATCGAGCTGGAGGGCTGGCTCAGCACCCGGGAGGGCCCGTGGGGCCGCAGCCGCGCCGCCGGGCAGTTCCTGCTGGGCTGGATCCACCTCCACGAGGGCCACTTCAACCTCGCCAGCGCCCGGTTCACCTCGGTGCGCGTCGGGGCCGGGCCCCTCGCCCCCTACGCCGCCTGGTATGAGGCCCTGGCCGACCACAAGCGCGGCCGCCACGCCGTCGCCGCACGGGAGTGCGAGGCCTACCGCAAGCAGTGGCCCGAGGGGCCCCACGCCGAGGAGTGCCTCGTCCTGATGGGGGACGCCTGGGTCGCCGCCGGCCTGCGGCAGCCCGCCATCGACGCCTACACCGCCTACCTCGAGGCCAACCCGGGCACCCCCCGCGAGGAGGAGCTTCGCCTGGGCATCGTGCTCGCCGAGGCCAACGCCAACCCCGAGCGCGGGGCGCGCCTGCTCGCCGAGCTGGCCCTGAGCCACGACTACCACTGCAACGGCGTGGCCGCGCAGCAGCTCCTCGACGAGCTGATCGCCTCGGGCGTGGAGGCCCCGCAGATCGACCCCGTGCTCGCCGAGGAGCTGCGGGCCCTCACCCTGCGGGAGTGCGGGTTCACCGACGAGGCCTGGGACTCCTTCCAGCACCTCGCCGCCGATCACGCCGACGACCCCGGCGTCACCGATTGGGTCGAGCGCAACCGCGACCGCTTCGCCTGGCGCACCCACCAGTACCAGGCCCTCGGCGACGCCTTCGCCGCCGCCTGGCGCGAGGACCACAACCCCGAGAGCGCCTGGTACGCCTTCCGGGCCTACTTCCGGGGCGGTCTGTGGACCCGGGCCGCCGACTGGGGGGAGCTGGGCCTGGAGGAGTACGGCAACGACCACCGCTTCCGGGGCGCCCGGGACCAGGTCGCCCACGCCAATCAGCTCGCCGGCCGCTACGCCCGCGCCGTGGAGCACTGGGACCTGCTGGCCAACGACCGCACCTCCCTGGGCCGCTCCGCCCGGTGGTTCGCGGCCTGGGCGACCTCCCGCACCGACAACCTGGCGGACGCCAAGAAGCGCCTCACCGAGGTCATGGCCGCCGGCGGCGAGGACGCCCTCGCGGCCACATACTACCGAGGCAAGGTCCGCCTGGCCCTGGGCGACGAGGCGGGCGCCCGCAGCGACTGGCGCAGCATCCTCGATGGCGCCCCCGAGAGCTGGTACGCCCTCCTCCTGCGCAGCCGCTGGCGCGCCCTGCCCGACGACCCCGACCCTGCGCTCCTCCACCAGGGGCGCTGGTGGGGCGCCCCGCAAGTGCAGGATCCGTCGCCCCCACCGGACCCGGGCTTCGGCACCCCACCCGTCGCCGATCCCCGCGTGCAGCGCATCGTGGAGCCCCTGCCCCCCGAGATCGACTGGGCGCGGCTCGCCTGGAGCCCCAACCCGCTGACCCCGGGCGAGACCTCCGGCGCGCTGCCCGTCGCCCCGCTGCCCACCCCTGGCCCGGACGAGGGCTACGTGGCCGGCCGCTTCTACGACCCCGTGGCCGCCGAGAAGACCTTCCGGGCCTTCGCCGAGGAGCACGCCGACCTCTGGCCCACCCTCCCCGCGCTCTTCGACCTCGCCACCGTCGGGGTGTACGAGATCACCGGCCCGGCCGTCGCCGACCTCTACGAGGAGTGGTACGCCGCCCGCCGCCAGCGCACCCCCCGCGAGGTCGCCCTGCGCCGGCAGGTCCAGCTCTCCAAGGCCGAGTGGCGCCAGATCTTCCTCTACGCCCGGGACCACCACCACGCCGCCCGCTTCTCGATGGGGCTGGAGCGCCTCTCCGCCGACCCGGACGAGGCCCGCGCCGCCATGCGCCTGGCCTTCCCCACCCCCGAGCGCGCCGCGATGGACCGCTGGGGCCGGGAGTACGACCTCGACCCGCTGCTGGCCTACGGCCTGATGCGCCAGGAGAGCCTCTACCGCCACACCGCCCTGTCCCACGCGGGCGCGGTGGGCCTCATGCAGATCATGCCCCTCACCGGCTCCAAGGTCGCCGCCCTCCTCGACGAGCCCGACTACAGCCCCGCCGCCCTCGAGCTGCCCGAGGTCAACGTGCGCTACGGGAGCTACTACCTGAGCCGCCTCCTGACCCGCTTCGAGGGCGGCTGGCCGCTGGCCGTGGCGTCCTACAACGCCGGGCCGGTGAACGTCTCGTCCTGGTATCAGGCCTGGAAGGGACGCATCACCACCGACGACTTCGTCGAGCAGATCCCCTTGAAGGAGACCCGAAACTACGTAAAGAGGGTGGCGGAGTTCTACGGGGTCTATGTCGCGCTGTACGGTCCGCCTGACGCGGTCGTGCACGTGCCGTCCCGCCCCGGCGAAGATCGGCGTGAGGTGATTGATTTCTGAGGGGAAGCGAGCGAACCGAGGCCGCTGGCTGCTGTGGCTCTCCCTGGCGGCGGCCCTGCCCGCGACCGCCGGGATCTTCAAGAAGGATCCCCCTCCCCCGCCCGCCGCCGCCACGCCCGTCGTCAAGGAGGCCGTCGAGCCCGAGGCCCCCGACGCCCCACCCGCGCCCCGGGCGCCGCCGATGTTCCCCGATGGCGTGCCGGTGGCCGTCTCCGAGCTGCCCGCCGGCCTCGCCAGCCTCTCGGCCCAGGGCTGCAACGCCTGCCACTACACCCAGCACGACGCCTGGCAGGGCTCCGCCCACCGCAGCGCCTGGATCTCCCCGACCTTCCGCCACGCCGCCGAGGCCGCGGGCGACGCCCCGGTCTGCGTGTCCTGCCACCTGCCCCTGGCCACCCAGCAGCAGCAGCTCGTCGTGGAGTACACCGGCGGCCCGCTCACCACCGCCAAGGTCAAGCCCAACCCGAGCTGGGACGCCACCCTCGCCCAGGAGGGCGTCACCTGCGCGGCCTGCCACGTCCGCGACGGCGCCGTCATCGGCCGCCGGGCGGCCCCGGGCGCTCCCCACCCCGTCAAGGTCAGCGACGAGCTGGGCACCTCGGCCTTCTGCGCCACCTGCCACCAGCTCACCTGGCCCGGCGCCGACAAGCCCTTCTACGACACCTGGGGGGAGTGGTCGGCCTCCGCCTACGCCGAGGCCGGGGTCCGCTGTCAGGACTGCCACATGCCGCCCGAGTCGGGGCGGGTCACCGCCTCGCGCTCCCTGACCCACGCCGGCCACGGCTTCGACGCCGCCCACGGCCGCGGCCTCTCGGTCCTGGTGCGGGTGGCCCCCGACGCCGCCACCCGGGGCGAGCCGATGGAGGCCACCCTGCTCCTCCAGAACACCGGCGCGGGGCACGCCATCCCCACCGGCTCGCCCTTCACGCGGCTCCGGGTGGAGGTCGCCCTGCTCGACGCCGAGGGCGAGGCCCTGGGCGAGCCCTTCGTGCACCTCATCGGCCGAGAGGTCAAGCCCGATCCGCCCTATGACACGGTCTCTGACACGAGGCTGATGCCCGGCGACGAGCTGGCGCTTCCCGTTACCCTGGATCTCCCTCAGAAGGGGGATGGCGGGTGGGGCGTGCTCTCCGTCCGGCTGCTCCGACAGGGGCCCGGCGGCCCCGAGGACACCCCCTTTTACGTGCAGAAGATCCCCTTGATGGTGTATTAAGAGCCATGATTCGACACGCAGCACTGACCGACGAAGGCAAGCGTCGAGACAACAACGAAGACGCCTTCCTGGCCGATCCCGACGCTGGCGTGTTCGTGGTCGCCGACGGCGTAGGGGGCCGCGCCTGCGGCGAGATCGCGTCCGCGATGACCGTGGACACCTTCCGCCGCAACGCCCCTCGGCTGCGCGCGGCGGTGCTGCGCTTCGCCCAGTCCCCGGGCCGCGCCACCCGCAACAAGGTCCTGGAGACCCTGGACGAGATCTGCCAGATCGCCTCCCGCCGGGTGTACGAGGAGGCCGAGAACGAGGGCCGCCGCGGCATGACCACCACCCTGGTGGCCTCGGTGGTCGGCGGCGGCTCGGTGTTCCTGGCCCACGTCGGGGACTCCCGGGCCTACCTGCTGCGCGAGGGAGAGCTGCTCCAGCTCACCGACGACCACTCCATGGTCAACGAGCTGGTCCGCAACGGCCAGATGACCTACGAAGAGGCCCGCAAGAGCCGCTACCGCAACGTCATCACCCGCGCCATCGGCCTGCACCCCACCGTCCAGCCCGACGTCGCGGCCATCGAGATCCTGCCCGGCGACCGCCTGGTGCTGTGCTCCGACGGCCTCAGCGACCCGGTCCCCGCGCGCATCATCCGCCAGAAGCTCGCCCAGGGCACCCCCGCCCAGGCCACCAACGCCCTGGTCAATGCCGCGCTCGCCCACGGCGGCCCCGACAACGTCACCACCATCGTCATCGACCCGGACGCCTCCCCCCAGGCCGAGGCCGCCGCCGCGCGCGCCGAGATCATGGAGAAGCTGTTCCTGTTCGAGGACCTGCCCTTCCACGCCCGCGCCCGCGTGGGCCGCATGGTCTCCGAGCAGTTCGTCACCCCGGGGCAGATCGTAGTCGACCAGGGCGCGACCGATCGGGTCATGTACGTCGTGGTCCAGGGCAAGCTCGAGGTCCTGCGCGACGACGTGAAGCTCGCCGAGTTCGGCCCGGGCGACCACTTCGGCGAGCTGGCCCTGGTCGACGCCCAGCCCCGCTCCGCCACGGTAAGGGCCAACGACTTCGGCAGCCTCATCACCATCGACCGGCCCGCCCTCGACGAGTTCTGCAAGCGCGAGCCCGAGCTGGGCATCCGCATCATGTGGAAGCTCCTGGGCACGGTCGCCCAGCGCCTGCGCAACACCAGCGCCGAGCTGGCCAACCGCTCCCGCACCGGCCCCTGAGGCTCAGCCTCTGAAGGGGTCCGGGATCGCGCCTACGGCCGCGCGGACCTGCTGATACGTCGGCGTCCAGCGCCCGTCGTCGCCCCGCACCACCAGCGGGGGCAGGTCCCTGCGCTCCCCGGCCCATGCGCAGCAGAACAAGGCGATGGTGGGCGGCTGCCCGACGCGGAACAGCACGTCCTGGCGGTGCAGCAGCGTCAGCCCCGCCGCCTCGACCGCCTGCTCCGGGCGGGGGTCGGCGCCCGCGTGGCAGAAGCAGAACCGCCCGTCGGGGGCCAGCGCCCGCGCCGCCGCCCGGCAGTAGTCGAACACGTCGCCTTTCAGCTCCATGCGCGCGCCGGCCCGCTGGGGGTGGGGCGACACCACCCCGTGGCCCAGGGGGATGTAGGGCGGGCTGCCGGTGACCACCTCGAAGTCGCGGGTCTCGGGGACCATCTCCGGGTCGCGCAGGTCGCCTGACTTGAGGGTGACCCGCTCGCTGAGGCCGTTCAGGGCCACGGTGCGCCGGGCCAGCCGGTGGCTGACTGGCTGGACCTCCACCATCGTCAGGTGCGCGTCGGCGGGCATCTGCCAGAGGGTCATCAGGCCCACGGAGCCGATGCCCGCGCCGATGTCCAGCAGCCGCCGCGCGCGGGGGGCCGCCTGCCCGGCGGTCCAGGCCACCAGCAGATCGTCGGTGGAGAAGCGGTGGCCCCGCTTGAGCTGCAGGATGTGCCAGTCGCCCACCAGGCGGTCGAGGCTCTCGTCGGGTCCGGGGGTGGTGTCCATCGGCCCCCGGATAACCCGCCGGCCGCGCGGTGGGGTATCGTCCCCCGCGCATGTCCTTCACGCTGACCCGCCTGATCACCCGCCCGATGCCCGACGGCCTCGCTTGGCAAGGCCCCTCCGAGGGCGGCCACGTCCTGCGTTGGCTGGGGGCCGCAGGCTTCGCTGTCCGCGCGGGGCAGCGCACCGTCCTCATCGACCCCTACCTCAGCCGGTTCAGCCTGCTGGCCACCGCCACCCGGCCGCTGGTGCCCGACGAGCCCCTGCTCGCCCGGGAGCTGCCCCAGGCCGACGCTGTGCTGGTCGGTCACGCCCACTTCGACCATGCCCTGGACGCCCCAGCGGTGTGCCGCCACACCGGCGCGCGGCTGTACGGCTCGCGGTCCACCGCCAACATCGGCCGCGCCTACGGGCTCCCCGAGGACCAGCTCGTCACCTGCGAGGGCATGGAGGAGCTGGACCTGGGCTGGGGCCGGGCGGTCCCCCTGCCCTCCCGGCACGGCCGGGTCTACTTCGGCCGCACCCCGCTCCAGGGCGACATCGAGGCTCCGCCGCGCTGGCCGCCCCGCTACCGCGCGCTGCGCCACGGCAAGGTGTTCAGTTGGTGGCTCGAATGGCAGGGCCTCTCGATCGTCCACATCGACTCGGCCGACTACGACACCGCCCTGATGCAGGGGCGGCGCGCGGACGTGCTCTGCCTCTGCGCCATCGGCCGCAAGTACCGGCCCGGCTACACCGCCGAGATCATCGCCGCGCTCAAGCCCGGGTGGGTCGTCGCCTGCCACTGGGAGGACTTCTTCGCGCCCCTGTCCGCGCCGCCCCGGCAGCTCCCCGCGGTGGACCTGCCGGGCTTCGTGGAGGAGATCCGCGCCTGCGGGGCCGACCCGGTGGTGCTGCGCCCCGGCCAGCGCATGGGCCTATGAGCCGGAGCGCACCGCCGCCGCCAGCACATCCGGCAGCCGACGGCGCGCCGTGTCCAGGGACTGCTCCAGCACCACGCCCGCAGCCTTGGCGTGGCCACCGCCCGCGGGGTTCAGGGCGCGGGCGACGTCCGCGACGTTGACCTTCCCCCGGGACCGCAGGGACAGCTTGACCCGGTCCGGGCCCCGCTCCACCAGCAGCACGGCGACCTCGACCCCCTCGACGTAGACCATCGTGTCCACGATGCCCTCCACGTCGCCGCGGGAGGCCCCGAGCTCCTCGCGGGTGGCCAGGGAGACCACGCCTTGGACCACCGCGCCGTCCCCATGGAAGGTCGCGGTGTCCAGCACCCGGGCCTGCAGCAGCATGCCGGAGCGCCGCCGCTCCATCAGCACACGAACAGCGATGCTGGCGTGGTCGATGCCCGCATCCAGCAGACGCGCGGCCTTGCGGTGGGTGTCGGCGGTGGTGTTGGAGTAGCGGAAGCCGCCGGTGTCAAAGATGATGCCGGCGTAGAGCAGGCCGGCGATGTCGGGATCCAGGGGGACCCCCCAGGCGTCCATCGCCTCCAGCACCATCCCGCAGGTCGAGGCTGCGTGCCGCTCGATCCAGGCGACGTCGTAGCCGTCGGCGGAGGTCGTACCGTGGTGGTCGATGATGGCCGTGCGTGTGGCGTCCTGGAAGGCGCGCTGCACCGGCGGGGTCAGACGCCGCTGGTCGCCGTCCAGCACCACGGCCAGATCATAGCGGCCTGTGACGTCTTCATCCGGGATCATCTCGGCGGCGCGGGCCATCCAGCGGTAGCGGAACCCCGGATCGCCGGCGACGTGCACCACCGCGCCGGACAGGTGCCCGATGACCCGCTGCAGCGCGAGGCAGGCGCCGATGGAGTCGCCGTCCGGGTCCTCAGGGCCCGTCAGCAGGACCCGACGGGCGTCGCTGATCACCGCGTGAAGCTGTTCGAGTACCACGCACCACCACCCTGGTCGGCCTCCCAGATAGGAGATCCGGCGTCGGGAAAGAGGGCATTCTAACCAGAGTGGAGGGGCTTGGCGACCACCAAGGGAACCCGTCGCCGTCGTTGGCGGAAGTCACCCGGCGCGAATAAGGGGAGCCCCCCAAGCATAGCCCGAGTACCCAGAAGGAGCAGATGTGCCCACAGAGGCTGGAGAAACCTCCCAGACAGCCCCCCAGGACGGCGCCACCCAGGCCGTGACGGCGGCCCCCGAGCCCGCCGAGGCCCTCGCCGCAGACGACACCCCCGTCGACACCCCCTCCGAAGACGACGCCCCCGTCGACGCCTCCGTCGACGACGCAGAGCCTGCCCAAAGGGGCCAGGACTACCGCTCCGGCCGCCTCTTCGAGGACTTCCCCATCTCCGGCGAGCTCATCAAGGGCCTCCACGAGATGGGCTACACCGAAGCCACCCAGGTCCAGGCCGAGTCCATCGAGCCCGCGCTCGCGGGCAAGGACATGGTGGTCCGCGCCAAGACCGGCACCGGCAAGACCGCTGCGTTCGGCGTCCCCATCGTCGAGCGCGTCGAGGCCGGCGCCCGCTACCCCCAGGCCATCGTCCTCTCCCCCACCCGCGAGCTGGCGATCCAGATCGCTCGGGAGATCTCGGCCATCGGCAAGTACAAGGACATCCGCGTGCTGACCGTCTACGGCGGCACGGCGATGGGCCCCCAGGAGAAGGCCCTCGAGGAGGGCGTCGAAGTCATCGTCGGCACGCCCGGCCGTGTGCTGGACCACATCCGGCGCAAGAACCTCGACCTGTCCCGCATCCGCATCTCCTGCCTGGACGAGGCCGACGAGATGCTCTCGATGGGCTTCTACAAGGAGGTCACCTCGATCCTCCGCCGGGCCCCGGACGACGCGCAGGTGCTGCTCTTCTCGGCGACCGTCGAGGAGGACGTCAAGCGCATCGTTCGAAAATACCTCAAGGATCCCGTGGACATCATGCTCTCCACCGACACCGACGCGGTCGAGGGCATCACCCACGTGCTCTACGAGGTGGACCCCAGCTTCCACCGGGCGCGGGCCCTGCTCGCCCTCATCGACCAGGAGGAGCCCGGCTCGACCATCATCTTCTGCAACACCCGCGAAGACACCGCCACGGTGGCCACCTTCCTGGACCGCCAGGGGCTGGACGCCCAGCTCATCTCCGGTGAGCTGCCCCAGAAGAAGCGTGAGCGGGTGATGGCCATGGTCAAGTCCGGCGAGGTCCAGTTCCTCGTGGCGACCGACGTCGCGGCCCGGGGCATCGACGTCAACGACCTCACCCACGTCATCAACTACACCCTGCCCAGCGACCCGGCGGTCTACATGCACCGGGTGGGCCGCACCGGCCGCATCGGCAAGGAGGGCACCGCCATCAGCCTCGCGGGTGGCGCTGACCTCGCCACCCGCCTTGTGCTGGAGAAGCAGTTCGAGGTGGACTTCGTCCACAAGGAGCTGCCCACCCCCGAAGAGGCCCAGCGCCTGCGGGTCGACCGCATGGCCGCCCGCATCAAGAAGGCGATGGCCAGCACGGCCTTCGAGGGCTTCATCGGCCTGGCCCGCGCCATCCAGGAGCGCCCGGACGGCGACATGCTCCTGGCCACCGCGCTGCGGACCTTCTTCATGTGGGATCGGGAGCAGCGCGCCAGGGCTGCCGACCTCGACACGGTCAGCGCGATCAGCGAGGTGCGTCGCGAGGGCCGCGAGGGCCGCGAGGGCCGGGACGACCAGGGCAGCGGGCGTCGTCAGCGCCGTCGTCGGGGCAAGCCCAGCGGCCGATCCCGTGGCAGCGGTCGCTCCCGCAGCAGCGAACGCCGTCCGTCGTCCGAGCGCAGCGCCGCGCCGCCGCCCGAGGCCAGGCCCCCCGAGGCGTCCAAGGGCTCTGGCGGGGACGACGCGCGTCGCAAGAAGCGCCGTCGCCGTCGTCGTCGTCGCTCCAGCGGCACCAACGAGAGCTGAGGGGCAAGCGTGCCCGGGCGCGTCCCAGCCGGGCGCGCCCGACCTGGCCTGCCCAGCCCGGCGTGCTCAGCCGCGGCTCTCCAGGAAGCTCGCCTCGAAGGCGAACTCCCGCATCCGCCCGGCCTGCTCCGGGTCCAGGATGCCCGACTCCACCAGCAACCGGAACTCGTTCGCCAGGTTCGTGCCGCAGAGGTACGTGCCGTCGGTGTTGACGGTGAGCCGCACCCCGGCCTCCATGAAGGTCCCCAGGATGTAGTTGAACTCCTCCAGGTGGCGGACCGCCCGGGTGTTCAGGTTCGAGGTCGGGCAGATCTCCAGCACCGTGCCGGCGTCGGCGAGCATGCGGGTGGCCTCGGCGCTGTAGGCGGCCCGCACCCCGTGCCCGATGCGGTCGGGCTTGAGCTTGGTCAGCACCGCGATGACCCCCTCGCCGGAGGTCGCCTGGGTCTCGCCGGTGTGTACGGTGGTGCCCAGCCCCGCGTCCCGGGCCCGCTGGAAGATCTCCGCGTAGCGATCGACGCTCTCGGACAGCTCGACGGTGTGGGTCTCCGTGCCCGCCAGATCGATCCCGATGACGCCGCGATCCTTGTACTTGATGGCCTTCTCCAGGATGATCTCGTTCTGCTCGGTGGGGAACTCCCGGGCCAGGCAGAAGATGAGCCCCGCCTCGACGCCGTACTCCAGGCAGGCCCGGTCCATGCCCCGCAGCGAGGCGTGGATGATGTGGTCGAGGTCGCGCTCCCCGCCCAGGTTGCGCTTCATGGGGTTGAAGCGCAGCTCGATGCGCTGCACCAGCGAGCCCCGGTACTCCTTGCCGATGATCTCGTAGACCGCCCGCTCCATCGCCATCGGGCTGGACTGGATGCGCTCGGTCCAGGTGTGCAGGATGGCCAGGTAGTCGTCGAGGTTCTTGATCCGGCGCGGATCGGCCGTGATCAGATCGACGAACTCCCAGTAGTCCTTCACCGGCAGCTTGAAGCCCTGCTGCTGGGCGATGGACCACATGACGTGCGGCGCGACGGAGGCGCCCACGTGGATGTGGAGGTCACAGAAACGCTGGTCGGTGGGAGCGGTCGCTTGCATGCCGCCGCGTATCCGCGCGCTTCGAAAGAGGCAAGCGACAAGCACCGGCCTCACGTCATCCGACTATACTCCCCGGGCCACCCTCTCGGAGATCCCATGACCCTGCTGCTCGCGCTGGTCCTCGCGCCCCCCGCCATCGCCGACGACATCGACCTGGGCGACATCGAGATCGACCTCGACGACATCGATCTGGGCAGCAGCGGCCACGGCGATGAGTCCTCGACCTACACCGGCGGCCTGACCGAGCGGAAGAACGACCTCGGCGACAACGTCCCGGTGACCGTCACCCACTACGGCGGCAACATCACCGTGCGCTGCACCGAGGGTGACCAGATCTCCGCCCGCATCGACTTCTCCGTGGAGGGCACCGACCGCGACCGCCTCAAGGCCTACGGCGACGGCATCGGGCTGGCGGTCTGGGGCGACGCCAACGGCGCCGGCGCCAAGACCCGCATGCCCTCCAAGAGCAGCGCGATCCAGCGCGCGGACGTGCCGCTGATGGTCTCGGCCCCCCCAGGCACCCGCCTGACCGTCCAGGGCCGCGACGGCTGGGTGCAGATCACCAACTGCACCGGCGCGCTGAAGGCCTCCAGCACGGCGGGGGGCGTGTTCGCGGAGGGCCGGTATGACAGCTTCCAGGTCACCTCCCAGGACGGTGACGTGAAGGTCGAGCTGACCGGCAACAGCGTCATCAACGCCAGCTCCGCTGCCACCAGCACCAAGGGCAAGGTCGAGCTGATCCTGCCCGACGACGCCAACGTCAAGCTCGCCGCCACCGGCGCCGAGGTCCGCGTCGAGCACCTGGTCAGCGGCACCAACACCGACACCAACGTCAGCGGCAACATCGGCAACGGCGGCCCCTCCGTCCGCCTCTCCGCCCCCAAGGGCGAGGTCAAGGTCAAGACCCCCTAGAGGATGTCCTCGAGCGTCCACACGCTCAACAGCCGCGCCGAGACCCCCTCCCCCTCCAGCCGCGCCCGGCAGGCCAGGCGGTGCTTGGGCGGGTTCGTGCTGCGGCCGGTCGGGTTGTCCCGGAGGGCGGCCACCTCGGCGACGTCCGCCTCGTCGAGGCCGGCGCCATCGAGGATCTCGACGACGCAGCCGCCGCAGCGCCCGTCCGCGCAGCGGGTCAGGATGGGCACCCGCAGGCCCTGGGCAGCCACGCGCAGGGTCTGGCCCGACGCGCAGCGCACCTCCTCCTCACGCCCGTCCACCGTCAGGAAGCGCACCGTGAGCTGCGCGGGCGCCTGGGGCTCGTCTGCGCCCGCGAAGAACCCCCGCAGGCGGCGCCGGACCCCAAAGCGGCTCAACCGGGCCTCTTGACCTCGGGGAAGACCCCGAACCCGGTGCGATCGCCGTGCTCCAGGGCGTCGGTGAGGTAGGCGAAGGCGTCGTCCACGTCGTCGGTGCGGTGGAACAGGTCGAGATCCTTCTGGGAGATCGTGCCCCAGTCCACCATCGCCTGGAGGTTGATGATGCTGTCCCAGTACTCGGTGCCGTAGAGCACGATGGGCACGACCTTGCGGATCTTGCCGGTCTGGCGGAGGGTCAGCAGCTCGGCCATCTCGTCGATGGTGCCGAAGCCACCAGGGAACACCACCAGCGCCTTCGCCAGGTACATGAACCAGTACTTGCGCGTGAAGAAGTAGTGGAACTCGAAGGACAGCTCGGGGGTGACCCAGCGGTTGTTCTGCTCCTCGAAAGGCAGGGAGATGCCCAGGCCCACGGAGCGCCCGCCCTCGACGTCGGCCGCCCCCCGGTTGCCCGCCTCCATGATGCCCGGCCCGCCGCCGGTGCAGATGAGGTACTTGCGGCCCTGGCTGCGGTCCATCGACCACTGGGTCAGCCGGCGGGACAGCTCGCGGGCCTCGTCGTAGTACCGCGACATCCGGACCTTGATCTGCGCCTGCCGGACGGCGCTGGCGTCCGCCTCCCCCGCCTCGACCGCCGCCTCCGCCTCCGCCAGCCGCTCCCGCGCGACCTCCCCCGGCAGCGTGCGCGCCGAGCCGAAGATCACGATGGTGTCGCGCACATCCTGGTGGTAGAAGCGCTGCCGGGGCTCCTCGTACTCGCACAGGATGCGGATCGGCCGTGCGCTTACAGAGTTGAGGAATTCAAGGTTCTTGTACGACTTCTGCGGTCTCGACATCTTCGTCCGGATCCTCGCTCCAGCGGGTCTGTCTCCAGAGGGTAACGGTTTTCGCGACAGGTGGTGTCCAAGGAGTTGAACGCGGCGGACATGCACACCCGCTGCGGGAGCCCAAGACCCCTGACGAGAGGAGCAAACGATGCGGAACCTGATGGCACTGGCCTTTGTCCTGGTGGGAACCTCCGGCTGCGTGATCTACGAGAGCGACTGCGGCGGTGACTTCGACGGCGACGGCTTCTGCGACGGCCCGGACCTGGGCGACGACTTCAACGACGTCGACGGCGACGGCATCCCCGATGACGAGCAGCCTGACAACGGCGTCACCCTCAAGTTCTTCCCCCCCACCGCGGAGCAGGGCGAGGTCTTCCTGGCCTCCATCACCATCGAGGAGGGCGAGATCGACCTGCGCGAGGCCAGCGACCTGCGCTTCTACGGCGACGTCGAGCTGGTCGTGTGGGGCGCCCGCGCCAACGAGATCACCGCGACGATGTCCGTCGACGACGAGGCCGTCGAGGGCGAGGTCGACCTGGTCGTCGAGTTCGCCGATGGCACCGCCGAGCTGGTCCCCGCCGCGCTGACGATCTTCGCCAAGGACTCCGGCCACAGCGCGGACGACTGGTCGAACGGCGGCCCGGCCGACGACGGCGACTGCGAGTAGGAGCGAACGAGCCGTGGCGCTTCGACCCACCACCACCCTGTCCCCCACTCCCTGCGAGCCCGAGGTCCGCCCCGGCTTGGCCCAGGCGCGCGCCCGGGCTAACCGATCCAGGATCGCTGCCACCGAGAGGGCGATGGGTCTGGACGTCGAGGCGCTCTACCGCAAGTACGGCGACATGGTGCTCGGCCGTTGCCGCACCCTCCTGCGCAACGAAGCCGACGCCCAGGAGACCTGTCAGGAGATCTTCCTGCGGGTCCACCGCTATCGGGGGCGGTTCCGACATGAGGCCAGCCCGTCGACCTACCTGTTCCGGGTGACGACGACGACCTGCCTCAACAAGATCCGCTCCCGGAAGCGCCGACGCGAGGATCTCCAGGACGAGCCCATGCCCGTCCCCGTGGAGGACTCGGTGCTGGCGAACCATGAGATCCGCGACCTCGTGAGCCGCGTGCTCGCCGAGGCCGACGAGAAGACGCAGGCCTGCGTCATCTACCACTACGTCGACGGCATGACGCACCAGGAGGTCGGTGACCTCATGGGGCTCTCAGCCGCCGCCATCCGGAAGCGGATCGGAACGTTTCGCCGGAAGCTGGCGAAGGACCCCCCGGCCTGGCTCGACCGGCCGGACCTCTAGAAACCCAGGGTTGCACGATGGCACACCTCTCTACGCTCAAGCTGAACCAGCTCCGCTACGGCGAGCTGACCGCCGATGATGAAGCCGCCGCCCGCGCCCACCTGGACACCTGCGAGCGCTGCGCCGATCGCCTGCGTGCCCAGGAGGCCAACCGGGCCGCCTTTGTGCTCCAGCCGGTGCCCCCGGCGCTCAAGGCCCCCGCCCCGTCGCCCTGGCGGCGGTGGTGGGTCGCCGTCACCCCCGTCCTCGCCCTCGCCGCGCTGATCCTGATCATCCCCCGGCTCACCAGCCTGAATGATCAAGGAACCGGGACCGTATCTGGCCTGTCTGAAGACCATGAGACAGACCGCACCCGGATCAAGGGCGCGCGGGTCGAGCTGGAGGCCTGGTTGAACACTCCCCGGGGCGAGCGCGCGTTGAACAAGGGGGACGCCGTCGCGACGGGTGACGTCATCCAGTTCCGCTTCGACGCCGGTGATCACCGGTATGTCACCTTCGCCGGGGTGGATGGCACGGGGCAGGTCGAGGTGTACGGCACCTTCACCGCCAACGGCCCGCAGGCCGGCGTCAGCGCGGCTCCGTTCGCGCTGACCCTCGACGACACCCCTGGCGATCAGACCTTCTTCGCCTACTTTACCGAGTCCGCTCCCCAGCCGGGCGAGGTCAAGGCCTCCGCCCTCCAGCGGACCTCACTCTCCAACGGTACATTCCGAACCATCACCCTCTCGAAGAGGTGACCGTGGCCCATCTCCGGCGTGCCTTCTTGACGACCGCGCTGGCTGCGGCGGCGCTCGCGCCCGGACAGGCGCGGGCGGAGGTCGTTCGGTACGCCCTCGTCATCGGCGTGAACGACGGGGGCGATGAGCTTGAGCCGCTGCGCTATGCCGAGAGCGACGCGGAGCGCATGGCCGAGGTCCTCACCGACCTCGGCGGCTTCGACTCCGGCAAGGTGCTGCTGCTCAAGTCGCCCAGCCGAAAGGACATCGAGAACGCCCTCAAGTACGTGCCCGTGCGCAGCGACGACGAGCGCGAGGACATGTTCCTGTTCTACTACTCCGGGCACGCCGACGCGGTGGGCCTCAAGCTCGGAACAGAGACCTACCCCTTCGAGGAGCTGAAGGAGGACTTCCGGGCCGTCGACGCGGACGTCCGGCTGGGCATCCTGGACGCCTGCCGCTCCGGGGCCATCACCCGGGTCAAGGGCGCGACCGTGGTCGACCCCTTCCTGGCCGACCGGCTCGACGCCGAGGGAGAGGCCTGGATCACCGCCAGCTCCGCCGACGAGCGCGCCCAGGAGTCCGACGCCCTGGCGGGCAGCTTCTTCACCTACTACCTGGTCTCCGGACTGCGCGGGGCCGCCGCCGGGGACGACACGGTGGTGTCCCTGAACGAGGCCTACGCCTACGCCTACGACCGCACCGTCGCCCGCACCGGCGGCACCTCCGGCGGCCCCCAGCACCCCGAGTACGAGTTCAAGCTGGCCGGCAAGGGGGACCTGGAGCTGACGGTCCTGGATCGGGCCACGGCCCGGCTCACCCTGCCCGCGGACACCCAGGGCCGCATCATGATCCTCACCGAGCCCGAGGGCACCTACGTCGCCGAGCTGGTGAAGATCGCGGGCAACCCGATGACCGTGGCCCTCAAGCCGGGCGTGTACCGCCTGCGGCGCCGCGACGGCGAGAAGATCTACGAGGTGCTCATCAGCCTGTCCGAGGGCTCCCACCACAGCGCGGTTCGCTGGGGCGAGGGCGCGGTGGAGGTCGCGGGCTGGAAGGGCGGCGGGGCCACTGAGGTCCAGGCCCTCAACACGCCGGACACCCCGGACGAGGCCGAGGAGGTCTCCCCGGCCGCTGCGGCGGGCCAGGCGGTGGTCGACACGGCCACCGTCCTCAAGGACCGCTCCAAGGATCTGGCGGACCGCTCCAAGAGGCTCACCGAGGACGTGGACTGGCGGCAGTCCCCGGCGGTGGCCTCGGGGCTCTCGGCGGTGATGCCGGGGACGGGGCAGTTCTACAACCACCAGTGGCTCAAGGGCGTGGGCATGATGGGCGGCTCCATCGCCCTGCTCGGCACCGGCTTCGCCCTGTTCAACTCCGACGAGTCGGGGCTGATGACCGGGAGCGTCATCGGGCCGAACCCGCTCACGGCGATGGGCTGGATGGCGTATGGCCTCTCGGTCAGCGACGCCGGCCTGCACCACCGGGCCAGCCCGGCCTGGCATCCTGAGCGCGGGTGGACCCTGGCGGCCGAGACGGCGTGGTCCCAGACCGCCGCCACCCCCTACACCGCCGGCATGGCCGCGGACTTCTTCCTGCTGCCCCAGCTCTCGGTGGGTCTGGATCGCACCGGGCTGACCCGCGCCCACCCCGAGCACGGTGACGGCGCCACCTTCTCCTTCGGCGGCCGGGCCATGGTCGGGCCGGACTGGAAGCGCTACCGCCCCGCGCTGTTCGTGGCCACGGGCTTCCGCGCGGGCAACCTGAGCCTGGACAGCGACGTCGTGCAGTCGGACACCCCGCTGCGCTTCGCGGTGGGCGCGGGCGTGAACAACCGCCTGTACCTGAACCACCGCTACTTCGTCCAGTACGAGTTCCGCACCGAATTGGACGGCGGGGACCTGGCCTTCGTGCACGCGGCGGGCCTGGGCTGGCACTTCGGGACGCCGCGCGACCGGGAGCTGTAGATCAGCCCCGGTCCGCCGCGAACAGCGCCGCCTGCGCACCCAGGCCGGCGGCCTCGATGGAGCGGCGCGCCAGGGTGGACAGGCCGATCCCGTCGAGCTGGCCCGGGGCGTACCAGCCGTGGTCGATGTACCAGCGGCGCTCGATCTCCGCAGCCTCGCCGGCCAGGGTGACCGCCCACACGCCCAGGGTGAGCTTGCGGTGGGTGAAGATGTGGCGGACCTGCCCCAGGCGCATCACCGGGCGCACGTCCAGACCCAGGCGGTCGGCGAAGGCGCGGCGCAGGCCCTCGTCTTCGGGGGCCTGGCCCTCCAGATCGTCGCCAGGCAGCTCCCAGAGGCCCCCGAGCAGCCCCTCGGTGGGGCGGCGGGCCAGCAGCACCCGCGATCCCACCTGCAGCGCCCCGCAGACCCCCCGCACCTCGGGGCTCTGGCCCCGGCGGGGCTTGTTCGGCAGCGCCTCCACCATGCCCTGGAGCCGCGCCCCGCAGCCCTCCGCGATGGGGCAGCGCCCGCAGCGGGCGGCGCGCGGCGTGCAGATCGTCGCACCCAGCTCCATCATCGCCTGGTTGTAGTCCCCTGCCCGGCCCGCCGGCAGCGAGGCGTCGGCCAGGGCGCGCACCCGCTTCTTCACGGGCGTGTCCCGTGGATCCTCCTGGACGAGGTGCCAGCGGCACAGCACCCGCTCCACGTTGCCGTCGACCACCGCCGCGTCCCGCCCGAAGGCGATGGAGGCGATCGCCGCGGCCGTGTAGTCACCCACACCGGGGAGCTGCTTGAGGCCCTCCACGGTGTCGGGGAAGGCGCCCAGCGCGGCGACCTTCTGCGCGGCCTTGTGGAGGTTCCGGGCGCGGGAGTAGTAGCCCAGGCCGCTCCACTCGGAGAGGACCTCCTCCAGGGAGGCCGCCGCGAGGTCCTGCACCGTGGGCCAGCGGGCCAGGAAGCGCTCGTAGTACGCGAGCATGGTCTCGATGCGGGTCTGCTGGGCCATGATCTCGGAGAGCCAGACCCGGTAGGGGGTCGGCGTCTCGCGCCACGGCAGGGGGCGGTGGCCGCTCGCGTACCAGCGCAGGAGCGCGTCGGCGGGCAGCCCGAGGGCGGACAGTTCGTGGTTGTCGGTCATGCCGCCGCCCTATCCCGGTTAGCGTGTGCAGGCAGATGTACGGACCCCCGCCCGACCCCCGACAGGTCCTCGTGCCCGTGGACCCGAGCACCCACCCCGGGGCGTTCGCGGTGTGCTTCGTCGCGGCGGCGGGCCTGTGGGCGCTGGCGGCGTTGCGGCGGCAGCCCGAGGCCTTGCGCGCCTGGTGGTTCGTGCTCGGCTGGGTCGTGGCGCTCACCGCGCCCCTGGCCGGGGTGCTCACCCGCTACGTCTACGGCAGCTTCCCCACCATCGACAAGGCCGGCTCGCTCCTGTTCTACCTGGAGGGGGTGCATTACACCGTGACGCTGCACCCCGTGGCGGCCATCCACGACCCGGCGGCGCGGCTCATCGGCGTCCACGTCGGGCACCTGTGGATCACCGCGCTGTTCGATCTGTTGCTGGAGCCGTTCGCGGCGTTCAACGCCCAGGGCATCCTCTACCCCGCGCTGGGGTGGTGGGGGGCGGCGCTGTTCGCGCGCAGCCTGCGGGGGCGCTGGGACGTCGCGCTGCTGGTGGGGTTCCCGTTCGGGATGGGGCTGCACGTCTTCCGGGATCTGAACTGGTACACCATCGAGAAGGCGGCGGTGGGTTTTCTGGCCCTGTTCGCCTGGGGGGTCTTTCGGGCCTGGCGGGACGGGGGGCGGTGGCGCTTCATCGCGGCGGGGCTGTACGTGGGCATGGCCTTCGTGAACTGGTACCTCGCCCTGGTGGGGGCGGCGGGCACGGCGATGGCGCTGGGGGTCGCGTGGGTCGGTACGTCCTGGCGGGATCCTCGCTTACGCAACCTTCTGATTGCGTGTTTGGCATGCTCGGTGGCGGTGATGCCCCTGGTGGCCATGCAGCTCGCGCTGTTGTCGGGCCCGGGGACCCTGGGCGACCCCGAGCGCTTCCTGACCGAGCGGGCGATCCCCGACTCGTTTACGCTGGTCCCGCCGATGTGGAACCGGTTGGAGCTGACCCGGGCCCTCAACGGGCCGGTGCTGGCGCTCGCGGCCCTCGGGGTCGTGTGGGGTGGTGGGACCGCCCGGGCCCTCGCGGCGGTGGCGGCGGGGCTGTTCACCCTGGCGCTGGGGCCCCAGGTCCTGCCCGAGGTCCCCAACCCCGTCTACATGGCCCTGCACGCGGCGATCCCGGGGTTCTGGCGGGTGGCCAAGCCCGAGGTGTTCTTCGAGGGCACCTGGCTCTGCCTGATCGGGGTGGCGGCCCTGGGGCTCCCGGACCGCTGGCTGCGCCGCAGCGCGCTGTGGGGGGTGCCCGTGTTCGCCGCGGGGTGGCTCCTGATCGTGCGCACCCACCCTGTGTTTCCGCCCTTCGCCGAGCCGGTCCCGGTGGAGCTGGCCCCCGACTGGCAGCAGCGCGTCGGCATGCAGCCGCCGTAAGCGATACGCTGGTCGGGGCGTTGAGGGCATGACACGCCGGGAGGCTCTTCCTTGAAGCGACGAACCAAGTGGATTCTGGGCGGCATCGGCGGCCTGATGCTGGCGTGCGCGGGCTGGTGCCTGGGCGTTCCGTGCTTCCTCGGCTGGTTCCGGTGGGGGATCTGGCTGGACACCTGCCCTGACGGCGTGCCCCGCGCGCTGGTCGACGTGGACACCTGGGGCCTGGAGCGGGGCCGCGAGGGCAGCGTGAACGTCTACGCCCGCGCCGCCTACCTGCACGGCGACTACGGCTACCGGGGCGAGACGGAGCTTCGCTGGTTCGACGCCTCCCTGGAGATCGAGGTCAACGGCGAGCGCCGCCCCCTGGACTGCGACTGGGACGACGCGGGGGTCGGCCGGCTCTACTGCCCGCTCACCCTGCCCGAGGACATCCCCGACGGGGACCACACCCTGTGGGTGAAGGTGGACACGCCTCTGGACGAGGACCCCGAGGTCGCCGTCCCCCTGCCCCTCTACGTGCCGGCGCTGGTGCATGTCCTGACCGACCGGCCGCTCTACCAGCCCGGCGACGACATGATGTTCCGCTCCCTGACCCTCTCCCGAGGCAAGCTGGAGCCCATCGACGAGCGCCCCGGCCTCTGGACGGTCACCGACCCCACCGGCGAGGTCCTGCTGGAGGAGCGCTCGAAGGGCGGGCCCTGGGGCGTCGCCGCGTCGTCCTTCCCGCTGGCCCCGGACGCGCCCAGCGGCGCCTGGCAGATCACCTGGCGCTCGGGCGATGACAGCGCCACGGCCAGCGTCACCGTCGAGCCCTTCACCCTGCCCCGCTACACGGTCGAAGCCCAGGCCGAGGAGCCCTGGTACGGTGTGGGCGACCGCCCGGCGGTGGCCGGGGTCGTGGCCTACACCTCCGGCGCGCCCGTGGCCGACGCGGTCGTGGACGTGGAGATCCGGCAGACCGGCGATTGGCCCCCGCCCACGGCCTGGACCGAGCCCATCCGCCTGCGCACCGACAACCGGGGGCGCTTCAGGGTGGCGCTGCCCGAGGTGCCCGGGGATCTGGTGGACACCGGGCGCCTGCGCGCCGCCATCACCGTCACCGACGCCACCGGCGACCGGGTCAGCGGGGGGGCCGGCGTGCTGCTCTCCCGGGATCCCCTGGCCGTGGACGCGGTCACCGAGCTGGGCGACGGCCTGGTCGCGGACTTCAACAACCGGGTGTATCTGCGCATCACCAGCCCCGACGGCCGCGCGCTCTCCGACGCCCCGGTCACGCTCCGCAACCGCTGGGACAGCCGGGACCAGGGGCACGAGTACACCACCGACGCCGATGGCGTGGTCGCCTTTCAGGTGGACCCGGGGCAGCCGGTGAACGTCGAGGTGCCCGCGCAGCCGGTCCGCCCCCCCAAGCGGGCGGCGATGCAGCCGGTGACCTTCCAGTCGGCCACCGCGCTGCTGAGCAACCGAGCGGCGAACATCGCCGAGCGCACCAGCCTCCAGCGGGTGGCGCGCGGGGCCGACGCCTGCGGGCTGCTGGTGGAGTCCGACCGCACCATCGAGCTGGCCCTCGTCATCCGAGGCGGCCGGGTGGCAGAGACGCTGCCGCAGACCACCTCGGCGGAGCGCTGCCTGGGCGAGCGCCTCGCGGGCGAGCTGGTGGGCACGGGCGGCGAGGAGGTGTTGTCCACGTCCTGGAGCGTGCGCCGCCCCGAGGACGCCCCCACCCTCCGGGCCATCCACACCGGCGACGCCGGGGCCACCCCCAACCGCCTCCGCAGCCAGCTCGAAGACGCGCTGCGCCTGGGCAACCGCTGCATCAGCGAGCTGCGCAACCGGGGCGAGATGCCCCAGCAGATCGTCTGGTCCACCCGCACTGCGTCCCGCGAGGTCTCCGTCCGCTGGGCCGACAACCCCGCCGGGATCGCAGGGGCCGGTGCGATGAGCTGCGTGCAGTCGGCGTTTCCGACGCTCACGCTTCCGGAGCCCGCGCCGGGAGACGCCATCGGCGTGATGCGCGTCCACGTCGACGTGCCCACCGCGCTGGTCCCGGCGCAGCCGGGCCCCACCGTCACCCGGGCCTTCGAGTTCGAGGTGGCCGCAGACGGTGTCGGTGAGACCACCTGGCGGGTGACGCCTGGCGCCATCCCGGCGATCCGCCTGCGCCCCTCCAAGGTCCTGCTCACGCCGGGGGAGCCCTTCGAGGTTGAGCTGCTGCGCGGCCCCGACTTCAAGGGCGACCTGCCGATCGGCCTCTCGCTGCAGCAGGGCGACACCCAGCGGCAGTGGTGCCCCCGCACGCCGGATGACCTCAAGGAGTACGACGACGACTACTTCTCCAAGGACTGCCCCGCGCCGGTCGACGACCGGGCGGTGAAGTTCAAGCCCGCCCCGGCGCTCGACGGCTTCATGAGCGTCGAGTGGGGCGGGGCGCGGGCGGTGGTCTACGTGCGGCCGGCCTCGGAGCTGTCGGTCGAGGTCAGCACCGACCGGCCCGCCTACGCCCCGGGCGCCGAGGCGCGGCTGACCGTGCAGACCTCGTCCCCGGCGGTGGTGAGCCTCTCGGGGGTGGACGAGACCCTCTCCCAGCTCGTGCCCCTGCCCGGGCCCGGGGTGCTGGGGGAGGTCACGGTGACCGCGAAGAGCGACACGCCGGCCTTCGGCATGTTCGACGCCCTGGCCCTGGCCACCGGGCGGATCCGGGGCGAGAACGCGGCGATGGCGGCGGTGCAGCGGGTCTCGGTGCTGGACACCACCTCGCCCCACGCCGCGCCGGTCAGCCGCAGCGGGTATCACACCTTCGACCCGGACGAAGAGCTGGCCAGCGCCTTCTACGAGGTGCTGGGCGACGTCCACCTGGCGGTGCGCGAGTGGGAGTCCTCGGCCCCCGAGGGCGAGCTGCTGACGAACCCCGAGATGGCTGAGCTTTGGACGGGTGTGCTGGACGCCCGCGAGGCGGCTGGCGCGCCGGTGACCGACGCCTACCAGCGGCGCCTGGATCTGTGGGAGCTGCCCGATGACCTGCTGGCCCTGACCGAGCCGCGCATCCTCGTCCGCGACGGGACCCGGGTGCCCGAGGACATCGACCCCTGGATGCGCTGGGTGCGCGAGGAGATGGAGCGATGAGGTGGACCCTGTTGCTGCTGGCCGGCTGCGGCGCCGCCTACGACGCTGAGCCCATGCCCTCGCCCACCACTGCCATGGAGGCGGAGCAGGCCCGAAGGGCGGACACCGGCGTCGCCGACAACGCGGCGCCCGCCAGGAAGAAGGGGCGGGCAAGCTGGGAGGCGTCGGGGGGCGCGCCCCAGCCGCCTGGCGCGCCGCCCGCCGCAGAGCCGGCCCCCGAGGACGACGCGGTGGAGGAGGAGATCGCCGCGATGGACGGCAAGGACGCGGGCGGCGGCGACGGGGCGGGTGTGCCCACCCGGGCGTGGTTCCCCGAGACCTTCCTGTGGGAGCCGGCGGTCGTCACCGACGCCAACGGCCACGCCGAGCTGACGGTGACCGTGCCCGACACCCTGACCACCTGGCGGGTGCTGGCGCTGGCCGCCTCCCGGGAGGGGGCCCAGGCCGGCGACGTGCACCGCTTCAGCTCCACCCTGCCGGTCTACGTCGACCCGGTCCTGCCGCCGTGGCTGCGCATGGGCGACGAGGTCGTGCTGCCGGTCCAGGTGGTGAACACGACCGGGGACGACGTGACCGCGCAGCTCCAGGTCGCCACCGCCGGGCTGGTGGGCGCAGGGGGCGGTGCGGTGCGCATCCCGGCCTACGGCTCGGCGCTGGAGACGGTGCGGGTGCGCGCGCCCCGGCCCGGCCCGGCCTCCCTGACCGCGTCGCTGGGCGCAGACGACCGCATCCAGCGCACCCTGGACGTGGAGCCGGTGGGCCGCAAGGTCTCCCAGAGCCGCGCCGGCCTGCTGGGCAGCGAGGACGCCGTGGAGCTGATCACGGCCGCCGACGCGGAGTACGCCCGGGTTCGCCTCGTGCTGTACCCCGGTCCGCTGGGGGTGCTGCGCAGCGAGCTGGCCGTGGCTGGCGCGCGCGGGGGCACGGTGGCGAACAGCGCCTACGCCTTCGCCCTCGGGGCCCGGGGCGAGGCCCTGCTCACCGCGCTGGGGGCCGAGGTGGACGACCCGGACGCCTTGCGCGCCACGCGGCTGCGGGCCCAGCAGGGGCTGGTCCGGGCCACCCGCGCTCCGAGCACCGACACCGCCGCGATGGTCCTCTACGGGCTCAAGGGCGGCCAGCCTGACGCGGTCGCCGAGCGCCTGGCCGCCCGGCTTCATCGACAGCTCCTGGACGCCCAGCTCCCCGACGGCTCGTGGCCGGTGCCCCCCGGCACCCTGCTCCAGCAGCTCATCGCGAACACCGCCTTCATGGCCTGGCTGCTGGATGACCCGGCCGCCACCGTGCGGGCCTCGGCGGTGGTCGAGCGCTACGCCGACCGGCTGATCGATCCCGACACCGGCGACGCCTACACCGCCGCGCTGGTGCTGCGCGCGGGGCTGGGCACCGCCGAGACCAAGGCCCTGCTGCGCGAGCAGATCGAGGCGGCCCTGGCCGCGGACGGCGTCGGCGACGCCCGGGTCGCCCTGCCCTCCGGGGTGCGCGGGATCCTGGGTGGGACACCCTCCTCCGCCGAGGTCGAGGCCACCGTCGCCCAGGTGCTGGAGGGTGCGCCCGCCGCCGAGCTGGCCGCCTCGGTCATCGCCCGCTACCAGCCGGGGCGGGGCTTCGGCGACGGACTGGCCGGCCTGGCGGCGCTCGACGCCCTGGCGAAGCTGGGCGAGCGCCAGCTCCCGGAGTCCCTGGACGTGGTGCTGCGCGTCGACGGCGAGGAGGTGGAGCGGCACACCCTGCGGGGCGCCGCGCTGGCCGAGACCGCCGTGCTCACGGCCCCCGCGCCGCTCGCCGGCAGCCACCGCTACGAGGTGACCTCGGACGGCGCCTGGCCGGGCCTGGCCTGGCACCTCGACCTGGACACCTGGGTCCCCTGGGACGCGGGCGCGGGGCCGGAGGGCCTGGAGGTCGAGGTCGCCCACGGGGTGTTCCGCAAGGGCCAGCCGGTGGACGTCACCCTGACCGTGGCCGGCCCGGACGACGAGGCCCTGGTAGTGAGCCACAGCCTGCCCGCCGGCTTCACCCTGGACGAGCGCAGCGTGCAGGGCGCCATCGTGAAGCAGGCCGACGACGACGTGCTCACCGTGGAGATCGCCAGCGGTCACGGCGGCATGACCCAGGTGCGGTTCCAGGCCGTGCCCACCCTGTCGGGCGCGCTCTCCACCGGGCCCGCCACCGTGGCTCTGTCCCGCAAGCCCGACCTCGTGGCCACCGCGCCGCCCCAGCGCTGGACGGTCCCCTGATGGTCTTCTACCACCCCACCGGCGATGAGGTCCGGGTCTTCGAGGTCGCCGCCGCGCGCAGGCTGCCCGTGCTGCTCAAGGGGCCCACCGGCTGCGGCAAGACCCGCTTCGTGCGCTACATGGCCGAGCGCCTGGGCCGCCCGCTGGTCACCGTGGCCTGCCAGGAGGACCTCTCGGCGGCCGACCTCACCGGGCGGTACATCCTGGAGGGCGGGGCCACGGTGTGGCGGGACGGGCCGCTCACCCGCGCCCTGCGGACCGGAGCCATCTGCTACCTGGACGAGGTGGTCGAGGCGCGCGCCGACGTGCTCACCGTGCTCCACCCCCTCACCGACGACCGCCGCATGCTGCCGCTGGAGCGCCTGGGGGAGGAGCTGAGCGCCCCGGACGGCTTCATGGTCATCATCTCCTACAACCCCGGCTACCAGTCGGTCACCCGGGAGCTGAAGGAGTCCACCCGCCAGCGCTTCGTGACCCTGGCCTTCGACTACCCCGAGGCCGACGCCGAGGTCGCCATCGTGGTCCGGGAGAGCGGCTGCGCGCCCGAGGTGGCCCGCACCCTGGTGGAGCTGGGGGCCGGCACACGGCGCCTGCGGGCCCACGGGCTGGCCGAGGGCGCCTCCACCCGCACCCTGGTCTACGCGGGCACCCTGGTGGCCTCCGGGCTCACCCTGGGCCAAGCCTGCGAGGCCACCCTGGTCGGCGCCCTCACCGACGACGAGGAGATGACCCGGGCGCTGCGCGACCTCGTCACCGCCGTGCTGGGCTGATGGCCGCGCCGACCTGGCCGCCGACCCCCGAGGAGGCCGCCCGCCTCACGATGGACGAGTACGGGGTCGACGCCGCGCAGCTCGGGCTGGCTCAGGAGGACGCCGAGGTGGAGCGGGCCCTGCTCGCGCCCTTCCTGTTCGGGCCCCCGCCCCGCCTGCGCGAGGACGATGAGGTCGGCACGCCCCTGGCCGCCGTCTCCCGGAGCTTGAGCGCCTGGCTGCGCATGGTCGGGGACACCGCGCTGCCCATCGCCCACGCCGAGCTGCCCGCTACCGACGGCCAGGGCATCTACCTGCCGGTGGCCGCGCCCGCGCCCGCCGAGCCCGAGCTGGACGCCCGCCTGTTCCGGGTCATGGCCCTGGTTCAGCTCGGCCTGCTGACGGAGGGCTGGCTCTCCGACCGTCAGACCCTGCGGGCCATCTACGGGGACTGGGTGCTGCGGGGCTGCTACCACCTGCTCGCCGCCCGCGCGGTGGTGCGGGGCTGGGCGGAGCGGTTCCCGGGGGTGCGCGCGGACATCGACGCGGTGCGCGCCGCGCCCAAGGCCAGCATTTTGCGGGTGAACCTGACCCGGGTGGCGCCCGCGGAGCTGTCGCCGCAGCTCCTGCCGCTCTATGAGGGCCTGGTGGACGGCCTGGGGCCTGGGGTGGAGGGCCCGGCGCGGGCGGCGGCGCGCGCGGTGGACGCGGCGGCTGGCCCGGCGGCGGCGCGGCTGGTGGCGCTGGGCCAGGCCTGGGCGGTGCGGGAGCACCTTCGCCGCCACCGCCTGGGCGCGCCGCCCATCCCGGAGTGGCTGGGGGTGCTGCGCCCGGAGTGGCTGCTGGCCGAGGCAGACCGGGATCCGGAGGCGGAGAACGCCTGGCGCAAGGGCCTCAACCGCCCCCTGGCCATGCTCCAGGCCGCCGCGAAGCGCCGCGGTGGCCTGCGCGCGCGCCTCGCCCAGCGCCTGACCCAGGCCCCTGATGCCCCCACCCCGCGCGCCGCCCCCCTGCCCGAGGCCGAGGAGGGCCGCGCCTACGACGAGTGGGACGCCACCCGCGGCGCCTGGCGCCTGCGCGCGGTCCGCGTGACCGAGCCCGAGCCGCCCTCCGGCCCCCTGGCCTCCTACGAGCGCCTCGTCGCCGCCAACCAGCGGGAGATCAAGCAGCTCCGCCGCCGCTTCGAGGCCCTGCGCGCCGAGCAGCGCTGGGTCGGCGGCCTGCCCGACGGCACCGCGCTGGACCTGGATCGCGCCCTGGTGGCCATGACCGACCTCGCCGCCGGCCAGCAGCCCCGGGACGACCTCTACAAGCGCTTCGTGCGGCGGCGCCAGGATCTCTGCGTGCTCACGCTCGTCGACCTGTCGGGCTCCACCCGGGGCCGCATCCTGCACCTCCAGCAGGAGGCTCTGATCCTGTTCGCCGAGGGCCTGCGCGCGCTGGGGGTGGCCCACGCCTTCGCGGGATTCTCGGGGGACGCCCCGGGCCGCTGCCAGGTCACCCGCCTCAAGGACTTCGACGAGCCCTACGGCGAGCCGGTGTTCAAGCGCCTGGGCAACCTGCGCGCCGGCGGCGCGACCCGCCTGGGGGCCTACGTGCGCCACGCCACCTGGATGCTGCGGCAGCGCCCCGAGGGCCGCCGGGTGCTGCTGCTGCTCTCGGACGGCAAGCCCGAGGACCGCGACCTCTACCGCGGGCCCTACGGCGTCGCCGACAGCGCGATGGCGGTGCGGGAGGCGCGGCGGCGGGGGGTGCTCGTCCACGCCCTGAGCCTGGACGAGCGCGACGACGCGCCCCGGTATCTGGATCCGATCTTCGGCCCCGGCCGCTACGCGCAGCTTCGGGACCTCGACGCCCTACCCCACCGCCTGCCGGCCCTCTTCAGCGAGCTGATCGGCTGAAGCGTCGATGCCATCGACCTCACGGAAGCGCCGTCGCCGCAGCAGGGCCGCTGCGAGCAGGGCCAACGCCGCCGTGGGGCTGAGCGGGGCGCTCGCGCAGCCGCCGCCCGCCTTCACCGCTGCGTCCGCGCCGTCGCAGTCCTGGTCGATGCCGTCGCCGACGATCTCGGGCGCGCCGTCGTAGATCGTGGGGTCCCCGTCGTCGCAGTCCGAGCCGCCCTGGGCCACGCTGGCCTGGCTGTCGCCGTCCAGGTCGATGTCCCCCAGCGAGCCGTCGCAGTCCTGGTCGATGGCGTCGCCGAACAGCTCCTCGGCGCCCGGGTTGACGCCGGGATCGCCGTCGTCGCAGTCGTCCCCGCCGTGGTCCTGGGCGTCCCAGCCGTCGGCGTCAGCATCGAAGTCGTTGTCCCCGGCGCAGTCCTGGTCGACGCCGTCGTACCAGACCTCCGCGGCGCCGGGGTGGGTGGCCTCGTCCGCGTCGTCGCAGTCCTCATCGACGGTCCAGGAGTCGGCGTCAGCATCGAAGTCGTCGTCTCCGGCGCAGTCCTGATCGACGCCGTCGTACCAGACCTCGGCCGCGCCCGGGGACACCGCGGCGTCGAGGTCGTCGCAGTCGGGGCCGCCGGGCCAGCCGTCCTGGTCGAGGTCGGTCCAGACCCGGTCGAGGCCGCCGAAGGCCCCGCGATCGGAGGGCCCGTAGTCGGGATCCAGGATGGCCGGGTGCCCGGAGTCGACGGCCGGGGAGCCGCCGCCCAGGTAGGGCAGCGTGCCGCAGTCGGCGGGGTCAAAGCCCGACCAGAACCCCGGCCCCTCGCCGTCGATGTCGTTGGCCCCGGGCAGCCTCATGTCGCCGACGCCCTGGGCCACCTCGTCGAAGCCCCACCACAGGTTGTAGTCGCCGTCCACCACGTCCTGGGGGGTCTCGGTCTCGAAGATCGTCGGGGTCCCGGTGACGATGTTGTTGACCGCCTCCACCGTGGAGTTGTTGGCCAGCAACATCGTCTCCACGCCGTTCTCGGCGAAGGTGTTGTTGATCATCGAGAGGTCCGACTCCTCCAGGTGGATGAGGGAGAAGCCGGCGCCGTCGACGCCCTGGACCGCGACGTTGCGCAGGTCCACCATCGCGTCGTCAGCCCGCAGGAGCGCGCCGTAGCCGACGTCCGTGGCGGTGGGAACCGCGTCACAGACCTGCGCGCGCACGACGCTGGAGCGGTCCCGTGGGCTCATGTGCTCCAGGAAGATGGCGCCCCCGCCCGAGGACACCGAGAAGCCCTGCAGGGTGAGGTCGGTGATGGCGACGCTCTCCCCGGTGGCGTAGAGGGCGCTGCCGCTCTCGGCCTCGACGTTCCGGATGGACGTGGTGGACAAGGTGGCCGGCACGTCGACGAAAGCGAGCGCGCCGCCGGGGAAGCCGCCGTACCCTAGCGCGCCGTCCACCACGGTGCCGTAGAGGGTGAGCGCCGAGGACGTGGACGACTGGCCGGCGCCCGCGAAGATCGCGGCGCCCTGGGCGGCGTAGCCGTCGATGAAGCTCAGGTTCGTGCCCGAGGTCTGCGTGTCCTGGAGGTAGATGGCCCCGCCGACGCCGAGGGCTGCGGCGCCCTCGAAGGTCAGGCTGTCCAGCTCCAGGCGGGAGACCAGCTCGGCGTAGATCGCGCCCCCGTCGCTGGCGGCGGTGTTGACGAAGCTGCTGGTGATGAGGTTCGCGTAGCCCACCTCCAGGAGGTGGAGCGAGCCCCCGCGGTCCAGGACGGTGCCGCTATCGAAGGTGCACGCGTCGATGGCCAGCGCGTCGACGCCGTAGGCGTAGAGGTCGGCGCCCTCGTCGGCCACGTTGTCGGCGAAGGCCACGCCGCTGAGGGTCGCGTCGATGGAGCCCGCGTTGCCGTTGGCGTCCCACGTCTCCTTCACGTACAGCGCCCCGCCGGGGTTGTCGGTGAACTCGCCCAGGCTGATCAGCAGCCGGGCGCTCATGCCGGCGGCGACCATGTAGATCGCGCGGTCCTCGAAGCCCGTGGCGACGAGGTTCGTGAGGGTCACGTCGCTGTTGACCGCGACGATGCCGGCGCCGTCGCCGCCCTCCATCGTGACGTTGTTGAAGCTGAGCGTCGCGACGTCGGCCCGCAGCCGCGTGGCCAGAGGCTGCTGACCGCCGCCGATCCAATCCTTGGTGGTGTCCAGGTCGCCGGTCAGCTCGACGTCCTCGAGGGTCAGCGACGTGCCGGCGGCGACCTCCAGCGCGGGCAGCTCAGGGGTCCCGTTGATGCCGGCGATGGTGACGTCGCGGTTGATGGAGATGACGTCGCCCGAGTCGGGGAGCCAGCCGGAGCTGGCGTCGATCTCGATGCGACCCCCGACGTCCGCGCAGGTCACCGCGTCGGCGAGGTCCGGGAAGTCGTCCGGGACGGTCACGAGGGTGGCCGGGATGCAGCGCAGCGCGGCGCTGTCCGCCGGGATCACCAGGGCGGTCAGCGCCACGAGGCCAGCCGGCCCGAGGCGGAAGATGGAAGTAAGGGGCTTTGTCATGACTCCTCTTACCCCAGGATGCCTCAGCGATCGGGGGGCCTCAACCCGGAGCCGCACGACGTCGGCGCAGGGCGAGGCTCAGCGCCCAGAACAGCCACAATCCCGACGGGGGCGGGCCCGCCGCGCAGCCCCCGCAGCCGCCGCCGGAGATCGCGGTGGGGTCGACGCCGTCGCAGTCCTGGTCCACGCCGTCTCCCGGGATCTCGGGGGCGCCGGGGTGGACGCTGGCGTCGTTGTCGTCGCAGTCGTTGCCGCCCACGGCGGCGTCCTCGTGCTGGTCGGCGTCCTTGTCCCGGGAGCCGTCCAGCCCGTCACAGTTCTGGTCGACCCCGTCGCCGTCGATGTCGAACGCGACGGGGTTGATCTGCGGGTCGGTGTCATCGCAGTCGGTGCCGCCGTAGCCCTCGGCGTCCTCGCCGTCGGCGTCGGCGTCGAAGTCGCTGCCGCCTTCGCAGTCCTGATCGAGGCCGTCGTACCAGATCTCCTCGGCGTAGGGGTGGACGGCGGCGTCGGCGTCGTCGCAGTCGGCGCCGCCGTAGCCCTCGGCGTCCTCGCCGTCCTGATCGGCGTCGAAGTCGCTGGCCCCGTCGCAGTCCTGATCGACGCCGTCGTACCAGACCTCCTCGGCGCCAGGGTGGATGTCCGCGAGGTTGTCTTCGCAGTCCCCGCCGCCGTAGGCGGAGGGCCGGTGGCCGTCGCCGTCCGCGTCGTAGTCGTCCTCGCCGTCGCAGTCGGCGTCGACACCGTCGTACCAGCTCTCGCCCTGCTCGGGGTGGACGGCCGCGACCTGATCGTCGCAGTCCAGGCCGACGATCCAGCTGTCGCCGTCCAGATCGTCGAGCAGCGGGGCGTCCGGGCCCCCGTATGCGCCGATGTCGGCGCGGGCGGTGTCCACGCTGACCCGAGGCTCCTCGGGGGGGTCGCGGTACTGGACCTCGTCCACACCGGCGTCGAGGGCGGGCGAGGCGTAGGAGAGGTAGGGGTGGGTGTCGCAGTCCCAAGGGTCGAAGGGCGCCCAGAACAGCGGATCGTCGTACACCGCGCCGTAGCCCGGGACGGCCACGACGCCGCTCCCGGTGGCGTAGTCCGGCAGGTCCCACCACAGGTTGTGGTCGCCGTCGAGGCTGGTGAAGCCGTCGACCCCGTGCAGCCCCAGGTCGCTCCCCATGAAGATGTTGTGGCTGGCGTAGATCGGCGAGCCCGCCGAGCCCTGGACGACGACGGGCACGCCGTTGTCGACGAAGGTGTTGTTGAGCAGCGCCAGCGTCCCGTCCGAGACGTCGATGAGCGCGGAGCGAGGGCCGTCGATGCCCTGGGCGACGCTGTTCAGCACCTCGGCGTCCGCGCGGACGAGGCGCAGCATCGCGCCCTCCCCGGCGTCGGCGCGGGGCGAAAGGTTGCCGCAGACGCGGACCCGCAGGAGATAGGGGACGTAGTTGGGCTCGGAGTCCTCGATCACGATGGCGCCGCCGTCGGGGCCCACCTCGAACGCCCGGATGTCGATGTCCTCCAGCTCGATGTAGCCCCCCTCGGCGTACAGGAAGCTGCCCCCGGAGGCCTCCAGGTCCGTCGCCTCGACCTGGAACAGGCCGATGCCCGCGTCCAGCCCCACGAACGCGCCCCCCAGGTCCAGCGACGCCGCGCCTTCGATGACGATCTCCTCCAGCTCCACGAAGCTGCCGAAGCCCTCGTCGGTGTCAGCGTGGACCACCGCCCCCGAGCCCGCGGTGAGATCGATGAAGGTGAGGTTCACCCCCTGCAGAGCGGCGTCCACCAGCGCGATGGCGCCGCCGTCCTCGGTCGCCACGCTGCTCTCGAAGGTGGAGTCGGTGATGTCCACCTGGTAGACCTGCTCCGCGTAGAGATCGGCCCCGACGTCGGCGGCGTTGCGCGCGAAGGTCACCGCGTCGAAGTGCCCGGTCCCCAGGCTGGCCGACTGGGCGTCCGGCTGGGAGTACATCGCCACCGCACCGCCGGTGTTGTCGGTGAGCTGGACATCCTGGAGGACGAGCGCGCCATGGTCGGACTCGGTCACGTGGTAGATGGCGCGGTCCCCCATGCCGGTGATCTCGACGTTGATCAGCTCCACGGTGCTGTCCAGCGCCACGATGCCGGGCCCCGACGCGTTGGGCGACAGCGCGGCGTCGGTGACGTAGAGCTCGGCGCCGGTGATCCGGATCCGGGTGGGGTGGACCACCTGGGTGGCGTTCTCCCCCCAGTCGTAGGTGGTCTCGTACTCGCCGACGATCTCGACGTGCTCGAGCTCCACGACAGCGCCATCGTAGATCTTGAGCGCCGGGATCTCGGCCCGGGTGCTGACGTTGGGGTCCCCGACGATGCACAGGGAGTGCCGGGTGATGACGTAGGCGTCCGCCGAGGGGTCCCAGCTCGAGCTGGTGGTGTCGACCTGCACGTAGGCGCCGTCCCACGCGGCGGACATCGCGTCGCCCAGCGTGGGGTAGCGCGCCGAGGGGACCTCCATGAGGTTCGAGCCGGTCGCGGCGCAGCTCACCGAGGCCTGGGCGTCAGCAGAGGTCGCCGCGAGGGCGGCGAGCAGGAGAGGCAGGGGGCGCACGCGTATCCTTGTGGTGGTGCTCCTCAGAATGCCTCGGGATCGCGACGATCTCAAGGGCGCCCGCAGGTCGATGGTCGCCCAGTGCGGACAGAAACTGTCCGGCACCTGCCCGATCGTGCTCCAATACCCTCCGGACCTGCCTCTGAAGGGAGCCACGGGCCCGGAATCGGGGTATTCACCACATCCTGCCTTCGCTCCTCCCTCCCCCCCTCCCCTCGTCCCGCCGCTCCCCATGGGCTCCATCACCCTGCTGCTCGGCCGCACCCGTTGGCGTCGTCGCACGGCGCTGCCTCGCGCGTTCCTCGCGGGGGTGGACGGCTTCGGGCGGCCCCGCACCCTCTATGTGACGGACAACGCCCGTCGTAAGGACGCCCTGGAGCGGGAGTTCGTGCGCAGTCAGGGCGAGCAGCCCAGCTTTGAGCCCCGCATCCTGCTGTTCACCGAGATGCTGGAGACCCTGGCGCTGCGCCACGGCGGCGGGCGGGCCATCCTGCCCCACCGGGCGCTGGCCCTGCTGGCCCAGCGGGTGGTGGAGTCCGGGGGCGAGGGGCGCTGGCCGTGGCTCTCCCACATGGGCAGCCCCTCAGCGGTGGGCGAGGCCCTCGCCCTGCTCCACCAGCAGCTCGCCGAAAGCGACCGCAACCCCCTCAAGGGCGCCCCCCACGAGGACGAGCTGCGCCAGGCCCTCGGGGCGCTGGACGCGGCGGTCCGCCGGGTCCCCGGGCACGTCACCCGCGCCCAGGCCCTCAAGGATCTGCTGGATCTCCTGGAGGATCCCCCCGATGCCCTGATGGAGTGGCTGCGTGGCGCCGACTCCGTCATCTTCGACGATCTGCTCCAGCCGACCGCGCTCCGGCGCCACCTGCTCACCCGCCTGGCCCAGGCCTGGGCCTTCGCCAACAGCAACGTCTTCTTCACCTTCGAGATCGGGCAGGACCTGGGGGGCGACGCCGCCGGGCTGTTCTTCGAGTACGAGGACCTCAACGACGTCGCCTGGCCCCTCAAGCCCTTCGCGGCCACCCGCCAGCTCCGACGCCACCTGTTCACCGAGCTGATCGGCGTGGGCAGCGGGGACATCCTCGTGGCGCTCTCCGAGGGGCCGGTGTCCGTGGAGCCGGGGCGCGTGTTTGACGGCGAGCCCGACCCCGACCTCACCGACCTCATGTACCGGGGCGAGGCCCTGGATCTGGGCGAGGACCCCGCCGCCCGGGTGGCCGCGCTGACCGGCCACGGGCGCCTGCGCCTGATGCGCTGCGCCGATCCCGACGCCGAGCTGCGCTTTATCGCCCGCTCGGTCAAGCGCGCCCTGCTCGACGGCACGCGCCCCGGGGAGTGCGCGGTGGCCCTGGCCGACCTGGGCTCCCGGGCGGACGCGCTGCGGGCGGTGTTCACCGACCACGGCATCCCCTTCACCCTCTCCGGCGGCCAGCCCCTGCTCAGCGCCCCGGTGGCCCGCCTGCTGCGCCGCATGGCCGAGGTCGCCCTGCGGGACTACCCCGCCCAGGAGCTGCTCGACCTGCTCAACTCCGAGCTGATCCAGGTCAAGAGCCCCCTGCACCCGGCGGGCCTGCTGGGCTGGTGCCGCACCGCAGGCGTGCGCGGCGGGCACCCCTCCACCTGGAGCGACACGCTGCGCAACCACCTGGAGTTTCGCCACACCGGCGAGGAGCTCCAGAAGCGCCTCAAGCGCCTCAGCGACAGCCTGCGCGTCCTGGACGAGATCTGTGAACTGCTCGCCCCCCTGGCCCAGCCTGCCACCCCCGAGGCCTTCCGCGACGCCCTGCTGCGGGTGGCCGACCGCCTGGGCATCACCCGCCGCGTGGGCACCTGCGAGGAGCACCCCGAGCTCGCCCGGCTCAACCTGCTGGCCTGGGGCGCCGCGCTGCGGCAGCTCGACGCGATGGTCCAGGACCTGCGGGTGGTCCACCCCGGCGAGTGGCCCGCCGAGGACCTCATCAACCAGCTCGATCAGGCCCTCACCGCAGCCACCTGGCAGCCGGACACCGGCGGGGCGTCCCGGGTGCAGGTGCTCACCGTGCACGAGCTGCGGGGGGTGTTCCCCTCCCGGGTGTGGCTCGGCGGGCTGGTGCGGGGGGCGTTCCCGCCGGCCCCGGCGGTCACGTTCCTGCTGCCCCGGGCCAAGGCCCGCGAGCTGCAGCCCCTCGACCCCATCGCCGAGGCCCGCTACCTGTTCTGCTCGCTCCTACGCAACGCCCTGAGCGACCCGGAGCACCCGCCCCACCAGGTCACCCTGAGCTGGCCCACCTCCCGCGACGGCGGGGCCCTGGCTCCATCGCCCATCCTGGAGGATCTGCTCTCCCTGCCCACCTGGCCGGGGCACGTCCCCCTGCGGGAGCGTGTGGTCGAGGACTGGGACGACGACGGCGAGCCCCTCTCCCGCTCGGACCTGCTGCGCGCGGCGGCCCGCTCCCCCGAGTGGCGGGCGCTCGTCGACGACGAGGACCGCGCTGTGGTCGATGAGCAGCGGCTTGCAGCAGCCGCTCGCGCAAGGAGCGCGCCGTTCGGGGCCTATGACGGCCTGCTCCGCGAGCCCCCCGAGCTGCCGCCCAGCCTGGCGGTCACCGCCCTGGAGACCTTCCTGCGCTGCCCGGCGCGGTACTGGTACAGCCGCGTGATGCGCCTGGGGCCCCCCGAGGAGTGGGAGCCCGAGCTGGCCGCCGACCGCAAGGGCACGGCCATCCACCGCATCCTGGAGGCCTTCCTGGAGCGGGTCGGCCTCACCCCCCTCCAGGGACTCTCCGACGCCGACGAGGCCGCCCGCACCCTGCACCAGGTGGCCACCGAGGTCCTCAACCGGGTCCAGCAGGAGGGCGGCTTCGACGAGCAGCTCTTCCGCTACCACCGGGAGCGCTGGCTCGCCGGGCTGGTGGACGACGCCCCCAAGGGCCTCTTGCGGTCCTGGCTCGACGCCGAGATCGACGGCGACCTCGGCCTCATCCCCCTCGCCGTGGAGCAGGGCTTCGACAACCTGCCGCTGGGGCCCGCCACCCTGAAGGGCAAGATCGACCGCCTGGATCGCGTGCCGGGGGGCATCCTGGTCACCGACTACAAGACCGGCAGCGCGCCCCACGCCAACCTGGTGGAGCGCGGGCTGGCCCTCCAGCCGGTGGTCTACGCCGAGGCCGTCGCCGCCCACCACCCCGACCAGCCGGTGGCCTCGTCCTACTACGTCATCAAGGATCCCGAGAGCCTCAGCCGCGAGGGCTGGGTCGGTGATCCGCAGCTCATCGACGCCCTGACGAACCGCCGCGCGGTGGCGAAGATCGACCCGCTGCGGCGGCGGCGACTGCTGTCCCACGCCGCCGAGGCGGCCCGGCGGCTGGCCCAGGGGCGCTTCCACACCACCCTCGCCGGCGCCAAGGACGCCCACTGCGAGCGGTGCGAGTTCGCCCGGGTCTGCCGGGTGGACCACGAGCGCAGCGAGCGCCTCGACGCCCTGCGCGACGACCTCCAGGCCCCCATCCCGGAGGAGGTCCGGTGAAGCTCGACCTCTCCGGGGATCGTCTCCGGCTGGACCTCACCGACCCGGCGCTGCGCCTGACCCGGGCCCAGGCCCAGGCGATGGCCACCGACCGGGAGATCATCGTGAGCGCGGGCGCGGGCGCGGGCAAGACCCACACCCTGGCCCTGCGCTACGTGGCGCTGCTCCTGGAGCTGGCCGAGGACGCCGTCGCCGAGACCCCCGCGTCCCCCCGCCCGGACATCGAGGGCGTGCTGGTGCTGACCTTCACCGAGAAGGCCGCCCAGGAGATGGCCGAGCGCTGCTACCAGCGCCTGCTGCAGCTCGCTGGGGAGATCCGCACGAGCAAGGCCGAGATCACCGAGCGCTACGACGCGCACCGCGCCCAGGCCCTGGCCGCCGCGGTCGACCACCTCGTCGACACCTTCACCCACGCCCGCATCCACACCTTCCACGGCTTCTGCGCCCGGCTGCTCCAGGAGTTCCCCGCCGAGACCCGCACCGCCCCGGGCTTCGAGGTGCTGGATCAGGGCCGCGCCGACGCCCTGCGCCTGGACGCCGTGGAGCGGGCCTTCGCCGAGCTGGCCGCCAACGACGCCGACGGCCTGGCCCTGCTCATGGACGCCTTCGGCAACCGCTACGCCCTGATCGAGGCGCTGTCCAAGGCGGTCGCCGAGCGCGGTGTGCTGCGGGAGCGCATGCAGGCCCATGCCCGCGCCCAGGTGAGCGAGCGCTGGCTGCTGCAGCGCGCCCCCCTCGACCCCGAGTCGGTGCGGAGCTGGCTGGTGCGCCGGGGCAAGCCCACGATCGAGGTCGTCTGCACGGTCCTGGCGCCGGTCATGACGGTGGTGCCCTGGCTGACCGAGTGCGACGTGCTGCGCCTGCGGGAGCGCCTGCGGCTGCTGCCCGACGACCCCCTGCACCTCAACGAGCTGTACCTCACCACCCTGCGCTGCCTGCTGGACAGCAAGAACGCCCGGCTGCGCAGCCTGCGCAGCTACCTGACCATCGGCAAGACCACGGACTGGCCCGACCGCTCCAGCTACAAGGCCGCCAAGGAACACCTGGAGGCGGTCTGGGACGGCTGCGCCGACTGGCCCGAGCGGGTGGTGGCCGCCGAGCGCCTGCCCACCCGCGCCGACCGTACCCTGCTGGACGTGCTGCGGGTGTTCTCCACCGTGGCCTTGCGCGCCGAGGGGCTGCTCAAAGAGGGCCTCGCCGAACGCAACGCCATGGACTTCGCCGGCCTCCAGCTCCGGGCCGCCCAGGCCATCGAGCGGCGCCAGGGGCTGCTCGCCCAGCTCCGGCGGCGGCACCGATACCTCATGGTGGACGAGTTCCAGGACACCGATCAGGTCCAGTGGGACATCGTGCGGGCCATCGGGCGCCCCGAGGGCCCCGACGCCCCCTCCGACCGCATCTTCCTGGTCGGGGACACCAAGCAGGCCATCTACGGCTTCCGGGGCGGCGACGTCACCGTCTTCGCCCAGGCCCGCGAGGATCTGGGCATCGAGCCGCAGGTCTTCCCGGAGAACTTCCGCAGCCACCCCCGGCTGATCGACTGGTTCAACGACTTCTTCATGACCGTGCTGGGGCGCCCCTCCCCGGCCCGACCGGCCTTCGAGGCCCACTACGAGCCCCTGGTCGCCGGCCGCGAGGACCCCCCCGACGCCCCCGGCGGCAGCATCACCCTCGTCCAGCACAGCGCCCGCCCCGGCCCCGAGGCCGCCGAGCTGGAGGCCCAGGTCGCCGCCCGCTTCATCGGGGGCCGGATCCTCACCGCCGACGGCCCCTTCGCCCTGCTCGACCCCCTGAACCGCGAGAAGCACCCCTCCCCGCCGGTCGCCATCCTCATCCGGGCCCGGACCCACCTCAGCCGGTGGGAGAGCGCCCTGCGCGAGCACGGCATCGCCTATGTGGTGGCCGGCGGCGTGGGCTTCTGGCGCCGCCCCGAGGTCATGGACCTCGTCAACGCCCTGGACACCCTGGCCAACCGGGAGCGCACCTCCCTGGTGGGTCTCCTGCGCTCCCCGCTGTTCTGCGTGGAGGACCAGCACATCCAGGACCTCTACAGCACGGGCTTCCTGGACGGGTTCGACTTCCGCAAGCTGCCCGAGGGCACCGCCCCCGCCATCCTGGAGGCCCAGACGCGCCTGCGCCGCCTCGTGCGCATGCGGGACCGCCTGCCCCCCGCCGCGCTGCTGGACCAGCTCATCGCCGACTGCGCCGCCTGGCACCTCTACGGGCTGGAGGACGACGGCGGCCAGGCCGAGGCCAACGCCCGCCGCCTCGTCGGTCTGGTCCACACCATGGACCAGCAGTCCGTGGGCAGCCTGGAGGACGTCGCCCGCCAGCTCGTGGAGCAGGTGCGCCAGAACGCCCGGGAGTCCGAGGCCAGCGTCACCCCCGCCGCCGCGCGGGTGGTGCTGATGACGGTGCACGCCTCCAAGGGCCTGGAGTTCCCCGTGGTGGTCATCCCCGGGCTGGCCGATCTGCTCCGCCCGGTGGTCGAGCCCCTCATCGTGCGCCGCCTGGACGGACGCTGGGAGATGGCCAGCCGCGCCCCCGACCGCCATGCCGCGGTTCAGCGCCGGGTCAAGCCGGGCCTGCTGCGCGAGCTGGCCGAGGTGCGCAAGCGCGAGGAGCTGGCCGAGCACAAGCGCCTGCTCTACGTCGCCGCCACCCGCGCCCGGGATCACGTCGTGCTGCTGGGGCGGGTGAACAGCCGCGCCGTTGGCGAGCCCGCCACCTGGATGGACATGGTGCAGAGCCACCACGGCACCCCGCCCATCCCCGGCGCCCACCTCGACGTGCTCGACGCCGACGACCTTCTCGAGCTGGCGGTGCCGCGCACCACCGCGCCGGCCCCCCTGGCCTCGCCCACCCGCGACGCCCGCCGCAACGTGGCCCCCCTGGCCACCACCTGGGAGATCGAGGTCTCCCCCTCGGGCCTGGATCTGTACCTGGAGTGCCCGGCGCGGTGGTACCGGCGGCACCTGCTGGGGGTCTCCGAGCACGTCAACCGCCGCCAGGTCCGCGAGGAGGCCCTCGCGGCGGCCCGCGGCGAGGTCATCCACAGCCTGCTGGAGGACGGCCTGGCCGACCAGCCCGAGCTGGCCCGCGCCCGCTGGGAGGCCCGCGCCCACGCCGAGGGCCTCGCCGCTGATGAGGTGGAGCGCCTCCTGCCCCGGCTGCTGGATCACCTCGCCCGCAGCGCCGCCGACCCCTGGCTCCAGCGGGTGATGGGCGCACCGGGTTGGCCCGAGGTGCCCTTCCGCATCCCCCACAAGGATCTGGTGGTGCGCGGCAAGGTGGACCGCATCTGGAGGGACCCCGACAGCGGCGCCTGGAGCGTGCTGGACTATAAGTCCGAGGCGCTTGCCCATGGCGCGCGGGAGTCCGCGAAGCGCCACGAGACCCAGCTCCTCAGCTACGTCTGGGCGGCGAACAAGGTGCTGTCCGGCCGCGGTCATGGGGGCGTCAGCAGCGCGCAGCTCTACTTCACCGAGCTGGCCGAGGCCGTGGAGCTGGGCCCCTACGACGACGCCCGTCTGGCGGGCTTTGAGGCGCTGCTGGAGCAGATCGCGGACATGGCCCGGCTGAGCTGGACCGAGGTGGAGCGCGCGGTCACCGAGGCCGAGGCGCCGCGCCCCTGCCGGGACTGCGGGTTCTTCACCCGAGGCTGCTCCGGGTGGCGCCCGCCCGAGGAGCGTTGACACCTGCTTTGCAGATCGGCGGGCAGGTCGGAAATAAATCCTGAATGATTCAGGGCATCTGAGTCGTTCTGTCAAGCGTTGTTCAACACCCCGGGGGGCTCGGAACTGCGCGCGGTCGTCCCTGTCACAAGGACCAGAACCCAGGCGAACCCCTCAGCAGCCCAGGAGGGAGACGCCACACAGACACGACGAGGTGTGCGATGACGACCCCGCGCGGAACGGCCCAGCTCTGCAACGACTCCACCAACGACTGGCGGGAGGCCCTCCACAGCTCCGACGACGCCGTCGCCCAGCTCACCGGCTCCGGCCCCGGCCGCGGCGCGCTGGGCCTCGACCCCAAGCGCGGCCCCGTGCTCGAGGTGGCCCAGGCCTGGAGCGGGACCCTGGTGGACGTCCGTCACTACGCCGAAGGAAAGGTGACTCTGGGCGTCCTCGACGCCGAGTTCCCCGTCGCCTCCGAGCTGCTCCCCGAGGACGGCTTCCCCCTCGCCGTCGCCGGCCCTGCGGGCTTCACGGTGACCGTGGCGGACCGCTGGCGCTGCACCCTGCACGCCCAGGGCGTGTCCACCCCGCTCGACGCCCTGCTCACCAGCGGCCGGGCGACCCCCAGCGGCATGGGACTGTATGACATCACGCTCCGCGACGGCGAGCAGCTCGTCGCCGACATCGGCCCCTCGACCTTCGCGCTGCGCTCCGTCGCGGCCGGGAGCCGGGTGGCGGGCGTCCGGCGCGCCCCGGACGGCGCGATGCTGGGCTCGCTGGTCTTCGCGACCTTCCTCGGCACGATGCTCACCATCGTGGCGGCCACCCAGCCCCCGCGCGCCGAGAACGAGGTCATGGCCATCCCCGACCGCTTCGCCGAGGTGATGCTCGCCAAGCCCCCGGAGCAGCCGCCCGCCCCCAAGGCCGAGATGCAGCGCAAGACCGAGTCCGGAGAGCGCATGAAGCGCGAGGAGGGCAAGAGCGGCAAGCGCGACGCCCAGATGGAGCGCGCCCGGGGCCGGGATCTGGCCCAGCGGCAGGCGGACATGGAGGTCGCCAACAACGCCGGCATCATGGGCGTCTTCTCCGACGACGGCGGCCTGGACGGCGTGCTGAACGGCTCGGGCCTGGACTCGGCCATCACCGGCGGCATCGGCGGGCTGATCGGCGCCAAGGGCACCCAGATCGGCTCCGGCTGGGGCTCGCGGGGCAGCGGCCTGGGCGGCGGCGGCCGGGTGGCCTCCGGCGTCGGCCTGGGGACCCACGGGCGCAGCACCGGCGACGGCTACGGCACCCCCACCGGCGGCGACGGCAAGCGTGAGGGCCCCGATGTCCTCCCCGGCGGCAAGTCCATCGTGGTGGGTGCGCTCGATCGCGCACAGATCGACGCCGTGATGAAGCGCAACCTGTCCCGGTTCCGCTACTGCTACCAGCGCGAGCTGACGAGGGACCCGACCCTGAGCGGCAAGATCACGCTCAGCTTCGCCATCGCGAAGGACGGGCACGTCTCCAGCGCGAACGTCAAGTCCAGCAGCCTGGGCTCCGAGCCGGTGGAGAGCTGCATGCTCAGCACCGTGCGCACGCTCACCTTCCCCGAGCCCAAGGGCGGTGGCGTGGTCATCGTGTCCTATCCCTTCCTGTTCTCTCAGGGGTAGTGACCCAATGGTGGGCCGCGAATCCTCCCAACGGCAGGGCGAGCGGGATCGGTAGGACACGACCTCTTCGAGCCTGCGGCGTCACCGGTGCGCCGCAGGCTCCCCCCATTTCGAACGGCGTCGACCGTACGGGATGCGCTACTTCTCGGCGGGTGGGACCTTGTCGGCCTCGCCCGCGCCCTCGGGCTGGCCGCTGGGGGGCTCGGTGCCCGGGATCTGCGCGTCGCCCAGCGCCACGCGGACGCTCAGCGTGACCTCGGCCGAGAGGGAGTCATGGGCGCAAAGGACCCGCAGGGCCTCACGCTGCTCGGACAGGCCGAACGGATCGCTGTCAAGCTTCACCGGGGCCGAGGACTCCACGACGAAGGCCTGCTCGGCGGTGCGGGCGACCTTGATCGGCAGGCTGACCGGGTGGGTGGCGCCGTGGAAGGTGAGCTGGCCCTCCAGGGTCATCTCGGCCGGGGCGCCGCCGATGGCGAGCGGCTCGGCGGGGTTGCCCTTGACGCCGCTGACCGCGTAGGTGGCCGTGCCGTGGGAGGCCACCTCGAAGAAGGTCTCCTTCACCCGGTTGTCCCGCAGCTCCAGGCCGCTGTTCCAGGTGGCGAGGTCCACGGAGATGGTGCCGTCGAGGCCCTTCCAGTGGTCGAGGTCGGCGATCTGCAGGCTGCCGGACACGCCCTCGATGCGGCCGGGGACCTCGGCGGTCTCGTTCTTGACCGTGATGACGTCGACCACGCCCTTCACCGGCAGCGTGGCGGCCTTGGGCGCGGGGGGGGCGACGGGCTCGGCAGGGGGCTCGACGGGCGCTTCCCCGGTGCAGGCGAAGAGGACGGTCAGGCCGAGGACGGCGGTCAACATGCGGGACATCTGGACTCCACGGATGGGCGAGGAGTGCCGTAGTCCGCGGCCTGCCGCCGGTCAAGCCGAACCGGGCCGCTCCAGGTCGACCTCGAAGGCCGCCAGGGTGTCGGGGACCGGCGCGTCGGCGCGGGTCTTCGCCAGCTCCAGCGCGATGACCCCGGCCAGGTGCTCCCGCTCCACCTCGTCGACCTCCAGGAAGAAGAAGCGGCCCCGGGGCAGCTCCCGGGCGATGCGGGGGTAGTGGCTGCGGTCGTGGACCTTGTCGTGGGAGCCATTGAAGACCAGCACCTCGCGCGCGATGGCCCCCAGGCGGCCGTACAGCTCGACGTCGGCGGCGGCCGCGGCGGCGCGGGACCACCGGAGGGTGTCGGCGGCGGCGATCGCGGACTCGGCGCGGGCCCGCTGGCGAGGCTGATCCATGCCGTGCAGGGCCACGGCCGAGATCGGCGCCCGCAGGAGGTCCACCAGCTCCGGCGGGATGTGGGGCGCGAGGTAGCGCAGCAGCAGCTTGGGGAACCACATCGCGTGCATCGGGTCGTAGACCGCGACGGTGGGCGGGTCGAAGGCCCCGCGCATGAGCCCCTCCAGGACCAGCGTGGCCCCCCAACAGCTCCCCATCAGGACGTGATCCCGGCCGCTCACCCCCAGGTGGTCCAGGGCCAGCCCGATGTCCCGCGCCATCGCCCCCACCGAGAAGTCGGGGTGCTCGGTGGTGAGCGTGGTGGTGCGCTTCTCCAGGGTCTCGATGACGATCAGCTCCACCCGGGCCTGGGTCAGCGCGTAGAAGTCCTGCCAGCTCGCGACGGTGGCCCCGAAGCCCGGGATGAGGACCACCGGGCGGCCGGTGGGCGCCGCAGGTCGGGTGCGCAGGACCCGCAGGGAGCCGTCCTGGACCGGGACGAAGCTGATCTCGGCGACCTCCTCGAAGGGCCGGGGGTCAGCGGGGCCGTGGAGCTGCGCGCGCAGCCAGTCGGCGCTCATCGGGTCAGCCGCCAGTAGATGCGGGGCAGCTTCTCAGGCAGCGAGCCCACCTGCTCGATCACGATGTAGCCGACCTCGCCGTACAGCGCCTCCAGGTAGCCCTCGCCGCGGGGGTCGACCGTGATGCAGAAGGGATGCACGCCCACGTTCCGGGCCTCGCGCAGCGCCATCCGGGTGTCCTCCTGGGCGTAGTGGTCGTAATACTGGTCGCAGCCGCAGTCCAGGGGGCGCCCATCCGAGAGCAGGATGAGGAGCCGGCTGCGGGCGTTGCAGGCGGCCAGCCGGGCGGTGGCGTGGCGGATGGCGGCGCCGTCGCGGTTCTCCATCTTCCAGGTGATGCGCCCGATGCGCTCCCGGACGCGGTCGTCATAGGGGTCGGAGAAGTCCTTGGCGATGTAGAACGCGACGTGCTCGCGGCTGTAGCCGGAGAAGCCGTAGATGGCGCAGGCGTCGCCGATGGCGTCCAGGGCCTCGGCGATGAGCACCAGGGCCTCCTTCTCGACCTGGATGATGGGGCGGGTCCCCTCCCCGGCCAGCTCGTTGGTGGACGACGACATGTCCAGCAGGAAGGCCACCGCGACGTCGCGCTGGTCGCGCTGGTGACGGGCGTAGATGCGCTCGGGGGGGCTGGAGCCGGCCCGGCGGGCGACCCGGGCCTCGATGACCCGGTCCAGGTCCAGCTCGTCGCCGTCGGTCAGCCCGCGCACCCGCCGCATGGCCTGGGGGCGCAGCGCCTCGAAGCGGCGGCGCAGCGCGCGGATGGCGGGGCCGTGCTCGTCGATGACCCCCTCGGTGAAGCTGCGGTCGCCCGGCGCAAGGACGTGCTCCCGCAGGCGCACCCAGTCGGGCTTGTAGTCGCCGATGGAGGCGTCCCACTCCCGGTAGAGGATGCTGGGGGCGGCGGCGTCGACGTCGGGATCCAGGGCGTCGCCCACGCCGTGGCCGGCGGCGGCGGGCAGCGGGGGCGCCGCGTCCGGGTTGAGCTGCTCGACGAGGCCGCCCTCGGGGGCGGGCATGCGCTCCAGGAAGGCGGCCATCTCCTCGTAGCTGTGGTCGTCGCGGCCCTGCTGGCGATCCCGCAGGGCGCGGCGGATCTCGCTCAGCGAGGAGGAGAGGCCCTCGTCCGCCATCGCCTCCTGGATGGCGCGGGCGGCCTCCTCCTGCTCCCGGTCGGCGGTGCTCATGGCTTCGGGGGCGATCCGGCTGCCGGTGAGCGGGTCCTCCAGGCCCCGGTAGTCGTCGTCGCCCTCGGACTCGCCGCCGCGCCCCATCTCCGGCAGGTCCGCGCGGGGCCCCCGGCCCCCCTGGGAGCCTGACGCGCCCTGGCCAGGGGCGCCAGCGTCCTCGGCGGTGCGCATGAGGTCATGGGCCACCGGGTAGGTCCGGGCGACCGCCGCGGCGACGTCCTCCACCTTGGCGTCCAGGGCCATCGCGGGCTGGAGCTGGCCCCAGATCGCGTCCAGCGCCTCGGCGACCGCCGGGGAGAGCCCCTCGACGTCCTGGATCCCCCAGGAGCGCCGCAGCAGGGCCTCGATGAGCTGCTCGGCGGGGGCCAGGCCGTCGACGGCGGGGCGCTCGGTCAGCTCGTCGGGGCGCAGGACATCGATGTCCCGGGCCACGCCGGGGTACTCCTCGCGCACCCGGGCCTCGACCCGGGCGTCCTCGGCCACCGCGAACAGATCCCGGGCCAGCACCCGGTTGGAGAAGCTGCGCAGGAAGCGCTCCAGGTCGGTCTCGCCCTCCCACCGCTGGGGCCACTCGCCCTCCACTTCTCGGAGATCGAGGTTGAAGGTCCCGAACTCCAGGTACCCGGCCGTGCGGGCGGTGCGGACCCGGTAGATCAGGAAGTCCCGCGCGTCGCCGTAGCGGTCCACCCGAGGCGGCAGGTAGATGTGCCGCCCCTCGGAGAAGGCGTTGGCGTCGGTCTGGCCGGGGCGCGGGGCCGGCGCGGGGCGCACCTGGACGTCCTCGCCGCAGTGGGCGCGGGCGTAGAGGGTCAGGGTGCGGGAGACGTCCGCGAGCGGGAGCCCGAAGGCCAGGCGCTCCATTTCCCGGCGGCCCTGGTCGCTCTCCCGCTTGAACCAGGACTCGGCGACCCGCTCGTTGCCGTCGTGCATCTCCAGGCCCTGGACCAGGAACTGACGCAGCGCAGGGCCGGAGAGGCGCTCCATGAGATCCGGCAGGGTGCGGGCGACCATGCCCATGGCCGAGGGGCGCTCCTCCAGCACCAGATCCAGCAGGTCGAGGTAGTCGAGCCGCACGCCGGGGGACACCCGAGCGAGGTGGTCGGGCACGGTGAAGGCCAGCACCCGCCCCAGCTTGGGGTCGGCGCGGGTGGCCTTGAGGACCAGCGAAGTGTAGCCCAGCTCGGCCTCCACCCCCACGCTGCCGCCGATGGCGCGCACGTAGCGCACCCAGGCGCGCATGGTGCCGCGATCGAGCAGAGCCAGCTCAGCGGCCGGGCGGGCGTGTCGGGCGGCGGTGCGGGCGCGCGAGAGCAGCGTGGCGCCCTCGTCGGGGGCGGGATCACCGGACAGCCTCCGCAGCCAGGCGGAGAAGCGGGAGGAGCGGGCCACGCCTCTGGTATAGCGAACCGGGCGACGTGGGCGCTACCAGGCCCGACAACGGAGCGCTGCTTCACGACGCGAGCCGCCTGGACGCCACAGGGCGCGGCGGGCGCGCCAGTCCTTCGAAGCGCCGCGGCGAACCTCGGGAGATCACAACGATCGCGGGTCGCCCGGGTTACACCCGATCTTACGGCCCCCTCCTGAGCGGGCCGCCAGGCGGGGCGGCGCCGTCGGACACCGGTGCGGGGACAAACACCGTTTTCCCCGGGAGAAACACACCGTTAAGGTCTCCATGTCCCTCTCCGCCCTCGGGAGGCGCGCCTCCATGCCCGACATCCCCCGTCGAACCCCGAAGCCTGCGCCCGTCGACCGCGTCCGCGAGGCCGAGCGGCTGCTCCAGGCCCACCAGCTCGCCGCTGCCGAGGCGGTGCTCCGGGATGTGCTCACCGACCTGCGGCTGGCCCCGCGGCTGCCCGCCGAGCTCTACGCCCGCGCCCGCAACGCGATGGCCCAGGTCTACATCGCGGCGGGCCGCCGCGACGCCGCCATCGAGGTGCTCGATCACACCCTCGACCGCCTCGCTCCCCTGCTGGACACGCCCCCCGAGGGCTTCCCGCCCGCGGGCCTCGCTCGCATCGGCGTCGAGCTGGCCCACGCGCAGATCCGCCTGGCCGGCCAGCGCCGCCTCGACGGCGACCTCCAGGGGGCCCGCGAGCTGGTCGACGTCGCCATCCAGCGCACCCTGCGCCGGGCGATGGTCCTGTGGGAGCAGCACCTGCCGCCCGACGTCTCGCTGGCCAGCGGGCTCAGCCGCATGGCGGTCACCCTGCTGGACCAGGGCGAGGCCGCCCACGCCGAGCGGCTGCTGCGCATGGAGCTGCAGGAGCGCGAGCGGGTGGGTCACTCCATCCGCCGGGTGAGCCGCACCCGCATCCACCTCGGGCAGACCCTGATGACCCAGAACCGCTGCTCCGAGGCCGAGGCCCTCTTCCGCACCGCCCTGGACCAGCGCCGACGGTCCCGCGCGCCGCAGGACGCCACCAGCAAGGCGCGCTGCTGGCTGGCGATGTGCATCCTGGCCCAGGGGCGGACCGAGGAGTCCGAGCGGCTGCTCCTGGAGGGGCTCTCCGAGATGCGGGCCCTGGGCGAGCACCCCCGCGCCCGCGCCGCGCTGCGCTACAGCCTCGCCCGGGTGAACCTGGCCCAGGGCCGCACCGACGAGGCCAAGGACATCCTGCGCCGGGGCCTGGAGGACCTGCGCGGCGGGCCCGTCCGCGACCCCCACGCCCTGGCCGAGCACGCCATGAGCCTGGCCCAGATCCTCCAGCTCGAGGGGCAGGCCCAGGACGCGGAGACCCTGCTGCTCGACACCCTGCGCGAGGCCCAGGCCGGCGGCCTGAGTCCCCGGGCGATGCATCGGCTCCAGGAGCAGCTCGCGGAGGCCTCGCGGGAGCGTCAGACCGCGGGGGCGCTGAGCAGCGCCCAGCACACCACGCTGCGGGGGCTCCAGATGCGCGCCCACTTCCCGGGCCTGTGACGCCGGAGCGCGCAGAGCGCCTCGCGGTCGAGGCGCTCGCGGGCAGGGTGCCGGGTCGTGTGTTGAGCGAGGCCGTCGAGGCCCTGCTGGAGGCCCCGCCCCGGCCGGGGCGGATTCGCGCCCTCGCCCGCTGCGCGGCGCTGGTGGATCCACCCCTGGCCGAGGCCATCCGGGCCGCCGCCCAGGACGCGACCGCGCTCGACGACCGGGTCGAGGCCGGCCGCCTGCTCGACCTCCCCCGCCTGCTGCACGCCGCGCGCCAGCAGGCTGCCCCGGACACCCCGACGGGCGCGGACGCGCTGCTGTCCCGGTACGAGGCGGGGGGCGAACCGGACGACCTGCTGGCCGCCCTCCGCATCGCCCGGACCTGGGCGCCGCCCCTGGAGGGCACCGCCGCCCGGGTCACCGCGCGGCTGGCCTCGCTGGGGGCCCTCGACCTTCCCCACGCCGGCATGACCGAGGTGGTGCTCGCCACCGCCGACCCCCGCCACCCCGAGGTCGCCGCGATGCGCGCGGTGTACCACCAGCGCTGGCGGCCGCGCTGCACCCTCGTCACCCTGACGCCGCAGCTCACGCCACGACTCTCGGCGTTCCCAGCGGTGAACCACAGGCCCATCCCCGACGACGGCGTCCGCGCCTACGTCTGCACAGATGGAGCGTGCGGGGTGCCCATCCGCGCGGCCTCTCGGCTCTCCGCCGCGCTCAACGGACCCAGCTGATCCCGGTCATCGCCTCCAGGCGCTGGTTGTAGGGCGCATAGAGGTCCTGCAGGCGAGCCTCGACCTCGGGCGGCATGGGGGGGCTGGGGCGGGTGTTCCTGGGCGTGGGGTCGGGCAGGCGGATGGGCGGCAGGCCGACGTGGGCGTAGAGCGCCTCCATCTGGCGGCGCGCGCCCTCGGGGGTGGCGAAGTCCTCGATCCGCACGACGTGGACCTGCCCGGGGAAGGCCGCCAGCCAGGGCTGGAGTTGGAGCGCGTAGAGGCCCCGGGCCAGCAGGGAGTGTCCGCCGTGGTGGATGTCCCCCACCCTCGCGTCCCAGAGCGCGAGGAACGCTGCCGGCGGGGTCCTCGGGGTGACCCCGGCCGCCTCCAGCTCCTGCGCGGCCTCGTCCACCAGCTCCGCGAAGCTGCGCTGGCCCCAGCCGGCGGCCCCCCGCAGCGCCCGCTGGCGGTCGGTGCCCTCAGGGTCCACGGTCATGCGGTACTGGGACCACGCCCGCTCGACCGGGTCCCGCAGCGCGATGATCAGCCGCGCGTCGGGCCGCAGGCGGCGGATGCGCGGGATGACCCGGTGGCCGAGCAGGAGGTAGCTGGGGGTGCTCTCCCCGGTGAGCAGACTGGGGTGCCGGTGCAGGCGCTCGGCGTCGAACAGGGCGCGGTAGCGCTCCAGGCGCTCGGCGTCGCTGCCCGCTCGGGGCCAGCGCCAGTCGAAGAAGTGGGTCTCGCGGAGGCGTCCCCGGCAGCTCAGGGGGTGCTGGTGCAGGTAGTTGAAGAGGGAGGTCGTCCCGCACTTCTGCGCGCCCAGGATGATCCAGGACGGCCAGGGGCGGCGGCCGGCGTCGCGCGCGCGGTCGACGCTGCGCCGGGTCTGCACCACCGGCTCCCCGGGCTCGCAGCGGAGGCGGGGCGGGGGCGCGCCCCGGTCGAGCACGTCGAAGATCAGGTGGACCCGGTCGACGTCAGAGAGGTTGTCCACCGCGTGGGTCGCCGCGTTGTTCAGCTCGATGAGCGCGCCCTCGGCGAAGCGCACCCGGCGCATGCGGCTGCTGCGAACGCCGACGCCGAACACCACCCGCTCGTCGGTGCGGATCGCCAGGTGGAACCGACGGGTCCGCTCGACCCAGGGACCGGAGTCGTGGTGCGCGGGGATGCGGTGGTTCGGGGCCAGGCGGGCCAGCAGGCAGCGCACCACCCGCTCGGGGCGCGCGCCCGCCGCCGCGAACACCGGCGCCAGCAGCCGCCGCCAGGTGGGGTCCGTCCAAAGGGGCAGCTCCAGGACCCGCTCCAGGAAGTCGTCGGAGAAGACAAACAGCGCGGATCGGACGCCCCAGGCGTCGTGGGCCGGGCGCTCCAGTCGGACGTTGATGCGCCCCTGGGTCTCGGCCGACCACCAGCCCGGGCCGAGGGCGCGCAGGTGGGCCGCGATGGGGGCGACGTCGACCTCGCCGATCCAGCGGACCCAGTCCAGCGCTTCGGCCTCGTCGGGGTCCAGGTCGCGGGCCGGGATGTCCTTGGGGGCGAAGGCCGGGGGGTCACAGGGCGGGTCGACCACCGGCAGGTCGAGCAGCGCGGGGGACGGGGGGCCCGGGGGTCGGACGGGCGCGTCGTCCCGGGCGTAGGGGTCGGTGAACCGGACCCGCCTCATCCGACCATCTCCACGTCGCCGGCCAGCACCACACGGGGGCCCTGCGCGGTGTCCACGACGAGCCCGCCGTCCTCCTGCAGGGCGCGGGCGACGCCCTCCACCGCGCCCACCCGCACCCGCCGCCCCAGGGTCACCGCCCGGCCCCGCCAGGCGTCCAGCACGCCGACCCGGTCGGCCTGCAACTGGGCGCAGCGGGCCAGGATGGCCGGCACCACGCGCAGCAGCAGCGCCGTGCGGTCCTGGGGGCCGTCCCGCATCGCCAGGGAGGCGGCGCGGGGAAGCTCCGGCGGGAACGCGGCCTGGTTGACGTTCACCCCGACGCCCAACACCACGAAGGCCAGGCGACCGGGCCGGGCCTCCATCTCGGCCAGGATGCCCGAGACCTTGCGCTCCTGGGGGTCCAGCAGGTCGTTGGGCCACTTGATGCCCAGGTCGAGGGTCTCCGCCAGGGCCACCGCTGCGGCGAGGCACAGCAGCGGTGCGTCCCGGGGGGGCAGCGGGGGTCGGAGCAGCAGGGAGAACAGCAGGTTCTCCCCTGGCTTCGCGTCCCAGGTGCGCCCCTGGCGGCCCCGCCCGGCGGTCTGGTGCTCCGCCACCACGAGCTGGCTGTGGGGCGCGCCCGCGTGACCCATCTCCCTCGCCAGGGCGTTGGTGGAGGTGCAGCGCGCCAGGAGACGGACCGGAGTCTTCAGCCCCGCCGCCAGGCGCGCGCCGTCCAGCGCGTCAGGCATCCGGCCGGGGATCGAGCTTGAGGGAGAGGTCCACCCACCGGGCCTGGTGCACCAGCCCGCCCACCGAGATCATGTCCAGCCCAAGGTCCCGAATGCGGGCGATGCGGGCGGCGTCCATGTTGCCGGAGGCCTCGGTCAGGGCGCGCCCGGCGGCCAGGGTGACCGCGCGGGCGAGCTGCGCGTCGCTCATGTTGTCGAGCAGCACCACGTCTGCGCCGGCCTCCAGAGCTTCGCGGAGCTGCTCCAGGGTCTCGACCTCGACCTCGATCTTGATGAGGTGGTGGGCGACGGCCCGCGCCCGGGCGACCGCCGCCTTGACCCCGCCCGCCGCGACGAGGTGGTTGTCCTTGATCAGGACGCCGTCGTACAGCCCGTGGCGGTGGTTGTGGCCGCCGCCGTGCCGCACCGCGGCCTTCTCCAGGCTGCGGTGCAGGGGGGTGGTCTTGCGGGTGCAGACCACTCGGACGCGGCCCTGGGCGGCTTCGACCACGCTGGCGGTGTGGGTGGCGATGCCCGAGAGGCGCATGAGGAAGTTCAGCGCCACCCGCTCGGCCTGCAGGATGCCCGCGAGGGGGCCCTCCAGCGCCATCACCACCTGCCCGGGCTGGACCCGACTGCCGTCGGGCAGGTGCGCGGTGGCGCGCACCCCAAGCTCGTTGAAGGCCAGCGCCGCCGGCACCGTGCCCGAGAGCACCAGCGCCTGCTTGGCGAGGATCCGCCCGGTGCCGCGCAGCGTCGGATCGACGCAGGCGCTGGTGGTGACGTCGCCAGGCCCCAGATCCTCGTCCAGGGCCCGGCGGACCAGCTCCAGGGTGGTCATGCGCCCAGCGCCTCGTGGGACGCCTGGAGCTGCGTGAGCTTCTCCTGGGCCACCGCGAGCTTCTCGCGGAAGCCCTCGACCACGTGCGCGGGGGCCTTCTGCACGAAGCCGGGGTTGCCCAGGCGCTTCTCCAGGTCGGCCACGTCCTTGGCGGCCTTGCCGATCTCCTTGGCCAGGCGCTCCCGCTCGGCGCCGAGGTCCTTCACGCCCTCCAGGGGGATGAACATCTCCAGGCCGGTGGCGATGGCCGTGGCCGCGCCCTCGGGGGGATCCCCGTCGAGCAGCGACACCGACTGGACGTTGGCCAGGTGCGCCAGGGCGTCAGCGAAGCGGGACAGGTCCGCGGCCCGCTCGCCGCGTGCGCTCAGGTCGAACGCCACCTTTGGGGAGATCTCCATGTCGGCGCGCAGACGGCGCAGCGCGGTGATGGCCTCCTGCAGGCCGCTCACCTGGTGGAGGATGTCGGTGGCGCTGCCCCACTCAGGGTCGTCGGGCCGGGGGTAGCGGGCCTGCATGACCCAGCCCGTCGTGCCCGGCAGCCGCTGCCACAGCTCCTCGGACAAGAACGGCATGATGGGGTGCATCAGCCGGGCCACCGCCCCGAACACGGTCACCAGGGTCTGCTGGGCGGCCTGGCGGGCCTCTCCGCCGCCATAGATGGCCGGCTTGGAGAACTCCAGGTACCAGTCACACAGCTCGTCCCAGATGAAGGCGTGCAGCTCCTGGGCGGCCTGGTCGAAGCGGAACTCCTCCAGAGCCGCGCGCACCCGGGCGGTGGCCACCCCGGCGCGGGCCAGGATCCAGCGGTCGTAGACCGAGGGGGTGGCCGGCTGGTCGGGGTCGTAGCCCTCCAGGTTCATGCTCATGTACCGGAAGGCCTGCCAGATCTTGTTGGTGAACCGGCTGGACACCTCCACCAGCCGGTCGCCCCAGTTGATGTCGCCGCCCTGGGTGGCGTGGAAGGCCAGGGTGTAGCGGAACGCGTCGCACCCGAACTTCTCGATGGTGATCAGCGGGTCCACCACGTTGCCCGAGGTCTTCGACATCTTCTTGCCGTCCTCGTCGCGCACGAGGCCGTGGATGCACACCTGGTGGAAGGGCACCGCGCCCATGTTGTGCAGCCCGGAGAACATCATCCGGGCCACCCAGAAGAAGATGATGTCGAAGCCGGTCACCAGCACCGAGGTGGGGTACCACTTGCGCAGCTCGGGCGTGTCGTCAGGCCAGCCCATCGTGGAGAAGGGCCACAGGGCGCTGGAGAACCAGGTGTCCAGCACGTCCTCGTCCTGACGCAGCGCCGTGCCACCGCAGCCCGCGCACGCCTCGGGGTCGTCCTGGGCCACGGTCACGTGGTCGCAGCTGGAGCAGTACCACGCCGGGATGCGGTGGCCCCACCAGAGCTGCCGGGAGATGCACCAGTCCCGGATCTCGCGCATCCAGGCGAAGTAGGTGTTCTCCCAGCCCCGGGGCACGAAGCGGGTGTAGCCGCGCTCCACCGCCGCGATGGCTGGTGCTGCGAGGGGCTTCATCTTCACGTACCACTGGGTGGACAGCATGGGCTCCACGATGGCGCCGCCGCGCTGGCTGCGCCCCACCGACATCAGGTGCGGCTTCGTGCCCCGGGTCAGGCCCAGCTCGTGCAAGGCCTGCTTCACGGCCTTCCGGGCGTCGAAGCGGTCCAGGCCCTCAAAGCGCCCGCCGTTGGCGTTCACCGTGGCCGCCTCATCGAAGATGCTGATCATCTCCAGGTCGTGGCGCTTGCCGCACTCGAAGTCGTTGAAGTCGTGGGCCGGGGTGATCTTCACCGCACCCGTGCCGAACGCCGGGTCCACCAGGATGTCGTCCCCGACGATGGGGATGTGGCGGTCCACCAGGCGGTTGTGCACGGTCTGCCCGATGAGGTGCTTGTAGCGCGGATCCTCGGGGTGCACGGCCACGGCGGTGTCGCCGAGCATCGTCTCGGGCCGGGTGGTGGCCACCACGATCTCGCCGGATCCGTCGGAGAGCGGGTAGGCGAACGAGAACAGCTCGCCGTTGTAGTTCTCCTCGTGCTCCACCTCCAGGTCGGAGAGCACGGTGCGGCCCAGGGGGTCCCAGTTCACCAGGCGGTGGTCCCGGTAGATGAGGCCCTCCTCGTACATCTTCACGAACACGTGGCGCACGGCCCGGGACAGGCCGTCGTCCATGGTGAACCGCTCGCGGGACCAGTCGCAGCTCACGCCGAGCATGCGGAGCTGGTGGGTGATGCGGGCGCCGTACTCGGCCTTCCACACCCACACCCGCTCGATGAACTTCTCGCGGCCCAGGTCGTGGCGGTCGATGCCCTCGTTGGCCAGGGCGCGGGTCACCACGAGCTGGGTGGCGATGCCGGCGTGGTCGGTGCCCGGGATCCAGACGGTGGCGTAGCCGTCCATGCGCTTGTAGCGCACCAGGATGTCCTGGAGCACGTTGTCCATCGCGTGGCCCATGTGCAGGCTGCCGGTCACGTTGGGCGGGGGGATGACGATGGAGAAGCCCGGGCCGGGCTGGTGGGGGTCGCCCACGAAGCAGCCGTCCGCCTCCCACCGGGGGTAGTAGCGGGCGGCGGCGGCGTGGGCGTCGTAGGTCCTGGGGAGCGCGTCTTCTTGGGTGGACACAGCAGATCTCCTCGGCGGCGGCGCGGCGGCCGCCGGGTGGGGATGGTTCATAAACCGAATCGGGGGAGCTGTCCTGCCGCGCGACCTGCGCGGCAGGGTGCGCCGGGAGCTCCCGAGCGGAGGCGCGCCTAGGCCTTCTCGGCCAGGGCCTCCGGCAGGGTCTCGGCGACCGCCTTGGCGACCGCCTCCGCGACCAGGTCCCGGAAGTTCGGCGAGGTCACCAGCGCGTTGCGCAGGATCCCTTCAACCACTTCCGGGAGGACCTCCAGGATCGCGCGCTCGAGCGCCGGCCCGATGGTGGCCGGATCGACCGCGACGTGCTCCACGTAGCGATGGTCACGGGGAATGAAGGTGGCCAGCCGCTCCTCGGATACCGGCGGGGGCTGCACCGGGGGGGCGGTGGCGGGCGCCGGGATCGTGGGGGGCAGATCGTCGTCGTCGTCGGCCAGGGCGAGGGTCACGGCCACCGCCTGGGGCTCGGGCTGGGCGGGGAGCTTGCCCAGCGCCAGCGGGCCCAGGGACTCCTCCACCCGGCTGCGCAGGGAGCGCGCGGTGAAGGGCACCTTGATCTGGCCGTCGACGCCGGCCTCGGCGGCGCGCTCGGCGTCGTACACCTCGAAGCCGCCGGCCAGCAGATACACCAGCGCAGCGGGGTGCTGCTCGCGCAGGGTCCGGGCCAGGTCGTAGCCGGTGTGCCCGCCGGGGAGCCGCACCGCCGCGAACACCAGGTCGATGGAGCGCGCGTCGGCGCAGGCCTGAGCGTCGCCGGCACCGGTAGCGCGCAACACGGTGAACCCCGTGTTGTCGAAGGCTTCCTGCACGCGCTGGTGTGTCGTGGGGTTGGTGTCCACCACGAGGACGGTCTTGCTGATCATCGCCATCCCCTGGGCAAGCCGAACAGGGTTACCATCGCCTACCGCATCCTGTCAAAGTCGGGTGGTCGGGAGAGCCGGAAATCGTCCAGCCGGATCAAAGCTCCTGCACGACGAGGACGTGCGTACCCCGAGTAACCACTTCGACCTGCAGGCCGTCGTCGGTCTCCTGGACATCCGAGTTCTGGAAGCCGACGTAGAGGTTGATGAATTCGACGTTGAGCTGCTCGTTCAGGAGATCCCAGACGTCGTCGGTGATCGTGAACGAGTCGCCGCTGCCCGCGGCGCAGGTCACCGTGCCCCAGGCCTCGCCCTCGCGCTCCTGGCGGATCTGGAGCCAGGCTTCATCCCAGTCGCTGGCGTCCCAGGTCACGTCGACGGTCTCGCCGAAGGTGATCTGCCGATCGCCGTCGTCGTCGGTGATGTCGGTGTCCACCCAGGCGATGCTGCCCGCCGGGGGCGCCGTGACCCCGGTCAGGGGCCCCGCGTCGTCCAGGGTCAGGCCGTCGCCCAGCATCTCGGCGGCGTCGGCGCAGGAGTGGACGTTGGACAGCACCTCGTCGAGGTAGAAGCCCGGGCCGAGCCGCTCGAAGCGGCCGCTCTGATCCCCGGTGGTCCAGGTCGGCGCGCTGGAGAGGCCCGGCAGGTCCTCGCCGCCCTCGCCGGCGTCATAGGGGAACATCGACAGGCCCTCGGAGCAGCCGCCCGCGCCGGGCAGCACGCGATCCTGGAGGGTGTCGGGGGCGTACTCCAGCGACACGTCGAACGAGAAGACGCCCTGGAAGACCTGCTCGGTGTAGGGATCCTGGCACTCCCAGGTGAACACATCGGCGGTCAGCCGCGCGTCGGGCTCCGGGCCGCCGGCCAGGCTGAACTTGCCCTGGCACGCCCCCAGCGGGAGCGCGAGCAGGAGCAGGGTGCGTGGTGTCATGGTCATCGAGCCTACCTGCTTCAACGTCAGACAGGATACTTGGATTCACAGACATCGCCATGTCAACCTTCCATGAAGGAGCCCCCGCCAGGACGGCCCTCCCTCCCGTGGAATCCCCCGAGGCCCCCGTGCTCCTGCTCCCCGCGCTGCTGCTGGCCTGCCGCCCCTCCCTGCCCCAGCCCTTCATGGACCTCGACGGCGGCTTCTTCGACTACCCGTGGCCTTCGGTCGAGGCCTCCGGCCCCAACGGCGGCCCCACCTTCGACGGCTTCCCCAAGGCCGATGAGATCGAGCTGCTGGCCGAGTACACCGCCCTGGCCGACGAGGTGATCGAGGGCGCGAGCAACAACGCGCCGGCCTTCTTCCGCTTCGACGCGCCCATCGACGTCAGCGCCCTGCCCGACCCCGCCGGCTCCCTCGAACTGGACAGCCCCATCTTCATCGTGGACGTCGACCCGTACTCGCCCACCTGGGGCCAGCGCGTGCCGGTGCAGTGGGACTTCCAGGAGGCCGAGACCGCCTACCAGCCCGAGAACCTGCTCGCCTTCGGGCCCATCTGGGGCTGGCCCCTGCGCCCGGAGACCACCTACGCCGCGGTGGTCACCACCGACATCGCCTCACGAAACCCCGCGGTGGACGAGCTGTTCGACCCGGCCAACCCCGACTACGCCGACACCTACGAGCCCGCCCGCCTCGCGCTCTTCGAGATGGGCGTGCCCATGGAGCGGGTGGCCGCGCTCACCGTGTTCACGACCCAGCGCCCCACCTCCGAGATGGAGGAGCTCTCCTGGCGCATCCGGGAGCACCTGGGCCAGCAGGAGCTGGATCAGCCGCTCACCTTCGTGACCCGCAACCAGTTCTTCGAGCTGTGGGAGGGGCGGCTGTTCCTGCCGGTGTGGCAGCACGGCGAGCGCCCCTACGCCAGCGAGGGCGGCGGCTTCGAGCGCGGCGAGGACGGCTGGCACGAGATCTACGCCTGGGAGCGCGTGGCCTTCTCGCTCACGATCCCCATCAACACCGAGACCCCGCCGGGGGGCTGGCCGCTGGTGCTCTACGCCCACGGCACCGGCGGCGACCACCAGAGCTGCTGCTCCACCCGCTACACCACCAGCCCGGCCGCGAACATGGCCCGAGCCGGCTTCGCGGTCATGGGCGTGGCCCAGCCCCTGCACGACGATCGCGCCACCCCGGGCACCATCCCCGATCTGCACACCTTCAACTTCCTCAACCCCCGCTCGGGGCGCACGAACTTCCGCCAGGGGGCGCTGGACACCGTCTACCTGGCCACGGTGCTCACCGGGCGGCAGCACGTCTTCGACGCCGACGGCGAGCCCCTCCCCCTGAACCCCGACCGCGTGGCGTTCATGGGGCACTCCCAGGGGGGCATCACCGGGGCCATCGCCCTGCCCTTCATCAGCGACCGGATCCGCGCGGCCATGCTCTCCGGGGCGGGCGGCGGCATGTCCATGACCGTGGTGTACCGCGAGCAGGGCGGGCTCGACATCGAGGCCCTGCTCCGCGAGGCCCTGGACTTCGACTACGACGAGGAGCTGGACCTGCTCCACCCCACCGTCGCGCTCATCCAGACCCTCACAGACGTCACCGACCCCTTGAGCTACGCCCCGTGGTGGTTCCAGGAGGAGGGCCCGCTGGGCCTCCCGCCCGTGTCGGTGCTGATGACCGAGGGCATGGAGGACGAGCACACCCCGCCCATCACCACCGAGGCGCTGGCCGCCGCCGCGGGCCTGCCCATCGTGCAGCCGGCCGAGCACCTCAACGACGCGCACGTCCTGGCCGGCCTCGGCACGGTCTCCCTGCCGGCGGTCGACAACCTTCGGGCGTATGATGATCGGGCCCTGACCGGAGCGCTGGCTCAGTTCCCGGATCAGGACCACTTCGTGATCTTCGAGCTGCAGGAGGCCACGCTCATGGTCCGCGCATTCCTCTCCTCTGCTCTGGAGGACAGCCCGCGCATCGAGGCCCCCTGATGTGGGCCCTGCTCGGGATCGCCCTTGCCGCGCCGCCGCCCGCCGGCCAGCCCCTGAACGCCAGCGGCAACCCGGTGCTGCGGGGGGACCTCGCGCAGCGCGTCGCTGACGGCGCGCCGACGGGCGAGGTGCAGGTGGTCGCCGAGCTGGCCCCCGGCGCCGACGTCGGCCCGCTGCTCGCCGCGGCGCCCGGGGCCACCGTCGAGGCCGTCGCCGCCCCCTGGGTGCAGCTCCGCCTGCCCTGGTCCGAGCTGGGCAAGGCCGCCGCCGCGCCGGGGGTGCGCCTCATCCGCCGCCCCTACCGACCCCACCCCCAGGAGGTCACGTCCCAGGGGGTGGCCGAGGTGCTCGACCAGGACTGGCACGCCGCCGGGTTCACCGGCGCGGGCGTGCGCGTCGCCATCCTCGACGTGGGCTTCGACGGCTACGAGGACCTGCTGGGCACCGAGCTGCCCGACGCGGTGAACGCGGACCTGCGGGCCACCTGGCGCAGCTCCGAGCACGGCACCGACGTCGCCGAGATCGTCCACGACATGGCCCCCGACGCCGCGCTCGACCTCTACAGCTTCGACACCGACGTCGAGTTCATGGTGGCGCTCATGCGCATCGCGGACAGCGACGCGGCGGTGGTCAACGCCTCCATCGGCTTCGACAACGTCTGGCACGCCGACGGCACCAGCCCGTGGACCGAGGCGGTGGACCGGCTGGTCGACGGCGGGACCGCGTGGATGTCGGCGGCGGGCAACGAGGTCGGCAACTACCACATCGGCGCGGTCACCGACACCGACGGCGACGGCTGGCTGGAGATCGAGGGCCTGGAGGACTTCCCGATCTACGGCGACGAGGGGGAGGTCGAGGTCTCCATCCGCTGGAGCGAGCCCTTCGCCGGCGCCAGCACCGACCTCGACCTCTTCGTCCAGGACAGCAACGGGACCCGCTGTGGCACCAGCCGGGGCTTCCAGAACGGCGACGACGACCCCTACGAGCACGTCGACTGTGAGCTGGACGACGGGGGCGACGCCGCCACCCTCTCCATCGAGCTGTACAGCGGCACCCCCGAGGGCCTCACGGTCTGGATCTACGCCGACGAGGGGCTGCCCGACGCCTACGCCACCCGCCCTGGCACCCTCACCCTGCCGGCCGACGGCCACAACGTGGTGTCGGTGGCCGCCTGGGACTGGGAGGACAACCGCCTGATGGACTACTCCTCCCGCGGGCCCACCGACGACGGCCGCCTCAAACCCGACCTCGCCGCCCCCAGCTACGTGCGCACGGCGACCAGCCCCTCCGGCTTCGGCGGCACCAGCGCGGCGACCCCCCACGTCACCGGCGCGGCGGCCCTCGTGCTCCAGGCTGGCCTCGCGTCCGATCCCGGCGCCCTGGCGGACTGGCTGCGCGCCCACACCGAGGACCGCAGCGACCCCGGCCCCGACAACCTCTTCGGGTACGGCATCCTGCGCCTGGGCGAGCCCCCCTCCTCAGCGCCTGATGACACCGACGATCCCGATGACACCGACGTCACGGAAGACTCCGACCCCACGCCTGCGGCCCCGCACGTCGAGCCGCGCAGCAGCGTGTGGGCCTGCGGCGCGGCGCCCGCCGGCCCGTGGTGGCTGGCGCTCTTCGCCCTCGGTCTGCTCAGGCGAAGTTCATCGTCCCGGGCGTAGGGTGGCCGTCTTCGATGCCCTCGGGCAGCGGGAGCCCGAAGGCGCGGGCCGCGTAGATCGCCACCGACAGCGGGCGGGTCTCGATGGCCTGGTAGCCGCAGTTCGGGATCTGGTTGAGGACGACGCACTCCAGCTCGGCCTCCAGCCGCTTGGCCAGATCCACCAGGTTGACCTTGTCGCTGTAGCCCCAGATCAGGGTCGTGGGCACGCGCAGGGCGGGCAGGTCGTCCCCCAGCCCGGGGTCCATGTCCGCCAGCAACAGCTTCCAGGCGGCGTCGCGCCCCCCGGGGCGCTCCAGGGGCGCCATCACCGCGTCGATCAGGGCGTCGTCCACCCGGAGCGGCTCGTGGTACTGCCGGTCCAGCAGCATGCGCCGCACCCGCTCCCGGGTGAAGAACCAGCGCGCGCCGACCTGCCCCAGCGGTGAGCGCGTGATGTAGCGCCCTCGCAGGCCCTCCAGGGGGTTGGGGAAGGTCGACGGCGACGCGGAGACGTGGTGCTCGACGCGCTCGGGGTGGTCCAGGCTCAGGCGGATGCCCACCGCGCCCCCCAGACCGTGGGTGAACAGCCGCGCCCGCTCGATGCCCAGGGCGTCCAGGGTGCCCCGCAGGACGTCGGCCAGCCAGGGCACGGTGTAGGGGGCGTCCTCGGGGGCGTCGGAGCCGCCGCAGCCCGGCAGATCCAGCGCCACGCAGCGCGCGACCTGCTGGAAGTGGGGCAACAGGTAGCGCCACTCCTGGGCAGCGCGCAGCCAGCCGTGGACGAAGACGACGGGGGCGCCGTCGCCGCTGCCGCCCTGCTCCACGCGGATCCCGACCCCGTCGACCTGAATCCGCCGGACGTCCTGGGGCATGTGCAACCTCCTTGCAGCGGAATAATGGGCCGATACGGGGTCGGCCAGCAAGGCCCCGGCCCCCTCCGCTCCCGGGAGACCCCATGCGACTGCTGCTCGGCGTGACGGGAGGCATCGCGGCCTACAAGGCCTGCGAGCTGACCAGCCTCGCCATGAAGGCCGGCTATGCCGTCCAGGTCATCATGACCGCCCACGCCACCCGCTTCGTCGGCCCGGTGACCTTCGAAGGCCTGACCGGTCGACCCGTGATGACCGACACCTTCGAGGGCGCCGGGGCGGGCGGGATCGACCACATCGAGCTGGCGAAGTGGGCGACCGTGGCCTGCGTGGCCCCGGCGACGGCCAACGTGCTCGCCAAGCTGGCCTGCGGGCTGGCCGACGACGCCCTGACCACCGTGTTCATGGCGCTGCGGCGCGGCACCCCCTGCGTGCTCGCCCCGGCCATGAACACCGAGATGTGGCTGCACCCGGTCACCCAGCGGAACGTGGGCTGGCTGGGCGAGCTGGACCGCTACAGCTTCGTCGCGCCCACCGCCAAGCGCCTCGCCTGCGGGGACGAGGGCGTCGGCGCTCTGGCCGATCCCATCGACATCCTGGCGGCCATCCAGGCCCGCACGCCGCCGGCCTGAAGCCGCCCGCCGCGGCCGGCATCCTTGCCTCCGACGCTCCTGGTGTGTAATCAGCACACCGACAAATCTGTTGACCTCCGCCCCTGGAGAACCATGAAGACCGCGCTCAAGCTGCAGGCGACGTCCACCGACGACACCTGGCTCGCCGGCTGCGCGGGGCTGGTCTGCCGCATCGGCGACACCCCGCTGGTCCGCATCGTCCGCATCCCCCAGGGCGACATCTCCCCCGACGTGCAGGTGTGGGCCAAGCTGGAGTGGTTCAACCCCGGCGGCTCGGTCAAGGATCGCGCGGCGGCCTCGATCATCCTCGACGGCGAGCGGCGCGGCCTGCTCAAGCCCGGGAAGATCATCCTGGACTCCAGCTCGGGCAACACGGGCATCGCCTACGCGATGGTCGGGGCCGCGCGGGGCTACAAGGTCAAGCTCTGCCTGCCGGCCAACGCAAACGCCGAGCGCAAGCGCATCCTCAAGGCCTACGGCGTCGACATCGAGCTGACCGATCCGCTGGAGGGCAGCGACGGCGCCATCCGGGTGGCCCGGCGCCTCGCCGCCGAGCACCCCGACCTCTACTACTACTGCGACCAGTACTCCAACGAGGCCAACTGGAAGGCCCACTTCCACTCCACCGGGCCCGAGATCTGGCGGGACACCGGCGGCCGGGTCACCCACTTCGTCGCAACCCTGGGCACCTCGGGCACCTTCATGGGCACCGCCCGCTACCTCAAGGCGCGCAACCCCGCGGTCCACTGCACCACGGTCGAGCCCGACTCCCCCTTCCACGGGCTGGAGGGCCTCAAGCACATGGAGACCGCCATCACGCCGGCCATCTACCAGCCCGAGGGCCTGGCCGATCAAGCGCTGGGCGCGCCCACCGAGGAGTCCCTGGAGCTGGTCCGCCGGCTGGCCCGCGAGGAGGGCCTGCTGGCCGGCCCCAGCGCGGGCGCGGCGCTGTGGGCTGCGCTGGAGGTCGCCCGCAACCTTGACCGGGGGCTGGTCGTGACCATGTTCCCCGACGGCGGCACCCGCTACCTCTCCGAGTCCCACATCTGGGAAGACCCCTCCTGACGCCTTCTCCCCCACCCTGGAGCCGAACATGGCTGTCACCATCCACATCCCCACCCCTCTGCGCGCCTACACCGGCGGCGCGGCCGCCGTCTCCGTGGACGCCGACACGGTGGGGGCCGCGCTGAACGCGCTCACCACCGAGCACCCCGGGCTGGCCAAGCACCTGCGCGACAAGAACGGCAACATCCGCAGCTTCGTCAATGTGTACCTGGGCGACGAGGACATCCGCTTCCTGCAGAAGGAGGCCACCCCGGTCACCGACGGCGCCGAGCTGACCATCGTGCCCTCCATCGCCGGGGGTGCCCGTTGACCCTGCCCCAGCTCGAGCCCGCCGAGATCGCCCGATACAGCCGCCACCTCATCCTCGACGAGGTCGGGATGGAGGGGCAGCGCAAGCTCAAGGGCGGCAGCGTGCTGTGCGTCGGCACCGGCGGCCTGGGCTCGCCCCTGCTGATGTACCTCGCCGCCGCTGGCGTCGGGCGCATCGGCATCGTGGACTTCGACGTCGTCGACGCCTCCAACCTCCAGCGCCAGATCATCCACGGCACCTCCAAGGTGGGCGTGCCCAAGGTGCGCTCGGCGGTGGAGCGCATCCACGACATCAACCCGCACGTCCAGGTCGACGTCTTCGAGGAGCCCCTCACCAGCGAGAACGCGCTGCGCATCCTGGAGCCCTACGACGTGGTGGTGGACGGCACCGACAACTTCCCCACCCGCTACCTGGTCAACGACGCCTGCGTGATGCTGGGCAAGCCCAACGTCTACGGCTCGATCTTCAAGTTCGAGGGGCAGGCCAGCGTCTTCAACTACCAGGACGGCCCCAACTACCGCGACCTCTACCCCGAGCCGCCGCCGCCGGGGCTGGTGCCCTCCTGCGCCGAGGGCGGCGTGCTGGGCATCCTCCCGGGGGTCATCGGCTGCATCCAGGCCACCGAGACGCTCAAGATCCTCCTGGGCCAGGGGACGACGCTCTCCGGGCGGCTGCTGCTCTACGACGCGCTGAACATGCGCTTCCGCGAGCTGAAGCTCCGCCGTGATCCCGACGCAAAGCCCATCACCGAGCTGATTGACTACGAGGAGTTCTGCGGAATGCCTGCCAACGACCACGTCTCACCGGACGCCTTCCACCGCATCTCGGTCTCCGAGGCCAAGGCCCGCCTGGACAGCGGCTGGGCCCCCTACGTGCTCGACGTGCGCCGCCCGCAGGAGGCGGACATCGTCAAGTTCGACTTCGCGGACCGCCTCCACCCCCACGGGCAGATCCTGGAGATCGCCGCCGAGCTGCCCCGGGACCGGGACATCCTGGTGCACTGCAAGATGGGCGGGCGCTCGGCCACGGCCATCGGCACCCTGATCGACGCCGGCTTCGCGCCCCAGCGCCTCTTCAACCTGGAGGGCGGCATCGTGGGTTGGGCGCAGCAGATCGACCCCAGCCTGCCGACCTACTGAGGACCGCTACTGGCCCTCGGCGGGCGGCGCCGGCCCCGACCCGTCATCCTTGCCGGGGCGGGGCTTGGTGAACCGGCTCCACCAGTCCTCGTTCGTCCCCTTCTCGGCGTTGGGGAGCTGCTCCAGCAGCTCGGCGGTCTCGACGATGACCGCGGCGGGCCCGGTGGCGACCTGCTCGGTCAGCTCCACGATGCGGTCGCCGTCGACGATGATGGCGATCACGCGGTCGCTGGCGGGGTCGAAGACGAAGTCGTCCACCACCCCAAGCGACGCGCCGCCGCGGCTCATCACCCGGGTGCCCCGGTACTGGCTGGCCCAGGCGCGGCCCTCCTCCGGGTTGCGGACCGCGCCGCCCTTCCACTCGATGACGGTCTCGGACTCGACGAAGGCGACGTCACGGCCGATCTGGTCGAGCTTGTCGGCGCTCACGCCGCCGGCCTTGGCGAACATGCCGGCGCCCTTGAGGCGGTAGCCGTAGATCACCCGCTGGACGAGATCAAACTGGAAGTCGTCGAGCTTGCCCACGATGGCGCCCTCTTTGCGGGCGACCACCTGCAGGCCATGAGATTTCTTGTAGGTGATCAACAGCAGACCTCCTGAGCGCATCCCCTATTCAGCCGCTCTGTCCTCTGCCACCGTTCCGGTGCCGGCCTCCGCACCCTCCCCGCCGGTGTCCTCGCGCCAGGTCTCCGGGCGCACCGCGGAGAGGTGCATCGCGCTGCTCTCGGCGTAGCGGGCGGCGCTGTAGCGGCCTGGGGCGCGGATCAGGAGCCACAGCCGAGACAGCCGCGCGCGCATCGTCCGCCGGGTCATGCGGGCAGCGGGAAGGTGCGCCCTTCCAGCGCCTGGACCCGGCCCCGGAACGCCTCGGGCAGCGGGGCCGGCACCCGGTCCTCGTCCACCAGCATGAGCTGCGTGCGCGCGCGCGCCACGGGCTCGCGGGTGAGGCGGTCGCGGACCAGGTAATCCATCGAGAAGGAGCTGCGGGCCAGCTCCACGATCCGGACGCGCACGGCCAGCTCGTCGCCCGGCTCGACCTCCTGGAGCACCTCCAGATCGACGCGGACCTCGCGGAGGCGGGTCTCTCCGACGTTGAGCACGCCGATGTACGCCCGCCGCGCCTCCTGGAGGTAGACCAGCACCGAGCGCGGGTCGACCGCCCCATCGGGCCCGACGTCCGCGCTCCGCACCCGCACATGGACCTGGACGGGATACGTCTCCATGTCCGTCAACCTACCCTCGCCCCGTGACCTCTGCATCTCCCCTGCCCTGCTCCATCCAAGCTGCCTGCGGCGGCTGCAGCGAGATGCACCGCTCCGCGGACGCCCAACTCGAGCGCAAGCGAGCTGCGGTGGAGCGGGCCGTCGGCCGGGCCGTCGACGCGGTCGTGCCCTCTCCGCGCGCGCTGGGCTACCGGGCGCGGGTCAGCCTCCAGCCAGGGCCCGACGGGCGCCTGGGCTACCACCGCCCCCGCAGCCACGCGCACGTGGCGGTCCCCCGCTGCGCCATCGCGCGGCCGGAGATCAACGACGCCCTCGGCGCGCTGGCTGAGGTGGACTGGCGCCCCGTCCGTCGGCTGGAGCTGCGCTCCGACGGACAGGCCGTGGTGCTCTCGGCCCTCTCCGGGCGGGACCGGCGGGCGGCCCGAGCGCTCTGCCAGCGCCTGCCCCTGCCCACCGCGCTGGACGGGCGGCCCGTGGTCGGCGATCCCACCGTACGCCTGGAGGTCGCCGGTATCCGGCACGCCCTGTCGCCCGCGAGCTTCTACCAGGTCAACCTGGAGCTGAACGCGCTGCTGGTCGAGCGGGTAGGCGCGTTGATCCGTGCGCTGGAGCCCGCCGCGGTGCTGGACCTCTACGCCGGGGCTGGCAACCTCTCCCTGCCTCTGGCCGCGACCGGCGTCCAGGTCACCCTCTTGGAGTCCGAAGGCAGCGCGATCCGGGACGCCGAGCGCACCGTCGCTGAGCACGGCCTCCTCGCCACCATCCGCCGCGGCGACGCCGGGAAGCTCGCCCCGGGCGACCACTTCTTCGACGTGGCCCTGCTCGATCCGCCTCGGGCCGGCGCCCCGGGCGTGCTGCGCGCGCTCACCGCCACCCGCCCCCGCGCGATCCTCTATGTGTCCTGCAACCCCCAGACCCTCGCCCGCGACCTGCGCTCGATCCAGGGCCAGGGCTATGGGATCACGCGGCTGGAGGCCCTCGACATGTTCCCCCAGACCCCTCACGTCGAGGCGCTCTGCCTGCTTCAGAGGGGCTGACCCAGGGTCACCATCACCTCGACGGCCCCCTTCGTGCCGGGGGGGCGTCCGGGAGCGCCCAGCGCGGCCGCGACGCAGCCCAGCTCGACCTCCTCGGGGGGCGGGAAGGTCTGGAAGCGCACCAGCCGGGCCTCCCCGGTGGCGTCATAGAGCACCGCGGCGGGCAGACGCTCCACCGAGGCGCCGCCGCAGCGAGACAACGCCGCCTGCACCCCCGGGCCAGCGGGACCCAGCGCCTCGATGCCCTCGACGCGCACCGCGCGGGGTGACGCTGCGGGGCGAGGTGGAGCCGTCTGCGCTCGCTCTACGCCGACCCACCCTCCGGCGGGAGGACGTGGCGGACCCCAGGAGAAGGCGATGAAGCCCTCTGGCGCCCCCAACTCCACGTAGCGACCAACGCTCCACTCGAGCCCGGCGGTCCTCAGCCAGATCACCTCGCCGTCCTCGACCAGCGCGTCCGACCGACGGTAGGCCCGGGTGACGCCCCGGCCCTCCGGCCCGTCGCACAGCAGCAGATCCTCCACCCAGCCACAGGAGACGCCCTCCGCGCCGGCCCAGGGCGGATCGTGCTCCACCACGGCCGCAGAGGGCAGCGCCTGGCCCCACGGCACCGCGTCGAAGCCGGCCGGCTCAGCGGCGTGAAGCGGCAGGGTAAGGGACAGCATCAGGCCGGTCACGATAGACTCCAGGGGTTGCACCTCTCCGGACATCCAGCCGCGCCGTGGTATTCCGATCCTGTGGGTCGGACCGCTCCGGGTGGCCGACGCCTCGGAAGGATTATAGTTGACCGGCTCGATGCCAACCGGGTGCGAGGGAGATGGATCGACCCCGTAATGCCTTCAAAGTAGCAGGAGCCGGCGCGTCCTTCGGGTTCGCGTTCCTCGGCGCAGAGGAGCTGCTCAACTTTGCCCTGCAGCAGCCCCCGCTGCGGTGGATGGAGCTGCTCTCGCTGGTCCCGTTCTACGTGGGCATCCCCGCGGTGTGCGGCCTGCTGCTGGGCGCGATCGGCTTCCAGGGCATCGCCGCTGGCATCTGGTTGTGGGCCACGTTCACGGCCGCCCTGCTCGTCGGGCCGCTCATGGAGCTGTTCGGGGGCTGGGGTCTGCCGCCGGCGATCGGGGCGGTGGCTGCGCCGCTGGTCACCATCGCGCTCACCGTCGGCCTGCTCTTCCTGACCCGCTCGCGGGACAGCCTGCGTTGGGGTGCGCTCACGGGTGTCTGGGCCGCCACGACCCTCGCGTCGGTCGTGAACCTCAAGATCGGCAACCCGCTCTCCCCCATCGCGCTGATCATGGACGTCGGCATCGCGGTCATGGCGGTCGCGATGACCCTGGCCATCTCCAAGGCGCTCGACAACCGCCAGCCCCGGGCCGGGGTGATGGCCTTCCTGTTCGGTGTCCTGATGTGGGGGCTGCGCATCCCGGCCAGCTCCTTCGGGGCGGTGCCGCTGCCCGCGCCGGCCGCCAAGGGGGACAACCCCTCGGTGGTGGTCATCATCGCCAGCGGGCTGCGCGCCGATCACCTCAGCTTCATGGGCTACCGCACGCACCCGCCCACCACCCCCAACATCGACGCGCTCGCCGGTCGCTCCATCGTCTACGAGCAGGCCCAGGCGGCCGCGCCGGCGAGCCTGCCCGCCATCGCCTCCATGATGACGGGCATGATCCCCAGCCACCACGACGCTGGCACCAACGAAGCCCCTGACGCCCCCCTGCCCTCCGCCGCGCGCACCCTGGCTGAGTACGCCAAGGGCGCAGGGTATGGCACCTACGCCCTGGTCACCGACCTCACGCTGACGGAGCGCTCCGGCCTGGCCCAGGGCTTCGACTTCTACGAGTACCGCCCAGGCATCGGGCACCGGCCCGTCATGCTGTCCACGCTGGATGCGCTGGGGGTGCCGGTGCTGCCGCTGCGCCACTACCTGCCCGCCGACCGGCTGGTCGACCGCGCCGTGGCGTTGCTCGGATCCCAGCGCTCCGACAGCGCCTACCTGCTGGTGGTCCAGTTCTCCGATCTGCTGCCCCCCTACGTCGCGCCGGACGAGCTGGTCGCCTCCGCGGGCTCCGGGCTGGCCAGCGCCTACGACGCCGAGCTGCGCTACCTGGACGCCGAGCTGCAGCGGCTGCTCAACGCCATCCCGAAGGACACCTGGATCGTCATGCTGGGCGACCACGGGGTGAGCCTCGGGGAGCACCCCGACGCCTACCCGGAGGTTGAGCGCCCGCCGGACCTGCGCTTCGGCGACACCCTCTACCAGGAGCAGCTCCGCGTCCCGCTCATCGTGTTCCGGCCGCGGAACCTCAAGCCGGTCACCGTGCTGCGCGCGGTGCGGGCCTACGACGTCATGCCCACGCTGCTCGAGATCTTCAACACGAAGGTCCAGACCAGCATCGACGCCGAGATCCTCACCGAGGCCCTCGGGCGCACCCACGACGCCCCCGACGACGAGGCCATCGTCAGCGAGGCGCCGTTCGTCGGGCCCAAGCGTCAGGCGGTCCGCAAGGGTCCCTGGAAGTACATCGAGTCCGCAGACGGCACCCAGGAGCTGTACAACCTGTTCATGGACCCGGGCGAGTCCAACAACCTGATCGAGCTTGAGCCGGACATGGCCACCGATCTCTCCTACGAGCTTCCGGGCCGCACCCGCCCCGTGGAGCAGCGCCAGGAGGCCCCCGACAAGCTGCGCGAGCACTACGAGGACGGCGAGACCCCCAAGCTCCCCGACGGTCAGACGCCCCCCACCGACGGCAGCAAGGCCCCCGCCGACGGCACGCCTCAACCCCGGTAGAGCGCCTCGTACTGGCGCGCGGCGCGGTCCCAGCTCCAGTCCGCCCGCATGCCGTTCTCCCGAACCTGAGCGAAGGCCTCCGGGTAGTCCCACCAGGTCCGCAGAGCCCAGAAGAGCGCCTCCTGCAGCCCCTCCGGCCGCGCGTACCGCCAGCCGGTGCCCTGCCCCGTCGCCGGGCTCCACGGCGTGACCGTGTCCACCAGGCCGCCCACCGAGCGCACCACCGGCACCGCGCCGTAGCGCATACCGTAGAGCTGGGTCAGGCCGCAGGGCTCGAACCGTGAGGGCACCAGGATGAAGTCCGCACCCGCGTAGATCCGGCGGGACAGCGGCACGTCGAAGCCGATCTCGGCGTGGACCCGGTGGGGGTGCCGCGCGGCGAGTTGGCGGAAGGCCGCCTCCAGGTTCGGCGCGCCGCTGCCCAGCACCACGAGCTGGATGTCCTGTCGGAGCAGCCAGGGAGCCACCTCCAGGACGCTGTCCAGGCCCTTCTGGGCGTCCATCCGGGAGATGATGGCCAGCAGCGGCACCTCCGGGCGCACCGGCAGGCCCAGCTCAGCCTGGAGCGCCGCCTTGCAGGCCCCCTTGCCCGCCACGTCGTCCCAGCGGTAGGGCGCCGCCAGCGCGGCGTCGGTCTCCGGATTCCAGTCCTCGACGTCGATGCCGTTGAGGATGCCCTGGAGCGGGACGCGGCGGAAGAGCCCGTCCAGCCCGAACCCGCCCGCCCTGGAGCGCAGCTCCTCGGCGAAGGTGGGGCTCACGGCGGTCACGACGTCCGCGGTGACCAGCCCGGCCTTCAGGAGCCCCAGGTCGCCATCCCAGTCCACCGCGCCTCGCCAGCGCGGGGCCAGGTCCAACCCGCCGAACTCCGCGCCGGGGTAGCGACCCTGGTGGGCGGCGTTGTGCACCGTGAACACCGCGCGGGCACCCCGATAGACCCCCACCGCCTGGTACGCGGCCCGCAGGTTGACGCAGGCCAGCGCCGCCGGCCAGTCGTGGGCATGCAGCACAATGTCCTCACCCAGCGGGCCCCCGCCGCCCAGGGGGACCGCCCGCGGGACCTCCAGCGCCCCGCGGCACATCAGGGCGAACCGGAAGAGGTTGTCCCCGAAGCCGCCGTGGGCGTCGCCGTACACCCCGCCCCCGCGGTGGAACGCGCTGTGTTGGAGCAGCACCACCGAGAGGTTCTCCGCCGCCTCATGCACGGCGTAGCCCAGCTCATGGTGGATCCCGAACAGCCAGCTCCGCGTCCGCACGCCGCTGTCCCAGGCCAGGTGGTCGAGCGCCCGCCCATACGCCGGCAGGGTGACGACCACCTGGTGGCCCAGCCGCGCCAGCGCCTTGGGCAGCGCCCCGCAGACATCCGCGAGCCCCCCCACCTTGGCGTAGGGGGCGACCTCAGAGGAGACGAACAGGATCTTCATGCGCCCGCGACTAACCTGACCCGGCACGCCGGGCTGCCGTCATTCGACGGTCACCTCGGCGTAGGCGTCGTCCTCCAGGCCGGGGCCGTACTGCTTCAGCTCGACGTCGAAGAACACGGTCGCGTAGTAGCGCGTGATCTCCTTGGTCAGGGACAGCGGGAACAGCCCCTCGTCGCACTCCTGCATCTCGGTGACCATCGCCTGGGGCAGCTCGGTGGCGTCGGGGCACCCGTCGGTGGCCAGCGCGACCATCGGACCGTAGACGATCGGGTTGAGGTCGTCCCGCCCCTCCAGCACGTCCGCCGCCAGCTCGCCCAGCTCCAGATCGCAGAGGTCGGAGAACACCAGGTGCCCGGCGCCGTGAATGGTGACCTGCTTGGCGTCGTCCATCGAGGGCAGCACCGCCGCGCCCACCATCTGCGCGTTCTGGTCCACCGTGCAGATGTCGTCGGCGGGATCCTCGGGGTCGCCGTCCTCGCCCTCGACGCAGTCACCCCGGAACGGGAGCTGGTCGCACGCGCCGGTCATCAGCAACGTCGGCATGCTCTCGGTGTGCGTGATCGGGTTGGCCATCGCGAGCACGGCCTTGACCCGGCCCGGCTCGTCCTCCGCGAACTCCGCGACCGACCCGCCGCCCGCCGAGTGCCCCATCACCCCGATGAGGCTGGTGTCGATGGCCCCGTAGAGGAAGCTCTCGTCGTCGTCCACGATGTTGTCGACCCAGATCAGCGCGTCTTCGAGGTCCTCTATCGCGGGATCCTCACCGTCGATGGACGCGAACAGCGCCTCCAGGTCGCAGCCGTCCAGCGCGGGGTCGAACAGGCAGGGCAGCACGTCGTTGAGCATGCGCCCGGGGTGGTCCACCGCGACGACCACATAGCCCCGCGAGGCCAGGTGCCCGGCGAGGTCCAGGGACTGCCGCCGCATGCCCCCGAAGCCGTGGGAGAACAGCACGACGGGGTACGGGTCATCCGGGACCCGCAGCGGGGCGTCGCGCACCAGCCCCACGTTGACGCGCGGCAGGTCGACGTCCCCGACATGATCGGTGAACGACTCCGGGATGAAGGCCAGGAACGAGGTGTTCTCGGTGGGCGAACCCTCGGTGGAGTCCGGCGCCGGGTAGAAGACCTCGAAGCGCTGGCCCCGAGCCTGGATCGTCTGGATGCCCACCGGCGCAGCGCGCGCGGCGGGGTCGCCAGGGAGGTCGATGGGCTCGGGCTTGGCCGAGCAGGCCAACAACAGCAGGGCGAGCATCTGGACTCCAGGAGCGTCAGGGTCCAGGATATCGCGAGCGGGCCCCCTCGCCCATCCCGACCGCGCTCAGATGTCCGGGAGGTCGAGCTGGACGGGCCCCTCGCGGGGGTCGTCGGACTGCAGCTCCCGCAGATCGCGCAGCGTGGGCAGGTCGGAGAGGTCCTTGAGGCCGAAGACCTCCAGGAAGTGCGGCGTGGTGCCGTAGAGCAGCGGGCGCCCCACATCGTCCCGCCGCCCCATGACCTGAAGCAGGTGCTTCTCCAGCAAGGAGCGCAGCATGCCGCCGCAGTCGACGCCGCGGATGTCCTCGACCTCCTGGCGGGTCACCGGCTGGCGGTAGGCCACGATGGCGAGGGTCTCCACCGCCGCCTTGGACAGGCGGAACGGCTTGCTGCCCCGCGCGGCGGCCACGTAGGGCGCGGCCTGGGCCACGGTGCGGAGCTGGAAGCCGTTGGCCACCTCGTAGAGGCGGATACCCGCGCCCCGGCGCAGGTAGGACTCCCGCAGAGCGGTGAGCGCGGCGCGGAGCTGATCCTTGTCGGGCTCGCCCAGCGCGCGATGGAGCGCTTCGAAGCTGATGGGCTCGCCCGCCGAGAACAGCACCGCCTCGATGGCGGCGCTGACGAACTCCCGCCGCGGCGGGATCAGCTCGCCGGAGAAGTCGACGACGACGTCGTCGTCCTCGCCCTCGGCCAGCGTGACCTCCTCGGGGGGAGCGGGATCGGGCTTGAAGCCCGGCAGCAGCACCAGGGTGGGGCGGAACTCTTCGGCCATCGGGGGCTACCCCACGTTGCGCTGGGTGTCGAAGTCGTCGGGGAGCCGGGACAGGTCGGCCTCCTCGGCCGAGACCCGGGGCTCCAGCTCGATCTCATCCAGGTGGCCGCGCTGGCGGATGTCCACCATCTGGAAGCGCGCCATCTCCAGCACCGCCAGGAAGGTCAGGATGCGCTGGCTGCGGCTGGGGATCTCCAGGAAGATCTGCCGCAGCGTGGCGCCCTGCCACTGCTCGAGCTTCTCCAGGACCCAGCGCACCCGCTCGGCCATGGAGTACTCCTCCAGCTCAACCTCGTGGACCGGGGGCTCCTCGGACATGCGGTCGAGGACGGCGTAGAACGCCTCCAGGAGCCCGAAGGCGTCGACCGTGGGGTCCAGGGGGCGCTCGTCGACACCCAGGGCCTGGAGCGGGCGAGCGAACTGCTCGCGGCCCAGCAGGGGGCGATCGATGAGGGCTTCGGACGCCTCCTTGTAGCGCTGGTACTCCAGCAGCCGGCGCGCGAGGGTCTCGCCGGGATCCTCCTCCTCCTCGTCATCGTCGAGGAGGGTGGGTCTCGGCAGGAGCTCACGGCTCTTGAGCTGGCAGAGCGTGGACGCCATCAAGAGGAAGTCACCAGCGACGTCGAGATCGAGCTGGGTCATCATGTCCAGATACCGTAGATACTCGGCCGTCACGTGCGCGATGGGGATGTCCCGGATGTCGATACCGTCTCGCCGGATCAGGTACAGCAACAGCTCAAGCGGTCCGTCGTAGACCTCGGTGTGGACGGCGTGATCGCTGGGCTGAAAGGCGTACAAGGCTGGCGATGGGCTCGACTTCGGGTGCGCTTGGGAGGGAGAGGCGGCCGGGTTCTGGGGGGTGGGCGGTTGCGGGGAGAGTGCTGGGAAACCAGCGGGGGGAGGAAGGGCAGAATAGCCGACCCTTCAGGTGCGGACAAGAAGTAGCTTGACGGTCGAATATGCTGGGCGGATGGGCCTGAACGCCCGTTCAGCGGGCGACGATCACGCCGATGTCCAGAGCACCCAGCAGGCGCTCGGTGACCCGCCCCAGGAAGAACCCGCCGAGCAGGCTGCGCCCGCGATACCCCAGCGCCAGCAGATCGTGCCCGGCCTCGGCGGTCAACACCGGCAGCGCCTCGTGGGGGACGCCGTTCAGGCGGACCACGGTGGCCTCGACGCCGTGCTCGGTGAGGTGCGCCAGGGCCGCATCCGTGGGATCGAAGCCCTCGGCGCGGCGGCCGTCGGCCACGTAGCAGACCCGCACCGGGCACCCGATGAACACCGCGAGCTTGCGGGTGACCCGCAGCGCCACCTGGGCACCGTCGGAGCCGTCGTAGCCGATGGTGATCCCGGAGAACGACAGCGGGCTGCGGGGGGTGATGAGCACGGTGGTCGGGGCGCGCCGCACCAGCCGCTCGAGGTTGCCGCCCCCCTGCCCCGGGTACGCCAGCTCGGTCTCCCCGCGCCCGCCCACGACGATCAGATCGGCGGTGCCAGCGTGGTGGGCGAGCCGATCGACGACCGCGCCGGTCTCCAGCACGGTGCGGACCTCGACCCCGGCCGCCGCGCAGCGCTCGGCGAACGCCCCGAGCAGGCGCTCGCCCCGCGCGCGGTAGGACGCCTCGACCTTCTTGGGGACGACCACCGGCTCCCAGCCCAGCATGCCCGCGAGATCCTTGACCAGGCTGCCGGTGAGCTGGGTCACGTTGACCACATGCACGCCGACGAGCCGGACGGTCTGGGGGCTGCAGGACGCCAGCTTGAGCGCGGTCTCCACGGCCGCCTGCGCCCAGGGCGACTCGTCCAGGGCGACGAGGATGGTCAACTCCATGGCTTCATCCTAACCCTTGAGCCAACTGCCGCGCTGGCATATCCTCCCAGCCCACGCCACGGAGACCCCATGCCGACACCCCTGCTGCTGCTGGCCGCGCTGAGCGTCGGCTGCGCCCCCCGGACCTTCCCCGAGGACAGCCTCCCCGAGCACGAGGAGCGCCCGGTCATCGGGACCTTCAACGCGGACTTCGACACCGTGTGGGAGGCCACGCTCCAGGTCATGGGCGACATGGCGCCGCTGGACGACATCTCGAAGTCCGACGGGTTGATCACGACCTCCTGGGTCACCGGCTTCTCGGACTACATCTACAAGGCCTACGGCGGCACCCGCATCCCCGAGCCGGTGCGCTGGCGCATGGACGTGACGCTCAACAGCAACGGCGGCCGCACCGACGTCCGCGTGATCGGGCACGAGCAGGTCGAGAAGGACATGATCTCCGCCAACCTGGAGTTCACCGGCGCGATCTACGACTGGATCGATGTCCCCTCCAGCACCGCGCGGGAGCGTGACCTGCTCGAGGACATCCTGAGCATGCTCGAGCGGCCGCGCGCGCCGGCCGACTACGACTACGCCCAGTGAGCGCAGGCGCGCCGGCCTGGCCCCGTCTCGCGGCGGCCCAGGTCGCCGCGCTGGGGCTGACGGCGCTGATCGCCTGGACCCTGCGCCCCGCCGAGGGGCCCCCTCCCCCGCCCGCCCCTGAGGTCGTGGCCGCCGCGCTGCCCGTCCTTGCCGCCCGCGCCGAAACGACCGAGCGTACCCTGGGCGCAGCCCTGCCTCCCCAGGCTGAGGCCTCGACGGCGGGCTTCGTTGCCCTGCAGGCCCAGGCCGCGGGCCTCTCGCTGGGAGACCTGGGCTGGAGCCTGCGGCCGCGCCAGGGGCCGCTCGTCCCGGTGGAGCTGCGCGTCACCGCGCGGGGGGACCCGCTCAACGTGCCTATCCTGGTCGACGGTCTGTTCCGGCAGAGCCGACCGGTGCTGGTCACCCGCCTGACCCTCCACCGGGAGTCGGACACGACGGCCTGGCTCGGCCTCCAGGCGCGCTTCTTCCGCCCCACAGCGCCGGATCCGACCTGGCCCGAGGCGGCCGCCGCGCGGGCGTGGGGAGATCCCGGGCCGGACCTCGCGGAGGCCCTGGGCGAGGCCGCGCGCCTCGCGCTGCTGGACGCCTTCACCGCGCACCTGCCCCGGATGGAGGCGGCCTCCGCGGCCAACCGGAGGGCCGTCATGCGCGCGCTGCCCGCCGTCATCCGGGCGATCGACGCGGGCGAGCGGGTCGAGGCCACCCTGGAGCTGCGCGACGGCGCCCTGCTCGTCCGGTGAGCCTCGGATGGAACGGCCGAATACACTGCCCGGCATGTCCCGAACCGGCACCTCCGAGGAGCCGCCCCGCGCCCCCTGGCTCGGCTGGCTCGCCGCCTGCGCCCTCGCCGTGGGCTGGGGGCTGGGGCCCGCGCTGCCCGCGCTGCTGCGGGGCGAGCTGATCGGCCAGCCGTTCACCGACCTCTACCCGGCGGTCTGGGGGATGTGGTGGTTCGCCGGGGAGCAGCCCGGTCTGCCCACCTCCTGCGCGCTGCTCGGGGCGCCCGCGGGCATGCCGTTCTACTACTCCAGCCCCCTGCATGGGTGGGCCGCGTGGCCGCTGCTGCCGCTGCTGGGGCTGCCCGCGACCTGGAATGCCCTCGTCGTGGCCGCCCGGGTCGCCACGGTGCTCTGCGCCTACGGGGCGGCGCGGGCGTGGGGGCTGGCGCGCTCGGGGGCGCTGGTCGCCGCGGCGGTGTACGGCTGCGCGCCCTTCTTCCACGGCTACGCGGTGGAGGGCATCGTCGAGGGCACCGACGGCTGGACCCTCGCGCTGTGGCTGTGGGCGTTCGCCGCGCGGCGGCCGGTCGCGGGGGCGGTGGCGTTCGCGCTCACGGTGCTGTCGAGCTGGTATCTGGCGGCGGTGGCGTGTGTGCTGGCCGTGTTCCTGGGGCCGCGCGGCTGGCTGACCATGGCCGGCGGCCTCGCGCTGAGCTTCCCCGCCCTGTGGGGCTTCCTGGGGGCGTTCCCCGGGCGGGAGCCCCTCGACCCGGCGATCCGGGCGGCGATGGGCACGCAGCTCGGCCTCTCTCCCCCAGGCCTCCTGGAGGGCCTCAACCCGTTCGCGAAGACGAGCTGGGTGGGCCTGGTGGCGCCGCTGCTGGCCCTGCGCGCGGTCAAGGCCGAGCTGCGGGCACACCGGGTCGCGCTCGCGGCCCTGGCGGTCTGCGTGGTGCTCTCCTTCGGGGTGGGCTTCTGGTATGGGCTGCCGCCCCTCTCCGCGCTGCGCTTCCCCTACCGGTTCCACGCCGGCACGCTCGCGGTGCTGGCCCTGCTGGCCGGGCGGGGCGTCGCGGGGTGGCGCTTCGGAGGCGCCCTGTCCATCGTGATCGTGGCAGAGGGGCTCGCGCTCTCCCCCGTCGAGCCCGTGCTCCCGGGGGCCCCAGCCGCCGTCGACCCCATCTATGCGCACGCGCGGAAGGACGGCCTGCTCCTGGACATCCCCGGGCCGGTGGCGATGCCGCCGGGGCAGGTCAACGCCTCCCGCCCCCGGGCTCGGTGGTTCCTGTACGGGCAGACCGCCCACGGGCGCCCCAGCCCCTGGGTGCCGGACTTCAACAGCGTCGGGGTGGTGCCGTCTCCGACGCTGGACAGTGCCCGGGCCTTGGACCCCCTGGAGGGCCTGCCGGCGCCTGAGCACCTGGCGCTGCCGCCGGAGGTCCGCCAGGTGGTCGTGCACCGTCGCGAGCTGCGGGATCGGGCCCAGCTCGCCCACGATCTGCTGCTGGAGGCCGGCTTCGTGCTGGACGCCAAGGAGGACGGCCGGTGGCTGTACCTTCGGCCCTGAGCGCGCTGGTGGCGATCGGGTTCGGCGCGGCGCTCGGGCTGCTGCTGGCCCTTGCGGGCCGGGGACAGCGCGCCGCGACGGACCCCGCGGCCCTCGTCGGGGTCGTCGTTCTGACGGCCGCGCTGGTGGGCGCAGCAGGGTCGCTCACCGTGCCCGAGGCCCTTCCCGGACAGCCGCCGGAGGGCTGGATTCTGGCTGCGCCGGGGCCGGCGATCGCGCTGCTGGTGCTCGGGCTCGCCGGGCTGCGGCGCGACCGATGAGCGCGCTCTCCCCTCACCTGGGCCTGCTGCTGGCGGTGCTCTGCTTCGCCGCCGGGGGTGCTTCGGCGGCGCTGGGGCGGCCTCGGGCCGTCTGGATCGCCTGGCTCGGGGCGGTGGTCGCGGCGGTCGCCCTGGACGTGTCGGACCCACTCGGTGCAAGGGTCCAGCTCGGTGTCGTGGCCGCGCTCCTCGGGCTGGCCTGGGCGGTGGTCGCCTCTCCTCCAGGCGACCCGACGTGACCCCCCCGCCTTCCCGGCTCGCTGGCCCGGCCGCGCTCGGGCTCGCGGTGCTCCTCGTGGCCCTCATGGGGCCGGTCGCCGACAGCGTCCAGCCGGGCCAGCCCGCCGCGCTCGTGCTGACCCAGCCCTGGCTGCCCGCCCCTGGTGACCCCGTCCTGGGCGTTCACGGGTCCGGGCCGGCGTTGATGATCCTGGCGGCGGCGGCGCTGCTCGGTGCGGTGGCAGCGGGCGGGTGGCGCCTGGCGGGGGCAGCCGTGGCGTTCGCAGCCTTCGCTCTGGCCCCCGGCGGCGTGCAGCTCGCGCTGGCCTGGGTCGCGCTCGGGGCGCTGGTGCCGGCGGGGCCCTGGCCGGCCCGCCTCGCCGAGGATGTCCTGGTGCTGCTCGCGGCAGCCGCCACGGCCGCGCTCCCGGCTGGGGACGGATGGCTCAACCCCGCGCAGGGCGTGCTCCAGGCTCCCGGCGCGGCCCTCGCCCTCTGCGCTGCGGCGGCGCTGCGGTCCATCCGGGTGAGCTGGACAAGGACCGCGCAGGCGGAGGGCGTGCCTGGCCTGCTGCTGCTGGCCTCCGGCCCCCTGCTGATGCTGACGGTCGCCGAGCGGTGGCTGGCCCCCGCGCCGGCCACGTTCGCGGCGGTAGCGGTGCTGTTCGCGGTCGTCGGGGTCGCGCGAGGCTGGGAGGGGGCGACGGCCGCCCTGCTGATGCTCCCGGTGGTCGCGATGGCGCCGGGAGAGCTGGACACGGCGAGCTGGTCCTTCGCCGTGACCCTGGCCGCCGCCGGGCTGTGCTTCGGACGGGGCGTGCCCGCCGACCTCCGGGCCCTCGCGCCGCTCGCTCTGGTGGGCGCCTGGTTGAGCCCGCTGGATCTGGCCCGAGGCCGCTGTCTGGAGGCTGTGGCGGGCACGGCGGCGCTCCCCTTGAGCCTCGTCGCCCTGGCGCTCGCCGGGGTGGCGCTGGGTCGAACGCGGCCTCCCCCGCTGGAGGCCAGGGGGTCGGGCTGGCTCTGGCTCGTCGTCGGGTTCACCCTGGCCGGCCTGGCGTTCGGCCCCCTCCGCGAGACCCTCCAGGCCCCGTTCACGCCGTTCTGGGCGCTGCCGCAGCGGTGGAACCCGCTGACCGGCGTGGCGTGGCTCGCCGCTTCAGCCGGCCTGGTGGTCGGCGTGCGGAGGCGCCCATGAGGGTCCTCGCCCTGGCGTTGCTGATCGGGCTCACCGCGGCGGCGTGGTCGGGCGCGCTGATCGGCGAGGGGCTCGCGCTGCCCGGGGGGCGCCTCACCGGGTTGGGCTGGGGTCCGCTCGTCGCGCTGGCCTGCGCCTCGCTCCTCGGCGGTGCGGCCGACCGGGGCATGTGGCGGGCCGCGCGCCTTGTCGGCGCCACCCTCGCGGTGCTGGCCAGCACGCCCCTGGGGGCGGCGGCCTGGATCGCGCTCGCGTTGCTCCCCGACCTGCTCCGGCGGCGGCGCCAGCGGCTCAGCGCCGGGCTCATCGGGCTCATGGTGCTCGCGGGCGTGGCCCCTGCCCCCCTCGGCGCCACTGCGCTCAGCCTCGCCAGCGCGGGCCTCTTCGCGCTCGGACATCAGGAGGAGGAGCCCTCGCTGCTCGCCGTCGGGGGCTTCGGGCTGGTCCAGTCATTGGCGGGGCCCGCGGCGTCCGAGGCCGGCGCGTGGGGGGCGGCGGCGTTGGGGGTGGTGGCGGCGCTCGCGCCCACCGCCCACGGCCGCACCTGGGCGTTGCTGACGGTCACGCTGCTGGGCATGTCCACTGGGGACCCCCGCGGCCTCGCCGCCGCGCTGCTCGCGGTGAGCGCGCTCGTGCTGGTCCAGCCGGTGGCCCCGGTTCAGGGTCTCGGCCCGCTCACCTGGGGGCCAGGCAGCCTGGGCTTCGCCGCCGGCTGGCTCGCGTTCACCCTCCCGGCGGTCCCCTCGGCGCCGGGGCAGCTGGCGCTGCTGGGGGTGCTGACCGCGCTGGCGCGGGCGGGGGCCCACGCAGGCTCCCCCATCGCCCGAGGCTGGCCGGTCGCGGCGCTCTCCCTGGGTCTGGGTCTGTGGCCGGCGGGGCTCGCCCAGTTCATCGTCCCGGCGTGCGAGCGCTGGGTGGCCAGCCTCTCAGGGGGGGCGCCATGAGGCTCGCCATCGCGCTCCTCGGCGTCCTCGGCGCGACGCAGGCGCCAGACCTCGCGACCTGGCTGGCCTGCGTCGAGCTGAGCTGGCTGGCGTTGGCGCTGCACAGCCCGGCCGAGGTGCGCCAGCGCAGCGCGCTGTTGGGTGCCGCGCACGCCCTTGTGGTGGTGAGCCTCGGGGTCCTCGCGGGCCCGACGCAGCCAGCAGGGCCAACTGGCGCCGATCTGTTTGTTGGAATCTGGATTTGCTGCATTGCAGCAAGAACCTTTGCCCACCACCGCAGCGCCCCCGCTGTCCACGCCCTGCTGCCTCTTGCAGGGACCCTGCCGCTGCTCAGGGGGATGGCGCTGCTCGGCCTGGGGAGCGCGAGCGGGTTTGTCGAGACGCCGCTGATCGCGGGCTGCATCGCCCTCTCCATCGCGGCCCTGCTCCCCGGACCGCCGCTGGCCCGCGCGGGCGCCGCGCTCCAGGCGGCGTGGTGGCTGTCGGTGGTGTGCGGCGCCACGCCCGCCCCGCTCGCCGCCGTGGTCTGGGTGCTCGCCGTGGCGGCGACCCGTCGACCCCCGGGCGGGCTGCTCCACGCGCTGGGCTGGGTGGCCGTGGCCGGGCTGCTCCCTGGGGGCGCACTCTCTGCACGCTGGGCTGTGCTGCCCCAGGCCTGGGACGCCGGGCTCTCCGGGCTCGCCGCCCTGGTGGCCGCCTGCAGCGTGCCCATCGCCATCGCGGGCCTGTCCCGCGCGGCGACCCCCACGCCGCAAGGGCTCAGCCCCCGGTGACGCTCGGAACCAACCCCAGGTGCCGCCGCCCCATGAACGGCGTGGAGCGCTCGATGTTGACCCAGTCCATGCGCTCCAGATCGCCGCGCCGGATGGCCAACTGCACCGTGTTGCTCAGGACCCAGTTCGGGGCCTGACCCATTCCGATGGCCACCTCGACGCGCTCCAGCGCCGGGTCGGCGGCGAACAGCAGGCGCGCGGAGCCCAGGATGGCTGTCAGGCCGTCGCTGAGCACGCCGTCGGAGACGCCCCCGCCGCGGGGCGGGACCCGCAGCTCGATGCGCAGCGTGCCGCCGGAGCGCACCGACCGCATCTCGCCGGCGCTGCCATCGGGCAGCGGCACCGGGTAGGACGGCTTCCAGATCCGCCCGTAGGCGTCGTCGGCCAGCACCGCCCACTCGACCATGTCCGCGGGGAGCGTGGTGCGCCCGACGAACTGGAGCGCCAGGCGGGCGGGGTCCTTCCGAGCCAGCTCCTCCAGACGCGTGGCGGCGTCCAGGGTGTGCCGCAGGAGCTGCACCCGAAGGAGCACCCCGAGGTTTCCGTCGGACGGGCGGCGCCCGTGGAACAGCTCGAGGGACAGCTCCTGGGCGGAGCGGGGCCGCTCATCGGGGACCGCCGTGGAGAGCTGGCCGCCGGAGGCGACGTAGCGCTGGGCCAGCTCGACAGCGACCTCGTAGCCCGCCAGGAGCCCGGCCACTGCGTCGCGGGTGGCGGCGGTGGCCGGCGCCCAGGGCTGGGCCGGGCGCAGCATCGCTTCGAGCTGGCTTCCGTCGTTCAGCAGCGCCATCGCGTTGGACTGGGTGCGGTTGAGCGCCTCGTCGAGCAGGCCGCCGATCCAGGCCTTGGTCGCGTCCGGGGCGTCCGCGCGGAGCCCGGCGTTGCCGGCCCCCTGCAGGGGCTGCGGATCGCCGAGCGCCAGGCGCTCCAGCACCGCCGCCCGCAGCCGGTCGAGGTTCTCCACCCCGCTGACCGCCAGCGCCCCGGCCGCCTGATCCCGGTTCGCCGCGCCCGACTTCACGGCGTTGAACAGCTCCTCGACCCGGGCCTGCTGGTTCTGGGTGAGGCTGTCGCGCATGGTGGGCGCCGCCTCGCGGGCGCGGGTGAGGTCGACCATGCCACCGACGAGGTCGCCGCGCGAGAAGCGCGCGTCGGAGCGCATGAGGTAGAGCCGCCCCAGATCAGCGCGCCCCTCGTCGCCGCCCAGCTCGACGGAGAGGGCCAGCTCGTGGATCGCTGCGTCGATGTCGTTGCGCTCGGCGAGCTTGCGCCCCAGCCCCGCGCGCACCCGGGCCTCGACCTCGGAGGTGTCCCGATCCGGCGCCCAGCGCTTGGCGTCGTTGACCCGCGCGAGCGCCGTGTCCGGCCGCCCCGCCGCCAGCTCGAACTCGGCGGTGCGCAGGTAGCGGTCGGCGAGCATGCGCCGCGCCTCGAACTCAGCCTTCGTGCCCGGGTACCGCTCGATGTGCCCGATGAGCTGGGCCTCCGAGGGCTCCTCACCCAGCGCGAGCAGCGACTCCCAGGCCTGGAGCCCGTCACGGGCCTCCTCGACCTCGCGGGCGTGGGCCCCCCGTTCGAACCACTCCAGATACTGGTCGCACAGCTCCAGCGTGGGATCGGTGGAGATGCGCTTCCACAGCGCCTGCTCGGCGTGGTCGAAGGCGACCTCGGCAGCCTGGTGCAGCTCGGTGTCCCGGCTCAGCTCGTCCAGCCACAGGAAGGTCGAGGGCTCGCCGATGGAGCCGACCGTGCGCACCGCCGCCTGGGCGTAGGGCTCGCGGCCGTCCACCGCCTCGATCAGCTCGTCGAGCGCGGCGGGCCCGAGGGCCACCAGGGCCTCGTGGGAGGCTTGGCGCACGTCCGCGTCGCGGACCCCGAGTCCCTTCACCAGCCGCCCGGCGGGGCGGTTCCTGCGCTCGGTGATCACCTCGCCGTTGTCGTCGACCACATCGACAAATCGAGGATCGGCGGCCTTCTCGGCGAGCAGCTCCACGTCCCCCGTGCTCCGGGGGGCGCAGGCCCCGGCGGCGGCAGCAACAGACAGCGTGATGATCAGCCTTCGAGGTCGCACCTGATCCTCCTCCGCCCTCTTATACTGCATCGGGAGGCTGCGGGCGCGCGGCGGGCGTGGAACTGGCGTGTAAGGAACCCGCTGCGAGGGCCGTTGTCGTGACGAACCATCCCGATTGACCCCGTCAAAGGAGTGCGAGCATGCAGCGCTGGCATCTCACCGCCGGACTGGCCGGCTCCGTCGCCCTGGCCGCCCTGATCGTCCCTCAACTCCAGGCCACCGTGCAGACGCCGCCCCCCTCGCCCCTCGTGAAGAACACGCCCGAGGACCCCGTGGCGCCCCCTGAGGCCCGCGTCCTGGGCAAGCTGGAGCTGACCGCCGGTCTGGACCACCCCGTCGTGCTCGCCGGCCGCATCGAGGAGCGGCTGCTCGTCATGACGGTGCGCGCCGCCGACAGCAACCTGGGCGAGGAGCGCCCGGTCAACGTCTCGGTGGTCATGGACCGCTCCGGCTCGATGGCCGGCCGGGGCAAGATGGACTACGCCCGCATCGCCGCCAAGGAGCTGGTCGAGGCCCTCGACGCCCGCGACCGCTTCTCCTTCGTGACCTTCTCCGACCGCGCCGAGCTGGTGGTCCCCTCCTCCCCCGTGCTGGATCCGGGCGCCCTGTTCCGGGCGATCGACCGGGTGTATGAGGGCGGCGGCACCAACCTCTACGACGGCCTGACCGAGGGCCTGGCCCAGGTCCGGGCCCACGCCGACGACGCCAGCGTGAACCGCGTCGTGGTGCTCTCCGACGGCAACGCGAACGTCGGCATCTCCGACCCCGGCGAGCTGGCCCGCCTGGCCGGCCGCTGGTCGGACCAGGGCGTCAGCGTCTCCACCATCGGCCTCGGCCTCGACTACAACGAGGACCTGCTGGCCGCGATGTCCGACCGCGGCGGCGGCACCTACCGCTTCGTCGACGACCCCGACACCCTGGCGATGATCTTCCAGGACGAGCTGCACCAGATGACCTCCGTGGCCGCGTCCGGCGTCTCCCTGGAGATCAACCTCCCCGGCGCCCAGCTCGTGGAGGTCTACGGCTACGACGTCGAGCCGTCCACCAGCGGCTTCCGGGTGTGGCTGGGGGACGTCTACGCCGGCCAGACCCGCAAGGTCGTCGCGAAGGTGCGCGTCCCCTCCGGGACCGCCGGGCTCGAGCCGATGGTCGCCCAGGTCGCCCTGGACGAGCTGGGCGCGCCGGTCGACTACATCCCGGTGCCTGTCCTGGCGAAGGTCACCGCCGACGTCCACGAAGTCGACCGGGTCGTCAACCGCGAGCTGGCGGTCATCGGCACCTCGGCGCAGTCCAGCGCCCTCGCCGACAAGGCCGCCCGGGCCTACGCCGAGGGGCGCCAGAAGGACAGCATCCAGCTCATCCAGGCCTCCCAGCTCGTCGCGGGCGAGGCCGCGTCCCGCTACAACGACCCCTCCCTCCAGACCCAGGCGGACGACATCGCCATCCAGCAGGAGTCCTACATCAACTTCGACAACAGCTCGGTCGAGGGCCGTCGCGCGGTGAAGGAGAACAAGGAGAAGGCTCGTGACTGGTCCCGCTGACGAGTCCGCGCTGAGCGCGCCCCACGAGACCACCGCCGTGGAGCTGCCTCGGCCCCGGCGCCGCAGGGTGCTGGTCGACCAGCTCGCCTGGGCCGCCTGGTACACCTGCGCGGTGAGCTGGCTGAACCTGTGGGAGCCGGCCGCCGCCCGCCCGGCGCTGGCCGTCGGCATCGCCCTGGGCCTCGCCGTGGTGGGCGTGCGCCCCAAGGCGCTGCTGCTGGCCCCGGCGCTGTGCGCGGCCACCCTCGGCACCGCGCTGGCGGCCGAGGGGCTGGGCCTCTCCCCCATCCTGGCGGCCGGCGCGATGGCCGGCCTGCTCAGCGCCTGGCTGCGCCGTGACGAGGACGGCGTCCACGCCCTCGACCTCGTCAACGGCACCCTGGCCACCACGGCCGCCGCTGGCATCGGCGCCTGGCTGGTCGACACCGCCGGGCTCACCGGGGGGGTCGCGGGCGCGGCGCTGTTCGGCGTCGTCAGCGCCCAGGGGCTGTGGACCAGCGCCCTGCGGTGGCGCTCCACGGCGGCCATCCCCTCGATGCGCCAGGTCCGACTCCAGCTCGAGGAGCGCTACCGCCAGCCGGTGCTGCGCGCTCTGGAGCTGTACGGCCACTTCCGCCGCCAGAACGTCGACCCCGACACCCTGGAGGGCCTGGGCGAGGTCGTCGGCTGGGTGTGGCGGCTGGCGCTGACCATCCGCACCCTGGACCGCGAGCTGGAGGCGGTCGACGTGGACGGCCTGGCCGAGCGCGTCGAGCTGATGCTGATGGAGGTCGAGGAGACCGCCGACCCGTTCACCCGCGACCGTCGGCTGGCCACCGCCACCCACCTCAAGCAGCTCCTGGAGCACACCGACCAGATCCGCCTGGAGCGCCAGCGCACCGAGTCGATGCAGGAGTACGCCCTGGCCTACCTGGAGGAGGCCCGCATGGGTCTGCTGCTGGCCCGCACCCTGCCCGCCGAGGCCACGCCCACCCGCCTGGGCGAGGTCCTGGACAAGCTGCGGACCCACGCCCGCGAGGGCGACGCCCGCCGGCAGACCGCCCGCGAGGTGGGCAAGCTCACGGAGTAGGGGCTGGCCCGAGGGCCTCAGCCACCCGCTGGGGGGCGTCGTCGCCCAGCGGGCCCTCCACCCGCCGCGCCGCGCGGACCGAGAGCCACAAGCCCCCGCTGAACGGCGAGATCACCAGCCGCACCCGCTGGCCGTCGACCTCGCCGAGCGCCTTGCGTCGGGGCAGGAGCCCCGGCGCGCGCACATCCAGGTCCCAGCGCGCGGCCAGCTCTCGCAGCGTCGGCTCGGCGTGCTGGCGCATCCAGACCCGCCACAGCGACACGAGCAGCACCAGCACCCACACTCCGACGAGCCCGATGAGGACCGCCGAGAGGACCCCGTTCAGGTAAGGCTCGTCGATGTAGCTCGCTACCCCTCGAGGTCCACAGCCAGCCCCTCTTTTGCGAGCGTGATGGGGGGGTCGGCGTGGTCCTGCCAGTTGGACTCCAGCTGGTCGAGGAACTCGTCCGAGGCGTCCGGGGCGTGGTGGAACATCACCAGATGCTTCACCCCCGCCTCCTTGGCCAGGGCCACGGCGTACTCGGGGTAGGCGTGACCCCAGGACATCTTCTCCAGGTACTCGTCGAACGTGAACATCGTGTCGAAGATGACGAGGTCCACGCCGCGCATGGCGTCCACCACGTGGCGCTCGGCGGTGGGGGCCTCCTGGCCGGCGGCGACGCCCTCTCCGGGCCGGGCCAGGGGGGCCGAGTCGGTGAAGTAGCAGACGGTCCGGCCGCCCGCGGTGATGCGATAGCCCACCGCGCCGCCCGGGTGGTTCAGGCGCACCCCGACGATCTCGAAGGGGCCGCGCGTGAACGGCCGGCCGGGCTGGATGGGGTGGAAGCTGAGGTCGCAGGGCACGTCGCGGATGCGCAGGGGGTGGTAGATGCCGTTCAGGAAGCGCGCCAGGCGGTCTCGAGCCTCCTCCACCGAGAAGGCCGGCACGGTGACCCGCATGCGGTAGCCGGGCGCGTACACCGGGCCGAAGAACGGAAACCCGATGATGTGGTCCATGTGGAAGTGCGTGAAGAGCAGGTCGAGCTCGCGCTCAGGCCGCGCGAAGAGGTCGCGCCCGAGCGGACGCGCGCCGGTGCCGCAGTCCAGGACGAGGATGGACCCGTCGTGCACGACCTCGACGCAGGAGGAGTTGCCACCCCACCTCGCCGTGCTCGTCCCGGGGACCGGTATCGATCCTCTCACGCCCCAGAAGCGAATCTTCACGCGGTTCCTGCGGGAGTCTGGCGACGTAGCCCAAGTGCCCGTCGCGTTCCTGTCCTCTATCTTCAACGAGATAGTACCGCACCGCTGCGGGTCCGACAACGGACCCGGGCGTCCGATTGAGGAAAGCCACGCTCAAGCCTGGGCCGCAGGCGAAAAATCATCGACGCGCTTTTCAGGCGTGCTCAAGCCGTTTCGGATGGCGAGCGACGCCAGGGGGGATTCGGTGGTGCGCGATACAGGATTCGAACCTGTGACCTTTGGTTCCGGAGACCAACGCTCTATCCAACTGAGCTAACCGCGCATTCTCTGCCACCTTCGTGGCATCACCGAACGCGCCCACCCTTCAGGGCGAGGCTCTTGGGGTTTATACAGTCCGCGGTGCGGTGTCAACCCGCCGACGCCGTGTCCCCGCCCTGGCCGCCCAGGCCCTCGGACACCCAGGCCTTCATGGCGGGGAGGGTCTCCTCATACCAGGCCTCCGAGGTGCGCTCCTGGGCGAAGCGGGTCAGGAGCGCGCCCACGATGAAGGTCAGCTCTTCCGCGCAGTACATGCGGTCGTAGAGCACCTCCTCGGCCGCGCCCTTGACCACGGTGGGCAGCCGGGCCCCCTGGAAGTCCAGGTACGGGCCCTTGAGGTTGACGGAGTACTCCCGGTCCTCGCGCTTCACCGCCAGGCGGAGCTCCTTGACGATTCGGCCGCCAGCCAGGGCCGCGTGGGCCTCCAGCGTGGTGGACGGGTTCTCGCCGGTGAGCACGGTGCGGGGTTTTTCGTCCTCCATCGAGCGGAAGGCGATGCGGTCGTCCACCCAGAAGTCGATGGAGCCGAACTCCTCGTTGATCTTGAGGCTCCCCCCGGACTGCTCGGAGGTGAACCAGAGCCAGGTCAGGAACTCGGAGGGCAGGTGCGGCAGCAGCGGGCGCTCTTCCATGCTCAGACCTCCACCCGGAGGTCGCTGCCTCCGGTGCGCTCGAGGGCGGCGGCGAGGGTGTCGTCGGTGATCAGGTCCAGGGGGTTCACCGCCTCCAGGGCCAGCCCGAAGGTGCGGTGGAACAGCTTGCGGAAGCGGTCGTTCGAGGCCTGGGAGAGGCTGTGGTAGAGCACCGTGCCCTCGACCACGTTCCAGACGACCTCGGTCACCTGAACCCGGGGCAGCGTGCGCTGGAGCCACTCGAACTCCAGGTTGTCCTTCAGCTCGTTCTTGACCGAGCGAGGCAGGCGCTCCTGGCCGTGCTCCTCGCACCACTGGCGGCCGCGCTGCTCCAGCGTGGCGCGGAAGAGGTTCGCGGGCAGGGACTTCTTGTCGACCCGCAGCGAGAACAGGGCGTACTGGTTGTACAGCCACATGTTGAGGTCGGTGAAGTCGGTGTCCAGGAGGTTGTGGCTGGAGACCCAGCCGACGGTCTCCTCCTTGCTGGTCTTGGAGAACGGCTCGCGGAAGGCGTTGGCGTTCAGCGCCTCGACGTAGCGCTCGCGGAAGCCGTCGGGGACCTCGCCCAACGCGATGTAGCGGCGGGCGGTCATCGGCCCTTTGAGGATGCCCATTCGAACTCCGGTGCGGTGGTGGTGTCCAGGCCCCTGCCTCTATCCCGGCCAGGGTGCGCCGCCACGGGCCCCTGCCCGCCAGCTCAGCGCTGGGGGGTGGGGCGGCGGGTGACCAGCCAGTACATCGCGCCGATCACCATGCGGGTCTCGTCGTCGACGAGCAGGCAGCGGAACCGGCGCTGCTCGCGGTCGCCCTCCAGCCAGCGCTCGTAGAGCTCGGCCTCGGACAGGCGCCACTCCCGCTGCTCGCCGTGCACCACGCCGTCCTCCGAGAGGAGGCCGTCGAAGGGTTCCGGCCGATCGAGGAAGAGGATCCGGGGATCCCGGATGGGGCCGTGCCGGTTCCAGAGGTCCATGCCGACCGGGACCGTCCCCCGCCATCGGCCGCCGGGGCGGATCACATAGCAGCTGATCGACACGGAGCGTCAGCCCTCGGTGACGTCGGCCAGGGCGTGACGGAAGATGACGAGCTCGGTGGCGGTCTTGACCTCGAACCCGAACTCGAAGCGCCCGATCCAGGTGACCTTGCCCTTGAACTGCTCGCCCTCCAGGAGGGTCACCGTGATGGCGGTGGCCTTGTCCATGTAGCCGTAGAGGCGGCGGTTGGAGCAGGTGTAGCGATCCTGGGGCTTCCAGATGGGCTCGCGGGGCTCGGCGCTCAGGTCGCGGTCGTACCGCAGCACGCGCCGGGCCTTCTTGCGGAGCCCGGCGGCCATCGCGTACTTGAGCTGGAGCTTGTGGACGGTCTCGGCGTCCTCGCCGTGTGGCTTGAAGTCGATCTCGTATTGCCGGGACTCGACGACCTTGCCCTCCAGCACGCGCTTCCCGTGCAGGCCGATGACCAGGGGGTTCTGGTCGGCGGCGGCGGCGTCCAGGATGGAGCGGCTGCGGTTCTCAGCCAGGTGCTCGCTCATCCTTCGCTTGAGCAGGACCGCCTCGAGGTCGGCCTGGCCCAGCGCGATCTGGGTCGCCAGCGCCCGCGAGAGGTCGTACCGCCGGATGAGGCCGTCGACCTGGGCGTTGATCGCCATCCGCTGCAGGACGTCGTTGAGGTCCGCGCGCCCCAGGGCAATCTGGGTCGCCTGGGCTCGATCCAGCCCGTGGGCATGCTGGATCTCGTCGATGCGATGATCGAGGGAGGCGTCTCGGCGCCCCCGCATGCGTCGCTGCTTGTCGGGTCTGCCCCCGATGGCCATCTCGGTCCTCCAGGTGTCCGGTGCGGGTCGTTCGGTGTGTTGCAGAGAGTCACCGTAAGGCTCAGCGGAACCCGGGTCAAGGCGGCGCCCTCAGCGGCGCACCCGATCACCTCCTCGCGACGATGCGGCGGTAGAAGCCGAGGGTGTCCACCCCCACGTCGGCCCAGGCCAGGCGCCGGGTCCGCTCCAGCATGTCCTCGAAGCCCGCGTCGCCCAGGGAGTCTCGGCGCCACATCTGCCGCAACCAGAGGTCGGGCGGCCACCGGCCGCGGCGACGCACGAAGGCCGGATCGATCTCAGCGGACGGGTCGGCGTCGTGGAGCATGGCAATCCCCCCGGGCCGGAGCACCCGATGGATCTCGGCGAGCACGGCGTCCGGGTCGGTCCAGTGGTGCATCGTCTGGACGGCGACCACCCGATGGAAGGTCGCCGCGGGGTAGCGGATCGCCGCGCCGTCCATCACCCGGAACGTGCAGTTCAACCGGCGCCCCGCGCTGCGTCGGGCGAGCCGGATCATGGCCGGGTTGGTGTCGATGCCCACGCAGTCCAGCTCAGGGTGTCCGGCGGCCGCGTGGACGCAGACCAGACCCGGGCCGCAGCCGATGTCCAGCAGCGCGCCCTCGGTCAGCGCCAGGGCTCCCGCGATGCGTCGGTACGCCGGGTCGTATCGCCACCCGGGGCCCCGGGCGTAGGCCTCCGCCCTGGCCCGCTGCGCGAGGGTGGGCGCCTCATCCATCGGACACCTCCAGCGCGTCGATGGCCTGCTCCAGCGAGCGGGCCAGGCTGGGGCGCGTGAGGTGAATGGTCCGGGGCGGCGCGCCGTCGTCATAGAGCGACACCAGCACCCGCTCCTGGATGCCCTCGTCCCACAAGAGGACGAGCTGGGCGAAGGCTCGGTCCGCGCGGACGTCGGCCAGGCTGCGGCCGGTGTTGCCGGGCACCAGGCGCAGCTCGATGCGGTGATCGACGTGCTCGGACAGGATGCGGTGGACGCCCAGCGCGCCGCCCACCAGCAGGAGCCGCCGCAGCCCGTGCAGCAGCAGGGCCTCGGAGAAGCGCCGCAGGACGCGCTCGGCGTCGGTCCCGCCGCACATCTCGCAGCGCTCCTGGCCCACCCGGACCGGGGTGACCCCCGCCGGCACGGGGCAGCCCTCGCGCTCGCAGTGGAGGACCAGGCGGTGCTGAAGGGTCGCCCGCACCGGATCGGGGCTGGGGACCTGGAGGGTGTCCGCGATGGGGGCCCAGCGGTGGGCCGCGATCAGGGCCCGCACGGCCGCCGCGGCCTCGTCCTCGCCGATGAGGCCGCGTTCACGGAGCAGGGCGTTGAGGGTCGCGAGGGCGTCTTGGTCGGGCGCAGGCGGAGGCTCGGACGGAGCCCCGGTGGCGGGCTCGGGGGCGGCCTTGGCGGCGTCGAGCTGGCGCTGCAGCTCGTGGGCGAGGGCGTCGCGGTCCACCAGCCGCTGCTCCAACTCGGCGACCCGCTTCATGGCGCGGCCCTGCTGCGCGGCGAGCTGTTCGCGGAGCTCGGTGATCTGCTGGCGGGCCCGGTCGAGCTGGACCTCGGACTGGAGGAGCCGGTCCCGCAGCAAGGGGTCTGAGCGCAAGGAATCCACCTTCGGCGGGGGGGATTCGATGGCCTGGGCGGGGGCCGGTGGCGGCCGTGCCGGGGGGGGCGCAGGCCGTGGACTCGGCGCGCCGCGGGCGGGGTCCGGCGCGCCGTCCAGCCGCCGGACCCCGGACTTCCGCATCATGTCGTCGAGGCTCACGCCATCCGCGCGCAGCGGGGAGGCGGCCGGTCCGTCCGGGGTCGCGCGCACCATCGTCACGATCCGGTCGACGGCCTCCAAGGGGATGGTGCCATCCGAGGCCAGGAGCCGTTCAGCGCCAGAGCGCGACAGACGCCGGAGGAACTCGTCTTCCGGCATGGCGAGGCCCTGGGCAACGCTGCCCGGGGAGAGGCCCTTCATTTTCTTCCGGCGGCCCATCAACCCGATCTAACACTACGGGCCTTGTTCGGCCGTGGCCTCCAGGACCCCCTCCACAGCGTCCCGAAGGTCGCCGGCGCGGGGCAGCACCTCCGCGGCCAGAGCGCGGGCCAGATCGGGTCGATCGGCGTTGTAGGCGTCGACGGAGACCGCGTACATCGCGTAGATCGCGCCGACCTCATCCGGCGCCAGGGCGAAGGCCTTCCGGGCGTAGCCGGCGCGGGCCTCCACCGGGCCGTCCAGCTCGGCGAGCGCCCCCCAGGCCCGCGCCGCGACCTCGGGCAGCCCCGCAGCGGTGGCCTTCTCCGCGGCCCGCAGCAGGGGCTCCGGGCCGGAGAGGGTGCCGAGCTTCATCGACGTCAGCGCGGCCGCGGTGGCGGCGCGCGCCTCCAGCTCGACGTCCTCGAGCCGCGCGGCCTCGCCCACCAGCTCCCCCCAGAACGGGAAGGACTCCGCGGGGGGCAGCGCGACGGCGATGTTGTAGGCCGACCAGGCCAGAGCCCGCCGCGCGCGGGCCTCGTAGCTGGACTCCCCTACCCCGGCGAAGCCGCTGGCGGCCTGCTCGAAGAGGCGACGGGCCTCCTGGAAGCGACCGGCGTCGTAGGCATTCAGCCCGGCGTCATAGGCGTTCAGCGCCTGCTGGAGGGCGGCGTTGTGGGCGATGGCCCCGTCGAGCCCCTGCGCGGCAGCCACCCGCGCGGCGTCCTCGGTCGCCCCGAGGGCCACCAGGGCCCGAGCCGCGTTGATCTCGGCGGTGGAGGCCACGAAGCGCGCGTGGGCGCCGGGCAGCGCGGCGGCGGTCTCCCGCGCGCTGGAGAAGGCCGCGAGCGCCCCCTCCAGGTCCCCGACCCGGGCGCGCGCGAGGCCGATCGCCATGTCGACGTGGGCCGGCCCCAGGGGGTCGGAGGCCTGCTCGAACGCCGCCAGCGCGCGGGCGCGCCAGGGCGCCGAGGCGTCGGGCTCCTGCTCGGCGGTGAGCCCCGCCATGCTGACCGCCACCCGGGCGGCGTCGCCGTGGAAGCCTCGGGCCTCGTAGAACTGCAGGGCCTTGGCGAAGGCGGCCTCGGCCGGCTCGACCTCCCGGCGCGCGGCGTGGATGGCCCCGTCCAGCTCGTGGACCCGGGCGCGGCCGAGGGGGTGCTCCATGCCGCGGACGGCGTCCTCCAGCACGGGGAGCTGCTCGGCGGCGGCGTCCACCCGCTCCTGACGAACCGCGAGCATGGCGCGCTCGACCCCATAGTCCAGCGCCGACACCCGGTAGCCTCCGGTCCGGGCTGTCTCCTCGGCCTCGGCCAGCAGGGTGAGCCCCAGGTCCAGGCGCCCGGCGAGGGCGTGGCTCACCCCCAGGGAGGCCAGGGCCTGCGCGGTCTCCCGGGCCAGGCCGCCCGCCCGCGCCTCCGCCAGGGCCTCGGTGAGGACCGAGACCGCGTGATCCGGCTGCCCCCGGGCCCGCAGCACCGCCCCGGCGGCCAGCCCGGCCTCGACCCGATCCCGGCGCGACGCCGCCGCGCTCGCCAGCCGCTCGGCCTCGGCCGCCGCCGCCTCGATCGCGCCTCGGCGCAGCGCGTCAGCGACCTGATCCAGCCCCCCCTCGGCCGCCTGCCCGCGCCGTGCCGCCAGCGCCGCAAGGCTCTGCGCCGCCGCTCGCTCCAGCCCCGCGTCGCCGTTGGACGCCGCGGTGTCGGCCGCTGCTCGGAAGAGCGCCTCCGCGTCCCCGAGCGCCCCCTGATCCATCCGCACCAGGCCCAGGTTGAGGGCAGCCCGCCCGGAGACCGCCGCCGAGCCCTCGGCGCGAGCCGCCTCCAAAAGCGCGATCCCGGCCTCGGGGTCGCCCATGTCCACCCGGCAGAGCCCGAGGACGTTCCGCGCCTGGGCCGAGGAGAGTCCCTCCAACGCGACTGCCGCCGCCCGCAGCTCGCCCGCCTCGTACAGGGAGAGCCCCCGCAGGTAGCGGGCGTCCTCCCCAGCCCCGCCCTCGGCCAGCGCGCCGAACAGCTCGGCGGCGTCGTTGAACCGCCGCTCGGCCAGGGCCGCGTAGGCCTCATCGACGAGCGCCTGGGTGTCGTCCTCGACCCGCAGGCCCGTGCTGTCCGGGACCACGACCTCCACGGCCTGCGCGGCGTGCAGGGCCAGCGCCAGCAGGACGCCGATCACGTCGTCGCTGCCGAGGCGACCAGGGCGCGCAGGCCCGCCAGGAGCGTGTCCCGAGGCATCCCGGCCGGCGGCACGTGCAGGAAGGCCACCGGCAGGTCCGGCAGGGCCCCCACCACCTCATAGAGCCAGGCGTTGCAGACATAGGTGCCGGCGTCCTCGCTGACCGCGCAGCCCAGCGCCTCGGCAAGGGTGTCCACGTCGAGGGTCGCCCGACGCGACGGCGGGCCCTCGCCGAGCACCGGCCCGACGACGCCGTCCACATCCGCGAGGGTGTCGTGGGTCCGGCGCACCCCCAGCACCTCGACCATGGGCCGATCCCGCCCCGAGGCCACCCCCATGCCCAGCACGAACAAGGGCGGGTGGCGCCGGGCCAGCGCGATCGTGCGCGCCGGGGCCCGCCGGTAGGACACCGGCAGCACCTCGCCGACGATGGTGTGCCCGGCGATCCGCAGCCCGTCGACCGCCTCGGCCAGCCGACCCGAGGGGTTCCGGTGAACGTCCAGGAAGGGACCGAAGCCGGTCACCAGGATCATGACACCGACTCGGCGACCCGGACGAGCTGCTCGCCGGCGTGCACGACCGGGTAGCGCCGCATGGTCACGACCACCCCTTCGCGCTCCGCACGCACCTGCTCCAGCATGTCTCCCCCCACCATCTCGCAGGTGGACCCCAGCAGATGCCCCGGGCGGACGCGATCGCCGACCCCGACCTCGGGCACCCAGAAGCCCCCGACGTTGCTGTAGTGATAGCTCACGCCCCGGCGCGTGGTGTCGACGAGCTGCGCGCCCGGCTCCACCCGCATGGAGATGATGCCGAGGTGGCGCAGCAGGCGCAGCAGGCCGTCGGCCAGCACCCGAGCGAACCCCGTGTCCAGGGTCGCCCCACGCCCCCCCACCACATGGAGCGCCGCGCAGCCGGCCTCCCGCCAGGCCCCGACAAGGCCGGTGGCCTCGATGCGATCGCCCTCGCGCCGCCACACCATGGGCAGCTCCATCGAGCGGGCCAGGGTCACCTCCCGGCCCGCCAGCGGCGCGCGGACCTGGGGCAGCTCGCAGACCAGGGGGGAGCCGGAGTGAACGTCCACGCAGACCTCGGCGCGGGTGGCCTCCAGCAGGGCATGCGCGATGCGGGCGACCGCCGAGCCCTCCGGGTCCCCCGGGAACGCCTGGTTGATGTCCCGGTCGTCGAAGGGCCAGCGCTTGGTGCCGTGGTCGAGCCCGAAGGTGTTCACCACCGGGATCAGGCGGACCGCGCCGTTGAGCTTGGACAGACGCAAGGAGCGCGCGACCAGGTTCAGCGCGTGGACGCCGTTCAGCTCGTTGCCGTGCTGGCCGGCCACCAGCGCGACCCGGATCGGGCCGGCCCCGAAGTCCAGGCAGCGCAGCGTGAACGGCTCGCGGTAGGGCGCCTCCAGCCGGAACAGCTCAGTCATCCAGGCCCTCCACGACGCGCGCGACCATGGTGCCTGGCAGCGCGACGGGCTGCTCCCGCACGGCCAGCAGCCGCCCGGCGTACGGCGCGACGATCGCCTCGACCACCTCACCGGACTCCGGCGCGATGATCTCCCCCACCAGTTGGTCCAGGGCGATGGGATCCCAGGGGCGGTGGCGCGGGAGGAACAGGCCCCCCTTGGAGGCGCGGACCCGGTGCACCTGCGCGTCGGTGACGATGCGAGGGCGCGTGACCGCCGCCCAGTGGAACGGCAGGTGTTCGTCGGGGAGCACCCCCAGGACGTTGAGCATGTTGAGCACACCCTCCGCCAGCGCCTGCCCCACCCCGGCGGTGAGCCGGTTCCCGGTGCCCCCCTCCAGCGCGATGGTCCCTGCGAACTGCCAGGCGAAGGTGGACGGCGCGGCCGGGCCGGGCCTGCGGGCCCAGACCACGTTGACGTTGGCGTTGCGCGCCAGATCAGCGGCCTTTTCGTCCCCGGCGCGGACGTGGGCCTGAGCGGCCTCCGCGAAGGCGGGGTGGGCCCCGCGAAGCTCGATGACCTGCTCCACCCCCTGGAGGGAGCGGATCAGCTCGTGGGCCAGCCGGTCGGGGGCGTGCCCGTCCTGGCGGCCGGGGAAGCGGCGGTTCAGATCCTGGTTGAAGAACGGCCACCGCCGGACCCCAAGGTGCGCGGCGAGGGGGTTGACGCAGGGGTACACGTCGACCGTGCCGGTGAGCGCGTCGTGGCACTGATCGAGCACCGCAGCGACCGCGTGGGCCACCCGGACCCCCTCCGGCGTGTCCCCCCGAATGCCCGCGACCACGGCCACCCGAGGCCCTTCGCCACCCGAGAAGCGCCGCCGGATGACCCGGACCGCGTCTCCCGTGGGCATGCCCGCAGTGAAGATGACGTCTGTGCTGGTGCTCACCGCTGCATTCTAACCGTTCGGCGGAGCGGGCGGGGCGATGGTCAGGGAGAGAGCGCGACGAGCGCGGCGTAGCCCCGCGCAGCCTGCTCCCGACACATCGCCAGGTAGTCGCGCATGAAGGTCTCCACGGCGCCGGGATCCTCGTAGGAGCGCGACACGGCAGCGTCGGCCTCCAGACGCCAGGCCAGGGCGCAGCGCTGGCGCAGCTCGCCCCGCACCAGCTCCCGCCCCTCGGGCGTGGAGAGGCGCCCGACCGTGGACCGCACCCAGCTCATCAGCTCGTCGACCGCGGCGGCGGCGGCCAGCTCGATCCGATCGGTGAGCAGCAGCGCGGCGTCGTAGTCGGCGAGCGCGGCTTCCAGGCGGACCTCGGCCTCGCGCAGCCACTCGGCCAGCGCGTCGGGGAGAGGGAGCGCGCTGAGCGGAAGCGCGGGCAACGCCGGAAAGCGCGCGGTCACGCCCGGCGGGGGGGCGGCGGCGGTCGCGGTGTGCATCGATGCTCCTCCGTGTAGAGAAGGTAGACCGGGACCCTTTACACGTCAAGGGGGTTCCCGGGGTGTCGGTCATGTCGGTTCTATCCGATCCGGAGGGGCGACGTCGCGCCCTGGATCACCCGTTCGGACACCGGGCAGAGGGTTTTGAGGGAACAAGTGCAAGAGGAGCAGGTCCAACTTCGTATAGGTTGTGAGAGGGGCGCCGCTCTGCGCGCCGCTCAACGCCACGAGGCCCTGGAAACATGCGAAAGCTCTCTTCCTTCTTCGTCATCGCGCTCTGCCTGGCGCTGATCTGGCTGCTCCGCCCCGCGCCGATCCCCGGCACCGGCTTCGACGAGCCCCCGGCCCAGGCCACCGACGCCCCCGGCGTGGTGGTCTTCGACCTGGTGGACAACGCCAGCGACGCGGAGATCGAGGCCTTCGAGGCCCGCTATGGCATCGACGTCGAGTACAGCTCCGACGTCTCCCAGGACGAGGCGCTGGTCCGGGCCACCGTCCCCGACGCCCGCGCGGTGCTCCAGGCGGTCGCGGGCGATCCCCTCGTCGAGGTGGCCGAGCCTGAGGTCCGCTTCGAGGCCACCGGCTTCCCGAACGACCCGATGTGGGACAAGCAGTGGAACATGCGCCTGATCGACGCCCCCGCCGGCTGGCGGGCCGGCTCGGGGCGCGGCGTGAAGGTCGCGGTGCTCGACACGGGCGTGTCGGTGGTCGAGGATCTGCCCGAGGCCCGCGTGGTCGGCGGCAAGTCCTTCATCCGCGGCGCGAAGACCCCGGCGGACGATCACGGTCACGGCACCCACGTCGCCGGCACCATCGCCCAGGCCACCAACAACGCGGCGGGCGTGGCCGGCGTGGCCCCCGAGGTCACCATCGTTCCCTACAAGGTCCTCAACGGCATGGGCTTCGGCAGCTCCGACGGCATCGCCGCGGCGGTGGACGAGGCGGTGGACCAGGGCGCCCAGGTCATCAACCTCAGCCTGGGCGGCGGGCACTCGGCGGTGCTCCACAAGGCCGTGAACGAGGCGGTCGCGCGCGGCGTCGTGGTGGTCGCGGCGGCGGGCAACACCGGCCGGCGCGGCGTGGGCTGCCCCGGGCACGCCGAGGACGTGATCGGCGTCAGCGCGGTGGGCCCTGACGACACCCGCGCGTTCTACTCCACCTACGGCCCCGGCGTGGAGATCGCGGCCCCCGGCGGCGACACCCGCCAGGCCGATGGCGGCGTGCTCCAGGACACCATCGACGGCAAGGGCGGCCACGCCTACCGGGCCTTCCAGGGCACCTCGATGGCCACCCCCCACGTCGCGGGCGCGGCGGCGGTGCTGATCGGCATGGGCCTGGACGCGGAGGCCGCCACGACCGCGCTCTACGCGACCGCGGTGGACCGGGGCGATCCCGGCTTTGACGAGGTCTACGGCCACGGCCGGCTGGACCTGGGCGCGGCGGTGCGCTGGGTCGGCACGCGGCACAACGGCCTGCTGTTCGGCCTGGGCGGCCTGATGGGCCTGGCCCTCTCCCTGCTCGCGGGCCTGCGGCTGCGCTCGTCCCTGGGCGTGGGCGCGGTGGCAGCGGTGACCGCTGGCGGCCTGTTCTTCCTGCCCTGGCTGGGCCTGCCCCCGAACGCCCTCCTCGAGCTGCTGAGCCGGGACCTCATCTCCTGGCCGGGCTTCATCCTGGGCGCGGAGTGGACCCACTTCCCGCTGTGGCTCTCGGCGCTGGTCCCCACCTTCCTGGCCTTCCTGCTCGGCCCCTCGCGGCTGCTGGGCGGCGTCGCGGCAGGCGTCTGCGTGGGCATGGCGGCGGGCCTGTGCTTCGGCGCGGCGGCCGGCACGCTGGAGCCCTGGTGGTTCGGCGACCTCATGGGCCGCGCCTGGCTGGCGGTCAACGGCGTCGGCGCGCTGATGTCGGCGCTGGGCGTCGTGGGCATGCAGAAGATGCGTCAGGACGGCATGCTCTGATGGAGGCGTCCATGAAGCTGGTCGGCCAGCTCACCAAGGAGTTCTTCGGTGGCGAGGTCTGGGTGCTGCGCACCGACGACGGCGCCACCTACCAGCTCTCCGGCTCCATCCCCTCCAAGCTGGAGAACCGGCGGGTGCGCGTCTCGGCGCGCCCGTCGGAGGCCAGCTTCGGGTTCAGCATGGTGGGGCAGATCCTGGATGTGCGGAGGATCGCTGAGGCGTAGCGCCCGGCCTCAAGGAATCTCGATCGTCCAGGTCTCGTCCAGGAATACGTTCGGCCACGGGCCGGCGTAGCTGCCGTCGTAGCAGGCGTCCTGGGGACAGGAGCTGCCGCAGACGAGGTCGTTCAGCTGCTGCTGGTCGCTGGTGCCGAAGTGCAGGGTCAGCGGGGAGAGCTTCTTCTGGCAGGCGTTGATGTCGGTGGCGAGGATGCGGATCTGCTGGCCGGCGCGGGCCTCGAACTCCACCGGGGCGTGGGTGTCCTGGGTGCGGTTTGTGTCCTGGAGCACCGGCTCGCCGTCCAGCAGGACGGTGACGTCGTCGTCCACGGTCCAGTAGTCGAAGATCGAGCTGCCCCCGGAGATCACGTAGCGGATGGGCTCCTCGGGGTCCCAGACCACCACGTCGACCTCGTCCTCGGCGGCGTTGCCGGCGCTGTCGAGGGCCCGCAGCGCGAGGGTCACCTCGCCCACCGGCAGCGTGTCGGTGTCCAGGGCCACGTTGCCCGCGCTGTCGGGGGTGCTGGTGCCCAGGAGCAGGCCGTTGGCGTACCAGGCGCAGAGCAGGTTCTCGGGCGGATCGGCGTCGTCGACCACCACGCCACGGAGCGATGCGGTCTCCCCCGCGAGCAGGTAGTTGCCCCAGTCGGGATCGGTGATCTCGACGCTGGGGGGCTCGATCCCCTCCCCCTCGACGTTGCCGAGCAGGCGCACGGCCACCACCGGCTCCAGCGGGTCGTTGGAGTGGATGAGCAGCTCCGCCCGGGCCTCCAGCGTGTCGGTGGGCTTGTAGGTGACGTCGATCGAGAAGCCCGCGCCCGGCGACATGCGGTGCGGCAGGCTCACCGAGGACGGCAGCGCGTATGTGAACGGGGCGGTGTCGCCGTCCAGCACGACGTCCCGGACCGAGAGCCAGCCCTGGCCGCGTGCGGCCAGGTCGACGGTGAGGGTGCGCTCGGCCGGCGGGGTGACATCGCCGAACCACAGCGTCTCGGGGTCCACGTCGATGCGGGGCTCGACGCCGTAGCCGATCAGGCCCAGGCGCCGGGTGGGCTGCTCGGGATCGTTGGTCTCCAGCTCCAGCTCGCCGAGATCCTGGCCCACGGCGTCGGGGGTGTAGCTGACCGACAGCGCTGCCCCCTCACCCGCCGCGATCTCGTCCGCCTCCAGATCGACGATCGCGAAGTCGGCGGAGGTGGCCTCGGTGAGGCGCGCGGCGTCGATCAGCAGCGGGGCCCGGCCGGCGTTCTCGACGCTGACGGTGAGGGTGACCCGGGTGCCGCGCACCACCTGCTCGAAGTCGAGGGTGTCGATGGGCAGGACCATCCGGGGGTGCTGCTCGTTCACCTGATACTCGGAGCAGGCCAGCAGGGCGAGCAGCGCGAGGGGTGAGCGAGGCATGGGGCGGTCCGTCCGTTAGATGAGACACCTGACAGGAGCACAATTGGCCCCAAGCACGGCCGACGTCAAGCAGAGGCTCTACCAGGCCGCCACCCGGCCCGAGCACCGCGCTGAGCTGACCCTGGCGGCCTCCCAGTGGTTCGAGGGCGAGCCGGATCCATCCGAGTGGTTGGATTTCTTGGATTTCTTTGCCTTGGAATGGGTCGACGCCCAGGGCTTCACCCTGCTGGAGCGTGAGCTGGGGGACCCATTGGACCCCGCGCTGCTTCGATGGCTGCTGGAGGTCCGCAGCGGCGTTTTCGTCATCGACGGCGAGGACGGCGGGGTGACCCGGGCGCGGGACGCGGCCACCGAGCAGCCGTTGGCCCTGCTCCTGCCCGAGCCGCAGCCCCGCCGCAGCGTGCTCGTAGGCCGCCTGCTGCCGGCCGAGGACGGGCGTTGGCGCCCCTCGGGGCAGCCCGACCTCTACGATCCGATGAGCATGCTCTCCCGCCTGGGTGTGCTCCAGGCCTGGCAGGAGGGGCACCGCCGCGCGCTGGTGGAGCGGCTCGCCGAGCTGCGCGCGGCCTTCATCCGGCAGCGGGAGCAGCAGCGGGCCTTCGTGGTGTACTTCGGCACGGACATGCTGCTGTTCGACGACGGCGAGGCGCTGGCCGAGGCCTTCCGGCCGTTCATGGTGCACCTGCTCTTCGAGCACCGCCCGCCGTCACAGGGCGGACGCACCCTCGCCGAGCTGCGCGCTGAGGTGGAGGGCCTGGAGGTCCCCAGCATCGACGTGCGGCTGGGGGAGACGCTTGAGGGGGGCCACAGCGTCGGGGTCATCTTCGATCGGCTGGAGGGTCTGCACTTCCTGCCAGGACTCCTGGAGTTCATGTCATACATGAAGGGTGAATCCAATGATGCGGATATCATTGGATTATACGCCAATGATCCCGGCGTGACCGCGCTCCCCTTCCGACGCGCGGGACAGGCGCAACGGCTGGCCGCCGCCCTTGGCGTCCCAGTGGCCCCCCTCGACGAGTTGATCCAGCGCATCAAACCCCCGCGCCGCCTCTCCCCCAGCCTGATGCCCGGGTTCGAGGTGGCTGGAGGCGCGTACTGAGCGCTACTGCGGCGCCTTGCAGACCAGATCGCCGGCCTTGGGCTCGCAGACGTAGGCCCCGCGGGCGGCGACCAGGGCCTTGCCGGTGACCCGGGTGCCCCCGACGTAGGCGGTCACCTCGCAGATGCCGGCGGTGACGTTCCAGAGGTAGCACTGGTTCTCGCAGGCCTTGGGCTGCTGGTCGCGGCACTGGACCACCGGCTCGAAGGCGTCGCGGAAGACGAACTTCACCTTGTCCACCTCGAAGGCGCTCAGGCCCGCGCCGGAGTCGACGACCACCGGCTCCTTGGTGGGGTCGAGGTGGGCCGGCAGCGTGCTCTTGAACAGCACGCCCTTGGACACCGCCAGGTTGCCGGCGTTGGTGCCCGCGTCGGCGGGGTACTGGCTGTTGCCGGTCTCATCGGGCACGGCGAGCAGCAGGTAGCGGTGCAGCTCGGAGGTGGTGACGTGGCCATCGTCCGAGAAGTCCGCCCCGCCGGTGATGCCATCGATGAAGTGCTTCCCGAACGCGCCCTCGACGCCCGGCCGGGCGGCGGCGTTCGCGGAGAGGTAGAAGGTGCTGCCCGGCAGCGCAGGCCAGGAGGTGGCCGCCGGCCCCAGCAGAGCGATGCCGTTGAGGCTGCCGGCGTGGGCCGCGTCGGTGACGATGGCGTAGCTGCCGGCCTGCACGGAGCTCTGCAGCCAGCCGGCCAGCTCCCCCACCCCCAGCGCGCTGGCGGGCAGGTTGGCCTGATCGGAGTCGTAGAGCAGCAGGTAGGGGTCCTCGAAGTCCGCGCCCAGCCCCTGGCCCACGAAGTAGACCATCAGGAGGTCGTCATACCCGACCCGCTGGGCCAGATCGTCCTGGATGACCTTCCGCAGGCCCTCGCGGGTCGCGGCCGAGTCGGTGAGCAGCCGGACGTCGGTGAAGCCGGCCTCCTCCTTCAGGGCCAGAGCCACCCGGGAGGCTTCGCCGTGCGCGGAGGCCAGGTTCGCCTCGGCGGGCAGGGTCGGGTAGGTGCCGACGCCGATCACCACCGCGTAGAGGTTGGCCGGCACCGTGGCGTCCTGCGCGTGGGCCACGGCCCCCGTGGACGCCCAGAGCAGGCCAGCGGCGGTGAAGGTTCGAAGGGTGCGCAAGGGTGTCCTCCCAGAGCTTGGACGCATCAAGAGTACCGCACGGCGGCGCGGGTCTACTCCCCCGGGTCGCCGCCACCCTCGGCCAGGCTCGCGAGATCCGCCTCCAGGGTGTCGAGCAGCTTGTCCACCCGGGCGATCTGCTCGGGGATGGGGTCGCCGTGGCCCGCCGCGCGGATCTCGTCGAGCAGGGTGCGCTGCTCGGCGATGGAGGCGGGGACGTCGAAGTCCTGATCGCGGCGCGACTCACGGATGACCCGGCTCATCTCGCGGGTCCGGGTGGCCAGATCCTCGGCGCCCTGCTTGCCCAGCTCAAGCCCGAGGGCCTGCCAGGCAGGGCTGGCGGTGCGGCCGAACTGGGCGAAGGGCTGCGACCTGCGCTGGGCCTCAAGGTCCAGGAAGACCGAGGACTTTGGGCCCGGCGCGGGCGGGCCGTCCTCGGTCGCGCGGGCCTCCTTCTTGGGCTTGTCGCTGCGCTCAATGACGACGCCGCCGGTCTGGCCCGAGCCCTCCGCGCCGGAGCCGGAGCCCGACGCGGTGGTGGGGGCGGCGCCGACGCCGGTGGCGGTGGACTCGTCGGCGCTGGGGAAGAGCAGCACGGCCAGCCCGATGCCGCCGACCGCTGCGATCACGTAGAGGATGGTCTTGTTCATGGCTCAGCCACAGTTGCGGTAGACGCCGACGACGGTGGTCTTGTCGTCGCCGCCCATGTTGGCGGTCAAGCCGATGGCGGGGATCGAGGGGATCTGGTAGTCCCCGCAGAGGCCCTTCATCTGGCGATAGATCTCGACGACCTGCTTGACGCCGGTGGCGCCGACCGGGTGGCCGAAGCCGACCAGCCCGCCGCCGGTGTTGACCGGGATGCGGCCGTCGATATCGGTGGCGCCCTGCTCCAGCAGAGCGCCGCCCTGGCCGGCTGCGGCGAAGCCCAGGGCCTCGTACATCATCAGCTCGGTGATGGTGAAGCAGTCGTGGACCTCGGCGACCTGGACGTCGTCGGGGCCGACGCCCGAAGCTGCGTAGGCCTTGGCGACCGCGCTCTCGGTGTTGCCCAGGCGGATGGGGTCGCCGTCGGTGAACAGGGACGCGGTGCTGTGCCCAACGCCTGCGATCTCGATGGTGTCGGCGAGGGCGCGGCCGAGCTTCTCCAGACCCCGCTCGGAGGCCAGCAGCATGGCCGAGGCGCCGTCGGAGACCTGGGAGCAGTCCGAGACCTTGAGGAAGGCCTGGAAGTCCTCGTTGCTGAGGAAGGCGGGGTTGCGGTCGCTGGCCTCGGACGCCTGCTCCAGGGTCATCTTGCGGGCGTGCATGTGGGCGAGCGGGTTGCGGTTGGCGTTGGCGTAGGCCTTGACCGCGGCGCGGCCGATGGTCTCCTCGGAGGTGCCGTACGCCTCGCGGTAGTGCCTGGTGCGGCGGGCGAACAGCGCCGGGAAGGTGAAGTCGTCGATGGAGCGCTGGCGCTCATAGTCCGCCGCGCGGGCCAGATAGTCGCCGCCGATGCGGGCGGACACGGTGGTCTGGACCTCCACGCCCGCGATCAGGACGACGTCAGCGCCGGCGCGGATCGCGTCGATCCCGCAGAGCATGGCCAGGCCGCCGGACGCGCAGGCGCCCTCGACCCGCATGATGGGCTTGCCGGCCAGCGCGGGGTGGACGCCTGCCAGGGCCGCGCCAAGGTGGCCCTGGTTGACGAACAGCTCGCCCACGAAGTTGCCGATGTAGGCCTTGTCGACGAGCGCGAGGTCAGCCCCGGTCTGCTCGGCGGCGCCGTTGACCGCCGTGGTCAGGTGCTGCCGGAGGGAGGGGTTCTCGCGCTTCCCGAAGTCGGGGTGGCGCTTCCAGATGAAGTCGGGGTGCCCCTTTCCGATGAAGGTGGTGTTCGACCCTCCGACGACGAAGACACGACGGCTCATGGATGCTCCCGTGGGGCGATGACACCTCGCCCTTCATGGAGCTTCCCTTAACGCCTCCGCGTGGGTGGGGCCCTTCGTCGACGGTGCGCGGATCCGGCCTTCAGGCGGTCTGGGCCACCCGACGCTCGCGGAGGATCCGCTCGATCTCCGGGTGAACCTGATACAGGGTGATGACCGTCCCGAAGGTGTTCTTCCACTGACGGACACGCTCGCGGCTGACGCCGAACTCATCCGCGATGGCCTGACCGCTCTCGTTGGCGGCGAGCGCCTGGAGCAGACGGCGGAACCGACTACGACCATAGGTGCGGATGAAGTTTCTCGCGACTCGCTCGCGGCTCTTGGCAGATGAGACCGCCATTTTGCGCCTCCCAGGCAGAATGATCGGCTGGTGCCCGGCAGCCCGAGATCCCCGGATCGCGATCCGGAAGGGCACTTCCAATTCCATTGGTCCGCGAGGACCTGCACCCATCTTAGCACTCGTTGTTGACGTGTCAATCCGTTCATGTGCCCCGCGGAGATCCCATGATCCTCCACCAGTGTGCCCGCCTCACCGATCGGGCTGAGCTTGTCCGTTTTCGCGACATTTCCACTCAAAGCAATGAAATTACATTCGATCTGAATCTACTTCACATCCCCGGATGGGACGACGCAGACATGTACCAGGGCCCGCCGGAGCGTGTCGTGGCCTGGCTGCTGGTCTACAACGCGGTCAATTTCTGCTACTGGCCTGATCGTGGGCGATCGCGGTGGTGGGTCCGGATCGGGGATCGCGCGGTGGGCCAGGACGACGAAGCGCTTGGTGTCATGGCCGCTTTCGGCGCCGCGATGGACGCCGGGGAGGCGCTGTGGGACGGCGCGCGTCTGGCGGCGATGACCCTGGACGAGCTGGCCGGGATCCTGGCACCAGCCCCTGGAGCGGAGCCCCTCCCCTTGATGCCGGAGCGTCTGGTCGGGATCCGGGAGATGGGGCGGGCGTTCCAGGAGCATGGCGGCGCGCTGGGCCTGATCGAGGCGGCCTGCGGCTCCGCGATCCGGCTCGCCCGGCTGCTGGCCCGGGTCTCCCCGAGCTGGGAGGACGCCCGGGTGCTGCGCGGGGAGCGCGTGCGCTTCCTCAAGCGGGCCCAGCTCTGCGCCGCGATGATCCACGGCCGCTTCGCCGGCCGGGGCCCGGGGGCCTTCGGGGACGTGGACAAGCTCACCGTGTTCGCGGACTATCGGCTGCCCCAGGTGCTGCGTGCGATCGGGATGATGCAGCTCGACCCGGGCCTGGCCGCGCGGATCGAGCGGGGGGAGGAGCTGGTCGAGGGCAGCGTCGAGGAGGTGGAGATCCGGGCGGTGACCGTGCACGCCGGGGAGCGCCTCCGCCAGGCCCTGTTGCCGCAGATGCCCGGCCTGACGGCGTTGCAGGTGGACCACCTGCTGTGGCGCACCGGGGTGCAGCTCCAGGACGAGCTGCCGCCGTTCCACCGCTGCCGGACGACCGCCTATTGACCCCGGACCGTCGCGCTCCAGGCGCGCTCGCCCTCGGTGAGGTGGAGCGTCGTGCCCGGATCGCAGGCGGCGATGCGCAGGATCGCGAGGCCCAGCTCCCGGTCGTCGACCCGAACGGCTGAGGTCACGGTGCCGACCTCCTTGCCCTCGTGCTGCACGCTGGCGCCCACCGCGCCGGGCCCGTCGATCTCCAGGGTGACGAGCTTGCGGGTCAGGCGGCCCATGGTCTCCATCCGGTTGATGACCTCCTGGCCGATGTAGCAGCCCTTCGTGAAGCTCACGAGACGCTGGACCAGCCCGATCTCGTGGATGAAGGCGCGATCCCCCATGTCCACCGGCCAGCGCGGCCGGCCGGCGTCCACCCGCAGGGCCTCGAAGGCGTCAATGCCCGCGGGTGCTGCCCCCGCGGCCAGCGCCGCCGACCGCACCTCTGCCCAGGCGTCCGGCGGCAGGAGCAGGTCGACGCCCCCCAGGCCGAGCCGGTCGTTGCGGAGCACATGGCCGCCGCGCCAGGCGGCCTGATCCGGGGCGGGCTCCGGGGCGCCGATCGCGGCGCACACCGCCTGCGATCCAGGGCCTTGCAGGCTCAGGACCGCCAGCTCCTCGCTGCGATCCGTCAGCTCGATGGGGTCCATGATGATGTATATGTCGAGCCGCTCGAAGAGCCACTCGGCCTCGCTGCCGTCGGCCACCAGCAGCAGCGCGTCGTCGGCCAGCAGCCAGGCGTCGGCCACGCCCTGCATGCGGCCCTTGCGGTCGGTGATCGCGCAGTGGCGGCCCTCGCCGGGCGCGAGATCGCGGATGTTGTTGGTGAGCTGGCTGTTCCCGAAGCGGCGGGTGTCCTGGCCCACGAGCGTCAGCACGCCGTGGTGGGAGAGGTCGAACAGACCGCAGCCGGCGCGGGTGGCGTCGACCTCTGCCTGGACGGGGCCGAAGCGGGCGGGGACGCGGCCGTCGCCCCAGTCGACCAGGGGAACGTTGGCGTCTGCGTAGGACGCGATGAGGGGGCTCTGTCGCATGGGTACGCTCCACAGGTCGGCGCTCTTCAACCGACCTGTGCGTCTCTTACGCTGCTCAGCGCAGCATGGCCAGGAACGGGGGCGCGGGGTTGGCGCAGGTCGTGCACTGGAGGGCGAGCAGCCAGATCCCCTCCCCGCTCAGGCCCCCGAAGGGCGCGCCGCTCTCGTCGGTCAGCGCGGACAGCTCCAGGCTGACGCTGGCCTGGATGTCGGCGGTCCAGATCTGCTCGGCCAGGGCGTCGACCTGCAGGAAGCCGTCCTCGATCTCGTCCTCGGTGTCGTCGAAGCGGGCCAGGGTCACCCGGTCGATCTCGGAGAGGCGGATGGGCAGGCCGCGCATGTCGGAGGTCAGGTCGCCCCACTCCAGGCGGTCCCCCTCCAACTCCACGGGCTCCCCCGCCGAGATGTCCACCGTGTAGGCGAGGTCCGCGCTGTCGGTGGCCAGGGTGATGGGATCCTGGGGGCCGTCGTCCACCGGGTCGAAGAAGTTGAGCATCAACGCGCCGGGGCGCCCCAGGGTGGCCGCCGAGAGCAGCCAGGTGCCCTGGTCCGGCAGGATGTGCTCCTCGGGGACCACCGGGTTGCCGATGAAGTCGAAGTCGCTCAGCATCACGCTGTCGACGCCATCGGGGGGGTTGCAGGTGGCGTAGCTGACGATGTCGCCCTGGAGCAGCGCGTCGTTGACAAAGGCGTCCAGCGCGTCGGGCTTGTCCAGGCGCAGGATGACGATGGTGAGCACGTCGACGTCGGCCAGGGTGTCGACCTCGCGACCCTGGAGGTCGATCTCCAGCCCGCTCCAGTCCACCGGCAGGTCGGTGCGCGCGGCGACGGTGTGGGTGTCCGCCTCCAGGGTGCTGGAGAAGCTGTAGTTGTTGCCGTCGCTCAGGACGGTCGTGTCGGCGCAGGCGGCGAGGAGCAGGAGCAGGGACATGGGCTCACGGGGAGAGGTCGGGGAACGCCTCGTAGACGAATGCACAGTCACGGCGAATCTGCTCTCCGTCAAGGCCGAAGTCCTCGGGGCCGTAGCGATGGGCGCTGGTGTAGGCGCGCTGGCGGCTTGCGGTCGCGGCGATCTTCTGGCGGAGCGCAGGCGTGGCGTCCAGCTCGGCGAAGGCGAGCAGCTCGTCCATGAGGCCGTCGAAGTCCGCCATCATCCGGCTGTAGGGCACGACCATCACGCGGCTGCGGTCGATCCGGCCGGCGCTCCAGTCGGCGATGAACCGGCGGTAGAGCTCGATGAAGGCCGCGTAGATGCGGTCGTGGTAGCGCTGGCGGCGCGCCGGGTCCACCCGGTCCAGCCCGAAGGCGTTGTCCAGCACGCCGGTGATCAGGCTCAGGCCCGAGGGGATGGTCTGCACCGGATCCCGCACGAGGTAGAGCACCCGGGCGTCGGGGTAGCGCTCGAGGAAGGCCGGCAGGTTCGCCCCGAGGGTGAACGACTTGATCACCACCCGATCGGCGCCCTCGGCCAGCGCGAGGGTGCGCCAGGCGCGGTCCGACCAGGCCATGTCCCGATCGAAGGTGTCGCGGACCGAGGGGTCGACCGCGTCGAGCAGGTCCTCGTCGGCCCAGGCCCAGATGAAGCCGTAGAGGAAGAAGCCGTCGAGGAAGCGCAGGAAGACCAGCACGTCGTCGGTCTCCTCAGACGACAGGCTGGTGTGGTGGGCGGCGCTGCGGTGGAATCGCGCGGGCGAGACCACCTCCAGCAGGGGGAGCAGCGGCCGCAGCACCCGGCGCAGGGTGACCGAGGGGAACACCATGCCGTAGAGCTGTGAGCCGGCCAGGAGCCCGCTGCGGGCGAGGTAGCGGTGCAGGAAGGTGGTCCCGCTGCGGGGATTGCCCACGATGACCACGGGGCGGTCCAGGGGCCGCTGGAGGGCCTCCCCGAACCGCTTGCGGTCGATCCACTGGCCGAGGGCCACCAGGCGCCGCACGAAGCCGAACCACGCAAACCCCACCCACGGGAGCAGACGTGCCCCGAAGGTGTGCGCGAGGATGCGACGGGAGCGACGGATCCGGCCCTTGCGCGTCTGCGCGTCAGGCGGAGGAGAGCCGGCGCTCAAGGGAGGACGATCAGTCCAGCCGGGTGTAGGGCAGCATGGCCAGGTGCCGCGCCCGCTTGATGGCGAGCGTGAGCTGGCGCTGCTGCTTGGCGTTGAGCCCGGTCAGCCGACGGGGAAGGATCTTGCCACCCTCAGTCAGGAACTTCTTGAGGATGTCGATATCCTTGTAGTCGATGTGGTCCATGCGGCCGATGCGCGGGGCCCTGCGATGACGAGCCATTGAGAGATACCTCCGAAACCTTTGCCTACTATGCCAGTGGGGCGGTGGGAGCAAGCGCTCAATCTTCGAGCGCGCTCTGGAGGGCCTTGAGGGCCCGCCGCCATGTCTTGTCCAGCTCCGCTCGACCCTCCGGATCTTCCAGGACGCCAGCGCCGCCGTGGATCAACGCGACCCGGGTCTCGTCGCCGTCCCGGGCCAGGTTGAAGGTCAGCCGGGTGCCCTTGGTGACCGCCGGGGAGCTGGAGTCCCAGGAGATCTCCAGGCGCGACGTGGGCCGCCAGGTGTGGATGGTGCCCACCTCGTCGACCGGGTTGCCGTCGTCGTCCTCGATCGTGAGGACCACCCGGCCGCCCTTCCGACCATCGACGCGGGCCTGGTCGGCGTACCAGGCGCACCAGCCGTCAGACGTGGTGAGCATGTTCCAGACCGTGCGGGTGGGCGCGGCGATGTTGATCTGGCGGCGGATGGCCGACATGCGGAGTCCCTCCAGGGAGCGCGTCCCATAACGGGTCCGCCGGCCACGCGCTGCCCGGGGCGGTCGATCCCAGGCTACGTTGAGGCCGTGTGGACGCTGACGCTGCTGCTGGCCTGCAAGGATCCGGGGACCCCGGAGAGCCAGCCCGCGTGCACGGGCTGCGACACGGTGGAGACCGCGGACACCGGCACGCCCGCGGATCGCTGGACGGGGCTGCGAGATGACGAGGGCTTCGGGAGCAGCCTCGCCCGTAGCGCGGACGGCGCGGTGCTGGTGGGCGCACCCTTCGGAGCCCCCGGGCGGGTCTACATCCTGCAGGAGGACGCGGTGGAGGTCCTGCTGGAGGGCAGCGGCGCAGACGGCCTGGGGCTGGGCCTGGCCGTGGACTCTGCAGGCGCGGTGTGGGCGGGGCAGCCGCTCGCCGACAGCGGCCTGGGCAGGCTCCTGGTCGATGGGGAGCCCGTGGCCTACGGCGCAGTGCAGGACGCCCTCGGCGCCCGGATCGCAGCCAGCGGGTCCGCCGTGGCCGCCACCGCAGGAGCCGCGCTGCTCGTTGACGGTGCGCGGGTCGCGCTGCCCGCCCGCGCTGCGGCGGTGACGTGGTTCGACGGCGTGCCCGTAGCCGGAATGGTCCAGGAGGAGGTCGCGGTGTGGTCGGAGGCGGGCGCGCTCGATCGCGCGGCGGCCCACGACGAGGCCGGCTACGCCCTCTGCGCCGATGATGTCGATGAGGACGGCCTCACGGAGCTTGTCGTCGGCGCGCCGGGGGCGGCGACCGTCTACATCCTCGACGCGCTGACCCAGGCGCCGGGCGAGGCCACCGCGCTGGAGGGGCCAGGGGGCCGGTTCGGGCAAGCTGTGGCCTGCGCGCCGGGCGCGCTCCTGGTGGGCGCTCCGATGTACGGCGAGGCGCTCACCGGCGCGGTGTGGCAGCTCGACGCCGCTGCGCTCACCGCAGGTACGGTCGGGGCGCCCACGCGGGTGGGCCGCGCCGGGGATGGGCTGGGGGCGGCGGTGCTGTTTGACGGGGCGCACGCCTGGGCGGGCGCTCCCGGTCAGGCCGACGGCCCCGGCGCGGTGATCCGGCTGCCCTGAGGTTCAGGCCCCGCGGGACGCGATGACCCGGAAGGGCCCCTCCAGGAGCCGCTCCAGGGCCTCGCCGACCTCGCCGCTGGGGGTGAGGTCCGGGGACTCGACGTCGCGCAGCTCCAGGGCGAACAGGCCCAGCGCCGCAGGGGGGGCGAACTCCAGCCGGGCGAGGTCGTGCACATGGCCGCAGCCGGGGCAGATCATCTGCCGAGCGGAGCCCGCCTTCCAGCGGCGCACGGCCCCGGAGAAGGGCCGCGCCAGCGGCATGTTGCAGGTGGGGCAGCGGACGTGGAAGCCGCCCTGACGGTTGCCATAGACCGCGGGCCCCCGAGGGCGGTCCACCCGGAGCAGCGCGAATCCTCCCTGGATCAGGGTCTCCGCGCGCGGCCCGGGCCGGCCCCGGCCCGCGGTGACCCCCAGCCGTGCCAGCGCCGCGAGCCCGTCCTGCTCGGCCTGGACGGAGACCTCCCGCTCGGGGTCGTCCGGGACCACGTAGAGGTTCAGGCGGTGGGTCGGTCGTTGCGCCAACGGGGCCTCCTGGGGATGCGCGGCACGTTATGATGACGCGGTGAGCTTTGATCCGTTCAGGTTAGATCTACGCACCGATCCCGAGCCCGTCTCGGGAGATCTTCCTCCGCCCATCCGCCTGGTTGAGGAGGACGATCTGCTGCACCACGACCGGCTTCCGCGCTGGATGCGGCTGCTGGCCGGGCTCCTCGCCATCGTGTTCGCGCTGTCCACGGCGCTGACCTCGGCGGCCACCCTGGGGCGCTACTCGCTGCTGACCGACGCGGGCAACTGGCCCCTCTTCGAGGGCGCGCTGCCCGAGGGGCGTTAGTACCCTCACCCCGAAGGTTCTACCGGTACTCGGCAGGAACCTCGGGGTGAGGGTACTAACGCACCAGGAAGAACTCGGGGATCTCCGCCTCCACCGGCCCCAGGGCGCGGGCCTGGCAGGCCAGGCGGTCCCCGCTGCGGACCGCGTCGACCCCCAGCACGATCTCTTCGTTCATGTGCATCTCGGAGAGGTGCTCCGCGCCGGAGCGTATCCGGACCCGGCAGGTGCCGCAGGAGCTGTTTCCGCCGCAGAAGTGGTCGAGGTCGACGTCGTGGGTGCGCGCCGCCGCCAGGAGCGAGGTGCCGTACTCCACATCGCCGCCCCCGCTGGCGCCGAAGGAGACCCTCACCTGGTCGCCGGGGCGGTAGGGGGACGGGGGCCCCGACACCCGCTGGCGGACCCGCTCGACGACCTCGCGGCTGCGGCCGAGCGCCTTGGAGAACATCTTGCGGGTGCGACTCGCCATGCATGGAAGAATAGGTGTCTGCGCATCGCATGGCCACCACCCGGTGAAACCTGAGCGCCCCCGGCGCATCGGATCCCAGGTCCGATGGAGAACGTCTGATGAGCACAGCCCTGGCGCCCCGCGTCGACGCGCCCTCCGACCTGGAGCTGGTGGTGGCCACGCTGGACGGGACCTATGCCGCGTTCGAGGTCCTGTTCCGCCGGTACTCCGACCGCGTGTTCGGCATCGCGATGGGCATGCTCCGGAACGAGGCCGAGGCCCACGACATCGTGCAGGAGACCTTCCTCTCCGCCTTCCGCAAGCTGCACACCTACCGGCAGGAGTCGCCGTTCCGCAGCTGGCTGTTCCGCATCGCCTCGAACGCCTGCCTGATGCGCCTGCGCGCCCGGCGCCGCCGGCCTGAGGTCCCCCTGGAGGTCCGCTCCCCCGGGTTCAAGGACGACGGTCACCACGAGCGGCCGGTGGTGGACTGGTCGCCGCTGGCCCCCAAGCTCATGGAGGACCAGGAGCTGGGGGAACGCCTGCACGCCGCCATCGAAGGGCTGCCGGACAAATACCGGGCCGTCCTGGTGATGGCTGACTACGAACACCTGTCCATGAAGGACATCGCCGTTGAGATGAACCTCAGCGTCCCTGCCGTCAAGACGCGGCTTCACCGTGCGCGCCTCGCCGTCCGCCAGGAGCTGTGCGAGTACCTCAACGGGACCGTGTGAGCTTTGGAGAACCCCATGACCTGTGAAGAGATCGTGTCCCTGCTGGTGGACTTCTTCGCTGGCGAGCTGGACCCGGAGACCGCCGCCCTGCTCGAACAGCACTGCCAGCTCTGCGTGGACTGCGAGGGCTTCGTGAACACCTACTCGGCCACGATGCAGCTCGCCGAGCAGGCCTTTCGCCGGGAGCTGACCGACGACGCCCGGTCGGACATCCAGGCCCGGCTGCGCGCGGCGCTGGCCGGCGAGGCTTGAGGCGCACGGCGGCCACGACTTGCCTTGCTGGTGGCCTCTGCCGATGGCAGAGTGAGACTTGATGACCCCCCGGAACAGACGCCAGCGCCGCAACGCCCGCATCGCTGTGGTGATCACCTGGGTGGGCGTCTCGCTGTTCCTGCATGTGCTGTTCTTCGGGGCGCTCTCGCCGCTCTGGCCCTACCTGAGCGCGCCCCCCGACGACCTCGAGGCGGCCCCGCTGCGGCTGGTCGTGCTCCAGCCGCAGGAGCCCGAGGAGCCCGAGGAGCCCGAGAAGGAGATCGACTGGGACGGCCAGCTCGTGGACCTGCCCGAGCCGGTGGAGCAGGAGAAGCCCAAGGACGCCGAGTACCTCGCCGAGCACGACCGCACGGTCGAGGAGGAGACCCGCACGCGGAACTTCCGGGTGAACCCCGAGATCCTCACGCCGGAGTACTCCCCCGACGACAAGCTGGAGATGGAGGACCTCATCGACCTGGGGGTCCAGGAGAAGTCCCAGGGCGCGAAGGTGGGCAACGACCGCTTCGAGCCGGACCGCAACGGCTCCCTGGCCGCCCTGCCCTCCCCCTACCGGTTCACCAACAAGGACGGCCTCCAGGCCCCCACCGCCGCCTCCCACAGCACCACCACCGTGGCCGGCGCGCCCAACAACGACCTGCTCCAGGAGGAGCTGGGCGATCGGGTGAACCTGAACACCAAGGAGTTCCTGTACGCCAGCTACATCAACCAGATCCGCCGGCTGGTGAACTTCTACTGGCAGCAGAACCTCGACAACCTCAGCGGGCGGGTGGTGCTGGTCAAGCCGCGGTACCGCACGGTGGTCTCGGTCACCCTGACCGCCGACGGCGGGCTGGAGGAGATCCGGATCGACCAGGAGTGCGGCTCGCCGCCCCTCGACAACGCCGTGGTCGAGGCCTTCCGCATCGCGGGCCCCTTCCCGCCGCCGCCCGAGGGGCTCCTGGAGCGCGACGGGCTGGCCTACCTGGACAACATGGGCTTCGAGGTGCAGCTCGGTCAGGCCAAGGCCCAGTACATGGGCATCGACCCCCGCGCGGGGGTGCAGTTCCCCGGCATCCTGAAGTCGCCGCGCTGAGGCGCTCCCCTGCCCTTGCTCGGCCCCCCGGCCCACGGTACAGGACTCCGGTTGCGGGAGCCCCCCGATGCTGAACATCGGCCTGTCCGAGATGCTGCTGATCGCCGTCCTGGTGATCGTCTTCGTCGGTCCGGACGATCTGCCGCGCTTCATGCGCTTCCTGGGGCGCAACTACGCCAAGCTGCGGCAGGCCTCCGACGAGCTGCGGCGGGCGTTCACCCTGGAGGTGGACCGCGTGGAGGCCGATGCCCGCGCCGCGGAGATCAAGCGCCGCCGCGAGGAGCTGCTGGCCCGCCGCCGCGAGCTGGCGGAGCAGCAGCGCCAGAAGAACCTGCCCAGCCCCCAGGCCCGCCCCAGCGGGCCGGAGGCCACCGACAAGGGCGAAGAGCCCGAGGACGGCGACCCGCCCCCGTCGGAGGAGCCTCCCGAGGACCCGCTGTTCCCCAAGGACGACGATCCGCGCCCTGATCCGGAGGAGCCCCGGTGAGCGTCAAGAGCGGACCCCCGGCCCCCGATCCCGTCGACGACTATCGGATGTCGATCCTCGACCACCTGCGCGAGCTGCGCAAGCGGCTGGTGGTCTCGCTGTGGGCGGCTGGCATCGGCATCGTGATCTGCTTCGTGTTCGCCCAGGACCTGTTTGACTGGCTGGTTCAGCCCATGAACCTCGCCCTGCAGGCCCGCGGCGAGGGCACGATGGCCATCACCGACCCGCTGGAGGGCGTGATGACCTACCTCAAGGTCGCCGTGCTCGCTGGCCTGTTCACGGCGTCGCCGGTCATCTTCTACCAGGCCTGGCTGTTCGTGGGCCCGGGGCTCTACCAGCAGGAGAAGCGGCTGGTGCTGCCGCTTGTGCTGACGTCCACGACGCTGTTCATGGCCGGGGCGGCCTTCGGCTACTTCGTCATCTTCCAGTACGGCTTCTCGTTCTTCCTGTCGGTCGTGGACCCGGCAGAGACCGCCGCCGTGCTGTCCATCAACGCCTACCTGCTCACGGCCACCAAGCTGCTGGTGGCGTTCGGGGCCTCGTTCCAGCTCCCGGTGGTGGTGTTCTTCCTGGCCCGCATCGGGCTGATCGACGCCCAGGACATGGTGGGCCAGTTCCGCTACGCCATCGTCGCGATCTTCGTGGTCGCCGCCATCATCACCCCGCCGGACCCGCTCACGCAGGTGCTGATGGCCGGGCCGCTGACCCTGCTCTACGGCGTGAGCATCGGCGTGGCCTGGCTGTTCTCGACCAAGGAGCGGCTGCCGGAGCTGACGTCTGAGGACCCGTAGGGCGTCGCGCCTCGGTCAGCTGATCCGCAGCAGCTTCGCGCCGGCGTCCAGGGTGTCCCCCGCCGCGACGAACACGTCGGTGACCGTGCCGCTGATGGGCGCCTTCAGCTCGTTCTCCATCTTCATGGCCTCGACGACCACGACGGGCTGGCCCTTCTCCACGGCGTCGCCGGGCGTCACCAGCACCGTGATGACCCGACCGGGCATGGACGTGGACACGGTGCCTTCGGCGGTGGCGCCGGCCAGGCGCAGGGCCTTGCGGCGCGGGTCGACCACCGCGCAGTCGTGCCCGGTGCCGTAGAGGTCGACTGTCCACCCGCCCTCGGTGCGGACCAGCCCCGCGTCCAGGCTGCGGCCGTCGAGCAGCAGGCTGAGGGTGTTCGGCAGGCGGCGCACGTCGACGTGACGGGGCGGGCCGCCGTCCACGGCGATGCGGTAGCCATCGCCCTCCCGCTCGACCTCGATCAGGCGCGCGGTGTCTTCGATGGTGACTTCGTAGATCATCGGGGCACCCGGTTGGCGCTGCGCCAGCGGCCGACCCGCTTCCAGGCGGACTCGGCCTGCCCCTGGGGGGCGGAGGCGTGGGGGGCGTGGTCCGCCTCGAACTGGGCGATGGCGGCGGCGATGGCGGCGGCCTCGTCGTCCCGGCGGGCGGAGAGGCCGGCCAGGAACTCGGGCGTGATGAAGCCGGTGGTGTAGTCGCCGGCCTGGAAGCGCGGGTCGGCGATGACCGCCCGGAAGAAGGCGATGGAGGTACGAATCCCGGTGACCCGGTATTCACGCAGCGCCCGGTCGGCGCGGGCCATGCAGTCGGCGCGGTCGCGGCCCCAGACCACCAGCTTGGCGATCATGGGGTCGTAGTGGATGGGCACGGTGAAGCCGGCGTACACCCCGGAGTCCACCCGCACGAAGGGGCCGCCGGGCTCGTGGTAGGACACGATGCGGCCGGGGGCGGGCATGAAGTTGGCGGCCGGGTCCTCGGCGTAGACCCGGCACTCGACGGCGTGGCCCTGGATCTTGAGGTCGGACTGGGAGAACCACAGGGGCTCGCCCATCGCGATGCGGAGCTGGGCGGCGGCCAGGTCCACCCCGGTGATCATCTCGGTGATGGGGTGCTCCACCTGGAGGCGGGTGTTCATCTCCAGGAAGTAGAAGCTGTCATCGCCGCCGTACAGGAACTCGACCGTACCTGCGCCCACATAGCCCACCGCCTCGGCGGCGCGGACGGCGACCTGGGCCATCGCCGCGCGGGTCTCCGGGGGAAGCACCGGGCAGGGGGCCTCCTCCAGGACCTTCTGGTTGCGGCGCTGGATGGAGCAGTCCCGCTCGAAGAGGTGGACGGTGGTGCCGTGGGTGTCGGCGAGCACCTGGATCTCGACGTGGCGGGGGTTCACCACGAACTTCTCCAGGTAGACCGCGTCGTCGCCGAAGCTGGACCGCGCCTCGGAGCGCGCGGCGCGGAAGCCGGAGAGCAGCTCGTCCGGCGACTCCACCCGCCGCATGCCCTTGCCGCCACCGCCCGCGCTGGCCTTGAGCATGACCGGGTAGCCGATCTCCGCGGCGATGCGGATCAGCTCCTGCTCGCTGGTGATGGGGTCGACCGTGCCGGGCACCACCGGTACCCCGGCGGCCTTCATGAGCTGGCGGGAGCCGGTCTTGCTGCCCATCGCCTCGATGGCCGAGGGGGGGGGCCCCACCCAGACCAGCCCAGCCGCGGTCACCGCGCGCGCAAACGAGGCGTTCTCCGAGAGGAATCCATAGCCCGGGTGGACCGCGTCGCAGCCGCTGCGGGCCGCGATGTCCAGCAGCAGATCCTGACGGAGGTAGGACTGGGCGGCGGGCGGTGGCCCCAGGTGGAAGGCCATGGTGGCCTTGCGGACGTGGGGGGCCTCGCGGTCGACGTCGGAGTAGACAGCGACCGTCTCCAGCCCCAGCTCGGCGCAGGCGCGGATGACACGGACGGCGATCTCGCCGCGGTTGGCGACGAGGACCCGTCGGATGGTGGGGGTGCTCATGCGCCCCCATGTAATGACACCCGAGGCCAAGGGCGAGCCCCCGGCCAGCGCCTCAGGCGTGGATCGCGTCGTCCTTGGCGGCGTGGGCGGCAGCCTCGGCCGCCTTGGTGGCCTCGTACTCGGCCTTGCGGGCCGCGAGGGCCTCCTCGCCCAGGACCTTCTGCAGGACCTCCTCCATGCGGGAGGCGAAGAAGAACTCCAGGGCGTTCTGGATCTCCTCGGGGACCTCGACCAGATCCTTGCGGTTCTTCTCGGGCAGGATGACGGTCTTGATGCCGGCGCGGTGGGCGGCCAGGACCTTCTCCTTGATGCCGCCGACCGGCAGCACCGCGCCCCGCAGGGTGGCCTCGCCGGTCATCGCGATGGTCGGATCGACCTTGATGCCGGTGAGCAGCGACACGATGGCGGTGAGCATGGTGACGCCCGCGGAGGGGCCATCCTTGGGGACCGCGCCCGAGGGCACGTGGATGTGGATGTCCTCCTTCTCGAAGGCGTCCTCGTCGATGCCGAACTCGGGCGCCATCGAGCGGATGTAGGAGCGGGCCACGCCCACGGACTCCTTCATCACGTCGCCCAGGGAGCCGGTGAGCTTCTGGTTGCCCTTGCCCCGCATGCGCGCGGCCTCGATGAACAGGATGTCCCCGCCCACCGCCGTCCAGGCCAGCCCCGTGGCCACGCCGGGCACGCTGACGCGCTCGGCGACCTCGGAGAAGTAGTGGATGGGGCCCCGGATGTCGCCGATCAGCTCGGCGGTGATCTCCAGGTTATCGGCCTTGTGGGCCGCGATCTCGCGGGCCACCCACCGGGCGCAGGCCGCCAGCTCGCGCTTGAGGCTGCGCACACCGGCCTCGCGGGTGTAGGCCGTGATGAGGTGGCGGATGGCGTCGTCGGAGATGGTCAGCTGATCGTTGGTGAGGCCGTGGTCGTCCAGGACCTCGGGCAGCAGGAAGTTCCGCGCGATCTTGACCTTGTCCTCGGGGGTGTAGCCGGGGATGCGGATCAGCTCCATGCGGTCCAGCAGCGGGCCGGGGATCTTGTCGGCGACGTTGGCCGTGGCGATGAACAGCACCTTGCTGAGGTCGAACGGCAGATCGAGGTAGTGGTCGACGAAGGTGTCGTTCTGCTCGGGGTCGAGGACCTCGAGCAGCGCCGAGGAGGGGTCGCCCCGATAGTCGGCGCCGAGCTTGTCGATCTCGTCCAGGATGAAGACGGGGTTGTTGGAGCCCGCCTTCTTGAGGTTCTTGACGATCTTGCCGGGCAGCGAGCCGATGTAGGTGCGGCGGTGGCCGCGGATCTCGGCCTCGTCGCGCACGCCGCCCAGGGACATGCGGACCATCTTGCGGTTCAGGGCGCGGGCGACGGACTTGGCCAGCGAGGTCTTTCCGACGCCGGGGGGGCCGACCAGGCACAGGATGGGGCCCTTCATGTCCCCGCCCTTGAGCTGGAGCACCGCGAGGTACTCGACGATGCGCTGCTTGACCTTCTCGAGGTCGTAGTGGTCCTCGTCGAGGATGCGCTGGGCCTCGTCGACGTCGAGGTGGTCGGTGGTGGAGATCGACCAGGGCAGGTCGACCAGCCAGTCGAGGTAGGTGCGGCTGACGGTGTACTCCGCCGCCCCCGGGCTCATCCGCGCCATGCGCTTGAGCTCCTTGAACGCGGCCTCCTCGGCCTCGCGGGGCATGCGGGCTTCCTTGATCTTCTTCTTGAGCTCCTCGAACTCCTCCTGGCGGTCGTCGACCTCGCCCAGCTCCTTCTGGATGGCCTTGAGCTGCTCGCGCAGGAAGTACTCCCGCTGCGCCTTGTCCATCTCGCCCTTGACCTCGGTCTGGATCTTGTTGGACAGCTCCAGGACCTGGATCTCCTTCTGGAGGAGGACGATGACCTTCTCGATGCGCTCGCGGGTGTCGAAGGTCTCCAGCAGCTCCTGCTTCTCCTCGACCCCGATGGACAGGTTGGTGGCGACGATGTCGGCCAGCATGCCCGGGTTGTCGATGGAGCGGACCAGGAAGCTGGCCTCGGAGGGGATGTGCGGCGAGAGGTCGATGATGCGGCGGGCCAGCTCGCGCAGGCGGGTGAGCAGCTTGTCGAAGTCCGCGCCCTCGGCGGCGGGCTGCTCGAAGACCGAGACCTTCGCGCGCAGGTAGGGCCGGGTCTGCACCCACTGGTCGACGCGGATGCGGCTGAGGCCCTGGATGATCACGTTGAGCTTGTTGCCCGGCATGATCACGGACTTGAGGATCTTGACCACCGTGCCGGAGCCGTAGAGCTCGCTGGGGTCGGGGTCCTCGTTCTTGGCGTCCTTCTGGGACACGATGCCGAGGAGCTTGTTGCCCGCCATCGCCTCTTCGATGGCCTTGAGGGACTTGTCGCGGCCGACGTTGATCGGGAAGGCCAGCACGGGGAAGATGACCGTGTTGCGGATGGCCACAACAGGCAGGTCCAGCTCCGACGGGAGGCTGCCCTGTTCGGTCTCGGAGCCGGGGTTGCCGTTGCTCATGAGCGATGCTCCTGGGCGTGGGGATGAAGGGAGTGGGAGACAGTTCTTGTCGTCACTCAGCTAGTATCCACCCGGGAGGGTGAGGCAAGCCCGGGGGTGCCCCCCACCCACTCGGCGAAGACCGCCTCGGTGTGCTCGCCGAGGGCCGGCGCGCGGCGCTCGGCGGTCCAGGGGGTGCCCTCCAGGCGCACCCCTGGCGGCAGGGTGCGCACCGGATCGGCGCCGGTGGGGTGGTCGTGGGTGACGGGGCGGGCGCGCTCCAGGGCGTCGGGGACCGAGGCCATGGGCCCGGCCGGCACGCGGTGGGGCTGGAGCGCGGCGATCCAATGCGCGACCGGGCGCGCGGCGATCCGGGGCTCCAGCAGGGCGTCGAGCGCGGCCCGGTTCGCCACCCGCGCGGCGTTGGTGGCGAAGCGACGGTCGCGGTGCCAGGCCACCTCCAGCGCCGCGCACAGCCCGGCGAACAGCCGATCATTCCCCACCGCCAGGTTCAACCAGCCGTCGGCAGCCCGATAAGCCCTGAAGGGGTGGATGGAGGGGTGTTGGTTGCCGCGCGCGCGGGGGGCCTGGGCGGCGTTGAGCCAGGCCGTGGCGTGGTAGGCCAGCAGCGAGAGCTGCCCGTCCATCATCGAGACGTCCACGTAGCTCCCCTGCCCTGTCCGCTCCCGGCGCAGCAGCGCGGCGGTGATCCCCTGGGCGGCGTTCATGCCCGCGACCAGATCCGCGATGGAGGCGCCGCACTTCCAGGGCACGTCCCCCGCTCCGGTGATGGAGGGGATGCCGCTCATGCCCTGGATGATGAGGTCGTAGCCCGGCCCCTCCCGCCCGCGCCCGAAGCCGGTGATGGCGCACCAGATCAGCCGGGGGTTCTCAGCCATCAAATCGTCGGCGTCGAGGCCCAGGCGGGTCATCACGCCGGGGCGGTAGTTCTCCACGACCACGTCCGCGGCCAGCGCCAGCGCCCGCACCCGGTCGCGCTGGGCAGGGTCCTTGAGGTCGGCCACGACCGAGCGCTTGCCTCGGTTGATCGAGAGGAAGTAGGTCGAGACGCCGCCGACGAATGGGGGCCCGAAGGCGCGGGTGTCGTCGCCGCCGGGGGGCTCGACCTTGACGACGTCGGCGCCCTGGTCCGCGAGGAGCATCGTGCCGTAGGGCCCGGACAGCACGCGGGTGAAGTCCAGGATCCGCACCCCGTCGAGCGCGCCGGGGCTCACGGCGCCACCTGACCGGGGAGGCGGCCCTTCTCCCGCAGGATCTTCTCGTAGGCCGGCATCGGCGGCGCGCTCCAGGTGCGCTCGTAGAGGGCGGCCTCGGTGGGGCGCAGCGCGGGCGGCGCCTCGCTCTCATGCCAGAGGTCCCATGTGACGATGGGACCCTCCAGCGCGGTGGGCGGGCCGAGCAGCTCCACCAGGGTGCGGGTGGCGTCCAGGCCGGCCTGGTCGCGCTCCTGCTCGGGCAGATCGCGGCCCCGGGCCCACTTGTAGATGTCGGCCTCCACCAGATCGCGGTGCAGCACGACCCAGCGGAAGCCCTCCTGCTGCAGACGCTCCCGCTGGCCGGCGTTGTAGACCTCGGGCGGGCCGGGGTGGCGCGCGGCGGCGATGAGCGCGCGCACGAAGCTGTTGCGCAGGCGGTTGTTGAAGCCCTCGGGCCACAACAGCGGCGCGTTCTCCCCCATGCCGCCGAACAGGGGCTGGTGGTGGATGGTCTGCCACACGATGGCGGGCTGGGTGATGCCGAAGGGCAGGTGCAGCAGCGCCCCGCGCTCCTCGGCGATCCAGCGGAAGGTCGCGGGCACGGTGAGGTCCCGCGCCACGAAGGGGTAGACGCCATACCGGGCCTGCTCCACCCCGGTCAGGGTGGCCCAGCCCAGGAGAAGGGCTGGCGTCCAGCGCGCGAGTCGGGGCTTCCAGGCCAGAGCGCGCTCCAGGACGTCCCCCGCCCCCAGCGCGAGCACCGCCATCACGATGACCAGCATGCGGTAGGGGAACCACAGCCGGTCGAAGAACGGCAGGAGGTGGTAGGCGAGCATGTAGTGGGGCAGCACGATGGGCTCGCCGTCGGTCGGGATCACCGGCCCCATCGCCATCACCAGCAGGAGGAGCCCCACTGGCAGCCAGCGCGCCCGCAGCCGGCCCACCGCCGCCCACACCAGGGCCAGCCCGCCCCAGCTCACATACCCGAGCATCGGCGAGCCCTCCTCCTCCAGGAGCAGGTAGCCATGCAGGGTGGCGGCGACGTTGTTGCCGAGCTGGCCGGGGGCGGAGAGCAGGTCGAGGCCCCCCTCGGAGAGCCCGGGGACCTCCCCGCTGGAGGCTGCCCGCGCCATCGAGAGCACGGCGGGCGCGATGGCGGCGAAGCAGGTCGCCCCGGCCAGCGCGTAGCGCAGAATCAGCGCCCGACGCGCCGGGGAGCGCCACAGCGCCCGCGCCGCCAGCCACCCGTAGGCGAAGGCCATGAACCAGCCCATGAACCAGTAGGTCCAGGCCTGAAGGGCGGTGAACAGCCCGGCCAGCGCCGGGTGCTTCCACCCCGGCGTGTCCTCCATCTTCACCATGTGGTGGAGGGCCAGCGGCAGAAAAGGCAGGAACGCCTGGGTCAGCCGCCCGCAGGTGATCTCGAAGACCACATACGGGTTCATCTCCCAGGCCAGGCAGGCCGCGAACACCGCCCAGCCCGACCGGAGCTGCCCCCGCGCCAGCACCCGGAAGGTCAGCGCGTTGGCCACCATCATCGCCACCACGAAGACCTTCTGGAAGCCCGGGATCCCGAAGATCCAGACGAAGGGCATCGCGAAGATGGCGTCGACGAAGTTGTTGCCGGTGTGGGCGAAGATGTCCTTGCCCAGCGGGAAGAAGAAGAGCTGGGTGTAGCCGGGATCCCGCAGGTTCAGCAGGCAGTCCTGGATCCACCAGTAGAACCAGAGCGTGCCGAACATGTCGACGCCGTCGCCCACGACGTGGCCGGCGGGCAGCGCCGGCACGATCCCGATCAGCGCGACGAGGGTGTAGGCGACAAGCTCCAGCCAGAGGGGCGGGCCTGGGGGTCGGTCGGTCACCGGCTCAGCGTAGCCGACCGCTCGGGCGAACGCCCGCGCTGGCCTCGACGACCCGGGCCTGCGAGAATACGGACCCCATCGCCGTTCGACGAAGCCAGGAGGCCCGGTGCACGCGCTGCTCACTGTCATCCACTGGGTGAGCGTGACCGTCTGGGCCGGCTCCCTGGTGGCCTTCACGGTGCTGATGACCCTGCGGCACCGCCTGGCCCCCCTCGCCTCCGAGCACGTCGTGCGCGCCTGGCGCGCCTGGGGCGCCGGCCTGGGCCTGAGCATGGGGACGCTGTTCTTCTCGGGCGTCGGCCTGCACTGGCTGCGCTTCGACGGCATGCACTGGACCGCGACCGGCCCCCAGGACACCTGGCTGTTCATCGCCGAGGCGGTGTTCCTCGTCCTGTGGGTCTCCAGCTTCCAGCTCGAGGTGTGGACGCTGGAGCCCTGCCGGAAGCTCGACGCCGACGGCGTCATCACCGACCGCGCCGCCTACGAGTCCTGCGCGGACCGGGTGACCCGGCAGCTCTGGTTCAACGTCGCGCTGATGCTGGTCGTCGGGACCTTGAGCGCCCTCGCGACCGGCTGACCCGCGGTGGGCCTCAGCGCTTCTTCCGCTGCTCCCGCAGCCACTTCGGCCCGATGATCGCGCCGATGATGAAGACGGCGAGGAGCGTGAGGCCCAGCTCCGGGGCGCCGAAGACGAACTCAGGGGCGTCAGGAGGCATCGCCGCTCCGGGGGGTGAGGGTGTCCGGATCCAACCCTATCGCACCCAGGATCTCGGCGGTGTCCGCGCCCAGCTCGGCCACCTCGGAGGAGCGCGCCCAGGGGAACGGCGAGCGGGCCATCGGGAGGCCCAGGACGGACTCGAAGGCGCCGCGGGCCACGTGGAGCGGGTGCGCAGGCAGCTCCGAGGCCGTGAGCGCGGGACCCACGCAGCAACCCTCCAACAGCGTCACCCACGCGTCGCGGGGCCTGGAGGCGAACAGGGCGGCCATCGCTTCGGGGCGGATGTCCAGCATCTCCTGCCCGATCTGCTGGGCGAGCCTGAGCTGGAACTTGGGCTCCAGCGGGCCGACGGTCACCAGCCCGCCGTCCGCACAGCGGTAGGTCCGGTAGGTGCTGTAGCCCCCGGTGAGCATCTCGCCGGAGGGCTGCATGTCCCGCTGCTCGGCCGCCGCGACCGCGAGCTGGGGGCCCATCAGCGCGAGCACCCCCTCGGTCATCGAGATGTCCAGCCAGCGGCCCTGGCCGTCCTTGCCGCGGCCCACCAGCGCCGCGCAGATGCCCACCGCAGCCATCAAGGCCCCGCCAGCGAGATCGGCCACCTGGACCGGCCCCGGGGCGAGGTCCGCCGTCGCCGCCACCGCGCCCGCGTAGCCCTGGTAGTTGAGGTCGTGGCCCGGCTCCCGCCGCAGCGGCCCGGTCTGCCCGTAGCCGCTGATCGAGGCGATGACGAGCCTGGGGTGGCGCGCCCGCAGCTCGGCTGGGGCGAGGCCCTCCCGCGCCAGGGCACCCGGCTTGAACCCCTCGACCAGCACGTCGGCGGTCTCCAGCAGCCGGTGCAGCGCGTCGCGCCCGCGATCCGAGCGGACGTCCAGGATCACCGAGCGCTTTCCTCGGTTGATCGCCGCGTAGAACACGCCGGTGCCCGCGACCACGGGGGGCATGAGCCGCGCGTAGTCGCCGCCGCCGGGGGGATCGATCCGGATGACCTCGGCCCCGAGGGAGGTGAGCAGCCAGGTGCAGTACGGCCCTGGCAGCAAGCGGCTCAGGTCGACGACCCGCACACCCTCCAGGGGCCCGGGGCGTCCTGGCTCGACAGAGGCGCTCATGGATGGATCGTAACGCCCCGCTGCCTGCCGAGCCCGCCCCGACGGATTACTTGGAAGCACGATGGCCGACCAAGACACGCCCCACCAGCTGTTCATCATCTCGGACGGAACCGGCGACACCGCCAACAAGGTGGTGCGCGCCTGCCTGCTCCAGTTCGACGGCGTGCCCGTGGCGCCGCGCACGTTCCCCAACGTCACCGACGCCGAGCAGCTCCGCCGCCTCTTCCAGCGCGCCGCCGAGGAGCGCGCGATGGTGGTCACCACGCTGGTCCGCGGCGAGCAGCGCGCCGAGGCCGAGCGCCTCGCCCAGAAGTACCGCCTCTCCTTCGTAGACGTGGTCGGCGCCATGCTGGGCAGCATGTCCGACTACCTGCGGGTCCCGCCCACCGGCATGCCCGGCCTGATGCACCGCACGGACCAGTCCTACTACCGGCGCATCGCGGCGGTGGAGTTCACGGTCAAGGCCGACGACGGCAAGGAGCCCCGCATGCTGGCCGAGGCCGACATCGTGCTGGTCGGGGTCAGCCGCACCTCCAAGACCCCGCTCTCGGTCTACCTGGCCCACAAGGGCTACAAGGTCGGCAACGTCCCCATGGTGCTCGACCGCCCCGTGCCCGAGCCCCTCTGGGACGTCGACCCCCGCCGCATCTTCGCGCTGACCATCGACCCCTCGGTGCTGTCCTCCATCCGCACCCAGCGCCTGTCCCAGATGCGCATGAGCGACCGGACCAACTACTGCCAGATGGACTACATCCTGGCCGAGCTGGACTACGCCCACGACCTCTTCTCCCGCAACCGCGAGTGGCCGGTGATCGACGTCACCGACAAGGCGGTCGAGGAGACCGCCGCCATCATCCTCAAGATCCTGGCCGAGCGGGGGCTCACCGATCCGGTCGGCGAGGCCGGGCAGCTTTGAAGCGCCGGCTGCGTGTGGTCGGCGCGGTCGCGGTGGTGGACGGGCGCGTCTTCCTGGCCCAGCGGCCCCCCGGCGGACGACACGGCGGCCTGTGGGAGTTCCCCGGCGGCAAGGTCGAGCCCGGCGAGTCCGACGCCCAGGCGCTGGCCCGCGAGCTGCGCGAGGAGCTGGCCGTGGACGCCACCGTCGGCGAGCTGGTGGCGGTGGGTCGAGATGACGTCATCGAGCTTTGGTGCTACCGCGTGGAGCTGCACGGCACCCCCCGCCCGCAGGAGGCCCAGGCCACCGGCTGGTTCACCCCACGGCAGCTCGCCGGGCTGCCCACCCCCCCGGCCGACGTCCCCGCGCTCAGCGCGCTGGGAGTCCTCGCCGACGCCCCGGAAGCCGGGTAGTCTTTGAGGCGGGAGTCATAGAGCCTTGATCGGCACCTTTCTCGACAAATACGAGGTCCTCCAGAAGGTCGGAGAGGGCGGCATGGCCACCGTGTACCGGGGCCGCCACGTCACGCTCGGCCGCGAGGTGGCCATCAAGGTGCTGCACCCTCACCTCTCGGCGTCCTCCCGGAACCGCAAGCGCTTCGCCCGCGAGGCCCGCGCCATCGAGCACCTCGACCACGACAACATCCTCAAGATCTACGACTACTCCGGCGTCGACGTCGACGACTGCTACATCGTCACCGAGTTCGTCGAGGGGCGCACGCTGCTGGAGATGCTGGACGAGCGGGGGCTGCTGCCCTCCGAGGTCGTGGCCGGGATCGCGCTGCGCCTGGCCGACGCCCTGGCCTATGCCCACACCGCCGGCATCATCCACCGGGACCTGAAGCTCGAAAACGTCATGGTCCGATGCGATGGCACCGTCAAGCTGATGGACTTCGGCATCGCGCGCTTCCTGGACGAGTCCACGGTCACCATGACCGGCGCGCTGGTGGGCAGCCCGGCCTACATGAGCCCCGAGCAGGCCCTGGAGAAGGTCGTCGACGCCCGCTCCGACCTGTTCTCCCTCGGCACGGTGCTGTTCCAGCTCGTCACCGGGCAGCTCCCCTACTCCGGCTCCAACCCCTCGGTCATCCTGCGGAACATCATCGAGGGCACCCGCCCCGAGGTCCTGGAGCTGCAGCCCGGCGCCTCCCCGCGGCTGGCCGACGCCATCGAGCGCCTGCTCCAGATCGACCCCGACAACCGCTTCACCAGCGCCGAGGACGTCAAGGCCGCGATGCTGGAGGTGCTGGAGGAGTCCGACATCCGCCTGGACGCGCCCCAGTGGGCGCTCACCCGCTACCTGCTCGACCCCGACGACTATGAGGCCCGGCTCCGCAGCCACCTCGACCAGGTCCTGCTCGACCGGGGCCGCGAGGCCTTCGCCCGCGGCGACCACCTGGGGGCCCAGCGCCTCCTGAACCGCCTGCTCGTCCAGGACCCCGACCACCCCGAGGTCCTGACCCTGCTCTCCGACCTGCACCAGCCCCCGATGGTCGAGGCGGAGCGCACGAGCAGCCGCTGGTCGGTGTGGCTGGGGGCCCTCGCGCTGCTGCTCGGCGCGGTGGGCGCCTGGGTCATGCTGCGGCCGGAGCCCCCACCCCCCGAGCCCCCCGCCGAGGTCCAGCCCGAGCCGCCCCCGGTCGTGGTCGCCGACCCCGAGCCCACCGCGCCGCTGCCGATCTCAGTTCAGCCGGCCGAAACCCAGGATCCTCCAATCGAACGGGAAGATCCGCACCTGACGCCGCGCGACCTCAGCAGGCGACCTCCGGTGGAGCGGCCCGACCCGGTGGCCACCCTCATCCCGCCCCGCAAGATCTCGCCCCCCCCGGACGAGGCCCCCGCGGAGGCCTCGGTGACCGTGCGCCTGACCCAGGTCACCTGGGCGGACGTGTTCCTGGACGGGGAGCGTCAGGGGCAGGTGCGGGACCCCCTCACCCTCAAGCTGCCGCCGGGCTCCCACACCCTCACGCTGACCAACCCCTACGTGAAGGACTACACCGCCCGCTTCGACGTCGCAGCCGGCGAGCAGAAGACCTTCGACATCACCCTGGTCAAGAAGCCGGTCACCGCCACCTTCGTCGACACCGTCGACGGGGGGTGCGCGGTGCGCGTCGACGGCCAGCTCATGGGCACGGTGGCCTCGCTGGGGCGCGGCTTCGACTTGCAGGATCCGGATGTGCCCCACATGATAGGGCTGGAATGTCCGGACGGCAGCGAGGACCTGTTCACCGTCAAGCCACGCGAGCCGGGCTCCGTGGTGCTGCTGCCACCTTGACGGGCCCCGCCCGCGCGACAGCGATGTCACGCATCGACGGGGCCAGCGTCGGCGCACTCCTTCATCATGTACGTTCTACCTGTGTTCAGGTTTTCTGGTACGTCTCTTGCATCTCCCTCGGGCTGTCGGGCTGCTACTTCGGCGACATCGAAGTGGTCGACTCGAACCGAGAGCCCATCATCAAGGACTCGAACTACCTGAACGCCGAGATCATCGTGTTGCAGCAGGAAGACCAGTACATCTACATCGTGGTCCAGGACGAGGAGCCTGACCTGCTGACCTACACCTGGACGCTCTCCCTCGACGGCATCATCCCCGACGCGGAGAGCTTCCCGGACGGTCGCAGCCAGGTCCGGCTGAGCAACGACATCGATCTGGATGGTCAGGTGCTGAAGGTGGTGGTGAGCGACGGCTCCTACTTCACGGACATGTCCTGGGACCTGGAGGTCGTGCCATGACCCGCGCGCTCCTGCTGACCTTCACCCTCAGCCTGGCGGCCTGCTCCGACGCCGACTTCTCCGTGTTTGACGGCCAGGAGGTCTCCGCGGACGACTCCGGGAGCGGCTTCGAATCCGACGCGATGACCTCGCTGCGGCTGGATGTCTATCCCTCCTCCTCGCTTGCCGAGGGCAGCCTGCTCAACCAGACCTTCCTCCTGGATTATGCCGCACCGGGCGTCGAGGTGTCCCTCACCCGGCCGGTCACCCTGCGGGGGAACCTGACGGGCTACGACGCCAACCCCACCGCCGACGTCGCGGTCCCCGGGCAGAGCACCTCCGTCACCGGGTACGTGCAGGCCTTCGTGCCCGGCACCGTGATGTCCCGCAAGACGCCGACCGACGAGACCGGCTACTTCGCCGCCCAGGTGGTCCCCTCCGACGGCTACACCCTGGCCTGGATCCCCGAGGTGCCCGCCGAGCTGCCGTTCGTGGTGGTCACCGACGAGCTGGTGGACGGCCCCGACGACCTCTCGCTCTACCTGGACTATGGCCTGCCGGTCTACGGCGCGGTCACCCACGGCGACGACCTCGACCCGGTCGCCGGCGTGTCGGTGCAGGCCTTCGACGTCGCCTCGGGCGTGGGCGGCCCGGTGGTCACCACCGACTCCTACGGCGAGTACATGCTCCGCCTCTACCCTGGCGAATACGAGCTGCGGGTGAGCGACGAGGACGACCGCGTCCCCACACAGAGCATCCCCATCACGGTGTTCGACGGCGACGGGCTGGCCCAGGACGTCCACTACGGCACCCTGGAGCGCAACGCGTTCCGCGGCACGGTGGTCGACGCCGACGGCGAGCCCGTGGAGAACGTGGTGGTGCGGCTGACCTCGGTCGACCTGGACGGCACCCCCGACGGCACCCTCGTCCTGGAGCTGGACACGCCTCGGAACGGAATCTTCTCGGACGACATCGTGCCCGGTGTGTACGAGGTCGAGTACATCCCGCCCTACCTTGAGGCGGCCTCCGGGCCGACCGTGGGCCCGGTGAAGCTGGCCGAGGCGGTGGAGCTGCGCGGCCCCAACAACCAGCTCCCCCGCGTGACGCTGCCCGAGCGGGTCACCGTGCAGGCGCGGGTGACCGACCCTGATGGGAACCCCGTCCCCGGCGCCCTGGTGCGGGCCCGCGAGTTGGGCTTCGACCACTATGTGTTCGAAGCCATCGCCAACGCAGAGGGCGACGTCTCGATCCGCGTCACGGACACCGAGCTCCTGTGGACGCTGGAGCCCCCGGCCGGCGTCCCTGGCGCGGTGACCTTCCGTGAGGCCGATCCCTTCGAGGTCATCGAGGCCGGCACCCTCCAACTCTCCGAGGGCCGCCAGGTCAGCGGGCAGGTGCTTTGGGGCGAGCAGCCCGCAGCCTACGCGGCGGTCGAGGTCCGGGACTTCTACGACCGGCTGTATGCCTCCGCGCTGACCGACGACGAAGGGCGCTTCTCCGTGCAGGTCGAGTGGCCTGAGTAGGCTCGGACCTGCCCCCCTTCAGTGAGAAGACCCCCGGCGCATCACGCCGGGGGTCTTCATCTCTGCGGACGCCGATCAGGCCAGGATCTCGCCCAGCAGCTCGATGGACGAGGCCTCGACGCCAGCCGCCTCGATCTTGGTGGCGACCTCCACGAAGCTGCCGCCGACCACGATGGGGGTCGTCCCGTCGACGAGCGTGACGCGATAGGCGCGCGCACCAGCCGGGATCGAGGTGCCCTCGGTGGAGTCCGGCTTGAGCGGCACCGACGCAGCCTTGGGCGCTGCGGAGGCGGGGGCCGCAGGGGCAGGCGCCTCGGCCTTGGGGGCCTCGACCTTGGGAGCCTCGACCTTGGGCGCGGCCACAGCCTTGGGTGCCTCGGCCTTGGCCGGCGCCTCCGGCTTCGCGGCAGCGGGGCGGGGCGCCGCGCTGATGCCCTTGCGGAACCGGTAGTTCCGCACGGCGTTCACCGACACGCCGGCCTTCCTGGCGATGTCTGCGTCCGGGATCTTGCCGAGCTCGTCGATGAACGGCGCGATCTTGGACCGGGACTTGCGCGGCGCGGGCTTGGCGGCCTTCTCGGGGGCCTTGGCCGCAGGCGTCGCCGCAGCCTTGGCCGCAGGCTTCGCCGCAGGCTTGGCCGCCGCACCCTTCCGGCCGGACGCCTTGACGTCGAGCTGGCGACGCACCCGCGCGACCGTCTGCGCGGAGAGGCCGGCGAGACCGGCGATCTCACTGTCCGGCACCTGCCCGAGCATGTCGAGGTAGGGCTCGATCTTGGCCTTGGTCGCGCCACGCACACCGATCGCAGCCGCGCTGCGGGCGGGAGCGGCGGGGGCGGCCGCCTTCTTGGCAGACTGGGCTCTCCTCTTCTTGGAGGGGGCCGGCGGACGACCGCGGCGGGATCGGGGCCCGGGAGGGGCAGCGTTCCGCTCGATCCCGTTGCGCTTGAGGGCGTTGTTGATGGCGCCAGGGGTTGCGCCGAACATCTCCGCCAGCTCCCGGAGCGAGAAATCATCCTTCTTGGCGATCAGCTCCGGCCACCACTCCATCTGTTCGAGTTTCCGCATTCCAGAGTTCTCCGTAGAAATCATTTCCCCCACCCGCAGCTATCACAGTCATTCAGGATCGACCACAAAACAAGCGGTACAGATCTGACATTCGTACACACACGGCCCGCCCCCCGGGCTCCGTTGACCCTCGGGCGAGCCGGGGCTACGCTCCGTCGGATGACGGCCCTGATCCCTGCGCTGCTCCTCCTGCTCGCTGCGGAGGCCCGCTCTGCGCCAGAGCCGTCCCCAGCCCCCCCAGAAGATGCCCCAGCGGCCCCGGAGCCCGGCCCTCGGGCCGCTCCGGCCACCCCCAAGCAGCGCCTCGATCTCGCGGTCCGACACTACGTCGCCGGGGAGCGGACGGCCGCCCGCAACGAGCTGCTGGTCCTGGTCAACGATCCGTCTCTGGAGGACGAGGCGCTGCGGACCGAGGCGCGTCTGTGGCTCGGCGAGATCCAGTACGTGATGGGGGAGCTGCAGGCTGCAGAGAGCACGTTTGAGGCGGTTCTGTTCGAACACCCCGAGACCCGGCTGGACCCGTTCACCCACCCGCCGGACGTGATCGCCTTCTTCGACGCGGTCCGGGCCTCTGTTCAGGTCCGCACCCCCAAGCCCGTGATCCCGCCGCCCCTGCCCGTCCTGCCGATCCGCCCGCCGCCCTCCAAGCTGACCATCGCGGTGCCGGGCGGGCTGCAGTTCTACAACGACCAGCCGGCGCTGGGGGTGTTCACGGTGGCGTCGGTGGCCGGCCTGGGGGTCACCACGCTGGGCATGCGGCTGTGGCTCCAGGCCCAGGATGAGATCCCCGGAGAGCGCGGCATCCAGATCTATGACGACCCCCTGCGGGTGCAGCGCCTGCGGACCGTCCGCGCCGTCGAGAACACCCTCGGCTTCACCGCGCTGGGCATCTGGGGGACGGCCGTGCTCCAGGGCGCGATCCGCGTGGGCACCCGGCCCCAGGGGGCCGATCCCCCGGTGACCGCCCAGGTGCTGTGGACCGGGACATTCTGACCCTTGGATCTCCACAGGGTGTTAGGAAGGACGGGTCTGCTGCGGTGCGTGCATGTACATCTCCTACACCGATCCGGCCACCAAGACCGCCACGGAGTACGTGCTGCGCAAGCCGCTCGTGTCCATCGGGCGGGCGCCGGGCAACGACATCGTGTTGCCTGACGCGGCGGTCGCGCCGACCCACGCCAACCTGATCAGCCGCCCCACCCACGTCACCGTCTCGGTGACCGGCCGCGACAACGATCTGTTCGTCAACGGCCGGCGGGCCCGAAAGGCCGATCTGCGGCCCGGTGACCGCTTCCTGATCGGGCTCTACGAGCTGACCCTGCACGACGGCGAGCCCGCCTCCAAGGCCGTCCCCGCCGTCAACCGGCCGGCGGAGTCCATCCAGGCGATGGAGCGGCTCATCCTGTTCTCCCGCCAGCTCCAGGTCGACAGCCCCCCCGACTCCCTCTTCCACGACCTGCTCAAGGCGGTGGTCGAGCAGACCGAGGCCGAGAAGGGCTTCATCATCGTCTTCAAGGACGACCAGCGGCACCTGGCGGCCACCTACAACGTCAGCAATGAGACGCTGGACCTGTCCCGCGTCTCGGACTCGATCATCGACCGGGTGGTCGAGTCCCGCAAGCCGCTCATCGTCTCGGACGCGATGCAGGACCGCCGGTTCGGTAAGGCCAAGAGCGTGGTGGATCTTCGGCTTTCGTCGGTGATGTGCGTCCCGCTCATCTACCGCCGCGACCTGCTGGGTGTGCTCTACCTGGGCAACGACTCCATCGCGAGCCTGTTTGACGAGGGCGCGCTGGCCATGCTGGAGGTCTTCGCCGCCCAGGCCAGCCTCATCGTGCACGCCGCGCTGATGCTCAATGAGCTGAAGACCTCGAACAAGAACCTGCGGGATCAGCTCCGCAGCGCGTCCCAGGGCGAGATGATCGGCTCCTGCGCGCCGATGAAGCAGGTCTTCAAGGTCATCCGCCGCATCGCCCCCACCGACATCTCCGCGCTCATCCTGGGCGAGACCGGCACGGGCAAGGAGCTGGTCGCCAAGGAGATCCATCACCTCTCCGGCCGCGCCCGCAAGCCCTTCATCAGCATCAACTGCGGGGCCATCCCCGAGAACCTGCTGGAGTCCGAGCTGTTCGGGCACAAGAAGGGCGCGTTCACCGGCGCGGTGACCGACAAGATGGGCAAGTTCGAGGCCGCCGACGGCGGCACGCTCTTCCTCGACGAGATCGGGGAGATGCCCATGAACCTCCAGGTCAAGCTGCTGCGGGTGCTCCAGGAGCGCACCATCGAGCGGGTCGGCGAGTTCGAGGGGCGGCCCATCGACATCCGCGTGGTGGCCGCCACCAACAAGGAACTCGAAGAGGAGATCAACGCCGGACGGTTCCGGGAGGATCTGTTCTACCGCCTCAACGAGGTCACCGTGCAGCTCCCTCCCCTGCGCGACCGGGGCGACGACATCGTGCAGCTCGCCCAGTACATGCTCAGCCGCTACGCCGCCCGCTACGACTCCAAGGTGCGCGGCTTCACCAACGCCTGCACCCTGTCCATGAAGAACTTCTACTGGCCCGGCAACGTCCGCCAGCTCGAGAACCGTGTCAAGAAGGCCGTCATCATGAGCGATCGGGCGCTCCTGGCCCCCGAGGACATGGGGCTGGCCAAGACCACCAAGCGGCACATCCAGCCGCTGGACGCGGCCACCGAGGACTTCAAGAAGACCTACATCCGCGAGGCCCTGGATCTGAACAACTGGAACAAGGCGCAGACCGCGCGGGATCTGGACGTCGATCCACGTACGATCTTCCGGTATATCGAGAAGATGGACGACTGATTCCCAGGCTCCGGACGCCGGCCCGTCATGACCCTCCTCCTCGCCCTCCTGCTTCTGCTTCCGGTCTTCGCCGCTCAGCCGGCCCAGCCGGCGCTGCCGCCGAACGCCAAGGCGTCCGGCTACGCCGACCGCAGCATCGAGGACTGGGCCCGTGACCTTCGCGGCGGCAGCCGGGCTGAGCGCAAGCTCGCCGCCCGGGAGCTGCGCCGTCAGACCCGCGACGTCAGCCGCGCCGTCGTTCGCGCCCCGGAGGGCTCCATCCGGCAGTTGGAGGCCTGGCAGACCTGGGACGACCTCTACAACGGCGTGGTGCGTCCGTGCACGGTCGGCCTGACCACCCCCGAGATCGCTCGGCCCTGCGCGCAGATGCTCGGCATGCTCCAGGCCACCGAGGCCACCCCTGCCCTGGAGGCGGCCCTCGCCGCCGAGCCCCGCCGCCGCACCGCGCGCGCCATCCGAGCGGCCCTCGACAGCCTCGCGGAGGCCAGCCCATGATCACCGTCGGCCTCACCGGAGGCATCGCCACCGGCAAGTCCACCGTCGCCGCCATCCTGCGGGATCGGCTTCACCTGCCGGTCATCGACGCGGACGCGGTGTCCCGCGAGATCGTCGCCCCCGGTCAGCCCGCGCTCGCCGAGATCGCGGCCCGCTTCGGCCCCGGGGTGCTCCAGCCCGATGGTGCCCTGGACCGCAAGGCCCTGGGCGCCATCGTGATGCAGGACGCCGCGCAGCGCCGCCGCCTGGAGGCCATCACCCACCCCCGCATCCGCCAGGAGATCGAGGCGCGCCTCACCGGGCTGGAGAAGGCCGGCGCGGCGGTCGCGGTGGTCGAGGCCGCGCTGATGGTCGAGACCGGCAGCTACGCCCTCTACGATCGGCTGCTGGTGGTCACCTGCGCCCCCGAGCGGCAGCTCGACCGGCTGATGGCCCGAGAGGGCTTCGAGGAGGCGCGGGCCCGCCAATGGATCGCCAGCCAGCTGCCCCTCTCCGAGAAGGAGGCCCTGGCCGACGCGGTCATCCGAAATGACGATGACATCGACGCTCTGGAAGACGCGACCCTGGCGGCCTGGGGCAGCCTGGACCTTTAGTAGATGACCAGCGACTCGACGCTCATCGGCTCCAGCTCGTCGCGGCCGTTGAGGAAGCTCAGCTCGATCACGAAGCAGCAGGCCACCACGTCGGCCTCGAGCTGCCGGACGAGCTGGCAGGTGGCCCGGGCGGTGCCGCCGGTGGCCAGCAGGTCGTCGACCACCAGCACCCGCTGCCCCTTCTTGAGCGCGTCGACGTGCATCTCCAGCCGCGCCGTGCCGTACTCCAGGGAGTACTCCACTCCGATGGAGCGATAGGGCAGCTTGCCGGGCTTGCGGGCGGGCACGAACGAGGCGCCCAGCGCCATCGCCAGGGGCGCGCCGAAGATGAAGCCCCGCGACTCCATGCCCACGACCGCGTCGATGTGCCAGCCGGTGTACTTCTCGGCGAAGTGATCGACCGTGGCACGGAGGAGCTGGCAGTCCGCGAGCACCGGGGTGATGTCCTTGAACAGGATGCCGGGCTTGGGGAAGTCCGGGATGTCGCGGATGGTGGCCTTGAGTCGATCGACGAGGTCCTGCACGCTGCCTCCGGGGTTGGGTCGCAGGATAACGCAGCGCCGTGGATGGCGACACGGGCGGTGTTATCTTCCTGCGGTGTCGAGCAGCGAGATCACCATCGAGGACGCCCCTCGCCGCACGCTCTCGTCCGAGCTGGCGGAGGTCGTCGACTCGCTCAACGGCCAGGACATCACCCTGGGCGAGCTGGTGGACCGCATCGGAGATCGGGGCTTCGGCCTGCTCTTCCTGATCCTGGCCCTGCCCGCCGCGCTGCCCCTGCCCGCGCCCGGCTACGCCACGCCCTTCGGGCTGTTGATGATGGGCCTCTCGGTGCAGCTCATGCGCGGCCGCCACACCCCCTGGTTCCCGGAGCGGGCCCGGGGGCGGGCCATCTCCCACAAACTGCTGGCGTTCTCGGTGCGGAACGGCGGGCTGCCCCTGCGCGTGGTCGAGTTCCTGGTGCGGCCCCGGTGGTCGGGCCTGGCGCGCAACAAGGTCTTCCTGGCGGCGGTCGCGGTCATCATCTTCCTGATGGCGCTCAGCATGTCCCTGCCCATCCCGCTGACCAACACCGCCCCCAGCTTCGTCATCTTCGTGCTGGCCGCCGGCATCCTGGAGGAGGACGGCCTGCTCCTCGCCGCCGGGCTGTTGCTGGCGCCGGTGGCCGCGTCGATCTCCATCGCCGCGCTCTACATCGCCATCACCGTCGGCCCCGAGGCCGTCAACGAGACGGTGAAGCCCGCCATCAAGGGGCTCCTGGGCCTCTGAGGGTCTCCCAGTCGCGCAGACGCTCCAGCGCGCCGGGGTGCGTGAGGTCAGCCTGCAGGGGGGTGACCGAGGCATAGCCGGCCTCCACCGCCGGGCCGTCGGTGCCCGCGATGGCCTCGAACTCGACGTGGGTGCCGCCGATCCAGAAGTAGGGTTGCCCGCGCTGATCCAGGCGCTCGGTCACCTCGTTCTCGTAGTGGCGGATGCCCATCCGGGTGGCCCGGATGCCCTTGAGCTGGCTGGCCGGGACGTCGGGCACGTTGAGGTTGAGCAGGGTGCGGCGCGGCAAGCCGTGCGCCAGGACGTCCCGGGCCAGCGACGCCACGATGGACGCGGCGGTGTCCCAGTGGTGGTCCCGGGCCCGCACCCGCCAGTCCACCTCCAGCGACGCCGCGATCGCGGGCAGGCCGAACAGGCACGCCTCCATCGCGGCGGCGACCGTGCCGGAGTAGAGCACGTCATTGCCCAGGTTGCCCCCCCGGTTGATGCCGCTGACCACCAGGCCCGGGGGCTCGGGCATCAGGTGCAGGACCGCCATGTAGACGCAGTCCGCCGGGGTGCCGGACACCGCGAACCGCCGCGCGTCCCGCTCGCGGACCCGCAGGGGCTTGTGCAGGGTCAGGGCATGGGACTGGGTGGACTGCTCCCGCTCGGGGGCGACGATCCAGACCTCGCCGAGGGGCGCGAGGGCCTCGGCCAGGGGATCGAGCCCGTAAGCGTGGATGCCGTCGTCGTTGGAGATGAGGATGCGCACGGGGCAGGCTCCTGATGTGTCAGGGCGCCCTATCGCGCCGCTGGCCGACGCGCCGGCCCGCCATTCACACAGTCCTGTGACAGCAGGCTGGCGAGGTCGGGGCAGGCGGTTACGTTTCCTATCCGCGCCGATCCTGGGGATTCTCCCGCTGATGCGTCCACGCTACGCAGACCTGTTCCGTCGGATGCGCGACCCGGACCCGATCAAGCAGGACGCCGCATTCGACGCGGTGCTCTTCGATCGCGCCGATGCGCTCCCCGATGTCGTCGAGTGCTACCTGAGCACCGACGACGACTCGCTGATCCGCTACTTCATGGTCCAGCTCATGGCCTTCTCGGGCTCGAAGAAGGCGGTGAAGCCCCTCATCCAGGCGCTGGAGGACCCCGATCCCATGGTCCGGGCCGAGGCCTGCCGGGGGCTGGAGGATCTGCGCCCCCGATCGGCGTCCCGCGCGCTCCGGGCCCGGCTGACCGACATGGACCCCGAGGTCCGCGAGGCCGCCGCCGACGCCATCACCGCCCTCAAGCGGTGACCGCCACCGCAGCGCGGCCGTCCAGGCGCGCCAGCAGCGCGTCGAGGCTTGAGCAGATGAGCACGCCCTCGGGGGCCGCGTCGTCCGCCCCGCGCACGCCGGGGCCGCCGATCGCGACGAGGGTCCCGGGCGGCAGGCCGGCCCGCAGCGCGCGGGCGTGGGCCAGAATCCGCTCGGCCGGCCAGTCCTGCATCAGCGACTGGCAGACGACCCGGGGCGCCCGGGCGCGCCCGACCCGCACCAGGTCGCCCACCGGGACCTCCAGCCCGAGGTAGTCCACCCGGAACCCGAGCAGCGCGAGCTTCACGGCCACCGCGATGAGGCCCAGCTCGTGGCGCTCCCCGGGGATGCCCGCGCAGACCGCGAGCGCGCCGGCCTCCGGTCCGCCCCCCAGGACGTGGAACATCGCGATCATCTGCTCCCGGCAGAACGCCGAGGCGAAGTGCTCCTGGGCGATGGAGACCTCGCCCTCGGCCCACAGCCGGCCTACCTCCCGCAGCATCGGCAGGTAGACGCCATCGAGCCGCTGCTGGAAGGAGAGGCCCACGAGCTGCTGACGCACCCGGTCGGCCCCGGCCCGATCCAGGTCGAGCAGGTGCGCCAGGAGACGGCGTCGCACCGGCGCGATGGCCTGCAGCTGGCCGCTGGGCGCAGGGGCGGCCACCACCGGGCGGTCCTCCTGGCGGAGCTGCGCGACCGCTTCGCTGATCTTGAGGCCCTGGTCCAGCAGCGCCTTCACCCGCGTCAGGAGCGCGACGTCCGCGTCCGAGAACATGCGGTAGCCGCTGGGGGTCCGGCCGGGCTCGACAAGCCCGTAGCGGCGCTCCCAGGCCAGGATGGTGTTCCGGGGGATGCCGGTCATCTCGGCGACGGTCTTGATGCGGTAGCGCATGATGGCCTACAGGCGCGCGCCCGGGCTGGCGAGGCCGGGCAGATCGCGGAGGTGCTGGTGGAGCCCCGCGTCGTGGCCGACGGCCTCCACGAGCTGCAGGCGAGCGGCGGCGAGCAGCGCGGCGAGCACCCAGAGCGCCTTCTCCCAGCCCGGCACGATGGTGCGCCCGGCCAGGGCGTCGCAGCCCTCGCGCTTCAGGCGCAGGCCGATGGCCCGGTAGACCCGGCTGGCGACCAGGATGGCCACCCGACAGCGCCACGGGATGTACCGCATGCCGGCGTCGGCGCTGGCGTAGTAGCGCTCGGCCAGGTCCAGCAGCGCGCCGACCACCCGGGCGACCCCGGCGCGGTCGGCGTCCCCGCGCAGGAGGTCGTCCGGGTCGACCCCGGCCTCGCGCAGGCGGGTCTCCGGCAGGTACACCCGCCCCATGCGGGCGTCCTCCAGCACGTCGCGGCAGATGTTGGTGAGCTGCATGGCCACGCCCAGGTCGACCGCGTGGGGGCGGGCGGCCGGGTCGGTGGCGCCGATGACGCCGGTCATCATCAGGCCGACGGTGCCGGCCACCCGGTAGCCGTACCGGATCAGCGCGCGGTCTTCCGAGATGCGCACGCCATCGAGATCACAGCGGGCGCCGGTGATCAGCTCCAGCGCCGGGCCGACCCCCACCCCGCCCTGCTCCAGCACCGCGCAGGCCGCTGCGACCAGGGGCCGGGGGGCGACGCCCCGCACCTCGGCCTCCAGGGCGTCCAGGCCCGCGCGGGCGGTCTCCGGGTCGGGGGCCTCGTCCGCGGTGTCGTCCACGAGGCGGCAGAAGGCGTACAGGATCGCGGCCTCGTCCTGGCGGTCGGGGGGCAGGAAGGCCGAGGCCCAGCGGAAGCTGCGGGCGTGCGTTGAGAGCACCGCCCGGCTCTCGGCGATGATTGCGGGATCGGTCACGCGGTCGCCTTGTCCGAGGGCACGGCGAGGGGCCGGGCCGGGGCGGGCACCACCCGGTCGAGCACCTTCGCGGAGCACAGCACCCCGGGCAGGCCCGCGCCGGGGTGGGTGCCCGCGCCCACGAAGTACAGGCTGCCGACGTCCTCGCTGCGGTTGTGGTAGCGGAACCAGGCCGACTGGTGGAGCACCGGCTCCGGCCCGAAGGCCGCCCCGTGCATCGAGCGCAGCCGCCCCGCGAAGTAGCGCGGGTCCACCGCGAACTTCGTGACGAGGTTCTCCTTGAGCCCGGGCAGCTCCCCCGCGTCCAGGAAGTCGATGATCCGGTCCATGTAGGGCTCGGCCAGCTCGGACCAGTCCACCCCGGAGCGGTCGTTGGGGACCGGTGAGAGCACGTAGAAGCCGTCGTGGCCCGGGGGCGCGAGGCCGGGGTCGGAGCGACCGGGGGCGTGCAGGTAGAGGGAGAAGTCGTCCGCCAGCACCTTGCGGTTGAAGATGTCGTGGAGCAGCCCCTTGTACCGGGGGCCCAGCAGGATGGTGTGGTGGGCGGCGTCGCTCCAGGTGCCCTTCGCCCCGAAGTAGGCCACGAACAGGCTCATCGACTGCCGCACCCGGCCCACGCGGCCGTCGGTGTTGCGGCGGCGGTGGGCCGCGTCGATGAGCTTCGAGTAGACCATCGAGGGGTCGGCGTTGCTGACCACCACGTCGCAGGGGATGCGCTGCCCCGAGGCGGTCCGCACCGCGACCGTTCGCCCGTCCTTCACCTCGATGTGCTCCACGGGGGTGTTGAGCCGGACCTCCACCCCCAGCTCCTCCAGCAGCGTGACCAGGGACTGCACGATGGCGCCGGTCCCGCCCTTGGCGAAGTGGACGCCCCACTTGCGCTCCAGCCAGTGGATGAGCAGGTAGATCGAGGTGGTGTTGAAGGGGTTGCCCCCCACCAGCAGCGGCTGGAAGGTGAACACCTGCCGCAGGCGAGGATCCTGGATGAAGCTGGCGACCAGGCCGTAGACGGTGCGGTAGGACTTGAGCCGCAGCATCTGCGGCACGATGCGCAGCATCTCGGAGACCGTGTCGAAGGGCACGTCCGCGAGCTGCTCGTAGCCGACCTTGAAGATCTCCTCGGACATGGCCGCCAAGCGGCGGTAGCCGTCCACGTCGCGGGGGCTCATCGCCGCGATCTGGGCCAGGATGCGCTCCTCATCGCCCACGTAGTCGAAGCTGGAGCCGTCGGGGAAGCGCACCCGGTAGAACGGGTCGACCGGCAGCAGGTCGAAGTAGTCGCGGCGGTCGCGGCCCACCAGGGTGAACAGCTCGTCGAGCAGGTAGGGCGCGGTGACCACGGTGGGACCGGCGTCGAAGGTGAAGCCGTCGCGGCGGAACACGCTGGCGCGGCCGCCGGCCTGCTCGTTGGCCTCCAGGACGGTGACGTCGTAGCCCAGGGCGCGCATGCGCACGGCGGCGGCCAGCCCGCCGAAGCCGGATCCGATGATGACTGCGGTGCTCATGCCCACTCCCGAACAGAGGTCTGGGGGTTGGTGTGGATGATGGGGGCCAGGGCCCGGGCGACCAGCTCGCTGGCCACCGTGTGCAGGCGGCGGTGCGCCCCCAGCCGCGGCGCGTCGGCGACCGCGTCGTCGATGTCGGCGAGGTGCCGCCAGACCGCGTGAAGCGCCCCGCCCTCCTCGAACCGGCGGATGACCTGGAGGACCATCGCCTCGGTGGTCTCGCTTCGGGGCAGCGCGAGCACCCCGCGCAGCCAGGGCTCCTCCCAGGGGTGCAGGCGCAGATGCTCGACCACCAGGGCGCTGACCTTGCCCTCCTTGATGTCCGAGCCGATCTCGCCCCGCCCCTTGTCCCCGAACAGATCGAGGATGTCGTCCTGGACCTGGAAGAGCAGGCCGATGGGCATCATCTCCTCCGCGAGGCCCCAGGCCTCCTCGGGGGAGAGCCCGGCGATGAGGGCGGCCCCCACCACCGGGAGGCCGAAGAGGGCGGCGGTCTTGCCCATGACCGCGTCCGCGTAGCTGTCCCAGCCCAGGCGCTTCTGGTGGGGCAGCTCCAGCTCGGCGGCCTGACCGCGGACCACGCGCTCGGCGCTGCGGGCCAGGGCCAGGGCGAGCTGCCAGCGCACCGCGGGCGGGCGGGGAACGTCGTCGATGGCCACGTAGGGCAGCATCAAGCCCAGATCCCCGGCGTTGATGGCCTGGGGCAGGCCGTGGCGGACCCAGGTGGCCTCCCGGCCCCGGCGGACGCGGTCGCCGTCCTGGAGGTCGTCGTGGATGAGGGTGGCGTTGTGCAACATCTCGCACGCCGCGGCCCAAGAAATACCGTCGGCGCGTGGGACGCCGAGCGCCTCGACGCAGGCCAGCGTCAGGCGCGCGCGCAGCCGCTTTCCGCCGGAGGACACGTGATCGGACAGGATCGTCCCCAGTCGGTCCAGGCGCCGCCCGGAGCAGAGGCGGACCATCGCGGCCTCCACCTCTTCGAGGCCCTCGGCGCTCCACAGGCCCCGAGGGACCGGGCGGGGGGCGGTGACGACGCGGGCGGGAAGCGAAGCACTCACATCAACCTCCTTGGGGCAGCCGATGGAGCCGATGGGGCCCGATGGCTACGCAAACCATATACATCAAGTGCGTGGACTTTGCAAAGTGTTGTGATAGAGTCTCTGCACACCCCTGGAGGTCCATCGATGATTCACTACGCCCCGCCCGACGCCCCCCTCGACCGGGCGCTGCTGGACGCGCCGGGGGGGTTCGCCTGGTGGTACGTCGATCTCGTGGACGATCAGGGCAGCGGGCTGGTGCTCATCTGGTCATTCGGGCTCCCGTTCCTGCCGGGGTACGCAGGGGCTGCGCGGGAGGGCCACGCCCAGGCGCCGCGCAGTCGTCCCAGCATCAACCTGGCTCTGTACACCCGCGGGCGACCGGACTGTTACGTCCTCCAGGAGTATGCGCCCGATCAGGTCGTCTGGGAGCCGGGCACCGAGCGCTGCGTCTTCGGGGACTCCGTGCTGGAGACCGCCGAGCGCGACGGGATCCGCGAGGTGCGGGCCGACCTGGTCCTGCCCCTGCCGGGGACGGACACCCCGCTGGAGGCGCGGCTGCTCGCCGCCGGCCCGGCCTGCCGCGCCGGGGGTCCCCTCCCCGGCTTCGGCGGCGCTGACCGCGCCCACGCCTGGACGCCGCTCTTGACCGCGTGCACAGGGTCTGCGTCGCTCCGGGTGGGCAACACCTGGGCGACCCGACTGGAGGGGCGGCTCTACCACGACCGCAACGGCAGCGCGCGCCCTCTGCACGACCTGGGCATCGACCACTGGATTTGGGGCCGGGTGGCCGCGCCCGACGGCGAGCGCGTCGTCTACCTGGTCTGGGGACACGGCGAGGACACCCCCGCCGCGGCGGGCTTCGAGGTGGACGCCGACGGCGGGCTGCGGCAGGTCCCTGAGCTGGAGGTCGAGCTGGAGGGCCCCCGGCGCCACCTCTACGGCATGCGGGACTGGCGCGCGCTGACCCTCAACAGCGCGGGCGCCCCCTGGCTGCGGCTCAGCACCGCGCATCTGCTGGACAACGGCCCGTTCTACCTGCGCTATCTGCTGGACGCCGAGCTGCCCGACCGCACCCGCTGCAGGGGCATCGGCGAGGCCGTGCGCCCCGACCGCGTGGACCTCGTGAACCTCCGGCCCTTCGTGCGCATGCGGGTGCATCGTCTGCGCGGCCTCAACGAGCCGCTGCTGCCCCTGTTCACCGGCCCCCGGCGCGGTCGGCTGGGCCGGCTTTGGACGCACGTCGTCCACCCGGAGGCGTCATGAGCCTTGGCTTGCTGTGGTGGGCGGTGGTGCCCGGGGCGCTCGTCGCGCTGGCCATCACCCTGGTGAACCTCGCCTTCTGGCCCCGCGGGCGCCCCGGGGCCCGGTTCGACGGCCGGGTGTCCGTGCTCATCCCGGCCCGCAACGAGGCCGCCACCATCCAGCGCTGCGTCGAGGCCGCCGCCGCCAGCGCCCACCCCCTGCACGAGATCGTGGTCTGCGACGACGGCTCCACCGACGGCACCGGGGAGATCCTGCTGGCCCTCGCCGCGCGGATCCCGACCCTGCGGGTGATCCAGGGCACGGGCCTTCCCCCGGGCTGGGTGGGCAAGCCCCACGCCTGCCACCAGCTCGCCCGCGCCGCCACCGGCGACCTCCTCCTCTTCGTGGACGCCGACACCTTCCTGGACCCCGAGGGGGTCGGGCGGGTCGTCTCCCTGCGGCAGCGCCTGGGCGCGCAGGTGGTCACCGCCGTGCCCCGCCAGCTCACCGGCAGCTTCTTCGAGCGGCTCTTGCTGCCGCTGCTCCACCTGACCTACACAGCGTGGCTGCCCCTGCCGCTGGTGTACCGGAGCGCCGACCCCCGATTCCTGGCGGCCAACGGGCAGCTCCTGGCCATCGGGCGGGCGGGGTACGACCGCATCGGCGGCTTCGAGGCGGTCCGGACCGAGGTCGTCGACGACATGGCGTTCTGTCGGCGGGCCAAGGAGTCCGGCCTGCGGGTGGTGTTCGCCGACGGGCACCACATGGCCCGGTGCCGCATGTACACCTCGGCGCGGGAGATCTGGGAGGGCTTCTCCAAGAACCTGTACGAGGGGCTGGGCGAGAACCCCGCCGCGCTCGCGGGGGTGGTCGCGCTCTACGGGCTCAGCTTTGTCGGCCCCTACGTGGCCCTGCTCATCGGCATCATGGGGGTGGAGGCCGCGCTGGTGCCGGGGGCGACGGGCGTCTCTCTGAACCTCGCGCTGCGGGCCGCGCTGGCCCTGCGCTACGGACAATCGTGGGGCTCGGCGCTGCTCCACCCCCTCGGCGTGCTGGGGCTCCTCGGCATCGCGGTCAACTCGTGGCGGTGGAGCCGCCAGGGCCGCATCCGCTGGGCCGGGCGGGTGTACACCAGCCGCAGCCTGCGGGACGGCGTTCATGGAACCTGAGCTGGCCCTCGCCGCGCCCCTGGTCCCCCGGTCGACCGTCGGGGGCTGGCGCGCCTTCGCCCGGCGGGCCTTCCGGGCCTGGGGGCACGGGCAGGTGGAGGCGCGGCTGCGGGCCGGGCTGGATGGCGTCCACGTCCACGGCCTCGGGCACCTGCGGGAGGCCGCTGCCCGGGGGCCCGTCATCGTGGCCGCCAACCACGTCTGCTGGTGGGACGGGCTGGTGCTGGTGCAGCTCAACCATGCGCTGACGGCGCGGGGCATGGTGCTGATGCGCGCGGATCAGCTCCGGCGATTCAGCTTCTTCCGCTCCTTCGGGGCCCTGCCCCTGGACACCGCGCGCCCCAACCAGGCCCGGCGGGACCTCCAGGCCGCGGCGGACCGGCTCCGGGGGCCCGGCGACGTGCTCTGGATCTTCCCCCAGGGCGAGCACACCCCCGTCGAGCGTCGGCCGTTGGGCTTCAAGCCCGGCGTGGCCCTGCTGGCCCGCCTCAGCGGCGCGCCCGTGGTGCCTGTCGCCCTGCGCTACCCCTGGGCCCAGGCCCCCCGGCCCGCCGCCGCCGTACGCGTCGGGCCGGCGATCCCGCCCGGCCGGCGGCTGCTCCCGGCGCTGGAGCACGCCGTGGCCGCGCTGCTGGACGACGCGCTGACCGAGGGCCCCGCGGGCACGCCGCTGGTCCCGCCGCTGCGCCGCCCGGACCGGGCCTCCCCTGCCCTGGCCTGGCTGCACGACCGCCTGCTCGGGGGCGGGGATGGCTGAGATCGCGGTCATCGGCGCGGGTCTGGGCGGCCTCTCGGCGGCCATCGCCCTGGCCGCCGCCGGGCAGTCGGTCGACGTCTACGAGGCCTCCTCCCGGCCGGGGGGCAAGGCCGGCATCGCCGTGCTCGATGGGGTCGAGGTGGACACCGGGCCCAGCGTGCTGACCCTGCCCGAGGTCATCGACGGGCTGCTGCGCCAGGCCGGCACGCGGCTTTCGGATGAGCTGACCCTGCGGCACCTGTCCCCTGCGTTCCGCTACCGCTACCCCGACGGCGCCTGCGTCGACATCTTCCACGACCCCGAGGAGAGCGCCGCCAGCGTGGCCCGCGCCCTGGGCAGCGACGCGGAGGCCGAGTTCCGCGACTTCCTGGCGTACGCCGCCCGCATCTGGGACATCGCCGCGCCGGCCTTCGTCTACGGGCCCGCGCCCTCTTTGGACCTCGTGCGGCGCCTGGGGCCGCTGGCCATGCTCCAGTTCCGCCACGTCGACCCCTTCCGCACGATGTGGGGCGCCATCCGCAGCCGGGTGCGCTCCCCTCACCTGCGGGCTCTGTTCGCCCGATACGCCACCTACAACGGCTCGGATCCCCGCGCAGCCCCGGCCACGCTGAGCTGCATCGCCCACGTCGAGATGGGGCTGGGCGGCTGGGGCGTCGAGGGCGGGGTCTACGCGCTGGTGCGGGCGCTGGTGCGGGTCGCACGGCGCCTGGGCGTGCGGCTGCACCTGGGCGCGCCGGTCCGCCGGGTGCTCGTGGAAGGGGGCAAGGCGCGCGGCGTGGTCCTGGACTCGGGGGAGCGTCGCGCGGACGCGGTGGTGTGCAACGCCGATGTCGCCCACCTCATCGGGGCGCTGCTGCCCGCGCAGCCCCCCCACGGGCTCAAGCGCCCGGCGGTGCCCTCCATGTCCGGCTGGACGGGCATCCTCAAGGCCCGCCGACGGGCCGGGGGCCGGGCGCCCCACACGGTGCTGTTCCCGGCGGACTACGCCCAGGAGTTCGCCGACATCTTCGACCGGGACCGCCCGCCCGAGGCGCCCACCGTCTACCTCTGCGCCCAGGAGCCCTGCCACGGCCGGGCAGGCTGGCCCGAGCATGAGCCGGTCTTCGTGATGGCCAACGCCCCCGCCGAGCCCGAGGGCGGGCGCGCCGCTGACACCTGGACCGCGCTGCAGGACCGCGTGCTCGCCCGCGTCCGCGACGCCGGCCTCGTCGATCCCGATGACGCCTTGATCGCAGCGCACACCCCCGCCGATCTCGCCCGCGCCTGGCCCGGCAGCCGAGGCAGCCTGTACGGGGCGGCGTCGAACTCGATGTTCGCGGCGTTCCAGCGGCCGGCGAACCGGGTGCGGGCGCTCCCCGGGCTCTACCTGGCCTCCGGCAGCGCCCACCCCGGCGGCGGCATGCCTCTCTGCGTGCAGTCCGGGCGCCAGGCCGCCGCAGAGATCCGCGCCGATCTGGGCCTGGCGGTCCCGTGATCGGGCTCTTGCCGCTGCTGACCCTGGCCCTGGGCGCCCCGGAGCCCGCCCCGGTGGACCTCGACCGCCCCTACGGGCTGGAGGTCACCGTCGCCAACGTCACCACCGTGCCGGTGCTGGGGGAGACCCGCGTGTTCACCCGGAGCCTGCTGCTGGTGGACTTCGAGGTGGTCGACGGCGTCCTGATCCAGCGGCAGCGGCTGTGCGCGGTGGCGGTGGACGACGACGCCCGGCTCTCCAGCACGGTGATCCCCCCGGCCTTCATCGCCGCCTTCCCGCACCAGCAGCACGCCGTGTCGTTGGAGCGCGAGGGCGGCGCCTGGCGCTACCACGCCGACCCGGGCCCGGTGTACATCGGCTTCGACCCCGCGCAGACCGGGGGCCCGCTCCCCCAGGAGGTCGACAGCGTGGGCGTCGTGGACTGGGACGGGGACGGCGCGCCCGGCGCCACGGTGAACCTCGTGGTCCCGGTGCTGGGGGCGATCGACCTCTACATCGCGCAGGCCGGGCACAGCCTGCTCAACGGGGCGGTGCTCGCCGACGGGAGCATCGCGGGGCACGTCGAGATCCGCACCCTCGACCAGCGCACCCTCGGCGCCAGCCACCGGCTGTTCCACACCAGCCCGGCGATCCGCCCCGTGCCAGCGCTGAGCACGTTCCGCCTCGCGCCCCTGGAGCCGGGCATGGACTGCGCCGATCTGGCCTCAGCGTGGTGGTAGGATGGCGGCCACATCCCAAGCCCATCCGCTGAGCAGGCTTCATGAAGATCGAGACCGATGAGTATGTGGTCGACTGCACCCGCCCGCACCTCGCCGTGCTGAGCGGCGCGATGCGGCTGGCCAGCCCCAAGGCCTACCAGGACCTGTTCGAGCACGTCCACGAGGGCCTCAGCCACGCCGAGGACACCTACACCATCGACCTGCAGGGCGTGCAGTTCATGAACAGCGCGGGCATCACCGCGATGGCCCGGCTGGTCCTGGCCGCGCGCAAGCTCGACCGGCCGCTGGTCATCCGGGCCTCCGCCGCGGTGCCCTGGCAGAAGAAGACCATCGCGTCGCTGGAGCGGCTGCACCCCAGGCTGCAGGTGGACCTGTCGTGAGCCTGGACGGGATCGCGCTGCGCTGGATGCGCTTTGAGGACGTCGAGGCAGAGCTGATGGCTCTGCGTCGGGCCGTGTTCATCGACGAGCAGGGCCTGACCGAGGCCGAGGTCGCCGACCCCACCGACGCCGAGGGCGTGCACCTCTGCGCCTTCGCCGACGGCGAGCTGGTCGCGGCGGTCTCGGCCTATGTGTTCGAGGATCCCGATGACGAGGGCGTCACGGAGTGGGGTCTCGCGCCTTCGCGCGGGCCGGTGGTGCGCTTCACCAAGCGGGTCACCACCCCGGCCTTCCGGGGGAGGGGCCTCTCCGCCCTGCTGCTGGCGGGCCTGTTCCACGCCGCCCACGAGGTCGTCCGCCCCTGTGCGGCGTTCTTCGTGCTCAAGGGCCCCCACCGGGCGATGAGCGACGCTCTGGCCCGGCTCTCCGGGCTGCCCGCCGAGGCCCGGGGCGACGTCCTGCTGCACGCCGCCCGCACCCTGTCGGACTGCGACCGGCAGATGCGGCTGGCCCGGGACCAGATCGAGCGCAGCGTGTCGAAGACCGGCCTCGCGCTGCCCTCCCTGACCCGCCACCTCCTCGAGCGCGGGCTGGGGCGCTGGCTGGGCGCCGAGCGGCTGGCCGGCGAGAACCTCTACACCGAGACCCTGAACCTGCGCGACGAGCTGCCCCGCCTGACCGCCCAGGAGCGCATCCTGTTCGGCTACCAGCGGCACCACCTCGTGCAGGCCGGGCTGCCGCCGGGGCCCGCCACCCTGGTGGACCTGGGCTGCGGGCCGGGCTCCTACCTGGCCATGATGGCGCGCATGCCGGAGCTGGCGGGCTACACCCTCATCGGCGTGGACCAGTGCCCCCAGATGATCGCGCAGGGCCGGCTGGAGCGCCCCGGGCTGGCCTGGCATCAGGCCAGCGCCTACACGCTGCCCCTGGCCGACCGATCGGTCGACGTGGTCCACGCGTCGTTCCTGTTCATCAACCTGCGCAGCCCGGACCTGGCCCTGGCCGAGATCGCGCGGGTGTTGAAGCCCGGCGGCATCTTCTATGTGGTCGACGTGCACGACCCCACCTTCCAGGGGCCGCCCGAGATCCTGGCCCTGGTCGCCGCCTACCACGCCGGCAACAACGCCAGCCGGCGGATCATGGCGGAGCTGCCCGCCCGCGCGGCGAGCTGGGGCTTCACCCTCACCCGCACCGCCGCGACGCCCCTGGTCAACGACCTGCCGGAGACCGGCGTCGAGGTCCACCCCGACCGGGTGCGCATGGGGCGGATGAACCTGTGGGGCCTGCTGTCCTTCTTCGGCCAGCCCGAGGCGCTGGAGGAGCCCTTCGAGCGCGCCCGCGAGGTCTACCTGCGCGGCGAGGACGAGGTCCAGGTCAGCGTGCTGACCCAGGTCTACCGGCTGGGGGCGCCGTGAAGCGCACCGACGCCCTGGCCGAGGCCGCCGAGATCCTGCGGGCGCCCTCCGAGACCACCAAGCGGCGCATCCTGCTGGCCGTGAACCTGATCCTCGGCGGGCTGTTCGCCGCCTGGATCGCCTACAACCTGGCCACGGCGGGGCGGCTCCCGGATCCCGGGCGCGACAACTGGCTGATGCCGCTGATGGTGCTCATCAACCTGGCCTCGGCCGCCTACAACGGCGCGGTGCTGTCCCACCGACGCGAGGCCACCGAGCAGCTCGACACGCTCTGGCGGGTCGCGTCGCTGCTGATCCTGTACGTGCTCTGCCTGAGCGTGGTCCACCAGAACCCGAACACCGCCACCAGCCTGCTGGTGGACCAGTTCCTCTCGGTCATCTCCATCTTCCTGACCGGGCTGTTGCTGGGGCGGTGGGCGGCGCTGGGCTGGTTCGGGGTCACGCTGCTGAGCCTCTATGTTGCAGTGCAAAATCTCGGCTCGGACTTCGTCTACACCCTGATGACGAGCGCCGAGGTTGCTGCGTTGCAGCAAAGCGGAGAAGCAGCCCTCAACGCCCGCACCCAACAGGCCCTCGACGAGCACCTCCTGCCCCTCCCCGTGAGCCTCTACGCGGTGGTCTCCGGGCTCTTCGCCACCATCACCCTGGCCGCCACCTGGTTCGAGGCCGGGCTCCTGCGGGGCCTGGTGGACAAGCTGCCGGTGGCGCTGACCAAGATCGAGGAGGGCGCGGTCGAGCAGGCCCGGCTGGAGGAGGAGAACACCCGCCTCTCCGCCGAGCTGGACGTGGCCCAGCGCATCCAGGCGATGGTGCTGCCCAACGAGGACGAGCTGGCCGCGGTGCCCGGCATGGAGATCGCCGCCCGCATGGTGCCGGCCACCGAGGTGGGCGGCGACCTCTACGACGTGCTGGTCCAGCCCGACGGCTCGGTGTGCCTGGTCATCGGCGACGTCACCGACCACGGTCTGCGCTCCGGCGTGGTCATGCTCATGGCCCAGAGCGCCGTGCGCAGCGCGCTGGAGGAGTCCGGCGTGGACCTCGCCCGCACCCTGGTGCGGGCCAACTCGATCCTCTACCAGAACGTCCAGGTCCGCATGCGGGACGCGATGTCCCGCAACCTGACCCTGAGCCTGCTGCACTACCGCGACGGCCGGCTCCGCGTGGCGGGCTACCACGAGAGCGTCATCGTGGTGCGCCGCCAGGGAGCGCCCGAGTTCGTGAAGACCTCGGGCCTGGGCACCTGGGTGGGCCTGATGGACGACATCGACGGGCTGCTGGGGGTCGAGGAGCTGAGCCTGGACCCCGGCGACCTGGTGGTGCTCTACACCGACGGCGCGACCGAGGCGATGAACCCCGCCGGCGAGGAGTTCGGCCCCGCGCGCATCGCCGACATCGTCGCCGAGCTGCGCGACCAGCCCGCCCAGGCCATCGTCGACGCCCTGTTCCAGCGCATCCACGACTGGATGGCCGGCGCCGCGCTCGAGGACGACATCTCCCTGCTGGTCGCCCGCTGCGCCAAGGAGCCCCCCCCATGAGCCCCCGCATCCTGGGAGACTTCGACCTGCTGCCCGAGGGCCTCATCCCGGAGGGCGCGCTGGACCTGCGGCTCTCGGCGGCCGATCTGGGCAGCCACTGGGCCCGCTGCGCGCTGCTCTCCGACACCGTGGGCCGCTATGTCTCCTTCGCCTTCCGAGAGCAGCCCCACCCCGACGCCGGGCTGGTGTTCAACACCGTCTCCACGGTGTTCCAGGAGCTGATCGAGAACGCCGCGAAGTTCTCCCGTCGCCGCGACGCCTGGGTGGACGTGCGGCTGCGCCACTACGGCCGGGTGCTGATGCTGGAGGTGGCCAACACCTCCTCGGCGGCCTCGATGGAGCGCTTCGCCCCCAAGGCCGAGGCCCTGTTCGAGGCCGAGGACCTGGAGGAGCTGTTCATCGACACCCTGGTGGCCAACGCCGACTTCACCACCCGCTCGGGCATCGGGCTGCTGCTGCTGCTCAAGGACCACCCGGTGAAGCTGGGCATCCGCCTGGGCGAGGACCCCGAGGGCCGGCCCCAGGTGACCACCCGGGCCTTCGTCTACCTCGACGATCTGGCGTGAGCCCTCACGGCGCGGGCGGCGGGGGGTTCGGCGACGCCGCGCCCGTCCCGCGCAGGCCCTGCTGCCAGAACGCCATCTCGGGGGAGCTGTCCAGGAACAAGAGCCCCCGGAAGTGGGCGGCGGGGACCAGGGTGCCGGTGCCGGGGTGCCCGAAGCCGTAGGCGGTGTCGGGCGCCAGGAACGATCCGTCCGCGCTGGCGGCGGCGAGATCGATCAGCAGCGGAGACGCGCCGACCTCCGTGAGGGCCGCCTCGGCGCTGTTCTGACGGGCCCGGGAGGTGTTGGTGCCCTGGCCGGGCCAGTTGTAGACGACCTCATCGGCGACGAAGCCGATGGGCGCGTAGTCGTCGCCCAGCGCGGTCGCCAGGTGGCTGCCCATGTCCACCCAGCCCTGCGGGTAGACATACGGCGCGATCTGCTCCCCTGCGGCCACGATGTGGGCGTTGTGGGCGAAGATGATCACCTTGTCCTCGGGCGCGCGCAGGGCCCGCAGGGCCTGGAAGACCTCGAACATGCCCTGGTCGCGGGCGTCCCAGCCGGCGGGCCCGGGGTCGTAGAGCTGGGTCATCTCGCCGTGGGCGGCGCCGATGGCGGTCACCGCGATGTGGGCCAGCGCCACGGTCTCGGCGTCGTGGGCCGCGCTCACCGCGGTGGCGTGGGTCTCCAGCCAGGCGTCCACCTGAGGCAGGGTCGCCTCACAGCGCGCGCCGCGCTCCTCCGGCCAGGCGCCCGTGCCGTCCATGACCGCGGCGGCCTCGGGGTCGGCGTACAGGGCGGTGAGGTCGGCGTAGCCCGCGCCGAAGCAGTCCGAGACGCCGTCGCGCAGCGCCTGGGTGCCCTCGGCGTCGACGCCCTCCAGCAGGCCGCGCAGCCAGGGGCCGTCCCGCCAGGGCTCCTGGATGTCGAACCCCCAGAAGTGCACGACGTCGTCGGGGTGGGCGCTGTTCCACGCGCAGAGCCACTCCATGACCCGCCCCTGGTCGGCGCTCTGCCAGACCGAGAAGTACAGGCCCGCCATCGCGTCGACCAGCGCGCCCTCGCAGCGCTCCACGTAGGGGCGGCTGGACTCGGCGGTCAGCCAGGGGCCCTCGAAGGCCACCGCCCGGAAGCCCAGCTCCTCGACGAGGTAGGGGATGATGCGGGCGCGGGCGGCGTGGTAGCCGCCGGAGTAGTGCACGCTCTCCCCCAGCGCGGTGACCCGGGCGTCGCCGATGATGGCGCCCAGGGGGGCCAGATCGTCGACCTCCGCGCCCCATTCCAGGGTGTCGAGGGTGAAGATGCCCGGCGCCACCTCCCGGGAGACCTCGGCGCTGTCGTCGGTCGGCGAGGTGTCCGGCGGCGCGCTGTCGAGGGCGTCCTTCTCGGTGCACCCGAGGGCGAGCAGGATCAGGGGGAGCATGGGGGCCTCCGAGGGGTTGCAGAAGGCAGGTGTCGGACCGGGGCCGGGCTGTCAACCCTCCGGATCGTCGGCCTCCGCCCCCGCCTCCTCCGGGTCGAAGCCCTCCGGCCACACGGTGTGCCCGTCGTAGCGCGCCCCCTCCAGATCCGCGTCGTCGAGGGTGGTGCCCTCCAGGCGGGCGCCGCAGAGGTCCGCCCCGCTCAGGCTCGCGCCGGTGAGATCGGCGTAGCTCAGGTCGGCCTGGGCGAGCACGGCGTCGGACAGCTCCACCTCCCGGAGCTGGGAGAACTTGAGCTGCGCGCCGAACAGCTCGGCCTTGGAGAGGTCGGCCTTGCTCAGGTCGGCGCCGGAGAGGTCCGCCCAGGCCAGCCGGGCCTCGGCCAGCTCGGCCCGCACGAGGGTGGCGCCCGAGAGGTCCGCCCAGGAGAGCTGCGCCTCCGACAGATCGGCGCCGGTCAGCTCGGCCCCGGACAGATCCGCGCGGCGCAGGCTGGCCCCGGAGAGGTCCGCCTCCCGCAGCAGCGCGCCGGGCATGGTGGCCGAGTCCAGGCGCAGCTCCTGGAGATCCGCGCGGGGGGCGATGAGGCGCGGGGCCTGGCGCCGCATCCAGAACCCGCCCAGCAGGGCCCGCAGGGCGTCCTCGTCCACCGAGAGGGGGGGCGTGCGGTCCAGGCTGCACCGCAGGGCCAGCGCGGCCTCCCGCAGGTAGAGCCGCTCCAGCTCGGCGGTGAACAGCGCGCCCAGCCAGGCGGCCAGGCGCTTGCGGTCCCGCCGCCGCCAGCACAGCTCCGGGGGCCACCCCGGCCGCACGCTCTCGCCGTTGAGCACCCGGATCAGGAAGCCGAAGCTCTCGTCCTCAGGGCTGAGCAGCCGGCCGCCGGAGAGCTGGGCGGCGAGCCGGGCGCGCCGAGGCTCGTCCGCCTCCAACCCGGCGCGCAGGCGGTTGGCCCAGTAGCGGGCCACCAGGTACTCCCGGAAGGACTGGTGGCCGAACAGGATGGTCTCGACCTCCAGGTTCGGAGAGGCCTGGAGCGCGAGCAGCAGGCCCACCCACACCAGACGCAGCAGGTCCGGGCGCTGCAGGCCCAGCTCCTCCTTGAGGATCTCCTCCACCCCGCGCGTGGTGAGGGCCCGGCCCTCGCCCCCCCGCCGGTGGGCCTCCCAGGCGATGCGGGACATCAGCCAGAGCATGGCGTCGGGCTCAGCGGCGCCCGGCAGCAGCTCCTCCCGCTCCACCAGGGTGTCCCGCAGCTCCTCGGCGGCCTGGCGGACGCGCCGGTGGACGTGCCCCTGGTCCGCCTCGTGCTTGCCCAGGGCCATCCGCCGGAAGAAGTGCTCGTAGAGCACCGGGCGCGAGAGGGTCTCGGCGTCGGCGGCGAGGTGCCGCCAGGTGGTGGCGATCATGAACAGCAGGATGGGCGTGCGCGCGATGCGGTGCAGGTCGCGGGCCTGGAGGTCCGCCACGGTGATGGGCTCGGTGCCCTCCAGGGCCGCCCAGCGCTCCAGCCAGCGGGCGATGCCGCCGCCGCGGTGCTCCGAGAAGGGCTGGAGGTGGAGCACCGGGATGCCGCCGAGATCCCGGGCCTCCGGCAGCACCCCCGGCCGGGTGAAGATGACGAAGCGCCGCCGGTCCGAGGCGTGCTGTCGCCGCAGCGCGACGAACAGTCGCCGCAGCCGGTCGGCGTCGAGCGCCCACTCGTCGAGGCCGTCCAGGATCCAGAGGGCGCGCTGGCCCGCGTCGGGCGCCTCCAGGGCCTCGTCGTCGCCCCCGCCGCGCAGGTCCGGCGCGCCCTGGCGGCGCCAGGCCGAGCGACGGGCCCGATCCAGGAAGCCCGGATCGTCGAGGTCGAGCATGCCGCCGTCCTCGGCGAAGTCCTCGCCGCAGCGGATGTAGATCGGCATCCAGAGGTCCACCGAGGGGGTGGGGTCGTGGAGCCAGGTGTGCGCGCGGCGGCGGGCCAGGGTGCGCGCGGTGAGGGACTTGCCCATGCCGAAGCCCGCCGTCACCACGATCACGGTGTGGCGGGCGTCCTGGAGCAGCTCCTCCAGCCAGCCCAGCGCGGGGCGGGTGCCCTCCCGGCCGAGCTGGGCCTCCGGCTCCACGTAGATCGCGTCCAGCGGCATGTAGGGAAGGTCGTCGTCGCGGGGGTCGTCGGGGCCGCCGCCGCCGAAGACGTGGCGAAGCCCCCACCCGCTGATGCCCTCCAGCAGGGCCTTTCGGAAGACGTGTCGCCGATCCTGGGTCAGGCGGGCGAGCCACGCCGCGACCGGCGCCCCCGCCGGGCTGTCGAGCCCCCGGGCGTAGGCGTGGGCGAAGCGCTGCTCGAAGGACCGGCGGTCGCTGTCGCCCAGGCGCAGCCAGGGCTCCTGGGGAGCCAGGAGGCGGGGCAGGTCGTCGAGGGCCTGCCAGAGCGCCCGAAAGGCCGGGGTGGACAGGGGGTTGGCGGTGAGCGTGGCGAGCAGCTCGGCGTCGTCGGAGATGTCCAGGGTGCGCAGGCCGGTGAGGCTGGCCCCGGCGGCGTCCACCAGGGTGTCCAGCTCCTCGGCCCAGCGGGGGTGGCTGGGGGGCACGCTGGCCCGGGGCACGACGGTCTCGGCGAGCGCCTCCACGAAGGCCACGGTGACCAGGGCCAGGTGGCGGCTGGCGAGGTCGGTGTGCCCGGTGGCGCCCTGCTGGAGGGCGTCCAGGCCCTGCTCCAGGTTGGCCGCCTCCCCGGGCCCCGGCCAGCCGTAGCGCCGGAGCCGGCCGAGGCCCTCCACGAGGGGCGAGCTGTCCCCGGCGCGGGCGTAGAGCTGGAGGCTGGACCAGTCCAGGGCCTCGGGCGCGGCGGCGAACACCGCGCGGCGGGCGGCCAGGAAGGCGCCTTCGGGGCCCTCTTCGCTTATGCTGCAATGCAGCATTCCGGTCATCTCCACCGACGCCCGGGTGGAGAGCGGCGAGCGGGAGGCGACCACCGCCCGAACCCCCGCGCGGTGCAGCGGCAGGGCGAGGCCCCCCAGGCGCGCGCCCGGGTCGACGGAGGCCCCGCCGAAGCACACCGAGAGCACCACCAGCCGCACCGTGTCGGCGTGGGGACCCAGCAGCGCGGCCAGGCGAAGGCCGTCGGCCACCCCCTCCCCCGCGATGTCCAGGCGGACCGCCCCGCCGGACAGGGTGCCGTGGGCGAGCAGGTGCAGGGCCGCCAGGGGGCGCCGGGCCTCCCGGGCGCGGGCCAGGGTGGCCTCCAGCGAGGCCAGGGTGAAGCGCTCCAGCACCTCGACCGGGCCGCGCTCCGCCCACCCGGCCCGGATGACGGCCTCGTGGGCGGCGGCCTCGACCCCGCCGGCGTGGTCGGACCAGGCGAACAGCACCCCCTGCCCGGGCGCGGCGGGGGTGGTGCGGCTGCCCGGCCACTCGTAGCGGATCAAGGCGTCGGGCAGCGTGCCCAGCGGCCCCGCGCCACCGACAGTCAACAGCTCCCAGGGCAGCGCGTACAGCTCGGCGGCCTGGGCGCGCAGGGTGAGCTGCGTCTGCGCATCGAGGGGTACGGCGCCGCCCAGGAACCGCGCCAGGCGGTCGCCCATCGCCCGCAGCCGCTCCCCGGGGACCGGCGGGCGGCGCAGGGCGGCCAGCTCCCCCAACCATGCCGGGGTCCAGTCGAAGGCCAGCTCAGCGGCGGTGCCGTCGGGGTGGCGCAGCACGTAGCGCTGCTCCCCCATCGCGAAGGCGTGGGGATCCGCCGCGTCTCGGGCGCGGAACAGCTCCAGGAGGATCGGTGTGGTCATCGGGCCAGGAAGGCGTGCACGCGGGCCGCAGCGTTCTCCCGGATGTTGACATAGAAGAGCTGGTATTCGATGGGGTGGTAGTTCTCCGGGCCCATCATCCACAGCAGGATGCGGCTCATCACGTCGCGCTCGGGGTCCCCCAGCTCGGTGATGAGGAGCGTGCCGTCGGCGCACTGCGCGTCTGCGAAGGCCGGCTTGACCCTGGGCGCGGGGGTGTCGAAGAAGAGCGCGCCGGCGTTGTCTTCGGCCGGGGCGTGGGCGGCGTCGGCGCGCCAGGTGATGGGGTTCACGCAGATCCGCCCGTCCATCGTGTCGGGGCGGTCGGCCTCGAACTCCAGGCCGTTGGGCTCGAAGCCGGGGCCCCGGGCGTTCCAGGCGATCACGCAGCCGGTCTGCTCGGGGGCGCTGCACACCGGGAGGTCGCCGTGGAAGTCCGCCTCCCGGGCGGTGGAGCCGATGATCCAGGCGGCGACCAGCCGCTCCTGCAGGGGCGTGCCGGCGACGCGCTCGGCCACCAGCCGGGTGGCCAGCTCCGCGCCCTGGCTGTGGGCGGCGATGAGGAAGGGGCGCGCGCCGGTGCGGGCCAGGAAGGCGTCGAAGGCCCGCGAGACGTCGCCGTAGGCCACCTCGAGGGCCTGCGTCCCCCGCGCGTCGGGGTTGGTGAAGGCGTGGCCGTGGGCCTGGCGGTAGCGGGGGGCGTACACCGCGCAGCAGCCGTTGAAGGCGCTGGCCTGGATGAGGGTGCCGCCTCGGGTGGTGGCCTGCTGGATGACCGGATCCGTGGTCGAGGCGTTCCACGCCGGGCCCAGGGCCGTGGTCGGGTGGACGTAGAAGACGTCCGCGGGCGCTGCGGTCGGGTCCACTGCGGGCAGCTCGGGCAGGGCCACGTCGGCGCCGTCGACGGTCTCCGGCAGCGCGGCCCAGGCGGCGGGGTCGCTGTAGTCGGGCGCGGGCGGCGTGGCGGCGGGGTCGAAGGCCCCCGGGTCCATCGCTGCCATCAGCCACTGGTCCACGGTGGAGATCGCGGCGGTGCAGCCCCCGGTGAGCAGCACGGCGCTGACGATGAGGACACGCAGGACGATGCGGCGGTTCATGGTTCGGTCTCCCTGGCGAAGTCGAGCAGGATGGGGCCGCGGGCGGCGTCGAGGGCGCGGCGGGCCTCTTCATGCCGCCCCGCCTCGCGGAGGCGCTGGAGCGCGACCCGGACGGTGCCGTACTGGGGCGGCTCGTCCCCCTCGGTGAACCGCATGCAGGAGCACGTAGCATCCGCGTCGTCGATGATCCGCAGCGCGTCGGGTTCATCACCGACGTCGAGCGCGCGGGAGGCCTCGGCTTCGGCCTCATCACAGACGTCGTAGCAGTGCGGCTCCCAGAACCACCCCAGCCCGGCGCAGCCGAGCGCGAGGAGGACGACGACGACCGGCCAGCGGCGGGGGGTTGGGGGTGGGGCTTTCATGTCGAGCAGGTACTACGCCGCGTGGGTCTGCACCATTTCGATCTCCGCCTCACGGGTGCGCGATGACGACCAGCGTGCCCGCCCGCGCCAGCGCCACGTCCAGGCAGCGCCCGAGGGTCTGGGGGTCCAGCGCGGCGAAGGACTCGTCCAGCACCACCAGCGGCGCGCCCTGCAACAGCGCCCGGGCCAGGAACACCCGGCTGCGCTCCCCGTGGGACATCCGCCAGCCCGACTCCCCGACGAACTGCCCCATGCCCCCGGGCATGCGCGCCAGCAGCTCGTCCAGGCCCAGCGCGTCGCAGAGCTGACGGGCCTCCTCCAGCTCCTCGGGGGAGGCCGGCCACGCCCGGCCCAGCAGGAGGTTGAAGCCCAGGCTGTTCTCGAAGACGTGGTTCTCGTGGAACTGGGGCGCGGCCACCGCGAGCTGCCGCCAGCGCTGCTCCCCCAGGGTCGCCGGATCCAGGCCCGCGAGCAGCAGGAGCCCCCCGTCAGGCCGCCGCAGGCCCGTCATCAGCGCGGCGAGCGTGGACTTCCCGCCCCCGGACGGCCCGGTGAGCAGCACCCGGTCCCCCGCCCGCAGGGTGAGGTCCACGCCGTCCAGCACCGGGGGGCGCCCCGGCCAGGCGTAGCGCAGCTCGGCGGCGCGCAGCAGGACCTCCCCCGGGCCCACGGCGGCGGGCGGGACGGCCTCCCCCACCTCCGGCGGGCGCCGGGCGCTCCACAAAAGCCCCCGGATCTCGCGCCAGGAGATCGAGGCCGCGACGAGCCCCTCCAGGGAGCCGGCCACCGCGTTCAGGGCGATCTGGGCCCACAGCACGCCCCCGAGCGCCAGGGCCAGCGCGCCGGGCGAGGCCGGGGCGAGGGCGAACTGGAGCCCCAGCTCGGACAGCGCGGCCAGGCTCCAGCCCCCCTGGAGCGCAGCCGCGAGGGTCACCCGGTGGCCGTCGAGGGCTCGGGTGGAGCGGTGCCAGGCCTCCAGGGCGTCGTCCTCGTCGTCGTGCCAGCGGGCGGGGGCGGCCTGGGCCAGCCGGGTGCGGTGGCCGACCATACGCTCCACCAGCAGGTGGGTGAGCCGCCGCCGGTCATCGGTCGAGGCGCCCTGGAGCCGCCGCAGCCGGGCCGCCGCCACGAGCAGCCCCGCCACCACGGCCGCCAGCAGCGCCACCAGCCAGCCGCCGCCCGGGGCGCGGGACAGCACCCAGCCCGCCGCGAGGAGGTCGACCCCCGCGAGCACAGCGCCGAGCCCGCCGCTGAGCACGAGGTCCTCGATGGCCTGGGACTCCTGGACCCGGGCGAGCACCCCGCCCACCCCGTCGGCCCGGTAGCCCTCGGGGTCGGCCTTCATGGCCCCCCGCAGCAGGGTCTGCTTGACCCAGGCCCCGCCCCGCAGGGCGAGCTGCCCCTGATGCCAGGCGGTGGCGCGCTCCAGGACCAGCGCGGTGAGCATCAACAACGCCCAGCCCAGCACCCAGCCCGGGGCGATGCGCCCGTCGAGGGCGCCGCGCCCGACCACCGCCCAGCCGGCCAGGCCCAGCCCCGTGGCCAGGGCGCGGGTCAGCAGGCTCGCGCCCAGCGGGCCGATCACGCCGGCCTCCCGGGCCTGGGTCACGGCCGGCGCGTGGGGGGCCGCCCGCACCAGGCGACCGCCGCCCATCGACGCCCCCCGCAGCCGCTCGGCGAGCAGGGCGGCGCGGGCCCGGGGGCGGCGCGCGCCGGGGACGCCAGCCGCGTCGAGCAGGGCCTCCACCGCGCCGGCCTGGCTCGCCTCGATGCCGGCCCGCAGCGCGGCGACCACCCGCGCGACGGGCACGCGCCGGGTGCGTCCGTCGGTGGACAGCAGCGGCACCCGCCCCAGCAGGTCCGTGGGCCCGAGGACCGCGATGAGGTCGACGCCATCGGCATCATGGACGCTCAGTACCGCCGGTCCGCCCCCCCGCACCAAGCCCGGCAGGGCGTCGTAGGTGACCCGCACCCCGTGCAGCTCCACCTCGGCCCCGAGCCCGGCGCGGCGGGCGAGGCGGTCCACCAGCGCGCCACGCTCGGCGACGGGCCACCGCAGGCCGGCCGGCAGGGCGCTCACGGGCGCTCCTCCAGCCGACCGCCGCCGACGGTCCAGCGCCGCCAGCCGGAGCGCTCCACCAGGGTGGCCCGGACCCGCGCCTCCTCCCGGAGCAGCGCAGCGTACAGGCCCCCCGCCGCGTTCAGGGCCTCGGGGGCGCCGTCCTCGACCACCGCGCCGTCCTCGACGACCAGCACCCGGGGGAAGCCGCGGGTGTCCCCCACGTCGTGGGTCACACAGAGCAGCGTGGTGTCCTGCCAGTGGGCGCGGGCGCGGGCCATCAGGGCGCGGCGCTGGCCGCGATCCAGGCCCCGGAAGGGCTCATCGAGCAGGGCGAGCCCGACGTCGGGGCGCCCCAGGGCCCGGCCCAGCCGCACCCGCTGCCCCTGCCCCCCGGAGAGCAGCCCGCCGCCCTCCCCCAGCGGGCTGCGCAGGCCGTCGGGCAGCTCCCGCAGGACCGCCAGCAGATCCGCCTGCTCCAGGACCGCGTCCACCGGGCCGGCGTGGTCCTCGTGCCCGTAGCGCAGGTTGTCCAGCAGCGAGCGGTTCCAGAGCTGCACCGCCGGGTCCACCCAGGCCAGCCGTCGGCGCAGCGCGGGCAGCAGGCGCGGCTCCAGCGACAGCCCCGAGACCGCCACCTGCCCGGCGGTGGGCCGCCACCACCCCAGCACCAGCCCCAGCAGCGAGGACTTGCCCGCCCCGGAGCGGCCCACCACCGCGACGTGCTCCCCGGGCTGGATCTCCAGGGCCGGCAGGTCCAGCACCCGGCGCCCCCCGGCCTCCACGGTGAGCCCCTCCATCCGAAGGCCCAGGGCCCCGCGCCAGGCCGAGGGGCACGCGAGGTCGCCCCCCGCGCCCTCCTCCGGGGCGTCCAGGGGCTCCAGCACCCGCATCGCCACGCTCTGGAGCGCGGGCAGGCTGCGCAGGCTGGACGCGAGGGCCTGGCCCTGCGCAGGGATGAGGGTGGCCCAGTAGATCAGCAGCAGCGCGGCCCCGGCGTGCTCGGCCCGGCTGAGGTGGGCGCTGACCATGAGCGCGGCCAGGACCAGCCCGGCGACCCCCTGGACCGCGCCCGCCGCGATGGAGGCCCGCAGGGCGTCGTCCCCTGCCCTGCGCCAGCCCACCAGCAGGCCCTCGTGCTCCCGGCGCATGGCCTCCTCGGCGCCGTGGGCCCGCAGGGGCACCGCCCCCAGCATGCTGTCCAGGTAGGTGCGGGCCAGCGCGCCGTCGAAGGTCTGCCGGCGAAGCTCCCGGCTGGTCAGGAACGGGTGGAGCAGCGCCGGGAGCGCCACCGCCGCGCTGCCCGAGGCGAGCACCAGCGGCCACAGGCCCGGGTCCAGCCAGAGGATGCCCGCCAGGCTGCCCAGCAGCGCCGCAAGGGCCTGCGCCGCCCCGAACAGCGCGCCCGGGATGGCCCGCAGCGCCGTGATCGCGTGGGCGCGCTCGGCCAGATCCGAGGTCAGGCGGCTGGAGAAGTATCGGTCCCCGAGGCGCGGCAGCTTGCGGTGGAAGGCCAGGCGCAGAGCCCCCTCCAGCCGGCGCCCCACCCGGGCCAGGGCATACCCCCAGCTCGCCCCCATCGCGGTCAGGAGCAGGATCAGGCCGACGAGGGCGGCGACGCCGAGGCCCCGCTGCGTGGGGGTCTGGAGCCAGCGGCCGGCGTCGAGCAGCGCGCGCATCAGCGCCGCCTGGACCACGCCCCCCGCCGCCCCGAAGGCCGCCACCGCCAGCCCGGCGAGGGGCGCCCAGGGCGCGACCTGCCGGATGAGGGCCCAGAGGGCGTGGACGGGCCGCTCCGGGGGGGCCGCCAGGGCCGCCGCGAGGTCCTCGGAGCGCTGGCCCAGAGCCTCAAGGGCGCGGGCCTCCGGTCGCCGCAGGGTGAGGACGACCGCGCCGGTCACCTCGACCTGCTCCCCCGCCGGTCGGGCGCACCAGGCCTCGGGCGGCGCCCCCTGCTGGACCAGCGCGCCGACCAGCCCCACCGCGTCGGGACCCCGGCGGAGCGCCCCGCTGGCGCAGAGGGTCTCCGTGGAGCGCACCGCCGCGTCCAGCGCGCACAGGCCCATCGCGGAAGCCGAGGCCTCGGAGATCCCCGTCTCCACGGCCTCCTCGGAGAAGCCGAGCGCTGTCATCCGCGCCGCGAGGCCCCCACGGAAGACCGCCGCGCGGGACCAGCGGTCCCAGAGCGCCGCGTCCAGCCGCATGGTGTGCTTGTAGAGCTGGGGGCGCAGTGCGCTCCAGCGCATCCACAGCCGCCCCCGGGCCGGGTCCATCACCTGCACGAAGGGGCCCGCCGACCGCCACAGCAGCACGAAGTGGGTGCTCAGGTCGGCCTGGGCCAGCACCACCACCGCGGGCAGGGCCAGGGCCTCGGGCCGGTGGACGTGGTCGACCGGGATGAGGGTCTGGACCGGCCGCATGCCCAGGGTGGCGGCCAGATCCTCCAGGGTGTTGATGCTGGTGCCGTCGACGTCGGTCTGGCAGGCCTCCCGCAGGTGCCCGAGGTGGACCGGCACGCCGTAGCCCTCCAGCGCGGACTTGAGCACCGCCGGGCCGCAGTCCATCGCCGAGGTCTGGATGACCTCCGGGGCGCGCCAGCGGCGGCTCACGGGCCTCCGGCCCCGCTGGCCTGCCCCGCGGCGCGCACCAGCAGGCTGGCCGGGGAGAGCCGCTCCACCTCCACCTCCACCTCGGCCACCAGGCCGTGGCGCAGGCCCTCCTGGGCGCCGACCAGGGCCAGCTCGGCGGCCACGAGGCCGTCGGCGCCGGGCTCGCTGCCCACCCGGGCGACCTCGGCGCGGCGCGCGCCCAGGGCCCCGCCGCCGCCGATGACCCGCACCCGCGCGCTCTGACCGGGCTGGACCCGCCCCACGGCGCGCTCCGGCGGGAAGCGGGCGAGGACCTCCAGGGGGTTGTCCGGCACGACGACCACCAGGGGCGCGTCGGCGGCCACCCGCTGGCCGGGCACCAGGGCGGCCCGCTCCCCCACGACCCCGGCGATGGGGGCGCGGACGGCGCGCTCCTCGACCGCGCGCTCCAGGCGCAGGACCTCGGCCTCCGCGATGGCCAGATCGGCCTCGGCGGCGTAGCGGGCCTCGACCTCCCGGCTGGCGCTGGCCTCCCCCTGCATGAGGGCCTGACGGAGCAGCCCGGCGTAGCGGCCCAGAGCCTCCTGGGCGGCGCGGACCCGGGCCTCGCGGGCGGCCAGCTCGGTGCGGGCGGCGTCTCGCTCGGCGGCGCTGGCGGCCCCGGCGGCGATCAGGGCGTCGACCCGGGCCAGGGCCAGGCGGGACTCCTCGGCGCGGACCCGGGCCTCCTCCAGCTCGGCGCGGGCGGCGCTCAAGGACGCGGCGCTGGCCAGGCCCTCGGCCTCGCGCCCGGCGGCCTCGGCGCTGCCGGTGGTCTCCATCGCGGCGAGCTGCTGGCGCAGGCCCTCCACCCGGGACCGGGCGGCGCTGAGCTGGAGGCGAAGCTCCGCGTCGTCGAGCTGCACCAGGAGCTGACCGGCGGCGACGGCGTCCCCGAGGGCCACCGGCGCGTCGACGACCTCGGCGGCCACCGGGGCCCTCAGCCGGGCGACCCCCTGCACGCTGACCCGGGCGGAGGCGGCGGACTCGTAGAGGGTCACCTCCCCGAAGGCCAGCCAGCCCCCCCACAGCGCCAGCAGCGCCAGCGCGACCCCCACGCCCACCCCGGCGCTGCCGCGATCGGCGGTGAGGGCGCGGGTGGTGCGGGAGAAGTCGGGGACCACGGCGGGCTCCACAGGGCCTGCGAGTATCGCACCCTCTCAGGCGCGTGGGGGCGGCCACCCGGCCAGCAGCTCGGCGATGGCCACGCTGACGGCGCCCTCGTGCAGGGGGTCGAGCCACAGGTACTCGCCGGCCGGGTTCAGCTCCAGGAAGACCACCCGGCCGTCGCGGGTGCGGATGAAGTCCGCGGCCCCGTAGCTCAGGCCCAGCCGGTCCATGAGGCGCAGCAGCCCCTCGGCGGCGGGCTCGGGCAGGGTGTCGCGGCGCCAGTGGCGGGCCAGCGCCTTGGCCTCGCGGCGCCAGTCCACGCCCTCCCCGGCCTCGGGGCCCTGTTCGAGCGCGGCGGTGAAGAGCTGGCGGCCCACCACGGTCACCCGGTACTCCACCGCCGCGTCCAGGCGCTCCTGGAAGGTGCCGGGGCACAGCTCCAGCCCGTCCAGCTCGGCCAGATCCTGCGGGCTCAAGGGGGTGGTGAAGACGACCTGCGGGTCCCCGGACGCCCGGATGGCGAAGCTGGTGAGCACCTTGGTGACCACCGGGCGCCCCAGCGCCGCGGCCCAGGCGCGCACCGCGTCGGCGTCGCTGCTGCAGAGGGTCGCGGGCACGTCCAGGCCGCAGGCCGCAGCCAGGGAGAGCTGCCGGGGCTTGCGGCCGGCGTGATCCAGGCGCCACTTGGGGTCGGTGACCAGGGTCTCGTGGCGGCCCAGCGCCCCCAGCAGGAAGGCGCGCAGCTCGTCGGCCACCCCGGCCTTCAGGGCCGACGAGGCGTCGGGGGGCAGATCCGGCACGAAGCGGGTGCGGCGGTACCAGATCGAGCGCAGGCGGTCCAGCCGGGTGGTGTGCGCCCCCTCCCGGATCTCCAGCACGCCGTCGGTCCCGAGGATCAGGCGCAGGTCCCGGGGGAAGCGGTCGGTGTCGAGCACGACGGGCTCCACGCCCAGCTCGGCGAGGCGCTCGGTCACGCCGACGGTGGAGAGGTCGCTGCGGGAGAGGATGAGGGTCTGCATGGCGGCGCCCGAAAGCAGCAGGGGCGGCGCGCTGGCGCCGCCCCCGAGGTCTGAGGTCGAAAGCTCAGTACTCCAGGCCCCACGGATCGTCGTCGCCGTCGGAGGGGTACTTCATGGTCTCCTGGCCCTTGTCCTCCCACCACTTCTTGCGGTCGGTCTCGGCGCCAGCCTTGACGTCGGTGCGGATGGAAGGCGTGGCGTCGTCCTGGGTCTCGACGAAGCGCATGAAGAAGGGCTTCTTGCTCATGGGGGTGCTCCCGTTGGGTGTTTGTGGCTGCGGAGTGCATCTCCGAGCGACACCTTCAAGGTAGGGCGGCGGGTCCCCGCTGTGACCCTTCATGGATCCATCACGGTTCACTGCTGGCGCAGTCGGTACATCCGCTCCGGGTCGGCGCGATCGGCGTCCGTCAGCTTCTCCAGCGGATCGCGGGAGAGTCGGGCCAGCGCCTGGGGATCGCGCTCACCCGGGACCGCCTCCCCCGACACGATCAGCGCGTCTGCTTCGGGTCCCGGCTCCAGATCGACGATCAGGTGGAGCCGCGTGGCGCCCTCGTTGATCATGCCGTGCGGGGCGCTGTTGTTGAACATCCACGCTGTCCCGGCCGGCATGTGCACGAAGCGCCCGGAGACACACAGGCGGGCGCGCTCCGTGGTGCGCAGAGCGATGTGGACGCGGTGGTGGTGGTCCCAGTGGGGCGTATCGTCGATGTGCAGTCGGATGTCGGAGCCGGGCGGGCTCCGTCCGATCCATGCGATGCGGGCGGGCACCCCCAGCGCAGTGTCGAGGGTCTGACGCACCTTCGGGAGCCCTGCGAGCACAGGGGCATCCACCCCCGCGCCGCTGGTCAGGCGGCCGCCGGGCCAGGCGGTCGCCGGTCCGCCTCGCAGCACCAGGAGCTGCGTCCCCAGGTGCCACTTCCACTGGCTCTTCAGCCACACCTCCTCGGCGATGTGATCGATCTCGGCGAGCAGAGGCTCTGGCTCCACGCGGAAGGGAAGCCGCAGGAAGGTATAGGGCTTCAGGGTCGCAGAGGTGGACTGATGACGACGTTGATACACGAGACCCCTCCGGCGCTGGAGTGGCTTCATCTTGCCGACGGCAGGGTGGTGGTGGCAAGTCCCGATCGAGCCTGGGTGCACCGCCCGGGCCCGGGCCTCACCGACCCGTTCGTCCGACCGATGCAGGGCCGGGGCTCCCCGGAGACCGCGCGGCGGCTGCTCGACGGCCTCATCGCCGCGGCCCGGCCCGCGCGCCCGGCGACGCGCCCTCCCCTGTCCCTTCACCGGTGGGCGTGGCGCCTCGCAGGCTTCTACCAGACCACCCACGCCACGCCCCCCACGATGGCGGCCGCGGCCGAGAAGTTCCGGACATCCGGGGATCTCGCCCTGGCGGCGTACTGCGACGCCAAGGTGCGCGACGAGGGCGGCCACGACCGCCTCGCGCTGCGGGACCTCCAGGCGCTGGGCTACGACGCCGATGGGCTGGTCGAGGCCGTCGTGCCCCACACCGCCGCCGCGCTGGTGACCTGGTTCACCGAGCTGCTCCAGCCCGCGCGGCCGGTGGGGGTGCTCGGCTACGCCTACGCGCTGGAGCGCATGGCGATGACCGTAGACGCGTCCTACCTCAGGGCCGTGGAGGCGCTGCTGCCGCCCGGTGTGCGGGCGACGCGGTGCCTCCGCGTGCACTCCGCGCTCGGCTCAGACGCCGATCACGTCGACGACATCATCGACGTGATGCAGCAGATCGACGCGACCGATCGCGTCGCCATCGGCCGGGCCTGCTTCCGGACCGCGCAGATCCTGTTCCACAGCCCCCCCGAGGGCCCCCCGTCGGACGAGGCCATCGCGGCCGCGACCCGTCCCTTCCTTCGCCAAGGAGCCACCCATGAGTGACGACGCACGAGCCGCCGCCTGGCAGAGAATCACCGAGCGCGCGTGGGCAGACCCGCGCTTCAAGCAGAGCCTCCTCGATGATCCCAACCACGTGCTCGCCGCGCACGGCTTCCCGGTCCCGGCCGGGGTGAACTTCGTCGTCGTCGAGGACGAGCCCACCCGCGCCCACCTCGTCCTCCCCCCGCCGCCCAGCGCAGAGCTGTCGATCTCGCCGCTCGATCGGGACGCGCTGGCGGACTACGATCCGGGCTTCTGAGCGATGACCGAGCAACGCGACTGCGTCGTCATCGGAGGAGGGCCCGCAGGCGCCACCTTCGCGGGCATCGTCTCGAAGTACGCCCCCCACCTGTCGGTCACCGTGCTGGAGCGGGCCCGCTTCCCCCGGTGGCGCATCGGCGAGAGCACCATCCCCGTGATGAACGGCGTGCTGCGGGATCTCGGCCTGTTCGACGAGATGATCCGCACCTGCCCGGTCAAGAAGCTCGGCGCGGTGTTCGTGTGGGGAAAGGACCGCACCCCCTGGAACGTGGACTTCCTGGCCCTACATGGCCTGGGCAGCGTCCAGGAGGTCGGCACCATCGACATCGTCGGGCGGGACCTGGAGGCGCTGCGCGGCGGGCGCAAGGACCTCAAGAACCCGCTGATCGCCTTCAACGTGCGCCGGGACCGCTTCGACCAGCGCCTGCTGGAGCGGGCCGGCGAGCTGGGCGCGGAGGTCCGCTTCGACACGGAGGTGACCGACGTGCTGCGGGACGACGCGGGCGCGGTGTGCGGGGTTCGCTGGTCGAGCCCCGACGGCGAGGGCACGATCCACACCCCCTTCGTGCTCGACGCCTCCGGGCTGGCCTCCATGCTCACCCGCGGGGACCGTCAGCGGGACGACTTCACCAACAACTTCGCGGCGTTCGGATACCTCTCCAACGCCGGTTGGAAGGTCACCTGCAGCGGCACCCGGGACTTCACGACCGTCTACATCGTCTCCTGCGCGCAGGGCTGGATCTGGTACTTCCCGATCGACGAAGACGTGATGAGCGTGGGGTGCGTCACCCGCACCGAGCACTTCAGGGAGCGCATGAAGGAGGTCTCCCTGGAGGAGTTCTACTGGGAGACGCTGCGCGGCTGCCCCGAGGTCGCCGACCTCATCACCGACGCCAGCCTGCGCGACGACATCATGCCCAACGGGGCGCGGGTGCGCGCCTGCCAGGACTGGTCTTCGTGGGCCCGGCGCTTCGTGGGGCCGGGCTGGGCGTCCGCTGGCGACGCGGCGGTGTTCATCGATCCGATCATCTCCAGCGGCATGACCCGCGCCATGCTGAGCGCCCACCGCGCGGCCTACACCTTCCTGACCCAGCACGCCCGCCCCGAGGTCGACCGCGAGGCGCTGTGGGAGACCTACGCCGACTTCGTCCGGGGCGAGGCCTCGGCGATGCTGCGCCTGGCGCGGCTGTTCTACGGGAACAACCGGGCGGTGGACTCGGTCTGGTGGGAGTCCCGGCGGCTGGTGAACGCGGAGGCGAAGATCGACATCGGCGACCGCGAGGCCTTCGCGATGGCGGCCGCGGGTTTCTTCCCGAGCATGCGGGCGGTCAGCCCCGAGGTGCTCAAGCCCCTGCTCTCCAACCTGTCCGGGATGGACGAGGACATCGTGAGCGGCGCGCGCGACCGCCCGCGCCTGGACGACCTGGACGGAGCCACCTACACCGCATCCACGCCGTTCTCCCTGGCCCTCCAGGCCGAGCCGGCGGTGAACTACGGCCCCAAGGGGCAGCTCCTGCTCTACCACGACCTCGTCACCCGGGACTGGTCGATGTCCCACCGAATGGCGGCGTACCCCTGCAGGATCCCGGAGGTCATGGCACCGGTGGTCGACGCGATGCGGCGACACACCCGGGTCGACGCGCTGGTCGACGAGGCGGTCACCCTGCTGCCTGCCCGCTTCGGCGCGGCGGCTGTCCGCAAGGCCACCCACGATCTGGTACGGTCGGCGGCCATCAAGGGGTTCATCCAGGTGCGCACGGCTGCTGATGTCTGAGGAGCTGCTGCTCGCGCTCGTCTGCGCCCCCCGCCGGCGGGATCACTTGTTCGAGCTGGCGGACGCGGTCTCCGATGCAGCCGGCCCCCAGCGCGGACAGCACCTCTCCCGCGCCGCGCTGCTCGACCGCACCCTGCCGCCCCCAGCGGAGCGCGACCGGGTGAGGGCCTGGCTGGAGGCGCAGGCGCTCGGGCCGATCCTGCCCGGCGACGGCCGCGTGTTCCTGGTCCGGACCACAGCCGCGCGGGTCGCGGAGGTGCTGGGGGACGACCCCGCGCGGGCGATGGACCGCCTCCCCTCGCCCATCGCCGGGCTGGTCGCCGGGTTCCTGACCCTGCGGGCGCCGGAGCTGCTCCAGCCCGTGGGGTCGACGCCCGACAACCCCCCGGCGGTCCTGCCCGGGCCCACGCCGGGCTACGCCCCCGCGGAGCTCCGCCGCGTCTACAACTTCCCCGAGGATCTCGACGGGACAGGCGAGACCATCGGCGTCATGAGCCTGGGGGGGCGGCTGCACCGCGCGGACCTGCAGGCGTTCTGTCACGCCTGCGGGGTGCCGACGCCGGAGGTCCACGAGGTGCAGCTCGGTCACCCTGGGCAGGGCAGCCGTCTGCATGACCTGGAGCTGGCCATCTCCACCCAGTGGATCGCCGCGATGGCCCCTGGCGCGCGCATCGTGGTCTACCACGTCCACCCCGGCACGCTCGGTGACGCCTGGTCGGCGTGGATGCTCGCGCTGCTGGAGGACGCCGAACACGCACCCACCATCGCCAGCACCACCTGGATCGCGGCGGAGCGCGCCCACAGCCGCCAGCACGGCCGGCGCCTGTTCCGCGTCCTGCTCGCCCAGGCCGCCGCAGTGGGCGTCAGCGTCGTGTCCGCGTCGGGCGACTGGGGGCCCCTGGGCGGCGTGCCCCGGGACGTCCGGGACGGGCGCGCGGTGCTCGACGCGCCCTGGCCACAGGGGGTGTTCCCCGCGACGGAGGACCGCCTGTTGTCGGTGGGGGGGACGATGATCACCACGCTGCGCCCTCTGACCGAGCAGGTGTGGAGCGCGCCGCCCCCTCCCGGGCTCGAGGGCGTGCTGCACTACGCCCGCGTGGCCAGCTCCGGCGGGTTCAGCGACCACGTGCCCGTCCCGGCCTGGCAGCGCCCGCACCTGCGCCCCTGGTACGCCCGCGGCGACGGCCCCGCCGTGGTGCCCTACGGCCGGGGGTACCCGGATGTGGCGATGATCGCGTCCGGACCGGGCGTCCAGCGCACGCCGGGGGGGCCGCTCACCGGCACGGGCTGCCGCATGGTCTACCGGGGCCGATGGCTGGACCACGCCGGGGGCACGAGCCTGGGGGCCCCGATCTGGGCCGCCATCCTCGCGCTGGCCAACCAGGCCCGCCGGGCCGCCGGGCGGCCTCGCCTGGGCGCGCCCGCGCCGGCCCTCTACGCCCTGGCGGACGCGCAGCCCTCGGCGTTCCGGCGCGTGCTGGAGGGCAGCAACCGGGTCGCCGCGCGGGCGCTCGACGGGTCCGGGCGCGCGTCATTTCGTTGGTTCCAGGGGTATGACCCCGCGCACGGCTGGGACCCGGTCACCGGGCTTGGGGTGCCGGACGTCGCCGCCGTGGTCGCGGGGCTGTCCCGCTGATGGAGCGCCCCTGGCTCCCCCACCATCGCGGCGTCCCCGGGGCCACATGGCGCTACCTGCCCTGGGCGATCGTCCGCATGGCCGGGTTCCGGTTCGACCGGCTCCTGCCGCTCGCAGCGCCCCGCACGGCGTCCGCGCTGGACGCGGGCGTCGCGGACGCGCAGGCCCTGTTCGAGGAGGAGCTGACCTCCGCGCGCGCCGCCCTGCGCGCCGCCGTCTCCGATGCGCGCGTCGTGGAGGCCATCGGCTGGAGCAGCCCCGCCGCGCTGGAGGGGATCCAGCGCCTGCACGATGGCCCCCTGCGTCGACGCAACAAGCGCGACCGCCAGCGGGAGGCGACCGCGGTGATGTTCCTCCAGCGGCTGTGCGCCAAGAACGACACCATCGGCTTCTTCGGCCCCCGCGACGTCGCAGGGGTCGAGGGCCCGGGCATGGTCCACGTCCAGGGCTCCGGCGAGGAGGAGCGGGAGGTCTTCCTGGAGCACTGGGCGATCGCCGCGCTGGCCGAGGCGATGGAGGCCGACCCGGCGCTCTCCCAACAGCTCCGGCCCCGCAGGAGCGGTCGCCTGTACCAGATGGGGACGCGGGTGTGGCACCCCGGCGGGCTCAGCGTGCTGGACGAGCGGACGGCGCGCGTGCTGGCGGCCTGCGACGGGCAGCGCACCGTCGCGGAGATCCAGGACGACGACGCGCTCGGCCGCCTGGAGCGCGCGGGCCTGTTGCGCCGGACCCCGGTGGTGCCGACCTGCACGCTCAAGCCCGAGGCGCCGCTGCGGGCCTTCGCCCGCGGCCTCCCCGCCAACCCGGCGCGCGAACGGTGGACCGCCGCGCTCGACGCGCTGGAGCAGGCCCGAATCGACCTCCGCGACGCGCGGGGGCCGGAGGCGGTCGACGCTGCGCGGGGCGCTCTGTTCTCCTGCTTCACCCGACACGCCGGCCGGAGCGCCACGCGCGGCGGCGGGCAGGTCTACGAGGGCCGGCAGATCTGCTGGATGGACGCGCGTCGCGACCTGTCCATTCGGCTGGGCGACGCCCTGCTCGCCCGCCTCGCGCCCTTGGCGCTGGTGTACGACACCCTGGTGGCGTTCAGCGCCGACGTCTGGGCGCAGGCGCGGCCGCGGCTGGCAGAGGCCTGCGCGCGCGGGGTCCCGCTGGCGACGCTGCTGGCGGACTGCGCCACCTGGCTCCCCGCCCTGTGCGCCGAGGGCCTGACGCCCTGGCAGGACGCCTGGCGCCGCGCGGTGGATCCCCAACCCGGCGCCCGCCGCGTCACCTGCACTGCGCGACAGCTCGCCGGCCGCCTGTCGATCCCCGAGGTGGCGCCCGGCTGGCCCTCCGCGGGCTTCATGTCCCCCGACGTGATGCTGACCGCGCCTGACCTCGCCGCCCTGCAGCGGGGCGCGTTCGAGGTGGTGGTGGGCGAGCTGCACGCGCACCGCAACATGCTCGCCTACCCGGTGGCCCTCGCCCTGCACCCGGCGGCGCGGGCTGCGGCGAGCGCGGCGTTTGCCAAGGATCATGGCCCCTTCCTGCGCCAGAACGTCAGCCGCGCCGGCATGATGCGGGCCACCCGCTTCGTCCCGCCGGAGTGCCCCGAGCTGTACATGGTCGATCGGGACTGGCCGCCGCCCCACGTCCCCGCAGAGCGGCTGCTCGCGGAGGCCGAGCTGGTCACCGGCCAGATCGGGGACGCGCTGATCGTGCAGACCCGCGACGGGCGGCTCACCCTCCCCCTCCGCGTCGCGCTCGACGGCGCCTTCGTGAGCGCCTGCGGGGTGAACCAGTTCCCGACCCTCCCTGGTCCGCACGCCCCCCGCGTGACCGTGGACGGCGTGGTGCTGGCGCGCGAGACCTGGCGGGTGCCCGCGCCGCGCGCCAGCCGGGGCCTCGACGCGTTCCGCGCGCTGCGGCTCTGGGCGCGAGACCTGGGGTTGCCGCGCTTCTTCTTCGTGAGCAGCCCCCTGGAGGCCAAGCCCTTCCTGGTGGACCAGGACAACCCCCTGCTCGTGGAGGCCCTGGCCCGCGCGGCCCGGAAGACCGAGCGCCTCACCCTCTCGGAGATGCTCCCGGGACCCGACCAGCTCTGGCTGCCGGGGGACGGCGGCGCGGTCACCTGTGAGCTGCGGCTGTGCGCGCTCTCGCCGCGGATCCGGCGCGGGCCGCGCTCAGGCTGAGGGCTCCGTCAGAAGCCGCTCCGCCAGCGCCCCGGCCACATCCAGCCCGGCGGCCTCCTGCACCCAGCGCCACTCCCCGCCCGGGTTGATCTCGAGGAACACCCAGCGCCCCTCCGGCGTGCGGATGAGATCGGCGCCCCCATAGTTCAGGCCCATACTGCGGTTCAGGCGCACGAGCGCCCGCTGGACCCCCTCCGGCAGCGCCACCGCGCGGAACAGCGGCATGAGGGTCTCGCTGCCCTTGCGCCAGTCCACCTGCGCCTCGGGGAGCTGCTGGCTGTCCACGCCCGCCGCCAGAACCCGGTCTCCGACCACCGCCGCCCGGACCTCCAGATCCTTCTCGATGCGCCCCTGGAAGGTGCCCGGGGCCAGCGACAGGCCGTCGAGGTCCTCCAGGTCGGCCTCGGTCAGCGCCGACGTGCCCACCACGCCCTCGCCGTCGTCGGTGGGCACGTCGATGGCGGCGAGCATCTTGGTGATGACCGGCCCGGTGGACCGCACCCAGCGGCGCACCGCGTCGGGGGTGTTGCTGTTGAAGGTGACGGGCACCTCCAGCCCCGCGCGGCGGGCCATCTCGAGCTGCCAGGGTTTGTTCTCGGCGCGGGCCACGGCGAACGGGTCGTCGACGTGGACGCAGGGCAGGCTCGCGAGGATGCCCTGGAGCGCGGCGTCGGCCTCCAGCCGGCAGGCCCGGCGCACCCGGGGGTGCAGACCCTCGCTGGGGATGCGGCGGCCCACGTACAGCCGCCGCCACCAGATGGCGGAGAGGTCGGCCAGCGCGACGGTCTCGCCGAGGTGGTTGGTGAGCCGCCCCCGCCAGCCCCCCGGGCCCAGCTCGGCGTCGAGCCGCGCCGCCGTGGGGTAGCGGTCGCTGTCCAACCGCACCAGGCGGGCCCCGCGCGCGTCCAGGGCGGCGGCCAGCAGCTCGAAGGTCTCGGTGTCCCGTGAGGAGACGATGCCCAGGACGGTCTTCACGCTCACCTCATGTCCGCAGGGGGCACCCGCGCGGGGGCCTGTCCGGTCAGCAGGTCGGCCAGGGCGTCGGGGATGGGGTGCATCTCGTAGAGCCAGAAGCTCTCGCCGACCACGTTGTTCTCCAGCAGCACGTAGCGCCCGTCCGGGGTCAGGATGACGTCGGCGCTGCCGTAGTTGGTGTGCAGGGCGTCGTGGAGGGCCAGGAAGCCGCGCGCCACCGGGCCCGGCAGGCGGTGGGGCTTCCAGTCGGCCACCGAGGCCGCGCCCTGGCGGCGCCAGTCCACCTCCGCCCCCGCGATGGCCTGGGTGTCCAGCTCGGCGGCGAAGACCTGCTGCCCCACCACCACCACCCGCAGCTCCATCGCCTTGGGCACGGCCTCCTGGAACACCATCGGGCAGGCCACGAGCTGGTCGAGCGCCGCGAGGTCGGCGGGCCCCAGCAGGTTGGTGTAGACCGTGCCCCCGGCGATCCGGAGGTCGTTGTACATCTTGGCGATGACCCCGCCGGGGCAGGACGCGGCGAACGCGCGGGCGGCGTCGGGGTCGTTCGTCTCCAGGGTGCGGGGGACCTCCAGGCCGGCGTCGCGGGCCAGCTTGAGCTGGAGGGCCTTCTGCTTCGCCCGAGCGGCCACCGCCGGGGGGTCCACCCAAAGCGCGGGGGTGTCGAGCAGCGCGCCCATCAGCACCTCGCGGGCCTCCTGGGCGGCGGCGCGGCGCACGTCGGGGGGCAGCGCCTCGGGCAGCCCCGCGCCGACCGAGGAGCGACGCATCCAGACCGCCGAGAGCCCCGTGAGGTCGAGGGTCCCCTGACCGGGCAGATGCAGGGTTTTCTGGTCAGTTGACCAATTTACTCGCACCGGCCCGGGATACCGGTCAGACGCCAACACCCAGGGCCTCGCCCCTCGCCTCACGAGCGCCTCGACGACCGGACGGGTGGCCAGGGTGTCGCCGCTTCGGGTGAAGAGGAGGATGTCCATGGGGGCTCTCAGTCCTTCAGGAGGGCGTCGGCCAGCGCGGCGGCGACCGGCAGGCCCAGGGCGTGCTCCAGCATCCCCCACTCGCCCGCCGGGTTCACCTCCAGGAAGACCGGGGGCCCCTCCGGGGGCACGATCAGGTCGACGCCGCCGTAGCTCAGGCCGAGGTCCGTCATCAGCCGGTCGAGGGCGGCGCAGGTGCGGTCGTCCAGCGCGCCGGGGCGCCACCCGCCCGCGTCCCCCTGGCGCCAGTCGACCGTGTCCCCGCCGCCGGTCTCGCCCACGAAGCAGCGGCCCTCCACCCAGGCCACCCGCAGCTCATGGCGGGCCGGGATGCGGGGCTGGAGGCACATCGGGCCCAGGCGCAGCTCGTCGAGGTGGTCGAGGTCGTCGCGGCTCAAGCGTCGGGTGGGGACCCTGGGACCGGCGCCGCTCATGGACCGCGAGACCGGGGAGAGCAGCTTGGCGACGACGTCGTAGCCGTGGGCCTCGCAGAAGGCGCGGGCGGCCTCGGGCTGGTTGGTGATGAGGGTGTCGGGCACGGACAGGCCGGCGGCCCGGGCCCGACGGAGCTGGTGGAGCTTGTGGCCCTCCACCCGGCGCTCGGCGGCGAGGGGGTTCACCTGCCGACGGTCGCCCAGGGCGTCGAGCACGGCGAACCAGTGGGCGCGGGCCTCCTGCCGGATGGCGCGGGCGGCGACGGGCTCCAGGCCCTCGGGGAGCCGGCTGGACCACAGCCGCCGGGTCCAGACCGCGCGGATTCGATCCGGGTCGACCCCGGCGACGCGCGGCGCGTCCAGCCCGAGGGCGAGGTCCAGCTCGGCCGGGTAGCGGTCGGTGTCCACGCGGACGGGGGTGGCGCCGCGCGCCCGAAGCTCCTCCGCCACGCGGTCCGGGACGAACCAGTCGCCGGTGTGGGTCAGCAGCAGCACCACGTCGCGGGCCACGGCGGCTCCGACTCCAAGGGGAGCGAGGTCCGTAACCCGACCGGCCCGGCGCTGGGGCGCGGTGAAGGGTCTGGGAAGGGGGGGCGACAGGATGGACGCGCGCTCCGACCCGCGCTCCCCGCCACCGCGCGGCGCCCGCGCCTCACGGCCAGCGTGGTCGGGCGCGGGCGTGGGGCTGGAAGAACGGCGTGAAGTCGACGAGGGTGACGACCCTCGAGGCGGGGCCGACGCCCTCGGCGTACACGGGCTTGAGGCCGTGATAGACGCGCTCGTCCTCAAACAGGAGGGTCTCCAGGCGCGCGGACAGCGGCTGTTCGAAGAGCATCACCTTGCTGTTGTCGGCCACCTGGCTCTCCCCGCCGCTGACGTTTCGTGAGCCCAGATGGTGGACGCAGGTGAAGGGCTCACCGTCCTTGTGGAGCACGGCCGGCGACGGCCGGGACGGGGCTGTCACCGTAGGTGAATACGCGATGAGGTGGACGCCCACGTCCACGGGCATGGGGGCCACGCTCCGCCGGAAGGGGGCCGGCAGGCACCACCAGTCGAGCCGAATCATGCTCTGGAGCGTCGGATTGCAGGCGAGCGCCGCGGGGAGCGGGGGGAGCCAGCGTGACCCGCCTCCGTCAACAGGGTTGTATCTCCGATCCTGATGGTAGGCGACGGGACCACGATGATGGAGCAGGCCGGCGCCCGGCTCGAAGACGAAGCGCCCGTGGAAGCGACGGCGCGTGCGGGTGGGATCATAGGGGTCCATCGGCGCCGTTGACGTCGCCGCGATGAGGGCGGCCATCCCGGAGAGGTCGACGTACCTGGCGACCCGGTGCCCCTCCACCCACGCGAACCCCTGGCGCCGGAGCTGGGCGCGGACGTCCACGATGAAGTCCTGCGCGCGATGGGGGTCCGGGGAGGTCCTGCGTCGGTCAGAGGGTTCAGGCTGGCCGGTCATCGTCCTCACCGGGGTCACCGCGTTCTTCGTACGCGTCCATGCGTACCGGGCGTCGGACATTCTACCGCCTGGAGGGGAAGCGGCGCCCCCAGGTCCGGGAAGGCGGGCCGTCGCGGTAGACTCGCCGTCCACCTGGAGCGTCCCATGAAGGTCCACGTCCTCGTCCCCTCCCCCGGCGGCCCCCACCAGCAGCACCCGGCGCTGGAGGCCATCACCCGTCCGCCGCTCGACCCCCACTTCTTCGAGGCCCTCTGCCTGCTCGATCTCGGGTTCCTGGACCCGGAGCTGGCGGGCCGCAGGGTGCTCTGCCTGTCCATGAGCGTGGGCGCGGTGGACGAGGAGCTGGTGATCCAGGAGCAGGACGACGGCCGCTGGACCGTCGCCCTGGTGGATGGTTCACCGCCGAAGGACCCCACCCGGGGCTCCGCGTGGGCGGAGCCCTTCGAGAGCGGCCCGCAGTCCTTTGCCCGCCTGCCGACCTTCGAGGCCGCGACGCTCGAGGCGCGGGAGTACGGCGAGGTGGACCTCGAGCGCCACGTCGTCCTGCGCATCGGCGAGCCGGCCTGGCTGCAGGACGACTTCTCCCCCAGCGGCGAAGGCTGGCGGTTCGTGGCCCGGCTGGACTGCTGGTTCCAGTTCGGCTCGATGTACGTCTTCTACCACCCGGAGCGGCGGCAGGCGTACCACGTCATCCAGTTCACCTGAGCGCGGGCGGTGTCCCGCCTGGCCCGGACACATTAGAGGAGGCTGGTGAGCGCAGACGGACCGATCCTCCGACGGGTGGAGATCCGGGGCTTCAAGGCCCTGAGCGACATCACCTTGGACCTCCACGGTGTCACGGTGCTCGTCGGCCCGAACGCCTGCGGGAAGAGCTCGGTGCTCCAAGCCGCGACGCTGGCCCACGACCTGCTCACAGGCCTCGACTCGGGGTCGGTCCAGGTTCCGGAGGTTGAGTCCAGGCTGCAGCAGCACCGCACAAAGCCTGATAGGCCCGATCTTTCGATTCGCCTGCATCTTCGTGGCGAGCAGGTGGTCGGGCTCCGAACCAGCGACTCTCCCAGGAGGGCCTCGGGGGACCCCTCCGTCTATGCGTTGTTCGGTTTGAGAGAGCGTCCCCAGGATCAGCGGCTCGATCATCGCCTTGAGGAGCGTGCCGCGGAGGCTGTCAAGGCGTTGCCGGCCATGCGTTGGCTGCGTCTCGACGCCGAGAAGCTGGCTTCGCCCTCCCCGGCCTCTCCCCAACCCGTCCTCACGGTCGACGGCTTCGGCCTGCCCAGCGTGCTCGACGCCCTCGTGCGCGCCCGCGATGGCCGCATCGAGCGCATTGAAAAGCACCTCACGCAAGTCGTTCCCCAGGTACAGCGCATCCGCACGGACACCCTCAAGCTGATCCAGGAGACGACAGAGACCCTGCGCGTCGAGGATCAGGTGCTGTCTCGCCCGACCCGCCGAGAGGTCACGGGCCTGACGTTCTCCGTTCAGATGAGGGACATCGGCTGGATCCCGGCCGAAGCGCTCAGCGAGGGCACCCTGCTGGCGCTCGGCCTGCTGACGGTCCTTGAGATGTCCGAACGCCCCACAGTGCTGATGCTCGATGACCTGGATCGCGCCCTCCACCCGGCCGCGCAGCTGAAGATCGTGTCCACGCTTCGCGAGGTTCAGGCCCGAACGCCGAACCTGCAGATCCTCGCGACGGCGCACGCGCCGATGATCCTGGCCGGTTTCCGCGATCGTGAGATCATCCGCATGGGGCTGGACGACGCCGGGCACGCCCAGGTCTACCCCCACCCCGGGGGCGCGCCGGGCTGGATGACCCCCAGCGAGATCCTGGACCAGTACTTCGACATCTCCCGGCCCTCCATCTCGCAGGATCTGCAGCGATACGCGCTGCTCGCGGATGACCCGCTGCGCAGCGACGCGGAGGACGCCGAGCTCCCCGTGCTGCGAGCCCGCCTCCGGGTTGCTGACGCGGACCCGGGCTGGGACCCCGTGGAGCGGGAATCCACGTCATGATTCGGGTGGTTCGTGGGTCACCCCCTTCAATGGAGGTGCTCGCCTGCGTCGATCTCCTGGACCAGGCGGAGAAGGACGTTGAGGCCGGTCAGCTGAAGCCTGAGGAGCTGACCGGGTATGGGTGGGCGCGCGCCCCGCTCTTCCAGGCCCAGAACGGCAAGTGCGCATGGTGCGAGTTGTCGGAGCAGATCCAGCACAACGCCGTCGACCATCTTCGCCCGAAGTCCGTCTACTGGTGGTTGACCTGGACATGGGAGAACCTCCTCTTTGCCTGCAGGGTATGCAACCGGCACAAGTCGGACGACTTCCCCCTGCTCAAAGGGCGCAGGCTGATGGCAGGGGAGCAACCTCCCGGAGCAGAACGCCCCGCGCTGCTGGACCCCGCCGACCCGAACGTCCGGCCTCGGGACCACATCCAGTTCCGTCCCGTCGGCGGACGGTGGGTGCCCACCCCACGGGCCGGGAGCCGCAGAGGCGAGGCCACGATCCGGATCCTCCAGCTCGACAGATTCGACCTGCTCGACCGCTACCAGGACCACGTTGAGGCGCTGGGGGACAGCCTCGACGCCATCCGGGCGGCGGTCAGCGGCGGGGACCACGCCACCGTCCAGGCCACCTGGAGGCGGACGCTCCAGCGCCGCACCCGGCCCCGCCAACCCCTCATTGCGCTGACCCTCGACGTGCTGGACCACCACTTCCCGCCGCGACTGCGGGAGCACTTCGGCTTGATTCTGCCGACTCGGTAGCGGCTCATGGAGCGGGCGTCGGGCCCTGTCGACCTGTGTTTCGATGTTGACACCATTTACTGTCAATATTACAGTAAATGCCATGACCGTCATCCCCGTGGAATACAGCCTGTCTGAGCTGGTCGAGGTCACCGCCGCGCTGCTCCGTCGCGCCGATGTCGGCGCCGAGGACGAGCGGGTGCGGGACGTCCCCGACGCGCGGACCCTGCGCTACTACCAGACCCTCGGCGTCCTCGACCGCCCGCTGCGCTACGACGGACGGCGCGCGGTCTACGGCCACCGCCACCTGCTCCAGGCGGTCTGCACGAAGCTGCTCCAGGCCCGGGGTCTGTCCCTCGCCCAGGTTCAGGCGGCCCTTCGGGGTGCGTCCAACACCCAGCTCCAGGCCGCGCTGGACGACGCGCTCGGCTCAGCCGCGCCGTCGCCTGAGCGGGCGCCCGAGCAGGCGCCCGAGCAGGCGCCGCTCCCCGCTCCCTCACCCCTTCCCTCACCCCGCCCACTGCGCAGCGCCGAGCTGGCCCCGGGCGTGTGGGTGACCCTCGATCCCAGTTTGGTCGCAGACCCGGACGATCTTCTCCGGCGCCTGCGCGCCGCCGCCCGACCAGGAGGTCTCGAATGATGCCCATCCCCGCCACACCGGACCTGTACGACGGCCCGGCCCACGACCCCCGGGGCCTCGGGGGGCTGGTCGCCCTCGCCGAGCGCGCCGAGCTGCCTCTGCCGCTCCGGGAGGTCCGCGTGCGGGCCCGCGTCGCCGGAGACTGCTGCGTGACCACCATCGAGCAGCGCTTCGGCAACCCCTTGGACGCGCCGGCCGAGGCCGTCCACATCTGCCCCCTGCCCGAGGACGGCGCGGTGACCGGCGTGGAGCTGGTCTGCGGCGCGATGACGGTACGTGCGGAGTGCCGGGAGCGGCAGGAGGCCGAGGCTCGGTTTGACGCGGCCCGCCGCGTGGGCCACCGGGCCGCCCTGCTGACCCGGGAGCGGGACGACGTCCACACCCTGCGGGTGACCAACCTGCCCCCGGGCGAGGAGGTCACCGTCCGGATCGAGCTGGTCCAGCGCCTGGAGGCCCAGGACGGCCGTCTGATCTGGCGCTTCCCCACCACCCTCGCGCCCCGGTACACGCCCGGCACGCCAGTGGGCCACAGTGGGCCCGGGGTCGCGCCGGACACGGATCAGGCCCCCGACGCCTCCCGTCTGTCCCCGCCCCTGCGCCTGGAAGGCGGGACCGCCCTGGATCTGGAGGTCTTCGTGGAGGGCCCCGTGCGCGCCCTGGCGTCCAGCCTGCACGCCATGAGGTTGGACCTGGAGGGCGGGGGGGTTCGGGTGGCCCCGTCGGGCAAGACCACCCTGGATCGCGACTTCATCCTGGCTTTCGCCACCGGCGACGCCGAGCGCTGCGCCGGGCGGGCCTGGACCGACGGGCGCCACACCCTGGTGCTGGTCGAGCCGCCCACCGACCGCTTCCCCGAGGCGCTGCCCCGCGACGTCGTCTTCGTCATCGACGTCTCCGGCTCGATGGACGGCCGGAAGATGGAGGCGGCGCGGCTGGCCCTGACCACCGCGCTGCGCGGCCTGGTGGAGGGCGATCGCTTCCGGCTCATCGCCTTCAACACACGCCACCACACCTTCGCGCCCGAGTTCACCGACTTCAGCCAGCGCAACCTGGAGCGCGCCGAGGGCTGGGTGCGCGCCCTGCGGCCGGGCGGCGGCACGGAGATGCTCGCGCCGATCCAGGCCGCGTTGGACGGGGAGACCCCGCCCGGCCGGATCCGCACGGTGCTCTTCATCACCGACGGGCAGGCGCACAACGACGGCCCCCTGGTCGCGGCGGTGGCCAACCGGCGCAGGGGCGCGCGGTTCTTCACCCTGGGCATCGACACGGCGGTGAACGCGGCGCTGCTCAAGCGCCTCGCCCGGGTCGGCGGCGGGACCTGCGACCTGTGTACCCCGTCCGATGACATCGAGGCCATCGTCGCCCGCCTGGAGGCCCGGGTCGGCAGCCCCCTCCTCTCCGAGCTGCAGGCGGACGGGGAAGGCGGCGTGCTGGCCGCCCGCCCGGAGGGGCAGGTGCTCTTCTCCGGCAAGCCGGCGGCCATCCTGCTGGAGGGGGCCCCGACGACCGTGTCCCTGACCGGACGCAGCGCCGAGGGCGCCTGGCAGCAGCAGCTCACACCCCGGCAGGCCAGCCTGAGCCTGGGCGCGCTGTGGGCCCGCGAGCGGGTCGCCTGGCTGGAGGACCGCCTGGCCGTGCGCCCCTTCGAAGAGGAGGCCATCGTGCCGGAGATCCGCCGCATCGCCCTGGCCCACGGCATCGCCTCCCGGGCCACGGCCTTCGTGGCGGTCGAGACCTCCCGCATCGTGGGCGACGGGGACCCGACGGTCATCGTCCAGCCCGCCGAGCTGCCGCACCAGTGGACCCCGCAGGGCGGCGGCGGCGCGTTCGCGGGGGCCGCCCCCCCACCTCCAGCGATGCGCCCGGCCCCCGGCGCGCCGCCGCCGAGTCCGGTCCTCCACCGCCGCGCCAGGCGGGCGCCGATGCGAGAGAAGCTGGAGGACGCCTGGAACGCTCCCACGACGTCGCCCCCGATGACCGAGGGCAGCAAGAAGGGCCGCGCCGCAGGCGCCGGCCTGTCCCAGGCCCTCTTCGAGGTCGCGTTCGAGGAGGAGGACAGCGAGGCGTCGTTCGCCGACGGGTCCGTGGCCGGGGCCACCCCGGCCAGCCCGGCCGCTCGGCGGGCCGTGGACACCTCCGCGCTCGCGCAGCGCCTGGCCGCCTCCCAGGACGCGGACGGCAGCTTTGGCGGCGACGTAGCCCGCACTGCGGCGGCGTTGCTGGCCCTGGTCCTCTTCGGACACACCCGCCGGAAGGGCCTGCGGCGCCGGGCGGTGCTCAAGGCCGCGAGCTGGCTGGAGGCCCACCGCAGCCGGCCCGAGGCGGCGGCGGCGCTGGAGGCGCTGGCGGCGGCCGAGGCGGGTCATCGCCCTCAGCCGACGGGGGCCTGGGCGGCGCTTCGTGCTGCGGGGCCGGAGGGCGAGGTGCTGCGGCAGGCGGAGGATTCCTGAGGGTGCACCTTCATCACCGGGGAGCGACGTCGGCACCTGAGATAAAATGATAGTCACTCTCAATTGAGAGTGACTATCATCCAACCCATGACCACCCGAGCCGACGCCCCTCCCCGCAACCTCCGCGCCCGTCGGCGCGTCGCGCTCATGCGCCGCGTCCAGGCGGTGGCCCTCGACCTCTTCGAAGCGCGGGGCCTCGACGCCGTCACGGTCGAGGAGATCGCGGCGCGCTGCGAGGTCTCGCCCCCGACCCTCTACCGCCATTTCGGCACGAAGGAGCAGCTCGTCCTCTGGGATGAGTACGACGCGGTCGTCCTGGACGGGCTGACCCGGAACCTCCGCGGCCTCCCGGTGATGGAGGCGCTGCGCCGCACCATCCTGGACCCGTTGGAGCGCGTGTACGCCGCCGACGCCGACCGGATCCTCCGGCGCGCCCGCCTCGCCGATCGGGAGCCCGCGCTCCAGGTCGCGCGCGCCACGGCGATGCGCGCGTTCCGCTCAGAGGTCGCCGAGCGCCTCCTGGAGGCCGGCTCCTGCCGCGACCGCTTCGAGGCGGACGTCGTCGCGGGCGCGTTCTTCCTGGCCCTGGAGGTCGCCATCGCGCACTGGGCGTCCGCCGAGGCTGCGGTTCCTCTGTGCGTGTTCATCGGCCGCGCGCTCGACGAGTTGGGCGCGCTCTCCCACCCCAAGCGCCCCTGATCCGTGCCCGGAGACGCCCGTGTCGACCGCCTCCCTCCCCTTCTTCATCGAGCGCGGCACTGGCCCCCCGCTCCTCCTGATTCATGGGCTGATGGTGACCGGCGAGATGTACGAGCCGGTGCTCGATCACTTCGCTGCCCGCCACCGGGTCATCGTCCCCGACCTGCGCGGCCACGGTCGCAGCCGCGGGCTGCCGCCGCCCTTCACCGTGCCGCAGCTCGCCGCCGACCTCGCCGCGCTGCTCGACCATCTGGGCGTCGAGTCGGCTGCGGTGCTCGGGTACTCACAGGGCGGAGCGGTGGCCCAGCAGCTCGCGCTCGCGGCGCCCGCGCGCTGCAGCCGCCTCGTGCTCGCCTGCACCTATGCCTTCAACATGGCCAGCCTCCGCGAGCGCATGGAGGGGTACGCCGCCCCGCTCCTCATCCGGGCGATGGGCATGGAGCGGTTCTCCCGCTTCGTCTTCTCGTCGGGGGTCGACGGCCTGGGCGATCCGCGAAAGGCCTGGCTCGCGGGCCTGATCGCCGCGCAGGATCCTGCGCTCATGATCGCGTCGTGGCGCGCGGCGATGGCCTATGACAGCCGGCCCCTCCTCCCCTCGATTCGATGCCCGACGCTGGTGGTGGCCGGGTCGCGTGACACCGCTGTCCCCATCCATCACGCCCGCACGCTCCACGACGGGATCCCCGGCGCACGCCTGACCCTCATTGAGGGCGGCGGCCACGGCCTGATCTGGACCCACACCCTGTCGTTCGTGCGGGCGGTGGACAGGTTCCTCGATGAGGAGGGCGCGACACCGGATCCGCCGGGCAGCGCCTGAGGTCCACCCACCCAGTGCGCAGCGGCGTGAGCGGCCGCTCAGGGCCCGCCCAGGACGCGATCCATGAAGGGGTCGATGGTCACGTTGCGCTCGTCGACCGGGATCTGGTGACCCGCGTCCGGGAACACGATGGCTTGAGCGTGGCCCCCTGCGCGCTCGATCTGCTCGGCCAGCGTCCGGGCCTGGTCCGGATCGGTCCGCTCGTCCTCGGCGCCCGCCAGGATCAGCACCTCGGCCTTGATCTGGTCGGCGAGGCGCAGCACCGAGCGCGCCTCCAGCGCCTCGGGCCCTCCCCCGGTCTCGGCGGTCAGGTTGTCCACGATGTCGCGCTGGATGCCCCTCCGCGGCGCCGCTGCGGCATAGCTGGGGAGGTCGTAGATCCCGGAGATCAGGACCAGACCGGACACCGACGGGTCCCGCCCTGCGATCAAACCCGCCGTCATCGCGCCGCGGCTGATGCCCTCGATGAGCAGGCGGGTCGGCGAGGCCAGCCCGTCGGCGCGCAGCTTCGCGATGACCCCCGACACCGCGTGCTGGGTCCACGGGCCGCAGAAGTCGGCCGGGCCGGACGAGTCGCCGTAGCCCGGCTGGGACACCGCCACCGCCAGGTACCCCCGCTCCGCGAGGCCCTTGAGGACGCCCCAGTCGACAAAGACGCGGCCGCCGGGGCGCAGGGGGGCCTGGTGGCCGTGCAGCAGGACGACGGTGGGCCACGGCCCGGCGCCGGCCGGCGCATCGAGGAAGTACTCAACCTGCTTGGACGGGTCGTCGGGGTGGGGCGCGTACAGGGGCGTCGCGGCGGTCGCTCCCCCGGCGGCGCGCAGGGTCGCGAGGCCCACGATGACGACCGCGCAGACCGCGAGCAGTGAAGCCCACATCCACGCCGTGTTGTTTCTGGCCAGCATCAGCCCTCCTCGCCCTGATACCCGGATCCTCAAGGAGATATTGCGCAGCCACCGAGGCGGCCTCCGCTTCGCGCGACCGCTTGATCCCAAGGACGAAGCCCCTGCCGCTCAGGCGACAGGGGCTTCGAGGGTCGGCCTGTTCAGGCGTCTGGTTCAGAGGCCTTCGACCAGGTAGAACGCCTTCTCCGTGGAGTTGCCCACCTCGACGACGAGCTTGGAGGCGGTGATGCCATGGATGCGCAGGACCGCCAGACCGGCGGCGTCGGCGCCCAGATCGATCTCCGTCCAATCGGTCCCGTTGTAACGGAACAGCCCCTGGTTGCCGCCGACGAAGATGTTGCTGTTCGAGGTTCCCCAGATGTCGTAGTAGACGGGGTTGTCCGTGCCATCCACGGGCCTGGTGTCGGCGAGCTCCCAGCCGCCGTTCGAAGCGCTGCGATAGAGCTTGCTGCCGTACTGGTTGCCGGTCACCGCCATCCACATGTCGTCCGCGGCGGTGCCCCAGAAACCGACCACGCGGCCTTCATCGCCCGCCTCGATGGTCGCCCGGCTCCAGGACGAGCCATCCCAGTGGTGGATGGGGCTGTTGAACAGAGACGTGAGCGCTCCGCCGACCCAGATGTCGTTGTCGTCCAGCCCCCACACGATGTGGGGGGCGTAGTCGAGGTTGCCGACCATGGTGTCCAGCGCGGTCGTCGTCCGGGTCGAGCCGTCCCAGGTGACGAAGTTGTAGTCGCCGCCGCGGGAGAGGTGGTAGGCGGCGCCCGAGCCGGACGCCCACATGGATCCTGGCGACAGCAGCGGCTGGTAGGTGTTGAGATCCTCCGGACCGTAGCCGTTGCTGAGCTGGGTCCAGCTCGTGCCATCGAAGCTGGCGATCATGGAGTTCCCGCACACCACGTACACGTCCGTGGTGGACGAGCCCGAGATGGCCCACGGATCGAAGAAGATGGTCATGTCGGGGGCGTTCGGGTCGAAACCGAACTGGTCCTGCTGCGCGGACAAGGTCCACGAGGCGCCGTCGAAGTACGTCACGCCGCCACCCGCGAGGATCCAGATGTTGTCCTCATCCGCGACGTACGCGCCCAGCCAGTTCGACGTGTCGGGCGCCGTGATGGCGCTGGCGCCCCAGGTGAGCGAGTTCAGGTTGGTGTCGCCGCCGGTGTCGTCGCTGCCGCTGCCGGTGTCGTCGCTGGTGGTGTCCTTGTCTCCGCAACCCGCCACAACAAGCAGTCCAAGTGCCAAGCTGATCATGTCATTCCTCCATCATCGGAACCATGCATATGAAGTGTCATATGGCGTAATATTGCATAGCGGATGCAGGAACGCTTGGCCACTGGATTCGGGACCACGGTTGTCCGGTCCGAAGGAGGCGGCCGCGCTGTGCAGCAGCGGCCACCGCGTGGAGCGGCCTCTTGACCCACATGACAAAACCCCCGCCGCTCGCGCGACGGGGGCTTCGATGGTCGGGGCGACTGGAGGCGGCCGCGCTGTGCAGCAGCGGCCACCGCGTGGAGCGGCCTCTTGACCCACATGACAAAGCCCCCGCCGCTCGCGCGACGGGGGCTTCGATGGTCGGGCATATTGGATGATTATCGAACTTTCTGGGTGACGGGGATCGGGCTCCCCTCGCCCCAGGGGTTCTGATCGCCCACCTGGAGACAGGACACTCGCGCAGGCCCGCCTCCCGGATGCAGGCGTCCGCCCCCGGCCTCGGCCGAACGCTTGATCACCCCGAGGCGCTGCGCTACGCTCCTGTTGATGCTGCTCCGTCGCCTCCTCCGACACCTCACCACGCTGATGATGGTGCTGTCCCTGCTCCCAGGGCTGCCGGAGATTCTGGAGAGCGTCGAGCACCTACTGCACGATGGCCACCTGCCCCACAGCGCCCAGCACGAAGCGGAGCAGGCCGACGAAGACCACAGCGCGACCGCGGACGCCGAGCACGGCTGCACCCCCACCGCGCATCACTGTGGATGCCACAGCTCGACCCCAGGCATCCTGAACGACTTCGGGCTGGAGCCCCCGCGACGTAGCCTGACCCTGGAGCCGCGCCTGGTCCTGGCCGACCGCGTCCCCAGCTCCTGGGCCAACGCACCGCCGACGCCTCCGCCTCTCGCCTGAACAGGACGCGGTCCTCCGCTGACGGGCAGCTCTCTGCCCGCAGCCCACCCTCCTGTTCAAGGCAGATCCATGCATACTCAAGCCCTCCTCGGGGCTCGGGCGGTGTCGTGGTGGCTGCTCGTCCTCCTGCTGATCCCTCTTGGAACAGCGCTGGCAGGCGAGGGCTTCCCCGCATCCCTGAGCCCGGACGCCGCCGTCTCCGCGGCGCTCCCCCTCCACCCCCAGGTCCGCGCCGCCGAAGCTGAACTGCAGACGGCACAGGCCTGGTCATCTCGGCTCCGAGCACCCCTGTCCAACCCCAGCCTCTCCTCCACGGTGAGCGTGGACGGCCGGCGCGCTTCACTCAACCTCAACCAGCCCCTCTCCCTCAGCGGTGAGGGGCCCGCCGCCCGCCAGGTCGCCGCCGATCGGGTCGAGGCCGCCGAAGCCGCTCTGCAGCGCGCCCGCTTCGCCGTCGCTGCTGAGGTGCGCCTCACCTATGTGGACGCCGCCATCGCGCTCGGTCTCACCGAGGTCGCCCAGGACGGTGTAGACCTCGCCGCTCGACTGCGACAGGCCGTGGGACTGCAATACGAGGAGGGCGAAGCCTCCGAGCTGGACCTCCGACTCGCACGCCTCGCGGAGGTCCAGGCCGCCGCTCGCCTCCTGGAAGCGCGGGAGGTGGAGGCCTTTGCGCTGCGAGCCCTCTCCGAGCGGGTCGGGCGTTCCGTCGCCGCCGCAGACCTCTCGGCCGCGCCGCTCCAGGCCGCCCCCGAGCCACGGGACGAACCCGCGTGGGAGCGCTCCGATCAGAGCGCCGCCGCGGCCCGACTGGCACAGGCCGAGGCGGAGCTGCGACGCCAACGCGCGGCCTCCCTGGCTCCCCTCAGCCTGGGGGCCTTCGCCAGCCTGGAGGACGAGGAGCTGTTCATCGGGCCGACCCTCGGCGTCACCCTGCCGATCTTCGAGCGGAACCAGGGGCCCCGGGAGCAAGCGGAGGCACAGGTCTCGATAGCGGCTGCACAGCGCGATGTCCTGTCCGCGCGAGTGGAGAGCGAACAACAGACCGCCCGCAGGCGGGTGACCGAAGCCGAGGGCCTGCGCGAGCAGCTCGTGGCGGACCCGCTGGAGGAGGCCCGTGCCACCCTGCGCGCGGTCGAGGCGGGCTACCTGGCCGGCCAGCTCGATCTACCCGACACCGTCCTGCTGCAACGCGAGGTGCTCGACGGGGAGGCTGCCTGCCTTGCCCTGCTCCGCCAGATCGCCGCCGCGCGGCTCGACCTGATGCTCGCGACCGAGGACCCCGCCCTGCTGGGAGGTGCCCGATGACCCTGCTCTTTGCTCTGTTGTTGTCCTGCGCCGGATCGGATGAGCCTGAACACCACGAGGCCGCCGAGGAACACGCCGAGGCGGTGCAGCTCAGCCCCGAGGCAATCGAGGCCGCCCGGCTGGTGGTAGTCCCTGCTCAGGAAGGCGTGCTGACCCCGGAGCTGAAGCTCCCCGGGCGTATCCAACTCGACCCGCGGCGGGAGGCCGTGGTGAGCGCCTGGATCGGCGGTCAGGTGGATCAGATCGCGGTGCGCTCCGGAGAGGTCGTCCACAAGGGTCAGACCCTGGCGACGGTGCAGTCTCCCGAGCTGGGCGAGGCCATTGCTGCCTATCGCGGCGCCCTCGCGCGGGACCGCGCCGCAGATGCTCGCTTGGAGCGCCTGGGACGGCTCGAAGCCCAAGGCGTCGCCGCCCGCGCGCAGGTCCTGGAGGCCGAGGCCGACCACGCCGAGGCCGAGGGCGATCTGGAGGCCGCTGAGGAGCGCTTGCGCATCCTCGGCGTTGACCCCTCCCAGGGCGACCCGCACAGCGGTGAGCACTACGTCTCCCATGTGCCCGTGCGCAGTCCCATCAGCGGGCGCGTGCTGACCGCTACGGCCACAGTCGGCCGGCGCGTCAGCCCCGGCGATGCGTTGTTCCACGTCGGAGACCTGAGCGAGGTCTGGTTGCTGGTCGATGTCTACGAGCGGGACCTGCACCGGGTCTCCGAAGGGCAGACCGTGTCCTTCACCGTGAACGCCTGGGCCGCGCAGCCCTTTGAAGGGCGCGTGGAGCAGGTCGGGGATTGGGTCGAGCCCGACTCGCGCAGCGTCGAGGTGCGCGTGGTCGTGCCCAACCCGGAGGAGAAGCTCAAGCCGAACATGTTCGCCACTGCGACCTTGCGCCTCAGCGACGAGGGCGCCACGCCGGGGGTCGTCCTGCCCACCGAGGCCGTCCGCAGCTTGGACGGAGAAGAGGTCGTGTTCATTCAGGAGGGCGAAGGACGCTTCGTCCCGCGCGCTGTCGAAGTCGCGGAGCGCAGCATCGAGCAGGTGCGCCTGTCCTCGGGGGTCGCCGTGGGCGAGCCGGTCGTGGTGGAGGGCGCCTTCACCCTCGCCGCCGAGCTGGAGAAAGCCGAGCTGGGAGGCGGTCATGCCCACTGACAACCAGACCCTGCTGGACCCCCGCGGGCCCGGCCTGCTGGACCGCCTCATCGCGGGGGCCCTGCGCAACAAGGCCCTGGTGTTGCTGGGCGCCTTCCTGGTCGCGGCGCTGGGCTTCCGCGCGGCGCAGACCCTGCCCATCGACGCGGTGCCGGACGTGACGAACGTGCAGGTCCAGGTGCTCACCGACGCTCCGGGCCTGCCGCCCCTGGAGGTCGAACGCTTCGTCACCTGGCCGGTCGAGACTGCGATGTCCGGCCTGCCTCGCACCCAGGAGGTGCGCTCCCTGTCCCGCTTCGGTCTGTCGGTCGTGACCGTCGTGTTCGAGGAGGGCACGGACCTCTGGTGGGCGCGCCAGCTCGTCTCCGAGCGCCTCTCCGCCGCCCGCGAGGGCATCCCCGAGGGCTACGGAGAGCCCGAGATGGGGCCGCCTTCTACAGGGCTGGGTGAGATCTTCCAGTTCGAAGTGCGCGCTCAGCAGGGCTTCGAGGACCGCGTCTCCCTGATGGATCTGCGCGACGTGCTGGAGTGGCAGATCGCGCCTCGACTGCGGGCGGTGCCTGGCGTGGTGGAGGTCAACCCCTTCGGCGGCGAACTGCGCACCTGGCAGGTCGAGGTGGAGCCCCAGCGCCTCGCCGCCCACGGCCTGGTGCTGGGGGACGTCTACGAGGCTCTGGAGCACAACAACCTCACGGTGGGCGGTGGCACGCTGGAGCGGGGCCGGGAGCAGGTCCTGGTGCGCGGCAGCGCCCTCTTGGAGAGCCTCGACGAGCTGGGCGCGGTGGTCGTGAGCACCACCGACGAGGGCACACCGATCCGCGTGGACATGCTGGGCGAGGTGCGCTTCGCCCCCATGCTGCGCCAGGGCGCGGTGACCCGCGATGGGCGGGGAGAGGCGGTCATCGGCATCGCCATGATGGGCTACGGTGAGAACGCGCGTGTGGTGTCCGCGGCGCTCAACGAGGCGGTGGAGGGGCTGCGGCCGGGCTTGCCCGAGGGCGTGGCTATCGAGGTCTTCTACGACCGCAGCGAGCTGGTCCAGCGCACCCAGCGCACCGTCGCGAAGAACCTCATCGAGGGCGGGCTGCTGGTGGTGGCGGTGCTCCTGCTGCTGCTGGGCAGCGTGCGCGGCGGGCTGATCGTCGCGGTCGCCATTCCCCTCTCCATGCTCTGCGCCTTCATCGGGATGCGCCTGTCCGGGCTGTCCGGCAACCTCATGAGCCTGGGCGCCATCGACTTCGGGCTCATCGTGGACGGCTCGGTCGTGATGATCGAGAACGTGGTGCGGGTGGTCGGCGCCCGGCGCGCCGCGGGGGAGGAGATCGACGACGCGACGGTGTTGGGCGCCTGTCGGGAGGTGGCGCGACCGGTGGCCTTCGCGGTGGGCATCATCGCCCTGGTCTACCTGCCCATCCTGGCGCTCACGGGCATCGAAGGCCGCATGTTCCGCCCGATGGCGCTCACGGTGGTGTTCGCGCTGATGGGCTCGCTGGTGCTGGCGCTGCTGCTGATGCCGGTCCTGGCGTCCCTGCTGCTGCGGCGCGCTGAGGAGTCCCACCCCTGGTTGATGCGCAAGGCCCAGACGCTCTACTCTCCTGCGCTGGATGTGGCCTTGAGGCACCCGCACCGGGTCGGCGCTGCGGCGGCGCTGGCCTTTGTGCTCAGCCTGGGGCTGGCCCCCCTGCTGGGCGCGGTCTTCGTCCCCAAGCTGGACGAGGGCAGCATCGCCCTGCAGATCATCCGCCCGCCTTCGGTGTCCCTGGAGGAGGCCATCCGGCAGGCGGGCAGCGTCGAGCAGGCGCTTCGGGAGGAGTTCCCTGACGAGGTGGAGACCGTCATCAGCCGCACGGGCCGCGCGGAGATCGCCACGGACCCGATGGGCGTGGACTTCTCGGACGTCTACGTCATGCTCCGGCCTCGGGAGGCCTGGACCAAGGCCTCGGACCAAGCGGGGCTGGTCGAGGAGATGGAGGAGGTGCTGCCTCGGCGCGTGCCCGGCGTGGGGTTCGCCTTCTCCCAGCCCATCGAGCTGCGGGTCAACGAGCTGATCGAGGGCGTGCGCGCGGACGTGGCGCTCTTCCTCTACGGCGAGGACCTGGAGGTCTTGCGCCGCAGCGGAGACCGCCTGGTCCGGGTGCTCTCCAGCATCGAGGGGGCCCAGGACGTGAAGGTCGAGCAGCTCGCCGGGCTGCCCACCCTGGAGGTTCGGGTGGACCGACAGGCCATCGCCCGGCTCGGCATGGACGCCCGGGACGTGCTCGACGCGGTGGAGGCCCTTGGAGGGCGCGACAGCGGCGAGGTGCTGGTCGGACAGCGGCGCTTCGCGCTCCAGGTTCGCCTGCCTGAGTCCGTGCGTGCGGACGCCGAGGCGGTCGGTCGCGTGCGCGTCGGTCGCCCCGGCGGGCCCCAGGTGCCTCTGTCCCAGGTCGCCACCGTGGAGCTGCGCAGCGGTCCTCTCCAGATCGGACGCGAGGAGGTGCAGCGGAGGCTGACTGTGGAGCTGAATGTGCGCGGTCGGGACGTCGCCGGTTTCGTGGCCGAGGCCCAGGAGCGCATCCGCGACGGGGTGGAGCTGCCCGAGGGGGTGTTCGTCGCCTGGGGAGGGTCCTTCGAGAACCTTCAGGAGGCCAGCGAGCGGCTGGCGGTGCTGGTGCCCCTGGTGCTGCTGCTCATCTTCGCGCTGCTCCAGGCGAACTTCCGCTCCACCCGCCTGACCCTGCTGGTCTACGCCAACGTACCGCTGGCGGTCACCGGGGGGCTGGTGGCCCTGGCGCTGCGGGGGCTGCCGCTGTCCATCTCCGCCGCGGTGGGCTTCATCGCTTTGTTCGGGGTGGCGGTGCTCAACGGCGTGGTCCTGGTGAGCTGCATCCGCGACCTGCATGTGGAGGGGCGCAGCGCCCTGGAGGCTGCGCGCGACGGAGCGCAGCGACGGCTGAGGCCCGTGCTGATGACCGCTCTGGTCGCAGCGCTGGGCTTCGTCCCGATGGCGGTGTCCACCAACGCTGGCGCCGAGGTGCAGCGACCGCTGGCTACTGTGGTCATCGGCGGGCTGGTGACCACCACCCTGTTGACCCTGCTGGTCCTGCCGAGCCTGTACGCTCGGTGGATCGGACAGAAGGAGAATGACGATGGCTGAGGACGGAAGAGCGTTCTGGGAGCGCAGCGCCAGCCGCTACGACCGCTCCATGCTGCTGCTGGGTGGACCGCTGGAGGCCATGCTGCCCCTGGTCGTGGAGGAGCTGCGTGGCCTCGATCGGGTGTTGGAGCTGGCCGCCGGCACAGGTCTGGTGACGGCCGCGGTCGCGCCGGTGGTCGGCCAAGTGGTGGCCACCGACTACGCCACCGCGATGGTCGAGAAGCTCGAAGAGCGCGTGCGGGTGCTGGGGCTGGACAACGTAGAGACGCGGGCGCTGGACGTGTACCGCTTGGAGGCGACACCTCCGTTCGACGCCGTGGTCGCCGCAAACGTCTTGCACCTGCTGCCGAAGTTGGACGAGGCTTTGGACGCGATGGTGGGGGCCCTGCGGCCCGGGGGGCGCCTCGTGGTGCCGACCTATTGCCACGACGAGACCTGGACGGCGCGCGGGGTGTCGCGCATCCTCGGGCTGGTGGGGTTCCCGGGGCAGCGGCGGCTGACCTTGGAGCGGCTGACGGACGCGCTGGAGTCCAAGGGGTTGTCGATTCGCCGCGCCGAGCTTGTTCCGGGGTTGCTGCCGATCGGCTTCGCCTCAGCCGAGACCCGCTCCCCGAACTTGGAGAGGCCATGAAGCTGGACGATGTACAGCGGAACTACGATCGGCTCTCGCGCTCCTACGACTTCTGGAATCGCTGGTTGATCGAGCCCTTTGTAGGCATCGAGGGCTTGCGGCAGCGCACCGTGGACGCGCTGGAGTTGCCCCAGGGCGGCAGCGTGCTCGACATCGCCTGCGGCACAGGCCTGAACCTGCCCTATCTGGCTCGACAGGTTGGACCGGAGGGGCAGCTCGTCGGGCTGGACTACTCTCCAGGGATGCTGGCGCAGGCGGGGAGACGCGCACAAGCCGCTGGATGGGAGAATGTCCGGCTCGTGCAGGGCGACGCCGCGGTGCTGGCGGGCGTAGGTGGCCCTTTCGACGGCGTGATGAGCACCTGGGCCTTGGGCATCGTGGACGATCTTCCCGCCGCGCTTCGGCGTGCCGTTGAGGTGCTCAGGCCGGGTGGGCGGTTGGCCATCCTCGACCTGGATCGGTCCCGTGCAGAACGCGGTCTGCGCAGGCTGTTCGACCCGATCCTGCACCTGGGTCTGCGCCTCTCGGGGGTGGACTCGGCGGAGGATCTGGACGACGAGCGCTTGGCACAGCGTTGGCAGGACGGCCAAGCCTTCCTGCACCAAGCCCTGGAGGATGTGCGGGTGGAGCGAAACACCTGGGGCAGCGGGTTCCTGCTGCTGGGGCGAAGACCTGAGCGCGACGATGAATGAGGGTATGGGGAGCGGAGTGCGTAGGACGGGCCCGTATGGACCTCAACCTGATGGAGATGCGGTGAGATACAGGTCAACCTTCGCGGTGCCGGGCATGGACTGCCCTTCCGAAGAGCGCCTGATCCGAATGGCGTTGGACAAGGTCAGCGGTGTGGAGTCGCTGCACTTTGACCTGGAGGTGCGGCGCCTTGAGGTGGTTCACCTGGGCGTCCCAGGTCGGATTCTGGAGGGGCTGGAGCCGTTGGGATTGGGAGCGCGCCTGGAGGACTCGGTCGAAACGACCAGCCCTCCGCAGCAGGTGAGCGGCGACCCTGTCGCGGAGAGGCGGGTGTTGCGCCAACTCCTGGGCATCAACGCAGCGATGTTCGTCGTGGAGTTGGGCCTCGGACTCTATGCGCAGTCCACAGGCCTGGTCGCGGACTCCCTCGACATGTTCGCGGATGCCGTTGTCTATGGCGTGTCGCTGTTCGCCGTGGGTCGAGCCGCCAGCGCACAGCAGCGGGCGGCGCACCTGAGCGGGTGGCTTCAGCTCCTGCTGGCGCTGGGGGCCCTCGGGGAGGTTGTTCGGCGCGCCGTTGGCGGGAGCGAGCCTGTGGAGACGCTGATGATCGGAGTGGCCGGTCTCGCGCTCGTGGCCAACACAGCCTGCATCGCCCTGCTCGCCCGTCACCGCAGCGGTGGCCTTCACCTTCGGGCGAGCTGGATATTCTCGACGAACGACGCACTCGCCAACCTGGGGGTCATGCTCGCTGGGGTTCTCGTGGCGGTCACCGGTTCAGCGATCCCCGACCTGATCGTGGGCTCTCTCGTAGCTCTCGTGGTGCTGTCGGGTGCGGTACGGATTCTGCGACTCCGAGGCTGAGGGGCCGATGGTACAAGCGGGAGAGGCAGGGCGGTTCATCGACACATGCTCCGAGCATGAGCCGATGGGTCACCAACCCTCTGTGATCTGCGTTGTGCAGGATGCTGTCAGAAGCCCGCAGCCGGCTCCCCCACCGGCTCCCAGGGGAGGGCCTCCATCCCCTGCCGGCGCCGCGCCGCCGCCCGGATCTCCTCGACGCCCTCAATGACCGTCCCCGCCGCAGCCTCAACCAGCCCCGCCGCGCGCAGGACGGCCTCCAGTTCATCGGCGCCACCACCAGCCCGTAGCCGATGCCACGCCCGGTCCAGCGCCTCCAACTCCACGGCCAGCGAGCCCTGACCACCCGCCCAGGCCCGCAGCGCCCGGACCAGCCCGCGCCGCATGGCCTCGACCTCGTCAGCCCGCCCCACCGCCCGCCCCGAGCCCATCGGCAGCACCACCGCCGCGCGCCCATCCACGGCCAGGCCCAAGTTGTAGACTATCCACTCGGGCATCTCCCGAGGCCACCCCGAGCGCGTGACCGTCAGCCGGTCGATGACCACGCCGCCCAGCTCCGCGCTGTGCAGACGGGCCTCGCCCAGGTCAGCGCCGCGCAGATCCGCGTCGGTCAGGCTCACCTCCCGAAGGTCCGCCCCGCGCAGATCCGCGTCTCGCAGGTCCGAGCCTCGCAGGATGGCCCCACGCAGCCGCGACTCCCGCAACCCCACCCCGACGAGGCCAGCCCCGCGCAGGTCCACCCCCTCCAGCAGCGCCCCGGCGAAGTCCAGCCCCGCCACGGCCACCCCACTCCGGACGTACTCCAGCAGCAGCGCCCCCTTCTCCTCCGCGCTCATCTCCGACCCCGGCCGGGCCAGCTCAACGCTCGCATCCATACCCACCTCCAGCGATGGAGCAGGCGCCGCCGACCCCGCCGACGGCGCCTCTCCGGGGTTCACTCCGCGTCGTCCTTGGGGGTCTCGGGCAGCGCCACCACCCGCAGCTCCATCTCGTCGAGCACGCGCTCCAGGTTTTCGGCCTGGTCCCGAACGTGCCCGAGCATGGCCTGGAGCCCGCCGAAGGCCTTCAGGAGCGGCCGCGGATCCGGATCCCTCCCGCACTTGTAGACCTCGACGAACTCCAGCCCGGCCTTGTAGGTGCGGTGCATGGCCTCGCCCAGGGCGTCCTGGGTGTCGAGGAAGTGGATGGCGTGGTCGGCCAGGTAGTCGATGGCGGACAGCTCTTCTTCGCTGCGCGCCTTGTTGTTGTCGGACATGGTCACTCTCCCGCCCACCGACACGGGATCCGGCCAGCGTCGGTGGGCAGGGTCCACCAGCCGGGATGAAGACAGAGTTCGGCCCTCGCCGCGCGACGACGGCGTGGTCGGAGTGCAGGCGGGCCCCCCGCGAGGCGGTCCCGGCCTGCGTCGCTCTCAGCTCAGGGGATCAGGGCGCGCAGCGGCGCCCAGCCCTCACCCGTGGCCTCCCTGCGGAGGCCCTCGCCGGCATCCGTGGCCGGCGGTCCCTGGGGTTGACCTGTCCTGGTAGAGTAGCCGCGGTGTCGTACCTGCGACCTGCTTCACGGGCTCGTATGGGGGTGCGCTGTTCACAGCAGCGTTCCTCCGGGCTCGGTCGAGTTCCTGCTCGGCCGGGCCCACCCCGTCCCCGCCAAGGTGACCCGAGACCGGAGGGGGACGTGCTCCGAAACCGGGGCGGCCCAGCGGACCTGGAACCACCTCGGATTCTTTACATAAGTTCGGGGTGAGGTCCAGATGCGGAGGCTCAAAGTCGGGCCTACACCGCCTCGACCCCGACCTCCCCGAGCGAGCCCATCGGCCAGCTCGCGCGCATCCCCGGCGTGAGCTGGATCCGCAACTTCGCCACCCAGGCCGTGCCATCGCTGCTGAGCTGCCGCTCCGGGCCTGCGACCACCGCCTGGGCGAAGCGCTGCTGCACCCAGCCCGCGGCTTGCCAGGGCACGACCAGCTCCAGCTCTCCAAAGCGATTCGAGAAGCCCAGCTCGCCCCACTGGCCGAGGGGCACCGTGGCGCTCTCGCCCTCGGGCAGCGCGAGCGGGTAGACCTCCACGGCGGGCCCGGCCTGGGACGGGCGGCGCGTCACGCCACCGACCATCAGCGGCTCCAGCAGGCTGACCAGGGGCGCGCCGATGAGCTGCTCGATCGGATCGAAGGAGAAGAAGCCCACACCCCAGCGGGTCACGGGCAGTAGGAGGTTGATGCGGATCGAGCGGTCCGGCGGGGCCGGCACGGGAAGGGCCTGGGTCACGGGGACACCTCCGAGGGGGTCAGGGGGATGCTCAACTGCTGAGCGGGCACGGGCTCCGGCGGCGGCGGCAGCGGCGGCTCGACGCACCAGAGCCCGGCCTGGTCCACACCCGCGAACCAGGGCAGGTCCAGCAGGGCGCGGCGCAGGCGCGGGCTCATCGAGGCACGCCCGTTGAACAGCGCGCTCCAGAAGGCGCGGGAGATACCGAGGGCCTTGGCCACGTCGGTGTGCTCCAGGTGGTGGCGGTCCATGACCACCAGCACCGGCTCGGCCTGGAGCAGGAAGCGGCGGCGGGCGTGCCGAGACGGCATGGCTCAGGCGCCCTCGCCCGGAGGCTCGGGAGGCTCGCGGCCCTCGGGGTAGCGCACGCCGAAGTCGGGCGGGTTGTCGTCCTCCTCCTCTTCACCGTCGCCGTCCTCGCCGTCGCCGTCCTCGTCCTCGTCGTCGCCGCAGCCGTCGTCCTCGTCGTCCTCGCCCTCGGCGCTGTCCTCGGGGGGCTCGCTGCCGTCCTCGTCCTCGGCGTCGTCGTAGCCCTCGTCCAGCTCGTCGTCGTCGCCGTAGCGCCGGTTGTTCGACAGCAGGCGCAGGCTCTCGCTGCCGTCCTCGCTGCTCTCCAGCAGGGCCTCCAGCATGCGCTGGGTGCGGGCCATGCCCTTGAGGTTGAGGTAGAGCAGGTGTGTCTGGATGTAGCTGCGCTCGGCCTCGGACAGCTCGCTCCAGTCGCGCATGGACACGCCGATCTCCTCGGCGCTGCGCACGTCCAGGGCGTTGCCGTAGAAGGCACGGGCGGCTCGCAGGAAGCCGGGGTCGCGGGGCTTGTCGGGCTCAGCCGCGCGAGCCGTGGGGAAGCTGGACATACAGGTCTCCTCACCGGGTCCTCGACCCGGCGTTGGGGTTGGGTGCCGCTCAGCCCGCGGGGGTCGGCGGCGGGGGCGCCGGCTGACCCGGCGGAGGGGGTGGCGGGGGCGGCGCCTGCTGCGCGGCCTGGGCCTGCCTGAACTGGTTGGCGGCCTGGTTGAGCATGGCCGCGAGCTGCTGGAGGTTCTCGGGCCGCTGCATCAGGGCCTGGACCTCGGGGCGCTGGAGGGTCTGCATCAGCTCCGGGGAGGCGCTGAGCGTCTGGAGCAGCGCGAGGCTCTCGGGGGGCAGGCCGCGGGCCATGAGCAGGGCCTGGGCCGCCTGACCGAGCTGCTCGATGGTGGCGCGCACGAGCTGGCCGCGCACCTCCTCGCCGTGCTGGTCGCGGGCGTCGTCGCGCTCGGCCTGGGCCTGGGTGGCTCGGAACTCGAGGATGGCGGCGACCAGCTCATCGACCTGCCCGCGGGCCTCGCGGAGCTGCTGGCTGACCTGGGAGAGGCTGGCGTTGTTCATGCCCTGGAGCTGGGCCACGGTGCTGAGCACCAGGCGCCCGTACTGCGCGTAGTAGTCGCCCAGGGCGCGCACCCCCTGCACCGCGGCGCCTTGCTCAGCGCCCTCGAAGGTGGGCTTGGGCAGACCGGGCACGCTCGGGTCCGAGGCGAAGCTGCTGGGGTCCTCCCAATCCTCGTTGCGCACGATGAACTGCGCGGAGTCCAGCTTGCTGATGCCCTTGGGGCCGTAGAGGCGGACGCGGAAGCGGCGCCACTGCTCGCCCACGGTGTTGTGCTCGGCGGTCTCCCGCAGCCAAGCGCAGGCGGCCTCCTTGATGTCGTCCATCGTGACCTGGCCGATGGCCTCGGCCAGCGGGCTCTCGGTCCGGGGCGGGCCGTAGATGTCCTCGTCCGGGTCGCGCTGCGGCAGGTGCCGCTCCGCGAGGTGATGGCGGGCGCCCTCGACCGTGAAGTCGAAGCGGGCGAGGGTGTCCTCGCTGCGGGAGTCCGTGCGGTCGTGCAGGACCAGATAGCCCCCGTCCTGGGCCCGTCGATGGATGCGGGCGCAGACGCCCTCGAAGCCTTCGAAGATGAAGTTGTCGGCCACCAGCCTCCTTTGTCATCGCAACCTCATCGTATCCGGAGCCTGGGTCTTGACCAGCGTCCCGCAAGGGGCCCGATGAAGGCGATTCGCGGATAATAGGCGTTGTACCTTAATGGGGAGCGGTCCCCGATTCGTTCCCCAACGGGACATTCGGCCGGTCCCCAACGCGGTCCCCAGCTCTCGACCGCTTGCCCCCCAACGGCGTGGGGACCGCTCCCCGACCGTTCGCGGACACCCCCCGTCCGGGCTGGAGCGGTCCCCAGGTCCACGCTCGGGCTCCCCCCGACGGCGAGGGGCTCCAGCCGCCCAAGGTGGGGACTGAATGCCCCTTCTCGGCGTCTTGGGGCCCCCTACATTGACGCTGTCGATGCGCCCGACGGCGCGACCACCCCGATCAGCGAGGAGCCGATGGGCAAGCAGAGCCCCCTCAAGTCCGCCATGCAAGGCGGCGACGCGACCATCAACCACATGAGCGAGCGACAGACGCGCTCGGCGCTGGGCGAGGCGGTCGGCCGCATCGCCAACCTGACCAAGCGCGCGGAGACCAGCAAGGAGGCCCTGCTCAACACGGGCGCCCAGGTGGTCCACACCGCCGAGACCCAGGGCAGCCTCTTCCTCTCCTCGATGGCCGAGGGCTTCTTCGGTGAGGAGAAGCTCCAGGTCGGGGACGTGGACGTGCGCGCCCCGGTGGGCATGGCCGCCCAGGTCTACGGGCTGTACCAGCTCATGACGGGCGGCAAGGGCGGCACCCACGCCCTGGCCCTGGGCAACGGCGTGACCGGCTCCTGGCTGGCGAGCGTCGGACGCCGCGCCGGTCAGACCCTGCGCGAGAAGCGCAACCAGGGCCAGGCCGCGGTCCAGGTGCAGCCCGGTGTGACCCTGCTCCAGGGCCAGGCCCTGCCACAGGGCTTCGCGGCGCTGCCGCAGCCGGTCCCCCAGGCGGGCCTGGCCGGGCCGGTGCGCGAGGTGCTGCTCACCGAGCCCGCGGTGCAGGGCCACCCCCAGGGCGGTCAGCGGCCTGCGCGCCGTCCCCCTCCGGGCCGCCGTCCGCGACCCCAACACGAGCGACGCCCCCCGCGCCGCCACGACAACCGCTTCCCCACCGGTCGTTCCTACGAGGACGACGAGGACTGAACCCCTTCCTCCGGCGAGCCCGGAGACCACACGAGCACGAGGCAGCGCATGAGCAACCTGACCCCCCTGGGCCACGCCCGCGTCTACCGCGACGACAGCGGCGAGCTGGTCATCGACACCGACAGCCTGCGGCGTGGCTTCGCGGGCGACGACTTCGGTGACGACTACGACGACGAGGACTTCGACGGCGACTTCGAGGGTGACTTCGACGGCGACGACGACTTCGAGGACGACGACGACTTCGGCGCCCGTGGCAGCCGCAGCCGCCGCAAGAAGCGCCGTCAGTCGCGTCGGGAGAACCGCCGCGAGAACGGCCTGATGGCCAACGTCCGCGACCGCCGCGAGAAGCGCAAGCAGAAGGGGCGCAAGTCCATGTCCAAGAACACCGACGAGTGGGTCGCCACGGCGGTCGGCGACAGCACGACCTCCACCGCGGCCGGGGCCATCTCCCTGGAGATCACCCCCCAGCACGACTTCGAGGCGGACACCATCGTCTTCACCGGCAGCTCCTCGGGGGCCAAGGTGACGACCGTGTTCTTCGCGGACCAGGTGGCCTGGTCGAACTCCAGCGGCCTGCCGGTGGACGTGTTCTCCGCGACGAACACCCTGGGCGCGCTGCTCAAGGGCCAGTTCATCCGCGGGGGTCTGTCCATCGTCATCAACGGCACCGTCGAGGGCTCGGGCGACACCTTCCAGGCGACCATCACCGGCAAGAAGCCGCGGGTCTCCTGCTGAGTCGGTGACGGGAGGACGGGATGTACTGCGCCACCGAGCTGAGCCGGCGGTCGGACTCCCGCTCCCTCGCCGCCTTCACCGGCACCCTCGCGTTGGAGCATTTGCTCTCGGGCGAGGCCGGCGCGGGCACCTGGCGCCTGGTCGAGCTGTTCAGCTCCGATGACCGTGCTTTCGAGGCCCGGCTGAGCTGGACCTCGGGCAAAGGCTCGGGGGCCAAGGCCTGGCTGACGGTGTCCCGCTCCACCCGCGTCTGTGTGTGGGCGAAGCACCTGAGCGTCCAGGTCGCGAACCTCGTGACCGAGACCAACCGCGTCGGAGTGACCATCGCGGACGGCTTCGCGCCCACCCACAACACCTGGGAAGAGCGCGGCAGCCTCAGCGAGAACAGCCTCGAAGCGCTCACCATCCCTCCCTTCTCTCAGCGCGTGCGCCTTGAGCTGGCCAACCCCACCCTGCTGAGCGCGACCGAGCTTCGGGTGCGCGACGGCGCCGACATCCTCCGGGCGGTGGTGTCGGCCGCCGAGCAGGGTGAGCACGGCATCCCCACAGCCGGGGCGCACGCGCTCACCGCCCTCGCGCCGGCCGATGTGGCCTTCCGCGCGGTCCACCACCTCGCCCTGTGAGGCACTCCCATGCTCTTCCGACACATCAAGACCCTGCTGGAGGTCAGCGAAGCCCAGGACACCGACGAGACCGGTTCGTCCTACGTCATCGCGCCCTCGGCCAGCGACTCGGTCGAGGACCACAGCCAGGCCTTCCGCGTCTTCTTCGACGCGACCCAGGCCAACGGCGCCACGAGCCCGACCACCGATGTCCACCTCCAGACCAGCCACGACGGCGCGAACTGGTTCACCATCCACAGCGCAACCCAGCTCACCGCCGACGGCTCCGTCCATGAGTGGGAGCAGGTCACCGCGCTCGGGCCCTACGTCCGGGCGATCACGACGCTGGCGGGTGGGACGAACCCGGACCACACCGCCAAGGTGGTGCTGGCCTCGACCTCGCCCTTCGCGCTGACCGCGGTGTGACCCGATGCGCATCACGGTCAAGATGGCCTTTGACGAGGCGGGCGCGCTCCGTCTGCTGAACTGGCTGGCGCGCGAGAACGCCATCCTGCTGGGCGAGCAGCCGGACCTGCCGCTGCTCTACGACAGCGGGGTGCGCTACGAGCGCGAGGACGACGAGGTCTGGTGTGACTTCGTCAACCTGCTGGCCCAGGGCCATGAGGACTGTGACGCGCTGGCTGCCGCCCGGGCGGGCGAGCTGATGGCGCGGGGATGGAAGGCGCTCCGGGCTGGTGACGAGGGCTACGAGGCCGCCCGATGGCGGCGCCCTCGGCGCATCAAGGCCGAGGTGATGCTCACCACGCGCACGCGGCCCGGTGAGCCCGGTCTCTACCACTGCATCGTCCGCTACCGGGTCGGCGGGCGCTGGTACCGCGACGACCCGAGCGCCCGCCTGGGCATGAACGGCGGACGCATCGACCCCCTGGTGCAGCAGCGCTGGGCAACTCGCGCGGGGAACACCCGCGCCTGGAGGACGGCATGAACCTGCGACCTGTGATGACCCTGGCCGAGCTGCGGCGCGGGGGTGAGTTCGGCGCGCGGCGTCGGCGTGGTCAGGGACGTGGGCGTGGAGGAGGCCGTGGTCAGCGCGGGCAAGGTCAGCGCGGCCGGGGCCAGGGCCAGCGGGCGCAGCAGGGCGGTGGCAAGCGTCGGCAGACGGCGATGCAGCCCGCGCCGAGGATGCAGCCTGCTCCCAGGATGCAGCCCTACGCGCCTCAGCAGGGATTCCCGCCTCAGCAGGGCTACCCGATGCAGCAGGGCTACCCGCCCCAGGGCTTCGTGCAGCAGCCCTACCCGGAACAAGGCGACTACTACGACGAGGAGCCCTACGACGACTACGCGGACTACGACGCCGAGTTCGTCGAGGACGAGTGGGCCGGTCGCCGTCGCGCATGGGCACAGCCCGCGACCCTCACCCCCAACCTGCGCATCCAGGCCGCCGAGGGCTTCCGCGCCGCGGTGATCCCGCTGCGTCCCGGCCTGAGCATCGTGGCCGAGCTGCCCGAGGCCACCGCGCAGTCGGAGTTCGGCGTCGGCGCCGTGCTCGCGCCCCTCATCCTGACCGCGGCGACCAAGGCCATCCAGCAGCGCGACCCCAGCAAGCCGGGCGTGGTGCGGCAGATCATCGACCTGCGCCAGCAGCGCGTGCAGGACGGTCGGGCCTGGGTGCCGGACCTGCGGGACCTGCGCCAGCGCCGCGTCGAGTCGGGCACCGCCCTGATCCCGGTGCGCAACGCCCAGCCCCAGCAGAGCCCCGTGCTCCTGCCCGCGCCCACGGTCGGGTGGGCCGACTCCAGCGACATGGTGGACGCGGTCAGCGGCTTCGGCTGTGCCGCCTGCGACTGGAGGGGCTGATGTCGCTCTGGCAGCAGGTCAAGGCCGGGTGGTCCGAGGGCTGGTCCGCGCTGGAGGCCCAGGGGCAGCAGCTCTACGCCGCAGCCATCCAGGCCGATCCCAGCGCCTACTCGGCCACCGTGCAGGGCTTCATCGAGGCTCTGACCGGGGCGCGCGGGCACCTCGACCGCCAGCGCGATGCCCTGGCCCAGCTCCCCGAGGGGCCCGAGCGCCAGGCCGCCGTGGCGCGCTACCAGGCCCAGGAGGAGCGCTACCACACCCTTGCCGCGGGGCTCTACAGTGATGCGGCCCCCGCCTCTGAGGCGATGGGGCTGGTTCCGGTGCTGGTCGTCGGGGGCCTGGCCCTGGGCATCGCCGGCACCGCCTGGGCGGTCGCGGCCTACGAGTACGCCGTCAACCTGCGTGAGCAGACCGCGCTGGCAGACCGTGAGCTGACCGCTCGCGTCCAGGCGTCCCAGGAAGGCCGCACTCTCCAGCCCACTACCTTGCCCCAGCCTCCCGAGGACGTGGGCGGTGGCGGACTGATGCTGCTCGCGGGAGCCCTGGCCCTGGGTGTGGGTGGCTTCTTCATGCTGCGAGGGCGCATCTGATGCTGCACCGCCTGCCGCTCACCGTCTTGGACGGCGCCGCGCTCATCCCGCCGATGCTGCGGGGCTACGGGCACCTCGGGGACGACGAGGTCGCCCTGGTCCTGCGTCCGCGGGAGCGGCGGGGCCTGGTGGTGCGAAACGACCAGGGCGAGCACCGGACCTGGGAAGCGGAGCACGGCGACGCCCCGGCCTGGCCTGAGCTGCTGCTGCCCGTCGCGCAGATCGTGCCGCTGCTCATGGCGGCCCAGGCGGACCCCGTCCTGCTCGGGCCCCGCTGCCTGGATGGAGTGTGGGCCGCCGAGCTGCTCGGCCACGGCGACGAGCTCTCTGTGATGCTGCTGCGGGACCTCGGCGGCGATGGGCGCGTCGTCCTGCACAGCGAGGGCGAGATCGGCTGGGCCTGGCGCCTCTATCCGCCCGACGCCCAGGTCCCACGCGCCGAGGGCCAGGGCGTCCTGCACCTCGACACCGCCATCCGGGCCGCCCTGCGCGCGGTCCTCGACCTGGAGGAGCCGACCTCCGAGGAGACCGCCTGATGTCTCACAAGCCCCGCCGTATCCGCCTGAACGTCGTCGGCAAGACCGAGGACCTGCCGCGGCAGCTCCACGCCTGGGGCAAGCTGCCCGGCGGCGGTGAGGTCGCCCTGGTCCTGCGCGTGCCCGAGGGCAGGGGCCTGCTGGTCCTGCACCGCGGCGAGGACCTGCGCATCTGGCGTGCGGGCTCCGGAGCGGACAACCCCGGCGTGCCGGTCGAGCCGATCTCGGCCTGTGACGCGATGAAGGCCCTCAAGGAGGCACAGAAGAACCCTGGCGAGCCCGGCCCCATCACCCTGCGCGGCCAGTGGGTGGGCGTGCTGGTCTGGGAGGACGACCAGCCTCACGTCGAGCTGCACCGCAAGCTCTCGACCTACGGCACCCTGCGCCTGCGCAGCAACCCGGGCGAGGACGGCTGGTTGATGACCGTGGAGCGCCAGCCCACCAAGGCCAGCGCCTGGTACGCCGATCCCAAGGCCTCGCCGGTCTACGGCTACGACACCCTCCAGAAGGCCATCGAGCGCGGGGTGGTTGGCATGATGGAGCTGGTGCAGGAGAGCTGCGCGAAGCGGGACACCCACCGCCGCGCGGCCTTCGACCCGGGCTATGCCGAGCGCCACCCCATCCGGCGCCGCGCTCCGAAGCCGAGCCCCGTGCAGAAGTTCGGGCGGCGCATCGACTGCAAGCCCGTGGACGACGGCGAGCCTCTGCCCCCGTCGCCGGACAACGTGGTGCGGCTGCGGGAGGCGACTCGGGCGCTGACGGGCGAGGCCGAGGCCATCCGTCAGGAGGTCGCCCTGGACGTGCCCGCGGCCCCAGCGCACGACCCGCGCGAGCTGGCCGACTGGTTCATCGAGCAGGACGAGCCGGTGTTGGAGCGGGTCGGCAAGCAGCTCGACGCCTACCTGCACGGGCGGCTCCCGCCCCAGGACGCGACGGTTCCTCTGGCCCGGCTGCACGCGGGGCTGCGCGCTGAGGTTGCCCGGGACACCGGCCTCGAGCCCGAGGTCCGCAAGCAGGCGCTGACTCAGCTCGACGCCTACGCCCAGGCCATGCAGGCGGCACCCTACGTTCTGGAGCGGGCGCGGCGGCTCATCCACTATGCCGTCGCCGCGGCGAACTCCCCGAAGTGCCAGGGCAAGGATCGCACCGAGGCCCTGGGGCTCATCAAGCAGGCCATCACCGAGTACGAGGCTGCCCGGACGCAGGTTCTGGCCGGGGAGACGCAGGCCGGGCTCAAGAGGCTGCGGGTGGTCTCGGCGCAGGTCGCCTTGAGCGCGGCGAAGTCGGGACGGAGCTGCGGGCGCGGGCAGACCAGCCTGACGGCGATGTTGGAGCCGGTGCCGCCCCTGGTGGCCACGGAGCCGAAGACCCCGCCGCGGGTGGCGGCTTCCGCGAGTTCAAAGCTGGGCCAGGCCCTGACCCAGGCCACCGCGCACTTCAAGGCCCGCAGGACCCAGGCTCGCGCCAAGGCCTGGGCGCAGAAGGGCCTCGACGAGCTGGGCATCGCCCCCAAGAAGCTGGTCGGCAAGAAGGTCGGGGCCGGGGTCGAGGTTCAGGTCACGCTGCCCGCGGGTGAGCTGAGCGCTTCCGTGAAGAAGCAGCTCATGCTGCTGGCGGACCTGGCCCCCGAGCGCCTGTCGCTGACCTGGACCGAGGCGGCCCCGCGGAAGACGGCGTCTCGGAGGACCAAGGGCACGACGAGCAAGGAGAGCACGGGCTCCTCGAAGGGCAGCGCCGCGAAGAGCTCGAAGACCACGGGCTCTCGGAAGCGCGCCCCGAAGGTGGACGAGAAGAAGGACGCGCTCCTGATGGCCGCCTTCACCGAGGCCATCGCCGAGGCGCTCAAGGAGGCCGCGTGAACCAGGCCGAGCACATCATCGACTTGATGGCCGACCGCGTCCGCGCGAACCCGCCCGCCGGCATCGACCGCGCCTATGTGGATGGCTTCCTGCGTCGCAACCGGCGTCAGCTCGTCGGCGTGCTGGAGCAGCAGCTTCGGCGGCGTCGGACGCGAGCGGCGAGCCGGCGGCGGTCCTCGGGCGACTCCTACGCCGAGATGTGGGCGCAGCCCCCCGAGCTGTGGACGCCCTCGCACCGCACCGTCGCCAACCTGGCCGCGATGGAGCTGCTCGCCTCCAAGCGCGTCGAGGATCTGACGACGAAGGACCGGGAGACCTTGGCGGCCTACTCAGGCTGGGGCGGGCTGTCGCTGGCCAAGGCCCGGCCGCGTTTCCCCAAGGGCGTCCCGCACCCCACCGAGCGAGGGCTCATCCACGAGTATTACACCCCCACCGCCGTCACCGAGGCGGTCGCCGGGGTGCTCAAGCCGCTGCTGCCGGGCCTCGCTGGCAAGGGTGATGTGGTGAATGCGCTGGAGCCCTCGGCGGGCATCGGTCGGTTCCTTCGCTCCCTGACCGGCCCCGGCTTCGAGTCCCTGCGCTGGCAGGCCGTTGAGTGGTCCGAGCTGTCCTACAGGCTGCTGACTGCCCTCTTCGGGGAGTCGGTCGAGCTGTTCCAAGGCCCCTTCGAACGCTGGGTGCGGGAGCGGGGGCCGCGGTGGGCTGGGCGTCTTCAGCTCGTCGTGGCGAACCCGCCCTATGGGCCTCGTGGCGCGGCGCTCACGGAAGATCCTGACCGGGACTACCGCGAGAAGAAGGCGTACCTCTACTTCCTGCGGAGGGGGCTGGACCTGCTGGCCGAGGGCGGGCTTGGGGTGTTCCTGGTGCCCTACGGCTTCCTGACGGGGCGAAACAGCGTGCTGCACCGGGCGCGGGAGCGCGTGCTCAAGCGGCACCACCTGGCCGCGGCCTACCGCCTGCCGAGCGTGAGCCCTGGCGGGGGTGCGGCGCTCTTCCCCGGCGCGATGCTGGTCACCGACCTGCTCTTCTTCCGGGCGCGGGGCGGTGAGCTGGCCGAGGTGGATGAGGCCGACCGGGTCATCCTCGACGGACGCTACTACGAGCAGTTCCCAGGCCACATCCTCGGGCGCGAGCTGGGCAAGGGCGGCGACGAGGACGATCAGACCTCCAAGCCGCGCTGGGGCTACCAGATCGAGGGAGAGTTCACCGGCCTGCCTGAGCTGGTCGAGCGCCCCTCCTGCGAGACCTGCGTGGTGCGGCCCATCCAGGCGCCCGCCGAGGCCCTGGCCACGAAGTCCCGCGGCAGCGTGGCTCGCGCTCTGGACGACGACACGACCGGGCTGTCGCAGGAGCTGGCCGCGGCGGTGTCGCTGGGTGGTCGCGTGGACCGCTACCTGGCCGCCGTTGCCCGCGAAGACAGCGCCGCCCTGCTGCTGCACGGTGAGCTGGTCGAGGGCCTGAGCGCCTGGGCGACCTCCTACGGCAACCCCCACCAGCACCCGAAGCTCAAGCAGCTCGTCCACAAAGGGCGGGTCGCGGCTGAGCGCTTCCTCAACGCCTTCTCCAAGGCCGGCAAGCTGATCCCCGGCGTCGAGCGGCGACCCGCCTGGAAGCCCAAGGCCCGCCTCGCGCCGGACGACATCGTGGGCCAGGCCGACCTGCTCTACCGCCACGCCCGCAGCCTCTCCCGCGCGTCCTTGATGCGCTGGCACGGCGAGCGCTTCGGCGGCAAGCTGCGCGCGGACGAGGCTCTTCGCCGCCTGGTCGCGGCCGGCTGGTGCATCGACGGCGACGCCCTGCTGCCCGAGGCCGACTACTACACAGGGCACCTCTGGGACCGCTACGACCGAGCCGTGGCCGCCGCGGGGCGAGGAGACGCGACCGCCCAGGCCCAGGCCCGACGCCTGCGCGAGGTCATCGCCCCGGTGGTCTTCGACGACATCCAAGGTGTGTCGCCTCGGCACGGCTGGGCGCCCCTGAACCTCGTCGCGGGGTGGATGAGCGAGGTGCTTCAAGGCCGTGGCTGGGAGCCGGTCAAGCTGGTGCGCCGCGGGGGCCTCGTGCAGCTCGCGGACATCGACTACGAGGAGGCCGGCAGCAAGCGGGTCAAGGGCCAGGAGGTCACCGAGGAGGTGGTCTGGTGCCTGGGCTGGATCAACCACGACAAGACCCTGTTCCGCCCGTCCGTGAGCAAGAAGGAGGGCGAGACCCTCGACGGCGAGCGCTTCAAGCTGGCCGCGGTCTGGGACAAGAGCTTCCGCGCCTGGTGCGCACGGGATGAGACCCGGCGCGAGCAGATCGAGGACGCCTACAACCGACGCTTCAAGGGCTTCGTGCCGCCGAGCTACGGGACCGAGCCCCTGCCCATCGCGCGCTGGGGCACCGACATCCGGCTGCACCCGTATCAGGTGACGGCGGTGCGGCGCCTGGTGGCGAACCGGCGGGGCCTGCTGGCCTTTGACGTGGGGCTGGGCAAGACATTCTCCGGGTTGGCGACTCTGGCCATCGCGCGTCAGGAGGGCTGGGCGAAGCGGCCCGTCATCCTGGTGCCGAACAGCATCGTGTGGAAGTGGCACCGCGACGTGAAGAAGGTGCTGCCCGACTACCGAGTGGTGGTCATCGGGGCGAACCGGCGCAAGGTCGAGCGCAGCCCGGATGGGGTGGAGCTGATCGGGGACCTGGACCAGGCCCTGGCCCGGGTGGGCAGCCGAGCCCGGAAGCAGCGCGCCGTCCTGACGGGCCTGGCGAAGGCCGGTGGCGCGATGAGCGTGGACGACGCGGTGAAGCGCTGGGGTGCCTCGGTGCGGGCGCAGCTCAAGAGCCTGGTCGAGGCCGGCGCGGCGGTGTTCACCTGGGGGCCGTTGGGCCAGTGGCGCATCGCCTCGGAGACGGACTCGCCTGAGCAGCGCGGCGTGAAGTGGAGCCGCTTCCAGGCGGGCGAGTACGACGTGGCCATCCTCACCTACACGGCCCTGGGCCGGACGCGCATGAACGAGGCCGCCCTTCGTGGCTACGCCGAGAGCGTCGAGGCCATCAAGCGCGAGGTGTCTCTGGCTCAGCGCAACGCCCGCAAGACCCGTAAGCCCAGCGAGCGCCAGCAGGCCCTGGACAAAGAAGGGGTCGCCGCCTGGGTGGCCGAGAAGACCGAGCTGCCCAAGGGCTGGGACTACGACCACGGCGTGGCCTGGGACGACCTGGGCGTGGACTTCCTGATGGTGGACGAGGCCCAGAGTTCGTGTAGTCTTTCATACCCACGACGTTCGCCAGGTCGCCGGGCACCTCGTCCGGCTCGCCTCCGTCGTCCTCGCCCGGCTCGTGGTCCATCCCCGGAGGGCTGGAGATCACCGGCAGCACGCCGTGGATGGAGAAGGAGTAGTCCGCGTTCAGGCGGATGCTGCCCGTCTCCAGCGGCACCACCGCCTCGACGATGGCCCTCCGGGTCGCGTAGTCCGCGCCCGCGATGCGGCTCCGCAGGGCCGCCAGCGTGGACGCCAGGGTCGCCTGCTGGTGCCGGGTCCGGTCGGCCGCCTCGATGGCCTTGCGAGCCATGTTCTCGCGCCGCGTGAGCGCGTCCCGCTCGGACTTGAGCGCGTCCAGCTCGCGGTCGTAGTCGGCATCGGTGATGGCGTCGCGCTTCCACCGAGCGGTCAGCCCCGCCACCTTGCGCTCGTTGCGAGCCAGGTGCTCGCGGACCTCGGACAGCTCGCTCTCGGCGGCGTCCTCGCCCGCGCTCGTCTCGGGGGTCGCCACCGCGACCAGCAGGCTGTCCGCGTCGATGAGCGCCTTCGAGATCGCCTGCCACACGGCGAGGTCCACGAGATCGGCGCGGTGGTAGGGCGCACCCTTGCAGTCGGGGCAGTAGTAGCGCGTGTGCTTGGCCCGCCCGCCCTTGGCCCCGCCGCCGAGGACGTACATCCTCCGGTCACAGGTGCCGCAGCGGGCCAGGGTCCGGCACAGCGCCTCCGTCTCGTACCGCTCGCGGAGCGGGACGTGGCGGCGGGCGTCGAGGCCGGCCTGTGCCGCCTCCCACGTCTCCTCGTCCACGATCGGTGGAACGTCGAGCGTGTAGTCGACGCCTTGGAGCTTCTGGTGCAGCTCGCCCTTGTACGCAGGGTTGCGGAGCACCTTGCGGACGAAGGTGAAGTTCCAGCCCTTGCCGCGTGGCGGGGCCACGCCCTCGCCGTTGAGCACGTCGGAGATGCCCTTGAGCGGCACGCCTTCGATGCACAGGTCGTAGATCCGCCGGATCACGGGCGCCCACTTCTCGTCGATGCTCCAGCCCTCGCCCTTGCGGTGCTTCAGGCCGGTCGGGCCGGGGCCGCTGCCGGGCTGACCGCGACGCAGCGCCTTGATCCGCCCGTTCGTGGTCTTGTCGCGGATATCGCGCCACTCCTCCCCGCCCATCAGACACTTGATCGCGAGCGCCACCTTGCGACCGAAGTCCGACGCGGCGTGGATGCCGCCCGAGCCGTCCACGACGACGAAGGAGTGCTCGCGCATCAGGCCCATCAGGTGCGCGGCGTCGTCGAGGCCCTGCTCGCGGACAAGCCGGTTGAACTCGGCGACGCGCACTTCGTCGACCGCTCCAGCGCGGATCAGCGGCTCGACCACGCGTGTCCACTCCGAGCGTTCGGACAGGGGCACCTCCATCGCCGAGACGTGCCGGGGCTCGAACACGGGCTCGGCGAGGACGGGTCGGCCGGGACGCGAGGCGCGCAGGCGCTCCAGGGCGACGACTTGGCCCTCCTGGGTCTGGCGACGCTCCTGGCTCGCGGAGCTCACGCGGCCGTACTCGACGAAGCGGGGCAGTTGGGCGTTCATCAGGCCGCCTTCCCGGTCGCCAGCAGCGACCGCAGGGTGATCATCAGGTGCTCCGACTCGGACGGCGACGCGGGTGCGAGGCTGACCGAGGGCTTGTAGAGCGGGGCGTCGAACCCCCTGTCGCGCCCATAGACCTCACGGATGCGGCAGAGGGTCGTGCGGTCGCCGCCTTCACGGGACAGCGCGACGAGCACGAGCATGTGGCCGTCGGCGGGCTTGGGCGCGGGGCCGTCCACAGGATTCCAGCGCCGCCAGCCGCCCTCGTCGGGGACCAGCAGGAGGCCCGACCAGCCGGCGACTGAGAAACACGGGGCTTCGCTGTCGAGCGCCAGGCCCGAGCCGTCCACGTCCACGGGATCGGACTCCGGCGCCCAGCCCCAGGGCTCGGCGAACAGACGCAGGCCGACGCTCGTGTGCGGGCCAAAGGCCCGTTCGAGCGCGGGGCCGAGGCCGCCGAACAAGGCGTCGATGCGCGCCTGGGTGCCCCCCTGGGCGAACAACCCGGGAAGCTCTCGGTAGATCCGTTCGAAGCAGGCGTCGGGCCGAACTTCGCTGTCGATGGCTGGACTGACTCTCACGGTGGCTCCTGCGAGCCCGGACAGGTTGACGTAATGCGCGTCTGCTGACGAGTGCCTTCCTGAACCGGGGCTCCGAGAGCGGGGAAACGCCCTGTCGCACGGCGACCGCTCGGGTAGAATCTACCCGACCGCTCTTGCTTCACGCAAGCCCACCTGGGTAGATTTCACCCAAGAGGCGAGGCCCGCTCCATGACCATCCCCAACGCCGTCGATCTCGCCAGCATCTTCGGGCGCATCGTCGCCGCGCTGCGCCAGGAACAAGGCGCGTCCCAAGCCGTGCTCGCCGGCCGCCTCACCTGGGACCGCAGCCTGCTCGCTCGCATCGAAGCCGGCCGCAACACGGCGAACATCGACAACATCTTCGAGCTGGAGGAGGTGTTCATGGCCGACGGGCTGATCGCCTCCCACGGCGATCTGGTGGAGCTGACGAACCGCGTGGTCCGCGAGGCCAAGCGGAGGGGGCTTCGACCCGTCGTCGGGCGGGTCGAGAAGCAGGAGGAGCACGAGTCGGTCGAGGCGGCGACGCTGGACCGGATCGTCGCCCGCGTCGTCGATGACTGGCTCGTTGAGCTTCGAGCCGAGCCCGAACCCGAGCCGCCAAGGTCGAAGCGGCGGCGCTGACAGGAGGACCGGATGAACCCGCACGACGACGACGACATCGAGGACGAGGAAGCGATCGCGCTGCGCGCGGTCGAGGCGTGGCTGGACGTGGAGGGCGACGACGAGCTCGCCCAGGCGTCGCGTGAGGCGCTGTCCGCCATCGCCCAGGAGGCGCTGGCGAGGAAGGAGGCGCGGGAGCGCCGCGAGGCTACCGAGCGCCGCGCCGAGGCCCACCGGGAGCGCGAGCGCCAGGCCGAGCGAGAGCGCGTCGAGGCCCGTGAGCGCGCCGAGCGGTGGGAGGCCGAGCGGCGGGCGCGGGACGCGCGCCTGGCCGCTGTGGAGCGCGCCCACGCTCGAAAGCAGGGTGAGCGGCGGGTCGAGGCTGTCCCCGCGCCCACGGGCCGCCGGGAGGCCGTGCGGCGGGCCTGGGAGCGCCCGGTGCTCCCGGCGCGTCTCGTGCGAAAGGTGGAGGCCCCGCCGGTCCCCGTGGTCGAGGACGAGCACGACCACCGCGAGATGGGCGACGACGAGCAGTCGAACGGAGCGGCCGAGGCGGGCTGGGAGACGTTCGAGGCGTCGCCCACAATAGATCCGCCAGAGGAACCGGATCGGGTCCTCATCGACGCCGCCGCCCCGGCGCCCACCGGGGCGGACCTCGCGGCGTGGCGGGTGCGGCACGGTCTGACGCAGCAGGCCGCCGCCGACCGGCTGGGCGTGCGTCAGGGCACGGTGTCGAAGGCCGAGAGCCGGGGCGCGGGCACGCTCGGGCCGGCGCTGCGTGAGGCGCTGGCCGGCGTGCTCGCAGAGGAGCGCGGGGCGGCCTGACCCTCGCGGTCAGGCGCCCCCGACTGGCTCGCTGATCCACCCGCGCAGCGCCAGAACACCCGACAGTGCGACCGAGGCCGTCATCGCCACCGCGCCGATGAGCACGAAGATCGGCGGCGCGCCCAGGTACACCTCCATCAAGATGCCCGTGGGCATGAGCAGGCCGACCAGCCCGAGCACCGCAGCGACAGCGCGCGGGCGGTCGAAGCCCCGCACGCGAGCGAGCACGAAGCCGAGCCCGACGTTGAGCAGCGCGAACAGGTTGCCGTGGACATGGGCCAGCCGGGACTCGAAGTGCTTGCCGATGCCGTACTCCGCGATCCATTGCTCCTTCCCCGGAGCGAAGTCGCGCAGGTAGATGAGCAGGAAGCCGTAGGCCATGAACAGGGCCATCGTCAGCAGGCCGACGCCGACGTTGTACCGCCCGGACTTCACTGGACACCGACCTTGTGGTGGTGGACGAGCACGGTGACCGGCGCGGTGTCAACCGGGGTGACGGCGTGGAGCGTGTTGGCGTCGAGCACCACGAACGCGCCCTGTGCGAGCGGCGTGGTCGCGCCGGCCACCGTGAGGGTGGCAGCTCCGTGCGCGGCCTCGATGGTGACGGGCACCGGAGCGGTGTGCTCGGACAGCGTGGTCCCTGTGCGCAGCGTGATCGCGACGATCTTCACCGTTGGGAGGTCGGCGAGCACGGCGACCTCCTTCGGCACGCCGTCGACCGACGGTGGCGCGACGGTGATGGGGTGGAGCCCGGCCGGCGGCGAGGCGGCGGCGGACCCGGCGGCGAGTACGCCAGCGAGGACGGGGATGACGAGGCGTGAGGTCATGGCTTCTCCAGGGTGAGGGTCGGTCGGAACAGCACGTCGAGGGCCTCGACGGCAGACGGTGTGACGGCCACGGCGCCGGTGCGGCGTGCGAGCGCGGTCATCTGCAACGCCCCCATGAACACCAGGCCGAGGGCCTCGGCGGGCACGTCGGCGCGGATAGAGCCGTCGGCCTGGCCGTCGCGGACCGCGCCCGCCACGAATGCGTGGGTCTCGCCGATGGCCTCGCGGAGCACGCGTACGGCGTCGTCGGGGAGCGCAAGCGCGAACTGCTCCGACAGGACGAGCGTGAGCACCCCGGCGCTGCCGGACACCAGCGTCAGCCGGGCCTCGGCGAGCCGATGGAGGCGCTCACGCGGGGGCAGTGCCGGGTCGGAGTACGTCGCCTGGAGCAGCTCGTGGACGCGCTCGGCCATGCCGAGAAGCAGTGCGTCGCGGCTCGTGAAGTGCTTGAACAGCGCGCCCGTCGTCAGCCCCACGGCGTCGGCGAGCACGCGGGTCGAGAGGGCCGCGATGCCACGCGTCGCGACGACGCGCAGGGCGGCGTCGGCGATCTCGGTGCGGCGAACGTCGGTGGGCTTCCGGGTAGTCATGCCTGGTAAGTAACCACTTACTTGCCAGCGACAACGGAGGGCCTACACGCCACGCGCGACAACGCGCACATTCCCAGGGAATAGCTGGGTCATTCCTGTTTCCCGGCCGGAATATTCCGCCGAACATGCCGGGGAAGCGCACCGGGAATGTCGCGGCATGGCCGGGGAAGCGAGACGACGACTGCATCTTCCCCCCGGTGCGGTTCCTCCCCTTCGCGCTGCGCTTCCACCGGTCGGAATATTCCACGGGAATAGGCCGGAAATCGCAGAATGACCAGCACGGGAAGCGGAATCGCCGCCGCGCCGTCGTGTCCGACGCCCCGTCTGCCATCCTTGTGCTGGGCGCTCCCGTCGATGCTGCGCTCCAACCACCCGTGAGCACCCGCGACCACCCGGCGCCGCGTGCCCGTCCGCATCCTCGCCTGCGGGTGCTCCGGGTGGTCGCGGGTGCTCCGCGAGCCACGATCCGGCGTCGAAGCGTCGCGTGCCCGATCGCCGCCACCGGGAACCCGTTGGGGTCCGTGTGGCTACGGCGCCTGTGGCCAGCGCGTGCTGGAGTATCCGGCGGTCGGGAGCTGGGCTGGACGGGGACGGCTCGGATCGCGGGGCACCACCACCACGGGGCGAAGCAGCAGCCAGCGCACGAGCAGGCGCGAGAGCGGCTCGCCCATGCAGCGCCGGACCTGCCAGAGCAGCTTGCCGACCTCCGGCACGATGTTCAGCCAGTGGGCCGCGTCATCGACCGAGTAGGCGACGCACGGGGGGTCGAAGTGGTTGAGATGGTTCCGCAACTCGCGCAGCTCGTCGAAGGCCGCGCGCCCCTCCCGTGCGTCGAGGTGCTGGCCCGTGATCGCGTGGACCCAGGCGAGCTTGTCCTTCATCCTTCGACCGTGACGCGGCCCGAGCTTCTCCCGGTCGAACTTCCATCCAGCCTTGGGGGCGTACTCGGCGAGCAGGTACAGGTAGCTCAGCGCGATATCCACGGACGCCACCACGTCGTTCACGAGTACCCGGAGGTCGTTGAACCACCGGGGCCCCCTCAGAAGCAGGTCGTCGCTGCCGCTCACCAAGCGGTCGTGCAGCTCGACGACGTTCTCGTACAGGACGCCCTCGAACGACGTGAAGAACATCCCTTCCCGGTCAAGGGTCGGCTTCACCGGGAAGGCCGCCCCAGGGAGCCGACCGCCGTCACCCTGAGCGCGCCGGTCGGGTCGTTCATCGGTGGGACGTTGTGCGCATAGTCGAAGTCCGACGGCAGGGATCTGCTCGCCATTGGCGGCAGGCCGAGCGCGTCGGCGTCGAAGTCGCCCGAGACGACCACCGCCTCCACCACGTCGTCGAAGCGGATGCGGCTCGTGCGCGGCCCCGCTTGCGGGTCGTTCCACTTCACGTCGAGCCAACCAGCCTTGCGGAGCTTGGACACCGTGGCGGGCTGCCCCATCCCGTAACTGACCCAGGCCGCCACGATCTGCCTTGCCAAGCTTCGGTCGCAATGCCGTGCCGAGTGTCGGAGCCAGTGGTGGCCCTCGGCCCCCGCAGCCTGCGGCTTCGCGACTTCATCCACGGGGACCTCCTTGCACGCGCGGGCCGCTGACGATCCGCGTGAGTCTCCTCCTGCTTGTACCAGAGCGCGCGGTCGTTCGGATCTCACCAACCTCATGGCAGAGAGATTTGCGGGCTCGCGGCAAGGCTTCGATGACTATCGTGCCGCAACGGCCGTAGCACCCACCGGATCAGCCGGGCCCACATGTTAGAACCGGGCACCCACCGGCCGGTGATCTGCACGGCCGCCGCCACCCCGGAAGATTCCCGCCATGTCGAAGCGCAGCAAGTCCGCCACTACCGAGAACGAGCCGCTGGTCGTCCGCCGCGACCGCGACCGGATCTGGAGCCACATCCGCCAGAAGTGGCTGACCGAGAAGCCTGAGGAGCGTGTAAGGCAGGAGTACGTCTGCGTCCTTGTCAACGAGTACGGCTATGGCCTCGACCAGATGGACGAGGAGCTGTCGATCACGGGGCGTGGATCGGGCCAGGCGCGGGCTGACATCGTGATCTGGCGGTCGGCGCAGGACAAGCGCGACCAGAAGTCCCCGCTGCTCGTGGTGGAGTGCAAGTCGGACAACGTGACGATCAAGTCCGAGGACTACCACCAGGGCGACAACTACGCGCGGATCGTGCTGGCTCCCTTCGTCGTTACCCACAACTCCCGTGAGACGAAGTTCTGGCGCGTCGAGAAGGACCGCATCCCCGGATGGCTGTCCGAAGTCGAGAACATCCCGAAGGCCGACGCCACGGACCAGCAGATCAAGGAGCTCCTCGCGCGCCTCAAGACCTTCCGCGAGGACGAGTTCGCCGACCTGCTGCACAAGTGCCACAACGTGATCCGCAACGCGGAGCAGCGCGACCCGGCTGACGCCTTCGACGAGATCGCGAAGGTGCTGTTCGTCAAGGTCGGCGTGGAGCGGGACCTGCGCGCCAAGCGCCAGGCCGACAACTTGTTCTCCACCGACTACTTGAGCCGGCTTCCTGGCGACAACCCGCTGGATCTGCTCTTTCAGGAGACGAAGCGTCAGTTCGCCAAGGACCGGATCTTTACCGACAACGATAGGATCAAGCTCAGGCCGGCGACGGGCCGCGAGATCGTCAAGCTCCTCGAGCGCTACAACCTCTCGGACACGAGCGAGGACGTAAAGGGCATCGCCTTCGAGCGGTTCCTGGGCCGCACCTTTCGGGGAGAGATCGGCCAGTTCTTCACGCCGCGCAGCATCGTCGAGTTCATGATCCGCATGATCGATCCGAAGGAGGGCGAAGTCGCGTGCGACCCCGCTTCGGGTTCCGGCGGCTTCCTCATCCGCTTCTTCGAGATCGTGCGCGAAATCATCCATGCGCGTGCCGACGCGGAGTACCGAACGGTGGAGGAGGCTGTCGCTTCGCTACCGGAGGAGGAGCGGGCGCGGCGCTTGGTGGAGGCCGACAAGCTGCGACTTGAACAGCTCGACCAGTCGAGACAGGGCTCGCCCGTGTGGAGTCTCGCGAATCGGTGCATCTACGGGTGCGATGCCAACGAGCGGATGGCGCGCACCTCCAAGATGAACATGATCATGCACGGTGATGGTCATGGCGGGGTGCATCACCACAACGGCTTCCTGAATGTCAACGGCATCTTCGAGGGCAGATTCGACGTCGTGCTCACGAACCCGCCATTCGGCGCGAACGTGCCTGCGTCCGCCAAGGTCGAGCCGGGAGAGGTCCAAGTCTCTGACGACCAGCGGCGCATGTACCGTCAAGCCTACGGCGCACAGTACGAGGAAGCGCAGCAGCGTGTGGAAGCTGCCGAGGGGAAGCCGATCGCCAGCTTGTTCCGGCTCCCCTACGGTGGAACCGACGATGACGGTGCGAAGGGTAAGCTCGGCAAGATCAAGACCGAGCTGTTGTTCATCGAACGCTGCCTCGACCTGCTCAAGCCCGGCGGCCGCCTCGGCATCGTCCTCCCCGAAGGCGTATTCAACAACCCATCGCTCGGCTTCGTTCGCGGCTTCACCGAAGATCGCGCATTTGTCCGCGCCGTGGTCAGCTTGCCGCAGGACACGTTCATGTCCTCGGGTGCATCGGTCAAGGCATCGCTCTTGTTCCTCCAGCGATTCACGTCCGAAGAGCAGGCGAACTACGACGCGATGAAGGCCGCCGCTGATACGGAAGTACGCGCGCGCTACGCGCAGGAGATCGCGGCCGAGACGGCTCGCTTGGAGGCCGAGATCGCCAAGGCCCAGGCATCGCTGAAGCTGGCGAGGAAGTCCGGGTCCAAGGTCGAAGTGAAAGCGGCGCAGGAGGCCAGCAAGGAGGCGCAACGTTCGCTCAAGACCTACCTGGCCGAGATGGAGGCCACCCAGGTCGCCGAGGCGCGGGCTCTCTTGAAGGAGCGGTTCGATTACCCGATCTTCATGTACGACGCGGCGAAGGTGGGCATCACGGCGACCGGGGAACCGGACGACAACGAGCTGTACCCGAACGACCAACTGCCGAGCGGAATCACCAAGACCGCGCTCGAACACTACCGAGACTTCCTCGATCACCTCGGGGACCCGGATTTTTTCGTCTAGGGCCCTGGAGCGTCGAGGCGGCCAAGGCCGCCGGCTCCAGGGCCTTCGCCGTGTGGTTTGCGGACCTGTACCGATGGGATCCCGCTAGTTTCGAGGACCTGATCTGGCATTGGCCGGCACGCAGTCTCGTGCCCATTGGGTCAGTGTTGCGCTACCGCCGGGAGAAGGTGAACCGGAGCAAGTTCGCGTTCGATGAACTCCAGCCAGTGACGATCCACTTCGACGGATCAATCTCCAAACGGCATGTCGAGCCGGGTCGCGCCTACACGATGGACTTGTTCCACGCGCGTGGTGGAGACCTCGTAGTGGCCAAGATCGACCTCAAGAACGGCGCTGTGGCGGTCGTTCCCTCCGATTGGTCCAACGTAGTGACCACAGGCCACTTCGCGGCTTTCGAGCCTGACCGGCGTCGCCTCGAACCTGAGTACCTGCGCCGAATCATTCAGGCGCCGTTCTTCAAGGATCATCTTTGGCGCAACAAGGTGGGCGCCGAAGGGCGAAAGGAGGTCAAGCTCGACTTCTTCCTCTCGCTGCCGATTCCGCTTCCGCCCGTGGCGACCCAGCGGGCGATCGTGGCCTACTCGCGCGACGCACGAGCCGCTTGTGATGAAGCGCACGCCGCGGCCGATCGGTTGCTGCGGGACGCGCAGGCAGCATTCCTCGCGAGCCTGGGACTCGGTCTGCCAGACGAAACGCACCGTCCCAAGGTCATGGTGGCGCGGTGGCAGCAGGTCGAACGGTGGGGCGTCGCCTACAACCAAGCGGTGCGCGGTGGCCTCGACTTGCATGCCTCCCGCTTCGAGGTCGAGACGCTCGGCGAGCTTCTCACGGCGATGCAGTACGGCACGAGCACCAAGGCGAACACGAACGGCCAAGGCGTTCCGGTACTGCGGATGCCGAACATCAAGGACGGCGTGATCGACTTCACGGACCTGAAGCACGTTGTTCTGCGGAAGTCCGAGGAGTCCAGCCTCCTCCTCGGTGACGGCGACATCCTGATCAACCGCACGAACAGCAAGGAGCTCGTAGGCAAGTGCGCCGTGTTCCATGACACCGGCCGCTACGTCTTCGCCTCGTACCTGATCCGCCTCCAGGCGGATGCCAAGAAGGCGAACCCCGACTACCTCGCGGCGGTCATCAACGGGCCGCTTGGAAGACAGCAGATCGACGCCCTGAGCCGGCAGGCCATCGGCCAAGCGAACATCAACTCCCAGGAGATCCGCAGCCTGATGGTTCCGCTCCCGCCTCTGGACGTGCAGCAGGAGTTGGTGCGGCTGCTCAGCGACGCCCGAACCCGCGCCGACGCCATTCGCGCCGACGCCCAGCAACGCCACGACCAGGCGATGCAGGAGGTCGACGCGATGATCCTCGGCACGATGCCGGTCCCGAAGGCGTAGCTGATGCCGCCGCGTACGCACATTCGCAGTCAGCCGACACGCCAATCTTCGCATCGGCTGTCCGCTTCCCTGCGATGCGGGCGTCTACCCCTTGCCCTCCACCGGAGCCCTCCACCATGACCACGCCACGGACGCTTTGCGAAGGCCGCTACAAGGTCAAGGACGTGCTCGGACGTAGCGAGCACTCGACCGTGTACGAGTGCTACGACCCGGAGCGCGAGGAGCGGGTCGCGGTCAAGGTTCTCTCCGTCGCCGGGCCGAACCCGCAAATCGCGCGGGAGATGTTCAAGCGCGAGGTCGGGGCGCTCAAGGGCTTCGAGCACGCGCACCTCGTGCAGATGCTCGACTACATGGCCGAGGAGGACGCCGGCCGGCTGAACATCGTGCTGGAGGTCGTGTCGGGCGGCACGACGCTGGAGGAGCTGATCGCCGAGGGAGCGGCGTCAACGCTGGCGTCCACGCTGCGCTGGCGGCTCGAACAGGCCCTCGGGCTGCTGCAAGTCCTCGTCCGCGCGCACGGGCGCGGCGTCATCCACCGCGACGTGAAACTGCGGAACGTGCTCCTCGACCGCGAGCAGCAGCGCCTGAAGCTCGTGGACTTCGGCATCGCGCGCATCTTGGAGAACTACGGGCGGGGCGCGTCCGGCCAGACGCTCCGCGAGTTCTACAGCCGGCCGTTCGCAGCACCTGAGCAGGTGCTCCAGAAGGACACGTCCTTCCCGGCGGACCTGTACGCCTTCGGCGTGCTCCTCGCGTCGTTGCTCGCGTGGCGGCTGCCCGAGCCGGGGTTCGCCGCCGACACCCTCGGCGACTTCCTCGCCACGTTCCGGGCTGAGCACACGGACAAGGACGGGATCGCCGAGATCGAGGAGATCGTACGCGGCCTGCTCCGCAACGACCCGGCCGGGCGACCCAAGGCCGCCGAGGTCGAACGCGCCCTGCGTGTCGCGCTCGACGGGCTCATCGAGCGCACCCCCGTCCGCGTCATCCTCACGAACAGCCCGCGCCAGCGCGCCCGCTCCCTTGGCCTGACGACGAGCCTGCTGGACGACGTGAACCAGGGCCTCCGCGTGGTCTACGAGCCAGAGCGCGACGAAAAGTCGTGGTCGCTGATCTGCATCGGCCGCCAGGGGCAAGTCAGGCTGGTTCCCGACGAGGAGTGGGTCGGGAAGCTGAAGGTCGTGGACTACTACCAGCCACACCCGACCCGGCAGGCCCGCGATCGCGAGCACGCCGTCGCCGCCCCGTTCCTCTTGGTCGAAGGCGAAGGATCGGCCGAGGCCCTCATCGACTTCGCGTGGCAGGACCACCAGGCGCGCGAGCAGGAGCGCGCCGCGCAGGCTGAGCGCGACTCCATGCTGGAGATCGCGTCGTTCATCCTAAGGAAGCAGCGCGAGCGCCTGGAGTCGATCCGCGTCCGCTACACCCTCGACGACGAGGAGGACGAGCAGGACACGGAGCCGCCGAAGCTGGAGCCGTGGAAGCAGGCGCTCATGGCGTTGTCGAGCGGCCCTGCACCGAAGCCCGAGCGTCCGGCGAAGCTGCACGCGAAGTCGGGCGAGCTCCTCCGCGTGAAGGTGCTCGCCGTCCAGGCGGGCCGCGTTGAGGAGGCCACGCCGGACACCGAGGACGACGTGGTGCCCCCGGACTTCGGCGAGGTGATCGGTCCGGACAGCACGTTCTCCTACAACGGCAAGAGCGTGGGCACGGCCTACTGGTACGAGCACGGTGAGCGCGTGCTGACGCTCAAGCTCCAGCGGACGGTCACGCTGCCCCGCGAGGGCGAGTTGTCGTGCGAAGACGTGGCGCAGCGCACGTCGCTCGACCGACAGGACAGGGCCATCACCACCTTCCGGGCAGACGAGGCGGTAAACCCTCGGCTGCCGAAGCTGCTGATGACGCCCGAGGTGAACACCCTCGATGAGCGGCTCCCACTCGACCTCGTTCAGCCCGATCTGGAGCCGGCCGAGGACGTGGCCGACCTCGTGAGTCGTGCGCTGGCGGCGCGTGACCTGTTCCTCCTTCAAGGCCCGCCGGGCACGGGCAAAACCACCTTCATCACCGAGGTGATCTGCCAGCTTCTCCGCAAGGACCCCTTCGCCCGCATCCTGCTGACCTCGCAGGCGAACGAGGCGGTGAACAACGCCGTGGACGCGGTGCGGGAGCAGAACGACAAGCTGGGCGAGCGTTGGCGCATCGTGCGCGACCACCGGCAGGATCCCGGCCGGTCGGAGCCCAAGGGCTTCGACTACGATTTCGCCGCATGGGCGAAGGAGACGAGGGAGCGGTGCGCGGACGAGGCCGACCGCCTGCCCGAGAGGCTGGACGGGCCGCAGCGTGAGGCGGTTGCCGAGGCGCTGAAGAACTGGCGAGACAAGCTCTCCAAGATCCCCGACGTGCGCCAGGACTACGCCGAGTCGGTGCAGGTGTGGGCGATGACCCTCCTCCGCGTCCCGACGCTCTGGCAGAAGATGCGGAGCGTCCGGTTCGACTACGTGATCATCGATGAGGCCGCCCGCGCCACGACGGCCGAGATGCTCGTCGCGATGGTCACCGGAGCGCGCTTCCTCCTCGTCGGCGATCACCGCCAGCTCCCGCCCTTCTTCGACACCGAGACGAAGGTCGACCTGCGCGAGAACGAGATCGACGTGGAGCGCGCCTCCAAGTCGTTGTTCGAGGATTTGTTCGAACGGACGCCGCAGACGAACCGCGCCACGCTGCGGCGCCAGTTCCGAATGCACCGCTCCATTGGGAAGCTGGTCGCCGACCTCTACTACCCGGAGATCGGTATCGAGCACGGCGTGCCGGACGACAAGCGGACCCTGGGCCTCGCCGGGTTCAGCGGCGACCAGCGTGTGTTCTGGCTCGATGTATCCGAGGGGCGTGAGCGGCAGACACAGGGCAGCACGAGCCGCTGGAACCACGAGGAGATCGTAGCCATCGAGCAGATGTTGACGGGGTGGGAAGGCGAGCTTCGCGCCAAGGGGATGAACTACACGGTCGGCGTCATCGCCGCCTACGACGACCAGCGGGCCAAGCTCCTCGACCGCATCCGACCGGACAACCCGCAGCGGTGGAAGGCACTTCGCATCCGCATCGACACGGTGGACGCCTTCCAGGGCAAGCAGGACGACATCATGCTCTACTCGATGGTCCGCGCGAACACGTCGGAGTTGCGGTTCATCGCCGACCGGCGGCGGCTCAACGTCGCCTTCTCGCGCGCCAAGCGCCTGCTCGTCATCGTCGGCCACCGCGACACGGCAAAGCTCCAGCCCGATCTGCACAAGGTGGTGGACGCCGTCCCGGCCAGCGCCGTGCTCGCGCCCAGGGGGAACGCATGAGCCTCGACCGCGCACGTCAACTGGTCGCCGAGGGCTTCGAGCGAGTGAAAGTCCAGGCCGTCGCGCTGCCGCACACGGTCTGGAAGGTGAGCATGGAGGTCGAGTTCGACCGCCCGCTGACGCTCGCCGAGGAAACGGTGCTTCGCCTCGTGAGCGCGGGCGTGCACGACCCCGGCGAGATGGCCCACCTGATGGGGCTCGATGCCGGAGTCATCGTCCCGGCGACGGTCGTGAATCTCCTCCAGCGGCAGTTGCTCGGCCAGGTCGAGCGCCTGGAGATCATGCCGCTGGGCCGCCAGGCCCTCGCCGATCAGCGCACGCGCCAGTCCAAGACCTACGACGTGGAGCTTCGCCACGACCCCTACACAAACACGTTCGTGTGGGGCTTCGACGGCGCGGAGTTGAAGGACGCTCGGCACGTCCGTGCGACGCTGCACGTCCTGCCCAACGCGCACGAGTTGAAGCCGCTGGATGTGGAGGTCCGCCACGCTGAGGTCCAGACCCTCCTCGATCGCTTCGGCTTGCCCTTCGAGGACCGCGACACGCCGAAGGGCCAACGCCGCGCGCAGCGCGACATTATCCGCCTGACCGCAAACAGCAGCTACCAGGCATGGCGCGAGGCCACCCTGGAGGTCTGGTACAACGCCGAGCGGGACGAGTGGGACTGGCGACTGCTCTACGGTGGCGGCGAGAACCGCGAGATCTCGGCCGTGCTGCGCACGCTCCAGCAGGACGGGGTGGAGATCCTGCCCCTCGAGGCCGCGCCGCGCTTCGCGCCGCCCACCAGCGAGGTCGGCGCGGCGGTCCACGAGGTCGTGGAGGCCGCACGCCCTCGGTCGAAGGTCATCCAGACTGAGGAGCACCGCGACGCACTGCGCGAGGCCATCCATGATGCCCGCCGGGAGTTGATCATCGTCTCCCCCTGGCTGACGACCGCCGCAGTCAACGACGAGCTCGTGTCGTGGCTCGGGAACGCCCTCCAGCGGCACCGCGACCTGCGCGTGGTCATCGGGTACGGCATCGAGCAGGACGACGGCACCAAGCAGGACCGTAAGGCGCACGACCAGCGCAACGCGCTGCGTCGACTGAACGGGCTCGGACAGCGCCACAAGGGGCGGCTCCGCACCGTAGAGATCGGCAACACCCACGAGAAGCTCGTCATCACCGACGGCCGAACGGCCATCGTCACCAGCTTCAACTGGCTGTCCTTCAACCCCCGTCCTGGCCGGGGCGTGCGGCGCGAGACGGGCATCCGCGTGGACGACCGCGAGGAGGTCCAGCGGTTGCGGGGCGCTCTGGCCGTGGCGCTGGGGTTGCGGTGACGCAGCACCTTGGCATCGAACAGCGCGAGGGCAGCCGCCCGATGGAGCACACATGAAGGCGAACGAGGTGAAGCTGGCGGATCTGCTGAACGGGACGGTGCAGTACCGCGTGCCTCTGTTCCAGCGTCGCTACTCGTGGGGGCAGGCCGAGTGGGACCAGCTCTGGAAGGACCTCGCCGAGTTGTACGGCTCGGACGAGAACGAGTCGCACTTCATCGGCGCTGTCGTGACCGCCCCGGTCGGTGGCGGGGCACCCGAGTTCGCCGCCAAGTACCTGCTTATCGACGGCCAGCAGCGCCTCACGACCATCCTCGTCATGCTGAAGGCGCTCGGCGACGTGGCTCGGGGCGCGGAGAATGACTTCGTTGTCGAGCAAATCGACCGACACCTCCGCAACCATACCAGGCTGCCCGAGGAGCGCGCGAAGCTCCAGCCGACCCAGGACGATCGCGCGGGCTTCGAGGCCGTGCTCGCCAGCAAGGAAGGCGACACGCGGTTCCACCACGCCTACCGGCGGTTCCGTGAGCGCTACGGCGAGGGCGACGAGCAGGGTCGGCCGTTCGATCTCGACCGACTCGTGACGGCGGTGCTTTCGCGTCTGGAGCTGGTGTCCGTGCGCCTCGAAGCGAACGACAGCCCCCACCGGATCTTCGAGAGCCTGAACAGCAAGGGCATGGACCTGACGGCCGCCGACCTGATCCGCAACCACGTCTTCATGCGGCTTGCGAACGACGCCCCCCGGCAAGAGGCCGCCTACATGGATCTGTGGCGGCCGATGGAGCAACAGCTCGCCCAGCACTTCACGGGCTTCTTCTGGCGCTTCCTGATGATTGACGGGAGCCTGCCCGCCTGGGACCAGATCTTCGCAGCCTTTCGAGGCAAGTTCCAAGCGGTTGGAGACGCGGGCCTGGAGGACTACCTCATCGAGCTTCGCGAGTACGCCGCCGCCTACCGCCAGATCGTCGCGCCCGCCGAAGCCGAGGGCGACCCGGCGATCCGCGAGCGAATGGAGCGCATCAACCGATGGGAGCTGGAGACGGCCTACCCCTACCTTCTGCGGCTCTACCGTGCCCGAGCCCTGGGGGCTGTTCCCGCTGGCGTGGTCGCAGCCGTCCTCGACGCCCTGGAGAGCTTCGCGGTGCGGAGGAGCGTGTGCGGCGTGCCCACGAACCGGCTTCGACGGATCTTCGCCAGCCTCGCGGGTCGCTTCGAGCCGGCCAACGCGCTCGACCAGTGCCACGCCCATCTGGCAGCGAACGACTGGCCCACGGACGAGCGGTTCCGCGCCAGCTTCGTCACGTTCACGGCCTACCTCGGGTCCCGACTGTGGCGCACGCGGATGGTCTTGGAGCGCCTGGAGCGCACGTTCTGGGGCAAGGAGAAGGTCGTGGTCGGCGAGAACGTCACCATCGAGCACGTCATGCCGCAGACGCTCGACGATGGGTGGCGTGACGCCCTGGGAGCCGACTTCGCCAACGTCCACGCGACCTGGCTTCACGCCATCGGCAACCTCACCTTGTCCTCGTACAACTCCGAGCTGGGCAACCGACCCTTCGGCGAGAAGCGCGCGATCCTGAAGAACAGCGGTTTCGCGATGAACCGCTCGATCGCGGAGGCCGAGGACTGGACGGCAACCCGTATCGAGGACCGGGGCAAGGCCCTCGCCGAGTTGGCGGCGACCGTCTGGGCTCGCCCGTGATGGGTGGGCAGAAGGAGCCGGTTCCGGCCACCGTTGCGGACCAGGGTTCTGGACCCCGCAGGGCCGGCGGTTCGGCGAGCGCGGCGCGGTGGGGGTTCTGGACCCCCGCGCGTGACGCTCGTCCGACTCGGACCCGATCCGGTTCCCGGTTCCACGCAAGCATCGACTCGCCCAGGGGGCTCCCATGACCGACACGCTGGACGCGCCCGACGCCCTCGACCGTGAGAAGGCCCTGGTGCTCTCGGCGTTGGCGGCCACGGCGTGGTGTGCGCGCGACGAGGATGGTGCGCCGAACGGCAAGGCGCTGATCGAGCGCCTGATGACCGCCGCATCATGGGCGAGCCGGGCACGCCGCCACCGCGGCCTGCCCTCTCTGTCCGTCGCAGAGCTGGTGGAGCAGTTCACGCAGCCCGTGGAGACGTGGCTCCCGGCCGCTGATGAACCCGAGGGCGCCGGCTCTCTGGTACTCGTTGAGGACGGCCACCCGACCCCGAACTGTGAGGACCTCGCCGATGACGCGGGCGGCTCACCGCTCGCGGAGGTGGAGCAGAACGTCATCCGCGCCGCCATGAGCCACATCCGGGGACGGGACGACGAGGCGGCGGCCTACACCGCCTTTCGCCGCTTCCTCGTGGAGCACGCCACCGCCCATCACGCCGACGCCGTAGGGGCGCTCCTACCCGTGGGCCTCGAAGTCGCTCGGGTCTACCAGCGTGTGCCGGGGACGGCGCGAACGCGAACAGGCAGGCAGGAGGTGTTCTACCGCTGTCCGCGCTGCCGCTGGCCGATGCAGGTGCGGGATACGTCGGTTTCCTGCCTCCGATCGCCAACCTGCCTCGCGGCCGGTGCGCGATTCGCTCTGCGCGACGACAGCCTGGTCCCGCTGGCGAAGCTGGCGGCACCGGACCCCGCGTCGCCCGACGAGTGGGTGGCCCTGCATCCCGGCGTGTGGCGCTTCACAGTGCTGCCGGGGCTTGAGGAGCTTGACCTCGAACGACGGCTTGGCCGGATTGAAGGGGTAGACGTTCAGCTTTGGCCCTTCGTCGATGCCTACGATCTCGACGTTCGTCGAGGCAGCCACCGCTGGCGGATCGACGTGAAGGACCACAGCTCAGCCTCCTCGCTCGCGCGCCACCTGAACGACAAGCCAGTGACCGAGCAGACGTGGATCGTCGTCCCGCACGCACGACGAGAGCAGGTCCCGCGTCTCCAACGGCTCGTCGAGCCGGATGCCGGCTACCTGTTCGCCGATGCGAACGAGATGGTTCGGCGCATCAAGGGGGCGGAATGACCAACACGGCCGACCTCGCGACCCTGCTCGCGCTCGCGCTGACGCTGCGCCACTTCGAGACGACACCCACCCTCGGCGATGCGCGGATGCTGGTCCACGGGCGAGTCCACCTGTGGCCCGAGTGGGAGCGGGATGCAGAAGCGCGCCGAGCCGTCGCGCGCTTCCTCGCGATCCGACCGGACGACCTCGCCGATGATCGGGCGTTCCTCGAACGTGCCCGTGACCTGCTCGAACAGGCATCCGACTTCGAGAGCGTGCCGGGCATCGACGAGACCCGCCCTGGATGGGCGTCCGGCTTCACGCTGGTCCGGGGCGCTCCGCTCGACCGCCGGATCGACCAGTGGTTCACCCAGGTCGAGAAGCAGCGCGGCAAGTCCTCGACGCAGGAAGCAGAGAGGCCGCATGCCGGAGCGATGGTGCTGGCGGGGGGCGACCTCACGTTCCGCATCCCGCGCGCCCACGTCCCGAAGTCGCCTGCGCCCGCGCCCGTGCTCGCGACCGCCCCGCCACGGGACGGTGAACTGCTTGACCGCGACGCCTTGCTCGCGCTCGCGAGGGCCATCGACGATCACCTGGACGGAAGCAAGGGTCCGTTCGAGCAGTTCGGGGTCGGAGCGTTTCTCGACAACTTCATCGCGGGCAGCGGGGTTCTGGCGAGGCTCGGCTCGCCCGGCGTGACGAAGCTGGCCTTGGCCCCCACCGGCACGGGCAAGTCCGTGTTCGCTCGGCTGTTCGCGGTCCACCTCGCTCGGCAGGGCGTGCCGGTCGCGCTGGTCGTACCCGACATTCAGTCGGTGTGGACCGAGACGCTACGGCTGCGGGACGCCGCCTCCAAGGCGGGGGCCTCCCTGTCCGTCGTCCCGGTCAGCTCGTGGCGAAACCTCGCCGAACGCCTCGGGGCCTACCTCGACCACCCGCCGAAGGAGGACCCGGACGCAGCGTGGGCGCTGGAACGGGTGGGCTACTCCTGCCTGCTCGCCGCCTACGTCGAGGACGGGTCTGCGCTCGCGGCCGGCGACGAGCCCTGCACGCGCGTGCGTCAGCGCGACGGCAAGACCGGCAAGGAGCGCAAGGTCGGGTGTCCGTTCGCTGCGGAGTGCGGGAGGTTCTCGGCGTTCCGGGATGCCACCACCGCCGACGTGATCGTCGTCAACCACCACGCCTTCCTCGGCGGTCGCGTGCCCATCGAGGTGTCAGTGGACGGCGGGCCACCCCGGAAGCTCACCACGGCCGAGCTGGTGCTACGTCGGTCTGCCGTCGTCCTAATCGACGAGATCGACGCCTTGCAGAACACGGCCATCGGCTCGAACAGCCGTGGGCTCGTGCTCTCCTCTCGTGGTCGACTGAGCAAGCCCTACCAGTTGCTCATCGAGGTCGAGCGGCGTCGCGCCGAGAACCGGCTGGACTCGTCCGTGAGGTTCGAGCGTGGCAGGTCGGCCCTGGCCCGCATCACGCACGAGGCCGAACGCCTCGCGGAGTTGATCAACCGCAACGAGTTGGAGTGGCCGACGCGGGGCCAGATGACCTGGCGCGAGGCCCACGACGCCTGGCTCGCGTCGCGGCTGTTCGACGAGAGCGACGACGGGCTCGACAAGCTCGGCAAGCTCTACGACCCCGAGCCGATCGCCGACGACGACCATGCCGAGGCCCTTCGGCTCGCGCTGCGCCCGCTCGGCCCTGGCCTCGGCGACGGCACGCGCATGGCCGACGTGCAGGCAGAAATCATGCGCGCCCTGCTGGAGTGGCCCCTCCGAGGGAGAGGCTTCGGAACTGCTCAAGGGGACCGCAACCGCATCGCGCAACGCCTGATCTTCCGCGCTGCGCTCGTACAACTCGACCGTGCCATCGAGCACCTACGCCCACAGCTTCCCGGCCTGGAGCAGCGAGAGGTGCAGCAGGCGGCCGATCTGCGCGACGACCTGCTTGGCTACGCCCCGTGGCAGCCCTCGCCGATGGGGCCGCTCGGGCGACGGTTGCAGGGCTACGCCTTCGCGGAGCGGCTGGGCGAACAGGGGGCGCTCGAAACCCGCATCATGTCGGGCGACCCTCACGGCCTCCTGCGCGAGCTTGGGGGCCTCGTGTCGGACGTGCTCGCCGGCACGCCTCGCGTGGTGCTGGGCCTGTCGGCCACCTGCCGTTTCCGCGGGTCGCCCCGTGCTGACGTGCTCGGGGACGTGATCGGCTGGGTGAAGGACGAGGCGAGGAACGTCAAGGTCCACGGGGCCACCGTGAAGGCCCGGATCTCGGGCACAGGTAGCCCTGGCGAACGTATGGAGGCCGCGCGGGAGGCAGCGGTGGAGCTCTGGAACACGACGCTCTCGCACTACCTCCAGCGCCAGCGCGAGAATCCCGATTCGGCCGGCAGGGCGCGGGCCTTGCTGGTGACGGGCAGCTACGCCGAGGCGCAGGCCGTGGCCGAGGGGTTGCGACGGGTCGCAGTTACCGACCTCCCCGTCCGCCACATCGTCTCCGACGCGAGCCCCAACAAGAACGAGCCAGGCGCGATCACGCGGGCACGTCTGGAGTCCTTCGGTCACGAGCCTGCACCGGCGGTGCTGGTCGGCCCGCTGAGCGTGGTCGCGCGCGGACACAACATCCTCCAGCGGGGGTCGCAGTTGTCCGCGCTGTCGGGGATCTTCGTCCTCACCCGTCCTGTTCCGCCGAGTCACGACGCGGATCGGTTCCTCGCCCACATCGCCTACAACGCCCGCCTGCATCCCCCGGAATGGCGAGGTGCTCCTGGCGCGACCATTGACGCGGAGCGCGCGGACGCCCGCCGCCGGCTGCGCGCGTTGCAGCGAAGCTCGGCCATGTTTCGCCACATGGACGAGGAGCTTCGACGCGAGCTGATCTGCGACGTGCTCGTCGATCTCGCCCAGCTTGCAGGACGAGCCCGACGCGGCGGCACGCCGGTGGACCTGTTCTTCGTCGACGGTGCCTTCGCGGACGACGTGGTGCCGTGGACGGGACTCGTTGAAGACGTGCTCAAGTGGTGGCGCGCGAACGACTGGCTCGACGAGATGATGGAACTTCACGGCGCGTTCGTCGCCGGGCTCGGCAAGTACGCGGGGTTCGACCTCGCAGGCTCGACACCAGGGGGAGCCCGATGAGCGGCAGGATCGAGAGGATTCGGACCACGGCGTTTCGCCTGAAGGACGAGGACTTCGGCAGGGTGTGGGTCTACCGGCCCGGCGAGGAGTTCGCGCGGACGTGGGATGGGTTGGAAGCCGACTTGAAGTCCAGCCCAGGCGAGTATCGGAAGCTCCCCTACGGAGGGCTCGCCGCTGCGCTCCGCGTCATGACGGGCGACTTCGTGGCGTTGGAGCGACGGGCCCAGAGCGGCCGGGCGTTCATCGTGTCCCGCAAGCTCATCAGCGCCGAGCAGCTCAAGACGGCGATCGGGGCTTGGGAGGCGCGCGTGCTCGGCAATCCGCGCACCCCGCTCGCGCAGGCCGTGCCTGCCCTGCATCCCGAAAATGTGCGGGTCGGTGACCTCATCACGCGCCGACCTGGGCTGTCCCCCACCATGCAGGAGCGATGGGTGTGGGACGTGGGCATCTGGGAGATGGCGCATCGCCTCGCGGAGCGTCCGATGCGAACCGACAGCGAACCTGTCCGATGGCGGTTGGACTCCGACGCAGCGTTGTTGTCGTGGGGCAACCTGCTGCACGTCCCGAAGAAGGACGATGCCGCCATGCACAAGCTCACGCTCCACCTGATCACCGTCCCCGGAATCGAAGACCCGGTGCTGTCCATCCAGGCCAGCCTCGTGCGCCTCGCGCCGAGCTGGCGGTTCGCGAAGGGGGCCAAGTACGCATGGGCCGAGTTGAGTCCCGACACGCCTCTGCTTCGAGGTCGGGTCAAGACCCAGTGGCGTGGCGAGGGGGGCTTTCTGACGTCCTGGGCCGACGGTGCTGCCGAGGTGTTGTACGGCGCCAGCCTCGACCCGCTGCCTCGGCTCGATCAAGAGCCGGTGCCCACCGGAGTCGTGCGGACAGGCTTCGCGAAGCAGCCGCAGAAGAACCCTTTCGGTCGAGGAGTCGGCACGTGGTTCCATGAGTGCGTCGCGCACCACATGCGGGACGTGCTCGCGGACGACGCCCGTGCCATCACGCTCGAGACGCGCCGCGTCCGGGCAGGCCACACCAAGAAGGCGGCCCGCTTGCCCCTCGGCCTCGACCATGCGGCGACCAGCGTGGAGTTGCGCGTCGCCGTGGTGTACGCCCACGCTGACCAGCGTCGCCGTGTCCGTGACGCCCTCGCCAGGGTTCTCGCGCACGGCGCGCACGAACGGGACAAGGACGCGCTCGCGGACTTGAAGTCGCGGTTGAAGGACCTCGACGACAACGAGGACCTCGTGGTCGGGCCGTTCGCCATCCGCTTCGTGCGCCCCGATGCTGCTGAACGGTACCTGCTGGAGCGGCACGAGCGAGCGGCGATCGAGAAGTGGGCCGACGGTTGGCTGACCACGCTCAGCGAGGATGGCACCCGCATCGCCGCAATCATCGAGACGGACACGGCAGCGAAGGACGACCCACGCAAGAAGGACGGACTGGCGGACCCGAAGCCTGCGCTGCGTCGCTACTTCGCGTCGCGCGGGGCCGCCACGCAGTTCATCACCAGCGGGTCGGCCCCGAGCGCGAAGAAGGCCGCCGTCGCCAAGACGGACGATGAGTTCCGCGAACACGCCGCCTCCAACGCGGTGGGCGACCTCCTTCGGAGCGCGGGCTTCTTCCTGCGCCCCTTCCCCGAGTTCGGATGCGACGACGACACGCTCGTGGTCGGCATCTACGGGGCGCGCCTGACCAGCAGGACCACTGGCTGGCGGGCCAGCTACGTCGTGAACCTCGTGGCGGTTTCGCTCGGCACGCGCGACGCCTGGGGCTTCGTAGATGGTCAGGGCTGGGTGCCGCTCGACCAAGCGACGGCCAGCTTCCTCGCGTCTGACCAGGCGAGGAACAGCGACAGCGAGGCCAAGGCCCTCGTAGAGCGGGCAGTCAACGCGCTCAACGGTCGCTTCGGCGACCGCAAGGCCGTGCTTCTGTTCGACGCCTTCGGGTGTCGGCGCTTCTGGAAGTGCCTGGCCGACCAGTCCGACGCTCGCCTCGAAGCGTGGATGATGGGCGAGAATCGAGCCGTCGTGCGAGTTCGAACCGTCACCAGTGAAGTGCTCCGACCCGCTGGTACGGGTGAGTGGTCGTCGTCGCTCCGACCCGCGACCCACACCCCGTTCCGCCTGATGGCGGTGGAAGGTGCGGAAGGTGTCGCCCCGACGTGCGTGCTCGCGGGATCGGCGGTCATGAGCAACGAGTGGAGCGCCCGCGACAGCACGCGGTTCGCCGCGAAGCCGAATGCCTTGAAGAAGGACTGGCACGCGCTCGGCGTCACGGAGCTTCAGGTGCTCGACCCCGGCCCCTTCGCGCGCGAAGCCCTGCTCCAGCAGATCGGCATCCTTTGCCGCATCGCACCTACCTGGGACCGCACGCTGCGATGGCCGTCACCCTTGCACCTCGCCCGCGCGGTCGTGCGCGATCATCCACACGGGTACTTCGACGAGGAGGAGCAGGGCGAGGAGGTCGAGGACGCCAAGCAGATGCGGTTCGACTTCTGAGGTCGGTGGCGCGTCACGCCGGGCGCACGCGAGCCGCCTTCACGAACGCCGGCACCCCCGGACTGGCCGCTCGGGCTCGTAGTCCCCACCCAGCTTGAACAACACCGGTGCCCTAAACACTTCACGGCTTCCAGAACTTCAAGAACCTCTACCTGCCCGAGTCCCGTGAGGGGGGCGTTCCGCGCTTCATGGGCAACCCTGGTGAGGGCAGCGACCGGGCCTGGAACCTCGACTTCCGCGCGGCCTCGGTGCGCAAGCGCAGCGGCGGCGGCGGGGTCTTCCTCCTGAGCGCGACCCCGGCGAAGAACTCGCCGCTGGAGTTCTACAACCTGCTCCAGCTCGTGGACCCCAAGCTGTGGACCGCGACGGGCATCACGAACCCCGAGGCGTTCATCAGCCGCTACATGCAGGTCGAGCTGCGCACGGTCCTGAACACGGCGATGCAGGCCCAAGACCGGGGCGCGGTGGTCGGCTTCCGCAACCTGGACGAGCTGCGGGACCTGCTGTTCCGCTACGCCGACTTCAAGACCGCCGACGACGTGGGGCTGGAGCTTCCTGAGCCCAAGGTGAAGGTCGTCGAGGTGGACATGGACGACGAGCAGGAGGGGCTCTACGACGACTACAGCGCGCAGATCGAAGAGGCGCTCGCCTCGGACGACCCAACCGAGAAGCGCGCCATCCTGGGCCTGCTCGCCCGCATGAGCCTGGTGTCCATCCACGCCCGCATGGAGGGCATGGACTGGCGCAAGGCGCAGAAGGCCAAGGTCCACGCGGACAGCCCCAAGTTCCTCGCATGCGCCCGCCGCGTGCTGGCGAACCGGCACTGCGGTCACATCATCTTTTGTGACAACACCGCGGCGCACTGGTGGATGCGACAGGTGCTGGTCAACCAGGGTATCGACCCGGAGCGCATCGCCATCCTGAACGCCGAGATGGCCAAGACACCCGCTGAGCGCCAGCGCATCGCGGAGGCCTTCAACGGCAACCCTGACGAGGAGGTCGCCCCGCTCTACGACGTGGTGATCGCCAACGCCGTCGCCTACGAGGGCGTGGACCTCCAGACCCGCACCTGCGCCATCCACCACATCGACCTGCCGTGGGAGCCCGCGACCCTCCAGCAGCGCAACGGGCGCGGGGTCCGCCAGGGCAACACGCTCGACACCATCGGCATCTACTACTACTTCGCGCGGCGCTCGATGGATGGGCTGCGCTTCAACCTCATCCAGGGCAAGCGCGGCTGGCTGACCCAGCTCGTGAAGTCGCAGGACCGGGACACGAACAATCCGGGCGCGCAGTCGGAGATGGGTGCCGAGGACGTGCTGCTGCTGATCAGCCGCGATCCGGACAAGACGCGCAAGCTGCTGGAGAAGAAGAAGGCTGCCGAGGTGGCGAAGCGGCGGCGAGAGCTCTCCGACGCTGCGGGCAACATCCTGCGGGCGGTGGACACGCGCTTCCGTCGTGCGGAGCGGGCGTCGGACCCCGCGGAGGCTGCGCGCCTGCGGGACGAGGCCGGGGGCAAGCTGGCCGAGCTGGCGAAGTGGGACCGGGACGCCTGGCCCTGGGCGGAGTGGATGTATGTGGTGCGGGACCGGCCCGTGGCTGTGGCGCCCTCCACCGACGAGAACCCGGCCTCAGCCAACATGCCCGTGTACGAGGGGATGCGTCTCGCCACGCCCGACGCCTACGACCCGGAGAAGCTGCGCTTCGCGGAGATCGGGCGACTGTGGGAGTTCAGCGGCGTGGAGCGGGTGTCCCTGCGCGAGGCGGGCTCGGCGGCCTGGTCGGAGCGGACGCTGGAGGAGTTCGCCAAGACCCTGGGCCTGGGGCCGGATGCGCTGCGGGTGCCCTGGCCGGTGGAGGCCGACGCGGAGCTGGACGGGACGATCCTCGCCTCGGTGAAGCGGCGCAACAGCCCCTACACCGACCCCTGGCCGGGGTTGAACTGGCGGGCGCGGGCCTCGGAGGCGTTCTTGAGCCGGGCCTGGGATGTGGGCGGGCTGGAGCTGCTGCGGCTGATGGCGGCGGTGCGCTCCTCCCACGTCGAGAAGTACCAGAAGCTGCCCGTTATCGAGGGCACCGGCCTGGTGGTGTTGAGCGGGCCGGCGGCCAAGGGGCGGCGCGTGCTTCCCTTCACCGAGACCGGGTGGCGGGAGTTCTTGGAGCGAGCGCCGCGGTCGGGGCTGCGCTTCACCGAGTTGAACGAGGCCGCGTCCTACTGGTGGGGCCGGAGGTTGCCGCGCAGCCTGCTGGCGGACGCGCGGCGGGAGGCGGCAGCGTGATGAACCGCGGGATGCTGATCGTGGGTGGGCTGGGGCTGGGTGGCCTGGTGATGATGCTGGCGACCTCGGGGGCGCCGTCGTCGCCGGGGCCTGCTGCGCTGCCGACGCCGCCAACCAGGGACGTGCTCGCCGGGGTTCAGCCCTTGGAGGGGCTGCCCGGCGTGTGGGTGAAGCCGGGGGTGGTGTTGAACCCTGGTCTGCTGACCTTCCTGGCGCTGTACCGGGCAAACGTGCCGATGGAGGTGCCCATCGTGGTGACCTCCGGGGTGCGCACGCCCGAGGCCCAGGCCGCGGTGCTGGTGAAGAAGCGCCGGCTCGGGGACAACCTCTACGACCTCTACCGCCGCGGGCACGGGCCTCAGATCGTCGCGGCACTGCTCGCGGTGCCCAACACCGTCGCGGCGATGGCGCCGGTCCTGGCGGGCTTCGCGGCCCAGGGCGTCTTCCTCAGCCGGCACATGCGCGGGGACGCGCTGGATCTGCGGACGCGGGGACTCTCCTCGCAGCAGCTCCAGGTGCTCGTCGCCGTGGCTCAGGCCCTGGGTGTGAAGGCCCTCGTTGAGCGCACCCCGCCCCACCTTCACTTTGAGCGGCTCGCCTGAGCCCTGGAGACCGCTGTGTCCGACTTCCTCACCCCCCTCCGCGACATCGACCCCCAGGCGATGAGCGCCGTCCTCGCCCCGGCGATCGAAGCGGCCCTGCGTTGCGGCGCGGCGCTCAACCCCGAAGAGCTGGGGCAGATTGTCGAGCGCTGCGTGCTGCTCGCCGGAGAGGTCCTGGTCACTCAGGGCATCGCCGTGCGGGAGGCCGACGGCACCCTGCGCCTGGCCGAGGGGCAGCATCTCCTGACCCCCGAGGTGGCCTTCCAAGAGCTTGTCCAGAATGCCTTCGAGCAGGCCGGGCTGGACGTGGAGAGCTTCCCCGAGCTGCTGGGCGGCTCCCCATCGCCCTCGATGGGCATGCCCTTCGTGATGGGCTCGGAGATGGGGGAGGCTTGATGGGCTCGCATCGCCAGGACTGCCCGCCGGCTGCCGTGGCCCTGTCCGCGGTGATCGTGCTGGTCATCGTGAGCCTGGGCACAGGTGGATGGCTGCACCTCGCCTCCGGGCTCGCGGCCATCGGCGTGGGCGCGGTGGGCCTGCACCTGGAACGGGCGCGGTGAGTATGGCGCCGCCGGTCCTGCTGCCCTGGGCGAGCACGCCGGGCACGCGCGTGCGCTGGGCCGACCTGCGCGGGTGGCTCCTCGGGCTCGGGAACATCCACGGGCGCACGCCGCGCCTGCGGGACGCGCAGCTCCAGGCCCACGTTGAGGCGTTGGACGAGGCCGTGGTGGACCACGCCCTGGACCCCTGGGCCCTGATGGTGCTGCAAGACCTGCTGGAGCGCTGGCGGCGAGGGCTGCGACGGTCGGAGGTCGAGCGGGCGAAGCGCTTGGAGGGCCTGGACCTGCGTGCGACGGCGCGGGCGCATCGGCTTCAGGAGATGCCTGGGCCTCGCTTCTGGGCCCTGGCCTTGCTGGCCCGGGTGGTTCAGCGGCTCCGGGCGCGGCTGCCCAAGGGCGTTGGAGAGGCGAGCCTTGGCGCCTTCCTCGGGCGTCACCTGGAGCGCCTGGTGACTCGGGTGCAGGCGGCGCTGCGGCCCTCGGTGACGACGCTGGGCGCCTCGGACGTGCTGTCTCTCGGGGACCTGGCCGAGGGCTTCACCCCGCCGATGCTGGTGGACGGCACGCTGCGGGAGGCGGACCAGGGCCTGGACGTGGAGACCCTGGGGGAGCGCGTGAAGCGCCTCGCCACGCTGGGCAGCGCCCCAACCCTCATCGCCCCCAGCGCTCCGACCGACGCCTCCCGTGACCTGCTGCTCCGCGTGTTCACCGCCGAGGGCGTGCGCGCGGTCTACCGCCGTGGCGGGCACGTCCTCCTGCCCGTGCAGCCCGGTGAGCACTGGTGGTGGGGCCTGGTCCGCCGCCGCGGCGCCTTCGGCATCCCTTGGCCTGCGGGCGTGGCGCTCTCGGGTTGGAACGAGGAGCTGGCGCGGGACGTGCTCAGCCGCCTCAAGCCCGCGCACCTCCACATCACCGGGCTGCCTGTCCTCCAACTCGATCCCCTGCACGCCGCACTCACCGAGCTGAGCCCCGGCACCCGGGCCACCGCGACCCTGGAGCGTACATGAGCACCGAGATCACCCTCGCCGACAACGAGGGCAGCGCCTCGGGCGTAGAGGGCGCCGGCTACGTCACCCTCAGCCTGGACGCGACCACCGCGAAGATCCGCTTCTCCCGCGGCGTGCGCGAGGTCCACCTCCAGGGCGACACCGACTTCAAGGTCGCCCGCGTGGGCACGGCCGGTGACGCGATGGGCGGCGAGGGCCAGGTCGCCATCGCCCAGCAGCCCTACGCCGAGCGGCCCATCCCGACCTCGGACCACACCGAAGCACCGGCGCTCTACCTCCAGACCGACACCGCGCCCACGACCGTTGCCTTGAGCTGGTACGCCAGCACGACGGGGTCCTGAGATGTGGCCCCTGGGCCAGGGTCCGACGCGGACGGGATGGCTGGACGAGTACGCCCTGGACTGGACCGCCGAGGGCGACCTGAGCCCCAGCGCAGGCGAGATCACGACCTCGGACGGCGTCGGCTGGACCGTGGACAACGATGGCAACGACCTCTCGGGGGTGGCCGTGGTGGATGGGCTCGGGCTGCGGCTGAGCCCCGACAGCGCCACCGACCTGGACACCGCGACCTTGACCGCGCCGCAGATCCGGGTGCCGGTGAAGGAGCTGATCCCGTCGCTGGGCGCCTCCGATGTGGTGCGGGTCGTCGCGCGCATCTCCACGCTCAGCCTGAGTGCGGACTACCAGGGCGTGTACCTGGGCTGGGCCACCGATAATGGCCTCGGAGCGGCAGGCTGTGCGGGCTTGGAGCTGCGCTGGGGGCACGACGGCGCGGCCCAGGTCCAGCCCACCCTGTGGGACAGCGGCACGCGGCAGAGCCCTGCTCCGGTCGCCAGCGTCGCCTCGCTTCGGGTCCTCGCGCTGCGCATCGCCGCGCTGCACACGGCCTCCTTCCTCTGGAGCGACAACGCCGCGGCCTACGCCAACCCCGGCCTGCTGACCGAAGCGGGCCGGGCGGGAATTGGCTTCGGGCCGGGCAACAGCGCCAGCATGGCCTTCGACCTGGAGACCGTCGCCCTGGTCTTCGGCGCCCTGCGCAACGGCGGTGCGGCGCTGGGACCCGTCTACCTGGAACGGCTGCGGGTACAGCGGTTGGATGTGCCGTGAGGCTGACCCTGGACCAGATCCTCGCCCGGATGCGGGAGCGCAACCCCGAGCTGAGCGAGCCCGAGCTGCGGGCCTTCGTCGAGCGACACGCCGAGGTCCTCGACCGTCAGCTTCGCCTGGCCCAGGCCCGCGCGACCGGACCCCGTCCGCGCAGCCGAGAGGAGGATGTCGCCCTGGGCGAGGCCCTCACCGGGGCCCTGCGGCGCTGGACCGAGCGCTTCGGCGTGGGCTACCCCGAGGGGCGACAGGCGCGGGAGCTGGCCGAGGTGCTGCGGAGCCGACGCTACGGTGCTTGGGGGCCGCTGAGCGAGGCGCGCCTGGAGGAGGAGCGTATCCGGGCCGAGGAGCTGCTCGACGACTTGCGCCTGGGCCTGGGAGAGCGGCAGTCGGAGACTCCTTCGCTGCGCTGGCCGGCGTTGCAGGCGCCACTGCTCGGGCTGGAGGCCGCCATGCGCGAGGCCGGGATGGTCGCGTTGAGGCCCTCGTGGTCCATGCAGACCCTGTTCCGGCAGCAGTTGGAGCGGCCGGGCTCCCCCATCCCCGGCGACCTTCGGCCTCCTGTCGAGTCGGGTGACCTGGCCTGGATCGTTCGCCACGACCTGCACCGTCTGGTGGCCGAGGTCTTCGTCGATCTGAACACCTGGGTCGGTGAGGTCGCGGCGGACGCGGTGTTGGAGCTGGTTGAGCGGGTGGGCCCCGTCGAGCAGGCGGCCTTCGCGGTGCTGCGGGCTGGCCCCGAGACGGACTGGATCGACCTGCTGCCCGAGCTGGACGAGGAGCTGCCCGTCGCCGCCCGCGGCGCGGGTGCCGAGCACGTCGAGCAGTCCGAGGAGACCGTATGGGTGGTGGCCTTCCCCGAGGGCGAGGTCCTGGTGGACACCGAGGACGGCGTGCTGTTCCTCACCGAGAGCTTCGACCTGGACGCAGACGACGACCCGACCCGGCCCGTGGTGCATCAGCCCCTGGTCGGCCTGCCGCCCTTCACTCGTCTGAGCGCGCAGAACCTCGCCTTCCTGCGCTGGCGGGCACATCGGCAGGCCCTGGGCCAGCCCCACACCTGAACCGGAACGGGCGGGTCGTGAACCTGCCGAGGGGTGGTGGATGCTCGCGCTCCAAGACATCATCGACCGGCTGACCCAGACCCCGCCGCCGGGCATCGAGGCCGTGGAGCTGCGCCGCTTCGCCCGCCGCCATCAAGCCGAGCTGGAGCGGGCCCTCGACCAGGCCCTGGCCGAGGCGGGCTTCAACCTCTTCGAGCGCTTCGGGTACCGCGGCGCCCCTCGACCCGGCGAGCGGGGACACCGGGCGGGACCGGATCCGGACCCTCGGGCCTTCGACGGGCACAGCGCTTGGGGGGTCGCGCGGCGGGCCTTGGTCGCGGCCTGGGACCTGATGGAGGAGTCTGAGCTGCGCTGGGCGGTGGAGACACCCGCAGGGACCAACGATGTCGAATTCACCCAGGCCGACCTGCCCATGCTGCTTCATATCCCGCGGCGAGACCACCGTGGGCGGCCTTGGAGCGAAGCCGAGCGCATCCAACTGGCCCTCGACGTGGTCGCCCTCGCGATGGAGGCTGACCCGATGCGCTGGAGCGGGTTGGACCTGGGCCGCTACGACCGGCGCGAGGGTTCCGGAGAGCTGCCCCGCTGGGCTGCCGAGGCCGTGCTGGAGGACGCGCTGCGGCCCGACCGGCGCCTGCGCCTGGTCAACGTCGGCAAGGGCACCGCCGCGGACTTCATTGCGCGGCACCACCTCCACCTCCCGCACATCAACCCGCGCGGGCTCATGTACGCGCTGGGGGCCCGCTACGGCGAGCGCCTGGTCGCGGTGGCGACGGCAGGGCACCCCACCGGGCGCTGGGACCGGGGTGCCGTGTCGCCGCAGAACATCGTCGAGCTGACCCGCGTGGCGAGCGACGGCACGGTGCGCAACGCGGCCTCGATGCTGACCGGCCGGCTGCTGGACCTGGCGCCGCGGAGCGTGCGGGGGGACGCCGAGGAAGGCTGGCTGTTCGTCACCTACCAGCTCGCATCCGAGGACGGCGCCCCCTACAAGGCCCTGCGCGGCAAGGGGCTGAGGCCGGTGGCCTGCGTGCGCGGTAAGGCTCCGAGCGGAGCGCGGGCCGGGTCGAGGCAGGGCCTGCCCTCGGTGGACAAGCTGCGCTGGGAGGCTGGGCCGCTCGCGGGTGAGGCGCGCTGGGAGCTGCTGGACGGGGCCTGCGCACGCGGGGCGGCCTGATGCGCCTGGAGGCGCTGGTGGAGCGGGTGCGCGACCGACTGCCCGAGGGCGTGGAGGCCGCCGAACTCGAGGACTTCCTCGCGCGGCGCCGGCCTGAGCTGGAGAGGATGCTCGCCGCGGCGGGCTTCGTGCGGCGGCTGCAGGTGCGCTGGTACGCCTCGGGCACGCTGCACCCGGGCGAGGTGCGTGGGTGGACCTCCATCGGGCAGCCCGTGGGCATCTCGGTGATGGAGCTGCGGCGGCCTGGGCTCAAGGAAGCCCTGCTGGCGCTGGCCGGGACCGGGGCGCGGGTGTTCGTGGACAGCGGCGCGTTCAGCGAGACCCCCGAGGAGTCGATCACCGAGGCGGGCTGGCGCTGGAGACTCGACCGCTACGCCGAGCTGGCCGAGACCCTGGGGCGGCAGCTCGCCGTGGTCGCGCCGGACAAGGTCGGGGACGCCGAGGTCTCCGCGCAGCGCCTGGAGCGGTGGGCGCGGCTGATCACCTTCCTGGTCGAGGCCCACGGCGTCGAGCTGATCGTGCCCCTCCAGCGGGGGCCCGGCAGCCTGGTCGGGGGCTGGCGCCGAGCCCAGCGCATCCTCGGGGTGCCCTTCACCCCGGCGATCCCCGGAAACAAGGCCGCCGCCAGCGACGACGAGGTCGCGGAGCTGCTCCGAGCCGTCCAGCCCGAGCGCCTGCACGTCCTGGGCATGGGACCGCGGAACCGGAGAGCGGCTGGCCTGCTCGCCCGGGTCGCGCTCCTCAGCCCCGACACCCTGGTCTCGATGGACAGCAACCGGCGGCGGGCAGCGGTTGGGCGAAGCTGGGACGCACCGCTGACCCGAGCCGAGGACGAAGCCGCCGAAGAGCTCTCCGGGCTGGCCCGATCCGGCGAGCCCTTGGAGGACGGGCTGCCCGACTACACCGACCACATCGCGTTCCCCTCCGACTGGATGAGGCCGGCGGCGCGGCGGCGCGCGTCGAAGGCGGCGCCCTGGGGTCAGCGCGGGCGCTTCGTCATCGAGCCCGAGGCCCTGCTGCACGGGGTCTGCGGCGAGGCCGAGCGCCCGGCCTGGTGCTGGGACCTGGAGGAGGCCGTCGAGCGGGAGTGGGATGTGCTCTGGCAGGAGGAGACCGTGGGCGAGCGGCGGGCGCGGGGGATCCGGGCGGCGTTCGGAGCTGGGGAACGATTCGGACAGCCCTTCCGGCCCCTGCCCTCTACAACAGAGGGCAGGAGTCCACCATGAAGCCCACCCGCGCCGCCCTCTACGCCCGCGTCTCCACCACCGGCCACGGCCAGGACGTGCAGCTCCAGCTCGACGAGCTGCGCCAGGTCGCCGCGCAGCGCGGCTGGCAGACCCGCGAGTTCACCGACGAGGGCGTCTCGGGCAGCGTGGACTCCCGCCCCGCTCTGGACCAGCTCATGGCCGAGGCCCGCGCCGGCCGCCTGGACGTGGTCGCGGTGTGGCGCTTCGACCGCTTCGCGCGAGACACCCGGCACCTGCTCACCGCCCTGGACGAGTTCCGCGTGCTCGGCGTGGACTTCCTGAGTCTTCGTGAGCAGGTCGACACCTCAACGCCGATGGGCAAGGCGATGTTCACCATCATCTCTGCGGTGAGCGAGTTGGAGCGGGACATCCTGCGCGAGCGGGTCGTTGCAGGCGTGCGGCGAGCCCAGGCCCAGGGCAAGCACTGCGGGCGTCCGCGCGTGGAGCTGGATCTGCGACCCGCGCTCGCGATGCTGCGGCAGGGGCACAGCCTCAAGGAGACCGCGGCCTCGTTGGGGCTGAGTCGGACGACACTGCGGCGACGGCTGCGCGAGGCGGGCGAGTGGCCGGTGCGCCAGGTGGCGTAGCTCCGGGTCGGGGGTGTCCACAAGGGTCACCCTCTCCCGCGGGGTGAAGGCCGACGTGGCGGGGTCCAGAACGTAGGGCCGGAAGGGTGGCCGGAACCATGTGGTTCTGGAGGGTAGATGGAGGCAGGAGTCGAACCTGCGAGGCCCCAGGGCCGACGATCCATCTGGGAGGGCTGGCTCCCAGCGATGGAGAGGACCATCGGTTGTGCTCGGAGTATCGCGGGGGTCGGTTTGGGACGAGGTTGGACGCCCCAGGGACCGTCGGGGGAGACCTTCCGACCACGACCTTTGCCACCCCACGCCTGGGATGAAGTTCCGAATGTCTACGGGTTAGGGCTCAGGAAGACAGTCTTTCGCGCGCCGCTCAACCCCACTCCGATGAATGTCCAAGAGCCCATCGACCATCTGCTGAGTTCCGACTTCTACGACGCCCGCCATACTGATCGGCCAAGGCGCTCCGAACCAGGAACAGTGTTCAGCCAAAAGGCCCTGCGTGGCGCGGAGCAGTGAGATGAGGTCCTGAACCGGGATCGAATTCACTGACGAGAAGGTACTGGGGTCATCGGCGTACTCCTTGTCAACGTGAGCAATACTCTTGTCGCGAAGCGTCCTCAACGTGTCGAGGGTGGACTCGTGATGGGCGAGAGCACCGAGTTGGCGAGTCAGATCAGCGTGCGTGGGCGGCTTCGACCACGGGATTTGCTTGATGGTGCCCTGCGCGACCTTCAGGAGTTTCCAGACACTGCGATCGCCATTCCGGTCATACAATCTTGCAAGGGCCAACAGTACCCCCTCGACCATGGCTGGCTGCACAAGACCGAACAAGATGGGAGCCGCTTTCATGGCGTCGGTCCCTTGGCTATCGATCTTTCGGAGTCTGTCGCACACTGCGAGACGAACCTCCAACCGTGAGGTCTCGCTCAGCAAGCTATGGAGGATCTTCTCGTAGGAACTCATCAATCACCAACGAAGTCGGGGCGAACGTAGAGTCGCAAGGTCATACACTTCGCTCCGTACAGCAGAGTAGGCCATGAGCGTGTTGTTGAGGCTGCCAGCCAGGGCCGACAGCGCGGGTAAGTGCATAGCCGGCAACTCGGTATTCGGCTCACCAGACCTCTCCTCGGGATATCGAAGCACGGTTCCTCCCGGGTCGAGGTGGTGCATCAGTAGGACGGCGTTCTCGATCTCCGAGGCCGCGACGACTGGCTCTTGGAAGTACATAGGGGCCGTTGACGCCACTTCCCGGTGAAGGCCTCCGGTGATCGTTGCCTTCGCCTGCGTCCACAGTTTGTCGAGCCGATGACCAGAGACCTGAACGCGGCAGACATCAGCGAAGTAGTTGCGCGAAAGGTCACGATTCGCCCGAAGGAAATTGAGGGCACTCTCGGTCTCGGACAGATTCTCTGTCCAGCACTCTGGATAGACGAGGCGCCGTTCCCTGACGTTCTGGAGCACTACCAAGGCGGTGGTGATGGCGGCGTGTTGTCCGGTCCTTAGACCCGGTACTGCGGCCAGGACATCGGGGAGCGGTAAGCCTTCATCGGCCATGGCGGCCACCAGGAAGCTGTCGATCAGTTCGTTCCGAATGATGCACTTGAGCCACAACTCAAGCCCATGCCGGAGGCAGAACAGCGCTGAGAACACAGCGAAGTCCGCAGGAGGGCCGTGGCTCGCAACGGCAACAGCACTCTCCAGGTAGACTTGCGCATGGTCACTGAAGGTCGCCCAGCCAGGGTAGACGCTGGGGATCCCGAACGAGTCTCCTTTCTGAAGGCGTGCCAGGAGGCGTGCTGCGCCGTTCGGCATGGACTTATCGCTCACGCCACCCCCCCATCCTCATCCGAGTACACCGAGTTCGCCGCCGACTCATACTGCTCGTAGACGTGCAGGTAGACCACCTCCGCCAACTCCTCTACCTCCGCCTCCGAGTAAGCCTCGACAGGCAGTCCAGTCTCCTCGCTGTAGAGGTAGTCGTAGATCAGGCGCTTCACCTGCGCCTGGGTCTGCCGCTTCTCCTTCCAGTGCTCCAACTTCGCCAGCTCAGCCTTCACCGCGTCGAGGAGCTGCCGAGCGACCTCCTTGACCCGGTTCCGCGTGCGCGTGTCCAGCGTGTCGCCCTTGCTGGCGACTAGGCGATCGAACACCGCCAGGTTCTCCTCGTCGAGCCCCTCGCGTACCGCCCGTTGGTCCTCCTCGCCCATCTCTCCGACCAGCCTGACCAGCTCGTCGAAGGTCTTCTCGATGGTGACCCGGTCGGTCTCGCGGTTGTACTCCGCGATGATGGCCATGTACCGCGTGTAGAAGTCCGTCCGCAGCGGGTTCTGCTGCACCATGCGCTGGAGCTTGCGGTCGATGGCCTCCTTGAGGGACTGGACCGCGGTGTTCTTGTTCGGGTTCTTGGCGAACTCGGCCTTGAGCCGGTCGAAGTCGATGTGGCTGATGTCGTAGACCTTGCCCGACTCCGCTCCAGGCATCCGCGTAGGGCCTGCGTGCGTGATTGCATCGCTCACCACACCGTGCAGGGCCATCATCACCGCGCTGATGTCCGCCTCGGCCTTGTTGTCCTGCAGCTTCTTGTAGATCGCGTCGATGGCGTCGGCGCGCTGTCGGTGGGGCTTGATGCGATGGGGCTCGGAGACCAGGGCCTTGCGCTTCTTGAACACCTCGCGGGCCAGGACCTCGAAGCGGGCGCGGGTCTCGTCAGTCCGACATACGGCGTTGACCGCTGAGTCCTCGCTGGACTTGCTCAGCAAGGCCCACTTCCCGAAGCCAACCGCGTCGATGAGCTTCTGGATGTCGAAGCCGCAGGACTGGAGATGCTCCACGCAGGCGGCGATGGCCTCGATGAACTTTTCCTCCAGGTCGTCCAGATCCTCGGTGACCGGCAACTCGCCACCCTGCCCCCCGCCTTCTCCGGAGCCGCCGCTCTTGCCGTACTTGGCCAGGGCGGCGCGCAGACTCCTGAGCATCCCGTTGTAGTCCACGATGTGCCCGTTGTTCTTGTCGGGCGCCTTGCGGTTGGCGCGGGCGATCGCCTGCATCAGCGTGTGCCCCTTCATGGGCTTGTCGATGTAGAGCGTGGCCAGGTGGGGCACGTCGAAGCCGGTCAACCACATCGCGCAGACGATGGCCAGCCGGAAGGGGTGGTCCCGGTTCTTGAACTCCTTGTCGAGGTCCCGCTCCTTGAGCTTCTTTCGGTGCGGCACGATGTCGAGGCCCCACTTCCTGAAGCGCTTGACCTCGTTCTGCTCCTCGCTGACGACCACGCAGGCCTCGGTCTCCCGCAGCCAGGCGAGCTTCGCTTCGGCCCGCTGGATGCGCTGCTCCACCGCTGCCAGCAGCCGCGCCCGGTCGTCCTCGGAGGCGTTCGGGGGGTTCTGCGTCACGAGCGTCCGCTGCTCGGTCAGACCGCGCACCTTCGCCTCCTGGCGAACGACCTCCTCCTGCCAGAAGCGCTCGATCAGGTTGTACATGCGGACGCAGGTGACCTTGTCCAGGCAGACCAGCATGGCCTTGCCCGTCTGCCAGCGGCTCGCGTAGTGGATGCTGAGATCGCGGGCGATCCGCTCCAGCCGCTCTTCGCTGGTGAGGATGTGGTAGTCCCGCCGCAGCTCGCGCTCCAGCCGCTGGGTCTGGTCCTGGTCCAGGTCGTGCTTCGCCAGCTCCGCGGCCATGCGCTCGTTGATGGCGGGGTCAACCATCTGGAGCTTCTCGCCCCGGTTGTCGTAGTAGAGCTTGACGGTGGCTCGGTCCTCGACGGCCCGCTTGAAGTCGTAGCGGGAGACGTAGTCCCCGAAGGTGTCGCGCGTGAGCTGGTCTTCCTCGTCTTTCATCAGGGGGGTGCCGGTGAAGGCGATGAAGGCCGCGTTGGGCAGCACCAGGCGCATGGTCTCCGCGAGCTTGCCGTTCTGGGTCCGATGGGCTTCGTCCGCGATGACGATGACGTTGTCCCTCAGCGTCACGGGCTCGCTGTCCTCGACATCGAACTTGTGGATCAGCGTGAAGATGTAGCGGTGGTCCTCGGCCAGCAGCTTCTTGAGGTCCGCGCGGCTGCTGGCGTGGACCACGGCGGACTTGGCCTCAGTCACCGCGCCACAGCCTACGAAGGTCTTGACGATCTGCTTGTCCAACTCGTCGCGGTCCGTCACGATGATGAACGTGAAGGAGCCGGCCAGCTTCCGGTGAACCTTCTGCGTGAGCCAGTACATCGAGTAGGACTTGCCGCTGCCCTGGGTGTGCCAGAACACCCCCAGCTTGCCCTCGCGAACCTCACGGTCCTGCACGGCCTGGTAGGCGCGGTTGACGCCAAGGTACTGATGGTTCGCCGCCAGGGCCTTGATGGGGCCACCGCTGGGGCTGTCGTCGAAGTGGATGAAGTTCTCGATGATGTCGAGGAATCGCCGCTTGTCGCAGATTCCGCGCAACATGGTCTGCCAGTCCACGACGCCGACCTCGTCCTCGTCCAGACGTTTCCACTCGTGGAAGAAGTCGTAGGGGCTGGAGAAGGTGCCGACCCTTGCCTCGTCGCCCGTGGACAGCATCACCAGGGCGTTGTGGTGGAACAGCCGCGGGATCGTGTCCTTGTAGTCGGTGAAGTTGTCCTTGTAGGCGACCTTCACGTCCTTGTGCTGGGCCTTGAGCTCGATGAAGAGCAGGGGCAGGCCGTTGACGAAGCCGACCAGATCGGCGCGGCGGCGGTAGACCTTTCCCTTGATCCACAGCTCGCGGACGATGAGGAAGTCGTTGTTCGCGGCGCTGTCGAAGTCGATGACGCGCAGGCGCTCGGTGCGGGGCTGGCCCTCGCCATCTTTGAAGCTGACCCGGACACGATCGCGGATGAGCGCGGCGAACTCGCGGTTGGTCTGGAAGAGGGTCTTTCCCGAGCCCGGGGTGGTGAGCGCGGCGATGGCCTGGACATAGGCCTCATTGGGCAGGCCAGGGTTCAGCTTGCGCAAGGCGGCGTCGAGATCGCGGGTGAGCACGACCTCGCCCTGGTCCTGGCGACCCAGGGTGCCGTTCGGCCCATAGCTCTCTGAGTCCCAGGCCCAGGCGCTGCGCCATCCGAGGGTGTCGCGGAAGAACTCGGCGGTGTCCCGCTGTAGGGCGTCCTCGGAGTAGGCGGAGGCGGTCATACCGGGATTCTGCCATCCATCAGTCGAGGGAGCAGGAGATCTCGGGCTTCGCGGAGCTTCTCGTTTTGGACTCGGAGGGCTCTGATGGTCTCCAGAACGCCCTTGGCAACCTCGGTAAACCCGTCTTCAACGGCTGGAGGGGGCTGGAGCACAGGTAGTTTGTGAAGCGCATTGCGATTTACGCCGGGCACAGCGGCTTTCCCCCCATCTGCTCCATCAAGGTGGTTCGTCAGGAGCGCGTAGCAGAACTGCGGGGAATGTCCCTTGAAGTCGCGGACGTACAAGGCCGTGTTCAGTGGCCAGAATTCTTGGTCGATGAAGTAGACCTGACCGAGCGTGCCATATCTGCCGGTGACGACCCCTGGTGCCGGGGCTTTCGCCTTGTGGTGGCTGCCTGTGATGCCCGAGGATGACACGATGGGAACGTTACCCGGAACTCGAGCACGTTTGGGCAGGTCATAACCCCTCTTCAGAGTCAGGATGTCACCGAGGGTGACGCGGCCCCAGCCTTCAGGCCCCCCCCCCACGACCTCCACCCGCTCGTGCCCAGGGAAGCGGAGGTAGACGAACCACTCGCGGTACAGAAGGTGGATGGACTCTTCGAGCAGGGCCATCCGCCGGTTGTTGCACTCGATGAGGTCGTCGTAGGCTGAGAGAATCCGGACTATGTCCTTCTGCACCTGCAGGGGCGGAACGGCGACCTCAATGGACTTGAGGATACCGAGGTTGATACCGGGTACCGCCGTGCCTTTCGCCCTGCTGTTGATGTAGGCCACACCGTCTGCGGAGGACAACTGATAGTACAGGAACAGGGGGTCTACCCGCTTCTGGTCCACCCTCAGCTTCAACTGCTTGTTGGAGACCACATACTGCTCAAAGGGGCCTTCCTCGGGGATGATTCCAACCTGCCCGATGGTGCCCCAGCAGGTAAAGACCAAGTCACCGGCCTGTACCACGCAGGCCCGGTACTTTTCCCGGGTCCGCTCTTCGGTGACATAGACGAACTCGTCAGCGACAAAGCGAGTCAGGTCGTCACGGAGATTGCTACCGCGAATCACCGGTACTCCTTCATCGACGAAATACTTGCGGCTGATACTCGATCCGAATGGCCCGGAACGGCAGGAGTTTGGCTCCGACGACTTGATCTCATCGATTGTGGCCAGATCCCACGTTTGGGGAACGGTCAGCCGACCTCCGAGAATCGTTCTCATCCTACCAACTCCTCAAAGTTGGTCGCGATCGCCGCCGCCAATACCAGAGCCTCCTCGTTCAGGCTGGCCAACTCCGCATGGATCTCCCGCAGCCTCTCCTCTACCGCCTCTTCATCTTCGGGCTCCGGTGGCGCGACACCGACGTAGCGACCAGGAGTCAGGCTGTGGTCCTGGTCCTTGATCTCTTCGGTGGTCACCACCTTGCACAACCCCGCCACCTCAGCGAACTGCCCTTCGGGGAACCGCGACTGGAGCCAGGTCACCTGAGCGAAGGGGTAGACGATGGCCTTGATCGCCTCCAGAGCGGTCTGCCTGGCCTCGTCCAGCTCGTCCCGCTGCTTGCCGATCACCCGTCCGTTCCAGGTCTCCCACCTCGTCGCCCTCAAGTCGCGGCGGGCGGTGTCGAAGGCCCGAGTGGTGAGCTTGTGGACCTCGTTGATCTGGCGACGCAGCCCCCCAAGCCGCTCTACGAAGGGCTCGAAGCTGTCGTGGCGCGCGACCTGCTCCGCGTTGGTGGCAGGGCTCACCTCGGCGTGGGTTGATTCCCATCTGGCGAAGTCTGCCAGGAGCGCGCTGCGGGTCTTGGATAGGCTCTTGATGGCCTCGACTCGCTCCATCACCGTGGCCTTGAAGCCCGCGAGAAGGCCCTCCTCTACGTCCGCGGGAGCACTCTTTACCAGGCCGGCGAGCTGCTCGGTGAGTATGCGGTCCGGTTCGTCCAGGGCCTCCAGCGCTTCGCCCAAGTCGCCCAGGGCTTCCCGGCTCGACTCCAGGTAGCTGCGCACCAGGCCCAGATACCGCTCGGTCTCGCCCCGATAGAGCCAGACGATGGCGGTCAGGTTGTTGAGTTGCTCGTCGGAGAAGTCTCGGATCTTGCGGCTGACTACCCGGTACACCCCCCGAGCATCCAGCATCAGCGTCTGGTGCTTGCGGGCTTCGGGCCGGCCCCGGTCGAAGAACCAGAGCGAGCACGGCAGTGAGCGCGTGTAGAAGAAGTTGGTGCCGATGGACACCATGATGTCCACGTCGCCGGTCTCGACGAGCTTCTTCCGGATCTTCTGCTCCCAATGGCCCGCGTCGGTGGCGGACTGCGCCATGACGAAGCCCGCGCGCCCCTGGGGTTTGAGGTAGCCGTAGAAGAACTGGATCCACAGGTAGTTGGCGTTGCTGACGGTCTCCGTCTTCTTGCTGATGCCCAGCGCCTTGACCTTGGCGACCAGGCGCGGGTCGTCGTGGAGCTTGGTCGGATCGACCATGTCCACGTTGAAGGGCGGGTTGGCCATGACGAAGTCACACTGGCCGACCTTGTCGTCCACGCGGTTGTAGAAGCTGTTGCCCTGCTGGATGGTGCCTTCCAGGCCGTGGACCGCGAGGTTCATCAAGGCCAGGCGGGTGTTGGTCTCGGACTTCTCCTGGCCGAAGAAGCTCGCGACCTCAGCGGGCTTGCGCCCCTGCGCCTCGATGGCGTGGGCGGCCTGCACGAACATGCCTGCGCTGCCCACCGCCGGGTCCAAGATGAGCCCGTGGGTGGGCTCGATGAAGTTGACGATGGTGCGGACCAGGGAGGGCGGCGTGAAGAACTCGCCCCCCTCCTGCGCACCGGACATCGCGAACTTGTTCAGGAAGAACTCGTAGATTCGCCCGAAGATGTCATCACTGGTGGGCTGACGCAGCTCATCGCTGTTGAAGACGCGCACGAGATCGCGGAGCAGGCTCGGCTCGAACTTGGGGTACTCCTTGGGCAGCACACCCTGGAGGAGTTCGGGCACCTGGGCCTCGACCGCCTCCATCGCCTCCTTGATGGCCTTGCCGATGTCGGCCTTCTCAGGCAGGTCCGCGAGGGTGTCGTAGCGGGCCTTCTCGGGCAGGAAGATGGCCCCCTCGCTGGCGAAGTCCTCAGCCGTGATGGGGCGGGTCTTTCCGCCTCGGCTGGGCAGGCGGGCCTGGATCCTCTTGACGACGCGGTCGTAGCGGTTCGTGGCGTAGCGCAAGAAGATGAGGCCGAGCACCGGCATCGAATACTCGGTCGCGTTCAGCTTGCTGTTGGCCCGCAGGCGGTCGGCGGCCTCCCACAGCGAGTCTTCGAGCTTCTTGAGGTCCTGCATGCCGATGGTGCTCCTCCCCTGCGGGGGACGATGGGGAGGGGGGTTCTATCACGGGCGCATCGGCCCTCGTGATACGGGGGCGTGGGCCGCCCGGCCCACCGGCAATCAGACAGGGGATTGACGTGATCGAGGAGTTCCTGAAGGAGCGCGGCGAGGCTCTCGTCCAGGTCAACGACCGGACTACCCTGGCTGCATGGCATCAGGCCTTTGCTGAGAGATGGGGCCCCAGGGCATCCCGCTTGGCGTGTTCGGCCAACGGCGTCTTCGGGCTCGACGGAGACAGGCAGGTGCGCGACGACGTGGGCTACCTGGCCGTCGAGGCAGCCCGGCCGAGGAAGAGTTCCCCCTACGTTCTCATCAGCGTGAACCCTGGGTGGAGCGAGCAGACGAGCCGGCTCCAGCGCCCTCTGATGGGGCAGGGGCCGGGTGACGGCTCCATCGATCCTGAACGCTACGAGGCATTCAGGCGTGCTGCCTTCCCCCGATGGATGAATGAGGTCGTCTCGAAGGTCGGGCGCTCACGGGGAGCCTGGTGGAACAACGCCCTCAACTTCCTGCATCGGGTGGCTGGCCTTCAGCCTCCGGGGGGGATGGCCGAGCTGCGGCCCGAGCTCGATGTCATCGGATGGGAGCTGTGGCCCATGCACTCGCGGCGCGACGGCCTGACGGCAGCCGCGAGGAGAGCGCCGGTCTTGCGAGACTTCGCTGTCGCCAGCATCGACGCGGCCCTGCGGATGCCCTCCCAGGCGGTGGTGTTGGCATCAACGGCTGGCTTTGAGCTGGTGGAAGGCGAGATGGGTGACCGCTTCGAGCGGTTGGACGGAGCGACCATCGGTGGGATCCGGGTCGCCCGGTTCAGGAGCCGCAGCACTGGTCGGGTCCTGCACGCCATCCGGCGCCAGCTCTTCTCGGGCTTCGGTGTGCCGCCACGGGCGACGACGAGTGCCTTGATCCGCTGGGTGCGCGGAGAGGAGGCGGGAGATGTGGTGGAGCATGAGCGAGCTGCCCCAGACCTCCCCCCGCTCAAGGTCCAAGGTCTCCAGCCGAGTGGCCCGGTCCTGTGGCTCAGGCATGTCACAGGCCACGAAGACCTGAAGCTCTCCGCCCTCGATGAAGACGCCCCAGAGGAGGAGGTGCATCGTAGGATCGGCGGCTACTGGCAGCTGGGGCTCAGCGGGCCGCGTGCGCGGCCCATACGCCAGGCGCTCACGGATGGACGCCCGGTATTGGTGGTGGGCGTGGCGGGGGCCCGTGTCGTGAGAGTGTTGGAGGTGGTGAAGGAGCCGGATGAGCCCATCGAGCAGATCGAAACAACCGGTGTGGCTGTGTTCCGGCGCCAAGCTGTGCAGCCCCAGGCACTTCGCTGGCCCGGAGACTCCAGCGCGCGTTGGGGGACCCGATTCAAGGCTGTACAGGGGCTGGAGAAGTCGCCCATCCGAGTGCGACTCCACACAGCGACCCTGGATGACAGCTCGTGGATCGGGCGGCCTGTCCAGGGAGTGAAGGCGATCCCTCAGAACCCAGGGCTCTATTCGACAGAGGAGGAGTTGCCTGGATGCCGATCAAGCGCACTCTTCGATGACCGCGGCCGGGGCTGATCCGCCACCTCGACCAGCAGCAGCTCGATGCAGGCGAAGCTCTCCACCCGCGCATCCACGGTGACCGTCTCCCCCGGTGCGACCCGCAGCGGCCAGCGCCGCTCGGGCTTGGCCGGTGCGATCAGCAGCCGCTCGGCGTAGTCCGAGGTCTTGAGCGCCACGTCGATGCCGCGGGAGTGGTGCCGGCGGACGAAGGCCACGGTGCCCTGGACGCGCAGCACCCGCCCCCCATAGCGCGCCTCCGCGGCGAGCTGGTTGCCGGCGAAGGCCGCGTACAGGGCCTCGGCGGTCACCGTCTCCGGCGGCTCGCCCGCGGCCTGGCTGGTGACCGGCTCGGCGTCGTTGACCGCCTGCTCATCCTCCAGGCCCAGGGCCCGCTCGCCCTCCAGGGTGGGCTCGTCCAGCTCTTCGTTCTCCATGCTCGTCTCCTGCGTGGCCGTCTCGGCCGGGTGGGTGATCTCGGCGGCCCGCACGCGGCGGGAACGCCAGGGCAACAGCTCAGCGAGGCTCTGCATCAGCAGCTCCGGGTCAGGTGGGCCAGGCGGCCCAGGGTGAAGGGGTGTGCCCCGGGGGCCGAAGCCCCCGAGGCGTGCGCGCGAGCCAGGGAACTTGCGATGACGGAGGGCAAGCGCGCAGGGTGAAGGGGTTCACGGGTCCTCCCGCCCGGCGCGGCGTCGCGTCCAGGGCTGGGGCACCCGATGGTTGGAGAGGTTGTGGTGGTGAATGCCGTTGGGCAGCAGGAACCGGATGCGCTGCCGGGTCACCTCGACCACCTGGGAGCCGGGGCGCAGGTAGCAGACCAGGCCATACTCCCGACCACGGATCAGCCGCCCTAGCGTGTTGAAGAGCTGGTCGCGCTCCCACCCCAGGGCCAGGGCCTGCTCCGCGATGGCCTCGACCTTCTCGATCGCACCCGGCGCTGGCGTGACGATGAAGCCGCCCTCGGGGCAGCGCTGGGCGCTGAGGTCGTGCTCGTTGAAGGGCAGCCCGAAGCGGGCCGCGACCTCCTGACGGGCGAGGTACTCGGCCTCGGCTCGCGGAAGCTCACCCTCGTACTCGATGACGGCGGCGCGCTCCTCGAAGACCTCCTCCAGCTCGGGCGGCCAGGCGCCGTCGTCCTGCTGGAGCACGGGCTCGTCATCCGGCTCAACATCAGGGGGCTCCAGCTCCTCAGCAGGCGCGACGGGCGCGACCTCCTCCAGGGACACCGACACCACCAGCGTGGGCGCCGATGGCCCCTGCGCGGACCCCTCGGCAATGGGCAGGCCCAGGACCTCCAGGCCGAAGCGGGCGAGCAGGTTCATCGCCCACCCCCGATCCCGGGCTCATGCCCGCAACGTCCCAGCCCATCTGGCCACGAATAACGGCCCTTCAAATCGGAACTTCGAGCAAGATCCCAAGATCCCGAGGCTTCGGCGTGTAGCTGTAGATGTCTACAGAGAGACTCTCTTTCACCGACCGGACGCCCCCGCGCCGAGAAGTCGATCTCTCTAGAAAAGGCTAGTTTTCTAGAACGGGATCTTGGGATCTTGACCGAATGCGCAAGGCTAAAGGCTGAGAACGCGCCGGGACCTTGCTGGGCTCTCGCCGGGATCCTGGGACCTTGTCTGGGCATCAGCTCTCCTCCACGCCGCGCACACCACCCCATCCGCGGGGATGGCCGTGCGGAAACGGGTCCACATCCAGGGCTGCGCCCGCCCGGCCAAGGTCGAGGGCCAGGAGCCGAGGTCGCTTCCCGTCCAGCAGGACCCGGCGCTCCAGGTCCACGACGTAGCCACCCCGCTCCAGGTTCTCCTTGGCGAGCCGCCGCAGCGCGCCCTTGCCGTTGGTCTCGTCGGGCAGCCCGGCCTTGCGACGACTCTCCAGGAAGAGCTGGTAGCAGGTCGCCAGGTGCAGGCAGGTCAGCAGGGTGCCGTCCGCCTCCTGGATGACCGCGTAGTGACGGTCTTCCTCCAGGAGCCGGTTGTGGGCCAGCATGGAGCAGCCCTCGACGAAGCGGTCCAGGGGGCTCTTCCCCCCCTCTTCACCGTCCATCACCGCGTCAATGACGGCGGCCAACGCTCGGGGCACCGCGAGCGCGGGCAGCTTCACTCCCCGAGCTTGAGCGTAGGCCCCGAACATGGCGAGGCCGAACACCACGACCGCCAGATTGTCCTGACAACGCGGGGACGCCCTCTCGCCGTTGGGCAGCCTCGCCAGCAGCGCCCGGGTGTCGCGCAGGGCCTCCTGGATCAGCGGGCCTGCTTCGATACTCAGGCTGAACCGGGCGTAGTCCTGGGCCAGGGCGGCGAGGTCCAGGGCACGCAGAGTCCTCAGCGCCTCCCGATACAGGGGATGGCTGGCCAGGTCGTTGCGGTTCGGGCTCACCGACACGAAGCGGTCGAGCAGCGCCGGGTCGTCGGGGCAGGCCTCCCCGGACAGGCACACCGGGGCGCTCAGAGCGTAGGTGTTGACCCGCTGGTCTGGACGCCCTCGGCTCTCGACCTCGCCGTTGTAGACCCGGCGCAGGACGCGGTGCAGCTCCGCCAGGTGCCGCTGCGTCATGTCGGACGGCTTGTACTCGTCGATCACCAGAGGGATCGACGCGGTCGCGGACAGCAGCCGGATCCGGGCGAAGTGGGTGTCGGTGGCGCTGAACGGCTCCGTGCGCGTGTAGCCGGCTAGGGGGAGCATGACCTGTGTGAGGAGCGTGGTCTTGCCCGAGCCCTGAGTGCCCGAGACCATGAGGATCGGGAAGTGACCCAGGGCCTCCATGACCAGGGGCTTGAAGGGCGCGGCGAAGAACCACCCCACCACTGGCAGCATCACCTCGGGTCTGTTGAGCTGGAGCAGGGTCGGCAGCACGCGCGCAGCCAGCTCCCGCGGGTCAGGCAGGGAGGTGCGCAGGCCGTGCAAGCGCGGCGCGAGCTGGGCTCCGGTGTCGAGGAACACGAGATCCGCATCCTCGACGAGACCATCGGGGCCGAGCAGGCCGTCAGACAGCACCCAACGTGGCCCATCCTGGGTGTGGTGTCGCCCGAGCACGGTGGTGCCTTGGCGCGTCTCCACCTCGGCCTGGGCGAGCAGGCGCAGCACGCCTTGCACGTTGTCGTCGCTGCCGGTCCATTGAAGATCAGGGCTGCTCAGCGTGTCGATGAAGCTGCGGCGGGAGGCCCAGGCACTCGGCGCGAGGGTGAAGGGGCCGACCACCTCGCCCCGGTCGGTGTGAGCCAGCGCGGTCATCGCCTCGCCCCTGTCGGTCATCAGACGGTCCAGGACCTCCAGGCGGAAGCTGGAGATGGCCAGGTCCTCGCCCTCTTCAGTGAGCAGGGTGTAGCGGTTGCCGGTGACCCGGACCTGGCCCTTGAAGAGCTCGTCCTGGGGCGTCTCCGGGGTCGGCGCTGCGCTGGACAGCAGCCTGCGGATCAGGCGGAGGCCCAGCCCGAAGCGCTCCTTGATCAGCCCGACGTAGTGCTCCTGGACGAGCTGGGACTGCTGGGCGACCTTCTCCAGCAACGGACGGAGCGGCTGCTCCAGCGCGGCCTTGTCGGTGTCCGCAGGGATGAGCAGCAGCAGGCGCTCCAGGTAGCGCGGCGCCCCCTCCACGATGGGGGCCAGCGCGGCAGCCCCCTGGTCCCGAAGGAACTCGTTGAGGTCGAGCTTGGCGCTGCCCTCCTCCCTGGGCAGCTCGGCCACGCGCACGTCCACGCCCGCCTCGTGCAGCGCCTCCGCGGTGGCCATCGCGCCCTTGAGGCCCGAGCCGTTGTCTTCGGAGTCGTTCACCAGCACGACGCGCTCTGCGCCGCGGCATCGCTCGATGAGCCGCGGCAGGTCGCGCTCGCGGAAGCGCGTGGTCGCCGGGGAGATGCAGGCGTAGCCGGCCTGGTCCGCCGCGATGCAGTCGGTGATGCCCTCGGTGATGAGCAGGACGCTGGCCCGGCGTGCGGCGTCCTCGTTGAAGAAGGGGACCTCGCCCAGCAGCTCGGAGACGTGGGGGTGCTTCGGCCCGTGACGGGGCAGCTTGCGGTACTTCGCCTGCTCCCAGGGCTGGTCCGGGGTGCGCTCGGTGCGCCGCCCCGCCATGCCGCCGACGCGACCTTGGACCCAGAAGGGGAAGACCAGCCGACCCTGGAAGAAGTCCACCACCTGACCGTCGCGGAGGCGGACGAAGAGTCCCGTGGCCAGGGCCAGCTCGGCGGACACCCCGCGCTCCCCCGTGAGGTGGGCCCACAGGCCGCCGTCGGCGTAGCCGACACGGAACGTGTCGATGGAGTTGTCGCTCAGGCCGTAGTGACCCCGGAGGGCGGTCTCCCGCAGCTCGTCGGACAGGGCGCGGTGGTAGTAGGTCGCGGCGTGTGCGAGCAGTTCTTGGAGCTGTCGGCGTCGGGCTGCGGCCTCGAGCTGTCGGCGGAAGGCAGCGGGGTCCACGTCGGGGGGGCGCACGCCGTAGCGCTCGGCCAGGGCGTAGAGCGCCTCGCGGAAGGTGCAGCCGTGGATGTGCTGATAGAGCGCGAAGACGTCGCCGCTCTGGAAGTCGCCCCCGGAGTAGTCAACGAAGACCTGCTTGACCGGATCGACGTAGAAGGAGGGGGTCTTCTCCTGGTTTACGGGGGAGAGGCCGCGAAGCTGGCTGCCCTCCTGCCGAAGCTGGGTGACCTCCGAGGCGAGCTGAACGATGTCCGCGAGGCGGCGGACCTCCTCCTTGAACTGGTCAGCGGCCAGGCGGCGCTCCTCGGTCATGCCCGCTCCTCGCCGGTGGGGACGACGACCAGGACACCGCGGCCCTCGGTGTCCTCCTCGACCAACAGCAAGGGCTGCTCGACGTAGGGCCGGAACCACGCGGCCAGCTCCTCACCGAGCTGCTTCATCGCCTTGCCCGTGGCCTGATGCTCGGCGCTGCTCGACCGGCGCAGGGGGACCGAGCCCTGGAGGAGCGCGTCCACCAGCAGGGGCGCGTCGGGCCCTGCTCGGTCCAGCACGCCGGAAGGGCGCCGATGGCGCAGGAGGGCCGCGCAGAAGTCGGCGGCCTCGACCTCCAAGAGCCCGGCGCGCTCATGCTGCCCCAGGGCGTCGAGCCCAGGGACACCTGCGACGAGGTCCTCGTGGGTGATGCGCCGTAAGGGGGAGCGCGGCTGGGGGTCTGCTGGGGGCCTGGCGAAGCGGGACCAGGCTCCGTGCTTGGGGGTGGTGGGCGGTCGGGGGGCGGTCGGTTCGGGCGGGAGCGTCAAGGTCACTCCTCCAGCTCAGGGCGGTGGCGTGCCCTGGCTCGACCGCCATCAGGCAGACGAACCTCTCCCACTCCGGGTGGAGCGTCCTCGGGGCGGATCTCGCCCCTCCGGATCGCTCGGCGGATGGCCAGCCGTTGGACCAGGGCTCCGAAGCGAGCCAGGTTCTCCACGATCTCGGCGGCGTCGTCGCGCGTGAGCGGCTCCCCGGACATCGGCTGGAACAGAGCCAGTGTACGGTCGAGGAGGTCAGGGGGCTGGTGGGGCGCGGGCACACTGGACTATTCGCGCCCTGGCACCCTGCCAGCCATCGGTGATCAGGTACGAATCGCTGTCACTTATGCCTTGAGCGCTCCAGTCTCAACCATATGGAATCAATCAGGATTTATGTTGGCTCTTCCACTTGTCGATCAGTGTGGAGAACTGAAAGTCCGCCACTTCGTACCGCGCTCCGAGCCGATACCCGACCGGCTCGCTCCTCTCACCGCCCTGAGACGACGTGCTCTCGACCAAGAGAGGGCCAACCCCTGATCCCACTACTTCATCCAACTTTTTCTTGAATCGGCTCACCCAGGCCTGCATGTTCGCCGGCTTGACGGTGCGCTGGACCTGGGGGTCGAGCGCTGTCAGTTCTTCGATGGTCCAGTAGTTGACAGTGTCACCCTGTTCAAGGTCCCTGCGTCTTGCCTCAACGAGCAGAGTCAGCAGGAGCAGCGTCGATCTCGGATTGGCCCTCGACACCTTCCAGACGGCGTATGCATGACTGGACGAGAGCTGATCCTCGTTCTTGAAGGCGCAGAACTGGAGGCTGAAGTTGTCGAGGAGGTGCAGCAGGCCGTGAGGTGGCGGCGCTGCTTCAGGGCCAGGGTTGTTCCAGCCGCTCCTACCCGACCGGGGGTGCGGGGAGGTAAGTGACAGTTGCTTCCTCCCTTGCGTGTGACGAAGGATCGCCGGCTTGGAGTCCCCACCCAGGTCGTCTCTCACTTCGTCCAAGACGCGCACCCGGGACGTCTTGCTTGTCATCACCTGAGCAAGGGTGCAGACCCCGTCGACGAGCCCTTGAAGCGACGGGTGGTCTGGGGGAGCGATCCACAGGACGGGCTGGGATCCAAGGTGGGGAGCGGCCTCGTTGCTCGGCATCAGAGGGGTGTAGACGAGGTAGACCCGCCGGCCTCGCCGCAGCCCGGAGGCCATGCCGCTGGCCTCGATCGTGAGCGCATCCATCAGCTTCCCGAACTCGCTGAGTGTGTATCGCCAGATCGCATCGTGCTGATAGCTGAGGTAGAGACGGCGTCGGAGAGGAGGGGTGTGGTGCCCCGGTTTCCAGGCCTGCCTGCATTCGTCGCAGAGGACCTCTTCCGAGTAGAGCCCGGAGACGGGGTCCTCGGAAGATCCGGTCTCCCACTCCACGGTGCCTTGGCAATCGAGGGTTGAGCGGGGGACTCGGGCCTGTTCGCGATCGATCGTCGGGTCGCCACAGCGGAAGAACCATGCCGTCCGAATTCGCACCAAGCCATCATCCTGGAGCTTGTCGAGGCGCTTTCGCTCCCAATCAAGCGGATGCCCGATGCTCGGGCTCAGCAGGCGATGCCAGTGTTGCTGACCCAATCGAGCTGGGCCCGGCTTCTTGAGCGAGTGCAGACGCCGCTTCACATCCTTGGTCCGAGGGACGACGTTCATCCTCGCGCCCAGGTTGTCGCCCAAGAACTCGATGAACTCCTCAAACTTCTCTGAGATCCCGGTGTCCTTGTCCTGATCAGAGTAGGTCAGGGAGAGCTTGGTCTCGACTTCATCGGCGTCGGGGAAGTGGACCAGGAAACGGTAGCCTTCGAAGAGCACCTTCACATAGTGGACGGTCTTCCAGTCCCTTGCGAAGGTTGCTCTTGACGCCTCTCGCTGCACGGTCTCCTCAATCCTTTCGGTGCCTGAGCTGCGGATGGTTTTGAAGAAGCACCCCGGTTCGCCAGGCATCTCAGCCTTGATCTCTACGAGCGCGAGTTCGTTGTCTGGAGCGACCAGTAACTCCAGCAGGTCAGACAGGACCGTGGAGGTCACCTGGCCCCGTCGCTTCACATACTCGACGGAGGTGGTGTTGAGGAGCACGGCGCCGATGGCGCCAGCTAGCTCGATGGCATCCTCCAACCTGCGCGCGGTCACGTCCACCGTCCGGCCTCCCTCTCGGAAGCGGAGAACGACGTACTCGTCGTTGCTGCCAGTGATGAGTCGCCGCCCTCTCCTGACCCCGCTGATGCCGATCGGGCGTCGGAAGGAGACGATGATCTCGCCCTCGCTACGCTGGAAGACCTGGAGCAGGCGAGTCCCCTCGAAGTTCTCCCGCATCTTGTCTGAGTGGGCCAGAATGCGGTTGAGTCCGGTCGTTGCGGCCTCGGTGACGATGCTTGGTTCGAGGGGACGTTTCGGTCGAGGAGCCCTCCCTTGCACTCGCATGACGCACCTACGCCTCTGGTTCCATCGGTCGCAGACCAGAATCGAAACCAGATGCCTGGGGTCGTTGCAGAAGAGGGTGGCGACAGCGGGGATACGAGGCAACTCCTCATGATCCGGTACAAGGGTCTCCAGCGCCTTGTTGTCCAGCACGGCGTAGGCGACGTCCTCGATGCCCCTCCGATGGATGCCGCTTAGCCACTCGCCCAGGACGGCCAGGTTGAACCGCAGCGCGGTGGGATTGGAGGACGCCTCCAGCAGGCGCTCCAGCACCTGCTGAGCCACATCACCCTTGAAGAAGTCCCCCATCTTCTTGTGGGCCCAGGAGACTTGGTCCCTTCCGCTGAGATTCGGGTACTGCTTGAAGCCCAGCTCGTGAAGCCAGAACTCCTCCGAGAGCGGACCGTCAGGGTCGCAGGTGACGAAGTGGTCCTGAGCCATCACACCCCTCCTCGGACGAGACACTTTGATCCGGAGATCCTAAAACCTATACATCTTCTCGGCCAGTGCCCTGGCGGGTCGGATTCGCAATATGTCAAATTCACCCTCCATCAATCACCCGTAGAGGAGCCGCCCCGATGGCCCGACGCTCAGGACGCCGCACCGCCTCCACCAGCAGCCGCTCCAAGAAGAAGCAGGCCGCCCCGCCCCCAGGCCGTGAGGCCGTCCTCTACGCCCGCGTCTCCTCCCGTGAGCAGGAGCGCGAGGGCTACTCCATCCCTGCCCAGCGCTCCCTTCTCCAAGAGTACGCGCTCGCCAACGGCATCCACATCGTGCGGGAGTTCGAAGACGTGGAGACGGCCAAGGCCACGGGGCGCCAGGCCTTCACCAGCATGGTCGCCTACCTGCGCAAGCGCCGGCCCACCAAGCCCGTCGTCCTGGTCGAGAAGACCGACCGGCTCTACAGAAACCTCAAGGATTGGGTGACCCTCGACGAGATGGGCGTCGAGATCCACTTCGTGAAGGAGGGCGTCGTGCTCTCCGACGACTCCCGCTCCAGCGACCTCCTGATCCACGGCATCAAGGTGCTGATGGCGAAGAACTACGTCGACAACCTCTCCGAGGAAGTGCAGAAGGGGATGCGCCAGAAGGCTGAGGAGGGGCACTGGCCCAGCTCGGCGCCGCTGGGCTACCTCAACCGCCGCGTGGACGGCAAGAGCCGCATCGAGCTGGACCCCCAGCGCGCGGACCTCGTCCGGCAGCTCTTCTCGCTCTACGACACCGGGGAGTACTCTGCGAAGGACCTGACCCGCTGGGCGAGGGAGCACGGCTTGACCGGCAGCCGCGGGGGCCGCATCCAGACCAGCAGCATCCACCACCTGCTGCGCAACCCCATCTACGCGGGCGAGTTCTACTGGTCCGGGCGCCTCTACCGCAGCAAAGACCCTGTCCTGATCAGCCGGGGCCTGTGGGAGCGGGTGCAGGACCGCCTCGACGGCCACCCCTACACCCGCGGCAACGAGCGCGAGTTCACCTACGGCGGCCTCATCACCTGCGGGCACTGCGGCGCCGCGGTCACCGCCGAGATCAAGAAGGGGAAGTACATCTACTACCACTGCGCCCAGCGCTGCACGAAGGAGCGCTACGTCCGCGAGAAGGCGCTCGACGAGCAGTTCGCCCAGGCCATGCGGCGCCTTCGGATGCCCAAGCGGATGCGGGCCGTGTTCGTCGATGCCATGCGCCAGTCCCGCCGGGACATCGTCGCGGAGACCGCCGAGCGGGTCGAGTCCGCGAAGGCGCGCCTGGACCGCTACACCAAGCTCATCGACAAGGCCTACGAGGACAAGCTGGAGGGCTGCATCGACGGGGCCTTCTTCTTCCGCAAGCGGGCCGAGTGGGAGGAGGGGCGCTCCAAGGCCCTGCGGGAGATGGAGCGGGCCTCCCAGGCGAGCAGCAAGTGCATGGATCAGGCCCTGGATGCCTTCGAACTCGCAAACGAGGCTTACGACCTGTTCAATGGAGAAGAGCAGGCCGAGCGCCGGAAGATGGTCGAAGCGCTGCTATCGAACTCGTATCTGGCCGGCGGGGAGCTGCGCGTCGAGTTTCGGAAACCCTACAACTTCCTGGTGAAGTTGGCAGAGCTGCCAGAGGATGAATGCCCCCCCTCCGGGGGTTCGGAGGGAGGGCATCCAATATGGTCGGGGCGACTGGATTCGAACCAGCGACCACTTGACCCCCAGTCAAGTGCGCTACCAGACTGCGCTACGCCCCGTCAGGACCCCACCTGATTAACGATTGGCCGCGTCGGCGTCAAGGCGGCGCAGCTCTTCGCGGAATGAAACCAGCTGGGCGCGAACCGCCCCCAGCCGCTCGGCGGCCTCCTGCAGCTTGTCCAGGTCGACCTCGATGCCCGTGGGCGCCGGGGCGTTGCCTTCTGCCCCACGGGAGAGGGCCTTGCGGGCCCCCGCGATGGTGAACCCCTCGGTGTGCAGCAGCCGACGAATCTTCAGGAACCGGGAGATGTCCTTCTTGCGGTACAGCCGCTGGCCCGAGTTGGACCGGTGCGGCCGCATGCGGAACTCCCCCTCCCAGTAGCGGAGGACGTGGGGCTCCACGCCCACCAGCTCGGCGACCTCGCCGATGCGGAAGTAGAGCTTGTCGGGGATGTCCCGATCCAGCTCGGTCTCGGGCGCGTCGTCACTCAACGTCGATGGCGTCGTTCAGCGCAGACTTGAGGACCTGGGAGGGCTTGAAGGTCAGCACGCGCCGCGAGCTGATCATGATGGTCTCGTTGGTCTGCGGGTTGCGCCCCTTGCGGGCGGCCTTCTCGCGGACCACGAAGTTGCCGAAGCCGGAGAGCTTGATCTTCTCGCCGCGGGAGAGGACCTCCTTCATGGTGTCGAAGACGGTCTCCACGACCTCGGTTGCCTCCTTCTTGGAGAAGCCTACGTTGTCATAGACCCGCTCGACCAGGTCGGCCTTGGTCATGGTTCGGGTCGCAGGAGGAGTAATGGGCACGGTTCGCTTCTCTGTGTGTCGGTCTTGAGGGAGCGGCGCACCCGCGAGGACGCGGCCGACGCCGCAGGGACTCTGGAACCCAGGTAATTCAACAACGTCGGACTGTACAGTGTCCGACAGGAGCGCGACCGTCAACCCCCGGCGCCGCCCGTGTCGACGGCGTCGTTGTCCCCGACCGTGTCCCAGAGTCGGATGACGAAGACGTCAGTGCGCTGCTCGCCGTCCTCGGCGATGGCCTCGAGCTGGATCTTGTAGATGCCCTCGTCGGCCGAGTCGGCGGTCAGGTCGTACTCATCCTCACCGCGCTCGCCGGAGTCCGTGCGAACGGTCACCCGGTCCACCAGATGCTCGTAGGCGTCGTCCACCTCCACCAGGAGGGTGACGATGGTGCCCGCCGGGCCGCCGCCCGGATCGACGCTGGCCGAGCCCACCACCACCGTGCCGGTGTTGGAGTGGAGCTCGACCGAGCGGGGGTCGAGCAGGTCCGCGCCGCCCACCTCGACCTCGATCTGGTCGGTGGTGGCATTGAACTGCTCGTACAGGGGCTCCTCGTCCCCGTCACAGGCGAGGACCAGCAGGAGCGCGGCGGTCAGCATCAGCCGAGGGCCTGCTGGGCCTTCTCAACCACCGCGCCAAAGGCCGCAGGCTCGTGCACGGCCAGCTCGGCGAGGGCCTTGCGATCCAGGCTGACACCGGCGAGCTTCAGGCCGTGCATGAACCGGCTGTAGCTGAGGCCGTGGGGGTTGAGCCCGGCGTTGATGCGGACGATCCAGAGGCGACGGAACTGCCGCTTGCGCTCCTTGCGGCCCCGGAAGGCGTTGGCGTCCGCCTTCATCGCGGCCTCGTTGGCCTGGCGGAAGGTCTTGCCGCGCGCCTGGAAGAAGCCGCTCGTGCGCTTCATCAGCTTCCGGCGGCGGACCTTGCGCAGCGATGCGTTCTTGATGCGTGCCATGGTTGACTCCTTGGTGACCGCTTCCCGGCCCGAGCGGGCGGTGGCGGCGGGTCAGTGGGGTGGTGCCGGGTCGCCTACTTGTAGGGGATCAGCCGGTTGACCAGATGCTCTTCCTGGGGGGAGAGGTACGCGGCCTTGCGGGCCTTGCGCTTCATCTTGGTGGACTTCTTGGTCAGGATGTGGCGCATCTTCGCGCGCTTGATCTTGATCTTGCCCGACGCAGTCTTCCGGAAGCGCTTGGCGGCACCCCGGTTGGTCTTCATCTTATTGCCCATCGTAGTCCTCGAGATCGGAGAATCGACCCCAGCCCCTTATAGCTTCTTCTTGGTCGGCGCCAGGATCATCACCATCTGCCGCCCGTCCATCCGCGGCGGCGCCTCGATCTGGGCGAGCTCACCGATGGCGTCGGCGAACTCGCGGCACTTGGCCGCGCCGATGTCCTTGTGGGCCATCTCCCGGCCACGGAAGCGCAAGGTCACCTTGACCTTGTCCCCCGCCTCCAGGAAGCGCACGGCGTGCTTGCGCTTCACGTCGAAGTCGTGCTCGTCGGTCTTGGGCCGGAGCTTGACCTCCTTGATGGAGACCTGGGACTGGTTCTTCCGAGCCTGGGTCTCGCGCTTCTTCTGCTCGTACTTCATGCGACCGTAGTCGCCGATACGGCAGACCGGCGGGCGGGCCTGCGGCGCCACCTCGATCAGATCGAGTCCACGCTCCTGAGCGAGCGCCACGGCGTCACGGGTGAGGAACTCGCCCAGCTTGCGGCCGGTCTCATCGATGACGAGGACCCGGGGGACCCGAATCCGGTGATTGACGCGCGGGCCGCGCTGCTCGGGGGCTTTCTCGAACCGGGGACGACGAGGTCTCCTCAAGTGCTCTCCACTCGCTGTGAGAATCAGCGAATCCAGGGTGATGGATACAGCCGTATCGGCGCGCTCCGCGGGGCGGAGCCCATCCAGGATTACCCGGGTGTCCTCCGCGTGTCAACGCAGGGAGTCCAAGCGGTCCAGGAGGTGTCCAGAAGAAAAAAGAGCCGGCGAGGTGGACCCTCGCCGGCGATGGTAGGCACGAGCAGATTTGAACTGCTGACCCCCGCCGTGTCAGGACGGTGCTCTCCCGCTGAGCTACGTGCCTGTATTCCAAGGAACCCGGCCTCAAGCCGGACCCCGGAGGATTATCCGAGGCCCCTGGGGACGTCAAGGCTCGGCGGCGGATTCGAGGGAACGGGTCACGGCCTCAGCGACCGAAGGGGCTGCATTCACAGGTCCCGGCGCGTCGGCCACCAGCCGATCCAGGCTCGTGACCCCGCCGTCGGTCACCCCGCAGGGCACGATGGCCCCGAAGGCCTCGGAGGCCACCCTGAGGTTCAGCGCGAAGCCGTGCATGGTCACGTCGCGGTGGATGTTCAGCCCCAGCGCGCCGATCTTGTCGACGCCGACCCACACCCCCGGCCAGCCCGCACGACGCCCCGCGTCGACCCCGTGCGGCCTCAGCCAGTCGATGAGCCCCTGCTCGATGGCCTCCACCGCGACCCGGACCTTGAGGCGCCGCCGCCGCAGATCCAGGATGAGGTACCCGACGAGCTGCCCGGGCCCGTGCCAGGTGGCCAGCCCCCCCCGCTCGGTGTGGAAGACCTCCAGGCCCATCGCCTCCAGCGCCTCCGGCGAGGGGTTGCCGGGCGCCGGACGCCGCCCGAAGGTCACCACCGCGCGGTGCTCCAGCAGAGCGAGACACTCCCCTGCCCTGCCCTCGATGACCCCCTGCCGACGGGCCTTCTGGCGCGCCCAGGCCCACCCGTAGGGCACCCCCTGCCCCCACCACTCCCACGGCAGCGGCGGGCTAGTCATCGCCCTCGAAGAAGGCCGAGGCCCGGTACTCCCGGATCCACTCGCGGAGCATCACCTCGCCGGCTGCGGTCACCGGGATGGCCAGCAGCATGCCCCACAGGCCGAACAGGTTGCCGCCGACCAGCAGCGCGACGATCACGACCATGGGGTGGAGGCCCACCTTGTCCCCCATGACCGTGGGCGTCAGCACCATGCCCTCGAAGAGCTGCACCCCGCCGAAGGTGATCCAGACCGCGATCAGGTGCCAGTCGAAGCCGAACTTGAGCACCGCCAGCGCGGTGGCCAGCACCACCCCCACGATGGTGCCCAGGTACGGGATGATGAACAACAGCCCCGAGAGCAACCCCACCACCAGGGCCAGATCGATGCCGCTGATCACCAGCCCGATGGAGTAGAGCACCCCCAGCGCCGCGCAGACCGTGAGCTGCCCCCGGACGAAGCTGCCCAGCCGCTCGTCGATCTGCACGGCGACCCGGCCGGAGCGCTCGCGGTAGCCCCTGGGGATGAGCCGGCGGATCATCCCCACCAGCCGATCCCAGTCCCGGAGCAGGTAGAAGGTGAAGATCGGCAGCATCGCGAGGTTCAGCACGGCCACCGCGAAGCTGATGCCCCCCGACAGGGTCGAGGTGAGCAGGCCCGCGAACCACCGCCCCACGTTGGGCGCCGCCTCGCGCAGGCTCTCACCGAACCCGCCCTCCGCCGAGAGCAGGGCCGCGCGCATCTCGGCCAGGATCTCGTTGGGGCTGACCGGCAGCGGCCGGCCGAGCTGGGTCTCCAGCTCGTGGTGCAGGCTCTGGCCCCAGGTCTGGAGCTGCGCGACGTACGCGGTGACGTTGCCAGCCAGCTCCTGGAACTCCCGCGCGATCAGCGGCAGGAGGATGAGGACGGAGAGGGTCAGGGCCAGGCCGGTGAGCCCGAACAGGCCGAAGATGATCCGCTCCCGGCTGTAGCCGCGTTCCTCGAAGCGGTCGACCACCGGATCGAGCAGGTACGCGAGGGCCGCCGACACGAACAGGATCGCGAAGACCGAGCGCAGCAGGTAGACCAGCCCCACGCCGAGCAGCAGGCCCCCGCCGATCCACCACATGCGCTCCCGCCAGCGGCCCAGGCCGAGCACCGACGCGGGCTCAGGCGCGGGCGGCGGTCGGGGACGACGCCTCGGGGCGCGGGGACCGCCCGCGGTGGAGCTGGGGCGCCGCCGGATCACGGGTCGACCACCACCACCACCGGCGCGGTGGACAACAGCGCGCTGCTGGCCCGCAGGGTGCGCAGGCGGATGGCGTCATCCCGGCCGAGGACCAGATCCGAGCCCCCCACCACGGCGGTGGCCCGCAGGAACACGGGCTCGGCGCCGGCGCGCGCGGTCGCCAGAGCGTCGGAGGGATCGGTGATCCAGAGCACCGGGGCGACGGACACGGCGACCTCCTCGGAGAGATCGGCCACCCCGTAGAGGGCGCTGTGGTCCGGCCCGAGCAGCTGCGGCGCGAGGGCCGGCCGCACGCCCAGGCCCCGGGCGTCCACGACCACGCCGGTGATCTGGGGCTCGGGGGCGTCGTCGTCGGGCTGGCCGGCCGCCTGGCTGACCAGCGCGGGGCGCAGCCAGGCATGCAGCGGCAGCTCAGCGCGCAGCTCCACCCGCCCGGAGGCGTAGTAGCGGGTCTCGGTCACCCGCCAGCCGGTCAGGCCGTCCTCCAGGGAGCGGGCCACCGGGCCGGACGAGGCCAGCAGGTCCCCCGCGAGGGTGTCCGCGGAGAAGCGGACCTGGCGAGCGGCGTCCTCGACCCGGGGCTCGAGCTGGGCGAACGCGGCCTGCTCCACCGCCTTGACGTCCTGCCAGGCGCCGGTGTTGCTGGAGCCGGAGGCCTCGACCACGAGGATGCCCTCGGTCCAGTCCACATGCCCGTTGGGCAGGGCCTCGATGACGGGGCCCGCGATCGCGGCTTCCGTGATCCCGATGAACAGGGCAACAGCGAGGATGCGCGCGCTCATCGCAGGCTCACCACGCCGCGGCGCCTGAACACCTGGGTGATGGACTCGATCAGCTCCTCGTTGGGGAGGACCCGCAGGCGCTCGGGGAGCTGGAGCACGACCTCAGCGCGCTCGGGCTGGCGCACATGGAGCCGCGCGGCGCATCCGCCGGTGGACCCCGCCAGCACCTTCTCCAGGTCGCGGATCCGCTGGGCGGTCATCTCGCTGTGTTCGACGTGGATGAGGACCTCCCGGGTGCGGCGCTCGCGGATCTCGGTCAGCAGCTCGACCGACTCGGCGAGGATCTTCGCACCCTCGGCCGAGCGCTCCAACATGCCCTTCACGAGCAGCGGCGCCGGCTCCTTGAAGAAGCGGGCGCTGTTGGCCCAGGCCTCGGAGAAGAAGATGCACTCCACGCTGCCGGTCTCGTCGTCCAGGGTGATGAAGGCCATCTTGTCGCCGCGCTTCGTGCGGATCTGCCGGATGGTGGCGGCCATGCCGGCGACGCTGACCTCCTCCACGGTCTGCCGGTTGAGCGCGACGATGCGGCAGGTGGCGTACTTGTCGACCTCCTCCTTGAAGGCCTGGGCGGGGTGGCCGGAGAGGAAGAAGCCCACCGCGTCGCGCTCGAAGCCCAGCCTTGCGGTGTCGGACCACTCGGGCACGTCGGGGGGGCGGAAGCCGGGCTTGGCCACCGCGCCGCCGAGGCCCCCGAACAGGCCCACCTGCCCCGCCGCCTTGTCGGCCTGGTCGCGCTGGGCAGCCGAGATCGCGCCCTCCAGGCCTTCGAACAGCGCCGCCCGCTTGTGCCCGGTCCAGTCGAAGGCCCCCGCCTTGATGAGGTGCTCCAGCACCTTCTTGTTGACCCGCTTGTAGTCCAGGCGCTCCAGGCAGTCCATGAAGCTCCTGAACCGGCCGCCGGCCGCCCCGCGGGCCTCGATGAGGGCGTCCACCGCGCTGGAGCCGACGTTCTTGATGGCGCCCAGGCCGTAGCGGATGGACTGGCGGTCGGCGCGGGGCACGTCGAACTCCTTGAAGGAGTGGTTGACGTCCGGCGGGTCGATGCGGATGCCCGAGCGCTTGCAGTCGCCGATGTAGATCAGGATCTTGTCGGTGTTCGCCGACTCGATGGTCATCAGCGCGGCCATGTACTCGGCGCGATGGTTGGCCTTGAGCCAGGCGGTCTGGTAGCTGACGTAGCCGTAGGCCGCCGAGTGGCTCTTGTTGAAGCCATACGCGGCGAACATCGCCAGCAGGTCGAAGATCTGCTCGGCCTTGTCGACGTCGAAGCCGTTCGCCTTCGCCCCGTCCAGGAAGCGGACCTTCTGGCGGTCCATCTCCTCGGCCTTCTTCTTGCCCATGGCCCGGCGCAGCAGGTCGGCCTCGCCCAGCGAGTAGCTGGCGAGGGTCTGCGCGATCTGCATGACCTGCTCCTGGTAGACCACCACGCCGTAGGTGTTCCGCAGGATGGGCTCCAGCTCGGGCAGCAGGTACTCGACCTCCTTGCGGCCGTGCTTGCGGTCGATGAAGTCGTCGACCATCCCGGAGTTCAGCGGGCCGGGCCGATAGAGGGCCACCAGGGCGACGACGTCGTCGAGGGTGGAGGGGCGCAGCTTCGTCAGCAGCTCGCGCATGCCCGAGGACTCGACCTGGAACACCCCCAGCCCGTCGCCCCGCTGGAGCAGCGCGAAGGTGGGCGCGTCGTCCAGCGGGATCGCGCTCATGTCGATGTGCTGGTCGGTGTTGCGCTGGATCAGCGCCACCGCGTCGCGGATCTGGTCGAGGGTCTTGAGGCCCAGGAAGTCGAACTTGATGAGGCCCACGCTCTCGGCGGACTTCATGTCGAACTGCACCACCGGGCCGCCCTCGGGGCCGTCGCGGTAGAGCGGCACGAGCTGCACCAGCGGCCGGTCGGCGACCACCACCCCGGCGGCGTGCACGCCGGTCTGCCGGGTCAGGCCCTCGACCTTCTGGGCGAGGTCGTAGATGCGGCGGACCTTGGGGTCGCCCTCGCGCAGGTTGGCGAGGGCCTCCTCGCGCAGGGCGTCCTCCAGCTTGATGCCCAGCTCGTTGGGGATGAGCTTGGCGATGCGGTCGGCGTCGTTGAAGGTGAGGTCGCAGACCCGGGCCACATCACGAATCGCCAGCTTCGCCTGGAGCTTTCCGTAGGTGATGATCTGGGCGACGTACGCGGCGCCGTACTTCTGGCGGGTGTGCTCGATGACCTCCTCGCGGCGGTCCTGGCAGAAGTCGACGTCGACGTCGGGCATCGACACCCGCTCAGGGTTGAGGAAGCGCTCGAACAGCAGGTCGAAGCGCAGGGGATCGATGTCGGTGATGCGCTGGGCCCAGGCCACCAGGGAGCCCGCCGCCGAGCCGCGCCCGGGGCCGACGGGGATGTCGTGGTCCTTCGCCCAGTTGATGAACTCCGCGACGATGAGGAAGTACGCGGCGAAGCCCATCGACTCGATGATGTTGAACTCGATCTGCAGCCGCTCCCAGTAGTCGGCGTGCTTCTCCTCGGGGACCCGCTTGAGGCGGAAGGTCAGGCCGGTCTTCGAGTACCACTCGAAGTATCCGTTGAGATTCCCCGCGCCATCGGGCTTCTCGGGGATGCGCTCCTCGGGATTGGGCAGGCCCCAGTCCTGGGGCGGGGGGAAGGCCCGGTAGAAGTATTCCCAGTTGCCGGGGGTGTCGGCGCCCTCCTCGGCGTCGGGGGGCGTGCTGGCTGGGAAGTAGTAGGTCTTGTAGTCGAACTTGAAGTGGCAGCGCTCCGCGATCTCGACGGTGCGGTCGATGGCGTCGAGGTCGTCGGGGAACAGCGCCCGCAGCGCGTCCTCGGACTTGAGGTAGAGCTGGTCGGTGACCGGGCGGCGGCGGTCGGGGTCCTGCAGGGACACGCCCGAGCCGATGCACTGGAGCAGGTCGAGGACCGGGGCGTCCTCGGCCTTGAGGTAGTGGACGTTGTTGGTCACCACGGTCTTCAGGCCGAAGTCGCGGGCCAGCGCGCGGGCGCCCTCGTTCGCCTCGGCCTCGCCGTCGAAGCCAACGTCCTGCAGCTCCACGAAGAGGTGCTCGGCCCCGAAGATGTCGGCGAGCTGCTCCAGGCGGGCGCGGGCCGTCTGGGGGTCGCCCTGGGCCAGCGCCCCCCGGATGGGTCCGCGCATGCCCGAGGTCAGGACGATGAGGCCGTCCTTGTGGCGCCGCAGCAGCGCCAGGTCCACCCGCGGCTTGTAATAGATGCCGTCGAAGATCGCGGTGGTGATGAGCTGGCTCAGGTTGCGGTAGCCGGCGTCGTCCTCGATCAGGAACAGCGCGTGGTAGCCGCCGAACGCGCCGGCCGGATCCTCAAAGGCCACGCCCTCGGGCTGCACCCACAGCCCCGCGCCGAACACCGGGCGCACGCCCGCCTCCTTGCACGACTTGTCGAAGGTCACCGCGCCGTAGAGGTTGCAGTGATCGGTCAACGCCACCGCCGGCTGCCCCAGCTCTGCGACCGCAGGAGCCAGCTTCTTGATGGGGATCGCGCCGTCGAGCAGGGAGAACTGGGAGTGGACGTGCAGGTGGGCGAAGGCCATGACGGTCCGGGGCGTTAGGCTTGTGCGTGGTTGGTCAGCCTATCGCACCGCGCGAGGTCGGCACAGCCGGCCCGACTCCAGGGATGCTGCATGGACACCCGTCTCCTCCTGATCGTCGCGCTGCTGCCGGGGTGCCGGAAGACCCCGCCTGCGGCCCCACCTCCGCCGACGCCGCCGACGCCGTTGGAGGCCCCTCCGTCGACGGCGCCGTCCACCGGCCCGGCGGCCACGGCCACCGCGAAGCCGCGCCCGATGTCCCTGGGCGGCTTCACCCAGCTCATCAACCCCTGCCACGGCGAGGTCCCCCACGGGATGCTGTTCCTCAGCCCGGACGAGGGCTGGATCGGCTGCGGCGAGGGCTCAGGGCTCTGGTACACCTCGGACGGCAAGAACTTCGCGAAGGCCCACCCCAGCGACGACCTCTATGTCTTCGACCTGGAGCTGGACCCCCAGGGGCGGTTGCTGGTGTGCGGGCATGACTACGACGACCGCGAGGGCGCGGTGCTGCTGTGGCGCCAGGACGGCGAGGCGTGGGAGCGGCTGCTGTTCTTCGGCAACAACAAGCAGGACCCCAAGGCCGCCACCCTCTCCAACTGCGGCCAGGTCACCGTGCTGGACTCCGGCGAGATCCTGGCCTCCAGCAACACCATCGGCGACATCACCTGGAGCACCGACGACGGCGTCCGCTGGCACGCCGAGGAGCGCTACTGGGAGGACGCCAACCTCAACCCCAACGGCTACGGCGCCTACCCCATCATGGTGATGACCTCCACCGCGGACGGGCTGTTCGCCGGGGGCACGATGATCTCGAAGCCGCCGACCTTCTTCGGGCCCAGCCAGCACAGCCGGGGGCGCTTCTTCAACATGAAGGCCCACGTCGTCGATCCCGACATCATCGGGGAGATCTGGGGCATGGACACCCCCGACGGGGGCATGACCTGGGTGGTCGGCGGCCGGGACCAGGCCCTCACCCGGGAACCCTCGGGCTTCATGTACCGCAGCACCGACGCCGGCGAGACCTGGACGAAGCTGCCGATGGGCGGCCGGCTGGACGTGGTGCGCGACATCGCCTTCAACGAGGACGGCACCCTGGGCGTGGCGGTGGGGCACCGCTACCCGCCGTCGAAGGGTTATGTGCTCGTGAGCGTCGACGCCGGGGCGTCCTGGACGCCGCTGGACGTGGACGTGCCGCCGCTGGAGTCGGCGGCGGTCAGCGACTACACATTCTGGGTAGGGACCGACGGCTTCCTGGCGAAGGGGAGCTGGCGATAGCACAAGGGAGGAGACGATGAAGCTCACGAACCTCGTGGCGCTCTGCGCGCTGGTGGGCTGTACGGCCGACAAGCCCGACGACAGCGGGGTGGACGACAGCGGCGGCACCAGCGGCCTGACCGCGCTCACCGACCCCTGCGGGGGCGCGGGCACCCCCTACGCCCTGCACTTCACCTCGGAGACCGACGGCTGGGTGGGCTGCGGCAACGGCTACGGCGTCCACCATACGAGCGACGGCGGCGCCAGCTTCACCGACGAGAGCCCCACGGGCGACCTCTACGGGTATCAGGTGGTCTCGGAGCCGGGGGGGGGCCTGCTGCTTTGCGGGCACGGGAGCGACAGCGGCTTGCTGTGGCGGTGGGGCGGCGGAAGCTGGACGCAGCTGTTGGCCTATGGGACCGACAACAGCGACAACACCACCGTGAACATCGGCACCTGCGGGCAGGTCGCGGCGTCCTCCGGCGGAGACCTCATCGTGGCCAGCCTCACCGGCCCCGACATCACCTGGTCCAGCGACGGCGGCGCCACCTGGGCGGTCGCCGACCGGTACTGGGAGGAGGTCAACCTCGACGCCGGGCCTCAGGCCTACCAGATGATCTCGCTGCGCGCGGCGGGCGCCCACTTCTACGCGGGCGGCTCCACCATCTCGCAGCCCCCCACCTTCTTCGGCGCCTCATCCCACGCCAGCGCCGACTACTACAACCTGCGCGCCCAGGTGGTGGACGACGGCATCATCGGCGAGATCTGGTCCATGGGCAGCCCCGACGGCGGCACCACATGGGCGCTCGGCGGGCGCGACCAGGACGCCAGCAGCATCGCCTCGGGCTTCATCTACACCGGCACCGACGGAGGCGGGAGCTGGACGGCCGCCGATCTGGGCGAGGAGATCGACATCGTCCACGACATCGTCTTCCATGACGACGGCCAGCGCGGCCTCGCCGTGGGCCACCGCTACCCGACCAGCTACGGCGGTTTCATCCTGCAGACCAGCGACGGCGGTCAGACCTGGGAGGAGCTGGCGGCGGACGTGCCGCTGTTGTGGCGGGCCGCCATCGCGGGCGAGTCGTACTGGGTCGCGGGGGACGGGTATCTTGGGATGGGGACTTGGTGATGACACATAGGAGGAGACGATGAAGCTCACGATCGTTGTGGCGCTCTGCGCATTGGTGTCCTGTACGCGGGACAAGGATGACGAGACCGGGCTGGACGACAGCGCCAGCGGGGCCCTGACGGCGCTGACCGACCCCTGCGGGGGCGCGGCCACCCCCAACGCCCTGCACTTCACCTCGGAGACGGACGGCTGGGTGGGCTGCGGCAGCGCCTCCGGCGTCCACCACACCACCGACGGCGGCGCCAGCTTCACCGACGAGAGCCCCACCAGCGAGTTCTACGCGTATCAGGTGGTCTCGGAGCCGGACGGGGGCTTGTTGCTGTGTGGGCAGGGCAGCGACAGCGGGCTCGTGTGGCGCAGGGCGGGCGTGAGCTGGACGCAGCTGCTGGCGTATGACGCCAGCAACACCAACGACGTCGTGAACATCAGGACCTGCGGTCAGGTGGCGGCCGCCGGTGACGGGCGCCTCATCATGTCCGGCCTGACCAGCGGCGACATCACCTGGTCCACCAACGGCGGCACCACCTGGAGCCCGGCCGAGCGCTACTGGGAGGACGCCAACTTCGGCGGCGGCGGCGGCGGCCAGACCTCCTACCCCTTCATGCGCCTCGAGAGCGTAGGGGGACAGTTCTTCGGCGCCGGAGGCAACGCCACGCATCCGCCGGTCTTCCTGGGCCTCTCGACCCGACCCGATGGCGCGTTCTACAACATGCACGCCTATGTCGTCGATGAGGCCATCCTCGGCGAGGTCTGGTCGATGGCGACGCCGGACGGCGGCGGAAGCTGGCTGGTCGGTGGGCGGGATCAGGACCGCAGCGCCGAGGCCTCAGGGTTCCTCTACCGCACCGTCGACGGGGGCGAGAGCTGGAGCATCCCCGACTTCCCGGACGACATCGACATCGTTCAGGACATCGCCTTCCATGACGACGGCCAGCGCGGCCTCGCCGTGGGTCACCGCTACCCGCCCGACGCTGGCTTCATCCTGTACACCAGCGACGCCGGGCAGACCTGGGAGGCCCTGGAGGACGCACCGACGGCGCTGTGGCGGGTTTCGATCGCCGGGGACTCGTTCTGGGTCGCGGGGGACGGGTATCTGGGGATGGGGACGCTGTAGGCAACGTCCGGACGGGCGGCCAGGTACCCGGCTACCCCAGCTCATACAGGTTGATGTACCGGTTCCCGTGAATCGGGATCCGCCCCAGCAGCTTCGACTTCCGGTCCACCTGCTTGCGGCCCACCTCCGTGAGCAGCACCCGGCCGCGGTGGGCCGAGAGGTTCATCATCCACCGCGCCAGGTAGAACGGCCCGGCCAGCTCCCAGCCCTCGGCGGGGCGGCGGGTGTCGGGGTGGACCCGGGCGACGCCCGGCGCCACGCCCGCGGACAGCCGGTAGCCGGAGCGCAGCGTGATGTCCTGGAGGTCGATGGCGGTCTGCACCGCGCGGGACACCGACTCGCGCAGGCCGCCGCGGGCCACCCACACGATGAGCATCGAGCCCTCCGCGGACTCCCAGACCTCGCCACCCCGGTCGGCGATGACCCCCGACCACTCCTGGGTCAGGGCGGCGAGGCTGGCCCGGGGCGCGGCGATGCTGCGCGGCGGCGGGGTGGCCTCGACGGCGAGCACCACCACCGCAGAAGGCGGCATGGCCCGCCCCGCGCGGGACCGGCGGCGGGGCCGGTCGTCGTCGGTGGCCGTGACGCGGGCGTTCGCCGCCTCGATCACCGACTTGAGGTAGTTGGCGAGGTCGTTGTTGGTCGCCCGGTGGCCCTCGCGCACGACGATGGCGGAGAGCGCGTCCAGCATCTCCGCCGCGCTGGCGAAGCGGTGCTCCGGCAGCCGGGAGAGCGCCCGCAGCAGGAAGCCCTCCAGATCGTCGGAGATCTCCGGCCGGAACCCCCGCGGTGAGGGCACCTCGGCCATCTTGACCCGGGTGAGCGTCTCGTCGCGGCTGCGGGCCTTGAACAGGCGGCGCCCGGTCAGGATCTCGTAGAAGACGATCCCGAGGCTGAACAGGTCGGACCGACCGTCCAGCTTGCGGCCCTCGACCTGCTCGGGGGACATGTAGGCGTACTTGCCGCGGATGACCTCGTGCAGCTCCTTGGCCTGGAACGAGGCCCGCGAGATGCCGAAGTCAGTGATCTTCACCTCGCCCGAGAACGAGATGAGGATGTTCTGGGGCGAGATATCGCAGTGGACGATGTTGAGGGGGTGGCCGTCCTCGTCGGTGCGCTCGTGGGCGAACTGGAGGGCCTTGAGGGCCTCGGCGATGATGAAGCAGGCCAGCGGGACCGGGAACGGCCCGATCTTCCGCGCGCGGCTGACCAGGCGGGCCAGGTCCAGGCCGTGCACGTACTCCATCGCCATGTAGTACGAGCCGCTGACCTCCCCCAGCTCGAACACCTGGACGATGTTGACGTGGATGAGCGAGACCGCGATCCGGGCCTCGTCGATGAACAGGGCCACGAACTCGCGGTCCTTGCTCAGGTGCTCCAGGATGCGCTTGATGACCAGGATCTTCTCGAACCCGGCCATGCCGTAGCTGCGCGCGCGGAACACCTCCGCCATGCCGCCCGTGGCGATCTTCTCAAGGAGGTGGTACTGCCCAAAGACCTCTGGCTGCGCCACGTCGTCGACTCCACTCGCCCGGTCATTCGGACAATTCCAGGCGGATGGAGCATCCTAACCCGAACCCGGTGACCCGATGCGCTCGTTCGACACGCTCGTCTCCATCGTCGCGCGCCTGCGGGGCCCCGACGGCTGCCCCTGGGACCGCGCCCAGACCCCTGCGACCCTGCGGCCCTACCTCGTCGAAGAGTCCTACGAGGTCATCGAGGCCGTCGAGTCCGGCGACCCCGACGCCCTGCGAAAGGAGCTGGGGGACCTCCTCTTCCAGGTGGTGCTGCTGGCGCAGATGGCGCAGGACGCGGGCTGGTTCGACATGGACGCGGTCTGCCAGGCCATCGCCGACAAGATGGTGCGCCGCCACCCCCACGTCTTCGATCCCGACCACGTCGAGGAAGACGCCGGCTCGGTGGCCGCCTGGGAGGCCCGCAAGGCGCGGGAGCGGGGTGCAGAGGTCTCCATGCTCGACGGCCTGCCCAAGGCGCTGCCGGCGCTGGTCCGCGCCCACCGGGTGGGCGAGAAGGTGTCGCGGGTGGGCTTCGACTGGCCGGACCTCGCCGGGGTGCGCGCCAAGGTGGACGAGGAGCTGGCCGAGCTGGACGCCGAGCTGGACGCCAAGGACACGGCGGGCATCCACGCCGAGTACGGCGACACCCTGCTGGCCCTGGCCAACCTCGGGCGCTTCATCGGCCTGGGCCCCGAGGAGGCTCTTCGGGGCGCGAACACGCGGTTCGACCAGCGCTTCCGCGTCGTGGAGCGCCTCGCTGCCGAGACCGGTCGCCCGCTCACCGAGCGCTCCCCCGAGGAGCTGGAGGCGCTGTGGCAGCGGGCGAAAACGCTGACCCCCTCCGGACACGCCGACGCCGGTGATTAGTTTAGAGGCATGTTCCTCAAGCTCTTCCTCGCCTTCACCATCATCCCCGCCGTCGAGCTGTACCTGCTCATCCGCATCGGCGAGGTGCTGGGGCCGGCGCTCACGGTGCTGCTCATCCTGGTGACCGGCGCGGTGGGGGCGTCGCTCGCCAAGCGCGAGGGCTTCTCGGTGCTGCGCCGCATCCAGGACGAGTCCCGGGCCGGCTTCCCCTCCGGCGACCGCATCGTGGAGGGTCTTCTGGTCGTCATCGGGGGCCTGCTGCTGGTCACCCCGGGCGTGATGACCGACGCCGCAGGCCTCACGCTCATCGCGCCGCCCACCCGGCGCTGGCTGGCGCCGCGGGTCAAGGCCTGGCTGCTGGCGCGGGTCCAGGTCGCCGGGGTCAGCGCACGCTTCGGGGCCGACGCCGACATCCCCCGCCACCAGGGCGACGACACCCCGCGCCCCCGGAATGCGCCCCCCGGCGCCAAGCCCTTCGACCACCCTACCCTGTAGAGGTCACAGCTCCACGTCCACGTCGTCCCCGAGGCCGATGAAGAAGGCGTGGTAGTCGGCGTGGCTGTTGCTGGGGTCCAGGGTGCGGGCCTGCTCGAACTCGGTCCGCGCCTCGGCCAGCAGGGCCTTGAACACCGCCGGGTCCCCGAAGATGACCTCGTCGCTGTCGGCCCGCTGGCGCAGGACCTCGGCGAGCTGACCGTGGGCGATGGAGCCCATGACCGCCTCGGGGACGTCGTCCACCCACTGGCCGCCCAGGGCCAGCAGACGCAGGGCCTCGCGGGTCTCGGCCTCGGCGTCGTGCAGACGGCCGGCGTCCAGGTGGATGCGGCCCAGCTCCAGGTGGGGCTCGGGCAGGCGCGGCTCCTTGCGGATGATCTCGCGCAGCAGGTCCTGGGCGGTGTCCACGTCCGCGCGCTGGCGGGCGGCCATCGCGGCGAGGAAGGTCTCCCCCAGGCCGGCGAGGTGCTCCTCGGGCGGGGTCTCAGCGGTGTCGTTCGGGTCCATCCAGGGCTGCTATCCGGACGCCTCGTCCTCGTCCACCATCTCGGTGAGCATGAGGTGCAGGGCGCGCTCCCGGTCGGCCCGCTCGGGCTCGTCGAGCGCCGCCCACAGCTCGGCCAGGGACTCCCGGATGGCCGGCTCCATCGGCATCAGCCCGGCGGCGGTCTCCAGGTGCTCCCGGGCGGCGTCGTAGTCCTCGCCGACGAGGTCGATCATGCCCAGGTGGAACCAGGCGAGCCCGAACCAGGGCTCCCGGGCGGCGACCTCCTCGAAGCGGGCCCGCGCGAGGTCCAGGCGGCCGGCGTCCACCTGCTCCAGGCCGTCGGCGAACAGGCGCCGCACGGTCTCGAAGCGCAGGCCGCTGTCCGGGTCGCCGTCGAAGCGGGTGATGTCGAACCAGAAGGTGCGCGCGCGGCCGCAGCGCAGGCAGGCGGACTCGTGCCGCTCCAGGGGGGGCGCAGGCGCAGGGTCCCGGAACACCTGATGATCCCCGGGCTGCAGCTCGCCACCGCAGGGGCAGCGTTGCGAATGGATGAACACCAGCTCCTGGGGCCAGGAGCCTACCGGGATGGGGTCGGAGCGGGTGCCGCCCCGCTCCATCAGCATGGGGAAGACGTCGATCATGACCAGGCTTGCAGGTCGATCCGCACCACCAGCCCGCGCTCGGCCTCCACCAGGGTCAGCCTGCCCTGGCAGGCCTCGACGAGCTGGCGGGAGATGGCCAGCCCGAGGCCGGTCCCCTGCCCCTGGGGCTTGGTGGTGAAGAAGGGCTCGAAGATGCGCTCGCGGAGCTCCGCAGCGACGCCGGCGCCCTGGTCGGTGACGTCGACGAGCACACGGTCGCCGTCCAGGCGGGTGTGCACGGTGACCTCGCCGCCGTTGGGGGAGGCGTCGATGGCGTTCTGGATGAGGTTGACGATCACCTGCATCAGGGCGGTGGGGTGCCCCAGACCAGCCGGCAGCCCCGGGACCCGGGTGGCGCTCACCGAGACCCCGCGCCGGGCCGCGCGGTGCCGCATCAGGGTGACCGCTGCGTCCACGGTGGCCCCGACGTCGACCGGCGCCAGATCGCCCTCCACATCGCGGGCGTAGGTGCCGATGCCGTCGACGAGGCGTTCGAGGTAGTCGACCTGACGCAGCAGCTCCTCGACCAGCGCGAGGCCCTCGCCCGCAGCATCCCTCTGCAGGAGCTGCGCGAGCGACTTGATGGCGAACAGCGGCTGCCGCTGTTCGTGGGCGAGCGTCGCCGTGATCAGGCCCAGCTCGGCCAGACGTCCGACGCGCGCGAGAGCATCACCTTCCGACAACACGGCACCTCACCGTGTTGCAGAGTAACGCTCCAGGATGACAACTTCGACCTCACAGCCTGTCGAGAGGTTGTCGTAGATGTCCACGGTGGACACCGAGACCGTGTAGGTGCCCGCCGGGACGATGACGCCGTTGTCCGCTCGGCCGCTCCATGTGAGCGTGGTCGAGCTGGCGCTGGCCGCGCTGTGCTTCGTGCGGACACGGTCCCCGTTGCCGTCGAAGACCTCCAGGACCCAGTACGAGGGCGTGGCGGTCGCGCTCACCGCGAGGTCGACGTCATCGGCCTCCTCGGCGGCTCCGTCGTCGCCGTCCGGGGTGAAGTGGGCGACGCTGGGCGTGCAGGCGCTCACCGAGAGGCCTTCGTCGCCCACCGCGCCGAACCGGCTGGTGAAGTCGGCCACCCCCGCCCCCCAGCGCCCTGCCATGCGGTTGCCGGAGTCATCGCGGACGTCGCTGGACAGCTCGATGAGGAAGCCGCCCACGGCGCCGTCGAGGGTGTGGTCCGGCGTCACCGTCAGCTCGGTCCGGGCGGCGCTCAGGCTGGTGCTCACCGTGACCGCGCCGTCCGGCCCGGAGAGGGCCACGCGGCTGTCGTAGTCCACGTCGTCCATCGGCTCGGTGAACCCGATGGTGACCTCGTCGACGAGCGCGTCCGTGACGCCGCTGGGGTCGATCCAGGCCACCTCGGGGCGCGTGTTGTCGCCCTCGACGGTGAGGGTGTCGGCCCCGAAGGCGGCCCCGGAGAGCACCCCGGCGGAGATTGTGGCCGTGCCGTCGTGGTCGGTGTTCTGGGCCGACCACATCACGCTGCCCTCGCCTGCGCTGTTGAGCGTGACCGCGAGCCCGGAGCCGGTGGCGGTGAGCCCGGACGCGAACTCGCCCAGGTCGGTGCGCAGATAGAGATCGACGTTCGCCGCAGGATCTCCGGCGCAGTCCACCGCCGCGAAGGAGACCGTGGTGTCCGCGTCCGAGGGCGCCCCGCCCGCCGTGCGCGTGGGGTCGGCCACGCCGATGGTGATCGCGCCCGCCGGATAGCCCTTCTCGTTCACCCACACCACGGCGTCGGCCACCACGCCGCAGGCGTCGTCATCGACGACGACCAGCTCCGGGCGGTAGAGCCCCGCCGTGTCGAAGCTGAGGGTGGTGGAGGACGACGCCGTGCGGGTGAAGCCGCCGACGCTGTCGGAGAGGTGGAAGTGGCTGATGTCCGCCGCGCCGGCCGCGCTGGTGGAGAAGTCAGCCGTCACGCTGGCCTGACCGGAGAAGATGCACGACGCGGTCTCGCTCAGGCCATCCAGCAGCAGCCCGGCGGTCGGCGGAGAGGCGCACTCGCCGTCCAGCGCGTCGATGGCGGTGGAGCTGCCGGTGACGCCGCCGTCATCGGCGATGCGGACGCGGTCGCTGATGCCGGGGGTGTCCCAGGTCAGCTCGACGTCCGCCTGCCCGGCGTCGAAGGAGGAGACGCGCTCGGAGACGAACAGGCCGCGCGACGAGGTGATCGTGACCTCGTCGCTGTAGTCGGCCACCGTGTTGTCGTAGCCGTCCTGGGCGACGATGGTGACCGCTGTGGCCTCCCCCACCCAGGCCCAGGGGCGCTGCATGACCACGTCGAAGTGGTCCACGCTGTCGGCGACGACCACCACGTCCACCGAGCCGAACTCCTGGCCGCCGCTGGAGACCGTGATGACGGTGGGGTCCGCAGCGCCGGTGATGGAGACGGACTCGCTGGCGGTGCCGGCCCCGTCCAGCGTGACCGTGGCGATGGACAGCGTGCCGGTGGTGTCCGAGATGTCGAGGTCGCGGAACCCGGTGGCGTAGGGGTTCCCGTAGGCGTCGAGGGCCTCCGCGCTGATCGTGAAGGACGCTCCGGCGGTGACCTCGACAGGCGCCCCGAGGATCACGCTGTCCAGCGGGCCGTTGAGGATGTCCACCCGGCCGGTGGTCGTGGAGAGGTTGTGGCTGGGCATCTCCACCAGCAGCGTGATGGCCTCCGCCGCGTGGGTGGTGGCGCAGTCCAGCAGGTGGGCGCCGCTGGCCTCGAGCCGGCTGTAGGCGCAGCTCGTGCTGTCGGCCGGATCGATGACCTCCAGGCGGTCCGGGCCGCTGGGGTCGACATCCGCGTCATTGCCCCAGGCGTCGAGGACCCGCACCGCGACCGAGTAGCTCTGGCCGGCCTGGGGCTGGCTGGCCCGCGAGGCGGCGTCCATCGAGGTGGGCGGACCCGGGTTCACGAGGACCGGCGAGCTTCGGCCGCTGACGCCCAGCCCGTCGTCGGCGGTGATGACCACCTGCGCGGCGGCCCGGTTCATCGCGATGTCGCAGGACAACAGGCCGTTGTTCCAGGGCCGGCACAGGGCCTGCCCCTGCCCCGGGTTGTCGGAGTCCAGCCCGCCCAGATCGTCGGTGAAGTGCAGGGCGCGCTGGTAGTCATGGGCCAGGTTGCCGTAGGGGTCGGAGGCCTGGACGATGAGGTTCAGCTCGGGCTCGCCCGCGGTGACCTCCGCCGACTGGCCGCCCGCGACCAGCAGGGTCAGCTCCTCGACCTCGGCCGGCGAGACCTGGAACTCCTGGGAGCTGCCGGTGGCGCCGCCGTAGGCGGTCAGGGCGTTGGCGGGGCAGAGGGAGCTGGGGCTGACGTCGGTGGCCCGATGGACCTCCAGCAGAGTGGAGCCGCGCCCGCCCACGATGTCGACGGTGGGGAGGTTGTTGTTGCCGCCGCAGGCCTCGCGCAGGTAGACCGTGGCGGCCTGATCGTCGAGCAGGTTGCCGAACTCGTCCCGCAGGGTCAGGACCACCGGGAAGGGCTCGCCCGCGACCGCCTGGTAGGGCTCCGAGGGCAGGTCGATGCGCACCCGATCCAGCTCGCCGGGGGTGAACGGCACGAACGCGGCGTCGTCGCGCACCGGGGAGTCGGTCTCCGCCGGGGTGACCGTCACCCACAGGTTGTCGGGGATCGCCGAGGTGAACGCGACCCAGCCGGTGCCGTCCGGGTCCAGGCGGCCGCTGACCGCGACGCGGTCGTCCAGCTCGAGCTGGTCGATGAGGCCGCCCTCGTCGATGGTGACCCCCGCCGCGTTGGTCTCCGAGCTGAACTCGACCACCACCGGCAGGTCCAGGGCTACGACGTCGTCATCGGGGTCGAGCAGCGAGATCTCGACGATGACGGTCTCATTGACGTCGTAGGCGCGGGCGTCGAGCTGGATGGCGAGGTGGTCCGCGCGGGTGTCGGTGACGGTGAAGGCGTTGGCGAGGGTGTCCTGCTCGCCGCCCGGGGCGATGACCTGGACGCTGTAGAGGCCGGGCACGATGCCCCGCGGGACCCGCGCGCTCAGGGCGCCGTAGGTGTCGAGCGAGACGCCCTCCAGCGGGGTGAGGCTGCCCTCCTGCACCAGCGCGGCGGTGAACTGGGCGTCCACCGAGGCCGAGGACGGATCGGAGGCCACCAGCCGCACGCCCGGGATGAGCCCGTCGCCGCGGATGGTGACGGTGGTCTCTTCGCCGTTGTAGCCCCAGGCGGGCTCGATGTCCGTGAGATCAGGAGGAGACAGAGCAGGACTGCAGCCGGCCATCAGCACGGCGAACGTCGAGCAGACCTGACGCATGTTGCGGATGAGACCTCCGCCTCTACGTCAATAGATTACCCGATACCCCACCAGAAAAGCCAGCCCGCCGACCTGACCTTCGTACCCGATGTCGGTGGGAGTGGCCTGGATACCGATCCAGCGCAGCTCTCCGAACAGCTCACCGCCGGGGATCCTCCGACCGCCGCCAGCGAACGCGGTTCCCCCGGGGCGGTGCACCCCGAGACCTTCGACGAGCTGCTCGCTGCCGCTGCGGACCTCCAGGCGGTAGGGCGTGACCACCGCGCCCGCGCCGGTCCAACCAGCCCAGAGCCCCCGCTCCCACCGGAGCAGCGCGGCCAGGGAGACCGGCACCAGCTCGGTGCGGAAGTCCAGGGTCTCGCCCCGGACGGCGTCCTCGTAGGTGTCCGAGGCGCGGTGGAAGCCCAGGGAGAGCCGCCCGTAGAGCCGCCGCTCGGGCAGCAGCGGGATGGCCCGCTCGATCTGCACGTTGGCGTGGACGGCGTTGATCCGGCCGAAGCTGGTGAGGTAGCCCACCCCCACCCCCGGCGCCCAGCTCACCGGTCGGGGCAGCACCTCGAGCTGGGTGCTGGTGACCGGGAAGGTCTCGGCCTCGGACACCACGCGAACCTCGACGGTCGTGGCCACCATGCCGCTCGGGGGCTGGTAGGTGGCCAGCAGGGAGCCGTCGGGCTGCTCCACCGGGTCGCTGATGCGCCCCTCGCTGACCTCCAGCCGCACCGGCTCGTCGAGCACGGGCAGCCCGGCGCGGTCCAGCAGGGTCACCTGGACCGCCGCGGTGCCCCCGGTGCCAGCGTAGAGGACCGGCGGGTCGGCCTTGAGGCCCACCTTGCTGACCCGCCCCGCCCGAATGCGGACCTGGCGGGTGGCCCGGAGGCCGTCCTCGCGGGGGGGGCGCCCCTGGGGCAGGTCCCAGGGGAACACGGCGGCCTGCCGGACCAGGCCCCGGCACCGGACCTCCAGCACCTCGGGCCGCGCGGGCGTGGGCAGGGAGAGGGTCGCGTCCCCCGCCGGGCCGGTGCGGGTCTCGACGATCTCGGCCCCGAGCTGGACGACGACGGACTCGGCCACGAGGGGGCGGCCGGTGCGGTCGATGGGCTGCACGCGCACCGCGACCTGCTGACCATCTCCACCTACGGCCAGCCGAAGCCCGTGGGGCCAGCCCTCCCCCGCCTCCGGGCGCCAGACGGCGGTGATGACGTCGTCGGGGTGGTCCGGGTCGCCCTCGTAGTCGGCGCGCAGGGCCAGGCCGTCCTGGCGCGGCTCGACGATACGCCCGAACTCGGCCTGGAGGCTCAGGCCCCCGGGGGGCAGCCGGTCGCCCCGGCGATCCTCGATGTACGCCATCACCTGGGCCACCGGGAAGTCGCCGGTCAGCTCATCCGGCCAGCTCCGCACCTCGACGCGCGCGGGGAGCCCCTGCCCCACCGGCACCCGCACCGTCGCCCCCGCCAGGCCCTGGGCCAGCGCGCAGTCGACCCGCAGCTCCGGGGGTGGATCGGCGCCGAGGTCCGGCAAGGCGGCGCGGTAGAGGCCCGGCCCCGCCCCGACCAGCTCCAGGGTCGCGCCGGTGGAGACCGTGCACACCGGCGGCGCGCCCCGCCAGGCCCGGCCCAGCGCGTCCAGGGCCCGCATGTGCAGCGAGGGCAGCGGCGCCCCGGGGGTTACGCCGCCCTCGGACAGGAGCGCCAGGCTGGGGCGCGGGTCGCGGATGAGCGCGACGCTGGAGCGCTGCGAGTTCCCCAGCTCGTCCTTGAGGACCGCCTCGCCGAGGGCCTCGCCGGGGCGCACGTCCACGACCACGGTGGCGCTGCCGTCGGCGCCGGCCGTCACCGGTCCGTAGAGCCGTCCGCCCACCTCGACGCTCATGGTCGCCCCGGGCTCGGTGCGGACGGTGACCGGGATCCGGGCCGAGAGCCGCGCGGAGACCCAGGCGGGCGCGGAGCCCGGCTCCCGGGGGTCGAAGACCCCGATGGAGGCCACGCGCGGCTCCTTCAGCGCGCCGGGGGTCCAGCGGAGCAGCACGCCGCCGTCCTGGGCGCCGACCACCGTGACCCGGCCCTCCGAGGCGGCGGTCACCAGGGCCTGGGGGTCGGGCGGGAGCGCCCCCTCCACCGTCAGCTCGACCGGCTTGTCGACGCCGGTGACCCCGGAGACGGTCGGGGGGACCCGCAGGGCCGGGCCGGCGGGCTCCTTCAGGGGCACCGCGACGCGGACCGGGCCGTCCTCGGCCAGCGCGGTCAGGGACACAGCACCCCGCACGTCGGGGTCGATGCGCAGGCGGATGCGGCTCAGGCCGGGCGCCGTCGCGACCAGCTCGGCGACCTCCGCGCCCTCGGCCCGCACCTCCCCCACCGCCAGAGGCTCGCCCCCCTCCGGGTCCCAGGCGACCAGGACCAGCTCGGCCTCGTCCCCGGGCATGGGCGGCCCCTCCGGGGTCACGACGAGCAGCTCCGCCGCGCCGGCCGGCGCGACGAGGCAGAGGAGCGAGGCCAGGAGCAGAGCGATCAACAGGTCTTCAAGGTATCTCGAACGTCGCGGGGGGGGCTGTGCTGTCCCGCGTGATCGTCCAGCTCACCTGCTGCTCCTGGCCCAGGGCGTCGACCGCAGCGAGGTCGAGGTCGTTGACGCCCTCGGCCAGAGCGATCTGCAGCTCGAAGCCGCCGTCAGGGTCGGCCAGCGCGGTGACCTCGCCCTCGCCGCCCCGCACCCGGACCCGCGCCCCCGGATCGGTCCGCCCCCGGATGGTCACGGTGGAAGCCCGGGTCTTGACCTGCTCGGGCCACTCGACCTGGAGCAGCAGGCTGTCGGGCACGATGTCGAGCTGTGGGGCCGCGTCGGGCATGGCGATGACCCGCTGCCCCGGGTTGAGGCTGGTCAGCTCTCCGAAGCCCCGCAGCTCGATCTCGCCGACGTTGTCCTCGACGATGGTGGTGCCCTCCTCGGTCAGGCCCACCGAGAAGCTGGCGTCGGTGGCCCGGACCTCGCGGCCGTCGGTGAGCACGCCCACCGCGCCGGAGCCGGGGCGCACCGTGGCCTGGACCCGGCCGCCCTCCAGCTCGACGCGGACGCCCTCCTCGTCCTGGCCGAGCACGCGCAGGGTCGAGGCTGCGTGAAGGACGAGGCGTGTCTCCTCGCCGATGCCCAGGACCGCCCGGCCGCCCGCCTCGGTGGTGATGCGCTCGGAGCGCTCCAGGACCATGCCGGGGGTGGCGGGCTGGACGCCGCTGGTCCCGATGAGCACGACATCACCGTCGACCCGCTCCACGGTGAGGGGGGCGAGGTCGTCGGCGCCGAAGATCAGCCGCCAGGCGACCGCGCCGAGCAGGAGCACCGCCGCCGCGACCAGCAGCATCCGGAGGAGGTCGCGCATCAGCGGGAGTCTACCCCGCGGGCAGGGTCACGGTGTACACGGGGCTGGCGGCGGAGGGGTCGGGGGGCTCCTCCAGCCGTCCGCCGTGCTCCCGGAAGACCTGCTGCGCGATCCAGAAGCCCATGCCCGAGGCCAGCCAGTCATCCCCCCCGGCGCGGGCGGCCCCGGAGAGCGCGAGGCGCAGGCGCACCTCGTCGCCGTCCTGCTCGCCGGAGATGTGCAGAGCGCCGCCCGGCCCCAGCGCGGCGCGCAGGGAGCGCAGGAGCTGCGCGAGGGCCTGGCCGAGCAGCGCCGGGGAGCCGACCGTGTTCAGGGCAACGGAGCGGTCGTGCTCGATCCGCAGGCCGGCGTCCCGGTAGGAGCCGCCGATCAGGCCCAGGATCTCCTCAAGCAGGGCGTTCAGCTCGATGGGCTGCCGCTCCTCCACCCCGCCCGCGCTGGAGAACCTTCCGAGGCTCTGGAGGATGGCGCGACATCGCTGGGCCTGCTCCTCGATGGCCGTGATCATCGGGATCAGCCGAGGGTCGGTCGCTTTGACCCGGGCGATCTGGGCCATCCCGAGGATGCCGGCGACGGGGTTGTTCAGCTCGTGGGCGAGGCCCGCGCCCATCTCGGCGACCGCGGCCATGCGCGCGGTGCGGACCAGGCGCTTCTGGGACTCCTGCAGCTCGCGGGTGCGGGCCTCCACCCGCTCCAGCAGCTCCTCGTTCCAGGCCTCGATCTCCTGGTTCTTGGCGGCGATGGTGTCCTGGTTCTCGCGCAGGCGCTGCGACATCTCGTTGAACGCACGGGTCAGCTCGGTGACCTCGTCGTTGCCCTCGGGATCGACGGTGCGGCCGAGGTCTCCGCGGCCGACCTCCACCGCCGCGTCCTTGAGCTTGACCACCGGGCGGGAGATCTGCCGCGCGCCCACGAGGCCCATCGCCGCCACCAGCACCGCCGCCAAGCCGTACATGAACAGCGTTCGCCGCTCGATCTCCTTGCCGGCGGCGGTGATGCGGTCGGCGGGGACGGCGATGACCACCGTCCAGCCGGTGTCGGCGACGGAGTGGAAGGCGGCGAAGATGTGGCGGTCGCCGAGCAGGTACTCCGCGTCGCCCGCCACGCGCCCGCGGAAGTTGCGGTGGACCGCCGCGTCGACCAGCTCGGTGCCGGCGCCGGAGATGACCGCGCCGCTGCTGTCGAGCAGGGCCACCGCGCCCTCGGGGACGACCTGGCTGGCGAAGTGCCCGGCGATCTGGGACAGGGACAGCTCCACGCCCACCACCCCGTCGGCCGTGCTGGTGGCCACCGCCGCGGGGACCACCGGGGCGCGGCCCTCGGCGGGCTCGTAGGGCGTGCCCAGCGCCGCACCCTCGACCAGGGCCTGGGTGTAGGGCAGGTTGGCGATGAAGCGGGCCTGGCGGTCCTCGTCCACCGCCTCGTGGGCGGCGAGCGGCCCGACGAGCTGGGCGGGATCCCGGATGGCCAGCGGCCCCGCGAGGATCTGGCCGTCGGCGTCGACGGTGACGACCACGTTGACGGCGTCGTACTGGCGATAGAGCAGGCGCTGGAAGCCCTCCAGCTCGTCGCTGCCCAGGCGCTCGACGTCCCAGACGCTGGTGGCCAGGCGCAGGCCCCGGAGCCGGTCGTTGAGCCAGGTGGCGGTGAAGACCGCCAGGGCCTCCGCCTGCTTGCCGTGCAGGACCCGCGCCTGGGAGATGTGGGAGTTCCGCGCGATGCGCCCGGCGGCGTAGCCCGTGATGCCCAGGGGGAGCATCGTGGCGAGGCCGACCATCAGGAGCAGGCGGACGTGGAGGCGCATCAGGGGCCGTCCAGGGACGTCAAGCCGCGCTCCCCCCCTTCGGGAAGCTCAAGGTGAAGACCGTGCCCTGGCCCTCGACGCTCTCGACCGACACCGTGCCCCGGTACTTCGTGGCGATGCGGTAGACGATGTTCAGGCCCAGGCCCGTGCCCTTGCCGGGGGCCTTGGTGGTGTAGAAGGGGTCGAACACAAGGCCGATGTTGTCGGCGGGGATGCCCGGCCCGTTGTCGATGACCCGGGCCCACACCCGGTCGTCGTCGCTGCCCGCCTCGACGCGGATCCGGCCGTCGCCGTCGGGGCGGTGGGTGCGGACGGCCTCGACCGCGTTCTTCACCAGGTTGACGAAGACCTGCTGGATCTCGCTGGTGCGGGCGTTGAGGTAGGTCTGGGGCTCGACCGTGATCTCGAAATCCACGCCCTGGCAGTCGGCCGAACGCTCCACCAGGCGCACAGCGTCCTCAATGACGCGCGTCAGCTCCACGGTGGTCAGGTACTCGGAGGTGGAGGCGCGGGAGTAGCTGGACAGCTCGACGACGATGTCGCGGATGGTCCGCGAATACTCCACGATCTCGCGGGCGTAGTCCTGGCAGAGCTTGACGTCGTCCTCCTCGGCGATCGCCTCGGCCAGGCCCATGATGCCGAACAGCGGCGAGGAGACCTCGTGGGCGATGCCGGCCGCGAGGGTGCCGATGCCGGCGAGCTTCTCGGACTGGATCAGCTCAGCCTGGAGCTTGCGGGTCTCGGCGAGCGCGGCCTCCAGGTCGTGGTTCTTGCGCTGGAGATCATGGACGAGGCGGCGGTTCTCGGCGGTGATGTCCTGCCGCTCGCTGGCCCGTTCGACCTTCTTGCGGATGTCGAAGACGTTGTTGAGGGGCTTGAGCACGTAGTCGAAGGCCTGCAGCTCCAGCGCGGTGAGCGCGGTCTCCAGGCTGGCGTAGCCGGTGATGATGATCACCTCGGCGAGGTCGTTGACCTCCTTCGCGAAGCGCAGCAGCTCCAAGCCGTTGACGTCGGGCAGGTTCTTGTCGGTGAGCAGGATGTCGACGCCCTCGGTGCGCATCAGGCGGAGGGCCTCGTTGCCGGTCGAACAGGTGCTGACGCGCCACGGCCCGTCATCGAACACCGCGGTCAGGATCTGCAGGATGACCGGCTCGTCGTCGACAACGACGAGGTGCTTCCGCGCCTGGGGCGCCTTCGTCTCCACGTCGTTCACGTCGCCCTCTCCAAGGGGAGGGGCATCCTAACACGCCGCCCCCTTCCGCACAGCGGGCGCGGTGCCAGTCGACGGGCTATTTGACAGGGGCACGCGGCCAACTAAACTGAACGCTGCAACAGCCGCAGGCTCCCGGTTTGGGGCTGGTGCGGTGTCCCGTCATTAGGATGAAGGGGTAAGGTGCTGCTGATGCGATCCGCAACCGGGATGCCCTTGGTCGTCGCGCTCCTCGCGTTGGTGGCCTGTGACGGCAACAAGACGCCCACCGAGAAGGACGCGGCTGCCCAGAACCGCTCCTATGTCGAGCGGCCCAGCGAGGACGGCCTCACCCTGGTCGAGATCGACCTCAACAACGACGGCCGCCCCGACGTCTACAACTACTACCGGGAGCGCGCCCAGGCCGCGCGCCTGCTGGTCAAGAAGGAGATCGACCTCAACTGGGATGGTCGGATCGACATCATCTCCTTCTACGACGACACCGGCACCCTGATCCGCGAGGAGATGGACGGTGACTTCGACGGCCAGGTCGACTGGATCGACCACTACCAGGGCGGCCGCCGCGTCATGAGCGAGGTCGACACCGAGTACGACGGCCGGTTCGACCTGTGGAAGTACTACGAAGGCACCCGCATCCGCCGCAAGGAACGCGACACCACGGGCGACGGGCGGGTGGACTACTGGGAGTACTTCAACGACGACGGCGAGATCGTGAAGACCGGCCGTGACATCGACGGCGACGGCGAGATGGACGTCCGCGACGACGCCGAGGCGACCTCGGAGGCTGACGCCGAGGCCCCGCCGCAGTAGGCCAGGGCCTGCCCTCGCAGGCTACGGCACGTCCACCGTGACGTCGTCCGAGGGCACCGTGTCGCTGTCCTCGGTGAACCATTGGATCTCGTAGGTGCCGCGGCGCAGCGGGGCGACCTGGATCTGCGCCATCCAGCAAGCATCGCAGTCCTCGCTGTCGTCCTCCCAGGCCTCGTAGACCCGGAACACCTTCCCATCGGGCTCGATGTCCGGGGAGAAGCTGGCGTCGCAGCCGCGATAGATGCCGTTCCGGGTGACCTCCAGGCCCTCCCCCCACTCGACCGCCTCGACCAGGGGGGGGTCCTCGCTGTCCAGATCCCAGTTCTGGCACGGCTCGGTGGAGTACGAGATGACGGTCTCGGAGACGCAGGAGAGCAGCAGGGTGATGAGCATCGGTCCTCCAGGGTCGGACGAACATATCCCCGATTCGGCGCTACAGGTAGTCCTCCAGTCCCTCGCGCTCCATCGCGTCGATGACCTCGCGCACCCTCTGGGCCTGCTCCAGCGGACAGATCAGCAGCGCGTCTCCGGTGTCCACCACCGCGAGCCCGTGGACCCCGACCATGGCCACCAGCTTGCCCGGCGCGATCACGAGGTTGTCGTTCGCGCCGATGGCGATCGCCGCGTCCACGCGCGCGCGGCCCAGCGGGCTGGCCGGGACGTGCTCCGCGAGCGCCGCCCAGCTCCCCAGGTCGGACCAGCCCAGATCCACCGGGGCGGTCAGCACGTATGGCGCGCGCTCCATGATGCCGTAGTCGATGCTGGTCCGCTCCAGCGTCGGGTAGATCTCGTTGAGCCGCTCGGGGCTGTGGCGCAGGCGCTCCAAAGCTGCCCAGGTGTGCGGAAGGTGCTGGCGGAAGGCGTCGCGAATCGCCTCTGCGGTGAAGACGAACATGCCGGCGTTCCACAGGTGCTGCCCGCCGGCGACGTAGCGGGCGGCGGTCTCCGCGTCGGGCTTCTCCACGAATCGCCGAACGCGCCGCATGGGGTGGCCGTGCCACTGGCCGACCTCCGCGCCGATCTCCAGATAGCCGAAGCCGGTCTCCGGGCGGTCCGGCTCGATGCCCACGGTCACCAGGGCGTTGGTCTGACTGGCGGCCTCGGCGCAGGCCAGCAGCGCGGCGCGGAACCGGGCCTCGTGGGTGATGAGGTGGTCGGAGGGCAGCACGGCAACCACCGGGTTGCGCCCCTTCGCCCGCCGCGCGATCTCGGAGGCCCCCCAGCCGATGGCGGGTGCGGTGTTTCGGCCGACCGGCTCGACCAGGAGGTTCTCCGGGGGCAGATCGGGGAGCTGCTCGGCCAGCGGGCCCGCCATCTCGGCGCTGGTGACCACCAGCACCCGCTCCACCGGGATCAGCGGCGTGATGCGGGCCAGGGTCTGCTGGATGAGCGTGGGCCCGCCGTCCACCGACAGGCACTGCTTGGGCCGGGCGCGCCGGGACCACGGCCAGAACCGCGTGCCCCGCCCCCCTGCGATGATCAGCGCGAAGAGATCGTCCTGGACGGCACGGCTCATGGGGTCTCCGCGAACAAGGAAGGCGAGATGCGCTGCAGCGCAGCGTAGCTCACCACGGCCACGGCGTTGGAGAGGTTGAGGCTGCGAACGGGGCCCGGCATGGGCACGCGCCAGGCCCCGTGCGCGTCGACCAACGCGGTGGGGAGGCCCACGGACTCGGGCCCGAAGAGGAGCACGTCGCCCCGGGCAAACGGGCACGCGGTGTGCGGCCTTCGCCCGTGGCTGGAGAAGAGATGCAGAGGACGCCCCCCCGCCCACCCCAGGAAGGCCGCAAGGCTGTCGTGCTCCACCACGTCCACCAGGCGCCAGTGGTCGATGCCGGCGCGCCGCACGGCCTTCTCCGAGGTGGAGAAGCCCAGGGGGTGGATGAGGTGCAGGCGCGCGCCGATGCCCACCGCGAGGCGCCCGATGTTCCCGGTGTTCCCAGGAATCTCCGGAGTCAGGAGCGCGATGTGCAGGCAGGGGTCGTCCGCCGACACTCAGGCCTCGCCGGCCGTCTCCACGTGCTGACCGATGACGACCCGGGCTGGCCGGATGGTGCGGGTGCCGACGCGGTAGCCGTGGTCGAAGACCTGGACCACCCGCCCGTCCATGCGGGCGTCGGGGACCGGCATCATGGTGAGGGCCTCGTGGTAGTCGGGGTTGAAGGGCTCGCCCTCGACGCCGATCTCGGTGAGGCCCATCGCGTGGAAGCCATCCAGGAAGTTCCGGTACACCATCTCCACACCCTCGAGGATCGAGTCCTCGGTGCCGCTGCGGCGCATGGCGTCGATGGTTCGGCGCAGGTTCTCCAGCGGCTCGAAGAGCCGGCTCACCGCGTCGCCCTTGATGATCTCCTCGCGCAGGGCGAGCTGGCGCTGCTGGCGGTCCTTGAACGCCTTCATGTCGTCCTGGAGCTGCTTGTAGGCCGACGAGACCTTACGCAGGCGGGCGGTGGTGGCGTCCAGCTCGGCCTGGAGCGCCGCCTGGGGGTCGAGGCTCTCCTCGGTGGTGGGGTCCTCGGACTCCGAGTGGAGGTCGACCACCTCGGCGTCCTCCTGGGTGTGCTCGGGGGCGTCATGTTCATTCGACATGGGGAACTCCTCGTCGGGCAGCAAGCTAACCCCAGCGGAGGGGGCGTCAACCTGCCTCGACCCTTGACGCCGCAGGCAGAGGGACTAGGTGTGTCAGCGCACATGCGAGGCCCCTGTGGAAGACCGACAGACGCGCACCATGACCATCCTCGCGGCCGTGCTGGTCGTGCTGGTCCTGATCATCCGCTTCGCCGAGCCGAGCGACCCCGAAGATGAAGGTGGACCCCAGGATCTCGTCGAGGTCACCGCCGACGCGGTGGTCGCGCTGACCCTGGTCAACCAGGACGGCACGCTGACCGCCGACCGCACCGCCGAGGGCTGGGTGATCACCGCACCGGACCCCGCGCGGGGCGACGACGACACCCTCAACGGCCTGGTCGATCTGGTCGACCGGCTCAAGGCCGATCCCGCGCTGGAGGGCGCCGACCCCGCCAAGTACGGCCTGGACACGCCCCGCGCGGTGCTCACCCTGCGCCTGGACGACGGCGTGGAGCACCGCCTGGAGCTGGGGGCCAAGGCCCCGGTGGGCTACAAGACCTACGTGCAGTTCAACGGCGGCGGGGTCCAGGTGGCCTCGGGCGACCCGGGGGACGAGCTGACCCGCCCGTTGGGGACGTTCCGGGACCGCACCGTCATCCGCCTCGACGAAGCCGTCGTCACCGGCCTGGCCTGGGACGAGGCTGAGGCCGGCTGGGCCGTGCAGCGGCGCGGCGAGGCTTGGTGGCTCGCCGACGGGCGACGCGCCGACGCCCGCGTGGTCGCGCGCCTCCAGCAGACCCTGCGCACGCTCACCTTCGAGGGCTTCTGGGAGCACCTCACCCCGGAGGAAGCCGGCCTGGCGCCCCCGCGCGCCACGATGACGATCACCGACGAGCTGGGCGCTCAGACCCTCGCCTTCGGCGGCCTGCGGGGCGGCGGCGTGCTCGCCCGCTCCCCGGACGGCGTGGTGGGCAGCGTCGACAACTACGACGAGCTGCTGGCCACCATCGGCGAGCTTCTGGAGCGCCGGCTGGTGCCGCTGCCGCTGGTCGACGTGGACCGGGTCAGCCTGGAGCTGGACGGCAGGAAGGCGAGCTGGCAGCGGATCAGCGGGGCCTGGCAGCGCGACGGCGCCCCCGAGGCCGACGCCGGCGCCGCGCTGGTCGACGCCCTCACCGCCCTGGAGGCCGACCGCGCCGCGCGCCCCGAGCCCCCCGCCACCGTGGGCGGCCGGCTGGAGGTCGGCGCGGGTGAGCAGAGCGTCGTCGTCACCCTGGGGGCCCCCATCGAGGGCGGGCGCCCGGCCCAGGAGGAGGCCGGAGGCCCCACGTTCCTGGTCCCTGCGGCCAGCGTCACCCTGCTGGAGGAGCTGCTGCTTCCCTCCAGTTGAGGGCCGCTCAGCGCTTCTTGCGGGACTTCTTGCGGGCCTGCCGCGCGGCCTTGGACTTGGCCCGCCGGGCCTTCTTCTCGTCGGGGCTGAGCGAGGGCCGCGCGGCCTCGTTGTCCGGGAGCATGCCCGGCATCATCCCCCCCATGCCCGGCATCATGCCCGGGAAGCCCGCGCCCGCGCCGCGCCGCATGGCGGCGGCCTGCTTGAGGTTGCCGAAGAGCCCGCTGGCCCCGAGGTTCTTCATCATCTCCCGGGCCATCAGGAAGCGCTGGAAGACATCCTCGACATCCTTGGCGGTGTGACCCGAGCCCCGCGCGATGCGGCGGATGCGGGAGTCGTTGAGCACGTCGGGGCGGTTGCGCTCCTCGAAGGTCATGGAGTGGATCATGGCCTTGACCCGGACCAGCTCGCGGTCGTCCAGGGCCTCGTCCGGGATCATCGACTTCATGTCGCTGAAGAACGGCAGCCGCTCGAACAGCTCCTTGAGGGAGCCCATCTTCTGGATGGTCTCGAGCTGCTTGAGGAAGTCGTCGAAGGTGAAGTCGCCGCGGAGCATCTTGGCGGCGTCCTTCTCGGCGGTCTCCTGGTCGATGTGCTCCTCGAAGTCCTTGACCAGACCGACCACGTCGCCGAAGCCCAGGATGCGGGAGGCCAGGCCCTCAGGGCGGAACTCCTCCAGCTTGTCCAGGCCCTCGCCCATGCCCAGGAACTTGATGGGCTTTCCGGTCACCTCCTTGATGGAGAGCGCGGCGCCGCCGCGGGCGTCGCCGTCGAGCTTGGTGAGGATGAAGCCGGTGAAGTCCAGGCGCTTGTCGAACTCGGCCGCCGTGCGGACCGCGTCCTGGCCGATCATCGCGTCGCACACGAACAGGATGTTGCCCGGGCGGGTCTTGTCCTTGATGTTGACCAGCTCGTCCATCAGGGCGTTGTCGATGGCCAGGCGGCCGGCGGTGTCGAAGATGACGACGTCGCGGCCGACGTTGCGGGCCTGGGTGACCGCCAGCTCGCAGAGCTGCACCGGGTCCATGCCCTTGATGGAGAACACCGGCACGCCGAGCTTGCGGCCCAGGGTGGTGAGCTGGTCGACCGCCGCCGGGCGATAGATGTCGGCGGCGACGAGCATCGGCTTCTGGCCGTCCTTGAGGAGCTGCCGGGCCAGCTTGCCGGCGGTGGTCGTCTTGCCGGAGCCCTGGAGGCCGACCATCATGATGATGGCGGGGCGCCCGTCGAGGTCGAGGGAGGCGTCCACCGGGCCCATCAGGGCGACCAGCTCGTCGTTGCAGATCTTGATGAAGTGATCGCCGGGGCTGAGCTGCATGCCCTTGGGGCCGCGCTTGGACTTGACCGCGACGACCTCGCCGACAGAGCGCTCCTTGACGCGGTTGAGGAAGGCCTTGACCACGCCCAGCTCGACGTCCGCTTCGAGCAGGCTGACCCGGACCTCCCGCAGGGCGTCGGAGATGTTCTCCTCGCTCAGCTCGACGCGGCCCTGAAGCTTGAGGCGCGCGTTCCGGAAGCCCTTGGTGAGGGTCTCGAGCATCGGGTGCTTCTCCTGTGGGACAGACGGGTGTTGTTAACGCGGCGGCGCGCCGGTGGCCTCGTCCTCTGCGTGGCGGGCCAGGGCCTCACGGGGCCAGGGCAGCGCCGGGTCCAACTCCAGCGCGCGCGCCCAGGCCGACCGCGCCTCGTCCAGCCGCCCCAGCGCGGCGAGGGCGTTCCCCCGGCCGTTGTGCGGCAGCGCCAGGTCGGGGGCCAGCCCCAGGGCCGCCTCGTAGGCCTCCAGGGCCCGCGCGTGGTCCCCCAGGAGCTGGAAGGCGTCCCCCCGGCCGTGGTGCGGCCAGGGGTCCTGCGGCGCGCGCTCGACGGCGAGCCCGAACTGGTGCAGGGCCTCCGCGTAGCGGCCGTCCTCCAGGGCGCGGCGACCGGCGACCAGGGCCTGACTTCCCTGCCCCTCCGCAGGCGCGAGTCCGCCCTTGGCGCGTCCGGTCAGGCGGTTCAGCAGGGCCTCGTCCGGGCGGCCGAAAGCCCGCCCGCCGACCCGGGCCAGCGCCGTGAGCAGCCGGTCGAGGCGTCGTACCCAGGCGGGCCGGGTGCGGACATCGTCTGGACTCATCATCGGACAGAACTTGACAGGTGGGCAGGGTCCGGACAAGTTGCCATGGATGATCACCACGCCAGGAGGCTGCTGATGCGGGCCCTGATCGTGACAGCGCTGCTCGCCGGATGCACAGACTACGAGATCTACGTGCACGACGGCACCGATGTCTTCTACCAGAACCCCGTCTCCGAGGTCGACATCCTGCTGGTGGTCGACGACTCCTGCTCCATGCAGCCCTACCAGCAGCAGCTCTCGCAGAACTTCTCGGAGTTCATCAGCTTCTTCATCGACGCGCAGGTCGACTATCACATCGGGGTGACCACCACCGACGTGATGTCCGACGGCGCGGGGCACATCATCGGCGAGATCATCACCCCCGAGACCGCCGACGGCTCGGGCGTGTTCGCCGACAACGTCAACGTCGGGGTCGAGGGCTCCGGCTCCGAGATGGGCCTGGAGGCCGCCCGCCTGGCGCTGAGCGAGCCCCGCATCTCGTCCACCAACGCCGGCTTCCTTCGGGACACCGCCAGCCTCTCCGTCGTCTTCGTCTCCGACGAGGAGGACTCCTCTCCCTGGCCGGTCAACCGCTACATCAACACCTTCATGGACATCAAGGGCGCCCGCGAGCGCGACATCTTCAACGCCTCGTCGCTGGTGGTGCTCGACCCGCAGACCTGCGCGCCCGCGGCCCAGGCCGGCTCCACCCGGGGCGATCGCTACCTGGACGTGACCACCCACACCGGCGGGGTGTCCGGCGACATCTGCGCGGACACCTTCGCGGACATGATCACCGAGCTGTCCCTCAACGCCAGTCGACTCCGGGACACCTTCTTCCTGTCCAGCGAACCCGCCCCCGCCACCATCGAGGTCAGCGTGGACGAGGCCCTCATCCCCTGCGACGCCGGGGAGTGGACCTTCACGCGGGTGGACGACAACGGCACCGACCGACCGGCGGTGGTCTTCGAGCGGGTGTTCATGCCCGCGCCGTCGTCCCAGATCGCCATCCGCTACGACTACGGCTCCGGCGACCCCACCGGCTTCTGCGAAGGCGGGTCGGCCGGCGATGACACCGGGGGTGCCCGATGAGCGCGCGACTCGCGATCCTGCTGGTGGGGCTCACCGCTGGCTGCACGCTGTCCAACGACGTCGAGTGCGTGGACCACGCCATGTGCGACGAGGGCGAGATCTGCCACCAGAACGAGTGCAAGCCCGCCGAGTGCCTCGACTCCACGTCCTGTGAGATCGGCAACTACTGCGATCAGGTGACCTTCCGCTGCACCGAGGGCTGCTCAGCGGACACCGACTGCCGCGCGGGTCAGGCCTGCAACCAGAACACCAACAGCTGCGTGCAGGTGGGCTGTCGCAACACCGAGCTGGACTGCCCGGTCGGCCAGTTCTGCGACACCGTCACCGGCGACTGCTACGCGGCCACCCCGCGTATGTGCTCAAGCCAGTGCGATCTGGGCAGCTTCAACCCGGACGGGGTCTGCGACCGCAGCGAGTCCTGCCAGGTCTCCTCCATCGGAGACACCTGCCGGACCGACCGCGACTGTGGGACGGGCTGGGCCTGCGACACCTTCACCGACGGCAACAACTACTGCCACGCCGACTACTGCCTGCCCTCCTGCAACCCCAACGCCGAGGGCGACTGCCCCGCCGGCTTCGCCTGCATCAGCGACGGGTCGGGCGGGGGTATCTGCCTGGGCGACTGCGCCTGGCTGACCGAGAACGGGCACCTCTGACCCTGCGGGCCAGGCGGGCTCACCGGACGCCGGTGGACCCGAAGCCTCCGGCGCCGCGCTCGGCGGTCTCGTCCAGGGCGTCGACCTCCCGGACCTCGAGCTGCACGACCGGCGAGATCACGAGCTGGGCGACCCGGTCGCCGCGCTCGATCATCACCGGCTCGGACCCGAGGTTCGCCAGGATCACCCCCAGCTCACCTCGGTAGTCCGAGTCGATGGTGCCGGGGCTGTTCAGCACCACCAGCCCCTGGCGCAGCGTCAGCCCGGAGCGGGAGCGCACCTGCCCCTCGAAGCCGGGCGGTATCGCGACCGCCAGGCCGGTGGGGACCAGGGCGCGCTCGCCTGGGGCGATGCGCACCTGAGCGGCGGCGCGCAGATCCATGCCCGCCGAGCCCGGGGTCTGGTAGGTCGGCAGGGTGAGGCCGTCGCCATGGGGCAGACGGCGCACCCGCAGCGGGGGCAGGCCCCGCTGGCTGAACAGCTCCTGAACCATGCGGCCCCTCAGCCCATCGCGACGTCGAGCGCTTCCTTGCGGGAGAGGCGGATCTTGCCGGACTTGTCGACGTCGATCACCCGCACCAGGACCTCGTCACCCTCGTTCACGACGTCGGTGACCTTGCCCACCCGCTCCTTGGCGAGGTGGCTGATGTGGATGAGGCCATCGGTGCCCGGGAAGATCTCGACGAAGGCCCCGAAGTCCACCACGCGCTTGACCACGCCCATGTAGAGCTTGCCGATCTCGGCCTCCTGGGTCAGCTCGCGGATCATGCCGACGGCCTTGTCGGCGGCCTCCTGGCTGGTGGCCGCGATCTGGACCCGACCGGTGTCGTCCACGTTCACCGTGGTGCCGGTCTTGTCCTGGATGCCGCGGATGACCTTGCCGCCGGGGCCGATGATGTCGCGGATCTTGTCGACCTTGATCTTGATGGTCGTGATGCGCGGGGCGTAGGGGGACAGCTCCTCGCGGGGGGCGGCCAGGGACTTGCCCATCTCGTCGAGGATGTGCAGCCGGCCATCGCGGGCCTGGTTCAGCGCCCGGGCCATGATCTCGCGGGACACGCCGGCGATCTTGCAGTCCATCTGGAAGGCGGTGATGCCATCGCGGGTGCCGGTGACCTTGAAGTCCATGTCGCCGAGGTGGTCCTCGTCGCCCAGGATGTCGCTCAGGACAGCGAAGTCATCGCCCTCCTTGACCAGGCCCATCGCGATGCCGGCGACCGGCGCCTTGATGGGCACGCCCGCGTCCATCAGGGACAGCGTGGCGCCGCAGACGGTGGCCATCGAGGACGACCCGTTGGACTCGAGGATGTCCGCGCTGCAACGCAGCACGTAGGGGAAGTCCTCGAAGGTGGGCAGCACGGGCTCCAGGGCGCGGTGCGCCAGGGCGCCGTGGCCGACCTCGCGGCGCTTGGGCGCGCGCAGCGGGCGGGCCTCGCCGGTGCAGAACGGCGGGAACACGTAGGTCAGCATCCAGTTGCGGATGCTGTCGTAGGCGCCGGCCCAGTCGATGCGCTGGTTGTCGCGCTCGGTGCCCAGCGCGGCGAGCACCAGGCCCTGGGTCTCGCCGCGGGTGAAGACCGCCGAGCCGTGGGCGCGGGTGGCGACGCCCACCTCGCACCAGATGTCCCGGATCTCGTCAGGGGCGCGGCCGTCGATGCGGACGGCGTCCTGGATGACGCGGGTGCGCATCAGGCGCTTGGCCAGCTTGTCGAAGGCGGCGACCACGTTGGTGGCGGCCTCCGCGGCTGCGGCCTCGTCCTCGATGGAGCTGGTCAGCTCGGCGATGGCCTGGCGCTTGAGGTTGTTGATGTTGTCCTTGCGCTCGTGCTTGCTGGCGGTGGCCTGGGCCTCCGCCAGGGCGCCGGCGTAGGCCTCGACCGACGCGACGATGTCCGCCGGGAGCTCCACGGCCGCCTCGACCTCGCGGTTGGCGATGCCGACCTGCTCGTTGAGCTGGTTCATGGCGTCGATCAGCTTGCGGATGGCGTCGTGGGCCAGGTCGAAGGCGTCGAGCATCAGGTCCTCGGACACCTCGTGGGCGCCGCCCTCCACCATGATGATGGCGTCGCGGGTGCCGGCCACCACGATGTTGAGGGTGGCCTTGGCCCGGCCCTCGAAGCCCGGGTTGATGACCAGCTCGCCGTCGACCTGACAGATCCGCACGCCCGCGATGGCCTCGCGGGTGGGGGCGTCGGAGACGTGGACCGCCGCCGCGCAGCCGCACAGGGCGAGCACGTCGGTCTCATGGTCCGGGTCGAAGGACATCACCGTCGCGATGAGCTGGGTCTCGCAGCGGAAGTTCTTGGGGAAGAGGGGGCGGATCGGGCGGTCGATCAGCCGGGAGATCAGGGTGGTGCGCTCGTTCCCGCGGCCCTCACGCTTGAGGAACCCGCCGGGGATGGCGCCGCGGCTGCCGTCGCGGTCCTGGTAGTCGACCGTCAGCGGCATGAAGTCGAAGCGGGTGGGCTCGCTGGTACAGACCAGCGTGCACAGGACGCTGGACTCGCCGCTGCTCGCGACGACGGCTGCGCCGGCCTGCTTGGCGTACTTGCCGGTGCTGAAGGTGATGGTCGCGCCGCCGATCTCGACGGTGACAGAGCGCTCGTTGACTCCGTGCATGTGCAATTCTTTCCGATTTCTATTGGTTTACAGACGGATCCCTCACCCGTTCGGGTGGCTTTCGGATCCGGCGGGGCGGGCGTTCTGCTCGCGCCTCTCGGGCGCTCGCCCCTGGGGTGCTCTCCACGGCGGAGAGGGTCATGCCGGGCCTGGTCGTCCGGTCCCGTAGACCTTCTCGGAATGAGCTTGGGGGATGAACCCCACGCTCAGCCCGCGGAGATCGGCGAGAGCCGGGCCCGACGAACAGCGTCGTGGAGAGTGAGGTGGTGAAAAAGATCGAAGGTTGAAAGTAGTTGGGGCCGAGCACCTGTTGGCGCCCGGCCCCACCTGTCGTCAGCGACGCAGGCCCAGTGACTTGATGAGGGCCTGGTATCGGTTGACGTCCTGGGCCTTGACATAGCGAAGCAGGCGACGCCGCTGGCCGACGAGCTTGAGCAGCCCGCGGCGGGAGTGGTGGTCGTGCTTGTGATCCTTGAAGTGCTGGGTCAGACCCTGGATACGGGCCGTCAGCAGCGCCACCTGGACCTCCGGCGAGCCGGTGTCGCCGGGGTGGGTCGCGTACTTCTCGACGATCTCAGCCTTGGTGTCCTTGTGAAGCGCCATGAATGCTCTCGGGCCTTGTGGGCCTGGAAACCGGTGCTCCGCAGCGGACGTTCTGGCGCGGGGTTCGCGGGGGTGGTTCGAGCCCCAGAGTCGTGCTGCCGCAGAGTCCGTGTGTTGGAAACCCCCGAACTCAAGGGAGCCCTGATATCGTGAAGCTCGTGAGGGGGCAACGCGGAAATCTGCGGGCTCATGCCACCCGGAAGGTGCGCAGCCCGCTGTCGGCCTTCTCAACCAGGGCGAGGATCTCGTCCCCGTCGACCACCAGCCAGGGCCCGTGGATGCCCCCGGCGGGCGGAGGCGGCGGGGTGCCGCCGGACAGGAAGCGATGACGCTGGCCGGGACGCAGCGCCGCCCGAGGGAGGTGGCCCAAGGCCTGGGACACAGGGGTCAGGTACGGCTGGAGGGCGGCGAGGACCTGGGCGCGAGGCTTCCAGGGCAAGCGCTCCGCGCGCGGCCCCTTGAAGAAGAAGGCCCGCTGCCAGTCGTCGGTGTCCGCCACCATGCGGGCCAGCTCGGGCAGGGTCAGCGCCCCCTCGAGGGTGAACGGCCCCGACCGCAGCCGCCGCAGCGCGGAGAGGTGCCCCGCAGAATCCAGCGCCTCCGCGATCTCGTCGGCCAGGACCCGCGCGTAGGTGCCTCGCGTGCAGTGGATCTCCACCCGCAGGGTGTCCTGGGTGGCCCCGAGGCGCTTCATGTCGAAGATCTCGATGGGCCGGGCGGGGACCTCCCGGGTCTCCCCTGCCCTGGCGTACTTGTAGAGCGGCCGCCCGTCGACCTTGACCGCCGAGTAGGCCGGCGGGGTCTGCATCCGGGGGCCGACGAAGGACGCCAGGACCGCGTCGACGTCGGAGAGGTCGGGCACGGGGGCCGTGCGGGTGACCTCGCCCTCAGGGTCGCCCGTGCTGGTGCTCTCACCCAGCTTGATCGTGGCGTCGTAGACCTTGAGGGACTCGTCGAGGAAGCGGATGAGGCGGGTGGCCCGGTCCAGGGCCAGGGGCAGCACGCCGGTGGCGAAGGGGTCCAGGGTGCCGGTGTGGCCGACCTTCTTGATGCCCGTGACCGCGCGGACGGCCGCGACGATGTCGTGGGAGGTCACGCCCGGGGGCTTGTCGATGACCAGGAACGCGGCGCTCACGACGGCTCCTCGTCCCGGTGGCCGCGCTCCCGCTCCATGCGGGTGAGCAGCTCGGTCATGCGCACGGCCTCGTCGACGCCGTCGTCGACCCGGAAGTGCAGCGCCGGGGCGTGCTTGAGGCGCAGCGCCCGCCCGACCTCGCGGCGCAGGAAGCCCAACGCCGAGTTCAGCCCGGCCAGCATCTCCTCGCTGTCGCCGCGCCCGCCCAGGGGGGCGATGTGCACCGTGGCGTGCCGCAGGTCCCCGGACATGCGGACGTGGGTGATCGAGACCACGCCGACCCGGGGGTCCTTGACCTCGGTGCGGAGCAGCCGGGCCAGCTCAGCGTGGACCAGCTCAGCGGTGCGTTCGGCACGCCTTGCAGACATCGTGACTCTCAAGCGGGGTGCCCAGGGGCCTTAGTCGCTCGGGCCTGCGCTGTCCGGATCCGGCACCGACCCCGCCCAGAAGCCCTCGTCTCCCAGGGTGACGCGGTGGGCCTCCAGGTTGGTGGACACGCCCTCGATCGCGAAGGCCCGGAGCGCGGCGGTGGCCCGGACGACGCAGGCCTGCCGGGTGGGTGCGCGGACCACCAGGACGGCGAACAGCCCCGACGCGGTGCAGCCCTCGGCGGCGACGGTGTGCACCGTGGCGCCCTCTGGCGGGGACCAGCGGGTGATGACCCCGGGGGCGTCGGCCCGCAGCCGGAAGCCCAACGCCACGTCCTGGCGGCCGGTGATCGCGCCCCGGTCCCAGCCGATCCGGTCGCCGCAGGCCACGCGGAGCTGCACCTCGGGCAGGCGGATCTCCTGGACCGCGTCGTTCAGGAGCGTGCCGAGCTGCAGACGGGGCCGCAGGCCCAGGCACCAGGCCCCGCCGGTCGGATCGACGAGGAAGCCCACGGAACCGACGCCGCGGAAGCCGCGCTTCTTCGCCAGGACCTCAGCCGCCTCCACCAGGTTGCGGGCCAGCCCGTCGCCGATGGAGGCGGGGAACTGGTCGATGGTCAGCCGGCCGTCCCGCCGCCGGGCGCGCTCGCGCACCCCGAGGCCCAGGGCGCCGCCGCCACTGTCCCCGACCACGGTGACCACGAGGTGGCGCGCCTGGCGCACCTCGCGCTCGATCCAGACCCGCTGCCCGTCGGCCACCCGCGCGCTGACGAGCGCAGCCAGGCGCTCCGGCGGGCCGCCCTCCGCGACCCGCTGGGCCCCGTGTCCGCCCGCGTCCTTGATCCAGAGGGCGCCCCCGAGCCGGGACCGGGCGTCGGCGCAGGTGGCGTCGACCTCGTCGAGGCGCTCCACGAGCGCGGTCCCCGGCACCACGGGTACGCCGGACTTCACGGCGACCCGGCGGGTGGTCCAGCGGTCCGCGAGCACGGCGAGCTGCTCGGCGGGGGAGCCCACGAAGAGGAGGTTCGCGCGGGCCGCGGCGTGGGCGAAGCGCGGGTCCTCGGCCAGCGGCCCCAGGCCCGGGTGAAGGCCGTCGCAGCCCGCGTCGTTGGAGGCGTCGAGCAGCGCTTCGGGGACGGCGTCGCTGGGGATGTAGGCGGCGAAGCTGGCCCGGTCCAGGTGGGGCGCGTCCTGGCTGGCCTCGTCGAAGGCGGCCACCACCTCGACGCCCATCGTCTCGTAGACGTCCACCAGGTAGGCAGCCATCGGGCCCTTCTCGGCCAGCAGCAGGCGGCGGATGTTCATCGTCCTCTCCAGGTCGGCTCGCGACGGGCCATGAACGCGCTGATGCCCTCCATCGCGTCCTCGGTCACCAGGTTGGCCTCCAGGCGGCCGTGAAGGAAGCGCAGCGCGGGCTCCAGCGCGAGGTCCTCGGCCTGATGCAGGGCATCCTTGCCCAGCCGCAGCACCGCCGGGGAGTATCGCGCGACCTGCCCGGCCAGCGCCATCGCCGCGTCGCGGACCTCGGCGCGCGGGGCCACGCGGTTGACGACGCCATAGCGCAGGGCCTCGTCCGGTTGCAGGAACCGCCCGGTGTAGATCATCTCGCAGAGCAGCTTGCGCGGCAGCGTGCGCAGCAGCTCAGCCAGGATCATCATCGGGAACAGACCAACCTTGATCTCCGGCGTCCCCAGCCGGGCGTCGTCGGCCACCACCACCATGTCGCAGGCCACGGCCAGGCCGAAGCCGCCCCCCAGGGCGTCCCCGTTGACCGCCGCGATGACCGGCCGACCCACCTGATGCACGGCCAGCATGAGGTCCGCGAAGCGCCCTCGGCCCCGCCAGGCGTCCGTCGCCCCCTCCCCCATCATCCCCCCGGCGAGGTCGCCCCCCGCGCAGAACGCCTTCGACCCCGCCCCGGTCAGCACGATCGCGCGGACGTCGTCTTCGGCGCGGAGCGCGCCCAGCGCGGCGATGAGGGCCTCGACGAGGGCGCCGGACAGGGCGTTCCGGCGATCGGGGCGGTTGAGGGTGAGGGTCGTGATGGGCCCGTCGTCCTCCCGCAGGACGAGGGCTGCAGCGGCTTCTCCGTCGGACATGGGACCTCCGGGCTCGCGGCGGAGGATAACAGGACCAGGAGCCACGGAGTCCCGATGTCCGATTCGCCCCCCCGTCCGACGATCGGCCTGCTGGGTCAGGGTCGCCTGGGCCGCACCCTCGCCCGGCTGCTGCCGGAGCGCGGCCATCCGGTGCGAATATGGCGCCGCGGCCTGCCGTTCCCCGAGGTCGACGTGGCGTGGATCCTGGTCAGCGACGCGGGGGTGGCCGAGGTCGCGCGGGCGCTGCCGGTCGGGCCGGTGGTCCTGCATGCCTCGGGGGCGCTGGGGCTCGACGTGCTCGCCCCGCACCTGCGCGCCGGCTCCCTCCACCCCCTCCAGTCCTTCCCGGGGCCGGAGGTCGCGATCCCACCGACCCAGGGCGTCCCGGCCGCGATCGCGGGCCACCCCGAGGCGCGGGCGGTCGCGCTCCAACTGGCCCGGGACCTGGGGTTCCGCCCGGTCGACGTCCCCGGAGACCGGCGGCTGTACCACGCCGCAGCGGTGATGGCAGGCAACTTCGCGACGGCGCTGCTCGACGCGGCGTCCGAGCTCCTGAGCGCCGCCGGGGTCCCGCCTGAAGATGCCCCCGCGGTGCTGGCGCCCCTCGCCCTGGCCTCCATCCGCCAGGCCGCCGAGCGCGGCTGCGCGCCAGCGCTTACGGGGCCTTTCGCCCGGGGTGACGCCGCGACGGTTCGTGGGCATCTTGACGCCATCGAAGGGGCCGCCCCCGGGCTGGCCGACCTGTACCGCGCCCTGGGCGATCGAGCGCTCTCCTTGCTGGTTGAACGCGGGATGTCGTCCTCTGACCGGGCGGCCCTGCGCGCGGCGATGGCCCCGGGATTGACCCCGGACACCGCCCCCATGGCCCCTCAGGCCCCCCTTCTGCCCCCGGATCCCCCCTCCTGAGCGCTGGTTGCCCCCCTAGAGGCCGGTGCTATATTCGAGACAGGAGCTGACTGGAAGAACAGCCTCCGGGAAGGAGCACTCCGATGCTCGACGCCTACATCATCGAGAGAATCCGCCAGGAACGCGACCGCCGCGAGTCGGGGCTGCGCCCGCTCCGCATCGAGGTTCCGCGCCAACAGGGCGATCGCGCGCGATGGGGCGAGGACGACGCGGGGGCCTCCCGTGACGACCAGAAGCCCGATCGCGGCGTGGCCATCATCGACTTCAACATCTGACGTCCGCAGGCCATCCTGCGCTGCCCGAGCAATCAGGATGAGGCTCGGGAGCGGATGAGGGCCTGTCGCTCAACCCGATCGTCGCGCGCTACCCGTTCACCTTCCGGAGGTGGCGGCACACCATCAGGGATCGACGCACCATCTCGGTGAGGTCCTCGGGGGGCATGAGCCGCATCAGGACCTCGATGCCTTTGTAGTCGTGTCGGATGGCCTGCACCCAGGGGTGGCGGAAGACGTCGTCGATGGCCACCACCAGCGCTGTCTCGTTCATGAGCGGCTTGGCGACCGAGGGCAGCTCGGCGCGGAGGACCCAGTTCTCCCGGTGGCCCACCAGCTTCCAGTCGGAGTCGTCCATCATCGCGCCCCGGGTGTCGGCCGGGACCAGCATCAGGAGCTGGCGCCCCGGAGCCCCGACCCAGACCGAGACGAAGCCCTCGTTGAGGGGCTGCACCAGCACCTCGGTGCGAACGCCGTCGACCATGCTGGCGAAGCCCACGCCCTCCTGGGGATGGATCTCCACCCGGCGGCCGTACTCGCTGGCGAGGGGGCCGAGCATCCTGGCCCAGACGGCGAACAGCTCGGTGTTGTCGGTGGCCCACTGCCAGAGCAGCCACACCCCCCAGAACATCACGCCGAGCCCCAGGACCCCGGACGCCGCCTGGATCTGGAGGGTGACGACCTCGACCTGATGGGGCTCCACCAGCTCGTAGTAGACGATGCCGTCGGCCACCGCGCGCGCGCGGCTGGACACCTGGAGCAGCGAAACCCCGACGAACATGACGAAGATGGGCCAGATCCAGCGCATCGGCTCCCGAACCTTGAACGGACGGGGCCGATCATAGTCGTGCGCCCGGGGGCTGTCCAAGGGCTGTCGCGGGCGGCCGGGGGGCGCGCGGCGGGGCGCCGTCGGCTTGCGAGGGTGGGCAGGTTGTGCTACGTCAGCCCGTCGTCGCGACCAGCGACCCCTCACGTCTTCAGCGATCCCCAAGGAGGCCGACCATGGCCCGACGTTGCGTTCTGACCGGGAAGCGGCCCAACGTGGCCAACAAGGTCTCCCACTCCAACATCAAGACCAAGAAGCGTCAGCTCCCCAACATCCAGAAGAAGCGGATCTGGTACGACGAGGAGCAGCGCTTCGTGACCCTGCGCCTCTCGACCCGCGCCCTGCGCACCCTTCGCAAGAAGGGCCTCGCGGAGTTCGCCCGCGAGGCCGGGGTGGATCTCTCCAAGGCCTGAGCCCGATCCTCCCTTTCAGCAGGACCCGCCCCCTCCGGCGGGTCCTTCTGCTTTCGAACGCCGGCCCACGATCGCCGCGAGCAGCAGGAGCCCCCAGGTGGAGCGGGGGCCGCCGTGGCTGCACCCTGAGCCCGGGCAGTCCACGCAGGGGGCCCAGGTCGGGGCGGGCATGACCCGGGTGACGCAGTGCAGGGCCCCGCCGAGGGTCACCAGCGCGTCGGCGGGCACCTCGACCACCTCCCGCTCGGGCATGGCCGCGGCGAAGGCGGCGAGGGCCTCGGCGCGGCGCTCCGGAGGCGCCTCCGCGTAGGACGGGACGATCCAGAGGGGCCTGTCGCCCTCGGCCAGCACGCCGTTGAGCCAGGTCGGGTGGTCCTCCACGGTGTCGCCGTCCAGGTCGCCGTGGGGCGGCATGGGCACGCGACGCACGTCGTACCCGGCGTCGAGGAGGGCCTCGGCGTTCCGGTCCAGCGCGGCGGCGTTGTCGGGGTCCTCGACGGGGTCTGAGGCCCCGAGCAGCGCCTGTCCGGGCCCGGCGAAGGTGAGGAAGACGTCAACGTGCCCGGTTCGCTCCCCGTCGATGGGCTCCAGCCAGATCACCCGCGCGCACCCGGCGGTGTCGGTCAGGGCGGCCTCGACCGCGTCGCGCTCAGGGTTCCGGACCAGGAGCTGCGTGGTGGTGACGCAGCCCCCCTCCCCGTCCGGGAGCAGGTTGCCGCCGTCCAGCTTGAGCGGGACCTCGACCACGGGGACGGCCAGGCGCTGGCCCAGCGCGGCGGGGAAGGCGTCGTCCTGATCCCGGCCCACCAGGTAGGTGGGGTCGCCGAAGACCGGGCGCCCGGCGGCGTCCTCCAGGAAGAGCGGGCCGTAGTCGCGCATCCAGATCGAGTCCAGAGCGCAGGGCTCCAGGTACACCCGCGCGTCGAGCAGGCCCGCCGCGTCGAGGGCGGCGACCGCGCTGGCGCCGGTCTCCGCGTCGCGCTCGCAGACCCAGACCGGCAGCCCGCTCTCCCGGAGCGCCCCGACCAGGGGCACGAAGCTGGCGTCGAGGGAGGCGGGCCAGGAGGCCACCAGCGCGATCTGCCCAGGTGTGTACTCCCCCGGCGCGGTGAGGCCCGCGGCCCCGGCGACGGCGATGGCTGGGAGCAGCGTCACCCCGCCACCATAGCCGCCGACGGGCGCCTCAGCGCAGCTCGTCGAGGATGGCCTCCAGCTCGGCGGCGGCGGAGGGCTCGGTGGCACGCAGCAAGGCCACGCCCCGCTCCACCGCGTGGACGGCCAGCTCGTGCTGGCCCAACGCGGCGAGGATCTGCCCCAGCATGCCCAGCGCGACGCCCTGCGCGGCGGGCTGCCCGGCGGCCGCCCGCCGCTCGGCGCAGCGCGCGAAGGAGACCGCGGCCTCCTCCAGCTGACCGACGCTGATCTGCCGGGTGCCGGCGACCTGCCAGGCGGCGGCCCGCATCGTGTCGTCCCCCAGCGCGTCCGCCGCAGCGATCTGCTGGTGGGCGATGGCGAGCGCCCGGTCCACCGCGCCCACGGACAGCGCGGTCTCCCCCGCCTCGTGCAGGGCCTCGAGCTGCTGGCCTGGCTCGCCCAGCTCGGCCCAGGTGCGCGCGGCGTAGGTCAGGCGTTCGACCGCCTCGCGGCCCAGGCCCATCGCCGCCTCGACCCGGCCCAGCGCGGCCAGGGTCGCGGCCCGGCCCTCCAGATCCCGCAGCAGCTCGCGGCCGTCGAGGGACTCCTCCAGCGAGGCGCGGGCCTCGGCGAGCGCGCCGGCCTGGTGCTGCAGCAGCCCGAGCTGGTACAGGGCGTCGACGAGGATCTGGCGGCGGCCGGCCTGTCGGGCGATGCGCGCGGCCTCCCGGGCCTGCCGCAGGGCGCGCTCCTGGCGCCCCTCCGCCACGTCCACCCGGGCCTGGAGCTGGAGGAAGGCCGAGCGCCCCTGCTCCTCGCCCGCGCGATCGGTGAGCCACAGGCCCCGCTCGATGAGGGGCACGGCGTCCAGAGGGCGGCCCAGCTCGATGAGCACCTGGGCGAGCTGGTGCAGGGCGCGGGCCTCACCGGGCCGGTCGCTGAGCTGCTCGTAGAGCCTGACCAGGCGCACCCCGTCGGCCTGCAGCCGCCCCGGATCGCCCAGGTGGGCGGCGATCTCGAAGCGCGCCTGGAGCAGGGCGGCGAGGCCCTCGCGGTCCCCGGTGGACTCCCGCAGTGGGGTCGCGGCGTCGAGGTGGGCCATCGCCGCCGCGAGCGCGCCGGTCTCCAGCAGCAGGTTCGCCAGGAGCTGATGGCTGGCCGCCGCCCCGGTGCGGTCGCCCGCCTCGGTGAAGGCCTCCAAGGCGGCCTCCGCGTCCGCGCGGGCCTCCTCGAAGCGCCCGGCCTGCTCGTGGGACAGGGCGTCGCGCAGCCGCTTCATGGCCAGCCCGGTGTTCGCCTCGGTCATCGACCGCTCCTCGACGATGGGGAGTCTCGCCTATCCTGTGGGCCCGTTCGCCTCCACCCGACTATGGGACCGTAGATGTCCACCCCCGCTGTCCGGTTCGACGCCGCGCGCTTCGGCTGGCCCGAGGGGCGGCTCATCCTGTCCGGGTTCAACCTGGAGATCGCCCAGGGCCAGATCACCGCCATCGTCGGGCCCAGCGGCTGTGGCAAGAGCACGCTGCTGCGGCTGGCCGCCGGGCTGGAGCGCCCCGACGCCGGGCAGGTGACGGTCCCCTCCCCTCGGCGGGCCTTCGTGTTCCAGAGCCCCACCCTGCTGCCCTGGCGCACGGCGGCCGAGAACGTGGCGCTGCCGCAGATCCTTCAGGGCGCGCCGGATCCCGTTGCGGTCGCCCGCGCGCTGGAGCGGGTGGGCCTGGGCGCGGACGCCGACGCCCTGCCCCGCCAGCTCTCCGGGGGCATGAAGATGCGGGTGTCCCTGGCCCGCGCCCTGGTCACCGCGCCGGACCTGATGCTGATGGACGAGCCCTTCTCGGCGCTGGACGCCCTGACCCGGGGACGGGTCCACCAGGAGTTCCTCCGTCTGCGCCGGGAGCTGGGCTTCACCGCGGTGCTGATCACCCATGACATCGATGAGGCCGTGTTCCTGGCCGACCGCGTCCTCACGTTGGCCGGCCCGCCGCTCCAGGTGGTGGCCGACCTCGCGGTGGCGCTGCCCCGGCCGCGGGAGCCCGGCCTCCGCCATGACCCCGCCCTGGGCGCGCGCGTGGCCGAGGTCCAGCGGGCGCTGGGGGAGCTGTGACGCAGCGGCTCCTGCCCGCGCTGGCGGCGGCGGCGTTCCTGGCGCTCTGGGCGCTGGGGGCGCGGTCCATGCCCCCGGCGCTGCTGCCCTCCCCGCTGGAGGTGCTCGGTGCGCTCGCCCGGCCGGAGAGCCGGCTCGTCGAGGCCACCGCCACCACCGCGGCGGCCGCGATCCTGGGCCTGGGCCTGGCGTTCAGCGCCGGCCTGTCCGGGGCGGTGCTCTTCCTGCGCTCTCGGGGGCTGGAGCTGGCCCTCCAGCCCTACGCCCTGCTGCTCCAGACCGTGCCCATCATCGCCATCGCGCCGCTGCTGGTGATCTGGCTGGGCTATGGGCTGCCGGTGGCCGTGGCGACCGCCGCCATCGTGTCGTTCTTCCCCATCCTGACCTCGGCCAGCGTGGGCCTCAAGGCCGTCGACCCCGCGCAGGTCGACCTCGTGCGGCTCTACGGGGCCACCTGGTGGCAGGAGCTGCGGCTGCTGCGCCTGCCGAGCAGCCTGCCCTACCTGTTCGCCGGCCTGCGGACCGCCGTGGGCCTGTCGGTCATCGGGGCCATCGTGGGCGAGTTCGTGGGCAGCAACGGCCAGCCGGTGACCCTGGGCTTCCTGGTGCTGCGCTCGGCCCGCTCCGCCCAGACCGAGGTGACCTTCGCCGCCATCCTGGCGTCCACCGCCCTCGCCCTGACCCTGTTCGGGATGGTCCGACTCGTGGAGGCCCGTGTTATCGGCCCCTGGCACGCCGGAGGTGAGCGATGATCGCCGTTCTTCTGACCCTGGCCGCCTGCACGGGGGCCGCGACCGACGCGCCGACGAGCACGCCGGTGAAGCTCGCGCTCAACTGGTACCCGGAGCCCGAGTTCGGCGGCTTCTATGAGGGGGTGCTCTCGGGGGCCTACGCCGAGGCCGGCTTCGACGTGGTGTTGCTGCCCGGGGGGCCGGGGGCGCCCTCGCTGGAGCTGCTGGCCACCGGGCGGGCGGACGCGGCGATCTCCTCGGCGGACGACCTGCTCATCAAGCGCGCCCGGGGCATCCAGGCGGTCGGCGCGTGGCCCGGCTTCCAGCTCACCCCCGCCGGCCTGATGGTGCACGCCGACGGCCCCGCCTCCTTCGAGGACATCCAGGGCGGTCAGGTGGCCATCGAGGTGGGGGCGCCGTTCCAGGTCTACCTGTGGAAGACCTTCGGCTGGGAGGGCGAGGTCGAGGCGATCCCCTATGGCGGCGGTGTGGGGCCCTTCCTGGCCGACCCCGCGCTGATCCAGCAGGGCTACATCACCTCCGAGCCCTGCCTGGCGCGGGCGAAGGGCGCGGAGGTGCGCTTCCTCAAGCTCTCGGACGCCGGGTGGAACCCCTACTCCACCCTGCTCACCTTCGCCGACCCCCCGCCGCCCTGGGCCGCGGACTTCGTGGCGGTCACCCAGCGCGCCTGGGAGGCCTACCTGGCCGACCCCGCCCGCGCCCACGCCGAGCTGGCCCGGCTCAACGACCAGATGACCCCCGCGCTGCTCGACTGCATCTTCCAGGCCCAGGGCCCCTTCGTCACCGGAGCGGACGGCCTGGGCGCGATGAACGCGGCGCGCTGGGACGCGATGGCCGCCACCCTCGCCGCGCAGGGGCTGCTCCCGGAGGGTGCCACCGCCGCGGGGGCTTGGAAGGCACTTCGCTGAAGCGTCGATCTACTCGGGATCAGCGGCGATGAGGCTGCGACAGAGCCGGAACCCCAGGTTGTTCCGGCGGGAGTCCGGCGGCAGGCCCTGGCGGCTGGCGGCGCGGCCCCAGCGGGCGTTGAGGTTCCAGGCGCCCCCGCGGACCGCGCGGGGCTGGGCGTAGGGCTTGGGGACGGTGTCCTCGGCGGCGGGCGGCTCGGGGTGGGTCGCGAGGAAACCCTTGCGCTCGGGCCCGTAGGGGCGGAAGACGTCCGCGCACCACTCCCGCACGCCGCCGGCCAGCCCGTGCACGAAGTAGGGGCTGACGTCGGCGGGGAACTCCTCGGCGGCCGGGGCGCCGGGGTGATCCAGCCGGGAGTCCTCCATGCAGCAGTAGGCCGGATCGGTGGCCTCTCCCCAGGGGTAGGGCCGCTCGTCGACGCCCCGGGCGGCCTTCTCGCGCTCCAGCTCGCCCGGCAGGCGCCACGGCAGGCCCGTCCGCGCCCGGTACCAGCGGCAGAAGGCGTTGGCGTCGGTCCAGGTGACGTAGACCACCGGGCTGTCGCTGTCGACGACCACGTCCGCGCCCCCCTGGGGCAGCACCCAGCGCTCCTGCCCCGGCGCCCAGCGGTACAGGGGCTCGCCCGCCTCCCCGGCGTCGCAGACCCGGGGCACGAAGCGCTCGGCGACCGAGCGGTGGCCCTTCTTGACCAGATCGTTCAGGAAGATCATGTACTCCCCGTGGGTCACCGGCGCGTCCCGCATCACGTAGTCGTTGAGCCACAGGCGCTGCCGCCCCAGGCCCGACACGGCCTCGCCGTCCCCTCCCGTGGGGCTCCACCCCGCTGGCACCAGGCGGTCCCCGCTGCGCAGAGCGCCCTCCGGCGGCAGCCACACCGGGCGGGGGGTGTCCTGGCCCGGCGGCACCAGCGCCCACCGCTCACCGCGCCGGATGCGGAAGGGGAAGCGGACCGCGTCGTACCCCTTCGCCTTGATGACCGCGAGGTAGGAGCCCACCGGCAGCGGAAGGTTGCTCAGCGGCGTGCTGCGGACCTGGCCGAAGCCCACCACCGCCAGGCGCCGGGCCCGGGTGCGGTAGACGAAGAGCTGGGCCTGGGCGTCCCGCGGCAGGGTGTGGAGGTCGAGCACGCCCTCGTTGCGCAGGAAGTCGCGGTGCCGGCCCTCCGTGTCGTTCTCGGCGAGCAGCTCGGTCAGCTCACGCAGGGCGCGGGCGTCCCCGTCGCGCTCGGCGGCCTCGGCCCGCTCCCGATAGAGGTCCGCCAGGAAGCGGCCGGCGTCGGGCAGCTCCGGCGCCTGGACCTGGGCGACGCGGGCCTTCGCGGCGATCTCACGCCAGGTCGACGCCACCTGGTCGTGGGCGTCCTGGGCGTCCTCCTCCAGGGTCCAGACCTTGTCCTTGGTAGCGAGGTCGTCGGTGGGCCGCAGCGCGAGCACGGCGGCGCGGGCCACCTGGGCCTTGCGGTTGGCCTCCGCCTGCATCTCCACCAGGGAGGCCTTCAGCGCGGCGGCCTCGGAGAGGGACTGCCGCGCGGCGGACCGGGCCCGGGAGCCCTCGATCCAGGCGGTGATCTCCCGGGCCATCTCGGCGGCGTCCTGGAAGCGGTCGGCCGGGTCCATCGACATGGCCTTGCGCCACAGCTCCACGAGCTGCGGGGGGGCGTCGACGTGGGTGGGCACCTCGGGGGGACGGCGGCGGACCGCCTTGAGCACCTCGCGGGCCTTGCCGTGGTACGGAAGCCGCCGGTACAGCAGCGTGAAGAGCACCCCGCCGAGCCCCCAGACGTCCGACCAGGGGCCCATGGACCGGACGTCGCCCCGGGCCTGCTCCGGGGGCATGTAGGCCGGCGTGCCGGCGATGACGCCGGGCTGGGAGACCTCCGGGCCCGGGGGCGGCCAGCGGGGGCCGTGCTGGTCCAGGATGGCGTCCTCGACGGTGCGGACGGTGCTGCCGATGACCATGGCCAGCCCCCAGTCGACCACCAGGACCTCGCCGTAGTCGCCCACCATGACGTTCTCGGGCTTGAGGTCCCGGTGGACCACCCCCTGGACGTGGGCGTAGCCCACCGCCTCGCAGGTGACCCGCAGGATCTCGATGAGCCGGCGAAGCGTCCAGCCGGCGTACTCCCCCACCAGGGGCCGGTCCCGGCGGGCGTCGTGGTAGGTCCTCAGGACCCGGTCGAGGTTCTGGCCCCGAATCTCGGGCATGGCGATGTACCAGCGCCCGTCCGGCAGCCGCCCGAGGTCATAGACCGGCACGATCGCCGGGTGCTGGAGTCGCGCGACGATCTGGGCCTCGTGGACGAAGCGCCAGACCATCATCGGGTCGTCGGCCAGCTCCTCGCGCAGGGTCTTGACCGCGACGAGGCGCTGCAGGGTGCGGTCCAGGGTACGGCGGACCTCACCCACACCGCCTTTTCCCAGCAAGGTCAGGAGCTTGTAGCGATCGGACCAGGGGGGCAGCTTCTCCAGCGCGGGCCCCAGCTCAGGCAGGCTGCCCAGGGAGGAGCCGCCGTCGTGGCTCACGACGGGCGAACGTCGCCGCTTCGCGGTCTCCCTGTCCTTGGGAAACAGCGTAGGGGCCCTGCGGACAGGCCCGTCTGCGTTGCCTCCATCCGGTGGCATCGAGCCTAGCGTAACACCACGGCGGTCCGGATGAGGTCATGCTACCTTGGGGTCCACAAGGAGCGAGGAGCCGCGATGCGCGTGATGGTCACCTACCCTCCCCTGGAGGGCAAGGGCAGCCCGATGTTGACGCAGAACCGTCAATTTCAGTGGTTTCACGAGCCGAGCTACCTCTACCCCTGCGTGCCGGCCTCGGCGGTGACCTACCTGCGGGAGCTGGGCCACGAGGTCTGCTGGAACGACTGCATCGCCGAGCAGAAGTCCTGGCCTCAGTTCCTCCGCTTGCTGGACGACTTCCAGCCCGAGCTGGTCGCGATGGAGACCAAGTCTCCGGTCGTCCGCCAGCACTGGGCGCTGGTCGAGCGCATCCGCCAGCGCGTCCCCGGGGTCCGGGTGGTCCTGTTCGGCGACCACATCGCCGGCAACCCCGACGAGACGATGGAGCACTCCAGCGTCGACTACTGCATCACCGGCGGGGACTACGACTTCTCGCTCGCCGACCTGGCCGCGCACCTCACCCGGGGCGACCCCCTGCCCGGCGGCTTCCTGGCCCGAAACGACGACGGCACCTGGACGAACACCGGCCCCTACAAGGGCACGCGCAGCCTGGAGTCCCTGCCGTTCATCGACCGCGACCTCACGAACGCCCACCTGTACTTCGAGAAGTGGAAGAAGCGGCTCCCGTTCATGTGGACGATGGCCGGCCGGGACTGCCCTTACGGCCGCTGCACCTTCTGCTCGTGGACGGTCACCTACCCGCGCTTCTCCACGGTCAGCCCCGAGCACCTCTGCGATGAGATGGAGATGCTCATCGCGCGTCATGGCGCGCGTGAGATCTTCGACGACACGGGCGCGCTGCCGACGGGCAACTGGCTGATCCGCCTCTGCAACGAGATGATCGGCCGCCGCATCAACGAGCAGGTCATCTTCGACTGCAACTTCAGGTTCGACTATTTCACCGAGAAGAACGTCCACCTGATGAAGCGGGCCGGCTTTCGCAAGCTCATCCTGGGCATCGAGTCCGCGAGCGAGCGGACCATCGACATCCTGGACAAATCCTTGACGCGTGAGCAGATCGTCGAGGGCTGCCGGATGGCGTCGATGGCGGGTCTCCAGCCCCACCTCACCCTGATGGTGGGCTACCCGTGGGAGACCCGCGAGGACGCCTACGAGACCCTGGAGCTGGCCCGCTACCTCATGCACAACGGCCTGGCCCACCACCTCCAGGCCACCGTGGTGATGCCCTATCCCGGCACCCCGCTGTTCGATCTCTGCCAGCGCAACGGCTGGATCCGCTTCGAGCCCACCCAGTACGAGCGCTACGACATGACCGAGCCGGTCTGCGTCCTGACCGACATGGACCAGGAGGAGGTCGTGCGCATGGCGGGGCAGTTCTACAAGCTCTACCTGCACCCGAAGTTCCTCGCGCACCAGCTCCGGGAGCTGCGCTCGCCCGAGGACCTGGACTACATGGCCCGGGGGGCGAAGGCGATCTGGGGGCACATCAAGGACTTCGCGAAGATCCGCCCCTGGACGTCGGCCGCCGCGAAGTAGCGGGCTGTGACAGAATGCCTCCTCGCCGGAGGCACACATGGGCACACATCGGGTCGGCATCCTCACCGGGGGCGGCGACGCGCCGGGCTTGAACGCGGTGCTGCGGGCGTTCGTGAAGCGCGCGGTCGGGCAGCTCCGCTGGGACGTGATCGGGATCGAGGACTCGTTCAACGGCCTGCTGGAGCGGCCGTTCCGGGTGGTCGACATGACCCTCAAGAGCTGCTCGGGGCTGCTGGCCCGGGGCGGCACGGTGCTGGGCACCACCAACCGGGGTGACCCCTTCTCCTTCGGCCCCGACAAGCGGGACCGCACCGCTGAGATCGTGGACGCGATGGCCGACCTGGACCTGGAGGGCCTGGTGGTCATCGGCGGCGATGGCACCCAGAAGATCGGCCTGCGCATGATGCGGGAGCGCGGGGTGAAGGTGGTCGGCGTGCCCAAGACCATCGACAACGACCTCTCGGCCACCGACACCACCTTCGGCTTCCACTCGGCGGTGAGCGTGGCCACCGAGGCCCTCGACCGCCTGCACACCACCGCCGAGTCCCACGACCGGGTGATGCTCCTGGAGGTCATGGGCCGGGACGCCGGGCACATCGCGCTGCACGCCGGCCTCGCCGGGGGCGCGGACTGCATCGTCATCCCCGAGATCCCCTACGACGTCGACCGCATCTGCCGGAAGATCGACAAGCGGCGCGGCGTGGGGCGCATGTTCACGTTGATCGTGGTCGCCGAGGGCGCCACCCCCAGGCAGGGCGCCGCCGACGCGGGGGTGGAGCACGGCGCCAAGGGCCGCATCCTGCCCGGCGGGGCCAGCATGGCCCTGGCCCGCGCCCTGGCCGAGCGGCGGGAGGTCGACGTCCGGGTGACCGTGCTGGGTCACCTCCAGCGCGGCGGCAGCCCCATCCCCTACGACCGCATCCTGGCCACCCGGCTGGGCGTGGGCGCGGTGGACCTGGTGGACCAGGAGCGCTGGGGCGAGATCACCGTGCTGCGTGACGGGCATGTGATCGGCGTGCCCATCGAGGACGCGGTGCGGGTGTACCGCCGGGTCGACCCCGCTGGGGAGATGGTGCGGACCGCCCGCGCGGTCGGCATCGAGTTCGGCGGCTGACTCCGCGGGGACGCCCTGGAGCGGGGGTCGCTCAGTCGCCTACCAGACGCTGGCCCGGACCCGGATCGGCTCGGCCGCATGATGCTGCTCGGCGACCTGGACCTGGACCTGCTCGGCGCCCAGCTCCTTCAACGTGCGGGTGGCCTGGGTCAGGGCCTTGGTCGCGCTGTTGTTCTTCTCGGAGAGGTGCGCCAGCACGAGGTGCTTGAGGGAGGGCGTGAGGCCGGCGCTGAGGAGCTGCGAGGCCTGCTCGTTGGAGAGGTGGCCGTGGTTGGAGCGGATCCGCTGCTTGAGGTGCCAGGGATAGGGGCCGTCCAGCAGCATCTCGATGTCGTGGTTGTACTCCAGGGCCAGCGCGTCGAGGCCCTGGATCTTGCGGGTCACCAGCGCCGTGGGCCGCCCCAGATCCGTCACCACGCCCACCGAGACGTCCCCCACCTGCAAGCGGTAGGCCACCGGGTCGACCACGTCGTGCGGGATCGTGAACGGGTCGACCTCGATGTGACGGACCCGGAACGTCTCCCCCGCGCGGATGACCTCGGCGGAGTCCGGCAGGCACTGGTCGGGGCAGGCGTCCAGGGTGCCAGCGGTCATGTAGAACGGCACATAGCGGCCAGCGCGCTGCTGGAGCCGCCCGCTCAGCACCCGGGCGGCGCCGACGTGATCGGTGTGCTCGTGGGTGATGAGGACCGCGTCGATGGGGGCGTCCTTGAGCCCCACATCCTCCATCCGCTTGAGGATCTGCTTCGTGGACACGCCACAGTCGATCAGGACCCCCGCGCTGCCGTCACCCACGTAGGTGCAGTTGCCGGAGGACCCCGAGGAGAGGACGGTGAAGAGGACGTCGCGTTGGAAGAGGCTGTTCATGGCTCGCGGGGGATGGGGGGCGCGTGTGCCCCGATGGCACTCAAACAGTAACCGCGAGGATGGGCCCGGAGATGTCCTGCGGACAGGGTCGGACCACCGTTGGTCCGGGGGCCGGACAGTTTCTGGTCTGCGAGCGGCGGCGGTGGGTCAACGCGGGGTGAACGGCAGGCCCACCGGCGGCGGGTCGGCCTCGGTCTCGGGGGCGACGTCGGTGATGAGCGCGGCGTCCACCCAGCCGAAGGTGCCGCGGATGTACAGCCGCACCTCGTCGCCGCGGCGCGTGACCAGCTGCACCTTCTCGTCGGTGGCCACGGCCTTGACCACCACGTTGGCGTCGGTCCCGGCCGGCCAGCGGTTGAGGTCGGCGGCCTGGGTCATCCACACATCCTCGGCATGGGCGGCCGAGACCAGCGTCAGGAGCAGCATGAGCACGAGGCACCTCCTTCGAGCGGCTCTCATAACGCCGGCTTCCCTGGGACGCCCGGATCGCATACGTTCAACGGCGTGGAAGCCCTCGTCGCCATCGGAAGGTTCGGCATCTTCGCGGGCCAGGTGCTCTCCAGGCTGGTGCTGGGGCCGCGCTACCTGTCCGCGTTCTGGCGCCACACCCACAACGTCGTGCTGCGCTGCATGCTGCCGGTGGTCGCGGTGGTGTTCCCCTTCGGCATGGTCATCGCGCTCCAGGGGCTGGACATCTTCAAGATGTTCGGCGCCCAGCGCATGCTGGCCTCGCTCATCTCGGTGACGGTGCTGCGGGAGCTGTCCCCGGTGCTGGCCTCGGTGCTGGTGGCCGCCCAGGGCGGCAGCGCCTTCGCCGCCGAGCTGGGCTCGATGCGCATCAAGGAGGAGCTGGACGCCACCGAGGTCATGGCGGTCGACGGCCTCGCCTTCCACGTCCTGCCCCGGGTGCTGGCGCTGACCCTCGCCTGCCCCCTGCTGAACATGATGGGCTCGATCGCCGGCATCGCGGGCGGCTTCTTCACCGCCGTGCTGCTCAAGGGCGAGCAGGCCGGCGTGTTCCTGGCCGAGCTGTGGGCCTTCACCGACTGGACCGACCTGTGGGGCGGGCTGCTCAAGACCACCGTCTTCGGCATGATCATCGGGCTGATGAGCTGCTACCTGGGCTACAACGCCCGGGGCGGCGCTGCGGGCGTGGGCCGGGCGGTCAACAACACCGTCGTGTACTCGGTGCTGGTCTTCATCACCGCCAACTACTTCATGACCTCGGCCATCTTCGGGACCACCGGATGATCGCGCTGGCCGAGACCCTGTTCTTCGTCCCGCTGGAGGCCATCGGGCGCTTCGGCCTGTTCTGCCTGGCCTTCCTTCGGGCCGCCCTGCGGCGCCCGCCGCCGGTGGGGCAGACCTTCCAGCACGCCTACGGCATCGGGGTCCGCTCGCTGCCCATCCTGGTGGTCATCGCCAGCTTCGTGGGCACCAACCTCGCGCTCCAGGGCTACAACGCCTTCCGGCCGCTGGGGGGCCAGAAGCTGGTGGGCATGTTCGTGGCGCTCGCCGGGGTGCGCGAGCTGGCCCCCATCATCGCCGCCGCCATGATCGCGGCGAAGGCCGGCACCGAGATGGCCAGCCAGATCGCGGTCATGCGCATCCGCGAGCAGATCGACGCCCTGGAGGTCATGGCGGTCAACCCCTACTGGTACCTCATCACCCCGCGCCTGCTGGGCATCGTGGTCGTGATGCCCGCGCTCACCGCCATCGCCACCTTCGTGATGGTCGCGGCCAGCTACCTGGTGGCGGTCTACCAGCTCGGGCTCAACGGCACGCAGTTCATGGAGTTCGCCGTGGCCGCCGCCGACCCCTTCGACCTGCTGTGGGGCGGCATCAAGGCGATGATCTTCGCGGTGATCATCTGCATGGTGAGCTGCTACAACGGCTTCAACTCCGAGGGCGGGCCCGAGGGCGTGGGCGCGGCCACCAACCGCGCGGTGGTGCTCTCGGCGGTGGCCTGCGTCATCCTCAACTACTTCCTGAGCGAGCTGGTCTACGGATGACCGGCGGTGATGTGACGATCGGCGTTTACCCCCACCCCGGATCCGTGCTATTTCTTTTTTCAATCGGCGTTGAAGTGAGCCCGCGTGATCGAGCTTCGTGACCTGCGCAAATCCTTCGGGGACCTCGTGGTCCTCGACGGGGTCTCCCTGCGCTTCGAACTGGGTCACACCACCGCCATCATCGGGCCCTCCGGGACGGGCAAGTCGGTGCTGCTCAAGCACCTCGTGGGGCTCATGAGGCCCGACAGCGGCCAGGTGATGTGCTTCGGCACCGACATGGCCATCGCCACCGAGCGGGAGATGTTCGCGGTGCGCCGCCGCTTCGGCATGCTCTTCCAGGAGGGCGCGCTGTTCGACTCCATGAGCGTGGGCGAGAACGTCGAGTTCCCGCTGGTCCACCACCACAAGCAGCTCTCCGCCGCCGAGCGCCGCGACCGGGTGGACGAGGTGCTGGAGCAGGTGGGCCTCCCGGGCTTCTACGATCGCATCCCCGGGCGGCTCTCCGGCGGGCAGCGCAAGCGGGTGGGGCTGGCCCGCGCCATCGTGGGCAAGCCCGAGGTCGTGCTCTTCGACGAGCCCAACAGCGGCCTCGATCCGATGACCTCCAACTCGATCGACGCGCTGATCTGCGAGATGAAGGAGGCCCTGGGCATCACCTTCATCGTGATCTCCCACGACATCGTGGGGGTGCTCAACGTGGCCGACTACGTCGGCATGCTCTACGGCGGGCACCTCGTCGAGTACGGCACCTGCGACGACCTGGTCCGCAGCGACCAGCCCATCGTCCGCCAGTTCCTGCGTCGGAACGTGGCTCTGCCCGAGCGCGCGGGCGAGGTGGTCCGCTTGCCGGCGTATTCGGGTTAAGGGGGCACGATGGCCGACAGTCGCCGCTATGAGTTCAGCGTGGGTGCCCTCCTGGTGGCCGCCGCGCTGCTGCTCGCGTTCATGGCGGTCAAGGTCGGCGCGGTCAAGGACATCGGCGACAACGTCCGGGTCACCGCGATCTTCGACGACGTCTCCGGCCTCAAGGACGGCGCCGCCGTCGCGGTCGCCGGGGTCGAGGTCGGCCGGGTCTCCAGCCTGAAGGTGGACTTCGACAAGGCCCAGATCGGGCTCATCGTCTCCCGCAGCGCGGACGTGCGCGAGGACGTGATCGTGCGCCTGCGGGCGCGCTCGGTCCTGGGCGAGAAGTTCATCGAGCTGGTGCCCCAGTCCCCCGACGCCCCCCCGCTCGAAGACGGCGCCATCCTCACCCGCACCGAAGGCCAGGTGGAGATCGATCAGCTCGTCACCGAGATGGGCCCGCTCATCGGCGCGATCAACCCCGAGCAGGTCAACTCCCTGCTCACCGCGCTCATCGACACCCTCAACGAGGACCCCGAGCGCGCCGGTCGCATGCTCGACGACCTGGAGACCCTGCTGCACAACGCGGCGGTGGCCTCGGAGGGCGCCCCCGATCTGGTGTCCGAAGCCCGCGCCACGCTGTCCGACACCCGGTCCACCCTCACCGAGTTCCGCACCCTCGCCCGCGACGGCAAGCCGGTGGTCCAGCGCGCCGAGGCGGTGCTGATCAACCTCGAGGCCGCCAGCGAGGACCTGCCGGGCATCGTCGACGCCATCCCCCCGGTCATCGACAAGGTCGACGCCACGGTCACCGACGCCCAGGGCGTGGTCATGGTGCTCTCCGGCAACGCCGAGCGCATCGATCACATCCTCGAGAACGTCGAGGAGATCGACAAGTGGGAGCTTCGCCGCCTGCTGCGCGAGGAGGGCATCAAGGTGCGCCTGACCTCCGCCGAGGTGGTCGAGATCGAGGACTGAGCGCCTACGCGCGCCCCTCCGCCCGGCGGCGGATCTCCACGAGCTGCTTGCGCTGCATGAGGAGGTGGATCGGTCGAGCCACCCCCCGCGCGATCGGCGTGGGCAGGACGCGCGGCCGACCGAACAGGTCCAGCGCGACGTGCCCGGCGCGGGCGCGGACGTGCAGACGCGTGGCCCCGCCGTACTCGGAGAGGACGAAGGTCCAGTTGGCGCGGGTGAAGCTGCGCCGCCACGCGGGGGAGCCCACCGGCGCGGTCGGCGGCTCCGGCCCGGGGACCCCCAGCAGCAGATAGCGCTCCGGCTCGAAGGCCGTCAGGACGAACACATCGGTCACCCCTGGCAGCGCGGGGAAGACGTCGCCGACGTAGAGGGCCTGGTGCTCGGGCAGCAGCACCCGCGCGCTGGGCCGCCCGCCGTTGTCCAGGCGGTCGTAGCTGTACCAGCCCGCCCGGTCCGCCCCCATCTGGGCCAACCAGGGCCACACGGACGCGGGTGGCGCGGCGATGGTGATGGCGTGGTCCAGCCGCGCGATGGGGTTCGGCAGGTCCTCGTCTCCCGGCAGGGAGGCGGCCCGCTCCTCGGGGGTCGCGCGACACAGCAGGCTCATGGGCCCCGGATAGCCGCGCCTGCTGCGCCATCAAGGCGGATCAGGACGGATCCTGCTCCGCGTCAGGCTCGGGCTCCCGGGGCCGCTCCCGCCGCTTCCGCCGCCCTCGCTCGGGCTCGGCGTCCGCCAGGGGCTTGAGGGAGAAGCTGGCGTGGACCTCCAGGCTGTAGTTCGTCAGCAGGTCGTGCAGGTCGTCACCCAGGCCCAGGCCCTCCAGGTAGGTGCGGACCTCACGGCCGATCATGCGGACGGCCTCGGTCTTCACCCGGTCGGAGCTGTCGAGCACCGCGCCCAGGACCTCCTTGGCCTCGCGGAACCCGGGCTCCCCCACCAGGCGGCGGGCGGTGCGCAGGCCGGGGATGCGCGGTCCCCTGCCCTCGGCGCTGCGCGGGCTGTCGTCCCGGGGGTCCACCCGGCGCTCTCGGCGCTCGTCTTCAGGACGGGGGTCGTCGCCGGGCATTCAGGTCTCCTTTGCAGGGAGCTTAGTACACCCCGGACCACGCCGTCTCGAAGAAGCGGGTCAGGCGGTCCACCACCACGCGCCCCGGGCCGATGACCCGGGTGGCGGGCGGCAGGGAGTGCAGGAAGATGCGGCCGTAGCGCATCTCGTGGAGCCGGCGGTCCAGCAGCACCACCGCGCCCCGGTCGCTGCGGGCGCGCACCAGGCGGCCGAAGCCCTGGCGCAGCTTGAGCACCGCCTCGGGCAGGGTGTAGGCGCGGAAGGGGTCGATCCCGCGAGAGCGGATCAGCTCGTGGCGGGCCTGGGCGATGGGCTCGGTGGGCACCCGGAAGGGCAGCTTGGGGATGAGCACCAGCCGCAGCGCCCGGCCCCGCACGCTCACCCCCTCCCAGAAGCTGTCGGTGCCGATGAGGATGGCGCCGTCGCTCTCCTGGAACCGGCGCAGCAGGCGCCCGCGGCTGTGGCGACCCTGGATGAGCACCGGGTGGGTGTCGCCCAGCTCGGCCTCGATGCGGGCCCCGAAGGCGTCGACCTGCTGGTAGGAGGTGCACAGCACGAACGCGCCGCCCCCGGAGGCCCGCAGGAGGGCCATCGCGATGTCCCCCGAGCGCTGGAGGAAGTCGGGGTGGTCCGGCTTGGGCAGGTCCCGTGGGAGGCCCAGCAGGGCCTGCTCGGCGTAGGCGAAGGGCGAGTCGAAGCGCGCGGTGCGGGTGTGGGCCGGGTCCAGGCCGAGGCGGCCGAGGGTGTGCTCGAAGCGCCCGCCCACGGTGAGCGTGGCGGAGGTGATGCCCACCGCGTCCATGCGGTCGAACAGGATGCCCTGGAGCACCGGCCCGACCTCCACCGGGGCCCGACACACCCGCACCACCCCGCCGCGGCGGGTGCGCTCCACCCAGCGGCACCAGGTCGGATCGGGATCGAGCAGGGCCGTACACAGGCTGGCCTGCTCCCCCAGGCGGCGCTCGGCGCGGCCGACCTCCAAGGCGGGCTGGGCCTGCTCCGGCGGGATCTCCAGGCCGGACAGGCGCTCGGTGATGGCCCCCAAGCGGCTATGGGCGGCGCGCAGGCGGTCCCCCAGCTCGGCGATGGAGGGCCCGGCGGAGTCCGTCCACTGCGGCCGGGCCGACACCTCCTTGTCGATGCGGCGCTGGGGCTCGACGCCCAGCAGCTCGGCGGCGACGTGGTCCAGGGCCGCGCCGGCCTCGTCGCGGAGCTGGGCGAGGGTGTCCTCGGCGGCCTCGGTCATGGCGATGAGGCGGGGCTCGTCGTCGGCGAAGCGCTCCCGGATGCGGGCCAGGGCGCCGGGGCGGTTGCGGCGGGCCAGCAGCGGGGCGACCGCCCGGTTGACCGCGCGGCGGCTGAGGGCCTGGGAGATGACCGAGGTGGCGGCGTCCTCGATGTGGTGGCCCTCGTCCAGGATGACCCGGTCGAAGCGCGGCAGGATGCCGTCGCCGTCGGTCTGGGACTTGATGAACAGGTCTGCCAGCAGCAGGGCGTGGTTGAGCACGATGAGGTGGCTGGCCGCCGCGCGCCGCCGGGCCTCGTAGTAGAAGCAGGTGTTGTAGTGGGGGCAGCGGGCCCGCAGCGTGTGGTCGGCGTCGGACTCCACCCGCTCCCAGACGTCGCGCTCGACCCGCTCGCCCAGGTCCTGGAGGGAGCCTTCCTTGGTGGTCTGCACCCAGTCGGCGATGCGGGCCAGGTCCTCGGCGTCGAAGCCCGGGTCCTTCAGCGCCAGCTCCAGCTTGCGGCGGCAGAGGTAGTTGCCGCGGCCCTTGAGCAGCGCGGCGGTGAACCGGATGCCCCCACGCCGCACGAGCGGCAGATCCGAGGCGAGGAGCTGGCCCTGGAGGGTGCGGGTGTAGGTGGAGACCGCGACCTTGCCGTCGTTGGCCAGGGCCCACAGGATGGAGGGCACGAGGTAGGCCAGCGACTTGCCGGTGCCGGTGCCGGCCTCGACCACCACCACCCCGCCCGCGTCCAGGGTGTCGGCCACGGCCAGGGCCATGTCGAGCTGCTGGCGGCGGGGCTCGTGCAGGCCCCCCAGGGCCTGGGGCAGGTCGCGCTCAAAGAAGGCCACCAGGCGGTCGCGGTCGACGGGAACGAGGCGCTTGCGGGCGGGCTCGACCACCCACAGCGCCCGCTCCACCGCGTTGTCCGTGATGACGACCCCCACGCCCTCGTCGCCGTACCGGTTGGCCAGCGCCATGTCGGCGGGGGACGCCTTGAGCACGCCGCTGGGGTGGTTATGGATGACCACCTGGCCCGAGCGGGGGCGGCGCAGCAGCGCGGGCACGGCGTCGTCGGTGCCCCGGCAGTGGACCTCCAGGTGGCTCACCTTGCCGAAGCTGTCCACGTCGCCGATCGCGAAGACCTCGATGCCGCCGGCCTGACGGATCTCCTCCCGCAGCGCGGCGGCGGCGCGGGGGGTGAAGCGGAGCAGGTCGTCGCGGGGAGGCACCCTCCTTGCTAGCCGACGCACCCCACCCCGGCAAACCTTGACTTGTCAATAGAAAAGGGACATGTTGAGAGAGGATGAGCAGGAGTCCAGCGATGAAGATCGTCCTGGCCGGCGGCGGCACCGGCGGGCATGTGTACCCCGCCCTGGCGATGGGCGACGCCCTGCGCGCCCGGGGCCACGAGGTGGTCTACGTCGGCGACGCCGGGCGGCTGGAGGGCCGGGTCGCGCCCCAGCGGGGCTACGAGTTCCACGGCATCACCGCGCCCCAGTACCCCCGGGGCGGCGTGCTGGCGAAGTTCGGCTTCGCGGCGTCCCTGCTCAAGGCCATCCTCGCCGCGCGGGGCACCCTGCGCCGCCTGAAAGGGGACCTCGTGCTGGGCGTCGGCGGCTACATCATGGCGCCCACGGTGCTGGCCGCGTCCACGATGGGCGTCCACCGGGTCATCCACGAGGCCAACGTCGCCCCCGGGCTGGCCAACCGCCTCTGCGCCAAGGTCGCCGAGCTGGTGCTGCTCACCTACGCGGCCTCCGGGCCCCGCCTGGGCGGCAGCGCCCCCAAGGAGGTCGTGGGCTGCCCGGTCAACCCCAAGGTGCTGGAGGGCGACCGCGCCGCCGCTCTGGCCCACTACGGCCTCTCCGCCGACCAGCCGGTGCTGCTCCTCGTCGGGGGCAGCCTGGGTGCGGCCACCCTCAACGCCATCGCCCTCGCCGCCGCCCGCATGACCCCGCGCGCGTGGCAGCTCCTCTGGATCACCGGGCCCCGCTACCACGAGCAGGCCATGGCCGACCTCGGGGACGTCCCGCCCGGCGTCGCCGTGGTCCACTACGAGGACCAGATGGGGCGGGCCTACGCCGCCGCGGATCTGGTCGTGGCCCGCGCCGGCAGCTCCACCCTCGCCGAGCTGACCGCCCTGGGCAAGCCGGCGGTGCTGGTCCCCTCCCCCAACGTGACCGACAACCACCAGGAGGCCAACGCCCGGGGGCTGGAGCAGGAGGGCGCGGCGCGGGTCATCGTGGAGAAGAACCTGGACATCCCCGCCGCCCTGGACCGCATCGACGCGCTGTTGAAGGACGCGGACGCCCTGGCCGCGATGTCCGAGGCCAGCCGCCGTCAGGGCAAGCTGGACGTGGCCGAGCGGGTGGCCGACCTCATCGAGGGGCGCTTCGGCGCCGCCTGATCAGCAGCCCCAGCGCCAGCAGCGCCCAGCCGCCGCCCCGCGGCCCCGCCCCGCAGCGCCCGCTGGGGGGCAACACCACCGCGTCGCGCACGAAGAACCCCACGCCCTCGTGGATGCGCTCGCCGTCGTCCACCAGGACCGCGCGCTCCCCCAGCCCGGCGTTGGGCTCGACGACCACCGCGACCTCGACCGCCGCCTCGGCGACCAGGGTGATGTCCTCGATGAGCACGCCCTCACCCAGGTCCACCAGGGGCAGCTCGGCGAACGGGGCGTTGCCCTCGATCCGCACCGTGGCCGCCTCGCCCTGGGCCAGGCCGTCCGGCGTGACGCTGAGCAGCCGGGGCCGCCCGTCGCCGTCCATGACCTCGAAGGCGTCGGGGAGCACCACCTCCACCTCGCCGCTGCGGACGATGAGGTCCCGCACACCCTTGAGGGCGTCCGGGGCGACAGTGACCGTGGCCAGGGCCTGATCGACGTCCAGCACCTCGACCTCGGTGAAGGTGATGCCGTCGCCGAGGTCCAGCTCGACGTCGGCCTGGCTGAGCAGAAGGTAGCGCCCCTCGATGGAGAGGTGGACGGTGTCGCCCTGCCAGGCGCCCGCCGGGGACAGCCCCGTGATCTCGGGGAGGGAGACGTCCAGCGCGAGCGGCGCGGTGCGGTCGCCCTCGCCGGCCTCGAAGACCCCCGAGACCTCGAACACGTCGCGATCCCCGCCGACCAGGGGCACGATGGCCCAGGGAGCGGTGGGCTCAGCGAGCAGGGTGTCCCCGCGCCAGACCCGATAGCCCACCAGGGCGTGGTCGGACACCGGCGCGCTCCAGCTCAGGTAGGCCTCGACGTCCACCACCCGCCCCGCCGGGCCGGAGAGGCCGAGGGGCGCCGGCAGCCGGGCGCGGAACGCGATGTCGCCGTCGGCCGGCACCGACGCGGCGTTGGCGCCGTCCGTGGCCTCCACGAAGTAGGCGATGGTGGTGTCCGGCACGCCGGGCCCGGGGATCTCGCCCCGGTACAGATCCCCGCCGACGTGCTGCATGCCGACCGACTGGAGGGGCCCGCCGTCGAACGCGTAGTTCAGCGTGACGGTGACCCCCACGGCGTTGTCCACCGCGCCGGCCTGGACGACGTAGGGGCCGTCCAGATCCTCGGTGTCCTGGAGCACGGTGAGGTCGCCGACCCGGGGCGGCGCGATGTCGCCGTCCCAGAGGGCCAGCTCGTCGATGTACCAGCCGGGGCGCTGCACGGTGGAGTCGGTGGTCAGGACGAAAGCGACGTCCCGCAGGTCCGCGATGCCGGTCAGATCGAGCCAGGCGCGCACCCAGCCGCCGGAGCGGTCGGTGTAGCCGTCGGTCACCGTGTAGCCGTAGATGGGGTCCAGGCGCTCCCAACCCGAGCCCCGGTCGATGGCGATCCAGGCGCGGTCGCCGCTGTCGAGGTCGTACCAGTGCAGCCAGGTGAGCATGGGCCAGCCGACGGCGCCCAGGGGCACCTCCGGCAGGCGCAGGGCGGCCTCGACCTCGTTGTAGTAGGGGCTGTTGAGGCGGGTGGCCCAGCCCGACGCCCCGGTGCCGCCGCCGGCCGGGCCGTACTCCGAGGGGATGAGGCCCCACTCCCACTGCCCCTCGGTGTCGGCCGGGACGAGGCCGGAGGCGTCCTGCTCCAGGGACCAGGCCCGGACCGGCTCGGCGGCCAGGGTCACCCCCAGAGCGGCGAGCCCGATCACGGCTCCGGCTCCAGCTGATAGCGGACCTCGATCCCGGCGCGCGCGGCGGGCGGGGCGTCGAAGACCACCGCCGGGGGGTCGCGCTCCAGGGTCCACCCGTCGTCGAGCCGGTCGCCGTCCACGGACACGCGCACCGCGTCGGTCCACGGCTCAGCGCTCAGGGCGAACCGGGCGGGGTAGTGCACCGACAGCGCGGCGAGCTGCTCGGCCACGGCGCTCAGGTCCGCGCTGCAGATGCTCGCCAGCACGCCGTCGGTGGCCTCGACCACCCGCGCGTAGGCGTCGCCGGGGCCGGCGTCGCCCAGGGCCCCCCGGCAGCCCGTGCCCGGGTCCCCCACCACCGCGGAGAACACGGCGGGCAGGCGGGTGCGCCGGGCCTCGTCGTCCAGCAGCGCGATCGCCTCCAGCACCGGATCGGCGCCGAGGGCGTCCCAGGAGTCGTCGTCGTCGTCTGAGACCACCACGACGTGCAGGGCGGCGTCGGGGCGGCGGAAGCCCCGGTTGGCGCCGCTGCGGTTCGGCTCCTCCAGGGCGAGGATGAGCGCGGCCAGGCCAGCCTCCGTGCCCAGGCCCCCGGTGCCCACGCTGACGGCGCTGGCGAAGGCGCAGGCCGGGTCGGTGGCGGCGGGGGTGATGATCCAGGGGTCGCCCTGGAGCACCCCGGCGCCGTCGGTCTCGACGTCGGTGGTCACCACCCCCAGGTGGTAGCCCAGCTCGGCGTCCTCCAGGGTGTCGACGAAGCCCGGGAAGGCGTCGGCCAGGGCGCTCTGCTCTTCGGCCATCGAGCCGGTGTTGTCCACGATCCAGAGCAGGTCGACCTTGGGCAGGGGGACCTGGGTGAAGGACTCGGTGACGTACACCGGCTCCTGGACCGGCGGATCCTGGCCGCGCACGAAGGTCTCGATGTTGCAGCCCCCAAAGGGAAGCAGCAATACAAGTAGGGCGGGACCGGAGAGGCTCCGGGCTTGGTTCATCCGTGGTTCCGCGTGAATCCCTGCCTGTTGACAGGATATCCACACCGACCCCTGCAGGTCAACGGCCGCGGCCCGTTCGGGGGTTCCACTTCATCGCCTCGACCCACACCGCCATCTCGGACTCGCGGTTTTCCTTGCCCACTCGGATGCGCTCGAAGCCGGCGTGCCAGCGCAGCCGCCACTCGTCGGAGAGGTCGTACCAGCGGGAGACCTGGGTGGGCAGGCCCGCGGTGAACAGCGCGGTGGAGCGGCGCATCGGGCGCGGCAGGTCCACGCGCACCATGTAGATGACGCCGTCCAGGACACGCACCGCCCCCTGCTCCAGGACGTACTCGGTGCCGTCGCGGGGGTCCAGCTCGTGGATGGCCTGGATGTCGCCCATCTGCACCGAGACCTGATCCCGCGCCGCGTCCCAGGACCGCCCGGCCAGCCAGGACACGTCCACGAGCACGCCCTCGGGGCGCTGGTAGGGGCCCGGCTCGGGCGGGGCGAGGGGCGCCTCGGGGCCAGCGTCGACGCGCATCGAGGCGGGCACCCCACCCTGGGGCTCCAGCCCGGTGAGGATGGGCTCCTCGGTGCAGGCGACGACCAGCGAGATGGCGAAGGCGAGCGGCATCCGATCCAGGTTATCCCCCAGGCATGCTGACCGTCACGATCCGCTACTTCGCCGCCCTGCGGGAGTCCCGCGGGCGGGATCACGAGACCCTGGAGGTGGCCGAGGGCACCACCGCGAAGGCGCTCTACGCCACGCTGTTCCCGCCGGGGCCGCTGGGCGCCCTGCCGGTGGCCTACGCCATCAACCTGACCTACGTCTCCGGGGACACCGCGCTGTCCGACGGCGACGAGCTGGCCTTCATCCCGCCGGTCGGAGGGGGCTGATGTTCGCGATCACGCCCGACCCCATCGACATCCCCGCCGTCCGCGCCGCGGTCACCGACCCGTCCTGCGGGGCCGTGCTGGTCTTCGAGGGCGTCGTCCGCGACAACTTCGACGGAAAGCCGGTGGTGCGCCTGCAGTACGAGGCCTTCCCCGAGATGGCGGTGCCGGTGATGCAGGCGATCGGCGATGAGATCGCCGCGCAGTGGCCCGGGGCGCGGGTCGCGATGGTCCACCGCACCGGCACCCTGGACCTGACCGAGCCCAGCGTGGTCATCGTGGTCGCCACACCCCACCGCGCGGCGTGCTATGCGGCCAGCCGCTACGCGATCGAGCAGCTCAAGGAGCGCGTGCCGGTCTGGAAGAAGGAGATCTACGCCGATGGCGCCACCTGGAAGGCCAATACCCCCTGAGCAGCGCCTGTTCCGCGAGCGCCCCCCCAGCGCCTACAACAAGCCCGACGTCAACCCCTACCTCAAGCGGTACTGGGCGGCGGGGCCGCCGGTGCTCAACTCCGAGCAGGCGGCGGGCTTCCGGGGCGCCTGGGCAGAGGCCTTCGGCCGCGAGGCCCCCCTGCACGTCGAGATCGGCACGGGCAACGGCTTCTTCTTCTCGGGCATGGCCAGGGCGCACCCGGCGTGGAACTGGCTGGGGGTGGAGCTGCGCTTCAAGCGGGTGATGATGACCGCCAGCAAGGTGGAGCGCGCCGGTGCCGAGGCCCACGCCCGGGTCACCCGCTACGACGCCAACGCCCTGAGCGACCTGTTCGCCCCCGGCGAGGTCGACGCGCTCTACATCAACCACCCCGACCCCTGGCCCAAGGACAGCCAGGCCAGGAACCGCCTGCTCAGCGGCCCGTGGCTGGACCGGGTCGCCCCGCTGATGGGCGCGGGGGCCGAGCTGCGCCTCAAGACCGACCATCGGGTCAACGTCGAGGCCCTGCTGGACGCGCTGGAGGGCCGGCCCTTCGACCTCATCGGCGCCAGCGGGGACGTCAACACCCTGGGCGCCCCCTGGCCCGGCGACGTGCGCACCAACTACCAGCGAAAGTTCGCCGAGAGGGGCGAGCCGGTGTACGCGCTGCGGGTCCGTCGCCGCTGATCCCCATCAGCTCGGCACTTCGGAAGTCTCCTCTTCCGAGAGCCCCCGCCGGGCGAGCGAGAAGAGCTGCCCGATGCTCATGCCCTCGGCGGTGAAGAACCACGCGGCGGTGGCGGCCTGGACGATGAACAGCCACCAGTGCATCACCAAGGCGAAGGCGACCGCCCGCGGGGCCAGCGCAGGCCCGGTGACGCCGAACAGGGCCAGGGCCCCGCGGCTGGCGGCCTCGTACACCCCCGCGAAGCCCGGCGGCGAGGGCGCGGTGGTGCCCAGCATCGTGATGACGAGCACGCCCATGCCCTCGGCCCAGCCGATGAAGTCCCGCAAGCCCAGCGCCTCGGAGAGCATCACGTACATGAAGCCGGTGCCGCCCCAGGTCAGCGCCGTGAGGCCCAGGATCGCGGCCAGGCGCGCCGGGTCCCGGACCACCGCGAGCCCGTCCACGAAGCCCTCGGCCAGGCCGACGACGACCTCCCCTGCCCTGCCTACCGCGCCCCGCATGCGCCCCTGGGGCAGCGCCCCGGTGAGCCACGCCAGCGCCCGCCGGGCCAGCGTCACCGAGCGCTCCCCGGCCACCACCACGGCCACCACCCCCACCAGCAGCGGCAGCACGAAGCCCGTGCCCAGCGCGCGGGCCATCGCGACCACGTCCACGGTGTACCCGCCCATGTCGAGCACCCGGGAGGGGATCTCCACCCCCAGCAGCACGGCCTGGAGGATGAGCAGCACAGCGGTCAGGTCGACCAGCCGCTCCACGAAGACCACGCCGAAGCCCGCCCCCAGAGGCACCTTCTCCTTGCGCAACAGCAGGTAGGGCCGGACGACCTCCCCCAGCCGGGCGGGGAAGATGTTGATGCAGAGGAAGGCCATGCAGAGCACGGCGAGGTTGCCCCAGTAGCGGCTGTCCGGCTGCACCGCGCGCACGATCAGGAGCTGCCGCAGGGCCCGGATGGCCTGCTGGCCCAGGAAGAGCAGGCCGATGGGGGCCAGCCAGCGCTTGTCCATCTGCGCCAGGGCCTCGGCCAGCGCGCCCAGGGGCACCCCCCACAGCGCCAGCGCCAGGGCCAGCGCCCCGACAATCAGCCCGATGGCGACCTTGCGCGTCATGCGTCCGAGGAGGCCACGCTCAAGCCCGGCGGCGGCGACGGCGGACCAGGGCCAGCGGCAGGAGCGGGAGGATCAGCGCGGCGTCCCGGCCCCCGCAGCCGCGCTCGCAGCCCGTGTCGGTGACGGCCAGGGTGGGGTCGGTGCCCAGGAGGTACTCCTCCAGGTTGGTGTAGCCGTCGCCGTCGGGGTCCTCTGCGCTGTCGTCGCGGGTGGTGTCCAGGCCCCAGCCCTCCTCCCAGGCGTCGGACATGCCGTCGTGGTCGTCGTCGCGGGGCAGCTCCAGGACCACGTCGGTGAGGGCCTGGCCGGCCGCGAGGGTGACCGGGGCCGCGAGGTCGGGGTTGACCTCGCCGGGCCAGTGCGCCGTGACGTAGCCCGGGTCGGTGTCGCAGTAGGCGGTGTAGCGGGCCTCGATGAAGTGGACGCCGGCGTTGATGCCGGGCACGTCGAACCGGCCGTCGCGGTCGGTGACGGTGGACTGGGCGTCGTGGTCGGGGTTCTGGGGGAGCACGGTGACGGTGGCGCCGTAGACCGGGGCCCCGGCGTCGTCCACGAGCTGCCCGCTGACCGAGGCCCCCTGGGGCAGGGAGACGTCGAAGACCGCGCTGTCCTCGGCCGGGTCGAGGCTGAAGGTGCGGACCTCGCCGTCGGTGTCCCGGATCCAGTCGTTGAGGAAGCCCTCGGCCTCGGCGTAGACGAACAGGGTGTAGTCGCCGCCGTGCAGCCGATCGACGGTGAAGAGGCCGTCGACGTCGGCCTGGGCGCCGATCCCCACGGTGCGGTTGTCGTTGTACAGCAGCACCGTGACCCCGGAGAGGTCGACGTCCCCGCCCCCGAAGCGGCCGTTGAACCGAGCCTCCTGGGGAAGCTCCAGGTCCACGTCCTCCAGGAAGGTGCCCTCGTCGGGCGCGGCGACCCGCTCCCCCGGGCGATCGGCGTCGGGGTAGTAGGTCATGCCGTACCCCGGCTCGCTGGCCCAGCTCAGCACGTCACCGGGGGGCAGGCCGTCGACGACGTAGCGGCCCTCGGCGTCGCTGGTGGTGCTGATGACCTGGCTGCTGGCGTAGACGTGAACGTCCGCGCCGACCACCGGCCCGTCGTAGCCGTGCAGGGTCCCGGCGACCGAGATGCCGTCGAGCAGCTCAATCTCCCCCAGGGGCTCGGTCTCGCCCACGCGGGCCTCGACCAGGGTGGCGTCGTCGTCGTCGTAGACCCGGTCCAGGAACTGGACCGGCCAGCCGTCGATCTCGATCTCCAGGGTGTAGCGCGCGGAGGCCCCGGCGTCGGCGTCCAGCCCGAGCAGGGTGAAGGCGCCGTCCTCGCCGCTGAGGGCCTCGCGGGCGATGTTCGCCACGCGGGGATCCACCCCCCGGGCGGTGAGCACGGCGCCGGGGATGGGCCCGCCGTCGACGTCGGTGAGGACCCCGGACACCGAGGCGCCCGGCCCCAGGGCGAAGTCGAGGCCGTCGACGGTGTCGGCCTCGGCCAGGGGGATGGGCTCGCCGTCGCAGTAGCCCCAGCTGTCGGGCCAGAAGCGCTGGGGGTGGTCGACGTCCGCCGGGGCGAGCGCGCGCAGCCGATAGATCCCACCCGGCAGCCCGACGATCGAGAAACGCCCCGCCGTGGTGCTGACCGCTGAGGCGTAGTTCAGCCTCGTGTCATACGCGATGACATAGATCCCGGCGACGGGCTCGCCCGCGGTGTCCTGCACCACGCCCTCCAGAGTGCCGGCGTGGGCAGGGATGGCGGCCAACAGGACGGGGATCAGCATGGGGCCCCTCAGGGAGGCGCAGCGACACGCCGCGCATGCCTCCTTAGCATGCCGCCCCCGGCCAGGGGCGCGTCAGAACTTTGCGAGGGCGACTTGTGCGTCGGGCCGCCAGTTTGTATGCTCCCCCGCTGAGGCCGGAGGTGCTCCGGCCCCCTACTCTCGCGCGGGTGCTCATGCGGTATCGGGGCAAAGACTACGACGGCGATGGCGTCACCGTCGCCATCATCGACAGCGGCATCAACCCGGATGATCCGCGCCTCAAGGGCGTGGACATCACCGGCTGGCACATCCAGCTCGGCGCGACCGGGCATGCCATGCTCGGCAGCGACTTCCGCGACGAGAACGGCCACGGGACCGAGATCGCGGTCGCCATCAACCGGCTGGCCCCCAAAGCCAAGCTCGTGGGTGTCCGCATCATGGACGCGCGGCTCAAGACCTCGGCCGATCTGATGGCCGCGGGCATCGAGACCGCCACCCGCAACGGCTCCCATGTGATCAACTTGTCTCTCGGGACGCCGAACATGGGCAAGGCCCTGCTGCTGCGGGACTGCTGCGCGCTGGCCGTCGAGCAGGGTGCGATGGTGCTCGCCGCCGCGCACCCCAAGGGCGAGCGGGCCTACCCCGCCGACCTGCCCGAGACCGTCGGCGCGGCCAGCCACCCGGACTGCCCGCTGGAGAAGTTCTACTACTTCGCGCCGCACCGCTTCCCCCCCAAGGAGTGGGGCAACCTCACCGGCAAGTTCCTGGCCCACGGCTACTCGCCGCCCCGGCCGGGCACCAACCAGCGCGGCCCCTACCGCGGCTCCGGCATGGCCACGGCCTACCTCTCGGCCACGGCCGCGTGCCTGCGCCAGGCGCTCCCCGGTGAGTCGCCGATGGCCATCACCGAGGTGATGCGGCAGATCGCGTTCACGCCGGTGCCCGAAATCGGATACGGGTGAGCGCCCGCTCCCCGCGCACCGATGCGTCGACACCTGACTCTACTCCTGGCTTCTGGCCTCCTCGCCTCCGCGCTCCCCGGAGCGCCGGCCTACGCCAGCCCCGCTGAGCACTTCGGCTTCGGTGCCCACGCCATCGGGCGCGGCGGCGCGGGCGTGGCGATGCCTGGGGACGCCGGCTCCTCCCTGCTCAACCCTGCGGCGATGGCCGACCGGGAGGGCAGCCAGTTCTTCTTCGCCTACCAGCTCGCCCGGTTCAACTTCGAACCCTTGCCCCGCGTCTACTGGGACGCCGATCGGGACGGCCTGATCTCCGGCCCCGAGGACAGCCTGCAGCCCCAGAACCGCTACGACCCCGCCGACGCGATGCAGATCGGCCTGGCCCGGGACGTGCGGGGGTGGTTCCAGGTGGGCCTGGCCATCTCGATGCCCCGCGGGCGGCTGCTGCGGCTCTACACCTTCGATCCCTCGGTGCCCACCTACTTCATGTACCGCAACCGGGCGCACCGCTACGCCGTGGCCGCCTCGGTGGCGGCCAGCCCCGTGCGCAGCCTGCAGCTCGGCGCGGGGGTTCGGGTGGTCTCCCACTCCCGGCTGGACGTCAACTTCACCCTGGACGGGACGGTCGCCGGGGAGCCGGGTGAAGACAGCGACCTCTCCGACCTGGTGGCGGTCGGCGCCGACGCCCACGAGATCGACTTCGACCTGGTCCCCGACCTGGTGCCCCAGCTGGGCCTGCGCTGGGATCTCGGGGAGCTGTTCCCGCCGCTGGAGGGCCTGGCGGTCGGCGGGACCTGGCGCGGCGAGGGCCAGATCCCCGTCACGGTGAACATCGACGGGCAGATCAATGCCGGCGCCGAGGACATCGGGGACATCGAGCCGGCGGTGGCCGTGCTGGTCGCGAAGACCCAGCTCCTGCTGATGGATCACTTCCTGCCGCGCCAGGCGCGGGGCGGGGTCGCCTATACTTTCCGCGACGTGGTCAGCGGCTATGTCGACGTCGACTATACGTGGTGGTCCAGGATGGCCCTGAACGTCTCCCACTTCGCGAACCCCGACTTCACGGCGACGCTCGCCGACCTGTCCGAGCTGGACATCCAGGACGGCAACAACCTCAGCGGCGTCGTGCTGCGCAACACCGTCGGGGTGCGCGGCGGCGTCGACGCCCACCTCCCCCACTTCCCCATGCCCGGCCGCTTCGCCCCGGCCCGGGCCAGCGTGCGGGCCGGCGTGGGCTACGAGCCCTCGCCCCTGGTAGAGCAGACCGCCGAGACCGCGCTGCTGGACTCGGATCGGCTCCTCTTCGCGGGCGGGCTCGGGCTGGACCACGCCGCACCGTTCGCGCTGGTGGAGGGGCCGTGGTCCTGGGACGTGTTCGGCCAGCTCCACGTCCTCGCCCCGGGCACGCTCCAGCGCCCCAACCCGGACACCCCGCGCGCCGGGTACCCCGTCGACGGCGCCGAGATTCCCATCGGTGGCCGCATCTTCACGGCGGGACTCCAGTGGAGCCTCGACTACTGATGCCCACGCAGCTCGCTCGATGGGCCCGCTGGGCGACGGCGCTCGACCTCTCCGAGGTCCCCGCAGACGTGCTCCATCGGGCGCGGCTGCGGCAGCTCTCCGTGGCCGGCGCCGCGCGGGCCAGCGCCGCCGGCACCACCGCCCAGGCCCTGCTGGCCGCCGGTCCCACCCGAGGGAGCTGCAACCTCGTGGGCACCGACCGCACCCTGCCCCGCCGCGAGGCGGTGCGCTACCACGTCGCCGCGGTCGAGTCCTGCGCCTTCGACGACCACCTGTTCCATGCCCCGGCCGGGGCCGGCGCGGTCGCGGCGGGCTGGGCGTGGGCCCGGGAGCGCTCCCTCGGGGAGCTGCTGCTCGCCTCGGTCATCGGCATGGAGCTTGCCGGTCGCCTCGCGCTGGCCTGCACCTTCACCCCTCGCCCCGGCCCCGCCTGGGGCGCGGTCCAGGCCCTGGCCACCGCCGCCGCAGGCGCGCGGCTCGCCGGCCTGACCCCCGAGGCCACCGCACACGCCCTCGCCCTGGCCATCGCGGGCGCAGGCATCACCTCCTGGCCTGCGCTGCTCGGTCGCGGTCGGGGGGCGGCGCTCTCCGCCGCCGCGCTGGTCGGCCTTGACGCCGTGGATCAGGCCGCCCAGGGCCTGGAGGGCCCCACCCACCTGCTGGACACCGACGCGGGCTGGTTCGCCGACGCCGAGGTCGCGCTGCCCCTGCGGGGGGCCCTGGACGACCTGGACGAGCGCTGGGTCACCCGAGCGCTGGCGCACGGCCTCACCCCCGGCAGCGTTCACCTGCAGGTCCCCGTGGAGGGCGTCCACGAGATCCTGCGCCGCCACCTCAAGGCCGCCGAGAAGCGACTGCGATCCGATCAGGTCGACCGCATCGTCCTCCGCACCAGCATGAACGCCTGGTCGATGGAGCGGCTCGCCGCGGGCGTCCCCGACGCGATGACCCACTCCGTGGCCCGCAGCGTGGCCGCCCTCATCGTCGCCCACGAATTGGGCCCCGCCCAGCACGAGCCCGCCTGGCAGGCCGAACACCAGGTCGCGCTGGACGACCTCGCCGCCCGCGTCACCGTCGAGCACCACTGGCCCGCCACCGTCGCCATGCTGGAGCACCTGCTCGCCCACACCCTGCCCTTCGTGGACGACACCCGGGCCCTTCTCGGCGCCGTCGAGCGCATGCTCCCCGACCTGCCGCGGCCCGGCCTGCCCCGGGACTCCCGCGAGTGGGTCGCGCTGCTGAAGCAGCGCCCCGATCGACTCCTCCGGCGACTGCTCGCTCAGGACGCCGAAGCCCCCGACCTCAGCGCGTGGCGCTACGACTTCCGCGCCGAGATCAAGCTCTACACCACCCGCGGCGGCTGGTGGCCCGAGCGCCGCGACGCCCCCGAGGGCAGCAACGGCTGGCCGCCGGAGCGCAACGAGGCCGGCGTGTTCGACAAGCTCGCGCAAGGGCACGCCGCCCGGCGCGAGGCCGCCCCCGGCCTGCTGGAGCGGCCGCTGGACACCGCCGGCACGGCCTGGCTCGACGCGCTGCGCTGAAATCCGGACAGATTGTCTTGATTTGCTTGTGGGGAGGGGTCCGCACGGCTACCTTTAGACCATCGGTCGAACCATCAGTTCAAGGAGCCGACATGGTCCCGAATCAGTGGTACGTCGTGTTGGAGAGCCGCACCGTCGGCAAGCGCCCGGTCGGGGTGACGCGCATGGGACAGCGCATGGTCTTCTGGCGAGACGCCGACGGCCAGGCGGTGGCGATGCGGGACCGCTGCCCGCACAAGGGGGTCGCCCTCTCCCCCGGGGCGGTCGTGGACGGCCAGCTCGCCTGCCCCTACCACGGCTTCCGGTTCGACGCCGGGGGCGTCTGCCGCCGCATGCCGGTCCAGGAGGAGGTCCGCCCGGCCTGCGGGGTCGAGACCTGGCCCACCTGGGAGGGCGACGGCCTGATCTGGCTCTGGTGGGGCGACCCTGAAGCCCGCACCGACGCGCCCCCCTGCTTCCCGGACCTCCAGGGCCGGCCGTCGTGGAGCTGGGCCTCCGGCACGCTGGAGTACCCCATCCACTACTCGCGCCTGATCGAGACGAACTTCGACTTCTACCATGCCGCCTTCCTGCATCGCTCCGTGAACCCGGGCGGCATCTTCGGCAGCCGCGTCGTGGACCTGGAGGCCGAGGTCAGCCCGGAGGGCGGGGTGCTCGCCCGCGGGGTGCTGGTGCGGGAGGGCGGCAAGGGCCCCCTGCCCTTCTCCACCCACTTCCTCCCGGGGAACCTGCAGCGCCTGGAGTTCGCCGGCCAGATCGGGATGTCCGCGGCGATCCCGATCGACGAGGCGCGCACGCTGAGCTGTTTCCGCCTGTACAGCACCCTCCCCGTCCCGGGCCTCGCTGGGCTCCACGCCTGGCTGATGGTCCAGGGGGAGCTGAAGGTGGTGCAGCCCCAGGACATCGCCATCATGGCCACGATGACCGAGCGGTCCTGCCAGCCCGGCGCGAGCGTGTGGGTGGCGGCGGATCTGGGCGCAGCGCGCTACGTCCAGTGGCGGGAGCGCCAGCTCAGGAGGACCCCCGCCCATGCCACGCCCTCGGTTTCACAGCCTCGCGCCTGAGGTCCGCCAGAAGATCCTGGACGTCGCGGCGCAGGCCTTCGCCGAGCAGGGCTTCCACGAGGCCAGCTACAACGGCATCATCCAGGCCGCCGGGATGTCCAAGGGCAGCTTCTACTACTACTTCGACGACAAGATGGACCTGTTCGCGTTCACCGTGCAGCAGGCGATGCAGGAGGCCGCCGAGAGCCTGGGGGGGCTGTGGGACGCCCACGACGACGGCCGGGACTTCTGGGTCCAGGTCCTGGACCTCTGCGAGCAGCTCTTCCAGGCCGCCATGCGCCACCCGCGGGTCGTGCTCCTGGCCAAGGCCGGCGTGGGCGTGTGGGACAACCCCCGCCTGCGGGCCCTCACCGAGGGGGGGAACGAGCGCATGGCCGCCATCCTGGCGGTGGGCCAGGCCCACGGCGCGGTGCGGACCGACCTGCCCATGGCGCTGCTGGTCGCGCTGTGCATGGGCCTCGGCGAGTCCATGGACCGCTTCACCCTGGCGACGATGCCGGCGGACGCCAAGGGCCTCCCGGAGGTGGACCCGGCGTACCTGGAGATGAGCGTCGATCTGTTCCGGCGGCTGCTGCAGCCGTAGCGGCGGCTACTGGAAGACCAGCGAGCCGCCCAGGACGACGTAGCCGCTCTCGGCGCCGTCCAGCCCGATGGACACGTTGCTGAGGCCGTACCCGTCGAAGTCGGGGATCGGGACCTCGCCCAGCGCGTCGGTGAGGGTGGGCAGGAGCATGGGGACCAGGGCCTCGAGGAGCGCCTCGGTGTTGCCGGCGTAGGCAGAGCGGTCGTTGGGGTACACCAGATCGAACTGGAGGCTCAGCTCGCCGAGGGACGGCAGCAGCGTGTTGTCGGCGGTCGCCGACAGGCCCAGGCCCGCCTGGACGTGCACGTAGACCCGCAGGAACAGGTTCGCCTCGTCGATGGCGCCGTTGTAGAGCGACAGCTCCAGGTCGCCGAGCTGCATGTCCATCAGCTCCGCGCCCGTGCCCGGGACCACCACCGGCGGCTGGTAGGCCACCGTGGCGACGCTGAGGTCGGTCAGCTCGGGCAGGAACAGCGACAGCTCATCCGAGGAGAAGCCCAGCTCGTCGCTGGTCATCTGCATCTCGAGCAGGCCGCCGGCCCAGAAGGCATACATCGCCTGGTTCACGAAGTCCTGGCTGAGCCCCAGCGCCATGTCCGAGGTGGAGCTGGCGTAGGTGGGCTCGGTGTAGGGCATCGTGAGGCTGCCCGGCGAGCCGGTGAGGCTGTTCTCCCAGGACGCCGCCGTGAAGTAGGTCTCCAGGCCCAGGGTCATGCCCAGGTCGTCGACGCTGCAGCTGCTGGGGATGGCGTCGAAGTCGTAGGTGTTGTCCTCGATGTCGAAGGAGAACGCGATCTCCAGGTCCTGGACGGCCTCGGAGACCAGATCCGGCACCTCGGACTCGGCCATGTCCGCCAGGGCGTCGACGAGGTAGCCCTCGATGATCGAGTCCACCGGGATGCCGAAGAAGTCGACGACGTCGTAGATCCAGGAGTCCAGGTAGAAGTCGAAGTCCTGGGTGCTGGCCGACGCGTCGGTGACCGCGACTTCGATCTCGCCCGAGCTGTTCACGCTGGGCCACATGTTCATGTCGAGGCGGATCCAGTCCGCGTCGATGTCCCCGGAGGCGCTGTAGGACACGCCCAGCAGCTTGCCCCGGGCCCGGTAGTCCAGGTGGGGGTCGTAGATGATGGCGTAGGTGTCGAGGTAGCCGCCGCTGGTGGGATCGATGTTGAGGTCCGTGGTGCGGATCGAGGGGTTCTCCAGGTAGAACCGGATCGAGTACCACTCCACGCAGATCCCGAAGGCGCAGGACTGGGAGCTGTCCTCGAACACGGGGCTGGGGATGGAGGACTCCAGCAGGTCGGTGTTCACGAAGCTGGAGGCCATCTCCTCGATGGTGTCGAAGCCGCCCTCGTTCACCCGGGCCTGGACGCCGTCGGGCACGCCGTCGCTGTAGGGGGTGTAGCTGCCCGAGATGGCCGAGCGGATGTCGGTGGTGACGTTGCCGTCGCCGTCGGTGGCGATGGTCTCGATGAAGTTGGTCCCGAAGTCGTAGTCCTGCCAGGACGTCCAGTTGCCGTTGCCGCTGACGGTGGCCACGTCGCCGTTGACCCGGATGGAGGCCACCCCGGTGTACTCGTCGGAGGCCGTGCCGGAGACGGTCTGTCCGGCGTCGGCGGTCTGCTCGCCCCGGGGCGGGAAGTCCACGCTGAGGTCGGGGCCGGTGGAGTCGATGAGCAGCGGGCCCACCGAGTCGCGCAGGGCGCCGTCGGTGGTGGAGGCCCAGACCGTGAAGTTGCCCTCATGGCGGAAGGTCAGGGCGTTGAAGTTGGCGACCACGCCGTCGGAGGGCTCGACCCAGAGGTTGTAGGGGTCGTCGATCTCGTTGCCGTAGGCGTCGAGGATGTCGACGTAGGCGATGGTGGTCTCGTTCTTCTCCAGGTCGGTGTCCGAGAGGGTCAGCACCAGGCTGGCGGGGGCCCCGGCGGTGACCACGAACTGCTCGGTGTCGCTGATCGCGTCCACGCTGGCCACCGCGGTGTAGCGGCCCGGGTTCACGGCGCTGAAGCTGTCGGCGCTCACGGTCACGTCGGCGGAGTCGACCACCAGATCGATCTCGCTGGGGTCGGTGGGGTTGCCGAAGCGGTCCCAGGCGCCCAGCGTGTACTGGATGGGGACCCCCGCGCCCGTGGCGTAGTCGGACAGCGCCAGGTCAACGACAGCCGGATCGGCCGGGCGGACCTTCAGGTCGACCTCAGCGAGGAAGTCCTTGTCCTCGTAGGTGACGCTGGCGGTGAGCGTGTGCTCCCCCGCGACGGTGGGGGTCATGAAGCCCTCGCCGTAGTCCAGCGCCGCCTCGAGATCCGAGATGAACGTCGGGTCCACCGCCACCGGCGCGCTGGGGCCGTCGATGTAGGCGAGGTACTCGATCTCGTCCCCGGCGGTGATGTCAGGGTCGGAGAGCGTCACCACCAACGTGAGGATGGGGGTGAAGTCCTCGTAATCGTGGCGACAACCCGTGGCGGCGAGCATCGCGAGCAGCGGGAGGGTCCGGTACATCGTCTGGGGCCCCTGGCAAGCGGGAGATGGATCCGATCGTCCTATTCTTGCCCGGTTGAGGGGCGGTCCGCAACCGCATGAGCGCCCCTGACGGCCTCGTTTCCTGACCCGGCTCGTGCTATGTAGTCAGTGACTACATTCTGCCCCGGAGTCCCCGATGCCCGCCAGCTTCCCTCCCTGGACCGAAGAGCACGAGCTGTTCCGCAAGAGCGTGCGCAAGTTCACCCACGAGCGCCTGACCCCCCACAAGCAGTCCTGGGACAAGGCCGGCGAGTGGCCCGCCCGCGAGGTGTTCAAGGAGATGGCCGACCTTGGCCTGCTGGGCATCCGGTTCGGCGAGGCGTCCGGGGGGCTTGGGCTGGACTGGTGGTACACCACCGCCTTCGTCGAGGAGCTGACCCAGGCCCGCAACGGCGGCGTGGTGATGTCCATCCTCGTGAACACCGACATGGCCACGCCGATCATCGACGAGATCGGCACCCCCGAGCAGAAGGAGGAGTTCCTGGCCCCGGTCATCGCGGGCGAGAAGATCGCCGCGCTGGGCGTCACCGAGCCGGGCTGCGGCTCCGACGTGGCCGCCATCCGCACCACCGCCCGCAAGGACGGCGGCGACTACGTCATCAACGGCGCGAAGACCTACATCACCAACGGCAGCTTCGCCGACTTCATCACCCTGGCGGTGCGCACCGGCGACGAGGGCCACTTCGGCATCAGCCTCGTGCTCTTCCCCACCGACACCCCCGGCTTCTCGGTGGGCCGCAAGCTGGACAAGCTGGGCACCCGCAGCGTGGACTCCAGCGAGCTGCACTTCGACAACTGCCGCATCCCCCAGCGCTACCTGCTGGGCCAGGAGAACGGCGGCTTCATCCACATCATGACGAACTTCCAGGGCGAGCGCCTGGTCGCCGCGCTGATGGCCAACGCCGGCATGGAGATGCAGATCCAGGACGCCCTCGAGTACGGCCGCCAGCGCGAGGCCTTCGGCCGCCCCATCCTCAAGTTCCAGGTGTGGCGCCACAAGTTCGCCGACCTGCTGACCCGGGCGCTGGCCTGCAAGATGCTGGGCTACCACGCCGTCGACACCATCAACCACGGCGGCGACCCCACCCTCCAGGTCTCGATGGCCAAGCTGCTGGCGGCGGACCTCGCCCAGCAGGTCGCCTACGACTGCCTGCAGTTCCATGGCGGGTACGGCTTCGTGGAGGAGTACGACATCGCGCGGGCCTACCGGGACGTGCGCCTGCTCACCATCGGCGGCGGCACCAGCGAGGTGATGAAGGAGATCATCGCGAAGTGGTCGGGGATCGGGTGAGTTAGATTGCCGGTATGGCCGAAACCCACGCTCAGCTCGTCCGCCCGTCTGCGACCTACCAGGATCTGGAGGCCCTCCCGGAGAACCTCGTCGGGGAGATCATCGCGGGAGAGCTGATCGCCAGCCCCCGGCCCAACCCCTGGCACGTCAACATCACGGGCGAGGTCTACATCGATCTCGGCGCGCTCTTCAAGCGTGGTGATGGAGGTCCCGGCGGTTGGATCATCCTGGTGGAGCCCGAGCTGCATCTTGGCGAAGACGTCATGGTGCCCGATCTGGCGGGTTGGCGGCGGGAGCGCCTGCCGGATCTTCCGTCCACCGCTTCGGTGGATCTCGCCCCGGACTGGGTCTGCGAGGTGCTCTCCCCCAGCACTGCGCTGTATGACCGCGCGACCAAGCTCCCCCGCTATGGCCGGCATGGCGTCGGTCACCTGTGGCTCATCGATCCCCGCCTGCACTCGCTGGAGGTCTTCGAGCTGCGGGAGGGCCGCTGGACCCTGCTGGGCGTCTACGCTGGCGACAAGGGCGTGCGTGCTCCACCCTTCGACGCTGTCGAGCTGGACATGACGCGCTGGTGGACCGCCTGAGCCGCCGGGATTTCACCGTAGCGAGATCGTTTTTCTGCTACGATCCTGTCACCGGATCTGAACGGCAACCTCACAATATACCCCGGGTTCTGCCGGGAGAGAAGCTTGGCTCAAGACGACGCCCCTGTGCGCGCCCCCCAGGACCGTGACGGCCGTCCCGAGTCGTCGCTCCAGCGGGTGCTGCGTCGTGACCTCGATCCCCAGCCAACGCTGGATCTCCCCGAGATCGGTCTGCAGACCGACGAGACGATGGAGCTGTACCTCCAGCCCGCGGCGGGCCTGCTGCCCCCGACCCTCCCCGGGGCGATGGAGAGCGATCGGTACGAGACCCTGGGTCGCCTGGGCCAGGGCGGCATGGCCGAGGTGCTCCGCGCCTTTGACCCCGCGCTCCAGCGCGCGATCGCGCTCAAGGCCATCAAGCGCGGCCGCGCCGAGGATCCGGTCGCGGTGGGCCGGTTCCTGGACGAGGCGCGGCTGACCGCGCAGCTCCAGCACCCCAACATCGTCCCGGTCCACGAGCACGGCGTGCTGCCCGACGGGCGCTGCTACTTCACCATGAAGGCGATCGACGGCCGCACCCTGCGGGACGTGATCCGCGCCGTGCACCTGGCCTCGGCCGACGGCCACTGGGCCCCCGCCGAGGGCTGGACCCTCCGCCGGCTGGTCGAGGCCCTGCACAAGGTCTGCGAAGCGGTGGCCTACGCCCACGACCGCCGGGTCATCCACCGGGACCTCAAGCCCGCGAACGTGATGGTGGGCGCCTTCGGCGAGGTGCTGGTGCTCGATTGGGGGCTCGCCCGGGAGCTGGAGGCGCCCCAGGCCCTCGATCCGGGGCCGCGGGTCACCGGCACGCCCTGGTACATGGCACCCGAGCAGGCGCAGGGGACCCCCGCGGCGATGGCCCCCACCGCCGACGTGTACGCCCTCGGCGCGATGCTCTACGAGATCCTGACCGGCGCGGCCCCCTACTCCGGGCTGACCAGCACCGAGGCGCTCGGCGCCCTGCTGGACGGCGCCGTGCCCCGCTCCGCCGAGGACGGGCCGCTGCCCGCGCCCCAGCCGCTGGTCGACATCTGCGCCCGCGCGATGGCGCCCGCGCCCGAGGACCGCTTCCCCGACGCCCAGGCCCTGGCCGAGGCCATCCACCGCTGGCTCGCCGGGGCGCGCAGCCGGGAGCGGGGCCTCGCCCTGGTCGAGCGGGCCGACGCCATGCGGCCCGAGATCGAGGCGCTCAAGCTGGAGGTGGAGCAGCTCCGCGCCGCAGCCCACGCGGTGCTCGATCCCCTCCCCCTGCACGCCCCCAGCGAGGCCAAGGAGCCGGGCTGGGGCCTGATGGACCGCGCCGAGGCCCTGGCCCAGCGCGCCGCCCTGGCCGATCTGGAGTACCGCCAGGTGCTCCGCAGCGCGTTGATGCAGGACCCCGAGCTGGACGAGGCCCACGCCCGGCTCGCCGACCACTACCGCGCCCTGCACGCCCGCGCCGAGGCCGAGCGCGATGCGGGCGCTGCCGCCCAGGCCGAGCGCCTGCTCCGGGAGCACAACCGGGGCGCCCACACCGCCTGGCTCGCCGGCACCGGCGCCCTGACCCTGCACACCGATCCCCCGGGGGCCCGCGCCCGCCTCTTCCGCTACACCCTGGAGAACCGTCGCCTCGTGCCCCGGTTCGACCGGGACCTCGGGCGCACGCCCCTCCAGGCCCAGCCCCTGGCCATGGGCAGCTACCTCGTGGAGCTGGACGCCCCCGGCCACGAGCGGGTCCTCTACCCGGTGTCCATCGGCCGCCAGGAGCACTGGCACGGCGTGCCCCCCGGGTCCGAGGCCCCCGCCCCCGTTCACATGCCCCCCGAGGGCGCGATCGGGCCCGACGAGGTCTACGTGCCGGCGGGCTGGTTCCAGGCCGGCGGCGACCCCGACGCCTGCGACGGCGTGGACGGCCAGCGGCTGTGGGCCGAGGGCTTCGCCATCCAGCGGCATCCGGTCACCAACCGGCAGTACCTGGGCTACCTCAACCACCTCGTCGCCACCGGTCGCGCCGACCAGGCCCTGCAGGTCGCCCCCCGCCAGCGCGGCAAGCTCGCCGACGACGAGGGGCTGTTGCTCTACGGCTTCGACGGCGAGACCTTCTCCCTGGTCCCCGACCCCGACGGCGACCTGTGGGACCTGGACTGGCCGGTGCTCTTCGTGAGCTGGTCCTGCGCGCGCGCCTACGGGGCGTGGATGCGGGAACAGACCGGGCAGCCCTGGCGCCTGCCCGCCGAGCTGGAGTGGGAGAAGGCCGCGCGCGGGGTGGATGGCCGCCTGTTCCCGTTCGGCGACTTCATCGACACGAGCTGGGCCTGCATGCGCCACAGCCGCCCCGACCGGGATCTGCCCGCGCGCATCGACGAGCACCCCCTGGACGTGAGCCCCTACGGCATGCGCCACGTCGCCGGCAACGTCGAGGAGTGGTGCGTGGACCTGTGGTCCCACGACGGGCCCCGCATCGCCGATGGTCGGGTGGTGCTGGGCCCCCAGCGGGCCCACGGCCCCAACCGTTCCCGCGCCTACCGGGGCGGACGCTGGGACGGCCGGGACAGCATCTCCCGGATCTGCCGGCGCAACGGCGGAACGCCCGACCAGCGCATCGCCATCCGGGGCTTCCGGCTGGTGCGCAGCCTGCCGTCCGGCTGAACCGGCGATAGACTTCAGGGGCCATGCGCGCCCGCACCCTGCCCTTGCTGCTCGTGGCCTGCACCGGGGACAAGGAACCCCATCAGGTCGCCTCCAACAACCCGCCTGTGGTGGCGAGCCTCGCCCTGCAGCCCGACCCGGCCTACGCCGCCGACGCCGTGACGGCGGTGGTCACGACGTCCGACCTGGACGGCGACGCGCTCACGCTCCGCTTCACCTGGACCCTCGACGGCGAGGAGCTGAGCGCCGACGGAGAGAGCCTTCCCGCCTTCACCGCCATCCGGGACCAGGAGATCGCGGTCGAGGTGACCGTCTCCGACGGCTTCTCCTTCGGCGTGCCCGGCCAGGCCTCGCTGGTGATCGCCAACTCCGCGCCCGTGCTGGAGGGCATCGCCATCGATCCGGCCACCCCCCAGCTCGGCGACCCCCTCACCTGCGAGATCAGCGACCGCGACGACGACGGCGACGCGCTGACCCGCCAGTTCGCCTGGTTCATCGAGGGCGAGGAGCGGACCTTCTCCGGGCAGACCTGGACCGAGGACCTCGATCGAAACACGGCGGTGTACTGCGAGGCCTGGGTCACCGACGGCGACCTGGACAGCGAGCGGCTCCAGTCCCAGACCGTCTACGTGGGCAACAGCCCGCCGGGCGCCCCGCAGATCGCCCTCTCCCCGAACCCGCCCACCGCCTGCAGCGGCGGCTCGGTGCTCATCACCCGCGACGCCTATGATCCCGATGGGGACGCCATCACGTACCGATACTCCTGGCAGGACGAGGCCGGGACCGAGGTGTGCGGCGACGCGACCTGCGCCGGTGGCATCTTCACGGTGCGCGAGCTCTACACCGTCTATGTGTCCGCGTGGGACGGTGGGCTGGAGGGCCCCGCGGCCACCCTGAGCTTCACCGCGGTGGACGGCGGAGAGAGCTTCGGCAACGGGGTCGACGACGACTGCGACGGCCAGGTCGACGAGTGGATCACGCGCGCGTGGCAGGCCCAGCAGCTCTGGTGGAGCGACGCCAGCGGCGGCGAGGCCGGCTTCGCCCTCGCGGCGGGGGACGTCGGCGGGGACGGCCGCGATGACGCCGTGCTCATCGGCAACGGCTCCGGCGAGCTGCTCATCTTCTCGGGGGCGTCGATGTCGCGGAGCCACCCCGTGCTCGACGCGCCGGACCTCACCCTGGACGACATGTCCTCCCCCAACCAGGTCGCCCTGACCGACGTGGACGGCGACGGGCTGGACGACGTGCTGGTCTCCGCCCTGGGCGCGGACGGGGGCGCGGGCACCGACGTGGGCGCGGTCTACGTGCTGCTCGGGGCCGAGCTGACCGCTGCGGCGGTCGCCGACGTGGCGACCTGGTGGGTGGAGGGCGACGACCGCCAGGAGCGCCTGGGCCAGGCGGTGGCGGGCGGCGACCTGGACGGCGACGGCTACGGCGACGTGGCCGTGGGCGAGCCCATGGCCGACGCCCCCGCCCGCGAGGCCGGCGAGGTCTACGTCTTCCTGGGGGTGCGCGGGGCGAGCGGCGCGGCGGTGGGCAGCGACGCGGACCTCACCTTCGGAGGCGGCAGCCGCAACGGGCACTTCGGCACGTCGGTGGCCGTGCTCGCCGACATCGACGGGGACGGCTTCCACGAGCTGGCGGTGGGCGCCCCGGACGCCGACGGCGGCGGCACCGACTCCGGCAGCCTCGGCCTGTGGTTCGGCGGCGCGATGACGGCGGGCTACCTCTCCGACGCCGACGTGCAGGTGGACGGCGACGCCGCCAGCGCCTTCCTGGGCCGCGAGCCAGCCGACGCCGCCGACGTGGACGGCGACGGGCTGGCCGAGCTGATCGTGGGCTCCGAGGGCCGCAGCGGCGCCCTGGTGTTCCCGGGCACGGGTTGGCTGTTCCTGGGCTCCTCCCTGACCGGCGGGACGGTGTCCGCCGCCGCGGCCCACGCCCGCGTCGAGGGGGACGCCAACAACGCGGCGCTGGGGCTGTATGGCTCGGGCTTCCGGCTCGGCGACACCGACGGCGACGGCCGCGCCGAGCTGCTGGGGGGGGCGGGTGGCTCCGGGTATATCTACCTGTGGAACGCCGACGAGCTGGCCGCGGGCGGCGACCTGGGGGTGGCCGACGCCGCCATCGCGCTGCTGGGCGAGGACAGCCCGGACGACCGGTTCGGTCGGCAGGTGGTCGTGGGCGACCTCGACGGCGACGGCGCGGTCGAGCTGCTCGCGACCGCCTCCCGGGCCGGCGCGCTCGCCGAGCAGGCCGGCGCGCTCTACGCCTTCGACCCGCCCTACGGCGTGGCCGCCGACCCCTGGTCCCCGGACTGCGAGGCGGGCTCCGGCTACGTGCTCTGTCGGACCCCGGCCACGTGGTCCGAGGCGTTGTCGGCCTGCGAGGCCCTGGGCCTCACCCTGGCGCACCCCGACACCAGCTCGGCCAACAGCGCCCTCGCCGCCGAGGCCGCGGCCCGCTACGTCGTGGGCTCCTCCCGGGGGCGGTGGTGGATCGGGCTCACCGACGCCGCGAGCGAGGGGGCCTGGGTGTGGGCGGACGGCACCGCGCCGTCGAGCACCGGGTGGACCGCCGGCGCGCCGTCCTCCTCCACCAGCAACAACTGCGCGGCGGTGAACACCCCCACGGAGGGGACCTGGCGGGACCTGGGCTGCGAGACCGAGCTGCTGTTCATCTGCGAGTAGAGGACATATCCTGGCCTCCTGCGGGACAGTTCTTGTCCCTCCCCGTCATTCGGGTGTACATTTGCCCATCCCCACCTCTTCCTACTCGCTGGAGCGCCCGTGCACCGTCTCCTCCGCCTGGCTGCGCTGAGCCCCATCCTGGCCGCAGCCTGCAACGACACCGGGGTCAAGGTCTACCACGAGCCTCCGACCGTCGCGATCATCGAGCCCGCGGACGGCAGCACGTTCTACGAGGGCCAGATCGTCACCTTCCGGGGGCAGGTCTCTGTGCTGGATGGCAGCGATCTCACGGAGATCACCCACCAGTGGGTCGCCAACAGCAACACCATCTGCATCTCCGAGGCGGTGCCCGCCGACGGCCTCATCTCCTGCGAGACCATCTTCGATGACGCCGGCGAGGTCGCGGTGACGGTCACCGCCACCAACGCCCGCGCCGACCGGGCCACCGACTCGGTCGACATCGTGGTCGACTACAACGAGCCGCCCTCCGTCGAGCTGATCAACCCCACCGACGGGGACACGCTGCAGTCCCGGGATCTCGTGGTCTTCCAGGCCAACATCGCCGACCTGGAGGACGAGGCCGACGACCTGCTGGTCACCATCACCTCCAGCCAGGACGGCGACCTGGCCGTGCCCGCCAACGGCACCACCGCCGGCACCTACTCCGGCTCCGCCTACCTCTCCGGCGGCAACCACCTGCTCACCATCACGGTGACCGACACCGCGGGCAAGTCCGCCCAGGACACCGCCACCGTTCGGGTCAACGACCCGCCTTCGGCGCCGGTCGTCACCATCAGCCCCACCGCGCCGATCTCGGAGCAGGTCCTGACGGCCAGCATCGTCACGCCGGCCACCGATCCCGAGAACGACCCGATCTCCTACCGCTACGACTGGCACGTCAACGGCGACACCACCCCCTACAGCTCGGGCACCAACCCCAACCTCAACCGGGGCATCACCCAGCGCGACGAGTTCTGGGAGGTGTACGTCTACGCCTACGACGGCTCCGCCTACGGCAACCCTGGCATCGCCAGCGTGACCATCGGAAACGCCCCCCCCTCGGTGGACTCGGTCACCTTCAACCCCACGGCGCCCCACACCACCGACACGGTCGAGTGCGTGCCCCAGGGCTTCTACGATCCCGAGGGGGACGCTGAGGAGTACGACTTCGTCTGGTACCACAACGGCACGCTCGACGCCGCGGAGACCACGGAGTTCTTCCCCTACTCCAAGACCATCAAGGGCGACACGCTGCGCTGCGAGGTCACCCCCTACGACGACTTCGAGGACGGCGCCACGGTCTCCTCGGCCACCATCACCGTGCTGAACACCCCGCCGACCCAGCCCACGGTGGTCATCACCCCGGGCGCGGCCGAGCCGGAGGACGCCCTGGTCTGCCAGGTCGCCGCACCCTCCACCGACGCCGACGGCGACACCATCTCCTACGACTACGAGTGGTGGCAGAACGGGATCCTGACCTCGAACTACACCTACCAGGTCTCCGCCAGCGCCACCACCCACGGCGACACCTGGGAGTGCCGCATCACCCCCAACGACGGCGAGGACGACGGCTCCTACGGCAGCGACACCGTCTCCGTGGCCGACGTCACCGCCCCGGGCAACCCGACCATCAACAGCCTGGACCGCTACACCAACGACGAAGAGGTGAACCTGGCCGGCACCTGCGAGGCCGACTGCGACCTCACCTTCTACTTCTCCGACTCCACGGGCTCGTGGACCGAGACGGCGGTCTGCTCCAGCAGCGGCACGTACACCCACACCACCTACGTCACCCGCGGCTACAGCACCGCCATCTATGCCACCTGCACCGACTCGGCGAGCAACGTGTCGGGCAACTCCAACACGGTGAACACCGAGGCCTGCGACCCCGAGGACACCTACGAGACCTCCAACGGCGCGGGCAACAGCGGCGCGGCGGCCATCAACGCCTGGACCACCCTCAACGACAGCGCCAGCGCCACCATCTCGATCGAGGGCAACATCCTGAACTCCACGGATCAGGACTGGTACCTGGTCACGACCTCGGACAGCGCCTCGGCTGACATCAGCGCGGGCTACGACGCCTACAACTTCCAGGTCAACTTCGTGGCCGGGGGCAGCGACTACACGTTCCTGGTGTACGACGGCGGCTACCAGGCCAACGACCGGGTCTGCCCCGCGTCGGGCTCCGGCACCGGGTACACCGAGTTCGACTTCTACAACGAAGACGTGGGCGAGGGCGTGCACAGCATCCCCAGCGACACCCGGGCGTGCTCCAGCTCCGGCAGCTCCAGCCGGAACACCTGCACCGACTACACGACCAACTACTACATCCAGGTCATCCGCAACCCCAGCTCCTCGCCGTCGTGCCAGCACTACGAGCTGGAGATCACCAACGGCCTCGCGCCCTGAGGAAACCATGATCGATCCCCTCAACCGACGTGAACTGCTCAGGAACATGGCGATCGGCGCGGCCGTCGGGGCGACGATGGGCGGCTCGGCGGTCGCGGCGCTGCCCACCCCGATCGACGCCGGGCCCTGGGAGCTGTTCAACCCCCTGCGTCCGGGCGTGGAGGCGGGCCTGGGCTGGACCCTCGGCGCCTTGAGCGAGCTTGACCGGGGCGCCTGGGTGCTCAACCTGCACCACGCGGACGGGCGGAGCGCGCGGGTGCATCTCTGCTACCACCAGGGCAGGCCCCGGGGCGTCGGCCACAGCGCGTACCTCGACCTCATCCTGATGGACGGCGGCGACGGCGCCAAGGACACCGACGAGTCCCTGGGCCGCGTGCTGCGCCACCTCGCCAACGTCATCCGGGAGAACGAATCCCGCCCTGGCGCCGATGAGCTGATCGCCAGCCTGCTCACCCACGGGGAGCGCGTCGAGCGCTTCGGCCCGGAGACCCTCCTGTGAACCTGGACTACGCCCTGGATGAGCGGCAGGTCTCCTTCGTCTTGAGCGAGGACATCTACCCCCGGGACGCCATCTACGGCGCGGCCTACCTGTTCGTCGACCGGTGCTACCTGTTCCTCTCCCGCCCGGCCGACCGCGAGGTGGGCGTGCGCCTGCGCCTCAAGACCGCCCAGGAGGCCTCCGAAGAGGCCCTGGAGGCCCTGGCCGGCGAGTTCGCCAACGAGCTGCTCAACCAGGTCCTGCGCTTCCGCGTCGGCGAGTCCACCCGCCGCATCCGGGAGTACACGATGGCCCGGGCCTTCTTCTCCCAGCCCGCCCGCACCAGCATCGACGCCCTCCTGGCGGAGCTGGACGCCGAGGACATGGAGGAGGACCCGCTGGAGATCTCGGTCCCGTGGGACTCTGCGCCCACCGCCGAGCAGAAGGAGGGCGCGGACGGTGCTTGAGCTGCGCTTCTCCCGCTCGCTGTACGCCGAGGACGCGGTCGCCCGCGCGGTCGCCGCGTTCGGGCAGCTCGCCACCATCGAGCTGGACCGCCAGCCCTCCGACCTCGTCGTGCGCCTGACCGATCTGCACCCCGCCTTCGGCCCTCGCGTCGCCGACGAGCTGGCCAACTACGCCCTCCAGGCCACCGCGATGGCCAAGGGGGTGGCGTGACCCGCACCCTCACCCTGACCGCGCCCCCCGAGCAGGTCGAGCACCTGGGCTTCTTCCGCTTCGGCGACGTGGGCGGCAAGGTCGTGATCACCAACGACGCCGGCGAGTGGACCCTCCTGGAGCGCCCCGACTTCCAGGCCCTGCTCGTCGACACCCTGGCCCCGGAGCACCCCAAGCGGGCCGAGCTGGTGGACAAGGGCTTCCTGCGCGACGGCGCCGACCTCAACCAGATCGCCGAGCGGGTGGCCCGCAAGCGCCGCTTCCTGGGTCAGGGCCCGCACCTGCACATCGTCATCACGACGCTGCGGTGCAACCAGTCCTGCAAGTACTGCCACGCCAGCCGCACCGACATGGACCGGGTGGACACCGACATGTCGATGGAGACCGCCAAGAAGGTGGTCGACATGGCGATGCAGACCACCTCGCCGTATGTCAACTTTGAATACCAGGGCGGCGAGCCCACCGTCCGCTTCGACGTCATCCAGTTCGTCGTCGACTACAGCCGCGAGAAGAACCGCTACGAGGGCAAGACCCTGGAGCACGCCCTGGTCACGAACCTCACGTACATGACCGAGGACAAGGCCGAGTGGCTGCTCGCCAACGACGTGCTCCTGTGCACCAGCCTGGACGGCCCCGCGGTGGTGCACAACTTCAACCGCACCTGGCGCAAGGGCGGCGAGGCCTTCGACCGGGTCCTGCACTGGATCCGCTACTTCAACCGCCGCTACGTCGAGATGGGCCGCGACCCCGAGCTGTGGCACGTCGACGCCCTGATGACCACCACGCGCAAGACCCTGGAGCACTGGCGCGAGGTCATCGACCTCTACGTCGAGCTGGGCATCCGCAACATCCACCTGCGCCCGCTCAACCCCTTCGGCTTCGCCAACAAGACCTGGCGGGCCATCGGCTACACCCCGCAGGAGTACCTCGACTTCTACGCCCGGGCCCTGGACTACGTCCTGGAGCTGAACAAGCAGGGCGTCCAGATCATCGAGGGCACCGCCAGCACCTTCCTCAAGAAGATGCTCACCCCCGACGACCCCAACTTCGTCGACCTGCGGAACCCGGTGGGCTCGGGCACGGGCCAGATCGCCTACAACTTCGACGGCAACATCTACCCCTCCGACGAGGGGCGCATGATCGCCGCGACCGGCGATCAGCTCTTCAAGCTGGGCGACGTGTTCACCTCGACCTACGATGAGGTGGTGAACCACCCGACCGTCAAGGCCCTGGCGGTGGCGTCCTCCCTGGACAGCCTCCCCTCCTGCCACACCTGCTGGAACGCCCCGTTCTGCGGCGTGCGTCCGCTCCACAACTACATGCAGAGCGGCGATCTGTTCGGCCAGCGACCGAACACCCCCAAGTGCACCGAGCACCTCACCATCGCTCGGCTGCTCATGTCCAAGCTGGCCAACGATCCCGACGTCGAGCCGATCTTCAGGCGCTGGACGATCCACCGGCCGCGCCACGAATCCTCCTAGGAGCACACCCCACCATGCCCAAGAACCGCGACGCCTCCCTCGGCGGGTCCCCCGGAGACGCGCCTCAGCTCCCGACCCTCGACAAGACGCCGACGGACTACCTGCGCCAGCAGGAGATCGAGCAGGCCTCCCCTGAGGCCTCCCAGTCGCTCCTGCTGCTCCAGGCGGCGGACGGGCTGGACCTGGACCCGGACAACCTGGACCGCACCCTGGCGGGGCTGCCGGACGCCCTGGGGACCCACTGCTCCCACGGCTCCCACGGCTCCCACGGCTCCCACGGCTCCCACGGCTCCCACGGCTCCCACGGCTCCCACGGCTCCCACGGCTCCCACGGCTCTCACGGCTCTCATGGGTCGCACGGCTCCCACGGCTCTCACGGCTCTCACGGCTCCCATGGCTCTCACGGGCAGTGGTGAGCGCGTCGACGCTGATCCTGACCGTCACCCGGCAGTGCAACCTGCGCTGCAGCTACTGCCCCACCGCCAAGGACGGCTGGCCCTCCCTCTCCGCTGACCAGGCCCTCCAGGCGCTCCGTCTGTTCTCCGCGCGCGGCGGGGGCGACGTGAAGCTGTTCGGCGGGGAGCCCCTGCTGGTGCCCGACGTCGTGGAGGCCGTCTTCCGTGAGGCCCGCGACATCGGCAACATCCGGCGCCTCTACCTCTCCACCAACGGCCTGGGCCTGGACGCCGACTGGCTGGAGCGCGTCCGCCTCACCCCCAAGGCCATCCTCACCGTCTCGATGGACGGGCGCCCCGAGGACCACCGCCGCCTGCGTCGGGCCCTGCCCGAGGTCGCGGACACCTACAGCCACCTCATGGACCTGCTGCCGGCGCTGCTGGACACCCCCCGGCTGGTCGTCACCCAGACCATCGCCCCGGCCACCGCGCGCGACGCCGCCGAGAACTTCGCCCACCTGCGCGGCCTGGGGTTCACCCGGTTCAACCTGCTGCCCGGCTACTACCTGCCCTGGCGGGACGCCCAGCTCGCGGACCTCGCCCGGGGCTTCGACGCCATCCGGGCGCAGATCGAGGCCCTCTGGGCGGCCGACGGCTACCTCTACCTGCGCAACCTCTACACCTGGGCGCCCACCCCGTTCTTCAACACCGGCATGGTGGTGGACGCCGACGGCAGCATCCACCCCAGCAACATCGGGCTCTCCGGCAAGCTGGACCACCTGCGGGCGCAGACGGCGGCGGGCACCCTCGACGACCCGCCCTCCCCCGCCGCGCTCGCCGCGAAGGCGGAGCAGGTCAACGGGCTCCTGGAGCAGGCTCTGGAGCCCCGGGTGCTGGCCTCCACGCGCGCGGTGGACGCCGAGCTGACCCGCCTGTGCCAGGGCCTCTACCCGGCCTGGGCGCGGTGGCGTCGGCGCCGGGCGGCGGCATGAGCGAGACCCCCTGGATCGGCCCGCGCGGTCAGGTGATGCGGCGGCTGGAGCTGCACCTCACCTACACCTGCCCCGAGCGCTGCGTGTTCTGCTCCGAAGACCACCGCATGGCCCGGTTCAAGCCCTACCCGGTCACCTGGGGGCGGGTGGCCACCACGCTGCGCACCCACGCGGCCCGGGGCGTGCAGCACCTCCACATCACCGGCGGGGAGCCCAGCATCCACCCCCGCTTCGTGGACACCCTGCGCCTGGCGAAGCGGCTGGGCATGAGGACCTCGGTGGGCTCCATCGGGACGATGCTCCAGCGGCCGGACTTCGCGGCGCGGGCGATGCCCTTCCTGGACGAGGGGCTCTTCTCCCTGCACGGTCCTACGGCGGAGGTCCACGACGCCCTGACCCGCCGGCCGGGCAGCTTCGAGCGGGTCACCCGGGCGCTGTCCACGGCCCGGGAGATGAACCCCGACTTCCTGCCCTGCGTGAACACCGTGCTGGTGCGCCCCAACGCCGCGCACCTGCCGGACACCGTGGCCCTGGCCGACAGCCTGGGGGCGTCGCTCATCGTGGTCTCCAACCTCACCCCCGAGGGCGCAGGGCTGGACAACTACGAGGCGCTGGCCGTCCCCCTGGAGGCCCTGCGGGCCCTGGTGCCGCAGGTGGTGCCCCGCGCCCGGCGCGCCATCCTGCGCTTCTTCGGGGTGCCCTACTGCCTGCTGGGCGAGCACGCCGCCCTCTCCAACGACCTGCACTGGGACCCCCGGGTCACCGTGGAGTGGGCCGCCCACCCCGGCCGGGTCGCCTTCGAGGGGGTCTACTCCTGGGATCCAGGTCGAAAGAGGGTCTACACCGACGCCTGCGGCGGCTGCGCCATGAAGGGCGTGTGCATGGGGGTGTTCGACCGCTATGCTGAGCTGTGGCCCACCGACGCCCTGAACCCCCTCTCCCCCGCCCAGGAGGCCTCGTGAGCGAAGAATCGCCCGCCGCCCGCGAGCAGCGTGACCCGCGCGACGCCGCCTTCTCGGTCGAGGGGGGCCGCACCCGAGACCTGCGCCGCAACATCGAGCTGAACGTCGGCAAGGCCTGCAACAACCGCTGCGTGTTCTGCCTCGACGGCCTGCCCAAGGCCGAGGACCGCAGCTACATGCCGCTGCCGGACATGAAGGCAGAGATCACGCGATGGTTCGAATCCGGCCACCGCTCCCTCGGCTTCCTCGGCGGCGAGCCCACCACCTGCCCCTGGCTGCCCGAGGCCATCGCCCACGCCCGCGACCTGGGTTTCACCCGCATCGCCATCGCCACCAACGCCACCAAGCTGCGCAAGGACTACTACGTCGACCGGCTGCTGGAGGCGGGGCTCACCCGGGTGACCATCTCCATGCACGGGCACACCCCGACGCTGGAGGACAAGCTCACCCGGGTCCCAGGCAACTTCTTCAAGAAGGTCAAGGCGATAAAGCACCTTGTCTCGAAGCGGGATGAGGGTCTTCTCCCGGACAACGTCTCGGTCAACATCGTCGTCAACGGCTGGAACTACAAGCACCTCCCCCGCATGCTCCAGTTCTTCTACGGCCTGGGCCTGGACGACGTGCGGGCCAACTTCATCCGGGCCGAGGGCTACGCCGAGGAGGTGCCCGAGCTGACCCCGCGCTACACGCTGGTGGTGCCCGTGCTCATGAAGTGCGTGCTGCTGAACGAGCACCACTTCAAGCAGAGCTTCACCTTCGGCGGCGTCCCGCTGTGCGTGCTGCCGGTCGAGTTCCTGGCCAACCGCCGGCTGTCCCGCAAGTACCTGGGCGAATACTGGGACCTGGACACCGACTGCTCGATCCGGGCCTCCGGCGAGGGCGCGGGCTATGGCATCGCCAAGGTCGACGGCGGTCGGGCCCGGTTCAACTGGCAGGATCGCAAGCGCTTCGACCTCAAGCACCACATGGACAAGTGCGGCCGCTGCCGCTACGCCGAGGTCTGCGAGGGCGTGTGGAAGAACTACCTGGACTTCTACGGCGAGGACGAGTTCAGCCCGCTGCCCTGATCGCGCTGCTCGGGTGCCGGGAGCCGGCGCAGCCGGCGACGCCGTCCAACACGGATGACTCCGCGGAGACCGCCGGGCCCTCCCCCGGCGTGCTGGTCCTGGCGGGCGGCGGGACCGAGGGCGACCTCACCGACATGCGGGCGTGGAGCGCGCGGCTGTACCGCCACCTGCTCGACGGCGGGGACGTCACCGGGGACGGCCTGGTGCAGGTCCTCGTCCTCTCCACGGCCGAGGAGAGCGACTGGATCCCCACCTACCTCGTGCAGCTCGGGGCCGACGCCGCCGAGAACCTGCGGGTGGCCAGCCGCGCGGCCGCAGACGACGCGGCGCTGACCGAGCGCTTCGCGGCCTGCGACGCGGTCTTCCTCAAGGGCGGCGACCAGGGCCGCTACTACGACCTGTGGAACGACACGCTGCTGGAGGAGCTCATCCTGGAGGTCCACGGGCGCGGCGGCGGCGTGGGCGGGACCAGCGCTGGCGCGATGTCCCTCTCCGGCTACGCCCTGGCTGGCGGCATGGACTACGTCAGCGCGGACGTGCTGGTGGACAGCCACACCCCCTACCTGGACGACGCCAGCGACGGCGGCCCCGGCGTCCACGACGACTTCCTCGGCCTGTGGCCGGGGGCGCTGGTGGACACCCACTTCACCGAGCGGGGCCGCCTGGGGCGCCTGGCGGGCGCGATGGCCCTGGCCCTCGACGAGGGCGCGCCCCTCTCGCTCCTGGGCGTGGGCATCGAGCAGAGCACGGGCGTGGTCGTGCGCGGCGGCGAGGCCGAGGTCATCGGCGACGGGACGGTCACCCTGCTGCGCCCCTCCGAGCCCGCGGTGCGCACGCCGGGGCAGGGCCTGCTCTGGCGCGGGGTGGCCCTGGACCGGCTCCCCCAGGGTTGGACCTTCGACGCGGCCACCGGGGACCTCGGGGAGACCCCTGCGGGGGCCATCGCGGTGTCCCCCACCCGCTTGACCGCCGCCCTGGCGGAGCCCTGGCAGGCCGACGGCGGCGACCGCACCCACGAGCAGCGCTTCGGCTGGGCCGCCTCCGCCGCGCCCTTCTCGGTGGACCCCGGGAGCGACCCGCCGCTGCTGACCGGCGCCATCGGCCAGCTCAACGCCCACGACCGCGACCGCCGGGCGCTGGCCCACGAGCTGCTCTACGCCGCGCTGGGGGAGCACCCCGGGGCCGCCGGGCTGCTGGTGGGCGCTGGCGCCCGGCTGGAGGTCGAGGGCGCCACGCTGCGCTCCACCCTCGATCCGGACGCCGAGGGGCCCCAGCCCTCCACCCTGATCCTGGACACCGCCGGGGTGCGGGCCGTGCACCGGGGAGCCACGCCGTCCCCCTACGCCCCCTCCAGCAGCGGTCTGTTTCCCGTCGGGCTCATCGGCGCGCAGCTCCACGTCATCGGGCACAGCGAAAGCTCTGGCTGGACCTGGGACCTTGCCTCGGGCCAGGCGGAGGCGATGTAGTAGTTTGCGCAGGCTTTGCATCAGGATATCCTGATCCTGAAGAGACCAGGGCAACCCATGGGCTACCGCATCAAGACCATCTCCGACATCACGGGCATCCCCAAGAGCACGCTGCTCGCCTGGGAGCGCCGCTATGACGTCGTCCACCCCGACCGCGCCACCAACGGGTATCGGGTCTACTCCGAGCGCGACCTCGCCCTGCTGCAGGAGCTGAAGCGCCTGATCGACGCCGGCTACAAGGTCAGCGAGGCCATCACGATGCTGGACCAGCCGGCCGAGCCTGGGCCCGTCGTGGTGGGCGAGGACGTGCCCGAGCAGCTCCAGGCGGATCTGCTGGCCGCGCTGCTGGCCTTCGACCGCGACGCCGCCACCGAGCTGACCGACAGCCTCCACTACTGGTCCTACAGCCAGCTCATCGACGACCTGTTCTTCCCCATCCTCCGGGAGATCGGGGACGGCTGGGCCGAGGGGCGGGTCAGCGTGGTCCAGGAGCACTTCTCGTCCAGCTTCCTGCGCACCCAGCTCAGCGCGATGCTGCTGCGCCTCGGCTGCGGTCCGGCCGACGGTCCGCACGCCGTGCTCGGCGGGTTCCCGGGGGAGCAGCATGAGCTGGGCCTGCTGGGCCTGGCCATCAAGCTGGCGCTGCGGGGCTGGCGGGTCACCTACCTCGGCGCCGACGTGCCGCTGGAGTCCCTGTCCCGGTTCCTCGAAGAGCAGCGGCCGGTCATGCTCATCGTCTCGGTCCACCAGACCACCCAGCAGCACCGGCTCGTGACCTTCGCCCGCCTCCTCTCCAAGGCGCGCCCCGAGCACACCCGCGTCATCATCGGCGGTCGGGGGCTGCCCGACGGCAGGATGACCGGGGTCGAAGGCGTGGAGTGGATGCGCCGGACCGAGGAGCTGCTGGCGGGGCACTCCGCGGCGTCGCGGTAGCCCCTACGGCTGCACCACCACCAGCACCGCCCGCGACTCGCCCGGCGCCCAGGCCAGGATCTCCGCCCGGCCGTCCCCGGTGACGTCCTCGATGAGCAGCTGCTCGGCGCGGTTGGCCAGGCGGTGGCGGCCCAGCTCCGTGGTCTCCCCGCCCAGGCCGGTGAGGACGCGCAGCGTCCCGTCCTCCACCACCACCAGCTCCGGCCGGCCGTCGAGGTCGAAGTCCCCCCACAGGCTGCGGGCCAGCTCGAAGTCCTCCAGGTCGAGGGTGGCGGTGTGGATGACCCGGGGCTCCTTGGCGAAGGCGCCCTCGGCGTAGGGGTAGAGGCTCATCTCGACCCCGATGGCGCGGGTGGTCAGGGCGCGGGCCAGGTTGCCGAACCCCACGTCCACCTGGTCGAGCACCAGGTCCAGGTCGCCGTCGCTGTCCATGTCGAACAGGCCCAGCTCGGTGGAGCCCACCCCGGTGGCCAGGGTCTGCACCGGCCCGAAGCCGCTGGGGCCGCCGCGGTACAGCAGCACCTCGGCGGTGGCGCCGAAGAAGCTGCCCTCGCTCACGACCCGGTGGACGACGAGGTCGACGCGCCCGTCGCCGTCCACGTCCTGGAAGCGCGCGTCGGTGATGCGGCGCTTGACCTCGGCGTCGGGCTGGTCCTGGGGGTCGAGGTCCAGCGGCAGCGCGAGGGAGGTGGTCCGGGCACCCAGCTTCAAGGTGCCCTCGCTGCGGCCGGTGAACCCGACCCGCAGGGTCTGACCGTCGGGCAGCAGGACGTCCTGGAGGCCGTCGCCGTCAAGGTCGCCGAGGACCATCGGCGGCGTCCGGACGGTGGCCCTCAGGCTCGTGCCGCCCTGGTCCCGGCGCTCGGCGAGCGAGCCGCTGGCGTCCACGCGCACCGCGCCCAGCGGCGCTCCGTCCATTGAGAAGCCCCACACCGCGCCGTCCGCGTAGAACACAAGCTCCGCGATGCCGTCGCCATCGAGATCATGGACGAAGTCCCCGCGCACCGGAGCGGTCGGGCCCAGGCCGGCCAGCGGGGTCGTGCGGCTGACCACGCGGTCGCCGTCGATCCGGCGCACCCCCTGGCCGTCGAGGGCCCACAGCCCGCCTTCGGCCTCCCAGAACGACGCGCGGCGCCCCAGGCTCGCGGCGCTGCGGCCCTCCAGGCGGCCGTCCGCCGAGACGTGGACCAGGGTCAGCTCCACCCGGTCGGGCCCCTCGTCCTGGGGGACCGCCGAGACGAGCACCAGCTCCCGGCGGCCGTCGCCGTCGACGTCACCGGCGGCGGCGTCGACGAAGTGGGGCGGGAGGTCGATGGGGATGGGGAGGAGGGGCATGGGTCGGGTGAGGCTACAACATGGTCGGCGGGGGTGTCGTCACCCCACGACCGGCCCGCCCTCCACCGCCACCGTCACGAGCGCATCCTCTCCCGCCGCCGCACACAGCGCCGCGTGCAGCGCCTCCAGCCCGGAGAGCAGGCGCGCCCCCAGCGCGCTGGGCTCGGCCAGGTCCCGCAGCACCGCGAGCCCCTGGGCGTTGCTGCCCAGCACCTCGCGCCGCCGCCGCGCGAAGTCCGGCCCGGCTGCGATGGGGTGGCCCGCCGCCGCGAGCCCGGCGTGCAGGGCCGCCACCGGCACGAAGGCGTGGACCGCCAGCAGGACCCCCATCAACGGCCGCAGGTCCGGCCGCACCGGCGAGGGGGTCCAGGTCGTGCGGCCGTTGTGCAGCACCGGGTCCAGCCAGGTCAGCAGGTTGAGCTTGCCGTGCTGGGTCTCGTGGACGATGGCCTCGGCCAGGGTGAGCGCGCTGGGGTGGAGCGTGAGGTAGGCCACCCCGGGCGCCTCCCGGTAGCTGGCCGAGAGGTGGCGCTCCGGCTCGAAGCCCACCGGGAGGAGCCGGTCCAGGGACGCGCCCAGCTCGGCGTGCCAGCCCGGCAGCCCCGCGGCGACCAGCCCCAGGGCCTCGTCCAGCGCCGCGCACCACGCCTCTGCTGTGCGCCCGCCCAGGTCCAGGGCGTTGCCCTCCTTGTCGGGGTGGTCCTCCACCATCGCCAGCGGGTTGGTGTCCTGGAGCGCCAGGGCGACCCCGTGGTCGCCGATGGGGGGGAGGACGAGCGCGCCGCCCTCCAGGGTGCGGAAGGTGCCGTCCGCGAGGCGCACCTGGGCGCCGCCCCCGTCCACGAAGAGGCCGTCCGCCGGAGGGTCGAAGGTCCAGGCGCGAGCCCCCGCTGAGACCCGGCGGACCGGGCGATCCCACAAAAAACCCTCCGCGACGACCCCGGCGAGCGCGGCCAGCAGCTCCGGCGCGGCGGCCTCCAGCATGTCCCCGGCGGGCCGCAGCCCCGAGCGCATCACCAGCAGCGGCGTGAGCACCTCCGGGCGCTGGACCGCCGCCAGGACGGCGCCCTTGTGGCGCTGGGAGGCCCCCACCAGCCAGCCCTGCAGGCGCCGCACGGCCGCGCCGAGGGCAGGCTCCAGGCCGGCGGTGGGCGCGGTGAGCAGCTCGCGCAGGGCGAGCAGGGTCACCTTCCGCCGGAGGGTCGCGGTGGTGCGCTCGTCGGGCGCGGGCAGGCAGAGGAAGGTGGGCTGCATCGCGCCCTTGTATCCGGTCTTCGGTTACGTTGACGGGCCCCCATGACCGCACCCCACGCCGAGCCCAGCCACCAGACCAAGGGCCTCGTCCGCCTGACGATGGTCTGCAACGAGCGCTGCCCGTTCTGCAACGTGCCCGCCGAGGACCATCCGGTCACCCCGACGCCGGTCGACGCCCTCGCTGCCCAGCTCGACGCCTTCGTGGCCGCCGGCCAGCGCACCCTGACCGTCTCCGGGGGCGAGCCCACCTTGCTGCGCAAGCGCCTGCTCGCGCTCATCGCCGACGCCCGCGCCCGGGGCATCGACTTCGTGGAGCTGCAGACCAACGCGATCCTCATCGACGCGGGCTACGCGCGGGCCCTGGTCGAGGCGGGGCTGACCTCGGCCTTCGTCTCCCTGCTGTCCCACGTCCCCGAGCACCACGACGCGCTCGCCGGGCTCAAGGGGGCCTTCCCCCGCTGCCTGGCTGGCCTGGACGCCCTGCTGGCGGCCGACGTCGCGGTCACCCTCAACCCGGTCACCGCCGCGCGCACCCAGGCCCTGCTGCCCGACTACGTCGACTTCGTGGCCGCGCGGCTGCCCGGGGTCGAGGCCATCTCGGTCTCGGCGGTGCAGCCCCACGGGCGGGCGGCGGCGAACCTGGACCTGCTGCCCGACTACGGGGTGCTGGGCGAGGCCGTGCGGGAGGCCCGCCGCCGCGCCGAGGCCCACGGCATCCGCCTGCTCAACCCCTACTGCGGGCTGCCGCTGTGCGTGGGCTGGGACGACGCCCCCGACCGCTGCGTCGAGGCCGTCGAGGCCCAGGACCCCGCCGCCCCCATCGGCCTGGACAACGCCGGCAACAAGGCCCACGGCCCGCCCTGCCGGGCCTGCGCCCTGCGCACCCGCTGCGGCGGCGCCTGGCACGCCTACTGGCATCACCGGAGCGGCGCGGGCATCGCCGCGCCCCTGCCTCGGGTCGAGCCCTGGGCGGGCCCCGGACGCGCCGAGGCCCAGGTCGCGGTGGACGCCCGGGGTACCCCCCTCCCCGACCTCCGGGCCGAGACCGCGCCCACCCGCTGGCTGCTGCGCGACCGGCTCTCCTCGTCCGAGGTCCCCGCGCTGCTGGCGTGCGGGGCCACCGATCTGGCCCTCTGGTGGCAGCCCGCCGACCGGGAGACCCTGCGCGCCCTGCGCCGCGCCCTGCGGGCCCAGGCCGCCCGGCTGCCCCAGCGGCGCCTGCGTGCGGCGGTGGCCGTGGACGCCAGCGGGCTGGATGCCGAGGCCACCTGGACCCTGGTGCAGCTCCTCCACGCCGTGGGGGTGGACGCGGTGCGCCTGCGCGGCGGCCCCGCCGGGCTGGGGGCGCTGGCCGCGCGGGTCCCGGGGCTGGAGGTCTCCGATCTGCCGATGGTGGGCCCATGATCCGCGACGCCCGCCTGCTCGTCGGCTTCGCGCCAAGGCAGCCCGACCGGCTGGACCGCTTCATCCCCACCTCCCTGCGCCCGCCGACCCTGGAGCAGATCCTGGCGGTCGCCCGGGAGGCCCCGCCGGCGGGGGCGTGGACCCTGTGGGGGGGCGAGCCCACCCTGCGCCCCGACCTGCCCCGGCTCATCGAGGGCCTCGCTGCCCTGGGCGCCCCCAACCTCGGCCTGCACACCGACGGGCTGGCCCTGGCCGCGCCAGGGGTGGCCCGGACCCTGCGGGACGCCGGCCTCCAGCGGGCGCGGGTCGATCTGCACGCCATGAGCGCCTCCAGCCGCTTCGCCGCCCACGACTGGCTGGTCGGCCGCAAGGGCGCGGGCCGCGCGGCGGTCGAGGGCATCCGTCAGGCCCGCCGCGCCGGGCTCAAGGTGGAGGTGGAGCTGGTGGTCACCCGGCCCTCCCGGCCCCTGCTGCCGGAGTCGGTCGCCCTCATCGCCCAGCTCGGGGTGGACCGCTTCCGGCTGCGGCGCCTGTTCCTGCAGGGCGCGGCCCGGGCGCAGTGGGTCACCCTCTCCCCGCGCCTGGGTCTGATGGCCGAGAGCCTGCGGGGCGCGGTGCAGACCGCCGCCGAGGCCCGCCGTCCCCTCACCCTGCACGGCTTCCCGGCCTGCCTGCTCCCCGAGGAGGCCCACCGCGTGGTCACCGGCGCGCAGGAGCCGGTGCTGACCCCCAGCCACCGCTTCCGTCACCGCTTCCAGACCCCGGTGGCCGCCGACTTCTGCCCCACCTGCCCCCGGGGCGAGGCCTGCGACGGGGCGCCCTCGGACTACGTCTACGCCTTCGGGGCCCGGGAGCTGCCCCAGGCGCCGCCGCCCGACCGCCACACCGCCGCCCTGGAGCTGGTCGCCCCCCTCGCCCACGCCTGCGTGGACTGCCACGGCGACCTCCAGGAGGGCCACACCCCCTCCCGCCATGCGCGCAAGGAGCTGGTGCGGCTGGCCACCGAGGGGGTCGATGTCCTGGAGATCACGGGGATGGGAGCCCTCGACCACCCCGATCTGGTGGGCATCTTGAAGGACGCGGTCGCTGCAGGCTTCGCCGCGATCGAGGTCTCGGGAGACGGGGCTGCGCTGGCCGAGCGCCCCCGGAGCGAGCTGCGCGGCCTGCGCCGCCTCCGACCGGTCGACCGCATCGACCTGGCCCTCTACGGCCCCGACGCGGCGCGCCACGACGCCCACTGCGGCCGCCCGGGCGCGTTCGCGGCCACGCTTCTGGCGCTGGAGGCCCTGCGGGCCCTCACCCGGGCCCAGGTCGGCCTCTACGGGGTGCTGCACCACGGCCGGGACCTCGCGGACTGGGCGGTCGCCTGGGAGACCCTGCCGGGCCCGCCGGCCTTCCGGCTCCTCCCCGAGGGTGGGGACCTGCAGCCCATCGCCGAGGCCGTGCCGCCGTCGCTCCGCAGCGCGCTCGCCCCCCTGCTGGCCCACTGCCTTGGCGGAGCCGGTGCTGTCCCCGGCACCACCGCCCCCCACCCCCGGGGCGCCAACCGCCGAACGGCTTTCGCCCCCTGTGAATGCACGCCGAAGCTCAGCGGATGCCCAGGTCTTGCATTAGGCTATCTGCATCTCGGACACAATCCGGACCGCGCATGAGCACCCTCACCGAGCAGATGCTGGCCCGCGAGCGCATCGCCAACCGCCCCAAGCACTGGGTGCGGCTGGTGACGGCCTGCAACAACAAGTGCCTGTTCTGCCTGGACATGGACACCCCGCGCAACGTCTACCTCTCCGAGGAGGACGTCAAGGCCGAGCTGCGCCGGGGCCGCGAGGAGCTGGACGCCTGGAAGGTCATCCTCTCCGGGGGCGAGGCCAGCGTGCACCCGCTGTTCCCGGAGTTCATCCGCTACGCCCGGGAGATCGGCTACGGCCGCGTCCAGACCGTCACCAACGGCATGCGCTACGCGGACCGGGACTTCATGGCCCGGGTGCTGGACGCCGGCCTGGGGGAGATCACGTTCTCCCTGCACGGCCACACCGCCGCCCTGCACGACCACCTCGTCCAGACCGCCGGGGCCTTCGACCGGCTCATCAAGGGCCTGGTGCGCGCCCTGCGCGACGGGCGGCCCATCGTGAACGTCGACGTGGTCATCAACGGCCAGAACGTCGCCTTCATCGACCGCATCGTCGAGCTGGCCGCCAGCCTGGGGGTGCGGGAGTTCGACCTGCTGCACGTCATCCCCCAGGCCGAGGCCTTCCGCAACCGCGACCAGCTGTTCTACGACGTGCGCGAGCACCTGCCCCGGCTCCAGAAGGTCTTCCGCCTGAACCGGCACCCGGCCTTCCACATCTGGACCAACCGCTTCCCGGTCTCGTACCTGGAGGGCATGGAGGACCTCATCCAGGACCCCCACAAGATGCTGGACGAGGTCAACGGCCGCCGCTTCCACGTGCGCCGCTACATCGACGCCGGGGTGCCCCTGGAGTGCCGCCAGCCCGAGCGCTGCGTGCACTGCTTCATCGAGCCCTTCTGCACCACGATGGAGCGCACCATCGCCACCCAGAACGACCGCGCCTTCGAGGTGTGGTGGGTGGGCGAGGCCGAGCACGCCGGCCCGCTGCCCTACGGCTGCGCCCGGCTGGGGGTGCGGCGGGCCAGCCTCGCAGCGCTGCCCCGGGGCCTGCCCCTGTACGCCGAGGTGGACGCGGCCGAGCCCCTGAGCGACGCTCCGTCCGACCTCATCCTGGTGGCCGCGACCGCCGTCCAGCTCGACGCCTGGCTGCTCCCCGGGCTGCCCGAGGGCGTCTCGGTGGAGATCCGCCTCAACCAGGACACCGCGCCGTGGATGCTGGCCCACCGCGACGCCCTGCCCCTCGACCGGGTGCGCGTCCACCAGCCCACCTGGGAGCGCATGGAGGACGCCGTCGCCCACGACGTGCGCGACCCCGCCGCCTTCTTCGCCGCCCTGGGCTTGCGCCTGGCGGTCTCCGGCCTGCCCGCCTGCGCGGCCCCCGGGACGATGCTGGCCGAGGCCCCCCGCACCCTGCGCCGCGAGATGTTCGACCCCGACACCGGTCGGCTGCACTGGAAGCGCCTCGCCCGCCACCACGTCGCCCGCGAGTACAAGGGGCGCTCGGTGCGCTGCGCGGACTGCCGGGTGTCGGCCCGCTGCGAGGGCTTCCACATCAACATGATCCGCGACCAGGGCCTCGCCCTGGCCCGCCCCCTGACCGAGGGCGACTGGGCCGACGAGGCCGAGGCCCAGCTCGCCGCCCGCTGGCCGGTCGCGCCTCGGCGCATCCAGGACGGCCTGCCCCCGCAGCCCCCCGGCGAGAGCCTGCCCGGCTACGCGCCGCCCGACGCCCCCCCCGAGGACCCGCTCCGCCAGAAGAACGGCCTGCGCCGCTCCGATTTCCTGCGCCGCCGCCAGGCCGACCCCTCTGCGGCGGTCGAGGTGGGTCTGCACACCGGGGAGCGGTGATGGCCAACCTCGGCTACCTCCAGCTCACCCGAAGCTGCCGGCAGTTCTGCCGGTTCTGCTCCAACCCCCCCACCGGGGTCGAGCTGACCGAGCCCGAGATGCGGGGGCTCATCGATGACCTCGCCGACATGGACTACGACGGCGTCATCCTGACCGGCGGCGAGCCCAGCATGTCGCCGCTCTTGTTCCCCGCCCTGGCCTACGCCCGGGAGCGCGGCCTCTACAGCCGCATGATCACCAACGGGCAGCTCCTGGCGGACAAGGGGTTCTTCCGGCAGTGCGTCGACGCGGGGCTCACCCACATCCACGTCTCCCTGCACAGCCACATCGAGCGGGTCCACGACTTCATCACCCGCTACCCGGGCTCCTGGCAGGCCATCGTCGACACCCTCTCCCACGTCCCGGAGATGGGCATCACCGCCGACATCAACACAGTCATCAACACCTACAACGCCGACCACCTCGACCTCAACGTGCGCTGGATCTGCGAGACCTTCCCCTTCATCCGGCACTTCGTGTGGAACAACATGGACCCGGACGGCAACCGCGCCGAGGAGAACCCCGACTGCATCGCCAGCCACCGGGAGTTCCAGGTCAGCCTGGAGCGGGCGATGGACTACCTGTACGCCACCGGCCGCAGCTTCCGGGCCGAGCGGGTGCCGCTGTGCTTCATGCGGCGCTACGCCTGGGCCTCCACCGAGACCCGCAAGATCGTCAAGGAGGAGGAGCGCTGCATCCGCTTCCTGGACCGCAAGGGCTTCGTCCACCAGCTCGAGTTCCTGCACGGCAAGGGCGAGGCCTGCGACGCCTGCGCCTTCGACCCCATCTGCGCCGGCATGTTCTCGATGGCGAAGACCTTCGACGAGCGGGAGCTGTCGCCGGTCTTCGACGACCCCCTGCCCGCCATCCGCCAGGTTCTGGGCCGGGAGCCGGAGCCGGCGCTGCTGGCGCGCATCCAGGCCCGCCGGGGCCGCCGCTCGACCACCGAGCAGCCCTCGGCGGAGCAGCGCGCGGCTGCGCTCCAGCGTCCGCTCGGATAAGACCCGTCCTTCCAAGGAGGTCTGAGATGGACACCGAGCTGCTGTACGACCTGGTGGTGGACGCCGTGAAGCAGGGCCTGTACGAGGAGGCCGGCGGCGGTACACCGCGCCTGACGAAGCGCATGGTCTCCGGCACGGTCACCTTCACCGACGCCGAGGGCCGCACGGTGAAGGAGATCCCCGCCGAGTCGCTGTTCAAGAAGGTCACCGCCGTGCGCGAGAAGCTGCGGGTGCTGGAGCAGAAGGTCAACAACCACAGCGCGCTGGACGACGCCGACCGCGCCGAGCTGCAGACCTACATCACCCGGGCGTACGGCTCGTTGACCACCTTCAACTTCCTGTTCCGCGACGACGAGGACCGCTTCAAGGGGACGGGCGGCTAGGAGCCCTGAGGACATCGGGATCCCCTGACAACGGTCACCAGGACTCCGACCGTCGGCGATTCTTCGATTTGGGGTTCGTCCGCTCACGGACTCACCGGAGGGTCTCTGGCGGGTGCGAGCCTTGGCGTGAAGGGGGCGCATCCAGCGCCCTGAGGAGGCTCTCGACCCACCCCATCCGAGCGCTCCGGCATTGCGTTGATCGGCTCGACGTCCAAGTCGTTGAGGACTTCTCGGGCAAAGTACCCGAGGGGGTCGTCTGGAAGTCAGTCCGAGGCTCGGGGCGGGAACAAGCCGCTCTGGTCGGGATTCCAGGCCTGGCGGTACTGCTTGGGTCGTATGGAGTCGGAGCAGATCAAGAAATCGGGGGAATGCCATCTTTGACGTGGTGGATCTCCAATTCATCCTTCAGGGCGCTGGATGCGCCCCCTTCACGCCAAGGCTCGCACCCGCCAAGAACCCTCCAGCGAGTCCGTGAACGGACGAGCCCATGTCAGGCAACCACGGTGGGCCCCTGCATCGTCGCTTGTGGGATGCCATGCCCTGCAAGCTCCTAGAAGAAGTCGTTCACGACCTCGCGGATCGAGCGCTGCAGGTCCACGTCGTCGGTGAGGGTGCGGGCGATGGACACCTCGCAGGCCCGGCGGGGGTCGACCCCCTGGGCCACCAGCCGACCGGCGTAGATGAGCAGCCGGGTGGAGACCCCCTCCTCCAGGCCGCGGTCGGTGAGGTTGCGCACCTTGCCGCCCAGCTTGACCAGGCGCTCGGCGGTCTCGGCGCCGCAGCCGGACTCCCGGGCGACGACCGTGCGCTCCACGTCGGGGCGCGGGTAGGTGAAGTCCAGGGAGATGAAGCGCTGGCGGGTGGACTGCTTCATCTCCTTGAGCACCGACTGATAGCCGGGGTTGTAGCTGACGACCAGCATGAACTCGGGCGGCGCGCGCAGCACCGCGCCCAGCTTCTCCACCGGCAGGATGCGGCGGTCGTCGGTGAGCGGGTGGATGACGACCATCGTGTCGTTGCGGGCCTCGACCACCTCGTCCAGGTAGACCACCGCCCCGTGGCGCACGCCGATGGTCAGCGGGCCGTCGCACCACACCGTCTCGTCCCCCAGGATGAGAAAGCGGCCGAGCAGGTCGCTGGCGGTGAGGTCCTCGTGGCAGGCCACGGTGACCAGGGGGCGCCCCAGCTTGTGGGCCATGTACGAGACGAACCGGGTCTTGCCGCAGCCGGTGGGGCCCTTGAGGATGACGGGCAGGTGCGCGGCGGCGGCGCGCTCGAACAGCTCGACCTCATCGCCCTCCGGGAGGTACCAGGGGGCCTCGGGGAGCAGGAAGTCGTCGACCGGGGGCGTAATCGTTCGCATGCCGCAGAACGTAGTGGAGCGGGCCCCGATGCGGCAAGCCGCGATCGCGCGAGCGTGGCGGTCAGCGCCAGGATAAGCCGGGCAGACACCGGTCTCACGCCCAGGGAAGCTCCACATGTCCAAAGCGGACGACCTCAACGCCACGTTGGGCCGTACGGCCCCGGCGGCAGCGGCCTGCCTGTCCACGCTGGGGCGCCAGCTTGCGTTCCCCGCGGGGATCCCGGCGCAGTCCTTCGAAGCGGCGGGCTGCGCGTTCAACGCCACCATCGGCCAGCTCACCGACGGCCGGCGCGGCGCCCTCACCCCCCCCGCGCTCGGCGATCTGGCCCCCCAGCTCGATCCGGCGGCGGCCTTCCTCTACACCCACACCGCCGGGCTGCCCGTCCTGCGCGACCTGTGGCAGGCCCGCCAGCAGCGCGAGGGCGGCCACACCCCCGCCTCCCGCCCCGTGGTGGTCAGCGGCATCACCAACGGGCTGTCCGTCTGCGCCGACCTGTTCGCCGACGCCGACACCGACGTGGTCGTGGGCGTGCCGTACTGGGGCAACTACAACCTGATCTTCGGCACCCGGCGGGGCGCGCGCGTGCTGCCCTTCCCCTTCTTCGACGAGGGGCGCCAGCGCTTCAACGTGGCGGGCCTGCGGGCGGCGCTCGCCCAGGTCCGCCACAAGGCGCTCGTCATCATCAACTTCCCCAGCAACCCCACCGGCTACAGCCCACTGGAGGACGAGGTCCCGGCCATCGTCGACGCGCTGGTCTCGGCGCGCGGGCCGGTGGCGGTGCTCTGCGACGACGCCTACCACGGCTGGGTGTACGAGCCCGGGGTCGCGCGCGACTCCCTGTTCTGGGCGCTGACCCGCCAGGCCGACCCTGCGCGGCTGCTGCCCATCAAGGCCGACGGCGCCACCAAGGAGCTGCTCTTCTTCGGCGGGCGGGTGGCCTTCCTCACCTTCGGGGTGTCGGATCCGGCCGCCGCGGACGCGCTGGAGGACAAGGTCATGGCGGCCATCCGAGGCACCATCTCCCAGTCCTCGGCCCCACCCCAGGCCATGGTCGCCCGCGCCCTCGCCGACCCCGACCTCGACCGCCAGCTCGCCGAGCGCATGGAGCTGGTCGTGCGCCGCTACCGCGTGCTCAAGCGCGAGCTGGACGCCCTCACCGGCGACAACCTGCGCCCCTGGCCCTTCAACGCCGGCTTCTTCGCCATCCTGGGCGTGCGCCCGGGCGTCGACGTCCACGCCCTGCGGCGGCGGCTCATCGAAGAGCAGTCCGTCGGCGTGATCGCAGTGCCCGAGATCAGCGCCATCCGGCTGGCGTTCTGCTCCATCCGGGAGGAGGACATCCCCGAACTTGTCCGCCGCATCCGGATCGTGGCCGGTTAAGAGGTCTTTACAACCCTTTTCGAGGTAACCATGTCCGCGCTTGCAGAGAAGGTGGCCCGGATCGATCCGACCCTCGACCTCTACGACGAGATCGACCGCCTCCGACAGGAGCGGAACGCCGTCATCCTGGCCCACTACTACCAGGAGTCCCACATCCAGGACCTCGCCGACTTCATCGGCGACTCCCTCCAGCTCGCCCAGGCCGCGCGGGACACCGAGGCCGACGTCATCCTGTTCTGTGGCGTCCACTTCATGGCAGAGACGGCCAAGATCCTCAACCCCGACCGGGTCGTGGTCATCCCGGACCTCAAGGCGGGCTGCTCCCTGGCCGACGCCTGTCCGGCCGACGCCCTGGCCCGCTACAAGGCCCTGCACCCCGACCATGTGGTGGTCAGCTACATCAACTGCACCGCCGCCACCAAGGCCCAGTCCGACTGGATCTGCACCAGCTCCAACGCGAAGCGCGTGATCGAGGCCATCCCCGCCGACCAGCCCATCATCTTCGCCCCCGACCGCAACCTGGGCGCCTACCTGATGCGCGAGACCGGCCGGGACATGCTGCTGTGGCAGGGCACCTGCATCGTGCATGAGACCTTCTCGGAGCGGAAGCTCATCGAGCTGAAGGCCCGCCGCCCCGACGCCCTGGTCATCGCCCACCCCGAGTGCGAGCCCTCCCTGCTGAACTACGCCGACCACATCGGCTCGACCAGCTCGCTGCTCAAGTTCACCCAGCGCTCCGACGCCCGCGCCTTCATCGTGGCCACCGAGCCCGGCATCATCCACCAGATGGAGAAGGCCGACCCCACGAAGGAGTACATCCCGCTGCCCGGCCAGGACGAGACCTGCGCCTGCAACGAGTGCCCCTTCATGCGCCTGAACACGCTGGAGAAGATGTACCTGGCGCTGCGCGACCTCGAGCCCCGCATCGAGATGGACGAGGCCCTGCGGCTGGCCGCCAAGCGGCCGCTGGAGCGGATGCTGTCGCTGGGGTGAGCAAGCTCAGCTCCCCCCGCGCCCCTCCCCTCCCGCGAAGCGCATCGCGCCGGCCACCGACTCGGCGCTGAGCGCCCCCATGCCCTGCGCGAACTCATAGGCCATCGCCGCGCCGTGGGGCTGGCCGGCCTGGGCCAGCGCCGAGCGGCGGTCGCCGCGCATGCAGGCCTGGGGGAACGCCGCGATCTGCTGCGCCAGGGCCTCGGCGGCCGGGCGGGCCTGCCCGACCGGCACCACCCGGTTGGCGAGCCCGAAGCCCAGGGCCTCCGGCGCCTTGACCGCCCGGCCTGTCAGGATCATGTCCAGCGCGCGGCTCTGCCCGATCAGCCGGGGCAGCCGCACGGTGCCCCCGTCGATCAGGGGCACCCCGAAGCGCCGGCAGAACACGCCGAAGGTGGCGTCCTCCTCGGCCACCCGCAGGTCACACCACAGCGCCAGCTCCAGCCCCCCGGCCACCGCGTAGCCCGCGATCGCCGCGATCACCGGCTTGTCGATCTGCATGCGGGTGGGCCCCATCGGGCCGTCGCCCTCCGCGTCCAGGTGGTTGGGCTGGCCCTCGGCGATGGCCTTGAGGTCCGCGCCCGCGCAGAAGTGGCCCCCCTCCCCCCAAAGCACCGCCACGCGGGCGTCGTCGTCGGCCTCGAACTCTCGGAAGGCCGCCGCCAGGGCCTCGGCGGTTGGCCGATCCACGGCGTTCCGTCGCCCCGGCCGGCTCAGGATCACGGTGGTCACGGGGCCGTCCCGCTCGACGCGCACGCTCGACATGGCTTCTCCTCCTCGCGTTATCGTCCAACGGCAGCCGCTGTGACCGCCGCAGGGTGGTGTTTCCATTTCACCCGATGACCGGTCGCGTGTCCAAGCAGTCGGAGATCGAGAATGCAGGTCGACGAGTCCGAGATCCGAGCGCTGTATGACCGCTACGGCGGTGTGCTCTTCCACAGGTGCCGCAGCATCCTGGGGAACGACGAGGACGCCAACGACGCGGTCCAGGAGACCTTCGCCCGGGTGATCCGCCACTACGAAGCGTTCCGCGCCGACGCCTCCCCGCTGACCTGGATGTACCGGATCTCGACCAACCTCTGCCTCAACCAGGTGCGCAACCGCCGCAGCCGCCGCGACAAGCGCGAGCACCACCGCGACGACATCGTCGGCGACGGCTTCGCCCAGCACGACGCCAACCGCTGGGAGGACGCCGACCTCGTGCGCCGCCTGCTGGTGGGCGTCGACGACGAGACCCAGCGCATGGTCGTGCACCTCTACTTCGACGACATGACCAGACAAGAAGTCGCAGATCTCATGGGTGTTTCACTACCAACCCTCAGAAAACGCCTCAACTATTTCCTCAAGCGGTCCAGGCGCCGCATCGAGACCCACGCCGTGCCCGACGCCGCCCTGGCGATCCTGGCCGCCCTCCTCCCCCTGGTGCTGTGATGAAGGACCTCCTCCGAGAGAACGACGGCTCGCGCCCCTCCCGCCTCGCGATGGCGCGCGCGTACACCGGCGAGGCCGAGCCCCCGGCCGGCGACGCCTATGGGGCCTGGGCCGCCGAGGTCGACGCCGCGAAGGCGCGCCTGGAGCCCTTTGACTTCGAGGTGCTGCGCGCCGCCGCCGCCCGGGTGGACGACGCCCCGGCCGCGCGCCCCGCCCCGACGAAGGCCCCGTGGTGGCGAAGCCTCTGGCTGGTGCCTGTGCTCGCCGCGGCGGTGGTGGTGATGGTGATGGTGCTGCCCGGCGAGGACACCCGCACCACCCGCGCGAAGGGCGACGTGGACCTCGACTTCCTGGTGATGCGGGGCGGCGCGGTCGAGCCCGGCGAGGAGGGCGAGGTGCTGCGCGCTGGCGACCGCATCCAGTTCACCTACCGCGCCGACGGGCTCGACAGCCTGGTGCTGCTGTCGGTGGACGGCGAGGGTACGCTGTCGGTGTTCTACCCGGCCCAAGGCGACATCCCCGTGTCCATCATCCCCGGCGATCGCCACGTCCTCCAGGGCTCCATCGTGCTCGACGACGCCCCCGGCCCCGAGCTGTTCGTGGGCGTGTTCAGCCCCAGCTCGGTCGACGAGGCCCGCGCGCTGGTCGAGGACGCCTGGGCGAAGGGCGGCGCGGACGCGGTCGAGGCGCTGCGCGACACCGATCCGGCCGTCGACGTCGTGCGCGTCAGCAAGGGGCGCTGATGATTTGCGGGCTCCCGACCCTGGCGCTGCTCAGCGCCCTCTCCGGCGTCGCCGAGGCCGGCGTGCAGCGCTTTGCGATGCTGGTCGCCAACAACGAGGGCGCGCTCTCCGGCGAGGAGCTGGTCTTCGCCGAGGACGACGCCCGCAAGATGGAGGCCGTCCTGGTCACCAACGGCGGCTACGACCGCGACCACGTCCGGGTGCTGACCGGCGACCGCCGCGCCGACGTCCTCCAGGAGTTCGGCGACCTGCGCCACGAGATCGAGGTCGCCCAGGCCCACGGCGACCAGACCATCTTCCTGTTCTACTACTCCGGCCACGCCGACGACGACGGCCTCCAGCTCGGCCGCACCCGGCTGGAGTACGAGGAGCTGGAGCGCATGCTGGACAACAGCGGGGCCGAGGTCCGGCTGGCCTTCCTCGACGCCTGCAGCTCCGGCCAGATGACCCGCCGCAAGGGCGGCACCCTGGCGCCGTCCTTCGTCTTTGACGTCAGCGAGCGCCTGAACACCTCGGGCTCGGTCATCATCACCAGCTCCTCGGGGGACGAGGCCAGCCAGGAGTCCGACGTCATCGGCGGCTCGGTGTTCACCTACTACCTGGTGGGCGGCATGTCCGGGCTGGCCGACGACAACCGCGACGACAAGGTCACCCTGTCCGAGGCCTACAACTACGTCTACAACGCCACCGTCTCCGAGACCGCCGACAGCCGCCTGGGCACCCAGCACCCCACCTTTGAGTGGGACCTGGCCGGCGAAGGCGACGTGGTGCTCACCGACCTCGACCCGGCCCGCTCGGGCCTGCGCTTCCCGGCCACGATGACCGGCACCTACGCGGTGTTCGACAAGGACCGCAAGATGTTCGTGGGCGAGGTCACCGCCGGGGGCGGCGATCGGCGCCTCGCGGTGCGGCCGGGGGTGTACCTCATCCAGGTGCGCTACCCCACCCACCTCTCGGTGGCCGAGCTGCGGGTGGGCGCGGACGCCGAGGTGGACGTCTCCGGGGCCACGTTCGAGGCGGTGGACTACCGGGACGACGTCGCCAAGGGCAGCATCGACCGCCAGGTGCGCGCGGCCCGGCGCCCCGACAGCTCGGTGCGCATGCTCTTCGGCGCCGCCGGGCCCACCAACCCCGACGTCGCCGCCCAGTATCTGCCCCCGGCGGGCGTGGCCGGGCTGTCCTACCGCATGGACTGGCGAAAGGGCCAGTGGTTCTCCGTGGACCTGCTGGGCGGCGCGGGCGCGGGCGACATCGCCATCCCCGGGGTCACCACCCAGACCATCCCCGCCCGCAGCGCCACCACCACCCTGGGCGCCCAGGCCGGCTACGCCAGCCCCGAATGGAAGGGCCTCCAGGCCGGCGGCGGCGTGCGCGGCGCGGTCACCTGGTGGGGCCGCACCACCTACGAGTCCGGGGTGAACCACGACCAGTACCTGACCGCGATCAGCCCCGGGCTGATGTGGTTCGCCGGCTGGCACCCCGGCCGCTTCGTCCTCGACATCGAGTGGCACCGCAACTTCGTGCCCTACCAGCTCGACTCAGGCGCCCCCATCTTCGGCACCCGCGAGGTGCTGCTGGGCGTGGGGATGAAGTGGTGAGGCCCCTCGCGCTGGCGCCGCTCGCCCTGGCCGCCTGCGGCGGGGACCTGTCCAACCAGGTGTTCATCGAGGACGCCGCCTTCCGCGCGGCCCTGCCCTACGTCGACGACCTCACGGTGGTCTACCCCAACGATCTCGACGCCACGGGCCTCTCGGAAGACCTCACCTTCCTGGACACCACGCTGGTGACCCTCGACTCTGCGGCGGTGTGGACGACCCTGTTCTCGGCGGTCTGCGACACCGCGCGCACCTACGCCCCCTCCGAGCGGGGGGACGACCTGCGCATCTGGGGACCCTCGCCCTGGGCCGACCGGCCGGGGTACTTCCTGCGGGCAGAGATGAGCCGCACGCCGGACGAGGCGGTCTACACCTACTCCATCCAGGCCGCCGCCACCTCCGTGGGCATCTGGCGGGAGTTCTTCACCGGGATCTGGTACACGGACCCCGACACCGCGTCGGAATGGCAGGGCGAGGCCACCTGGGACCTGGGCGTGCTGGGCGCGCTGCTGGGCGAAGACGCCGACGGCGAGGTCATCCTCCACTACAACCAGCTCGAGGACGCCGTCGAGCTGGAGCTGATCGGCACCCCGACCGACGATCGCCCGGGCACCGCCACGCACCTGTGGCAGTCCGCCGAGGGTGAAGGTCTGTTCGAGCTGCGCACCGAGCTGGACTTCTATGGCGGCGATACGCTCGAGCGCTACCACCTGACCACCCGGTGGAATCCCGAGGGTGACGGACGGGGCGAGACCCTCCTCAGCAGCGGCGACCTCGGGCCGGTCCAGGTCCTCCTGAGCCAGTGCTGGAGCGCCGCGCCGAGCTTGAGCTGGCAGGCGGGCGCGGACGACGAAGCCTGGTGGCCGGATGTCGGCGTCGAGGACGACTGCACCCTCGCCGCCACCGAGGCGGAGTAGCAGCCACGCGACGTCACTTGACGACCGGCCCGCGACCGGCCACGCTCAGGGCCATGGCACGGCCCCGGCGAAGCACGGCTGGCACCTGGATGGCAGCGCTGGCGTTGGCCTGGGGTCCGGGCTGCGGCAACACCTGCATCGACCTGTGCAAGGAGTACGAGCTGTACCTCCACGAGTGCGGCTACGGCTGGAGCACGGCGTTCGAGGACAAGGGCTGGTCGTCCATCGACGACTGCTATGACGAATACTGGAGCCCCACGGCCGAAGAAGAGGCGTGGTGCGCGGAGCAGATCGATGAGTACGCCGACCGAGCCTGCTACTGACGCGGCCGTCGGGCGGGCCCCCGGAAGGGTCTGCCTGCTCGGCGAGCACTGCGACTGGGCCGGCGGAGCCTGCCTGGTCGCCCCGCTGGAGCGCGCGCTGGAGGTGCGGGCCTACCGGGGGGCCTGGGGCCTGCTGGTGCGCTCGTCGATGGGTCTGTCCCGGTTCGGTCCGGCGCTGCTCGGGGTGCCCGGCGACCCGAACCGCTACGTCGCGGCGGTCGCCCGAGCCCTCATGCAGCAGGGCGTCCCCCTCCCCCCCATGCGCGTGAACGTCACCGGGGATCTGCCGCCGGGCCGGGGCTTCTCGTCCTCGGCGGCGGTGTGCGTGGCCGCCACCCGGGCGATGCTCGCGCTCACCGGGCTGAGCTGGAGCCCGGACGACGTGGCCGCCCTCGCGCTGACCGCCGAGCGGGACCTGCTCGGCGTTCCCTGCGGCCTCATGGACCCCCTCGCCTGCGCCCACGCCCGCGTGCTGGCCATCGACTGGGGGCCGCCGGTGGACCTCCGGCCGCTGGACCCGCCTGTGGCGCCGCCGCTGCTGGTCGCGTACTTCCCCACCGGGCGCGCCGCGGGCCCCATCCTCGACGCCCTGAACGCGGCGGTGAAGGACGGGGACCCCGACGTGCGCGGGGCCATCGACACCTGGGCGCGCTGCGCGGTCCGGGGCGCGGCGGCGCTGGAGGCCGGCGACCTGCCCGCGCTGGGCGCCGAGATGAACCGCGCGCAGGCCGCCTACGAGGCCCTGTCCATCGACGTCCTGGAGGCACCGGGCCTGGTCGCAGCGTGCCGGGCCCTGCGGGAGGCGGGGGCCTTGGGCGCCAAGTTCACCGGCGCGGGGGGCGACGGCTCGCTGGTGGCGCTGTTCGCGGACGCCGAGGGCGTGGCCCGGGGGCGCGCCCTCCTGGTGTCGCTGGGGCTGACGGCGCTGTGACGGGTTAGCAGGCCCCGATGGTCCTGCTGCTGCTGTCCTCCGTCGCCCTCGCCGCCCCCGAGTTCGGGGCCGACCTCTCCGCCGGGATCGCCGCGGGGGCCCTGCTGGGCGACTGGCCGGTGCCGGGGGTCCACGGCGCCTGGACGGTGCGCTACGACGCCTTCCTCGACGACCGCAGCTCCGGCGGCCCCCGGCTGGGCCTCTCCGTGATCGGCACGGGCTCGGCCTTCCCGAAGCAGCGCCGCCGGGAGCTCGACGACGAGGGCCAGAGCGACGAGGCGCCGTTCACCTTCCTGGAGTACGGCGTGCTGGCGATCCTCCAGACCGAGCCCGAGGACCCCTGGGGCGCCACCTTCGGCCTGGGGCTGACCCGCCTCGACCTGAGCGACTACTACGGCGGGCGCCACGCCGTGCCCGTCTTCAACCTGGAGGCGGCCCTGCGGCAGCGGCTGGGGGAGACCTGGCTGTACGTGGACTACGGGCTGCGCACCGGCTGGGGCAGCGCCGGGGGGCCCGACGGCGACTGGGAGGACTGGTGGACCCTGCGGGCGCAGATCAGCCTGGGCTTCCATCTCCGCTGAGGTAGCGGATCGTGCCCTGGTCCGGCGCGGGGCCGTCCCGCCCTCGGATGCAGCGCCAGTCGAGCTGCTCGGCGAGCACCGCCTCCAGGAGGGGGTCGGGCGCGCAGGAGAGCTGGGGGATGACCGCGGCGCTGGCGCAGTCCGCCGCCGGCATGGCGCAGAGGACCTCCCGCAGGGCGGGATCGTCGGCCACCCGACCGATCCGGCGCTGCAACAGGTGGGCCCCGGCGTGGCGGCAGCGCTCGACGTGGTCCTGGACCAGCCGCCCCTGCCCCTCCACCGCGTCGCAGGCCGAGAGGTCCAGGTGCCGCTCCGCCTCGAAGCCGTTCTCGTAGTAGCGGCGCCAGAACCGGTCGCCCAGGTCGGTCTGGTCTCCCAAGAGCGCGCGCCACCGCAGGGACAGGACCTCGGCGCGGGGGAGCTGCTCGGCGAAGCCCGCCGGGCCCCGCTCGAAGATGAGGCCGCGCAGCTCGTCCTGCCAGAGATGCTGAGCGCAGTCGCTGATGAACGGCCCGGCCTGGAGGCACAGCGCGGTGGCGCGCTTGACGTCGCCGCGGCCGCGCCAGACCTCGGCGGCCTGGAACCGGCACTCGTTCCGCCAGGGGCCCTCCGGCACGCGATCGCACCAGGTCTCGGGGTCGACGCCCTGGTCGCGGGCCGCGCCCACCGCCGCCACCATGGCGCACTCCGCTGCCCCCCCGGGATCGGAGATGCCCGCGCAGAGGGCCAGCGCCGGCTCCAGGTCGACGGGCTGCATGTTCACGACCCGGCGGTAGCGCTCGGCGTCGCCGGGCCCGGCGCAGGCGGCGATCAAGGTCAGGGCGACCGCGCCGCGCGACCAGCGATGTGAACCCAGGGTCATGCAGCATCTTCTCACGGCGCGGGTTGATATTTCGATGTCGAAATATTATCTGGAGGAGGTGAGGTCATCGTGAAGGACCGAGACGCCCAGCTCGCACAGACGATGGAGACCCTGGACCGGCTGGTCTCCTGGGCCACCGCCCTCAAGCGGCGGCCGATGCTCCCCGGGCTGACCGTGCATCAGGCCGGCGTGCTGCACCTGTGCATCCAGGTGGGGCCCATGTACCTCGACCAGCTCGGGGCGCTGCTCGGCTCGGCGCCGTCGACCATCACCGCGGTGGTGGGCCGGCTGGAGGCCAAGGGCCTGGTGCGCCGCAGCCGGGACGCCGACGACGGGCGGCGCGTGTGGGTCACCACCACGCCGGCCGGCGTGGACCAGTACACCGAGATCGCGGCGCGCTCTGAGCACTACATGCGCAGGCTGTTCGCGGGCTGGACCACGGACGAGGTCCGCGCCTTTCACGCGCTCCTGGAGCGCATCGTCGAGGACGCCCAGGGCCTCGAGTTCGAGCCCCCGGCGTCCTCAGGAGGACAGACATGAAGGTCGGCATCAACGGGATCGGCATCGGCGGCCCCACCCTCGCGTGGTGGCTGCGCCAGTACGGGCACGAGCCCGTGCTGTTCGAACGCGCGCCGCAGCTCCGTACGGAGGGCTTCGTCGTGGACTTCTGGGGGCTGGGCTACGCGGTCGCCGAGCGGATGGGGCTCATCGACCAGCTCCGCGCGAAGGGCTCGGAGATGAAGCAGCTCACCTTCGTCGACAGCGACGGGCATGAGTTGGCCCACCTCGACACCGATCAGATCCGCGCGCAGTGGGACGACCGCTTCATCACGGTGTCGCGCGGCGCCATCTGTCAGACCCTCTTCGAGGCCTGCGGGGACGTCCGGGCCGAGTTCGGCACCCACATCGTGGGCGTCGAGGAGCAACCCGACGGGGTCCAGGCCACCCTCTCCGACGGCCGCACCGAGACCTTCGACGCCATCGTGGGGGCCGACGGCCTGCACTCGGCGATCCGCGAGATGGTCTTCGGCCCGGAGGAGCAGTTCGAAGTGTTCATGGACTGCTACGTCGCGGCCTGGCGTGCCTCCGCGTACCCCCATCACGACCCGGAGCGCTACGTCGCCCACTCCATCCCGAACCGGTGGGCCGCGCGCATCGAGCGCTACGACGGCGTGACCATCTTCCTGTGCATCTTCCGCGCCTCCCTGGTGGACGGGGATCCGGCCCACGGCGAGGTGCGCGATGTCCTGCGCCGGGTGTACGCCGACGTGGGCTGGGAGGTCCCCGAGATGCTGGCCCACCTCGACGACGGGCCGGTGTACTTCGACCGGGTGAGCCAGATCCGCATGCCCACCTGGTCCAAGGGGCGGGTGGGGCTGCTCGGCGACGCCGCCGCCTGCGCCTCGCTGCTGGCTGGCGAGGGCACCGGACTCGCCATGACCGAGGCCTACGTGCTCGCGGGCGAGCTGCACCGGGCCCAGGGCGACGTGGAGCTGGCCTTCCGCCGCTACCACGACAAGCTGGGCGGCTTCCTGGCCCATGAGCAGCGCGGCGTCTCGGTGGTCCGATCCTTCTTCGCCCCCACGACCAAGGCCGGCGTCTGGGCTCGCAACCTGCTGACCCGGGCGTCCACGCTGCCCGGCCTCACCCGCCTGGCGGCCGCCCAGACGGTCCCGTCATTCGAGCTGGAGGACTACACGAGCGGCTGAGGTCAGGGCTTCCAGTCGTCCAGGCCCGGCGGCAGCGCCACCCCCTGCGCGGCGAGGCGGCGCACCCGGCCGACCACCGCCGCGCCCTGCAGCAGGGCGTCGGCGATGGCCACCACGCCGCGGGCCTCGGCCGGCTCCAGGGCGCTGCCCCGGGCCCAGTCGTTGAACGCGCCCATCGACGGGCCGCACCAGATCTGGAAGTCCCGCTTCCGGGCGGCCTCACCGGTGCGCGCCCAGCGGGAGGTCATGCCCAGGTACCACCGGAACACCAGCGCCATCTCAAGCCGGCCGTCGCTCTTCGCCCTGGCCCACCGATCGGGGTCGCGCTGGGTCCAATAGACCTCACAGTCCCCCAGGACGTCCTCGTAGGCGCGCTGGAGGATCTGCTTCTCGACCTTGCGGCGGTCCTTCTCGGGCACGTCCGACCAGCGGGCGTAGCCCCGGTACAGCTCGTACAGGCGGCGGCTGCGCTGAGCATACATGGTGCCCCGGGACAGGACCTGGACCTCGGCCCCCAGCTCGAACATGTCGGGGGCCGGGCCCTGGGCCACGTCGGCCATGCCGGCCTGGAGCAGCATCTCCTTGACCGCGCTGGAGGTCCCCGCCTCGATCGCGGCCTGGTTGATGGAGCCGGTGAGCACGTAGTCGGCCCCCATCTCGAAGGCGGCGTGCACCGACGCGGGCGTGCCCAGGCCGCCAGCCGCGCCCACGAAGACCCGCACGCCCCGCGCCGCGTAGCCCAGCTCGGCCGCGACGCTGTCGCGCAGGCGCAGCATCAGCGGCAGGATGACGGTGAGCGGGCGCCGGTCGGTGTGGCCGCCGGAGTCGGCCTCGACGGTGAGGGCGTCGGCCACCGGCAGGGCGGCGGCCAGCTTCGCCTCGGCTGCAGTAAGCCCCCCGGACTGGACCAGGGCGTCGAGCATGGCCGGGGGCGGCGGGCGCAGGAACTTCTCGGCGACCTCGGGCCGCGAGATCTTGGCGAGCACCCGGTTGGGCACCACCGCCGCGCCCTGCGCGTCCGTCCGCGCGCCGGCGAAGCGGTACCGCACCACCGCCGGGGTCAGGCCCATGAAGGCCGAGGCCGAGACGTGCCGGACGCCGCGGGACAGGTAGAGGTCGACGGTGTCCTCCTCGACCTGGGGCTCGGCGGGGTTGTGGAGGAGGTTGAAGCCCGCCGGGGCGTCGCCCAGCTCGGCCCTGATCCGGTCCGCGGACTCGGCCACCGCCTTGAGGCCCAGGCCCCCCGCGCCGAAGAAGCCCAGCATTCCCGCGCGGCTCATGGCGACGACGATCTCCGCGGAGCCGATGCCGCCGGCCATCGCGCCGGCGATGTACGGCCGCGCGACGCCCATGCGCTCGCAGAAGGCGCGGGCGCCGGGCTGGGGGCAGGGGCGGTCCCAGGCGAGCAGGGGCCGGGCGTCGGGGCCGTCGCCGAAGCGGCCCCCCCGATACCAGGACACCCCTGTGGCGGTCTGCACGGCGTACAGGGGGGCGCCCACGTCGGCGACCGCGGCCGCGAGGTCGTCCACCGGATCGAGGCCGGTGAACAGGGGGCCGTCGGCGTACAGCCCCGGGTGGGGCGCGGGCTGGAGGTCGGTCTCCAGGACCTCGCCGGTGATCCAGCGGACCTGCACGGCGGCCCCCGCGCCGCTGCGCTGGACGAGCAGGGAGACGCCGTCGTCCTCCAGCGCGATGGACGTCACCCCGGGGTGGGCGTGCAGCACCCCGCCCAGCCAGCTCAGGCCCTCGCGCTCGACGGACGCCGCGAGGCCGCCGCCCGCAGCGGCCTGCTCGCGGACCTCCCCATCGTGCTCCACCCGGATCGCGCGGGCGTTGTAGCGAGCCAGAACCTCGAGCGGTGTGAGCACCGTCACCTCCTCAGGGCCCCTCCCTAACCCGCCGGGCGGACACCGCGAGCCCCAACGGATACGCTGGGCTCCCCGCCGTGGAGGTGTCATGTCCGAGCCGAGCGCCCCGCCGCCGACCTACTGGGACTACCTGCGCCTGGATCGCCTCCTGGACCTCCAGGACGGCCTGGGCAACCAGGACACCCTGATCAGCTCGGACGAGCTGCACTTCATCATCGTCCACCAGGTCTACGAGCTGTGGTTCAAGCTGGCCCTCGCCGAGATACGGCTGGCCCGCAACCACCTGGCCAGCCCGCGGGTGCCCGAGGCGTCCATCCCCTACGTGGTCCACCACCTGCGGCGGATCAACGAAATCCTGCGCCTCGCGGTCGACCAGTTCCGCCTGATGGAGACCCTCACCCCGCAGGACTTCCTCGACTTCCGCGACAAGCTGACCCCCTCCAGCGGCTTCCAGTCGTTCCAGATGCGGGAGGTCGAGATCCTGCTGGGCCTGGAGGACAGCCAGCGCGAGATCTACGGCACCGTCCACCCGCTGGACCACATCCGCAAGCTGGCCGACCGCTCCCCCGCCGGGGCGCTGGCCTGGGGGCGCATCGAGGCCGCCCGGGGCGAGCTGACCCTGCGCGCGGCGATGCACGACTGGCTGCACCGCACGCCCATCCAGGGCTCGACCCCCGAGAACCCCGATGACCACGCGGTCGTGGAAGCCTTCATCGCGGAGTACCTCGCCGCGGGCGCCCCGCGGAGGGCCGCGCAGCTCGAGAAGCTCATCGCGGCGGGCTCCGGCACCCGCGAGGCCCTCACCGAGCGCTTCGCCGCCAACGACGAGGCCTCCCGGGCCTTCTTGAGGGCCGACGGGGTGCCCGAGCCCCAGCGCGCCCGGGTCACGCGCATCCGGGCGGCGGTGCTGTTCATCGAGTCCTACCGGGACCTGCCGCTCCTGGCCTGGCCCCGGCTCCTGCTGGACACGGTCGTGGAGCTGGAGGAGCTGCTCATCCTGTGGCGCACCCGCCACGCCCGCATGGTCGAGCGCACCATCGGCCGCCGGGTGGGCACGGGGGGCTCCTCGGGGGTGGACTACCTGGACAAGACCACCCGCTACCGCATCTTCCACGAGCTGTGGGCGGTGCGGACGCTCCTGTCGCCGCGGGCGGCGCTGCCGGCGCTCAAGAACGAGGGGCGGTACGGCTTCGCGGAGTAGTCGTCTACTCCGGCAGCGCCACCGACGGCACCGAGATCATCTCCAGGTCCAGGCCCAGCCCCTGGGCCACCTGGGCCATCGCCCGCCGCGCCCGGGACGCCGGGTGGTCCGGGAAGCGGTCGTCGTAACGGGGGTTGTCGGGGTCCCAGTCGTCGATCTCGATGCGCCCGCCCTCCCCGAAGCGCCAGCCGTCGCCGGAGCCCAGGATCTGGTTGAGCAGGCGGGTCTCCCGCGCGCCGGGCTCGCCGCGCTCCTCGCAGGCCACCCGCACCTCGAAGGAGAAGCCCTCGAAGGGCATCACGAAGAGCCCGGTGTAGGTGGTGCCCTTGGGCGCCTGGGGGTGCTTGAGCAGGGCCTGGACCGCCGGGCGCCCGGCCAGCTCGGTGACGCGGACCTCCACCCAGTCCCCGCCCTCAGCGGCCACGAGGCCGTCGACGACGTCGGCCACAGCCTGGAGGGAGCCGGCCCCCGCGAAGGGCGACGGCCCCGCGACGCGCTTGAGCACCACGCTGTCGCTGTCGGGGGTGGCCCAGGCGCGCTCGGTCTCGCCGTCGGCGGCGACCAGCTCGACGTAGCCGCGGGCGGACAGCCGCAGGCGCTGGCAGGAAGGCAGGGAGGGGGGCATCAGGGCTCCGGGTCGGGAGCGCGAGTGTAGCGGGTGCGAGCGGCCCGTCGAAGTGCGGAGTTCTTGTCGCAGTTGGGGCGCGTGCTCCCCGGCGCGCTTTGTCCACTCGTGACCGGATCTTGCCACCGTACGTACGGTGGGGCCCTCCAGGCTGGCATGGCGTTTGCTACGTCGCTACGCTGCCGCACCTGGAGCACGCACCATGACCGACACCGCTGACCTGATCTCCTGGCCCTGGGATGGACCTCGCCCCGTCCGGAGCGTCAGACCTGCTTGACGATGACCTCGAGCCCGTCGTCGTGGGCCCCGCCCCGCTCTCCTGTGCCCGACGACGTGCGCGCACCGACCCGGATGACGCCGTCCTGCTCGACCACCTGGTAGCAGGCGACGTCCCGGTCCTCGTGGCTGAGGCAGCGGCCGGTGCGCACCTCGAAGCGCCAGTCGTGGTACGGGCAGGTCACGACCCCGCCCTCCAGGGTCCCCTCCCCCAGCGGGCCGTCCTCGTGGGTGCAGGCGCTGTCGATGGCGAAGAGCTGGCCGTCCACCCGGAACACGGCGACCGCCGCGTCCCCCGCCAGCACGGTGCGCGCCTCGCCCTCGGCGAGATCGGCGGACCAGGCCACCGCCACCCGGCCCTCGGCGTCGGGCGCCGTGGGGAGCTGCCGCTCCTTGGAGGACGACGCCCGCTCCGGCGAGGACGGCGGTGCGTCCTGACCGCCCAGCGCGGCCTTCATCTTCTGCTTCGCGTAGCTCCGCAGCCCCCCGTGCTCGGCGCGGCGCTTGAACAGGTCGCGGATGCCCATCTCTGCTCCCGGCTGATGTCCGTCAGCAGAGGCTAACCCACCGCGCCGGGGGTCGAGCGGGGCCGATTGCCGACAGCGCCGGGCTCCGGTATGGAGGACTCCCCGCCTCGGAGGTGATCTGTGTCCCACGCCCCCGATCTCTCCCTCTACGGGCGGCGCGCCCTGGTCTGCGGGGCGAGCGCCGGCATCGGTCGCGCCGCCGCCCTGACCCTGGCCGCCCAGGGTGCCGAGATCACCGCGCTCGCCCGCCGCGACACCCTGCTCGACGCCCTGCTGCCCGAGCTGCGCGCGGCCGGAGCCCCCAACGCCTGGGCCCTCCAGGCTGACCTGGACGACCGGGACGCCCTGGCCGATCGGGTGCGCCGGCACCTCAACACCCACGGTCCCCACCACATCCTCATCAACAACACCGGCGGCCCGGCGGGGGGCCCGCTGCTCGACGCGCCCGTCGCCGATCTGGCCCACGCCTTCGGCCGGCACGTACTCTCGGCGCACACCCTGGTCCAGCACCTCCTGCCGGGCATGCGCGAGGCGGGCTACGGGCGCGTCATCAACGTGCTGTCCACCTCGGTGCGCGAGCCGATCCCCAACCTGGGTGTCTCCAACACCACCCGGGGCGCGATGGCCTCCTGGGCCAAGAGCCTCTCCCGCGAGCTGCCCCCGGGCGTCACCATCAACAACATCCTCCCCGGCTTCACCGACACCGACCGGCTGACCTCGCTCAAGAACGCCGTGGCGAAGCGCCGGGGCGTCCCGCCGGAGCAGGTGCAGGACGAGTGGATCGCCATGACCCCCGAGGGCCGCCTGGGGGCACCCGACGAGCTGGGCGCGGCCATCGGCTTCCTGGCCTCGCCAGCGGGGGCGTTCATCCGGGGCGTCTCGCTGCCCGTGGACGGCGGCCGGCTCAAGTCCATCTAGGGGGCTCTGGTGCAGTACGACATCTTCTTCTCCATCAGCCAGACCCCGGTGGACGGCCACACGCCCACCGAGGCGCAGATGTTCCGCAACTTCTTCGACCAGGTCGAGGCGGCGGACGCCCAGGGCTTCGGCTGCGCCTGGATCGCGGAGTCCCACCTCTCCAGCGAGGTCCAGAAGGGCAACCGCAGCCCCGTCATCCCCCACTGGGAGGGCGAGGTCGGGCTGAACAGCAACTTCCTGGCCCTGGCCGACCACGTCTTCCGGCGCACCGGGCGCATCGAGTGCGGCAGCGCGGTCATGAACATCGTCTGCATGGGCGGACCCATCGCCCACGCCGAGCGCATCGGCTCCTGGCTGGCCCTGCACGGGCTCGACCCGGCCGAGCGGCGGCGCATCCGGGTGGGCTTCTCGGCGGGGCGCTTCCAGTTCATGAACGAGGCGTCAGGCATCCTGGCCCGGGACGCGGTCGAGGCCGCCGCCTGGCCGGCGCTGCGGGGGCAGGTGTTCGCCGAGGCCTGCGAGATCTTCCTGCGCCTGCTGCGCGGCGACACCCTCAGCTCCGACGACGTCGCGCCCACCGTGCTGACCCGGGCCAACTTCCGCAGCGACGCCGACTGGCAGAAGGTCCAGGCCGCCGCTGGGGGCAGCCCCGACGCCGTCGGGATCCCCAACCGCTGGGCGTTCGAATCCTTGAAAATCGTGCCCCAGGACTTCCGTCGCGACCTGCTCGACCTCATCATCGGCTCCCACGACCCCGCGCTGCAGGTGCAGGTCAACCAGTGGATGCCGGTGAAGGTCTTCAACTTGAGCATCACCCGCCCCGACGTCATCGAGGCCACCCACGCCCGCATGACCGAGGCCTTCCACCCCAGCGGCGGCCCCTGGCGGCGCGGCTACATGCCCCGCACCACCTTCGTCTTCCTCAACGAGGAGCCGGGCCTGTCCCAGGACGAGAAGCGGGCCAGGGCCCACGCCGAGGCCCGCGCCGCGCTGGGGGCCTACTGGAAGGCGCTCCAGGGCACCATCGACCCGTCCAAGGTCGAGAAGGCCGCCGACAACGCCCTGATCGGCTGCGCCGAGGACGTCGCCCGCCAGGCGGTGGACCGCTTCCACCCCGACGACCGCCTGATGCTCTGGTTCGACTTCTTCAACCACGACAGCGCGCGGGTCATCGCCAACCAGCAGGCCTGGATGGACAAGGTCGCCCCCCGCATCGCCGAGCTGCTGGAGGAGCGCGCATGAGCCGCCACCCCGAGGCCTACCCCCGCTCCCCCCTGGGCGTGCAGGAGAAGGGCATCCCCACCGGCCGGGACGTGGAGTGGGAGCCCCTGGTGGACTACCGCCGGGCCGGGGTCAGCGAGACCACCATCCACGGTGCGGTGGCCTGGGCCAGCGGCGGGCGGGTCATCCACAGCTTCGGGGGCAACGTGCTGGCCTACGGCCGCAGCATGATGAAGCCCCTGATGATCAAGGTCTTCGCCGACGATCTCGCGGGCTGCACCGACTGGCACCAGAAGGCCATCTCCGTCTCCAGCCACAACGGCACCACCGAGCACGTCGCCGCCGCCCAGTCCCTGCTGCCCGAGTCCCTGTGGGGCCTCATGCAGACCCCGCTCGACGTGCCCCTGGTGCAGTTCGGCCGCCAGGTGCGCCGGCCCCGCCGCTGGTACCACTGCTGCTCGGGGGAGCACGCCGCCATCCTGCTGGGCTGCCGCCTCAAGGGCTGGCCGCGCGCCGGCTACCAGCTCCCCCAGCACCCCTTCTTCCGGGCCTACCTCGACGAGCTGCGTCGCCACCTGGGCGCGGACTGGAGCCCCCTGCGGGTCGCCCGCGACGGCTGCGGCCTGCCCACCGCCTCCAACACGGTCAGCGAGCTGGCCATCCTCTATGCCGCGCTGGCCCGCCACCGCCACGAGGACTGGATCTGGGAGGCCTTCATCCGCCACCCCGACCTCATCGGCGGCTTCAACCGGCTCGACAGCACCATCCTCAAGACCTGTGAGGGCCGGGTGCTCGCCAAGGAGGGCGCCGACGGGCTGCTGGGCCTGTCCGTCGACCACCCCGACTACCCCGAGGGCCTGGGCGTGGTCATCAAGATCGCCCACGGCTGGAACGCCCAGGCTACCTGGTACATCGCCCGCGCGGTGCTGGGGGTGCTGGGCTTCGAGCTTCGAAACCCCTACGCCATGCACCGCCAGAAGGCCTTCATCGTGCCCGGCGTGGTGCCGCCGGACCGGCTCGACGCCCTGGAGCAGATCCCCACCTGGGACGAGTGGGACCCGGACACCGAGCGCTACTACTACGACTGGTCGGACTACCGCGACCCGCTGGCGTCCGGCAGCCGGAGGACCCCATGACCCTCCACAACTTCATCGGCGGCGCGCCCGCCCCGGCCGCCTCCGGGCAGACCTTCGACAACCCGAACCCCGCCACCGGCCAGCGCCTCGCCAAGGTCGCCCGCTCCGGGCCGGCCGATGTCGACGCCGCCGCCCAGGCCGCCCGGCGCGCCTTCGAAGGCCCCTGGCGGGGCTGGTCCGCCAACCAGCGCGCCGATCTGCTCGACCGCATCGCCGACGCCATCGAGGCCCGGCTCGACGAATTGGCCGCCCTGGAGTCCGCCGACCAGGGCAAGCCGGTCAGCCTCGCCGCCACCGTGGACATCCCCCGGGCGGTGGCCAACTTCCGCTTCTTCGCCGGGGCGGCGCGCCACCAGCAGCTCCCCAGCCACCCGATGGCCCAGGCGCTGAACTACACCGCGCGCCGGCCGGTGGGGGTCTTCGGGCTCATCACCCCGTGGAACCTGCCCCTGTACCTCCTGACCTGGAAGACCGCCCCCGCCCTGGCCATGGGCAACACCGTCGTCGCCAAGCCCAGCGAGCTGACCCCGATGACCGCCGGGGCCCTGGCCGAGATCATCCACGGCTGCGGCGCGCCCGAGGGCGTGTTCAACGTGGTCCACGGCTTTGGCGCCGAGGCCGGGCAGGCCCTGGTGGCCCACCCCGGCGTCAAGGGCATCTCCTTCACCGGCGGCACGGTCACCGGCCAGCGGGTCGCCGCCACCGCCGCGCCCATGTTCAAGAAGCTCAGCCTGGAGCTGGGCGGCAAGAACGCCACGGTCATCTTCGCCGACGCCGACCTGGACCGGGCCATCGCCACCGCCGGGGCCGCCGCCTTCAGGAACCAGGGGGAGATCTGCCTGTGCGGCTCCCGCATCCTGGTGGAGCGACCCGTCTACGATCGCGTGCTCATGGGCCTCACGGAATATGCCTCCTCGCTGACGGTGGGGCCCCCTGACCACCCGGACACCACCATCGGGTCCCTGGTCTCCCTGGACCACCGCGCCAAGGTCGAGGGCTACGTGGCCCTGGCCCGGGAAGAGGGCGGCACGGTCCACTGCGGCGGCACCCGCCCGGCGCTGCCCGCCCCCTACGACCAGGGCGCGTTCCTGTCCCCGGCGGTGGTCAGCGGCCTGCCCATCAGCTGCCGCACCGCCACCGAGGAGATCTTCGGCCCCGTGGTCACCGTCCACCCCTTCGACACCGAGGCCGAGGCCCTGGAGATGGCCAACGGCGTGCGCTACGGGCTGTCGGCGTCGGTCTGGACCAACAACCTGCGCCGGGGCCACCGCTTCTCCGAGGCCCTGGACGTGGGCATGGTCTGGGTGAACACCTGGATGCTGCGGGACCTGCGGGTGCCCTTCGGCGGCGTCAAGGACAGCGGCGTGGGCCGCGAGGGCGGCGACTGGTCGCTGGAGTTCTACTCCGAGAACAAGAACATCTGCATCCACCTGGGATGAGTCGGAGGTCGCATGAGCGGACGCATCGTCGCCGGGGTGCTCGCCCCCCATCCGCCGCACCTGGTCTACGCCGAGAACCCCCCGCAGAACGAGCCCTCCGCCGAGTGCGGCTGGGAGGAGCTGCGCTGGGGCTACGAGCGGCTGCGGGCCAGCCTCGCCCGCGATGACTTCGACGTCATCGTGGTGCACACCCCCCACTGGAAGACCGTCGTGGGCACCCACTTCCTGGGGCTGCCCCACTTCGCCTCCAAGTCGGTCGACCCCATCTTCCCCAACCTCTTCCGGTTCACCTACGACCTCAACGTCGACGTGGACCTCTCGCGCGCCATCGCGGAGGAGGCCAGCGAGGCCGGGCTGGTCACCCGGATGATGACCAACCCCGACTTCCGCGTGGACTACGGCACCATCACGGCCTGCCACCTCACCCACCCCGCCTGGGACAAGCCCATCGTGGTCATCTCGTCCAACCGGGCGTACTTCTACTTCTCCAGCGAGGTCGGGGACCAGGAGATGCTCACCCTGGGGGCGGCCACCCGCCGGGCCATCGAGAAGAGCGGCAAGCGGGCGCTCCTGCTGGCGTCGAACTCCCTCTCCCACCGGCACTTCACCGAGGAGCCCGATCCGCCCGAGGACATGAGCAACGAGCACGTCTACAACCACAACCAGTACCTGTGGGACATGCACGTCCTCCAGCTCATGCGGGAGGGCAAGACGCGGCAGCTCATCGACGAGATGCCCGACTTCATCGAGCACGCCATCAGCGAGTGCAACGACGGCAGCCTGACCTGGCTCATCGGCGCGCTCGACTTCCCCACCTGGCCGGCCACCGTGCACGCCTACGGCTCGGTCATCGGCACCGGCAACGCCATCGTCGAGTGGCGCCCGCCCCAGGAGGCTTGATCCATGGGCATCCACCCCAACGTGCTGCACGGCTACGTCGTCCCCCACAAGCCCCACCCCCTGCTGGCCCCGGCGCAGAACCCCGGCTGGGGGCGGCTGCGGGCGGCCTACGACACGATCCGCGCCCAGATCGAGGCCCTGAACCCCGACCTGCTGCTGCTCTTCTCCACCCAGTGGCGCTCCATCATCGGCCACCAGATCCAGGCCGACCCCACGCCCGAGTGGGTGCATGTGGACGAGGAGTTCCACGCCCTGGGCTCCATCCCCTACCGCTTCCGCGTCGACACCGACTTCGCCACGGCCTACCGGGACGCCGCCCGCGCCCGGGGCCTGCACTGCCGCACCGTGGCCTACCACGGCTTCCCCATCGACACCGGCACGGTGGTGGCCCTCAAGCTGCTCAACCCCGACAACCGCTTCGCTGTGGGGGTGGTGAGCTGCAACATGTACTCCGACCGCGCCGAGACCCTGGTGCTGGGCAAGGCCGCGCTCGACGCCCTGGAGGCCAGCGGCAAGCGGGCGGTGGCCATCGGGGTCACCGCGCTGTCCAACCGCATGTTCACCGAGGTCATCCCCCCGGAGCAGGACCGCATCTCGTCGCTGAAGGACGACGAGTGGAACCGCAAGATCCTGGAGTTCCTGGGCGAGGGCCGGCTGGAGGACGTCAGCCAGCTCGCCCGGACCTTCACCCGCCAGGCCAACGGGGACTCCAAGCTCAAGGCCATCTGGTGGCTGGCCGCGCTGATGGGCCAGGACAACCGCTACGAGGGCACCGTGCACGCCTACGAGGCCCTGTACGGCACCGGGGGCGCGGTGGTCGGCCTCAAGCCCTCCCACAAGGCCGCCAAGGAGCAGGAGTTCGACGAGGACGACGTCGACGTCTACCAGGGGGACCGGGAGGTGCTGGACGCAGGCGTGGCGTCGGCGCAGGTGGCGCAGGCCCCGGCTCCCGCGCCGGTCCCCGCGTCCGCGGCCGAGAAGGTCGTCACCGACGCCGCCCCCAAGCCGGTGGGTGCCTACCCCCACGCACGTCGGGTGGGCGAGCTGCTCTACCTCTCCGGCGTCGGCCCCCGCCAGCCCGGCACCGACGCCATCCCCGGCGGCCCGGTGCGCGACGCCAGCGGCGCCCCCCTGGACTACGACATCGAGGCCCAGACCCGGGCGGTCATCGAGAACGTGCGCCGCATCCTGGAGGCCTCGGGCAGCTCCCTGGACAAGGTCATCGACGTGACCGCCTTCCTCATCAACATGGATCGTGACTTCACAGGTTACAATCGTGTCTACGCCGAGACCTTCACGGACATCGGGGCCACCCGCACCACCCTCGCGGTGAGCGCGCTGCCGACGCCGATCGCCGTGGAGTTCAAGGTCATCGCGAAGGCGTGAGCTGAATGAGCCGCCTCATCGACATCAGCCCGCTCGTCCACCCCGGCGTGGCGGTGTATCCGGGGGACACGCCGTTCAGCCGGCGGGTCCTGCTGTCCATCGCGGGCGGCGACAACATCGACCTGTCGACCATCACGACCACGGTGCATGTGGGCGCCCACACCGACGCCCCCAGCCACTACATCGCGGACGGCGCGGGCATCGACGCCCGTCCGCTGGAGCGCTACTACGGCCGCGCCCAGGTCATCTCCGTGGACCTGCCCCGGGGGGCCCGCGTCCGGCCCGAGCACCTGCCCGGCCCCATCCAGGCGCCTCGGGTGCTCTTCCACACCGGCTCCTTCCCCGACCCGGACCACTTCAACCCCGACTTCGTCAGCCTCTCGCCCGAGCTGATTGAGGTGCTGGCGGACCAGGGTGCGGTGCTTGTGGGCATCGACACCCCCAGCGTGGACCCGGCGGACGACAAGGTGCTGCCGAGCCACGCCGCCCTGGCCCGCCGGGACATGGCGGTGCTGGAGGGTGTGGTGCTCGACCACGTCGACGACGGGCTCTACACGCTCATCGCGCTGCCCCTGAGGTTGGCCGGGGCGGACGCCAGCCCGGTGCGCGCGGTGCTGGTGGCTACCTGATCGTCAGGAAGCGCCGCTCGGGCAGCAGCAGCGCGGAGAGCGCGCCCCCTCGCCCGCTGCCCGTGTCCACCGCGATGAGGTGGCCCAGATCCAGCGGCCTGGGCTGCGGCTGGTGGCCCATGATCACGGGGCGGTCGACCGGGATCATCATGTCCGGAGGCGTCTTGGGCCACAAGAGCGCCTCGGGGGCCTCCCGGGCGAGCCAGGGGACCAGCTCCGCCAGCTCGATGCCTGGTGGGAAGCGGACGTGCAGAGGCACGCCCGCGTGGATGACCCACCAGGGCTGCCCGGCCACCACCAGGTCCAACGCGACGGGCAAGGCGGCCAGCCAGCGCCGGTGGTGCTCAGGGACCCTGGGCGCCTGGGCCTCGATGTCGCCCGGCTTCACCCCGTAGCTCTGCAGGGTCGTGACCCCGCCCATCGAAGGGGTCAGGGCCATGCGGTCGAAGCCCCGGCCCACCGCCCAGTCCCGCAGCCACAGGTCATGGTTGCCCAGCACGCCCACCGCGCCGCGCTCGATGAGGCGGTCCAGCACGCCGCGGGTGTCGGGACCTCGGTCCCCCAGATCGCCGACGCACACCACCAGGGCGTCCTCGGGCAGACGCTCCAGCAGCCGGGCGAGCAGCCCGGCCTCTCCGTGGATGTCCCCGATGACCGCGACCGGCCCGGGGGCCTCCACGCGTCGGACCGCGTCCTGCATGTTCACAGGGTAACGGCTGCAGCCTCAGAACGCTGCGCCCTGGGCCTCGCAGAGGAACCGGAGGTAGGGCGCGGCCACCTGCACCCAGGACGCCACGCGGTCCGGCAGCCCCGGCTGGAGGATGTCGTCCGCCGCGACGTTGTGGACCGCGATGAAGTCCTTGCGCATGATGTCCGCGATCTGGGGGTGGTCCTTGTCGTAGCCGCGCGGCGGGCGCTTGAGGGACTCTCCCCGAAGCTCGAAGCTCTCGGCGAAGGCTGGATCGCGGGTGACCGCCGTCCAGCGCTCCGGGTCCTCGGCGATCGCGTCCCGGTAGCTCTTGAGCGCGGCGGGCTCGGGGTGCCAGCTCCCCACCCCCAGGAACACGCCGCTGGCGTCCACGTGGAAGTAGACCCCGGGGGCGTGGACGTCCTTGCCGCCGTCGTGCCGGAGCTGGATGCCCAGGTTGGTCTTGAAGGGCGTCTTGTCCTTGGAGAACCGGGTGTCGCGGTAGGGCCGCATCAGCGAGCCCCCCACCTTCTTGTCGATCGCCAGGAAGTGCGGGGAGATGGCCTGGATGCGCGGCCCCAGGGCGCGGATGAAGTCCAGGGCCGGCGCGCGCACGCTGGCCTCGTAGCGGGCCTTGTTGGCGTTGAACCACTCCCGCTCGTTGTGCTCGGAGAGGTCGGCCAGGAAGTCGAAGAGATCCTGGGAGAAGTGGGAGAATTCAGGCTCGGTCAAGGGTCACCTCGGGTGTGCGTGGGCCGGACGCGCGGCGCCCCGGCGGGGACGCCATAGTCGCTGCGGGCCCCGGGTGCCCGGACCGGATCTGAACGGTCGTGACCGTACGTACGGTCAGCGGGCCAGCACGCCCTCGACCACCTCGACGACGTGGTCCACGGTGAGGCCGTACTTCTCGCCCAGCACCTCGGCCGGCGCCGAGGCGCCGAAGCGGTCCACGCCGACGGAGGCGCCGGTGTCCCCGACCCAGCGCTGCCAGCCCAGCGTGCGCCCGGCCTCGATGGAGACCCGGGGCACCCCAGCGGGCAGCACCTCGGCCCGGTAGGCCGCGCTCTGGGCCTCGAACAGCGCCCAGGAGGGCATGGAGACCACCCGCGCCGCCACGCCCCGCTGCGCCAGCGCGGCCTGGGCCTGCAGGGCCAGCGTGACCTCGGAGCCCGTACCGATGAGCACGACCTGGGGCGCGTCGACGTCGGCGAGCACATACGCCCCGTTGGCGAGCCCCGCGGCCGGCGCGAACACCGCGCGGTCGAGGATGGGCAGGTTCTGCCGGGTCAGCACGATGGCGGTGGGGCCGTCTTCCCGCGCGAGGGCCACCTTCCACGCCTCCACGGTCTCGTTGGCGTCGGCCGGGCGGAGGGTGACCAGCTCGGGGATGAGGCGCATGGCCATCAGGTGCTCGACCGGCTGGTGGGTGGGGCCGTCCTCACCCAGGTAGATCGAGTCGTGGGTGTAGATGTAGATGACCTGCTGGCCCATGAGCCCGGCCAGGCGCACCGCGGGGCGCATGTAGTCGTGGAAGACCAGGAAGGTGGCGCAGAACGGCAGCATGCCCCCGTGCAGGGCGAGGCCGTTGCAGATCGCGCCCATCGCGTGCTCCCGCACCCCGAAGTAGAGGTTCTCGGCGTCCGGGTCCGTGGCGCTGTAGGCCCGCCCGCCGCCGATCTGGGAGCCGTTGGAGCCCGCCAGGTCCGCCGAGCCGCCGATGAGGCGAGGCACGGCCGCCGCCGCCGCGTTCAGCGCCTTGTGGGAGGCCTTGCGGGTGGCGAGGCCCTTCTCGGAGGGCGCGAAGTCCGGCCAGGCGACGGCGTCGACGTCCACCGGCGCGTGCCAGCTCGCCCACTCCTTGCGCCGGGGCGACTCGCTCAGGCGGGCGCGCCAGGCCGCGCTGGCCTGCGCCCGGCCCCGGTTGCCCGCCCGGAGGTGGTCCAGCACCACCTGAGGCACGACGAACTGCGCGTCGGGGTCCATGCCCAGGCGCTCCTTGGTGAGCCGCACCTCGTCCACGCCCAGCGGCGCGCCGTGGGACTTCTCGGAGCCCTCCTTGTTGGGGGAGCCGTGCCCGATGCGGGTGCGGCAGCAGATCAGCGAGGGCTTGTCGGTGACCTCGATGGCGGCCTGGATGGCGGCAGCGACCGCGTCCTGGTCGTGGCCGTCGACCTGCTGGACGTGCCAGCCGCAGGCGGCGAAGCGGGCGGCGCGGTCCTCGGTGAAGGAGAGGCCCGTGGCGCCGTCGATGGTGATCGCGTTGTCGTCGTAGAGGTAGACCAGCCGCCCCAGGCCCAGGTGCCCGGCCAGGCTGGCCGCCTCGCAGGCCACGCCCTCCATCAGGTCGCCGTCGGAGACGATGGCAAAGATGCGGTGGTCGCACACGTCCGCGCCGAAGCGGGCCCGCAGCCGCCGCTCGGCGATGGCCATGCCCACGCCGTTGGCGAAGCCCTGGCCCAGCGGGCCGGTGGTGGTCTCGACCCCGACGGTGTGCCCGTACTCGGGGTGTCCGGGGGTGCGGCTGCCCCACTGACGGAACTGCTTGATCTCGCTCAGCGGCAGGTCGTAGCCGGTGAGGTGCAGCAGGGCGTAGAGCAGCATCGAGCCGTGGCCCGCCGACAGGATGAACCGATCCCGGTCCGGCCATCCCGGGTCCCCGGGGTCGTGCTTGAGGAAGCGATGCCACAGCACGTAGGCGGCGTCGGCCATGCCCATCGGCATGCCGGGGTGGCCTGAGTTCGCGGCCTGGACCGCGTCCATGGCCAGGCCCTTGATGGTGTTGACGGTGAGGCGCTCGATCGAGACCGTTTCACCGGATCCCTTGGTGTTCGACATGGCTGGCTCCGCGCTCCGGGGGCATGCGTCTATCGGGAACGCCGCCCCGCGTCGAGCCGTGTTAAGCCCCCGCGACGACCGCCACATTCAGGGAGGCCCTCGATGGCCAGTGACTCCGGCATCACCCCCCGCGAGACCGACTACAGCCAGTGGTACCTCGACATCATCCGCGAGGCGTACCTCGCCGACTACTCCCCGGTGAAGGGCTGCATGGTGCTGCGGCCGGACGGCTTCGCGATCTGGGACGCCATCAAGACCGACCTCGATCGCCGGTTCAAGGAGACGGGGCACGTCAACGCCTACTTCCCCCTGTTCATCCCGCAGTCGTTCCTCTCCCGTGAGGCGCAGCACGTCGAGGGCTTCGCCAAGGAGTGCGCGGTGATCACCCACCACCGGCTGCGCGCCGTCACCCGCGACGGCCGCACCGAGGTCGAGCCGGATCCCGCCGCCAAGCTGGAGGAGCCGCTCATCGTCCGGCCCACCTCCGAGACCATCATCTGGCACATGTACGCCCGCTGGATCGACTCCTGGCGCGACCTGCCCATCCTCATCAACCAGTGGGCCAACGTGGTGCGCTGGGAGATGAAGACCCGCCCCTTCCTGCGCACCGCCGAGTTCCTGTGGCAGGAGGGCCACACCGCCCACGCCACCCGCGCCGAGGCCGAGGAGGAGGCCCGCCGCATGCTGGGGGTCTACGCGGACTTCGCGCGGGAGACCCTCGCCATCCCCGTGGTGCCCGGGGTCAAGACCGCCAACGAGCGCTTCGCCGGCGCGGAGGACACCTACACCATCGAGGCGATGATGCAGAACGGCTGGGCGCTCCAGGCGGGCACCAGCCACTTCCTGGGCCAGAACTTCGCCCGCGCCTTTGACGTCACCTTCCAGAACGAGGCCGGGGAGCGCGAGCTGGTCTGGGCGACCTCCTGGGGCGTGTCCACCCGCATGGTCGGCGCGGTCATCATGACCCACTCCGACGACGACGGGCTGGTGGTGCCCCCCAAGGTCGCCCCCCTCCAGGTGGTCATCGTGCCGATCTGGCGCAAGGAGAAGGAGCGCGCTCTGGTCTGCGACTTCGCGGAGCGCTGCCGGGCTGTCCTGGCCGGCGCGGGCCTGCGGGTCCACGTCGACGACCGCGACAAGCTCAAGCCCGGCGCCAAGTACTACGAGTGGGAGCGCCGCGGGGCCTGCCTGCGGCTGGAGGTCGGCCCCCGCGACGTCGCCAACGGCTCCGCGTTCGCCAAGAAGCGCACCGGCGGCGACAAGTTCGGCGTCGCGCTGGAGGGCATGGCCGAGCGGGTCCAGGAGGTCCTCGACGAGATCCAGGCCGAGCTGCTGGCCCGCGCGGTCGCCCACCGCGAAGCCAACACCCACCGGGTCGACGACTACGCCGCCTTCAAGGCCGCGCTGACGGACCAGGGCGGCTGGTACCTGGTCCCCTGGGCCGACGACGGCGCCAACGAGGACGCCATCAAGGCCGAGACCAAGGCCACGATCCGCTGCTATCCCCTGGACGCCCAGGACGAAGCCCAGGGCCGGACCTGCTTCTACAGCGGCCGCCCGGCCACCCACATGGCCATCTTCGCCCGGGCCTACTGACCGAGGAACATGGCGCACATCGACGTCCGCGATCTGGGCCGCCTGCGCGCCATCACCTCGGTGCTGGTGCGCTACGGCTTCGGCTCGCTGCTCGACGCCACCGGCCTGCTGGACGACCCCGAGCTGGCCGAGGCCGCCGAGTCGTCCACCGTCCACACCGCCGCCGGCCGGAGCTGGGCGGCGCGCCTGCGGCAGGTCCTCGTCGAGCTGGGCCCCACCTTCGTGAAGCTGGGGCAGGTGCTCTCGGTGCGCCCTGACATCGTGCCCCAGGTGCTCATCGAGGAGCTGCGCACCCTCCAGGACGACGTCCCCCCCGCCCCGTGGGACGAGGTCGGCGCCCTGGTGCGCGAGGAGCTGCACGCCAGGATCGACGACGTCTTCGAGGACTTCGCCGAGACGCCCGTCGCGTCGGCCTCCATCGCCCAGGTGCACTTCGCCACCCTGCGCGGCGGCGGCCCGGTGGCGGTGAAGGTCCAGCGGCCCGGCATCCAGGCCACCATCCGCTCCGACCTGCACATCCTCTACACCCTCGCCCACCTGGTGGAGGGGCGCCTGGAGCTGCCCGGCGTCTACACCCCGGTGGCCATCGTCCAGGAGTTCGAACAGGCCATCCGCCAGGAGTTGGACTTCCTGCAGGAGGCCTCCGCCGCCGAGCGCTTCGGTCGGGACTTCCGAGATGTCGATCAGGTGGCCGTTCCCAAGGTGCTGCGCCGCTACAGCTCCTCGCGGCTGATGGTGATGGAGCGCCTGTCGGGCCGCCCGCTGTCCACGTTCAGCCGGGGCGACCCGGCGGTGGCCGAGCTGTGCAACGCCCTGGTGGACGCCACCATCCGCCAGGTGTTCGACCACGGCTTCTTCCACGCCGACCCCCACCCCGGGAACCTCTTCGTGCTGGAGGACGGCCGGCTGGGCTTCCTGGACTTCGGCCTGTGCGGGACCCTCACCGCCGAGATGCGGGACACGCTGATCACGGTGCTGTCGTCGCTGGTCTTCCAGGACGCCGAGACCCTGGCGCTGACCATCTACCGGGTGGGCGGGGTGGAGGGGCAGGTCGACCTGCGCGCCTTCCGCTCCGAGATCGAGCGCATGATGCAGAAGTACCACGGCGCCTCGCTCTCGGATCTGAGCACCACCGCCTCGCTGGTGGAGTTCGTCGAGCTGGCCAGCCGCTACCAGATCCGCCTGGTGCCGGAGTACGCGCTGCTGGCCCGCGCAGCCTCCATCGTGGACGGCATCCTGCGGGGCTTCGTCCCGGACCTGGACCCGGTGGCGCTGGTGCGCCCCCACGCCTCCCGCCTGGTCACCGAGCGCCTGTCCCCCGAGCGGGTCGCGGCCGACGCTCTGAAGGTGCTGGTCCAGGCCCAGGACGGCCTGCGGGGGCTGCCCATCCAGCTCAACCAGCTCCTCCTGGACCTGGAGCGCGGGCGCCTCAGCATCATCACCCGCGACGCCGAGGCCGAGCGGGATCGGGAGCTGCTGGCCGACGCCACGCTCCGGCTGTCCCTGGCGCTGTGCGCCGTGGCCACGCTGATCTCGGGGGCGGTGCTCCTCGCGGCGTGGTCGCCCGCCCCCTACGGCGTGCCGGTCGCCGGGATCGTCGGCCTCATCGCGGTCGGCGGGGCGGGCGCCCTCTGGCTGGGTCTGGTGGCCCACACGCTGCTGGGTGAGCACCTCCGGCCCCGCAGCCTCCGCCGCCAGGCGCTGGCTGTGCTGCGCTTCTTCCTCGGGGATCGACGTAGATAGCCGGACTCCGATCAGGAGTCGCTGGGGGCATTGGCCCGGCGACCCCCACTGTGATACCGTCGGCGGTGTCCTTGCGCGGAGCCTCCTCGCTCTGCCAGCCCTTCCCGTGCCTCCAGATGGAGAGTGATGTGCCAGCGGATCCGCAGATGAGGTTCTCAAGAGGCGACGTCATCTCGCGAAAGTACGAGATCGAAGAGCACCTCGGCACGGGCATCTTCGGCACCACGTACCTCGCCCGACACATCGCCTCGGGGCGCCACGTCGTCGTCAAGTTCCTGCGCCCTGATCTCATCACCGGGGACGGCGGCATGGCCCGCTTCGAGGCCGCGTTCGCCAAGGCCAAGACCGTCCGCAACCCCGGCCTCGTCCGGTACGGCGAGATCAACCAGCACAACGACCTTCCCTACCTCACGGAGGAGTACTTCAAGAGCGAGAGCCTCCGGCAGGTCATCGATCACCACGTCAGCGCCGCCGAGCCGTTCACCCTCCAGGACACCTGCCAGATCGTGATCAAGGTGCTGGAGGCGCTCCAGGTCGCCCACGAGCAGGGGCTGGTCCACCGCAACGTCAAGCCTGAGAACATCCTGGTCCGCACCACGCGGTCAGGCCCCGGCGGCAGCCGCATCGTCCGCGCCATCAAGGTGACCGACATCGGCATCCCCGACATGGTCTCCGGCGACGCCCTGGGCGACCGCTATGACTCCGAGTTCGACTCGTCGTACATGGCCCCCGAGCTGCTCAGCTACACCCAGCCCGGCCAGCCCCAGTCCGACATCTACTCCATCGGCGTCATCCTCTACGAGCTGCTCTGCGGCCAGGTGCCCAAGGGCACCTTCTTCTCGCCCACCCAGGTCCGCGACGATCTGCCCGAGCACGTCGACCACCTCGTCGAGCTGGCCTTGTCCCCCGAGCCGGGCGACCGCTACCCCACCGCGCGGGACATGATCAAGGACATCCAGCGCTCCTTCCAGCTCGACATCCAGGAGGGCGGGCGCCAGGGCCCCAACATCCGCAACATCATGATCGCCCTGGCCGTGGCCCTGCTGGCCACCGTCGGCGTCGGCATGTACCTGAGCGTGGACGACACCGACCCGCTCGACGAGGCCCGCAAGCGCGACGAGATCATCCGCCGGCAGGTGCAGCTCGAGAACCCGCTGCCCAGCGAGGCCGAGATCAAGGCCATGCAGGCCCAGCACCCCGACATGGCCTACGTGCCCGGCGGCACCTTCGTCATGGGGCGGCTTCTGCAGGAGGACCCCAAGGTGGTCTCTCCCTCCGAGCCCGCCGCCAAGAAGACCGAGGCCCCGGCCTTCTTCATCGACCGCTTCGAGTTCCCCAACCGCCCCGGCGAGCTGCCCACGGGCAAGGTCTCCTTCAAGGAGGCCCAGGAGACCTGCGGGGCCAAGGGCAAGCGCCTGTGCACCGCTGTGGAGTGGGAGAAGGCCTGCAAGGGCGTCCCCAACTTCATCTACGCCTACGGAGACACCTGGGATCCGGCCATGTGCGGCTCGGCGATGGACGAGGCCTACCAGCTCGGCTCCCGCAAGGACTGCATCTCCAACTACGGCGTGTTCGACATGAGCGGCGGGTTCCGGGAGTGGACCGACTCCAGCCCACCCAACAAGCCCGACCGCAAGGTGGTCAAGGGTGGCCTGCGGGGCAACGCCGAGCGCGGGTCCCGCTGCGCCTTCTCGGTGGACGAGGACGCCGGCTACGCCGAGGCCACGCTCACCTTCCGCTGCTGCATCAGCGCCCAGTAGACGGCAGCGCGCCCTCCCGCTCGTCCCACAGGGCGCATGCTTCAGCCAACCGCTGCTGCACGATCCGGTAGATGCCGGGATCGTAGCAGAGTTCGGTGTGGCCGACGCCCTGGACCTCGCGGTTGACGAGGTGGGTCTCCCCCACCCGAGGCCGCAGGATGGAGCACCAGTACGGGCAGACCAGATCCGCCCGGGAGTAGATCGAGGTCAGCGGCACCTGGGCGGGGAACGGATCCCGGTTCAGCCAGCGCATGAACGGGCTCTTGGGGATCATCTGGAGCGGCGCGCGGGACAGCAGGCCCCCGCCGAACAGACCCACGGCCAGGAGCGCGGTGGGGGTGCCGTGGTGGGGCGTGCCCAGGGTGATGAGGGAGCGCACCCGGGCGTCGCCGCCGAGGCGTTGCACGTAGTGGCGCGCGATCAGGCCGCCCTTGGAGTGGCCGATGATGTGGAAGTGCTGGAGGTCGTAGCGGGTGCAGATGCCCTCGACCTTCTCGGCGATGATCTCGGAGAGCTGATGGATGGGCCGGGTGTTGAACCGGTACAGCAGCCCCCCCAGGTCGAAGGAGAACACGCCGTAGCCGTCGTAGCGCAGCCGGTCCTCCATGACCTCCCAGACCGCGCGGGTCTGCATGAAGCCGTGGAGCAGCAGCACGGTCTCCTTCCGCTGGCCGAGGTCGCCGTGCCGGACGATGCTGTTGCCCTGGAAGTACACCCCGCGCAGGCTGCCGAGCTGGTTCCGAAGGTAGCGGTAGGCCCGGGTCGGGGGGCTGGACTCGCGCGACAAGGGGACCTCCGAGGAGCCGAGTGTAACGCCATCAGGGTGGTTCTCCTGCATCAGACCAGGGAACGTCCCAGCGCCGGTACACCCCCGGCCCCAGCGCGACCGGCAGCCCGGCCGCAGGGTGCGTGATGCCCTCGACCAAGGCGTCCAGCCCGAGCGCGCCGGCCTGCTCGGCCAGGGTGCGCTCCCGGACCCGGTCCCGCGGCGCACGGACCAGGGCGAAGCCGGCGCCGAACAGCGTCGCGTCACCGCCCCCCCGCCTGCCCGCCGCCGCGACGCAGTCCAGGGTCTCCCGTGGGGACGGGCGCTCGCAGCGTCGGGCGGTGGCCGGGGCGAGGGCGGCGCACAGCCAGCAGGGCTGCCCATCGACGCGTAGCGCATCGGGGCTCTTCTGCAGCGCATCCAAGAGCGGCCGGGCCTTGGGGTCCCGCAGGCCGTGCCCCAGGTCGAACGCGAACCCGTAGCCCATCGCCCGCGCCCGCTCCGGGTCCAGCCCGGCGAGGGCGCGGTTCGTGGCGTGGACGGCGTCGAGGTCCCAGGCCCCGGCGCGGCGGGCGGCCCCGAAGCCCCACCAGGACATCGGCGGCAGCGCCTCCAGCCTGGCCAGGGCCTCCGGTTCGGGCAGCGCCTCCTCCACGACGCGCACGGCGAGCTGGGCCCCCGCAGCCCAGCGAAGGGTACCCTCCACCTCGGGATCTGCGCTCTCCCGCTGCGCGAGCACGTCGAACGGCACCCGCCCGATCACCATCGCGCCGAAGCGGGGCGGGTCGATGGCGCGCAGCGCGAGGGCCCGAGGGCTCGGCGGCCCCAGCGCCGCTGCCCGCGAGCCCACCCCGGCGCCCATCAGCGCCAGCAAGCCGATGACCGCGCCGATCCTGTGTTTCCCTCGGGCCTCGACGCCCGCCCCCAGGAGCGCCGCGGCCCCCAGCAGCAGCAGCAGCATCCACGGGGCCTCGTAGCGGGCGTTGGTGGCCATGCGCTCGGGCCCCAGATCCCGCAGGGGCAGGTCCGTGGCCAGGAACGCCAACGCGAACAGCGCCGGCATGGCGGCGAGGGCCCGGCTCCCCGGTCTGCGGAGGAGGTGCAGGTACCCGGCGAGCGCCGTGAGCAGCAGCATCGCCCCCCCGGCGGTCCACCCCTCGGCCAGGAAGAGCCGCTCGCTCAGGGTCACCGGGTGGAGCAGCGCCGCCACCTTGCGGCCCAGGCCCCCCTCCGGCACCCCCATCGCCGTGAAGTCGTAGCTGCCGACGTCCCCGGCCGCAGCCGGCAGCAGCATCAGGGAGGCCCCCGCCAGGAAGCCGACCGTCAGCCGCCCCCGCCCTGACCACGCCAGCGCTGCAGCCCCCATCGCCACGACCCCCCCATACGCCGAGGTCCGGCAGAACCACAGCGCCGCCCCAGCCACGATCCCGAGGGCCAGGGGTCGGGGCCGCCCCCGGGCCAGCGCCAGGGCCGCGAGCACCGGCAGCGCCGAGGCGGCGTGGTTGCCCCACAGGTAGAGGTCCAGCTCGGCGAGCCCCCGGGGCGCCGCCGCCAGCAAGGCCAGGAAGCACCAGGCCGCCCCCAACCCCAGCCAGCGTCGGGCGGCCACGAAGCCCACGGCCAGCGTCGCCGCCGTCCAGACGAGGCCCACCGCCTTCCAGGCCAGCCAGTGGTCCCCCGCCAGGCCCAGCACCGGCGCGCCCATGGCTGCCAGCGCGGTGCAGCCGCCGCAGAACTCCTTGTACTGGAGCGCGAGGAGCTGGTCCCACAGGCCGGCGTGCCACAGGAACCAGGCTTCGGTGGCGTTCCAGGTCTCCTCCCAGTTCACGAAGCGCCCCGGATCGGCCGTCAGGGTGGCCCCATCCAGAAGGACGCGGGCTGCAATCAAGGCACAGATCCCGAGCAGGGCGGGCTTGCTCAGGGGGCGGTCAGCGGGCGCACAGGGCATGGCCGGCCCATGATATCCTGGGGGACCATCTGGAGATTCCATGCGACTGGCCCTGCTCCTCCTGGCCGCCTGCACCGGCAAGGAGCCTGTCGACAGCAGCGACGATGGCCCTCCGATCAACCAGGGCAACGACTCCGGCGACGAGTGTTACGGCAACGACCCCGTGCTCACCAGCATCACGCTGACCAACGGCGGCGCGGTCCAGTTCGACGACGGCACCTTCCCCACCATCCAGGTCAACGTCGAGGGCGAGGACGCCGACGGGAACCTGGACGTCATCACCCTGGAGATCTGGTTCGACGCGGACGTCGACGAGCAGGTCGACACCTCCGGGCCCGACACGGTCAGCCAGGTCATCACCCTCAGCGCCAACGACTGCGTCACCACCACGGGGAGCGCCTCCCTGCGGGTGCAGGTGGGCAGCGGCCTCAGCTACAACACCCTCTACGACGTCGCCGCGCGGATCACGGACGCCGAGGGTGAGGTCTCCAACGCGCTCGTCACGACGGGCAGCACCCCCCGCGAGAACGGCCTGGACGGCGACGGCACGGGCCCCTGAGCGGTGCCCGAGGTCGTGGTCTCCGCCTGCCTGCTGGGGCGGGCCTGCCGCTATGACGGCGCCTCCAAGGCCGACCCGGCGGTCATCGAGGCGCTGGAGGGGCAAGGCGTCGTCGCGGTGTGCCCGGAGGAGCTGGGGGGCCTGGGCACCCCGCGCCCGTCCGCCGAGCTGCGCGGCGGCGACGGCCTGGCCGCTCTTGACGGGCGCGCCTCGGTCGTCCGTGAGGCCGATGGCATCGACGTCACAGCAGCCTTCATCGCGGGGGCGCGGGCCGCCGCCCGGCGCGCCGAGGGCGCCCGGACCGCCATCCTCAAGGCCCGCTCGCCGTCCTGCGGCTGCGGGGCCACCCACATCGACGGCGCGGTGCGCCCCGGGGACGGGGTGTTCGCGGCGCTGCTCCGGCAACGGGGCGTCCGGGTGATGAGCGACGAGACCCTGCGCGCCCGGCGGCCCCTGGGCCCGCTGCACATCCACCCGATGGTGATGGGCACCTGGGCCTTCGGCGGATGGTTCTGGGGCGGCTTCGACCGCGGTCAGGCTGTCCGCGCCCTGCACGCCGCGGCCGACGCTGGCGTGAACCTGGTCGACACCGCGCCCCTCTACGGCTTCGGGGACGCCGAGCGGCTGGTCGGCGAGGCGCTGCGGGGGCGGGACGTCATGGTGGCGACCAAGTGCGGCCTGCGCTGGCCCGACACGCTGGGCGAGGGCTTCTCCGAGGCGCAGGCCGAGGCGGTGGGGGGGCCCGGCGTCTACCGCTGCCTTCGTCCGGAGAGCGTGACCCTGGAGTGCGAGCGCAGCCTGCGCCGCCTGGGGCGCGAGGTCATCGACCTCTTCCAACTCCACTGGCCCGACCCGGACACGCCCATCGCCGACACGATGGGGGCGATGCTGCGGCTGCAGGAGCGCGGCCTGATCCGGGCCATCGGGGTCTCCAACGTCTCCCCCGACCAGCTCCGCGAGGCGTCGGCGGTGGCCCCGGTCGTCGCCACCCAGGAGGCGTACAGCCTGCTGGACCGCCGGGTGGAGGACGGGCTGGTGGACGCTTGCGAAGACCTCGGGGTGGGGATCCTGGCCTACTCCCCCGTGGCCAGCGGGCTGCTGACCGGGCGCCTGACCGCGGAGCGTGCCCTCCGCCCCGGGGACAAGCGGGCCGAGCGGCCGGCTTTCGCGCCCGCGCGCCGGACCGCCGTGAACCGGGCCCTGGCCCGCCTGGAGCCACTGCTGGAGGGGCGGACCCCGGCGTCGCTGGCCCTGGCGTGGGTGCTGGCGCGCCCGGGCGTGGCTGGCGTGGTATTCGGAGCCCGCACCCCGGCGCAGGTCATCGAGAACCTCGACGCGCTGCGCCGACCCCTCTCCCCCGAGCAGGCCGACGCCGTCGCGCGCCTCTTCGAGGGCCCGGAGCCCCCATGAGCGAACGCTCTCCCGCCGCGCGCATCCTCGTCACCGTCCTGGTCGTCCTGGGGGTGGCGGCGCTGACGCGGCTGGGGTTCTGGCAGCTCTCCCGGCACGACGAGAAGGCCGCGTTCATGGCCACCCTGGAGGCCCGCCACGACCAGCCGCCCCTGGGGGTCGAGGCCCTGGACCGCCCGGGGGCGGAGATCGAGTTCCACCGGGCGCAGCTCTCCGGGACCTTCAACGCCGATGAGTACGTGCTCGTCGCCGGTCGGTACCTGGGGGGGCTGCCCGGTTACCACCTGGTCATGCCGCTCCACTTGGAGGGGCAGCGCCTCACGCCGCTGGTGAACCGGGGCTGGATCGCCCAGGACGACGTGGATCAGGCGGTCGTCGATCTGGCCGGCCCGGCCACGGTGCTGGGGGTGGTCCGGGACAGCGTGCCCCACGACGCGGCGGCGCCGGAGAGCCCGGACGGGCAGCGGTGGCGCATGATGGCGCCGGCGGCGATGACCGAGGCGCTGGGCGTCGAGGCCCCGAGCTGGTTCGTCATCGCGGGGGAGCCGCTGGCCGAGGGGCGCTCGCCGGATCCTCGCCAGCGGCCCGCCACGGGCTACACCATCAGCGTCGCGGGCCGGCCGCACCTCGAGTACGCGGCGACGTGGTTCCTGCTGGCGGCGGTCCTGGGCGGCGGGGCCCTGGCCGTGGCCATCCGCGGCAGGCTTGCAGGCACGGTTTCGGCCCCATAGAAGAAGGTCCCGTGGTGACGGGCCGCCGCTGTTTCGCGAGGCCCATCCCCCGGGCGGTTCGAGCTGCCCCATGTCCTCCCGTCGCCTCGCCTGGTTCTTCACCGGCCTGACCGCGCTCACCTACCTGCTCGTCGTCTTCGGGGCGGTGGTCCGCACGAAGGGCGCGGGGCTGGCCTGCCCGGACTGGCCCCTGTGCTTCGGGCAGCTCGTCCCGGCGATGGACTTCGGGGTCATCCTGGAGTGGGGGCATCGGGCGCTGGCGGGCATCGTATCGCTGGGTCTGCTGACCGGCATCGTGGCGACGTGGCGCAACAAGGCCGCGCTCCAGGCCGTGCGGGGCCTGCTGGTCGCGGCGGTGGTCGTGCTCGCCGTCCAGATCGTGCTCGGCGGGCTCACCGTGCTCCACCTGCTGGCCTTCTGGACGGTGTCGTCCCACCTGGTCGTGGGCAACGCCTTCGCCCTCACCCTCGGGCTCATCGCCGCGCGGCTGTGGGGCCTCGTCCGGCCGGAGCGCCCTCGGGCGCCGACCACCGCCGCGGCGCGCCTTACAATCCATGTGACCGCTGTGGCGCTCTTCGCCCAGCTCGTGCTGGGTGGGCTGGTGTCCTCGCAGTTCGCCGGGCTGGTCTGCCCCCAGTGGCCGGCCTGTGCGGGGGATCAGTGGTTCCCGACCTTCTCCGGGCTGATGGGGCTCCACATCGCCCACCGGCTGACGGCCTATGCGCTCGTCGTGGGCTTCGCGCTCAGCGCCCTGACCACCTGGGGGCAGGACAGCCTCGGCGCCAAGGCGAGGATCGCCTTCGGGCTGGTGCTTGCCCAGGTGGCCCTCGGTGTGGCAAACGTCTTGTTCCACCTGCCCGTCGAGGTGACCGCCGGGCACTCGGCGGGCGCCGCACTCCTCATCCTCACTACCGGATTGATGCTGCACGACCTATATGGGCGTCCTCTGTCGCCGCCCGTCGCGTCGACGATGCAGCCTTCTCCGGAGCGCGCATGACCACCCTCACCGCGACCGCAGCCCCCGACACGCGCAGCCTCCCGGCCACCGCGCGGCTGCTTTGGGACATGACCCGGCCGCGGGTGCTCCTGCTGGTCCTGTTCACGGCCCTGCCTGCGCTCGCGATGGCGGGCGGCGGGTGGCCGGAGCTGGGGCTCTCGCTGCTCGTGCTGACCGGGACCGCGCTGTGCGGCGGGGCCTGCTCGGTGCTGAACGCCTACGTCGAGCGGGACAGCGACGCCCACATGGCCCGCACCCGCCAGCGTCCCCTTCCGGCCGCCTCGATGGCCCCCTGGCACGCGCTGCTCTACGGGCTGGCGCTGTCGGTCGCCTCCGTGGCGCTGCTGGGCTGGGTCGGCGGAGCTGTTGCCGCCGTCGTGGGCGCGGTCAACATCCTCTTCTACGTCGTCGTCTACACCGCGTGGCTCAAGCGCCGCACGCCGCAGAACATCGTCATCGGCGGCGCGGCCGGAGCCACCGCGCCGATCATCGCCGAGGCCGCCCTCACCGGCCAGATCACCTCGGCCAGCCTCATCCTCTTCCTCATCATCTTCACCTGGACCCCGCCCCACTTCTGGGCCATCGCGCTGTTCCGGAAGGACGAATATGCCGCCGCCGGGCTGCCGATGATGCCCAACGTGGTGGGCGACCAGGGGACCCGCTGGCGCATGCTGGCCTACACCCTGGTGCTGATCCCGATCACGATCGCGCCGGTTTGGGTCGGGCACCTGGGGTGGCTCTACGGGGCCGCAGCCGTGGCGCTCGGGGGCTGGTTCACCTGGCACAACGTCCGCGTGATCCAGGCCGCGAACCATGACCAGGATCGCGCGATGTTCAAGGCCTCCATCCTCTACCTGTTCCTCCTCTTCGGCATCATGCTGGTCGATCTGGCTGTGCCGACCCAACTCCTCTGAGCCCGCCCGGCCGCATCGTGGTATAGCGGGCCACCCTGGAACTCCTCAAGAAGACCTGAGCCCCGGATTCGCTGCAATGAGCGCTCGACTTCGCCTCCTCACCCTCACCTCCGCTGTCGCCGCGCTGGCCGTGCTCACCGGCTGCGAGTGGCTGACCTTCTCCAATGAAGCCCAGACCACCATGGTCCCGATGACCGACCTCGGACGCTCTACGGACAGCGTCTACTGGCTGGTCATCTACATCACCGCGGGCATCTTCGTCGTCGTACAGGGGATGTTGATGTACGCGATGTGGCGGTTCAAGGAGACCTCGCCGGACGACATCCCCGAGCAGGTCCACGGCAACCTCCAGATGGAGATCGGCTGGACCCTCCTGCCGGTCATCATCCTGGTGGTCATCTCCGTGCCTACGGTCAAGGGCATCTGGGCCGCCCAGCCCGACACCGCCGAGATGGAGGCCGCCGGTGAGGTCGTCACCATCAAGGTGGTCGGCAAGCAGTGGTGGTTCGCCTTCCAGTACCCCGACTACGACGACATCGTCATCGGCAACGAGATCCATGTGCCGGCCGGCAAGCAGGTCCACCTCGAGCTGCACACCGGTGACGTGCTGCACAGCTTCTGGATCCCCCGCCTGGGCGGCAAGCGCGACCTCATCCCCGGCAAGGTGAACCACATCTGGTTCAAGGCCGACATGCCGCCCGAGGGCCAGGACAGCATCACCCTGCTCGGTCAGTGCGCCGAGCTGTGCGGCGACAGCCACGCCCTGATGCGCATGCAGGCGGTGGTCCACACCCCCGAGGACTTCGACCGCTGGGTCAATGGATACAAGGCGTCCGCCGCCCAGTCCTCCGACCCCCTCGCGGCGGCCGGGCAGCAGACCTTCCTGTCGGCGGGCTGCATCGCCTGCCACTCCACCGACCCGACCAACGCGCAGGCCTACCTCGCGCCCAACCTCTCCCACTTCGGCAGCCGCACCCACCTCGCCGCCGACCGGCTCGACAACACCCCCGAGAACCTGTCGGCCTGGCTGCACAACCCCCAGGCCCTCAAGCCTGGGGCGACGATGCCGAACCTCAACCTCAACGACCAGCAGGTGGAAGCCCTGGTCGCCTACCTGCACTCCCTCAAGTAGAGCGGCCTGCGCAGGCGGGACCCTACCCCCTTTCAGAAGTGCTGGAACGTCGGAGACATAGATGGCTACTCCTGCGATCGTCCTTCCGGATTACTGCCAAGAAGAGAAGCTCACAGGGATCTGGAGCTGGCTGACCACCGTCGATCACAAGCGGATCGGCGTGCTGTACGGTGCGACCGCCCTGTTCTTCTTCCTCGTCGGTGGCATCGAGGCGCTGACCATCCGCGCCCAGCTCATCGTCCCCGACAACGACCTGGTGAGCGCCCACTTCTTCAACGGCCTGTTCACCATGCACGCCACCACCATGATCTTCCTGGTGGTCATGCCCATGTCGGCGGCGTTCTTCAACTACATGGTCCCGCTGATGATCGGGGCCCGCGACGTCGCCTTCCCCCGGCTCAACGCGTTCTCCTACTGGACCTTCCTGTTCGGCGGGATCTTCATCAACGCGAGCTTCTTCTTCGGCGAGGCCCCGGCGGCCGGCTGGTTCGGCTACGCCAACCTCACCTCGTCGATGTACTCCCCGGGCATCGGGGTGGACTTCTGGGCCCTGGGTCTCCAGATCCTGGGCATCGCGTCCCTGGCCGCCGGGTTCAACTTCATCGTCACCATCCTGAACATGCGGGCGCCGGGCATGACCCTGATGCGCATGCCGGTGTTCGTCTGGATGACCCTGGTGGTGCAGTTCCTGGTGGTCCTCTCCTTCCCGATGATCACCGTCGCCCTCATCCTGCTCAGCTTCGACCGCTTCTTCGGCACCAACTTCTACGTGCCCGAGGCCGGCGGCGACCCCCTGCTGTGGCAGCACCTCTTCTGGCTGTTCGGCCACCCGGAGGTCTACATCCTCATCCTGCCCCCCATGGGCATGGTCTCCGAGGTCCTCCCGGTCTTCTCCCGCAAGCCGCTGTTCGGCGCCCCCTTCGTCATCTTCTCGGGCATCCTCATCGGCTTCGTGGGCTTCGGCGTGTGGTCGCACCACATGTTCACCACCGGCCTCGGTCCGGTGGCGGACACCGCCTTCTCCATGGCCACCATGCTCATCGCGGTTCCCACGGGCGTGAAGATCTTCAACTGGCTGGCCACCATCTGGGGCGGCTCCATCCGGTTCTCCACCGCGATGTGGTTCGCGCTGGGCTTCATCAGCATGTTCACCATCGGCGGCCTGTCGGGCATCATGCACGCCTCTCCGCCCATCGACCTCCAGCAGCAGGACTCCTACTTCGTCGTCGCGCACATCCACTATGTGCTCTATGGCGGCGCCATCATGGGCCTGTTCGCGGGCATCTACTACTGGTTCCCCAAGGTCACCGGGCGGCTGCTGGACGAGAAGCTGGGCAAGGCCCACTTCTGGCTCGGGCTCGTCGCGCTGAACGTGACCTTCTTCCCCATGCACTTCCTGGGGATGCAGGGGATGCCCCGTCGCATCTTCACCTACGAGGGCGGGCTGGGCTGGGACCTGTACAACTTCATGGCCACCATCGGCGCCTTCGCCCTGGCCTTCTCCGTGCTCATCTTCTTCATCAACATCGTGAAGAGCCTGCGTGACGGCGAGGTGGCGGGCGGAGACCCCTGGGACGCCGCGACCCTGGAGTGGACCATCAGCTCCCCGCCCCCGGTCCACAACTTCGACCTGATGCCCAACGTCACCAGCGACCGCCCCTTCTGGGACCAGAAGTACGGCGACGCCACCGACGACACCACCGAGATGGCCGAGGACCTCCCCGACGAGCTGCACATCCACATGCCGCCGGGCTCCTACTGGCCGATGCTGACGTCCTTCGGTGTGCTGACCGTGTTCTGCGGACTCATGATCCACCCGGTCGTCCTGGTCACCGGCGCGCTCATCGTCGTGGTCTCCATCGTCTCCTGGAACTTCGAGCCGGCCTGATTTCCACCGTCTCCCCAAGCACCTTCGAGGAATACCATCGTGTCTGATCACGCCGCCGCGTCGGTCCACGAACATCCGCCGCCAAGCTTCGGTGTCCCCAACATCAAGCTCGCGTTCTGGATGTTCCTCGCCTCCGACTGCATGCTCTTCGGATCGCTCATCGCGACCTACCTGGCTTACCGTGGCAAGGACCAGCTCTTCGCCAACGGCCCCTACCCCCGGGACGTCTTCTCGGTCGCCGTCACCTCGATCTCCACCTTCGACCTGCTGATGAGCTCGTTCACGATGGTGCTCGCGGTCGCGGCCATCCAGCGCGGGGACCTGTTCAAGACCCGCCTCTGGCTGTCGGCCACCGCGCTGCTGGGCGCCATCTTCGTGGGCTTCCAGGGCTACGAGTTCACCCACTTCTACCTGGAGGGCCTCTCCCTTCAGGGCAACCTGTTCGGGTCCAGCTTCTACGTGCTGACCGGCTTCCACGGCACCCACGTGAGCATCGGTGTCCTGTGGCTGCTCCTGGTCGTGGCGACCAGCTTCACCAAGCACAAGGGCAAGGTGACCCACCTGAACGTCGAGGTGGCCGGCCTGTACTGGCACTTCGTCGACATCGTCTGGATCGCCATCTTCACCCTCGTCTACCTCATGGAGTGGGCGTCATGAGTGACCACGATTCCCACCACGACGGTGGCTTCCACCCCACCGTCGGCTTCTACACCATCGTCGCGGTGGTGCTGGGCATCATCACGGGCATCGAGCTGGGTCCGCTGTTCAACCTGTACCCGCTGGGGCCGGGCCTGCTGCTCTTCCTCTCTGCGGCCAAGTTCAGCGCGGTCGTGATGCTGTTCATGCACCTGTGGTTTGACGAGGCGATCTACAAGAAGCTCTTCATCCCCTCCCTGCTGCTCGCCATCGTGATGATCAGCGTGGTGTACGTGCTCTTCTCGGACTACCGGCCCGAGTACCGCACCGCCTACACCGGTCCGGTGCGCGGCTTCGTCGCGGCCGATGTCCTCGCCGCGGAGAAGGCCCCCGCCGCGCCGGCCCACGGCGAAGAGGGCGGCACCGAGGGTGGCTCTGAGGGCACCGCCAAGGTCGCGGCGGCCGACGGCGCCAAGATCTTCCAGACCAACTGCGTGGCCTGTCACGGCGCTGACGCCACCGGCGGGGTCGGACCCAACCTGACCGACGGCGAGTGGCTGCACGGCGGCACCCTCGCCGACATCAAGAACACCGTCACCAACGGCGTGCCTGGCACCGCCATGATCTCCTGGACGCCGGTCGTCGGTGAGGCCGGGGTCGCTGCGGTCGCCGATTACGTCCACGGGCTGGGCGGGGGTCAGTAGGAGGCAAGATGCCTGGCTTCGTCGCCCTCGCCACCTGGCTGCTCAGCGGGGAGGCCTGGGCCCACCAGGGCATCGCCCCGATCCTTGAGGTCACGGACTACTCCCAGCTCCCCGACGCCCCTCCCGGCGTCTGGATGGATCTGTCGGTCCACCCGAGTACGGTCATCGGCTGCGCGCTGATGGCCGCGTTCTATCTCTACGCGGTCGGTCCGCTCCGTGAGAAGCGGGGCTGGGCCCCCTCCGTGAGCCGACGGCACATCGCGTGCTTCCTGGGCTCGATGGGCGTGATCCTGCTCTCGCTGAACGGCCCCATCCACCACCTCAGCGACAACTACCTCTTCTCCATGCACATGGTGCAGCACCTGCTGCTCACGCTGGTGGTGCCCTACCTGTTCATCCTGGGGCTGCCAGGGTGGCTGGTGGAGGGGCTGCTCGGAGACGGCGTGCTCAAGGCTCTGGCCCGGGCCGCCACCCGGCCCGTCCCGGCCTTCCTGGTCTACAACATGGTGCTGGTCATCTGGCACATGCCGCGCTTCTACGACCACACGATGGAGTCCCACCCCATCCACATCACCGAGCACCTGATGTTCATGGTCACCGCCGTGGTGTGCTGGTGGCCCATCCTGGGTGAGGCCCCCAGCCTCAAGTCCCTGGGCATGTTCGGCAAGATGGCCTACCTGTTCCTGCTCGGCCTGCCCATGAAGGCCCTGGGCGCCTTCATCACGGTGGCGCCGGACGTCCTCTATTCCTGGTACGCCCACGTTCCCCGGGTCTGGGGCCTCGACCCCATCGCAGACCAGCGGCTGGGCGGCGTGATCATGTGGGTGCCGGCCGGGATCGTGATCTGGGGCTCCATCGGGGTGATGTTCGTGCGCTGGTACCGGGCGGAGACCCGGGGCTCCGCCGCACCGGCGCTCTCCGGGAGCCGATCGTGATCCTGCTGCTGCTGTCCCTGGCCTGCGCCACGTCGGACACCGCCCCCCAGGATGAGCCCGCCGGCGCGCTGACCCAGCGCGGCCTCTACCGGGTCGAGCTGGCGTTCACGCCCGAGCCCCCTCCCCTGTCCAGGCTGTTCGAGGTCCAGGCCACCGTTCGCGACGCGCGCGGTGGCGCTCCGGTCACCGACGCCGTCGTGGCCATCGACGCCCAGATGCCCGACCACGGGCACGGCATGTCCACCCAGCCGGTCAACGAGCCGCCCCCCGGCTGCGCCGAGGCCCCCTGCACGCACCCCGACGGGGTCTACCGCACCACCGGCATGAAGTTCCACATGCCCGGCCGGTGGACGGTCTCCGTCGACGTGCAGGGTCCGGCGGGCAGCGACCGCGCGGTCATCCCTTACGAGATGGCGCCGTGATCGGCATCATCGCCGTCCTGCTCGCTTGCGGGAGCGCCCCGGACCCCTCGACCCCCCAGCAGCCCGGCGGCTGGAGCCCCGCCGAGCGCGCCCTCATCGCCTCCATCGCGGGCGTGCCCGAGCTGCCCCCCTCGCCGACAAACCGGGTCGCGGACGACCCCGACGCCGCCACCCTGGGCAGCGACCTCTTCTTCGACGTCCGGCTGTCGGGCAACGGCGAGGTGTCCTGCGCCACCTGCCACGACCCCGGCCACTACTTCGCGGATCCGAAGCCCCTCTCCGAGGGCCTGGGCCAGACCACCCGCCACGCCCCCACCATCGTCGGGGCCCAGTGGGCCGCCTGGCTGTTCTGGGACGGGCGCGCCGACAGCCTGTGGTCCCAGGCCCAGGGGCCGCTGGAGAGCGCCGCCGAACACGGCACCAACCGCCTGGAGATCGCGCACCTCGTCGCCACCCACTACCGCGACCGCTACGAGGCGCTGTTCGGACCGCTCCCGCCCCTGGAGGACCGCGCGCGCTTCCCGGTCGAGGGGCGCCCCGACCCCGGCTTCATCAACGGCCCCGACCACAAGGCCTGGATCGCCATGACCGAGGCCGATCAGGACGCCGTCAACCGGGTGTTCGCGAACGTCGCCAAGGCCATCGAGGCGTTTGAGCGCACCCTGCTCCCCGGGGAGAATGCCCTGGACCGCTACGCCGCCGCGCTGCAGGCGGGCGACCCCACCGGCGGCGGACACCTGACCGACGCCCAGGAGCGCGGCCTGTCCCTGTTCATCGGCGACGCCGGCTGCATCAACTGCCACAACGGCCCCATGCTGACCGACGACGCCTTCCACAACCTGGGCCTGCCGATCCCAGAGGGCAAGGCCCCCGACATGGGGCGCGCGGTGGGCGCCCGCCTGGTGCTCGACGCCCCCTTCAACTGCCAGAGCGCCTACAGCGACGCCGAGGACTGCCCCGAGCTGCGCTACCTGAACCCGGACTTCCCCGACTTCATCACCGCCTTCAAGACCCCCACCCTGCGCAACGTCGCGGAGACGGCCCCCTACATGCACGACGGCCGGTTCGCCGCCCTCACCGACGTCCTGGCCTTCTATCAGGTCCTCCCCGGCAAGCCCGCGTTCGGGCACCGCGAGCTGACGCTGGAGCCCCTGCGCCTCTCTCAGGCGGACCTGGACGCGCTGGAGGCCTTCCTGGGGGCCCTCACCGGCCCGCCACCGTCCTGACGCTGGGCGGCGGCGCGTCGCAGCCCTTACGCAGCGGGCAGGGCGAGCAGACCTCGGGGTCCCGTACCCCCTTGCAGGCCCCCGAGATGCCCAGGTGGGCGATGGCGAAGTCCAGCCGCACGGGGTCCAGGGGGTCGATGCGGCGGAGCTGCGCGGTGAGCTGCTCCGCCACCCTCCAGCTCGCGGTGCTGGTGCGGATGAGGCCCAGGAAGCGCGCGATGCGCATGACGTGGGTGTCCAGGGGCATGACGAGGTCCGCAGGGCGCAAGCAGGTCCACAGGCCGAGGTCCACCCCCTCGGTGGGCGGGCGCACCAGCCACCGCAGCATCATGTTCCAGCGCTTGCAGGCCGAGCCCGTGGAGGGGCGGCTCAGGAAGTAGCGCACCCCTCGGCTGAGCGACCCGGAGGGCGCGACGGCGCGGGCCTCCTGCTCCAGCGCCGTCGCGGCGCCCTCCAGCGCGGCGCGCGCCGAGCCCCCTCCGAAGAGAGGCTCCAGCCCCCCGTGCTGCGCGCGCACGCGGCGCAGCGCGCCGAACAGCACCACCAGGTCCGGCCCCCGAACCCACCGGTAGACCACGGGGGCCAACGCCGGACCCTCCACGTTGGGGTCGAAGTGGTCGATGTAGGCCCGCGGCCCGCCCTGCGCGTCCATCCGGTCGAACAGGCCCTCGAGCACGGGCCCGAACAGGGTCACCCGTCCGAAAGCGAACCCGGACGCGAGCACCGCCGCGATCTCGACGTCCTCATGCCGGGTGTACCGGCGCGGGAAGCGGATCGGGTCGGTGCGCAGCCGGGCCTGGAAGTCGGTCTGCGCATAGAGCTGCTCCAGCCCCGCGCCGACGGCCGTGAGCCGCTCCGGCGCGGTCATGGGGCTGCTCCGAGGGCGCCTACTTGGGCGCCTCGCCCTCGGCGGGAGCCGCAGCGGCCGCAGCCGCAGCCTCGGCGGCGTCCAGGCGACCCTGCAGCTCCTTGAGCTGGGACTCGAGCGATGAGACCCGCTCGTTCACCGCCGCCTCGCGCTGGGAGGCCTGGTAGTCCACCTTGACCGTGCCCCGCACGACCGAGTTGGTCCGCTGGTAGTTGTAGAAGTTGATGGCCAGCGACAGCAGCGCGAGGATGAACGCGACGGCGGCGATGGTGGACAGGTTCTGCTGGGTGACGGGACCCTGGTGCTCGGACATGCTCGGCCTCCCTGTTCAGGAATCCGCCCGATGGTAGGACGAGGGGGGGCCAGGAGTCAAAGCCGCGCCTCACCCGGGGTCACCCGCTGGCCGCGCGCGGCTGGGGCGACGGGCCTTGCGGATGCCGCGCTCCGCCTCGTCCCGGAGCATGCGGGGGACCCCGCCCCGGACGTCGGCCAGCATGGCCTCGACGGCGTCGGGGTCGTGGGTCGCCCAGCTCCGGAGCACCCGGGAGAGGGCCTTGCGGACGTGGGGATCCGGGTCCCGCAGGAAGGCTCGGATGACCGGCTCGATCTCCGCGCTGATCGGCGCGTCCACGAAGCGGATCCGGCGCTCCCCCATGCGCTCGCGCAGCGCGGCAGCTGCCGGCCCGGACAAGGGCTCGGGCAGGGCCGCGAGGGTCGCGAGCACCGCCGCGCGTCGGGCGTAGGGGCGCTCGTGGTCGGCGTAGCCCGTCAGGCTGGCCCCCAGGGGCTCCCCCGCCGCGAGCAGGCCCGGCCCCAGCACCAGCCAGCCGATCGCCTCGGCGGTGTCGGTGTCGTCCACCAGCTCCATCCAACGCTCCGCCAGATCGAGGGCCTCGTGGGGCGCGTCCGGGGTCACCGCCGCGAGCAGCCCCACGGCCACCAGGCCGTCCTCGAACGCCGTGCAGAACAGGGTGTGCAGGGCGTCCTCGTCTGCGGGCAGGCGGGGCGGGTGCTTCCGCCAGGTCTCGGCGAGCACCCGGGTGACCTCGGCCAGCGGGGTCCCCCGGAGGCCCCGCAGCGGGCGCATGTGCTTGAGGCGCTTGCGCGCGGTGTCGCGCTCGGAGCGCTTCTCGAGGGTCTCGGAGATGGAGGAGGCAGGAAACATGCGCCCACCTACCCCATCGGCCTCTGCTCCGGCAAGGGCCGCCGCGCGGTGGCGGCCGACGGGGCCGACGTGTTAGGGCTTCCAGACCTCAGAACCCCTCACCAGGAATGACCATGTCCGACCACGGCCACAACGACATGGAGAACGCCGCCCCCCTCACTGACGCGCTGACCGTCCTGGTCCCCGTCATCGGGGTCATGTTCGCGTTCGGCTTCACGGTCTACCTGATCGTCAGCTCCTCGATCCACTAGCCGCCTCCTCCCTGCCGCGCAGGCCGCCCTGGCCCGCGCACCCTCCCCTCCTCCTCCGCGCACCCCCGCGCCCCCTCAGCATCCATGGCGAAGCGCCAATCCGGCCGATCCGGGTCCGGTAAGACGGGATCCGCCCGCAGGCCCGCCAAGGGCAAGGGCACCGCTGCGCGAAAGCCTGCGGCCAAGGCCCCCAGCAGCCCGGGGTTCTTCCGGCGTGCTCTGCGCCGCGTGGTCCGGCTGGGCCTGGCCTCCCTCATCGGGCTGGCCATCGGCGGCGCGATCGTGGTCTACGGCCTCTACCGGTCGGCCGAAGCCGAGGTTCAGCAGCGCCTGTCCACCGGCATCTGGGATCTTCCAGGCCGGGTCTGGTCCGGGCCCATCGAGGTGTGGCCCGGCATGGCCGTGGAGCCGGAGGACCTCGCCCGCGACCTCCAGGGGGCGGGCTACGCCCGAGTCGACCACGCCGCGCGCCCGGGGGACTTCCAGCTCCGGGACAACACCCTGCTGGTGCTGAACACGCCGCAGAAGGGCCCTGGCTGGGCCACCGGCAGCGAGGAGATCCTCATCACCTTCCGGGACGGCCAGGTCGGCTCGGTCTCCCCCAAGGCGCCAGCGGTGCTCGCGCCCACCGTGCTGGCCACGCTGCGCGGCTCGGACAACGAGGACCGCAACCCTCGGGCCCTGGAGGACTTCCCGGAGCAGCTCCGGCTCTCCGTGCTCGCGATGGAGGACGCCGGCTTCTACCGCCACAACGGCATCAGCCCCCTGGGACTGCTGCGGGCGGTGTACGTGAACGTCGTGGCCGGGGACTCGGTCCAGGGCGGCAGCACCCTCACCCAGCAGCTCGCCAAGAACCTGTTCCTGTCGCCCGAGCGCACCTACACCCGCAAGGCGCGGGAGCTGCTGCTCGCGCTGGCCCTGGAGCGCCAGCTCACCAAGGACGAGCTGCTGGCCCTCTACCTCAACGAGATCTACTGGGGCCAGGCCGGGGGGGCGGCCATCTGCGGCGCGGATCAGGCCGCGCGGGCCTACTTCGGCAAGCCCGTCGACCGCGTCTCCCTGGGGGAGGCCGCCACCCTGGCCGGCATCATCTCCTCCCCCAACACCTACAACCCCCTGCGCCACCCGGATCGCGCGAAGGAGCGCCGGGATCTGGCCCTGGACCGCCTGGCTGCTGAAGGCTGGCTGGACGCCGAGGACGCCGAGCGCGAGAAGGCCAAGCCCCTGAAGGTCGTCTCGGGGGTGCGCGGGCGCGTGGCCCCCTACGCGGTGGACGCGGCGGTGGACGCCGCCGAGGCCGCCCTGGGGGACGCCATCCTGGTCCAGGAGGGCGTGAACCTCCACACCACCATCAACCCACTGCTCCAGCGCCACGCCGAGCGGGTGCTCGCCGAGTCCATGACCCGGCTGGAGGAGGCCTACCCCGAGACGAAGGGCGTGCAGGCAGCGCTGGTGGCGGTTCGGGTGCGCGACGGCGCCATCGTGGCCCTGGTCGGCGGGCGGGACTACGGCGAGTCCCAGTTCAACCGCGCCACCCTGGCGGCCCGGCAGCTCGGCTCAACGGTCAAACCCCTGACCATGCTCGCCGCCTTCGAGCGGGACCGGAAGCTGGCCCCCGCCTCCACGCTCGTCGACGAGCCCCTCGAGCGCACCGTCGACGGCAAGACCTGGCGACCCACCAACTACGATGGCCAGTACGTCGGCGAGCTGACCGTGCGTCAGGCCATCGCCGCCAGCCGGAACATCCCGGCGGTGCTGCTGGCCGAGATGGTGGGCGCGCCGGGCCTCCAGGCCCTCTACGTCGACGCCGGGCTGGAGAACGCCACGCGCCTGCCCTCCGCCGCGCTCGGCGCCTTCGAGGGCACCCCGGTGCAGCTCGCCGGGGCCTACACCGTGTTCCCGGGCCAGGGGGTGGCGGCCCGCCCGCAGCTCCTGCGCGCGGTGACCGACGACAACGGCAAGCTGCGCCTCAACGTCGAGCCCTTCACCGAGCGGGTCGCGTCCGCCCGCGCCACGGCCCTGGCCACCTCGGTCCTCCAGACCGTCATCGCCGAGGGCACGGGCGCCTCCGCGGCCCGGTTCGGGGCCACCGGCGCGCTCGGCGGCAAGACCGGCACCACCGATAACTACCGCGACGCCTGGTTCGCCGGGTTCACCCCCGAGCTGGCCGTGGCGGTGTGGGTCGGCTTCGACCAGGGCAGCTCCACGGGCCTCTCCGGCGCCAAGGCCGCGCTGCCCACCTGGGCACGCTTCATGGCCGGCACGGGCACCGCTGGCGGCGCGTTCAAGCTGTCCCGGGACGTCGTGGAGGCCGAGTTCTGCGTCGGCGGCTTCGAGGCCGGGCTGTGCACCGAGTGCGGCACCGAGCTGTTCACCCGGGGCGAGGAGCCCACCAACGGCTGCGCCAACGGCGTGATGAGCGCCATCCTCGACGGCCTGCGCGGCGTCGACCGCAAGCCCACCAAGCCCACCAGGCCCGACGGCGCCGACCCGGAGGAGCCCAAGGCCCGCCGCCGACGCCGCTGGTTCTGGTAGAACTCAGCCCACCAGCCACTGCATCAGGCGGAGCGCCGTCCGGTGCGCGGCGGCCAGCTCCGGGGCGCCCTCCTGGGGCTTCTCCCGCTCGTTTCCCATGCGCGCGTTGGCGAGCAGCGCGGGGTCCAGGACCAGGAGCAGCTCGGTGTCTCCGCGGCGCGTACGGATGACCAGCGGTCGGCCGGCGGTGTCCTCGGCGAGCACCTCCAGGTCCGCACCGACGACTGCAGCGGGGGCGACCGCGCCGGTCTCCTGGAGGGTGGCGCTGCTGAAGACCGCATGGGGCGGGCCTTCCAGGGGACTCAGCCACCGGAAGCCCGACGCCGCCGGCCCCTCGGCAGGCGAGACCTCCAGCCCGGCCCAGGCCGCCGCAGGATGGCCGGGGGTGAGCAGCACCGCCGCCCGCTCCGCACCCTCCAGCAGCGCGCCCAGGTCTCCCCGGGTCGCCTCGGGAAGCACCAGCAGCCGCCGCGACGCCAGGGGTCCGTCTGCGGTGCAGAACTCGGGCCGCCCGGCGACCCCGGCCACCCGCTGGAGCTGCACCTGCAGGGTGCGGTAGGCGTAGGGCGCCGCCGCCGTACACAGGAAGCGCGGCCCGGTGAGCGTGGTCACCGAGGCCGGGCCCCGGATCTCCACCGGGAGGTCGCGCCCGATCAGCCAGCCCATCGCGTTGGCGAACAGGCGGTGGGTCTCCTCGAAGCCGATGAGCGTGGCCCCCAGAGCGTTCTGGTCCCCGAAGACCACCACGCGGCCCTGCCCCACCTGGCCCGCGATGACCGTGGGCACGGCCTCGGAGGGCTCGTCGTCCTGCTGCTCCAGGTCCCCGGTGAAGCCCGCAGACTTCGGCTTGCGCCAAGGGTCCCACCGGTCCGCCCAGCCCTGCTCGGAGGTGGTCGCCAGAGCGACGAAGGGCCCCGCAGGCCTGGGCGCGCCGCCCGTCATGAAGCCGAAGGCCCGCACGCCTCGGGTGACCGGGTGGTCCACCACCGGCAGCATGCGCAGCCAGGCTACCGTGGAGGGCGACAGCGTGCGGCCCGGCCCTTGATCCGCCGCCGTCTCCGGCCGCAGCTCGAAGCCCAGCCGCTCGGCCAGCGGGCGCAGCATCTCGGCGTGGAAGTAGCAGTTGCTGTGATCCGTCACCAGGAAGAGGCCGCCGCCCGCGCGCACGAAGGCGTCGAGCGCCACGACCTCCGACCAGCGGAAGCCTGGGTTGTTGCCGCTCACGAGGTTGATGAACACCGCGCTGGCGCCCCCCAGGCGGCGCGCGGTCCACGGGGCGGTGACCGGCTCCACAGCCACCCCGGCCTCGGTCAACGGGGTGAAAGCCCGCGCCATGCCGTGCATGCGGGGGTAGCTGTAGTCCTCCAGCCCCAGGTCGCTGTCCTCGGGCTGCTTGGTGGCGTGGTAGCGATCGACCAGCAGGGGTCCGTCGGGCCGGGGCGGGTTCCGGGCGAGCACCAGGTCCGCCCAGCCCTCCAGCGCGCTGCCGCCCTGGGTGTGGCGGTAGCTGTCGTAGCCCTGCTTCGCGGCGTAGGCCGGGGTCTCCTCCAACAGCGGGGGGTGGAGGGGCGCGGTGCTCTGCTGGGCGCCGACGGCGCACCCCACGACGAGACCCACGACCCCGAGGGTCAGGATCAGGACCCTCATCCCCCCAGGCGTCCGGTCGCGACCAGCAGCTCAGCGTCCGCGATGGCCGCGCCCGCCGCGCCGCGCACGGTGTTGTGCGCCAGGCAGAACAGCTTGATGCCCATGACGGCGCAGGGCTCGATGCGGCCGACGGTGACCGCCATGCCCTCACCCCGCCAGGCGTCGAAGCGCGGCGCGGGCCGGTCCCGCCGGTCGGTGATGACGAACAGGGGGTCGGGGGCGCTGGGCAGATCCGGGATGGTGGGCTTGTACGAGGCGATGGCGTCGCGCACCGCGGCCACGCTCGGGGCGCCCTTCAGCCGGACCTGCGCAGAGAGCAGGTGCCCGTCGGCGACCGGGACCCGCACGCAGCGCGCCGACACCGGGAAGTCCGCCGGGGCGTCGAGGCCCCCCAGGATCTTGCGGGGCTCGATGGAGAGCTTCTCCTCCTCCACGCCGGCGTGGGGGTGGACGTTGCCGACCATGTCCCAGGCCGACTCGCCCGGGTAGCCCGCGCCGGACACCGACTGCCAGGTGGCCACGCAGACGGCCTCGACCCCGAAGGCCCTGTGCAGGGGGGCCAGGGTCAGGGCCAGCGGGATGGCGCAGCAGTTGGGGTTGGTCACGATGAAGCCGGACCCCGGCTGGCGGTCGATGAGCGCCAGGTGGTCGGGGTTGACCTCGGGGATGAGCAGCGGGACCAGCGGATCCTGTCGGAACGCGGAGGCGTTGGAGACCACCGCCAGCCCGGCGTCCCGCATGGCGGCCTCGACCTCCTGGGCCGCCGAGGACGGCAGCGCCGAGAGCACCAGCCGAACGCCGTCGGGCAGGTGCGCCGGGTCACAGGCGCGGACCTCCACGTCCGCCACCTCCGCCGGGGGGTCGTCCTCCAAGCGCCAGGGCGCCGCCTCCCGATAGGGCCGCCCCACCGAGCGCTTCGAGGCGCAGAGCGCCTTCAGCTCCAGCCAGGGGTGATCCTGGAGCATTTGGACCATGCGCTGCCCCACCATGCCGGTGGCGCCCAACACCGCGACTCCGATCCGAGCCATCCCGCCTCCGCGAACTACCAGTACTTCTCAACGGTGACGTGGCCGGGCGCGCGCTTGCGGTTGCGGATCATGCCGCGATCTCCCAGGAGCGACTGCATCTCCTGCACCATCACAGGGTTCCCGCAGAGCAGCACCTGGGAGGTCTCCGGCGTCAGGGCCGCGCCAGCGGCCTCCTCCAGCCGGCCGTCTTCGAGCAGCTCGGTCACACGGCCCCTTATTGCGCCTTCGGCCTCCTCGCGAGTGACGAGGTTCACCTGGACGAGCTGGCCGGGGTGGGCGGCGGCGTGGGCGTCCAGCTCCTCGCGGTAGGCGATCTGGTGCAGGTACCGGGCGCCCTGGATCAGCACGATCCGCTGGAACTTCTGCCAGGGCTCCTCCGTGCGCATCATCGCGATGTACGGCGCGAGCCCGGTGCCCGTGGCGACCAGCCAGAGGGTCTCGGCGGGCTGCACCCAGTCCAGCGTGAAGACCCCGCCGGCCCGGGGGTGGACCAGCAGCTCGGCCCCCAGCGGAAGCTGGAACAGCGGCGTGGTGAGCGCGCCGCCCTCCACCAGCACGATGTAGAACTCCAGGGGGTGGCCGGGCGCCGAGGCCACCGAGTAGGGGCGGCTCAGCGGCTTGTCCTCTCCCACGTCGATCCCCATGCGGAGGAACTGCCCCGCGTTGAAGTCGGGGACCTCGCCGTCCAGGGTGAACGTGGCGAGGCCCTCGGTCCAGTCGTGCCGATGGGCCAGGCGCGTTTTGATCCAGGGGTCGGTCGGCATGGGCTCTCCGTCAGGCGCCCCGGGGGTGGTGCGCGGCGTGGATGGCCCGCAGCCGCTCCCGGGCGACGTGGGTGTAGATCTGCGTGGTCGAGATGTCGGCGTGCCCCAGCATGAGCTGGACGGCGCGCAGATCGGCGCCGTGGTTGAGCAGGTGGGTCGCGAAGGAGTGCCGCAGCTTGTGCGGCGAGACGGTGGACGGCAGGCCCGCCGTGCGGGCGTAGCCCTTGACGCGATACCAGAACGCGCCCCGGGTCAACGGGCCTCCGCGCGGGGAAAGGAATACCCAGGGCTCGGTCTGGGCGGGGTCCAGGCTGCACCGGGCGCCGTTGACGTAGCGCCGGACGAGCGCGGCGGCGCGGTCCCCCAGCGGCACGACCCGCTCCTTGTCGCCCTTGCCGCGGACCAGCACGTAGCCGTGGTCCAGCTTGAGGTTCTGTCGGAGCAGGTGCACCAGCTCAGAGACCCGCAGGCCCGCGCTGTACATCGTCTCCAGCATGGCCGCGTCGCGCTGGCCGATGGGGGTCTCCGGGTCCGGCTGGGCCAGCAGCGCCTCGACCTGGACCTCGGAGAGGGTCACCGGGAGCTTGCGGCGCACCCGGGGCGCCTCCACGAGCAGCGCGGGGTCCTCCTCCAGGATGGCCTCCCGCACCAGGAAGCGGAAGAGCTGGCGGAACGCGACCCTATGGCGGGCGGCGGTGCTCATGGAGCGCCCGGTGTCGAGCAGGTGGGCCATGTAGGCGCCGAGGTCCTCGCGGGTCACCCGCTCGGGGGCGTGGACGCCGCGGCCGTCCAGGAAGGCGGTCAGCTCGGCCAGATCACGGGCGTAGGCGTCGAGCGTGTTGTCGGCGAGCCGCTTCTCGACGCGACAGTGGCTCAGGAACCCCTCCACCGCCGCGTCCATCACCGACCCCCTTCCTGGGCGACCAGCCAGGCCTCGACGGCGTCGGCGATGGCTTCGGCGGCGACCTGCTGGTAGATGGGGTGGCGCACCCGCAGCTCGTCCTCGGTCTGGGTGAGGAACCCGGCCTCGAAGAGGATGGCGGGCATGCGGGTGGACACGAGCACGTAGAACAGCGCGGTCTTCACCCCGAGGTCCCGGATCTGGGGCGGCCCGAAGACCCCCTGGAGCTGGGTGACCACCTCGCGCTGCACCCGCGCCGCGAGGTCCCGGGAGAGCTGGTTGGTGCCCGCGACCGCGAGCTGGGCGACGATGCGGTCCAGCTCGCCCTCGGACTCGGTCACCATCGCGTTCTCCCGCGCGGCGACCCGGGCGGCGCCCGCGTCGGAGGCCGTGTCGACGTAGTAGGTCTCGATGCCCCAGGCGGTCGGGCCGGGCGCGGCGTTGGCGTGGATCGACACGAAGACCACCGCGTCGAGGGCGTTGGCCATCGCGGCGCGGTCGCGCAGCGGGATGAAGGTGTCGTCCTGGCGGGTCAGCACGACCTCGACGTCCAGCCGCTCCTCCAGCTCGCGGGCGACCCGGCGCGACAAGGCCAGCGCCACGTCCGCCTCATGCGCGCCGGAGAGGCCGACCGCGCCGTGATCCTCGCCGCCGTGGCCCGGGTCCACCACGATGACGCGGCGCGGGCTGGTGGGCGCCTGGCGCGACAGGGAGACGCCCTCCATCCAGCGGGCCAGCAGCGCCGGGTCAGGCAGCGTGGGGTCGTCGGGGGCGCCGGGCACCCGCAGCTCCAGCAGCAGGCCCGCTTGCCCCACCGGGGTGACGGTCGCGGCCCGGGGCTGGTCCAGCTCGACCACCAGCTCCACGCCGGGCCCGGCGTCGGTGCGCACGGGCTTGAACAGGACCCGCCGCACCCCGCCCTGGTCCACCTCGATGCGCTGGTGCTCTCCCTGGCGGGGGTAGGCGCCCTCCAGGCGCTCGTCGATGGAGACCCCGGCGAAGGTCACCGCGGCGCGGGCGGGCAGCGCGCCGTCCCGAGGCAGGACGCGCGGTGCGCCGCTCTGCATCGGGGCGTCGGCGACCAGGAGCACCTGACTGTGCTGCTCCCCGACGAACACCCGGATCTGCTCCAGCTCCCCCGCGCGAGCGGACAGAGCGGACAGCAGCAGCAGCGAGGCGGTGAGCACGCCGAACAGTCTATCCCCTCGCGAGATCCCGAAGGCGATACAGCGCGTCCAAAGCCTCCCTCGGGGACATCGTGTCGGGATCGACCTCAGCGAGGGCCTCGCGGATCGGGTCCACCGGGGGGGGCGCTGGCGCGGGTGCCTGGTAGCCGAACAGGGAGAGCTGGGGCGTGGGGTGGACCGCGGCGTGCTTCTCCAGCTCGACCAGCAGGGTCTTGGCGCGCTCGACCACCAGGCGGGGCATGCCGGCCAGGCGCGCGCACTGGATCCCGTACGAACGCGACGCCCCGCCCTCCTTCAGGCGGCGCAGGAAGATGATCTTCTCGCCCCACTCGGACACCGAGACGGAGACATTCGCCACGTTCGGGCGGCTGTCGGCGAGCTGGACCAGCTCGTGGTAGTGGGTCGCGAACATGCCCCGCGCCCGGATGCGGTCGTGCAGGGCCTCCGCGACGGCCCAGGCGATGGCCAGGCCGTCATAGGTCGAGGTCCCCCGTCCGATCTCGTCGAGCAGCACCAGCGAGCGCTCGGTGGCGTTGTGCAGGATGTTGGCGGTCTCGGACATCTCCACCATGAAGGTGGACTGGCCCGAGGCCAGATCGTCGCTGGCCCCCACCCGGGTGAAGATGCGGTCGCACACGCCCACCCGAGCGGCGTCGGCCGCCACGAAGCCCCCCATCTGGGCCATGAGCACGAGCAGCGCGGTCTGCCGCAGCACCGTGGACTTCCCTGACATGTTGGGGCCGGTGACGATCAGCAGCCGGCGCCCCTGGGGCAGCAGGGTGACGTCGTTGGGCACGAAGCGCTCGCCCAGGTCCTGCTGCTCCACCACCGGGTGGCGGGCGGCCGTGAGCGTGAGCGCGCAGCTCAGGTCCATCTCCGGGCGCACGTAGCGGTTGTCGGCGGCGACCTCGGCCAGCGCGGCGTAGACGTCCAGCTCCGCGACCAGCCGGGAGAGCACCTGGAGGCGGGGCACCGCCGGCTGGAGCGCCTCCCGCAGCTCCACGAAGCGCTCGGCCTCCAGGGCCTTGCGGCGCTCGTCGGCGCCCAGGACCTTCTCTTCGAACTCCTTCAGCTCGGGGGTGATGAAGCGCTCGGCGTTGCTGAGGGTCTGCTTGCGCAGGTAGTGCTCGGGGACCCTGTGCAGGTTGGCCCGGGAGATCTCCAGGAAGTACCCGAAGACCTTGTTGTACTTGATCTTGAGGGAGCTGATCTCGGTGGCCTCACGCTCCCGGGCCTCCATCGCGGCGATGTGCGCCTTGCCGTCACGGGACAGGCTGATCAGCTCGTCCAGCTCGGCGTCCACCCCCGCGCGGATGAGCCCGCCCTCGGTGATGGCGGTGGGGGGCTCGTCCACCAGCCAGGTGGCGACCTGCGCGGCGACGTCCTCACACAGATCCTCCGGGATGAGGTGGACCAGGGGGGGCAGCTCGGCGAGCGAGGCCAGCACCGCCGGCAGCGCCTCGATGGAGCCCCGCAGACGCACCAGATCCCGGGCGTTGGCGGTGCGCTGGGCCAGCTTGCCGGCCAGCCGCTCGATGTCGGAGACCGCCTTGAGGTGCTCCCGGATGTCGCGGCGCTTGAGGCCGTCCTCCACCAGACACCCCACCGCGTCGTGGCGCTGGCAGATGCGGTCGAGGTCGAGCAGCGGGTAGGCCATCCACTCCCGCAGCATGCGGCCGCCCATCGCGGTGCCGGTGCGGTCGAGCAGGTGCAGCAGCGTGCCCTTGCGCCCGGTCCCCCGGATGGGGCGCTCCAGCTCCAGGTTCCGCCGGGTCGCGCTGTCCAGGACCATGAAGCCGGTCACGCCGTAGGGCCGCAGCCGGGTGAGGTGGGGCAGCTCGGTGCGGGCGTTCTGCTGGGCGTAGGTGAGCAGCGCCTCGGCGGCGGCCAGGGACGGGCCGTGCTCCTGGCAGCCGAACTCGGCGAGATCCGGCCGGTCGAAGCGCCGGGCCAGGCTGCGCCGCGCGGCGTCGACGTCGAAGAGCAGGTCCTCTCGGGGGTTCACGGTGAGCCCGCGCAGGGCCTCGGCCAGCTCGGCGTCCTCGATCAGGGAGGTGGGCAGCACCGCCTCCCGGGCCCGCGCGCGCTCCAGCTCGTCCAGGATGCCCTGCTTGAGGGGGGTCTCGGTGACCCGCAGGTCGCCGGTGGAGACGTCCAGCAGCGCGAGCCCCCAGGGCCCCTCCCCCGCCGCGGCGCAGACCGACACCAGCCAGCAGGCCTCCCGGGGCACGATGTCGTCAGGGTCGAGCCCCACCCCCGGGCTCACCACCCGCACGACCTCGCGGCGCACCAGGCCCTTGGCCTGGCGGGGGTCCTCGACCTGATCCGCGATGGCGATCTTGAAGCCCTTGTCGACCAGGTCCCGGATGTAGCCCCGCGCGGCGTGATGGGGCACGCCGGCCATGGGGATGGGCCCGCCGTCCGAGTCCTTGTTGCGGGCGGTCAGGGTCAGCTCGCACTGCTCGGAGACGACCCGGGCGTCGTCGTAGAACAGCTCGTAGAAGTCGCCCATGCGGAAGAAGAGCAGCGCGTCGCTGTGCTGCGCCTTGAGGGCGTCGTACTGCTCGAACATCGGGGTCTTGGTGGACATGGTCACTCCATGACCAGCAACCTCGCCGCGTAGTGCGCGTCCTCGTCTGCGTGGGGGGGGGCGGTCAGCAGCTCAGCGTCCATCTTGAGGTCGTCGCGCTCCTGAAGGAGGCGGCTGACCACACCAGGGCCTTCCTCGGGCTCGGGGGAGCAGACGGCGTAGACCAGCGTGCCTCCGGGGCGCGCCGCGCGGGCGGCGGCGCGGAGGATGGCGAGCTGGCGGATGGCCATCGCGGCGGGGTCGGTGGGGTGTCGGTTCCAGCGGATCTCAGGGTGCCGTCGCAGCGTGCCGAGGCCCGTGCAGGGCGCGTCGACGAGCACGGCGTCGAAGGGGTCAGTCGGGGTCCAGGGGTCGGTCTCCCAGTCCACGACGCGGACGGTAGCCGAGCGCCCGGTGCGGCTCAGGGAGCCCTGGAGGCGCTCCAGACGGGACGGGGAGCGGTCGGCGGCGGTCACCTGGGCGCTGGTCGCGGCCAGGCGCAGCGTCTTGCCGCCGGGGGCGGCGCAGGCGTCGAGGACCCGCTGGCCGGGACGCGCGTCCAACAAGTCGGCCACCGCCGCTGCGGCCGGGTCCATCACCCAGAGCGCGCCCTCCTCGAAGCCGGGGAGCTGGGTGACCGCGCCCTTGAAGTCGTCGATCCACCAGGCATCCGGGACCGGGCGCCCCGCCGCGGTGGCGGGCCGAACGCCGCAGCCCTCGACCTCAGGCGCCCCTCTGCACACTACCGCCAGCGGCGCGGGCGCGTCGTTGCGGCGGCACCACGCGGCGACGGCGTCCGGGCCGTAGCGCTCGGTCCACCGGTCGACGAGCCAGCCGGGGTGGTTCAGGGTCGGCGCCGGATCGGGCGGCAGCGCACCGTTCCGGAGCACCGCGTTGACGAAGCCCTTGGCGTGCCCCGCGCCCAGCGCCTGCACCAGCCGAACCGCCTGATCCACCGCGGCGTGGGGGGGTGTTCGGGAGAGGTGCAGCTCGGCGAGCCCCACCCGCAGGGCGGTGCGGACCGGGGGGTCCACCCTGGTGACCGGCCGGCGGGCGGTGCGCTGGATGGCGGCGTCGAGCTGCCCCCGGTGGCGGGCCACCGTCCAGGCCAGGTGGCGCGCGAGGGCCGCGTCGGTGGCGGGCAGCCCCGCGCCCAGCGCGTCATCCAGGTGGCCGCCCCGATCGACCTCCATCAGGGCGCGACCTGCGGCCAGCCGCCCCGGGTTCAGGGTCCCCGGGGGGCTCCGTCGCCCGCGGCTCACGGGCGCGCCTCGGCGTCCGCAAGCTCCAGATCGATGATGCGCGCGTAGGCGTCGATGTCTCGCAGGCCCCGCACCCGGTAGCCGTTGACGAACGCCGTGGGGGTCCCCCGGACGCCGAGGGTGCTCGCGGCCGCGCGCTCGGCGTCGAGGCGCGCCCGGACCGCCGCGCTGTCCATCGCCGCGGTCCAGGCCGCCACGTCCAGCCCGGCCTCCTCAGCCGCCGCCTTCAACGCGGCTTCCGGGACGACGTCCGCAGCGAAGGTGTCCGGCGGCAGGGCGAACAGGGCCTGCGCCATCGCGTCGTACCGGCCCTGGAGGTCGGCGGCCAGGGCCGCGCGGGCCGCAGCCTGGGCCCCAGGGGCCTCACGAGGGGCGTGGAGCCACTCCACCGCGAGCCCGTCGGGGTAGCGCTGCGCCAGCGTCGTCCACACCACGCGGGCGTCCGCGCTGAACGGCGAGGCGAAGTCGACCGCCACCACCAGCCGCACCGTCGGCGCGTCCGGGCCGCGCCGCACCAGCGCCATCGGGGGCACGTCCAGCCACGCGTCGTTGAACTGGATCGAGGCCTGGAGGGCGCGGGGATCGACCCCGGCCGCCGCCCCCCGGACGACCCGGCGCGCCTGGGCCTCCGCCTCGGGGCAGACCTCGCGCCGCTGCACCAGGCAGGTGGCCAGGCTCTCGCCCGCCACCCAGCACGGTTCGCAGGCCGCCGTGGTGCCGTTCATCACAGCGAGGGCGACCAGGAGGGGCTGCTCCTCCAGCTCCGCGAGCCCCTCGACCCCCAGGGCGTCGATGTCCCGGATGTTGGAGGGCTGAAGCGGCGCGCGGCCATCAGGCCGGCTCGTCCCCTGCTCGATGACCACCGGAGCGGACGCAGGCGGCGCAGGCACCGAGACCACCGGCGCAGGCGCCGCAGGCTCCGGCACCTCGGTCTGCGACGTGGCCCACAAGACGCCCACGAAGGCCGCCGCCACGCCGATCAAGAACAGGGGGCCGGGCCCGTCACCGCGCACCGTGGCTCCCCGCGCGACACGCTACCAGCCAGAGGTCCCGCTGCCGTCGCCGCTCAGCGCGATCTCCCGGTTCAACCGACGCACCTCGCTGCCCAGGGAGACGACGCGCATCAGCGCAAAGCCGCCCCCCAGCAGCAGGCCCGCGCCGAAGGCGATGCCCAGCAGCGCGGGGACCGGCATGGGCTGCTGGAGCTCCCAGGCCGCGAAGCCCATGTTCAGCGAGAGCTGGCTGGTGCGGCCCAGGTTCTGCAGCACAAACAGCACGACCGGGAACGTGACCAGCAGGAGCACGACGAGGGCGGCGATCCATTTCCACATCGAGGACATCAGCGGGACTCCAGCGAGGAGTAACCGTAGCCACAAGGGGGGCGCCGGTCAACGGCGCCCCCTGCGCAGGATGACGGGGGCTCAGTCCTCGTCCTCATCCTGAGCGCGCATGCGGCTGGCGATGTCACCCATCAGGTCGCCCAGGCGAGCGCTGGACTGCTGCTGACGCTGGGAGAAGTCCGTGGGGGTCTCACCGTCGTCGTCCGCGGCGCGCTCCGAGAGGGAGATCTTGCGGTCGTGGGGGTCGATCGCCAGGATGACCGCGTTGATCGTCTCGACGCTCTGGTAGTGGTCCTGCCAGTCGTGGCCGTTGTTGTTCAGCTCGGAGACATGGACCAGCCCCTCGACGCCGTCCTCCAGCTCCACGAAGAGCCCGAAGTCGGCGACGTGGACCACCGGCCCCTGCACGACCTGGCCCAGGAAGTACCGGGCGTGGGCCGACAGCCAGGGGTCGTCGGACATCTGCTTGATGCCGAGGGAGAAGCGCTCGTTGTGCTTGTCGATGTTCAGCACGCGGGCCTCGACCTCGTCGCCCTTCTTGAACCGGTCGCTGGGGTGACGCAGGCGCTGGCCCCAGGACAGATCCGAGATGTGCACGAGGCCGTCGATGCCGTCCTCGATGCCCACGAAGATGCCGAAGTCCGTGATGTTCCGCACCTTGCCGTGGACGATGGTGCCGACGGGGTAGCGGTCCTCGATGCGCTCCCAGGGGTTCTCCTCGAGCTGACGCATGCCGAGGGAGATCCGCTTGTTCTCCATGTCGATGCCGAGCACCTTGGCCTCGACCATGTCGCCGATGGCGACGAGCTTGGAGGGGTGCTTGACCCGCTTGTTCCAGGTCATCTCGGAGATGTGGACCAGGCCCTCGATGCCGTCCTCCAGCTCCACGAAGGCGCCGTAGTCGGGGATGGAGACGACCTTGCCGCGCACGATGGCGCCGACAGGGTACTTGTAGTCGGCCTCGTCCCACGGATCGGGGCGGATCTGCTTGTAGCCCAGGGAGACGCGCTGGCTGTCGGGGTCGAACTTGAGGACCTTGACCTCGATGTTCTGGCCGACCTCGAACATCTCCGAGGGGTGGTTGATGCGCCCGTAGGACATGTCGGTGATGTGGAGGAGGCCGTCGATGCCGCCCAGGTCCACGAAGGCGCCGTAGTCCGTGATGTTCTTGACCACGCCGGCCATGATGACGCCGGGCTGGAGGGACTCGACGGTCTTGCGGCGCTTGGCCTCGCGGTCCTTCTCCAACAGCACGCGGCGGGAGAGGACGATGTTGCCGCGCTTCTTGTTGAACTTGATGATCTTGAAGTCGTAGGTCTCGCCGATCAGCTTGTCGAGGTTCTTGACCGGGCGGAGGTCGACCTGCGAACCGGGGAGGAACGCCTTCACGCCGATGTCGACGGAGAGCCCGCCCTTGACCCGGGCGACGATGGCGCCGGTGACGGTCTCGTCGGACTCGACGGCCTTGGCGATCTCGTCCCAGGCCTTGACCATGTCGGCCTTTTCCTTGGACAGGACCAGCTCGCCCTGCTCCTCGTCCATGCTGTCGAGGTAGACGTCGATGTTGTCGCCCATCTGGATGGAGACCTGCCCCTCGGGGTCGACGAACTCGTCGAGGCGGACGCGGCCTTCGGCCTTGTAGCCGATGTCAACGGTGACCCAGTCACCTTCCATACCGATCACGCGACCGGTGACGACGCTCTGTTCCTTGATGTCCTTCTGATCGAGGAAGTCGTCGAAGAAGGAGGTGAAGCTCTCCCGGGAGAGGGAGGCGAGGTCGGCGTCGAGATCAATGTTGCTCATGTGTTTCCTACCTGAAGGCCCGGGACGGGTCTCCAGGGCTGGGGTTGAATGGGATGAATCTGACAGAGAGAGCGTGCGCCCCGAGCGGGGCCTTGAACACCAGCGGTCGGGAGGGGCCTGGCCAGGTAACCCATGCGTCCGACGGGCTGGGACGGGCATCGTTAGCCCGGCACCGCGGGCGCGTCAAGCGCCCCGTGCCCGCGCGATGTCCACGACCTTCGCGGCGACCTGGCGGGGGGTCAGGGCGCTGCTGTCCAGGTAGATGCCATCATCGGCCATCCTGAGGGGCGCGGCGGCCCGCTGGCTGTCCTGGGCGTCCCGGGCGCGCAGGTCGGCGAGCACCTCGTCGAAGGGCTGCTCCACCCCCCGACTTTGAAGCTCGAGCTGGCGACGCGCCGCCCGGATCTCCGCCCGGGCGTCCAGGAAGACCTTCACCGGAGCGTCGGGGAGCACGACGGTGCCGATGTCGCGGCCGTCCATGACCACCGGGCGCGTCTCGGCAAGCGCGCGCTGGCGGCCGAGCAGCGCCGCCCGCACCTCGGGGAGGACCGCCACCGCCGAGGCCCCCTGCCCCACCACCTCGGTGCGGATGGCCTCGCTCAGATCCTCGCCGTCGACCACGACCTTCAGCGCACCGTCCGCCCAGGACAGGTCGAAGGCCAGGGTGTCGGTCATCGCGCCCAGGGCGGGGCCGTCGTCGAGGGCCAGGCCCCGGCGCGCCCCGATGAGGGCGACCGCCCGGTACATGGCGCCGGTGTCGACGTAGGCGAAGTCCAGGGCGCGGGCCACCATCCGGGCCACGGTACCCTTGCCCGACGACGCCGGCCCGTCGATCGCGATGGCGAACGGGCGCTCAGGCACGACAGCGCTCCAGGAGGCTGGGGAACTGTGGAAACGACGTGGCGATGTTGTCGACGTCTCGGACGAGGGTGCCCCCGGGCGCGGCCAGCCCGGCCACGGCGAAGGCCATCGCGATGCGGTGGTCGCCCCGCGCGTCCACCTCACCGCCGGCCGGCGGTGCCCCCGCGACGACCAGGCCGTCGGGGCGCTCCTCGACCTGCCCGCCGATCGCCTGCAGCCCCGCCACGGTGGCGGCGATGCGGTCGCTCTCCTTGACGCGCAGCTCCCCGGCGTCCCGCACGACGGTCTCCCCCTCGGCGAACGCTGCGGCCACCGAGAGGACCGGCACCTCGTCGATCAGCCGCGGGATGACTGCGCCGCCGATCTCCACGCCCCGGAGCGCGCTGTGCCGCACCCGCAGGTCGGCGATGGGCTCGCCGGAGACGACGCGCCGGTCGAGCGGCTCGATGTTGGCGCCCATCCGCTCCAGCACCTCCAGCACCCCCGCGCGGGTGGGGTTCACCCCGACGCCCTCGACGATCAGGTCCGAGCCCGGGGTGATGGCCGCGGCCACCAGGAAGAAGGCCGCCGAGGAGATGTCGCCGGGCACCTCGACGTCGCGCGCCTCGGGCACCTGGCCGCCGGGCACGATCAGCGCGGGCACAGCGCCCTCGCCCTCGTCGATCTGCACGCCCATCGCGCGCAGCATGCGCTCGGTGTGGTCGCGGGAGCGGACCGGCTCGGTGTAGCGCAGCGTGCCCTGGGCCGAGAGCGCCGCCAGGATCATCGCCGCCTTGACCTGCCCGGAGGCCACCGGCGAGTCGTAGGGGCCGCAGGTCAGCGCCCCGCCCCGGATGGCGATGGGGGCGCGCTGTCCGCCGTCGCGGCCGTCCAGCCGGGCGCCCATCGCGGTGAGCGGGCCGGTGACCCGGCGCATGGGGCGCCGCCGGAGGTGAACGTCCCCGGTGAGCACCGAGAAGAAGGGCTGTGAGGCCAGCAGCCCGCACAGGAGCCGCATGGTGGTGCCCGAGTTCCCGCAGTCCAGCACGTCACCGGGCTCGGTGAACCGGCCGGCGACCCCGGTGATGCGGTCGCCGTCGATGCGCGCGCCGAGGGCCTGCATGCAGCCCGCGGTGGACTGGACGTCGCGGGCGTCCAGCAGGCCGGTGACGCGGGCGCTGCCGCGGGCCAGGCCGTTGAAGACCAGCGCCCGGTGGGAGATGGACTTGTCGCCCGGGCAGCGGATCCGCCCCCGCAGCGCCCCCCCTGGGGAGACCCGCAGCTCGCTCACGCCGGCGCCCCCACCATCTCCAGGACCGTACCGAGCTGGCGGTAGCGGTCGTACCGGTCCTGCCGCAGGGTCGGGCCGTCGAGGGCGCTCAGCTCGTCGAGGTGGCGGGCCAGCGCGGCGTCCAGGTTCTCGAAGGTGACCTGGTGGTCGCGGTGGGCGCCGCAGGAGGGCTCGGGCACGATCTCGTCGGCCACGCCGAAGCGATGGCAGTCCTCGGCGGTGATGCGCAGGGCCTCGGCGGCCTTGGGGCCCTCGGCGCGGTCGCGCCACAGGATGGCGGCGCAGCCCTCGGGCGAGATGACCGAGTAGATGGCGTTCTCCATCATCAGCACCCGGTTGCCCACGCCGACGGCCAGAGCACCGCCGCTGCCGCCCTCGCCGATGACCACGCAGATGACGGGCACGGTGAGCGCCGACATCTCCATGATGTTGCGGGCGATGGCCTCGGCCTGCCCGCGGGCCTCGGCGTCGACCCCCGGGTAGGCGCCGGGCGTGTCGATGAACGTGAGGATGGGGCGCCGGTACCGCTCGGCGAGCTGCATGATCCGCAGCGCCTTCCGGTAGCCCTCGGGGCGGGGCATGCCGAAGTTGCGGTGGAGGTTCTCCTTGGTGTTCCGGCCCTTCTGGTGGCCGATGACCGCCACCGGCCGCTCGTGGAAGCGGGCGAGGCCGGTGACGATGGCGGCGTCGTCGTGGCCCGCGCGGTCGCCGTGCAGCTCCATCCACTCGGTGAACAGGGCCTGGATGTAGTCCAGCGAGTACGGGCGGCGGGGGTGCCGGGACAGCAGCGCGCGCTGCCAGGGGGTCAGCGCGGAGAAGATCTGGCGGTGCAGCCGCTCGGCCTGCTGGTGGAGCTGCTGGATGGACGCCGACAGGTCGAGGCCCTCGGCCTCCTGCAGCGCGACGAGCGAGTCGATGCGCTTGTACAGCTCCATCAACGGGCGCTCGAAGTCGAGGATCAGGTCCATGGGCCGCCTCCGTGGGCGGCTCCTGTATCGCGTCCGCGCGGCGGGGACACCCCCGCCCTGCGCGCCGCGGTCGTCAGGTGTCCAGGAGGTGGATGTCGCCCCGGGCCACGGTCACGTCGACGCGGGGCGAGGGCTCGAGCACCGGCCGGGGGGCGGCCCCCGGGTCGGCGTAGACCACGCCGTCGCCGGCCTCCAGGACGTAGTCGTAGTGGCCCTCGGGCAGGGAGAGCGACACGTCCCCCGCACCCACGGCGACGGTGAGCTGCTCCGGCGGCGTGGTCAGGGAGAGGTCCACCGGACCCTCCCCCACCGCGAGCGCCAGCTCCCGGGGGGCCAGCCCGTGCCCGCGCACCTGCCCGCCGCCCACCGAGATGTCGACCACGCCCTCCAGCCCCTCCAATTCGACGACGCCCTCGGCGAGCTTGACGGAAACGTCGACCCCGCGGGGCACGGTGACGGTGTGGGCGCTGCGGCAGCCGATGAGGCCCACGCAGCGGGCCTCCAGGTAGAGGGCGTCCCCCTCACGGCGGCTGTCCAGGGCCAAGGCACCGCGCAGGCCCCGCACGGAGCGCTCGGCGACGACGTCCTCGACGTCCGCGCCGACAATGCGGACCTCGCCCAGGTCGACGTCCAGCACCACGCGGTCGGGCGAGGCCAGCACGCGGACGGTCTCGGTGTGGGTGGCCGGCTGGCAGGAGCCGAGCCCGATGAGCGCGGCGGCCGCCATCAGCAGGACCCTCGGGGCGCGTGCGCTCATGGTGCCTCCGGCGCGGGGTGTCACTTCTACAGACACCAGACAAGACGCGCACCGATCAGGTTTCTTCATCCTGCGGCGGCCCGAAGGCCTCGGTCGCCGCCGCGCGCACCGCCGGCCAGTCCTCGGCGTCGATCTGCTCGAAGCCGCCGATGGAGCGCAGCATCCCCCGCTGCTTCCTCGCGAATCGCCGGGTGTCCCGCTGGGTCAGGCGGACGGCCTCGGCCAGGGGCAGGTCGTCGAGGAGGTGGGCGCCCATCCACCGATACCCCAAGGATCGCATGGGTTTGGAGTCACGGTCCACCCCGGAGGTCAGCAGACGGCGCACCTCCTCGACGTAGCCATCCTCGACCATCTTGAGGACCCGCGCGTCGATCCGGGCGTCCAGATCGTCCCGGTCCAGCCAGCGTCGGACGGCGGGGTGGCGGGGGGCGGTGAAGGCGTGCTCCTGATGGATCGCGGAGAACGGGCGGCCCGTCAGGCGGTGGACCTCCAGGCCCCGGATGACGCGGACCCGATCGTTGGGGTGGAGCTGGGCGGCGAGGACGGGGTCGACCCGGGCGAGCGCGGCGTGGGGGTCATCCAGGGCCTCCAGCTCGGCGCGCAGGGCCTCGTCCGCCGAGGGCGCGGGGGCGAGGCCGACCAGCAGGGCGCGCAGGTAGAACCCCGTCCCGCCGACGATGACCGTGGGCGCGCCCTCGGCGATGATGGCGTCGGCGTCGGCGGCGAAGTCGGCGGCGCTGTAGGGTGCGTCGGAGTCGCGGATGTCGACGCAGGCGTGGGGGTAGCGGGCCAGCTCGGCGGGGGTGGGCTTGCCGGTGCCGATGTCCATGCCCCGGTAGACCTGCATCGCGTCCGCCGAGACCAGGCGCACGCCCGGCCAGAGGTCGGCGACGCGCATCGCGGCGGCGGTCTTGCCGGCGGCCGTGGGGCCAGCGAGGACGAGGATCTTCACCGCTGTCCTGTAATCAGGACCGGTGGAACCGGCGCTCCAGCTCGGCCTGGTCGACCCGGATGGCGACCGGGCGGCCGTGGGCGCAGACCTCGAAGTCCACCGCGTCGAGGGCCTTGAGCAGCTCGCGCATCTCGTAGGGGGAGAGGGCCTGATGGGCGCGGATGGAGTTGTGGCAGGCCATCGTGGCGAGCATGTGGTCCATGATATCGCGGCCGGCGAGGCCGGCGCCGCCCTCGGCGAGATCATCGGCGATGTCGCGCACCAGCGCGGGCACGTCGGCGTTGGACAGGCCGGGGGGGACCGCCGAGACGGCGAACGCGCCGCCGCCGTAGGGCTCGACCTCCAGGTTGAGGTCGGCGAGCACGTCCAGGCGGTCAGCGAGCAGCTCGGCCCGGCCCACCGGCAGCTCCACGATGATGGGGGTGAGCAGGCGCTGGGCGCCGCCGAGGCGCTCGCGGGCATCCTGCTGGAGGCGGTAGAGGGTGACCCGCTCGTGGGCGGCGTGCTGGTCGATCATGATCAGCTCTCCCCCGCCCTCGCACAGGATGTAGGTCTCGGCGAACTGGCCGATGACGCGGAGATCCTGGAAGCGCGGCACGGGCAGCAGCGCCCCGGGGCCGTGGGGGGTCTGCGCTGGGGGAGCCGGCGGCGGCGCTTGGCGAACGGGCGCGAGGCGGGGGGCCGGCGACGGGTTGACCGGGCGCGGGGCCGGCGCAGGGCTGAGAGAGGCCACGGGCCTGGGGGCCGGCGCGGGCAGGGAGGCCGGGCGCGGCGCCGGTACGCCGGGCGCAGGCGGCGCGGCGGCACGAGGCGCTGGGGTGGGCGCAGAGGCCGGCGGGCTGGCCGTACGGGGCGCGGGGGCCGGAGGGCTGGCCGTACGGGGTGCAGGGGCCGCCGGCTCGGCCGCGAACAGCCCCACCGACGGCTGCTCTGCGGGCTGCTCGCGCTCCCGGGCGGGTGCCGTGGAGACCGGGCGGCGGATGCCGTGGGCCTGGAGGCCCTCGCGCAGGCCGTCGGCGACGAAACGGAAGAGATCGCGGCCGTTGCGGAAGCGGACCTCGATCTTGCTGGGGTGGACGTTGACGTCCACCTCCTCCGGCGGCAGCCGCACCTCCAGCACGACCACCGGGTAGCGCCCCTTGGGCACCAGGTGGCGGTAGGCCTCGTTGATGGCGCGGCGCAGGGTCGGGTCCCGCACGTAGCGGCCGTTGACGTAGAGGTACATCGCCCCCGCGGAATTGGCCTGGTGGACGCCCACGGGGCTGACGAGGGCCTCCACCTCGACGTCGCCGCTGGCCAGGACCACGGGGATGAGCGCGGCGCCGTGGGCCTTCAGCAGGTCGGCGGCACGGGCATGCCGGCTGTCCACCGCCGGGCACCGGATGAGGTCCCGGCCGTCGTGCTCCACGGTGAAGTCGACGTCGGGGCGGATCATGGCCTGGCGGGTGACGGCCTCCAGGCAGTGGCCCAGCTCGGTCTGCACCGTGCGCAGGAACTTGCGGCGCACCGGCACGTTGAAGAACAGGCTCGCCGCGCTGATCTGGGTGCCGACAGGGCAGCCCGCTGGCTCCGGCGGGCGCAGCCGGCCGCCGTGCACCGTGATCCTGCTGCCGACCTCGTCGGAGGCGGGGCGGGTGATGATCTCGAACTTGGAGATCGACGCGATGGAGGGTATGGCCTCGCCGCGGAAGCCCAGGGTGGCGACCGAGAAGAGGTCGTGCTCGGTGCGGATCTTGGAGGTGCCGTGGCGCTCCAGGCACATCAGGGCGTCGTCGCGGGACATGCCGCTGCCGTCGTCGACGACCTGGACGAGCTGCCGGCCGCCGGAGCGCAGGCGCACCTCGACGCGGGTGGCCCCGGCATCCAGGGCGTTCTCCACCAGCTCCTTGACCACCGAAGCCGGGCGCTCGACCACCTCGCCAGCGGCGATCTTGTTGACGAGGTGGTCTTCGAGGATGCGGATGACGCCCACGGGGGCTCCTGCGGACATTAAATGTCCTCTTAACCCGCGATGGGCTCCCCCGGTCGGCGCTTCTTTCGGAACTTCATGCGGATCGGGGCGCCCTCGAAGCCGTACCGCTCCCGCATGCGGTTGACGAGGTAGCGCTTGTAGGGCTCCTCGACGCCCTCGGGGGTGTTGCACCACACCACGAAGGTGGGGGGCCGCACCCGGATCTGGGTCATGTAGTTGAGCCGGACCGGGCGGTTGTGGCGCTGGGGGACCGAGTGGTTGAGCACCGCCTCCTGCAGGAAGCGGTTGCACTCGGAGGTGGTGAGGCGCTTGTCGAACTCGGCGTAGACCTTCTCGACCAGGGGCAGGATGCGGTGGCAGCCCTTGCCGGTGAGCGCGGCGATGTAGAGCACCGGGGCGTAGCGGGCGTGGGGCAGCCGGCGCTCGATCTCGTCCTCCACCACGCGCACGTTGCGCTCGGGGTCCTCGCGGACGAGGTCCCACTTGTTGACCAGCAGGATGAGGCCGCGGCCCCGGTCGGCGGCCAGGTGGATGAGGCGGGCGTCCTGCTCGGTGACGCCCTCGCCGCCGTCCAGCACCACCAGGGTGACGTGGCAGCGCTCGATGGTGCGGATGGAGCGGGAGACCGCGAAGCCCTCAAGCTGGGTGTCGACCCTCGCCTTGCGCCGCACCCCCGCGGTGTCCACGATGACGTAGCGGCGGTCCCCCACGACCAGCTCGGTGTCGACCGCGTCCATCGTGGTGCCGGGCATGTCGGAGACGACCTGGCGCTCCTGGCCCAGCAGGCGGTTGACCAGGGTGGACTTGCCCACGTTCGGGCGGCCCAGGATGGCGATGCGGATCTCGGAGGGGTCCTCGTCCTGCTCCTCCAGCTCGGGCGCGGGCGCGGGCAGCAGCTCGACCACCCGGTCCATCACATCCCCCACCCCCTGGTTGTGCTCGGACGAGACGGTGAACAGCTCGTCGAAGCCCAGGGCGTGGAACTCGAGGGCCTCGATCTCCTGCTGGGACCCCTCGACCTTGTTCACCACCAGGAGGACCTTCTCGTGGGAGGCGCGCAAGAGCCGCCCGACCTCCTTGTCCATCGGGGTGACCCCGGCGCGGGCGTCGACCACGAGGAGCACGACGTCGGCCTCGTCGATGGCGGCCATCGCCTGGGCGCGCACCACCTTGAAGAGGTCGTCTTCGGGGTTCGGCTCGAAGCCACCGGTGTCGATGACCATGATCTCGCGGTCACCATAGCGGTCGGTGAGGTCGTACTGGCGGTCTCGGGTGACGCCGGGGGTGTCGTGTACGATGGCCCGCCGCTGACCGACCAGTCGGTTGAACAGGGTGGACTTGCCCACGTTGGGGCGCCCGACGATGGCGACGACGGGCAGATGCTTGGCGTTGCTCATGGGGGGGTCTGCTAACCCGTTGGCGCAGGCTGTCGCCTAACGTTCGATGCCCAGCTCCCGCAGGACCCGGGGGTTGCGGGTCCAGTCCTCGCTGATCGAGACGTGCAGCTCGAGGTGGACCGCGCAGCCCAGCATGCGCTCGATGTCCTTGCGGGCGTCGGTGCCGATGGCCTTGAGGGTGGCGCCACCCTTGCCGATGACGATGCCCTTCTGGGAGCGCCGCTCCACCAGGATGCGGGCGTAGATGATGACCCGGGGGCGGTCGCTGTCGCGGTTGTCCTCGTCGAACTGCTCGATCTGGACGGCCACGGAGTACGGCAGCTCGTCGCGCAGGCGGCGGAACATCTTCTCCCGGATGATCTCGGTCACGAAGAAGCGCTCGGAGCCCTCGGTGAGCTGATCGGTGGGGAAGAGCGCCGGCCCCTCGGGCAACAGCGCGGCCACGGCTTCCATGACCCGCGCGGCGTCGGCATCCTTGAAGGCGGACATGGGGACGATGGCGGCGAAGTCGTGCGCCGCGCGCCAGGCGTCGATGACGGGCAGGACCCAGTCGACCTCGACGGCGTCGACCTTGTTCAGCGCCAGCACGCAGGGCTTGCCGGAGCGCTGGATGTGCTCGACCAGCACGCGCTCGCCCTTGGAGAGCACGGCCTTGCCGGCGCGGGCCTGGGCCACCGCCGGCACCAGATCGACGAGGAGGGCGATGACGTCGACCTCCTCCAGGACCTGCTCGGCCAGCTTCACCATGCCGCGGTTCAGGCGACTCCAGGCCTTGTGGTGCCCCGGGGTGTCGATGAGCACGGCCTGGAAGCTGTCCTGGCTGACGATGCCGACGACCCGGTTGCGGGTGGTCTGGGGGCGCGGCGAGGTGATGCTCAGCTTCTGCCCCAGCACCCGGTTGAGGAACGTGGACTTGCCCACGTTCGGGCGGCCGACCAGCGCCACGGTGCCGCTGTGGAAGACGTCGCTCACTCAGACTCCTGCGCGTGGATGCGGTCGAGGGCGGCCTTGGCGGCGGCGCGCTGGGCGTTGCGCTTGGAGCCGCCCTCGCCCTCGCCCAGGACGTCGTCGCCGATGGACACCGAGAACCGGAACACCCGCTGGTGGGCCGGCCCGGTCACGGAGACGGTGGTGTAGGTGGGGTTGCCCATGTGGTGGGCCATGCTCCACTCCTGTAGCTCGCTCTTGGGGTCGCGGCCGTGGGCCTCCGGGTCGTCGATCGCCTCCAGGCGGTCGCCGAAGGCGTGGCGGACCACGCTGCGGCAGGCCTCCAGGTCACCGTCGATGTATATCGCCCCGAGCAGCGCCTCGAAGGCGTTGGCGAGCAGCTTGGCGCGCTTGCGGCCGCCGGTGTTCTCCTCGCCCTTGCCCATGCGGATCAGCGCCCCGAGGCCCAGGCGACGGCCGACCTCCGCCAGGCTGGGGGTCTTGACGAAGGCGCTGCGGATCCGGGAGAGGGCGCCCTCGGGCTGGTCCCCGAAGTGCTCGAAGAGCAGCTCGGTGACCAGGAGTTGGACGACGGCGTCGCCCAGGAACTCCAGGCGCTCGTTGTGCTCGCCGGGGCCCCTCTCCTCGGTCCAGCTCCGATGGGTGAGCGCCGTCTCCAGCGTCTCCCGCTCCTGGAAGGTGTAGCCGATGGTCTGTTGAAGCGTCTCCATGCTCACGTCTCCTCCTCGAGGGCGCTGCGGATCCAACCTCCGCCGAGCACGCGCCCGTCCCGATAGATGACGACGGCCTGCCCCGGTGAGACCGCCCAGGCGGGCTCGTGGAAGCGGACCTCCGGGGTGTCGCCCTCGCCCACGGTGCACGGCAGCAGGGCCCCGCGGTGTCGGATCCGCGCGGCCACGACCTCGTGTGGGGCGGGCCGGTCGTGCCAGATCCAGCGGCTGGCCACCAGCCCGCCGTGCCAGAGGGCTTGCTCGCTGTCCACGGTGACCCGGTGGGTGTCCGGGTCGATGTGGCGCACGTAGACCTTGCGGCCCATGGCCACACCCAGGCCGCGGCGCTGACCGACGGTGAACCGCCAGTAGCCGTCATGTCGCCCGACCACCGCGCCCCGCGGGTCCACGATGTCCCCTGCCCCGTCCAGCGCAGGGCGGGCACGGGCGATGAAGCCGGCGTGGTCCTGGTCCGGGATGAAGCAGATCTCCTGGGACTCGGGCTTGTCTGCGGTCACGAAGCCCAGCCGGCGAGCGTGCGCGCGCACCTCGGCCTTGGTGAGCCCCCCAAGGGGGAACAGGGTGCGCTCCAGCGCGGCGAGGGTGACCGGGAACAGGAAGTAGGTCTGGTCCTTCTCGGCGTCGGCGGCCTGGACCAGCGCGGGGCCGTCGAGGACGCGGGCGTAGTGGCCGGTGGCGAGGTGGGTGGCCCCCAGCGCGAGCGCTCGACGCAGCAGCACCCGGAACTTGAGCACCCCGTTGCACTGGACGCAGGGGTTGGGCGTTGCGCCCGCGAGGTAGGTGTCGACGAGGTCGTCCATGACGGCCTTTCGGAAGGCCTCTCGCAGATCCATGACGTGGAACGGGATGCCCAGCCGGTCCGCCACCGCGCGGGCGTCCAGCGCGTCGTCGAGGCCGCAGCAGTGCCCGGCGCGGTCGGGGTCAGCGTCGTGGAGCTTCATGTGGACGCCGATCACATCGTGGCCCTGCTCCACGAGCAGGCCCGCCACCACAGAGGAGTCAACCCCCCCGCTCATGGCGACCACCACGCGCCCCATGTCAGATGACCTCCGACGCCGCCTCGTGCTGCGCCAGGACTCGCCTGGTCGCGTGGACGGCGCGATCGATTTCGCCTTTTTCAGTATTCCACCCAAGCGACATGCGCACGCCCTCCCCAGGCGGAAGGCCCATCGCCGCCAGCACATGGGACGGGCGCGCGGCCCCCGACGCGCAGGCCGCGCCCACGGACACCTGGACGCCGGTCAGGTCCAGCCCCATGACGATGGAATCCCCCGGGATCCCTGGGAAGCGCACATGCACGGTGTTGGGCAGGCGCGCCCGCGAGGCCGCCGTCACGACGGCCCCCAGCCCGCTCAGCCCTTCGGCGAGCCGATCCTGCAGCGCGCCGAGGTGGCCCGGGATCGGGAGGTCCAGGATCGCGCCCAGCGCGGCGATCGGCGCAGCGTTCACCGTCCCGGCCCGGCGCTCCCGCTCCTGGGGGCCGCCGAGCTGCTGGGGGGTGAGGGCGACCCCGGGCCGCAGCACCAGGGCCCCCGCCCCCTTGAGGCCGCCCGCCTTGTGGGCGGTCAACGTCAGCAGATCCCACGCCTGGGGCGCGGGGAGGCGCCCGGGGAGCTGCGCGGCGTCGACGTGGAGCAGGGCCCCGGCCGCGTGGACCCGCGCGTGGATCGCCGTGAGGGGCTGAATCACGCCGGTCTCGTTGTTCGCCGCCATCACCGACACCAGCCGGACGTCGGGGGTGAGCAGGGCGTCCAGGGCGTCGAGGTCCACCACGCCGTCGGCGTCCACGGGCGCGACGGAGGCCCCCAGGGCGAGCCCGGGGGCGCGCACCGAGGGGTGCTCCACCGCAGAGACCACGAGCCGCCCGCCGCCGAGCGCGCCCCGCAGGGCCAGGTGGTTCGCCTCGGTGGCGCCGGAGGTGAAGATGACGTCGCGGGGCCTGGCCCCGCACCACCGGGCCACCTGCCCGCGCGCGACCTCCACCGCAGCCGCCGGTCGTCGCGCCGCCTGATGGGTCGAGGCGGGGTTGCCCCAGTGCTCGGTGATGAGGGGGAGCGCCACCTCCAGGGCCTCCGGGCGCGGCGGCGAGGTGGCGTTGTGGTCGAGGTAGACCGGGCTCACGGGGACACGACGACCAGCGGCGCCACCGCCCGACGCTTCGCCGGGCCGATGCCGCGGACCCGCTCCAGCTCCTCGATCGAGGTGAACGGCCCCTCCAGCCCGCGATCCGCGACGATGGCCGAGGCCAGCGACGGGCCGATGCCCGGCAGCGCCTCGAGCTGCGCGGCGGTGGCGCGGTTGAGGTCCAGCGGCCGGCCCAGCGCGAGGGACGGCGCCGCCTGGACATGGACCCCTCGTCCGGCCACCTCGACGCGAGAGGCGTCTGACAGCGGCGCGTCCGGCCAAGCCGATGGGTCGAGGCCGGCCGCCTGCAGCGCGCCGTGGACCGTCGCGGGCCGGACCCGGTACCACCCGGGCTCGGGCACCTGCCCCACGACCTCGACCGCGGGCCCATCCGGCGCCTGTGACCGAGGCCGCACCAGCCACCCGCCAAGCAGGATCAGGCCGAGGGCCGCCGCCCGCGCCGCGCGGTGCTCAACCATCGCCCTGGCCGCTGGGGGGCACCTGCGCGCAGAGGGCCTGGAGCGCGGCCCGGCTGGCCGGCCCCGTGCCCCGCGCCGCCATGCGGCGCCCCTGGGGGGTGAACGCGATGTCCCACACCACGTGGTCGGCCGGCATCAGCTCGGGGAAGCGATCCGCCCACTCCACCAGCGCGACCCCGTCGGACCCCAGGACCTCCTCCAGGCCCAGCTCGTCCAGCTCGGAGGGGTCGCCCAGGCGGTACAGGTCGGCGTGGTACAGGGGGAGGCGCCCGCCCTCGTGCACCGCGAGCAGGATGAAGGTGGGGCTGGTGACCGGCCCGCGGACCCCCAGCCCCTGGCCCACCCCCTGGGAGAAGCAGGTCTTGCCCGCGCCGAGGTCCCCCTGGAGGGCGACGACCAGCCCCGCAGGCGCGAGCGCACCCAACGCGGCCCCCAGCGCGCGGGTCTCATCAGCGGTGCGGGGATCCCAGGTCGGCACGAGGCAGAGCTTGAGCACCCCTGGCCGATCGTCAAGGGGTCAGGGTGAGGAACGTCACCCGTCCAGGCCCCGGCCCTTGCCCTCGCAGAGCGAGCGCTTATGATCCCCAGCCCCACACCGGGAGAGAGAAGCCCACTTCGTGGACACCCTGCTCCAATACGGTCTCGTGGCCGTCCTCGTGGCGCTCTTCCTGGCGCCGTTCGGCCTGCCGATCCCGGAGGACATCTCGCTGCTGGCCGCTGGCGTCCTCGCCCGAACGGGCCACGCCACCTACACCAACGCCCTCATCGTCGGCTACATCGGGGTGGTCGGCGGGGACATCATCGTGTGGAACCTGGGGCGGAAGGTGGGCCTGCACCCCACGGGCTGGCTGGGGCGGCTGTTCGGCCAGCGGCAGACCCAGCGGATCACCCGGTTCTATCGACGCTTCGGCCCGTGGACGGTCGTGATCTGCCGCAACCTGCCGGGCATGCGCTTCCCCGCGTTCTTCTTCTCCGGGGCCACCGGCATGTCGTTCCGTCGCTTCCTGCTGCTGGACGGCACCGCGGCGGTGATCACCACGGTGGTGTGGACCCGGATCGGCTGGTGGATCGGCCCCCGGCTGCGGGAGTCGATGGGGCTGTTGAGCGACATCCGGTGGGGCCTCATGGGCCTGGGCATCGTGCTGGCCTCGGTGGTGATCTGGCGGTTCTTCCTGCGGCCCCCGCCGCTGCCGCCGGAGGACTCAGGCGAGGAGGGCTGAGCGCTCCACCACATCCAGCCGCTCGCCGACGCTGCGCAGGGCCTGGGGCAGCGCCCGCGCGATGTCGCCTGCCCGCAGCGGCCCCGGCGCGGCCAGCTCCCCCGCGTGGCCGTGTACGAAGGCGCCGACGACCAGCGCGACCGCCGGGGTGACGCCCCGGGCCAGCAAGCCGCCGATCAGGCCCGTGAGCACGTCCCCTGAGCCGGCGACCGCCATGTCCGGGCAGCCGGTCCGGTTGATGAAGACCTCGTCTGCGGCCACCAGGGTGTGGCGGCCCTTGAGCAGCGCGGGCGCCAGGCGGGCCAGCGCGCGCACCGCACCCAGCCGATCCGCCTGCACCTCTCGCCCGGAGATCCCCAGCAGCCGCCCGGCCTCGCCGGGGTGCGGGGTGAGGCAGCGGGGGTGCGCCGAGGGCTCCGGCGCGTCCGCCAGGGCGGTCAGCCCGTCGGCGTCGAAGACCGCCGGCTGGGGCAGCTCCCGCCACAGGGCGCGCAGGACAGCCCGCTCGTCGGGGGCGGTGCCGAAGCCGGGCCCCACCGCGACGGCGTCGAATCCATCGAGATCACGGAAGACCGGCGCACGCTGTGGCCGCACCATCACCTCGGGGGGGAGCTGCGCGAGGCGGGGCAGCGCGGCGGGGTCGATCACCAGGGTCACCAGCCCGCAGCCCGAGGCCAGCGCCCCCTCGCAGACCAGGATCGCTGCGCCGGCCCGCTCCGGGCTGCCCGCGACCACCGCGAGGTGCCCGTGGGTGCCCTTGTGGGACGCCGCCGGGCGGGGCGGCAGGCGCTCGGCCACCCAGGCGCCGTCCGCTATCCAGGCCTCGGCCTCGGTGGGTCCGGTGAGCCCGATCTCCGCGACGTGCAGGGCGCCCACGTGGTCCGCCCCCGGCTCCAGGAGCTGCCCCACGCGGGGCCGCTCGAAGGTGACGGTGAGCGCGGCGCGGACGGCGACGCCCAGCACCCGCCCCGTGTCCCCGCAGAGGCCGCTGGGCATGTCGACGGCCAGCACCGGGCGGCCCGCCGCGTTGAGGGCCTCGATGCGGGTCCGGGCCAGGCCGCGCACCTCGCCGCCCAGGCCCGTGCCCAGCAGCGCGTCCACAAAGACCCCGGCGTCCGGGTCGAGCGGGCCGTCCTCGCGGACCGGCACCCCCACGCCCTCCGCCGCCGCCCGCATGGTCGCGCAGTCCGGGCTGTGTCCGCCGCCCATGCCCAGCACCCGCACCGGGAAGCCGGCGAGGTGCAGCAGCCGGGCGATGACGTAGCCGTCGCCTGCGTTGTTGCCCTTGCCGGCGACCACCTCCACCCCCCGCCGTGCCTCGGCCTCGAAGCGGCCCAGCAGCGCACGGGTGACCGCGCGCCCGGCGGTCTCCATCAGCGCGAGGGAGGGCACGCCGCAGGTCTCGATGCTGTGGGCGTCGAGGGCCCGGATCTGGGCGGAGGTGGAGACGGGCCAGCGCACGGCGTCAGCTCTGCAGGATGATCGCCAGGATGTCCCGCACCGCCCGGTCCAGCCCCACGAAGACCGCCCGGGAGATGATGGAATGCCCGATGTTGTACTCCACGATCTCGGGCACGGCCTTCACCAGGTCCGGCAGGTTGTGGTGGGTGAGGCCGTGGCCCGCGGCGATCTCCAGGTCGAGGCCCTGGCCCACCACGCAGGCCCGGGTGAGCCGCGCGAGGTCCTCGGGGTGGCCCTCGGCGTAGTGGGCGGTGTTCAGCTCGATCATGTCGACGCCGTCGAGCTGACCGGCGATGCGGACCTGCTCGTCGGCGGGGTCGATGAACAGCGAGACCCGGATGCCCGCCGCCACCAGACGCGCCGCCGCAGCCTTGACCTCCGCGAGGGTCGCGGGCCGGGTGAGGTCCAGGCCGCCCTCCGTGGTGACCTCCTCGGGGCGCTCGGGCACCAGGGTGACCCGGTGCGGGCGCAGCGCCTCCATGATGGAGACCATCTCGTCGGTGGCGGCGCACTCGACGTTGAGCTGTGTCTTGATGGTCTCGCGCAGGAGGCGGATGTCCCGCTCGTTGACGTGCCGGCGGTCGCAGCGGATGTGGCAGGTGATCTGGCCGGCGCCGGCGTGCTCGGCGAGCAGCGCGGCGAGCACGGGCTCCGGGTAGGGGCTCATGCGGGCCTGGCGGAGCGTGGCGACGTGGTCGATGTTGACGCCGAGGCGGCGGCTGGGGGTGGACATGAGGGTTCCTAGGCGTTGGAGGTGCGGATCCGCTCGGTGAGGGCGTCGGCAAGGGCGCGGGCCTGGCGCTCGGCCAGGGCCTGCTCGGGGGCCTCCACCATCACCCGAAGCTTGGGCTCGGTCCCCGAATAGCGCAGCAGCACGCGGCTGGCCCCCGCCGCCAGCGCCGCAGCCTGGAGGGCGTCGACGCCCAGGGAGGCCAGCGGAGGCTTCGCGGGGACCCGCGCGTTGACCAGCGCCTGGGGATCGGGGCGCCAGCCGCCCAGCCGCGCGCGCAGGTCGGGGCCCCCGCCCAGCACGAACAGCGCGGTGAGCAGGCCGTCCCCGGTGGGCAGGCCGCCGGCCAGCAGGACGTGGCCCGAGGGCTCCCCGCCCACCGGCCAGTCCAGCGCAGCCATGCGCTCCGCGACGTTCCGGTCGCCCACCGCGACGCGCTCAAAGCCGACGCCGAGGGCGCCGAGGGCCCGCTCCAGCGCCGCGTTGCACATCACCGTGCCCACCACGCCGGGCGCCCGGGCGACCAGCAGCAGCAGGCCGTCCCCAGGCAGGATCTCCCCTGCCCCGTCCACCAGCACGCAGCGGTCCGCGTCCCCGTCCAGGGCGATGCCCACCGCGCAGCCCGCGGCGGGCACCGCCTGTGCCAGCCCGTCCGGGTGCAGCGCACCCACACCCTCGTTGATGTTCCGGCCGTCGGGCGCGCAGCCCAGGGCGACCACCTCGGCCCCCAGCGCGCCCAACAGCGCGGGGGCGGTCTGCCAGGCTGCGCCGTGGGCAGCGTCCACCGCGACCCGCAGCCCGCGCAGCGTGAACCCGGGCGGCAGGCAGGCCAGCACCGCGTCCTGGTAGAGGGCGGCGCCGTCGACTTCGCGGAGTTGGAGCGGCGGCGCGGCGGTGGGCGGCGCGTCCAGGGCGGCGTCCAGGGCGGCCTCCTCAGCCGTCGGGAGCTTTCCGCCGCCGGGGCCCAGCACCTTGAGCCCGTTGTCGGTCCACGGGTTGTGGGAGGCGGTGATGACCACGCCCGCCGCCCCGAGGCCCTGCGCGAGCGCCGCGGAGACCCCCGCGGTGGGCAGCACCCCGAGATCAACCACATCGCCGCCCATGCCGATGAGCAGGGCGTCACGGAGGGCCGGCCCGCTCTCTCGGGTGTCTCGACCGATGACCACCGGGGCCTCCCCCACCCGGGCGCGCAGGGCGCGGCCCAAGGCAGCGGCGGTGTCCGGGGTGAGGGGCGGCTCGGGCCAGCGGCCCCGGATGCCGTCGGTGCCGAAGCGGCTCATTTCACGGGCTCCACGGTGAAGCGCGCCGGGCGGACCTGCTCGACGGTGATGTTGTCCCCCAGGCCCACCACGTCGAACCGGGCGGCGGCCGCGGGGTCGTAGCCCACCGTGATCTGCCGGGCCGGCGTCTCCTCGGGGACGACCACCATGACGGTGAGCTGGTCGTCGCGCATCTCCTCCAGCTCCCGGATGGGGCCGCGGACGGTGACCTCGACCGCCTCGACGGTGGGCCGCCACCGGCGGGGGGAGCGGGCGATGACCGGGATCTCCGCGAACGCGCGGGTGTCGGTGATCGGCTCGATGACGATCTCGGCGAAGACCGGGTCGCCGTCCACCCGGCGGATGGTGCGGGAGCGCAGGGGCACCTCGACCTCCCGCCGCACGGACTGGGTGAGGCCCGTCACCACGATGCCCTCTGTGGGCAGGCCGTCGGCGAGGGCGTCGACCTCCGAGGCCGGGCCCTCGATCTCCAGCTCATCGGGCAACAGCGAGATGGCCTTGACCCGATAGCCGTCGGCGGGCTCGCCCACCTGGGCCGAGCGCAGGGGCACCGGGCGGGTCACCTTGGGCTCCAGCTCCAGCTCCAGCTTGGGCGGCACCAGACCCACGACCCGCACGTTGGGCGGCAAGTCCTCGATCTCGTAGTCCAGGAAGTCGATGGCGTGCATGCCGGTGGGGTACTCGACCAGGTCGACGGTGAGGTGGGGCTCGCGGCGGCGCAGCTCCTTGACGTAGGCGTTGGCCCCCGAGACCGTGAGCCGCACCCGGCTGACCGGGGCCTGGGAGAGCACCATCTCGCTGTTCAGGGCGTAGTCCACCCGCACCCAGGCGGAGTCCTCGACCACCTGCTCGCCCTGCACCCAGGCCCAGATGCTCAGGGCCAGCACCAGCGAGAGCACCTTGTAGACGAGGTTGTCGAGGAAGAACCGGCGCAGCCAGGCCCGGACGCGGGCAGCGGTCACTTCGTCGGAGGATCGGCGGTTGCGGGCCACGGCGCTCAGCGACCTCCCCGCTTCTCGGCCTCAGCCTCTTCGGGCTGGAAGATCTCCTGGAGGCGCTGGCGCAGCTCGTTGGTGTCCTCGACCGGGGTGAGCGCCCCGCCCAGGACCAGCGAGACCGCCCCGCGCTCCTCGGAGACCACGACCACCACCGCGTCGGTGTCCTCGCTCAGGCCCAGCGCGGCCCGGTGTCGGGTGCCGAAGTAGCGCGCGATGTCCTTGGACAAGGACAGCGGCAAAAACGCCTTCGCCGCCGCGATGCGCCCGTCCTTCACCACCACCGCGCCGTCGTGCAGCGGCGAGGTGGGGTGGAAGATGGACATCAGCAGCTCCTGGGTGACCGCCGCGTCCAGCGGGTGGCCGCCCTCGATCAGCTCGGCGAGGCTGGCCTCCCGCTCGATGACCACCAGGGCGCCGATGCGCCGGGAGGCCAGGGCGAAGGCCGCCTGGACCAGCTCCTCGTGGGCGAAGGAGTCCGGGTTGCTGGAGAAGGCCGGGAACAGGCGCCCGCCGGTGCGGGCCAGGCCGCGCCGGATGTCGTCCTGGAACAGGATCAGCACCGCCAGCACGATGTAGACGAAGAACTTGTCGAGCACCCAGCGCATCGCGTACAGCTCGAAGCGCTGGGAGGCCACGTAGATGCCGCCCAGCAGCAGCAGGCCCACGAGGCTCTGGATGGCCCGGGTCCCGCGCAGCACGATCAGGGCCCGGTAGAAGATGAACCAGAGCATCCCGATGTCGACGAGGTCGCGGGTGCCGATGGTCAGGAACACCGAGTCGGCGATCCACTCCCGGGGGCTCATGCGGCGCGCTCCCCGGCGATGGCCGCCGCGATGGTGAGGGCCTGCCGGGTGGCGGCCACGTCGTGGACCCGCAGCACGTCGGCGCCCGCCCGGGCCGCCAGCACAGCGGCGGCGATGGACCCGCCGAGGCGGTCTTCCGCGAGGGCGTCCCCATCGAGCTTTCCGATGAAGGACTTGCGGGAGGCGCCCACGTACAGGGGCACCCCCAGGGTGCGAAGCTCGCCCAGCCGCCGCATCAGCGCCAGGTTGCCGTCCACCGACTTGCCGAAGCCGATGCCCGGGTCGGCCCAGATGCGCTGGATGCCCGCCGCGCGGGCCGCCGCGACGCGCTCGGCCAGGAAGCCGCGCACCTCGGTCACCACGTCGTCGTAGGCGGTGTCGCGCTGCATGGAGGCCGGGGTGCCCCGCATGTGCATGACGACGACCCCCGCCCCCGCTGCGGCGACCGCCTCGATCATGCCGGGCGCGCGCAGGCCGTTGATGTCGTTGACGACCTCGGCGCCCGCGTCCAGCGCGGCGGCGGCGACCTCGGGCAGGGTGGTGTCGATGGAGACCCGGCAGCCCTCGGCCACCAGCCCCTCCACGACGGGCAGCACGCGGTCGAGCTGCGCCTGGGCGGGGACCGGGCCCGCGCCTGGGCGGGTGCTCTCCCCCCCGACGTCGATCCAGGTCGCGCCCGCGTCCCGCATCGCGACCCCCCGCGCCACCGCGCGCTCCGGCCGGACCCAGCGGCCGCCGTCGTAGAAGGAGTCGGGGGTGATGTTCAGGATCCCGGCGATGCGGACCATGTCAGAGGCGCTCTCCGGGCCCACCTTAACGCCTCCGGGGCGGACGTCCTACGCGACCGCTCCCACACCCTCGGGCAGCACCGGATCCATGGCGTCGACGACCCGCTTGAACTCCTCGCCGTCGATCGTCTCCTTCTCCAGCAGGAGCTGGGCGATCTTGTGGAGGATGTGGATGTTGGCGAGCAGGATGTCGCGCGCCCAGGTGTGCCCGGTCTCGACGAAGGTGCGGATCTGGTCGTCGATCCGCACCGCGGTCGTCTGGGAGTAGTTGGTGCGCTTGGCGAAGTCGCGCCCCAGGAAGACCTCCTCGGAGCCGGACTCCCAGGCGACCGGGCCCAGGTCGTCGGACATGCCGTAGCGGCAGACCATGCTGCGGGCCAGCTCGGTGGCCTTCTGGATGTCGTTGGAGGCGCCGGTGGACAGCTCATTGAAGATGACGTCCTCGGCCACGCGGCCGCCCATGAGCATGGCCAGGGTGGCGCGGAACTCGTCCAGGGTCTTGGAGAGGCCCTCGTCGGGGAAGGTCCAGGTGACGCCCAGCGCCCGGCCGCGCGGCACGATGGTGACCTTGTGCACGGTGTTGGCGCGGGGCAGCAGGGCCGCGACGATGGCGTGGCCGGCCTCGTGGTAGGCGGTGCGGCGCTTGTCCTCCTCGGAGATGTGGCGTGAGCGCCGGGCGGGGCCCATGTAGACCTTGTCGCGGGCGGCCTCGAAGTCGTCCATCTCCACCCGCTTCTTGTTGAAGCGGGCGGCGATGAGCGCGGCCTCATTGACCAGGTTCTCCAGGTCGGCGCCCACGAAGCCGGGGGTGCCCTTGGCGACGATCTCCAGGTTGACGTCCTCGGCGAGAGGGACCCGGCGGGTGTGGACGGTCAGGATGCCCAGGCGGCCGCGCACGTCGGGGGCGTCGACCACGATGCGGCGGTCGAAGCGACCGGGGCGCAGCAGCGCGGGGTCGAGCACGTCGGGGCGGTTGGTGGCCGCCACCATGATGACGCCCTCATTGGACTCGAAGCCGTCCATCTCGACCAGGAGCTGGTTGAGGGTCTGCTCGCGCTCGTCGTGGCCGCCGCCCATGCCGGCGCCGCGGTGGCGACCGACGGCGTCGATCTCGTCGATGAAGATGATGCAGGGGGCGTTCTTCTTGCCCTGCTCGAACAGGTCGCGGACGCGGCTGGCGCCCACGCCGACGAACATCTCGACGAAGTCGGAGCCGGAGATGGAGAAGAAGGGCACGCCGGCCTCGCCGGCCACCGCGCGGGCCAGCAGGGTCTTGCCGGTGCCTGGGGGGCCCATGAGCAGCACGCCCTTGGGGATGCGCCCGCCGAGCCGGGTGAACTTGCGGGGATCCTTGAGGAACTGGATGATCTCCTCCAGCTCCTCCTTGGCCTCGTCGCAGCCCGCGACGTCGTCGAAGGTGACCCGCCGCCCGCTGTCAGAGAGCAGCTTGGCCTTGGACTTCCCGAAGTTCATGGCCTTGCCGCCGCCCACCTGGAGCTGGCGCATCATGAAGAGCATGAAGACCACGAGGATCAGCAGCGGCAGCCCGTTGATGACGACGAACATGAGCCAGGACTGCTCCGGCTCCTCCTCGAAGTCGGGGACCACGTCGTTCTCGGCCATCAGCCGGAGCATGTAGTCCTGCTCCTTGGGGCCGACGGACTTGAAGTTGGTGCCGTTGTTGAGCGTGCCGCGGATCTCGACGCCCTGGACGGTCACCTTCTTCACGTCACCCTGCTGGACGTGCTGGATGAACGTGGAGTAGGTCATCTCTTCGCGACGCTCGCGCTCCTGGTTGCCGGCGACGACGAACGCCATCAGCACGACCAGCGCGAAGAACGCCCAGAACAGGATGTGGCGACCGGGCTTGTTCATGAGCTTGCCATCCTGGGGGGCCCGAGCGGGCGCCCATCGGGGGAGAGGGGGAGGTCCGGAGCCTGGAACCGGCGCACAGCAGGCTGCATGTCCGGGCGCTCCAGGGCGGCGAGGAGGTCACTCATTCCGACGACCTGCTGGCCCGCGAGGGCGGCCGAGATGGACGCCTCATTCAACAGATTCTTGAGGTCTGCGCCCGTGAACGCCGGAGTCCGGGCGGCGAGCGCAGCGAGGTCGACGTCTTCGCTGACGGGGACCTCGCGGACGAGCGTCGCGAGGATGGCCTCGCGGCCGGCCTCGTCCGGCGTGTCCACGTGCAGGACGCGGTCGATGCGCCCTGGCCGGATCAGCGCCGGGTCAAGCAGGTCCGGGCGGCTGGTCGTGGCCAGCACCGCGACGTTGAGGTCCGACCCCAGCGAATCGAGCTCGGTGAGGAGCTGCGCGAGGGTCTGCGCCCGCTCGTCGAGCACGCCGGTGTACTGCGTCCTCCGGCGCGCGATGGCGTCCACCTCGTCGATGAACACGACGCATGGCGCCTGTGCGCGGGCCCTCGCGAAGAGGTCTCGAAGCCGCTTCGCGCCGACCCCCACGAACAGCTCGACGACCCCCCCACCGGAGACCTCCAGCAGCGTCACACCCGCCTCGCGGGCCGTGGCGCGCGCCAGGAGCGTCTTGCCGGTGCCTGGAGCCCCCACCAGCAGGACCCCACGAGGGACTGTGCCCCCCAGGCGGGCGACCCGCGCGGGATCCTGGACGAGCTGCGCGATCTTGCGGAGCTGTTCCACCGCGTCCGCGGCCCCGCCAACGTCTGCGAACGAGGGCAGCCCGTCGCCCTTGGTGTAGACGCGGACGTTGGCCTTGTTCAGGTCGTTGAAGTTGACGGAGGACGAGCCCGCCATGTTCTTCACCACCGGGTAGAAGAAGAACAGCAGCGCGACGAGCAGGAGGACGGGGAGGCCCTTGTAGAAGGCCTGCGGCAGCTCGAGGGGGTCAGACGTCTCCTCAAACTCCGGCACCACGCCGTTCTCGGTCATCATCCAGAGCACATGGCTCTGGTCCTGCGGGCCGATGGTCCGGAAGGTGGTGCCGTTGTCGAGCCGCCCCCAAATCTCCTGTCCGTCCACGGTCGCAGCGTCCACCCGGCCGTTCTGCACCATCGCGACGAAGGTCGGATAGGACATCTCACCCAGGCGAGAATGATCCTTGTTCCCGGCGACGACGAACGCCAGCAGGACGACGAACGCGAAGAACGCCCAGAACAGGATTTTTCGGATGGGCAGCTTCACAGGTTCGACATCCGGCGGAGCCCTCCCTGGGCTCCCTTCAATTGATTCCTATAGCGTAGCCACATAGGGACCACCAGCGGGCACCGAGGGCCCGGGGACACGTTCACACCGTACCCGGATCCCCCGGGCATCGGCCCCCCCCGGATGGGGAGGTCGGGTAGAGACACCGGGGACCCACCGCAGCGCCCCCACCTCGACGACCGGGTGGTAGGGGCGGAGGCTGCCCGGGACCCCCGACGCCCGCAGGGACTCAGCCAGCGGACGACCCTCCAGCCGCTCGCCGGGGGCCGGCGGGCGGACGGCCAGCGGGCGGTCCGCGTCGATGCGCCACAAGCCCCAGCGACCCTCGCGAAGGGTCTGCGGGCGAGGCCTAGGGGGCAGGCAGCGCAGCCGGTCGGGGTCGAGGGCCACCCACCAGCCGCCGGGCAGGTTGACCCGGGCGCCGACCTCCCGCAGGGCGAGGACGGCGTCGATCTGGGCGGCGGTGAGCCCGGCGTGTCCGCGCGCCTCGCGGACGAGGCTCAGGACCGCGCGGCGCTGGAGGGGCTCCGGGGCGGCCGCCCACGCCTCCCGCACGACGCCGTCGGGGGCCAGCAGCCTGGCGGCGAGCGCGTTGAGGAGCGCGTCGTCCATCGCGAGCAGCCGCGCCGAGCGAGCCAGGCCCGCGCCCGCGTTCTCCCGGATGGCCTCCAGCTCGGGCAGGACCCGATGGCGCAGCGCCCCCCGGGTGCCCTTGGTGTTGGAGGGGTCCTCCACCCAGCGCAGGCCGCGGGCTTCGACCCACGCCCGCAGCTCGGCCCGGGTGAACGGCAGCAGCGGCCGCACGAAGCGCCCCTGGACCGGCCGCATCGCGCCCAGGCCCCCCGCCCCGGAGCCCCGCATCAGCCGGTCGAGCACGGTCTCGGCCTGATCGTCGCGGTGGTGGGCCAGGGCGATGCGGGGCTGGGGGAGCGCCTGCATGGCCTCGACCCGCGCCGCGCGCGCCCGCGCCGCGACCCCGGGTCCAGGGGTCACCCCCAGCGCCTGCTGCACGCAGGGAAGGCCCAGGGCAAGGGCCTGGGCTTCAACGAAGCGGCACTCGGCAGCGGACTCCGGGCGCAGGCCGTGATCGAAGGTGACCACCGTGGGCCGGTGCCCCGCCTCGACGAGCAGGTGCATCAGCGCGGTGGAGTCCACCCCCCCGGAGACCGCGACGGCGAGCTGCTCGGGCCCCAGCGCGTGGCCGAGACCGAGGCGGGCCCAGGCGTCCTGGAAGCGTCGCGAGAGGGGGGGTGCCACACACCTGGGATGCGCACGGCGGGCGCCTGCGTCAAGCGCCCCCCGCCGCGCGGCTGGCCGCTGCCAGGGCCTCCGTAAGGTCGTCGTCATGGGCTCTGCAGCGGTGGGCGTGTCCGCAGCGCCGGCAGCGGTACAGGATCCGCGTCTCGCCTGCTGTGATCTCGATGCCCACGGGATCCATGAGACCGCCGCAGCGCGCCGCCCGGTCCCCGGGCACCACGTCGACGTGCAGGGAGCGCAGGCATCGGGGGCAGTGATCCCGCACCCGCGCCCCGCCCGGAGGGACCGAGGCGCCGCAGTGGCCGCACACGAAGGCCTCGTCCACCCGGACGGTGTTTCGGCGCACCTGGGCGGCCTCGGCGCGCCCCAGGGCGTGCCGGAGCAGGCGCTTGGCGGGCCACCCCTCGGCCTCCTCAGGCAGCGCCACCCCGCGCAGACGCGCCGCCTCGACCACCGCGACGCGCAGCGCAGGCGCCCCGGCGTCCAGCTCGGCCGCCGCCGCCTTGAGGCCCCGGCGCCCCTGAGCGGCCAGGGCCAGCAGCGCCTCGATCCGGTCCGGTGCTGTCGACTCCACGGCCAGCATAGTATTCAGGAACCGAGCCCTCTGCGGAGACCTCCATGTCGACCCTGGCGCTGCTCGTCGCGCTCGCCTCCCCCATCCACGCCGCGCCCTCTGTGGAGGACGCCCAGGCCATCTGGCTGATCGAGGCCCAGCGCCTGCCGCCCATCGCGCTCACGGACTTCGCCACCCGCGAAGACCCCGAGGTGCGCGCCCGCGCCGCGCTGGCCCTGGGTCGCCTGCGCCACGCCGACGCGCTGCCCCTGCTCCGCCCCCTGGCCGAAGATGCGGACGCCACCGTGCGCGCCAACGCCGCCTTCGCCCTGGGCCTCACCCCGGAGGGCGCCGCGGTGGCCGTGGAGCGCCTGGCCGTGGAGGAGGACGCGGCGGTGCGCGCCCGGCTGTTCGACGCCCTCGGTCTCCAAGCCAGCGCCGACCACCTCAACCTGCTGCGGCGGGGGCTGGACGAGGCCCCCGAGGCCGCCCGCGCCGCGGCGGTGGCCCTGGGGCGCCACGGCATGGCCAAGGTCGAGGGCGTCGACGCGCCGGCGATCACCGACGCGCTGGCCGCGCAGCTCCGCCGGTTCTCCCCTGCCCCGCGCCGGGCGGCGGCCTTCGCCCTGGCCCGCATCGGGGCGGTGGCGTTGTCCCCGGCGACCGCCGCCGCGCTCTCCAAGCAGGTCCGCACCGACCACGACCCGGTGGTGCGGGCCTTCCTGGTGCGCGCGCTCACTCCATCGACCTCGGTGGACGGCGCGGCGATGGTGGAGGCGGCCTGCAAGGACCTTGATCGGGGGGTGCGGGTGGCCTGCGCCCGCGCGCTGCCCAAGGTCGACCACCCCGATCCCCTCGCCCTGCTGGCGCCGCTGCTGAAGGACGGCGACCCGGGGGTGCGGGGCGCGGCCATCACCGCGGTCGGCGGTCTGGAGGGGGTCGACCACAACGCCGCGCTGGACCCGCTGCTGGCGGATCCCGACCCGCGGGTGGTGGCCCAGGCCATCTCCGCGCTGGCCGAGGCCAAGGCGGAGGTGTCGCTGCGCAACTACATGCGCCCCGACCAGCCCGAGGTGGTGCGGGTGGCGGCGGTCTCCGCCCTGGACGACGTCGGGCAGCTCACCCGGCTGGCCATCCGGGGCACCGAGCCGGTCATCCGCACCGCGGCTGCGGGCCGCCTGCTCTCGCTGGAGCCCACGCTCGCCGACGCTCTGGAGCTGCTCACCGCCTCGGACGACAAGGTCGCCGCGGTCGGGGCGAGCCTGATCGCCGACAAGCCCGATCCCGCCGCGCTCAACGCCCTGCTGTCCCTGGCGCGGGGCAGCCAGGACACCGACGTGCTGGTCGAGTCCCTGCGGGCGTTGGCGGCCGTGGTGCCGCTGGTCCGGGAGCGGGACCGCCCCACCGACGCGCTCTCGGTCCTGGTCACCCGCGCCGAGCTGCACCCCGACGCCCCGGTGCGCGCCCAGGCTGCGGCGCTGGCGGCGCTGCTGGGCCTGACGCCCCCCGAGCCCATCCACCGGCCGCCGGTGCTGCCCCAGCTCTCCGAGGTCGAGCGCATCGTGAGCGCGCGCATCTTCACCGACGTCGGGGAGGTCCGGGTGGCGCTCCGGCCCGACGTGGCGCCCTACACGGTCTGGAACTTCGCCCGGCTGGCCGAGACCGACTACTTCGACGGGCTCCGGTTCCACCGGGTGGTCCCTGACTTCGTGGTGCAGGACGGCTGCCCCCGCGGCGACGGCTGGGGCGGCCCCGGCTACGCCATCCCCGACGAGCTGTCCTGGCTGCCCTACGACGAGGGCACCCTGGGCATGGCGCTGTCCGGCCCGGATACGGGGGGCTCGCAGTGGTTCCTGACCCTCTCGCCCCAGCCTCACCTCGACGCCGGCTACACGGTGTTCGGGCAGCTCACCGCGGGCAGGGCGGTGCTCGATCAGGTGCAGCCGGGCACGGTGATCCGGGACATCGTCATCGAGCGGATCTGAGTCAGCGCTCCTGGAGGTCCCCGGCGTGCAGAGGGACCCAGTACTTGCCGCCGTCGACCAGGAGGGGGGCGTGGCTGAGCCGAACCCGGTCGCCGGCCTGCAGGGCGCAGCGTACCTTGGAGCGGGCGTTCCAGCCGTTGTCCCGGCGGGGATAGTCCTCGCGCACGTTCGCGCCCGCGCGCACGGTGTAGACCTCGCCCTGGCCGGCCTCGAAGGGGGCGCCCGCGTACCAGTAGCCCACCAGCGCGCCGCGCTCGCCGCCGCAGCGGCCCTCGACGGCCCCCCCAGGCTGCGCTGGCGCGGACCTGGCGGGGGGCTCGAGCGTCGCGGCAGGGGGCTCGGGCGTCGCGACCGGCGTGGCAGCAGGTTCAGGCGCCACCGCGGCGACCGCAGGGGGCTCCACCTCCGGAGTGGCCGGCTCAGCGGGCGGGGCGGGCGCATCCTGCACCACGGACGGCGGTTCGGGCGGATCGCCCTTGGGCCACAGCGCGACCCCGACCCCAGCCAACGCGAGCAGGACCACGGCGGCCGCAGCCACGACCCGCCCGCCGCCAGGACGCGCGCCGACGGTCTCGATCAGCTCCGCGAGGTTGGGATCATCGGGGCGCTCGGCCGCCGCTGCGCGGGCGAGCTTGCCCAGCCGACCGGCGTCGTGGGCCTGCTGGACCACCTCGAACCAGGTCCCGCCGCCCACCCCGGCGGCCCGCCCCAGGCGGGCGGCGTCGGACGCCGGAAAGCGCCGCTCGAAGAACGCGGTCAGCTCGGACAGCTCCTGGGGGGTCAGTCGCATCCTGGAGAGCGTAGCCCGTTGGGACGCCCGGTCCCACGCTCCCCCTGCCCGGCGGACCGAATCGCAGTTAGTGGATGGACGTCATGCGACTGCTCTCCCGCCCTCTCCTGATCGCTGCGCTCTGGCTCGCCGGCTGCGCCCCGCGCGCCGGCACCCCACCGACGCCCCCACCGGACGCCCCTCTGGAAGGGCAGGACTACGCGCAGCTCGACCTGCTGCGTGCCTTCCCTGGCGGCCAGAAGGTCTACATCGAGGCGCGCATGCCCGACGGGGATCCGGCGATCTTCCTGGTGGACACCGGCGCGGGCGTGTCCGCGATCAGCCAGGGCCTGGCCGACCGCCTGTCCATCACCGGTCAGGACCTCGGCATGACCCTGCATGGGCTGGGCGGCTCCGCGCCCTGGTACCAGGCCACCCTCCCCTTCGTGGACATCGGGGGGGTCATCGTCTCGGACGTCGAGGTCGCCGTCGCGGTCCCCGGCATGCCCGAGTTCGCCGGCTGGATCCCCATCGACGGCATCCTGGGCAACAACGTCTGGGGCTCCTTCGTGCTGGCCATCGACTACCCCGCCGACGTGCTGGAGGTGGGCCTCCCCGGCACCATCGAGATCCCTGCGGGCGCCCCCCGCATGGCCTTCGACGGCGCCCACATCACCATCCCGGTGGTCCTGCACGCCGGGGAGGCCGACATCGACCCCGTCGTGCGCTCGATCGTGCTCGAGCTGGACACCGGCGCCCGCGGCGTGCTGCTCTCCGGCCCCACCGGGGCCGGGCTGGAGTCGGTCTCCACCGAAGCCGAGGAGCCCATCCTCGGCCTCGGGGCGTCGGATCGGGTGCCCGTCTCGGCCTTCTACCGAAAGACCCGCCGCGTCCCCCTCCAGGCGGTCGAGCTGGGCGGTCAGCGCATCGAGGACCCCGGGCCGGCGACCTGGATGAACTACACCGACGCCACCCAGGACATCGGGCCGGTCGACATGCTGGGCCTCGCCGGCCACGAGCTGCTGGAGGACCACCGCGCGGTGCTGGACTACCCGGGCGGGCACTTCGCGCTCACCGACTCCATCCACCCCGCCCGCCAGAACGACGGCCACCAGGTCCTGCTGGATCGGGAGCTGGCCTGCTGCGCGAAGGACGCCTCGCGCGGGCTGGTGCGCGCCCAATACCGCCTCGCGCTGGAGGACTACGAGGGCGGCCTCAAGGATCTGGACGTCTACCTCAAGGCCGAGCCCGATGACCCCGAGGCCCGCGTCCTCCGCGCCCGGGTCCAGCGCATCATGGGCGACGTGGACGGCTACCTCGACGCGGCGACCGCCCTCACCCCCACCGCGCTGGTGGAGCAGGACGAGATCATCGCCGTGGTCAACAGCCTGGCCCTGGTCGGCCGGGTCGACGAAGCCCTGACGCTGGCCGAGGCCGCGATCGCCGAGCACCCCGACGACGGCGGGGCGCTGCTGGCCCTGGCGGACGCCCGCTACGCCGCAGGCGACTACGGCGGCGCCCGCGCCGCGCTCTCCAAGTCCGCCGAGGCCATCGAGAACCCCGACGCCCACCTCAAGCGGCGCGCGCGGGTGGCCCTGGCCGAGGGCGATCCCGCCGCCGCCCTGTCCAACCTGCGCCGACGCCTCTCGCTCTACCCCAGCGACGGCGACGCCCTGTGGTTCTACGCCATGCTGGTCAGCGCGCCCGAGCGCGGCGGGCTGGGCCTCTCCGACGCCATCGCCACCTTCCAGGCCGATCGGGATCGCGCCATGAGCCGCCTCCACCCCGAGGCCCGCCCGCTCGACTTCCTGGTGGCGGCCGATCGCCTGACCGGCGCGGCCGATCCCGCCACGATCGAGACGCTGCTGACCGAGGGGATCGGCCGGGACTGCGACGACATCGAGGAGGAGCCCTCCCGGAACAACTGCATGGCCTGGTACCAGAGCATGGCCGGGGACGCAGGCGACGCCGCGCTGGCCCTGATCCAGGGGGCCGTCGACGCTGAGCCCCACCGCTCCGACTTCCTCGACACCCTGGCGATGGTGTACCTCACCCGAGGCGAGCTGGCCGAGGCCGCCGACGCGGCCTTGGAGGCGGCCCGGATCACCCCCGACCGCTTCTACCACCTCTGGCAGGTCGAGCGGATCACGTCACTGGCCAACGCCTCCGGATCCGAGTAAACCTGAAGCCGCACGGCCACCCTCGCGCCGGACCCATCATGGGTCCGCCACTCGCCCTCAAGACGGCGCCAGCCACCCGGAGATCCCCCATGCGCGCATGCACGCGTCGGGCCATCATCAACCTCCCCCTCCTGGTGATCCCGATCAGCGCGCTCGCAGCGGACGATTTTCCGCCTGCGCCCTCCGCTTCGACAGTCGTCTCCGTCTACGATGGCGACACGTTCACGCTGGCCACCGGCGACAAGGTGCGCGTGTCCGGGGTGAACACCCCGGAGCTTCGGCCCAGCGAGCCCTTCGGGATCGAGGCCCGCGAGGCCACCGCCGACTTCGTGCTCAACCAGGAGGTCGAGCTGATCTACGGATCGGTGGAGCGCGACAGCTACGGCCGGCTGCTCGCCTATGTGCGGGTGGACGGCGAGCCCCTGGAAGAGCACCTCATCGAGCTGGGGCTGGGTCACACCTTCCTCATCCCCCCGGTCGAGGTGGCCGACGTCGACGCCATGCTGGCCGCCCAGGTCCGCGCCCGCGAGGCCGGCCTCGGCATCTGGAGCACCGAGAGCTACCGCTCCACCCTCCACATGACCAGCTTCCACGCCAACGCCCCCGGCGAGGACACCCAGAACGTCAACGGCGAGTACCTGCGGGTGTGCAACATCACCGCCGAGCCGGTGAACCTGGCGGGCTACACGGTCACCAACGTCGCGGGCGAGACCTTCACGCTGCCCGACATGGAGATCCCTGCCGGCCACACCTTCAAGCTGGTCTCCGGCAAGGGCGCACACCAGACCGACCCCGCCCATCAGCTCGAGGTCTACCTGGGCAGCGAGCGGCCCGTATGGAACAACGGCTTCGATCGCGCCACGATCCTCGATCCCGACGGAGAGGTCGTGGACACCCGCGAGCACAAGGTCAAGAAGCCGACCCGCTGAAGACGCTCAGCGGCCGTAGCCCTCGTTCGTGAAGTGCCCGGTGCCCTCCTTGGGGCGGAACGGGCTGCTGCGATCGGCGTACACGCGATCGCGGATATAGGCGGCCAGGAGCTGGCGCCCGGGCGGACCGAGGCGCAGGTAGCGCTCCTTGAGGACGCGGAAGACGGCGTCGTCCTCGGTCTGGGGGTAGTCCACGCCGGCGATCGCGTGCATCGCCCGGTCGAGGTACTCCGCGGTGCTGTCGTCGTAGCGGACCTGGGCCTCCTCGAAGATGTCCGCCAACCAGTCCAGGTACTCCGATGCCATGTGCATCCTCCGGGTGCGGCCGCGCGCGGCCGGGGCACATCTCTACTGCTGCTCCGCCTCGACGGCGTCAAGGAACTCGCGCTCCAGCAGGCGGCGCACCTGCGCCATCAGGGGGACGAGCGAGGTGTGGGTGACCATGCGCTGGGCCTGGGAGATCGGGAACCAGCGCACCTCCTGGATGCCCTCATCGGCGGCGGGCTGGAAGTCCTCGGGGATGGGATCCGCCTCGATGAGGAAGACGTGGAGGGTCTTGAGCCGCGGCTCCCCCTCGGGGGTGCGGAAGCCGTAGCGCACCGCGCCGAGGTTGTGGGTGATGTGCAGCGACGAGGTGAAGCCCATCTCCTCCTGCAGCTCGCGCATCGCGGCCTGCTCGGGGGTCTCGCTGTCCTCCAGCTTGCCCTTGGCGATCTCCCAGGTGGCCCGGCTGCGCCGCATGCAGGAGACCAGCGCCACCTGGGGCTCCCCCTGGTCCCGGCGCACCAGCAGCCCGCCGGCCGAGAGCTGCTCCCGGAAGCCCCGGCGCATGTTCAGGACGTGGCGGACCGGGATCTGGCGGGCGACGTAGAGGCCCTCCCGCACGCGGTGGATGGTGAGCCCCGTGCGACGGGCCCGCCCCGCGTCGATGTAGAGGACCTCCGGGCCCTGGGAGAAGCGGTGGGCCACCTTCCAGGCCTCGGACTCCGAGTCCGACAGGAAGACCTGGCGCCCGCTGCCGGGCTGCACGAAGCCGGCCTTGCGGAAACGCTCGACCCGCCGCTCGGAGGTGCCGTGGTAGAGGATGTCGGGGATCATGCCGCCCCCTCGTCGACCGGAGGCCCCTCGGCTGGACCGCCCCCCGTCTGAGCCCTTTCTCCGACGGCGACGCGGGTTGCCTTTACTGGGCTGGTCCGGCACGACACTTCCTCCAAGGGATCAATGTAGCGCATCCTCTCAGCTACCACCCCCTGCCAGCTCCGCCACCAGCCGCAGGAGCCCCGCGCAGCCCGTCGCGAGGATCCCGAACACCGCCACAGCCCCCGCCAGGATGTAGCGCGGCTGGAAGTAGGCCCCGGAGCTGAGCCGATAGAAGTAGGTCTGCAGCGCCCCGGTGATCTTGTTGCGGTGCAGCTCGGTGGACATCTGGCGCTTGACCTCGGCGCCCATCTGCCCGGCGGTCGGCAGGCCCCGCCGCCCCTTCCCCCCCACCCCGGGGGCCGGCGCCTCCTGATAGATGCCCAGGACGAAGCGCGGACCGCCGGGCGAGCCCAGGGCGAAGGCGTCGCCGGTCTGGAGCCGGGTCACCGAGCGCACCGGCTGGGCCTGCCCCCGGGCCCGCACGTAGTAGTACAGCCCCACCCCGGCCTCGCCGAGCTGGAGGGTGAACGAGCCGTCGCCGTTGGGGGTGACGTAGCAGTGCACCGGCCGCACGCCGAGCTGCGGGCTGAGCACGATCTGGCAGCGGCGGCTGTCGCTGCCCAGCGCGATGGGGGCGGGCTGGAACGGGCCGAAGGTGGTGCCGCCGAACTCGGGAGACAGCGTCAAGGTCGCCAGGGACATGGCTTGAGCCTATCGCAGAACGAGCCCGAGCGGGAGCGGCTGGCTATACTGAACAGATGAGCAGATCGTCGTGGAACCCCACCCACCGCTTCCGATCCACGGAGATCGTCTGGGACGAGCCGCCTCCACCGCCGAAGCTGCAGCTCATCGACGACGCCTCGCGCAGCATCCTGGCGCGCAACGACAGCCCGGACATCCCCTACACCTGGAGCGTGAACCCGTACCGGGGCTGCACCCACGCCTGCGCGTACTGCTACGCCCGCGCCTTCCACGAGTACCTCGATCTGGGCGCGGGCACGGACTTCGAGCGCATCCTCCACGTCAAACACCGGGCCCCCGAGCTGCTCGCCGAGGCCTTCGCGAAGCGGAGCTGGGCGGGCGAGGGCCTGGCCTTCTCCGGGGTCACCGACTGCTACCAGCCCATCGAGCGCCGGCTGACCGTGACCCGCCGCTGCCTGGAGGTCTGCGCCGCGCACCGAAACCCCGTCGGGGTCATCACCCGCTCCCCCCTGGTGACCCGGGACATCGACCTGCTGGAGCCCCTCGCCCGCCTGGGCGCGGCCCACGTCAGCCTCTCCATCCCCATCCTGGACCCGGAGCTGTGCCGCATGCTGGAGCCCGGCGCGCCGCCGCCCTCCGCGCGCCTGGCCGCGGTCCGGGCCCTGGCCGACGCCGGCATCCCCGTCGGGGTGAGCCTGGGGCCGCTGATCCCGGGCATCAACGACGCCGCGATGCCCGAGACCCTGGCCGCCGCGCGGGAGGCCGGCGCGCAGTGGGCCTTCACGATGCTGGTGCGCCTCGCGCCCTCGGTCGCCCGGGTGTTCGAGCGCCGCCTCCGGGAGACCCTCCCGCTGCGCGCCGGGGCCGTGATGGCGCGGCTGCGGCGGGCCCGGGACGGCAAGCTGAACGAGGGCCGGTTCGGCCACCGGATGGTGGGCCAGGGTGAGGCCTGGGAGATGACGATGCAGATGTTCCGTGTTCATCGGGATCGTCTGGGGTTCACCGCGCCGCGGGGCCGCGAGGGCCCCTCACCGTTCCGGCGGCCCGGGGAGGCGGTCCAGCTCTCGATGTTCCCGAACACCCGGCCAGCCCCAGGCGCCCGAGAACGCTAAACTCCCTCCGAGGAGAGGGTCCCATGTGTCGCCTGTTCGGCTTCCGCAGTGTCCTGCAGAGCCAGGTCCACCGCAGCCTCGCCAGCGCGGACAACGCCCTGGCCACCCAGTCGGTCGCCCACCCGGACGGCTGGGGCGTGGCCTACTACGTGGCCGGCGCGCCCCACATCATCAAGGGCACGGGCCAGGCCCACGGTGACACCATCTTCCACCGGGTCAGCGGCATCGTCACCTCGCAGACCGTGCTCGCCCACATCCGGAAGGCCACCCAGGGGCAGATCACGACCCTGAACTGCCACCCGTTCCAGTACGGGCACTGGGTCATGGCCCACAACGGCGACGTGCCGGGCTTCGCAGCGCACCGGGACGCGCTGGTGGGCCGCATCTCGCCGGTCCTGCGGCGCTTCCTGCTGGGGCAGACCGACAGCGAGGTCATCTTCCACCTGTTCCTCTCCGCGCTCTCCGAGGAGGTGGAGCTGCACCGCCGGGGCGCGCCGGTGGACGCGGTGGTGCGGGCCCTGCGCGCGGCGGTCTCCACCGTCCACGAGATCAGCGGCGACGCCGACCGGGCCCCCCTGCTCACCCTCATGGTCACCGACGGCGAGGCGATGGCCGCCCACCAGGGGGGGAAGGAGCTGCACTACAGCACCTGGAAGGTGCGCTGCGCCGAGCGTGACCTCTGCCCCCACTTCTCCGCGGAGTGCGAGGCCGCGTCGACGTCGGGCTACGTGAACCACCTCATCGTGTCCAGCGAGCCCCTGCACGGAGAGAACGTGTGGCTGGAGATGCAGCCCGGCGAGATCGTCGGGGTGGACCACGCCATGCGCCTGCACCGCTACGGGCCGGGCGAGACCCCCCAGCGCCGATAGGTCCGCGCGGTCCCCGCCACCATCGCGTCCACGGAGAACCGGGTCATGACGCGCTCCCGGGCCAGCGCCGGGTCGGGGTGCACCCCCGCCAGGGCCTGGCGAAGCGCCGCGCGCAGGGCATCGGGATCCTGTGGGGGCACGACCAGCCCGGCGTCGCCCACCAGCTCGGGCACCCCGCCCGCAGCGGTCACCACCACCGGCACCCCGGCGGCCATGGCCTCGGCGACCGCCTGCCCCATCCCCTCGGTCCGGGAGCTGTGTACGAACACGTCGGCCCGCGCGAGCAGGGCGGGCACGTCGTCGCGGTGGCCCAGCAGCTCCAGCGGGCCGCCGGCCAGCGCCGCCCGCAGCGGGCCCTCCCCGGCCACCACCACCCGAGCCTCCAGGCCCTCGGCCGCAGCGGCCAGGGTGGCGTGATCCTTGTGGTCCACCAGCGCGCCCACCGCCAGGACCACCCTGCCCTCCCCCAGCGAAGCAGGTGGGACCTTGGGCGGCACCCGGACCCCGTCAGAGACGACCACGCAGCGCGCCGGGTCCACCCCGCAGCCCGCCAGCACCGCCCGGATGGCCTCGGAGACGCAGATGAAGCCCCGGGCGCGGGCGTACTTGAGCCGGCTGATCGGCGTTCGGGCGACGGGGAAGTCCACCCGCCGGTGCACCACCGGGCGAGCGCCCGCCAACACGGCCAGCCCGTGCGCGTGGCTGGAGTGCGCCGCGACGAGGTCGACCGGGTGCCGGGCCAGCCAGCGGCGAAGGGCCCAGGCGTTGGCCGGGTGGCCGTCGGGCCGCAGCGCCAGCCGGGCCACGCTGGCCGGAAGACGCCGCTCCAGCGGGCCGCCCGACGCGCAGGCCACCGTCTGGGCGAAGCCCTGCGCCGCCAGCCCCTCCACCAGCAGGGTGAGCTGACGCTGGCCCCCCCGCCACTCGCTGGAGGGGTCGACGTGGAGCACCCTCACAGCCGCCGGGCCTCCTCGGGGGCGAAGCTCGGGACGCCGTCGACCACCGGGTAGCGGACCCGGCAGGGCGGGCACGCCAGGGCGCCGGGGGCCTCCTGCAAGGGACCCCGGCAGCGGGGGCAGACCAGCAGGCCCGAGAGGCGTGGATCGACGCCGCTCACGGGGTCCACGCGCTCAGCGCCGCCCGGACCTTGAACGCCGGGGTCTGCACCACCACCTCCAGGGGCAGGCGGTCGGCGTCGTCGGTGATCGTCACCCATAGCGACTGGGGCTCCTTGTCGGCGCTCTGGCCGGTCATGGTCAGGGGCACGCAGGCGCGCGGCCCCCAGGCGGTCTCGCAGGGGGACGCAGCCCCCACGGCCACCTCCACCGGCGCGGTGCGGCTGCCGGTGAACACCGGCACGGTGTAGCGGGCGCCCTCATCGAGGTCCAGCCGGCGCAGCGCCAGCAGGGCGGCGACCGGGTCGTGCACCGGGCCCTCCACCGCGTAGGTGTCGGTCCAGTCCCGCCAGCCGTCGGAGAAGCGCTGCCGCCGGTGCACCGAGACCGCGCGGGGCCCGAAGGTCATGCGCTGATCCTGGTGGAAGCCGCCCTCCCGCAGCCGGGTGAGGTAGACCGCGTCGCCGCCGGGGCCTCCGACGGAGGTGAGCTGGTCGTCGAGGTCGTAGACCGGCCGGTACCAGGCCGCGCTGCGCGCCCGCGCCGTCGCTCGCCAGGAGCCCTCGGCGCCCGTGATGTCCACCTGGGCCTCCCCCACCGGCAGCCCCAGGTAGTGGACGGCCCAGCGCAGGCGCTCGGCCCCGCCGCGCTCCGCACGGGCGGCGCACGACAGCAGAGGGAGCATCAGAAACGCCCACCTCATGGGGATCTCCACCGATCGTGCAGCCAGAGCCAGGCGTGGGGGCGCTCACGGACGCGGTCCTCGTAGAACGCCTGGAAGGTGCGGGTGTCCTGGTCGATGTCGCCGGTCAGCGCGAAGGGCGGCCAGGCCCGCACCCGGTGGCGCCCCACGCCCTCCCGCCACTGCCACACCCCGACCACCGGGCAGCCCGAGCGCCGGGCCGCCGCCGCCAGCGAGGGCGCGGTCCAGGCCGGGCGCCCGAAGAACGGGACCGGGAGGCCGGCGTTGTGCCGCTGGTCCAGGAAGAAGATCACGACCCGACCCTCGCTGAGCGCCTCGTAGACCCGCGTCATCGATCCCGAGGGCGCGAGCAGCTCCAGGCCGCCGCGCTCCCGGATCTGCCGCACCAGCGCGGCGACGCCGGGGTGGGACGGGGGCTTCGCGATCACCGAGGTGGGCACACCGGTCTGCACGGCGGTGGCCAACCCGCAGAGATCCCAGGAGCCTCCGTGGCCCGCCAGCATCAGGGTACCCTGCCCCGCCGCCGCCCGCGCCCGGATCCAGTCGGCGCCCTCCAGGGCAGGCATGGGCGCGCGGGTGCGGTCGAAGCGCAGCAGCTCCACGTAGCCCAGGGCCAGCTCGGCCACGCAGCGGCGCAGGGTCGGGCCGGGGGGCAGCGCCGGGAAGACCCGCTGGAGGTTCTGCACCGCCAGGTCCCGGCGCACCGGCACCAGCGTCCACCACACCCAGGCCAGGAGCCGGCACACCGCCGCCATCATGCCCAGCGGGGCGCGGGCGAGGAGCCAAGCCGCCGCCTTGATCACGGCCCCCCCAGGCGTTCGGCGAGCAGCGCGCGCAGGGCAGCCTCCCCGGCGTGGGGCCGGGCGGTGACCGCGAGCGCCCAGATCCCCTCGGGGTCGGGGATGCGGGCGAGGTCCTTCTCCGTGGTCACCAGGGGGAGGCCCGCGCCCCGCAGCCCGGCCAGCTCGGCCGCAGTGAAGCGGTGGTGGTCAGGGAAGGTCCGCCACCGCGCGACGCGCACGCCGCCCTCCACCAGCAGCCGGAGGAATCGCCCCGGGCGGGCCACCCCGGCGAAGGCCAGGACCTCGACCCCCTGGAGTGCGCCGGGCGGCAGGAGCTCGCCGTCCCGCCGCCACCCGATGGCCTCCGTGCGCGCCAGCACCTGCACCGCCCCGGGGCGGGCGTGACGGCGCACCGGCTCGGGGGCGGACGCGCCGAACACCCACACCACGTCCGCGCGCCCCAGCGCCGCCAGGGGCTCTCGGGCCCGCCCCGCCGGGATGACCCCGCCGGCCGCCGGGTGGAGGGCGTCCACGACCACGATCTCGACCTGCCGGGGCACATCGGTCCGCTGGAGCCCGTCGTCCAGCACCGCGACCCCCGCGCCCTGACGCGCGGCCTCGGCCAGCCCGGCGACCCGGTCCGGCGCCGAGATCACCGCCGCGCCCCGGGCCTGGAGCATGGCCGGCTCGTCCCCCAGCCACGCGGCGTCGGCCCGCGTCCGCCCGTCGCGCAGCGCGGGGCCGGTCCGGTCCCGGCCGTAGCCTCGGGAGAGCACCACCGGGCGCCGCTCGGCCAGGGCGTCGACCAACCAGGCCACCACCTGGGTCTTGCCGGTGCCGCCGGAGTCGAGGTTGCCGACCGACACCACCGGGACGTCGGCGGGCCGGGCCCACGCGGCACGGCGCTGCAGCGCGCCCTTCACGATGGCCGACCAGAGCGCCGCGACGGGCAGCAGCCAGGGGCGGTGAACCCGCTCGGGCGGCGGCGGGCCGAGCTGCTGCACCACGACGCGGGCGACGCGGTCGGCCGCGCCCGAGGACACCGAGGCCCCCCGCCCCGCGGCCAGAGCCCGCTGGATGGCCGGCGCCAGCGCCGCCGGGGACGCCGCCGGAGACAGCCGCGCGGCCGCGAAAGCCGCCGCGTTCGCGCCGCGGTGCGGCCCCGCGACCACCGGCGCCCCCGCCGCGGTCGCCTCGGCCGGGCTGTGCCCGCCGATGGCGGGGTCGAAGGTCCCCCCGATGAAGACGGCGTCAGCCTGGGCGCAGAGCCCGCCCAGCTCGCCCAGGGTGTCCAGCAGGAGCACCCGCGCGGTCGGGGGGCCCTCCCCGAGCGCAGTCCGGCGCTGCCAGGGCAACCCGCGCGCGTCCAGCGACGCCGCCACTGCCTCGAAGCGCGCCGGATGCCGCGGGGCCAGCAGGAGGTGTACCCCGGGCAGCGCGTCGAGCGCGTCGAGCAGCGCCGCCTCATCCCCGGGTCGGGTGGAGGCCCCGATGAGCAGCGGACGGGGGAGCTGCAGAGAGGCCGACGGCGTCGGCACATCGAGCTTGGGGTCTCCCACGATCCCGACCGGACCGAGGTCCCAGCGGGCCAGGCGCTCGGAGGCCCCGTCGTCGGTGGCCAGCCAGACGCTCACCCCGCGCTGGACCAGGCGGCGCAGCGGGCGCCACCGGACCAGCCGGGCCAGCCCGCGCCCCGCCCGCGCCCCCGCCACGATCACCGGGACACGGCGGCGGCGGCAGGCCAGAAGCAGCCCCGGCCACAGCTCCGCCTCGATGAGCACCAGCGCCCGGGGCCGCACCCGATCCAGCCAGGGCCCGACCACCCACGGCGCGTCGAAGGGCAGCACCCCAAGCGCGTCGTGCCCCCGGGCGGTGGCGAGCCCGGTGTCGGTGAACGCGGTGCGCAGCAGCACCTCCGGGGCGGGCGCCAGGGCCCGGCGGAGCGCGGCCAGCACCGCCTCGGCGGCCCGACCCTCCCCCACCGACGCGCCGTGGACCAGGATCGCGCCCGGCTCCACCGCCGGCCGGACGAAGCCCCACCGCGCGGCCCAGGCCCCCCGAAGCCGAGGATGCAGCGCGCTGACCACCATCAGCGGCGGCGCGATCAGAGCCCACACCACCCACAGGAGCAGCGTCACAGGTCGTCGTCGTGCAGCAGCTCATCCAGGGCGGCCCCCGACGGGTCCCAGCGGAACTCGGTCATGGGGATGACGTCGCCGTCGAAGCGCACGCCCTCGGCCTCCAGCAGCCGCCGCTGCACGTCGCCCCGGATGGGGTCGCCGCGGAACGCGACGTGCCCGCTCTTGAGCACGACCCGCTGCCACGGCACCGCCACCCCCTCCCGGTCCACCCCGCCGGGGCCGAGCGAGGCCAGCGCGTAGCCCACCTGGCGGGCCGCGCGGGGCGAACCCAGGGCCGCCGCGACGTCGCCGTAGCCCAGCACGAGGCCGCTGGGGATCCGGCGGACCAGCTCGAAGACGCGGAGTCGGAATCCCTGGGATGGCATCTTCCCTCCCCAATAACCGACGACGCCCGGACCGGGCGGGGGTCACCTGCTGAGGGCACCCTGGGCGTCGGCAGGTTCAGGCCGTCCCGTCGGCTGGAGGACGAGGCCTGGCTCAGCGGGCGAACAGGCGGGCGTACTCCCCACCCTCGGCCAACAGCGCCTCGTGGCGCCCGACCTGCGCAGCGCGGCCGTCCTCCAGGACCACGATGCGCTCGGCATCTCGGAAGGTCTCCAGCCGATGGGCGATCGCCACGGTGGTGCGGCCCTCCCGCAGCCGGGCGAGGGCCTGCTGCACCAGGGCCTCGCTCTCGCGGTCCAGGGAGGAGGTGGCCTCGTCGAGCACCAGGATGGGGGCGTCCATCAGCAGCGCTCGGGCGATGCAGATGCGCTGCCTCTGACCCCCGGAGAGGCGCTGACCGGCCTCGTCGAGGGAGGTGTCGTAGCCCTGGGGCAGCCCGGCGATGAAGTCGTGGGCGTTCGCGGCCTCGCAGGCGGCCCGGATCTCCGCGTCGGTGGCCCCAGGTCGACCCAGGCGCACGTTGTCCCGCACGGTGGCGTGGAACAGGAAGGGGGTCTGGGAGACCACCGCGACGTGCCGCCGCAGGGACGCCAGGGTGAAGCGCCGCAGGTCGACGCCGTTGATGCACACCCGGCCCGCGCTGGGGTCCCCGAACCGGGGCAGCAGCGCCGCCAGGGTGCTCTTGCCCGCGCCGGAGGCCCCGACCAGCGCCACCAGCTCTCCAGGACCCACGTCGAAGCTGACGTCCCGGACCACCTCGCCGTCGCCGTAGTCGAAGCTCACCCCCTCGAAGGACACCGTGCAGCGGCGGGCGTCCAGGGTGTCGGGGCCATCAGCCAGCGCCGGAGGGCGGTCCATCACCGCGAACGCCCGCTCCGCGCCCGCCAGGGCCCGCTGGGCCAGGGACACGATCTCGGAGAGGCCCTTGAGCGGCAGGTTCATCAGCCCCATCGCCACCAGGAACGCCACCAGCTCGCCGGGGGTCATCTCCCCCGCGAACACCCGCCGGCCGCCGAAGGTGATGACCCCGCCCACCGCCACCGCCGCGATCAGCTCGACCACCGCGCCAGGCAGGAGCTGGGCCAGGGTCAGGCGGAGCTGCAGCCGGTAGACCCGCTCGTTGACCGCCGCGAAGGCCCCGGCCCGGCGGGGCTCCGCGCCATAGGCCTGCACGGTTCGCAGGCCCGCCAGGGTCTCCTGGGCGTTGGCGGTGAGGTCCCCCATCCCCGCCAGGCGCTCGGCGGCGGTGCGCCGGAGCCACCGGCCGAAGCGCTGGATCGGCAGGGTCACCAGGGGGAGCACCGCGAGGGTCACCAGGGCGAGCTGCCAGTCCATCGCGAAGGCGGTGCCCAGCAGCACGAGCAGGGTCAGCGGCTTCTGGACCGCCGTGGCGTAGGCCGAGACCAGGTACTGCACCTGCCCGACGTCCTGGGTCAGCCAGCTCAGCCGCTCGCCCAGGGGCACGCGCTGGTGCCACCCGGGGTCCAGGGCGAGCATGTGGTTGAACAGCTCGTCCCGCAGCCGGGTGACCACCCGGAAGGCCACGGCGCGCGTGATCATCGCCCGGACCACGTTCAGCGCGCCGTTGACCACGTACAGCCCGATGACCGCCGCGGGCAGCAGCGCGAGGGTGCGGGCGTCGCGCTCGATGAGCACGCGATCGAGGACCTGCTCGACCAGCAGCACGAGCAGCCCCGGGATGGCCGACGCCATCGCCATCATCACCGTGGCGAGCGCCAGGCGCCCCGCGTAGGGGCGGTAGTAGCGCAGCAGTCGCCGGAGGCCGGGCTCAATCATGGGCCCCGCCAGCGTAGCCCCGGACCGGGATCACCTGCCAGGTCGCGATGACCCGCTCGCCGCGGCGGGCCAGCACGACGTTCGAGCCACCGGTCTCCGGGTAGAGGTCCGCGATGGGGACCCGGGCGTGGCTGAGCGCGGGCCGCACATAGACCGTCTCGGCGGGCAGGGTCCGCGGCCAGAGGTCGAACTGGTCCATCCGGCCGACGTCGGGCGCGGTGGTGGCGTCGACGCCGCCATAGAAGCGGATCCAGGCGGCCTCCTGGTAGCGCTCGCAGAGCACCGGCGCCAGGCCCCAGGCCTCCACCGGCGGGCCGAGCCAGGCCCCGGCGTACAGCTCGTCGCTGGCGTCCTGGGGCAGCGGGACCAGGGGGCGCACGGCGTGGACCGCCACACCGAGGCTCAGCACCGCCCCGAGGGACGCGCCGAGCCAGGACAGCCGCCGCAGCGCCCCCTCGGCGCGGGACAGGCCCACCAGCACCGAGATCCAGGCCGGCGCCGCCCAGTTGGCCTCGGCGGGGCCCCGGGTGGCCGCCAGGGAGAACAGCCCGAGGGGCAACAGCGCCGACCACCACAGCACCGGGTTGCCCCGCGGCCCCCGGGCGAGCCACCACAGGCCCGCCAGCGCCACCACCGGGCCCGCCACGCCGGCCTGCCCGCCCCAGAACGCCGCGAGCCCGGCCAGGCCGGGGGCGCCCGCCTCCGGGAAGCCATGGCTGAGCTGGAAGCGGTAGGAGATCCAGTCGTTCGAGGCGTTCCAGGCTACGTTCGGCGCAACAAGCGCCGCCGCGATGAGCCCCGCTCCGTACACCCCGGGGCGCCGCTTGTCCGCCGCGAGCCAGAGCGCCGGCCACAGCAGCACGCCGGTGTACTTGGACAGCATGGCCGCGCCGCAGGCCACCCCCACCCAGCCCCAGCGTCCCCGCTCCGCCGCGATGAGCGCCAGGCCCCAGGCGCACACCAGAGGCACGTCCGGGGTGGCCAGCACACCCCCCAGTGCGAGCAGGGGCGTGGTCATCAGGAGCGCGGTGAGCAGGGGGCTCCACCGGCCGTGGGCGACCAGCCCGGCGAGCACGACGCCCTGGAGCATCAGGCCGGGGGCGCGCACCCCCAGCTCCGTGTCGCCCAGCGGCAGCGTCCCCGCCGCGATCAAGCCCGCGATGGCCGGGGGGTGGTCGAAGTAGCCCCAGGCCAGGGCCTTGGACCAGCACCAGTAGTAGGCCTCGTCGGCGACCAGCCCCAGGTGTGCCGCCAGGGCGAGGCGCATGAGGGTGAACCCGGCCAGCGCGGCCAGCGGCAGCACGGCGCGGCTCACCGGATCGCCTCCAGCACCGCCGCAGCGGCCCGGCGGGCGGCGCCCGGAGGCCCCACCCGACGGCGGACCTCGGCCAGGGCCTCCGCCTGGGTGTCCGCGGCGGCCATCCAGTCGGCGCAGAGGCGCGCGGGGTCCAGCGTCTGGATGTGCTCGGGCACGCCGGTCCGGCCCAGGATGAGGTTCGGCAAGGCGATGTGCTCGACGCCGGTGACCAGGGCGCGGCCCACCGCGTAGGTGAGCGGGTGGACGGCGTAGGCCACGACCATCGGGCGCCCCATCAGCGCCAGCTCAAGGGTGGCCGTGCCCGAGGCCACCAGGCAGGCCCGCGCCGGCTCCGCGGCGGCGGCGAGCCCCTCGACCACCTCGACGCCGTCCAGGGGTCCGGCGGCGGCGAGCCAGGCCGGGTCGACGCTCTCGGCGCGCCCGAGGCGGATCCGGGCGCCGGGTCGGGCTGCGCGGAGCCGCGCTGCGGCCTGGAGCATCGCGGGGAGGATGCGCTCGATCTCGGCGCGGCGGGAGCCGGGCAGGAGCGCCCAGTCCCCGCCCGGGGGGCTGGGGACGACCCGCTCAGCGGCGGGATGTCCGACGTAGCGGGCCCGGCCGCCCACCTGCGCGAAGACCTCCACCTCAAAGGGCAGCAGGCACAGCACCTCGGCGGCCCAGGTAGCGATGTCCCGGGCCCGCCCGCGTCGCCACGCCCAGACCTGCGGCGCTCCGAACAGCACCACCGGCAGGCCGGCGCGCCCCACCCTGCGCGCGACAGGCAGGTGGAAGTCCGGGGCGTCGATGGGCACGAACACCTCAGCGCCCTCGCGCAGCGCCCCGGCCAGGGCCCGCCGGGCCGCCAGCAGGCGCGGGGCGGCCCCCAGTACCTCCACGACCCCCATCACGCCGAGATCATCGGCCCTGGCGACCGCCCTCACCCCCGCGGCGCGCATGTGGGGCCCGGCGACGCCGAGCAGCTCGATCCCCGGCTCCAGCGCCCGCAGCGCCCGCGCGAGCGCCGCCCCCAGTGCGTCGCCCGAGGGCTCGGCGGCGCTGAGGACGACGCGGCTCACGGCCGGGCCTGGGACGCCCGTCGGGCGACCTCGTCGGCCAGCTCCAGGCCCCGGAGGGCCTCGTGGGCGGGCGCCGGGAAGGGCCCCTCCCCCCGAACCGCAGCGAGGAAGGCGTCGTGGAGGGCCACCAGGGCGTCGCGCCGGGGCACGGCCAGGGGCTCCGCGGCGAGCTGCCCGGCCCCCCAACGGACCCGCTCGGCGGTGCGCTCCCCCAGGTCGAGGCTGAAGTACGCCCCCTCGCTGACCAGGCGCAGGTGTCGGGCCGAGGCCCGGCTGACCCGGGAGGCGGTCAGGCTGGCCACGCAGCCCGAGGCGGTCTCCAGCCGCACGTCCGCGATGTCCACGCCGGGGGTCATCACGGGCACGCCGACCGCGCGGACCTCGGTGACCTCACTGCCGTCGAGGTGCAGCAGCAGGTCGAGGTCGTGGATCATCAGGTCGTGGATGACGTCCACGTCGGTGCCCCGCGCGCGGAAGGGGCTGAGGCGCTCGGCGCGCAGGTAGCGGGGGCGGAGCCCCTCGGGCAGCGCGGCGACGGCGGGGTTGAACCGCTCGATGTGGCCGACGCTGAGCCGGTCGTGGCCCAGCAGGCCCCGCGCCTCGTCCACGGTGGCGGCCAGGGGCTTCTCCACCAGGACCGCGAGCCCGGCCTCCAGCAGGGGGCGGGTCAGCGCGGCGTGCAGCCGGGTGGGCGCGGCGACCACCGCGAAGTCCAGGCCCTCGGGCAGCGCGGATCGATGGAGGGCGGCGAGGGCGGGCTCCGTGGGGGGTACGGGGTCCAGGATCGCGACCAGATCGACGTCGGCACGCTCCAGCAGGCGGCGGGCGTGGGCGCCCCCCATGTGGCCGCAGCCGATCAGCGCGCCTCGGACCCTACTCGGCGGGGTCATTCCCGGCCGACCGGCAGATGCCCCGCACCGAGCCCTGGACGAAGTTGGCCAGCTCCACCACCTCGGGCACGTCGTGGTAGGCCTCGCGCACCCGCTCGGCGGCCATGCGCAGAGGGGCCGCCCCGCCGAACAGCTCGCGGTAGGTGGAGCGCAGGACCTCGATGAGCGCGGTCTCGTAGCCGGCGCGGCGCAGCCCGATGATGTTGACGCCGTACAGCCGCGCCCGGTCGCCCTGGGCGATGGTGAACGGCGGGACGTCCAGCGAGGCCATCGCCCCCGCCCCCACCATCGCGCAGCGGCCGATGCGGGCGTACTGGTGGACCCCGGCGAGGCCGCCCAGGACGACCCGGTCCTGGATCTCGACGTGACCGGCGATGGCCACCGAGTTGGCGAAGACGCAGTGGCTGCCGACCTGGCAGTCGTGGGCCACATGGGAGGAGGCCATGAACAGGTTGTGGTCGCCCACCCGGGTGACCCCGCCGCCGCCGGCGGTGCCCCGGTTCATGGTGACGTACTCCCGGATGAGGTTGTCGGTGCCCAGCTCCAGGGCGGTGCGCTCGCCGGCGTACTTGAGGTCCTGGGGATCGCCGCCGATGCTGGCGAAGGGGTGGATGCGGGTGCGGGCCCCGACGCGGGTGGGGCCTGTGATCACCACATGGGCCCCCACGACGACGCCGTCCTCAAGCACGACGTCCGGCCCGATGACGGCGAAGGCGCCGATCTCGACGTCGCCCAGCTCTGCTGAGGGGTCGACGACCGCGGTGGGGTGGATGGCCATGGTGTGTCTCCGATGCGAAAGACGGCTGAAACGTACAGGTCCAGGGGATCCGCAGCAAGCCGTCCTGAAAAACGAACTTCGTTCTGTTTAGAGGAAATACCGTTCAGGCATCCTCATCGATTGACATTTTTGAGATGAAGGTTGCCGTGAATGCGCGGTAGACCGTGGGGGGCCAGGTGGCCAGGGCCACTCGCCGGCTGCCCAGGTCGACCCCGCCGGTCCGCCCCTGCAGGGGCCGACGCTTGAGCGGCCCGAGGGGCAGCTCCAGGGCCACCGGCTCCTCGGCGCCGGTGAAGCAGCGGAAGCCGGTCCAGGCCTCGGCGACCACGCCGTCGGGGGTCGACAGCAGCCAGGGGCGCTCGGGGGCTCGGCCGGGCAGGCTCCACCGACGCTCGCCCTCGGGCAGGGCGGCGACGGCCTCGTACCGGTCGCGGGCGTCCAGGCCGAGGGTCCAGCGTGCCCCAGCGTGCACCGCCACGGCCAGGGTCTGGAGGCCGTGGGGCTGCACCTTCTCCCCTGCCCCGCCGCGCCATTCGTAGACCTGCCCCTCCCGGACCATCAGGAGCGTGTCGCTACGCCACGCGGCGGACCAGGTAGGGCCCTGGCCGGCCGCCGCGGGGGTGAGGGTGCCCGCCGCAGGGTCCAGCACCAGCGGGTCGTCCCAGGCCGGGTCCACGAGCGCCACCCCGCCAGGACCCACGACGAGGTCCGGCTCGGCGGAGAGGTCGAGGCCCTGGCGCTCCAGGCGGACGCGGGGCGGTTGGCCCACCGGGCCGAGGGTCAGCGTGTCCGCGCCCACCCGGAGCAGGTCGTCCCCCAGGAACCAGGCGTGGCCGTGGAAGGACGCCGGCTCGGTGACCGACTCACCGTCGGCGACCCGGCGCACGCAGCCGTCTCCGGCGGTCACCAGGGAGCCGTCCGCAGACAAGGCCAGCCCGGGTCCGGGGGCCGGGCGGTCGAGCAGGGCCTCGCCGGTGGCGGTGTCCCAGACCAGCAGCCGCCCCGTGGCGGTGATGACCGCCAGGCGCGCCCCGTCCGCAGACGCCGTCATGCGGCGGATGGCGGGAGGCTCCGGCAGCCGCGTGCGGCCCGAGAACAGCCAGGAGAAGAAGCCCAAGGTCAGGCCAGCTCGTGGGCGACCGTGGCCATCAGCTTGCCGTTGGCCACCCGCTCGTCCCCCACCCGGGCGACGCAGTCGAAGCCCCACACGCCGCGCTTCTCGTACTCCTTGGTGACCGTCAGGTGCAGGACGTCCCCCGGGCGCACCGGCTTGCGGAAGCGCATCTTGTCGAAGCCGATCAGGTAGACCGTGGCCCCGTGCAGCTCGGGCTCGGCGGCCAGCGCGATGACCCCCGCGACCTGGGCGAAGGCCTCGGCGATGAGCACCCCGGGCATGATGGGCTGGTTGGGGAAGTGGCCCTGGAACTGCGGCTCGTTGACCGTGACGCACTTGATGGCCTCGGCCCGGACCCCCGGATCGACCGAGAGCACCCGGTCCACCATCAGGAAGGGATACCGATGGGGGAGGACGCGCAGGAGCGTATCGATGTCCAACGCGACGTCCGTGGAGGCGCCTTCGCTCATCGCTCACCCTCCGGGTCTTCGATGGGGGGAGCGGCCGCATGCCGCTCCAACTCCTCTACCCGGTGCCGAAGGCGTCGCAACTCCGCCATCAGCTCGGGCAGCTCACCGGCGGCGCTCGCCGCCCGCAGCCAGCGCTTGTGGTCCCGGGCGGGGACCCCGGCCACCTGGGCGCCCGCCGGCAGGGAGCGCTGGACCATGCTGTGCGCGGCCACCTGGACGCCGTCGCCCAGCTCGATGTGGCCCAGCACGCTGGCGCGGGCCGCGAGGGTGACCCCCTGGCCCAGGCGGCTGGAGCCGGCGACGCCGGAGTAGGCCACCATCAGGCTGTCCGGGCCGACCTGCGCGGCGTGGCCCACCTGGCAGAGGTTGTCCAGCTTGGCGCCCGCGCCGACGCGGGTGACGCCGAAAGCGGGGCGGTCGACGCAGGTGTTCGCGCCCAGCTCGACGCCGTCGCCCAGCTCCACGTGGCCGGTCTGCGGGATCTTGACCCAGCCCTGGGGCGTGGGGGCGAAGCCGAAGCCCTCGGCGCCCACGACCGCCCCGGGGTTGAGCCACACGCCCTCCCCCAGCACGCAGCCGTCCATCACGACCGCCCCAGGCATCAACCGGCAGCGGGGTCCCAGGGTGCACCCGGCCCCGACAAAGGCGCCCGCCTGGATCCAGCAGCCCTCGCCGAGCTGCGCGCCTGCTCCGATGACGGCGAAGGGCTCCACCCGGACGTTCGGGCCCAGGTGGGCCTCGGCGGACACCGCCGCGCGCGGGTCCACGCCCCCCTCCGGCCACGCCAACGGATGGAACAGGGACAGGGCGGCGGCGAACGCGGCGTAGGGGTCGGGGACCTGAAGGCAGGTCACGCGGTCGCTGCGGGTGCTGCGGTCCACCAGCACCGCCCCCGCGCGGGTGGTGGCGAGGTGCCGGCGGTAGCGCGGGTTGGCCACGAAGGCGAGCTGGTCCGGGCCCGCCTCGCGGATGTCCTCGACCCCTCGGAGGAGCCGCCCGGGGTCGCCGAGCACGACCCCACCGAGCCGCTCGGCCAGCTGCCCGGCCGTGAACGAGCGGCCCCTCATGCTGTCAGTTGGAGGACTTCGCGTTGTAGCGCTTCACGACGTCGTTGGTGATGTCCAGCTCGGGCTTGGCGTACAGCACCGCGCCCTGGCTGACCTCCAGCACCAGGTCGACGCCGCGCTCCCGACCGATCTCCTCGGCCACGTTCTTGAGGCCGCCCATGAGCTGCTCCATCGAGGAGAAGTACGCCTGCTGCATCTGCATGTCGGCGTTGGCGTAGGTCTGCTGGTAGAGGACCTGCTTCTCGTAGAGGCGCTGCTCGTACTCCTGGCGGGCGGCGTCGGACAGCACGGCCACCTTGGACTCGTACTCCTTCTGGAGCGCCATGATGTCCGCCTCGAGCTGCTCGATCTCGGCCTTCTTGCCCTCGTACATCCGGTCGAGCCGCGACTGGGCGGCCTTGCCCTCGTCGATCTCCTGGATCGCGCGGCTGTAGTCGACGGTGAGGACCTTGAGGTCGGCCGCGTGGGCGCAGCCGACGGTGAGCAGCGCGACAAAGAGCGCGCCGAGGAGTCGCTTGAGCATTTCAGGATCCCGGGAGAGTGCAGTCCAGCCTTGATACCCTGACGCCCGAGGGGGCGCCACCTGAGCCCTGAGGACACCACGTCGGGGGACGAGATTCCCTGAGGCCGGGGCTGTCCGTGGCGCAGCCGAGCCGCTAAAGGGTTCGGCATGCTCACCGCAGCGCTCCTCATTACGGCTGGGCTGGCCGCGTTGTTTCAAGGTGGCGACGCGCTCGTGCTGGGCGCCGGCCGGCTGGCGCGGCGCTTCGGCGTCTCGCCGCTGGTGATCGGACTCACCGTGGTCGCCTTCGCCACCTCAGCGCCCGAGCTGGCCGTGTCGCTGATCGCCGCCTGGGAGGGCACGCCGGCGCTGGCGGTGGGCAACGTGCTGGGCAGCAACATCTTCAACGTGCTCATCGCGGTGGGCGCGGTGGCCTTGATCACGCCCATCGCGGTGCAGCCCACGCTCTACCGACGGGAGATCCCGTTCTGTCTGGCAGTGACGCTGCTGGCGCTGTTCTTCTCCTGGACGGGGGGCGGGCTGGGTCGCCTGGAGGGCGCGCTGCTGACCCTCCTGCTGGCCGGCTTCCTGTCGATGGTGGTCTACCAGTCCCTGGGCGCGGCGCGGGTCCTCGCCGACATGGACGACGAGGACGACGACGAGGACGTCGAGCGGGACACCGGGGCGGCGGCGCTGGTGGTCATCGGCGCGGTGGGTGCGACCGCGGTGGGCTGGGACTCCGAGGGCGCGATACGGCTCCTGCTGGCGCTGGCCGCCGTGGCCACCTTCGGCCTCGCTGTGTTCGCTGAGCAGCGGCGCGGCAACCTCATCAACCTCACCGCCATCGGGCTGGGGCTGCTGCTGCTGGTGTTGGGTTCGGACGCCCTGGTGGACGGTTGCACCACCATCGCGCAGGCCTTCGGGGTGTCCGAGGCGGTGATCGGGCTGACCGTGGTCGCCATCGGGACGTCTGCGCCCGAGCTGGCCACGGCGCTGGTGGCCGCCCGCCGCGGCCAGGATGACATCGCCGTGGGCAACGCCCTGGGCTCGAACCTGTTCAACCTGCTGGCGGTGCTCGGCCTGACCGCGCTGATCAAACCGATCCCCGTGGACCCGCGGTTCCTGGGATTGGACGGCTGGATCGCCGTCGGGGCGGTCATCATCCTGGTCCCCTCCGCCTACCTGGGGGCCCGGATCAGCCGGACGATGGGCGCGGCGTTCGTGGGCCTGTGGGTCATCTACACCGGCTGGCTCATCATCCAGGAGACGGCTCGGATTCAAGGTTGATGGCGGCCTGTTCCACCTTGACCTCCCCTGCCGGATCCGGCATCCTCGGTGCGCGTCCCCACGCACGGAGGAGACATGATGCGCTCATGGATGGCTGTGCTCGGTCTGCTGGCGATCGCAGGCTGCGGCGACAAGGATACAACCACGGAGACCGGCGACACCGAGGTCCCGGTCACGGATGTGGACGGCGACGGGTTCGACGGGGTCGACCACGGCGGTGACGACTGCGATGACGCGGACGGCGCCATCAACCCCAGCGCGGCCGAGGTCTGTGACGGCGTCGACAACAACTGCGACGGCGTGATCGACACCGACGCGGTCGACATCGCGACCTGGTATCAGGACACCGACGGCGACGGCCACGGCGCCGAGGCCTACACCGAGGAGGCCTGCACCCAGCCCTCCGGCTACGTCGCCCTGGGCGACGACTGCGACGATCGGGACGCGGCCAACTTCCCCAGCAACCCTGAGGTCTGCGACGACCAGGACAACGACTGCGACGAGGACGTCGACGAGCTGGGGTCCCAGGGCGAGACCACCTGGTACGCGGACAGCGACGGCGACGGCTACGGGGTCGACGCCACGGCGTTCAGCGCCTGCGACGCCCCGCCGGGGTACACCGACCAGGGCGGGGACTGTCGGGACGCGGACGCCGACACCTACCCTGGCGCCGACGAGACCTGCGACGGCTTCGACAACGACTGTGACGGCGAGACCGACGAGGTGGGCGCCGTCGACGCCCCGGACTGGTGGGCGGACGCCGACAGCGACGGCTACGGTGACCCCAACGCCTCGACCGCGGCCTGCGACCAGCCGTCCGGCTACGTCGACAACGACGACGACTGCGACGACACCGACGGCAGCATCTGGCCGGGCGCCGACGAGTACTGCGACAGCGTCGACAACGACTGCGACGGCACCGTGGACGAGGACGACGCGGTCGACGCATCGACCTGGTACGCCGACAACGACGCCGACACCTACGGCGACCCCGACAACTCCACCGACGCGTGCAACCAGCCCTCCGGCTACGTCTCCGACAGCTCGGACTGCGACGACAGCAACCCGGGCATCAACACAGCGGCCACCGAGTACTGCGACAGCATCGACAACAACTGTGACGGCACCGTGGACGAGGACACCGCTGTTGACGCCTCGACCTGGTACGCCGACGCCGACGCCGACACCTACGGGGACTCGGCCAGCACCACCCAGGCGTGCAGCCAGCCCGCCGGCTACGTCTCCGACAACTCGGACTGCGACGACGCAGCCAGCACCACAAACCCGGGCGCCGACGAGATCTGCGCGGACGCCGCCGACAACGACTGCGACGGGACGTTGGACGAGTGCGCCCCCGAGGGCACCGTCTCCCTGTCCGACGGGCAGGGCTGGTGGACCGGCGAGGCCGCCCAGGACTACGCCGGCCAGGTGGTCGCGGGGGGCGGGGACATCAACGGCGACGGCGACCTGGACCTGCTGGTGGCGGCCCCGGGCAGCGACGCGGGGGCCAGCAACGCGGGCTCGGTCTACATCATCCACGGACCGACGACCGGCTCGTTCTCCCTGGCGGACGCGGACTACCAGATCGCGAGCCTGGAGGACGGGGCCAACCTGGGCGTAGGCCTGGCGATGGTCGGAGACGTCAACGACGACGGCTACGACGACTTCGTGGCTGGCGCCCCCAGCTACGACCTGATCGACGAGATCTCCAGCTACAGCGGCTACACCGACTCGGGCGCGGCGTACCTGGTCTACGGGCCGGTCACCGCCGACGACCTCGACCTGGGGGTCTACGACGGTGGGCCCTGGCACGGCTATGGCCAGGGTGGGGACATGCGCTACGGCACCGCGGTCGCGGGCGTGGGCGATCAGACCGGCGACGGCTACGCCGACTTCGCGGTGGGCGCCCCCGGCGACACCGACGGCTCGGTGGACGGCGGCGTGGTCTACGTCTACCACGGCCCGTTGAGCGGAAACGACCAGTGGGACTACGCGGACGCCTCCGCCCTGCTCTACGGAGAGGCTGACGGCGACGAGGCCGGCTCGGCCCTGGGCGGCGGGGGCGACTACAACGGCGACGGCACCCCTGACCTTGTCGTCGGCGCCCACTTCACCGGCACCGACCGAGGGACCAGCTACCTGGTGTTCGGTCCGTTGACCGCCGACCTGGACCTGGCGAGCGCGAACGCCCGCTGGCTGGGCGACGCCGCGAACGACGCCGCTGGCGAGTCCGTCGCCCTGGGCCCGGACGTCAACGGCGACGGCTACGACGACGCCCTCATCGGCGCGCCGTTCAACGACGACAGCGCCACGGACGCCGGCGCCGCGTACCTGTTCTTCGGGCCCACCACCACCGCGACCAACCTCACCGCCGCGGACGTCATCCTCACCGGCGAAGTGGCCGGGGACCGGGCGGGCTGGTCGGTGTCCGGCGGCGGAGACATGGACCAGGACGGCTACGATGAGCTGCTCGTCGGCGCCTGGGGCAACGACAACGGTGGCACCAACGCCGGCGCGGCCTACCTGTTCTACGGCGACACGGTCTCGTCGGGGACCTGGTCGCTCTCCAGCGCGGACGCCATCCTCGAGGGCGCGGCGGAGCGCGACCGCGCCGGGTACAGCGTCGCGGGCGTGGGCGACTACGACGGCGACAGCTACGACGACGTGTTCATCGGGGCGCGGAACGAGTCGAGCGTCGACAGCCAGAACGGCGCGGCCTTCCTGGTCCTGGGTGACGTGCGGTAACGGGCGGTAGGATGAGGGCTCCCATCGGAGTCCTCATGCGCCCTCCCCTCCCTGCGCTCCTCCTCTTCGCGGCCGGGCTGTTCACCGGCGTGGTGCTCGCCCAGACGCCCGGCGGCGCGACCGTCATCGCCTACGCAGACGCCGAGCACCGGGTCGCCCCGAACGGCAAGGGCCACATCCGCAAGCTCGCCCTGGGGGAGAACGCCTTCCTCGGCGAGCTGCGCATGGACCCGGGGGGGCAGGTGCCCCAGCACCGCGACCCCACCGAGGAGTACATCCACGTCCTCCAGGGCCACGGCACCCTGACCATCGACGGGGTGCAGCACACGCTCTCGCCAGGGGCGACGGTCTACATGCCGGCGAACGCCGAGGTCAGCTACGCCAACGGGGACGCCGAGATGGTCGCGCTCCAGGTCTTCGCGGGGCCCGAGCCCGCGAAGAAGTACGACACATGGACGCGGCCGACCGACTGAGGATTCAGAAGAACGAGCCGATCGAGAAGTCGAACACCGAGGACCGCTCGTCCTCGTAGCGGTTGATGGGGAAGCCCCACTCGAACCGCAGCGGGCCGATGGGCGAGAACCACCGCACGCCGAAGCCGTAGCTGAACCGCAGGCCACGAAGGCTGATGTTGCCGTTGCCGTAGGGGTCGCCGAAGGCGTTGCCCGCGTCGAAGAACACGACCGTGGAGATGCCCGCCGCCTTGATGATGGGCGACTCGATCTCGAAGTTGTTGATCCAGGTCTGGGTGCCGCCGATGATCAGCCGGTCGTCCGCGCGGGTGGGGTCCTCGGTGCGCAGGTAGCGGATGGAGGGCCCCAGGCTGTACCAGTTGTAGCCGCGCACGGAGTTGATGCCGCCCGCCCGGTAGCGGTGGATGAAGGGCACCACCGAGCCGTCGGTGCTGCGGATCGAGCCGATCGTGCTGTTGAACCGGAAGATCAGGATGTCCTTGTCCGGGATGATCGGCTGGAAGAAGCGCACGTTCGCCCGGTTCTCCCACAGGTAGAACTCGCCGCCCAGCAGGTTGAGGACCTCGTCCTCGTTCAGCCGGATGCCCCCCGACAGCTCGGTGGACAGCGACACATAGAGGCCCTTGGTGGCGTTGATGCGGTTGTTGCGCTTGTCGATGTTGAGGTTCAGGCCCAGCGTGGAGGTCAGGCCGTTGCGGTACAGCTCGCCCCCGAACATGTGCTCCTGGTAGGGCGTGATCTGGGTGAGCCCGACGTCCTCCAGGGTGTAGTCAAGGGTCAGGCGCCAGTCGTCCTTGGGGTCGAGGTAGCGGCCGATGGCGATGCCGCCGCCGCGCTGGTACTGGTCCTCCACGAACTGCTGGCTGATGGAGTAGCCGTCGACCTTGAAGGTCCAGCGGGAGTCCAACAGGTAGGGGTCGAAGAAGCTCAGGTTCCACTGCTGGCGCAGGCTGGACCAGTTGATGGCCGCGCTCATCACGTAGCCCAGGCCCAGGAAGTTGTTCTTGGACACCGAGCCGGTGAGGACGAAGTTCTCCAGGTTGGAGAAGCCCAGGCCCAGCGAGAAGCTGCCGGTGGGCTGCTCGACGACCTCGATCTCCATGTCCAGAGCGTCTGGGGCCGAGGCGCGGGGCGTGTTGATGCGGATGTCCTCGAAGAAGCCCAGCCGGGTGATGCGCTGGCGGGCCTCGCGGATCTTGGAGCCGCTGTAGATGTCGCCCTCGTTGAGCGGGATCTCGCGGCGGATGACCTTGTCCCAGGTGGGGTCGTTGCCGCTGATGTTGATGCGCTCGATGCGGTACTTCTGGCCCTTGGCGATGTCGAAGGTGATGTCGACCACCGCCGTGTCCGGGTCGGCCTCGGTCAGCGGCACGACGTTGACGAAGGCGTAGCCCTGGTCACGGTAGAGGTCGGAGACCGTCTCCATCGTGGCCTGGACCTCGGTGAGCTTGAACCACTCGCCGGTCTCCAGGGGGTTGGACTGCTCGTTGAAGTCGAACAGCCGCGCGAGGCGGCCCTTGCCGGTGCCGTCGGGATCATCCTGGACCTGGCGCAGCGACTCGCCCTGGATGATGCGCTGCACGGCGGTCTCGGTGAGGTCCTCCTCGGGGACCCAGTCGCCGCGCGCCCGCAGGTGGCCCAGCTTGTAGCGGGGGCCCTCGTCCACATGGATGGTGATGTAGATGTAGCGCTTGTCGGGGCTCAGGTAGACCTTGGGCTCGCCCACCTGCACGTCGACGTAGCCCTCTTCGAGGAAGACCGACTGGAGCACGTAGACGTCGTTCTCCAGGTCCTCGCGCTTGAAGGTGCCCGAGCTGGTGAGCCAGGGGGCGATGCCGCCGGCCTTGGTGGCCATGAAGCGCTTGACCTTGCGGTCGGGCACGCCGTCGTTGCCGGTGATGTCGACGGACTGGACGATGACCTTGCGGTTCTCGGTGATCTCGAAGGTCAGCTCGACCTGGTCGTCGGAGACCTCGGCGACCACCGGCTCGATCTCGGCCAGGAAGTAGCCCTTCTCCAGGTAGAGGTCGCGGATGCGCTGCTGGTTGAGGGCGACGTCCGCGTCGTTGAGCACCGAGAAGGGCTTGATGTCGATGACCTCGCGGATGTCCTCTTCGTCGATCTTCTTGTTGCCCGAGAGCAGCACCTCGCGCACGGCGGGGTTCTCGTCGACGATGAAGGTGACGACCAGGCGGCCCTCGACGTCGGCGGTGGAGACGTCCACCCGGACGTCCTCGAAGAACCCGGTGCGGTAGACCGCCTTGATGTCGCGGCGGACCTTCCAGGTGGAGATCTGCTCGCCGGGGCGGAGCTGGATCTGGGCGAGGACGGCGGCCTCTTCGATGCGGCGGTTGCCCTCGACGCGGACGCGATCGACCGTGCCCCGCAGCTCCTCGGCGGCCGCGGGGGTGCTGAGGGCGAAAGCGAGGAGCAGCAGGGCCAGCAGGCGCGCGATCACTGGAGCTCCTCCAGGCGGCCGTCCTGGACCTGGAATACCCGAGGGAAGCGGGCCGCCAGCTCGCGGGAGTGGGTGACGACGACCATGGTGGCGCCCTGCTCGCGGTTGAGGGACAGCAGCAGATCGAAGATGCTGCCGGCGGTGCGGGGGTCGAGGTTGCCGGTGGGCTCGTCGGCCAGCAACAGCCCCGGCTCCAGGACCAGCGCGCGGGCGATGGCGACGCGCTGCTGCTCGCCGCCGGACAGCTCGCCCGGCAGGTGGGTGAGCCGCTCGCCCAGGCCCACCCGCACGAGCTGCGCGGCGGCGCGCTCGAAGGCCTGCTTGGGGTGGACGCCCTGGATGATCATGGGGAGCGCGACGTTTCCTTGTGCGGTCTGATCGGGGAGGAGGTGGTGGAACTGGAAGACGAAGCCGATCTCCCGGTTCCGCAGCCCGTCGAGCTGGCGCTGGCTGAGGCGGAAGACGTCGCGGTCGTCCAGCAGCACCGCGCCCCGGGTCGGGCGGTCGAGGGTGCCCAGTATCTGGAGGAAGGTGGACTTGCCAGAGCCGGAGGGGCCGACGATGGCCACCCGCTCCCCTGGCGACAGCTCGACGTTGACGTCGCGCAGCACATGGATGTCCACGCCACCCTTGGAGAACGTGCGCCCCAGACCCGAGATGCGCACCCGCACGCCCCTACTCATACCGGAGCCCCTCGGCGGGATCGATCGAGGCGGCCTGGGAGGCCGGGTAGAGCGTGGCCAGGAAGCAGATGAGCACCGCGACGACCCCCACCGCCGCGACCATGTGGGGCTCGATCTCCACGGGCAGGCTGTCGAGGTAGTAGACGTCGGTGTCCAGGGGCCAGCCGTACTCCTCCAGCCCGATGGAGCCCAACAGCCCGAGGATGGTGCCGAAGGTGGCCCCCACGAGCCCGATGATGACGCCCTCGATCATGAAGATGCCCCGGACCTGGTTGCTGGTGGCCCCCATGGTCTTCATGATGGCGATCTCGCGGCCCTTGCTGAGCACCACCAGGATGAGGGTGCCGGCGATGTTGAGTGAGGCCACGGTGACGATGAGGCTCAGGATGAGGCCCATCACCACCTTCTCCAGCTTCAACGCGGAGAACAGGTTGCGGTTCAGGTTCTTCCAGTGCCGGGTGTAGAACGGGTAGCGCAGGGCGTCCTCGATGGCGAGGGAGATGCCGTCGACCCCATAGATGTCGTGGACGGTGACCTCGATGCCGGTGACCGTGTTCCCCATCTTGAGGAAGGTCTGGGCGTCGGGGATGGTGATGTAGGTCCACTTCGTGTCGTACTCGTACATCCCCGAGTAGAAGATGCCGGCGACGCGGAAGGCCTTCACGTCGGGGACGGGCGTGCCGAAGGGGCCCGCGCCCTTGCCCACCGGGTTGATGATGAAGACCTTGTCGCCGACGAAGACCTTGAGGTCCTGGGCCAGCTCCTGGCCGATGAGGATGCCGGGCAGGGCGTCGGTGTCGTCATCGTCCTGGGTGAACGCGCGCTCGGGGTCGCCCAGGTGGTCGACGATGTCCTGTCGCTCCTGCAGGCTGGTGGGCGCGCCCTTGGGCCCCATGATCACGTTGGAGACCAGATCGATGACCTTGCCTGCCCGGGCAGGGTCGATGCCCTTGAGGATGACCCCAGAGGCCCCATGCGCCGACCGGATCATCATCTCCGAGTACACGAAGGGCGCCACGCCCTTGACGCCGTCGAGGGCCTCGATGTCCTTGACGGCCTCGTCGTAGTCCTCGATCCCGCTGCCGTAGCGCAGCACCACGATGTGGGCGTTGCTCCCCAGGATCTTGTCGCGAAGGTCGATCTCGAAGCCCGCCATCACCGAGAGCACGATGATGAGGGCCGCCACCCCGATGGTCACCCCCAGGATGGAGATGAGGGTGATGGCGGACACCCCCATCTCCTTCTTGCGGGAGCGCAGGTGGCTCAAGGCGATGAGCAGGGCGAAGCGCATGCGCGGCGGGGTCAGCCTTCTGCGGGGTCCGACGGCCGGTCGGACTCGGCGCGACCGGACTCCGGCCGCAGCGTCGGGAAGAGGATGACGTCGCGGATGGACGCCCGGTTCGCGAAGAGCATCACCAGCCGGTCGATGCCGATGCCCTCGCCCGCGGCCGGAGGCATGCCGTAGGAGAGGGCGCGCACGTAGTCGTGGTCGAAGAACATCGCCTCTTCGTCGCCGCCGGCCTTGGCCTCGGCCTGGGCCGCGAAGCGCTGCGCCTGATCGACGGGGTCGTTCAGCTCGGAGAAGCCGTTGGCGTACTCCGACCCGCCGATGAACAGCTCGAAGCGCTCGGCGACCCGGGGATCGGCGTCGCTGCGTCGGGACAGCGGCGAGATCTCGGTGGGGAAGCCGGTGACGAAGGTGGGCTGGATGAGGCCGGGCTCCACGAAAGCGTCGAAGAACAGCTCGAACCACTTGCCCACCGTGGTGGGCAGGTCGTCGGTGTCCGGGTGGTCGGTGAGCCAGCGGGCGCGCAGGGCCTCGACGTCCCAGACGTCCTCCACGCCGGTGGCCTCTGATATCAGCTCGGCCATCGACGCCCGCCGCCACGGGCGCTCCAGAGAGATCGTGTGGTCCCCGAAGGTGACCTCGGTCGTGTCGAGCAGGGCCTGGGCCATGCCGCTGACCAGATCCTCGGTCTCGTCCATGAGGTCATGGAACGTGGCGTGGGCCTGGTAGAACTCGAGCATCGTGAACTCGGGGTTGTGCTTCTGGCTGACCCCCTCGTTCCGGAAGTTGCGGTTCAGCTCGAAGACCCGCTCGAAGCCCCCCACCACCAGCCGCTTGAGGTACAGCTCGGGGGCGATGCGCAGGTAGAGGTCCATGCCCAGGGCGTTGTGGTGGGTCACGAAGGGGCGGGCGTTCGCCCCCCCGGGGATGACCTGCATCATGGGGGTCTCGACCTCCATGAAGCCGTGGGTATGGAACCAGTCGCGGATGTAGCGGACCATGGCCGAGCGCAGCCGGAAGGTCTCGCGGCTGTCGTCGTTCATGAACAGGTCGACGTAGCGCATCCGGCGGCGCAGCTCGGGGTCGAGGAAGCCGTTGTGCTTGTCGGGCAGGGACTCCAGACACTTGGCGTAGAGCGCGATGTCCGTGGCCTTGAGGGTCAGCTCGCCGGTGCGGGTGCGCATGAGCGTGCCCGCGACCCAGACCTGATCGCCCAGGTCCAGCTTCTTCCAGACGTCCGCGAAGCGCTCGGGCCCGACGAGGTTCTTGCGCACGTAGATCTGGAGCCGGCCGGACTGGTCCTGGATGCGAGCGAAGCCCGCGCGGCCCATCTCGTTCTTGAAGCGGAGGCGCCCGGCGACGGTGAACACCCGGGTGTCCTCGGCCAGCACCTCGTCAGGGCGGTCGCCAGCGGCCTCGATGACGTCGGACAGGGCGTGGGTGACGGGCAGGCCGTTGGGATAGGGGGCGATCCCGGAGTCTCGCAGCGCGGCGAGCTTCTCGAGTCGCTTCGGATCGAACTCGTACATGCCTGGGTTCCTGACGTGGCGGCCGTCGTACCCCGGGGCCTTAACGCATGGGGATCGGGCGCGCCCCCCGTCAGGGGAAGGCTAGTTCTTCGGGAAGACCTCGGTGTGGTAGAGGTCGGGGCAGTACACCACGTCGATCGAGCCGGTGACGCCGCCGGTGGCGGGGATGGTGTCGATCACGTCGCCATACTCACCCTCGAAGTCCACCATGTCGACCTCGATGGTGTAGCCCCCGCCCTCGCCCGGGCCGCTGATGGTGGTGGTGTGGCCGGTGGGCTGGCCGGTCCACACCGGGCCGCTCCAGTAGTAGTCCTGGTGGCCGTGGCGATCCTCCCACGTCCACTCGCCGGTGCCCATCGGGCAGTACAGCGACCAGTAGCCGGTGGTCACCGGGTCGGCCTCGGTCAGCGTGAACTCCGCCCCGTCGTAGTCGGAGACCAGGGTGAGGTTGCAGTAGCCCCCGTAGATGACCCGCTCTGGCTCGAAGCGATCGCTGGAGTCGGTGTGCTCGAAGTAGTCGATGACGTCGTCGCAGGATGCGTCGGCGACCGTGGAGACGTACCACAGCCCCTTGCCGTCGAGGTGGAAGCCATACGCCGTGCGCCCCGCAATCTCGGCGTTGCTGTCCATCGTCTCCAGCGAGCCGGTGATCAAGGCCTCGGTGTCCTCGACCTTCCCGGTGCAAGCGGCGAGTCCCGCCAGAAGCAGTGCGTGGTGCAGGCGCATCGTGGGCTCCCTGTGAGGCTCAGTCCTCGGCCTCGCCCGCCTTCTGCGCGAGCCAGGCCTCCATGAACTCCATGATATCCCCATCCAGCACCCGGTCGGTGTTTCCGACCTCAACACCGGTTCGGGTGTCCTTCACCATGCGGTAGGGGTGCAGCACGTAGCTGCGGATCTGGCTGCCCCACTCGATCTTCTTCTTCTCTGCGTTGGCGGCGTCGATCTCCGCCTGGCGCTTCTGAAGCTCGTGCTGGTAGATGCGCGCGCGCAGCATCTTCATGGCCGAAGCCTTGTTCTTGTGCTGGCTGCGCTCGTTCTGGCACTGCACCACGATCCCGGTGGGGAGGTGGGTGATGCGCACCGCGGAGTCGGTGGTGTTGACGTGCTGGCCACCGGCACCGGAGGCCCGGTAGGTGTCGATGCGCAGCTCGCCGTCGCGGATGTCGACCTCGATGGAGTCGTCGATGTCGGGGTAGGCCGCGACCGAGGCGAAGGCGGTGTGCCGGCGCGCCGAGGCGTCGAAGGGCGAGATGCGGACCAGGCGGTGGACGCCGATCTCGGCGCGCAGGTAGCCGTAGGCGTAGGGGCCATCGACCTCGATGGTGGCGGACTTGATGCCCGCCTCGGGGTGGGGCTGCTCGTCCACCAGGCGGGTCTTGTAGCCGCGCCGCTCGGCCCAGCGCAGGTACATGCGCTTGAGCATCTCGGCCCAGTCGGAGGCGTCGGTGCCGCCGGCCCCGGAGTTGATCTCCAGGATGGCGCTGGCGTCGTCGCCCTCCTCGCCCAGCAGCCGCTCGATCTCCAGCTCTCGCACCGCGGTCTCCAGCGTCGTGGACTGGACCAGCGCCTCGGAGATCATCTCGGCGGCATCGGGACCGTCGCTCTCGTCGGCCAGCTCGGCGAGGGTCTCGATCTCCTCGGAGAGGTCGGCGAGGTGCTGCCAGCCCTTGATGGTGCGCTCCAGCCGGGACTTCTCGCGGAGCAGGCCCTGGGCGCGGCTCTGGTCGGTCCAGAACTCGGGCGCGCTGGCCTGGCGGTTCAGGTCGTCGAGGGCGTGCTGCTTGCCTTCGACGTCAAAGATGCCCCCGAAGCGCGGTGATCCGCGCGTCGAGCTCGGCGAGGCCGAATCGGACTTCCTCAGTGGTCATGCAGGGCTCCTGGTGCGGACACGGAACGTAATCCGCTGGCCGCGCCCCGCAATCTCAGGCCGCGTCGCCCGCCGCCGCGATGAGCCCCCTCCCCTTCCAACCCAGCCGCCCCATGAGCCGCGCCTCGGCCTCGGCCATCTCGCGCAGGTCCTCGGGCCCGGTCTCGTGGTCGTACCCCAGCAGATGGAGCAGCCCGTGCACCAGCAGGACCCGCACCTCGTCCCGCAGGCCGTGGTCGCGCTCGGCGGCCTGGCGGGCCGCGGTGGCCACCGAGATGACGAGGTCGCCCAGCACGACGTCGTCGTCCTGGGGAAAGGAGAGCACGTCGGTGGGCTTGTCCATGCCCCGCCACTGCGCGTTGAGGGCCTGGATCGTGGGGTCGTCGGTGAGGACCAGGGACAGCTCGGCGTCGCCGAGCTTCGCCGCGCCCAGCAGCGCCGCGGCGTCCTCGCGCACCGCAGGCTCGGGGAGGCTCGCCGGCAGGGTGATGCCCTGGAGGGCGAGGTCGACGGTCACGAATCCCGGGCCTTGTAGCCGGGATCGCTGTACTCCCCGGGCAGGTACTCCGGCGACTCGTAGTCGATGGGGCCGGGCTCATCGGGGGCCACGCTGTCGGCGGCGCGGGCGTCACGCGCGGCCGCGACCTCGCTCGGCGGGATCTCCAGCGTGATGACCGCGTCGCGGGGCGTCTCGGCCTTCTCCTCGGCGGGGGGGGCCTTGCGGGGGTCGGGGATGGGCTTGTCCGGGTAGGCGATGCGGTGGTGGTGGATGGCCAGCACGGTGGTCTTGAAGGTCTCTGCGATGGTGTAGAGCTCCTTCAGGGTCAGCGGGCACTGCTGGAACTGGCCGTCGGCCATCACCGAGTTGATGATCTTCTGGATCATCGCGGAGACGTTGTCCGGCGTGGGCTGGTGGATGGAGCGGCAGGCCGCCTCGATCTTGTCCGCCAGCATGATGATGCCCGCCTCGCGGGTGTTGGGGCGGGGGCCGGGGTAGCGGAAGTCCCGAGGATCGACGGAAGGATCGCTCTCCCGGGCCTTCATGTAGAAGTAGTAGACCAGCCCATCGCCGTGGTGCATGTAGATGTTGTCGATGATGGGCTGGGGCAGCTTGTGCTCGCGGGCGATGGCCCCGCCGTCGCGCACGTGGTCGATGATGACCTGGGCGGACTGGTAGGGGGTCAGCCGCTCGTGGCGGTTGATGCCGTCGCGCTGGTTCTCGATGAAGTACTGCGGGCGGACGGCCTTGCCGATGTCGTGGAAGTAGGCGCAGACCCGGGACTGCAGCGCGTTCGCGCCGACGGCCTCGGCGGCGGCCTCGGCGAGCGCCCCGACCATCACCGAGTGGTGGTAGGTGCCCGGCGCCCGCATCATCAGGTTGCGCAGCAGGGGATGGTCGAGGTTCGCCAGCTCCAGGAGCTGGAGGTCGGTGACGAAGCCCCCCAGCTCAAACAGCGGCACAAGCCCGAGCACCAGGAAGGCCGACAGCACGCCGCCCGCAAACGCGAAGGCCATGTTCCAGGCCGGCGTGAGCGAGGACGCGGGCGCGGCGTCGAAGAGGTTGATGCGGACGAGGTCGATGCTGAGGACGAAGGCGACGTTCATCAGCCCCGTCATCACCCCGGCCCACAGGATGGCGCGGCGCTCGCGGCTGCGGCCCACGCCCCACGCGGCGGTGACCCCGGAGACCAGGAAGAACACCACGTACAGGGCGTGCCCGCCCATGCCCAGCCCGCACACCGTGGCCGCCAGCAGCGCGAACACCAGCGCGGTCTCGGCGTTGACCAGCACCCGCACCAGCAGCACCACGCCCGCCACCGGCGCGAGCAGCCAGAACGACTCGGGCGCCATCGCGCCCCCGATCAAGGTCGCCACCGGATCGGCCAGCTCCACGACCACGCGGGTCAGGACGGCGGTCAGGACCAGCAGCACGCCCATGGCCGCCAGATCCCGGGGCGAGCGGGTGAAGCGGCGGAACCCCCGAGCGGCGAAGCGGTGCACCGAGATGATGACCAGCAGCAGGAAGCCGAAGATGCTGCCCGCGATGCGCCCCGGTCCCTTGTCGGACTGGTGCTCCCGCATGGTGCGGATCATGTCGACCTGCTGGGCGGTGACGACGTCGCCGTCGCGCACCACGGAGGTGCCTCGGGCCACCGTGCGGACCACGCGCCCCACCGACTCCTCGGCGGCGCGGCGGCGCTCCTCGGTCACGAGCTGGTTCAGCGAGAAGTTGGCGCGCAGCTCGGCCTTCGCGATGGCGGCGGCGGCGCGGACCGTGTCCTGCTCGGCGTCGTCGTACTGCTCCAGCGCGTAGAGGGTGATGGCGCTGCGCACGTCCTCGACGGTGCGGATCTCGTCGAAGCTGTCCAGGCGGATCTCGTCGCGGCTGTCATTCATCAGCCGGATGACGGTGATGGGCTGGACCTGGTTGGGCAGGTACGCCCGCTCGGGCACCACGTACCCGGCCATGCCCTGGGCGATCAGCTCGTTGACGAGGCTCTCCATCGCTGACGGGAAGCCGGAGCGCACGATCAGCTCGATGTCCTCGACGCGCAGCGAGATGGCCAGGCGCTTGAGGGTCTCCTGGCCGATGGCGGCGACGGCCTCGTCGGACAGGGTGTCCTCGCCGTCCGCGCGGGCGTCCAGCATGGCCTCGGCGTACTGCCGACGCCCGATGTCGAAGGCGCCCGAGACCCGGTTGCGGAGGCGGCTGACAAGGGTGGCGTCGTAGTCGTAGACCAGCGGGACGGTGTCGGACGCCTCGGCGCGGCGCAGGCGCGAGGCCTCCAGATCCTCATAGTCGAAGGTGAACGGGGCCTTGATGTCCCGGTTGGCGACCTCTCCCACCTGCCAGCCCGGGTTCGGCGCCGGGCTGAAATCCGTGAGGACCAGCGCACAGATCAGACACACCAGCAGCAGGAGAAGCGCGCTTCGGAGCCCGTCCACCCTGGCGACCAGCCTGGCCCACAGGGAACCTATTCCTCACCTCCGGGGGCGGTCGGGGCTGTTGCGTCGGGGGCAATCCGGCCCGCCCGGTGACGATCATACGCCCGAATGATGTCGCTGACCAGCCTGTGTCTCACGACGTCGGTCGCGTCGAACTCCACGAAGGAGATCCGCTCCAGCCCCTGGAGCACCTCGACGGCGTCCACCAGGCCCGACGTGCGGCTCTCGGGGAGGTCCACCTGGGTGATGTCTCCGGTGATGACGGCCTTGCTGCCCAACCCCAGCCGGGTCAGGAACATCTTCATCTGCTCGATGGTGGTGTTCTGCGCCTCGTCGAGGATGACGAAGGCGTCGGACAGCGTGCGCCCACGCATGAAGGCCAGGGGCGCGACCTCGATCACGCCCCGCTCGATCAGCCGTTCGGCGTGCTCGAACTTCACCATGTCGTTGAGGGCGTCGTAGAGGGGGCGCAGGTAGGGGTTGACCTTCTCGGCCAGATCGCCCGGGAGGAAGCCCAGCTTCTCGCCCGCCTCGACCGCGGGGCGGCACAGCACGATGCGCTGGACCTCGTCGCGCTTGAGCGCCGCGACCGCCATCGCCATCGCCAGGTAGGTCTTGCCGGTGCCCGCCGGACCCACCCCGAAGACGATGTCGTGGTCCCGGATGGCGTGCACGTAGATCCGCTGGGTGAGCGTGCGCGGGAAGATGGGCTTGCGCCGATTGCCGACGAGCACGACCTCGGAGAAGAAGGACGAGATGGGCACGTCGGGGTCGCGCAGCACCATGCGGCAGGCGTGCTCGACGGTGGAGGGGTGCAGGGCGAGCCCTGTGCCGACCAGCTCGTAGAGCTGCTGGAGCAGCCTGGAGGTGGCCTCCACGGAGCGGGGGTCGCCGGAGATGCGCACCGCGCCGCCGCGCTGCCCGATGCGCACGCCCAGCTCGCGGGAGATCAGCTTGAGGTTCCGGTCCAGCTCTCCGCTCAGCTCGCGCACCCGCTGCGGGTCCTCGAAGCTCAGGGAGGCCTGTCCGGCGTCGTTCTCGGAGGTCAGGATCGTGTCCTCAGTCAGGATTTCGAGCTAGGCATTAGCCGGACGCCGCGCGTGCGGCCAGAGCCGGCCCGTGACGTTAGGTTGGGGGTGCGGAGGTCCCCGATGATTGTTGGCGTCCCCACCGAGATCAAGCCGCAGGAGAACCGCGTAGGGCTCGTGCCCGGCGGCGTGAAGGCCCTGGTCGCCGCCGGCCACGACGTGCTCGTGCAGCAGGGGGCGGGCAACGGCAGCGGGCTCCCCGACGACGAGTACATCCGCGCCGGCGCCGAGATCGTCCCCACCGCCGAGGAGATCTACGGCCGCGCCGCGCTGATCTGGAAGGTCAAGGAGCCCCTCAGCGCCGAGTATCCCCTGCTCCGCGCCGGCCAGATCCTCTACACCTACCTGCACCTGGCCCCCGACCCCACCCAGACCGCGGCCCTCCTGGAGGCCGGCGTGGTGGGCATCGCATACGAGACCGTCGAGCTGGCCGACGGCACCCTGCCGCTCCTGACCCCCATGTCCGAGGTCGCCGGGCGGCTGTCAGTGCAGTCCGGGGCGTGGTGCCTCACCCGACACCAGGGCGGGCGCGGCGTGCTGCTGGGCGGCGTCCCGGGGGTCGAGCCGGGCGAGGTCGTGGTCATCGGCGGCGGCGTGGTCGGCCTCAACGCGGTGAAGATGGCGGTGGGCCTCGGCGCGGACGTCACGGTGCTCGACATCGACCTGGATCGGCTGCGGTGGTTCGACGACCTCTACAGCGGCCGCATCAAGACCCTCTACTCCAACGGGCACAACATCGAGCGCGCGCTGGGGCGCGCCGATCTGGTCATCGGGGCGGTGCTGGTGGCCGGCGCCCGCGCGCCGAAGCTCATCACCCGCGACATGCTCTCGCTGATGAAGCCCGGCTCTGCCATCGTCGACGTCGCGGTGGACCAGGGGGGCTGCGTGGAGACCACCCGGCCCACCACCCACGCCGAGCCCACCTACGTGGTCGACGGCATCGTCCACTACGCGGTCGCGAACATGCCGGGGGCCGTGGCGCGCACCTCCACCTTCGCGTTGAACAACGCGACCATCCCCTACGGCCTGCGCATCGCGAACCTGGGCTGGGAGGCCGCGCTCCGGGCCGATCCGGCGCTGGCCAGGGGCCTGAACGTCGTGGGCGGCGAGGTCACCAACCCGCACGTGGCCCACGACCTCGGCCTGCCCTACGCCCGCTGGTCGTGAGGGCTACCGACCGGCCTTCTGCTTGAACATCTTGAGCGCGAGGCCGGACACCACCGACGACACGTTCTTGTTCCGGGCCAGGACCTCCATGTCCTTCTGGGTGAGCTTGCGCACCAGCCCCATGGAGATGCTGACCGGCACCTTGGGGTTGTTCGCCAGCGCGGCGATGACCGGGTACTTCCGCATCATCTCGCGATCCCGGGCGATGGCCCGGAAGATGCCCTGGTCGAGGTTCCGGTTGCTGGCGGCCGCCATGATCTCGTTGTCGGTCATGCGGCCGGACTTGACCACCGCCTCGGCGACCACCCGATTGGAGTCGCGCAGCAGGATCCTGCGGGCCTCGCCGTTGCCCAGATAGGCGAGCTTGATCTTGTGGCCGGGGGACATCTCCGCGATCAGCTCGGTGAGGTTCTTCTTCTTGTCGGGGGCCATCTCCTCCTCGGAGATGAGGTCCAGGGAGAAGCCCCACTCCGCCTCGTCCAGGCCGAAGCCGGCGCCGCTGAACTCGTCGACCGCGGCGCGCTGGGCGCCGGTGAGCTGGAGCTGCTGGACGACCTCGGGGTTGGTGGCTGGCGAAGGCAGGCCCGCCAGCGCGGCGGCGACCTCGGCCTGCACCGCGAGGGTGAGCAGGGCCTCCTCGTCCAGCTCAGGCGGGGGCGGCGGAGGCGGCGCGACGGCCGGCGCCCTGGGCCGGGGGGCCTGGGCCCGCTCGGCGTCCGGGGCGGCGTCCTCTGGCGCAGCCTCGTTCCCCTCGCCCTCCGCAGGCTCCGTCGGGATCTCCGGCAGGCACTTGTTGAGCTTGAGGAAGGTCTCGACCCGCTGGAGATCCGAGGCGGCGACCGCGGCGTTGTCCCGCAGGGCCAGGTAGACCTCCGGGGTCATCAACATGCGCTCCTGGTTGCGCAGGATGACCTCCAGCAGGTCGCCCTTGGCGCCCCCGGCGATCTGGCAGGCGACCTCGTCCGGCGTGCTGGCCTGGCGGTAGACCCGCTCCATCAGCAGGTCGTCATCGCTGCGGTAGCGGGCGAAGAACGCCAGGAGCTTGGGGTGGCTGCGCGCGTTGATGACGCTGAGGATCGTGTCCGTCGGCATGGTGCGCAGGGTGCTGCGCGCCGCCCGGGCCACCCGCTTCTCGGGGTCGGACATCAGCGCGAACACCATGCCCATCAGGACATCCGGCGCGATCGGCAGCAGACCCTTCGCGACGGCGAGGCGCGTCTTGACCGGAGCGTCCGGGGTGATCTTGTCGCGCTGCTCGGGGGGGATCCCGAGCCGCTCGTAGGCGATGTCGTGGTCTGACATGGGAGGGCCCTCTTCGGCCCTCCTATCCTAATCGACCGGCGCTCAGTCCTCGTCCGCGTCGCGGCGGAACGGCGACGCGGCGACGATGCGGTCCACGAGGTTGCTCGGGACCTCCTCGTAGGACTCGAAGGTCATCGTGAAGGTGCCCTTGCCGCCGGTCATGGAGCGCAGGTCGGGGGCGTAGCGCTGGATCTCGGCGAGGGGGGCGGAGGCCTTGATGATGGTCTTCTTGCCCTTGGTGTCCATGCCCATCACCCGCCCGCGGCGAGAGGTGATGTCGCCCATGATGTCGCCCATGTTCTCGGTGGGGACGACGATCTCCATCGAGTACACCGGCTCGAGCAGCTTCACGCCCGCCTTGTCCATGGCCGCCTGGAGCGCCTTGGAGCCGGCGAGCTGGAAGGCGACGTCCTTGGAGTCGACGGGGTGGTACTTGCCATCCTTGAGCGCGACCCGGATGTCCACGATCGGGTAGCCCGCGACGTGGCCCCGCTTCATGCGCTCCAGGATGCCCTTCTCGACGGAGGGGATGAACTGCCGCGGGATCGAGCCGCCGAAGATCTCATCGGCGAACTCGAAGCCGCCGCCGCGATCCATCGGCTCGATGTCCACGTAGCAGACGCCGAACTGACCCGCGCCGCCGGTCTGCTTCTTGTGCTTGCCCTCGACGTGCGCGACCTTGCGCCGGATCGTCTCGCGGTAGGGCACCGCCGGCAGGTCGGTCTCGACGTTCACCTTGAACTTCCGGGCCATCTTGTCGACCGACAGGTCGAGGTGGGCCATGCCCATGCCCTTGAGCACCATCTTGTTGGACAGCTCGTCGTAGCCGATGGTCAGGCTGGGGTCCTCGTCGGTGAGGCGCTCCAGGGCGACCTTGAGCTTGCCCTCGTCGCTGCGGCTCCTGGGCTGGATGGTGTACTCCATCATGGGCGGCGGGTACTGCACGCCCACGATCTTCAGGGTGCTGCCCGGCGCGGCCAGGGTGTCGTTGGTGGAGGTGTTCTTGAGCTTGGCCACCGCCAGGATGTCCCCGGCCGCGGGCGCGTCGACCGGGTCGCGGTGGTTGCCGCGCAGCGCGTAGAGGGTGCCGAGCCGCTCGCCCTCGCTGTTGACCGTGTTCTCCACCTGACCGTCGTCGGGCGGCGACCCGGCGAACAGCCGCAGGATGGACATCTTGCCGGAGAACTCGTCGATGAAGGTCTTGATGACCTGGGCGTGGAAGGGACCGTCGGAGGTGACCGCCAGCTCGGTGGGCTCGCCGTCGCCGTCGAGAGCCTCGATCGCGCCGCGCTCCAGAGGGCTGGGGACCGCCCAGGTCACCAGATCCATCAGCGCCTCGACCGCCACGTTCGCCGACGCAGCCGTGTAGAGCACCGGCAGGATCTCGCCGCGCTTGAGCGCGTCGTGGAAGCCCTGGCGGACCTCCTCGTCGGAGAGCTCGAAGGTCTCGAGGTACTTCTCCAGCAGCTCCTCATCCGCCGAGGCCACCGTCTCGACAAGGTTCTCCAGCGCGCTCTCGACGGCGTCGGCGAGATCGTCCGGGACGTCGCCCTTCTCGAAGGCGCCGGAGCCGTCCTTCTTGTAGCGGATGGCCTTCTTCTGGAAGAGCGAGACGACGCCCTCGAAGGCCTCCTCCTTGCCGATGGGGAGCTGGAGGGGCACCGGCTTGGCGCCGAAGGTCTCCTCGATCTCGACGAGCACCTGCTCGGGGTCCGCGCGCTCCCGGTCCATCTTGTTGATGACGATGATGCGCGGGAGGCCCAGCTCGACGGCCTTGTGGTAGACGGCCTCGGTCTGCACCTCGATGCCGTCGGGGGCGGAGACCACCACGACCGCCGCGTCCGCGCCGCGCAGTGCGGCGAAGGCGTCGAAGATGAAGTTTCCGTCTCCGGGGGTGTCGATGATGTTGATCTTCGAGCCCTTGTGCTCCACCCAGGCGAACGACGAGCCGATCGAGCTGCCCCGTTTGTGCTCCTCGGGCTCGAAGTCCAGGATCGACGTGCTCGTCCCCGCGACGCCGAGGCGGCTGTTCGCCCCACCGTTGAACAGCATGGCCTCCGCGATGGACGTCTTGCCAGCGAGGCCGTGCCCCACAAGTGCGATGTTCCGGATTTCAGCAGGCGCGAAGGTGCTCTTGGCCATCAACGGCTCCGTCGGGTGGGGGGGTGTACAGAAACGAGTAGCCGATACTAATGATCGGCCGAGGAAGGGTCAACGCCCCGGGGCGGGCGCGTTGAGGTCGAACAGCATGCTCAGGCCCCGCAGCGTGAGGTGCTCGTCGACGTCGTCGATCTCCTCGCAGGCCCGCCCGATGAGGTTGGAGAAGCCCCCGGTGGCCACGCAGCGCACCGGCTCCCCGCCCGCCAGCTCGGCCTTGCAGGTCCGCGCCAGGTGGTCGACCAGCCCCACGTAGCCGAAGAACAGCCCCGACTGCATCGACGCCACGGTGTTGGTCCCGATGGCGCGGCGCGGCCGGGCGACCTCGACCCGGGGCAGCTTGGAGGTGCGCATGAACAGAGCCTCCGCAGAGATGCGCAGGCCCGGCGCGATGGCCCCGCCGACGTACTCCCCTTCCCCGTTCACGCAGTCGAAGGTGGTCGCGGTGCCGAAGTCCACCACCACCAGCGGCGCGCTCCACCGCTCCACCGCCGCGACCGCGTTGACGATGCGGTCGGAGCCGACCTCGCGGGGGTTGTCGGTGCGCACGCGCATGCCGGTCTTGAGGCCCCGGCCGACCACCAGCGGCGTGTGGTTGAGGTACCGCCGGCTGGCCTTCTGGATGGCGTACAGGGTGGAGGGCACCACGCAGCTCACGATCACGCCGGTGACCGCGGCGGCAGGCACCTCCCGGTGGGCGAGGAGCTGGAGCACGGTGAGCCCGAACTCATCGGTGGTGCGGGTGGTCGTGGAGATGCGCCACTGGTGCAGCACCTCGGACCCCTGCATCAGCCCCAGGACGATGTTGGTGTTCCCGACGTCGATGACGAGCAGCATCCGACGGCTTTAACCAGACCCGCCAGGACGCGCCCGCCCCACCCTCACGCGCCCAGGCGGTCCACCGAGATGACGCCCTTGATCTTCTCCAGGCGGTGGATCAGGTTGATCAGCTCGTCCACGCTGGCGACCCCGACCTCCAGGTCGCACTCGGCCTTGGCGTCGTTGATCTGGGACACGTTGGCCCGGGAGATGTTCACCCCGGCGTCGGTGCAGGTGCGCGTGATGTTGGCGAGCAGGCCCGGCCGGTCGACACAGATGACCCGGATGCCCGAGGCGTGGGCCACGGTCTTGACCCGGCCGTCCCAGTCCACCGGGATGCGGCGCTCCTTCTCCAGGGCCAGCACCTGGGTGCAGGTGCGGCGGTGCACCGTGATGCCGCGCCCGCGGGTCACGTACCCGATGACCTCCTCGCCGGGCAGCGGGTTGCAGCAGCGCGCGAAGGACACCAGCACGTCCTCCTCGCCGCTGATGAGCACCGGCGACTCGGCCGGGCGACGGATGCGCTCCAGGATGCGGGCGAGGGCGGACTTGTCGGCCTCGGACTGGTCGACGGTGTTCCAGTCCTTGTCGGGGAGCAGCTCGCGGACCAGCGGCCCCAGCACGACGTGCCCCTGGGCGATGCCGACCAGCAGGGTCTCGACGTCGCGGACGTCGCGCTCCTTGAGCACCCGCTTGATCTGCCCGTTGCGCACCAGGGCCTGGATGGAGGAGCCGTGCTTCTTGAGCTCGCCCTCCAGCATCTCGCGGCCGATGCGCACGCCGGTCTCCCGCTCCTCCTGGCGGAGGTACTTGCGGATGCGGGACAGCGCGCGGCCGGTCTTGACGAACTCCAGCCAGTCGCGGCGGGGGTGCTGGTTGTCGGAGGTCAGGATCTCGACGTGGTCGCCGGACTGCAGCTCGTAGCGCAGCGGCACCATGCGCCCGTCGACCTTGGCGCCCACGCAGCGGTTGCCCACCTCGGTGTGGATGGCGTAGGCGAAGTCCAGCGCGGTGGCCCCCAGCGGGAACTCCTTGATGTCCCCCGCCGGCGTGAAGACGTAGACGTCGTTCTTGAAGAGGTCGATCTTGACCGCCTCCATGAACTCGTCGGGGTCCTCGACCTCGCGGGCGGTCTCGAAGACCTCGCGCAGCCGACCGAAGTGGGCCATGTCCTCACGGCGCAGGGCCAGGTGGCCCTCCTTGTACTTCCAGTGCGCCGCGATGCCGTACTCGCTGACCCGGTGCATGTCGTAGGTGCGGATCTGGATCTCCACCCGCCGCATCTCGGGGCCGATGACCGTGGTGTGCAGCGACTGATACCCGTTGGACTTGGGCATCGCGATGTAGTCCTTGATGCGGTCGGGCACCGGACGGTAGAAGGCGTGCACGTAGCCCAGCGCCGCGTAGCACTGGGTGAGGTCGTCCACGAGCACCCGGAAGGCCAGCAGGTCGTGGACCTGTTGGAACTCCAGGTTGCTCTTGGTCATCTTGCGATAGATCGAGAACAGGTGCTTGCTGCGGCCGCTGACCGTGCAGACCACCCCCGCCCCCGTGAGCCGCGCCTGCAGCTCCGCGCAGACCCGCTGGATGTAGGCTTCGCGCTCGGGCCGGGACTCGGCCATGACCTGGACCAGCTCGGCGTAGTGCTCGGGGTGGAGGTGCTGGAAGCAGAGGTCCTCCAGCTCGCAGCGCAGCGGCATCAGGCCCAGGCGGGCGGCCAGCGGGGCGTAGATCTCCAGGGTCTCCTGGGCGATGCGGACCTTCTTGTGGGCCGGCATCGAGCCCAGCGTGCGCATGTTGTGGAGCCGGTCGGCGAGCTTGACCAGGATGACGCGGATGTCCCGGGACATCGCCAGCATCATTTTCCGGAAGTTCTCGGCGGCGGCCTCCTGCTTGGAGCGGAACTGGAGCTTGCCGATCTTGGAGACCCCATCGACCATCTCGGCGATGACCGGCGAGAAGCGCTCGCTGAGCTCCTCGCGGGTGTGCATCGTGTCCTCGATGGTGTCGTGCAGCAGCGCCGTGGCGATGGTGTCGACGTCCATCTTGAGGTCGGCCAGGATGAGCGCGACCTCGAGGGGATGCGTCACATACGCCTCGCCGCTCTTGCGGGTCTGCTCCTTGTGGGCGCGGGCCGCGAAGAGATAGGCGTGGGTCACCAGCTCCAGATCCGCGTCGGGGGCGTAGCTGGTGATGCGGTCAGTGAGATCGTTGAGCTTGACCAAGGGATGCCGTCAGGGTGGTGCGCGTCGGTTCAAAGAGAAATGTTATCACCGATCTGCCCGCGTCATCCGCTCAACGAGGGAGCGCCGACGGGGCGTCTTGAGCAGCTCCGCGACCAGGATCGCCTGAAAGCAGTCATGGGCTGTGGGCAGATCGTCGTTGACCAGCTGATAGTGGAACGCCCCACACCCCTGGATCTGTTCCATCGCCTCGGCCAGCCGCCGCTGGATCACCGCCTCACTGTCGGTGGCCCGGCCCCGCAGGCGCTCTTCGAGCTGGGCCAGGCTGGGGGGGAGGATGAACACCCCCACCGCCCCGGGGTAGGCCGCGAAGACCTGCCGCGCCCCCACGATGTCGATCTCCAGCAGGATGGAGCGCCCCGAGGCCAGGGCCTCACGCACCGGCGCCAGCGGGGTGCCGTAGAAGTTGCCGTAGACCTCGGCCCACTCCAGCAGCTCCCCGTCGTCGCGCCAGGCGGTGAAGGTCTCGTGGGACACGAAGTGGTAGTCCCGGCCATCGACCTCGCCCTCCCGAGGCGCCCGGGTGGTCGCGGAGACCGACCAGCCCAGCTCCGGGATGACCCGCAGGGCCTCCTTGACCAGGGTGGTCTTGCCGGTGCCGCTGGCCCCGGTGACCACGAACAGGGCCCCCTCGTCGGGCCGACTCCAAGCATCAAGACACAGGCTCATGACGGGCTCACTCGACGTTGGCGACCTGCTCGCGGATGCGCTCGAGCGTGCTCTTCATGTCCACCACCAGCGCGGAGACGGCGTGCTCGGCGGCCTTGCTGCCGATGGTGTTGATCTCCCGGTTCATCTCCTGGGCCAGGAAGTCCAGGCGCCGGCCCACCGGCTCCTTGAGGGAGAGGGCCTGACGGAACTGGAGGCAGTGGCTGTGCAGCCGGCTCAGCTCCTCGGCGACGTCGGCCTTGTCCGCCAGGATGGCGGCCTCCTGGGCCAGGCGGTCGGGGTCCACCCGGTCGGAGACGAGCTTGTTGAGGCGGTCCATCAGCCTGAGCCGCAGCCGCGCCGCGATGCCGTCGGCCTCCAGCTCGACCTTCTGGCGGTGGTCGGACAGCTCCTCGATCAGCTCGAGCAGGCTGTCCCGCATCACCGCGCCTTCGCGGGCGCGCATCCCCCCGAGGTGGTCCATCGCGGCGGTGAGCGCCGCGTCCAGCACCGTCCACTCCGAGGTGGGGTCGACCTCGGACTCCACCGTGGTCAAAACCCCCGGCAGCCCGGCCAGGAAGGTGACCGGGACCGTGGCGTCCACGCCGGGGAGCTGCTCGGCGAGGTCCACCAGGGTGCGGAGGTAGGTCCGGGCGAGCCCGCGGTCGGCCATGACGCCCACCGAGCCGTCCCGACAGACCCGGCGGATGTAGACGTCGATGCGGCCACGCGCGAAGCGCTGCTTGATGCTGTTGGTGATGCGCGGCTCGAGCGCGGCGTACTCCCGGGGGCTCCGGAGCTGGAGATCGCGGAAGCGGTTGTTCACCGACTTCAGCTCAACGGTGACGGAGACGCCGCCGCCGCTGGCCTCTCCGCGACCGAAACCGGTCATCGAGTTCATGAGCCCTCCGGGGTGTGCGCCGCGAGGTCGGCGCTCACGGGGGGTGGGGAATAACGCCCCGAGGGCAGGATGTCAGCAGCGCCCCTCGTAGCCGTTGCTGCATGACAGATCGCAGCTCCCGTTGGAGCCATAGGTCACGTCACAGGTGAGGTCCTGGGTGAAGTCCTGGTAGCTGCCGGTGCCGGAGCCGTCGTAGTTGCGCTCGCTGCGGAGGTGGAACAGGACGTTGCCGGTGCCGTGCTCCACGCCGTCGTACTCCTGGACGTTGAACCCGGTGACGTCGCGGGTGGTGGTGCCGACGTAGTCGAAGTCGGTGGACTCCTGGGTCCAGGTGCTCTCGAAGTTGGCGTCAACGTCCTGGGTGTACTCGGAGGAGTAGTTGACGCCGTCGGCGTCGCTGACCACGGTGCCGGCGACGTCGAGGGCGTCGTTCATCGTCCACTCACGGGTCACCCGACCGCCGTCGTCGTAGTCGATGACGGAGTCGTAGTCGACCTGGGTGTCGCTGACGATGGTGTAGTTGGTGGTGTAGGGGGTCCGGGACGAGCCCTCGGGGTAGCGGGTGCGGATGGTGCCGTCACAGCCCGAGCGGAGGTGGCGCTCCTGGTAGAGCACGCTGTCGCCGAGGACGTCCTCCTCGTAGACGGTGGAGAGCACGTCGAGGTCGCCGTCGGTGTAGACGGTGCCGTAGCCCTCGGCCTCGTAGACGCTCATGAAGTAGCCGTCGAAGTAGTCGTACTGGACGCTGAACTCGCCGTCGAGGGTGTTGTAGCGGCCGTTGATGCGGGTGATCCAGGCCTCGTTGGTGGGGTAGTCGAAGCGGATGAGGTCGCCGTCGGACTCTCCCACGTCGGCGTGCCGGGAAAGGCCACCCAGCCAGTTGAACACGTCATACTCGCAGGCCAGATCCCGATCCAGGTAGGTTCCACCCAGGCAACCGGGCAGCAGGGCGATGGCGAGGAGGGCACGCATGGGGGCTCCGTTCCGGGTGGCGTCCATGAATGTAAACGCGCAATCCGGCCTCCGCACGTCAACCCGGCGCAAGGTCAGCGAGCCGGACAGCCTGGGCCCGCGTGAGCCCCAGCGCGTCGGGCAGCGGCGTCGTCGGGTCCTCCAGCCAGGCCTTCGGCACCGGCACGCGGCGGACCGGCCGGGGGTAGAGGTCCAGGCGGCCCCCACCCTCCACGCGCAAGAGCCCCGCGATCACCGGGTGGGTGAGCAGCGCGCACAGCCGCTCAATGGGCACCCGCTGGTCCAAGGGCCGCACCACGGTGAGGGTGTGCCCGGCGTAGAGCCCGGTGCGGTCCACCCGCGCCGCGACGGGCCGGTCCCCCCGCAGGCGTTGGACCAGGATCTTTGGGCCCTCAAACAACCCCGGGCGCTTGGGGCGGTGCATGCGGTCCGGGTCGTAGCGCAGCCACCGCACCCGCCCCGCGAACAGGTCCCGGGCGTCGACGAAGGGCACGATCCCCTCCCCTGGTCCGTCGCAGAGCAGCCGCGCCTTGCCCCCGCCGGGCCCGTGGGCGACCAGCCCGGTGTCGACCTCGCAGAGGGCGCCCAGCTCGACGGCCCGGGCGCGGGCGGCCTCGACGAGGTCCACGTCCCCGGCCCGCATGCGGGGGTCGAGGGGCGCGGTCTCCAGCCGCAGGACCTCCGATGCGTGGGGACCCCCCGCCCAGGGCAGGGACGCGGGGCCGCCGCCGCGCTCCAGGGCCAGCAGCGCCACGCGGACCCCCACTCCGGGGAAGCGCTCCGGCTCCCCCACCGCCCGCAGCCGGTCCTCCGCCAGCCAGCGGCGCCTCAGCGGAGCACCGTAGGGCTCGAAGAGCAGTGAAGCCGGCGACACGACCCCGGCCACCGCGCCCTGGGGGAGCCGGCCCAGCGCGAGCGCCAGGAAGGGCACGGCCAGATCGAACCGCCCGGAGAGCCAGGGCAGCGCCGCGGTCAGGCGCCGCCGCAGCTCCTTGTCCTGGTGCTCCGGGCTGACGAAGGGCGGGTTCGTCAGCAGCAGGTCGCCCTCCGGGCTGCCCTCGAAGGCGTCCCCCCGCCGAAGGCTGGCTCCGGGCACCGCGACCCGGGCCACCGCCAGCGCCAGCGGGTCGATGTCCTGGCCCGCCAGCTCATCGACCCCCTGCTCGGCCATCGCCAGCAGGAGCGCGCCGGTGCCGCAGGCCGGGTCCACCCCGCGCCGCCCCCCGCCGGTGAGGCAGGCGAGGCGCCGGGCCATCGCGCGAGGGGTGTCGAAGGCCCCGCGGCGCCGGCTGCCGGCCCGATCCACCAGCGGGAAGGGCTGCCCGGCTCCGACGCGAACCACCGCGCGGGCGCTGTCCACCCCCACCACGGCCAGCTCAGCGGTGAGCCCGAGGTCCCGATCCGCCCGCGCCGCCTGGCATCGGGCCAGCGCGCCGGCCTCCTGGACCACCCGCCAGGGCGACGACGCCACGGCCTCGGCTGCTGAAGTGACGGCGCGCTCGGCATCTCCGGTGCGCCCCATCGCGTCCATCCAGGCGCAGAGGGCCTCAGCCAAGGTCCACCTCCCGCCACGCCGCCAGCATCCCCTCGACCTGGGCGTCCAGGGTGAACCCCTCCGCGACGCGACGGCGGGCCGCCTGCCCCTTGACCGCCCGCGCGACCGGGTCCGCGAGGACCTCGGCCACCGCCTCGGTCAGGGCGTCGGGGTCATCGGGCGGGACCCGCCAGCCGCAGGCGTCGTCTACCAGCTCGTCCAGGCCGGGCAGCGTGGTGGTCAGCACCGGCAGGCCAGCGGCCATCGCCTCCATCATCGCCACCGGGACGCCGTCGCGGTCGCCGTCCGGGGCCACCCGACAGGGCAGCGCGAAGAGCGCCCCCTCAGCCAGGACCTCCGCCACCGCGTCGGGCGCCAGCATGCCCAGCCGCCGCACCTGGGGCCCCTCCACCTCGGCGGGGGCGTCCCCCACCAGCCAGAGCTGCGCGCCGGGGACCCGTCGCACCGCCTCCACCAGCAGATCGAGGCCCTTCTTGGGCACCCAGCGGCCCACCGCGACCACCGGCCCCGGGCGCTCCGGGTGGGCCGCGCGCCAGCGCCCCGGGTCCACGCCGCAGCGCACCACCCGGGCCTCCACCCCGCAGCGCTCCGTCAGGATCCGCGCGTTGTACGCCGAGACCGTGAGCACCACCGCCGCCCCCTGGAGCACCTCGGTCAGGGAGGGCCGCGGCTTGAACAGGTCCACCGCGTGGACGGTCACCCCGTACGAGACCCCGCAGGCGCGGCGGGCGAGCAGTGCCCACTCGGCGGCCTCCCCGGCGAAGTGGACGTGGATCCGCTCTCCCTCCGCCAGGGTGGAGGCCGCCCACAGGGCCTTGAGGACCTGCTTGGCGGGCTGGTGCTCCTTGAGCCAGCGCGCCGCCTCCCGGCCCGCGGGGCGGGCGAGCAGCGGCGCGGCGGCTGCGGCGACCGCGGCGTAGTCGGGGGGGTGGACACAGGTCCAGTCCGGCAGAGCCGAGCCCCCGTCCTCCCGTCGACCGATGGCCACCCCCGAGACCGCGTGCCCTCGGGCGCGCAGCCCCTCGATCTCGCGGTAGACGAAGGTCTCGGTGCGGGTGGGGTAGTAACGCAGGAGGTAGCGCAGCCTCACCGCAGCGCAGCCTCCAGCACCGGGACCAGCTCCTCGGCCCGCTGGCGCCAGCTCCGCAGCCGGCGGCGCCGCATCCGGGTGTCCCAGGGCCGATCCAGGGCCTTCGCCATCGCCGCGCGCAGGCTCTCGGGGTCGCCGGGGCGATACCAGAACGCCTGCTCGGGGGCGAGCACCTCGCGCAGCGTGGGCAGGTCGGCGGCGACCAGGGGAAGACCGACAGCCAGGTAGTCCCAGAGCTTCAAGGGGTTGCAGAGGCTTCGCCCGAACAGGTTGTCGTCCAGCGGGACCACCGCGGCGTGCCAGCCGGCGATGTGGTCTGGGACCGACCAGGGCGGCCGGGACGGCGTGGCCCGAACGGCGTCCGGCAGCGGCCCCAGGGCCTCGCGCTCCGCCTCGCTGCCCCCCATCAGCTCCAGGGAGGTCCCCGACGGCAGGCCACCGGCGGCCTCGACCAGCGTCTTCAGCCCCTTGAAGGGCCGCAGCGAGCCGGCGTAGCCGATGACCCGCTCGGGGCGGGGGAGGTGGTCCCGCACCCGCCAGGCGGCGGTGGCGTTCCGCACCACCGCCCGGTTCGGGGGCAGCGCGTCGCCGTGGACCTGCGTCATCAGGTCCATCGTGCCCTGGCAGTTCGTGACCAGCCCCGCCGCGCGCTCCAGCAGCCGCCGCTCCAGCTTGAGGATGGCCTTGGTGGGCTGCCCGGCCTCCGCGGCGAGCTGGGAGTCCAGCTCGTGGGACTCCAGCACGACCGGGGGCCCGAATGGCAGGATGGTGTACTCGTCGAAGTAGCGCTTGGCCCGCGCCAGGATGACGCTTCGGCCCGGGTGGTGCCGGGTGGACTGCACGACCCACCACAGGGCGTGTTTGCGGAACCAGAAGCTCTGCGGGCCGGGCTGCGCGGTCGGGGAGAGCTTGAGGTCGAGGCCATCCACCGGCTCGAGCCCGTAGAAGTCGAACACCTCCTCTGGCGTCGGGAGCTGGTCGACCGGCATGTTGTCCACCGGCGCGTCCGCGAGCAGCGTCACCTCGTGCCCGAGGGAGGCGAGGGCGTGGCAGGTGGAGAGCACCTGGATGGACTGGGCGCGCGGCGCAGGCAGCCGAGGCCGGTACAGGTGGAGGATGCGCAGCCCGCTCATGCCAGCGCCTCCATCAGGGCGCCGACCGACGCGGCCGGGCCGTGGTGGGCCAGCACCCAGCGCCGGGCCTCATCGCCGCGCGCGCCGCCCGCCAGCCAACCCCGGACCTGGTCCGCCGAGGCCGCAGCGTCGTCGGGGGCGTCGAGGACCAGCCCCTCCCCGACCGCCTCGGGCACCCCGCCCGTGGCGCAGCCCACCACCGGGGTCCCCTCCCCCATGGCCTCCAGCAGCGCGAGCCCCAGGCCCTCGGCGCCGCCGCCGTCCGGCGCGGTCCGCGGCAGCAGGGCGCAGAGCTGGTGGGCACCCAGGGCGCGGCGGGCCTCCGCCCGGGGCAGCCGGCCGTGGAACCGGACCTCAGCCCCCGCGCCCTGCGCCTCCAGGCTCGACCGCGCGGGGCCATCGCCGATGATCGAGACCGGCCAACCCAGCGCCTCGCCCAGGGCCAGCACGCGCTCCACCCCCTTGAGCGGCGTGAGCCGGGCCAGGCAGACCAGGCCCTGACGGGCTCCTTGCGGCGCGCTCGCCGGAAAGGCCAACGGCATCGGCATCACCACACCCTCCCGCCCCGTGAGGCGCAGCAGCTCGGCCTGAAGGAAGCGGCTGACCGGCAGGCAGGCCCGCGCGACCGCGACCACCCGGCGCAGCCCCGCGGGGGCCCGGGCGTGCCGGGTCAGCTCGGAGCCGTGGAAGGCCACCGCCACCGCCGCCCGCCCCGCGACCAGCGGCGCCAGCACCGTGCCCAGCGGCCAGGTGGCCAGGACCACGGTGTCGCCCCGGCGCACGCGGGGGGCGACCGCCGCAGCCCAGATCCCCTGCCAGCGCCCCCAGGAGCGCCCCCGCAGGCGCGCCACCTCGAAGGGCAGCGCCCGGTCGGCGGCGCCGGTGTCCCCGGTGCGCCGGGCATAGACCCGCACTGGCTGCCCCTGATCCACGAGAGCGCGCCCCAGGTCTTCAGCCCAGGCCGCCACGCCCCCATCATAGGCGGGTGGGAAGTCGAGGGTGACGAGGTGGATCACGGCCCTGTTCCGGCGGCAGCATACCCCGAGAGCGCGGACCGGACCCGCTCGACGGTGAGGCCCTCCATGCAGAGGTGGTCTCCGATGGGGCAGGGCCGGGCCCCGTGGCGGCTGCAGGGCCGGCACGGCAGCGGCACCTCGACGGCCTCGCCGGGGTGGCACCAGAAGCCATCGGCCGAGGTGGTCGGGCCGAACAGGCCCACGACGGGCACCCCGCAGGCCGCCGCGAGGTGCAACAGCCCGGTGTCTCCGCCCACGACCACGCGGCAGCGCGCCAGGGCGTCCAAGGTGCGCGCGAAGCCCTGCTCCGCGACCGGCTCGGCGCCGATGGCCGCCGCGACCCGCTGCACCACCTCGGCCTCGTCGGGGCCCCCGAACACCACCTTGGGCCCGTCCCAGCCCGAGGCCAGGGCGATCCAGCGCGCCTCGGGCCAGCGCTTCGCGGCGTGCGCGGCCCCCACGACCAGACCCAGCGCCTGGGGGTCGCGGCGCTCCAGCCGGATCCAGGGTCGCGCGGCCACCGCCACGCCCGCCGCCGTCGCGTAGCGATCCACAAGCGGCGGGATCTGCGCCGGCCGCTTGAAGGCCACCCGCGTCCGCCGGGCCATGTCCTGTCGGTCCAGCCGAGCAGCCCCCCGCCCCAGGCACAGCGCCCGGCTGCGCAGCGAGCCGTGCAGATCCACGACCGGCCCACCCCAGGGGACCCGCGCCCGCAGCGCCCCAACACCCTCCCCGGGTTGGAGCGCGACCACCTCCTGCACGCCCTCGAAGCGCGCCACCAGCCCGGCGTACCGGGCCGAGGTCACGAAGCAGACCTCGCCCAGAGACGCGGTGACCGCCCCGCACAGCACCACGTCCCCCAGCGAGGAGAAGCGCACGAGCACGGTTCGCATCAGGCTTGCCTCAAGGCGGCCTCGACCTGCGCCACCGGGATGTCCAGGCAGGGCACGCCAGGGTACGGGCAGCGCTTGCGGTAGCACGGGCGGCACGGCAGGTCGGGGCCCTCCACCGGCACGCAGCCGGCCGGGCCGGTCCGGGCGGGGCTGGTGCTGCCGAACACCACCACCGTGCGCACGCCCACGGCCCGCGCGAAGTGGGCCAGCCCCGAGTCGTTGGAGACCAGTGCCGCGGCGCGCTCCAGGCAGGCGGCGAGCTGGTCGAGGGGCAGCCCCTCGCGGGTGGGGTGGCAGGTCTCGAAGCGCTCCCCAGGCCCGGTGTAGACGACCACGGGGCCGTCGAAGCGATCCGCCAGGGCCGCGAACCCCGGCCACATCACCGTCTCTCCTGAAGGGCTGATCGGCGTCAGCGCGAGGTGCCCTTCCGGGACGTCCACCCCGTCGCGATCCTGGGGGTGCACCGCGTACCGGGGCGGGCCGTCGACGACCGCGCCAAGCCGCGCGACGACGGCGGCGTACTCCGCGGACCGGTGCCCGTCCGGCCGGGGTACGGCGTCGGTCAGCAGCGGGCGGCGCAGATCCCACGACACCCCGACCCGCCGGGGCACGCGCCTGGCCTCCCAGGCCGCCCGGAACGACGGCGCCAGCAGCACCGCCGCGTCGGCCTCGGGCACGTCTCCGCGCGGGGTCACCGTGACCCCCAGATCCCGGTAGAGCACCGGCCCCCACCGGGGCGCGGCCACCACCACCTCCCGGGCCACCTGCCGCAGCGCGGCGATGGCCGGCATCGCCATCACCCCGTCGCCGAGGTGGTTCGGCGCCCGCACGTACACGCGGTCCAGCGTCTCGCGGGTCAGACCAGCAGCTCGTCCAGGCTCTGGTTGCCCCGAGCCCCCAGGGACTCCGGCGGCACCGGGCGCAGGCGCACCAGATCGTCCTCGATGCGGCGGCGGGCGAGGGTTCGGGCGGCGACCGCCACCACGAAGGCGCTCACCGCGAGCCCGAGCAGGATCGCGCCGGCCAGCCACGAGACGCTCGCCACCAGGGCCAGCCCGATCAAGGCCAGCAGGGCCGCGCCGACCAGCGCGCCTCGACTCCACAAGAGCGTGCGAAGCAGGCCCTCGGCGAGCTGCCGGGCGTCGCCGTCCTCGGGGCGGGCGTCGAGGACGGCGTGCCCCAGGTCCCGGATCGCGCGGCCGTAGCGGCGATCCCGCAGCGCGAGCAGGCCGCGCATCAGCCGTGCGGGGAACATGGAGGGCACCTGCTCCAGCGCGCTGCTCAGCAGGCGATCGGCGTCCTCGCCGTCGCCCTGGCGCAGCCGGGCCAGCCCCAGGTGGTAGTCGAACACCGGGTCGCCGGGGAGGTAGTGGGAGGCCATGAGCGCGGCGGTCTCGGAGACCTCAGGGCGCCCCAAGCTGTCGGCCACCACCGCGACGGCCAGCGCGACCTGACGTCGGAAGGGCTCGGCGGCCAGGGCCTGCTCGAACCGGGCCAGCGCGCCCTCGGGCTCCCCCTCCCCCAACAGGCGGATGCCCGCCTCGTAGGCGCCGTGTCCTGGCGGGCGGGCGACCGAGAGGAAGATCCCGCCCTCGCTGTCCTCGGCGTCGGCGTTGCCGTCCATGGCGCGGCGCGACTCGGCGGACAGATCGCCCGTGCCGGTGAGGACCAGCCCGCAGTCGGCGGTGTGGTGGAAGGCCACCAGGCGCTCGACGCCCTCGCCCCGCACGTTGCGCAGCATGCGCAGGAAGTCGAAGAAGGACTCACGCCCCTGGCAGGGCCCGTGGTGGCGGAACCGGTAGAGGTAGAGCAGGTAGCGCTCCTCGGTGCCGGAGAGCTGGACGAAGTAGACCTGGGCGGCGTCGGCGTCCTGGATCCAGGCGACCTCGACGTGCTCGGGGTCTACGGAGTCGCCGTAGAAGCGCCGCAGGAACGCGGCGACCTCGCCCGCGAACTGACCGGCCAGCACGCCGGGCCCCCGATCGCTGCGGATCGCCGACCAGCCGTAGCGGTGGAAGTAGGACTTGCGGAGCTGCTCGATGCGGAGCTGGCAGTGCCGGACCTCAGCGTCGACGACCTCGGTGTCCCGGTAACGGGAGGGTGCCGACGCGATGCGGCGTTGATACAGGCGAACGGAGGCCTCAAAGCTGTACCGTCGGACGATACCGTCACGCCCGACGATCTCTACCGGGAAGTCCACGAGCTGCGTGTAGTCCTTCCGCGAGTAGCGCTTGAGCTTCTTGGACTTTTCCATCCGCAGACCCATTCAGACCAACCATAGCATCCGAGACCGCGTTCCGGCCAAGGGATGAAATAATCCGCGCGAGGCTCCGTAGGACCCCAGCAGAACCCTCGCGGGAGCGCGCGGGGGTCTTGGACGAGCCTGGAGGCCAATCTGGCGTTGAGACTGCTGAACGACGACGTAGACGAGCTTGAGCGGATCCTCGCGGCCCGCGATGGCGACGACAGCGCACAGGAGTGGCTGATCCGACGGTACACGCCGCCGGTGTACCGCTTCTGCGTGCGCATGCTCCGTCAGGATGAGGACGCCCGGGATGTCACCCAGGACTGCCTGGTCCGCGTGATGCGCAACCTGCACCGATACGACGTCAACCGCCGCTTCTCGACCTGGGTGTTCGGCATCGCCCGCAACGCCTGCGTCGACGAGCTGCGCCGCCGCAAGCGCCTCGCGGGCGGGCTGGATCGGGAGCCGGTCGACCTGGGCCCCTCCCCGCTGGAGCTGTCCAGCCGCCAGGAGCGCGCCGATCGGCTGCGCGACGCGCTCGACACCCTGCCCCCGATGTACCGCGAGGTCCTGGTGCTCTACCACTTCGAGCACCTCAAGTACCGCGAGATCGCCGACGCCCTCGACCTCCCCATCGGGACCGTGATGAACCGCATCTTCCGCGCCCGGGGCAAGCTGCGCGACGCCTACGGGCTGGAGGAGACCGCATGAGCCAGCACATCACCGACGATCTGCTCCGCAGGTTCGTGGAGGGATACCTCGACGAACCCGTGGCCGTGGCGGTCGCCGAGCACCTCGACGGCTGCCCCCTCTGCTGCACCCGCGCCGCCGCGGCCGAGCCGCTGTCCCAGGCCTTCGCGGCGGTGGATGATCCGGTCTGCCCGCCCGATCTCGTCGACGACATCCTCGCCGCGCTGGAGGCGCCGACCCCCGAGCGCCCGCTGCCTCGGGCCGAGCTGCTCGCGGCCAGCGCCCTGCTCAGCGCGGCGGCGCTGCTCCTGTTCGGGCTGGGCGATCCCGCCGGGTTGCTGGCCGAGTTGGCCCTGGGCATGAGCGCGACGGCCACCGCCCTGGGTGTGGTCTTCGAGCGCATGAACGCCGCGGCCCCCTGGATCCTCGTGGTCGCCGCCGCAGGGGTCTGCGCGGCCTGCGCCTGGCTGGCCTCCCAGCTCGAAGGCACCACCCCGCACGGCCGGAGGACGCTCGCATGACCTCCCTCGTGCTGGCCGCAGCGCTGAGCTTCGCGCAGGAGCCGCCCCCGCCCCCCGAGCCGGCCGCCATCCAGGCTGAGATCCAGCGCTTGGAGGCGGACATCCGGGCCAACGAGCAGCGCATCGCCGAGCTGGAGGCTCGCTTCGACGCGGCCCCGCCGCCGCTGGCGCAGCCGCCCGCGCTCATGGGCCCGGCCGGCGAGCTGTCCGGCTACGGGCGCCCGGTGATCATCGCCCCGGGCGAGACGGTCAATGAGGCCGTCGGCTTCGGCGCGCCGGTGACCATCGAGGGCCATGTGCTGGGGAACGCGGTGTCCTTCGGCAGCGACGTCACCGTCGAGAACGGCGCCACGGTCAACGGCGACGCGGTCTCGTTCGGCGGGCGGGTGGTCGTCGAGCCCGGGGGCGCGGTGGTCGGCGACCGCATCAGCTACGGCCGCGCCGAGGCCCGCAGCGCGACATTCGGCGCCATCGGCGGCGGCAACACGCCGGGCCGGCTGCGCACCGCCGCCCGAAAGCTGGTGATGCTGCTGGCTTTCGCGGGCGCGGGCGTCATGGTGGTGGGCCTGTTCCCGCGTCAGGTGGAGAACGTCTCCGAGTCGCTGTCCGCCCACCCCTTCCAGAGCGGGATGCTGGGGCTGGTCCTCACCGGCCTCGCGGGCATGCTCAGCCTGTTCCTGACGCTCACGATCATCGGCATACCGCTGGTGGCCGTGCTCCTGGCGGCCGTGCTCATCGCCTGGTTGCTGGGCTTCGTCGCGCTGTGCCAGAGCTTCGGCGATCGGCTGCCCATCACCAACCCCGGCGCGCGGCGCTGGCTGGCCTTCCTGTTCGGTGTGCTGGCGGTGGGCTTCGTCGGGGCGCTGCCGCTTGTGGGCCAGCTCACCCTGGGCGTGCTGGGCTTCGCGTGCGTGGGGGCCGCCCTGCGGACCCGGTTCGGCACGCAGTCACTGACCTGAGAGGCGCAGACCGGCGAAGATCGCGACCACCACGGCGATCGCGACGAGGGTGGAGCGCTCGCTGCGCGTCGCCGTGAGGCGGTCCCAACGCCCCTCCCCCACCCCGGCCGACCATCGGCGGGGCAGGAAGCGAGGCACCTCGGACCGGTAGCGATGGTAGGGGTCGCCGAGGGCGGCCTGCAGGTTCTGCTCCTCCCACAGGACCACGGGGACGTAGAGCGCCGCGGCGTACAGGGCCCAGGCTGCGATCCACCCGAGGCCGCTCAGGGCCCCGACCCCGAGCCAGAGCAGGCCGTTCGCGACGTAGAGCGGGTTGCGCACCAGGGCGTAGGGACCGGACCGCACCAGGCCGAAGGTGCCCTCCGCGCGGGTTCGGGACTGCGGGCCGATGTGGCCGACCGCCCAGAGCCGCAGCGCCTCCCCAAGGATCAGGAGGGCGACGCCGAGGAGGACGAAGGGCCAGGGGGCTGCGCCGCCGAGGGCGAGCTGGGTCAGCAGCAGCGGGACCGGCAGCCAGCCCCGGTGGCGGAAGAGGATCCGCCCGAGGCCGGCTACCACCCCGCGCCAGGAGGCGGCCGGCTCACCGGCTCTCGCGGAGCCGGCTCTTGAGGATCTCGTGGACCTGCTCGTAGCCCTCGATGCCCTGGTCGCCCATGGCGTCGGACAGCTCGGGGTAGACCGCGCGGGCCTCCTCGAAGGCGCGGGAGGCCGCGCCGTTGTCACCGGTGGCCCGCAGCGCGATGGCCTGGACCGCCAGGACGTGGGCCCGCAGACGCGGCTCAGTGATGTCCAGGGCCAGGGCGCGGTCGGCCAGCGAGGCCGCCTCGGACCAGTCCCGGCGCCGCAGGGACAGCTCGGCGAGGCGCATCAGGGCCTCGGGCTGCCGGGGGTCGAAGGCCAGGGTCTTCTGGTAGTGCTGGGCGGCCTTCTCGGGCAGGTTCATCTTCGCGTCGAGCACGAAGCCCTTGGTGAGGTAGGCGTCGATGACGTCCCCGGGCTCCTTGGCGTGGTAGATGATGTTGTTGTAATAGTTGAGGACGTTGCTCCACTCTCCGCGGCTGAGCAGCACCGAGGCCATGCCCTGGAGGGCCTGGACGTCGTTGGGCTTCAGCTCCAGCGCCTTGCTGAAGCGCTTGCGGGCCTTGTCCAGCTTGCCCAGGGCCTGCTCCACCCGCCCCAGGTTGGTGTAGGTGGTCGCGAGGGCGTCGTTGTTGCCCGTGCCCCCGGTGAGCTGGAGGACCTGGCGGTAGACCTTCTCGGCCTCGGTCCAGTCCTTTCGCTCCATGTAGATCGGGCCGATCATGCGCAGCGACGGCAGGTGGGTGGGGTTGAGGTCAAGGGCCTTGCGCAGCTTGCCCACCGCGTCGTCCATCCGCCCCTGCGCCTGGAGGGAGCTGGCGAAGTGGAAGAAGAACAGGGAGATCTCGACCTTCTCGTCGAAGTCGTCCAGATCCCAGGAGTCCTCCTTCTTCTCCAGCTCCACGAACAGCTCGATGGCGGCGGCGTGGTCGCCGGCGCGGAAGCGGTGATCGGAGAGGAAGCGGAGCGCGGCGTCGTGGGCGGGGTTGCGATCCAGGACCTCCTCGAAGATGGCGGCGCCGTCGTCGCGCTTCTGGAGCGTGTCGATCTTGAGGCGGGCCGCCCGGACCAGGAGGTCGATGGCGGCGTTGTCGTCGGCGGTGGCGCGGGCCTGGCGGCGCAGGGCGTCGACCACCAGATCCCACTCGGCCCGGCCGGAGCGCAGCCGCTCCAGGGCCTGCGCGGCGACGAGGTCGGGGTGGTCGCCACCGGAGGCCGTGTCGAGGAAGCGCAGCGCGCCCTCCTCGTCCCGGAGCTGGTCGGAGAGGGCGAGGCCCACCCGGCGCTGGAGCGCCGAGCGCTCGGCGCCCTCCAGGTGCTTGATGTGGGCCTGGCCGTACTCGACGAAGCCCGACCAGTCCTGGGAGGCCTCGCACAGGCCGACCAGCCGGCCGAGGGCCTCGGCGTCGTCGGGGGCCAGCTCGAGGACCTGGCGCCAGGCGTCGGCCGCGACCGCCGGGTCCTTCAGCTCGTCCTGCCAGATGCGGGCGATGCGGACGTAGAGCGCGACCTGATCGGCGCCGTCGGTGAGGGAGGCCTCGCGGGCGAGCACACCCACCAGGGCCTGCCAGTCCTGGTTGGCCTCGGCGATGCGCTGGAGGCCGGCGAGGGCCTCGCGGTCCTCGGGGCGGTGGGTCAGGGCCTTGAGGTAGGCCTGCCGGGCCGCGTCGGTGTCGCCGGAGGACTCGTGGATCTCCGCGACCTGACGGCTGTAGCGCGCCGAGTCGGTGGGATCGGCCGTGGCCGTGGCGAGGCGCTCCAGGTACTGCACGCCCAGCTCGGTCTCGCCCCGCGCCCCGGCGATGCGGGCGAGGGCCTCCAGGACCTCGGTGTCGTTGGGGCTGTCTTCGTGGAGCTGGCGGTAGAGGTCCCAGGCCTCGTCGGTGTCCGCGAGCTTCTCGGCCAGCATCCAGCGCTGGCGGGCTTCGGCGCGGGCCCGCTGCTCGGGGTCCTGGAGCAGGGCGGTGCGGCGGCGCAGCACGTCGAAAGCCGCGCGCCAGTTGCCGGCGGACTCCAGCGCGTGCTCCAGGCGCAGCAGCGAGGGCAGATCGTCGGCGGCGTCTGCGAGGGCAGCGGCGGCACCCTCGGCGTCGCCGATCTCCTCCAGATCGCTGAACAGGGCGAAGGCGTCGGGCTCGGGGAGCAGCCCGTGGACCTCGCGCAGGCCGTCCCCATCCTTGCGGGCGACCAGCAGGCGGCGCAGCTCCTCGAAAGCCCGGCCTGGCGCCGGACGCGCCTCGACCGCCATGCGGTAGGCGTCCGCCGCCTCATCGAGCTGGCCGAGCTGCACGAGGTGATGGGCCGCTGCGGTGGCGTGCATCGCCTGGAGCGCAGGCTGGGTGCTGAGGCGGGCGAGGTTGAGGTGGGCATCCACCTGCCCCGCGTGATCCCGGAGGGACCGCTGGACGCGGATCAGGGCGTCGGCGGCGGCCATCCGCTCGGGATCCTGCGCGAGCACGGCGGCGTAGCCGTCGCGGGCCTGCTCGGCGGCCTCGAGCTGGGTCTCCAGCAGCCGGGCGGCGTCGAAGGCCTGCCCGGCGGCCGCGAGGGCGCGGTGGGCCTCCTCCCAGTAGAGCAGCCCCTCGCAGAGGCGGGCCATGGCCACCAGGGGCCGGGCCTCAGCGTCCTCAGAGGCGACCACCTCGCCGGCCGCCTGGACCGCGCCCAGGGGGTCGCCCAGGTCGCGCAGGTGGTCCGCGATGAGCGCGGACAGGCGGGCCCGCTCGGCGTCGCTGGCCGCAGCGGTTGCGGCGCTGCGGTACAGCTCCACCAGCTCGCGCACGCTGCCCTCGGCGAGACGACGCTCCTCCAGGATGGCGCGGGCGCCCGCGTTCTCGGGGTCGAAGGCGAGGATCTCCTGAGCGACGACGTCGGGGGCGGCGTCGTCGACGTCCTCGGCCAGCAGGGCGGCCGCCAGGAGCTGCCAGGCCTTGCGGGCCTCGTCGACGCTGGCCTGGGCCTCGCCGCGCTGCATCGCGTACAGCGCGTCCCAGTCCTGGGCCTGGGCGGTCAGCTCCTTGAGCAGGTAGTGGGCCGAGAGGAAGCCCGGGGACAGCTCGAGGCAGCTCCGCAGGCAAGCCATCGCGCCCTCGCGGTCGCCCACCTTGTCGGCGAGCACCCGGGCGGCCCTGTAGTACAGGCTGACCTGCTCGTTGGGGTCCTCGGTGGCCGCTGCGGCGTTGCGCAGGGTGCCAGCCAGGCCGGACCAGTCGTCCGCCAGCTCCAGCAGGCGCAGGTAGGCGTCGAGGCTGGGCGGGAAGTCGGGGACGTGGTCCAGGGCGCGGCGATAGAAGTCGCGGGCCCGGTCGAGGTCGTTCATGCGCAGCTCGCACACCGCGCCGGCGCGGTGGAGCTGGAGGGCGATGGACGAGGGCTCCTCGTGCAGGATGGCGCGCTGCTCGTAGACAGCGGCGAGCTGCTCCCAGGCGCCCAGGCGGGTGTAGACCCGCTCCAGGCCCTCAAGGGCCGGCAGGTAGCCGGGGGCGATGTCCAGGATGTTCTCGAAGTGCCTGCGCGCGCCCTCCTGGTCGCCCAGCGGGCCCTCGCAGATCTCCCCCATCCGGTATTCCAGGGTGACCTTGAGGTTGGGGTCGTTGAGGAGGCCGACCCGCTGCTCCCAGAAGGCGAGCAGCTCGGCGTACTCGCCGCGCTCCTGAAGGATGCGGGCGACGGCCTCGGCGGCCGGCGCGGCGGCGGGGTCGCTGCCGGCGATCTCACGCCAGGCCGCCAGGGCGGCGTCGGTGTCCTGGAGATGGAGCTCCTGGATGCGGGCCAGCCGGAACAGGATGTGGAGCCGCACCGCGCCCGTTGACGCGGAGGCCTCGATGTCCAGCGCGGCGGCGACCTGATCCCAGGCCTTGGCCTCGCCGAGGAAGGCCTCGTACTCGTGCATCAGCTCGGGGGCGTCGCCGCCCTCGAGCGCGGCCTCATAGGCGACGCGGGCGCGGTCCTCATCGAACAGGCGGCTGCGGTAGATGCGCGCCGCGCGGGTGCGCCAGAACCGCGCGTCGGCGCCGCCCTGGCGCTCGGCCTCATCCATGTACAGCTGCGCGAGGGCGCTCCAGTCGGCGTTGGTGGCATAGAGCCGCTCCAACGCCAGGAAGGCGGGCACGAAGGTGGGGTCTGCGGCGAGGGCCTCGCGGAACGCCTCGGCGGCCAGCGCAGGGCTGCGGAGCTCCTCGTCCAGCACCCGCCCACGCTCGAAGTGGAACCGGGCCGCCAGCGGCGCGTCGGTCAACGCGGCCATGCGGGTCAGGGTGTCCGGCAGCCCCTGCCAGTCGCCGTTTGCGAGCTGAAGGCGCCGCAGGAGTTGGAGGGAGAACCAGTCCTCCGGGTTGCGCGCCACGGAGGCCCGAGCCAGCGCGATGGCGTCGTCCGGGGCCTGGAGGTGGCGCTGGGCGAGCACCGCGGCGTCGTGGAGAAGCTCGGCGGCGGCGGTGGCGTCGGGCTCGACCTGGGCGAGGGCCTCCATCTCCGTCCGCAGCTCGGTGAGCCGCTGGTTGGCGTTGAGGGCCTCCATGCGCTCCTGGTGGGCGGTGACGGAGTCGGGATCGGAGGCCACGGCCTGGCTGGCCAGGCGCTCTGCGCTGGCCGGGTCGGCCAGGCGGGTGCGGCTGATGCGGGCCGCCTCGGCCAGCGCGGCGGCGCGCGCGGCGCCGGCCAGGTGCGCGGACTCGGCCTCGAGCACCTCGACCGCCTGACGCCAGGCCTCGGCCTCGTCGGCGGGCGGGGCCGCGTCGCGGGCAGAGATGATCGGCGCGGCGACCTCATCGAGCGCCGGCTCGGCCGCCAGGGGCGGGAGCGCGGGGGTCAGGGGCGCAGCGGGCTCGACCGGCTGGGCGTCTTCGGGCTCCTGGGCGACGTCGTCCTCGTCGAGGGCAGCCTGCTCAGGGGCGTCGAGATCGGGGGCGTCGAACTCCGGGACGTCCGGCTCCGCGGCATCATCGACGGGCGCGGCCTGCTCGGGCGCGGCCTGCTCGGGCGCGGCCTGCTCGGGCGCGACCTGCACTGCGGCCTCCCCCGCGCCGGGGTCGTCCAACAGATCCTCGGCGTAGAAGAGGGCGGGCTCCTCCTCGTCGAACTCGGAGTCGTCGTCGTCGTCATCCTCTTCGGCCATGCGACGCCACTCGTCCAGCGGGGCGACGAGGGTCTTGGAGGACGCGGGGACGTTGGTGATGGGGGTGGGGACCGGCTCGAAGGCCGGCGGCTCCGGCGCGGGCGGCTCCGGCGCGGGCGGCTCCGGCGCGGGCGGCTCCGGCTCGGCGGCGACCCCCTCCTGGGCGGTCTCAAGCGCAGGCGGCTCCGGCTCGGCGGCCTCCGGCAGCTCCGGCTCGGCGGCCTCCGGCTCGACGGCCTGGGGGGCCTCCGGCTCGGCCTGAGGCGCCTCCGGCTCGGCCTGGGGGGCCTCCGGCTCGGCCTGGGGTGCCTCCGGCTCGACGGCCTGGGACACCTCCGGCTCGACGGTCTGGGGCACCTCCGGCTCGACGGCCTGTTCCACGGCGGGGGGCGCCACACCGGCGGCGGGCTCAGCGGGCGCGGCGAGGTCGAAGTCGTCGAACCACGCGTCCTCGGCGGCCTCCTGGGCAGCCTGACGGACGCGATCCTCCTCGGCACGGCGGCGGCGCTCCTCCTCCTCGCGGCGCAGGCGCTCCTCCTCCTCGCGGCGCAGGCGCTCCTCCTCTTCGCGGCGCAGGCGCTCCTCTTCCTCGCGGCGCAGGCGCTCCTCCTCCTCGCGGCGCAGGCGCTCCTCCTCCTCGCGGCGCAGGCGCTCCTCTTCCTCGCGGCGCAGGCGCTCCTCCTCCTCGCGGCGCAGGCGCTCCTCCTCCTCGCGGCGCAGGCGCTCCTCCTCCTCGCGGCGCAGGCGCTCCTCTTCCTCGCGGCGCAGGCGCTCCTCCTCCTCGCGGCGCAGGCGCTCCTCTTCCTCGCGGCGCAGGCGCTCCTCTTCCTCGCGGCGCAGGCGCTCCTCCTCCTCGCGGCGCAGGCGCTCCTCCTCCTGGCGCCGGGCCTCGGCCTCCTGTTCGGCCTTCAGGCGGTCCGGATCGGCCTGGCTCTGCTCTTCGGCCTTGCCTTCCGCCTCAAGCTGGGCGGCGGCGGCCGCCCCGCCTTCCTCGTCCCAGGAGAAATTGCCGGCTTCGCCCTGCGAGAAGAAGCTGTCCTCGAAGTCGTCAAAGCCGTTCTTGTTGTCGTTGCCCATCGAGCCTGCTCCGGTGCCGCCGATTCTGCGAGGCGCAGAGGCTGGTTGCGGAATGCTATCACTCGGCGTTCCAGACGCCTCCGCCCGCCCCATCGGTCTACCACCGCTGGCCCGTCGGTTCAACCGCCGGACGGGCACGATCGGCCGAAGTCCTGGCGTCAGGGGCGTTACACCACCGATAGCCCCCACGCCGTGGGGGTCGGCGGGGTGCGTCAGCCGATGGTCAAGGCACGCTGGGGAGCGCCGCGAGGATCCATCGGACGTCGTCGTCGTTGAAGCGGATGCCGCCCCCGACGTAGCCGGTGTAGTACCCGTGCCGCGCCCCCAGCAGGACGTTGTGGAGTCCGGCCTGCACGAAGAGGTGCGGGTAGGGCTCCACCTTCAGGCCCACGTTGAGGTTCGGCGTGCCATCGAGGACCGGCCAGGAGCCGTAGGTGAAGTCGTAGAGGTCCGCCGAGAAGCGGACGCGGTCCTTCCACAGGAACGCATCCGCCCCGACCCCGCCCGCCGAGTCCTTGATGCCCAGCCGGAAGGCCACGGGCCCGTAGCGCCGGGCGAACTGAAAGGAGAAACGGAAGCGATCGCGGCGGAGGTACTGGGTGTAGGCGGCGCCAAGGTCAGGGTAGCGGTACTCGGTCGCCTCGAAGGTCCCCAGCGGGTGGTCCACCACCTCGACGATGTACCAGTAGTCCTCGCGCGGCATGATGTTGAGGCCGATGGCGTTGCGGGCCTGCCCGTGCACCGGGTTGGGGCCGAAGTCACCCGCCGAGCCGAAGTAGATCGCGCCGTCGTAGTAGACCTCGGTGCCCAGGTTGTTGAGCGAGCCGAGCACGCCGTTGACCTCACCCAGCGCGGCGTTGACCTCGTCCAGGGTCTGCTCGACCTTCTTCGCCGGGGTGTCGTCGTTGAGCAGGTAGCCGACGGTGCCCTCGCCCGCGTTGACCCGCGTGGCGATCTCCTCGAGCTGGGCGGCCGTCCGGTCCAGCTTGTCGAGGGTCTCCTCGACCTGGCCCAGCTCCTGGTCGACCTTCTGGCCGCTGGCGTCCAGGATCTGCTTGAGGTTCTCGGAGACGTCGCGGAGGTTGCGGGCGATGGCGTCGATCTCGGCGCGGTTGGCGGCGGCCATGGACTCCAGCTCCGCGGAGAGCTGCTCGATGTTGCCCAGGCTGCCGGAGACGTTCTGCTTGAAGGAGGGGTCCTCCAGCAGCTCGCGCAGCGCCGCGGTGATGGCCTCGACGTCCTTGGAGATCTGATCGCCGCGGGCCGAGAGCGCGTCGATGTCCAGCATGGGCGGCTTGGAGGCGATGACGTCACCGTCGCCCAGCAGCGCGGCCTCCTCGCCCGGGTGGAGGATGACGACCTTGTCGCCCAGCACGCCGTCCGAGGCCAGCTCGGCGGTGGAGTCGCGGGGCAGCTTGACCTGCTCGACCATCTCCAGGTGCAGGCGGGCCTGGTTGTCGACCAGCTCCACCTTGACGACCGAGCCCACCTGGACGCCCGCGATGTCGACCTGGGTGTGGTCCTGCACGCCCTTCGCGGAGGGGAAGTCCGCGTACAGAATGTAACCGTTGAGCGCGCCATCTGGCCGATCATCGGTCAAGAGCACGAACAGGACGGTGAACCCGACGGCCGCGAGGCCCAGCAGGCCAACCTTGAACTCCGTGGTCCATCCGGACATCATGAGCCCCGGGGTGGAGGGGACGATAGCATGAGACCTCCCCTACTCGACGGCGATCGGCCCATCAAGGCGGCCCTCCACGAACTGTCGCACCATCGGGTCGTCGGTCGTCTGGAACCACTCGGGGTCCCCGGACGCCACGATGCGCCCCTCGTGCAGCATATAGATGTGATCGGCGATGGCGAAGGCGCCGCCCATGTCGTGGGACACCACGACGCTGGTCATGCCGGGGTGGCCCCGCTGGGTCTCCAGGATGAGCTTGTCGATCTGGGCGGTCAGGATCGGATCCAGGCCGGTGGTGGGCTCATCGTAGAGCAGGAACTCGGGGGTGTGGACCAGGGCGCGGGCCAGGCCCACCCGCTTCTTCATGCCCCCGGACAGCTCGGAGGGCAGCTTTCGGATGGCCCCGGAGAGCCCGACCAGCCCCAGCACCTCGCGCACGCGCGCCTCGATCGCGGGCTCGTCCAGCTTCGTATGCTCCCGCAGGGGGAAGCTGACGTTCTGGTAGACGTCCATCGAGTCGAACAGCGCAGCGTGCTGGAAGACCATGCCGAACCGCAGCCGGAGCTTGCGCATCGCGTCGCCGCCGAGGGTCGTGACGTCCTGGTCGCCGACCCAGACGTGCCCCGCGTCGGGCTGGAGCAGCCCCATCGCGTGCTTGAGGGTCACCGACTTGCCGGTCCCCGAGCGCCCGATGATCACCGCGAGCTGGCCGGTCGGGATGGCCAGATCCAGCCCCCGCAGCACATGGTGGCTTCCGAAGGACTTGTGGATCCCTTCGAAGCGCAGCGCGATGCCCTCTCCCGCCCCCGCCATCAGGTCAGCCACCCCATGCGCATCAGGAAGTCGGTGAGGAAGTAGTCCAGCACCAGGATGCTGACCGAGCTGACCACGACCGCCCCGGTGGTCGCCCGCCCCACGCCGGCCGCGCCGCCCCGCACGTAGAGGCCCTTGTAGCAGCCCACCACCGCCAGCACGAAGCCGAACACCGCCGCCTTGCCAAGCCCCCAGAGCAGATCCTCGGGGTCGTTGTACCAGTAGATGCGGTCCAGGAACGCGCCCTCGTTGATGCCGATGAGCTTCACGCCCACCATGTACGACCCCACGACACCCACGCCGGTGAAGCACGCCGCCAGCAGCGGCCCCATGACCGTGCTGGCCAGGATGCGCGGCGCCACCAGATACTCCAGGGGCTCGACGGCCATGGCCTCCAGGGCATCGATCTGCTCGGTGACCTTCATGGTGCCGATCTCGGCGGCCATCGAGGAGCCCGCCCGCGCGGTCATCATCAGCGCAGCGAACACCGGCCCGATGGAGCGGCACAGCGAGAGGGTGACCGTGGAGCCGGTCAGGGAGCTGGCCCCGAACAGGCCGAAGCCGTACTCGGCCTGGAGGGTGAACACCCCGCCGGTGAACGCGCCCGTGATCACGATGATGCTCATGGACTGCACGCCCACGAACTCGAGCTGGCGCATGATCTCGCGAGGCCGCCACGGGGGCCGGAAGATCCACATCACCCCCAGCGCCATCACCCGCAGGAAGCGCCCCAGCTCCTCGACCCGCCCGATCATCCAGGCGCCGAGCTGCTCGACTAGCTGGACCATGCGTGGGCCTCCGAGGGGGGGTGCGCGTCCAGAGCAGCGTAGCGTCTGGGGATGCGCTGCGAGAACCCGGTGACGATCTCATAGGAGATCGTGCCCGCGCGCTCGGCCAGCTCGTCGGCGGGGATGCCCTCGCCCAGCAGCTCGACCTCGTCGTCGACCCGGACGGCCGGGACCACGTCGGTGACGTCGACCATCACGAGGTCCATGCACACCGCGCCGCGCACGGGGCAGCGCTGGCCGTGGATGAGCACGTCCGCGCGGTTGGACAGCGCGCGCGGGTAACCGTCGGCGTAGCCCACCGGCAGCGTGGCGAGGCGGGTGGGCCGCTCGGCGATCCAGCGGCGGCCGTAGGACACGCCGTAGCCGGCGGGGATGTTCTTGACGTAGAGCACGCGGGTGGTGACCCGCATGGCCGGCCGCAGGCCCGGGTTCAGATCAGGCCGCGGCGGCAGCCCGTAGAGGGCCAGGCCCGGGCGGATCAGGTTGAAGCGCAGGTCCGGCAGCCCCAAGGCCGCAGCGGAGTTGGAGGCGTGCAGCAGGGTTGGCTCCCAGGAGCGGGCCCGCGCGGCGGCGACCGCGACGCGGAAGCGCCGCCCCTGCTCCCGGGTGAAGGTGGGGTCGGACTCGGACTCGGCGAAGTGGGTGGCCATGCCCTCGACCCGGATCCACATGAAGTTGGCGAGCTTGTCGAGGAAGGCCTCGAACTCCCCGTAGGGCACGCCCAGGCGGCCCATGCCGGTGTCGACCTTGAGGTGCACCGCCACCGGCCGGCCCGCCGCGCGCGCGGCCGCGTCCAGGCGGGCGGCCGACTCCAGATCGAAGAGCATCGGGGTGAGGCCCAGCTCGATGGCCGCCTCGGCGCCCTCTCGGGCCACGCCCTCCAGGCAGAGGATCGGCGTCCGGACGCCTGCGTCCCGCAGCGCCCGGCCCTCCTCCACCAGCGCGACCCCGAACCAGTCCACCCCGGCGGACTCCAGCCCGCGCGCGACGGGGACCGCGCCGTGGCCGTAGGCGTCGCCCTTCACAGCCGCCATGACCGCGATCCCGGATCCAAGCTGGCCCCGGACCGCGCGCAGGTTCGCCCCCACGCGGGTCAGGTCGATGGTCGCCGTCGTCGGTCGGATCTGGTTCACCGGTGGGGGACTGTAGCGCCCTGCGCTGGGCGGGGCCAAGGTTGCCGGATACACAGCCCTCCTGTGGAGGTGGCTTGATGCGTATCCTGGTGACCGGCGGCGCGGGCTTCGTGGGCTCCCACCTGTGCGAGCGTCTGGTGGCCGACGGCCACGAGGTCGTCGCGGTGGACAACTTCGTCACCGGCCGGCCCCAGAACGTCGCGTCGCTGCGGGATCACCCGCGCTTCTCCCTGGTGGAGGCCGACGCGATCGTGGGCCTCCCGGTGGAGGGGCGGGTGGACCGCGTCTTCCACCTCGCCTCCCCGGCCAGCCCCATCGACTACGTCGAGCTGCCCTTCGAGACCCTCTTCGCGGGCTCGGACGCCACCCGCAACTGCCTGGAGCGCGCTCTGGCCGACGGCGCCCGCTTCCTGCTGGCCTCCACCTCCGAGGTCTACGGCGACCCCGCGGTGCACCCCCAGGTCGAGTCCTACTGGGGCAACGTCAACCCCATCGGCCCCCGCTCGGTCTACGACGAGGCCAAGCGCTACGCCGAGGCCCTGACGATGGCCTTCCACCGCTACAAGCAGGTCGAGACCCGCATCGTCCGCATCTTCAACACCTACGGCCCGCGCATGCGGGTGAACGACGGCCGGGTGGTGCCCGCGTTCTGCTCCCAGGCCATCACCGGCAAGCCGCTGACGGTGTTCGGCGACGGCCTCCAGACCCGCTCGTTCTGCTACGTCAGCGACCTGGTGGACGGCATCATCCGGCTCATGGAGTCCGACCTCACCGAGCCCTGCAACCTGGGCAACCCCTCCGAGCGCACCATGCTCGACCTGGCGCAGTTCATCAACGCGCACACCGGCAACGCCGCCGGCCTCACCCACCGGCCGCTGCCCAAGGACGACCCCACCCGCCGCAAGCCCGACATCAGCCGCGCCCGCGCGCACCTGGGCTGGGCTCCGCAGGTCGAGTTCGAGGACGGCATGGGCCGCACCGTGGCCTGGTTCCGGGAGGTCCTGGAGGGCTGACCCCCAGCAGGTTCAGAACCGGACCTGCACGCCGCCGACCGCCCGGATCATGTTGCTGTCGGTCTCCCAGACGGGGATCTGGTCGAAGTTCCGGATGTAGGGGGTCTCGCCGTCGTCGGTGATGCGCGGCCGATCCTCATCGTCGGTCTGCCGCGACAGGGTGTCGGCGAAGGGGTGCAGGGTGTACATCGCCTCGCCGAACACCGAGACGTTGTAGGTGATGTCGATGGTGATGCCGCCGCCCCCGACCACGCCGATGGGGGTGAGGCCCGCCCGGTCGCCCCAGGTCCACGCGACCTCATCGTAGTCCTCCACCGAGTCCATCTGGTTGCCCATCTGGAACGACGGGGACAGGGTCATGTTGACGCCAGCGAGCAGGTAGGGCTTCACGGGGCCCAGGCCGTAGGGATAGACCCGCAGCCGAGGCTCGATGAGCCCCACCCAGACCTCGCGCTCCTCGACGACCTGCGCGCCCGAGGCGTCGGTCTGCGCGTAGCCGGTGGTCAGCTCGGGGTGGGTCTCGGAGTGGATGTCCCAGCTTCGATAGAGGAGCTGCCGGCCCTGGACCACCCCGCCCGCGATGCTCAGCTCGACGTGGCTGTTGAAGTGGATGCCGATGCCGCCGCCGAGCACCAGCCGCCAGGGGGCGTCGGAGTCTGCGGTGGTGACCATGACCTGCTGGTCGTAGCTGCCCTCCTCGACGTAGGGGCCGTTGGCGTCCTGCGGGGCGTATCGGAACACCGCGCGGGTCTCGAGGAGCTGGTCGAGCGCGCCGTTGGCCACGCCGCTGGTGAACTCCAGGCTGACCCGGCCGCTGCGCACCCGGTTCTTGCGCATCCAGGCCTTCTCGGAGAGCTTGCTGGCGCGGAAGCGCTTGTAGGCCCACTTCGAGATGCCCATCTTCCGCCGCTGCTCTTCGCGCTGCTCTTCGGTGGCGAGGTCGTTGGAGCTGACCTGGTCGCTCTGGGCGCGGAAGCCGGAGGAGCTGCGCCCGCTGGAGCGGCCGGAGCTGCTGCCCGGGGTCTGGGGGTCCGTGACCGGGTCGGTCACAGGGTCGGTGACCGGGTCCTTCACGGGGTCGGTGACCGGGTCCTTCACGGGGTCGGTCACCGGGTCCTTCACGGGGTCGGTCACCGGGTCCTTCACGGGGTCGGTCACCGGATCCTTCACGGGGTCGGTCACCGGGTCGACCTGCGCCACCACGCTGGACGGCACCACCCCGGCCTTCTCCGGGTACTGCAGGCGCATCAGGCGCAGCAGCTCCTCGGTCTGGGCGGCCACGGACGCGGTGAACGCGGCCTCCCCGCCCGGCGGGATGGTCTCGGTGAGGATGTTGATGGCCGTGGGGTCGCCGGGTCCGTAGAAGGCGACCTTCACGTCCAGGCTGTCCGCCGAGCGGCCCACCGTGCCCACGACGACGAGGGGCAGCTCGGACCACTGCTCCAGCAGGGTGACCGGGCAGTCCGGGTTGTCCGCGCAGGAGTCCCCCATCGCGTCCGAGCGGACCCGGATCTGCTCGCCATCCAGCGCGCCCACGCCCACCGCGCCCAGATCCGCCAGGAACTGGTCGTAGAGGACAAGGGCCACCGAGATGTCGGAGACCGTCGCCGGGGTGAACTCGGGGACGAGCACCTGGGCGGCTTCGTCCTGGGCCTGGGCCGCCGGGAGAGCGGCGAGCAGCAGCGTCAGCAGCGTCATCTCCACCACCATATCCGAACCGACGCCCGAGGGAAACGTCAGGCGTTGACGGAGGCCCGACCCTGGAATAATCACAACGGGCCAGCCGGGATAGCTCAGTTGGTAGAGCAGCTGATTCGTAATCAGCAGGTCTGGGGTTCAAGTCCCCATCTCGGCTCCATACGCCCGGCCTCCGCGCCGGGCGTTCCGCTCTGGGCTACCCCAGCCGCGTCATCAGCACCCAGAGCCCCACCGCCAGCAGCAGCACCACCCCCAGGGCCACGATGACCATCGCCGTCCGGCGTTTCCCGTGGGCCTCCCGGCGGATCAGCGTGGTCGCCGGCTCCTTGGTGTAGCCCCCGAACGGGCTGCCGCCGTCATGCGCCGGGCGCTCGGGCGGGGGCTCGCGCTCCGGGCGATGGCGGACAGGCTCCGGGGCCTCCGGCTCCGGCGGGGAGGACGCCTGGTGGTTCGTCGGGATCTTGAGCCACTGGGTGGCGGGGGGGTCGTCGCTCTTCGTGTCACTCGACATGGGTTGGCCTCGCCAGCTCTGCGCAGCATATGGTAGCGCCCTGATCATATGGGAGCGTGGAATGTCCGAGGGTCTCAAGGTCGTGGTCGCCGGCGCGGCGGTCTACGGGGCCAGCGCGGCGCTGGCGCTCGCCGAGCGCGGGCACGCGGTCACCCTGGTGGATGAGGGTCCCCTGCCCCACCCCCACGCCAGCTCCACCGACATCAGCAAGGTGGTGCGGCTGGACTACGGCTCCGATGCCTTCTACATGGCGCAGATGGAGCGCGCCCTGGAGGGCTGGCAGCGCTGGTCCACCCGCTGGACCACCCCGCTCTTCCACGCCTGCGGGGTGAGCTTCCTGGCCCGCCGTCCGCTGGAGCGCGGCATGTTCGAATGGAGCAGTCTCCAGGGGCTGCGCGCGCGCGGCCACGACGTGGAGGAGTTGGACAGCGCCGGCCTCGCCCGCCGCTTCCCCGCCTGGAGCGCCGCGCGCTACCCGGGCGGCTACTACAACCCCCAGGGCGGCTGGGCCGAGAGCGGCGAGGTGGTGCGCTGGCTCATCGGCGAGGCCCGCGCCGCCGGGGTCACCCTGGTGGACAGCGCCCGCATCACCGGACTGCTGGGCCAGGCCGAGCAGGTGGTCGGCTGCGCCCTGGCCGACGGGCGCTCGCTGGCCGCAGACCGGGTGGTCGTCGCCGCGGGCGCCTGGACCCCGAGCCTCCTGCCCGAGCTGCGGGGCGCCCTGCGCTCGGTGGCCCAGCCGGTCGTCCACTTCGCGCCGTCGGACCCCACGCCGTTCCAGGCGCCGCGCTTCTCGGTCTGGGCGGCGGACACCTCGGGCACGGGCTGGTACGGCTTCCCCGCCAACGCGCAGGGCGTGGTCAAGATCGCCAACCACGGCCCCGGGCTGCCCCTGGACGCCGACGCCGAGCGCGTCTTCGACCGCGCCTGGGACGCCCGCTTCCGCGCCTTCGTCGCCGAGAGCCTGCCCGCGCTCACCGACGCCCCCATCGTCTACCGGCGCCTGTGCCTGTACTGCGACACCCTGGACGGCGACTTCCTCATCGACAACCACCCCCAGCGCCCTGGCCTGGTCATCGCCACGGGCGGCTCGGGCCACGGCTTCAAGTTCGCCCCCCTGCTGGGCGGCTGGATCGCGGACGTCGTGGAGGGCGGCAGGGCCCCGGCGCGCTTCGCCTGGCGGCAGGTGTCGGCGCCGAAGACCGAGGAGGCGCGCTTCGGGGGGTGAAGGGCCTGGTCGTTGGTTGACGAGGTCAGTGGCTCGTTTTCGGGGTCGTCCGTCACGGACTCCAAGATCTGGAGGTCCATCCAGGACAGACCGAGGGCTCGGAGGATCGGCGGTAGACGTCACGTAGCGACGCGTGCCCGCGATGTATCCACGGAGGTTCCTGTGGTCCTCTGAATCAGAAGTATGGGCCCACAACCAGCGCCAGGGCTTCATCGCGCCCACGCGCCGATGCGCCCCGCAGACCTCAAACCCCTTCGAGGGCTCTGTCTGTCCTGGATGGACCTTCAGATCTTGGAGTCCTGGATGGACGACCCCATCCGGGCCCCTCTCAAACCCGCCATCCCCCCGGCATCACTACGCTGTAGGCCACCGCCGGGGCGTCATCCAGCGCCGCGTAGCCGTGCCGCTGGTCGCCGCGGAAGACCACCACGTCCCCGGGGTCCAGATCGAAGGTCTCCCCCGCCGCGCTCAGCCGCACGCGGCCGCGCTCGCAGGTGAGGTACTCCCGGGTGCCGGCGGTGTGGGGCACCCCGGACATGCGTCCCTGCGCGGGCAGGGCCATGCGCTCGATGTCCAGGCCGGGGATGGGGTCGGGCAGGAGCTGGCGCACCTCCACCCCGTTGCGCACCCGGACAGGCAGGTCGCAGGGACGATAGCGACGCACCGACGCGCGCGGGGGGCTGATCAGCTCCTCGATGGAGACCTGCAACGCCGAGGCTACCCGCACCAGCACGGAGAGGGTGGGGTTGGCCTCCCCGGACTCCAGGTTGGCGATGGTCGGGCGCGGCACCCCGGAGAGCTTCGCGACCTGGGCCTGGGTGAAGCCCCGCAGCTCGCGGAGCTGACGGACGTTTCGGGCGAGGTTGGATGATGTGTCGTCGCTCATGATGATCCAATGACAATCCGACAGCAAATTAGCAGGTCGGATGATGAACGAGCAAGGCGCCCCTACCTTGAGGATGAACCTCGAAGACGGAGCGTACCCATGACCTTCCAGGGACAGACCGCACTCATCACCGGCGCCGGGCGCGGCCTGGGCCGGGCCCTCGCCGTCGCGTTGGCGGCCCGCGGCGCCACCGTCATCGGCGTCGCCCGCACCGCCGCCGAATTGGACGCCGTCGTCGCCGGCATCCGGGCGAGCGGAGGCGACGCCCACGCCATCGTCGCCGACCTGCACGACCCCGAGGCCCCCGCCCGGGTCGCCGCCCAGGCCGCCGCCCTGACCGGCGCGGTGGACCTGCTCATCCACAACGCCAGCACCCTCGGGCCCACCCCCCTGCCGCTGCTGCTCGACACCTGGCCCGAGGACTTCGAGCGCGTGCTGGCGGTCAACCTGCTGGCCCCCTTCAGGCTGACCCGCGCGCTCTTGGGGGGCATGGCCCTGCGCGGGCAGGGCGCGGTGGTGTTCATCAGCTCGGACGCCGCGGTCGAGGCGTACCCCACCTGGGGCGCCTACGGGGTCAGCAAGGCCGCGCTGGACCACCTGGCCCGCACCTTCGCCGCCGAGCACGCCGACGGCCCCCTGCGGTTCCTGGCCGTCGACCCCGGCGAGATGAACACCGCGATGCACGCCGCCGCCATCCCCGACGCCGACCCCGCCAGCCTGCAGGACCCCGCCGACGTCGCCCGCCGCGTCCTCGCCCTGCTGGCCTCCGAGGCGCCCGCCCCGGTGCGCCGCCTCGCCCAGGAGGTGACCCCGTGAACCCCGCCACCGAACCCCGCCGCCGCCCCGGCCGCCTGCTCTCCATCGACCCCGCCGCCGACCGCTGGTCTCTCGGGGCCCTCGACGCCCTGCCGGAGCACCTGCGCCCCGGCGACCTGCTGGTCGTCAACGACGCCGCCACCCTGCCCGCCTCGCTGCACCTCCTCGCCCCGACAGGCGTGGAGCTTCGGCTGGCCGCCTGGATCGACGACGCCCGGTGGTGGGCCGTGGCCTTCGGGCCCGGCGACTGGCGCCAGGACACCGACCTGCGTCCCCCGCCGCCGGTCTTCCGTGAGGGCGATGTCCTGCGGATCTCCGACGACCTCAGCGCGGCGGTGGAGGCCGCCTCCCCCCGCTCGCCGCGCCTGCTGCGCCTGCGCTTCTCCCTGCGCGGCGAGGCCCTGCTCGACGCCCTCCACCGCCGGGGTCGCCCCGTGCAGTACAGCTACCTGCGGCGTCCCCTCGCCCTCCACGAGGTGCGCACGGTGTTCGCCGGTCGGCCCTGGGCGGTGGAGATGCCCTCGGCCGGCCGCGCGCTCAGCGCCGGCCTGCTGCGCCGGGTGCGCCAGCGGGGCGTGGACCTCGCCTGGCTCACCCACGCCGCCGGGCTGTCCGCGACCGGCGACCCCGCCCTGGACGCGCAGCTCCCCCTGCCCGAGCGCTACGAGATCCCGGCGGAGACCGTCGACGCGCTCGACCGCGCCAGAGCCCGGGGCGGGCGGATCGTCGCCGTGGGCACCTCGGTGGTGCGCGCCCTGGAGAGCGCCGCGGCGACCCACGGCGGCTGGCCGCAGGCCGGTGCCGGCGTGGCCGAGCTGATCATCCGCCCGCCCTTCGCCCTCCAGGTGGTCGACGGGCTGCTCTCCGGCATGCACGAGGTCGGCGAGAGCCACCACGCGCTGCTGGCTGCGGTCGCGCCGGCCCCGCTGTTGAACGCGGCGAACGCGGACGCCACCGCCGCGGGCCTGCTGGCCCACGAGTTCGGCGACAGCACCCTGGTCCTGGCGGGCGCGGCGTAAGCCACGGGGCAAGGGCCCGTTCGCCGGTCGGCTTCGCGATCCGGGGTCGAAACCGGATAGGCTCGCAAGCGACCGATCGGAGCGCGCATGCCTTCCCCCTCCTTCGCAGACCGTTCCCTTGGGGCGTTCTGGGGCCTCGCCCTCGGGGACGCCTACGGCCGGACGCTGGAGTTCGTCACCGGCAGCGCGGTCCGCACCCGGCCGGTCTCCGTGGCGCCGGGCGACTTCATGTGGACCGACGACACCCACATGTCCCTCTACCTGGCGCTCGCCATCCTGGACCAGCCCCCCGGGCGGCTGGAGCGGGAGGCGTTCGGGAACGCCGTCGGGCGACGCTACGTGGAGTGGATGCGGGACCCCCTGACCCCCTCCACCGCCCCGGGCGGCACCTGCCTGCGGGGGGCCGCCGCGTTCGCCCGTCACGGCGACTGGGGGCGCTCCGGCGACCGGGGCTCCGACGGCAGCGGCGCGGTGATGCGGGTCTGCCCCCTGCCCATCGCGCTCCAGGGGGAGGACCTCTCCCGGGGGGCCTACGTCTCGTCGGTGGTCACCCACGCCCACCCCAACGCCATCGAGGCCGCCATGGCCGCCGCCCACATGCTCCGCGAAGCGCTGGAGACCGGCGTCTTCGACGCGGGCGTCGTGGGGCGCGCGGTCGAGGGCCTGCGGGGCCCGTGGAGCCGAGGTGGCTTCGTCGCGGACGCCCTGGAGGCCGCCGTAGGCTGGGCCCGACAGCGCACCGGGGACTGGCTGGACGAGCCCGCCATCCCCGACGGCGGCGGCGGCTGGCGCTCCGCGAGCGCGCTGGGCCTGGGGGTGGCCGCGGCGCTGCGCTGGGGCGAGGACTTCGCCACCGCCGTGGAGAAAGCCGCCCGCATCCAGGGCGACAGCGACAGCGTGGCCTGCCTCACCGGCATGTTCCTCGGCGGCGCGGGTGGCGTAGCGGTGCTGCCCCCGGCCTGGGTGGGGGCGCTGCCCCAGGCCGACCACATCCGGCAGATGACCGCCCGGCTGGTGAGCTGGTCCAAGCTGCTGCCCCCCGCGCCGGCGTCGTGACCGCGACCCTCCGGCGCGTCACCTTCTGGGCCCTGGTCCTGTTCATGGTCGGCGGGCCCTTCGCGCGGCAGGTGCTGCGCGTCAACACCCCTGCGCTGCGCCGCTGGGTCATGTTCAGCGGCTACGGCAAGGATGTCTGCGAGGTCCGCTTCTTCATCCCCGGCGAGGACGGCACGGTGGAGCCGGTCGATCGCTGCGCGGTGCTGGGGCACGAGGACTGCTGGACTGCGCCCCGCGGGGTCAAGGTGCTGGAGGGCCTCGACCAGGTCCACCGCCAGGCCGAGCAGCTCTGCCGAAAGCTCGGGCCCGAGGTCGACCTCCGCTTGATCTCCCGCTGCGGCACCTTCCAGGGCTGGGTGCCCAAGCACAGCGGCCGCCGGAGCATCTGCGCGATCGTCGAGGAGCTTCGGGAGAAGGAGCGCGCCCGATGAGCGCCCTCGACCGGCTGCGCGCGCTCCCGGACCTGCAGGGCTCCACCCGCAGCGCGGCGCTGCTCCGCATCGGGCTGGTGGTGCTCATCTGGACGCGGCTGGCCTGGCCGATGCGGCCGGCCCAGGCGCTGACGGACCCGGAGCGCCTCGCGATGGGGCTGCTGTTCTTCGGAAGCACCTCAGCGATGCTGGTGGGCTTCCACACCCGGATCGCGTCCGCCCTGACCGCGGTCAGCATGCTGCTGATCTACTACTGGTTCGGCTTCTACCGGGGCGAGGAGCCCTGGACCCACCACCACGTCTACATCCTGGTCATCGCCTCGGTGCTGGTCGCGCTGACGCCGTCGGGCGGCTCCTACTCCCTGGACCGCTGGCGCGAGGTGCGGGCGGCCGAGGCCGAGGGGCGCCCGCCGACCCCGGAGCGCGGGTGGATGTGGGGGCTCGTGCTGATCCGCGTGCAGCTCAGCGCGCTGTACTTCTGGACCGCCTTCGACAAGACCGACCTCGCCTTCCTCAGCGGCGAGCGGCTGGAGGCGGTGTTCATGACGATCTACCTGGGCAGCGACCCGCCCGCGATCCCGGCCTTCCACGCGCTCTGCGTGATCATGGCCGTCTCCACGGTGCTCCTGGAGTACGCCCTGGCCTTCGCCCCCTGGTTCGCCCGGTGGCGCACGCCCGTCCTGCTGGCCGGGGTCGTGTTCCACGCGATCATCTACTACAGCCTGCCGGTGGCCACCTTCACGGGCACGATGTGGCTGCTGTACCTGGCCTGGTACCCCCCGGATCAGGTCCATGACGTCCTCGATCGGCTGCAAGGAGCTACGATTCAGCCCCGAGGTTGAGCCCGCCCCCCAGGCGAGAGGAGCTTGCACGATGCGCACGTTGATCCTGAGCGACATCCACATGGGGCCCGACGGCACCGACGAGGTCGACTACAACATCTTCGCCGGCGCCGACGCCCTGCCGCCGCTGCTGGACAGCTTCGTCAGCCCGCCCACCCGGGTGTTCCTCAACGGCGACACGGTCGACTTCCTCATGAACGAGGACATGCTGACCCTGGACCCGAACGTGGCGGCCCGCCAGGCGCACGCCATCGCCAACGCGCGGAGCACGAAGCCGGTCTTCGAGGCGCTGGGCCGCATCCTGGCCGGCGGCGGCGAGGTCATCGTGCGCATCGGCAACCACGACATCGAGCTGGCGCTGGGCGAGGTGCAGCAGGTCTTCCGCGACGCCCTGGGCCAGCCCCCTGAGGTCGCCGCCCGGATGACCTTCATGCGGGGCGAGCAGCCCGAGATCCTGGAGGTCAACGGCGCCCGCCTCCTGCTCACCCACGGCGAGCAGAACGACCGGTGGAACTACATCGACTGGGCGCACCTGCCCGGCCCCGGCGGCCCGGAGGTCGACCCCGAGAGCTTCCAGTACCCCCCCGGCTCCATGCTGGTGAAGGGCATCCTCAACCCGGCCAAGCGGGTGTTCAGGATGCGCTTCGCCGACCTGCTCAAGCCCGACTTCCAGGGCGCGGTCCTCACCGCCCTGGCCGTGGACTACACCGCCGTGAGCATGGTGTGGCAGCGCTCCACCGCCGATCTGCTCGCGCTGCTGGCTGCCCGGGACTCCGGGCCGGTGACCTTCCTGGAGGACGAGGAGAAGATCCCCCGACTCGACGAGGTGCCCGAGCTGGGCCTCGCAGACCTGTTGGCCGAGGCCAACCTCGACGACGAGGAGAAGGCCGCCCTCGACGCCCTGTTCACCTTCGAGTCCGGCCCCGACTTCTTCGGCGAGGAGACCGTCAACGAGGTCGAGCCGTCCATGTGGGGCCGCCTCTCCAACAAGCTCAGCGCCGCCGGCCTGCGCCGCTACGCCCGCATGCACCGCAAGGTCGCCGCCCCCCACGGCCAGGCCTACTTCGAGCTGGAGCCGACCGACGAGGAGTGGGCCGAGGCCCGGCGCCTCGCGGAGAAGTTCGACGCCGACGCCGTCATCATCGGCCACACCCACTCCGCCCGGTTCCGCGCGGGCAAGGTGACCGACGACAGCCGCCCCCTCACCTACATCAACACCGGCACCTGGATCTGGCTGATGCGCCTGCCCGAGCCCCCCGCCCCCGACGACGCCGACTGGAAGGGCAAGCTCGCGGACATGGACTGGGAGGACTACATCAAGGAGCTGCGGGAGAACCCCACACTGAACCCCGCGAAAGCCACGAACGTGCGGCTGGAGACCCGGTTCACCGCTGCGCTGGCCCTGCCCCACCCCCAGGGCGGGGCGATGCTCCAGCTCCTGGAGTGGCGGCCCGGCGAGGGGGTGGTCCCCCTGGGCAACGCCCGGGTGCCCGCGCGCTGATTGCGCCCTGTGTTACGCTCTTTCGCACACATCCACAGTTTGAGACGTCCATGCTGATGGCGCTTGCGTTCGCGGCCTCCGGGGGATGGCTCGCCAACCTCAGCATCAGCGTGTATGCGCATCGCTGCCTTGCGCATCGCGCGCTGTCGCTGCACCCGGCGGTCGCCCACTTCTTCCGGTTCGCGATCTGGCTGACCACGGGCACCGGCGTGCGCCGCTGGGTCGCGGTCCACCGTCAGCACCACGCCTGCCCGGATCAACCTGGAGATCCGCACTCCCCGGTGGTGCACGGCCTCCCCAGCATCCTGTTCGGGGTGTACTGGTTCTACAAGCGCGCCGCGATGGACGAGGACATCGTGCGCCGCTTCGGCCAGGGCTGCCCCGACGACTGGCTGGAGCGCAACCTGTACGCGGACAGCCGGGGCACGCTCGGGCTGGTCGGCCTGGCCGGCCTGGACCTCCTGCTGTTCGAACCCCACATCGCGCTCGTCGCGATGGTCGTCCAGCTCTGCTCGATGCCGCTCTGCGCGGGCGTCATCAACGGCCTGGGGCACCACGCCGGCTACCGCAACCACGACACAAGGGACCACAGCCACAACCTCATCCCCCTGGCCGTCTTCATCGGCGGGGAGGAGCTGCACAACAACCACCACCGCTACCCCTCGGTCGCGCGCTTCTCGCACCGCCCCTGGGAGGTCGACATCGGCTGGGTGGTCATCTCGGCGCTGCGCTCGGTGGGGCTGGCCTGGGACGTCCGCGACCTGCGCGCCCAGCGGAGGGCGTCGTGACCGAAGCGCGGGCGCCCGTCGCCTGGTCCTGGGGGGCTGCGAGCGCGTATGTGGCGGTGCACGTGGGCTGCCTGGGGGTGCTCGTCACCGGGTTCAACGCCCGCAACCTGTTGATCCTGCTGGGGTTCTTCACCGTGCGGATGTGGGCGCTGACCGTGGGCTACCACCGCTACTTCGCCCACCGCTCCTACGCCATGGAGCGGGTGCCCCAGGCGCTGCTGGCGCTGCTGGGGAGCACCTGCCTGCAGGGCGGGGTGCTGTGGTGGGCCGAGACCCACCGCCGCCACCACCGGGGCGCCGACACGCCCGAGGACCTCCACTCGCCCCACTTCCAGGGCTGGTTCTACAGCCACTTCGGCTGGTTCCTGGACCAGCAGCATCGGGAGACCCGGCTCGACGCCGTGCGGGATCTGTCCCGGTTCCCCGAGCTGGTGTGGCTGGACCGCTGGCACATCGTGCCCTTCCTCGCGGCCACGCTGCTGACGGGGTGGACGCTGGGCTGGGCCGGGGTGGTGTGGGGCATGCTCATCCCCACGGTCATGATGTGGGAGATCACCCACTGGGTGCAGTCCTTCTCCCACTGCTTCGCGGGATATCGCCGCTTCGAGACCCGCGATCAGAGCCGCAACCACTGGCTGCTGGGCGTCATCGCGCTGGGCGAATATCACAACAACCATCATCGGTTCCCCGGCTCGGCCCGACAGGGCTCAGCCTGGTGGGAGCTGGACCTGGGCTACGGCTCGCTCCGCGTGCTCCACCGCCTGGGGATCGTCACCCGCCTGAACGTGCCCAAGGAGCTGACCCCACCATGAGCTGGACCCTCTCCCGTCAGGGAGACGTCGTCATCGCGACGATGTGCTCCAACCCCGTCAACAAGATGAACCCCGGCTTCTTCGACGACCTGAACGAGGCCCTGGACATCCTCGATCGGGAGCACCCCGGCTGCTCGCTGGTCCTGACCGCCGAGGGGCGGACCTTCTCGGCCGGCCTGGACTTCGAGGACGTGTTCCCCCGCTTCGCCCGGGGCGACCAGGACGAGATCGCCTCCTGGTTCCGGGCGTTCCGGGGCGCGCTCCTGCGGGTGCTCACGCTCCCGGTGCGCACCGTGGCCGCGGTGAACGGCAACGCCTTCGCCGGGGGGCTCATCCTGGTGGCCTGCTGCGACTGGCGCGTCGGCGTCGAGGGGCGGGGCCGCTTCGCCCTCAACGAGGTGCCCATCGGCATCCCCATGCCCGGCACCTACGTGGAGATCCTGCGCTACGCCGTGGGCAGCACCGTCGCCGCGGACACCACCCTCTCCGGCCGGGTGTTCGGCGCGGAAGAGGCCCGGGAGAAGGGCTACTTCCACGCGCTGGTCCCCCAGGATGCCCTGCTGGAGGTCGCCGTGAAGGAGGCCGCGCGGATGACGCCGGACAGCGCGCCCGCCTACGCCACCAGCAAGCAGATCCTCCAGGGCCCCATGCTCAAGCGCTTCGAGCGCATCGACGGGCTGGACCTCAAGGCCATCCGCACGGTGATGCACCCCTCCAGCGTGCGGGCCCAGGCCGCCGCGCTGGAGAAGCTCAAGGGCGCCCACCGTTGAGCTTCCGGGGCATCGTCGAGCGCGTCCTGGCGAGCGCCGACGTGCGGCTGGACGGAGACCGACCGTGGGACGTCCGGGTCCACGACCCCCGCTTCTTCCGCTCGGCTGTGCTGCGGGGCACGCTGGGCGTCGGGGAGAGCTACGTCGACGGCTGGTGGGACTGCGACGCGCTCGACGAGCTGGTCGCCCGGGTCGGCCGCTCCTCGGCTGACGACCTCCTGCCGGACTGGGGCGACGCCGCGCTGCGCCTCAGCTCCCGGCTGGTCAACCTCCAGAGCACGCTGCGGGCCAGCCAGGTCGCCGAGCGGCACTACGACCTGGGGAACGCCTTCTTCCGCGAGATGCTCGGCCCCACGATGACCTACTCCTGCGGCTACTGGGCCGAGGCCGAGACGCTGGAGCAGGCCCAGGCGGCCAAGATGGACCTCATCTGCCGCAAGCTGGGGTTGCAGGAGGGCGACCGCATCCTGGACATCGGCTGCGGCTGGGGGAGCCTGCTGCGCCACGCGGCCGAGCGGTACGGCTGCGAGGGCCTGGGCATCAGCGTCAGCGCCCCCCAGATCGCGTGGGCCCGCGAGCACAGCGCCGGCCTTCCGCTGCGCTTCGAGACCCTCGACTACCGCAGCCCCGACCTCAAGGGCCCCTTCCATCACATCGTGTCGGTCGGCATGTTCGAGCACGTCGGGCGCAAGAACCACCGGGTGTTCCTGGCGCGGGCCCGCGCGCTGCTCGCCGAGGGCGGCCTGCTGCTGCTGCACACCATCGGCAACGATCACGCGGCCAGCGACCCCTGGCTGCACCGCTACATCTTCCCCAACGGCGAGCTGCCGTCCACCCGCCAGCTCGCCCGCGCCCTTCAGGGCCTGTTCGTGCTGGAGGACTGGCACAACTTCCGTCTGGACTACTGGCGCACCATCCGGGTGTGGGCCGAGCGCTTCCGCTCCCCCGACCCGCGCTTCACGCGGCTGTGGCGGTTCTACCTGCTCAGCATGGCGGGGACCTTCAAGGCCGGGGGGCGCAACCAGCTCTGGCAGCTCGTGCTCTCGCCCCACGGCGTCGCGGACGGATATCGCTCGCCGAGGTGAGTCAGCGCCCCGCGGCCGCGCGCGCCCGCACCCGCCGGGCCTCGATGAGGTCGGCGGTCTCCAGGCCCTCGGCGAACCAGTCCAGCGCCGGCCCGAGGATATGCTCCACCTCCCCGGCCCGGTCGGTCGACAGCAGCAGCCGGCCGTAGCTGGTGGCCAGGCGAAGCTCCCAGGCCCGCGCCTTCTGCGCGCGGGCCACCTCCAGCCCGCGCCGGTAGCAGCGCTCCGCCTCGTCCACCGCCGTGGGGGAGCGGGACAGGGTCACCTCCCCGCGCAGCCGGAGCAGCTCGGATTCGAAGAAGCGCTCCTTCTTCTCGGCGATGAACGCCTCCATCTGCTCGATGGTGGACATGGCCTCGTCGAGCTGGTCGGAGCGCCACAGCCCCCAGACCAGGGCGGCCAGGAAGAAGGTCAGCCCGGCCCGCGCGCCCGTCGCGGTCCAGCCCGCCACGCCGCTCTTCAGCTCCTCGGCGCCGTCCACCCGGGCGCCCGACCCGATGAGGGACCACCCGCGCTGGATGTGGGACATCGCCTCCCAGAGGGCGAGCTTGTGGTCGACCGACACCGCCAGCGCCTCGTCGGCCATGGCCCGCGCGATGTCGTACTCGCCCCGGTAGTTGTGTACCGTGGCCAGGTAGTTCAGGGCGAAGGCGATGGACAGGGGGTGCTCCAGGCGGCGCGCGGTCTCCAGCGCCCGGCTGGCCTCCCGCACGGCCGCGTCGGCGTGCCCGAGGAACCACAGGCACCAGCCCAGGTAGAGCCCGCAGGTGACCGCGGGGTCCTGCCCGTACTTGAGCACCAGCCCGCCGTGCGCCTCGGGGTCGTAGAGCGTCAGCCCCGCCTCGCAGTGCCCCCGGCAGGCGTCGATGTCGCCGAGCAGCATCAGGCTGGTGCCGAGCCCCCGGTGGGCGAGCATCAGCATCACAGGCTGGTTCGCGGCCGTGGCCTGCCCCAGGAGCTGGCGCCCCAGCCGGGCGGAAGCCTCGGCCTCACCGCCCACCATGTAGAACTGCCAGAGCCCGAGGACCGAGGGGAACAGCCGGGCGTCGTCCCCCTGCGCGAGGCACAGCTCGCGGGCGCGGGCGTAGTTCTGGTGGACCTCCGGGTTGGCGTACCCGCGCACCCCCATCAGCGGAGCGCCCAGGGCCAGGCGCAGCGTCAGCTCGCGGCGGTCCCGCTCCGCGCCCGCAGGCAGGGTCAGGAGCAGCTCGATGGCGCGCTGATAGTGGGCGGCGGCGTCCGCGCCCGCCGACCGGGCCACCGCCCGGCTCGCCGCCTTCTGCAGCGCGGCGATGGCCGGCTCCACCTGCCCGGCGCGGGCGTAGTGGTGGCCCAGGATCTCGGGGTTCTGCTCGGCGACGTCCGGGAAGTCCTCCTCCAGGGAGGTCGCCGCCCGCAGGTGGAACTGCTTGTACTGGTCGCGGGGCAGCGCGTTGAGCGCGGCGTCGTGGAGCAGCGCGTGCCGGAAGACGTAGTGGGGCTGGTCGGACTGGAGGCGCGGCCGCAGGATGCCCGCCTCCACGAGCTGGTGGAGCCCCTGCTGGAGGGTGGCCTGGTCGGCGAAGGTGGCCTTCGCGATGCGCTCCCAGCTGAAGTCGCGCCCCAGCACCGCCGCGAGGCCGACGACCTCCCGCCCCGCCGCGCCCAGCCGGTCCAGCCGCGCCGCCAGCAGGCCGCTCAAGGTCTCGGGGACCGACTCAGCCAGGACCTCCCGGGTCACCTCCCCCTGCTCCATCAGCTCGCCCACCATGCGGACCAGCTCCTCGATGAAGAGCGGGACGCCCGCGGCCCGGCTGACCACCGCGTCCACCACCTCCTTGGGGAGCTTGCGCGTGCTGCGGAGCACGGCCAGAGCGGCGGTCTCCCCGCTGCTGAGCGGCGTCAGGGTCAGCCGCGTGACCCGCTCGGTCACCGGCCAGCTCGGGGTGAACTCAGGCCGGCTGGTGGTGAGGACCATCAGCCGGGCGGCCGCCGCGCGCTGGCTCAGCAGCTCCAGCAGCTCAAGGGTGGAGGCGTCGGCCCAGTGCAGATCCTCCACGATGACCAGGGCGGCGTGCTGCTCGGCCGAGGCCAGCACCACGGACACGATGAGGTCCATGACCTGCTTCTTGAGCAGGTCCGGGCTGGACACCGGCGCCGCCCAGTCCTCGGGCAGCGGCAGCCCCAGGAAGACCAGCAGCGCGCCGACCCCGCTCTGGGGGTCGAGGCCCAGGGAGCGCAGGGTCTCCATGACCTTGTGGCGGACCTCGTCGGCCCCGTCCCCGGTGTTCACGCCCATCGAGCGCAGCATGCCCTCCAGGATGGGGCGGAGCGCGGTGTTGCGGTGCTGAGGCCAGCACTGGCAGCTCAGCCGCAGGGGCCCCTCCCGCTCGAGCTGGGCGCGCGCGGCCCACACCAGCCGGGACTTGCCGATCCCGGCGGGCCCGCGCACCTCGACGAGCTGCCCGACGCCGTCCGTCGCCCGCGCCCAGCAGCCCAGCAGGCTGGCCAGCTCGCTGTCGCGCCCGACCAGCGGGGTCAGGGAGTGGGCCTGGAGCAGCTCGAAGCGGTTGGCGAGCTGGCGCTGCCCGAGGACGCGGAAGACCTCCATCCGGCGGTCTGCGCTGTCGAGGGTGTGCACGGAGTGCTCCTCGATCTCCCACTGGCCGGACAGGAGCGGCAGCGTCCGGTCGCTGACGAGGATGTCGTTGGCCTCGGCGAGGCCCTCCAGCAGGGCCGCGACGTACGGCGCCTCGCCCAGCAGCACCGTCTGCTCCCCCTCGCCGATCACCCGCTGCGCGGCGAGCACCAGATCGGCGTGGACGCCGAAGCGCAGCCCGGGGACGGACTGCGCGATCAGCGTGGCGGCGCGCAGCGCGCGGTGGGCGTCGTCCTCGTGGGAGTCGGGCCACCCGAAGCTCACGACGATCTGCCCGCCCACCACGGAGACCACCGTCCCGTCCAGCTCCCGGACGACGGTGGTGACCACCGCGAGCATGCGCTCCAGCAGCTCGGCCAGGCCGTCCGGCCCCAGCTCCCCGGAGCGCTCCATCAAGGCGTGGGGGCTGCACGACAAAAGCGTGATCCGCCGACGCACTGCCGGACGGGCCGTCGGTCCGCGCGCGGCGCCGTCCTCCTGCAGGGCCAGCTCCAGCCCGACCAGCGCGTCCAACAGCTCCTCGGCGGTGCCCATCCGCTGGTCCGGGTCCCGCTGGAGGGTCCGGGCGATCAGCCGCTCAGCCTCATCGGGCAGGTCCGGCCGCAGCGTCTTCACCGAGGGCGGGGTGTCCGCGTCGAGCACGGCGTCGCGGATGGCCAGGTTGTCGGCGCCGTCGAAGGGCAGCCGGCCGGTCAGCATCTCGAACAGCATCACGCCGGCCGCCCAGATGTCGACCCGGCTGTCCTGGCTGGTGAGGGTCCACTGCTCGGGGGCCATGTGGGTGGGGGTCCCGCAGATGACCCGCCCCCCCTCGATCTCGGCCCCGCCCGCGGGGACCAGGAAGTCCGCGAGCCCGAAGTCCAGGATCTTCGCCTGGCCGTGCTGGGCCAGGAAGACGTTCCCCGGCTTGAGGTCCCGATGGAGGACGCCGAGCCTGTGGGCGTGGGCCAGGCCCCGGGCCACGTCGATCATCACCCGGACGGCCCGCGCCGCGTCCATCCGCCCCTGCCGCAGCGTGGCCGCCAGGGACTCCCCCTCCAGGTACTCCATGATGAGGAACGGCACGCCCTCGGCGCTGCCCAGGTCGAAGACCCGGACGAGGTTCTCGTGGTTGAGCCGGGCGCTCGCCCGCGCCTCCAGCCGCAGCCGCCGGAGCGCGTCGGGCGCGGTGCTCGCGCGGCCCTGGAGGGAGATGAACTTGGCGGCCACCCGCCGCTCCAGCAGCGTGTCCCGGACCAGGAAGACCACCCCCATGCCCCCGGAGCCGATCTCGGAGAGCACCTCGAAGCGCCCGTCGTCGTCACCGCCGAACCGCTCGCCCCGCTCCGGGAGCTGCTGGCGGATCGGCTCCATGTCCCCCAGCGCGCCCCACATCGTCTCGGAGTGGTCTCCGGCGAGGGTGCCCATGGTGCCCGTCGACAGGTCGATCAGGGCCACCGGGGGCGCCGCGAGGAAGTCGCCGAACGTCGAGTCCGAGACACCGCGCCTGCTGCTCATGTTGTTCCTCCGGGGGGGCACGCGATGTGTCGGCGCTCCTGCGCACGACGCGGCATCCTCAGCCGGACACATCGACGGAAAGCAGCCTATTAACGGATACCTCTCCGCTGTGTGTCAAGGCTTCTGCCCCACCGCAGGGCCGCGCAGGCGCGCGAGGACGCAGCGCACACGCGCCGCCCCGGAGGCCCGCCCCTCAGAACACGTAGTCCACCGACTCCCCGTCCAGGTGGATGACGATCGTGCCCGAGGCCTGCTGGTAGCCCGCCTGCCAGCTCTCCTTCAGGGGCGTCAGGTCGAAGCTGGGGGTCTCGGTGATGATGGCGTCGCAGGCGTCCTCGGGGCTCTCGTGGAGGATCTCCAGGTGTACCTGGACCGGCTCCGACTCCATGAAGGCCTGGTCCGGCCAGCACAGGGTGTAGGTGTGGACCTCGCAGCCGCCGCCGTAGGTGACGTCGACGGTCAGGACATCCCCGGAGATCGACGGCACGCCGATGTCCGCGAGCGGCCGACCGTCCGCCGCGTGGCAGGCCGGAAGCGGCTCGACAGAAGCGTTCGAGTCGTCCGTGATCGCGGTGTCATCGGTTCTTCCGCTGCCGATGCAGCCGGAGATCCCGAGCAGGAACAGTCCAAGCGTGCGCGCGCGCATCGCCGCCTCCTTCTTCGAACCCTGACCTGAACCGGAGCATAGCCGCCGCCGGCTCGGGCCCGCCAGCTTGCCCGCCCTGACGGACCGCATAAGCTGCCGCCGTGTACGTGCTCCAGGCCAGCGAGGTCGAGAAGGCGTTCGGAGACCGGGTGGTCCTCCGCGGCTGCGACCTCATCGTGCGCCCCGGCGACCGCGTCGGGCTGGTGGGCTACAACGGCAGCGGCAAGTCCACCCTGCTGCGCATCCTGGCCGGGCAGCTCCCCCCGGATCATGGCGAGGTCCGCCGCGCCGGCCGCCTGGGCCTGCTCGATCAGGACCCCGCCCTGCCCGGCGCCACCGTCGCCGACGCCCTGGACGACGCCCTGGGCTGGCACCAACGGCTGGTCGACGACTACCACGCCGCCCTGGAGGCCCACGACACCGAGCGCGCCGCGACGCTCCAGGACGCCCTGGACCTGCACGGCTGGACGGTGGACCACCGCATGGACGCGGTCTGCACCCGGCTGGGGGTGCCCGACCGCGACGCCCGCGTCGACCAGCTCTCCGGCGGCGAGGCCCGGCGGGTGGCCCTGGCCCGTGCCCTGGTCTCGGCCCCCGACCTGCTCATGCTCGACGAGCCCACCAACCACATCGACGCCGACGCCGCCGAGTGGCTCCAGTCCTACCTCACCGGCTACCGGGGCGCGGTGGTGCTGGTCACCCACGACCGCTACCTGCTGGAGGCCGTCGCCGAGCGCATCGTGGAGGTCGAGGACGGCCGCTGCGTGGACTACGAGGGCAGCTACACCGACTACCTCATCACCCGGGCCGAGCGGCAGATCGCCCTGCGCCGCGCCGAGGACAACCGCCTGCGCATGATCGCCCGCGAGGCCGCCTGGGCCGCCCGCTCCCCGGCCGCGCGCAGCACCAAGCAGAAGGCCCGCCTCCAGCGCCTCGACGCCCTGCGCGATCAGCGCGCGCTGCCCATCGACCGGGACTTCTCCCTGGACCTGCGCACCGGCGGCAAGCGCAGCCGCACGGTCATCGAGCTGCACGCCGTCACCAAGGGCTACAGCCGCACGCCCCTCCTCCGGGGCCTCACCCTCACCTTGAACCCGGGCGACCGCCTGGGGGTCATCGGCCCCAACGGCGCCGGCAAGTCCACGCTCCTGCGCGTCCTGTCCGGCGAGGAGCCCCCCGACAGCGGCGAGCTGCTGCGGGCCCCGCGCCTCCAGGTGGCCGTGCTGGACCAGCACCGCACGGGCCTTGACGACGACGACACGGTGTTCCACGCCGCCGGGGGCGGCGCCAGCCATGTCACCCTGGGCGGCGAGCCCGTCCACGTCGCCGGCTTCCTGGGCCGGTTCCTGTTCCCCACCGAGGCGCTTGACCAGAAGGTCGGCGCGCTCTCCGGGGGCGAGAAGGCCCGGCTGCTGCTGGCGCGGCTGATGCTGCAGGGGGCCGGGCTGCTCCTGCTGGACGAGCCCACCAACGACCTCGACCTGCTCACCCTGCGGGTGCTGGAGGAGGCCCTGCTCGCCTACGACGGCGCGGCGGTCATCGTCAGCCACGATCGCGCCTTCGTGGACCGGGTGTGCACCCACGTGCTGGCCTTCGAGGGCGAGGGGGTCACCACGCGCTATGCCTCGCGGCTCCAGGCCCTTGAGGCCGCAGACGCCCGGCGCGCCGAGGCCGAGCGGATCGTGGCGCCGAAGACCGCAACAACCCCCGCCCCATCGACCTCACGGAAGAGCGGCCTGCACTACCGGGAGAAGCAGGAGCTGGCCGATCTGCCCGCGCAGATCGAGGCCGCCGAGGCCGAGCACGCCCGCGTGGAAGCCCTGCTCTCCGACCCCACCACCTACCAGCCCGGCAGCGCCCACGACCCCCGCGCCCTCACCGCCGCGCTGGCCGACGCCGCCACCCGGGTCGAGGCCCTCTACGAGCGCTGGTCCGACCTGGAGTCGCGGTCAGGGTAGACTGCCGCCATGCTCCGAACCCACTCCAACGCCCAGGCCCCGCTGCGTCACCGCTGCATGGGCTGCGGCGGCTCCTGCCAGTCCGTCCACGTCTCCCTGTTCGGCGACGAGCCCGAGCGCATCCGCGCCCTGGCCGCCCAGCTCGACGTCAGCGAGCCGGTGGACGAAGACAACCACCTGCGCAAGGTCGACGGCGCCTGCGTGTTCCTGGACCCGGGCAACCTCTGCCGCATCCACGCCCGGTTCGGGCCCGAGGCCAAGCCCACGGTCTGCCGGCAGTTCCCCATCGTCGCCGTGCGCGCCGAGGACGGCGTGCGGGTGGGCATCGATCCCTCCTGCTACACCGCCGTGCAGACCTGGCGGGACGGCCCCCTGGCCGAGGAGGGCTCCCTCATCAGCTCCAAGGTCTCCTTCGAGGAGGGTCAGGCCCGCCAGGAGGCCCGGCTGATCGAGGACCTGGAGGCCCCCGGCGCCACCGTCGCGGGGGTGCTCGCCCGGCTCTGCGGCCAGGCGCCCCCCGAGGACGGCGGGCTGCCCGAGGGCTTCGGCGAGCGGCTGCTGGAGCGTATCCGGGCGGGCAAGGTGCAGGAGTTCGTCTCCGGCGCCATCGTCGGCCCCCAGATGGCCGCCGCCCTGGGCCCCGTGCTGGCCCACGCGGTGGACAGCGACGCCCCGGGCCCGTGGCCGGTCCTCTCCCCCGAAGCCGAGGCCTGGGCCATCGAGGCCACCCGCCGCGTGGTGTTCCTGCGGCTGGCGTCGGTCTCGCTGCCCTCGGTCGCCGGGGTCGGCCTGCTCATGCTCTCCGGCGCGGTGCTGTGCGGCTGGACCGCGCCGGACACCGAGACCTTCGGCCATCACCTCTCGGGCTGGATCCGGGCCCTGCGGTTCCGCCCGTTCTGGACCCGCATCACCCCGGACCCCCGGACCCTGAGCTGGCTGGCCACGGGGCGCTGATCAGATCGCCACGCCCGTGCGCTTCAGGACCTTCGCCGCCTCCCGGACGCTCAACCCCGACAGCTCGGCCTGGTGCGCCCGCAGGAAGCCCACGACCGCGTCCGGCGCGGCGTAGGAATACTGCCGCAGGGCCCAGCCGATGGCCTTGCGGATGAAGAACGCCTCCTCGTCGGCCCGGGCCAGGCAGAACCGGAACAGCAGGGCTTCGTCGGTCTGCTCCTTGTGGCGGAGCTGGCTCAGGATGGCGGTGCGCCGGATCCAGAGGTCGTCGTCCTCGATCCAGCGCTCCATCACGGGCGTGAGCCGGGCCCGCTCCTTGAGCAGGGCGATGCCCACGAGGTTGGAGGCCACGGGGTCGACCAGATCCCACCACTGGCCCTCCCGGATGAGCTGCTCGTACAGGGGCAGGCTGTCGGCGTCGATGAAGCGGCGGTGGTGCTGCGCCAGGTCGAGGGCGGCGTAGCGCTCCTCGCGGTGGGGCAGCGCCCACAGCGCCCGCACCGCCTCGAAGTACGCGGCCCGGTCGGGCAGCCTGACCCGCCGCATCTCCCGGAGGATGGGTACGCGCGCGGGCTTCTTCACCCCGTAGAACGGCATGTCCGTCTTCATGTAGGCCTGCATGGGGCCCGCGTCGGCGGGCACCGCGGCGGCGGAGAGCCCGGTCTGCACCAGGCGGACGATCGTTTCGGTGGGCGTGCTCATCTGGGGTGTCTATCCCGAAAGCCTTGCACAATCAAATCTACTGTGCTATGTTGTATTTGTTACAGCATAAAGGAGCACGAATGAAGAAAACCTCCCACAGTGTACAGAACACCTGGACACGCACCCTCTACGAGGGCCTCACCGCCGGTCTGCTCGGCGCGCTGGCCGTCTCCGTCTGGATGCTGGCCTGGAACACCCTCTCCGGCGCACACCCCCTGGCCACACCCGCCACGCTGGGCACCTTGATGCTGGAGGGCCCCGACGCCGTCGAAGCCGGGGTCACCGTGCACGCCCTCCCGGTCGCCGTATGGACGGTCTTCCACGGCGTGGTCTTCCTGAGCCTCGGCCTGCTCACCGCCGCCACCGTGCGGCTCATCGAGCGCACGCCTCCGCTCATCGCGATCATCATGCCTCTGTTCTTCATGTTCGAGGCGGCCTTCTACGGGCTGCTCCTGGGCGCTGGTGAGCTGGTCTTCGGGCCGCAGCACCTGGTCGCCGTGGGCGTGGCGAACCTGCTCGCGGCTGGCGTGATGGGCTCCTGGCTGTGGTACCACCACCCGCGGCTCCACGTCCACGTCCCCACCGGCGTCCTCGATGCGTTTGACAACGTCCACCCCCTCCCCATGTCGTACAATGAACAGGATGACCCCTCGGATCGCGCGGCCGGCTGAGCGCCGTGCGCCTGCCCGAACCGTCGATACACCCCTGGCCCGCGCCCTGTGGCGCGGGCCTTCGTATGTGCAGTGCTACAACCCGGACAGCCAGCGCTCGTAGGTGCCCGAGGTCAGCAGGTAGATCTGCAGGGCGAAGGTCACCGTACACCACACCAGCAGCCACAGGGCGAGCTGCCGCAGCCGGTGCAGCCGGGGGGCGACCGAGACCTGCAGGGTCCCCTCCTCCACCCGGGCCAGCTCGTTGTCGGCGAGCTGCCAGGCGATCATGGTCAGCGCGGCCCCCGGCAGGCTGGTGCAGCACAGCACGCCGCCCAGGTCCAGGGGCACCGCCACCACCAGCAGCGTCGTGATGAGCCGGATGCGGGCCGCCCGCCCGGGGTCGTTCTCCTTGCCGAACAGCCGGTTGACCTTCCACGCCATGGGCCCAGCCTACACCCTCGCCCCCTGGGCGGAGGCGCTACTCCTCGGAGGGGGCGCTGCGCGCGTCGCCGTGGCGCATGAGGCAGCGCAGGGACTCGATGTAGCTGCGGCTCAGGGCGCCGTTGATCTCCAGCCCGCCCCCGGCGCGCTCGCTGTAGACGCCGTCCTCCTCGAAGGCCCGCAGGGCGTTGGCCAGCGTGACCGAGGACAGAGCCTCGGGGCGCCGGATGTCCTCGACCGCCAGGAACTGCCGACCCAGAGCCAGCAGCTCGCGCACCCGCTGCCTCTTGTCGAGGTCCTTGTCCCGCAGCGGGTGGAGGCCCCGGAGGCAGACGTAGTAGGACTCGACGAAGTTGAGGGTCAGCTCGGCCAGCTCGGACACCCGGGCGCGGTCGATGACCCGCCACCCGTCGCCCTCCGCGGCGATGGCCCCGGCCGCGGTGAGCTGGGCCAGGCCGCGGGCCTCGAAGGTGTCCTCGTCGACGTCGGGGTCGGAGATGAACTCGAAGCGCAGCACGAAGAGCTGGAAGCGCAGCGAGGCCCGCAGGTCGGCGGTGGTGAAGGCGTCCCGCCCGGCCGCGCGCAGCTCGGCCGCCAGCAGGCTCGCCGGGAGCAGCCAGTGCAGCACGCCGTTCTTGTAGAAGTCCAGGGTGATGCGCTTGTCTTCCAGGGTGCGGTGCACCACGTCGTCCGCCCCGGTGAGGGACTCCACCGCCTTGATCTTGCGGAAGTGCCCCAGGGCCTGGGCGATGGCTCGCTGGCCGTCGGAGAGCTGTGAGGACAGCTCGGCGCCCTCCAGCTCCGCCAGGGTGCAGAACACCCGCACCCGCTCGGCGAGCACCCGCTGGGGTACGCCGGGCCGGCTCTGGGCCAGCAGCGCGGCGGCGACCACGCCGGTGGGCACCAGCACAGCGGCCTCGTTGATGCGGTGCAGGATGCGCTCGGCGAGGCCGTTGAGGGCCTCCTTGCGGTGCTCCCGGTCCAGGGTGCCCCACTCGCCGGGCTGCTGCCCCAGGAAGACGGTCAGCTCCAATGGCTCGCCCACCCGCAGAAACACCCGCCCCTGCCGGCGCACGATCAGCGACAGCGCCCGCAGGAAGGCCCCGAAGGTCTCCGGACGCTTGTCGCGCCCCGACAGCTCGCGGGCGTAGGGCGTCTCCTCCAGGATGCGCTCGTAGGTGATGGCCACCGGCAGCCAGGTGACCTCGCCCAGGGTGCGCCCGATGCGGGCCTCGATGCCGGCCTCGACGGTGTAGCCGAGCACCCCCAGCTTGGGGGGCAGGAGCTTTCCGGTGCGCGAGCGGCCCCCCTCGATGAAGAACTCGACGGTGTAGCCCTCGCGGAAGAGGTGCGTGAGGTAGGTGCGGAACAGCGCCGGAAACACCCGCTCCCCGGCGAAGCTGCGGCGGATGAACACCGCCCCCAGGCGCCGCAGGACGCCGCCCATCGGGAAGAACGCGAGGTTGTCCCCGGCGATGACGTGGGGCATCACGATGTCGTTGTCGTGCAGCACCGCCGAGACCAGGATGTAGTCGACGTGGCTCTTGTGGGCGGGCACGAGCACGCAGACCCCCCGTCGGGTGGCCTGACGGATGCGCTCGAGGTCGGCGGGGCGCACGTCCGCGCCCTGGTAGACCTTGCTCCAGAACCACGGCGAGAAGGGCCGCAGCATCGCCACCAGCCGGTAGCTGAACCGCGCCGCCATCTTGTCGTAGGTGCGCAGCACCTGGTTCCGCACCGACTCCACCGGCTTGCGGGTGGCCAGGGCCTCGTCCTCGATCAGCCGCCGGACGCGGGGGCTGCTCAGCACCAGCCGGCGGGTCCACCGCGGCGTCTTGAGCGTGGGGCCCCGCACCAGCTCCTGCTCCCGGAACAGGTAGCGCCGCAGCAGCAGCCGCAGCCGCCGGGCCTGGCGGTGGGGCGGCTCCTCAGCGAAGCGCGCCGCGTAGTCGGCCAGGTCCACCGGCTCGCCCACCTGCACCAGGGCGTCGCGGTGCCCGAGGGCGACCTCGATGAGCCGGGCGATGACCCCGGCGTTCTCGTCGGTCCCCAGCAGGGCCTTCTGGGTGGAGGAGCGCGCCCGCGCCGGCTCCCGCCGCCAGATCACCACCACCGGCAGGAGCTGCACCGGCCGCTCGCAGTTCTCCTGGGCGGAGAGCAGCGCGGGCACGGGGTCCGGCCATTCGGGCGGGGTGAAGAAGTCCCGCCAGCCGGCGCGGGGCCGCATGAACACCGCCGCGTGGGAGCCCGAGGCCACCAGGCGGCTGAGCCAGCCCACGTCGACCGGGTTGGGCAGCCGGCCGTGCTTGAAGAACCAGACCACCTTGTCCTTGAGCAGCCGGGCGGCCTCGGCCACGGGCATGTACCAGGTCATCTGGATGGCCATGCCGTAGTCGGCCAGGGGCAGGCGCCGGCGCCGCAGGACCTCGTTCAGGGCGAGGTAGTCCACCAGGCTGCGGGTGCGCAGCACGTAGACCACCGGCCCGTGCTCGGCGGCCTGGCGGACCCGCTCGCCCGAGGGTTCGGCCAGCCGAAGTCGCCGGAAGAAGAACCAGAACACGGTGTAGTAGAGGAAGCCCCAGGCCCGCACCATCGCCGAGCGGTACAGCTCCACGGGCACGTAGGGCACGTCCGGGCGCTCGGCGACCGGCACCGGGGGTGCCGTCGGGCGCTCCTCCGAAGCAGGAATCTCCATGCCTGACCTGCTAACCGACCCGGGGCCCCCCTTCACCGGACCGCCTCCAGGATCTCCTCCAGCACCCGGCCCCAGGTCCGCCGGTGGACCGGAGCGCGCCGCCCCACCCAGGCCGCGCAGGCCGCGGCGAGGGCGTCGTCGTCGCCCGGCGGGACGAGGCTGCCCCCCTCCCCCACCAGCCCCGCCAATTCGCCCACGTCGCTGGCCACCACCGGCGTGCCCTGGGCGCGGCAGGCCAGCACCTTGAGCGGGCAGAACCAGGGGGGCGCGTCCGCCGGGTACGGGGCCAGGCCCACGTCCATCGCGGCGACCAGGTCGGCGGCCTCGGCCTCGGGCACCTGGCCGGCGCAGATCACCCGCGGGTGCTCCGCCAGCGCAGCCGGGGGGTTCGCCCCCACCAGCAGCAGCCGCGCCTCGGGCATCCGGTCCAGCAGGCCCGCCAGCCGCCCCACCCCGTGCCAGGGCTTCATCGAGCCGAGGAAGCCCAGCAGGACGTCCCCGCTTCCGAGGCCCAGCGCCGCGCGGGCCTTCAGCCGATCGCCCGCCCACGACGCCGTGCCGTTCGGGATCATCGACACCCGCTCCGCCGAGACGCCGATCCCGTCGACCAGCCAGCGGGCCAGCCACGGGGACACCGCGATGAGGTGGTCCGCGTCCAGGAGCACCCGACGCTGCCAGCGCTCGGCGTAGGCCCGGTCCAGGACCTCCTCGAACCGCTCTCGCTCCAGCAGCAGCGGGGCGTTGACCTCCAGCACCCACAGCGCCCCGGTGGCCCGCCGCGCCCGCGCGCCGACGTCGGCGAACAGGCTCCAGCGCTCGTAGATGAGGTCGGGCGTGGGCCCGCGGCGGGCGACCTCGGCCAGCCGCCGGGCCACCCAGGCCTCCCGGCGCTCCCGGTAGCGCCTAAGCCACGATGGCCAGCCGGGCACCGGGGCGGTCTCGATGGGCACGGGCATCGCCCCGTGGACCCCGCGGTGGTCCGAGGCCCGCGCGGCCACCAGCCGCAGCGTGTGCCCCGCCTCGTGCGCGGCCCAGGCCAGCCCCCGCAGGTGCGCGGACGCCCCGGACGGCCCCAGCGGCGGCACCCCCAGCGCGGGGGCGACCATCAGGATGCGGGTCAAGCCGAGAAGGCGGCCCCGATCGCCTGGTCGAGGTCCGCGATGAGGTCGTCGACGTGCTCGATGCCCACGGACAGCCGCACCAGCCCGTCGGCGATGCCGGTCGCCCGGCGGGCCTCGGGGGTCATCGAGGCGTGGGTCATCACGGCCGGCAGCTCGATGAGCGACTCCACCCCGCCCAGGCTCTCGGCGATGGTGAACACGCCGCAGGCTTCAACGAAGCGGACGGACGTGTCCAGATCCGCGTCCAGCTCAAAGGAGATCATGCCGCCGAAGCCGGACATCTGGCGGCGGGCCACCTCGACCTGGGGGTGGGAGTCCGCCATCGGGTAGAAGACCCGGCCGACCCGGGGGTGGGCCTCCAGCCAGTCCACCAGGGCGCGGGCGTTGGCCTGGTGGCGCTCCATGCGCAGCGGCAGGGTCTTGAGGCCGCGCAGGGTCAGCCAGCAGTCCCAGGGGCCGGGCTGGTTGCCGACGCTGTTGCGCACGAAGCGCAGGCGCTCGTCCAGGCCGGCGTCGGCGGTGGCGACGACCCCGCCCACCACGTCGGCGTGGCCGTTGATGTACTTGGTCGTGGAGTGGACCACCGCGTGCGCCCCCAGGCTCAGGGGTCGCTGGAAGACCGGGGTGGCGAAGGTGTTGTCCACCACCAGCATGGCGCCGACCTGACGCGCGCGCGCCGCGATGGCCGCGATGTCCGCGACCTTGAGCAGCGGGTTGGTGGGGGTCTCCATCCACACCAGCCGGGTGCCCTCGGGGATGGCGTCGGCCGGGTCGACGTGGGAGAGGTCCACGAAGTCGTAGCGGATGCCCTGGCGGGCGAAGACCTTGGTGAACAGCCGCCAGGTGCCCCCGTAGATGTCGTCCCCGGAGACCACCCGATCCCCGGCGTCGAGCAGGTGCTGGATGGCCGAGGTGGCGGCGCAGCCCGAGGCGTAGGCCGTCGCGAAGGTGGGCTCGGAGAGGTCGGCGCCCTCCAGCGACGCGACCGCGGCCTCCAGCTTCTCCCGGGTGGGGTTGTGGGTGCGGGCGTACTCGTAGCCGCTGTGCTTCGCCACGCCGCTCTGGGCGTAGGTGCTGGTCTGGAAGACCGGCGGGCTCACCGCGCCGGTGGTGGGCTCGGGAGACTGGCCGCCGTGGATGGCGAGGGTCTCGAACCGATGGCTGGATCCCTTCACAGGGGCTCTCCGGACGTGCGCGACGCGATGTAGTCGATGAGGTCGATCTTGGTGACGACGTCGACGGGGCTCTGCCCCTCCATGACGAAGGCGACCTTGAAGCGGCGGAAAAGCTCGCTCAGGACGGCGATCTCGGTGTCGGCGTCGACGGTGGTGTAGTTGGCCTGGACCAGCTCGCGCACCCGGGTCTGGCCGGGGGTGCCCTGGAGGGCGCGCTCCAGCAGCCGGTTCTCGGAGAGGATGCCGGCCAGCCGCCCCTCGTCGAGCACCGGCACCTGGGAGATGCCGTGGAGCTTCATGGTGCCGATGACCTCGGACACCGTGGCGTCGGGGTGGACCGAGATGACGCCGTGCTTGCCCTTGTGGGCCACGATCTCGCGCACCGTGCCCAGGCCGGTGTCCGGGTCCAGGAAGCCGTTCTCGCGCATCCACTGGTCGTTGAAGATCTTGGACAGGTAGCGGCTGCCCGAGTCCGGCAGGATGATGAGGACCTTGAGGTCCTTGGCGTCGTGCAGGCGCACCCACTTGATGGCGCCGGCCACCGCCGCGCCGCAGGAGCCGCCGCAGAAGATGCCCTCCTCCCGGACGATCCGGCGGGTCATCTGCATGCACTCCCGGTCGTTCACCCGCACCACGTCGTCGATGTACTGCCAGTCGATGGTGGAGGGCATGAAGTCCTCGCCGATGCCCTCGACCACGTAGGTGAACGCCGGGGTGAGCTGCCCGGTGTGGAAGTAGTCGTAGTAGAGCGAGCCCACCGGATCGACACCGACGACCTTGAGGTCGGGGTTCTGCTCCTTGAGGTACTGGCCGATGCCGCTGATCGTGCCGCCCGTGCCCAGCCCGCAGACCAGCACGTCGAGCTGGCCGGCCATCTGCTCCCAGATCTCGGGGCCGGTCATCTCGTAGTGGGCCTTGGGGTTGGACGGGTTGTGGTACTGGTTGGCGAAGAACGCGCCCGGCTCGTGGCCCAGCTTGTCGCTGACCGAGTAGTAGGAGCGCGGGTCCTCGGGCTCGACCGCTGTGGGGGTGACCACCACGCGAGCCCCGTACGCCCGAAGCGCCGCGCGCTTCTCCTCGGACTGCTTGTCGGGCATGACGAAGGTGGTCTTGTAGCCGCGCACCGCGCCGACCATGGCCAGGCCCGCGCCGGTGTTGCCGGAGGTGCCCTCGACGATGGTGTCGCCGCCCTTGATCGCCCCGGAGGCCTCGGCGTCGTCGATGATCTGGAGGGCGATGCGATCCTTTATGGAGCCGCCCGGGTTGAGCATCTCCAGCTTGGCGTACACCGTGGCCTCCAGGCCCGCGGTCACCTTGTTGAGCCGGACGATGGGGGTGTCGCCGACGCAGGACAGGACATGGTCATGTACGTTACGCACCAGAGGCCTCCGAAGCGCCCTGTCGATAGGAAGCGCTACGTCGGTATAATTCGCATCTCGTGTTCCCGGGAGTCAGCCGTTGGACGATTCCAGAGACCGCCTGGTCCGCAAAGGCGACTACATCTATGGCTCCTTCGTCCGACCGGAGAGCGTGGACGGCTTCATCACCGGGGTCAACCCCGGGGACCGGTCCGACAACCTGGGGCGCTTCCCGTTCTCTGAAGCCTCGGTGGACGACGCGGTGGATCACGCCCGACTCGCGGCCAGGATCTGGCGGCGGGTGGGCCTCAACGATCGCGCGGCGGTCGTGCGCCGCTTCCGCCAGGCCCTGACCAAGAACGCCGAGCGCATCACCCGCCTGCTCACCCGCGAGACCGGCAAGCCCTTCTGGGAGGCCCGGCAGGAGCTGGGCGAGACCCTGCTGGCGGTGGAGCACCTGCTCGACCAGGGGGTGGGCCTGCTCGCCCCCCGCATCGAGGAGGCCTCCCTGGCCCGCGCCGACTTCGTCCCCCGGGGCGCGGTGGCCATGCTCTGCCCCTACAACCTGCCGCTGCGGATCGCGGCCGCCAACACGGCCGCGGCGGTGCTGTCGGGCAACACCGTCGTCTTCAAGCCCTCCAAGTTCACCCCCGGCATGGGCCAGATGGTCGCGGAGGTCTGGGACCAGTGCAAGCTGCCCCGGGGCGTGATCAACATGGTCCAGGGCAGCGGCTCCGGCGTGGGCCGGCGGCTGATCAACCACCCGGGCATCGCGGCGCTGGTGTTCACCGGCTCCTTTGAGAGCGCAGGGGAGGTCCGCCGCCAGCTCTTCGAGCGCCCCGAGCTGCCCGCCTTCTACCAGACCGGCGGCAAGGGCGCCGCCATCGTGCTCTCGGGCTGCGATCTGGATCGCGCGGTGTACGAGGTCATGGTCGGCGCCTTCATGACAACGGGCCAGCGCCACACCTCCACGGGCCGGGTCATCGTCGACGAGGCGATCTACGACAACTTCATGGATCTGCTGGTCTCCCGCGCGTCCAGCCTGCGCATCGGCTACGGCTTCGACCGCGACGTGTTCATGGGGCCGGTGATCTCCGAGAACTACCGCAGCCGGTTCCGCAAGTACGGCCGGGCGCTGACCCGGGCCGGCAACGCGCCCATCCTGGAGGGAACCTCGGCCACCCGCACCGAGCGCCGCGGCTTCTACGTCACCCCGGCCGTCCACGAGGTGGACTGGGCCGGCGGCGAGCCCTGCCTGCTGGACGAGCCCCTGGGCCCCACGCTGCTGGTCTACAAGGTCAAGGGCGTGGACGAGGCCATCGCCCTGCACAACCAGTTCGCCTATCGCCTGGTGTGCTCGGTCTACCCGCCGGCCGACCAGCGCGCGCTCCAGGAGCTGGTCGATCGGCTGCGCACGGGGGCGGTGCTGATCAACCAGCCCACCACCACGTCCACCCTGCCCCTGCCCTCCGTGGGCCTGGGCCGCTCCTCCAACGGCGTCGCGGGCGGCGTGCAGCTCGTGCAGGCCCTCACCTACCCCCGCACCTGCCAGTCCACCGACAAGGCCTTCGACCCGCTGCGCACCCTGCCGGGCACGGAGTGGGCGCCGCCCACCACCCAGGCCCTCGTCGAGTTCGACGAGGACACCATCATCGACGAGGACATCAGCTCGATGCTGGAGCCGGAGGTCTGAACCCTCCCGCGCCTCACCGCTTGTTGAGCCCCCAGTCGTAGTCCGCCCAGCCCAGGGTGTAGCCCCCGGCGCGCAGGGTCGCGGCCAGCTCGGGGTCGGCGTGGGCGGCGATGAAGTTCAGCGCGGCCTCCTGCTTGCCGTCCACGCCGGGGATGTCGTGCACGGCGCCGTACTTCGCCACGAAGTCGTCGCCGAACCAGTCGAAGATCTGGTTGAGCTTCACGCTGTCGCCCTGCACGACCACCCCGTTGCCCGCGACCCAGCGGCGGCTCGCGGCGGTGAGCTGGGCGTCCAGGCCGTCTGCGGTGTAGGGGTCCTTGTGGATGGCGGGGCAGCCGATGCTCGCGCAGTTGACCGCCGCGTGGACCCGGGGGTCGCCCAGGGGGCGCAGGATCTTGTGCTCGATGTCGTCGAGGCTGACCTCCGAGCCCGCAACGGTGAACCGGCGGGTGGACCAGACCTTGCCGCCGTCGAGGTCCCGGATGGAGGAGATCCCGGGGTTCTCGGCGATGAGGTCGATGGTCAGGGCGTTGTAGGCGTTGATCCAGAACGCCTTCTTCTGGGCCGGGGTGAAGCCCGAGGCGTCCGCGGCGGCCAGCTCGGCGAGCACGGGGTCGAGCCCGGTGGGCCCCAGCGCGCTGTAGGCGACCCGGCCGCCCTTGACGTGGGCGTCGAGCACGGCGTCGTAGGCCGCGTAGCTGTGGTCGAACGCGAGCGCGGCGCCGACGAGCGAGAGCAGAACCATGTTTCCTCCGAAGCGTGGTGAGGGTACCTGCAGTCACGATGACGGAGAACCCCCTCCGTCGCATTCAACCGAGGCGGGCATGGATCCGTTCTGCAACCCATTCGACGCGGCGCTGGCCGCGGCCGGGCCGCCGGCGGTCTTCACCCGCACCGCCGACGGGGAGTGGCGCATCGCCCCGGACCTGAGCCGGGATTGCTGGGAGCGCACCGGGCCCGAGCCCGCCCTCCTCGACCCCGCCCACGCCCTGGTGCGCGACCGGGCCACCGGCTTCGTGAGCTGGTGGTTTGTAACGGCGCGTAAGCTCCTGGCGGATCACCCCCGGGTGGACGTGGTCCTGTTCGACACCGGGGCGCAGGCCCGCGCGGCGCTGGAGGCCCTGGGGCGGCCCCCGGTGGTCAGCCCCGACGGCTTCGCCGCCGCAGCGCCACCAGCCCGATGAGCGCGCCGAGCCAGGCCAGCGGCTGAGGGCCGGGGGCGCTGGTGCAGCCGCAGCCCACCTCGGAGGGGATGGTCTCCAGCTTGTCCTCCTCCCAGCCGTTTCCAGTGACGAGCACGCGGATCTCGGGGTGGGCCGGGTCGGAGGTGGTGATGAGCAGCTCGGCCTCCTGGGGGCCGGTGAACGTGGGCGCGAAGGTGACGGTCACGCCGTCGACGGTGTCGCCCTGGGCGAAGACGACGTCGGGGAACACGCGGAACTCCCCTGCCCCAAGGATGCCGATCTCGCCCTCGACAGGGAGGTCGCCCAGGCTGGCCACGGGCAGCTCGAAGGTGGCGATCTGCCCGACCTCCACGTCGCCGAAGTCGTAGTCGGTGACGTCGATGTCCGCCTGGGGCAGCGGGTGGCTGACCAGCACGGCGGGGAAGTCCTGCTCGAACGCCGTGTCCACCAGGGGGGCGGCGATGTCGAAGGAGGCGACGTCGTAGCAACCGAACGGCGAGATGCAGGCGCCGAAGGTGGGCACGAAGACCAGGTCGAGCACGCCGCCGTAGAGGCCGGTGAAGACGGTGTCCAGGTCGATGCGGCCGGTGGAGGGCGCGGGGTGGACGGCGGTGCCGCCGTCGATGTCGATGACCTCGTTGCCGGTGGTCACACGCAGGCCCTGGAAGGAGGCGGCGGCGTCGGGGCGGAGCTGGGTGGTGAGGTAGACCTCGATCCCCGCGACGATGGCGTAGGAGAGGTTGAACAGCTCGGTGGTGTCGCCGGAGGCGGCGGCCTCGACCACCGTGACCTCGCCGTCGGGCAGCAGCCAGGGGGTGAAGGTGGTCTCGGCGAAGAAGGGCGTGCCGGTCTCGGCCAGGGCGAACTCGTTGTAGTAGCCCCAGATGTCGATCTTCATGTCGACGGAGGTGCCCAACTCGGTGTCCAGGGCGAACCAGCCGGCCTCGTCGTAGGGAGTGAAGCCCTGGGTGAGCACCGGGGGCCACTCCATCCAGGACTCGCCCTCCATCTCCACGAAGGCGCCGCCCTCGGCGTTGATGCGGAAGGCCACGGCGACGGGCGATCCCGAGGGCAGCCAGCCGGAGTCGTAGGTGATCGACTCATAGAGGTTGGCCTCGTCCTCGAAGAGGACGTTCTGCGCGGGGGACTCGTAGGCCAGGGCCGTGGAGGCGAGCAGGAGGACGAGCATGTCGGGCTCCGGGCGAGCGGGGGGACGGATTCTGGACCATTTTCGCACGAGCCGCAAGCGTTGACCGGACAATCGTCAGCGGGCTTGACGCCGGGCACATCCGTGGTGACATTGTTGGAGGCCGCAGCACGCGGTGCGTTCTTTGACTTGGGGGCGAAACGGTTTCGACGAGGTCGCAGTAGGCCGAGGTAGCATGCCGAGGGCGCCTGATACCCTCGATAAACTCCGGGCAAACCAAAACAAATGCCAACGACAACCGTGCATTCGCGGTGGCTGCCTAACAAAACAGCCTCGCCGTCCGACAGGATTATCCGCCAGGGGTGTCTGTTGGGCGTGTCTTGACCTGGCTAGACCTGAACGCTGCGTGACGTGAGCGGAGGGGTCAATAAACAATCCCGATCAAATCGTCACCGACTCCGACGCAGGCTGAGCCCGCTGGGTCTGCGGGAGTTCGATACAGCGGGATAAGCATGTAGAAGCCAACGCTGAGTGGTTTCGGACGCGGGTTCGACTCCCGCCGCCTCCACCATCTTTTCTTCAATGATTGCAGGTGGTTGTTCATCAATCCACCTTCAAAATCCGCGGCACGTTCCGCAAACGTGCCGCAACCTGGCTGCCGGTCTCCAGCAGCGCGACCACGTCCTCCTGAGCCTCCGGGCTCAGGTGGGCGTACCGCATGGTCGTCTTGACGTCCTGGTGGCCGAGCAGCTTCTGCACCTTGTAGATGCTGGCCCCGGCGATCACGAGCTGGCTGGCGAAGCTGTGCCGCAGGTCGTGGAAGCGGATGCGCTTCACGCCGGCGGCACGGGTGCCGAACCAGAAGTGGTGCTTGACCGTGTTGTGGTCCAGCAGCTCGCCCTCCTCGGACAGGAAGACCCGCTCACCGCCGCCCGTGGCCAGCTTGTGCTCGCGCAGGGCGAGCGCGAGCTGCTGGGTCATGGGCAGGGTGCGCGAGCGCCCGCTCTTGGGTGAGGTCTCGTGGCCGTGGCTGTAGCTCCGGCACACCCGGATCCGGTCCCGCTCGAAGTCCACGTCCTCCCACCGCAGCGCAGCCAGCTCGCCCAGACGCATGCCCGTCCGCAGCGCGGTGAGGAAGAAGGGGTACCAGCGGGGGCGCCCCTCGTGGATGGCCTCCAGGAAGGCGTCGGACTCCTCGACCTTCCAGAACTTGAAGTCCTCCGCGTCGACGTCGGGCCGGCACTTCTTGACCGACCGCACCGGGTTGAAGGCGGCGTAGCGCCACTTCACGGCGTCCTCGAAGAGAGAGGACAGCACACCCAGGATGTTGTTGACGGTCTTGGGCGACAGGCCCTTCTTGCCCTTGCGGCGGAGCTTCTTCGCCTTGAGCTGCTGCACCTCCTCGACGGAGATGCTGCGGATGCTGCGGCCCTCGAACACGGGGACCAGGTGGACCCGCAGGATCTGCTCGTAGCCCCGGCGAGCGGTGGGCTTCCAGTCGACCTCCCGCGTCGTCAACCAGTGGCCGGCGAAGGCACCGAAGTCGGCGTCCTTCTCCTGCTCCTCGGCGGGCGGCGGCGGGGTCTCGAGCTGGATGCGGAGCTCGTTCTCCAGGATCTTGGCTTCTCGCTTGGTCTTCACCCCCTTCGCCACCTTGCGGTAGCGCTTGTTCTGCTGCGTGACCGGGTCGATGTACTCGAAGTCGATCATCCAGCTTCGACCCGTCTTGCGGTTGATGGTGTACACGGACATGAGGCTCGTTCCTCAGCCGCGGTGGTCTGCCGCGGTCAGAGTAGCGCAGGGGCTGCTCAGGAGCGCTTGGACCAATCGAAGGGCGGGAGAGACGCGGGCGCAGGCGCAGCAGTCCTCCTGGCAGCAGCGGGAGAAGGGGACTGGTGGACCTGCTCTTCGCCTGCGAGGGCCTCCAGGACCTCGTCGAGCCGGAACCTGATCGTGCGGTGGCCGATCACGTACTTCTTGATGCGGCCGCTGGCGCTGAGGCGGTAGACGGCCTGGAGGCTGACGCCGAGATGCCTGGCAAGGGTCCGAGCGTCGATCAGGCTACCGCCTTCGCGCATAGTGTCCATGGAACCACTCCGTCCGCCGGGTCACGCTGCTGGTGGCTCTCAATGACCACCCATGCACCACCGATAGCGCAGGGACCGCGCCTCCAAGGGGGGACAGATAATGCCGACCGCCCGATCATCGATGCCCTTCGCACACCTCGCGGCCCTCCTTCCGCTGGGGCGCTTCGAGGTCCCTGCGTTCCCCTGGCCGTGGTGGTGCTGGGCAGTCGGCGTCGACGGCTCGATCACTCACCAGCCAGGCACCGTCTTCCCGGGGCTGCTCCTGCTCCCGGCCTATGGTTGGGGATTCGACGCAGACCTTCTGCTGGCCTGGGCCGCTGGCGAAGACGTTGGCCCGGAAGACAAGCTGCTCGCGAGGCTCCTCCAGCCTCGGGTTCCGGGCTGGGAGCGGGTGCCTCGGGCCTTCAGCATTCCCGCGGCTCTCGAAAACTTCAGCCGACAGGTCGAGGTCGCCGTAGAGACCGCCAAGACCGGCCCCACGGGGATGCGGAGGGTCGCGATGTCTCGGCCCTGGGCGTTCACCACGGCGCCCATCCTGGAGCTGGCGCATGGCCAGCTGGGGTGCCCGGCCGATGGCGACTGGCTGGATCGGTCGCTTGCAGCCCTACAGGCCGCCCAGGCTGTCCCAGCGTCCAGGGGCCGCCCACCAGGCAATGACATGGACCGGGCTCTCGCCCTTCGAGACGAGGTCGGGTGGCTCCGGTCGCGTGTAGGACGAGGTCGCGCGTTGGCGCAGGAGTTGGAGGTTCTCATCCACGTCCATGGAGACCGGGAGACGTGGCCTACTCGGGGACTCGATGAAAGTACGGGAGACAGGAGGCGCTTCCGCGATGCGCTGCACAAGGTGCGGGCACGCGTCCGAAGCTCGGGCGGCGTCCCGGTCCTCGTCCCCCACGTCGAAGCCGCCCGGCCTCGGACGGGCCAGACGGGCTGGCTTCCTGGAGTCGAGGGCGGACCGGAGAACGAGCGGCTCATCCGGTGGGCCGGCGGGCGTTGGTTCGCGGACCTGCTCAGGATCGTCGCCGGGGGCTCGTTCCAGACCCTCTCAAGCATGGGGCTCGTCACTCCGGGCGAATTCGAGTGGGCCGACCTGGTCAGCCCGACACCGCGGGTGCCAGCGGACAATCCCCTTCCCGGCCGTTGCCCGCGCCACGGGGAGCGGCCGGCAACCCGATCTGGGTTCGGCTCCGCCTGGTGTGAAGAGTGCTGGGCCACGCTGGCCGCGCAGGCGACGGACCAGCGCCTGCCGGGCTGGGACGGTCACGGGCAGGACATCGCAGTCGTCGGGGACCGCTGCGTTCTCCACGCCGAGCGCCAGTCGGTGGGAATCGCGTTCGGTCAGCACTGGTGCGCCGACTGCATGGAGGCCCATGTGCAGCCGGTCCTGTCCGACCCGGGGTCAGGTACCAAGACTTGACCACGACGGGTTTCGTACGAAACTCCGGCAACATCTGCTATTTCCGCCGAAAGAAGCCCCCCGGGTCAGCCCTGCACCTCGAGCATCGCTGCGTACCTGAACTCCAGCCCGGCGGGACTCGGTCGGTACGCAATCTCCAACGGCGGCAGCATGCGGCGCCCATCCAGCTCTGCCAGAGGCCTCTCCCCCTCCGACCGATGGGCGATCAGCCTCCTCGAGCTGCGCCACACCCCCTCCGGCGAGGGGCAATCAGGCCGCTGTCCATGGCCCAGTGGTGGTTCTTGCAGAGCGCCAGACCGTTTGAGGGATGATCGTTGAAGCTCTCAGCGAAGGGCACCAGGTGCGCTGCGTCGACCAGACTCAGCGGCGGCAACGCCGGGCGGACCAGTAGCCCGCTGGCGTTACACCAGTGGTCGTAGATCTCCAGGACCATCTCTCGAAAGGCCACGCTGCGACCGAGCTTCGTCCGTTCGTCTTCGACCACGTCGTCTGCGGGAGTTCGAGAAAGCGCGACCAGCGCTTCGCGGTGCTGGGGAAGTACCGGGAGACCAGGGCTCCTCGAAGCCGGGCGCGCTGGGCTTCGCGCTCGAAGCACGCCCGGACCTCAGCGTGCCGGGGCCAGGTTGGGGTACTGCACCTTGACGGCAACATCCCTCTCCTTGGTGGCCTTGGCTTCGAGGCGGTGACGAGCCCGGTAGACGACCCCAATGCCGCCCCCTCCGAGCACCTCCAGGACCTGGTATGCGCTGATGGTCTCGGGATGGCTCATGCCGTTGATGGTAGCGCGCCTGGGAGGGTCGACCCTTGACGGCCGGCGTGGACGGTGGTGGAGTTGCCAGCGTCATCATCAACGGGAGGACAGGTGACGCTCTGTAGACTCTTGGTCGTGTCTCTACTGGCACTCTCCGGCTGCGGCTCCGACGGGGGCTCGGACAGCGGTGGCGACGACGCGGTGGGACTTGTCTTCGCCGGGGAGAGGGACGGTGCGTCCATGACGCTGGGCACCTCCAGCTTGGCGTCCTTCGCGGACGTGGCGGGGGCCACGGCTGAGGACGGCGACACCCTCCTGGGCGCAGGAACGATGACGGCGGCAGGGTTCTCTTTCGAAGCAGGACATGCCGGGGTCTACGAGGCCGATCTCGATGCCACCTGGGTCATCTCGCTTGAGGCGGAGACCGTCGTTGCTTGGTTCGTATTGAACTGCGGCGGAGATGGCACCGTCATCCATGAGGAAGTCGTGATGCACAGCCTCGGCAACGCAAATGCCTCGGCGGTCCAGTCCCACAACCCATTCAATGTCACGACGCTTGTCGAGGTCCAAGATGGCGGGACGATCACCTGCGTCCTACAGCACAAACTCGAGGTCGCCGGGACCGGCGACGGCATCCTGTTCCACGGCGTCGACGGGTACACCAGCGGGACGGCTCGGTACGCCGCCGAATAGCCCTCAAATGCCGGCGATCACGTGCTGACAGGAGCTGGACCTGATGCGATGGTGGTCTGGAACAAGACCCGAGCCGTGAGTTCCCAGGTGCGCCACCTCCCGTCCTGGGACTCCACCCGTACTCGCGCGCAGCCGCCGCTCCACAGTGGCCAGCTCCTCTCCGCTCCGAGCTGCGCTCGGGACGTGAGGCTACCAAGGAGGGTTCAGGTCGCAGAGCTTCTCGGATGACGGCTTCGAGGGACACCCCGTCAATCTACGCCAGCCTGAGGGCGGGGCCAGCCACGAGGGAGAAGGCTCCACGTCCAAACGCGATCCGCAGCAGAAGCCGCGATCCCTCGCCTACGCTCGTCCGGTCTTCGAGGCGCTCTCCGGGGCGCCGCTGCCAGACGAGGAAGTCATCGAGATGACCGACAACCCGATCGCGGTGGTTGAGCTGCTCCTGCGCTGGAAGCGTCAGGCCGAGCAGGAGGCACCGACGCCCAGCGATGTCGCGAATCCTTCCCGTGGCGACAAGCCCCGGTAGCCCGCAACACCGGCTGCTCAGCAGAAGGTCCGCGTTCCCCTGAAGGCAGAGGCCTAAATGCCGTCCGCGCCGCAGGCGTGGGGATTGACCCTGAAGATCCCACTCCGCGGGCCACAATGGCCCGGCGAACCCGTCATCCTGCTCATGGTCGCTTCCAGCGACGTTCTTGACAGCTCCGCTGCGCGTACGCGCGGCTTGGTCAACTCCGGTTCGCGTACGCGCTCTCCTGTCAATGGCTATGATGAGCAGCCTGCGGCCATGGCTCGTCGCCGCAGGTCCACACCGTTGCATGGCGCTCCACGACGGGTCATCGGAGGGGGGCGCCGACCATGAGGAGGCTGTTTATGATGCTCCCCCAATTCCCCATCAGCTCGGCTCCAGGCGCCGCGTCGATGGGGACTGGGAGCGTTGGATGATGGCGGAAGCCGTGCTCAGCCATGCCGTTCGCCCCCGCTCATCTGGAGCTGGGGCTCATGAGGGCACCACGAGCGCATCCGCGACGCTGAGGGTTCAGCTGGACGCACCGGAGCACTCAACACAGCTCCAACGAGCCTTGGCGAGCCTGCTCTTCGGCACTTCGAACCGCGTAGTGGTCCGCTCGGTGAACGGCATCCGTCGGGAAGACCTGTATGCCGCAGAGATCGCCCAGCGCCTCGCCGCCGGTCTCGTCGCCTCTGCCGAGTTCCACCTCGATCTCGGCGGGCAGGAGGTCAAGGTGAGCGTGGCCTCGCCCGAACCCGGGGTGGTTCAAGTCGATCTCCCCTTGGAGCAGGCTCGGGCAACAAGCCGACTCTGGCTGCAGTGCGACCCCGACGTCCTGAGCAAGCCTCGCACCCTCTGTCTCGCCACGCGGGGGGCCGCCTTCGCCCTCGAGGGCGTCCATGGCTTCATTGGCCTGGCGGCCACGACGGGTGGCTTTCAGTCCGCGACCTTGACCGCATCCGACGGCGAGACGAACGCCGTCTGGGCCTCCTCGGCTCCGGGCGACGGTGCCCTTGCCATCGCTCCGTCGCACAACGACGCCATCTGGACACGGGCGGAGGACGATTCCGAAGGGCGGCTATGGTTCCAGCCCCAGGCCTCGGACGACGGACCCGAGAGCCCCGATGAGGCATGGTGGACCACCTTCGACGAGCTCTCACGAGCTCCTCAGACGTCCCTTGCCGAACTGCGGGCGCACCTGAACCTCGCCTTCGACATCCCCTGGCGCTGGGAGATCATCGACCTCGCCAGCGCACCCGAGGTGCGCGACGCCGTCATCCCTGAAGTCGGCGTGATCGCACGGGTCATCCCCACCCCCGACAAGCTCCTGATGGCGCTGGACCTCAACCAACCCACCAAGGTCATCGCTGACGCTCTGCTGCATCTCGCCGGCCACATGGCCCTCGGGCACGTCCGTCCCGCGGATGAGACCGGCCACTGGGACACCGCCAGCTCTGTCTCGCCCACCGGCGCCCAGCGGGTGTGGGACCGTCAGGTGCGCGAGCTCCTGGACACCCGGTACCGGCGTCCTTCAACACGGCAGGTCAGCTCGCTCGGGCAGTGTACGCCCCTGGAGAAGGCCTGGCTCGTCCTTCTCGACCACATCGGCCGCATGGTAGGCGAGGCCCGCACCCTCCACACCGCAGCGGAGCGGTACCAGGACGCCGCCTACCAGCGGCAGGCTGCACAGCGCCTCGTCGCCCAGCTCGAGGACTACGGCGGCGCGATGCTGTGTGACGGCGTCGGACTCGGAAAGACCTACGTCGCAACCACGGTGATGGTCCACTACGCCAACAGCTGGAGAGACCAGTTGGCCGAGGCCGGTCGCTCGTTCTCCGACGACCCGTTCCGGGTGACCATCCTGGCGCCCAACTCTGTCGTCACGACCTGGCAGCGAGAGGCCATCCCCCCGCTGGGAGCCCACGGCGTCGTCCCGGCGACCATCCGCGTTCTGTCGCACACGAGACTCTCGCGCATCCTGCCGACCAGCCAGGTCATCCAGCGCACGCAGACCCAGGTGAGTGACATGGAGCACTTGCTCCTGTCTGACCTGGTCATCGTCGACGAGGCCCACAACTTCCGGTCCGTTGGCGCGCGTCGCACCGTCGTCCTTCGCGACCTGCTGCGTCTGCAGCCGCGGAAGGACCTGCGGCGAAAGGTGCTCCTGCTGACCGCAACCCCAGTCAACAACAGCCTGGAGGATCTGCGTCAGCAAGCCGCGTTGCTGTTCAGCAAGCCGCTCTGGTTCAACGACAACCTCACTGCCGACGGGTACCGCGGTCGTGTGTTCAAGGACGTGGAGGAGCGCCTGGCGAAGGCCGGTCGCGCCAAGGGTGACGTAGCGAGCATCCTCGTGCACGGCTCCTCCGATGCGCGCTTCTCCTACGCCCCAGACTTCCGCGACGACGTGCAGTTCGGCGTCCAGGTCCCGCGGGTGGGCGACTACCTCAAGGAGCAAGAGAAGCGCCTGGGCCAGCAACAGCTCGCAGTCCGCGCAGCGATGCAGTCCGGGGGGCAGCTCCCGTCAGAGCCGGTGCGCATCGCGGGCGAGCTGCTCGACCGCATCGTGGTTCAGCGCTCCCGGGCCCTCTGCAAGCAGATCGAACGCGAGCAGGGCTCCAACGTGAAGCTCCTGTTCCGGCCCGACGCGCCGGAGCCCGAGAAGCTCATCTACGAGGACGTCTACGACAACACGCGGGATGTGCTCGCGCGCTTCTTGCCGCTGTTCGAGACGGGCGAAGACGCAGGGCACGGACCGATTCCACCGCTGTCCCTGAAGGTCTACCAGTGGGCCGACGTGCGAGACGGCATCCGGGACGCATCCGAGGTCTCGTCGGTGGTGGGACTCCAACGCGTGCTGGTGCTCAAGCGCCTCGAGAGCTCCCCGGTGGCGTTCCTCATCACGTTGTTGCGCCTGCTCGCGCTGCACGCACACCGCATCAAGCAGCTCATCGACCTGTGCACCGACCTCGGCGAGCGCACGCGCGCAGCGGCGCTGGAGCAGCAGGTTCGCGACATGCTCGATGGCCTTGCGGATGTCGAGCGTGACCGCCTGGACCTCCTGCTCACGGGGCGCATCTCCACCAAGTCAGGCCGTGAGCTGCTCAAGCGGTGGAGCAAGGCGCACATGAGCTCGCGCTCGGCCGCAGGCTCCGATGATCCCCCACCACCGCAACTCGACCTGTTCAACCGGGACGACCCGGAGACCGTCGCGCAGAGGGAGATGCTCAATCGGCTTTGGGAGCTGCGGGACGACCTGGTTCAGGACCTGGACACGTTGCTGGGAACGGCTCCGGGCCTGGCCGAGATCGTGTTCGGAGCCTTCGAAGAGCAGGACTGGCCCAAGAAGTTCATCGCCGGGGGGCAGGCGGTGGACTGGCCCACGTCCGCAACCTGGGCGCAGCGACTGGTGACCGACGGCAAGCTGCGCCGCTTGGTGATGCGCTTGCTCCGAGCTCGCGCCAACGGCCAGAAGGCCATCGTCTTCTCCCAGTTCACCGATACGCTCGCGTACATCTCGTCCGTCCTCCGCGCGTCATCCGCACTCGGAGACCCCGACTGGCGGCGAGTGCTTCGCAGCCTGAACCTCGAAGCGGGGCAAGACTTCACGAAGGCTGACGTCGAGGCCCTGGTCCGCCGAACCGACGTCGTCAGTGGCGACACGGACGACCGAGACCTCATCATCCACGCCTTCGCTCCCTTCTACCGCCTGGGTCCAAACAGGCCGAGCGCCCACGGTGCCTCGGCTGAGGAACAGGCGCTGCTCATCGACCTGTGGCGACAGGGATGGACGAACGCCATCCGCCGGCCGATCGATGTCTTGTTCGCGACCGACGTGCTCGCCGAGGGCGTCAACCTCCAGGACGCCGCACTGCTCGTCAACTACGACGTCCACTGGAACCCGGTGCGCATGATCCAGCGCTCGGGTCGTATCGATCGCCGCCTGAACCCGGCCATCGAGGAGGCGACGCAGTTCCCGGATCTCGCGGCCCTGGCACGGTCGCTGGGCTCGGGGGTTCCCGCCTACTGGTGGCACGAACATCCAAATGCCGCGCCGCTCACCGTCAACCTGCTGCTGCCCGACGAGCTCGAGGACGAGCTCCAGCTGCGGGAGCGCATCGCCAACAAGACCCTGGCCATCGACTTCACCTTGGGGCTCGAGCAGGGCACGGGCGCCGAAGCAGAGTGGATGTCGGACTACCGCTACCGGGGCATTTCCGCGCTGAATGCCTGGCAGAGTGATCGAGCGATCGAACAGGTCGCTGGCTATCAGGAGCGCCTCAAGCGGATTCTGGCGGAGCGCACCATCAACCCCAGCTGGGTCGGGTCCTGGAATGGGTGGCTTCGAGAGCAAGATGCCGGAGACAAAGCACCGCTAGTGACCTGGGCCTCCATTGGCCGACGAGGTGCGCCGGCGACGGAGCACACGCGCGTCCTGAACCCGGTGGTGGAGGACGAGGTTCCCCACTGGCTCTGGACCAGCCAAAACCCGAGCGACAGCCTGCTGAACTTCTGGATCGCGTTGGACGGCAAGACCTGGCCGCCCAGGACCCGAACCGACATTCCATACTCCGACGACGCTTCCCGTCCCGTGAGTGCCGATGATCTTCTGGGTGTCGCCCGCCGAGTCGTGGACAAACCCGCAACCTTGGCCGAGCGGGGACGCGAGATCGGGAAGCCGCTTCGGCAAGGTCTGACCGCGCTATGCGCGGGCTTCTTGAGCAGTGAGTCAGACCGTCGCGTGGCTGTCGCAAGCGCATTCCGCATCCTGCAACTCAAGAGCCTTCGCCCAGATACCAACATCGAGCCACGTCGTCGCGGCATCGCCCGTGTCTGCCCGTCCTGTGGCCACTCCCCCGGCATGCACAAGTGCTGTCCGAGCTGCGGCACCAAGGCAGATGGGGAGGCCCAGGTCTACTCGGTCTTCGGCTTCCGTCGGATGCGTACTACCGAAGGCGCGATCTACGAAACGCCGCAGCCATGGTGTCGCGAGTGCCGTTCGCTCGAGAGAACCACCGCTCCCACTTCCGAGGTTGGACCCTGATGCTGAGCAAGAACGATTTCGTTGACTATGTCCTCGGCCTCCGTGCGACTCCCGTGGCCGATGCGGGCCTCGCAGCGGCCCTTCCGGGGGACTTCGACGACTTCGATGACTTCGATGACGATGGGAACGCGGAAGCCCTCGCCCCGGACCCATCGGACTTCGCGCGGGGTCTACTGGAGCGGTGTTTTGGGGATGCCCCCGAGATGCCGGTGGGCGACATCCTCGTCCCTCGAGATGACGCCGACCAGCGACGGCTCGACACCCACTACGCGGCCGGCGCCCACTACTGGCGAAAGACTGCGAGCCGGCCATTTCACGTCGTCCTGGTTCGGCTGAAGCAGCGTGGTTCAGATGTCGTCAACGGCGCACATCGGCGCACCGTTCGTGAGCTCAAGCTGATCGAGGACGTGCTGCACCGGCACCTTCAAGATGGACTGGTCTGGTTCGAGCGCGGGGGACCGCGCCGGACCACGGAGATGCCGCAGGGCTCGCAGACCGAGACGCTGTACGTGGTCAGCATCACCGACGACCGGCCGGACGGGGAAGCGCGGCAACTCGTTTGCTTCGGCACCAAGGCCACCGAGACAGGAGCGTTGGAGTCGTACTTCCTCCGCGAGGAAGTGCTGGACTGGGACCCGGCGTTGGCGCGGGAACATTTGGACAGCTTCTACTCGCGTCATCTCGATCCGCTCGGCCAGGGCGAGAAGTGGCAGAACGCCTTCGTCACAGGAGCCGAACGCAAGAAGGCGCGGAAGCTGATCGACGAATGCAGCAAGCTCCTGCCCGACCGTGGCCAGCTCGAGCACGCCACCCGCGAGCTCCTCGACGAGATTGCTGGCAGCTTCGGCCTCCGGCGAAAAGGCGGCCGTAAGGGCCACCGCCTCGTCCTGCACAAGCTCCCTGCGAATCACAGCATTGCGGTGGACCCCGCAATCACTCGCGAAGACGACTTCAAGAATGACTTCCAGGGTGTCCGCATCTTCGACGCTGGCGACAAGCTGCTCGGCTACATCCTCTACGTGGTCAACGGTCCCGGTCAGGCCGCCGAGCTTCGCGAGCAGCTTGAGCAGAACCACTTCCACAACGTGCTCGTGGTCTACCCCGACCAGCAGGACACGCGCTTCGAGCTATGGCAGGGGGCGACTCCGCTCCAGGGCAGTCTCAGAGGCGACAAGCGGGCCTCGCAGTTCAACGGCGAGGGCGGCGTGGTTCAGCTGCTCTCTCGCTTTTTCATTGTGAGCAGGACCGAGATTCAGGACAGCAAGAAGCTGGCCCTTGAGTTGGCCTGGCGAGCACAGCATTTGAAGACCCTGGCAATCGACGAGCTGCACAAGGAGACCACGAGACCCGATTCCCAACGACCGCTTCGCGACCTGCTTGATGTCTTCAACCAAGCGCTCGCAAACATGGATGAGAAGGCCTTCGCCGATGCGTATGCTCAGACGATCACCTACGGCATGCTGTCTGCGCGCTGGCTGTCCATCGAGAAGGAGGACATCTACTTCTCCCGAAAGAACCTCGAGCAGCTCCTCCCATCGACGAGCACCTTCCTTCGGGCCCTGTTTGTCCAGCTCATGAACTCGAGGTTCGACAAGAATCTCGCTTGGTTGCTGGATGATGTCGTCAGTCTCGTGGGCCGCACCTCCGTTACGGAGGTGTTCAGGGGTGAAGCAGACCCATCGATTCATTTCTACCAAGACTTCCTACAAGAGTACGATAGCGATCTTCGAGCTCGTAGGGGCATCTTCTACACTCCCGAGCCCGTGGTCAGGTTCATGGTTCGCGCAGCGCACCAGTCCCTGATTGAAGACTTCGGCCTACCACTTGGGCTCGCGTCCAGCGCGTCCTGGGAGGATGTTAGCCAGGCGACTAACCGGCGTTTCGACCGCCCCGACGGTGTCGATGCGGCCGACCAGTTCGTCCGCGTCTTGGATCCGGCGACTGGAACGGGCACATATCTCGTTGAACTGATTCACCTCTCGGAGCGTGTCCTCACGGAGGAGTGGGCGAACCAAGGACTCTCGGAACCGGAAATCGCCGAGAATTGGCAACGGTGGGTTTCCGAGCACCTGCTGCCAAACATGGTCGGATACGAGGTGATGATGGCGCCGTATACCGTCGCCCACCTCCGGGTTTCATTTGCCCTAGCCGCGACCGGATACACCTTTCAGGACGGCGACCGGCTCCAAATCTACCTCACAAATACCCTGGAGGAACCAAACCCACAGCAACTAGGGATGGACGGCATCGCAGGCTCATTGGCCGAAGAAGCGAGGTCCGTCGACAAGGTCCGCCATGAGCAGTGCTTCACCGTGCTGCTCGGCAATCCCCCATACTCCAACTACTCTGCCAACCTCTCCGACCATGCACGTTCCTTGGTTGACAGGTACCGGACGTACGGCGGCATTCCGATCCGGGAGCGCAACCAGCTTCAGTTCGAACGGAACATCCAAGATGACTTCGTGAAGTTCCTTGCTGTCGCAGAAGGCGAGATCCGCCGCTCCGGTGCCGGTGTTCTCGCATTCATCACAAATGCGACAGCGCTCGGTTCTCGGTCCCTTCGCGGGATGCGTGAGAGTCTACGGCAGACCTTCTCGTCTATCCGGGCACTTCATCTACATGGAGGCGTCAATGAGATCCCTCCTGAAGTTGCGAAGGACGAGAACGTATTCGACATCTCCCAGGCAGTGGCCATCCACCTCTACTCCAAGAACGGCGAAGACAACGCCCCCGTGCGTTTCTCGGAGCTTTGGGGGAACCGTGAGGAAAAGTACCAGGCACTGGAGTCCGCGACTCTAAACAGTGGAAATTGGACGGCATTTGAGGCGGACCAAGAGACAACCGCATTCCTCCCTCCAGACGAGCTGGATGAGCTCGAAGCAACTCGGGTCGACGAAGTGTTTCAGAAGTTTGGAGCTGGAATCAAGACCAACCGGGACAAGGTCGCCATCGCATTCGACACCCCCGAGCTGATGCAACAAGTGGAGTCTTTCTCCCCAGAGATAGCAGCGAGTTCAGACTCCAGAAAACACGTGCAGCCCATCCTCTACCGACCATTTGACCACCGCGTGATCTTCTACCATCCCGAAGTCGTTAAAAGCAGGTCTCTGCCTACGATGACACACATGATGGCCGGGCCGAACCTGGCACTGATCGCATCCAGTACCTGGACGACCCCGTCACGGTTCAGTGTCAACTGCAGCACGGGTCTGGTGGAAATGAAGACCGGCACCCATGACCGTGGAACAACACTGTTCCCACTGTTTAGGTATGAACGGCAGCTTGGCGAGACGGTGCGCGTCCCGAATCTCACCAATGAGTTTCGCCACGCTTGGAGGAGTCTCACCGGGCTGTCGATTGGCGACGGGACCTCTGACAACAGCATCACGCCGAAAGACCTCTTCCACTACATGTACGCGCTGTTTCACGCGCCCTGCTATCGAACCGCACTTGAGGCGAGACTCGCTCGGGGATTCCCGATTCTGTTGTTTCCCTCAACGAGGTCGGTGTTCGACTCGCTCGCTCATGTGGGTGCAAGCCTGGTTGGTCGACATCTGGGGGACCTCCCCCCATCCTCACAGAAGCCGAGTTTTGGTGGAGACCTACAGCGCGGGGTTGAAGGCGCGTGGCTCAAGAGTGAACGCGTCACGTTCACAAAGGACGGCGCTTCATGGGTCTCGCCCGTGGAAAGCGAAGTCTGGGAGACCTACATTGGTGGCTACCCGTGGTGCCAGAAGTGGTTCAAGAGCAGACGTGGCCGTCAACTCACGGTGGCCGAGCGAGAGTCACTCGCACGCGCTGTCGCAGTCGTCTCCGACACGCTTGCCTTGATGAAGGAGGTTGACGGCATTGTCGAGGCGGCCGGAGGCTTGTCCGGTGCATTCGTGACTCGGTCAGAGAAGGAGTCGTGATGGGTCGAGGTCACAAGCGAGCGGCGCAGTGGGGGGCAGCTAGATGAGCTGGGAGCCTGACGATGAGAAGCTGAAGCAGTTGTGGTCCAGTTTTCTCGAGACTTGGCCACCCGACCGCGTGCGAGCCATGGGCCTCGAGGACTACACCAACCTCAACCGTGACGACTCCTTCTGCTACTGGCTAGAAAAGCGCACCGAGACGTTGGGCAGCATCTGGGGTGGCACCTCCTTCAAGTTTGGCGTCTACCGTAGGGACGACACCACCGCGAAGGAGAACAGCGGCGGACGAAGCTGGTCGACGGAGTACGGCTGGCAGACGAAGTACGGGGCGTCCGCCGACGAGGCCTGGCAGACCGTCCACGAACGCCTTGTCCAGGTCATCGAAGCCGCACAGGAGGGTGATCTCGAGCGAGTCGAGGCCATCGACGTCTGCTGGCCCATCGTGAAGTGGAAGATCGCCTTCCTGTACCAGAATCAGGACAAGCCCAAGATCTTCCCTGTCTATCGAGACGACCGGCTTCTTCATCACTACCGCTTGGTGGATCCCACGGCCAAGCGAAAGACCGGTCGCGCGGTGCTCTACCCCACCTTGCTCGACCGCTACTCCGACCTCGGGGGCGTGTTCGAGGTCGCCAAGCACGTATGGAACGAGGACGAGGCACCTTCCACCGCTCGGTATTGGGCGGTCCCTCTCCACGTTCCTCTCACGCCGGAGCAGGCGAAGCAGCTCTGTGGCCTGACCGAGGTCAATCCAGGAGACTACCCTCCACTCCTAGATGAACTGCTGACCGACGCCGAGGTCGGCGTGGACGACCACCTCGCCCTGATGCTCAATGACCACGTATTGGCAGTCGGCGTGGTCGAGTCTGCCGAGCCGGGCGTGTATGTCTGGCGCCAGCGTGCTGTGGACCTCCATCCCGACCTCACCTCGATTCCCTCCGAGGTCGAGGAGCTCGACGCGGCGGCCCGCGAAGCGATCTGGGGTGCGCTGGAGGATGAGCCACCACCCGGAGAGGTGCGGTACTGGAAGCTCGCCGCTGGAGAGCAGTCCTACCTGTGGGACGAATGGAAAGACGGCGGCTACATCGCTATCGGTTGGGACCGCTTCGGCGACGTCTCGAGGTTTGACCGCGCGGGCTTCGAGAAGCTCATGAAGGAACTGCAGGGTGAGCCCGGATACGGTCCCGAAGGCCCTCGACAGGTCTGGCGGTTTGCGCAGATTCGTCCCGGCGACCGGGTCTTGGTGAACCGCGGCACGGGCAAGGTGCTGGGGGTAGGAACAGTCACTGGGCCCTACGAGCACCAACCCGAAGAGGGCGAATACTGCCATCGCTTCCCGGTGATTTGGGACCCTGACTTCGAGCCCCTCGACATCAACGAGGGCGGCTTCCGTCGCACTCTCATTGAGCTGGACGCGGCCAAGTTCGAGCGGTTGACGACCCCGACCGAAGTGGAGTCAGAACCACCGGAGCCCCCGCTGCCACCCGCGGGTCCATGTCCACCGCCACAGTCGCTCATCCTGTTCGGACCGCCCGGCACCGGCAAGACCTGGAGCACGATGGAGCGCGCGCTGCAGCTTCTGCTTGGCCGTGAGGCCGTTGCCCCCATGCGCCCAGAGACTCGCGCCCAGCAGTTCCGGAAGCTCCAACGCGAGGGCCGGATCGAACTCGTCACCTTCCACCAGGCCTACGGCTACGAGGAGTTCGTCGAGGGCATTCGGCCCGTGCTCGATGAAGATGCGAGCGGCGACGTCCGCTACGAGGTGCATGCAGGCGTCTTCAAGCGCATCGCGCTCCGCGCGGCCGGCGAAGGCATCCGCGCACCGGCCCGCCTGGACACCTTCGACCTGCTCTGGGATGCCTTGCTGGCCGACCTTCGGGAACAGGGCGAGCGCATCGTCGAGAGCGTGTCCGGCAAGGCCTACACTCTGCGCGCGACCAGCCGAGGCAATCTGGAGGCGGCGGCCCTCGAGCGAGACGACGAGGGTGAGCTTCGTGACGCTGGCGGCCGCCCCCTGACCGCCTCTCGGAAGAACCTGAAGCTACTGTGGGAACGGCGTGCCGATCTGGGAACGGAGCCCGACCAGATCACGAACCAGAAGACCACCGAGCTCTACGCGTCGGCGCATGGTGGAGGCGGCGGTCACCACTTCACGGCGGTCTGGCTCGCATACCGAGAGCTCCTCCTCCTTTCTCGCTCTCGAACGACCACCGCCACCACAACCAGCCCTTCGTTCGTCCAAGAGGTACTCGACCGGCCACAGGCTGGCACGGTGGATTTTCAGTTCAGCAGTCGTACGCGGCCCTACGTGCTGATCATCGACGAGATCAACCGAGGCAACATCAGCAAGATCCTGGGTGAGCTCATCACCCTGCTCGAAGCAGACAAGCGGCTCGGCGCCGATAACGAGCTGAAGCTTCCGCTGGCCTACTCACCTCAGCATCGGTTCGCGGTTCCGCCAAACCTGCACATCATCGGCACGATGAACACCGCTGACCGCTCCATCGCTTTGATGGACGTGGCTCTGCGACGCCGGTTCCGATTCGAAGAGATGATGCCGTGCACCAGCGTGATGCGGACGGTTCTGGCGGGCAAAGTCGCGAATCGCGTCCTTATCGACCTTGCCTGTGATCTCGTGGACACGATGAACGCGCGGATCCGCCTATTGTACGACCGGGACCACCAGATCGGGCATGCCTATTTCCTCGATGTCCGAACCGTCGAGGACCTCCGTGACGTGTTCGCCGACCGCGTCATCCCGTTGCTGCAGGAGTACTTCTACGGAGCGTGGGAGAAGGTCTGCCTGGTCCTCGGCTGCCCCTACGACGAGGACGGGCGCCCCCAGCGCGCCGGCCCCTGTGTCAATGGGGATGGCTACGTCGCACCGATGGTCCGAGCCGTGCGCCAGGACCAGGAAGACGTGCTCGGCTTCGCGCACGAGGACCTCGAGCCCGAGCTGGATTTCGAGATCAGCACTCCATTCCGGCCTTCTTCCGCTGGTCAAGCCCGACTACGAACGCTCCTGGTCCAGGCGTTTCTCGGCGTCCTCCAGCTCGACCAGGAAGATCGGGACGCGATGCTGCTGGCGCTCACGCCGGAGGCGGACTCGTGACGCGCTTGACGCTACGCGAGCGAGGGCGCATCTACCGCCTGCGGGAGGGCCATGCCTTGCCCTCCGCCAACGAGGCCGACCGGGCGTGGCTTCCTGCCCGGCTGTACGACCGGCTGCAGAAGTACGACCACAGCCGGAAGGACGGCGCGGCGTTCGATTGGAAGGTCGGGGAAGCGCGGGCGAGGCAGTGGGTGGGCGTCATTCAGATTCCCGGTTTGGTCCTGGAGCTCCTACCCAAGATCGACGGACGCGCAGACGGCTCCGAGGATCCCGTGGACATGGCCAGGGACAACCTCCTGTCCATGCTGGCACATGCGGGCGATGTCCCGCTCCGCGTCCGGGACCTTGCTTCGCTCTCCACCCGCTCGTCTCAGCTTCACGAGACGCTCGCGGCGCTCTTCGCAAAGCGTCTGCTGGCGGAGCTACTTCGCGGCCCGCACCGAGCCTACGTCGCCCGCGCCGACGACCTTCGCGCACTGCGCGGCAAACTCGACATAAGCAGGCACGTCGCGCGCAACGCTGCCAGGCGGGAGAGGTTCTCGTGTCGCTACGAGGAGTACTCGATCGACACCGCCCTCAGCCGGGTGCTTCGGGCCACATGCGGTGCCCTGTTGGCGACCATCCGGCGCGACAGCACGAGGGAGGCCATTGGTCGCTGCCTGCAGCTTCTCGATGACGTCTCGAACGTGTCGGATGCGCGCATTCTCTTGGACCGGTTGGTGCTGGACCGCAAGAGCGAGCGCTTCGCGGAACTCGTCGCCTTTTGCCGTTTGGTGCTGGACCAGCAGGCGCCATCCGCCCGTGCTGGCAAGACCCCGACGTTTTCCCTGCTGTTCGACATGGACCGCGTGTTCGAGGGGTTCGTCGCAAGTTTCCTTCGGCGGCACGTCCTGACCGAGTTCACCGACCTGCAACTTCGGGAGCAGGCATGGGGTGCCCGCGCGCCACTCCTGCGCACCGAGAGCGAGCACGGAGCGCTGTTCCTCAAGCCCGACCTCCTGCTGACCACCCGCGGAAGTAGAGACGCTCGCGCCGTTCTCGATACGAAGTGGAAGCGACTCGGTTCCCTCACCCAGCGAAAGACAGCGGGGCTTTCGTCCGGCGACCTGTACCAGATGTTCGCGTACACGCGACGCTACGGAGTTCACCGCAGCGTCCTGCTGTTTCCTTTCGTGGGCGGCAGCAAGCCTCGTGAGTTCCACGTCATCGGCCCTGGCGGAGAGAAAGAGGGGTCTCAGATCTGCATCCGCTACGTGGACCTTCGGCGAAACCTGAGGCGCAAGCAGGACCGCGAAGCCTTGGCGGCGGAGCTCGTCGAGGTCCTCCGCGAGACGGGGGTGGCGGCGTGAACCTGCTTGGCGATGAGCGACGGTCGTTCGACGACGTGCTGGCCCGACTGGGAAGCTCGCAGACGTCCATCGAGGAAGCGGATCTGCTGCATCCGACGCACTGGTCTCTCGGTCAGGACGCCCGGCTGCGCGAGGATATCCGGTTTCGAAGGACGCCCTGGGGGCGGTGGATCCGCAGCATTGACACCCTCGCCAACGACGCCGTGCACCGCCAGCTGCTATCGGAAGAACGCGACAGCACGGACCTTCCGGGGGCACTGCAGTCGCTCGAGCAGCGCCTGGGGCAACGCTGCGTGTTGTGCCCGGCCGATCCGCGCCTCCAGGTTGTTGGCACCGAGGTCCGCCTCTCCGCCAGCGAGCTCTCCGCCCGCCCCGTCCTCGAGCACGACATCGGCCCGCTGCAGCAGTACACGAGCCACCTCCCGCTCCAGAGCTTGAAGGCGGCTGCGGCCTCTCTGCCCCTCGGCGAGTGGGGAGACCGTGCCCAGCAAGATGTCGTCGAGCCCCTTGGGTGGATGACCGTGCGGCTATCCGGCGGGAAGCGCCTCTCTCCCCGCATGTTCGTGGCCCAGATCACCGGCCACAGCATGGACAACGGGACCAGCGGCCTCGCGGACAGCACCTACGTCGTGTTCGAGTTCGACGACTCCGACCCGTTCCCCAATGCCGCGACGGCGCTGGTCCGAGGTCCTTCCGTGGACCGGGAGTTCGGCTCCTTCGTCATCAAGCGGGTCCAGCCAGCGCGGAACGAGCAGGACGAGACCGTCCGCGTGACCCTGGTCTCGCTCAACCCCGACAAGGAGACGTACCCGGACATCGGCCTGGAGCCGGGCGATGAGTTCGAGCTTGTCGCCCGCGTGGTGGAGCCGCTCTCGCCGGGGCAGTTCGCCCGCGTTCCGAAGCCGAAGCGGCGCAAGGGGCGTCGCGACATCGACTCGCACGCAGGCCTGCAGCAGGTGCATGCGGACCTGGCCTCGAAGTCCCAGGCCTTCTTCGATGCACCAGAAGCGGAACAGCCAACCGACGAAGACGAACACCCGCAGACCTCTGCCTGCCGCACCCAGCTCGTTTGCCTCGAGGCCAAAGCCGGTGGGGTTCATCTCGAGATCGGACCGCTGCGCGGCCTGTGGAAGTTCGTGAAGGTCCTGGTCGGGGCGGGGGCCACCGGCGTGGAGCTGCGCACACTCGCGTCGAATGCTCGGCTTCGGCCTGTACAGCTTCCAGTCAACCCGGGCGACGGGCCGTGGAGCTGGGTGGCCGAGGACTTCGAGGACGACGAGGACGTCGACCTGTCCGTTCTCGACCAGGACGGCCTGTCCCGAGAAGGTGTCACAGTCTTTCGGGTCGGCAGCGACGGCGTCGGCCGGGCCCTGACCGGGACCTCGGTCTCGCCTGGACAGCACTACCGCATCGTCGTGCCCCCGGCGGTGCCCGATGAGCGCCTCCACGCATTGCCCAGCATCGCCATGACGGGCGGGTGGCACATGGTCGAACTCGACCTGCCGACAGACCTGCCGGCTGCGCTCACCACCGCGCTCGAAGCGCTGGGGCTCACGGTCGGAGACCCCACACCTAGCCTGCGCTTTGGCATCGCCTCCTGGCCCGACACATGGCGGACCAACCACAAGGGCAACCCGTACGCTGCCTTCCGCGCGCCGCGCCCGGAGTCCGTCTTCTTGGACGTGCAGGGGTACGACGCCGAGGTGGCGGGAGAGGCCACACTGTTCCTGCACGGCCCCGACGGTACGAAGCGCCTACCGCTGCCCGCTGGGCGCACCTCGCGCGTCGAGCTCTCCGACTTGGAAGACGGACGCTACCTATGCGCTTTGCTGCACCAGCGTACGAGCGTCGCGCCTTCCTACCTGGCCTTCGAGGTCACCACGGACATCGCCGGGCCGCCGGCTGCAGCCTGGACGCTGACGTGCGCCGACGAGCCGCTGGGCGCCGGTCCGGGTGCGGTCGTGGTGCCCGCAAGGGACCTGGGCCAGTGGGACGAGCTGGAATGGGGACTGGAAGGGCCGCCAGGGTGGGAGATGCGGGTGCTCTGGCGCGAGGTTGCCCGCGACTACCTCGGCCGACTGACCCTCGACGAATCCGGTGGGCTGGACACGACCCAACTTCTCAACCTCACGCGCGACCGGCGCACCCGACGCCTGGTGGGAGACCTCGAGGTCGACCTCGGCGAGCTGGGCGTCGTGCGGCTTCGGCATGACCGGCGCAGAACTCCCGAGGAAGTGGAGCAGGCGCTCCGCGAGTTCGTCGAGTCCGACTCGCGACGCAGAATGGTCGAGCGAAGAGCGGGAGCCTACGCCCACCTCATCCCCACCTGGTTCCATCCCATCTGCGAGTGCTTTGGCTACGAGCTCGGCGAGATGGTCGAGGACGAGAGCGATTCGCCACCGTGGCACGCCGCGGCCGTTCCCCTTCGAACCACCGACCGGTTGCTCGACGGTGGCTTCGAGAGGGAGGACATCCGCATGCTCATCCTGGTCGAACAAGTCCAGCAGGAGATGCCGGCTGAGGCTCGCTCCTGGATGGATCGGGTCTGCCGCGCTCATGGCACCCGCGAGGCGCTGGTGTCGAACGGGATTCAGTGGGGCCGGTACCACCGCAGGATGCAGGTGGCGATGCGCACGTGGGACCTGGTGAAGGTTCTCGACGGTGAAGACGACCTCGATGCGTTCTTGCGCAACGTCGTGGAGTGGGGCTGATGGAACTTCGAATCCCCAACGACAGCGAATACCGAGAGTACCTAGGCGACCTCTCGAACGACGCCACCCTCGCGGATTTGCTCCGCGCGGAGGTCACTGCCCGCGGCAGCTGCACACGAGCCGCCGCAGTAGGCCGACTGCAGCGCGCCCTCGCGGGACTGGTACCCGAAGACACCCTCCGCGGCCGCCTTTCTGACCTGTGCCGCACCCTCGAGGCGGATGGAGACTTCTCGGTCTCCAAGGGAGGGTTCCTCCATGTGAGCCCGGTCCGCGCCGTCGTGCTCGACCAGACGACCCATCGCGTGGTGTCCAGCCTGCCGACACGGGTGTTGGGGCCGCAGTTGCCCGGCAGCCTGCAGGTCGAGGGGACTTGCCGCACGCATCACTTGGCCCCCGACCGAACCGACGATCTGACGCTTGCCCTCGAGGCGCTCGGCGGCGTGGCACTCACCGTGGACGCCTGGGCTGGCCTGGAGCGCGGTCCTCCTGCAGACGCCGCGTGGATGGACAACCTGGCCCAGCGGCTTCAGTGGCACGCCGAGTCTCAGGGGAGCCTCGAGCGCGATGGGGCGCTGGACTGGGCGACCCTGGAGTTCACCGACGAGGGGCCGCGTTGGCGACGCCGGAGCGATGCTCCCACACGACTGTGGCGCGCCAGGTCGCCAAACGGGCGTTGGCTCTTCGCGTGGTCAGCCTCGGATCAGACACCGGCGGGCTCCGACTTCGTCTCGTTGAGCGACGACGACGCCGCGCGAACCGTCTTCGCCGTCGCTCGCACCGAGGAGCGACCGGTCCAGGCGCGCATCGAGCATCACGGTGAGGAACGCCGGCTGTTTATTCGCGAGTGGCTCCCAAGGGCCGAATACCGGTTTCTGGCGGCGCTCGGGGCCTGCGAGTTCATAGACCGGGAAACGGTGTGGAGTTTCGTGGCGACACGCCAAGAGCAAGTCGTCTCGATGCTCTCGGAGCGGTTGGGCGTGGGTATCAAGACCGTGGTGGCCGAGTGAGCAAACGCCAGATCACCATCAAGCCGACCTGCATGCGCGAGCTCACGGCGTTCCCTCTGGAGCGCTCCGCCGCGCTCTGGGAGAAGATCAACTGGCTGGTCTCGGACCCCTTCCCCGATGGAAAGGTCAAGAAGAAGCTCCGTGGCGGCGACGGGATCTACCGGCTCCGCGTCGGCAACTACCGGGTGTTCTACCGTTTCGGCGAAGACTGGGTGAGTCTGTTGGGGGTGCGCCGGCGTCGCGAAGACACCTACCGCGCCATGCCCGAGGCCGAGTCGACTCCCGTGGTCGCCCCGGACTTCGACGACGACCTGGACGAGCTGCTGGAACCAACGGCGCCGCCTCAGTTCCAGTTCGAGCCGGAGCAGGCATCGGCGAAGGCGCTGCCCGTCGCGCTGACGAAAGACTGGCTGAAGGACCACGGCGTGCCGGCATCGGCATTTCCCTTCCTGCTGCGCGTCAAGACCGAGGAGGACCTGCTCGAGGCCCCCATCCCTGGCGATGTGATGGCGTCGGTCCTCGATGCCATCTTCCCGCCGAGCCTGGACGCGGTGGCCCGCCAGCCCGATCTCGTGGTGCCTTCGACCGAGCACCTGGTCCGCTACAAAGAGGGCGACCTCCTTGGCTTCCTACTACGCCTCGACGAAGAGCAGGTGCGCCTGACGCGTTGGGCGATGAAAGGTCCCACGATGGTCCGCGGGGGGGCCGGCACCGGCAAGAGCACCGTCGCGCTGTACCGCGTGAAGGAGGTGCTCGAGCGTTCCGGGGCGACGGGAACCGAGACCGTCCTCTTCACCACCTACACCCGGGCGCTCATCACCGTGACCCGGCAGCTGCTGGAGCAGATCCTGACGCCGGCGCAGCTCGCGCGGGTCCGCATCGCAACGGTCGATCAGATCGCGTGGGAGATCGTGGCCTCACGCCGGTCCGTGGGCCGTCTCGAGGGTGACTACGACGCGCTCAAGCGATTGCGGACGCTCAAGGACAGCTTCCAGCCAGCGACGAAGTCGGCGTTCCAGGCCAAGCTCCAGAAGCGGGCCGTCGACCGCCTCTCCGATCGCTACCTCCTCGAGGAGTTCGACTGGATCATCGACGGTCGCGAGCTCGCCACCCTTGAGGCGTACAAAGCCGCACCCCGGCCCGGCCGCGGGGTGGCCTTCTCGGAGCGACTGCGCGAGAACGTCTGGCAGCTGCATGGTCAGTTCGTCGATGGCGCAAGTGGGGAGCGCTTCCCAGCACTTCGCAACGAGGCGCTGTCCATCGTCCGCGAAGGGTACTGGAGCGGTCACTTCGACTACGTGTTCGTCGACGAAGCTCAGGACTTGAGCCCCGCTGCGCTGGGGCTGATGGCGGAGGTGGCATCGACGGCGGAGGGCCTGTTCTTCGCGGCGGACTCCAAGCAGTCGCTGTACTCGCGCAACTACACCTGGTCGTCGGTGCATCCCCGCCTTCAGTTCCGCGGACGAACCGCCATCCTGCGGCGAAACTATCGTTCCACGCGCGAGATCGACCGGGCCGCCTTCGCGCTGCTCCGAGCCGAAGAAGGCGAGACGCTCGACGAGTCGACAAGCATCCACGATGGCCCGCTACCTGTCCTGGTTCGTGGCGTCGAGCCGGACGCCGAGCCCGCGTGGATCGCGCGCTTCATTCGCCAGATGTCCCGGCACCTGCACCTGCGCAGCAGCGCTGCGGCGGTCCTGGTACCCAGCGGACCCGTTGGCCAGGCACTCGCCGAGGCGTTGTGCGATGCGGGGCTCCCAGCCACGTACTTCGCAGGCAGGGACCTCGACCTCGGCGCAGACACCGTGAAGGTCGTGACGCTGTACAGCGCGAAGGGCCTCGAGTTCCCCATCGTGGTGGCGGCCGGCTTCGAGGAGGGCACCTACCCCGTGGCCGACGACTTCGACGACCCCGAGCTCTTCGCGGAGCGCATGCGCCACGAGCGGCGCCTGCTGTACGTCGGCCTCACGCGGGCCATGCGCGGACTGATGGTGGTGGTGCCAAAGGGGTGCAGCCACGAAGCCCTGGTCGAGCTCGACGCGGGCGATTGGCACATCGAGGAGGCGCCGTGAGTGTGCTCAAGCTGCTGAAGTACACCGAAGACGATGCCTGGCTGCGGGATCCGAGCGATGCCGAGTTCGTCCGTCGGAAGATCAAGGGCGAGACGGTGCTCGACTTCTCAGGCGTCGCTGGCGTCACCGCGCCCTTCCTCGATGCGCTCCTCGAAGGACACACAGCGGAGTCCATCGGTGAGCGGCTCGAAGGCATGAATGACGCTGTGGACAACGCCCTGGCGAGCTGGATCGACCGGTCCAGCGCGCCGGTGAAGCCCATCGAGAAGGCCAAGAAGCCCCGCCGTGTGCGGGTCACCAAGCCCAAGCCAGTGCCAGCGACACCGGCCGTTGAGCGCGAGCCCATCACCGACGACCGGTTCACCCCCACTCGACTGGTGCAGCGCCTCGGCGACTCCCTTCGCGGCTACATCGAGAGCGCCTACCCACTCAGTGACCCGACGCTGGTTCGCGCACGACGCCACCTCCTGGAGACCGAAGCGGGCGGGCACCTGCTTTCTCAGGAGCCGTTCATCGAGACGACCACGCGGTACGCCTCGTCGCCCCAGGGCTACGACCAGCTCGGGCTCCCAGACCACCTGGGGCGGTTCTTCGCCCATCTCGCAGCCACACCGACGCAAGCGAGCACGCCGGATGACGAGCGCCGGATCTTGTATCCGAGCATGTACGGCCATCAGGAGCGCGCCTTCACCTCGTTCCTGGTGGAGGGGCGGGACATCGTGGTCGCGACAGGCACCGGGTCCGGCAAGACCGAGTGCTTCCTCGTTCCCTTGCTCGGCTCCCTCTACTACGAAGCGCACGCCCGACCTGCTTCGTTCCAGCGTCCCGGTGTCCGAGCGCTCATCCTCTACCCCATGAACGCGCTGGTGAACGACCAGCTCTCACGCCTGCGGCTCCTCTTTGGCGAGCCGGCCGTCGCCGATCAGTTCGCGCAACTCGAGGCCGGTCGCTTCCCGCGCTTCGGCATGTACACGGGAAGGACGCCCTACCCGGGGCCAAGGAAAGCCGGAAAGGATGGCGACCGAGTCGCTCCCCTGCTCGAGTACTACCTCGGGATGGACAAGGCTCTCGAGCAGCGCCTTCGCGAGCTCGGCCGCTACCCCGCCAAGGATTTGCGGGCCTTCTTCGCCAAGAACGAGGAGCGGCGCGCCATCTACCAGTCAGGGAAGAAGAAGGGCAAGGAGTACACCCGACACAACTGGGATCGCCGCCTCCACACGTCGCCTGGTGACCGCGAGCTCCTCACCCGCCACGAGATGGTCCACGGCGTGGGCACCAAGCCAGGTCACTCGCCGGACATCCTGGTCACGAACTACTCGATGCTCGAGTACATGCTCATGCGGCCCTTCGAGCGGCCCATCTTCGCTGAGACCCGGCGATGGCTCGCCCAGGAAGGCGCACAGCTGCTTCTCGTGCTGGACGAGGCGCACATGTACCGCGGTGCGAAGGGGGCCGAGGTGGCCTTCTTGCTTCGCAGACTGCGCGCCCGCCTCGGCATCCACGACCAACCCCACAAGCTCCGCGTGATCGCCACCAGTGCCTCGCTGGGCACGGACGAGGACGCCCTCTCCAACATCAAGCGCTTCGCTGCAGACCTGTGCGGCAAGCAGCCGGACGACTTCGCCGCCATCACGGGCACGCGTGAGGTCCCGGAGCCCGCAGCACCTGCGACCCCGGACGAAGCCGAGGTGCTCGCCTCGGTGGACCTCGAAGCGCTGCACGCACCCGAGACGCTGGAAGACTTCCGCAAGTGCCTCCGGCCCGTGCTCGAGTTCTATGGCGTGGCGGTACCGGAAAGCGTCGACGACGGCGTGCTGCTCGCCCAACTGCACGCGGCGTTGGCCGGCCGCCCCGTTGTCAATCAGCTCGTACTGAAGGCTGCCGGTGATGCCCGAGCGCTGAGCGATCTCGCCGACGAGGTGTTTCCCGGACACGCCAAGCGACGACAGGCCCTCCACGCGCTGCTTGCGCTGGGCACACTCGCCAGGCGCAAGCCCGATGCCCCAGGGCTGGTCCCGACCCGCGTGCACGGCATGTTCCGAGGACTCCACGGGCTGTACGGCTGCGTGAATCCTTGCTGCTCCGGGCGGCAGGACCGCCCTGGTGAAGAGGCGGTGCTGGGCAAGCTGTTCTCGTACCCACGAGCAACCTGCGACGACTGTGGGGCTCGCGTGTTCGAGCTGTCGTCGTGTCGTTCGTGCGGCACTCCGTACGTGCTGGCCTACGCCGAGTCGGGAACCCTCGACACCCTCGAGTTCCTGTGGGGCGAGACCGAGGGGCACCTGGTCCGGTTCGAGCTCCTGCCGATCGCGCCGCGGTACCCGGATCGCACCGAGGAGCTCCGCGTCCACCTCAAGACCGGCTACCTCGACCCGGAGGTTCGCTACCCCGACGACGAGGTGCGTTCGCTGTTCATGTGGGTGGACGGGGATGACCGGCGCCAACCGAACTTCGACCGCTGTGCCATGTGCCAGCCGGAACGTGGGAATAGCCGAATCTTCGACTTCCGTACCCGCGGCGAGCAGGCGTTCACCGCGCTGATCGAGGCCCAGTTCTCTGAGCAGGCCCCGCAGAAGCTGGAGGCGACCCTTCCGAACCACGGCCGAAAGGTGCTGGTGTTCAGCGACGGGCGGCAGAAGGCGGCGCGGCTCGCTCCGGCGCTGGAGCACAGCCACGCCCGCGACCTCTTCCGACAGGTCATCGCCCTGGCCGCCGATGAGCTGCGAGAGCAGGAGGGGCTCACCGGTATGCATTGGCTCTACCCGGGAGTGGCCTGGCTCTGCGGCAACCGAGGGTACGACCTCTTCCCGTCTGCCGAAGAGGTCGAGTTCCACAACCACCTTCGGCGCGTGCACGGGAAGACCCTGAAGCAGGCCGTTCAGCTTGCCAACCGCGGTGGTCTCCGGCCGACCAAGTCCTTCGCACAAGCGCTCTTCAGCGAGCTGACGGACCGCTACTACTCGCTTCCGGCGCTCGCACTCGGGACCATCGAGGAGGACCCGGACCTCGATCACATCTTCGATGACTTCCCCGCGGTTGGACTGGAGGACGACGCGATTCGGGTGCTGTTCCGCTCTTGGGTTCGGCTCCACCTCGAGCGCCGCAGCTTCCGCCCCGACGGCGCCGAGCTCCGTGATCTTGGCGAAGGGTGGGCCAACCCAACGGGCATCAACGCCGAGCGCATGAACCACGTGCTCCCCAATCGCTTCGAGGCCTACGTCGCCACAGTCCTCGAGGACGACAGCGATGCTGTGGAAGCAGTCGGTGAGTGGTTCAAGAAGTTGGTGCGCAACAGCGAGCTGCTCGACTTCGAGGGCGACCGCTACTACCTGCGTCCGCTCGGACTGAGTCTGAACCTGCGCTTGGACGCGTCATGGCTGCGGTGTGTCGACTGCGGACGCATCCACCCCGAGTCACTCCAGGACACCTGCCCCGGATGCTGCGGCGGCCTGGTGGAAGCAGACCCCGCGTACTTGGACGCGCGCACCGGCTTCTATCGGGACCACGTGCTCCGAGCCTTCGAACCGTCGGCGCTGGAGCCCTTCGGTCTGTCGGCCGCTGAACACTCCGCCCAGCTCACCGGAAACGCCGACGAGAGCGCGTTCAACAAGGTCGAGGAGTACGAGCTCCGCTTCCAGGACATCCCGCTGGACGGCAAGCCTCCCATCGACGTCCTCAGCTGCACGACCACGATGGAGGTGGGAATCGACATCGGTGCGCTGTCGGGGGTCGCTCTTCGAAACGTGCCTCCCCACGTCGCCAACTACCAGCAGCGGGCCGGCCGAGCGGGTCGCCGCGGCAGGTCCATCGCCTCGGTGGTGACCTACGCACATGGCACATCGCACGACGCCCACTTCTTCGAGCATCCGGCGGCCATCATCTCGGGAGACGTGCGCGCTCCGATTGTGTACGTCGAGAACCAGCAGGTGCTGGAGCGCCACATCCACGCCTACCTGGTGCAGCGCTTCTTCCACGAGAAGGTCCCGACCGACACCGGGTCGAGCGCCTACATGCTGTTCGAGTCGCTCGGCACGGTGGAGCAGTTCCTGTCCGAGGCCCACCCTTGCTCGCTGGAGCGCCTCGAGGAGTGGCTGACGGCCAATGAAGCAGCACTCCGAGACGAAATCCGGCACTGGGCGCCCACCTACTCCTACGGCCTCGACGAACCCATCCCAGCCGTAGACGAGACCATCGACACCGCCGTGACGCGCCTGATGGACCACCTGCGAGAGGTCCTTCCTATCGAGGAGTACGCCAAGCGCGACGAGCTCGAGGGCCTCGAGCGTGAGGCACTGGAGCGACGCCTGGAAGACGAGCTGCTGCAGACGCTGATCGGTCGCGCCGTCTTCCCGCGCTACGCCTTCCCGACGGACGTGGTCGCCTTCTGGGTCTCGAAGCCGAGGCAGTCCGGCGACCCCACCGGCCGTCGGAAGTTCGACTACGAGCCCCAGCGTGATCTCCAGCTTGCGCTGACCGAGTACGCCCCGGGCCGCAGCCTCACCATCGACAAGTGGCGCTTCGAGTCCGCGGCGCTGTTCTCGCCCTACGAGCCGACCCCCGAGCCCACACTCGCTCGGCGACAGCCCTACACGGCCTGCCGTGCGTGCAGCTTCGTCAGCTTGGAACCGGCCGCCGCCGCGATGACCTTGTGTCCAGTGTGCGGCAGTGATCAGGTCGTCCACTCGGAGTTCATCACCCCGGCAGGGTTCGCGCCCGACATCAATGCCAAGCGCGAGGTGGACCGCGGACAAGCCATCACCTACGCCGGCATGACCGACCGAGCGCGACTCGAGGTCCAGGATCCGCCGGACGAGTGGGACAGGCAGGCCTGCGACGGGCGGCTGCGGGTGTGGACCGGGCCTCGCATGCTTGCGGTGGTGAACAAGGGTGTCGGCGAGCGCGGCTTCCGGGTGTGCCCGGACTGCGGGCGCTCCGAGCCTGAGTACGGACCTGGGTACACGAGGACCACGCTGACGAAGGGCGGCAACCCCGTTCAGCACAAGCACCCCATGGAGAAGGGCGCCATCTGCGTGGGTGTTGCGCAGGGGCCCTACTACATGGGTCACCGCTTCCCGACAGATGCCCTGTTGCTTCGTCTGCGGGTGCAGTCGCCGCTGCAGCTCGGCACGCCAACCACGCCAGGCCTGCTGAGCCGTGCCTCTCGAATGGCGCTCACCTCGCTCGTCGAGGCCATCGCACTCGCGGCATCGCGGGAGCTCCAGATAGACGAGGGCGAGCTCGCCGGCTGGTGGGCACCCGTCCTCGGCGGTAAGACGGACGAAGCCCAGCTCTACCTTTACGACCTCCTCCCTGGCGGTGCCGGGTACGCTCGCGCCGTCGGCGACGCGCTGGAACAGGTGCTCGAAGCCACCGAGAAGCTGCTCGCCGGCTGTGACTGCGCTTCGTCCTGCTACCGGTGCATCCGCCACTACGGGAACAACTGGATTCATGCGTCGCTAGACCGCCACCTGGCGCTGGCGCTCCTGCGCCATGTCCGGACGGGTGCCGTGCCCGAAGTCTCCCCAGAGGCGAAGACGACGAGTCTCACGGGACTCCGCGAGTACCTCGGCCTCCGAGGTATCTCGGTCGTCGAAGGCGCCCTTGCCGACGGGGTCACGGTCCCGATGCAGTTCGAGGCCGCCACCGGGGCCATCTGGCTAGACGTGCATCACCCGCTCATCGACCCCGCACGAGCGATGTCGGAGGTTGCTTCGGCGGCGCAGATGGCCTTCCAGGAACTTGTCGAGGTCGATGCCTTCACCCTCGTCCACGACCTTCCGGAGGCGGTTCGCCGACTCCAGCTGCCTGACGTGGTGGCGAAATGACGAGCTTCTACGAGCTCGTCCAGCCCACCCAGTGGGCGACGCCGCCTGAGATGTACAGCTTCTCGAGCCTGCAGGAGATTGAGGGGTGTCCACGGCGCTGGCAGCTGCTGCGCTCCACCTGGGGCGAACAGAGCGGGTACCCGCAGCGACCGCATCCCAAGGCGGTCGAAGGACGCATTGTTCATGAGGCCATCGAACTGCTCGTTCGAGCACTGGGCGCAAGGGGGTTGCCCGCCATCGGCTCCACCGGCTTCCAGGATGCAGTGCGTGAAATCGACTTCTGGGGTCTCTTCGCTCGGGAGACCACGAAGTGGAACGAGCGGTTGGCGCAGCACCCGCGCTTCGGCCCGCACTTCGTTCTCCGCACTCCGCCGAGAGAGCTGGCGAACCAAGCCATCCGCATGTTCCGGGAGCAGTACGTCCCCTCGGTCAGCTCGAGTTCGCCGGCGGCTCGCCCGGACGCGACCGAGCACCGTTCACCGGTCAACGTTGGCCAACTTCTCCGATCGCGGGGCGCGCTCGCGGAAGTCCGCGTCGAGCATCCGGAGCTTCCGTTCGTTGGCATCATCGACCTCGTTCGTCTCGATGGCAGTGAGGTCGACGTGGTCGACTTCAAGACCGGCAAAGCGAAGGAGGGCCACGAGCGCCAGGTGTTGCTCTACGGGGTGCTCTGGTGGCGGGTCACCGGTGAGGCACCATCGAAGGTGTCGCTGCAGTACCTGGGCGCACGGCGCACGTGGACTGTGACGCCGGACCAGCTTGAGGTGGCCGAAGAGAAGCTCGGTGCGGCCATCGATGCCGCGGGGGGCGCCCTGTCCGAGCATCCAGCCACCGCTCGCCCCGGTGATGGCTGTCGGTTCTGTCCCGCCCGTGCGCGGTGTGACGAAGGCTGGGGGCACTTCCTGTCCACTTCCGCTCGCGTTCGCTCCGGCATTTCTGACGTGGAAGCCACCGTGGCCTCTGCGCCGTCGGAGTACGGGTTCTTGGCGACGCGTGACGGCAAGGAGGTCGACGTCGTGTTCGACGCCGCTGTTGGCCGGCGTCTTCCCCCGCTGGCCCAGGGCGACGTCGTGCGAATGCTCGACTGCGTCGTGAAGGACGAGGGCAAGACCTTCGAGATTCGGCCGTGGACGGAGGTTTTCCCGACCCTGTCGCACCACGCGGCTCACGCGTAGGACGGTATCAGAGTGGCGACCTCCCCCCACCAGTTCTTCCGCTTCCTCGCCGAGAACACCGACCTCGTTCTCCTCCTCTTCGACAGAGGCGAAGTCGACGAGTCCGCGCTGCTCGCCCTCATCGAACGGCACCGCGGCGACGCGTCACCCGCGACCGACCACCTCCGACGTCAGATCGAGGAGTTCGGCATCGTCGAGCGCGCGGCGCACGCAGATGCCTCCTTCGAGCTCAGCCCTGCGGTCATCGACGTTCTCGCATGGCTCACTCGACGGCACCGTCTGTCGAGCGCCACCGTGATCCAGGCGTACCTCACCGACATCGAGCAGTCCGAGCGCGATCTTGCGATGGCCATCCGCTCGGGAGACGCGAGCGCCGCTGCCGTTGCCCTCCGCGAGCTCGACAGCTTGGTCGACCGCGTACGCGTGCTCTCCGAAGGAAACCGTGAGGCGGTGGTCAGCGAGGCCCAGGGGCTGCGCGCGGCAGCGGAGGGCGTGTCCGCGGTCGATCGATTCACTCTGGTGGGTCGGCTGTGGGAGCGGCACCTGACACCGCTTCGGCACCTGGTGCGTGTGCAGGGAGAGATGGATCAGTTGCTAGACCGCCTCCGGGTCACCCTGGACGAGGGGGAGGAGCGCTTTCTTGCGCATGGGCCTGTTCATCGCGGGTTCTCGCGATCGCTGGCTCGATTGGCGCGCATGCGTCGAGCCGCATTCGACGACCACCACGCCGCCATCCAGGAGATCGAGCCGCTCTACCGACGCGTTCGTCGGGACAGCCGATGGCTCCTGGGCGCATCTCGCGCATTGGCCCGGATCCGGGTTGAAGGCGTGAAACCACTGAACCTCGATGAGCGCATGGGCCTGGTGGGTTGGCGAACCCGGTACCTGATGGCGGACGACAAGATCCGCGCTCGGATGGCGGCCTTGGTTGGCTACACGCCACCCGTAGCTGCGCCCATCGCTACAGCCCCACCCGCCCCCGAGATGCCGATCATCACGCGGGAAGCATTGGGTCAGGCCGTCGCCCAGGAAACCCCAATCCCCGATGTGCTCGCCTTCGTCCTCGACCGATGGCCAGCATTCCCTCTTGAAGCGCAGCTACGGGCCTATGGCGAGCTAGCGTGCGGCCGCTTCGGCCCACTGGAAGTCATCGAACCCTTCGAGCCACGCCGCTACCGAGCCGTTGGGGCGGGAGTCGAAGCCGTTCCGCTGTCGCTGCTCGAGTACCGCTCGACCACCGAGGTGTCTCCATGAACATCGATGACCTGGTCGAGAAGCCTTATCTTCGGGACGCCTTCAACCTGCTGCGTGCAGGACGGCACCTCTCAGCCGACGACGGGCCGGTGTTCCTGGCGCTTCGGACCGACTTCGACGAGTACCGCACCCTCTTTGCTGCTCTGGGCTTCGACCTGGTCGGGCACGACCGCGGCTTCTACTACTTCCAGTCAGGCGAAGACCTGGGCAAGGAGGCGGCCCAGCTCGTCGTGTTCTTCTTCGTTCTGGTGGAAGCCTGGGGAGATGCCGGGCACGATCTCGAGGCCACGGCGTTTGACCCGGGCGGCCACGTCATCGACGACCTGCCGCACTTCACCCGCGAGAGCTGGCGCGCCTGTATGGGCGAGGCCGGAGTGCCAGACGCGACCGAGCTGACCAACCTCGTGAAGAAGCTCGAGCGCTACGGGTTCACCGAGCGCGTTGGCGACGACCGGTTCCGTTTCCGCTCGCCGGCCTGGCGGTTCTTCGACCTGTGCCTCGAGGTGTGGCGCGAGACCGAAGCTGAAAATGAAGACGTCGAGGAGGCGCCATGAGCCTCTCCCGCGGCGCGCTCCGTATCGTCCTGCTCCGGTCCGGCGGCTATGACTACGCCGAGCTGGACCTGCAGCAGCCCATCCACCTCGTGGCGGGCAACAACGTCGGCAAGACGACGCTCATCGCAGCGCTCCAGTTCCTCTACATCGACGACTCTCGCCAGATGCACTTCGCGCATGACTGGCAGAAGACCAAGCGCCACTACTTCCCGGACAGCGGCAGCTTCGTCCTCTTCGAATGCATGACACCCACTGGACTCCAGGTTTTTGGTCTCCGTGGCAAAGGGCCCGTGCAGGGCTTCGAGTACGATCGCTTCGCCTACGCCGGCGCCTATGACCGAGACGACTTCCTCGATGGTCGAGTGCCTCGTACCTGGGAAGAAGTGCGGCGACGCCTCCTGCCACGCGACCTGCGCTCGATGGAGCCGAAGAACCTGCGCGCGAGCTTGACCGGGAGTGGCGACGCCAAGGGAGCGCCGCTCGGCCTGGTGCCTTTGAAGCGGTCCGGCAGCTACGACAGCTTCCGGTTTCTCTTCCGCAACCTGCTCCGCCTGTCGAGGATAGAGCAGAAGCAGCTGAAGGAGCTGTTCATCGACATTTCGCGTCCGCGGCTTCGGCTGGACGCAGTCGACCTGCGACGCGACTACGCCGACATGTTCGCGCGCGTCGAGAAGGACGCCCGAGACGTGGAGGCGCTTCGATCCGTCGCGCCGGACATCGAGAAGTTGGTCGGGTCCTACGATGAGCGAGGGCTCGTCCGTGGCCGCCTCGTCGCAACATGGCGCCTCATCGACCAGGCGCTCGCGGCCGAGCAATCCCGCGTGCAGTCCGCCATCACAGAGCTCAACGGTCAACGCTCCGCAACAGAAACCGCCATCCAAAAGGTCGAGCACCGACAAGCAGAAGCCAACAAGGAAGCGATCTCTCTGGGCGAGCAGAGCGGCGGGCTGAAGCGCGACCTGGCCGAACTCAATCAGCTGCGAGAGGCGGCCCAGGCATTCATGCCCGAGCTCGAGGAGGCAGCGCGGAACCAGCTGTCGTCCACCGTCGCGGACCTGGTGACCCGAATCGCAGGGGCGGCTCGGGCGAATCGGGGTCATGTGGAGAGAGAACTCCACCAGTTGCGAGGCCGGATCGACAAGAACTCGAAGCTGGTCGAGCGCTACGCCGAGGCGGTGGTCACCTGGCTCCGCGAGCACAGCGGTCTGGATGACGCGGCGCTGGCAGACGTCTTCACCATCGCGAACCCGGCCCTGCTCGGCGAGCTCGTGGGCAACGAGGGCCGGGTCTTGGTGCAAGACCCGGAATCCGTGGTGTCGTTGGTCCGAGGAATCGCCTCCGCATTCGATGACGGGGGCTTTGCCGGGGGCGGCTTCTCGGTCCGTCGGCACTCCAAGTCTGGCAACTCCATCGAGGAATACCAGAACGTCGAAGTGGTCCGGGAGCACCTTGAGCGAGACGTGGCGCGACAGGCCGAGCTCGAACAGGTGCTTGCCGACATCTCGGAGCGGGAGGGGCTGGAGTCTGCTCGCGCAGATGCTGAAGCCCAGCTGGAGGCCGCCAAGGACCGGCTCCGAACCCGGGAGACCTGGCAGCGCCGTCAGCATGAGCTTGAAGAGGTCCAGGCGAACCTGGCGGCCCTCGACGAGCAGTCGCGTGAACTGGAGGAGCGACAGCGCACACTCCAAGCGCGGCACTCAGAGCTCACCCTGGAGCGCTCCGGATTCGACGCGAAGATCCGGTCTCTTCGGAACGACTTGCAGCGCCAGGCGATCGAGGTGCAGCGTCTCGCCCACCCCCCGGTCACATGGGAAGAGGGAGCCCCGCCAGCCGGCGCGGACGAGGCCGGCCTGGATGACCTGGTCCGAACCTTCCGTCAGGACGACAACGCACACCGGCGACTCGACGGCGAGGTCAACAAGCTCTTCGGAGCGGTCGAACATCAGACTGCGGGGCGTCACCTCGGCGCCGATGAAGCCGAGACCATCGAGCGATTGCAAGACGAACTCGAGGCGTTGGAAGAGCGCCAGCGGGCGGTTCAGGAGCTGTGGACCTCGCTCGTGGACGACATGCGCAGCGCCTTCAAGGGGCTGGTGGAAGCCGTCGATGAAGTGCGACGAGAGGTCTCGCGGTTGACCAGCGCTCTGGGTCGACGCCAGGTCTCCAACCTGGAGCGGGTCGAGCTGCTGCTGGTGAAGCAGCGGGACCTGATTGGGCGCCTCCAAGCGGTGATCGAGGCCGACGCCGCGCCGTTGTTCGCTGGTCCGCAGGGCCGAACGCGCGCTGCCCGTGAGGTCCAGGCCTGGCTGGAGCAGCGCGCGCGGATCGAGCTCTCGGACCTCTTCGACCTTCGCTTCCGAATCGTCGACGTCCGCGGCCAGGAGAAGACCTTCGACTCGCTGAGCCAGATTGAGTCCCAAGGAACCAGCACCACCATCAAAGTGCTCGTTCACCTCGAGCTACTTCGGATGATGCTGACGGACGACACTGTGGTCGTTCCCTTCTTCCTGGACGAGGTGGCGACCCTCGACCAGGCGAACTTGCGGGCACTGATCGACCACGCGTCCGGGATGGGGTTCGTGCCGGTGGTGGCGAGCCCTCATGCTTCCGACTGCGTGGACACGCTCTACTTCCTCCGCCGAGGGGAAGGAGGTCTGGTCCTGGATGCGACCTCTCGCCTCGTACTCCACCGAGAGGTCGCCGATGGCAGTTGACGCGCTGGCGGGCCGGCTTCTCCAGCTACTGGAAGACGACTCCATCGTTGCGTCGGCCTTCAGCCGCTCCATGCGCAAGACGCTGCAGCCGTTGTTCTGGTCAGGAGCGCTGCGCGAGGAAAAGGCCGGCGGTGGGAAGCGCGTCTACATTTCCGACCGCGAAGCACTGACGACCTGGATCGGTGCACGCTACCCGTCAGGCCTGATGGGCCCCGAAACCGAGATGCCTGCGAGGGCCACGGCGGTGGCCACCTTCCGCGACTCGAAAGCAGGGGACGAGCTGGAGACCAGGGCCGTGTTCATGCGCGGGTTCCACGGCGCTTTGCTTCGGCGAAGCGAGGGAACCCTGCCCCTCGCAGAGCTCACGGAGTCCTTCGGGCTCGCAGGCGTGCTCATCGAGTGGAGCGACCCCTGGCAGTTCCGTGGGTCGATGGCCCTTGTCGAGAATCTGGAGGTCTTCCTCCACATCGAACAGGTGCTCCCGGAGGTCAACGCTGCGCTGTGGACCAGGGGGCGCATCGATCATCGTCTTCTGCGGTGGATGGCGGCCATGCGGGGCCTCACGGTGATCCACGCTGGCGACTACGACCCGGTCGGCCTGGACGAATACCAGCGGGTCGCCGCGGCGATGCCCGGCCGGTCAAGGCTCTACGTCCCCGACGACTTCGAGGACCGGCTGGCCCGGTTTGGCACGGGCGAGCTGTTGGTGAAGTCCGCCGCGGTACTCGAACGCGTTCGGGCAGAGGCCAATGACGAGGTGAGGCCGGTCGTGGCGTTGATGGACCGGTATGGCAGAGCGCTCGAGCAAGAGGCGTTGCTCGTGCCGTTGCCGTCAAACGCCGGGAGACCGCAATGAGCTCCCCCGTCCTCCTGACCTGGCTCGCCACGCGCAACGACCCCTACGAGCGCCTCAAGAGCGGTGGCGCCTTCCGGGAGACCGCCAACGGCGTGATCCCAGGCCCTACGCTGACGCTTCTGACCGACCCGGCTTCGCCCTACGCCGACCGGATCACGGACGTCGTCGTCCTACGCCAAGGTGGCGCCGAAGCCGCGATGCACGACCGGATCTACTCCGACCTGGTCGAGGCCCTGGCCGAGCGTGCGCCCACCGTGCAGCTCCACCCTCAGGTGTGGGTCCACGACGACCCCACCGACCACGCAGCCATCTACGACTGGCTCAGGACCAAGCTGCCCCGCTTCCGCCGTCGATTCCGAGGACGGGAGCTCGTCGTGCATCTGTCGCCGGGTACCGCGGCCATGCACACGGTCTGGGTGCTCATGGCGGAGACAGGCTTCATCGAGGCGCCCTACACCGCTGTTCAGTCCATCCGGGCGTCGGAGCGCAAGGGCCGGCCAGCGGTGGTGCCCCTCTCTCTCGGCGTGGACACCTTTTTCAAGCGCTGGCAGGACACGCGGCCGTCCACCGCGACGGAGCACGATCGCCGCGTCCGGTGGGACCCCCGGCAGTTCAAGTCCGACCGCCTGAAGCGGCTCTACGACGATGCACGCCGGGTGGCCCGCCTCAAGGTCCCGGTGCTCATCCTCGGGGAGCGAGGCACGGGCAAGACCACGCTGGCTTCGTGGATCCGCTTCGCCAGTCCGTTTCGGAAGGCCGATCTCGACGGCGCTTGGCCCGCGGTCCCCTGCGGGCAGTACACGCCCGAGACCATGCGGGCGGAGCTCTTCGGCTACGTCGCGGGGGCCTTCACCGACGCCAAGAAGGACCGCGAAGGCCTGCTCGCTCGCGCAGATGGCGACACCCTGTTCCTCGACGAGATTGGTGATGTCTCCAAGGATCTCCAGCGCTTGCTCATCAAGGTGCTCGAGGAGGGGGTCTACCAGCCGCTGGGCAGTTCGGAGGTGAAGCGCACCGATCTCCGTCTCCTCACGGCGACCAACCTGACCCCCGACGTACTTCGAGAAGCCCTCGACGCCGACTTCCTCGATCGGATCCGAGCGTTCACCCTGACCGTGCCCCCCCTGCGCGAGGTCCCCGAGGAGCTCGACTGGCTCTGGCCCACCGTGCTGGAGGAGGCCGCGGCTCGCGCCGCCGCTCCGCTGCGCTACGCCCGCCTGGCGCAGAAGCACCATGCCCGCTTCCTACGAGCGCTTCGCGCGCATCCCCTGCCGGGAAACGTGCGCGACCTGTTCCGCGTAGCCTGGCGATTCCTTGCCGCACGGGCGGATGACGACGCTCCGCTCACGGTGATGGAGGCCACGGAGTACGCCCTGCAGGCACTCGACGGGGGCGCGGCAGAGGCCGGGGCTGTGGGACGAACGCTCGCGCGGGCCTTCGCCGACCGGCGCGCCATCGACCCCGCGCTTCTCGAGGATGGTCCGCTGGACCCCGAAGGACTGATCGCGGACTTCAAGGGCTGGTTCGGCCACGAGGTCGCGGCGCTGGCCTCGAAGGCGGGGAAGCCGGAAGGAGAGTTGGTTCGAATCAGCGACAGGACGCTGCGGAAGTGGCGGCGGAATGATCATGCCAACGATGCGGAATGAACGTGCCGACGTTCGGTCGATATCGAGGCTCGCCGAAAGGGGTGGAGCTTCTGAAACGACGTTCCTGACTTACTTATCAGCCTCTACGGCCACCTTGGCACGGGACTTGGAATGGAGGACTGCGAGCCACGCCACAACGGCGGGCCGCCCAGGAGACCCTCATGAACACCAAGCTGACCCGACACGCCATCGACCGCTCCCGCAGCCGTGGGATTCCGACCAAAGCCATCGACCTCGTCATCGCCTACGGCAAGCATCGCGCCATCCGCGGCGCGGACGTCTACATCCTCGGCTGGCGCGAGGTGCGATTCCACGCCCAGCGTGGCCTCGACCTGTCCCGTTGGGGGGGAATCGAGGTCGTCTGCGCTCACGACGGCCAGGTCCTCACGGTCTACCGCAACAAGAACCCCCACGCGCTCCGCGACCGCGCTGCCCGCCGGGTGGCGTGAGGAGGGCCAGATGGGATTCGCCAAGTACCACGAAGACATCGTCAGCCGCTTCAACAACGACAACTACCGCTCTCTCGGCGGCAACCTCGGCCCCGAGCCCACTCACACCACTGCAAAGGAAGTGCACCCCATGAGCCGTCTCAAGGAGTTCACCACCCAGACCGCCCGACCCCTCCCTGTCATCCTGCTCGCCGACGTCTCCGGCAGCATGGGCGTCGACGGGAAGATCCAGGCCCTCAACCACGCCGTCCGCGAGATGCTCGAGGCCTTCCAGGACGAGGCCGACCTCCGGGCGGAGATCCACGTCTCCGTCATCACCTTCGGCGGACAGGCCAAGACCCACCTACCGTTCGCACCTGCCCGGGAAGCCTCCTGGTCGGACCTGAGCGCCCGGGGAGGCACTCCCATGGGTGCTGCCTTCGACATCGCACGAGGGATGGTCGAGGACCGCTCCGTGGTGTCGGGCCGCGCGTACCGGCCGACCATCGTTCTCGTCTCGGACGGACAGCCCACCCCTCCAGGCTCCGAGGTCGAGCCACTCCGCAAGCTCCTCGAGAGCGAGCGCGGGGGAAAGGCCTTCCGCATGGCCCTCGCCATCGGTGCCGATGCCGACCACAACGTGCTGCGGGCCTTCCTCGCCGATCCCGAGGCGAGGGTCTACAGCGCCGACGAGGCGCGGCAGATCCGCCAGTTCTTCCAGCTCGTGACCATGAGTGTGTCCGCGCGGTCGCGCAGCGCGAACCCCAACAGCGCTCCGGTCAGCGTCGCCGACGACGGCTGGGACCTGTAGTGGTCCGCGTGGTCGCCAGCAGCGTGCGCGGGCCAGCGCACGCGCTCGACGGGATGCCGTGCCAGGATGCCTGGCTGGCGATGCCCGACTCGCGCGCGGCCCTGGCCGTGGTGTGCGACGGCATGGGAAGCCGCTCCCGCTCGCGGGAGGGGGCCCGCGCCGCGACGCTCGCCGCGCGGGACGCCTGGCGGCTCTGGAAGCGCTCGCCTGCGGGCAGCGCCGAGGACCTCGTGCGCCTGCTCGAGCCCGCGTGGCGCCTGCGCTTGCGAGACGTGCCACGCCACGAGGCGGCGACGACCTGCATCGTGTACGCCGAGGACGACCACGGCCGAGCTGTCTACGCCCAGCTCGGAGATGGTCTGCTCGCCCGAAGGGACGCCCATGGCGACGTGAAGACCCATCCGTCGAAGACCGACGGCTTCGGGCTCACGCATGCGCTGGGCACCCCCCATACCCTCGCCGACTGGTCGCTCGCCATGGCAGCCCCCCTCGCGCAGGGCGAGGTCCTGGTGCTGGCCACCGACGGCGTGTCCGAAGACCTCGAACCCCGGCGTCTCGGAGACCTGGCTCGGTGGGCGGTGGACGAGCTGGGTCTTCTCCTCCGCCCCGGTGTCGCGTTGGCGAGGGAGCTGCGCAACTGGCCCGTCCCTCACCATCGAGACGACAAGACCCTACTCGTCATGTGGAAGCCATGAGTCCCATTCAACAAGTCATCGATGAAACCGGCGCTGTTCACACCCTGTCTCGACGCATCGGGAAGGGCGGACAGGGCGAGGTGTGGCTGGCCGAAGGCGGCCGACGCATCGTGAAGCTGCTCCATCCGCGTAGCGATGCGGAGGCCCTGCGGCGCCAGTTCGCCTTCGTGCGGCGGCTGGACCTCGGCGGACTGCACGTCGCCCGCCCCCTCGCGGTGCTCCGTCCGCCGCATGTCGGCTACGTGGCGGAGTTCCTCGGTGACATGGTTGCCATCAAGGACCTCATCGACGCGCCGCCGTCGGGTCTGCTCCAGTGGCACATCGACACGGGCGGTCTGCGCCGCCGACTGCGACTGCTCGCGCACGCCGGTGAGGCTCTGCTGGGACTGCACGCGCGCGGGGTCGTCTACGCTGACGTCTCCCACAACAACGTCTTCGTCTCGGAGCCCGTCGAGGCCCTCGAAGCCTGGCTCATCGATCTCGACAACCTCAGCCACGAGGCCGACCCACGACGGGCCATCTACACCCCCGGCTACGGGGCCCCCGAGGTCGTGGCCCGCAAGTCGGGTTGTACGTCGCTCTCGGATGCCTGGGCCTTCGCCGTGCTGGTCTGGCAGACCCTGACCCTGACGCATCCCTTCGTCGGAGACCTGGTCAACGACGGCGAGCCCGAGCTCGAGGAGGAAGCCTTCGCGGGCAAACTGCCGTGGGTGGGCCATTCCGAGGATGACCGGAACGTCTGCACCACGGGGCTGCCTCCCGACCTGGTTCTGGCGAACCGCCTGATCGAGCTGGCGCGTCGCACCTTCGAGGAAGGCCTGGGAGATGCCAAGCAGCGCCCGAGCGTGGCCGAGTGGGTGGACCGCCTGCACGCCGCGGCAGACCGGACGGTGAAGTGCCCCGCGTGCAGCGGAACCTACTTTGTCCTCGAGAAGCTCTGCCCCTGGTGTGACGAGCCCCGCCCGTCAGTGTCTGCCGTACGTATCGCCCGCTGGGATCCCAAGAAGGGGGTGGTCCATGGAGCGATGCGGTTCGGCCAGCTCCCCTTGGACAAGAGCGCGCTGGTGCTGCCCCGCAGGGTGACGGAAGGCCGGACCGGCCAGTCAGCTCGTGAGCCTCACGTCGAGATCACGCAGGTTCCACAGGGTGTCTCGGTTCGAACCAAGCCCGGCTTCCAGGCCTGGGTCGCCCCCGTTGCCAACGCCCTTGAGGAGCACCACGCTGTCGACGAGCGCGGGCGCATCATCCCGCGGAACGGCTGGCTGGTGCTGTTCGAGGACCCAGCGCAGCCCCAGCGTGTGGCTCTGATCGGGAGGTCCGCATGAAGGTCGCCGAGGTCGGTGGCGGAGTTACCACCACAGTTCGCATTCGAGCGGTGTCCGGCGACCTCGACTCCATTCCCGTCATCGAGTCTGAGGTCTCTCTGGTCCGCTCGGGCGACCAGACGCTCCTCACCGCAGGGGAGCAGGTCTGGGCTGTCGAAGGGGTCACCCCCGCAGACACGACGGAGCTCACGGACGTAGTGGTGAGCGGGCTGCCTGTGCTCGCCTACGTCGCCCAGGCCACCGCGAGCGTGCTCATCGTGGAGACCCGACGGTTCACCCAGGAGCTCCGGGTGACGGAGGAGATGCAGATTGGTCTAGACGACAAGGTCATGGACGACCTGCGGCGAGGTCATAGGGTAAGCGGCACTGCTGCCGACGTGGCGGCCTGGCTCGAGGACCGGTTGTTTATTTCCCCGGCGCCGGGTGGTCCCAAGCTGCGTCGAATGGTGATCTCGGGGGACGCCCGAGGGCGGCTCGACGCGTTCCGCATCTACGGCCTCAAGGTCGCTGCCGACGTCCGCCGAGTGGACGACAAGCTGCAGCTCGAGCGCGTCGTGCGCGGCGGCCGACGCAACAACCAGCGCATGATGTTGCTCTACGCCCCGATCTCCATCGTGGACGCGACGGCGGCGTCCGAGCTGCACGGCGCCGTCCGCACCACCTTGTCCGAGGCAGTCGCCGGAAGCGGCAGCTACCTCCGCGTCTGGCAGGACTACCACAGGCTCGAACGGGAGAACGTGCTGCGCCGTGCCCGGAGCTTCGGCTGGCTGGACTACCGGCGCTGCGAGCGACGCCGGGACGGTGGCTGGCGCTTCCACCTCGCTCCTGTCGAGGACCTCACCGAGCGTCTCTCGCTGCTCGGTGAGGGGAGTCGCTTCGAGCTTGAGGCCGGAGACCGCCCTCCTGCACTCGGCCAGGAGGAGGCCGTGGCCGCCCCTCGTCCGCAGGGACCGCGTGTCCAGCGTCTGAGCGCCTCGATCGTGGACCTGAACGATCACAAGGGCTTCGTCGATCTCGCTGGCCCCGATGAAGACGACGAGCAGCCCCGGCCGCCGAAGTCGGGGGTGCTGTATCTGTCGACGGGCGGTGACGAGGCACGTCTCCGGCGCCGAGAGCGAGCCGAAGAGGCGCTTCGCACCGGAAACTGCCCGCTCCCGCAGCTCGGTCTGCTCATGGAGGGCCGACCCGCACCGGCAGCCCGACGGACGCGCATCAGCGTGGATGGACCAAAGCTGAGGCCGGTCATCCGCGAGGTGTTCGGCGAGTTCAGACCGACCCGCCGGCAGACCGAGGCCATCGAGATGGCCCTCAACACGCCAGACGTGTGCCTGATCCAGGGACCGCCGGGTACGGGCAAGACCAAGGTCATCACGGCAATCGAACGCTGCCTGGCCGTGCTCGCAGACGAAGGCGTCGAGCCCTCGCACCGCATCCTGGTCTCGGCTGCCCAGCACGATGCCGTCGAGAACGTCGTGCAACGCACTGAGGTCTTCGGCCTGCCCGCCGTGAAGGTTGGCCGGCGGCGACGAGGTTCGGACACCTCGGTTGACCCAGGCCAGATGTTCGCGGACGAACGTGTGGAACAGCTGCGCGCAAGGGGTCGTGTCCCACCGGAGGCGGAGCGGCTCAGTCGGGCACGCAACCTGGTCTTGGCCTGCGTTCGCATGCGCTCCCTGCCAAGCGAGCAGGCAGCTCGGATTCGAGAGCTGGTGGCCGTCCTCGGTGACCTGCTGCCACCAGCGCAGCGGGACCAGGCCATGGAGCGGGCGAGTTCCATCGAACGCCCGGCCACCCTGGGCGACCCCGAGGAGACCGAGCTGCGCATCAAAGCCGCGCGAGGCATTCGCGTGGATGAAGGGCCTTTCTCTGACGACGGCCCCATCAGGGCTCGCGTTGCCTTGCGCCGCCTGGACTGCCTGCTCACCGATGAGGAGCGCCACTTCCTCGAGCGCTGCGCCGACGTGGAACCGGAGGACGTGCCGTCGTGGCTCGACGAAGGCCGACCGCTGCGGGACGCGTTGATCGACCGCCTCACGGAGCCTGCACCCAACGCGGAGCCGCGCTTGGACGACGACACCCAGCGGCTCCTACTCGAGATCCTCGACACCGTCGATCGACGCCTCGCCGCCACGCGTTCTGGAGACGAGGCGGTGTTGAGCGCCTACCTCCATGACCTCGAAACCGACCCCCAGGGCGTCCGCAAGGCGCTGGAGCACTACACGGTCGTCCTCGCGGCAACGCTTCAGCAGGCGGCGGGCAACGAGATGCGGCGGGTGCGTGGGATCGACACTGGCCAGACCACCTTCGAGTCCGTCATCGTCGACGAGGCTGCCCGTGCGAACCCGCTGGACCTCTTCATCCCGCTAAGCATGGCCAAGCGTCGGGTGGTCCTGGTCGGTGACCATCGCCAGCTGCCACACCTGCTCGAGCCCGACGTCGAGCGGCAGCTCGCGGAAGGTGTCGACCAGGGCACGGTCGAAGAGCAGACGCTCCGCGCCGTCCAGGCAAGCCTGTTCGAGCGCATGTGGGTTCTGCTCCGCGCACTCGAGCAGAAGGACGGCATTCGCCGCACCGTGACCCTCGACGCCCAGTTCCGCATGCACCCCGTGCTCGGAGCCTACGTCAGCCGCGAGTTCTACGAGGTTCACGAAGACGGACCCATCCAGAGTCCGCGGAAGGCCGAGGCCTTCGTCCACGACCTCCCCGGCTACGTCCGTGGTGACCAGCCCTGCGCCGCCGACTGGCTCGATGTCCCGGGTGACCGGGGCCGCGAGGTCCGAGGGGTAAGCAAGAGTCGACCCGCCGAGGCCCGGGCCATCGCCAAGGAGGTCCGCCGCCTCATCGACCACGACTCCCGGCTGACCTTCGGCGTCATCTCCTTCTATAGCGCCCAGGTCGACGAGATCGGTCGAGCCATGATTGACGTGGGCCTGACCGAGCCCGCGAACAACGCACGGGGCTGGCGCGTCGCCGACGAGTGGGCGACCACCTACAACCACGAAGGCAAGCTCGTCGAGCGCCTGCGGATCGGTACCGTTGATGCGTTCCAGGGCAAGGAGTTCGACGTCGTCTTCCTGTCGGTGACTCGGTCCAGCGACCTGCCGGACGCGACCGACGAACAGCGACGACGGAAGTTCGGCCACCTCATGCTGGAGAACCGACTCTGCGTCGCCATGAGCCGACAGCAGCGCCTCCTAGTGGCTGTTGGCGACCGCGACTTCGTGCGCGGCGAAGGTGCTCGCAAGCCGCTTCGTGCCCTGCGGGCCTACACTGATCTCTGTGGAGGCGAGCATGGCACCGTTCGATAGCCTCGTCTCCTTCGAGCGAGACACGCCCGTCCTCCGGCTGAACCACGGGAAGGACCCTCGGGCGAAGTGGGTGCTCTGGCCGGTGCTGACCTGGCGCGTGGTGGCGCCGGTGCCGAAGGAGCGCAAGATCAACCTGTTCCAGCGCGCGGTCCTTGGGCTAGCTCGCGCCGGCGTGACCCAGTTCAGAGAAATCGCCGAACGCCTGCTCATCGCTCCCGACCTCGCCGGTCTGGTGGTCTTGGAACTTCAGAACATGGCTCTGGTGGAGCACGACGGCAGGCCAACGGCCCGAGGCCTGAAGATGCTCGACGACATCGAAGAGGACCCGCCTGACGAGGCGCGCGTCGGCCATGTCCTGTCCGACCCCTTCTCCGGCAAGCTCTGGCCGCGGTTCCTCACCGGGGATCTGCCCGTCGCCGACGTGGAGCTGAACGAAGACGGCTGGCCGGTCCTGCTCAGCGGCACGGCGGGCGACCCCTGGACCGACCGGACCTTCAGCATCCTGCCGACGAGTAGGGACACCATCAGTCTGGCCCGTCCCAGCGCCAGAGATGTCCTGCGAGCGGCTCGTCGCCACTGGCGGCAGCGCGACTTCGACGAAGTCGATGACGAACGAGACGTTCCACGCCTTCGTCGGGTGTCCTTCGTGGATGACCGCCCGGAGCCCTACCTGCTCGCGCTCCAGGTCCGACGCCACGAATCAGGCGACTGGATGGTGGACGACCCCTTCGGACACGGAGAGTCGGTGGACCTGCGGGCGCGCCTCGAGGAGCGCCTGGACACCCACAACGGCTTGCGTCCCTGGCTGTCGCCGCTGGTTGGTTCCGAGGGCTCGGAGCCGACCCTCGGTCACCTCCAGGCCGAAGCCGTCTGGAAGGTCGAAGAGCGTCTGACCCTGGCCATTCGGCAGCACGACGACGTTCGTGAGCGGCTCGTGGCCATGCAGCGCGCGCTTCTGGAGGCTGAGCTTCACGACGCACCGCTCGACAAGTGGGACGACGTTCTCGTGAAGGCACAGCGTGCCGTTGAGCGCGCCCTTCGGCACCTCCTTGCTCCGTACCGAGACGCGGAGCCGCCGGCCTTCACCCGCCTCGCACGGTCCGACAAGCGCTTCAACCAGCGCTTCCTCGACTCGGTCGCGTCCGACCTTGGCTTTCAGTCCCCGCTCCCGAAGACGCTGTCCTCGGTCCGCAGGGGCAAGGTGCAGTACGCGGAGCGCAGCGGCAGCGGAAGCCTGCGCCCGCTTCTTGTCCTCAGCCTGTTGTGCGCCGACCGAGACGAGGACCATCCGCTTCGCACCGCGGGCGGCGCGCATCCCGATCTGCTCCATCGCCTCGATGGGCTCGCCACCGCTCGCGACCGAGCCGCCCACGACGGCGCCCAGACCTGGCCGAAGAAGGTCCAGGGGCACGTCGACACCGCCTTTGCGACCGTGGGGTCGCTCCTCCTCCCTCGCTGATCAAGGTCTCCGCCCATGGCCAACAAGAAGAACCACCGCAACCAGAACCGCAACCGCACCCCGAACAAGGCTCCGACGCCCCCGCCGGTCGATGAGCCCACGGCCGAGCAGCTCGAACGCCTCGACGCCGCGGATGCCGCGACCGCCGAGCTGGCCGAGGAGCATGGTCCGCCGGTCACCGAAGGCGTCTCCGAGGAGGCAGGCCCTACGCTCGAGGCAGCCCTGGCTCGTGCCGAGGGCTTGCTGAACAGCGCCCGGGGGATGTTCGAGAAGGCGCGGGAGCGGGAGGCGGCGGTCAAGGAGGAGGAGGACCGCCTTGCCACCCAGAAGCGAGACCAGGAGCAGTCCCTTCGGCAGCGGAGGAAGGACGCCGATGCCGAGATCGCGTCGGCAAAGAAGGCTGTCGAGCAAGAGCTCGAGACGAAGAAGGCGGAGCTCGACCAGCTCGAGATGGAACTGGTGCAGCGCTCGGAGACATCGGACGAGCGCGAGGTACAGCTGAGAGGCCGCGAGCAGGCCTGCAAGGAGAAGGAGGCCGAGCAGGCCGAGGCGAGTGCGCGGCTGACCGAGCGCGAGCTGAATGCCGAGCAGGGATTTCTCGCCGAGAAGGCTCGCATCCTCAAGCCCGTCGAGGACGAGGTGACCGCCCTGCGGGAAGAGCGGGAGCGCCTGACCGGTGAGCTGGCCAAGGCGCGCGAGGCTGCCGAGGCCGAGGCGCGCGACGCGGCAAAGGCCCGTGCGGACAAATGGGCCGAGGAGGACGCTGCTCGCACCACTGCCGCGGCCGAGGCCCGACGTGAGCTCGACGACGAGATCAACCAGGAGCGGCAGGACCGGCTCGCGGAGCTGCGGGACGCGCTGAAGAAGGAGCGGGAGGCCGCCGAGGCGTCGTGGCAGGAGGACCTGGACAAGCGCAAGTCCACCCTCGACGAGCGTGAAGCAGAACTCGAGGAGTGGGACAGGGCGCTGCTCGAGAAGCGCAAGGTGCACCGTGCCGCCGAGCGTGACCTTCAGGCGGACAAGGAGATGCTCGAAGAGGACCGCGCGGCGCAGGACCGCAAGGTCGAGCGCCTGGTCGCGGAGCGGACCGAGGATCTGCGGCACGAGGTCGAGTCGCTCAAGAGCCAGCTCAACGATGCACGTGCCCAGCGCGACGCCTACTTCCAGGACCTCGAGTCCCGGCGTGAGCTCGACCGACGGTTCGGCGGCCGAAAGCCGGAGGAGATCCTGGCAGCGCTCACCGCAGCCGAAGGTGAGCGCGACACCTTCGCCCAACAGCTCCGTGAGCGTCCCGATGCCCGCGCCGCCGAGCGGCTGGCCGAGCTGGAGCGCGAGCGTTCGGCGTGGCTGGAGGAGCGCGCTGTGTTGCAGGGGGACCTCGCAAAGGCGCAGGGCGAGCTGTCCACCCGCCGCCTCGCGGCGATCGAGCTCGAGGCGCTGAAGAAGCAGAAGGAGGCGCTCGAGGTCCACAAGCAGCTCCTCGACGGAGCCGTGGATGAGCTCCGAGCGCGCGTGGACGAGCTCACGCGGCAGGAAGACCACCGGAACCCGATGACCGCCCTGACGAGCCTGGACGAGAGCGAGGAGCTGCAGAACGAAGCGCGCACCACGACACCCCTCGGCCGTGCAACCCCGTCGCTCCGGGACTTCGCGGAAGACCTGCGCCACCGCATCGCGACGGGGGTCGAGGGCCGCACGCTGTACTACGCCGAGCGAGACGTGCGGGCCTTCCTGGGCGGGCTCGCCATGACCCGGTTGATGCTCCTGCAGGGCATCTCCGGCACGGGCAAGACGAGTCTGCCGCTGGCCTTCGCCAGCGCCGTGAACGGTGACATCGAGGTCGTCGAGGTCCAGGCTGGTTGGCGCGATCGTCAGGACCTCGTCGGGTACTACAACGCCTTCCACCGGCACTACTACGCGACGAACTTCCTCCAGGCGCTCTACCGCGCTGGAACGCCCGCCAACCGCGACCGGCTGTTCATGATGGTGCTGGACGAGGTCAACCTCTCCCGACCCGAGCAGTTCTTCGCCGACTTCTTGTCCGCGCTGGAGCAGCCCATGGACGCACGACGGCTCACCCTGGTCAACGACCCGGTCTCGAGCGCTCCCAGGCTGATGGTCGAAGGGCGCCACCTTCCCATTCCGCCCAATGTCTGGTTCGTGGGCACGGCGAACCACGACGAGAGCACCGCTGAGTTCGCCGACAAGACCTACGACCGCGCCCATGTGATGGAGATGCCTCGCAAGACCGAGGCCGCACACTTTCAGGTCGAGGAGCGGCGTCACCGCAACCCGATCTCCTACCAGAAGCTCGAGGCGGTCTTCGCGGATGCTGCTGACAAGCAAGCCCGCAGCGTCCAGTCCGCGACCCGCTGGCTCCGCACCGCGCCGTTTGCCGACAGCCTTGGGAATCGTTTTCGGGTCGGGTGGGGCAACCGACTCGAGCATCAGCTCGCTAGGTACCTTCCGGTGGTCGTGGAAGCCGGTGGCAGCGTTGGCGAGGCGATGGACCACCTGCTCGTTACCAAGGTGCTGCGCAAGCTCAAGGACCGTCACGACGTCCGTACGACCGCCCTGGAAGAGCTGAGCGAGCAGCTCCTCACGACCTGGGACAAGCTCGACAAGAAGAACCCGCCCGAGCGCTGCATCGCGCTGATTGAGAACGAGATCGCCGCGAAGAAGGGCGAGGAGTTGGTGTGACCGGCTTCCGACCGCGAATCGGCGGGAGGGCGCGCGCCCACCTACCAACGACGTTTCTCTGCGACGCGTGGACCCGTGAAGGCGGGCGCTTCGGCGACGAGACGGCGGGCTTGCCGGAAGGCACCACTGCGCTCGGGCGGTGGCCAGCGGAGCTCGACACGGACGCGGTGGTCCGCCTCGCCGAGGCGGTTGGAGACTCCGCATCGTGGGAAGCGATGGCGGCCACGCCTCCGGTGGCCCAGAAGCTCGCCGAGCGTGCTCGACCACAGCCGCTCGACCTGGAGATCGCCCGACACCTTCGGCATCTCCAGCACGTCTGCCATCGGCCGCGTCTCCATCTGCGCGTGGAGGAAGAGCGTCTTCCGGTGTCTCGAGCGCGGCGGATCCCGGTGCGCGCAGTGGCTGATCTGGTCTCCCACCCCGGCGACTGGGAGCACCGAACACTGCGCAGCATCCAGCCCTCGCGGGTGCTTGCGCGCCAGATTGAAGACGAGTGGAACCTGTACGAGAACCGCGTCGCCGTGCGGCTCGTCGACCACCTGCTCGCCTACCTCGCCAAGCGCCTCGAGGAGCTGCGGAAGATCAAGGAGATCCTCGATGCAAGCCGGGACTACAGCGAGCAGATGCAGCGGACCTCCTACAGGCGCGCTGGTCGCATCTCCGAGCTGTGGTCGGACACGCTGGAGTCGAAGACCGAGGAGGAGCTGTCACGGACAATGCAGCGTCTCGAGCTGGCCCAGCGGGACCTCCAGTCACTGCTGGACGCGTCGCTGTATCGCCAGGTGCCGCGCAGGCAGTCCGTCGCGCTGTCGTTGAAGCCAACGAACATTCTGGTCAACGACCCCCACTACCGGAAGGTCGCCGCGCTGTGGCGCGCCTGGGTGAAGTACGGCCACAAGCGCCAGGAGACACAGCAACAACGCGCGAAGCGGCGAAGCACGGAGGCGGGTTGCTGGGACCGCTTCGTGCTGCATCTCGTGGTGCGCGGCCTCGTGGACCTGGGTTGGTCGCTCCAAGAGCAGGGGCCGGGACGTTGGCGCGCGAGCCGCGCCGGGAGCCTTCCTGTGTCCATCACACAGGACGACGGAGGCGTCGTGCGCCTCTCGACCGACCGTTCGCTGTCGCTCGTGCCCCTATGTGCTGACCTCTCCGGCGCAGACCCTGACGCGCTCCAGGGCCTCGTCCAGAGCCTCGACAGCAACAAGGCTGACGTGGTGCTTGTTCACGTTGGCGCCCCCACAGCCGTGGCGGACGTGGACCGCGCCGGTGGGTGGACCTTCCGCGGGAAGACCGTTCTGTTCGGCTGTTCGCCATGGGGCATCGACTCCGAAGAGCGGATGGCGAGGCTCCTTCGCGGGTGGCTCGTTCGCGCGGCGAGTCCGGCCTACCCGGTGGCGACCGAGGTGCGCGCCCTCGAGCAGCTGCCCAGGACGTGGACGTGGATTCGCTACCAGGAGCCACATCTGGTCGCTTTGAGGCCGCCGACACCGGAAGACCTCGCAGCGTCGGCTGCGTGGGCGTCGGCGAAGGCGAAGGAGCTGGATACCGTCGCGCGCCGGGCCAAGGCCGCCAAGCAGGCGTTCGCGGTCGCCCCTCGCGAGGCTGTGCGGGCCTTCCAGCGGTTCGTCGACGAGGCCCCCGCCAAGCTGGCCGGCATGGACCTCTGCCCGGTGTGCGGAGGCGAAGGCATGGTCGAGCCTCGCCCAGGTCGCCGTGCGGATGGGGCAGACGCGACCTGGTGGGCCATGTGTACCGCCTGCGGCAGCGAGTGGGGCACGCGACCCTGCACGGGCTGCGGCAGTCGCTACCACACCCTGGCGGCACAGGCTGGGCTCGACCTGGCCGACGCCGCGGAGAACACACCAGACCGAGAGTGGCCCGACCGAGTGCTTGGACGAGACGTGTGGGCCCAGCCGTGTCGGTCCGGGACTCCGGGCGAGTACCGATGTTCGGAATGCGGGGTGTGCTCGGCGCGGGGGTGCCGGAGGTGCTCTTCGTTCTAGTTGAACCGATCCGCCTCGTGCGGGAGTGACCACCGATAGGCAGCGGAAGATGCCCGATTCCACCACGAGCTACGACACCCGACCGACGCCGGTCCAGGGGAGCCTGCACCTTCGCCTCGAGTCGAGCGGAGACCACACTTGAATCCGCCTCACCAAGAGACAGCTACACGCCGAGGTGACGTCTCGATGCCAGACCGTTCCCCCCTCCGTCTGCGACCCCCTCACTGGCACGCCTTGCCTCGGCGCATGGGTGGTGCGGCATGACACGCCCCATGCTGGGCTGGGCCGCCCTGTCCCGAAACGCCTTGAATCGCGCCGAGGCCCAGCTTGTCGCCGACGCCCAAGGGGTTCGCGATGAGGTCGGCGTCCTCGCCTTGCACTTCGGCTACGCCAATCGCTTCTTCCCAGGCACCTCGGTGCAGCAGACCCGACTGCGGTACGCCCTCTTCGTGCCCTGGCAGCTCCTCGCCCTGATGCGGACACCGGGGCTGCGGCCGGGTCAGGCCACCGAGGCCTTGCGGCAGGCCGAGATGGACCTCGCCCGGCGCCTGCCCGATGTGGAAGGCGAAGGGACCATCGGCCGCAACACGGTGAAGCACGACAAGCCTGTGAGCATCCCGCCATCCCAGTCCTACTGGGTCGCCCTCAATCAGTGGGGCATCCTCTCCAGGGTCGGCGACGTCGTGCCAGGGCGGCGGGACATCTTATCCTCCCTGCACGGGTGGCGCGAAGCAGGAACCGGACGGGGCGAGCTGACCGACGACGAGCACCGGAGCCTCGACCCGCGACCCCGCCTCTTCCACAAGGACCTCCCCGCCCCGCCCTCGGACTTCACTCGTGGCAAGGCGCTGGACTTCGCCTTGACGGACGCCGAGCGGGAGTTCCTCGGCAAGCGAATCGAGGACGTCTCGCGGGAGGACAAACAGCCCGCGTTTCTCTCGGTGCTCGTGCAGAAGGAAGCGGTGCCGACCGACGGGCAGCAGCCGTGGTCCACGGAACTCCGCAAGCTTGCCGACAAGTCCGACCGGGCGGCGCTGAAGCGCGCCCGGGACGCGGCAGCACTCTCGGCGCTCGCGCGCGGCTTCTACCTGGCCTGCGTCGAACACCTCAAGGACACCCGTGACAAGCGGAGCAGCAGCACCCTCCATCGGGACCTCCTGCCCGTCCTGATCGATCGGTACCGGGACCGCGCGCTGCGCCTCGATCTGGACGCGGTAGCCGCCGATGGCGTTGCCATCGGCCGGCTCGGCTCGGTGCTGGGGGCGGTGCAGGCTTGGCTTCGACGGGGGGCCTTCGACCCTGGTGACGAGAAGCTGCGCGCGGTGCTCGCGAAGTGGGAGCGGGACCGGAAGGGAGACCGCCGCGCCCGACTTCCCTTGAACGCCCACGCCGAGGCGGCTCGCCGGGACTGGAAAGGCGACAAGGCTGGCAAGGCCGTGCCCATCGGCTACCGCTGGGACCTGGTGCGCCGGCTGCTGCGCGACCTGCACGGGGTGGGCTGATGGGGCTTGCGAAGACCGACAGCCTCGCGGTCCTCGATGCCGTGAGCCCCGAGCCCGGCTGGGAGACGACGCTCGCGTTGGTGTCCAGCTACTCGGTGGACCTGGTCGCTGCCGCGGCGCTCGTCATGGCGCTGGCCGGTGAGGGTCGGGACCACGAGGACATGCGCCACGCCGCCCTCGCTCGGGCCTGCGAGCGCATGCGCGACCGCTTCCGCGTGGTGTGCCAGGCAGGCCGGGTCACCGTGCCCGAAAGGCGCAGCCAGACGGCCCTGGTGCTTGCCGACCGTTGGTTCCGGGAGGTCCCCCGCGATGGCAACAAGGACTCGTGGCACGCCAAGCTCGCCCTGGTCCGGTACGCACGGGAGGACGACCCTAGGCAGGTCACATGGCGGTTGTGGTTCGGGAGCCGTAACCTCACCCAGGACACGTCGTGGGACAGCGCGGTCGTGGCGGTCGGTCGACCGGGTCGCGGTGACCGCATCAGCGCCTCCATCGCGGCCGCGGGGCGGCTCCTCGCAGAGCGCGCAGGGCTTCCTGGGGTCCAGCCCGCGCCCTTGGAGCGCGAGTTGGCCACCGTCGCGTGGGCATGGCCCGACGACGTGGTGCGGGTGCGGTCGTGGGCGCTGTGGACCGGCAACGAACGCGACGTGAGCCTGCCGGGTGCTCCCAAGGGGCTCTCCCACCTGCTGGCCATCAGCCCCTTTGCGGACGGCGGCACCCTGCGGGATCTCGGCAAGCTGGGCGGCAAGTCGGTTCCGCGATGGCTGCTCAGCTCCCGCGAGACCCTCGACCGGGTCCAAGGGCAGAAGCAGCAACCGCTGGCGGGCTTCCACAAGCTCTTCGCCCTCGATGCCGCCGACCCGGAAGCGGGGGGCGATGAGCGAGAGGGCGACGAGCAGGATCAGATTGTCGAGGTCCACCGGGGTCTGCACGCCAAGCTGCTGCTCATGCGGACCGGTGCCACCGACCGGCTCTGGCTGGGCAGCGCCAACCTCACGCGGCGCGCGTGGGGGGGCGGCAACGCCGAGTGCATGGCAGAGCTCGAGATCAAGCGCGAGGTCGGCGATGCACTCATCGAGGAGTTCGTGAAGTCGGTGGCCGACACCGTGTCCGAAGACCAGCTCGCGTGCAGCCCGCCCCCGGAAGACGCCGAGGAGAAGGAGCTGGACGAGGTCCGCAACCGCATCGCCGCCGCATGGGCACAGGCGCGACTCCGCGTGGAGGGGGACCGGCTGTGGTGCGATGCGGGCGCCCCTCCTGTCCTCAAGCGTGACCGCGTCACCCTATCCGTGGGCCTGCTTGGTGGTGGTGGGCTGCTCGCGTGGCGCGCGGGCACCCGCAGGATGGGCTTGCCCAAGCCGCCGCTGCCACAGCTCACGGAGCTGCTGGTGCTGGAGCTCCGGTCCACGGTCGAGCCCGAACAGGGTGTCCGCTGGGTCGCCCGAACGCCCCTGGACCCACCGCCGGGCGTCAAGCGGGATCGCGCGGTGCTGTCTCGGCTGATGGGACCGCGGGCGTTCCTGGCCTGGCTCCGCACGCTGCTGCAGGAGATCGCGGGCGACGAGGCCGATCCACGCTGGCCGCCGCCGAAGCGGTCTGGGCGAGGGGCCGGCGGCGGTGGAGGGTTGCTTCTGCGCGCCCCCACCCTCGAAGCGGTTCTTCGAGCCTGGGCGAAGGACCGTGAAGCGGTCGTGCGTGTCGACCGAGCGGTCCGGGTGTGGGCTGCCGAGATCCGCGCCGCCTATGCGGGCACCGAAGAGCCCGATGAGGTCGAGGCCCTCAAGCAGCTCGCCGCCTTCGACCAGAGCTGGGCGGTGGTTCGCGCCGGGCTCAACCTGCCGACGGAGGATGGGGGATGAGCGAGCCGAAGCACTTCCAGCGCGCCACGATTCGAGCGGCCCTGCGTGCCTTCGACGGCCGGCGGCGGGTGCGCCGCTTCCTCGTCGCCGACGAGGTGGGCCTGGGCAAGACGGTGGTGGCTCGCGAGGTCCTCCGGCACCTCGTCGACCGCCGCCGGGGCACCGGGCAGGGGCCGCTCAAGGTGTTCTACGTCTGCAGCTCGCTGGCCATCGCCGGGCAGAACCGGGACAGCCTGCTCAAGGCGCTGGACGACGAGGCGGAGCGGGAAGGAGCGGGTACAGACGTCGACCGGCTCACCCTGCTGCCCAACCGCGAGCTGGATGACGGTGTGCCGCTGCACCTGTTGACCCTCACCCCCGACACCAGCCTGCCCGATCGCGCTGGCAAGCGTCGCGACGGCAAGGCCGAGGAGCGGGCGCTGATCCACAACCTGCTGGAAGCCCGGTACCCGGGGCTGGAGAGTTGGGGAGGCGGCCACTGGCTTCAGCGGGAAGCGAAGAAGAGCTGGGGAGACTGGATCAAGGACCGGCGGACCAAGCCTAAGTCAGGCCTGGCAAGCACGTTCTTCGACGTCGTGCGACGGCAGCTCGGCCTGGAGCCGGGACAGCACCTCCCGCCGCGGATCCGGCGGCGGGTCGAACGCGATCCCCTCGACGCCATCCAGCAGCTCCGAATCGCACTGGCCCGCGCTGGACTGGAGCAGCTCCGTCCCGACCTCGTCATCTTCGACGAGTTCCAGCGCTTCTCGGACCTGCTGCGGGGCGAGGACCGCGGCTCGGACATTGCGCGGGAGATGGTCGGAGCGCCGGGTCGCGGACCCGCGGTGCTGCTCCTGTCCGCAACTCCCTTTCGTCTGTTCGGCGGCGAGTTCGAGACCGCTTTCGACGGGCAGTCCCACCACGAGCAGTTCTTCTCCCTGGTGGAGTGGCTGTTCGGCGGTCCGGGCGACACCCGGGCGACGAAGCAACGCGAAGCGCTGGAGGAGCGCTTCCGCGACTACGCGAGGGGCCTCCGCTCCAGCAAGCCTCTCGGTCCGCAGACGCGCAAGGCCAAAGCGGACATCGAGGAGGCACTGCGCGGGGTGATGGCACGAACCGAGCGCTTCGGCCACGAGCTCGGCCAGCAGGCCACGCGGCAGGTCCCGGTCCCTGCTCCGCTCCACCCGTCCGACTTCGCCGCCTACCGCCATCAGGTCGCCTGCTTCCAGGGGCACGGCGACGAGGATGCCGGCGGTCGGAAGGTCGGCGCGGCCATCCAGTACTGGAACAGCGTGCCGCTGGCCATGCAGACCCTCGGCTCCCGATACAAGCCTTGGAAGGAGGCCAGGCTGTTGGCCCCCGAGAGCGACGGGATCTACCTTCGTGCCCAAGACCCGAAGCGGTTCAACGGCCCCAAGGTCTGGGCGCACCCTCGGGTGCGAGCGCTCCGCGAGCAGGTGCCTCCAGAGCAGCTCGCAGTGCCTTGGGTCGCCCCTTCGCTGCCGTGGTGGGAGACAGCGGGCGCCTGGAAGACGGTCGCCCCCGCAAAGGTGCTGCTGTTCAGTCGCTTCCGCGCGACACCGCGCGCGGTGGCCGCGCTGTTGTCCTATGACGTCGAGCGCCTGCTTCTTCGGGGCGGCAAGACGACCTACGCGAAGGTGACCGAAAAGGTGATGCTCGGCCCGTCGCGGGAGAACCTGGCGTTCTTCCACCCGTCGCCAGCCTTGATCACGCTCCTCGATCCCGCAACACTGGGTGCGCGCTCCCGACGAGGGCTCGTCTCCGAGGCGAAGCGGTGTGTCCGCGATGCGCTCGCCGAGCACGGCGTAGTGGTCCGGCGGCGGAAGGGTGCCCCTCGACCCCTGCCTGAGCTCGTCGTCGCGCTGGAGCGTCGGCTCGGCATGTGGACAACGAGCCAGTCTGCCTGGACCACGCTCGCCCGCGACCTGAGCCTAAAGGACACCGCCGGCGACAAGAGCCTCGAACGGGTCGTCGAAGAGTGGGGCCAGGCCACCACCGAGCCCTTGGACAGCATCAGCGCCGCCGAGCTGGACACCCTGGTCGAGACCAGCCTGAGCGGAGCTGGCGTCGTGCTGGGGCGAAGCCTCGCAAGGCACGGGTTGGTGGCCGACTGGGACGGTCTGTCCAGTGCGCTTCGCACGAGCTGGAGCGGACTGCGGAGCTACCTGAACAACCCGTGGATGGAGTCCAGCCTGCAGCGATTGGGCACGACCCGAAGCCGGGGCGCCGAAGACGCGGACGGGCGCGGGTATCGGAGCAGCATCCAGGCAGCGATCCTCGAAGGGAACCTGGAGTCCGTGCTCGACGAGCACCTCTGGATCACCCGCACGCTACGGGGAAGCTCCCCCTCGGAGGCCGCCAAGGCCCTCGAGGATGCGCTCTCGCTGCGGACCTCCTCGTTCGTGTTCCATGGGCTCGGTGGCCAGCAGGATCTGCGATTGCGGGCGCATGCCGCGCTGCCCTTCACCGCCGAGGTGCAGCAGCATCGAGCCGGGAAGGCCGACACCGGACGCTCGGCCTCTGCGCGGCAGGACGAGCTCCGGGGCGCCTTCAACAGTCCCTTCTGGCCGCATGTGCTCGCGAGCACCTCGGTGGGTCAGGAGGGGTTGGACTTCCATGCGTGGTGCGCCCGCGTCGCGCACTGGGACCTTCCGGGCAACCCGGTGGACCTGGAGCAGCGGGAAGGACGGGTGGACCGGTACGGCGGTCTGGCGGTTCGTCGAGCCTTGGCGAGCAAGCTGAAGCGGCGCAGGCTCGCACCCTTCGAGAGCCCCTGGCAGGACGTGGCCAACCGGGCCGATGACCGCTTCGCCGAGGACGAGGCCGGCCTGGCGCCGTGGTGGATCTGTCGCGATGCCGCGGTCGAGCGGCTCGTCTTCGACGTGCCGTTGAGTGAAGCCAACGAGAGACTGGAGCAGCTCAAGCAGCAGCGGATGCTATACCGGCTCACGTTGGGGCAGCCCGACCAGGAGGACCTTGTCGCGGCGTTGCAGGGGCGGGTGACGCAGGAAGAGGCGCGGGCGGCGACGTTGGTGTTGTCGCCTTGGCGCTACGAGTAGAGCGTCGAGCACCGGCTCACCACGACCGCCCCCGCAGGTAGTGCCCGCACACGCTGCACACCACGTTGCCGTCGGCATCATCGAGCCGTCGGTGCGGCGTCAGCGCGCCGTACTTCAGCAGGACGTGGCCGTTGCGGCAGGCATGCCGTCGCCACTCGTGCCCGCAGTCGGGGCAGCCGTAGACGAGCTCGTCGGCCGACGGCGTGACCCAGGTCCCCAGGCCCCCGTCGCGGTGGGCCGCCAGCTTGCGTTCCTCGGTCGAGGCCGACGTGTAGCGGGTCGCCCCGGCCGGTCGGACGTGCAGGTCGTCCAGCGTGAGCACCTGCCCGCACTGGCCGCAGAGGTGGCGCAGCTCGTATCGGTGGTAGTGCAGGGCCAGGGTCAGGAACTGCCGCAGGCCCAAGCTGCCGTCCGGGCCGGGCCGGGCGTCCACGGCTCCCCACGCCAGCCCGTGCCGATTCGTCGCATGCACGGCGAGGCTGGCCCGCTCTCCCCGCCAGTCGCCCCGCGTCCGCTGGAGCTGGTCGATGCGGGTCATGAGCGCCCGTGTGCCGGCGTCGGGACTGGGCAACGCCACGAACGAGGTGGTGGGACGCTCGGCTTCGCCGCTCGCGAGAATGACCCCCACCCTGCTCGACAGTCCGCAACAGACGTTGGCCCCTGCCCTCAGAGATCACCGTCGAAAGCACTTGATCGCGATCCAGGCGTGCATACAACCAGAATATGTCCGCCCCCGGAGCCATCTTCACCACCCGGTTCTCCGTCAAGAGGGTGTCGTTCTGCCCAGCGACTCTGGCCTGTGAAGGCTGTGGAGACCGGCGGCCGCGCCAGTGGTCGACGGGGCGGGTCGCCCTCGACCTCCACCTCGACGGTCCCAGGGCCCTGGACATCGCGGTCGGCGTCTACCACTGCCCGACCTGTCAGCGGTGGTTCCGAGCTCAGCCGCCCTTCCTGCGTCGCAACGCGATCTACACCAACCGCGTCGTCCGCACAGCGGTCGCCTCCGTCATCTCGGATGGTATGGCGTTCTCGAAGGTTCCCTGTCGCATGGCCCGTGACTTCGGGCTTCGCCCCAGCGAAGCCAGCGTTCGCGGTTGGGTGAGGGCGTGGACCGAGGGTATCGACCTGAGCGAGGAGTACGAGCCCTGGGTGGTGGAGACGTTCTCAGGGGTGCTCTGCCTGGATGAGGTGTACCAAGGGCGTCTGGCGCTGCTTCTTGCGGTGGAGCCAGGGACGCCCGTCGGCGATCGGCTCGTGGGCTACCAACTCGTGAGCAGCTCGGTGGATGGCCAGGGGGTTGAGCGCTTCCTGGCTCGGCTGAGCGAGCTGGGCATCCAGCCTGAGCAGGTCGTCACCGACGGCTCGTCGCTCTACCCGGCCGCGCTCGGTCGGGTCTGGCCCGAGGCGGCGCATCAACTCTGTCTGTTCCACGAGACCCGCCTGTTCGTGAAGGGGGCCGAGAAGCTCATCCAGGAGGTGATGTCAGCGATCCCGCGTGTTCCTCGGCCGAGCAGGAGGAAGGGCGGGCGGCTCCCACAGCGCCATGAACCGGAGAACCCCGGACCGCTCGACCGAGCCGTCCGCATCGCCCTGGTCCGGCAGCTACGGGCGGATGGCCTCAGCATCAAGGCCATCGTGCAGGCCACCGGTCACTCCCGGAACGCCGTGCGGGCGTGGCTGCGCGGTACGGTGCAGATGCCGACCGAGCTACCGGAGTTGAGTCCACAGGAGGTCGCCGCAGCGCTCTCGGCTGGAGAGGAGCCCGTCGTGCCCTCTTCTCCCCCCGAGCCCTGGACATCCTGGGCGGAGGTTGGTGACGTCAAGAAGACGCTTGAGGGGATGCGGCACACCCTGCTCCGGCGCAGGGCGGACCTGACGCCACCCCAGCTCCAGCAGTGGGAGCGTCTGTTCGACAGCCCGATGGGGGAGACGCTCAAGGCTGCGCACGAGTTCATGCAGCCCTGGTACGGCATCTGGAGGGACAAGGAGGGCCACCGGCGTGATCCTGGGGAGGCCTGGCGCCGCTACGAAGCTCTGCGGCTTCAGCCTGATGCCTCCCGGTATCTCCCGCTTCGACGTCTCCAGGACAAGATGGGAGAGGACCACTTCGCCAGCCTCTCGCCCTTCCTGCGGCACGCCCACTGGCGCGCGACGAGCAACGCCTGCGAACGCACTGGCCGGTGGTTCCGGCACACCCAACACCGGCACTTCCATCTGAGGACCGAGCGCTCGATCCGGGGCGTGATCGAGGCGACCGCCCTCGACCGCATGTCTCCCCTGGGCAGGGAGCTGATCACGCAGGCCGCGAGGTCTCGGCGGGGACGGCGCCCCAAGCGTCAGCGGGCGCCAGAACAGGTCGAGGTGCTGGCGGCCTGACAGGGCGTGGCTGGCCTCTACTCTGGGGGCGCCTCTTCAATGAGCGTCAGATCGTCAGGGCGGCTGCCTCTGGGCAACGTCTATTGCGGACTGTCGAGCAGGGTGGGGGTCATTCTCGCGAGTCCTGAAGCGCTCGGCGAGGTCCTCGAGGTACTTGCGCCGGGCGGTGTCGCGGGCGTGGGTGAGCGGGTCGGTCACCGAGTACTTGGCGTCGAGGACGTGGACCGTGCGGCGCTCGCGGCCCTCTTCGCCCCCTTCGAGCACGAGATGCACGTCGGGCGTGAGGTGGCTCGCCTTGCGGGCGTCCAGGCGGGGCTCGTGCCGAAGGGTGGCCCGCAGACGGATGGGGGTCTCGCCGTCGAGGGCCGTCGTGGTCAGGGCCAGCTCGACCGGCCGGGTGAACTGCCAGCCCCGGGCCTCGGGGACGTAGCGCACATAGTCGGCGACCCACTGGGGCTCGGGGTCCACGAAGCGGAAGCCGAAGCGGGCGCGCAGGATCTCGACCAGCGAGAAGAACACCCACAGCTCGTAGAGGTGGCTGTGGTTGGCGACCGGGAAGAGCGACAGGTTCTCCATGCCCGGCGTCCAGTCGCGGGCGGCGTGGATGCGCTCTCGGACCTCGGCGTCCTCCACCGCCCGGTAGATGGCCCCGCCATGCACGGAGCGGGTCAGGCTCCACGTCGGCTCGGTGGCCCGTCCTCGCGGGACTGACCGGAGCGCCTGGTGGCCGAGGGCGGCGCGGAGGTGGTCGAGGTGTGCCCGCCAGGGGTCGCGCTCGGGCCGCGCCTGGTCACGAATGTCGCCGTAGGCGCGCACACGGCGGGCGGCGTAGGTCGCGGTGGCCTCGGTCACCACGCGAAGCCAGCGGTAGTCCACCTCGCTCGGCTTCTCGACGGCGGCGATGCCGAGGACGTGGGTGCGCTCCGGGTGCAGCTTGCGCTCGATGAGGGTGCGCGGCGAGGGGCGAGCGCGGGACACAGGGACCGGCCCCGACTCGAAGGCCAGGGTCCGCAGCGGGCGGGCGAGCAGGGGCGGCAGGTGGAGCCCGAAGGCGTCGGCGAGGGCCTGCATGCGCTCGTCGCGGGTTCGTGCTGCCCGGCTCTCGGACGACGCCGCCGACCAGAGTTCGCCATAGATGTCGGGGTCCTCAAAGGACAGCGACAGCTCGCCCAGGTCGGCCAGCAGCACGGCCAGCTCGTCCGGCGAGAGCTTCACGGGCTCCCGGTCGACGGGAATGCGGCGGTCGCCCTCGACGGTGGCAATGGCGAGGGTGAGCCGCCCGGCGGTCTCCAGGCGGTGACGGAGCTGCGGCGCGGGCGTCCAGCCGTCTCCGGTGTCCTCGAAGGGGTGCGACTCCCAGCCCTCGACGCACACGGCCTGGATGCCGCTCCCAGCGACGACCAGCGGCTCGGCGGTGCTCAGCACGACCGCCGACCCACCATCGGGCACTGCGATCCCACCGACGGTCCAAGGCATCAGGCCAGGCCTCGGAAGTCTCCGTGCCGGGCGTCGTCGGCCCGCGCCCGCAGCTCGACCAGCTCGCGGTCGAGGTCGGCGTTGCCCCAGGACCGGGTGACCTCGGTGAGCGCCTGGAGCGCCTGCCGGGCGGCGTCGGCCGAGCAGTCGAGGCGGGGGAGCAGCAGGAGGTGAACGAGGTCGCCCAGCAAGCGGCCGGTGTCGGACCCGAGCCCCGGCCAGGCCGCCGCTTCGGCGAGGTAGGCGCGGGCGTTCCGGGCCAGCCGGAAGGAGGGCATCAGGCCGGCCGGGCGCAGGGCCTCGATGGCGCGCTGGAAGCCGTCCAGAAGCTCGGGCGTGGTCGAGAGCGGGTCTACCCCTGCCGGCGGGTCGGGGAGGCGGTAGCGGGCCGGGGAGGCCCCCTCGGCGAAGGCCGCCGCCCCGCCCTTCCGCAGCACCTCGTCCAGACTCGGCGCGGGCATCTGGAGCACGAAGCTGCGGTCGAAGACCTTGGGCGACAGCTCGTGGGTGTGGCGGTCAGTGTTGAGCGTGCCGCAGACCACGAGGTTCGGGGGGAGCGTGAGCAGGTGGGCGGCGGCGGCGCCGGTCTGCCTGTGGGCGCCAGGGTCGAACATGCGGCCGAGCAGGTCGGCACGCCAAGTCTCGCGGGCGTCGAGGTCGCCGCGCTCCTTCAAGGCGTCCCACTCGCGGAGCCAGCCAGTGCGGACGTCCTCGGGAAACAGGCGCAGCACCCGCGCCGGGTCGCCGCCGGGCGCGTCCAGCGCCGAGAGCAGGTCGGCACCGAAGTTCTCGACGCGGGCGAGGTTCAGCTCGTCCAGCAGGAGGAACCAGGGCACGGGCGCGTCCGGCGCATCGCCCGAGGCCGCGTTGCGGAAGTCGGTGACCGTGGCCGCGCGCACCGCCGCCACGAAGTCGGTGGGCGCGAAGGTGTCTCGGATGGGGTCGACGTACCCGAGCAGATCCGAGGCCGCGAGCCACTCGGGCCTCACGGGGATGGTGTGCTGACCAGAGCCTTCGAGCAGGCCTGCGACCTGGCGCACGAGGCGTGTCTTGCCGGTGCCGGTGGGGCCAGCCAGAAGCAGCAGCGAGCCCACCCGGCGGGCAGCCAAGGCGGCGACGAGGAAGCGGGTCGGCCATGCGGGGGCGTAGCGCAGCCCTTGCCCTTCCAGCGCCCGTGTGAGGTCGGCGGGGTCCATGAGCGCGAGGACGGGCACCTCGTCGTCTTCCTGGGCGGGCGTGTCATCGAGGGCGCCGACGCGAGCCGCGAGCGCCGAGACGGCTTCGGTCAGCTCGACCCGACGCGCTTCGAGGTCGGCGACCTGTCGCTGCACTCCGGCCGACACCTTGGCGACCTCGGCGTCGACCGTGGCCCGTACCTTGGCGATGGCGTCCTGGGCCTGTCGCTCTTCAGCGGCGACCTCGGCCTTCATGGCCTCCCGGCGCTCCTGCAGCGCCGCCAGCTCGGCCTCGGCGCGGGCGAGGGCCTGGGCGCGGCTGCCCTTCTTGCCACCCAGCGACTTCAGCTCGGCGTTCAGCGCGTCTCGCTTCGCGGTTGCCTCGGCGATGCGGGCTTCGAGGTCGGCGAGGGCACCGGCGCGTTCGCCCGCGATGTCGATGCCGTAGTGCTCGCGGGCCACGCGCATGCCTTCGACGACGGCGACGGCGTGTTCGAGTTCGGCGACGGCGGTGCGGGCGGCGTCGATGATCTGCTTCTCGGCGGGGGTCCAGACGGAGGTTTCCCTCTTGGCCCTGGCTGCACCGAGACGCGCCAGCAGATCCTCCATCGAGTTCGTCGCCGGGACGATCTTGGGCTCCTCCTTCGGCAGCAGCTTCCGCAGCTCCGCAAGGTCGTCCTTCAGGTCGCGGCTGTGGGGCAGCCCGGTGAGAACGGCATCACGCACCAGCTCGCCCAGGTCGGGCAGACTGCTGACCCGGCGGTGAAGCTCGAAGATGGCTTCCTGTACGCCGTGCTCGCGTGCGACGTCGACGAAGGCCTGCCGCGATGTGACCTCCTTCGCGGACGGCTCCACCAGCACGCCGTGATCGAGTGCTGCTTCCATCGAAAGGGCACGGGGAGCGGTCAGGTGCCAGGCTTCGGCTCGCTTGTCCCCAACGCCGTAGAGCCACTGCTCTTGGAGCACGAGCACCAACGCGTCGATGCCCTTACCAGGCTCGTCGAACCGGCAGACACCCTCGTCCAGCCACACCTGATCCTCGGCCGGTTGGAGGGCCACCGGCTCCTCCCAGCGGGCGTTCTTCCGGGCCTCCCGAGCCAGGAGGAACCTCTCCCACTCGCTCACCAGGGAGTCGTAGTCGCCGTCCGAGAGCTCGCGCTGCGGAGCGACGATGATGCGAGCGGAGTTCCCTTGGCGAAGGTCACCCCCTACGGGTCTGTTCGCCTCGTCGATGTCGAACATCGACATGCTGCCGGGGCAGAACAGGCGGCCGGGGTAGTTGTTTGCTCGCTCGAAGGGGCGGTTCGTGAGCCCCTGCAGGAAGTCGAGAATGTCGGCAGGAACGGTCACCAGGTAGTTCGTGTGGAGCGTCCCCGCCTCGGACACCCGGGCGGGGACGAACTCAGGCATCCCCTCGAGATCCTGCCCTTCGTGGGCGCCGATGCCCTGCAGGTAGCTCAACACGCTCATGGACAACTTCCAGGTCGGAGGTGGCGATTCTGGCACTGCCGTGGTCGGGCCGTTGACTTGTCCCGTTCGGAGGCTGGTTGCCAGGGCAGTCCCGTCGTTAATCCTACCGACCACCGTCATGTGCTGACCGGCCGAGCCACCCGCAACCTGCGGAAGCGACAGCAACTGATGCTGTTCGGTGGCCACCCCCAAAGTCCGTCCTCGACGACCGGCTCAAGTCGGATTCCAACCGAGCCGTGGGCTGAGGTGAAGGACATGAAGAGGACGAACAGGCCAAGCACAAGCGCAGAGCGAATCCTGGCTCGCATCCACATTCCACTGTTGTGGTGTCAGAGAGCACGCCGCGCAGGGCGAGGGCCTTCCCGGTGGCGGTCGCGCCCGGGTGGGTGTCCAGCAAGCCTCCCGAAGAGTCGATGAGCCCGACGAGCTACTCCTTGTCTTCGAGCACGTCCTCGCGATAGAGGTCGTCCCCCGGGTTGAGGTCGCACGCGACCCTGTCCGACCCGAGAGCCTCGATGGTGATGTTGACGTTGATGGGCGACTGCCCGTACTGGTAGCGGCGGCGCGACATGGCGTGCTCTCCTCGTGTGCCCGCGGTGGATGAGCCTCCTCGCCGGCGTCGCGGGCGCCGCATGGCGGGAGGTGGAAGGAGTCGGGAGGCGCGGCCGGGGCCTCACCTGTCAGGCGAGCCCACTCCAGGTCCTCGGCCACTCGCTCGACGAGGGCCTCAGCCAAAGCGATCTCGGCGAAGTTGCCGCACTCGATGCGGGCCATCGCAGCATCGGCCTCGTTGAGGTCAACATCTCGACGAGCGGCAGCGGGTCGCAGCTTGAGCCAAGACAGGAGCAGCTCGGAAGCGCGTCGTGCGGGGGGCTCGGGTGGCTGCTCCGCGGCCCTGAGCCGGCGCTCGGCCTGGTTGACCTCGAAGGCACGAACCACGGCGCGCCGAACGAAGTTGTCTGGCCACCGCTGTTGAGGGCTGTGGCGCACCAGGACAGCTCGAACGCCTTCGAGGACATGGAGCGGAACGTCGAGAAGGTCTGGAGGGTCGAGCTCTCTCCAGCCCTCGCATCGGTCATCCAGCCAGTCCCTGGCCGCCTCGTCGAGGGTGAACTTCCGGCCGAAGGCCCGGAAGTAGAGAAGAGCTGGATCCCACTTGTCCTTGGAATTCGATCCAGAGGAGGAGTTCTTCCCCTTTCGGGAAGAGGCACGCGCACGAGTGTGTACCCCGGGGCACACACCAATCGGGTCGCTGTGGACAACCTGTGCGTCCCTCGCCCCTGGCTGAAAGCGCAGCAGGGGCGCCCCCCAGCCCTCCAGGGAGTCCGGCGGGAGCGTGTCCAAGATGCGCTCGAGCAACTCCTCAGGCCGCGAGTCCTCCCCCCACCGCCAGAACCAGGGATGGACCGCTTGGTAGAGGTAGGCGTTTCTCCGGTCTGGGTCAGGTCGCCGGACCAGCACCCGGTGCTCCAGAAGCCACGTCAGCGCCTTCTGGACGGGCCTTTCTGAGCAACCCATCCACGCGGCGAGCCGGCGCACACTCGTCGCGAGCCCCTTCTTCCGGTACCGCTCGTCCGGCCCCAGGAAGGACCCGTAGAACCGGTCGATGATCAGGCTGGCCCTTTGCGGCATGCCAAAGAGGGCCTTCGCCCGCACCACGTCGTGCGGAATCCGACCGAACAAGGGCGTCTTTCCACCACGGCACGCGTGCCAGGAACGTGCCGCTGGCTCCTCTTCAGCCCATCCCACGGCGGCACCCACGGGTGCCCCATCCCGCCGCCGGCCGACTCGGGACCCGGATGCCGCAGACGTGCCGCCGCGACCTCCAGGGACCCCAGATCCGACCTGGCGGCGGGACAGGTGCATCGCGCTGTGGGTGCCCACCCGCGTGCCGCAGACGTGCCGCGACCACGGGCAGACACCCGCAACCACCGGCAACCATCGAAGACTCAGAATCTGGTGAAGAGGCGCTTCCTGGCTGGCAAACTACCGCGACTACTGGTGTTATCCAGGAAGGCCGAATCGTCTTCGACTCCCGCCGCCTCCATTGTCCTTTGTAGAGGAAGCCCAGGCTGTTGCCTGGGCTTCACTCGTTGTACTCAGGAAGTAGGATCGCTCCATGCCCCAACGAATGATCCTCTCCAAAGACCGAGACCCCCGCCTCACCACCCTCCGCCGCGGCGGCACCCTCACCGACGCCGACCATCACCTCCTGGCCTTATGGGCCGCCGACTGCGCCGCCCACGTGCTGCACCACTTCGAAGCCGCCCGCCCCGGGGACGACCGCCCTCGAAACGCCATCGCGCTCGCCCGCGCCTGGGCCCGCGGCGAGCTGACGATGAAGCAAGCGCGCGCGGCGGCGTTCGCGCACAAGGCCTCGCGCGAGGTGTCTGGTGCTGCGAAGTTTGCGGCGCTCTCGGCCGGCCAGGCTGTCGCCGTCGCTCATGTCGCCGCCCACGACCTCGGCGCAGCAGCCTATGCCATCCGGGCCGCGCGCGCTGCGGCGCCGGAGGGCGAGCAGGACGAAGCCGGACGTTTGGAGTGCGCGTGGCAACGCGCGCAGTTGCCGCCAGGCGTCCGCGCGCTCGTCCTGGACGACCAGCGGCAGCGAAACGCGAACTGTTGGTTCGCGTTTGACCCGCTCCCGACGTAGCGCGCTGCGGCACCTCGCCGCCCTCCGCACTGTGTTCAATGGGGAGCCGCTCCCCTACCGCGCTGCGCCCTTCGCCCGATGGTCCCCGTTCGGCCCCGGCGTCGCATGGAGAAAGGTCGCTGGCTCGATCACCTGGACCACATGCCACTCCCCCCGAGGGATGACGCAGCCCTCGCCAGGGCCGAGTTCGACGGGCGCGTCGGGGAACGAGTCGCCGATGACACGGAGCCGGCCGGAGATCACGAGCAGGGCCTCGTCACCGTCGGGGTGGACCTCACCGCCATGCGGGGCGTCGGCGGTCATGGTGACCAGGCCGAGCGTCATCCCGTCCACCCGCCGGGGCGGGCCGGGCTGGCGCGCGCGAGCGGTGATGGCGAAGTCACGCCGGATGTCGAGCTGCGTGTTCGAGAGGTCGATGCGTGGGATCATGGTCGGCGGTCTCCGGTTGCTGGGGCCCAGACGATGCGGACGTAACGCGGCGCAATCCGGCCGCGGCCGTGGAATCTCCTGATTGACGGAGCCACCTGGGGTGCCTACCTGGACAAGCGTTCCCCATGACCGACCTCCCCGCTACCACCCTCCTCGGCGACCTCCGCCAGCTCATCGACGGCAGTCGGCACCGCGCCGCCGTCGCGGTGAACAGCGAGCTGGTGCTGCTCTATTGGCAGATCGGCACGCGCATCCACTCGGACATCCTGAACGAGGAGCGGGCCGAGTACGGCAAGCAGGTCATCGCCTCGCTGGCTGACGCGCTCACCGCCGAGTACGGTCGAGGGGTCGGGTAGCCGGGGGCGGTTGCCTACCCCCGGCTCCCACAGAACCGGACTTACGCTGTTCGTATCCGGCTCCTCGGGACACCGGGTTGTGACTCCCCGATGCCGGCCGGTTCTCGACCTCGAATCATCCCAGCATCAGCGAGAGCTGAGCCGGGGCGGCGAGGGCCTGGAGCTTGGCGTCCAACAGTCCTTCGAGGCTGACGAGCCCCCGTTCGGCGAAGTACGCGTTGCGGAGTGCTCGGTCCACGGCGGGGTCGTGGCTGAGGGGCCAGAGGGACTTGCGCCCCTCGTAGACCCGTCGCCACGCTGTCTTTCGCTTCACGCCCCGGGCGATGAGGTTCATCGCGATCGTTCGTTTGCGCTTCCAGTGTTTGAGCTGAATCGCGCGCAGCCGTCGCCGGATGTGCGCGTCAAAGCTTTGCAGTGTGCTCCTCTCCCTCGCGGAGACGACCCCGAAGAAGCCGAACCACCCTCGCAGATACACATTGAGCCGGGCAATGCAGCCCTTCATGGAGCCACCCCAGTTTCGCGGTGTCAGCTCGCGGTGCCGCGCCTTGGCGCGCCGGATGGTGCGCTCGGAGAAGCGGACCTCCACGGTCCCCTCTGTGGGGCCGTGGGTGAGCCGGAATCCAAGAAAGTGTCGGTCTTCGGGTCGAGCGACGGCGGACTTCTTCGCGTTCACCTTGAGGCGCAAGCGCCGCTCGATGAACCGCGTCAGGCTCGCCATCACCCGTTGTCCCGCGCGTTCGCTGCGCACGAAGACGTTCATGTCATCGGCGTAGCGGACGAACCGGTGGCCACGCCGGACGAGCTCGCGGTCAAGCTCGTCCAGCACGACGTTCGACAGCAGCGGAGAGAGCGGGCCGCCCTGCGGCACCCCTTCATCCGTCGCCACCACCACGCCATCCGGCAGCACCACGCCGGCCTTCAGCATCTGGCCGATCAGCACGAGCAACCTCCGGTCCGCGACCCGCTCCGCGAGCCGCGCCATCAGCCGCTGGTGGTTCACCCTGTCGAAGAACTTCTCCAGGTCGATGTCCACCACCCATGCGTGTCCGGCCTTCACATGCCGCTTGGCCTCGGTGAGCGCCGTGTGGCAGCTCCGGCCAGGTCGGAAGCCGTGGCTGCTCCGGTGGAACGTCGGCTCGTACAGCGGTTCGAGCACCTGCCGCACGGCCTCCTGCACCACCCGGTCCACCACGTTCGGGATCCCCAGCCCTCGCTCGCCGCCGCCCGGCTTCGGGATCTGCACCCGCCGGATCTCTCCTGGCTGATACCGACCCTCCAGCAGCGCGGACTGCAAGCACGGCTCCAACCTCGCCCAGCGCTTGCGCACCTGCGCGATCGTCTCGCCGTCCGGCCCTGGGGCCCCGCTGTTCGCTGCCACCTTCTGCAGCGCGTCGCTCAATCGCTCTGTCACCTCCTCCATCGTCGCCGGTGCGCCCTTCTCTCTCTTGACCCTCGCCTTCGGCACCCCCGGTCGCGAGCACGCGGACCGGTCCGCGCCTCCCTCATGGGTGGCCCCTCTCGGGTTTTCTGCTGTCGCAAATGTCAGATTGAGCTGCATCACCTGTTCTTCGACCGGGACCGCCTTCCCTCCCCCACAGGGCTCGACCTGCGGGTTGGGGCGGCCGTTACGCCGCCTTCCGGTACTACGCGATCCTCCGACTTCTGCTGGGCCTTCGACCTCTTGTCCTTTCGTTCGCGGGTCTACCGGCCAAAGCCGGAGCCCAGCAGACCTCCCAGGGTAAGACGCCGAGATTTCATGCCGATCGTGTCGCCACTACGCCCACGGCACCGACAGGGATTGGGCTTCGGCGCTGGAAGCCGCCTCACCCGCCGTGGACGCCTTACGGCGCTTCACTCTCGTTCACGACCGTCATCCACCTATGGCTTCCTTCAGACATGCCCTCGCGGGCTCCGCTCGGCCGCTTCGCGCACCGCGCAGGCGGATGGTCTCTTCCACCCCATGCCCTTGCCTCTTCGGTGTTGGGTTCCCCCTGTCAGGGCCCCAGGTCAGGACTTGCGATTCACATCTCTCACCTCCGATCTCTGGCGTCATGCCTGGCACACTTCACGCGCTCCAACCTGCACCGGATGGTGCAGTTCGCGGAGGCCTTCCCCGACGAGCAGATTGTCGCCGCGCTGAGGCGACAATTGACCTGGACCCACCTCCGCGAGCTGATCGCCATCGACGATCCGCTGAAACGTCAGTTCTATACCGAGATGTGTCGCATCGAGCGGTGGAGCACCCGGGCCCTCAAGGCCAAGGTCAATGGCCTGCTGTTCGAGCGGACCGCCCTGGCGAAACGCCCCGAGGTGGTCATCACCCGCGAGCTGGAGGGCCTGCGCGAGGGCGACCGGCTCACCCCCGACCTCATCTTCCGCGACCCCTACCTGCTGGACTTCCTCGGCCTGCCCTCCGATCACAGCGAGCATGAGCTGGAGGCCGCGATCCTGCGCGACCTGGAGACCTTCCTGCTGGAGCTGGGCACCGGCTTCTCCTTCATCGCGCGGCAGAAGCGCATGCAGATCGGGCCGGACGACTACTATCTGGACCTGCTGTTCTTCCACCGGCCGCTGCGCTCGCTCGTCGCCATCGAGCTGAAGCTCGGCCGCTTCGACGCCCGGGACAAGGGGCAGATGGAGCTGTACCTGCGCTGGCTCGACAGATACGAGCGCCAGCCCGGAGAGAACCCGCCGCTCGGGTTGATCCTGTGCACCGACCGCAATGAGGAGCTGGTGGAGCTGCTGGAGTTGGACGGCGGGACGCTGCGTGTGGCCAGCTACCTGACCGAGCTGGCGCCGAAGGAGCTCCTCGAACAGAAGCTCCTCGACAGCATCCGCCTGGCCCGCGCTGGAGGCGCCTCGCCCCAGGCGCTCGACTGACCGACGGAGCGCACCCCCACCCACCTGCCCCCCCCGGAGGATTGTGCAAACACTTCGGAGCATCATGCCTTCCCGTCGCCCCTCCGACGCCATACCTTGCCCCTGGAAGACGCCGAGCAGGTCGGCGCCCCCTCACGAAATGGCCCCCCGGGACCGCCCTCTTCGGAGCACCCATGTCCAATCCTCCCCGTCGCACCCTCGGCACCACCGGCGTCAAGATCTCCCCCATCGGACTCGGCTGCATGGGCATGTCCGACTTTTATGGCAAGGCGGACGACGCGAAGAGCACCGCGCTGCTGCACCACGCCCTCGACGTCGGCATGAACTTCTTCGACACCGCCGACATGTACGGCCCGTGGACCAACGAGCGGCTCGTCGGCGCCGCCCTGCGCGCCCGCCGCGATGAGGCCGTCATCGCCACCAAGTTCGGCGTCATGCGCGACGAGAAGGGCGGCTGGCTCGGCCTCAACGGCAAGCCCGAGTACGTGCGCGCCGCCTGCGACGCGTCCCTCCAGCGCCTCGGCGTCGACACCATCGACCTCTACTACCAGCACCGGGTCGACCCCAAGACGCCCATCGAGGACACCGTCGGCGCCATGGCCGAGCTGGTCCAGGCCGGCAAGGTGCGCTTCCTGGGGCTCTCCGAGGCGACGCCGGAGCAGATCCGCCGCGCCCACGCCGTGCACCCCATCACCGCTTTGCAGACCGAGTTCTCCCTGTGGTCGCGCGAGCCGGAGGCCGAGCTGCTCGACCTCTGCCGCGAGCTGGGGATCACCTTCGTGGCCTACTCCCCGCTGGGTCGCGGCTTCCTCACGGGCGCCATCACCTCCCCCGAGGACTTCGCGCCGGACGACTTCCGGCGGAACAACCCCCGCTTCCAGGGCGAGAACTTCCAGCGGAACCTCGATCTGGTCCACGCGGTGCGCGGGATGGCCGCCGACAAGGGCATCACGCCTGCGCAGCTCGCCCTGGCCTGGCTGCTGCACCAGGGCGAGCACGTCGTGTGCATCCCCGGGACCACCAAGCAGACGCGCTTCGACGAGAACCAGGCCGCCAATGCCGTAACGCTCACCCCCGAGGAGCTGGCCTTCCTCCACGAGAACCTGCCCGTCGGGGCGGCGGCCGGCGGGCGCTACTGAGTGCGCGACCCCGTCGCCGCCTGCCTGTCCCACGGCCCCCTGGATGGCGCGAACCCCACCGCCATCCAGGGTCTCTCTGTGTATCGTCGGAGCGCGGCCTCCGAGCCTGAGAACGCCGTGTACCTGCGCAGCATCATCCTGGTCGTCCAGGGCCGCAAGCGGGCGCAGGTCGGCGACGACGTCTTTGTATACGATACAGACAACTATCTGGTGACCTCGGTGCCCCTGCCAGTGCTGTCGCAGATCGTGGAGGCCGCGCCCGAGCGACCCTTCCTGTCGCTGGCCATCGACTTCGAGCTTGAGGCTGTGCGCGAGATCATGACGCACGCTGGAGACGCGCTGGCCCCCAGCGCCACTGAGCCGCCCCAGCGCGGCCTCGCAGCCTGTCCGGTCACCGATCCGATCCGGGACATCGCCGCCCGCCTGCTCGACCTGCTCGACCGCCCCGAGGACGTCCCGGTCCTCGCGCCCCTGTACCGCCGCGAGCTGCTGTATCATGTGCTCAAGGGCCCGCGCGGCGGCTTCCTGCGGGCGGCTGCGATGGGACACGGTCAGCAGCGCGCCATCGCCGAGGTCCTGACCACCATCCACACCGACTGCACCCGATCCTTCACGGTCGCCGGGCTCGCCGCCGTGGCCAGCATGAGCGAGTCGGTGTTCTTCGAGGCGTTCAAGTCCGTGACCGCCGCGACGCCGATGCAGTACATCAAGCGCCTGCGCCTGCAGGAGGCCCACCGCCAGATCACCCTGGGCCTGAACAACGTGTCGGGCGCGGCCTATGAGGTCGGCTACAACAGCCTCTCGCAGTTCTCGCGGGAGTTCACGCGGGTGTTCGGCGCAAACCCCAGCGCGTACCTGCCGCGCCAGCCTCACCCCTGAGGCGCCGCCCGGGCCGCGATCCACCCTCGGATCAGCGCCATCTGATAGCACAGCGCAGGCTCCGGGAAGCCCGCCGCCGCCAGGATGCGCTCCACCTCGGCCGGCCCATGGGCCGCCACCATGCGCCCGAAGATGCCCCGGTACGCCGCGCGGTCCACCGGACCCGCGTGCTCGAGCATCCGCAGCCAGAGGTCCATCACCGTCTCGAACGTGGGGGCCGCCAGGTCCGCGCTGAGGTCCGCGTTGAACAGGAGCCCGCCCGACACGAGGCGCGCCGCGATCTCCTCGAAGAAGGCCTGGCGCTCGCGCACGTCCGTCAGGAACTGGGACGCGAGCACGCTGATCGCCGCGTCGTGCAGGCCGTCGGGCGCCGACTCGAGGTACCCCGCGTGGAAGGCGCAGCGCTCTGCGAAGCCCTCGGCGTTCGCGTGGCGGCGCGCCACCGCGAGCATGCCCTCCGCCGGGTCGACCAGGGTGAACCGCCAGCCGGGGAACAGGGGGGCGAGGAAGCGCACCTCAGCGCCCGTGCCCGCGCCGGCCACCAGGATCCGGGCGTCGTCGGGCAGCCCCGAGAGGTGGATCCGGAGCAGCAGGTGGAGCGCGTCCTTGATGGCGCGGAGGGCCAGGAACTGCGCGTCATAGACCTCGGCGCGCTCTGCGCTGAAGGCGCGCTCGATGAGGGAGGAGTCGGGCATGGGCGGACCTCAGGGTTGGGGTGGCGGCGACTGCCGGGTGCGGGCGGCGAAGCGCTGCCCGAAGTCCTCGGCGAGCTGAGCGATGCTGACCGCGGCCAGGCGCGCCTGAAGCTGCGCCTCGGCGTCGCGGAAGGCGGGGTCCAGCGCGGCGCGGACAGCCTGCTCCACCAGGCAGCCCGTCGGGCCGTGGCTGTGACCGAAGGCGAGCAGCGCCGGGCTGCCCACGGCGGCGTGGACATCCAGCAGGCTGACGGCCTCGAGATCGCAGGCGATGGACCATCCCCCACCCCGCCCCTTCTGCGACCGGAGGAAGCCCGCGTCCCGCAGCCCGGCGAGCGTCCGCCGCACGACCACGGGGTTGGTCTGCAGGCACGCCGCGAGCGCCTCCGAGGTCATCGGTGTGCCGCGCGCGGCGAGGTGAAGCAGCGCGTGCAAGGCAGAGGAGAGGCGGCGATCCCAATTCACGCAACTTCAACTATTACGTTATTGCAGGAGCGCAACCCGCGCGCCACACGGACCCTCGCGCTCTCCGCGCGGTGGAGGCGCTCCAAGAGGACCTTGACCCCATGACCCTTTCCCAGGACCCCGCCCTCCACATCGGCGCCGCCGCCCGGGCCAGCGGCGTCAGCGTCAAGGCGATCCGCCACTACGAGGCCGAGGGCCTCCTGGGCGAAGTGCCCCGGCGCGGGCGCTACCGTCGCTATGCCCCGCACCACGTCGAGCGTCTGCGCCTGATCGCCCACTGCCGCGCCCAGGGGTTCAGCCTCCCCGAGATCCGCACCGTCGTCGCGCAGCTCCCCCAGGCCGGCTGCCCCGCCAAAGCGCCCATGCTGGCCCTGGTGGAGCAGAAGCTGGCCGAGCTGCGCGCCGAGCGGGACCGGCTCCAGGCCATGATCGCGCGCCTGGAGGACACCCACGCCTACATCGCGTCGCGCGCCGAGGCTTGACCCTCCCCCTGCAGGAGACGGCAGGCTGACGGTGGAGGACCCCATGGACCACATCAGCATCCCCGTCACCGACCCCACCGCCACCCGCGACTTCTACGCGGCCTGCCTCACGCCCCTGGGCTGGCGCCTTCGCGGCTTCCAGCCCGACCGCTACGTCGGCTTCCACAAGCCCGGCGCGCCGGTGCTCTACTTCAACCGCGCCGCGCACACCGCGCCGGTCCATCTGGCGTTCACCGCGACCGATCCCGCTGCGGTGCGCGCCTTCCATGACCGCGCCCTGGCGGCCGGCGGAGCGGACAACGGCGCGCCAGGCCCTCGGCCCGACTACGGGCCGCGCTACTTCGCCGCGTTCGTCCTGGATCCGGACGGGCACAACGTCGAGGCGGTGCTCGGCGGGGTGCGGGACGCGGCGCCGTGAGGCCCGCTGGCCGCCAGCGCACCTTGACCTGCGCCGCCCCTGGATCAGGTCTCCAGGATCTCCCGGATCTCCACCGCCCCGCCGGTCTTCAGCACCGGGCAGCCCCGGGCCAGCGCCGTAGCCTCCTCGATGTCCTTCGCGTTGAGGATGACGAAGCCGCCGACCAGCTCCTTCGCCTCCACGAAGGGCCCGTCGGTCACCACCAGCCGCGCGTCCAGCACCCGGCCGCCGTCTGGCTTGAGGGACTCCCCCGCCCGGAACACCCCGCGGGCGTGAAGCCCCTGGATCCAGGCGCCCCAGTCGGCCATGTGTTGCTGGAACTGCTCGGGAGACAGCTCGCGATCGCGGGGGTTGCCCCCACGGAACAAGAGCATGAAGTCAGCCATGGAGTCCTCCGTTGACGTGAACGAGGCGCTGCACCGCGTATTCCGGCATGAGTACGGGCGCCTCGTGTCGCACCTGACGCGCGTGCTGGGCCCCGCCCAGGTCGACCTCGCCGAGGACGCCCTGCAGGAGGCCCTGTGTCGGGCCAGCGTGCTCTGGCCCATGAAGGGTGTGCCCGACCGGCCCTCGGCCTGGCTGCTCGCCGTGGCCCGCAACCACGCCCTCGACAGCCTCCGCCGCCGCGCGACCTTTCGCCGCAAGGAGGCCGAGCTGATCGACCTCACGGAAGCCCTGAGCGCTACGTCGGCGGTCGATCCGGGCGTGCTCGGGGCGGTGGTCCAGGACGACCAGCTCCGCATGATGTTCGCCTGCTGCGACCCGGCCATCCCGGCCGACGCCCAGGTCGCCGTCCTGCTCAAGGTGCTCTGCGGCTTCTCCGCCGCCGAGATCGCCCAGGCCTTCCTGTCCTCGGTCGCGGCCGTGGAGAAGCGCATCGCCCGGGGCAAGCACGCCCTGGCCGCGTCCGGCGCCCTGGCCGAGATCGGCCCCGCCGAGGTCGAGGCCCGCCGACCGGGCGTCTGCCAGGCCCTCTACCTGCTGTTCAACGAGGGCTACATGAGCGGGCGCAGCGACGGCATCCGCGACGAGGTGTGCTTCGAGGCCATGCGCCTCACCGCGATGCTGGGCGAGCGCCCCGCCACCGATCACCCGATGGTCCGGGCGCTGCTCGCGCTGATGTGCTTCCACAGCGCGCGGCTGCCGGCGCGCCGGGACGACCAGGGCCACCTGGTCCTGCTGCTGGACCAGGACCGCGCCACCTGGGACCGGGACCTCATCGCCCAGGGCTTCGCGCACCTCCAGGCCAGCCAGCCCGAGCAGCACCTCAGCCCCTTCCACGTCGAGGCCCTGCTCTCCGCGCAGCACATCCTGGCCCCCCGCCCCGAGGACACCGACTGGGCGGCCCTGGAGGCCCTGTACCGGAAGCTCCTGGAGATGAAGCCGAGCCCGGTGGTCCGGCTGAACCTCGCCGTGGTCATCGGCAAGGGCCACGGCCCGGAGGCCGGCCTGCAGGCGCTGGACGCCATTCGTGACCTGGAGAGTTACGCCTACCTGCACGCGGCACGCGGCGAGCTGCTGGCCGAGCTGGGCCGGGTGGACGAGGCCCGGGCCGCCTGGACCCGCGCCATCGCGCTCTGCGCCAACCCGGTGGAGGCGGCCTGCCTCACGCGGAGGCGCGATCGGCTGCGCCGCCGCCCTGGATGAGCGCCACCGCGACGCCCACCAGCACGCCGATGAACAGCGCGAACGCGGTGTTGCTCAGGAAGGCGAGGTTCACCGGCACCTCCCAGGCCCCCCGCACGACCAGCGCGTTGGGCACGAACACGAGGGTCCCGGTGACGAGCCCGAAGGCCAGGGACTCCAGGGCGCTGCCGCTGCGGCGGAACCGGGGGTAGAGCCCTGCGACCAGCGCGGCGTAGAGGACGTGGTGGGCGACGAAGAGGCCGATGAGGGGCTCCTCGCGGGTGAAGGACAGGCGGTTCCAGTCGGCGGTGATGGCGTAGTATGCGGTGTTGCCGATGTTGCTGATGAAGAAGGCGGCGACCGCGGAGAGGATGAGGCGAAGCATGGTGGGCTCCAGTGAGGGTTCGACTCGAGGACGAACGACCCCGCCGGGCCCGGACAAGAACCCTGAACTTTTTCACGCCATCGATGAAAGCATGATTTGAAAGCGAGCCTTCAGACGTATGGAGCCACTCCCCCTCGCCCTCACCGCCACCGCGCTGGCCCTCTCGGCCGTCCACATGGGCCTGTGGGTCTGGGCGGGTTGGGCGGTCCAGGTCCGCCGCTGGCTCTCCACGCTGCTCGTCCTGGCCGGGCTCTCCGTCGTGTGGACGGTGGTGGCGCTGGCGCTGGGGGCGCCCCCCCTGGTCCTCCTCGCGCTGCCTGCGCCGGTGATGTTCCTCGGCCTGCACCTCATCGCCGAGCAGCCGGCGAAGCGCGCGGCCGTGCAGGTGGGTGACCCCATCCTGACGTTCGAGGCCCTCGACGGGGAGGGGCGCCCCTTCCACCTCGCCTCGATGTCCGGTCGGCCCTACCTGCTCAAGTTCTACCGGGGCCACTGGTGACCGTACTGTGTCGCCGAGTTGCGGCGATGGCAGTCCATCCAGCCCCAGCTTGACGCCCTCGGTGTCGACTTCGTCGCGATCAGCCCGGACACCCCCCAGGAGGTCGCGCGGCTCCAGCAGTCGGGGCTCGTGACCCTGAAGCTGCTGAGCGACGCCGAGCTGACGGTCATCGACCGCTACAACCTGCGCAGCCACAAGACCCTGGCGGGCGCGCCGGGCCGCAGCCGGATCCGCTTCCTGGCGATCCCGACGACCATCCTGGTGGACGCGCAGGGGGTCGTGCGCTGGGTGGATCAGGCCACGGACAACCGGGTGCGCAGCGATCCGAGGCGGGTCATCCGGGCGATCCGGGTGGCGTTGGGCTACTCCATGTGATGGTGGAGTGTCGTGATGGCAGGAGGCTGGAGGGGCAGTGACCACGGCGAGTGACCACACAGGAGTTGCTCGCGGTTGCCGCCGCCCCTGATGAGTCCGCCGAAGGGCCAACTGCCTCACCGCCAGACATAGTCTCCCACAGCCCGTCGCTCTCGCCCTCTGGTCGCGGGTTATGGCTCTTTGTTGCATCCGGGAGTGCGACGTGGGCCGGAGAAACACCAAGCCCAGCATGAGGACGGCGACCGTTGCCAGCGAGCTGTCGGCGTCCCGTTCAGGCCTACGCTCCCCTCCCACCAAGGTCAACCATCCCCCAGTGCCCAGGGATGGTTGACCTTGGTACCCTGGCTTGGACTCAATTGGACGCCGGGGACCGAGCGCACGTCGTAGGCATGGGGCTCGGAGGTCTCTCGGCTGCCGAGGGTGGGCTCATACGCTACGCAGAGGCGGCCAGGAGCACCAGCAGGAAGCCACGCCCCCCCACTCAGAAGTTCCACCCCCTCGGCAACCCCGCGTCACACACCGCGCACCGCCACCAGTCATCCTTCACCAGATTCCTCTGCCCGCAGGCCGGACACCGCCGAAACACGAACGCCGCAGTCCACCCGTCCGGGCGACGGAACCCAGCCCGGTCCAGCGCAGCGGCCACCGCCCGCCAGCACTCGGGCTCCGGGCAGTACCCGGTGGACTGGTTGGTGACGCCGACGACCTCGGGCGGGTCCCCGGCGAAGGTCATCTCCCCGGCCGCCAGCACCGGCCGGAAGCCCGCGCAGGCGACGTGCTCCGCGTGCCGGTCGGCAACACACAGGACCCCGTCGAGGCCGACGGTGAAGGTCGCGGTGACCTCCTCCTCGCGCGACCCCTGAGCGCGCAGCCAGGCAACCAGCTCCTCGGCTCTGGTGATGCGTGCGCCGGGCGGCAGGTCCGCGACGCGCTCCAGGACGTGCTCCGGCCCGACGTAGCGGTACACCCGGCTGGCGGGCAGGGACACGACCCGCCCCCCGTAGCGCGCGACGACCTGGGCCAGCGCCTCCGGCGTCGAGACCTCGATCTCATCGGCGCTCAGCATCAGGCACAGCCGGAGCGCGCCGGCCTCGTCGAACAAGCTCACCCCGACCGACCACGGCGCCTCATCGAAGATGACGGGATGGTCCTCCACCCTCGCGACGACGAACGGCGCGCCCACCGCCGGCCCGGCCACCAGCCGCAGGCGCGTCCCCGCCTCCCACTCCCCGTCCAACACGAGCTGCTCGTCCCCCTCCACCATCACCAGGACCCGCCCCTCCTGCCGAACGACGAACTGGAGCAGCCGCCCCGCCCCCAACTCGAAGACGACGGTATCGTCCAGCACCTCGCCCTCCGGCGCGCCGGGCTCGCGCGCCTCGACGCGATGCACGACGCGAAGCGTCTGTCCGAGCAGGACGGCGAAGAGGCTCATGGCGTCGCTCCGAGCGGGTGACGGGCTCGCACCTTGGGGGTCAAGATCCCGGGATCTTGAAACTATCAAGCTCCATCGTCAACTTCCACGTCCCTGGAAGTCCTCCCCAGCTCGACGCCGGGCTCTTGAAGGCCACTCCACACCGAGTCTCGATTCCTTCCCCAAGGATGGCCTGCAGCTCCCCAACCCAAACCCGGACACTCCCCGTCCGAGCCCGTTCTTCCCCACCTCGTCGTCTCCAGCGCCCGATCCCGCTTGGGGAAGACCCCACCGTCAAGACCAGGCCGGGATATACTCCTCGCACCCGGGAGTATCACGATCATGACCAACCCGCAGATCGACGCTCTGCTCTTCCTCCACGCCAGCGTCGACGGCGACGCCGAGGCCCCCCTCGACGCCCCCGCCGCCTCCACCCTCGCGGAGCTGAGAGCCCTCGGCCTGGTCGACGACGACCAGCTCACGACCGACGGCCTCGCCGCCCTCCAGCAGCGCTGTGAAGCCCGCGCCCGCCACGCCGCCGCGCTGCCCTACGGCAGCGTCACCGTCACCGACGGCCCCCACGCCGGCGAGGCCGGCTACCACGACGACACCCACTCCGTCGTCAGGAACCTCGACCCGGAGCGCCTGTGGGGCTACGACCCCGGCGAGCGCGCCATCGTCTACCTGTTCTCTCGCGGCGCCCCCTTCGACAGCGCGCCCGTGTATGTGCCGCCGCACCACCTGCGCGCCGAGGCCCACATGGAACTGGAGCATTGGGTACAGACGAACCCGGTCCTCGCGGCCTCGGTGGGCGTGCCCTCCCTGAGCGGTGTCGAGCAGCACGTCTCGGAGGAGGCCCGGGAGGCGCTCCGGGAGCGGCTGGAGGCCTGGACGTCAGACCAGCTCGGGCCGCCCCGACGCTGAGGTTGTCAGCAGCGCTGCTCCTCCCGCGCCATCGCCACGACACACGCCACCAGCTCCCCCACCTGCGCCCGCCGGGCCGCGAGCTGCCGCCGGGCCGCCTCCATCTCCCGCCGGTGCTCGGCCTGCAAGGCCAGCGTCGCGTCGAACACCTGCTGCCCGTACTGTGCGTAGCGCTCGCCAAGCTCCCGGATGCCCTCGCAGATCGCGTCGCTGGCCTCCTGCTGTGTGGACAGCACGGGTGCTGTGTCCGCCACCGAGAACGACACGCTCTTCAAGGCCCGGTAGCCCTTGGGGGCGTACAGCCGGAGCCTGAAGCGGCAGCGCTCCTCCCCGAGGGCGTTGCGCTGCGCGGTGTCCCGCACCCAGGCACAGATCTCCTCCGCGCGCAGGCGTCGACCAGGCCGCTCCACGTCGAGGCGCCCGAGCACCTCCTCCCGTCGGGGCGGCGTCCGGTCGTAGAGCACGAGGTAGCCGGTATCGTCGGCGAAGCGATGGATGGCGTCGAAGGCGCAGCGCAGGCCTTCGAACGCGAAGCGTTCGTCCACGGGGTCCTCCAGTCGCTGCCCGGTGGCCTCGGGCCGCTGCAGGCAGTCTGACTCGTGGAAGCGGGACGATCAAGAGACCAAGATCCCGGGATCTTGAAAGAATGGAGCTTGTCAGGGCTCGATGAGACACAAAAAATCCGAACTCATCTTCTAGCCGGGCGCTTACCCCCCAGCCTTCGCCCACGGCCCCTCGATGACCTTGCCGCCCAACACCCCCAGCCCCGCCTTCGCCACCGCCTCGACCCGGTCGGCCTCGCTGACCTTGCGGTAGTGCCGCAGCATGACCTCTACGCTGTGCCCGGTCAGGCTGGCCGCCGTCGAGACATCCACGCCCGAGCGGATCATCTGGTCCACGACCATGCGACGCAGCCCGTGGGGCGTGAACACCGGCACGCCGAGGCGCAGACACGCCTTCTGGAGCGCCACACGAACCCGCGAGCCCGGCACAGAGGTCGTCCAGTCGAACAGCGGCCGCGCCGAGCCGTCGAGCCGGTCGGCCACCAGCGCGAAGATCGGCTCCGGCAGGGGAAAGACCCGAGCCCCGGTCTTGCCACGCAGGGTGACCCGCCGGGTCCGAAGGTCGACGTCACAGCGCTGGAGGCCGGTGACCTCGGAGACGCGCGCCCCGGTGGTGGCCAGGAGTTGTGCTGCGAGCTGATCCTCCCCGTCGAGCAGCGCGATGACCCGCGCGGCGTCGGCAGGGCTCGGCGTGTGGTGATTCGCCACATAGCCCTGGACCTTGATCTTCACCGAAGGAAGCGCCCGATCCGGGATGAGCCCGGCGTCCCCGGCCCAGCGCCATGCCATGCGCAGTACGATCAACTCCTGCTGGATGGTTCGGGGGGCCGCACCCTCGCCCAGGCGCTGGTTGCGGTAGCGCTCCAGGGTCAGCCGACCGAGGTCGTCGGGGCGAAGCTCTCCCAGCCACGCGACCGCGTGACGGCAGCAACGGGTGTAGTTCTTGACGGACTGTGGGCTCAGATCCCGGCGGCGCTCCTGCTGTTCCAGCCAGAGGTCCAGGAGATCGTGCATCGTACGCGCGCTGGGCCGGGGGTCCTCCCGCTCCAGCAGACCGCTGGCGATGAGGCGGGCGACGGTCTCCATCGCTTCGTCCCGGGTGGCCCAGCCGGTCCAGAGGGTGTCGCGCTGGCGCTTGCGGCGAGCGCGCCAGTACCACGCCCCGTCGCTGCGGGGACCCTTGATGGCGCTGAGGCGGACCTCGCCGACCTCGGCGGGCTTGGGGCGGTTCTTCTTGGACATCTGTGTCTCCTTGAGTCAACTGCGGCCGGGGCCGCCGAGGGGGGTGAGGCTCCGTGAGGTCGAGCGCTTCGGCCTCCTGGAGCGTTGGGGTGCGGGATGCTCGATGAGGACGGCGTTGTGGACGACCGACTCGCCGTCGAGCGCGGCCAGCCAGCATCGAAAGGGGGCGCGCTTGCTGCGCCCTATCGGGCGCAGGCCGGCGGGCTGGAGCTTCTGGGCGGTGGCCTCGCGAAGCCCCATCACCCCGGCGAACTCCTTGGCGGTGCAGAGCGTCTCGGGGCTCGCGTACAGCGCCGCGCGGACGTGCAGGCGACGGAGGCGCTGGCCGCTGGCGTCTGTGCGCGCGCGGGGCCGGGCCGCGCGGACGAAGCGGTTGCCGGACGTCGGCTGTGCTCGGGTCGTCATGACAGAGATCCCTCCTCCTGGGTCCACAAGGTCCCGGTGTTGCTGGCCTTCATTCGCTCGCAGCCTGGAGACACCCTTGTCCACACGACGGGAGCCAGACAAGCACAATCGCTTCCCCGAGGTGTCGGGGAAGTTGTGGAAGCAGTTGTAGTTACAACCCTTTAGGCTGGGGAAACGATTCTTGTCTGGCGGCTCCGCCGGGGAAGTGATGGAGGATTGTGGGGAAGTTCCGGGGAAGTTCACGGGAAGTTCCGGGGAAGTTCACGGGAAGTACGGGGAAGCTGCCGGGAAGTGCTGGGGCAGCGACGGGGAAACGCTGGGGAAACGCCGGGGAAGCAGACGGCGCGTTGCAGATCACGCAGGGATTTCTTTGTTTGAACGCTTTGAATCGAAATGTCGGACAGATTTTTGTGGTTGTGTACTGTCCAATCCATACCCAAACGCCCCCTGAGCGTGCCTCTCCGCTCCCGCACGCCACGATCTCCAGACGGCGCACCGCTCATCCCTCCTCCTCTTCGCCGCCAGCGACCCGCGCGCGCGGCTCCACGTCCAACTCTCCCAGCCCGGCCTTGCGCACGGCCTCGGCCCGGTCGTCGTCGCTGACCTTGCGGTAGTGGCGCAGCATGACCTCGACGCTGTGGCCGGTGAGGCTGGCGGCGGTGGCGACGTCCACGCCCGCGCGGATGAGCTGGTCGACGACCATGCGGCGCAGTCCGTGCGGGGTGAAGCGCGGCACCCCGGCCCGGCGGCACGCGCGCCGGAGCGCGGAGCGGATGGCCTCGGCGCGGTGTCGGCCCTCGATGGCGAGCAGCGGGGCCTCGGTCTGCTCCGCGCGAGGGAGGAGCAGCGCGAGCACGGCCTCGGGCAGCGGGAAGCTCCGGGCGCCCGTCTTGCCGCGCAGGGTCAGCCGACCGGTCCGAGGCTGCACGTCGCAGCGCCGAAGCTGGGCCACCTCCGAGATCCTCGCCCCCGTCGTCGCGAGCAGGAGCACGGCCAGCCGGTGTTCGCCGCGCAGCACGTCGAGCACCCGCACGACCTCCTCGGGGCGCGGCGTGCGGTGGTTGATGACGAAGCCCTGGACCTTCACCCGGACCGAGGGCAGCGGGCGGTCGGGCACGAGCCCGGCCTCGACCGCCCAGGTCCAGGCGATGCGCAGGACGCGCAGCTCCAGGGCGACCAGCCGGGGCGAGGCGCCTTCGCCCAGGCGATCGTTGCGGTAGCCCTCCACCCTGGGGCGGTCGAGGGCGTCAGGCGGGAGGTCGCCGAGCAGCGCGGAGAGGTGTCGGCGGGCCTTGTCGTAGCTGAGGATGGTCTCGGGGCTGAGGTCGTGGCGGGCGCGCTGGTGGGCGTGCCAGGTCGCAAGCAACTCGGCCATCGTGTCGGCGCAGAGCTGGAGCGCAGGCGCGGGCAGGCCCTCGGAGACGAGGCGCTCGGCCTGGGCGATGGCCTCCTCTCGGGTGGCCCAGCCAGACCACAAGGTGTCGCGGGCGCCGGAGCGGCGGGCGCGCCAGTACCAGCGGCCGTCAGAGCGGGGGCCACGGACAACGCTGAGCCGGACGTCGCCCAGGGCGACGGGCTTGGGGCGGGACATGGGGGGTCTCCTGCAAGGAGAGGCGGGCGGACCGAAGCCGCCCGCCTCGCCCGTGGTCAGGCGCGGGGCTTCGTCCCGAGCGCGAGGGTCAGCTCATCCAGGTCGCGCTTCTGGCTGGTGGCCAGCGCCTGGGCGTGGTCGATGAGCGCGCACATCCGCGCGTGGGCGTCGAGCACGGGGCGCGGATCGGCATGATCGCCCCGGCACCACTGCTCGCGGAAGACCGCGGCGGCGCGGGCGTTGGTCTCGAAGGCGGCGTCCAGGCTGTCGCCGAGGACGTGCAGGCTGACCGCGTGGCTGGACAACTCCTGCACGGCCAGCGACTCGGGGGAGTCGTCGAAGGTACACATGTTGGGTCTCTGGGTTGAAAGGGGTCTTTGGGGGCTCGTCCCGGCTGGGCGAGCGGGGCCGTTCCGGCGCACCCGAGGGCGCGCCGGTTCAGCGGGGGCCGAGGTCGAGCCTCAGCCGTCGGGGGGACCCGTGCGTCCGGGCGGGGCGGACGGAGACCGTGGGGTTGGGTACACTTCGGACGTCTTCGACGTCGCGGGCGGCGTCCTGAGACCTCTCTCAGGGGGATGGCTGATCATTGCTCAGTCTTCTCCCGGGCCCGGTCCGAGCGCCAACTCGGCCGGGCCCACTTTGCTCCCTTGGGGATTGCCGACGACCGAGGGAAGCGTTCTCGGGCGGCGGTGATTGGTGACTATCTTGTATTGACATAATTTGCTGGTGCAAGGCAAGGGGGAGACATGTTCGACAGAAGATGGGAAACTCACCCTTGCCCACTTGGACAACCCTCGGTATGCTCTCGGCCCTCAACCCTTGGAGGTCAGCCATGCTCCGTCCTGCGGTCGTCCTTCTCAGCGGCGGTCTCGACTCCACCACATGCCTCGGCATCGCTCTGGACCTGGGTTTCTCGCCCATCGCTGTCTCCTTCCGCTACGGACAGCGGCATGTCGTGGAGTTGGAGGCCGCCCGTCGTGTGGCCGCGCACTACGGGGTCAAGACGCACTTCGTCTTCGACGTCGGCTTGTTCAGCGACATCGGCCGATCTGCCCTGACCGATCCCTCGTTGGCCGTCCCTCGCCACCGTGACGAAGAGGCGATGGAGTCCAGCATCCCCATCACCTATGTGCCCGCCAGAAACCTCGTCTTCCTCAGCTACGCGGTGGGCGTGGCTGAGACCCACGAAGCCCGTGACCTCTTCATCGGCGTGAACGCTCTGGACTACAGCGGCTACCCCGACTGCCGACCTGAGTTCGTGGAGGCCTTCCAACGCGCAGCCAACCTGGCCACCAAGGCGGGGGTCGAAGGTAAGGGTGTCACCGTACATGCGCCCCTGGTCACCTTGCACAAATCCGAGATCATCCGACGTGGCATGGCCCTCGGGGTTCCCTACCACCTCACCCACAGCTGCTACAGCCCGCTGCCCGACGGACGCTCCTGCGGAAGTTGTGACTCCTGTCTGCTGCGCCTAAAGGGCTTCCGGGAGGCCGGTTGCTCCGATCCGATTCCCTACGCCGAGGTCGCCTGATGACCCGGAACCCCTCTCAGGCCGTCCTCCCCCTGGATCTGCCTGACCACGCAAGCGAGCGCGATGAGCGAGGTCTGCCCATCGACCGCGTCGGTATCCGAGGCCTGGCCTGGCCGATCACCGTCCTCGACCAGGAACGCAAGCAGCAATCTACCGTTGCAGTGATCGATGCGTCGGTCGGCTTGCCGGCCGAGGACAAGGGAACGCACATGAGCCGTTTCGTCGAGATCCTGAACGAGGTCAGCGGTGAGTTGACCGTGCGCAACATGCCCCACATCCTGGAGACCATTCGTCGTCGCCTGGAGGCCCCTTCAGCCTACCTGACCGTGCGCTTCCCCTACTTCGTCATGAAGGAGGCCCCGGTCAGCCGAGCGCGCTCCTGGATGGAGTACGACTGCACCTTCGACGGCCTGCTCGACGAACAGGGCCTGGACTTCACCTTGGGCATTCAGATCCCCGTCAAGAGCCTCTGCCCCTGCTCCAAGGCCATCTCCGAGTATGGCGCCCACAACCAGCGTAGCCTGGTAGACGTGGCCGTCCGAAGCAGCGAGTTCCTCTGGATCGAGGATCTCATCCGGGTCGTTGAGGACTGTGCCTCGGCTCCGCTCTACGCCCTCCTCAAGCGGGAGGACGAGAAGTTCGTGACGGAGCAAGCCTACGACAACCCCCGCTTCGTTGAGGACCTGGTGCGGGAGGTGGTCATCGCCCTGCGCTCCCTCCCAGGCGTACGCTGGGTGAAGGTGACCGCAGACAACCAGGAGTCCATCCACAAGCACAGCGCCTGGGCAGAGTTGAGTTGGTCCCGGGAAGACGAAAATGCTCGCCGACAGACTCACCTGGAGATGCCCGCGCCGGAGACCCCCGAGGCCCTGCCGTTCGGATCCTGGCTGCGTCGGGAGCGTCGGGGGCGGCAGTTCTCCCAGCAGGCGTTCGCCGAGCGCGTAGGGGTATCCGCCTCGTTCCTGTCCCGGGTTGAGTCTGGAGAGAAGGGTCTTTCTGGAGACTCCTTGTGCCGGGTAGCGGCGGTGTTCGGGATGGAAGCAGAGGTGGTTCAGTTACGCGCGGGGGTGGTCCCCGAAAAACTGCTCACGTTGATGAGCCAGAACCCTGAAGGTTTTCTGCGACTCGCCGATCGAATCGGCAACACCAGCATAAGCCCGAACAAAGGTAGATGATCCTGAATCCTGGCCGTGCAGGCTGCCTTGCATTGCAGACGAGAAACCCATACGTGGCGCGACCTGTTTCTGACCCCCAGGTCCTATGGTAATCCTCCTGCTCGCCTGTACCGACTCCAAGTCCGCCGAGCCGGATCCTGGTCTGGTCATGGCCCGATACGCTGGACTCAGCTTCGATGAGACCCGGAGCGCTTGGCGGCAAGCCTTGGCGTCAGCCACACCCGTCAAGAAGGCCGGGAGGCTCTACAAGGGCGGATACTGGTCCACCGCAACACGAGCACGAGTGGACGCGGCCATCCCCATGCGCACCCTTGTCGTCTCAGCGGGGCTGGGCCTCGTTGACGTGCAGGACCGGGTGCCCTCCTACGCGGCGACCTTCACGCCAGGAACCCGCGACTCCATCCCCAGCGACCCCACGGGCGTTACCGCGCGGCGTTGGTGGTGGGGCCTGGGGGGGGTCGAGAAGTTCCGGCGACAGGTGATCGAAGCCAAAGATCCACGCCTCATCAGCGCCATGCCCTTCCGTTATCTGGACGCAGCCCAGCCGGGGCTCCTGCAGTTCGTGGAGGCGCACGGCAGCGAGCGCCTTGTCATCCTCGGCACTGAGAACCAGAAGGCGCGATTCCCGGAGTTCGCTGAGAGTTGGGCAGATCTCGACCTCAGCATGGTGCATGCCCTTGGTGGGACCGCCGGTCAGCTGACCGCGCGCGCCCTGCGGTGGGTGTGCGATCAGGTACACGAGCCGGGACAGATCACCCCGTCGGCCGTGCGAAAGATGGTCGCTCCGCTGGCCGATCCCGACGCTCCCCCGCTCTACCCCAAGCGCATCCGGCGTAGCCCCGAGGAGGTCCGCCGATGGATCCTGGCCGCCTTGGCCGGCGAGGATCCGCCTACGTCCGCGACCGGAGCCCTACGGCGTTTCCGAGGAGAAGGTAACGCTTTCGAGCAGAAGCGGTTCGGCCGTCTCTATCACGAGTTGGTCCTCAGCCAGGAGGTCGACCTTGGCTTCTGAACTCCTGACCCGGCGTGCCCTCCAGCTCCGTCAGCACGACGAACATCCCGTCTTCGTCTTTGCATTGCGTCCTGACGAGGTGCTGCGCATCGCCAACATCTCCCGTATCTCACGCGACAACGATGGCACCTTGATCGGATACCAGCGTGATGAGGTCAAACGCCACGTCAAGGACATCCTGGACTACCTCAACAGCGGTCAGGTGCTCTTTCCAAACGCCATCATCCTGTCGTTCAACGAGTCGGTGCGCTTTCGCCGCAGCCGAGGACCCGCCACCGACGACGGCCTGGCTACCTCAGGCTCGCTGGACATCCCACTGGTGGACGAGGGGCAGGCAAGGCCTGCCTGGATTGTTGATGGTCAGCAACGCGCCCTGGCCCTCAGCCGCACGAAGAACAAAGACCTTGCGGTCCCCGTCGTGGCTTTCCTCGGCAATCGCGTGGACGTGCAGAGGGACCAGTTCTTGCGTGTCAACAACACCCGCCCTCTCAAACTCAGCCTCATCACCGAGTTGCTGCCCGAGGTGGACACCACCTTGCCGCGCCGCATGTCGGTGCGCCGGCTCCCCTCAGCCATCTGCGAACTGCTCAGCTCCAACCCGGACAGCCCTTTTCAGGGTTTCATCAAGCGCCCGTCCATCCGAGGAGAGCCTGCCAAGCGCGCTGTGATCACCGACACCTCCCTTGTCGAGATGGTGCGTCAGCGCCTCAAGAGCCCGAGTGGTTGTCTCTTCCCCTACCACAACATGGCTACAGGAGAGACCGACACCGATGCGGTGCTCAAGCTCCTGTTGGACTATTGGAGGGCGGTGCGAGACACCTTCCCTGAGGCGTGGGGGCTACCCACTTCGCGCAGCCGCCTGATGCATGGGGTGGGGCTCAAGTCCATGGGCAACCTGATGGACGCCATCATGTCCCGGGTGGACCCCTTTCAGGAGGACGGATACGCCCACGCGATGGACGAGCTGCAGCGGGTGGCGCCGATCTGCCGCTGGACCTCCGGGCATTGGGAGGGACTCAACGGATTGCACTGGAAGGAGTTGGAGAACACTCCGCGAAGCGTCAAGCTCCTGACCAACCATCTCCTGAGGGAATATCACCTCTCGGCGAAGCGGGGATGAGGTTCTTCTACGCCGACACCCTGGATCTGGTAGACCCGGGCTTCGACTTCCTGGCCGACCGATCCTCCCCAGGGCGCATCCCCCAGCGGGATGATGTCTACGCCCACGAGTTGATGGCGCCGGTGCGCCCCTACGACGGCCTGCTGGTGAGCCGCTTCAGCGTGGAATGCATGGGCAGCCAAGGGCGCTACACCCGGGCGCAGAGTCAACGATTCCTGCGGGGTGGAGCCCAGCGGTTCCTGCGCTTCCCAGCCGACGGACGATTCGACCCGGACCACCACCCGATCCTCTGTGACTGCGGTGCCTTCAACTACCGCAGGGATCCCGAGCCGCCCTATACGGTCGAAGACACCGTTGAGTTCTACACCCTCTGTGGGTTCACCCACGGCGTATCGGTGGACCACATGATCGGCCAGTTCGACGCGATGCTGGACGAGCCCAATCTGGTCCCGGTACCGACGGACTGGCAGCGTCGGTACCAGATCACCCTCGACAATGCAGACCGCTTCCTTCGGCTCAGCCATGCCGAATCGACACGCTACAAGCCCATCGGGGTGGCCCAGGGATGGAGCCCGCGCTCCTATCGGGAAGCGGTCCGGGCGCTGGTGAAGATGGGATACGACTACGTGGCCCTGGGCGGCCTTGTACCGCTCAAGACGCCCGAGATCCTGCAGATCCTCGAATCCGTCAAGGAGGAGACCGGCGGCCGACTGGCCCTCCATCTCTTCGGCATCACCCGGCTGGAGAACTTCCAGGCCTTCCGAGATGCTGGTGTGATCAGCTTCGACAGCACCTCGCCGCTGCGCCAGGCCTTCAAGGACGCCCGGGATAACTACTACTCAAACGGCGGCCACTACTCGGCCATTCGCATCCCCCAGGTCGACCTCTATCCGAAGCTGCTGCGACGCATCCGGGCACACGAGGTGGACCGCGCAGAGGCCGCCGCTGCAGAGCGGTCCTGCCTGGAACGCCTGCGCGCCCTCGATCGCGACGAGGCCGGCGTGGACGAGGTCATGGAGGCCCTGCACACCTACGAAGCCCTGTTCAAGGGCAACTCCAAGTGGCGCTACGTCCGTCGTACTTTGGAGGATCGACCCTGGAAGTCTTGCCCCTGCCCGATCTGCCGGGCGGTCGGGATCGAGGTGGTGGTGTTCCGCGGCGCCAACCGCAACCGCCGACGCGGCTTCCACAACCTGTGGTTCACCCAGCAGATGCTCCAGCGCTACCGAGGCGAAGGAAGAGGAGAGAGCGGTCATGCCCCAGCTTGAAATCCCGGCCCTGGCTATGTCCCAGAGCCCGGGGCGTCAGATCTTCGCCTTCGGAGTGGATGGCAAGATGGTGCCTCACTTCGCGCAGGTCTTCCAGGCCAGCCGCGATGGTGCCGGCAGCCTCTCAGGATACCAACGCCATCAGGTCCGCAAACACATCGACGAGATCCGTCTGTATGTCGAGAGCGAGCGGCCCATGATCCCGAACGCGGTTGTGCTGGCTTTCTCCGACGAGGTTCGCTTCGAGCCACTGGCGGGACAGGCTGAAGATGGAACCCGCATGGGCACACTCCGCATTCCGCTGGGCCAGGAGCAGCCGGTCGGTTGGATCGTCGACGGACAGCAGCGTCTGACCGCTATCTCCGAGGCCGACGTCGCGCACTTTCCGCTGTTTGCCGTGGGTTTCATCGCGGCGGACGAGGGAGAGCAGAGGGAGCAGTTCATCCTGGTCAACAACACCCGCCCTCTGCCCAAGTCGCTCATCTACGAGTTGCTACCGGGGGTCGACGCAGCGCTACCCCCAGCCCTCGCCCGGCGACGCCTGCCGACGGTGTTGGTGGACGTGCTGAACAATACGCCGGGCTCGCCGCTTTATCATGTGGTCAAGCAGCACACCAACCCAAGCGGTCGACTGCGGGACAACTCCTTGATCAAGATGCTGGAGAACAGCCTTACAGATGGGATGCTGTACCGCTACCGGGTAACAACGCCTGAGGAAGGGCGTGTTGAGGGCATGGCCCGACTGCTGTTCGAGTTCTGGGGGGCGGTGCGCGAGGTCTGGAAGGAAATCTGGGAGTTGCCCCCACGACGCTCCCGGCTGCTGCATGGCGCGGGGGTCGTGTCCCTGGGCTACCTGATGGACGCGATAGCAGACCGCCATCGAGAGGGGTGGCCGGATCAGACGCTGTTTGAGGTGGAGCTTCGGCGGATGAAACCCCATTGCCGGTGGACCGAAGGCTACTGGGACTTCGGACCGGAGACGAAGTTGCGGTGGAACGAGGTCCAGAACACGTCCAAGGACGTGGATCTGCTGACGAACCACCTCTCACGCATCTACCTGCGGATGTGACCGTCGGGGTGGTCTTCCGACGCGGAGTTAGCGACCTGCTCCAGAGCCCGCATCATGCTGGAGCTGCCCTTGGCGCGACTGTGCACCGTGAGCGATTCCTTCGGCCGGTTGTCCTCGATGAAGCCGGTGGCAGCATGTTTGGCGGCACCGGTCACGATCAGGAACACGTCCGCGTCCCGAGCAGCGGACTTGAGCGCAGGACTGCCTCCGACCTTGTCGTGAAAGAGGAGGACCCGCACTCGATCCGTCACTTCCTCCAGGGCCAGCTTGACCCGGGCCATCGCCGCCTCTTCCAGCGAGTAGATCGCCACGGTCTTGCCCTTCAGGAAGTCGGCGAAGTCAAGGTCCGACGCCTCATCCACCGTCGGCAACGGTATCGCTGTGTCCGCCCCGCACTCCCGGCAGAGCTGGTTGAAGAGCAGGATCTGCGTGGGGCGCAGCCTCTCCGTCCAGGTGTGGAGACTCGTCTGCACCAACACGGCCACCCGAGTGTTCTGCGCTGAGGCGCCTGGAGCGAGGGTGATCAAGGTCTCCAGGAGATCCAGGGCCCAATCCACCTGCTCCCAGGGAACCCCCTGGGCGAAGAGAAGACCCAGTTCTTCCACCAATTCCGTCATCGCCTGGGGCTCCACGCCGAGCCGAAGCAAGGCTGCGAGCACCTCAGAAGCAGCCTGCCGGGTGAGCAGGCCCTGGGCGTCGTCGAAGGCGTAGCGGGTGAACAGCGCTCGAAGCAGAGGCTTGAAGGGCGTCCGCGGCCGCTCATCCCCGAGCAGGAAGCGCTGGAGGTGCGGAAGGGCACGTTGTACCTGCGCCAACGCCCCACCGGAGGGATCCTGCATCAACCCGGCCAACTCGGCGACATCTCCAGGGCGCCGGGCCAGGTCGTCGGGATCCCACTCCGAAGCGCCCTGTTCGGCGATGGCGGCGGCGTCGTTGTCGGAGAGACTGCCGGCGTTGACCCGCTGCATCCAAGCCAGCCACCCGTCGGGAACGGCCAACGAGCCGACGCCCGAATCGTCCCCGGAAGGTGAGGTGTAGCGCTCCTCAATGTCCCTTTGCAGGCGGAGCAGATGCGGCGTGTTGTCCAGCCGGGTGCGCTGCTCCTGGGAGAGGTGCAGCAGCTCATGCAGAGCCAGCTCCGCTGCGGCCAAAGTGTTGAGATCTCTTGCACAGTACAGGATCAAGGTCAGCCGTTCCTCGCCTCCACCACCGCTCGCAAGGAGCGCGAACGTGCGGTCGAGATCGCCCCGCCTGTAGGCGCCCCAGGCCTCATCCTCCGCCGGCTGGAGAGGCTGCTCCGGCGCCCTGACAAGGTCTGCGAGCGCTCTCAAGTAGACCATTTCGGTGGCCTTGAGGTTCGCGCCGGCCAGGATTCCCTCTCGCGTCGTGGGATCCTGCTCCTCGGCGGCCTTGAGCATGAAGAGCTTCGCCACCTCGGCGGCGGGCATCGCTGTACGGCTGTCCAGCAGCGCCTTGAAACGCGGGTAGACCTCCGTGCGGAAGCACGCCAAGGCCTCCTGGGTACGTCCGCCGCGCTCGAAGTCCACGAGCTTCCATCGGTAGAGCGCGCGCAGCAGGGCCTGGGTGACGCGGCGGGGACGGTGCAGATCGAGGATGGTCTCCTGCTCCAGCACCTCACGCAGCCGGCCCCACTCCTCGAACACCTCCCAGAGGCGGATGTCGAGGAAGAGCAGGTTCTGAGCGTCCAGGTGCCCGCTCGCCCGCAACTCGGCGAGCAGGGCGTCTGCGCTGTCCCGGTCGAGGTGCTGCAGAGCCAGCTCCAGATCCCGCAGCAGGACTCCGGGGCTGCGGGGACGTCCGGAGACACCCCCAGGCCGCCCGTCATGCAGCTCAAGCATCCGACGCAGCGCCTTCCGACAAGGTTCCTTCAGGTCCGGGGCGACGAGGGTGAGCTTGAAGGCGTGAGGGCCGGTGAACCTGAGAACCGCCGCATCAACGGGATCGTCGCGGTCAAGCGTCGCGGGGACCCCCTCGAAGTCCGAGTAGGAGGGTCCCACGGCGGCCAGCAACTCCTCTCGGAAGGCTCGCGCGTCCCGGGGATTCCGGGCCAGGGCATACCAGACTGTGGGGTCACCCAGCCGAGGCAGAAGGATGCGATCATCCTGGTCCTGTACGCGCTTGACCCAGTCGGCAAGCATACTGGCGAGCTTGGTGCCTGGCGTCATACACGCCTCGTACCGATCCCCGAAGAAGCGCTTCAGGAACTCCTCGGGCTGCAGTGGCACCCGGCCCGTCATGCCACCCCTCCATACTCAGCCGAGAACTCGGTCAACAACTCCGCCACGCGCTGCGGATCCGTCTCGTACCGCAGGAACTCATCGAGGTTCTCGACGCCGTTGTTCGTGAAGTTCATGGAGCCGGTGATGGCATAGCCGCGTCCAACCAGCCCCTTGGCGTGCAGCCGCTCCGGGTAGCGCACCACGAAACGCGCCCGGTCGGCTTCACTCAAGGGAGCGTTGACCCGCCGCACGAAATCTTTGTTCTCAGGCTCTGGACGGGTCGCCAAGGTCAGGTGACTGCCTCGCTGAACCAAGGTGGTGAGGACCTCGCCGAGGCGCAGCTGCCGGCGGCCCCAGCTTGGCTCCAGCCCCCGAAAGCCCCCGCTGCGGTTGTCCAGGAGTTCGATGTCCCGGATCCAGGGAGAGACCAGAAACAGCCGAGGGCTGGGGCTGAGCAGCTCGGCGGTGAACAGGGACTCCAGCAGCGCACGGATCTGCTGTCGAGACCCGGAGCGGGTGCGCAGGATCTGCCGCTGGCTCATCGCACCACCTCCGGGATCTCAAGGACGAGGGCCAGCCGCCGGCCCTCCTGGGTCACCCCGCGCACGCGCGGGTAGCTGATGAGGAAGCCCACTTCGAGCGGTCGGACCAACAGCTCACGGATGGCCGCGCCCAGCTCCGGGCGCTCGGCGTGGGAGGCCGTGAGCACGGCGAGCCCTTCGTCGATCAGGGCGGCCTGCAATCGCTCCATCCACCGGGGCTCCCCCAGCCCCACCTCGACGCGACTTCGCTCCGAAACGCTGAGGACCAGGAGTCGATCGCTCTCCGGCAAGGGGTGGTAGGGGTTGTAGGCGGCCAGGGCCCGAGCCCGAACGGCCCCTCCCCGTGGCCAGATCAGGCCGTAGATCGTATCAAAGCGCCACTGAGCATCCTGATGGCCGTGCTGGGGACCGGCGAGCTCGCTCAACGCCTCATCCAGCTCGGTGCCGTCGCTGGAGAGATAGGCGAGGACGTGTGCGTCCACCTCAACGCCCAGTAGCTGTTCGAGGCCATCCCATCGGCGCAGCAGATCGAGAAGCAGCCGGTCGGTCTTCGGCGAGCTGCCCGGTCGCAACACCCGGGCCTGCAACGCGGTCACCACCGGGTGGCTGGTACGGAATCCGTGCTGGCTCAGCGTCTGCCGAAGGTGGGTCTGTGCCTGAACGTGGTCCTGATGCCTGCCCGCCGCCCGACAGTCGCGCAGGGCCCCTCGCAACTGCTCGCTGCGGGGGGTGTCCTCGTGCACTACCTCCAGCAGCAGTTGAAGCTCTGTGTGGATGTCCTCGAAGTCTGTCGGCCCGAGGGAAGCGTCGAGCAGATCGAAGAAGCGGCGTGGATCGGCGGTGTAGCTTCGGAAGAGCGCCTCGATCACGCCTCCACCGCCGACCGTGTTCTCGGTGAGCCAGAGTTCATGGTGGTCCGATGGACGCTCACCGCGAACACCAGGGTCGATGTCGGGGCAGAGGTCCCCGGCGTCCAGCTCCGGGCAGAGCTGCTGGGCGGCCTCCAGCAGCGCCGACGCCAGTGTGGACGTGTACCGGCGCGCCAACCAGGGCTCCCAGGCTTCGTTCGGCCGCTCCCAGAGGGCCTGGGCGCAGTCCTCCAAAGCGTCGCGGAAGGTGGCGAGCTGCATGATGGCTCGGAGGTCGTCGCGCCGTGAGGGGACCTGGTCGCTTCCGTCGTCACCCAGGGAGCGGAAGATGACATCCAGCACCTCCTCCAGCGGCGCGAAGCTGCGATCGAAGATGTGCTGCAACGCCCCGCGAAGGTCGTGGCCGGTACGGTGGGCCACCATCACGAGCGCGCCGAGGGCGATACGGGTCAACCACTGAATCTGGAAGATGTTCGCGTGCGCTCGCAGATCACCGTGGGTCTCCATCAGGTATCGGAAGCGGGCCGTGCGGATGCCCTGCAGCGTCTCTCCTTCCTGGGTCGCCAGGCGTTGGTGCAACGCAGGTGGGACCTGCACCTCAACGCACACGGCATCCACGTCCATGGCGAAGCCCAGCGCAACGGACTGGTTCTGTGCCGCCGGATCTTCGAAGCGCACCGAGCCCTCCGCCTGCTCCCCCCTCTGTCGCTTGAGCGTGTAGTCAGCACCCAGGGCGAACCGCCGGGCCTCGATGGGGTTGGCGTGCGCGTGAATGAAAAAGTGAAGCCCTTTCACAATTTCGATCCACTCCGAGCCCTTCGGCAAGCTGACGGGGCTGGACTCCTCGGGCGGGAGGATCTGGCTGGCCCAATTCAGCCGGGCGTTGGAGGAGGACGAGACCTCCGACGGCGGCTGCTGGACCTGGAGGGCGTAGGGACGCAGGACGCGCACACGCTCCAGACGACCATCCTGGCGATACGGCCACTCTCCCATCTCCTCGGTGGTTCCTTCGGGGCAGATGGTCGACACGGCGATGCGCTCGCCCGGTCCCTGCCCCGCCACCGGGATCCAGTGCCGTCGATCCCGCTGCACCCCGAAGCGCAGCGTCACCCGCCCAGGAGCGAACTCTCGCAGAGCCTGCAAGATGGCCATCGGCTCGGGTTCGTCCCGCTCCGGGAGTTGGATCTGCACCTCCGGCAGGTTGAGGTCTCCGAACAGGGTCTTGGGGACGAACTCCGGCAGCGGGGACCAGAACGAATACGGCTCTTTCACAGGGCTGGTGCCAGGGGGGACGGCCCGTTTCCACTCCTGGCGTAGCCGCCGCGCGAGCGTAGGCAGGACGGCCATCACCAGCGAACGGGGCGGATCCCACAAGAGCGCGCGCACGCTGTCCTCGTCGAGGGCCAGCGCCTGGCGAAGGTAGCGGCTGAACTCCTTGCGGGTGGGCTCGTGGTCAAGGAGGCACTCAACCTCTTTCCGGATGAGCTTCAGCTTCGGGCGGGCATAGGATTCGTAGCCCTCGTTTGGGGGCTGGGAGAGCAACTGCCAGACGTGCCCGTTCACGTCCCTGCGCGTCGAGAGCCACTCCATCAGCGCGTAGGTCGCCTGGACACGCTGGACATGGCGGTTGTTCACCGGGAGATGGCGGGGTTGAAGCTCCGGCGAAAAGAGCTGCTCGTAGCCCTCGTAGGCGACCCGATCCCGACCATAGGCCGAGAGGACCACGACGGTCCACGGACGCATCTCGCGCTTTCGGCCGGCCCGCCCCTTGCGCTGCAGGAAGGGTGCCGCGCTCTTCGGGGCTTTGTGCTGGAGCACCGCCCCGACCTGGGGGTCGTCGTATCCGACCTCCAGCGAAGCGGTCGCGATCACCACCTCGGCCTGGCTGTCCACCCCCGCGTCCTGGGAGCTGGTGCGTCCAACCTGGACCGGGGGGCGGTTCCCCGTCAGACGGTGCCCGATGGCCTCGCACAAGTCCCAGGACTGCCCCTGGCGCCAGCGCTGTGCCTGCTCGCTACGGTTGCCTGCCCGGTAGGCGGCCAGCCAGGGCTCGGTGATCGTCGCGTTTGCCTGATTCGGCCCCTTGGCCCGCAATCGACCACCAGCAGCCAAGCGCCAGCCCTCCGCATCCAGGAGGTTGTGGAACAGGCGGTTGGTGACGTCCAGATCGTCGGTGAAGCCGAACACCTTGGTGCCCATGACCCCGTCGCTATCGCTGTCCAGCAGCCGCCGAAGCAGCATGGCGACCTGGATGCTGGCCGAGAGCAGGTTGGTCTGGGAGATTGGATCTCCTCGCAGCGCCAACTGGTATTCCTGTCCGACCCGCTCCAGCTTCCTGGGCGCGATCTCTTCGACCAGGCTCTCGCGGACCTGGATGAAGTCCGCGAAGAAACGCCGGGCATCGGCGAGGGTCGCGGACAACCCCACGAAGTGGGGGGCAGCGCTCGTCGCGCGTTTCCACCGCCGGATGAGCAGGGCCGCCTGGGCCCCGTGGACGCCCTCGTAGGTGTGCACCTCGTCCAGCAGCACCAGGCGGGGGGTCTTTCTCTGTGGCTGTCCTATCCCCAGCAGGCGCCCGAGATCCGGATCGGACATGCGCTGATTGACCATCTCCAGCGTGGTGAAGAGCAGATCCGGCGGTCGCCTCTTCATCGATGCCCGCGTGAGGACGAACAACTCCGAACCAACCGACTCCCCACAGGCTCCGTTGCTGCAGACCAGCCGCTCCTCATTCGCGTGGATATCGGCCTTGCTCCACACCAAGGTCGGCCGATTACATGCCGGGCACGCCAGGTAGGGACAGCGCCAACCCTGCCCTGTGCGCTCCCAGGCGCTGAAAACCCCGCGCCCCGCATCCTCTGCGGCGTTCTTGCAGCTCTTGGGTATGGGCCCGAACAGGGCCCCCACCCGCAGCGAACGCCGACGCTGACCCACCAGGACGGCGTTGACACGCCGAACCTGCGCCACCGCCGAGCTGAGCTGGTCCTTGAGCAGCTCGTTCCGGGGATACAGCGACAGACAGCGAACCCAGGGTGCGTTGTCTGCCCAGCGAGCCAGCGCGACCAGAGCCGGCAGGTAGAATGCCATGGTCTTGCCGCTGCCCGTGCCGGCGCAGACGATGGTGCCGGACTTTCGGCCGTGCTCCAGCTCGCCCAGGACACGCTCTGTGGCCTCCACCTGGAAGTCAGCCAACTGGAAGGGCTCGTCCCGGTCGGCGCCAACCAGAGCGTTCAGGACGCGAGCATCGAGGTCGGACAACGAGCTCGCTGCGTTGACCCGCCGTCGAACCTCTTCAGGCTGGAGGTGACGCCTGGGGTAGGCACGCGGGCGCAACAACAGTCGGTAGTCGGCGATGAGGTTCTGCGCCGCGTTCCAGGGGCGCCAGTGCAGGATCTGCCGCAAGCGTACGAGCAGGCGGATGCCCTCAGCCATCCGCGTGCGCAGATGCTCGCGCCCAGGCAGCTCCCACAGCAGATGATGTTCGAGCAACGCATCCACCAGCTCGGAGGCCAGCGGCGGTTCGTCGTCGGGGTGGTCAGCAGCCCACTGTGTGGCGAAGGCGTCGGCGATGTCCTCCACCTCACCCCGGGTGAAGGAGCCGTCCACCATTCCCCAGGACAGAAGCTCCGACTCCCGACGCTCCAGCAGACTCAACAGCTCCAGCGCTGCGGCATTTCCCTTGATGGGGGTGGGGTCGGCGGAAAAGAGGCTCATTCACCCATCTCCCTTGAACTTCACCCGCAGGCTTCCCAACAGCCCGCGCTCACGCAGCCAGCCCATGACCTCCTCCGTGAGCAGCTCGACGGGGGCGCCGGAGGGACTCTGGGCCTTGAGGAAGAACTGCAGCACCGCCTCGGGGAAGTCGCTGGGGTTGAGCTTCTCCAATGCCTGCTGGAGCGCGGTCGAGGCGGTCAGGAAGGCCTGGTAGCCCTCCTCCTCGGTCGGCACCTGTTCGGCCGCCGACTCCAGGCGACGGCGGGCCTTGCGGATCGCCTCGACGGTTCCAGCCTGGCCGGGCACCCGCTCGACCTGGCGCAGGAAGCCCTCGTCCACGCTCTGATGCTGGCTGGTGAAGGCACGCCAGGCCTCCGCATTCTTCGTGACCAGGTGGTCGCGGACGTTGCTCGAACGGGAGAGGAGGTAGCTGTAGTCGCGGCCGGCGGTCAGCTTCGTCGGGTCCTGCTCCAGACGCCCCCGAACCCGGTCACAGGACTCCAGGGCCTTGCTGCAGTCGGGGAGCTCCGATGCGCTCAAATGGGAATGGGCACGCAGGATCTGCTCCGAGAGCGAGGCGACCGCCAACTCGGTGCGCAGAGCGCGCAGCTCTTCGCGACGCAGGTTCAGGGTCTTCGCCTGATCCTGGTTCCGGCTGACCTCCTGGAGGTGCTCCAGGTTCGCCAGCAGCTCCGCACAGCGCTCCAAGACGGGCTTCATGGGCGCACCTCTTCGATGCCCTGGAACAGGGCCTGGAGTAGATCCAGCTCCTCAGCGACACCCTGGACCTGACCACCCAGGGGGTCTTCACCGAGGGCCAGGATTCTGGAGGCCACACCTCTCTCGTACTGGTCCAGGAAGGCATCGAAGGCCCGCATCAGCTCCTCGGTCGCCTGGACGACCGGACGGGGACGCCTGGCCAGGACCGAAAGCACGTCTCCAGCCGCGTCGCTGTCCTGCAGGCGAGCGCAGTTCTTGAGGGTGCCGACGAGGGCGAGGTCGTTCAGTTCGCTGATGCGGCGGCGCAGGCTGTCATAGTCAAAGCGATCGGGCGCGACGGCCTTGGCTCGGGTGACCGTCGTCCGCATTGTCTCCCGCAGCTCGCTCTTGTCGGGAGCCTCGCCGAACCACTGGGAGGCCTTTTCGTGCCAGGCCAGAAGCTCGGTCCGCTCTGCAATCAGCACGCGCTGCAGGCGGGAGCGAAGGTTGGTGTGGACCGACTGGATGGCGGTGTAGCTTCGTCTGCTGTTGTCCGAAGACAGGTGCTGGGTGGGCAACCAGTCCGTCGCCGTGGCCTCCACAAACCCGCGAACGGCCTGGACATCCAGGGCATGGACCGTCGCACCGGTGCCCTGACGAGCGCCCACCTGATCCAGCAGCGCCTCGCGCAGCTCTGATCGGCCGCCCGCCAGGTCCGTCAGCAAACGGCCCCACTCCGTGGTGCCCTCCCGAGGGGGGGCCTCGGCGTCCGCGAGCAGGGCGTTGAGCTTCGGGGTCAATCCTCTCCCCTCCGCCCCGTCCACGCCCAGGGCCCGCGCCCCTACAAGGAGCAGCTCAACCAACGCGGGCACGGTGTCGGCTTCGGTGCGGAAGTAGCGGGCCCTCAGGAACGCCTCGGCCTGGGGCGCGCGGGCCTCGAAAAACGCGGCGTACACGGCGCTGTCGGTCTCGGCGCCTGGATACGTCCACCCGTTGTGGAGGGTACGGGCCCGTACAATGGCCATGGCGTCACGGATGACCCGCGCGCGGCGGACATCGTCCGCGAAGTCGTCTTCGGTCGCCAGAACCAGGCAGGCCTGGTCGACGCTGATCGCGGTCTGGCCGCGGGCGTTGGGCAGGTAGACCTGCCTCGTCGGCGGCATGCCGTCGTGGGGCTTTCGCAGCAGCAGCGGATTCCAGGGAAGATAGTCGAGGATGCCCTCGGCGATGGCGCTGCGCAGCTCGCGTGACCAGGGCTCCGCCAGCATGGTGCCCTGACTCCAGGCCTCCAGAACCTGTTGCCACTTCACCTCACGGGGGTCCTTGGCCTCTTGGGGAGCCTCGATGTCTACCCGGCGATTCGAGCGTTGGAGGGTGTCCGACGCGGTCCGGTGCTGCTCTCGAACCACGGGCGCCACGCCCCAGTTCGGCATCTCCAGCTCAAAGCCGCGGTAGATGGCCTCGGGCAGCGCGGCTGCCTCTCCCGCAGACGTCGGCTGGTCTCCCCACACGGCGAGCAGGCTGGTGGTCCGGGCGCGATGCTCGGCGCGCACGCGCTGGTTCACCTCGTTGATCACCTGGAAGACCGGCCGGATACCGCCCACCTTCTCGGGTGGGAACCGCCCCTGGGCGAAAAGGCGCCGCTCGGGCAGGATCTTGCCCAGCACGTTGTTGATCACGTTGCGGGGATTGAAGACCAGCTCGCCCTTGCTGTTGGTGGAGCCGGCGTTCGCGAGCTGGCGCACCGCGCCAGGGTTGAAGGGGAACAGAGGATATCCGTCTTCGGTCTTGCCAAAGGCCCGGACCACCTCCTTGGCGTCGTCCTCCATGTCGGACTCGTCGACGACGGGCAGCCAGGCGGCGCGATCGGAGGCACGGGAGAAGCGCTCCTGAAGCTCGTCCCGTCCGACCCGTGCTGCGTTGAGGTAGGCCCCGATGAGCCGCTCGATGCGAGCGAGGATCTGACTGGAATCCCCAGGAATATCCTGGATCACCCAGCGGCTGCCCGCGCGCGTCAGCACCGTCTCCGGCACGTTGGCGTAGCCCTCGGTGTAGGCCAGGGCGCTGCGCATCGTACACAGCTCCTGCACGCCGTCCCGTACCGCCTCGGTGATCATCACCTGGAGCAGCGCCCCCTGCATCCCCGAGAGCACAGCCAGATCCTCGACCAGCAGCACCAGCTCCTTCCCATCCCGGTGGAGCTGCGCGCGCACGTCCTTGAACAGGTCGGTGAGCGAGTTGTCGCCAAGCTGGAACAGATCCTGCTTGGCCCCGTCCAACACCTTGTTCAGCACCCGCACCGCGTCGGCCAGCCGGTCCATGCGCGTCGAGCGCAGGTAGGAGTAGAAGCGCCTGGAACCCTCATTGAGCGTGGAGAGAAGCTCGTCGGGAAAGACGAGATCCTTTTTTTCGAACTCATGTTTTCGCTCATCCACCTCGCTCTGGGCGCGCTGGGTGACCTGCTCGGCCAAGAGCGCCATCACACCCTTCTTCCCGTCCAGGGTGGTCAGCCAGTGACCGTCCTCCAGCTCCGAGTCACCCAACAACAGCGGCAAGGCGCGACGATCGCCGTAGTCCTTCAAAAGCCGGTCGTCCTGCTGGGCGTTGCCGGCCTGAATGCGCAGCTTCGCCGCCTCGGCCTCCCGCTCCAGTCGGTGCCGCAGGTTGAGCATCAGCAGGCGTGCGGCCTTCTCGGGATCGAGCTGCTCCCGCGCCTTGCTCAGCGCCTCACGCAGGCGCCCGTACTCCGGTCCCTCCAGGCCCTCCAACAGCAGGCGCAGCACGTTCTTGAGGCTGGTTCCCTTGGGGATGCGGATGACGTGGCGGTCGTCTGCGTCCGCGCGGCGCTTGAGTTGGGCGTCAATCCAGCGGATGACATGGGACTTGCCCACGCCCGAGCTGCCGACGATCGGGAGGATGAGGCGGCCCTCCGGCAGGTTCCTGGTGAGGAACTCATCCAGAAGATCCTGCTCGTCACGCAACTGGCCGGCGTCGCGCTGCCCACCGATCTCCTCGCGCAAGAACTGCATCGGCTGGTGTACGGCCAGAAACACCGCGCGGTCGACGGTCTCGGCCTCGTGCTTGATGCAGGCGCGGACGCTCTCGTCGTCGGGCCACAGGGAGAGGAGCTGCTCGCGCATCAGGCCGCCTCGTTCAGGAGGACATGGGAGACCCGGCGGATGGGCCTGAAGCCCTGGCCGAGCAGCGACCGGTGGTCGGCGTCGGAGCGCTCCTCCAGACGCAGGCGGCCGGTGGCCTCCAGCCGCAGCAGCGCTCGGCTCAGGCTGGGCGAGACCTCATGTTCGCCCAACGCGCGCCAACTCCCCTCCCGGAGCCTGGCCTCCACCGCCTGTCGGTAGGCTCCCTCGTCCAGGACGGGGAGGAGCCGGGCCAAAGCCGCGAAGAACGCAGCCTGAGCCAGCTCCCGGCGCCCGTGGAAGGCCTCAGACAGACAATCCTCGACGGCCGGTGTCGGGTCCATCATGAGCGTGCCCTGGGTGGGCACGTTGGTGACCCAGGCGAACCCCATCAGTGGCGCCCACTCGCGGAAGCCGCGCCAGCGTGTGCTGTTCTGGAACGCCCAGGGCAGCTCCGGGAACTGCTCGTTCTCTCGCGTCTGGATGGTCGAGGCGTAGTTGCCTTCGGTGAAGGCGTAGATGTCCTGCGCCAACATCCAGCACAGCGCGTGGGTGAAGTCCGCAGCCTGTGAAGGCTCAGCCTGCCCCAGGTCCGCGTTGTTCTCTTGAGCCAGCACCAGGCGACGAAGCTGCGTGCCCAGGGCACGTAGCCCCGGGTAGCCCTGGGTGGGGCCAAAGGCGTAGCCCTCGGCGAGCCGAACGACCCCCTCGTCCTCAATGAACAGCCCGATCTGGGTCCATCGGTTCAGCGTCTGCCGGAGCTGCTCTGCGTTCTTGAAGGTACTGCTGACCTGCTCAAGCGCGGGGGGCGCCACAAGGGCCTGGAGCCTGTCCCGCTCCATCGGGCCGAAGGCACGCAGCGCGCGTACAAGCACCACCAGGACGCTGGGCAGGCCATCATTGGTGAGGTTCAGGATGCCCATTCGCGCAGCCTCCGCGTGAAGTCGTCCAAGGGGATGTGGGGCCGTGTGCTCAGGAAGGCGCGATCGGGCCGATGGAAATCAGGGAGCCCTTCCGGCAACACCACCAGATGAAGGGGACGCTCCAGCAGCAGCCAGTCTGCCAGTCGCGCCGGAGGGTCGCCAGGCTCGAACAGGCTGAGCCTAGGCACGGCCCATCCACCTCCCGGAGGGTCTGCCTCATCAGGATCGGTGTAGAGCACAAGCGGCGGGTCGGCGTGTTGATAGAGGCGACGAACCTCCAGACTGCCCAACCACGGCTCGGACAGACACAGCTCCCGGATGCCTTCGGACACCAGGGTCTTCATCAGCCGGATCAGCCGCCGCGTGAACGCGCGCCCCGAGCGCTCCCCTTGCTGAGGCCGCGCGTAGGTGACGAAGGCCTGCTCTGGCCGAAGGCCGCTCAGGACGTCGCGCAGCCGTGGCGCGATCTCCACCACGGGCCGCCGCAGGGGCTCGGGGGCCGGGGCGCTGGCGGAAGCGAACGACACCCCCGAGCCCCGGGCGTTCGGGCAGCTTCCCCCGCTCGGGGGCACGAATATGCCGGCGGCGTCCACCGTATAGGTCTTTGCGAAGAGCCGCGCGAAGGGCGTCCGCCCGCCCACCAACTCCCGCACCTGCTGGAAGGACGCCTGGGCGCGGCGCAGGCTGGCCCGGCGCACCGCCCCCACCTTCTCGTTCCAGGTGGCGACCTGATCGTGGGCGAGGTTCGAAGGGCGCACCCGGAACTGCAGGGCATGGATCCGGTAGGCCTCCCGCACGCGGGCCTCGAAAGTGGCGTCGTCCTCGTCCTCTCCCTGTTCCGGAGACGGCGGAGGGTTGGTCTCCAGGCGCAGAAGGCCGGCGCGGGCCATCAGGACCAGGGTGCGAAGGTTCCAGGCGATGTTGGCGTCGCTGTCCTGCTGGACGCCTGGAGGACGTGCATCCAGGCGCACCAGCAGCGCATCGTCCGCGTCGGTGGGCCGGGCCGTCTGACGCATCCACGCCCAGCGATCCAGCCCCTTGGTCACGCTGATGATGCGTCGGTCGCTGAGCTTCTGAGCAATGCCCAGGTCCGCCGAGGTGTGGATCAGGAAGGACAAGCAGGCCGTTCCGTCCCGCCCACCTCGGCCGACCTCCTGGTAGAAGCGGTCCACGGTCTCGGGTACGCAGGCGTGCACCACGGCGCGCACTTCGGACTGGTCCATGCCCAGCCCGAAAGCCGACGTGGCCACCACGACGTCGATCTTCCCGTCGTTCCACTGGCCGATGACCTCATCCCGCATGGGAATGGGCGTCTTGCCGTGCACCAGTCCCAGGCGCTTGAGGCCCATCCGGCGCAGCCGTTTGGCCCAGTCCTCCGCGTCCTGCCTGCGGCTGGTGTAGAGGATGAAGGGGCGCGGCAGCACCGCGACCAGCTCCTGGATCCGCCCCCCGCGGGCGACGTCGTCTCCGACGGCGACCCGGTAGTAGTCCGGCTCCGGCCGCAGGGTCAGCGCCGCACAGACCTCCAGATCCTCATCGCCGAACAGCGCGCTGAGGGTCCACCAGGCCTCTTCGGTCAGGGTCGCGGTGAGCAGCAGGGTGCGCAGGCGGGCGTGGGCCGGACAGGCGGCCAGCAGGGCACGCCGCAGCCCCGCGAGCGCCTGGAACTCCGGCCTGAAGTCATCGCCCCACTGGGCGACCAGGTGGGCCTCGTCGATGACGAAGGCACGCAGGCTGCCGGCTCGGGCAGCGTCCAGCAGCGGAGCCCGCAGCGAGCGCATCGCGGACTCGGGGGAGGCGAAGACGATGGGCTGGTGGCCTTCGCGGATGCGCTGCTGCAGCGCGGTCTTGTCCTGAACCGAAAGACCACCGTGGTACGCCCAGTGGGACACCGAGCGGGCTGGAGCGAAGTCGGAGAACAGCTTTCGAGCGCGCCGCTCCTGGTCCAGCGCCAGGGCCACCGTGGGCACCACGACCAGGGTCACGCCCCCGCGCTCGGCGTAGAGACGGGCGGGGGCAAAGACTGACAGGCTCTTCCCCCCACCCGTGGGCAGCACCGTCAGCAACGTGCCGCCAGGCTGCATCAGGAGCGCCGAGCGCACCGCCGCCCGTTGGCCGGGGTTGAGGTAGCGGTTGAGACCCAGGGTCTCTTGAAGGAAGGGATCGGCTGGCTTGGGCCGGGTCTCGCGTCGACGAGCTCCACGGAGCGCGTCTGCGAGGGGGTCGTCCGATCCCGGCAGCCACGCCGGCGTCCAGGGCAAGGCCTGGAGGGTGTAGTGGGCCTTCGACGTGATGGTGATGTCACACGAGTTCGCCCGCCACTGGTCGGCCTCAGGCCAGCCCGGCCCACGCGGGACCCGCAACGGCAGCCCGGGGTCACCCCTCAACAGCGACTCTCGGCGCAGCAGGTGAGCGATCAGCCCGGCCAGGTCCATGGCGCCCGGAGAGGTTTGCTCCGGTGCGTGAAGGTCCTCCAGGGCCAGGATCAGACGGCGGCCCACCCCGGACGCCGTGTCGGACGGGGGTATGGGCGCCTCAGGCCAGGCCTCCAGCACATGGACGAGGTCAGAGAACTCAGCCACTGTTCCGGGCCCCGAACGGAGACCAGTTGGCCAGGAAGACAGCGCCAACCGAGTCCAACCGGATGCGTGGCTGCCGGAGCGCCTCCTCAAGGAGCTCGTGCAGGGTCCGCTCAAGCTCCAACTCCCTAAGCTCGGCCTCCAGAACACGGCCGTCCAGTCGCGCAGCGCGCGCGGAGAGCTGCGCCTCCACCCGGGCACTCTGTTCGGCCAGCTTCCTGCGGCCCGCTCTCTGGAGCACCGCCAGCTCCGGGTGGGTGTGGATGGCGTTCCGTGCATGCCGCTCCACCGCACGCACCAGGGGCCGCCAGTGCCCCAACTCCAGGTGCTCCTCGACCTCGCTCCAAAGCGCCGTGTGAAGCTGCTGGTCGCCGCTTCTGGTGTTGTAGGGATCGGCGAGGAGCGCCAGGATCTCCTCGTCTTCGATGGACTCACCCTCCTCGTTCAGCCACAAGCTCATCACCCGCGGTGGCAGCAAGGCGTCCAGGCGACGACGGATCGCGCCGGCCGAGAGCTGGGGATGTCGCTTCCGCCAGACCTCGATGCCCGCGGCCCCCGCCTCCACCATGAAGTCGAAGCGGAAGGCCAGAAGCGGGTGCTCCAGCCCATACGCCGACCGGTGGCGCCACCACACGAAGGCCACGCCGCGGTCATCCCGCAGGGCGTGACGGTACGCGGCTTCGATCAGCGGATGGCCCAGCCGCAAGGGGGGCAGGGGGCGCTTGGAGGCCTGGCTCCGACTCCAGGTCAGCAGAGGGGTTTTATAGACCCGGCCCCTGAAATCCCCGGCCTGCCAGCCCACCCCCAAGAAGTCCCGCAAGAGAGCCGGCTGGGGGATCAGCGTGCCCTGGGTGTGATACTCGTAGCGCACCAGGCCCAGCCCCTCATTCTCCCAGGACCGACCGAAGCGCAGACTGCGGACCAGCCAGGCATCCAGCGCACGGGCAAGCTCCTTGGGCCGCTGATCCAGGTCTTCCAGCACCTGGAAGCGCGCGGCTTCCCCCGCGTCCTGATCCTGGCTGTCGAGGTCCTCCTGGAGCTTGATGCGATGTAGCTCGGCATCCAGGCCCTGCTTGGGGTCCTCCAAGGCGCTGCGCAGCTCCTCGAACACCCCGACACCACGCTCGAAGCTGTCCCGCTGGAGCCGCCCCATGTGCTCGTCCAGCACGTATTGCAGGCTGGCCACCGAGCGGTCGAACACCGCGATGCACTCCCGCAGGCACGCCTGCCAGGCCCGAGCCATCGGGGCGTGGTCCTCGAAGGTGAGGGAGCGCGCCTTGGTGCGCGCGCCGTACCGGTCCAGGCGCCCGACCCGCTGCTCGATGCGGTTGGGGGCCAGGGGCAGATCGTAGTGCAGCAGCGCGGCGCGACAGTCGTGCAGGTTCAGCCCCTCCTCTGCGCTGCGATCGCAGACGAGGACGCCGACCGCATCGTCGTCGACGAAGGCGGAGACGTCGTCCGGGCTGCGATGGCGTCGAACCCGTTGTCCAAGCACCGCCGCAAGGTGAGCCGCCAGGCCATCCGCGACGGCCGCGCGATCGACGAACACGACGAGCTTCTGATCCGGATTCGCCTGGAGGAACCGAACCAGCGCCGCCGCTCGCAGATCCTCGGCCCCGTCCAGCAGATCGGCCAGCGCCCCCAGCAGCTCGGGCTCATGGGGGTGCAGGGAGGGATGATGCAGCCAGCCCACTTGGACGGCATTCAACGCGGCGAGGCCATGTGGAGGAGCCGTGCCGTCCAGCCGAGACCGAACCAGCGCGTGAAGCACACGCGGGTGCGACAGCGCAGCGTTCAGGAACAGCCCCCAGAGACCGCGAGCGACCTCCTCCGGCGCTTCCCGCCGATGCGCAGCCAGCGCGGCAGCCTCTCGCCACTCCTCCAGGGCCTCCTCCATCTGCGCCCGCAGAGGCTCCGCACACAGGAGGGCGGCATCTGCGGCCCGGCCGGAGAGCACGTCCGGTGTGGAGCGTCGTCGAGTCCGCAGCATGCGGCGGTGCAGCCGGTACAGCTCGCCGATGTGGGCCCGAAGGGTGCTCAGCGCGGCCCGGCGTCCGGCGTGATCGGAGGCCTCGTCCAGCAGGGGCCGCATCGCTGCGCTCAAGGCCACCAGCCGAGCGTCCTGGCCCAGCCGGTCCTCCAGATCATCCAGGGCCTGCTCCAGAATGAAGGGCGGCGCCTCGTCGTCCAGCTCATTGAGCAGCTCGGCCACGCCCTGGCGCTGCTGCACACGCAGGCGGAAGCCCTCCCGGTCCTCCAGGGGCCAGGCCGCCGGGTCCAGCAGGTGCAGCATGGCCAGGAAGCCGTCCTCGTTGCGAAGCACCGGCGTGGCGGACAGCAGCAGCAGCCGGGGCACCTCCCGGGCAGCGCGCGCGAGCAGGGCGTAGCGCTCACGGGCCTTCGGATCCGCGGCGTGGGCCAATGCCGCGGGGTGGTGGGCCTCATCCACGATGAGCATGCCCAAGCCCGGGGGCGGCTCGTCCAGCTCATCCAAGCCGCGCACCAGCACGCTGTCGCCCAGCTCTGGCCCCATGTGGAAGCGGCCGACCAGCTCGCCCTCCCACTGCGCCTTGAGGTGGGGCGGCACCAGGACCAGGGCCTTGTGGTCCTGCGGATGCTCCAGCACGTACTGGCGCAGGATGGCCCCGGCCTCGATGGTCTTGCCCAGGCCGACCTCGTCGGCCAGCAGGTAGCGCTGCACCGGGTCGTCCAGCACCGCGCGCACCACACGGACCTGATACGCCTCCAGATCAAGGCTCGCGGACAGCAGCCCGGTCAGCCCGCCGCAGGCCGCGCGCTGATCCAGCACCGAGCGCATCAGCAGAGATCGGCCCTCGTACCAGAACGGCGTGTCCGTGGTGCGGGTCGCCAGGATGGCCGCCGGGTCCTCCAGCGGGCAGTCCCAGCGAACGCGGAGCTGGGCGCTGGGGATGGGCTGTGGCCGACGCTTGGGGAACTCCACCCAATAGACGGGGTCGGGGTCGCCCGATTCAAGGAGGTGGGCGCTGCCGATGCGCCCCATCCACCAGATGCTGGTCTCGGGGTCACGCCAGTAGACGCGGTCCTGGGGCTTGAGCTGAACCTCCTGCAGCCGTGCGGTGTCCACGCGGATCCGGGGGGGATCGTCCACGGCGGGGGTGTCGAAGTACTCGACGAGGGCCTGGTGGCCTTCGATCGCATGAACCTGGCCACAGCCCAGGTCGTCGTCCAGGTTGCGAACGAAGCGCCCTGGGCGCAGAGACGGGCGCGCTGGAGGCTCGCGGCGATGGTCGGAGCGAGGACGCATGGTGAAGATCCCCCATGGCTCGATTCATGCGAGCGGAGAGGGACCTTAGCGTCTGGAGGGGATGTTTGAAAGCTCCGGGAATCCATGCGGAATTAGTACGCACACCAATACACATATTACTGGGATAACTGAACAAGAGCCGGGTGGAAGCTCCTCACAAAACTGCATCAAAGTGTCCATGATAGATGATGTAGTTTCTTTCCCACCACCCCACCCCGCGACCGGGCTCCGCCCGGTCTCGGCGGGCTCCGCCCGGGGCCCTCCGGGCCCTACCCGGCCTCCGGCGCGCTTGGACCTCGGGCCAGGCGGAAGCCCAGGTAGTCGTCGCGGCCGGAGGGGTGGTTGGCGCTCCGGTACGCAGCCCGCACGTAGCGGGCGTTGCTGAGCCAGGAGCCACCACGGACCACCCGCCTCGAGCCCTGCGTACCGACTGGATCCGTACGCACTGACTCAGAGTACGGTTCGTGCGTGTCCGAGCACCACTCGTACACGTTGCCGAGCATGTCGTACAGGCCCCAGGGATTGGGCTCCTTCTGGCCCACGACGCGCGTACCCGCCCGCTGGTGGGGGTGCTGCTTCTCGGGCCAACCACCGGAGCCTTCCCCCTGCTCCAGATCGAAGTCCATCCCCGAGTTGCCCCCGTACCAGGCGATGCTGTCCAACACCGGGGCGTTGTTCCGGCCCAGGATCGCCCAACCCTCCAGCCAGGTCGGCGCGGTGGTCCCGGCGCGGCAGGCGTACTCCCACTCGGCCTCGGTCGGGAGCCGAACCGGGGCGCCGGGCGCCCGGGTGGAGATGCGCTCGCAGAACCGCTGGCCATCGGCCCAGGAGACCCGCTCCACGGGGCGCTGGGGGTGGGTGAAGCGGCTGGGGTTCTCCTCCATCACGGCGGTCCATAGCGCCTGGGTCACCGGCGTGTCGCCCAGCCAGAAGCCCTTGGTGAGCACGACCTCGTGCTGAGGCCCCTCTCGCTCGTAGCGACCCGCCTCGTCGGTGGGCGAACCCATCTTGAAGCGACTTGACGGCATCCACCGCATCCGCTGCCGCACCCGACCCACGGCCATCTCGGCGAAGACGCCGTGGCGGTCCTCGCCCCAGGCCACGGCCCAGGGTGGAGGGCGACCGGTCTGAAGCAGGCGGTCTCCGCTCATGTCCACCATCCCAGGAGTGGCCACCGGCGAGCGTTCGCGAGGGCTGCTGCTCCTCCTACTTGCACACCGGGGCCCACTTCCTGTTCGCCACAGGGAACCCGACGGCTCCCCACGGTCACGACGTCAGTCGGGTCCCCGGTGAGCCGTCCAGCTCGCCGGTGCGCTCGGGCCAGGCGGAAGCCCAGGTTGTCGTTGCGGTTGGAGGGGTGGTTGGCGTTCCGGTACGCAGCCCGCACGTTGCGGGCGTTGTTGTTCCAGGAGCCACCACGGATCACCCGCTTCGAGCCCATTCGACCAATGCCGTTGTTCACCACGTGGACAGGTTCCACATCAAGCCTCCACCGGGGGCCGCCGTCGCAGCTCGGCGGTCCGCCAGGCTCGCGCATCGGCGTGTGCGGTGATGGCCAGTGCCGCGTCTACCCCCGCCTGAAGGGCGACGGCGTCGATGGCTCCCTGCCGCCATTCGGCTTCGCATCGCGCTCTGGCTGCGGAGTATCGCCGACGCCGACGCCGCATCAAGCGCAGCGTGCCGGGCATCACCCGAAACCCGAGGAAGGAGACCCCCTGGGTGCTGCGGCCTGCGTACGCGCCGGGCTTCATGTCCAACTGCCGCTCCGTCCACGCAAACGCGCGCACCTGACGCATGGTCTCCCGCGCCTGCGAGCCACTGTCGCACCACCAGATCAGGTCATCCATGTAACGCACCATCCCGCGAACCCTCAGCCGCTCCATGAGGAGTCGATCCACAGCGTCCAGGTAGATGTTGGCGAAGTGCTGAGAGGTGAGCGCCCCGATAGGCAACCCCCGCCCGGCGGGGACAGGGGCAGTGGCCAGGATGCGTGCGAAGAGCTCCACAAGCGATGGGTTCTTGAACCGACGTTCAAGAACTCCCAGCATCCTCCCGTGGTCGATGGACGCGAAGTACGCCCGCATGTCCACCTTGGCGAACCAGGGGAAGCGCCGGAGGTGCTCTTGCGCGCGTTGGACCGCCGCGAGGGTTCCGCGACCTGGCCGGCACGCATAGGTGTCGTCCACCAGCGCGCGCTCCAGCACCGGCCCGACGTGACGAAGGATCGCGTGGTGAACGACCCGATCCCGAAAGCACGGGGCCAGGATCTCCCGTCGCTTGGGGTCGTGGATGGTGAAGCGACGCCAGCGACCAGCCGGCGCGGCCCCGGCGCGCAGGCGCTCCCCCAGTCGGGCAAGCTCGGCGTCGAGATCCGCGCCCATCGAGCGGACTGCGGGGCGTTCCTGGAACCCTCGCGAGGCGCGCCAGAAGGCCCAGGCCAGGGTGTCCAGGCTGGAGATCTCCCGCAGTCCGATCGGGCTACGCCGGGGCATCGGGGGACTCGCTGGGGGCCGAAGGAGGCGACTCGGAGGGCCGCAGAAGCGCCAGGAAGGCCGCGCCGTACTTCTTGACGCGGGCTGGGCCGACACCCGGGATTCGGGCGAGCGCGGCGCGCGTTGTCACGGGCTCCTGCACCATACGCGCGAGCTGCTCATTGTTGAACACAGCATAGGGGGGAACGCCCTCCTTCTCGGCCATGGACTTCCGCAGCTTGCGCAGGCGAGCGAAGACCTCAAACTGTTCGGGGGGCAGGACGGCCTTGTAGTCCACGCGCCCCGGGGGCCCTCCACCCGCAGGCGGTGCTTGGGCCTCGGGACCGTCCGCGACCGTCACGCAGACTGCCCAGCCGCTCCGTGGCCCGTCGTTGACCAGATGCTTCTCAACGGCGATGACCCGGCGGGTGCCCAGGAATCGGTTCAGCTCGCGGCCGGCCGGCTCGGGATCCATGACCGGGATGTGGAAGAAGAAGAACTTCATCTCCCCCCTCGAGAGCGACGAGGCGCTCGCGCCGGCTCCGCCTGCGCGGCTCCCTCGCCGCGCATACGGGAGGGGGCTCCGCCCCCTGGGCCTCCGGCCGCTCCGGCTCCGCCGCCAGGCGCTGGACCTCGGGCCAGGCGGAAGCCCAGGTAGTCGTCGCGGACGGAGGGGTGGTAGGCGTACCGGAACGCAGCCCGCACGCGGCGGGCGACGTTGAACCAGGAGCCACCACGGAAAACCCGCAACGAGCCCGAAGTGACGACTGGATCCGTACGCATCGGCTCTGAGTAACTCCCCTCCAGTTGGGAGTTCGCGTCCAAGCACCACTCATGTACGTTTCCGAGCATGTCGTACAGCCCCCACGGGTTGGGGGCTCTGGTCGCGACCTCGCGTGTCCCGGCGATCTTGTGATCGTATTGCTTCTCGGGCCAGCCGCTGGAGTCTGCCCCCTGCTCCAACTCGAAGCCCACACCCGAGTTGCCCCCGTACCAGGCGATCTCGTCCAGCCCAGGGGCGTTGCGTTGTCCCAGAATCTCCAATCTGCCCCTCCACATCGCTGATGAGGTGCCAGCACGACATGCGTACTCCCACTCCGCTTCGCTCGGCAGCCTCGCGTACAGACTGGAGAGCTGCTCGCAGAAGCTCTGCGCGTCCTGCCAGCTCACGGTCTCGACCGGCCGTTCCGGGCTTTTGAAGCGGCTGGGGTTGTCGCCCATCACGGCCTGCCACTGGGCCTGGGTCACCGGGGTCTCGCCCAACCAGAACCCTCGGGTGATGAGAACGGTGTGCTGAGGGCCTTCGTCCGTCCAGCGCCCCGGTTCGTCATCCGGAGAGCCCATGAGAAAGACCCCCGGCGGGATCCAGCGGAAGCGATGCGGCACCCCGGCGATGTCCACCGCCTCCCACAACCCGAACTCGTCCTGGCCCACCGCCGTGACGCGGATGGTGGGGTCCCTCGACGGCATGCCCGGTTCGGGCTGGCGGGGCTCCAACCTCAAGCTCATGCGATCTGTGCTCAGCACCACGGGGCCCCGACGGGGCAGGTCCAGCGGCACCCCCGCCTTCACCGGCACCTGCCGGCGGCGCCCTGAAGCCTGCACCCACACCCGCCCCTGGGCCTCGATCGTCGCCACCGGGCTCCCGGGCCGAAGGTCCTCCACCGCCGGATCCGGGCGCTCCGGTGCGGCCACGAACACCAGATGACCACCGACCTGGCGCAGCCTCCATCGACGCACCGGCTCGGTGGGGGGGCCTGCCGCGCGGCGCAGGGCCTCCAGCGGAAGCCGGTCCGAGACCTCGGCCTCTGCGGCGCCTTGGGTCGCGACGGAGAGGATGCGGCGCAGTACAGGCGCCATCTCCCCCTCCTCCAGCGCCTTCGCGGGCATCCGGCTCACAGCCAGCGCGGCGAACGGACGCCAGCTCGCCAGCTCTGCTGTCCCCTTGCCCGCGACCAGGGACTCGTCCAGCCGGCAGAAGAAGCCCTCGGCGTCGTCGATGTCCTCGGCCGTCAAGCAAGGGTGGGCTGCCGAGGGGCTCTCCGGTTCTGCCTCTCGCGGGAGCAGACGAGCCCGGGAGAGCGCGCTGGCCAGCCCCTGCACCTCACTGCGCAGCAGCTCTCGGGGGAGTTCCTTGTGCCAGTGCTTGAGCAGCCCTGCGACCTGTCGCTGGCGCTCGGGGGGCTCGTGCTCCAGAAACGCCTGCTGCAAGCGTCGAGCGTGCTCCGGGTTCAGCACCATCCCCGACGCGTCGGAGGCGCGCACAGCCGAATGCCCAGGCACGTCCAGCTCGGTCTCCAGGTCCGCCTCGTGCGGGGGCAGCAGCAGGCGCAGGGCGCGCAGCAGGCCGGGCTGCACCAAGCCCGCGAAGGCGCAGAGGCGCAGCAGCCGATCGGCCCGAGCCCGACGCTGATCGGTGGTGCGCAGCGGGACCGGCCGTCCGATCCAGGGCAGCGCCGTCCAGGCCCGTCGCAGCCCGGCCGGCAGGGTCTCCAAGGCGCCGGGGACCAGGGCCACGGGGTACACGCCTCGACGTCGGAGGTGCTCGCCGGTGCGCTGCCACAGACGCCGCGTCCGCGCGCTGCCGTACGCGCCCAGGTCCCCAAGGACCAGCAACACCGGCGCCTCTGCATCCGGGGGGGACGCCAGGGCACCGCCTTCGGTGGCTGCGAGGCGCAGCTCCACTTCTCCCAGACGACGGACATCCAGGGCTTCCGGCCCGCAGGCGCGCACCAGCTCTGTCAGGACCAGGCCCTGGTCGGCCGCCAGTGTGGCCAGCCGGTCGCTGCAATCCCGCCACACACACAGCCGCCGGGGCCAGGCCGGGCGGTGACGCAGCGGTATCTCCGCGAGCACCTCTCCCCGCGCCAGGGTGCGAAGCAGCGGCTCCAGATCGGGCTCCCGGCTCCTGCGACGCGCGGACAGGGTCGCCCTCAGCCGTGGCTCCAGCTCCGCCCAGCGCGTGACGAGCGGCGTCGCGGGGACGTTGTAGAGGGAACGCCCGACCAGATCGCTGTCCTCTGCGGTCAGGCCTTCGTGGTGGCGGGGGGGTCCGTCTCCAGGGGACTCCAGCAGCTCCAAGGCCGTCGGAACCCAGAGCGGGGCGGTGATCGGTCGCGAGGCAGGCGAGCTCTTGGCGACGGCGCTCTGGTCGGAGCCCTCCTGACGGTCGCCCGTGGAGGACCCGGCCTCGTCCGTGGGCGCGTAGTCGAAGCCCAACAACGCCGCCGCCTCGATCCCGTCCTCATCGGACAGGACGGCGAGGGCGCGCGCCAGGTCAGCGCGGCTGCCGCTCAAGCGCTCTCCTCCGGGGGATCCTGACGGACCTCCAGGGGGTGCCTGCGGACCTCCGGAGGGTGCTTGCGCAGCGCGAAGTCCCGCACCCGATGCAGGTGCTTCTCCTGGGCGCCGTGGTCGCCCGGGAACAGCGTCGCCACCGCCCGCACCAGATCCAGGTACTCGGCCAACCCCGGCAAGGAGAGGTGACGCTCTTCGGCGGCGCTCCGGTCCTTGAGCAACATCCGCGCCGCCTCTTTGAGCACGTCCTCTGAGGTGTCGGAGACATGGACCCGGCCTCGGGCGACCAGCCGTTTGATCAGGTCGTCAGGCTTCGGTGGGAGGGAGAGCTGCAGAACCAGGCAGCGACGGAGGAAGGCCGAGGGCAGGGCCCGCTCGTTGTTGGTCGTGATCACCACCAGAGGGGTCGGGCGCTGTGGGGAGGCGTTGACCCGCCCCACCCCCGGCACGTCGAAGCCGCCCTGGCCCAAGGCGTCCAGCAGGGCGTTCGGAACCGAGGGGTCGGCCTTGTCGATCTCGTCGATCAGCACGACGGTGCCGGCCTTGAAGTCGGCGTCGTCCTCATGTCGCTCCACCACGCAGCAGCTCAGCGCGTGGGCATTGCGGCGCCTGTCCGCATCCAAGGGGTCGAGGGCCCACCATAGCGCCCCGGGCTGGATGAACGCGCTGGGCGCCAGCACCGTCTTGAGGTGCTCCAGCTTTGCGTCCCCGGCGGCCCCCAGGAGCTGTGCGGTGGCCAGGCGCTGGATGGCGTCCAGCGTCCACAACAGATCCCGCGTCTCGGTGCGACCATCCACGCTCTGGTGAATGAAGCTGCGTCCCAGGACCACCGCAGCGGCGCGCGCGAGCTGGGTCTTACCGGTGCCCGGCTCGCCGCGGACCAGCAAGGGACGACCGGTGGCCAGCGCGGCGTTGATGGCCCGGATCTCCTCGATGGACAGGACGTGACGGAAAGGGGGCTGGTCTTCGCGGTCCAGCTTGACCAGGAACTCGTCGTCCAGGGTCAGGAAGCCGCGCTCGTCGATGTGGGGAGAGCTCACGGGGTGGAATCCTCGAAGGGAATGATGTCCTTGACGTAGTAGTTCACGGTGGCGTCCAGCACCGCCGCCGTCGCGCCGGTCAGACGGAGCAGCCGAAGGTCGGGCAGGCCCGGGCCCAGGTGCAGGCAGAGCTCCTGCCAGACCACGGTGGCTTGCTGCTCGTTGTCGAACTCTGAGTCGACGAGCACAAGGGTGAGCCGGGGTGGCGGATTCCGGGTGCGCTTCGCGTGCAGGTAGAGGGCGGTGCGGACCTCATCGACGAGCCGCTCTGGCGCCTTGCCTCGTGTGGAGACCCGAAGGCGAACGGCCAGCTCCTCGACCAGCGTGGCGGGGATCCGACCCCCTGGATCTCCACTCAGCTTCTGCTCAACCGCTTCTCCCAGGATCTTCGGTGCGGGTCGGAGGGTCCCCAAGGTGGCCGCCGGGAGGTCGATGAACCCGGGGCTCCTGGGGTCCTCGGCCTCGTCGCGCCAGATGAGCTTGCAGTCCCGCCCATCGACGCCGGCCATCACGCCCGAGGCCACGACCCTGGATTGGGTGGGCAGGACGAACCGGGTCCCGCCCCCCTTCTTCACGATGACGCAGCGCGCGACCTCCCCGTCCAGCTCGGACACCCGCGAGAGCAGCATCTCCATCGCCTGCTGGATGCGGAGGATGGCCTCTCGGTTGGCGACCGGGTCTTCGCGAAGGTCGGCGATGCACTCGACCAAGGCGCCCATGGATTTCGCGACTGGCACCCGAACCAGGGAAGCAAAGACGTCCTGCGAGTCCACCGAAAGCTGCTCCGCGAGCAGCGCCTGCACCTTTTCGTAGGAACCGAGGTGCTTGGAGAGGCGATCTGCGAGCCTGGCCCGTTCCTCCCGCCTGGCCCGCTGCTCTGCACCCAGGCCCAGCGCCTTCAGGAACCAGTCCTCCGACGCAAAGTGGCCGACCGGAACCGCAAAGAGTCGGTCCTTCCAGTGCTTTCGCCCCCCGCAGAGGACGGCGACGACGTGATCTCGGACGCGCAGCCCTGCTCCCGAGGCATGGAGCCAGCTCTCCGGGGCGGAGTTCACGTCGAACGCAAGCTCCTCGGCGCTGCGCTCGGTGTCGAACACCCAGCCGCCAAAGGGGCTGGCTTTGCGGAGGGTCTTGTCGTCCCCCGCGACCTCATCCGCGACCGCTTCGCGGCCCTTTCTGGAGGGCGAGACCCGAGGAAACCCCCAGGCCTGGAACCTCCCGGCCCGGATGTCCCCTTCGTCCCAGGGCACCGGGGGGATCGGCAACTCGACGTCCAACTCCAACACGGCGACGTCGAGATTCCCATCGTCGTGGTGGGTGTTCCGTACTGCGGTGTAGGTGGTCTCTCCATCGACGCGGACGTGCAGGCCGTCCTTTCCTTTCTTGGAGAAGACATGCTTCGCCGTGAGGACCCGATCAGGGGCGATCAAGGTGCCGCTGCCCAGCACCTTGAAGGTGCCCGCACCATCTCGACGGACCACCAGGATCCGGTGGCCGCGGAGGTCCATCTCCACGAATCAGTCCCCCCCGAACAGGAACTGGGGATCTCCATCTTCGTTCGTCGTCCCAGTCCCTGGAGGAACCTGGACCGGCTTCAGCTTCAGCCGGAGGGTCTGGGTGTTCGCCTTCTCCCAGCCGCCGCTCGCCTTGGCCCCGGCCTCGACCACCGTCCAGAAGCCGACCTTGACCCCGGCCTCGCCGACGACGGTCTTGGTGACCACGACCTGAAGCTCGATCTCAACCTCGTTGATCAGGAAGCGCAGCTCCTCCTGATCCTCAGCGGCCTTCTTCTGGAGGAGCTTCAGCTCCAACCGAAGCTGGTCCACCACGTCTTCGAGCTTGATGAGCTGCTCGCTGATCTCTGCCACGGGCCCTCCTGGAACGCGGGATTTCGGGGCTCCATCGCCCATCGCCGCGCCGTCCATCCTTGGAGTATCCCCGAGGTCTCAGGCCGTCGAACAAGGTGCCGCAGGACCTGAGGAACGCCGACATCGGTGCCATGACGACCCCGGGCACAGTGACCACCGTCGGCTCCTCAAGGCCCTCTCAGGCTCTCCCGACCCCCTCAAAACGCCCCAGAATCGCCGTTCTCACCCCCAAGAAGACTACTCCATGTAGCCCAACGCCTCCAGCCGCTGCCGCACCGCCGGGTCCACCTCGGTCGCCGAGCGCTCCGCCGCCCCCGCCCCGGCCTCCATCAGCCGAGCGGCGCGCTGGCGCAGCACCTCAACCGTCGCCGCACCCTCGGGGGTGGACGCCACCTCATCCAGCGTAGAGACCTCCATCAGGCGGTCCCCGGCCCGCACGAACAGGGCGTCGGGGTAGCCCGGGGCCTCGCGGTGTACATAGCGGGCGTCCGGGGACCGAAGCGCCGACACCCGCCACTTGGGCGCGGTGATCTCCCCGCGCTTGCGGGCCTCGACGTTCGCCGGGCGGTCGAAGCCCAGGGCCCGCGCCTCGCCGGAGGGGCCGGACTGCCACGCGCCCACGAGGCTCTGGCCGTCGAGACCCTCCGGCGTCGGCCAGCCCAGCAGCTCGGTGACCGTGGGCATCACGTCCATCAGCTCGACCACCTCGCCGGAGCGCACCCCCGCCGGCACCCCCGCCGGCCACCGCATCACCAGCGGCACATGCAGGGAGGCGTCGTAGAGGTCGTCGCCGTGGTTGAACCAGACCCCCTGCTCCCCCAGGGACTCGCCGTGGTCGCCGGCCACCACCACCAGGGTGTCGTCGGCCTCCCCCCGCGCCGCCAGAGCGTCCAGAACCCGCCCGAGCTGGGCGTCGGCGAAGCTGATCTCCCCGTCGTACTGGGCGATGACCCAGTCCACCGAGGTGACGCCCGCCAGGCTGCGCTGGAGGTACGGCGCGATGCTGCGGACCCGGGACATCGAGCGGTCCGCCGGGTCGCGCGGGTCCCCCTGGAAGTAGAGGTCCCGGTAGGCCGGGGGGGGCGCGTAGGGGCCGTGCGCGTCGAAGAGGTGCACCCACAGGAACCAGGGCTGCCCGTCGGGCACCTCGTCCAGCCAGGACAGGGCGTCCGCCGCGGTGCGGTCGCCGGTGCGCTCCAGGATGTGGTCGGGCGAGAAGCGCCGCCCGAGGGCCGCCAGCACCCGCCCGGCGAGGAGCCGACCGCTGCCCTTCACCGACGAGAAGTCGTCATCGTAGGTGCTGAACCCCCGATCCAGCGCGACGGTGTGATCCAGCACATACGCGCTCACGAAGGCCCCGGTCCGGTAGCCCTGCGCCCGGGCCAGCTCGGCGAGCAGCGGCACATCCGTGGGCATCGGGATGCCGTTGATGAGCAGGCCGTGCTGCCAGGGGCCACGCCCGGACATCAGGCTGGCGTGGCTGGGCGCGGTGACCGCGACCGGGGCGAAAGCCGCCTCGAACAAGGCCCCCTCCCCCGCCAGCCGGCTGAGCGACGGGGTCTGCACCTGAGGGTGCCCGTAGGGCGCGGTGTGATCGGCGCGGGTGGTGTCCAGGGTCACGATCAAGAGGTTCGGGGCGTCCCTTGGCTGCTCGGCGCCGCCCACGGACCCGCTCCCCGAGCCCCCCACGAGCAGCGCGAGCACCCCCGCCGCCGCCGCGCCGACCGGACGGGGGAGCCGCCCCAGAGCCCACGCCCCCGCGGCCGCCGCCGCCAGCGCGCCCGCGAGCACCAGCGGGTTCCCGACCCACCAGGGCGCCTCCTGGAAGGGCGGCGGGTCGGTCAGCACCGCGAGGGTCAGGGCCACCAGCGCCACCGCAGCCGCCCCGCCGAACAGGCCGTCTGTCCAACGGCGCGGGGTCAGGAGCGCGGCCAGCAGGCCCCCCGGCGCAACCCCGAGGAGCGCGCCCCCGCCCAGGCCCGCCAACACCAGCAGCGCGGGCGCGGTGAGGTGCAGCCGCCCGAACAGCAGCACGTCGACCGCCTCGACGACGCCCACCAGGGCGCCTCCAGCGAGCGCCCCCAGGAGGAGGAATGACAGGCGGCGGCTAAGCGTCATGGGCAGCAGACCTCGGCTGACATCCGATAACCTGCCTGTAAGCTACGGCCGCTTCTGCGCGTTGCCGGTACGCCAGGCCACCTTAGTCCTTGTGCTGCACGAGGTTTGGTGGCAAGTTGGGCGGCTGATCCACCCCGTCGCCATAAGCTGTCCGGCCACCGACCCCACAGCATCAGGAACCCTCGCGATGAACAAACGCCTCCTCCGCCTCTGCACCATCACCGCGCTGGTCCTCCCCTCCTCCGCGCTGGCCAAGACCGCCGCTGTGTCCCCCCTCGTCGGCATCAACGGTCTGGACGAGAAGGACCGCGCGAACATCACGGCCATCATCTCCAGCGAGGTCGAGTTCATGTCGGACTACGAGGAGGCCTCCGAGCTGGACGAGATGCCCGCCAGCATGAACGCCGCCTGCGTGGCCAAGTCCTCCTGCCTCAAGGGCATCGGCGCGAACGCCGGCGTGGACCACCTCTTCGCGGGCACCGCCGCCCCGGCCGGCGGGGAGAAGTACGAGATCCACCTCGTGCTCTTCGACGTCAAGGCTGGGAAGATCGTCCGAGACAAGACCTTCATGGTGAGCAAGTCCACGATGGCCGGCGCCATCGGCCCCGAGGTGCGCGGCCTGGTCGTGGGTGAGGATCTGGTGGCCGCTGCCCAGGAGGACAACGTCACCGCAGACGCCTTCGACCCGTTCGCCGAGGACTTCGAGTTCGAGAGCGACCCCGTGCTCCCCACGGTGGGCACCCCCGGCAACAGCAGGGCGACCCTGGACGACTACGAGGAGGTGGACGTCTACGAGGAGCGCCGCCGCGCCGAGGAGGAGGAGCGCCGCCGTGAGGAGGACGCCCGCCGCCGCGCCGAAGACGAGGCCCGCCGCCGCGCCGAGGAGGACGCCCGCCGCCGCGCCGAGGAGGACGCCCGCCGCCGCGCCGAGGAGGACGCCCGCCGCCGCGCCGAGGAGGACGCCCGCCGCCGCGCCGAAGAGGACGCTCGACGCCGCGCTGAAGAGGACCGTCTGCGCGAAGAGGAGCTGGCGTTCGACGACATCGAGTTCGGCTCGGTGAACCCCGACGACATCGACGTCGACGTCGCCGATATCGAGTTCGACAGCCGTACCGATGAGATCGAGCGCTACGACAGCCGCTCGTCCAACGCCTCGGTCCGCGACGATGATCGCTACCGCAGCAGCTCTTCCAGCTCGTCCTACCGGGACGACCCCCGCTCCAGCAGCTCCTCCAGCTCGTCCTCCCGGGACGACAGCCGCTCCAGCAGCCCCAGCAGCTCCAGCTCCAGCTCCAGCCGCAGCGGCAGCCGGGATCGCTACGAGGACCTCGACGAGCCTGAGGACGACCGCCGCGCCTCGTCGTCGTCGTCCTCCTCGGCCCGGGATGACCGGTATGACGACCGCGACCGGTACGACGACCGCGACCGATACGATGACCGAGGCTACGACGACCGCGACTACGACGACCGCGACCGTGACTACGACGACCGCGACCGTGACTACGACGACCGCGACAGCCGCGACAGCCGCGACCGCTACGACAGCCTGGACGACGACCCGCGCGGCTCCCGCAGCACCGGCACCATCCGCAGCGAGGATGACGCCCGGTTCGGCCTCACCGTCCGCGGCGGCGGCAGCGTCTTCCAGGACCTGCGCTTCGTCACCACTGGCGCCGAGCTGTCCATTCCCCTGGCCAGCCGGGCCTTCCTGAACATCGGGCTGGAGCTGTACACCACCAAGCGCGCGGTGCCCCCGGCCCTCCAGGAGCAGTACGGCCCCGAGGTGTGGAGCTCCATCGTGCCCATCAGCTTCGGCGCGACCTTCCAGCCCACCGCCCGGTCGTTCCGGCCCTACGTCGGCGGGGACCTCACCCTCACCCCCTACACCACCGCGCCGAACGTGGCGGTGGGCGCGCGGGTGCGTGGCGGCTTCGACGCCATGTTCTCCGATCACGTCGGCTTCAACCTGGGCGCCACGGTGGGCGGCTGGTACGGCGGCGAGTTCCCCTCGGTCCAGAGCGGCCTGGACACCCAGGGCCTGGTGGCCCAGGCGGCCCTCGGCCCGGTCTTCAAGTTCTGAGGCCCCCGGCGGGCGGCGCGCGCCCGCCGGACGCATTATCCAAGCGGGGCCCCCTGGCATCCGTTGGAGCACCTCGTGAATCGTTGGGTCGGACTCGTCAACCTGGCGCAGGCCGCCGTCTATGGCGCGTTCGGCGCTTACCTGGCCACCCGCTGGACCCCGGCGGGCTGGATGTTCTATGGCGCCGCCGGCCTGCAGGTCATCGGCGGCGGGGCCCTGCTGGCCGGAAAGGGCCCCGGCCTGGCCCGGGTGGCGTCGATCGTCGGGCTTGTGGCCTCCGCGGTGGTCATCGGGCTCCACCTTCAGGTCGGCGTCCACATCGTCCGCACCTTCACCCCGGTCGGCGGCCGACAGGGCTATGAGCTGATCACCGGCGTGGGTGCGGCGGCCCCCTGGGCGGTGTTCTTCCCCATCTGGCAGCTCGCGGCGTCGCGGCCGGGCCGCGCCACAGGCGCCGGCACCCTGGTGGCCCTGGTGCTCGCGGCGCTGCTGCCCCCGGCGCTCACCTGGCAAGCCCTCTCCCCCACCCGCACCTACGCCTCTGTGGACGGCGCGGCGGCGGCCAGCTTCCTGTTCGCGCGCTGGTCGGGAGATGCCTCGGCCACCCCGCCGTCGGGCGACGGGCCGGTGCTGCTGGTCGCGACTGCGGTCCAGCGCAGCGAGGTCCTCGCCAGCCGCACCGCCGAGGCCGGGAGCCTCCCCGAGGCGCTGGAGGCCATCGATCTCGGCCCTTTCCCCGGTGAGGGGGCGGCCGTCCACCTCGACGTCGCGCGGGTCGAGGGCAACCTGGACACGCCCCCTCTCGTCCCCGCTGGCACCGTGCTCGCCCGCCCCGGAGCGGACGGCATCCGCGGCAAGGACCGCGTCTTGAGCACCCTGGAGGCCTGGAGCCAGGGCGTGGTCACCAACCGCCAGGTCGCGCCTGGGCTCTCCCTGCCGGTCACCCGGCCCCGCGTTCGGGAGCTGAACGTCCCCGTGGGCTGGGTGCGCATGGACAGCTACCTGGCCAGCGCGCTGGGCACCGTGCGCGCCGAGGCCGGCTGGTCGGCCCCCCCCGCCCTCAGCGCCGACGCCGTCCGCGAGGCCGCGCTGGTCGGCGGGCACCACCTCGCCGTGAACATGGCCCCCACCGGGCGGTTCGCCTACGTGGTCAAGGGCCCCAGCGGGCGCCACGGCGGCGGCTACAACTTCCCCCGCCACGCTGGCGCGAGCTGGTTCCTGGCGCGCCTCGCCAGCCGCACGGGCGACGCCGAGATCGCCCAGGCCGCGCGGCTGGCCATGGACTTCCTCGCCGAGCACACCCAGCGCACCGAGGACGGCCGGGCCTACGTGCTGGACCCGACCCGCCGCGACGGCAAGGTGTGGGTGGGCACCACCGCGCTGGCCCTGCTCGCCTTCACCGAGGCCGGGATCAACCCGGAGCTGCAGGAGGAGTACGCCCGGTTCATCGCCTCGGCGGTGGACGCGCAGGGCCTGGTGCGCGGCGACATGGACGCCCGCACCGGCACCTGGCCGGTTCAGGACGAGGTGACCTACGCCCAGGGCCAGGGCCTGCTCGGGCTCGTGGCCGCTGAGCGGGCCGGGGTGCCCGGCGTCACGGATGCCCTGCAGCGGGCGATGGACTACGTGGACGACGGCTACTGGCCCCTGCCGGCGGCCAACTTCCACACCCTGGACGAGCACTGGATGTGCCTCGCCGCCGCCGCGGCCCAGGAGACCACCGGCCAGGCGGCCGGCGAGGACGTGTGCCGGGCCTACCTGGCCTCGGTGGCCATGAGCGCGCCCACCCCCGGCGGCCCCATCCAGGCCCCCGCGGGCCCCGCCGCCGGCCTGGCCGAGGCGGTCATCGCCCAGGCCGAGCTGGATCGCCGCGCCGGCCGGGACGGCCCCTACCGCCAGCGGGCCCTCGACTACGGTGAGCTGCTGCTGGCCAACCTCTACCAGGCCACCGACGCGCCCCTCGTCGCCGATCCACCCGCGCTGATCGGCGGCTTCCGGGACCGCCCCTGGTCCCTGGACGTCCGGGTGGACGCCGTGCAGCACATCGCCTGCGCGCTCCTGGGGGTCGAGGTGCTGCTCCGCGACGAGGACCTCCCGGGCGGGATGCCCTGAGCGCACCCCAGGTGGGACACGTTTTCCCCACCTCCCGCGCCCGCATGGGATCTGCGTCTCCCACATGCCCGGCTTGGCGGCCCCGCTAAGGGCGTCTTGTTCCCGGCATGACTCTTGCTTTACATCAGGACCCCGCCGACCCGTCTTTCTCGGAGGTCCGACCCATGCCGACCGCTCGCCCTCTCGCCCTCGTCGCCCTCGCCCTCGGGGCCTGCAACAACGCGCCCGTTGACAACGATCTCTACGACGGACCGGCCTTCGGCCGCGTCGGGGGCTTCGTGCACGACGTCGACGGCCAGCCCCTCGCCGACGTCTCCGTCGAGCTGGACGGCCTGGTCGCGGTCACCGACGCCGAGGGCCTCTATGTGCTCGACGGCGTCACCCCGGGGCAGGACCTCGTGCTCGAGTTCACCCGCCCCGGGTACGCCAGGGGCTACGCCCGCACCGCCCTCATCTCCTGGGAGACCGTGGGCGTCGACAAGGTCCTCTCCCCCATCGACGGGCGCGACAGCTTCGTCGCCTTTGACGGCGGCGTCGTCGAGGTCGCGGACGTGACGGTCGCCTTCATGCCCGATGGCATCGTCACCGCCGACGGCGCGCCCTACGAGGGCACCGTGAACGTCGAGGTCACCCACATCGACCCCTACTCCGCCGAGCTGGACGCCGCCCCCGGCGACCTCACCGCCCTGGCCTTGGAGGACGGCTCCGCGAAGGCCGAGTACCGCCCCAACCAGCTCGTGTCCTACGGCATGGTGGACGTCAGCCTCTACGACGACGACGGCAACCCCCTCCAGCTCCAGGAGGGCATGCCCGCCACCGTCGAGATGCCCATCACCAACGGCGACCTGCCTCAGCTCTACCACCTCGGCAACGGCGACACCCAGAAGCTGTGGAGCTTCGACCGCGAGCGCGGGCGCTGGATCGAGGAGGGCCTGGGCGACGTCGCGGCCAACGACGAGGGCGACCTCACGTTCACCTTCGAGGCCAGCCACTTCTCCTGGTGGAACTGCGATCAGGGCTTCGTGCCCACCTGCGCCACCGGCCGCGTGGTCGACGCCATCGGCTTCCCCGTCCGGGGCGCCACCCTCACCGCGCGCGGCGGCCAGTCCACCTCCACGGTCACCACCGACGAGGAGGGCTACTACGTCGTCAGCGTGATGGCCGGCGACACCGTGCGCTTCGAGAGCTCCACCTTCGTCGGCCGCCGCACCTGGCTGGAGACCTCCCCGGCCATCTTCATCGACGGCGAGGGCAGCTCCGCCGCCGACTGCGAGCCCATCCCCGACATCGAGATCGAGGTCTGCCGCGAGTCCGGCGTCGTCATGGCTGACGACCTCAACCTGCACGTCTCGGGCATGGACGTCGGCCAGAACGGCGACCAGATGCGGGCGTGGTTCTGGGAGCCGGCGGGCGACCCGTGGCTCTGCGAGAGCCCCTGGGACCGCCTGGAGGAAGAGGACTGCATGGAGACCACGCCGAAGGACTTCCCCAGCCACCTGGGCGATGACCTGCCGGTGATGGAGGACATCCACACCCGCTCCGTCGGCGAGTGGCTGGAGATGTCGACCGACCGCGACACCTACGTGATGGAGAAGGAGGAGATCAACGGCCTGCCGAAGTACAGCTTCAAGACGCTGGAGATCGACGACCAGGGCGAGCTGGTCATCAACGACCTCGACCTGCGCGGCGGCGACGCCATCGGCGGCCGCGCCCCGGGCAGCGTCACCGACTACTTCGGCCCGCTGGACGCCCCCGCCCTGTTCACCATCCCCGAGGAGGTCCGGGTCACCAACATGTCCGGCCCGCAGCGCGCGATGTCCCGCTCCAACGGCTTCAGCGTGAACTACAACGCCGGTGACAACGACTGGGGCATGCTGGTCTTCGTGACCTCCGGGCCCGAGGATCCCAGCCTGGTCTGCCGCTACCGCGACGACGGCAGCATCCGCATCTCCGGCGCGGACATGGGCCGCATGAACCCCGGCTTCGCCTCCGTCAGCGTCTACCGCCCCGACTTCGACTGGACCGCCGGCCCCGACGGCTTGCCCATCCGCAAGCAGATCGTCTCCGGCGCCATCATCGAGGCCGAGCTGCGCTGAGGCCACGGCCGTCCTTTCGCGCGCCCTCGGGGTCATCCCCGGGGGCGCTTGCCTTTTCAGGGTCGCGCGATCTGCGACCAGTCCCCGTGGTCCAGCCAGCTCTGGAGGATCAGGGCGGCGGCGGACTGGTCGATGACCTGCTTGCGCCGGCTGCGGGACAGGTCCAGGGCCACCAGGGCCCGCTCGGCCTCCACTGAGGTGTAGCGCTCGTCGATGTAGACCGGGGTGAGGCCCAGGAGTGCCCCCAGCGCCTCGCCCACCTGCCGGGCCAGGCGCGCCGGCCGGGCCTCGGTGTCGTCCAGCTCCAGCGGCAGCCCGACGATGAGGTGGACGACCTCCTTCTCCTGGCACAGCTCGGCCAGGGCGGCGGCGTCCTTCTTCACGCTCTGGCGCGCCAGGGTGGTGAACGGCTGGGCGATGAGGCCGAGGGGATCGGACATCGCCACGCCGATGGTCTTCGTGCCGACATCCAGGCCGATCGCGCGCTTGTTCTGTTGCATGGGTCCTTCGAGGGTGTTACTGCACGGACGTTCAGTGTCCGGGAGCGCACTGTGGCGTCTGTGCCCACTGTAGTCCTCATCTCCCAGGGCGACGAGGTCATCACCGGCCAGACCCTGGATACCAACGCGCAGTGGCTCGCCGAGCGGCTCACGGAGCTCGGGCTCTCGGTGGTCCGCAAGATCACCGTCGGCGACCGCTTGAACGACATCGTCGACGCCATCCGGCAGGGCACCGCCCTGGCCGACGTCGTCATCAGCACCGGCGGCCTCGGCCCCACGGTGGACGATCTCACCGCCGAGGCCGCCGCCGCCGTGCTCGGCGGCCCGATGCGTCTGGACGAAGAGGCCCTCGCCTTCATCGAGGCCCTGTTCGCCCGCTACGGCCGCACGATGAACGACGCCAACCGCAAGCAGGCCGTGCTCCCGGCGTCCTCCACCACGCTCATGAACCAGTGGGGCACCGCGCCGGGCTTCTCCATCGAGCACCAGGGGGCGGTGGCCTTCTTCGTGCCCGGCGTGCCCCGCGAGATGCGGGCGTTCTGGGCGCACCACATCCAGCCCGAGCTGGTCCGGCGGCTGTCGCTGACCCCCGGCCGCCTGATCACCTTCCGCTGCATGGGCATCCCGGAGTCCCATCTGGAAGAGCTGATGCGGCCCTTCAACGCCATCGACGGCGCGGTGCTGGGCTTCCGCACGAAGCTGCCGGAGAACCAGGTCAAGCTGCGGGTGGACCCGGACTTCCCTGAAGACCGCCTCGACGCGCTGGTGGCCGACATCCGCAGCACCATCGGCAAGGGCCTGTTCGGCGTGAACTGCGGTCCCATCGAGGAGGTCATCGGCCAGGCGCTCACCGAGCGCGGGGAGACCATCGCCACCGCCGAGTCCTGCACCGGCGGGCAGATCTCCGCCACCCTCACCGCCATCGCGGGCAGCTCGAACTACTTCATCGAGGGCGCCTGCGTCTACGCCAACGCGGCCAAGGTCCGCACCTGCGGCGTCTCCGAAGGCACGCTGGCCGCCCACGGCGCCGTCTCGGAGCCCACCGCCCGCGAGATGGCCGAGGGCATCCGCGCCCGCGCCGGCACCACCTACGGCCTCTCCAGCACCGGCATCGCCGGCCCCGGCGGCGGCTCTGCCGAGAAGCCCGTCGGCACCGTGCACATCGCTCTGGCCACCCCAAACGGCACCCACCACAAGCGCCTCCGTCTGGGGGGCGACCGCGAGCGCATCACCCGCCTGGCCACCGGCGGGGCCCTGGACATGCTGCGCCGCCACCTGCAGGGCCTCCTGCGGACCTGAACAGGCTTGCTTTTGCGCGGACAGTTTCTGTCCCCCACCCCGGTTACCGTACAGATGCCCGCCGGAGACGCCGACGGCCCCCCTCAGAGGAACCCCCTTCCCCCCGCCAACCCTCCCCCAGGTGACACCATGCCCCTCGACAAAGACCGCGCCAAGGCCATCCAGTCCGCCATCTCCTCCATCGAGCGTCAGTTCGGCAAGGGCTCCATCATGCAGCTCGGCGACGCCGAGCGCCCCAAGGTGCGGACCATCTCCACCGGCTCTCTGGGCCTCGACATCGGGCTGGGCATCGGGGGCGTGCCCCAGGGCCGCGTGGTCGAGATCTACGGCCCGGAGTCCTCGGGCAAGACCACCCTCACCCTGCACATCATCGCCGAGGCCCAGAAGAACGGCGGCGTGGCGGCCTTCATCGACGCCGAGCACGCCCTGGACATCAACTACGCGGCCAACCTGGGCGTCAAGGTGGACGAGCTGCTCGTCTCCCAGCCCGACTACGGCGAGCAGGCCCTCGAGATCGCCGAGACCCTGGTGCGCTCCGGCGCCATCAGCGTGGTCGTCATCGACTCCGTCGCCGCGCTGGTCCCCAAGGCCGAGTTGGAGGGCGACATGGGCGACTCCCTGCCCGGCCTCCAGGCCCGCCTGATGTCCCAGGCCCTGCGCAAGCTGACCTCGGCCATCCACCGCAGCGACTGCACGATGATCTTCATCAACCAGGTCCGCCACAAGATCGGCGTGATGTTCGGCAACCCCGAGACCACCTCCGGCGGCAACGCGCTCAAGTTCTACTCGTCCATCCGCATGGACATCCGCCGCATCGGCTCCATCAAGAAGGGCGACGAGGTCCTGGGCAACCGCACCAAGGTCAAGGTGGTGAAGAACAAGCTCGCGCCGCCCTTCCGCACGGTCGAGTTCGACATCCTCTACGGCCAGGGCATCTCCCAGACCGGCGAGCTGCTCGACATGGGCGTGGAGCTGGGGCTGGTGCGCAAGTCCGGCTCCTGGTTCTCGATGGGCGAGGAGCGCCTGGGCCAGGGCCGCGAGAACGCCCGCGACTTCCTGGAGCAGAACCCCGCGCTCTACCAGCAGCTCAAGGACGCCATCCTGCGCCACTTCGACCTGCTCGAAGACCCCGCCCCGGTGGCTGAGGCCAAGTAGGCTCCGCCCGACGATGTCGCCCAGGGGGCCGCCTCCGATCGGACGGCGGCCCCTTCGCGCGTACGCCCCGCCTCGGCGGACGGTCGGGGATGCGCGTCGTCGCGTGGTTTAATCGCAACCCTGCGAACACAGCGACGCGGCTCGCGTCGGGAGGTCGGACATGGACATCGACACCATCTGCCGGGCGGCGGTCAAGATGGGCGCCTCGGACATCCACATCAAGTCGGGGCTGCCGCCGCTGGTGCGCATCGACGGCTCCATCCAGCCCATCCCCAAGGCCCCGCGGCTGCCCAACGACATCATCGGAAAGATGGCCTGGGCGATCATGAGCCCGGCCCAGCGCGAGCAGTTCAAGCTCCGCTCCGATCTGGACATGGCCCACGCGGTGCCCGACGTGGGGCGCTTCCGCGTCAACGTCTTCCGTCAGCGCGGCGCCATCGGCCTCGTGCTGAGGGCCATCCCCTCCACGGTGAAGACCATCGATGAGCTGGGCCTGCCCAAGGTGCTCAAGAAGCTGGCCGACGAGAAGCGCGGCCTGGTGCTGCTCACCGGCGCCACCGGCTCCGGCAAGAGCACCACCCTGGCGGCCATCATCGAGGAGATGAACCGCAAGCACCCCCACCACATCCTCACCATCGAGGACCCCATCGAGTTCTCGTTCGCCGATCGCCGCTCCGTGATCAACCAGCGCGAGGTCGGGGCGGACACCCAGAGCTTCCACGCCGCCCTGCGCGCGGCCCTGCGGCAGGACCCCGACGTCATCCTGCTGGGCGAGCTGCGCGACCAGGAGACGATGGAGATCGCAATGAGCGCGGCCGAGACGGGGCACCTCGTGCTGGGGACGCTGCACACCATCAATGCCACCGAGGCCATCCAGCGCATCGTGGGCTTCTTCGAGCCCCACCACCAGCCCCAGGTGCGCAAGCTGCTCAGCGGCATCATCGTCGCGATCATCTCCCAACGCCTGGTCCCCCGGCGAGGCGGAGGCCGGGTGGCGGCGATCGAGATCATGCTCAACGCCGGTGCGGTGAACGAGTGCATCGCCGACGGCGACCGGGTGAAGGAGATCCCGGACCTCATCCGCAAGGGCGCGGGCCAGTACGGCACCCAGACCTTCGACCAGTCCCTGTTCTGGAGCTTCAAGCGCGGGCTGCTGGAGGAGTCGGAGCTGCTGCGCTACGCCAACAACCCCGACGACCTCCAGCTCCGGCTCAACGGCATCGCCACCGAGGAGTGGTCCGACCCCGAGGCCCGCTAGCCCTCGGGCTTGCTTGACGTCGCGTGTGCGCTTACCTCTCGGGACTGGTCTGGTTCTCTGACGCCGCCAATGGAACCCGAGAGGTCCCCGTGAAGTCCGCCGAAATCCGCGAGCGCTTCCTGCGCTTCTTCGAGGAGCACAGCCACGACCGGCTGCCCTCCGCGTCCCTCGTCCCCCAGAACGACCCGACGCTCTACTTCGTCAACGCCGGCATGGTGCCCTTCAAGGACATCTTCACCGGCGCGGAGTCCACCGAGCGCTCCCGGGCCACCACTGCCCAGCGCTGCATGCGGGTCAGCGGCAAGCAGAATGACCTGGACAACGTCGGTCGGACGGCTCGCCACCACACATTCTTCGAGATGCTGGGGAACTTCTCCTTCGGCGACTACTTCAAGGAGGACGCCATCCAGATGGCGTGGTCGCTCCTCACCGAGGGCTTCGGCATCGACCCCGAGCGCCTCTGGGTCACCGTGTATGAGGACGACGACGAGACGGCCGACATCTGGATCGGCCAGGTGGGCGTGCCCGCCGAGCGCCTCCAGCGCATGGGAGAGAAGGACAACTTCTGGTCGATGGGCGACACCGGCCCCTGCGGCCCCTGCTCCGAGATCCACTACGACCACGGCCCGGAGCACGGCCCCGGCGGCGGCCCGGCTACCGAGAGCCCCCGCTACGTCGAGATCTGGAACCTCGTGTTCATGCAGTACGAGCAAGCGGCCGATGGCACCCGCACGCCCCTCCCCCGCCCCTCCATCGACACGGGCATGGGCCTGGAGCGGCTGACGGCGGTGCTCCAGGGGGTCTACTCCAACTACGACACCGACCTGTTCCGCCCGATCCTGCGCACCGCCGCCGACATCGCCGGGGTGCCCTACGGCGCGGGCGAGGACTCCGACATCGCGCTGCGGGTCATCGCGGACCACGCGCGGGCCACCGCCTTCCTCATCGCCGACGGCGTGCGCCCCTCCAACGAGGGCCGGGGCTACGTGCTGCGCCGCGTGATGCGCCGGGCCATCCGGTTCGGCGTGAAGCTCGACATCGAGCCGCCCTTCCTCTTCAAGTGCGTGGACACGGTCATCCGCGAGATGCACCACGCCTACCCCGAGCTGGCTGAGCGCCGCGACTACGTGCTCGAGGTGGTCCAGGCGGAGGAGCGCCGGTTCGCGGAGACCCTGGGCAAGGGGCTCCACCTGCTGGAGCAGGAGCTGCAGGCCCTCGATCCGAGCGGCGAGCGGGTCCTGAGCGGCGAGGTCGTCTTCAAGCTCTACGACACCCACGGCTTCCCGCCCGACCTCACCGCGCTCATCGCCGAGGAGCGCGGCGTCACCATTGATCAGGCCGGCTTCGACACCGAGATGGCCCGGCAGCGGGCCCTGGCGCGTGCGGCCTGGAAGGGCAGCGGCGACGCCATGCCCCTGCAGGTCCAGCGCGATCTGGCCGACACCTTCCCCCCCACCGGCTTCCTGGGCTACACCACCGACCGCGCCGACTCCACGGTGCTGGCGCTGGTCCGGGACGGTGAGCGGGTCACCGCCCTGTCCGAAGGCGATGAGGGCCTGATCATCGTCCAGGAGTCCCCCTTCTACGCCGAGTCCGGCGGCCAGGTGGGCGACACCGGCGCCATCGGGACCCCCCAGGGGCAGCTCGAGGTCACCGGCACCCGCAAGGGCCTGGGCGGGCTGGTGCTCCACGTCGGCCGCGTCACCCGAGGCCGAATCCTGGAGGGCGAGACCGCCACCCTGGACGTGGCCGGCCGTCGCCGGGATCGCACCCGGCTCAACCACACCGCCACGCACCTCCTCCACGCGGCGCTCCGGGAGATCCTGGGCGACCACGTCACCCAGCAGGGCTCGCTGGTGGACCCCGAGCGCCTGCGCTTCGACTTCTCCCACCACAAGCCGCTCTCCGACGACGAACTCCGCCAGCTCGAGGACCGGGTCTACGGCCAGATCCTGCGCAACGCCCCGGTCACCACCGAGGTCAAGGACCTGGAGCAGGCCCGGGCCGATGGCGCGATGGCGCTGTTCGGCGAGAAGTACGACGCGAATGTGCGGGTGGTGAGCGTCCCGGGCTTCTCCGTGGAGCTGTGCGGCGGTACCCACGCCCGGCGTACCGGCGACATCGGCGCCTTCCGCATCACCGCCGAGACCGGCGTCGCGGCCGGCGTGCGCCGCATCGAGGCGGTGACCGGCGCGGGTGCGCTGGACTGGCTGCGGGCCCGCGACGACGCGGCGTCCACCGCGGCCAGCCGCCTGCGCACCAACGTCGAGGGCCTCGATGAGGCCGTCGAGCGCCTCATCGCCGACCGCAAGCGCCTGGAGAAGGAGCTGGACGCGATGCGGAGGGAGCTGGCCCGCGCCGCGACCGGTGACGTGGCCGACCAGGCCCGCGAGGTCGACGGCTTCAAGGTCCTGGCCGCCGAGGTCCCCGGCGACGCCAACACCCTGCGCGACGAGGCCGACCGCCTGCGCGACCAGCTCGGCTCGGCCCTGGTGGTGCTGGGCTCCCGGAGCGAGGGCAAGGTCCTGCTCATCGCCGCCGCCACCCGAGACATCGCGGGGAAGAAGGTCCACGCAGGCAACGTCATCCGCGAGGTCGCCAAGGCGGTGGGCGGCGGGGGCGGCGGCCGGCCCGACATGGCCCAGGCCGGCGGCAAGAACGCCGACGCCCTGCCCGACGCCCTGGCGCTGGTGTACACCCTCGTCGGTGCGTAGCGTGGGTGTCACCACCAGGGGCCTTGGTGCGCAGCGCGCTTCGCGCCACCGGCCTCCTGTGTCCATCCGGTGACGCTCGGGCGTCGGCACGGGGTTTGCATCCCTCCTGGCTCAAAGGAGGTTCCCTTGCTGCCTGCGACCCGCATCCCGCATGGACCCTTCGGCGTGGTGCTCAACGCCAACGCCGGGCGCGTCACCCCCCGCCTCGCCCACGCGGTGCGGCGGGTGGTCGACCCCGACCACGTCTTCCTGACCGAGTCCAAGGAGCACGCCGAAGAGGTCCTGCGGGCCTGCGCCGAGCGCGAGTACAGCGCGGTGTTCGCCGGCGGCGGCGACGGCACCATCGTCGACGCCATCAACACCCTGACCCGCCTGCGCGAGGAGGGCGCGCGCGTCCCGGCCATCGGCGTGCTGCGCCTGGGCACGGGGAACGCGCTGGCCCACTGGCTCGGCTCTGGTCGCCCGGTTCGTGACCTGCAACGTTACAGCGATCGCGCCCCGCACGTCAGCCGCTCCATCCGCATGGTCACCTCCGACGGCACGCTGTTCCCCTTCGGCGGTGCAGGCCATGACGCCGCCGTGCTCAACGACTACTACGCGGTGAAGAGCCGCTTCAAGGACACCGCCCTGGCGGGCCTGTGCTCCGGGATGACCGGGTACCTCATCGCGGCTTTCGGGCGCACCGTCCCCGCCTACCTGAGCCGCCCCAACCCGACCGTCCGGGTGATCAACATCGGCCGCCCGGCCTGGCGCGTCGGCCCCGGCGGCGACGAGACGGGCGAGGCCATCCCCACCGGCGGGGTGCTCTACGAGGGCCCGGCGGCCGCCGTAGGCGCCGCGACCACCCCCCAGCTCGGCTACGGCATCCGCTATTTCCCCTTCGCCTGCCGCCGGCCCGGCCGGTTCCACCTGCGGCTGGTCAACCTCTCGCCCCTGCAGTGCGTCGCCGCCATCCCCGCCGCCTGGCGCGGGACCCTGGCGCACCCCGGCGTCCACGACTTCTACGCGGACCGCGTGCGGGTCACCTTCTCCCACGCGATGCCGTTCCAGCTCGGCGGCGATCCCGCCGGCCATCGGAAGGAGGTCACCTTCGGCCTGTCCCAGACGCCGGTGACCCTGATCGGCCAGGCCTGACGCCGGCCGCGCCTGACCCCGGCCGGGCCTGACGCCGGCCGCGCCTGACCGCTCCCTTACGCGCCGCCCCGCTGGACATGCTATGTGGCCTCCCCACCCCCATCGGGAGTCCGAAAGTCATGCAAGTCAAGGGAAGCAAGGTTCTGGTCACCGGCGGCGCCAGCGGCATGGGCCGCGCGTTCACCCTCGCCCTCGCCCGCGACGGTGCGGACGTCGCGTTCTGCGACCTGAGCGAGGACGGCATCGCCGAGACCGAGGCCGCCGCCGCCGATCTGCCGGGTATCGTCAAGGGTTTCATCGCCAACGTCGCCAACGAGGCGCAGGTCGTTGACCTCATCAACCAGAGCTGGGACGCCCTGGGCGGTCTGGACGTGCTGGTCAACAACGCGGGCATCTTCCGCGACGGCCTGCTGGTCAAGCAGGACCGCGAGACCGGCGAGGTGCGCCGCTTCCCCCTGGCCAAGTGGCAGCAGGTCATCGACGTCGACCTCACCGGCCCCTTCCTGATGACCCGTGAGTTCGCCGCGAAGATCATCGAGTCGCGCGGCAAGGGCGGCGTCGTCGTCAACATCTCCTCGGTGGCCCGCCACGGCAACATGGGCCAGTCCAACTACTCCGCGGCGAAGGCCGGGCTGGTGGCCGACACCAAGCTCTGGGCTGGCGAGCTGGCCCGCTACGGCATCCGGACCGGCGCCATCGCCCCCGGCTTCATCGACACCCCGATCCTCCAGGGCATGCCGCCCGAGATGCTGGAGCGGTTGATCAAGGGCGTGCCCCTGCGCCGCGCTGGCAGCCCGGAGGAGATCTATACCGCCGTGAAGTTCATCATCGAGTGTGACTACTTCACCGGCCGGTGCATCGACGTGGACGGCGGCCTGACCCTGTAGGGGCCAGCCTCAGGGCGCGGCCTCGGTCGCGCCCCCCGCGTCCACCGACCCCACCAGCCCCGGCGCCCTGCGACGTACCCGCAGCAGCGCACGGGAGTTGGGGTGGTCGGTCTTGAGGCGCTCCACCGCCTGCCGCGCGGCCTCGGGCTCGGCCAGGTTCCAACGGGCGATGGCGAGCATCGCCAGGGCCTCCGCGGCGTCCGGCGAGGCCGGGTAGGTGCGCAGCAGCCCCTCCATGCGCCCCACCACCGCGGCCCAGGCGCCGCGCTTGTAGTAGAAGCGCCCGATGATGAACTCCTTGCGGGCCAGGCGGTTGCGCGCCCTGGTCAGCAGGTCCTGGACCTCCTCGACGTGCTCGCTGTCGGCGAAGCGGGTGTCGAAGCCGGTCCAGGTGTTCACCGCCTGCCGGGTCCAGATCTGGTCGCGCGCGGCGATGCGGGGCGCCTTCTTGAAGGAGGTCAGCCCCAGCCGGTAGACGACGTAGTCGATGTCCTCGTGGCGGGGGTGGAGGCGCATGAAGTCCTCATAGGCCACGCGGGCCTGATCCCACTCCGCCTTCTTGTAGTGAACATCCGCGATGGCAAGCTCGGCCTTCACCGCGTAGGGATCGTCCCGGTGGTAGTTGCGGATCCGGTTGAACTGCTCGAGGGCCTTCACGTAGTAGCCGCGCTTCATGTAGCGAAGCCCCAGCTCGTACTGCTCCTCGACGGTGAGGTTCTTGCGCTGGACCTGCGCGGACGCTGGCCGCGGCAGCGCCACGCCCGCCGCGAGCACGAGCGCCAGGGCCAACCCGAAGGTTCGGCCCAGCCGCAAAGCGCAGGTCAGGATCCGTCGACCACTGGACACCAGGGCCTCCCAGTCATGGAACGCACCATCCTAGCCGACCTGGAGCAACCCCGCACGTTGACGCCACACCGATCGGGACCTATCTCCGTATCGATGCATCCTGTCCTGCTGCTGGTCGCCCTGCTGGGCGCCCCTGACGCCCTCGGCGCCGAACGCCGCACCCCGGTCGTGGTGGCCGTCGAGCGCGCGGTCCCCGCCGTGGTGTCCATCGACACCGAGGTCCTGGTCCAGTCCCCCTTCGCCCGGTTCGGCGCGCTGCCCTTCGAGACCAGCTCCCAGGGCAGCGGCGTGATCATCGATCCCAAGGGCGTGGTGCTCACCAACGCCCACGTGGTCGTGCGGGCCAACGCCATCACCGTGCACACCGCCGACGGCCGCTCCTTTCCCGCCGAGGTCGTGGGCATGGACACCGACCTCGACCTCGCGGTGCTCTCCCTCAAGGACGCGTCGGGGTTGACGGCCATCCCCATCGGCAGCAGCGCCGACCTCATGCTCGGCGAGTCGGTGATCGCCATCGGCAACCCCTACGGCCTGGGTCAGACCGTCTCCACCGGCGTGGTGTCCACCACCGCCCGGGACCTGGAGATCTCTCCCGGCGTCTACCAGTCCTACGTCCAGACCGACGCGGCCATCAACCCCGGCAACTCCGGCGGCGCGCTGGTGAACCTCAACGGCGAGCTGATCGGCGTGAACACCGCCATCCGCCAGGGCGCCGAGGGCATCGGCTTCGCCATCCCGGTGGACCGGGCCTGGAAGGTCGCCCAGGACATGCTCACCTACGGCTCGGTGCGCGCGCCCTGGCTCGGCGTGGACGTCGTCACCGTGGACCAGCGTCGGCTCCTCGGCACCCCGCTGGCCGAAGGCGCGGTCCTCGTCAAGCGCGTGCACCCAGGCGGCCCCGCTGAGGCCGCGGGGCTCAAGGCCGGCGACCTCCTCTACCTGGTGGACGGCCGCCCGGCGCGCTCCCTGGTCGACCTCAACACCTACCTGGCCGAGCGCAAGCCCGGCGACCGGGTCGCGCTGTCGGTATACCGCGGCACCACCCCATTGAAGGTCAACCTCGCCACCACCGCCCTGCCCGACGCCGTCGTGCAGCAGGTCCTCACCGACCGCCTCGGCATCACGGTGAAGGACGCCTCCGCCGGGGGCGTGGTGACCGTCGGGGTCGCGCCCACCGGCGTGTGGGCCAAGGCCGGGCTCAAGACGGGGGACATCATCATCGCGGTCAACGGGCAGGCGGTGCGAAACACCGCCGAGCTGACCGGCGCCCTCCAGCGCGCCAAGTCGCAGCACCGCCCGTCGTCCACGTTCACCATCGTCCGCGGCAACTACCGCGGGAACCTCACCCTGGACATCTGAGAGGCTTGTAGACCCATGCCCGACGCGACGACCCCTTCGGGGGAAAACGGCAAGAGCGCGCGCCCCTCCCTCCACATCAGCTTCTGCTCGTTCCTCATCTCCCTGGGCCGCGCCGCGATGGAGCACATCGGCGATCCGGAGAAGCCGGGGCCGCCGCGGGAGCCTGAGCTGGCGCAGCAGACCATCGAGCTCATCGCCATCCTCCAGGAGAAGACCCAGGGGAACCTGGATGACGAAGAGTCCAGGTTGATCGAGAGCCTTCTCTACGAGCTGCGCACCCGCATGGACCAGAAAGCCGGCCTGTCCGAGGGATGACAACCCCGCCATTGCCCGTTGACAGGTGTTGTCCTCCCGGGTACGGTGCCCCGAATCCTGATTCCCCAGCGTGAGGAGACACCACCAATGCATTCGCGCCACCTGCTCCTGACCGCCCTCGGCGGCGTCATCGTTGTCGGCTGCACCGACAAGCCCTCCGACGTCGACTCCACGCCCATCGTCTGCGAGATCGAGGTCGACGAGACCTTCCCCGCCAACGGCGCCACCAACGCCTACTACCGGGGCGACATCGAGTTCCACCTCAGCGAGCCCTACACCGACGCCACCATCGCGGTGGACGGCGTGACCGGCACCACCTGGACCAACGAGGACGGCGACGTCGTGTACTTCACCCCGGACGCGCCCCTCGCGCCGTCCACCGAGTACACCGCGACGATCACGACCTGTCAGGACACGCCGATCACCTTCAGCACCTCGGCCCTGGGCACCACCATCGGCGACGTGACCAGCCTCAACAGCGCCACCTACACGCTGGACCTCCAGTCCGGCCGCATCGTGATCCCGCCGGGCGTGGGCTCCGTGCTCGAGTCCTACCTTGAGGTGACCCTCTTCATGCAGGTGGAGGACGCCAACAGCACGGACATCTCCATCTTCGGCGCGGTCGCGGACGACGCGGGCACCGCCCAGGACTACTGCACCGAGACCCTCGACTTCCCGGTCGCGGACTTCTCCGAGGCGCCCTTCTTCGTGGTCGGCCCCGAGACCACCGAGCTGGCGGTCGCGGGCTACGAGATCACCATCGAGGACCTCCTCATCTCCGGCACCTTCGCCGCGGACGGCTCCTACTGGGGCGGCGGCGTGCTGGCCGGCCAGGTCGACACCCGCCCGCTGGTCGACCTCGTGGAGGAGGGCGGCGAGGACAACGCCATCTGCGAGATCGTGGCCGGCTTCGGCGTGGCCTGCGAGACCTGCCCCGGCGACGGCGAGCCCTACTGCCTCTCCATCAAGGCCGTCGAGCTGAGCGGCGAGGAGACCTCGGTCACCATCGAGACGATCGAGATGTCCGACTGCCACGCGAACTGCCCCGACAGCGCGAACAACCCCGACTGCACCCTGTAGTCCTGCCCGCGTCGCCTCCTCACGACGCCTGACAGAGGGGAAGGAAGCCCCAGCGCTTCCTTCCCCTCTTCGCTTTGGGGATATGACTTCACGCGTTCCTGGCTTGCTGACCGTTTCGCGGACCGGCTACGTTCCGGGCCCCGGAGGACACCATGCGCCGACTCTCCACGTTCACCCTCGCCGCTCTGCTCTCAGGCGGCTGCGCCACCAAGGACAGCGTCAGCCTGGACGACACCGCCGTCGATGACACGGGCCCCGTCGAGGGCGACGCTGACGCCGACACCGACACCGACACCGACACCGACCTGCCCTGCGAAGCCGAGATCCTCTCCATCGACCCGGTGGACGGTCAGGCCGACGTGCCCGTCGACGCTGCGGTCCAGGTCACCCTGAGCGAGGCCGTCAACGTCAACCAGTACACCTTCGTGCTGGAGGGCCCCAGCGGCGACGTCGCCGGGCAGGCCGCCCTGGGTGGCGACGGCGACGTCATCACGTTCACCCCCGAGGAGCGCCTGGAGCGTCAGACCGAGTACACCGCCGCGGTCGAGGTCTGCGACGCCCAGGCCGAGGCCAGCTTCGTGACCGTCAGCCCGCCCCTCGGCGACCGCCTGGAGGGCCGCACCTACGACGTCGACCTCAACGACGTGCAGTGGAACGACCCGCCCAACGGCGAGTTCCTGGTCAGCTTCCTGGAGACCCAGCACCTCCTGTTCATGGTGGAGGACGTCGACACCAACCAGGAGACCATCGACTTCGTCGGCGCGGTGGGCCTCTCCGAGCCCACCCGGCAGGACCCCTGCACCGAGGCGTTCGACTTCGACCCCGCCGACTTCTCCAACGACCCCGCCTTCCGCGTCGGCCCCGAGGACACCACCTTTGAGGCCAGCGGCGAGTCCATTGAGGTCTACGAGCTGACGGCCTTCGGCTCCTTCGCCAACGACGGCGAGATCCTCCGCAACTTCGGGGTGACCGGCTACCTCGACCTGCGGGACTTCGAATACAACGGCGTGGCCGCCTGCGCCGTCGCGCCCATCATCCTCTCGGCGAGCTGCGTGGCCTGCCCCAACGACGGCACCGAGGGCTGCCTGCGCCTGGACGTGGAGTCCCCCGAGGCGCCCTACCTGGCCAACGTCACCCTGGACCCGGACGTGGACCCCTCGTCCGATCCCAACTGTCGATGACCCCCATGCTCTCCCTGCTCCTGCCCCTGCTGGGGGCTTGCGACAAGCCTGAGCCCGAGGACACCGCCCCCGTCTGCGACGCCACCCTCACCGCCAGCATGCCCGCGGACGGTGAGGACATCATCGGCACCAACGCGCGGATCCTGCTGGACTGGGAGGGCACGGTCACCGCGGACGGCGCGTCCCTCACCGTCACGCCCGAGCACCCCTACTCGGCGGTGGTGGGAGACGGTACGGTCATCTTCCGCCCGGATGAGCCGCTCCAGCCCGAGACGGCCTACACCTGGGAGGCCGCGCTGTGCGGTGAGCCCGTGGCCTCAGGCGGGTTCACCACCCGCACCGAAGGCGACGCAGCCGAGCCCGGCGACGTCGAGGGCCGCAGCTTCGGGGTGGACCTGGCGGCCGCCACCTGGGTCGAGCCCCGCAACGGCGGCGAGCTGTTCGCCCAGCTCTTCGGTGGCCTCCTGCTGCTGGGGGTCGAGGGCGCGGACGACCGCACCATCGACGTCATCGGCGCGGTCGGCGAGGACGTCGACGGCCAGCGCCAGCAGGACCCCTGCTACGAGACCATCGACTTCCCCGAGGTGGACTTCAGCCGGAACCCCTACCTGGAGCTGGGCCCCGCGGAGTTCCCGGTGAAGGTGCAGGGCCAGGACGTCGTCCTCCACGGGCTCCGGCTGTATGGGGCGTTCAACGGCACGGGCACCGCCCTGACCGACGGCGCCCTGTCCGCCCAGGGCGACCTGCGCGACGTGGTCGGCCAGCAGTACACCGCCTACTGCCAGCAGCTCCAGACCTTCGGGCTGTCCTGCGTGACCTGCGAGGCCGACGGCGCCACCGCCTGCATCGACCTCTACGTCACCGACATCCAGGGCTCGGTGGTGCCGGGCCTGAGGGTGCTGTCGGTCAGCAACCCCTCCGCCGAGTGCGGCGGCGGGGACACCGGCCGCGAATAGTCACCCTCGGAGCGCGTCCAACACCTGCACGAAGTCCTGGGGCGGCGCGCGCTCGAACTGCATGCGCTCGCCGGTGCGCGGGTGGTCGAAGTCCAGACGCCGGGCGTGGAGGAGCTGGTGGTCCACCCCCTCCAGCAGCGCCGCGACCGCCGGCGGCACGGTGCGCCGCGCGCGGTACAGCGGGTCACCCAGCAGCGGCCAACCCGCCTCGGAGAGGTGGACCCGGACCTGGTGGGTGCGCCCGGTCTCCAGTCGACACTCCAGCAGGCTGCACGGCGCGAAGCGCTCCACCACCGACCACCAGGTCACCGCCCGTCTCCCCCCGTCGTCCACCGCCGTGAACCGGAACCGGTCGTTGGGGGCGCGACCGAGCTGGTTCTCGATGCGGCCGGCGTTGAGGTCCGGCACCCCCAGCACCAGGGCGTGGTAGCGCCGCTCCACGGTGTGCGCGGAGAACTGCTCCTTCAAGGCGCGGTGGGCCCGGTCGTGCTTGGCCACGACCATCACGCCGCTGGTGCCCTTGTCCAGGCGATGGACGATGCCAGGGCGCTCCTCGCCGCCGATCCCGGAGAGATCTTCCAGGGCGTACAGCAGGCCGTGCACGAGGGTCCCGGTCTGGTGCCCCTTCGCCGGGTGGACCACCAGCCCGGCGGGCTTGTAGACCACCGCCACGTCCGCGTCCTCGAACAGGATCTCCAGGTCGAGGGCCTCCGGCTCCAGCGCCACCGGCTGGGGGGGCGGCACCCGCACGCAGACCAGCGCCCCCGCCGACGGGCGGGTGGAGGGCCGCACCGGTTGGCCATCCACGGTGACCTGCCCCTGCTCGATCAAGGCCTTGACCCGGCTCCGCGACAGGTCGCTGAGCGCGTCGGCGACCAGGCGGTCCACCCTCAACCCGTCCCGGGGGACCCGCAGCTCGTGGAGGGTCGGCTCAGCCACCGCGCGCCTGGTTGAACCGGGCCATGTAGCCCTGCAGCAGGGGCTCGTCGTCGACGCCCAGAACCTGGGCGACCTCCTTGAGGTAGCCGCGCACGAAGACCGCCGCCGGCAGCCCCTCGAAGTCGTTCTCCTCCAGCGCCGTGAGGTAGCGGAGGGAGATGCGGGTGGTCTCGGCGAGGTCCTCCAGGGACAGCCCCCTGCCCTGGCGGATCGCGGCCAGGTAGCGCCCGTCATGGCCGAAGTTGCCCGCCAGGAACTCCATCTCGGCGAGGGAGACGTCTTCGTCCTCGGGCGTGACCGCCACGGGCGCGGCGGCGGGGGCGATGGAGGGCTCCGCCATGACGAACGGCGGCGGCGCAGCCGAGGCGTCGGGCGCGGGGTCCAGGGCGAGGGGCTCCGGGGCGGCGGCGACCGCGTGCATCGCCCGCTGCTGGCGTTGGGCGGCCGACATCATGGACACCGCCGGCTCGGGGGCGGGCGCGGGGCGCGCAGGCGCAGCCGGCAGCTCGGCCTGGTTGAGCGGCAGCGCGGTGAGATCCGCCAGCAGCTCCACCGCGGCGGCCGCGGCCGGATCGATGAGCGCGGGCTCAAGGGCCGCCCCGATGGAGGCCGGGTCGTCCCCCAGCGGCTCCCCCTCCAGGGCCAGCATGAGGTCGTAGCGCCGCCGCCGCGCCGGGTCGGTGAGCACGTCGTGGGCCTCCTGAAGCTCGGCCCGCTCGACCTCGATGCCCGCCATGTCCCCGCCGCCGGCCTTCGCCGAGCGCTGCTTCTTCACCAGCCGGGCCAGGCCCAGGTGGAAGGCTTCCCGGATCCGAGCGGGCGTCGCCCCGGGCTGCACGCCCAGCCGCTGGTAGAAGCCGGCGCTCATGGTTCGCTCCTGTCCTGAGGTTCGGAGTGGTCCACGTCGCCCGTCAGCGCGCGACGCGCAAGGAGGACAGCGCGGATGAGGGCCTCGGTCTGCCCCGGGAGCACCGTCCGCGGATCCAGCAGCACCGCGTCACGGGCCACCCGCGCCACCACCGGAGGGTCCCCGAGCCGCAGCCGACGCGCCAGGGCGTCGGGGTCGCAGCCCCGGATCGCGACGACCTTGGTGGGCAGCCCCTCCCCCGGCAAGGCGCCGCCGCCGCTGTAGCCCACGTCGTCCTCGACCGCGACGCTCAGGCCCTGGGCCCGCAGCGCGTCGGCGAGCGCCAGGGCTTGGGGGCCGACGTCCTGGTGCATCATGCGCAGGGCGGGCAGCCGGTCCGGGTCGCCCTCCAGCGCCACCCGCAGGGTGGCCTCCAGCGCGGCGAGCCCCAGCTTGTCCAGGCGCAGCGCCCGGTAGAGGGGGTGACGCCGACAGGCCCGGACCAACGCGGCGTCCCCCGCGATGACGCCCGCCTGGGGCCCCCCCAGCAGCTTGTCGCCGGAGAAGCACACCAGCGCCGCGCCGTCCGCGAGCACGTCTGCGATGACCGGCTCCTCCCCGAAGCCCGGGAAGAGCGCGCCGCTGCCCAGATCCTCGACCAGCGGGACCCCCAGGCCGGCGAGCTGGACGGTGGTCGGCCGCTCGGTGAACCCGGTGATGCGGAAGTTGGAGGGGTGGACCCGCATGATCAGGGCGGTCTCGGGGCCCACCGCGCGCTCGAAGTCCGCCGCGCGGGTGCGGTTGGTGGTGCCCACCTCCACGAGGCGCGCCCCGGAGAGCGCCATCACATCGGGCACGCGGAAGGATCCGCCGATCTCGACCAGCTCCCCGCGGGACACCACGACCTCCCGCCCCTGGGCCAGCGCGGTGAGGACGAGCATCACGGCGGCGGCGTTGTTGTTGACCGCGATGGCGTCCTGGCAGCCGGTGAGGATGCGCAGCGGGCCCCGGACGCCGTCCAGGCGCCCCCCCCGCCGGCCGTCCGCCAGGCGCAGCTCGGTGTTGCTGTATCCCGCGGCGACGTCGGCCACCGCGCGCGCGGCCTCGGGGCAGAACGGCGCCCGCCCCAGGTTGGTGTGCAAGACCACGCCGGTGGCGTTGATCACGCCGCGCAGCCGCTGGGTGCGCAGCGCCGCGGCGCGCTCAGCGACCGCGAGGGTCACGTCCGGCAGCGCCTGCACATCCCCCGCCGCGATGGCCTCGCGCAGCGCGGCGAGCACCTGCCGGGCGGCCTCGACCACCACGGCGCGGGGCACATCGGCCAGCGCGTCGGCGCGCAGCAGACGATCCACCGATGGAAGCTGCCGATAGAGGCGGTCCCGCATGACAGGCCCTCTATCCCGAACCAGCCCCCTCCGACAGGTGACCGCGCCCCGCACCCGTTATCCTCTGGGCCGTGCACGCGATGGTCTACCTCCTGGTCGCGCTCGCGGCGAGCCTGCTCGGCGTCCGCGCGCTCAGCCGCGGCGACGCCCTGTCCTCGGCGCGGGACTTCGCCCTCCTGGCCTGGGTCCTGGTGGGCACCTACGCCTGCTTCGCCCTGTTCCTGCTGATCTACCCCAACCCGGAGTGGGCCCGGATCTTCTTCGTGGTGTTCGGGGCGTTCCTTCCAGCCGCCAACCTGCGCTTCCTGGACCACTTCTTCAGCTCCGAGGGCGACGACGGGCCGCGCATCGAGCGCGCCCTGTGGCTGGGCGGCGTGGTGGCGGCCGCCGTCTATCTGCCCCTCGCCATCTTCGGGGAGCACACCCACGCGCCGGGCTGGCCCGAGCGCATGCTGGGGGTGCTCGTGTTCAGCGCGTTCGGGGCCAGCCTCGTCCGGCTCTGGCAGAAGCACCAGGCTGCCACCAGCCCCATCGACCAGGCCCGGATCCGCTACCTGCTGATCCTGCTGGCCTGCGCCGTGGGGCTGTCGGGTGTCGAGGGCCTGGGGCGGCTGTTCTCGCCCACCGAGGCCGACGCCATCCGCAGCAAGCACTTCCTGGACCGCTCCCTGATGCTCCAGGGCACCGCCCCCCCGCTGGGTACGCTGTTCACCGGCCTCTACCTCTACGTCCTGGATCAGGTCCGCAGCAAGCAGCGCCTGCTCGACCTCAATGAGATCTTCACCCGCCTGATGACCCTGGCCGCCGCCGCCGGGGTGCTGACCATCGGCCTCGGCGCGACCACCCTGTGGGTCTACACCCGCGCGGGCGCCCGCTCCACCAGCACCTTCCTGGCCTTCGTCGTCGCGCTGGCCTTCCTGATGGCGTATCCCACCATGCGGGAGGTCATCGCCGCGCGCATCGCCTCGGTGGTCAACGCCCCGGGCTTCCAGCTCGCGATGGCCCTGGAGGCGCTGGAGCTGGAGCTGCCCAAGGTGGTCGACGCCGCCCAGCTCACCGCCGTGGTGCTGGACGGGCTGCACGGCTCCGGGCGCGTCCGCGCGGCCTCCCTCTACCTCTTCGAGCCGGAGCGCGGGCACTTCCGCCTCCAGGACCGCCGTCCCCTCACCGCGCCGCTGCCGCTGCCAGCCGTCGGCGCGCGCCCGTTCGTGCAGGGCTTCGAAGCGGGCCTGCGGGTCTATGTGCGCGAGGACATGGAGCGGCTGGAGAGCAGCAGCGAGGACATCACCGCGCGCATGCGGATCATGGAGGGCCTGCGCGCCGAGCTTGTGGTCCCGGTGCGCTCCGGCGAGCTGGTCGTCGGCTGGCTGTCCCTGGAGGACGACGGCGCCGCGGGCGGCTTCTCCCAGGAGGAGATCGGTCGCCTTTGCCGCCTGGGCGAGCGCATGGCCGTGGTCATCGAGAACATCAAGAGCTTCGAGGCCAGCAAGGAGCAGGCCCGGCTCGCCGCCCTGGGCACGATGGCCGCCGGCCTGGCCCACGAGATCCGCAACCCCCTGGCCGGCATCAAGGGCGCCGCCCAGTTCCTGGGCACCCTCCAGGTCCGCGACGAGGAGCACGAGTTCCTGGAGGTCATCACCGACGAGGTCGACCGCCTGAACGCCGTCGTCACCAGCTTCCTGGACTACGCCCGCCACTTCGAGATCCGCCGCGAGCCCACCGACGTCAACGCCCTCGTGCGCCAGATCGTCTCCCTGGTGGGCGCCGAGCCGGACCTGCCCGACGGCGTGGTGCTGCGCACCGAGCTGCAGCGGGACCTGCCCGCGGTGGCTCTGGACGGCGACAAGATCCGCCAGGTCCTGCTGAACCTGGTGCGCAACGGCGTCCAGGCCATCGAGGGCCGCGGGCACGTCACCGTCTCCACCGCCATGCCGCTGACCGGCGACCGCAGCGGGGCCCGCTCCATGCTGGAGATCACCGTGACGGATGACGGGGTCGGCATCTCGCCCGAGGCCCGGAAGAGCCTGTTCATCCCCTTCTTCACCACCAAGACCTTCGGCACCGGCCTGGGCCTGGCCATCTCCCAGCGGGTGGTGCGGGCCCACGGTGGCACGCTGCGGGTCGAGAGCCGCCCCGGTGAAGGCGCGCGCTTCACCGTCACCCTGCCGCTGCCCGACGACGAGGCTCAGTCGCCGCTGACCTGACGGTACAGCGCCCCCGTCCGCACCTCCACCTGCCAGCGCAGCGGCTCCGGCAGCGGGGCCAGCGCCGCGCCGACCGCGCTGAGCGCAAGCTCGATCGGCCGCTCCTGCCGCATCACGGCCGCGTCGGGGATGCCCTCCAGGATCCACCGACGCTCCAACCCGCGCGCCCGCTGGAGGAAGGCTTCCGGGGTGACCACGGTGACGTGCCCCACCGGGAAGACCTCTTCGAAGTAGCGCCGGGCGCGGGGCAGGTGGTAGCTGGCGGTGATCACGCCGAGGCGCCGCAGGCCGTGGGCGCGGGCGCCGGCCAGCCCCTCCAGGGCCTCCTCCCGGGTGCTCCGGGTGCGCTCCCCCAGCACGATCCGCCCGACGGGCACGCCCAGCTCGGCCAGCATGTCCGCCACGATCCGGGAGCCGCTCAGCGGCTGGCCCCGCAGGCAGGCCTCCAGGGTGAAGACCACGCGCGCGCCCTCCCGGACCGCGACGCTCGCCGCAGCCGCCCGCGCCCGAAGCTCACGCCGCGCCCTCTGGGGGTAGCGCCGCAGCTCCTTGCCCAGGATCATGATCCCGTCGATCGACACCGCACCGGGATTGTAGATCAGGTCGAGGAGGTCGCCACGACGGTGGCGGTGGCCCGCCCCCGGGCGAAGCGCAGATCCACAGGATCGCCCGGGGAGAGCGCCGAGGCGTCCACCACCGCGCGGCCCTCGGCGTCGGTGGTGATGCTGTAGCCCCGCTCCAGCACCCGCAGGGGCGAGAGGGCGTCCAGCCGCGCGCTGGCCGTGCCCAGGCGGTGCCGACCGCGGTCGAGGGCCTGCCCCGCCCCGCGCCCGAGGCGTTCCTCCAGCTCGGCGACCCGCTGACGCACCAGGCGCAGGCGCTGACCGGGGTGGAGCAGCCTCAGCCGAGCGAGGTGCTCCCGCCGCCGGTCGACGTGCCGGCGGGCGCCGTCCACCAGGCGGTCCTCCAGTTCGTCGACGAGCTGCAGCAGCCCCGCCTGCTCCGGCACGGCCAGCTCCGCCGCCGCCGAGGGAGTGGGCGCGACCTTGTCCGCCGCGAGGTCGGCCAGGGAGGTGTCGATCTCGTGGCCCACCGCCGAGATGACCGGGACGGCGCAGTCCGCGATGGCACGCACCACGGGCTCCTCGTTGAAGGCCCACAGATCCTCGATGGAGCCGCCGCCGCGCCCGACGATGATGACGTCCGCCCGGCCGTGCTGCTGGAGCAGCCGCAGCGCCGCGGCGATCTCCAGGGCCGCGCCCTCGCCCTGCACCCGGCAGGGGGCGAGGTAGATGGGCATGCCCGGGAAGCGACGCCCCATCACCTGCAGGATGTCCTGGAAGGCCGCGCCCGTGGGCGAGGTGGCCACCCCCACCGCCTTCGGCAGGAAGGGCAGCTCGCGCTTGCGGTCGGCGGCGAACAGCCCTTCGTCGGCCAAGCGCCGCTTGAGCTGCTCCAGAGCGATGGCGCGCGCCCCCGCCCCGAAGGGCTCCATCCGGCGAAGGAGCAGGTTGTACTTGCCGTGCGGGCCGTAGACGTCGATGCCGCCCCAGCACACCACCCGGTCCCCCTCGCGGGGGCGCCAGCTCATCCGGCTGTTGTTCCCCCTGAACATCACGGCGTTCAGGGTATCCCGCCCGTCCACCAGCGAGAAGTACCAGTGGCCGGAGCGGTGGGCGGTGAACCGGCTGACCTCACCCTCGACCCACACGTCGCCGTGGGTGCGGGCGAGCACGGACTTGATCTGGCTGTTCAGCTCGGTGACGGTGAGCGGCCGGTCCTGCTGGCGTCGGGCGTTCTGCATGAGCCCAGGGTGTAACGGGTCTGGCTTCGAAAGCACGACCGCCGGGCAGAACCCGGCGGCGCGTCCAGGGCGGTGGGGCCCTCAGCGGAACATCACCCAGGCGTTCTGGCCGACCGTCTGGTCGCAGTCCTCGACGTCGTGGGAGGCGATGTTGCAGGTGGTGAAGTACTCGTCGCCCACCATCATGCCGGCGTCCTCGCCCTCGTAGAGGGTGAGGGTGTCGTTGGAGGAGACGAACTGCTGGGCAAGGGCCACGCGGTTGCCGCAGTCGGCCTCGGTGGCAGCGCCGACCTCGTCGACGTCGAAGGTCAGACCCTCGATGTCACCGGCGGCCAGGCCGGGCTCGCCGCGGCCGGCCTCCAGGGCGTAGACCAGCTCGCCGGAGGAGTCCTGGATGGCCATGCCGGCGGAGAGGGTGTCCTCGGCGTCGCCCTGGCGCACGGTGACGGTGACCTGCTGGCCCTCGCTGAGGTTCGGCCAGGGGGTGACGTTGTAGCCGTAGGCGTCGAGCCAGGCGTAGCCCAGCTCATAGACGTCGCCGCTGGCGGTCTCGATGGTCATGACGCGGCCGGGGGCGTCGGCGCAGGGGACCAGGTTGCCGATGTCGCGGCTGTCGTCCGAGTCGGAGAGGATGCGACCGCGGATCTGGTAGAAGCCCGCGTCGGCCTCGACCTCAGCGTCCGAGCCGAGGCAGACCACGCCGGAGCCCGACCAGGCCTCGGACACGTCCACGTCGTAGTAGTAGCCGGGGTCGAGGCCGACCCCGTCGCCGAACAGGCTGCTGCCGACGAACGTGCCAGAGACAAACCCGCAGCCCGTGAGGGCGGCGAGCGAGGCTGCGCTGATGAAAAGAGCGGTCCGCATCGCAACTCCCGGATCGTGTCGTGCTCGCGGAGGCTCCCTCCGCGTCTACGCGATCAATGTACCGCTGGACGCGGGGGGTCGCGAAGAAAAATCGGACCCCACGGCCGCGCCCTGCCCGCTCAGCGGAACATCACGAAGGAGCTCTCGTTGACCAGCGGGTCGTCGCAGCCGCCCTCGTCGGCGCGCTCCCAGGAGTCGATGCTGCAGGTGGTCATGTAGGTGCCCTCGACCTCCATGCCCTGGTCCTCGCCCGGGTAGAGCGTGAGGCTGTCGTCAGGGGAGACGAACTCCTGGGTGAGCGCGGCGCGATCGCCGCAGTCGTCGGAGGTGGTGGCGATGACGTCGCCGTTGCCGAAGCTCAGGCCGTCCACGTCGCCGTCCACGAGGCCGCGGCCGTTGCGGCCCGACTCCATGACGTAGAGCAGCTCGCCCTCCTCAAGCACCGCGAAGCCGGCGGCCTCAGAGCCCTGGGTGGTGTCCGCGCGCACGAGCAGCTCGACCCGGTCGCTGTCCCAGGTGTAGACCCAGGGGGTGGAGTCCCAGCCGTCGGCGGCGATCCAGGAGTAGCCCACCGTCCAGGTGTTGCCCTCGTCATCGACCACCTGGAAGATCTGACCGGGCTCGGTCCAGCAGGGCACGAGGTTGTCGAAGTCCGGGTCGTCCACGAGGTCGATGGACCGGGTCTCGCGGATGCGGCCCTCCACCTGGTAGAGGCCCTCGGCCTTCTGCGCATCGGAGACCGGGGCGTCGGAGCCCAGGCACACCACGGAGGTGCCGCCCATCACGCCGACCCCGTCCACGAAGGGCTCGATGACGGTGCCGCCGTTGAGCATGGCTCCGACCAGGGAGCCGCTGACGAAGCCGCAGCCGGTGGTGAGGGCGAGGGAGGACGCGAGGAGGGAGAAGGCCAGGGTTCGGGTCGTCATGTTGTCTCCTGGAGGTTGGAGGGGTCTTCGCCGAGGGGTGAAGCAAGCCTCGTGCCAGGCCCTGCCGGGCCATGCAGGGCGCTCGGCCCGCGAGACCGTGACATCGCTGTCGCGCGCGCCTCGCTGCTGGAACAGGTATCCCCCTGATTTGACGGAACAACCCAACGTGATGGGCTTTCAACGCGGATTCATCTCAGGTTCACGCGGCGCGCCACCGCGACCAGCGCCAGGACGCCCATCAGCACATGGGCGACCCCGGCCACCCGGGCCAGCCACCACCAGTCGGGGTGGTAGGTGAACACCACCTCCGAAGCGCCCCGGGGGACGACCACACCCCAAAAGCTTACGTTGGTTCGAAGGATCTCGGCAGGGACCCCGTCCACCGTCGCGCGCCAGCCCGGGTAGTGGGTCTCGGTCAGGACCAGGAGGGAGGGCTGATCGGCCTCGACCTCGACGGCCACGCGGTGTGGGGTGTCCTCCAGGATCCGGGCGGCGCCCTCCCCTTCCCCGCAGCCGGGTCCCCGCCCCCCCTCGATGACGGCGACGTGATCCAGGGGCAGGGCCTGGAGGCGGGCGATGGCCTGGTCGGTGTCGGCGACCTCCACGGCGCAGGGCACGATGAACGCCCGCTCGAACGCCCCCTCGACCCGGTAGACGTTCACCGGCCCCTCGGTCCCGACCAGGCTGAGCCGGGGGTGGGTCAGGGTGTGCACGGTGAGCAGGTGGCGGATCCCCATCATCTCGGCGAGCTGGAGGTGCTGCTCGACCGCGCGGGCCTTCGTGGAGCCGTGGTCCAGGCCGACGTCGAGGCCCGCCGCCGCCAGCAGGGCCTCGTGGCGCATCAGCCGCAGCGGAGAGAGCACGATGACGTCGCGGGCGCCCCACAGCAGGCTCAAGGACGCGCTCATCAGGTCGCGATCCAGGGCGGGGGGCTGCACCCGGTCGACCACGGCGACGCGCGTGCCGGGCTCGATCCAGGACGCCGTGGCGGGCGGGGTGCTGGTCAGGGTCGCGTCGGTGCGGGGGTTGTAGTTCCACATCGTGCCGCCCAGGTCCACGGCCACCAGAGCGAGGGCGGCGTAGCCCAGCCGACGGGCCGGCCACCGCAGGCCGACTGAGGCCCACAGCGCCAGCGCCCCGAGGGCCAGCGTCGGGGCGACCAGCCCCCAGGAGCCGTTCCACAGCATGCCTTCGACCACGGCGTCGGCCCTCTGCAGGGCGTCCGGGCGCTCCATCAGCAGGTCGAGCAGGAGCTGGTGCGCGGGGTCCCGCACCAACCCGAGGACCAGCCGGGCCGCCCCCCCGAAGATGAGCAGCGGCACCGCGAGCGCCAGGGCCCTCAGCCGCAGCCGTTGAAAAGCCGAGCGGGTGGGGGCGGCCAGCAGCGCGTCGAGCCCGGCCGCCGCCAGCACCGCCGCCGCGAGGGTCACCCACAGCCCGAAGCGCGCCGGGAAGCGGAAGTACGCGAAGCCCGGCAGGGCGTGGAGCAGGCCCCACACCGGCGTGAATCGCCCCAGCATCAGGACGAGCCCCACGCCCCCCAGGGCCCACCACCCTCTGCGCCGGGCGTTCAGCGCGAGCAGCAGCACCGGAAACCCGAGGTAGAAGCAGTCTTCCCAGTGGGTCTCACCGGTCCCGAAGTAGGCCACGCCCTTGTGGATGTAGGTCAGGGGCAGGTCCGCGGGGCGCTCCCAGCCCCAGAAGCGCGGCAGGACCGCGTTGATCAGCTCCTGGGGCGGCAGGGAGCCGATGCCCGCGAAAGCGAGGTCCACCCCACCCTCCCGCGCGGACTGCTGCGCCAGCTCCCGGCTGGCGGCGAGCTGGACCGAGGCCGCGGCCAGGCCCAGGGCTGCCGCCGCGCCCGCCTTCGCCCAGGCCACCAGCGGAGGGCGACCGGCCGCGAAGGCGAGCAGCGCCGCCAGGGACACCATCGCCGCGGCCTGGGGATGCCCGGCCAGCCACACCGCCGCGACGCTCAGCGCGAAGCCCGCCGCCGCGCCCAGCCCGCCCCCCCGGGCGAGGGTCAGCGCCGCGCCCACCGCCCAGGGCGCCCAGGCGCAGGCCGCGTAGAAGCCCGCATAGGTGAGGTGCGCCTCCATGAAGCCGGACAGGGCGAAGACCACGCCCGCCAGGGCGCTGGCCGTGCCGCCCATGCCCAGGACCCGGGCCAGCCACCAGGCCCCCAGCCCGGCCCAGGCGCCGTGCAGGGCCAGATCCGCGCTCATCGCGAGGTGCGACGGCAGCAGCAACCCCAGCAGGATGCGGGGCAGGTAGAACACACCGGCCTGACCGTCAGCGGCCAGGGGGAAGCCCGCGCCCACCTCCGGGCTCCACAGCGGGACCTCGCCTTGCGCCCACAGGCTCGCGGCCCAGTGGCGCCAGGGGTGGTGGTGGTGCCGCAGGTCGTGGGACCACCAGACGCGCTGCCCGGTGAGCAGATCCGGCGCCCGCGCCAGGCTCAGGCCCAGGAAGAGGGCCGCAGCGACGGGCCAGCGGGACAGAGGTTCCCGCGCGCTCACAGCTCCTCGGCCTGCATGTAGCCGAGCGCCTGGAGCATCTGGAGGTCGACGGGGCCGATGGACAGGGCCTCGTCGCAGGGGGTGGCGGCCCTCATGGGGGCGACGCGGGTGCGGCCGACGGTGACGGCCTCCGGCTGCTTCTGGGAGAGGTCGGTGCGCTCTTCGGGGTCGGCGGTGAGGTCGAAGAGCAGCTCACGAGAGGCCGCCGGGTCGGCGATGTACTTCACCCGGGTGACGCCGTCGTCCTGCTCGGCCTCGGTGCGCAGCCCGAACAGGCAGCCGCCGGCCGGAGCGTGACCGAACAGGTCACAGGCCAGGGACTTCTTGCGCAGCCCCAGGGGGAAGCCGGTGAGGTCCACGCCCTCGCTGGGTTCGAAGGGGTCCAGCTTGATGTAGGCCAGCGCGGTGGGGGCGACGTCCATCAACCGCACCTGCTGGGGGATGACCGTGTCGCGGATGCGCTTGCCCGGCACGCGCAGCACCAGCGGCACGCGGACGGCCTCCTCCCACAGGCCGAGGTGGTGGAAGTAGAGGTCGTGCTCGCCGAGCTGCTCGCCGTGGTCGGCGGTCAGGAGCACCATCGTGCGGTCCGTGAGGTCCAGCTCATCGAGCAGATCGAGGATGCGGCCCACGTAGGCGTCGGCCCGCTCGACCTCCTCGGCGTACAGGCGGCGCAGCTCGGCGACCTCGGCCTCGGTGTAGTCGTGCCCGGGGTCGGAGAGCAGGGCCCGGTGGTCGACGGTGGCGTCAGGGGCCTCGTAGGGGGCGTGGGGCTCGAAGAGGTGGATCCAGGCGAACCAGGGGCGCTCACCCCGGGCGCGGATCCAGTCCCCGGCGATGGCGGTGGTGCGGTCGCCCGAGCGCTCCAGCATCCAGGGCACCCGGTGGGGCTCGCCCACGAACATGAGCAGCCGCATGCCCCACCGGGCGAGCTGGATCTGGCCCAGGCCCCGCAGCGGGGCGTAGTCGTCGTCGTAGACGTCGAAGCCCTGGTCCAGGCCGACCTGGCGCCGCAGGGCATACGAGGACAGGAAGGCGCCGGTGGCGTAGCCCTCGTCGGAGAGGCGCTCGGCGAGGGTGGTGTGGCCGTTCAGCAAGCGCCCGCCGTTGGACAGCACCTTGTGGCGCAGCGGGTGCAGGGACGTCATCATCGAGGCGTGCGCGGGCGCGGTCTCGGGGGTGGGCGTGACCGCGTCCAGGAAGAGCACGCCGCTGTCGGCCAGCCGGTCGATGTTGGGCGTCTGCGCGGGGCTGTCGCCGTAGGCGCTGACGTGGTCCCGCCGCAGGGTGTCCACGGTGATGATGAGGATGTTGGGGTCGCCCTCCAGGGCCTTGCCGCTGCCCATGGGCTTGCCCGCGCCGATCCAGGCGGCCAGCAGCACCAGCCCCGCCGCCATCGCGGGCGCGATGAGGGTCCAGCCCACCCGACGATCCAGGCCGATCTCCTCCTTGCGCAGCCAGTAGCCGGCGTTGAACCAGATGACCCCGGCGATGCCGATCGGGCAGGCGGCCATGGCCAGCGCGGCCGGCAGCCGCCCCTGGGCGTAGATCTCCAGCGCGACGGGCCAGAGGTAGAAGCTGGCGAGCAGGAAGCCCGTGCCCGCCATGCAGGCCGCGTAGGCCACCGAGTCGAGGTAGCGCCGCAGGGAGAGCTGCACCACGAGGCCCACGACCAGCCCCGCGCCCATCGCGACCAGGGCCCCGCAGGCCGAGGCCACCGCCCCCGCCGCGACGAGCTGCCCGAAGTCGAGGTTCAAGCGCAGCTTGGCGGCGATGTTCACCGCCTCGAAGGCCCCCGCGATCCAACCCAGGCCGGCCCCCAGGACAACGGAGCGCAGCCAGCGGAGCGAGGGGCGGCGGAGGAAGGACATGGGCGGCTCTGACCCTCGTGAAGCGAGGCGGGTTCCGGTAACGCATTCCCGCCGGGTCAGCTTTCTGTCGCGAGATCCTCGCGGGCGCGCTCCACCGCGCCCAGGATGGCCCGGGCGTGGCTGAGGAAACGACGCCCGGCGTCCGTGGGCCGCATGCCGTTGGGCAGGCGCTCGAAGAGCTGCACCCCCAGCTCGTCCTCCAGGGCCTGAAGGCGGCGGGTCACCGGCGGCTGGGTGAGGTGGAGGCGCCGGGCCGCGCGCACCACCGCGCCCTCCTCGGCGATGGCCACCACGGTCTCGAGCTGGTCCAGGGACATGGAGGGATCCTATCGCAGCGGGCCGCGGGGCCGATATGCCGAAGCAGCATTGGCGCTGTACCGTCGGGCCCGCGATCCTGAGCGGGATGACGCACTCCCCCCTGAAGATGATGCGCCGGGCCGGTCGGGCCGCCGCCGCGACCCGTGACGCGGCGTGCGCCCTGGTGAAGCCCGGGGTGACCACCCAGGCCATCGACGATCTGGTGCGCGCGGACACCCACAGCCGGGGCGGGCGCTGCGCCCAGCACGGCTACCGGGTGGGCGGGGTCCCCTTCCCGGCGAACGTCTGCACCTCGGTGAACACGGTGGTCTGCCACGGGGTGCCCTCCAGCGACGTGGTCCTGGAGGACGGCGACATCGTGAACATCGACGTCACCACCGAGCTGGGCGGCTGGCACGGGGACACCTCCCGCACCGTGTGCGTAGGCACCCCCTCCCCCGAGGCGCTGCACCTCGTGGAGGCCACCCGCCGGGCGCTGACGCTGGGCATCGCCCAGGTTCGCCCTGGCGTGCCGCTGAGCCGGATCGGCGAGGTCATCGAGGTCTTCGCCCGCAGCCAGGGCTGCACGGTGGTGCGCGCCTTCGGGGGCCACGGCATCGGCCGCAGGATGCACCAGGCGCCGCACGTCCACCACCACGCCACCGGGCGCCCGTGGCCGGTGCTTCAGCCGGGCATGTTCTTCACCATCGAGCCGATGCTCTGCCTGGGCCGGTCAGAGGTGCAGGTCCTGGACGACGGCTGGACGGTGGTGACCGCCGACGGCTCGTTGTCCGCGCAGTTCGAGCACACCGTCGCGGTCACCCGGGACGGGGTGGAGGTGATGACGCTGCCGGTGTTCTGAGCGTCCGGGTGGGATATCCGGGAGGGCATGAACCCCCGCGCCCCCGCCCTCGCCCTGCTCACCGCCATGACCCTCGCCTGCGGGCTGGGCCGCACCAAGGCCCCGCCCACCCGGCTGCTGGTGGTGCTGCCGTGGCCCGGCGCCTCCGCCGAGGAGGTCGAGGCCATGATGGTCGAGCCGATGGAGGCGGCGCTGCTGAGCCTGCCGGGCCTGGCGCGCATCGCCGCCCGCAGCGAGGAGGGACAGGGCACGGTCTTCCTGGACTTCCCACCGGGCACGGATCCCTTCGAGCCCATGGGGCAGGTGATGGACCGGGTCCCCAACAGCCTGCCCCAGGACGCCGACGCGCCGCTGGTCGGGGTGCTGGACGAGGACCGCACCCTGGAGATCGTGGCCTACGGACTCGATCTGTTGGCCTTGAGCGCCTGGAGCGAGGCCCTGGAGGACCGGCTCTACCGGGTGCCGGGGGTCTCGCGGGTCGTGCGCCAGGGCCAGATGGAGCTGACGCCCACGATCCGCGTCGACCCGGAGCGGATGGTCGCGCTGGGGGTGGGCACCGACCAGCTCCTGGCGTCCCTGGGACCGTCGGCCGCTGATCCTTTCCTCCTCCGCGTCGCCCCGGAGCCCGACCTCGGCCAGCTCGCCGACGTGATGGTGGTGGGCACGAGCTACCGCGTGGGGGACATCGCCGAGCTGTCGATGTCGCCGCGCGAGGGCGGCGCCCGGGTGTGGCGGGACGGGGAGCCGGCCGTGCGGGTGGCGGTCTCGTTCATGGACACCACGGCGGTGGAGGACGCCCGCGCCGAGGTGCGGGGGGTGCTCGACGGGCTCGACAGCCCGGTGCGGGTGTGGCTGCCCAGGGCGAGCGAGCAGCAGGCGCTGCGGGTCATCTCCGCGCATGAGGACGAGGTCGCGGCGGTGGCGGAGGCCCTTGGGGCCGCGCAGGTGCTGACGGTCTGCGTCGAAGCGGCGCCCATGCGCTGCGAGGTGCGCCACTGGGGGGCCCCGCCCGAGCAGGTCGAGGCTGCGCTGGCCACCGCAGCGCCGGGGGCCCAGGTGTACGCGGTGCCGTCCGGCTCGCGGCGCGCCCTGTTGATCCTCGCCGGGCCCGACCGCGCGGCGCTGGCCGAGACGGCCGACCGCGTCGTGGAGCGGCTCCGGCAGGACCCGGCGCTGGCCGAGGTCGGCCCTCCCCTGCCCGGTCCTGGCGCGCCGGAGATGCGCTACACCCTGGACCGGAACGCCGCCGCGCGGCTCGGGCTCACCACCAGCCAGCTCGCCGACGCCCTGCGCCTCGCGGGCGGCCACCAGGTCCCCGGGCCCGGCGGGCAGGAGCTGACCGTGCAGCTCGGCGCCCTGGAGGACCCTCTGGCCCAGCAGCTCCTCCTGGACCTCAACGGCACCCCGCAGCTCGTGCCCCTCCGCACGCTGGCCGAGGTAGAGCTGACCGAGCGCCCCACCACGCTGCTGCGCTGGGAGACCCGCCCGGCGGTGGTCATCGAGGTGGGGGCGAAGCGGGACCAGGACATCCTGGCCGCGATCGCGGAGGTGCCGCTGCCGCTCGGGGTGACCGCAGAGGTGGTGCGGGGGGCCGTGGATCTCGGCCTCTGAGGGGAGAGAATCGCCGACCGGAGCGCCGGTTGAAGAATGATCTTCTCTTTTGAAGAATCTGGTAGTAGTATCTCCTTCAGAATTCTTCATAAGAGCGTTCAAGTGCGCGACCCTTTCCCTCCATCGCCGAACCCCATACGGAGAGCCCCTGCCCTGGCCGTCCGATATGTCCCGACCGACCGACTCCGCCGCACGCGACCGCATCCTCGACGCCGCCCAGGCCCTGCTGGAGGGCCCCGACGCCGACTTCACCCTCGAGGCGCTGTGCCGGGCGGCCCAGGTCTCCCGCTCCACCCTCTACCGGCGCTTCAACACCCGGGACGAGATCCTGCTGGCGCTGCGCGAGGAGCGACAGCTCGGGGTCCCGATCGACCTGCGCGACGTCGAGCAGCGGATCCTGGACGCGGGCATCGCGCTGATCGGGGCGCAGGGGTTGTCGTCCTGGACCATCGAGGACATCGCCCGACACGCCGAGGTCAGCCCGACCACGGTGTATCGGCACTTCGGGGACCGGATGGGGCTCATGCAGGCCAGCAGCGCGCAGCTCTTCGGGGGGCAGAGCGCGCTGTTCACGGCGTCGAAGTCCCTGGAGGACACGCTACTGGCCTTCGCGCGTCAGGTCCTGCAGATCCTCTCCGGGCGACCGGGCCTGCTGAGCGTGCTCATCGGCGCCCCCTCCGAGGCCGACGCCTCCCTCCAGGCGTACCTGGCGCAGCGGCTGGGGGTCCGACGCCGCCTCGCGGTGTGGCTGGGCGAGGAGATCGAGCGCGGGCGGCTTCACCCGGCGGACCCCGGCGCGCTGGCGGGCAGCTTCCTGGGGCTCTTGATCGCGGAGGCCCGGCTGGTGCCCGACCTCACCGGGCAGCCCCTCGACATCGACGCCGCCGCCGAGCGGGCGGTGCGCCTCTTCCTGGAGGGCGCCCGGGCCTGAGGTCCGTGGCCAGCCTCCTACCGAACCCCGCGTCCATGGGACGCAGGGTTGAACGCTCCATGTGCAGCCGGAGGTGCGCGTGCAGTACGTGATCCAACCGTCCCTCAACACATCCACCAACTGGATCGGCCTGTCGGCGAACGCCGGCCGGCGCTTCGCCTTCCTCAACCTGGAGACCGGGCTCGCCCTCACCGCCACGGGGGGCACCGTCGCCCTGGAGCCCTGGCGCCAGGACGCCAGCCAGGTGTGGACCTTCCAGGTCTACGGGACCGAGGCGCAGCAGACGCCACACGGCCTGGCCGTCGTGCCCATCGGCGCCATCTACAACCCCGCGATGGGGGTCGCGCCGTCGTCCTTGGACCTCGGGCTGGTCGGGAGCGCGCAGCGCTGGACGCTGGGCTACAGCCCGGTGTCCTCCGGCTTCACCCTGAGCGACGGAGGCCGGGGGCTGGGGCTGGTGCAGGCGCCGGGCGCGATCCCGGACGTGAAGCTGGCCCTGCGCAGGTCGACGCCGGCCAGCTGGAAGGCCGTCGAGCTGGTCGACGCGGCGGCGTTCCAGCAGACCGCGCAGTTCACCTTCTACGAGCAGGTCGCGATGCAGGGCGCATCCATCACCCTGGGGACGGGGCTCCACAAGCTGGACGGCGCCTGGAACGACCGCATCCGCTCGTTCCAGGGTCCCTCGGGCTACCTGGTGCGGCTCTACCAGCACTTCGACCCGAAGCTCGGCGTGAACCGGGACTTCCAGACCCGGAGCGACGACATCGGGCCCGAGCTCGGGGGCCAGGTGTCCCTGATCTCGATCCAGCCGGCGGCCGTCGTCTGCCAGGGGCTGAACTACGGCAACCCCTCCAACCATGTGCGCGTGGGCGCCTACGGGCACGTCAGCGACGTGCTGAGCGGGGGCAACGACAAGATCCGCTCGGTGCGGGTCCCGCGAGGGATGACGGTGGTGCTCTACGAGCACGCCAACTTCAAGGGCCGGCAGCTCGTGCTGTTCGAGGACACCCCCGAGCTGGATGCGTGGTGGCGGGAGAACGTCAGCAGCCTGCGGGTGCTGCCCATGGGCGTGGCCATCCCCCACGACGCCCTGCGGTTCGGCGGGCAGATCGCCCTGCAGTACAGCATGCCGACCTTCGGCCAGAGCTTCCTGTCGGGGGGCGACGACGGCGTCGCCCGGGTCGGCTCCGCGCTCCAGGACGAGCAGCGGTTCACGGTGGAGCGGGCCGGTCAGACGCGGCTCAAGAGCCAGATCTGCTTCGGCGACCACATCGCGCTGCGCACCCACGCCGGCAAGTACCTCAGCGCGCAGCAGAACGGGACGTGGGAGGCCAACCGGGACGCGGTGGGGGGCTGGGAGACCTTCAAGATCGAGCGCGCCGGGCACACCATCTCAGACATCTTCGTGAGCCCCGGGGACACCATCGCGCTCAAGACCTGGCATGGGACCTACCTGACCGGCTCGACCGGCGCCAGCTCGCCCACCCAGCAGCAGCAGCTCGCCTGGAGCGTGGACAAGCATGGGCTGCTCCGAGGTCAGACGCTCTGGGTCATTCAAGCCTACGTCCCCAAGCCGGTCGAAAAGGCGGACACCGGCGCGGGGGCCTGCGACACGGCGGTCTGCAGCGAGAACGTCTGCGTGGTCGACGGCTGCGGGGCGAACGCCTGCGGGGCCGCGCTGTGCGGCGTCGACGCCGACCTGATCACTTTGTGCGGGGCTCAGGCCTCGGGGCTGGTGCTCTGCGGCGCGGACGTCAGCGCGATCCGGGTCTGCGGGGCCCAGGCCTTCGGCGTCCTGGCCTGCGGGGCTCAAGCCACCGGCCTCGGGGTCTGCGGCGCGGACGCCTGCGGCGTGGCCATCGCCGGGCTCAGCGTGTGCGGCGCGGATGTCTGCGGCGCGGCAGCCTGCGGCGCCGACGCCTGCGGGGCGGCGGCCTGCGGCGCCGACGCCTGCGGCATCGACGGCTGCCCGGCGGCGGCCTGTGGCATCGCCGCCTCGGGGGTCGGGGGATGCGGGGTCGCGATGGACGCCGGCGTCTGCCCGGTGGACTCCTGCGGCGCCGACGCCTGCGGGGTGGACGTGCCCTGCGGTGAGGACTCCTGCGGCGTCGACGCCTGCCCCGTCGACGTCGTCCCCGGCCCCTGCGGCGTCGACATCATCTGAGGAGGATGGACCATGCTCACCCTTTCGCCTTCCCGGTACACCCTGCAGGTCCCGCTGCGCGGCGGCCGGACCCTGGGCTACAACGGCCTCAGCGGCGGCCTGGCCGTCTGGGACGCCGATGAGACCGCGATCTTCGAGGCCATCTCCTCCGGCGCCCCCGTGGACCCGGCCTCCCGGAGCGCCCAGGCGCTGCTCCACGGCGGCTACGTGGTGCCCCAGGGCGTCGACGAATTGGCCCTCGTCGAGGAGCAGTACCTCCAGCACCGCTTCGACACCCGCTCGCTGGTGCTCACCGTGGCGCCGACCCTGTCCTGCAACTTCGGCTGCGACTACTGCTTCCAGGGCCAGGACAAGCCCACGGGCACCATGACCCCGGAGGTCCAGGACGGGCTGATGGCCATGGTGGAGCGCTTCCTGCCCAGCCTGCGGCGGGTGCATGTCGCCTGGTATGGCGGCGAGCCCCTGCTGCGTCTGAAGGTCATCGAGGCGCTCTCCGACCGCCTCATCGCGCGCTGCGCGGAGGCCGGGGTGGCCTACAGCGCGATGATGGTCAGCAACGGCTACCGGCTCACCGCCGAGGTGGCCCGCTCCCTGGTGCAGCGGCAGGTCAAGACCGTGCAGGTGACCCTGGACGGTGGCCCCGGCGACCACGACCGGCGCCGGGCCCTGCTCTCCGGGCGCCCCACCTTCGACCGCATCGTCACAAACCTCCAGGAGGTCATCGACCAGACCGAGCTGATCCTCAGCGTGCGGGTGAACATCGACCACCGCAACGCCGAGCGCATCCCCGCCCTGCTGGAGCACCTCGCCGCAGCGGGGCTGGGGAACCGGGGCCGGCTGGGGGTGTACTTCGCGCCGGTCGAGGCCATGACCAGCGGCTGCCACACCGTCGAGGACGTCTGCATGACCAAGACCGGCTACGGGCAGCTCGAGGTGGAGCTGCTGCGGCAGGCCTTCGCGCTGGGGCTGGCCTCCCTGCCGCGCCCGCCGCGCTTCCGGGGGACCTGCGCCGCCATCCGGCCCCGAGGCTACGTCATCCTGCCCTCCGGGGACGTCCACAAGTGCTGGGACACGGTCAGCTTCCCGGAGCGGGCGGTGGGCTCGATCTTCGACCTGGACGCGCTGGCCCGGGGGGACCGCATGCGCCAGTGGCTGAGCTGGAGCCCGCTGGACAACGCGGCCTGCCGGAGCTGCCGCATCCTGCCCAACTGCGCGGGATCCTGCGCCTACAAGTTCGTGCACGCGGAGGACACCCGGGGCGAGGCGGCGAGCCTGCCCTGCCCGAGCTGGAAGTACAACATCAAGGAGCGGCTGCTCCTGCGGGCCGAGAAGTCCGGGGTCATCGGGCCGGAGGACATCCCCGACGACGTCGCGCCGACGGACCCGGCGGAGCTGTGCGTGGACACGGTGCCAGCGGCGGCGAAGTGAGGGATTGCTGCGTTGCAGCAATTCTCGATTTGCGGCCTTCAATGATAGAGGAGATGCACCGGCGGAGGATACACCGCCCCTCACCCCCGAGGAGGTCGCATGGGCTGGGCCAACCACGCCATCGAGGCGCTGAGTGAGGGCCGCGCGGCGGTCGTGAAGCCCCACGGCGGCTCGATGCGGCCCAAGGTGGAGTCCGGGGCGACCGTCACGCTGGAGCCGACCACCGTGAACGAGGTCCAGGTCGGGGACATCGTGCTGTGCCGGGTCAAAGGCAATGTGATGCTGCACCTGGTCAAGGCGCTCCGGGGCAGCGACGACAAGCGCAGCGCGCTGATCGGGAACAACGTCGGCAGGATCAATGGATGGACGCGGACGATCTACGGGCGGGTGGTCGAGGTGAGGAACCCGTAGGGGGTCACTCGATGCTGTTCAAGTTCCCCGGGATGTCGAGGGGTTGCGTGGACGGTGACCGCAGGGCGTGACCGAACGGGAGGAGTCAGTCGATCCGAGACAAGGTCTTGGTGAGATCGGGGAGCCTCCGACGGCGGGTGATCCACGCCGCCTCTGGCCGTTGAGCGCGCCCGCGCCCACTCAGAAGTTCCACCCCCTCGGCAACCCCGCGTCACACACCGCGCACCGCCACCAGTCATCCTTCACCAGATTCCTCTGCCCGCAGGCCGGACACCGCCGGAACACGAACGCCGCTGTCCACCCGTCCGGGTGACGAACCCCAGCTTGGTCCAGCGCAGCGGCCACCGCCCCCCAGCACCCAGGCTCCGGGCAGTACCCGGTGGACTGGTTGGTCACCCCGACGACCTCGGGAGGGTCCCCAGCGAAGGTCATCTCCCCGGCCGCCAGCACCGGCCGGAAGCCCGCGCATGCGACGTGCTCCGCGTGCCGGTCGGCCACGCACAGCACCCCGTCGAGGCCGACGGCTTCAGGACTCGCGAGATTGACCCCCCTGCTGCTCGACAGTCCGCAAAGGACGTTGCCCACAGGCAATCGCCCTGACGATCTGACGCTCATTGAAGAAACGCCCCCAGCATAGAGGCCAGCCACGCTCTGTCAGGCCGCCAGCATCTCGACCTGTGCTGGCGCCCGCTGACGCTTGGGGCGCCGTCCCCACCGAGACCTTGCGGCCTGCGTGATCAGCTCCACGCCCAGGGGAGACATGCGGTCGAGGGCGGTCGCCTCGATCACGCCCCGGATCGAGCGCTCGGTCCTCAGATGGAAGTGCCGGTGTTGGGTGTGGCGGAACCACCGGCCAGTGCGTTCGCAGGCGTTGCTCGTCGCGCGCCAGTGGGCGTGCCGCAGGAAGGGCGAGAGGCTGGCGAAGTGGTCCTCTCCCATCTTGTCCTGGAGACGTCGAAGCGGGAGATACCGGGAGGCATCAGGCTGAACCCGCAGAGCTTCGTAGCGGCGCCAGGCCTCCCCAGGATCACGCCGGTGGCCCTCCTTGTCCCTCCAGATGCCGTACCAGGACTGCATGAACTCGTGTGCAGCCTTGAGCGTCTCCCCCATCGGGCCGTCGAACAGGCCCTCCAACTCCTGGAGCTGGGGTGGCGTCAGGTCCGCCCTGCGTCGGAGCAGGGTGTGCCGCATCCCCTCAAGCGTCTTCTTGACGTCACCAACCTCCGCCCAGGATGTCCAGGGCTCGGGGGGAGAAGAGGGCACGACAGGCTCCTCTCCAGCCGAGAGCGCTGCGGCGACCTCCTGTGGACTCAACTCCGGCAGCTCGGTCGGCATCTGCACCGTACCGCGCAGCCACGCCCGCACGGCGTTCCGGGAGTGACCGGTGGCCTGCACGATGGCCTTGATGCTGAGGCCATCCGCCCGTAGCTGCCGGACCAGGGCGATGCGGACGGCTCGGTCGAGCGGTCCGGGGTTCTCCGGTTCATGGCGCTGTGGGAGCCGCCCGCCCTTCCTCCTGCTCGGCCGAGGAACACGCGGGATCGCTGACATCACCTCCTGGATGAGCTTCTCGGCCCCCTTCACGAACAGGCGGGTCTCGTGGAACAGACAGAGTTGATGCGCCGCCTCGGGCCAGACCCGACCGAGCGCGGCCGGGTAGAGCGACGAGCCGTCGGTGACGACCTGCTCAGGCTGGATGCCCAGCTCGCTCAGCCGAGCCAGGAAGCGCTCAACCCCCTGGCCATCCACCGAGCTGCTCACGAGTTGGTAGCCCACGAGCCGATCGCCGACGGGCGTCCCAGGCTCCACCGCTAGAAGCAGCGCCAGACGCCCTTGGTACACCTCATCCAGGCAGAGCACCCCTGAGAACGTCTCCACCACCCAGGGCTCGTACTCCTCGCTCAGGTCGATACCCTCGGTCCACGCCCTCACCCAACCGCGAACGCTGGCTTCGCTGGGGTGAAGCCCGAAGTCACGGGCCATGCGACACCGGACTTTGAAGAGATCAGCCCATTCTGAGCACCCCCGGCGCGTCCGCCCCTCCAGATTCCACCATTTTGCCGCTCTCTGACCCCCTCTGAAGCCCGAAATGACCTAGTAAAATGAGCGTAGCAGTAGACTTGATCCAAAGAGGAGAGTGACTTACTGACCTGAGCATGTTTCTCCGCACCACGCGCTCCAAGCTCAAGGACGGCACCCACGCCGAGTACTTTCAGCTCGCGGAGAGCGTCTGGAGTCCCGAGAAGAAGCGCCCGGTGACGCAAATCGTCCACAACTTCGGGCGCGTGGACGAGGACACGCGGGAGCGGCTCCGTCGGCTCGCGAAGAGCATCCTGTCGAAGGTGGGCAGCGTGGAGGAGCTGGCGACCACGCCAGGGCTCCGGCTGGTGGACAGCTACGTCTACGGGGCCTTCCACGTCGTCCGGGAGCTGTGGCGGCGCAGCGGCCTGGAGGGCGCGGTCACTGAGGCGGTCGCGCGCTCGGGGACGACGATGCCGATGGCCGACGCGCTGTTCCTGATGGTGGCCAACCGGCTGCTGGCGCCGCGCTCGAAGCTGTACTGCTACGAACAGTGGATCCGAGAAGAGGTCTGGTATCCGGGCGCGTCGAAGCTGGAGTTGCACCACCTCTACCTCGCGATGGACCTGCTGGAGGAGGAGCACGAGGCGATCGAGGAGAAGGTCTTCTGGCACCTCTCGGACCTCCTGAACCTCGATGTGGACCTGATCTTCTACGACACCACCTCGGTCCACTTCGAGGTGGATGAAGAGGACGATGGCGACGCCCCGCTGCGCAAGCGCGGCCACTCCAAAAACAAGCGAACCGATCTCCCCCAGATCGTCGTCGGCCTGGCCGTGACGCGGGATGGGTTCCCGGTTCGGAGCTGGCTCTTCCCGGGCAACACCGTCGACGTCCGCACAGTCGCGCGGGTGAAGGCCGACCTGCGCGGGTGGCGCCTCGGGCGATGTGTGTTCGTGGGGGATGCGGGCATGAGCAGCGCCGAGAACCGACGCGAGCTGTCCCTGGGCGGCGGCCGGTGGATCCTCGCTGCCCCCGTCAACAGCAAGGACAAGGTCGTCCAGGAGGTCCTGCGCCGGCCGGGTCGGTACAAGGAGCTCGGGCCCAACCTGCGCATCAAGGAGGTCTGGTACCCCGACGCCGATGCGGGAGAGCGCCGCCAGCGCTACGTCATCTGCCACAACCCCGCCGAGGCCGAGCGTCAGCGCAAGCACCGCGACGAGGTCGTCCGCATGCTGGAGGCCGAGCTGGCCACGCTGCGCGACGACGGCGAGGGCCACAGCAAGCGGGTGTGCGACCTCAAGACCTCGCGACGCTACGGGCGCTACCTGCGTGAGACGAAGTCCGGCAAGCTGCGCATCGACCGGACCGCCATCCGCGAGGCCGCGCATACCGACGGCAAGTGGGCGGTCACCAGCAACGACGACACCCTCACCGCCGAAGACCTCGCCCTCGGCTACAAGCAGCTCCAGCGCGTGGAGCAGGCCTGGCGCGACATGAAGGGGGGCCTGGCCCTTCGCCCGGTGCATCATCGGATCCGACGACGCAACCAGGCGCACATCCGGCTCTGCGTCATGGCCCTCCTGATCGAGCGCATGGCCGAGCACGCCTGCGGCGACACTTGGCGGAACATCCGCGACGACCTCAACGGGATCAAAGTCGGTGTATTGTCGGGGCCGGATGGGGAGGTCGTGCAGGCCACGACACCCAAGCCCGCCGCGCAGGAACGCTTGAAGAAGCTAGGGATTGAGCCACCGAAGGCCGTTCTGGAGTTCGCTGGACGGGGGGCGAAAACCTAGGCAAGACGGAGATTGACGCCGATTCGCGAGAAGCTACCTTCATGGGTGGCTTCTTGCGTTTTTGCTGTGGCTATGAGTTCAAAGCCCGGCGACAGGGAACCTTCGAGAACGCCATACCATCCGAGATGACGGAGGCGACCGCTGTGCGGACGACGCGGTTGGTGTAGATCGCGTTGCGACGCAGGAAGGGCGGCTGAGCTCGGAACCACCGCTGACAGGTCAGGCAGTGGTAGACGCCGACGGCGATGTCCAGGGCCCTGGGACCGTCGAGGTGGAGGTTGAGGGCGACCCGGTCGTGCTCCGTTGCGGTGGACGGCCGCGTGTCCTGCCAGCGCTTGAAGAAGGTGTCCACGCCGAGGGGGAGGGACACCACCGCTGGCCGGCCCTTGTGCTCCGACGCTCGGATGGACTGCACAGCGGTGTACGGCGCCTCGATGAAGCCCGTCTCCGCCATGAGCACCCAGACGGTGTGCATGGCCGCAGTGCCCGGCGACAGATGCACGACGAGCCCCCTCCTCGGAATCGACGGCGGATCCGGGGCAGATTGGTCCTGAGCCAGTTGTAGATGGCTGTGTGGTCGGTAGGGTCGTCGTGGACCCAGACCTGGGGATGTAGCTGCACGGTGGGCGCACGCTCGGCCAGGGCCTCGACCAGGTCCGAGTAGATCCGATCGTGCATCGCGGCTTCGGCGCCACCTTGGCGTAGGACAACGACGTCGGTGATGCGGTCGGCATAGGGCGACGCTGGGTCGGTCAGAAGCGTCAGGGTGGGGCCGGGGAACACGCCGTTGGCGGTCTCGGGGAAGGCGCCACCGCTCTTCACGCGCTCGTAGGGGTCGTTGCGTGTGGCGAGCCAGGTCAGGAGGACGGGGGAGCTCATTGCGGCCTCCCTCAGCCCAGGTCACGTCGGTGCGCCACCGCGTAGAACACGCCCGAAGGAACCGCCTTGGTTCCATCAACGAACTGGTGGTGGCAGCGCGCAGACTCCATTAGAAGTCGAACCTCATCTGCTTGCTGTCCTCGACCTCCTCGACCTCCGCCACCGTATCCGCGAAGTACCGATGGGGGTGGTCGCGCACGATGGCGCGGGCCAGGTGTAAGGGTGACGGCCAACGGAGCACCCGGTCCCAGGTCGGGGCGACTCGGCAGAGCATGGCGATCTGCTCGATCAGCTTGTCGCGCTCCCACTGGCCCGGGTCGAGCACCAGGAGCTCGGTGGCGCCCAGCGAGTGCCACTCCTCGCTCAGGCCCTTTTCGCTGGTGCCGTAGCGGCTCGAGCTGCGCGCGCTGCGGACGTTGTCCATGACCGCCGAGCCGGACAGCACCACCGTCGGGGCGTGGCCTTCGGCGCCGGCGACGCGCATCGGGCGGAAGTTGGTGTGCTTCGCCGGCGAGAGGTCGTCGCCCCAGTCATGCGCCCCCGCGGGCCGCATGAGCTCGCCGGCCGTGGTTCGCACGCGAACGACGGCGCGCTTGCCAGAGACCATCCACGGCTCGGGCTTCCCGTCGGACTTGTCCTGGAGACACGACCAGAAGCGCCGACACCCGAGGGCGTCGAACAACAGCACCGCCTTGCTACCGCGGAACGCAAGCCGGAGCTGCTCCACCGCGGTCTCCACGAGCTTGCGTGCCGCACCTTCGTCGTGGTCGTGGTCCGAGCCGAGGAAGGCGGCCGTGGCCTCGTCGAGCGGTTTCCACCCCTTGTTCGGGACGTAGCCCCACGCATCGCGCTCTCCGGCGACCACCGCCACGAGGTTGACCAGGTAGGTGGTCCTCCGCTTGCCGGACTTCCCCTTGGTGACACGGGCGCCGTAGATCCCGACCATCAGGGTGCCGGGCTCGACGCCGTAGGCAGGGAACGGCCGGAGGAAGAAGCTCCCGCTGCGCATCAGGTCGGAGACGGCGTTCGCCGCGGGATGGTCGTAGAACTTGCCCTTCTCCTCGGCCTTCTTCCGCTTCCTCTCGTCGGGTTCCGAGGACGCCGTGATGAACTGCGTCACGACACCCCGCTCGCCGAAGGCGCCGCGCAGGACGTGCTTCGGATCGGACAGGTCATCGTCACCGTTGGCAGCGGACTCGTCGGTCTCGACCAGCGCCGCCACGAGCACGTCCCCGTCCCGCTCGTCCTGGAGCCAGGTATCGAGCCAGGCCACCGTCTCCTCCGGTGCAGCACGCCGGAGAAGCCATCGCTCGGCATCGGGGGGGCACACGAAGCGGACCTCGACCGGGCCTTGCCGCAGGGTCTGGCCGTCGTCGAGGGTGCGGAGCCGCTCGCAGAAACCGTTGACGGCCTCGAGGTCATCGGCATGCGCTCCCTCTCGCAGCACCTGGGCGAGGGCATCGCGCAACCGTCGACGGGTGCTCGAGTTCGCGTAGACCACGAGGAACCGGACCTCGACCTCCGTCTCAGCCCGCCCGAAGGCCAGCGACGGGCGCGAGGCCACCGCCGTCTTCGAGGGCCACGAGCTCCGGCTGGCTTCCAAGGTCAACGGGTTCGCGCTCTCGCCGAGGCAGGCGCGAGCATGGTGCGCCACGCACTCGTGGAACCAGGTCCCGACGCCCTTGCCGATGGCGTGCCACTTCGGCTGGCGGCCGTAGCCGCTTCGCATCGCCCCTCGCAGCGAGGGCTCCGCGTTCGCCTGTGGCAGTGGCTTCAGGCTGGCCCCTTTCAGCACCTCCGCGGCGCGGTCGCTCCACTCGCAGACGAAGCCGCCGTTCTGCCGCTTGTGCCGGACTCGCGCCCTGAGGATGGGGGCACTATCGTCCAGCGACGCCCACGCGAACTTCGAGCCCTTGGACTCCCGCCAGCTCGGCGCCAGGCGAACAAGGCTCGACTGGAACGAGACCACCGGGCTCTCGACGCCGGGAATCGTGATCAGCAGCGGCACGATCTTGTGCATGGCCGCGGCTTCCTTCCCGTCCGGGGCCACGACGTGGTCCCAGGTCAGCAGCGCGGCGTCCGAGTCGACGCGAAGCCCTACCGGGCCATTGTCGGTCCGCATCGGCGAGCCGGCCAGGCGGTGAGCCACCTCCCAGATCGCCACGTCCCAGGGCCAGTTCCCGCCCTCCAAGGTCGGCGGGTGCCCCTGCCGCTTACGCACGAGGCTCGCGACCTCCACCTGCTCGTGGGTGAGGTCTCCGACCAAGCTCGACACTGGCATGTCGTCGAGCCCCAAGGCCGAAGCCTCCCAGGCTGCGAAGGCCATCTCGAGCTGCTCGGGCGAGATCGGCTGCCGCGACAGGACCACGGCGCGCTCCCGGTCCACGCGCCGCTCCAGAGCCACGAAATCCCCGCTGAGACACCGGAGACCGACTGCGAGACCGGCGTACGGCAGATAGTACTGCCCCTGGGTGTCGCCGCGCTCCTTCCAGTGGTCGTTGAGGCGCTTCCAGGCCCGCGTGAAGTGCGGGCCGGGGCGGTAGACGTGGACGGTCCCGAAGTGCTCGTCCGAGAGTCGGAACGCCGTCGTCCGAATCGTCTTGATTGCTGCCATCGCTATTCCATCCCGGAGAGGTCGAAGTCCGCGTACTCGGCGAGGCCGTGGACGAGGGCGCCGTGAAGCGCGGTCATCTCGGGGAGCCATCCCCGCTCTCGCCACCAGCCGAGCACGTCCGCGACGAGTTTCCGCCAGGGGGCCACGTCGTCCTGGAAGGCACCGTCGACGAACACCAGGTCGACCGGAGTGCCGCCGCGCCGGGCGCGACCTGCGAGCTGGGCGAGCTCGACGAGGACATCGCAGACGAGCTCCCGCCGGAGCTCCGGGTCCATGTGCCGGAACGTGGCGGCGCTTCGCTGCAGCGCGCGGAGGCGGCGCCAGGCTTGGCGCCGCTCGGCCAGGACCGTCTCGTGGGCGGCGCCGGCCCATTCCGGGGCGAACAACCGCGCGTTGTAGCTGACATGGGAGAGGAAGCGGTCGGCGTCGTGGCTCGGCGGCACCGGTCGCGTCAACACGAAGATGCCGGACAGAGCGGACTTGCCGGAGCCACGTTGCACGATGTTGTGCCCCCGCGCGACGACGCTCAACGGGCCGACCAGAACAGCAGGTGCCGGCACGTCCGCGAAGGACTCGAGCTGGGTCCGCAGCAGGGCGTCGTCATCGGACTGGGCGTCCGCCGGCTGGCTGACCAGGTAGCGCACCTCGAGCGCATCTCCAGCTGCCTGGCGCAGTCCCTCACCGACCGCTCGGGTCTCTCGATAGCTGCCGGTGACAAGGAGCGCGCGCCCCCGCCCACGGGTTGAGCCGTCCTCCATGAGGCCGGCCAGGTACGCCTCGAGCGTGCTGGCCCAGAGCTGCTTGGCCGCAGTGCGCGCGGCGTCCATGCGTTCCGCCCCTGTACCGATCCCCGAGATGCGCGCTTCGACGGAGGCCTGGATCACCTGCATGTTGCGCGCCTCGTCTCGCACGGCACCGCCGACCTCTCCCAGCACGTCGGCCCTGGGGGAGCCCCGGAACCTGCACGTCGCCGACAGCCCGACCACTGCTCGCGGGGTCCCGGCCCACGCCCGCGCGACCACGCCGCCGAGCTCGGCGACGAGCCCGTGGGGATCTCCGGCCATCACGCGCGTCTCGAGGGCCCCCTGCTCGGCGAGCCGCTCCGCGAAGGCGAAGCCGTAGAGGCGCTGTCCGAGTGGTCCTGCCGGGGATGGCTGCCAGGGCGCGTAGCCCAGGAGGTCGTCGCGCAGGCGAGCGGCCTGCTGGACCTCGTGCTGCTCGAGACCCGGAAGCTGGGGACGGAGGTGGCCCACGGCCTTGTCGAGCTGGAGGAGCGCCGCGCGCACGATGAGGCGGTCGACGAGCTTGCTCTTCTCCTTCTGCACGGCGCTCGGACTCCGACGGCCACCCATCGGCCAGTCCTTCAGGCTGGCCATGAGGTCCGCCCGGATGTCCTCCATCCGGGTGCCATCGCCGAGCCCAGGTCCCGCCAGCGGAGCAAGGGCCACGCGGAGAGCCTCTGCTCGTGGCTCCTCGATTCCCTGCCGGTCGAAGAGCGCCCGCACGCGCGAGACGCCGTCCTCCACGCCGGGGAAGAGGAGCTCGGCTATCCAGGCATCCCGCGCTCCGAGCCAGGTCATGCGGCCGCGCTCGGGCCACTCCAGCTCCTTGCCGTTGATCAGCTCGGCCAGGCGCTCGGCCTCATGGATGATGCGCAGGAGGGCCGAACGCCCGCGTTCGAAGCGCAGCCCGGAGTCGAGACGCCGCTCCGCGCGTCGTCGATCGACCTCGGTGAGCAGCCGATACGGCATGCTCAGCGAGCCGCGTGACGAGAGCACCAGCCCGCGGCTGTTGGCACCGATGGCGCTGTTCTGGAAGCCGTCCACCTCGTCGATGAGCACCAGACCGCAGCGCCGGAGCACGAGCTCGGCCGTCGAGACCTTCCGAGCTGCTCCCTCGTCGACCACGACCTCGAACGGGACGCGGCCGGCGAGGAAGGCGTGATGGTTCACGACAATGATGTCGGCGCTGAGGGCGGCCTCGAAGCCTCGGAACCGGCCGCATTGGCCAGCGAACGGGCACGCCGCGGCGGAGTCCTTGGCTCCCTCCTGCGCGGCCTTCACCTTGAGGCGCGTGCAGGGCTCCTCACCCGCCGCTGGAGTCTCTGTCGGTGGCTCTGCGTACGCCGAGAGGTGGCAGGAGTAGGCCGCGCGCTCGAGCGCCCAGCGGCCGGTGGGGTCCTCTGCAGGCGGATGCTCCAGGTGACGGGCCGCGTGACCCGCAAGGCCCCGCCAGGAGCTGAGCGGGGCGATCTCGAGGTCCAGGCCGGCGGAGGTCGCCGCAACTTCGAGGCGAAGGACCTCCTTCCAGACCGCCGGAATGTCGGGCACGACGATGCAAACGGGCACGCCGGTAGCCGCCTGGTGCAGGGCAATCAGCCGGGCGAACACCGACTTCCCGGTGCCTGTGGGCGCAACCGCGAGGGTCGTAGGACCCGCTCGGATCTCCCTTACCTGCTCGTGGTCGCCCGACTTGAAGCGACCCAGGAAGCCATCGACCGCGACGTCCTCGTACTTTGGGCCGGGTCGGCCCGCCGCGTCGATGCGCTTTGCGAGCGTCCTCAGGCTCGACTCGTCCAGCAACACCCGCGGGACTGCGGGGTGCGTCCGCAAGACCGGGAGACCGGACGGCGTGGGCAAGTGGCGACGCGGCACCCGGTAGGTCAGGCCCGCCGCGACGAAGTCGATGTTCTGGCCATCACCGCCGACGTCGCCGCCACTGCTCCGACCACGCTCCCGTGCGCGCTCAAGCTCTGCGAACCACTTATCCAGGCGCTGGTCCATAGGCCGCCCTGCCACGGGCCGGAAGGCCGCCTCCCAGCCTTGCTGGCGAACGCTCCCCGGCTGGACCTCCTCGAAGTCTGAGGTATCGTTCAGCACGTCCCGCAGCGCATCCATGAGCCCGGCGTCCTCGCCGAGCGCCTCGGGACGCAGCCCCAGGAAGCGAGAGACCGACTGGATAGCCCCCTCGTCCAGGGTGTCCCAGCCGTCCCACAAGTGGAGTCGGCCGAGGGCGATGAGGCGCACGTCACCGAGGCGGAAGGGGCCGTCAAACAGGGACGCGGTGAGCCCCATCGCGATGCGGGCGGCGAGGGAGGCGTTCGAGCTCATAACGCCACCTCCACCAGTCGGACAAACTCCGAGGACGAGGCGAACCGATAGCCGAGCTCGGCGGGCACCAAGGACCGCAGCATGGCGACCTGGTCGCGCTTGTGGTCGGGCACGACGATCCAGATGGACTCGGACGCCGGCTTGTCGGCCAGGTGCCGCGCCAGCCGGGGGACGGAGGCGTGGTCCTTCACATCGACGCGCCAGTGCTGGCCCCCTAGCCTGACGTCGAGGTCGTAGCGGTCGATGAAGGGCCACAGCTCGACGTCCGCACCCAACTTCACGAGGCGGCGCTCGAGGTCCAGCTCTTCCAGGCCGGGGAGCGTCGTGTACCGCCAAACGCCCTGCCGCAGGGCAGCCCATCCGGCGACCGGGACCAGGTCGGGAGCCGCGAGCTTCCCGAGCGCCAGCAAGCCGTCGTCCGTGCGGGCGAAGGTCGCGCCGGCCTGCCGACATGGGCTGGAGGAGGCGCAGCGAACCCGCGTCTCGGTCACCTTCATCGGCCAGCGGCAACGAGGACACGGGTAGAAGCAGTCCTTCCCGTCCACCGCAGTGACGGCGTGGCTCGAGACCTCCTGGTAGAGCTCCGCGAGATCGAGCCCGACGCTGCGTGCGATCCGTGCCGCCTCCACCTGACGGGCCGACGCGTGCTCGACGAGGAAGCGCCTGAAGGCCGTGTACTTCGCTGGTGCATCCGTCCCGACGCCCAGGTGGTCCATCGCCCGGAGGAGCACGCGCTGCTCCACCTCCATCGAGGGAGCTGCACCGGCCTCGGCAGCCATCTCCTCGCAGAGGGGGGTCGCCTCGCCATCCTCGACGAGGACCATGCGTGGTCCGGTGGGCAGCCAGTCGCCGACCGGCTCGTCGAAGAGATCGATGAGCTCGTGGACCGCGAAGGCCGGCTGGCTGTGGTGCGCCCGCGCGCGGGCGGTCCAGGCGGCCGCGGTCATCAGCGAGCGGAGAACGGCAACCCCGTCGAGGTCATCGCGCTGGCGGCGCTCGCACCAGTTGACGGCGGCGACCGCGGTGAAGGCGAGGGCCTTCTCTCGGTCGAGTGCCGCGGCGGCTCGAAGCGGAGCGTTGCTGTCGTCCGCTGTCAAGGTTCGCCTCCCGGCCCAGCATCGTGAGCACTACGCTCGGGCAGCACCGTGGTTCCAGGACCGAAATGGAGCCGCCGGCCCACCGATCGGCTACGCATGGCGAACGGCCTCCTCCGACCGCCGAACGCACGCTTGTGGATCCTTGTTGATCTCGTGCTCCCTGATGCGCAACACCGTCTAGCCGCGCGCCTGCAGCAAGGTGTGGTTCTGTCGATCGCGCTCCATGTTCCTTCGGATCTTCCGGCGCCAATAGTCCGAGGACAGCTTGTGCTCCCACTCCTAACACTTCCAGCCATGCCAGAAGTCGCCGTCGATGAATACAGCCACCTGGGGCCTATGGAGGCCATGTCCGGCGTTCCTGGTAAACTGCTGACGTGGGTTGGATACCGGAGCCCCCTGGCGTGGGCCAGTCGTCGGATGGTCATCTCCGGCTTGGTGTCGCGCTTCCAGATGCGCGACATAATTCGCCGCTGCTGCTCAGGGGTCATGTTGTCAGCCATTGTCTACCTCCCACACGGAGGTGCTTTCCCGATGCGCTCGATAGACGGGGTTTTCAGAGTCCTCGCTGGGCGCCCGCACGCTGACGATTCTGACTCGACTGCCTGGGGTGGGCAGCTTGCCGCCCCTCGCCTGCAGCCAAGCCGTTGTGAGCCGCTCCACGTGGGCTGCACCACGCTTGGCGCTTCCTCGCTCGACAGTGATGTCAAGCCCGACGATTCCGGTCCCAGCCTCTCGCAACTCAGCTACAGTGCCTTCGAGGTGGACTCCCGTCTCCGCAGCCCAGGACGAGTCGGCCTCGTCCCAGAACCTTGGACACGCGGGTAGGCACGGGCAGAATGCACACGCCTCGGGTGAAGGGGTAGCTGCGGAGGCAAACTCCTCGCCAGACCGCTCGTTCAGTCGATCCAGTGTCGAGATCGCAGCCCGAGCCTCGTCCTCGGCCTCGTCAGGGCTGATCTCAATCTCACCCCGACTCCGATCGGAACGAATGATCACACCCTTGTTGATCACGAAGCCGTTCTTCTGCGCCAGATAGGCGTACACCCTCAGCTGTCGCGCTTCACCGTCGCGCACCCCGCCTTCCTGAGGCGATCGGCTCGTCTTGTAATCGACGACCGCATTGTCCTTCGGATCTAGGGCATCTATGCGGCCGTACAACCGCCCGCCTTCGGCTTCCAGACCTCGCTCTACGAGGCGGCCGGCGCTTCGCCCAGAACCGGAACCCGCCCGTCCACTCGGCATATGGGTGACCTCTGCAACATCGGCTGCAATGCTCGCCGCACGCTCTTTGTACAAATTGTAGTATGGAAGACGCTCTGCGGACCCGAACTTGGCCGGCAGCATGGGATGCGCCGCAGAAAAGAGCTCCTCGATCTTGGTGTCGAACTCTCTCCTGGCATGTGCGAGGCGTTCCTCGGCGGTGGAGCCCGCGAGCCGCCCGGCCCCAGCCTTTTCGATGACGTGATGAACTGCCGTTCCAAGGAGCGCCCTTGGATGATCTGGAATCGCGGATCTATCGCCGTGCGCGAGCCACGCCGCCTTCGCCAAGCAAAGGCGCCCGGCTGCGTACAAGGACGGTGAGATACGGCGAACAGGTGCAAGTACAGGCAGATCGGGAAGTTTCATGGCGTCACACGTATGGGTAGCGGGCTGCACGGAAGATGGTCTTCAGTTTCCAGCGACGGCCTCGTCGTTCGGCATCCGCGACAGCCGCCGCGACCTCCGGCCTGAAGTTGGCCTCATCCAAGTCCCACAGGGGATGGACCAGAATGACTGCATCGTTGGTCACCGCATCCTCACCTCCCGGCAAGCTGCCGAAGGCCGTGGGTGTGAGATTCAGGCCGGTGAAGTACGGACCAGCCGTACGCGCCACCAGGGTAGACCAGTACGAGACTGCAAGGTCGACCGGCGCGGTGCGGTCCAGGGCCAGACGCACCATGTCGAATGCAAGCCGCCAGTCCAGGAGCGGGTGGTAGGCCATGTTCCCGTATTCTCGCAAGCATCGGTGGCATGAAGTTGCGCACTCCTGCTCATGGCCCGCAGCAACGAAGGGCGCGTGGAAGGCAGCAGATGCAGACCCCCCAGAGCCCAGCATGAACCTCAATAGATGCTCAAACTCGGCCGGATTGCCAAGATAGGTGCTGTATCCAGCACCGTTCTCCAGGCTGTCGCTAACGAAGATGCGCGCGGTTGGAGGAGCGAACGGAGTGTTCATGTCCAGCAGCGGCTGGATCCCGACGTCAAGCTCGGACTCGGCGACGTCGAGCCGAACCGCTGCAGCCCTTCGCGCGAGGAACCCGAACGAGTACCAGGCAGCCCGCCCCTCTGGACGCGCTGGGTTCAGCGAAAGGCCGACCGGTATCTTGTCCAAGCCGGCTGCGAGCACATCCGTGCTCGAGATTGAAGCCAGCGCTCTTCTCACCATCTTCGGTGGATCTTCGTAGGACGGCCCGCCCCTCGGGCGTCCTGCGGGCGGGAGGTCGCTTAGGGCCTGCCGATAGGCATCGTCCACCACCCAGATGTGGTCTGTCGCCAGCTTCAAGAACTCGAAGTCGCGACCATCGTTGTCGTTCACGCGAAAGACGCGGGAGTTGCTTCTTTCGATTTCGAAGTTCCGACGTTTGGAGGTCCCCGACGGCGGTCGTCCGATGCGCGCACGAAGCGCACGAGGCGTGAACTCGAACGCTCCGTTGTATTCACCCTCGGCCGACCACCAGGTCAGGAACCCCGGTGGTTCCGACAGATCGACGGCCCGGTAGCTGTCTTGCGCTCTCGGCGCCGTGCAGTAGGGACAGCCGCCCGCCGGGAGGGGCACCTGATCAACGAGTGCCTGGCAACGGCGGCACACCCCGACAGAAACATAGTGGGCCAGCGGGTCGGGCTCTGCGACGACATTGCCGGCCTGGGGATGGAAGTCGACGACTCCCACTGATGTCAGCAGGCGATCGTCCTTGACGGTCTGTGAGCCGGGAGCGAACTGGCTGATGGCAATGTCGAGTTCCCGATCCACGGTGCCGCGCTCGGGCGGCCAGCCGCGGCGCGCCGACGGACGGACCCCGTGGAATAAGAGCCGGACCCGCGTGGGGAAGCCGAACATTGGAAGGACGCCGTTCGACGCTAGCCGCTCACTCAGCGCATGGTGTGCCAGGGAGTCGGGGAGCCCCACTATTCGATCAATCTCGCCAACGAGGGCGCCGTTCACATGGCTCACCATTGCCGAGCGTCCCGCAGCGTTGTCGAACGCCGTTCGTCGCAGCATTGCGTCGCAAATGGCGCGAACTACAGTGGGATGACCCGATATCCAGTTGGTGACGCCGACCCGATAGCCTGCCCACGCCCCGACACTGCCGAATTCACCATGGACATTGTCCCCGGAGTACGGGACATTGAGCGGCCCGAACGCCCGCCGGAGCACCTCCTTGTTGACCACCCTCTTGGCGATTTCCTCACGAGAGACGTCAACATAGGGGCGCGGCGGGGGCTCTGCAGTGATCAGCCGGGGCCGCTCAAAGTAGTAGTCGTCGTGGCTCCGTCCGCGACAGAGCGTGAGGGCCGCCGACATCCCAAGGCCACGACGGCCCGCACGGCCCACTCGCTGCTGGTAGTTGAAACGGATGGGCGGCATGTTCGCAAGGGCAATCGCCTGAAGTGCGCCGATGTCGACTCCCGCTTCCATGGTCGTGGTAACGCTCAGCAGGTCGATACCCTTCGCCGCGGGGACCTCGCGGTCCATGAAGACTTCCTGAAAGAGCCGCTGCCTCTCGCGCCGGTCGATACGGTTGGTCTGGCCCGTAAGCTCCTCACAGTTGAGCCTGAACGGAGGTGAGTCGCATCGAGCAAGGTACTCGTAGAAGTCCTCTGGAACACCTTGGGTCGAATGGCGTACGGGTGCTCCCGGGAGCGGTGCGAGGCATTCTGTGCATACGCCTCCCGATCGGTGGAGATGTCGGCGCCCGCACCGGGCACAGTCATAGACGTCGATCTCGCCCAGAGCGTCAGGTCGTGGGCTGACGACGAACATCCGATTAGGCTCGACGAGCCACTGGTCCAGAGCCAAGCCCAGGGCAGCCTCCACCTGGCTTCTGAGCGTGTCCACGTTCGTTCCGAGAAGCGCGGCAACCGCTTGGAGATACTTCACTATGTTGCCCGGAGGCTGGGTCCGACCCTGGGAGTCGGAGCCCTGCCACCGCCAACGCTGCGCCAGTAGCCGGCAGACGCTGGCAGCTGTCTCGCTTAGGCTTGAGCCTGCAGGCATGGGTCGCACCCAAAGGTAGCCAAGCCCAAGCGATTCGAAATCACGGCTAGCAGAGGCGAAGAGAACGGTAGAAATCACGTTCGCGCGGAACTCGCGTTCGACGACACGCTGGAACTGCTGCTCCACGGGCTGGAGCGCTCCGCGATAATCTGGATCCGCAAGAGACCAGTCGACCAGAGCAGTCCACACCAAGTTCTGGTACGTGCATACCGAAGGGAGCGGCCCCCCGGGGTTCATCCCAAGCCCGAACAGCTTTGCCCTGACGATGTTCAAGAGCTCGAGGAAACGCAGGGTGAGGACGGGCGGCGGCGGAGACGGAGGATCGAGCACGTCGGGGCGAACGCCCCCTGCAATACTGAAAGTGACAACATCACCTCGCACTGCCGACGGCAGTTCCGTGAGAAGTCGCCCCAGACGCTCTGGCTCTCCCTTCGTCGCATCCAGCGTTCCAGCATCCCGCTTCTGAAGGAGGTCCAGCAGCTCCACAGCTTGCAGATGGGATTGTTGGGCGTCCGCGTATTCCTGCTGGGCTCGAGTTCCTGCCAGCCATAGCGCCTGGAAGGAGATCTGCCTGAGCGCATCTCGGTAGTGGTCGAGTTTGATTCCCGTGGACAGCTTTGCCGCGTCCTGCCTGCTGTCCGAGAAAAGCACGAGCTTGCGGGTCTTGGCGTCAGGCATCTCGCGAACCAGTGCATCACAGAGAAGCTGCATGATCCGCTGAAAGCCCGAGCCAAGATCCCGGATTGGCGACTTAACGCCGAGTCGGCGTCCCCAGTCAGCACCGCAATGGGGGCACTTGGCCGGGAAGGCGTTGGTGTCTGCGTTCGGTGCGAGGAACAAGTACCCGGCCGTCTGGCCCCCGACGGTTCCGCCGGCTCGGCGTGGGAGCGACACGCGACCATCGATGTGTTCCAGCACCGCTGGCTGCCAACGGAACCTCTGCCCAGGCTCGCCATCCTGCGTCCACTGCCACCTGGGCCCTGCGCCGTTCTGCTTCGCGAGCGGCCTCCCCATGGCAGGCCAGAAGACCAAGTAGTCGCCGTGCTCCCTCGAAAGGGAAGCGGATCGGTCAGGCACGCGATCCAGGTGTGGGTAGTCCGGAGAAAGGAACCAAGCATTGTTGGCCGCTACGTCGTCATCCCGATAGCCGCCGAGGAACACCTCTCCGCACGGCTGACAGTACAGCAGCTCCAGGACTCTGGACCCGCAGTGCGGACAGCGCGGCTGAGGGTCGGCGGCGATGGTCCCCACTGGAACCGGGCCGCCGGCCGCTCGTCCGGTGCACGCCGGGTTCGCGCAGGCCCATAGCCGCCCAGCGTTATGGAAGAAGTAGTGCACCCGGATGGGTAGTGGAGCCAACTCCCTCCCAGCGCGGATCTCCCGCGAATGTATGACGGCAGTGATGAGTCCCTTCGCTGCCTCTTCGGCGAGGGGATCCGCTCCAAACGCCTGTGCGGCAAGCGCGTCCACGACGAAGGGCTCTGCCGAGGCTGCCTGCCTTACGACTTCCAGAGCTCCCACATGCCGCAACACGTCGCATAGTTGGACCGGTGGTGTGGTCGCCCCTGGTAGCGTCCCGAGGTCGTTGGTCAGCTGGACTACGGCTTGAGCCAGGTCATCTGGATCCACCGTCCGCTGAAACTGTGCAAACGGTGCGGTTGGCAAGGGGGTGCCGGGCGCCTTGAAGGAGCTCTGAGCCCCACCGATGACCTCGAAGGTTGCTCTATCGCGACCGAAGAACTGCTCCAGGTATTCCTGGCTCTTCGTGTCGTTGGCCTCGATGGACGCGCTGGTGGCGATGATACGAAGCTGCGGTGATTCGGGCGTCAGACCAAGGCGGTCCAGCATCGCGCGAAGCAGATAGCCGACCTCAGTGCCAGGCGTGCCTCTGTAGCTGTGCAGCTCGTCGACCACCAAGTGGAACAGGTTGTTGTCCCGATCCTCTGCGAGCCACTGACGCGTCTTCTCGAAGACGGGGTCTTCGAGGCTCCGCATCAGCATGATGTTGAGCATGGAGTAGTTCGTGATGAGGATGTCCGGGGGGTGGTCATGCATGTCCCATCGCGACCACATCTCCGCGCCAGCGGGGTCCTGGAAGTAGGCCAGGATCTCCGGGTCGCTGGAAGCCCTCGCCGACTGAACGGCCCTCGCCCATTCAAGCTCCATCGTGCTCAAGCGGTTCTTGAGCTCTTGCCGCTTCGAAGAGTTCGAGTTGAGACGGCCCGTATTGGGATTCAGGACCGTCTCCGGTCCTGAAACAGGAGTGACGCCTACGTACCTGCCGTACCAGAGCCGGTTCCGGCGCCGGTGACGGTCCATCCAGGTTCGGCCAGCCTGTCCATCGCACGCCTTACGAATACGGCCCAGCTGGTCTTCGATCAGTGCGTTGAGAGGATAGAGAAAAAGTGCTCTAACAGCCGGGCGGCGGTCTCGAGGCTCATGTGCGCGCTGCGAAACGCGAGACTGGCCGTGGTGGTTCCACCACCTGTGATGAGCAGGGACGGCTCCCGGAGCCGGCCAACCAGCAGCCTGCTCGACTAGGTACGCGAAGACGGGGAGCAGATAGCATTCGGTCTTCCCAGATCCGGTTCCAGTGGTGACGACGACGGCCTTCCCAGATCGGGATGCTTCCCAAGCATCGAACTGGTGCTGAAACAGCTCGAATCCGGCGGGGAACAGCCCCGTCTCGATGAAGTCCGCAACCTCAGCGGACATTCCTAACTTCGCTACCGCCGCGCGTACCGTCAGTCCAGACAGTACGTAGGGAGGTACCGGCTCGAAGAGCGGTTCGCGATAGAGCTGCCTGTCCTGGTCGAGGAGCTGACGGCGTTCTGCCATCAAGCTCGGATACCGCAAGCGGAAAGGACTGTCTAAATACCGGAGATACGCATCGCGTAGCTGCTCGAACGTGCTGAACGGGTCTCTCATGAGTTGACACCGGGAGATTCTTGGAAAAACGGTGAAAGCGGCTGGCCGAGCCGAGCCAAGATGATCGACGCGATCTCCGGCGCTACGTTGCCATAGATGAGACGGTCCCCATCTCCCGTGCTCGGCAAGCCGCCGGCTATGCACGCTGCCCTTGAGAAGGCCTCCGGGAGTGGGCTGCGCCGTGGCACGCGAAGCTCACGAGAGCGGACATCGTAGGATGCGACCCGCCTGCCGTTGTGTGCAGCAGCCGCATAGATTGCGAGAAAGGGACCGAGCTTTCGCAGCCCGCCACGGCGGAAATGCAGCATGTGCCGCATCGCTCCGTGCCTGTTCACATAGCGTCTCGCCGTGTTGGGCCGCCGCCCGGCAACCCAGTCTGACGATGAGAAGTCCCATGACCACGGTTCCCAGTTGATGGGCTCACTGCGTCTCGCTGCCGCCCACGCAAGCCCAATCACCGCCGGGAGCGCGCTCGCCAATCGGAAGTCCAACTCATGAAGGTACGGGACGCCAGCCTTCTCGGCCAGCTTCCCGAGCTGCCCTTGATCCGCCTGGAAACGAAGCGCCCGCAGCCCCAATGAACTGAGCTGCGAATCCACATGAACGCCTTCGCTGATTGCCGCCTGCCGAACGTGGTCCAGCAGGTCCGGCGTCCGGCCACCAACCAACGTGGCCCCGTGCCCGTCCGATGTGCCGGCCAACGCCGGCGCTCGCACTTGCCATCGAGTAGTGCCGTCCACGAAGAAATCGGCGTGCCCAAGTTCCGAAAGGACGATCCGCAACTTCTTCACGATCGCAGAGGCGCTATCGCCCTCGCCAGCGAGCTCCGCAACAGCCGAACGGAATCCGGCCCAGCTACCGCTCCCCAGGTGCGTCATCCATGCGAGCAGTAGGTCGCCGTCGATCCTCATGGGCCGCCTCGCAGTGCGCGCTTGATGCGGCGCGCTCGTAGCTTCAAGGCATCCCACCGCGCACGCACATCCACTCCGACCATCGCCACAGAGCTTCCAAGTTCATGCCGTCTGACGGAGACCTGATAGACAAGCTCCGACCATTGAAGCCAGGAGCGGCGTTCCGCACGACTTCCGACCCCGCAGGGAAGCACCAGGCGAACGTCGTTGTTGATCGGCTCTTCCGGCTCGTCGCAGGTCAAGAGGACTGCACATGCCTGCTCGCCTCTGCGACCGACTCTCAACGCCCAGGACTCGGGGAAGCGGAACTCAGCAAGGGCCCCGCCTGGGGGATTCGACATGCGGTCTCGTTGGCCAGGACGTCCCCCTACAATCTGCCAATCGCCACCGGGCACGGGCACCGCGCGCCGTGTGGCGGCATCTGGCACGTCCCAGTCCCTGCAGGAGTGGTGCGCTGCAGCCCTGACAACGCGAACCCGCTGCCTTAGCTGATTCCCAACCGTGAGGACATACGCTCCGCAATGCCCGAAGTGGTCTCGCCCGATGGCACCGTCCACGAGCTCCACCTTGGACCCGTCTACAGCTACTTCAGCATCGGCGGCTCCGCCGAGCATCCTGATGGTGGGCGGAGCACCCTCAAGCCAGCTCCAATGACGTCCGAGCCGAAGGCCTCCCTGGGGCACGAGCTTCACGCTGGACTCCACCTGCAGCAACTCCAACCCTGCAGGAACTGCGACCGCCTCAACAGCCCGCACCGGCATGAACAGCACCCAGCCCGCAGGAAGAGTCGGATCGCACCTTGAGCTGCACTCACTACGACAGACCCGCTTCAAGTAGTCTGCGACGGTGGCTTCCTGGTCCGTGGTACACAACACCGCACAGTCTGCGCCGCGCCTCAGCACCCTATCGGAGACATGCCCGGTGTGGTCCTCCGCAGGGACCAGCGGTATCACCTTGGAGGAGGGGCGCTGTAGGACGACCTCACCGTCATCGCCTTGCCCGACGACCCTGATTCCTGCCCGGAGCAGGTCGCCGTCCTCCGGCCCCAATGGAACCGGATCGTACCACCCTGGTTCAGCGGCCTCGAAGGCGAATTCCGCATCGTCCAGCAGCTCCGGGTAGCCAGACGGTCGACGTGCGAGCAGTGACAGGCTGGCTCGACGCCTACGGATGTCCATCAACACCTCGATAGTGGCAACCCGCCGGCCTCGAGAGTCCTCACGAAGTCCATCCCAGTGTTCCAGCTCGTAGGCGACCTGGCGAACCACTAGCGAGCGACGCTGGGGATCCCGCAGCGCCGCTTGCCCAGCTGCAGTGAACTCTCTCCACTCGCCACGCCCGGCTACGAGATCGTAGGTGAGCTTGTCCAGCGGAGGACGGGCACCGGGTTCGTATCCATAGGCAACGAAGAAGCGCGGCAGCCGGTCGATGTCCACCTGCCTCATTGGAACGTGTGCAAGCGGGTACACGACGTAGTGCCGAGCAATGGACTGCATGGGCGGAGTAAGCGTCCTGCCGTAGCTCTCTTCCAGCCACCTCGAAAGGTCCTGCCAGAGTTCGCGAAACGCGGGACCGTTGAAGCCTACCGGATAGTTGTTACGCCCCAGCGAAACACCCAACCTCTCGGCGAACCGCGGGTAGTACGCACGCGCAGTCCTGTCGTCGTCGGTCCTCATGTGGTAGCCGGCGAGAACGGAAAGGGCGAGGTAGGCCGGACTCGCAGGCACGCCGTCCACAAGCATGTTGAAGGCCGATATGTCCTGGCCCCGATTCAGCACTACCTGATAGGCGGACCGAACCGCTTCGACTAGATCAGCTTCCGCTTCGCCCGGTCCAACCGACTTCTCTCCCGCGTCGCTCAATGCGAGCGCGAGGATGCGGGGCGTGACCGTCAGCAAGACGAAGCCATCCTGAGCGTCTACGATCGACAAGCGCTCTATGAGCACGTAATTCCACAGGATGTATCGTTCGGGCAGTGCCTGCGACGGCATAGCGGCACCGGTTGTTGGCTTGTTGCTGGAAGGTGGTTCGGCAGTGTCCGCCTTTCTCGACTGCGACCTGCACTGCCGACACCACGACTGCGGCCGTTCGACCACAACCTCCGTTCCATCCGCACGAACCGACCTCATCATTCTCGTGCCGAACAGGGCCTCGATGGGTCCCGTTGCGCCACACTCGGGGCACGCCTTGACCTGCTGTTCGCCGAGTCCGTTTGTCATAGCCGCAGCAGGAAGTCGGCAACTGCACGCGTGACTAGCGGACATACCGCATTCGCCAGCTGCTGCTGCTTGTGAACAAGGCCCCCTGGCCGCCCATCGCTCGTCCCGACGAACCTGAACCAGTCGGGGAACGACTGGAGCCGGGCTGCCTCCCGTAGCGACAACCCCCGGTCCTGCGTCGGATGCACCAGCATGCTCTTGCGGTAGTGACCGATGGTGATGGAGGGCTCGTCCCAGCGCAGTCGTCGGTAGATGTTGCTGTGCGTGCGGCTGACATCCGCGTAGTTGGTCAACTGGTCTTCGATGTCCCGCCAGTTCCCTCCCTGCGGAATCCGCCTGTACCGCTCGATTACGTAGTCGGCATGGCGCGAAGTGACATGGTCGAGGATCCTACCTTTGGTCGCGCCGTCCCGACAGAACCTGAGGAAGGCTGCAGCCTGCTCCTCGTCCGGCTCATTGTAGGCCAAATCCGACAGTTTTGCGCCGTTTCCGACCTCCGGCAGGTCTCCGAATGCCTGTCCGACGGTCACAAACGGCGAGAGACTCGGGCCATGAGTCGGAGCAGGGAAGGGCCCCCACTCGCCGAAGTCGTCGGGCCCATAGCCAAGATCGTCGTGGATTCCGAGCAGGAAGAACCGGGTTCGGTGCTGCGGAACCCCATACCACGCCGCATCTAGGAGCTTTGGGAATACCGTGTAGCCAGCACGACGGGTGCGCTGTTCAAGCGCATCCACTACAGACGCTTCCGCTCCAGGTCGCGGGGTCCAGAGCATGCCCTGGACGTTCTCCATTAGGAAGACGCGTGGTTTCAGCCGCTCGACATAGTCGAAGAACACCCCCGCCAGCTTGTTGTTCGGGTTCGACGCGCTCCATGAGTTCCTGTTCGCCATGGAGAAGCCCTGGCACGGGGGCCCGCCGATCAGGACGTGGAGGTCGCCCACTCCCTTGGCAGCCTGGCCTGCCTGTCGCACCGCCTCGGGCGTCCGTAGATCCGTCGGCCGTGCCTCAACGGGCACAGAACCCTCGCCCAGAGCCTCCCTGATGTGCGCGTGGTTCCTGGCCAAGGTTGCACAGTAGATCGGGTTCACCTCTGCTGAGTGGACGAGGCGGTAGGACCGCTCTGACCCGGCGAGCAGGAAGCCAAGCCCCATCCCGCCCGCACCAGCGAAGAGCTCCATCACGTTTAGGTGTTCAACATCGGCCAACACCCCGAGTAGCTCTTGGTCGTGCGGACGTGTCGGGAGGTTCTGGTCCTGGCGGCCTGCGATGACGAGGTTCGCCCGCGCGGTGAGCGAGGCACTCCGGCCCTTCAGGTGGCCGGGTGAGCGGGTTTCGGAGCGGCGCTCGCGTCGAGTTCGCGGGCGGACCAACCTTGCCTCAAGTGCGGCCCGAACGAGTCGGTCGAGGTCCACATGAATCGACGACACCGCAACGACCGTCCCGCGATGCACTCCGTCGATGCCGCCAGCCTGGGCCCCGAACAGTAGGCCTATTGAGCGGTCGGGTAGTCTGACCTCCGCCAGTCGTGCGGTTGAGTAGCAGACTTCACCCGCCTCGACCACGGAATCGGAAGGCCACTCGGCCTTGTTGATCAGATCAACGACTCGAGCCACGCTGCCGTCTACAAGCTGGACCTCCGAGTTGGGGCGAACGTGCACGATGAACGGGATACCGATATCGCACAGTTTTCGGACGAAGGCCTTGACAGTGCCGTAGCTAGTCCCGGTCACGACGATCGGGTTGGCGACACCGTCGAGCGTCTGAACCAGCAGATCGGCAGCGAGATGGACACGTCTCTTCGAACGGCCTCGTCCTCGACTAGCGATGTAGGAGTCTGAGGCTACCACGACCGGCCCTGAACCACTTTGCCGGTGGACACGAATCGTGATGTCGGCTCGGCTTGGCTTGTTGCCAACTCCGAGGGCACTCCTCCGCGCGGCTGTATTGGCGTCGTCTTCCACGACCAAGACATCCCAGCGCCCAACGAGTGAGTCATGTTGGGCCAAGTCTTTCCCCGTTTCGACTGAATTCACGAACGAACGACCCTCCTGAGCGGCATAGTAACCCGAAGACCCGGAACGCGAGACCAACGCCCAGACGGTCGTACGGCGTTCGGGAGGCGTGCCGCGAATGATGACGGACTGGAAAGAACGGAAAATCTGCTCCATGAGGTGGACTCGAGCCAGCCAAAGTAACCCCTCCGCCAAGCCCTTCAGGACTCCCGAGATTGACCCCCCTGCTGCTCGGGAAAACGACCCCCCCGCCCCCTGCAACCAGGTCGCCGCCCTCTGAGCTGACGCCGCCCCGCGCGCGGCTCGCTACCCGGGCCTCCCATCGAGGAGGCTGCGATGCTGCGGAAGCGCCCCTGCCGGGTCTGCGGTCGCTGGTTCAGGCCCACGCCTCGTGCAGGCGACCGCCAGAAGGTGTGCAGGACCGAGTCGTGTCAACGGGAACGCCACCGCCGGTCCTGCGCGGCGTGGCGGGCGAAGAACCCGGACTACGACCGGTCCGAGCGCCTCCGGCGCGCGCTGACGCCCGCCGAGCCCCCGCCGCCGAGAGGCCTGGACAGCCCGCCGCTGCGTGGCCTCCCTCTGTCCGCGGCGCGAGACGCAGTTGGCTGGCAAACCCTTGTGCTGACTGAGGAAATCAGCCGACATCTCCATCTCTGGGCGCGAGACGCAGTTCGCGCAGAGCTATCTGGAATCCATCAGGAATCCCGACGACACCTGCCCTCGGGCCGCGAGACGGAGTCCGAGCCCGGGTCCGGACGGGTGAGGTTGACGGGGTCTGCCCGCGGAGCCCCTCCCGGATGATCACGCTTGAGCTGTCCCAGTTGACGCTGCGGTACGCCGCGCTGCGGGTGCGCGACCGGGATCGGGAGGCCGCGCTGGCGGCGTCGCTGATGCGACAGGGCCAGCAGGAGCCGGTGTGGGTGGTGAAGTCCAGCACGGGGTGGGTGCTGATCGACGGCTACCAGCGGGTCGCAGCGCTCCGGCGGCTCGCCGAGGACGAGGTGCAGGCCCTGGTGCTGGAGGTGGACGAGGCCGAGGCGCTGATCCTGGCGCACCGGCTGGCGCGGAGCCGTCGGCGCACGGCGCTGGAGGAGGCCTGGCTGTTGCGGGCGCTGTTGGAGGATCACGGGCTCCGCCAGCGGGAGTTGGCCACGCGGCTGGGGCGCTCGCCAAGCTGGGTGTCGCGGCGGCTGGCGCTGGCGCGGGTGCTGCCGACGTCGGTGCAGGAGGCGCTGCGCGCGGGGCGGATTGGCCCGCACGCGGCGGTGAAGGCCCTGGTGCCGTTGGCGCGCGCCAACGCCGAGCACTGTGCGCGGCTGGTGACGAACCTGGGGAAGCACCGCGCCACCGAGCGCGAGCTGCTGCGGCTCTGGGCGCTGTGGCGCGGCTCGGACGCCGAGGGGCGCGAGCGCATCGTGTCCCAGCCGCTGCTGGCCTTGAAGGCCGACGCGGCCCGCGCCCCGGAGCGCCGCGAGGCCCCGGACGCCGTCGCCCAGCTCATCGCGGACTTCGAGGCCTTGGGCGCGGTCTGTGGTCGGGCGCGGCGACGGGTGCGGGACGGGGCGCTGCGCGGCGCCGGAGACAACGCTCACCTGACGCGGACCTGGACGGGAGCCCGGCTGGGCTTCGAAGAGCTGGCCGCGCTGGTCGCCGAGGAGGACATCGATGCTGGACCGAGACACACGAGCGGCGATCCTGCGCCTGCATGAGGTGGGGGTGGGCCAGAAGCGCATCGCCCGAGAGCTGGGGGTGTCGCGCAACGCGGTGAGGCGGGTGGTGCGGGACGGCCGCGCGCACGTCCCCGGGCTCCAGCGCGCTGCAAGGGCCGAGCCCCACCTCGAGCGCATCCGCGAGCTGCACGCACGCTGCAAGGGCAACCTCGTGCGCGTCCACGAGGAGCTGTGCGCCGAGGGGGTGGAGGTGGCGTACCCGACCCTGACGGCGTTCTGCCGTCGTCAGGGCATCGGCGTGACGCCCAAGCGCCCCTCGGGGCGCTACCACTTCGTGCCCGGCGAGGAGATGCAGCACGACACCTCGCCGCACCGCGTCAAGGTGGGTGGTCGGGAGCGCCGCCTCCAATGCGCCTCGCTGATCCTGGCCCACAGCCGGATGCTGTACGCCCGGGTCTACCCGTGCTTCGACCGCTTCACCTGCCGCATCTTCCTCACCGAAGCCCTCCAGCGCCTCGGCGGCGCGGCCCAGCGCTGCATCGTCGACAACAGCAGCGTCATCGTCGCCCACGGCACCGGCCCCAACGCGGTCTTCGCCCCGGAGATGAACGCGCTGGCGGACCGATTCAGCTTCACGTTCGACGCGACCCACCTCGCCGATCCGAACCGCAAGGGCCGGGTCGAGCGGCCCTTCCACTACATCGAGAACAACTTCTACGCGGGCCGCACCTTCGCGGACCTCGACGACCTCAACCGCCAGCTCGACATCTGGTGTGGCAAGAGCAACGCCCGCTATCGGGACCGCCTCCAGGCCAGTCCGTTGACGCTGTATCAGGCCGAGCGCCCCGCGATGCGCCCGCTGCCCCTGCACGTCCCCGAGGTCTACGCCTGCCACAGCCGCGTGGTCGACGTCGAGGGCTACGTCACCCTCCACCTCAACCGCTACTCCGTGGACGCCGCCCACATCGGCCGCCGCGTCGAGGTCCGCGAGTACGCCGAGCGCGTCGAGCTGGGCCTCGGTCACAAGCCGCTGGCGACCCATCCCCGCCACGAGCGCGGGGCCCGACGCCGCTCCTTGCTGCCGCGACACCGCGGCCAGCGCCGGGATCCCCGAAGCCGAGGCCCCCGGACCTGGCCGGAGGAGGCCCCCCTCCGCGTCTCCGGCGAGGCCCTCGCCGCCCTGGTCGACCGCCTCAAGGAGCACCACGGTGGCCACGCCGGACGTCACCTCCGCCGCCTGCACCGCATGTTCCTCGACTACCCCACCCAGCCCCTCGACGACGCCGTCGCAGAGGCCCTCCGCTACGGCCTCATCGATCTGACCCGCATCGAGCGCATGGTCCTGCGGCGCCTCGCCGGGGCGTTCTTCCGCCTACCCACCCCCCCCCGACCCGGAGGACCCGTGACCGACGAGATCGACCAGCTGCTCCGCAACCTCAAGCTCCGACGCATCCCCGATGTGCTCCCCCGCGAGCTGGAGCGCGCCGAGAAGGAGGGCGTCTCCTACCAGGAGCTGCTCGTCCGCCTGCTCCGCATCGAGCACCACGCCCAGCAGACCCGCAGCATGGAGTACCGCATCAAGCGCGCTCGCCTCCCCGAGCGATGGTCCCTGGAGACCTTCCCCTTCGACCTACAGCCCGGCGTTCGGGCCCCACAGCTCCGACAGCTCGCCGAGCTGGACTTCATCTCTCGCGCCGAGAACCTCGTCTTCATCGGACCGACCGGCGTGGGAAAGACCGGCCTCGCCTCCGCCATCCTGCTCAAGGCCCTGGAGTCCGGCTTCCGGGGGCTGTTCATCAAGGCCCAGGACCTCTTCGATGAGATGTACACCTCGCTGGCGGACCGCTCGACCCGAAGGCTGCTCAACCGCCTCGCCCGCATCGACGTCTTGCTGATCGACGAGATGGGCTACCTCAACCTCCACCCTGAGCAGACCAACATCTTCTTCAAGCTCATGGAAGAGAGGTATCGCCGAAAGCCCACCCTGTTGACCACCAACCTCGAATACGAGGACTGGTACGAGTTCCTCGGACAGAAGGAGATGGTCGCCGCGCTCCTCGACCGCATGCGCCATCGCTGCACCACCATCCGCATCGACGGCGAGTCGCTGAGGACCCCCGAGGCGTAGCTCGGCGGACGCCACGAACCGACCCCGCTGGGTGAGCCCGGCGGGGTCTCTCTCTGTGGTGAAACCAGCGTTGGGTGGTCGTTGAGGATGGGGAGCACGGATCGCTGAGGGGGTTCGTTCTCGAGAGCAGGGTGGGGGTCATTCTCGCGAGCGGCGAAGAAGCCCCCAGGCCCTCCGCCGCTCCCCAGGTGAAGCTCTCGACGTCCTTCATCGAGGCCGTCGATGCCGAAGCCCAAATCCTCTGTGAATGGCCGGTCCGTCCGAGACGAGGCCGAGGCCCGCGAACTGCTGGCCGCGGTCGCGTCCGGCGCCCAGCCCCTGAAGTCGTGGTGTCACGCGAACGGCGTGAACCCGCACTCGCTGTACTGGTGGCGCTCGAAGCTGAGCCGTGATCGAACCCGCGGGAGGGTGCGTCGCCGGGTCAAGCCGCGCGAGGCCCGAGGGCCGGAGGCGATCCCGGTGGCCGAGTGTCAAGGGGCGCCCAAAGTGTCCAGTCCCACGCTCCCAGCCCACCAAGACCCCGCCTCATCCCAAGCTCCTCGACCTCATCCAATGCGCGTCAACCGGTAGCGCTCCCGGGACAAGGGGCGTCGCCCGCAGGGCGCGAAGCGACCGAGGACGACGCCCCCGGTGTCCGAGGAGGGCTGGCCTTGGCACTCGGGCTGGGGCCCTCATAGACGCCGGGGATGCCCGCGATCGCCCCGACGCCAAGCTTCCGTCGCGTTGGGGGGCAGTGGCACTACGTTGATGCGCGTCCGGGGCCGGGGTGGCACGCGCACGGGACGACGCCACGGAGGCTGTGGATCTTCCATGATGGCCGCCTGATCGAGAGCATCGTACACAGGCAGCGCTGGAAAGAGGTCGCCACCGGCCGCACCGTACATGACCGGCCGCCGTGGGAGTGGCGCCGCTGTGGAGCAGTGGTCCTGCTACGACCTGATGGCCGTGTTCATGGCGCTGTGGGCCTGGGTCGGCTCGCCGGCGGGCCTGCACCGCACGCCCTGGCCCTGGTCTTCCCCCGGGCCGAGTCGCCGTAGCGCCCAGCGCTGGTGGGCGCGCCTTCGCTCGGACGTGCTGGCCTGGCAGGCGGCGATCCGGGAGGCGCTCGCCGATCATCTCGCGCCGAGACCACTGAAGGAGATGTTCCCGACGGGGCTGGCCCCGCCGGGAGGGGGTGCGCGCCACCGCAAGGAAGCCGTTCAAGCTCGGCAGCTGACCAACGGTCTGACCCCTGAAGCATCCCCTCATTCTGCCTCCAGCCCGAGAAATCCCTGAAACAAAGCGTCTTCCCGCAGCATCCTCTCGAAGGAGGTCATGAGCGTGAGGAGCCGCTCCTCGGGCATGGTCTCGATGAGTTCGTACCACCGCATCCCCTGTCGAAGGAGGGACATGGTGCGTCGTTTGGAGGTGTTGGTCTTGAGGACGCGGTCGAGGCCAACGGCCTCGCCGGCCTCCCCGAGCAAGGTGAGGAGTGCCTGTGCGAGGACAGCCAGCAAGATGAGGCGATCGCGACGCAAGGGGCTGGAGAGGCGGGTGTGACGGAGCCCGAAGCGAGGGTCCTGAGGTCGCGGAAGGTCTCCTCGCAGGAGAGCGCTTGCCGTATCGGCGCTTGACGTCGGCGCCTCGCCACTGGGGTCTGCGCTGGCGACGAGGCACCGCGTCCTTCATGCCCTTATCGCGCACGACGACGACCATACCCACGGGGGTCTTGGTCGTCTGCTCAGACCTGGCCTCGGGCAGGGCGCGGAGGCGGCCCTTTTGCGACCCAGGCGTCGGCGCGCTTCGCCCCCAGTCTTGTCGGTGACGTGGATGCACCCTGAATGCGGATGATGTAATCCAAGCCGTTCTCGACAGGAAGTCGAAGCGCCTGATCGCCGAAGCCTCGGTCTGCGACGACGGTCACGCGGACGCCTCGGGCACCGCGCGCGAAGGCGTCAGCAGGGCGTCCGTGGTCGTTCATCTGGCCACCCAGCTCGGACTTCACCACGGTCTTCACATCAGGGCTGAGCGCGACCGTGCGCAGAGGTCTGCAGACTCAGCATCAGCGTGGACTGGTCGTCCTGTCGAACTCCGTCCAGTCCAGGTTCACCGTGACTTCCTCCCGGCCTGCGGAGCAGACGTTTCACCAGCCGGGTCTTGCAGCGGCTCCACGTCGATGGGCCTCGTTGCCGATGCAGCGGTCCACCCGTTTGACCGCGTGCTGTCCTGAAAGACCCTTGGCCGACGCGAGACCCCGGCCGATGGCGTGGATGCCCAGCGACGCGGCGTGCAGCACCCCCAACGTTCCATCCGCCAGCGTGCCGACCCGCTTGGCGTGCAGGTCCTCGCCGAACAACTCGTCCACGAAGCCGTGGACCTGCTTGGCGGACATCGCCTGCGCGCGAGAGATGGCCTTGCGGCGAGCGCCCGCCTCACGGGCGCGGCGGCGGGAAGAGGACGAGGACATGTGGGCTCCATGGTGTCGGGAGCCGGCAGCATGATCCTCAAGGACGCCCAGGTCAACGGGGTTTCGGAAGAGCGATGCGCTACGACATGGGGGGCTTGGGAGATGAGGGGATCACTCAGGTCTGACCCTGCTGTACCAAGGTGCGCACAAGCTCTCTATCTCGGTGAACGCCCTCCTGATCTCGGCGCGACGGAGGTTCCGCGATGTTGTTCAAGTTTCCCGGGATGTCGAGGGGTTGCGCGGGCGGTGACCGCAGGGCGTGACCGAACGGGAGGAGTCAGTCGATCCGAGACAAGGTCTTGGTGAGATCGGGGAGCCTCCGACGGCGGGTGATCCACGCCGCCTCTGGCCGTTGAGCGCGCCCGCACCCACTCAGAAGTTCCACCCCCTCGGCAACCCCGCGTCACACACCGCGCACCGCCACCAGTCATCCTTCACCAGATTCCTCTGCCCGCAGGCCGGACACCGCCGGAACACGAACGCCGCTGTCCACCCGTCCGGGTGACGAACCCCAGCCTGATCCAGCGCAGCGGCCACCGCCCCCCAGCACTTGGGCTCCGGGCAGAACCCGGTGGACTGGTTGGTGACGCCGACGACCTCGGGCGGGTCCCCGGCGAAGGTCATCTCCCCGGCCGCCAGCACCGGCCGGAAGCCCGCGCAGGCGACGTGCTCCCCGTGCCGGTCGGCAACACACAGGACCCCGTCGAGGCCGACGGTGAAGGTCGCGGTGACTTCGCCTCGCGCGACCCTGAGCGCGCAGCCAGGCGACCAGCCTTCGGCTCCTGATGCGTGCGCCGGCGGCAGGTCCGCGACGCGCCCAGGACGTGCTCCGCCCGACGGCGGTATACCTGGCTGGCGGCAGGGATACGACCCGCCCCGTAGCGCGCGACGACTGGGCTGCCTCCGGCGTCGAGACCCTCGATCTCATCGGCGCTCAGCATCGGCACAGCCGGAGCGCGCCGGCCTTGCCGAACAAGCTCACCCCTGACTGACCACGGCGCTCATCGAAGATGACGGGATGGTCCTCCACCCTGCGACGACGAACGCGCCCACCGCCGGCCAGCCACCAGCCGCAGGCGTCCCGGCTCCCCACTCCCCGTCCAACACGACGCTCGTCCCTCCACCATCACCAGGACCCGCCCCTCCTGCCGAACGACGAGCTGGAGCAGCCCCCGCTCCCCCAACTCGAAGACGACGGTGTCGTCCAGCACCTCGCCCCCCAGCGCGCTGGGCTCGCGCGCTCGACGCGATGCACGACGCGAAGCGTCTGTCCGAGCATGACGGCGAAGAGGCTCATGGCGTCGCTCCGAGCGGGTGACGGGCTCGCACCTTGGGGGTCAAGAGACCAAGATCCCGGGATCTTGAAACTATCAAGCTCCATCGTCAACTTCCACGTCCCTGGAAGTCCTCCCCAACTCGACGCCGGGCTCTTGACGGCCATTCCCCACCGAGTTTTGGATCCTTCCCCAAGGAGGGCCTGCAGCTCCCCAACCCAAACCCGGACACTCCCCGTCCGGGCCCGTTCTTCCCCACCTCGTCGTCTCCAGCGCCCGATCCCGCTTGGGGAAGACCCCACCGTCAAGACCAGGCCGGGATATACTCCTCGCACCCGGGAGTATCACGGCCATGACCAACCCGCAGATCGGCGCTCTGCTCTTCCTCTACGCAAGCGTCGACGGCGACGCCGAGGCCCCCCTCGACGCCCCCTCTGCCGCCACCCTCGCGGAGCTGAGATCCCTCGGCCTGGTCGACGACGACCAGCTCACCCCTGACGGCGTCGCGGCCCTCCAGCAGCGCTGTGAAGCCCGCGCCCGCCACGCCGCCGCGCTGCCCTACGGCAGCGTCACCGTCACCGACGGCCCCCACGCCGGCGAGGCCGGCTACCACGACGACACCCACTCCGTCGTCACGAACCTCGACCCGGAGCGCCTGTGGGGCTACGACCCCGGCGAGCGCGCCATCGTCTACCTGTTCTCCCGCGGCGCCCCCTTCGACAGCACGCCCGTGTATGTGCCACCGCACCACCTGCGCGCCGAGGCCCACATGGAGCTGGAGCATTGGGTACAGACGAACCCGGTCCTCGCGGCCTCGGTGGGCGTGCCCTCCTTGAGCGGCGTCGAGCAGCACGTCTCGGAGGAGGCCCGCGAGGCGCTCCGGGAGCGGCTGGAGGCCTGGACGTCAGACCTGCTCGGGCCGCCCCAGCGCTGAGGCTGTCAGCAACGCTGCTCCTCCCGCGTCATCGCCACGACACACGCCACCAACTCCCCCACCTGCGCCCGCCGGGCCGCGAGCTGCCGCCGGGCCGCCTCCATCTCCCGCTGGTGCTCGGCCTGCATGGCCAGCGTCGCGTCGAGCACCTGCTGCCCGTACTGTGCGTAGCGCTCGCCAAGCTCCCGGATGCCCTCGCAGATCGCGTCGCTGGCCTCCTGCGGTGTGGTCGGCACGGGTGCTGTGTCCGCCACCGAGAACGACACGCTCTTCAAGGCCCGGTAGCCCTTGGGGGCGTACAGCCGGAGCCTGAAGCGACAGCGCTCCTCCCCGAGGGCGTTGCGTTGCGCGATGTCCCGCACCCAGGCACAGACCTCCTCCGCGCGTAGGCGTCGACCAGGCCGCTCCAAATCGAGGCGCCCGAGCACCTCCTCCCGTCGGGGCGGCGTCCGGTCGTAGAGCACGAGGTAGCCGATATCATCGGCGAAGCGATGGATGGCGTCGAAGGCGCAGCGCAGGCCTTCGAACGCGAAGCGTTCGTCCACGGGGTCCTCCAGTCGCTGCCCGGTGGCCTCGGGCCACTGCGGGCAGTCTGGCCCGTGGAGGCGGGACGATCGAGACCAAGATCCCGGATCTTGAAAGAATGGAGCTTGTCAGGGCTCGATGGGACACAAATATCTGGAGCCCTCATCCAGCCGGGCGCTTACCCCCAGCCTTCGCCCACGGCCCTCGATGACCTGCCGCCCAGCACCCCCCAGCCCCGCCTTCGCCACCGCCTCGACCCGGTCGGTCTTCGGCTGACCTTGCGGTAGTGTCGCAGCATCACCACTGTGCCTGGTCAGGCTGGCCGCTGGAGACGTCCACGCCTGAGCGGATCATCTGGTCCACGACCATGCGACGCAGCCCGTGGGGCGTGAACACCCTGGCACCCTGCGGCGCAGACACGCCTGGAGCGCCACACGGAACCCGCGAGCCCGGCACAGAGGTCGTCCAGTCGAACACGGCTGCGCCTGAGCTGTCGCAGGAGTCGGTCGGCGACCAGCGCGAAGTCGGCTCCGGCAGGGAAAGACCTGAGCCCCGGTCTTGCTGCGCAGGGTGACCCGCCGGGTCCGAGGGTCGACGCATCAGCGCTTGAGGCCGGTGACCTCGGAGAACGCGCGCGCCGGTGGTGGCCAGAGCTGAGCTGCAGGCTTTCGGTCCTCCCTGTCGAGCAAACGCGATGACCCGCGGCGGCGTCGGCGGGGCTTGGCTGGGGTGATTCGCCACATAGCCCCGGACCTTCATCTTCACCGAGGGAAGCGCCTGATCCGGGATGTGCCTGGCGTCCCCGGCCCAGCGCCATGCCATGCGCAGCACGATCAGCTCCTGCTGGATGGTGCGGGGCGGCCCTTCGCCCAGGCGCTGGTTGCGGTAGCGCTCCAGGGTCAGTCGCCCGAGGTCCGTCGGGGCGACTTCCCAGCCACGCGACGGCGTGGCGGCAGCAGCGGGTGTAGTTCTTGACGGACTGCGGGCTCAGGTCCCGGCGGCGCTCCTGCTGTTCCAGCCAGAGGTCCAGGAGATCGTGCATCGTGCGGGTGCTGGGCCGGGGGTCCTCCCGCTCCAGCAGGCCGCTGGCGATGAGGCGGGCGACGGTCTCCATCGCCTCGTCCCGGGTGGCCCAGCCGGTCCAGAGGGTGTCGCGCTGGCGCTTGCGGCGAGCCCTCCAGTACCACGCACCGTCGCTGCGGGGACCCTTGATGACGCTGAGGCGGACTTCGCCGACCTCGGCGGGCTTGGGGCGGTTCTTCTTGGACATCTGTGTCTCCTTGGCGGTCAACGACGGGCAGGGCCGCCGAGGGGGGTGAGGCTCCGTGAGGTCGAGCGCTTCGGTCTCCTGGAGCGTTGGGGTGTGGGATGCTCGATGGGGACGGCGTCGTGGACGACGGGCTCGCCGTCGAGCGCGGCCAGCCAGCATCGGAAGGGGGCGCGCTTGCTGCGTCCCACCGGGCGCAGGCTGGCGGGCTGGAGCTTCCGGGCGGTGGCCTCGCGAAGCCCCATCACCCCGGCGAACTCCTTGGCGGTGCAGAGCGTCTCGGGGCTCGCGTACAGCGCCGCGCGGACGTGCAGGCGACGGAGGCGCTGCGCGCTGGCGTCTGTGCGCGCGCAGGGCCGGGCCGCGCGGACGAAGCGGTTGCCGGACGTCGGCTGTGCTCGGGTCGTCATGACAGAGATCCCTCCTCCTGGGTCCACAAGGGCCCGGTGTTGCTGGCCTTCATTCGCTCGCGGCCTGGAGACACCCTTGCCCACACGACGGGGTCTGGACAAGCACAATCGTTTCCCCGGGTTGGCGGGGAAGTTGTGGAAGCAGTTGTGGTTCCAGTCGCTTAGGTCGGGGAAACGATTCTTGTCTGGCGGCTCCTCTGGGGAAGTGATGGAGGATTGTGGGGAAGTTCCGGGAAGTTCACGGGAAGTTCCGGGAAGTTCGAGTACGGAAGCTGCCGGGAAGTGCTGGGGCAGCAGGGAAACGCTGGGGAAACGCGGGGAAAGCAGACGGCGCTGTTGCAGATCACGCAGGGATTTCTTCGTTTGAACGCTTTGAATCGAAATGTTTGACAGATTTAGTGGTTGTGTACCGTCAAACCACACCCAAACGCCTCTGAGCGTGCCTCTGCTCCCGTGCGCCACGATCTTCCAGTCGGCGCACCGCTCAACCTCCTCGTCCTCGCCGCCGGCGACCCGCGCGCGGCCTCCACGTCCAGCTCTCCCAGCTCGGCTTTGCGCACGGCCTCGGCCCGGTCGTCGTCGCTGACCTTGCGGTAGTGGCGCAGCATGACCTCGACGCTGTGGCCGGTGAGGCTGGCGGCGGTGGCGACGTCCACGCCGCGCGGATGAGCTGGTCGACTGACCAGCGTGGCGCAGTCCGTGCGGGTGAAGCGCGGCACCGGCCTGGCGGCACGCGCGCCGGAGCGCGAGCGGATGGCTCGGCGCGGTGTCGGCCCCTCGATGGCGAGTGCGGGGCCTCGGTCTGCCGCGCGAGGGAGGAAGCAGCGAGAACGGCTTCGGCAGGGAAGCCCGCGCCTGTCTTACCGCGCAGGGTCAGTGACCGGCCCGTCCGAGGCTGGACATCGCAGCGCCGGAAGCTGGGCCACCTCCGAGATCCGCCCCCGTCGTCGCGAGCAGGAGCACGGCCAGCCGGTGTTCGCGCGCAGCACGTCGAGCACCCGCACGACCTCCTCGGGCGCGGCGTGCGGTGGTTGATGACGAAGCCCTGGACCTTCACCCGGACCGGGGCAGCGGGCGGTCCGGCACGAGCCCCGCCTCGACCGCCCAGATCCAGGCGATGCGCAGGACGCGCCCAGGGCGACCCAGCCGGGCGACACCTTCGCCCAGGCGGTCGTGCGGTAGCCTCCACCCTGGGCGGTCGAGGGCGGCGTCAGGCGGCAGGTCGCTGAGCAGCGCGGAGAGGGTTTCCGGCGGGCCTTTGTCGTAGCTGAGGATGGTCTCGGGGCTGAGGTCGCGGCAGGGCGTGCTGGTGGGCGTGCCAGGTCGCGAACAGCTCGGCGAGGGTGTCGGCGCGGAGCTGGGGCGCGGGCGCGGCAGGCCCTCGGAGACGAGGGCGCTCGGCTCTGGGCGATGGCCTCCTCTCGGGTGGCCCAGCCAGACCATTAGGTGTGTCGCGGGCGGGAGCGGCGGGCTCGCCAGTACCAGAGGCCGTCGGCGCGGGGGCACGGACGACAGCCGGACGTCGCCCAGGGCGACGGGCTTGGGACGGACATGGGGATCTCCTGTGAGGAGGCGGGCGAACCGATGCCGCCCGCCCCGTCCGTGGTCAGGCGCGGGGCTTCGTCCCGAGCGCGAGGGTCAGCTCATCCAGGTCGCGCTTCTGGCTGGCGGCCAGCGCCTGGGCGTGGTCGATGAGCGCGCACATCCGCGCGTGGGCGTCGAGCACGGGGCGCGGGTCTGCGTGGTCGCCCCGGCACCACTGCTCGCGGAAGACCGCGGCGGCGCGGGCGTTGGTCTCGAAGGCGGCGTCCAGGCTGTCGCCGAGGACGTGCAGGCTGACCGCGTGGCTGGACAGCTCCTGCACGGCCAGCGACTCGGGGGAGTCGTCGAAGGTACACATGATGGGTCTCTGGGTTGAAGGGGGTCTTTGGGGGCTCGTCAAAGTTGGGCGAGCGGGGCCGTTCCGGCGCACCCGAGGGCGCGCTGGTTCAGCGGGGGCCGAGGTCAAGCCTCAGCCGTCGGGGGGACCCGTGCGTCCGGGTGGGGCGGACGGAGACCGTGGGGTTGGGTACACTTCGGACGTCTTCGACGTCGCGGGCGGCGTCCTGAGACCTCTCTCAGGGGGATGGCTGATCATTGCTCAGTCTTCTCCCGGGCCCGGTTCGTGTTGGCGCACGGCCGGGCCCACTTTGCTCCCTTGGGGATTGCCGACGGCCGAGGGGAGCGTTCTCGGGCGGCGGTGAGAGATGACTATCTTGTGATGACATAATTGGCAGGTGAAAGGCAAGGGGGAGGGGTCGATCAACAACCGCTCGGGGTCCAGCTCGCCCTCCCCTTGACGTTGCCAATGGGATATGGCCCCTCCGATGGGGACTCAAGCCCTCACCCGCGTCGCGGTCGCTCAGCTCGCCTTCCACCCGGCCGCTCGGGTGGACGGGCGCTCGCCCCTGGAGGATCCGCTGTTCGCGCTGGGGCAACGGGACAGCCTGCGCCCGTCCAGTGGGCTGCCCCCTGAGGCCCTCAGCGAACAGGACAAGGCCCTGCACCGGCGCGTGCGGACGGCCTACCTTCGAAACCACGGCCTCAAGCTCAGCGGGATCATCGAGGCCTGCCTGGGCTGGGGGGTCCGCGTCCTGGTGCTGCCCGAGTACAGCGTGCCCTGGGAGCTGCTGCCCGCGCTCGCGGCGCAGGCTGGCGACATGGTGGTCATCGCGGGCACCCACACCGTCGAGCGCGCGGCTCGCCGGGGCCGGGACGGCGAGCCCGGGGTCTACCGCAGCCTGGGCTGGGACCCGCTCCCCCGCAGCGGCGAGGCGGTCTGCCCGGTCCTCCACGGCGGTCGTCTGGTCGCCCTCCAGCCCAAGCTCAACGCGGCGGTGCCAGAGAAGGACCTTCGCCGAGGGAAGAGCTGGGCGACCGTCCAGGTCCCGGGCGTCCCTGGACCCCTGGGCGTGCTCATCTGCCTGGACTTCCTGTTTCGGGAGAGCCCGGCCCACCAGCAGACGGTCACCCCCCAGCTCGACCTCTGCCGCTACCTGGCGGTCCCCGCCCTCACGCCGGGCTGGACGCGCGGCGAGTTCGGCGCCAAGGGCTGGGAGGACGCGCGCCGCTACGGTCGCCCCGTCCTGCTGGCCAACGGCGCGGAGGGCGGCGGCAGCACCGTGTTCGTCGACGAAGGGCGCCCCGAAGACCTGCGCGCCTTCCCCAGCGCCGTCGGCTGGTTCGAGCCCGGCGACGAGGGGGTGCTGGTCGCCGACGTCGACCTGGGCTTCACCCGCGCCGGTCGGTCCACACGCTACGGCCACCATCGGCACGTGGTGCCGGTGGCCCTGGCCGGGCTGGGCTACCGAGCGCGCCCCGCGCAGGCCCGCTGGTTGAGCTGGCTGGACGAGCACGCCGAGCTGCTCGCCCGCGACGACGACGACGCCCTCGACGCGCTGATCGACGCTTTGGAGCACGCTGAGAGCACCGCCAAGGACGCCGCCGCCCTGATGGGCCGGGCCCACGAGCGCCGCATGCGACGCCTCTTCCAGGATCTGGAGGGGGTCACCCGCATGGAGGAGCTGCGGCGCTTCACCCGAGAGGTGCCGCTGCCTGAAGCCGCTCTGCCTCTACCGGCGCTGCGCGCAGCGCTCGCGCGTGGCGCTGGAGAGACCGTCTGGGGCTGGATGGCCGAGGTGCGCGGGGAGGGCCTGGACGCTGTGGAGGCCCGCCTCCGGGACGGCGCCGCGCTCGTCCGAAAGGCCGATGCGGTCGAGTGGACGGACGGCGCGATCGCGGAGATGGCCGATCTGGCGGGCCTCGTGGAGGGGGGGTCTCCTGAAGTGGCGGACAGCCCGGCCCAGCAGCAGCTCCCCCCGCCGTTGCGAGACGTCCCTTTGCGTGCGTTGAGGCGATGGGAGGAGGGCGGCTTTGCGTTCGAGATCCTCGAAGACGTCGGCGATGTTGCGCGGCGAGCCCACGATCGGGCGCTGAAGGACACCCGCGACCAGACCGAAGCGCCCCCGCTCAAGGTTGTCCGCTGGAAGACGCTCCAAGAGCATGTGCTCCTTGAGCGCGCCAAAGGGTCTGAGGCGTGCCTGTTGTTCATTCAGGATGCCCAGCAGGAAGGGGGACTCGTCCCGTGCCTGGTGCGTGAGGATGGGCGGCGTCGCCTCCTGATCGATGTGCCTGAGGCGGAGACGACGGACCGGTTCCGGGAGGCCCTGCAGGTGCTCAGGCTCAGCGCCTTCCCGGACCTCCGGGTGGAGACGCTGCCGCTTGACCAGCTCCGGGACGCCGCGCTCAACCAGATTGGCCGCTTTGAGGGGGCCCATCGCCGAATCACAGAATTTCGGAAGCTGAGGCTCCAGCAGGTCGGCGGCCAGTTCGTTGATCCGACGGTCCAGCCAACGGCCCAGAAAGAACAGCTTCCAGGGACAGCCTGTCTCGACGCCTGGACGCGGGCGGCGTCCGGGCAGAGCGCGCTCCTCTTGCTGGGCGAGTTCGGCGCTGGCAAGTCCACGCTTCTTGCCGAGTGGTGCCACCGACAATGGCAGGCCGAGGGGCAACGAAAGCCCATCCTGGTCAACCTCGCAGAGCACCCTGCGAGCGCCGACCCCTGGGAGATGTTGCTCTCCGCGTCGGGTGCCGAGAACACAACGGCCAACCGCGCCGCGCTGAAGCTGCTGATCCTGCTTGACCTGCTGCTCCCCGTCTTCGACGGCTTCGACGAGATGGCGACCCGGGTCCGCAGCTCCGAGGTCACCGCTCGCCTGTCCGAGCTGCTGTCCGTCGCGGCGGATGGCGGAAAGGTCATCCTGTCCTCCCGCGACCACTACTTCTCCAGCGACACCGACCTCGGGCGCACCCTGGAGGCGGCGGTGCGCAGCAGCGCCGTCCGGGTCACCCAGGTGCGGGTGCTGCTCTTCGACGACGACCAGGTCCGCGAGCTGGTCCGGAAGATCCACGGTCGCCACAGTGACGCCAGCCGCCAGGCCCTACGCCAAATCGAGAACACCTACGACCTCAAGGACCTGGCCTATCGCCCTCTGCTGCTGGGCATGGTCCTGACCAGCCTCGACCGCCTGGATCACGACGCCCGGGTGGGCACCGCTGACATCTACGAGGCCTACCTGGACCGGTGGCTGGAGCACACCCACGTCGGCGAGGAAGACCTGCTCTCCGACGACGACAAGCGCGGCATCGCGGAGGCCTTGGCCGAGAGCCTGTGGCGCAGCGGCGCGTCGGGGGCGAGCCTTTCGGAGCTGAAGGAGACCGTCCGAGGGAGGCTGGGCCGGTGGATGCCCGAGGACGTCGAGGCCTGGATCCTCCGGGAGGTCCACGGGGGCTCCTTCATCGTACGGGACGGAGAGGAGCGCTTCCGCTTCGCCCACAAGAGCTTCCTGGAGTTCTTCCTGGCCCGTGGGCTGGTGGCCGGCATGGGGGAGCGACCCGCAGAGCTGCTGACGACCCATCCTCTCACCCCAGAGGTCGCGGCCTTCGTCGGAGAGATCCTGCGGATCTCGGGAGAGGTGCGTGGCCATCCGGTCGTGGAGGCACTGAGCGGCTGGCTCACCAAGGGTCGGCGCACCCAAGGCCCTCCGGAGGGCTCTCGCGTCGCCGCTGCGAACGCGCTCCGGCTGCTGCGGGGCCTCAAGCGCTGGGCGTCGTCGACCGAGCCCTGGGTACCGCTGGGCGCGGACCTGCGGAGCGTCGAGCTGGTCCGGGAGGACCTGCGCGGCCTGTCGCTGCGCAAGGCCGACCTGTCGGACGCCGACCTCACGGGCGCGGACCTTCGGGATGCCGACCTCGGCGAGGCCCTGTTCCGCAGGACCCGCCTCGTCGCCGCGCGCCTGTGCCACAGCTCTCTGAGGGACGCCACGTTCGAGGAGGCCGACCTCTCTCTGACCGAGGCCGATCAGGTGCAGGTGGATCGGGCGAAGCTCCAGCGGGTCCGGCTCGACGGCGCGGCGTGGACCCGCATGTCGGGTGGGTTGGCGCGGGGGGTGCTGCGCAGCGTGACAGGCGGCTGGGCCTGGCCCTCCCGCCTCCCCTTGCCAGGTGTGTCGAGGCAGGTCGGCTGTCAGCCGCATCGCTTGGGACATAAAGGCCCCATCTGGGCCGCCGCCTGGGACCCCGATGGACAGCGCATCCTCACCGCGGGCTCCGACGGCGCACTCCGCGTCTGGGACCCTCGCTCCAGCCAGGCGACCGCTCGCTGCGACGGACACAACAGCTCCATTCTGGTCGCGGCCTGGGACCCCGATGGACAGCGCATCCTCACCGCGGGCATAGACAGCATACTCCGGGTCTGGGACCCTACCTCCGGCGAGATGACCGCGCGCTGCGACGGACACAACGGCGTCATCCTGGCTGCCGCCTGGGACCCCGATGGACAGCGTATCCTCAGCGCGGGCGACGACGGTACGCTCCGCGTCTGGGACCCCCGCTCCGGCGAGATGACCGCGCGCTGCGACGGACACAACGGCAGAGTCCTCGCCGCCGTATGGGACCCCGACGGACGGCGTATCCTCACCGCAGGCGAGGACGGCACACTCCGCGTTTGGGACCCTCGCTCCGGCGAGGTGACCACGCGCTGCGACGGGCACGACGGCAGAGTCCTCGCCGCCGCCTGGGACCCCGACGGACGGCGCATCCTCAGCGCAGGCGACGACGGCACGCTCCGCGTCTGGGACCCTCGCTCCGGCGAGATGACCGCTCGCTTCGACGGACACAGCAGCCCCATCTGGGTCGCCGCGTGGGACCCCAACGGACAGCGCATCATCACCGCGGACGATGACGGCACACTCCGCGTCTGGGACCCTCGCTCCGGTGAGATGACCGCGCGCTGCGACGGACACGATGGTCCCGTCTATGCCGCCGCCTGGGGCCCCGACGGACAGCGTATCCTCACTGCAGGCGAGGACGGCACACTCCGCGTCTGGGACCCCCGCTCCGGCGAGATGACCGCTCGCTGCGACGGACACGATGGCTCCATTCGGGCCGCCGTCTGGGACCCCGACGGACAGCGCATCCTCAGCGCAGGCTCCGACGGCGCACTCCGCGTCTGGGACCCTCGCTCCGGCGAGATGACCGCGCGCTGCGACGGGAACAACGGCTGGATTCATGCTGCTGCGTGGGACCCCGACGGACAGCGCATCCTCACCGCGGGCTCCGACGGTACACTCCGTGTCTGGGACCCTCTCTCTGGCGAGTTGACCGCTCGTTGCGACGGACACGACGGCTCCATCCGGGTCGCCGCGTGGGACCCCGACGGACAGCGCATCCTCAGCGCAGGCGACGACGGCACGCTCCGCGTCTGGGATCCTCGCTCTGGCGAGTTGACCGCCCGATTCGACGGACACAACGGCTCCATCCGGGTCGCCGCGTGGGACCCCGACGGACAGCGCATCCTCAGCGCAGGCTCCGACGGCACGCTCCGCGTCTGGAACCCTCGCTCCGGCGAGTTGACCGCTCGCTGCGACGGACACAACGGCTGGATTCATGCTGCTGCGTGGGACCCCGACGGACGGCGCATCCTCACCGCGGGCCATGACGGCACGCTCCGCGTCTGGGACCCTCGCTCTGGCGAGATGACCGCTCGCTTCGACGGACACAACGGCTGGATTCGAGCCGCGTGGGACCCCGACGGACAGCGCATCCTCAGCGCGGGCTACGACGGAACGCTCCGCGTCTGGGACCCTCGCTCCGGCGAGATGACCGCTCGCGTCGATGGACACACCGGCCCCATCTGGGTCGCCGCGTGGGACCCCGACGGACAGCGCGTCCTCACCACGGACGCTGACGGCACGCTTCGCGTCTGGGACCCTCGCTCTGGCGAGATGACCGCTCGCTGCGACGGACACGATGGCTCCATTCGGGCCGCCTGGGACCCCGACGGACAGCGCATCCTCACCGCGGGCTCCGACGGCACACTCCGCGTCTGGGATCCTCGCTCCGGCGCTCTCCGGGCCACGGTCTCCGTCCTCCGTGACGGCTGGCTCACCAGCACCCCCGGCGGCTTCTTCGTCGGCTCCGAGCTCAAGGACGCGCGCTGGCTCCGGCTGGATGTCCCCAACCCCCGGTCCCCGGGTTCGGTCCTGCTCTCCCCCCTGGCTGGCCTGCGAGAGCTGCTGCACCGCCCGGACAAGGTGAAGGCTGCGCTGGCGGGCGACCTCTCGGGGGACGATGCGCGGGAGACCCTCGCCGAGCTGGGACCGGTCGGGGAGCCCTGGGACGGCGAGGTGCGGGTCGATGTGCCGGTGGAGCCCGGCGCTCTAGACGAGGCCGCGCCGGAAGACGCAGAGGACGAGACACGCTCTGCAGTGTTCGCAGAGACCATCAGGCCACGTCTGGAGTGGGAGACGATCCTCGGCCACCTGGACGCGGGCACCTCGGTGGTCCTGCTGGGTCCTCGTCGTGCGGGCAAGACCACGCTGGCACGACATCTCGTGACGGGGTGGAGTGGATGGGCCCTCCACGTTGACCTGGAGGGGCGAGACCTGGCCACCGCAGACGCCCTCGCCGCAGCGCTGACGCCCGAGCTTCGCCACGCGGAGAGCCCCGCCGAGGCCCTGCTTCAGCAGCTCACGGCCTCCGAACGGCCGCTGCTGGTACTCGATGGGCTGTGGCCCCTCCAGGATGCCGATGAGAACGTGCTTTCGTGGATCACGCGGCTGAGCCGGAGCGGGGCGCGCCTGCTCCTCCTGGGCACCGCTGCAGACTGGTATGCGCTCCGAGAGCAAGCCACGGCCACCCCCTCTCGGTCCCTCCCCGAGCGGCTCGCGGTGGTCGAGCTGGGTCCGTTGGACGACGCTGAGGCCGAGGCGCTCTTCGAGCAGCTCGTGTCCAACGCGCTGGAGCTGAGCGACACCGAGACGGCGCGCCTTCGAGATGGAACCACACGCTGGGTGCTGGAGCGGGTCGGCGGTTGGCCTTACTACGTCCGGGTGATGGCCGAGGCCGTCGTCCACGAGGTCCGGGCTGGTCGGCGCCGGGCCCTGGTCGAGTCGGCCGGCGTGACCGACCTCTACGAGCAGCACCTGATCCGAGACCCCACCGGGTCCTTCCGCGCGCGCTGGGTGAACATGCCGCTGGACGCGCGGGCCCGTCTGTGGCCGCTCCTGGAGCAGGTCCAGGGCGGGCAGCCCCCGCCGCTGAAGGACCTCGACGCCGCGCTGCGAGAGCGCTTCGAACAGGCGGGGCTGCTCACCCAGGCGGGCGTGTGGCTCAAGGACAAGCCGTTCTGGGATTGGATGGGGCGCAACCGGGACGCGCTGGCTCCCCCCACGGCGGTCCGCCTCTTCACCGAAGCCATGTGGCGTGTGGTCCAGGACAAGCGGGCGACCTGGCGGGTCGTCCCCCGCCTGCCAGGGGACCGCAGGCAGTTCGCCGAGGCGCTGGTCCTGGCACGACCGACCGCCCCCGACGCCGCGACGTTGCAGGCCCTCTGCGAAGCCACCCGCGCCCTGCCGGAGCCGGGCCTCGCCGTTTGCCGCGCGCTGTTCCTGATCACGCCCCCTCTGGAGACCGAGGCCTGGCGGGTCCTCACCGCCCACGGCGCGCAGGACGTTCGCATCATCGAGCTGAGCGAGCCCTGGATGGCCGCCGCCCTGGAGCAGAAGCGCGCCCGGAGAGCGCTGACCGGGCTGCTGCGGGTCGCGATGCTGCGGGATGACCCGTTCGCGGTGAGCGTGCCGGTGCAGGCTCCGGGGGACTTCTTCCTTCGGCGACGCCCGGCCCAGGCGCTGCGGCGTGACCTGGAGCGCGGCCAGTCCATCGGGCTCTTCGGGCTGCGCAAGATCGGCAAGACCTCGCTGGCGTCGTGGCTGCTGCGTCACCACGACGGGCTCACCGTGTCGGTGGACTGCCAGCGCTTCTCTGACCGGGGGCGTCCTCTGCTGGAGGCGCTCCCCCGCCTGCTCCGCGAGGCCGCCTGTGCCCGGCTGCCGCGCGTGGACTGGCCGGAGTTCCGGTCCGGCGCCACGGAGCTGGACCTGCTGGCTCCGGCGATCGGAGACTACATCGAGCAGATCCTGGACCTGTACCGGGCGCGGACAGGCCGCGACGCTCCGCTCCTGCTGCACCTGGACGAGGTGGATCGACTGGTCCACGCCGCCGCGACCCACCGGGGCGAGCACCTTCGGGAGTACGAGGTGCTGTTCGGGCTGCTGCGGGGGCTGGGGCAGCTCGAACCCCGGCGCGTGCTCACCGTCATCTCGGGGTTCTCCAGCGCCATCACCAGCAGGGACCGCGCGCTGGGCGACGGCATCGCGGGCAACCCGGCCTATCGCTACTTCGCGGTCCACCGGCTGGGGCCCATGGAGCGGGAGCGCCTGGACGAGATGATGACCAGCCTGGGGGCGAGGGTGGGGCTGTCGTTCTCGACCGAGGCGCTGGACGCGGTGATGCGCTGGTCGGGTGGGCACCCCTGGCTGGCGCGGGTGGTGGGCAGCCAGGCGCTGCACGGCCTCGGCGAGCGCTCGGGTCTCGTGGAGCTGGGGGCCGACGCCATCGACGCGGCGGCCGCACGGGTCCTGGACGACGGGGACCTGCGCACGGATCTCCGCGAGCTGCTGGACCGGGTGGACGAGCCGGGCTGCGCCGAGCGACTCCGAGCGATCGCGGCGGCTGGGCCCGGGGGGTTGGAGATGGAGCCCCCCAGCGACGACGCCGCCGAGGACTGGGCCCTGACGGAGCTGCTGGTCCAGCGGGAGGGGCGGTGGTTCATCTTCGCGGAGCTGCTCGCGGCGTACCTGCGGCGGTTGGGGGGCTGAAGACGATGCGCTACGGCCCCGCCCAGCATCGCCTGACCATGCACCACACCGTGCCCCGACCTGAGCTGCCTGAGGCGGTGCGGAGCATACGCAGCGGGCAGTCCCTGCTGTTCACCGGGGGGCGGGGGTTCGGCAAGACGGTGCTGCTCAAGCAGCTTGAGCGGTCCTACCAGCAGAGCGGCGAGGCGCTGTGCCTCTACCACACCCTGCAGGCCGCCGACGGCGACGCCGACTCGATCTTCGACCCCCTTCAGGAGAGGCTGCACCGCGCCGCTCGCGCCTGCTTCAAGAGCTTGAGCATCGGCGGAGGCTGCCCAGCGCCGCATCAACAAGCACGGGGGACGTCCTTCACCTCGTTTCAGCGCTACGTCGAAGCGCTGCTGGACCACGCCTCGCTGCTCCACGGTGACCTGCCCTTCGTGCTGCTGCTGGACGAGGCCGAGGCTCTCCTGCGCATGGAGCGACCCGCCATCGTCCTGGGCAACCTCCGCGCGCTCTGCGAGAGCACCGGCGGATTCGGGGTGCAGGTCGTGGTCGCGGGCTTCCGAGGCCTGCGCGACTTCCGCGACGCTGACGACCGGACCTCGCCGCTGACCGGGCTGTGCATGACCCGGAGCCTGCGCCTGCTGCCCGAGGACTCGGTGACCGCGCTGCTCGCCCCGCTGATGGAGCGGCTGCCGCCGGAGCTTCTCGAAGAAGCGGGAGCCTGGCTGCAGGCCGAGGCCGGAGGCCACCCGATGATCCTGCACCGCCTCTGCTGGGCCGTGCAGGAGGTGCTTGAGGAGTCCCACGCGACGCTGGACCTGGACGCCCTCGCAGGCGAGCATGAGGACTGGTTCGCCCAGCGCGCCTTCAAGGAGTGGGTGAGCGCCTGGACCGATCCTGAGATCGAGGCCTTTCGCACCGTCCTCCGGGACGGCGTCTGCGATCGCCAGGCGCTTGGGCCTGAGCGGGTCGACGTGCTGGCCTACAGCGGCGCGGTCGCTGTGCAGGGCGGTCAGGTGACTGCCCCCGTCGGGGCCTTCAACCGATGGTATTCCCGCACCTGTGCCACCCGGCGAGCGCGCCGGGTCTCCAGGAGGACGAGGATGGATCTCCAGCAGGCCAAGCGTGCCATCGCGATGACCCGCGCCGGGAACACCGTGGGGACGGCCTTCTTCATCACGGAGCGGCTGCTCCTCACCTGTCGGCACAACCTGATCGTGGAGGCGGGCAAGCCGCTGGCGAGAGAGGTCGCCCTGTCCCTCACGGCCTGGGAGCCAGAGCCGCTCAACCTGACGGCGATGGCCACGCCGTTGGAGTACCGCGACCTGGCGCTGCTGGAGCTTGTGGGGGATCCCCCTGCCGGCCTGGTGCCCCTGCCGATCTCGCGGCAGCGGCCAGCGGTCGACGGCCCCTTCTGGACCTGGGGGTTCCCCACCCTGGTCTATCGGCTCGTCTCGAACGGCAACCGGTTCACCGGCCAGGTGCGGGATCCACAGACGCGCATCCAGACGCACCCGGCGATGCAGCTCCACGTCCCGGACACCCGAGACCCGGTCAGCGGGCTCTCCGGGGCCCCGATCCTGGTCGGAGGTCGGGTCGTGGGGGTGGTCAGTCACCACCTGCTGAGGAAGAGGATCCCTGGCTGGGACGGCCAGAGCGCGCTGCCCTCTGTGGGCATGTTCGGCGCCCTGTACGGCGTCCCGATGGAGGAGGCGGTCCAGGGCTTCTCACTGACCGAGTACGTCCAGCCCCCCGAGAACTGGGATGGGCTGCAGGCGGACCTCCACCGGTTGAACGACAGCCAGCTCTCCGCGGTCATTCGCAAGGCCGGGGTTCCCAACGAAGATCGCCCTTCCCAGCGGCTCAGCATCCGGGACCGCGCTGCGGAGCTGATCGCCTGGGCGCAGGTCCAGCCCGACGGCTTCCCGCAGGTGGATCGCGCCATCGATCAGGTGGCGCCCTTGCTCTACAGGGGCTCCGGGTAGCCCTCGAACGGCGCCCAGGTGTCGTCGTCCCGCCAGGCCAGGAGCTGGGCGTCCTGCCACTCGCCCGACTCCGGATCCACCACCACCCGGGAGAAGGTGCTGTGCTGCTGGGTCCAGGGCTCCAGCCGGTTCTCCTCCAGGTCGTGGATGAAGTTGAAGAGGGCGTTGAGCACCTGCGCCTCGTCTCCGGGGGAGGTCGAGGGCTGGTAGAGGCGCTCGGGCAGCCGGATGACCGGGCACCACGTCCCGGTGTTCAAGTAGAGGCCGCCGCCAGCGAGCGGGATCTGCTTGGCCAGGTGGGTGTGTCCGAACACCACGAGGCGCCCGTCCTCCCCAGCCAGCGACGCGGCGGCTTCGAGGTAGTGAGGCTCCTCGATGCCCACGTCGAAGGTGCGGCCGTAGGTCTCCCGGAGGGCCAGCAGGGCCCGGCGCAGGCCCCGGTGGCGCTGGGAGGCGCGGGCCAGGCCGACGCGGGCGGACTGCTGAAGCGCCCCGCTCACCCGCATCCCGGACAAGCCGTCTCCCAGGATGTCCGGCTGCTCGGCGCCCTCGGGGTGTGAGAGCGCTGCGATCTCGATCAACAGGGCGTCGATGGACGGCTGCTCCTCAGGCTCCTCCAGCGTGCCGCTGGCCTGCAGGGCGTCGAGGCCGACCGCGGGGGTATCCATCCACCCGCTGACCGCGAGGGGGTCGAGGGAATCGCTGCGCCGTTCAGCGATGACCCGGAGCTCCACGAGGCGGCGCGCGAGGGATGCGTACTCTCGGACCCGTCCCAGCGCAGATGTGGCCTTGTCCATCCGGTAGGGATCCAGGGCCACCAGCACCGGTATGACCGCCTCCTCCTCAGGCTTCAGCAGGTCGATGAAGCGGTATTGCTGCTTGAGGGGGTTCATCACCTCGACCACCAGCGCCGAGCCGGGCGGGGGCTCGAAGGCGTAGGTCTCCCCCCGGCTCAGCGCCGAGCGGGTGCGGCGCAGCAGATCGTGCAGCACCTGATTCCAGCCGTCGGCCCGGTTGCCGTGGTCGAACACGCAGCGCCCCACCCGATAGGCCTGGCCGTCGTCGATGAAGCGCAGTCGGGCGGGGGCGTCGCCGGTCAGGGCGTCCACCAGGGCCTCGCGCACCCCGGGCAGGCACAGCTCCAGATCGTGGTTGCCCAGCAGCACGGTCAGCCGGTTGCCGGCCTGGGTGAAGCGGCGGAAGGCGGGGAACACCTGATGTCCCTCCAGAGCGTCTTCGTCCGTGCGGAGAATGGCTCGCCGCAGCTTCGCGCGGGCGTGGGCCGGGTCGGAGGTGAACGCCTCAAAGCCGCCGGGGTGGGCCGAACCGGGGAACGCGCCCCCGTCTTCGTTGACCGGCTCTTCCGCGAGGAAGTCGATGAAGTCGCCGTTGACGATCAGCTCCAGGGTCTCCCCGGCCTCGGCCCGGTCGCAGAGGTGGTGGAGGAAGCGCGCGAGGCGGCGCCGGACGGCGGGGGGGCAGAGCTGGAAGCCAGGAGCCCCGCCGAGGTGGATGTCGGAGATGGCGTAGAGGGTGCGGGTGGGCATGGGGGCGCTGGGTCGGGTGGGAGGAAGGTTGGCGAGGGTGTGTCAGGTTGCGAACGTGCGACTTTGGAATTCGCAGGATGTCGGCACAGAGTTGTAGGACACGGCGCAGATCGGATTCTGTCTTGTTACCCTTGTTCAAGGGAGGGTATCTACTTTTGTACTTGTCAGTCTGCAAAATCGCGACCTGCGCTTCGCGCAGGATGAACAAAAAAATATCAACAATTCCAAGAATCAACGCTGGGGGCCGGGGCCAAGCGCACAACGAAAGCCGTTGCTCCAGTACCGGAGCCCGGGGGAGCTCCAGCTCCGATACGCAGAGCGCAGGTACCAGGGCGCGCTCAGAAAAGAGCCGCCGCGAAGCACCCGGTAAACGCCATCTTTGGGCCCCTGGGGGTCCTTCACCATTGGTAGGAGACTGCCTGTCTGTACAAAGGAGTTGGCAAGAATGCCAACCTTGTACGAATCTTGCCACCAATCTGAGACCCACTCCCAGACGTTCCCGGACATGTCACTCAACCCCCAATGGTTGGTGTGGCCTTCCGCCCCGACGGGGTGTGTCCGGCCGTCGCTGTTGCCCTCAAACCAGGTGTGCGCCGCTGCTTCGCTGGGATCATCGCCCCACCAGAACCGCGCGGGCTCGCCCGCCCGCGCCGCGTACTCCCACTCGGCCTCGGTGGGAAGCCTGACGCGCCGTCCGCTGAGTCGGCCGAGCTGCGTGCAGAACGCCTGCGCATCGCTCCAGCCGGCGCTGTCGACAGGACGCCGCAGGTCCCCCAGGTCGTCGCTGGGGTTCTCACCGACGACCACGGCGTAGAGCGCCTGGGTGACGGGCGTCCGCATCAGCTCGAACCCCTGGGAGATCTGCACGGGGTGCTGCGGCTTCTCATTGTCACGGGCCATCTCATCGTCGTCAGGGCTGCCCATCTGGAAGGTCCCCGGCTCGATGGGCACCCAGAAGCCCGCCGGGATGCCGAGGGCGTAGCCTCCACCCGCGATGAGCCGCAGCTCGTCGAGCCACTTCTCCTCGACGCCAGTCGCGACCAGGGCCGCCCCCAGGAGTTGGAGCAGCTCGGCGCTATCGGGAGAGCGGCGGGCGACGCTCAGGAACAGCCGGGCCAGCGCCTCCCGGTCGTTGACCCGGCCGATCAGCTCGCGGATCAAGGCCAGATCAAAGCCCTGGCCCCCGCCAAGCTCAGCGGCCAGGGCGTCGACCGGGAGGTCCTCCACCTCGGCGAGCGCGACGACGAAGAGGCCCTCGTGCAGCCCCCGGAGCTGGCGGATGAAGTCCATCGGCTCGACGCCGTCGGGGCGAAGGCCGGCGAGCATCACGAACACCTCGGCCCAGCGGCCGGTCTGATCACGCAGCGGCCCCCACCAGGTGCTGGGCTCCAGCAGGTGTCGGCGGCCGGAGATGCGGCGGGTGAAGCGCTTGACCTCTGGCAGCCCCCTGTGATGCAGGGCCTGGGCGGCCAGGCACTCCATGAACGAGCGGTGCAGGAAGCGCCAGGTGTCGGTTCGACCCCTCGGCCCCGAGCTGTCCTCCGGGCAGATCAGCCCCGTGTCGGCGGCGATCAGAGGCGGCAGCTCCTCCGGGGAGGCGGCGAAGCCCAGAAGCCAACGACCGGGCTTGCTCTTGCGAAGCGCATCGCTGATCTGGTGGGTGGTCCATGGTCCGCTGTCCACCTGAAGCAACTCGAAGGCCATCTCTGAGAACGCCGCCTGGACCTTCTCAGCATCTGGAGGGTCGCCGTGCTCGTCCAGCAATCGGGCGGCGGTGTGGTTGGGATCGCGCATGACCCCTCGGATGAAGCGCGGGATCGCCATCCGGTACAGGGCGAGGCGACGGTTCGGCAGCTCAGCCTCCGGGTCCCGCGCGATGACCCCCAGCAGGCTCAGCACGAAGGGGTTGCCCATCATGCGTCGCAGGCTCTCCGGCGCCCCGTCGAGCTGCATGACCTCTTCGACCCGAGCGTCGTCCCGGATGATGCGGGTGAGCAGTTTACGCTGCTCTTGCTCTCCGAGCGGCCTCAGCTCCAACTCCGAGAAGAGGTCGGAGGGTCGCTGGTAGCCGAACCGTCTGCTGGTGAGCACCAGCGCGCATCGCGGGTACGCTGCGGACCAGTCCCGCGCCCGCTTGAGGGCCTCCGGAACCCGCTGGGGAGCCACCTCGTCGAGGCCGTCCAGCAAGAAGCAGACCTGCCCCGTTTCGACGCGCGCCCGCAGCGCCTCCGTCAACGCCGCTGCCTCGGGGTCTCCCCACAGGCCGCTGATCTGCCCGGCCTGCCGGAAGCGTTGGGCGGCCGCGTCCAGCGGAGACAGCCCCTGGCGGATCAACGAGGGCAAAGGCAGCAGGATGGGGAGGCTGGACGGCTTGGGCTCCGCGCCCGCCTCCAGGGCCGCCAGGGCCTGCCTGGCCCGCTGACGCGCCATGTGTTGAAGCTGCGTGCTCTTGCCTGAGCCCGGGTCGCCCTGGACGGTGAAGCGCCCGCTGGGGTTGCGATCGAGCAGCTTGGACAGCGGCAGCGCGCGGGGGATCGCCTCGTCGGGGCCGTCCACCGGCTGGTTGAGGAGCTGGACATAGAGGGTGCTCAGAGTCCGCGCGGTCCCACGGGGGTCCAGCAGGCCCGGCAGCTCATTCAGGGCTTCGATGCGCCAGGCGAGCCAGCGGCGCAGCGCGTGGCCGGCAGGGTCGTCTTCGGGCTCGGGCTCGGGGAGCTTGATCTCCCAGTGTGCGGCCACCGCGTCGATGCGCTCGCGGTGCTTGGCTGCGTAAGGCAGCAACGCTTTGAAGAACTCCTGGGTGATGAGCCGGTTCTCGGTGGGGCGCTCGGGGTGTTGGGCTTGCCCGATCAGGCCGCACAGCCACGCGATGACGTCCCGATCTGACGCCGGGCCGCGGGGCATGTCTATTCTCACGTCGGGGCTGAAGTACCCTGAGACGAACTCTCGGCACTTGCCGTCGCCAAGAGACTGGAACAGCAGATCCTCCAGCGCTCGCTGCTTGTCTTCTGGGCTCACCTCGACCACCCCGGGGTTTGGCGCGTTGCTTCCGCCCACTTATGGGGGTGAGGCGCGAGCGGCATCCTGGGATTCCAGGCGATGGATTCGGAGGGGCGCGGTGACGGACGCACAACGAGATCGCTTGGAGCGGCTGCTGATTCGGGCGCTGCCCGCAGATCACCTGCGGGCCCTGGTGCAGAGGCGCTACGGATCGGCGTTCGCTGCGAATCTCCCGGGCCCATCGGCCAGCCCTCAGCTCCTCGTGGCCGGGCTCCTGGACCTGTTGGAGCAGACGGCGCTCCCCGGCACGCTGCCAACCGGCCTGGACACCTTCCTGGGCAGCCTGCTCGCCTGGGCGCCAGGTCACGCACAACAGGTGCGAGACGCCGCGTCGGACCTCGGCGTTCCGCTGCCCGCGACCCCGGACCGTCAGCTCGTGGAGGAGGCGCTCCGAGACACCGGGCGTTGGCTGCCCGCGCAGTGGTTCTCCGAGCACCTGGTCGGCTTGCAGGCGCAGGTCGGGCCCAGGGGTGTCCCCGACGTGTCGATCTCTGCGCTTCAGTCGGCGTTCGGCGCGCTGCTCGGACAGGTCTCCTGGACCACCCTGCTGGGGGGTCTTCTGAGGGACGTCCAGGAGCATGAACAAGCCTGGGCTCGACTCCCGACGGCCCAGGCTGATTCCTGGGGACCCGCGTTCCCGCAGGACGCGCGCGCCGATGGGGAGGCGCTGCACGAGGCTCTCCAGATGCTGCGGGAGGGTCTGGAGGCTCTGCATGGCTCGTCAGGGTCCACGCCTGGCGACATCGAACAGCTCGTCGAGGACTGCCAGGACGCCGCATCCAGGTGTCTCTCAGCCACCCGAAGGGCGTTCGAGGCCGAACACGGCCCGGGAACCTCGCGCTCGCGGGATGTCCGGCAGCGCATGGTCGCGGTCCTGGCCTCCTTCCCCGACCTCCACATCACTCGATGTGAAGACCTGCTGGACTGGCTCTGGGGTTTCCCTTTGGACGGGGTCATCGCCAGGATTGCCCGCGAACGGACCGCGCTGCTCACCGGCCCGGCCGGCACAGGCAAGACCTTCGCCCTGCTCAAGCTCGTCCGGGAGCAAATCCAGGAGGGCGGCCGGGCTGTGCTGCTGCTCGGGCGCGGGTATCGAGGTGGGCCCGCGTGGCACATGCTCCGCGATCGGCTCGGGCTGCCGGCGAGCTGCTCGGAGGAGCAGCTCTTCGAGATCCTGGAGCAGAACGCGCTCGCCACCGGGCGACCCCTGTTGATCGCGGTGGACGCGCTGAACGAGTCTGTACCCCGCCGTGCCTGGCGGGATGAGCTGAGCGGCCTGCTCGCCCAGGTCAGACGTCGCCCCACGCTCCGCCTGCTGCTCTCCTGCCGGACTGGCTTCGTCCCACGGGTCATGCCCGCGCACGCTGATCTGCCTGCGGTCGACCACCCCGGATTCCAGGGCCAGGAGTTCACCGCCGTGCGGGAGTTCTTCGGCCACTTCGAACTGGAGCCACCGCCAGGGCCCACGCTCCTGCCCGAGTACAGCAACCCCCTGTTCTTGAGCCTCGTCTGCAAGGCGCTCGTGTCCCAGGGGCTCCTGGCCGTCCCAGCCGGATGGCGCGGGCTCCAGGAGGTCCTCCGTGCCGTGTTCGATGGGCTCGACGCCAGGCTCCAAGACGACGCTGGCTGGGGCACGCGGAATGTGGTCCACCGGGCCCTGCTCGCGTTCGTCGGCGCGTGCGCGACCCGGGGGACGCGCAGCCTCCCAGAGCGAGAGGCCGACGCGGTTCTGCAGGCGGCTCTCCCAGCGGCTGGCCACAGCCTTCGAATGCTGGACTGGCTCGTGGACGAGGACGTGCTTCGTCGCGACCCTGGCCTGCCGAGCGACGACGACCTGCTCGATCCTGAAGATGAGATCGTCCTGAGCTACGACCGCCTGCGCGATCACCTGGTCGCCGACATGGTCCTGCGCGGGCTCTCCGAGTCGACGCCCGGTGCGATCGCGGACCTGCGGAGCAGCCTGTCGGACAGCACCGGGCCGTTGAACGACCCAGGCATCCTTGAGGCCCTGGCCTTGCTGGTTCCCGAGCGGCTCGGCGTTGAGTTGCTGGACCTCTTCCAGACCGACGCCGCCCCCAGGGAGGCCGCCGAGAGCTGGCTCCGGGCACTCCCTTCACGGAACCCGGCCACGTTCTCGTCCCGAACGGAGCGCTGGCTCCAGTCCTGCATCCGCAATCGAGTCCTCTGCCTTGAGGCGGTAGACGCGATGCTCCAGGTCGCCGTCCGTCCCGAGCATCCGCTCGACGCTCGGTGGATGAACACCTGGATGCTCGAACAGCCCATGCCTGACCGGGACGCCTGGTGGTGCGAGGCGCTTCACGTCGGCTACCAGGCGGGCGATGAGAGGCGCACCTCCGCCCTGCGCTGCCTGCTGGAGCAGCCATGGGACGAACGCACCCAGGATCTTGACGCGGCGCAACGGGTCAACTGGTTGCTCGTGCTGGGCTGGTGCATGGCCGCCGCAGACCGGCGGGTCCGGGACACCGCGACCAAGGCGGCCGTTCGACTCACGGAGGGCAGACCCGAGCTGTGGAGTCGGGTGCTGCCCCACTTGCTGGCGGCGGACGATGACTACGTCGTGGAGCGGGTCCTGGCATGCACCTACGGTGCGCTGCTGCGCTGCCCCGAACCGGACGTGCTTCGAGCGGTGGTCGAGGTGCTCGACCGCCCGGAGAGCCGAGCGCAGCTTCTGGGGCTGAACAACGCCATCATCCTGGACTACCCCTGGCTCATCGTGTCGCTGGCGCACGCCCACGCTGCGGTCCCGCCCGCCTGGTCGGGAGAGGACTTTCGACTCCCCCGGCCAGCGAGCAGGCCCACCATCCCCACGGAGGAGGAGCTGGACCAGCGTCTCGGGCCCATCGACTCGCCAGGGCTGGACCGCCTGCGAGAGTCCTGTCTGAACGAGTTCTGGGGCGACTTCGCCATCTACACTGTCCCCTGGGCGCTTGAGAGGGACGAGAGCGTCGTCACCATCGAGGAGGCTCGGCGATGGATCCTGGGTGAGGTGCTACGGCTCGGCTACACCGACGGGCGTTTTGGCGACTACGACGCCGAGATGATCCGCCGCTACGGCAGCCAGCGCGGCCGACCAGCCTGGGCAGAGCGGGTCGGGAAGAAGCTCCAGCGCATCGCGCTCGCGCGGCTCGTGAGCTGGGTTGAAGCCCTCTCTGGGGAGCCACGGAGGCCGCACTTCGCCTTTCGGGACATCGACCCCAGCCTGCTCGTTCAGCCCCCCGGGGAGCGTCAGCCTCAGGCTTGGTGGATGCCCATCCAGGTGCAGGGGCTGGACGAGGACATCTCCGACGCGGCATGGGTCGGTCGGCAGGCCTTTCCCGCTTCGCAGCAGCTTCTTCAACCACGCTCGCAAGAGGGCCAGCGGTGGCGCCCCCTGGCGATGTGGCTCCAATGGAAGGGCCCTCGCGATGGCCAGCGTGGACCCCAGCGAGACATGTGGATTCACATCCACGGACACCTGGTTCGGCAAGCCGACCGGGAGGCCGCTTGGCGTTGGCTGTCTTCCCTTGGCTTGCTCGGGCACTGGACCACACACTCCGTGAGCATCTCCAACCAGGGCTTCGTCGGTGAATACCCGGCCCCGTCGTTGTTCCCGACGCTCCAGGAGCCCGACGAGCCTCACCCGGGGTGCCCTGCCGTCTTGAGACCGACCGTCCTGACCATCGACCAGACCTACGAAGAGGATTGCTGGCAGTCAGGCGTGGTCCACGCCCATGTCCCAGATCCGATCTTCTTCGCGGGGAACCGCCTGCGCTGGCGCGGACGCGCGGACTACGTCGTGGCCGGCACGGATCGGCTGGTGTTCCAGGACCCGTCCTTGCGCGCGTCGGGCCCCCCGGCGCTGCTGGCGGACGAAGACCACCTTCAGGGCTGGCTGGAGGCGCAGGGGCTGGCGCTGCTGTGGGCCATCGTTGGTGAGCGGCGGGTGCTTGGGGAGGGTCACCGACGACACTCGGGGATGCTGAACATCAGCCAGGTCGCGCGGCTGGAGCCGGACGGATCGTTGACCCTGAGCGCGCCTCGGTACGACCACTTCCCGGCGTCGTCGGAGGAGTGACGAGGGGGGCTTCTTGGGAGCAGGTCGGGTGGGGGAGCAGCGCCGGGCACAGTGACCACCGTCGGCTCCTCAAGGCCCTCTCCGGCTCCCATGACCGACCCCGACCCCCTCAAAACGCCCCAGAATCGCAGTTTCCGCCCCCACCACGATTACTCGATGTACCCCAACACCCGCAGCGCATCCATCGACCCCTCGTCCAGCTCCGGCGCCTGGACCTCCGGCGCGCCCTCCGTCGCCCCCTTCATCGCCCGCTGCTTGCCCAGGGCCTCTGGCGAGCCGGAGATGTCCCTCAGCTCCCCCGGGTCGTCCTCCAGGTTGAACAGCGCCTCCCGCGCCGGCGCGTCGGGGCGCGCGGCGTACTGGATGAGCTTGTAGGGCGGCTCCCGCACCGAGGCGTCGATGGGCGGGTCCGGGGTGCGCTCCCCGGGTGCGGTGGAGACCACAGGGGTGTCCGCGCAGCCCTCGCCCCGCAAGGCCGGGACCAGGGAGCGCCCCTGCGCCTCGGCCGGCGGCAGCCCCACCAGCGCCTCGACAGTGGGCACCAGATCGATCACGCTCACCTGACAGCCCACCCGGGCGCCCGACTGCCCCACCCCCGGCGCCCGCACCACCAGCGGCACGCGCAGCGAGGGGTCGTAGAGGTCCTCGCCGTGGTCGAACAGGAGCCCGTGCTCGGTCAGGGACTCGCCGTGGTCGGCGGTGACCACCACCACGGTGTCCTCCAGGAGCCCCAGCCGCTCCAGCGTCGCGATGACCTGGCCGGTGTAGCCGTCCACGCGGGCCAGCTCCGCGTCATAGGCGTGGATGAGCCAGTCGGCGGAGGTGATGCGGCGGTGTGGCGGCGGCCAGTACCCGGGCAGGTCCAGCGGCGGGCCGTCTGTGGGGGCGTCGGCCACGTCCAGGGCCTCGTAGGGGGCGTGCGGGTCGAACAGGTGCAGCCAGAAGAACCAGGCGCCGTCCGCGTTGCGCTCGATGAACTGCCGCGCCCGCCGGGTGGCCCCCGCACCCTCGCGCTCGCGCAGGGTGTTGCCCGGCAGCAGAAGCTGCTCGGAGGCGTGGGTCAGGGAGAGGCGGTGCAGCCCCGGGATGGCCCCGAAGTCGTCGTCGTACAGGTCGAAGCCCTGGTCCCACCCGTACTTGCTGTGCAGGGGGAAGCCCGACACCGCCGCGCCGGTGGTGTAGCCCGCCGCCTTCATGCGGTGCTGGATCATCGCGCCCCGCTCCCCCAGCTGCGTGCCGTTGACCACCACGCCGGTCTCGGTGGTGGGCTGGCCGGTCAGGATGGAGAGGTGGGCGGGCTGCGTCAGGGGTGCGGTGGTGACGGCCTGCTCGAAGGTCACGCCCTCCGCCGCGAGGCGGTCCAGGATGGGGGTGGCCGCCGGGCCGCCGTAGGGGCCGAGCCGATCGGGCCGCGTGGTGTCCCAGGTCACCAGCAGCACGTTGGTCCCCTCCCCCACAGCCGGCTCGGCCGGGGCCCCGCGGATGAGCGCCGCCCAGAACGCGAGCGCCGCGCCGAGGATGGCGAAGCGCGCGCTGCGTCGCAGCAGCCGGTCCAGGGAGAGGCCCACCAGCGCGGCCCCCACCGCGATGAGCAGCAGGCCGCCCCAGACCTGGGGATCCCGCGCATAGAGGTTGAGCACCCGCTCGAAGCGGTACCAGAGCCCCAGGTGCAGCGCCAGCAGCGCCGCCGCCGCCATCCCCACGGGCCGGTCCCCCAGGACCCGCAGCCCCACCCGGCCGGCGAGCCGCGCCACGATCAGCGCCCCGACCACCACCGCGAGGTTCTGAGCCACCCCCAGGGTCAGCCAGGTGAGCTGCTCGAAGAAGCCCAGCCCGAACCGGGGCGACGCCCGCAGGGCCACCTCCGCCGTGCCTCCCAGCACGCCCAGGGCCATCGCGGCTCGCCGGTGACCTCGCAGCGGACCTCCAGGTGGACTCAACGTACCCCCCTTCTAATGCCTCGGTGGACGACGCGCGGCCCGTGGCTTAGGGAGCCCCGCCTCTCGTGGAGCGCAGACATGGACACCCTGGGGCAGGAGGCCGCCCGCCGCCGCACCTTCGCGATCATCTCGCACCCTGACGCCGGCAAGACAACCCTCACCGAGAAGCTCCTCCTGTATGGAGGTGCGATCCACCTCGCCGGTTCCGTCAAGGCGCGGAAGTCGTCGCGGCACGCGGTCTCGGACTGGATGAAGATGGAGCAGGAACGCGGCATCTCCATCACCAGCTCCGTGCTGGGCTTCGATCACCGGGGCCGCCGGGTCAACCTGCTGGACACCCCCGGCCACGCCGACTTCTCCGAGGACACCTACCGAACCCTCTCGGCCGTGGACTCGGCGGTCATGCTGGTGGACCACGCCAAGGGCGTCGAGGCGCGGACCCTGAAGCTCTTCGAGGTCTGCCGCCTGCGCCGGCTGCCGATCCTCACCTTCATGAACAAGCTGGATCGCGAGGGCCTGGAGCCCCTGGCCCTGCTCGACGAGATCACCGAGAAGCTCGGGGGCCTGCGCTGCGTCCCGATCAACTGGCCCATCGGCATGGGCAAGCAGTTCCGGGGCGTCGTGGACCGCGTAACCCGTCAGGTCACAGTCTACGAGCCCGCGCGCCACGGCCAGGACATCCTCGACACCCGCACCCTGCCCCTGGCCGAGGCCGTCGACCTGCTGGGCGCGGCCACGGTGGCCCAGGTGCGCGAGGAGCTGGAGCTGCTCGACGCCGTGGGTGAGCCCTGGTCGGTGGAGGACTTCTTCGCGGGCGAGCTGACCCCGGTGTTCTGGGGCTCGGCCCTGAGCAACTTCGGCGTGGACGCCTTCCTGGACTTCCTGGTGGACAAGGCCCCCGGCCCCGGCCCCCGGCAGACCGCCGAGGACGAGACCGTCAACCCCGAGGACCCCACCTTCAACGGCTTCGTGTTCAAGATCCAGGCGAACATGAACCCCCGCCACCGCGACCGCATCGCCTTCATCCGGGTGGTCAGCGGGCGCTTCGAGCGGGGCATGGACGTCACCATCGGCCGCAGCGGCGAGACCCTGCGCCTGTCCAAGCCCCACTCGTTCATGGCCCAGGAGCGCTCCATCGTGGAGGAGGCGTGGCCCGGCGACATCGTCGGCCTCTACGATCCCGGCAAGCTGCGCATCGGCGACACCATCTCGGCGGAGGGCCAGCGGGCCTTCGCCGGCATCCCCCGCTTCGCCCCCGAGCACTTCGCGCGGGTGAACCTCAAGGATCCGCTCAAGCGCAAGCAGCTCGCCGCCGGCCTCACCCAGCTCTCCCACGAGGGCGCCATCCAGCTCTTCTACCGCCCCGCCCTGGGCCGCCAGGACCCGTACCTGGGCGCGGTCGGCCTGCTCCAGTTCGAGGTGCTCAAGGAGCGCCTCAAGAACGAGTACCGGGTCACGGCCGAGCTGGAGGGCCTGCCCTTCCGGCTGGCCCGCTGGGTCGGTGGGGACCCTGAGGGCCTGGCGTGGATCAAGGCCCGCCGGGACTACCATCTGGTCGAGGACCGCAACGGCAACCCGGTGGTGGTCGCCGAGAGCCCCTGGCCGCTGCAATACGCCCAGCGGGAGAACCCGGGCCTGGAGCTGTACGACGTCGAGCCGCTGTAGGGGTTGCAGTCGGTGACTACAAGCAGACCAGGCCCTGGTCCGCGCCGTCCAGCGTCCACGCCCAGCAGCCCTGGCAGGCCTCGGGCACGTTCAGGTCCACCACCGCGGTGTGGTCCTGGGCGGTGATCTCGAACCGCCCGCCGTCCGGCAGCCCGCTGGCGCAGCCGTCCTCGGACTCCAGGACCTCCAGGTCCAGGAAGACCGAGCCCCTGCAGGGGACCGCCAGATCCGCGAACACCGCGTGGCGCTGGGCGTCCGGCCCCCACACCCCCTCAAAGGCGTAGTCGCCGGTGACCCCCAGCGGGAAGGCCAGCTCGGGGGGCTGGCCGTCGCCGGTGGCGAAGCGCAGGCTGCCCTCCAGCACCTCGACGCGGGCGGTCTCCCCGCCTGAGGTGGCCTCAGAGGCGAACCACGTGCCGTCCAGGGTCAGCGTCTCCAGCCCGGAAGCCCCGGTGACCGACCAGCCCTCGCCGGTCCAGGTCTCGTTGACCGCGGTCCAGGTCCGGGTGAGCGCGCCGTCGAAGGCCGGCTCCCGCCCGCAGTCCCCGCGCCAGGTCCGGGCGCCCTCGGGCTCGGTCTCCTCGTCGCCGGAGGTGTGGGGGCAGCCGTCATCGGCGTGGCCCAGCCCCAGGCGGTGCTGGTTGAGGGCCTGCCGCAGCATCAGCGCGCCCACGGCCAGCCCGGTGACCTGGCTGCCCTCGCTGAGGGTGATGGGCTCGATCCCGGCGCAGGCCTCATCCCCGCTGTCCACCGGCGCGGGCTCCTTGGCGGTGCAGGCCGTCAACAGGCTGACCGCCAGGGCGCAGACCCCGACGCCGCGGTGATAGCGTCCAACCGGGTCAGGCCAGCAAGAGGTGGAGAACAATGCGCGCGCTCCCTGTGTGGATGCTCATCCTGGGGCCTCTGGCCTGCAACGGCAAGGACGGCGTGGACGACAGCGCCGACGACAGCGGCGTGGCCGATGACTCCGGGCTCACGGACGACACCGGCGTGGAGCTGCCCGACGCCTGGGACTGGTGCCCCACCGAGGCGCCCGCCGGCCAGTCCGGGTGGAGTTGGCCGCTGGAGATCGGCGACCGGGCGCTGTACTGCGGCTCGTTCAGCGAGGGGCGCACCCTGCTGGAGGAGATCGACACCAAGGCCCAGCTCCGGCTGATGGCCGGCACGCTCCAGCTCCCCACCGAGGACGTCCAGGGCGGTGAGGTCACCCTGCCGGCCTGCGTGATGATGGACCTCGGCGAGCCTGGGCTGATCACCGAGGGCCCGGGGGCGGTCGACAGCCGGTTCCAGGAGTACGGCGGGATCACCTACTACACCCACAACTTCTCCATCCCGATGTCCGGGCCGAACGGAGAGAGCTGGGAGCTGGCCCTGATGATCAACGGCGAGGACAGCGGGGGCGCGGCGCTGGACGGCGGCCACTGGGACATCGACAGCGGCCTGTGGTTCTCGGCGGGCCTGTGCGAGGGGAGCTGCGATACGGGCTACTGGGCGCGCCTCTTCGACTCCTGCACCTTCGCCGGCATCGACACCGACCTGCACACCTTCACCTTCGACGGCGGCACCCTGCGGCTGGAGCTGCGCATCGGGGCCAGCATGGCCAGCACCGAGCCCGCCATCTTCTATCGGGCCGAGGGCACCCTGGACGGCACCGACTTCGCCCAGGACGACTACTGGAAGCTCATCTACAACCCCGAGCACCACCACTTCTCCCGCGACGCCATCGTCTTCTTCGACGACCCCATCGGCGCGGCCTGCGGCATCTCGGCGCTGAACTTCGACCCCTGGGGCGAGGAGCCGGCGACGCGCATCCAGCTCGTGGACTGCGACGGCGCGGTGCTGGAGAGCCGGACGCTGACGGACGAGACCTGGGAGGTCGTGCCCTGAGCGGAGCTTCAGGTCAGCGGCTCTCGCACTCCACCCTCAGGCCGAACGGCCCGGTGGTCCCCTCGGGGGCGTCGATGGAGATCAGGTAGCGGGCGGCGTTGAAGACGTCGATGTGCTCGACGCCGCCGCCGCCGGCCTCATCGCCCTCGCACTCGGCGATGCTGTACTGGGTGCCGTGGGGGCAGAAGCTGGCGTCATCCCACCGCATCATGGCATAGGACATCGGCGCGCAGGGGGTGTCCACGGTCAGGGTGACGCTGGTGTTCTGGGGCACGGTGAGGGCGTAGACGCGCTCGGAGGACTGGTAGTCGTCGTAGGGGATGAAGCAGAAGGCGTCGCCGTAGAGGTCCTCGTCCATGATGGTGCTGCCGCCCTCGGTGGTGCCGTAGACGGTGTCCCCGCAGGAGATGGTGCTGGTGACGCAGTCCGGGCCCGCCGGGGGCGCGGTGGAGTAGCTGGCGTCGCAGTCCACGCCCAGGTCGGTGTCCGCGTCGCTGTCGGTGTCCGTGTCGGTGTCCGCGTCGGCGTCGGTGTCCGTGTCGCCCTCGGTGCCCGAGTCCTGGTTGGACACGCCGGAGTCCGTCCCCGTGTCGTCCTTCACGAAGATAATGCCGCAACCCGCGATCATCAGCAGGGGCAGGACCAGACGCATCGTCACCTCCAGATGGATGGTAACCCCGCACCACCGCCCCCGTCATCCGCCTTGTTCTGTCCTCCTCCTCAGAATCACAGCACAAATGAGGAGAACGCCGATCGGGGGGATCCCGGGGGCGCCCGCGCAGCCGCAGCCGCGCGCGTCGTCGTCCTTACCGGTGTCCCAGGGGCTGGAGTCCGGATCCTCGATGTTGCCGCCTGAGTCCGACGGACCGGGGTTCCCGGGGTCCCCCGTGAGGCCCAGGGCCGCCCGCTCGTGCAGGCGCAGCACGTAGAGGCCCGAGCCGAAGCCCATCATGGGGGCCGGGCCGGCGTAGTCGCCGCTGGCCGGGTCCATCAGCTCGGGGATGATCAGGCGGTTCTCCAGGGCCTGGCTGGTGATCCAGCGCTCGATGGCGCGGGCGCGGTCGTGCTGCCCGGCGAGGTCCAGGGCGTGGGCCAGGCGCAGGTCCACCATCACCCACTCCTGGACGTCGTAGAGGTCGCCGTCGTCGTTTCGGGCGTAGCCGTGGCCGCTCTCGACGGCGAGGGTCTCGTCCCAGGCCGCCAGGGTGTTTCGGAAGTCCTGGCTGGTCGGGTCGAGCGCGCCGACGTTGAACGCCTCCACCGCCGCGAGGTCCATCGCGGGATGGCCTTGCAGCTCCTCCTCGTAGTTGCCGACCAGCACGCCGTCGTAGCGCACGAGGTGCTCTGCGATGGCCGCGGCGACGCCCGAAGCGACGGCCTCGTAGCGCTCGGCCCGGCTGTCCTCGCCGATCTGCCGGGCCATCGACGCCGCCGCGCGCAGGCCCCCCACCGCCCAGGCCGAGGTGTAGGTGAAGCGCTTCTGGTGGCCGTTCCAGTGCCGCTCCCAGATCGAGGAGTCCGCCACGATGAGCCCGGTCTCAGCGTCGACGAGGCCGGCCAGCACGTCGGCCACGCCGCCGAAGATGTCCTCCCGGCGCTCGGCCAGCAGCCCGGTGTCCCCGGAGGCGTCGACGTACTCGCTCAGGGCCCACAGGTAGAGCCCGAAGTTGTCGAACTCGATGTTCGGGCCGGTGCCGTCGTCGTCGGTCCACTCGGTGCCGTCCCCGTAGAGCCGGCAGACGCTGATGGTGTAGTCCATGTCGTAGACATAGGACCGGTAGAACCCGGACTTCCCGGGCTGGAGCTGGAACAGCAGCGCGGCGCGGGCCTCCTCCACGTACCCGGCGCGGGAGAGCGCGGCGATGGCGTAGGCGCCGTCCCGCACCCAGGCGATGTTCCAGGTATGGGAGAAGGTGCCGCCGGTGGAGGCCGGCAGCGAGGCGAGGAGCTGGCCGTAGGCGTCGCCGGGCTCGCGGACCTGACCCATGCGGAGGAAGGCGAGGGCCTGGGCGTAGACGTCCTCCTCCTCGTGGGTCATCCCCTCCGGCCAGACCCCCTGCGCCAGCCACTCCCCCCAAAGGAGCTGCTCCCGGTCCTGGATGGCCTGGGGCAGGGACGCGTACTCGTACCCATCGAGGGCCTGCATGAAGGCGTCGGTGGCCTCGACGTAGCCCCGCACCGCGTCGTCCGCGGCGTCGGCGCCCGTGCCCGAGGAGAAGACCTGGACCTGCCCCACCCAGGCGCTCTCACCAGGCGCCAGGTCCCCGATGACCCACTCGTACGCCCCCACCCGGTCGTCGCCGCTGCTCTCGACGCAGCCGGTGAGCGAGCGCCCCTCGTTGACGGCCTGCCAGGGGTTGTCGGGGGAGCAGCCCGTCTGCGTGGGTGGGACAAGGGGCACGTAGTGCATCCACAGGTCGCTGTCCTGGCCGCGCTCCACCAGCGCGCCCTCTTCCGTGAGGCCGATGTGCTCGGCCTCGTTGGAGGTGCTGCCCAGATGGTGGTTCATGAGCGCGAACAGGGAGACGTCCCGCGCGGTGGCCGCGGTGTCGTTCTCGATCCGGAGCAGGTGGACGAAGCCGGGGCGCTCCAGGTCGAGGGGCGCGAAGACCACCTCGGTGAACCGGAGGGTCCGGTAGCGCCGCTCGATCTCGATGACGTTGGTGCCCGTGATCATGCGGGCGTCCTCGGCGCTGGTCAGCCAGCCGCCGTCGCCGTCGATGCGCGCCCCGAAGTAGGTGTCGTACAGCAGATCCCGGACCTCCGGGCTCTCCGGGCCGAGCTGCTTGTAGAGGTGGTCCGAGAAGCCGTCGAGCACCGCGCCCCCGGCGTTGCCGCCGTTGAAGATCACGACGCCATACCCGTTTGAACTCAAGAGCTTGGGGTAGGAGAAGTGCGGCTCCACCTGAGCCAGGGCCGCCGCGCACGTCCACCACCACATCCGCCTACTCCTTCACCAGCACGACCGAGCCCAGGGCCGGAACCGTCACCGTCAGGCTGTCCCCGCTGGCCTGGAGGCGCTGGCCGCTGAGCACGTCCAGCCAGGCTGCGTCGGGGCTGAGGCCGGCGAAGGCCAGGCCGTTGGTCAGGGTGCGGTCCACCCCGCTGCGGTTGACGATGGCCAGCACCTCGTCGCCCTCGGACACCCGGGCCCAGGCGGAGACGTCGTCCTCGATCCACCACTCGGCGCGCGCCCCGACCGCCATGGCGGGGTGGGCCTGCCGCGCCTGGCCCAGCGACCGGACGTGGGCCAGCACGGCGGCCTCGTTCGTGGACAGCGCGCCCTCGAAGCGCATCATGTGGCGGTTGTCGGGGTCGCCGTAGCCCTCCAGGCCGATCTCGTCGCCGTAGTAGATGAGCGGCAGGCCCTCGTGGGTGAGCAGCCAGGTCCATGCCAGCATCAGGCGCTGGTAGGGCTCGAAGGAGGTGGGCGGGCTGTCGGCGCTGCGCAGGGCCCCGTCGCCGCCGCAGGGGCCGTCGCCGTAGAGGCTGACCACCTCGCCCTCGGCGTGGGCGACGAAGCGCTCGACGTCGTGGTTGCCCAGGAAGGTGGACATCAGCGCGCCGTCGAACGCCGCCTCGCTCTCGGCGAAGGCGGCCTCCAGGTCCCGCAGGGAGGTCTCGCCCCGGGCGAAGGTCGAGAGGATGGCCCAGTACAGGGGGAAGTCGAACTGGGCGTCCAGCTCGCGGTCGTTGACGTAGGCCCCGATGAGGCCGCGGTCGCCGGTGTAGGTCTCGCCCACGGTGTAGAAGGGCTCGTCGCCGCCGACGTCGCCGTGCTCGACCTCCCGCCGGATCCGGGACTGGAGGTTGAAGAAGACGCTGTGGGGCATGTGCTTGACCGCGTCGACCCGGTAGCCGTCCAGCTCGTAGTCCTTGATCCAGCCCACCGCGTCGTCGACCATCCGCACCAGCGGCTCGGGCTCGTAGTAGCGGATATCCGGGAGGAAGCTGTCGAACCAGCAGACCTCCGGGTCGGTGTTCCACACGTCGCCCTGGCAGATGAGCAGGTCGTTGAACCACTCGGGGTGGGCGGCGTAGTAGGGGTGGTCGCTGTGGACGTGGTTGGCGACCCAGTCCACCAGGACCCGCATGCCCCGGGCGTGGGCGTCGTCGACCAGGGCGCGGAAGTCGGCCTCGGCGCCAAAGTGCTCCTCCACCCGGGTGGGGTCGGCGGGCCAGTAGCCGTGGTAGCCGGAGAAGTCGGCGCCGCACTTGTCGCCCCAGGCGCCCGCGGGGTTGTCCTGGGGGGCGGTGATCCAGAGGGCGGTCACGCCGAGGGACTCGAGGTAGTCCAGCCGGTCGCGCACCCCCTGCCAGTCCCCACCCAGGTAGTCGGTGATGGCGTCGCTGGTGCCCTCAGGCGTATTGCGGGAGGGGTCGCCGTCGGCGAAGCGGTCCACGAAGACCCAGTACAAAAGACCGGTTTCCCAGCGCCGGTCGTCCAGCCAGGCGGGCACGTACAGGGGCTCGGCGCTGCGGCCCGAGGCGTCGGTCAGCTCCACCCGGACGGTGTGGCGGCCGTCGGAGAGGCCCTCCAGCACGATCTCGGAGAGGTCGCTGCGCTCGTCCACCAGCGCGCCGTCCAGGGTCACGCGCACGGTGCGCAGGGGCGCGTCGTCCTGGGCGGGGGTGAAGGCCGGGGTCAGGCGGATGGCGTTGGCGCCGCGGTCGATGGAGAGGGCCTCGACCGAGGCGGTGGGCTGGTCGCAGTCCGCGACCACGCGCAGGCTGTTGCAGGCCGAGGCCCCGGGCGCGCAGGACGGCGCCCAGTCGTAGCCCTCGTCGCACTGGGCGAAGTCGGCCCCTGGGTCACAGGTCCAGGACTGCTCCCGGCCGCTGTCGGTGTAGCGGACCTCGATGAGCTTGTAGGGCCAGGCGCCCGGCGGGAGGTCCAAGGTGACGGAGTACAGGCCGCCGCCCTGGTCGTCGAGGGGGGTGGCGTCGGGACTCCATTCGTTGAACGGCCCGGCGATGAACACGGCGTCGGCCGCCCCCTGGGCCGGATAGGTGAAGGTGGTCGGGCAGCCCTCCGGATCGGGCGAGTCGGTGTCGTCCACGCTGTCCACGCCCGTCTCGACGGCCGAGGAGTCGTCCGGCTGGGGCGCGTCGTCCTTGCAGCCCGCCGCGAGCAGCAGCGAGGCCGAGAGCGTCAACGGACGAGGCAGGCTACGGAGCATCAGGAGAGTATTCATGTCTGTCGAGACAACCGCCACTCGTACCGCAGAGACCGACGGCGCCGCCGATCGGCACGGCCCGGACTGGACGCGGGTCGGGGCCGGGCTGCTGGCGCTGGGGGTCGCCCTCGCGGCCTTCGCCGCCCACGGCCTGGAGAAGATGGTCGAGCCCGACCTGGTCAGCCCCTTCGACACCGGCGTGCGCCAGCACATGTGGCACGCTCTGGGCCTGATGGTGCTGGGCCGCCTGGACGCCCCGCCGCGCGCCACCGGCTGGCTCGTGCTGCTCGGGATCGTGCTGTTCTCGGGCTCGCTCTACGTGCTCTCCCTGAGCGGCCAGCGGTGGCTGGGGGCCGTCACCCCGCTCGGGGGCTTGAGCTTCATGGCCGGATGGTCGATCCTTGCGATCAAAGGATGGAAGCGCGCCCCGGAGGGCCCCTGATGCTTGAGCTCTACCTCGCCGCGTTCGGCTTCGGGGTCATCTTCGTGGGCGCGTCGGCGTTCCTGGGCGGCCACGACGCCGACGGGGACGCGGACGGCGAGCTGGCGTTCGACAAGGATATCCAGTTCGACAAGGACATCGACCTCGACATGGACGCGGACGCCGACGTGGACGTCGACGCCGACGCCGATGTGGACGCCGACGCCGACGCCGAGGTGGAGGCCGACAAGGACCTGCCGATCGCCACCCACGACGTGGGCGACGCCGCGCTGGCCGCCGTCGGCCCGATGCTTTCGCTGCGGTTCTGGACCTACGGGCTGACGGTCTTCGGCGCCACCGGCGCGCTCCTCACCCTCATCGGGCTGTCCCTCGCCCTGCACCTCACCGCAGCCATCGGCATGGGCTTCGTCTGCGGCTATGGGGCGTCCTGGACCATCCAGAAGCTCAAGCGCTCCACCGTGGCCACCGACGCCGATCTCGGCCGGGTGCGCGCCACCGAGGCCACCGTCGTGCTGCCTGTCGGGCCGGGCAAGACGGGCAAGGTGCGCCTGGAGATGGGCGGCCAGCAGGTCGAGCTGATCGCCACCACCCGCGAGGCGTCCATGCTGGAGCGCGGCGAGACGGTGCTCGTGCTCACCGTCGAGGGCGGCACCGCCGAGGTCGCCTCCCTGGCCCTCGCTCGCAAGGTCGCCGCGCGAAACAGGGCCCTGGCCGCTCAGAAACAAAAGAATCAAGGCTGACGTAGTAGAGTTGCGCGCGTCACCTCGGACTCAATCTCCCCAGGAGAATCCATGACCATCCTCGGTCTCATGTGCGGCGTGATGGCTGCGTTGATGGCCCTCGGCCTCATCGCCACCATCGCCCGGATGTTCGTCTTCATCTGCGAGCCCAACGAGATCCTCGTGTTCTCGGGCCGCGAGAACCAGCTCCCCGACGGCAGCACCGTCGGCTACCGCGTCATCTACGGCGGGCGCGCCTTCCGGGTGCCCATCCTCGAGCGCGCCGAGCGAATGGACCTGCGCACCATCCCCATCGACATCCGCATCACCAACGCCTACTCCAAGGGCGGCATCCCGCTCACGGTGCACGCGGTCGCCAACGTCAAGATCTCCCGCAACGAGCGGCTGGTCGGCAACGCCATCGAGCGCTTCCTGGGCCGCGACCCCGGCGAGATCAAGCGGGTCGCCAAGGAGACCCTGGAGGGCCACCTCCGCGGCGTGCTCGCCACCCTCACCCCCGAGGAGGTCAACGAGGACCGCCTCAAGTTCGCGGGCGCCCTGGTCGAGGAGTCCGACGAGGACTTCCAGAAGCTGGGCCTGCACCTGGATACCCTCAAGGTCCAGGCGGTCAGCGACGAGGTCAACTACCTCGACTCCATCGGCCGTCAGCGCATCGCCCTGGTGCTGCGGGACGCCGAGGTCGCCGAGTCCACCGCGCGCTCCGAGGCCGAGCGCGAGGAGGCCGAGTCCCGCCGGGCCGGCCAGGTCGCCGAGCAGAAGGCCAACGCCAACATCGTCGCCGCCGAGAACAAGGTGAGCGAGGTCAAGGCCGAGCTGGACGCCAACGCCCAGTCCGAAGAGGAGACCACCGCCCAGGCCGCCCTCCAGGCCCGCGCCCAGTCCGAGCAGGAGCTGCAGGAGATTCGAAAGCGGCTGGAGGAGCTGCGGCTGATGGCCGACATCATCCTGCCCGCCCAGGCCCAGCAGCAGGCCGCCGCCCTGCGTGCCCGCGGCGATGCCGCCAGCATCGAGGAGAGCGGCCGCGCGATGGCCGAGGTCCTGCGCATGATGACCGACGCCTGGATCAAGGCCGGCGACGACGCCCGCGACATCTTCCTCATCCAGAACCTGGAGGAGGTGCTGCGCACGGTCGTCGAGCGGGTCAACAGCATCGCCGTGGACGAGGTCAACCTGCTGGACAGCGGCGACGGCCGCGCGCTCGCGCAGTACGTCGCGTCCTACCCCGCGATGGTGTCCACCGTCCTCAGGGAGCTGCGCGACTCCACCGGCGTCGACGTGGTCGGCATCCTCACCCCCAACACCACCGCGGAGCGCTGATCATGAGCTTCGAAGAGATCCTGCTGAGCGGCATCAGCCTCCTGGGCATCCTCGGCTTCGTCGTCGTCGCCCTCACCTTCACGGTGCGGAACCTGCTCTACATCGCCGGCCCCAACGAGGTGCTGGTGTTCTCGGGCCCCAAGACGGCCGACGGCCGGAACTACAAGTTCATCAAGGGCGGCCGGCGCGTCCGCGTCCCCATCATCGAGTCGGTGTCCCGCATCGACCTCACCAACATGACCGTCGACGTGGCGGTCACCAACGCCTACTCCAAGGGCGGCATCCCCCTGACCGTCCAGGGCGTGGCCAACATCAAGGTCGCCGGCCACGAGCCGCTGCTGGGCAACGCCCTGGAGCGCTTCCTGGGCAAGTCCCGCAAGGAGATCATCGCCATCGGCAAGGACACCCTGGAGGGCAACCTCCGCGGCGTGCTCTCCCAGCTCACCCCCGAGGAGGTCAACAACGACAAGATCACCTTCGCGGAGAAGCTCCTGGAGGAGGCCGAGCACGACCTCTCCAAGCTGGGGCTGGTGCTCGACGTCCTCAAGATCCAGAACGTCTCCGACGAGAAGGGCTACCTCGACGCCATCGGCCGCAAGTCCTCCGCCGAGCTGGACCGCAAGGCCCGCATCGCCGAGGCCCAGGCCCACGCCGAGTCGGTCATCCAGGAGTCCACCAACCGCGAGCGCGCCCGGCTGGCTGAGTGCCAGGCGGAGATCGAGATCGCCCGCGCCGACACCGACCGCCGCGTCCGCGACGCCCAGACCCGCCGCGCCGCGCTGGTCGCCAAGGAGACCGGTGAGGTCCGTGCCCTGGTCGCCCGCGCCAACGCCGATCTCAAGGTCCAGGACGCCCGTCTGGAGCAGGTCCGCCGCCGGCTTGAGGCCGACGTCATCGCCCCCGCCCGCGCCGACATGGAGGCCAGGCAGGCCGACGCCAAGGGCCAGGCCGCCAAGATCGTCGAGGACGGCAAGGCCACCGCGTTCGTCCTCGAGGAGATGATCTCCACCTGGCAGAGCGGGGGCGCCAACGCCCGCGATATCTTCCTGATGCAGAAGCTGCGCGCGCTGATGGAGTCGCTGGTCGACACCATCCAGCAGGTGCATGTGGACAAGCTCACGGTTCTGCCGGGCGGCGAGCACAGCCGCGCGGCCCAGGCCGTGCAGCTCGTCGAGGAGCTGAAGGCCGGCGTCGGCGTCGACCTCCCCCAGCTCCTCGACAAGTTCGCCGCGTCCCGCGCGCTGCCGGACAAGTCCTCCCCCAAGCGCTGATCCCGGAGAACGAACATTCCTGAGCTGCACGGCAACACCGCCGGCCTGAAGACCTCCCAGGTCAAGGCCCTCAAGTCCCTGTACGACCGCCGCGTGCCCCAGGCGCGCTTCCTCACCCCCGAGCTGGCTCGGCGGCTGACGGAGGTCTCCCGCCTGGCGGGCCGCCAGGTCGGGCTGCTCGTGGATCGGCTCGGCTTCGTGGACAAGGTCGTGGTGGGCGACGCCCACCGCGTCTTCATCCCGGAGCTGGGCCGCGCCCGCGCAGGCTCGGGCCGCTTCCGCGGCCTTCGTCTGATCGTCAGCCACCTGCGCGGCGAGGGCCTCACCAAGGACAACCTCACCGACCTCACCCTGCTGCGGCTGGACGCGGTCATCGTGGTCCAGGCCCTGGTCGACGGCCTGCCCGGCGAGGTGGAGTACGCCCACGTCCTGCCCCCCGAGGACACCCAGCCCGGCCCGGACGGCGAGCCCGCCGAGATGTGGCGGGTGGAGACCCGCCCCTCGGTCCACCACTGGGACGAGGATTTCCTCGCTTTCATCCAGGATCTTGAGGATCGGTTCTCCCACGCCGAGCGGCTGCAGCGGGTCGAGGGCGCCGAGCGCTGCATCCTGATCGGCGTGGCGCTGGGGCAACCGCAGGCCGCCCGGCACAGCCTGGAGGAGCTGGAGCGCCTCGCGGAGACCGCGGGCCTCCACGTGGTCGATCGCGCGCTCCAGATCCGCCGCAAGCCCGACAACCGCTACCTCGTGGGCAAGGGCAAGCTCCAGGACCTGCTGCTGCGGGCGATGCACCTGGGCGCGGACGTGCTGGTGTTCGACGGCGAGCTGGCCCCCAGCCAGCTCCGCAACATCGCCACCGAGACCGAGCTGTCGGTCCTGGACCGCACCCAGCTAATCCTCGACATCTTCGCCCAGCGGGCCACCACCAAGGAGGGCAAGCTCCAGGTCGAGCTGGCCCAGCTCCGCTACCGCAAGCCCCGCCTGGCCATCATGCCCACCGCCATGAGCCGGCTCACCGGCGGCATCGGCGGACGCGGGCCCGGCGAGACGAAGCTGGAGATCAACCGCCGCCGCGCGGACGAGCGGCTGGACCGGCTGCGCACGGAGCTCAAAAAGCTCGGAAAGCACCGCAGCATGCGCCGGGACCGCCGAAAGCGGGTGGGCCTGCCCCTGGTCTCCATCGTGGGGTACACCAACGCGGGCAAGTCCACCCTGCTCAACCGCATGACCAACTCCGCGGTCGACGCCGAGGACAAGCTCTTCGCGACGCTGGACCCCACCTCCCGGCGCATGCGCTTCCCCGAGGAGCGCGAGGTCATCCTCACCGACACCGTCGGCTTCATCCGCGAGCTGCCCAAGGAGCTGGTCGAGGCCTTCCGCTCCACCCTGGAGGAGGTGGTCGAGGCCGACCTCATCCTGCATGTCGTCGACGCCTCCGACGAGGAGATCGACACCCACATCGCGGCGGTGGAGGAGGTCCTGGAGCGCCTCGGGGTGGCCGAGACCCCTCGCCTGCTGGTGCTCAACAAGATCGACCAGGTCGACCCGGCCACCTGGCCCGAGCTCAAGCAGCGCTACGGCGGCGTCCTGGCCAGCGCGGTCACCGGCGAGGGCCTGGAGAGCGTGCTGGTCGCGGTGGAGCGCGCTCTGTTCCGGGAGCGTGCGGCCCGCGCCGCCCAGCCGGGGCTTGAGGCCTGATGATCCTGATCCTGCTGGCGCTCGGCTGCAAGGATGCCGATGTACCGGCGATCACGGACACTGGCGCGGTGGATCTCTGGGACGGGCCGCCCGCCCTGATCGACGTCCAGCTCACCTGCCTCGCCAACGGCCGCCACGCCTGGGAGGCCTTCACCCGAGGCGCCACCGGCGGCGTGCGCCTGACCCTCAACCCCGTCGAACAGGGGGAGACCGAGCAGCACTGGCTGGCCTGGGCGGCCTCGGATCCTGGCGGTTGGTGGGATCGATACGCGCTGTCCCTGTCCGTCACGCCGGGCACGGGCACCGCCTTCCCCTGCCCGGCCGTGGGCGACACGGTGGACTGGAGGGTGGAGCTCCTTGACCCGGAGTCCGGTGAAGTGGTGGAATGCACGGGCCCTGACGGGGGTTGCTGAAGGGGGACCTTCGCGCCCGGAAAAGCGCTGTCCTGGCCTTGCCTTGGGCCTCACAAGGCCCTTGCCATCGCCTCCGCCTCCGGGTAGAACCACATTGGCACTTTGCCCTCTCTCATCTCAGGAAGGAGACGCGCCATGAGAAAGATCATCCTGGCCAGCTTTGCCCTCGCACTGGGCACCGCCTGCAAGGACAGCACCACTTGCGACAGCGGTGACTCCGGCTGCGCGGCGACCGACGACACCTTCACCGGTGGCGACGACACCGCCGACTGCACCGACTGTGCGCTCGACCTCACCGCGGTCAACTGGAACTGCGACGCCACCGGCTACTGGTACGACGCCTACATGGTCGGCTGGCAGTACGGCACCGAGCTCTACATCTACCAGACCGGGTCCACCCAGCCCTGGTACGAGTATGGCCACGAGTTCCCCGCCAGCACCCCCTGGTCCGGCGCCACGGCCCAGGAGATCGCCGACGGCGACACCCGCGGCTACTACAGCGACTACGGCTACTGGGACAACCCCTACATGTTCCTGTCCGACGTCGACAGCACCAGCGCTGTCGTGCTCGGCTCCACCACCCTCTACGAGTGCGAAGAGGCTGGCCGCAACGACACCCTCACCTGGTCCGTCGTGGTCTACGACGAGAACGGCGCCGAGGCCGACTGCGCCTCCTGGGGCGACGACCCCTCGGCCAACGAAGAGGGCTACAACTTCGGGCGCTGCGACGTCTTCTAGTCCTACCCCCGTTCCCTGCGCGACCCTCGCCTTCGGGCGGGGGTCGTCGCGCTCTGGGGCTCGTTCAGGATAGGGTGATGGGCATGCTCCCCCTGCTGCTGCTCGCCTGCGCGCCGCCCCCGGTCTTCGACGACCCGGCGTCCTACGAGGGCCCCACCCTCATCACCGCCGTGACGCCGGGCTGCTCGGTGGAGTCGGAGTCCTGGTCCCTGACCGTGGAGACCGAGGGCTGGACCGGCGGCGGGCTGTTCTCCATGAGCCTGGACGGCCTGCGCGTGGAGGGCCACGAGCTGCTCAGCCGCGAGGCCGCCCCCGACGGCTCCTGGGATCGCCTCGTGCTGGACCTGGACATCATCGCCGACCCCGCCGAGGTCCAGTTGGGCGAGACCACGGGCTATCTCTGCGAAGACGAAGGGGATCTGGCCTTCCGCGTGGTGGTCTTCGACCCCGACGACGGGCAGAAGGCGGACTGCCGTGTGTGGGGCCAGGCGCTGGATTGGAACGCGGCGGCCGGCTACAGCGACTGCGACACCTGGCTGGAGTGACCCTGTGCTGCTGCTGATCGCCCTCCTCGCCTGCAAGGCGGACGAGGACTCCTCGACGCTGGACACCTCGATCAAGACCACGGACACCGCGCCCACTGGGTGGGACCTCCCGCTCTCGGTGACCGCCCTGTCGGTGGCCTGCGACGGTGCGGACTGGGTGTGGACGGTCACCACCGCCGGCTGGGCGGGCGGCGCGGCGCTGACCATCTACGGCCCCCCCAGCGACGAGGGGGGCTTCGAGTGGTCCGAGGCCCACCCCTTCCCGGTCCGACCGGACGACTACGATCCCGACGGGGCCTGGGAGGTTCGCTCCCTCACCCTCACCCCGGCGGGCAGCGCCGAGGCGGTCGTCCCCGGCAGCTCCACCCAGCTCGCCTGCAGCGAAGCCGAGCTGGCCGTGCCCACCTGGCTCCTCGTGCTCAGCGACCGCACGGGCGTCGAGGCCACCTGCGTCACCGGGGGGGCCGATCCCACCGCGCTGGGCCTGGACTGCGAGAGCGCCCCGGCCCGGTGAGCCGTGGGCTATCTTGAGATGAGGAGGTGTCGATGATCCTGGGGTTGCTCGGCCTGGCGCTGTCGGACTGCGGTGGACCGTCGGTCAACGTGCGGCGCGACACAGGCTTTGGCTTCGACACCGGCGGGCGGGTGACCGCGCGCGACAGCGCCGACCTCTGCTTCGACTGCGCCCTGGAGATCGTCGCGCCGTCCTGGAACTGCGACAGCACCGGCTACTGGTACGACGTCTACGCGACCGGCTGGCAATACGGCGCCGAGCTGTACATCTACCAGACCGGCTCCTCCTCTCCCTGGTTCGAATTCGGCCACGAGTTCCCGCAGACCGAACCCTGGTCAACGGCCTCCGACGTCGACCAGGCCAGCGGCGACACCCGCGGCTACTACAGCGACTACGGATACTGGGACAACCCCTACATGGAGCTGGTCACCGTCGACGCCCCTCCGGACGTCGTGATGGGGTCCACCACCCTGTTCAACTGCGACGACGCCGAGACCCTCACCTGGTCCGTCGTGGTCTACGGCGAGAACGGCGCGTCGCCGGACTGCGCCTCCTGGGGCGACGACCCCACCGCCGAGGTCGAGGGCTACGACTTCGGCCGCTGCACCTTGTTCTGACAGCCGGCCTGGAGGACACCCGGCTACACTCTGAGCCGGAGGTTTCGCATGCTGTTCGGTCTGTTGGGGCTGGCGCTTTCGGACTGCGCCGGCGGTGGTGAGCCGCCGCCCAGGCCGGACACCGCGATCTTCTTCGACACCGCCGTCGACCCCCCCGATGACATCTATGACGGCCCGGTGGAGATCCGCTCGGTCTCCCCCACCTGCGACGACGAGCGCTGGGCCATCGACGTGTTCCTGGTCGGCTGGATGAGCGAGACCGAGCTGTTCATGGCCGACACCAGCGCCGACTGGGTCGAGTACGGCCACCCCTTCCCCCCCACCGAGCCCTGGGACGAGGTCTCCGCGGACACCCGCGGCATGTACGATCCCTGGGGCTCCTGGGACAACCCCTTCCTCACCCTGGACATCGTGGCTGACGTCAACGACGTGCGCCTCGGGCGGTCCACCCTCTTCACCTGCACCCCCGACCAGATGGAGGCCCTGACCTTCTCCGTGAAGGTCTGGGACACCCGGGGTGAGGAGGCCGACTGCGTCGCCTGGGGGATGGACCAGGACGGGACGGTGGACGGCTACGCCTTCGGGGACTGCCGCGTGCTGTGAGGCTCCGTCAGGCGGCGGGCCAGCCGGATGGCCGCCTCCATCGACGACGAATCCGCGATGCCCTGGCCGGCGATGTCGTCGGCGGTGCCATGGTCGACGGACGTGCGCACGATGGGCAGCCCCATCGTCCAGTTGACCGAGCGCCCGAAGTCCACCAGCTTGAGGGGGGCGAGGCCCTGGTCGTGGTACATCGCGATGACGATGTCCGCGCGGTCGTCCAGCACCCAGCGGAACGCGGCCTCGGCCGAGATCGGCCCTTGCACCTCGATACCCAGCGAGCGGGCCTCCTGGCAGGCCGGCGCGATGATCTCGGCCTCCTCGGTGCCCAGCAGCCCGCCGTCGCCCGCGTGGGGGTTGAGCCCGCAGACCAGCAGCCGGGGGGTGTCGATGCCCAGGCGGCGGCGCAGCTCGTCGTGGACCACCAGCAGGGTGTGCCGCACCCGCTCCCGGGTCAAGCACGCGGACACGCGGGCCAGCGGCACGTGGACCGTCACCAGCGCGACCCGCAGGGACCCACCGACGAAGGCCATCACCGGACAGTCCACCCCGCACAGCTCCCCCAGGAAGTCGGTGTGGCCGGGGTGCGGGAAGCCTGCGGCGGCCAGCCGCGCCTTGTGGATGGGGCCCGTGACCATCGCGCGCCCCCGCCCCTCCAGGCACGCCCGGGTGGCCACACGGAGCGCGGAGACCTCCACCGGCTCCCCGGTGTCCGGCGGCTCCAGCACAGCGAGCCCGGCGACGGCCTCCACCTCAGTGATCCGAGGGAGCGGGCCCGCCACCGCCTCGATGGCGCCCCCGTCTCCCACCAGCACGGCGTCGACGCCCATGCGGCGCGCCGCCTTCACCGCGACCTCGGGACCGATGCCCGCCGGATCACCCGGGGTGATCAGCAGCGGCAGGCTCACCGCGGCGCTTCGAGCTTGACCTTCACGGAGGCCTGTCGACGGGCCTGCTGCACCCAGAGCGCCATCTCCTGCTCCATCTTGCCCATGAGCAGCTCCTGCTCCAGATCCGGCCGGACCAGATCGAAGGGGGGCGCTGTGCCCTGCTGCACCGAGGCGACGCGCACCACCAGCATGCCGGTGGGGACCGCGATGGGATCCGTGAGCTTCCCGATCGGCGTGGAGAAGGACGGGCCGTCGATCTCGGCGACCGCCTCGCCCTTCTTGAAGGTACCCAGCTCTCCCCCGGCCGACGCGAGCACGCTCTCCGGGAACTCGGCCACCAGGGTCTCCCAGGGGGTGCCCTCTGCGAAGCGACGCTTCACGTCGGCGAGCTTCTGGGCGACGGCGGCCTTGTCGTCCGGGGTGGCGTCGGGCTCCCAGCGCAGGAAGATGGCCTGGAGGCTGCGGCTCTCGGCGCCCGACAGGTCACGGGTCCGCCGGTTGTAGAGGTCACGAAGCTCGTCCTCGGTGATGCTGATCCGGGGCTGGAGCACGACCTGGCCGAACTTCATCTCCCGGATGTTCAGCTCGAGCTGCTCGCGGTAGGACGTCCAGGGCAGCCCGGAGCGCTCGACCTCACGGCGCAACGTCTCGCGGTCGAGGTTGTTCTGCCGGGCGATGTCGTCGATGGCCCGCTCCAGCTCGTCCTGGGTCACGTCCATGCCCAGGCGGCGCATCTCCTGGGCGACGAGCTGCTGCTGGATCAGGACGTCGAGCACCTGCAGCTCGGCGTCCCGGCGGGCGGGACCGTCCGGCCCCTCCCCGATGGCCGCCTCTTCGATGAAGTCGCTCCCCATCTCGTAGATCTCGGAGAGGGTGATGACCTCCTTGTTGACCACCGCCGCGACGCGATCGACGATCTCCGCCGCCGCGGGAGCGCTGAGCAGCGCCGCCAGCGCCAGAGCCAGCAGCCGCGCTCTCACTCGTCACCCTCCGGGAACACATCGCCGCCTTCACCGCCTTCGTCGCCCTCGTCATCCATCCCCATCTCCTCCCCCGGAGGGGCGAGGCCGGGGCGAACGTTGATGCCGCCGGGGCCGAGGGTGGGCCGGCGAACGGAGCGCACCTCGACCGCGCCGAGCTGGTCCTCGTTGATCTGGACGTTGATGCCCTGCTTGAGGTCCGCGACGTAGCTCTCGTACAGCTCCTTGAGGCGGTCGTTCTTGACCTTGCGGAGCACCGAGCCCTTCATCTGCTGGAAGGTGCGCTCCACCCGCTCCCGCTTGTTCGCGACCAGGAGGATGTTGTAGCCGTCCGTGGTGCGGAACACCTCGGAGAGCTGGTCGACGTTCATCTCGAAGGCCTTGTCGACGATGGCCTGATCGAGGCCGGGCTTGCCCTCCGCCGACACGAAGCCGATGTCGCCACCGCGACGCTTGTAGGGGTCCTCGGAGTACTTGGCGGCCAGATCCTTGAAGGAGTCGGGGGCCGCGGCGGCCTCGGCGCGGATGCGCTCGGCCTCGGCCTTGGCCTCGGCGTCGGGCCGATCGTCGGTCACCCGGATGAGGATGCGCTTGATCTGGACCTTCTCGGGGACGACGAACTCGTCCTTGTGGGCCTCGTAGTAGGCCTCCAGCTCGGCGTCGGTGAAGTCGCTGTTGCGGACGCTGGCGTAGACCTTCTCGCGCAGCAGCGTGTTGACCATCACCTTCTTGACCTTGGGATCCTTGTCGAGCCCCTGCCGCAGGGCCTCCTGATAGAGGACCTCCTCTGCGACCAGGCGATCCAGGACCTCCTTGCGCTCGTCGAGGGTCAGCTCGGTGCCGTTCTCCGGGGTCGTGCGGGCCGCGACCTGCTGGAACGCAGTCGAGCCCACCGGCTCCCCGTTCACGGTCGCCAGGATCTCGCCAATGTCCTCCTGAGAGGCCGCGCCCCCGCTGGTGGTGGAGGGGCCGCTGCTGCTGCCGCCGTCATCGCAAGCTGACAGCACGAGCGCGAGGGCAAGCAACACAGATCCGGTACGTCGCATCATCCGCTCCTGAGAGATTCCAGGCCCCGTGTGGGGGCACACCGCACGGGCAGATAGCACAAGTCCGGTGGACCTTCAACGATGAGGCGGCTGATCGGACGCATGGCGCTCGACCGGCCCCCACCGGGCGCAGGTTGCTTCGAGCGCATCGGCGTCCCCCACCACCACGACCGGAGCGCGGTCCGGGTGGATCAAGCGGCGCGCCACCTGGAGCACGTCGTCGGCCGTCAGCCCGCCCAGCTCGCTGGCGTAGGCCGACCAGCAGCCCTCCGGCAGGCCGTGCAGCCAGGCCGCCCGCAGCAGCCCCGAGAGCCCCCGCAGGCTCATGGCCGCAAGGGGGAACGCCCCGACCAGGTATCGCCGCGCTGCGTCCAGCTCAGGCTCGGGCACCAGCTCGCTGCGGATGCGCTCCAGGTGCCCGAACAGCGCCTCCAGCGCCTCCGCGGCGTTGTTCGCGCTGCACGAGAGGCTCACGACCAGCTCCCCGGCGTGCCGCTCCCCGTTGAGGCTGCTGTAGCACCCATAGGTCAGCCCCCGGCGCTCCCGGAGGTCCGTGAACAGCCGAGAAGCCGCAGCCCCGCCCAGGACCTGGTTCATCAGCCGCGCGGCGAGGAAGTCCGGGTGACGCCGCGGCAGCGCGAGCATGCCCACCGAGATCACGGCCTGCTCCGCACCCGGGCGGTGCACCAGCACGACACGGCGCGGCCCCGTGTCCTCCGGTGGGGCCGGCGCCTCCGCGGCCGCCGACGCCCCCGTCCAGTCGCCGAGGTGCTGCGCCGCGAGCGCGCGGATCTGCTCCGGGTCGAGATCTCCCACCGCCACCAGCAGGGAGCCCTGCGGCACCCGGACCTCCCGATGGAACCGCAGCACCTCTGCGCGGCCCACCGCCGCCAGCTCGTCCTCCGTGGTCGGCGGGAGCCCGTAGGGATGCGCGCCGTAGAGCCGCAGCCCCAGCCAGTCGCCTGCGAGCGCCCGCGGGTTCGCCCGGCGGTGGCGGCGAGCCTCGATGGCCTTCGCCCGCTCGCGCGCGAGGTGGTCGTCGGGGAAGGTCGGCCGCAGCGCGAGGTCCGCCAACGCGGCGAAAGCCGGCCCGGTGTGCTCCGAGAGGGCGTGGATGGAGACCGAGTGGTCATCGTTGGACAGCCCCACCCGCAGCCGCGCGCCCAGATCGTCAAGGTGCGCCGCCAGCTCGGCCGAGTCGCGCGCCCCGGCCCCGTGGCGCGTCGTCGTGCCGGCCAGCGAGGCCGCGCCCCGGACCCCCGTGGCCTCCCAGGCCAGCCCCCCCAGGCTGGCCAGCCGCAGCCGCACCGCAGGCAGGCGCCGGGAGGGAAGCGCCACGACCTCCAGCCCGTTGGGCAACGTCCAGCGGGCATGCTCGGGGAACTGCCACGCCCGGGTCGAGGTGGCCAGAGGCGGGTGGTTCGGGAAGGGCGACCGGCTCATGACGCGTCCTCGGGCGGGTGGACCTCCAGGACGACCTGGGCCTCCGGCCGAAGCCAGCGCCGGGCAACCGCCATCAGCGCCTCGGGTTGGACCTCGTGGAGGCGCCGCAGGTAGCCGTTCTCCCAGCGCGCGTCCCCCAGGAACAGCTCCGCGCGAGCGAAGGTGGTCGCCCGCCGCAGCACGCTCTCCTTGGAGAAGACCCGCGCGGAGGTGATCCGGTTCACCGCCCGCCGCCAGGTGTCCGCGTCGACCGGCTCGCGGCCGAGGCGATCCAGCTCACCCTGCCAGGCGTCCACGATGGGCCCCAGCGGCCGTCCGGCCCCCGCGACCCCCTGGAGGGTGAACAGCGACGCCCCCCGGCGCGCCTCGTAGCCCCCGCTGACCTGCACCGCGAGCTGCTCGTCGACCACCAGGCGCCGCCACGCCCGGGACCCCGGACCGCCCAGCAGCACCGCCTCGATCACCTCGAAGGTGAAGAAGTCCGGGTGATCGAACGGCGGCGCGGGGTGGTTGACGAAGACCGCGGGCAGGCGAGCCAGGGGGTCGGTCATCCGCTCCAGGACGACCCCGTCCCGCTCCGGCTGGGCGAGGTCCGGCGTCGGCGGGACCGGCCCCGGCTCCAGCGCGCCGAACCAGGCCTCCACCCGCGCCATCGTCTCGTCGGGGTCCAGATCCCCGGCGATGGAGAGGACCACATTCCCAGGGCGGTACCAGCGCGCGTGGAAGGCCCGCGCCATCGGCAGGGTCGCCGCGTGCAGGTCCTCCCAGTACCCGATCACCGGGTGCGCGTAGGCCCAGCACCCGAAGCTCAGCTCCGCCCGTCGAACGCCGGCCTGGCCGTAGGGCGCGTCATCCACCCGCTGGCGCCGCTCCTCCATCACCGTCTGCCGCTGGTTCTCGAAGTTCTCAGCGCTCAGATCCAGGGCGCGGAGCCGGTCGGCCTCCAGCCAGAGCCCGAGGGGGAGCTGCTCGGCCGGCAGCGACTGGTAGTACAGCGTGCGGTCCGACGAGGTGTTCGCGTTCACCCGCCCCCCGCAGCCCTGGACCAGCGCGATGTGCTGGCCCTTGGCCACGTGCTCGCTGCCCTGGAACATCAGGTGCTCGAAGAGGTGGGCGAAGCCCGAGGTCCCCGGCGTCTCGTCGCGGGAGCCCACGTCCACCATCACCGCCAGGCCCACCGCCGGCACGGTCCCATCCGGGGAGAGCACCACCCGCAGCCCGTTGTCCAGGCGATGGCGAAGCACCGGAAGCGTCAGGTCCCGCACAGGCCGCTCCATTCAATGGCCACCCACCCTAACCTGCCCCACGATGAGGAGTTGCGCTCGGGTCACGATGAAATAGGCTCTTCGGATGCTTCTGGCCCTGCTCGTCGCGCCCGCTCTGGCCACTGAGGTGGTCATCGAGACCGCCATCCCCGTGCGCGTCGCGCTGGACGATCGGGTGGTGGCGCGCCTGCTGGTGCCGTCCACCCTCTCCCTGCCCGCGGTCACGCCTGGCCCCCACGTCATGATCGTGGACCGCGCGGGCGTCCCCGAGCGCCACGACATCGACGTCCCGGAAGACGGCCGCCTCCGGGTCATCGTCAGCCGGGGCGACCTCGTGGTGCTCGCCGCGCCCCTGCCAGCCGCGCCCGACGGCGTCACCACCGGCTCGGTCGAGCTGCGCATCTCCAACGGCCCCGCCGCCTCCGTGCGCCTGGACGGCGAGCCCCACGCCCTGTCGGCCGACGGCCCCCTGCGTCTCGCTGATCTGCCCGCCGGCAACCACGTCCTGGAGGTCCGCTCCGCCGACCGCACGTCAGTGTGGGCGCGCGGCGAGCTGGAGGTCCGGGCCGGCGACGAGCTGGTCCTCATCCTCTCCGAGGGGCGCGCACCGGAGTGCTTCGGGCGGCCCGACGCCTGGCACCCGCAGCGGTGATCGAGCGGGTCTCGCTCCGCGCCAGGATCCTGGCGGCGTTCCTGCTCTCCTTCGCGTTCTTCCTGGGGGCGCTCGCCTACGGGCTCAGCCAGCTCCAGGCGGTGGGCGAGGGCCTCACGGTCATGAACCAGGGCTACGTGCCCCTGGCCCGGGTCGCCACGCGCCTGGACGCCTCCCTGCCGCGCATCGACGTGGACGCCGAGCGCCTCCTGCGCGACGAGCCGCGCCGCATCCCCGGCCACCGCTCCAACCTCGTCCTGTACAGCGGGCTGATCTCCGCGGCGGTGGACCAGGGCCGCGAGACCGTCGAGCACACCATCGCGGTGGTCAAGGACGACAACGAGCGCGCGAACCTGGTCACCCTCGACCTCCAGCTCCGCACCATCGCCGAGCACAGCAGCCACTACGACGCCCTCTCCGGCCAGCTCCTCGACCTGATCGAGGCCGGCGAGCTGGACGAGGCCCGGGCCCTGCAGCCCGCGCTGGTCAAGGCCCAGCAGGCCCTGCGCAACGAGATCGAGCAGTTCTCATCCCGGGTGGAGAACCGCATCCGCCGGGCCAGCGAGCGCACCGCCGCCGTCCAGCGCCGCGCCCTGCTGGTCTCTGGCGGGCTGGCCGCCGCCGCCCTGGGCTTCGGCGTGGCCATGCTGGTTCTGGCCGTGTTCGCGCTGCGGCCCATCGGCCGGCTGACCGACCAGGTCCAGCGCATCGCGGGCGGCGCCACCGGGGCCCGCGTCGAGGTCACCCGCCGCGACGAGCTGGGCGTGCTCGCCGAGGAGGTCAACGCGATGGCCCGCGCCATCGAGCAGCGCGACGAGGTCCTGCGCACCCGCGCCGCTGAGCTGGACCGCGCCCGCGCCGAACTGCGCCAGGTGCTCGACGCCATCCGCCTCGGCCTGCTGGTGGTCAGCGACGACCGCGTCGCCCTGGCCAACCCCGCCGCCGCCGAGCTGTGGGGGGCCCGCGAGGGCGAGCGCCTCCCCCCCGAGCTGCTCCTGGACGCCGACCGGGCCGACGCCCTGCGCATCGGTGCCCGGCTGTTCGACCTCCGCCAGGTGCCGTTCCGCCGGGGCTTCATCCTGGTGGGCGAAGACGTCACCGAGCTGGTGCGCAACCGCGACCGCCTGGCCCGCTCCGAGCGCCTGGCCCTGATCGGCCAGATGCTCGCCCAGATCACCCACGAGGTCCGCAACCCCCTCAACGCCATGTCCCTCAACGTCGAGCTGCTCACCGAGGACCTCGCCGACCTCCCCCCCGACCGCCGCGACGAGGCCCAGGAGATCCTGGGCACGGTCACCGACGAGATCCGCCGCCTGGAGCAGGTCACCGAACACTACCTCACCCTGGCGCGCCGCCCCCGCCCCGCCCTGGAGCCCGTCGACCCCGCCGCGCTCGTCCGAAGCGTGGCCCGCCTGCTGGACGAGGAGCTGCGCCGCGCCGGGGTCCACCTGGAGATCGAGGCCGAGGCCGCCGGGCTGGTGGAGATGGACGGCGACCAGGTCCGCCGCGCCCTGCTCAACGTCGTCCGCAACGCGGTCGAGGCCGGCGCGGGCCACGTCCTGGTCACCCTGGAGCGCGACGACGAGGAGCTGCGCCTCGCGGTCCGCGACGACGGCCCCGGCATGAGCCCGGAGGAGGCCGAGCGGGCCTTCGATCCCTTCTTCTCCACGAAGGCGCGGGGTTCGGGTCTCGGCCTGGCGATCACCCGGCAGATCCTCGACGATCACGGAGGGACGGTGCGCGTCGAGCCGGTCCCCAAGGGCACCCGCCTGGTGCTGGCCTTCCCCACCCAGGAATGACAATCTGTCAAGTCCGTTGACAATACGTCGGCGACCGGTCAAGGTGGCCGCATGCCCCGAATCCTCGTCGTCGATGATGAAGCCGCCAACCGCGTGACCCTGGAGCGAATCCTTCGGCGGGAGGGATGGGAGGTCGCCCACGCCCCGGACGGCCGCAGCGGGCTGGAGCGCCTGCGCACCGACGGCGCCGACGTGGTCATCACCGACCTCAAGATGCCGGGCATGTCCGGCCTGGAGCTGCTCCGCGCCATCAAGGCCGTCGCCCCCGACGTCGAGGTGCTGGTCATGACCGCCTACGGCACGGTCGAGACCGCCGTGGAGGCCATGAAGGAGGGCGCCTACGACTACGTCACCAAGCCCCTGCGGCGCATGGAGCTGGTCGGCTCCATCGGCAAGGCGCTGGAGAAGCGCGGCCTCATCCTGGAGAACCGCCGCCTGCGCGAGGCCCTCGACGAGGAGACCGCGCGCACCGGCCACGAGCTGATCGGCTCGTCCCCGGCAATGCGCCAGCTCCTCGAGGAGCTGACCCACGTCGCCCCCTCCGACGCCTCCGTGCTGCTGGTCGGCGAGTCCGGCACCGGCAAGAGCGTCCTGGCCCGCCTGGTGCACCGCCGCTCCCGCCGCCGCGACGGCCGCTTCGTCACCCTGAACTGCGCGGCCCTGCCCGAGGCCCTGCTGGAGGCCGAGCTGTTCGGCCACGAGGCCGGCGCCTTCACCGGCGCGACCGCCCGCAAGGAGGGCCGGGTCGAGGCCGCCGGGGGCGGGACCCTCTTCCTCGACGAGGTCACCGAGATCCCCCCTTCGGCCCAGGTCAAGCTGCTCCGGGTCCTCCAGGAGGGCGAGTTCGAGCGCCTCGGCAGCACCCGCACGCTCCAGGCCGACCTCCGCGTCATCGCGGCGACCAACCGGGACATCCAGGCCGAGGTGGCCGCCGGCCGCTTCCGCGAGGACCTGTACTACCGCCTCAACGTGATCCAGCTCCGCGTGCCCCCGCTGCGGGAGCGCCCGGAGGACATCCCCCTGCTCGCCGCCCACTTCCTGTCCCGGTACCGGGAGAAGAACCAGAAGCGGGTCAGCGGGTTCTCCCCCGAGGCCCTCGACGCTCTGGCAGGCTATCGCTGGCCGGGCAACGTGCGTGAGCTGGAGAACGCCGTGGAGCGCTCCGTGGTGCTCAGCCGCAGCGAGCTGGTGGGGCTGGAGGACCTGCCCCCGGCCGTGCGCCAGGGCCAGGGGGGGCGCCCCCGCATCACCTTCCAGGTGGGCACGCCCCTGAAGGTGGTCGAGCGGCGCATGATCGAGGAGACCCTGCGCAGCGTGGGGGGCGACAAGACCCTCGCCGCGAACCTGCTGGGCATCACGGCCCGCACCATCTACCGGCGCGAGGCGGAGTGGTCGTCCAGCGAACCCTCAAGCGACTGAAACGACACTGTCATCGCTTGACCATGATCTGACGCAGGGTGCTCTCCGGGTCAGCCCCGCGCAGGATCGTGGCTTGTGCCTTGCATACAAGCCGTCGCCCGTTGTGGGGACAGGGCGAGGATTGGCCTCGACCGGTGACAGTTCAGCTTGGCACGAGCGAATGTCATTCGGACGAAAGAGTAATTTTCTGGGACCTGACAGATAATGGTTGACGACCAAACCCGATCCCAAAAAAAATAACTTTATAGCTTAACCAGGGACCAGGGAGGTTGCAACCACCCAATGATGGGATTCAGGCGTCAAACGTGCAGCGATGCACACCTTCGGGGAGAGAACAATGTCCAACCGTCAGCACGGTATTCGTCAGAGTACGTTCAACATCACCGCCATAATCGGCGCGGTCGGCGTATTCCTTGCGCCGGGCGTCGCCTCGGCCGCCTGTCCGGGGCAGTACGCGACGGCGTCCTGTAGCGCGCAGAGCAGCTACGAGGTCTGCGAGAGCATCAACGAGATCTGGCGTTGCAAGCCGGATGTCTCCAGCACCGGGCAGGGCGTCAGCGCCTACCTGGTCTGGGATCCGGTCAACCTGGAGTACAGCTCCTACGGCACCGCCGACAACGGCACCGACTTCTGCTGCACCCTGTCCAACACCGCGGGGCTGGAGGAGGTCCACCTCTACGGGTCGGACCAGTCCGACACCCTGCTGGCGCTGAGCGACCCGGCCAACGGCATGAACGCCGACGCCTACGGCGCCAGCATGGTCAAGGGCCGCGTCTTCGGCGGCAACGGCGACGACGAGATCCACGGCTCCGACGTGTCCAGCTCCACCTACTCCGAGCACCTGCACGGCGAGGCCGGCGCGGACATCATCCTGGGCAACGGCGGCGACGACCTGCTGATCGGCGGCACCCAGGCCGACTACATGGACGGCGGCGACGGCGCCGACGACCTGGTCGGCGAGGCGGGGCCCGACGTCATGCTGGGCGGCGCGGGCGACGACGTCCTGAACGGCGGCCGCGGCAGCGACAGCATGAACGGCGACAGCGGCAGCGACCACCTCCTGGGCGACGAGGGCAACGACTTCCTGTGTGGCGGTGGCTACACCGGCATCCCCGACGCCTTCGACGGCGGCGATGGCCCCGACCAGATCTGCGGCCAGGCCGGCGGTCTGGAGACGGGCACCGGCGGTCCGAAGTCCGACAAGTGCTACGACGTCACCATCCTGGTCGACAGCTGCTCGACGACGCTGACCTACGACCAGTGCCTCAACAACTGCCCGTAGTCCGGCAGTGAGCTGAAGCGCCCGCCTCCCCTCGGGGAGCGCGGGCGCGTTCGCGTTTCAGCGGGTGACCTCAGCGACGAGGCCGCCGCCGCAGGCTCCAGCCGAGCCCAAGCAGAGGCAGCCAGAAGAGCGCGTCCTCTGAGGGCGCGTCCTTGCTGCGCTCGCAGCACCCCCCGACCTGGTTGCCGGGGTCGATGGTCTGGTCGTCGGCGAACTCCTTGAAGCCCTCCTGGATGGCCCAGCCAGGGTTGGACGAGCCGTTGCGCTCGTAGGCGCCGACGTCGGGGGCGGTGCCGTCCCGCTCCAGCCCGTTGAAGTCCAGGGTCGGCACCCAGGCGTCGCCCGCCGGGTCCGCCACGCCGAGCAGCGACGACGCGCCGGAGGGGTAGAAGTCCCAGCCCGCCGCGTCCATGAAGTCCGCGAAGCCGCTGCCCGCGGTGAAGTGCCCCTCCAGCGGGTCGAGCCCCTCGACGAAGCCCGTCAGCACGTTGCCGGAGATGTAGTTGTCGAGGTCGATCTCGCCCTCGCCAGCGTGGAAGGCCTTGCCGGTGGGGTTGGCCACCGCGTTGTTGGCCAGCACCATGTCGGGCCGGCCGGCCCAGTGCTGGACATAGATGCCCCAGTCGTCGGTGTTGGCCACGGTGTTGTGGCTGATGACCAGGGCCTCCAGGCTGTCGCGGGAGTCCTGGGAGTAGATGCCGTAGCCCTCGACGTTGAAGACGACGTTGTTGCGGACCACCCCCGAGCCCTGGAGCTGGAGCCCGATGCTGGCGATGCCCCACATCACGTTGCCCTCGACCACGTTGGGCTCGCCGTACTCCGTGGAGTTGATGAGTACGCCCCGATAACCCAGGTTGTACATGACGTTGTCGAGGATCTGGTTGTTCTGGCCGCCGTTGTCGATCGCCACGCCGTACCCCCGGTCGGAGGGCAGATCGTGGATCCAGTTGCCCACGATCTCGCTGTCCTGCAGCCAGCAGGACGCATCCCCGCAGCCCGCGTAGATGCCCGAGGCGTTGGTGGCGTCGAAGATGTGGTTGTCCTGGATGGTGATGGCGCTGTTGTCACCCGCCAGGTAGATGGCGGTCCGCGACAGGTCCCCCAGCTCGTTGTCCTGGAGGGTGATGTGGTTGCTGCCGCTGACCCGGAAGCCGCCGGTCTGGACGTCCTCGTTGGAGGGATCGGCGCTCAGGGTCAGGCCGGTGACCTCCATGTAGGAGGAGTCGCTGATCCGCACGATGTAGTCGTTGATCCCGGGCCCCTCCAGGATGACCTCGTCGCTGCCAGCGGCGGAGATGAGGATGGGGTCGCTCTCGGTCCCCTCTCCTGTCCAGGAGAGCGGTGACTCCAGCGTGTAGGTGCCGCCGTTGAAGACGATCTCGTCACCCGGCCCCATGCTGGAGGTCAGCGCGGCGACGTCATCGCCCGGGTTCAGGGTCACGCTCGCGGCGAAGGCGGGCCCGGTCATGAGGGACAGCAGGATCACGGTCGACTCCTGGCGCAATTCGCTCAGGGGGCAGCAGGGCCCCCGGTGTAGCCTCGATCGTTCTGTGAACCATCCTGGTCGTTGAAGCGGCTGTCCGGTGGCCCGCTGTTGATCTCAGCGGAGCCCGACCCCAGCCGGAGGTCGTCGTCGTCGGGGTTGCGGTTGTCGTTCTGGGTGACGAACCCAGGGTTGCGGCGCTCGTTGTCGTTGACGCCAGCGCTGGCCTCACCGCCGAAGTCCGTGCCGGAGCTGGTGGCGAAGGCCGTGTTCCAGCCCACGTCGGCCCCGGCGCCCGTGGCCACGTAGAGGCCATCAGGCCCCGCGCTCCAGGTGACGAGGTTGCTCAGCAGCTCGAGCCCGGAGGCGTCGGCGGCCGTGACCGCGAGGCCCGCCCCGGTGGCGGTGGCCGTGTTGGCGTAGAGGGTGTTGTTCACGAAGAGGAAGCCGGCCCGGGTGCCCCCGATGGACACACCGCCGCCCGAGGCGCCGCCGTTGTTGTCCTGGATCAGGTTGTTGCGCACCACGCTGTCGCTGTCGTTCACGTCCACGAAGGACATCGCGCCGCCCGCGGAGCTGGCGGTGTTCAGGGCCATCTCGTTGCGCTCGATCACCAGGTCGCTGCCGCCGATGACCGCGACCGCGCCGCCCTTGTCGGTGGCGGTGTTGCTGCGGAACCAGCCGTCGGTCAGCTCCAGGGTGGAGCTGTCGGAGACGATCGCGCCGCCGCGCACCCCCTGGTTGCCGCTGTAGGAGGAGCCCGCGTCGACCATCTCGGCGCTCAGGAGCGCCACTGCGCCGCCGTCATCGACCGCGGTGTTGTTCTCGAACACGCAGTCCGTGGCGACCACCAGCGACGAGGACGCCGAGAGCGCGCCCCCGTCGCCCGAGCAGGTGTTGCCGCTGAAGATCACGCCGTCGAGCAGCAGCTCGGCGTCCACGGCGCGGATGGCGCCGCCGTCCCCGCCGACGTTTGAGCCGGACAAGGTCACGTCCGCCAGCGTGAGGGAGGCGCCGTCAGACAGCTCGAAGATGCGGGAGGACTCGGGGGGCGACAGGGTCACCGCCTCCGCGCCCTCGCCGATGATGGACAGCTCGACGCCGCTGAGGCTGCGGGAGACGGTGTAGCTGCCCGCCGCCAGCCACGCGGTGCGGCAGGTGTTGTCCAGGTTGGAGAGCGCGGTGTCCAGGTCGGTGTAGGGGAACTGATCGGTGCCGTGCTGCTCGCCGGTGTGGTTGGGGTCGACCACCACGGGGTAGGCGGAGGGGTTGGTGTCGTCGCAGTCGCCTGCGCCTGAGCAGACCGAGTGACCGTCACCGTCCTGATCGATGTCATCGATCACGCCAGAGCAGTCGGAGTCCCGGCCGTCGCAGACCTCGGCGCGGCCGGGGTTGGCCAGCGCGTCGTCGTCGTCGCAGTCGTTGGTGCAGAGGCTGTAGCCGTCGCCGTCGAGGTCGTCGTTGTCGTGCTCGCTGCCGTCGCAGTCGGTGTCCTTGTTGTCGCAGATCTCGGTGGCGCCCGGGTGCACGTTGCGATCGCCGTCGTCGCAGTCTCCGTCGCAGAGGCGGTAGCCGTCGCCGTCGCTGTCGGCCTCGTCGGAGCCGGCGCTGCCGCTGCAGTCGTTGTCCCGGCCGTCGCAGATCTCGGCGGCGCCCGGGTGGACGTCGGGGTTGCCGTCGTCGCAGTCGCCGTCGGAGACCCGGTAGCCGTCGCCGTCGTCGTCGGCCTCGGAGGCGCTGCCCTGACCCACGAGGTCCACCAGCACGCTGCTGGTCTCGCCGTCGTCGAAGCGGATCTGGATCTGGCCCAGGTAGCGGTCCTCGTCGCGCGGCGTGAACGTGACGGTGACGTCGAGCACGAGATCCTCGGCCAGCAGCAGGCTGCCGTCCCGGTCGATGTCGAAGACGCCGCTGTCCCCCTCGATGAGCTGGACCGAGAGGACCTCGACCTCCCCGTCGCCGCCGTTGCTGAGCGTGAGGGAGAGCTGGGCCTCCGAGCTTATGGGGACCGTGCCGAAGTCCAGCGCGGTCTCGGTGATCGAGAGGCTGGGCGGGAGCGGGTCGCCGCCCTTGCATGCGGCTGCGAGCAGCCCGATGAGGGGCAGCCAGATGATCGCCCGACGGTTCATCGCGCGGGGTCCTCCTCCAACGGGGTCGTGGCCACGTAACCAGTATGGCTCGGGTTCGGGCAGGATGAAAAAAACTTTCTTCCGTGATGACAAGGATGTATAATAGGCGTGGATGGGTGTGCAGCCGCACGATGCAGCCTCCGGCCTCCAAGAAGACCGCGCCGGACGCCCCGCCAACCTCGCCAAGACGACAGCACCTCATTCCGAGTGAACGGAGCCCCGTGATCCCCCGTACACTTCGCCTGGCGGTCTTCATCCCGGCTCTGGCCGTGGCCTGTCAGGGCCCCGAGGACGACAACCCGGTGGGCATTCCCCCCGTCGACAGCGACGACACGCTGCTGACCGACGACTCCAGCGGGTTCCCCATCGACACCTCGCCGGACAGCGGCTTCGACCTCTCCCCCAACCACACGCTCACGATCGAGCAGTGGGGCGAGTGGGAGCTGTCCCCCTTCGGCGGCCCGTACACCGCGCTGGTGGGCGAGCTGCGGGCCTGGGAGTACCTGGACAGCCAGCGGCCCCCCGAGGACTCCGCCGACACCGGCGACTACCCCGCCGACGCGCTCCTGTGTGACGTCACCTTCTCGCTGGTGGGGGCGCCGTCCGAGGAGGCCTGCGCGGGCTGTGACTTCACCTTCGACGTGGACTTCTATCTGGTGGACGGCAACCCCGACGACTGCCGCGATCCCGACATGCCCGCCCACGGCGACACCCGGCGCTACGGCTTCTCGTCCTCCGCCGAGCAGCTCCTCTATGACTTCGGCGACGCCGGGCAGTGGCTGCCCTGGTGGGACGCCTGGCGCGCGGGCGACTCGGTGTACTTCCAGTGGGTCGCCACCCTGGGCATCGCCATCGAAGACGACGAGGAGGACGAGTGATGCTCTCCCTGACGCTGCTCGCCCTCGCCTGCACCGAGGAGCCCGAGACCGTCGACCCGGGCCCCGATCCTGCGCACCTCGAGCCGCCCTCCCTCGACGGCATCGACGTCCCCGGGGCCTTCGAGGAGATGCTCGCCCTCGGCCTGGCCGTGGACATGCGGCCGGCCTGGCAGGGCCACGTCGACACCCTGGCCATGGGCGAGCCCGGCTGCCCCGATCTCTACACCGGGATGGCCGATGAGGACATGATGATGGACGCGCCGGGGCTGTCCTGGAGCGATCGCTGCCGGACCACCGCCGGGGACACCTTCGCCGGCTTCGTGTACTGGGAGAACGACCTCGTCGCCACCACCGACGAGACCTCGGGCACCTACGTCGACGGCGTGCGCTCCCTGGAGGCCGACGGCGTGGTGGCTGACGGCGACGCGGTGCTCTACGAGTTCGACGGCGAGGGCACCGACGCGATGAGCCTCATCGAGGACGGCGAGTACGTGCGCTGGACCTACGCCAGCCAGCTCCGCGCCACGGTCACCGGGTCGGTGCCCTTCGGCGACGGCGCGCTGGCCGGGGGCTGGCGCACCGACATGCAGCTCAACTACAGCGGCGGCGACGTCGACCGCCTGAGCGCCCAGGGCAACGTCTTCCTGTTCGAGTCCCGGGTGCAGGACCGCTTCGACTCCCTCAACGTCAACATCGAGCTGATCGGCCCCACCGGCGCGGGGCCCGAGGACTGCCAGGCCGAGCCGCTGGGCTACATCAGCCTGCGGGACGAGGACGCCTTCTGGTACGACCTCGTCTTCCAGCCCCGCTACGGCGATGACGACGACTACGACAACGACCCCTACTCCGACTGCGACGGCTGCGGCGTGCTCTATGTGCGCGGCGTCGAGCAGCCCGATCCCGTCTGCCCCGACTTCGACTGGATCTGGGCGACCCTGAGCCCGCCGGACCCGGCGGACTACGTGCTCTCCACCCGCGACCTTGGCGAGGAGGACTGATGACCCTGGGACTTCTTGCGGTTGGCCTGCCCCTGCTGGGCCTGTCCGGCTGTGACACCGCAGAGACCACCGAGCCCGTGGTCGAGGAGGGCATCACCCTCCTGACCCCGCGCGAGCAGCTCATCCGGCTGTCGGTCGACCTGCGCGGCGTACACCCCTCCGAGACCGAGCTGGAGGCCATTGAGGCCAACCCGGATCTCTACGTCGAGTTCGCGGACCGCTACCTGGAAGACGACCGCTTCCTGGACCGCGTGGAGGAGATCTTCAACCACCACTACCGCACCCGCACCGGCGACACCTACTTCGACGTCGAGGAGGCCGGCCTGGGCGTGGTGGGCGAGAGCCGGGTGGCCGACTCCATCGCCGACGAGCCCCTCAAGCTCATCCGGCACATCGTCGACCACGACCTGCCGTGGTCCCAGGTGGTCACCGCCGACTACACCATGTCCGACCCGCTGCTCGCGGCGATGTGGGACCTGGACTACCCCGAGGACGGCTCGGGCTGGCAGCAGGCCTGGTACAAGGACGGCCGCGAGCACGCCGGCGTGCTGTCCATGACCACCATGTGGCTGCGCTACCCCTCCGCCGGGGTCAACGGCAACCGCCACCGGGCCAACACCATCAGCCGGGTGCTGCTGTGCGACGACTATCTCGCGCGGCCGGTGAGCTTCTCCCGCTCCCAGATCGACGCGCTGACCTCGGGCGACCCCGAGGACGTCATCCGGGACACCCCGACCTGCCAGTCCTGCCACTCCAGCCTGGACCCGCTGGCGGCCCACTTCTTCGGCTTCTGGTGGGAGATCGAGGGCGATCTGGACGACCAGACCCTCTACCGCCCCGAGGACGAGGAGCTGTGGCGCGACTACAGCGGCCGTGAGCCCGGCTACTTCGGCCTGCCCACCGCCAACCTCCGGGAGCTTGGCGACCAGCTCGCCGAGGACCCCCGCTTCGTGGACTGCGCGGTGCAGCAGGTCTTCGAGGGCATCACCCAGCGGGACCTGAGCGACCTGGACTGGGAGGAGGTCTCCGTCCACCGCGACGCGTTCGCCGACTCCGGGCTGATGGTGCGCGCGCTGGTGCGCTCCATCGTCAACTCCGACCGCTACCGGGCGGCGGCGACCGCTGACGAGGCCCTTGGGGAGCGCCTCTCCACGGTCAAGACCGTGTCGCCCTCCCAGCTCTCCTCCATCATCGAGGGCAAGACCGGCTACAAGTGGACCTTCGACGGGCGCGACGCCCTGGTCCGCAACGAGCTGGGGCTCGCGGTGCTCGGCGGCGGCATCGACAGCCGCTACGTCACCACCCCCAACTACGAGCCGTCGGTGGGGCTGGTGTTCATCCAGGAGCGCCTGTCCCAGAACGCGGCGCGCTACGTGGTCGACCACGACCTCGACCCCGAGCGCGCCGACGACGCCATCCTGCTCCAGTACGTCACCATCGAGGACCGCCCCGAGACCAGCGCGGACGCCTTCGAGGCGCAGATCCGGGACCTGTACCTCCAGGTCACCGGGCTCCCGCTGGACAACGAGGCGACCGAGCCCGCCGCTCTGACCACGCTGTGGAAGGAGGTGTACTCGGTCGAGGGCGACGCTGAGACCGCCTGGGCCGGCGTGCTCTCCGTCGTGCTCCGCGATCCCCGCATCCTGTTCTATTGATTTGGAGGCAGCCATGAAGACCAACCGTCGTCAACTCCTCCAGGGCGCTGCGGCACTCTGGGCCGCGACCACCGCCGGACTGACCGTGTCCACCCGGGCCGCGCACGCGGCGCGCGGGGAGCGCAAGTTCCTGTTCTTCTTCGCCGGGGGCGGGTGGGACGCCACGCCGCTCGACCCCAAGTTCGGCGAGGACGGCATCTCCCCCATCGACGGGACCGACATGGACCCGGACACCTGGCGGGCGGAGATCGGGAACCTGAGCTGGTCCGGCGGCGACGACCGCCCCGCGATGGACCGCTTCTTCACCCGCTGGGGCAACCAGGCCGCCCTGGTGCGCGGCGTCAACGTCCACTCCGCCGGGCATGAGTCCGGCCGCCAGTGGGCGATGACCGGCACCTCGTCGTCCAACTACCCCGACTGGCCCACCACCCTGGCGGCCTTCGGCTCCGGCGACTACCCCATGCCGCACCTCGTGTTCTCGGGGCCCGCCTACCCGGGCAACCAGGGCGCCGCCCTGGTCCGAGGCGGCGGCGGCACGCTTCTCGACCTCATCGACGGCTCCATCGTCACCCAGCCGGACGTGCGCACCGACCCGTTCGCCACCCCGGCCGACTCCATGATGGACGCCCTGGTCTACGGGCGCGCGGCGCAGTTCGCGGCGTCGCGCGAGGGCCTCGGGGCCAGCCGCGCCGAGGACCTGCTGGGCAGCCTGGAGCGCTCGATGGAGCTGGAGGGCCGCCGCTTCGAAGCCGGCCTGGGCGACACCGGGAGCACGATGCTCGACCAGGCCATCATGGCCTGCGAGGTCATGCGCCTGGGCCTGAGCCGCTGCGCGATGGTCTCCATCCCGGGCGGCTGGGACACCCACGGCGGCAACCAGAACGTCGGGCCCCAGATGGACAACTTCTTCGACGGCCTCCACGAGCTGTTCGAGCACCTGGCCTCCACCCCGGGGCGGGACGCGCCCTGGCTGATCGACGAGGTCGTGGTGGTGGCCGCCAGCGAGCTGGGCCGCACCCCGCGCTTCAACGGCAGCATGGGCCGGGACCACTGGCCCTACACCTCGATGATGGTCGCGGGCTCCGGCGTGCGCGGCAACCGGGTGTTCGGGCAGACCGACGACGGCTTCATCGCCCTGCCGGTGGACTTCGAGACCGGCCAGCGCTCTGACAGCGGCGACATCATCGGCACCGAGAACGTGGGCACCGCGCTGCTCCAGCTCGGCGGCCTGGATCCGGAGAACCACCTGCCCGGCATCCAGCCGCTGACGGGCCTGCTTCGATGAACCTCGGGGTGGCGGCCCTGCTGATGCTCGCAGGTTGCGGCGACAGGGACGCCGACACCGGCCTGTGTGACCGCACCCCGCCCCTCACCTACGAGGGGTTCGGGGTGGGCTTCATGGACAAGCACTGCACGGCCTGCCACTCCTCGCTGCTGCGGGAAGAGCAGCGCAACGACGCCCCCGTGGGCATCGACATGGACAGCTACGTCGAGGTCATGCGCTTCGCCGAGCGCATCGAGGCCCGCGTGGTCACGCCGGAGGTCCCCACCATGCCTCCCGGGGGCGGGCCCACGGCCGAGGAGATCGCCCAACTGAATGAATGGCTGGCCTGCAAGGTCTATCCGGACGCGGCGATCTGGTTCGCCGAGGAGGGTGAGTGATGCTCCTGCTCGCCGCGCTGACGCTGGGGTGCTCGGAGTACACCGTCCGCGAGCCGCCCAAGGTGCCGCCCGCGCAGCCCCCGGGCCGCGAGGTCGACGGGCTGGGCAGCGCGCCGGACTGGACGAGCTGCTACGAGGGCTACTGGGGGCACTACAGCAACTTCGACGTCACCCACCCCGACGTCTTCCCCGACGGCCTCCCGGTGGACGACACCGCGGGTGACGCCGTCGCGGACACCGACCCCGGCGACCCCCACGAGCTGGACTGGTGGGACGACCCCACCTTCACCCGCTTCGACGCCAGCCTGGAGTTCGGCACCAACTGGTGGCCGGTGGACGAGGATCGCGAGGGCGACCCCGCGCTGTTCGCGGTGCGGTGGAACGCCTGGATGCGGGTCTACGACCGCGGCGAGATCGAGTTCGTGCTCGGGGCCGCCGACGACGCCTGGGTCTTCTGGAAGGGGGAGCAGATCGCCGCCCAGCCGGGGCTCCACCCCTTCGAGACCGAGCGGATCCGGGTGAGCGTGGACGCCGGGCAGGCCCCCATCGAGCTGTACTACGCCCACCGGGGCAGCCCGGAGAGCGGCTTCCGCTTCCGCGTGGTCGAGGGCGACGTGAAGGTCTGCCTGCCCGAGTACGAGGACGAGAGCGCCGACGAGTAGGCGCTCAGTTGAAGGTGAAGCCCACCAGCAGCGAGCCGCCGACCCGGTAGTACCGGCTCTCGAAGCGCCAGCCGTCGATGGCGATGGCCTCGGCGCCGTGCAGCTCGGCCCAGCCGCGCAGCTCGCCGCTGACCGCGACGCGCCGGGACAGGAAGTGATCGACGCCCGCGCCGATCGCGACGCCGGGGCCTCGGCTGATGCGATCGCCCTCCAGGGTGCCGTACTGCAGCCCCCACCAGGATGAGCACAGCCCGGCCGAGGCGCTGAGGAACGGGAAGGTCGGTGGCTCGGTGAACGAGCGCTTCATGCCGACCTGGATGCGCATGGTCCGGGTCTGGATGCTGGGCGCTGGTCCATCGTTTTCTACCGATTCCCAGCCCATGTAGGACCGACGGGTCCCGACGAGCGCCATCAGGAGCCAGCGCTCGGTGAGCGCGTAGGCCGCGTTCAGCTCGCCCCCGAGGTGCAGCACGCCGTCGCCGCGCCCCTGGCCGAACCCCTCCTCCGTGATAAGAGGTGTCGAGACGACAGGCACTTCCAGCTTGAGTCCCAGCTCAAGATCGTGGATGCTCTCCCCTGCGGCTGACCGGGATGGCAGCCCCAAGACAAGGGCCAACGCGCAGCGGCGCGCGAGGACACGGAAGTTGACGGCCCGAACCTGCACAGCTCCTTCCTAACACGCTCGATGCTGCTCCTCGCCCTCGCGTTCTCCCTCAACCTCACGACCGCCACCGCCCAGGCCCAGCCCCGGGACGTCGCGCGGGTCCAGGCCGGCGAAGACATCGTCGCCTGGCGCCAGCTCTCCGCGCTCCCTGCGGCGGCGCAGCCTGAGGCCCTGCAGGCCTTCGTGCAGGAGTTCCCCTCCTCTCCCCTGGCCGAGGTCGCGCTGCGCCGGCTCATGGAGCTGGAGCTCTCGCCGCCGGACCTGCCCGCGGTCACCCTCACCCGCCTCAACAACTCCTACCTCAGCCATGAGCAGGCGCTCCAGCGCACCCCCGCGCAGGTCGCCGTGGCCACGGTCGAGCTGTCCTCATCCGAGCCGCCCACCCGCGTCCGCAGGGGCCGGTGGTGGCGACGCTCAGCCCTGTCGCGGCTCCGCGGCGAAAGCACCGCCAAGCCGGCCTGACGCTCAGCGAAACGCCGCCATCCAGGGCTCCTGGGGGGGCGTGTCGCAGAGGCGATACATGAGCACGTCATCGCACCAGGTGCCGTCGGCCAGCCGGTACTCCCGGGGCCGGTAGCCCTCCCGCTCGAAGCCGAAGGCCTTGTAGAGGCCGATGGCGCGCTCGTTGTGGGCGAACACGTTCAGGCCCAGCTTGCAGATGACCGGGTTGTGGGTGGCCCAGTCGACGCAGGCGGACATCAGCGCCCGCCCGACCCCGATCCCTCGGGCCTCGTGCAGGACGTAGATCTCCAGCTTGCCGACGTGGCGCATCCGGCGCAGCCGCCCCCCCTGGACGATGACCATGCCGACCAGCGCGCCGTCGACGCGGGCGACCAGGAAGCAGCAGTTGTTGGCCCCCGTCAGCTCCCGGATGACGGCGACCTTCATCTCCACGGTGTCGGTCAGCTCGTCGGGCTCGGTGATGAACCAGCGGCGCTCCTGCAGCACAGCGCGGTGGACGCGCAGCACGTCGGCCGCGTCCGCCGGGCGAGCCCGCTCCACCACGATGACTCGCCCATCCTTGCCGGTTGTGCGCCAGCGCATCGTCAGCCCACGCTCCACCTTCCTGGGTTGACCCTATTCCATCGGGCCCGCAGGTGGAAGGGCGGGGCTGCGCTGACCGGAGGATGTTCCCTACCTGGCGGCGTCGGAGGCACGCGGGGCGACCGCGCCGGCGTCGGCGCCGGTCATCCCGGTCATGCGGGCCTCGAAGGTGCCCAGGGCCTTGGCGCGCTCGACGGCCGGGTTGCGCAGCAGGGCGCGCATACGGCCGATGCCGGCCTTGGCGATGGAGGCGAAGGGCCGGGCGTAGTCGCTGGTGGCCACGCGGACGACGCGCGGGTCGATCAGCGCCTTGAGCACCGGGTGAGGCATGCGCCCGGACTTCGAGAGGTAGAGCAGCACGTTGGTGTAGGTGTCGTTCTTCTCGAAGTACATCTTGTCGTAGATCTCGGCCTTCTCGTCGTGGACCAGGCCGTCGCGGGTGGCCAGGGTGTGCAGCGAGGTGCCGGGGTAGAAGATGACCGAGAAGGCCTGGAGCCGGTAGGGCTTGGGCAGCTCGGAGATGAGCCGCAGGGTGTCGAGCTTGTCGTCCAGGGTCTCGTAGGGCAGGTCGTAGATGATGTCGTACTGCGGGGGCGCGGTGCGGTCGGCGTACTTCGTGATGATCTCGGCCGAACGCAGGATCTTGTCGTTGCCCATCGTGGAGCGCTTCATCATCTTCTGGATGCGCGGGCTGCCGTGCTCGATGCCCATCTGGATGCAGTGCAGGCCGGCGTCGACCAGGGCCTCGTACTTCTCCTCGGTGATGGTGCCCGGGGAGCCCAGCAGGTAGAAGGGGTCGCCCACCCGGCGCTTGTACTCCTCGGCGAAGCGCAGCATGTCCGGCAGGGGGCGGCCAAAGAAGGAGTCGTCGGAGAACCAGATGAAGTTGATGAAGGGGTAGTCCCGCTTGACGTTCTCCAGCTCGACGATGACGTCCTCGACCGAGCGGTAGCGCACGTAGCGCTGGCGCTTGTAGAGGTCGCGGTAGAAGCTGTTGCCGCAGTAGGTGCAGGCGTGGGGGCAGCCGCGCCCGGTCATGGTCTGGTAGCCGATCTTGCCGAACATGCGGCTGACCGTGCCGTTGTGCAGATACCGCCGCAGCAGATCCTTGGTGAGCGGCGTGATCTCGCCCTCGAAGAGGATGTGGTGGTCGTCGAGGGAGAAGTCGGGGTGCGGGTAGGCGTCGAGCTCCTGCTCCAGGCTGCCGGGGGCGTTGCGGATGACGTCCTCTCCCCTGCGCCACACCAGGCCCTTGATGTCGCCGAGCTGGTCGGCCTGACCGGCCTCCAGCCGCTCGCAGAGCTTGAGGATGAGGTCCTCGGCGTCGCCGATGGCCACGTAGTCCGCCCACTTCGCGCACTCGTCCGGGCGCACCGAGGGGTGGAAGCCCCCCCATATGACGGGGACGCCGTGGGCGTCCTTCACCGCGCGGGTGATCTGCCGGGCGGTGTCGAAGTAGTGGGTCATCAGCGTGACGCCGACGAGATCGGCGTCGGCGGTCAGGGCGACGAGCTGCGCGATGACCTCGGGGGGGTAGCGCTCCTCGCTCATCCGGATGTGGGTGAACTCCCCGTCTCCGGCGAAGTCCGGCATGCAGATGAAGCGGGTCTCGTGCCCCGCCTGGCGAAGCACCGCCGAGAGCGTGCGCAGCCCGTAGTTGGTGATGTCCGGGTACGGGCTGACCAGGGCGACCTTCATCTTCGACTCTCAAGGGAGGTGCAGGTAGGCAGGATGCAAGGTACCCGCCCGGGCCGTCGGGTGTCCATCCGTTCGAGAGGCCCTGGGCTCATTCCCAGCCGTTCTTCTCCGCGATCTCGGTGACCACGTCGTCGTCCAGGATCACCTCGCGCCGGAAGAAGCGCACGGCCTTGTACTCGGTCTTGGAGTTGGGCTCCCAGATGAGGATGCTGCCGTCCTCGTGGCCCTCGAAGCGGTAGATCAGCAGCTCGGAGCGCTGGGCCTGGCGGCCGGCGAGCTTCTGACGGTCATGGGGGCGGCCCCAGGCCATCAGGACCTTGTCCTTGGTCCAGCCCACCTGCACGTCCCCGGCCACGATGTCGTCGCGCTCGGCGGCGTCGTACTTGTAGAAGTAGTCCCAGATCCCCAGCTCCTTGAGGTAGGCGTTGCGCTCCTCCTCGGTCTTGAGCTTGAGGTAGGTCTTGCGCTGGGCGTCCTCCATGAAGGGACGCAGGGCGTAGTAGTGGTCGAACTCGGCGTCGCTGAGGTTCTTGACCCGCTTCTCCCAGGAGCAGCCGGTCGCGCCCGCGGCGAGCGCCACCAGCAGGAGCATGGACAGGGTGCGCTTCATTGAAAAGCCTCCGTTTCGGTTGTCGTTTAACCGCTCGGCTCGGGAGGGGTGAGCGGGAATGGGGCGCGCGGATCCACGACCCCCAGAGCGTCCGCCCGCATCCACCCCCGGCGGCCGTCCGGCAGGGCGACCTGGACCTGATCGGCGACCCGCTCCCACAGGCGGACCTCGGCGCCTTCGTGCAGCTCGAAGATCACGACGCCGCCCCCGCCGGCGCTGCGGACCTGGGCCTGCTCCACCAGCACCACCGCGCCCGGGTAGGTGGACAGCTCCTGCCACGCCACCGCCGTGGAGGCCGCGAGCAGAACGCCGGGCACCCCGAGCAGCAGCGCGGGGATCTCGATTGGCAAGGGCCGCTTTCGCCGAATGAGCCCCAACGCGCCGACCAGGGCCAGCAGGATCGCCGCCCCCCAGCCCTGCTCGCGCAGGGAGAGGCTGTCCCGCCAGAACAACGCGGAGCCCTGGGCGGGCCACTCGATGCGATCGCGGGTCTCGCGGCGGGCCCGCTCCAGGTTGGCCACGGTGTCGCCGTCCCGGGGCATCAGGAGCGCGGCCCGGCGCCAGGCCAGCACCGCCTCGGCCAGCCGGCCCTCCCGGTAGAGGGCGTTGCCCAGGTTGTAGTAGACGTCTCCGTTGACCGCGCCAGCCTCCAGCGCCGCCAGGCCGTGGTCTACCGAGGCGCTGTAGTCCCCCTCCAGGTAGGCCGCGACGGCCTCCTCCTGGGGAGGTGCGGCCAGCGCGAGGCCCAGCATCAGCAGGAGCGCGGTCATCGGACCTCCAGGAGGTGGGCGACGCAGGCCCGGACCCGCGCCCGCAGGTCGGCGTCCGCGCCCGCCCCGTACCGGGCCGCCTCCAGGTCGGCGTAGAGCGCGTCGACGGTGGAGGCCAGCTCCTCGGGGACCAGCCCCGCCGCCGTCTCCCGGTCCAATCCGGCCGAGGGGCGCCCCAGGGCGACCCCCAGCGCGTCGCGGAAGAGGTCCTCCAGCTCAGCGAGGGTGGCGTCGTCGGTCGCCAGCACACGCCCGCGGAGCTGCTTGCGCGGGTCGACCCGGGGTCGGCGCCGCCGGGCCACGTCCACCACCGTGAGGCCGAGCAGGGCCACCCAGGGCGCCCCGCCCACCAGCCCGGCGAGGACGGGGTGGAGCAGCGCCGAGCCGCCGCCGACCCGGGGGTGGATGGGCAGGATGTCGTCCGCCAGCGCGGCGACGTCCTGGCGCGCGTCCGGGTCTCCCTCGGTGAACGAGGACAGCTCGCTGCCCGCCTCGCCCTCGACCACCAGCAGCTCGATGGGCTCGGTCGACAGGGTCGCGTACCCGCCCTGGGCCGGGTCGAAGACCTGGAGCGTGAGGGGCGCGATGGTCAGGGGCCCGGTGGCCTCGGGCACGATCGCGCGCCGGAACACGCCCCGCGCCGTGTAGCTCCGATCCCGCACGGTGGCGGTGATCTCGGGCTCGTCGTCGTAGGCGCGGTAGCCGGCGTCCGCCGGGGGCGTGGGCAGGGTGAAGCCGTGCAGCGTGCCGTCGCCCCGGAGCGTGTACTCGATGGTGACCGACTCCCCCAGGGGGACGCGGGTGTCCTTGACGGCGTCGGTGAGGGTGAAGCTGCCCACCAGCCCCGACCAGGTCTCCGGGTCCCGCCCCGGCTCGGGCAGCTCCCGGACCACGAGGTCGGTGGGCTTCGTGCTGTACACCTCGTTGCGCACCTCGGTGAACGCGCGCAGGCCGAACGGGCCGCTGCGGCGCTGATCCCGCCGCTGGTCGGGGATCTGGACGGTGAGCACGCCCGGCGCGACCGTGCGGGAGCCCGCGGCGGTGACCACCAGCGGCTGCCCCAGCTCGATGTACATCCAGGGCTCGCCGTCGAGCACGGCGGTGTACTCGCGCACCTCGGTCTCGGCGCTCTGCTCGTCGATGAGACCCTCGAAGGGGGGGGCCGTCCAGCGCCGGTCGACGACCTGCTGCTTCGTGCGGAACTGCAGGCCGTAGACGAGGGTCTGCCCCACCCAGGCCTGCGCGGCGCTGAACGAGGCGGTGATGTGGGTGTCGCCCTCGACGTCCTCCCGAGGGCGCACCTGGAGGGTCACGGGGTCGCTGCGCAGGGCTTCCTTGTCCACCACCACCTCGAAGGACGGGATGGTGATCTCCCCGGGGGCGAGCGCGGTGGCCATGAAGGAGTAGGTCACCGTGCGGGTGCCGCGCCCGTTGATGTTGACGATGGACTGCCGCGCCCCCTGGTAGGCGAGCTGGAGGCCCTCGATGGCGGGCAGCTCGGGCGCACCGGAGGGCTTCACGTCCACGAAGGTGAGGTGGAGGCCCACGGACTGCCCGACCTGGATGGCGCGGCTGTCCACGTCCACCACCAACCGCCCGGCCCACGCCGACCCGGTCAGGAGCAGCAGGAGCAGCGGCAGCAGGGCTCGGAGTACGCGCGGGATCACCAGTCCTTCTCCTTGGAGGCCCCACGCACGACCACGCGCGGGCGCCCCTCCTCCACGCCGTCCAGCAGGCGCTGGGCCTCGGCGGCGGACATCTCATCGACGCCCTCGGGCGGCGCCTCCTCACCGCCAGCGGAGGGGCTGCCGGTGTCCTCGGGCGCGCCGGTGTCCTGGGCGGCCTGGCCCCCCTCGCCCTCGGGCGACGCGGTGTCCTTCTCCGGGCGGGTCCCCTCCCCCTCCTGGGGCTGGCCGGACTCCTCGCCCTGCTGCGCGTCGGGGGGCGCCTCAGGGCCGTTCTCGCCCTGCTGGGGCGGGGCGTCCTGCTTCTCGCCCTCTCCGTCCTGGGGCTGGGCGTCCGGGTCGCCCTGGCCGCTCTGCGGCTGCTGCTGGGGCGGCTGCATGCGGGCGGCGATCTCCTGGCGGACCGCCTCGGCGTTGTGGTTGGCGGCCTCGTGGTCGGGATCCTGGGAGAGGACCTGCTCCCAGTCGGCCACCGCCTCGTCCAGCCGGCCGGCGTGGTAGCGGGCGTTCCCGGCGTTGTAGCGGGCCTGGACGCGCTGGCGCTCCTGGGGGGCGCGCTCGGCCAGGGTGTCGAAGGCGTCGGCGGCGTCGGCGTAGCGGCCCGCCTCGTAGCAGGCCTCCCCCAGCGCCCAGAGCACCTGGGGATCCTGCGGATCGGCCACCTGGAGCTGGTGGAGCAGCTCGATGGCCTCGCCGGGCTCGCCTGCGTCCATCAGCTGTCGGGCGTCGTCCAGGCCCTCCGCGCGGGCGACCCCGCAGCACAGCAGCACGGCGACCAGCACGGCCGCGCGCCGCCCGTCCCCCAGCAGCACGCCGAGCATGATGAGGCCGACGCCTGCGGCGAGCGGGTACTGGAACCGCTCGTCCCAGACCTTCTCCCGCCGGGTCTCCACCGAGGTGCGCTGCATCACCGAGCGCAGCTCGCCCACGAGCCCGCGCACGTCCCCGGCGCCGGCCACCGAGCGCACATAGGCCCCGCCCGTGGTGGCCGCGACCTGGCGCAGCGCGTCCTCGTTCAGGCGGGTGATGACGACCTCGCCCGACCGGTCGGTCTTGAAGCCGCCGCCGGTCTCGGGGATGGGGGCGCCCTCCTCGGTGCCCACGCCCAGGGCGTAGACCCGCACCCCGGCCTCCTGCAGCGCCGCGGCGGCCTGGGCGGTGTCCTCGTCCCAGCTCTCGCCGTCGGAGAGCAGCACGACCGCGCGGTCGACCCCGGTGTCCTCGCCGAACAGGTCGAGAGAGACGCGCAGCGCCTCGGCGATGGAGCTGCCCTGGGCCTGCAGCACGTCGGTGTCGGTGTCCCGAAGGATGGTGCGCAGGGCGTCATGGTCCACGGTCAGCGGCACCCGGGGGTAGGCGCCCGCCGCGAAGATGACCAGCCCCACGCGGTCGCCGGGCAGCAGCTCCAGCAGATCCCCGATCTCGCGCCGGGCCCGCTCCAGCCGGGAGGGGTCGACGTCCTTGGCGTCCATCGAGCGGGAGAGGTCCAGGGCGACGATGACCTCCAGGCCCTCGGCGTCCAGGTCGCGCCAGGTGAAGCCCCACCGGGGCTGGGCCGCGGCGACCACCGCGAGCGAGAGGCCCAGGAGCGTCAACGTGGCCCGCCAGGCGCGGCGCTGCTCCAGGCCCGGCGGCAGGTGCCGCTGGAGCAGCCCGGCCGCCATCAGCCGCGCGAGGTCCCGACGGCGCCGCGCCGAGGCCCACCACACCACCCCGACGAGCACCGGGAGCGCCCACAGCAGGTGCAGCCAGCTCGGCGCGCCGAGGGTCACGGGAGCCTCCGCAGCACGGTGGCCACCAGGAGCTGCTGGAGGGCGAGCAGCGCCAGGCCGGGCAGCAGGGCGTAGCGGTACAGCTCCTCGCGGTGCACGTACTCCTTGGCCTCGGCGGTGGTCTTCTCCAGCTTGTCGATGGTGTCGTAGATCTCCCGGAGCGAGTCGGTGTCGGTGGCCCGGAAGTACTGCGCCCCGGTCAGCTCGGCCATGCGGGTGAGGGTGCGCTCGTCGATCTGCTCCCGGCCGCCGCCCCGCAAGAGCCCGAAGATGCCTCGGCTGGGTCCCTCATGGGAGCCGACGCCGATGGTGTAGACCTTGATGCCCAATGAGCGGGCGACCTCGGCGGCCTGCATGGGGCTGAGCTTGCCGGCGTTGCTGCGCCCGTCGGTGAGCAGGATGACCACCTTCGAGGGCGCGTCCAGCTCGGCCAGGCGCGCGGAGGCCACCGCCAGGGCCTGCCCCACGGCGGTGGCGTTGCCGCCCGCCATGCCGATCTCGACCTGGGAGAGGAAGCGCAGCAGGCTGTCCTCGTCGAGGGTCAGGGGCACCTGCGTGAAGGCCTCCTCGCCGAAGACCACCAGCCCCAGCCGATCGTAGGGCCGCCGCTGGATGAACTCCGCCATCACCTCGCGAGCGACGTCCAGCCGGGTGGCCTGCTGCCCGTCGATGACGAAGTCGAGGGCCTCCATCGAGCCCGAGGTGTCCAGGGCGAGCATGATGTCGATGCCGTCGCTGCGAACGACGACCTCGCGGTGGGTGAGCTGCGGCCTGGCCAGCGCGACGATGAGCGCCGCGAGGCCCAGGAGCCGGAGCGCCGAGGGCAGCCAGGCCAGCGCCACACGCCAACCTCGGCCCTCCCGCAGCCGGGAGAGCGCCGACCAGCCCAGGCGCGCCCGCCCCCCCCGCTCGCGCAGGGCCAGCGCGGGCAGCAGCAGCAGAGCGAGCAGCCAGAGCGGGTGCTGAAGCTCAAACATCGGTCGGCTCCAGCGGGCGGCGGGTGGCGTCGATCACCGCGCGCAGGTCGGCGTCCAGCGCGTCGAACAGCCCCGCCTCGCCGGTCTGGCGGGCGAACTTGATGAGGTCGGTCGCGGTGAGCAGGCGGCGGGCGCGGTCGTGCAGGGCGGCGGTGAAGCGGGGGTGGGCGTGCAGGCCGTCGAGCACCTCGAAGGAGGTCTGGGCGGTCGCGGGCACCGCGCAGGCGCGCTCCAGGTAGCGCCGGAAGATGCGGGAGAGGGCCAGGGCGAGGCCGTGCTCGCCCAGGGATTCGTCGGCGCGGGCGGCGGCCCAGGCCTCCAGGGCCTCGACGTCCGCCGGGATCGGCGGGGGCAGCGGCTCGGGGGCCGAAGGGCGGCGCCGCATCAGGAAGGCCGCCCCGCCGAGCACCGCCGCTCCGATCGCGAGCCCGGCGAGCACCTCGGGCCAGATGGGGTCGGGGGGCGCGGGCGCCAGGGCGAGATCCTCCAGGGTGGAGGCGGGGCCGTCCACGCCGATGTCCAGGTAGAACGGCCCGACCGCCTGGGTGACAGACTCCCCGGCCGGCCCGGTGAACGCGACCTGCAGAGGCGGCACGACGTAGCTGCCCGGCTCCCCTTCGACGGTGAACCGGTAGACATCTTCACCACCGTCCACGCTGGACTCAGGATCCTCCAGCGTCAGCGTCAGGCCCTCAGTCTCAAGCTGCGGCAGCGTGTAGCTCCAGCCCGGGTCGGCCTGGACCCGAACCGTCAGGGTGGCTGAGGCGTCGGGCTCCGTGCGGCGGGCGGACAGCTCGGCGTGCAGGGACACCGGCTCGGGCTCGGACGGGGCGAGCCCCTCCGGGCCGCAAGCGAGGACCAGCAGGAGCAGGGTCATCGCATCGCCCCCACCCGCTGGAAGTGCATCTCCAGGACGTGGAAGGGGTCGTCCCCTGTGCCGATCGCGGAGGCGAAGGCCCCGGTGCGGCGCAACGCGCCCAGGCGCTCCTTGACCGGCCTCGGCCTGGCCAGGGTGCGGGTGTCCACCAGCCGTCGCTGGCCGGACTCCGCGTCCACAAGCTCGATGAGCCCGACGTCCGGGACCCGCTCCTCCAGGGGATCGTGGACGAGCAGGGCGTGGACGCGGTGCTTGGAGGCCAGCGCGGCGAGGGCGCGCTCGTGGCCCGGATCGCCGATGAAGTCGGAGATCACGCAGACCGTCGCCCGGCGGCGCAGGACGCGCCCGAGGTACTCGAGGGACCCGGACAGGTCGGTGCCGGGGCGGGTCGGCCGGTGCTCGAAGATGGCGCGGATGACCCGCCAGGCGTGGCTGCGGCTCTTGCGCGGCGGCACATAGCGCTCGACGGTGTCGGTGAAGGCCATCAGGCCGACGCGGTCGTTGTTGCGGGTGGCGGCGTAGGCCAGCGCCCCCGCCACACGGGCCTGCTGGAGCCGCTTGTCGGTGCGCCCGTCGCGCCCGCCGTCGCCGAAGGCCATCGAGCCGGACACGTCGACCGCCAGGACCAGCGTCAGCTCCCGCTCCTCCCGGAACTCCTTGACGTGGGGCGTCTGGGAGCGGGCGGTGACGTTCCAGTCCAGGTGCCGCACGTCGTCGCCCGGCACGTAGGGGCGGACCTCCTCGAACTCCATGCCCCGGCCCTTGAAGGCTGACCGGTATCCCCCCGCGAACAGGGAGTTCACGCGCCGGCCGGCCTGGATGGACACCCGCCGGATCTGTCTCAGCTCCTCGGGGGTCAGCATGGGGGTCTCAAGGGGTCTTGACGTGCTCGAAGATGCGCTTGACGACGGCGTCGGCCGTCAGCTCTTCGGCTTCGGCTTCGTAGGTGAGCAGGACCCGGTGCCTCAGCACGTCGAGGCCGACGGCCTTGACGTTGTCGGGCGTGACGAAGGCCCGGCCGTTGAGCACCGCGTGGGCCCGGGCCGCCGCCGCCAGGGAGATGGACGCGCGCGGCGACGCCCCGAACTGGATGAACCGGGACAGCTCCCGGTCGATGGACGAGGGATCCCGCGTCGCGGCGACCACCTCGATGATGTACTCGGCGACGACGTCCTCCATCCAGACCTGCCGCACCAGGCGCTGGGCCTCGATCAGCTCGCTCGCCGCGATCACCGGCTGGATGGGCTCGGTGGGGGCCGCCGCCCGCCGCATGATCTCCCGCTCCTCGGCGCGGGAGGGGTAGCCCACGCTCATCTTGAGCATGAAGCGGTCGACCTGGGCCTCGGGCAGGGGGTAGGTGCCCTCCTGCTCGATGGGGTTCTGGGTCGCGAGCACCAGGAAGGGCGCGGGCAGGGCGAAGGTCTCATCCCCGATGGTGACCTGCCGCTCCTGCATGGCCTCCAGCAGCGCCGACTGGACCTTGGCCGGGGCGCGGTTGATCTCGTCGGCCAGCACCAGGTTGGCGAAGACCGGACCCTTCCGGGTGGAGAAGCTCGCGTCCTTCGGGTTGTAGATCTGCGTGCCCAGCACATCGGCGGGCAGCAGGTCGGGCGTGAACTGGAGCCGGGAGAAGTCCGCGTCGATCGCCTGGGCGAGGGCCTTCACCGCGGTGGTCTTGGCCAGCCCCGGCACCCCCTCCAGGAGCAGGTGCCCGTCGGCCAACAGCCCGATGAGCAGCCGCTCGATCATGTACCGCTGGCCCACGACGACCTTGCCGATCTCGGCGCGGAGGGCGTCGAGGCGCTCCTTGAGCGCGTTGACGGGGGGGGTCAGCTCTGCGATTCGCTGCTGCGCCTGCGTCCGCTTGTCCGTCATCCTACAACCCCAGGTTCTCCCTGAACTGTTTCCAGAATCCCTTCTCTCCGACCTTCCCCTCCTGGAGGGTGGCCAGCTCCCGGATCAGCTCCTCCTCGCGGGGAGAGAGCTTCTTGGGGACCTCGACGACGACCTGGATGTGCTGGTCGCCCTGGCCCCGCCCGTTGATGCCCTTCACGCCCTTGCCGCGCAGGGTCATCACCTTGCCCGAGGGGGTGCCGCGGGGGACCTCCAGCGTCTCCTCGCCGTACACCGTGGGGATCTCCATCTCGGTGCCCAGGCAGGCCTGGGGGTAGCCGATGGGCACGGTGCAGAAGATGTCGAGGCCCTCGCGCTTGAAGAAGTCGTGCGGCTGGACATGGAGGGTGACGTAGAGGTCGCCCGACGGCCCGCCAGGGCTGCCGATGTCCCCCTTGCCGGGGATCCGGAGCTGGTTGCCGTTGTCCACGCCTGCCGGAATCTGCACCGTCAGCTTGTCGCGGGTCCGCGCCCGCCCTCGGCCCGCGCAGGCGCGGCACGGGGTGCCGATGGTCTTGCCGCGGCCCTGACACGCCGGACAGGTGGCGCGGAAGCGCAGGAAGAGCTGCTGCTGGATGACCTCGCCCACGCCGTTGCAGGTCGGGCAGGTCTGTGGCGGCGATCCCGGCTCTGCGCCCGAGCCGCCGCAGGGCTCGCAGTGCTTGTGGCGGGTGACCTCGATCTCCTTCTTGCTGCCCTCGATGGCCTCCATGAACTCCAGCCGGAGCCCATACTCCAGGTCGGCGCCCCGCGCGGCGCGGCGCTGTCCGCCGCCCCGCCCTCGGCCACCCCCGCCGAACAGCTCGTCGAAGATGTCGCCGAAATGGGTGAACACGTCGCCCATGTCCTGGAAGCCCGGGTTGTACCCGGCGCCCCGCAGCCCCTCGTGACCGTAGCGGTCATAGGTGGCGCGCTTCTGGTCGTCCGAGAGCACCTCGTAGGCCTCGGACGCTTCCTTGAACTTCGCCTCGGCGTCGGCGTCGTCCGGGTTCCGGTCGGGGTGGTATTGGAGCGCCAGCTTGCGGTAGGCCTTCTTGAGCGCGGCCTTGTCCGCTTCCTTGGGCACACCCAGGACCTCGTAGTAGTCGCGCTTGGCTTCCACGTCGTTCCTCCGAAACGGCGACCAGCCACCGACCCGATCTCAGGATCGATGGCTGGGCACCGGAGCCTGGGCTCAGGCCTCCTCGAACTCCGCGTCGATCACGTCGTCGTCGCCGCCCGGCTGGGCGCCGCTGGCGTCAGGCCCCGGAGCGGGGCCGGAGCCCGGCGTGGGGCCGCCCTGCCCGTACAGGCCCTCAGCGAGCTTGTGGCTGGCCGAGGTCAGCGCGTCGAACGCACCCTTGAGGACGCTGAGATCGTCGCTGTCGAGGGCCTCGCGGGCCTTCTCCAGCGCCGACTCGACGCCGCTGAGGCTGTCAGCCGGGAGCTTCTCGCGGTTCTCGTTGAGCAGCTTGTCGGTCTGGTACACGAGGTTGTCGAGGTTGTTGCGCGACTCGATGATCTCCTTCTTGCGGGAGTCCTCGGCGGCGTTGGTCTCGGCCTCGCGGACCAGGCGCTCGACCTCGTCCTTGGACAGGCCCGAGCTGCTGGTGATGGTGATGTGCTGCTCGCGGCCGGTGGCCTTGTCCTTGGCGGACACGTTCAGGATGCCGTTGGCGTCCAGGTCGAAGGTGACCTCAACCTGGGGCACGCCGCGGGGCGCGGAGGGGATGCCGTCGAGGCGGAAGTTGCCCAGGAGGTTGTTGTCCTTGGCCATCGGGCGCTCGCCCTGGTAGACCTGCACGTCCACCGCCGTCTGGTTGTCGGCCGCGGTCGAGAAGATCTCGCTCTTGCTGCAGGGGATGGTGGTGTTGCGCTCGATGAGCTTGGTGAACACCCCGCCCAGGGTCTCGATGCCGAGGCTCAGCGGGGTGACGTCGAGCAGCAGCATGTCGGTGACATCGCCGGAGAGCACGCCGCCCTGGATGGCCGCGCCGACCGCGACGACCTCGTCGGGGTTCACCGAGCGGTTGGGCTCCTTGCCGAAGAGCTTCTTGACCTTCTCCTGCACCATCGGGATGCGGGTGGAGCCGCCGACCAGGATGACCTCGTCGATGTCGCTGGGGCTGAGGCCGGCGTCGCGGAGGGCCTGACGGCAGGGGCCGAGGGTCCGCTCGATGATCGGGGTGATCATCTGCTCGAACTTGGAGCGGGACAGGTCGCGGATGAGGTGCTTGGGCCCGGAGGCGTCGGCGCTGAGGAAGGGCAGGTTGATGTTGGTCGTCGGGGAGGACGACAGCTCGATCTTGCCCTTCTCCGCGGCGTCCTTGAGGCGCTGGAGCACCATCTTGTCCTTGGAGACGTCGATGCCGTGCTCAGCCTTGAACTCGGCGATGAGCCACTCGATGAGGACCTGATCGACGTCGTCGCCGCCCAGGTGGGTGTCACCGGCGGTGGACTTGACCTCGACCACGTTGTCCCCGACCTCCAGGATGGAGACGTCGAAGGTGCCGCCACCGAAGTCATAGACGGCGACGGTCTCGTCATCCTTCTTGTCGATGCCGTAGGCCAGGGCCGCCGCAGTGGGCTCGTTGATGATGCGCTTGACCTCGAGGCCCGCGATCTGGCCGGCGTCCTTGGTGGCCTGGCGCTGGGCGTCGTTGAAGTAGGCCGGCACCGTGATGACCGCCGCAGTCACGGGCTGGCCCAGGTACTTCTCGGCCTGCAGCTTGAGCTTCTGGAGGACCATCGCCGAGATCTCGGGGGCGGAGAACTGCTTGCCCTGGACCTTGATCCGGCAGTCGCCGCTGTCGCCCTTGACGACATCATAAGGGACGCGACCGATCTCGGTGCCGGCCTCATCGAACCGGAGGCCCATGAAGCGCTTCACCGAGAAGACGGTGTTGGTGGGGTTGGTGATGGCCTGGCGACGCGCGGTGACGCCGACGAGGCGATCGCCATCCTTCGTGAAGCCGACGACGGAAGGCGTGGTGCGCGAACCCTCGTCATTCACGATGACGGTCGGGCTGTCGCCTTCCATGACGGCGACAACCGAGTTGGTCGTACCCAGGTCGATTCCTATGATCTTGCCCATGTGTCTTCCTCGTTTAGCGGGCCTCGGCAGACGACCCGAGACCGGATGTCTGCAGGCTGGGGTTTCCTGATGACCTCGCCGGGAGGCCGGCGTTCGACCCGATAGCTAATCGCGGGCCGTGCGCCGTCAACCTCCTGGCCCCCGGCGTGGCGCGGATGTCGCGGTTTTTCGGGCCCCCTTGGATCGCGCCACGAAATTTCAGCCACTTACAACTGGCACGCCCCATGCATCTACAGGGGGCACGGCCGACGCGATGCCCTTGAACCCCTGCCCTGACCCGGCTCGCGTCTGCCTGGGAGGCCCTGTCCGGAGTCTGCCGGCAGCCCGTCTCCTCTGGAAACCGGAGACACCGCGCGGTCCCGCCGCGCGGTGTTCTTCCATTTCGAACCTTGACGCCGACAGCGCCGGTGCCTACCCGTCTGCTCCCTGGAAGTAAACCTGCCGGCCCGTGCGCCGGTCCAACCCAACGTACAGGAGCAACGACACCATGGCATTCAGGCCCCTGAACGATCGCATCCTCCTCAAGCGCGTCGCGGCCAAGGCGAAGTCCGCCGGCGGCCTCTTCATCCCCGAGTCCGCCAAGGACAAGCCCCAGGAGGCCGAGGTCGTGGCCGTCGGCCCAGGCAAGCGCCTCGCTGACGGCTCCCGCCGCGCCCCCGCCGTCCAGGTGGGCGACCGCGTGCTCTTCGGCAAGTACTCGGGCGACGAGTTCAAGCTCGATGGCGAGGAGCACGTCGTGCTCCGCGACGAGGACATCCTCGCCGTCCTCGACGCCTGATCCGTCCCCCATCCCTGACGAATCCTCACGAATTCCACGGAGAAGACAATGGCAGCCAAGGAGATCCAGTTCGCTGGCCCGGCTCGTAACGAGATCCTCGCCGGCGTCGACACGCTCGCCAACGCGGTGAAGGTCACCCTCGGCCCCAAGGGCCGCAACGTCGTCATCCAGAAGAGCTTCGGCGCTCCGGTGTCCACCAAGGACGGCGTCACCGTCGCCAAGGAGATCGAGCTCAAGAACAAGTTCCGCAACATGGGCGCCCAGATGGTCAAGGAGGTCGCCTCCAAGACCTCGGACGTCGCGGGCGACGGCACCACCACCGCCACCGTGCTCGCCCAGGCCATCTACCGCAGCGGCTCCAAGCTCGTCGCCGCTGGCGTGAACCCGATGGACCTCAAGCGCGGCATCGAAGAGGCGGTCACCGTCGTCGTCTCCGAGCTCAAGAAGATCTCGACCCCCGCCCACGACGCCAAGGCCATCGCCCAGGTCGGCACCATCTCCGCCAACGGCGACACCGAGATCGGTGAGATCCTGGCCCGCGCCGTCGAGAAGATCGGCAAGGACGGCGTCATCACCGTCGAGGAGGCCAAGGGCCTCAAGACCGAGCTCGAGATCGTCGAGGGCATGCAGTTCGACCGCGGCTACCTGTCGCCCTACTTCGTGACCGACTCCGAGCGCATGGAGGTCGTGCTCGAGGATCCCTACATCCTCATCCACGAGAAGAAGATCTCCACCATGAAGGACCTGCTCCCGGTCCTGGAGAAGGTCCTGGAGACCGGCCGCCCGCTGCTGGTCGTCGCCGAGGACATCGACGGCGAGGCCCTGGCCACCCTGGTGGTCAACAAGCTGCGCGGCTCCCTCAACATCGCCGCGGTGAAGGCCCCCGGCTTCGGCGACCGCCGCAAGGCCATGCTCGAGGACATCGCGATCCTCACCGGCGGCCGCGCCATCATGGATGACCTGGGCATCAAGCTCGACAGCGTCGACCTGGGCGACCTCGGCACCGCCAAGCGCGTGGTCATCACCAAGGAAGACACCGTCATCGTCGACGGCGCCGGCTCCCGTGAGGCGGTCAAGGGCCGCGTCAAGCAGATCCGCAGCCAGATCAAGACCACCACCTCCGACTACGACCGCGAGAAGCTCCAGGAGCGCCTCGCCAAGCTGATCGGCGGCGTGGCGGTCATCTACGTCGGCGCGGCCACCGAGGTCGAGCTGAAGGAGAAGAAGGCCCGGGTCGAGGACGCCCTGAACTCCACCCGCGCGGCCGTCGAGGAGGGCATCGTGCCCGGCGGCGGCGTGGCCCTCATCCGCACCCTGGACGCGCTGGAGGCCCTGGAGGTCGACGGCGACGGCCGCTTCGGCGTGCAGATCATCCGCGACGCGGTCAAGGCCCCGCTGCTGGCCATCGCCGAGAACGCCGGCGTGGACGGCGCGGTGGTGGTGGACCGGGTCCGCAAGGGCGAGGGCGCCTTCGGCTTCAACGCCGCGACCGAGGAGTACGGCGACATGCTGGAGATGGGCGTCATCGACCCCACCAAGGTCACCCGCTCCGCGATCCAGAACGCCGCGTCGGTCTCCGGCCTGCTCCTGACCACCGAGGCCGTCATCGCCGAGAAGCCCGAGAAGGCCAAGCCGGCTCCGGGCGGTGACATGGGTGGCATGGGCGGTATGGGCGGCATGGGCGGCATGGGCGGCTTCTGACCCTCCCTCCCCTGCCCCGACGTGACCCCCGGCCGGGCTCCCCGGTCGGGGGTCGGTTATTCAGGCCCCATGCTGCTGATCGCGCTGCTCTCCACCCTCGCGCACGCCGAGCCCGACCCGGCGCGCATGCTGCAGGACGAGCGTCCGGTCAGCCATGGCCTGCTCGACGCCACCGCCCACCTGGGCCTCCGCATCTGGCAGACCGCCATCAGCCCGGGTGACGGGCCGCGCTGCCCACTGCGCCCCTCCTGCTCCCTCTACGCCCGCCAGGCGGTCTCGCGCGACGGCCTGGGCGGGGTCGTGCTGACCTTCGACCGGCTGCTGCGCGACGCGAACGCGGCGGCCTATGAGCCCGCCCCCGATGGCCTCCACGCGCTGGATCCGCTCGCTGATCATCCTCCTGCTCGTGTTGTTCTCAGCGGCGCCTGGTGTCGCGGCCAGCGAACCGACGGGGCCGATCTCTGCCTCTGAGGCCCCCGACGCCACCCCCCCGGAGCCCGCGCCGCCCCAGCCCCCGGCGGTCGCCGACCCCATCCCCCTGCTGATCCACCTCTACCGGGCCGAGGACTTCCAGGGGGTCCGCACCGAGTCGCTGCGCCGTCAGCTCGACGCGCCGCCCTCCCCCGTCCTGCAGGCCGAGCTGCGCTACATGGAGGCCCTGGCCCGCCTCGCGCTGGGCGAGGCCGACGCCGCGATGGTGGACCTCGACGCGCTGCGCCAGCAGGCCGATGCGCCGCCGGTCGCCGAGCTGGCCCAGCTCGCCCTCGCCGAGGCCTGGCTCACGCAGTTCCCCGTGCAGGGGGTGCGCATGTACCAGGACTACCTGGCCGCCCACGCCGACAGCCCCTGGGCCTCGCCCGCCGCCCAGCGCGCGGCCTGGGGGCTGGCGGAGTCCGGGCGGTTCAGCATGGCGCTGACCCAGCTCGAGGGCGCCGGGCAGCCGATCTCCCCGGCCCTGCGTCAGACCCTCACCGCGCCGCCCCGCTGGAAGCGTCCTGTGCTGGCAGCCGCACTCTCGGGGGCCCTGCCCGGGGCCGGCCAGCTCTACGCCCGTCAGCCCCGGGAGGCGCTCTCGGCGTTCGCGGTCAACGCGGTGTTCTTCTCGGGCATGGCCCTCGCCGCCCGACAGCGCGCCTGGCCCGCGTTCGGGATCGCCGCGTTCTTCGGCGTGGGCTTCTACGCCGGCAACATCTACGGCGCCGCCGACGCCGCGCTGCGCTACAACCGGGGCGCCCGCGACGACGTCATGCGCACCTTCGAGGAGGAGCTGCCCCCCGTCGAGATGCCCCCGCTGCCGCAGCGATGAGCGGCGGCACCGGTTACGATGCGGCGTCCTCGCCGGAGCCCCCCATGACCGCAGGTTCTGTGACGCTCGAACGGCGTGGCGCGGCGGCGGTGATCACCCTCCGCGCCCCCCCGCGCAACGCCATGCACCTGGACATGTGGCATCAGCTCGACGCCCACGTCGCCACCATCGCTGGGACCCGGGCGTTCCGCGCGGCGGTGATCACCGGGGCGGGCGGGCACTTCTGCGCGGGCATGGACGTCCGGCCGGACAACCCGGTCATCGCGCGCCTGGCGCCCAGCTTCGTGGAGGGCGACCCCGGACCGGCGCGGGCGCTGCTCGATGAGCTGAAGGGCATCCTCGACCGGCTGGGGACGCTGCCGGTGCCCGTCGTCGCGGCCATCGACGGCGCCTGCGCGGGCGGCGGCCTGGAGATCGCGCTGGCCTGCGACGTCCGGTTGGCCGCAGACACCGCCTACTTCGCCCTCCGGGAGACCCGCATGGGCATGATCCCCGACCTCGGCGGCACGGTACGCCTGGCCCGCCTGCTGGGCCCGGGTGCCGCGACCGATCTGATCCTGACCGGCCGCCGCGTCGACGCCACCGAGGCGCTGCAGCGGGGGCTGGTGGAGCGGCTGACCGACGGCGCCGCTCTGGAGGCCGCCCTCGCTTGGGTGGACGACCTGGCCCTGTCCGGCCCCTTCGCCACCGCCCGTGCCCTGGAGGTCCTCCGCGTCGCCAGCCGCGCGGGCGAGGCCCCCCTGCTGGCGATGGAGACCGAGGCAGGCGCCGCCGCCATCAGCTCCGGCGAGCCCCCCATCGGCGTGCAGGCCTTCCTCACCGACACCGCCCCCCGCTGGGAGACCGAGTGATGGGCCTCGCGCTCCGCCTGCTCGCCGCGCTCGCCTCCGGGCTCGTGCTGACGGTGATCTCGCCCCCCATGAACCTCCACTGGCTGCACTGGTTCGCCTTCGTGCCGCTCCTGTGGGCCCTCCGGGGGGGCGAGCTGCGCCGCAACCTGCTGCTGTCCTACGCCGCCGGGTACGTGGCGGTCTTCTCGCTGTTCTCCTGGCTCTCCGACACGATCATCATCTTCTCCAGCATCCCCGCGCCCGTGGCCTGGCTGCTGGTGGGGGTGTTCGCGTTCTTCTTCGCCTTCCCCTACGCCATCGTGTTCGGGTCGGTCCACCCGTTCCGCCAGAAGATCGGTTCGGCCTGGGTCTTCGCCATCCCTGCCCTGCAGGTGGCCACCGAGTTCCTCGCCCCCGCGCTGTTCCCCTACTACCAGGGCGTCTCCCAGTACCGCACGCCGGAGACCTGGCAGCTCGCCTCGGTCACCGGGGTGTACGGGGTCAGCTACCTGGTCCTGCTCACCAACTGCGCGCTGGCCGAGGCCCTCTACCGCGCGCGCGAGGGGCGCCCGGTGCCCTGGGCCGTCGGGCTGGTCACCGCCGGGCTGTGGCTCGGCAACGTCGCCTATGGCGCGTGGCGGGTCCCGCGGGTGGACGCCCTGGTCGACGCCATGCCCCGCATCCGGGTCACCCAGCTCCAGCAGGGCATCACCATGAAGGAGCGCATGCAGGGCTCGGCCCGCGACGCCATGCTCTCCTGGGTGAAGATGACCAGCCAGCTCATCGGCCAGGACATGGACCTCGTCATCTGGCCCGAGGGCGCGACCCCATACGACCCCCGCGGCGCCCGGGTCGGCTCCCTGATGACCAACCTGGCCCGCAGCCTGGACGCGCCCATCGTGTTCGGCGGCGGCTTCGCCGAGCGCAAGACCGACCCGGACACCGGCCGCGTCTACATCGAGCAGCGCAACTCCATCTACCTGTTGGATGACAAGGGCGAGCTGCTCGATCGGTACGACAAGATGGTGCCGCTGCCCTTCGGCGAGTACCTGCCGCTGGCTGACACCTTCCCGATCCTGCGGGAGTGGATCAAGGGCCCCGGCGACTTCCGCGCGGGGGAGGTGCCGCTGGTCTTCCAGTTCACGACCCACGGCGGGCAGGAGGTCCGCTTCACCACCCCCATCTGCTACGAGGCCATCCTCTCCTCCTTCGTGCGCAAGCAGCTCTCCGACGCCGATCTGTTCGTCAACGTGACCAACGACGGCTGGTTCGGGGACACCGCCGCGCCCCACCAGCACGGCATGCTCTCGGCGGTGCGGGCGGTCGAGCTGGGCGTCCCCATGGTGCGGCTGGCCTACACCGGCGTCTCCTTCAACGTCTCCCCCACCGGGCGGATCACCAACGAGACCGAGCCCTTCACCGAGGTCATCCGCATCATCGAGTCCCCGGTGGGCCGGGTGGACACCGTCTACCGCCACATCGGGGATGTGTTCGCCTGGCTCTGCACCCTCGCCGCTGGCGGCATCCTGCTGAGCCTCTGGCGGGACCGGCGGGCCGCGCGGGGTGCGGCTGTCACACCAGGGGCAGACCCGGCGTAACAGGGAGCGAAGGTCGTCGATGGACCTCGACCAGCTCAGCGATGAGGAGTTGATGGAGCGCGTGCAGGCCGACGATGCCGCCGCCTACCGGGTGCTGTTCGACCGGCACAACCGGACGGTGTACGGCTACCTGCTGCGCAAGACCCGCCAGCCCGAGCTGGCGGCCGAGCTGTTCCAGGAGACCTGGCTCAAGGTCCACCGCGCCCGCAGCACCTGGAATCCGGGGCAGGCGTTCCGCCCCTGGCTGTTCAGCATTGCGGTGAACACCCGCCGTGACAGCGGACGACGCGACCAGCGCCGCATCGACACGGTGGAGCTGACCCGCCCGACCCCCGCGCCTCGCAACCGCCCCGAGGAGCGCCTCACCCTGGAGGCTGCCATCGACAAGCTCCCGGAGCCGCTGCGCGAGGCCTTCCTGCTGGGGGCGGTCCACGGCTTCGATCACAACGAGCTGGCCGAGCAGCTCGGCATCTCCGCCGCCAACGCCCGCGCCCGGGTGTCCCGCGCCCGCAAGGCCCTGCGCGAGCTGCTGGGGGTGCGCTCATGAAGCTCGACCCCACGACCGCGTGGCTGCTCGGCGTCGGCCCGGATCCAGGCCCCGAGGCCCGCAGCGAGCTGGAGGAGGCCGCCCCGCCGCCCGAGCTGCTGGCGCAGACGCTGGCCGCTGTCGAGGTCGAGCGGGCCGCCGAGCGCGCCGCCGTCGAGGCCCCGGCCCCCGCGAACACCCGCCCGCGTCGCGCCTGGCTCATCGCCGGGCTGGCCGCCGCGGCCGCGGTGGTTGCCGTCATCCGCGCGCCCGACCCGGTCGGCGACCCCGATCAGATGGTCGCGCGGGGTCTGGAGGAGTCCGCCCCGGTCGTCGCCCTGAAGGTCGCGACCCGCCACGCAGGCCGTCTTGAGCGTCTCCGGGAGGGGGCGGCCTACGCGCCGGGTGACCAGCTCTACTTCCGCTATCAGCTCGGCACCGACGGCTGGGTCCACCTCGTCACGGCGACCGATGGCCGGGTCGAGGTGCTCGTCCAGCGGGCGATGCCGGCGGGCGAGGCCGATCTTCTGGAAGACGGCCAGCCCCTGGCGTGGACCATCGAGCCCGGCGACCCCAGCGCGGCCTTCGCGCTGATCAGCACCTCCGGGCCGCTGCCGGGCGCCGCCCTCTCGGAGGCGCTGCAGACCGGCCTCGGGGCCGGGCAGACTGAAGGCGCCGAGGGCCTGTGCGAGGCCGCCCGCCGCGCCGGGTTCGGGTGTGATGCCATCTGGTTGGAGGTGACCCCATGACGCTTGGGCTGGCCATGACCGCCGCCGCGCTCGCGGGGTCCCTGGGCACGAGCCCCTCCACCGGGGCGCTGGACGACGTCTACGCGCCGCGCCGTGTGGCTGTGCTCATCGGCGTCGACAGCTACGCCGACCCCGCCCTCACCCCGCTGCGCTTCGCGGCCAAGGACGCGCAGGATCTGGGCCACGCCCTGGAAGACCCCGCCATCGGCGGCTTCGACCGGGTGATGGTCGTCACCGGCGCGGACGCCACGACATCGGAGGGCATCGCCGAGGCCATCGCCTTCGCGACCTCCGACCTGCAGCGCGACGACACCTTCCTCCTGTACCTCTCGGGGCACGGCACGCTCACCATCGACCCGGTCGACGGCACGCAGCTCTGGTTCCTGCCCTCCGACGGCCAGCTCGGCGCTGCCCCCGACACCGGGCTCGCCGTGTCGTGGCTGGAGGAGCAGGTCGCCACCGTCGAGGCCCGGCGCCGGGTCCTGATCATGGACACCTGCCACAACGGCCGGGACAAGTCCTCCCTCGACCCGCGCACGGCCGCCCTGCTGGCCAGCATGCGCGGCGAGCCGCCCGCCCCGCGCGGGCTGCGCGAGGTCTCCGAGTCCGAGGCCCGGCTGTTCGCCGCTCAGTACTACCAGCCGGCGATGGAGGACCCCAACCTGGGCAACGGGGTCTACACCCACTTCCTCATCGAGGCCCTCACCGACGGCGCCAGCAGCGCCGATCTGGATGGCGACGGGCTGGTGGACGTCACCGAGGCCCACGACTGGGCGCGGGACAAGACCATCCACTACACCGGCGGCATGCAGGTCCCGCGCGCCGAGTACCGGGTCGTCGGGCGCGAGGACATCTACCTGGCGGGCAGCGAGGCCACCCGCTCGGGCGCCGAGCGTGCCCTGCTCGCCGCCACCGACGCCCTGCTGGCCAGCGCCCGGGTCCTGGTGGACGGCCAGCCCCGCGGCGTGCTGCCCGAGGTCGTGACCCTGGAGCCCGGCCGCCACGACATCGAGATCCAGGATCAGTACGGGCGCACCCTCACCCGGCGCTCGGTGCGGGTCCAGGCCGGCGAGACCGTGATGGCAGAGGACCTCCTCCCCTCCAGCGGGACCGCGATTGAGGTCACGGCCGGCGCGGGCCTGCGGCACGGCCCGGGTCAGCCGCTGGTCCACCCGGCGGTCGCGACCGTGGACGCCGCGCTGGTGCTGCCCCAGCTCGGGCCGCCGCGCTTCGTGCCTGAGCTGCACGCGCAGCTCACCTACGGCGCGGGCACGCTGGAGGTCCTGGGTACGCAGCAGGTGCCGCTGATGGTGCGGGCCGGCGAGCTGACCTTCGGCGTGAACGCCGGCTGGCAGCTCCACCGCGCGCCCATCACCGTGGGCCCCAGCCTGGACGCCGGCACGCTCTACCGCCAGTTCCGGGACGTCGACGACACCGGCTATCGGCAGGCGGGGCTCGCGATCTCCCCGGGGGCCCAGGCCACCCTGCGGCTCGATGTGACCGATCGTAGGTATGTCGTGTTGAGATATGAGGCCCATCTGCTGGCCTGGCGCTACCAGGACGCCCCGTACTCGGTGGTCCACCACGGCCTGTCGTTGGGCGTCGGCGCGCGCCCCTGATCACACCCCGGTCCGACGCGCGCTACACTGCTCCTGTGCTGGCCCCCCTCCTCCTGCTGACCGCCTGCGACCCGCTAGGCCCTGGCCCGGGTGCCGACGACGTGCCGCTGGCCCAGGGGGTCGGTGCGCTGCGCATCGATCGCACCGAGCTGGACTTCGGCACCCTGGACGTGCTCACGGAGGGCGAGGCCGAGCAGGGGTTCACCGCCACCAACGTCGGGGACGGCGCCCTGGTGGTGGCCGGACTGAGCTGGGTCGTGGGCAGCGAGGCGTTCACCTCCGACGCCCCCGCGCTCGTGGAGCTGTCCCCCAATGAGTCCCTGGACGTCACGGTGCGCTTCGCGCCTGACTCCGACGGCATGGAGCGCGCGCTGCTGTTCCCCAACGGCGCGATCCGCGTCGATCTGGCGGGCGTCGGGGAGGCGCCGGTCGCCCGGGTCGTGCCCGACACCATCACCTTCGACCCCCTTGCGGTGGGGTGCGGCGCGGACGCCGACGTGGTTCTGCTCAACGACGGCTCCCTGCCGCTGGAGATCGATGGCATCTCCCTGGCCGGCAGCGCGGACTTCTCCCTCCCCTTCTCCTGGCCCGACGTGCTCGACCCGGGCGCGCAGGCCGCGCTCCGGGTCCACTTTGCGCCCACCGTGGGCGGCAGCCAGGCCGCGTCCGTGCAGGTCGCCTCCAACGACCCGGCCGCTCCCGTCGTGGACCTCGCGGTGTCCGGGCTGGGCGTGCCCGGCGGCCGGGTGGTCGAGACCTTCCCCAACCTCCCGGGAACCCAGGCGGATCTGCTCTTCGTCATCGACCCCTCTCCGCAGATGACCAGCCGCCTCACCGCCGCGCAGCAGGACACCGAGACCCTGTTCGAGATCCTCGACGCCGGTCGGGTGGACTGGTTCGTGGCGGTGACCTCGCCCTCCGCGAGCTGCTACACCACCGTCGACCCCTACCTGCACGCGGGGCTCTATCGGAACTACGAGCCAGCGCTGCCCGCCCTGGCGCTGGCCTACGGCCTCAACCCGGGGCTCGACACGGTGTCGCCCACCCTGCTCCAGACCGCGTCCTCCACGCTGGACCGCACGGACCTCGGCGAGTGCCTGGAGGGCTTCCTGCGGCCGAACACGCAGCTCCACGTGGTGCTCATCACCGACCGCCCCGAGGCCTCACCCGACGGCACGGCGATCTACCTGGACGCCATCACCGGGCGGCTCGCGGACCCGCAGGATCTGGTGGTGTCTGCGGTCACGGGCGCGGGGGGCCGGTGCGCGGACGGCGGCAAGGCGCGCGAGGCCGCCCAGCTCACCGGCGGGGCGACGCTCGATCTCTGCGAGCAGGAGTGGGGCGACATCTTCGAGGCGCTGGCCCGGGTGAGCGTCTCGTCCGCCGACGGCATGACCACGTACCCGCTGGAGGAGCGCCCGGTGATCGCCACCCTGGAGGTGCGCTACGGCGGCCGCGCTCTCGGCGCGTGGAGCTACGATCCCGACGCCAACACGATCACCGTCGACGGCGCTGCGGACGACGTGCCGCTCGGTGAGACCATCACCGTGGAGTATCTGCTGGCCTCGGTCTGCGATTGACCCCGCCTGCCGGCGCCCGGCGGGGCGTCCCGGAGGTCACCCCGGCGCCCGGAGGTGGCGCCGTGCGGTGGCCCCGCTCGGGGTTACAGTGGCTTTGTTCCTGTCTGTTCGGCCCCTCCATGTGCGCTGGCGCGCAGAGGGATCCGCTAGAATGGAGCTGATTCTCCCCGGAGCCATGCGTTGAAGGATCAATTCAAACAGATTCACCCGGACGCATTCTTCCTGGATCCGGATGATCCAACAGCGATCTCGGAGTACCTGCTCGCCCAGGGATGGCGCGACGCCGATGACCCGGTCGTGGCCGTGTCGTCCATCGGTGAAGGCAACATGAACCTCGTGGTGCGCGTGCGCACCGACGTCCGCAAGCTGGTGCTCAAGCAGTCCCGGCCATGGATGGAGAGCCACCCCGAGCTGCCCGCGCCCTCCAACCGGGTGCTGGTCGAGGCGCGCTTCTACGAGGTCTCTGCGAAGGACGCCATGCTGGAGGAGATCCACCCCACGGTGGTCGGGGTCGACGTGACCTCCAGCCTCATGGTGACCGAGGACATGGGGGAGGTCGTCGACTACTACGACCTCTACGCGGGCGCCCGGCTCACGCGGGGCGAGCTGGGCGAGCTGGTGGACTACCTGGCCGCACTCCATGCCATGACGCCGGCGCCCGATCCGATGCTCCGCAACGACGCGATGCGGGAGATGAACCACGAGCAGTCGTTCACGCTCCCGCTCCGAGAGGACAACGGCCTCGCGCTGGACCTGTTCACCGAGGGGCTCGCCCAGGAGGCCGAGCGCCTGCGGGGCAACCAGGAGCTGGTGGCGGCCGTCCAGAACCTCGGCGAGCGCTACCTGGCCGCGGGTGAGCGGCTGGTCCACGGGGACTACTACCCGGGGAGCTGGGTCCGGGGGCACGACGGCCTGCGGGTGCTCGACGCGGAGTGCGCCTTTTTGGGGCCGCCGGAGTACGACGTCGGCGTGATGATCGGCCACATGGTCCTCACCAGCCAGCCGTCGCCGGTGCGGGTGCTCGACGAGTACGAGGGCCCCGAAGGCTTCGAGCCCAAGCTGGCGATGGGATTCGCGGGGGTCGAGGTCATCCGGCGGCTGCTGGGCGTCAACCAGCTCCCGCTCCAGCTCGGCCTCCGCCAGAAGCGGCTCATGCTCATCATGGCGACCGAGCTGATCCTCCGCCCGGATCCTGGGCTTCTGCAGTAGCCCAGGCGGCCCGGGCCCACCCCAGCAGCGCGAGCACGCCGAGCTGCACGCCGATCCGGTGGTCCAGCAAGGCTGTGCTGGCTTCGAACTGGAGCTGGGTGAAGGGCCCGCTGAACAGCGCGCTGACGTAGATCGCCGCCGACCACAACAGCAGCGGCCCGCCGTCCAGTGCGCGGCCGCCCCGGCCCTCCACGTGGTGGCTCCACACCACCGCCAGGGGGAGCAGCATGAGCATCAGGTCGTAGGCGAACAGGTGGACCGAGACCAGCAGCCCCATCGCCAGCGAGGCGGCCAGCCGCAGGTCCCACGCCCGCGCGCCGGGCGTCCACGGGGCCCTCCACCACGCCAGCGCCAGCCCCGCCATGCCGGTGACCGTCAGGGCCCACCCCAGCGGCCCGGCCAGCCCGGGGGCGACGCCGTCCAGCGCGAGCAGCGCGAACTCGTAGAGGCTGTAGAGGGAGAACGACGAGAGGTTCTGGTAGCGCACGAAGTCGAACAGGACGTCCCGGAACGCCCACCACGCCGGGAAGGCGTCGGGGCTCAAGACCTGGGTGAAGCCCAGCCACGCGGCCAGCCCTGCGGCCCCGCCCGCGATGGCCCGCCACCGCCGGGCCGCGAGCAGGACCACCACCCAGCCCAGGGCGAGCTGCGGCTTGAAGACCAGCAGCGACAGAGCCAGCCCGGCCTGGGCGTCCCGCCCCCGCCGAAGCAGGATGAAGGTCAGCGTCCAGATCCCCAGCGCCAACGCGCTGGCTTGTCCGGTGATGATCCACAAGAGCGTGGGGTAGAAGATGAGCGCCGCCCGCGCCAGCCGGCGGAGGGGCACGGCCTGGAGAGGCGGCAGCGCAGCCCGCAGCCCCCGAATCGAGGCCCCCAGCGCGGCGAACCCGAGCCCCCACCACGCCAGCAGCCCGACCAGGTAGGGCCCCACCGCGAACGGCGCGTAGAGCACCGCCGCCGAGGGCGGGTTCAGGTAACGCTGGACGTGCTGGGTTTGCGCCGGCGCCATCACGTCCCACTGGAACGCCGTCTGGGCGGCGAAGTCGTAGACCTCGGGCAGCCGGCCCTCCACCAGGAAGCGGCCGCCGGTGTAGAAGGCCAGGAAGTCCACGCCCACGACGGTGCCGGTGATGTCGGTCAGGCCGGGGCCGACGAGGACCGTCACCAGCCACCCCGCCAGGAGCATCCCCGCGATAAGCGTCGGGTGGTTCCAGCAGCGCTCCGGGGTCAGCCAGTCGAGCGCCCGGCGCAGCAGCGGTTGGACCATGCCGCCGAGCGTAACCCTAGGCCGCGCGTCGCGCCCACCGGAGCCGCCGCGCCGCGACATCCAGCACCAGCGACGCCAGGGCCAGCCAGACGAACCAGGGCCAGGCGTCCAGCTCGTCGATGCGCGTCCGCACGCCCTCGCGGAAGAGGGCCGCTGGCTCGGGCAGCACGCTCCCCTGCCCCGCCGCCGCGATGTCCTCCAAAGCGTTGAGGTCCATCAGCTCCCCGGACAGCTCGCGGGGAACCGGCGGCGCGGCCTGCCCCTGGACCACGCCCGCCGGGGTCCCCTCGCCCGCCTCGACGGTGGCGGTCACGAGCAGCGGTCCGTCCCAGGGCGCGCGGCCGACGTAGCGACCCGGCGCCTCCTCGACCAGGGTGTAGGTCTGCTCGCTGGAGTCTCCGCGCACCTTGAGGGTAGGCGCCAGCTCCTCGCGGGGCGAGCCCATCGCGTCCAGCGCCAGCAGGGTGACGCTCAGGCCGCTGTCCTGCGCGTCGAGGCGAAGCTCCAGCTCATCGGAGGGTGGGCGGCGGCGCACCGCCTTGATCAGCGCCTCCAGCCACTCGGCGTGGGGTCCCCACTCCATCCAGCGCGCCCCCCATCCGCCGCCGAGCTGGGACGTGAACACCGTGGCAGACCCCAGGCCGTAGCGCCAGGACGCCAGCAGGGGCCGGGAGCGGTCCCCCATGACCAGCCCCAGCTCGGCGGTGGTCTTGGCCCGAGCCTCGTTGTGGCCCGCGAGCGTGGGCGCGGTGGTCCAGTCAACGGCGCCGGCCAGGGCGCTGCCCGGAATCGGGCGCACGGTCTCGTCCTGCTCGATGGCGTTCTTGCGGAGCAGCATCATCGTCTCGTCGACGAAGATGCGCGGGATGTCGGACAGGGTCTCGGTGTAGTACGCCCGACCGTGGCCCAGCTCGGCGACCTTCTGAAGCTCCTTGGTGTTGGCCTCCGCAGACAGCGCCACGGTGGACACCGTGACCTTCGACTTGCCGATCTTCTCGAGCAGGCTGAGGTTCTGGTTGTATCGGGTCACGCCGGTGCCGTCGGTCAGCAGGATGACGTGCTTGAGCACCGCGTCGGTGGCGGCCAGGGCCTCGAAGGCCTCGCCCAGCGCCGGGTAGATGCGGGTGCCGCCGGCCACGCTCAGGCGACGCATGGCCGCGCTGACGGCGTCGGGGTTGCGGGCCCGGGTCATGGGCACGACCCAGCGGAAGTCGTCGGCGAAGGCCAGCACGCCCAGGCGCGCCTCCGGCGGCAGCATCGCCACGCTGGCGTCGATCGCGGCGATGGCCAGCTCCAGCTTGCGCTCCCGGGCCATCGAGTCGGAGCGGTCGAGCACGTAGACCACGGCGAGGGGCGGGGGTTCCCGCTCCCGGCGGTCCGGGAAGACCACCGGCAGCGTGCGGTTGAGCGCCGTCATCCAGGGCGCCTCCACCCCCAGGCCCTTGGGGCCGCCCGCCAGGATGAGGTCACCGCCGTCGTCCCGCACCCAGTTCTGGAGCCAGCGGGGCCGCGACTCCGGCCAGTCGTCCATCTCGGGACCGAGCACGACGAAGGCCGCGCCCTCGGGCAGGCTGCTGGGCCACGCCTCAGCGACCCGGGCGCTCAGGCCCCGACGTCGGAGCTGTTCGGCCAACGGCGCGGCGTGCTCGCCGTGCAGGACGACCGGGCCCTCGCCGGTGGTCACCATCCAGCCGCCCCGGCGGTCGTCCTGGGGCCAGGCGTCCTCGGCGACGCGGACCTCGACGCGGTGGGTGCCCGCGCGGGGCGCGGTGAAGGGGAGCGTCACCTCCTGCGTCCCGGCGCGGAGCTGCGCGCTGACGGTGGCCAGCGGCTGCTCCTCCAGCATCAGCGCCACGGCGACCTCGGCGGGCCCGGAGCTGTGCAGGGTGACGACCGCCTCGGCGGGCTTGCCCGCGCGCACGCCCAGCGGGAGGGACAGATCGGTGAACCCGCGGTTGATCTGGGGCACTGCCGGGGGCACCGGATAGACCCGCGCTCCCGCGCCAGCCGCCGCAGCGGCGACCGCCACGGCCCGCTCCACCCCCAGGGCCCCCTCGGTGTCGGCGCCGTCGGAGAGCAGCAACACCCGGCGGGATCGGGCGGGGGGGGCTGCTGCCAGCGCCAGCTCGATCAGCGCGGCCACGTCGGTGCCGGCCTGAGGCGCGGCCGGCTCGGGCAGCCCGTCGAGGGCCGCAGACGCGCCGAGGCCCACGGTGCGGATCTCGACGCCGCCGGGAGCCGCCGCGCGGTACTGGTCCGCCAGGGCCATCACGTCGGCGAGGCGCTCAGGGGTCATCGACGCGGAGAGGTCCGCCGCGACCACCAGGGAGAGGTCCGGCGGACGACGCTGCACGAAGGGCTGGGCCACCGCCACGATGAGCGCGCTCAGGGTGACGATGCGCCCCAGCAGGGTCACCATGTTCCGCAGCCGGTCCGGGATCGAGGCCCGCCCGGGCAGCAGCAGGACGAGCAGCGGCGGCACCAGCAACAGCCACAGCAGCTCGGGCTGCCTGAAGAGGATGGGGTCGCCGTTGAACAGCGCCGCCGGGACCTCCAGGATGACGGGGGAGGCGTCCATCAGCGCACCAGGAACTCAACGAGCAGCGCCGCCGCCGCCGCGAGCAGCAGGACCACGAAGCGCGGGGTCTCCTGCTCCCCGGGAGCCGGGCCGTCCGAGGCGGCCGCCACGGCCGCGCCGACGCCACCGCGGGCGTGCTCGGCCGGGTCTGCGTTCACCACGACCATGCGCGCGCCCTCGGCGTCCTCCACGCCGTAGACCCCCGGGGTCAGGCCCGTGAGCCGGGAGATGCCCGGGGCGAAGGACTGCTGCCCCTCGCCGTCGAGCTGCTCCACGCGGACCGGGCCGCTGGGGGACACCGGGATCCCGCCGCCCGGGGTGAACGCGGGCTCAGGAGCCTCCCCCACCGCGTCCTGGCGGGCCCACATCACCAGGTTGTAGACGAGCTGAGGGAACGCGATGGTCAGCGGCAGGTCGGACCGCGTCAGGTCGAACCCGATCACCAGCGCGCGGGGCGCCTGGTCGATGACCGCGATGGCCGGCCCCTCCTCGATGGAGGCGAGCACGCGCGCGGGCCGGGGCAGGGAGAGCACCGAGGCCTCGTCCACAGAGAGGTGCCGCAGCGACACGTTGCGCAGCAGGCGGTGGGAGAAGTCCCAGGTCACGAAGCCCGGCTCGACCACCCGGGCCGTGGGGGGCAGCGGTCCGGCCCCCTCGGGGGGGTCGATGTACACGGCCGCCGCGGTCGGGGGCCGCGAGGGCGCCACCCGGTCGAAGATGACGAGGTCGATGTCCCCCGGCGCCGCGCGCCAGGCCGCAGACGACACCCGCCGCACCCGCAATCCGGGCATCAGCCGCAGCATGTCCTCCAGGTAGCGGTTGCCGTCGCTGACCAGCCACACCTCGGCCCGGCGGAGCCCTGGGAGCAGGCCGAAGGCCCGGTCGTTGTCGGGCAGAACGTCGTCTGCGCTCGCGAGCCGCGCCTCGATCCAGCGCCCCTCGACCGGCTCCATGCGGTACGTCCGCCGCAGCACCTGCCCTGGCTCCAGTGTGAGGGTCTCCTCCCCCAGGATGGACTCGCCGGTCTCCAGGCGCAGCGAGGGGCTGGCGGGGGCGCCGCTGTGGTTGCTGACCTGCACGGTCACCGCGTACTCCGGCGGCAGCCCCGGCCCGGCGGTCACCACCACCTCGTCCACCGACAGGTCCGGGCCGGCCGGGCCGACCAGCCGCAGCTCGGCGTCCACGCCGTCGGGCAGGGGTCCGTCGCTCAGGACCACCGGCGTGTACCCCAGGCTCTCCGCCAGCGCGACGGCCTGCGGCACGCTGCCCTGCCCCCAGCCGGCCTCCAGGCGCGCGAGACCCGCCAGGCGCGCGGCGCTGCGGGCGCCCGGCTCGACGAGCAGCGCGGGGCTGTCCCCCGCCAGGATGACCCCCATGCCCTCCGCGTCGATGACCGCGCGGGCCGCGTCCATCCGACCGGCCGCCCGCATCGAGGCCGAGCCGTCCACCACCGCCACGCGGGGCCCCTCGGCGCTGGAGGCCTGGGCGTCCGGGGTCTCCGGCGCCACCAGGGCCGCGCAAGCCAGGCCCGCCGCGATGAGCTGGAGCGCCAGGGCCACCAGCCGGCGCCAGATGGGGTTCACCCGCCGGTGAAGCTCCGCCTTCCAGGGCGCGAGAGAGGGCACCACCACGCGCCGAGCCCGCTGCCGCACCAGAAACAGCAGCAGCAGCACCGCCGCGACCACGGCGAACGCCCCCAGGGCCTGCAGGGTGGTCAGCAGAGGCATCAGCGCAACAGCCCCCGGGTGCGGAACAGGGTCAGGACGAGGTGCTCAAGGTCCGTGGGGTCGCCGGTGACCGTGCGCACCAGGGGCACGCCCCGGCGCCGACAGAAGGTCTCGATCGCCTCCCAGGAGACCAGGCTGCGGGCCCGCACGGCTTCGACCTCGGCGCGGGTGACCCCTCGAAGGATCTCGCCGGTCTCGCCGTCTACCAGATCGAAGCGGTCTCCCTTCAAGGGCAGGCTCAGCTCACCAGGCGCGCGGAGGGCGACCACGCCGACGTCATAGCGCTGGTGGAGCAGCAGGTCCACCGCCGCCTTGAAGCCCTCGTCCGGCAGGTCGCTGATCAACACCGCCACGCCCCGGGACGGGGAGAGCTGCACGAAGCGCCGCACCGCCGCCGGGATGTCGGTCCCCGGCTCCAGCGTGGTCTCGGCCAGGTACCGCCACACCCGCACCACCTCCGCCCGCTTGCGGGCCGGGACCAGGGGGCGCCCCAGGGTGGTGGAGAAGGGCCACACGCGCACCTGATCGAGGTTGGAGAGGGCCACATACGCCAGCGCGGTGGCCACCGACCGGGCCACGTCCGCCTTGGGATCGGCGCTCGGCGCGCCCCCCACGTCCAGCTCCATCGAGCGGGACAGGTCCACCAGCAGGTGGACGTTCAGCTCGGTCTCCTCCTCGGACAGCCGGATCATGAGCTGGTCGAGGCGTCCGTACAGCGTCCAGTCGACGTACTTGAGGTCGTCGCCCGGGGTGTAGGCCCGATGGTCAGCGAAGTCGATGCCCGCGCCGAGCCGACGGGAGCGGGTGCGCGCCGCGAAGCGCCCGGGGTGCACCCGCCGCGTCGCGACCCGCAGCAGCTCCAGCTTGGCCAGCAGCTCGGGGGACAGATCCACGGTCGCTCAGCGCCCCTTCATGGACTTCCGGGCCGCCGAGACGGCGTCGTTGACCAGGGTGTCGGGGTCGATCCCCTCGGACTCGCCCTCGAAGTTGCGCAGCACGCGGTGACGCAGGCAGTCCGGGGCGACCGCCTCCAGGTCCTCGGGGGAGAGCACCGGCTGCCGAGCGTCGCCGCGGTTCACCAGCGCGCGCACCTTGCCGGCCATCACCAGGGCCTGGACGCCGCGGGGAGACGCTCCGAAGCGCACATACCGGCGCACGCTGTCCGGGGCGCCGTCGGTGTCGGGGTGCGTCATGCGCAGGATGCGCGCGGCGGTGCGCAGGGTCTCGGGCGCGGCAGGCACCTCGCGGACGACGCGCCGCATGGCCAGGATGCGCGCCGCGTCCAGCGTGGGCGTGGGGTTGTCCTCGCTCGTGCCCGTGGTGCGGTTGAGGATCTCGACCAGGGCGTCCTCTGTGGGCAGCACGAGGTGGAGCTTCACCAGGAAGCGGTCGAGCTGGGCCTCGGGCAGCGGGTAGGTGCCCTCCATCTCCAGCGGGTTCTGGGTCGCCACCACGATGAAGGGCTCCGGCACCCGCAGGGTGTCGCCCAGCAGGGTGACCTGGCGCTCCTGCATCGCCTCCAGCAGCGCGGACTGGGTCTTGGGGGTGGCGCGGTTGATCTCGTCGGCCAGCACCACGTTGGCGAAGATCGGGCCCTTCCGCAGCTCGAAGTGCTTGCGCCCCTGGTCGTCGGTGCCGACGAGGTGGGTGCCGGTGACGTCGGCGGGCATCAGGTCGGGGGTGAACTGGATGCGGGAGGGCTGCAGGTCCAGGGCGTCGGCCAGCGCGCGCACCAGCCGGGTCTTGCCGAGGCCCGGGAGGCCCTCCAGCAGCACGTTCCCGTCCGCGAACAGCGCGGTGAGCACGCCGTCGACGACATCGTCGAGGCCCACGATGACCCGCTGCACCTGGGCGCGGGTGGCCGCGAAGGCCTGTTGAAACTCGCTGGGGGTCAACGCTCCTCCTTCAAACCTGCGAAATAGGCGCGCACCATGCCCTCCATCATCGGGGGGAGGTCCTCCTCGACCAGGGCCCGCTCGACCTCTTCAAAGTAGCCGCTCCACGACGCGCCGAAGTCGCTGCCGGCGCCGGACGCCATCGCCATCGCGGAGACCTGCTGGAACATGGCCTCCTGCTCGCTCCGGTCCATGGACCCGGGCGAGAACTGCCCGGTGAGCTGCTCGGACTCCCCCTCGCCAGCGTCGGGGTCGACCTGATTCTCGGGGTCGCCCTCGCCACCCTGCCCGCTGCCGCCGCCCCGGCCCCCGGCCGAGGTCTTGCCGCCCTGCCCGGACACGCCGTCGCCCAGCTTGTTGCCCTCCGGGGGCTGGAGGTTGGTGGCCATCATGGCGGCGGCCTGCTGGGAGCCGCCCTTGCGGACCGCGAGGTTGGCGTCGTCGCTCATGTCGGTCTTGGGCTTGGCGTCGCCGGAGTTGTCCCCGAAGTTGGAGTTCATGTCCAGCCCGCCCTCGGAGCCGGCGTCGTCCGCGCCGGGGGGCTGGGTGGCGTCCTTCATGGCGTTGAGCAGCTCGTCGCGCATGGCCTCGGCGTATTCCTTGAGGAAGTCCTTGTACGACTGCTGCAGGGCGTGGACCAGCTCGTGGCCCGAGTCGCCCATCTCGTTCTCGCGCATGCCCGCGGCCTCGGCCATGTCGACGGACTTCCCGCCGCTGCGCTCGATGAACTCGGTGTTCTGGTTGAACCGCTGCTGCACGTCCTGCCCGAACTGGATGGAGTCCGGGGACTGGAAGTTCTGGAGGGCGTGGTCCATCTCGTTGGCGTGGAAGGTCTCTTCGAGCAGGCTGTGCCCCATGTCCTGGAAGGCGGTGACCTCCATGAGGTGGCGCTCCAGCTCCTCGCTCAGCTCGGCGAGCAGCACCTCGTCGCTGGCCATGCGGGCCTCGGCCAGGTCCAGGGCCTGCTGCATGGCCTCGCGGGTGGGCGCGTCCTCTGGCAGGCTGGGGTCGACCGCCTGCTCGGGCTCCTCGGGCTCAGGCGCGGGCGGCGGCGGCGGGGGTGGGGGCCGCCGCGCGATGTTGGACGGCTCGTCCAGCTCGTCCTGGACCTGGCGCAGCCGCTCCCGAAGCCCCCGGACGGCCTGGACCAGCTCATCCTGGCCCTGACGGCGGGCGCGGGCCTCGATCTCGTCCAGGCGCGCGAAGGCCTCATCCAGGGGGCCGGGGGGCGGCTCCGGCGCGGGCTCCAAGGCGACCGCCACGGCGAGCCCCAGCGCGGTGACCAGCGCGGCGAGGCCCAGGAGCGGCAGCCCGGCAGGGCGCTCCAGACGGGGCGGCGCAGCCCCGGCCAGCCCGTCGATGGCGTCCAGGGCGACGGCCTCAGCGGCCGCATGACCGGCGTCGTGGAGGTGCAGGGCCGTGTTCGCCGCGGCGTCCAGGCCCGCCGTCCGGTCGGCGAAACGGGCGACCCGCCCCCAGGGCATCTTCCAGAGCCAGCCCGCGACGCCGACCGCGATCAGCGGCACCAGCACCCAGAGGGCCCGCAGGGGCTGGTGGTACCCCAGGGCGGCCGCCACCGGGAGCGCCACCGCCGCGCCCCGGACGAGCCAATCCGCCACCCGCTGCGCGCGCAGGCGTCGGGCGAACGGGATCAGGGTCCGAAGGAGGGGTTCCGTGGTGGGCTCCGAGGGGCGGGCTGTCGCGCGGCACCCCATCGGTGCGCGGCGCTGTGCGATCTGGTAACGTGCCGGGGAGATGAAGGGCCCCCCGGAGAGCGGACGTGCCAGGAATGCGCATCCTGCTGGTCGACGATGAAGCCGAGGTGCGGCGCGTCCTGGGGGAGTTCCTCAAGGGCGTCGGCCACGACGTGGTGACCGCCGCCTCCGGGCGCGAGGCCATCGAGCTGATCGAGTCCAGCGAGCACTTCCGGGTGGCGATCGTCGACTGGTCGATGGCTGGCATCTCGGGCCGGGACGTCATCGAGCACATCTACGAGCGCTCCCCGGGCACGCTCATCTTCGTCGCCACCGGCCACTCCGAGGCCGAGGTCTCCCAGCGACACTCCGAGATCCCGCTAGACGGCATCCTCCGGAAGCCCTTCTCGCTGCGACACATGATCCGTGAGATCACCGCTGCGGTGGATCTCCATCAGCGCGCCGGGAACGGGGGATCCTGACACCCCTGTCAGTATTTCCGGGGTGTTGGCCACCGCACTCGAAAAAACTTGGCTTCCAGGGTTGCGGTCACCTGTTGGTTGGGTTTACAGTCTCAATAAGTCAACTGGTCAACAACTGGTTGGCTGCCTGAGAGCATCAGCCTCCCCCGCCGGACCCGTACCTGGCAAACGATTAGCGTCTCCTCCATCTCTTGCGGTGAGGGGTATCAGCGGGGGAGGCTCTCCGCTCTCAGAAAAGCAACGAAGCCCCCATCGGGGGCTTTGCTGCTTTCGAACCGCTCACTCCGTCGGAGGAGGCCCCTTCGCACCCTTGGGAGGTCCCTTCGCGCCCTTGGGCGGCGGGCGGTCGCCCTCCGGACGGGGCGCTGGCGCCGGTGGACCCTCGGCCTTGCCGGTCTTTCCCTCCCCGGTCAGCTCGCGGTGGAGGTGGGGGCGCTGGTTGATGACCCGGCAGCGGGCGGCGATGCGGGGATCCTGGATCAGCGCGCAGTACTTCGCGTCGGATGGGTACAGCTCGCGGGTCACCATCATGTAGGTGTAGTCCCGCACCACGGGGTCGCTGATCTTGAGCATCATGGCCTCCCCCGCAGCCTCATCCGCCTTGAAGACGGCCTTCGCCACCGCCGAGTAGCACTCGTCGGCGACCTTGGTGTCCGCGATGCCCTCGCAGTCCTGGGCGGTCTTCCAGGAGGCGCCGCCGGTGCAGGACAGGGCGAACGCCACCCCGAAGAGGGCGCGCCACGGCGTGGATCGGTGGGACATGGGAGGCACCTCCGGCTCGAAACCTTGCACGCCCGCGTCGAGGGTGCAAGAAAGGGATCGTGCCAGCCCGCGTAGGATTGCTCCATGCTGGACTACTTCGTCGCTGCCTTCGCCGGCCCGGGCGCAGGTTTCATGTACGCCATCACCGCTCTGTTGGCCTACGCCGTGTCGGTCGCCATCGAGCGCGCCTTCGTGCTGGGGGTGGCCAGCCGGGTCGACGACGCCGGCGTGCGCCAGCGCCTCGAGCAGGGCGACGTCGCGGGCGCGGCGGAGCTGGCCGGGTCGACCCCGATGGGGACGGTGCTCGCGGCCGGGGCCGCCGAGGACGACGTGGCGCTGGCCTGGGAGGCCATGTCGGCCGCAGCGATCGACGCCGAGGCCGCGCTGCGCCGTCGCGTGCAGCACCTCGCGGCGGTCTCCAACCTGGCCACGATGCTGGGGCTGCTCGGCACGGTCTACGGCCTGATCCTCGCCTTCTCCGCGCTGGGTGACGCCTCGGCGGGCGAGCGCGCGGTCCGGCTCTCCGAGGGCATCTCCACCGCGATGGCGACCACCGCGTATGGGCTGCTGGTGGGCATCCCGGCGCTCGGCCTCCACGCCTGGCTCGACGGGGTGGCCGGCGCGCGCCTGGCCCGCATCGAGGCCGCCGCCGGGCGCCTGGCGCTCGCGCTGCGGAGGGCGTCATCCGACGGCTGAGGCCGCCCCGCCCCACGCCGGGCGTCGACCCCCGTCCCGCGCTGCTCAGCGTGATCGCCTTGATGTTCCTGCTGCTGCCCTTCCTGCTGCTGACCACCTCGGTCGCCCGGCTCATCGGCCTGGACCTCGCGCTGCCCCCCGCCGGCACCGAGCTGCCCCCCGAGCCGCCCGGGGTGGTGGAGTCCCTGGAGGTCGAGGTCGCCCAACGCACCCTCATCGTGCGGGCGGCCGTGCGGCGGACCGACGTGGTCACCTCGGCGGGGGAGGTCGAGGCCCGGGAGCAGCGCCTGCCCCCCGTCGCCGACGGCCTCGACCTGGGCGGGCTCCAGGGCACGCTCCGCCAGCTCAAGGACATCGACCCCAAGCGGGCGCGCCTCGTGCTGGCCCCGGACGACGCCCTGCCCACGCGGCAGCTCGTGCTGCTGATGGACGCGGTCCGACGGGACCGCCAGGGCGAGCTGTACCCGGACGTCGCGCTGGGGGCGGCGCCGTGAGGCGGCTCCTCCGCCCGGCCCCCGCGGGTGACGCGGGCAGCGCAGCGCTGCCGCCTTTCGTCGATCTGCTGACCATCCTGCTGGTCTTCCTGCTGAAGTCCTACTCCACCGACCCCCCGGTGCGGCCGGACGACCCCTCCTTCGCCCTGCCCGACTCGGTGGCCGAGCAGCCCGCCGACCACGCCCTGCGGCTGGAGGTGACCGACGAGGCGCTGTTCCTGGGCGGCGCGCGCACCGCCGGGGCCCGCTACTACGTCGAGCAGGACGACGCCCTCATTCGCGAGCTGTACGACGCGCTGCTGCGGGCCGCGCCGGGCCGGCTCCAGATCGTGGCCGACGAGGACGTGCCCTACGTGCTCATCCGCAAGATCCTGTTCACCGCTCAGCAGGCGGGCGTCTCGGACCTCACCATCGTCGCGGCGTCGCGGTCCAGCCTGTGAGGCGCCGCCCGGTCGCCGTCCTGGCGGCGGCGTTGGGGGTCTTCGCCCTCCACACGCTGCACTACCGGGAGACCTGGACCGACGACGCCTTCATCACCTTCCGCTATGCCCGCAACTTCGCCGCAGGGCGCGGCATGGTGTTCAACCCGGGAGAGGCGGTCGAGGGGCTGACCAACCTGGGCTGGGCCCTCACCCTGGCGCCCTTCACCGGCGGCGACGTGCTGGCCTGGGCCCAGGGCCTCGGGCTGCTGGCGACGCTGGGCACCCTGCTCCTGCTGGCGGGCTGGGTCCGGCGGGAGGGGCTCGGCCTGGCCGGGCTGGTGGTGGCCCTGGCGCCGATGGTCCTGGTGCCCTGGGTGCCGTTCTGGAGCGTCCAGGGCTTGGAGACCCCGGCGGTGATGCTGCTCGTGACCCTGGGCTGGACCCGCTACCGTGCGGAGGCGCTGGGCGACGCACGCTGGCCGCTGGCGGCTGTGGGCATGGGCCTCGCGCCGTGGTTCCGCCCGGACGCGGTGCTGCTGGTCGGGGTGGTGCTGGTGTGGCACCTGCGCTGGCCCCCTAGCGCCCGCCTCAGCCCCCAGGCCCGCCGCAGCGCGGGCATCGTCGCGGCCCTCGGGGCGGCGCTGGTGGCGGTCAAGCTGGCCTGGTTCGGGGGGGTGCTGCCCAACACCTTCCACGCCAAGGTCGGGGTGGCGCCGCCGATCTGGGGGGCGCAGTACGTGGCCAACTGGCTGCACGTCCCCTCCCCTGTCCTCCCCGTGATGGCCGTCGGGGCGGTGGGGCTGGCGCTCCGCCGCCCCCGCTCTGCGGAGGCCCTGCCTGCCGCGGTGTTCGGGGTCTGGCTGGCCATGAGCGTGGCGGTGCGGGGGGACCTGATGCCGAGCTACCGGCTGCTGGTCCCGGCCTGGCCGGCGCTGTGCGCGGCCCTCGCGGCGGGCGCGGCGCGGCTCGCCACGACCCCCCGGCGCCAGACCGCGGCGGTGGCCGCCGTGCTGCTGGCCTGCGGCCTCCAGGCGCCCACCCGCGAGGTCCGCGACCTGCGCGAGGCCCGCCACTTCCCGGCCGGGGACGCCGTCGCGCCCCGGAAGCAGTCGACGCTGCCGTGGGCCCGCGCCGCGTTCTTCAAGGGGCAGCTCGACTACTGGCCCACTGCGTCGGCCTGGGCCCTGGTGTACGCCCCGCCGGAGGCCACCCTCTCCTTCACCGAGCTGGGGCTGTTCTCCTGGGTGAGCGAGAACCCCGTCGTCGATCCGCTCGGGCTGACCGACGTGGCGATGGGGCTGGCCAACGACCGCCCCGCCGTGGAGCGCTGGGCGGTCTTCGGCCCCCGAGTGGACGCCCTGGCCGTCGAGACCTCCATGACCTGGTGGGAGACCCACCACGGCTTCCTGGCGCAGGAGGGCTGGCAGCCGGTGGGGGGCTGCGACGGGCTGTGGCTCTTCGTCGCGCCGCACCAGACGCCGCCGCAGCCCCAGCCGACGGCCGTGCTCCAGGCGCGCCTGGACCGCCTGCTCCGCACCACCCCCCGGATGACCACGCTCCACATCAGCGTGGCCCGGGCGCTGCACCGCGCCGGGGCGGAGCGCGCGCTGGTGACCGACCTGGTCTCGCGGATCGAAGCCGACACGCCCACCGGCCTGGCCGAGCCGCTCCGCATGCTGCGCTGCGACCTCGGGCTGGAGCCCGGCTGCCCGCCCATGCCGGAGCGCTGCGACCTGGACGGCGTGCGCCCCGACCCGGCGGTACAGGCCGACCCGACCCGATGGCCGCGCCCCGTCGGCCAGACCTCGGCCGGCGCGCCGACGACGAGCCTGGGACCCGACGGCGACCGCCCCCTTGGCCGACCCGAGGACGCCGCAGGCCCGCCGCTGCCCCCCGCCAGCGACGCGAAGGGCCCCCCGCTGCCCGAGGGCGCGCCGGGGCCCGCCGACGCCAAGGGGCCGCCTCTTCCGTGAGGTCGATGAGCCGGGCGTTCCGGACTATCGCTCCGCGAACTTGAGGCACTTCCGCCGGAGGTCCGGGTCGCGCACGTGCCCGCAGATCTCCACCGAGCGCGCCGGGTCGAAGCGCTTGGTGTTCGCGCTGACCCCCAGCCTGCAGGAGTCGTCCCAGGCCCCCGCCCGCTCGCCGCAGAAGCGCAGCGCGGCGTCCGGGGCGGACTCGGAGAGCGCCCAGCCCAGCCCGTGGAAGCAGTTCTGGGGGTAGAGCGGCTGGGCGTCGGGCACCTGCAGGCAGATGGTCAGGGCCTTGTCGGCGTCGACCCGGCCCAGGTACTTGCCCAGGCCGTGGTAGCAGCCCTTGTTCTGGAGGAAGGTGCCCTCCTCGCGCAGGCACCACGCCAGCGCCGCCTCGGGGTCGACCTGGGCGATCTCGCCGTTGACGTCGTGGCGGCAGAAGTCCCGCCACATGCCGGCCTCCTCGCAGGTCTCCCGGGCGAAGTCGAAGTCCTTGGTGGACCAGGCCATCGCGATGCCGAAGAAGCACTGGTCGTGCCACTTCTTGCGCGGGATGTCCTGGCACATGCCCTTCGCGCGCTCCGGGTCGACCGCCGAGTGCAGCTCGGCGACGTCGGCCGCGCACTCCTGGGCCATGTCGGGGTCCCGGAGGGCCGCGCAGGCGCTGAGGCCGCCGTCCGGGTCCCGCTCGGCCCGCTGGAGGGCCAGGGCATGGAAGCAGGCGTCCCGATAGTCCCCGCTCAGCGCCTCACACGCGGCCTCGGTGTAGGCCGTCCCCGCCCCCTCGGCGGCCTCGGGCAGCTCCGCCCCCTCGGGCTTGGGCGGGACCGCGATGAACTCGGCGACCGCCTGGGGCGGAGGCTCGGGCTCCGGCAGGGTCCAGTTGGCCTTGAGCAGCTCGACCGCCCCCAGGCTCAGGCCCAGCACGACCGCGTACAGGCCCTCGAAGGCGAAGCGGGCGAGCACCTAATCCTCCTGCTGGATGTAGCCGATCTCCTCCATCAGGCGGATCGTCTGCTCGTCGGTCATGCCCGAGTCGTGGGTGACGTCGGGGGTCTCGGCCGGCGGTGGCTCCTCGGGCCAGAGCAGCACGACCGCGCCGCCGGTGACCAGCAGCGCGACCGCCAGGAGGGGGACGAGGCGACCGGTGTCCACGTCGATTATCATAACCCTGGAATCCCGGAGGTGTGCGTGCACGGCCTCGACGCGGTGATCGAGCGTGTGGAGGTGCTGGTCGCCGAGGGCGACGACGGCGAGGCCGCGGCCCTGGCCGACGACCTCGTGCGGCGGGTGACGGCCATCTCCGACCGGGCGCTGCTGCCCACGACGCTGCGCACCTTCACCGGCGAGGTGGACGACGCCGGGCTGCTGGCCTGCCTGCACACCCTGCTGCGTCGCTCCCGAGGGGGGCACCGAGGCGCGCGGCAGGTGGCCCAGGAGCTGGCCCTGAACCACCAGCTCTTCGAGCAGCTCCCCTACGACCGCCTGCGCGACCTCTACGAGGCCGCCCACCACGCGGACATGCGGGATCTGGCGCTGATGTTCTTCTCCAACCGGGGCCGACAGACGCGCACGGTCGAGGAGTCCGGCGAGGAGAACGAGCACCTGAGCCTGCCGCTGGGGGTGCGCAAGCAGGCCGCCCGGGGCCGGGACCGGGACCTGCTGGACCGGCTGATGCGGGACACCAACCCCCAGGTCATCCGCATCCTGCTGAACAACCCCTGGCTGCGGGAGCGCGACGTCCTCTTCATCGCCGCGAAGCGCCCCACCACGCCGGAGGTGCTGACCGTCGTCGCCCGGCATCGGCGCTGGGCGAGCCGCTACCGCATCCGCAAGGCCCTGGCCTGCAACCCCTACACCCCCAGCCAGCTCGCCCAGCAGCTCCTCGGCACGCTCCTGAGCCAGGATCTGCGCTTCATCGCGGCGACCGGCGTGCTCTCGGACGAGGTCCGGGCCCAGGCCGAGCACCTGCTGCGGACCCGTTAGGAGCCTGGGGGAAGCCTACCGGTGAAGCTCCTCGGCCTCCTTGATGACCTCCCGCTCGACGGTGGGCGTGTCGGGGGTGACGTCGATCTCCTTGGGATCCTTGGCGCCATCCGTAGGGTTCGCCGCGTCGCGGAAGGCCTTCACGCCCTCGCCCATCGAGCGGAACACCTGGGGCAGCTTACCGACCCCGAAGAAGATCACGACGATGAGGAGGACGATCATGAGCTCGGGCACGCCGAGCGTCGGGAGCAGGGGGACCGCTGGGATCATGGGAGCGACCTTCAGATGAGCGCCGCATATGCGCGAGGCACCCTCATCCTAACCGGCGATCAGCGCGTCGCCCACACCACAGCGCCGTCGCGCACCACCAGCCGAGCGGCGTGACCGCCCATGTATTGCACCAGCGCCGAGGCGCGCGCGGGCTCCCCCGGCGGGGGCCGGAAGAGCACGAGGTCCGCCGCGCTTCCCTCCCCCAGCCAGCCCAGGGCGGGCCGCGCCAGGGCCGCGCCAGCGTGGCGCGTGACCCCGAGCAGCGCCTCCTCCACGGAGAGCCCCATGGTGACGCAGGCCAGGGTCGCGCAGGCCAGGAGGTCCCGCACCGGGGAGGTGCCCGGGTTGAAGTCGGTGGCCACGGCCATGGATACCCCGGCCTCCCTCAGCGCTGCGACCGGCGGGGGGGCGTCCCGGAGGTAGAGCATCGCGCCGGGCAGCAGCACGCCGACGACCCCGCCCCGGGCCATCGCCGCGATGCCGGCCTCGTCCACGCGCTCCAGGTGGTCGGCGGAGGCGCAGCCCAGCTCCCCGGCCAGCGCGGCGGCGCCGGTGTGGGCCACCTGCTCGGCGTGGACGCGCCCGGTGAGCCCGCGCGCCAGGCCGGCGGTGAGGATGGCCCGGGTCTCCTCCAGCGTGAAGGCGCCGCGATCGCAGTAGACGTCGACCGCGTCCGCGAGGGGCGCGACCGCCGGAAGCATCCGCTCGATGATCTCCCGCACGTAACCGGCGCGATCGCCGCGCCACTCCGGCGGCACGGCGTGGGCGCCCAGGAAGGTCGAGACCACCCGGACCGGCCACTGGCGGCTGCGCAGCAGGAGCAGGCAGCGCAGCTCGTGCACGGTGGAGAGCGCGTAGCCGGTCTTCACCTCCACCGTCGTGACCCCCTTGCGCAGGAAGCCCCCCAGCCGGGCGTCGAGGGTCTGCGCGAGGCTGTCGTCGGAGGCCGCGCGCGTGGCGCGGACCGTACTCAGGATGCCACCGCCGGACTCCAGGATCTCGGTGTAGGAGGCCCCCGACAGGCGACGCTGGAACTCCTCCGCGCGGCTGCCCGCGAAGAGCGCGTGGGTGTGGCAGTCCACGAGGCCGGGCAGGCCCACGCAGCCTCGGCCGTCGACCACCTGGCGGGCAGAGGGGGCGTGCGCGGAGGGCCCGAGCCAGGACACGGCCCCCCCGGTGAAGGCCACGGCGGCGCCCTCCAGGCGGCCGAGAGGACCTCCGCCAACCAGCGGATTCATCGTGAGAAGCTCGGGGATGTCGCGGATCAGCAGATCGGCGGTCGGTCCGGTCAACGGGGGCTCCTGCGGCGATTCCAGGGTCCTGGCGTGTTGCGACCCGGAATTGTCCCATGCTACAAGGTGTCGCTTCGCCGACATGCCCCCGCGCCACAGATGCGCGCCCTCGCACAACGCAGGAGTCGCCTGATGACCCGTGCAACCTCCCTCCTGTCCCTCGCGCTCGTCCTCGGCTCCTGCTCGGGCGGCGCGGTCAACCAGGGCCGCGATCTGCAGAACAACGATGACAGCGGCGGGGCCACCGACGACACCGCCATCACCGGGGACGACACCGCAGAGGGCGACTCGGACACCGACACCGACTCGGACACCGACACCGACATCGAGTGGCCGGGCGCCTGCGGGAACTACTGGGATCCCGTCGACATCACCGGGTGGACCAAGAACTTCAACGTCGTGCACAACGGCTCGCCGGGCACCGAGACCCAGACCGGCGTGGGGGAGTCCTACGGCGGCCGCTACCGGTTCGACACCGTCATGAGCACCGAGTCGGGCGACGGCTGGGCCGGCTACGTGCACGTGGGCTGCGACCTGGGCGGCGACGAGGGCCTGTTCATCATGGACTGGGTCGTCGACTACACCACCGGGGGCCAGCCGGTGGGCACGGTCGAGACCACCCACACCGTGCCCCGCAAGTACCTGCCCGACGAGTCCGTCATCGGCGCGGTGGGGAGCTGGAACTTCGACTACGTCATGGAGACCACGATGGGGACCGGCGACACCGGCTCCTTCCCCATCACGATCAACGTGTCCGGCCAGTACGTGGAGCGGGGGGAGGTCGAGGTCACCGTCGGCGGTCAGGCCGTGAACGGATACCAGCTCATCAACACCTACACCATGGACTCCGAAGGGCTGTTCGGCATCGGCGCCTTCACGCGCCAGGGCACGATCACCCAGGTCTGGGTGAAGGGCCTCGGGCTGGTCTCCGAGGAGCACGCCTTCCAGATGCAGGACGGCACCGAGGGTTCGACGAACAAGACGCTCAACAGCTACACTGGCTTGGAAATCATCCCCTGACGTGAAGGACCCCCTGCGCATGATGTCCCCTCTCCTGCTGCTCGCCGCGCTCATCGGCGGGCCCGCGCACGCTGACGGCGCCGACGGCTTCGGGATCTACGAGGTCAACCCCGACCTCACCACCGGCAAGATGGCCTTCTTCCGCGAGCTGTACGTGGACCCGGAGACCATCTCCGAGGCCCTCACCCCCAAGAAGCCCCTGCCCGCCGAGGGCGCCACCCCGGCCCGGCTGGAGCTGAAGAACGGCATCAGCGGGTGGGTCGTGGTGTCCGTCAACGGCGACAAGCTCGGCGTGATCGGGCCGCTCACCACCGGCGTCATCCACGACGTGAAGCCCGGCCTCTATGAGGTGACGATGGTCGCCCCCAACGGCTTCACGTTCACGCGTACCGTGTCCACGGTCGGACCGGACGGCGCGGGCCCGATGCGGAAGTCGGAGGACGTCCAGGAGGTCACGCTCCCGCAGGGCGATCCACCGCCGCCCCCGAAGTAGCCTGTTGCGGGAGGGCCCTCCGCGCGCGTACTCTGGAGAGCGGAGGCTCCCGTGAAAAGCATCCTCCGCGCGCTGAGAGGGCGATGCCCCAACTGCGGTGAAGGTCCACTCTTCGCCACCCTCTTCCAGCTCCATGAGACGTGCCCGCGCTGCGCGGTGCGCCACGAGCGCTGGCCGGGGACCTGGACGATCGCGTCCTGGATCAGCGCCTCGCTGGGCATCACCTTCGGGGCCCTGCTGGCCACCGGCCTGTATCTCCACGACGCGCTGGAGATGGGGACCGAGTGGCCGATCGTCGCGGGCTCCTGCCTGGTGGCGCTGGCGTCCTACCGCCCCATCAAGGCGGCGACCTTCGGCGCCTGCCACGCCATCGGCATGGTCCACCCCGACCCGGTGCAGGTCGGCAACGTGATCTACCTCAAGCGCTACCGGGAGCAGCGCAAGCGGGACCCCAGCGACGACGACCACGCCGCCGGGAACGCCTCGGTCTCCTGAGGGCTCAGCCGATCACCGTGCCGGGCGGCAGCACGGCGTTCTTGTGGATGATGGCGATGCCGTCGACCATGGACCAGCCGGCCTCGTCGTTGTGCACGGTGGGGCCGTCGACGCCCCGGATCACGCAGTCTGCGCCGATGCGGGCGTTCTTGTCGATGATGGCGCGCTCGACGACGGTGTTCGCCCCGAGCCCGAAGTTTGGCCGGCCCGCGCCCAGGTTGCGGGAGCGCTCGTGCCGATCCTCGATCCAGTCCGCGCCCATCACGATGCTGTCGCGGACCCGCACCCCCTCGCGCAGGCGGGCGCGCAGCCCGATGACCGCGTTGCGGATGTCGTCGGCCTCGATGATGCAGCCGTCCGAGATCAGGGCGTCCTCGATGTGGGTGCCGCGGATCGCCGAGGGCGGCAGCCAGCGGGGCCGGGTGTAGATGGGCGCCTCGGGCTGGTAGAACTGGAAGCGGGGCTGGCGCAGGGTCAGGGCGAGGTTCGCCTCGAAGAACGAGCGGATCGTGCCGATGTCCTCCCAGTAGTCGTCGAAGACGTGCCCGGCGACCCGGTGGGTGCCGATGGCCTGGGGCAGGATGTCCTTGCCGAAGTCGATCTTGGACTCGTCGTCCAGGATCTCGCGCAGCACGTCGAAGCGGAAGACGTAGACCCCCATCGAGGCCAGGTAGCGGCGATCGGGGTCCGCGGGGCGCAGGGCTTCGGGGATCTCGAACGCGCTCAGATCCCTGGTTGCCGGGGGCTTCTCCACGAAGCCGTTGACCCAGCCCCCGCCGTCGACCGACATCACCCCGAAGCCCTCGCACTGGGCCCGGGTGACCGGGATGCAGGACACCGTGACGTCCGCCCGCTGGGCCCGGTGGGTCTCCAGCAGGTCGCTGTAGTCCATGCGGTAGAGGTGGTCGCCGGACAGGATGAGCACCTCGTCGGCGTCGCCTCGGGGGCGCATGTGGATGAGGCCTTTGCGCACGGCGTCAGCGGTGCCCTGGAACCAGTCCTCCCGGGCGGAGCTGGTCTGCTCGGCCGCGATGATCTCGACGAAGCCCTGGGAGAAGGCGTCGAACCGATAGGTTCGGGCGACGTGGGCGTTCAGCGAGTTGGAGAGGAACTGGGTCAGCAGGTAGATCTCATGCAGCCCGCTGTTGATGGCGTTGCTGATGGGGATGTCGATGAGCCGGTACTTGCCGGCCAGAGGCACCGCAGGCTTGGCCCGCAGGGCCGTCAGGGGGTAGAGGCGGCTGCCGCGTCCGCCCCCCAGGATGACCGTGATGCAGCGCGCCATGCCGAGCCTCCCGTGCTGTGGGGACGTTAGGGTATGGACGTGGTCGGCGCCGGGCAAGGTCAGCTTCGTCAAGGTTTCGGGTCGTTCCTGATCCTCGGCGCTTCGGCGTTGGCCTCCGGCTGCACGGGCACCTGCACGGGCCCGGGGTGCAGCGCCCTCTTCGACGCGACCCGCGCTGTCCTGCACCTCGGGGGAGGGGCGCTGATCACCACTCCGGACCAGGACCCGACCGCCGGAGCCCTGTCGGTCAGCGGCGGCAGCGCGGAGGGCCAGGACTGGTCGGCCTGGCTGAACGACGATGACCTGCTCGTCGGCGTCCCGGACTCGAGCCGGGTCCGGCGGCTTCCCCTCGGCGCGCTCGACGGCTCGGCGTACCTGCTCAACCAGGTGGAGTTGCTGAGCGGCGCGCTGAGCGGCGAGCAGCCGGACGACCGCTTCGGCGCGGCCCTCGCCGTCATCACCCGACCCGACGGCCAGCGGGACCTGTGGGTCGGCGCGTCGGAGATGGAGGGGCCCGACAACCAGATCGCGGCGGGCGCGGTCTACCGCTTCGCCGACTGGGGCTCCAGCGCCGAGGACGCGCTGCTGGCCGAGCAGGACGCCGACCTGCGGGTGCTCGCCGAGCACGCCTTCGACCACCTCGGCGAGCGCGTCGTGGCCTGCAGTGATCTCGATGGCGACGGCATCCCGGATGTCCTGGCCGCTGCGCCCTGGGACGGCCTGCCGCGCGGCACCACCGCCTCGGCGGGCGACGACCGGGGGCCTCCCCTCTCGGGCCGGGTGTACGCTATGCTCAGCACGGAGCTGGTCGACGCCCAGGTGCTCGCGGGGCGGCTGGCGGTCTCCTGGACGGGCTCCACCGACGGGGAGCAGCTGGGCCTGAGCGTGGCCTGTGACGCGGACCTCGACGGCGACGGCGCGGCGGACCTCGCGCTGGGGGCCCCCTACGCCGACGGGCCCGTGCGCGACGCTCGGGGCACGGTGTACCTGCTCTCCTCGGCGACGGCGCTCAGCGCGGCTCCGGCGGCCGAGCTGGCCTGGATGACCCTGAGCGGATCGGCCTCCAACGACTACCTGGGGACGTCGGTGGCCGTCGGCGACATCGACGGCGATGGGCTCGCCGACCTCCTGGCGGGGGCTCCGGGGACCGACAGCGCCCGAGGGTCCGCCCTGATCTGGTCGGGCGCCTCCCTGGCCGAGGCGGACACCAAGCCCCGGGTGCGGCTGCTCGGCGAGCAGAGCGGCGACCACTTCGGGCAGCAGGTGGCGCTGGCGGACCTCGACGGCGACGGCCTCGACGACGTGCTCGTGGGCGCCCCCCGGGCGGCGCTGGGGGAGGACGGCTTCGACGCCGGAACGCTCTACCTCTTCCGGGGCGCCGCCAGCTTCGCCGGCTTCGCGGACGTGCGCACGGCGGAAGAGGCGGACGGCACCCTGGTCACCGCATCGCCCTTCCTCCACACCGGCGGTCGGCTGGCGACCGGAGACGTGCTGGGCGACGGGGTCGAGGACCTGCTGCTGCTCATGGACATCGAGCCACAGTGAGGTTTGGGGGATAATGGGCCCACGACCCCCGCCACGGAGACGTCCCATGACCCCACGCGCGCCGCTCCTCGCGCTGCTCCTGCTGTCCTGCAACGGCAAGGATGAGACCGACGACAGCGCCGGTCCCCAGGGTTGGACGCCCGACCTGTATTGCCCGGGGGATCCCTCTGGCGTCTGTGACAGCAACGAGGGGGCGCTCTCGGCCGGCGCGGCGGCGCTGAGCATCGTGCCCGACTGCTTCGAGGCGTTCGAGGACCTGGACGACGACGCCGAGTGGGACCGCGACGAGCCGTTCCTGGACTGCGGCTGTGACCGCCTCTGCCCGGAGGACGACGGCTACCCCGGCCCGGATGCCGGGGAGGGCGACGGGGATTTCCAGGCCATCTGGCTCGCGGGCTTCCAGCACAACCGCCCGGCCACCGGGGTTCACGACCCCATCTGGGCCCGCGCGGTGGTCTTCGACCAGGGCGACACCCGCGTCGGCATCCTCGTGCTCGATGTCGTGGGCCTGTTCTACGACGAGGTGCTGCGCATCCGGGAGGGCGTGGACGCGGCGGGCCTGGACGTGGACCACCTGCTGGTCCTGTCCAGCCACAACCACGAGGGCCCCGACGCCGTGGGCCTCTGGGGCCGGACCGAGACCGTCTCCGGGGTCAACCCTGAGTGGATGGACAAGGTCGTCAGCCAGTCGGTCGAGGCGGTGCGCCAGTCCGTCAGCGGCCTGCGGGAGGTCGGCGAGTTCAAGGTCGGCCACGTCGACGCGTCCAGCTACAGCGACGTCGGCATCCTCAACGTGCTCCAGGACAAGCGGGACCCCAAGGTCGTCGACGTCACCTTCTCGGCGGCCATCCTGCGGGACACGTCCGGCGACACGATCGCCACCCTGGCCCACTTCGGCAACCACCCCGAGTCCATCGCCGACGAGAACAGCGACATCACCAGCGACTACCTGAACGCCCTGCGCGAGGGCCTGGAGAGCGGGGTGGAGTACGACGCCTACACCCGCGACGGCTACGGCGGGGTGGCGCTGTACCTGACCGGCACCGTGGGCGGCATGATGACCCCGCTGGGGCTCACCATCACCGACGGCGATGGCGTCGAGCGCCGCGAGTACTCCCACGAGCGCACCGAGGCCCTGGGCAAGGTCAAGGCCGAGATGGCCATGGACGCCATCGACCAGGGGCAGGTGGTCACCGACGCCCGCATCTCGGCGGCGCGCACCACCTTCTACATGCCCGTGGAGAACTGGGGCTTCCAGGCCCTCTTCCTCAGCGGCGTGCTGGCCCGCGAGACCTACGACTGGGACCCCGCCCAGCCGGTGTCCGACGAGAACATGCCCAAGGTCCTCACCGAGATGGACCACCTCGCCATCGGCCCCATCGAGATGCTGACCATCCCCGGCGAGCTGCTGCCCGAGCTGGCCATCGGCGGCTACGACGGCTCGGCGGTCGGCACCACCCTCCAGGAGATCGTCGACGCGGACAACCCCAACCCGCCGGACCTGTCCCAGGCTCCCTCCGGGCCCTACCTCAAGGACATGGTGCAGTCCGAGCACACCTGGATCATCGGCCTGGCCAACGACGAGCTGGGCTACATCGTGCCGCCCTACAACTTCATCCTCGACGAGGTGAACCCCTGGTTCGATGAGGCCGAGGGCGACCACTACGAGGAGACCAACTCCATCGGCTTCAGCGCCGCGCCGACCATCCAGGAGAAGGCGGAGGTGCTGCTGGACTGGGTCTACGCGCAGTAGCGGCGACGCCAGGCCAGCGCCAGGCCTGCCAAGGGGGTGTCGGGCCAGGTAATCCTGCCAGGGGGGTGTCGAGATCCGGTCAGTCGCCTGACGTCGTTCCAGGGGGTTGGCGCTGGCACGACCGTTGCTTGTGAGGTCTCCCAACCCTGGAGACCGCCGATGATCCCTCCCCTGCCCCTCCCCCCGCCTCCACCGCCGCCCTGTGGCCCCTTCTACAGGCCAACCGAGTGGGTGCTGCCTCCACGGTTCCCCTGGGCGGCTCCCCTGCTCTTCCAGCGGGGCTGGCGGCCCCGCATCGACCTCCACCTCACCCAACTCCTGGAGGCCCTGCTCGCCCCGTTGGGGCTGCGACGACGGGCGCTGCGTGGCTCACGGATCCCGCCGTTCACCGCGCTGCGCTGCGTCGCCATTGCCCTGGCCTGCGACGTGCTGCTCGCCCCGCCCCAGGACTGCGCAGCGGCCTTCGCGCTCACCACCCTCGGAACCCGACGCGCCGGGGACCGGGGGCGATGGCTGCTCATCACCGATCCCGACGTGGGAGACCAGCTCCGTGCCGTGCTGCAGCCCCGGCTGGGCATGGACCCGCCCTGGCCCGGCCAGCCCGGGGTCTCGCTCCCGCGGATGGCCTCATGAGGCCCGGCGCCTGTTGGATTCTGCGACGTCGAGCGGATAGGCTGGCCCGCCGTGAGCCCACTCCTCGTCATCTTCCTGACCGTCCTCGTGGACCTGATCGGCTTCGGGATCGTCATCCCCCTGCTGACCTTCTACGCCGAGGCCTATGGCGCCAGCGCGATGCAGGTCACGCTGCTGATGGCCTGCTACTCCGCCGCGCAGTTCCTGTTCGCGCCGCTGTGGGGGGCGCTCTCCGACCGCCACGGACGCCGCCCGGTGCTGCTGCTCTCCATCCTCATGGCAAGCCTGATGCTCGCGGGCTTCGCCTGGGCGGACGAGCTGTGGCTGCTGTTCCTGTTCCGCACGGTGCACGGTGTCTTCGCGGCCAACATCTCCGTCGCCCAGGCCTGCATCGCCGACCTGACGACCCCCGAGAACCGCGCCCGGGGCATGGGCATGCTCGGCGCAGCGTTCGGGCTCGGCTTCACGCTCGGGCCCTGGATCGGTGGAGAGTTCTCGGTCTACGGGCTCTCGGCCCCGATCTGGGTGGCGGCGGCCCTCTCCGGGGTGAACTTCCTGATGGCCGTCGTGATGCTGCCAGAGACCCGCGCGCCCGGCACCGGGCCGGCCAGGGCACGCCCCATCCACCCGGGCGCCTTCCTGCAGGTGATTCGACACCCCGCGGTGGGCCGGCTGATCACGCTGTTCTTCCTGATGACCTTCGCCTTCTCGATGATGGAGGCGACCTTCTCGCTGTTCGAGGAGCACCGCTACGGACTGACCGCGCGGGACGTGGGGCGGGTGCTGGGCCTGATCGGCGTGGTCGGCATCGTGGTCCAGGGGGGCCTGATCGGCAGGCTCACCCGGCGGTTCGGCGAGCTGCGGCTGGTGCGGGTGGGCATCACAGGGCTCGCCCTGACCCTGGTGCTGCTCCCCTTCGCCCCGCCATGGGCGCCGCTGCTGGCCGTGTGCGGGCTGCTGGCCGTCTTCCAGGGCCTGCTCCAACCCAGCAGCCAGGCGCTCATCTCCAAGCGCACGTCGGCGGAGGAGCAGGGCTTCGTGCTGGGGACCAACCAGTCGCTCTCCGCGCTGGCGCGGGCCACCGCGCCCACCCTGGGGGGGCTCCTGTTCGCCAAGGTGGCCCTCGGGGCGGCGTTCATCGCGGGGGCCGCGCTCCTGGGATTGGGCTCCTTCGTCGCGCTGGGGATCCGGCCCGACCCGAGCGGCCACGCCGAGGGGCCCCCCGGCGCAGCCTGAGTCGTTCGTCAGGCCCTGCGACGCCTCAACAGCACGCCCAACGCCAGCAGCAGGAAGCCGTACCCGGCGCCCGCAGGGGGCTCGCCCGAGCTGCAGGTGCAGCCTCCGCCGCCGGTGGGCTTGCCGGACTCGCCGCTGTCATCGACGATCAGCGTCGGATCGTCGTCGTCCGGGTTCAGCGGGTCGGTCCCCACCTCCACCTCGTCGCCGTCCGAGACGCCGCCGTCGTCGGTGTCCGGGTCCAGCGGGTCGGTGTTGTAGGTGTCCACCTCCTCACCGTCACTCAGACCGTCCTCGTCGCTGTCCGGGTTCAGCGGGTCGGTGCCGTGCGTGTTCACCTCGTCGCCGTCGCTCAGGCCATCCTCGTCGCTGTCCGGGTTCAGCGGGTCGGTGCCGTGCGTGTTCACCTCGTCGCCGTCGCCCAGGCCATCCCCGTCGGTGTCGGGGTTGTTCGGATCGGTGCCGGTGGTGTCCACCTCGTCGCCGTCACCCAGGCCGTCTCCGTCGCTGTCCGGGTTCAGCGGATCGGTGCCGTGGGTGTTCACCTCATCGCCGTCGCCCAGTCCGTCGTCGTCGGTGTCCTCGTCCAGCGGATCGGTGCCGATGTCGCGCACCTCGTCACCGTCGCTCAGCCCGTCGCCGTCGCTGTCCGGGTTGTTCGGGTCGGTGCCGTAGACGTCGGTCTCCTCCGCATCGGTCAGGCCGTCGCCGTCGCTGTCGGCCAGGTCGTCGGAGCCATCGAACGGATCGGTGCCGTCGTAGTCCACCTCGTCACCGTCGGAGCGGCCGCCGTCGTCGGTGTCCGCGTCCAGCGGATCGGTGCCGACCTCATCCACCTCTCGCCCGTCGGTCAGACCGTCATCGTCGCTGTCCGGGTCGTTGGGGTCGGTGCCGGTCTGGTTCACCTCGCGGTCGTCGGTCAGGCCGTCTCCGTCGGTGTCCGGGTTGTTCGGATCCGTGCCGGTGTCGTTGACCTCCTCCTCGTCCGTGAGGCCGTCGTCATCGGAGTCCTCGTCGAGCGGGTCGGTGCCGTGCGTGTTCACCTCGTCGCCGTCGCTCAGGCCGTCTCCGTCGGTGTCCGGGTTGCTGGGGTCGGTGCCGGCGTCGATCTCGTCCCCGTCGTCCAGGCCGTCGCCGTCGCTGTCGCCGTTGTTGGGATCGGTGCCGTTGTCGATCTCGTCGCAGTCGCTCACGCCGTCGCCGTCCGCGTCGGCGACCAGCGGGTCGGTGCCGCCGGTGACCTCCTCGTTGTCGTCGCAGCCGTCGCCGTCAGTGTCCGGGTTCAGCGGGTCGGTGCCGTGGGTGTTCACCTCGTCGCCGTCGTCCAGGCCCTCGCCGTCGGTGTCCGGGTCCAGCGGGTCGGTGCCGTGGGTGTTCACCTCGTCGCCGTCGCTCAGGCCATCACCGTCGGTGTCCGGGTTCAGCGGGTCGGTGCCGTGGGTGTTCACCTCATCGCCGTCGTCCAGGCCGTCGCCGTCGGTGTCGGCGTTCAGGGGATCGGTGCCGTAGTCGTCCACCTCGGAGTCGGAGAGCCCGTCGCCGTCGGTGTCCGGGTTCAGCGGGTCGGTGCCCAGCCGGTTGACCTCGCGGTAGTCGTTGACGCCGTCTCCGTCGGTGTCCCGGTTGGTGGGATCGGTGCCGTAGGTGTTCACCTCCTCCCCATCGGTCAGGCGGTCGCCGTCGGTGTCGCTGTTGGTCGGGTCGCTGCCGTAGGTGTTCACCTCGTCGCAGTCATCCAGGCCGTCGCCGTCGGTGTCGGCCAGGGTGGGGTCGCTGCCGATGTTGACCACCTCCTCGTAGTCATCGCAGCCGTCTCCGTCGGTGTCCGGGTCCGTCGGATCGCTGCCCCAGGTGTCGACCTCCTCGCCGTCCTCCAGCCCCTCGTCGTCGCTGTCGGTGTCCAGGGGGCTCGAACCGTAGGTCGCGCCCTCCTCGCCGTCCTCCAGGCCGTCGCCGTCGGTGTCCGGATCCGTCGGATCGGTCTCGCCGGAGCCGGTGGTCCCGGTGCCTCCGATGCTGTTGGACGTCGCGCCGTCCGCGTCGGCGTCCTCGACGCCATCGGCCAGGCCATCTCCGTCGGTGTCGGCGTCGGTGGGGTCGGTGGTGGTGGAGTCGTCGGCGTCGGCGACGAAGTTGCCCTGCGAGGTGTCGGTGTCCGCGTGGGCGGTGGTCACCCCGGCCTCGGTGCCGTCCAGGATGCCGTCCCCATCGGTGTCCGGGTCCAGCGGGTCGGTGGCCCCGTAGGACGCCAGCGGCCCGTCGCCGTTGACCTCCTCGCCGTCCAGCAGCCCGTCGTCGTCGGTGTCGGCGTCGTTCGGGTCCGTGCCCAGGCGGTCCTCCTCGTCGTCGGTGAGCCCGTCGCCGTCCGAGTCGCAGTCCAGGTAGACGCAGATCGGCCACTCGTCCCATTCGGGCGAGGTGTCCAGCTCGCCGGCCGCGCCGTCGGTCGCGCCGTTGGCCGGGAACTCGCTCACCGACGGGCTACTGCTCAGCCCCGCGGCGCCGCCTGCGATGCCCGTGGTGATGCTCGCGCTGGCAGGCAGGGCGATGTAGCCACCGCCGCCGCCGCCACCCGGGCCCTCGGCCTCGGACGTGGACAGCCACTGGTATCCACCCACGCCACCGTTCGCGTCCACGGTGACGCCGGAGATCGAGGGGCTCACCAGGACCACCGACCCGCCCGCGCCGCCGCCCCCGGGCCCATCCCGGCCGGCCTGGTTGGAGGAGGTCGCCGCGTCACCACCGGCCGCGCCGTCGGCGAGGATGCTCCCGCTCCCCCGCAACTCGGTCTGGGCGAAGATGAGCACCAGCCCGCCGCCATCCCCACCTGCGGCGCCATACCCGTTGTTGCCGTCGCCAGCGCCGCCGCCCCCGCCCAGGTAGAGCTGCGTGAGCGGATCGTTGTCCACCGGACGACCCCCCAGCCCGCCGCGCTCACGGCGGTAGTTGCCGCCCCAGCTGCTGGTGCCTGGGGCCACGCTCGTCGCGTCCTGGTTGCTGGACGAGTAGGTGTACCCCCCTCGCCCGCCGCCGACGCTGTTGGTGGGGCCGCTGTTCGCGGTGTAGCCCGGGTCCAGAGCCCAGGCGGCGTGGCTGTCCATCACCCCCTGTCCGTCCCAGGGGTCCGTCCCCGCGTCGCCGTTGGCGCCGCCGCCCCCACCCGCGTTGTGGGAGTTGCCGCCGCCGCCCCCGTTCGCTGGCGCGCCGCGGCCGTACCGGGCGCTGTAGCCGTCGTAGGTGCTCGCGTCCCCGGCGATGCCCTCGCCCTTCTCCGCGGCCTCTCCGGCGCTGTTGTAGGTGTAGTCCGCCCAGTCCGTGCCGGCGTCACCCGAGCTGTTCTCCCGAGCGCCGCCCCGGTACCCCTGCCCTCGCACGTCGATGTCCCCGTTCAGCACGAGGTCACCGCTGACGCTCAGGATCACCACGCCGCCGGTGGTGCCGTCCCAGTCCATCGCGGTGATGGAGCCGGTCCCCTGGACCCGCAGCTCCTCGTACTGGGGCACCCGCACCACCTGCACCGTATCCGCGACGTCGTAGCTGCTGGCGAAGCCGGTGGGCAGCTCGGTGGTGTCGATGGTGATGGTGTTGCCCGAGACGCTGGCCACCCGGACCAGCTCGTACTGCCCGACTCCGTTGAGGGCGCTCACGTCCCCGAAGGTCACCGCGTCGGTGGTGTCGATGCCCGCCCCGTGCATCTGGACGACCGCGAGCATGGTCCCGGCGGCGATGGACGGGGTGTTGAACGCGCCGGTTGTCAGCTCGTCCAGGTCAGCGACGTCGGTGACGGTGAACGACGTGTCCCCGGAGGTGATGCTGCTCGCCAGCTCGGCGTAGCTGTTGAGGACCTCTCCGGAGGTCGAAGCGGTGTAGATGCCATCGCTCACCCCGGCGGCCCAGGTTCGGGGGGCCAGGCTGAGGGGCAGCGCGACGATGCCGGTCAACGCGAAGACGCGGCCGACACCGGCGGCGCGGAGGGAGGGGTAGCGCATGGGTGCATCCTGCGAGGTGGGGAGGCGAGCCGATCCAGGCCCGCCCATTCTGACGGCTCCCGGGACCCCGATCAATGTCGATGGTCTTGCATTCGAAGCAGGGTCGGCCCTCAGCCGGGTTCAGCGGTCCTCCCGGAGCGCGGCGAAGGGACGCATCATCTCGGCCAGCAGCGGCATGTGAGGCGCCGACTCGTCCATCGCCCAGCGCGACGCCTTGGCCACGTCGCGGACCCGCGGCACCAGGTTCAGCGGGCTGAGGGTCCGCTTCAGCGGCAGGTAGATGTTCGCATAGGGGATGTTCTTCACGACGTTTGCGCGCGCGATCTGCTGGAGCGGGTAGAACAGCCAGGACGTCCGCTTGGGGCGGAAGCAGTCCACCGCGTAGATGCAGACGTTGCGGTGCCCGTCCAGGCGACCCTCCATGGCCGAGCGGAACCCGACGCGGGCGGGCACGTTGTTGACCACCCCCCCCTCGGTGAGCCGGGAGATGCCCCGCTCCGCGTAGAGCGCATCCAGCAGGTGGGTCATCCGTGGGTCATCACGGTGCACGTCGTAGTGCAGCAACCCGGGCACCGAGGCCGAGAAGCCCGCGCAGTCAATGCAGTCCATCTCCAGCGTGCCAGGGTCCCTGCCGAACACGACCTCCCGCAGGTTCTGGGGGTTGGCGGCGAACTCCTTGAGGATCTGCGCGACGTTGCCCACCTTGGACACCCGCCCGGTCCGGAACACCATCCCCGGCTTCACCACGTCGTCCAGGAAGTGCTCGTAGTAGTCCAGCTCGTGGCGCAGGGCGTCCACGGTCAGCCCGGTCGCCACGATGTGCATCGGCACGGCCAGCTCGCCGATGGTCAGCACATCCTGGGTCGGCCCCCGCATGAAGTCCCCCAGCGCTGCACGCAGGTGCAGGCGCAGGGTCGCGGGCAGCCCGTAGCGGGATGGCTCCGGCCCCAGGTGGAAGATCTCGTTCCAGGACAGGCTCTTGTTCGCCTGGAGCAGGAGCGCGGCGTCGTAGGCCTTGCTGCGCGCGCGGAACGAGCCCAGCAGCGCGCCGATGGAGGTCCCGCAGATCAACGAAGGCTGGATGTCGAAGCGATGCAGCATCGTGAAGATGCCGGCGTAGCCGTACCCTGCCCCGCCCCCACCGCCGAGCACGAGGACGAACTGCCGCCGGCACACCTCCCGCTCCAGGCTGGCCTTGTCGATGGGGAAGTGCTCCAGGATGGCGGTCCGCTTGGCGCGGGTCTCGGCCACGAGGTCAGGCAGCTCGCGCACGGCCGACCACAGCCCCTCGTCGCGCTCGCCCAGGCTGCGCCCCAGGATGTCGCGCACCTTCCAGGCATGGGTGCGCATGGCGTCGCGCACGTCGACGTCCTGACCGTCCCGGTTCCGGATCGTGGTGAGCTTCGCGAAGTTCACCACGTAGCGCAGGCCGGCCAGCAGCCGACCCCCGAGGTCGCGGGGGTCGGCGAGGTAGCGCTCCAGCACCTCAGCCTCCAGCTCCTCGAAGGGCTTGCGGTGCTCGAGCAGCTCGCGACTGCTCACCACGTGTTCGACCTCGTCACCTTGAGAATCCACGGAGTCTACCAGCGCGACCGCGCCCTGGAGTACCCCCGTCGCGGCGCACAAGGGGGTAGGCCAGGAACAACCGCGGACACGCCGCCCTGCGGCGAGGTGGGTCGGCCTGGTTCGGCGTCGCGCCGCGATGTGGCGACGGCACGACCCGACTCACCCGACGTCCCGGGCCTCGACGAAGGCTCCCCAGAACGCCGCGACCGCGGCGGAGGGGTCGTCCGCCCGCTGGGCGCCCCAGAACTCGGGGAAGAACGCCGCGTAGTCCCGCCAGCCGAACCGCCGCCCCACCAGCACCACGACGCCGCGGTCCTGAGGCCCCCGCACCAGCCGTCCGGCGGCCTGGACCACCCGCGACATGCCCGGCACCAGGAAGGCGTAGCGGAACCCCGCGTCGTACCGATCCTCAAAGCGCTGACGCATCAGATCCCGGGCCAGGCCGACCTTCGGCAGCGCCGGACCCACGATGACCACGGCGTCCAGGATCCCGCCGGGGAGGTCGATGCCCTCGGCGAAGATGCCCCCCAGCACGGCGTGCAGCACCCGAGGCGGGCCCAGCTCCCGCAGCCGGTCCACCAGGGCCCAGCGCGCCGCCTCGTCCATGCGCGGCTCCTGGATCAGGGCCTCCCGACGAGGCGGCTCGATCAAGGGCGCCAGGGCGTTGAGCAGGCTGAACGCGGAGTAGAACACCGCCACGTTGCCGGGCGTGGCCTCGATGAGCCCCTGAATCAGCGTCGCGGTGCGATCGCGGTGGGCGATGCGGTCCCGCCACGCCGTGGACACCCTCGGCGCGATGAGCACCCGCAGGTTCTCCGGGGGAAAGGGCGAGTCGTGGCGCCGCACCACCATGCGCTCGGGGTCGAGGCCCAGCAGGTCCCGATAGAAGTCGGGCGGCTCCAGCGTCGCCGACATCAGCACCACCGCGCCGAACCCGGCGAGCCGTCGGGACATCCACGGCGAGGGGTCGAGGCACACCAGCTTCACGGTGGCCGACGGTCGGGCCCGGAAGATGGGCACGATCTCGTCGCCCTCGCCGATCTTCTCGGCCTCGTCCAGCACGTCCACGAAGTGGATCAGGGCCCGCGACAGCTCCAGGTACAGGTCCTCGTCGGCAGCCGGCCGGTCCCGCCGCACCAGCGCGTAGTCCAGGGCCAGCTCGTCCACCCGATCCCGCAGGTCCCGGAACACCCGGGCGGAGAGCCCCACCACCGCTTCGCCGTCGCGCGGGCTCACCTCTCCCTCGATGTCGTGGACCAGCTCCTCGATGGCCTGGGCCAGATCCAGGCAGATCTCCACATAGGCCGAGAAGCGCAGCGGGTCCTCGTGGGTCAGGGTGCGCGCGGCGAGGTGGGCCTGCCGGGCAGAGAGCTCGGGGGAGAGCTGCCCCTGGGCCCGCTCCACCAAGTTGTGGGCCTCGTCCACGACGAGGACCCAGTCGTCGTGCTTGTCCGCGAAGTGGCGGCGCAGGGTCGCCTGGGGATTGAACACATAATTGTAGTCACCGACTACAACGTCCGCGTGCTCGCTGAAGTCGAGGGACAGCTCGAACGGGCAGACCCGCTCAGCGTCCCCTGTTGCGATGAGATCGTCGGGGGTGGTCACGCCCCGGGGCAGCAGCGCCTCGACCACAGCGGGGGCGCGGTCGTGGTAGCGCTCCGCGAACGGGCAGGCCTCGGGGCGGCAGTCCACCACTGTGTTCAGGCAGCACTTCTCCTTGGCGCGGATGGTGACCGTCCGCATCGGCAGGCCGCGCGCGGCGAGCTGCCGCAGGGTCTTCTCGAACGCACGCTGCTGGGTGCCCTTGGCGGTGGCCACGAACACCCGCCGGTCGCGGGCGTAGGCATGGGTCAGCGCGGCGTGCAGCACCGCCGCGGTCTTGCCCGTGCCGGTGGGCGCGCTCAGGAGGAGCTGCTGGCCCTCATCCAGGGCCGCCGCCGCGTCGGCCACCATCTCCACCTGGATGGGGCGCATGGCGTCGTGGGCGAAGGGCACCACGGAGGCCCGGCGCGTGGCCATCCAGGCGTTGCGCAGCTCGCGCTGCCGCAGGATCCAGTCCAGCCGGGCCTCGACGCGGGCCCGGATCTCCGCGAGGGGGTCGTCCACCTGGAGCACATGGCGGGCGCCGTCGATCAGCGAGACCAGCACCAGCCGACCGATGGGGTCGACCCGCCCGCTGGCGTGCAGCAGCCAGCGGTACAGGCAGACCTGCTCGGTGTAGTCGGGCCAGTCGTCGACCGAGGTGACCACCAGGCGCTTGCGCTCCAGGCCGGTAGACTTCAGCTCCTCCACGACCACCCGGTCCCCCAGGCGGCTCAGCCCGTCCACCCGGCCTCGAATGAGGCACTCCCAGCCGCGCACCACCAGGGCGACCTTCACCGTCTGCTCGGCCTGGAAGTCCTCGTCCACCTCCGAGCGCCACTGCTGCCAGCGCTGGTGGGCCTCGCGTCCGGCCGCCAGTCGCGCCGTACGGCTCACTGCGGCCTGCAGGCGCAGGTGGCCGCTGCGGGGGCCAGCCTCGATGAGGTCGTGGACCCCGAGGGTCAGGCGGCGCTCGCTGTCGTTGAATCTCAGGGCCACGAAGGGTCGATTAACTGGTTAGGAGTCCCGACGATGTTCACCGGCCCGCTCTTCGTCGTCGGCGCCCCGAGGTCGGGCACCAAGCTCCTGAGAGACCTGATCCGCCAGCACCCCCGGATCGGCATCCCCACCTACGAGACCGAGTTCCTGCCCCGGCTGTCGTTGACCTGGAGCCAGTTCGGAGACCTCTCCGACCGGGTGGCCTTCGAGCGCTTCTACGCCTGGGCCACCCGCTACCTGTACTTCAAGTACAACACCCGCGACGGCACCCTCATCAGCGCCGACGCCTGGTACGCCGGGTGCCGCAGCTTCGACATCCAGGGGGTGTTCGAGGCCCTCTGCCGCCACGACGGCGAGGTCCCTGACGACGGCATCTGGGGTGACAAGTCGCCGAACTACCGCAACCACGTCCCCGAGCTGGCCGCCCTGTGGCCCGACGCACGGTTCGTCCACATCATCCGGGACATCCGGGACGTCGCCCTCTCCTCCCGCAAGGCCTGGGGCAAGAGCGTCCTGCGCAACGCCCAGCGCTGGGTCGACGAGGTCAGCGCCTGCCGCGCGGCCGGACGTTCCTTGAGCCCCCCGGCCCGCTACCACGAGCTGCGGTACGAGGATCTGCTCCAGGACCCCGAAGCCGCCATGCGGCAGATCGCCGCGTTCGTGGGGGTGGACTTCGTCCCGGAGATGACCCGCCCCGGGCGGGTGTCGGAGAACCTGGGGGACACCCGGGGCCAGGACCGCATCGTGCCGGGCAACACCGAGAAGTGGCGCGAGCGTATGCCGGCCGACCAGCTCCGACACGTCGAGGCCATCTGCGGCCCGCTGCTGGCTGAGCTGGGCTACCCCCTCGCCCACCCGCTCCAGCCTCTGGCCCGCCTCGGTCCGGCGCGGATGGTCATTCATCGAGCCGCCGACGGCTACAACCTGCTGCGCTTCCGCGTGCGGGAGTGGGGATGGCGGGAGGCGGTGCGCTACTCGCTCAGCGCCTGGGAGAGCACGAGGGCCTGACAAGCCGCAGGGGTCAGCCCAGAACGAACTTGCCCAGGGCGAGCCCCAGCAGCAGGAAGCCCGCGGCGACCATGATCCACCAGGGCTTGCTGCCGACCTCGAAGAGCTTCTGGGTGGGCGACACCTTGCGGCGCTTCCGGTGCCGTCGGGAACGTACGCGGCGCTCGTGCTCCTCGGGCAGGAGCCACACGGTCTCGCCGCGGGAGTTCTCGTACTCGACGTAGCCCTTCTCCTTGTAGAAGGCGTCGCGGACCTCGCGTCGCAGGCGGGCCTGGGCGCGGTGCTTGTCCAGGTCGCGCTCTCGCTCCCCGGACTGCCGATCGGCCTCGCGGGCCACACGGTCTGCGTGCTCGGCCTCGAGCTGCTCCCGAATCGTGTCGATCATCGCCTGACGTTCCTGCTCGTTCACGCGGGGTCCTGGTCTTCGAAGACAGCAGAGTAGCGAGACCCCCGGTTCGGATCAATTGCGCTCGCTCTGTCGGCTGCGACAAGCCGTGACACAGCGCAACGGAGCTGTCGCATGGGCCGCCGTACTTGTTGAGTGCCGGGCGGGAACAAACCCCCTCGCCCCGCCGAACAACAGGAGAACACCATGACCCGCGACCTCCCCCTCATCGCCGTCCTCGCCGCCTTCACCGCCTGCGCGACCGAGCCCGCCTCCTCCCCCGACGGCGCCGCCGCCGACACCAAGGAGCTGGTGGCCACCTACGCCAACGACGCGGGCGAGCTTGAGGTCATCGCCGACGGCGACTGGAGCACCGGCGAGATCTTCGTGACCGTCAACTACACCGACTGGGACAGCGAGACCTGGAGCCACGACAGCTCCGTGCGCTTCGCCGCCGACGCGGTGCTCGGCGACGAGCTGCCCCCCTTCGCCGGTCACTGGCTGGACCACGTCGACCCCGAGCTGCTCGACGCCGTGGCCGTGGAGCTGTCCCAGCGCCCGATCGCCGCCGACGGCCCCGAGGACACCTTCCACCTCATCCAGCTCTTCATGTTCGTGGACCCGGCCAGCCCTGACAACGCGGCCCCCCCCGCGCCGATGACCGAGGAGGAGTGCGTGCGGGCCTGCATGGAGGGCGGCGGCAGCGCCTACCGGTGCCGCAAGTTCTGCTGGCCCACCTGATCCGCCACGCCCACACACACCCGGGGGGCGCCAACCCCCCCGCCGGAGCCCCCCATGCCCGCCGCCCTGACCGTCGCCGACGCCCACCGCATCGCCACCATGGACGACCCGGTCTTGAGGAACCTCAACATCACCTGGTCCTACCACCGCCTGCTGTGTGACTGGACCTGGCTGGTCGGGGCGCGCAACCTGAGCTGGAGCGCCTACGCCGTCTGGGCTTCCAAGACCGCCGGGCGCTTCATCCGGCGGGAGCTCCTCCCCCGGCGGGCCCGCTCGGCGGGGCAGCTCGCCCCCCCGGCCCGCCGGTTCATCTCCGAGGCCATCACCCACACCGCCACCCACGTCGCGCGGGGCAACCAGCTCGTGTTCGCCGAGCTGGGCCCCCTGTTTGCCCGGGGCCTGGCGCTGTGGGGCGTCAAGCACCGCCGGGACCCGGCGCGGCGGGACGCGCTGCTCGCCGAGCTGCGCGCCGGCCCCGCCGAGGAGGACGGTCAGGATCTGCTGATCCGCGCGTTCACCCACTACTACGACGCCATGTTCGAGGACCGCCCCCGCCGTCAGGCCGAGCTGATCCTCCTGGCCAACGCGCTGGTGGGCTACCACGAGCAGACCCGCCTGCAGGACCCCGTCGCCAGCGCGCTGGCCCTGCCCGAGCCCAAGCGATGGCGCTCCCCGCCTCCGGTCAGCGAGCTGGTCGACCGCGCGGGAGAGGAGTGGCGCACCCTGATGACCCGCTGGGCCATGACGATGGAGCTGCCCGACGGCGACGTCCGCCTGGGCCGCGATCTGCCTCCCCTCCCAGGGGGCCGCCCCTTCCCCGCCGAGCTTCACCGGCCCCGTCACCCGGAGCTGCGCGCGCTCCTGTGGTCCCTCGACCCCGTGCCGAACAGCCTCTCGGGTACTGCGGCCGAGGACTGGACCTGCCTGGAGCACCGCATGCGCTTCATCGTGGACCTGTTCCGCTCCCGGCAGCAGCACCGACCGCTCTACAGCGCCCCCTTCTCAGCCGTCCAGGTCCGCGCCCTCCAGGCCGGTCGCCTGCCCGAGGGGCGCCTCTGAGGCCCCCCGGGGCTGCCCGTAGCGGTGGTCCCGATAGATGGAGAAGCCCCGCCCCGCCCCGCGCAGCAGCACGTCACACAGGAAGCGGGTCTTCAGCACCAGCCGCCCCAGCGCCGTACCGTCCATGTTGCGTCGCAGCAGAACCAGGACGCGGCGCTGCATCTTGTAGCGATCGAAGCGGTCCTTGCGGCGCTTCGCCTCCAGCTTCGCCCGCGCCTCGGCGGCGTCCACCCGGTCGATGGGCTCGAACAGCGTGTCCGGGTCGTAGCCCCAGGTGCGGACGTCCGCCGGGTCGAGGTTCGCGATGATGCGCTGGAGCAGGTCCAGCCGAGCGGGGTCCGCCACGGTGTTTCGGGCCCACTTCTCCAGCGACGAGGTCACCGGCTTCTTGTGCTGGCTGACCCCGATGGGATCCCCCAGGCCCCCGGTCACGGCCGGCTGCTTCGCGCCGTAGTTCACGGTGTCGGGCTCGTGGGGCACGCCGATGTGGGCGTAGATGCGCTTGAGCTGCTCCTCCGGTTCGGTGACGACGTCCTCGTAGCGGACGTGGACGAGGTCCACCGGCTTCTCCCGCAGGAACGCGGCCATCGCTGGCACGTAGCGCTCCAGCACGGGGTTGAAGTCGTAGGCCGCCTGCGTGTCGCCGTCGAAGAAGGACTCGGCGTAGCTGTCCCACACCGAGCAGGGGTTCCGCGTCAGCACGATGTAGCGGGCCTCGGGGAAGACCTTCGCCAGGAAGGGCAGGATCAGCGCGTTGGCCGGCGTCTTGTCCAGGAAGTACGGCTTGTCCTGGGTGGACAGCATGCGCCCGTAGAGCACCTCGCAGTAGGCCCGCAGCGCGTCGAGGTAGTCGGCCTCGCCCCCCGGAAGATCCGCGATGAACTCGCGGGTGGCCTGGGCGGCCTGGAGCTGATCGAAGGGGGCGTGGTCCACGTTGTCGTAGACCCCCAGGTGGGCCAGCGGCGTCAACAGGTGGGGCTCGGGTCGGCTGAATATCTGCGAGTGCGTCGACAGCATGCGCATCAGCAGGGTGGAGCCGGACCGGGGCGGGCCGATGAGGAAGATCAGCTTGTCCTGCATGGGGGAGTCCTTCATGACGTCCGGGAAGAGTCCGCCGCACGCCTAACCGGATCACCGGGGGCGCGCCGTCCCCGCCTCAGCCGGCTATGGTGGGGTGCTGACACCGGAGTTTCCATGCGCGCCCTGCCCCTCCTGCTCATCGCGGTCGGCTGCAACGACTACGATCTGGTCCCCAAGGACGACAACTCCAACACCGACGACACCGCCATCAACGGCACCGACGACACCGCGCCCCCCGTCGTCGACGCCTGCGGGGAGCTGGAGCAGCCCGGACCGGACCCCGTCGCGCTCAACGAGGAGTGCGAGGTCTCGCTCCAGACCGGCAGCTTCACTCCGGTGGTGGAGTGGTCCTACGGCAACAGCTCGTTCTGCGGCCCCGCAGCGGTGGGGCAGATCGCCGACACCAACGGCTCGGGCAGCATCGACGCCCAGGACCTGCCGATGGTGCTCATCTACCAGAACAACAGCGTGATCGCGGTCAAGGGCGACGGCAGCGGCGTGCTGTGGTCTTCCAACGGCAACTACGGGCAGGACGGCGGCTTCGCCATCGGCGACGTCGACGGCGACGGCTGGCCCGACGTGGTCACCGCCAGCAGCAACCAGGTCTGCGCCCTCAACGGGGTAGGCGGGGCCCGGCTGTGGTGCACCACCGGCCTGGGCACGCACCTGGACACCTACGGCTACTCCTACCCCTCCATCGCGGACATGAACGGCGACGGCAACCCCGAGGTCACGGCCGGCAGCGTCATCCTGCGCGGGTCCAACGGCGCCATCATGGCCCGGGGCACCCGCGGCAAGGGCGCGGCCCCCTACGGCGGCACCGGCTCGGGCGGCACCTACGGCGCGCTCAGCGTCCCCATCGACCTGGACAACGACGGCCAGATGGAGCTGGTCACCGGCAACACCGCCTACGACATCAACGGCAACATCGTGTGGTCCAACGGCGGGCTGGACGGGCTGGTGGCCATCGCGGACTTCGACGGCGACGGCCAGGGCGAGATCGTCAAGACCAGCGGCATCTACGTCACCGGCATGGAGACCAACGGGACCGAGGTCTGGGGCCCGCTGACCTACACCGGCAACCTGGGGGCTCCCGCCATCGACGACCTCGACGGCGACGGCACCCCGGAGATCGTGTTCGCGGCTCAGAACGCCCTCATCGCCATGGAGTGGGGCGGCGCCGAGATGTGGCGCGCGACCATCACCGACAACTCCGGCGCGGCCGGCCCCGTGCTCTTCGACTTCGAGTTGGACGGCTACCCCGAGGTGCTCTACGCCGACGAGACCTCCATCCGGTTCTTCTCCGGCCTGGACGGCAGCCTCAAGTTCACCAACGGCCAGCACGCCAGCTACACCATCCTGGAGACCCCCATCGTCGCGGACGTGGACGGCGACGACCAGGTGGAGATCGTGCTCGGCCACTGCGGCAACGGCTTCAGCAGCAGCTTCGGCGCGGTCACGGTCTACGGCGACGCCGATCAGAGCTGGCCGCCGGGCCGCAAGATCTGGAACCAGCACGCCTACTCGATCACCAACATCGAGTCCCTGGGCGGCGTCCCGGCGGGGACGGGAGGCAACAACTTCCGTGACTTCAATAGCTTCCGCTCCGGCGACGTCGGCCGTCCCCCCAGCGAGTACTGGGACCTCCAGGCCCAGATCCTCGACGTCTGCGAGGACGAGTGCGACTCGGGCTGGCTGTACGTGGCCGCCCGCCTCCAGAACCACGGCAACCTGGACCTGCCCGCCGGCATCCCGCTCAGCCTGCGGGCGGGCGGCGGCGGCCCCATCGTGGCCACCCAGGCGATCCCCTCCGACGTGCCCGCCGGCATGACCAGCGAGGTCGTCATCTTCGAGGTGGAGAGCAGCCTGGTGCGCGGCACCACGCCGGTCGTCACCGCGGACGAGGACGCCACGGGCACGGGCGTCGTCTACGAGTGCGAGGAGGGCAACAACGGCGAGCCCTGGATCGAGACGGTCTGCGACTGACTCAGCTTGTCTGGGTCTCCATCACCCACTCACCATCGATGAGCCCGACGTAGGTGGTCGTGTTGTCGCACAGGTCGAAGTCCGGGTTGGCCTTGATCTGGAAGACAAACGCATCGGGGCGGCCGGTGGGGCACTCGTCCTGGTGGATCGAGGCGAACCCACCGAGCTTGGTGCAGGTGGCGTGGCGCGCGCCCCGTCCTCCCGGGAACGCCCGGTACCAGATGATGCTCACGTCGTCGATGAGGTCGTCCCAGGGCGGCGGCAGCGCGTGGGCCAGGTCGGAGAACGGGTGCGGGATGTCCCGAAACGGCGTCCAGGTGATGGCCTGGGGCGTCCAGTTGCCTCGGGGCTTCGCCTGCGGCGAAGGGCGGGGCGCCAGCCCCGTGAGGTCCCGATACAGGCGGAGCGCCCAGCCCTCACCCTCCCACAGCTGGTCGATGAGCATCACGCTCGGGTCCAGGTACACCCCCATCCACGCGTATCCACGCAAGGGCTCCGGCACCGCGGGAGCCTCACCGAGGTTGACCTGGAGCAGGGAGTACATCGGACGCCCCTCGTGGGTGGGCCAGGGCTCGTCCGGCCGCAGCATCCCGGGCCCCAGCAGCCGCGAGGCGAAGGGCGAGGCGTCCGGCGCCAGGGGCCCGCACTCCGCCACGGAGCAGTCCCGCCCCATCGCCTCGGTGAAGGCGTCCATGCGGGCGACCCGTCGCGCGATCTCGGGGCGCAGCGCCATGCCCTACTCCGACCGCCGGCCCAGGGCTCCTGGCTCCCAGGGCCCCAGAAGCTTGACCTCGGGGGTCATCCAGATGCCATGCCGGGCGAAGACCGTCTCCCGGATGTGCACGATGACCTGGCGGATGTCCTCGGCGGTGGCGTCGCCGTGGTTGACCACGAAGTTGGCGTGCTTCGTGGAGACCGACGCCCCCCCGATGCGCAGGCCCTTGAGCCCGCTGGCCTCGATCAGCCGGCCGGCGTAGTCGCCGGGGGGGTTGGTGAAGGTGGAGCCGCACGAGGGCAGGTTCAGGGGCTGGGTGGCCTTGCGCGCCTCCATCAGCTCCTGGCGACGGGCCTGCCGCGCCTCCACGTCCCGATCGGTGAGGTGAAGCTCCGCGAACGCCACGACCGCCCCCTCGGGCAGGGTGGCCGTGCGGTAGCCGAACGCCAGCGCCTCGGCGTCCAGGGTGCGCAGCTCCCCGCCGGGGACGACCACGGTGACCGAGCGCACCAGATCCCGCGCCTCGCCCAGCCGGGTGCCCGCGTTCATGACCACCGCCCCGCCGACCGTGCCGGGCACGCCCGCGAAGGGCTCGGCCCCGGCCAGCCCGGCCTCGTCCAGGCGCCGCAGGAGCACCGTCAAGAGCATGCCCGCCCCCGCCGTCGCGGAGGTCCCGTCGATGACCAGCTCGGCCAGCGCGCCCTTCAGGCGCAGCACCGCGCCCGCGATGCCGTCGTCATGGACCAGAGCGTTGGACCCCTTGCCCAGGACCGTGATGGGCAGGCCGTCCGCGGCCAGGCGCATCACCCCGCTGAGCTGCGCGACCGTCGTGAGGTCCACGAGCCACTGCGCCGGGCCCCCGACCCGCCAATAGGCCAGCCGGGCCAGCGGCGCGTCGGGGATGACCCGGGCCCCGGTGGCCTCCAGGGCGCTCTGCCAGCTCACTCGATCACCTCCAAGGTGTCGGGATCGTAGCGTACGCCGCCCTTGACCACCTCGACGAGGTTCATCGTGACGCGCAGATCAGCCAGCGGGTCGCCGTCGAGGACGATGAGGTCCGCCAGCTTGCCCGGCTCCACGCTGCCGAGATCCTTGTCCACGCCGATGTACCAGGCGCCGTTGATGGTCGCCGCGCGCAGGGCCGCCTCGGGGCCCATCGCCTCGCCGAGCGCCCACAGCTCCCAGTGGACCCCGACGCCCTGGATCTGCCCGTGGGCCCCCAGGTTCACCGGAACGCCGGCCTCGGACAGGGCCGCCGCGCTGCGGGCGACCTCCTTGAAGTACCAGTCGTCGTCGTTGACCAGCACACCCCGGCGCCGGACGCTCCGGTCCACCCACCACGCCGGGGTGAAGGTAAGGAACTTCTCGTCCTCCAGCAGGGACTCGGTCTGGTAGAACCAGTTCTCGCCGGACAGGCCGCCGTACGCCACCAGCAGCGTGGGGGTGTAGCCCGCGCCGCTGGCCGCGTAGAGCCCGATGACGTCGTCGTAGAGCGGGGCGACGGGCAGGGCGTGCTCGATGCCGGTGTGGCCGTCGACCAGCATGTTCATGTTGTTGAACAGGTCCCCGCCGCCCTCGGGGTAGACGTTGATGCCCTCGGCGCGGGCGGCGTTCAGCACCCACTGGCGCTGCTCGCGGGCGGGCTGCTGGTAGCTCTTGACGCTGACCGCGCCCCACGCCTTCTGGCGGCGGACGTGGGCCAGGGCGTCCTCGTAGGACGCGATCCAGCTCCGGCCCTTGGCCTTGGCGCCGTACAGGATCCAGCCGGTGGACCAGGTGCGCGGCCCCAGCTCCAGGCCGGCCTCGATGCGCTCGGACGTGGCGAAGACGGTGTCATTGTGGGCGGAGGGGTCGTGGGCGCTGGTGACGCCGTAGGCCAGGTTGACCCGGTGCCGCCAGGAGGCCTGGGGCTGCACGTCGGAGGCGCCGTAGTGCAGGTGGGCGTGCACGTCGATGAAGCCGGGCAGGAGGGTCTTCCCCCCCAGGTCGACCACCGGGACGCCCTGGGGTGGGGGCTCGGCGCCCACGCTGACGACGCGTTCCCCGTCGATCAGCACCGTCGCGCCGTCGATGACGCCGGCCTCGCCCATGGTGAGGACCCGGGCGTTGACGTAGGCGTAGCGGCCCTCCCGGGCGGCCCGGGGGAGGCTCGCGTCCAGGGTGTGGGTGGCGTCGCCGACGTGCAGCTCCCGCCCCAGGCTCCAGGTCACCTGGTCGCCCGCCCAGCTCAGCCAGCCGCCGGAGCCCTCGCTCAGGGAGGTCACCGGCAGCGCGCCGTCCTTGGGGCCCAGCTCGAGGGTCTGGTCCCCCACCAGCGGCAGGTCCGCGGCGTAGACGTGGAAGTTCTCGACGTAGGCGACCCGCCGCCCGTCGGGCGAGACAGCGACCTCGGTGGCCCGATCCCAGCGGGCCACCACCCGCCGGTCGCGCCCGTCGGGGTCGACGCTGACGAGGACGGTCTTGTCGTGGGTGTGGGGCTTGTCCTGCGGCTCGTCGTCCACCAGGAGCAGGCGCGCGCCGTCGGCGCTCCAGGCCAGCCGGTGCGCCCGGTTGCCGCCGTAGCTGCCGCCGTACTCGCCGCCGTCGGAGACGGCGCCATCGTCCCAGATCTCCAGGCGGAACCACAGCTCCTGGCTGGTGTCCAGGCCCCGCAGGGTGGCCCCGGAGCCCCGCAGCCAGGCGACCCGCTGGCCGTCCGGGGAGAAGGCGGGGGCGAGGTACTGCGCGGGCACCGCGGTGAGCGTGCGCTCGGACCCGGAGGCCATGTCCCGGACGACCACCGCGCCGGCGTCGGCGTCGGTCCAGGTGGCGTAGACCAGCCGGGCGCCGTCGGGGCTCCAGCTCGGGGCGACGGCCCGCCGGTCCGGCGGGGTGATGGGCGAGGCCGGACCGCCGCCCAGCGCCTGGAGCCACAGCCGCCCGAAGGCCTCGAAGACCACCCGGTCGCCCTGGGGCGACACCGTCGGCCACCGGATCGCCCTGGCCTGCACGGTGTCCTCCCGGGCCACGGGGACCTCGAAGCGCACGTGCTCGGCGAGGTCGAGCGCCACGTCGGCGGTCCACGAGATGGGCGTGGCCTGACCGGTGGCGCCGTCCACCCGCACGAGGGTGCCGTCGTCCCAGATCACCAGGGTCTTGCCGTCGGGGGTCCAGGCCGCGTGGGGGTAGAGGCCGTTGAGGACGAAGCCCTCCTGGTTGTCGTGCTCGAAGACCCGGTCCCCCAGCGGGCGGCGCGCGCCGGTCTCGGGGTCGAACAGGGTGAGCACCGTGGCGCCGGCCTTGCGCTGCATCAGCGCGACCTCGCCGCTGACGGGGTTGACCGTGGGGCGGAACGCGCTGCCCGCCTCGGCGGTGAGCCGGACCACCTCGCCGGTCTCCAGGTCCATGCGGTGCAGGTCGAAGACGCCCTGGTTGGGGTCCCGCCCGTAGTCGAAGCGCCAGGGGGTGGACGAGAAGTACAGGTGCTTGCCGTCCTTGGAGAAGGTCGCCTCGGTCGGGAAGGGGTGGGCCTTGGTCTCGGTGAGCTGCACGCCGTCGCCGCCCCGGGTGTCGAACAGCCACAGCTCGCTCATGCCGATGGAGCGGGTGTCGATGACCCGCTTGCGGGCCACCACGTAGCGCCCATCGGGGCTCCAGGTGCCCTCCGCGAAGCGCTCCGGCGCGCCCTCGGTCAGGCGGCTGGTCTCGCCGCTGGCGAGGTCCATCACCCAGAGGTCCTGGTTGCCGCCCCGGTCCGAGACGTAGAGCAGCCGCTCGCCGTCGGGCGAGAAGCGCGGGTCCTGATCCCAGGCCGGCCCCCGGGAGAGGACCCGGGCCTCCCCGCCTTCGAGCGGCAGCAGGTAGAGGTCCCCCAGCAGGTCGAAGGCGATCTGCGCGCCGTCGGGGTGCACGTCCACGTTCAGCCAGGTGCCCGTGGACAGCGTGGCCTTCCAGGACTGGGAATATTTGTAGCTCTCCTCGATGTCCCAGGACTCGGCGTCCTTCTTCTTTGCGCAGGCCATGCTGGACAGGAGCATCGAGAGGGTGAGGACGAGCGGTCTCATGGGGCCTCCAAGGGAATGCCCTTTATCACGGCGTACCGGGCGAGGACCGCTCGCGTTGAAGGCCATCGTGGCGGTACGATGGATTACATGACCTCTGTCCCCCGTATCGGACCCTACGTGCTCGGCCGCGAGTTGGGCCGTGGTTCGGCCGGGGTGGTGTTCTCTGCGCGGCATGAGGACCACCGGGGGGGCGTCGCGCTCAAGGTCCTCACCCACCACGGGTCCCGGACCCGCACCTTCCGAGCGGCCTTCCGCGCCGAAGCCAGGGCCGTCGCCGCCCTGAATCACCCCAACGTCGTGCGCCTCCTGGATCAAGGCGAGGTCGACGATCACGCCGCCCAGGCCCTGGGCCTCCCCAGCCAGGCGCCGTTCCTGGTGATGGAGCAGGTCCGAGGGGGCTCGTTGGCCTCGCTGATCGGCGGCTTCGGGGGCAGCCCGCTGCTCCGCGCCCTCGATGACGTGCTCTCTGCGCTGGGTCACCTCCACGCCCGAGGACTGGTCCACCGGGACATCAAGCCCGGCAACGTGCTGCTGGAGCGCCGCGCGGGCCGCGCGATGCTGGCGGACTTCGGGATCTCGCAGCGCTGGACCCCGGGAGAGACGCCGCGCTTCGAGCACCGCACCCTCGGCACCCCCAACTACATGCCCCCCGAGCAGGCGCGGGGGCGGGGCCGCGACCACGGTCCCTGGACCGACCTCTACGCCCTCGGCTGCCTGGCCTGGGCGCTGACCACCGGCGCGCCGCCCTTCGACCACACCGACCCCGAGCAGGTGCTGGCCGCGCACCTCCGCAGCCCCCCGCCCGCGTTCACCCCCTGCGTCCCGGTCCCCGTCCACTTCGAGGAGTGGCTGCGCCTGCTGCTCCGCAAGGCCCCCGACCGCCGCTACCCCCTCGCGGCCGACGCCGCCTGGGCCCTGCGCGAGGTGCTCGCAGGCGAGCGCCCCCCCCGCCCCGGCGCGATCCCGCCGATGCCCGAGGACTGGCGGGATCCCGGGCGCTCCCTGAGCCCGGTGCGCTGGCTCCGGGGGGCCGGCCTCGGGCTGTTCGGCATGCGCGAGGTGCCCTTCGTGGGGCGGGAGGCCGAGCGGGACCGGCTGTGGGGGCTGCTCCAGCAGGTCCGCAGCGACCGGAGGCCCCGCGCCGTGCTGATCTCCGGCCCCTCGGGCTGCGGAAAGAGCCGTCTGGCGACCTGGCTGGGGCGCCGCGCAGAGGAGCTGGGGGCGGCGATCCCGCTGCGGGCGATGTACTCCGAGAGCGGCGGCCCGATGGAGGGCGTCGCGGGGGCCCTGGCCCGCCACCACCGCGTCCAGGGCCTCTCCCATGAGGAGGCCCTCGTCCGGGTGGCCACCCGCCTGGCCCGTCAGGGCCTCAACGACCCCTCCGCGTGGCGCGCGATCTGCGAGCTGCTCGTCCCCTCGGGCGCCCCCGTGGAGGGGCTGGGCCTGAGCCGCCCGGAGCAGCGGTGGAGCCTGCTGCACAGCGCGCTCCAGCACGCCACCTTCGGCCGCCCCGGGGTGCTCATCCTGGAGGACCTCCAGTGGAACGCGGACGCCCTGCGCATGGTCCAGTGGCTCATCGAGCGCGCCCCGCCCCTCCCCCTGCTCATCCTCATCACCGTCCAGGACGAGGCCCTGGCCACCCGCCCCGCCGAGGCCCGGCTCGCCGAGCGCCTGGACCGCAGCAAGCAGGTGAAGACCCTGCGCTGCGCGCCGCTGGATCAGGAGACCCACCGCGCCCTCGTGCAGCAGCTCCTGGGGCTGGACCCCCGGCTGGTCCGCCGGGTGGCCGGCCGCACCCAGGGCTTCCCGCTGTTCACCATCCAGCTCGTCGGGGACTGGGTGCACCGGGGCCTGCTCAAGCCGGGCCCTCGGGGCTTCCGCCTGCCGGAGGGCACCGAGCCGCCGCTGCCCGACGACCTCCACGAGGTCTGGCGAGGCCGCCTCGACCCCATCTTCGAGGAGCTGTCCCCCGACGCCCGCGCATCACTGGAGGTCGGCGCGGTCCTGGGCACCCGGGTGGACGGGCGCGAGTGGCGCGACGCCTGCCTGGCCCTGGGCGTGCCCGCGGACCACGACGCCGTCGAGCGCCTGGTCCAGGAGGCCCTGATCCTGCCGGACCGCGGCGGCTGGCGATGGATCCACGGCATGCTCCGCGAGAGCGTGCTGCGCTGCACCCGGGAGGAGGGGCGCTGGCGCCGCCTGAACCTCGCGGTCGCAGACATGCTGCGCACCCGGGCCGGGCCAGGCACCGCCGAGCGCCTGGCACTGCACCTGCTCGCCGCCGACATGAACCGCCGGGCCATCGGGCCGCTGATGCGCGCGATCAACGAGCTGCACGACCAGGGCATCTTCGACCGCTGCGTCGCGCTGATGCCCCGCCTGGAGGCCGCCGCCGCGGAGGTCCTGCGACCCGGTGATCCCCACTGGGCGGGCATCATGCGCCTCCAGGCCGACCAGCTCCGCCTGGAGGGGGACCTCCCCGCGGCCGCCGAGCGCTTCCGGGAGGCCGCCGAGCGGGCCCGTGAAGGCCGCGACGAAGGCGAGCGGCTGCGCGCCCTCAAGACCCTGGAGTGGGTGCTGCGGCACCTCAACCGGCTGGACGAGGGCGCCCAGGTGCTGGCCGAGGCCGAGACCCTGCTGGCCGGGGAGCGTGACCCGGTGCGCCTGGCGAGCTGGCAACACTCCCATGCGAGCTGGCACCTCGCCCGGGGCGACACCGAGCAGGCGAAGGCCCGCTGCGAGCACGGGCTGGAGGTGCTGGGCGACGCCGAGGGCGCCCGCGCCGCCCGGGGGCGCTCCTACCTGCTCGAGACCCTGGCCCGCACCGAGCTGGCGCGGCATCAGCCCGAGGCCGCCGAGGACGCCCTGCAGCAGGCCATGCCGATCTGGGAGCGCCTGGGCCTGCGCTCCGACATGTGCAACGGCCTGAACATCCTGGGGGAGCTGGCCCGCGTCCGGGGCGACCTGGAGAAGGCCATCCCCCTCTACGAGCGCGCCTTCCGCACCGCCGAGGCCCTGGGCATGCCCCAACCCCACCGGGGCGTGCCCTGCTTCAACCTGGGCCTCGTCCACCTCCTGCGGGACGATCTGGTGCAGGCGTGCACCTGGTTCAACCGGGCGGCCTCGTGCTTCTCGCACGACGGCTACGCGTTCTTCCTCGGCCTGGTCCACCTCGGCCTGGCCGCCGCCGCCAGCGCCACCCGGGACTGGGAGGCCTGGCGACGGGAGATGGCCTGGGGCGAGGAGGCCCTGGAGGGGGGCGAGACCGCCGATCCGGACGCGCTGCTCGTGCTGCGCCTCAACGCCGGCCACTGCGAGGAGGCCGGGCTGCTGGACGCCGCCGCGCGGGTGCTGACCCTGGGCCGGGAGCAGGCCCGCCGCCTGGGGGACGACGCCGCAGTGGCCGAGCTGGACGCCCACATCGAGCGGCTCAGAGGCCCTCCAGCGCCTGGGTGAAGTCCGCGCTCAGGTCGGCGATGTCCTCGATGCCCACCGAGACCCGGATCAGCGCGTCCGAGATGCCCTGGCGCGCCCGCTCCTCGGGGGAGAGGCCCATGTGGGTGGTCGCCGCCGGGCGGGTCACCAGGGTCTCGACCCCGCCGAGGCTCAGGGCGCGCACCGCCAGCCGAAGCCGCGTCACGAAGCGCGCCGCCGCCTCTGCGCTGTGGGTCTCGAAGGACAACATCGCCCCGAACCCCGTGAAGCTCGCCTTCGCCCGCTCGTGGTGGGGAGAGGCCTCCAGGCCCGGGTGGTGAACCCGGCGCACGGCGGGGTGGCCCTCCAGCAGCCGGGCCAGGGCCAGGGCGTTGGCCCCCTGCTGCCGCACCCGCAGCCCCAGCGTGGACAGCCCCCGCGCCAGCATGTAGCAACCGAACGGGTCCAGGCTGCCCCCCAGCAGGTTGAGCCGCCCGCGCACCCGCCCCACCAGCGCCTCGGAGCCGGCCACCGCCCCGGCCACCAGGTCCGAGTGCCCGTTGAGGTACTTGGTGGCGCTGTGCAGCACGAGGTCGTAGCCCGCCGCCAGCGGGCGGAAGACCACCGGGGTGGCGAAGGTCGCGTCGATCATCGCGAGCAGGCCGTGCGCGCGGGCGAACGCGGCGACCGCCTGGTGGTCGGCCACCTGGATGAGGGGGTTGGTGAGGGCCTCGGTGTAGAACGCCCGCGTGTTCGGGCGCAGCGCCGCCGCCCAGGTCTCCGGGCGGGTGGCGTCGACGAAGTCCACCGCGCAGCCGAAGCGTGACAGCTCGTGGGCGAAGAACTTGAAGGTGCCCGAGTAGAGCGTGTCCTGGGCGATGAGGTGGCCGCCCTCGCCCAGGGCCTCCAGGGTGGCCGTGGTGATCGCCGCCATGCCGCTGGCCGTGATCAGCCCAGCCTCCGCGCCCTCCAGGGCCGCGACCCGAGCCGCTGCGGCGAGCTGGGTGGGGGTGTTGTTGAGCCGCGGGTAGCGCAGGTCGTCATAGGAGCCGGCGTCCCCCGGATCGTAGGACGACGACAGGTACAGCGGGATCGCCACCGCGCCCCCGGGGCGAGGCGAGGGCATGCCAGCGTGAACAGCGAGGGTGTCGAGGCGGGACGCGGGGTCCATGGGGCAGCTCCTGGGTACAATGCGCCCACACAATATCGATACAATCTGGCAGATCAAGCGCTACATTGTCCCCGTGACAAAGTTCCCGACAGACAACCGCCCCAAGTACGTCGCCATCGCCGAGGGCCTGGCGGCGGACATCCGCGCCGGGCGCCTCCCGCCGGGGGGCCGCCTGCCGACCCAGCGGGCCCTGGCCGACGAGGTGGGCGTCACCGTGGGCACCGTCACCCGGGCCTACGCCCTGCTTCGCCAGCAGGGGCTCATCGTCGGCGAGGTCGGCCGCGGCACCTTCGTGCGTCCGGTGCACCGCGGGGGCGCCTCCAGCGACATCCCCTCCCCCACCGACCACGTCGCCCTCGACCTCTCGGTGAACACCCCCACCCTGACGCCGCTCCATGGGTCGCTGCGTGCGGCCCTGGAGGCCCTGCCCGCCGCCGCCAGCCTGGACGCCCTGCTCCAGTACCCGGGCGAGGCCACCATGACCGGACATCGGCGGCTCCTGGCGCGGTGGATCCAGCACGCCGCCGGCCTGGAGACCTCGGCCGAGCAGGTCGTGCTCACCCTGGGGGCCCAGCACGCCATGCTCGTGGCCCTCTCCACGCTGGCCGAGCCGGGTCAACGGATCGCTTGCCCTGAGCTGGTCTTCCCCGGGCTCAAGGCCCTGGCGCGCTACCTGCGCCTGCGCCTCCACCCCGTCGCCCTGGACGAGCAGGGGCTCTCCATCGACAGCCTGGAGGAGGCCGTCCGCGCCGGCGCGCGGGTGCTGTACTGCACCCCCACCCTCCAGAACCCCACCGGCCTGACCTGGACCGCCCGGCGGCGGGCTGAGGTCGTCGCGCTGGCCCGCGAGCGCGACCTCACCGTCATCGAGGACGACACCTACGGCTTCCTGTGCGACCCGCCGCCCCGCGCGCTCTGCGCCGATCTGCCCGAGCAGGGCGTCCACCTGTCCAGCCTCTCCAAGGTCCTGGCCCCGGGCCTGCGGGTGGGCGCCATCCGGGCCCCCGCTCGCGCGGTCGAGGCGCTGCGCGCGACGGTGATGACCACCACGTTGACGCCCTCCACGGTCACCCTGAACCTGGCGGCCGGGCTGCTGGCGCCGGGTCCGCTGGCCCGGACGCTGGCCCTCCGGCGGGCCGAGCAGGCCGAGCGAAGCGCGCTCGCCCGAGCGGCCCTCGGCCCCTGGATCCCCTCCAACGCCGATCCCCGCTCCCCGCATCTCTGGCTGCCCCTGCCCGAGCCCTGGCGCGCCGCCGAGCTGTGCGCCCACGCGGCCGAGCGCGGCGTCCGGGTGGCCTCCCCTGAGCCCTTCACCGTCGGGCAGCGCGCCGCACCCCAGGCCGTGCGGATCAGCCTGTGCGCGGCGCCGACCGTGCAGGCCCTCGCCGACGCCCTCGACCTGCTGCGCGGCCTGCTTCGCAACCCCCCCGGCCCATCCCGGCTGCGGATCTGATCAGAAGATCACGATCCCGCACCAGATCAGCATCAGGACGAGCTGGAACGCCGCCCCGAGCACGAACGCGCCCGTGCGGGAGCGCACGAAGCTGGCCAGCATCATGCCCCACAGCGCGCCCTCCAGCAGGTTGAACGCCGCGAAGGTCATCACCATCGTCGAGCTCATCATGTCGAAGTGCATGAGCCCGGGGATGAGGTTGTGCAGCACCAGCCAGGTGCCGAAGCCGCCCGCCGTGGCCGCGATCACCGGGTCGCGGGGGGCGTTGGCCAGGTCGCGGGGGATGCGGACCTCGGGCCGGACCACCCGGAGCACACCGACGGTCAGCAGCGCCATGACGGCCAGGGACAGCGCCGAGGAGCCCAGGTTGCGCAGCAGCCCGGGGTAGAGCCCGAAGACCTCGGCGCCGAAGGGCAGCGCCACGTAGCAGGTGCCGAAGATCACGGCGGTCCAGCCGGCGACGGCCCGGCGCAGCTCCTGCGGGCGGGGCACGATCCAGGACTGGCCGTCGGCCACGAGGGTGTTGGTGCCGTCGGCTGCGGCGTCCAGGCGGTCGCGCAGCGTCTCGCCGCGACGGATGGCGTCGCGGAGGACGGTCAGCTCGGTGGAGGTGCTGGGAGATGCGGCCATGGAACCCTTCTGAGGACAAGCATAGCTGCCGGTGCGGCCATCTGCAGGGACCGGACACCGCTTGAGGGCACCCGGTTCCTGTTCCCCATACGCGCGAGGGGGCCGGGCCCTTTCACCCCTCCCCGTCAAACAGCACGCCGGGGTTCAGGATCCCCGCCGGATCGAGCTGATGTTTGACGGCGCGCAGCACCGCGCCCATCGGCTGGGGGCGCTCCTTCGCGTAGCCCGCCCGGTGGGTGCGGCCGACGGCGTGGTGGTGGGTGATCGTGCCGCCGCCCGCCAGGATGGCCTCGGTGGCGGCGGCCTTGATGGCGGCCCACTGGGCGGCCCGCTCCCCAGGGCGGCCCGGTGCGATGAAGGTGTAGTAGGGCGCGGGCCCGTCGGGGTAGACGTGGGTGAACCGGGTGGTCAGCAGGCCCTTGCCGCAGGCGGCCTTCATCGCGCCCCGGGTGGCCTTGACGACGGCCTCGTGCAGATCCGGGAAGCGGTCCCAGGTGCAGGCGGTCTCGAAGGTGTCCGCCACCAGATCCAGGCTGACCAGGGCGCCGAACAGGTAGGGTGTGTCGATGAACGCCTGGCGCCAGCTCCCGGCGGCGCCGCCCCGGTCGCGCTCGCCCTCGCGGTGGCGCGGCCCGTCCTTGATGGTCCCCCCCGCGTCGCGGCCGACGCGCAGCGCCTCCTCCAACAGAGGCACCTGCGGGTGGTCCGCCGACTCGAAGCCGAGCAGCAGCAGGGCGTCCCCGTCGAAGGACACCGCGTGCAGGCGGGCCTCCCGGGGGTCGAGGACCCGGCAGTTCGAGGGGTGCAGGCCCGCCTGGACCACCCGCCGCGCGGCGTCCGCCGCCGCCATGAGGTCGGGGAAGGACAGGGTCACCGAGGAGCGGAACACCGGGCGGGGCCGCACCCGCATCCAGGCCTCGGTGATGACCCCGAAGGCGCCCTCGCTGCCCAGGACGAGGCGATCGGGGTCCGGGCCGGCCCCCGAGCCGGGCAGCCGGCGGCTCTGCCACACCCCGGCCGGGGTGACCATGCGCACCGCCTGCACCAGATCGTCGATGTGGGTGTAGAGGGTCGCGAAGTGCCCGCCCGCCCGGGTGGCGATCCAGCCGCCCAGGGTGGAGAACTCGAAGGACTGGGGGTAGTGACGCAAAGTCAGGCCGTGCTCGGCGAGCTGGGCCTCCAGCACGGGGCCGGTGGCGCCCGCCTGGATGCAGGCCGAGAGGCTGGCGCGGTCGACGCTCAGCACCCGGTGCAGCCCGCGCATGTCCAGGCACATCACCCCGGTGAAGCCGGCGCCGTCGCACTCCACCCCGCGCACCACGCTGGTGCCGCCGCCGTAGGGCACCACCGCCACCCCGGCGGCCTGGGCCCAGCGCAGGGCGTCGACGACCTCGGCCTCGGTGCGCGGCAGGCACACCAGATCGGGTGCGGCGGCGAAGTCCCCCAGGAAGCCCCGGAGCATGTCGGGGAACGACCGCCCGTAGCAGCGCTGGGCGCGCGCGGCGGGCGCCTCGGTGCAGATGTCGGCGAGCACCGCCGGCACCGGCACCCGCGGCGACGGCAGGTGGGCGTTCTCCAGCGCCACGGGCTCCCGCACGGGCAGGTGCTCCAGGCCGAGGAACAGGGTGAGCTGCTGCGCGAGGGCCTCGCGCGCGGCGCGGTCGGGGAAGCGGTCGGCGTAGCCCCAGGCCCAGTGGCTCAAGGGGCGGCCGGTGTCGGGGGTGGTCATGCCGGCGAGGCTACCACCGTCACGCGAACAGGCCGAGCAGGTCCTCGCGGCTGAGGCCCTGCAGGAACGCGGCGTCGCCCAGGGCGGCCTCGGCCAGCGCCCGCTTGGACTCCTGGAGGGCCAGGATGCGCTCCTCGACGGTGTCCTCGGCGATCAGGCGCACCGAGAACACCGGCTTGTCCTGGCCGATGCGGTGGGCGCGGTCGGTGGCCTGCTGCTCCACCGCCGGGTTCCACCACGGGTCGGTGTGGAACACGTAGTCCGCCGCGGTGAGCGTGAGGCCGGTGCCGCCTGCGCGCAGCGAGATGAGGAAGACCGGCGGGCCGTCGTCGGCCTGGAAGCGGTCGACCACCGCCTGGCGGTCCCGGGTGCTGCCGTCCAGCCGACACCAGGACAGCCCGGCGTCGTCCAGCCCGGCCTGGATGAGGTCCAGGAAGGAGGTCCACTGGGAGAAGACCAGGGCGCGGTGGCCCTCGGCGGCGATCTCGTCGAGGCGCTGGAGCAGCTCGTCGAGCTTGCCGCTGGGCTCGCTGGGGTCGCGCCCCGGCAGCAGCCCGGGGTGGCAGGCCGCCTGACGCAGCCGCAGCAGCAGCTCCAGCACCTGGAGGGTGCGGCCGGCGCCGACCATCGCGGCGACCTCCTCCCGGGCGGCCAGGCGCACGGCCTCGTAGACCTCGCGCTGGCGGTCGGGCAGCGTACACGGCAGCACAAGGTCGGTGCGCGGCGGCAGGTCCCGGGCCACGTCCTGCTTGCGGCGGCGCAGCACAAAGGGCCGCACCCGGCGCTGGAGGGCCTGGGCCGCCCCGGCGTCGCCCAGGGCGATGGGCTTGCCGTAGCGGTCCCGGAAGCTCGTGCGCCCCCCCAGGAAGCCCGGCATCAGGAAGTGGAGCTGGGACCACAGCTCGTCGAGCCGGTTCTCCACCGGGGTGCCGGTCATGGACAGGCGGCGCTCGGTGTCCAGCTGGAAGGCCGCCTGGGCGGTCTGGGACTCGGGGTTCTTGATGGCCTGGGCCTCGTCGAGCACCACCGCCGCCCAGCGCTCGGCGGAGAGGGCCTCGTCCAGGCGCAGCAGGGCGTAGGAGCTGATGACCAGACGGGCGTCGGGGTCCATCACCCGCCGTTGGCCGTGGTAGACGCAGACCGAGAGCCCCGGCAGGAAGCGGCGGGCCTCCGCCGCCCAGCTCCCCAGCACCGAGGTGGGCGCGATGACGAGGCAGCGGCCCTTGAGCCCGGCGATGGCGCAGAGGGCCTGGAGCGTCTTGCCCAGGCCCATGTCGTCGGCCAGGATGCCGGCGAGGCCCAGGCTCCACAGGAAGCGGATCCAGCGCACGCCGAGCGCCTGATAGGGGCGCAGGGTGGCGGTGAGGTTCGGGGGCAGCGGGACCTCGGGCAGGCCGTCGAAGCCCTCGATGAGGGGGCGGAGCCGGTCCAGGTCGGCGGGGGGCGGCTGGTCGAGGGCCTCGGCCAGGGCGGCGGCGGCGGGCAGGGCGTGCCGGGGCAGCCGGCCGTCGCGGTCGGCGGCGGCGGCGAGGTCGCCGATGAGGTGGCCGTGGCGCTCCAGCAGCGCCAGGGGGATGGGGGCGTAGCCGCCGCCCTCCAGGGCCACGAGGCTGCGCCCCTCGGCGAAGGCGCGCAGCAGCGCGGCGGCGGAGACCTCGCTCTCCAGGCGGGTGCCGTCTTCCGAGAGGCCGATGAACACGGGCTCGTTGCGGACGCGGAAGCGCGCCGCGCTGCCCGCGCGCTGCCCCTGGAAGCGGGGCAGGCGGTCCCGCACGAAGGCGATGGCGTCGGTCTCGGAGAGGGTCCAGTCCCGGGCGATGGGCAGGCGCAGGCGCTCGGCCTCGTCGCGCAGGGCGCGCTCGGCCTCCAGGTCGCGCAGCGGGACCACGCCGCCGAGGGTGCGCACCCGGTCGTCTTCGATGCGGGCCACCGGGGGGTCGCCGTAGACCAGATCCAGGCGCACGGCCAGCCCGCCGGCCGAAGGGCGGGTCTCCAGGCGCAGGGCGGGCTTCATGGCGCGGCCCTCGGGCAGGCGCTCGGTCTTGACCTTGACCTCCACCCGCTCCCGCAAGCGGGGCAGCAGCTCGGCGACCAGGCGGGGGACCTCGTCGGGGCTGAACCGCAGGCCCCGGATGAGGGCCTGGCGCTGGTGGGGCTCCAGGCCGCCGTCGGTGTTGGGGCGCAGGGTGTCCCCTACCCTGGCCACGCCCCCTTCGAAGACCTCGTCGACCTCCTTGGCGCGGTGGAGGCTGACCTTGAAGCCGGGGCCGTCGTCCCGGACCGCCGCCACGGGGCGCACCGGGGTGTCAGAGGCCTGGACCGGCTGGCCGTCGAGGGTCAGCCGGGCCGAGGCACGTGCCCAGGCGCGGAGCAGGCGGATCCAGCCCGCCGCCGGGATGCGCTCGGTGGCCACGTCGAGGACGGCGTCCGCCTCCAGATCGCCCTCCTGGAGCTGGAGGCCGGCCTGACGCCGAACGGGGCCGGTCAGGGGCACCGCGCGGCCGTCGGGCTCGACGATCTCGCGGCGCACCGCGAGGCCCCGGGGCCCGCGGCGCAGGGCGTAGCGCAGGGTGCGCAGGCCCGCGGGCTTCGGCAGCCCCTGGCCCGCGGCGCGGGACTGCTTGAGGGAGATGATGGCGGCGGCGGCGTGGGCGCAGGCGCTGCCCTCGCAGTCGCAGGCCCAGTCGCCGTCCTCGGGCCACAGCCAGACCTTCAGCGGCACGGGCCGCGAGGGACTGCGCACGGTCAGGACGATCTCATCGCCCTCGTCCGAGACGCCGACCACATGGCCCCCGCGGGCGAAGCGAACGCCCTGGCTCCAGGCGCGCTCCGGGCACCGGGCTCGGATCTCGGTGAACAGGCTGTCGATGGACATCGAAGGTCCCTCCGGGCCGTGTCGCAAAGGTGTTGCTTGTGGCGGGCTCGGCCCCTCCCCTATCCTCGTTGCCTGGGACAGGAGGTCAAGATGGGCGACCAGCAGCTCGCGCCCGCGCCGCAGCAGGCGCTGGAAGATCAGGGATCTGACCGGGTGGCGGACGTCGACGGGACCTCCGCTGTCGGCATGGGCGACAGCCAGGATCCGGTCATCGCCAACGCCGAGGCGCTGATCGCGGACCTGGAGGCCGACCGCAACGTGTCGTTCTTCTCCCTGCGCAGCGCCCTGGAGGCCCTGGACAGCTCCAGCGCCGAGGGCGCCGCCCAGGTCGCCCAGCGGCTGCGGGCCGCCGCGGACGCCGCCGGGGCGTTCAACTCCCTGCAGGTCCAGTGGGCCCAGGAGTACCACGACCGGCACGTCAGCGGCGAGGAGCGCAGCTTCGAGGCCAACAGCGACGCAGCGCTCCGCCACATGATCGAGGTCGGGATGGTGCTGGAGGTCAGCCGCAAGCCCGAGCACGAGGCGCTGCACACCGCGCTCAACCAGCTCTACACCTTCTACGGCGTCGACGCGGGCTCGCAGTACAACGACGACCTGGTCAGCCTGGCCCACCAGATGCGCGCGTTCCTGGACGCCGGCCACCAGATCGGCCCGGCGATGTGGTCCCAGGCCACCATCCAGATGGAGGACCTCGACGCGCGCATCCTCACCGCCTACGCCGGCACGCCAGCGGTCCGGGGGTGCAGCACCTACCAGACCTTCAAGGAGGCCTATGACCTCTGGGTGGGCGTGCGGGGGGAGCTGGAGGGCGGCGACTACGAGGCCATCTCCACCGGCGACTCCAAGTCCGAGCTGGACGCCGCCGCCAGCGGCGCCTCGGTGCCCGAGTACACGGAGCAGAGCTACGACCAGACCCGCCGCGACTGCGACCTGGCCATCGAGGACGCCCGGCAGGTGGTCCAGCGCATCCGCCAGCAGGACCGCTTCACCCACCCCGCGCACTGCCAGGAGGCCATCACCCGGCTGCAGATGATGCTGCCCCACATGGACTCGCTGCAGCGCGATCAGGCGAACGCGCTGCTGTCCGACCTGCGCACCCTCTACGAGACCATCCCGGACCCGGAGGACTACGACGGCCCGGACGCCAGCGGCGGGGTGTCCCTGGACATCACCCGTCCGTTCACCGTCGCCGCGCTGGAGACCGCGCTCAGCACGCTGGCCAACCAGCCGGGGGAGCAGGGCACGCTGAGCTTCCACGGGGAGATCGAGGCGCAGATCGGCAACGCCCTGATCCGAGGCTACGTGGGCGCGCTGCTGGACCTCAGCATCGGCTACGCGGTCACCGACACCGCCACCTGCACGCTCTCCTTCGACGCCTCCGCCGCCGTGCGAGCGGGCATCAGCTTCGCGGGCATCGCCAGCGCGGGCGTGGAGGGCGGGGGCGGCTACAACCTCGCCGCCCGCTTCCCCAACCCGGGGGCGGCGGCGGCCTGGCTCTACGCCCAGTTCGTCGCGATCAACGAGGACGCGGGCGGCGACGTGCTGGGCGCCTCCGGCAGCTCCGAGTCCGGCGTGGACCCGGTGGTCGTGGAAGAAGGGCGGGGCACCATCGCGGGCCAGGCGGAGGCGGAGCTGGCGGGCTTCGGGGCCGAGGCCGAGATTCGAGGCACCAGCGCCAACGCCACGTTCACCCAGGGCGGCCAGACGCTGCAGGACGAGACCGGCGCCCCGCTGGAGCGCACGACCAACCGCACGGAGCGGACCATCGGCGCCAGCTACCGCGCGCCCGCGGGCTGGGGCATGGACGCCAGCTACACCTTCACCGAGGAGACCATCCAGGGGGACGCCAACGCTGCCAACGACGGCAGCTACCAGAACCACAACGTGGACATCGGCTTCTCACTGGGTCGGATCATCAACTCCACCCTGCCCGTCAGCGAGGCCCTGCCCTCCCAGAGCGTGCAGGACGGCATCCTGGACCTGTTCGCCCAGTTCGAAAGCGCGCTGCCCGGCGGCGGCGTGTCCCGCTCGGTGCTCTACGGGGTGTTCGACCGGGTGGTCGCCCAGATCTACGACGCCGCCCGCACCGGCCGGGAGAACCGGATGAACGCCCGGGTCAGCATCGGGCTGACCTGGAACAGCGTGTTCGAGCAGGCCAGCGGCGAGTACCACAACCAGTACTTCCGCGTGACGGTGAACCCCTCGTTCACCCGCACGCTGGAGGTCGACGGGGCGGTGGTCAGCGGCGAGGCGTCGATCACCGCGGCGGGCTCGGTGGTGGTCCTGGAGGAGCTGGGCTCCGACACGCTCACCTACATCCAGCAGCGGCGGGAGTTCCGCTGGAACGACCAGCAGTGGGAGGAGTTCGTGCAGAATGACCCCACCGCCATCCAGCAGGTCATCGACAACCTGCTCAACCCGGAGCACCACCTGCACGCGCCGGCCTTCCTGCGCTTCGCCCAGGCCCACGGCTACCCCGACGGCGGCTTCGACGCCGGCCTGCGGGCTCTGGAGCAGTACCTGGACTCCCTGCCCCGGCAGACCCGCGGGAGCACTGAATGAACGCCAAGTTTCAGGTTGAGACCTTCATCCTGCGGGCCGCGCCGCCCCTCCGGGCCGGGGCGCGCAGCGTCGCGCCGGTGGCCTTCGCGCTGCGGCGCTGGCACGACGTGCTGGAGGAGCCCCGGTGGCAGGCGATCGTGGACCTCTCCCGGGTCGACGCCCTGGAGCTGGAGGGGCACGTCGAGGGGCTCACGGCGGTCGGGCTGGCCCGTCTCCCCCGCGACAAAGCCGCCCGCCTGGTGCTGACGCCCGACGAGGCCCTCGCCGCCGCGCTGGAGCGGGCCAGTTGGGCGGGGGGCCTGGTGCTCTCCAACGGGCTCCTCGGGTCCTCGATCCTGGTGCCGGCCACAGACGCCTGTCGGTATCGTCTGGATCGCCTGGATGAAGCAGCGCCCTGGAGCGGATAGAGGGCGTCCATGAACGCCGCGGACTGGATTCGCAAGAACCTCAAGGGGCGCGTCCAGCAGCGGCTGGGCTCGCCCGCCCGACACCCTCGCCTGCGCCGCCTGGCGCTGCTGGTGCTGGGACGCATCACCCGCTCGGACGCGCGACCGGCGCAGGACGATGCGCCCGCGCCAGATGGCGGTTAGCGCATCCACCACACACGGACGATTCCTGTGTAATCGAGGGGTTGGGCGTGTTATCCTCGAACCAGCGTCGCCCCTGCCCGGCGTTGAAGAGGCCGGGGTACGCCCATCGCCGGACGAGGTGCCCCCGTGTTGCAGCATGACAAGCTCCCAACCCAGGACATTCCACAGCTTTCAGGGAACGGCATCCCCGACATCTCGAACCTGACGGGCTCGCTGGAGGGCGCGCAGGCGATGCTGGACGGCGCCCCGACGCCCCAGGACATGCTCGGCGGCGCCAGCACGCTGGGCAACGCGGCCGCCAACCAGATGCTGCCGCCGCAGAACGGCCCGACCGACACGGGCACCGGCACCGGGACCGGCGGCCCCTCCGGGCCCCAGACCACGGCCACCCCGGACTCCACGGCGGCCCCGACGCCCACCCCCGACAGCACCGGCGTGGGCGATCAGGCCATCGAGGGCGGCACCCTGGAGACCGGCGCCCTGGAGGGCGGCGACACCACCGCGGTGACCCCCGGCACCGACGCCAACGCCACCGACGGCGAGAACGGCCCTTCGGAGGAGGAGATCAACGACGAGATCTCCACCGCCCAGGCCAATGGCAACGCCCAGGGCGAGAACACCGAGGCCAACCTGGCCGGCACCGGCGAGCAGGGCGAGGGCGAGGGTACCGGGACCGCCGAGGGCAACGGCGAGCAGACCACCGAGGAGGGCACCGGCGGGCCCGGCGGTGGGCAGGCCACCGGCCCCGGCGGCGGCGCGGGCGGAGGCGGCGGCGGCATGTGCCTCGCCCCCTGGGAGATGGTGAAGGGCGGCTTCCCCTGGGATCAGGAGATCGCCCAGCACGACGTGTTCGCGGGGGGCTCCTCCGGCCAGATGGGCCAGGAGTTGGCCGCGGCGCTGTCCCAGCCCCCCTCGCGGGGCGAGATGGTCACCAACGCGCTGGCCGGCGGCGCCTGGCAGGGGCTGCAGTCCGGGCTGGTGTCGGTCGCCATCGACACCCTGATCAACGTCGCGTCCAGCAAGATCCCCTACCTCTCGGGCTTCGTCGAGATCGGGCGGGTCCTCTACGACCCCGCCGGATGGCTGGAGAGCACCGGGAAGAACCTGCTCGGCGGCGGCAAGATCGGCAGCGGCCTGGAGAAGCTGGGCTCCGGCAACGTGCTCGACATGATCGAGGGCGTGCTGGACATCGGCGACGGCATCACCACCATCATCGGCACCCTCAGCTCCATCTGCTGGATCATCGCCGGGCTGGGCTTCATCCTGAGCTGGATCCCGGGCATGCAGTGGCTCATCCCCTTCGTGGCCCTGGCCGCGCAGTGGGGCAGCCTGCTGGGCACCATCGGCACCATCCTGGGGCTGGGGTTGTCTGTATTGCGTGGGGTGGTCATCGGGCTGCGGGTGCTCGACATCCTGTACTGGGAGTCCGATCCCGCCAAGGCCCAGGAGAAGGCACAGGGCCTTCAGGCACAGACCTCCAAGTTCGTGGAGCAGTGGACCGAGCGCGCGGGCGACTCGGCGCGCAGCCGCGTCGCGGGCGGGCGCTCCCACCAGCCCGACAGCGACGGCGGCGGCGGCGCCCCCCGCAGCGCTCCCCCCAAGGCCGACCCACCGCCGGTGTGGTCGCGGGCCCTGGGCATCATGACCGGCTCCCTGGGCGGCGAGCGGGGCAGCGCCATCGGCAGCGGCTTCAACGGCGCGCTGGGCAGCAAGAACGTCCGCGACCAGTGGGACGCCACGGTCAACACGGCCGGCGCCACCCGGGACACCTTCCGCGGCAGACAGACCACCGGCCAGCGCATCAACGGCCTGGAGTCGCGGGGCATCGACGTCTACGTCAACCAGACCCAGCGCGACTACACCAACGACCAGCTCCAGAAGCGCGGCGACCAGGACCCGGCGGTGGGGCTCGCCCAGGCCCGCGACCGGATCAACGGCGCCAATGACCGCTACCGCAAGGCCCGGGAGGACAGCGACGCCAGCGGCGACCGGGTCAACAAGGCCCGCAGCGACCTGGAGCACGCCAACGCCGAGCTGAACGCCGCCCGCGCCCAGCACGGCGACACCATCTCCAAGGCCGAGACCGAGCTGAACTTCCGGCGCGAGCTGGCCCGCTCCTACGAGGGCGACGTCAACGCCTCCCGGGCCCAGCTCAGTCAGGCCCAGGAGATGCTGGCCATCGCGAAGAACGTCAACGACACCCACCCCAGCGACCAGTCCCGGCGAAACCTCGAGTACGCCCAGGGGCAGGTGGACGCCGCCCGGGGTCGCCTGACCGACGCCGAGACCGGGCTCACCGAGGCCCGCGCCCTGGTGACCGACGGCCAGAACGACCTCGCCCTGGCCCGGAAGCCGGTGGATGACGCACAGTCGGCGGTCACCACCGCCCAGAGCAGCGTCACCGACGCCACCGTCGAGCACCGTAACAACGAGTCCGCCCGCCGCGAGGCCGGCGCGGACCGCAAGGACGCCAACCGGGACTACCACAGCTACGACCGGGCCGCCCGCGACGGCGACAAGAACTTCCAGGACCGGATGGCCAACATGGCCAACTACCAGGGGCACTGGGACCTCTCCGGCTCGGGCATGGACGGCGGGCACCTCTACGGCCAGAACCAGGGCATGGGCAAGACCGGATTCGCCACCGGGCTCATCAACGACATCACGGCCGATCAGACGCAGTCAGCGCCCGGCGCTGGCGACGGCATGAGCCTGGGCCAGCTCGTCTTCTCCGAGGTGGGCGAGGCCATCGGCGGCCCCGCCGAGCCCGAGGTCGACCACAAGGCCCTCATCATGGGCAAGATGGACGAGATCGCGGGGGCCCTGCCCGCCCCGCCGCTGCACGTCCCCGACACCGTCGACGGCGCCGCCTTCGCGGTCGAGGACATCGGCGCCGAGGAGGCCGCGATCCAGGCCGAGCTGCAGACCATCGGCGAGGCCGAGTCCCTGGGCCAGACGCAGCTCACCGAGGCCGCCGGGGCCCACGCCCTGGTCGAGGCCAACCAGACTGGCGTGGACGCCCTGAACACCGAAGCCGACGGGCTGATGGACAAGCAGACCGAGCTGAACACCAAGGGCGGCGAGGTCTCCACCGAGGGCGGCCAGGGCGCGGCCAAAGGCCAGGAGGCCAGCGGGCGCATGGGCTTCATGGGCCGGCTGATGGAGCTGCTCTCCAAGGTGCCCAGCCGCTTCGTCAGCAACGCCGGAGCGGGCATGAGCGGCGCCCGGCAGCTCGACAAGGCCGACGACTCCACCATCGACGCCGCCAACCAGGGCAAGGCCGCCGGCGACGCCGCGACCGCCGCTGCGGGCGAGTTCACCGCCCAGACCAACGAGGTCAAGGCCACCGCCGCCTCCTCCGAGGGCCAGCTCACCGGCCTGGACGAGAACATCTCCCAGACCGAGACGAGCACGAACGAGGGCCTCACCGACCTGCAGCAGGCCCGGGCGGACGCCGAAGCCGAGCTGGCCAACCTCGCCGCCGAGCGGGAGCGGCTGACCGGGGTCCACGGCGCCGCCATCGCCGAGGGCGCGGGCTGGGCGAACGGCCACCAGGCCACCCGCGTCGCCAAGCTCGCGGAGCTGGACGCCCTGGTCCAGGCCGCCGAAAAGGATATGGCTGGGACATGACCCGGCAGGACATCCTCGACCAGCTCGCCGCGCACCGCGAGCGCGTCACCCAGGCCCAGGCCGCGGGCGACCGCCTCGCCGAGGCCGACGCGCGCGCGCACGTGGCCTCCTCCCACACCCTGCTCGGCCAGCTCGCCGAGGGCGCGGCCGAGCTGGGCCAGGCCGCGCGGCTCGCGTTCAACGAGAACCAGCTCGCGAAGCAGGGCCAGTACCTCTACACCCAGGCGCTGCTGCTCTCCCGCCTGCCCGAGCACCGCGCCGAGGCCGAGAAGGGCTTCACCCAGGCCCGGGCCACCGCGCGCTTCAGCGACGACCCGGACACCGAGGTCAAGGCCTTCCAGCGCCTCGTCGGCCTCTACGCCGACGCCCAGGACTACGACGCGGCCGTCGGCACCCTCGACACCTTCATCGAGCGCCTGACCGAGCTGGGGCGGGACGAGGACCGGGTGACGGCCCTGCGCATGCGGGCCTCCTTCAACCTGGCCCGCGGGGCCACCCGCATGCCCGCCGTCGTCGACGACCTGGAGGCCGCCATCGCCCTCTGCGAGGTCATGGGCGACGAGAAGACCGCCCTCCAGCTCCGCATGGAGCTGCGGGTCACCCGGGACTTCATGCGCCCCGACCACGTCCCTGAGGACTTCTCCGCCTTCATCGACGAGGCCGAGTCCCTGGGCGACAAGGCCCTGCTGGGCGACGCCCGCTACCAGGCGGCGGCCTCCGCCATCCGCGCCGGCCAGTACAAGGAGGCCCTCATCCACGCCGAGGGCGCCCGCCGCGCCGCCCTGGACGCCCCTGACCCGGTCCGCTACCTGCTGGCCTGCATGCTCATCGCCGAGGCCCGCGACAAGCTGGGCGACCGGCCCGGCGTGCTGGCCATCCTGCTCACCGCCAAGGTCACCCTGGAGGACTACCTGGGCAAGTGGGCGGGGCAGCAGGTGGTGCTGGTGCTCAACTCCCTGGAGCACCGCTGGGGCAAGGAGGGCGTGCAGATCGCCCTGAAGGCCTACCGGGCACGGGTGAAGCAGCAGAACCCTGAAGCATGAATTCCTGCTTCAGCTCTCCTTGCCGTACTGCCCCGTCTCCACCCAGCGCTGGACCCGCCCGGCATCGAGCTGCTTGTCCCGCACCCCGAGGGTGATGCGCTGGGCCTGCCCCTGCGCGTCGGTGAACTCAAGCCGCCAGGCGTGGGCCTTCATGGACCCGGAGTGCTCGACCTGATCACGGCGGATCGCTGATACATCTTTTCGCGGAATAAATGTGACACGTTCGCCCTCGTGGAGCAACGCCCCGTCCTGCAGGAGGTAGAGCCCCTGCCGCCACCGGCGCTCCCGGATCGCGGCCTCCTGGGCGCGGGCCCGCATGACGCTGCGGGCGTTGCGGGCCGCGACCGCGAGGCAGCCCAGGCCGAGCGCGCCGATGAGCCCGTCTCGGGAGGGCGCGAACCCCTCCCGCGCGGCGGTCTGGGCGGTGCCCACCAGCGCCAGCAGCCCGAAGCCGGCGAACACCGCCACCCACAGCGCGCCCACCCCCGCGTCGTCGGGGCGGATCAGGATGAAGCGGGCGGGCTCCTCCAGGGGCCTGGCCGGATCGAGGAGCGCGGCCAGCGGCTCAGGCAGGGACTCCGGGGGAACCCGGACCAGGAGATCAGGCATCGGGCGCTCCTGTGGACGCCGTCGAGCATACCAGCCCCTGATCGAGCGCACGACGCCGCCGATCCGGCCCTTTCCGCGCGGGCGCGGACGGCATATCCAGCCAGGGAGCCACGAGGGAGCAGCATGCGGATCGCGATCCCGGATGAGCAGGGTGTCGGTGGTCAGGTCGAGCGCCGTGTCGGGCTGGCCCCGCGCGAGGTCGGGGCCCTGGTCCGGTCAGGCCACGCCGTCGTCGTCCAGACCGGCGCCGGCGAGGGGGCCGGCTTCGCCGACGCGGAGTATGAAGAGGCCGGCGCGCGGGTCGTCCACCGCCGCGCCGAGGTGCTGATCGGCGCTGAGCTGGTCCTCTGCCTGGGCTGGCTGCACCCCGACGAGGTCGGCCTGCTCGACGCGGGCGCCCAGGTGCTGTCCCTGGGCTGGCTGGAGATGGCCCCGCCTGCGGTGCGCCGGGCCTTCCAGGAGGCCGGGGTGCGCTACCGCTCCGCCCACGGCTTCCAGGACGACACCGGCGCCTGGCCCGTCATCGCCGCGATGAGCCGCATCTGCGGCATGTTGGCGCCGCAGATCGCGGCGCGGATGCTGGAGAGCACAGGCCCGGGGCGCGTCGGCGTGCTGCTGGGACGCCTCCCGGGCGTCGCGCCTGCCGAGGTGGCCATCCTGGGCGGCGGCACCCTGGGCTTCCACGCCGCGCGGGCCTTCGCCGGCATCGGCGCCTCGGTCCACCTGTTGGACCCCGACCCGGCCCGCCTGGAGGCCATCGCCGACGCCCTGCCCCCCAACGTCATCACGATGCACAGCACCCCCAGCACCATCGCGCGCAGCCTGAGCTTCGCGAACGTCCTCATCGGGGCCGCGCGGGTGCCGGACCAGCGCGCGCCGCTGCTCGTGCGGGAGACGCAGGTGCGACAGATGCGACAAGGCTCGGCCATCCTGGACTTCTCCATCTCGGAGGGCGGCTGCGTGGAGACCTCCCGGCCCATCGCCTCCCCCGACGACGTCTACGCGGTGCACGGGGTCCAGCACTTCGCCATGCCGAACGTCGCCTCTCTGGTGGCGCGCACCGCCACCAAGCAGCTCTCCCAGACCCTGCTCCCCTTCGTGCGACAGATCGCGGGGGGTGCGGCGTGAGCCTGGAGACCCACTACCTGCGCAAGCGCGTCTCCGTCCAGGAGGCCGCCGCGATGGTCCCCGACCGGGCCTCGGTCTACGTCTCGGGCAACGCCGCCACGCCGCGCGCGCTGGTCAGCGCCCTGGCCGCCCGGGACGATCTGGGCGGGCCGGTGCACATCGACCACGTCCTGCTGCTGGGGGACGACCCCTTCAGCCGGCGCCCCGAGGTGTTCCGACACCGGGCGTGGTTCGTCGGCCCCGCCGACCGGGACGCGGTGAACGAGGGCCGCGCCGACTACATCCCTGTCCACCTCCACCAGATCCCCGAGGTCATCCGGCGCGGGCCGCGCCCCGACGTCGCCCTGCTCCAGGTCTCTCCCCCCGACGAGCACGGCTTCCTTAGCCTCGGGGTGGAGGTCATGGCCGCCCGCGCCGCCATCGACCGGGCCGAGCGGGTCATCGTTCAGGTGAACGAGGCCATGCCGCGGGTCCACGGCGACAGCTTCATCCACCTGAGCCAGATCACCGCCCTCTGCGAGCACGACGAGCCCCTGCCCGAGCTGGTCCCGCCCCCGCCCACCGCCGATCAGCAGGCCATCGCCCGCCACATCGCCCCCCTCGTGCCCGACGGCGCCACCCTCCAGCTCGGCATCGGCGGGGTCCCCGACGCGGTCCTCAAGCTCCTGTGCGACCCCACCGGCGGACAGACCCGGGCCGATCTCGGCATCCACACCGAGATGATCAGCGACGGGCTCATCGACGCGGTGGACAGCGGCGTGGTCACCGGCCGACAGAAGAGCCTGCACCGCGGCAAGGTCATCCTCACCTTCGCGATGGGCAGCCGGCGGCTGTACGACTTCCTGGAGGACAACCCCCTGGTCGAGGCCCACCCCTGCGACTACGTCAACAACCCCGGCGTCATCGCCCGGAACGACCGCATGGTGGCGATCAACTCGGCGCTGTCGGTCGACCTCACCGGCCAGGTCAACGCGGACTCCATCGGGCCGCGCATCTACAGCGGCTTCGGAGGGCAGCTTGACTTCATCCGGGGCGCGGCGGCCTCAGAGGGCGGCGTGCCCATCATCGCGCTGCCGTCCACCGCGCGCGGGGGGACCCTCTCCCGCATCGTGCCCAGGCTCAAGCCGGGCGCGGGCGTGGTGACCACGCGGGCCGACGTGCACTGGGTGGTCACCGAGCACGGCGCGGTCAACCTGTTCGGGCTGAGCCTGCGCGAGCGCGCCCAGGCCCTCATCCGCATCGCCGACCCGAGGTTCCGGGAGGAGCTGCAGCGGTCGCTGTGAGGCCCGGCCCGTCGGCCCTACCGGAGGTCCCCCGCCAACGGATCGCCCTGCGCGCCGATCAGCACGCTGGTCTCTGCGGAGACGTCGATGGCGCCGCCGGTGTTGGCGTAGAGCCAGAGGGTGCTGCCGCTCCACAGCGCCAGCTCGGCGAGCCCGTCGTCGTCGACGTCCAGGCCCAGCGCCGCCACGGCCGTGGTGGGATCGCTGATCTCGAACAGGGGCGCTCCCCCCACCACGCCGTCGACCACCGGCCACACCGACACCGTGCCGTCCTTGCGGAAGCCGATGTCATCGGTGCCGTCGCCGTCGAAGTCCGCCGCGAAGAGCTGCCCGGTGCCGGTGAAGTTGACGTCGGTCCCCACGCGCTGGTCGTCGTCGAAGACGCCCACGTTGTTGGGCAGCACGACCATCCGGCTGGTGTTGGTGTTGAGCTGGGCGATGTCGTCGAGCCCGTCACCCGTGAAGTCCCCGGCCAGCCAGGGCCGGGTCAGCGACAGCCCGGTGCTCTTCTCGAAGGAGTGGGGCGTGGTGATGGTCCCCGAGCCGTCGTTCATGTAGATGAAGATCGTCTCGGAGCTCTCTGCGATCTGCCAGAGATCGTCGCGGCCGTCGCCGTCGAAATCGGCCAGGGTGGTCCAGCCGCCGGGCTGCCCGACGCTCTGGGTGCCGCTGACGCTCTCCGGGATGTTGCGGTCGGCGTTGAGGTAGACCGCCAGCGTGCCGCTCTGGTAGAGCGCGAAGTCCTGGCCGGCGACGACGGCGGGCTCGCCGGTGTCGTCGGGGGCGGTGTCGTCGCTCAACGCGCTGTCATCGCTCGGGGTTTCGTCACCGGTGTCCCCCTTGCATCCAACGGCGAGGGCGACGAGCAGGCAGGTTCGCATGGTGTCCTCCGGTGCACAGGATAGCCCGGTTGTCAGCGCTCGCATCCCGGTCGGGGCGCGGACGGGCTAGAATAGAGTTGCGGAGCCCACCATGTCCCTTGACGTCACCGCCCTGACCCGGGAAGTCACCCAGGCCGAGACCTTCGAGAAGGCTGCCTGGATCACTCTGGACCGGTGTCTGGACACCGTAGAGGAGAGCCTCAGCCAGAGCCCCTGGTCTGATGAGGGCTCGATCCTGCGCTGCATCCTGCACCTCCGACGCCCGGGGGGCGGGTACTTCAACCTCGCGATGCTGGAGCCAGGACAGGACGCCTGCAGCCAGGACGTCGACCAGTCCATCTTCCCGCCCTCGGCGCGGGCCTGGGACTGCCTGCTGGACCTCAAGCGCCCGCTCTACGTCGACGTGGAGACCGGGACGATCTGCGAGGTGGGCGACCACGCGCACCCCCGGGTGATCTGGGACGACGAGGACGAGGCCGGCGACACGCTCCACCTGCTGCGCGACCGGCAGGCCGACCAGCTCTTCGTCGCGCCCCTGCACGGCGAGAAGGGCGAGCTGGTCGGCATGATCTCCGTCGAGAGCCGCTGCACCCGCGCCCAGGGGACCGAGTTCATCTGGCCGGCCTGCAGCGGCGCCCTCAACGAGATCGCCCAGGCCGTCGGGCCCGTCGTGGTCAGCAAGCCGCTGGCCGAGTCGGACCGCCCGCTGGTGAACGCCCACCTGCCGGTGCTGGGCGAGTCCATGCGCTCCACGGTGCGGACCCTGGCCAACTTCGCCCGCTCCGACGACGTGGTGCTGCTCACCGGCCCCACGGGCACGGGCAAGACCCGCATCGCCCGGTGGTGCCACGATCAGTCATCTCGCAGAGATGGTCCGTTCAAGCCGGTCTATCTGGCGGCCGTCCCCGAGGATCTGCGCGCCTCGACCCTGTTCGGCTGGCGGAAGGGCGCCTACACGGGTGCGGTCGACGAGGGGCGGGGCGCGGTGCTGGCCGCCCACGGCGGCACGCTGTTCATCGACGAGATCGACAAGCTCTCCCTGGAGGGCCAGGCCGCGCTGCTCGAGCTGGTCGACACCCGGCAGTATCACGCCCTGGGCGAGCCGGATCGCGTGGTCAAGGCCGACGTCCGGTTCATCATCTCCACCAACGCCGACCTCCGCTCCCTCGTCGATCAAGGCCGGTTCCGGGAGGATCTGTTCTACCGGGTCAACGTGCTGCCGGTGCGGCTTCTGCCGCTCGTCAAGCGCATGGACGAGCTGGCCGACTGGACCCGCCACCTGCTGGAGCGCCGCCACGACGAGTCCGGCATGGCCGGCCGGGTGCGCATCCGGAACAACGCTGTCCTGGCGCTGTCCCTTTACGCGTGGCCCGGCAACCTTCGGCAGCTCGACAACGTGCTCCGGCGCGCCTACACCTTCGCCAAGGGCGAGAGCATCGGGCCCACGGTGACCATCCGCGCCCAGCACGTCTCCCAGGCCCTGATCGGCGAGCCGGCCGTCGAGCCACCGGAGGATCTGGTCGCGTCGATGCAGGGCCTTGCGAGCAGCTTCGTCAAGATGGCGATCAAGGTGAAGGCCAAGGGCAAGGTGCTGAACCTCGACTACCTCGACGCGCTGGAGAGCTTCGTGATCCGGGCCGCCGCCGAGCAGACCGGCGGCCCCGACGATGCGCTGCGCCTGCTGGGGCAGGACTCTGCGGTCGAGGGCCGGAACCAGCGCCGCTTCATGCAGAAGCGCGAGGAGGCTCGGGAGAGGCTGCTGACCTTCCTGAAGTCGTTAGAAGAGGAGTCGGACGAACCCTGAGGTCCCCCTCTTGACGCTGACCGTGGACAAGGTGCTCGCGATGGCGCCCGATGAGGGCGCCGCGGTCACCGCTCGGCGCTCGGCCCGGCCGTCGCTGTGGTCGGACACGGGGCGGCATGGCGCCGCGATCTGGGGCACCTGCGCGGGCATGGAGCCCTTCCTGGTGGAGGTCGACCTCGACGGCCCGGCGTTCCGCTGCACCTGCCCTTCCCCCAAGAAGCCTTGCCGCCACGCCCTGGCCCTCATGCTGCTGCAAGCGACCACGGGCCTCCCCGAGCGCCCGGCGCCCGAGCGGGTCTCCGGCTGGCTCAGCCGCCGCAGCACCCAGCAGCGCAGCAAGGGCCGGGTCGACCAGGCCGCGCGGGACAAGCGGGAGCAGGCCCGGGTGCGCAAGGTCGAGGCCGGGCTGGAGGCCCTCAAGACCTGGCTCTGCGACCGCGTCCGCCTGGGCATCGCCGAGCTGGAGTCCCGCCCGCCGTCCTTCTGGCGAGAGCAGGCCGCCCGCATGGAGGACGCCCAGCTCAAGGGATTGCCCGAGCGGATCCTGGCCATCGAGCAGCGCATCGGTGCTGCGCCGGGCTGGCCCGAGGACGTGCTCGCCGAGCTGGGCAGCCTGGCGCTGCTGGTGGAGGCCTGGCGCCACCGGGAGGACCTGCCCGAGCCCCTGCTGGCCGGGCTGCGTGGCCGCCTGGGGTGGAGCACGCCGCGCAAGGCGGTCCTGGAGGAAGGTGAGCGGGTCGAGGACCGATGGCTGGTGGTCGGCGCCCGCGCCCAGGAGACCCTCTGGGTCGACGGGCTGACCGCGCACCGAAGCTGGCTGGTGGGCGCACGCACGGGCCAACGCGCGCGGGTGCTCCGCTTCGAGCACCGCGCCGAGCGCATGCGGGCGCGCCTCCAGCCGCCCCGCCCCGACGAGCTGCCCCTGCTCCCCGGGCAGCGCTTCGAGGGCACGCTGGCGTTCTTCCCCGGCCCCGATCGCGACCGGGCCCTGGTCTGCGAGCGGCGGGACGCCCCGGGCGGCGACCCCCTCCCCCACGCCGAGCCCATCTCCGCGGCCCTGGAGGGCGTGGCGGACGCCCTGGCCCGCGACCCCTGGCGCACACGGCACCTGCTGCTGCTGGGGGACGTCACGCCCGCCCCCTCCGGCGCGGGATGGGTGGTCGCCGACGCCGCAGACGCCCTGCCCCTGGGGAGTCGCTCGCCCTGGACGCTGCTGGCCCTCTCCGGCGGTCGGCCTTTGTCCCTCGCCGCGGAGTGGGACGGCGCCCACCTCCACCCCCTCGGTGTGGCGGCGGCGGGCCGCTTCCACCCCCTGGAGGACTGATGGAGGCCCTGCTGCGACAGGCGCTGCTGGGCACCGCCCAGCTCCCCGGGGCGCCCGAGGCCCCGCCGCCCCTCGACGCCCTGGTCGCCCAGGAGGCCGACGCGGAGTGGCGGCTCCTGCTCGCCGCCGGCGCCTGGGCGAGCTGGCGCCGCGCCGGCCACCGCGCCCTGCCCGCGCCGCCCGCGCCCCCGCCGGCCCAGGATCAGGACGATCGGCCGTGCAGCCCGGCCGCTGAAGCACTGCTCCTGCCGATGCTTCAGGGCCAGGGCGCGGAGCTGCTCCCCGAGGCCCTCGATCGGCTGATCCAGGCGCAGCAATGTGTATCTCCGGCGCTCCTGCCCGACGCCCTGTCGCAGGCTCAGCCGCTGCTTCAGGAAAAAATGCGACAGGTGCTGGGCGCGCGCGGGCGGTGGCTCGCCGCGCAGAACCCCCGGTGGTCCTGGGCGGTCGCCACCCCAGCCGCCCCAGGCGTCGCCGCGCTGCGCGCGCTGTGGGAGGAAGGCAGCCCCGAGGAGCGCGTGGACGCCCTGGAGCAGCTCCGGCATCAGGACCCGACCCAGGCCCGCGTCTGGCTGCGGGAGCGGTGGACCGAGGAGCGCGCGGAGGGCCGGGCCCGGCTGCTCGCCGCGATGCTCACCGGCCTCTCGATGGCCGACGAGCCCTTCCTGGAGACCCTGCTCGACGACCGCAGCGCCCGGGTGCGCGCCCGCGCCGCAACCCTGCTGTCCCGCCTCCCGGGCTCCCAGCTCGTCGCCCGGATGCGCGCCCGCACCCTGCCTCTTCTCCAGCGGCGGCGCGGCGGGGTGATCAGCCGGCTGGTGGGCCCCCAGTCCATGATCGCGGTCCGCCTGCCCGATCGCTTCGGCCCGGACATGGCCCGCGACGGGCTGACCGAGAAGGGCGAGCTGGGGCTGGGGCCGCGCTCGTGGTGGCTGGTGCAGGCGCTGGGCTGCGTGCCGCCGGACCACTGGGCGCAGCACCTCGATCTCCCCCCCGATGTGCTGCTGGAGCAGCTCGACGCCGACCAGTGGGCGGTGGTGGAGGGCCTCTCCCGCGCGGCGGTCCTGCACGAGGCCGCGCGCTGGATCCTGCCCCTGCGCCGGTGGTGGGACGCCCCCGACGAGCGCGGCGCGCGCCCCCGCGCCCGGGTGGACCACTGGCTCGACGCCCTCATCCCCCACCTGCCCCTCCACGACGCAACCCGGCTGGCCTGTGACCTGCTCCAGCGACCCGACCTCAGCGACGCCAACCGCCTCGCCGCCACTCTGGAGGCCCTGCCCCGCCCCTGGCCCACGCCGGTGGGCCGTGCCTGGTTGACTGCCTTGAAGGCGGATCTTCCGCGCATCGCCGGCAGCGTGCGCCAGGAGCTGGCCTGGTGGGAGCTGAGCATCGCCGACGCCGGCCCCGCGCTGCCCCTGGCGCTGGTCGCCGACGCGCGTCCGAGCCTGCCGCCCGATATCCTGGTGCGCCGGTGGCGCGCCCAGCTCGAAGCCTTCGACGCCACCCTGGACCGACGCCTGCGCCTCGCAAGGGAGATCCTGCCGTGACTTCCGCGACCCCCGACCTCAACGCCGTGCTGCGCCAGCACGTCGAGCATCAGTATGCCGCCGAGTTGGCCGCCCTCGTCGCCATCGACGACCGGCCCCGGCCGCCGCGCTGGAAGCTCTCCCCCTGGGCCGTGCGCACCTACATCCTGGGGGCGGTGCTGCCCGACGGCCTGCGCATCACCGCGAAGTACATCGGGCGCGCCCGGCTGGTCGAGATCGCCATCGCGACCCTCGCCACCGACCGGGCCCTGCTGCTCCAGGGGGTGCCCGGCACCGGCAAGTCCTGGCTGAGCGAGCACCTCGCGGCGGCCATCAGCGGCGACTCCACGCTGCTGGTCCAGGGCACGGCGGGCACCGACGAGTCCGCGCTGCGCTACGGGTGGAACTACGCGCGGCTCCTGGCCGAGGGCCCCTCCGCCGCCGCGATGGTGCCCAGCCCGGTGATGTGGGCGATGCAGGACGGCAAGATCATCCGGGTCGAGGAGCTCTCCCGCATCCCGGGGGAGGTCCAGGACAGCCTCATCACGGTGCTCTCCGAGAAGACCCTGCCCATCCCCGAGCTGAACTCCGAGGTCCAGGCCCTGCCCGGGTTCAACCTCATCGCCACGGCCAACGACCGGGACCGCGGGGTCAACGAGCTGTCCGCGGCGCTCCAGCGGCGCTTCAACACCGTGGTGCTGCCCCCGCCCGACTCCCTGGAGGACGAGGTCCGCATCGTGCAGCAGCGCGTTGCCAGCCTGGGCGAGGCCCTGGCCCTGCCCGCCCGCGCCCCCGCCATCGAGGAGATCCGCCGGGTGGTGACCATCTTCCGGGAGCTGCGCGCCGGGCTGACCGAGGACGGGCAGACCCGCCTCAAGAAGCCCACCGGTACGCTGTCCACCGCCGAGGCCATCTCCGTGCTGACCAACGGCCTGGCGATGGCGGCGTTCTACGGCGACGGGCAGCTCCGGGCCACCGACCTTGCCGCCAGCATCACGGGCACGGTGGTCCGCGACCCGGTGCAGGACCCGGTCGCCTGGCTGGAGTACCTCCGCACCGTGGTCCGGGAGCGGGACGGGTGGAAGGACCTCTACCGGGCCTGCCAGGAGGCGCTCTGAGCCGATGGCAGGGGCGAGCGAGGCCATGCTGCGCGTCTACGGCGTGCGCCACCACGGGCCGGGCTGCGCCCGCAGCCTGGACACCGCCCTGGACGCCTTCGACCCCGACGTGGTCCTGATCGAGGGCCCGCCGGACGCCGACGACCAGCTCGCGCTCCTGGCCGACGCCGCGGCCTCCCCTCCCCTGGCGCTCATGATCTACGACGACAAGCGTCCCCGCGACGCGGCGTTCTACCCCTTCACGGCGTGGTCGCCGGAGACCCGCGCCGCCCTGTGGGCCCTGCGGCGTGGGCGCTCCGCCCGCTTCTTCGACCTGCCCCAGAGCCTGCGCTTCCAGCTCCGCGCCGAGCACCCCGCCCGCCAGGACCCCGAAGACGACCCGTTCACCCGCCTGGCCCGCGCGGCGGGCTACCCCGACCACCAGCGCTGGTGGGAGCACGAGATCGAGCAGCGGGTCGACGACCCCAGCCTGTTCGACGCCATCCTGGAGGCCATCACGGCCCTGCGCGGGGACGCTCTGTGGCCGGACGACCCGGTGGAGGCCACCCGCGAGGCCTGGATGCGCCGGGAGCTGCGTCGCACCTGTCGCAAGAAAGGGGTGCGACGGGTGGCCGTCGTCTGCGGCGCCTGGCACGCCCCCGCGCTGCTGGGCGATCTTCCGCAAGCCCGTGATGATCGGCAACTCAAGGGCCTGCGCCGCAAGAAGCTCAAGGCCACCTGGGTCCCTTGGACCGACGACCGCCTGGCCCTGCGCAGCGGCTACGGCGCCGGCATCGACGCCCCGGGCTGGTACGGCTGCCTCTGGGCCCACGCCAGCGACGCCCCCCAGGTCTGGTTGACCCGCGCCGCGCGGCTGCTGCGGGAGGAGGGCGCAGACGTCGCGGCCGGGCATGTCATCGAGGCGGCGCGGCTGGCCGGCGCCCTGGCCGGGCTGCGGGGCCTCTCCACCCCCGGGCTCACCGAGCTGCGCGAGGCCATCGAGGCGGTGCTCTGCCACGGGGATCCCCTCCCGATGCGGCTCATCGCCGAGCGGCTGGAGATCGGCCAGAGCATGGGCAGCGTGCCCGAGGGCACCCCCGCGCCCCCCCTCGCCCGGGACATCGAGGCCGCCCAGCGCCGCCTGCGGCTGAAGCCCCGGGCCTTCGCCGAGGAGCTGGAGCTGGACCTGCGCGAGCCCCGCGCGGTCGAGAAGAGCGAGCTGCTGCACCGCCTGGGCCTGCTGGGCGTGCCCTGGGGCACCCGCCAGGAGGCTACCGGCCGGGAGCGCGGCGCGTTCCACGAGTACTGGTCCTTGAAGTGGGCGGTGGACTTCCCGCTGCGCATCATCGAGGCCAACGTCTGGGGCAACACCCTGGTCGAGGCGGCCACCGCGCGGGTGGCCACCCAGGCCCGGGAGCTGCGGGACCTCGCCACCCTCACCGAGCTGCTGGACGGCGCCGTGCTCGCCGCGCTGCCTGAGGCCGTGGACGAGATCCTGGAGGTGCTGCGGGCCCGCGCGGCGCTCTCCACCGACATCGGGCGGTTGATGCGCGCCCTCGCCCCCCTGATCCGGGTGCGGCGCTACGGCGACGCCCGGCAGACGCCCTCCGAGCACCTCGATCCGGTGATCGAGGGCCTGTTCGAGCGGGTGCTCGTGGGCCTGCCCCGGGCCTGCGGCTCCCTGGACGAGGACGCCGCCCGACACATGGTCGACGGCATCGGTCAGCTCCACACCTCCCTGGCGCTGCTGGAGCGGGAGGACCTGCTCGACGAGTGGCGCGAGGTGCTGCAGCGCATCGCCTGGGACGAGGACCTCGCCGGGCTGGTGCGGGGGCGCTGCGGTCGCCTGCTGCTGGAGGCCCAGCTGCTCGACGCCGGGGCCATGGAGCGGCTGACCGCCACCACCCTCTCCCCGGCGGTGCCCGCGCGGGAGGCCGCAGACTGGCTGGAGGGCATGGTGCGCGGCAGCGGCCTGACCCTGCTGCACCAGGACGCGCTGTGGCGGGCCCTCAACGAGTGGCTGGAGCGCCTGGACGAGGACGACTTCCGCGCTCTGCTGCCCATCCTGCGGCGGGCGTTCTCCGACTTCTCGCCCCCGGAGCGCCGGGCGATGGGCGAGCGCATCCGGGATCTGGAGCGCCCCCGCGCCCCCGACGTCCTGGTGCGACAGGCGGTGGACACGGCGCGCGCGGCGCGGGTGCTGCCGGTGCTGCGGCAGGTGCTGGGGGTGTCGCATGTCCGCGGATGAAACATGCGACAACGACCGCCTGCGCCGCTGGCGCCTGGTGCTGGGTGGCGGGGACGCTGACGGCGTGCAGGTCCCCCTGGCCGGCGACGACATCGGCCTCGACGCCAGCCTGGAGGCCCTCTACGACGCCGATCGGGCGGGCAGCCTGGGCGGCAGCGCGCCGCAGATCGCGCGGTGGCTGGGGGACATCCGGTCGTACTTCCCCAGCTCCAGCGTCCGGGTGATGCAGAAGGATGCCCTGGAGCGCCTCAAGCTCACCCGGCTGCTCATGGAGCCGGAGCTGCTGGAGTCGGTGGAGCCGGACGTCGAGCTGGTGGCCACGCTCCTGAGCCTCAAGGGCGTCATCCCGGCCCGCACCCGGGAGACCGCGCGGGCGGTGGTGCGGCGGGTGGTGGAGGCCCTGGAGCGGGAGCTGGCCCCGGCCGCGCGGGCGGCGGTCACCGGCAGCCTCAACCGGGCGGCCCGCAAGCGGCGACCGCGTCCGGGCGAGATCGACTGGCCGCGGACCATCCTGAAGAACCTGAAGACGTATCAGCCCGAGCTGGGCTCGGTGATCCCCGAGACCCTGGTGGGCTTCGGGCGGCGGCGTGCGGCGATGCAGGACATCGTGCTCTGCGTCGACCAGTCCGCCTCCATGGCGGCGTCGATGGTGTATGCGGGGGTGTTCGGGGCGGTGCTCGCGGGCCTGCGCGCGGTGCGCACCCACATGGTGGTGTTCGACACCGAGGTCGTCGACCTCACCGAGCGGCTCGCCGACCCGGTGGAGCTGCTCTTCTCGGTGCAGCTCGGGGGCGGCACGGACATCGGGCGGGCCCTGGGCTACTGCAAGGGCCTGGTGCAGCGCCCGTCGGAGACCCTGCTGGTGCTGATCAGCGATCTCTTCGAGGGCGGGGATCGGGACCGGCTGCTGCGGCGGGTCGCGGAGCTGCGCGGCGCCGGGGTCCAGGTGGTGTGCCTGCTCGCGCTCTCCGATCAGGGCGCGCCAGCCTGGCACCACGACAACGCGGCGGCCTTCGCGGGGCTGGGGGTGCCGACCTTCGCCTGCACCCCCGACCGGTTCCCCTCGCTGATGGCCGCTGCCATCCAGCGGGAGGACGTGGGGCTGTGGGCCGCGCGGCAGGGCATCGTCACCGCGCGGCCCGAAGACCTCTGATCAGCGCCGGCGGCGCAGGGCCACCAGGCCGATCAGCAGACCGAACAGGCCCGCCAGGCTGCGGCCGTCCGCGGGCGTGGTGGTGCAGGTGCAGCCGCCCCCGCCCTTGTTCTCGCCGTTCAGCCCGGTATCGTCGCCGCCGTCGACGTCGTCGCTGGGATCGAGCGGGTCGGTGCCCCGGTCGACCTCCTCGCCGTCCGGCACGCTGCCGCCGTCGGTGTCGGGGTCGGTCGGGTTGGTGCCCAGCTCGTTGACCTCGCGCCCGTCGTCGAGGCCGTCGGCGTCGGTGTCGGGGTTGGTCGGATCGGTGTTGTGGAGGGACACCTCGTCGCCGTCGCGCAGGCCGTCATCGTCGGTGTCCTCGTCCAGCGGGTCGCTGCCGTAGGTGTTCACCTCGTCGCCGTCGCTCAGGCCGTCGTCGTCGCTGTCCGCGTCCAGCGGGTCGGTGCCGGTCTCGTTGTGCTCCTGGCCGTCGTTGAGCCCGTCGCCGTCGGTGTCCGGGTTGCCCGGGTCGGTGCCGATGAGGATCTCCTCCCGGTCGTCGAGGCCGTCGCCGTCGGTGTCGCCGTCGGGGATGTCGTCGTCGGGGTTCAGCGGGTCGGTGCCGTCGAGCTGGACCTCGACGCCGTCGCTGGTGCCGCCGCCGTCGGTGTCGGCGTTCGTGGGATCGGTGCCGTAGGTGTTCACCTCGTCCCCGTCGCCCAGGCCGTCGCCGTCGGTGTCGTCGTCGGTCGGGTCGGAGCCGTAGGTGTTCACCTCGTCCCCGTCGCTCAGGCCGTCGTCGTCGGTGTCCGGGTCCACGGGGTCGGTGCCGTGGGTGTTCACCTCGTCCCCGTCGCTCAGGCCGTCATCGTCGGTGTCCTCGTCCAGCGGGTCGGTGCCGCCGCTCACCTCGTCGCCGTCGTTGAGCCCGTCGCCATCGGTGTCCGGGTCCAGCGGGTCGGTGCCGTAGGTGTTCACCTCGTCGCCGTCGGAGGCGCCGTCGCCGTCGCTGTCCGGGTTGGTCGGATCGGTGCCGAGGTCCTGCTCGTCCTCGTCGGTGACGCCGTCGCCGTCGGTGTCGTCCAGCTCGGTGACCCCGTCGCAGTCGTTGTCGAGGCCGTCGGCCAGCTCCGGCGCGCCCAGGTAGATGGTGGCGTCGGTGTCGTCGCAGTCCGTGCCGCCGTAGGCGTCGCTGTCCTGGCCGTCGTAATCCTGGTCGTAGTCGCTCGCGCCGTCGCAGTCCTGGTCCACCCCGTCGTACCAGATCTCGCTGGCGGCGGTGTTGACCGCGCTGTCGGTGTCGTTGCAGTCCGTGCCGCCGTATGCGGCGCTGTCCTCGCCGTCGTAGTCCTGATCGTAGTCGCTGGTGCCGTTGCAGTCCTGGTCCACCCCGTCGTACCAGATCTCGCTGGCGGCGGTGTTGACCGCGCTGTCGGTGTCGTTGCAGTCCGTGCCGCCGTAGGTGGCGCTGTCCTCGCCGTCTTGGTCCTGGTCGTAGTCGCTCAGGCCGTCACAGTCCTGGTCGACGCTGTCGTACCAGATCTCCGTGGCGCCAGGGTTGATGGCGCCGTCGGTGTCATCACAGTCGGCGGTGCAGGTGGTCGCGGCGTAGCTGGTGTCGCCATAGCCGTCCCCGTCCAGGTCGGTGCAGGCGTCGCAGTCATCGCCCTCGCCGTCCCCGTCGGCGTCGGCCTGGCTGGCGTTGGCCACCGAGGGGCAGTTGTCCTCGGCGTCGATGTAGCCGTCGCCGTCGCTGTCCAGCTCGATGACGATGGTGAAGGTGGTCGTCCAGGAGTCGTTCGTGGCGTCGTAGTACCCCAGCACGGTCTGGCCGGTGCCGTTGTAGGTCACCTCCCACACCTCGTCGGAGCGCCGGGAGTTGCTGGCAGTACCGGTGGCGGGCTCGCTGGCGGGCTCATCCCCGTCCACGCCCACCCAGGTGTCGGTGTCGTCGAAGCCGAAGCTGCCCTGGGTGTAGAGGGAGTTCCAGTCCTGGCTGCCGCAGTTCGTGTTGTAGTCCAGCCCGTCGTCCCGACCGCCCGCGTACTGGGAGATCAGCGTGCCGTCGACGTAGGTGTAGCCGTTCTGCTCGTCGCTGCACTCCCAGGACAGAGAGATCGCGAAGAGCATGTCCGAAGATGCCGTAGAGGTAGGCAGGCCGGTGAGGGTGGTGTCGACGCGGTTGACGTCGTCCACATAGAACACGACGTGACGGGCACCCGTGAGCGTGGTGTCCTCGTAGATGACCGCGAGCGTGGTGCCGGTCACGCCAGCGCCGCTGCGGATGCCGGAGTCCGCCGAGCCGGTCTCCTCATACGAATACGAGCCGGCGCTCGTGATGCCGAAGGTCGTCGGATCCAGCTCGTAGACGCGGTAGCGGGACTGACCCGACAAGAGCGTCGCGTTGGAGAAGTCCACCCCGTTGAGCGCGACCTTGCTGTCCGGCGTCCCGTTGAAGCCCGAGGACTTGGCGTGCATCACCGCGTAGATCTCGGTGACCGTGGCGGTGGACGGGATGGTGACCTGGATGTCGTCGCCTGCGTACCAGTTGGAGTCCCCGTTGTAGGGGGTGCTCACGCCGGAGCCGTCGACGGAGATGCCGCCCTGGACGTCATCCTGGAAGACGAGGTCCTGCGCGAGCGCGGTGGGAACGAGCAGTGAGAGGAGCATCTTGCTCTCCTGTGGGTGCGAGGGGGATCAGCGGCGGACCAGGATGTCCAGGTAGGCCGTGCCCGGGTTGTCGCCGATGGTGCAGTTCGAGATGGCCTCCAGCGCGCCGATGCGGATCGTGTCGGTGGAGCTGGTGCGCCCGATCACGAAGTCGTAGCCGCCGATGTAGCTGGTGGCGCTGGTGTAGTCGGTGGTGGACATGCCACAGATGCTGGAGCCCCAGTTCTGCGGTACACCCCAGTTCTCGCTGGCGAACTGGAAGCCGAGGTTGTTGCAGCCGGTCAGCGAGTCGGGGTAGGTGCAGTGGGCGTGCACGGAGCCCGAGTCGTAGGCGAACAGCACCTCGTCCCAGGTGAAGCCCTGGGAGTTGTAGTAGGTGGTGTCGTAGCTCGTCCCCCACACCGCCACGTTGGACCCGACCTCGGTCCAGCCGCCGCCGTCGGTGGTCATGTCGCAGAAGAACGAGCCCGCGTCCAGGACGTAGGTCCCGTCAGCCGCAGCGCTGTTGTCGGCGAGGATCTCCACACAGTCGGTGGCGGGGCAGGACGCGCCGGTTCCCAGGACGCCCTCGTCGACGGCGATGTCGCAGTCGTTGTCTGCGGCGTCACAGGTCTCGGTCGCGCTGGGGTTGGACGCGGCGTCGGCGTCGTCACAGTCGGTGTTGTCGGAGACGTAGCCGGACGGCTGGCTGCACGCCGCGGTGGTCGACAAGGCGTCCCCGTAGGTGTCCGCGTCGCTGTCCGCGTACCAGGTGCTCGCGTCCGCCGCGTCGTCCTCGTCCGTCGTCCCGTCACAGTCATCGTCCACGCTGTTGCAGTACTCCGTCGCGGCCGGGTTCACCGCGCTGGAGGCGTCATCGCAGTCCGAGCTGTCCGACACGTACCCCGACGGCTGGCTGCACGACGCGGTGGTGCTGGAGGCGTCGCCGTAGCCGTCCGCGTCGCTGTCCGCGTACCAGGTGCTCGCGTCGTCGGCGTCGTCCTCGTCCGTCGTCCCGTCGCAGTCGTCGTCCACGCTGTTGCACAGCTCGGTGGCCGACGGGTTCACCGCGCTGGAGCCGTCATCACAGTCGGAGTCGTCGGACACGTACCCCGACGGCTGGTTGCACGACGCGGTGGCGTTGGAGGGGTCTCCGTAGCCGTCCGCGTCGCTGTCCGCGTACCAGGTGCTGGCGTCGTCGGCGTCGTCCTCGTCCGTCGACCCGTCGCAGTCGTCGTCCACGCTGTTGCACAGCTCGGTGGCCGCCGGGTTCACCGCGCTGGCGCTGTCGTCACAGTCCGTGCTGTCGGCCACGTACCCCGACGGCTGGCTGCACGACACCGCGGTGGTGGAGGCGTCGCCGTAGCCGTCCGCGTCGCTGTCCGCGTACCAGGTGCTGGCGTCGTCGGCGTCGTCCTCGTCCGTCGACCCGTCGCAGTCGTCGTCCACGCTGTTGCACAGCTCGGTGGCGCCCGGGTTGACCGCCGCCACGGTGTCGTCGCAGTCCGTGCTGTCGCCGACGTAGCCGACGGGGGCCTCGCAGGCCTCGACCGGGAAGTCCGGATCCCCGTAGCCGTCCCCGTCCACGTCCGCGTAGTAGGTGTTCGTGACGCCCTCGTCGGTGGATCCGTCACAGTTGTTGTCGATCTCGTCGCAGATCTCCGTCGCGTCCGGGTTCACGGCCTCGTCGCCGTCGTCGCACTCCTGGCAGGCCGGCCAGCCGTCCCCGTCGTTGTCCGCGAAGCCCACGGATCCGTCACAGTTGTAGTCGTTGGGGTCCGCGCAGTCGTCCTCCACCGCGCCGGGGTGGAACGCGGCGTCCTCGTCATCGCAGTCCCCGGCCGCGTCCGCGTAGCCGGTGGGCTGGTCACAGGAGACGACCGCCTCCTCATCGACGCCGTAGCCGTCGCCGTCGTTGTCACCGTACCAGGTCTGCGCGTCGATGGCGGCGTCCTCGTCCACCACGCCGTCGCAGTTGTTGTCGACGCCGTCGCAGCGCTCGTCGGCGCCGGGGTTGATGGTCTCGTTGCTGTCATCACAGTCCTCGTCGGCCGGGTAGCCGTCGTTGTCCGCGTCGATCTCCTCGACGGGACCGGAGTCGTCGTTGATGACGGTGTCGTCGGTGGCGGGATCCTTGCTGGTGCAGGAGGCTATGGTCAGGGCCAGGGCGACGCCCAGGGTCAGTCGTTGAACGCGCATCGTCGTCTCCTCATCATCGAGTCATGGGCGAGCGATCATAGCGCCGTTCCAAGGACTTGGGCGGACAGCTTCCGCCCTCTACCGCAGCCGCTCCCGGGCCGCGGCGGCGGCGACCCGGCCGACGTGCCGCGCCGCCCGCACGCCCGCGTGCATCGAGCGCCCCCCCGACCGCTCGGTCATGGTCACCGGCACCTCCGTCACCTTCAGGCCGGCCCGCCAGGCGCGGACCAGGACGTTGGCGTCGGCCAGCTCCTCCGGGAAACCCTCCGCGAAGAAGGCCACGGCCCGAGGGGAGAGCGCCTGGAAGCCGCTGGTGACGTCACGGATCCTGATCCCGGTCAGGAGCGTGGTCCATGCGGAGAGGGCGGCGATGCCCAGGCGCCGTGCGGGGGGGACGCGGTAGCCGCCGGGCGCCAGGAAGCGGCTGCCGATGACGATGTCGGCGCCATCGAGGGCGCTGGCCAGGCTCGGGATCGCCTCGGGGGGGTGCTGGCCGTCCGCGTCGAGCTGGACCACCGCCTCTCCGCGCAGCCGGCGATACCCGACCGCCAGGGCGCGGGCGTAGCCCGGCTCGGAGCGCAGGACGTGCGCCCCGGCGGCGCGGGCCTGCGCCTCGGTGTCGTCGGTGCAGCCGTTGACGACCACAACCACCGCCCGGACATGGGGGGCCGCGCGCCGCACGACATCGGCGACGCGGGGGCCTTCGTTCCGGGCGGGGATGAGGGCGAGCATGGCGGCAGCATCGCACAGCCGTCAGCGGGGATCAGCCGCCGGCCGCGCTCCCGCCGGCCACCAGGTAGATGGGGGCGTATTCGAACACCGTGTTCCCGTTCTCGTCGCCGCGGTGCTGGCGCCCGGTCAGCACGAACCCGGGGGGGCACTTGAAGTCGCAGGAGGACTGCTTCTGGGGGGCCGACCAGCGGGGCGGGCCCATGACCAGGCGCCAGTCGGGCTGGCCGGCCACGTAGAGGTTCGCGAACCAGTAGGTGGTGCTGCCGTTCTCGTCATCGCTGTGCTGGCGCCCGACCATGACCTGGCGCTTCACCTGGGCTGCCACCACGTAGACCCCGGCGGACTCATCAGAGACCGTGGTCTCCACCACGTCGGTGGTGTACACGGTGTTCCCGGCCACGGAGACGGGGGCGACGTAGTACCAGGTGGTCCCGTTCTCGTCCCCGCTGTGCTTCATGCCCACCATGAGGTCAGCCCCAGGGCACATGTACGCGGTCCCGGAGGACTCCTTGATGCCCCCCGGAGGCTGCGCGGAGACGCTCGCCGGCAACCAGCTGCTGCGCAGACCGGGCGCCTCCCCCACCTCAACACACACAGACGGGAGGATCTGATTGGTGATCGCGCACCCCACCTGGTTGCTGGTCATGTAGCGGAAGCCTCGGATCGGGACGCCGCCCGGCACCACGAGGGGCTGCGTGTTGACGTACCACTTGCTCGCCTGGATCGGCGGGTACACCGAGGGGTTGCTGACGGCGGTGACCACCGTGGTGGGGGTGCCCTTCACCGTCAGCTCCTGGACGACGAGGGCGGGCTGCGCCAGGCCCGCGGTGGTCGAGGTCGCGAGCTGGAGGCCGACCAGCCGGCAGCCCTCCGGGACCAGGACCGGGGTGGTGTCCAATTGGAGCTTGCCGATCTTGTTCTGTACGTAGTTCTCGTTGTCCACAGACGCCGGTTGGGCGTCGATCGAGGGCGTCGCCGGATCCAGGGTCCCCGTCCGTACGACCGGGATGATCTGGTTGGCGGGCGTGAGGCCGAATGAGGAGGATTGGGCGATCTGGACGCCGTTCGCGAGCTGCCCCTCGCCGCAGGCCGCAGCGTTGGTGGACACATAGAGGCTGTCGCTGGTGTTGAGCGAGCTTTGGGAGGTGTTCGTGGTCAGGTAGAGCCACTGGAGGTTCTGGGCGGCCTGCTCCTGGTTCACGGCCCGGCAGGCCTCCACGAAGGGCGCCAGCTCGCAGAAGTTGACGATGACGATGTTCAGGGACGGGCTCAGGTTGGCGAACAGCTCCTGAACCCACACGGTCACCGCTGGCGTGACGATCTCAGCGATGGACTCCAGGCTGCCCTGCTCGACGTAGGCCACCTTGCTGGCCGGGGAGATGATCCCCTGGTTCACCCAGAACTTCCCATCGATCTTCGAGTTGGAGAACTCGCCGAGCATCGCGTTGCCCAGCTCGGCGAGGTCCTCGGCATCCTTGTGCCAGGTCGACTCGATGTTGCTCTGGGGCCAGAGGTACCCGTTGGCGTAGCTGAGGGCGTTGGGATCGACACAGAAGACGATCAACCGCTGGTCCGTGCCCCAGAGCTGGTTCAGCGTGACGTCCAGCCCCGCGTCCGCGGGCACGAGCTGCTGCCCGAAGTACGTCCCCAGGCCATCCACGAGCGCCTGACCCGCCGAGGCCGACCAGTTGTAGACGTGGTTGATGTCGACCAGCACGACCTCCTTGGGGTTCTCCGCCAGGAACTGCTGGATCTGCTGGAGCACGTCCGGGGCCGAGGGGCCCAGCATGCCGTGGCAGATGTAGATATCGGAGAGCTGGACGTCGTCGAGGTTGACGCCTGATGCCACACAGAACCGGATGTCGAGGTAGCGGATCCCGGACTGGAGCTGCTCGTAGATGGTGAGCGACTGCGCCCTGCTGAGGTTGGCGATCTCCCCGGACGTGATCTCGCCGGCCGCCCACGCGCCCACGATCAGGCCGATGACCCAGCCCAGGATCTCAGCCCCCACGATGATGGGCCCGTAGCTCTCGCCGCCATCCGGGGCGAGGGGCGAGTCAGCGTTGAGCGAGTACGTCCCCGAGTCGTGGGTGCCGGGGAGCACCAGCTCCCGAAGCGGCACCGCTCCGATGGTTGAGGCCTGCTGTTCCATCCAGTTCGCGTTGGACATGTGCCCTCCTGGCGTGTCCGAGGTCCGCGTCGGAGCCTACGTCCCCTGAATTCGAAGGGTCAAGCGCCAACCAGCGCCCCATCGGTTAGACCGGATGAATGACTGCGATCACCGTCCATCACCTGGAGAACTCCCGATCCACCCGCATCCTCTGGATGCTGGAGGAGCTGGAGCTGCCTTACGAACTCAAGGTCTACCCTCGGGATCCCGCGACCATGCGCGCGCCGCCCGAGCTGGCGAGGCTCCACCCGCTGGGCAAGGCCCCGGTGGTCACCCTCGGCGACCTCGTCCTGGCCGAGTCCGGCGCCATCCTGGAGCACCTCGCCGAGGCCCACGGCCGGCTGCGCCCCGCGCCCGGCAGCGACGCGATGGTCCCCTACCGCTACTGGCTGCACTACGCCGAGGGCTCGCTGATGCCGCCCCTGCTGGTGAAGCTCATCATGGACACGGTGCGCAACGCCCCCCTGCCCTTCTTCGTCAAGCCCTTCGCGAAGGGTGTCGCCGAGAAGGTGGACGGCTCCTACACGAACGCCGAGCTGGAGCGCCACTTCACCTACCTGGACCGCGCCCTGGCCGACGCCCCCTACTTCGCGGGGGAGGAGTTCACCGCGGCCGACATCCAGATGAGCTACCCCGTCCAGGCCGGCATGGGGCGCGCCGACGCCGGCAGCCGCCCCAACGTCCGCGCCTGGCTCGACCGGGTCACCGCGCGACCGGCCTACCACCGCGCGGTGGAGAAGGGCGGCCCGGTGGGCTCCCCCAAGGCCGGCTGATCAGTCGTCGTAGGGCGCCGGGCCGATGAACCAGGGCCCGGTGGCCCCGATGTAGTCGCTGCCCGGCGTCAGATCGACGTGGAAGTGGTTGTCGTGGGCGCTGTTGTAGTTGGGGGTGAGGATGATGGTCCAGATGTAGTCGTCGTGCCAGCGGTAGGCGGCGTCGTACAGGAAGCGCGCGCCGGGGCCCTGGGGACTGGACGTGTCGTGCTCCCAGTCGTCGACGAGCGTGTACTGCGTGCCGTCGGAGAAGTCGAAGCCGTAGATGTCGATGGCGTCGGCGAAGGCGTGGCGCGACAGCGTGTCGGTGCCGGAGATGACGCGGCAGTTGTAGGTGCCGATGTGCCGCAGCGCGGTGACCCCGTAGGGGGCGACGTCGTCGATCGTGTCGGTCAGCGCATGGGCCATGTCGCAGGCCGCGAGCACCCGCTCGGTCTCCGTGCCGTCGTAGTACAGCAGGTCCACGTCGTGGACCGGGGAGCGCACGTAGACCGGATCCTCGATGAAGCAGGTCAGGTCCGGGTGGGTGCTGGGGCTCTCCGGCGCGATGACCGTGGGCTCGAACGCCACCCCCCGGGCGGCCAGCTCGACGTGGCAGTCGGTGAGGTCCGACGGGCGGTCGGGCAGGCAGGCGTAGGTCTGTGTCTCGGGCTCGTTGGCCCGGGTGGTGACCACGCAGCCGTAGCCGTCCCGGCAGCCGGTCTCGGGGAACAGGCCCAGATCGCAGCGGGACAGGCAGCCCCCCTCCACCAGCGGCGCGTCATCGGGGAACTCCCCCCGCTCCACGCAGAAGGTGGTCGGGAAGCCGTCGGCGTCGGGGCAGTAGCGGTCGCACTCCATCGAGCAGCTCCCGTTCGGGAAGCCGTCGAGCAGGCAGATCCCGCCGTCGTAGTCACAGTCCGCGTCGCTGGCGCAGGGGCTGCCGATGAAGCCGCCGCCGTAGGCGGGCCCCGTGTCGTCGATCGGGCCGGTGTCGTCCACCGGGCCCGTGTCGTCGGTCGCGGGCACGAAGCCATCGGGCAGGGGGCGGGACAGCAGATCGCCGCTGCCGCAGGCCAGCAGGCCGAGGAGGAGGATCGTCATGCCGAGCGGTCTATTCCGTTGGAGGAGGCCGGACAACCCGCCAGCTCCGGTCAGCGGAGCCGGTCCACCCAGGCGATCGCCCCGGGCGGCAGCCCGCCCGCACCGGCCAGCTCCTGCAGGAACGCCGCAGACAGGCGCTCCGCGTTGTGGACCACCAACACCAGCAGCCGCTGCAGCGCCGGACCGCTGAGGGCAGCGAGATCGTCGACGCCGCGGATCCCGAACCGAAGGTCCATCAGCCGAGGCGCCGCCGACTGGAGCAGACGATGGATCTGTGTGTCATCCAACCGCGTCCCGGGAAGCTCAGCCGCCGCGAGCCCCGGCCAGGCCCCGTCCGCCAGCGCGTCGAGCAGGCCCTGCTCCACCCCCTCGTCCATCGGCCCCATCACCTGGAGGCGCACGAGGTCCGCGGCGCGCAGCCGCTGCAGATCCTCGGGCCGCAGCGCGTCACCGTCGCATGCGAGTGCGGTGATCTGCAGCGCCGACAGCGCCTCGCCGAGCCCCGCCGCCAGCCCACCGCCCGTCACGCTGAGGGACTCCAGCGCGGGCAGGCACGCCCGGCGCCACAGGTGCTCCGCGGGCCGCGCCGACAGCCCGCAGCGGTCCAGCGCGAGGTGCCGTAGCGCGGGGAAGCGGAGGGGATCCGGCAGCGTCACCTCCCCCAGCGGGCTCTGGAGCAGGTCGAGCACCTCCAGCCTGGGGAGGTTCGCCGCGCCAAGGGCGCGCAGCAGGCGCCCGTCCATCCCCGACCGCGGCGGCCCGAACACCAGGAGGCGACGCAGCCGGGGCAGCGCGACCTGGTGGCCCAGCGCCAGCAGCGCCTCATTGCCCTGGGGCATCGTGGACACGGCCAGCGCCTCCAGCGACATCCCCCGGCCCCCCTCCAACGCCGCCACCAGCCCCCGCGCCGTCACGGCCGTCCCCAGGACGTCCAGCGCCTGGAGGCCGGGCGACTGCCGGGCCAGCCGCAGGAGCTGGGCGTCGGTCAGCGGAGCCCCAGCCAGGGAGATCCGTCGGGCCCGGACCCGCTCCACCACCTCCGACAGCGCCGCCTCGCCGACCCGACGGCATCCCAGCTCCAGCGTGTCGACCCGGTCCATCCCCCCGCGGCGGGTGAAACTCAGCAGGGTCTGCGCGTCGTCCATCTGGAGGCGCAGCCGCCGAGGCGACAGGGTGACGTCCCGCAGCGCCTCGAGGGCGAACATCGGCTTGCCCCAGAGCGACAGGTTGTCCAGCTCGTGGGGCAGCGCGGCGAGCCACGGCCGGAGGTCGTCCTCGTCGCCGTCCGCATGGTTGTGCAGCGCGAACGACCGCAGCGCCGGGGCCCGCGCCGTCAGGACCGGGAACGCCGGCAGGGACACGCCGGAGAGCCACAGCCCCTCGACGACGCCGAGCAGGGGGGCCTCCGCGAGCCGCGCCCCGTCCGCAGGCCCCAGCCCACCGAAGCTCCAGTGGGGAGCGGCCGCCGGATCCAGGTGTTCGAAGTCGAAGCCCGACCAGTCGTCGAGGTGGAGCTGCGCGGCTTGGAGCGCGGGCAGGCAGGAGAGCAGCCGTGCCAGCCGCCGCGCGTCCAGGGTGTCCCCGCTCAAGCAGAGGCGCGTCACCCCCCCGAAGTCCAGCCGCTCGACGCGGTCCAGGAGCCGCCCCTCCGGATCGCCGCGCAGCCCGACGGCCAGGGTCCGGGCGAGGGGCGCGGCCCCCGGGTCCAGCGGGTTGTCCTGCATCCAGAGCGACGGCGGCGCGATCCGGTCCAGCGCATGCCAGCGGTCCGGGTCGAACCCCGGCTCGGCATGCCGCCGGGCCAACGCGGCCAGCCAGGCCACCCGCGCGGGGCTGCGCGTCAGCAGATGGTAGGGGGAGAGCCCCTCCCAGGCGCCATCCACACCGACCGCCGCAGATCCGAACAAAGGCACCTCCACCCTGCAGTCTACCCACCTGCGGCGCCTCTGCCCCGTCGCCGCCGACCCGGTCGCCGAGCATGGCTGTAAGCACACGAAATCCGTAAAAGGTTCACCAGAGTTAGCCTGTCCTCCCCACCCCGGACCTGGAAGGTCACATGCGCTACGCGTCCCTCGTTGTCCTCTGCGCCCTCGGCTGCACCAAGGGTGCGGCCGATGACTCCGGCACGCCCACCGCGGACCTGCCCTACGTCATCGTCGACACCAACCAGTCGCTCTGCTACGACAACACACAGAGCATCACCTGCCCGACGTCCGGGAGCCACTACGGCCAGGACGCTCAGTACAGCGGCGCGCAGCCATCCTATACAGATAACGGAGATGGCACGATCACCGACGACAACACCGCGCTGATCTGGCAGCAGGAGCCCTCCGAGACGATGCCGCACAGTGATGCGGCGGCGTATTGTGATGGCCTGGAGCTGGGGGGCCGCGACGACTGGCGCCTGCCCTCCACCAAGGAGCTGTACTCCCTCATCGAGTTCGACGGCGCCACCGGCACCGGCAACCCCGAGGACTCCACCGCGCCCCCCGACGCCGACCCCTACCTGGACGACGGCGTGTTCGGCTTCGAATACGGCGGCGCTGACGGCGGCCGCTACATCGACGCCCAGTACGCCACGACCACGATCTACGTCAGCCGCGTGATGGCCGACAACGACGGACTGGAGGCCGGCCAGGAGGCCTTCTTCGGGGTGAACTTCGCCGACGGGCGCATCAAGGGCTACCCCACCGAGGGCGGGCAGGACTGGTACGTGCGCTGCGTCGCCGGCAACACCGACTACGGCGTCAACGACTTCGAGGACAACGGCGACGAGACCGTCACCGACCACGCCACCGGCCGGATGTGGACCCGCGCCGACAGCGGCACTCTGGGCACCGGCGTGCTGGACTGGTCCGGCGCTCTGGCGTTCTGCGAAGACCTCGACCACGCGGGGTACGACGACTGGCGCCTGCCGAACGCGAAGGAGCTGCAGAGCCTGCTGGACTACACCCGCTCCCGGGACACCACCAGCAGCGCGGCGATCGACGCTGTGTTCGACGCCACCGCCATCACGGACGAGGACGGCCACGAGAACTACGGCTTCTACTGGACGGGCACCACCCACCTGGACGGCCAGATCCTGGGGGCCGACGCCGTCTACGTCGCCTTCGGCGAGGCCCTCGGGTACTTCATGGGCCCGACCACGGGCCAGGACCTGTTCCTGGACGTGCACGGCGCCGGCGCACAGCGCGGCGATCCCAAGGCCGGCGACGCGGACGACTTCCCGGTCTGGGGCGGCGGCCCCCAGGGCGACGTGCGGCGGGTCTACAACCTGGCCCGCTGCGTCCGGGACGCGGACTGACCGGCGCCAAAGGTTTCTCTACAGATCCTCCGGCGGGCGCTGGGTAGACTCTCCTCCAGGCTGACATCCTGGACATGGAGGAATCAAGATGATCCGCGCGCCGCACCTGATCCTGTTCGCCCTCGCCCTCAGCGCATGCACCGCCAAGGGCGACGCCACCGACGACTCCTCGGGCGCCGACGACTCCGCGGCCACCGACGACACCGCGTCCGTCGAGCGCTACGGCCCCGAGAACGACTGGTACCACGCCCCCCTCGCCGACATCCCCGAGGGGCTGGAGGGGGGGTCCTGGCTCCGCGGGGCCGTCGTGCCCAACCTCATCATGACCGACCAGAACGGCGACGAGGTGTGGCTCCACCAGTTCTACGGCCGCACGGTCATCCTCGACGCCGGCTCGGGCTGGTGCCAGCCCTGCCACAACCTCGCGCCCTACGTCGAGCACTTCTGGCAGGAGTACGGTGAGGAGGCGGTCATCATCACGGCGCTGATCGACGACGCCGCCGGCAACCCGGCCGGCGCGCAGACCGTGGCCGACTGGGTCGATCTGCACGCCTCCACCAACCCGATCCTGTACCTCGACGCAGACAGCTACCGGAGCGTCCAGCAGCTGGTCGGCGCGCTCCCCCATGTGATGGTCATCGACCCCGAGCTGCGGGTGGGCGTCCGGAACGTCTACGCGGCGAGCGACGCCTGGATCGACCAGCTCATGGACCGAACGGCGTTCTCCATCGACGGGAACGTCGACGACGACGAGGTCTGCGGCGACGGCATCGACAACAACCTCGACACCACGGCGGACTGCATGGAGGCCGGCTGCCAGAGCGACGCCGTCTGTGCGCAGACCGAGCAGACCGGCGCCATCGAGTCCTGCGCCTACTACCGCGACGGGGGGACGGTCGACGTCTGGCGGGTGGAGGTCACCGACACCGTCGCGGAGGTCATCGCCGACACCGTCGCCGCCGACACCGTGTTCGAGCCCGTCGTGCTGGCCAAGCGCGCCGAGGACGCCTGGGACGAGGTGAGCACGCGGCACGTCGGGGACGACGAGATCGACTGCACCTTCCCCGCCGCGACGTACAGCTGCGCCCAGGGCTGGCTGCGCCCCGGGACCTGGGACCTGGTGGTCGCCGCCGGCGGCGGGAACGAGGGCGACGGCGACTGTGTCAACGCCGGGCGCGGCGAGTACGTGCTCAAGGTGCGTGGCGCGGCCAGCGTCACCCTCGTGGAGGACGATGTGGCTTCGCCCACGCCCTGAGCGGCGTCACCCCCCGGGCTCCGGCGTGGCGATGACCTCGAAGTCCGCGCTGGAGTCGTCGGTGTCCTGCAGCACGCCGTCCGCCCGCACCCGGCGCACCGACTCCCCGGTGTAGGTGCCCGAGGCGTGGAGGAAGCCTGCGTCCACCGCCTCGGGCAGCCGCTTGAAGGCGGCGCTGTCGGCGTCCATCAGCGTCTCCACCGCGTCGACCACCGCCTCGACGGGCGCGGTCCGCAGGCGCCAACCGTCCCGCAGGGCGGGCTCCAGGGCGTCCTCGCTCTCCAGCTCCAGCACCACGACGCTGGGGCCGAACACAGTCATCAGCCAGTCGTAGCCGCCGGTGAAGTGGACCTCCTCCAGGTTGTCGACCAGGGGGGAGTCCTCGTCATGGCCGCGGTCCACGAAGGCCTCCCAGGACGCCCCCGTCAGGTCCACCGGGGAGAACGGGGCGTGGTTGACGCCGTCGTGGGCGATGAGCGCCGAGGCGCCCGGCGCCAGCACCACGTCCTCCGGGGCGCCGGGGATGCGCCACACGTTCTGGAGGTAGACGTGGTCGGGGTCGCGGCCCGCCTGGCTGTCGGGGGTGGTGCCCGGGTTGATCTCGCCAGCCACCCCGAAGACGTCGCCGAGGTAGAGCCCGCCGATCATCACCGGCTGGTCCGAGGCGTTGACCAGCTCGATGAACTGGTCGGAGAAGTAGTGGTCAGCCCCACCCGCGGGGGGTGCGCCGGTGTAGTACAGCTCCTCGATGAGCAGCCGCCCCATGGGAGAGACCGGCTCGACCGGCGCGCTGTCCACCACCGTGTCCTTGGCGCAGGCTGCCACCAGCCCCAGGACGCCGAGCGCTCGCCACATGACCGACTCCTCGTTATTGCATCTCTGTTGCGATATCATCGCTGACGTACACAACGCAACGACCAGGGTTCATGCTGCTCCTCGTCCTCGCCGCCTGCACCGCCAAGGACGCCCCTGTCGACAGCGGGGGGGCGCCCTGGATCGAGCTGGGCGCCGGCCAGAGCGGGTTCGTGCCCCTCGCGGACGGGGACGCCGTGCCCCTCGTCCACGGGCTCCAGGGTGGCTGGCACGTCGACCTGGCCCTGCGCTTCGGCGGCATGGGCCCCAACGGCGTCCACCTGCGCTACGAGGCGTTCGACGCGGCGGACGACACCCTGCTCAGCTTCGCCACCGAGACCGTCCTGAGCCCCTCGCGGGTGCTGGAGGAGGGCGAAGGCTGGCTCCGCCTCGGCGACCGGGTGGTGTTCGACATCGAGGAGGCCGCGGAGGTGCTCGGGCGCGAGGTCCGCTTCGAGGTCGCCGCCACCTGGAACCCCATCCAGGTCTCGGACGCGCGCGTCGCCGTCCCCGTGGAGTGACCGTCAGTCGGTCTGCACGTCGACGATGACCTGCACCACCCGGTACGGGCCAGGCTCCCGCCACTCCACCGACCAGATCTGGCAGCCCCACCAGTCGTAGCCGTGGCGCCACCCGGCGTTCCAGAGGCCGCTCCATCGGTAGACGATCCGGGGCTTTCGAGGCCGAGGCCAGGTGGCGTGGGTGAAGCTGCGGGTCGCGTAGGGAGAGCGCCGCAACACGGGGTTCCCGGCGGCTTCGTCGTAGGTCTCCCGGAAGATCCGCCACGGCACGGCGACGCCCTCCAGCCGCCCCTCGTCCCGGGTCCAGCGGTTGTAGCGGTCCTCCGCGCGGGCGGCGGCCAGCACCGCCGCGCGGTGGGCGGCGTACTCGGGGGCGTCGGCCGGGACGGTCACCCGCCAGGGCGCCCAGCGCTCCGGCGGCTCGGTCACCTTCAGGACCTCCACCGGCGGGGTGACGATGGGGTCGGGCCACAGCCAGCCGAACCGGTCCCCGATCACCACCGCGCCGGGATCCCAGAGGGTCCATTCCGCCCGCCTGCGCAGGAGCTGCGCCTGATCGAACACCTCGTGCAGGCCCACCAGGCCGGTGTACGGGTCCACCGCGAAGGGGCTACGGGGCAGCGGCTTTCGCTCAAAGGCCACGCGCGCGGTGAGCACCCGGCTGCCGCCGTCGTCCCGGCGACGGGCCCAGGCGTCGGCGAGGTTCGTGGCCGGCCAGGGGCGCACCCGGCTCAGCGTGTGGAGCCCGCTGGACGTCGACGCCACACGCAGCGCCGCGAGGACAGCCTTGCGCTCCCGCCGGGGCACGCCGAGGAGCTTCAGGGTGTGCGACGCGCGGGGCCACCCCGCCTCCTGGGGGACGACCTCGACCTCGCGGAGGTGGGCCCAGGCGGGCTCGGTGGCGCCCAGCGCGACCACCTCGGCCCGCAGGGCGTCCCGGGCGTCCGGCTCCGGTCGGTCCACCACCCGGAGCGTGATGGGGTGTCCGAAGCGCTCGATCTGGCGGATCCGCTGCACAGGGGGCAGGCTACGCCGCGTCATCCTCCGCGGGCAAGCTCGCCGCCACCGCCTTCACCGCCGCCAGCAGCGCGTCGATGTCCTCGGTCGTCTGGTCGGGGTTCACGCAGACCAGCCGGATGGTGTTGCGGCCGCACACCTCGCCCGTGCCCACCATCGCCAGGCCCTCGTCGTACAGGCGCTCGCAGATCGCCGCGCTGGAGCGGCCGGGCACCTCGAAGCAGACGTTGGCGGTCTGGGGCGCCTCGGCGAGCACCAGCTCGGGGTCGGCGTCGACGGCCTCCGCCGCGTACCGGGCGAGGTCGAGCAGGGCGTCGATGCGCCGGGCGTAGCCGGCGTCGCCGTGGAGCTGCCAGCCACACCACAGCTTCAAGGCGTCGTTCCGGCGGCCGCACTGGAGCGAGCGGGTCCCGGGGTTCAGCCGGTCGCCGTCCGCCTGGAACAGGTAGGTGGCCACCTCGGACAGGTGGGCGCGCAGGATGTCGGGCTTGCGGAAGAGGGCGACCGAGCAGGTCAGCGGCACCCCCATCATCTTGTGGGCGTCCCAGGTGAAGGAGTCGGCGCGGTGCAGGCCCCGCAGCAGGCCCCGGTGGCGCTCGGAGAGCACGATCGAGCCGCCCCAGGCCCCGTCGACGTGCAGCCACACCCCCTCCGCCGCCGCGACGTCCGCGATGGCGTCGATGGGATCGACGGCGCCGCGTACGGTGGTGCCCGCGGTCGCGTTGATCATCACCGGCACCCGACCTTCGGCGCGATCGGCGCGGATGGCCTCCGCCAGCGCGTCCGGGCGCATACCCCCTCGGGCGTCCACGGGCACGCCGCGCACGTTCTGGCGCCCCATACCCAGCATCCCCGCGGCCTTGCGCACCGAGTAGTGGGCCTCGGCGGACGAGTAGATCACCCCCACGCGACCGTCCAGCCCCCGCTCCCGGGTCCCGGGCAGCGCCTCGTTGCGGGCCACCAGCATCGCCACGAAGTTGGAGAGGGAGCCCCCCGGCGTGAACGCCCCGTCGCCCCCCTCGAAGCCGGCGAAGGGCAGCATGTGCCGGATCAGCGCCTCCTCGACCAGCACATGGGGGCCCGCCACCTTGAAGGTGTAGAGCGAGTTGTTGAGCACAGGGACGACCATCTCGCCCAGGATCGCGCCGGGATCGGCCCCGCCGAAGAGCTGGTTGAAGAAGCGCCGGGAGATGGTCACCGGCGTGGCGGCCATGACCGACGCCAGGCGATCGGCCAGCTCGTCCACGTCACACCCGCGCGCCGGAGGGGCGAGCAGGAGCGCCGCCCTCAAGGAGTCGGCGTCGCGCTTGGGGCGCACCGGCTGGCGCTCCACCGACTCAAGGTGCTCGATGGCCAGCGCGGCAGCCCGCCGGACCGCGTCTTTCAAGGATTCTGTCACCCGCGACTCCCGTTACGAGGCACGGCCGTATCCGAGGCCCCCAGCGCCCGCAACCAGCCTGTGCGAGCGTTGAAAGAGCGTAGCGGTCTGCGATCAGCGCGCGACGAAGACGCAGGACCCCTCGACGCAGGCCACGTCTTGCGGCTCTTCACAGTCGCACACCGCGTCCACGCAGCGCTGGCTGTGGCTGTCGTAGAGGGTCCCCAGCTCCCCGATCAGGCTCTGGTCGATGCAGGTGTTCACCGCCTCGTAGCAGCCCCCCAGCCCCACGTCGCAGGCCCCGTAGAGCCGCTGGCAGTCCTCATCGCAGGCGCAGGACGACGCCGCCGCCACGACGTCCGCGTAGCGGGTCTCCACCTCGCTGCAGGTGGGCAGGGCCGACTCGCTGATCTCGGCCGCCAGCACGCCCCCTTCGGGGCACTGGAGCGCAGGGCAGCTGCTGTCGTCCGCGGACGTGCTGTCGTCGCTGGCGGTGTCGTCGTCTCCGCTGCACGCGGTCAGGAGCAGCAGGAGGATGGCGAGGGTTCGGCGCATCGTTCAACCGGTCGGAGAGGCGGCGGCATCGTACCCCGCCGCTCCGGCCTCCGCTGAAGACCGCGGCTTCACCGCCCCGAGAAGACGCAGGACCCCTCGACGCAGGCCACGCTGGGCGGCTCCATGCAGTCGCACACCCCGCCGGTGCAGCCCTCGCTGTGGCCCGCGTAGAGCTGCCCCAGCTCGTTGATCAGGGCCTGGTCGACGCAGACGTTGACCGCCTCGTAGCAGCCGCCGAGCCCGTAGTCGCAGGCGCCGTTGAGGATGTGGCAGTCCTCGTCCCCGCAGCAGGGCGCCCCGGCCGCGCGCACGTCCGCGTACCGGGCCTCCACGTCCGCGCAGGTGGGCAGGGTCGCCTCGCTGTTCTCGGCCGCCAGCACGCCGCCGCCCGGACAGGCCACCGAGGGGCAGGCGCTGTCGTCCCCCTCGGAGGCGTCGTCCTTGCCGGAGCAGGCCAGGGTGAGCGGGATCAACAGCAGCAGCACGCGGTTCATGGGGCCTCCTCACGCAAGCCGTCCGCGCCCTCACAGACGCTCACAGAGCATTACCTCAACGCAACGGAACGTCACCCGCTCCGAGGTGATGTTGGGAGTGTGGCCGGCGACGAACGGCCCACCCCACCCCGAACCACCGGAGCCAACCATGAAGCGCGCCCTCCTCCTCCTGGTCCCCTCCATGCTCCTCACCGCCTGCTCGGGCCTGGACTTCAGCCTGGTCTCGGCGCAGGACGCCCTGACCCTCGCCGCCATCTCCGGTGAAGAGGAGGACTGGGCCGAGGGCAAGGGCGACTTCCTCGGCGAGACCGCCGAGTCCATGGACGTCGAGCGGCCCCCGCTCTTCCGCGAGTGCGACGCCCGCGGCGACTTCGAGGCCATGGTCGCGCGCTTCGACACCGACGGCGACGGGCAGGTCCAGGACCGCGAGTGCGACCGGGGCGAGGGCGCGCCGCCCCAGGGCGAGCCCCCCGAGGGTGAGCCCCCCGAGGGCGAGCCCTCCGCCGACGCTGGCGCCCCGCCCCAGGGCGAGCCCCCGGCCGACGGCGGCACCGAGCGCGGCGGCCCCGGCGGGGACCGCGCCGCCCACGACCTGGCCGCCCTGCTCCTGGTCTACGACGTCGACGCCGACGGCGAGCTGTCCGACACCGAGCGCGAGACCCTCCTCGACGACTTCACCGCCCGCTGCGAGGCCATCCACGCCCGCCTGGTCGAGGACTTCGACGCCGACGGCGACGGCGAGCTGAGCGAGGAGGAGATGACCGCCGCCGCCGACGCCATCCACGCCCTGCGCGAGGAGGCCCGCGCGGAGATGGAGGCCCAGGGCGAGCCCCCCGAGCGCGGCGCCGACCCCCTCGCCGCCGAGTTCGACACCGACGGCGACGGCGAGCTGAGCGAGGCCGAGCTGGAGGTCCTCCGCGAGGCGATGCGCGAGCGCATCCGCAGCGGTGAGCCGATGGGCGGCATGCACATGTAGGCGGCCCCCACCCCGCCCGCGCCCGTCGCCTCGGCGGCGGGCGCGCCTCTGTTTCGAAGGGCTACGAACCCGCCATGCGCTGCGCGAACAGCGCGGTGATGCGCGCGGTCAGGGCCTCCGGCTCCACCCCCCCCGTCCGGGCCGGCAGATGGCCGCCGATCTGGAGCATCGCCAGGCCGTGCACCATCGCCCAGGCGGCGGTGCCCACGTCGCGGCCGATCGCCGGGTCGCTGCCCACCGCGCGCCGCATCACCCGGGCCAGCGGGGCGAAGCCCTCCCGGCAGGCGTCGAGGTAGTCCGGGTCATCGGCGCGGAGCTGGTCCTGGCGGAACATCAGCGCGAAGCGCTCCGGGGAGGCCAGCGCGAAGCGCACGTAGGCCCGTCCCGTCGCCGCCAGAGCGTCCGGGCCGGGGCAGGCGTCGGCCTCGGCCTCGGCCATCGCCCGGCCCAGCTCCCGCAGGCCCTCCGCCGCGTAGGCCGTCAGCAGGCCCCGCTTGTCGCCGAACAGCACCCCCGGGAGGTTGTGGGACACCCCCGCCCGGCGGGCCACCGCCCGCAGGGACAGCGCCGCGGGCCCCACCTCGGCGAGCACTTCGTCCACCGCGCGCAGCAGCCGCACTCGAGAGTCCATCCCGGGATGCTCGCACACCGCACATTGACAGTGTCAATATTCCGCGACATGCTGTCGACCACGTCGGCGTCATGGCGCTGGCGGGCCGCCAGTCGCCGGAGTCTCTGCGTGGGGCGGAGACCCCGGCGACTTTCCTGTTCAGCGGGCCGCGATCATGTCCACGCCGGTGTCCTCACCGGTCAGCTCGTGTCCGGTGAACACCTGCACGCCGTCGATCTGCGCGGCGAGCTGCCGCAGGGCGGCCAGGCTCTGGCGGTGCTGCGCGTGGTCGGCGGTGTAGCTGCCCGCCTCGACCCCCGACGTCCAGCTCCACTGCAGGTGCGCGCAGTCGCCGGTGAACAGCACGGGGCCGTCCACGGTGCGGGCCAGGTAGGCCGTGCTGCCCGGGGTATGGCCGGGCACGCTCAGCGCCCACAGCGAGCCGTCGCCCAGCACGTCGATGGCCGGCAGCCCCCCGAGGGTCCCCGCGTCGGTCCAGTCCCAGGATTGGAGGGGCGCGCGGTCGTCGAGGAGCCGCTTGTAGGGGCGCCGCAGCAGCGCGTTGGACGCCTGGCGCACCTCCAGCTCCCCGGGGCCGGCGTAGATCGGCGTCTCCACAGGGATGTCCGCCAGCCCGAGGATGTGGTCCAGGTGCATGTGGGTGATCAGCACGCCGGCCAGCGGGGCGCTCTGGCGCGCCAGGATGTCGGCCATCGGGTCGACGACCTCCATGTCCCCCAGGAACCCGCCGACCAGCGGCCCCATCACGCTGAGGTCGGCGGGAGCGCCGGTGTCGATGACGAAGGCCCCGCGCTCGGGGTGGGTGAGCACGTGCACGGGCAGCACGATGGGCACGTCGCCGTCGACCAGGCCGGCGGCGTCGGGGTTCTCCAGGTTGACCAGGCCCGAGAGGGGCACGCTCCAGCGGGCGCTGACGACCGACTCCAGGGTGAGCGGCCCCGGCTCGGCGAGGGGCGGCGCGGACACGGACGCAGCGGTCACCGCAACGCTGGGGTGCCGGGAGAGGGCGCAGGCGGGGAGCAGGGCGAGGGACAGGATCAGGGAAAGGGTCTTCATGGGGGCCTCCAGTGATCTCAAGATCACCCATCCGAGAATGATTTGCCATGCGAGAAATTGGCGGCTATCCATCCAATCATGGATGAATCCTGGGATGACCTGCGCCTGTTCCTCGCCGCCGCCCAGGCCGGCAGCTTCACCGCCGCCGCCCGCCGGCTCGGCCTGGGCCAGGCCACGCTCTCCCGCCGGATCGCCGCGCTGGAGGAGCGCTGCGGCCACGTCCTCTTCGACCGGTCCCGGGACGGGCTGCACCTCACCCCGGCCGCCGAGGCGCTGCTGCCCCACGCCGAGGCGATGTCCGAAGCCGGCCGCCTGGGGGTCGCGGCCCTCTCCGGGCTGGAGCCGGGGCCCGCCGGGGTGGTGCGGCTCGCCGTGCCCCCCGGGACCGCCGTCGACCTCATCCCACCCCTGCTGCCCCTGCTGCGGCGCCGCTACCCGGACCTGCGGCTGGAGGTGCTCTCCGACAACACCGCCCGGGACCTGAGCCGGCACGAGGCCGACGTCGCGATCCGCAGCCTGCGGCCCACCTCCGGCGATCTGGTGTTCCGCCGCCTGGGGGAGAGCGCCCTGAGCGTGTGGGCCAGCCCGGACTACGTGGCCGCGCTGCCCAAGGGCGCGACGGAGGCGGACCTGGACTGGGTCCAGTGGTCCTCCGATCTGGCCCACATCCCGATGGCCACCTGGGTGGAAGCCCGCCTGGCGGGGCGCGCACCGGCCTTCACCAGCAACAGCTTCCTGGCGATGCGGGCGGCGGCGCAGCACGGCGCGGGCGCGATGGTGCTGCCGGGCCTGCAGGGCCGCCTCGCCGGGCTCGTGCCCGTGCCCGTGTGCCTGCCCCCGCTGCCGGTGCTGCCCTTCTACGTGGTCAGCCACCGCGCGCTGCGGCACGTCCCCCGGGTCGCGGCGGTGGTGGACTTCATCGAGGAGGCCATGCGCGACGGCGAGCCTGATGTCTGGCCGCCGCCGCACCTCTGACGCCGCCCAGCGCGCCGCTCACTGAATCCGCACGTCCTCGCAGCCGTTCCCGGCGTAGCTCATCCCGCTGATGTCCACGGTGACCTCGCCGCGCACGTCGATCCCGTGGCAGGCGGCGTCGTGCACGCTGCTGTCGATCACCGAGCCGCCCACGCCGTAGAAGTTCAGCGCCCCCAACATCGGGTAGAAGAACCAGTAGTCCTTGCCGCCGTAGCCGAGCTCGACGTGGCGGAGGCTGGAGTCCGGGGAGTTGGGGTGCCCCGCGATGAGCACCCCGCCCCAGCTCCCGGTGGTGGCGTCCTCGCCCATGAACGTGATGGGGGCCTCGGTGGTGCCCTCCGCGATGAGGTTCGCGGCGCACTCGGCCCGGGGGCCCACGGCCAGGTAGGCGTCCTCCACGAAGATCAGGTCCACGCCCGGCTCCAGGGTCAGCGTGGGCGGGCTGTCCTCGGGCCCGCAGACCTCCACCCGGTCCGTGATGAGGTAGGGCACCTCCAGGTCCCGCCATGCGGTGGAGGTCCCGATCACGAACTCGCGGTAGTCCACCGCCACGGCGTCGTAGCCGTTGCCGGTGTAGTCGCTGCCGACCGCGGGCAGGGTCTCCAGCAGCGGGGCGTGGGCGCAGACCGGCCAGCCCTCCCCGCCGGTGATGACGAGGCTCTGGCTCTCCGCCGAGATCGCGCCGCCGTCCACCAGCAGCATGCCGCACTCCTCGGCGCGGGTGATGGTGACGTGGTCCAGGGTGACCTCGGCGCCGGACACGATGATGGAGCCGCCCGCGAAGGCGGTGTGGCCGGGCTCGGTGGTGGCCTGGTCGATCTCGACGTAGCGCAGCACGGCCGGCGCAGCGCCTGCGAAGAAGCCCAGGCTGTGCCAGGTCTCGGTCTCGTCGACGGCGAACAGGCGGATGGGCTCGTCCTCGGTGCCCTCGGCCATCAGCCCCCCCGCGCCCTCGGGGGCCACCCGCAGCTCGTAGTCGCCGCGGGCGAACTGCACCTGGGCGCCGGGCTCCAGGGTGAGGGTCGCGCCGTCGCGCACGGAGATGGTGCAGGTGACGGTGTGGGGGTTGTCGCGGGCGAACCAGGTCTCGTCGGCGGTGATGTCGCCGCAGTGCTCCTTGGGCGCGCCGACGGGCTCGCCGGTGTCGTCGCTGAGGTCCTTGTCGCCGCTGCCGGGGCAGCCGACGAGCAGGGCGAGGATGGGCAGCAGGGGGGTCCGCAGGGTCATCTTGCCTCCAGGGGTCTGACCCCCTCAACGTGACCCGCCCGCGGCGTCCCGTGTGTCGCAGGTCGGTCGCAGCCCGGTCGCGACGGCCTCAGGGCCCCATGAACGCCGCCAGCTCCCGGACCCGCGTACGGACGGCCTCGGCGATCTCGCCGGGCTCCTGCAGGGCCCCGGGCACGATCCAGTACAGCTCGCTGCCGTCCAGCCATCCGCCCATGTCCGCCCAGGCCATGAGCTGCGCGCGCCGGGAGGGCCCCAGGCCGCCGCCCTCCTGGTGGACCTCCAGCACCATCGCCGCATCAAAAGCCGAATCCCCGGTGGCGTGCGTCGACGTGGATGGCCGATCGGCGGCCATGAAGGCGCCCATCCAGCGCGGCACGAGCGTCCGCAGCGGCCGCCCGGGGGGTCGCCACAGAGCATCGGGGCGCGCCTCCACCTTCACCGTCGCGTTGGGGGAGCGCACCGTCAGGATGGGCAGGATCGGTCCGTGGATGGTCTGGGTGGTGATCGAGCCCTGCCAGCCCAGCACCGCGCGCTCGGTGAGCCACACCGTGTGGCCGTCGACGGTCGCCCGGAGGTGGAGACGGGCGAGGCCGACCCAGCCCACCTCACCGCCCAGCGCCTCGGCGACCGCGTCGAAGCGCCGCCGCGCCGCGGCCCGACGCCACCACATCGCGGCCCGCAGCGGGGGGACCACCCCGCCCCAGAAGAGCCTGAGGAGCAGCAACACGGCCACCCAGACCATGAACAGCAGCAGCGCCGCGTTGAAGAGCCAGCCCAGGAGCTCGCCCAACCGGCTCATGCCCACACCGCATCGAAGAGGGCCAGCGCGCCCCGCAGGTAGCTGGAGCGCGCTGCCCGCTCGCGCACCGGCGCCACCTGGGCCGCGGCCTGTCGTCGCATCGGCGTCGGATCCGGCGCCTGCCGCGCCAGGGCGAGGGCCAGGTGGGCGCGCGCGACCTCAAGCCCGTCCAGGAACACCGGGGAGCCCACGCCCTCCAGCAGCGCCTCGGCCTCCGCCAGGGCCTGCTCAGCCCCCAGGACGTTCCCGGTGGAGGCCTCCAGCGCGACCAGCTCGATCCACGTGAGGCCGATGAACAGGGCGTTGCGGGCGTCGGTGAACGCGAGCCGGGCCCGGGTCAGCCAGGTGAGCGCCTCCCCGGGCTGCCCCCGGAGCTGGGCGAGGTGGCCCAGGTCCAGCGCCGCCATCGCCTCGCCCTCGGCGTCTCCGAAGCGGCGCGCCAGGGCACCGGCCCGCTCCAGGTGGGCCGCGGCGTCGTTCAGGGCCCCGGTCTCCAGCGCCGTGCCCGCCAGATCAATGCGCAGCCGCACGGTCGCGGCGCGGTTGCCCAGGGCCTCGTCCAGGCGCAGCGCCTCCTCCAGCGCGGCGCGGGCCCGCGCGGTGTTGCCCTCCTCCAGGTCGAAGAGCGCGAGGTTGCCAAGCGTCCGAGCCACCGCCGCCCGATCCTCCCGCGCCTGCTGGAGCGCCAGCGCGGCCCGCAGGTGCCCCCGCGCGCCGTCGATGTCCCCCTGCAGGTGACGCAGGAAGCCCAGCCGGACCTCGGCCATGCTGGTGAGGAGGTGGTGCCCGACGGCCCGCGCGATCCGGCGCCCCTCCAGCCCTTCCCGCGCCGCGGCCTCCAGGGCCCCGCTCACGGCGAGCGCGTGCCCGAGGCGGATCCGGGCCTCGGCCTCCACGACCCACTCCGCCAGGGCGACCCCCGCCTGGGCCGCCGACTCCAGCGCCGCGACCGCGCGGGGGAGCTGACCGGCGAGCTGGAGGCAGGCCCCCCGGAGGATCGCCACCCGGGCCTGCAGCTCGGGATCCCCGGCGTTCGCGGCCGCGCGCTCAGCCAGGGCCAGGAGCCCCTCGTCCAGGGGCCCCTGCAGCAGCAGCGGCGCGCGCAGGGCCACCACCAGCTCGGCGGCGAGGGCGGGGTCGAGGGGCTCGACGAGGCGGGCCGCGCGCGCGGCGTCGGGCACCCGCTCGGTGAGCCGCCGCTCACAGCGCGCGCCGTCCCCGCCGTGAAGCGCGGAGCCCCAGCGCAGCGCCTCCGACAGGACCCAGCGGGCGAACCGCAGGCGCCCTGCGTCTCGCCCCGGCCCGGCGTCCAGGCGGCTCCGCGCGAAGGCCCGCACGCTCTCCAGGAGCCGGAAGCTCGGCGCCTCCGCGCCTGGAGCGGCCTCCCCCACCAGCAGCGAGGCCGCCCGCAGCGCGCCCAGGCGGTCCATCACCAGGGTCCCCTCGGGGTCGAGCACGGCCTCGGCGTCCTCCAGGGAGAAGGGGCCAGCGAACAGGGACAGCACCTCCAGGGCCCCCCGCGCGTCGGGGTCGAGCAGGTCCCAGGACCACCCCAGCGCGGCCTGCAGGGTGGCGTGCCGGGCCGGTCGGGACCCCTCATCCCGGAGGATCCCGGGGCGACCATCCAGGCGATCCAGCAGCGCGGCCGGGCTCATCAGGGCCAGCCGGGGCGCAGCCAGCTCCAGGGCCAGGGGCAGCCCGTCCAGGCGCCGCACCAGCGCGGCCAGCCCGGGGGCGTCCGGGGGCAGCTCCCGAGGAGACAGCGCCCGGAGCAGCGAGACCCCGGCGGTCGGCGCCAGCGGCTCCAGCTCCAGGTGGGCGACCTCGGGGCGCCGGACGCGCTGCCGGCTGGTGAGCAGCAGCGTGAGCCCCGGCGCCGCCGCCAGCCAGGCGCCGAGCGGCGCCTCGACCACCCCCGCGAGCTGCTCCAGGTTGTCGAGCACCACCCGCTGCGGCCCGCGGGCGGCCAGGGCGCGGCCGATGCGCGCGACGGCGGCGGCGGCGTCACCGCTGACCGCCAGCGGCACGTTGAGCGCGGTCGCCACGGCCCGCGCCACGTCTTCCGGCGTCCGGGCCTCGCTCAGATCGCACCAGACCACCGCCCCCTGGGCCGCGCACCACTCCTGGGCGAGCCGGGTCTTGCCCACCCCCCCCGGGCCCAGCAGGCACACCGCCCGCGCGCCGTCGGCCACGAGGCGCTCCAGGGCGGCGAGGTCCCGGGCCCGCCCCAGGAAGGGCGCCCCGCCCGCCGTCGGGGGGCCCGCGGTCTTCGGCAGCTCGAGGTGGTAGCCCACGCCGCGGGTGGAGATGAGGTGGGTGGGCGCGGAGGGGTCGCGCTCGATCTTGGCGCGCAGGCGCATCACCGTGTTGTCCACCGAGCGGGTGCGCACCGGCTTGGGGTAGCCCCAGACCTCCTTGAGCAGGGTGTTCCGGCTGACCGGCCGCCCGGGGTGGCGGAGCAGGCGCTCCAGCAGCCGAACCTCCAGCTCCGAGAGCGGGAGGCGATCGCCGTCGCGGTGCACCTCCCGCCGGGCCAGGTCGAGGGTGCAGACCTCCAGCGCGAGGCGCGCGGAGCCGGAGTCGGAGGAGTCCATGGTCACCTCCTCGGATCGTAGGACGGGCCGGTGGCACCGGCAACGCTGCGGACCCCGCATGTGCCCTGCGGATTCCGCAGCATCCCGGTACGATGGCGGCGGTCTCGCGGAGGACGAAACGTCGATCACGCCCTGTTCATCGGCATTCTTACACGCGGCTTTCACGCTGGCACGGTGCGTGCATTACATCGGAGCGTCCAACGGCGGGCGCTGGAGCGCGGCTCGGTCCGCGCAACCACAGACTCTCTCCCCTGCTCTCTCGTCACGGGCTCCCGTGCTCCAGCGCCTGCGACTTCCCCCGCCCATCCCGTTAAAGGGCGTCCTCGACGACGAGGACGGCGACGTGGACGCCCATGCTGACGGACGGCCCCGCTGGGGCCTCTTGATGACCACCCTCCTGCTGGGTCTCGCGCTGATCGGCATCTGCCTGCTCAGCTTCCGAGCCGCGCAGGAGCTGTCCGAGGTGGTCGACGCAGGCCAGGCCCAGGGCCTGCACCGGGCCTGGGACACCGCCCAGGCGCGCTGGACCCTCCCCCCCTCCGACGCCGATCTCGCCGGCTTCCTCGAACAGGAGACCGAGTACGGGCTGCGCTACGTGGGGCTGGTCGAGCGCGACCGCGTGCTGTCCCAGGCCGGCACCCCGGTCCTGCCCCCCACGCAGCGCCCGCGGCCGCTGGAGCGGGTCGAGGGTCGGATCCGGATCCACATCGGCCCCCCCAGCCAGGACCCTCCGCACACCCGAGGGGGCCCCCCGCCGCCCGGCGGGCTCCAGAACAGCCACCCCCTCCCGGTGGTGATCATGGAGTTCGAACCGCTGCTCTCCCAGGACCTGCGCATGCAGGCGCTGCTCTACCTCTGCTTCGGGCTGGCCGCGGCCGCCGTGCTCCTGGTGGTCGCCGGGGTGATGTGGCGGCGCATCCAGGAGGCCGACGCCCTGGCCGAGGTCCGCGCCCAGCAGGCCCGCCTGGCCACCCTCGGCCAGATGTCGGCGGTGCTCGCCCACGAGATCCGGAACCCCCTCGCCTCGCTCAAGGGCAACGCCCAGCTCCTGGTCGAGCGCCTGGACGAGGCCTCCAAGGAGCGCCGCATCGCCGACCGGGTCGTGCGCGAGGCCCAGCGCCTGGAGAAGCTCAGCCATGATCTCCTCGACTTCGTGCGCTCCGGCGAGGCCCGCCGCCGGGACATCGACCCCACCGCGCTGCTCCAGGAGGCCGCCGACGCCGTCGCGCCCGGCCGCTTCACCCTGCGCGTCGACCGCGCCCCGGCCACCTGGCCCCTTGACCCCGAGCGCGTCCTGCAGGTGCTCGTCAACCTGATGGACAACGCGGTCAAGGCCTGCCCCGACGACACCGCCATCGACGCCTGCGCGGAGCAGGTCGGCGGGGTGCTGGAGCTGCGGGTGCGCGACCACGGGGAGGGCCTGCCGGCGGGCGACGAGGAGCTGGTCTTCGAGCCCTTCCACACCGGTCGGGTCAAGGGCGTGGGCCTGGGGCTCGCCATCTGCCGCCGCATCGTCGAGCTGCACGGCGGTACCATCACCGCTCGCAACGCGCCCGATGGGGGCGCGGAGTTCTGCGCGCGGATACCTCGCGGGTGAAATGTTGGAGTTGATGTGGCCAGAATCCTGATCGTCGACGACGAAGAGGGCCTCCGCGATTTCATGGCGGACACCCTGGAGCTGGAGGACCACCAGGTCGACCAGGCCCGGGACGGTGAGGCCGCATGGGACCTGCTGCTCAAACGCAGCTACCACCTGGTGCTCACGGACCTCAAGATGCCGGGCTTGAGCGGCCTGGAGCTGCTGCGCCGGGTGAAGGACGCCCAGCCCGAGACCGAGGTCATCGTGCTGACCGCCCACGGCTCGGTGGACTCGGCGGTCGAGGCCATGAAGCTGGGCGCCTTCGACTACCTGCGCAAACCCCTGGACAGCCCCACCGAGCTGCGCATGATCGTCGGCCGGGCCCTGGAGCACCGGGGCCTGCGCGCCATCCAGGAGGCCGCCCAGGACAACGTCACCGAGCCGCCCCTCTCCTACGGCGCGCCGGTGATGCGGCCGGTGATCGCCGCCCTCGAGAAGGTCTCGGCGACCGACGCGACCGTCCTCCTGGTCGGCGAGAGCGGCACCGGCAAGGAGGTCGCCGCCCGGTCGATCCACCGCTGGAGCCGGCGGGCCGCCGGCCCCTTCGTCGCGGTCAACTGCGCGGCGCTCTCCGAGCAGCTCCTCGAGAGCGAGCTCTTCGGCCACGAGAAGGGCGCCTTCACCGGGGCCCACGCCCGCCGCCGCGGGCGGATCGAGCTCGCCCAGGGCGGCACCTTCTTCCTCGACGAGGTCGGCGAGCTCGCGCCCCAGCTCCAGGCCAAGCTCCTCCGGGTCCTCCAGGAGCGGAGCTTCGAGCGGGTCGGCGGCGGCCAGACCGTGCGGGCGGACGTCCGCTGGGTCGCCGCGACCAACCGCGACCTGCCGGCGATGATCCGCGACGGCCGCTTCCGCGAGGATCTCTTCCACCGCCTCGCGGTCTTTCCGGTGCGCCTCCCCCCGCTGCGGCGCCGGCCCGAGGATCTCATCCCCCTCTCCCGCGCCCTGCTGGTCCGCATCGGGGCCTCCCTGGGGCGCCCGGGGCTGGTCCTCTCGGAGAACGCCGCCCAGGTCATCGCCTCAGCGAGCTGGCCCGGCAACGTGCGCGAGCTGGCCAACGCTCTGGAGCGCGCGGCGATCCTGGCGGACGGGCGCACCATCCGCGCGGACGACCTCGTCCTGGGCAGCGTCGGCATGGCCACGCCCGTGCCCCCGCCCACCGGCCCGGGTGACCACGTCCTCTCGATGGCCGAAGCCGAGAAGGAGGCCATCCGGCGCGCGCTGGAGCACTACGACGGCAACCGCCGCAAGGCCGCCGAGCACCTCGGCATCGGCCTGCGCACGCTCTACGACAAGCTCAAGCGCTATGATCTGACGTAAGGGGAGTCGGGGACGGTCGATGTCAGAGTCACCACGGGTGCTGTTCACGGACGGAGACCTCTACGCCGTCGCCAAGCCGGCGGGTTGGCCCGTCCACCCCAACGACGGCCATGACGACGACCTCCTGGGCTGGCTGCGGCGCAGCGTGCCGGGGTCGGAGGCGTTGGCCCCGGTCCACCGCCTGGACCTGGCGACCTCGGGCCTGGTGCTGTTCGCGAAGAGCGCCGAGCGCCGCGCGCAGCTCGCGGCGACCTTCGCGCGGGGGGAGGTCCTCAAGACCTACCTCGCGGTGGTGCACGGGCGGGCCCGCAGCAAGGGGGTCGTCCAGCGCGCGCTCAAGGACGGCCGGCGCGGCCGCCCGCTGCGGGCGATCACCCGCTACCGACGGGTCAGCCTGCTCGGGTCCTTCACCCTCGTCGAACTGAACCCGTCCACCGGGCGAAAGCACCAGCTCCGGCGGCACATGCAGGGCATCGGTCACCCGATCGTGGGGGACCCGCGCTACGGCCCGGCGACCTTCCGTCCGGTCCCGGCGTTCCCGGGGCGCCTCTGGCTGCACGCCGCCACCCTGGAGCTGCCCGAGGGCCTGCGGATCGCCTGCCCCCTGCCCCCGCTGCTCGCGGAACACCTTGACATCCTTGCCGCTGGCGCGCGCAGCCGCGAGGCCGCCACAGGGAGTTGAGGTTTCCGCGCACCGCGCGTTGTCCGAAGTGCTAACCTCAAGCCACTCGGAGGACCCCATGCCCTTCGCGCTCGTGGCCGCCCTGGCAGGCTGCGCCAGCCCCACACCGATCACCTGGCACGGCGACGTCGCCCCGCTGGTCAACACCCACTGCGCCCGCTGCCACAGCGCGGACGGCGTCGCGCCCGCCTGGATCACCGATCCGACCCAGGCTGTGGCCCGCGCGGACACCCTCCGCGCCTGGGTGGACAGCGGCGCCATGTCCCCCCCGGCCTCGGATCCGGCGTGCCGGGACTACGTCGACGCGGAGCACCGGTGGCTCGACCCGGCCGACCGCCAGCGCATCGTGGACTGGGTAGACCAGGGGGCGCTGCTCGGGGATCCCCCCGCCGAGCCGCTGGCGCCGCCGCCGCCGCTGGCGACCCTCGCTTCGCCGGACGCCTGGCTCTCCATGCCCGACCCCTACACCCTGGAGACCGACGACGACGACAACAAGTACATGTGCTTCGTGCTCGACGTCGACACCTCCGAGCCCTTCTACATCACCGGGCTGGAGCTGACCCCGGGCAACCCCGCCATCGTGCACCACGCGGTGCTCTTCCAGGTTGAAGAAAGCGATCCGGCAGAGGACTACGACAACCCCGCCGGCCAGCAGGCCTTCGACTGCCGGGCCCAGACGGGCGCTGCGCTGTGGACGCTCATGCACGGCTGGGCGCCGGGCACCGGGGCCACGATCTTCCCCGAGGGCACCGGGCTCCCGGTCCACGCCGACGCCCGGCTGGTCCTCCAGGTCCACTACTACGAGGTCCCGGGCGCCGATCGCACCGACCGCTCCCGCTACGCGGTGACCACCGCGTCCGAGGTCGACCGCCCCATCGCCGTGTACATCGGCGGCGCCTTCGACTTCCGCATCCCCCCCTTCGTGGCCGAGCACACCCACCACAACCGCACCCGCAACGTGCGGGACGACGTCGACATCCTGGGCGTGCTCCCCCACATGCACCGCCGGGGCCGGGCCTACGCCGCCGAGGTCGAGCGGGACAGCGGCGAGACCTGCCTCGTCGAGGGGCAGTTCGACTTCGACAACCAGTACACCTACCTCTTCAAGGAGCCGGTCCCCTGGAACCAGGGCGACACGCTCCACACCACCTGCGTGTGGGACAACAGCGCGACCGACCGCGAGGTCACCTACGGCGAGGCCACCGACGAGGAGATGTGCGTGTTCTTCTCCTACGTCGCCCCACGCTGATCTGCGTCGCATCCGGGCCGGTGGTGGGCCTCCGCGTCGGTGACTACGCTTGAGGTGTGGAGCCGCATCGCCAGGAGACCCCCATGCCGCGCACCCTGCTCGCCGCCGCGCTCGCCCTCGCCGCCTGCAAGGACGCGGGCACCGACGACACCGCCATCCCCGACGACAGCGGGCTCCCCCCGGTCCTCTCCTGGTCGGTGGCCGTGGCCGACGCGCCGGAGGGCGCGTTCCTGGCGGTGTGGGGGTTGTCCGAGGACGACGTCTGGGTGGTCGGCGGCCAGCCCGACGCGGGCGTGGTGCTGCGGGGCAGCGGCGCTGACTGGACCCCGATGGACCTGCCCACAGGCACCCCGCTGCTCAACTGGGTCCACGGCACCGCGGCGGACGACGTCTGGGTCGCCGGCATCCATGGCGCCCTGCTCCACTGGGACGGAGCGGCCTGGACCGACCACTCCTGGCCCATCGAAGAGGCGTTCTGGGGCATCTACGCGCGCACCCCCACGGACGTGATGGCCGTCGGGGGCACCTCGGGCTTCGGCGGCGCCGACGGCCAGCTCATGCACTACGAAGGCACCGGCTGGAGCCCCGTGACCATCCCCGCCGAGTACGCGGACATCAACAACCTCTTCAAGGTCACCCACGACGGCACCGACTGGTGGGTGGTGGGCCTGGGCGGCGCCGCCCTGCGCGGCCCCTCCCCCACCGCCCTCGCGGCGGTGCCCACCGGCTACGCTGGCGATCTGGTCACCGTGGCCCGACCCGACGGCGGCGGGCCCGTCGTGGTGGTGGGGGGCCGCGGCACCGGCGTGGTCCTGGAGCCCGACGGCGACGGCCTCGCGGTCACCGCCGAGGCCTTCGCGGGCCTCAACGGCGTCCGGGTCTACCCCAGCGGCCGGTCGGTGGTGGTGGGGGAGCGCGGCTTCAGCGGCCTCTACGATCCCGATGAGGACGTCCTCACGGAAGTCCCCTCCCTCACCGACGACGTGCTCCACGGGACCTGGGGCGCCGCCGGGGGGCAGATGTATGCCGTCGGCGGCAACCTGTTCACCTCAGACGACTACTTCCACGGGGTCATCCTGACCGGCCCCGCCCCGGAGTGAGCCCATGTTCGCCTCTTCACTCCTGATGCTCCTGGGCTGCCCGCCCCCCGTCCTCGACGACCCCACGCCCCACCCCGAGGCCGACGCCGACGTCTTCGTCGACGCCCTGGGCGACCCCATCCCCGGCCTCGACGCCGACACGCTGGCGAAGGTCGAGCGCGGCCGCGAGGTCATGGAGCGCGGCTTCACCCCCGCCACCGGCCTGGGGCCCACCTTCAACACCGACTCCTGCGCCGGCTGCCACCAGTTCCCGGTCGCGGGGGGCTCAGGTCCTCGGTATCGGGACTTCTTCCTGGTCAAGACCGAGCGCTGGGACGGCGCCCTGGTCGACGCCGGCACCAACGGCACCTCCCCGGTGCGCAACCTCTACACCCTTCACGCTGGCGAGCTGCACGTCGCCGAGCCCATCGACACCGTGGTCTACGCCCGGCGCAACACCCCCTCCGGGCTGGGCATCGGCCTGTTCGCCTTCGTCGCCGACGACACCATCCTGGCCAACGCCGATCCCGACGACCTCGACGGCGACGGCATCTCCGGCCGCGCCAACTACGAGCAGAACCGCGTCGGGCGCTTCGGCTACAAGTCCCAGGCGTCCAGCCTGGAGTCCTTCAACCGGGGCGCGATGTTCAACCAGATGGGGCTGACCTCCAACCCCCTCTTCTACACCTTCCCCGAGTCCCCGGAGCAGCAGGCCGCCCTGCTGGAGCCCACCCTGCTGGGCAGCCGCGTGGCCCACGCCCAGGTCTCCGCGCCCGGCGAGCCCACCCTGGACGACGACGATGTTCCCGACCCCGAGCTGAGCGACGCCGACCAGGAGGCCCTGCTCCTCTTCAGCACCTACCTGGGCGTGCCCCGCCCGGGCGAGGTCACCCCCCGGGTCGAGGCCGGGGCGCAGACCTTCGAGGACATCGGCTGCGCCGACTGCCACATCCCCCGCCTGGACAGCACCATCGGCCCGCTTCCCGGCTACACCGACCTGCTGCTCCACGACATGGGCGAGGCCATGTCCGACGGCGTGGGGCCGGGGCTCTCCACGGGGCCGGAGTTCCGCACCCAGCCGCTGTGGGGCGTGCAGCTCCACGGGCCGTTCCTGCACGACGGTCGGGCGGACACCCTCGCCGAGGCCATCGCCTGGCACGGCGGCGAGGCCGAGCCCTCGGCCGAGCGCTGGGCGGACCTCTCCGACGCCGAGCAGGCCCAGCTCATCGCGTTCCTGGAGGCCCTCGGCGGCTACGCGCCCGACCAGCAGGTGCTCATCCAGCCCGGCGACGCGCCCCCCCAGGTCGGCGAGTCCGGCGGCCCCGACCGGGACCTCGCCCCCGCCGAGCTGGAGCTGTGGCTGGAGGGCCGGGCCCTGTTCGACCGCAGCATGATCGTCGATGACGGCCTCGGGCCGTACTTCAACGCCGACTCCTGCCGGGCCTGCCACCAGGACCCGGTGCTGGGCGGGGCCGGCGGCGTCGACACCAACGTCATCCGGGTGGGCCACCGCGACCCGGACACCGGCGCGTACAGCTCGGTGGGCTTCAACGCCCTGCCGCGGGTCACGGTCTGGGGCAACCTGCCGCTGCGCCTGCCCGACGAGGTGAACCTCATCGAGGGCCGCAACCCGCCCTCCGCGCTGGGCGTGGGGCCGATGAACGACATCTCCGCCGCGGCCATCCTGGCCGGCGAGGACCCCGACGATCTCGACGGCGACGGCATCTCCGGTCGCGCCCACGTCCTCTCCGACGGGCAGATCGGGCGCTTCGGCTGGAAGGCCCAGGTGCCCTCGGCCCTGGACTTCGCCGCCGACGCCCTGCTCAACGAGATCGGCCTCACCATCGACCCGGCCTTGAGCGACTTCACGGGCACGGACACCGACGACCTCGCCGACCCCGAGCTGCCCGAGGACCGAGCGGTCGCCCTGGCCTTCTACCTGGAGCGCCTGGGCCCACCCCAGCCGGGCACCCCCGACGACCCCGCCGCCGCCGAGGCCGGCGAGGCTCTGTTCGCCAGCCTGGGCTGCCAGGGCTGTCACGTGCCCGAGTTGGACGGCGTGCCTCTGTACAGCGACCTGCTGCTGCACGACGTCTCCCCCGACCCGATGGCCTCGGTGGAGCAGGATCCGGGCGTGCTCCCCGGCGAGTACCGCACCCCGCCTCTGTGGGGCGTGGGCGCCACCGCCCCCTACCTGCACGACGGCCGCGCCTTCACGCTGGAGGACGCCCTGCTGCTGGGCCACTTCGGCGAGGCCGAGGCCGCGCGCCTGGCGTTCGAGGGGCTGAGCGCGGCGGATCAGGAGGCGGTGGTGGCGTTCCTTCAGGGGTTGTGAGCTTGGAGGGCGGTGCTTCGACTTGGAGGTCGTCCATCACGGCTCAGCGCCCGCTCCACCAGTCCACGAACTCCTCGAACTCGATGACCCCGCTGCCGTCGGCGTCCAACGACATCAGCGCGACCTTGAGCTGGTCGGGGGTCAGCTCCACGTCCAGGCTCTCCATGAGGCCGTCCAGCTCGCGGATGTCGATCGAGCCGTTCTTGTTGCGGTCGTAGTAGTCGAAGGTCTCGCGCAGGTCGGCGAGCTCCTCGTCACTCAGCTCCTTGGGCATGGCTTGCTCCCTTTGAGAGCGCCATTATCCGACATAGGCGCCCTCCGGGAGCGACGGCGCCAGGGCGCAGCGGTGATGACGTGGGATCAAGGGCCGGTCTGCCTGCCCGCGGAGGGCTGCTGTTCGGAGCATCCGACGCTACCGCGTCAGCGCCGGACACCGCCTGGACACAGAGGCTCATCGAGGGAGGACCCAACAAGGGCCCCGGCGCCAGATCGTCGAGGTACACCGGGATCGCCGGGCCGACCTCCCCGGGGCGGAAGACGACCGCGCAACTGGCGTGCTGGTTGCCGGTCATGGGCCGGCGGGTGTCCGGGTGCAGAAAGGCCCGGCGCCGCCGCCAGGTGCCCCGCTCCGGGGCATGGAGGTGGGCGAAGAGGCCCTGTCGGGTCGCCGGAGCGAAGGGGATCAAGACGACCACCACCAGGCTCCAGCGCTGGCTCTGCGCGTAGGCCCGCTCCAGCCAGGCCAGGATGCCCCGAGTCCGGGGCGCGCGGCCGGGAGCGCTGTAGGGAGGGTTCAGGAACACGGCGCGACGGCCGTCGAAGGGGTTGGGCTGACAGCGCGGACCCCACTCCGTCGCGAAGGCGTCCTCCTCCGGGCTGATGAACCAGGGCACCACCGCGTCCTCGGCGGTGGCGGCGGCGTCGAGGCCGAAGCCGAAGAGGGGGTGCAGCACCTCGAAGTCTTGGGGGTTGGTGCCCCAGAAGTCCCTGGAGGAGAGCCCGAAGCGCACGGCCAGGTGCTCGCTGCGGGTGCGCGCGCGCTGTCTGCGGCGCGACAGGGCCCGACGGCAGCGATCCCCGCAGGTCGTCGCCGTGGGCTTCGTGGCCTGAAAGACGCCGCCGCAGTGGAGGCAGACCACAGGCTGGGGCTGCGGCGGGCGACGCAGACGTCGGTGGGAGAGGCGCTTGCGGCAGCTCGGCGAGCAGGTCCGCGCGTCCCTCCGCGTGGCGGTGAAGGGCTGGCCGCAACTGTGACAATCCAGTGTGACCACCGCACGCCCTCCTGTCACATCAGAGGTGGGACACTTCGACCGTCCCCCTTCATGGCTCCCACCCCTCCACAGCCAGACCCCACTTCCACACCTCGATGCCAAGTCGGAGTCCCTCGTGTCCCCGTCCATCCGATGCGTCGATGACGATCTCGTGGGCAGGCTCCCCGTCGGGCCGACCCTCCGGCGTCGGGCATTGAAACACCGGGACCCCAGGCAACACGGGCGTGACGGGCAGCCGCCAGATCCGTAGCTCCAAGGTCTTGGGGGTCTCGACAAGCTCAGGCCAGTACCAGGCCCGAAGGCTGTTCCAGACGGCCACGCCGAGAAGCAGGTCTTCTGATCCGTAGATCCCCCACCACCGGCGCAGCCGCTCGGGAACGCCAGCGACGTCCATCATGGCTTTCTGTTGGTCACTCCAGTCTTTCCACTGCACCATTTGGTCTCCTGTGGTCAGTCAAGGGGTCGGGTCGACTGCGGCTGTTCCCAGAGGTGGGACACATGCGACTGCCTCGCGAAGGTCCACGGCCAGCACCGGGTCGATGTACGCCCCGCGCACCCTCCCAAGGGTGTGCCCCACCAGGATCTCCACGGCGTCGGGGTCAACGCCGGCCTGACGGAGGCCCGACACGAAGCCCTTGCGGAAGCTGTGGCAGGGGCGCTGATGCCAGATCTCGGGCTCGGCGCCTGTCGCCTGCCAGGCACGTCGGAAGACCCGGTTGACGAGGGTGCGTTTCCGCTGCGCGGCTGGGACGCCCGAGACCACCCAGGGCCCTGAGCGGTCCCAGCGCTCCAGCTCCTGGACCAGGTGAGGGCTGAGCGGGACCCGACGGCCGCCGTAGTGGCCCTTGGTGATCTCGGCGGGGAGGTCCAGCTCGGCCTTCTCCAGGTCGAGGTGCGTCCAGCGCAGGGCGAGCGCGGCCCCTCGACGCAGGCCCGAGCAGCGGAGCAGGATGCCGAGGTGGCGGTGCCAGCCGGTGAGCTGGCCGATCACGGCGTCCATCTGGGCCCAGGTGGGGGCGCGGGTGGGAGCGGGGAGAGGGGCCCGTCGAAGCTCCAGTTGACGGAAGCGCGGGACCTGCCCATCCCAGCCGTGGTCCTCGTCGTGGTCGAAGGCCCACTTCCATGCGATGTGGATGATCCGGAGGTTGCAGCGGACCGTTGACTCTGCGCGGAGGCGCCCGCTGGCGCCGGGGGTCTCGCTGAGGTGCTGATACCAGGCACCGAGCAGGGACCGACAAAGCACGTCTGGGCCCGCGTGCTTGCCGTGTCGGTCCTCGACCCACCGGCAGAACATCTCCAAGGTGGTGCCATAGGACAGGATGGTCGCCGGGAGCAGGATGCGGCTGCGCTCCCGCAGGAAGGTCTCCATCACCGCTCGGAGGCGAGGGACCGGGCGAGCGACGCGAGGCTCCCACTCCCGTCCACGGCCCTGGAACTCCTCGATCTCCGCGCAGAGGGCGATGGCCGCGCGCTTGCTGGGGACGGTGCGGGCCCGCGCCTGGCCACCGAGCGTGCGCCATCGGACCTTGTATCGACCGTTGCTCTTCTTCGAGAAGCTCGCCACGTCCGCACGTCCTCCGTCCACTTTGCGAGTCGCTGGGGGTCGGCCTCCCACCGGAGGACCGCCCGCTGCCCGGCGCCCATGTCCACGCAGGGCACAGGGATCCCCGCCTCCTGGCTGAGCTGCCGCAGGTTGAAGAGGTGCCGCGTGCTCACGCCCAGCTCACGCGCCGCCTGCTTGTTCGTCCACCAGGCCATCATGACCTCCTTCCTGTGAGGCGCCCCACCCCGAAGAGGGAGCGCTGTCCGCCCAGCGCCAGGTCCTCGCGCTGGTTGGCCAGGCGAACGTCGCGGTGGTGCTCGGTGTCGTGCCGAAGGTGGCACCGCTGGCACAGGGCCCGGAGGTTGTCGGGCTCGCAGTGTGCTGGTCGGTGGTCGAGGTGCGCTGTGGTGAGCATCACCACGACGCCGGGCGTCGCGTCGGGCCAGGTGGCCGGCGCTCCCTCGCGCTGATCGCAACGCCCGTCGGGGTGGACGTCGCCGCAGAGGCCATCGCACTCACAGCGCCCCTCGGCCCGGCCGAAGCGGATCTCTGCGCTGAGCTTCCACCAGTCCGCCGGGTAGTCCTTGGGCGTCGCGCACGGCATCACGCCCGCTCCCTGAAGTCGTCGTTCGCGGGCCGGGGGTCGGCGAGGCTGGCCAGATAGGCATTCACCAGCAGACGCTTCCCGGCCTCGAGGCTCTCCACGGGCACGGCGAAGAGGTTCAGGTAGTGGGCGACCACCCAGAACCCACCGCCCTGCAGGGTCGCTCCTTGCGCCAACGACCGCTCCTCGTCCTCGGGCACCCAATGAACGCCGAGGGGGCACCCGTCGAGGTCCAGGAGCACATGGTCCTTTTCCTCGTCCAGCCCTCGCCGCCTGATGTCCTCGGGGTCCGTCTCGACGCGGCCGATGAGCATGAGCACCCCCACGATGCCGGGATGGTCCGGCGCCTCACTGCCCGACTGGAGGACGTGGACGAAGGGGCCTGGATGAAACCATTTCATGAGGCTTTCCCGACTGGCGCGACCGCGCCCCACCCCTCGGCGGTGATCTCGACATGAACAGGGCCTGCGGTGCCGCCGCAGTCCATGCAGGAAACCAGGCCGTCGCCAGGCCAGCAGTGGGGGCAGGGGCTGCCGTCGGGGCGGCACCCCGAGCTGGCGCAGTGACCGCAGACCTCAAGGCCTGTCCCCTTGCAGGCGGGGCAGCGCGCCCAGACCTCAACGCGAAAAAGGGAGGAGGGGGCCGTCATGCGATCCTCCTCCACTGCCCGCCCAGCAGCTCCTTCGAGGGCACGACCTGCCGACGGTGATCGCTCTTGAGCACGACCGCCGGCTGGTTGTGGTCCCAGGAGATGAGCTGCCAGGTGACGCCACCCGTTGTCAGGCACCAGGCGCTGCTGACGGGAGCAGCATGCTCGACCAACTTGGCGCAGAAGGCCGGGAAGGGCCTCGCCACCTTCAGGGCAGGCTCCAGCAGCTCGCGGATCTGCTGCCATTCATCCCGGCGACCGCCGAACGTGTCCATGACCTCCATGAAGTCGACAACGGCGGCCGATTGGCGGACATCGTCGAGGGAGGTCACCGATTCCGCAGCTTGCTCAGACATCGTTGTCCTCCCACTGGTTAGGGATGCGCCACGGGGTCGAGACAGCCTCGGCGACCACGTCGCGGGTCCGGCCCGTCGCGCTCCAGGTCCCAGCTAGCGGTGCGCAGACCAGGCCGCTGACCGCGCCCAGCCAGAGCCCGTCAATGCTGCGCTTCACCACCACCGGGGGCCGACGCCAGCGCAGCGGGCCGGAGGCCGAGGCCCAATACGCGGACAGCTCGGGGTCCGGGGAGCGGCTCCAGGTCCACCGCCAGGCGCTCGCCGGGGGCGGCTCCAGCTCGCGGCCCTCCCCCACCAGACGCTCCAGGGGCTGGCCCCCACCGATGGTGCAGGCGGGCGAGCCCCACAGGATGGGGGTGAGGGTCAGCAGCCCCTGGCGCCTCAGAGTGCGGAGGTGCCGGCGGACGGTGCGGCGCCCGCAGCCGGTCACCGTGGTGAGCGTCTCCCAGGGCACCGTGAAGGCCTCGCCCGTATGCGGCGCGGCGAACACCAGGGTGCGCCAGATCCGATGGGCGTTCTCTGGCAGCTCGGCCGGACAGCGGTCGACCAGGGTCCGCCGGCGGATGGGTCGGCTCATACGCCCTCCGCCCAGCCGAGCATGGAATCGACGGCCGTCTCGGGGCAGCTCCAGTCGCCGTGGCAAGAACCCTGGGGCTCGGGATCGATGAGGTAGCCGGGCTGGCTGTGCCCCAGGAAGGCCCCGTCCTCCTCGTGGACGGTGAGGGTGAGCCACTCGCCGTAGCGCAGGACCCGGATGAACCAGCCGGACCAGCGGACGGCGCGGGTCCAGCCGTCGAAGGCACGGGGGTCGTCCTTTGGCGGGTCGTCGAGGGTGATGACCCGGCTGCCTTCGCAGCGACCGCACGGGCCCCGGGCGCCACCGCCGTGTCCCTCGCAGCGATCGCAGACGTCGAGGACCCGGGTGCTGGCCGGGCGCGTCCAGATCACGCGCCACGGGCGGGCCGGATCGGGGCTGGTCTCGTAGCCCAGGGCGGCGAGCAGCTCGCGCTGGGCCTGGCCCGTCTCGGTGTGCCACTCCCAGCTCCCCGGGCGGCAGTACCCTGCGTCGGGGGTGAAGCCCTGGCCCCAGGGGGCCAGCTCGTCGAGGACCTCGACGTGTGCACGGGTGAGGTGTTGAACGGCTGGCCCCATCAGGGTCTCCCGACCGGTGCTCTTGTTGGACGATGCGTCCTCGTGTGATAGGGGGTCACCCCCGACGACCGGCACCATTGAACCCGCAGGAGCACTCGAAAACTGTCCACCTTCAAAGGTCGGTTTCTGGCCTGCCAAGTGCGCCCCGTGACGGAGGGGATTGAAACATTGAAACTAGGCCGCTTCATGGGACGCCTCCTCCCAGGGCAGCTCCAGCGCCGCCGCTGCGCGGGCCAGCGTGCCGGCGTCGGGGCCGGCGGGGCTGTGGAGGCCGACGCACAGCGGCTCCAACCCCTCGCGCAGCGGCCCGGCGGGCAACACGTCGACCCGGTCGAGGAGGCGACTGACCATCAAGGAGTCCGGCTTGTCGCCGCTCTGGAACCGGCGAAGGACCACGGCCCCGGCCCGGCGGGCGTGGTCCTCCGCGCGCAGCCGCTTCGCCAGGCCCAGCGCGGCCGGGCGGGCGGGGCTGCCCGACACCCACAGCACCACCGGGCCCTCGGGCAGGGTGGCCTCTTCGAGGTCCTCGATCCAGGGGCAGCGGCGGGGTCCGTCGGCCCAGGGGCGGGTCGCTGGGGTCCAGCCGAGCCAGATCTCGGGGCGCTGGAGGGTCCGGCCGTCGTTGAGGCGCCGCTCGACCGGACCCGACCAGACCGGGAGCAGGTCGGGGTGGGCCTCGAAGGCCTCAGCGAGCTGGAGGTGGCAGGTGGCGAGGGCGCGGTGGGATGTGGCGCGTGTCACAGCGGCCTCCCCAAGGGCGTGAGCCCGAGCAGGCCCAGCAGGTCGAGCAGGCCGAGCTGGGGCACGGAGACCCGCAGCTCCTTCAGGCCGGCGACCCAAACGTCGGCGGAGGGCTCGTCGTCGGTCGGGGACTCGACGGCGTCCAGGTCCTCGGCGCGGACACGGGCGGCCTGCTCGGCGTCCGCGCGGGTGTAGCCCCAGGCCCAGGCATGGCCCGGCTCCCACAGCACGACGATCTCGGCCTCGGGCTCGGGCATCTCCAGCGGTTCAGTCACAGCGACTCGAAGGGCTCCCATCGCTACGTCTCCTTGATGCGCCCGGCGAGGACCTCGCCGAGCAGGTCCCAGCACTCCCGGGCGAGCCCGGGATCGGTGGCGATGAGGACCAGCCCGTCGGGGCGGTCCCCTTTGCCGAAGCGGACGGCGACCAGGGGCTCCTGATCGACGGCATACTCGAGCGCCCACGCGGCCCCGCAGACCTCAGCGGAGGCCACGCGGACCGGGAAGACCCGGGCCTCCTCGGGGAGCCAGCGGTGCTCGTCCGGCAGGCCGGCGATGGCGTAGGCGCCCTCGGTCTGCCAGCGCTCGCGGGGGCACGGGTCGGGCTGGCGGTCGGCCAGCTCGGCGCGGACGAGGGCGCGGAGGCGAGCGACGGCCTCATCGAGCAGGTCAAGCCGGGCGACCAGATCGTCGGTCTTGAGGATCGAGGGCTTGTCCTGGCCGAGGGGGACGGCCGAGACGGACCCGTAGAGGGTGTCGCCCCACCAGGCGACCGAGGCGCGAGCGTACTCCAGGTCGTCCAGGGCCTCAGCGATGGCCGGGGCGCGCGGGATGGGGTGCGGCGGCGAGCCCGGGGGCTCCGTGACGGGCCCACCGCCGCGGTCGTCCTGTCGACCACCAGGAGCCCCAAGTTGAAGGGGGACCGCAGCAGGGCCGTCGGCCTCGGGGCCGTTGCCCCGGTCAGGGGAGTGGAAGTCCTGACCTGCAACCAGCGCTGCGGCGTCGCTGGTCGGCAGCGCTTCGCGGCTGCTAGCATCCGACAAGAAGGTCGGAGGGGGGGCAGGGTGTGGGTGGGTTGGACTCAAGAACGCCTCACCGTGGACGTTCAGCCTACCCGTGTGTGAGAATTTCTCTCAATCACTTCACTATTTTTTGACGATATCTGGTTGAATCCTATTCAGGCTCGTCTCCACAAAGGACTTGAAAAGACTCCAGATATCTGGAGTAGCCTGGCAGCAGACAGCAAGAGCATGCCCAGCGGTTGCCTTCCGGTTCTCTGGGAGGTTTCGCCACTCCTCCAGGATCTGGGCTTCCTGGGAGGTCAAGAACTCCAACCTGTGCTCACAGGCTCGGGCCCAGGCCTGGGCTTCCTCAAGGGAGAGCCCGCGCTGGTTGCGCTCGATCCTTCCAATCTGGGCGTGATCGAGGCCTCCGAGCCGTTTACCCATCTCCGTCTGAGAGAGGTTCTCCAGGCGGCGAAGCTGTCGTAGATACTTACGAATCTCTTCTGACATCGAAGGGGCATATCGGCTGTCCAAAGCCATTGGATGCATCCCTGATGTGAGACATTTTCGCTCATTTGGAGTAGAAATGTCTCATGCCTCAGAAACCTCCCACCTTCGGGCGCAAGCTGCGCTCTCTTCGCAAGCGTGCCCGCTTCAACCAGGCCCAGGTGGCCAAGGCTCTCGGGATGGACCGGACCAGCTACGGCCGGGTGGAGTTGGGGAAGCGCAACATGGCGGCATCGGAGCTTGATGCCTTCCTGCGGTTCGTCGGTATTTCCGACCCCTTGGAGCGAAGCAAGATCCTCTCGTTGGCCAACTCCGAGGACCAGGAGCCCCCGTCACCTGTCGACGTTGAGCGGTGCCTCGAGGCGGCATGATGCCATCCCATCGCGCCACAGGGATCGCCAGGGGGATCTCCCCGGCCCGTCCGGGGGGTCCCCTCTGGTCCCGGGCGGGCGAGACCTGCCCGACCCGCTTGGTAGACCCTCCCATCGGGAGGGCCCATCACATGGCATGCCACTGGATCCCGAGCCCGGGGACGCCCCCGCTCCTGCCCCACCCCCTGGGGACGCCCCGGGCTCACCTGTACATGGCGCGAGGCGGGGGATCTGTGATCGGTTCCTGCAGCTTTCTTGGCTCGGTCGGGCTGGCTGGAGTAGAAAACCGGCGGCTTGGGCTCCACCGCCTCCCCCCAAGTCCCCCTTCGGGCGGTGGGGCCTGGGCCAACTCAGCTTCTGGCCCGAGTGCTCGCCGGTGCCGACGCCTCTGTGGGGGTGCGGTGGGTGCTCGGGTCCCCAGAGGGGATGAAGAGGGCGACGCCGAGAGGGTTGTCGGACCTCGAGGTTGGCGCGATGCGTCGGCGCCGCCTTCATCCAGGAGTGGCCTCAGCGGCGACTGTGTGATCGACGGGTCGATCTTTTTCTTCCTCTCCGGCGGGCGGCCCCGCCGGGGCCTGCCTGGAGTGTGCCCATGAATGCGGTTCGTATGGTGCCGGTTTCACTGCTCTATGGGGGATCTCCCTCGGTCTTCATCATCAATGGGGGGGAGTGGACCGTCGCGGCCGACCTTGTGACCGAGAATGTCGTAGCCATCTACGAGGTCCATCTGCAGACAGACCGGGGTGCGGCCCCGGCGTTGACAGAGATCGTCACGGCGGTCCGCTTCAACGGCGAGGCGATCGACGCGAAGACCTTCCTGGCACGGCCCGCCGACGCGGGCCCCTGCCGGGAGTTGGCGATCACGCTCCGGGCGACCGCCAACGTGCGCTACTTCCTCTGGTGCGACGCAGGGGTACGGGACTGCTCCAAGAATTCGACCGAGCAGGTTGCCCCCCGCCTGCCTTGGGCGCCCTCTCAACGGGCCTGGCCCCTTCGATGCCGTTGGTGCGGCACAGAGGACCACGCCTGTCTGGGTGAGTTCGAGCGGGCGGATGGCTCACATCGCCTCATCCTCTCCCAGGTCGGCGGCCACATCTACGACATCCCCGAGCCCGCCCATCCTGAAGAAGCCGTGATCGGCAAGGCCTGTGGCGGCTGCGGCTGCACGACCTCCGATCCCTGCCGCGGTGGCTGTCTGCGGGCAGGGGGACGGCGACGGGTAGACATTCCGTTCATGGCGCCGCTCTTTCTCCCGCTGTGTTCTTCCTGCGCCGATCCGTCCAAGAGGACCCGATGACGGTGGAGCAGGCGAAGCCCTTGCTGGTCCAGGTGGCGCCTGCGCTGCCCTGGGTGTCGACCAACGCCACGCCGCTCTTCTGCCGCTGGCACATGACGTGGGGACACGCCTGCATCGGTCAGCAGTGGACCCATGACCGATGGTTCACCCTGCAAGTCAAGGAGCGAGGCGGCCCCCTCTTTGCCGTCTCCAGGCCGTTGCCTGAACCTGGATTCTCCGTGCTCTTCGCTGTGGGCTGCGGGGGCTGTGGTTGCACCGACGGGAGCGGCTGTGTGGGCGGCTGCGCTTGGACAGGCCAGCACCGCACCGTCCAGCTCGCTGGGCTCGAGACCGAGGTCCGGCTGCCGCTCTGTTCGTCCTGCCTTCCTCTCACCCCGGAGTCCCCATGACGACCCTGAACGACAGCTGCGACCCCTCCCGCTTCCACGAGTTCTGCCACCTGATCCGTGCTTCACTCCCCAGGATGCGGGCCCAGGAGGTGGTGTTGTGCTGCCAGGCGCTGGGCGTGCCCCACACGGACCCGGGCTGGTTGGACGCCTGGACCTCTGCGGTGGCGCTGGTGTTGCACCTCCCCCCTCCATCGGCGGTCCTTTTCATGGAGGCTCTGGTGCAGCTTCGACAACTGGTTGACGAGAGGGGCGCAGAAGATGTCTGGGAGCGCCTGCGCATCATCGCCTCAGAGGCTGCCGAGGAGACGCCGCAGGAGCATGGGCCCACGGCAGTCATCCCGTGCATGTCCTGGGCCTTTCAAGGCATGGACTTCGAGCTGCTCACCCTTGCACGGATGTCCTGGGCTTCGGCGGGTGCTGAGCTGTTCCGGCGTGCTGTGGTTCTGTGGACGGCGGCAGTAGCGGACGGGGAGAACGCCGGCAGTTTCGGCGAACGCGAGGCCAAGGCGCCTCTACTCGACACCCTCAGTGAGGAGAGCGAGGCCACCTGGATCGCCCTCCAGGGCCTCGCCCAGGAGGCCTCGGGCCTGCACCGGGAGCTGATGCTCCTCCGCGCCTCACAGATCGCCGACCCCAAGCCCACACCGCTGCGAGGTGTCGGCCCGGACATCCTGACCACCTGGATGAGTCCGACCACGGAGCTGGTGGCCATGATCATCGGACTGCGACACCCCACATCGGCTCCACTCCTGAGCCGGGTGATCGCGCTCCGGGCTGATGTGGCCGAAGCGCCCGATATGACGCATCTCGACGGGCTCCAAGTGCTGGTCGAGGACCTGAAAGTGGCCATCCGAGAGACGACGTATTCCGACGTCCCACCCTGGATGGACGCCTTGGGCGGTCTGCTTCTCGTCGCCGTTGCCATGCCGCTCTCTGAGGAGCTGATGGGTCTCTTGGACCGGATGGCGGACTTGTGGGTCCGAGGGTGGAGCCTCTTGAGCCAGCCGGAGATCTCCGTGCAGGACCCCATCCACTAGGGAGGTCGAGATGTCGGAGCGCTTGCTGATCGCCTTGATCCGCCGAGACGGCGGGACCCAGTGTCGCCTGGGGCTGCATGAGCCCACGCTCGAGGAGTACCGCCAAGCCTGGCTTGACGGCGCCAGCTTCAAGGAGGTCGTCGTGTTCTACGACGGCTCCAGCTACTTCCTCGCCGACGGCTTCCACCGCGTCGAGAGCGCCCAGCGGGCCGGGCTGGACGGGGTGCCGGCGGACGTCCGGCCGGGCACCCGGCGCGACGCCGTCCTCTTCGCGGCCGGGGCGAACGCCAAGCACGGTCTGCGCCGCTCCCCCGAAGACAAGCGTCGGGCTGTGGACACGGTCCTGCGCGATCCCGAGTGGCGCCAGAAGTCGAACGGGTGGATCGCAGAGCAGACGAAGACCAGCAAGCCCTTCGTGGCCAAGCGCCGCGAGCTGCTGGGTGCCCACGTCGACCAGGTGGAGGGGCTGGACGGAAAACTCCATCCTGTCGCGGCCCCGGTCGAGTCAGGGGAGGGCGGGAGCTGGGACCCCTGGGGTGGCCGCACGGGTGAGGAGGCGAAGGCCTTCCTGGCCACCGTTGACGACTGGCACCTGGCGGAGCTGCTCGCCGAGCGTCCGGTGAAGGGGTGCAAGGGGCAGGCCGAGACGCAGTACACGACGCTGCGGCGCATCGCGGTGGCCACGCCAGGCACACTGCCGGAGCTGCTGCGCAACGCCGGCCCCGGGGAGCTGCGCGACGAGCCCGCCTGGTGGTGGTCGGCGCTCCTCAACCGCGCGGAGGACCTCGCCAAGGAGGAGGGCGGTGAGCCCGTCGGCGCGGAGGAGGTGCGCCGCCGGATGAAGGAGGACGTCATGAGCCTGGGCAGCCTGGGCAGCCTTTGCTCGCGCCGGCTCTCGGCGGACGCGACCGAGGACCGAGCGCTTCGCCGCGAGCTGTTGGAGTGGCGCGGCCGGCTCTCCTCGCTGAGCTGGTCGTTCCACCCCTCAAACCGGGAGAAGGAGATCCTGGATGAGGTGTTCCCGGCCTGGTCGGCCGCCCTGCGGGCGAAGGCCTCGGCGGACAAGACGCGACGCGACGCCAGGAACGCTGAGCACCGCGAGGAGATGCGTCAGCAAGAGGAGCTGATCGAGACCGCCCGGAAGCGCTTGCTGAGCGCGCCCACCGACGAGGAGGCCGGCGAGCTGGCCACCGACACGAACGCCCAGCACCTCTACGAGCTGTTCGAGCGGCTGCGGTACGACCGCCTTGAGGAGACCGAGCGCCCCCGGATCGCGGCGGCGCTCCGTGTCGGCCTGGCACGGCATGGCGAAGAGGTGCGGCCCTGCCCCGACCTCGCCTGTGGCGGGTACTCGGTGAAAGGTCTGGGATGGGATGCCTGCTGGGTGTGTTCAGAGACCCCTGCACGGGCCGAAGGGCGCCTGAACCACACGCTGCGTCACGCCGGGCGTCTCGCCGCTGTGGGCGTCAAGCTCCCCCAGCCCGCGCCCGGGGTGGAAACGTTTACACCCCTGGGCTGCCCGATCTGTCAGCAGCGACACGTCGGGATGCAGCTCACCACAGATCGCGGTGAGGTGCTGGCCGATCATCAGGGCGACCCGGGCGTCCCCTGCCCGGGGAGCGGGCTTCCGCTCCCTGTCGCACAGAGGGTGATGGACCAGTTCGAGGACGAAGCGCCCTCCCTGGTCTCGATGCTCACGGCGTTGGCTGACCTCGTCACTCACCCGGCCTTCCCGTGGCAGGAGATGGGCGATCTCCACGAGCCCGCCGCAGAGGAGCTGGCCCGATGGGTGCGCCAGGACACCCCAGGTGTTCCCCGTGTTCAACCTGCCGCGCCAAAGGAGAGCGCAGCATGACGAAGCCTATCGGACTCCCCCGGCTGGAGTGCTGCCGTCGGTGTGGAGCACTTCTGGTCCCGCCCGGTGTTTCGTTGCCCCCGTCCTATCGGCGGCGGAAGGCCAAGACGAGGCCTCCGGAGCCCGGCCTTGTCATGGCGTGCGTCGACTGTGGCCCCTGGATCCGCCAGCGTCTGGGGCCCTCTGGATGCTGACCGCCATCCTCGCCGGCGCAGCCGTGGCCCTGTCCTTCGCGGCCGGGCTGCTCGCCGCCCGCTCGCTCCGTGACGAGCCCCCGCCGGCCGCCGACGCCGACGAGCCGATCCGGGTGGAGCTGAGCGGCGCGCTCACCCTTGGCGGCGTCCAGCTCGTCGACGGTGAGCCGCTGGAGCTGCGCCTGCCCGGGGAGCGCTGGCTGACCGGCGAGCTTCGGCGCAACGGGGACGGCTGGCCGGTGTTCTGGTTTGAAGCCGGCGGGGCGTGGGAGCACCAGGTCAACGGGGCGGCGCTGCGCCGGCCGAGGTTGGCGGCGCGGGTGCCGTTGGACGCGAGCTTCAGGAGGCCTGCAGAGTGAGCTGGGGCGTCGCCATCACCAGCGTGGACCAGGTCTGCGGGAAGCCCGAGGTCTTCAGGGACCTGGTGGCCCAGGTGCAGGGCATCTCCGCGCGGGCGAGCAATCTCCTCAGTTGGCTGGCCCACTTCGCCGACTGGCAGACCTGGACCGCGCCAAAGAACAAGGACGACGACAACCCCCGCACCGCCCCCAGCGCGGCGACCCTCGCCAGCGTGATGAAGGTCAGCGATCGCACCGTGCGCCGGGCCTACCACGACCTCGAGCACCTCGCTCTCCTCACCCGGGAGCGGAGGTCCTGGCGCACCAACCGCTTCGTCCTCCACCTGCCCAAGCTCATCGAGCTGGCCCAGGAGGGGCGGGCCTGGGCCGCCGAGCAACAGGGCGCAGTGGTCGACGGCTGGCCCGGGCCCTTCGGCAAGCCCTGGCCGGAGCCGGAGACGGCCGCCCTGCCGGCGGCGCCCGATGAAGAAGAACACCCCGACGCCCTGGAGGGTCTGTCGGGAGACCTGGTCGACAGGCTCCGTGCCGCGCTGGCCCGCGCAGACGAGGTCCTCCAGGGCCGCGCCCTGCCCCCCTGGACCGGCATGGTGCCCCAGGCCTACCGGAGTGACTTCGGGCGCCTCTGCGTTGCCGTGCGGGCCCTGGTGGCGCCGCAGGAGGGCCGGTCGAACCTCGTCCACAACGCCGCCGCGATGGCGGGCAAGCTCTCGGCGGTGTGGCGCATCCACGGCTACGGCCCCATCCTGCTCATGCTGCGCGACCTGGCCATCGTTCGGGAGGCCTTCGGCGCCCGGTGGCTGGGTCGGGTGCGCGGCGGGAACCGCTGGGCGCAGGTCATCGAGCAGTCCCGCGCCATCGTGTTCTCTACCCCCGAGCCGGCGGTGCCCGTCAACGACGAGCTGCTCGCCCGCATCGAAGAGGAGGAGCGCGCGCGCCGGGAGGCCCGCCGCAAGGAGGCCGAGGCCCGCGCTGCCGAGGAAGCCGCGATCGCGGAGGCGTTGCCGGCCTGGCGGAAGACCTGCCAGGCGACGGCGAAGGCGTTGAAGGACCTGCCGCCGCTGCCCGACGTCTCGGCGCTGCGGGCGGTGGACGCGCAGCGGCAGGAGGTGGGCCGCCTCCGCCGGGCCCGAGCAGCCCTGGAAGAGGCCCTCTCGGAGTTCCGCCGGCTGGACGCCATCCTGCCCCGACCCCTGGTGGAGGTCCGCGCCGCCGCGCAGCAGGTCGAGGCGCTGCGGGACGAGCTGGGGGTTCCGCCCCCCGCCGACTGAGGAGGCGAGGGAGCATCGAGGGGGGAGCGCGCCGGGGCCGGCGCCGGCCGCGCCGTCCTTGTGTTGGCCGTCCGGGCGCTCGGCGCCGGCAGATCGACCCCACTTGGGAGCCGGAGATGCTCCAGAGGCTCGATCAGCCGAGGACCCCACCCGCCAGGGTGGGGATCCAAAGGGGATGAGAAGAGGCTGAACCACCGTTTGCCGGCCATGGTGACCGGTGGGATCGCTCACCTTGACGGACGGTCGAGGGGTCCGCTGGTCTCTGTGTCACAACTGAATTTATGTTCAGCATTCGCAGCTCCAGAGGTGCAGGCCCATTCCTGCTTGAGGGGCCACGCGAGGCTGCTACACTCAACTCAGGGCACCCGATACAGTGGGCCCGACACGGGGAGGTGCCGTGCTTGAGCTGCTTCTTCAGTCCGACCCCAACGGCGACCAGCGGCCTCTTCGAGAAGCCCTCGTGGAGTGGCTGCGCGGTGAGGTCGGCCCTGCTGTGAAGGCCTGGCGTCAGGCGCGGGCAGCCAGGCTCCAGCGCTGGCAGGTGGATGAGACCTGGCGCAAGACAGAGCCGGGCCGGGCGGAGCGGCTGGATGGTGTGAGGCTGGACAACAGGGACTGGTCAGGGTCCGGCGGCGCAACGGAGGACGCCGATCCCGTCGACAAGTGGACTGTGTTCTTCAGGCCGCTTCCTGGCGGCCTCCCGCCGACCCGCACCATCCGGGCTTCATCGCTGGTCGATGCTTGCGAGCAGGTCGATACCGTGTGGCCCATGGCCGAATGGGTGCGATCCCTCTATGGACCGCATCCCTGGAGGTGATGAGCATCCAGACGTCTATAGCGCCGCGATCAGCTCCAACGCATGCAGCCGCTCCACCCCGGCGAGCTTCGGCAGCGCGGCCTTGAGCGCCCCCTTGAGCGCGGCCAGCTCGCCACCGGCAGCCGACGCGGAACCAGGAGCTGCCGACGTCGGCGCGGCAGAAGGCGCACCCGCTCGCGCCCCCGACGGGGGAGCAACCACCGGAGCGCCAGACTGGACGCCCGCCGGCGAAACCACCACCGGCGCGCCTCCTCGTGCGGATGCAGGTGGGACGACGACGGTCCGCGCTGCGCCAGGTGGTGGCCCGATGAGCGGGCGTCCGACGGCCGGCTGCGTCTGGGCGCTGGCCACCGCCACGGTGCCCGACGCAGCGGCGGGTGGCCGGGGCGGCGCAGAGGGGGCCGGGTGGGGCGTGGACTCCTGCGTGGGCTTGGGCTCCTGCGTGGGCTTGGGCTCCTGCGCGGGCTCGGGCTCCTCGGCCAGGCCGTCATCGGGGTGGGCTTCGGCCTGCCCCTCGGCCGCCGCGTCGGCTTGGGGCACGGCCTCTTCAGCCTGATCCTCGTCGGGCTCGGCGTCGGTGGGCGCCCCGGCGCCGGTCGGCGCCTCGGGGGCGGCGGGCGGCTGGGCCGGGCGGTTGCCGGCCTCGGCCTCGATGAGCATCTCCAAGCCCCGGATCAGCTCGGCCTTCGTGTTCACCGGGGGCACGGTGAAGCCGGCCTTGGCGGCGAGGTCCTCCAGCTCGGCGCGGGTGTAGGCGCGGTCGTTGGCCTTGAGGGCGGCGAGGGCCTTGAGCAGCTCGTCCATGACGTCGTCTCCTAGGTGAAGGTCCCGGGCGGGTACAGCCCGACGGGGTCGATGGGCTGGCCCTGCCAGGTGACCTGGAGGTGAAGGTGGGGGCCGGTGGCCCGGCCGGTGGCGCCGACACGCCCCAGGCGCTGCGCCTGGCGCACGGCCTGGCCGAGCGCGACGTCGACGCGGGAGAGGTGGAGGAAGGCCCAGCGCAGGCCCCCGCCGGTGACCAGGTGGACGGCGTTGCCGTTGACCTCGCCGCGGCCGACGCCGGCGACGTCGACGCGGACCACCCGCCCGGCCGCCGGGGCGACCACCGGGGTCCCGACCGGGGCCGCCAGGTCAACGCCGGTGTGGAACTGGCGCTGCCCGGTGACCGGGTTCGTGCGCCAGCCGAAGCGGGAGGTCACCCGGATCACAGCAGCCGGACGAGCTGGGGAAGCATGACCTGGCCGCCGGGGCTGTAGCTGACCGCGACCACCGCCGCGAGCGCGGCGAGCATCACGAGCAGCCCCTGCTCCCGGGGCTCCTCGGTGGCGTCGAGCAGCGCCTTCAGGATGGCGGCCAGGCCTCCGCCGACCGCCTGGAAGGCGTTGCCGACCCTTCGGCCCAGCTCCTCAAGGGTCTCGCCCAGGGTGGTGAAGCCGTTGCGCATCGCCCACATCTGCAGCTCCACCAGCTCCCGGTAGGACTCCAGCAGCAGCCGGCGGGCGAGGGCCTGGGGAAGCTCCTGGGTCGCCGCCTGCCAGGCGCGGGTCATCGCGCGGTCGATCTGGTCGATGACCGAGTCCTGGTCGTCTCCAACCCGCACGCCGGCCATCAACCGCGCGCGCTGCCACAGGGCTCCGGTGGGCATCCGTCTCACAGCTCGATCTCCCAGACCACCTTGACGGGGGTCGTGTTGCGCACCCGGATCCCGAGGACGTCCTGGGCGACGCCGACGGCCAGGGCGATGGGGATGGAGATCGCGCCGCCTGGTGCGCTGGTCTGCCAGGCCCAGCCGGCATCGGCCACCGCACTCCACACCCGCCTGGCACCCGGGGGCACCTCCCACTCTGCGACGGCGTCGAGGTCCTGCGGGTAGTAGACCCGCTCGTCCCGGGACGTGTTGCCCTCGCCGGTCGAGGCGATGGCGACCAGGGCGGGTGACGCGCTCGAGGTGCCGTGCAGCAGGCTCAGCCCGAAGCTGCGGTAGGCCGCGCAGGGGACCTCCACCCGCTGGTACTGGCCCAGGGCGAAGCGCCGCAGGTAGGAGCCCTGCCCGCCGTAGAGCCGCAGCTCCAGCACCACGTTCTCGGTGGCCTGGCGGTCCCAGCTCCCGTAGCCGGAGAGGTCCGAGCCCAGGATCAGGGTCCGGGTGTCCCGGGGGAAGGCCTGCTCGGTGACCACCGCCGGCAGGTTGGGCGGGTTGGGCGCGAAGGGCCCCCAGGTCTTGAACTCAACCCCGGCCACGCATGCCTCCCGTCAGCGAGGGGTCCAGGATGGTCCCGTTGTCCAGGCGCAGCACCCGCGCGTGCGCGAGCCCTGGCCGAACCCGGGTGATGATGGGGACCGCCGGGATCCCGTAGAGCGCGTCCAACTCGGCCGAGGTCGCGGCGGCCAGGTCCTCGCAGTCCCCGCCACCGCGCTGCCAGATCTCCCGCAGGGAGAGCCAGCGCTCGGTCGGGTCCCGGCGGATGTAGGCCAGCCGGCGCCGGCCCCACCCGTCGGGGCGCAGCGCGCGGCTGATGGGCGGCACGCCCTGGCGTAGCTGGAGCTTATTGAGGGCATGCAGGCCCTGGAGCAGAGCCTGCGCCTCGCCCAGCGTCAGCACACCGAACCGAGGACGGACCGCCATGAGGGGCCTCAGACGCCGTCGATCTGATCGTCGGAGAGCACGTCGATCAGCAGATCGATGGAGAGGGCGAGGGAGAAGGCGCCGGTGCCGCTGACCGTGAACGGGTTGGTGGCGTAGCCGATCATCTCGGCGGTGTTGTTCGCCCGCATCCGGGGGTGCTGGCGGATGCCCCGGAACTCCCGATCGGCGCCGAAGCCCAGGTCACCGCCCAGCGACCACCCCTGCTGACCGTAGAACAGGTTGAAGCCACCGCCCACGATGAGGGACTGGAAGCGCAGGGCGGCCTGGCAGGTCGGATCGAACATCGCGGCTTGCGGGGTCGCGCCCAGGAGCGTGGCCCTGTTCAGCCAGACATGGACCTTGTAGCCCACGACCTTGAAGTTGGCGTAGGTGATCTGCTCGCTCTTGCCGGTGAACGCGACCTGCGTCCCGGCCGCCGCGCTGTTGGCCCAGCTCAAGGTCACCAGGTGGGACCCGCTGAACAGCAGGGGAACGGTGTTCAGCTCCCCTCGGGGAGGGGTGGTGTAGAACTCGCCCTGCACGTCGCACTCCCGTTCGGTGTCGATGTTGTTGCGCCGGCTCCGAGCGGCCATCGCTCCAGCGCCCGCCGCCGCGCCCGCGCCGGCCGCCGCCGCCGCACCAGCGCCGCGACCACGCCGCCCCCCACGCCGACCCTGCCGGGCCAGCTTCCGGTCCAGGCGCTTCTGCTTGCGGGCCAGGGCCGCGCGCATCTTGCGGATACGCCGCTCGTGCCACTTCGCCCGCAGGCTGCCCGGCCGGGAGAAGCGCAGCTTGCGCTCATGGTCGGCGATCTTGTCCTTGAGCTGGGCGATCGTCATTTCCAGCTTGTCGGCGGTGGCGCCGACGTCCTCTTCGCCGTCCGCGCCCAGGACCTCCTCGTCGTCGGCGCAGAGGCCGTCGATCTCGTCCTCCTCCATCTCGTCGGCCGCGCCCAGGACCTCGTCGGGGTCGTAGTCGGCGCCGGAGAGGGCGGCCATCAGCTCGTCCTCCATGCCCCGCACACCGCCGGGCCGGCGGAACGGAATGATGGGCTTGCCCTGCTTCTTGCGCAGGGCTGCCCAGATGGCGAGGGGGCCGAAGCCCAGGTCGTCGTCACCGGAGATGGGGTGGCCGGTGAGGGGGTCGTTGTTCTTGAAGAAGTTCTCGAGGGGGGCTTGACCGCTCATTCCTGGCTCCAGAGCTTCATGAGGTTGGAGAAGAGGCCACCGCCCTGCGGCTGGGGCGCAGAGGGGGCCTGGTTGTCAGGCAGCAGGGGCGGGCTGAGCTGGGCCTGCTGGGCCCGCTGCGCCTGCTGGTTGACCTGGTTGAGCTGGTTCACGGCCAGCCCGGTGGAGACCTGCTGCCGGGTGTACTCGGCGAGCAGGCCGCCGGCGGCGACCCCCGCCGAGAGCGCGGCGATGGGCCCGCTGAAGACGACCGCGCCCAGGAGGCCGAGCCCCGCCATGAACTTGTTGGCGCCGAAGCCGGCAATCTGCGGATCCAGGTTCTTGTCCTGGAACGAGCTGGAGACCCCATAGGCGCCCGTGATCAAGGCTCCAACACCCGTCAGGACCATCGGTCCGAAAGGAAGCACACTTCACCTCCGTGGTTGGAGGTCCCGCTCTTCGAACCCTCCGCGCGGGATGCTGCCACCGCCCGACGGGGGCCCCGCGATCGGAACCCATGCACCCCCAGACTACCGGCAGGATCGCCCTGTGTGGGCTTTGGGAGCTGTCTCGCCTGTCTAGACTGTCTAGGCCTTTACGCGGGCTGTCCGGCGGACAAGGATTCCGGACAGCGATCATGAATTCTTACTGTCTGCGATGCGGGCGCGCCCGGCTGCCCCGTGAGTGGTCCTGTCCCTGCGGCGGGTCCGTCTACGGGGATGCCCTGCGGAACCAGGAGGGTGCCCAGGCGCCCTCGGTGCTGCGGGGTCTGCTGGGCCAGGTCACCCTGCTGCCGCCCGGCGGGGTGATGCTGCTCTACGGGCCGCGCGGCTCGGGCAAGTCCACCGTGGCGCTCCAGGGCTTTGAGCGCCCGGCCGTGGTCACCACCGAGATGGGCGCCGACCTGGTGCTGGCCTACGCCAAGCGCCTGGGGGTCTCCTGCGCCATCGCCGCCGAGCCCGCCTTCGACGAGGAGGCCGGCTGGCGCTGGCCGCACGGCTGGGCGGACGCCGACGGCGTCGTGGTGGACTCGGTGACCGTGGGAGAGCCCCTGGCCCTGTTCGAGGCCGCCGCGGCCTGGGGCCGGGCCGCCGGGCTCGCGGTGATCTGCGTCTCCCAGGTCACGGTCAAGGGCGAGGCCCGGGGCGGCAGCCAGCTCGCCCACAAGGCCGACGTCGTCGTGCGCCTGGTGCCCGACGCCGGCGCCCGCGAGCTGGTGGTGGAGAAGTCCCGCTTCGGGCCCCAGGGCTCGATGCGCTTCCGCCTGGGGGACGACGGTCCCCACCGCGCCGGCGCCTTCTACTTCACCGTCACCGGCGACTATCCCGCCTACCGCCTCGACCCCTACCCGTGGACGGGCTCGGAGGTCTGGGAGGCGGTCGAGCGCGGGGAGCTGGACCGCGCCCCGGACCCGCCGGTGGCCTGCGCCGCGCGCCGCAGCGCGCTCTACGGGGGCTGGGTCGAGCCCCCCGACATCGAGGACCGCCGCGCCTTCGCCGAGCGGCACGGGGTCACGTTCTGGAGGTTGGCATGAGCACCCCCACAGACCTGCAGGGCCTGCTGTGGAACGACGAAATGAACCTCGAGCGCCGCCTGCGCGACCTGGTCGGCGCCGGCCGCTACCGCCAGCCCTGGAAGCTCTACGCCCACTTCAAGCACGACGGCTCCACCGGCTGGACCAAGGTGGTCCAGGACATCACCGGCGACCGGCTGGACATGGCCGGGGTGCGAAACCTCGTCGAGCGCGTCGAGGCCGCGATCAGCGAGTCGCTGGGCCCCGACCCCATGGGCATCCTGCGCATCCGGGCCTACGAGGACGGCAAGAGCGCCGAGATGCCGCTGGACTTCACCCGCAGCCTGCGCCCGGACCTGGCCGTCAGCTCCGACCAGGCCGACCCCTGGAAGATCATCGCCATGTTCCGGGCCGAGAACGCGGAGCTTCGCGCCCACAACCGGGAGTTGCACGGCCAGCTCATCGCCAGCAAGACCAGCTCCGACACCCTGGCCGCCGAGAGCGTCAAGCAGGTGGCCCAGCTCGGCAGCGTGCGGGCGGCGGCCTCGGCGGCCGGGGACGTCTCCGGGGTCTCCGGCATCGTGACCCTCATCGTCATCGCGGTAGGCGTGCCGGTGCTGCGCCGGGCGCTGGACCTGCCCGAGGGCGCCAGCCTCTCCCAGATCGTGACCCTGCTCCAGCTCCGGATGGAGCGGTCGCTGAAGGACCTGGAGACCGGCGGCCGGTCTGCCCCCAGCCCACCCGAGCGCGCCCGCGCGGACGCCCCCCAGCTCGAGGACCACCGCGACGACGTCGTGGCGGACGACGCCTCCTCCGAGGTCCTCCCCGACCCCGACGAGCTGCTCGCTCGGGTGAAGCAGGACAGCGCCTACCTCGAGCGCCTCAAGGCGTCGGTGAAGGCCGACGCTGAGCTGATGACCCTTCTGATCGCCTAGGAGAGCCCATGTCCAACGGCATCGACCTCAACCGGCCCTTCCCCCAGCCCGTGCCGGCGCTGGACGCGGTGGTGGCCTACCTCAAGGACTCCCGCCAGGTGTGGCCCGACGCGGCCGGCCAGGTGGACGAGGTCCTCCCCTGGATTGAGCACCTGGCGGGCCAGGTGCGCTTCAAGACCAAGGACCCGCTGGTGGCCTTCGCGCTGGGCAAGCTCGCGCTGGACGGGCCCCAGCGCAAGGCGTTCATGGAGGCGGTCGCGCAGATCGACCGCATCACGGAGGAAGCGACATGAGCCGGAAGAAGGCGAAGACGCCCACGAAGCCCCCCAAGGGGGCTGTGAAGATCAAGCAGCACTGGCGCAAGCGCCTGCCACCCCGGGATGAGGCGGGGAAGTTCCGCAAGAAGCGCCAGCAGTCGCTCTGGAAGTAGGCGCTACTCGCAGGAGACCGGCCGGGGCTGCACCACCGCGCAGCCATCCACCGGCAGCGCATACGGGCCCAGAACCTGGGCGCAGCTCCAGGCGCCGTTGGCCCAGCTCACCTCGGAGACGACCTGGAGAGTGTTGCTGTAGTACGGGAGGGTGGACGTGGAGCCCGTCACCGTCTCACAGCGCGTGGTGCCCCAGGATTCACTGAAGTCAGCCACGACATCCCAGCTCGCCCAGAGCAGGATCTCGCCAGGCTCAGACAGCTCCACGCCGAAGAGCCACGCCCCAGCAGTGGTGTCGAGGTTGACCCTCATCGCGATCTCCCCAGGCTCCGGCTCCTGGACCTCCCCGGTGTCGTCCTCCACCGGCGCTCCGGTGTCGTCCTCGGCCTCGAGCGCGTCCAGCTCGTCGCGAAGCTCATCCAGCTCGTCTTCGAGGTCCTGGACCTCACCCTCCAGCGCGTCGATCTGCCCGGCCGCGCACGCCAACAGCAAGAACAACATGGTGTTCCTCTTCAGGTCTGCGCCAGGTCTTCGTCCCCCCTGGCTTGGTGGATCGCCCGCTCCTGGGCGATGCGAGGGTAACAGACCGCTCGGAGGGCATCACACAGATTCCCCCGCCGGCGGCGTTGGGGCTGGGGGTGTAAACGTTTACCCCCTGGACACGGGCCGGACACCGCGCCCTTCTCTTCCGTGCTGCGTCATGCTGTCTCATTCCGGCCCGCCGTCATAACCCCTTGGATTTCCTGCCCCTGGTCGGCTTGAGCGGCGTGCTGATCCGCCCCTCCCATTATCCGACAAGCGAAGCGAGCGCAGGCAGGCAGAAGCCGACGGCCACGGTCACCGCCGCCACGACGAGCCCGCGCTCCACCCTCGGCCACACCAGCCCCAGCGTGCGCAGCATGCTGACCGCCCCGTGGCGCAGGTGCAGCCCGGTGAGCCCGGCCATCACGCCGTAGGCCAGGGCGTGAATCGGGCTGGCCAGCCCGGCGCTCAGGTTGTGGTGGACGTCGCCGGAGAGGTAGTCCGGGTGGAGCGGCCCGAAGATGTGCAGGAGGTGGTAGACCAGCAGCCCGACCAGCAGCGCCCCGGTCCAGGCCATCGAGCGCGCCGCGAGGCTGGTCTGCCCCAGGGCGCGCGGGCCCCGGTAGCCCCCGCCCCGGGCCCGTCGGGTCTGCCGGATGACCCGCACCGCCGCGTCCACGTGGACCGTGATGAGCACCAGCAGGCCCGCCCGCATCCCCCACACCAGCGGGCTGCCCTGCAGCGCCCCGCCGTAGGCGTTGATGAGCGCCGGGGGCCCGAAGAAGAGCAGGTTGCCGGCCATGTGGAGGGCCACCCAGCCCCCCAGGATGAGCCCGCTCGCCGCCATGCGCTGCTTGGCCCCGAGGGCCGTCGATGGAACAATGTTCATGATCACTCCGCGCTGGGATATCCTGAACCATCGCCTTGAACCCATCCTCTGACAAACGATACCTCCTCATGGATACTTGAGGAATCTTCATGAATCTGCCCTCCCTCCCCGGCCTGCTGGCGCTGGACGCGGCGGCCCGGCACCAGAGCTTCTCCCGCGCCGCCCGCGCGCTGCACATCACCCCCAGCGCGGTGAGCCACCGCATCCGCGCCCTGGAGGAGGAGCTGGGCGTCGCCCTGTTCACCCGGCACACCCGGCGCATCCGCCTCACCCCCGAGGGCCGCGCCCTGGCCGCCGCGACCGCCGACGCCCTGGCCGTCCTCCACCAAGCCATCGAGGCGCTGCGCCCGGCGCCGGACGACGGCGTGCTCACGGTGAGCTGCTCCCCCTCGTTCGCGGTCCGCTGGCTGGTGCCCCGCCTGCCGCGGCTCACCCAGGCCCACCCCGCGCTGACCCTGCGCCTGGACGCCACCGACCGGCTGGTCGACCTCGACGCCGAGCCGGTGGACGCCGCCATCCGCTTCGGGGCCGGGGGCTGGCCGGGGGTCCGGGCCGTGAAGCTGGCAGACGAGGTGGTGTTCCCGGTGTGCAGCCCCCTGCTGAGCCGCGTCGGGCCTCCCCTGGAGCACCCCGGCGACCTGCGCCACCACACCCTCCTGCACGACACCGCCCTGGAGCGGCACCCCGACCGGGTGGGCTGGCCCGCGTGGCTGGCGGCGGCCCAGGCCAAGGGCGTGGACGGGCGCGCCGGCCCTCGGTTCAGCCACGCCAACCTGGCGCTGGAGGCCGCCCTCGCCGGTCAGGGGGTCGCGCTGGCCCGGCGCACCCTGGTGACGGCCGAGCTGTCCGACGGGCGGCTGGTCCGCCCCTTCGCCCTGACCCTGCCGAGCCCCCTCACCTACTGGCTGGTCACCCGCGCCTCCGGGCCCGAGCGCCCCGCGCTCCAGGCCTTCGCCGGCTGGCTTGCGCGCACCGTGACCGCCGGGTAGCACGACCCGCGCTCACCGGATACCCTGGTCCGACCCTGCTGTTCTTTGCCTCACTTCGACGGGTTGCTGGTGCTCCGCTGCGTTCGCGGCGGGGCGAAGAGGGAAGCCGGTGCGAATCCGGCGCGGTCCCGCCACCGTAAGCAGTCATGCCCCTCCATCCGCCACTGGGCCGCGCCCGGGAAGGCGGAGGGGCTGTGCGCCCCATCGTGCGCACAGGCTGCGAGCCGGGAGACCTGCCAGCGCCTCCGCTCGACCATTCCCCGGGTCAGGGAAGGGTCGGCTCGCGTCCGCGCGGCCTCCTCCTGATCCCCGCCCACCCCCTGGAGGAGACCATGAACATCCCCGCGCGCGCCCTGTTCCTCGCCGCCCTGACCCTCGCCGTCGCCTGCGGCGACAAGGAGGACGACACCGCGTCCACCGACGACTCGTCGGCCGACGACACCTCCGCGACGGACGACACCAGCGAGGCCCAGGACATCGCCATCGCCGGCAGCTACACCGACACCTGGGACACCGCCCACACCATCACCAACACGTCGTGGGACCAGGGCTACGCCCTCTTCGCCATCAGCCAGTACGACAACGACGCGATGCACGCCATCGCCCAGAACGACGCCTCCAACGAGTACTTCCCCGGGCTGTGGAGCCGCTTCGACTGGGCCTGGGACGGCACCGACCTCTACTACTGTCAGACGGCCTACGAGGCCGAGACCGAGCAGGACGCCCTGGACACCGCGCGCGCCGACGCCGGCGACCTCGCGGCGGGCTGCGGCGGCTTCGGCTGGACCCAGCTCATCGCGGACTGAGATGCTCCTCCTCCTGCTCGCCTGCACGGCCAAGGGGCCGGTGGATGACACCGCCCCCGCAGACACCGCCCCCGCCGGCCCCGACCCCTTCGCCGACGCCTTGATCGCGTTCACCCCCGGCGACAACGCCGGCTACGGCCAGGAGCGCATGCCGGACGTGGTGCTGGGCAGCCCGGAGGCCCCGGGCGGCGGCGCCGGCTCCCTGGACGTGGTCTCCCTGGGCCGGGAGGGCGAGATCGTGCTCGCGTTCACCGACATCGGGCTGGTGGACGGCCCCGGGCCCGACCTGCTCGTGTTCGAGAACCCCTTCCCCGGCTTCTACGAGACCGGCGAGGTGGCGGTGAGCGAAGACGGCGAGACGTGGTCGGCCTGGCCCTGCGCGGCCGACGACCCCGACGGCGGCTACCCCGGCTGCGCGGGCGTGGGCGTGGTCTACGCCAACAGCGAGAACGGCGTCGACGCCACCGACCCCGAGGCCGCGGGCGGCGACGCCTTCGACCTCGCCGAGCTGGGCCTGACCCGCGCGCGCTTCGTGCGGGTGCGGGACTCCGGCCAGAACAGCTACGACGGCACCAGCGGCGGGTTCGACCTGGACGCGCTGGCAGTGATCAACGGCGAGGCGCTGGAGTAGGGCGCGCCCGCCCCTCGACCAGCGCAGCCAGCCCGGCCTCCGGGGCGACGAGCACCACCCGGCCCCCACCCGCCTCGGCCACCGCCACCGAATCGTCGAACAGGAGGTCAACGCCAAAGGCCGCCGGGTCCTTCACCGGCCCGCCGCGGCCGACCCGCGCGTCGTGGCGCTGCTGGTTGATCACGCCGTCAAGCCACAGCCCGTAGCATAGGAAGGTCAGGCGCACCGACAGCGCCGAGCGGAACGAGCTGGTGTACACCCACAGCTCGTGCCCGTCGGCCCGCAGGGCGGCGAGGGCCGCCGTCGTCCCGACCCGAAGCGGCTCCGGGCGCAGCAGCCAGGCCAGCCACGGCAGCGCAGGCGCCTCCGTCGGGAAATCCAGCCCGCACGGGATCAGGGTGTCGTCGAGGTCAAACGCGACGCGCATCCGCCAGCACCCTCCGCCCCTCGTCGATGAAGCACCGCTCCCCGTGCCGCAGGCCCCAGCGCAGGGTCTGCGCGCCATCCAGCAGGCGCAGGACCGTCAGGGCGTCGCGCTCCCGGGGGGTCAGGCGGCGCCCCATGCCCTCCAGCACCGCCACGCGGACGGGCTCGTCCAGCCGGACCAGGTCCACCAGCCACAGGTCGGGGCGGGTGTGCTCGAAGTCGAGGATGGAGACCTCCAGCGCCGGGGTGACCCGCCAGTTGCGGGGGCGGAAGTCCCGGTGACACCAGCACCGGGTGAGCCCGTCGAAGGCGGCGCCGTCGCCGAAGGCCTCCCGGGCGGCGACGGCGTCGGCGGCCTCGATGCGCCGCGCGACCGCCGCCCCCACCGAGAGCGGGTCGTCCTGGGGGCAGGGCATCTGGTGCAGCGCCGCCAGCCATCGGCCCGCCTCTCGGGCGATCACAGCGCGCTGGTCTTCCGTGAGGTCCATCGCATCGGCGTCCTGGCCGGGCACCGCGCTCAAACGCAGCAGCCGCCGACCCTCGTCGACCCCCAGCAGGCGGGGGGCCGATCCCAGGGCCGGGGTGAGCGCGCGCAGGGCGTGGACCTCCTGCGCGAAGCCCCGCGCGCTGCGGTGCTGCTTGAAGAACACCCCTTCGGACTGCCACACCTGACACGAGGCCCCGGGGCGGGGCGGCACGGTCACGGCGTCGGCGGGCAGGTCAACCATCCTGAGCATCCTATAGACTCCCGCAGATGCTCCTGCGCCTCTGGGTCCTGCTGCGCCTGCCTCTGCTGCTCCTCGCGGCCGTCGTGGCGGCGAACACCGTCGGCGACGCCCTGGCCCACCGGCTCATCACCGCGGCCTACCCGCACGGCGCGGCCAAGCTGGTGGTGGAGAGCTGGCAGATCCTGCTGTATCGGCAGCGGGAGCTGGCGGCGGTGGCGCTCGCGGCCGGGCTGGCGGCGGCCCTGCTCTCGCGCCTGGACGGGCGGCGCTGGGCGGCGGGCGCGGCGCTGGTCGTGGGCCTGACCCTCGCGCTGGCCCCGTGGCACGCCCCCTTCCCCCTGCTGCTGGGCCTGGGCCTGGTGCTGCTGGCGGGGGCTTCGGCCCAGGAGCTGGGCGCGGCGGCCGCCAAGGCCCGGGTGGCCGCCTGGGTCCCGTTCACCGAGCTGCTGCTGCCCTCGGTGGTCAGCGCCGGCCTGGGCTGGGCCGGTCGCCGCCGACACCTCGCGGTCGTGTTCGCAGGCGGCGCGGCGCTGGGGGTGGGCTGGGTCGCGGCGGACTCGGTCTCGTCCTACGAGCACTACAAGAAGGCGATGGCGGCCTGGCCCGACGCGCTGCACGACCCCCGCCTCGTCGTGATGGACCGGATGCCCGAGTGGGCCCGCGCCGACTTCCACGGGGTCGACATCGTGGGCGACCACGCCCTGGTGATCTGCGAGGATCGCACGGAGCTGCGCGCCTATCCGCTGGACGGCGGGCCCGCGACCGCCAGCTTCGACCTGGAGGAGCGCTGGGATGGCGTGGTGCGCGCTGCGACCCTGGACAGCGAGACCGACCCGGCCACCGGGCTCACCTGGCTGCTGGACGGCCCGGACAAGGTGCAGGAGCTGCGCTGGACGGGCTCCAGCTTCAAGCGGCTCCACACCGAGCGCTTCCCCTTCCACCTCCAGTACGTCTACACCCGCTGGGATCCGCAGCGGAACCGGATCATCCTGGGGGCGGTGCAGGCCAATGCCCGCGCCCCCCGCATGGTCGCCCTGGTGGGGGTGCCCGGCCTGACCTGGGGCTACGTGAAGGAGCTGCGCGCGGCGGAGGGACCCGTGCCCATCCCCCGGGAGATCGCCTGGATCCCGGACATCAACCAGCTCGTGATCGCGCCGGACTTCGGCACCCACCTGTGGCTGGCCGACGTCGACCAGGGCTACGCCCGCCCCTGGCTGGAGGTCCCCACCCTCGACGGCAAGATGCGCTGGGTGCCCGAGCTGCGGCGGCTGTTCCTGGCCATCCCCAACCGCCCCGAGCTGTGGGTCATCGACCCGGTCCTGGGCAAGGTGGAGCGCACCATCCGCACCCAGCCCGGGGTGCGCTCGGTCGCGGTGGATCCGGAGCGCCGGCTGCTGGTGACCGCCTCGGTGGTCACCGGAGCGGTGATGGTGCAGGACCTCGACAGCGGCGAGATCATCGACGTCTTCCGCACCGTGATGCCGATGGTGCGGGAGCTTGCGCTGTCCGTGGAGCGGGGCGAGGCGGTGCTGTCCACCTGGTCGGTGCTCTACCGGATCCCCTACGCCGAGAAGGCGGGCCGATGATCGAGCGGCTCCCCCTGATCCCGCGCATCCGGGGCCTCATCGCCCGGCGGGTGGAGCGGCCCGGGGCCTACTCGGCGCTGCAGCGGGCGGTGGGCAGCGACCGGGTGTGGACGGTGTTCCTGGACACCCTGCTGCGGCCCACGCCGGGGCTGCGCATCCTGGACGTGGGCTGCGGCCCGGCGGACGTGCTGGGCTACCTGCCCGAGGTCGACTACCTGGGCATCGACCCCAACCCGGCCTACATCGAGGGCGCCCGCAAGCGCTTCGCCAGCCGGGGGCGCTTCGAGGCCTGGGACATCGCCGCCCTGGCCGCGCAGCGCCCCGCGCCCTTCGACGTCATCCTGCTGCTGGGCGTGCTCCACCACCTCACCGACGCCCAGGCCGCCCACATCCTGGGCCACGCCGCCGCGCTGGTCGCCCCCGGCGGCCGGCTCCTGACCCTCGACGGCTGCCGCACCCCCCACATCCCGGCGCTCACCCGCTTCCTGTACTGGGCGGACCGGGGGGACTTCACCCGGGACCAGGCCGGCTACGAGGCCCTGGTCCGCCCCTTCTTTCCCCGCATCTCGGCCACGCTGCGGGACGATCTGCTGCGGCTGCCCTACACCTACCTGGCCCTCGACGCCCGCCCTTGACAACCCCTCCCGGCGTGTACACGCTAGGAGATATGCCCAAACCCTACGAGATCCTCGCGCCCGGCGGCTTCAACGCGGACCAGGTCCCCTCCGGCAGCCCCTACGAGCTGGTCAACGGCCACCCGGTGGTCTGCCTGCCCACCGGCCGCCGCGGCTCGGTCGCCAACCTCGACGGCGGCATGGTCATCACCACCGACCCGGCGGTGAAGCGGGCCGGGGTGGACCTGGGGGTCTCCCCCTTGAAGCACCACCTCCGCGCCCCGGACGTGGCGGTGCTCGCGGACGACGAGCCCGATGCCCCCGGCTGGGCGAAGGCCGCGCCCCCGCTGGCGGTCGAGTACGCCGACACCGGCCAGGACGAGGGTGAGCTGAACGCCCGCATCGCCGAGCTGCTGGCCGCCGGCACCCGGTTCATATGGGTCGTGCGCCTCGAGGGTATCCGCCGGGTTGAGGTCCACACCCCCGATGGGCCGCCCCTGCTCTACACCCTGGGGCAGCAGCTCACCGCCCCCGGCGTGCTGCAGAACCCGGTCCCCGTGGAGGCCCTGTTCTTCCACGACGCCGCCCAGCAGGTGGCCCTGCGCAACCTGCTCCAGCGCGAGGGCTACGCCGACCTGGAGGACGTGCTGGCCAGAGGCCGGGAACAGGGCATCCGCGAAGGCAAGGCCGAGGGCATGGCCGAAGGCAAGGCCGAGGGCCTGCGCGCCGGCCTGCGCGCGATCCTCTCCCTGCGCGGGCTCCCCCTCACCGAGGCCCACCAGGCCACCCTGGATCAGGCCGACGCCCCCACCCTCACCCGCTGGCTCTTGGACGCCGGGATCGCCGCGAGCGTGGACGACCTGCTCACCTGACCCGGGACCCGCGCGGTTATGCTGGCCCAGGCCATGACGCCCTGCCTCGCCATCGCCGCGCTCCTGATCGGCTGCGCCGGAGACCCCGACCCGGCGCCCGACACCGGCCCCGACGCGCCCACGCCCTACGAGTACGAGCGCCCCGAGCTCGAGCCCTCCCTGAACGCCGCCGAGGTCGAGGCCGCCGTCCGCGACCTCGCCCCCGGGCTGCTGCGGATCGACCCCTACCCCCTCTACGACGCCTACGCCCTGGCGCTCATGGGCCAGGAGCAGTCCTGCCCGGGCACCTACCCCATCGCCGGGGTCATCGGCTGGGGCAACGAGTGCACGGCGCGCTCAGGCTGGTCCTACGCCGGCCGCTCCCAGGCGCTGGCGGTGCACCACGAGACCATCGACGGGGTGTACTACGACACCTTCGGCTCCCTGCTCACCGACGCGGTGCTGACCTCACCGGACGGCTACGATCTGGAGATCATCGGCTACGGGGACCTGTGGGACCGCCCCGTGGACGGCGGCGCCCAGGCCGTGTGGGTCTACTTCCTGGGGGTGTTCCGCTCGGCGTTCCCCGAGCACGCCGACACCTGGCTGGCCGAGGACCTGAGCGTCGCCGTCACCGCCGAGTCCTGGGCGCACCCCGAGCAGGGCCGCTGGCTTCGGCTCGACGGCGGGGCCAGCCCCATCGAGGGCGACCGCGCCACCCTCACCGCCCGGGACCTCCTCCTCTACAGCCCCGAGACCGGGACGACCTGCGCCACCGAGCCCGCCGGGGAGCTGGTGTACCGCACCCACGACGGCGAGGCCTACACCCTGCGCTTCGACGGCCCGGCCAGCCCGGAGGACGCCGTGTCCGCAGATCTCTGCGACGGCTGCGGGACGGTGTGGTTCGAGGGCGCCGCCCTGGGCGAGGCCTGCGTCGACCTCACCGCGCTGACCGACTGGGAGACCCGCCCATGGTGAGCGCCCTGCTTGTGCTGGCCTGCGCCGGGGAGCCCACCCCGGTGGACTCTGCGCCCACGGTGCCCCACATGAGCGCCGAGCGGCTGCTGACCCGGGCCAGCCTGGACCTGCGCCGCCACCGCCCTGCCCCCGAGGAGCTGGCCGCGGTGGCCGCAGATCCCGATGCAGTCGATGACTACATTGCCGACTACCTGCAGGATCCGGGCTTCGGCGCGGCGGTCCGGGACTGGTTCGCGGTGCCCTACCGCACCCTGCTGGACGACTGGCCGCGCCGGGCCGCCGACTACGGACTGGGCGACGAGCCCGGCTTCGCCCGCGCCATCGGCGAGGAGCCCCTGCGCATCCTCTCCACCATCGCAACCGAGGACCTGCCCTACACCACCCTGGTCACCGCCGACTGGACGATGGCGAACGAGGTGCTGGCCTCGGCCTGGCCCATCGACTACTCCGACGGCGCGTCCGGCTGGCAGCAGGCCCGCTACACCGACGGGCGCCCCCCCGCCGGTGTGCTGTCCACCAACGGCCTGTGGTGGCGCTACGAGACCTCGCGCACCAACAAGAACCGCAGCCGGGCCGCCGCGCTCAGCCGCATCCTGCTGTGCGACGACTTCCTGGACCGCACCATCACCTTCGACCGCGAGGTGGACCTCTCGGACGAGCAGGTCGCGGCCGAGGCCCTGGTCAACAACCCGGGCTGCGTGAGCTGCCACGCCAGCCTCGACCCCCTGGCCAGCTACCTGGGCGGGTTCTACTTCCCCAAGAAGTCCGGCGTGGCCGAGATGACGGTCTACCACCCCGAGCGGGAGGACATCTGGCGCTGGCTCACCGGCGCGCCGCCCGCCTACTTCGGGGAGCCCGGCGAGACCCTGACCGACCTCGGCCACCAGATCGCCGCCGACCCCCGCTTCATCGAGTGCGCGGTGGAGCAGACCTGGACCTTCATGCTCCAGCGGGAGCCAGCCCTTTCGGACATCCCCGCCCTGAGCGCCGCCCGGGAGGACTTCCTGGCCGGCGGGCTCACCCTGCGCGCCCTGGCGGCCTCGGTGGTCCAGGCGGACGACTACCGCGCCGAACATGACCTCAAGCTGATGAGCCCGGACCTGCTGGCGTCCCAGGTCGAAGCCCTGACCGGCTTCACGTTCGTGTCCGAGGGCTACGACCTGATGCGCACCGACACCCTGGGCCTGCGGGCGCTGGCCGGCGGGGCCGACGGCAACTTCGTCACCGAGCGCGCCGCGTCCCCCACCGCCACCACGGTGCTGGTGCAGGAGCGGCTGGCCCAGGCCGCCGCGAACCACGTCGTCGCCCAGGACCGGGCCGGCGCCGACCGCCGGCTGCTCACCCTCGTCGACCCCGACAGCTTCCCGCCCGAGGACCTCGCCCGCGCCCAGCTCGTCGAGCTGCACCAGCGCATCCTGAGCGCCACCCCGGACGCCGAGTCCGAGGACGAGCTGTACGCGCTGCTGCTGGACGTCGCGGAGACCACCGGCCAGCCCCACCTGGCCTGGGTGAGCGTGATCACGGTGATGATGCGGGACCCGTCGTTCGTGATGTACTGACCGGCGCATCCCCCGGTTTGAACTTCACCTTGCGCTCCCGGGAAGAGCCCTCCGAGGGCTCGTGACGCCAGCCCTCCGGCGTCCGCACCAGGAAGCCGTCGGCGCGAGCGCGACGCCCCCGTACGTAGATCGTCCACGCCCCGTCCGCGGGCAGCGCGGCGATGCGGTGGAAGCAGTCCGCGGGGATCCAGTTCACGCGCCCCGGCTTGAGGTCGCGCCGACGGGTGTGCTGCCCGGGCGCGGCGCGCTCCTCGGTGTAGCCCCCGGTGAGCACCAGCGCGGCGCTCCAGGCCCAGGGGTGGTCATGGAACACGTCCGACGCCTCATCCGGATGGGCGCAGTGGTGCAGGTAGATGCCGAGCGCGGGGCGCTCCAGCAGGACGTGGCGCCGCAGCAGGACCACGCCGTCGGACCGAACGACCGCCAGGCCCGGCGCGCGAACGCACACCTCGTGAAGGAGCCTGGTGCGCAGGCCCATGGGGTCGACCTCCTGTGACCCGATGATCTGTCGCTCAGGATCCGGGCGTCGTCAACATCTCGACGCTGAACCCGGTCTCGCTGCCGTCCGCAGCGCGCGTCCCCACGGTGAACGAGCAGCCCGCGCCGTGTCGGGTGAGCAGGCGAGGCTGGGAGAGCAGCTCGCGCTTGTCCGCCCGCAGCCGTCGGGCGCGGACCTCCCAGACCTCGAGGTCGAGCTGCACCTGGTCCTCCTCCAGGGCGGTGACGAGCAGAGCCAGCTCGCCGGTGTGATCCGGGAAGGCGAGCGTGAGGGCCGTGGGCCCCTGATCCGCGATGGCCTCGGTCCACTGGAAGGTCTCGCCGGAGGCCAGATCGTTGAAGGTGACGTCGATGGTCCCGGCCTGGGCGGTGGCGAGCAGCAGGAGCGGCGCGAGCATGGACAACTCCGGAGGATGTGTCATCGGAGTGTAGTTGATCTCGCGGCTGCGCGGCACCGAGGATCGGCGTATGACGCGCTCGACGGCCCTGCTCCTCGCCCTCACCGCCTGCGGCGAGCCCCTGCCCTCCCAGGACCTGGACCTCGTCGCCGTGGGCTCCACGGAGATCGCCCTGGACCTCGCCACGGCCCGGGTCGAGGCCCTGCTGCTGAAGGACTGCGACACCGGCGAGGTCATCGAGATCCCCATTGAGGAGACGCTGGACCTGCGAGACCCCACGCCCCTGGGGGTCCCCAGCGGGCTGTGGTGCGACCTGGGGGTGGACTTCGGCGACGACCCCTTCGACGGCACCCTCCACCTGGAGGGCGTCGGCGGGGACGGCCGAGCCTTCGACCTCGCCCTGGACCCGGGTGTGGCCACGATGGGCCGGGACGTGCTGCTGGAGGGGGACGAGGCGGTCCTGGTGCTGGAGGCCGGCCCCTGGCTGGCGGCGGCGGGCCTGGACCAGCCCGGCGACGACGTCAGCCTGGGCCCCGACGACGCCGACGCCGAGGCGCTGGCCGACACCCTGGGCGCGCACCTGGTGCTCACGACCCCCACCGACGGCCCGGCCATCTACATCGACCTGTGGCCCTGGGAGCCGATCCATTTCGAGGCGTCCGCGGACGTGTCCTTCGAGACCCAGGGGTGCGGGGGCAACACGACCGTCGAGCCCGTGGAGCCGGTGGACGACCCCGAGGCCGACGCGGACGCAGACGGCGACGCGGACACCGACATCGACACGGACACCGACGGCGACTCGGACGTCGACTCCGGTGGCAGCAGCGGCGGCTCCAGTGGCAGCAGTGGCTGCGAAGGTAATGGTTGTGGGGGTTCTTCTGGCAGCAGCAGCGGCTGTGATGGCAGCAGCGCGGGCTGCTCCGGGGGCAGCACGGGCTGCTCCGGCGGGGCCTCGTGCAGCGGCGCGCTGTGCTCCACCTCGGGGGTGCTGCCCCCGGCGGTGTGGCTGGTGGGGTTGATCGTGCTCCGGCGGCGGCGGGACTAACCGACCAGCTGATTCCCCACCGGCAGCGTCGTGATCCGCTTCCCCGTCGCCGCGAAGATCGCGTTGCACAGCGCCCCGGCGATGGGCGGCAGGCCCGGCTCCCCGACCCCGCCCAACTCCTCGCCGGAGTCCACGATGACCACCTCGACCTCCGGCGCCTGGGCCATGCCCATCAGGGTGTAGCTGTGGAAGTTGAGCTGCTGGGCGGCGCCGTCCTTGAAGGAGAGGCCCCCGTACAGCGCCGCGCTGAGGCCCATCGTGAGGGCCCCCATGACCTGGGCGCGGGTGTTGTCGGGGTGGATGGCCCGACCGCAGTCGATGCTGGCGGTGACCCGGCGTGGGAGCACCCGGCCTTCGATGACCTCGATGTCGCAGACCTGGGCGCTGATGGAGCCGAAGCTCTCGAACAGGGCCACGCCCCGGCTCAAGCCCGCCGAAACGTCCCCCGCCGCCTCGACCGCCGCCTCGAAGACCCGCAGGTAGCGGGGGTTGTCGGCCAGCAGGCGCCGCCGCAGTTCGATGGGGTCCTGGCCGCCGGCCGCCGCGATCTCGTCGAGGAAGCACTCCCGGAAGAAGCCGTTGGTGCTGCCCTGCACCGAGCGCCACCACCCGATCGGGATGGGCAGCTCGATATAGGCGTAGTCCACCCGCTGGTTGGGCACGGCGTAGGGCATGTGGGACATGCCGCCGATGACGACCTCGGCGCCGAGCTTGGTCTTCGCCAGCGCGGGCACGAACATGGTCATGATGCTCTGGCCGGCCATCTCGATGTGCCAGTCGGTGGGCAGGCCGTCCGGGCCGATGGCGGCGGACTGGCGGCAGAGGACGCGGGGGCGGTAGTAGCCCCGGGTGAAGCACTCCTCGCGGGTCCACAGCACCTTGACCGGGGCGCCGAGGTGCTTGGAGACCTTGACCGCGAGGTCCGTGAAGTCCCAGAAGCCCTTGCGGCCGAACCCGCCGCCCAGCAGCGTGGTGTGCACGAAGGCCTGCTCCTGCTTGAGGCCGGCGATCTTCGCCGCGTTGCGCCGGGTGACCCCCTGGGCCTGCGTGGGCGCCCAGACGTCCACCCGGTCGGGCTGCACCCAGGCGGTGGCGTTGAGGGGCTCCAGGGGAGCGTGCTCCAGGTAGGGCACCTCGTAGGTGGTGCTCAGGGTGGTCTCGCCGAGCTTGCCCAGCTTGAACAGGGTCTTTCCGCCGCCGTCCAGCGCCTCCTGCAGGCGACGGCCGATCTCGGCGTCGTCCAGGCCCGCGCCCTCGCCCGGATCCCACTCCAGCTTGAGGGCGTCGGCGCCGCGCTTCGCCTGCCAGAAGGTGTCGGCGACCACGACGACCTTGTCGTCGTCCACCTGGAAGGCGTCGACCACGCCGTCGAGGGCCAGGGCGTCGGTGGCGTCAAAGGAGACCAGGGCGCCGCCGTGGTGGGGGCAGTGCTTGACCGCGCCCACCAGCGCGCCCTCGACCTGGACGTCGACGCCGAAGGTCGCCCGGCCGGTGGACTTGTCGCGCAGGTCCAGGCGCTCGGGGCTGGTGCCGATGATGCGGAACTGCTCGGGGGACTTCAACGGCGCCGCGCCGACCTTCTGCTGGGCGGCGTCGTGGGCCAGCTCCCCGTAGCTGAGGCGCTCCTCGCCGTTGAGGACAAAGCCGGCCTCGGTGCGCAAGGTGGAGGGGTCCACCCCCCAGCGCGCCGCCGCCGCCGCGATGAGCATCGCGCGAGCCTGCGCCCCGGCCTCGCGCAGGATGGACCAGTAGCCCCGGACCGACTCGGAGCCCCCGGTGAGCTGGGCGTGCCCCGGCAGATCGGCCAGCTCGCGGCGGTAGGCGTCGTGGGCGGGGGCGGACTCGGCGCGCACCTGGGCCCAGTCGCAGTCCAGCTCCTCGGCCAGGATCATGGGCAGCGCGGTGTATACCCCCTGCCCCATCTCCGAGGCGCCCATCTGCAGGGTGACCACGCCGTTGGGGGCGACGCGGATCCAGGCGTTGATGTCCGCCGCCTGGCCTTCGGCGATGGCCGAGCCCAGGGTGATGGTGGTGTCCACCGGTGGCGTGAGCGGGCGGCAGCCCGGCAGGTGGAAGGCGACGACGAGCCCGGAGAGCCCGCCCAGGAAGCCGCGTCGAGAGGGGTTCATCATCACTCACCTCCCTCGGCGTCGTTGACCGCGTCGGTGGGCGCTTCGGGGGGCGCCTCCTCCGGTGGCGGCGGCTCCGGCAGCTTGAGCGCGGCGTCGGCGATGGCGCCGCGGATGCGGTCGTAGGTGCCACAGCGGCAGAGGTTGGTCATCCACTGCTCGATGTCGGCGCGGGTGGGCCGGGCGTTGGCCTCGAGCAGGGCGGCGGCGGCCATGAGCTGGCCGGACTGGCAGTAGCCGCACTGAGGCACCCCCGCCGCGACCCAGGCGTCCACCAGGGGGTGCGGGGCGAGGTCCTCGATGGTGCGGACCGTCGCGCCCTCCAGCGCGGCGGCGGGCATCAGGCAGGAGCGGGTGGCCCGGCCGTTGAGGTGCACCGTGCAGGCGCCGCACTGGCCGACGCCGCAGCCAAACTTGGTGCCGGTGAGGCCCAGGTGGTCCCGCAGGACCCACAAAAGCGGCGTGTCCGGGGACACCTCCAGCTCGACCGACTCGCCGTTGACCTCGAAGCGCATGGGCTCGCTCTCCAGAGTGCTTGGGGCGGGAGGAATGTAGCGGATTCAACCCGGAGATGGCGGACCGGAGAACTCCGGCGGCGCTGGCGCCGGCAGCGGACCCCGGGCCACGAAGCGCTCGGGCCAGGCGGCGAGGACGGGTCGAGGGGGGCGCCAGGAGGTGAGCCAGGTGCGCAGGTAGGGGCGCCAGGGCTGCTCCTGGGCGACCTCGGGCAGGTAGAGCCAGGGCACGCTCACCGTGCGGTGGTGGGTCAGGTGGTAGTTGAAGTGCAGCCACAGCCAACCCAGCCAGCGCGGCATGCGCAGGTCGAAGCTGCCCTCTACCAGATGGAGCGGGGTGCGGACGTGGTAGACGTACTGCTGGCTGGCCCAGAAGAAGGCGAAGGTGGCGTAGACCAGCGCCAGCGTCGTCCAGGACAGCGACAGCATCGGGATCACAGCAGCCCAGAGCCCCACGGTGAGCGCCACCTCGGCCCGGATGCGCCAGGGGTTGACGCCCTCCAGGAAGGACAGGAACGTCGTAAGGTCGGTCCCCTTGGCGCGGCCCGGATCCGGCCGGAACCAGCGCCCCGGCACGAAGCACAGCGCCACCGACACCAGCGGTGAGCCCACCCAGATCGCCCCGGAGATGAGCGTGTAGTACTTGAGGGTCTTCGCCCAGCGCTCGCCCGGCCGGTAGAAGTCGATCAGCTCGGCGTCGCTGCGGTTGCGGCGGTGGTGCATGAGGTGGGCGGCCTTCAGCACCGTGAACGAGCCCGGGAACAGCGCGCTCAGCAGCACCCCGGCGGCATCGTTCACCCCCTGGCGGGGGTGCAGCTTGTCGTGCTCGGCCTCGTGGATGAGCGCGAAGTTGGTCTGCCCCAGCACCGCGAACGCCAGCGCGCAGGCGGCCAGCCCGAGGCCCCCCAGCCGCTCCCCCAGCCCGAGCAGCCCCAGGGAGGCGGCGAAGACGCCGGCGGTGAGCGCGAGGTTCAGCCCGCCGGGGATGGGATGGGTCCGCGACATCGGCGCGCAGGATATCCCGATCGGATATCAGAGGGCGCCATGCCCCCCGACATCTCCCAGCTCCACACCCGCTTCTTCACGGTGCTCACCGAGCTGTTCCCCGGGGTCCAGCACCTGCACTATGGGGTCAGCGACGAGCCACGCGCGGGGCTCCTCACCATGCCCTTCGCGCTGCGGGAGGGCCCGTGGCGCACCCTGGCGTACCTCGTCGAGGCCGGCGAGCTGGACCTCCTGGACGCACCCCACACCCTCGACGTCGGCTGCGGGGTGGGGGGGACGGCGCTGTTCCTGGCCGAGCACCTCGGCCATCAGGTCACCGGGCTCAACATCACCCAGGTGCAGGTGGACCGGGCCCGGGAGAACGTGGCCGCAGCGGGGCTGGAGGGCCGGGTGGAGGTGGTGTGCGGCGACGCCTGCGCGATGCCCTTCCCCGACGCCAGCTTCGACGCGGTCACCCTGATCGAGTGCGCCTTCCACGTCGCCGACAAGCCCGCGCTGTTCGGCGAGATCGCCCGGGTGCTCAAGCCCGGCGGCCGGCTGGTCATGGCCGACCAGATCCGCGCGGACGCGCCCCTGGAGGTCATGGGGCTCTTCTTCTTCGTGGCCGAGGGGGACTACGAGGCCCTGGCCGCCGACGCGGGCCTCAACCTTGGCGGGATGTGGGATCTCTCCCACGAGATCGCCACCTGGATGACCCACTACGCCCGGCTGGCCGCGACGCCCGTCCACGGCCTGGTGGCAGCCTGGGCCCTGCTGCGGCTGCGGCCGGCGCTGGCCTGGCGCTACCTGTCCGGGGTGGCCTGGTTCAACGCGCTCCTGCGCGAGGACTTCGAGGGCCGGGGCATCCGCACCCGCCCCTGGTCCAACGCCCTGCGGGCCCTGCGCGAGCACACCCGCGACGAGCTGGACGACGGGCGGTCCAGCTACCGGATCTGGCGGTTCGACAAGCCGCCGCACGGGACGGGTTGAGGCCACCGACCCGGTGGGCGATCAGCTACTTTCAGCCAACGCCCCGGAGTCCGTATGCGCCCAGCCCTGCTGCCCCTCGTCTTCGTCCTCGCGGCCTGCTCCGAGTACGAGGTCAACCCCAAGGACGACAACCCGGTCATCCTCGACGACACCAGCTCGCCGCCCTTCGACACCGAGGACACCGGCGAGCCCCCGCCGAACGAGGAGTGCGACGGCGAGGACAACGACCTCGACGGCGTCGTGGACGAGGGCTTCAACGACGTCGACGCCGACGGCATCGCGGACTGCCAGGACGGCGACTGCGAGGTCGACGCGCCCCCCGAGGTCTCCGAGGTGGACGAGTCCTGCGCGGGCAGCGTCAACATCTCCGACCCCCCGGCCCGGCCGTGGAGCTGGGTCATCGAGTGGGAGTGGCTGCAGGGCGCGGTCTATTCCACCCCCGCGGTCGGCGACCTGGACCAGGACGGCGTGCCCGAGGTGGTCTTCACCTCAGCCCGCAGCGGCGGCCAGCTCCATGTGCTCGACGGCGCGACCGGGGCCGAGGAGTGGAGCCTCTCCGGCGTCGACTACCAGTCGGGGGTCGCCCTGGGCGACCTGGACGGCGACGGGCTGGGCGACATCCTCTACTCCACCGGGAGCTGCTACCAGCCCCACACCCTCGTGGCGGTGGACTACGCGGGCAACACGATGTGGTCGACGGCCACCGGCAACGCCTGCGAGACCTACCCCTACCTGACCGACCTGGAGGGCGACGGCACCATCGAGATCCTGTTCAACCAGTTTGTGCTGGATGCCCAGGGCAACATCCTCCACAGCCTCTCGGTGACCGGCGGCGACCCCTGGGGCGCGCCCGCGGCGGCCGACCTGGACCAGGACGGCACCCAGGAGATCCTGCTGTCCAGCGACGTCTTCGACGCCAACGGCAACTGGATGTTCACCTGCGGCAGCGGCGGCGTGGGCAGCTTCCCCCAGCCCGTCAACGCGGACAGCGACGCGGAGGGTGAGCTGCTGGTCGCGGGCAACGGCGCGATGACCCTGTGTGACAGCGACGGCCAGCAGATCTGGCGGCAGAGCTACTCCAGCTACGGCACCGCCGTCGCGGTCGCGGACTTCGACAACGACAGCGAGCAGGAGTTCGCCTTCGCCAAGCTGGGCCAGCTCCGCCTGGTGGAGCGCGACGGCACCAACCTGTGGACCACCTCGATGCAGGACAACTCCGGCCTGGCCGGGACCACGTCCTGGGACATCGACATGGACGGCGTGCCGGAGGTCATCTTCGCCGACGAGGTCGACATCCTGGTCTACAACGGGGCGAACGGCACCGTGGTCATCCGGGAGCCCTCCCACGGCTCGGTGACCCTGGCCGAGACCCCGGCCGCCGCGGACGTGGACGGCGACGGCAGCGGCGAGCTGCTCTACGGCTCCAACAGCGGCCGTCAGGGCATCACCGTCATCGGCGGCGCCGACGGCGACTGGCCCTACGCCCGTCCGGTCTACAACCAGTACGGCTACTACGGCGACAACATCAACGACGACATGAGCCTCCCCACGCCGGTGCCCGACCCCTGGCTCACCGACGCCAACCTGTTCCGGGGCCAGCCCAGCGCGCTCTACGTCGCCGGCCAGCCCAACCTGCGGGCCGAGATCACCGACGTCTGCGCGTCGAGCTGCGAGGACGACGGCCTCGTGCGGGTGTCGGCGGTGGTGTGGAACAGCGGGGGGGCCTCCGTGCCGGCGGGCACCGCGGTCGTGCTCTACGGGCGGCCCGCCGGGGTCAACGTGCCGCTGGTGAACACCGCGCTCACCCAGGATCTGGACCCGGAGAGCAGCGAAGGCTTCTCGTTCGAGGTGGACGTGAGCCTCGCCGGGACCGTGCTGACCATCGAGGTGGACGGCGACGAGCTGGTCACGGAGTGCGACGAGACCGACAACCTCGGGTATTGGGCCGACGTCCCCTGCGCGCAGTAGGGGTCGCCACGACGGGGGGGGCCAGATGACGCATGGGTGGCACAACGCCGACGATGAGGCACCTGTCCCATAGAGGGTGCCCGAGGGGGCGTGAACGCTGAAGGCAGGCCGGGCCGACGATGGCCCGACTCGAGCCCGTGGGCCGTGCGTCCGACGGACCCGGGCTCCGCCCCGTTGGCGGACGCCTGAACGTCCAGGATGAACCCCATGCCTTTCTTCACCAACCTCGTCACGGCCTTCCGGGGGGACGTCACGACCGTAGAGTTCCTGAACCAGGAGGGCCCCGCCGCGCTCGACGCGCTCGAGCAGGCTGTGGACGCCCTGGCTGCGCTGGACCCGACCGCCGCGGGCCCCTTCGACCAGGAGCTGCGCCGCCTCCGGGTGGCGTACGGGGACGCCGAGCAGTACTTCGAGAGTCCGGATCCTTCGGACCAGGAGACCGCGCTCCTCAACGGGGGGCGGATCGTTCAGGAAGCGAAGGAGCAGCGCAGCCAGATCCTGCCGCTGCTGCGCAACGACCTGACCGCCCTCAAGAACGCCCCAGGCGGCAACGCGCTGCTGGACGAGATGATGGCGTCGGTGAACTGGTCCCGGCCCTCCCAGTCCGACAGGGCGCTCGGGCGGGAGGTGCTCAAGGCCCGATTCGGCCTGGAGACGGTGACCGGCAAGCTGGGCAAGAAGGCCCTGCCGAAGCTCTACGAGCTGCTGGGCATGGTCCCGGACGAGCACATCGCGTTCAACGACATGTTCAAGCACCTGGACCGCAGCCAGACCCGAAGCGACTTCTCCGGGCTCTACTCCCAACGGGAGGAGAAGCTCACGATCTGGGTCCAGCGGGTGTCCGGGCCCCTGTCAAGCAGCGTGCGGTTTCCCCAGGACGACAACGTGGACCCCACGTCCCAGATGGACAACGTCCAGCTCCCCTTGTTCGACCACACGACCCTCCACGAGGTCGGCCACGCCGTGGACAAGAAGCTCCGCTTCATGGAGCTCAACGGGCGGCAGGACCAATACGGCGGCTGGCGCTCCGAGTCCAGGTCGAGCATCGCGGACGCCTGCATCGCCGATGGCCTCCCGACGCGCTTCCCCGACATCCCGGTCGAGTTCCTGAAGAGCTACCTGGAGCTTGAGCTGGAGAACGGCGATGAGGGGGCGGCCGCCCGTGCCAGCTACGAAGCCACCCAGCAGGAGTCCCGCCAGCGACCCACGCCGGAGATCATCCTCCAGACCCGGGCCGTGGCTCGGGCCGAGGAGATCCGCGGCGAGTACCTCAAGGACGGCCTCCCCTCGAGCGGGGTCCGGGTCATGGCCAAGAAGGCGTGCAAGGAGCTGGCTCGCCTCGACGCGATGCGGCTCGCGAAAGAGGGCCCGGAGCGGCTGTTCCAGGACACCGTCTTCGCGGTGGCGAGCGCCATCATCGAGCTGGCCTCGACCCCGGATGCCATCCGCCAGGTCCTGGGCGCAGCACAGGCCTACATCGACGTCACCCCGGACTGGGATACCCTCGCCCAGGACAAGACCGCCCGGCTGTGCAACCACATCCACGCGCACAACGTTGGCGGCCTGTGGCCCGCTGGCCAGGCCGGCGCCGAGGGGGCCACCCTGGGCAAGCGCGTCTACTCCGTCTACGCCAAGGAGGGCGGCGTGGCCTACCACAGCTACCTGCTGAATGCCCGAAAGCAGATGGTCAGCAACTACCAGTTCAACGCCCCCTCGGAGTGGTTCGCCGAGCTCTACGCCCTCTACTACACGGGCCTCCTCCCCGAGAGCCACCCGGCGCGGCCCTGGCTGGACAGCGAGGTGGCGAACAGCGTGGTGCAGCAGTGGCGCAGGGGATGACAGCCCACCAGGACAGACGGGGGGTCATATGACGCATAGACCGTTCAACGCCGAGGATGGGGCACCTGTCCCATAGAGGACGGCGCGAGGTGGCGCGAAGGTGAAGGCAGCGGCGGGCCAACGACGGCCCGCCTCAAGCCGGAGGTCAACGTGTCCATCTTCCACACCGAGCCCGTCCACTGCGGCGCCTGCGGGACCGAGCTGCAGTTCCGCCTGGTCCACTCCGTCAACGCCGACCGACGCCCCGATCTGCGCGAGGCCATCCTGAGCGGCGCCTTCCAGGTCCAGCCGTGCCCCACCTGCGAGCTGGACGTCCGCCCCGAGCCCGCCTTCACCTACCTCGACCAGGAGCTGGGGCTCTGGATCCGCGCGCTGCCGGTCGATCGCGCCCCCGCCTGGGCCTCCTTTGAGGAGGAGACCCTCACGCTGTACGGGAAGACCTTCGGCGACCCGCGCTCGGCCGCCGCCGCCATCGGCGACCACCTCAAGGCGCGGATGACCTTCGGCTGGGCCGCGGTGCGGGAGAAGATCCTCTGCGCGCAGCACGGCTTCGACGACGCCACGCTGGAGATGGTGAAGGCCGCCGCGGTGCGCTCCTCCCCCCGCCCTCCCGTGGACGACAACGTCGAGCTGCGCCTCGACGGGGTCACGGACGAGCTCCTGGGCCTGGCCTGGCTCTCCGGCCCCGAGGAGGTGTTCCTGGAGGCCCTCGCCGTGCCCCGCGCGCTCGTGGAGCAGATCGAGGCCGCCCCGGAGACCTGGGCAGAGCTGCGTGCGGCCGTGTCCGCCGGCCCCTTCGTCGACATCAACCGCGCCCTGATGGCGTCCTGACAGGAGGAGCACAGCCATGCCCTTTTTTAATGGCCTCAGGCACATCTTCCGGGGCAATGTCTCGACCCCCCAGTTCCTCCGGGATGAGTTCGACCGCGCGATGGCGGCCCTCCGACTGCACGTCAGGGCCCTGCGCAACGTGGACCCCGGCACCGCCGATTCCTACCAGACAACCATGCAAATACTTGAGGACAGATTCACGCAGGCCCAGGAACGCTTCGAGAGCAAGAATGAACAGGAGAGGACGGAGGCCCTCGCCACCGGCGATGCAGTTTTACAGGACGTGAAGAAGACCGACGAGGCGATCATTCCGCTGCTGCACAGAGTGCCGGAGCTGCTCGGACACAGCTCCGAAGGACGACAGGTGCTCGATGAGCTGATGCAGTCCATCAACTGGAAGCACCCCGGCCCCGAAAACCTCGAGATGGGAAAGCGAGCCCTGATGGCCCGCTACGGGCTGGAGTCCCTGGACGGCAAGCTGGGCCGCAAGGCGCTGCCGAAGCTCTACGAGCTGCTGGGCATGGTGCCCGATGAGCACGTACACAGCAACCAGGACCTCCTCCGGTTCGTCCGAGACGTCAACAACGCCCAATTCCTGGGGCTCTACGAGGGCGGGCAGAAGAAGCTCACGATCTGGGTCCAGCGGGTGTCCGGCCCCCGCTCCGAAAACAAGACGTTCGTCCAGGACGACACGGTGGACGACAACTGCCGCATGGGCAACGTCCAACTCCCGCTGTTCGACCACACGACCCTGCACGAGGTCGGCCACGCGGTGGACCACCTGCTCCACTTCATGAACGTCCACATGGGGGAGGACGTCTACGGTGGCTGGAGGAGGGAGACCGATACGTCCATGATCGAGGCCTTCATGGCGGACGGCTTCGGCACACGCTTTCCCTTGATCCCAACGGATTTCCTTGAGAAGTACCTCAAGCTGGAGTTGGAGAACGGTGATGAGGGGCGCGCCGCGCAGGAGGCCTACCAGGCCAGAGGGCAGCTCCCGTCGGTGGGCGACATCGTCCGCACCGAGAGCGTCCGGGAAGCGGCGGAAGAGCTGTCGAAGTACAGGACGGAGGGCGTCCCGGATGATAGCACGCGCAAGGATCACTTCAAGAAGTACTGGGGCTACACCAGCAGCGACGCGAACGCCCTGGCCACGGGGGACAACGCGAAGTTCATTCGTGAGCTGCTCACCGAGGTGCTCAAGCTCATCCTCCACCAACAGACCGATCCGATCCCGGCGGCTCAGACCGTCCTGGCTCGTCTGCAGGCGTACCGGACCGTCACGCCGGACTGGAACGCTCTGGCCCAGGATACGGTCGCCCGGATCTGCAACAACATCCACACGTACACAGGCCGCGCCATGTGGCGCGACGGACGGGCTGCGGCCGAGGCCTCCTTCCTGAACGGGCGGGTCTACTCGGTCGACCACGACGGGACCTACTTCAGCTACGCGATGGCCGCGCGACGCAAGATGGTCAGCAACTACCAGTTCAACGCCCCCTCGGAGTGGTTCGCGGAGCTGTACGCCCTCTACTACGCCAACAAGCTGCCCCCGAACCACCCGGCCAGGGTCTGGCTCGACCGGGACGTCGCCCACACCGTGGCCCAGGCTCGTCGGACCTGAGCCTTGGCGAACACCTCCACCGGACCGTTCTATCCTTGCAGGAGGTCCTGACGTCTCCGGTGGAGGCCCCCATGAGCGACGCAGCAGCAAAGACCGGCATCGGCCCCATGTTCATGATCGCGGTCGAGCAGACCTTCCCGCCCGCGCAGCGGGTGGTGGAGGACCCCCTCGCCTATCGCATCCTCCCCCCGTCGCTGCGCGCCTTCGCCTGGCTGCTCAAGCCGGCCTGGGCCCGCGACTGGATGGTCCGCGCGACCGACGACAGCCTCCCCGGGATGTGGGGTTGGATGATGTGCCGCAAGCGCTACATCGACGACCGGCTGGCCGAGGACGCGCCCGCGATGGGCGCGGTGCTCAACCTGGGCGCGGGCTTCGACACCCGCGCGCTGCGGCTGCCGGCCCTCGCCGGGGTGCCGGTGTGGGAGGTGGACCAGGAGCAGAACATCCGCCAGAAGGAGGCCCGGCTGCGCGCCGCCGGGCTGACCCCTCCCCCCGGGCTCACGCTGCTGGCGGTCGACTTCGATCGGGAGCGCCTGGACGAGGCGCTGGCCAAGGCCGGGCTCGACCTGGGGCGCCCGCAGTTCTGCATCTGGGAGGGCGTGACCCAGTACCTCACCGAAGCGGCGGTCCACCAGACCCTCCAGCTCCTGTCCGGGGCGGCGTCCGGCAGCCGCCTGGCGTTCACCTACGTCCTCAAGGACTTCCTGGAGGGGACCGCGCTGTACGGCCAGGAGGCGCTGCGCGAGAAGTACGTGGTCAAGGAGCGGGCCTGGCTCTACGGCATCGCGCCGGACGACGTGGCCGGGCTCCTGGACGGATACGGCTGGGACGTCCTGGAGCACGTCGGCGCTGAGGAGTTGTCTCAGCGGTACGTGGCGCCCACCGGTCGGCCCCTCGCGACCACGCCCATCGAGCGGATGGTGTACGCAGGGAAGCGATGAGGGGCGCACGTGGGAGCGGCCCTGGGCCGTGGCGGGGTCGCCGCGCGGTGGTCACCGGGGGCGCCAGCGGCATCGGGGCGGCGCTCGTGGACGCGCTCGTCGCCCGGGGCGCCCGGGTCGTGGTGCTCGACGTCGCCGAGGACACCGCCGCGCGGGCCGAGGCGGCGGGGGCTCTGGGGCTGCGCTGTGACGTGAGCGAGGCCGTCCAGGTCGAGGCTGCAGCGGCCCGGGTCATCGCGGCGCTGGGGGGCGTGGAGCTGCTCATCAACAACGCCGGGGTCTCGGTGGCCGGCCCCTTCGACGAGGTGCCCGCCGAGGACTTCGACTGGCTGTGGCGGATCAACGTCATGGGGGTGGTCCACGGCTGCAGGGCCTTCCTGCCCCACCTGGGCCCGGGGGCCCACATCGTGAACACCTGCAGCGCCTTCGCCTGGCTGGGCTTCCCAGGAAAGACGGCGTACTCGGCGAGCAAGGCGGCGGTGCGGGCCTTCTCCGAGGCCCTGCGGGCCGAACTGGCCCCGCGCGGCGTGGGGGTCACGCTGCTGTTCCCGGGGCCGGTGGACACCGCGATCCTGCGGCAGGGCCGTGCCACGGACCCCGCCCAGCGCGAAGCGGAGGTGGCGTTCCTGGCCCGCCGAAGCGTCCCCCCCGAGCGCGTCGCCGCCCGGTGCCTGCGGGCTGTGGAGCGGAATCAGACCCGGGTGCTGGTGAGCCTCGATTATCTCATGTTGGATATCCTTGCTCGACTCTCCCCCAGCCTCGCGCTCTGGCTCGTGACCCGGCTCTCCAGGCGCATGCCGTTCTGACGCCCCTCACGGCCCCGCGATCATGCGGTAGTGAAGCTCCCGCAGCGCGCCCAGGTTGCCCTGGAAGGGGGCAGGCTCGTGCGCCGCCAGCCAGGCCGCGTGCATCTGGAAGGCGCAGCGCTCCGGTGGCATGCGGCCCACGGCAGTGGCCAGGCCCGGGCACAGGAGGGTGTGGATGCCCGCGCCGCCCTCGTTCGCTGCCTGAGCAACCAACAACGCCGCCCGGAAGGCCAGGTAGGCGTTGACGGTCTGAGGCACCGGCGTCGGGACGCGCATCGTGGGCGCGCTGATCAGCCAGGGGACGCGGGGGTGCTCGGTGGGAACGAGGGTGGCCTGCCCCACCGGCAGCTCGCCGTGCCAGGCCTCCATCAGGTGCTCCTGCAGGCGCCGCTGGAGGCCCCAGCCGAAATAGCGGCTGTAGGCCAGGTCGACGCCGCCATCCATGTAGCCGAAGCTGTTGGCAGGGCTGACGATGGCGTCGGCCTCCAGCGAGGCGTCGAGGATGTCGCCTGTGGAGATCGTGATGGCGTCGATCCCTCCGAGCTGGGCCTGCCAGGCCCTCGTCATCTCGGGGTTGACGTCTCGGAGGTGGACACGCAGCGGCACGGGGCGCTCCAGTCAGGGGGCCGCCAGCGTCACCTCGACCAGATAGAAGACGTCGGCGAGGTAGGAGATATACACGATCCCACCCTCCTCCTGGCGAAGCTCGGGGTGCTCGCCTGCGTGCATGGCGCCGTCCTCGGTGACCTCGAACAGGGTGACCTCCCGAGACCAGGGGCCCTCCGGCGCGGGCGCGGTGCGCGCCACCACCTTCCCCCAGTCCATGTACACCGCCAGCCAGCGTCCCAGGAACGGGTTCTCCGCGATGGTGATGTTGGGGCTTCCTCGGAACAGCGACGCGGCGTCGGTGACCGCGTCGGTCCAGGCGGAGCCGTCCCAGAACTGCCAGGCGTCCCGCTCCAAGGCGCGCTCGACCGGGGCGCGACCCAGGCGGCAGCCGTGGTCCTCCCAGGGGCCCCCCGAGCAGGAGTACATCGCGAGGAAGCCGTCCTGGAGGTACAACCCCGGCCCGAACTCACCCTCGGCGGCGCTGTCGAACAGCAGCGTGGGGTCGGACAGCCCGCTGGCCACCTCGGGGCGGGTCGGCCCGGCGTCGAAGTCCGTCCAGAGCGCCAGGGAGTTGCCGACGGGGTGGAAGTTCCACTCCCCCGGCTCGCTGTAGATCTGCGCGTAGCTCAGCCAGGCGCGGTCGCCGTCCTCCACCGGGCCGCCGCCCCATATGGCGTAGCGGGCGCCGCACGGGTCCTCGCAGTCGCCGTCGTCGACGTGTACCTCGTTGAAGGCCTGCTCGTCCTCGGTGCGGGGGAAGAACTCGTCGGCCGCGCCCAGGGCGTCCAGGGGCTGCACGAAGCCCTGGAGCCCGTCGGAGGCGTCGAGGTCCTCGGTCCAGGACATCGAGTTGTTGCGCCAGGGGTTGGGGAAGGTGCCGGACTCGGTGGCCCCGCCGTCGCCGTACACCCAGACGCTGCGGCCCTGGAACAGGCCGCTGACCCCACCATCCCGGCCCTCGATCTCGGCGGGCTGCGCCATCGGGCCCAGCTCGCGGACGTCGACGACCGACAGGTCTGCGGCGCCGGAGCAGGCGGCCAGGGGGGCGAGGAGGAGGAGGGTCCGCATGGAGGGAACCTATCGGACCGCCCGCCCCGCGCCGCCCGGAAACGTACTCGCCGCCGGTACGATCACAGCGCCAGGAGCTGGGAGACCTTCACACCGACCATCTCGGCGACCCACCGCCGGGTCTCCGGGTCCTTCAGGCTCTCGCGGAAGGCGGGGTCCTTCACCAGCTCCTTGAGCGGCGGCACGTTCAGGCCAGCCAGGCTGGTGAGGCCGTGCGCCCGCATGAGGCCGGGGATGCGGTCGGCGTGGATCGTGATGCCCAGCGCGTCGTTCGCGGTGCCCACCATCGCGCTGACGCCGTCCTTGCGGGAGTCGATGAAGCGCTCGAAGCCGTCCTCGGTGGAGCACTCCACATAGCGCACGGTGGCGTCGCCGAGGTTCCAGAAGCAGTGCTGGACGCCGCGGGGCTTGATGACGTGGGCGCCAGCGCCGGCCCTGAACCGCAGCCCCCCCTCGCCGCCGATCTCGAACTCCAGCTCGCCGTTCAGGATGAACATGGTCTGGTCTTCGTTGGCGTGGGTGTGGGGGGCGAGCAGGGCCTTGGGCTCCACCTCGCCCTCCATGATGGAGAAGTGACCGCCGAGGCGCTCGGTGCGGAAGATGAGCACCATGTCGCTGGCGGTGGCCTCGCCCTGGCCGGGCGCGACGACGAGATCATGGACGCAGAGGTCGGACATCCTGGACTCCTGTTGGGAGGGTCTGTATCGAAAGGCGGCCCGTTTCCCGCCTTGCATCTACAGAATAGGAGTCCGTTCGCCGCCTCACCAGGACAGACGGCGCCGCAGACCGGGCATTTCGCGCCAACCCTGCTCAGCGCTGCGCGATGGTCTCCCCGATGCGCTCCAGGAACAAACGCTCCAGCCCGGCCTCCCCGATGTCCTCGACCCGCTCGTCGGCCACGACCCGGCCGTGGGCCAGCATCACCACCCGGTCGGCGATGCGCTCGACCGTCTCCAGGACGTGGGTGGACAGCAGCACCGCCGCGCCCTCGGCGCAGCGCTCCCGCAGGAAGCCCTTCACCCGGGCCGCCGAGGGCGGATCCAGGCCGTTGAGCGCCTCGTCGAGGACCAGCACCGGGGGCCGGGCGACCACCGCCGCCGCCAGAGCGGTCTTGCGGCGCATGCCCTGGGAGTACTCCCGGATCAGCCGGTCGGCGTCGCTGCCCAGGCCGGTCATGGCCAGCGCCGCGTCCAGGTCCCCGCCGCCGCGCAGCTCGATGATGAACTCCAGGAACTCCCTGCAGGTCAGGTAGTCGTAGAGGCGAGGCTCCTCGGGCACGTACCCGAAGCGGCGGCGCGCGGCGCCCGGGTCGGCCAGCACGTCGACCCCGCAGATGCGCACCGCCCCCGCCGTGGGCTGGAGCTGGCCGGTCAGCATGCGCAGCGTCGTGGACTTCCCGGCCCCGTTGTGCCCGATCAAGGCGACGAACTCGCCGGGCTCCACCGCGAAGTCGACCTGCTCGACCGCGACCACCCGGCCGTACTCCTTGCGGAGCCCGACGACCTCGATGGCGCTCATATTCCACCTCCGGATATCTCGCCCCAGGGCGTGACGGCCAGCGCGACCCCGGCCCAGCAGGCCAGCCCCAGCGCCAGATACAGGAACGCGCCCTTGCTGCGCAGCGGGCTGATGAGCGTGGCGAGCACGGCGAGGGCGACGGCGAGGACCTCCAACGCCCCCAGGACCGGGCCAGCCACGCCCGCCCCCTGCCGGATGGCCAGCGCCAGAACGGGCGGCGCGACCGCACCCTGGAGCCAGGCGAACACCGTGAGCCCCCGCGCGGCCAGCACCGGGCCGCGCGACCAGGGCAGCACCTGCTCCAGCCACAGCGGATCGGTGGCCGCCAGCCGAAGCCCCACCGTGCCCACCACGACCATGCCCGCGCCGGCCACCAGCGCCGCCCGCCCTGGGGCCAGCGGATCCTCGGACCAGGCTGGCAGGAAGGCGATGAGGCCCAGCCCCCACGCCCCGGTGACCCAGGCGCGCAGGCCCCGCCAGCCATGCCGAAGCTCCCGAAGCACGAAAGGCCGCGCCGCCGCCGGAAGGTAGCGCACCGCCCACTCGAGGTAGACCCGGCGGGCCTCCTCGGGGTCCTCGGTGCCCTCGTAGGCGGCGTCGATCTCCGCAAGGATGACCGTGGCGCGGTAGTGGTAGCGCTCGGCCAGCCGCCCGGCGGGCAGCCAGGCCAGCCCCCCGACGGCGATCGGGAGGAGCAAGGCCACCGCGCCCAGCAGCTGCCCTTCCAGCACCCTCTGCGCCCCCATCGATGCCCCGTAGACCGCCGCCCCGCCCAGGGCCAGCACCACCCCGGGCGCGTAGATGAGGGCAGCCTGGAGCCGGGGATTGCTGCCCCGCAGCAGGTTCAGGAGGAGCGAGAGCGCGGGGCTCTCCGCCGCCCAGACGCTGGCCAGGTGCACCGTGAAGCCGGAGAGCAGCCCGACCGCCCAGCCGCCCGCCGCGACCGCCGCGATCAGCGCCCAGGCCAGCGCCTCCCCGGACCACAGGACCGGCAGCGCGACGACCGCAGCCCCCAGCGGCAGCGCGGCGTGCTCCCAGGCGGTCCGCAGCAGCAGGTAGCGCAGCAGCGCGGGGGTGTCCGCCGGGTGCGGATCGAGGATCGGCCGCTCCTCTCCCCGGACCAGCGCGACGTAGGTGCGCAGGGACATCGCCCCGCACAGCACCAGGCCCAGGCGAAGCCCCAGCCCGGCCGCCCCCTCGGCGAGGGCGGCGCTGCCCAGCCAGTCCATGAACACCGGCCGGATCAGCGGACCGGCCAGCGCCAGCGCCCCGAGCGGCAGCAGCCAGGCGGCGGCCTCCCGAAGCCGTCGCTCCTGCCGCGCGTGCGCGCGACGCCGGGCCCAGGCGCGCAGGTAGGGGTTGGCCATGGGCTCCCCTAACCCTGATTCAGACCGCGCGGCATCGGCGATCATGGCTGCCCGCGGGCGCAACAGCTATGCTGCCCTCTTCCCCCGGGTCCTCGAGGTGCCGCTATGCTCCGTGTGGTCGCAATGCTCGCCCTGTTCACCCTGTCCGCTCCAGCCCTGGCCGGCGACGCCGTGGCCTTCGAAGACGACGACGGCGAGGAGGAGTTCGACTTCCTCAAGCAGGGCAAGGAGGCCGCCAAGAACAAGGAGGCCGCCATCTCGGCTGACGACTTCTCCTCCTACGACGCCGAGGACGAGGAGTTCTCCGACTTCAAGCTGGCGGCGCCGCCCCCGCCCGCAGACACCGACGTCGAGCCGGTGGAGATCGAGCGTGGCCAGGCCCGCATCGGCACCTCCAAGGCCACGAAGCTGCCCTACGACATCGTCGGCAAGGACGCTCTGGCCGACAACTACCCCGCGCAGGTCGTGCACGTCGATCGGGACGCGGTGGTCGTCGAGCTGCCCGTGCTCATCACCCGGGAGGCCAGCGCGTTCGACGGCGTGGGCTACTGGCTGGTCACCGAGCTGTACGCCGACGGCATGAAGCTCACCGAGAGCCGCACCCAGATCAGCCGCGCCGCCATCGCCCAGTCCGGCCCCACCCTGGTCTTCGTGAAGCTGCTCGCCCCGGTGCCCTCCCCCACGGGCACCCTGGAGCTGCGGGTCGGTCGGGCCACCAGCGGGGCGGGCAAGCCTCAGTCCCTGTTCACCCGGACGGTCGACTACGCGGTGCCCTGATCCATGCCCAACCGACTCATCCACGAGACCAGCCCCTACCTCCAGCAGCACGCGTACAACCCGGTGGACTGGCACCCCTGGGGGCCCGAGGCCCTGACGCTCGCCCGGGACGCGGGGCGGCCCATCCTGCTCTCGGTGGGCTACTCCGCCTGCCACTGGTGCCACGTCATGGAGCGGGAGAGCTTCGAGGACGCCGACATCGCCGCGCAGATGAACCGCGACTTCGTCAACATCAAGGTCGACCGCGAGGAGCGCCCCGACGTCGATGAGCTGTACATGCGGGCGGTCCAGGCCTTCACCGGCGGCCACGGCGGCTGGCCGATGACGGTGTTCCTCACCCCCGACGGGCGGCCCTACTTCGGCGGCACCTACTTCCCGCCGGTCCCGCGCCACGGCATGCCCTCCTTCCCCCAGGTGCTCGGTCACGCCGCGCGGCTGTGGCGGGAGCACCGGGGCGAGGTGGCCCGCGTGGGCGACGAGCTGGCCGAGCACCTCGCCGCGGGGGGCCGCCTGCCCCGCCCGGCCGACAGCCTGGACCCGGGCTGGCTCGACGCGGTGGCCACGGCCTGCGACGACAGCTTCGACGAGCAGGACGCCGGCTTTGGCGGCGCGCCCAAGTTCCCCCCCTCCGGCAGCCTCGCGGTGCTCCTGGCCCACCACCACCGCACCGGCGACGCGCGCTCCCTGGAGATGGTCACCCGCACGCTGGACGCGATGGCCCGGGGCGGCATGTACGACCTGCTGGGCGGCGGCTTCGCGCGGTACTCCGTGGACGCCGAGTGGCGTGTCCCCCACTTCGAGAAGATGCTCTACGACAACGGGCAGCTCGTCCCGGTGTACCTGGACGCCTGGAAGCTCACCGGCAACGCCCACTACCGTCGTGTGGTCGTCGAGACCCTCGACTACGTGCTGCGGGAGATGACCCTGCCCGGGGGCGGCCTGTGCGCGTCCCAGGACGCCGACAGCGAGGGCGAGGAGGGCCGCTTCTTCGCGTGGACCCCGGCCCAGGTCCGCGAGATCCTGGGCGTGATGGACGGCCTGCGGGCCTGCGCGCTGCTCCAGGTCACCGACGCGGGCACCTTCGAGCACGGCACCTCGGTGCTGCGCATGGACCGCCCCCTGGAGGCGCTGGACGAAGACGACCGCGCGCTCCTGATCCGCGCCCTGCCCCGCCTCCAGGAGGCCCGGCTGCAAAGGGTCCCGCCCGGCCGGGACGACAAGGTCATCACCGCTTGGAATGGCCTGATGATCGGCGCTCTGGCCAGGTCCGGCGCTGCGCTGGGCGAGCCCCGCTACCTGGACGCGGCGGCGGCGGCGGCGCGCTTCCTGCTGGACACGGTCACCGTCGACGGGCGCCTGCACCGGAGCTGGAAGGACGGCCGGGTCGGCGCCCCGGGCTTCCTGGACGACCACGCCAACCTGCTCAGCGCGCTGCTCGACCTGTTCGAGGCCACCGGCGCGCCCGACTGGCTGACCGGGGCCCTGGACCTCGCCGACCGCACCGTGGCGCTGTTCTGGGACGAGCGGGACGGCGGGCTGTTCTACGCCGGGCATGACGCAGAGGCCCTGGTGGCCCGCAGCAAGAACCTGCTCGGCGGGGCCCTGCCCTCGGGCAACGGGGTCGCGGCGCTGGCGTTCACCCGGCTGGACGCCCTCTGCGGGCGCGCGGATCTGGGCGAGAAGGCCGACCGGGTGCTGCGCTCCTACCAGCTCCTGCTGGGGCGGGCCCCCCGGGCGCTGGGGCCGGAGGCCCTCGCGGGGGCCTGGCGCACCGGCGCGGGGCAGGAGGTCGGCGTCGCGCCCAACGACCCCGCCCTCCGGCAGGCCGTCCACCAGCGCTACCTGCCCTTCGCCGTGCTGAGCATGGGGGCGGACCCCCGAGTCCCCTGGATGGAGGGGCGCGGACCCCGCGCCGGCCTCCCCACCGCCTACGTCTGCGAGCACGGCACCTGCCGGCTCCCGGTGACCGCGCCCTCCGACCTGCTCGCCCAGCTCGACGAGGTGACCGCCCCCCGTCGCCGCGCGCCCCGACGCCCGGCGCGCGTCCACGCCCCCGCGCTGCCCGCCGACCCCGCGCGCTGGCTCAACGCGGCCGAGCCGCTCACCCTGGACCGGCTCCGGGGCAACGTCGTCGTGCTCGACTTCTGGACCTACTGCTGCATCAACTGCATGCACCTCCTCCCCGAGCTGGCGGCGGTGGAAGAGCGCTTCGCGGACGACCCCGTCGTCGTGATCGGCGTCCACTCGGCCAAGTTCACCGCCGAGCAGCAGCGGGAGAGCGTCGCCCGCGCCCTGGCCCGCCACGACGTCCACCACCCCGTGGTCCTGGACAGCGACCACGAAATCTGGCAGGAGTACGCGATCCGCGCCTGGCCCACCGTGACCGTGCTGGACCCCACCGGGCGCATCGCCTGGCAGCAGTCCGGCGAGGTCGACCGGGACACCCTGGGCCGGGTCATCGCGCGCACCCTCGAGGAGGCCCGCGCGGCCGGAACCCTGGGCGAGCAGGCCTGGGAGCCGGTCGTCCACACCCCCACCCTCACCGCGCTGAGCCACCCGGGCAAGGTCGCCACCTGGCCGGACGCCACCGCCCAGTCGCGGGGGGTCGAGCCGTTCGGCCCGCACGCGCGCCTCTACGTCTCCGACAGCGGTCAGCACCGCGTCATCGAGGCTTCCCTGGCCCTGGGGCCCGACGGCTGGCCCCGCGCCGAGGTCCTGCGGATCTTCGGGGTGGGCCTGCCCGGCCTGGTGGACGGCGCCGCGCCGCGCTTCCGCAACCCCCAGGGCCTCGCCCGGGATGAGGACACCCTCTGGGTCGCCGACACCGAGAACCACGCCATCCGGGCCATCGACCTCCACACCGGAGAGGTCCGCACCGCGGCGGGCACGGGCCAGCTCGGACGGGGCCGCGCCCCCCAGTCCCGCGACCCGCTGCGCATCCCCCTGCGCTCGCCCTGGGGGCTCACCCAGGCCGAGGGGGTGCTGTTCATCGCGATGGCCGGCACCCACCAGATCTGGATCTTCAACCCCTCGGCCGGCCAGATCGGCCCCATCGTCGGCTCGGGCGAGGAGCACCACGTCGACGGCCCCGCCGACCGCGCCGCCCTGGCCCAGCCCAGCGGCCTGGTGCTGATGGGGCGCTACCTGTTCTGGGTCGACAGCGAGACCAGCAGCGTCCGCATGTTCGACTTCTCCACCCGCCAGGTGGCCACGGTCTGCGGGCAGGGCCTGTTCGACTTCGGCGACGTCGACGGCGTGGGCGACGCGGTCCGCATGCAGCACCCCCTGGGCGTCACCGCCGCCGACGGCCAGCTCTACGTCGCGGACACCTTCAACAACAAGATCAAGCGCATCGACCTCAGCGGGGGCGCGACGGTCAGCACCCTGGCCGGCGGTCACCCCGACCGGATGTGCGAGCCCGGCGGGCTGGCCCTGGCAGGCCGCTTCCTGATCGTGGCCGACACCAACAACCACCGCCTCGTGAGCGTGGACCGACAGACGGGCAAGAGCCGGGAGCTGGAGCTGGAGGGGATGTAGCGGCCCGCGCGGCGCTCACCCCGCCTCGGCCTGCTCCGCCAGGGCCTCCCAGGCGTGCATCGCCGCGTCCAGAGCCTCGCTGATCCGCGCGTGCTCGGCCACGAGGACGACGAGGCGCTCGGGATCACCCACCGCATCGACCATCCCGACGTCGACCTCCTCCAAGGCGTCCTCCAGCTCGGCCACGCGGGCCTCCGCCTCCGCCAGGGCCTTCGCGGTCCGCTCGGCCTCCCGAAGCCGGCGCTGGCGGTCCTTGTGGGACTCGGCAGCCTGGGTGGAGGTCTCGCCCGAGCCGCCCAGGGCCTCGGCGCGGCTGGGGGGCTCCAGGTCCTCGGGGTGCAGGCCCTCCCGCCAGCGGAAGCCCAGCGCGTCGACGTGGATGACGTGGGTGGCGACCTGCTCGACCAGGCGGCGGTCGTGGCTGATCACCATCACCGCCCCCGGGAAGTCCCCCAGCGCCCGGGTGAGCACGCCGACGGTGACCACGTCGAGGTGGTTGGTGGGCTCGTCCAGGAGCAGCACGTCCTTTCCCTGGACCGACAGGGTCGCCAGGGCGACCCGGGCCTTCTCGCCCCCGGAGAGGGTCCCGATGGGGCGCAGGGCGTCCTCCCCGCTGAGGCCCATCGCCCCCAGGGCGGCGCGGGCGCGGGTCTCCGGGCAGAAGGGGGCCTGGGCAAGCAGGTGCTGGAGCGGGGTCTCCTCCGCGGGCAGCGCGGCGGCCTGATCCTGCTCGAACCAGCCGATCCGCACGCCGCGCCCGAGCACGCGGGAGCCCGCCAGCGGCCGCAGCGCGCCGGACAGCGCCTTCATGAGGGTGGACTTGCCGGCGCCGTTGGGCCCGAGCACCACCCAGCGCTCCCCGCGCTGCAGGTCCAGATCGACGCCCTCCAGCAGGGGCGTGTCGTAGCCCAGCGCGGCCCCCCGGAGGCCCACGAGCTGGGCGGAGGCGCCGTCGGTGGTGGCGAACCGCAGGCGCGGCGGGGCGCGATCCGCGACCACCTCGACCATCGACCCCTGCAGCTTCTCCAGCCGCTTCTTGCGGCTCTGGGCCTGGCTGGCCTTGGTGGCCTTGGCGCCGAAGCGCTCCACGAAGCGCCGGAGCTTCGCGGCCTCGTCCTGCTGCCGCTCCAGGGTGGCCTCCACCAGGGCGTCCCGCTCGGCGCGCTGGCGCTCGAAGCTGTCGAAGTCGCCGGTGTAGCGGTCCAGCCCCCCGGCGCGCACCTCCACGATGCCGTTGACGCACTGGTTGAGCACGTAGGCGTCGTGGCTGACGATGAGCACGGTCCCCGGGTGCTCCGCCAACGCGCGGGCGAGCCAGGCGCGGGCGTGCAGATCGAGGTGGTTGGTGGGCTCGTCCAGAAGCAGCACCTGGGGCCGCTCCACCAGCAGGCGGGCCAGGGCGATGCGCATCTGCCAGCCGCCGGAGAACGCCGTGCAGGGCCGCCGCCAGTCCTCCTTGGAGAAGCCCAGGCCCCACAGCACCTCGCCGACCCGCTCGTCCATCGCGTAGCCGCCGGCCAGGCGGAAGCGCTCCAGCAGCTTGCCGTGCCGGGCGACGGCGGTCTCGGAGCCGTCCAGGGCGGCCTCTGCGCGGTGCAGCTCCTCCTGGAGGGCCAGCAGCGCGCCCAGGCCCGAGCGCACCTCGTCCCACAGGGTCTCCGAGGAGCCCGAGACCGCGTCCTGGGGCAGGTAGCCGAGGGCCACGCCGGACTGGAGGCCGCGCCGCCCGCTGTCCAGGCCGTGCTCCCCGGCCAACGCCCGCAGCAGGGTGGTCTTGCCCGAGCCGTTGGGTCCGACCAGCCCCAGCCGCTCCCCCTCCCGCAGGACGAGATCGACCTCGATGAGCAGCTCGCGCGTGCCCGCCGAGACGGTGGCTGACTCCAGGCGAAGCATCAGGCGTCGAGCCGCTCGCCCCGGAGGGAGTTCGTGAAGCCGCGCAGCACCTGCACCGGCACCGTCTGACCGGTCAGCTCGGTGCCGCCGGGGAAGTTGAGGGTCTTGAAGGTGCTGGTGCGCCCGCACATCACCGCCGGGTCCCACTTGCTGGGGCCCTCGACCAGCACGTCGACGGTGCGGCCCTCCAGCGCGCGGTTGCTGGCGAGCTGCAGCTCCTGCTGGCGCTTCTGGTAGCGGGCGAGGCGCTCCTTCTTGACCGGCTCGGGCACCGGGGTGTCCTTCATGCGCAGCGCCGGGGTGCCCGGCCGGGGGGAGTACTTGAACGAGAACGCGCCGTCGAAGGGCACCGCCTCCATGAGCGAGAGGGTCTGCTCGAAGTCGTCGTCGGTCTCGCCGGGGAAGCCGACGATGATGTCCGTGGTGAGGCTGAGGTCGGGGCGCGCGGCCCGCAGATCATCCACCAGGCGCAGGTAGTCGTCGCGCCGATAGAACCGCTTCATCCGGCGCAGCACCCGGTCCGAGCCCGACTGCACGGGCAGGTGCAGGTGCGAGGTGAGCTGAGGCAGATCGCGGTAGGCCTGGACCACGTCGGCGCCCATGTCCCGCGGGTGGGAGGTGGTGTAGCGGATGCGCCCCACGCCGGGGACCGCCGCAACCGCGTAGAGGAGCTGGGCGAAGTTCAGCTCGCCAGCCACCTTGAGCCCGTAGGAGTTCACGTTCTGGCCGATCAGCGTGATCTCGCGGACCCCCTGGGCGACCAGGGCGCGGACCTCCTCCAGGATCTGCCCGGAGGGCCGGGACAGCTCTGCGCCCCGGGTGTGGGGCACGATGCAGAAGGTGCACTTGTTGTCGCAGCCCTTCTGGATGGTCACGAAGGCGGTGACCTGCCCCGCGCCGTCCGGGGCGACGTCGCGCACGAAGGCGTACTCCGCCGCGTCCAGGAAGGTGTTCTCCAGCACCCGCTCGGTCGCCGCGCGCTCCACCAGATCGCGCACCTGGGGCACCTGGTCCGGCCCGAAGACGAGGTCCACGTCCTTGCGGTAGCGGCGGAACAGGGCGTCCCCGGCGTGCTGGGCCATGCAGCCGGCGATGCCGATCTTCGCGCCGCCCTCGCGCAGGTGCTTCACTTCGCCGATGAAGGAGCGCAGCTTGTGCTCGGGCTTCTCGCGCACCGAGCAGGTGTTGACCAGGATGAGGTCGGCCTGATCGGGATCCTCGACGCGCACGTACCCGTCGCGCGACAGCAGCGCGACCATCTTGCCGCTGTCGTACTCGTTCATCTGGCAGCCGAAGGTCTTGATGTAGACCTTCTTTGGCGAGGGGCCGTCCACGTGAGGTCTCCGGTCGGTCCGGCAACGTAGCCGCGCGACCGGCGGATCTCAAGGCCGCTGCAGGGCCAGGCAGTGGGTCAGGCGGATGCGGTAGCTGCGGTCGTACTCCCGGCGGACGTGGGGCACGTCGTCGGCCTCCTGGAGCACCTTGAGGCCCAACTCCCGGAAGACCTCGCGGATCTCAGGCTCGGGGCGAGGCTCCAGGGGCTGGCTGGGGCCGTCGGCGTCGTAGGCCGTGGTCACCGTGAGGATGCCGCCGGTCGTGAGCAGGCCGACCGTGGCCACGAGCACCGCCACGAGCTGGTCGGGGGGCAGCACGTCCAGCAGGAAGCCCAGGTGCGCCCAGGCGACGCTGCGCTTGGGCAGCGGCGGGTGGGCCGCGTCGGCGATGGCGAAGTGGAGCGGGCTGGTCAGGGGGCCGAACGGCAGCCGCATGGTCTCCGCGCCCAGGCGGTGGGTGCGCACCAGCGCCTGATCCTGGGCCCCGGTGAGCAGCGCGCGGGCCAGCAGCACCGACTCCGGCGAGAGGTCCAGGGCGATGACCTCGCGCCCGGCCTCGGCCATGAGCCGGCTCACGTTGCCGACCCCGCAGCCCACGTCCACCGCGACGCCGGGGGGGGCCATGCTGTTGCCCCAGGTGGCCGTGATCCGGTCGGGATCCTGGTGACCCAGGCCGTCGAACCACTGCTCCAGGACGCCGCGGACGGGCACCTCGGCGGGGCTGAAGAAGGGGGTGACCGCGTCGGGGGCGTCCACGCCCAGTGGGCGGCGCTCGGCCCCCGCGACCCACCGGGTGGGGTCCCAGAGCCCGTGCCGCAGCAGGAACCGGTGCGGGTCGGGCACGAGCACCGGCACGCCGTCGAGCTGGGGGTAGAGCGTGTCGGCTTCGTTGGAGTACCAGCCCTCCAGGGGGCTGCGTGTCTTGGGGCAGACGAACATGGAACCCTTCCCTGGCTACGCAGAGCGTATACCCCAGGCCCGGAGCGGGGAACAGGCGGCGCATCAACGCCAATAGCGAACACTGTTCGTCAACCCAGGACCGGGGGTGTCGAGATCCGGTCACCGGCCCGGAGAGTTTGAGTTCTTTCAGGGGGATGGAGGCTGGAACAGCTCTTGCTCAGCGCTCCGACTCCCGCCACGGAGGGCCCCCTGCGCGGGAGGGGGGTGGCGAATTCCGGTCACCCCAAAATGAAAACCACTTGATTTCAGTCACCTGCGAGCCGGCATGGCTCTTGCTTCCTGTCCTCTCGAACCCTCACGCGAGGCACTCCATGCGCGCGCTCCTCTTCGTCTTCCCCTTCTTCCTCTTCGCCTGCATCCGCCCCACCCCGTCCACCGACACCGGCGACCCGCCCGATGACACAGGCTGCGACGACCCCAGCCGGTGGTACGCCGACGCCGACAGCGACGGCTACGGCGACCCCGACCACCCCCTCGACGCCTGCGCCGCTCCAGCGGGCGCCGTCCGCAACCCCGACGACTGCGACGACCGGCAGGCTGGCACCCACCCCGGGGCCGACGAGTGGTGCGACGGCGTCGACAACGACTGCGACGGGTTGGTGGACGACGACCCCCTGGACCCCCTCCCCTTCTACAGGGACGCCGACGGCGACGGCTGGGGCGTGCTCGACGACGCAACCGAGGCCTGCGCCGCGCCGGACGGCTACGCCGATCAGCACGGCGACTGCGACGACGATGACCCCTGGGCCTTCCCCGAGGCCGAGCCCGTGTGCGGCGACGGCGTCGACAACGACTGCGACGGCCTCGGGGACTGCGGGCTCGCGCTCAGCGGCGTCGGCGTCCCGGACGACGCCCTGGCCACCTTCGCCGGCACCTCCACCGCGCCGCTCATCGGCGCCATCGTGGGCGGTCAGGACCTCACCGGCGACGGCCAGCCCGACTGGATCGCCGCCGCGCCCGTCGGCGATGGCACCGGCTCAGCCCGCAGCATGGCGCTGGTCTTCGCCGGCCCGGCCGAGGGCACCCTCACCCCCGCCGACGCCGCGTTCCGGGTGACCTCGGAGCGCTCCTACGACCTCTACAACCAGAGCCTCACCCTCGGCGACCTGAACGATGACGGCCAGCTCGACGCGGTCTTCGGGGCCCCGTACGGCCACGGGTCGGGCAGCGGCGTGGTCCACGTCGCGTACGGTCCCCTCACCGGCGACGTGAACCTCAGCAGCGCGGGGGACGTGGTCCACCTCCTGGGCCTCGACGCGGACGACAACGCCGGGGCCGCCGTGCTGGTCCAGGACTTCTCCGACGACGGCGTCTCCGACCTCGTCATCGGCGCGCCGGGGGCCGACAGCGGCCAGGGCGAGGTCTGGTTCGTGGAAGGCCCCGACACGCAGACCGAGGATCTGGACAGGGTCGCCCGGGCCCGCCTGACCTCTCAAGCCACCTTCGGCAGCGTGGCGCTGGGCGGCGTCATCGCCAGCGCCGGTGATGTGAACGGAGACGGCCGGGACGACCTGCTGCTGGGCCAGCCGGACTTCGTCATGCTCAACACCACCACCGGCCGCGCGTCGGTGGTGGTCGACGCGCCCGCCGGCCACGTCCTGCTGGAGGACCTCGCCCAGGCGACGCTGATCACGTCGGGCGACGCCAACCTCGGGGCCAGCCTCGCTGGCGCCGGAGATGTCGACGGCGACGGGTACGGCGACATCCTGATCGGGGCGCCGGGCACCACCGAGGGCGTCTCCGGGCGCGCCGGGCGGGCGTGGTTGATCCCTGGCGAGGCGCTTGAGGACGCCGCCGGAGACACCGTGGGCGCCAACAGCATCGCCCTCGCCACCTACGTCGGCGCGGGCCAGGGCTGGTCGCTCGGCGTCAGCGTGGCCAGCGCAGGCGATCTCACCGACGACGGCGCGCCGGAGGTGCTGATCGGCGTCCCCGGGTACGGGCGGGTGAACTCGTCCACGGGCGCCACGGCGCTGTTTGACGGGGCGGCCAGCGGCACGCTCCTGGTCTCCCAGGCCCTGTGGCGCTTCGAGGGAGACGCCGGCGGTGCGGACATGGGTGTGGGCGTCGGAGCGGTCAGCGACCTCAACGGGCTGGGCCTGCCGGAGCTTGTGATCTCGGCCAGCGGGGGTAACGGCGCGCACTTCCTGGTGGCTACGGATGCGCTGTAGGGGCGGACAACTTCAGGAGGTTCCACGGACAGGAGCAGGCCTGCGCGCGGGTGACAGAGCGTTCATCCCCCGGAGCGCTCATGTCCCTGCTTCCCCTGCCCTGGCACCTCCTGCCCTACCCCCTCACCGTGCTGCATGTCCGCACCACGGGCCCCCTCCGCCACGCCGACCGCGTCTGCGAGATCGCAGCCCTGCGCGTGGAGCCGGACCGCCCGCCGCGCTGGCTCGACAGCCGGGTGGACCCCGACGCCGACCACCTCTTCACCGGGGTGCCCGGCTTCCAGCACCTCATCCCGGACCTGCGCTCGATGCTGGAGGGGGCGGTCGTGCTGTGCCACGACGCGGGCAGCCACGCGGCCTTCCTGGACGCCGAGCTGCGGCGCCTGGGCGGGGCCTGGGGGGGCGCCACCCTCTGCACCCACGAGCTGGCCCGGGTGCTGCACCCCCGGATGACCGCCCACGATCTGGACCGCCTGGCGCCGGAGCTGGGCCTGCCGCCGGTCGAGCGGCGCGCGTTCAGCCGGGCGCGGGCCACCGCCGGGGTGCTGCGGGCCCTGGTCGAGCGCTTCGAGGACGACGAGCTGCTGGCCGACCTGATCCGCAGCGCGGTCCGCATCCCGCCTTCCCCTACCCGTTGGCCGCCCATCGTCGGCTCCCTGGTGCCGGCCATGCCGTCCCGGGCCTCCCGTCAGCAGGCTTGAGGGCCCCGGGGCGGCTATGCTCCGAGCATGTCATCCCTGGACACCATCCCGCTGGAGGGCCTCCCGTTCACCAAGATGAGCGGGAGCGGCAACGACTTCATCTTCATCGACAACCGGGGCGGGCGCATCCCCGAGGCCGCCATGCCCGCGCTGGTCCGCGCGCTGTGCGCCCGGCGCACGTCGGTGGGGGCCGACGGCCTGGCCTTCATCGAGCCCAGCGACGTGGCCGACTTCCGGTGGCGCTTCTTCAACAGCGACGGCTCAGCCCCCGGCATGTGCGGCAACGGGGCGCGCTGCGTGGTGCGCTTCGCCCGGGAGCTGGGCGTCACCGCGCCTCGGGTGCGCTTCGAATCGGCCGTCGGGATCATCGACGGCACGACCGAAGGCGAGCGGGTCTCGGTGCGGCTGACCCCGCCCCACGGCTTCCAGGCCGACCTGCGCCTGCCGCTCCCCAGCGGCGAGGTCCGCATCGACCACCTGGACACGGGGGTGCCCCACGCGGTGCTGTTCGTCCGTGACGTCGATGACATCGACCTCATGGAGGTCGCGCCGCCCATCCGGTACCACGAGCGGCTGGCCCCCGAGGGCGCCAACGTGAACCTGTGCGCGGTCACCGGCCCCCGCAGCCTGCGGGTCCGGTCCTACGAGCGCGGGGTCGAGGCGGAGACCCTCGCCTGCGGCACCGGGGTCGCAGCCTGCGCGGTCCTGGCGGCCACGCGGGGGCTCGTCGAGCCGCCGGTGGACGTGACCGTGCGCAGCGGCGAGGTGCTGACCGTGCACTTCGCCGGCCGCGGAGACGCCGCGCGGGACGTGTACCTGGAGGGGGACGTGCGGATTGTGTTTCGGGGGACGCTGACCGACCCCTACCGCACCAACACCACCTCCGCCGGCTCCCAGCGGTAGTACAGCTCCCCGCCGCCGGGCACCGTGCCGCCCTCGATCGCCACGGTCAGCGTGTCGCCGTCCAGCACGCCCGTGAAGGGCACCCCGAAGGCGCCGTAGCTGACGGTCACCTCCATGCGGCCGTCCCAGGTCGTCTCGGAGACGGTGTCACCGGTGAAGCGCACAGTGGAGTCGCTGGGATCACCGGGCTGGCACAGCAGCTCGGCGGTCCCGATGGGCGGGTTCTCGACGACCTCGGGCAGCTCGACAGTCATCGCCATGCTGCAGAAGCCTGAGGTGGCCCTGAAGCCCCCCTCGTCGATCTCCAGGTTCAGCGTGCCGGTCCAGGTCCCGGCCCAGGGGGTGTCGACGTCCGCGTCCGCGTCTGAATCCGCGTCGGCGTCCGCGTCGGTGTCCGCGTCGGCGTCCGCGTCGGTGTCGCTGTCCGCGTCCGCGTCGGTGTCCGCGTCGGTCTCGACCACCGTGTCATCGCCGCCCTCCGGCGGGTCGGCCTTGGTACAGGAGAGCAGGAGGACCAGGGGAAGCAGGGGTAGAACGCGCATGACCACTCCATCTCGGGACCGCAGCGTAGGCGGACCGAGGGGGGGGTGGCCACCGCGCCCTCAGCGGTCAGCGGATCCACAGCTCGTAGGTGGAGCAGTTGCAGGCCGTCTCGTAGTACAGCGTGCCGTAGGTGTGCTGACAGCTCCGCACGCTGCCCAGGCCGTTCCCCCAGTTGGTGCTGCCGTTGGCCGTGTTGCAGATGGCGTACACATACCCGGTGAAGATGCGCCCGCCGTACGGCCCATAGGAGCTGGAGAAGGTCGTGTTCAACAGGATCGTGCCGCTGCTCTTGCCCCAGCCGTCGAGGTCGCCGCTGGTGCTCGCCGTCTCGGTGGTGACCGCGCTGTCCTTGATCAGCATCAGCTCGGAGAAGACGGGGGTGTCGAACCAGGCCTCCGAGACGTGGGTGGCGTCCCCGGCGGAGCCGTAGCCAGCGCTGGTCCAGACCGCCGAATTGTACCGGAAGTCCGGGGGATCGCCAGCGTTGACCTCCGAGGGGTCGGCGCTGACCACCAGGGTCCAGCCGCCGCCGTCGGTGGTCATGTCGCAGGTGACCTCGTACGCCCCCGCGCTGCTGGGGTCGATCCAGTACAGGCCATCCGGAGCGCTGCTGCGGGTCAGCAGGATGTCGTCACAGGACAGCCCCGCGCAGTCGGCCTCGTCCCCGTACACCTCCGCGTCGTCGTCCACTGTGCCGTCGCAGTCGTTGTCCACGGTGTCGCATATCTCGATCTCCCCGGGGTTCACCGTGCTGTCGGTGTCGTCACAGTCGCTGTCATCCGACACGGTGCCCGACGGCTGGTCGCAGGCCGTCGTGACGCTGTTGGGGTCCCCGTAGCCGTCCCCGTCGGCGTCCGCGTACCAGTCGCTGGCGCCGGCCGAGCCGTCGTCCACCAGGCCGTTGCAGTCGTTGTCCAGGCTGTCGCAGACCTCGGTCCCGCCCGGGTAGGCGGTGGGCTCGGTGTCGTCGCAGTCGCCGCTGTCCAGCACGTAGTTGGAGGGCTGGTTGCACTGGGTGAGCGTGATGTTCCCCCCGCCGTAGCCGTCCCCGTCGAAGTCCAGCACCCACACCGTGCCCGGGTTGACGGCGGCGTCGGTGTCATCACAGTCGTCGTCGTTCGACACCGTGCCGGAGGGCTGGGCGCAGTCCACGGTCACGACGTTGGGATCGCCGTAGCCGTCCCCGTCGGCGTCCGCGTACCAGTCGCTGGCGCCGGCCGAGCCGTCGTCCACCAGGCCGTTGCAGTCGTTGTCGATGTCGTCGCAGACCTCGGTCTCGCCGGGGTTGGCGCTGGCCTCGGTGTCGTCGCAGTCCGTGCTGTCCAGCACGAAGCTGGCGGGCTGGGCGCACTGGGTGATGGTGACCGCGCCGCCGCCGTAGCCGTCGCCGTCGAAGTCCAGCACCCACACCGTGTCCGGGTTGATGGCGGCGTCGGTGTCGTCGCAGTCGCTGTCGTCAGCGACGGTGCCACTGGGGGCCTCGCAGGACACCGTCTCGGCGTCGGGGTCGCCGTAGCCGTCCCCGTCCGCGTCGTCGTACCAGGCGCCGGCGTCGGCGGCGTCGTCCTCGTCGATGACGCCGTCGCAGTCGTCGTCGACGTCGTTGCACAGCTCGGTGGCGTCGGGGTTGACCGCGCGGTCGCCGTCGTCGCAGTCCGTGTCGGATGCGGCGTACCCGGTGGGCCGGGTGCAGGCCTCGGTGGTCAGCGCAGCGTCGCCGAAGCCGTCGCCGTCCAGGTCCCCGTAGTAGGTGGTCGTCACGCCCTCGTCGACGGACAGATCGCAGTCGTTGTCCAGCTCATCGCACAGCTCCACGGCGCCGGGGTACGCCGAGGCGGTCGTGTCATCGCAGTCCGTGTCGTCGAGCACGTAGCCCGACGGGACCTCGCAGGCCTCGGTGGGGCTCTCGGGGTCGCCGTAGCTGTCCCCGTCGACGTCCGCCCAGGACGTGGTCGTGAGCCCCTCGTCCACGTCGCCGTCGCAGTCCTGATCCACCTCGTCGCAGACCTCGACCGCGTCCGGGTTGAGCGCGGCGTCGGCGTCGTCGCAGTCGTCGGCGAGCGCGTAGCCGTCCCCGTCGAGGTCGTCGTCGGGGGTGCTGTCGTCGCAGTCCTCGTCCACGCCGGTGTAGGGCACCTCGGTGTTGCCCGGGGCGCGGTCGGGGTCGTTGTCGTCGCAGTCCACCGCAGCGGGCACGCCGTCCCCGTCGGCGTCGGTCTCCTCGATCGGCCCGCCGGTGTCCACCGGGGCGGTATCCACCGGGGCGTCGTCCTTGCAGGCGATCAGGAGAATCAGGGCGAAGGCGGCTCTGCGCATGGGGTCCCTCCTGGACCCCACCATCCTACCCGGGCGCGGGGGAAAGCCGCCGCTGCAGCGACGCGATTCCATCCGCGGCGGGCCCCTGGACGCCCGCCTCGGCGAGCTGGCGCAGCGCGTCGGCGAGCATGGCAGTGCTCTCTGCGTCCCCCTCGGCCTCGATCGCCTGCGCCATCCACCCCAGCGCCTCGTCCAGCCGGCCGAGCTGGGCGGCGGCCACGTAGAGGTTGAAGAAGGTGGCGCGGTGGGGGCCATCCACCGCCAGGCTGCGCTGGAAGCACGCCCGCGCGTCAGCCGAGCGCCCGAGGCCGCAGAGCACCCGCCCCACCGCGAAGGACACGTCCTCGGCCAGGGCGAGCTGCCCGGCGCGGGCGAGGACCTCGTCCATGGCCTGGGAGAGGTCGGCGCGCAGCGGACCGGTGCTGTGGGGGAGCTGGGCCAGGATACGGTCCGCCAGGCGCATGAACACCCAGGGGTCGTGGTGGGCCAGCCGCAGGGTGACCAGGAGCCCGCGCAGCGCGGGGGGATCCACCCCGAAGACGTGGAGGCCGAGCCGGTGGGCGTCCGCCGGGCCGAAGTCGTCCAGCCAACGCCGGAACGCCCGACGCACCCGGGCCTCGGCCGGCGCGGACAGCCCCGTGGCGAAGGCGGAGAGGGTGTAGTCGTTCAGCGCGCTGCGGCTGTGCATCGCGATGCCGCCGGCCTCCCCGAACAGCGCCTCGACCGCGTGGAAGTTCGCCAGGAACGAGGCGGTCTCTCCGTGGGTGGCGACGTGGGGCGGGCCCGCGCGGCCCCACTCCTCCAGGCTCCGGCAGGCCTTGTCGCAGGCCAGCAGGAGCGCGCCGCGCCCCCCCAGCCCCATCAGCCACCGCAGCGTCCGAAGGAAACGGGCAGGCACCAGGGGCCAGGCGTCGGGCAGACCGGCGGCGTAGGTGGCCAGCAGCCCGTCCAGCAGCGGGTCGTCGTAGACGCCGCCCTCGACCGGGTTCTCGCCGGGCCGTACCGTCAGCCGCCAGGCGCCGGTCTCGGGGTCCCGGGTGGTGCGGACGCCGACCTCGAACAGGTGCCCCCCATGCGCCCGGAAGAGGTCACATGGCACACAGTCCAGCACATAGTTGGCGATCAGGGCCACCGGGTTGGGCTGCTCCCCCGGCGCGAGGCGTCGATTGCTGCATTGCAGTATCAGGGGCCCGGGGGCGTCCAGGTCCAGGCGCGCGAAGTCCACCCGCCCCGCCCGGGCCCAGGCGGCCAGCTCGGGGTCGGCCTGCCAGGCGGCGAGGTTCTGCTCGGAGATGTCGGTGAGCACCACCACCACCTGCGGCGCGTCGGGCAGGAGCAGCGCCTCCAGCTCCCGGACCAGCCGCGCGGCCAGGACCCCGGGGCCGCTGCCCAATTCGACGACGTAGACGGGGTGGGCGGGATCCGGCGCGGTCGCCTCCAGCCACTCCACCAGCATGTTGGCGTAGGCCCACGCCGTGGCCACGCTGGTGGTGATCTGGGAGGGCAGCACGCCCTCGGCCCAGACCTCGGGCCCGCGGTCGGCGTAGAAGCGGCGGTGGGCCCGCCACAGGGGCGCCTCGGAGAGCCGCGTGAAGGGGGGCTGGTCGGCGCCGCTCACGAGGACGCCCAGACGTCCGCCACGTAGCGCTCGGCCTCGATGAGCCCGTCCAGCCAGGCGGCGGCGTCGTCTCGGCCGGTCTGTGTGGCGTGGATCTCGCAGAGCGCCGCCCGGACGTCGGGCTCCATCCGACTGGCGTCACCGCACACGAACACCTGCCCGCCGGCCTCCAGCATCGCCCACAGCGCCTCGGCCTGCTCCAGCATGCGATGCTGGAGGTGGACCTTCGGCTGCCCGTCGACCCGGGAGAAGGCCGTGTGCAGCGTCATCAGCCCCTCGCGGGCGAAGCCCTCCAGCTCCTGCCGGTAGATGAAGTCCTGGTCGGGGTGACGACAGCCGAAGAACAGCGCGATGGGCCCGACCTCCATCCCCGCGACCCGCTGGGCGAAGCGCTCCTGCAGGAAGCCCCGCAGCGGGGCGAGCCCGGTGCCCGGCCCGACGAGGATCAGGGGCACCGTCGGGTCGCGGGGCAGCCGGAAGGCGCTCCCGTTGTCCCGGACGAAGGCCTGGATGGCGCCGCCGGGCCAGGTGCGCCGCAGGTGGTTGGAGCACACACCCTGGTAGCGCCCGTCCCCGGAGCGGGCCGGGGCGTTCACGACCGCGACTGTGATGGAGCAGGTCTGCGCGCTGACCAGCGGCGAGGAGGAGATGCTGTAGTAGCGTGGGCGCAGCGGCGCCAACGCGGCCAGGAAGCCCTCAAAGGGCAGCTCGCAGGCCGGGTGGCGCTCCAGCAGCTCGATGAGCGAGCGCCGGGGCTCCAGGACCTCCGCGCGGTACCGTGCGTCATCCTCCAGGGCGGCGAGCCGGCCGAGGGTGTGGGGGCAGCGGGTGTGCTGGGCGAGCAGGGCCACCTGGCTGCGGGTGGCGACGTCCTGCAGCTCGACGTAGGTGGCCAGCAGCTCCGCCGCGGTGACCGGCCGGTCCACCGGGAGCTGGGTGGGCCCCGAGGCCCGGATGCGCAGCACCGCGTCCCGATCCATGCCGAACCGGGACAGGACACGCCCCACCGACTCCTCGCTGTTCCGCGGGATCACGCCCAGGTGGTCGCCCGCCCGGTACCGCGCGCCGGGGGGCAGTGCGACCTCGACGTGCCGCGTGCTGCGGGGAGAGTCGGCGCTCTGCAGCTCCTGATTCTCGACGACCCGCATGGGGCGCGCGCCGAAGGAGCCGATGAAGGGGTTGGCGGTGGCCGAGCGCAGGATCTCGACCTGGAGCGAGCCCCCGGGCGCGTCACGTGCGGGCCCCAGCTCCAGGCCGAAGGTCTCGCCGAGCGCCTCCCACAAGTCCCGGCGCCAGGAGATGAACGGCCCCTCCAGATCGTCGCTGGCGTCGGACGCTCCGCGGGCCAGCAGCCGCCCGGCCCCCGACGCCGCCAGCGCCGCGTCGATGCGCGCGGGCACGGCCTGGTAGCTGGCCGCCCAGTCCCGGTTCCCGCAGCCGAACACCGCGTAGCGGACCCTCGCGCCGTCCACGCCGCCCTCGTCCAGCCAGGCCAGGAACCGGCGGGCGTTGTCCGGGGGCTTGCCGTTGTAGGTCGAGCAGACGATGAGCACCGCGCCCTCGGTGGGGAGGGCCCCGACGTGCCCGTCGAGGGGCCCCAGGGTGGCGGTGAAGCCGCGGCGCCGCCCGGCCTCCGCGAGCCAGGTCGCGAACGACTCTGCGGTGCCCATGTTGGAGCCGTAGAGGACCAGCAGCGGGGTCCCGTGGGGCGCAACCGCCTGCTCATCGGCCTCGGTCGGGGCCACCGCCGCCGGGGTGGGGACCACCGCGCGGACCCCCTCGCGCCGCCGGACCTTCAAGGTCAGCCCCTCGGGCTTGAGGGTGGTGCCCGTCGCGGCGTGCAGGGTGTAGTCGGGATCCGCCTCGAACCGGTAGCGCTGGAGCAGCATGCCCAGCACCAGCGTGGCCTCCACCAGGGCGAACTGGCGCCCGATGCAGGCCCGCTGGCCGGTGCCGAAGGCCTTGAAGGCGTGCATGGGGCGCCCGACCTCCGCGCCCCCCAGGAACCGGTCCGGGTCGAAGCGCTCCGGGTCGGGACCCCACACAGACGGATCGCGGTGGAGCTTGGGAATGAACACGATCACGTCGTCGCGGGTTGTGATGGCGTAGCGCTGACCGATCACGGTGTCCGCGCGGGCGCGCCGGGTGAAGGCCGGGGCGGGCGGCCACAGCCGCAGGGTCTCCTTGAGCACGGCGGTGACGGTCTTGAGCTTCATGACCTGCGCGTAGGTGGGCGCCACGGACAGCTCCCGCCCCAGCACCGCGTCCACCTCGGCGGTCACCCGCGCCATCAGCTCGGGCAGGGTGGACAGGTAGTGCAGCGCGAAGCTCAGCAGCCCGCTGGTCGTCTCGTGCCCCGCGATCAGGAAGGTGATGATCTGGTTCCGGATGTTCTCGTCGTCCAGCCCCTGGCCGGTCTCCGGGTCCCGGCCCTCGAACATGAGGCTGAGCAGGTCGCGCCCGCCGGTGGCGGCCTCGGCGCGCCGGGCGGCGATGACGTCGTCCACGATGCGGTGCATCAGCCGGATGTCCTCGCGCCACCGCCGCTGGCTCAGGAACATCAGCTCGTTGAGCAGCGGGGGGCGCCGGACGCGGAACTGGGCCTCCAGCAGCACCTCGCCCATCGCCTCGATGAAGGGGTGCATGCGCTCCCGCTCGAACGAGCCGAACCGGTAGCCGAAGCCGCACAGCGCGATGGTGTCCAGGGTGAGGCGGGTCATGTCCCGGGCCACGTCGACGGGGGTGTCGGGGTCGGTGCGGTCCCACTTCTCGATGAGCTGGCCCGTGATCTCGACCATCATGGACACGTAGCCCCTCATGGCCTGCGCCCCGAACGCGCTGAGCAGCACCCGGTGGGCCAGCCCCCAGTTGGGCTCCTCGGTGTGGGCGGTGAACAGGCCGTCGCCGGCCGCGTCCCGGAGCTGGCCCACCGCCCCCGCGATGCGCTTGTCGAACCGGGCGTCGTCGCAGATCTCGGTGGCCAGCGCCACGCTCGTGACCACGATCACCGAGCGCCCCGCCATCTCCAGCTTCACGATGGGCCCGTACTCGTCCACCAGCCCCTGGACGATGTCCAGGATGGAGCCGGGGCCCATGATCTGGGTGGCGTTTCCGATCAGCGGGAGGCGGGGCGGCTGGGGGATGGGCGTGAGGGTGCCGGGCATGGAGCGCTCCTGAGGACGGGGCCTCAGGCCCTCTAGCCCGGCCCTCCGGGGGGCGAAAGCGAAACGCTACTGCGTGTTATCGGCGTGGCGCCGTGAGCCCTCTCCGCAGGAACTCCAGGACTTGCGCGATCGCCGTAGCGGCCCGGGGGTGGCCGTCCATCAGATCGAAGGCGTGGGGCGCTGCGGGCAGGTTGATCACCGTGAGGGGTCGATCCGCCGCCAGCGCCGCCGCCACGAGGCGATCCAGGGCCACGTTGAGCCCCGGCATCGCGTCGGCCCCGGCCCGCAGCAGCAGCAGGGGGCGATCGGCAGGCAGCGCGTCGACCCCGCGCCCGGCCGCGGGCGTCGCGAAGAAGAACCGGCCCGCCGCCTCAGCCACCTCCTGCCCGCCGTCGAGGTCGAGGGTGTAGCCGTAGAGCAGGGCGGCGCAGCGGACCGCGGGGTCGTCCAGGAAGGCCCCCAGGGCGGTGGGGGCGTTGCCCGAGCAGGCCCACAGGCCGATCCGCTCGGCGTCCACGCCCAGCGCGTCCCCGCGCCGTCGGAGGTGGGCCAGGGCCGCGGCCAGCCCGGTCACAGGCTCGGTCGCCGAGACCGCCACCGCCGCCACGCCGGAGGCCGCGAGCATGCGCGCCCAGTCCTGCACCGACGCCATGTCCTTGAAGCGACAGCCGAGCTGCGCCTGGAAGCCCGGGTCGGGGTAGCCCGACACGAGCACCGCGACCGGGGCGGGCCGCGGGGCGGCCAGGTAGAGATCGAAGAGGACGTCGGCGGCGCTGTCCACCGGCAGGTCCCGGCGCACCGTGACGTCATCCTGCCCGGAGATCCGGGCGGCCACGCCCTGCCGGGCGAGGTCGAGGGTCTGTGTTGCTTCAGCCATGTGTGGTGCTCCTTCCAGGCGGACCCCGGCCAGCGCGCGGGGGCCGCGTTCATTGAGTTTGTGTTTAATTCTGAGCATCGAAGGGAGACCGCACACACAAACGCCAGCCCGGCGTGGGCTGGCGTGGAGGGGTCCCTGCAGACAAGGTACGGATCCCCGAGGGGGGTGTCAACCGGCCTCTACCCGCCCACCCGCCGAAGCTGCGCCGGGGTGTGGCCGGTCCACCGCTTGAACGCCCGCCGGAACGCACGGTCCTCGGCGTACCCCAGCAGGAAGGCGATCTCCTCGACGCTGAGGCGCGGGTCGCTGAGGAGCTGGCGGGCGTTGGCCTCCCGGGCCTCCTCCAGCAGGGCCCGCACCGAGGTGCCGTGGGCCCGGGTGAGGCGCTGGAGGCTGCGCAGGCTCATGCCCAGCCGCCGCGCCAGCGGCTCGGCGCCGTACTCGGAGCGCTCGGCGTTGCGGGCGATGGACTCCCGCACCCGGGACATCTCGTTGCTCTCGGCGCGGGCGGCGAGCCGCTCGGCCACCAGGTCGAGGTGCCCCTGCAGGAAGCTGTATCGGGTGGCGTCGCGGAGACGGTTGGGGCGATCCAGCACCGCGCGGCGGGCCACCACGGCGTTCTGGGGGCACCCGAAGCGCACGGGCACCCCGAAGAAGTCCTCGTAGGCAGCCAGGGGCCCGAAGGGCTGGTGAACGAACTCCATCCGCTCAGCGCTCTCCTCCTCCCCCAGGATCTCCCGGATGAACCGGGAGGCGATGCCCAGGCCCACCTCGGCGCCGAAGCCACCGTCCAGCGCGTCGTTCGGGTGATGGATGACGATCGCCACCTCGTCGTCGGACGCCACCGTGGCGACGTGCAGCCGGTCCGACAGCACCCGACGATAGCGCACGAACACACGGACCGCGTCCCCGAAGGTGTCGGCGTACCGCGCGGCGTGCAGGAGCGACCCGAAGTACGAGAACGGCGCCACGCTGGCCATCTCCAGGGCCAGAGCCTCGCCGGGGTACGCCTCGCTCAGGAGGCGCCACACCGTGGGCAGGGCGCGCTCGGGCAGCCGCCCCTGGGGCTCGATCAGGTCGTTGAAGGTCAACCCGGTGGCCTGGGTGATGCGCTCCATCGGCAGCCCCCGGGCCACCGCGAAGGTGACCGTGGCGGCGACCAGACTGGTCTGCATGCCCGGCTGGCTGGGGGTCGCGGGCCACGACGGGTCGACCATGACGCCGGGCTCTCCTCGATCGTGCGCGGTCAATCTAACCCGCCGCGCGCGCCGCCCCAAGCCGCGCCCGGGTGTGTTATGGGGCCGCATGGGCAGCAAGTTCCTCGACCTCCTCCTGCTGGATCCCCTCGCGCTGCGCGCCTGGGTCCAGGGCGACGACCCCACAGCGTTCGACGCGCTGCTGGCCGACCTCCCGGACGAGGCGCTCCGGCCGGCCTTCGAGCTGATGGCGCGGGGCACGTTCATCTTCCTGCCCAAGGGGCGGGAGCACCCCCTTGGCGGCCCCGCCTGCCGGGCGGTGGAGCACCTCATGCGGCGCCTGGACCACACCCGGTGCTGCCTGGAGTTCTACCCGGACGAGGGCGAGTACGCTCTGTGGTCGCTGGCGTTCGGCCGCTGCGAGGCGCCCTGGCTCACGGTGCCGGACACAACGTACGGCGTGGGTGAGGTGCGCTGGCGTAGCCCGGAGACCTGCCGCATGCTGTCCTCCAGCATGAGCAGTGCCGCTCGCAACGAGACCTTCAACCCCCGCTACGTCAACGCCGCCACCCTGCAGGAGGGCGCGGACTTCCTGTGGCAGGGCTGGACAACGAAGCACGGCGTCTTCGCCGTGTACCAGGCCTGAACCATGAAGACCCTCGATGAGATCAAAGCCCTGAGCCCCGACAGCCGCGCCTTCGCCGCCGCCCGCAAGCAGGCGAACCCGGCGAAGTGGCGCCGGCTGGGCCGCGACGGCGACGCCCTGTGGGGCGTGGGGGTGGGCAGCAAGGGCGACACCTACGCGGTGTTCGCCTCGGGCGACCGCCTGGCGTGCAGCTGCCCCTCCCGAAGGCAGCCCTGCAAGCACAGCCTCGGGCTGCTGGTCCTGGAGGCCGAGGGCCACGCCTTCCCCGAGGAGGCGCTGCCCGAGGGCCACCGGTACAGCTGAGCCATCTCCGGCTTCAGGGGGACCGCACCCCGGGCGGCCGCGCCGGCACCAGCTCCGGCGGCGCGTCGACCGGCGGCGCTGGCACCGCCCCGTCAGCGCACCAGCCCGCCGCGAAGCGCCGCGTGGCCTCGGCGAGCGTCGCGTCGTCGCCCAGCCGAGGCAGGTCCCGGGTGAAGCGCAGCCCGCCCAGGTCCTCCGCGCAGACCGCCCGCGCCGTCTCCGGGTCCCGCTGGATGAGCGCCAGAGTTTCGTGCTGCACCCGCTCGACCATCGCCGCGACGCAGGGCGCGACGTCCTCGCACAGCGCGGTGTCCAGCGACGCCTGCTGGCGCTGCCAGCCCCACCACCCCGCCCTGCGGAGGCGCTCCCCGACGTCGGCCTGCCAGGCGCTGTGACGCTGCACCAGCGCCTCGATCTCATCATTCAATACAGTCGCGCGGCTTGGGGTGCGCAGGCGCAGGGCCAGCTCCTCCTGCCAGAGGGCGTCGAGGCAGGGGCGGACGTAGGGGCCGGACTCCTCACAGAAGGCGGCCCGGTCCTCGGCCCGGACCGCGCGGTTGGAGCCAAGCGTCACCCAGCACCGATCCCGCGCGTCGCTGCCCGGGAGCAGGGTGCCGCAGATGCCCGGATCCTCGGCGCCCAGCCGCTCGATGACGGACAGCACGCAGTCGCCGCGGGTGGACTGGGTGTGGATGCGGTCGCACCACAGCATCGCCTCGCTGACTGTGGGCGCGGCGCGGGCCCGGTCGAAGCACTCCGCCTCGGTCGGGCCCTCGGGCCAGCAAGCCAGCAGGAGCAGGATCACAGCAGCTTGCGGACCGCGACCTCCAGGCGATCCAGGGCATCGGACAGCTCATCCAGGGCCACAGCCCCGACGCTCATCCGGAACCAGCCGGTCTCGTCCTCCAGCCCGAAGGCCTGGAAGGGCACCACCGCCACCCGGGACTCGGTGAGCAGGTAGTTGCGGATCTGCTCGTTGGTGGTGATGGGCGTGCCGTCGGGCAGGCTGCGGCCGATGAGGTTGACCCGGATGGAGAGGTAGATGGCGCCCTGGGGCTCGATCGCCTCGACCGGCAGCCCCTCGTCGGTCATGCGCGAGAAGCTGCGGTGGATCAGCTCGAGCCGGGCCCGCACGTCGCCGCGCAGCTCGTCCAGGAAGCCGTCGAGCACCCGGGTCTCCCGCAGGAGCCAGGCGGTGGCCATCTGCTCGGGGCGCGGGGCCCAGGAGCCCATGTGTCCGATGAGGGCCTTGAACTTGGGCTGGAGGTAGGCCGGCACCACGCCCCAGCCCACCCGCAGCCCGGTGGCCGCCAGCCACTTCGAGATCGCGTCGATGTAGATGACGTGCGGGGCGATCTCGGGGACCAGCGCGACCGGATCGGCGTGCGTGGCGTCGCCGTAGGTCAGCAGCCAGTACACCATGTCGTAGATCAGGAACAGCGGCTTCTGGCCGGTGCCCTCGCGGCGTCGGTTCTCGGCCACGATGTCCTGACAGATCTCCGCCAGCACGTCCGCCTGGATGACCGTGCCGCAGGGGTTCAGCGGGCTGTTGAGGTGCAGGACCCGGGCCTGGGGCAGGTGGGGCCGCAGGTCGGCGGCGGTGGGCATGAAGCCGTCCTCGGCCCGGGTGGGCACGGTCACCGCCTTCGCGCCGTTGAGGTGGGTGTAGTAGTTGTTGTTCCAGCTCGGCAGGGCGTAGAGGTAGACGTCGCCCGGGGCGAGCAGGCAGCGCAGGGCGGCGTAGAGGGGCGGCCGGGCCCCGCTGCCCACCACCACGCTGGCCATCGGGAAGCGCACCCCCAGCCGCTCGGCGTAGAAGTCGGCGATGGCCTGCCGCAGCACGGGCACGCCGTCGGCGGGCGGGTAGTTGGTGTGGCCGGCCAGGGTCAGCTCGGCGATCCGCGCGCGCAGGGCCACCGGGGCGTTGAACGAGGATGGATCAAAGTCGCCGACCGTGAGGTTGCAGACCTCCTGCCCCTCGGCCTGCATCGCGCTGACCTGGTAGGCGATCCCCAGGATGCGGGAGCCCTCCATCGTCGCGGCGAGGGGGTTGAGGGCGTGGGCGGCGGCCTTGGGATCGGCCGGGTAGAAGGCGCTGGCGTCGACGGGCATGGGGTCCTCAAGCGGCTTGAAGGGCGCCCGGAATAACACCACCACGGCACCTGCGCCGCAGCGGCGTTGCGCGGCTCACCGGACGGTGTAAGGAACCTCGGGGGTCGTCCGTTGTCCGGCCGCTTCCCCAGGAGCCAAGGTCCCCCGTGCTGTTGCTGCTGCTCGCCACCCTCGCCCACGCCGCCGATCCCACGGTGCTGGATCTGGACGAGGCCCTCGCTCTGCTCGATCGTCCGAGCCCGGAGATCGAGGACGCGCCCCCCGCCCGCTGGGCGGTGGCAGAGGCCACCACCACGGTGGAGCCGGTCGACGGCGGCGCGCGGGTGGTGCAGGAGATCCGACTGATCCCCATCGCGCCCGGCTGGGCCGCGGTGCGGGTGCTGGACGGGCGGGTGATGCTGGCCGAGGGCAGCGACGCGGTCTCCCACGGCCCGGACGGCAACTGGTGGTGGGTCACCCGGGTCGAGGGACGCCCGCTGACCCTGCGGGTGGAGGGGCACCTGCCCCTGGCCGCGACCGAGGTCCGGGTGCTGGTGGCCACCGCCGCGCGCCAGCGGGTGGTCACCGTCGGCGAGGGCCTGTCCTTCGAGGTGGACGGCGCGGTCGACGGCGCGCTTCCCCCCAACGACTATCTGAACATGCGCTGGCGCCCCGAGGCCCCTCCCCCGCCGGTCCTGCCGGTGGTCCAGGCCGAGGTGGCCACCGCCGCCTGGCTGGACGAGGGCGAGCTGGCGGTGCGGGCCCGCGCGCGCTTCGCGGTGCGCCGGGGGTCGGTGGACAGCTTCTCCCTGCGGCTGCCCGGCGGGCTCTCGGAGCTGGAGGTCACCGGCGCCAACCTCGCCGGCTGGGATCGCAGCGGCGACCGCATCACCCTGCGCCCCAACGCCCCGGTGGAGGGCGGCTTCGAGGTCACCCTGAGCTGGCGCCAGCCCTTCAAGGAGGAGAAGACCCGGCTCACCCCCCCCGAGCCGCAGGGCGTGAACTCCTCCACCGGGCACCTGACCCTGGCGGGGGACGCCGAGACCCTGCTCTCCCCCACCGCCACCGGCGGCCTGCGCACCGCCGCGCTCTCCGAGCTGCCGGCCTGGACCCGCGCGGTCGGTGACGCCCCGGCCGCCGCCGCCTGGACCGGCAAGGGCGGGCTCGACATCCAGGCGCTCAAGCTCGAGAACATCGAAGGGCCGCCCCTGGTCATCGACCGGGCGGTCTGCGTCGTGGCCTACGCCGAGAGCGGCCGCAGCCTGCTGCGCTGCACCCTGGACGTGCGCAACGAGTCGCGCCAGTACCTGGAGGTCGCCCCGCCCGCGGGCATGGCGCTGTGGGGCGCGCGGGTCAACGGCGACTCGGTCGCCCCGGTGCGCAAGGCCGACGGCACCACCGCTGTCCCGCTGGAGCGCTCGGTGGAGACCCTCGCCGGGCTCACCGCGCTGGACGTGGAGCTGACCTTCGTGGGCGAAGGCCCGGTCTGGGCGCGCAAGGGCGAGCGGGAGCTGGTGCTGCCGGTCTTCGACGCCCCCGTCGCCCGGCTGGAGTGGGAGGTCCGGCTGCCCCCCGGCTACACCGCGAAGCGGGAGGCCGGCAGCGCCCAGCTCCCCGGTGAGACCTCCGCCGAGATGGTCTACGCCACCACCACCACCGTGGTGGACGTCAGCGAGCGCGCCGCCCGGGAGACCTGGAACGCCGCGCTGGACGCCTACCAGGACAACGACTTCGACCTGGCCCAGTCCTACATCGACCAGACCCTGGAGCTGGACCCGGACAACGACAACGCCGTCCGCCTCCAGTCCAACCTCGACGTCCTGGCCGGGAACGAGTCCACCGGCGACGCCAATGACGAGGCCATGAACCGGCGGGTCAAGGATCTCGCCCGCGCCAAGGTGGCGGACGAGGAGCTGGCCCAGGAGGAGGCCATGCGCAAGGCCGACGAGGCCATGGCCCGGGGCGACTACGACAAGGCCATCGAGGAGCTGGAGCGGTCCGTCGAGCTGGCCGACGAGCTGCAGCGCTACGAGCAGAAGGAGTCCCGGGAGATGGCCTACCGCTCCAGCAGCTCCTCCGCCAAGCTCGCCCAGGTGCGGGAGGAGAAGAAGAAGATCGCGCCTGTCGACCGCCCCCCCCCAAGCGAGGTCCCGCCGCCCGCGACCGAGTCCGGCGAGGCGGAGCGGGTGGTGGTCCAGCGCCAGATGATCAAGATCTACGATCCCCTCCTCGATCTGCCCCCCGAGGACCGGCTGGATCTCATCGGAGAGGTGGCCCAGGAGGCCGCCTCCTCCGGCGACGAGGAGATGCAGCGTCGCCTCGCCGAAGAGCTCTCGATGCTGGGCTACACCGCCGAGTTCGACGGGCGGGGCGGCTTCTCCGTCGAGGGCGAGAGCGGCGGCGTGGGCGGCTTCTCCGCGAGCGGCGTGGGCGCGGGGGGTGTGGCCTATGGCGCAGGGGCGGTCGCAGAGGCCCCGGCGTCGATCGTCGTCGAGGAGCCCGTCTACAACACCTACAACTTCGAGGATGAGGAGATCTCCGGCGAGCTGGTCTCCCCCGACGCCGCGATCCTGCTGAACGGAGGCGGCGGCCACGCCGAGGAGAACGGTCGAGATCGCTCGCGGAACGGCGACGACGGCGTCGCCGAGGACACCCGGTCCGACCAGCGAGGCCCCGTGTTGACCAAGGAGTTCCTCCAGAGCGTCCCGACCGGCCGGGCCTACCAGGGTGTCGTCGCGTCCGCGCCTGGCACCACGACAGGCGCGCCGCCGCCGCCGAAGCCCGTTGAGCCGGAGCCGTCCCCCCCCCCGGAGCCAGAGCCCTCCATCGAATTCGGCTACACCACGAGCAGTGTCGCGGTCGTCCAGGAACGCCGCAGCGCCGTGCGAATGCCGAGCATCAGCCTGGGTGCCAAGAAGGAGTCCGCCGCCCCTCCGCCCCCGCCGATCGCCGCTCCGGCTGGCGCCCACGCCGTCACCCTCAGCACCGCCATGCCGGACCGCCCGGCGCTGGCCTCCACCACCTTTGCCATCCCGCTGCCCGACCACGGCGAGACCGTCATCGTCGGCCAGCGGTTGCTCGCCTCTGGTGAGCAACCGACCTTGATCCTCCGTTACCGGGAGACCCGATGAACGCCCTTCTGATCCTGACCTCCATCGTCCTCGCGGCTCCGGGGGATCTGCCCGACGCCAAGGTCGTGATGCCCTGGAACGACTTCAAGCAGCTCTACGAGAAGGGGCAGGCCCCCGAAGAGAAGCCTGAGCCGGCCCCGCGCGCCTACTCCATCAACCGGGCGACCTACGCCGGCCAGGTGGTGGACGAGGGTGAGTCCGCGCTGTTCGACGTGCGCATGCAGGTCCAGATCCACAAGGACAAGGGCTGGGTCACCGTGCCCCTGGCCCCCACCAGCGTGGCCCTGCGCAGCGCGAAGCTCAACAACGCCGACGCGCCCATCTACATCGACGGCGGCTGGTACACCCTCATCACCGACCGCAAGGGCACCCTCAACGTGCAGCTCGAGCTGGCCGCCCAGGTCTTCGAGTCCAACGGCTCCTCCAGCCTGAGCTTCCGCATGGCCCCCAGCGGCGGCACGGAGGTCACCCTGGACGTGCCCGGCGACGAGAACCTGGAGTTCACCGTGGCCCAGGCCCAGCTCGTGACCGACGAGCTGCGCGGCGAGAACCGGCGGATGACCGCCATCCTGCCGGCCACCGGCAACCTCGCCGTCTCCTGGCAGCGGGAGATCGTCGAGGAGGAGCAGGGCGGCGCGGCGGCCGAGGGTCGGGCCTACGCCGAGGTCCACAGCCTCGTCGGCATCGCCGAGGGCGTCGTCTCCGGCCACAGCGACGTGAACATGACCATCGTCCACAAGGGCGTGGAGAGCCTGAGCGTCACCCTGCCCGCCGACGTGGCGGTGCTCGACGTGACGGGCTCCGGCATCCGGGAGTGGACCTCGGTCAAGGAGGGCGACCTCCAGCGCATCAACGTGGACCTCAACTTCGAGGCCCTGGGCGCCTACCGCCTGATGCTCGACTACGAGCGGGCCCTGCCCGAGGGCACGGTCAGCACGGCCGTCCCGGTGGTCGGCGTCGATGGCGTCGAGCGCGTCAAGGGCTTCGTGGGCGTGGCCGCCCTGTCCACCTTGGAGGTGGTCTCCGGTGACGTCAAGGGCGCACGCCGCATCGACGTCCGTGAATTGCCCGCCAGCGTGCTCGGCCGCACCGACCAGCCGGTGCTGCTGGGCTACAAGTACCGCCAGGCCGACTACACCGTGCCCCTGAGCATCGCCCAGCATGAGGACGTCGACGTGCTGGTCACCATCGCCGACACCGCCGAGGCGATGTCGATGGTCACCGCCGACGGGCGGGTCATGCACCGCATGAGCTGGCACGTCCGCAACAACCGCCGCCAGTTCCTGCGGCTGACCATGCCCGAGGGCGCCGAGATCTGGTCGGTGAAGGTCGCCGCCAAGGCCGTCAAGCCCGCCCGCGACGAGCAGGGCATGGTGCTGGTGCCCCTGGTCCGCAGCCGCGCCTCCGGCGGCGCCCTCGCCGCGTTCACCGTCGAGGTGGTCTGGGTCGAGGACGGCACCCCGCCCGACGAGGCCGGCAAGGGCGCCATCGACCTCCAGCTCCCCAAGGCCGACGTGCCCATCACCTACCTGCGGTGGAGCCTGTATGTGCCGTGGGACGCCAAGATCAAGTCCCGCAGCGTCGACTGCACCCTGCGCGAGGTCGAGTACTTCTCCACCCCGGTGACCCCCGAGGGCGAGTACCTGAGCCAGGTGGCCCAGCAGGAGATGCAGCAGGCCTACCAGGTGCAGGAGAAGGCGGTCGAGGGCGGCGTGGCCCCGGTGGACGTCGCCATGCCAGTGGACGGCCAGGCCCTGCTCTTCGAGAAGCTGCTGGTGCTCGACGAGGACCTCTCCCTGCACGTCGAGTACAAGGGCCTCAAGGAGTAGCGGCGGGTCGGGGCGGGCGGCTACAGGATCCGCCTGCCCCGGAGCCGACGTGATGAACGAGCGCTACCCCTTCTACCTGGCCGGCCGGCCGGTCGCGGCCAACGACGACCTGCCGGTGACCGACAAGTACACCGGCGAGGTGGCCACCCGGGTGGCGCGGGCCGACGCCTCGGTCATCGACCAGGCCATCGCCGCGGCCGTCTCGGCGGCGGGGCCCATGCGCCGCATGAAGCCCTACCAGCGCCAGGAGGTGCTGGAGCACTGCGTGGCGCGGTTCCGGGAGCGCTTCGACGAGCTGGCGATGGCCCTGTGCGTCGAAGCCGGCAAGCCCATCGGGGATGCCAGGGGCGAGGTCACCCGGCTCATCGACACCTTCAAGGTGGCCGCCGAGGAGGCGGTGCGCGTCGACGGCGAGGTGATGAACCTCGAGATCAGCGCCCGCGCGTCCGGCCGCATGGGGATGTGGAAGCGGGTGCCGATAGGGCCCTGCTCCTTCATCGCCCCGTTCAACTTCCCCCTGAACCTGGTGGCCCACAAGGTCGCCCCGGCCATCGCGGCGGGCTGCCCCTTCATCCTCAAGCCGGCCAGCCTCACCCCGGTGGGCGCCCTCATCATCGGCGAGGTGCTCGCCGAGACCGACCTGCCCGAGGGCGCGTTCTCCATCCTGCCCTGCAGCCGCGACGGCGCAGACCTGTTCACCACCGACCCCCGGCTCAAGCTCCTGAGCTTCACGGGCTCCCCCGAGGTCGGCTGGGCCTTGAAGGCCCGCGCCGGCAAGAAGAAGGTCATCCTGGAGCTGGGCGGCAACGCCGCGGTCATCGTGGACCAGGACGCCGACCTCGACGACGCGGTCGAGCGCATCGTCATCGGGGCGTTCTACCAGTCCGGGCAGAGCTGCATCGGCGTGCAGCGCATCATCGCCCACGACGCCATCTACGACGATCTGAAGGCCCGGATGATTCAGGCCACCCGGGCGCTGAAGTGCGGCGACCCCAAGGATCCCGAGACCTTCATCGGCCCGATGATCTCCGAGAAGGAGGCCGGCCGGCTGCATGGCTGGATCCAGGACGCGGTGGACGCGGGGGCCACGCTCCTGTGCGGTGGCGGCCGGGACGGCGCGATGCTGGAGCCCACCCTGCTGGAGGGCGTGCCCCGCGACCAGCCCGCCTACGCCCAGGAAGCCTTCGGGCCGATGGCGCTGTTCTCCCGGTTCACCGACTTCCAGGACGCCCTGGACGAGGTCAACGACAGCGTCTTCGGGCTTCAGGCCGGCGTGTTCACCCGGGACATCTACCGGATCCAGCGGGCCTGGGACGAGCTGGAGGTGGGCGGGGTCGTCATCGGCGACGTCCCCTCCTGGCGGGTGGACAACATGCCCTACGGCGGGGTCAAGGACAGCGGTCTGGGCCGCGAGGGGCTGCGCTGGGCCATCGAGGACATGACCGAGCCCCGCCTGCTGGTGATCCGCAACCCGGCGGGGTAGCCTGCCCGCTGAGGTGGAATTTGGATTGGCTGACCAACCCTGAGGCCTGGCTGGCCCTTGCGACGCTCACGGCGCTCGAGATCGTCCTGGGCATCGACAACATCATCTTCATCTCGATCTTGACCGGGCGGCTGCCCGAGGAGCAGCAGCCCAGGGCCCGCAACCTCGGGCTGATCGGGGCGATGGGCACCCGCATCCTGCTGCTGCTCTCGATCTCCTGGATCATGCAGCTCATCGAGCCGCTGTTCCAGGTGGGCGAGCACGCGGTCTCCGGGCGGGACCTGATCCTGCTCTCCGGCGGGGTCTTCCTGATCTACAAGGCCACCCGGGAGATCCACGACAAGCTGGAGGGCACCGAGGAGGACGCCGACGCCGGCCGGGGGAAGGTCGGCTTCGGCCAGACCATCCTGCAGATCGCGGTGCTGGACATCGTGTTCTCGCTGGACTCGGTCATCACCGCGGTGGGCATGGCCGAGGACGTCGTCGTCATGATCATCGCGGTGGTGCTGGCGGTGGGCGTCATGCTGCTCTCCGCCGGGCGCATCAGCGCTTTCGTCGAGGAGCACCCCACCATCAAGATGCTGGCGCTGTCCTTCCTGCTGATGGTGGGCTTCACCCTGGTCGTCGAGGGCATGCACGTCCACGTGCCCAAGGGCTATGTCTACTTCGCGATGGGCTTCTCGGTGTTCGTGGAGATGCTCAACCTGCGCGCGGCGAAGAGACGGAAGGAGCGCTCGCCGATCCGCCTGCGGAGCCGCTTCGACGAGGACGACGTCGACGAGGCGCAGGCGGAGCTGTAGGCGCGCTCAGGCTCAGAGGGTCAGAACCCGGAGCCGAACCAGACGCCGACGTGGCCCTTGGAGGCGCTCCAGCCCCGCGCCCCGACGATGAGGTCGTTGAGGCCGTCGCCGTCGAGGTCCGCGATGTCGCCGTCGTTGCCCAGGTAGTCGCTGCTGGAGTCGCCGAAGGCCACCCGGTCGCCCTGGTTCAGGGCGATGGTGCCGGACAGAGGGCCGTAGAACAGCGCGGCCATGCCTGCGCTGGTGGCGGCCTCGGAGTTGCTGTAGGAGCCCACCCACAGGTCGTCGGTGCCGTCGTCGTCCATGTCGCCGGTCTCGACCATGTTGTAGTTGGCGCCGAAGAACTCGTTGGACGTGGCCTCGCGCACCTTGAAGTCGGTGTCCGAGGCCAGGTCGACGTTGGTGGAGAACGGCCCGTAGACCATCAGCACCGCGCCCGCGCTGGCGCCGCCGTCGTCGTCGTACTTGGAGCCGAACAGAAGATCCACGTTGCCGTCGCCGTTGAGGTCCCCGGCCTCGACGTGGCACCCCGTGGCGTTGGCGAAGGAGGGCGACTGGAAGAGGATGTCCGCGTCCTCAGCGTCGACTGAGCCGGCGATGGGCCCGAGGATCAGGTAGGCCTCGTCGGAGCCGCTGCCCGAGCTGGTGCCCGACGCGCCATAGGCGACGTCCGAGACGCCGTCACCATCGAGATCGTAGCCGACCGCGGCCGGATAGCCCACGTAGTCGTTGGTGGCCGCGCCGATGATCTCGGCGTCGGCGTTGTCGGTGGTGTAGGTGCCGCTGGTGGGGCCGTAGAAGAACAGCAGCGCCCCCGCGCCGGAGCCACCCGCGTCATCGCCGTGGGCGCCGACCACCAGGTCAACGCCGCCGTCGCCGCTGATGTCCCCGGCGTCGTCGACCACGTACTGGCCGACGTAGTCGCTGTCGGAGGCGCCGTAGATGATCACGTCGGCGTCGCTGGCCAGCAGCAGCGAGCTGGTCGTGATGGGGCCGTAGAACACGTAGGCCGCGCCCGCGCTGGAGCCGCTGGTGTCCTCGCCATAAGCGCCGATGATGAGGTCGTCCTGGCCGTCCTGGTTGGCGTCGACCGGGCCGCCGAGGGCATAGCCGAAGTAGTCCGACGAGGCGAGGCCCACCAGCACGGTGCCCGCGTCGGTGTCGCTCAGCGAGCCGGTGCCCAGCGGGCCGTAGAACAGGCCCACCGCTCCGGCGCCGGAGGCCGCGGTGTCGTTGCCATAGGCGCCCACGGCCAGGTCAGCGTTCCCGTCGCCGTCGTAGTCGCCGTCGCCCTCCAGGTTGTAGCCGAAGTAGTCGCTGGAGGTGGTCCCGACGAGGTCCAGAGGCGCGGTGTCGATGGTCAGCGGGCAGCCGTTGTCGGTGACGCCGTTGCAGTCGTTGTCCACCCCGTCGCACTCGTCGAGGGCGCGCGGGTTGATGTCGCTGGCGGTGTCGTCGCAGTCGCCGCCCTCGTCGATGTAGCCCGTGGGCGCGTTGCACTGGACGACCCCCGACGCGTCGTCGCCGAAGCCGTCGGCGTCGAGGTCGGGGTACCAGGTCGTGACGTCGGTGACGTCGTCGTCGGCGTCGTCGGCCGCGCCGTCACAGTCGTTGTCCTGGCCGTCGCACACCTCGGGCGCGCCCGGGTAGACGGTGTTGTCGCCGTCGAAGCAGTCGTCCTGGTTGTCGACATAGGGGACGGGCTGGGCGCAGGAGCGGACGTAGATCTCCGGGTTGCCGTAGCCGTCGCCGTCGCTGTCGGCGAACCAGTAGGTCTCCGGGTTGACCTCGCCGTCCGCGTCGTCGCAGTCGTCGTCGTTGTCCGCGTAGCCCTCGGGGGCGTCGCAGGTCTGGACGGGCACGCTGCCCTGGCGCCCGTAGCCGTCGCCGTCGTCGTCGGGGTACCAGATGGTCGCGTCGACCCCGGACTCGTCCACCGTGCCGTCGCAGTCGTTGTCATCCCCGTCGCACCACTCCTCGCCGCCCGGGTAGCTCAGGGCGTTGAGGTCGTTGCAGTCGTCGCTGTTGTCGATGTACCCGGCGGGCGGCGTGCACGCGGGCAGGGCGTAGTCGGCGCTGCCGTAGCCGTCCCCGTCAGCGTCGGCGTACCAGATGGGGCCGTCGTCGGGCAGCTCGTCCACCTCTCCGTCGCAGTCGTTGTCGCGGTCATCGCAGAGCTCGGGGGCGCCGGGGTAGGCGGCCGCGTCGCCATCGTCGCAGTCCTGGTCCTCGTAGAAGCCATCGCCGTCGGCGTCAGAGCCTTTGCCGCAGCCGAACAGGGTCAAGGACAGGGCGAGCAGGAGGGATGTGCGCATGGGGTCTCCGGTCTCCAGGGTCCCTGCAACCTACCCTGACACGAGGCGGCGTGCGACCGGTGGATTCGTCAGGTTAGAGAGGGCCCCCCTCCTCCCGCGAGCCCACCTTGACCCGCCTCTTCGATCACCTCCTGACCCTGCTGCCCGCCCGCAAGGACGCCCGCACGGCGCTGCGCTCCGGCAAGGTCGCCGTGCGGGGCGTGCCCACCGCCGACGGCGGCCGCCTGGTGGACCCCGCCGAGGTCTCCGTCAACCCCCGGGCCCCCCGAATCACCCCGGGGCGTGATCTGGCCGTGGTCTTCCGGGATGACCACTTCGCCGTCGTCTACAAGCCCGCCGGGATGCTCGCCGTGCCGGCCCCGGGCCGGAACCAGGAGCCCGACGTCATCGGCGTCGCCGCCCGCATCCTGGGCCGCGCGATGCCGGTCCACCGCCTCGACGAGCAGACCTCCGGCCTGATGCTGGTGGCCCGCACCGAGCGCGCCCGCGCTGCCCTCATCGAGCAGCTCACCGCCCACCGGATCGAGCGCCGCTACCTCGCCCTGGTGCGGCACCAGTTCCCGGCGAAGCCCCTGCGCATCGAGACGATGCTGCTCCGAAACCGCGGCGACGGGCTGCGGGGCAGCGTAGACGCCCACCCCGCGCTGGAGGCCCGGCGGCCCCCGCACCAGCGCCCCGTCGTGGCCATCACCCACGCCCGCCGGGTCGAGCTGCTGCCGCGGGACGTCTCGCTGGTCGAGTGCCGGCTGGAGACCGGCCGCACCCACCAGGTCCGCATCCACCTGGCCGAGCGGGGCTTCCCGGTGCTGGGCGAGCCGCTCTACGCGCCCCGACGCGTCCGCCTGGCCGCCCCCCGCCTCGCCCTGCACTCCTCGGTGCTGGGGCTGGAGCACCCCGCCACCGGGCAGGCGCTCCGCTGGGACGCGCCGCTGGATGACACCCTTGAGATCCTCCGCCGCCAGCTCCTGGACAGCGGAAAGGCCGACGACGAGGGCACCTCGGAAAAGGAGGGGTGAAAAAGGGAGGGAACCGAGGTGCCTCGCCGCCGGAGCCGTGGGATGTCAGAGAAGAAGTCCGCAGGGAAGACGGTCACCGTTGGCGATGGAGACACAGACCATGACTCATGGCCGGTATGTGGAAACGCCTGCTGCGTCTGGGGTGGGTCCGACGCTCCCTGCGATACGCCTCCAGAGATGCGCCGCGCCGTGGAGGGGTTTCAATAATTTCATCGAGGCCCGCGCCGATGGCTGAGCGGCCCCCCAGGCGCGTGCTCATCACCGGCGCGGCGACCGGCGCCGGCCTCGCGCTGGCTCGCGCGCTGAGCGTCCGAGGGGACACCGTGCTGATGGTGGGGCGGCAGGCCGAGCGGCTGCGCGCCGCCGCAGACGAGCTCGGGGCGCGGGCGGTGCCCTGGAACATCACCCGGGATCCCGAGACCCTGCTCGCGATCACGGCGCCCCTGGACCACCTCATCCACGCCGCCAGCCGGCAGGCGCCTGCGGTGGACTGGGCGCAGGCCGACGCGGAGGCCGTCTTCGCGGTGGGGGCCATCGCGCCCGCCCGCCTGGCCCGCGCCTTCGCCACCCAGGCCGACCCGGCTGTCGGCCCGGGGGTGCTCTTTGTGGTCTCTCCCCTCGCCCGCCAGGCAGCCCCGGACCAGGCGCTCGCCGCGGCGGCGCAGGCCGCGCTGCTCTCCCTCGCGGGCTCGCTGGCCGGGGCGCTGGCGCCGGTGCGGGTCAACGCGCTGATCGCCGTGGAGGGGGCGGCGGTGGCCACGCTCGGGCTGCGCGCGCTCGATGACACGACCCTGACCGGCAAGGTCCTCTCTCCGAAACCCTGATCCCGCGCACTGGCCCCGACGCCGTCCGGTGGCGACGTTCAAGGAGACCCGCAACCGGGAGCCTCCATGACGACCGACCCCCCAAAGGAGCAGCCCTCCCTCCGCTGGAAGTGGGGCAGCTATCTGGTCATCCTGGCGCTGGCCCTCACGACGCTGCTGGCGTTCACCGCCCTGTCCGTCGACGTGGCCTACACCCGGATGGTGGTCCACCAGGCCCAGAACGCCGCCGACGCCGCCGCCCACGGCGCCATCGTGGCGCTGCGCACCAGCGGCGACGTGTCCACCGCCCACGCCGTCGCCCGCGAGATCGTCAGCATGAACCGGGTGACCGGTGATCTGGTCGACCCCGCCCACGACTTCGAGATCACCTTCGGCGGCTGGGACTTCGCCACCCGCACCTTCGACCCCTTCGGTGAGGTCACCAACGCCGTGCGGGTCAAGGTCAGCCGCACCAGCGCGGGCGGGGACCGCCCCGTGCCGCTCCTGATGGCGCCGATCCTGGGGTTTGAGAGCGTGGACGTGGTGACCGAGTCCATCGCCGCGCTGCGCTACCGCAACCTCGCCGTCGTCCAGGATGTCACCGGGTCCTTCGCCCCGGACATCGCCCTGGCGCGCGAGGCCGACCTGGCCATTCTCGACGCCCTGAACGAGGCCACCTTCCCGGGCGACCAGGTCGCCATGATCTGCTTCACCGGCGGCACCACCGACGACGAGGGCTTCCCCAGCCCCTGGACCCCGCTCCAGTACGTCGCCGAGGACTACGCCGCCATCCGCGCTGTGTGGGACACCCTGGACTGGTGCGACAAGGACATGCCGCCGGACACCACCAACGGCGACCGGGACCACATGCTGAACTGCCGCGCGGGCGGCGACGGCACCAACCAGGGCGCGGGCATGGACGACGCCATCGAGCTGCTGCTGGCTGACGGCGACCCCGAGGCGCTCAAGGTCATCGTGGTGATCTCGGACGGGAAGTACCAGTGCTACAACGACCCGACCTGCAGCCCGCTCAGCCGGCGGGACTACGCCTACGACATGGCCGACCGCGCCGCCGCCAACGACATCTCGGTCTACACGGTCTCCCTCAACAAGAGCTACAGCGCCGAGCAGACGCAGTTCCTCGCCAACCTGGCGCGAGGCTACGGCCGGTTCTACGAGACCGACGAGCCCGAGGAGCTCCCCGAGATCCTGGCGGAGATCGCGCGCAACGTGCCGGTGGCGCTGGTGAAGTGAGCGGCGCGGCCCCTTAACAACCCGGCCTCTCCCGGACTCCACCTGTACTACGAACCCCGTCGTACTCTGGAGGACCGGATGCGCCTTCTGCTCACCCTGCTGGCCTGCACAGCCAAGGACGACCCCACCCCCGACGACTCCACGGCCGCCCCCCTCGACCCCATCCGCTACGTGGAGGCGCCCCTGCCCGAAGGGCTCGACGGCCCCTGCATGGACGCCCGGCTGGCCGACCTCAACGGCGACGGGGCCCTGGACGTGGTCATCGCCCAGGAGTTCCAGCGAAACCTCATCGCCTTCGGCGACGGCGCCGGGGGCCTTCTGCCGCCCGAGACCATCTCCGCCGCCGCCCGGGACAGCGAGGAGGTGGTCGTCGGGGACGTCGACGGCGACGGCCACCTGGACCTGCTGTTCGCCAGCGAGGACGACGCCGTCAACGAGCTGTACCTGGGGGACGGCGCGGGCGGGTTCACCGCGGCCAGCGAGCGCGTCGCCGTGGACGGCACCTCGAACGCCGCCGCGCTCATCGACCTGGACGGCGACGGCGACCTGGACCTGCTGCTGGGCAACGCCGGCCAGGACAACGCCCTGCTCAACGCGGCGGGCTGGTTCGAGGACGCCACGGCGTCCTGGCTGCCCGAGGAGAGCGCCACCGCCCAGGACCTGGAGCTGGGGGACGTCGACGGCGACGGCGACGCGGACCTGGTGGTGGCCAACGAGACCGACAACGTCCTGCTTCTGAGGAGCGGCGACGCCTTCATGCCGGCGCCATCGGGCTCCTTGCCGCTGCCCTCGCAAGCCGAGGAGACCCGGGAGGCCCGCCTGGGAGACGTCGACAGCGACGGTGACCTCGACCTCTTCTTCGCCAACGTGGGCTTCCGCAGCGGCGGCCTGCGACAGCAGAACCGGCTGCTGCTCAACGACGGCGCGGGCGCCTTCACCGACGTCACCGACGCGCAGCTCCCCGAGGACGACGACCAGACCCTGGACGCCGAGTGGGTGGACCTGGACGGCGACGGCGACCTGGACCTGGTGACCGCCAACACCCGCATCGGCATGGGCCAGCTCCGCGAGGGGCCGGTGCGGGCGCTGCTCAACGACGGCGCGGGCACGCTGAGCGACCAGAGCGCCGTGATGTTCCCCGACGGCGAGGTGCTCGCGATGGGGCTGGACGTGGAGGTCGGCGACCTCACCGGCGACGGGCTGTTGGAACTCTACGTGTGCAGCCGGGGCACCACCGACCGGCTGCTGGTGGCCGTGCGCCGCCCCTGACCGTCAGGGCTTCAGGCTCAGCTCGGCCGCGCCGCCGGGGCCGTGGAGGGTGAGCGCGACCCGGGCGACCTTGTCGATCGCGCCCTCCCAGCGCACCACGACCTCGCCGGGCCCGCCCTTGGCGTTGACGCCGGCCTTGTACAGGGTGTTGCCCTCGGCGTCGTAGGCGGTGAGCTGGCCGCCGGTGACCGAGCCGGAGGCCTGCACCGTGATGACCCGCCGGTTCAGCTCCAGCTTCGCGGTGCTGGAGTCCACCTCGAGCGCGCCCGCGAAGCCGTAGTCCACCGCCACCGACTCGGTCTTCTCCAGCCCGTTGGCGAAGCGGGCCTTCACCACGCAGTCGGCGTGGGTGACCTTGGGGTCACGGTTCCAGGAGAACTGGGCCATGTCGCCGGGGCCGAGCCCCTGGCCGATCCATTTGTAGGAGTGGCCGCCGGCCTCGCAGTCCGCGCTCACGACGACCGCGGCGTCGGTGGCGGTGACACGGAGGGCGGGCTGCTCCCCCTCGGGGACGACGGTGGTGTGTTCAGCTTGCAGAGCGCCATCGAACAGCGCCGCTGCGACGAAGAGGAGCGTGGGGTTCATGCCGACAACATAGCACGGGGCCAGGATCTGACCGTCAGGAAATCAGGGCGTCGACTCGGGCTTGTCCGAGAGGACGTCGCAGACCATCTGGCCGACGGCGGGCGAAGCCAGCTCGTTGTCCAGCAGCACCGGCTTGGGCCCGTCGTCGGAGAGGACCTCGGTGGTGACCTCGCAGGGGTCGGTGGACTTGACGTGGAAGCGCACGCGCATGGTGCGCTCGTTGTTGCCGACCATCGGGACGTACTTGATGTCGACGTCCACGTAGCGCCCGCCGCCGTCCGACATGCAGCCGCCCGCGCTGCCGCCGACCAGGCTGGCGCTCCGGAACTTGCCCAGCGGGTGGCCGACCGAGGCGACGTCACGCGCGATCTGGTCGAGCTTGCCCTGGGGCACGTTCAGGGAGAGGGAGAGCTGGCAGGCGCCGAAGAACGCCACAGCCGCGAGCAGGGGGAGCCATCGAGAGCGCATGGAGGTCGTCTATCCCGGGCCGGCGCGGCGGGCATCCCGATGGGGGGGCCACCGACGGCGGCGACTCTGTGACATTTCTCCGTCAGCGCCCTCCTGAAGCGCCCTCTCCGAGCCTCCGGTGACACTTCGGTGTCCCGGGTTGAACGGCGCAGCCGGGTGCGCGATGGAGGCGGCAGACGGCCAGGAGCAGCCCTTGAGCGCCGCAGACCCCACCCTCCCTGATCACCCGCAGGCCTCCTTCGGCCTGGCCGACCTTCCGAACTACTTCATCGAGTTCATCCTCCGGGAGCGGACCTTCCTGGCGCTGCTGGGGGTCGGCTTCTTCGTGGTCGGCGCGACCTACCAGGACGCGGCCATCGCCCGCTGGGTGGGCTTCTTCTTCGCCAGCTACGCGGCGGTGGGCAACGACTCCATCCAGACCATCGGCACCTTCATCGCCTCCAACGAGAAGAAGCCGTGGTGGATGCTCTGGCTGTTCATCGGCGGCATCTTCGTGGCCACGGTGGCGTGGAGCTGGGTGGACACCGGCGGCGACGTCAGCTTCGGCCGGCTCACCGCAAAGGGGTTCGAAGAGACCCCGATGTCGTTCAGCTTCCTGCAGGTGGCCGCGCCGCTGTTCCTGCTCATCCTGACCCGGCTGCGCATGCCGGTGTCGACCACCTTCCTGCTGCTCACCAGCTTCGCGGCCAGCGCGTCCAGCGTGGGCTCGGTCATGACCAAGAGCCTCAGCGGCTACTTCCTGGCCTTCGGCCTCGCCATCGCGGTGTGGTCGATCCTGGGCAAGGCGATGGACCGCTGGTTCACCGGCGAGGCCCACGCTGGCTGGCGGGTGGCGCAGTGGATCACCTCCGGCGCGCTGTGGAGCGTCTGGATCCAGCAGGACGCCGCGAACATCGCGGTCTACCTCCCCCGCTCGATGGACACCGTGCAGTTCAGCGTCTTCGCCGGGGTCGTCTTCCTGGGCCTGGGCCTGCTGTTCTACATGCGGGGCGAGCGGGTCCAGGAGATCGTGAACGAGAAGTCCAGCGTGGTGGATGTGCGCCCGGCCACCATCATCGACCTCGTCTACGCGGTCATCCTGTACTACTTCAAGGTCAAGTCGAAGATCCCGATGAGCACGACCTGGGTGTTCATCGGGCTGCTGGGCGGTCGCGAGCTGGCCCTGGCCCTGCGGGGCGTCTCGGGGCGGGGCTGGCGGGTGGCGGCGGGCCTCTTGATCAAGGACGTGGTGTTCGCCCTGATCGGCCTGCTGGTCTCCGTCGTGCTGGCGGCCGCGGTGAACGAGCCGTTCCGCCAGGAGCTGCTGGGCCTCTTCGGCCCGGGTGTAGCGCCCTGAGTCGACCCAGGCGGGTCAGGGCGCGCAGCGCGCGTTCGCCTGCCCCGGTGAGCCCAGGTCGCCGCTGGAGCCCCAGGCCGCGGTCGAGTCGCACCAGTTGGTCTCGGAGTCGTTGGCGGTCGCGTTGAGGCGCGGCAGGCTGAGCTGCCAGGACGCCCCGGCCGTCGAGCCGCCGCTGCCGTTGTTGAAGCTGGCGGAGACGTCCACGGTCACGCCGGTGTCGGGCGCGTACAGCTCCATCCAGCTCACGCTGGAGTTGGGCAGGTTCACGCTGCCGCCGTACCAGGCGTCCGGGGTGAGGTCGGTGCCCGCCCAGCTCGTGGCGGAGGACTTGCCCAGCACCGCGTAGCCCCCGGCGCTCATCACGACGGGGTTGCTGAGGGCGCCGGCGTGCCCGGCGCCGTCGATGACCTGGAGGCCGTCCAGGTCGACGGACGTGCCCGTGGCGTTGTAGACCTCGATCCACTCGCAGTAGTTGTCGTCGCAGGCCGCCGGGTTGGCCATCATCTCGGTGATGACGAGGTCCCCGGGCGCCAGATCGTCCACGCAGAGCGCCGCCAGGCAGCCGCCGGGCGTGTGGCCCCGCACGTCGTCCGCGTAGCGGGGCTCGATCTTGAAGTCCCCGAAGGAGTAGTTCAGGATGCCCCGGACGAGGGTGAACGTGTCCCCGTCACCCAGCTCGCCCGGGTCGTAGAACAGGTCGTCCACCCGCACGAGGCCGTCGATCTCCCACTCGCCGTAGCCGAGATCGGGATTTGTAACCTCTGGGTTTACAATCGCGACCAGGGTGGACTCCCAGCGCTCGGCGCTGTTCTCGTCCCCCAGGTCGGCGCTGGAGACCTGGACCGGGGTGGGCATGGTGTTGCCCCGGCTCAGCAGCACGACGTCGGCGGGGTCCTCGACAATCAGCTCGGTGATGGCGCCGTCGGAGCGCCCGCCGCTGTACTCCTCATAGAGGCCGGTCACCCGCACCTCGTCGCCCTCGACGACGTTGGCGGTGTTCGAGCCCATGTAGACCCAGATGCCCGACCATGCGCCGCCGCCGCTGTCCACCATGAAGAACCCGGCCTCGGTCTCGGCGCCCGCGACCAGGCCCTCCACCCGCAGCCGCTCCCCCAGCTCGTGCAGGCCCCGCTGGATGTCGGGGATCTCGGCGAGGTCGGTGTCGGCGTCGCTGTCCGCGTCGCTGTCCGCGTCCGCGTCGCTGTCGGCGTCCGCGTCGCTGTCCGTGTCGGAGTCGCTGTCGGCGTCCGCGTCGGCGTCGGTCTCGGGGAACCCGGTCTCGCCGGGGTCGTCCTCATCCTTGAAGCCCATGCAGCCCAGGGTGAGCAGTCCGGCGATGGCCAGGGTGGAGCGAAGGGTGCGCATCGGTCCTCCAGGGTCAGCGGCGTTCGATCAGCGACGGAGCGCCGCCCGCCCGAGATAACGCGCCGCGTCGCCCAGCTCCTCCTCGATCCGCAAGAGCTGGTTGTACTTGGCGATCCGATCGGTGCGGCTCAAGGACCCCGTCTTGATCTGGCCGGTGTTCGCGGCCACCGCGAGGTCGGCGATGGTGGTGTCCTCGGTCTCGCCGGAGCGGTGGGAGACGACCGCGGTGTAGCCGTGCTTGTGGGCCAGCTCGATGGTGTCCAGGGTCTCGGTCAGGGTGCCGACCTGGTTGACCTTGACCAGGATGGAGTTGGCGACGCCGCGCTGGATGCCGTCACGCAGCCGCCCGACGGTGGTGACGAAGAGGTCGTCGCCCACGAGCTGGAGCTGGCCACCCAGCCGATCGGTGAGCTGCTTCCAGCCGTCCCAGTCGTTCTCGCCCAGGCCGTCCTCGATGGAGACCAGGGGGAAGCGCTCGGCCCAGCCCGCGTACAGCCCGACGACGTCGGCCGCGGAGAGGGCCTCCCCGCCGAAGGTGTAGGCCCCGTCCTTGTCCAGCAGCTCGCTGGCGGCGACGTCCAGCGCCAGCACCACCTGCTCGCCGGGCTTGTAGCCCGCGCCCTCGATGGCCTCCAGGATGAGCTTGAGGCCGTCCTCGTTGCTGGCCAGGTCCGGGGCGAAGCCGCCCTCGTCGCCCACCGCTGTGTTCAGCCCGCGCTTCTTGAGCACCTTCTTGAGGGTGTGGAAGATCTCCGCGCCGCACCGCAGTGCGTCCGAGAAGCGCTCGAAGCCCACGGGCATGACCATGAACTCCTGCACGTCGACGTTGTTGTCGGCGTGGGCGCCGCCGTTGATGATGTTCATCATCGGGGTGGGCAGGGTGCGGCCGTTGGTACCGCCGATGTAGCGGTAGAGCGGCAGCTCCTGGACCAGCGCCGCCGCCCGCGCCACCGCCAGGGACACGCCCAGCAGCGCGTTCGCCCCCAGCCGGCCCTTGTTGGGGGTGCCGTCCACGTCGATGATCAGCCGGTCGATCGCGGCCTGCTCCCGGACGTCCAGCCCGATGAGGTGGTGGGCGAGCGTGTCGTTGACGTTGCTGACCGCCCGCAGCACGCCCTTGCCCATCCAGGCGTCCCCGCCGTCCCGCAGCTCCACCGCCTCGTGCTCCCCGGTGGAGGCCCCGGAGGGGACGATCGCGCGGCCCACCACGCCGTCCTCCACGGTGACCTCGACCTCGACGGTGGGGTTGCCTCTGGAGTCGAGGACCTGGCGGGCGTGGACATCGAAGATCGTGGACATGAGGGGCTCCCTGTCAGGTAGTGGAGGGAGCAGACCGTTAGCATGCCCTGTTCGGCACGGCACTGTGACGATGCGTCGCCAACCCCTTTGACATGCAGCCCCGCAACGGGGAGGATAGGTGGCCGCTCGTTTCGGAGTCGTGATGCGTACCCTGAGCCTGATCGCGCTGTGCCTGCCGCTGACCTCGATGGCCGGTGAGGTGGCTGACACCATCAAGGACAGCAAGCCCGTCGGCCGCACCGCCGGGGAGAAGTTCTACTACCAGCCCGGCGTGGTCGCGATCAGCGGCGTGGTGGAGGTCCCCATCTTCCACCAGGACCCGGGCATCCCCGGCGCCTATGTCGAGGTGACCACGGGCGAGGGCGAGGACGCGCAGAGCTTCCTGATGGTGCTGGACCCCGGCGCGAGCCACGTCACCGTGACCTCGGCCTTCCTCAAGGCGGCCGGCGGTGGCGAGGCCAAGGGCAAGCTGCTCGACGGTGTGGAGAAGCACGACGTCGGCGGCGGCGCCTCCTTCCACATCGGCGAGGTCGCCTTCACCGACGTCCGGGTCTTCGCCGAGGCCTCCGGCGGCTCCGGCCCCTACCCCACCCACGGGGTCATCGGGCTGCACGCCTTCCCTGAGCTGGCAGCCGCCATCCTGCCCAGCCAGGGGGTCGTCCGCTTCGCCTCGGCCGATCAGGCCAGCCAGCTGACCAGCGCCGTCTCCGGCGGCGTGACCCTGCCCTACACCATGCAGGACTACAGCAAGGAGAGCGACGGGCGGGAGAAGGAGTGGCTGGTCGAGCGCCAGGCCATCCTGGAGGGGTCGTTCAACGGTCAGCCGGTCAAGGTGGCCTTCGGGGCGCCGACCGTCACGATGAGCGGCGCCGGCGACGCCGACGTCGAGGCCATCGACACCGTGATGGGCGAGTGCGACCGGGTCTGGTCGAACAGCGGCTACGGGCTGTGCACCGCCACCCTGTCGCTCGGCGAGCTGGGCAGCTTCGAGGCCCTGGCGGGCGTCGACGGCCACGTCGAGAAGTACGGGCAGGTGTGGGACTTCCTCCTCCACGGCGAGTTCTACGGGGGCTGGGACATCGCCTACGACCCCCAGGCCATGACCTACACCGTCGCCAAGGCCGCCGAGGTCAAGCGCCAGAGCTGGCTGGACCACACCCTGGAGGAGACCCTCAAGGGCCTGGAGCCGGATCCCGAGACCGGCGAGCCCCCCGACGCCGAGGCCGCCGCCGGGACCCACGCCAGCCTCGCCGAGATCTATCAGGCCAAGAACGACCCCACCCTCGCCTACGAGCACGCCCGCAAGGCCATCGACGGCACCCCGGACGACTGCTCCGCCTACCTGACCCTGGGCAGCCTGCACCTGGCCAACGGGGACTACGAGGGCGCCCGCGAGCCCCTGCGCACGGCCGGCGACATGTACGCCGCCTGGGCCGCCCTGCCCTACGACGAGCGCGTGGACACGAGCGAGGCCAAGGACAAGGCCGACAAGAAGGAGGAGCCCTGGACCGGCCCCATCCCCCAGTCCAACAGCTGCCACACCGCTTGGGGCGATCTGGCCGAGGCTGAGCTGGCCCTCGGCAACCTCGACGCGGTCATCGCGATCTACAACGAGCACTTCGACCTGGACAGCGACCTGGCCATCGTGGCGGGCAACGCCTGGCTCGCGCAGGGCCTCCTCAACGAGGCCGAGGCCGCCTACCGCCAGGCCTCCCGCCTCCTGGGTCCCCGCAGCTACCGGGCCAGCCTCGGCCTGGCGATGGTGCGTGCCTCCCGGGGCGACAACACCGCCGCGAAGCGCAGCTTCGAGAACGCGATCTGGGCGGACTCCCACGGCGAGCGCGAGATGCTGCTCGACCTGCGCAGCTTCGCGGCCACCCTGGCCCGCGCCAGCGGCCCCGACGCCGCCGCCGACGCCCTCACGGCGCTCTCCAAGTCGCAGCCCACCAACCCCGACGTCGCGCTGGCCGCCGCCGAGGCCCAGAAGAACGCCGGGCGGGACGCCCAGGCCACCCTCGACCGCGCCATCGCGCTCTATGAGCAGCGCATCCAGGTGCTCGGCGACACCGCCGACAACTGGGGTGGCTACGCCGCCGCCCTGCACAAGGCCGGCCGCGGCGAGGACGCCAAGGCCGCCGCCGAGAAGGCCCTCAAGGTCGACGCCCGCAGCGGCGCGGCCCTGATGACCCTCGCGGACATCGCCTCCAGCGGCGGCGACGCCAGCAAGGCGGGCGAGTACCTGGCCAAGGCCGCCCGCGCCGAGGCCCTCAACCCCACGATGGCGCCGCTGCTCGCGCGGTAGTGAACGCCCCCGTCACCGCCGAGGCGCTGGAGCAGGCGCTGGCTGAGGCGTCACTCCCTGGCCGCGCCCGCCCGCCGCGGGACCTGCTGGTGGCCGCCGATGCGGACACCCAGCTCCGCAACGCGGTGGTAGAGTGGGCCTGGATCCTCGTCTTCTGGGCCGGCATGGCCCTCACCCCCGGCTGGCTGTGGCCGCTGTGGGCGCTGGCGGTGGCCTCAAGGATTCATGCCCTGGGGGTCATCCTGCATGAGGTCTGCCACATGCCCCTGCGCCACAAGGGGCCCAAGGTGCGCCTCCTGGAGCTGCTGGCGGGCTACCCCCTCGCCTCCACCCTGGAGGCGATGCGCTACCACCACCTGCGCCACCACCGCGACAGTTGCATGGCCACCGACCCCTACGCCAAGCCCGATCTGCGGGGCCGGCCAGGGCTGTTGTTCCTCTACTGGCTGCGCACGCTGCTGATCCTGCCGGCCTGGGTGGTGCGGGGCTTCGTGGGCAGCGTCGCCCGCTTCGTCCCGCCGCTGCGCGCCCCATATGCCCGCGCGCTGCTCCAGGATCGCAGCGGGCGCCGCGATCTGGCCGATGACGTCGAGGTCATCGCCGCCGCCCGCGCCGAGATCCCCCAGGCCTGCGTCCACGCGGGGGTCATCGCGCTCGCGGTGGTCGCGCCGGGCCCGGTGGTGCTCGGCTACGTGCTGCCCGGCCTCGTCGCCAGCCTGCTGTGCGGCTGGCGGCTGCTCCAGGAGCATAGCTACCAGCGCGTCGACGACCGGCGCCTGGAGTCGATCCTCACCTCCACCCGGGATCACAACACCGACCTGCCAGGCCGGCTCCTCTTCGCGCCCCGCAACATCGGGTACCACGTGGTCCACCACCTGCACCCCCAGGTGGCCAAGGAGGCCCTGCCCGCCCTGGCGTCGTGGTACAAGGCTACGTACCCCACGCACTATCCTCCCCAGCGGCCGTTCTGGCCCTGGCAGGGTGCGCGTGCGGTATGATGGAGTGAGCACCCTCCTGGGTGGACAAGGAGAGCAACGGAGATGATCACGCGACGCGCGCTGCTCGCGCTCACCGGGTCGGCTCTGGCCGGCCTCGCCCTCCCGCGCACCGGACGCGCCGCGGGCCTGACTGGCGGTGGTGACGGCGACGTCAGCACCCTGCGCCTCGCCACGATGGCGACCGCAGACAGCCCCTGGGGCCGCGTGGTCTCGGTGTGGGCGCGCGCCGTGGAGAAGGCCACGAAGGACCGCTTCGAGCTGGTGGTGACCCACGACGGCGGCCCCTACGCCTTCGACGAGGTCCAGCTCACCACCCGCCTGCTCGCCGGCCTGGACACCGCCGCCACCAAGGAGCGCCTGCTCCGCGGCACCGAGGAGGCCGCCGCCCTGAGCGGCCAGGGCCTCGCCCAGCTCGTGCCGGCGGCCGCCGCCCTCGGCCTGCCGGGCCTGTTCACCTCCTGGGAGCACTTCGTGGCCGGCCGCGAGGCCATCCAGGGCCAGATCGAGGACGCCTTGACCGAGCTGGGCTTCACCACCCTGGCCTGGGGCGATGTCGGGCGGCGCTACCTCTTGACCTCCGGCGTCGCGGTCAAGGGACCCGGCGACCTCTCCGGGCAGCGTCCGTGGCTTCCGGCGGGTGACGCCGCGCTCAGCACCCTGTTCGCCAACCTCGGCGCGGCGCCCCCCGAGCCCTTCCCCGCCGCCCAGGTCCTCAAGCGCTTCGGCAAGGACGAGATCAACGCGGTGGTCGCCACCCCCGTCGAGGCCGAGCAGCGCGGCTGGACCAGCGCGGTGGACACCCTGGTCGCCACGCCGATCAGCTACGAGGTCGGCGCCATCGTCATCCGCACCAGCGCGATGGCTGAGCAGCCCGACTTCGTGCGCGCGGCCCTGGTCGACAGCGCCGAGACGGTCACCGCCGCCCTGGGTCGCCGCATGCGCGAGCAGGACGCCGCGGCCTACGACCGGGTCGCCGCCGCGCTGCAGGCCCCCGAGCTGGCGCAGTCCTTCGTGGACCAGTGGGGCGACGCCTTCGCCGCGGTGCGCGAGAAGCTCATCGCCGACGGCCTGATCCCCCAGGACGTCGTCGACACCCTGGCCGCTGCCGCCGAGCCGAAGGAGGAGACCGGGGGCGCCAAGGGCTGGTCCAGCGGGTCGTAGGGCCCGCTCAGCAGGCCCCGCCGATCAACGCGTCCGCCACGTCCCCCACCCGGGGGGCGCCGTAGGTCTGCTGCCAGGCGGCGTTGGCCTGCCGCACCGGCGGCCTACGCAGGAAGGCCGGCGCCGAGGGCACCGCGCGGTCCTTCACCAGGGTGGAGAGGATGCGCCGCCGCAGGGAGCGCCCCTGGGCATCCCGTCGGGGCGTCCGCTCGGCCCGGCGGCACAGGGCGTCATGGACCTGCCCCAGGCTGCCCAGCATCGCGACCGCCTCGCACCGGTAGAGCGGCCCGACGAGGTGACACTCCCCTGGCATCGCCCGGCCGCCGACCCGGCCGCCGATCGCGTCCGCGAGGTCGTCGACGTGCACGAAGGGCAGCGGCACGTCCGCCCCCTCCAGCTTCAAGCGCCCGTCTGCCTCCGCGGAGGCCGCCGCCGCGTCCAGCCACCCGGACAGCGGGCCGTCGATGCCAGAGGCCCCGTAGGCATGCCCCGCGCGCACCACGACCGTCTCCACCCCGGTGCGCTGGGCCCAGTGGTGGGCCCGGGCCTCGGCCGCCACGCGGGAGGCCAGCCACGTCGAGCCGAACGCGGCCGGATCCGGGTCCGGGTCGTCGGGGTACGGCGCCTCGATCAACGCGGAGGACAGCAACACGAGCAGCCTGGGCGTCCCCCAGGCCCCGAAGGCGTGGAGCAGGGACTGGGTGCCCTTGAGGTTGACGTGGATCAACTCCGGGTCGGGGGCCTGGCAGTACTCGAGCACGTGCACGAGCACCTCGACCCCGCGCACCGCCGGCCCGTAGATCTCCGGGGTGACCAGATCAGAGTCCACGATGGCGCAGCCGGTGGGCTGGGGCCCCGACCAGGCCGCCCGCTCCTCGGCGCAGACCAGCAGCGAGAGGTCGTGGGCCCCGTGCAGGCTGCGGAAGACCCGCTGGCCCAGGGGCGTGGTGGCGCCGGTCAGCAGCACCTTCATGACGAGCCCGCCTCCAGCCGACCCCGGCTCATGTCGCGGATGAGCTGCATCAGGGTGGGCTGGACCTGGTGGTAGCGGACCGGGCAGCCCGGCACCAGGGGCACGCCGTGGGCCTGGGCCCACTCGGCCGCGCAGGCCCCGACCGCCACGGACGCCTGGCCTTCGGGCGGGGGACGCTCGGGATCGTGGTGCCCCATGAAGATGTGGAAGCCCCGCATGTAGAGCATCGAGGCCACCGCCGCGAGGTCGCCCAGGTGGTGGGGGTTGCTGCGGACGTGGTCCTCCACGCTGGCGGCGGCCAGGTGGCAGGTGGCGCAGGAGTCCCCCGGCCACACGGTGACCTTCTTGTGCTGGAGGTGGTCCCCGGCCGGGGCGAAGGGCCGCACCCAGCGCTTCCATTCCTCCGGCAGGCCGGGCAGATCGCGCCCCTGAAGCGCTGCGAGGCCCACCAGATGGGCCACATCGGCGGGCTCGAAGCCCATGAGACCGGCGGCGGCGCTGTCGACGGCCAGCAGGTCGTCTCCGCCGAAGTAGATCCCGCAGGCCACGTCCTGGCCGTGGTGGGGGCCGTTGCCCTCCATGCCGACGTCGGCCTCGACCAGGGTCAGCGAGGGCGCGACCGCGTCGCCCAGGTGGGCCAGCAGCCGATCCAGCCCGTCCCGGTGCATGCGCAGGTTCTCGCTGTCCGGGAGCAGGCCCATCAGACCCTTGGTGCCCACCGCGATGGTGGTGGCCATGTGGGTCTTGAGCCGGGCGCAGTGGATGAAGAGGTCGACCTCGTCCAGCGTGGCCGGCGCGAGCAGCTCCACCTCCCCCGAGCGCCGCAGCCGCATGGGCTCGGTCTCCAGATCGATGAGCCGGACGTGGGGGAAGTCCTCCATCAGGTAGTCGACGCCCTCGAGCTTCAGCAGATCGGTGAAGCTCATGTAGGGGACGTCCGGCGGCGTCAGCAGCGAGCTGTGGGCCAGCGCGACGCGGGCGCCCCGGGCGTCGAGCCAGGACAGCAGCGCCTCGATGAAGGCGGGGCTGGTGTTCTCGGCCGGTCGGGGGCGGGCGCGGGCGCACCACTCCGGCTTGACCAGGACGTTGGCACCCGCGCTCAGGTCCGGCAGCAGCCGGTCCAGCAGGCGGTGCAGGGTCTCGCGGGGGGTGGAGAACGGCTCAAGGGCGATCATCCCTCCCCTCCTATCCAAAGCGCGGAGCCCTGTCAGGGCGCAATCCTCGGGATACAGTGCGGGCCATGACCACCCACCTCCTGTCCGCCCTCCGCCGGGGGGGCCTCGTCGCGCTCCTGGCCGCCGGCTGCGCCCCGCCGGAGGTCGTCGAGCGCGCCCCCGGCGTCCGCGCCCCCCTCAGCGCCGAATGCAGCGAGGTCGACCCCGCCCGCTGCCTGCTGCCGTGGCCCTCCAACACCTTCACCCGCGCCGACCCCTCCACCGAGACGGGCCTGCGGCTGGACGTGCAGACCTCGGCGCTGCCGGTCGCAGACGATCCCGGCTTCCTCAACCTGGCCAACGGCTTCTCCCGGGTCACCGGCGTGGCCACCGCCATCGAGGGCGCCGTGGACACCCGTCAGGTGAGCCTGGAGGACGTCACCCCCTCCCTGAGCCCCGACGGGCCGCTCCAGGTGTTCAACGCCCAGCCGGGCAGCGCCCGGTACGGCCAGCGGGTGGCCTTCGTCACCGAGCTGATGGACGCCTCGACCCTGTCCACCGACCGCTACCTGTTCGTCGGGCGCCCCCAGGAGGTCATGGAGGCCAACGCCGACCACGTCGTGGTCGTCCTCAAGGACCTCGCCCCCGACGAGGCCCCGTCCCGCGAGGTGCTGCTCTCCCTGGCGCTGGTGGAGCCCGAGACCGACGCCGAGGCCGCCGTGGTGGGCTACCACGCCCCCACCCGCGCGCTCCTGGCCGAGGCCGGCGTCGACCCCGAGCGGGTCCTGAGGGTCTGGGACTTCACCACCCGCAGCCGCGACGACATCGCGTACCGCACCCACGCCATGATGGACACCCTGGAGGGCGCGCTGGACGACCTCGCCGTCGAGATCGACGTGGTTTCCTTCCCCAGCAACCCCGCGCTCGCCTGGATCGTGCTCGGGCGGCTGACCGGCGCCCCCAGCTTCCTGGACGAAGACGGCAAGCTGGTGCTGGACGACGCGGGGCGGCCCCTGGTCACCGGCACCACCGACATCGTGTTCCGCATGTCGATGCCGGCCGGCGAGGGCACCTACCACGTCGCCCTCTACGGGCACGGCACGGGCGGCGACGTCAACGACAACCTCTTCGACAACGAGATGGCCGAGTCCGACGTCGCCAAGCTCAACCTGCGCTTCGACGGCTGGACCGGCGAGGACTTCCTGCTGACCATCACCGGCTTCTCGGCCTTCCTGGAGGGCACCGAGACCTCCACCGCCGGGCTCATGCAGGCCATGGCCGGCGGCACGGTGCTGCTGTCCGCGCTGGACGGGGTGCTGGGGGACGCCCTGACCGCCGAGACCCTGAACGGCGAGCCCAACGAGGCCGCCGGGCGGGTCCCCGACACCGACGAGGTGGTCTGGTTGGGCGGCTCGCTGGGGGGGACCCTCGGCGCGGTCGTGGTCTCAGCGGACGAGCGCCTGACCACCGCGGTCCTCAACGTGCCCGGCGCGGGCTGGACCCACATGATCCCCCACTCCCTGCTGTACGACTCCGGGGTCGGCGCCATCATGTTGGAGGTCTACGACGACGTGCTCGACCTCCAGCTCGCCATCCTCATGTCCCAGGGGAGCTGGGACGACGTCGACGGCGCGGTCTGGGCGGACGAGGCCCTGGAGGTGGGCGGCAACTTCCTGCTCCAGCAGTCGATGGGCGATCCGGTGCTGCCGAACGTGGGAACCAACCTGCTGTCCAGCGCGCTGGGCGCGGTGCAGTTCGAGCCGTCCCTCGACCCGCGCCACGACCTGGCCTCGACCACCGGCCAGGTGACCTCCGGCGCCGCCCTGGAGCAGTTCCGGGTCCCGGACACCGGCGTGTTCGACGTGCACGGCTTCGCGGCCCGCGACACCATCGCCGGAGAGGCCGCCCTGGCGCAGATCATCGAGCTGCTGGAGTCCTACTGGGCCGGCGACACCCACGTCAGCCACCCCGCCCTCTGCGCCGAGTACGGCCTCAACGGCACCTGTGACTTCACCGAAGCCATCGAGTAAGGCTCACCATCGTCAGGTAGCGATGATAAAGTCAGCGGGACCGCATGAAGACGGAGGCCCCCATGCGCTGGACGCTACTCCTTGCCCTCGCTCTGCCCCTCATCCCTGCCTGCAAGGATGGCGGCGACGCCGGTGACGACACCGCCAACGTCGGCACCGACGGCGACGGCGACGGCTACGCCCCGCCCCAGGACTGCGACGACGCCAACCCGGACGTGAACCCCGGCGCCACCGAGGTCTGCGACGGGATCGACAACAACTGCGACGGCTCGACCGACGGCGCCGACGCCGAGGGCGCCGAGACCTGGTACTTCGACGGCGACGGCGACGGCTACGGTGACGACAGCACCGCCCAGGACTCCTGCCCCCCCGAGGGCCAGTTCGTCCAGGTCGGTGGGGACTGCGACGACAGCGACGCCGCCTACAACCCCGGCGCCACCGAGGACGACTGCACCGACCCCAACGACTACAACTGCGACGGCAGCGTGGGCTACGCCGACGCCGACGCCGACGGCGTGCCGGCCTGCGAGGACTGCGATGACGCCAACGCAGACGCCTACCCTGGCAACACCGAGGTCTGCGACGACGTCGACAACGACTGCAACGGGTTGCTCGACGACGACGCCGTGGACGCCACCACCTGGTTCGAGGACCGCGACGGGGACGGCTACGGCAACGCCGACGCCAGCGTCACCACCTGCGACAACCCGTCCGGCTATGTCACCAACGACGACGACTGCGACGACACCGACCCGGTCATCAACCCCGACACCATCTGGCACCTCGACTACGACGGCGACACCTACGGCAGCCCCGACTTCACCCTCCAGCAGTGCGAGCAGCCCAACGGCTACGTGCTCGACGACAGCGACTGCGACGACGCCGACGCCTCGCTGAACCCCGACGCCATCTGGTACGACGATGACGACGGCGACGGCTACGGCGACGCCACCGCCGCGACGGTCCAGTGCGAGCAGCCCGCCGGCACGGTCACCGACGCCACCGACTGCGACGACGGCAGCGCCAGCGTCCACCCCGGCGCGCCCGAGTACTGCGACACCATCGATCAGGACTGCGACGGCACCGTGGACGACGCCGACAGCCTGGACGCGAACACCTACTACCGGGACAGCGACAGCGACGGGTACGGCAACGCCTCCAGCACCACCACGGCCTGCTCGGCCCCGTTCGGCTACGTCTCCGACGACACCGACTGCTACGACAGCGACGCCAACGCCTACCCCGGCTCCCACGCCACCGAGACCCCCGGTGACGGCATCGACACCGACTGCGACGGCAACGACGACTGCGACGACCTGAACTGCGACGGGTACCCCGACGTCGTCTTCCCCAACTACTACGACGGCTCGGGCTACAACATCGACAGCTTCGTGTACTACGGCGGGTCCAGCGGCTTCTCGTCCTCCAACCGCGACGACCTGCCCACCTCCGGCGTCCACACCGCCCACGTCCACGACTTCGACAACGACGGCTACCTCGACATCCTCTTCGTCAACTACTACGACGGCAACTACAGCGCCGACAGCTACATCTACTACGGCTCGGCCAGCGGCTTCTCGTCCTCCAACCGCGACGAGATCGCGGGCGTGGGCGCGATCGACGCCTGCGTCGAGGATCTCGACAGCGACGGCTACCTCGACATCGTGCTGGCCAACTACTACAACGGCAGCAACTACGCGACGGACCCTTACATCTACTGGGGCTCCAGCGCGGGCTTCTCGGCCTCCAACCGCACGACCCTCAGCGGCCAGCGGGGGGCCCGGGAGTGCGTGATCCAGGACCTGGACAGCGACGGCTACCCCGACATCGTCTTCGCCAGCTACCGCTACAGCACGGGGACGGAGAGCACCACCAGCTACATCTTCTGGGGCTCCAGCGCCGGCTGGTCCAGCGCGGACGTGACCGGCTTGAGCGGCTACCGCACCCCCCACGTCGACATCGCGGACGTCGACGCCGACGGCTACCCCGACATCCTGCTGTCGACCTACTACGACGGCAACTACAGCACCAACAGCTACCTCTACTGGGGCTCCAGCGCGGGCTACTCGTCCAGCGACCGGACGAACCTCGGGACACTCGGCGCCTGGGACGCGGTCATCGCGGACTTCGACAACGACGGCAACCAGGACATCGCCTTCGCCAGCTACGCGAACGCCAGCAGCGACTTCTCCGGGAACTACAACTACGTCTACTTCCAGGTGACCCCGGGCAGCTTCTCGTCGAGCAACCGCAACGCCCTGCAGGCCTACGGCACCCGCTACATCAGCGCGGCGGACCTCGACGGCGACGGCTACACGGATCTGGTGACCTCGAACCTGCGCAGCAGCAGCAGCAACTTCGAGACCAACAGCTACGTGTTCTGGGGCTCCAGCTCCGGCTTCTCCAACAGCAGCCGGGATGACCTGCCGACCAAGTACACCTACCGCCACGCCATCGGGGACGTGGACCTCGACGGCTACCCCGACATCGTGTTCGGCAACTACCGGAACAACAGCAGCTCCTACACCATCGACTCGCCGATCTACTACGGCAGCGCGGGCAGCTACGGCACCACCAACCAGGCGCTGCTGGCCGGCGAAGGGGTGTGGGGTCAGCCGGTGATCGTCGGGGGTGGCGACTGGTAACGTAGAGGCCCACCCTAGGAGGCCCCGAATGTCCCCCTGGCTCCTCGTCCCGCTCGCCGCGTGCAAGGGGGAACCCGCCGTCGTGGACACGGTCCAGCCCGCCGACAGCGGGCCCGCGCTGGAGGTGGTCGACGCCGACCAGGACGGCCACCCCTCCGATGAGGACTGCGACGACGCGAACCCGGCCGTGCACCCGGAGGCCGCCGAGGTCTGCGATGGCGTAGACAACGACTGCGACGGCCAGGTCGACGGCGCGGACGCCGAGGGGGCCACCCTCTGGTTCATGGACGCCGACCAGGACGGCTTCGGCGACGACGCCGAGACCGCCTTCGACTGCGCGCCGGGCCCCCTGTTCATCGGCGTCGGCGGGGACTGCGATGACGGCGACCCCTCCGCCTTCCCCGGCAACACCGAGCTGTGCGACGAGGTCGACAACGACTGCGACGGCGCGGTCGACGAGCCCCCCATCGAGGGCACGCCCACCTGGTACCAGGACCAGGACGGCGACGGCTGGGGCGACGGCAGGGATCTGGCCGTCGCCTGCGCGGCGCCCCCCGGCTACGTCGCCAGGAGCGGCGACTGCGACGACCACGACGCCGAGCTGAACCCGGGCGCGCCGGAGATCCCCGACGACGGCGAGGACACCAACTGCGACGGCCGGGATGACTGCCCCGACCTGAACTGCGACGGCTACCCCGACATCATCCTCCCCCGAGCCTATGAGGACGCCGACCCTTCGCTCGACAGCTACATCTACTACGGCTCCGCGAGCGGCTTCTCCGTGGACCGGCGCGACGCGCTGCCTACCCTCGGTGCCTACAGCGCCATCGTCCGCGACCTCAACAACGACTACTACCCGGACATCGTCTTCATCCCGGGCCGCTTCCTGAGCGACGCCGAGGACAGCTACGTCTACTACGGCTCCGCGGAGGGGTTCTCCACCGACCACCGGGACATCCTGCCCGGCGAGCGACCCAACCAGGTCTGCGTCGAGGATCTGAACAACGACGGCTATATGGAGGTGGTCGTCGCCAACTTCTATGGCCCCCGCAACTTCAGGGTCGACCCCTACATCTACTGGGGGAGCGCCGACGGGTTCGACACCGCCAACCGCACCTCACTCTCAGGTCCTCATGCCTCCTCGGACTGCGAGATCGCGGACCTGAACGACGACGGCTACCCCGACATCGTCTTCGGCAGCTTCCGGCACAGCCAGAGCACCATCGTGACCACGAACTGGGTGTTCTGGGGCTCCAGCGACGGCTTCTCGTCGGAGAACACCACCGCGTTGGCCTCCCACCACACGCCGGATGTCGACGTCGCGGACATCGACGGCGACGGCCACCTCGACATCCTGACCACCACCTACGACGACTTCCGCGCCGACTCCGACAGCTTCATCTACTGGGGCTCCGAGGACGGGTACAGCAGCGACGACGCGGTCCGGCTCAGCGCCCGGAGCCCGTGGCAGGCCGAGATCGCCGACTTCGACTTGGACGGCGCCCTCGATGTGGCCTTCGCGTCCTACCATGGCGGTGCCTACAACTACGTCTACTACCAGACGGGCCCTCGGCAGTTCGCCGAGGCTGCGCGGGAGGAGTTGACCAGCGAGACGAACTTCATCCTGCACGCACAGGATCTCAACGGGGACCTGTACCCTGATCTCCTGACCTCAAGCCTGGGCTCCTCCACCAGCACCATCTTCTGGGGCTCCAGCACCGGCTTCTCCAGCAGCCACCGGGAGGCGCTGCCGGTCCCGGACAGCGCCCCCTTCGACGTGGGCGACGTCAACCTCGACGGTCACCCGGACATCGTCTATGGCGACGGGCTCGCGGGCGAGCCCTCCTGGCTCTACCTCGGCTCAGCCGATGGCTACGATCCGGACGACGTCATCCTGCTGCCCGCAGGGGGCGTCCTGGGACGCCCGGTGATCGTCTGGTCGGAGTGAAGGAGGCGGTGGGATTCGAACCCACGCGTAGCCTTTCGGCCACCTACCCGCTTTCCAAGCGAGCCTCTTGACCACTTGAGTACGCCTCCGTCGATCTGTCAGTGCCCGAGGAGGGATTCGAACCCTCAGCGCCCTCACGGGCCACGGTGTTTGAGACCGCTGCGTCAACCAGCTCCGCCACTCGGGCCGATGGGTGTCTTCCTCGCTCTTGGGGTTGAATGTTGGAGTGCCCAGAGGGGGAATCGAACCCCCATGGCCCGCTCGGACCAACAGCATCTCAGGCTGCCGCGTATACCACTCCGCCACCTGGGCAAATCTGTGTCGGTGTTCCTCACATCAAGGCAGTACCCGGGGAGGGACTCGAACCCTCAAGGCCGCACGGCCCACGGCTTCTGAGGCCGCTACGTCTACCTGTTCCGCCACCCGGGCATGATGTCGTCTGTTTGGAGGAGCTGGTCCTCCTCTCCTCACAGCGCACAGCACCTCTCGATCCTGTGCGCCTCACTCGTCTGAAGGAGGCGGTGGGACTCGAACCCACGCGCAGCCTCTCGGCCACCTACCCGCTTTCGAAACGGGCCCCTTTTCCACTTGGGTACACCTCCATGAGGGTCAGCGGGAACGAGGAACCGAGCCAGCGTGGCGAGGCGGGCTGGCGAAGCGTTCCTTGTTCCTGATGACACTCGCAGTACCTGGGGAGGGAATCGAACCCTCATGGCCATCCGGCCGGCGGTATCTGAGACCGCTGCGTCTACCACTTCACCACCCAGGCGTATCGGTTCTTCAACATCGACTTCTTGCCATTCTACTCCTTCATCTATGGTTCTCAGGGTGCTCGTCTGTCACGAAGAGGAGACGGTGGGATTCGCCCTGCGGGCACGCTCCCTCCAGGAGCGCACCCTTCGGGGCCGGCCCTCTCGCTGTGGATTTCCATCCTGGAAATCCATCTCGCCCAGCGGGCGAGACGCTCGACGGCGTTCGAACCAACCGCATCCTGCGGCTCTGTCATTCTCGCTGCGCACAGCCCGTCCGGGCTTCGCGCTCCTCTCTGTTCTCAAAGGAGACGGTGGGATTCGAACCCACACACAACCAACGGCTGCCTATCCGGGTAGCGGCCGGACCCCTTTACCATTTGGGTACGCCTCCAAATCAATGCCCGAGGAGGGACTCGAACCCTCACTGACCGTACGGTCGACGAATTCTGAACCCGCCGCGTCTACCAGTTCCGCCACTCGGGCCTGTCTCGGCCTCAACGTCTTCGCTTCATCACCGCTCACCTCCACGTTCGTTCAAGTGCCCGGGGGGAGAGTCGAACTCCCATGACCCGTCCGGGTCCACGGCCCCTCAAGCCGCTGCGTCTGCCATTCCGCCACCCGGGCAGGGTGTGAGGTGGGCAGCCACCTCAGAGAGCAGAGTGGGAATTGAACCCACGACGGCCACAATGGCTCCAGCTTTACAGGCTGGCGCGACCAACCAACATTCGCCTCCTGCCCTTGTCTCAAGTTCGGATGTTCACCACGTCGGGAAGCGGAGGCGGTGGGACTCGCCCTCCAGAGACGCTCGACGGCGTTCGACTCCCACCGCATCCTGCGATTCTTCCTTCCTCCTGCGAAGACCCGCTCCGGGGCCCCGCGCTCGCTTCAGTTCTCATGGAGGCGGTGGGACTCGAACCCACGCGCAGCCTCCCGGCCGCCTGGCGGTGTTCAAGACCGCTCCCTTCGCCGCTTGGGTACGCCTCCGTAGGGGGGATGGACGCGGGTGGGAGTTGAACCCACGACGGCCACAATGGCGCCAGCTTTACAGGCTGGTGCGACCAACCGACAGTCGCCTCCGGTCCACATTCATCACAATCAAAATCACACACAGACCTGTCCCGCTCGCGCCCCCCGACCGGGGAGCCCGTCACCTCAAGCGCAGCTGGGGATCAGCGCGCAGCGGAGCAGGAGCGAGGCTGTTGCAGCCGGCGCACACCTGGACCGAGGGTCCGTGAGAAGGCAATTTCAAGCATGAAAAAGCCCCTCAGGCGTTCGCCGGAGGGGCCGAGGACAGCGTCCATGAGGACACTAACCGTCGACCACCTCGCAGCCAAGCAGGCCCGCGTACGCACTGAGATACGAGCGGGACAAGCCGCTGGACAGGCTGCGTAGGGATGACAGGCTGATGGCGAAGGTGGTCTTCATCTTGGTTGCTCTCGTTGATGCTTCATATGTACCCCCGACTGTAGGGGGTGTCAACCACAAACACAGAAGTTTTTTCTGGCGGTCAACTACTGTCCCCAGAACAGGTAGACCGCGCCTGCGTCGTACTGGCCGTCGATGTTGGCGTAGCCGCTGCCCAGCAGCAGCTCCGCCCGGCCGTCGCCGTTGAGGTCGCCCAGGGCCCCGGCGTCGCCCAGGTAGTCCTTCACCGCCGCGCCGTGGACCTTCTCGGGCAGGTCTCCGGCTGCGTGGGTGCCGCTCCAGCCCCCCTCCTGGCCGCGCACCACGTAGGCCCGCCCGCCCTTGGTCACCAGGCCCCGCCAGGCCGCGACCGCGCCCATCACCAGCTCCTCGCGTCCGTCGCCGTCCAGGTCCGCGCCGCCGTGGAGCCCGGTGCCGAGCTGGTGGTCGTCGAACTCGCCGGTGAAGGTCGCCGCCGCGGTCGGGGTCGACGCGAAGAAGTCCGCCCCGCCGTCGAAGATGAGCACCACCCCGCCGCCGTTGTAGGCCACGTCCGAGAGCGGCACGCCGACGGCCAGCTCGTCGTCGCCGTCGCCGTCGAGGTCGGAGGCCGCCACCGTGAAGCCGACGTAGTCGTAGTAGTTGTCGCCGACCACGCGCACCGGCGCGTCCGCGAGCGCGGCGCCCGAGGTCCAGGCGTCCACGCCGCCGGGCACGCCGTAGACCCGGCCGCGCCCGGTGTCCGCGTAGGGGGCGGCCACCGCGAGGTCGACGTGCCCGTCGCCGTTGAAGTCGGCCTCACCGACCAGGCGCTTGCCGGCGGACTCGGTGCTGCCCTCGCCGTCCAGGCTCGCGTCCGCGTCGGCCAGGCTGGTCCCCCAGCCCTCCGCGTGCCCGCTCACCAGGTAGATGCGCCCCGGCCGGCCGATCTCGGTGTCCCCGGAGAGCTGCTTGTACTCGCCGGTCACCCAGAGGTCGGCCAGGCCGTCGCCGTTGACGTCGCCCGCGGAGGCCATCGCGATGCCCGCGCGGGCGTACTCGGACTCGCCGGTCAGCCGGGCCGCCGACGTGAGCGCGGCGCCCTCACTGCCCCAGCCGCCCTGCTGCCCGAGCACCAGCGACACCGAGCCGCCCGCCTCGAACGCGGCGCTGTCTCCGATGGCGCCCACCCACAGGTCCGCCAGGCCGTCGCCGTTGACGTCCCCGGGGATGGCCACGCTGGCCCCCAGCCAGGCGTTCTCGTTGTCGCCCTGGAGCACACCCAGGACCGAGGGGTCGGCCCCCTGGAGCGCCGCGCCGGACAGGATCACCGCGCGCCCGACGTCGTTCAGCGCCAGGTCGGGGCGGTCCTGCCCCGGCGCGCCCACCGCGAGGTCGGGGATGCCGTCGCCGTCCATGTCGCCGCCCACGTCCAGCCACACCCCGAAGAAGTCGTAGGAGCCGTTCCCGGTCCACACGCAGGGGGCCTCGGAGGCGCAGGTGTCCGGCCCCAGGGTCACCGAGTCCTGGACGCAGCCGGACAGCGGCACGTAGGTGTCGTCCGCCGCGCTGTCGTCCGGCCGGCTCTCGGAGACCGCGTGGCTGTCGTCCCCCGTGGAGGAGTCCTTCGTGCAGCCCATCGCCAGCAGCAACAGGATCACCGGCCCTCCTTCACCGCGTCGATGAGCCCCAGGAAGCGGTCGGTGTCCGAAGGGAACGACAGCTTGTAGTGGATGAAGCGGACCTTGCCCTCGCGATCCATGAAGTAGAAGTACCACTTCTCGGCGCCGTAGTCCGAGGTGACGTGGTCCTGCGTGGTGTCCTGGAGCACGCGCAGGGTCACGCCGTCCACCAGGTCGTCCATGCCGGCCTCGGAGCCCGCGCTGTTGATCAGCACCAGCTCGACGCCGGAGAAGGACTCCGGGTGGTCATCGAAGATCTGTTGGAGCGCCGCAGCCTGCGACTGACAGACCGCTCACGTCGCGGTCGCCCAGTAGACCACCAGCACCCGCCCCAGGAAGCCGTCCTGGGTGTACTCCTGGCCATACGTGGGCGAGTTCGGGTTCATGTCGAGCAGGGCGAAGTCCGGGATCTCAGCGGTTGGATCGCCGCAGTCGCTCGGCGCGGCCGGCGCGGGTGCAGGCCCGTGCGGCAGCCCGGCCCCGAGGCTCAGCAGGCCCACCAGCAGCCCGATCCTGGAAAGACGCCCGGACACTCGCTCCTCCAGCGATCTCCAGTCTTGCACAACCAGAGGCCCTTGTCAGGTCGTCGCGGAAGACGTGGCCGCCCGGTGGGGTATCCTTCTCCGGCCACGAAGGAGACCTCCCATGCTGTCGACCCTGAGCCTGCTCACGGCGATGACCCTGCCGGCCCACGCCGAGCGCTACGCCTTCGACGACACGACCGGCGCGGTCGGCTACCACATGGTCGCCACCCTGCACGAGATCGACGGGCAGGCGCCCAACTTCTCGGGCGAGCTGTTCATCGGCAAGGGCGGAGACCACACCGGCACCCTGACGGTGCAGACCCCTGCGATGACCACGGGCCTGAGCGTGCGGGATGACCGGATGCACGAGTACGTGCTGGCGGTCACCGAGTACCCCACCCTCACCTTCAAGATGGGCGCCATCGGCGGCGACGTCGCCGGCCTGGACTCGGGCCAGGGCAGCGGACAGGTCCTGCTCCGCGGCCAGCTCACCATCCGCACCAGCACCCGGGACGTCGAGATCCCGGCGACCTACACCTGGCAGGGCGACAAGGTGGTGCTGGAGGGCAGGTACGACATGAAGTGGACCAGCTTCGGGCTGCCCGACCCCAGCATCATGATCTCGACGCTCTACCCGGACATGACCGTGAACTTCAAGGTCACGGCCCGGCCGGCGCCGTAGGGCTCGCGGCCTTCGCGGCCAGGCGCTCCCGCAGCTCGGCCAGGTCCTCGCGCTCCTCGGCGTAGGGGACCAGCTCGGACATCGGGCGGATGCGGTGCCAGTCGACGACCTTCATGATGTCGTCGCGGGTCAGCTCGTCGGGGTGATCCTTGCCGCAGGCAGCGAGGATCATCGCGAACTCCTTGATGACCGCGTGCTGGTAGTGGGCGGCGTGATCGCCCTGAACGTCCGGTACCACGCCCCGCTGCAGCCACTTATTGTGCGTTGCAACACCAGAGGGGCAGAAGTTCGTGTTGCAGTGCAGCGCCTGGATGCAGCCGATGGAGAGCATGAAGCCCCGCGCCGAGGCCGCCCAGTCCGCCCCCGCCGCGAGGGCCACCGCCAGGAGCCCCCCGGTGAAGACCTTGCCCGACGCGCAGATCTTGATGCGGTCCCGCAGCCCGTACTCGATGAGCTTGTTCTCGGTCAGCATCACCGCGTCGAGCATCGGGTAGCCCAGCAGATCGGTGTGGGCGAGCGGGGCCGCGCCGGTGCCGCCCTCGGCGCCGTCCACTGCGATGTAGGCCGGGTAGATGCCGGTCTTGATGAACGCCTGGCAGATCTCGTCCAGGAAGGAGGGGTGGCCCAGGCAGAACTTGACACCCACGGGCTTGCCGGACAGCTCCTGGACCTGGGCGATGAAGCGGCACATGCCCTCGGCGTCCTCCCACTCCTGGTGGCGGGGCGGGGAGATGACGTCGTGGCCGCGCTCGACGTTGCGGATCTCTGCGATCTCGGCGGTGATCTTCTCCTTGGGCAGGATGCCGCCCTTGCCCGGCTTCGCGCCCTGGGAGAGCTTCACCTCGATCATCTTGACGTTGGGGTGGGACGCCCGGGACTTGAACAGCTCGGGGTCGAAGGAGCCGTCCTTCCGGCGGGCGCCGAACTTGGCGGTGCCGAGCTGCCACACCAGGTCGCCGCCGGGCTGGATGTGGTAGGGCGAGATGCCGCCCTCGCCGGTGTTGTGGTAGTAGCCGCCGGCCGCCGCGCCCTTGTTGAGGGAGAGCACCGCGTTCCGCCCCAGCGAGCCGAAGCTCATCGCCGAGACGTTGAACCGGGCGACCTCATAGGGGTTGGGGGTGTCCGCGCCCACGCGCACCCGGGGGGGCTCCTCGTACTGCATGCGGGGGAAGGCGCTGTGCCGCATCAGCACGCTGCCGGGGCGGTCCAGATCGAGCTGGGTGCCGAAGGGGACCGTGGCGTCCTCGTTGTGGGCGGAGGCCTCGATCCAGCGGCGGATGTAGCGCGGGATGGGCCGCTCATCGCGATCGTTGGCGAACAGGTACTGGCGCATCGGGGCGCCCATGTTCGACAGGGCGTACCGCCCCATGGCCACCAGCGGGAAGTTCCGCTTGATGGGGTTCTCCCGCTGGAGGAAGTCCTTGAGCGCCATCAGCGCCGCGACCAGCACGAAGAGGCCCAGCAGCGTCAGCACCGGGTTCTGGACCAGCGCGTAGGGCAGCCAGAAGATCAGCTCGATGAAGGAGATACCAGGGACCACCGCACACCATCCGTTCCAGGGAGAGGACCAGAGGATGCCACAGGTGCGGCACCTCAGCGGATGATGTCGTCCCCGGCGGCCCGAAGCTCGGTCACCACCGCGAGGTGGTCCGAGGGGCTGGCTGTGCGCACCGCCCGGAGCTGCACCGGCGCCCAGGCGGCCCCATGCCACACCCGGTCGAGGGGATAGAGCGGCAGCGCCGGCACGCCGAGCAGCGACGCCGGCCAGGTGGGCCGCGGCGGCACCTCGAACAGCCCCGCGCCCTGCATCACCCCGGAGAACCGGCGGAACGTGCCGTGGGTGTTGGTGTCGCCCAGGACGATCAGCGCCGGGTTGTCGAGGGCACGGGCGAGGCCGCCGAGGGTCAGGGCGCTGCGGTGGATGCGCCGGGGCCAGGTGGCCAGCTCCGGCAGCCTCGCGGGGCGGTCCAGGTGCGCGGCGACCACCGGGACGTAGCCCACCCCGGCGACCTTGGGGAAGGCCAGGGTGGCCCGCGCCGTGCGCCCGCTGGCCGCGGGCAGGTCCATCGGCCAGAAGTCCCGCTCCGCCTGGCCGCAGACCCCGAAGACCCCGCGCCGCACGATGAGCCCCAGGCCGTTGCTGCGCATGGCCTCCGAGAACACGCCCTCGACCACCGCGTCGTCGGTCAGGTCACCGTCGACGCTGGCCAGCGGCCCCGTCTCCTCCTGGAGCTGGTCCTGGAGGTCGTCGACGATCTGCTGGAGCAGGCGCTCGCCCCGGATCTCCTGCAGCACGATGACGTCGGCGCGCAGCCCCGCGACCGCGCGGGCGAGGGCGTGAGGGTCGGTCTGACCGCCGGTGTTCCAGGTGGCCACGCGGACCGTGCCACGGGGCGCTGCGATCTGGCTGGCGCACTCGCGCACCGTGGGGGTGAGCGCCTCGGGGGCGGTCTGGGGAACCTCGGAGACCGGCGGGCGCCGGAGGTTCCAGGACACCCCCACCAGCAGGGCCAGCGCGGCGAGGGCCCGGGTCCACCGTCCGGCCAGCGCGCCGTAGAGCGCGACGGCCACGAGCGCCACCCAGATCGCCGGTTCCACCAGCAGGATCATCAAGGTCAACGCGCTGGCCTCGGCCCGCTGCCCCACCATCCAGCTGGCCGCCAGGGTCAACGCGATCGACGCCACACCCAGGGCCAGGCGCGGCAGCGGGGAGTCGGGGGAGCCGGACATGCTGCATCTATTGTGACCTGTCGCGACGCCCGGGGCGAGGATCGAGGCCGGCGACGCCCGCGGGAGGGGGTGCAGCGCGGACCCGGATGCGGTAGATCCTTCCTGACAGACCGTCTGACCGGACCGCTCATGCGCGCAGCCTGCCTTCCCTCTGGCCCCAAATGGCGATCGTCCGTGCTGGTCGCGCTGCTGCTCGCGGGCTGTCCCAAGCCTGGCGGTCCACCTGCCGAGCCCATCGAGCCGGTCACCCTGGAGCAGCTCGAGGAGGCCGGCCGCGCGCCCCTGGAGACCGCCGAGGTGCTCCCTGCGCCCGAGACCCTCATCACCGGCGGCACGGTGATGACCGCCGCCGGTCAGATCCTCACCCCCGGCTGGGTGCACCTGCTCGACGGCCACATCGCCGAAGTGGGCGAGGGCGAGCCGCCCGCTGTGCCCGGCGCGCTGATCGTGGACGCCACCGGCCGCTTCGTCACCCCGGGCCTCATCGACACCCACAGCCACCTCGGCGTCTACCCCTCCCCCGGCGCCAGGGCCCACGGCGACGGCAATGAGGCCACCTCCCCCACCACGGGAGGGGTGTGGGCGGAGCACTCGGTGTGGCCCCAGGACCCGGGGCTGGAGCGCGCGGTCGCCGGGGGCGTCACCACCATGCAGGTGCTGCCGGGCTCGGCCAACCTCATCGGCGGGCGCGGCGTGGTGCTCCACCTCGTGCCCACGCGGGGCAGCCGGGCGATGCGCTTCCCCGGCGCCCCCGAGACCCTCAAGATGGCCTGCGGCGAGAACCCCAAGCGGGTGTACGGCGAGCACCGCAACTCGGCCCCGTCCACCCGCATGGGCAACCTGCGCGGGCAACGCGAGGCCTTCATCCAGGCCCAGCGCTACCTGGACGACTGGGACCGCTACGCCGAGAAGGTCGCGCGCTACAACGAAAAGGGCGGCGACGAGCCCCCCCGCCCCCCCGAGCGGGACCTCGAGCTGGAGACCCTCGCCGGTGTGCTCGAGGGCCGCGTGCTGCCCCAGGTGCACTGCTACCGCGCCGACGACATGATCAGCTTCCTCCAGCTCGCCGACGAGTTCGGGTTCACCATCCGCTCGTTCCACCACGCGCTGGAGGCCTACAAGATCCGCGACATCCTGGCCGAGGCGGACGTCGCGTCTTCGACGTGGGCGGACTGGTGGGGCTTCAAGCTGGAGGCCTATGACGGCGTGCCCGCGAACGCGGCCATGCTGGAGAGCGCCGGCGCGCGGGCCATCATCCACTCCGACAGCGCCATCGGCATCCAGCGCCTCAACCAGGAGGCCGCCAAGGCCCGCCGCTCCGGCGACGAGGTGGGCCTGCCCGTCAGCGAGGACGCCGCGCTGCGCTGGATCACCCTCAACCCCGCCTGGGCCCTGGGCATCGACGACCAGGTCGGCTCCCTGGAGGCGGGCAAGCGGGCGGACATCGTGGTCTGGAGCGGCAACCCCTTCTCGGTCTACAGCCAGGCCGACCTCGTCTTCATCGACGGCGCGCTGCGCTTCGACCGGGCCCAGCGGGTCGAACCGTGGAGCGACTTCGAGGTGGGCTGGGAGGTGGCCCCATGACCGGCCTGCTCGCCCTGCTGCCTGCGGCTCTGGCCCAGGACTGCACGGTCTTCTTCGAGGGCGTCACCGCGTACCTGCCCGACGGCCCCCAGGAGGGCGTGTCGGTCCGGGTGGCCGGGGCGCGCATCGACGCGGTCGGCGCTGAGCTGTCAGGCGAGGGCTGCGCGGCCACCATCGACGGGCGCGGCCGGGTCCTGACCCCCGGCCTCATCGACCCCAACGCCCGCATCGGCCTGGTGGAGGTGGGGCTGGAGGACGCCACTCACAACGACGGGGGCGGCCACGCCGCCTATGGCGTCTACGACGGCTACAACCCCCGGTCCTCGGTCGTCCCGGTGGTGCGCATCGCGGGGCTGACCTCCGCCATCGTCATGCCCGAGCGCGGCCGGGTCTCGGGCCAGGCCGCCGCGGTGGACCTTGCCGGCGCCACCCAGGCCGACGCCGTCATCGACCCCTCGGTGGCGATGGTGGCCCACATCGGCAACAATGCCGCGGAGGGACTGGACGAGCTTCGCACCCTGCTGGATGACGCCCGCGCCTTCGGCGCCAACCCGACCGCCTACGACCAGAACCGCACCCGCACCCTGGGTGCGTCCAGGCGGGATCTGGAGGCCCTCCAGCCGGTGCTCAAGGGCGACCTCCCCCTGGTGATCGGCGCCGACAAGGCGGCCGACATCGAGGCGGTGCTGCGCTTCGCGCGGGATCAGCGCGTTCGGGTGGTCATCCGGGGCGCCGCCGAGGGCTGGCTGGTGGCCGACCAGCTCGCCGAGGCCGAGGTCCCCGTCATCCTGGATCCCCTGGTCTACGGCCCGGGCTCGTTCGACCAGATCCACGGGCGCGCCGACAACCCGGCGCTGCTGCATGCCGCGGGGGTGCCGATCATGTTCGGCACCGGCTCCGCCCACTTCGCCCGCGCCCTGCCCCAGCTCGCCGGCAACGCCGTGCGCGGCGGGCTGGACCACGACGCCGCCCTCGTCGCCATCACCGCCACGCCAGCCGAGGTCTTCGGCCTGACCGACTACGGACGCATCGAGCCCGGGGCCATGGCCAACCTCGTGCTGTGGTCCGGCGATCCTCTGGAGCTGAGCACCCACGTGCTCTCCGTGCACATCCGAGGCCGCGACATCCCCCTGGAGAGCCGACAGACGAAGCTCCAGGAGCGCTACCTCGAGCTGCCGGGGACGCCGACGCCCCCCACGCTGAAATGACCTTTGACCCTGACGAGACCGCGATCGTCAAGACGAGCACCCTGCTCGCGCGGCAGGAGGGCTCGCGGCAGCCGTCGCTCCAGGTGCTCAAGGGCATGGACATCGGTCGGGCCCACCGCCTGGCCTTCGGCTCCACCCTGATCGGCCGCTCCCCCAAGGTGGACCTGCCCCTGCCCGACGAGGGCATCTCGCGCATCCACGCCGAGATCGTCGTGAACGGCGAGGACGAGGTCTACGTGCGCGACTGCGGCAGCACCAACGGCACCTTCCTCAACGGCGAGCGGCTGAACACCACCCTGCGCGCCCTGGGCGAGGGCGACCGCATCCAGCTCAGCGGCAACGTGCTGTTCCAGTTCTCCTTCCAGGACCCGCTGGAGGAGAGCGTGCGCCAGCAGCTCTACAACTCCGCGGTGCGCGACCCCCTCACCCACTGCTACAACAAGCGCTACTTCCAGGACCGGCTCCACCAGGAGTTCGCCTATGCGGTCCGGCACAACCGGCCGATCTCCTTGATCGTCTTCGACCTCGATCACTTCAAGCAGATCAACGACCGCTTCGGCCACGACATCGGCGACGAGGTGCTCCGCGAGCTGGCCGGGCGCGTGCAGCAGGCCCTGCGCCAGGAGGAGGTCTTCGCCCGGTATGGCGGCGAGGAGTTCATCGTGCTGATGCGGGACACCGCCCTGGAGCAGGCCACCCTGGTCGCCGAGCGCCTGCGCCGGGTCATCGCCGAGAGCCCCGTGCACGCCGAAGGACGGAACGTCGAGGTCACCGCCTCCTTCGGGGTGGCCTCCACCAGCGTCGAGCGCTTCGACACGCCCCACCCGCTGTTCACCCGGGCGGACCAGCAGCTCTACCGGGCCAAGCGGGCGGGTCGCAACCAGGTCATGGCCGGGGGGTAGTCCCCTCCCCCCGACGGCCCTCCGGCGTCCCGTCAGGAACTCAGGGACGAGGGGCTTGAAGGGCCTCGGCCAGCCGGGCGGCGCCGTCGCGGAACACCGGCCAGCCGTCCCCCACCAGCACCGCCTGCACCGAGGGCTCGATCAGCCGGCGCACGCTGGCCTCGGCGGCCGCGCGGTCGGTGAGCTTCGCGTCGGGCAGCAGGTTGAGCGCCCCGCCCCGGTGCCCGCGCACGAGATCGCCGAAGATCAGGGTGTCGCCGATGCGAAGCGCAAGCTCCCCCGGGGTCTTGCTGCCGTCCAGCGTGGCCACGGTGAGGCCGGGGACCAGGGTGTCGCCGTCGGCCAGCCAGCGGTCGCAGGGGATCGGGAACGCCGCGCGCTCCCCTGCAGGCCCGGCGATCGAGGCATTGAATGCGGCGGACAGAGCGACCGTCTCCCGGACGTGATCGCTGTTGGTCACCACGATCCAGGACACGCCGCCCCGCGCGGCGGCTTGAGCGCGATCGTGCGCGCCCATCGCGACGGGGTCGATCAGCACGGCCCCGCCGTCGCGGAACCAGGCCCAGCCGTGGAAGTCGAGGTCCCGTGCGGTGTCAAACACGCTCCAGCAGCACAGGTCGGCTCGATGGCTCGCTTTCATTCTCACCTCCGGCTCCCCTCTATCCGGTCGCTCGCCCACCGCGGAAGCGCGTTAGTGTCCTGGAGGATGTTCGCACCCCGGCAACGGCTGACGCTCCCCTTGCTCGCGGCGGCCCTCTGCGCAGCGGCAGGCTGCGCGAAGCCCCAGGTCGGCGCCAGCCTCGCGCCGGATCAGGTGCTGGTCTACCGCACCCCCGACGGCTGGGAGCTGGACCTGCGCCACTACCCCGGCGAGGGGCCGCCGGTGCTGCTGGTGCACGGGATGGGGGCGAACCACTACAACTGGGACTTCAGGCCCGAGGTGTCCTTCGCCTACTACCTGCACCAGCAGGGCTGGGACGTGTGGGTGCCCGAGCTGCGCGGGGACATGGGCGCGCGGGCCCCGGACCGGAAGGCCGCGAAGAACTTCACCTTCGACGATCACGCCCGCCTCGATCTGCCCGCCGCCGTCGACGCCGTGCTGGCCGAGACCGGCGAGCCCCAGCTCTTCTGGGTGGGCCACTCCATGGGCGGCATGCTGCTCTACGCCGCGCTCGCCCAGTTCCCTGAGCGCATCACCGCCGGGGTCACCATCGGCGCCCCCGCCAACTTCCGCGACCCCAACCGCATCCACAACGCCGCGCGGCGAGCGGGCTGGCTGGTCCCCCGACGCGGGCGCCTCGCCAACAACTTCTGGTACACCGTGAGCCGCGTGTTCGGCGACCGGAACCCCATCTACACGGTCCTCTCCAACAAGGAGAACCTGGACTGGCCGGTCACCCGGGGGCTGGGCGCGGTGGCGCTGGAGGACATGTCCCGCCCCACGGTCAAGCAGGTCCACCTGTGGCTGCGCGAGGGGGAGTTCACCGACGTCGAGGGGCACCCCTGGGTGCGCCCGCCGGACGAGCCGGTGCCCATGCTGGTGGTGGCGGGAAGCGTGGACAAGGTCGCCGTCCCCTCCACCGTCGCCGCGGCCTGCGACGTCTATGAGGACTGCGAGTTCGTGCTCGCCGGGCGGGAGACCGGCTTCTCGACCGACTACGGGCACATCGACCCGGTGGTCGGGGCCACCGCGCGGGGGGAGATCTACCCCCTGGTCAGCGGGTTCCTGGCCGAGCACCTGCCGTCGGGGGTGACCCTGGCGCCGCCGGACGACGGCTGGTCTCCCATCGTCGAGGAGGAGCCCGTCCACACCGGGCGCGACGCGACCGCGCGCGGCCCCGACTGGCGCGATGCCGCGCTGCCCACCCGGCGCGCCGCAGACAGCGTGCTCGCCGAGGAATAGCGGCGCTCAGCCGGCCCGCTCGACGATGGTGATCTCCACCCGGCGGTTGGCCGCGCGGGCCTCCTCGCTGGTGCCCTTCATGAGGGGGCGCTCCTCGCCGTAGCCCTGGGCCTTGAGGCGCTCGGGGGCGACCCCCAGCTCGATCAGGCGGGCCTTGACCGCCTCGGCCTGGGCCAGGGAGAGCTTCTTGTTGGCCCTGTCGGAGCCCACGTCGTCGGTGTGCGCGCCGATCTCCACGACCGCCAGCGCCGGGGTGCTCTTGAGCACGTAGGCCACCTCGGCCACCACGAGCTGGCCCGGGGCGGTGATGTCGGCGGTGCCGGCCTCGAAGCCGATGGGCGCGCCCAGCTCCAGCGCGGTCTCGCCCACCTTGACCGGCACGTCGGGGCAGCCGTCGACGTCGCGGTAGGAGTTCGGGGTCTCCGGCTCGGTGGGGCAGTCGTCGACGGCGTCCTCGACGTTGTCGCCGTCGGCGTCGAGGAAGGGCACGCAGCCGTCGGTGGAGGCGGGGCCGCCGGCCTCGGTGGGGCAGGCGTCCGCGGCGTCCACGAAGCCGTCGCCGTCGTTGTCGGCGTCGGGGCAGCCGTCGTCATCCTGGAAGCCGTCGAGGTCCTCGCGGGCGCGGGGGCACTGGTCGGCGTCGCCGTCCACGCCGTCCCCGTCGTCCTCCTGGGCAGCGGCCAGCAGGTCGTCGATCGACGCCTTCTGGTAGTAGGGCGTACACCCGCCGAGGGTCAGGGCGAAGAGCGGGACCATCCAGCGCGCAAGGGTCGTCATGGTTGAAGCCTCCGAGGACGTCGGGCCATCCTACAACGGTCGGCTCCTAACGCCCCCCCTGTCCGGGGGCCAGCGCCCGCCTCGGGTATGCTTGCGCCCGTGGATCTGCAGGTGGTGATTCTCTGCGGCGGCTTCGGGACCCGGATGGGCTCGGCCACCGAGACGCTCCCCAAGCCGATGGTCGAGGTCGGCGGGCGCCCCCTGCTCTGGCACATCATGAAGGGCTACTCGGCCTGGGGCTGCCGGCGCTTCGTGCTCTGCCTGGGCTACAAGGGCGACGTGATCCGCGCCTGGGTGATGGGGGGGCGGCACATCTCCGGCGACGTCACCGTCGGCCCGCGGGGCGCGCGCGCCCAGCCCTCCGCCGACGAGGCCGCCGACTGGCAGATCACCCTGGCCGAGACCGGCGTGAACACCACCACCGGCGGGCGGCTCATGGCGATCCGACGCCACCTGGAGCCCGGCGCGCCGGTCTTCATGACCTACGGCGACGGGGTCGCGGACGTCGATCTGGGCGCGCTCTTCGCCCACCACCGCGCGCTGGGCCGCCACGCCACAGTCACCGCCATGCGCCCCCGCTCCCGCTTCGGCACGCTCGACATCGCTGAAGGCGGCGCGGTGACGCGCTTTCGGGAGAAGCCGCTGCTGGATCAGCGGGTCTCCGGGGGCTTCTTCGTGCTGGAGTCCCAGGCTTTCGACGCGCTGCGGGCCGACGAGCCCTTCGAGGACGGCGCGCTGGGCCGCCTGGCCGACGACGGGCAGCTCGCGGCCTTCGTCCACGACGGCTTCTGGGGGTCGGTGGACACCCCACGCGACCTCGCCGGCCTCAACGCCCTCTGGAACCAGGGAGAGCGCCGATGGCTTCACGGGTCCTCCTGACCGGCGCGGCGGGGTTCCTGGGTGGCGCCTGCGCCGCCGCCCTGCTCGATCGCGGTGACGAGGTCATCGCCCTGGTGCGCGACCGCGATCCCCGCGCCCGCCTGTTCCGGGACGGGCTGGTCGCACGCTGCGTCGAGGTGCGCGCCGAGCTGGCCGACGCCGAGCGGCTGCTGGCCGAGTACGAGCCGGACGCCGTGCTGCACCTCGCCGCGCAGACCCAGGTGCCGGTGTCCAACCGCTCCCCGCTGAGCACCTTCGAGTCCAACGTGCGGGGCACCTGGCGCCTGCTGGAGGCCTGCCGTGTCGCCGCGCGCCCGCCCCGGGCCGTGGTGGTGGCGTCCTCGGACAAGGCCTACGGCGAGGCCCCCCGGCCCTACGCCGAAGACGGCCCGCTGGTCCCCACGGCCCCCTACGACGTCTCCAAGGCCTGCACGGACCTCATCGCGCGCAGCTACGCGACCCACTTCGGGCTGCCGGTCGTGGTGACCCGGTGCGGCAACCTCTACGGCCCTGGTGATCTGAACGAGCGGCGGCTGGTGCCCGGGGTGTGCCGCGCCCTGGCCCACGGGCAGGCGCCTGAGCTGCGCAGCGCCGGGGGCATGACCCGGGAGTGGCTCTACATCGCCGACGCCGCCGCCGCGAACCTGCTGCTCCTGGATCGGCTGGCCGAGGGCGCGCCCGTCGCCGGGCTGGGCGTCAACGTGGGCGGGGGCGAGGTCGAGAGCGTGCGCGGCGTGGTGGAGCGGCTGCGCGCGATGGTCCCGGGCGCCCCGGAGGCGCGGTACGCCGACGCCGATCCGCCCGGCGAGATCGCGCACCAGTCCCTGCGCTCGGAGCGCATCCGGGCGCTGGGCTGGCGACCCCAGGTCGGCCTGGACGCCGGGCTGGCGGCGTCCCTGGCCTGGCACGGGGGCTGACCTACTTCTTGGCGGCGGCCTCGGCCTTCTCGGGCGCGGACTCGACGGCGGCGCCGGCCTCGGCGGCGGCCTGGTCGACCGCCTCGGCGGCCTGGTCCGCGGCCTGATCGGCGGCCTCAGCGGCGTCGGCCTTGGCCTGATCGACGGCGGCGTCCGCGTCGGCCTTGGCCTGATCCGCGGTGGCCTTGGCCTCGGCCTTGGTGTCCTCGACGGCCTGGTCGGCGTCGGCCTTGGCGGCCTCGGCGTCGGCCTTGGCCTGCTCGGCGGTCGCGTCCGCGTCAGCCTTGGCGGCCTCGGCGTCGGCCTTGGCCTGCTCGGCGGTCGCGTCCGCCTCGGCCTTGGCAGCCTCGGCCTCGGCCTGGGTCTCCTCGACGGCCTGCTGGGCCTCCTGGGCCTTCTTGACGAGGCCCTGGCCGCGGCCGGCCTCGGCCGGGGTGGACGCCACGAGGGCGAGGATCAGCGCGGCCCCGAGGGCCAGGAGCTTGCTTCGCATCAGCTTGTTCTCCGCTTCAGCTTGTGGTTCCGACGTCAAGCCGCCGAATCTCCGAAGGTTAACACGGAGTTCACGAATCGGTCACCCTCACAGCAGCCCCGCCCGCGCCGCGTACACCAGCACCTCGCCGTTGTGCTCGACCCCCAGCTTGTCCCGGATGCGGGAGAGGTGGTTGCTCGCGGTCGACGCGCTGATCTCCAGCTCCGAGGCGATGGCGGACACGCTCATGCCCTGCACCAGCCGGTCGAAGACCTGCCGCTCCCGCAGGCTGAGCCGCTCGTGGGGGGCCTGCTCGCCCTCGTCCCGGCGCTGGAACAGCAGCTCCTGGAGCCGCTCGGTGAGGAACCGCCGCCCGGCCGCCACCGTGCGGATGCCCTCGATGACGGCGTCGACGCCGTGGTCCTTGTTGAGGTAGCCGGCCACCCCCGCCTCCAGGAGGTGCAGGCTCAGGCGGTCCTCGGGTTGGACCGAGAACACCAGGATGCGCAGCTTGGGGTGGCGCTCCCGGATGAGGTAGACCAGCTCCAGCCCGCGCAGGTGGGGCAGGGACAGGTCGAGCACGATGACCTCGCAGGGGCAGACCTCCAGGAGGCGGACCACCTCGGCGCCGTCGGCGGCCTCGCCCACGACCTCCATGTCGTCCTGGAGGTTGATCAGCCGGCGCAGGCCGTGGCGCACGATGGGGTGATCGTCAGCGACGAGGACACGGATCATGACGAATCCTCCAGCGGGAGGTTGACGGTGAGGAGGGTGCCGGACTGGCCGGACCAGCGGGCGTCGCCGCCCAGGGCTTCGGCGCGCTCCCGGATGCCCAGGGTGCCCTGCCCGCTCCCGATGCGCCCCGGCGCGATGCCGGCGCCGTCGTCCTCGATCTCCAGGCGAACGCCTGCTGAAGTGCCGATGAGACGGACGTCGACGCGGCTGGCCCGCGCGTGGCGCAGGGCGTTGTTCAGGGCCTCCTGGGCGATGCGGAAGAGGGCCGTGCTGACCGGCGCGGGCAGGGGCTCGGGCACGTCCCGGGCCTCGAAGGGGATGGCGAGGCCGCTGCGCGACTCCAGCTCGCGGACCAGGACCCGGAGCGCCTCGACCAGCCCCTGCTCGTCGAGCAGGCGGGGCTTCAGCGCGACGAGCACCCGGCGCAGGCTCTGCTGCACCCGGCCGATCTGCTCGTCCAGCTCGTTCAGCACCTCGTCGCCCTGCCCGCGCTCCTGAAGCTGCCGCCCCAGACCCACCAGCAGGCGCAGGGACGTCAGCTCCTGGCCCAGGTCGTCGTGCAGATCGCGGGCGATGTCGTGGCGCTCCTGGGCGCGCAGGTCCTGGGCGCGGTGGTGCAGCGCCCGCAGCGCCCGGGTCTGGTCATCCACCCGGCGCTCCAGCCGGTCCGCGAGCATGGCCAGGTCCTCCCGCTGGACCTCCACCCGCCGGCTCAGGTAGAAGCCGCGGCGCAGCACCGCGTAGAGCACGTGCCCGATGAACACGGCGAGCAGGGTGCAGAACACCAGGAAGCTGATGCCCGCGGTGACGCCGGGCGTCGCGAACGAGCTGGACGGGTTCGCCCCCCAGGCCGCGACGATCACCGCGGAGCCCAGGAACGCCGCGTAGAAGCGCATCCCCAGGGGCACGAGCAGGAGGACCGAGAACTGGGGGGTCATGAAGCTGAAGTAGAACCACAGGGCGTCCCCCCGCGGCCCCTCGGCGAGCACCCAGCCGGTCAGCGCGAGGTTGGCGATGTAGGCGATGATCGCGCCCAGCTCGGCGTGCCGGTGCGCGATCTTCAGCTTGGGCAGGGCCGTGGCGATGGTGATGTCCATCGCCGCGAGGGTCAGGCGGTAGACGCCATAGACCCAGCGGGTCCGGGGATACAGGTGGAAGACCACCGCGTCGAGGGGCCACCACAGGATGGCGGCGGCGGCCAGGCCGTACCCCAGCCAGGGCCAGTACACGGCGGTGAGCTGGCGGGTGTAGGCCGTGAACGCCGCCCGCTCGGCCTCGTCCCGCCCGGGGTCCGCGAGCCACTGGGCGAGGTCGCCCAGCCGACGGCGCAGGCGTTCGCTGACCAGGGGCTCGGACATGGCCTCGGACATCAGGCTCCCGGGTGGACGGCTCGCCGTACGCAACGCTGTTGTACCTCGTTCCACGCGCTGGCCCTCACCTCAAGCTCGCCGCTCCACGCCCTGGCCCCCGGTCGCTACTCGCAGTGGACCTGGACCTCGTTCCACACGCCCGCGTGGACCGTGGGCTGCCAGCCGGTCAGGGCCTCGCCGCCCGTGCCCCAGGTGCAGCCCGCGATGCCCTCCGGGAGACCGGTGAGGTTCACGGTGAAGGGCCCGGGGTCGACGTTCACGAAGTAGAGGGAGGCGCGGATGTTCTCGTCGGTGGAGGTGGTGTTGCCGGGCGCGACGCCGGCCCCGCCCGGGGCCGCGGCCAGGACCACCTGATAGGTGCTGCTGATGTTCCCCGTCACGCCCCGCAGGCTCTCATACCGCTGCTCCCGCGTGTCCAGGAGCCGGACATGCACGTAGCCCTTGGTCCGGTCCGGGGTGATGCCGAGGGCCGCCCCGAGGGCTGCCTCGGTCTGCTCGGAGAGCATGTACGCCCCGGTCGACTCGCCCTGGCCCATGACGTAGCCCTGGAAACGGGTCTCAAGGTGCCCGTCCAGGGAGAACACCACCTCGAAGGGCGCGTCGTCCTCCAGCTCGATGGACGCCACCCCGTCGCTGTCGGCGGTCACGGACTGGTCGCCGTAGACCGCCGTGGCGCCAGAGAGCGGCGCGGAGGAGAGGACCTCCAGCAGCTCGAGGTCGAGGGTGTGGGTGGTCTCCCCGGTGTCGTCCGTCGACGTGTCGTCCGTCGACGTGTCATCCGTCGACGTGTCGTCCGTCGTGACGCTGGTGTCGTCCGTGAGCGCGGTGTCATCGGACTTGTCGGTGCAGGCACCGAGGGTGAGCGCGCAGATCATCATGAAGCGGGACGAGGTCATCAGGTTCCTCCGGTTGGTTGGCCTGACCCAACATCACCCGCCGGGCTGGGCGCGTATGTAGAGGATGAGCCGAGCCCTCTGTAGAGATTCCTTGACGCCGCGGCGCGGGTTACGTGGCGCCCATGATGAACCTGTTCTACGACGGCGGCCCCTTCATGCTCGTGCTGTTGATCGGCGCGATGTTCGCCGGCGGCCTGGGCCTGGTGCGGGCGCTGGTGGCGCCCCGCCTGAGCATGCCAGCCCTGACCCCCGCGGTGGGCCTGGGGTGCCTCGCGCTCGGGCTCTTCGCCACCCACCAGGGGGTGCTGATGGTCTTCCAGGCCATCGCGAGCGTCTCGGCTGACCTCAAGTCCGAGCTGCTGGCTGAGAGCCTGAACGCGGCGGTGCTCCCCGGCAAGCTCTCGGCCCTGCTCGCAGCGGGCCTGCTGCTGCTCCACGGCCTCGCCGGCCTGCGGGAGCGGCGCGAGGCGCCCCGGGCCCTGGCGCTCACCGCCGCCGCCCTCGTCGGCGTCGCCGGCCTGGCCATGGTGGCCGCCGTGCTGGCCTCCTGGGTGACCTTCGACACGGTCGCCGCCACGTTCGACACCACCGCGCCGGCCTCCCAGGAGCAGCTCACCGCCACCGCAGCGCGGCTGGCCCGGGCCAACCTCGCGGCGATGGTCGGCGCTGGCGTCGCGTCGGGGTTCTCCGCGCTGGGCGGCGCGGTGGGGATGATGGCGGGCTTCGTCGGCCTGATCCGCGCCGACGCGGAGTGAGTCCTCCTCGCGTCACGTTTGACAACGGGCACATCCTCCTATAGGATACAATCAGAGGATGCTCGGAAGTCGCTGAAATTGCGACCCGCCCTCCCATCCGACGCGACAAGTGTGCGTCAATGACAGACCACATGCAACAGAGGAAGAATGCACGAAGACACCGTTGATCTGAGTCCGTCCGTGCCGGCTCCGCCGGTCTTCGAACACGCGATTCGCCCCGGCTGGGGGCTCGCGGTCCGCATCGATGAGGCGCGCACGACGCGCACCTACCGCTTCACCGACGGCGAGGACCGCACCTTCAAGCAGGGCTGGTACCACCTGCTCCAGAAGGTGGACAAGCCGCCCGCCGAGCGCAAGGCCATCGCCCGCGACCTCGGCGTCACGCAGACCCCGAACAAGTCCAGCCTCGGCGAGCGCCGCAAGCCGCGCCGCGCCCGCAAGACGAAGCGGGTCAAGGTCAAGGACCAGGTCCGCGTCTTCCGCCACCTCCACCCCGAGGGCTTCCAGGGCCCGACCTTCAGCCAGGAGGTCCGCGGCGACGCCGACAGCCGCCCCCTCAAGCGCCTGCGGGCGCACGCCATCGCCACCGCGCAGACGCGGCTGGCGAAGGACAAGCTCGACCGCCTCATCGCCCAGGGGCGCTTCGAGGAGGTCCACGCCGAGGCCTGCGCGGTCGTCGGGCTGACCAACCTGTGCAGCCCCTCCAAGGATCTCAAGCCCCTGAAGGCCCTGGAGCCGACGCTCCACGAGCCCCTCGCCGTGGCCCTGCGCGCCATGCTCTGGGGTGAGGGCGACTACGGCGAGCGCTTCACGGCCTTCGTCGAGGTCCTGCGCCGCTCCGAGCACACCCGCGACACCTGGCCGCTGACCACAGTGTTCTCGGCCCTGGTCCACCCCCGGGAGCACGTCTGCGTCCAACCCCGGTCCTTCCGCAAGCAGAAGAAGACCCTCGCCCCCCGGCTCACCTACAGCTCGAACCCTACCCCCGAGGTCTACGAGGGCCTCCGCGGCGCGGCGGTCAAGCTGCAGAAGAAGCTGGTCGAGCGTCATGCGCTGCAGCCTCGAGACCTCATGGATGTCTGTGCGTTCATCCGCGCGACGCTGTGCCCGAAGGGCCTGAGGATCCTCAAGGAGCTGGACGCCGAATCGTGACGCGTGCGGGCGTCGGGCGTGACGTGGACGCCCGACGCCGATGGCGTTTGACATCACGCCGAGATCCGACTAAGATACAGACATGCTCGGGCTGGATTCGGCCTTGAACGCTATATTTTTGCGTCGAACACCGGGCTGACGCGCTGGCAGGAGCTGCCGGCGTTCTTCTGTTCCTTGTGATCACTGAGGAAAAATGGATCTCCAAGCGACGCCCACTCCCTCCGCCGCCGCCCCCCCGCTCTTCATGCACGCCCTCCGCCCGCAGTGGGGCCTCGCGGTCCTCACGGACGAGTCCGCCGACCGGCGCAGCTTCCGGTTCCAGGACGGCGAGGAGCGCACCTTCAAGCAAGGCTTCTACCACCTCCTGGAGACGGTCGAGCGCCCCCCGGACGAGGCCGAGGAGATCGCGCGCTCCCTGGGCCTGACCCTGACCGAGACCGGCGCCTCGGTGGTCTCGGCCCGGCCCCGCCGCAAGCCCGAGGCCATCGTCCGCGTCGCCGATCAGGTGCGGATCTTCCTGCACCTCTTCCCGGGAGGCTTCGAGGGAGAGCGCTTCCGGACCGAGGTCCGCGGGGCCCCCGACGCCCGGCCCCTCAAGCGCCTTCGGGCCCACGCGCTGGCCACCGCCAGCACCCTGCTCAGCGCAGAGCGGCTCGACCCGCTCCTCTCCGAGGGGGACTTCGCGGAGGTCCACCGGACCGCGCTCGCGGTCGCCGGCGCGACGAACCTGTGCAGCCCCTCCGATGATCTCAAGCCTTTCGGCTTGCTGGAGGCCAGCTTGCACGAGCGCTTCGCCCGGGCCCTGCGCGGCTGGCTGTGGGACGACGGCGCCGAGGTCGACCGCTTCGCCGCGCTGGTGGAGGTGCTGCGCGAGTCGGAGCACGCCCGGGACACCTGGCCGCTGGTCACCGTGTTCGCCGCGCTCGTCCACCCCGAACACCACGTCTGCGTCCACCCGCGCACGTTCCGCAAGCAGCTCCACGCCATGCGCCCCAAGCTGACCTACAGCTCCAACCCGACCCCTTCGATCTACGCCGGCTTCCGGGAGATGGCCGTCGAGCTGCGGGGCACCCTCATCGACGAGCACGAGCTGGCGCCAGCCGACCTGATCGACGTCTACGCGTTCGTGCGGAGCACCCTGCGCCCCAAGGGGCTCCGGATCCTGAGCGAGCTCACCTGAGCGCGGCCAGCGCGGTGAACCCGGCGTCGGTGAACACCGCCGCCGCCTGGGGGCTCTGACAGAACGCCAGCAGCGCTGCCCCCCGCTCGGGGTGGGGGGCCTCGCGCAGCAGCGCCGCCGGGTAGCGGATCGGCGGGTGGCTGTCCTCGGGCATCGCGAACGCCACCTTCACCGCGGGCTCCACGGCGGCGTCGGTGGCGTAGACCAGCCCGGCGTCCACCTCGCCGCGGGCCACCCAGGCCAGCGCCGTGCGGACGTTGTCTCCGGACACCAGCCGAGGCGCCAGGGCCGGCAGCAGGCCCAGGGCCTCCAGCGACGCCCGCGCGTACCGCCCGGCCGGCACCTCGGCGTCCGCCACCGCCACCCGCCCTGCCGCGCCCAGCGCCTGGGGGGACAACGGCGCCGTCGCCCCGTCGGGCACGACCACCACCAGCCGGTTGCCCAGAAGCGCCACCGGCTCCCCCTGCACCCGCCCCCCCTCGACCAGCCGCGCCATCCAGCGCTCGTCCGCGGAGAGGTACAGATCCGCCGCCGCGCCCTGCTCGATCTGCATCGCCAGCCGGGAGCTGGCGTCGAAGTTGAAGACCACGGGCGCCCCGCCCTGGGCCCGCCAGGCGTCCGCGACCGCCGGCAGGGCGTCGGTGAGGCTGGCGGCGGCGAACACCACCACCGGGTCCTCGCCGCGGGTGCAGGCCGGGAGCAGCGCGAAGAGCAGGGCGAGCCGGGGCATGGGCCTCGCGTAGCCCACCTCCCCTCGCGGCGCCACGGGCGGGCCGCTACACTGGACGTGTCCCCCGGAGCACCGATGAACGCGACGCTTCAGCCGGCGCTCGTGCGCCGCGCCCACGCTCTGGCCTGGTTCACCATCCTCTACAACGCGGTCGAGGGCGGCGTCTCGGTCGCGTTCGGGGTGTCCGAGGCGTCCATCGCCCTGTTGGGCTTCGGCGTGGACTCCTGGATCGAGGTCGCCTCGGCGGCGGTGGTGCTGTGGCGGCTGCGCGGCGAGCTGGGCGGCGGCCGCGTCGACCGGGACCGCGAGCGTCGGGCCACCAAGGTCATCGCCGCGCTGTTCGTGCTGCTGGGCGTGGGCGTGATGGTGGGCGCGGTGGTGCAGATGTCCGGCCAGTCCCACCCCGCCACCTCCGTGCCCGGCCTGGTCATCTCGGCCCTGAGCCTGAGCTTCATGCTCTGGCTCTGGCGGGCCAAGCTGGCGGTGGCCGCGGGGCTGGACAGCCGCACGCTGGAGATGGACGCGGGCTGCTCCCGGGCGTGCCTGCAGCTCTCCGGGGTGCTGTTCGCGGGCAGCCTGCTCTACCTCGTGAACCCGGCGTGGTGGTGGGCGGACGCCTCGGCGGCGGTGATCCTCGCGCTGCTGTTCATCCGGGAGGGCGCGGAGGGCTATCAGGCCGCCAACAAGCCCGAGTTCACCGGCGGCTGCGGCTGCGGCCACTGAACCCCGGCGGGATGTTGTAGGCTTCGCCCCCTGAAAAGCGGAGCCACGCCGATGCCCGGACCGACCGACCGCACCCGCCCCCTCGCCGACTACGTCCCTCGCTTCGAGGCGATGGTCCGCGCGCTGGAGGCAGACCCCGACGTCCTCGTCCTCAACGCCTTCGTAGGCCCGCCCTTGTCCGAGGCGGCCCTGGCGGACCTCGAACAGCGATGGGGCGGCCCCTTGAGCCCCGCGCTGCGCGACCTCTACCGCCAGGCCGACGGGCTCACGCTGCGCTGGATCCGCATGGACAACCCACGCTTCGACCCCTCGCGCCACCACGTCCGGACCGGCCGGGCCGGCTACGGGGACCCGGTGGCCGACGACGACGCCTGCGACGGCGCGCTCCTCCTGCTCCCCCTGGAGGAGGTGCTGTTCGCCGACCGGCGCGACCAGCTCATCCACGACTTCCACACCGACGACGCGACGGTCTCCTTCGCCGGCGAGACCTGGGGCGAGCGCGCCTTCCGCGAGGCGCTGCGGGTGGTGGACTGGTTCAGCGCCCCCAACATGGCCGCCCTGGTCATGCGCCCCGGGGAGCCCGAGGGCCCGGTCATCCTGGGAGACGACCACGGCGCCAGCTTCACCGACTCCCGCCGGATCTCGTTCGAGACCTACATGGAGGGCCAGCTCCGCAGCTTCGCCCGGGTCGACACCCGGCGCCGGACGCTGATCAAGCTCTTCGGGCACCGGGAGCCCCCTGTCCTCGACTGGCCGGAGGTCCCGCTGTTCGACGGTCCGACAGCCCGGCGCGTCTGGTACGCCACCGCCGAGGGTGCCTTCCGGCGGGAGGGCGACGGCTGGGTCCGCGAGGGGGACGGGCTGCGGGAGGTCCTGGCCGAGAAGGGGCGCAAGCAGACCATCACGGCGCTGGCGGTCGACCCGGACGGCGCCCTGCTCGTCGCGAACACCCGCTCGGCCTGGCGCATGACCCCGGACGGGGGGTTCGAGCGGATCTGCGGCGGCCCGCAGAGCGCCTACGCGCGGAACCTGGCCTGCGCCGCCGATGGGACGGTGGCGCTGGGCCTCAGCGAGCGCGTCATCCTGGCCCGCCCCGGGAAGAAGCCCACGACCTTCACCCAGAAGAAGGCGCTCGGGGGGAGCAACGTCATGAACCTCTGCTTCACGCCGGACGGCACCCTGGTGGTGGGCCTGTGGATGGCGCTGACCTTCATCCACCCGGACGACACCCACCGCCTCGAGCCCTTCTCGCTGCCCCCCACGGACGGCCACCGCACAGGCGCGCCCATGGACCTCCTGTGGGTGGAGGAGGACGGGGCCATCGGGGCGCTCCACTATGGCCACCTGGGGCGCCGCGCCCCCGACGGGACCTGGCGCTGGCGCTACATCGGCGAGGGCGTCTCCTACAGCGGGCTGGTCGAGGTCGAGGGCGTCGGGCGGGTGCTCACCTCCTACGGATTGCAGGGCCGGGTGCTGCGGCAGCGCGCGCCGGATCAGCCCTTCGAGGACTGGCCCGAGGGCGCGGCGCTGGCCGACCACGCCCCGGCGTGCGCAGTCCCGGACGGCGCGGGCGGCGCGCTGGTCGCCCTCGGGAGCGGCGACCTGGGCAGGATCACCGCCGAGGGCGCCGAGCGGGTCCGCTGGCAGGCCCCCGCCCCGGAGACGCTCTCCCAGACCGACCTCTACATGGCCTTCGGGCGGCTGGCCCGAGGTCCCGATGGGGCCCTCCGGATGGCGGGGGAGCGGGCGATCGTCGCCGCGCGACTGCTCTGATCGGACCAGCCTTTCCGCTCGAAATTCAACCCCTTCCCTACCCAGACCAGAAAATGTCCGGCCCCCCTTGACCTGAACATGTCTTCACTGTAGATTTGTTCATGGAAGACGGCGCTGCACCTCGGCATTCAAGAGGTGGAGCGTCCAGGGAGTCACGCGATGTTCGACGCTGTTCTTGGTGACGCGGTCACGGTGGATCTGCTGCTGACGATCTGGGCTTCGGCCTGCCTGCTCGGCCTCTGGGTGGCCTCGGCCTTCGTCCTGCCCTGGACGGACAAGGAGCTGGAGGAGGTCGACGTCGCCCTCGCCTCGCTCATGACCGCCCGGCTGCCCCGGCCCCAGCCGGCGCCCGTCCCGGTGGCCGTCGGCCTGCGCCGACGCGTCCCCACCCCCTGACACGCGGGGCGTTGCCGGGTTAAGGGCCCCCGCCTTGAGGGAGGCCCGCGAATGCACCGCTACGACCCCGCGACCATCGAGCCCAAGTGGCAGGCGTACTGGGAGGACAACGACACCTTCCGCACGCCCGAGCGCACCGACAAGCCCAAGTTCTTCGGGCTCGTGATGTTCCCCTACCCCTCCGGCTCGGGCCTGCACATCGGCCACCCGCTGTCCTACACGGCGGTGGACATCGTGTGCCGATACAAGCGGATGAAGGGCTTCAACGTGCTGCACCCGATGGGCTTCGACGCCTTCGGGCTGCCCGCCGAGCGCGCGGCGATGCGCACCGGGGTCCACCCCCGCGACATCACCCGCGAGAACATCGCCTACTTCACCCAGCAGCTCAAGCGCCTGGGCCTGTCCTACGACTGGTCCCGCCAGGTCTCCACCTGCGAGCCCGAGTACTACCGCTGGACCCAGTGGATCTTCCTCAAGCTCTACGAGCAGGGCCTGGCCTACCTCGACGAGGTGCCGGTGAACTGGTGCCCCGCCCAGGGCACGGTGCTGGCCAACGAGGAGGTCCAGGACGGCGTGTACATCGAGACCGGCGACCCGGTCGAGCGCCGCAACATGAAGCAGTGGATGCTCAGGATCACCGAGTACGCCCAGCGCCTGCTGGACGACCTCGACGGCCTGGACTGGCCCGAGGGCGTGCTGGAGATGCAGCGCCAGTGGATCGGCCGCTCCGAGGGCGCCCGGGTCACCTTCCAGGTCGCCGACAACGACCACAGCTTCGAGGTCTACACCACCCGCCCCGACACCCTGTTCGGGGCCACCTACTGCGTGCTGGCCCCCGAGCACCCCCTGGTCGAGCAGATCACCACCCCCGCTCGCGCCGAGGCCGTCGAGTCCTACGTCGCCTGGGCGAAGAACCGCTCCGACCTCGACCGCCAGGTCGCCGCCGAGAAGGAGAAGACCGGCGAGTGGACCGGCGCGTACGCCGTCAACCCGGTCAACGGCGCCCACATCCCCATCTGGGTCGCGGACTACGTGCTCATGGGCTACGGCACCGGCGCCATCATGGCCGTGCCCGGCCAGGACGAGCGGGACTGGGCCTTCGCCGAGAAGTTCGGCCTGCCCATCGTCCGCACCGTGCGCCCCCCCGACGGCTGGTCCGGCAAGGCGTACACCGGCGACGGCCCCGCGATGAACAGCGGCATCCTGGACGGCCTGGAGGTCGGCCCCGCCAAGAAGCGCATCATCGCCTGGCTGGAGGAGCGCGGCCTGGGCACCGGAGAGGTCCAGTTCAAGCTGCGCGACTGGCTGTTCTCCCGCCAGCGCTACTGGGGCGAGCCCTTCCCCATCCTCATCGGCGAGGACGGCGGGATCCGGCCGGTCCCGGAGGGCGAGCTGCCCGTCACCCTGCCCCACATCGACGAGTACCGCCCCACCGACGACGGCGCCCCGCCCCTGGCCCGCGCCGACGACGACTGGCTGACCGTCGAGATCGACGGCAAGCGCTACCGACGCGAGACCAACACCATGCCCCAGTGGGCCGGAAGTTGTTGGTATTACCTCCGCTATATGGACCCGACCGGCCAGTCGCTGCCCGTCTCCCCCGAGGCGGAGCGCTACTGGGGCCCGGTCGACCTGTACGTGGGCGGCGTCGAGCACGCCGTGCTCCACCTGCTCTACGCCCGGTTCTGGCACAAGGTGCTCTACGACATCGGCGTGGTGCACACCAAGGAACCCTTCGAGAAGCTGTTCAACCAGGGCTACATCCTGGCCTACGCCTACCGCGCCGAGGACGGCCGCTACCACCGCCCCGAGACCTGCGAGCGCCGCCCCGACGTCACCACCACCATCACCTCGGCCTGGTCCAAGGACCCCGTGGTGACCGACTGGTACGTCGCCGACACCGGCACCCCCGTGGAGCGCAAGCTGGGCAAGATGGGCAAGTCGCTGATGAACAGCGCCGACCCCCTCGACGTCGTGGCCGAGTCCGGCGCGGACACCCTGCGCATGTACGAGATGTTCATGGGCCCGCTGGAGGCCACCAAGTCCTGGTCCGCCCAGGACATGCAGGGCATCCAGCGCTTCCTGACCCGCTCCTGGCGCCTGGTGGTGGACGAGGAGACCGGCGGCCTCAACCCGGCCATCGGCGACGACGAGGGCAGCCCCGCCTTCCGGAAGGCCCTGCACACCGCGATCAAGGAGACCACCGAGGGCATCGAGGCGCTGCGCTTCAACACCCCCATCAGCCGCATGATGGAGCTGCTCAACGTCGCCCACAAGGAGACCACCCTCCCCCGCGAGGGCGTGTCCGCCTACGTGCGCATCCTGTCGACCTTCGCGCCGCACCTCGGCGAGGAGCTGTGGGCCCGGCTGGGCCACACCACCTCGATCTCGGAGGCCCCCTGGCCGGCCTGGGATGAGGCCGCGCTGGTCGAGGACACCGTCACCATCGCGATCCAGGTCGGCGGCAAGCGCCGCGGCCAGGTGGATGTGCCCCGCGACGCCTCCAAGGAGGCCGTCCTGGCCGCCGCCCGGGCCCTGCCCAACGTCGAGCGCTTCCTGGAAGGCATGACGGTGGTCAAGGAGATCGTGGTGCCTGGACGGCTGGTCAACTTCGTGGTGCGCCCGGCGAAGTAAGCATACGCTTGGGGCCGGACGTCCCAGGCGTTATGTTCGGGTCCTCCCCGGGTCCGCGCTCGCCGGGCCCACGCCGCCCTCCTCTGTCCGAGTCCCGCCGATGGATCCCGCCGTTGATCCCTTCTCCCCGCTCCTGCGGATGCTGGCCCGCTATCGCCGCGACGTCCACCAGCTCAACCCCGGCGCCAGCGAAGACGCCATCCGCGCCGCCGAGCGCCACCTCGGCCACCGGCTGCCGCTGACCCTGGCGGGCTTCCTGCGCCGCTGGAACGGCGGCTCCCTGTTCCGGGGGGCGCTGTGCCTTCGCGGCACCTCCGAGCTGGCCGCCCCGGCCGACGAGCTGCCCGGCCTGGTGGCCTTCGCGGACGTGCCCGGAGGCCGCCAGTGGGTCTACGGCCCCGATGGCCTGGGCGCCTGGATCTTCGGGGAGCTGGTGGAGGGCCGGCTGGCCCCCCAGCACGACCGGTTCGATCGCTGGCTCAACGGCACGCTGCGCCTGTTCGACGAGGACATCCGCGACGCCGACAAGGAGCTGGACGCCCGGCTCGACGTCGACCCCATGAGCGGGCACCTGCTGCTGTCCGACGGCGAGCGCGCCCTGGCCCAGGGCGACCCCGATCGCGCCGCGCGCTGCTTCAACCAGGCCACCGCCGCCGATCCGGGCCTCATCCGGGCCTGGCAGCGCCTGGGCGAGGTCTTCCTGAGCGAGCAGGACCGCTCCCAGGCCCGGTTCGCCCTGCTCAAGGCCCTGCGGGGCAGTCGCCTCCCCCTGCCCTACCCTGGCGCGGTGGCCATCGAGGCGGGTGCCCTGCGCACCCTGGAGCGCCTGTTCGAGCCCACGGACGCCGCCTGGGAGCGCGAGCTGCGCAGCCTGCTCGACGAGCGCATCCAGGACGCCCGCGGCGCCGACGACGCCGCCCTGTTCGAGGCCGCCACCCTGGCGCTCTCCCGCGTCATGCTCGCCCATGGGGCCCGGGAGCAGGCCCGCGGCGTGCTGGCCACCGCCGTCGAGCGCGCCCGCTCCTTCGCCTGGCGCGCCCCCCTGCCCCGGCTCACCCTGGCGCTGGTGGACATCGAGACCGACCTCGGGCACCACGACGACGCCGAGCGGCACCTCCGCCCCCTGCTCCGTCCGGGCGACGACCGGCTGCGGGGCCAGGCGCTGCTGGCGCTCGGGCGCATCGCCGTCAACCGCCAGGAGCCCTGGGCCGAGGAGATCCTGGACGAGGCCCGCCCCCACCTGAGCGACCACGGCGATCTGGCCCGGTGCGCGCTGCTCACCGGGGAGCGCCATATGCTCTACCAGCGCACCGACAAGGCCGCCCAGGCCTTCCGCGCCGCCGACGGCCACGCGGTCCGCTCCGGGGATCCGGCCCTGCAGGGGCAGGTCTGCGTCGGGCTCGGGGATCTGGCCCGCCTCTCCGGCGCCACGGGCGAGGCCGCCGAGGCCTACGACGCCGCCGCCCAGCGGGCCGCCGAGGCCGGCGACCGGGAGCTGCGGAGCCGCGTGCTGCTGCGCCAGGGCATGCTGGCGGCGCGCGAGGGCCGCCTCGGCCAGGCCCGCGATCTGTACCGGATGGTGGCCGACGGCTACAAGACCCTGGAGCTGCCCGTCCGGGAGGGCTGGGCGCGGCTGCGCGTCGCCCGCGCGGTGGGGCCCGACACCCCCGACGGGCAGGCCGCCCTGCGCCGCGCCCGCGAGCTGTTCACCCGCCCGGCGGTCCGCCTCGCGGCGGGCGTCGGCGCCCTCGACGCCCTCACCGGCGACCCCGCCCGCTCCCTGTCCTGGCACCTCGAGTGCGCGGCCGAGTACGCCCGCGACCGCCAGGAGGCCCAGCGCGCCCGCCCGCCGATGACCCGCGCCGACGCCGACCGCCCGGAGCGCCGCCTGGGCGCCCACCGCATCGCCATCGGCGCCGGCAACCTGGGGGTGGTCACCGCCCTGGAGGCCGAGCTGGAGCGGCTCGCCCGCGAGCTGCGGGCCTCCAACGCCCGCGCGGCAGACCCCAAGGTCACCGGCTACATCGCCGCCACCGACCTGCTCGCCTACCACCGCTCCTTCGAGGCCGCCCAGGTCCTGCTCCGGCAGCTCTTCGAGCGCAGCCTGCCCGACGCGCCGGCCCGCGCGCTGAAGGGCGCGGTCACCCGCTCCCCCAACGCCGCGCTGGTGGACGGGCTGCTGGAGGCGGTGGAGTCCCCCGGCGACCCCCGGGCCACCGCCGCCGCCGCCGAGGTGCTGGGCTGGCGCCGGGAGGCCGCCGCCGCCCCCGCCCTGCGCGCCCTGCTGAGCCAAGACACCCCCCGCCGGGTCCGCAAGGCCGTGGTCGTCGCCTTGGGCCGCATCGGCGACCGCGACGCCATCGACCCCCTGCTGGAGGTGCTGGAGGTCCCCGAGCTGGCCGAGGACGTCGCCGTCGCGCTGCTCCTGCTGGGCGACCGGCGCGGGGTGGACTTCCACGGGCAGTCCCTGGCCTCGGGCCGCGAGCTGGCCAACCCCCCCGGGGAGATCGTGGGCCGCTACGGCGGGCCGTCCTACCTGCTGCTGCTGCTGGGCGCCGCCGAGGACAGCGACCCCGCCAAGGCGATGGGCGCGCTGCAGGGCCTGGGCTACCTGGGCGACCCCCGCGCGATGCCTCAGCTCCTGGGGGCCCTCGGCCACCGGGACCGGGCCATCGTGTCGGTGGCCTGCGGCGCCCTGGAGCTGCTGACCGGCCACCGCGAGGACCCCGACGAGCCCGGCGTCCACGCCCGCTGGGAGCGCTGGTGGGAGCAGTCCTGCGACGGCTTCGCCGAGGGCGTGCGCCACCGCTACGGCGAGCGCCTGAGCCCCTCCCTGCTGGCCGAGAAGCTGCTGGACGACGACCCGCTGGTGCGCCGCGGCGCCTTCGACGAGCTGGTCATCACCACCGGCGCCCAGCTCCCCTTCGACGCCGACGGCCCGTGGCGGGTCCAGGTGGCCCACCAGCGGGCCTGGCGTCGATGGTGCGCCGAGAACGCCGATCTCTTCCCGCCCGGGCGGTGGAGCTTCCACGGTCAGACCATCGGTTAGACCGCTCGGTCTACGCTGCGGTCCCCCAGCTTCGCCACCTCGCTGGCCCCGTCCACCGCCGCCGCCAGCCGGGCGAGCTGGGCGGCGACCTCCCGGGCGTCGTGGCCGGTGAACCGGGCCAGGTGGACGCGGGTGGAGAGGTCCGCCAGGCCGGCCAGGGCCCGCTCCAGCTCCTCCCGGGCCTCCTCCCGCAGGCGGTGGAGGTGCTGCACGTTGCCCAGGCGGGCCTCGACCAGGGGCCGCGCCCCGACCGGGGCCGCCTCCAGCTCGACGGCGAGCCTCTCCAGGCTGTTCTCGGGGGTCGAGAGCACCCCGTCGAGCTGGGCGTGGCGCTCGGCCAACGCGCCGAGGCCCCGGGAGGCCGCGCGCAGCGACTGCTCGCAGACGCTGCGCTCCGGCAGAGCGTCCCAGGCGCCAAGCGCCGCCTCCAGCGCGCCGATGGCGGCGGCGATGCGGTCCCCCCAGCCGCCCGTCCGCAGCACCGGCGGCGGCGAGGGCGGCGCCTCCCGCACCAGCAGCGCGGGCACGAACAGCGGCCACAGCCCCACCGCCCAGGCCGCGCCCTCCTTGCCGGAGCGGCTCCAGGCCAGCGCGACCCCCGCGCCGATCATCAGGTAGACCACCAGCAGCTCCAGCGGACGCATCTCAGCCTCCCAGCACGCTGAGCACCCGCCAGACCCCGAGGGGCGCGAGCGCCGTGAACAGCACCGACCACGCGAACACCAGCAGCAGGGGCATCGCCCGCCGCCCCGGCTCCGGCCGGGCCTCCCGGACCAGCGCCGAGAACGCCCGCCCCATCGTGATCACGCCCGCCAGCCCGGCCACGAAGGGCAGGGTGTACCCGAGCAGATCGATGGCGAGGATGCGGAAGCCCTCCCCCACCCCACCCGAGGACAGGCTGAAGCCCAGGCCCACCGCCAGGTACACCGGCAGGAGCCCCAGCAGCACCACCGCCGAGGTGGCCTGGGCCCGCATCGCCTCCACCGCGACCCGCCAGCCGTGGGTGCGGATGCCCGTGAGCAGGGCGTAGAAGTAGGCCGAGGGCAGGCTGGCCACCTGGGCGCCGAACAGCCCGGCCACATAGGCCAGGAAGACCACGCCGATGGTGGGCAGCGGCCCCCGCGCCGTCAGCGCGTCGAGGAACAGCGGGTCCTCGGCCAGGCTGAGCATGCCGCCGTGCACCACCGCGTAGGCCCCCAGGGCCACGGTGGACACCGCCACCAGCCGGGGCAGCAGCGCGGTGGCCTGCTCCACGTCCGCGCAGGCGGCGTCGGCCTCGTCCCGGCGGCGGATGAGCAGCTCGACGACGTCGGGCGCCTCCAGCGGGGGCAGCAGCTTCGCTTCGCTCGATGAGATCGACAACATCGCAGTCTCCGTTCCCTAGAAGTCGAACAGGCCGAGCACGTAGAACATCTCCGCGCCCACGACCGACAGGAGCGCCAGCCACGCCGGGTGACGCAGGCTGAAGCCCTCCAGCCGGGTCATCACCCGCAGGAAGACGTCCGCCATCGAGGCGCCCACCCCGGCGAACACCACCAGGTTGACCGCCCAGCGCATCACCTCGTGGGGCACGCACAGCTCGAAGAACCAGAGCACCGGGATGGAGGCCAGCATGGCCAGCCCCCCGAAGCTCACCGTGATGAGGCTGGCCAGCAGGATCGCCGGCAGCCGCAGGGAGGAGCCGCTCAGGCCCCCCAGGATGTAAAGGGACGGGATCGACGCGCTCCAGGCGATGCCGGCGGCGACCGTCGCGACGACGGCGGCCGACAGCATCGCGCCTGCCCCCTCCCAGGCGTGCATCGCCGCGCCGTACGCCCCCACGCCGACCGACGCGGTGGCCACCAGCGCGCCGAGGGTCGGCCAGGTGACCCCCTCCGCGCGCTCGACGGCGAACGCCTCGGGCTCCTTGAGGGCCTGCATGACAAGACTCGGGACCATCGGGACCTCCTGTGTCCGGGTTTCGGGGTCTCCTGATGCACGGCCCGTGCCAGCGCGCGCGGCGCCCTCCGTGCGGCTCGGTGTCCACGTCGTGGGCGGCGCCCCCCTACGCCGTGGACACCGCGCGCGGTAGGCTCTCCACCGGAGGTCGACATGCCCATCATGCACCACACCCAGCTCTCCGAAGACCACCTCGCCGGCAACGGCGGGCTGGGGCGCTACGTCCTGCTGCCGGGAGACCCTGCCCGCGCGGCCCTGCTCGCGGCGCAGCTCCATCGGGTCGAGCGGGTCGAGAACCCGCGCGGCCACACCGCCTACCTGGGGCGGCTCGGCGTGGGCCCCGGGGTCGACGTCCTGGTGACCCACAGCGGCATGGGCACCGGCTCCACCGAGGTCATCCTGCACGAGCTGCTGGAGGTCGGGGCGCGGCGGGTGCTGCGGGTCGGCTCGTGCGGCGCGATGGTGGAGGGCGTGCGGCCGGGCGGCGTGGTCATCGTGACGGGCGCGGTGCGCGACGAGGCCACGACCAGCCACTACGCGCCCCCGGGCTTCCCGGCCCTCGCCGCCCCGGACTGCGTGGCGGCGATGACCGAGGGGGCGCGCCGGGCCGGCCTCGCCGAGCACACCTGGCGCGGCCTCTGCCACACCAAGGCGAGCCTGTGGGCCCGGGAGTTCGGCCACGGCCCCAACGGCGCCGCGAACCTCGACTACAAGCACTGGCTGGCCCGCTGCGGGGTCATCGCCAGCGAGATGGAGGCCGCCGCCATCTTCGTGATGTGCCACACCCGGCGCCCCGCCCCGGTGGCCCCGGTGGCCGGGGGCTCGCGGGCGGTCCACGCGCAGGGGGGCGCGGTGCTCGCGGTCTATGCGGACGCCACCTCGGACATGGAGCTGAGCCCGGCGGTCATCGACCAGGCCAACCAGCGCGCGGCGGCGGTGGCCCTGCACGGCCTCGTGGCCTGGGCCGAGGCGGACGGCGTCGGTTAGGGCTTCAGCCCCGGGGTGACCACCCGGGCCACGGGCACCCGCCCCTCGGCCATCGCCCGGCGCAGCGCCCGCCAGCGGGCGTCGCCCTCCTCATCCCAGGCGACGCGGACGTCAGGCGGCACGAGCATCACCGCCCAGACCCGAGGCTCCTCGGCGCGGACGAGGTCGATGACCGCCCGGCCCTCGGCGTCACGGGGAAGCGCCCCCAGGGTCAGGGCCTCCTCGGCGTCACGGGGGAAGGCCAGGGTCCAGTCCTCCTCGCCCTGCGGGGCCTCCAGCACGACGACCCGGTGGGCCTCCAGCGCGGGCTCGACCGGCAGGGTGACCTCGACGGTGAGGCCCATCCGGGCGTCCATCACCGCGGAGGCGGCGGTCCGGACCGCCAGCGGGGGCGCCAGGCGGGGCGAGAACCACTGGGGTCGCCAGGTCGGCGGGTCCAGCTCCTCCACCAGGCGGTCGACCCGCGCGCTCAGGGCGTCCAGCCGCCGGCGCGCCGACGGGCTCAGGCGCAGCGCGGCGCGCAGCTCCTGGTCGGCGCCGGGCTCCAGGCCGCCGCCTATCACGCTCAACAGCTTGGAATCGCTGATCATGGTGTCCTCCCTTCCGCCAGGGCCTCGCCCGCGTGGCGGACGAACGCCGGAAAGCCTCGCGTCGGGCGCTCGATCGCGTCGCTCCAGACCTCGTCGAGCACCGCCTCACACCGCTGCCGCAGATCCCGGCCCGACTCCAGCGCGGCGACCTGGGCCAGGGTCGGCCGCAGGGACGCCAGCAGCGCGTCCAGGGACAGGGCCAGCTCGGTCCGGGCCCGGGTGTAGCGGGCCTGCCGCTCGCCGGGGGCCGGGGGGTCCTTCAGGTCGGCGGGCAGCGCGTCGGTGAGCAGGCGGCCCCAGACCGCGTCCCGCTGGGTGCCGCCGGTGCGGGACCACTCCTCCAGGCGCTCCAGCCGGCCGCGCAGGACCACGAGCAGCACCCAGGTGCGCAGGGCGTCGCGCTCGGGCGCGGTGAACGGGGCCGGGCCGGGGGGCGGCGGCTCGCAGGGCGGGGTCACGCCGGTGAGGGGGTCGATGGCGAGGCCCATGCGCACCACCTGCTGGGCCCAGGCCCAGGTGTAGCGGCGCAGGGCTGCGGCGGTGCGGGCGTACAGCGCGTCCAGACCCAGGAGGGCCTCTCCGACGGCCTCGGGGTGGACCTGGGCGAGCACCGCGCGCAGCCGCCCCCGGCTCTTGCCCCGGTTGTTGGCCACCACCGCCCGCCCGTCGATCCCGTCCTCGCTCGCCCAGCCCCGGATGAGCCGGGCCGCGACGAGCAGGTCGAGCAGCGCCTCCAGGCGACGGGGCTCCCGGCGCAGGTCCTGGCGGGCCGCGCGGGCGTGGGCGTGGACGTCGGGGAGCTGCGGGTAGAGGCTCGCGAGGGTGGGCCCGAAGGCGGCCTGGGCGCGGGGGCAGTCGGTGAGCCAACGCCAGCCCTCGTCGTCCATGCGCGCGGCGAGGGCGTCCACGGGCCCCGGTGGCGCGGTCTCCAGCACCCGCACCGCCAGCTCGAGGAAGCCGTCGAGGTGCTCGGCCTGGGCCCGCTGCTGGGGGTGGCGCAGCAGATCCCGCCCCACCAGCCGCAGGAAGAGGCTCTCCCGCAGCTCGCGGGCGGCCTCCACGCAGCGGCGCTCCGGCAGCCCCCGCTCCACCAGCGCGGCGATGAGGGTGCGGGTGACGATGGGCTTGACGAGGCGGAGCCAGTCGTCGTGGTCCGCCCAGTGGCGGCCCTCGATCCAGCCCTGCCACAGGCCCTGCGCCACCGCGTCCCGCAGGGGGTCCACCGGGTGGTCCACCACCTGCCAGGCGTCGCGCTCCCGCTCCTGGAGGTCGAGCCCGGCCTCGGCCAGCGCAGCGAGCCCCCACGCCAGGGGGTCGCCCGCGACCGCAGGGGGCGCCACCGGCGGCGTCTCGACGAGCGCCTCCAGCACGCCATCGCACCACCCGGGCACCGACGCGAACCGCCACGCCTGCAGCAGCGACGCGGCGGGGCCGGGATCGCCGGCGCGCAGCGCGGCGGCAGCCTCGGCGGCGCCGATGGGGAGGGGCGGGGGGGCTTGGGGCATGGGCTCTCCAACCCTCTACAGGCAGAGGGGCGTAAGTTCCCGGTTCATGTCTTCAGCACCGCGCGCAGGCGCGTGGCCCGGGTCAGGATGAGCACGTCGGAGAGGGCGACCTCCGCGGCGCCTGCCGGCAGCGGGGCCCGGCGACCCCAGCGCTCCCGCTCCCCGTCCCGGCGGATCAGCGCGCGCCCCGGGCCGAGGTGGCGCAGGTGGGCCCGC
>JACKEV010000007.1 GCA_020632795.1 Alphaproteobacteria bacterium
CACCCCTCCTACCCCCAGACCGCGCGGGCGGGCATCACCGTGCTCGGCGACGCCGACGGCACCTGGCGCCCGGGGCGGAAGATCTGGAACCAGCACGCCTACTCGATCACCAACGTCAACGACGACGGCACCATCCCCGCCACCGCCGACCTCAACTGGGCCACCCACAACAGCTTCCGCTCCGGGGACCTGAGCGCCGTCGACGGCGGGGGGAGCTGGCCGGACCTGCTGGGCCGGGTGGTCGAGGTCTGTGAGGAGCGCTGCTCCGAGGGTGTGATCGAGGTCTGGGTCCAGCTCGGCAACCAGGGGGTCGAGGACATCGAGCCAGGCTCCACCTTCCACCTCAGCGCGCTCACCCCTGACGGCGAGGTGCCCCTGGTGGCGGAGGTCGCGCCCACCGACGTCGCCTCAGGGTCCTGGCAGGAGGGCGTGCACCTCATCATCGAGGGGGTCGGCGACCTCGACATCCGTGACCTGGAGCTGGTCGTGGACCCCGACGACGACCTCAGCGAGTGCGACGAGGACAACAACATCGCCCGCTGGGGACAGGGGGTCTGTCTGTTCTGACGCCCAGCGCAGAAGCAGGCCACGAACGCCTGTCTTCCGGGGCTATGCTGGGGTCCCTTTGTCGACGGAGCCCAGCCATGCCCCGCCTCCCGCTCGCCCTGCTGCTGCTCGCCGCCTGCTCCGAGTACAACCTCGGAGAGGAGAAGGACAACCCGGAGATCCTCGACGACACCGCCGAGCCGGAGTGCCCGCCGCAGATCCCCGACTGCCAGGACACCGCGGACACCTCCACCTCCGACGACACCGGCGAGACCGCAACCCGCTGCGAGGACCTCTACGTCGGGCCCCAGAACCTCGCCGTGGAGGAGTCCTGCGAGGTCCTCCCCGAGACCGGGAGCTTCACCCCGGTGGTGGAGTGGTCCATCTCCAGCTTCTCGACGGAGCCCACCTACGATCAGGTGATGATGACGCCCATCGTCGCCTCGATCACCGACGACAACGGCGACGGCGACATCGACGAAGACGACACCCCCGACGTGCTCTTCACCACCTACACCGGCGGCGCCTGGTTCAACGCGGGGGTGCTGCGGGCGGTGCACGGCGACGGCTCCGGCGAGATCTTCTCGGTGACCGCGCGCCTGGAGGGCTCCGCCGGACTGGCCGCTGGGGACATCGACGGCGACGGCGTCGTGGAGATCATCGGCCTGACCGAGAACCACGAGGTCATCGCCTTCGAGCACGACGGCACCGAGAAGTGGCGCACCGCGACGTTCAACCAGAACGTCCTCGCCTACGCGCCCTACCCGGCGATCTCGGACATGAACAGCGACGGCTCGCCCGAGATCGTCATCGGCACGGTGGTCCTGAACAGCGACGGCAGCGTGCGGTCCCCCGGCAACAGCGTCAGCCTGGGCTCGGCGGGCACCTTCTCCGCGCTGTCCTTCCCGGTGGACCTGGACGGCGACGGCGTCGAGGAGATCATCACCGGCAACGCGGCCTTCGACATCGACGGCAACGAGGTGTGGCGCGCGTCGGTCCCCGACGGCTACCCGGCGGTGGGGGACTTCGACGGGGACGGTGAGGGCGAGGTGGTGGCCACCGCCAGCGGGCGGGTGTGGCTGCTGGACACCGACGGCGCGATCCTGTGGCAGCGCAGCCTGCCCAACAGCTCCATCACCGCCGGCCCCCCCACCATCGCCGACTACGACGGCGACGGCGAGCCGGAGGTCGGCGTGGCCGGCATCTCGCTGTACGCGGTCTTCGACACCGACGGGACCCTGCTGTGGTGGAACCCCTCCCAGGATGGCTCCTCGGGGGTCACCGGCTCGGCGGTGTTCGACTTCGAGGGCGACGGGCAGGCCGAGGTGGTGTACCCCGACGAGACCCGGGTGTGGGTGTTCTCCGGCACCGACGGCGCCGTCAAGCTGGAGTCCCCCGACCACAGCTCCTGGACGGTGACCGAGTACGCCCCCGTCGTCGACGTCGACGGCGACGGCGAGGCCGAGATCGTCGTCCCCAACAGCATGCACCCCTCCTACCCCCAGACCGCGCGGGCGGGCATCACCGTGCTCGGCGACGCCGACGGCACCTGGCGCCCGGGGCGGAAGATCTGGAACCAGCACGCCTACTCGATCACCAACGTCAACGACGACGGCACCATCCCCGCCACCGCGGATCTCAACTGGGCCACCCACAACAGCTTCCGCTCCGGGGACCTGAGCGCGGTCGACGGCGGGGGGAGCTGGCCGGACCTGCTGGGCCGGGTGGTCGAGGTCTGCGAGGAGCGCTGCTCCGAGGGTGTGATCGAGGTGTGGGTCCAGCTCGGCAACCAGGGGGTCGAGGACATCGAGCCCGGCTCCATCTTCCACCTCAGCGCGCTCACCCCTGACGGCGAGGTGCCCCTGGTCGCGGAGGTCGCGCCCACCGACGTCGCCTCAGGGTCCTGGCAGGAGGGCGTGCACCTCATCATCGAGGGGGTCGGCGACCTCGACATCCGGGACCTGGAGCTGGTCGTGGACCCCGACGACGACCTCAGCGAGTGCGATGAGGACAACAACATCGCCCGATGGGGGCAGGGGGTCTGTCTGTTCTGACCGTCAGCCGCCCAGCCGCGCCCCCAGCAGCTCCTGCACGAGCTGCGGGTTCGCCTGGCCCTTCGACGCCCGCATCACCTGGCCCACGAAGAAGCCGAGCAACCCCGTGCGGCCGTCGCGGTACTGCTGGACCTTGTCGGGGTGGGCGGCGAGCGCGGCGTCGACCAGGCCGCCCAGCGCGTCGGCGTCGGAGACCTGGCGCAGGCCCCGGGCCTCCACGATGGCCGCCGGGCCGCCCTCGCCCGCCAGCATGCCGGCGAAGACGTCCTTGGCCAGCTTGGAGGACAGGGTTCCGTCGTCGATGAGGCCGACCAGCTCGACCAGAGCGGCGCCGTCGAAGGGCACCGCGGCGCTGCCTTTAAGCTCCCGCTGCAGCTCGTTGACCAGCCAGTTCGTCACCGCCTGCAGCGCGCGGTCATCCGCCCCGGCCGCAGCCGCCTGCGCGAAGAAGTCCCCGAGGCGCGGCTCGGCGGCCAACACGTAGGCGTCGCCCTCCGAGAGGCCGTGTTCATCGACATAGCGGAAGAACGCTGCGCGGGCGTCCGCGCTCTGATCGGCGATGGCGACGCGGGCGTCGAAGCGGCTCTCCTCAGGGGTGGGCTCGGCGGCGGCCTTCACCGGCTCGGGCTCGGGGGCGGGGGTCTCCTTGCCCCAGGAGTCCCGCAGGGGCACCGTGCGGTTGAACACCAGGGCGTCCGGGCGGCTGTCCACGTCGTCCAGGCAGAAGTAGCCCAGCCGCTCGAACTGGAAGCCCGCCCCGGGGGTGGCGAACTGCACCGAGGGCTCCACCCGGGCCCGGGGGATGACCCGCTCGGAGTCCGGGTCCAGGAAGTCCAGGAAGGTGGTGCCCTCGGGGCCGTTCTCCGGGTCGGGCCGGGAGAAGAGGTGGTCGTAGAGCCGCACCTCGGCGGGCAGGGCGTGGGGTGCGCTCAGCCAGTGCAGCGTGCCCCGGACCTTGCGGCCGTCGGGGGCGTGCCCGCCGCGGCTCCCGGGGTCGTAGGTGCAGCGCAGCTCCACCACCTTGCCGCTGCTGTCCCGGATGACCTCCTGGCAGGTCACCAGGTAGGCGAAGCGCAGGCGCACCTCGCGGCCGGGGGCAAGGCGATGCCACTTCGAGGGCGGGTCCTCCAGGAAGTCCTCCCGCTCGACGAGCAGCTCGCGGGAGAAGGGCACCATGCGCGCGCCCGCGCCGTCCTCGGTGGGGAAGTATGGGGCCTCGAACCACTCGACCTGGCCGACCGGGTAGTTGGTGACCACCACCCGCAGGGGATCCAGCACGGCCATGACCCGGGGCGCGGTGCGGTTGAGCACCTCGCGCACGGCGTGGTCGAGCATGCGGATGTCCACGACGCTGTTGGTCTTGGCCACCCCCACCCGCTCGCAGAGGTTGCGGATGGCCTCGGCGGGCACGCCCTTGCGGCGCAGGCCGGCGAGGGTGGGCATGCGGGGGTCGTTCCAGCCCCGCACCCGGCCGTCCTGGACCAGCTTGAGCAGCTTGCGCTTGGACATGATGGTGTGGGTCAGGGCCAGCCGGGCCATCTCATACTGGCGGGGCCGGGCGGTGACCGCCGTGTGCTCCACCACCCAGTCGTACAGCTCCCGGTTGTTGTCGAACTCCAGGGTGCAGATGGAGTGGGTGACGTCCTCCAGCGCGTCCTCCAGGGGGTGGGCGTAGTCGTACATCGGGTAGATGCACCAGGCGTCGCCCGTGCGGTGGTGGGTCGCGTGGCGGATGCGGTAGAGCGGCGGGTCCCGCATCTTCATGTTGTTGGCCGCGAGGTCGATCTTCGCCCGCAGGGTGTAGGCGCCGTCGGGGAACTCCCCCGCCCGCATGCGGCGGAAGAGGTCGAGGCTCTCCTCGACCGGGCGGTCGCGGTCGGGGCTGGGGCGGCCGGGCTCGGTGACCGTGCCCCGGTATTCGCGCATCTCGGTGTCCGTCAGGGAGCAGACATACGCCTTGCCGTCGCGGATGAGGCCCTCGGCGAGCTGCGCCATCTCCTCGAAGAAGTCCGAGGCGAAGTAGAGGTGCTCGCCCCAGTCGAAGCCCAGCCAGCGCACGTCGTGCTGGATGGACTCGACGTACTCGGTCTCCTCCTTCTCGGGGTTGGTGTCGTCGAAGCGCAGGTGGCAGCGCCCGCCGAACTCGGCGGCCAGCCCGAAGTCGGTGCAGATGGCCTTGGCGTGGCCGATGTGCAGGTAGCCGTTGGGCTCGGGCGGGAACCGGGTGACCACCCGGCCGCCATAGGTGCCCTGGCGCTGGTCGTCGGCGATGATGTCGCGGATGAAGTTGGAGCCGGCGTCGGTGGGCGCGTCGGACATGGCTGCTCCGGGGAGGGTGACCTGTCGCGACTAGCACCACCGGGGGGCGGCGGCAAGCCCCTCAGCCCGCCGTCGTCTCGTCCACCACCAGCTCCCCGCAGGTCCCGGACACGGTGTACTCGACCGAGATCGTGCTGCCGCGCGGGGGGACGTAGACGCCGTCGAAGCGCAGCATGCGGTTCTCGGCGTCGTAGGTCCAGCCCTCGTTCGGGTCGGCCTCGACGATGTCCTCGTCCACGGTGACCACGATGGAGGACGGGTCGGCGTCGCACTCCAGCCGGAAGGCGCTCAACACGCCGGAGACCGCCAGGCCCAGCTCCTCCATCAGAGAGCTGTAGTCGGCCTCGCAGATGTCGCCGACCACGCCGCCGGTGATCTCGGCCGCCCGCAGGTAGCGCCGCCCGGGGGCGACGTTGTCGCTGCAGTCGTTCTCCCAGCTCTGGCCCACGATCGCCGAGGTGATGACCCGGCCGTCGGTGTTCTCCTTGAGCTGCTCGAGCTGGCCCACCATCGTCTCGACCGCGACGAGCTTCTCCTTCTCGGTGTAGCAGGCGTCGGCGTCCAGGCCCTCCAGGGCGAAGTCGTCGGAGCAGTCCTCCTCGTCGCTGACGAAGATGATCGCCAGGGTGGCGTCCGGGCGCACGAAGCCCGCGTGCAGGCCGTCGCCGATCGGGGGGGTGAGCGCCTCGACCGCCGCCGCCAGGCCCTTCTCCTTGTGGGAGCCCTCGATGCCCACCTGCACGCGCTCCGGGAACAGGGTGAGCACGTCGTCCTCGGGGGTCAGCCAGAGGGGATCGCCCACCAGGTGGCCGCGCTCGGGGTTGTCGACGTCCATGTCCGTGGTGACCACGCCGAGCTGGAAGTCGACGTAGCTGTCCTCCAGCGCGCGGATGAACAGGTCGAAGCCCTGGGCAACCTGCGCCTGCTCGTCCGCCATCGACTGGGAGTCGTCGACGACCCACAGGATGTCCACCTCGCTGGAGGGCTCCTGGGTGAAGGTGTCCACGCGGGAGAGCTGGTGGATGCCGGACTCGATCGCGCAGCCGGCGAGGGCGAGGAGCAGCAGGGCGTTCATGGGGTCCTCCGTCGGTGGCAGGGCGGGCGCGCCTGCCTCAACGGGTTCGGACACGGGCGGGCCGAGGAAGGATCAGGTTTCGGGCTTTTGCGGACTTACAGAGGGTCGCCCGGCGACGGTGGCATACTCCCGCCATGATCTCCGTCTCCCCCACCCGGCGCTGCCCGTGCGGCTCCGGGCGCCGCTACAAGCGCTGCTGCATGCCCTGGCACGGCGGCAGGCCCGCCCCCACGCCCGAGGCCCTGATGCGATCCCGCTACAGCGCCTACGCCCTGGGGCAGGTGGAGCACGTCATGGCCACCACCCACCCCGAGAGCCCCCACCGGGTCGCCGATCCCCAGCGCTGGACCTCGGAGCTGAGCGCGTTCTGTCGGGGGACGCGCTTCCGAAAGCTCGACGTCATCGACCACAGCGAGGACGGAGACGCGGGCACGGTCACCTTCCGGGCCACCCTGGAGCAGGCCGGGCGGGACGCCTCGAAGGTGAGCCTGTCGTGGAGCAGGGTCGCCCCGCGGCGTCTCGCGCTCCGGTTGAAGAACGTCAGCGATGCGGACCTGCGGAGTCGTGTCGCCAACGTCTTGTAGGTCGTGCGGTATCAGATTGTGTAGATGCTGCACGGTGACCACGTCATCCGACGGGGAGTGCATGGCCTGAGGCGTGGGCAGCGCCTCGGCCTTTCCTGAATTGCAGGCCAATGGCCAACTACGCTCTCTCGACCTCCATCAACATCTCCCGAGCCAGCACCGCCGCCCTCGGCGACACCGCGTCCGGCCCCTGGGTGTCCCCCAGCACCATCCAGATGGTGTACCGCTCAGGCTCTCCCTCCTGGACCATCCTGCGCGCCGCGTCCGGGAGCCGCTCCGGCGCCACCCGCGCCAAGACGGGCAGGTAGGGCGTGTCCGTGGCCTCCGCGAGCTCGATCAGCAGCTCACGATCCTCCAGGCAGTCCCTCGCCATCAGCAGCCAAGCCTCCTCGATGGGAGGCACGCCGCCGTCGTCCAGCCAGGTACGAAGCCGTGAACGCAGCAGCTCCGACGTCGCGTGCCTTCGGGCGTACTCGATGAGCCAGGCCCGCAAATGCTGGGCAGGGGACGCCCGCTTGTGCTCGGCAGACTGCAAAGGCAGAGGTCCCGGCCAACGGGACACCACCTCGGGGTCATGGCCCCGAGCACACAGCGCGTCGGCGAGCAGGCGAACCACGGTGGGGATGTGGGGCGACACGGTGTCAACCAACCACCAGCCTTCCACAGCCGCCGGTACCTCCTCCCTGCCGTAGGAGAGCCAAGGTCGCGCAAGACCGTCCTCCCAGAGCCGCAGAAGCCCCTTTGTCGCCCAGGCTTCCGGTCTCTGGACGAGGTGCTCCAGCAGCTCCAGTTGTCCACCGGAGAGCCGCCCCGCTTCATCCGGCTCCGACCAGCTCCAGGGCCCAGACCACGGGGTGGGGTCGTCCAGCGCCCACCCCATAAGCGCGTCGAGCAGCTCCGGACTCTCCGGGGACCGCTCACCCAGACGCAGGGCCCACCAGGCGGCGGTGCGACGAGCCGGCGCGGTCGCGTAGTGAGCACGAAGTACGACTCCCCACTCCTCGGACCGGCGGTTTCGCTCATGAAGATAGAAGGCCGTGACCGGGTCGTTGAGGCAGTGTCGGATGACAAACGGCCGGGGGCAGTGGGGCTGCACAGCGGCGTGCTCGCGCCAACCGTCGAGGTGGGAGCCCTCTCTCAGCAGGCGGGCTTCCAACTCCTCCTTCTTGTCGAGCAGCGGCTCTGCGTTTCGGAGCACCTCCCACGCCGCATCCAGCCTCCGTCGGTCCTCGACCCACCAGGTCTGTACGGCCCGGGCGTTGGCGCGGGTCACGGTCTCCAACGGCGGTGGCTTCCCGTTTTGCAGGTGACTCCCTGTCGCCCATCGCTCCACGGGCCCGGTCTCGCCTGCGTCGAGCAGCGCTCTCGCAGATCTCCAGACCTGATCATGGAGCATGAGGTCATAGCGGGGCCAGCCGAGCGCTCCAGGCCTGTGCACTCGCACACGGAGCCAGGCACACACCTCGTCGGGCCACGCGCCCATTGGCAGCCGGATGAGCTCCTCCAAACCTCGGAAGGCTCGACGCACGCTCCGGAGGATGGCAGAGTCCTCCGTCACTGCGCGCCATCCACTGACGGGCATCCTCATCACGCTGTTGAGCAGCGGATCCCTGTGAATGGCCGTGAGCGGAGTCTCCACCGTGACGTCGAAGTCTTCCGGCGCCACAGCGGCGAGCACCTCCGTGGGCATCTTGTCACCGTAGTGTCCCGTTCGCCCCTCGCAGAGCGCGGTGAGCAACCCCAAGAGCTGCAGGCACGCGTCGAACAGCATGCTTGGCAGTCTGGGAGGAAGCTGACCCGCCCAGAGGAGCTCGAGCGGCTCCGGCTCGCCGAGCCGATGCAGGATCTCTGCCGCGCGCTGCGCACGCTCCATCCAGCTTTCGACGAGCGTGTCGACGTGGAGGGAGGGGCGACGCCCATGCCAGATCGGCCGCAGGTGCTCGAACTGGTCTTCCCCGCGCCCCCAGAAGACGTGGACGCCCCGTCGTTCGTTCCAGCCCAGGCGCAAGGCGGGAATCAGCACCGCGGGCGCCTTCACGAGGTCACGCAGCAAGCGCCGGAGCTCCAGCCGCTCCACGAGCACCCAGGCAAGATCTCTCGGAAGCCAGTCGTCGCTCCAGGACCGCCCTGGCAACAGCATCTCGGCGAGCACGTCTTCCATGATCTCGACGCCGACGCGCTCCCCGAGGTGTATCAGGTCCGTGAAGCAGGGGTGCTCGGCGTTGATGGCGCCATGATCAGGGTGCCCTTGCTGGCGCCGCCAATCGCTGGGCTTGAGGGCCTTCAGCAGCGCTTGGAGCAGACGCCAGGCGTCCTCTCCATTCGGCACGACCTCCAGCACCCATCTCAGGCGAACAGGCCCGGGCAGGGCAGACCAGCGTTCCTCCGCAGGACCCCGCGTGAAGCTGCCGGCCTCCTTGACCTCCTCAAGGTAGAGGGTGCCAGCAAGGAACTCGAGGGCCTGGGTGTCCCCCGACTCGGCGAGCTCCTCGAGGCGACGCAGCGTTCGCCCGTCGTGAACATCCCAGCGACCCCCCTGCCACAGCTCCGTGAAGTGCGCCGGGTGATGCTGCCAAGGAGCGAGATCGTAGAGGTTGGCCTCCAGGCCTCTGCGCTGGGTGAAGGGATCCATCTCCGAGTACGTCTTCGGCTGTTCAGGCAGCGCCGGCTCTCCAAGCTCCGGCGTGCGTCGCCAGCGGGCGACGAGGTCCACCACCGCCTCCGGGACGAAGGCCCGAAGCTCTGCGATGGGGTCCTCACGAAGCACGGGGAGCTGCCTCCGAAAGCGCTCCGAGCACAACCGCAGCAGATCACGCCATCCGCGACACCCAAAGCCCCAGCCCCCGACGCACCCGCGCGCGAACACTGCGTGGGCGGCGGCCCAAAGCGTCCCCGCCCAACATTGAATCAAGTCCTCGTCCGGTGGAGGTGTGTCGGAGGCCCAGGCGAATCGCAGCCGCGCGACACAGACATCCATGGCCAGCGCCGCCGGCACCAACTCTGTGGCCTCCACGAACGCGCCCCACGCCACACCGTGACGCGCGAGTTCGGTGATGAACCAGGCGCCGTGAGGATCCACGAGCAGCTCAGGGCGTTGGATGAACGCTGCGGGATCCCGAAGCGCGCGGGCAGCGTAGGCGGCCGCCAGCTCGGGGTGGGTCGGCTCCAGCGTGGCCCCTCTCGCCTCTCTCAACACCCCTGTCCGGATCAGCGCGCCCAGCAGGCGCTTGGGCTCAGGGCCCGCGATGGCCTGTCGGAGGGCTTCGAAGCGCTCGCTTCGTCCTCGTCCAGGCTTGGCAGCGATGTCGACCAGCTCCAGCAGCGTGGCCCTGGAGCCATCGGGGATGCCCTCTTGAAGCAGAGCCTCGATCATCTCCAGCGCAGCGCCCCGCGGCGCGCGTGTCCACGCTCCCGCCTCCGTCATCGCACGGGGGCGCAGAAGCCAACGCCCGAAGAGCTGATCCAGCAGGGACTCATTGAAGAGATGAAGGGGTCCCCCGTCCTCGGAGGCGCAGGCGCGGCGCCACGCGGCGCGGGTGAGACAAGCCCGGGCCTCCTCCGCGCTGCGTGGCGAGCTCCCTTGACTGACCTCGGCCAACCAGCGAATGAGCAGGTCTCGCTCGACCACCGGATCCACCCAGCCGGGGTGCTCGGTGAGGCGCTCAGCGAAGCCCCGGAGGCTGACCCGAGCGTTCGTCGGGAGAGCGCTGGCCTGAGCGAGCCGACGGGCCAAGGCGATGGCCTGGGCGGGTCCCCAGTCGGCGAGAGACAACCGGGCATGCCCCTCGCGCGTGGGCTCCCGGACGGTGACCCCGAGCAGCGCAGCGCCTGGCTCCTCGCCCTCCTCCAGCAGGCGCACCGCGACGTCTGGCAGCTCCAGTGCTGGCAGGTTCGGATCGCGAGTCTGGCGACGCGCGTGCTCCTCCTGAGCCGCCTCGATGGCCTCTCCCAGCGCCTTCTCGAGCGCGTCCACCAGCTGCTCGGCGGCGATGTCTCTTGCCCGCCCCGGCTTCGCCGTGAGGGTCAGCACGCTGAACGCATGGTCGAGCGTCCAGCTCCGAGGCGTGCCCAGCGGCCTCAGGTGCGACCGCGCCACGTGCAACGCGCTCGCCCCCAGGTCTCCCGCGAAGGGCACCGGGATGACCGCCTCCTCAAGCGCCACATCCGGGAAAGCCGCATGCCAGGGCTCGGGCCCGTCGTCCTCCCCGCGTCGCAGCGCCTCCAGCTTCTCGCGCACCACCTGGACGGAGAGCTTCATCTCCCTGGCGGCGCCTCGCGCTCGCTCTGGGTGCTCCTCGAACCAACGGCGAAGGATGTGCGCCTCACCCGAGACGAAGCGGTACACCTCCGTGGTGTTCGCCGGACGCCCAGGCGCCTCCTCGGAGACCCCGAAGACCTCCAAGGCCACGCTCTTCTGGCTGCTGCCAGCGCGTCGCAGCGCGGCCTTGACCCAGCGCTGCCAGGCTTCTCGCGCGTCGGCGCTCAAGGTGTAGCGATCGCTCATGGAGACCTCCAGATCGGGAGCTCAGCACCGACGACGACGCGGCCGGCGGTTGCGGTAGACGCTGCGGACGACGCCATCGCGGCTGAGGATGACGAAGACGCCCTCATGGGCATCGATCCGGACCCCGAGGCGGCGAGCCCGGGCCACGGCACGACGACCGAGGTGGTAGCGGTGGTCGCCATGCGACCAGGTCCGGCGCCCCCAGCGCAGGGCGGTACGGACAGCGATGAGGCCGATGCAGCGCTCGTCCATGCGGTGGCGAGCGTGGTCGGAGAGGCGGAAGTCTGGGAGAGTGCGCGAGGCCATCTCTGCTCCTTTCGTGTGGTCTGGCAGGAGCATGGGGTGCGCATGGATCAATCTCCAGGAATTGTAATTCCTGAAGTTCAGGAATGAATAAAGACAAGGATACACCTGCTCCTTCAACACCATCACTTCGAAGGAGTGACATCCTCTCCGGCGTCTTCCGACAAACCCAGATCCCGATCGAAGCGTGCGCTGAGTTCGTCCACGAGCGCCCCGCAGCCATAGTGCACGGCCTGCTTGCGCGCCTGACGATCCGGCTTACCGATCAGCTCCTGCCAGCTCGCCTGCAGGGCGTGCAGGTGACCGTCGGTCGGCGAGGCTTCGATGAGCTGGGGGACGGTGTCTGCGTGCTCCTGCGCTCGTCGCAGCGGGACAACGTCGTCGTCGACCAGCAGCGCCTCGGCGATGTCCAAACGAACACTCAAGGGGAGCAGCAAGCGCGCGATCAACACTTCGGTCTCCGGCAACCCTGAGCGCTTGAGGAGCTCCCTCGCCCGTTCCATAAGGCCATCGAGGCGAGTCAAGGTGTCTGCAGCCTGTCGGGGTGAGTCCGCGCACAGACCGCGCAGTCGCTGGCAGTCCTCCCCACCGAAGCCGCACAGCTGAGCTCGGAGTTGTCTCGACACATGAATGCACGGGATCAAGACATCGAGCTGCTGGTGGGCCAACTCGGCGAAGACCTCCGCGACCAGCGCGAGCTCGCTCGGCGACTTGAGGTGAGGGCTCTTCGTCCAGCGCCCCACGAACTCACACGCCGACTTGAGCTCCCCCTCCCGCGCCAAGCGAAGCGCCCGAGGGAGCAGCAGGTTCGGCGCGTGTTGGAGGAACTCATCCGGCGCGATGCGCTCCACCTCATCCGGCAAGGCACGCACGAAGGGCGACACGGACATGACGCTTTGGAGGAGCTTGAAGGCCTCGTCACGACCCACGAGCCCGCTGACCATGCTCATCACGGCGGAGGCGCGGTAGTTCAGCTCACCCGGCCCCGCTTTCTCACGGAGCACGCAGCGCTGCTGCTCCACGGCCTTCCGCGCGTACTCCCTCACCTGAGGCGGGACCTGCACGCGCTCCTCCTCCCCCTCCGGGCCAATCCGCAAGATCGTGCCGTGCTCAATGGCTCGCAGGATCTCGCTCTGGTGCCAGTGCTCTCGCAGGATCTGAGTGAACGGCCGAGAGTATCCCAGCCAGACATCCTCAGCGCCGAGGCTCCCGAAGACGGCGAGACGAAGCAAGGGAAGCGGCTCAATGAGCTGTAAGAGCAGGAGCAGGGTCTTTTCTGCCACCCCCCCCTCCTGACCGCACCATCTGGCCGACTCCTCTCGCAGCAATGAGGCTGCGGTGTCCGCGACCATCCGCCCCTTGGCCTCGTCGATGTGTGGGAAGAAGCGCTGAACGATGTGCGCCCCCTCAGGCAACTCCAGCATCTCCGCCATGGCGACCGCGAGGGCCCGGAGGTTCTCATCGCCCCGGAGGGCGCGCTCGGTGGAGCGCGCGAACATCGCAGTCAGCCGCTGGAGCTGCTCGAGCTGGTCCGCCGCCGACCACTTCTCCAGGTCCCGGCGCAGGCAGCAGAGGACGCGCGCAGCACGCAGGCCAAGCTCGACGCGCTTCGCGAGCTCATCCTTCACGCCCAGGGCGTCTACGAGCGCGGTGAGGGTCGAGGGGGCGGGGACGCGGAGGGTCCCGTCCCGCCAGCGCTCCAGGGTGCGGGCGTCGACGACACCCTCCAGCCCTTCGGAGCGCTGCTCCCTGGTGGACCAATCAGGGCGGTGCTGTTTTAAGATCAGGGTGACGACCCCGCCGAAGAAGCCCGGCGCGAGGGGGTCGGTGAGCACCTCGCGGAGATCCTCGCGCAACTCCGGCCTCGCGTGAAGGCCAAGCAGGGCGGCGAGGACCCCGGCTCGGATCCCAAGCGCTGGGCCCGCGCAGCTCAATATGGGGGCCATCTTGAGTTCACTGGGGAGAGCCGGGGCAGGGAGCGCGCCGACCTCGGCGTCCCAGGCGCGCAGGCCTTCTGTGACCTGGCGGAGCTGCACCTCGTCTGGATCTGAACCGAGAGCTCCTGCGACGGCCTGCACCAGCGACGCCCAGCTCCGTAGGATCGGCTTGCCCCGCCGGGCGTTCTTGACCGTGCCAGGGGAGGCGAAGGCGTTCGGGTGTCGCTCGTCGCCGTAGCCCAGAGCGACCAGCAGCCAGGCCAGGATCTGTTGAGACAACGGAAGGGGAGGCGTCATGTTCATGGCCTGCAGAGTAGAGACCGCGCGGTGGACCGAAGCCCGGCATCTTCCGACAAAGCGGTCCCACCTACATGCTCCTCGTGTCTACCCGACGCCACAGGTCAGTGTCAGGCCTTGAAGCCGAAGCAGCCCTCCAACACAGGGTGATCGGGTACAAACCGGCTACACCTCGGTCCTGACCGGCCTCAAGCCAGTTGGCCGCTCTCCCCCGGCGACGCCCAGACTCACAGCTCCCATCGACACGCCGAGCGCGATACCCTCCCCCATCCAAGGCACCGCCAGAAACCAGAACGCCTGACATGATCTCCGTCTCCCCCACCCGGCGCTGCCCCTGCGGCTCCGGGCGCCGCTACAAGCGCTGCTGCATGCCCTGGCACAGCGGCAGGCCCGCCCCCACGCCCGAGGCCCTGATGCGATCCCGCTACAGCGCCTACGCCCTGGGGCAGGTGGAGCACGTCATGGCCACCACCCACCCCGAGAGCCCCCACCGGGTCGCCGATCCCCAGCGCTGGACCTCGGAGCTGAGCGCGTTCTGTCGGGGGACGCGCTTCCGAAAGCTCGACGTCATCGACCACAGCGAGGACGGAGACGCGGGCACGGTCACCTTCCGGGCCACCCTGGAGCAGGCCGGGCGGGACGCCTCGTTCACCGAGCGCAGCCGGTTCCGGCGCCTGGGCGGCCGCTGGCTGTACCTCGACGGGGACCGCCTGGACGGGTGATCCGAAGCCGCCTCTCACGGCTCCTGTACGAGTGAGCGTGAGAGAGGGGTAGCGGCCGGTGGTCTTCGCCAGCAATGTGTTCCTGTTCCTGTTCCTGCCGGCCTTCCTGGCGGTGTACTACGCCACCCCCCGGCAGGGGCGCGCCTTCGTCATCGCCCTGGGCAGCTATGTGTTCTATGGGTGGTGGCGGCCGGACTTCCTGGCGCTGGTGCTGCTGTCGACTGTGTTGGATCACACCTGCGGTCAGCGCATCGCCGAGGCGCAGGCGCGGGGGGAGCGCGGGCGGGCCTGGCTCACCCTGTCGGTGATCGCGAACCTGGGGCTGCTGGGGTACTTCAAGTACGCAAACTTCGGGATCGAGAGCTTCAACCTGCTGATGACGTCGGTGGGGCTCGACCCCGTGGCCTGGAGCGCGGTGGTCCTGCCCGTCGGGATCTCCTTCTACACCTTCCAGACCATGAGCTACACCATCGACGTCTACCGGGGCGCGGCCCCCCCGGTGCAGCGCTTCCGGGACTTCATGTGCTACGTGGCGCTGTTCCCCCAGCTCGTGGCCGGCCCGATCGTGCGCTACAGCGACGTGGCCGAGCAGCTCCGCAGCCGCACCCACAGCCTCGCGAAGCTCTCCGAGGGCGGCCGGCGCTTCATGGTGGGCTTCTGCAAGAAGGTGCTCATCGCCGACACGGTCGCCCCGCTGGTGGACGCGGCCTTCAAGCTGCCCGAGCCCACGATGGCCGACGCCTGGCTCGGCGCGGCCGCCTACACCGTGCAGCTCTACTACGACTTCTCCGGCTACAGCGACATGGCCATCGGCCTGGGTCTGATGCTGGGCTTCCGCTTCCCGGAGAACTTCAACCACCCCTACATCAGCCGCAACATCACCGAGTTCTGGCAGCGCTGGCACATCAGCCTGTCGACCTGGCTGCGGGACTACCTCTACGTCCCCCTGGGCGGAAACCGGCGGGGACCCCGGCGCACGTATGTCAACCTCGCCCTGGTGATGCTGCTGGGCGGGCTGTGGCACGGGGCAAACTGGACCTTCCTCTTGTGGGGGGCCTGGCACGGGGGCCTGCTGGCGGTCGAGCGGCGTTTCTCCCGCAAGGAGGGCCGCCGCCGGGTGGTGCGGCCGATGCCGATCCCCTTCGTGATGCTGCTGGTGGTCCTCGGCTGGGTGATGTTCCGGGCGCCGGACGTCCACACCGCCCTGGGCTTCTACGGGGGCATGTTCGGCGCGAACGGCCTGGCGATCTCCGAGGCGATGGCCTGGCAGGTCCGGCGCTGGTCGGTGGTGATGGTCGCGGTGGGGCTGGTCCTGGTGTACGTCGCGCCGTGGTGGCGGGCGCTGCGCGAGGCCGGCGCGGCCTGGGGCCGGCGGCTGGGCCCCGTGGAGCTGGCCTTCGTCCCGCTGTTCGCCCTGGCCCTGCTGCGTCTGTCCGCGCAGTCCTACTCCCCCTTCCTCTACTTCCAGTTCTGACCGTGTCCCACACCTCGACTGTGTTCCGTGTCGCCACCCTCGCGACCCTCATCGTCGGCGCGGGCGTGGGGGTGGGCGCCGCCGCCCGGGTCGAGGTGGCCGAGGGCCCCACCGTCGCCGACGGGAGCTGGCAGGTCGCCTTCGAGCGAGCCTTCGACGAGGCGCTGCTGCTGCGGGAGCCGGCCGTCTCCGCCTGGGCGGCCTTCGAATACGCCGCGTTCGCCGAGGGCCGCCCCGGCGTGCTCGTGGGCGCCGACGGCTGGCTCTACACCGACGAGGAGTTCACCCTCTACGCGGACGAGGACGCCGAGGTGGCCCGGAAGCTGGCGCTCGTCGAGGCCGCGCGGGGGCGGCTGGAGGCGGCCGGCGCCACCCTGGTGGTGGCCCTGGTGCCGTCCAAGGCGCGCCTCTACCCCGAGCACCTCGGCCGCTACCGGCTGCCGGCCTACGCCGACGCCCGCTACGAGGCCTTCCGCGCCGCCCTGACCGACGCCGGGGTGCTCGCCCCGGACCTGGTCGGGCCCCTGCGCGCCGCCAAGGCGGAGGGCCCGGTGTTCCTGCGCACCGACACCCACTGGACCCCCCACGGGGCCCGGGTCGTGGCCGAGGCGGTGGCCGAGGTCACCCGGGGTCGGGTCGCCGGCCTGGGCCAGGAGACCTGGACCTGGACCCCCGGCGCGGAGGTGGTCCACGAGGGTGACCTGCTCGGCTTCCTGCCTCTGGGCCCGCTCCAGGGCATGGGGCCGGCCCCGGACGTGGTGCAGCTCGGCGAGGCCACCGGGGGCGGCGGGGGCGGGGGGCTGTTCGACACGGTCACCCTCCCGGTCGTCGCCACCGGCAGCAGCTACACCGATCAGGCCACCTGGGGCTTCCCCGGCGCGCTCCGGGTGGCCCTGGGCGCCGACGTGCTGGAGGCCGCCGACGAGGGGCGGGGCCCGTTCCTGCCCATGCTGGACTACCTGGAGGACGCCGCGTTCACCGAGACGCCGCCCGCGCTGGTGGTGTGGGAGATCCCGGAGCGCTTCCTGCCGGTGGCCGACGACCTGACGCCCTACCCCTGGCTGGAGGAGGTCCTGTGAGGCGGCTTGTGGTTGGCTTGACGCTGCTGCTCGTGGCGGAGGCGGTCTCGGCCGGGCCCCAGCCCGAGGCCCGGGTCTGCGAGGCGGCCCGGGACAAGGGCTTCGTGCAGGGGAGGGGCGGCTTCCTCTTCCGCACCCTGGACCTGCGCGACGAGTACACCCTGCGGGTGGACATGCTGGGGCGGCTGCTCCGGCTGCTCGACGCGCTGGAGGGGCAGGGGGTCACCCTGGTCGTGCCCGTCGTGCCCTCGCGAGGCATGGCGATGCCGGACCTGCCCCAGCCCGGCCCCCATGACCGGCCCTTCGACGCCGAGGCCTCTGTGCGCAGCTACGAGGGCGTGGTGGCCTGGCTGGAGGCGCAGGGGGTGTTGGCGGTGGACCTGCTGGCGGTGGCCACCGACCCCCAGCGGGAGGTCCCCTACTACCACCGCTACGACCACCACTGGACCGCCGACGGGGCGCGGGACTCGGCGCTGGCCACCGCCGCCGTCATCCGCGCCCGGCCCGAGTACGACGCCCTGCACCACGAGCCCTTCGTCACCCGCCGGGTCGGGGTCGACGAGGAGGTCAGCTCGGTCGCCCGCCTGTTCAACGACGCCTGCGGCGAGGTGGTCCCGGCCGTTCACTTCGAGCGCTACCAGACCGAGCCGGTCGAGCCCCCCGGGCTGCTGGACGAGCCGGTGCCCCCCGAGGTGGTCGTGGTGGGCTCCAGCTTCATGCGCACCCGGTTCAACTACAGCGGCTTCCTGTCCGAGGCCCTGGACGCCGACGTGCTGAACGTGGCCACCCCCGGAGGGCGGGCCACCGCGAGCCTGCACAGCTACCTGCTCTCCGACGACTATCGGGACGCGCCGCCCGCCTTCCTGGTCTGGGAGTGGGTGATGACGCTGCTGGTGGACCTTCGCGAGCAGGAGGGCTCCGCCTCCTTCCAGGACCCCGCGCTGTACCGGGAGCTGATCCCGGCGGTGTACGGGGACTGCGGCCCGGACGCCGTGGCGGAGGTCGAGCGGGACCACGCCAGCGGACGGGTGGCCCTGTTCTCCCCCGATGTGCCGCTCCAGGGCCCCGAGGCGTACCTCTCGATGACCCTGGAGCCCGAGCCCTCCGGCCCCGTGCGCGTCGTCGCCCTGCACGAGGGCGGCGAGCGGGACGCCTTCACCTTCCACCCCTACACCCGGGTCGACCGACAGGGGCGCTACCTCATGGAGCTGAGCGACACCATCGACAGCCCGCTGGATCGCCTGCACGTCGTGCTGCCCGAGGACGCTGACACCCAAATCACCGCCCGGCTCTGCCTCGCCCCGGAGATGCCATGATCGCCGCCCTGCTGCTCGCCACGTCCGCCCTGGCCGCCGACGGCCTCTACGCGCCCGCGCCGCCCCCGGGCAGCGCCTTCGTGCGGGTGGTCAACGCCACCGACGCGCCGACGAAGGGGGTCGCGGTGGCCGGCAAGCCGCTGGGGGCCCTGGAGCCCGGGGCGTGCTCGCCGTATGTGGTCGTGCCTGAGGGCGCGCGCAGCGCCGCGCTGGGGGGCGGCCTGAAGGCCTCGGTGGAGGTCCACGGCGGCGCGTTCTACACCATCGGCGTGCTGCCGGGGCCCCAGCAGCTTGTGCTGGAGGACGCCACCAACCCCAACCTGGCCCGCGCCCGGGTCACCCTCTACAACCTGAGCGGCGCGCCGTCGGTGGACCTCAAGCTGGCGGACGGCGCCCAGACCGTGGTCGCCGGGGTCGCGCCCGGGGAGACCGGCCACCGGGTGGTCAACCCCGTGTCGGCGGACCTGGCGGTGTTCGCGGGGGACGCGCCCGTGGAGACCTTCACGGGGCTCCACCTGGAGCGGGGCGCGGCCTACAGCGTGTTCGTCACCGGCGCGCCCGGGGCGCTGTCGGCGTCGTGGGTCGTGGACGAGACCCGGCCTTAGTCCAGCGAGACGCCGCCGCCCGTCGTGGTCGCGATGCCCACCAGCACGCCGTCCTCGAAGCGGATCTCGTTGGGGAAGCCGGTGGCCTCGAGGGCCATGGAGTAGCCGATGCGCATGCCGTAGTCCTGACGGGGGTGCCAGGTCTCGATCTTCTTGCCCTCCTCCTCGGTGACCGAGGCGGAGGTCGGCTCGCCCACCACCAGGTAGGCCTGGCGCTTGGACATGCCGTTGACCAGCTTGCGGTTGTAGATCCCGGCCTTGACCTCCGAGGACCAGCTCGCGTCGACGGGGTCGGTGGTGGTGATCAGCTCGCCGAGCGAGGCCTGGAGCTGGCCGAACTCGGTCATGCCGGTGCACTTGATCTTGGTGTCCCGCCCCTCGGCGTTGCCCACACCCGTGAAGGTGAGGGTGAGGACGCCGTCGTCGTACTCGGTCTCCTTGAAGCGGATCTTGTCGTTGGGGCGCACGCTGAAGTACACGCTCTGCGCGCTGCCCATCGTGCTGCTCATGCCCGTGGAGGCGTCGATCGTCCACCCCTGGGGGGTGGCCTCGGCGATGGGGCCGACCCAGGGGATGCCCATGGTGAGGCCGGTGTTCACCGGCAGATCCTTGAGCGCCCAGATGTCCTTGCCCTTGTAGGCGTCCGTGGCGGCCTGCTCCAGCGCCTTGCGCTCGGCCTTGGAGAGCCCACCCGCGAAAGCGGGCAGCGAGGTGGAAGCCAGCGTGGCGCAGAGCGCGGCCAGAACAAAGCGACGGGTCATGAGGAACCTCCCTCGGACAATGAGGGGTCGTTTTAACACACCCTCGCGATAGTCTGATCCAGGACAGGCAAGGAGGCCTTCATGTCCCACGGCTGGCCGGCGGATGACCTCACCGGCCGGGAGATCGACATCCCCGCGCCTGACGGGCCTTTCCGCCAGCAATACAGCGCCCTGGGGCTGCCGCTGACCCCGGGCGCCTGGGCCGACCAGCGCGCCCTGGACGGAGGCTGGCTGTGGTCGAAGGTCGCCGGGGCGTTCGGCCTGCAAACCCCCGATCAGGCCGAGGAGGCCCTGCGCGACCCGGAGCGCCTGGCGGCGCAGGCCCGGCTCGTGCGCGAGACCCTGGACGAGGCCCGCGCCGACCGCGACGGGGTGCTCGTCCTGGAGCTGCTGCCCACCGAGCTGAACCTCGCCGAGACCGCCCGCGCGCTGGCGGACGACCTGTGGGACGACCTGCGGGGGGTGGGGGCCAACGACTTCCGGGCCTCCCGGGAGATCGCGCTGGTCCGCCGGTACCACGCCCACGTCATCGCCTCCCTCCGGGCGCAGGGGCGTCAGGTCCGCGCCCTGGTCGTGCCCTACGCCAACACCCTGGAGAACATCCTGGACCGCCGCGGTCGCCCCACCGACGGGGCGGAGGCCCTGGCCCGCTACCTCACCCGGGCGGGCGACGACACCGTCACCGTGGCGGTGGGCTACAGCCAGGGCGCGACGGCGGTGGGCCTGACCCTGGCCGGGGCCCGGCGCCCCAAGGTCGCGGTGATGCTGGCCGCGATGGGCGGCGCGGACCTCGAGGGGGCGGACGGCGCGTGGTCCGGTCGGGTGGGGGACACCCGGGTGCTCTCCCTGGCCAACGCCCACGACCCCGCCCGGTACGTCCACGACCGGGACGGCCTGGATGACCTGCTGGCCGGCATGATCAACTTCGTGGACCCCCAGAAGCGCCTGCGCGGCGGGCGGGTCGGCATCCACGGCAGCTACTACGGCGACGAGCTGCACCCCCTCGATGGGGTCACCGTCCACGGCATCGACCTGCCCGCGAGCAGCCCCGAGCGCCGGGCCTGGGCCCTGCGGCGGGCGGGCATGGACGCGGGGACCATGGGCTACCCCACCGCCTACATCCGCGCGGTGGCGGCGCGCTTCCTGCGGCGCCCGCCCGACGGACCGCTCCGCCGCAGAGCGCGCTGGGACTGGGACCTGCGGGAGCAGCTCCGCCTCAACGGCCTCGACGGGCGGGACCTGGACCTGCGCTCCCTGCGCACCGGGCCGCTGGAGGTCGCCGAGCAGACCGTGGGGTGAATCGGACCTTGACATAGCCGCGGCGACAGGGCAAGGGAAGCTCCCTCTCTCGGAGCCCCCCATGCCCTTCAAGAAAGAGCGCCCCCTGCGCTGGCACCCCGACCGCCCCGAGCCCCTCTCCGAGGGCTCCGTCGTCCTGTTCCCCGAGCTGGTGGGGGCGGTCGTGGCGCTGCACCGCCGCCGCCTGGGCCTTGGACAGACCGAGGTCGCCGAGCGCCTGGACTGGGCGCAGTCGATGATCTCCAACGCCGAGCGCGGCGAGATCGTCATGGACCTCGACCAGCTCTTCGCGATCGTCGGGGCGCTGGGCGAGGGCGTGACCGTCTCCGCGGTGATGGCCGACGCCGAGCGCCTGCTCGCCGCCCTGGTCGAGGGCGGGGCCGCCCTGGTGTGGACGTCCCGCCGCCTGTGGACCGAGGCCCCCGAGGCGCTGCTCACCGGCCGCGCCCTGCGCACGCGCCTGGAGGAGCTGGGCGGGGTGGGCTGAGCTACAGCCGCAGCCCGCCGTCCACGTCCACCACCCGGCCGGTGAAGTAGCCGCACTCCACGATGAAGCGCACCGCCGCCCAGATCTCCTCGGGCTCCCCGAGCCGGCGCAGGGGGACCGGGGCGATGACCTTCTCCAGCACCTCGGGGCGCATGGCCTCGACCATCGGGGTGCGGATGAAGCCCGGCGCGATGGCGCCGACCCGGATGCCGTAGCGGGACAGCTCCTTGGCCCACACCACCGTGTCCGCCGCCAGGCCGGCCTTGGTCGCCGAGTAGTTGCCCTGGCCCATGTTGCCGGCGCGGCTGATGCTGCTCATGTTGACGACCACGGCGTCGGTGACGCCCTGCTCGATGCAGCGGACCGCGAACGCGCGGGTGCACAGGAACGGCCCGGTGAGGTTCACGGCCAGCACCTGGTTCCAGCGGTCCAGGGGCATGGTGCGCAGCGCGCCGGTGGCCCGGTCCTTCTTCACCAGCAGCCCGTCGCGGGTGATGCCGGCGTTGTTCACGAGCACGTTGAGCCCGCCCAGGGCCTCGGCCGCCTGCCCGATCAGGGCCTCGACCGCGGCCTCGTCGCTGACGTCGGCCACGAAGCCGGGCACGCCCAGGGCCTCGGCGGCCTCGGCCACCCCCTCGGCGTTGACGTCGCAGAACGCGACCTTCGCGCCCGCGTCGCGGAACGCCTGGGTGAACACCCGCCCCATGCCCTGCGCGCCGCCGGTGACCAGGGCGCTCACTTCACTGAGTTGCATAGCCGTTCCTCCACCCGAGCGGCTGGCTCGGTGGGCCCCTCTATTGAGGGTGCTGCGTTGCGGCAAGGGTGATTTTGCAACGCAGCATCACCCCTCGGTCGCCAGCAGGGCCTCCCGCAGCTCGTCCACGTTCTCGTAGCGCCGGTGTGCCTTCTTCTGGATGGCCTTCGCGATGATCGGCCCCAGAGGCCCGCTCTGCACGGCCTCCGGCAGCCGCCCCGGCTTGGAGGAGACCTGCATGCGCGCGATCTTGATGGGCTCGAGGTGCTTGGGGAACACCGGCTGCCCGCTCAGCGCCTCGGCCATCACCAGGCCCACCGCGTAGAGGTCGGTCCACGGCCCCAGCTCGCCCTGGAGCAGCTTCTCCGGCGCCATGTAGCTGGGCGACCCGATCAGCAGCCCGTCGGAGGTCTGCACGATGGCCTCGCTGGCCCCGGCGTAGGACTCGGTCAGGTTGAAGTCGGTGACCTTGATGAAGTCCCCCTGGGACAGGGTCTCGCAGAAGAAGATGTTGGAGGGCTTCATGTTGCCGTGGATGAGGCCCATCCGGTGGGCCTCCCCCAGGGACTCCAGGACCTGCAGGGTCATGGCCCGGGTGCGGGCCACGCTCAAGGGGCCCTGGAAGCTCAGGATGCGGTCGAGTTGGAGCCCGCGCAGCCACTGCATCACCAGGTAGTGCAGCCCCTCGGGGGTGGTGTCGTAGTCGATGATGCGGATGGTGTGGGGGGAGTCGAGCCGGCTGACCACCCGCACCTCGTTGCGGAAGTGCTCCACCCGGTTCGGCCGGCTCGCGTACCGGGGCTGGAGGATCTTGATCGCCACGTCCCGCTCCAGGTGGAGCTGGGTGCCCTTGAAGACGTCGGCGAAGCTGCGGTCCCCCAGCTTCTCGTCCAGCCGGTAGAGCCCGGCGAGCACGTCGCCCTCCTCGGGGGAGGCCCCCGGGGCACGGGCAGGGGGCGTGAAGCCCCGCAGGCCCGATCCCCCGGAGCTGCGCACCAGGCGGTCCAGGCAGCGCTCAACCTCCTGGAGCATCTCCTCGGCGGTCTGGTAGCGGTCCTCGGGCCACTTGCGGGTGGCGCGCCGGATCAGCCCGCCCAGCGGGCCCTTGAGCACCTCCGCGGGCACGGGCGCCGGCTTGAGGGAGAGGTGCGCGCGGGCGATGTCCATGATGGGCTGGGTGGGGTCGTAGACCGGCCGCCCGGTCAGCGCCTCGGCCAGCACGAGCCCCAGGGCGTAGAGGTCGGTGAACGGCCGCGCGGTGTCCCCGCGGATCTGCTCCGGCGCGATGTACAGGGGCGTGCCCAGCACCATGCCCTCGGGGCGGTCCAGGTTGGGGGCCTCGCCGCGCGCGGCCTGGGCGATGCCGAAGTCGATGAGCTTCACGAAGTCGCGGCTGCCGGCGTACTCGCACAGGAAGAGGTTGGAGGGCTTGATGTCCTGGTGGATGACCCCCTGGAGGTGGCTGGCCATCAGGGCCTTGAGGGCCTGGGCGGCGATGGTCGCCACCCGGGCAGGGGGCAGCGGGCCCTCGGCGATGACGTCCTCCAGGGGGCGCCCGCTGAGCAGCTCCATCGCGATCCAGGGCAGGCCCTCGTCGGTCTCGCCGAAGTCGTAGATGTCGATGATGTGGGGGTGGCGCAGGCTCTTGGCGAAGCCCGCCTCGCGTTCGAAGAGCTGGCGGTTCAGCGCCAGGCCCTGGGCGTCCGGCAGCAGCATCTTGATGACCACCGGCCGCCCCAGGTTGAGCTGGGTGGCCTTGTAGACCACCGAGAAGCCGCCGCGCCCCAGCTCGCGCTCCAGCCGGTAGCGCTGCTGGAGCACCGCGCCCGGCGTGAGCGCTGTGGCCTCCCGGGTCTCCCGCTGCCAGGTCCTCACCGCGCACCTCCGCTGCGGGGGAGGATACCGCACCGCAGGTCCGACGTCGGTTTCCGCACCGGCGCGCTGCAGATGCTGCACCGGTCGGCGCCCTGCCGCACCCCCAGGTGCGGCACGCTCCTTGCTTCATGAAGGGTCAAGCCAGGAGTCCAGGATGTCCCTCGCCGCGCCCGCCCTCCTCGACCTCAACGTGATCGCCACCCTGCTCGCAGAGGCCGCGTTGGCGCACCCCGCGCCCTGGGTGGCGCTGACGGCCGTGGTGGTGGGCCCGGCCCTGTGGCGGCGCTGGTGCGCCCCGGCCCGGTCTGCGCCGCCTCAGCCGTCGTCGCCGATGGCCTCGACCGGGCAGTTCTCCATGGCCTCGTAGCACTGGTCCAGCTCTTCGGCGTTCTCAGGCTGCTTGAAGCAGATGTCGTGGTCCTCGTCGTCGGACATGCGGAAGTTGTTGGGGGCGGCGTCCGAGCAGACCGAGCAGAGGATGCACTCCATGTCCACGTAGAACGAGACCCGCTTGCCGTTGACGACGGCCTCGCCTCCGACGTTGTCTTCCCACTTGTCGTTCGGGTCCGGCATGATCGCTCTCCTGTGGCGACGACGGGTGCCCTCTCCTGAAGGGCGCCACCACGTCCCTCTCCACTTTAGCGGACCTTGGGGTCTTGTGCACTGATGAGGGCCTGACGCGATAAGGTGTCGTCGTGCTGAACCGCCAACGACTGGTCTGGATCCTCGACGTCCTGCTGGCCCGCGGGCACATCCATGCCGGCCAGAAGAAGGACGTGCTCAATCGGGGCGAGGATCAGGCGCGCCACATCATGCTGGACAAGCGCGCCGAGCTGCGGCGGCTGCTGGGCAAGCGGCGGGTGGTCTACAAGGTCTCCGAGGTGGAGGTGGTCGCCTCGTTCCACTTCCGCTTCCGCGACGAGGGTGGCGACGAGCATGTCGTCAGCGAGCGCCTGATCACCCAGGCCGTCGCGGTCGAGCTGGGCATGCGCTTCGTGGAGATCGACCCGCTGACCCTGGACTACAAGCTGGTCACCGAGGCGTTCGGCGGGCCCTTCGCCGAGCGCCACCTCATCATCGCCCTGGAGGACACCCCCGAGCGCCTGACCGTCGCGGTCGCCGACCCCTGGAACCGGGACGTGCTGGAGCAGGTCGCCCACTTCAAGCAGAAGGCCGTCAAGCCCGTGATGGCGATGAAGTCCGCGATCATCCAGGTGATCGCGGAGTTCCACGGCTTCCGGCGCTCCATGCGCGAGGCCGCCGATCAGGTCGCCAGCGACCTGCCGGACCTGGGCAACCTCGAGCAGCTCTACCAGATGAAGGGCGTCCACGAGATCGACGCCGCCGACCAGCCCGTGGTGCAGGCGGTCTGGTACCTGCTCAACTACGCCTTCGAGCACCGCGCCAGCGACATCCACGTCGAGCCCAAGCGCGAGGAGTCCTACGTCCGGCTGCGCATCGACGGGGTGCTGCACACCATCCACCGCCTGCCCAAAGCGGTGCACCCCGCGATGATCTCGCGCTTCAAGACCCTCGCCCGCATGGACATCGCCGAGCGCCGCCGCCCCCAGGACGGCCGGTTCAAGACCACCTTCCGCAAGCAGGAGGTCGAGCTGCGCGTGTCCACCGTGCCCACCGCCTTCGGCGAGAAGGTGGTGCTGCGGGTGTTCGACCCCGGCGTGCTGCTGCAGGACCTGGGGCAGCTTGGCTTCTTCCCCAGGGAGAAGCTGATGTATGAGCGCTTCATCACCAGCTCCACCGGGCTCATCCTGGTCACCGGCCCCACCGGCTCGGGAAAGACGACCACGCTCTACTCGACCCTCCAGCACATCGCCAACCCCCGGCTGAACATCTGCACCATCGAGGACCCCATCGAGATGGTGCACGAGGAGTTCAACCAGATGGCGATCAACCGGGCGATCGGCTTCGACTACGCCGCCGCGATCCGGCACGTCCTGCGCCAGGACCCCGACGTGGTGATGATCGGCGAGATCCGCGACCCGGAGACTGCCCAGTACGCCGTGCAGGCCGCGCTCACCGGCCACCTCGTCATCTCGACGCTGCACACCAACGACGCCCCCAGCGCGATCACCCGCATGCTGGACCTCGACGTCTACAGCTACCTGCTGTCCTCGGTGCTGGTGGGCGTCATCGCCCAGCGCCTGGTCCGCCGGATCTGCCCCCACTGCGCGATGGACGACTGGCTGAGCGAGGAGCAGGGCCTGGCCCTGGGCATCCTGGGGATCGAGGGGCGCAAGCTCAAGATCAAGATGGGCAAGGGCTGCGTGCGCTGCCGGGGCACGGGCTACTGGGGCCGCACCGGCCTGATGGAGGTCATGCCCATCACGCCGCGCATCGCGGGGCTCATCTCCTCGGGCTCGCCCAGCCAGGCCATCAAGAAGGAGGCCCTCAACGACGGCATGCTGACCCTGCGGGACTACGGCATCAAGAAGCTGGGCCGCGGCGAGACCACCTACGAGGAGGTGCTGGCGGCCACGGATGAGGTGCAGATCTACTGATCGGCGCGGTCGGGACACCGGATCCCGTCTGCCGGCATATGCTCTGCCCCGTCCCAAGGAGCCCCCATGCCCTCCCCCGCCGAGAAGGTCCGCTTCCGAAATGCCGATGGCCACGAGCTGGTCGGCCGCCTGCACGTCCCGCCGGGGCCGCCGCGGGCGGTGGCCCTGTTCGCCCACTGCTTCACCTGCTCGAAGGACCTGCGCGCCGCCCGCCGCATCGCCGACGCCATGGTCGCCCGGGACTTCGCGGTGCTGCGCTTCGACTTCACCGGCCTCGGGGAGAGCGAGGGGGCGTTCGCGGACAGCACCTTCTCCGGCAACGTGGAGGACCTGATCGCGGCGGCGGGCTGGCTGCGGGAGCACCTCGCCGCGCCCGCGCTGCTCATCGGCCACAGCCTGGGCGGCGCGGCGGTGCTCAGCGCGGCCCCCAAGATCGCCGAGGTCCTGGCGGTGGCCACCATCGGCGCCCCCAGCGACCCCGCCCACGTCGCCCACCTCTTCGCGGACCAGCTCGACACCCTCCAGGAGCAGGGCGAGGCCGAGGTCACCCTGGCCGGCCGCCCCTTCCGGGTGAAGCTCGACTTCCTGGAGGACGTCCACCAGCAGTGCCTGACCGGCGGCCTGGGCCGCATCGGGCGGGCGCTGCTCTTCCTGCACTCCCCCCAGGACAACACGGTGGGGGTCGAGCACGCCGCCCGCCTCTACAAGGCCGCCCGGCACCCCAAGAGCTTCGTCAGCCTCGACGGCGCCGACCACCTGCTCACCCGCGCCGAGGACGCCGCCTACGTGGGCGAGGTCATCAGCGCCTGGGCCACCCGCTACGTGCCCGACCAGCGCGCCGACCCCCTGGAGGCCCACAGCGGCCAGGTCGTCGTGCGCACCGGGGAGAGCGGCTACACCTCCCAGCTCCGGGCCGGGCGCCACCGCCTGATCGCCGATGAGCCCCGCAGCGTCGGCGGCGCGGACGAGGGCCCCAGCCCCTACGACCTGCTGCTGGCCGCCCTGGGCGCCTGCACCGGCATGACCCTGCGCATGTACGCCGACCGCAAGGAGTGGCCCCTGGAGGCGGTGACCGTGCGCCTGTCCCACGAGAAGATCCACGCCAAGGACTGCGCCGAATGTGAGACCACCTCGGGCCGCGTCGACCACATCACGCGCACCCTGGTCCTGGAGGGTCCCCTGGACGACACCCAGCGCGCCCGCCTGCTGGAGATCGCCGACCGCTGCCCGGTCCACCGCACCCTGCACGGCGAGGTCAAGGTGGACACCACGCTGGACTGAGGGCCTACAGGTCCAGCACCACCCGGCGCCCGCCCCGGTCCACCACCAGGGTCAGGCCCGGCCCCCCGTATCGGGACAGCAGCGCAGCCCCGAGGTCCGGGTCCAGGGCGGCCATGTCCTTGCCCAGGAGCTCGACCCCCACCACGACGTCGCCCTCCTGCACCCCCGCCGCCGCCGCCGCGCTGCCCTCCGCGATCTCGCCGATGACCAGCTCCCCGGCGCCCCCGGTGTAGAGGGTCAGGCCCGCCTCCGCGACGCTGGCGTCGTCGCCGATCTCCACGGTGACCGAGACCTCCGCGCCGTCGGCCACCGAGACCTCCTCGGCCCCCATCGGGTCGATGAGGGCGAAGACGCGGTAGTCCTCGGGCTCCACCCCCTCGAACCTGAAGCGGCCGTCGGGGTCGGTCTTGCCGATGTTCACGGGCATGGTGAGCAGGGTGTCGTCGACCAGGCCGAGCGCGACGCGCACGCCGGGCTTCAGATCGCCGGTCAGCCCGTCGAGCACGACCCCGTCGATGACCCCGCCCGCGTCCAGCCGGACCTCCCCCACGTCGGTGACCTGCCCCCGGCGCACCACGACCTCGGGCAGGACGCGGAGCTGATCGTCGCCGCGCAGGAGCACCCGCCAGGTGCCCTCGACCAGCCCGGAGACCTCGAAGGCGCCCTCGGCGTCGTCGCAGGTGACGGTCTGCTGGAGGATGAAGCCCCGCCCGGCGTCCTCGAACGGCCCGTCCGGCGCGCGCATCACGGTGACCTCGCAGGAGGCGGGCGGCGCGCCCTCCGCGTCCTGCAGCGCGCCCGTGATGCCCCCGTCCTGAGTGAAGTCCAGCCACACCTCCTGCTGCCCGGGCGCCACCCGGGTCGCCTTGCCCCCGCCGCGGATGACGGCGCCGTCGTCCGGGCAGAGGCAGCTCATGTGGCCGGGCGTCTTCGAGCAGCGCTCCCCGAGCAGCACGAGGGGGCGGGTGCAGTAGAAGCCCCCCAGCCCGTCGCAGCGGTCGCCGGGCAGGCCCGCGCAGTGGACCTGGACCCAGGACGGCGCGTCCAGGGTGAAGTCGAGGGTCGCCCCGGTGGCGCCCGGCGCGAGGTTGACCCTGCGCGCCTCGTCCTCGAAGTCGTCGGCGGAGGCGGTGACGGACTTGAGCCGGGCGGGGGCGGTCCACAGCGAATAGGCCCCGTCCGCGTCGGTGAGGGTCGAGGTCTGCAAGCCGTCGTCGGCCACGACGAGCGCGCCCGCGATCGGCGCGCCGCGGCGGTCGCGCACCTCCCCGTCGATGAGCGCGGCGGGGGACAGGATGGCGGTCCAGGCCGGCTCGCCGTCCAGCTTGAGGCCGCCCAGCGAGGGGCTCGCGTAGCCCTCGGCCGAGAGCTGCAGCGGGACGTTCTGGCAGGGGACGCTGCGGGCCTGCCACAGGCCCTCGGCGTCGGTGCGCCCGCCGAGCAGGTCCCCCAGCACCAGGGCGGGGAGCATCCGGTGCACCTGCGTGTGCAGGTGGACCTGAGCGCCCTCCAGCGGCTGGAGGTCGGGGTCCTCGGGGACCCCGGCGATGAGCTGCGGCGCGTCCGCGTCCGGGTCGACGCGCACCGTCAGCTCCAGGTCGCAGAGCGCAGGCACCACGAAGCGCAGCTCCTCGTCCTCCTCCCCCTCGCGGACCGTGCGCAGGGGCGGCGAGGCGTCGGCGGAGAGGACAAGGACCGTGGTGGAGCCGGGCATCGTGAAGGAGAACCGCCCCTCGTCGTCCGTGCGGGCGGCTCGGGCCAGGGGGATCGCGTCGAGGGGGGCGGCGGCGACGACCACGCCCGGGGCCGGGGTGCCGTCCTTGAAGGTGACGACGCCGGCCGCGACCACCTGGGCGCCGGGGGGGGCGGCCTCGGCCTTCTGCGGCGTCGGCGTGTTGGCGTGCGGGGCGTCGGTCGGGGTGACCACCCACAGATACAGGCCCGCGCAGCCCAGCGTCATCAGCACGACGAGCGTCACGCTCAGCGCCAGGAACCGGACGAACCATCGCCTGCAGCCCCGCATCAAACCTCCCATCGGAAGCTGGAGACAGACTGGGGTGTCGCACGCTGCGCGCGACGCGTCAAGCGGCCGCTACAGGTCCACGACCACCTGCCGCCCGCCCCGGTCCACCACCAGGGTCATGCCGGGCCCCCCGTACCGGGACAGGAGCGCGCGCCCCAGGCGGGGGTGCAGCGTGGCGGCGTCCATGCCCATGAACTCGACCCCCAGCACCACGTCGCCCTCCTGCAGCCCCAGGGCGCTGGCCGGGCTGTCCTCGGTGACCGCGCCGATGATCAGCTCCCCGGCGCCCCCGGTGTAGAGGGTGAGGCCCGCCTCCGCGAGGCTGCGGTTGTCCCCGATCTCCAGGACCAGCGCCACCTCCGCGCCCTCGGACAGGGGGACGGCCTGCTCGGAGAAGGGGTCGGTCAGGGCGAAGACGCGGTAGTCGTCCGGCTCCAGCCCCTCGAAGCCGAAGCGCCCCTCGTCATCGCTGCGGTCGCCGTGCACGGGCATGGAGAGCAGCGGGTCCCCGTCGAGGCCGAGGGCGACGGGCACGTCGCGCATCGGCTCCCCCGTGAGCCCGTCGAGGACGACGCCGTCGATGCGACCGCCGCCATCCAGCCGGACCGCGCCGACGTCGGTGAGCTGCCCGGGCCGGACGTCGACCTCGGGCAGGATGCGCCGCTTGCCGTCCCCCCGCAGCTCCAGCCGCCAGGTACCCTCGATCAGGCCCTGCAAGGTGAACGCGCCGCCCTCGTCGTCGCAGAGGGTGTTCCGCTCCAGGATGAGGCCGCGCCCGGCGTCCTCCAACAGCGCCGTGGGCGCCCGGACCGCCGCGACCACGCAGCCCTCGGCGGGGGCGCCGTCCGCCCCGACGAGCGTCCCGGTGATGCCGCCGTCCCGGGTGAAGTCCAGCCAGACCTCGCGCTGGTCCGGCGCCACCTGGACCGCCTTGCCCCCGCCCCGCACGACCGCACCCTCGCCGGGGCAGCGGCAGGTGATCGGCTCCAGGAAGCCGCATTGTTCGCCGATCATCACGAGCGGTCGGGTGCAGAACAGAGGACTCACCCCGTCGCAGCTCTCGCCGGGCAGGCCCGCGCAGTACACGGTGACCTCGTTGAGGGGGGCCAGGGCGAAGTCGAGGGTCGCCCCGGCGCTGTCGGGGGCGAGGGTGAGCGGCCGGCGCTCCTCCAGGTAGCCCTCCGCGGAGGCGGTGACGGCCTTCACGCCGGTAGGCACGACCCAGCGGGCGTAGCGGCCCTCGCGGTCGGTGAGGGCGAAGGCGCCCTCCCCGCCGTCGATGGCGATGAGCGCGCCGGAGAGGGGCGCGCCGTCGGTGTCCTGCACCACGCCGTCGAGCAGCGCGGCCGGCGCCAGGATGGCGGTCCAGGCGGGCTCGCCGTCCAGGCGCAGCGACCACAGGGCGGGGCTCGCCCAGCCCTCCGCGGTCAGCTCCAGGGGCAGCCGGTCGCAGGGCACCCCCTCTGCGCGCCAGAGGCCCTCCGCGTCGGTCTGCCCACCCGGCAGCTCCTCCTCTGGCCCCTCGGGGAGGATCTGCTGGATCTGGGGCAGCATGCGGATCCGGGCGCCGGCCAGAGGCTCGAGGTCCGGGCCTTCGGGGAGCCCGGCGATGAGCCGGGGGGCGGTGGCCTGGGGGTCGACCCGTACGGTCAGCTCGAGGTCGCAGAGCGGCGGGACCACGAAGCGCAGGTCGTCGCGGCTCTGGTCGACCGCCTCGCGGGGCGGCCTGGCGAAGGCGGAGAGCACCGCGACCGTCCCCGGGCCCGGCAAGGCCAGCGAGAACCGGCCCTCCGCGTCGGTGCGCGTGACCCGGAGGCCGGCGGCGGTGCCTCTGAAGGTGCCTGCGACGGTCACACCCGGCGCGGGGGCGCCGTCCTCGAACACGACCTGGCCCGAGGCGGCCAACGGGGTCGGCGTGGGGGCGGGGGCGGGCGTGTAGGGCGCGCTGGTCGGCGTGACGATCCAGCCGTAGAGGCCCAGGCAGCCCAGGACCAGCAGCGCCGCGAGCGCCGCGCCTGGAGCGAGGAGCCGTCGGGCGGCCGTTCGACATCCGCGCATGGGGAATCCTACCCTGCAGCGGGGTGTGCGGAGGCCGGAACGGATGGGTTACCCTCGGGGTGGAGGCGCCCATCGAGGCATCGTCTGCGGCGGGCGTCCCTGCCCCATCGGAGTTGTGCCCCGCCCCATGACCTCTCAAGGGGCCGCTCCGATGGGGCTTTGGCCGCCTCTGATGGGGGTGGGAGAGGGCGTGGCCCGCCCGTTCCCTGGCATGGTGTGCCTTTGCTCTCCGTCAAGCCGGGCCACGCTCTGTCTGCTAACGCTATCCCCGCGCGAGCCTTCGGAAAGAGGGGGCGCTCCCAAAAGCAGATCCCGATCAGGATCCGGGGGGTCCGTGGTACCTTGGCCCCACCGCTGGAGGAGCCTTGATGTCCGAGCACCTGGCCTGGAAGGGGGGCCGCCACAAGCCCCGCAGCGAGGGCTTCGTCTCCGGCGTGCGGGTCGAGGGCACGGCGGTGCCGCAGCCAGGGCGGCCCCAGGCGACCCGAGGGCCCTCCGTGCTGGAGGAGCGGGCGACGGTGGTGACGGTCCGGCGCCTGGACGAGGCCCCGGACGACCGCATCCTCCCCAGCGGGCGGTTCAAGCTGCGGCGCTGAGGGGGGTGTCCGTTTTCGGTCACCTCCCGAGGTGACCCGTGACTCGAGCGCACCAGCAGCGCCCCCAGCAGGACATCGCCCCGCTCCCCGACGAGGCCATCGAGGCCGTCGAGCCCGACAGGCTCGTCGCCTTCGACGAGGCGTGGTCCCCCGAGCGCGCCGCGGTCGCCCAGGATGGCCTGGGCAATGCCGGAGTCGCCGCGTTGGTGGGCCTCGGCGGCGACGACGCGCCGGAGCCGGCTGCTGGCGGTTACTCCTGGCGACCGGACCCACTGGAGGGCGAGCCGGGCACCCTGCCCACGTCGGACCTTGTATCCGCGTGGCCCGCGCTACAGGCGCAGGCCACGGTCCGCCTCGCCGAGGTGGCCGATGGGGTCGCCGCGTACCTCCCTGTCCTGCCCGCACCCGCCGGGCTGGCCGCCCCAGAGGCCACCTCTGCGCAACCCCCGTCCCTCGCGTTGCCCGCTCCTCAGCTTGAGGGCAGCCCGGAGACCCTCGACGCCATCCAGCCCGCCGACACGCTGTCGCCGGCCCTCGACGCCGCCCTCGCCCACACCACCACCGACCTCGGCGCGCAGACGCTCGGCCCCGCCCCGGTCGACGGCTTCATCGGCGAGGGGCTCCAGGTCCGGTCCGCAGACGGGGTCGCCCTCCCCGAGCTGACCGCGCCGGAGCTTCCTCCAGAGCTGGACTTGAGCGCCCTCACCCCCGCCCTCGACGCCCGGATCGCGCCCCACCTCGCCGAGGCCCAGGCTGCTGAAGCGTCGATGTCATCGGACGCAGCGATGCTCCAGGCTGCTCACCTGCGCGAGCTGGACGCCCTCCACGGCCAGGCCATCGCGCAGCAGCTCGGCCTGCGCGAGGGAGCGCTCGCCGAGGCGTCCCAGGCCCGCGCGTCCTGGCGGGCGGAGCTGAATCAGTCCGCTGCTGCCGCCATGCAGCAGACTGCCGAGGCCCGCCAGCAGACCCTCGACGCCATGCAGGTCGAGACCGCCCGGGTCAACGAGCAGGCCGGGGCCGCCGGCTTCGTCGATGGCGTCTACGACACCGTCCGCGAGGGCGCCCGGGGAATGTTCGACGCCGCTCAGGGGGGCGCGCAGAGCGTCATCGCCGCAGGCCGGGCGCTGCTCTCCCGCATGGTGCAGGGCTACGCGCGGCTCGTGCAGGCTGTGCTCCAGACCACCCTCGCGGCATGGCCGGGGGTCGCAGACCGCTGGTGCGGCGTCATCCAGGGTGTGGTGGACCGGGCCCAGGGGGCCATCGACGCGGTCGCGGAGGGGCTGATACACGCCTCGGAGGCGGTGCTCGGCGGGCTGGCCGACGGCCTGGACGCCATGCTCGCCCTGGGGCAGGCCACCTGGGTCGGGGCGCTGACCCTCGCCGGGCTCGTGGTCACCGGGGACTGGGAAGCCATCGCCGAGGGCCTCCACAACCTGCTGGAGGCCGCGAAGACCGCCCCGGCCCAGTTCGAGTCCGCCGCCTGGGAGGAGCTGCTGGGCGTTGACCTCGACCAGCCGTTGTCGCCGGCCGAGTTGGCTGCGGCGGGGCTGGGGGCCAGCGCTGAGGTGCTGCCGGGGCCGCCCTGGACGCCAGAAAACGTCGGGGTGGACGAGGTGCTGACCCACCTTCAGCTCTCCCCCGAGCTGCTGGCCTCGCTCCCCGAGCAGGGCGAGGTCACCTTCGGCTCCTCCAACGACCCCGAACGCCGCATCGAGCGCATCCTGGGGCTGGAGGAGCAGGCCAAGGCCGACGATGGCCTCTCCCCCAGGGAGCGCGCCCGGGCCCGCTGGACGCTGATGAAGGACGGGCTCCGCCGCTGGTGGGCTGAGCGCTGGCCGGCCCTCTTGGGGGTGGGGGTGCTTGGCGTCGCGGGCTTCATCGGCCTCAACGTGCTCACCGCGGGGGCCGCGACCGCCGCGCTGCCGGCGGTGGTGGGCGCGATGGGCACGGCGATGGGGCTGGCCGGCGCGGTGCACATCGCAGGCCATGTCCGGGACTACCTGGAGAAGGGCTGGGCCGGCGACGCCCAGGGAGGCGGCAAGGCGCTGGCCAAGGCGGGCGCGGCGGGGGCCATCGAGCTGGCGATGCTGGCCACGATGAAGGCGGGCAGCGCGGCGATGGCCGGGGCCAGGGCGGCGGGGCGCGGCGCGAAGGCGGTGGTGGGCGTGGCCCGCAGGGGCGCAGAGTTCGTGCTGGAGCGGGGTCGTGTGCTGCTCAAGGGTCTGGGGAACTCCGCGGTCGGGCGCGGGGCCCGCAGCCTCGCGGAGCTGGGCGAGGCCCTGCTGGCCAGGACCCGGTTCCGGGGCTTCAAGCTCTCCCTGAAGGGCCGCAGGCTGCGGATCTGGGGGAAGGTCAACCCCTGGGTCAAGATCGTCGACGGCCACCTGGTCGACGTCAGTGAGGAGTACAAGGAAGGCTACCGGCTGGTCGATGACGCCACCGCCCAGCGTCTTCCGGCCAAGCTGGAGAAGGCCCGCAACACCCGCTCCTTCGCCGAGTTGGAGGAGCTGCGCCAGGCCAAACAGGAACGCCGGGCCGCCCACGAAGCCCGGACTGAGGCCAACGCGCGCCGCAAGGCCGAGCGGATGGAGCGGCGGCCGGCGGTGGTCGAGGAACTCAAGCACATCGACCAGCCGCTGGAGAGCAAGGCGTACCACTCCAAGCACGGGCATGGCCACAAGGGCCACGGCTACCAGACCCGTTCGGCACACCACAAGACACGGGTGGAGACGGGGCGCGGGCCTGGAGGCCACCGGGGGGCGTCCAAGCCGCATCAGTCCACGAAGTTCCATACGCCGGAGCTGGAGATGGAGGCGCTGGAGAAGGCCCGCAAGGAGCTGGAGCGGCGGCTGGCGGCGGGTGAGGTGCCCAGGTTTGACAGGGACAAGCCCCACCGAGAGAAGCTCATCGTCGAGACGGAAGACCCACGAGGCTTCGGCAGTGGCTACAGAGCCAAGCGCGACAGCAGCGGATCTCTTGTAGAGAACGACCGTGGGGGCTACCACCCTGAGCGCATCAAGAAGCTCAGGCGCGCGGTTGTCACGTTTCAGTACGTCGAATCCAGCGACTCCTGGCTCCCTGTCACCTACTATCCCATTTCTTGATTGGAGGTTGTGATGCCCCTTTCCCGGATCGAAGATGCCTTCATCTCCTCCTTCGGGTTGTCCTTTGAGGATGTCGGGCTGCCAGATTCCTGGGACCCCTGGATGAAGGAGAGCTTGTCGGACGAAGTCGAATCCGTCGTCAGGGGGTACTCGCGTCGCCTCACCCACGACGAACTCAAGGATCTTCGCGACCTTCTCCAAGAGCAGCGCGCCAACCGCCAGGGACCGCTGGTGGACCTGTGTGAGTCGTGCAGCAACCTCAGCTGGAGACATCGCGAAGCCGATTGGCATGCTTTTCAGACCATCCTCGGCGCCATCGCCGAGCAGATCGACGTCCACCTCTCCAACACCGCGTCCTCCGTGGAGACTACCCCCTCTGGCGGCCTCTACGGCCACCTCGCCCCCGCCGGACCCCTCTCCCACGACGAGGCGCGCGCGCTCGCCGCCCAGGTCCAAGCCCGCGACGAGGCCGACGCCGCGTTCAACTCGGCCAGCGCGGAGATGCTCCAGCAGCGCTACCCCGAGGCCATCGAGGCCCTCACCCAGGTGGCCGAACGCTACCCTCGGAAGCGCGCCAGCTGCCTGCTCAACATCGGCGCCTGCCACTTCTTCCTGGGGGCGTACTCCAGCGCAATCCACACCTACCAGGCGGCTGGCGCAGCCGGGGCCCCCGCGCACATGGTCGCGGACAACATCCGCGAGGCTGAAGAGGCGATGGCCGCGCGGTGAGGGGAGGGAATTCTGCTGGCGGCCCCCTGGCTCCACGCCAAGGCCGTTCACGGCCAAGCGGCGGCGATGTGCCTCGGTGGAGGGCGTGCGCATGGACGCCGACGGAGCGGTCGTCAAGGTGGGCGGCGTGCGCGTGGTGGACAAGTTAGACCAGGTCATGGAGGCGAGAAGGTGAAGTTCAAGTTCGGTCTCCGCCGGGGTGAGTGGTGCCCCTTTCATGCCTTGGCGGAGCCCTCATGATGGACACGCTGCATCCGTTCCTGAAGCAGATGGGGATTTATCTTGACGTGGACTCTCTGCCGGACACCGGGCCGATCTGGGGAGACCGCCCCGTGGAGGACGCCGCCGCCGACCACGCCCGCCTAATCCGCATGCTCGCGGTGATCGGTGTTCTGGCGCGCTACGACGAGTTCGCCTCCCGAGGCCTCGGCCCGGACGGCGTCCACCCCGCAGCGGATGGCTCCCGGGACAAACCATCCGAGGTCACCCGGGCCCGCGCGGAGGCTGCAGCCCAACTCCAGGAGATCGCCCGGCTCATCGAAGACGCGCTGCGGGACGGGGATCACGCGCTCTGGATGGGCCTGAGGCGCCGCACCCGCTACGCCTGGCGAGAGAATCCCGAGGACTACGCGCAGATGCGCACCCTGCTGGCCGCCATCGCGCAAGCGCTGCGCAACATCCCGCCTCACCCCACGCCAGTCGCGGACAACATCCGCGAGGCCGAGGAGGCGATGGAGGACCGCTGAGGAGAGCCCTCACGGGTGGCGTGATGAGTCAGACTCCCAATGTCGCGAGGCTCTGCTCGATCTCCTCGGGATCCCAGGGGTCGTCCTCATCCCAACGCAGCAGGTGCGTGCGGCCGGCGCTCCAGTCGACCTCGGCCATCAGGCGCAGCACCACCAGCACGCTGACGGTCACCTGCACGCGGTCGAGGTCCAGCGACGCGGGCCAGGCCCATTGGACCGCGTCGGGGATGAGGGTCGGGTCGGCCCAGCGGGCAGCCAGCCGCCGCAGGGCGTCGGCGAGCAGGGTGGCCTCGTCGAAGGGCGGGCCGTGAAGGTGGCGGTCCAGCATGCCGACGCGAAAGGGCAGGGAGAGGTCCGTCGCGTCCGGGGGGGCCTCTGCGAGGGTGACCGCGCGGGGCACGAGACCGTCACGGTGGGCGCCGGCGAGCAGGGCGTCCAGCGAAGCGGCCGTGGGGGGCGGCGGCCAGAGGGCCACGAGCCGCCGGGTCCAGGCGTCGACCGCGTCATCCTCCCAGGTCTCGGGACCGAAGGCCCCGATCACCAGGAAACCGAGGGCGGAGAGGAGATATTCGGTGGACTTGTAGGAGCCGGTGCCGCACTTGTAGAGCACGCGCTCGGTGGCGACGGGCCTGTCGCCGAGCTGGGGGAGGGCGCGAGGGAGGCGCCAGCCGCTCAACAGGCGTTCAGCTCCTGGATGGCGTTGACGGCGTACTTCCAGGCGATGTTGAGATCCTCGGGGGGCGCGTCCTCAGGGACCCAGACCCAGCCGGGGTTGGGCCACTTGGCGCTGACCCAGGTGCCGCCGCTCCAGACCTGCAGCTCGCCGTCGGCGTCGCCGAGCTGGCGGGGCTGCCGGTGCCGATCGCTGACCAGGGCGGCCAGCTCATCGCGCACCTGGGCCAACTTCTTGCGAAGCTCTCCCGCGCTGCGGGCGGTGAAGGAGACGCTCAGGGAGCCGCGGGACAGGCGCAGCCAGATGGGCTCCATCAGCATCGGCTCACCGGCTCGGACGTGCATGGGGACCTCCGTACATTCCCACGATGCAGGCATACCCTGAACCGGGCCGGCGTGTTTCTCATCGTACGTACGGTAGAAGATCCGGTGGAATGTACGGTCAGCGCCCGGCGGTCAGAGGCCCCGGCCGAAGATGATGTAGACGGCACCCGCGTCGACGCCGATCTCGTCGTGGCCGGGGGCGCCGACGACCAGGTCGTCGTAGCCGTCGCCGTTGAGGTCGTAGCCGCCGCAGACCGAGGCGCCAGCGAGGTGATGGGCCTCCTCGGCGCGCAGGATGAGATCGGCGTCCTCAAGATCCCGGTTCACCGAGACGGGCCCGTAGATGAGGTAGGCCCCGCCCAGGTCGTCGCCGTCGCCTGGTGCGCCGATGAGGATGTCGTCGTAGCCGTCGCCGTTGAAGTCGCCCGCGCTCGAGAGGGCGCGGCCGGCTTCGGTGCCGCCTTCGCCCGAGAAGATGACGCCGTCTTCGTCCAGATCGTCAGGCCCGTCTGCGCCGCCATGAACCAGATAGACCTTGCCAGAGTAGGTCTGGGTCCAGTTGGAGCCGAGGGTGCGAGGAGCGCCCGCCAAGATGTCGTCGTAGCCATCCCCGTTGACGTCCCCCGCAGAGGCGACGGCGGCACCCAGGCCGATGTAGCCGTCTCCCCCGGACCAGGTGCTCGCGACGCCCAGTGAGGAGTCTTCGCGAATCGGGCCGAACGCGATCTCCACCCTACCCCGATAGTCACCACTCTCGATTTCTGGTTGTCCTACCAGGAGATCGCTGTAGCCATCGCCGTTGGCATCAAGATCATGGGTGAACGTCACGCCGACGTTCTGCCCTTCGCTGATTCCATAGAGCTGGATCCCGGAGGACGTGCTTGGGTTCTCGGTGATGGGTCCATGGACGATGGACACCTGCCCGCAGTCTGTCTCCCGTCGGTCCCCGTAGGGCATTCCGACAGCGAGATCGGCGCGGCCGTCCGAGTCGACATCCCCTCGGGTCGAAAGGGCCGCACCGACACCCTGGCGGAAGCCTGCGCCGTTGATGGTGAGCCAGTCCGAGACAGGAGACTCCGTCCCCGACGGAGGCTCTTGCGAGATGAACACCGCGCCATCCGCGTGCCCGTCGCTGTTGGTGTCTCCCCAGCAGGGGTCACCTATCACGAAGTCGTCCAGTCCATCACCGGTCAGGTCCGATCCACCCGCGATCGCGGCCCCCAGGCATCCCGTCTCCGTGTCTCGGATCGTCGCTGGGGCGTCCTGCAGGTTGCTGTCGGCGGTGATGGGCCCGTAGAATACGTAGGCTCGGCCGCGACCAGTCACCCCTGGGGCGCCGATGCCCAGGTCGTGGACGCCGTCGCCGTCCAGGTCCCCGATCCCGCAGGCCGCCACGCCGGCCTCGGCCCCCTGGACCCCACCAAGGATGATGACATCAGCGTTCGCCAGGCTCAGCGTGCCGGTCCGGGCGCAGGTGTTGTCGGTGCCGTCGCAGTCGTTGTCCAGGAAGTCGTTGCAGACCTCGGCGTGGCCGGGGTTGACGGTGGCTTCGCCGTCGTCGCAATCGGTGTCGTCGCTGACCGCCCCGGCGGGCTGGGTGCAGGCGCTCAGAGGGCTCGCGGGGTCGCCGTAGCCGTCTCCGTCTCCGTCGGTGTACCAGACAGCTGCGTCGAGGGCGGTGTCCGGGTCGATCTCGCCGTCGCAGTCATTGTCCACCCCGTCGCAGTACTCGGGGGCGCCGGGGCGAACGCTGCCGTCGCGATCGTCGCAGTCCGCGCCCGGGTTGCGGGAGACCACGTCACCCGGGGCGGTGCAGGAGACCACGGGGTCGGGCGAGAACTCGCCGTCGCCGTCCTCGTCCAGATACCAGGTCTTGTCGAAGCCCTCGTCGACGTCCCCGTCGCAGTCCTCGTCGACCTCGTTGCAGCTCTCGCTGGCGCCCGGGTAGACCGTGGCGTCGTGGTCGTCGCAGTCGTCGCCAAACTCGTACTTGGGGTCCCGGTGGCCGTCGTCGTCGAGGTCCATGGAGTGCTCGTAGATCTCCTGGAACTCCTCGCTGGACATCAGACAGCCGGTGAGGATCACCAGCAAGAACAGCGACATCGTCAGCAACAGGAGTCGACGCATCCCACCCCTCTTGAACGGGTCAGGCCTCGCGGCGACGCAGACCCACCAAGCCGATCAACGCGATCAGGGCGGCCAGCGCGCTGCGGCCATTGTAACCGTCCAAGGTGGCGCAGCCGCAAGCCTTGCCGACCTCGAAGGCGCCGGGAAGGAACGAGCTCTCCCCGCTGGGCAGCACCACCTCGACGTCGTGCAGGCCCACCCCCAGCGCGGTGGGCACCCGGCCGGCGATGGTCTCGGCGTTCAGGACGTCGGTGCCGGTGAGGGAGATGCCGCCGATGCGGGCCTGGGTGCCCGGTACGAAGCCGTCCCCGACCAGGATGACGTCCGTGCCCTCGCCGACGACGCCGAAGTTGGGGGTGATGGACTGGAGGTAGAAGTCGCCGGTGCTGCCCCAGTCGCCGGTGTCGTCGCCGCCGTTGCCCCAGTCGTCCGGCTCGGTCCCTTCTCCACACTCGTTGCCGGAGATGTTGGCGCCCTCGATACAGAGGCGCATAACCCAGTCGCCGCTGACCCCGTAGGATGCCGAGGTCCGAAAGCCGTCCTCGAATGCGCCGATCCAGTTGCGGTCGGGGACGTCGATTCCATTCCCGTCGGCCGCCGGCCCAGGATAGTTCGGCTCGCTGGCCGTGCCTGGATTCGCGAGCGACTCATGGCACATCGCGATGCCGATGTGGCCAGAGTTGATGGTGGTGTCTTCCGAGAACTCCAGCCGACTCAGCGAATCATTCGACCCGGCGACGGTGAACACCTCTTCATAGATCCACCGCAGGTTGAAGCGCAGCTCCGTCAGGTTGTAGAGCTGCAGCAGGTACTCCTCGCTGTTCTCCGATCCGCCAAGGAGAACATCGACACCACGCGCCGTAAGTGGGAAGTCCCCTGCGTCGGGCGTGTAGATGGTGGCCCAACACTCATACTGCGCAAACCCCCCCTGGAACGCCGCCTCTGTGTTGTCCTGGAAGTTATCGACCTGAATGATCCGAGTCCCCGCGTCCGCCTCTCCGGCGACCAGGGCGAGGGTGAGGGACAGCAGACCCATGGGTGTCCTCCAAGCGGTGGGTTGCCGCCATTCTACCTCCCTCGCTGGAGGGCGCGAGGTGCGCGGGATCAAATCGTTTCTGGACGATGGCCTGGTTTTTGGGACAATCCGAGAGGTGCTGACAGATTGTTCCACCTGAGCAACAATCACACCGCGTCGTAGAAGCGCTCCCCGGCCTCGGCCATGCGCACGAGGGCATCGGAGGGGGCGTAGCGGTCGCCGTATTTCCCGGCGAGATCCCGCATCTCCGCGACCAGCGCCGGCAGGCCCTGGCGGTCCATCCAGGCCAGCGGGCCGCCGGTGTTCGGAGCGAAGCCCACCCCGAAGATCGCGCCCACGTCGGCGTCGCGGTGGTTGCGCAGCACGCCGTCCTCCAGCGCGCGGCCCACCTCGGCGGCCTGTACGATCATCAAACGGCGGCGCAGGTGCTCGACCCCGGTCTCCGCCGGGGGCGGCGCGTCGACCAGCGCGGTCAGCCCCGGCCAGATGCGCCGGGTGTCCCAGTCATAGAAGCCCTTGCCCGAGGCCTTGCCCTTGCGGCCGTGCTGCTCGACCAGGGTGCGCACGAGGTCGAGGCCCTCCAGATGGAGGCCGTCGCCCAGGATGGCCTCCCGGGTGGAGAAGGCGTGCAGGCCCAGGGTCAGGGTGACCTCGTCGAACTCCTTCAGGGGCGGGATGACCATGCCGGCGGTCTTGCCCGCCCACTCGACGAGGACGGGATCGTGGCCCTCGGCCACGAGCTGCACGCCCTCCAGGATGTAGGCCGCGAACAGGCGGGTGGTGTAGAAGGCGTAGCCGTCGTTCACCACGATGCAGGTCTTCTTGATGCGCCGCCCGAAGGCCAGGCTGCGGGCCAGGGTGTCCTCGGAGGTGGCCTCCGGCTGGATGATCTCCAACAGCGGCATCTTCTCGACCGGCGAGAAGAAGTGCATGCCGATGAAGCGGTCCTTCGCCTGGGAGGCCTCGGCCAGCCGGGTGATGGGGATGGCCGAGGTGTTGGAGGCGAAGATGGCGCCCTCGGCCAGCAAGGGCTCGATCTCACGGATGACCTGGTGCTTGACCTTGAGGTTCTCGACCACCGCCTCGATGACGAGGTCGCTGCCCCGCACCGGCTCAGCGTCCAGGGTGAAGGTGATGCGGCCCAGGATCGTCGCGCGCTCGTCCGCCGAGAGGTGGCGCAGCTTGCCCGCCTCCTTCTGGCAGTGGGCGCGACCCGCGTCCAGCGCGGCCTGGGCGATGTCCTTGACCACCACCTCGTAGCCGGCCTTCGCGCACACGAAGCCCAGGCCGCCGCCCATCATGCCCGCGCCCAGGATGGTGACCTTGGAGACGCCCGCGTCGTCGACGTGGGGCAGGCCCACCTGCTTCTCCACGGCGGTGCGGTGGAAGAACAGGGTGCGGATCATGTCCTTGGCCTGATCGGAGGTGGCCAGGTGGGCGAAGGCACGGGACTCGACCTCGAGCCCCCGCTCGAAGCTGAGCTTCGTGCCGTGCTGGATCGCCTTGAGGGCCGCCTCGGCCGCCGGGAAGGCCCCCGCCGTCTTCTTGAACAGGAAGGCCGAGGCCCCCACGAAGAGCTGTCGGGCCATCTCGCTGCCCGGCTGCACCCCGCCCGGCAGCTTTCCGCCCTGGTCCCAGGGCTGCTTCGCCCTGGGGTTGGCCGCGATCCACGCCCGCGCCATCTCCATCAGCGCGTCGCGGTCCTCGGCCAGGGCGTCGACCAGCCCGGCGCCCAGGGCCTTGGGGGCGCGCACGATCTTCCCCTGGCCGATCAGCTCCAGGGCGGGCTGGAGCCCGATGAGTCGAGGCAGCCGCTGGGTGCCGCCGGCCCCGGGGATGACCCCGAGCGAGACCTCCGGCAGCCCGAGCTGGATGCGGGGGTCGTTCAGGGCGATGCGGTGGTGGCAGGACAGCGCCAGCTCATAGCCCCCGCCCAGGGCCGAGCCGGTCAGCGCGGCCACCACGGGCACCCCGCAGGTCTCCAGCCGCCGGTAGAGCGCGTTGAGCTGGCTGACGGTCTGCAGGATGGCGGCGGCGTCGCGGGTCGCGTAGATGACGTCGAGGTCCGCGCCCACGCAGAAGTCCTTGTGCCCGCTGGCCAGGATGATGCCCTTGAGGCCGTCCAGGCCCAGGGCGGCGTCCAGCCCGGCGTTCAGGAGCGCGCCGTAGGTCGGGTTGATCTTGTTCACCTTGCCCGGCATGGCCAGGGTCAGCGTGGCGATGCCTTCCGAAACGTCCACGGTGACGCCATCAGCGCCGGTGGGGATGCTCTGCGTCTTCATTGGTTCAGACCCGCTCGATGATGGTGGCGATGCCCATGCCGCCGCCGATGCAAAGGGTGATGAGGGCGGTGCCGAGGCCCCGGTCCTCCAGGGCGTCCAGCGCGGTGTTCAGCAGCATCGCGCCGGTGGCCCCCAGGGGGTGGCCCAGAGCGATGGCGCCGCCGTGGACGTTGAGCTTCGCGTGGTCGACGCCGAAGTGCTCCAGCCAGGTCAGCGGCACGGCCGCGAAGGCCTCGTTGACCTCGAAGAGGTCGATGTCCCCGATGGCCATGCCGGCCTTCTCCAGCGCCCGCTCGGTCGCCGGCAGCGGCCCGGCCAGCATGAGCACCGGCTCGTCGCCGACCACCGCCATCGCCCGCACACGCGCCCGGGGGGTGATCCCGGCGCGCTCGCCCGCCGCCCGGCTGCCCACCAGCACCCCACAGGCGCCGTCCACGATGCCGCTGGAGTTGCCGGCGTGGTGGACGTGGGTGATGCGCTCGACCTGGGGGTAGACCCTGCGGGTGAGGGCGTCGAGGCCGAACTGCTCGCCCATCATCACGAAGGAGGGGTTGAGCTTCGCCAGCGCGGCCAGGTCGGTGCCCGGGCGGGGCAGCTCGTCGACCTCCAGGATGGGCAGGCCGTTCTCGTCGCGCACCGGCACGATGGAGCGGTCGAACGCGCCGCCCGCCATCGCCGCCGCCGCGCGGGCCTGGCTCTCGACCGCGAAGCCGTCGACGTCCTGGCGGGTGAAGCCCCGCAGGGTGGCCAGCAGGTCGGCGCTGATGCCCTGGGGCACGATGCCGTGGTCGAGCACCATGTCGGGGTCGAACATCGCCCCGCCGTCGGAGCCCATCTTCACCCGGGACATCGACTCGACGCCCCCCGCGACCACGAGGTCGTAGAAGCCCGAGGCCACCATGACGGCGGCGTGGTTGACCGCCTCCAGGCCCGAGCCGCAGAAGCGGTTGACGGTGACGCCCGGCGGCTTCTCGCCGTAGCCCGCCGCGATGACGGCGCTGCGCGCGATGCAGGCGCCCTGGTCACCGGTCTGGGTGACGCAGCCGAGCACCACGTCGTCCACGGTGTCGGTGTCCAGGTGGTTGCGATCGCGCAGGGCGTCGAGCACGGTCACCGCGAGGTCCAGCGGGGGCACCGTGTACAGGCTGCCGCTGTCCTTGCCCTTTCCACGGGGGGTTCGGACGGCGTCGTAGATCCAGGCGTCGGGGGCGGCGGGCATCCTTCCTGCTCCTGTTTCGAAGAGGCTCGGGCTCCATGTATCCTGCTTGTGAGGGTGTGCGCCTGGGATGGGCGAGCCCGGGTCTCAGCGATTAGGGTGCTGTCAATGATCCACGGGCCACCCATCGCGTTGTTGTTCCGAGCGCACCGGCGTGGTGAGCGCTGCAGCGTCACGGTGCACGGCGATCGCACGTGGTCGACCCTCATCCTCAAGCGCCGGAAGGTGGTCCACGTCGAGGGGGTGCCCGAGCTGCTGGCGCCGCTGCAGGATCGCCTGCCGGACCCCGACGCGCTGCGTGGCCTCCTGAACCATGACGTCGGCGTGGCGATGGCCGCGGGCATCCCGGTGAACCAGGTGCTGGACGCCGCCTGCGAGGGCCTGGGGCTGTTCCTGGGCGGTCTGGTCGGCGCGCGGGCCACCGCGCACCTGGAGCTGGACCGGGACCCGCCGGAGGGCAGCTTCCCGCTGCCCAGGCCCTTCATGCACATCTTCTCGGCCGGGCTCGCCGCTGTCCGCCCGCCCGAGGCCGTCGAGGCCGAGCTGCGCAAGCGGATGGACGACACCCTCGCCGCCCGCGTGCCCGACGACACCTACCTCGTCGACCTCGACCCCATCGTGCTGCGGACCCTGCGGCTGATCCGCAACGCCATGCCCCTGCGCGAGCTGATCGAGCGCAGCGGCCGGGGGCAGGGGGAGCGCACCCGGCACGCCTGGCGCTCGGTCGACCTGCTGCTCCAGCTCGGGATGGCGGAGCTGCTGGGGCAGGACGCCCCCCGACGGCCGCCTCGCATCATCAGCTCCCACGACCCCGAGCCGCTCACGCCCACCCTGCCGCCGCGCGTCGAGCCCGCGCCCCCGTCGTGGCCGCGCTCCTTGGAGGAGCGGACGCCCGCAGCGCCCCTCCCCCCGCTCCGGGTGGACGACCCCCCCGCCCGAGCGAACTCCGCCGAGCGCCCCCCTCCGTTCACCCTCCACGAGGACGAGGCCGAGCTGATCGCCGCGCCGCCGGACGAGGAGGACGACAGCGTCATCGCCGCGCCACCGGACGAGGAGGACGACAGCGTCATCGCCGCGCCGCCGGACGAGGAGGACGACAGCGTCATCGCCGCACCACCGGACGAGGAGGACGACGAGACCGAGCTGGTGGTCGCGCTGCCGGGCGGCGACCCCGTCCCCGACGACCCCCCCACCTCCAAGTTCATCGAGATCATCGACGACGAGACCGACTCCATCGTCGGCCTGCCGTCCGAGCGCGTCGAGGTGGAGCTGGAGGAGGACGACGACAGCGCCCTGTTCGGCGAGACGCGCGACCCCGACACCAGCGTCGAGGACAGCGTCGATGACGTCTCGATCATCGGCGTCGACGCCGCCCGGGTGCTCATCGAGTTCGACGACGACCCCGACACCGCCGTCGAGGGCGCCGACCCGGACGAGCTGCTGGAGATGGCCGCGCTGTGCTCCGAGCTGAACCCTCTGGCGGTCCTCCGCCTCGACGCCGAGCAGCTCAACGGCGTGCTGACGATGCGCGGGCTCCAGGAGGCCTTCCACCGGGAGACCGACCGCTTCCACCCCGACCGCTTCCAGGAGGCCTCCATCGAGGTCCGCGAGGCCGCCGAGGCCCTCGACGAGATCCTCCGCAGCAGCCGGGAGGCCCTGCGCGACCCCCACATCCTGGCGGTGTGGCTGCGGGGCATCCGCGCGTTCACCGAGCCCCTCGATCCCCCCGACGAGGACGACGCCGAGCAGGCCCGCCAGCGCTTCGCCGAGGCCCAGACCCTCGCGATGCAGCGCGCCTGGACCCAGGCGTCCGCCGCCGTGGACGAGGCGGTGCGCCTGGACCCGGGGCCGTCCCGCTACCACCTGCTGCGGCTGTTCTGCCGGGTGGCCCTGCGCACCCTCTCCCCGATGGACGGGGTGCTCAACGTGGACTCGATGTGGCTGACCGACCCGTCCGATCAGGCCCTCGCCCAGGTCACCGCGGGCCGCCTGCTCAAGGCCTGCGGCAAGCGCGCCCAGGCCCTGGCCCGCTTCCGCACCGCGCTCCAGCTCGATCCCACCCGCGAAGACGCCCGGCGGGAGCTGAACGCGGTGAAGGTCACATGAGCACGGGGACCGCGTCGCCCAGGGTCAGCTCCGGCGGCGCGATGTCGACGCGGTGGGCGAAGACCTCCACCCCGGCGGCGGCGGCCTCGCGCAGCGCGGCGGCGTAGGCCGGGTCGATCTCCTCCGCGGGTCGGACGCGGGCGACGTCCCCCCGGGAGACCAGGAAGAGCAGCGCGGCGCGGTCCCCGGCCTCGACCACGCGGACCAGCTCCCGCAGGTGCTTCGTCGCGCGCTTGGACACCGCGTCGGGGAAGGCGCCCTCGCCGGGGCCCACCCGCAGGGTGACGTTCTTGACCTCGACGTAGCAGTCCGGGCGGCCCTCCGCCGAGAGCAGCAGGTCGATCCGGCTGCGCTCGTCGCCATAGCGGACCTCGGCGCGCTGCTGGGGGTAGCCCGCCAGGCCCGGCACGACCCCGGCGGCGACCCCCTCGGCGGCGATGGCGTTGGGCAGCGCGGTGTTGACGAGGATGGGCACGTCGCCGTCGTCTCCTCCGAAGACGAGCTGGAGGCTCCACTTCAGCTTACGCTTGGGGTCGGGGTGGTGGGTGAGCGCGGCGCGCCAGCCCGGGGTCGCGCAGCCCGTCATCGCGCCGGGGTTGGCGCAGTGGGCGGTCACTTCCTGTCCGTCGTCCAGCCGGACGTCGGCGAGGAAGCGCTTGTAGCGGCGCAGGAGCACGCCGCCGTGCAGCGGAGGCAGTCGCAAGGGAGGACCTACTCGTCGAGGAAGGACAGCAACACCCAGGCGCCGCCCGCGGTGGCCGAGGCGTTGGGCGTGCCGAAGACCACGTCCGCCTTCCCGTTGCCGTCGACGTCGCCCACCGCGCTGGTGAAGCCCATCAGGTCGTCGTCGTTCTCGCTGCGGATCTCGACGTCGGACTCGTCCGAGAGCACCGTGCCGCCCGCGATCACCTCGTCGGAGAAGTGGACCCAGGCCGTCGCGCGGGTGCCGGTGTCGCCGTCGAGCACCGCCACGTTGACCAGCTCCCGGTCGCCCACGGCCATGACCAGCAGGTCCTCCACCCCGTCTCCGTCGTGGTCGCCGGTGCGCTCGGGGGTCTTGAGGTGGCCGTTGGAGACCGTGCCCTGGACCACGAACGAGGCCACGTTCGAGGCGGTCTGGTCCCCGTCCAGCAGCAGGGAGGAGTCGATGACCATGACCTCGCCGCCCAGCGTCGCCGCCCCGTCGGCCCCGTAGGCCCGCACGAGGATCTCCGGGTAGCCGTTGCCGTCGATGTCGTCCATCCAGCCGTTGGTCAGGCCGAGGCGCTGGCCCGTGGAGCCCCGGATTCGGTCCAGGTCGCCGGTGCTGACCAGCTCGCCGCTGCTGGCGTCGGGGCCGGGGACCAGGGCGATGTTGCCCGAGGCGTCGGTGGCCGCGCCGACGAGGATGTCCTTGAGGCCGTCGCCGTCGTAGTCGAGCCGGCCGACGGTTTGCCCGCCGGTGCCGTTGGGCCCGTCGATCTGGGAGAGGGCCGACACCGGGCTCAGGGTGCCGCCGTCCAGGGCGTCCGCGCCGGAGTAGACCACGACGTGCGGGGTCGCCCACCAGCCCGTGCCCACGGCCAGGTCGTCGACCCCGTCGCCGTCGACGTCGCCGACCCCGGCCGAGTCGAAGCCGACGTAGTTGTTCCCCGTCATGAGGGTGACGCCCGAGCCCGCGCCCGTGCTCCCCCCGGCGGCGATGAGCGAGCCCATGTACAGCCGCACGCCACCGGAGTTGTTCACCAGGGGGCCGCCCGCGAGCAGCTCGTCGTAGCCGTCGCCGTCCAGGTCTCCGGCGTTGGCCACGGTCATGCCGAAGTAGGTGCCCTCCCCGCCGGTCAGGGTGAAGGTCGCCGCGTTGATGAACGAGGCGCCCTCGTCGGCGGGGTCGACCACGTAGACCACCCCGTCGAAGGTGCTGTCGGTGCTGCCCCAGCCCCCGGCCGCGACGCTGCGCATGCCGTCGCCGTCGTAGTCATCCAGCAGGGCGAGGCCTGTGCCCAGGAAGCCGTCCTGGTTGCCGCGGTCGCCGAACCAGGCCGAGACGCCGTCGCCGATGTCCAGGTTGTCGACCACGCCGTCGCAGTTGCGGTCCTCGCCGTCCCACCGCTCGGGGTTGCCGCCCGCCGTGAGCGGGTCGGTGTCGTCGCAGTCGGTGCCCTCCTCGTAGTCCTCGTGGTCGTCGCCGTCGCCGTCGGCGTCGTAGTCGGAGTCGTTGTAGCCCGAGCAGTCGTTGTCGACGCCGTTGTACCAGATCTCCACCTGGCCGGGGTAGATCTCGGGGTCGTTGTCGTCGCAGTCCTGGGCGTTCTCGCCGCGGCCGTCGAAGCCGTCGCCGTCGCAGTCGTTGGTGTCCTCGTTGCCGCCGCAGTCCTGATCGATGCCGTCGTAGCAGATCTCCGTGGCGCCCGGGTAGACGGTGGGGTTGCCGTCGTTGCAGTCGTCGCCGCCGGCCCGCTCGCCGTCGTGGCCGTCGCCGTCGACGTCGGTGAGGTCGCCGTCCCCGGCGCAGTCGTTGTCCTTGCCGTCGTAGGGGATCTCGTTGGCGCCGGGGTAGGTGTAGGCGTCGGTCGGATCGCAGTCCACCGCGTCACAGGACCCGTCGTTGTCGGCGTCCACGTCCCCGGGGCAGGGATCGACCTCCGTGCCGCTGTCGTCGGCGCTGGAGTCGTCGCTGGTGTCCTTGTCGCCGCAGCCGGCGACGAGGGTGAGCGCGAGGGGCAGAGCGATGAGAAGGCGCACGGGATCCTCCAGGCGATACGGCGGGCCCTTAGTCTGCCACCGTCGAGCCGTCGACCGCGCTGTTTCGGCGGGGTTTTTTGCATCTCATCGACGTGAGCGGATAGGTCGTGGCGATGCTGCTGATCCTCTGGACGCTCGCGCTGGCCTACCTGCTGGGCTCCATCCCCGTGGGGCTCATCCTCGCCACGATCTACGCGGACCTCGACGTGCGCCAGGCCGGCAGCGGCAACATCGGCGCCACCAACGTGCTGCGCACCACCGGGCGGCGCCTCGGGGCGATCACCCTGGTGCTCGATCTGCTCAAGGGGCTCCTGCCCACCCTCGCGGCGGCCTCCATGTTCGAGGACCCCACCTGGGCGGCGCTGGCCGGCTTCATGGCGGTGCTGGGGCACTGCTTCTCCATCTACCTGGAGTTCCGAGGTGGCAAGGGCGTCGCCACCGGCGCAGGCGTGATGCTGGGGGTGGCGCCCGCGGCCACCCTGGCGGCGGCGGCAGTGTGGGGGCTCGTCTTCGCGGCCTCACGGCGCTCCTCGCTGGCGGCGCTGGCGGCGCTCTTCGCCCTCCAGGGCTTCGTGTGGTGGCTGACCCCCGCGTGGATGTGGTTCAGCGTGCTGATGGCGGGCCTGCTGGTGCTGCGGCACGTCGACAACATCCGGCGGCTGGCGTCGGGCACCGAGGCGCGTCTCGGAAGCTGATCCTTCCGAAACGTCCGCCACACGGGCAACATGGATGATAGGTTCGCGGTATGGTCCTGCTGATCCTGCTCCTCACCGGCTGCAAGGACGCCGCGGTGGACACCGGGTGCGCCGCCCTGGTCAGCGGCTGGGCGGACCGCGACGGCGACGGCTTCGGGGACCCGGCCAGCCCGGTGGAGGCCTGTGAGGTCCTGCCCGAGGGCGCGGTCGACAACGCGGCCGACTGCGACGACGCGGCGGCGGCGGCCCTGCCCGGCGGCGAAGAGGTCTGCGACGGCGTGGACAACGACTGCGACGGCGCGGTCGACGGGCCCGACACCCCCGGCGCGGTGCCCTGGGCCGCCGACGCCGACCGCGACGGCTACGGCGACCCCGACGTGCTCGTCACCGACTGCGCGCCCCCTCAGGGCTACGTCGCGGCCCCGGCCGACGCCTCGGAGGCGGACTGCGACGACGCCGACCCCACCGTCCACCCCGACGCCCCCGAGTTCTGCGACCCCGACGGCGTGGACGAGGACTGCGACGGCCTGGTGAACGACGACGACACCCCCGTCGACGCCCTGCGCTGGTACCCCGACCTCGACCGGGACGGCCACGGGGACCCGGCCGGGGCGGTCGAGGCTTGCGAGGCCCCCGCCGGCTACGTCTCGGCGGGCGGGGACTGCGACGACGGCGACCGGGACATCCACCCCGGCGAGCCCGAGGTCTGCGACGACGTGGACAACGACTGCGACGGCCTCACCGACGAGGAGGACGCCGGTCTGGTCGACGCCACCGCCTGGTACGCCGACACCGACGACGACGGCTACGGCGACGACGGCGCCGCCCTGCTCTCCTGCGAGCGCCCCTTCGGCTACGTCGCGCTGGGCGGGGACTGCGACGACGCCGACAAGGAGGTCCACCCCCTGGTCGAGGATGTCTGCGACGGCGTGGACAACGACTGTGATGGGGTGCCCGACCCCGACCGCTTCTCCCTGGACTTCTCCACGGCCGTGCCCACCACGACCCTCTCCATCAACGGCGACGCCTGGCAGGACACCACCAACGGCTGGCTGGTGCTCACCGACGTGGACCTCGACCTCGCGGGCAGCGCCTTCTTCGTCGAGCCCGTCCCCGGGGACGTCTGGCGGGTCTCCTTCGACCTCTACATCGGCGACGGCTCCGGGGCCGAGGGCGCGGCGCTGCTCTTCCTCAGCGAGACCGACCCGACCCAGGTGGGCAGCGGCGGCAGCGGGCTGGGCTGGGCCGGCCTGTCCGGCTGGGCGGTGGAGTTCGACACCGCGCTGAGCAGCGACACCTCCGACCCCGACGGCAACCACGTCGCGGTCATGCGGGACAACAGCAGCAACCACTCCCGCTTCGGCAGCAGCGTGCCCACCCTGGACGACAGCCAGTGGCGCGCCGTGGAGGTCGAGATGACCGGCGGCGGCCTGCAGGTGTGGATGGACGGCACCCGCGTCCTGAACACCACGGTGTCCCGCTACGCCCTGCCTGACGCCCTCATCGGCTTCTCCGCGTCTACGGGGTCCTCGGCGACCGACGCGCACTACGTCGACAACGTGGTCCTGGGCTGCCCCTGAGGCTCGGAGCCCATATACTCCCCCGGACCACACCCGGAGAAGATGAGATGCCACGCCTGCCCCTGCTCTGCCTCGCGCTCACCCTGATCGCCTGCGGCGACAAGGACGACACCGGCCCCACCGACGACACCGGCAGCGGGCTCGTCGACGGCGACGCCGACGGCTTCCCCGCCGCCACCGACTGCGACGACGGCGACGCCTCGGTCTACCCGGGCGCGGCGGAGACCTGCGACGAGGTGGACAACGACTGCGACGCGGCGGTGGACGAGGGCTCCGACGGCGGCGACAGCTACTACCCCGACCTCGACGGCGACGGCTACGGCGCCGGGACGGCGGTCAGCGCCTGCGAGGCCCCGGCGGGTCACGTCGACAACGACGAGGACTGCGACGACGGCGACGCCGACATCAACCCCGAGGCCGACGAGCTGTGCGACGCGGTGGACAACGACTGCGACGGCGCCACCGACGAGGACGCCATCGACGGCGACACCTTCTTCGCCGACCTCGACGCCGACGGCTACGGCGACCCCGAGAACGTCATCATCGCCTGCAGCCTGCCCGAGGGCGCGACCGAGGACGACCGGGACTGCGACGACAGCAACGCCGACATCAACCCCGACGGCCAGGAGGTCTGCGGGGGCCTGGACGAGGACTGCGACGGCCAGATCGACGACGACGACCCCGACGTCGACCCCTCCACCTACCTGACCCACTACGCCGACGCGGACGGCGACGGCTACGGCGACCCGGACGGCGCCACCACCGAGGCCTGCGCGCCGCCCTCGGGCTACGCCGACAACACCGACGACTGCGACGACACCGACGGCAACGTCAACCCCGGGGCCGCCGAGACCTGGTACGACGGCGTGGACGCGGACTGCGCCGGGGACAGCGACTTCGACGCCGACGGCGACGGGTACGAGAGCGACGGCTACGGCGGCACCGACTGCGACGACGCCGACAGCGTCATCAACCCCGGCTACGACGAGAGCGTCGACTGCTCCGACCCCACCGACTACAACTGCGACGGCTCGGTGGGCTACGACGACCTGGACGCCGACGGCTGGGTGGCCTGCCAGGAGTGCGACGACCTCGCCGCCACCACCCACCCCTACGCCTGGGAGGACGAGACCGACGGCGTCGACAACGACTGCGACGGCGCGGTCGACGGCGCCGACCGCCACTCGCCCACCCGCATCGCCCTGGACGACGACGACAGCGACACCATCTACCCCTCCAACGTCACCTTCCCGTTCTGCGGGTCCGACCACAGCTCGATGGAGGTCAGCTCCAACGGGATCATCAGCTTCACCTCCGCCATCCTGGACAGCAGCGAGACGGAGAGCGAGTTCCTGGGCAGCGACGGCAAGGGCCCCCGGGTCGCGCCCCTGTGGGACAACCTCGACCCCGCCGACAGCAGCTCCGACGGGGTCTACTGGATCGAGTACAGCGACGCGGTCGGCGTCTACTGGGTCGACGTGCTGGAGCGCGGCAGCCGGGACACCAACACGTTCTCGGCGATCCTGCTCGACGACGGCCGGGTGATCCTCACCTACCCCGAGCTCTACGTCACCGACGGCATCATCGGCTGGAGCTGCGGCGACGGCGCGGACGTCGATGAGACCGACCTCTCCGCCGACTGGGCCGCGAAGCCCGCCGACGCCGCCGGCCTGGGCACAGGCACGGAATCCGCGGTCTACGAGCGCTACAAGAGCGACGACAACGACGCGGCCGGCGCGACCTGGTGGTTCTGCGGCACCGCGGGCGACGACGCCGACGGCGACGGCTGGACCACGGTCTGCGGCGACGCGGACGACAGCGACCCCAGCGTCTACCCGCAGTAGGGGCGGCGCCCGCTACCGGTGCTGGTCGATCAGGACCGGGTTCCCGTCCGGGTCGGTCAGCACGATGTGGGCGGGCCCCGAGGGTGACTTCGCGGTGGTGCTCTCCTGGATGTCCACCCCCGCCTTACGCAGCGCGGTCTCCAGCTCGCGGACGTCGGTGAACGCCTCGGGGAAGCTCATGTCCTGGGCGAAACCCGGGTTGAAGGTCAGGATGTTCCGGTCGAACATGCCCTGGAAGAGGCCGATGGTGGTGTCGCCGTTGCGCAGGATCAGCCAGCCCTGGTCCGCCTCTCCGCCGAAGACGGTGAAGCCGAGGGTCTCATAGAAGCGGCGGCTGGCCGCGAGGTCCTTGACCGCGAGGCTGACGGAGAAGGCGCCGAGGTTCATGGGGGGCTCCGGGCTTGAGGGGGCGCCAGCGTACCCCTCCCGCCCCCCGCTCTGCCAGCGTCACATCGGCAGGCCGAGCGTCCAGGCGAGCAGCCCCGCGACGAGGCCCACCAGGGGCGTCCCCAGGGCCAGCAGTCGGCCGCGCCCGCGCTGCATCACCGTGGCCACGGTGTGGGGCAGCCAGGCCAGGGAGAACACCGTCGCGCCGATCAGCATCAGCAGCAGCGCCGGATCCCACCTCGGGCCGACGTGGAGCGTGGCCTGGATGAACGCCAGGGCGACCAGCCCCCAGGCCGCCCCGGCGAGCGGCGCCAGCGCCACCAGGGAGCGCACCCGGACCCGGCCTCGGACCCGGTCCAGGAAGGCCGGCATGCACAGCCCCAGCAGCGCCGCGGAGGCCACCGAGGCGCTGAGGATCCAGATCGCCTCGTGGTGACCGAGCAGCCGCAGCGCGCGGGCCAGGACCTCCCCGACGGACCAGACGCTCGACACGCGGCCCAGGGTGGCGGCGGTCCACAGGGCCACGAACATGCCCCCGCCGCACAGCACGCTGATCTCGGCGGCGGTTCGCACAGGGGTGCCGGTGATGCGGCGTCGGGTGAGCGCGTTCATGTGCGGTTCCGACAGCAGCGGCGGTGGCGGGGTTCCTCAGAGATCCAGCGTGACGAGCCCGAAGGGCCCCGAGGCGGCGTCGCCGGACCCGACCAGCACGTAGAGCGCCGCGCCGTCGGCGGAGAACCACCACCCGCCCGGCACCGGTGCGGCGGTGTACGCCTCGCCGTCGTGGGTGAACGTGGGCAGCGTCAGCGGCCCCTGGGGCTCCAGGGTGTCCAGGTCGAAGAGGGTCAGCGCGTCGCTCAGGCGCACCGCGAGCCGGGACCCGGCGTCCCGGGAGGCCACGTCCAGCGCCTGCCCGGTGACGCTCAGCGCCTGGAGGTAGGCGATGTCCGCGCCCTCGCCGCCGGTCAGGGTGAACACCTCACCCCGGTACGTCACGACCCGCGCGCCGTCGTCGGTGACCCAGACCGCTCCGCCGAACTGGTACTCCCCCTCGTAGGGGCTGTCCCCGTCGTAGGCCAGCCGGGCGCCGTCGAAGGACCAGCGGTGCAGGTCCTGCGGCGTCGCGCCCGTGCCGGTGCCGTAGACCCGGTCCTCGTCCGGGTGCATGGCGAGGGTGAGCTGCCCGTCGAAGGGCTCCACCGGGGCCACCGAGGGCGTGCCGATCTCCAGGCTGAAGCCGTGGGCGCGGATGGGGTCGCCCCAGCTCAGCGCGTAGCCGTACTCCCCGCCGGAGAGCAGCACCGTGCCGCCGGTCACCGCGCCCAGGTCGATGGTGTCCAGCACCGCCAGCCCGTCGAGGTCGACGATCGACACCGCGCCTTCGTGCAGCACCAGCGCGCGGTCCCCGGCGCGGCGCACGTCCAGGGCCAGGGGGGCGGCGGGCAGGGCCAGCGTGTCCACCGCGTCGCCGCCCGGGTCGACGAGCTGGAGCGCCGGGCTCGGGCTGGCCGAGGCGACCACAACGCGCTCGTTCGCCAGGTCGAAGTCTGCGGCCACCACGTCGAAGTCGAGGGCACGCACCAGACCGTTGTCGGGCACGCCGGAGTCCACCGCGTCGTCCTTGCAGGCGGCGAGCAGGAGCAGGGCTGCGAGGGCGGTGCGCATGGCGCTCACTCTATCTCGCGCCGCGTCGGGCCGTGCGTCCGGCGCTTCATGGTGCAATGGTACGCCCACACCTGGAGTGACTCGATGGCCACCCCCACCACGCCGCCCAACGGCCTGCTCAGCGGCATGGCCCTGACCTGGATGACCGCGCTGGTGGCGATCCCGGCCGGGCTCCTCTCCGCGGACGCCGCCGCCTTCTTCGATCACCCGCTGCCCGTCGCCCTCCAGGACGCGCTCCTGCTGTCGGTCTTCTTGATGGCCGCCCACAAGGGCGAGAGCTACCTCCAGGGCGAGTTCAACCACTGCCCGGTGTACCTGACCTCCGCGCAGACCCGGTGGGGTCGGAACCCCCGCGAGGCCCTGTTCGTGGGCTTCGTCGGGACCTTCCTGGGCTTGATGCTGCTGGTCGCGATGGTCATGCGGGGCGGGCCCTGGCCCATGCTGCTGCTGGCCATCTGGCTCGCCCAGGGCCTGCACGAGCTGCACCACACCGGCAAGAGCCTCGCCCGAGGGTACTACTACCCCGGCACCCTCACGGGGCTCGCGTTCACCCTGTTCCTGGACGTGGCGGTCTTCCCGCTGTGGTTGGAGACCCTGGGCCTCGGGATGGAGACCTCCTGGCTCTACTACGGCCTCCAACCGCTGGTCATCCTGGCGTTCTTCTTGGAGGATCGGCGCTGGCTGGGCAAGCTGGGCGACGTGATGCTGCCCGTGGCGCCGTGAGCGCCGTGGGGGGGATCCGCGTCAGCCTCGTCGCGGCGGCGCCGGGCATGCGCGTGCCCGCGCCATTCGAATCGGGGTATGTGATGATCACCCCTCCAAACGCATCAAAGGCCCCATGACCACGGAGAGCTTCGACAGTCGGGTCGGGAAGAAGCCCACCCATGTGTCGCTGCTGAGCCAGAGCGAAGCCGTGCGTCTGCTGATCGCGGGCGTGCTGCTGCTGGTGTTCCTGGTCTTCGGCAGCATCTACAGCGGGCAGCAGGCCCTGGTCGTCGCGCGCGGGCGCCTCACCCAGTCCCTCACCGTGCTGCTGGAGACCCAGGGCGCGGCGGTGGAGGGCTGGCTGGGGTCCCGCCGGGAGACCGCTGGAGCCCTCGCCGCCGGCATGGTCGGGGCCCGCAGCCACAGCCCCACCATCAGCGGGGAGGTCTTCAAGCAGGCGGCGATCCGCGCGGGGTTCACGGGCTTCGTCGCGGTGGACGGGCACACGGGCGAGCCCTTCGCCTGGGGCGTGGTGCCCGAGACCGCCCTGGCGGTCGAGCCCGAGCAGCTCGAGCCCGTCCTGCGCCTGCTGCCCAACGAGCCCCGCACCGAGCCGCCGATCCTCGTCGCCGCCGTCCGTCTTCCTGCGGGCGGCAGCCTGCACCTGGTCGGCCCCGCGCCGTCGCTGCACGAGCTGATCGCGCCCGTCGCCGGCCGTGCCCCGGCCGAGGCGTTCCTGTTCGACGTCGACGGCCGGGTGCTCACCTACAGCGACCTCAGCAACCCCATGGACCCGGAGATCAAGGTCGACGGCGCGCGCATCGGCTCCGAGGGCCTCGCTCTGGAGCCCCACACGGGCCTGCGAGGGGGCTCGGTGCTCGACGGCATCAAGTGGATGCCCCGCTCCCAGGTCGGCCTGCTGGTCGAGGTCCGCGAGGACGAGGCCTACCCGATGCTCAGCGAGCGGCGGCGCGGCATCCTCACCCTCATCAGCGTGCTGGGCGCGATGCTGGTGATCCTCGCGGGGTACGCGATCTTCATGCGGGTCCTGCGCAAGCGGGTGGCCTCCGCGCTGGCCCAGCTCGGGCAGTACCACCTCGTCAAGCGCATCGGCGCCGGGGCCATGGGCACGGTGTGGCGCGCCGAACACGCCATGCTCCAGCGCCCCACGGCGGTCAAGGTCATCCGCAGCGACGAGGCCGACGATGAGGACCTGCGGCGCTTCGAGCGTGAGGTCCGGCTCACCAGCCGCCTGACCCACCCCAACACCATCGCGATCTATGACTTCGGGCGCAACCAGGAAGGCATATTCTACTATGCGATGGAATACCTGCCCGGGGTCAACATCGAGGATCTGGTGGCGGCCGCCGGGCCCATGCCCGAGGGCCGGGTCATCCACTACCTGCGCCAGGCGCTGGGCTCGCTGGCCGAGGCGCACGACGACGGCCTCATCCACCGCGACATCAAGCCCGCCAACCTCATGATCTGTGAGCGCGGCGGCGTGTTCGACGTGGTCAAGGTGCTCGACTTCGGGCTGGTGAAGGAGCGGACCGGCGAGGTCGAGGCCGGCCTGACCCAGGCGGGGGTCATCCTGGGCACACCCCACTACATGTCCCCCGAGGCGGTCGTCAGCCCGGACCTGGTCGACGGGCGCAGCGACCTCTACGCCATCGCGGCGGTGGGCTACTACCTGCTGACCGGCACCACGGTGTTCGCGGACGGGCCGCCCATGAAGGTCTGCATCCGGCACGTCTCCCAGCCCCCCGAGCCCCCCTCCAAGCGCCTGGGGCGCCCCATCGACGAGGACCTGGAGCAGCTCATCCTCCAGGCCCTGTCCAAGGAGCCGGAGCGCCGCCCCTCCAGCGCGCGCGCCTTCGCCCAGGCCCTCGCCGCCTGCAACGCCGCTGGCACCTGGACAGAGGACGACGCGCGCCTCTGGTGGGCCGAGCACGGGCCCGATCTGTTGCCCGACGACGCGGTCTCTGGCACCCTGCACACCCGGCCCCCTGGCCCCATCGGTCGTCCGCTCGACATCTCTGGTGCTTGACGGGCCGGCGCCGCTGATCTACTTCCAGAGCGTCCCCATGATGTGGAGTGCCCGTGGCGTCGTCCGATCTCCGACAGCGATTCATCGATATGGCCCGTCGGTTGGGGCTCTCCGCTGAACAGCAGGAGAAGGTCCACACCATCATCAGCGAAGCGGACGGGTCCTCCGGCGAAGCCGGCTCCGGCGGCACCCTCCAGGAGCTGCCCGAGAACTCCGTGGACCCCCTGAGTTCCACCGACGAGCAGCCGGACAGCCTCCCGGTGGCCACCGGGGGCGGCCCCCTGGGGCGCTACAAGGAGGTCGGCGTGCTGGGCAAGGGCGGCATGGGCGAGGTGCTGCGCGTGGTCGACCCCACCCTCAAGCGCGCCATCGCGATGAAGGTCATCTCCGCCAAGCTCGCCGACCGCGAGGACCTCGTCTCCCGGTTCACCGAGGAGGCCCAGGCCACCGCGCAGCTCCAGCACCCGGGCATCATCACGGTCCACGAGCTGGGGCGCCTCGCCGACGGTCGGGTCTACTTCACGATGCAGGAGATCAAGGGCCGCACGCTGCGCAAGGCCATCTCCAACTTCCACCGCCGCCCGCTGGAGGAGCGCCAGAAGCTGGGCGCGGACGCCGAGCGCGACGAGGTCTCCCTGTGGCGCCTGCTGGAGGCCTTCCGCAAGGTCTGCGACGCGGTCGGCTACGCCCACAGCCGGGGCGTGCTGCACCGGGACCTCAAGCCGTCCAACGTGATGATGGGCGAGTTCGGCGCGGTCTACGTGCTGGACTGGGGCATCGTGAAGGTGCTCAAGCAGAAGGACGACAGCATCGAGGACGCGGTGCAGACCAGCCGCTCCACCGAGGGCGCCCACCTCACCCGCAAGGGCCAGGTGCTGGGGACGCCCAAGTACATGGCCCCCGAGCAGGCCGACGGCGAGATCGACCAGCACAGCCCGCCCACCGACGTCTACGCCCTGGGGGTCATCCTGTTCGAGATCTTCATGGGCCGTCGCCCGGACTGGGGTGTACTGGATCAGGCCCTGCGCCTGGACATCATGCCGTCCCCGGACTCCCCCGAGCCGATCCTGCCCCTCGACATGAAGCAGATCATCCGCAAGGCGTTGGCCTTCGACATCGAGCTGCGCTACCCCGAGGCCGGCGCTTTGGGCGAGGCCGTCGAGAAGTGGATGATCGGCGCCCGCAGCGCCGAGGGCTGATCGCGCCTCAGATCACGCGCCCCAGGTAGAACACCAGGTTCCCGACGTTGTGGGTGTTGTGGCCGTAGGCGAAGTAGATCGGCCCCAGCGGCGTCTTCGCGCCCAGGTACACGCTGCCCGCGTAGATCATGTCCTGGAGGGTGAACGGCGTGGTGTAGCTCTCCAGGTGGTTGACCCGCCCGGCCTCCGCGGTGACGCCGGCGTAGAGCGGGAAGCGCCCGGACGCGCTGGGGGTCAGCCGGGCCCGGTAGCCCACCCGCCCGAAGACGAGCTGCTCGTCCTGCAGCTCCCCGTTGCCGTAGCCGGAGAGGTTGAACAGCCCGCCGAGCTGGTAGCCCAGGATGATGGCGGAGGTGTCGTCGCCGAACACGCTGCCCGCCCGCATGTGGGTGGACAGGGTGTGGCGCCCGAGGCTGCCCGCCGCCCCCGCCTCGGCCTCGAACGCGGTGGTGGCCAGGCTGGTGCCCTCGGGCATCTGGGCGTTGTTGAGGCTGGTGCGGAAGAGGTCCACCTCGACGTTGGCGAAGGTCCCGCTGCGGGGGAAGAAGGCGTCGTCGAGGCGGTCGTGGCGGAGCTGCAGGGTCACCTGACCGATGATGTGGGTGGGCGGCAGCCCGTCCTCGATCGAGGAGTCCACGTGCGAGATCGCCTCGTAGGTGATGTGGTAGCCCGCGCGAAGCTCCAGGCTGCGGAAGGGCGTCACCCCCAGGTCCAGGCCAGCCTCGCCGATGCGTACATGGACATCGTAGGTGGTCTGGGTGGCGGTGTCCTGGTTGTCGGCCGGGAGCTCGGTCTCCTGGGGCGGGGGCGAGCCGGCGGCCGCCTCCTCCTGCTCCTCGGGTGGGGCCTCCGGGGCCACCGGCGTCTGGTAGTCCCGCTCCCGCTCCTGGCTGGCGGTGCCCGAGGCAGCCACGAACACGCGCATGCCTCGAGTGACCGGCTGGTACAGCTCGGTGAACACCGACAGCTCGGTGCCCAGGATCACCTCGTTCTGCCACTCCCCGCCCAGCTTGTTCCACGGCAGCCGGCGGTGGGCCAGCACCAGCGCGTAGTTGATGTCCCCGTTCCAGTCGGCCTCCGCGAAGAAGCCCGGGGAGATGTAGTTCGGCCCCCACTCCTTCTCGCGCACGTCGATCTGGAGGCCGGTCTGGCCGTCCTTCTCGACCACCTCGTAGGCGACCCACTCGAACACGCCCATGCCGTAGAGCCAGTCGATGTCCCGCTCGAGCCGGTCGACGTCCAGGGTCTCGCCGAGGTGCAGCTTGAGGCGGCGCGCGATGGTCTCGGAGCCCAGCCGGGACTCGTTGGTGATGTCGATGAAGTTGATGGTCGGCAGCGGCGCCGGGGTGTGCTCCCGGCTGGCCAGCCACGCCGCCCAGGCGTCGTCGTCGAGCTGGAGGTCGGTGCGCCCGGCCAGCACCGCCATCGTGGTGTCGTAGCCCCACTGGACCAGCGCCGCGCCGTTGGTGTAGGCGCCCTTGACGCCAGGGGGCGGCTCCAGCTTGACGAGCGCGTCGTCCTCACCGAGGGTGTCCACCTGGGCGCGGCTGTTGCGGTCGATCATGTTGAAGACCATCGCCGAGCTGGCCTGGTAGAAGTTGCCCCGGTTCGACGGCAGGTCCACCCAGGAGGCGATCACCACGGTCGCGCCCATGTCGCGGGCGTCGTCCACCGGCAGGTTGTCCCGGACCCCGCCGTCGACCAGGTGCCGGCCGCCGACCTGCACCGGCGCGAACACGCCGGGGACCGACATGGTGGCGCGCATCGCGGTGGCCAGATCCCCGCTGTCGAGCACGACCTCCTCGCCGCTGTCCAGGTCGGTGGCGATGGCGCGGTAGGGGGTCGGCAGCGTCGAGAAGTCCCGCACGTCCGAGACCGGCAGCATCAGATCCTTGAACAGCAGGTTCTGGCGGTGGCCCTGCAGCAGCCCCACGGGCAGCGCGACCTTGCCGTGCTTGATCCCCACCGTGGCCTGGCTGACGTAGCGGAAGTCGTCCTCCTTGCGGCGCATGCTGAGGTCCCGCCGGGCGGGCGTGTCGTTGAACACCCTGGCCCAGTCGATGTCCTCGGAGACGAGCTTCTCGATCTCGGCGGGGCTCATGCCGCTGGCGTAGAGCCCGCCGATCAGCCCGCCCATGCTGGTCCCGGCCAGCGCGTCGACCGGGATGTGGAGCTCCTCCATGGCCTTGAGCACGCCGATGTGGGCGAGCCCCCAGGCCCCACCGCCGGAGAGCGCGACGCCGACCGTCGGCCGCCCCGTCGGCGGCAGGTCTTCCGTGACCTCGATGGGATCGGGATCGTCAGCGTCCCTCTCCGCGTCCTGGCCCTCGATCGGCGCGGCGGGCTCGCCCTGCGCGGGGGGCGCGGCGGGGTCCGACGCGGGCGCCTCGGCGGCCGGCGCCCCGGTGGGCTCCTCCGCAGGCTCCTCCGAGGGATCCTGCGCCCACGCCGCTCCCCCGGAGAGCAGCCCCGCCAGCAGGGACATCGTCAACCTCAACCCGAGCGAGCACGTCATGGCGCCTCCGAACCTCCAGCCTATCGTGCCACGGGGTCAATCGGATTTTGTCGGATTACATGGAGACCATCAGCGGAGGTCCGAAGATGGCGCGCGTCCACCTCGTCGAGCTTGAAGACCAGCCCTGGTTCCCAGCGGTCATCCGCGACGGGGGCACCGCCTATCTGGCGTTCGCGTTGAAGACCTTCCGGCACACCGAGAAGATCGTGCCGCCGGTGGTCGACCTGATCCGCGAGACCGGCGCGACCCGGGTCGTGGACCTGTGCTCGGGGGGCAGCGGGCCGCTGGTCGCCCTGGATGGTGCCCTTCAGGCCGCCGGGCTGGACGTGGCGCTGGTGGCCACCGACCTCTACCCCAACACCCAGGCCCTGGACACGCTGCGCCAGGACACCGACGGCCGGGTGCGGCGGCACCCCGAGCCGGTGGACGCCCGCGCGGTGCCGGAGTCGCTGGCTGGCGTGCGCACGATCTTCAACGCCTTCCACCACTTCCGACCCGACGACGCGCGGGCGATCCTGGCCGACGCGGTGGCCCGGGGCCAGCCCATCGCCGTGGTCGAGGTGGTCGGCCCTCAGCCCGCGTTCCTGCTGCCCATGCCCCTGGCCCCGCTGTTCACCGCGCTGTCCGCGCCGTTCTGGCGACCGTTCCGCTGGACGAACCTCTTCTTCAGCTGGGTGATCCCCTTGATTCCCCTGCTGGTGCTCTGGGACGGGCTGGTGAGCTGCCTGCGGGTGTACCAGCCCGCCGAGCTGGAGGCGCTCACCCGGGATCTGGGCGAGGGGTACCGCTGGGAGATCCTGCGCATCCCCCTCGCGCCGGGGGCGCCCGCCACGGTGATGCTGGGGCGCCCCGAGGCCGGTCAGGCCGCCAGCAGCGCCTGAGCGGCGGGGCGGATGACCGCGTCGACCGCCTCGCGGCAGAGCGCGTCGTGGGCGGTCGGGCCCAGCGCGCCCAGCGCCTCCAGCGCCGGGTCGTCCTGATCCAGGGCCGGGGCGGCGGCCACGGGCTGGCCGAAGGCCGCGATCACCGCGGCGCGCACCGCGTCCCCGCCCACGGACAGGGCCCAGCGCACGATCTTCCAGGAGAGCGCGGCGTGGCGGGTCTCGTCGTCGGCGATCCGCGCGAGCAGGGCCCGGATCGCCGGATCCTGGGCGCGCTCGGCCATCGCGGTGGCCTGGAAGGCGCCGATGGTCTCGCCCATGCAGCCCTCACGCACCGCGTCGGCCGCCACCGCCGCGAGGTTGGCGCGCGGGGTCACCGGCGCGGCGAAGGGCATGGGCCCCGGCGAGAGCCGACGCCCGGCGAAGCGGGAGGCCACCTCGAAGCAGGCCTCGGCGTGGGCCACCTCGTCCAGGGCGGCCCGCTGGACCTCGGCGAGCAGCGCCGCGGGCGCCCCCAGGGCCATCAGGTCGAGGGTCAGCCGGGCGAAGGCGGCGATCGAGGCGTGCTCCATGCGCGCGGCCCGCAGCCAGGCGGCGGCCAGGGCGGGGTGGACCGCGTCTGCGCCCGCCAGGGGGCCGCTGTCCACGACCGGGGCGACGGTGGCGGCGTCGCCCTCCACGTAGGGCCGCCCGATCATGCACTCGGAGAAGGGGGTCGTGTCCTTGGCCTTCACCGGGTAGCAGCAGGCGAGGTCCCCGCCGGTGTCCCAGCCGACCTCGGAGAGGGTGCCCGCGCCGGTCACCTCGCGGGCCACGAGGTCACAGTCCCCGGTGCTGAAGAGGTCGTCGACGTTGACGTCCTCAGCGGCGGGGCAGGTCGCGGCGTCGTCGGCCACGTCCAGGCACATGGTGGTCTCTTCGATGGAGCCGCAGCCCATCGCGCTGAGGATGGCGAGCAGGAGGGGGGAGCGCATGATTCTTCCTGTGGAACCCTGACCTGCTCCCGAGCATATCCCGAACCGAGGCGGTCAGCGCTCCCGGATGCCCGGGACATGACCCAGCGCGCGGTTGAGCGCCTCGGCCCGCTGGAAGAACTTGAGGTGCAGGTCCACCTTGAGCTTGTCGTTGAGCCACGCGCTCATGAAGCGCCCGTCGACGCTGTTCATGACCACGAGCACGACGCAGTCCTCCTCGCAGGCGGCCTCGTGGTCGAGGCCGGCGGGCTCGTAGGCCATCGCGCGGGGGGGGATGACGTGATCGTCGTAGCGCCACACCCCCTCCAGGGTGAACGCGACCGTCGGGCAGTGGTGGATGTGCCGCGGGAAGCGCGTGCCGGCGGCGAGCTTCGCCATGAAGACCACCTGGTACTGCACCGGGTCGACCTGCAGGATCTTCACCGCGCAGCCGTCGAAGCCAGGGACCGGCAGCCAGGGCCGATCGTCCACGCCGTAGACCTGCAGCTCAGGCTCCACAGGACCTCCGGGAGCAGTGTGCCACAGGCACGCAGCCCCCGCAGGCGCTCACCCCAGGCAGGTGAAGGGGGTGACGCAGCAGAGGCCGAACCGGGCGAGGAGCAGCGCGAGGACGAGGCGAGCGGTGCGGAGCATGATGACCTCCGAGGGACACCCGGAGACCAAGCAAGCGCCATGCCAGCCGTGGGCGCTTCGCCCGGGGGGCCGACGCCGCGTTTCGTAGATCTCCTGCGCAGGAATCTATCGACGCGGCGTGACCCCGGTCATGACAGGCCAGTGACCTCTGTCAGGTGGGACCGGCGCTGTCGTCAGGGCTCGTCAGGCTGGACGAGCCTCACGCCAGCCGCGCGGCGTTCTCGGCGATGGCCGAGGCGGCGCTGGCCGGGGGCCGCCCCAGGATCGCCTCGACGTCGGGGGAGATCGCCTGGGCCCAGCCGTTGGCCTTGACGGCCTCCAGGGCGAGCATGTCGTCGATCATCCAGTCGGGGGCGCCGGCCATGCCCTGGCGCAGGGCGTCGGGGGGGAGGTCGATGTAGCGGACCTCGCGGCCGATCGCTCCGGAGACGAGCGCGGCCAATTCGGGCTCGCTGAGCGCCTCGGGCCCCGTCAGGGTGTAGGTGCGGCCCAGGTGGGCGTCGGGGGCGGCCAGGATCGCGGCGGCGACCGCGGCGATGTCCGAGCCGGCGACGTAGGCGGTCCGGCCCTCGCCGGCCGCGCCGAACAGGGCGCCCTGGCTGCGGATGCCGTCGGCGGCGAACTTCCACAGGTTGTCCACGAAGAAGTTGGGGCGCAGCACCGCCCAGCCCAGGCCGCTCTCGTGCAGGAGGCGCTCGCCCAGGCCGTGCTTCGCGGGCAGCCCCTCGGTGGCCGTGGGATCGGCGCCAGCGGCGGAGAGGCGCAGCACGAATGACACTCCGGCGGCCCGCGCGGCGTCGAGGGCGCGGGCGACCATCGGGGCGTGGTCCTCCACGAAGGGGGTGATGAGCAGCAGGCGGTCGACGCCCTGGAGGGCGGCGGTCATGGAGGCCGGGTCGTCGAAGTCGAAGCGCACGGCGCGCGCGCCAGGCAGCGAGGCCTTGTCCGGGCTGCGCACGCCGAGGCGCACGATCTGCCCCGCGCCGAGCAGGGCCCGCGCGGTGAGGGCGCCGATGGTGCCGGTGGCGCCGGTGATGAGGATGGTGGACATGGGGTTCTCCTTGCGGGGGGCCGGTCCGTCCGGCCGGTGCTCCTTGAATAGGTCCGTGGAGAAAAGAAGTCGAAGTGATTAATCTAATCAGGACATAAGTATGGATGATGAATGTCCGAGCGCCTGCTCTCCCGCATCGACGTGAACCTCCTGGTGGCTCTGGACGTGCTGCTCGACGAGCGCCAGGTCACCCGGGCGGCCCGGCGCCTGGGGGTGACCCAGTCGGCGATGAGCCAGACCCTGGGGCGGCTGCGGGAGCTGTTCGACGACCCCCTGCTGGTGCGGGACGGCAACCGCATGGCCCCCACCCCCCGCGCCCAGGCGCTGGCGCTGCCCCTGAGTCACGCCCTGCGGCAGCTCCAGGCGGCTGTGCAGGGCGCGGCCCGGTTCGACCCGGCCACCAGCGACCGGCGCTTCACCCTGGCGGCCCACGACTACAACGCCTACCTCCTGCTGCCGGACCTGATGGCGCGGCTGGGGGTGGAGGCGCCGGGCCTGGCGGTGGACGTGGTGCCGGTGGTGCCCTCGGAGATCGTGGAGCGCCTGCGGGGGGGCGAGGTCGACCTCTGCGTCTCGGTGGTGCGGGACCCGCCCGGCGCTCTGTCGGTCCAGCCGCTGGTGGAGGAGCGCCTGGTCAGCATGGTGCGGCGGGACCACCCGCTGCTCTCCGAGAAGGGGCCTTCGCTGGAGCGGTGGGCGTCCTATCCCCACGGGATCCTCTCCATCACGGGGCGGGGGCCGGGCACCTTCGACGCTCTGCTGGCCGAGGTCGGGCTGAGCCGGGCGCTCGTGGTCCGGGTGCCCTACTTCCTGGCGGCCCCGGCGGTGGTCCTGCGCTCGGACGTGGTGCTCTCGGTGCCCGGTCGCCTGGCGGCGGTGTTCGCCCGGCAGCACCCGGTGGGCTTCTTCGACCCCCCGCTCGGTGCGTCGCCGTTCACCCTGTCGATGTCCTGGTCCCGGCGGCTGGACGCCGACCCGGGGCACCGCTGGTTCAGAGCGGCTGTTGCTGCGGCGTTGGCGACCTGACCAGGCGACCGCGCTCCAGGTTCAGGGAGTAGCCCGGCCCCAGGCAGCCCACCTTCACGCCCTCGACCTGCATGCCGAGGACCAGCTCGCAGGTGCGGCAGCCCAGGGCGAAGCGCAGGCTGCCGTCCTTCTCCAGGTGGGGGGGGGCGTCGCCCACCGGGCCGCCCTCGTGCGCCGACAGCCAGCCGGCCCGCTCCAGGCTGACGCCCCAGAGGGTGAGGGTGCCCATCATGCCCTCGCCGGGCTGGTAGCGGGCCTTGGTGATGCGCGGGCAGGTCTCGCGCACCGCGAAGGCCGTCTTCGGGGGGAGCACGACGGCGGGATCCTGATCCTTGAAGCCGTAGAACAGCGCCTCGACCTGGGGGTTGGCCGGGGTCAGCTCGGAGGGGCGGTTGTTGCGGCAGGCGGTCAGGGGGGTGATGGAGAGGGCGGCGAGGACGAGCAGGGTTGGACAGCGCATGCCTGGGACTTTATCCCGAGAATGACACGACGGAGCGCCCACCATGAGCGAGCGTGCAGCCGAGCGCACCCGGTACTGCTCCCGCTGCCTGACCACCTTCCACGGTGACCCGGAGAGCTGCCCCAACCTCGCCTGCCGCACCCACCGGCGCAAGGCGGGCTGGGGAGAGCTGCTCAACCCGGGCGACGTGCTGGACCGGCACTACCGCATCGAGCAGTGCCTCGCGATCGGGGGGGCGGGGGTGACCTACCTCGCCCGGGAGCTGGGGGACGACGACGCGCCGGTCGGCCCGCAGCTCGCCATCAAGCTCCTCTACAGCCACCGGGACCACGGGCCCTACCTGCGGCGGTTGTCCACCGAGGCCCAGATCCTCCAGGAGCTGGACCACCCCAACATCGTCCGCACGATGGGCTTCGTGGCCCGCGCCGGCCACTCCCCATACCTGCTGACCCGCTTCGAGTCCGGGGGCAGCCTGCTGGACCACCTGCGGCGGGTGGGCCCGATGTCCATCACCACGGTGTCGGGCATGGGCGTGCAGCTCTGTGAGGCCCTGGAGCAGGCCCACAGCAAGGGGGTCATCCACCGGGACCTCAAGCCCGAGAACATCCTGCTGGCCCGGCCCGCGGCGGTGGACGAGGTCCCCCTGGCCCGGCTCACCGACTTCGGCATCGCCAAGGTCACCGGGGGGGTGGGCGATCGCCTGACCCGGGTGGGGGCCTTCGTGGGCACGCCCCAGTACGCCGCCCCCGAGCAGTTCGAAGGGCGCGACCCCAGCCCGGCCACCGACCTGTTCTCCCTCGCGGCGGTGCTGCAGTTCTGCATCTCCCTGGAGCCGCTGACCCCGCCCGACGTCATCATGGACCCGGTGGAGGCCCTGGAGCGGCTGGAGGCGAAGCTGCCGGTCCAGCTCGACCGGGGCGGGAGCGCCCAGGAGATCGCCTCGTTCAACGCCTTCCTGCGGGCGACCCTGGCGGTGCACCCGGCGCACCGGGTCGCCGTGTCCGACGCCAGGGACATGCTCCAGGCCATCGTGCTGGGGCGCAGCGTGGAGGCCCCCACGCCGCCGCCGCCTCCGTCGTCCGCCCCGGCGCCGGAGTCCATCCTCAGCTCGGCCAGCATCACCTACGACCCGTTCACCGGCGAGGCGCCTCGGGACGGGGTGCTCAGCGAGGCCGGGAACAGGGACGCGCCCGACGCGCCCACGGAGCTGCAGCCGGAGCGCTCCCAGGGCGAGGACGCGCCCACCGCGCTGGCCGAGGAGATCCCCCAGGGTCGGCTGACCGAGGGCAGCACCGGGCTGACGGACGTGGGCTCGGCGCCCTCGGTGGACGCGCCCGCGCCGCCGCCTGCTCCGGCACCCAAGCGCCGCTCCCGGATGCCGCTGGTGGTGATGGCCGGCATGGTCCTGGGCTTCGGCGCGGGGGTGTGCGGGCTGGGCGGGGCCTGGGCGGTCGACCCCTTCCTGCTGCCGCCGCAGCTCCGCGAGCTGCTGCCGCCGCCGATGGTGCTCTCCCCGGATGATCCTGGCGACGCCGAGGCGATCGCCGCGCTTCAGGGCGCGGTCCTGCCGGGGTGGGGGGCCCTGGCGGCGTCCTGCGGGGTGACCCCCGGCAAGGCGGTGGTGCTGGACCTCACCGTGGAGCCCACCGGCAAGCTGCGGGAGATCGGCGTGGGCGGGCTGGACGCGACCCAGGCCGGCTGCGTGGGCGCGGGGCTCAAGGCCCTGACCTACCCGCGCTCCGGGGTGGAGGCGGTGCGGGTGGCTCTGCAGGTGGGCGGGTAGCCCGGGGATCAGTACCCGGGGTCGCTGTCCGCCGGGATGAGGCCCTCGGCGGAGACGGGCCCGGGGCCGGCGAGGTTGCCCAGGATGTCGTACTCGCCGGTCTTTTCGAAGTGGGTGTGGGCGTGGACCCGGGCCGGCATGTCGATGCGGGCGACGACGACGGTGACGTTGTCGTCGGAGCCGGAGGCCAGGGCCCGCTCCATGAGGCTGGTGGAGGCGGCCTGGGGCTCGGGGGTCTCGCGGATGGCGTCGGCGATGCGGTGGTCCTCGACCGGGCCGGAGAGGCCGTCGGAGCACAGCACGAGGCGATCCCGGGGGCGCAGCTCCAGGCAGCCGGTGTCGGTGCCCGAGTCGATGCGGATCGAGCTGTCGTAGCCCAGACCCCGCGACCCGTAGACGAAGTTCTGGGCCAGGAACGAGCCGTCGCCCTCGACCGCGCGGCCGTCGCGCTCGGCGAACTCGGCGCGGGTGTGGTCGCGGGTGATCTGGGTGATCTGGCCGTCGCGCCACAGGTAGAGCCGGGAGTCGCCGATGTGGCACCAGTAGACCTTGCCATCCAGGATCCAGCAGGTGGTCAGGGTGGTGCCCATGCGCACCGGGCCCAGCTCGGCCACCTTGCGGTAGAGGCGGCGGTGGGCGTCCAGCACGAAGCGGTGGAGGTGCAGCTCGGGCTCCCGGGGGTAGCCCCGCCGGAAGATGCGGGAGAGGGCGCGCACCGCGGCGGTGGAGGCGAGGTCGCCGTCCTCGTGGCCGCCCATGCCGTCGGCCACCGCCAGCAGGATGCCGATGGTGCGGATGTGCTCGACGACCTCGTTGTCGCCCTGGCGGTAGCGGGCCTCGTTGTTGCGGCAGACGAGGTAGTTGTCTTCGTTGGTGGGTCGACCGCCACGCTCGGGACCGACGCCGCGCGTGCAGACGACTCCGATGGTGACGCGGTCAATGGCCGCCATGTACACCCACCTCGTCGGGGGGGATGGGCTGCCCGGGGGTCAGCACCCCTCCATCGTAGACGATCGCGTTGCGAATAGCAGCGCCAGCGGCCACCGGACAGTCCTCCCAGACGACCGACGCCGAGACCACAGCGTCTCGGCCGATCACGGCACCTCGACCGATAACCGATCCCGGCCCGACCTGGCACCCCGACTCCAGCACGGCGCCCTGGCCGATCCAGACAGGGGGTATGACTCTGGCCCCATAACCCATGAAAACTTTGGATGAATCACCGTACTCGCGCCCACCGAGGACCCCGTATCCAGCCCGCTCGAAGGGGTCGAGGGGCAGCGCCAGCTCGCCCGCCACCGCGAGCTGGTTCGCCCGCAGGTAGGCCGCCGGGGTGCCGACGTCGAACCAGGTGCCCTCGTGGAGGCGAGCTCCGATGCGGCGATCCGGGACCAGCGTGATGTAGGACTGGCGCACGATGCAGGCCGGCCCCTGCGCCGGCAGGGGATCGAGGGCGCGCCGGTGCAGGGCGTGGACCCCGGTGAAGTGGGTTCCCCGGTCGACCGGGCCGCGAGGAGGGGCGGTGGCCTTGCCGATGAGGTCGACGACGACCCCCTCGGCGTCGGCGGCGACGACCCCGTAGGGCTCGCCCCGCTCCAGCCGGCGCAGCGCCATCACGGCGTCGACGCCCCCCTGGAGCCCGTCGAGCAGGCCCGCGAGGTCGACGTCGCAGAGGATGTCGCCGTTGACCACCACGATCCGGTCCCCGAGCAGGGGCGCGGCGTCCCGCAGGCCCCCGCCGGTGCCCTGGATCTCGGGCTGCTCGATGGAGACCTGGACCGGCGGGTCCTGGGCGCGGGCCCAGTCCACGATCTGCGCCGCGAGGTGATGGGCGTTGACGACCACCGGGCGGATGCGGTGGCGGCGGACCAGCGCCAGGGCGTAGTCCAGCATCGGCACCCCGCAGACGGGGACCAGAGGCTTCGGTCGGTGCAGGGTCAGCGGGCGCAGCCGGGTGCCGAATCCAGCAGCCAGCAGGAACGCAGAGTGAGCCATCGGGAGCACCCTACCCGGCGGCGCTCGCGCCGACCAGGGAAAACCCCGGGTCGAAGCCCGCGGGCGGGAGCGTGACCTACATCAGGGAGCGGGGGTCCACGTCCAGCGCCACGCGCACCCGCGGCCCGGAGGGTGGAGCGAGGTCCTGGTCCCCCAGCCAGCGGTGGAAGGGGCCGGCGTCGAGGCCCCGCAGCAGGAGCTGATAGCGCCACCGCCCGACCAGCCGGGGAAGGGCCGCCTGGGCCGGTCCCAGGACCTGGACGCGGCGCCCGTCGGCGGTGGCCCGCAGCCGCCGGGCGATGGTCCAGGCGGCGTTGACCGCCGCGTCGCGGTCGGCGGCCTCGGTGCGCAGCAGGGCGAGGCGTCCGTAGGGGGGGTAGCGCAGGGGCTTCCGGTGGCGCAGCTCCTCGGCCGCGAAGCCTCTGGGGTCCCCCAGCAGCTGGAAGACGTAGTGCTCGGGGTGATGGGTCTGGACGAACACGCGGCCGGCGGTGTCCCCCCGGCCGGCCCGGCCCGCGAGCTGGGTGATGAGGGAGTACGCCCGCTCGGCGGCGCGGAAGTCGGGCATCATCAGGACGTGGTCCACCCCCAGCACGACCGCGAGGTGGACGCCGGGGAAGTCGTGCCCCTTGGCCACGACCTGGGTGCCGACGAGCAGGCGGGTCTCGCCGTCCCCGAAGGCCCGCAGGATGCGGTGGTGGGCGCCGCGCGCGGCGGTGGTGTCGGCGTCCATGCGGGCGATGGGCACGTCGGGGAACATGGCGGCGAGGGTCTCCTCGACCTGCTCGGTGCCCCGGCCCAGCACCTCGACCTCGCCGCCGCAGGCCGGGCAGGCGCTGGCGTAGGGGCGGTGGAAGCCGCAGTAGTGGCAGCTCAGGGTGCGCTGCTTCTGGTGGTAGACCAGCCCCACCCCGCAGCTCGGGCAGGTGTAGGCGCCGCCGCAGTCGGGGCACTGGACGAAGGTGGCGTAGCCGCGCCGGTTGTAGAGCACGATGGCCTGCCCGCCGGCGGCGAAGCAGGCCCGCAGCGCCCGCGCCACCCCTGCGGCCACCAGCGGGACCCGGCCGTCGACCCGGGGCTCCTGGTTGAGGTCCACCAGCTCGATCTCGGGGACCGGCCGCGGGGTGGGGCGCTCCAGCAGCTCCACCCGGCCGTAGCGCCCGCTGTCCGCGTTGAACACCGTCTCCATCGAGGGGGTGGCCGAGCCGAGCACCACCGGGCAGCCCCGGGCGCGGCCGAGCACCACGGCGAGGTCCCGGGCGTTGTAGCGCACGCCGTCGTCCTGCTTGTAGGAGTCGTCGTGCTCCTCGTCGACGACCAGCAGACCGAGGTCGTGGAAGGGGGCGAACAGGGCGGAGCGCGCGCCCACCGCCACCCGGGCCTCGCCCGCCCGGATGCGCCGCCACTCCCGGAGGCGCTGGGCCCCGGTGAGCCCGGAGTGCAGCACGGCGACGGACTCCCCGAAGCGGGCCCGGAAGCGCCCGGTCAGGAGCGGGGTGAGGCCGATCTCCGGCACGAGCACGAGCACCTGCTGGCCGCGCTCCAGCACCGCCGCCGCCGCGCGCAGGTAGACCTCGGTCTTGCCGGAGCCGGTCACCCCGAACAGCAGGTGGGTCTTCGGAGGGCCCAGGATGGCGTCGACGGCGGCCTGCTGGGCGGGGGTGAGGGTCGGCGGCGCGCGGCGCGCGGGCAGCTCGCCCAGGACCACGGCGTCTCGGCGCTCCCGCAGCTCCAGGGAGACGAGGCCCAGCTCCTCCAGCCGGCGCAGGGCGGCGTGGGTGTAGGGCCCCTGGGCGGCGACCAGCTCGGCCACCTCGACCTCGCCCTCGGCCAGGGCGTCGAGCAGCTCGGCCTGGCGCCGGCCCAGGCTGCCCTCCGGGTCCCCCAGGCGCCGCGCGACCCGCGTCATGCCGCCGACCCCGCCGGCCTCCTCCTGCGTCCGGGAGACCTGATCGCGGCGCACGAGGCGCTCCAGGGCGCGGCCGGCCTCGTCCGCGTCGAGCAGGTCGGAGAGCCGACGCAGCAGGCCCCGCCGCGTGAGCCCGGGGCGCTTGATGACCTCCCGCAGGACCTCGGCGTCCGCGCCGTCCACCGCGCCGAGGGCCAGGGCGTCCACCCCGGCCTCGGTGGCCCGGTGCGCCGTGCGGGAGCGGGCCTTCATCGCCGTGGGCAGGGCCGTGGCGATGACCTCGCCCAGGCCGGCCTGGTAGTAGCGGGCGATCCAGCGGAAGAAGTCGAGCTGGAGGTCGTCGAAGGCGGGCTCGGGGTCCAGGAGCCGGGCGACGGGCTTGAGCTTGTCGGGCGGGCAGCCGGGGTCGGCGATGCGATCGAGCACGTAGCCGGTGACCTGGCGCGGCCCGAACGGCACCAGCACCGCGTGGCCCCGGGCGAGCCGATCCTTGAGGCCGGCGGGCACGGCGTAGGTGAAGGGCTGCTGCACAGGGACAGCGACGGCGATCCGGGCGTAGGGGAGTGCTTCCACGACGCCCACGCTGTATCCGCCCGCGGGGGGGACGGCTGCCCGCAGCCGGCCAGGATCTGTCCGGGGGTGAGCCTGGCGCCCGCCGGGGGAGCCCCGGACGCACGGATTGGCTATAGTGAGCCGGATAGCGACTCGAGGGTTGGTTTGCGTCGTCTCTGGCTGGTCTGCGTCCTGCCCGGCTGTGTCTGGATCTCCGATGAGACCCTCCAGCAGCGCGTCGATCAGGACGGCGACGGCGTCTACATGATGGGCTACCACGACGGCACCGACTGCGACGACCACGACCCCGAGTTCTCCGACCCGCTGACCTTCTACGCCGACGCGGATGGCGACGGCTACGGCGACCCCGACAACCCCACCGAGGCCTGCGCGCAGCCCGAGGGCTACGTGGTGGACGCCCTGGACTGCGACGACAGCGACGCGGGCGTGTACCCCGGGGCGGTCGAGATCTGCTCCGATGGCAAGGACAACGACTGCGACGGCCTGACCTGCCTGCCCCCCGGCACCTACGCGATGCCCCTGGGGGCCAGCCTGGAGGACCTCGACCTGGGCGGCTCGGAGATGGACTTCGCGCTGCACGACGGCGACTTCCTCCTCGGCGTGCCCCGCTCCGACGGCACGGGGGCGGCCTGGCGCTTCCCTGTCCCCCTCGACGGGGAGGTCGCCACCGCTGACGCCGCCGGTGTGGCTGTGGGCGACCCGGAGTCCGCGATGGGCGGCTCGGTCGCCCTGGGTGACCTGACCGGCGACGGTGTGCCGGAGGTCGTGGTCGGCGCCCCGGGCCTGGAGACCTTCGGCGGCTACCTCGACGGCGGGGGCCTCACCGTCTTCACCGGGCCCCTCAGCGGCAGCCTGGCGATGTCGGACGCGGTCCTGCTCATCGAGGGCAGCGACGATGAGGAGCGCCTGGGCTCCCAGGTCATGGTGCTGCCCGACTTCGACGGCGACGGCCTGAACGACCTGCTGGTGGGCGCCTCCGGGTTCGACGGCGGCTCCTTCGGGCAGATCCCCAACGTCGGCGCCTGGCTGTTCGTGCCGGGCACCACCACGGGCAGCCTGGGGTCCGCCGCGTTCTCCCTGGGCATCGAGGGCTCCGAGGTCTGGAACACCGCGCGCCGGCCCCCCGCGCTGGCCGACTTCGACGGCACCGGCGACCTCTCCCTCGTCCTGCCGGCGGTCAGCCCGGCCTCCAACGAGGACGCCGGCGCGGTCTTCATCCTGGACTACCCCATCTCGGGCCCCGGCTTCATCGAGGACAGCCCCCGCACCATCCGGGGCTCGGGCACCCTCGACCAGGGCTTCGCCCACGACATCGCGGTCGGCGACCTCAACGGCGACGGCCAGGATGACCTCTTCATCGGCGCCCCCGGCGACTTGCTGGAGTTGGGCGCGGTCTACGTGTTCTACGGGGGCCCGGGGGTCCGGAACACCGACAACCAGGCCGACCTCGTGCTGCGCGGGGACACCGAGGGCGAGCGCATGGGGGCGGCGGTGGCCTTCGGCGCGGACCTCGACGGCGACGAGGGCGGGGAGCTGGTGGTCGGCGTACCTGGCGGGGCCGCAGGCGCGGGGCGGGTCTACGTCTACCTGGAGGCCATCCAGGGCACGGCCGACGGCTCCGACGCCGGCTACATCCTCACCGCGCCGGCCGGCGTGGTGGACATGGGCACCTGGCTCGCAGCCGGGATCGACCTCAACGGCGACGGCTTCCGGGACGCCGTCGTCGGCGGACGGGATGACCTCGGACAGGGCGTCGTCCTGCTCGCGGTGGGCGGCTCGCTATAGGCGCGGGCCCAGCCCCACAGCGCCAGGGGAATGAGGACGGGGATTCAACGAAACACGACCGAAGAGAGTACGAGTTGGTTGTTTCATGAAGAAAATTTCGCCTGAATCGTGTCACGTATCCTTCGTCAAGAGGTGACCCCATGTATGGCATCGGCCACTGGACGTTCCTGACCAACCACGCCCACGTCCTCCTGTGCATCGCCCGGGACCCTGACCTTCGCCTGCGCGAGATCGCAGAGCTGGTGGGCATCACCGAGCGCGCCGCCCAGCGCATCGTCCGCGAGCTGGCGGACGAGGGTTACGTGGAGATCACCCGGACGGGCCGACGCAACCACTACACCGTGCTCGCGGACCAGCCGCTGCGCCACCCGGTCGAGGCGGGCACGTCCGTCCACGACCTCATCCTCCTGGCGGTGGGCGTCAAGGTCTGACCCGGATCCAGGCCGGGCCCACCGCGACCGCGCCGGTCGGGGTGTCCAGCTCGGCGCTGCGGACGGCCTGCTGGTCGCTCAGGCCCCACACCGGGTCCCGCCCGGCGGTGAAGCCCTGCTCCTGGACCACCGCGTCCACCACCGCGTTGAGGGCCTGCGCGCGCTCCGGGCTCGGCCACATCAGGGAGAGCGGGTCGGCGGCCAGGACCTCGGCGTGCTCGGGCCGCACCCTCCCCTGCGCGTCCAGCAGCCGGTCGGCCAGCTCGGCGTTGGCGGCGAAGTCGTCGGCGGCCCCGGCGCGCTCCAGCCAGAGCCGGTACTCCCCCTGGCCGTCGCCCCGGACCGGCTCAGGGATGGGCGCGGCCTCGGGGTCGAGTTGCCAGGCCCAGCCGGCCTCGCCGGGCAGCTTTCGGGAGAAGGAGAAGGCGCTGTCGGTGGTCACGCCCACGCCGCCGTGGCAGCCGGTGCAGAACGCGGTCTCTTCGTCGGTCTGGGGGCGCAGAGCGCCGTCGGCGTCCTCGATGAAGCCGGAGAGCAGCCACCCCACGCCGTTGCCCATGCCGCGCTCGCCGTCCCCCTGGGGGGCCTCGACGCGGTCGGGGAAGGCCTGGGCCTCCCGGGCCTCGGCCAGGGCGGCCTCCTCCAAGGCTCCGGCGCCCAGCCAGCGGGCCTTGCGCATGTAGCGCAGCTCGCGCATGCGGGGGGCGGGCCCCACGGCGTCTCCGTCGACCTGCAGGTAGCGCAGGCTGTGGGCCAGCTCGGTGCCCTCCGGGTAGAGCCCGGGCGCGGCGGGCAGGCCGCGGGCGTCGCCGACGTAGCCCAGGCCGCGCCGGGGCACGACCTGCCGGGCCTCGCCCAACGTGCCGTCCCCGTCCAGGTCGACGCCCAGCGCGGCCTCGTCCTGGGGCGGGACGTCCACCGGGTCGCGGGTGACGAGGGCCTCCACGACGGCCAGGTTCAGCGCGTAGACGTCGAGATCGTCCTGTCCATCGGCCTGACGGAAGGGCGCGGGCAGGCGGATGAGGGCGTCTCCCACCGCGCCGTTGGAGGGCCAGAAGCCGGGCATGGGCGCGTAGCGGTAGGCCCGCCAACCGGTGGGTCGGCCCTCGGGGTCGCGGTCGAAGCCCGCCGCGTCGAGGGCGTAGGCCACATCCGGGACCCAGCCGGCCCAGCCCGCCGGCAGGGCGTCCGCCAGCAGGTTGCGGGTCCCGTCGAGGTAGTTGCTCACCTCCACCGCCACGCCCCCCTCCGCGATGGCCGCGCTGCGGTCCGCGAAGAGGTTCGTCCATGGGTTTGTCCGGGCGTCCCGGGGGAAGGCGCGCAGGACCTGCAGGTCGGTGTCGTTGAGGTAGTTGGGGCTGCGGCCCCGGACGTGGCAGGCGAAGCAGGGGTTCCGCCCGGTGGGGGCGGTCTCGGCGTAGCAGGCCGGGGGGATGTGCGCGGTGCGGTTCTCCCGCCGCGCCGGGACCCCCTCCTCAGGGAGGTCCGGCGCCGGGGGCTCCGCGGGCCCGCAGGCCAGCAGCAGCAGGGCCAGCATCGCTCACTCGACAGCCAGCGACGGGAACGGCCCGATGTACCCATCATACGCCTCGGCGTCGAGCGGGTCCTCCAGGCGGTCCTCGTCGGACTCGCCGTAGGGGTGCTGGATGACGCTCTTGATGTAGGACCAGCCGTTGATGTCCGCGTAGAAGTACGGTGAGGTGGTCTCCGAGCCGTAGGGGGTGGTCTGGATGCGGTCCAGGGTGCCCGCCCGCAGGTCGTAGGCCCACAGCACGTCGTTCTGATGGTTGTCGGTGTCCTCGCCGACGATGAGGACCTGATACCCGGGGATGTACGTCAGGTTGTCGGGGTTGGAGACGTTGTTCACCGAGCAGGCGTTGCCATGGTAGTCGCTGGACTCGGGGTACTCGATCATCACCCCCGCCAGCAGCGGGTAGATCTTCGCGGCGACGTACTCGCTGCCGATCGTGGCGTTCGGGGCCAGGTCGACGGCGTAGACCGCGCCGCAGTCGTTCCACGCCAGGCGGACGTCGTCGTCCCGGCCCTCGTCGTAGCGGGGGTTCTCGCTGCCGCTGCGGGCGTAGCTCTCCATGCCCCGCTCGATCTCGGAGATCGCCAGGTAGAGGCGGTTGTGGTCGGGGTCGTAGGTGACGCCCTCCTCCTTGCGCAGCTCCAAGGTCGCGCCGAGGTAGTCGGCGTAGCGGTCGGTCTCCAGCCGGGAGGCCGCCAGCGCCATGCCGCTGCGCAGGCTGAGGCACTCCAGGTCGTGCTCGGCGGCGTTGACGGAGGTGTAGCCCTCGGGGCACAGGCCGTCCTCGGGCTCGGTGGCGTCGAAGATGTCGGAGAACTCGATGTTGTCGGCGAACAGGGCCTCGACCTCGGCGTCGGTGGCGTGGCCCAGGGAGATCCACTCCAGGTCCGCCGCGCCCGCGCCGATGTCGCTGGTCTGGTACCACTTCATCGCGTAGAGGGTCCCCGCGCTCAGGTCCCCGGGGGCGTCCGCGATGTACATGAAGAAGCCGACGTTGGTGCCGTCGTCGGTGATGTAGACGGTCTGCTCGTCGGGCATCACGTAGGACAGCTCGATGCTGAGGCGCCCCATGCTGTAGTGCTTGGTGACCTGGACGCTGCCGCCGGTGGAGACCTCGACCTCGGTGGCGAAGCCGTGGTGGTAGGGGTGGAAGCCCGCGTCGACGACGTCCTCGAGGGTGACGTTGTCGGGCTCGCCGTCCTCGTCGGCGTCGGTGTAGATGTCGAAGCCGTAGTACCGGAGCTGCGGCTGGGTGTAGACGTCGATCTCCGAGAAGACCTCGGCCTCCTCCCAGCCCCGGGCGTCGGGGGGATACTCCTCGCCGCCGAGGTGGGTGTTCCAGGGGGTCACCGAGCCCGCGCAGGGGGTGTAGAGGCCGTAGACGCCGGACATGTCGATGTTCTGCGTCGACACAGCGGTCAGCGCGCCGGTGGTGGCGTCCTGGTTCAGCTCGGTCAGGTACATCGCGCCCGGGGCGGTCTCGAAGTGGGTGACCGACCACAGGCTGCCGTCGGTGAGCTGCAGGATGGAGGAGAAGTCGGTGCCGACGGACACGTAGTCCACGCCGTCCTCGTCCTGGACGGGGGCGCCGTCGATGTCGAAGATCTGGCCGAAGGTGCCGGTGCTGTTGACCGTCTCGCCGCCGCGCAGGATGGTGTGGAAGCCGATGTCGACCGCCTCGCCGCCGACCCAGGCCTGGCTCGACGACAGCACGCTGCGCTTCTCGTCGTCGGTGCGGGGGAAGGCGACGTCGGCGAAGCGCAGGGTCAGCAGGTGGCGGCCGTCCTCGCCGTCCTGACCGTTCTGGCCGTCCGTTCCGTTCTGGCCGTTCTGTCCGTTCTGACCATCCAGCCCGTTCTGGCCATTCTGACCGTTCTGACCATCCAGTCCGTCGACGCCGTCGACGCCGTCGACGCCGGAGGTGCCGTCGGCGCCAGGGGGGCCTTCGCAGCCCACGGCGATCAGGCCGAGCAGGAGGAGGAGGCGACCATCAGAGGTAGGGGACATACGATGCGCTCCGGTGTTGCCTGCGGCGGGCGCAGGCGGGTGGGTGCGCATGTCGTATCGGCGCCCTGTGACGCCTCCGGGCTGGCTCGGTGATTCCTTCGGACGGAATCTGACCGGGCTCCGCCACCGTTGACCGGGTGCCGTCAGGGCCCGGGGGGCGCCCGCCACAGAAGGGTCGGAGCATCCCCCGTATACTGGGCCGCGCACCGCTGACCGAGGACCGTGCCGTGGCCGACACACTGCTCCAGCCCGGCGATGAACCCGAGGAGCTGCGGGCGTGGGAGGCTCAGAAGGCGCAGACCCTCCACCGCCGCGCGCTGGGGCTGGTGCTGGTCGGTCCGGTGATCCTGTCGGTCGGCACCGTCGTCATCGTGGCCCTGATCGGGGAGCTGCTCTGGGCCCTGCCCGACGGCTTCTGGATGATCCCCGTCCTGTCGCCGATCGGCATGATGTACGGCTACGGCATGCTGGTGCAGGGCTTCCTCCTGGTCCTGCTCTGGATCGCGTCCTGGGTGGCCTACGCCACGGTGACCTCGGCGCTGCTCCGGCTCTTCGCCCAGCGGCGGCGCTCGGTGCTCCTCGTCCACGTCGGGACCCTCGCCCTGGTGGCCCTGGGGGTCTTCGCGCCGCTGCTGGCCCAGGGGTTCACCGACCTGCGCATGGCGTCGGCGGTCGAGGCCCACGCCTGGGCCTGGCCCTCGGTGGCCGAGCCCTGGCTGGTCCACGTCGAATACGACAGCCCCTACGCCGTCAAGACCCACGCCGGGCACCTGTGGCGCGACGGCGTTCAGCTCGACCCGCTGACCTGGAGCGTCGGGCGTGAGACCTGGCTGACCGTCCCCGACAAGCACGGGGCCGTCGACGCGGTCTCGGTGGCCTTCAGGATGGAGGGGGACGGGCGACAGGGCACCTCGGGCGCGCAGCTCGAGCTGGAGCCCTGGCCGGACCCGCAGCCCGCGCGGCGGGCGGTGCCCGACGCCGAGGTCCCCGAGCTGGAGGGCTATCTCCCCGGGATCCTGGCCTGCTTCGAGCAGGGCGGGGTCCGGGTCCCCGGGCGGGTCATCCTGCGGTCCCGTCAGCGCCCGCTGCTGGTGCTCCAGCGCACTGAGGACGACGCCCGGGAGGAGGCCACCCGGGCCTGCCTCAAGGGGCTGCTGGGGGACCCGCTGGGGGCGTTCGAACCGGAGAAGATCACGGTGTACGTGTTCTTTCAGCTCCCGGAGCCGATGGCGTGGGACCTGGACAGCATGACGCAGTGAGTCACCCCAGCAGCGCCTGCCGCTGGTCGAGGGCCAGCGCCGCGCAGCCCCGGGCCTCGTCCGGCCAGCCCCGGGCCTCGGCCTCCCGGGCGGCCTGCTCGGCGAGGCGGGCCACGTCGTGGTCCACGAAGCCGGTCTCGGCCAGCAGCCGGCGGGCCTCGCCCAGGTGCCGCCCCAGGGCCGCCTGCTCCCCCGCCAGGGCCACGCAGGGGAGCAGCATCGCGTGCACCAGCCCCTGCCGGGCCCGCCGCCCCTGCCCCTGGACCGTGCGGAGGGTCCGCTCCAGCACCGCGCGGGCGCCGGCCGCGTCTCCGCTGTCGAGCTGGAGCAGGGCGAGGTTGGCCTCGGCCACGAAGCCGTCTCCGCTGCCCACGCGCCTGAAGCCCTCCAGGGCGGCCTCGTAGGCGCGCGCGGCGCTGCGGCGCTGCCCCTGCAGCCGCAGCGCCTCGCCGAGGTTGTTCAGCGCCCAGGCCCGCCCCAGGGGAACGCCGAGCGCGCCGTACCGCTCGGCCGCGTCCTGGAACGCCGCCTGGGCCTGCCCCCACGCCCCCTCGGCCAGCCCCAGGAGCCCCAGGCTCATCACACAATCCGCGGTGGCCTGCGGCGGATCCCCGAGGGCCTGCAGGAGGGCCCGGGCGGCCTCCAGGTCCACCCGCGCGCCGGTTCGATCCCCCACCTCGCTCCGGCACACGCCGAGGTCGCAGAGGGCCGAGGCCCGCAGGGCGGTGTCCCCGTCTTCCTGGGCCCGCGCGGCCGCCCGCTCCAGGAGCGCGATGCCCTCGTCGAGCCGGCCCTGCAGGTTGCGCAGCCAGCCCAGGCTGTGGAGGGCCTGCGCCTGGAGGTCCGGGCGCGCCGCGCTGTCGGACAGGGCCAACTCGGCGTGGGCCTCGGCCTGGGCGAGCGCCCCCCGCACCCGCGCCAGGCGCCCCCGCAGCAGCGTTGACTCGATCTGTTGAGGGTCCTGGAAGGCACCCAGGCGCTCCAGCGTCCGGCAGCCGGCGGTGGCCAGCTCCAGGTCGCTGCGGTCCAGCGCCCGCTGCATCGCCGCGAGCAGCTCGTCGAGGTGCGCCAGCGCGACGTCGCCGCGGAGCTGGCAGGCCCACAGGCCGTGGCGCCGCTCGGCCGCCGCGCGCGCGTCCCCCAGGTGCTCGGCGGCGAAGGCCCGCACCGCGTGCAGCATGCGCAGGCGCCCGTCCCCCGCGCGGGCGAGCAGCGAGCGCTCGGTGAGGCGCCGCAGGAGCTGCCAGCCCGAGCGCTCAGCGGGCGCCAGCGTCGCCTCCGCCGCCTCCACCGAGAACGGGCCGACGAAGACCGAGAGCGTCGCCAGCGCCCCGCGCTCCTCCGGGTCGAGCAGCGCCCAGGCGGCCTCCAGCGCCCGCCGGAGGCTGTGGTGGCGCGGTGGCCGATCCGGGGCCTCAGAGGCCAGCTCCAGCGGGCGCGACCGCAGCCGCTGGAGCAGCGCCGGGGGCTGAAGCGCCGCGAGCTGCGCGGCGGCCAGCTCCAGCGCGAGGGGGAGGCCGTCGGAGAGCGCCACGATCTCCTTCAGGGCGGCCTCCCAGCGCAGCGGCTCGTCGAGGCCCGCCCGCCGCGCCCGATCCACCAGGAGCGCCAGCGCCGGGGCCGGGTCGAGGGGCGCCACGACGACCCTCTGCTCCTCGGCCACCCCCAGCGCGTGGAGGGAGGTGCACAGGGCACGCCGCCCTCGGAGCGCAGAGAGGGCGCGCCCGGCCTCGGCGCAGCGCTCCAGGTGGTCGATGACCACGAGGCCGTCCGGGGGCAGCGCCGCCGCGCCCGACGCCTCCAGCGCCTCCTGCAGCGCCTCGGGCCGAGGGCAGGCACCGGCGTCCACGACGACCACCGGCCCGCTCCACCCCTCCGCAAGGCAGGCGGCCAGGCGGGTCTTGCCGACGCCCGGGGGACCCAGCAGCGTGACCAGCCCGGGGTGTTGCAGCCGCTCGCCCAGCGCGCGCAGCGCCGCCTCCCGCCCGAAGAGGGGGTCACGCTGCGGGGACAGCGCCGCGCCCCCGGCCGGAGGCTCGAACCGGTAGCCCATCCCCCGGACCGTCAGGACGTGCTGCGGGTCGGCGGGGTCCGCCTCCAGCTTCTCCCGCAGCCGCCGCACGGTCATGTCCACGACCCGGGTGCGCGCCCCGCCGCGGTAGCCCCAGACCTCCCGGAGCAGCTCCTGGCGGGTCGCCGGGCGGACGGGGTGGGCCACGAACCACGCCAGCAGCTCCGCCTCCCGGGGGTTCAGGGGCAGGGTGTGCCCCCCACGACGGACCTCCCGACGCGTCAGGTCGACCTGGCAGGCCGAGAGGTGGAGCAGCGGGGTGTCGGCGGTCACCGCCTTCGCGTAGCACGCCGCGCGTTACCGCGGCGTGACACAGCGCTCCCTACCGTGGGGGTGCGGTCCACACGGACCCCTCCCCAAAGAAGAAAGGAGACGACCATGATCGAACGACCCCTCCTCGCCGGGCTGCTGCTCGGCTCCCTGAGCGCCTGCGTGATCAAGGACGTGGGCACCCTGGACGACAGCGCCCCGGCGAGCGACGACAGCGCGCCCTCGGCAGACTGCCCGACGACCATCGCCGCCGACGCCGAGGTGGTCCTGGACGACGCATCCCCCTTCCTGACGCCGGGGGCGATGGTCTGGGTCTGCGACGGCGGGGACGCGCTGGTGGACGGCGAGGGCAGCACGGTGTGGCTGGAGCCCGGCGCGCAGGCGGTCGTCAACGGTCAGCGCTCGGTGGTCTGGGCCCGCGGCGGCGCGGACCTGCAGGTCTCCGGCGCGGACGTCACCATCTACCACGAGGCGGACGCCGACGTCAGCGTGAACGGCGGCGGCAGCGTCCAGGAGCTGTGCGCCGACATCGTGTTCTCCGGCGGTCCGGCCTCCGGCTGCTGAGCCCGACGGGCCTCACCCCAGCAGCGCCCGCCGCTCGGTCTCGACCTTGCCGCGCGTCCAGCCCCGAACCCCGGCCATCAGCCGCCCCAGCCAGGGGCTGGCCCCCAGCAGGTCCCGCTGGAAGTCGAGCAGGGCGTCGCGGTCCTCGGCCCGGAACCCCAGCGCCCCCCGGTAGAAGATGCCGCCCTCCAGCGCGATGCGCTCCCGCATCATCCAGAGGTTCAGGTCGCGGACGTGGTCGACGGCCTCCACCGCGTCCATCGTGGCGTGCCGCCAGGGGGGGAAGGAGGAGGCCGAGGCGTCGTGGGTCACCAGCCCGAAGCGCGCCTTCGCGGCCGGCTCCAGGATGGGGATGCCCACGTACTTGGCGCTGAACGGGGTGACGAAGCAGAAGTCCGGCGGGGTCTCGGCCAGGAAGGCGCGGGTCTCGGCGAGGCTCGCGGCGGTCTCGCCGGGGAAGCCCACGATGAGCGTGACGAGCGAGGTGAGGCCCTCGGCGCGGCAGTTGGCCAGGGCGCGGGCGTTCTGGTCCACGGTGCAGCGCTTGTCCATGTGGTCGAGCTGCTGCTGGCTGCCGGACTCCACGCCGATCTGGACCTGGCGGCAGCCCGCCTCCAGGAGCAGGCGGACCAGGGCCGGGTCCCGCAGGTCGTCGGCGCGGGCGTAGCAGATCCAGTTCACCCGGGTGCCGTCGGAGAGCAGGCGCGCGCAGAGCTGCTCCAGCCGCTTGCGGGGCACCGTGAACAGGCTGTCGAGGCAGCTGATCCAGGACGCGCCCCCCGCGACCAGCCGGGCCCAGTCGTCGGCGATCTGCTCGGCGGAGCGCAGCCGGAAGGCGGCGTCGTCGAACAGGTAGGGGTAGTTGCAGAACGCGCAGCGGTAGGGGCAGCCGCGCACCGACTCGTAGGACACCAGCGGGAAGGGCCCCCGGCCGTGGACCCGGGCGGCCAGCGCCCAGTCGGGGGCGGGCAGGTGGTCCAGGCTGCGCCCCTGCGGCACCCCGCTGCGCAGGATGAGCGCGCCGCCCCGCCGCTCCAGCGCGCCGCCGTCGGGGGGCTCCAGGGTCTCGAAGTCGCTGCGGATCCACCCCGCCAGGGCCGGGACCAGCCGCTCGCCGTAGCCCGCCGCGATGACGTCGACCTCGGGGCAGCCGGGCCAGTCGTGGTGCAGCATGCTGACCAGGGCGCCGCCGGCCACCACGCGGTTGTCAGGGCGCTTGAGGGGCGCGAGCAGGGCCCGCAGCTCGGAGAGGTCCCGGATGAGCGTGGTGGAGGCGAAGATCACCGGGCACTCTGCAAGGACGCGCGCCCGATCGGCCTCGTCGTCGTGCAGGGCGCTGTAGGTGCGGACCTCGAAGGGCAGCCCCTCGGCCTCCAGCAGGGTGCAGAGCAGCACCTCGGTCAGCTCGGGGACGCCCTCGGCGGGGTCCTCCGCGAACATGCGCGCCACCGCGTCGCGGTAGGGCGCCCGCGCGAACGCCCGGCTGGCCTGGAAGCGGCGCATGGCCAGGACCCGCTCCAGCGCGACGACCTTGAGGTGGATGTCCAGCCAGCCCCCGCTGGAGGCCCGCAGGGCGGCCGCCTGCTTGCGGACGGCCCCCACCAGGGAGCGCTCCTCAAAGGAGAACATTCCCCCTGTCACGACCAGGACCTTCGGCGTCATCGGCGGGCTCCAGCGGGCAGGAGGGTGCGGCTCACCGGCCCGAAATAGTCCGCCCTCCGCGCGCAGACCAGCCCCATCGGTGCGGGGATCTCCTTGTCAGAGCCCTCCAGGCGAGGCCAGAATGGGGACAGTTGGAGGTGCGCGCTCTATGAAATCCGGTGTTCTTCTGCTTACCACCCTCGGACTGTTCGCTGCCGGATGCGGGGACAAGGATACCGACTCAAACCCAGACGACTCCTCCCAACCCGTCGACCAGGATGGCGACGGGTTCGCTGACGACGACTGTGATGACAACGACGCGACCGTCTACCCGGGCGCGCCGGAGGCCTGCGACGGCGCAGACAATGACTGCGACGCGGCGATCGACGAGGGCGCGATCGCCACCTGGTACGCCGACGGCGACGGCGACGGCTACGGCCTCGCCGACGCCACGACCGAGGACTGCGAGCCCGGCGAGGGCTGGGCCCAGGAGCCCGGCGACTGTGACGACGACAGCGACGCCACCCACCCCGGCGCCGACGAGCGGTGCGATGACGTCGACCAGGACTGCGACGGCGCCATCGACGAGGGCGCCGTCGACGCCACCGCGTACTACCCCGACGAGGACGGTGACAGCTACGGTGACATCGAGCGCGAGGAGATCTCCTGCGCGCCGATCTCGGGCTGGACCACCCGCGGCGGGGACTGCGAGGACCAGGACCCCGACATCAACCCCGACGCCTACGAGGTCTGCAACAACGGGATCGACGACGACTGCGACGGCGAGGAGTCCGAGGACGACGCCCTCGACGTGCGGCCCTGGTACCCCGACGGCGACGGCGACGGCGTGGGCCGGGACGACACCCCGGTCATGGCCTGCAACGCGCCCACCGGGTACACCGGCTACGAGTCGGAGCTGGGCTTCGACTGTAACGACAACGACGCCAGCATCAGCCCGAACGCCACCGAGATCTGCAACAACTTCATCGACGACAACTGCGACGACAGCGCCGACCCCTGCGGGCGCACCGGGACCCTGGACCTGGAGGCGGACTTTGACGCCAAGCTCTACGGCGAGGCCGACGGCGACCAGCTCGGCTACCAGACCCAGGGCGGCTTCGGGGACCACAACAACGACGGCCTCTACGACGTGCTCGCGGGGGCCCACCGCTTCGACAACCAGAAGGGCGCGTCGTATGTGATGCAGGGCGGGCGCTTCAACGCCACCCACGACGCCAACCTGGCCAACGTGCGGGTGCTCGGAGACCAGTCCAACGACTACTTCGGCGCCCGGCTGGCCTGGGCCGGGGACGTGAACGCGGACGGCAACGACGACCTGCTGGTCGGGGCCTACCGCAGCGACCAGGGGCCCAACAACAGCGGCACGGTCTACCTGTTCCGGGGCCCGCTGGCCAGCACCTCGGCGAGCAACGCCGAGATGATCTGGACCGGAGAGGCCGCCGGGGACAACGCCGGCCAGTCCGTCTCCGCGGCGGGGGACATCACCGGCGACGGCAGTCCCGACATCGCCATCGGCGCCCCCAGCTACAGCGGCAGCACCGGCCGGGTCTACATCATCGCGGGGCCGCTCACCGAGACGGGCACGTCCACCTCCCTGACCGAGGCCGACCTGTTCATCGACGGCGGGGCGTCCGGGGACGCGGCAGGCTGGTGGGTGACCGGCGGCGGTGACCTCAACGGCGACGGGCAGGCGGACCTGCTGGTGTCCTCCCCGGCGGCCAACGGGGTGAAGCGGGACAGCGGCGTGGTCTTCCTGTTCTACGGCCCGCTGACCGTGGACCACGACACCGGCCAGGCCGACGCGGCGCTGGAGGGCTCGGACATCGACGACTTCACCGGCTTCTCGGTGGACTGGGTCGGGGACTTCGACGGCGACGGCAACGAGGACGTGGTCATCGGGGCCTACGGCTACGACGTCGGGGGAACGGACGCCGGGGTGGCCTACCTGGTGCAGGGACCGGTCGGCGGAGACCTGGACCTGGACGACGACGCCGAGGTCGTGATCCTGGGCGAGGCCGGCGGGGACCACCTGGGGCGCGAGGTCGGCGGCGGCGGCGACTTCAACGGAGACGGCCGCGCCGACCTGCTGATCGGCGCCCCGGACGCGGGCGCGGGCGGGGTGGCCTACCTCTTCTACGGGGACCCGGGCTTGTCCGGCACGGTGTCCGCGTCGACCGCGGACCTGCGGCTGGAGGGCAGCGCGTCCGGCGACTCCGCCGGCAGCGTGGCCCAGGGCGCCGGGGACGTGGACGGCGACGGCATCGACGACATCATCATCGGCGCCTACCGCCACGACGAGGGCGCCAACAACAACGTCGGCGCCATCTACCTGCTCCTGGGCGAGGGGCTCTGACACGGGGCCTGAAAGCCCCCCGCATCCTCCGGTGACGTGGTAGGCTCACAAGCCCCACGTCATCGGGATCCTGGAGGAGACATGCGCCTCGCGCTGCTGTCCGTCGTGCTGCTCTGTGCGTGCACCAACAAGGAGTGTGAGACCATCACGCGCTACGACGACGCCGACGGCGACGGCTACGGCGACGACGCGACCGCCGAGGAGGCCTGCGAGCTCTGGGCCGGCAAGACAGACGTGTCCGGGGACTGCGACGACAACGACCGCCGCGTCCACCCCGACGGCCAGGAGACCTGCGACGGCCTGGACAACGACTGCGACGGCGCGGTGGACGAGGACGCCGTCGGCGGTCAGCTCGCCGACTGGTACCCCGACACGGACGGCGACGGCTATGGCGACCCCGGCGGCAGCCCCACCCGCTCCTGCGAGCCGGTGGAGGGCCACGCCGCCAACTACGGCGACTGCGACGACAGCGACCCCTCCATCCACGAGGGCGCGGACGAGTACTGCGACGGCGTCGACCACGACTGTGACGGCGAGACGAACGACGCCGACGCGGTGGACGCCCGGGAGTTCTACGCCGACGCCGACGGGGACCGCTACGGGGACCCCGAGGTCACCCAGGCCGCCTGCGCGCCCCCGGACGGCTACGTCTCCGACAGCCGGGACTGCGACGACAGCGAACCCACCACCTACGCCAACGCCCGGGAGCTGTGCGACGACGTCGACAACGACTGCGACGGCAACGTGGACGAGTCCGCCGAGGAGATCGACTGGTACCCCGACGGCGACAGCGACGGCTACGGTGACGGCGGCGGCAGCGCGGTCCGGTCCTGCGCGTCGCCGGGGGCGGGCTACGCCGACAACGGGGACGACTGCGACGACGGCGACAGCAGCATCAACCCCGGCGAGGCCGAGATCTGCAACAACGGGATCGACGAGGACTGCTCCGGCGACGGCGAGGGCTGCGGCATCCTGGGCACCTACGACCTGCGCGCGGACGCCCCGGTCATCTGGGAGGGCGAGTCCAGCGGCGACGAGGCCGGCTACCACGCCCAGCCCGGCCGGGGCGACCTGGACGGGGACGGCACCCACGAGCTGCTCATCGGGGCGCGCGCGGCGAACAGCGACGCTGGCCGGGCCTATGTCGCGGACGGCGGGGCGGCGGGCAACCACAGCCTCGCCACCGCGGCCGTCTCCCTGGCGGGCGAGTCCGGCGGCGACAACGCGGGCCTGCGGCTGGCCTGGGCCGGCGACACCAACCGCGACGGCGACGATGACGTGATCGTCGGCGCCTGGCTCAACGACACCACCGCCCGGGACGCGGGCGCCGCCTACCTGCTCACCAACGTGACCTCAGGCGACGTGGACCAGGGTGCGGCGATCTACGGGGCGGCGGCCGGCGACTACTTCGGCGTGTCCGTGGCCGCCGTGGGCGACCTCGACGGCGACAACCGCGACGACGTGCTGATCGGCGCCTCCGACGCCTTCAGCAACGCCGGGGGGGCCTACGTCTTCTTCGGCCCCCTGAGCGACGGCACCGCCAACGACGCGGACGTCCTGCTGGCTGGAGAGAACGGCTCCGACGAGGCGGGCTTCTGGGTCGCGTCGGCCGGGGACTTCGACGCGGACGGCGTGCCGGACCTGTTCGTGGGCGCGCGGGTGGGCGACGGCGGGGCCACCAACAGCGGCACCGCCTACCTCATCTCCGGCGACGGCGTCGGCGACATGGACCTCGACGACGCGGACGTCGTCCTGGAGGGTGGGGCCAACGGCGACAGCTTCGGCTGGTCCGGCGGCGGGGTGGGCGACGTCACCGGCGATGGCGCCGACGACGTCGCGGTGGGCGCCTACGGGGCGGGCGGCACCGGCCGGGTCTACGTCTTCTCCAACGATGTCCTCTCCGGGGAGGTGTCCGCGAGCAGCGCCATGCTCCGGCTCGACGGCGCCAACAGCGGCGACAGCTTCGGCTGGTCCATCGCGGGCGCGGGGGACCTGGACGACAACGGCGTCGGGGAGCTGGTGGTCGGGGCGTTCGCCGAGGACGGCGTCGACACCGGCGCGGGCGTGGTCTACGTGTGGTACGGCCGCCTGGACGGCACCGAGACCCTCGGCGGCGCTGACGCCCGGCTGGAGGGCTCCAGCCGCCGGGACGCCGCCGGCAGCTCGGTCTGGATCCCCGGCGACGTCAACGGGGACGGCATCGACGACCTCGCCATCGGCGCGCCGGACGCCTCCGGTGGCGAGATCTACGTCTTCTGGGGCGGCGGGATGTAGCGGCCCCTCAGAACTCCGTGGTCGCCTGCATCACCACCCGCGAGTCCCGCCAGTAGCCGACGTTGTCCACCCGGTGGCTGTACGACAGCGACATCCGGGTGGCCGGCGAGCGCTCGGGGTAGGGGAAGAACGCGAGCCCCAGCGAGCCGCGGGTGCCGCCCAGCACCCCGTCGGGGTCGAGCTGGGCGTGCTCCAGGCGCGCCATGGGCTCAAGCTGGGGGTGGACCTGCCAGCCGGCGCTCACCGACGCCCCGAAGTGGGAGTACCGGTTGGAGGCGCCCTCGTCGCCGACCACGTCCTTGACCACGGCGACGACCTCGCCCTCCACGGTCCAGGGGGCGGCGTCGTAGTACAGGTCGGCGCCGACCATCCCGAGGGAGGCGCGGCCGTCGGAGACGTAGTCCCCGGTGTAGCCGGAGATCCCCATGCCCAGCCCGCTGGCCAGGTTCACGCCCGCGTTGCCGCCCACCGCGAGCTGCACGTTGCCGTCGAACATGACGGCGTTGTCCAGCTCCGAGGGCAGGGCGTCGGCCGGGTCGATGTCGGCGGTCAGGGTGTGGGCGTTGATGACGTAGGCGGCGAAGTCCACCGTGTGCCCCTCACCGAAGCCCACCGCGCCTGAGACGTTCGCCCCGTCCACGCTCCACGGCGCCGGCACGAGGTGATCGAAGACGATCGGCGCGTCGGGCATCAGGCGGTTGGCGCCCTTGAACTGGCCGTCGTTGTAGGCCCCGAAGGGCATCAGGAAGTGGCCCACCTGGAGGCTCAGGACGTCGTCGATCATGACGATCCGGGCGTAAGCCTCCGGAAGAGAGAGGCCGAAGCCGCCCTCGTAGCGGAGGTGCATCTTGCCGGAGAGGACCCGCTCAGGGTGGAGGTCGAACTCCAGGCCGGCCTCGTCGGTGCGGAAGCCCTTCCCCAGCGTGCCGGTCTCGGTGTTGTAGTGGCCGATGAGCTGCAGGGTGGCGTAGCCGCCCAGGTCGAACTCCCGAAGCGCGTCACGCCACGACTCGGTGAGCGCGTCCTCGGGGAGGATCTCGACGTCGAGGTTCATGGTCTCGTCGTCGTCGGCCTCGTCGTCGTCGACCTCGTCGTCGTCGTCGACCTCGTCGTCGTCGACCTCGTCGTCATCGGCCTCGTCGCCCTCCTCGGCGTCACCGGCCTCCTCGTCGTCTGCGTCGCCCTGGGCGTCCGCCTCCTCGGCGGCGCCCTCCTCGGCGGCACCCTCCTCGGCGGCCGCGGCCTCCTCCTCGGCGGCGCCCTCCTCCTCCGAGGGGGTCTCCGAGGGATCCGTCTCCATCGCGCGCGCCCGCTCCACCGCCTCGGGAGGCGGCTCTTCCTCATCCTGAGCCCACGCGGGGGAGACTGCCAACGCCACTGCCAGGGTCACCCCGGCGCCAAGGACCGCTTCAAACCTGTACGCCATGCCAAGCACCACATCTTGGGTTCCGCGCCGAGCCTACCACGGTCGGCGCGGCCGGCGGGACGCTGTCCGGGGACAGGGCGCCGACTGCACCTGCTCGGTGGGACGCACTATGATGCGTCTCCCCCCTGACCATCGGAGGCGCGGATGAGCCTGGACGTTCTGCTGCAGGGCCCTGAGGGCGAAGCGATCAACAAGGAGGAGGGCCTCCCGGACATCGCCGCAGGGGAGGGCGGGCGCCCGGGCAAGGTCGTCACCGTCACCGACCCCGACCACCTCGGGACCTTCTCCGGCCCGAATGACATGGATCAGGGTTGGGGCATCCTCTACCCCGCCGGGCGCGAGGACCTGCTCTCCGCGCTCGAGCCGCTGATCAAGCTCCGGGAGCGGCAGATCGCCGATCGCTGGACGATCAACCGCCAGATCGGCGACCCCCCGAAGGTCCAACGCTGGCCCATCCAGCCCACCACCGACTCCACCACCTTCCTGGCGACGGTCTACGACAAGCTCAAGTTCCGCGATCAGCCCATGTACCTGCTGATCCTGGGCGACTTCCACGAGGTCGGCCTGGAGATGCAGCAGGGGCTGATGTCCCGCTGCTACGTGGGCCGGCTCTGCTTCGACTCCCCCGACGACTACCGCGCCTACGCCGAGAAGGTGAAGGCCACCGAAGAGACCCCGGCGGCCTTCAACCAGCCCCGGCTGGTGCTTTACTCCACCTCGGACTCGGGCTGGGGCCGGCGCGATCGCGCGGTCGACAGCGGGCACGCCCAGCTCATCGTGCCCACCCACAAGGACTTCTCGGACTTCGAGAACAACTACGGCTACGCCACCACCGACGTGCTGCTGGCCGGGCCCCGCGCGCCCAGGGCCGAGCACGGGAGCTGGGACGGCCTGCGCAAGCTCGCCCGCGCCGACCAGCCTACGGTCATGCTCAGCCTCAGCCACGGCGCGGGGCTGCCCGGCTGGGACAAGGACGAGCAGCGGGCAATGCAGGGCCGCATGAAGCTGAGCGGCAGGGAGATGCTCGACCTGAGCCACCTCTCCGAGAGCCCGTTCCTGCCGAACGGCGTGTGGTTCTATTACGCCTGCTTCGGCGCGGGCACCCCCCACAACAGCGTCTACGCGCCCTGGCTGCGCAAGCTCGCCAGCACCGGCTACTGGGGCCGGGTCCCCGACGTGCTCAGCACCCTGGCCCGGGACGAGCAGCCCTTCGTGGCCCGCCAGCCCAAGGTCGCCCTGGCCAACCCCGAGGGCCCGCTGGGGGTCTACGCCCACGCCGACATCGCGTTCTCCTACGGCTACAGCAAGCAGAAGGGCCAGGACCTCTTCACCACCGACGACCCCGACGTGTTCGAGGCCTCCGGCAAGGACAGCGCGCCCGGCTACGTGCGCGACGTGCTCGGCGCCCTGGGGGCGGGCCTGCGGACCGGGCTGGCCCTGCGCTACCTCACCAACATCCTGGCCTCGGTCGATGACAACCTGCTCAAGGGCTACCAGACCGACGCCGAGCTGGAGGACAAGCTGGTCCGCAAGGTCCTGGAGGCCGCCGCCCAGCCGAGCGGCCCCGCCGCCGAGGAGGACGCCGCCAGCCGCATCTTCAACGCGGTGCGCGGCGCCAGCGCTGAGCTGGGCAACGCCGACCGCATGACCCTGGACGCCATCGCCGAGGTCTCCAAGGTCTCGGTCACCGAGCTGGTCGACGCCTTCGGCACCCGGGTGGACGAGGCCCGGCGGGAGGCCGCCCGCCTCGACGCCCGCAGCCACAACTGGATGACCCGCAACGACCTGCGCGGCTTCATCCTGCTGGGCGACCCGGCGGCGAGCCTGGCGCTGCCGACGATTCGCCCGGAGCGCACCCTGAGCCAGGACGATCTGCTCAACGACGTGCTGGGCGGGTTCGTGTCCCGGCCGCCCTCCGACGTCGCGCCCGCGCCGGAGCCCGCCTCGGACGCCGGACCCGTCACCGACGCCGCGACCGCCCTGTCGGCCAGCGTCAGCCTGGACGACGCCGAGGACGCCGTGCTCGACGCCATCATCGGCGAGGAGACCCGCCGCAGCATCGCGAAGCGCCTGGGCATCAAGTCCCGCGAGCTGGACGAGCTGATCGAGGTCTACAAGAACGCCGGCCGCGCCGCGCTCAAGCAGCACCTGGGGTAGTCACTCCAGCGGGGGCGTGCCCAGCTCGGCGTAGGGGTCGATGATGACGGGCGCGCCGCCCTCCAGCCAGGTCTCCAGGAACGTGAGGAGCTGCAGCTCCCCCTCGGTCCCGTAGGGGGTGTTGCCGTGCTCGGAGGCGACCACGGCCTCGCCGTCGGTCACCCGGTCGTACTGGAAGAAGCCGGCGGTCACCCCGTCGAGGTTGGCGGACACCGGCGCCGGGCCGGTCGGGGTGAGCAGCGCCACGGGCTCGATGACCGGCTCGACGTGGGGCAGGCGCAGGGCGCGGGCCAGGGCGATGCCCGTCTCCGGGGGCACCACCTCGTCGAAGACCGAGACAGGCAGCAGCAGGTGGGGGCCGCCCGCCCGCTCGCCCAGGCGGTCGTCCAGCACGTGGGCCGCCCACACCGCGGGGTCCGCCGGGTCCATCGCCGCCTGGCCCACCGCCAGGACGCGCTGCCAGGCGGCCTCGTCGCCCAGCAGCTCCACGAACAGGGCCTCGAACGCCGCCCCGAAGCTGCTGGTGGAGGCGAAGGTGGCCAGGTGGCCGCCGCCCACGGGCAGGGCCGCCAGATCCACCTCGTCGGACATCGCCACCAGGCCGGGCCCGAGCAGACCACCCAGGCTCACCCCGACGTAGGCGATCCGCTCGGGGTCGATGTCGGCGGCGCCGTCCCCATCCAGGTCGGGGTCCTGCTGCAGCAGGGTGAGGAGCTGGAGCCGGTCGAGGTCGGTCTGCAGGAAGTTCTGCGCCAGCGCGCGCCCGTCCAGGCTGACCGTGGAGAGGTCGATGCCCAGGAAGGCCGCCGCGTCCAGGTCGTCGTCGTCGTTGGTGGGGTGGCTGCCGTGCTCCAGGGCGTCGACGGAGACCACCGCCATGCCCAGCGGGAACACCCGCCGGGCCAGGGCCTCGGCCTCACCCCGGGAGCTGTTGATGCCGTGGCCGTAGATCGCGACCGGGGCGGGGCCCTCGACGCCCGGCGGCAGGTAGATGGAGACGTCCAGGGTCCAGCGCTGCGCCGGGTCCGGGTCGATGAGCGCGCCCCGGTGATCCCAGGCCTCGAACGAGCGGGCGCAGCGCTGGCCGTCCCGCCAGCTGGAGCAGCTCGCCGGGCCGGCCCAGGTGCAGGTCTGCGCAGCGAGGGAGGACGCGACCGCGTGGATGGCGGCGACGTCGTCGTGGGTGGTGAACACCGTCGCCGCGGAGAGGTCCGCCGGCTCGACCCCCAGCGCCTCGGCCACCGCGCCGTAGCGCTCCGCCAGCCAGGGGTCGTCGCCGCCACCGGCCAGAGCGCCCTGGAGGCCCTCGGCCGGGGCCACGCAGCCGCCGTCCTCGGCGACGTGCTGCGCGCTCAGGACCAGGGCGTAGCGGGTGGCGGGGCGCAGGGGCTCCAGAGGCTGCACCCGGAGCTGCTCGCCCCGATCCTCGACGAACGCTTCGAAGGGGTGATCGGCCCCGGTGTCCAGCGCGACCAGGCGCACGTCCCCGTCGGCCAGGGCGCCGAGCTTGCCGTCGAAGCGCAGGAAGATGGCCCCGAGGCGCCCGAAGCCGCTGCGCTCGTCCAGGCCGGCGGGGAAGGGCGCGAGCACCGGCGGCAGCGCCGCCATCCAGGGGTGGTCCTCCAGCGCGGGCCGCAGGCCGGTGGGGGAGCCCGGGTCGGCGACGGCCAGGGCGTCGTCGGGGAACTGGAGCAGCTCGGGGTCCGCCGGATCCCAGAGCTGGGTGGTCGGGCCTGCGCAGTACGCAGGCGGGGTCTCCGGCGACCCGCAGGCGGCCAGGAGGAGGAGGAGCGTGGGCATGGCCTGACCCATAACCTGACCTGGGCGTCGGATCCTTGTCCCCTGACGGCGGTCATGGGCTACCCTTGGGGGACGTGAATGAATCGCGCCTTGTCACCCATGACGGAGACCCCATGACCCGCCCCACCCGCGCGCTCGTCGCGCTGTGTCTGCTGCCCCTCTCCGCGACCGCCGACGCAGCGACCATCTCCCTGGTCGGAAGCAGCACCAGCGCCAACAACTGCATCCCCTTCGGGGCCAACTACCACGGCAGCTCGTCGATCCAGTACTACATGGGCTTCATCTACCAGAATGTGCCCGCGTTTGAGTTGCGCCCCGGCGACACGATCTCCTTCGACCTCTACGCCGCGAACGACAACACCATCGTCCACGACATCGCGATGGCGGCGACCACCTCCAACGGCTCGACCCAGGAGGACAGCAGCGGCTTCACCACGGTGGTCCACGCGGGCACCCCCGCGGACCCCGACGGCGACAGCACCCAGGGCAACTTCGAGTTGGAGTTCACCGCCGACACGGCCTTCTCCTTCGCGGGCGGCGGGCTCATCATCCGCTTCCAGGCCCAGGGCAGCTTCGTCAACGACACGAGCTGCACCCAGGTGCTGGTGTGGAGCAGCGCAGGCGACGCCTCAGGCTACTTCGTCGGCCGGTTCTGGGACGACGTGGACGGCGGCTACCCCTGGGACCGCGAGGGCACGACCAGCATCGGTCACGTCATCATCGACTACACCGACCAGTACTGCGCGGACGCCGACGGGGACGGCTACGGGGACCCGAGCACCTGCGTGACGGGCAGCCAGCCCTCGGGCTACGTGCCGAACGACGACGACTGCGACGACAGCGACTCGGACACGTTCCCGGGTGCCGCCCCCAACGACTCGTCGACGGACTGCATGACGGACGCGGACGGGGATGACTACGGCGACGACAGCCCGGCGAGCGGGGTGACCTCGGGCACGGACTGCGACGACAGCGTGGCGTCCATCAACCCGGCGGCGACCGAGGTGTGCGACAGCGTGGACAACGACTGCGACGCGCTGGTGGACGACGACGACCCGAGCCTGGACACCTCGACCCAGTCGACGTTCTACTTCGACGGCGACGGGGACGGCTACGGCGACGCGGCCTCGACCACCCTCGCGTGCTCCCAGCCCATCAGCTACGTCTCCGACAGCACCGACTGCGACGACACCGACCCCATCGTCAACCCCGCGGCGACCGAGTACTGCAACGGCTACGACGACGACTGCGACGGCAACACGGACGAGGACAGCGCGGCGGACGCGAGCACCTGGTACGCCGATGACGACGGGGACAGCTACGGTGACGCGAGCGACAGCGACGTCGACTGCGACCAGCCGAGCGGGTACGTCGCCGACAACACGGACTGTGATGACACGAACGCCAGCGTGAACCCCGCGGCGGACGAGTACTGCTCCACGGCGTACGATGACGACTGCGACGGCGTCGTCAACGAGGACGACGCGGTCGACACCTCCACGTTCTACGCGGACGCGGACGGGGACAGCTACGGGGACGCCTCGGTGACCGACGCGGCCTGCACGGCGGGCACGGGCTACGTCTCGGACAGCACGGACTGTGATGACACGAGCGCGAGCGTGTACCCGGGCGCGACCGAGTACTGCAACGGCGTCGATGACGACTGCGACAGCGACACCGACGAGGACGACGCGGTCGACGTCGCCACCTGGTACGCGGACGCGGACGGGGACAGCTACGGGGACGCCTCGGTCACCGACATCGACTGCGACCAGCCCAGCGGCTACGTCGCGAGCAGCACGGACTGTGACGACGCCAGCGCGAGCGTGTACCCGGGCGCGGACGAGTACTGCAACGGGGTGGACGACGACTGCGACAGCGACACCGACGAGGACGACGCGGTCGACGCCTCCACCTGGTACTACGACGGGGACGCCGATGGCTACGGGGACGCCAGCGTCAGCGACGTCGACTGCGACCAGCCCACCGACTACGTCTCGGACAGCACCGACTGCGACGACGCCGACGCCGACAGCTACCCGCTGGCCCCCGAGACGCCCTACGACGGCGTCGACCAGGACTGTGACGGCTTCGATCTGTGCGACGTGGACGAGGACGGCTTCGACCACCCCGACTGCGAGGGCGACGACTGCGACGACGAGAACGACACGGTCTACCCGGGCGCGCCGGAGATCCCCGACGGCCTGGACAACGACTGCAACGGCATCGCCGAGGACGACGACACCGACGGCGACGGGCTGCCCGACGAGTACGAGAACGACATCGGGACCGACCCGAACAACCCGGACAGCGACGGCGATGGCCTGCTGGACGGCCAGGAGGCCACGCCCGGTCAGGATGCCCCGGACACCGACGGGGACGGCCTCATCGACCCGCTGGACGATGACGACGACGACGACGGCATCCTGACCGAGGTCGAGGCCGCCGATGGCATCCCCGTCGACACCGACGGGGACGGCACCCCCGACCACCTCGATGAGGACAGCGACGGCGACGGGGCCCTGGACATCGACGAGGGCGTCGAGGACATCGACTGCGACGGCATCGTCAACTACGTCGACGCCGACGACGACGACGGCGCCTGCGACAGCGGCGTGGTCGTCGATGACACCGGCGGCGGTGGTGAGGACAAGGGCTGCAACTGCGCGTCCTCGTCGGCGCCTGCTGGCAGCGCTGGCCTGCTGCTCGGCCTGCTCGCCCTCGTCGGCCTGCGCCGCCGCCGCGACTGAGCGCGACGGAGCCCTGCGGCTGCGCGTCACCTCACGGCGACGGCAGCCCAGGGCGCGCCCTCAGCGCCGCATCGCGCCCGCGAACCGGAACAGCCCCGGGCCCCAGCCGCCCAGGATGTACGTCCGGTCGTAGAACTCGGGCACGATGGTGTCCTGGTAGCCGGCCACCTGGACGAGGAACACGTCCACGTCCGGGTTCACCTGCTCCCGGTAGCGCTGGATGAGCTTGGGCACGTCGATGTGGCGCCCCGAGCCGCCCCAGATGAAGTCCCGGTAGGACGACGGGGCCAGCCCGAACAGCCCGCCGTGGCCGGCCTGCATGTCCGAGAAGACGAACACCGTGTCCCAATGCTGGCGCTCGCGGATCGCCTTCTCCCAGAACAGCCAGATGCCGTTCTCGGTGCCCATGCCGATGTCCCGGGCGATGTGCTCGGCCTGCTGGAGCTGACGGAACACCGAGTCCATGCGCGAGACGGCGAAGGTCGACAGCTGGTCGCCGAACACGCCGACCCTGCCGTGCTCTGCCCGCTGGGCGGCCAGGATCGCGGTGAGGTTGGCGATGGTGGAGATCTTCATCGTGCCCATGGCCGAGGTGGCCGTGCCCTGGGCGCTGCCGCTGTTGTCGCACAGGGACATCACCCGGCCGCCGAACCAGGGCAGGTTGCCCACCGACGCGGCCAGGCAGCGCTCCAGCGTGGCCAGGACCCGCTGCCGCTCGCCCGCGTCGCCCAGGCTGCGCGCGGTGTGCACCGCGCTCCAGGCGCTGTAGTAGCGGAACGGGAGCTGGCGCCCCTTCGCCACGCCGCCCTCGAGCTGGTCGAGGTAGGCGTCGGTCGGCACGCCGGCCTTGAGCAGGTTGCGCAGGTTGCGCAGCAGCGCCATGTGGCCCATGCGGGGCAGCGCCTCGGTCCACGCCGCCCGGGACGAACCCTGCGCGGAGACCAGGGACTCCCAGGTGCGGCCGTCGAGGGTCAGCTCACCCCGGACGAGCCTGTCGACGGTCCCGCCGCGCGGGTGCACGAGGTTGACCACGTCCACGGTCTTCACCTGGCGCGCCGTCAGGCGGTACTTGGCGAGCTGGTAGTCGTCGAAGCGCTCCAGCGCGTCGCGCCAGGCTCGCTTGAGGGCGTTGGGCACCGGGCGGCCGAAGGTGGCCAGGTGGTAGGCCAGGCCCACCGCCGGCTCGTCCGCGCGCTGGATGACGCCGCCCGCGAAGCGCCGGATCAGGCCCGTGCCGCGGACGGAGGGGTGACGCGCCGCCCGGACCAGGATGACCTGGGGCGTGGTGCGGACGTGCTCCTCCGAGCGCAGGCGGACGGCCTCGGCCAGGGTGGCCTCGGGGTCGGCGTCCAGGGCCTTGTCGATCGCGCGCTCCATGAGCGCCGCCGGGCTCAGGCCCCGCCAGTCGGCCGGGTCGAGGGCGGTGAGGGTGCTGCGCAGGTGCGCCCGCTGCGGCCCGGTGAGCTGCGCGCGGTGCACGTGGCGGACCGGCCGGTTGTCCTTCGCGTCGACGTGGTAGTACATCGGCTCGCCGAAGAAGCAGCTCGACGCGGCCATGCGGAGCTGGGCGAGCGGGTCGTTGAGGGTGAACGACGGGCCGCCCATCCAGTTGAGGTGCGGCTCCGCCTGGGGGGTCTTGCGACGGGTCCGGTTGAGGAAGCCCATGAGTCACCTCCGCGAGCGCGGGGAAGATAGAGAGCCGGAGGCGGGACTCGAACCCGCAACCACGCGATTGGAAGTCGAAGTAACCCCACCTCTCACTGCCGGATCCGCTGCCGCGAACCCGGAGAACGCATCGATGGGGTGACGTTACGTGCTCTGCCGATTGAGCTACTCCGGCTGACGCTCTCTCATGAAGCAAGGGGCGTGCCAGCCCGGAGCGGCCGCTCCAGCGCGCTCTGGGACCGAGTCTGTATCCAATCAGATAGGATTGCTATACGGACCTATCCGGCCGGACAAACCACCCCCTTTCCCCCACCCCTGAGACGTCCACGGGCGCGTGCGCATTCAAGCGAGGAGACTACAATCCCCGGGTGGAACGACTCCGCACCCTCCTCCGCCGCGCTCGCGACCTGTTCCCGTTGACCTGGGGCGGGATGGTGCTGCTGGGGGCAGCGGGCTGGGGGTTCTCTGTCGGGGTGGCGCGGCAGGACCTGATGCTGCTCATCCTCGGAGGGTTGGGGCTCCTGCTGGGGGTCGCCGCGACCCTGTCGGCGCTGACCGCGGCGGCCTGGGTGGCCTGGCGGCTGCACCGCCGCCCGGCGGGCGCGGCGGTCGTCTTCGAGTGCGGGGCCGTGGGCCGGACCGACTTCGTGGCGGGCGCCCCCTGGCTCGTCCCCTTCGTGGCGCTGACCTGGGGCTGGGAGCGACCCCTGGCGCAGGTCCGCCTCACGCCAGGCCGCGGCGGGCTGGCCGAAGCGGTGACCCCGGCGCGGCGCGGTGAGCACGAGGCGGTGGTGCGCCGGGTGGAGGTGGAGGACTGCTTCGGCCTCGTCCGGGTCGCGTTCCCGTCCACCGAGCGACGGCCGGTGCGGATCAACCCGGCGGTGGGGGCGCTGCGCAACATCCACGTCGTGCGTGGGCTCTCCGGCGGCGACCTGCTGACCCACCCCGAGGGGGACCCCGCCGGCGACCGGGTGGACATGCGGCGCTACGCCGACGGCGACCCCATCCGCTTCGTGCTGTGGAAGGTGTTCGCCCGCTCCCGCAAGCTGGTGGTCCGGGCCCCGGAGCTGGCGCTGACCCCGGCGCGCCAGGCGATCGCCTACCTGGTGGCGGGGCCGGGGGACGGCCCGGCGGCGGGCGCCGCGCGGCTGGTCGTCGAGGAGGGGGCGCTGGGCGAGGACTGGTGCCTGGGCGCGGACGGCTGCGTGGAGCAGGCCAGCGACCGGCACGCCGCGATGGGCGTGATCCTGCGCTCGGCCGACGCCGGCCAGGGGGACCAGGGGGCGGGGCTGGCCGCGTTCCTGAAGTCCCAGGGGCAGGGTCGGCTGCACCGGGTCGTGGTGTTCGTGCCGCCCCGGCCGGGGCCGTGGCTGGACCGGGTCGTCCAGGCGGTGCAGGAGCGCCCCGGGCTGCGGCCCGAGTTCGTGATCGGCGCCGACGGGCTGCGTCGCCCGGAGGGGCGGTGGGCGCGGGCCTGGCGCCGGCCGGAGCCCGAGGACCGCTCGGCTGCCCAGGCCGACCGCGCCGAGCTGGCCGAGGTGATGCGCCGGCTGGGCGCCACCGGCGGGGAGGTGTCCCTGGCGGATCGGCGGACCGGGCAGGTCTTCCCGGCCTCCACCCTCGATCTTCGCAAGGTGGGCTGAGGGATGGGCTGGCTCGACCGCGCGCTCAAGGCCCTGCGTCACCCGCTGCGGATGGTGCTGCTCTGGATCGCCGTGGGGGTGGTGCTGGGGCCCTTCGCGCCGACCTGGGCCCTGGTCGTGGCGGGGCTGAGCGCAGTGGCGGGGGTGATCGCCGGGGAGCTGCTGGGGCGCAGTCGGCTGCGCACCCTCTGGGTGGCGATGCTGCCGGCGCTGGGTGCGGCGGTGGTGGTGCTGGGCGGGCGCCTGCTGCGCGGCTCGCCGGGCGCGTCGGCGATGCTGGACCCCGTGCTGGTGCTCCAGTCGGACAGCCTGCTGCGCTACGGGGGGCTGCCGATGGCGATCATCGCCGGGCTGCGCGGCCTGGCGATCCGCCACCGGACCTGGCTCTCCATCGAGCTGATCGCGCTGGGCGCGGTCGGGGTGGGCGCGCTGGCTGCCCACCGGGACGGGGCGATCGCCCGGCCGCTGTGGCTCTCGGACCAGGCGTGGTCGCTGGGGGTCTCGCCGACCGTGGCCCTGGTCGTACTGGGGGGCGCCGCCGCGCTGGCCCTCGCCGGGCTGCTGCTGCTGGAGACCCGGCACCGGGTGCCGCTGCTGTCCCCCTGGCTGGTGCCGGCGGCGGTGCTGCTCCTGGTGTGGATCGCCGCGCGGCTGACCTGGGTGGAGCCCCCCGAGGCCCAGGGGCTGGCGCAGATCGGCGAGGACCTGGGGCAGGGACAGGAGGCGCCGCCGCAGGGGGGGAAGCCCGAGGCGGGGGACGGCGGGGGCGGCGGCCAGGCCCAGGCGGGGGACGCCGACGGGGGCGGTCAGCCGCAGCAGGGCGACGGGGGCGGGCAAGCGCAGCAGGGTGGGGGTGGAGAGCCGCAGCAGGGCGATGGCAGTGGGCAGGCGCAGCAGGGCGGCGGAGGCCAGTCGGGGCAGGGCGACGGGGGCGGCGGTCAGGCGGAGCAGGGTGACGGCGGCGGTGGCCAACCCCAGCAGGGTGACGGCGGCGGCGGGCAGGCGCAGCAGGGCGACGGTGACGGCGGTCCGGCGCAGCAGAGCGACGACCAGAGCCAGAGCGGCCAGCCCCGGGGGGGAGAGGGCGAGGGCGGCGGCGAGGACGCGCCCGATCCCAAGCCCGTCGCCGTGGTCCTGCTGGAGAAGGACTACGAGCCCCCCAGCGAGCTCTGGTACTTCCGGCAGTCGGTGCTCAGCCAGAACAACGGCCGCCGGCTGGTCCCCGCGACGCGCGACGACATGGACCAGGACGTGCTCACCCACTTCCCCACCGCGCGGGAGGCCCCCCGGTGGACCCCGCCCGAGGAGGGCCGCGCCCACGTCCGGGCCACCGTGTCCCTGCTGGTGGAGCACACCGACCCGTTCGCCCTGGAGTCGCCCACCCTCTTCGAGCCCTGGCCGAACCCCAACCCGGCGCGCTTCGTGCGGTCCTGGGCCTTCGAGTCCCTCTCCCAGACCCGCGACTACGCCGAGCTGTTCGACCTCTCAGCAGGGGACCCGTCCTGGAGCCCGGAGGCGCGGGCCCGTTACACCGAGCCCCCCCAGGATCCCCGCTACGCCGCCCTCGCGGAGGAGGCGCTCGCGCGGCTGCGCGACGAGGCCCGGGGCTCGCCGTTCGCCCAGGCCCTGGCCATGAAGCTCTGGCTCGACGAGCACATGACCTACTCCACGAAGGCCCGGCACGCCGAGGCCGAGGACCCCACCGCCGACTTCCTGTTCGGGGACCTCACCGGCTACTGCGTGCACGCCGCCCACGCGATGGTCTGGATGATGCGCACGCAGGGCCTGCCCTCCCGGGTGGCGACCGGCTACGCCGTGGACGCCGCGGACCGGCGGGGCTCGGCCATCATCATCCGGGACCACCAGGCCCACGCCTGGGCCGAGCTGTACCTGGAGGGCTTCGGCTGGCTGCCGGTGGACGTCTCCCCGGCGAACAACCTCGACCCCCCCAGCCAGCCCCTGGACGAGCAGATGGCCGACGCCCTGGCCGACATGGCGCGGGGCGAGGGTCCCGAGGAGACGCCGCGGGACAACGGGCTGGGCCAGCGGCCGCCCCCCGACCTCTCCTGGGTGCTGCCGTCCCTGGTCGCGCTGCTCAAGGGGCTCTTGTGGGCGCTGGGGCTGGGGCTGCTGCCCGGACACTACGCGGTGAAGCTGTGGCGGCGGCTCGTCCCCCGCTTCGCCGGCCCCCGCGCGCTGCCCCGGGTGAGCTACCGCGCCGCGCTGGACGCCCTCTCCGAGCTGGGCTTCGTGCGCGACGAGGGCGAGACCCGGGAGCGCTTCGCCCGGCGCCTCGCCGAGACCAGCCCCAGCTTCGCCCGGCTCACCGAGCTGCACCTGCAGGGTGCCCTGGGCGACCCGGAGAAGCCCCCGGCCCCCGACCTGCTGCGCGGCGCGCTCTCCGCGGTGCAGGGCGAGCTGTCCCAGGCCGCGCCCGGGTGGCGGCGGGCCCTGGGCTGGCTCAACCCCTTCTCGTTCTACCAGGCACGTTAAGGTCCGTGATCACGCTATAGTTTCTGTCGGGGTATGGCTTTCACGGCATCGGTGGTCCGTGCCAATAATGCCAAGCAGGCGGACGTTGGAGACGCGAATGGGCTATCTCAAGGATATTCGTATGCGCCTGGGGTTCTCTGAGGATGAGGTCGCAGGACGCCTGAGCTTGAGCCGGAGAGCGTATCGGGCTCTGGAGGAGCAGCCTCATGACGACCTGGAGTTCGACACGCTCCTGGAGTTGAGAGATGTTCTCGGGCTCGACATCAACTCACTGCTTGAGGCGAGCTTTCCAGAGCGCTTTCCGATCGCTGCGCTGCTGAAGTCCTCAGCGGAGACCCTCCCCCTGGAGAGCCGACTGGCGCTGGCCGCGGCGACATCCGTTGGAAGGGATTTCAAATACCTCAAGGTCTGCTTGGACCCCGACCAACCAGGGACGGCCTGGGAATGGTTGAAGACCTTCGAGCATGACGATGACTACTCCCATCCGCGAGAGGGTGCGCCTGAGCGGTTGGCTCGGCTCGCACGAGAGCGCCTGGGGCTGTCCGCTGACGAGCCGATTCCGTCCATCTTCAAACTCCTGCGAGGACGCGGGATCCTCTTCTTGGAAGATGAACATGTGCCCGAGTTGGATGCGTTCAGCATGGTCGCGGAGGGGGTCGCTCCGCTGATTATGAGCAACCTATATGGCGGACACATGGCGACAGCCGTCGAGCGTCGCGTCGCTTGGGCGCACGAGCTTTGCCATCTTATGTTCGATCGTCCCATGATGCTCGATGCAAAGCGGCTTTGTGTTCATGAGGCGTCGTCACGTCTCCGCGGACGGAGTCTTTGGGACGACGTGGAGCGGCGGGCGAGGGCGTTCGCTGTATACCTGCTCGCCCCTCGGGAGGGCGTCACTCGCATCTGGCGCCGTGGGGGCGAGGAGACGACCAGGATTCGCGGGGTCATGGAGCATTTCGGGATTGGCTATCAGGCTACACGTGGGCAGCTTGACAATCTCGGCTTGCTGAGCATGCGACGCAAGGTCGGGTACGTGGACCCGATGCTGCCCTTGTGGGATTCCAAGGAGGTTACGCCGCAGTTGGGTGACGCGGGCGCTCCGGGGCTCCCGCCGATGCGCGTTCTCCGAGATCTGGGCGTGCCAGACCTCAGGTGCGGTGTCTTCGCCCAGGAAGTGCTGAGCACATGGCAGCGCCATCGTGGGGAGGTCACCCAGGGCCAGATAGCGGGTCTCCTTCGGGTGCCAAACGGGCTGCTCCAGGTCCACTACCTGCGCGATCTACGTTCCTGAGATGCTTGTTCTTGACTCCTGTGCCTTGCTTCATGCGAAGCAGCTTGGTGAGCCGCTGGAGCTGGCATGTGCCGTGCTCGTCGAGCAGGCCATACCTGTAGCCATGACCAAGAAGCTGTATGGACAACATGGGCAGATGGGTCTGAGAGGCCCCCTCGACCTCCTGGGTGTGCAGACCCTCAATGCTCGCACGGTTGATTTGAGGCGCGCTCGAAACCAGCTGAGCAAGTCCTTCCGACTTCCTGAGGAGAGCGATCAGGAGGCCGTCGTGGTGGCCTGGGTCCATAAGGGGGCTGTTCTGACGCACGATCGCAAGGCCTGCCAGATGGCCCACGCGCTTGGTGTTCCCACAGGTGACCTCCTCGATCTGCTTGCCTTCGGCGTAGATACGGGTGTCCTCGACGCCGCCACCGTGAACATCGCGCTGACCCGACTCCCCGGTCCTCCTCCCTTCGCCTGGCAACCCCTGGACGCTCATCCCGGCTATCGCTCGCTCACGCTCGCCTCAGTGAGGCAGAATGAGCACCTGTTCGATAGCCTGCGTGCGATGTCCCGGGTCTGAGCGCGCGGCAGGGCCCGCGATCGGACCTGTCATCCCTACCGCTCCGCTTGAGGACCTCCATGAACTCCGACTTCGAGAACAGCCGGCACATCACCCACGAGCCCGCGCCCCGGATCCGGGACTTCGGCGGCGGCTACGGCGTCGTGAAGCGGCTGCGGGACCGCCTCGTGCGCGCGGTGTACGGCCGCGACGACGTCATCGAGCTGATCATCATCGCGCTGCTGGCCGACGGGCACGTGCTGCTGGAGGACTTCCCTGGGTCAGGCAAGACCACCCTGGCCAAGGCGCTGGGGGACTGCGTCATCGACGACCAGCCCAACGACGACATCGTCACCATCCGGCGCATCCAGTTCACCCCCGACCTGCTGCCCGGTGACGTGACCGGGACCACCATCTTCGACCCGAACACCAACCGCTTCTTCTTCCGCCCCGGGCCGATCTTCGCCCACATCGTGCTGGCCGATGAGATCAACCGCACCTCGCCCAAGGTGCAGTCGGCGCTGCTGGAGGCCATGGCCGAGAAGCAGGTCACCGTCGACAACCGCACCCGCCAATTGGACGAGCTGTTCTTCGTCATCGCCACCCAGAACCCCCTGGACCTCGCCGGGACCTTCCCCCTGCCCGCCGCCCAGCTCGACCGCTTCCTGTTCAAGATCCGCATGACCCACATCTCCCGGGAGGCGGAGCTGGCGCTCCTGACCCACCTCGATCAGGTCAAGGCCGGGGTGGGGGACGAGCTGCCCCGGGTCACCCGCACCGAGATCCTGGACGCCCGGGAGGTGGTGCTGAGCCAGGTCCACGTCGCCCCGGCCATCCGGGAGGCTTTGGTGGACATCGCCGACAACACCCGCACCGACGACCGCAGCCTCCAGGGGGTCTCCACCCGCGCGCTGGTGCTGATGCTGCCCGCGCTCCAGGCCCGCGCCCTGTCCCGGCAGCGGGACTACGTGAACGCCGACGACGTCGAGGCGCTCTCCCAGGTCATCTTCGCCCACCGCCTGGCGGTCGCCCCCGGGGCCGGCGGGGTCGACGAGATCGTCAAGGACTGCTGCAAGCGGCCCCTGGAGCAGCTCGCGCGGAAGACCCTGCGGCGATGATCTCGATCCTGTCGGCCACATGGACGGCGCTCGCGCTGGCTGCGCCCACCGAGGACGAGGTCCTCGCGCTGCACGACGCCGGGAAGTGGATCGAGGCCCGGACCGCCGCCGAGGCCCTGCTGGCGGAGCAGCCGGGCTCGCAGATCGGCCACTACGTGCTGGGGCGGGTGCTCTGGATCGAGGAGGGGGACCTCGCCCCGGCCCGGCGGCACCTGGAACGCGCGGTGGCGCTCTACGTCGCGCAGGACGACGAGCCCGACGTCGCCTGGCGCACCAACGCCTACGCCCTGGAGACCCTGGCCGGGGTCCGGCAGGAGATGGCCGACCACAGGGGGCAGCTTGAGGCCCTGGACGCGCACGACGACGCCTACGACCCCGACCTCATCGGGCAGCGGGCCTGGCCGAACATGATGCTGGACCGCGAGCACCGCGCCCGCGAGCACGCCCGGGACGCCATCGAGGGGGAGATCCGCTGGCAGCAGACCCTCGGCTACACCGCGATGTGCGCCATCGAGGCCCGCTTCGGCAGCCGGGAGGACGCCTGGGACGCCTGTCAGGCCGCCGTCACCTTCGAGCGGGACAGCGGCTCGGACATGCAGATCGCCGCCTCCAACGCCTCGGGGGCGGCCCTGTACGTCTTCCGCTTCGAGGAGGCCGAGGCCCTGCTCCACGAGAGCGCCGCCGGCTCGGGCCAGGAGGTCGCCAACCCCTGGGCCCGTCTGGCCCTGCTCACCCTGGCCCAGGGCCGGGGGGAGGAGGCGGTCGACGCGGTGGTGCGCATGCGCCGCTTCAAGCAGCAGCAGCCCCCCAGCATGCGGGATCAGGCCCGCGCCGAGGTCGACGCGGTGGCGGCCACCGTGATGCTGGCGGCCGGCCACCCGACGGAGGGGCTCACGCTGATCGACCGCGCTATCGCCTTCCCCGACCGGGGGGGGCTCAGCTCCGGGGCCGCCGAGGACACCCTGGTCGGGCACACCCTGCTGCGCCTCGCCCTGCGCCAGCTCCAGCGGGAGCTGCGCCGGGAGCGCCGCGCCGTCGAGCCCTGGTGGCGCCGGGCCTGGGGCGGGCTGGTCGACCTCTGGCCCGACCCCCAGGACGTCGCCGACCGCGCCGTGGTGCGCGCCGCGCTGTCCGACTACCGGCGCCTGATGGGCAGCGTGCGCCCCTACACCGCCCACAGCCCGGACGTGCTGCCGCCCTGGCGTCACGGGCAGCTCGTCGGGATCCTGGGCCCCGGGGTGGTCTCGGCGGCCATCCAGCAGGCCCGCCAGGTGGAGACCCTGCCCGAGGCCGCCGCGTGGCTGGATGCCCTGCAGGCGGAGGTCGCCTGGCGCCTGGGGGATCCGGCGCGCGCTCGGGAGCTGGGGGGGCGCGCCCTGGAGAGCCTGCCGGAGGCCGAGGCCCTGCTGCGGGGGCGCACCGCGGCGATCCTGGCGGACGCCGCCTGGGCGCAGGGGGACCGGGCCGAGGCCCTGTCCCTCTACGAGCGCGCCCTGCAGGTAGACCCCGGGGTGATGCGGCGGCTGTCCATCGCGCTCCCCGCGGTGGTCCGGGTCGACGCCGACGGCGCGGCGGCGGCCCTCGTTGGCGCGGCCCTGCAGCGCTCCCCCCGGCTGGCGCCGGGGTCCGAGGGCTTCGCGGTCAGCGTGGAGGGCGGCGCGGCCCCGAGGGTCTGCCTGCGAAGCCCCCAGGGCGCGCTGATCGCCTGCACCGAGCCCGTGCCCGCGCCCGAGGAGGGCACGCCCCGCGATCACGCCCGCGCTGTGCTTGACGCCTTCCACGACCGCGCCTTCTCCATGCCCCTGGGGCTCTCGGCGGTGGACCTGCGCAGCCTGGACAGCCAGACGGTGGTGGCCCAGGAGGCTCGCCGGGAGCGGGTCGAGGCCCTGCTCCAGGAGCTGGGTGGGGAGGCGCCCTCGGATCCCTGAGCCTGGGGTAGGCGCACCCCAGGAGGGCGCGACGTTCCTGTCGCAGCCCCCTCGTCAGGGGCCCGGAATGCGGGCGGTCTCCGGAACATTTCTTGCTTGTCTCCAGGGCCCATCTCTGCCCGGAGAGCCCGTGCTTCAGCACCAGACGCCGACCCCCTCCACGTCCACCGCGCGCTCCACCGGGGGCGACCAGGGCGAGGATCTCGCCCAGGATCCGCAGTCCACCCTGGGCAACGCCGCGCTGGCCGAGCAGCTCAACGGCGGCGAGGCCGCCGACTTCAAGGCGATGCCCGCCAACACCCGGGGCGGGTTCACCGCGCGGGTGCTGGAGGCCGCCGGCCAGCAGAGCCAGTCCCCCGAGGACATCCTCAACAGCGGCCAGTACGACCGCCCGGCGACCCGCGCCGAGGCGGCGGTCATCCTCTCCCGGGTCATGGGCCTGGGGGACGCGCTGAATGGGCAGCCCGGGGTGTTCAACGACGTGCCGCTGTCCCACTGGGCGGCCTCGGCGATCTACCGCTGCCGGGAGGAGGGCTTCTTCTCCGGCCAGGGCAACAACGCCTTCAACCCGGACGGTGAGCTGGAGGCCAGCCACGCTGCGATCCTCGTCCAGCGGGTCTCCAGCCCCGGCTCCCGCGCCCAGTTCGATCGCGACGCCGCCGTCTCCGAGGCCGAGCAGAACCGCGAGCTGCCCGAGGCCCCCGCCCAGGAGCGGGTCGACGGCCCGATGAAGACCACGAAGAACGTCTACGACAAGCACGACAAGATGGTCGACAACGCCCAGCTCGACCTCTCGAACAGCGAGCACAAGTGGGCGGTCGACTTCTTCAAGCGCAAGTGGGAGGCCAACAAGGCCCGCTACGAGGGCGTCGCCGCCAAGGTCGGCATCCCCGCCGCGCTGATCGCCGCGCTGCACATGCGCGAGTCGAGCATGAACTTCGGGACCTACCTGCACCAGGGCGACCCCCTGGGTCGGCCGGCGGTCCACCACCCCGCGAACATCCCGGTCTTCCACGTCTGGGAGGACGCCGCGGTGCACGCCCTCAACATGAAGGGCTACCTGCGCGACGACCTCGGCATGACCGCCCAGACCACCGACATGGCCGCGATGGCCACCTTCGCCGAGTACTACAACGGCCTGGGCTACCACAACCGCGGGCGGGTCAGCCCCTACGTCTACTCCGGCACCGACCAGTACACCGGCGGCAAGTACGTCGCCGACGGCGTGTTCGACCCCAACGCCCAGGACCGCCAGGTCGGCGTGATGGCGCTGGTCCAGTCCATCTCCAACAGCGCAGCGGGGACCAGCAACACCGGCACCCTGGTCGAGGGCCAGGTGCTCGACCAGGGCAAGGTCGTGCCCGACGCCCCGGTCGCCATCGTGGACGCCCGGGGCCAGAGCTTCGAGACCACCACCACCGCCCGGGGCTTCTTCTCCCTGGAGGACGCCGTGGCGGTGGGCCGGGGCACGGTCACTGTGAACGGCGTCTCCCAGCCCCTCACGGTCGACGCCGGCAAGCCCTCCTGGACCCACTTCCACCTGGACGCCCCGGCGCCCTCCACCAACGAGGGGCAGGACGGCCAGCAGCAGGAGCCCTCCACCCCCACCGCCCAGCTCGACCTCGGCGGCGGGCTGCTCCGCAAGGGCGACAAGGGCGACAAGGTCCGCACCCTCCAGGCGCTGCTCAACGCCCACGGCGCCTCGCTCACCGTCGACGGCGACTTCGGAAAGGGCACCGACGCGGCTGTGCGGGCCTTCCAATCCGCCAACGGCCTCACCGCGGACGGCATCGTGGGCAGCCGCACCGTCGAGGCCCTCAACCGCAGCCCCAGCGGCGGCCAGGAGACGGGCACCGGCCAGGAGACGGGCACCGGCCAGCAGCCCACCACCCCGCCGCCCGCCGAGAACACCACGACCACCAGCCCGCTGTCCGGCTTCACCGGCACCCTGCGCAAGGGCGACAAGGGCGACATGGTCCGCGCCCTGCAGGAGGCCCTCAACAAGCAGGGGGCCGCCCTCAAGGTCGACGGCGACTTCGGCAAGGGCACCGACGCGGCCGTGCGGGCCTTCCAGCTCTCCCGCGGCCTGTCCGTCGACGGCGTCGTGGGCCGCAACACCATCGCCGCGCTGCTCCAGGCGCCGGGCACCGGCCAGAGCCAGCAGCCTGAGCAGCCCCAGGAGCAGGGCCCCACCGAGCCCGGCAGCTACGACAACGTCGCCCAGGAGCGCGGCGCGCTGGCGGTCAAGGGCGCGCGGCAGACCTACCTGCGCGGCCGCGAGCTGCACGGCGCGGGCAACTCCTGGGAGACCCAGGGCGCCAACCAGGGCCCCATCGTCAACGAGCTGAAGGCCGCCAACAACGCGGGCGGCAGCAACAGCTACGAGTGGTGCGGCATGTTCGTCGGCGCCCACTTCAAGAAGGCCGGCATCCGCGACGAGATCATGAAGAACCTCGTGTTCTGGTCGGGTCTGCGGCTGCACAACTTCTTCACCAACGGCAGCTACGTCGCCACCCGCCAGCCCAAGGCGGGGAGCTGGTGGCAGCCCCACAAGACCACCAGCCTCAAGGGCCTCACCGGCGCCCGGCGCAAGGACGCCCTGAAGGACTTCGCCCCGCAGGAGGGCGACATCGCGCTGTTCCGCAACGACTACAGCCACGTGGCGGTGGTCGCCGGCTACGACCCCGAGACCGGGGACCTGGAGCTGCTGGAGGGCAACCGGGGCAACCGCGTGCAGGCGACCACCTACGGCACCGCCGACGGGCAGATCACGTTCCTGGGGCGGTTCAACGACTCGGACTACGAGCCCAACGGCTCCCCCGACGCGCAGCTCGTCAGCTCGGCGAACCCGAACGTCACCCATGGGGACGCGGCGTACGGCTCGACCCATTGATACGGACCCTCCATGAACCGTGGACTGGTCGCCCGGCGCCCGTAGGGCGAGACCCCGGGGGATGGTCAGCGAGCCGAAGGTGAGCGAAGGAAGTGTGCCAGGCATGACGCCAGAGATCGGAGGTGAGTGATGTGAATCGCAAGTCCTGACCTGGGGCCCTGACAGGGGGAACCCAACACCGAAGAGGCAAGGGCATGGGGTGGAAGAGACCATCCGCCTGCGCGGTGCGCGAAGCGGCCGAGCGGAGCCCGCGAGGGCATGTCTGAAGGAAGCCATAGGTGGATGACGGTCGTGAACGAGAGTGAAGCGCCGTAAGGCGTCCACGGCGGGTGAGGCGGCTTCCAGCGCCGAAGCCCGGTACCTGTCGGTGCCGTGGGCGTAGTGGCGACACGATCGGCATGAAATCTCGGCGTCTTACCCTGGGAGGTCTGCTGGGCTCCGGCTTTGGCCGGTAGACCCGCGAACGAAAGGACAAGAGGTCGAAGGCCCAGCAGAAGTCGGAGGATCGCGTAGTACCGGAAGGCGGCGTAACGGCCGCCCCAACCCGCAGGTCGAGCCCTGTGGGGGAGGGAAGGCGGTCCCGGTCGAAGAACAGGTGATGCAGCTCAATCTGACATTTGCGACAGCAGAAAACCCGAGAGGGGCCACCCATGAGGGAGGCGCGGACCGGTCCGCGTGCTCGCGACCGGGGGTGCCGAAGGCGAGGGTCAAGAGAGAGAAGGGCGCACCGGCGACGATGGAGGAGGTGACAGAGCGATTGAGCGACGCGCTGCAGAAGGTGGCAGCGAACAGCGGGGCCCCAGGGCCGGACGGCGAGACGATCGCGCAGGTGCGCAAGCGCTGGGCGAGGTTGGAGCCGTGCTTGCAGTCCGCGCTGCTGGAGGGTCGGTATCAGCCAGGAGAGATCCGGCGGGTGCAGATCCCGAAGCCGGGCGGCGGCGAGCGAGGGCTGGGGATCCCGAACGTGGTGGACCGGGTGGTGCAGGAGGCCGTGCGGCAGGTGCTCGAACCGCTGTACGAGCCGACGTTCCACCGGAGCAGCCACGGCTTCCGACCTGGCCGGAGCTGCCACACGGCGCTCACCGAGGCCAAGCGGCATGTGAAGGCCGGACACGCATGGGTGGTGGACATCGACCTGGAGAAGTTCTTCGACAGGGTGAACCACCAGCGGCTGATGGCGCGGCTCGCGGAGCGGGTCGCGGACCGGAGGTTGCTCGTGCTGATCGGCCAGATGCTGAAGGCCGGCGTGGTGCTGCCGGATGGCGTGGTGGTGGCGACGGATGAAGGGGTGCCGCAGGGCGGCCCGCTCTCTCCGCTGCTGTCGAACGTCGTGCTGGACGAGCTTGACCGCGAGCTCGTCCGGCGTGGCCACCGGTTCGTCCGCTACGCCGATGACATGAACGTCTTCGTGCGCAGCGAACGCGCGGGACAACGGGTGATGGCGAGCCTGACGCGGTTCATCGAGCGGCGCTTGCGCCTCAAGGTGAACGCGAAGAAGTCCGCCGTCGCTCGACCCGAAGACCGACACTTTCTTGGATTCCGGCTCACCCACGGCCCCACAGAGGGGACCGTGGAGGTCCGCTTCTCCGAGCGCACCATCCGGCGCGCCAAGGCGCGGCACCGCGAGCTGACACCGCGAAACTGGGGTGGCTCCATGAAGGGCTGCATTGCCCGGCTCAATGTGTATCTGCGAGGGTGGTTCGGCTTCTTCGGGGTCGTCTCCGCGAGGGAGAGGAGCACACTGCAAAGCTTTGACGCGCACATCCGGCGACGGCTGCGCGCGATTCAGCTCAAACACTGGAAGCGCAAACGAACGATCGCGATGAACCTCATCGCCCGGGGCGTGAAGCGAAAGACAGCGTGGCGACGGGTCTACGAGGGGCGCAAGTCCCTCTGGCCCCTCAGCCACGACCCCGCCGTGGACCGAGCACTCCGCAACGCGTACTTCGCCGAACGGGGGCTCGTCAGCCTCGAAGGACTGTTGGACGCCAAGCTCCAGGCCCTCGCCGCCCCGGCTCAGCTCTCGCTGATGCTGGGATGATTCGAGGTCGAGAACCGGCCGGCATCGGGGAGTCACAACCCGGTGTCCCGAGGAGCCGGATACGAACAGCGTAAGTCCGGTTCTGTGGGAGCCGGGGGTAGGCAACCGCCCCCGGCTACCCGACGGGACCTGGAGGGGTCCCTTCCTTCAAGGATGGGTGAGGCTTCGTTTACCACCTAAGGATTTCGTCGCGATAAGCGCCGCGCGCCCCAGCAGCCGCCATGTCGGCGTCTTGGCGTCAACTCCTGGCCGGGGGTGCGCGTCCACAACCTCGCCGGTTTGGGGTGAATTGACGTGAAGAGGGCCGCCCCCCCGCTGCCAGCGCGACGATCCGGGCTTCAACGCGGTTCGGTATGAGGGGTCAGGGGCGCTCGCTACACCAGCGCGCGCCCCTCCGAGAACCGCTCGTCATACCCGTGCACGACGAAGCGCGTGCCCGGCCGCATCCACCCTCGGGCCACCAGCTCGTCCATGTCCTTGGGGTGGATGTGCTCGCAGCCGTGGGAGACCCGCAGCAGGTCCAGGGCGCTGGCGGCGTCGTCCAGGGCCTCGGTGTCGGTGAAGTAGTGCTTCGTCAGCTCCGCGTAGGGCGAGGAGTGGATCATGTGGCCCTGGGTCCGGCCGGTCCGCACATCCCGCAAGAGCCCCCGGAGGTGGCCGAACTCGCTGCGGGTCCAGGTGGGCGGCAGGGAGCCGTCGCTGTTGCGGTAGTGGGCGGCCAGCAGGGGCGGGGGGGTGCGGTCCTTGAAGACCCCCTCGGGGCCGGTGGCGAAGCGCCAGACCCCGCCGCCGTCGCGGAACTGGATCTCGCCGCCGACCTCCCGGAGGTGTGAGCCGAAGGGCACATACGAGAACGCCCAGGACCAGGAGGCGTGCGGGTCGACCCGGATGACCTCGTAGGTGCCCGCCGGGGTGGGGGAGTAGTCGATGTCGGAGTGCTCGTCGTCGCGGGCCTCGGGCTCACCGCCGACCATGCCGTAGGCCTCCAGCACGTCGCCGCCCCGCAGCACGTAGACCTTGTGCTCCTCGGGGCCGGGGTAGAAGTGCAGCTCAACCGGCCGCGCGTCGGGCTCGGGCGGGGTGGTGTCGAGCAGCGCCAGCCCGGCGGGGGCCAGCAGCAGGTTGAGGGCCTCGGCGGTGGAGACGTCCAGGATCCCGGTCTCGGGGAGGTAGGCGTAGGCCTGGAGCGACCGCAGCGCGGCGGCGGTGGCCGGGCCGAAGTCCCCATCGACGCTCAGCCGGGTCGTGTCCAGCCCGTAGTGGGTGCGCAGGCCGTTGAGGGCCCGCTGGAGGGCCTTCGTGGTGTCCCGGTCGGCGGCGTGGGTCGCCGCGATCACCGCGTCGGGCCGGATGCGGGCCCGGGGGCTCAGGTCGACCAGCGGCCGCCCCTGGGCCTCCAGGGTGTGGTTCATCCGGGAGAGGGTGCGGCTGTCGAGGACCCCGCTGGGGTCGATGCCCTGGGACTCCTGGAAGGCCGAGAGCGCCCGGCCCGTGCCGGGCCCGAAGTCGCCGTCGATGGCCGTCGGGTGCCCCAGCCAGCCCAGGGCCTCCTGCAAGGCGACCACGTCGGTGCGGGCGTAGTAGAGATCCTTGGGCTCGCCGCGCGGGTGGGGGGCCAGCAGCACCCGGTTGACCAGGCGGCGGGCCTTGCCGGCCAGCAGATCCTCCAGGTAGCGCCGGGCCGCGGGCTCGAAGCGCTCCGACCAGGTGTCCAGCGCCTGACGCAGCTCGTTGGCCTCGAGGACCGAGAGCCGCCCGTCGTCCAGGGCGCGCTCCACGGCCAGCGCGACGTCCTCGATGTCGAGGTTTCCGTCCTTGGAGAGGAAGCGCAGCACGGGCTGTCGAGGCATGAGGTGCTCCTTTTCAGAAGCCCTATCGCGGAACCCCCTGTCCCCGCCCGTGTCAAGCTGGGCACGATGCTCCCGCTGCTGCTGCTGGCCTGCCAGGCCCCGCCCGCGCCGGACGGCCCGATCTTCCGCCAGGACCACGTCCTGCTGGTCTGGATGCCCTATGACAACGACCTCTCCGGCGCCGCGCCCGTGGTGCTGGAGGCCCTGCGGGCGGGCACCGAGGGCGGCGGGGTGGAGGTCGCCGCCCAGGTGGACACCCCCGAGCAGCGCTGGATGCAGCGGGTGAGCTTCGCCGAGGGGCGCGGGCAGGCCGCGGCGGTCGAGGGCGCGGAGGACTCCGGGGACATCACAGCGCTCGCGGACTTCCTGGCCTGGGCCGAGGCGCGCTACGAGGCCCGCCGCTACAGCGTCTTCGTGCTGGACCACGGCGGGCGCCTGGACCAGCTCGCCCGGGACGACCACCCCGGCGCCGGGGACGCGACCTGGCTGGCGATCGAGCCCCTGGCCGACGCCTTGGAGGGCTTCCGTGCCCGGGAGCCCGGCGAGGTGGAGCTGCTCTCCCTCCAGGTCTGCGGCAAGGCTACGATCGAGGCGGCGTGGACCTTTCGGAAGAGCGCGCGGGTGACCCTGGCCTCCCAGCTCCCCCTGGGCGCGCCGAACACCTGGTACACGCCGGTGCTGCGGCAGCTCGCCAGCCACCCCGCCTGGCGCGGCGAGGACATCGCCCGCGCCATCGCCGAGGCCGAGGGCCCCGAGATGTACGCCGGCCTGACCTGCGTCGACAACGCGGCGCTGGCGGGGCTGCCCGAGGTGCTCGGTCCTGCGGTCCGCCAGCCCCTGCAGGTGGACGAGGCCGCGATGGCCCCCTGGCTGTGGACCTACGCCGGGGACACCCTGGTGGACCTGGGGGCCCTCCTGCAGCGCGCCGAGGCCCCCGAGCACCGCGCCCTGGCAGGCTTCCTGGACACGGCGCGCTGTGGGCACTACCGCTCCGAGGCCCCGCCCGAGCTGCTCACCGTCGGCTTCCCCGACCCCGCCGGGCTGTCGGGCTGGTCGCTGACGCTGGCCCCGCAGGGCCTGCCGGCGTCCTATCGAAAGCTGGGGTTCTACCAGGACGAGGCGGTCACCCGGTGGGTGGAGGGCCTGGGGCCACGTTGACCGGATTCGGGCAACCACTGCCCGGATCCGGGCCAGCCCCTGCGCCCGCGGCCGGATAGGGTGGGAGCACCCCGAGACCCCCGGACGGTCCGCTCCAAGAGGACTCCTGCGATGGACCTTGAGGCCCTGCGCGCCCTGATCCTGGTCGGAGAGGCCGGCTCGCTCCACGGCGCGGCGAAGCGCATGGGCTGGTCCCGCTCGACCCTGACCCGTCGGCTGGAGGCGCTGGCCGCCGACCTGGGGGGCCCGCTGCTGGTCACCGCCCGGGACGGCGCCACCCTCACCGCCGCCGGACGGCTGACGGCCGAGCGAGGGGTCGACCTGCTCCGTCAGGCCGCTGACCTGCGGGGCCACGTCGCCGGGCAGCTCTCCGACGCGCCCCGTGTCCTGACCGTCCGAATCCCTCCGGGGTTGCCGCCCCTCGGCGTGAGCGCGGGGGTGCGGCACCTCCGGGAGCGCTTCCCCGATGTCCACCTGCGGGTCCACGTCGGGGCCGAGGCGGGGGCGGAGCCCGACCTCGTCCTGCGATGGGGGCGCCCCGACGCCGGCCCCTGGATCGCCTTCCAGCTCTTCCCGATGACCGTGGGCCTCAAGGCCTCTGCCGCGTACCTGGCGCGCCAAGGGACGCCGCGCTCCCTGGCGGACCTGGAGGGCCACGCGCTCATGGCCTGGCCCCCGGGCCTGGCGGGGCCGAGCGCGCTGCCGCTGCGGGACGGCGGCCAGCACGAGGTCCGCGCGGTGGCCACCGTCACCGATCCGCACCTCCTGCACACGTTCGTGGCCCAGGGCCTCTGCCTCGCCCTGGTGCCGGACAGCCCCTTCGAGCAGCTCCAGCCCGGGGAGGTCCGGGTGCTGCCCAACCGAGTGGGGGCCCGGTCCGGCCTGTGGGTGATGGTGCCCGAGTCCACCGCCCGGGTCCCCTGGATCCGCGCCCTGTTCGACGAGCTGCGCGCCTCGGTGGAGGCGCTCAACCACCTGCACCCGGAGGATTCCCCATGATGGTCCCCGCTCTGCTCGCCCTGCTCGCCCTGCTCGCCCCCGCCGCCCTGGCCGACGGCGGGCCGACGTCGACCTGGGACGACCTCGCCGTCGCCGACGACGACCTGCTCTCCCTGGAGCAGCACCTCACCGACAAGTGGCTCTACTTCACCCTGGCGATGGACAAGTACAACCACGCCCGCTCCAGCGAGAACAACGCCGCGATGGAGGCGGCGATGGCCCAGGTCTTCGCGCCGACGTTCACCTTCGCGGCGGTGGACACCGAGGGCGAGCCGCTCCTGATCCCCTCCGCGGAGTACACCCCCGCGTCCTGGGTGGTGGCCAACGACGTCAGCCAGTTCTCCAAGTACAGGGGCACCCTCTACGTCACCAACTACTGGCACATCCTCTCGGTGGAGGTGCCCGGGGAGCGGGTGGTGCTGGAGGGCTACCACGAGCACAGCTTCACCGAGGTCATGGCGAAGCTGGTCGGGCACAGCCGGGCGGTGGCCTTCGACCACATCGTCTTCGAGAAGGTCGATGGCGCCTGGCGGATCACGGACTACACCGAGGTGGTGGAGCCCATCGCCGCCCCCGCCCGCATGCGCTGGGTCCGGCGCTGAGTTAAAAGCGAACGCCGTTCGTTATTACAGCTTGCCCTGCAGGGCCAGCAGCTCGACCACCGCCTGCTGGAACTCGGTGCGGCTGAGCATCAGGCTGACCTTGGCGTTGTCCAGGTTGGTCTGGGCCTCCAGGACGTCCTTCTCGATGGCCCGGCCGGCCTCCTGGCGGGCCTTCTCGGCGGCCAGGGTCTCATCGGCCAGGCGCAGGTTCAGCTCGGCGAGCTGGAGCTTCTGGCGGGCGGTCTCGATGGTGCGGACGTAGCTGGCGACCTGCTGGGCGACCACGGCCTCCTGCTGCCGCAGCTCGACCTCGGCGCGGTCCACCGCGGCGGCCCGGGACTGCACCCGGCCGCGCTCGACCCGCATGGCCAGGGGCATGGAGAAGTCCATGCCCACGTAGCGGTTCCGGTAGTCGCCGGAGAGCATCTCGCCGACCGCGCTGCCGTAGGTGCCGTCGCTGTCCTCGTCCTGATCGGAGACGCGGCCCTGGAGCCCGGCGGAGGCGGACAGCGCCAGGGTCGGCAGCCGGGCGTGCTGGGCGTTGACGAGCTGCAGCTCGGCGTTCTCCACGCTGACCCGCTGGATCTGCAGGGCGGGGTTGCCCTCCAGGGCGGATTGCACGGCGCGCTCGGTGGAGATGTCCACGCCCATCGGCACCTCGCCGGGGGGGGTGAGGGGCTCGATCAGGTCGCCCACCGGCAGGCCGAGCTGCACCGCCAGGGCGTCGGAGGCCGAGGCGTAGGTGTTCTTCGCCTCGATGAGGTTGATGCGGGTCTGGGCGAGGGCGGCCTCGACCCGGGTGACCTCGATGGGGGCCATCACCCCGGCGGCGACCATGGCCTCGACGACGCGCTTCTCCTCGGTGGCGACGTCCACCGACTCCTGGGCGACGTCGGCGGCGTAGGCCGCATACGCGAGGTTCCAGTAGGACGAGGCCACCTGGGAGAGCACGCTCTGGCGCTGCTGGAGCAGGCTGGCCTCGGCGATGGACAGGCTGGCCTCAGCGTTGCGCACGCTCTCCATGTTGTAGGAGAAGCGGTGGCCCTTGAGGAGCTGCTGGGAGAGGCTGGCGCTCAGCCGGGTCTCGAAGTCCAGGGAGGTCTGCTGGAGGCCGGCGAACTCGGAGTCGACCGCGATGCGCTGGTTGGTCCAGCTCGCGCTCCAGCTCGTGCCGGTGGGCAGGTTCTGGGAGAGGTCCGCGGACCAGTTCACCACGGCGCTGTCGGTGGTGAAGCCCACGCCCTGGAAGCGGCCCTTCTCGACGCCCACCGATTGGCCGGCGTTGGCGCCCAGGTAGGGGTCCCAGGCCCCGCGCGTCATCATCAGGCTGCCCTCGGCGGAGCTGACGTCGGCCCGGGCCTTCTCGATGTCGGGGTTGGCCTCCTGGGCCATCCGCAGGGCGTCGTCGTAGCTCAGCGCGCCCGCCAGAGCGGGAGAGGAGAGCGCACACAGCAGCAGGAACATCACTTGCCCTCCGCGGCAGACCAGCCGGAAGACACCGCATAACGCAGCGCGCGCCCGGCGACGGCGCGCAGGTCGTCGAGCACGGTGTAGAGGTAGGGGACGAAGAACAGGGTCAGCAGGGTGGCGGCGCCGATGCCGCCGGCCACCACCCGCCCCAGCGGGGCGTAGGGGATGCCGATGAAGGTGGAGGTCCCCAGGGCCATCGGCAGCAGCCCGAAGATGGTGGTGAGCGCCGTCATGAGGATCGGCCGCATGCGCCGCTGCCCCGCGAGGAGGAGGGCCTCGATGCGATCGACGCCCTGCTGGCGGAGCTGGGTGACGAGGTCCACCAGCACGATCCCGTTGTTGACGACCACCCCCACCAGGATCACCAGCCCCACCCCGCCCATGACGTCCAGCGGGGTGTCGGAGAGGTAGAGCGTCCAGTACACCCCGATCAGGGCCATCGGGATGGTGGTGATGATGGACATCGGCAGCAGGAAGCTCTCGAAGAGCACGCCCATCAGCAGGAACACGAAGGTCACCGACAGGAGCAGGGCCATGTTGCGGGCGCTGTCGTTCTCGACCTGCTCGTCGAAGCGCCGGCCCTTGCTCCAGCCGTAGCCGCGCGGGAACGCCATGTCCGAGAGCGCCGTCTCGATGCTGGCGTAGGCGTCGGGCATGTCGATGTCCTCTTCGAACTCGACGGTCAGCGGCAGGGAGGTGACCCGGTCGGTGCGGGAGATGTCGCCGAAGCCCCGGGCGACCTCGACGTCGGTGACCGCGCGCAGGGGCACCTGGGCGCCGGTCAGGGGGGAGAAGAGCGGGAAGTCCCGCAGGGTGTCGACGTCCTGGCGGTCCTCGTAGGAGAAGCGCGCGTAGACGGTGACCTCCTGGTCGTCCATGTACAGCTCGGGCAGCTCCCGCCCGCGCATGGCGAAGGCCAGCGTGCGGCCGACGGTGGTGGCGTCGATGCCGTAGCGGGCCGCGGCGTCGCGGTCGACGTGGACGCGCAGCTCCTCGCTGCTCTCCTCGTCCAGGGCGTTCTCGACGGCCAGCACCCCCGGGGCGTCGCGGACCCGGCGCAGGACCTCGTCGGCGAGGCGCATCAGGGTGTCGCTGTCCTCGCCCTCCAGGGAGAGGCTGATGGTGTTGGCGGTCTTCGAACTGCTGCCGCCGTAGCCCGACCAGACGCGCACGCCGGGCAGCTCGGGCATGGCCTCCAGGGCGGCCTCGCGCACGTCGTCCAGCTCCATCGGGCCGTCGTCGTGAATGTAGACGTAGGTGCGGCCGTAGTTGGAGGTGTCCCGCATCCGGGTGCGGTAGACCCGCAGGCCCCACTCCGCCGCGTGGTCGTCCAGCACGCCCTCGATGGTGTCGATGACCTCGACCCGCTCGGGATAGGAGAAGGTGCCCGGCACCTGGAAGCGCAGGGTGAAGTCGTTGAGGTTGCCGCTGGCCTGGTCGGTGCAGCCCACCGCCTTCACCGGGACCACGAAGGTCAGGATCAGCACCCCCAGCAGGCCCACGAAGGTGTCGAAGCGCCGGGTCAGCATCCAGCGCAGGCCCTGCTCGTAGCGGGCGGAGAGCCACACGATCCAGCCCGGGTCGCCCTTGACCTGGCCGCGCTTCATGTAGGCGGTGGTCAGCGGGGTGAAGATGAGGGCCACCAGCAGGCTCGCCGCCAGGGCGAAGACCACGGGGAAGCCCAGGGAGCCCATGAAGAACGAGAACATGGCGTCCTCGCTCATGAGGATGAGCGGCAGGAAGACCACCATCGTGGTCATGGTGGACAGCACGATGGCGAGGTTGACCTCGGCGGTGCCGTCCACCGCCGCCTCGATCCGGTCGAGGCCCTCCTGTCTTCGGCGGTAGATGGTCTCGACCACCACGATGGCGTTGTCCACCACCATGCCCACGGCGATCATCAGGCCCATCAGCGAGAGCAGGTTCAGGGTGCCCCCGGTGAAGTAGAGCACCGTCACCGTGATCATCAGCGACATCGGGATGCTGGCGGCGATGAGCAGGGTGACCCGGATCTCCCGCAGGAACACGAACAGGATGAGCACCGCGAAGAGCCCGCCCTGCAGGGCGGTGGCGGTGAGGTTGTCGATGGACTCCTCGATCAGCTCGCCCTGGGAGAAGAACGTGAAGAACTCCATCGCGCTGAGCCGGGGGTCGGCGGACAGCTCGTCGAAGGCGGCCTGCACGGCGTTGGCGACCTCGACGGTGTTGGCGGTGGACTCCTTGTTGATGGCCAGGGCGGCGGCCTCTTCGCCGTTGATGCGGTTGATGGAGGCGCTCTTCGACACCCGGTAGCGGACGTCCGCGACGTCCTCCAGCACCACGCCCGGGGCCACGGGGGTGCGCTTGATGGCGTCGATGTCCTCGTAGCGGGCCAGGGAGCGCACGTAGCGGACCTGGCCCTCGTCGGTGATGCGGCCCGAGGCGAGCTGGAAGTTGTCGCTGGAGAGCTTGCCCATGAGCTGGTAGAGGCTCACCCCGTGGGCGAACAGGGCCTCGCGGTCGAACTCGATGAAGACGAGCTTCTCGTCGACCCCCCACACGTCGACCTTGGCCACCCCCGGCACCCGCTCCAGGCGGCGCTGGACCACCTCGGTCATCAGGTAGTAGGGGTCCTCCAGCTCCTTGCCGATGGACACACCCGCCCACACGATGGGCTCGTCTGAGGGATCGAAGCGGTAGATGCCGTAGTACCGCACGTCGTCGGGCAGCTCGGGCAGGGCCCGCTCCATGCGGTCGGCGACGGCGTTGTAGGCCTCGTCCAGGTCGACGGACTGGTAGAACTCCAGGTTGAAGCTGGCGTGATCGGCGCTGGCCCGGCTGCCCAGCTCCTTGATGCCGGGCACGGTGGCCAGCGTGGCCTCGATGGGCGCGACGATCTGGGCGTCGGTCTCCTGGGGGGTGCTGTCGTCGTAGGGCACCCAGACCCACATGTACGGCGGGTTGAAGCCCGACGGCATCATCTGGAGGGGGATGTCCAGGAAGGCGATGACCCCCATGACGATGAGCGCGAGGAAGCCCATCAGCACCGTGACCGGCCGCCGCACCGCCAGCTCGGGCAGCCAGCGCCTCACGGGGCCTCCACCAGGGCGGCGACCCGGGCGGCGACGATGCGGTAGAGCACCGGCACCACCAGCAGGGTCAGCAGGGTGGAGGACAGGAGGCCCGCGATCACCGTGAGCGCCAGGGGCTGCTGGATCTCCGCGCCCGCGCCGAAGCCCAGGGAGAGCGGCAGCAGGCCGAGCACCGTGGTGGCGGTGGTGATGAGGATGGGGCGCAGCCGGGCGCGGCCCGCCGAGAGCAACGCCTCGTCGAGGTCGGCGCCCTCCGCGCGGCTCCGGTTGATCCGGTCCACCAGCACGATCGCGTTGTTGACCACCATGCCGGCGAGCACGATGAAGCCGATGAACACGACGACGCTGAGGCTGGTCCCGGTCAGCAGCAGGGCCGGCACCACCCCCACCGCCGCCAGGGGCACGGCGAACAGGATGACGAAGGGGTGGACGAGGCTCTCGAAGGTGCTCGCCATGATGACGTAGACCAGGAACACCGCCAGCAGCAGCGCGAAGGACAGGGAGCGCAGGCTGCGCTGCATCTCCAGGGTCTGCCCGGCCACCCGGAAGTCGTAGCCCTCGGGGAACTCCAGCCCCGACAGCGCCCGGGTGACGACCGCGTCGGTGGACGCGAGGTCGAGCCCGTCGAGGTTGGCGGTGATCACCGCACCGCGCTGCTGGTCGATCCGCCGGATCTCGGAGGGGCCCTCGGCGGACTCCAGGCGGGCGACGGCGGTGAGGGGGATGGGCGGATCCAGGCGCGGGTTGACGTTGATGCGGGCGAGGTCCTCGACGCTCTCCCGGTCCCGCTCGATCAGGCGCACCACGAGGTCCACCTTGCGCTCGCCGCGGGAGAGCCGGCTGGCCTCGGCGCCCTGGATCTTGTCCCGCAGGGCCTGGGCGACCGAGGCGGTGGTCAGGCCGAAGCGCTCGATCTGGCGGCGATCGTAGCGGATGCGGACCTCGGGGTAGCCGGGCACCAGGGAGCTCTTGACGTCCCGCAGGCCGGGGGCGTCGGTCAAGCGCGCCACGGCCGCGTCGGAGAGGCGGCGCAGGGTGTCCAGCTCGGTGCCGGTGAGCACGACCTCGACGGGGGTGCGGAAGGTGAACAGCGCCGGGGGCACGACGTTGACCTCGACGTCGGGGTCGGCCGCCAGCAGCGCGCGCACGTCATGGATGACCGCGCGCTCCAGGGTCTCGGGGTCGGCGGAGGGGCTGAGCTGCACGAGCATGCGGGCGCTGTGCTCGCCCTCGTCGGGGCGGGCGTCGGCCCGGCCCTCGCTGCCGATCGCCGAGTAGACCCGCGCCACCCCGTCGACCGCCCCGACCTCGGCCTCCAGCCGGGACATGACCGCGACGGTGCGGTCCAGCGGCGTGCCCACGGGCAGCGCCAGCTCCACGGTGAACCGCCCCTGATGGACCTCCGGGATGAGCACCCGTCCGGTCAGCCCCATGCCCATCAGGGCGAGGACCAGCGCGACCGACGCCCCCACCAGCACCCCGCCGGGGCGGGCCATCGCGCCGCTCAGCAGCTCCGGGTAGCGCGCCGCGAGGCGGTCGTAGGCCCGCCCGAAGCCCTCGGCCAGCCCCAGCGCGACGCGGTGGGCGCCGAAGGCCACCGGGCGCCCCGCCCACACGACCAGCCGCCCGCCCAGGGCCGCCCCGAGCAGGAGGAGGTTGCCGAAGGCCTCCATCGGGAGGCGCAGGGCGAAGCGCAGCAGCGCGTAGGGCAGGACGAGCCAGCGCAGGCCGCCCCGCGCTCGGGCTTGCGCCACGCTGTCCTTCAGCTCGGCCCAGGCAGGGAAGCGCTGCCCCCTGGAGAGGTCCCTGAGCCCCACGGCGTCGCGGGACAGCCGCAGCTCCCGGGCGGCCAGCATGGGCACGAAGAACAGCGCCACCAGCAGCGAGGCCAGCAGCGAGACCACCACCGCCAGGGCCAGGTCGCCGAAGACCTGCCCGGCCACGCCCTCCACGAACACGATGGGCAGGAACACCGCCACGGTGGTGAGGGTGCTGGCGGTGACCGCCGCAGCGACCTCGCGCACGCCGGCCACCGCCGCGTCCTTCCGCGAGGCGCCCTGCTCCCGGTAGACCTGGATGGCCTCCAGCACCACGACGGCGTTGTCCACGAGCATGCCCACGCCCAGGGCCAGCCCGCCCAGGGACATGAGGTTGAGGGACACGCCGCCCAGGTACATGGGGGCGAAGGCGCAGATCACCGAGATGGGGATCGCGGTGGCGATGATGGAGGTGGCCCGAAGGTCCCGCAGGAACAGGAAGAGGATGATGACCGCCAGCCAGCCGCCCAGCACGGCGGTGGAGCGCAGGTTGGCGACGGCCTCCTCGATGAACTGCGCCTGGTCGTCGAGCACCGCGAAGGTGACCGCGTCGGGCAGGCGTTCGGCGAGGGTGGGCGGGCCCTTCATCCACTCGGGCATGCCCTCGGCGGCGGGCTCCGGAGGGCCGCGCGCGGACGCCGGGTCCCCCAGCCAGGCCTTCACCCGGGCGGCGACGGTGACGATGTTGGCGTCGGCCTCCTTGAAGACCTCCATCTCCACGGCCTCGCGGCCGTCGAGGTGGGAGACGACCTCGCGGTCCTTGAAGGTCTCGCGCACGTCGGCCAGCTCGCCGATGGGGATGGTCACCCCGTCGGAGCGCACGACCTCCAGACCGGCGATCTCCTCGACCGTGGTCAGCTCGTTCAGCGTGCGCAGCAGGTACTCGGTGTCGCCCTCGCGGATCGAGCCGCCGGCCAGGTTGACGTTCTCGTTGACCAGGGTGCTGCGGACCTGGTCCAGGGTGACCCCCCGGGCGGCCAGCCAGTCCTCGCGCACCTCGACGAGCACCTGGCGCTCCAGACCGCCCCGGACCCGCACGGCCGCGACCCCGTCGAGACCCTCCAGGTCGCGCTTGATCTCCTCCTCGGCCAGCTCGCGCAGCAGGAACAGCGCGGCGGCACCCTCGGGGGCATCCTCTGCTGAAGGGTCGATGGACAGGGCGATCCGGAGGATCGGGTCGAGCGAGGGGTCGTAGCTGAGGATCAGCGGGCGCCCCACGCCCTCGGAGAGCCAGGTGGTCTGGAGCCGCTCCCGCACCGACTGGGCGGCGCTGGACATGTCGGTGCCCCAGTTGAACTCCAGCACCACGTCCGAGCTCTCCGCCCGGGACCGGGACTCGATGGAGACCAGGCCGTCGACGGTGGACAGGGCCTCCTCGACGGGGCGGCTGACCTGGGACTCGACCTCCTGGGGGGCGGCCCCGGCGTACTCGGTGCGGACGGTGAGCGTGGGGTAGCTCAGGTCCGGCATGAGGTTCAGGGGGAGCTGGTTGTAGGAGACGAAGCCGAAGACCGCCGCCGCGATGAAGATCATCAGCACGGCGATCGGCCGGGACACCACCAGCTCGAACAGGCCCCCCTCGGGGGGCGGCGCGGGGGCAGGGGTCGGGCCGTTGTCGGTCATGGTGCGCGGGTCTACGGGGGAGGGGGGTCCGCTATTTCGGGCCGGGGGCAAGGACGCCGTGACCCCACTGCTGCGTTAACGCGGGTCGCGGCGACCCGGGTACAATGTCCGGTGTAAAGTACGATCGCCACCGTACGTACGGTCACCGTGCATCCTCCAGCAAAACGGGTTGAGTATGGGTGAACCAACATCAAGGATTCCCATGTCACACCCTGCCCCCGCCGTGCTGCCCACCCTCGAGGACTTCCTCGCCTACGAAGCCGACAGCGACATCAAGCACGAGTTCGTCGACGGCGAGGCCTGGGCGATGTCCGGCGCCCGCCGCAACCACGAGCTGGTCGCTGGTGCCCTCTTTGCCACCATCTGGAACCACCTTCACGATCACCCCTGCGAGGTCCACAAGGGCGACATGCTGGTGCGGGTGGACGCGGCCGACGCCGCCTTCTACCCGGACGTGGTCGTCACCTGCGATCCCCGCGACCACGAGGACCCCGACGCCCTGTTCATCCGTCACCCCTGCCTGGTGGCTGAGGTGCTCTCCCCCTCCACCGCGCAGTGGGACCAGGGCGGCAAGTTCGAGCGCTACAGCAAGCTGGAGAGCCTCAAGGAGTACGCCGTGCTCCACTCCGACGAGGCCCGGGTCACGGTGCTGCGTCGCACCCCCGAGGGCGAGTGGCGCCGCCACACCTTCGGCGCGGGCGAGACCCTCTGGCTGGAGAGCGTGACGCTCTCGCTGCCGATCGACGCCCTCTACGGCGGCATCAAGCTCGCGCCGCGGCGGGGTCGGGCGGAGGGGTAGTCACCGCCCCTCCGGGTCCACCGCGCAGGTCCGGGTCTTCTCCACGCAGCGGACCACCACCGTCTGCCCGTCCATCACCGAGATGTCCGGGCCCTTGACCGTGAAGCCCCCGGGGAAGGAGGGGAAGACCGTGTAGACCCCCGGGCTCACCGGGCCGGGCTCCACCTGACCGCTGGCGCCGACCAGGTAGGCGTGCTCCGCCTCGCCCAGGACCAGGACGTGCCCTCGGGGGCCCAGGGCCCGGGTCGGGTGGCTCGGCTGCGTGCGGACGGGATCCCAGGGGCTCGCGTCGGCGGGCACCTCTTCCGTGACCTCGATCTCATCGGGATCATCGGAGGGGCCCTCCGCTGAAGGGGGCGTGGCGGTCGGCGCCTCCGACGCCACCGGCTCGGTGTCCGCAGGCTCGGGCGCGGCGGCGACCACGTCGTCCAGGGTCAGGCGCGGGCCCTCCGGCAGCTCGGGGAAGGCCACCCTCGGCGGAGGAGGCGGCGCGCGGAGGCGCTCCCAGGCCAGCATGCCCCCCAGGCTCAGCGCCAGCCCCAGCGCCCCGAAGGCGAACAGGACCCCCAGGCGGTGCGTCGGCGGGGGCGTCGCCGGGTCGTCGGTCGGGGTCTCCGTCGAGGGCCGCGCTGCAGGGGGCGGCTCGGTCGGGGGCTCCGCGGACACGGGGGCGGGCGGGATCACCAGCCCGATCTCCTCGCGGGTGACCACCAGGGTGTTCTGGGAGGCCACCTCGGTGAGCACGGCCCCGCACAGGCCGTCGGCGGGGGCGTGCCCCCGGGACTTGAGGGCGTGGGTGACGTGCTCGGCGGCCCACGCGGCCAGGGTGGGGCCCTTCGCCGCCCGGGCCAGCTCGTCGGCACGGGCGGCGAAGGCCGCCGCCGTGGGGCGACGCTGGTGCTTGAAGGCCAGGGCCAGGGCGCAGAACTCCAGCAGCGGCTTCCGACCCTCGGGGGGCAGCTGCTCCCAGGCGGTGTGCAGGGCCTCCCGCAGCTTCTGCTTGTGCCCGGTCTCCGAGAGCCGCGTGCGCCCGAAGCGCTCGCCGGTGAGGGCCTCGTAGAACACCGCCCCCAGGGCGTAGACGTCCCCCGCCGGCAGGTCCTCGAAGCCGAAGCGCTCCGGGGCCAGGAAGGGCAGGGAGCCCATGACGATGGCCTCCTGGGTGGCGGCCTCCCGCTCGTCGAGCTGCGCCCGCGCGACCCCGAAGTCCAGCAGCTTGGTGATCCCCCCGGTGGTGACGAGGATGTTGGCCGGCTTGATGTCCCGGTGGACCAGCTCCAGGGCCCGGCCCGCGGCGTCGGTGGCCAGGGTCGCGGCGTGCAGGGTCCGGGCCACCGAGGCCACCAGCTCCAGGGCCACGGAGGGCGGCATGGGCCCGCTGCGCTCCAGCAGCCGCTCCAGGTCAACCCCGTCCACCAGCTCCATCACCATCGTCCAGCGCCCGTCGAGCTGGAGCAGGTCGTCGACCCGCACGATGCCGATGTAGTTGAGGTTGGAGAGGATGCGGGCCTCGTCCCGGAGCCGGGCGGCGGCGTGCTCGTCCGCCGCCGCGCGCTCGTTGAGCACCTTGAGCGCCACCTCACGGCGCAGCCCGGCGGAGGTGGTCATCTCGGCCCGGTAGACCGTGCCGAAGCCACCCGTTCCCAGCACCTCGAGGATGCGGTAGCGGCGCGCAGAGGAGGCGTGCATAGGGCGCGCAGTATACAGGTTGAACCCCGCCCGCATCCCTGGAGTTGATCCATGCGCGCCCGCCCCCTGCTGCTGGCCCTCCTGGCGCTTCCGCTCATGGCCAGCGATGAAGATCCGCCAACCCTCAAGGATCGCTACGGTGAGCAGGTGCGCGTCCTCACCGAGGCCGCCGCGGTCGACACCACCGCCTACGAGCGCCTGCAGGTGCTGTGCGACGAGATCGGCCACCGGATCTCCGGCTCCGCCGCGCTGGAGCGCGCGATCGACTGGGCCGCCGAGACCATGACCGCCGACGGCTTCACGGTCCACAAGGAGCCTGTCACCGTGCCGGTGTGGGTGCGCGGCCCCGAGCGCGGCCGGCTGCTGGCCCCGATGGAGCGGGAGCTGAGCCTGATCGGCCTGGGGGGCACCCTGCCCACCCCCGAGGGCGGCGTCGAGGCCGAGGTCGTGGTGGTGGACTCCTTCGACGCCCTCGACGCCCTGGGCGAGGCCGGGGTCTCCGGGCGGATCGTGCTCTACAACGTGCCGTTCACCACCTACGGCGAGACGGTGCAGTACCGCACCCAGGGGGCCAGCCGGGCCGCCGCGCTGGGGGCGGTCGCGGTGCTCATCCGCTCGGTCACCCCCGTCAGCCTCGACACCCCCCACACCGGGGGGGTGCGCTACCCGGAGGACGGCCCGGGGGTCCCGGCCGCTGCGCTCTCGGTGGAGGAGGCCGCCTGGCTGGGGCGCCTGGCGGCGGCCGGCCACACCCTGCGGGTCCACCTGGAGCTGTCCTCGGAGCGCCGTGATGACGCGCCGTCCTTCAACGTCGTGGCCGACCTGCCCGGCCGCGAGGCCCCCGAGGAGATCGTGCTTCTGGGCTGCCATCTGGACTCCTGGGACGTCGGTCAGGGCGCCCAGGACGACGGCTCCGGCTGCCTCATCGTCTGGGACGCTGCCCGGCTGATCGCCGCCCAGGGCATGCGCCCCCGCCGCACCGTCCGCGTGGTCCTGTTCACCAACGAGGAGAACGGCCTGCGCGGTGGCTTCAACTACGCCGAGGTCCACGCCGACGAGCTGCCGCAGCACGTCGCCGCGATCGAGTCCGACACGGGCAACGGGCGGGCGGACGGCTTCAGCCTGGACCTGCGGGCCTGGCCCGAGGACCCCGACCGCCTGCGGGCGCAGGGCCTGATGTGGCAGCTCGAGGCGCTGCTCGGGCCCCACGGCGGGGGGACCTGGGACCTGGGGGGCGCGGGCGCGGACGTCTGGCCCAGCGTGGAGGCCGGGGTGGTCGGCCTGGGCATGAACCACGACCTGAGCACCTACTGGCCCATCCACCACACCCGGGCGGACACCTTCGACAAGATCGTCCTGGCGGATCTCCAGCACAACGTCGGGCTGATGGCGGCGACGGCCTGGGTGCTGGCCGAGATGCCCGAGCGCCTGGCGGAGCCGCCCCCGGCGAAGCGGCGACGGCGGCGGTAGAGTGACGGCATGACCCTGCTCCTCGCCGCCCTGCCCGCCGCCCTCGCCGGCTGGACCGCCACCGTGGAGGCGGGCGAGGCCAGCCCCGCCGAGCTGGCCGCGCTCGCCCCCTTCCTGGACTCCTGTCCCGCCCGCCCCGACGACTGGATCGCTCGGTACGCCGACGGCGCCCTGCTGCGCTTCGGGCCGGTGGCCGGGCACGACCAGCGCGACGCGGAGCCGGTGGAGGACTGCCTGCGGGCGGCGCTCGCCGCGAAGCCGATCGCGGGCACCGCGGTGCTGCGCCTGCGGTGGACCGACCCGACCCTGGACCGCTACCGCCAGAATGTCACCTCGGTGCTCGACCAGCTCGTCGGCCCCCGCAGCGACCCCGGCTGCACGACCCTGCGCTTCCCCATCCAGGCCGACAACACCCTGGGCGCGCCGCTGCTGGCGATCTCCTCCGGGGACCCGGACTTCGACGCCCGGGTGACCGCTTCCCTGGCCCTGCTGGAGGGCCCGCTGCCGCCGCTGCCGGAGTCCCTGCGGGCGAAGCTGGGGGACACCGTGGACGTGTGCGTGCAGGGGGTGAGGCGATAGCCCTCCTCCTCTGGGAGCTGCCCCAGACCGCCCTCGGCGCGCTGGTCTACCTGCTCAACCGCTGGAGCGGCAACACCCTGGCCGTGGAGCGCGTGGGCCGGCTGCGGGTCGTCGAGGTCGGCCACGGCGCGGTGTCCCTGGGCTGGTTCGTGTTCTGGTCCCAGCAGAGCAACCGCTACATCGACCTGGACGCCCGGAACCGGGCCCACGAGATGGGGCACGCGGCGCAGTCCCGGCGCTTCGGGCCGCTGTATCTGCTGGTGGTGGGCCTGCCCTCGGTCCTGCGGGCGAGCTGGCTGGTGGCCCACCTCTGGCTGACCGGGCGAAAGTGGCCGCACTATTATAGAGGTTGGCCCGAGAATGATGCCGATCGGCTGGGAGGGGTTGAGCGATCTTCTTGACCTTCGATAATCATCTAATTAGATAAAACTTGAATTAGATGACCGTCGAAGGAGGTCGCCATGACCGAGTCCGATCTCAACACCCTGCTGGACTTCTTCAAGGCCCTGGCCAACGAGAGCCGGCTGCGCATCGTCGGTGTGCTGGCCCGCCGCGAGGCGACGGTCGGCGAGCTGGCCGCGCTGCTGGATCTCAAGGAGCCCACCGTCTCCCACCACCTCGCTCGCCTGCGGGACCTGGGGCTGGTGACCCGCACCATCGACGGGACGACCCACACCTACCGCCTGTGCGCGCAGCGCATCGAGGCGCTGTCCAAGCAGGTGCTGTCCTCCGACACCGTGGCGGCGGCCACCGCCAGCCTGGACCACGATGCGTTCGCGGCCAAGGTCCACGACAGCTTCATCGACGGGGAGCGCCTGGTGGCGATCCCCGCGAGCCGGCGCAAGCGGGAGGTCATCCTGCAGTGGCTGGTCGAGCGGATCGAGCCGGACCACCACTACGGCGAGCTGGAGCTGAACGCGCTGATCAAGCAGCACCACCCCGATACGGCGACGCTGCGGCGCGAGCTGGTCGGCGCGGGGCTGCTGGTGCGGGAGAAGAGCGTGTACTGGAGGCCGTCGGAGGGGGTGCCGACGTTGGCGTAGCGGTGGGCCTCGTCGCTGATGCAGGCGTCGGTCACGGCGTCGCGGAGGCGGCGGGGTCCAGGCTCGGCGGGGCGGCTCCGGGGTGACTCGGGGCCGCCCTTCCGAGGGGTGTTTCGCTCGATTCGACGGCGTCCGAGCTTTCTGGGTACGTCTTGCCAGTACCCACGCGTGGCGCTGATCGCGACGGATTCCTTGGGTGAGGATTCACGCACCACCCAAGGAATCCGGCGCGAGAAGCGCCGGGCGCCGCGCGCCGAGCGTTGGCGCTCGCAGGAGGGCCCCACTGAAGATCGGGACGCCGTCGAATCGAGCGCCACGACCGTCAACGAGGCCCCTGCCAGCCGCCGACGATCCGCCCCGCCGAGCGTCCTCCCAGCCCCACACGACCCGATCCGCCTCGCGCCAACACCCGTCGCGAGACCTCGCCCTCCACCGCGACGTCCCCGCTCCCTACAACCCCCGCACCTGCTTGTGGCAGTCCGCGCACACCTCCAGCAGCTCCCCATACACCTTCGCCCGCGCGTCGAGGTCGGCGGCCTGGCCACCGGCCTCGCTCAGCTCGTGGACCCGGTCGGCGAGGGCCTGGGACTCGTGGGCCAGCTCCTCGGCGTCGCCGGCCAGGTCCGAGGTGCCCAGCGGCATCTCCTGGAGGCCGACGAGCCCGGCGGCCCAGGCGTCGTCCGAGGGGCCCAGCAGGCCCTGCCAGAGGCGATCGACCGCCCAGCGGTGGCGCGCCATGTGGCCCTGCAGGCCGGGCTCCCCCCACGGCGGGGGCGGGCCCTCGGGGAGGACCACCTCGGCCCCGGCCCAGGCGTGGCACGACCCGCAGGACGCCCCCAGCGCGGCGATGCCGGCGGCGGTGCCCTGGAGATCCTCGGCGTCCCGCGCGGCCGAGGCCGCCCGACGCATGTCGGCGACCCGCTCGTGCCAGCCCTCCGGCAGGTCCTCGGCGTTGTTGTGGGAGAAGATCCAGTCCAGCTCCCGGGCGGCCATCGCCTGGTCTCCCATCACGAAGCCCCAGCGGGCCGCGTCGAGGTGGGCGAAGTGCTCGGTCATGTGGATGCGCAGGTCGGGCACGCTGCCCTCGGCGTCCGGGGTGGGCAGGCCCGCCGGGGGCGGGACATCTGCGGTCTTGGGCCCGCAGGAGAACAACGACAGCAGCAGCAGAGCGTGCATCCGAACCTCCGATGTCGACGGCATCCTGACCTGTCCGCCTGCTGAAGTCGCGGCCAAACCGCCGCGCGCTGCGCTCGATCAGCCGACCGGGGGTGTAGCATGGCCGCTCCCGGAGCGCGCCCTTGGTCACCCTCCTGCTCCTGGGCGCGTGCGCGCGCCTTGGCCCCTTCCCCGTCCCGCCGGTCGAATACGGCGAGGCCGTGGAGCTGCCGCTCGTGCACGTCCCCGACGACACCCGGCGCCTCTACGTGCTCGTGGACACCGGCGCCATGGGGGAGCAGCTCTGGTTCTTCGACACCGGCTACTCCCACACCACCTGCGACGCGGCCATGATCGCCGCGCAGGAGCTGCGCGCCCGGCCGACCCTGGCCCGCACCCGGGGTGAGCTGGGCAGCGTGGGGCTGCGCCGGGCCACCCTGCCCGACTTCGACCTGGGCGGGCACGAGGTCTCCCGGCTGCGCTGCGCGGTGCGGGACCTGCCGGCGACCTCCTCCATCCCGCAGGGGGAGGGCTACGCGGTGGCCGGCGTGCTGGGCTCGAACCTGCTGCGGCGCTTCGTGGTGGAGGTGGACCCCGCCGCCGGGGTGCTGCGCCTGCACGCTCCGGGGGCCGTCACGCTGACCCCGGACTTCACCGCCCGCCGGGAGCTGGGGGTCGGCCTGCGGCTGCGGGTGCCGGTGACCCTCGACGGCGAGACGATCTGGCCGGTGCTGGACTACGGCGCCACGGGCACCTACCTGGACGCCGAGGCCCTGGGCCTGCCCCTCTACCAGGAGCGGGAGGGCACCTGGCAGGGCACCGGCCGCAGCAACGCCCAGACCCGCACCCTGCGCTACCACCGGGCCGCCGAGGTGGCCCTGGGCTCCGTCCCAGGCCCGCCAATCTTCGTGGTCCAGCGGGACGGCGCGCCCTGGAACCCCGGCCTGGTCGGGATGAACGTGCTGGGGCACTACCACCTGCTGCTGGACTACCGCAGCGGGGACGCCGAGGTCGAGGCGGTGGAGCCGGCGCCGCTGCCGGTGGTGGGCGACTAATCGCCGCCGTTGAGCAGCTTGTCGACGGTCTGCTGGTCGGCGCCGGGGAACTCGAAGCGGCCGAAGTCCTGGGGGGCGACCCAGCGCACGTCCGCGACCCGCAGGGGCTTGGGATCGCCCTCGGTCAGGGTGGCCCGGTAGACGAGCAGGTCGAGCACGTACTCGTCGTACTCGTGGGCGACGTGGAGGGACAGCTCGCCCACCCGGATCGTCACGCCGACCCGCTCGCGGACCTCGCGGAGCAGGGCGGTGGTGTCGTCCTCGCCGGGCTCGACGCGCCCGCCGGGGAACTCCCAGAGGTGCGGCAGCACGGCCTGGGCGCGGCGTTGGGTGATGAGGTAGCGGCCGTCACGCTCGATCTCGGCCGCCACCACGCGGATGTGAGGCTTCTCGTCCATCATGGCTGCACTCCGGGAGCGGGGGTATAGCACACCCTGTGCGGTCCTTCCTCCTCCCCCTCCTGAGCGCCGCCCTCGCGCTGCCCCCGGCGGGCGCGTCCTGGGACGTCCTGCGCGCGGGCGACCCGGACCAGGGCGCGGCGAAGGTCCAGTGCACCCACGCGGATGGCCAGCCCTGGTGCCAGAGCGTCGCGGTGCTCGACGCCCCGGCGGACCGGATCGAGGCCCGCCTCAAGGACTTCGCGAAGTACCCCGACACCTTCCCGCGCATCGAGCGCTGCACGGTGCTGGACCCCCAGACCGTCTGGATCGTCCTGGACATGCCCTTCCCGCTCGCCCAGCGGGACTACATCGCCCGATTCACCGAGTCCCGGGAGGGCGCGGACCGGGTGTTCCAGTGGACCGCCGCCGTCCACCCCGACGCGCCCGCTGGCGACGCCGTCCGCCTGCTGCGCACCGCCGGGGTGTGGCGGCTCACCCCCATGGGCGAGCGCACCCGGGTGAGCTACACCTGGCAGGGCGAGCTGGGTGGGGACGTGCCGGGCTGGGCCCTGCCCCGGGCCTGGACGGTCCAGGGCGAGGAGGTCCTGCGCTGGCTGGGCGCGGCGGTGGCCGCCAACTGAGGCCTCAGAGCGTGTCCGAGGACAGCCCCAGCCACACCGCGACGCTGCCGTAGGGGCTCTCGACCTCGGTCCGCCAGTCGTCGACGGCCTTCTCGTAGCGCTCGGCCTCCACGGTGACCTTGTGGTGGGCGGTCTCCTGGGCCGCACGGGTGGCGCGCCAGGTCTCTGCGGCTCGGCCGCTGCGGGGCTCGGGCTGCTGGGCGAAGTAGCTGTCCAGAGCGATGTCGAGCTGGTCGGCGGCCTCGACCCGCTTGAGGATCTCGTCGCCCCGGGCGACGCTGCGCAGCAGCGGGTCCAGCTCGGCCTCGGGCATGCGGGCCAGCGCGGCGGCCGGGGGGGCGATGCTCGCGAAGCCGTCGATGGCCTCGGCGAGGTGCTGCTCGGCCAGCCGCACCCCCTGCCGCTCGTGCACGATGTTGCCCGAGCCCCACAGGCCCAGGATGTACAGGGTGAGGCCCAGCGCCATGGTGACGGCGAGCGCGGCCCCCAGCATGGAGCGGGCCCGCCCCAGCTTCCAGCGCTTGCGGCGCGCGGCGTCCTCGGCCACCTTGGCGGCCTCGGCCTTCTGGCGCCGGTAGATGCGCACCGCCCGCTCCAGGTAGCGGACGTCCATGTCCAGGCTCAGGCCCGGGATCCGACCCAGCCCCCCATAGTGGGAGAGCCCCTCGTCTCCTTGGAGGCGCTGGGCAACGCGGATGATGTCCTCGACCTCGTCCTGGTGGACGTCGCCCCGGCCGAGCAGGTACTCACGGGCGTCCATGTCGCCCGGATAACCGGGTGTGCCCCCGGTGTACACTGCGCGCGTCATCGGAGGGCGAGGCATGGACGAGCAGGCCAGGATCTGGGAGATGGCGCGGCCGGGGCGGACCGTCGCGCTGGTCGGCGGGACCCCGCCCTCGCCGCCCGCCGGCTGGCGGGTCGTGCGGGTCCACTGCGGCGGGCCGCCCCAGGCGCTGGGGGCGCTGTTGAGCGCGCGGGACCGGGTGAACCGCATGCTGGGGACCCACGCGCCGGTGCTCGATCTGGCCGCCCACCGGGTGCGCTCGGGGCTGCGGCGGCGCCTGCTCGCCGAGCCGGTCCGGGACGACGGCGTGGGGCTCATCGCCGACCTCAACCGCTTCGCCGAGCTGGGGCCCGGGCCCTCCGCGCTGGTGCTGGAGGCCTTCGAGGCCGCCGACCCCGCCACCGTGGGGCTGGTGCGGCGCCTCGTGGACCAGCCGGGCTGGCTGCGCCCGGCGCTGGTGCTCGCCCTCCAGGAGGCCCCCGCCGAGGGTCCGATCGCCGGGCTGCTGCGCGACCTGGGCGACGCGGTGCTCCGTCCGCCCGCCCCCGCCCCGCCCGAGGAGCCCCCGGCCCCGGTGGTCACCCCCGAGGACGCCCTCCAGTCGCTCCCGCCGCAGATCCTGCGCACGCTTCGGGCCGGCGCGGTGGTCGGAGACGCGTTCGAGGTGGCGCTGGTGGCGCGGCTGCTGGATCGGCCGGCGCTGCGGCTGCTGGAGGACCTCCAGGTCGCCTTCGACGCCGGGGTCCCGCTGGAGGACCTGGGGGAGGGCTGCTTCCGCGTGCCCGGCTCGCTGGCGGCGTGGCTGCGTGGCCAGCTCTTGCCCTCGCTGTCCAGGGCCTGGAACCAGCGGCTCGCCGAGCTGCTGGCCGGCCCGGTCGAGCCGGCGGATGAGGCGAGCGCGGAGATGCCGACGCCATCGGCCTCATCACAGCCTGCGTCGCCGGCACCGGCCGCGGAGGCGCCTCCTGAGCCTGCCCCTGAAGAGCCGCCGGAGCCCGTCGCGGAGCCCGAAGTGGCGCCCCCTGCGCCGGAGTTCCCTGCGCCGGAGCCGACCCCCGCCGCGCCCCCACCGCCTCGGCGCCGCTCGGTGCCCATCGAGCGCGGCCCGTCCAGGCGCGGCCCCTCCGAGGCCCCCCAGGCCCGCGCCGCCGGGCACCTCGCCGCCGCCGGGGAGCTGGAGGCGGCCGTCACCCGCTACCTCGACGCGGCCCACGCGGTCCCGCTCTACGCCCTGCCCCAGGCCTTCGCCCACCTCCAGGCCGCCGGGTCGCTGCTGGAGCGCGTGCCCGAGGGCCCCGTCCGCCAGCGCCTCCAGGCGAGGCTGCTCCTGGCCCTGGGGCGCCTGAAGTGGGCGGGCGCGGGCCAGGGCTTCGACCTCGACGACGCCCTCGCCGACCTGGACCGGGCGGCGGCCCTGCTCGACACCCTGCCCCCCGAGCCGGCGCTGCGGGCCCGGCTCCGTGCCCTCACCGCCTCGGTCTGCTACGACCGCGGGAGCCCCGCCGACCTCCAGCGCGCCCTGGAGGAGCTGACCCTCGCCATCCGGGCCTGGCGCGACGCCGACGACCCCCGCGCGGCCGCCCGGCTCCTCAACGACCAGGCGGCGGTGTGGGTGCGCATCGGGGACGTGGTGCGGGCCGCACACCTGCTGCGGGAGTCCCGCGCCCTGTTCACCGGGCTGCCCGACGCCGGGCCCGAGGATCGGGCCGAGCTGGCCGAGACCAACCACCTGCTCGCCCGGCTGCCCCTGCACGCCCCCAGCCGCCCGGGGCAGGAGCTGGAGGCCATCGCCCAGGCCATCGAGCACGCCCGCGAGGCCGAGGCCACCTACCGGTCCCTGCAGATGGCCCGGGAGCAGGCCCGGGTCTGGGAGACCCTGGGGCGGCTGGAGCTGCGGCGCGGCGCCCTGCCCGAGGCCGAGGCCGCGCTGGTGCAGGCCTTCCGCGCCCAGCAGCAGCTCCACGACGCGATGGGCCTCGCCCGGACCGCCGCCGCCCTGGCCGAGCTGCTGCGGGTCGCGGGTGACCCGCGTCAGGCTCTGGAGCTGCTGTCCACGTCCGTGGCGTTGAACCTGCGGATGCGCTCCCCCTGGGGGCTGGACATCAACCGGGTCGCGCTGAAGGCCCTCGCGGAGGGCCTGCATGCCGATGCGCGGGCCGCCCTCGCCCCCATGGTGCGGGCCCTCGAGGCGCAGATCGACGACGCCTCGGCCCGCCTGGGGCGCCCCGGGAGCGCGCCGCGTCGCTGATCCGTCAGGTTTCGATTCACTGCAGAGCGCATCGGGGCATGTCTATACTTCAGTCATGACCATGCGCATCTACAGGCCTGAACCTGTCCGACTCCTCCTGCCTCTCCCCCTGGCGCTGCTCGCGCTCGCGGGCTGCGACACCGACTACGACCCGACGTACAAGAACGCCGATCCGGCGGCCCTCATCACGGCCCCGACCGACGGCAGCACCTGGTCGGACCGCGACACCATCGACTTCTCGGGCACCCTGGCCGACGCCAACGGCCTCGCGGACATAAACGCGGTGTCCTGGACCTCCTCGGTGGACGGCATCCTGGCGGACGGCGCCGAGGTGATGCCGGACAGCGCGGGGGTCAGCCGGCTCTCGACGGTGCTGAGCGAGGGCCGCCACGCCATCACCCTGTCGGTGGTCGACCGGTACGGCGCCTCGTCCACCGACAGCATCTCCATCGTGATCTCGTCGGCCGAGCCCGAGCCGGTGGTGGTCATCCTCTCCCCCGAGAACTTCGCCAACTACCTGTCGTCCGACCGCATCGAGCTGATCGGCGAGGTCGAGGACGGCCAGCAGGACCCCGACACCCTCACGGCGGTGTGGTCGGTCGCGCCCTCCGAGGGCGGGGCCTCCACCGAGCTGGCGTCGACCGCCCCGGACGGCGACGGGGTGGTGACCGGCCTGTGGACCAACCTCGTGGCGGGCAACTGGCTGCTCACCCTCTCGGTGACCGACGACGACGGCAACGTCGGCGATGACTCGGTCTACGTCGTGATCGGGGACGCGGGCGGGCTGGACAACGACGGCGACGGGGTCACCCCCAACGGCGGCGACTGCGACGACAACGACGCCTCGATCGGCCCCCACGCCGTCGAGCGCTGCGGTGACGGCGTCGACAACGACTGCAGCGGCGAGGTCGACGATCTGGACGAGGACCTGGACGGCCACGTCGACGCCGAGTGCACCGACTACGCGGGCAGCCTCCCGGCGGACGACTGCGACGACAGCGACCCGGACACCCACCCCGGCGCCGTGGACGACCCCGACCTCGACTACGTGGACGCCAACTGCGACGGCCTCGACGGCGACCTGCTCGACGCGGTGTTCCTCGACCCCAGCGGCGGCTCCAACAGCGCCGACGGGCTGGACCCCGACCACCCGGTGCGCTCCCTGGACGCGGCCTACGACGTCGCCGCCGCCGAGGGCCGGTCCTGGATCCTCATCGCCGACGGCAGCGTCTCCCTGAGCGGCGACTTCGAGGAGGGCGTGCACCTGGCCGGCGGCTACGACACCGACGACGCCTGGGCGCGGGACAGCCGCGTCACCCCCAGCCTGGTGTTCGGGGCGGCGGGCGCCGAGATCAGCGGGTGGAGCGCGGACACCGAGTGGCAGCAGCTCTCCCTGGAGGCCTCCGCTTCGAGCGCCACCGGGGCCAGCTCCGTCGTCCTGACCGTGCGCAACAGCGGCGGGCTCGCCCTGGTCGGCGTCTACGTCGAGGCCGGCAACGCCGGGAATGGCAGCAACGGCTCGGCCGGCAGCCGCGGCGGCAACGGCCAGAACGGCGACACCGGCACCAACGGCTGCGAGGACTCCACCGGGCTCTGCAGCAGCTGCAGCCGCCCCGCTGCGGGCGCCGGTGGGGACGGGGGCTCGACCTGCGCCAGCACCGTCGTGGGCGGCGACGGCGGGCGGCCCGGCAAGGGCACCAGCTCCGGCAACACCGGCAGCTCGGGGGGCAGCTCCCTGGGCGGCAGCGGGGGCGCGGGCGGCCCCGGGGACAGCAGCGGCTCCACTGGCACCGCGGGCGGCGACGGCGGCGACGGCAGCAACGGCGCGGGCGGCTCCAGCGTCGGCACCTTCTCCTCCAGCGGCTACACCCCCTCCAACGGCTCTCCCGGAGCCGACGGCGTCCACGGCGGCGGCGGCGGCGGTGGCGGCGGTGGCGGCGGTGGTGACTTCGTCTGCGACAGCTACGGCGGCGCGGGCGGCGGCGGCGGCGGGGGTGGCTGCGCCGGCACCGGGGGCAGCGGCGGCACCGGGGGCGGCGCGAGCGTCGGCATCCTGCTCGTGAGCAGCTCCGTCGACCTGGTTCAGAGCACCGTGCGCACCGGCAACGGCGGCGACGGCGGCGCGGGTGGATCCGGCGGCGCGGGCGGCACCGGGGGCAGCGGCGGGCGCGGCGGCAGCGGCGAGGACGACTCCGGGAGCGGCGGGCGCGGTGGCAGCGGCGGCGACGGCGGCCTGGGCGGTCACGGCGGGGGTGGCGGCGGCGGGCCCTCCTTGGGTATCGTCTGCCAGGGCAACTCCTCGGTGACCTACGACCTGGATACGGTGTTCGACATCGGCACGGCCGGCAGCGGCGGGGCCAGCGATGGCCAGGACGGCGCGGACGGCGCGGAGGCGGACACCAACGGCTGCTGACCATGCAAGATGCGTTCGATGAAGAGCTGCGAGAGGTGGATGAAGACGAGTTCGCCGCTTTTGAGGCCGAGATGGCCCAGAAGCGGGGGGAGGCGCGCGCCCGGAAGCGCCGCATCATCCTCGCGGTCGTCGCGCTGATCTCCGCGGGCGTCGCGGCGGCGGCGGTCCTCACCGCGCCCCCGTCCGAGGACGAGCGGATGAACCGGGCGAGCGCCTACAGCCACATCGCCTCCTTCGAGGAGCTGCACGACCTCGACGGCGACTGGGTGGGCGTGGTGGCGTCGGACTGGGCGGGCGCGGCGGACCCGGCGGTGGCCCTCACGGCCTGCGAGGCCCTGCGCGCCGAGGTCGCCCTGGGCGAGGGCCGCACCGTGCTCATCGCCACCGCCGACGGCGACACCCTGGCGGAGTGCGGCGCCGAGTAGCCGGAGCCGTCAGAAGAACTGCCACGGGGAGAGCACCTCCCCCCGCGTCAGGCGCCGGGCCAGCAGCCAGGCGTCGACCGCGCAGACCACGTTCAGCACGCCCCCGAGGCCGCAGAGCAGCACGGAGGCCGCCAGCAGCAGCGCGCCCTTGCCGCCCTGACCGAGCATCATCTGCGCCGCGCCCGGCAGCAGCAGGGAGAGCAGCGCCAGCGCCCCCGGGGGGAGCGGCAGGTCCTGGACCAGGGGTCGAGGCGGTGGCGGTGGGGGAGGGTCGGTCGGGGCCTCGGGCGCGGGCGCGGGCGCGGTCGGCGCGGGGGCAGGCGGCGGCGCGAGCGCGGCGGCCAGCGGGCGTCGCTCCCCCGCCACGCTGGCGAACAAGAGCGCGCTGGGGTGGCGCACGAGGGCCCGGTCCGCCCGGGTGGTCCCCGGGAGCCCGCGCGGCAGGTCGGCGCGCGCGTGGGCGTAGGGCAGCCAGCACAGGTCGGGGCCGCCGGGCACCTCGAAGCCGCTGCGGGGGCCGGGCAGGGGCGCCTCGACGAAGCGCCGCGCGGCCGCCCGCACGACCTCGAGTACCGCCGGGATGGCCACCGCGGGGACCTCGAGGACCTCCAACTCGTAGCTGCCCAGGCGGGCGAGCCCGGCGGTGCGGATCCAGGCCAGGCCGCCCTCTCGCCGGACGTGCACGCCGTAGAGCGCCTCCAGCGGGGGCGCGGCGTCCTCCAGGGCCACAGGGTCGACCTCCTGCTCAGCGCTGAGGTCGATGAACACGGCGTTATCGGGGGCTACCGCCTGGAGAAGCCGGAGCTGCAGCAGCCAGTCGATGGCGCCCTCATGGCTGCAGGTTCCCTGGACGCCCACGAAGCCCTGCCCGTCCTCCCGCCGGTCGCGCAGGGCGTCCGGCAGCGCCAGGGCGGCGGCGGAGCGCTCCACCCAGAGGGTCAGCTCCTGGCCTTCGTGGACCTCCAGCCCGAACTGCTCGCTGGTGTGGAGGGAGCGGTGCCGCTCCCCCAGCGGAGAGCTGGCCCAGACCTTGGCCGTCCAGAGCGCGCCGTCGGTGTGCGGGGTGGAGGTCTCGCGCTGGTCGTGGACGACCTGCCCGGTGCGGCCGAGCTGCGCGGCGGAGGGCAGCGTGGGAGGGGCTGCGGTCAGGGCCACCAGCTCGGACGTCTCGAAGCTGCGCGTGTCCAGCAGGAGCTGGTGCTGCGGGGGCAGCGGCGGCGGCTGCGGGGACGAGGGGTCCAGGTGGGCGAGGCAGTTGGGGCAGACGGTGACAAAGTCCGGCGCGCTCCGCCCGCACACGGGGCAGGCCCGGCGGGGCAGCTCGCCGAAAGCGTAGACGTCGACGCGCCGCGCCTCATCAAAGGTGCCCCGGCACACCTCGCACGCGGTGGTGCCGGGTGCCAGCGCCGTGGAGCAGTGCGGGCAGACCGAGAGCTGCATGAATCCTTCAACCTTCTCGCTACTTCAGTATCGCTTGAGGCACCTCATGTGGGAAGGACGGTCAGAAAATGGTTGACGTCGGCCCGCGCGAAAAATATCGTCCCCTCACGATAGGACATTTTCTGTCCGTCTTGATCGACTGACCGACACCTGCGAGAGACCGCGATGGAACACCAGGACCCCATTCACGACGCGTCCGAACTCGACCCGACCAACGTCCAGGAGCTCGGTGAGCTCTGTCGGGCCCTCGGCAACCCCGTCCGGGTGCAGATGATGCGCTTGCTGATGGAGCGCGGCTCCTGCATCTGTCGGGAGATGGTCGAGGCCCTGCCGCTCGCCCAGTCCACCGTCTCCCAGCACCTCAAGGTGCTCAAGGAGGCCCACCTCGTCGTGGGTCGCGTCGACGGCCCGCGCCGCAGCTACAGCATCAACCCCTCCCAGCTCAAGCACTTCAAGGCGCTGGTCCAGGCGCTCTGAGCCGGATCAGACGCCGCGCGCGTCGGGGGGCCAGATCACCTTGTGCACCTGCACCTGCACCCGGGCGGGCAGGCGCTCGGCCAGCGCCCAGTCCACCAGCGCGGCGGGCTCCAGGGACCCCCACACCGGGGAGAGCAGCACCTCGCGGCAGCGGGACCGCAGGTCGTAGCGCCGGATGAGGTCGGCCGCCCAGTCGAAGTCCCGGCGGTCGGCCAGCACGAACTTGACCTCATCGTTCGGCTGCAGGGCCTCGATGTTGGACAGGAGGTTCTTGTCGGCCTCCCCCGAGCCCGGCGGCTTGAGGTCCATGATGACGTGGACCGCGTCGGGGACCGGCCGGATGTCGATGGAGCCGGAGGTCTCCAGCAGCACCGTGTAGCCCCGGTCCACCAGCCGCTGAAGCAGGGGAATCGCCTGGCGCTGGGCCAGGGGCTCGCCGCCGGTGACCTCGACGAGCGAGACGCCGACGCGGTCGACCTCATCGAGCACGTCGTCGATGGAGCGGTGCTCGCCGCCGGTGAAGGTGAAGACCGAGTCGCACCAGGTGCAGCGCAGGTTGCAGCCGGTCAGGCGCACGAAGGTGCAGGGCAGGCCCACCCAGGTGCTCTCCCCCTGGATGGAGGCGTAGACCTCGGTGACCCGCAGGCGCTCGTCGATCGGGATCTCGGTGGGGTGGCCGCTCATGGGGCCGGTTATAGCCCTCGCCCACCTTCGCGGCGAGCGCGCGAGGCGCTCGGATGGAGCCACACATGTCGTACCGGATCGAGAAGGACAGCCTGGGCGAGGTCAAGGTCCCGTCGGACGCCTACTACGGCGCCCAGACCCAGCGCGCGGTCGAGAACTTCCCCATCTCCGGCAAGCGCTTCCCTCGGCGCTTCATCCGGGCGCTGGGCGTCGTCAAGAAGGCCTGCTGCCTGGCCAACGAGGAGTTGGGCCGCCTGGACGTGGCGCGGGCGGAGTGGATCGCCCAGGCCGCCCAGGAGGTCATCGACGGCCAGCACGACGCCCACTTCCCGATCGACATCTTCCAGACCGGCTCGGGCACCTCCACCAACATGAACGCCAACGAGGTCATCGCCAACCGGGCCATCGAGCTGATGGGCGGCGAGCTGGGCACCAACGACCCGGTCCACCCCAACGACCACGTCAACATGGGGCAGTCCTCCAACGACGTCATCCCCGCCACCATCCACATGGCCGGGGCCACCGCCATCCACGAGGACCTCATCCCCGCCCTGCGCCACCTGCACGCCCAGCTCCACGACAAGGCCGAGGCGTGGGACCACATCGTCAAGTCGGGCCGCACCCACCTGATGGACGCCACCCCGGTGCGACTGGGCCAGGAGTTCTCGGGCTACGCCGCCCAGGTCGCCCATGGCATCCGCCGGGCCGAGGCCGCCCGTGACGCGCTCTTGGAGCTGGCGCTGGGGGGCACGGCGGTGGGCACGGGCATCAACCGCCCCAAGGACTTCCCGCGGATGGCCATCGCCCGCATCGCGGACGAGATCGGCCTGCCCTTCGTCGAGGCCGCCAACCACTTCGAGGCCCAGGGCGCCCGCGACGGCGTGGTCGAGGCCCACGGCCAGCTCAAGACCATCGCCGCCAGCCTGACCAAGATCGCCAACGACATCCGCTGGCTGGGCAGCGGCCCGCGCACCGGCTTCTACGAGATCGCGCTGCCCTCGACCCAGCCGGGCTCCTCGATCATGCCGGGCAAGGTCAACCCGGTCATGAGCGAGATGCTCACGATGGCCTGCGCCCAGGTCATGGGCAACGACGTCGCCGTCAACATCGGCGGGTTGAGCGGCAACTTCGAGCTGAACGTCTACCTGCCGCTGATGACCATCAACCTGCTGGAGTCCACCCAGCTCCTGGCCAACGGCGCCCGCACCTTCGCGGACCGCTGCGTGAAGGGCATCGTCGCCAACGAGGAGAACTGCCGCGCCACGGTCGAGCGCAACCTCGCGATCTGCACCAGCCTCGCCCCGGCCATCGGCTACGACAAGGCCGCCGCCATCTCCAAGCACGCCTTCAAGACCGGCCAGAACGTGCGCGAGGTCGCCAAGGAGTGGGGCGTCCTGCCCGACGAGGAGATCGACCGGCTGCTGGACTTCCACGCGATGACGGTGCCCGAGGACGCTTGACCCCACCCCGCCCCGGCCTGCTCGCTCACGTCGGGGACACGCCCCTGGTCGAGCTGCCCCGGCTCTCGCCGAAGCCGGGCGTGCGCCTGTTCGCCAAGCTGGAGGGCCACAACCCCAGCGGCAGCGTCAAGGACCGCATCGCCCTGGCCATGGTGGAGCAGGCCGAGGCGCAGGGGCGGCTCGCGCCCGGCGGGACGCTGGTCGAGGCCAGCACCGGGAACACGGCGATCGCCCTGGCGATGGTGGCCCGGCAGAAGGGGTACCGGCTCAAGGTGGTCATCCCCGAGGGGGTGGTCCCCAGCATCGCCGACATCCTGTGCCTCTATGGGGTCGAGGTGCTGTGGTGCGCGCCCCGGGCGGGCATGCGCGGCGCCATCGACGAGGCGCTGCGCCTGGCCGACGCGCACGGCTGGGTGGCCACCCGGCAGTTCGACAACCCGGTAAACCCCCGCGTCCACCACGACACCACCGGCGCCGAGCTGCTCCGGGAGCTGCCCGACATCGACGTCTTCGTCGCCGGCATCGGCACCGGCGGCACCCTGATGGGGGTGGGCTGCCGCCTGATGGAGCACAACCCGGGGGTGGCCCTCGTCGGGGTGGAGCCCCGCATGGGGGAGCACCTCCAGGGCCTGCGCAGCCTGGACGACGGCTACTGCCCGCCGCTGGTGGACCTCGACATCCTGAGCGCGCGCTACCTGATCCCGGCGGACAGGGCGCTGCGGGCGACCCGGCGGCTGGTGGAGGTCGAGGGTGTGCTCGCCGGGGTCAGCGGCGGCGCGACCCTGCACGCCGCCCTGCGCTACGCCGAGCGCATCGAGCGAGGGAACGTCGTGTTCATGGTCAGCGACGGGGGCTGGAAGTACCTGCCCGCGAAGCCCTGGGACGCGGCGGAGGCCGAGGATTCCGGGCTGGACGAGACGCACTGGTGGTGACTATGATGTTGTCGAACGACAACGTTGACAAGTGACTACAGCAGACATTATCTGTCCGCATGGGCAGGCCCAGACATCCGAACAAGCACATTGAAGCGGCCGTCCAGGCCGCCGAGGACGCCGGGTGGCGCTTCGAGAAGTGCTCGGGACACGCCTGGGGCCGCCTGTACTGTGGAGACCCTGGTCATCGCCTCTGCCCCATCTCCATCAACTCGACGCCTCGCCGCCCGGAGGTCCATGCCCGTAAGATCCTCAAGCACATCGCAAGGTGTCCCCCTCCTGGAGGAGATGATGTCTGAACCCACCCTCCCCATCTTCAACTTCACGCTCGTCCTGGGTGGCGTGACCGAGCTGACCGAGGACCTGGAGACCGCCGTCTACGGCGGCGGGATCGACGACGCCCTCCTTGGGATCTCGGCGGACGGGCAGGGCTTCCTGGAGTTCGACCGCGAGGCCGCTTCCCTTCAGGACGCCGTGCTCTCCGCCATCCGTGACGTCTGGCGTGCCGGGATCGCCGTCACCCGGCTCACCCCCGAGGACGTCGTCACCGCGACGGAGATCGCCGAGCGCACCGGTCGAAGCCGGCAGAGCATCAACCAGCTCGCCACCGGTGAGCGGGGGCCGGGCGGCTTCCCGGCTCCTGTGGGGGAGACCGGCCGGACCCGGATCTGGCGCTGGAGCGAGGTCGTCGCCTGGTTTCATGAGGCCGGCGTGGATCCCTCTCTCGACCTTGAGCGCGCGCGGCTGATCCGGGTCGTCAACGCGCTGCTTGAGCTGAGCCGTGAGGGCGACTACGCGGGCCAACTTGCGCAGCGTCTGTACGCCGCGTGTCCACAGCGCTTCCCCATCATCTGGGCGCCATCGTTGGAGAACGAGCCGGTCGTGCTGTGGCGCCAGCCCGAGCAACGTGCGGAGCCTGTTGGCCGAAAGCGGCTCCGCAGCCGACATCACGCTCGCTCGTCATGCCGACGGTGGTCCCCCACCATCCCCGGAGAGACGCATGAGCGACTCTGAGAAGCGATCCCCGGTCCGCTTGGAGCGCGTGCACCTGCACGAGACCTTCGCCAACGTCGAGACCCCGGAGCGCCTCCCCGCCGACGCCACCGTGTGGTTGGAGATGGACACCGCCACCTGGCGCGCGCTGGATCCCGAGCGCGCGGAGGTCATCCTGGGCTTCGAGTTCGACCTGTCGACGCCCGATGAGGCGGAGCTGCCGTGCAGCATCGCGGCCAGCTTCCGGCTGCTCTACCAGATGGGCCCCATCGAATCCATTGAGGAGAGACGCCGATTCTGCGCGACCCGAGCGCTTCGGGATGCCTGGCCCTACTGGCGCGGGTACCTCTCGCAGACCCTGACCCTCATGGGGGTTGACCCCCTCCACCTACCGCCGCAGCCCCCGGGGGATGCGGTCCGGGCGACCCAGGAGGCCTTCGACCTCAGCCTGACGACGTCATAGCTCACCCCCACCGCGCCGCCACCACCGAGTACCCCGGCCACGAGGTCCGCACCGACACCCGCGCGTCCGGGGCGCCCAGGCGGGTGATCGCCTCCAGCTCGGGCTCGGAATAGAGCTTGCGGCCGGTGACCACCGAGTCATGCAGGAACAGCGGCCAGGGGGGCAGGACGGCCCCCACCACCGCGAGCCAGGCCAGCAGGTACAGGCTGCGGTGACCATCGACCCCCACGAAGCCGGTGGTGGCCACCCGCCGTGCCCCGGCGACCATCGCGGCGAGCTGCCGCGCCGAGAAGTGGTGCAGGCTGTTGGCGATGAAGACGAGGTCGAAGCGGCCCGGGTCGAGGTCGATCGCGCAGGCGTCCAGGTGGATGAAGCGCACCCCCGCGCCCCGCGCCTCCGACGCCGCGTTCGCCGCACGGACGTAGTCGGGCTGGATGTCGCTGCCGGTCACCTCGACGGCCAGGCCAGCGCGCCGGGCGTGCACCGCCAGCGCCATCGAGAAGGCCCCTGAGCCCGAGGCCAGCTCCAGCACCCGGGCCGGCCGCCCCTCCCGCGCCGAGACCTCGTCCAGGGTGGGCCGCAGCAGGCGGAGGAAGCGCCCGTAGCTCCCGTGGAGCCGGTTGAAGCGATCCAGGGTGCGGGCCAGGGCGCGCCGGTCCGCGTCCGAGGTCTCCGCGCGGTCGAAGTGCTCCTCGATCTCGGTGCGCAGGGCCGCGTCGAGCGACGCCGCGAGGCGCGCCGCCGGACCTCGGGCGCCCGCGAGGCGCCGCGCCCGCCAGTCGGTCAGCCAGGCGTCCGCGCCCTCAATCGAGGGGGGCGGCTGGAAGGCGGCGGCGTGGAGCGCACGGAGCTGAAGCATGGAGAATTTGTATGAAAAACTTTCATCCCCCCGGGGGAATGTTACACTTGGGGGAGACAGGAGGTCCCGATGTGCTGCTTCTCGCAGCCCGTCAAGGTGGTGGCCAACACCCGCATCTTCGCCCGAGGGATGGGCGGCGGCAAGCAGGCCCTCGTCTACGCGATGGACCTCGACGCGGACGCCGACCTGGCGATGGTCCTGCCGCTGCCCGTGCCGCCCGCCTGCGGCGAGGACGCCGTGCGCTTCGTGGACCTCTCCGGCTACGCCGACTTCCTCGCGGACATGGCGGCGGCCTTCCCGCCCCGCTTCGAGCCCATGTCCCGAAGCCTCTCCGCACGCGCCGCGCCGCAGGCCGCCCCCCTCAAGGTCCACGACGTCGGCGACTTCGAGGCCTCCTTCGTGCCCCACGCCTCCGAGTTCTGGCGCCTGGATGCACGCTTCCGCCTGCCGGAGGGCGCGCTGGACGCCCTGCCCCAGTACGCCGACTGGGGCTTCGCGGTGTTCAAGCTGCGGGAGCCTCCCAAGCGCCTGTTCGGCCTGCTGCGCAGGACGCGGCGGACCTACCACCCCATGGCCTTCGTCTTCCCTCGCCGGGACCCCACCGCGCTGTTCTTCCCCACGCTGCACATCCATGACGGCGCCGTGCGGGAGACCGCGATCTTCGACCACGAGCTGTTCGCCCAGCTCGAGGAGGGCGGCCGCCCCCCGCTGGACAGCGACTGGGAGGCCTCCGAGGGGCCGCTGGGTCAGTGGGTGGACGTCAAGCGCGCCCAGGGCCTCGCGACGGCCCACCAGAAGGGCTGGCGTCGGTTCATGAAGGGGGGGTTCCCGAACGAGGACACCTGGCTCGCGCCCACGGTGTTCACCATGTAGACGCGCCAGGAGGGCGCATGTGCATCTTCACCCGCTCCGTTCGCCGCGCTGGCCCCACGCGCCTGTTCGCCCGGGCCCTTGAGGATCGCCGGCAGGCGCTCGTGGTGCAGGTGGACGTCGAGCGGACCGAGGGCCTGGCCGTGGTCGTCCCCCTCCCGGTCAGCCTGGGCTGCCGCCTCGATGACATCGAGCTGGTCGACCTCTCCCGCTGCACGGGCTTCTTCGCAGACGTAGGCGTGGCCTTCGGGGACGAGGCCCCCGCGCGCGCCGTCGGCCCGGACCGCCTGGGGCGCCTCGACGCGCAGCTCGCGGTGGGGGTCGACGCGCTCGAAGCGCTCGGCGTGCCTCTGGGCGAGGATGTCCGGCAGCGCCTGCCGCTGGGGGACCACACCGCCTTTGCGGTGCTCCGCATGGGCCAGCCCGGTCGGCGCCTGCTGCTGCCCCCCCGGCGACGCCGCCTCCCCCCCCTCGGGATCGTGTTCCCGCGCCTGGACCCGACCTGCCTCTACTTCCCCACGGTCATCGCGGTCGACGACACCATCGAGGAGACCACCCTCTACGAGCACGCGCTCTACGCCCAGCTCGAGGACGGCGGGCGACCTCCTCTGGACACTCCCTGGCAGCGCAGCGACGCGCCGCTGGGGGAGGGCGTGGACGCCGCCCGCGCGAACGACCTGGTGGCCCCGAGCCTGCCCGGCTGGCGCCTGCTCCTCCAGGGGGAGCACCCCAACGAGGACACCTGGCTCGCGCCCACGGTGTTCACGATGGTCGGCACGGAGGAGGAGGACTCCGGGCAGTGGATGCGGCGGGGCTCGGTGTAGCGCTCAGCGCCGGGCGACGTCGATGAACATCCGATAGAGCCGGTCCCCCAGCAGCTCGGGGTGCCACTGGACGCCCAGGCAGAACCGGTGGTTGGCCAGCTCGATGGCCTCGACCACGCCGTCGGGGGCCCGCCCGGTCACCCGCATCTCCCCAGGGTCGGCGACGGACTGGTGGTGGGTGGAGTTGACCACCGGCGCGCGCCCCAGGGTGTGGCGCAGCATGCTCGGCTCCAGGAAGACCTGGTGCCAGCCCTCGGCGGGGTCGGTGGGCTGCTCGTGCTCCAGGGCGCCGGGGATCTCGGTGGCGATGTCCTGGATGAGGGTGCCCCCGGCGGCCACCGCAAGCGCCTGCATGCCGCCGCAGACCCCCAGCACCGGCACGTCCCGGGCGATGCAGAGCCGGGCCAGCTGCAGCTCGGCGTCGGTGCGCTGCTCGTCCACCCGCCCCAGCGCCGTGGAGGGCACCAGGCCGTAGTGGTCGGGGTGGATGTCGAAGTTGCCGCCCGTGATGACCACCCCGTCGACCCGCTCCAGCAGGGCCTCCAGCTCGGGCTCCCCCGGGGGCAGCAGCAGCGGCATGGCCCCGGCCGAGCGCACCGCGCGGACGTAGGGGTCGGCGAGGAAGTGCTCCTCGCGCACCGGGCGGACCCGGGGTCCTTCCCTGAGGCCGCCGCCCTCGCGGTGGTCGGTGGTCAGCAGGATCAGCATGCCGGGAGGGTATCATCGCTCGTTGGCTCGTGAACCCGGAGAGAGCAATGGGCGGCATCGGCGTGGTCACCAACCCGCGCTCCCGGCGCAACCGGCGCAACCCCGGCCTCCAGCACCAGCTCGCCTACGTGCTGGGGGAGCAGGGGCAGCTCGCCGCGCCCACCGACCTGGACGGCCTGCGCAGCGCGATGGTGCGCTTCAAGGAGCGCCGGATCGACGTGCTGGCCATCAACGGCGGCGACGGCACCAGCCACGTCGTGTTCTCCACCATGCTGTCGGTCTACCAGGACACCCCCATGCCGGCGGTGGCGCTGCTGCGCGGGGGCACGATGAACACCGTGGCCTCGGGCCTGGGCATTCGGGGGCGGCCCCAGGCCCTGCTCGGCCGCCTGGTGGAGCAGTACCACAGCGGCGAGCCCTTCCGCGTGGCCGAGCGCAACCTCATCGTGGTGGGCGAGCACGCCGGCTTCCTGTTCGGCAACGGCCTGCTCTCCCACTTCCTGGAGGTCTACTACGACAGCGACGACCCCAACCCTGCCCGCGCGGTGTGGCTGCTGGTGCGGGCGGGGGCCTCGGCGCTGGTCGGCGGGAAGTTCATCCGGCACCTGTTCCGGCCGGTGCGCGCCCAGGTCACGGTGGGCCCCTGGCGCTGGACCCAGGGTACGTGGATGACCATCGCCGCCGGCACGGTGGACGACATCGGGCTGGGCTTCAGGCCCTTCTACCGCTGCCTCGACCACCCCGGCTACATGCACGCCGTCGGGGTGGCCTGCGGGCCCATGGCCCTCATCGGCCAGCTCCCCAACATCTGGCGGGCGCGGCCGATCGAGCACCCCGACGTGGTCGACGCGGTGGCCGACCGCATGGTCATCGAGGCGGACGAGCCCCTCAGCTACATGCTGGACGGGGACTTCCACGTCGGCGGCCAGCGCCTGGAGGTGACCATCGGGCCCCGGGTGCGGCTGATCGTGGTGTGAGCACCATCACTCCTCGCAGTGCTCGACGGCGTGGGCGTGCTCGCTGCGCTTGGACACCGCGAAGGAGGCCGCGAAGGTGCCCGCCTCGCCCCAGGTCCGGCCGGTGACCTCGACGAGCCCCTCGACCTCGACGGCGCCCACAGTGTGCTCGGTGTTCTGGCAGTCCGTGGCCACGTCCCAGCGCAGGGCGTTGCCCTCGTGGTCGAAGCCCCAGGCCTGCACGGCCTCGCCTCCCGGGGTGAGGGTGGCGAGCTGCACGCCGGTCTCCGCGTCGGCGTCCCAGCGGCCCAGCTCCACCTCGCAGCCCCCCGCGCGGGTCAGCAGGTAGCGCCCGGTGTCCTGGAGCACCCAGAGGGCGCCGTCCTCTCCGTAGGTCGCGGCGATGAGCCCGGTGGGGCTGTCGGAGAGGGGGAGCGGCGTCACCGAGGCGCCGTCCACGGTCACCGCGAGGAGCTGGGTGCCGTCCTCGCCGATCAGGACCATCGCCGAGCCCTGGCTCAACACGTCGAGCACCTGGAAGCCGTCAGGCAGGGCCTCCTCGGCCACCGCGCCGTCCGCCCAGTAGCCCGAGGGCAGGTCGTGGATCCAGCGTGCGATGGTGAGCGGGCCAGCCTGGGCGCCGTCGGCGCCCTCGCCCCGGTATGCGACCCAGTGGTTCTTGCCGTCGGACTGGGAGGGGTCGATGTTCACCGCCGTCCAGCCCCAGGCCCAGCCCGCCGCCGAGGCCGGCGCGCCGCGCAGCTCGCCGGACTCGGCGTTGCGCAGGGCCCCGGCGGTGTCCATCCACCAGGGCTCCGGCTTGTCGAGCGCCTCGTCGACGTCGAAGACCCAGGCGTCCACCGCCTCGCCCTCCGGCTCGAAGGAGCCCCCCACGCCGTCCGGCAGCGCGGTCAGGGAGGCGGGGTCGTCCCCCGAGAGCGCGGTCAGCCCGGCCCCCGGGCCGGCGAGGGACCACCAGCTCGCGCCGGTAGAGCAGCAGCCTCCCAGCCCCACGGTCGAGAGCACCATCGTCAAGCGCAGCAGCCTCATGAGTCCTCCAGGTGCTCTTCATACTCCGGCTTCATCAGGGCCCGCAGGGCGCCGAGGTCGTCCAGGGCGTCGTCGTCCGGGGTGACCGTGGGCGCGCCGGTGAGCCGCAGCACCCCCCGGTCGACCACCACGTAGAGGCAGGGCACCACCACCAGGGTCAGGCCCGTGGCGAACACCAGCCCCCAGGAGATCGAGGTCGCCATCGGCGACAGCAGCGGGTTGTCCCCGCCCCAGCCCATGCCCAGGGGCAACAGCCCCGCGATGGTCGTCACCGAGGTCAGCAGGATGGGCCGCACCCGCTCCCGCCCGGCCTCCCGCACCGCCGGCAGCAGGGGCACCCCGCCGCGGCGCTTGTCGTTGATGAAGGACACCAGCACCAGGCTGTCGTTCACCACGATGCCGGTCAGCGCGACCGCCCCGATGCCCGCCATCATGCCGAAGGGCGAGTGGGTGAGCAGCAGCCCGAACACCACGCCGATGAAGCAGAACGGCACCGCCGCCAGCACGACCAGCGGCTGGGTGAAGGAGCGGAACTGGGCCCCCAGGATGGTGTAGATGCACACCAGCGCGATCCAGAAGGCCTCGAACAGGGAGCGGAAGGAGCGGTTGACCTCCTCGAACTCCCCGCCGAACTTGAGCCGGTAGCCGGGCAGGCGGTGGGGCACGTCGGCGAACTGCGCCTGCATCGCCCGGTTGACCTCCACCGAGGTGGTGATCGCCGTGTCCACGTCCGCGGTCACCCGCAGCCGCCGGGTGCCCTCCAGATGCCGGATCGCCGAGTAGCCGCGCGTGGGGGTGATGTCGGCCACCGCGCCCAGCGGCACGAAGCCCCCGGGCGCGGGCATGGGCAGGGCGGCCAGGGCCTCGGGGCCGCCGACCTCGTCGTAGACCACCACCACCGGCACCGCGTCGTCGCCGTCGCGCAGGGTGGTGGCCTCGCCGCCGGCGATGGCGAAGCGCAGGGCGCCGGCCACCTGCTCCGCGGTGAGCCCGCGCCGCGCGGCGTCGTCGTCCCGCACCCGCACCCGCAGCTCCTGCTTGCCGGGGTCGAAGTCGCTGGCCACGTCGCTGACGCCCTCGGTGGCCTCCAGCGCGGCGCGCACCTCCCGGTCCAGCTCCTCCAACACCGCGAAGTCGTCTCCCATGATCTCGATGGCGACGGGCTTCCCGGAGGGCGGCCCCTGCTGGATCATCACCACCTGGAGCGAGGTCGGGCCGGGCAGGGTGGACAGCGCCTCCCGCAGATCCTCGGCCACCTGCTCGGCGTGGTAGCCCCGGGTGTCCCAGGGCGCGAGGTCCACCGTGGCCATGCCCACGTGCGAGCCGTCGTCCGGGAAGAGGTCGGAGCGGGCGTAGCCGGCCTGCACCGTCACGCTGCGCAGCATGTCGGCGGGCAGGGTCTCCCGGACGCGCGCGTCCACCGCCTCCAGGGTGGCCTGGGTCTGCTCCAGCCGCGTGCCCACGGGCATCTTGAGCCGCACGTCCACCACGTCGGCGTCCACCTCGGTGAACAGCACCACCGGCAGCACCGCGGCCCCCAGCGCGATGGCCCCCGCTGAGGTGGACATCACGACCCCGATGACCAGCGCCTTGTGGGCCAGCGCCCAGCCCAGCGCGGCGTCGTAGGCGGCCAGCATCCGGGCGAACCAGGGCGGGGGCTCGGCCTTCTCGGGCACCCCCCCGAAGTCCGCCAGGTGGCTGGGCAGCACGATCAGCGCCTCGATGAGCGAGGCGAGCAGCGCCGCCGCCACCACCTTGGGGATGATCGAGAAGAAGCGCCCCATCACCCCGGTCATCACCAGCAGCGGCAGGAACGCCGAGATGGTGGTCATCGTGGCCGCGATCACCGGCACGGCGACCTGGGCGGTGCCCACCACCGCCGCGACCGGCAGGGGGTGGCCGCGCTCGGCGTAGCGCACGACGTTCTCGATGACGACGATGGCGTCGTCCACCACGATGCCCAGCACGATGATCAGGCTGAACAGGGAGAGCATGTTGATGGTGATGCCCAGGGCCTGCATCAGCAGCACGCCCCCGGCCAGGGCCACCGGCAGGCCCAGCGCGGCCATGATCGAGTTGCGGAAGCCCAGGAAGATCCCGAGGATCACCGCGATGATCAACAGCCCCATGCCCCCGTTGGTGTAGAGGTCGCCCAGGGTGCGGTCCAGGGCCCGGGAGGCGTCGGCGTGCAGGCTGGTGGACACCCCGGGCGGGGCCTCGGCCTCGAAGGCGCCGGTGATCGCGCGGGTGCCCTCGACCACCCGCAGCAGGTCGCCGTCAGGGGACTTCATCACCGTCAGGAGCACCGCCACGTCCCCGTCCACCCGCGCGGTGCTGCGGGGCTCGGCGAAGCCGTCGGTGACCGTGGCGAGGTCCCCCACGGTGAGCTGGCCCCCCAGCGGGCCCTCCCGCAGGACCACCGCGCGCACGTCGGCCTCGCCGCGCAGGCGCTGATCGGTGCGGACGAGCAGCTCCTCCCGCTCGCCCTCGACCGTGCCGGCGGGCAGGTTCAGCCCGGCGCTGGCGATGGCCTGGGCGATGGCCGGGAGCGGCACCCCCAGGGTCTCGGCGGCCACCCGGTCCACCTCCACCCGCAGCTCCCGCTCGGGCAGGCCGGCGACCAGCACCTCGTTGACCCCGTCGACGTCCTCCAGGGTGCGGACCAGCTCCTCGGTGAGGGCCTCCAGGGTGCGCAGCGGCACGCCGGGCTCGGCGCGCAGAGCCACCGAGATCGCGGGGAAGTCCTTGGTCCACTTGCGGGTGACCGGGTCCTCGGCCTCCGCGGGCAGGGTGGCGCGCTCGACGGCCTGGGCGAACTGCATGGTGGCCCGGTCCAGGTCGGGCACGTCGGGGTCGAACTCCACCCAGACCTGGCCCATGCTCTCGCGGGCGATGGCGGTGACCTTCTCGACGTAGTCGAGGTCCCCCAGCTCGTCCTCGATGGGCCGGATGACCAGCTCCTCGATGTCCTCGGGGGTGGCGCCCGGGTAGAGGACCGTGGTGGAGGAGAACCACGCGTCCATCTCGGGCAGCTCCTCGCGGGTCATGCGCAGGAAGCCGAGGATGCCCGCCAGGGTCAGCGCGATCGCCGCCATGTTGACCAGCACCGGCTGGCGCACGGCGAAGCGGGCGAGCCACACGGCGCTACCTCTGCACGGCGACGCGGGCCCCGTCGCTCAGGCGCTCGACGCCCACGACCACCAGGGCCTCGCCGGGCTTCAGACCCTCGGTGACCTCGACCCGGCCGTCGGCCCGCTCGCCCAGGGTCAGGCGGCGCAGGGCGGCGGCGTCGCCTTCGACCACGAAAGCGACGGGCTCGCCGAAGCGATCGCCCAGGGCGGACTCCGGGATGGCGAGGACCTCGGCGCCCTGGGCCTCGCGCAGGGTCACCCGGGCTGAGGCGTTGGGCAGCACCCGCCCCTCGGGGTTGTCGGCGCGCACCTCGACCGGCACGGTGCCCGTGGCCCGGTCCAGCTCCAGGCCCAGCTCGTGGACCCGGCCCTCCAGGCGCCCGCCCTCGGTGTCGAGGGTGACGGCGTCCCCCACCTTCAGGGCGCGGGCGCTGGCCCAGGGCAGGCCCAGGCGCACCCGGACCACCGAGGCGTCGGCCAGGCTCACGGTGGGGCTGCCGGCGCCCAGGGTCTGCCCCAGGTCCACGAAGACCCGGGTGACCTGCCCGCCGAAGGGGGCGCGCACGGCGGTGTCGGCCAGGGCGCGGCGCTGGGCGGCGAGGTTGGCCTCGGCGGCGGCGAGGTCGGCCTCGGCCACCCGCAGGGCGAGCTGGGCGGACTCCAGGTCCTGGGTGGACAGGCCGTCGGCGAGCTTCGCGGCCCGCTCGGCCCGGCGGCGGGTGTCGTCCAGCACCGCGCGGGCCTTGTCCGCGGTGGCGGTGGCGGCGGCCACCGCGGTGCGCTGGCGCCCCGACTCCAGGCGCACCAGCACGTCCCCCTCGGCGATCTGCCGGCCGACGGGCGCGGTCAGCTCCACCACCCGCCCGGGGGCCTCGGTGAGCACGGTGACCTGATGCAGGGCCTCGACGACCCCGGTGGCCTGGAAGCTGCGGGCCAGCGCCCCGGCGGTCACCGGGGCGACCGTCACGGGCACAGGGGGAGCGGGCGGTGCGACCTCTTCGGCGCCCGAGCATCCTATGAGCAGAGCGACCAGCACCGCGAGACTCACGCATGAGGGCTTAGCCGGTTGCCGGTCAGGAGCAAGGACATCGAAACCCCACCCGCTGGCCCCTCCAGGGGTTAGAGGATGGACAACCTGCGCATCATCGGAGCGACCGTGGCCACCATCAACCTCACCGTGGACAACTTCAACGAGACCATCCTCAGCAACGAGACGGTCATCATCGATTTCTGGGCGAGCTGGTGCCAGCCCTGTCGGCGCTTCGCCCCCACCTTCGAGAAGGCCTCCGAGGACCACCCGGACGTCCTGTTCGGCAAGGTGAACACCGAGGAGCAGCAGGCCCTCGCCGCCCACTTCGGCGTGCGCTCCATCCCCACGCTGATGGTCTTCCGCGACCAGATCATGCTGTTCAACCAGGCCGGTATGCTGCCCGCCGCCGCCCTGGAGGATCTGATCACCAAGGTCGGTGAGCTGGACATGGACGACGTGCGCCGCCAGATCGCCGAGCACGAGCACAGCCACGATCACGACGGCGATCACGATCACGACCACAGCCACGATCACGGGCACGAGCACTGAGAGCCTGAGCGCCTCCCGCTCCGTTGGGGCCACCCCGGCGGAGCGCTCGGCCGATTTCTGACCGCAGAGGGTGACCCGGGGGTCCCTCGTCTGATAAAGTGCGACCGTTTTCTGACCGTTCGGCCAGAAGATGTCCGCACGAGGCCCCCGTGAAGAACCCCAAGGCCTTCCTGTTCGCGCTCGCGCTGGCGTTCCTCATGACGCTGGTGCAGTGCCGCTATGTGCACGAGCGCGAACAGCAGCTCCTCTACACCTCCGAGCCGCTGCCCACCCTCGTCGCGGTGCGCGACCTGCCCGCCAACGTCAAGCTCGACGAGACGATGGTGGAGCTGGTCGAGGTGCCCCGCACCTGGCAGCAGCCCCGCGCGCTCTCCCAGGTCGAGGACATCCTCGGCCAGATCACCTCGGTGCCCATCCTCCAGGGCGAGCAGGTGGTCGCCACCAAGCTCGTCAAGCCTGACGAGGCGGGGCTGGCCTTCTACGTGCCCAAGAAGTACCGCGCCGTCGCCATCGCGGTGGACGAGTTCAACGGCGTCGGCGGCCACGTCAAGCCGGGCAACTACGTCGACGTCATCGGCACCTTCGACTTCGGGCAGGGCGACAAGGCCGACGTGCGCACCGTCACCCTGTTCCAGAACGTGTGGGTGCTCTCGGTCGGCGACGACATCGGCCAGCCCAGCGCCGTCACCCTCGTCGACGGCGAGGAGGCCGCCTTCCAGCCCCAGGGCCTCAGCGCCAGCTACACCGTCACCCTCGCGGTCAGCCCCGACGACGCCCAGAAGCTCCTGATGGCCCAGACCCTCGGGGAGCTGTCCCTGAGCCTGCGGTCCCTCTGGGAGGACGAGCGCTTCGTCGAGCTGGAGCACGCCACCATCCACTCCACCCTGGGCATCCCCCAGCGGGTCCGGCACCGCCAGCGCGCCCGCTGGGAGGTCATCCGGGCGGGGGGCTTCTGATGCGCGCCTCACTTCGGGGCTTCCTCCTCGCCCTCGCTCTGCTGCTGCTCGCGGCCCTGCCCGGCGCTCTGCGCGCCGACGAGGACAACGTGCGCGACGTCGTGGTCGTCGTCCGCAAGCAGGTCGCCGTCGAGATCCCCTACCGCTTCGGCAACGTCGCGCTGGGCGCGGACATCGTCAAGGTGGTGCCCCTGCGCGACAGCCAGCAGCTCCTGCTCTCCGGCCGGGTCGAGGGCACCACCAACCTGATGATCTACGACACCCGCGGCGTGCTGCGCGACGAGCTGGACGTCACCGTCATCCCCGCCAACCTGGACCGGGTGATGAGCAGCGTTCAGGCCCTGTTGGACGACGTCGAGGGGCTGTCCTTCAAGATCATCAACGATCGCGTCTACATCCAGGGTGAGGTCTCCCTGGACGAGGAGCTGAGCCGGGTCCAGGAGCTGGCCGACCGCGAGCCCCTGGTCGAGTCCATGGTCACCCTCTCCCCGGTGGCCCAGCGCCTCATCGCCGGCCTCATCGAGCAGGAGATCGACGAGCCCGGCATCCACGCCCGCCTGGTCAACAACCGCATCATCCTGGAGGGCGTGGCCCACTCCGAGGCCCAGATGGCCCGCGCCGAGGCCATCGCCCGCGCCTACTACCCCGACGTGGTCAACGTGCTCGACCTGCGCGAGGTCGAGCGCATCCCCGGCCGCGCCCGCACCCTGGTCGTGGTCGTCCACTTCGTGGAGCTGGCCAAGAGCCTCACCCACTCCTGGGGCATCGAGTGGACGCCGCTGGCCCTGGATGACGCCGAGGCCTTCTTCCAGCGGGACTACGGCGCCGACGGCTGGGCAGCGGCCACCGGCTACGCCACCGCCACGGTCTCCGCCTTCCTGCCCCGCCTCGACCAGGCCCGCAGCAGCGGCTACGCCCGCGTGCTGGAGAACCCCACCGTCTCGGTCAAGAGCGGCGACACCGCCACCATCTTCGCGGGGGCCGAGTACCCCTTCCTGGTCAACCAGGGCCTCTCCAACACCATCGAGTTCAAGGACATCGGCATCAAGCTGGACGTGACCCCCTACGCCCACGGCAACAACGTCGACATGGACATCGGCGTCACGGTCACCTCCCTGGGGGAGATCGCCCCCAACGGCTACCAGTCCATCAACAAGTCCGAGCTGTCCACCAGCCAGTTCTGCCGGGCCGGCGAGAGCATCGTCATCGGGGGCCTCCAGCGCATCCAGGACTCGGTGGACTACAACCGGGTGCCCTACGACGCCCCCGAGGGCGGGGTGTTCACGCTCTACCGCAACAAGTCCTACAAGAAGGCCAAGAGCCAGTTCCTCATCTTCCTGACCCCGCAGATCCACGAGTCCAGCTCCAGCGCCAACCGCGAGATCAAGGACCAGTTCCACCTCGACGAGGTCCGGCAGTAGCGTGGCAGACCCCGTCCGCATCGTCGCCGTCACCGGGGCCCGAGACGGGGTGGGGCGCACGACCTTCGCGGTGAACGCGGCCCTGTCCCTGCTCAAGGAGACCCGGGGGCGGGTGCTGCTCGTCGACCTCGACCGGGAGAGCTGCGGGGACTGCGCCTCGCTGCTGGGCATGGGCCCCACCAAGACCCTCGCCGACTTCGTCCCCTACGCCGACCAGCTCACCGCCGCCCAGCTCCGGCCCTACATCTCCTCCCACCCCGCCGGCATGGGGGTCCTGCCCCTGGCGCCCGAGCCGGGGGCCGACCTCGACCCGGCGGCGGTCGGCAAGCTGCTCGACCTGCTGCGGCCCCTGTGCGACTACGTCGTGGTGGACGCCGGGGTGTGGGTCAACGACCTCTCCGTGCAGGCGTTCGAGCGGGCCGCCGCGCTGTTCGTGCTGACCACCGCCGACCTGGCCGTGCTCAACCACTCCCGGCGCTTCCTGGACCAGCTCCAGGCCCTCCAGTTCCCCCGCGAGCAGGTCAAGGTGCTGCTCAACGCCTACGACCCCGCCTGCGGCGTGCCTCTGGACCTCGTCACCCGCAAGCTCGGCCGCAAGGTCATGGTCACCCTGGGCGACGCCGTGGAGGAGACCCGCCGCGCCGCGCTCTCCGGCAAGCCCTTCGTGCTGGCCCAGCCCCGCGCCCGCATCTCGCGCACCTACGACGAGCTGATGCGCAAGCTGGTGGAGCTGGGCACCCTCGACCAGCTCGCCCAGCGCGCCGGCCCCACCGGCCGCGTCGGCCTGGGCGGGGGCCGGGGCATCGTGGGCGTGCTCGACGACAGCGCGATGGCCGAGATCGAGTCCTTCCGCAAGCAGCGCGGGTCCAAGGCCAGCGCCGCCGACCAGCTCGACGCCCGCAGCGCCACCAAGATGCTCATCCACAAGCGGCTGCTGGAGGTCATGGACCTCAAGTCCCTGGACGCCGAGGCCGACGCCGACGAGGCCCTGCGCCGCCGCGTCTTCGAGGCCGCCGCCCGCATCCTGGACGAGGTCGGCGGCCACATCACCGACCGCGCCGCGCGCCAGGCCGTGGTCAAGGAGGTCGTGGACGAGGCCCTCGGCCTGGGCCCCCTGGAGGACCTGCTCGCCGACGACCGGGTCACCGAGGTCATGGTCAACCGCCGCGACCAGATCTACGTCGAGATCGAGGGCCGCCTGCGCCCCACCCCCGCCACCTTCACCGACGACGCCCAGCTCCTCGCGGTCATCGAGCGCATCGTCGCCCCCATCGGCCGCCGCATCGACGAGAAGTCCCCGATGGTCGACGCCCGGCTGCCCGACGGCTCCCGGGTCAACGCGGTCATCCCGCCCCTGTCCATCGACGGCCCCGCGATCACCATCCGCAAGTTCTCCCGCGAGCCCTTCACCGTCGACGACCTCGTCCGCTTCGACACGCTGACCGCCGAGATGGCCGACTTCCTGCGCGCCTGCGTGCAGGCCCGCCTCAACATCCTCATCTCCGGCGGCACCGGCTCCGGCAAGACCACCCTGCTCAACGTGCTCAGCTCCTTCATCCCCGACGACGAGCGCATCCTGACGGTCGAGGACTCCGCCGAGCTGAAGCTCACCCAGCCCCACGTCCTGCGCCTGGAGACCCGCCCCCCCAACATCGAGGGCGTCGGCGCGATCACCATCCGCGACCTCGTGCGCAACACCCTGCGCATGCGCCCCGACCGCATCGTGGTCGGGGAGTGCCGCGGGGCCGAGGCCGTGGACATGCTCCAGGCCATGAACACCGGCCACGACGGCTCGCTGACCACCATCCACTCGAACTCCCCCCGCGACGGCCTGCGCCGCCTGGAGACCCTGGTGATGTTCGCCGGGCTGGAGCTGCCCTCCCGGGCCATCCGGGAGCAGATCGCCTCGGCGGTGCACGTGGTCGTGCAGCAGGCCCGCCTCTCCGACGGCTCCCGCAAGATCACCCAGATCTCCGAGATCACGGGCATGGAGGGCGCCGCCATCACCCTCCAGGACATCTTCGAGTTCCGCCAGGAGGGGGTGAGCGACGGCAAGGTCCAGGGCCGCTTCATCTCCACCGGCTTCGTGCCCCGCTTCGTCCATGACCTCGACGCGCGGGGCATCGCCCTGCCCCAGGGCATCTTCGCGGAGTCCCCCTCCCGCGCGCCCATCCCCCGGGGGCGGCGGTGACCGAGCTTGTGTCCTACGCCCCGCCCTGGTGGGACTGGCTGACCCTGGTGCGCCTGGGGGCGCTGGCCCTGATGGTGCTGGCCTGGGCCGGGGTGGGCTTCCTGGCCAGCCCCTGGCTCGCCGAGCGCTTCCACGAGGCCAGCAAGGGCTACGTGGACTGGATGGTGGTGACCTTCGACAAGATGTTCCTGACCGTCGCCCCCCAGACCTGCAGCAGCGCCATCATCATCTCGACCCTGGCCTTCTTCCTGCTGGGGCTGGGGCTCACCGCCGGCCTGCCCGACGGCACCGGCTTCCAGGTCGCCCGCTTCGTGTTCGCCGGGCTCCTGGCGGTGGGGCCGGGCCTGCCCACCGGCTACCGCTTCCCCCGCTTCGTCACCGAGCAGCTCTGGCAGCGCCGGATCAACCAGTTCGGAGACCAGCTCCTCGACGCCCTCAACTATATGTCCAACGGGCTCAAGTCCGGGCTCTCCCTGGTCCAGTGCATGGACATGGTGCGCGCCGAGCTGCCCGCCCCGGTCAACCAGGAGTTCGGGCTGGTCATGTCCGAGCAGCGCCTGGGGGTGCCCCTGGAGGACGCCCTGGTCCGCATGGAGGAGCGGCTGGGCACCGAGGACCTCCAGATCGTGGTGACCTCGATCCTCATCCTGCGGCAGTCGGGCGGCAACCTCTCCGAGACCTTCGACACCATCGCCACCACCATTCGGGAGCGCCGCAAGGTCCAGGGCCGCATCCGCACCCTGACCGCCCAGGGGGTCTCCCAGGGGGTCATCATCGTGGCGATGCCCTTCGTGCTGGGCTTCGTGCTGTGGCTGCTGGACCCCGAGCTGATGTCCCGGATGTGGACCACGGCGCTCGGCTGGGGCATGCTCGCCGTCATGCTGGGCCTGCAGGGGCTGGGCGCCTTCCTCATCAAGCGGATCGTGACGATCCGCGTCTGACCCCCCTCCATTGGGGGACCGGCGCCCGATTCCCTGGATCGGCCTCATCCCGCAGAGGAGAGGTCCATGTCCAGCCGCTCGCTCCCCGCCCTCCGCGCCATCGGCTTCGACGAGACGATCTCGGTGCCCCGCGCTGCGGTGCTGCGTCGCGCCTACCTGCACCACGAGGCGGCGGTCATCGGCATGGGTTGGCTGTGGGTGATCGCCGGGGCCCTGGGCCTGGGGGGCGCGCTGGGCCTCACCGGCCTGCACAGCCTCCGGGACCTGCCCGTCAACGCGGCGTTCCTGGTGCTGCTCGCCGGGGTCTCGGTGGGCAAGATGGTCGTGGGCGTGATGCTCACCGACCTCGACCCCCGGGCCCACCGGCCCGCGCTGGTCGTCGCGGCGCTCTCGCTGCCGCTGCCCCACGGCCTGCTGCCGGCGGCGACGATGCTCTACCTGGGCCTCTGCCTCAAGGGCCGCATGGTGCTCTCCCCGCTGTACCAGAAGATCCGCCGGGAGTCCGAGGCTGTCACCACGCCGCTGTCCCCGGTGCCCTGGGCCCTGGCCTGCCTCAGCCTGCCCATCCTGGTGGGCTGGACGCTGATGGCGCTGGGTTGATCAGCCCGCCAGGTCAGCCCGCCAGGTCAGCCAGCGCCCGCCGGGCCATGATCCCGGCCATCGCCCGTCGCCAGGCCACGTCCCCGGCCACGGAGCTCTGCGGCCGGGTCTGCTGGTTGACCAGGTCGCCGATGGCCTCGATGGCCGCGCTGTTCAGGGGCTTGTGGAGGAAGGCCTCCAGCTTGCGCACCGGCTTGGGCTGGGGGTTGATCGCCCCCACCACGATCTGCAGGTCGATCGGGGCGTCGCCGTCCCAGCGGCCGGTCACCGCCACGCCCACCTGGGGGAAGTCGATGGACCCGCGCACCCGCAGCTTGCGGTAGGCGCCCCGGAAGCCGGCGCCCGGTCGGGGGATGCGCACCTGGGTGAGCAGCTCGCCAGGGGTGAGCTTGAGGTGGTCGAAGCCGTTGAACTGGTAGAGGTCCCTCAAGGACAGCTCCCGCTCCCCCTCAGGGCCGAGCAGGCGGATGGAGGCGTCCAGGGCCAGCAGCACCGGCACACAGTCGCTGGACTGGGCGGCCACGCAGGTCTTGGGGCCGCCGATGACGTGGCACCAGTCGCCCTCCTTCTTGAGGCAGTAACCCAGGGCCTCGCGCCAGAACGCGGTCTGGTTGTAGAACAGGCAGCGGGTGTCCAGCAGGACGTTGCCGCCGATCGTTCCCATGCGCCGGAGCTGCGGCCCGGCCACTCGCCCGGCGGCCTGGGCCAGGGGCGGTAGAGCCCGCTGGACGAGGGGATCCTCGGCGACGCGGTGCAGGGTCACGCCGCCGTCGAGCACGATGACATCGCCCTCATCGCGGATCTCCGCGCGGGGCAGCCCCCCCAGGCCCACGAGGTGCCTGGGCGTGAACAGCCGGTGCTTGATGTTGGGCAGCAGGTCGGTCCCGCCCGCGATGTACATCGCCGACCAGACCGCGTCCTTGCCGCGCCCCGCGCAGCCGCCCAGCGCGTGGAACAGGGTGACCGCCTCGTCCGCCGAGCGGGCGTGGTGGTAGCGGAACTCGGGCATGCGCAGCATGGCGGCTCCTACTTGCCGGCGAGGCGGTCGGCCTCGGCGCGGGCGAGGGCGTCGAGCACCCGCTCGGGGGTGAAGGGGATGCGGCGCAGGCGCACGCCGACGGCGTCCCAGATCGCGTTGGCGATCGCCGGGATGACCGGGTGGAGGGGACCCTCGCCGGCCTCCTTGGCGCCGTAGGGCCCGCCCGGGTCCAGGGTCTCGACGATCTTTGCGATCAGCTCAGGGGTCTCGACGCTGGTGGGGATGCGGTAGTCCAGCAGGTTCGGGCCGACGTGCAGGCCGTCGGGGCGGAAGACCTGCGCCTCCATCGCGGCCTCGGCCCAGCCCATGTAGACCGAGCCCTCGATCTGGCCCTCGACCAGGGTGGGGTTCAGGGCGCGCCCGCAGTCGTGGGCCGCCCAGACCCGCTCGACGGTGACCAGGCCGGTCTCCACGTCCACCGAGACCTCGGCGACGTGCGCGGTGGTGGAGTAGGCCGGCGAGGCGCCGATGGTGCCGCCCCGGTAGTCGCCGCCCAGCGCGCGGGTGCGGTAGCCCCCGGCGGTGGCCAGGGGCACCCCGGCGGCGGCCTCGGCCAGGATGAGGGCCTCCTGGGCGGGGAGCTGGCGCCCCGGGTCGTCCCGGTCGTAGTAGAAGCCCAGGCCCACCCCGACGCGCTCCGGCGGGATCGCCCAGGCGGCGGCCACCGCAGCGACCATCTGCGCCCGCATCGCCCGCGCGGCCTCCTGGGCGGCCAGCCCGCACATGTAGGTGACCCGGGAGGAGTACGCCCCCAGGTCCACCGGGCAGAGGTCTGTGTCGCTGGAGACCACCTGGATGTGGTCGGGCAGCACGCCGGTCTCCTCGGCCACGACATACGCCAGCATGCCGTCGGAGCCCTGCCCGATGTCGCTGGCGCCGCAGGTCACCGTGATCACGCCGGAGCGATCCCCCCGCAGGATCACCCCGGACTGGGGCATCTTGTTGGGGTAGATCGGGTAGGCCGTGCCCGAGATGTACATCGAGCAGGCCACCCCCAGGCCCCGCCCGAAGGGCTGCTTGCCCCAGCGCGCGGCCCAGCCCGAGGCCTCGGCCACCGCGTCCAGGCAGGCGTCCAGCCCCGTGGAGGGCACGAGCTGGCCGTTGACGGTCTCCTGGCCGGGCGTCAGTGCGTTGCGGCGGCGGATCTCGATGGGGTCGAGGCCGAGCCGCTCGGCCAGCTCGTCGAGGGCGCACTCGAAGGCGAAGCGGGGCTGCACGCTGCCGTGGCCGCGCTTGGGGCCGCAGCAGGGCTTGTTGGTGTAGACCCGCCGGCTGCGGAAGCGGTAGGTCGCGAAGTCCACCGGCCCGGTGAGGAGCTGCCCCGCGTAGTAGGTCGTGATGAGCCCGAAGGAGTGGTAGGCCCCGCCGTCGATGACGATGTCCGAGTCCACCGCCTTGAGCCGCCCCTCGGCGTCGGCGGCCAGGGTCATGGTCATCTCCATCGGGTGGCGGCCCCGGTGGCTGTAGAAGACCTCCTCGCGGGTGTAGAGGATCTTGACGGGCCGCCCGGCCTTGCGGGCGAGGAAGGCGGCGCAGAACTCCAGGTCGAAGGGCTCGGACTTGCCGCCGAAGGCCCCGCCCAGGGCGGGCTGGATCACCCGGATGTCCGCCTGGGGGCAGCCCAGCACCCGGGCCAGCTCGCGGTGCAGGTAGTGGGGCACCTGGGTGGCGGACCACAGGGTCAGCCGCCCGTCGGGGGACCATTGCGCCAGCGCGCAGTGGGGCTCGATGGGGGCGTGGGTGGTGCCCTCGAAGAACCAGGTGTCGGTGACGCGCGCCGCGGCGTCGGACAGCGCGGCGTCGACGTCGCCGAAGTCCAGCGCGACGGTCTTGCAGACGTTGTCGGTGCGGGGGCGCCCCTTCCAGTCGGCCTCATGGATGAGCGGCGCGTCGGGGGCCAGGGCCTGGGCGGGCTCGACCGCCGCGGGTAGCACCTCGTAGTCCACCTGGATCAGCGACAGCGCGCGGATGGCGGTGTCCTCGTCCACCGCGGCGACCGCCGCGACGCCGTCGCCCACGTAGCGCACCTTGTCGACGCAGAGGGCGGTCTCGTCGCGGGTCCAGGGGATGATGCAGTAGGGGGTGGGCAGCTCGGCGCCGGTCATCACCGCGACCACGCCGGGCAGGGCCTCGGCGGCGGAGGTGTCGACGCCGCGGATGCGGGCGTGGGCGTGGGGCGAGCGCAGGATGCGGCCGTGCAGCATGCGCGGCAGGGTGAGGTCGTCGGCGTAGCGGGTCGCGCCGGTGGCCTTGCCGATGGCGTCGGCCTTGCGGCCCCGGGCGCCCAGCACGTTGAAGCCCTCGGCGGGGGCGCCGCAGCGCACCGGGACCTGCCGGGGCAGCCCCCGCGCGGCCAGGCGCACGGCCTCGAAGATCTTGGTGTAGCCGGTGCAGCGGCACAGGTTGCCGGACAGGGCCTCGCGCATCGCCGCGTCGGAGGGGTCGGGGTCGCGCTCCAGCAGGGCCTTGGCCGAGAGGATCATGCCGGGCTGGCAGAACCCGCACTGGAGCGCGCCGCACACGTCGAAGGCCCGCTGGATCGGGTCGGGGCCCTCGGGCCCGGCCAGGCCCTCGATGGTGGTGATCTCGGCGCCCTCGCAGGCGGCGGCCAGGGTGCAGCAGGCCAGCACCGGCTCGCCGTCCCGCAGGACCGTGCAGGCCCCGCAGTCACCCTTGTCGCAGCCCTGCTTGCTGCCCGTCAGCCCCAGGTCATAGCGAAGCACCTCCAACAGGGAGTGGTGCATGTGCACGGCGACCGCGTGGGTCTCCCTGTTGACGCTCAGGTGGACGATGGTCTTCATTGGCGGGCTCCCTGGGACCGGGTTTTAACCCGATCCCAGGGGCCCTGGTCAGCCTCTCCCCTTGCTGACCTTGAAACCAATGATGGAAAAGACTCACTGCGTAAGGGTGGTGAGCAGCGCGGGGCTGCCCGACCGGGCGTCCGAGCCCTGGGTCGCGAAGGAGGTGAGGCCCGCCGCCCTCAGGATCGACGCGCCGCCATATGCGTTCTCCTCGACCCAGCCGCCTGACGCGAGGCGATTGTCGAGCGCGTAGCCGCTGAGGTCGCAGTCCACGCAGCTCCCGTCGTCCAGACGCAGAACGTTTCCGGAGAAGCTGAGCGTGTCGGTGGTGAGGCCCGAACCCGTCAGGGTGTAGAGATCATGTGCTGCGAAGCGCAGGCTCAGAGTATCCGTCGTGAGGCCCGATGCATCCAAGCAGAAAAAGGAGAGATCGGCGAAGCTGAGCGTATCGGTGGTGAGGCCCGATGCGCGAAGTTGCAGCCTGGAGAAGGCGATCAGCGAGAGGGTGTCGGTCGTGAGCCCCGACGCGCTGAGGTCGATCTCCACGGTGTCTTCGTCGGTCACGTCGTCGAGCACGGCGGGCGTCAGCAGCACCGCCTGGGGGCGGGTCGCCACGCGGACGCCCTCCTCCACCAGGAAGTACGACGCCGACACCCTGCCCAGCACGCCATCGACCTCGTCGTCCCAGGCCCACAGGAGCACGGCGTCGTCCAGCAGGGCCTCGTCGTCCAGGGCCTCGGCGAACGCCACCAGCCCGTCCCGGACCCGGCTGGCGGGCATCACGGGCTGGAGGGTGTGCTCCCGACGGTTCTCGACGGCGTCGACGGTGAACCACCAGCCCAGCGCGGCCGCGTCGCCGTCTGCGCCGGTCAGGTCGACCGCGTCGCCGGTCACCACGCACTCGCCAGCGCCGCGGAGCCGGCAGCTCTCCACCGTGACGCCGTCGGCGCCGTGGATGGAGACCCGGACCTCCTTGAGGCGGCTGGTGTCGGGGTTGCCCTGCTCGTCCACGACGGACACCACCGCGGCGGGGCGCGCCTGGGTCGTGCTGACGGGGTCGAGGTAGGGCATGACCATCGCGTAGAGGTGGTCGGAGGTGCAGCAGTTGGGGTGGCCCACCTGACGGGTCGCGCCGTCGACGTCCAGGCCCACCAGGTCCTCGGCGGGCACCCCGCGCCCTCCGTCCCGCACGCCCTGGCCGCCCCGCTGGAGGGCCGTGCGGACCTCCGCAGGCTCGGTGAGCCCGGCGTCGAGCAGGTGCAGGGTGGCGGCGGTGGCCAGAGCGGTCGCCTGGCTGCTGCCGGCCTGGAACCACAGCCCGGTCTCGCCAGGGGCGCCCGCGGCGAAGCTCTCGGCCAGCAGGCCGTCCGCGTAGCCGTCGCCGTCGGCGTCGTCGTCCACGCGACCGCCTGGGGCGACCAGGGTCAGCGCCGGTCCGAGGTTGGTGTAGTCTGCGATCTCCAGGCGCCCGCGGCTGTCGAGCCAGGAGGCGCCGACGCCGAGCACCAGGGGGCTGGCGGCGGGCCAGGTCGCCTGGTCCAGGCCGGCGTTGCCCGCCGCCGCGAGCACGGGGATGTCAGCGTTCCAGGCGGCCTCCAGGGCGACCTGCATCGCCTCGGAGGGCACGTAGTCCGCGGAGAAGCTCAGGCTGAGGTTGATGACGTCCGCGCCGTTGTCCACCGCGTGGTGGATGGCGTCGACGAGGTCGGCCTCGGTCCCGGCGGCGTCCGCGTCGAGCACCTTGAGCGGCATGATCGTCGCCAGCGGCGCGACCCCCAGGATGTCCCCGGTGGACGCGATCAGGCTGGTGATGTGGGTGCCGTGGCCGTTGTCGTCGTTGGCGTGTCTGTCCCCGTTGACGAAGTCGTAGGGGGACACGAACGCCGAGCCGGACAGGGTCCGTGCCGCGACGTAGTCCAGCCCGCCCTCGCTGTGGTCCTCGTAGGCGACGCCGGTGTCGATCACGGCGACGGTGTACGCGGAGAAGTCCCAGGTCTCGGCGTCCGCGGCGTCCACGCCGGCGGCGTCCAGGTGCCACTGGTAGCTGGCGTAGGCCGCGGTGGCGCCCGGCCGCCGGGCTCCCTCAATCCGCGCGCTGGGCTGGACCCGCGCGGTGCGGGGGTCAGCGGCCAGGGCGGCGAGGAAGTCCTCGGCGGTCAGGCCAGGCGGCACCGGCACGGGGGCGTAGCCGCTGGGCCCGGCGGCCCGACGCGGCTGGACCCCGAAGGGCGTCACCAGCTCGGCGACGTCGACGCCCGGGATCGGGGCGACCATGACCTCGGCGAGGTGTTCAACGGAGCCCCACGCAGCGTTCACGACAGGCGAGGCAGAAACAGAAGGCCCTTCTTCCTGTGGGACCGTCGGCTTCAGGAGGAGACCCGCGATTCCTGCGGCGCACATCCCCCCACCGACGAGCCCCACGAGGGCGCGCGTCCAGGGTGCAGTCATTGCTTTTTATCTCAGGTTGAGATGATGGTGAGCTTCCTGCTCATCCATAGACACAGTACCACATGGTCAAGGATTCGTAGGCCATTGAAAGCTTTCATGTCATGTCCCCCAGAAGCTGACATCTACGAGAGCAGGGGTGCTGTGGTCATATATAACCTGAAATCAAAATAATTATTATTAATAAAATAGTGATACAGATCATTATTCTTTGAAGTTCGTGGACTCGTGCATCCGTTGAGGACGACAGAAGAATATATTCAAGGTAGTACCTTGTATATTTCCCTTGACCTTCAGTCCAGGCGCACCGCGATGATGCCTTCCCAGAGCCGCTGCGCAACCATAAGCTCTACGGCTTCGTGCTGAATTCGGCCTGCGTCGGCCTCCTCCCGCAGGATGCGGACGGCGCGCTGCGCGGTCATCCCGGCCTTGTAGGGGCGATCTCCCGCCGTGAGCGCGTCGAAGATGTCCGCGATGGTCATCAGTCGCGCGCCGTAGGGAATCTGCTCTCCGGTGAGGCGCAGGGGGTAGCCGGTCCCGTCCAGCTTCTCGTGGTGGGCGTGGGCCAGCTCGGGCACGCGGCGCAGCCCCTTGGTCCAGGGGATGACCTTGAGGAAGTTGTAGGTGTGGGTGACGTGCAGCTCGATGGCGCGGCGCTCCTCGGGGTCCAGGCTGCCCCGGGGGATGCACAGACGCATGACGTCGCGGTTGCGCAGCACGGGCTCGTTGAGGTCCTCCAGCCACCAGCGCGCGGCGATGGCCTGCAGGCGGCGCACGTCGGCCTCGGTGAAGCGCACGCCTGAGCGGTTCATGCGGCGCACCAGGGCCAGGTCCGCGTCCAGGATCGCCAGGCGCTGGCTCACCTCGGTGTCTGCCAGGGCCATGCGCAGGCCCTCCAGCCGGGTGCGCAGCGCAGCCAGGTGGAAGCGGAACTCCAGGCTCTCCAGCTCCCAGGGGTAGAGCTTGTCGGCCTTGAGCAGGACGTGCTCGGGCACCCCGACCTTTCCGAAGTCGTGGAGGATCGAGGCGTAGTGCAGCTCCTCGATCTCGCCGTCGGTGAAGCGCTGGCCCGCGAAGGCGGGCTCGTCGGACTCGCTGACCGCGCGGGCCATGCGGGTGGTGAGCCGGGCGACGCGGTGGGAGTGGCCGGCGGTGGAGGGGTCCCGGGCCTCGATCACGGTGACCGCGGCGGTGACGAAGCCGTCGAACAGCTTGCGGATGTCCTGATAGAGCCGGTGGCTCTCCAGGGCGACGGCGGCCTGGGAGGCGATGGAGCGGGCGAGGTCCTCGTCGGGGTCGGTGAAGGGCATGACCCGGTCGAAGGACGCGAGCGGGGCGCCCGCCACGGGCTTGCGGTTGTAGAGGGCCAGCACCCCGAAGACCTCCTCGTCCCGGTCCTGCATGGGCACGAGCAGGGCGGAGCGGGTGCGGTAGCCCAGGCGCTGGTCGTTGGTGTGGTTCGGGCGGTAGGGCCGGGTGTGGGGGACCTTGTCCAGGTCGTCGATGCGCAGGGGGATGCCCCGCCCGGCGACGTAGCCGGCCAGCGAGCGGTCATCGACCTCCAGGGCGGGGCGGCTGGGGCGGAAGCGGATGGTGTCGTTCTGGGAGGCGGCGAAGCGCAGGCGCCCGTCCTCCAGCAGGTAGATCGAGCCGCCGTCGGCCCGCAGCACGGCGCGGGCGTGGGTCAGCACGCGGTCGAGCAGCTCGTCGGTGTCGGTGATGGCGGAGAGGGAGAAGCCGATCTCGTTCAGGATGCGGACGATCTCGCGCTCCTGGCGGATCCGGCCCCGCAGGGCCTCGGCCTCCACGAGGTTCTTGAGCACCCGCGGCATGCGGAGACCGACCTCGTGGGGCGGCACCACGTCGTAGCAGTCCAGGTTCAGGCGGGGGCTGATCGCGATGACCCGCCGGCCGAGCTGCTGGGCGACCATCACGCGCGTGAGGTCCACCACGAGCACCCGCCCGACCACGTCCGCCGCCGACGCGAGGTCCACCGGCACGAAGCTGGCCCCGGCGGCGAGCGCGGCGCGCTGGACGACCCCGGAGAACTCGCTGTCGGCGGGGACGAGGGCGACCTCGACGCGCGGGGCGTCTCCCTCCGGGGTGCCCTTCCGGTACGACTCAGGGTGGATCTGTTGGATCACCGTCTCTCCCTCGGTGAGCAGCCCCCTAGCATACCCGCACTGCAGGGATCGTGAAGCGCTCATCCTTCCGAGGGTCGGGCGTTGCCGTTTACGACTTTCGTGTCCAGGTTCATGAGGTCAGCCCGTTTTCAATCTCCCTGGGGTGAACCCCCGGGCAAGGGAGGCCCCGCTGCAGCACCTCGACGACAACCAGCTCATCCGCGAGTTCCGCCGAGGGCGTGAGCAGGCGTTTGAGGTCCTGGTGCGCCGACATGGCGCCTCCATCAAGGCGTACGCGCTGCGCATGCTCCACAACCCCGAGCAGGCCGAGGAGGTCTTCGAGGAGACCTTCCTCCGGGTGGCCACCGCGCAGGGCAGGTGGGAGGATCGCGGCACCGTCCGCGGCTACCTCTTCACCATCGCGCACCGGCTGTGCATCGACCTGCTGCGGCGGCGCAAGGTCGCCCGGGACGCCGTGCCGCACCTCGTCGAGCTGCAGCGCGGCCGGCGGGTCCAGCCCTCCCCCGAGGCCGCCGCCGCCATGGGCCAGCGGGCCGAGCGCCTGGAGCAGGCCATCGCGCAGCTCTCCGAGGAGCACCGCCAGGTGCTGCTGATGCGCACCCTGCACGGCCTCAGCGCCGCCGAGACCGGCGCGGCTCTGGGCCTCAGCGAGTCCCAGATCCACTCCCAGCTCAGCTACGCCCGGCGCCGCCTGCGGTCCATCCTGGCTGACATGGGCGACGCGCTGAACACCTCCCAGCGTCGGAGGGCCTGATGTTCGACGATCCCCTCGACGACGTCTCCCTGGACGCCGAGCTGGCGCTCCTGGGGGTGCCGGCGGCGGCCACGCCCGTCGCCACAGCCGCCGACATCCTCCAGCGCGCCCGGGGCAGCCGGGGCCTGCGCGGGGGCTGGCGCTGGGCGGCCGCGATCCTGTTCTCCGCGGGCATCGGCAGCGGCATGACCTTCTACGAGGGCCCGGTGGACGGCATCATCGCCACGGCGGTGTCCATGGTGCCGATGGCAGTGGGGGCCCAGGCCCAGCGCCAGGAGCACCGCGCGCCCACCGAGCAGACCCCCCAGGCGGCCCCCACTGCCCAGCGGATCGCCGCGCGCAGCCGGGAGCAGCGCGCCACCCCCATGATCGAGCCCCCCGCTCTGCCTGCCGGGCCCCCGCCAGCGGCGCCGACGGCGACCCCGAAGGTGGCCTCGATGACAACGACCGAGGCGGCCACGGTGACGCCGTCAGCGCCGGCCCAGCTCCGGTTCAGCGGCGGGGCCCTGGCCTCCGCCGACGCCCTCGGCGCCCAGGCGTCGGTGGGGCTCGTCAAGCGCTGGGATCGGGACGGTCTCGCCCCGCTGCTCGGCGGCGAGGTCGAGCTGGGCTGGATGTCCTCGGGCCCGACCGTGGCGGCGGCCGTGCAGCCGGGGGTCTCCCTGGCCATGCGCCGGCTGGACCTGGACCTCGGGGCCTCGGCCGGCGCGCGGCTCAGTCGGGACGCAGAGGACGCCCGTCGGCTGGAGCCCTTCGCGGGGCCCCGCGTGGTGGCGCGGTTCGGCGATCGCCGCCAGCTCTTCGCCAGCCTGGACGCCCAGGCCGCCCTCGCGGCGAACGACCACCCCGCCCCCTGGGTGGGGGTCGAGTTGGGGGTGGCGCTGCCCGCGGCGCTCTGAGCGCGTCGGGTCTGCGGTCAGGCCGGGCCTCGCAGGCCGGGCCTCGCAGGCCGGGCCGCGCAGGCCGGGCCGCGCTCAGGCGGAGGAGCGGGCCGCAGCGAGCTGCTCTTCGGTGCCGAAGTGCGCGCGGATGTGCTGGTGGATGTCGCCCACGGTCTTCATCTCGACGATGAGCTTCTCGTCGATGCGGAAGCCGAAGGTCTTCTCCAGGGCCACCACCAGATCGACGCCGTCGAGGCTGTCGAGATCCAGATCCTCGCGCAGCGACGCGTCCGGGATCACTTCTTCGGGATCCAGCTCGAACTCTTCGACGAGGATCGCGTCAACCTTCCTGATAATGTCTTCGCTGGTCATCTTGGGCGTGTTCTCCGATTCGCCTCACCAAGCCTTGGGACTATGCGATACGCCCGGTGATGGCAAGCAGATCAGGGGCTCAGCAGGACATCCCTCCGTCCACGACGAAGAGCTGGCCGGTCACATAGGCCGCCCCAGGGCCCGCCAGGAAGCGGACGATCGGGGCGATCTCCTCGGGCTCCCCCATGCGCCGCATGGGGATCATCTTGGTGGCGCCGTCGATCACAGCGTCCGGCAGCGCGTTGGTCATGTCGGTGCGGATGAAGCCAGGGGCGACCGCGTTGATGCGGACCTTGCGCTTGGCCACCTCGCGGGCCATCGAGCGGGTCATTCCGATGATGGCAGCCTTGGACGCCGAGTAGTTGGCCTGACCGGCGTTGCCCCGGATGCCGGAGATGCTGGTCAGGTTGATGATGGAGCCCTTGCGGCGGCGCACCATGCCCCGCATCACCGCCCGGCACATGCGGAAGCAGCCGCCGGCGTTGACGTCGAGCACGCTCTGCCACTGCTCGTCGCTCATCATCAGCACCAGGCCGTCGGCGGTGATGCCCGCGTTGTTGACCAGGATGTCCACGGGGCCCCACTCCTCCGCGGCGGCGACCAGGGCGTCGGCGCCCTCGGTGGTGGAGACGTCGGCGGCCACGGCCCGCGCCTGCCCCCCGGCCTCCGTGATCTCGGCGACCACGGCGTCAGCGGCTTCGGAGCGGCTGCGGTAGTTGACGACCACGCGGGCGCCCGCGCGTGCCAGCTCCAGAGCGATGGCGCGGCCGATGCCGCGGCTCCCGCCTGTGACGATGGCGACCTGATCCTGAAGCTCCACGACCACCTCGGCGTGTAATGTGGTCGCGCATCGTAACCCGCGAGGGCAACCCCGCCTTCCGCCTGCCCCCTGGCCACGCCATGAAGATGTCGCCCACCGCCCTCGCCGACGTGAAGCTGCTGGAGCCCCGCGTGTTCCCGGATCATCGCGGTTTCTTCTTCGAGAGCTTCAACGAGCGGGTGTTCGAGGCGCTGCTGGGCAGGCCGATGCGCTTCGTGCAGGACAACCACTCCCACTCCCGGCGCGGCGTCGTGCGCGGGCTGCACTACCAGCTCGCCCCGCGCGCCCAGGGCAAGCTGGTCCGCTGCTGCGTGGGCGAGGTCTTTGACGTCGCGGTGGACCTGCGCCGCAGCTCCCCCGACTTCGGGCGCTGGGTGGGGGTCCACCTGAGCGCCGAAGACAAGCGCCAGCTCTGGATCCCGCCCGGCTTCGCCCACGGCTTCTGCGTGCTCTCCGAGGTCGCCGAGCTGCTCTACAAGACCACCGACTTCCACGCCCCGGAGACCGAGCGCACCCTCGCCTGGGACGACCCTGAGCTGGGCGTCGACTGGCCGCTGCCCGAGGGCGTCGACCCCATCCTCTCCGAGAAGGACCGCCGCGGGACCCCGCTCCAGGAGGCCGAGGTCTACGGCTGATCGGCCTGCGGGCCCCGCCCCAGCACCAGCGCCGTGTTGACCCCGCCGAACGCGAAGTTCGTCGAGATGACCCGGCGCAGCGGGCGCGCCAGCGGCGCGGCGGGCAGCAGCAGCGGGACCACGTCCGGCTCGGTGAGGTTGCGGGTGTGGGGCACCACCCCACGCCGCATCGCCTCGATGCAGGTGATGGCCTCGACCGCGCCGCAGGCCCCCAGCATGTGCCCCAGGTGCCCCTTGATGGAGCTGACCGGGGTGTCCTCCCCGAAGACCTGGTGGAGCGCGTCGGCCTCGGCGGCGTCGCCCACCGGGGTGCCGGTGGCGTGGGCGTTGACGTAGTCGATGTCCTCCGGCGAGAGCCCCGCGTCCGCCAGGGCCAGCATCACCGCGGCCTTCATGCCCTCGGGGGCCGGCGACGCCATGTTCATCGCGTCGGAGGTGCCGCCGTAGCCCAGCACCTCGGCCAGGATGGTCGCCCCACGGGCCTCGGCGTGGCCGCGCTCCTCCAGCACCAGGATGCCGCCGCCCTCGCCCACCACGATGCCGTCCCGCGCCGCGTCGAAGGGCCGGGGGGTCTCGTGGGGACGGTCGTTGAAGCCCCGGGAGCCGCCGCCCATCGCGTCGAAGGTCATGGTCGCGGCGACGTGCAGCTCGTCGGCCCCGCCGGCCAGGATCACGTCCGCCCGCCCGCTGCGGATGCGGTCCAGCGCGGTGCCCAGGGCCTGGGTGGAGGAGGCGCAGGCGGCGTTGGTGGACAGGGCCTCGCCGGTGACCCCCAGGTACATCGCGATGTTGGTCGCGCAGGTGTGGGCCATGACCTGGAAGAACAGGGTGGACTTGAGCCCGCGCGCGGTGTTGTCGACCACGTAGCTGCGCCAGAAGTCCTCGTCGGCCTTGTTGCTGCCCACCGTGGAGCCGGTCACGACGCCGACCCGCCCGCTGGAGAGCAGCTCCTGGCTCAAGCCCGCCATGCGGACCGCGTCCACCGCGGAGGTCACCGCGAACATCGCCACCCGGCCCATGCTGCGGCGGTACTTGCGGGGCAGCTCGCGCACGTCGAACTGCGGGACCGGCGCGCCCACCAGGCAGAGCAGCTCGTCGACCTCGCCCCACTCGGGGAAGGCGCGGACGCCGCTGCGGTCCTCCATCAGGGCGTCGAAGAGCTGCTCGGGGCTGTCTCCGAGCGGGCTGCGCAGCCCCATGCCGGTCACGACGACGGATCTCATGCGGCTCGAAGCTCCCTCACGAGGTTCTCGATGCCCAGGAAGAAGCCCAGGCCGTAGTAGGCGGACAGCGCCGTGCCCAGCACCCCCGGCGCGAACACCCCCTGGCCCACCTGCACGAGGTTCCGCACCCGCAGGAGCTGGGACGGCCGGTAACGTCCCATCTGGTCGACGGAGTGGTAATGCCCGTACATCGCCCCGTTCGGGCTGCGCGTGAAGTGCTCGGTGGTCAGGGCGGTGCTGGACTCGATCCGGGTGACGCGCCCCCGCAGGTCCGGGAAGTCCCGGTACAGCGCCTCGACGCAGGCCCGGGTCAGGCTGTCCTTCAAGGCGGTGTATTCGGGGGGGCGCTCGCCGGTGCGGCTGTTCTGGTAGGGGGCCACGGCGCTGTGGTCCAGGGACCCCAGCATCAGGATGACGTCGCTGCCCGAGCGGCGCTTGACCAGCCCCTCGCCCGGCGCGGAGGCGTAGTAGAAGGGCACCCGATCCGGGGTGATGGTGAGCGCGGTGTCCTCGGGGTCGAAGCCGTCGTGGCTGTAGATGTTGGTGTTGCCGATCGAGGGCACCGGCCCGTCCACCCGCAGGTACACCCCCAGGTGGGCCACGCCGACCCGCTGATCGGTCACCCGGGTGTAGTAGGCCTTGCGCACCGCCCCCGACGGCAGCAGCGGCAGCAGGGCGCGGGGGTGCATGTTGGAGACCACCATGTCCGCCTTCTGTACCGTACCGTCGGCCAGCTCGACGCCGACGGCCTCCCGCCCCTCCACCAGCACGCCGACCACCTCAGCGCGCAGCCGCAGGGTGCCCCCCAGCTCCTTGAGCCGCTGGACCATCACCTTGGCCAGCCGGTCTCCGCCGCCCTCGATGCGGTTGGCCCCCGCCAGGAAGTGGTGGAGGATGACCGCGTGCAGCCCGAACGGCGCCTGGCCCGGCGGCACGCCGTAGAGCGCGATCTGCCCGCACAGCACGGCCTTGAGCCGGGGGTCGCGGATGTGCCGGTCGATGACCGTGGAGAGCGAGACCTCCTCCCACCTCAGGAAGCCCAGCAGGTCGAACTCGGTGCGCAGCGCGTAGAGCCCGTAGGCGCCGATGGCCTCCAGCAGGTCCGCGATGAAGGCGTCGATGCCCTCGGCCTCATGGGGGAAGGTCTGCTTGAGGCGGGCGCGGTAGCGCTCGACGCCCACCGGGACGCGGAACTCGAAGCCCGGGAAGAGCAGCCGGTCGAAGCCGTCGGGGTCCAGCGGCAGGAACTGGATGTGCTCATACACCCCGAGGTGGCGCAGCACCCGGCCCAGCACGTCCGTCGGGCCGACCCCGCCGCAGTAGTGGAAGCCGGTGTCGTAGGGGCTGGCCTCCCGGAAGAAGCGGTGGAGCAGGCCGCCGGGGCGGTAGTGCTGCTCGTACACGGTGACCCGGTAGCCGGCCATGCCCAGCAGCACCGCCGAGGTGAGCCCGCCCATGCCCGAGCCGATGACGACCGCGGTCTTCATGCGCCCTGCGCCGGGTCGGGCAGGATGCCGGCGGTCAGCCGCGCGGTGCAGACGCGCCGCCCGTCGACCCGGGCCTCGCCGCTGGCGGTCACCAGGCCGAAGCGCTCCTCCTTGAGGGTGACGCTGTAGCGGACCTCGGCGGGGGGCAGCACCGGCGCCCGGAAGCGGACCTTCTCGAAGCCGGCCAGGAAGGGGGTGGGGCCGCCGTCGCCGGCCAGGCCGTCCACCCCGCCCTCCACCAGGGTGACGTGGGCGCAGAGCATGGTCTGGGCCAGGGCCTCCAGGAGCAGCACCCCGGGCACCACCGGCCGGTCAGGGAAGTGGCCGTCGCAGTGGTCCACGGTGAAGGTGCCGACGGCCTCCACCGTCTGACCTTCCAGGCGGACGAGGCGGTCGATGAGCCGGAAGCGGCCGCGGTGGGGGATGAGGTCTTCGACCGCTGGCAGCGCGGCGGGGGGGGCGTCAGGCACGGGGTTCCTCTGCGCGGAAGACCAGGCAGGCGTTGGTGCCGCCGAAGCCGAAGGAGTTCGACAGCATCAGCCGCGCGTCGGTTTCGGCGGTCGCGCGCAGCACGTTGAGGGCCTCGGCCCCGGGGTCCGGTGCGGTGAAGTTCCGGTTGGGGGCCAGGAAGCCGCCCTCGGCCATCAGGAGCGCGTAGGCCACCTCGGAGGCCCCGGCCATCCAGCACTCGTGCCCGGTCAGGCTCTTGGTGGAGGAGACGGGGGGGCAGCGCTCGCCGAAGACCTCCAGGATGGCCTGGGCCTCGACGGCGTCGCCCACCGGGGTGCCGGCGGCGTGGGCGTTGACGTACTCGATCTCGCTGGCGCTGACCCCGGCGCGGTCCAGGGCGGACCGGATGCAGCGGGCCGCACCTCGCCCCGAGGGGCTGGTGACGTGGTGCCCGTCCGAGGAGAACGCGTAGGACAGCAGCTCCGCGCGGATCCGAGCGCCCCGGGCGCGGGCGTGGGAGAGGCTCTCCAGGACCAGCACCGCGCCGCCTCCGCTGGGGACCAGGCCGTCCCGGTCCTGGGAGAAGGGGCGGGGGGCGTCGCCGGGCTCGCCCTCGAAGGTGGAGAAGGCGCCGAGGCCGTCGAACCCGGCCATGCCCGCCCAGCCCAGCTCCTGGGTGCCGCCGCAGACCACGGCCTGCTGCTGCCCGGTGGCGATGAGCCCCCAGGCCTGCCCCAGCGCGTGGGCCCCCGAGGCGCAGGCCGCCGCCAGGGTCCAGCAGGCGCCCTGGGTGCGCAGCAGCACCGAGAGGTTGATGCTGGGGGAGCTGTTCATGCACTCCACCACCGCCCCGGAGCCCAGCCGCTGGGTGGTACCGTCGGCGCGGGTGCGGTCGGCGGTCTCGACCGCGGAGACGCAGGTGGAGTCGTTGCCCAGGATGACGCCGTAGTCGGGCCCGGCCAGGGCGTCGCGGGCGAGACCGGCGTCGTCCAGGGCGCGCAGGGCGGCCGCCGCGGCGTAGAGGGCGGGCTCGCCCATGGCCCGGCGCTCCTTGCGGCTGAGCAGGTCGCGCGGGTTGAAGTCCGGGATCGCCCCGGTCAGCGGGGAGCGGAACCCCAGGCCGGCGCGCTCGGCGCTGCGCACCACACCGCTGCGCCCCTGGCGGAGGGACGCGGACACCGCGTCGGGCGTCTGCCCGAGGCAGGACACAAGGCCGAGGCCGGTGATGACGACGGGCTCCACAGCTGCACCCACCAGACGTACAAGCAGGACGTTTAATCGGTGGCGCGGACCAGCGCGACCCGCGCGAAGCCCGCGGCGTCCCCCTCCGGCAGCTCCATGCCCAGCGCCAGCGCCGCGGGGGCGTGGCCCCAGCGCACCAGGCGGTGGGCCTCGACCTCGGCCTCCTCCGGGTCCCCCACCAGCGCGAGGGAGGGGCCCCGCAAGCCCCAGTGGATCGACGCTTCAGCGATCGGCGCGCCGGGGATGGTGTAGACGAAGTCCACCCTTGAGGCCGCCGCCGCCCCCCGGTCCAGCAGCCGGGCGTGGTAGCGAAGGTCCACGCTGCGGCAGTTGGTCCGGGAGGCCAGCACCAGCGCCCAGCTCGGGGCCGGGGGGGCGTCCAGCGCCTCCAGCAGCCGGTGCAGCGCGACCATGCCCAGCCGCACGTAGCGGTGCATGCGCCGGAAGCGCTCGGGGGGATCCGGCCAGAGGGCGCGCCAGTCCACCGGCCCGGCGGGCACGACCAGCTCGGCGCGGGCGGCGGTGACCGTGTCGCGGGGGGCGCGCTTCGGCCCGGCGACGTCCGGCCGGGCCAGCACCACCGCCGCGTTGCTCCCCCCGAAGGCGGCGTTGGTGGACAGGGCCACCCGCGGGGCGGGGGGCCGCGCGGGGGGCCGAGCCACGGGCAGGTCGTCGGCGATGACGGGGGGCGGCGGCGGCTGGACCCCGCGCTCCAGGGCGTCGACGACCACCGCCGCCTCGATCGCGCCCGCCGCGCCCAGGGTGTGCCCGATGGCCTGCTTGACCCCGTGGAAGGGCACGGGCCGCGCCCCGAACACCTCGCGCAGGGCGAAGGCCTCCATGTTGTCGTTGAAGACCGTGCCGGTGCCGTGGACCGAGACCATGTCGATGTCCCCCGGCTGGAGCCCGGCGTCGTCGAGGGCGGCGCGGATGGCGGCGGCGGCCCCCCGGCCCTCCCGGTGGGGCGCGGTCATGTGGACGGCGTCGGCGGCCAGGCCCACCCCCAGCAGGGCGGCGCGGGCGCGGGCGCCTCGGGCGGCGGCGCGCTCGGCGGGCTCCAGCACCAGCGCGGCGGCGCCCTCGCCCAGGGTGAGGCCGTCCCGATCGGGGTGGAAGGGGCGCGGGGTGGCCGCCGAGAGGGCCCCCAGGCCGTTGAAGCCGGCGTGGATGTAGCGGCTGAGGGCGTCGACCCCCGCGACGACGACGGCGTCCGCCCGCACCTCCAGCAGCCAGGCCTGGGCCAGGGCGAAGGCGGCGGTGCCCGAGGCGCAGGCGATGGACACCGTGGCCACCGGCCCCAGGCCCAGGGCCTGCCCGACCGCCAGGGTGGGGCCGTCCCGCCCGCGCTCCGGCTCGGCCGGGGGGTCGCCCTGGTGGACGGCCGCGTGCCAGCGCTCCCACGGCCCGGAGATGTCCCCGCTGGAGGTCCCCACCACCAGGCCGACCCGCGCGGCCTTGGGGTCCAGCCCGGCGTCGGCGAGGGCGTCGGTGACCGCCTCCGTCAGCAGGGTGGTCGCGGGCGCGGTCCGGTCCAGCCCCTCGACCTGCGCGCACTGGGGGGAGGCGAGCCCGGCGGCGTCATAGGGCGGCGCGGCGGAGAAGGCGTGCCCCCCCTCGCGGAGCAGCGCGGCGAGCGCGTCGACGCCGCGCCCGGCGCCGGACCGGGCGGCGAGGCCGGTGATGTGCAGGCTCATGGGTTCAGCAGCGCTCCCACGGTCACCGAGCGGAGGCCCCGCGCGGAGAGGTCGCCCAGGATAGCGCCCATCGCGTCGGCCGCCGGGCGACCCGGCCCCTCGTGGAGCAGCAGGATGTCGCCGGGCCGGGCCTCAGCGCAGCGTCGACGCAGCCGGCCCCGGTCGGCGAGCGTGCCGTCGTGGGTGCGCAGGGAGCACCAGATGGTGGTCAGCCCCGCCCGCGCCGAGGCGCGCACGAGTCGTGGACTGGTGACCCCGAAGGGGGGGCGATACCATCGCACGTCGGATGCGCCGAGGCCGTCGAGCTGGCGCAGCGCCTCGGACAGCTCCGCAGCGCCCCGACCGATCGACCAGAAGGTGAGCCAGGGATGATGCCCCAAGCCGTGAAGCCCGACCTCATGCTCCGCCGCGATCGCGCGGAGCAGCTCGGGGTAGCGGGCGGCGCGGTCGGCCAGCACGAAGAAGGTCGCCTTGGCGCCCGCCTTTCGCAGGGCATCGAGCAGCGCGGGCGTGGAGTCCGGGTGGGGTCCGTCGTCGAAGGTCAGGGAGACGAGCGGCGCGTCGTCGGCGCCCCGGGAGACCGCCGGCCCGAACCAGCCCAGCCCCGGGTTGACCACCCCGGCGGTGAGCGCGCCCGCGAACGCGCCGCCGACCAGCGCCCCGGCGCCCACGGTCGCCCCTGCAGGCAGCGCGCCGCCGATGTGCGCGCCCACCGCCCCCCAGGCCAGGGCCGCGCAGCCTCCTGCGATCATGGTCATCCGCTCCACAGCACTGCTCTAACCGCGGAGGGGCCCGTTGCGTAAGGCCCTGCGCGCGCTCTGGCGGCAGCTCCGCACCGAGCACACCTCCCCCGGGCGCCTGGCCTGGGCGGTCGGCCTGGGGATCTGGGTGGGTGTGCTGCCTTTCTACGGCATCCACCTGCCGATCTGCATCGCTCTGGCGTGGCTGCTGCGGCTGAACAAGGTGACGATGTACCTGGCCGCGAACATCTCCAACCCCCTGTTCGCCCCGGCGCTGGTCGCGGCCGGCATCGTGGTGGGGGAGTGGCTGCGGTTCGGGGCCTGGCACCCCCTCGACCTCGATCAGGGGCGGGACTTCATCGAGCAGCTCGCGCTCCTGTCCGGGCAGCTCCCCGACCTCTTCCTGAGCTGCCTGCTGGGGGACGCCGTGCTGGGCGCGGCCCTGGGCGCGGTGGTGGGGCCGGCGGTGTGGCTGTGGGCGCGGCGGCGGGCGGCGCGCGAGGCGGTCGATGCGACCAGCCGCGACAGGGCGTGACCGAGGCGCGACGAGGGGCGGCGTACCTCATGGGTGTCCCCAACACCCCGAGGTTGACATGCTCGCTCCCCGAATCTCCCCCCCCTCCACCACCCTCAACGACGCCACCCTCTACCGCCGCGTGCAGGCCGCGCTCTACGACGCCGACACCCTGGCGGCCCTGGAGGGCCCGGCCGGGGAGGCCCTGGTCGCCCGCTGCCGGCGCCTGGCCACCCTGGCCTTCGACCACCAGGAGCCCGCCGCCCGCCTCGCCATCCACCGGGTGCTCTACGCGCTGAACATGGGCCGACTGGCCGGCCCCGAGCGCGCCCCGCAGGTCCACGTCGCCCACCCTCTCTTCGCCCGGCTGACCTGGGACATCAACCAGCGCTGGCAGGCCGCGCTGCGCCGCCGCCACGCCGGGACCCTGCACAACCTGCCCTCGGTCGAGGTGTTCCCCGCCTGGATCCGCGCCCGGGTGCAGCAGCACCGCTCCAACGTCACCCACCCCCTGTTCCGCTTCCTGCGGGACGACGCCTCTCTCGACCAGGTGCGGGAGTTCATCTTCCAGGAGACGCCGCTGGAGATGCTGTTCGGCGACATCGTCGCGATGATGCTGCCCGGCCTCTACGGCCCCGCCAAGGCCGAGCTGGCCGAGAACTTCTGGGACGAGGTGGGCCGGGGCGTGGACGCCGAGGTCCACCGCAACCTCCGTCAGGACATGGCCCGCAGCCTGGGGATCCCCGACGAGGCCGAGCGGCGCTTCTTCGAGGGCCTGACCGTGGAGGAGCTGGTGCTGGTGAACACCTACCTGTCCATGGCCGCCGATCGCGGCCAGCTCACCCAGCTCATCGGCATGCTGCTGGCCACCGAGAACATGATCCCCGGCCGCTTCGAGTTCCTGATCGAGGGCATGCGCCGCCTGGGGGTCAGCGACGAGGCGATGACCTACCTCATCCTGCACACCACCGTGGACGTGGGCCACGCCGAGGGTTGGATGGAGCAGCTGGTCATCCCGCTCCTGCAGGCCCGGCCCGAGCTGCTGCCCCAGCTCACCCTGGGCGTGCTGCGCCGGCTGGACGCCGCGGGCGCGGTCTGCGATCGCCTGTTCGCCCGCCTGCAGGAGGTCGAGGGCCCCCAGGACCTGTCCTTCCCCCTCATCCCGACGGCGTAGTAGGCTGGGCGGCATGCTCCCTCTGCTGCTCCTGAGCCTGCTGCCCGCCGCCCGGGCCGACGACGCCCCGCGCTGGACCGTGCAGGTCGACCCGCTCACCGCGCTCCTGGGCTACCCCCACGTCCAGGTCGAGCGCGCCCTCGCGCCCCCGGTCTCGGTCTACCTGGGCCCCCACCTGCGCCTCTATGACCCCCCGTGGGCCACCGAGCACGAGCCCTACCGGGGCTTCGGGCTGGAGGCCGGCGTGCGTTGGTTCCCCTGGCAGCGGGCCCCCGCAGGGCCCTGGGTCTGCGCCCGGGGGGTCCTCGCGCACCTCCGCACCACCGAGGGCGCGCTGGAGACCGGCCTGGGTGGCTACGGCAGCGCGCTGGTCGGCTACACCTGGATCCCCTGGGGCCGGCTGGTGCTCTCCGGCGGCGCGGGGGTCCAGTACCTCCACTACTCGGTCGGCGGGTACGGGCCGACGGGCGTGTTCCCGGCGGCCCACACCGCGATCGGCGTGGCGTTCTGACTCAGTTGCAGTTCTCGACGATGTCGCCGCGCATGCCCGCCAGGGCCAGCAGCAGCCCGTCGATCTCCTCGGAGCCGTCCAGGGCGTAGGGCACGCCCAGGTCGTCGCAGGCCGCCAGCAGGTCCTCGACCAGGGCGTCGAAGTCGCTGTCCGAGATGCACAGCCCGGCGTGGGCCGTGACCATGTCGGCGCCGGTGTAGACGCAGTAGCCGTCGGTCGCCTCGCAGATCTGCTCGACCAGCTTGTCCTCCAGATCCTGGAGGTCCGTGGTCGCGAAGAAGCCGTTGATGCGGCTGTCGTCGCCGACGTGGCCCAGGAAGGTCTGCACCAGCACCCGCACCGTCCCGTAGCCGCCCAGGCGGTTGAAGTACACGCCGGTCCCGTCGGCGTCCTCGACGATGTCGCCCTGCATCCCGACCAGCGCCTCCAGCAGCGGGTCGATGGGCTCGCTGCCGTCCAGGGCGTAGGGGATGCCGAGGGCGTCCAGGGCGGCCAGCAGGTCCTCGACCAGGGCGTTGAACTGGTCGTCGGTGATCGCCATGCCCGCGTGGGCGGTGGCCATGTCGAGGCCGCCGTAGGTGCAGCCGCCGCCCGACGCCGCGCAGAGCTGGTCGTGGAGCTGGGTCTTGAGGTTGGTGAAGTCCGCGTTGGCGAACATCCAGTTGATGCGGGTGTCGTTGCCGACGTTCGCCAGGAAGGCGTCGGTCAGCGCGTTGATGGCCTCTTCGCCGCCGAGCTGCTCGTAGAGCGAGACCTCGGCGGAGTCGTCGGCCACGCTGGTGTCATCGGTGCCGCCGGTGTCGTCCTCGGCCTTGTCCGTGCAGCCGAAGACGGTGAGGGTGAGGGCCAGCGGCAGAATCTTCCTGAACATGGTGAACTCCTTACCTCTTGCAAGAGCCCCACCATCCTACCGGACGTGACCGTCTCCTGACACAATTTCTTTACGGATCGTCAGCGACGTGGGGGTTGTTCGCCGGGCTCGCCGGCTTCAGATCCCCGTGCAGGGAGCCCCCGCCGCGGGCCTGGGCCTGCTCCTCGACCCCGGGGATCACCCAGACCTCGTTCAGGGAGATGTAGGAGCCCGCCGCCTTGAGGATGGAGACGTCCACCCGCAGATCGCTGAACTGCCAGCGGGTCGCGAACCGGGCCAGGGGGCTGTCGAAGGCGCTCAGGTCGTCGACCCGGCGGGTTTGGGTGGGGGGCCCGAGCTGCGCGGTGATCGCGTCCACGGCCGCGTGGTAGTCCGCCGCGACGTCGGCGGGCAGGCTGTACTTGCGGATCGTCGAGAGGTGGTGCGCGGGGCCGTCGTCCAGCCGGGCGATCAGGATCTCGGTGAGCGCGCCGCTCGCGCCGCGATCGGGCAGCAGGCTCGGGGCGTAGGTCCCCTGGCACCGGCGCTGCCGGGTGGTGCGCCGGGGGGACGCGACCTCGGGGCACTCCAGACCCCGCTCCGCCACCCAGGCCGCGATGGCGGCGTCGTCCGCCTCGCCCAGGGCGAGGCCCTGCACGGTGCGGGTCGGTGCCTTGGGCGCCGCCGGGGCCTCCGGGGCCTCTGGAGCCTCCGGGGCCACCGGCGGAGCCTCCGGCGGGGCCGCTGGCGGAGCCGAACCGGCAGCCGGCGGCCCCGCCGGCTCCGAGCTGCACATGCAGGCGAACAGCAAGAGCGCGATCACTCCACCTCCAGGACGGCGTCCTCCAGGATCGCCTCGTAGAAATATCCGAACCCGAGATCCTTGTTGATCGTCAGCGGGGCGCTGGCCACCACCACGTCGCCGACCTTCGCGGTCGCCTCGCTGGTGACGGTCAGGTCCCCCTCGTCCATCGAGCCGTCCACGAGGTGCAGCCAGTTCCGGCCGAACACGCCCTCGTTGACCTTGACCACCCGCCCGCGGACCTTGACCGGCTGCCCGGACAGGGCCTCGCGGCGGGACATCACCTCGGCGATGGACAGCCCACCCGGGGGCGGATCCAGCCGGCCCCGGCGGCGCGCGGCCTCCGCGTCGAGCACCTGCGCGGCCTCGATCTCGGTGACCTGGGCGATCGTGCGCGCCCCGCAGGTCACCTGCTCCTTCAGCGGGCCCTTGCCCAGCAGCAGGAACTGCCCCGGGGCGACCTCCTGCGCGGGGATGGAGACCCAGAAGTCCCACTGCGCCTCGGTGACCCGCGCCAGGGTCCGCGGCCCGCAAGGCAGGACCTCGGTGACCTCAGCAGGGGCGACGTTGGCGAAGGTCTCCTGCGCCGAGGGCGCCGGTGACCTCCCACAGGCCAGCAGGAGCAACCACACCCCCCCACTCTACGTCAGGTCAAGGTGTACCGCAGCCGCCGGACCTCCCCCTGCCGAGTGATGTAGAGCATGAAGTTGTCCCGCCGCTTGAGCCGCCGGTAGGCCCGCAGGGCCTCGGGGATGGTGGTGATGCTGCGCCCGTTGATGCGGTGGACCACGTCGCCGTTGCGCAGCCCGGCGTGCCACAGCACGCTGCCGCACTTGATGCGCCGCACGCGGAAGCCGTCGATCTCGTCGGCCTCGTCGCGGTGCCAGCCGACCCAGGCCAGCGTGGAGGCCTCACGCAGGTCGTTCACGTAGAAGTCCATCAGCTCCTTGTCCACGTCCCAGCGGTCCTCCTCGATCTGGCGGATCTGCTCGCTGGTGGCCTCGCACTGCTGGCGGGGGTGCTTGCTCGCGCGGTCGCCCTCGGGGCGCCCGGGGCGGCGGGGGCGGGTCATCGCGGCGAGGCGGTCCGGGCCGTCTGAGGTGAGCGCCGGGGCCGGGGGGCCCGCGGGGCCCGGCTCGGTGGACGCGGCGACGGGCGGCGCGGGGGCAGGGCGCTCCTCCGGCGTCGGCGCCTGGGGCGTGACGGTCTCTGTGGCCGGGGGCGCGGCGGGCGCCGGGGGGGCGAGCTGCGCCAGCGTGGGCACGAAGCGCGCCTCCAGGGGGGCGGGCGCGGCCTGGATCTCGGGCAGCTCGGGGACCTCGACCCAGGAGGCCAGGGCGAGCAGGCCCAGGAAGCTCGCGCCGGACATGGCGGTGGACAGGGTGGCTTCGAATGCGTCGCGGAGCAGGCCCATGCGCCCTCCAGAGGACAGGGGCGTTGTGTCCTGTCAGACGCGGGCCCCGCGTGGGGCATTCACGGATGTAAGGGCGCGGTCCCCTTACTTCGCGGCGGCGGCGGGGGCGGCGTCCAGCTCGGCCAGCATCTGCTCCCCGTTGAGCGCGTCGGCGGCGGCGCCGTCGAAGTACCGCATCAGCCCGGCCTCGGCGTAGGCGGGCTGGATGCGCTCGCTCATCAGGCCGATCGCCCGCAGGTTGGGGACCAGGCGGTTGAACATCACGGTGCGGAACTGCTCCATGCCGGGGCTGGCCAGGACCACCTGCCGCCACTGATCGCGGGTCAGCAGCCCCTCGAACCACTCCTCGTACAGCTCGTAGACCATGAAGCGGTTGCGCATCAGCAGCGCCACCTCGAAGGCCCAGTCCTCGCGCTCCCGGCGCTCGGCCTCGCTCAGCGCGGTGCGGACGTGGTCCCGCAGGGCCACCACCCCGTAGTGGACGTGGCGGGCCTCGTCCTGGATGACGTTGGCCAGGAGCGCCCGCAGCAGGGGCTCGGAGGTGGACTGGTACATCGTGCCGAAGGCCCCCAGCGCCAGCCCCTCCACCATGATCTGCATGCCCAGGAACTTCATGTCCCACCGGGCGTCGGCCATCAGGGCGTCGATGATCACGAAGAGGTTGTCGTTGATCTGGTAGAGCTTGTTGAGCTTCGACTCCAGGTAGCGCAGGAAGACCTCGACGTGGCGGGCCTCGTCGACCACCTGGGTGGCCCCGTAGAGCTTGCCATCGAAGAACTGCACCGCCTCGGTGACCTGGGCCGCTGCGAACAGGGCCCCCTGCTCGCCGTGGAGGAACTGGGACAGCATCCACGCCGCCACCGCGTGGGTCAGGCGCCGGCCCTCGTCCTCGGTGAGGTGGACGCCCATGTCCTTGAGGATGTCGACGTTGAAGAAGCCGTCGTACAGCAGCGGCGACTCGGGGTTGAGGGGGTCGACGTCGAGGTGCCAGGGCAGGTCGTCGCTGTCCCACTGGCCCAGCTTGGCGCGGCGGTACAGCTCGGCCATCTCGGGGTGGTCGTGGGGGTAGGCCCAGTCGAAGTGGGCGTGGTGGGCGGCGCGCACGCGGGTGGGCTGCCCCTGCTTGCCCCGGCGCAGCAGCAGGCCGCGCACCCCGGAGGGCGCCAGGGAGCGCAGCACCTTGGGGTCGCGGACCTGGACGAAGACGTCGACCGCCTGGCGCCAGTCGTCGAGCTGGGACCGGACGGGCGCGGGCAGGCGACGGATCAGGCGCTCGGACAGTGGCATGGCGGCTCCCGGGTCATGGGGTCATCGCGTCGAGCAGGTCGCGGATCCGGGCGGCGTGGTAGCGCAGGATCAGCGTGTGGATGAGGGGCATGGCCTGCTGGATGAGGGCGGCGGCCGCCTCGGGGGCCAGGTCCCCCATCCGGTCGGCGATCAGCTCGCCCTCCCGGCCCAGCAGGTCGGTGACGGCCTCGTCGTAGATGCGCAGATCGGCGGCCTCGAAGCCCAGCTCCCGGCTCAGGCCCGCCGCGCGGAGCTGCCCGAACAGCTCGGGCAGCCAGGCGTCCTCGGCGGCGATCTCCGCGCGGCCGTCCTTGGTGAAGCGCCCGGCGATGAGGCCCTCGTTCAGCAGGTCCGCGAGGTCCTCGGCGTCGATGAGGCCCTGGGCCACCAGGGCGTCGCCGTCGATCGCGCCCGACGCGGCGGGGACCTCCGGGGTCTCCAGGCGGCCGCGCAGCTCGCTGAGGAAGCGCCGCTGGGAGGTGGAGAAGCGCTCGTGCTGGTCGTCGAGCAGGGCCTTGATGGCGTCCAGGGGCAGGAAGCGCTCGTGCTGGAGCTTGGCGATCAGGGCCAGGCGGTCGAGGTGGATCGGGCCGTAGACGGCCTGGTTCCGATCGGTCTTGTGGCCGGGGGGCAGCAGGCCCTTGCGGATGTAGAAGTGGATGGTCTGCCGCGAGTGCCCGGAGGCCTCGCAGAGATCCTTCATCCTCAGGGTCCAGCGGTCGTGCTCGTTGTGCTCGGCGTTCATCGATCCAGCTCCAGGCGGACAGGGCTGGCGGCGTGGGCCACGCAGGCGAGCACCCAGCCCTCCCCGCGCTCCTCGGCCGACAGGCAGTTGGGGGTGCGCAGCACGACCTCGCCGCCCCGCAGGCGCACCTTGCAGGCCCCACAGCCGCCCACCGCGCACGAGAAGGGCATCGGCGCGCCGGCCTCGACGCCGGCCTCCAGCAGGGTCTGGCCGGGGGTGACCCGGGCGGTCCACACCGAGCCGCCGGCCCGCACCTGGAGGGGCTGGGGCTCGTCGGGCAGGGTGTCCAGGGTGGGGGCGGGGGTGAAGCGCTCGGCGTCCACGCGGCGAGGGTCGACCCCCCGCGCGGCGAGCAGGCCCAGGGCGCCGTCCATCATCGGGGCCGGCCCGCAGACCAGCCAGCGCAGGCCGGCGTCGTCCGTGAGGTCCAGCTCATCGAGCACAGCGGCGAGGGTCTCGGGGGTGAGGGGGCCCTCGGCGTCGTCCAGGACGTGGCGCACCACCAGCCGGCCGCCGGACCGGGCCACCAGGGCGTCGAGGGCGTCGCGGAACATCACCGCGCCGCGGTCCCGGTTTCCGTAGATGAGGGTGACCTGGGGGCCCAGGGGGTCGGCCAGGGCCGCGCGCAGGATGGAGAGGTGGGGGGTGATGCCGCTGCCGCCGCTGATCAGCGCCAGGCGCCGGGCCCCCGCGAGGCGGGCGGCGTAGTCCCCCGAGGGCCCGAAGACCTCCAGGGTGTCCCCCGGCCGCAGGCGGTCGTTGAGGTGGTTGGAGACCCGCCCGCCGGCCACCCGCTTCACCGCGATCTGCACCCGGCGGGGATCAGCGGGGTCGGAGCAGAGGCTGTAGGCCCGCCGCAGCCGCTGCCCGCCCACGGTGACCGAGAGGCTCAGGAACTGGCCGGGGCGGAAGGGGATGGGGGCGCCCGTGGGGTCGGTCAGGGTGACGGCGACCGCGTCGGGGGTGAGGCGATCGACCGCCTCGACCTGCAGGGGGCGCGCGGAGAGGCCCCGCGTGGGGCGCGGTGCAGGCCATGCGGCGCCATCCCGCGGGGCGGCCGGGGGGGAACGGCGGTCGAGCCAGGGCCCGATGAGGGCGCCGAGGTCCCGGCGCAGGCGGTCGAGACGAGGGGTCATGACATCAGGATGCTTCACCCGTCGTAAAGCGTCAAGTGTCACTATACATTATTTTCCAGCGGTCAGCCCGGTCCACGACGCGATGAGCTGCTCGGCCGCCTGGGTCACCTGGGCCTCGCGGGTGCCCCGCCCCAGGGAGAGGCGCACCGAGCCCAGGGCTTCGGCCTCGGGCACGCCCATCGCCCGGATGACCGCCGAGGCCTGCTCGCCCTCGGCGTGGCAGGCCGCCCCGGTCGAGGCCACCAGGCCGGACGCCCGGGCCAGCAGCGCCCGCCCGTTGACCCCCGGGAACCGCAGGTTGAGGGTGTTGGGCAGGCGCGCCTCTGCCGGGCCGTTCAGCGCGAGGCCGGGGATGGCCGCCGCGAGCCGGGCGTGCAGGATGTCCCGCAGGGCGCGCTGCCGCTGCCCCTCGGCCTCCAGGTCTGTCGCCGCGATGGCGCAGGCCGCCCCCAGGCCGACGATGGAGGCGACGTTCTCGGTGCCGGGCCGCACCCCGCGCTCCTGGCCGCCGCCCAGCAGCATCGGCGCGAGCGGGCTGCCCGTGCGTACGTAGAGCGCCCCCACGCCCTTGGGGGCGTAGAGCTTGTGGCCGGCGACGGTCAGCAGGTCGACCCCCAGGGCGTCGACGTCCACCGGGATCCTGCCGACCGCCTGGGCCGCGTCGGTGTGGACCAGGGCGCCGTGGGCCCGCGCCCGCCGGGCCAGCGCGGCGACGGGCTGCACCGCGCCGGTCTCGTTGTTGGCCAGCATCACCGTGGCCAGGGAGACCTGCATCCAGGGCACCGCCTCCAGGTCGCCCTCGGCGACCTGCCCCGCGCCGTCGACCGGCAGCCAGCGCACCCGCCAGCCCCGCGAGGCCAGCAGCTCCACCGGGCGCAGGGTGGCCGGGTGCTCCACCACCGAGGTGACCAGGCCGCGGCGCTCCGGCCGGGCCAGCGCGGTCCCGCGGATCGCGAGGTTGTTGGACTCGGTCCCGCCGGAGGTGAAGACCACCTCGGCGGGGGCGCAGCCCAGCAGGCCGGCGACCCTGGCGCGGGCGTCCTCCACCGCGTCCCGGGCCCGCCGCCCGTAGACGTGGTCGCTGGAGGGGTTGCCGAAGCCCTCGCGCAGCCAGGGCAGCATCGCGTCCAGGACCGCCGGCAGGAGGGGGGTGGTCGCGTTGTGATCCAGGTAGAGGGGACGCTCGGACATCGACGGGACTCCGCGAAGGAGCCCCCTTATCCTGGATCTCCCGTCAAGGCCCCGGTCAGGAAGGCGGCGTACCGGGGGGGCGGGGACAGGTCCAGCTCCTCCGCCGTATCGAGGGACACCAGGCCCATCAGGCAGAGGGCGTGCAGCTCCCGGGCGGCCCGCAGGCGCCGGGGGGCGGCCTGCAGCATCTCCCCGACGCTCACGCTGTGGGCGGCGGCGGCGGCGAGCCCGTCCGCCGGGTAGCTCAGCGTCAGCTCGGTGAGGGGGCCCAGCCCGTAGGTGAGGGAGAAGGTCACGTCCTCGGCGGCCATCGGCACGTCGGCGTCCGCGTTGGAGAGGGCTCCGGCGAACAGGGCCTCCGCCAGCTCCCGCCGGTGGGCCCCGCCCTGGACGGGCTGCGGGGTGAACGTCAGCACGCAGCTCCGCAGGGCCACCCGGATCTGCCGGGCCTGGCTCGGGTCGACCAGGCCACCCGAGCGGAGCGGGACCTCCCGGACGCGGCCGGAGGCCGGGTAGCGCAGGTAGAGGACGCCGCTCAGCCGCTCGGCCCACAGCCGGGCCACGAAGCTCAGGTTGTCGGGCTCTGCGCCCATGAAGCTCCGCGCAGAGACCCCGAGACCACCGACGAGGGAGTTGACCATCCGTAGCCCTGCAGACGTCCGGCCCGTCGGTGCTTCTTGTGCCGATGAGCGCGATGGGAGAGCCATGCATCCTGCAAGGCGTTCTGACAATAATCGTGACTCAACGATGATCACGGCGTCAATGTTTTTTCATCGCTTCGACGTTTTTTTATTCCGGCATTCTACAGGGTTGGTTACATTCAAGGATTGGCCTGTTCGGATGACCCCTCCGCTGCTTCAGCGGAGGCCTCCTCGGTCGTCTCTGCCGGATCCGGCGGCGTCCCGAAGCCCAGCGCAAGCTCGAGCTGCCGATCCTGGGGGGGCCGCGTGTCGTCCTCGCTGTGGGCCTTCATGCCCGCGAAGGTCGCCCGCAGCACGATCCGCTCGGAGGGGGCTTCCTCGGACAGCATCATGCGCAGGGGCATCGACAGCAGGCTCAGGCCCTCACGCAGGCACTTCGAGCCCTCGGGCTCCGGCTCGATCTGCGGCTTGCTGAAGAGCGTGGACATCGGGCCCAGCTCGATGACCAGCCGGTCGCCCTCCGGGCGGGCCTCCAGGCAGCCGTTGATCTGGGTGCCGATCATGCGCGCGGCGTCCTCCAGGCCGTCGACGGTGGTGGGGTTCAGCTCGGCGCCCTCGATCTGCAGGGCCACCACCTCGACGCCCGCGGCGAAGGGCTCCAGGGCCTGGGCCTTGCGCTCGGCGGCCAGCAGGTCGTGGACGTGGGCGACCCGCACCGAGAGGTTGAGCCCGGGGCTGGCCGTGGCGGTGTTGACCCCGATGACCTGGCCGTGATCGTTGAACAGGGGCCCGCCGGAGCTGCCCGGCGCGATCGTGGTCTGCACCTGCAGGAAGTCCGCCCCGCCCATCTTGCGCTCGGCGCTGACGATGCCCTGGGTGAGGCTGTACTCCAGGCCCAGGGGGCTGCCGATGGCGAAGGACTCCTCGCCCACCACCCCCGCCCCGGCCTCGGCCAGCGGCGCGACGGGCAGCCCCTCGGCCTGGACGCGGATGAGGGCCAGATCCCGGCTGGGGTCGGTGGCCAGGACCTCCACGGTGTCGAAGCGCCGGCCGTCCCGCAGGTCCACCCGGGCCCGCGCGGCGCCGTGGACGACGTGGTGGTTGGTGACGATCAGCCCGCTGGGGTCGACGATGAAGCCGCTGCCGGTGCCCTCCAGGGTCTCCATGCCCAGGCGCTTCGCCAGATCGGCCATCAGGCCGTCCTCGTTGAGGGGGCTCTGGGTGTGGATGACGACCACGGTGTCGGCCCGCCAGGCGAAGACGTCCTTGGCGTTCCACGGGGGCGGGGGCTCGGCGGGCGGCTCGGGCTCCGCGGAGACGATCTCCTCGACGATCTCGACAGGCTCGGGCTCCTCGACGACCGGATCCACGGTGCGGGGGATGCTGCGGGCGCCCAGCAGCACGGCCTGCTCCAGGGATGGGGGCGCGGCGGCGGGGAAGGCCCAGCTCGGGTGGGCCTCCAGGGCGGCCCGGGTGGTGCTGGGGGTGGCGACCACGGTGAGCAGCAACCAGACCGCGTTGAGCAGCGCGAAGCTGCCCAGGGTGACCGTCGGGCGGTGGACCTCGGGGCCGGCGCCCTTGAGCAGGCGGGCGGCCAGCCAAATCGGCGCGATGACGGTGGCGAGGACCGCCACCGCCCAGGCCGCCCCCAGCGCAGGGCCGGCGGTGAGGTCCGCGCCCACCGCCCAGAGCACCCGGGCGCCCACGGTCACCCCGGCGGCGGCGACCAGGGCGAGGCATACGGCGGCGAGGATCAGCGTTCGGAGCGGGCGGGGGGGACGTTCTTCGGCCACGGACACCTCGCGATCGGGGTGGACGCAGCGTACTACGGTGGGGTGTAAGTGCGTATTGCTGCGGCCCGTTTCCCCGCCCTGACCGAGGAGCGCCCATGTCCGCCCTGCTGCTGTTCGTCACCGCCGCCCTGGCCCAGTCCACCCTCGTGTGCGAGGCCGCCAGCGGTCCCGCCCTGCGCTACGAGACCTGGTCCAAGAGCGGCGGCGCCTACCCTGGCCCCGGCACGGTGATGGAGACCGAGGGCTGGAGCCTCGGCGATGTTGTGCTGTACAGCCGCGCGCGCTTCTACATGGACCCCGAGAAGGTCACCGGCAAGCTGGACTGGGCCTGGGACCCCGACGCGACCCGGCAGCGCTCGGTGAAGTCCGAGGGCATGTCCCGCACGATCGTCTACACCGCGAAGGTGGACGTGTGGACCCGGGACGGGTCGCCCATCCACCCCGAGCTGCCCGAACCCCGCGCGACGGTCAGGATGCGCTGCGAGTCCCTCGAGGTCTGGGGCATCCCGTAGGCGCTATCGAACCCTGCCATACCAGCGCGCCAGGCGATCGGCGGGCACCCCGGCCCGGAACAGCAGCGGCGCGACGTTCATGAACACCCCGTAGAACACCGGCCGGGCCTCGAAGCGGCGCCCGCTGACCCGCACGTCCCGCCGGATCCGGGCCAGGGGGCCCTCCCGCCGCAGCCGCAGCGACAGGTCGAGGTCCTCCATCAGGGGCAGCTCGGCGAAGCCGCCCACGCGGCGGAAGACCTCGGCCCGGACGAAGAGGGCCTGGTCGCCGTAGGGGGCCCGGGTGTAGCGGGAGCGCAGGTCGGCGAGGCGCAGCCACGGGGCGTGGCGGCGGCGCTCCGGCACGGTGCGCAGGGTGAAGGCGCCGCCCACGACCTCGGGGGGCTGGAGGGCCTGGGTGATGAGGCCCGCCGCGCCGGGGGGCAGCCGGGCGTCGGCGTGCAGGAAGAGCAGGACGTCTCCGGTGGCTCGGGCTGCGCCGGCGTTCATCTGGGCGGCCCGGCCGCGGGGGGCGTGGAGCACCGCCGCCCCGCGCGCGCGGGCGAGGTCGGGGGTGCCGTCCGCGCTGCCGCCGTCCACGACCCACACCTCGGCGAAGCCGGCCCCCGCCAGGGCATCCAGCGCCGGCCCGATGTGGACCGCCTCGTCCAGCACGGGCACGATGACCGAGGTGCGCACTCAGCGCCTCCAGGCCAGCAGGCGCTCGAAGAGCCACGCCACGCGCGGGGTGAGGCGGGCGCGCTGCCACTGCCCCGCCGCCGCGCGCAGGGCGTCGGCGTGGGAGGGGTAGGGCAGCACCACGTCCGCCAGCGCCCCCACCCCCAGCCCCTGGGCGAGGGCCAGGCTGATCGGGGCGACGAGGTCGCCGGCCTGGGGGGCGACGATGGTGGCGCCCAGCAGCCGGCCTCCGGGTCCGACGCGGAGCCGCACGAAGCCCTCGCCCTGGCCGTCGAGGGTGCTTCGGTCCCCCAGGGGCGCGGTGAAGACGCGGCCCGGTGCGTCGGGGGGGGCGCCGACGTGGGCGACCTCCGGGTCGGTCCAGGTGGTCCAGGGGATGACGAGGTCGTCGGCCCGCGCCCGCCCGAAGAACAGGGCGTTGCGCAGCACCAGGCGCGCGGTGGCGTCGGCGGCGTGGGTGAAGTTCCAGCGGCCGGCGGCGTCCCCGGCGGCGTAGATGCGGGGGTTGGTGGTGCGGAGCTGCGCGTCCAGGACCAGCCTCCCGCCTTCAACCTGGACCCCGGCGGCCTCCAGGGCCAGGCCCTCGACCACAGGCTCGCGGCCCAGGGCCAGCAGCACCGCGTCGCCGGAGACGCGCCGCTCCTCGCCCTCCTGGCGGAGCACGACGGTCTTCTGGTCGCCCTGGGCCTCGAAGCGCAGCGCCTCCGCCTGAAGGGCCAGGGTGACGCCCTCTTCAGCGAGGCGGGCTGCGAGGATCGCGCTGGCGTCGGGGTCATCGCGGGGCAGGACGCGGGGGGCCCGCTCCACCAGGGTCACGGACGACCCCAGTCGGGCGAAGGCCTGGGCCAGCTCCGTCCCCACGGGCCCGGCCCCCAGGACGATGAGGCGGCAGGGCAGGGCCTCCAGGTCGAAGATCGTCTCGGAGGTGAAGGGCGCGGCGTCGTCCAGGCCGGGCAGGTCCGGGCGAAGCGGCCGGGAGCCGGTGGCGATCAGGGCGCGGGCGAAGCGCAGGGTCTGCCCGCCGACCTCGACGGCGTCGGGGCCGACGAAGCGGGCGGCGCCGAAGTACACGTCCACGCCGGCCTCAGCGAAGCGGCGGGCGCTGTCGTGGGGGGCGAGGGCGAGCCGGGCGGCGCGCACACCGGCCATCACCTCGGCGAAGTCCACCCGCACGCCGTCGACGTGGACGCCGAAGCGGGCGGCGTTGCGGGCCTCGTGGGCGGCCTTCGCGGCCCGGAGCAGGGCCTTGGAGGGCACGCAGCCGGTGTGCAGGCAGTCCCCCCCCAGGGCGACCCGCTCGATGAGGGCGACCCGGCCCCCCAGGCCAGCGGCGCCCATGGCGGCCACGAGCCCGGCCGCGCCGGCGCCGATGGCGACGAGGTTGTAGCGCCCCGAGGGCGTGGGGTTCACCCAGCCGGGGGGGCGGACGTGGGCGAGGAAGGGGTCGACGGGTGTCGAGGGGTCGGCGGGCACGTCACTCCCCCACCCGCAGGGCCTCGATGATCTGCGCGGCGACCTTGGGGCCCACGCCAGGGGCGGCGGCCAGCTCGGCCTCGGAGGCCTCCAGCACGGCCTGGGCGCTGCCGAAGTGGCGCAGAAGGGCCTTGCGGCGCTTGGGCCCGATGCCGGGGATGCCGTCGAGCACCGAGGTGAGCGTGGCGCGGCGGCGGAGCTGGCGGTGGTAGCGGATGGCGAAGCGGTGGGACTCGTTGCGGATGTAGCGCAGCAGGTTCAGCGCCGGGTCGTTGTCCGCGAGGCGCACCGGCTCGGCCTGGCCGGGCAGGATGATCTTGTCGACGGCGTCGAACTCGCCGCGGCGGCGCTCGGTGCGGGGCTTGGCCAGGCCGATGACCGGCTGGTGCTCCAGGCCCAGGCCGGCCAGCACCTCCACCGCGACGTTGAGCTGGCCGCGACCGCCGTCCACCACCAGCAGGTCGGGGAACACGCCCTCCTCGGCGGCCCGGCGGAAGCGGCGGCCCAGCACCTCGGCCATCGAGGCGTAGTCGTCGGGGCCCTCGACCGTGCGGATGCGGTAGCGGCGGTACTCGGTCTTGGCGGGCTGGCCGTCCAGGAACACCACGCAGGAGGCCACGGGGGAGGTGCCCTGGATGTTGGAGTTGTCGAAGCACTCGACGCGGTGGGGGGGCGCGTCGAGGCCGCAGATCGCGGCCAGGGCCTGGAGGGCGCCCTGGCGGCGGTCCCGGGCGTCGGCGTTGCGGCGCAGGCGGCCCCGGGCGTTGTCGGCGGCGAGCCGCACGATGCGGGCCTTCTCGCCGCGCTGGGGCACCCGCAGGCGCACCCGGCCGCCCCGGCGCTCCCGAAGCACCTCCTCCAGGGCCTCGGCGGCGGAGGGCAGCTCGGGCAGCAGGACCTCCGGGGGGATGAAGCGCCCCGGACCGTAGGCGGTGTTCAGCCAGGAGGAGAGCTGCTCGGCGGGGTCGTCGGCGCCCTCGACGAACTCCAGGTAGAGGGGCTCCAGCATCATGCCCTCGCGCACGGGCACGATGGCGGCCACGCCCCGGCCCTCCTCCCGGAAGATGCCCCAGACGTCGCGGTCCTCCAGCTTGCGGTCGGCCACCTTCTGGCGCTCCAGGGTGGCGGTGATCTCGCGGGAGAGGTCGCGCAGGCGGGCGGCCTCCTCGAAGTCCTCGGCCTCGGCGGCCTCCATCATGCGGCCGTGCAGGCGGGTGATGAGGTCCTGGTTGCGGCTGTCGAGCAGCATCATGGACTGCTCCAGCAGCTCGCGGTAGGCCCCGGGCGTGGTGTGGCCGTCGACGCAGGGGGCCACGCAGCGCTTCATCTGGTAGAGCAGGCAGGGCCGGGTGCGGGCGCGCAGCACCTGGTCGGTGCAGGTGCGCAGGGGGAAGGAGCGCTGGAGGTAGGCCAGGGTCGAGCGGGCCCGGCGGGCGCTGGAGTAGGGGCCGAAGTAGCGGGCGTCGTCCTCGCGGATCTGGCGGACCAGGGTGTAGCGGGGCCAGGGCTGGCTCAGGTCCAGGCGCAGGTGCAGGAAGTTCTTGTCGTCGCGGAGCTGGACGTTGTAGCGGGGCTGGTAGCGCTTGATCAGCGTGTTCTCGAGGATCAGCGCCTCTTTCTCGGAGTCGGTGAGCACCACGTCGACGTCGACGGCCTGGGCCACCAGGAAGCGCACCATGAAGCGCTCGTCGTGGCCGTTGAGGTACTGGCGCACCCGGGCGCGCAGATCCTTGGCCTTGCCGACGTAGAGCACCGTGCCGCCGCTGTCGCGGAAGAGGTAGACGCCGCTGCGCCGGGGCAGCTCGGCGGCGCGGGCGCGGAGGGTGTCGTCGACGGGAGGCACAGCTCCCTCTCTAGTCTCCGTCGACGTGGAAGACCAGCGCGGCCCCCAGCTCTGCTGACGTCACCTGTCGGCAGGCCTCGACCTCGCCCTTGTAGATGCAGAGGGCGTGGGTCTCCTCGTCGTCGGGCAGGGGAAGCTCCACGGGGGCGACGCCCATGTCCTGGCCGTCCAGGGTCACCCGAGCGCCCTCGGGGTCGGTGGTGACGGTGACGGTGGGGCCGTCGGGGGCGCCGTCGTCCTCCCCGAGGGTGCTCAGGAAGCCGACGACGGCGATCGCGACCACCACGAGGGCGACGCCGATGCGCAGCCAGGGCACGCCCCCGCCGTCGAGGTCCAGCTCGCGGGTGGGCGCGGAGGGCATGTCGCGGGCCAGCTCCTCCAGGCTGCGGCCCTCCTCGGTCCACTTGCCGGCGCCCAGCTCCCGCTCCCGCGCGGGGTTGGCGGTGATGCCGACCTGGCCGGACTCGAACAGCTCCTCCAGGGAGCCGGAGCGGCGGTCGAGGATGGAGTCGGAGGCGGGCGGGGGTGGCTTCTCTGCGGTCGTGGGGGGAGGCGGCTTCGCTGGGGCTGCGGCGACAGGGGGAGCCGGCTTGGGTGCGGGGGACCTGGACGTCGCGGCAGGGGGTGTGGCCTTGGGAGGCGGCTTGGGCGCGGGGGGCGCCGGCTTGGGCGCAGTGGCCGTGGGTGTCGGCTTGGGCGCGGGGGGCTGCGGCTTGGGCGCGGGGGGCTGCGGCTTGGGCGCGGGGGGCTGCGGCTTGGGCGCGGGGGGCGGTGGCTTGGGCGTCGCGGCCGGAGGGGATGGCTTGGGTGCGGAGGGCGGCGGCGCGGCGGCCACGGGTGCCGGCTTGGGCGTAGGGGCTGGAGGGGATGGCCTGGGCGCGGCGGCCGTGGGGGGTGCCATGGGCGTGACGGCTGGAGGGGGCGGCCTGGACGCGGCAGGCTGCGACGCGGCGGCCGTCGGAGCGGGCCTGGGCGCAGCAGGCTGTGGCGCGGCTGCCGTTGGAGCGGGAGGCTTCGGCGCGACCGCCTGCGGAGCGGGCCGCGGTGCGGGGGCAACAGGAGCCGGCCGGGGCGCCGGGGGCTCGGGTGCGCGAGGCTTCGGGGGCGTCGGCGCGACGGCCTTGGGAGGGGTTGCCTTTGCGGGAGGTGGCTCCTCAGCTTGCTGCGGGGCGGCCGAGGCCGGCTCGGGGGGCTCCTCCGGCGACGGGGGGACGGGCGCCTCGGGCTCGGCTTGCACCTCGGCGGGGGGCGGTTCAGGCGGCGTGGGCGCAGGCGGCGTGGGCGCTGGCGGCTCCTCCTTCGGCGCAGGGGCCTCCTCAGCGGCCTGCGGCGAAGGGGGTTCGGGTCTCTTCGGCGCTGGGGCCGGCGGCTCCGGCAGCGCAGGGGCCTCGACGGCCGAGGGCTGCGGCTTCACCACCACCGGCGCCACAGGCGGCGGCTCGGTCGGCCGAGGACGCGCTCCGGTCCCCGCTGGCATGGGCAGGGGCGGGACGTCGGTCGGATCCGGCGGCCGCGCGTACCGAAGGCTCAGGGGCGTGACCTCCTGGGCGAGCCGCGACGGGTCCGGTGGGGGCGGCACCTCGGGGACCGGAGGCTCGCTCTGCTCGATGGCATCGACCTCATCATCGTCCGCTCCGCTGTCATCGGGCTCAGGTCGGGCTGACGGAGGCGCGGGGGGCAGGAGCACGTCGCGGAGGGAGGGGGGAGGCTGGGAGCGCGGCCCGAGGGCGGGTGTGGGGCGCGGCGGCGCAGGCTCCGGAGACGGGGCGATCGGCGGCGCCGCGGCAGCTGGAGGGGGCAGCGCGGGCTCTGGCTGGACGGCCGGCGGCGCCGTGCGAGGGGGGGGCGCTGTCGCGACGCGTCTTTCGGGAGTGTCCTCACGCCGTGGCGCGGTCGGGGCGCTGCGCTCGACGCGCGGCGCCAGCCAGGTGCTCCGGGGCGGCGCGGTCGGTCGTGGCGCGGGTCGATCGGGTCGCGCCGCCGGGGCCGGCTCCCGCGGCAACACCAGCGGCTCCGCAGACCGCAGCACCGGGCCGGACTCCGCGCCGCCCACGCCCCGCGCGGCCAGCGCCTCCGCCAGCCGCGCCTCCCCGTCCACCTCGGCCCGCTCCATCAAGGCCAGCACGGCCTGGGCGACGCCTCGGGCGGGCTGGAGGCGCAGGCGCGGCCGGTCCCGCAGCAGCCCGTCGATCAGCAGGCGCGCGCGCGCCTCGGGCAGGTCGTCCAGGGGCAGCCCTGCGCCCTGCGCGTCCGGGAGCCAGCCTCCCCCCAGCAGCACCGAGAGCAGGCCGCCCAGCGCCAGGCAGTCGGTGGCCGGTCCCGTCGGGGCGCCGGTGGGCTCGTCCGGGGGCGGGGCGTGCAGGGTGGGGCGGATCCGCAAGGCCCCCTCCCCGTCGAAGCCGATCCCTTCAGGGTGCAGCGGGCCGTACGGCAGCCGACGATCGTGCAGAGGGCGCAGGGCCTCAGCGATCAACGCGATCGCCGCGAACGCCGCAGCGGGCTCCAGGGCGCCGGCCAGCTCGGACAACCGGATCGCCAGTGGATCGGGGCAGAACAGCCACAGCCGCCCACCCCATCGGACCGGCTCCACCGCCGCGAACGGCCCACCCCCGGGGAGGGCGAGGGCGGCCTCCATCCAGCCAGATGGGCCGCAGAGCAGCTCGCCACGGCGGCCGTCGGGGGCCCGCGCGGCGAAGCGCTCGACGCCCTCCAGCGCGCAGGGGAGGGGGGCCTCCTTCCTGAAGTCCTCGTCTGCACGGCGTGTCATCCGCGGCAGTATACGGCCGTGGCGGACAACGTGCGGTTGATCGAGCGCGCCGGAAGCGTTACCGCTGGTCGTTCTGCGGGCTTGTCCCGGGCCGGTGCAGAGAGGAATCATGAATCGCGTAGACGCTGCCATCGCCGACGGTCGGTGCGTGCTCGCCCTCGGGGGCCGCACGATCGCTGAAGCTGACGTACTCGCTGAGCTTCGTCGCAGGAGCACCATCCCCTCGGTGGTGCTGGGGGGCGACCCCGTGGATCCTGCACGACCGCTGAGCGCGGACGCCCTCGCCCCGGTCACCGCCACGTCCGGGGGGCTGCTCGTGCTCATCGAGCCCGACGCCGCCTCCGACGGTCGGGCGCTCGGGGAGCTGGAGAAGCTCCTCAAGGCCGCCCCCAACAAGCCTCGGCTGCTGGTCGTCGCCCGGGCCTTCAACCCCTTCATGATGCCCATGGGCATGCGCCTGATGAAGCTCGACCAGGACCGCCAGCGCGGCCTGAGCTTCCTCGCCGGGCTGCCCGTGCCCGAGGTCGCGGTCGTCACGAAGGCTGTCGCCGAGCAGCGCGAGAAGAAGCAGAAGACGGCCGCCGCGAAGCGCTCCGGTCCCCAGGCGCCGCACTTCCAGTTCGTCGGCCGCGAGGACGAGCAGGCCCGGCTCGCCGAGCTGCTCAAGACCGGCGGCCCCCTGGCGCTCGTCGGTCCTCGGGGCGTGGGGCGTCGCTGGCTGGTGGACCAGACCCTGGATGGCCTGAGCGACCTGCGTCGGGCCCCGGACTTCCACTTCCGGCGGGGCAGCGGCTTCGACGCCTTCGCGGCGCGGGTCGCCGAGCTGTCCGGCCATGCACCCCTCCAGGCGCTGCTGCGCAGCAAGGAGGCCGTGGCCCCCAGCGCGATCGTCGACAGCATCCTGGAGGCCCTGTCCCTCGACGCGCTCCAGGGCACGGTCATGGTCGTCGCTGGCCTGCGCTTCCTGCAGGGGATCGACGGCTCCATCGTCAACCGGGGTCGACAGGGCCTGCTCGTCCACGCCCTGCTGACCCGCCCCTACGCCGCGCGCCTGGTCTTCCTCACCGACCGCGCCCCGGCGTTCTACCGGGAGGGCGAGGGGCAGCACCTCGAGACGCTCACCCTGGGCGGGCTCAAGGGCCGCGAGCTGTACGCCATCTTCGAGGGCTTCTTTGCCGGGGACGTGCCCCGGGACAAGATGGGCGAGGTCCACAACCAGGTCCTCGGCCACCCCATGGCCACCCGGGCCTACGCCCTGGCCTGGCACCGCGCCGAGAACAAGGAGAAGCTCCTCGAGGACAAGCGCTTCCTCAAGATGGGCCAGATCGAGAACCTGGAGCCCCTCATCAAGCACCTGCGGCGGCGCATCGACAAGCTGGAGGCCCCGCTGGCCCAGGCGCTGGTCACCGTCGGACACCTGCCGCTGCCGGTCAGCGGCAAGGTTCTCTCCCGGTGGAACGTCAACCGCGACGAGCGCATCCAGCTCTGCGCCCTGGGCCTGATGGACACCCTGCCGGTCGGAGAGCCCCGGCGCTACCACGTCCACGGCCTCATCAAGGAGCAGCTCGGCGTCCGCAAGCTGACCGACTTCGACACGATGGAGCGGGTCGGCAACATGCTGCTCGCCTTCGCGCAGGAGGTCGAGGGCGTCGAGCGCCTGGCCCTCCACCAGGAGGCCAACCGCCAGTTCGTCGCAGCCCGGCGCCTGCGCGGCCGGGTGGACGTCGGCTACCCCGACAACGACCCGATCCTGCGCACGGTGCGCAACATCCTGCGGGGCCGCAGCCCGCGCCTGGACATCGCGCTCCAGCGCATCAACGAGACCCTCAAGCGCGCCCCGGGCAACACCGAGCTGTACCTGCTGAAGGCCGAGGTCCAGGCCGCCGAGAAGGACGGCCGCGACGCCGCTGAGGCCACCTACAAGGAGGCCGAGGCCCTCTGCCCGACGCCCGAGCTGTTCCACGCCCAGGCCACCTGGCTCTCCGCGCAGCGCAAGGGCAAGCCCAAGGCCCTGATCGTGCTGGAGCGGGGCTGCGCGGCCTTCCCCCAGGACGCCGGCCTGCGCCGCCACTACGGCGCGCTGCTGGCCGAGGTCGGCCGGGACGCAGACGCCGAGAAGGCGCTGCGCGAGGCGATGGACCTCGCGCCGATGGACCCCTCCATCTACTCCCGGCTGGGTGAGGCCCTGCTGGCCCAGGGCACCGCGCGCTGGGTCGACGCCGAGGCGGCGATCCGCCACGCCATGGAGCAGGAGCCCGACAACCCGATCCACCACGCCAGGCTGGGCAGGCTGCTGCGCGGCCAGGCCGCCGTGGCCGAGCCCGAGGCCGCCGCGGTCCTGATGGCCGACGCCAAGGAGCACCTGGAGACCTCCATCAAGGGCCTGAACCGGCTGGCCTGGCCCTACCTGGAGCTGGCGCTGCTGCTGCTCGACAGCGACGGTGACCTGGAGCGCGCCGAGTGGTGCGTCAAGAAGGCCAAGAAGCTCTCCGGGGGCAAGGACGTCGCCTCCGTGGTGGCGATGGCCCGCATCCACGCCCGCACCGGCCGGGAGCGGGACGCCGAGGCCCAGATCCAGCGGGTGCTCAAGGGCCGTGAGGGCGTGAACCTCGCCACCGCCGCGCTGGGCGAGCTGTACGCCCGCCAGGGCCGCATCTTCGCCGCCGACGCCCAGTTCGATCAGGCCATCAAGCTCACCCCCGAAGGCGCGCCCGAGCTGGCGCAGTTCCAGCGGGAGCGGGCCCGGATCCTGGAGCTGATCCGCACCGGCCAGGCCGTGGAGATCGAGAAGGCCGCCGAGGCCGAGCGCCTGGGCCGCGAGGCCGAGCAGGCCGCCAAGGCCCAGGAGGTCAAGATCCTCTCCGACCGGGGCAACACCACGGTGCGCCGCAAGGGTGGCCGCCACGGTGAGCAGATCCGCCGGGACGAGGGCGTGATCGAGCACGCCGTCCACGAGCTCGCCGAGGGCCTCGGCCAGGCCGCCCACGCGGTCGGCGAGGTCGTCCGCGAGGCCGCCGAGCAGGTCGCCCACGCCGTCGAGGACGCCGTCCACTCCGTGGAGGAGGCGATCGAGCAGGAGCACGTGGCCGAGGACGCGGCGGTGGAGGCACCGGTGGAGGCGGAAGAGGCCGCGGAGGAGTAGACCTCCCACAGCTCTGCAACATCCTACCCACCCCGGCGTACACCGGACAGGCAACCCCCGCTCGCCAGTGAACCGAGTTCGGGGCAAACTGTCTCTAAGTGGAAGAAAACGCCAGGACGCGCCCGTGCTGCAGAGCCTCCTCGTCTCGCTCCTCTCGCTGATGATCGGCACCTTCGTCGGGGCCTCCCGGCGGTCCTGGGTCTGGGTGGCCCTGCCCCTGGTCGCCGGCCTGCCCCTGCTCATCGCCGGGGTGGAGGACGGCCTGCCCCTCGCGGGCGCCGGGCTGTTCGGGCTCTCCTGGGGCCTCGCGCTCTCGCTGCTGGCGGTGACCCGGTGGAACCTGCGGCTCCGGCCGGGGGTGGCCCTCGTCTCCGCCGCCCTGGCGATGGAGGGCGGCGTGCTCACCCTCGCCGGCTTGAGCCGGTTCGCCCCGGAGCAGGGGGCGCTGGGGGCCGTGCTCGTCCTGGGGGCGGGCCTGGCCTGCGCCACCACCGCGCTGATGACCGGGACCTCCAAGGAGGGCCTCGCCCGCAGCGGCCGGGTGCGGGTCGGGACCGCACTCTGCGCCCTCGGCGGGGCCGGGATCTGGTACGCCCAGGCCAACCTCCACGCCAGCGGGGCCGCGAACGCCGAGCAGGCCGCCAACCACGTGCTCGTCGCCGGGGTGGGGGTGTTGCTGGTCGCGCTGGCCGCCGTGCCCCCGCTGCTGGGTGGGCAGAGCCGCGCCTGGGTGCGTCGCTGGGGCTTCGCCATGGCCGGCGCCGGCCTGGTCGCCGTGCCCTTGAGCCTGGGGCTCGCCCGCGCCGGGGTGGAGTCCACCTGCGCCGACCACGGTCACGGCGGCCCCGCGTGGTGCGCCGCCAGCGCCCGGCCGCCGGCCTGCGAGCGCGAGTACGAGCTGTTCTCCCGCGCCGAGGACCACCTGGCCCTCTATGATCTGCTGCCCCTCAACCGACTGGTCGAGGACTGGGGCGTGCCCCGCTACGGCGTCGACGCCTGCTTCGTGGCCTTCCCCGAGACCCGGCCGCAGCCCTACCGCGTCGTGCTCAAGATCGACCCGAAGACCGGCGCGGTCCGCGAAGCGGAGGCCCTCGCGGTGTGGGAGTTCGGCCCCGAAGAGGAGCGGCTCACCGGGTGCCTGCAGCGGGTCTTCGCCGCCACCCGCGTCCCCGGGGCGAGCTGCCACGGGGTGACCGACATGGTCGTGTCCTTCTACGGGGGCGGCGCGGAGGTGGAGGCCGACGGCGAGCCCTGAGGGCTCCGGCCTCCACCGCGACGGGCGCCCGGGCCTACTCCACCTCGACCGGCAGGGCCAGCGGGGCGTCCTCGGACTCGGACTTGGAGAGGGTGGCCGAGTCGTCCCAGCCCTCGTCCCAACCCTCCTCCGGCACCCAGGACTGCGGATCGGCGGCCTCGTACTCGGCCTGCGGGACCCAGTAGCCCTCGACCCACTGGTTGCCGTCGAACCAGCCCGGCACCCAGACGTAGCCGGCGCGGTCGTCCACCGGCTGCCAGTAGCCGGCGTCGTAGATGCCCTCCTCGTCGAAGTAGCCGTCGACCCAGCGGTAGCCGTCGCGGTACTCGGGGCGCCAGAAGCCCTCGACCCAGACCTCGCCGTCGAAGAAGCCGGGCTCCCAGACGTAGCCGTCGGGGCCGGTCTTCTCGGGCTGCCAGTGGCCGGCGGCGTAGACGCCCTCGGACACATACACGCCGTCCACCCAGACCCAGCCGGGCCGGGCGTCGATCCGCCAGTAGCCCTCCATGTAGACGCCGCCGCGCCAGTAGCCGGGCACGTAGACGTAGCCGTGGTGGTGGTGGACCGGCGCGGTGGCCACCGGCTTCCAGTAGCCGGGGTGCCAGTAGCCGAAGGGGTCGTGGTAGCCGGCCACCCAGGCCCAGCCCGCCCGCGGCGGCGGCGCCCAGGTGACCACCCAGGGGTCGACGTAGAAGTCGAAGTGGACCACCACCCAGGTGGCGTGGGTGTGCCGGTAGAACGGGTGGACGTACCAGTGGGTGTAGTAGGGCCGGTAGTGGTAGTACGCCGGCGCGGGGCGCCGCGCGGCGGGGTGGGCGCGCACGTAGTAGTGGTTGGGCCGGGCGTACCGGTGATCCTGGCTGTGGTAGGGGCGGACCTGGGTGGCGGGTGGGCGGCCGGTGTAGGGCCGCACGCCGCCGGTGGGCGGGGCCCCGTGGATGGCCCGCTGGGCCGGGGTGCGCGCCGCGATCGCCCGGTTGGCGTCGAGCTGCTGAGGCGGGACCCGGACCGGCACGTTGGGGCGCGGGCCTGCGGCGCCGGGGGCGGACCGGTCGCTGCCCATCGCGGGACCCCCGGAGGGACCGCCGGCGGGACCCCCAGCGGGCGGGGGCTTGGAGGCGTCAGGTCGGGGGGCCTGCCCGCCGCTCGCCGGGGCCTTGGCGCTGGAGGGGCCTGCGCTCGGCGTGCTGCGGAGCTCCTGGCCGGGGCCCTGGCCGGATGGCGTGGGCGCCCCGGGCCCGGACGGCCCGGTGGGGGGGGCCTTTGAACCCGACGGGCCCGCGCTCGGGGAGGGGCGCGGGTTGGTCTGCCACTGGGGCTGCTCGGGCTGGGGCACCGCGCGCTCGTACTCCGGGGAGGGCCGGGGCGGCGGCTGCTCCGGGGTGCGGAGCTGGGAGCGGTCCTGGCTGGAGGGCTGGGGCTTGCTGGAGGACGGGGGCTTGCTGGAGGGCTGGCTCTTGCTGGAGCTGCCCTTGCTGGAGCTGCCCTTGCTGGAGCTGCCCTTGCTGGAGCTGCCCTTGCTGGAGTCTCCCTTCTTGTCACCCTTCTGAGCGACGGCCGCAGGCGGGTCGCCCGAGTCGGGCGGCGGAGGCTCGGCGAGCGCGACGCCGCTGAGCCAGAGGACCAGGGTCAGCGGGGCGAGGGTACGGATGGACGCGGACATGGGACGCTCCTCGGTGCGGATCGCGAGGTCGGACGAACTGCAGCATCGCTGTATTCGATGCGGCGCGTTCACGGCATGCGTCAGATCAGGATCCGCCTCGACGCCGCGGAGCCGGTATGATGAGGCGCGGGCCCCGATGACCCGGGGGAACGACGTGTCCAGGACGGGCCCTGTACGTGAGGAGCGCCGCCGATGTTCTCGACCCTTCTGCTCACCCTCGTCCTCGCCTGCACCGACAAGTCGGAGCCCACCGACGACTCTGCGCCTGTGACGACCGACGACAGCGCCGACGCCGACGTCGACGGTGACGGCTACGCCGCGCCGGACGACTGCGACGACGGGGACGCGGCGGTGCACCCCGACGCCCCCGAGCGCTGCGACGGCGTCGACAACGACTGTGACGGCGAGGTCGACGAGGACCCCACCGACCCGAGCACCTGGTACGCCGACGACGACGGCGACGGCTACGGCGACCCCGAGGACTTCACCGAGGCCTGCGAGGCCCCCGAGGACACGGTCGCCGAGGCCGGGGACTGCGACGACCGCGACGAGGATGTCCACCCCGGCGCCGCCGAGCTGTGCGACGACGAGGACAACGACTGCGACGGCGCCGTGGACGAGGACGCCAGCGACCAGCCCACCTGGTACCGGGACAGCGACGGCGACGGCTACGGCACCGACGAGGACGCGGTCACCGCCTGCGAGGCCCCCACCGGCTACGTCGACGCGGGCGGCGACTGCGACGACGCGGACACCGCGTACCGCCCGGGCGCCCCCGAGAACGACTGCACCGACCCCAACGACTACAACTGCGACGGTGCCACGGGCTACGACGACCTCGACGCCGACGGCTGGGCGGCCTGCGAGGAGTGCGACGACACCGACGCGGCCATCAACCCCGACGCCGCAGAGGTCTGCGACGGGGTGGACAACGACTGCGACGGGCGCGCCGACGACGCCGACAGCGACGTCGACCCCTCCTCCGGCTCGACGTACTACGCCGACGCGGACGGGGACACCTACGGCGACCCCAGCGCCTCCCTCCAGGCCTGCGCCCAGCCCTCCGGCTACGTCACCAACGACGACGACTGCGACGACACCAGCGCCAGCAACGCCCCCGGCGAGGACGAGTACTGCGACGGGGTGGACAACGACTGCGACGGCACCGCCGACGAGCCCGACGCCGTGGACGTCAGCACCTGGTACGCCGACGCGGACGGCGACGGCTACGGCGACACCAACCTGCCCCGGCAGGCCTGTGACCAGCCCACCAACTACGTGCTGACCGACGGGGACTGCGACGACGCCGAGCCCCTGTCCAACCCCGGGGAGGTCGAGGTCTGCGACGCCCTGGACAACGACTGCGACGGGACGGTGGACAACGACGACGCCGCCGACGCCCTGACCTGGTACGCCGACGCGGACAGCGACGGCTACGGCGATCCAAACGGCTCCGCCACCGCCTGCAGCCAGCCCTCGGGCTACGTCGCGGACGACACCGACTGCGACGACGCCCAGGCCCTCTCCAACCCCGGGGAGATCGAGGTCTGCGACACCCTGGACAACGACTGCGACGGGACGGTGGACAACGACACCGCTGTCGATGCCTCCACCTGGTATGCCGACGCGGACGGCGACGGCTACGGCGACCCGGACGACGACACCACCGCCTGCGACCAGCCCTCGGGCTACGTCTCGGACAACACCGACTGCGATGACGCCGAGGCCACGACCTACCCGGGCGCCACCGATCCCTGGTACGACGGCGTGGACAGCGACTGCGCCGAGGACTCGGACTTCGACCAGGACGGCGACGGCTTCGACAGCGACCAGTACGGCGGCGACGACTGCGAGGACACCGACGCCACCCGCTACCCCGGCGGCAACACCTGGCAGGTCCCCGCCGACTTCACCCTGATCCAGGACGCGATCGACTACGCCTGCACCCAGGACACCGTGGAGGTCGCGGCGGGCACCTACAGTGAGACGCTGGACCTCGGGACCAAGGCGCTGAACCTCGTCGGCACCAGCGGCGCCGCCTCCACCATCCTGGACGCGGGCTTCGCCGGCACGGCGCTCACCGTCTCCAACGGGGCGGTCGAGGGCTTCACCATCACCGGAGGGGCGGCCGACGACGGGGGCGGCGTGAGCGTCACCGACGCCACCGACCTCGCGCTCACCGACCTCATCATCGTCGACAACCTGGCCGTCGACGACGGCGGCGGGGTGTACCTCCTGGACTCCTCCGGCGTGGTGTTCACCGACGTGGACGTCTTCGACAACGGCGCGGGGCGGTACGGCGGCGGCATCGCGATCGAGGGGGACGGCGGCGTCTCCATGTCGTCGGTCACGATCATCGGGAACTTCACCGCCTCCAGCGGCCGGGGGGGCGGGATCTACGGGGTCGCGGACGCCACGGAGGGCCTGGGCCTGAACCTGGAGGACGTCTACGTCGACGGAAACACCTGCGAGGGCCGCGGCGGCGGGGTCTACCTGGAGGACGTCTCCCTGGGCTGGACCGGCGGCAGCGTCTCGGACAACGACGGGGGCGACAGCGCGGACGGCGGCGGGCTGTACATCCTGCGGGGCCTCTTCGCCCTGGACGACGTGCAGGTCGACCGCAACCTGGCCTCGGACTTCGGCGGGGTCTACGCCTTGAACACCGCAGGCAGCTTCACCGGGTCCACCCTCAACGACAACGTGGCGGTGGGCGGCGGCGGCGGGATCTACTGCCGGGCCTCGACGTGTGACTTCTACGACGTCGAGGTCATCGGCAACTACGGCGACTCCAACTACAGCGGCGTGCGGGTGGCGGGCGCCGGCTCCACCTTCGAGGTGGTGGGGCTGACCGTGATGGACAACCACTCCTCCAACGCCAGCAGCCACGCGGCCTACTTCAACGGCGACGGGACCCTGGAGAACCTCGTCGTGGCGGGCAACGAGGACGCCGGGCTCTACGTCTTCCCCGACGCGACCAGCTCGTCGATCGCGGTGACCAACGCCACAGTGGTGGGCAACGCCGGGGACGGCGTGACCACCCGCCCGGTGTGGGTGGGCCAGCTCGACGTCATCAACACCGTGTCCGCGTTCAACGACGGCTACGGCCTGCGCCACGTCACCACCGGCTACAACCCCACCCTTGAGTACAACGATGTCTACGGCAACAGCGAGGGGGCCTACGTCGACATCACCGATCCATCGGGCACCAGCGGGAACCTCGCCGCGGATCCCCTGCTCATGCGCTACACGGACGCGATCGCGCCGACGCGTTGGGACCTCCACCCCTCGGCCAGCTCGCCGCTGGTGGACGCGGGGGACCCCGCGCTGAGCGACCCGGACAGCTCGACCAGCGACATCGGGGCCTTCGGGGGGCCCTCTGCGCCGGCCGGCTACAACGACGACGGGGACAGCGACGGCCTGCCGGACGGCTGGGAGGCCCTGGTGGGCCTGGACACGGCGGTGGACGACAGCGCGGACGACGGCGACGGCGACGGCCTGACCAACGCTGAGGAGCTGGCCGCCGGCACCGACCCCGGGGACGCGGACACCGACGGCGACACCGTGAGCGACGGCGACGAGCTGGCCCTGGGCACCGACCCGCTGGTGCGGGACCCGGTCGGGGACGTGGTGATCGACGGGCCCACCTCCAACGACAACCTGGGCTACAGCGTGTCCGCGGGCGGTGACCTCAACGGGGACGGGCAGGCGGACCTGATCGTGGGGGCGTACGGCTCCACTGAGGTCTTCGCGCTGTACGGGCCTGTCACCAGCTCCGCGGTGGTGACCGCCCTGGCGGCGGCGACCCTGGACGACACCCGGTTCGGCTACGTGGTGGCCGGGGGTGGGGACGTCAACGACGACGGCTTCGACGACATCCTGGTCAGCAACTACGCTGGCGCGGGCACGGCGTATGTCTGCTACGGGCCGGTCAGCGGGTCCCTGGACGCCTCGGGGGCCGACGTGAGCCTGACGGGGCAGGTCTCCGGGGACGCCGCCGGCTCCGCCCTGGCCCTGAGCGGGGACGGCGACGCGGACGGCGTCGCGGACCTGCTGATCGGCGCGCCGACCGAGGACACCGCCGCGAGCAACGCCGGGGCGGTGTACCTGGTGTACGGACCGCCCACCAGCGGAGGCCTGGGGTCTGCGGACGCGAAGATCACGGGCATCGCCAGCAACGACCGCGCGGGCACGTCGGCGGACTGGGCCGGGGACCTCAACGGCGACGGCGCCGACGACGTGGTGATCGGGGCGCCCCAGAGCGACACCGGCGGCAGCAACAACGGCTCGGTGTACGTGCTGCTCAGCCCCCTGGCCGGCACGGTGGGGCTGGCGGCGGCGGACGGCGCCTGGGCCGGGGACGAGTCCAACAGCCGCGTCGGCACCCGGGTCGCCGGGGCCGGGGACCTGGACGGCGACGGCTACGCGGACCTGATCATGGGCGGCTACGGCGCGCGCGGTGACACCGGCGTGGTCTACGTGGTGCTCGGGCCCGCCACGGGCAGCCAGAGCCTCGCGGACGCCGACGGCAAGCTCTTCGGCGAGTCCATCGACAGCAGCGCGGGCGACGCCGTGGACGGCGCCGGAGACCTGGACGGCGACGGCCAGGACGACGTGGTCATCGGCGCCTGGGAGCACGACGACGGGCAGGGGGCGGCCTACCTGGTCTACGGGCCGGCCACCGGCACCCGCTCCCTCATCGACGCGGACGCGGTCTGGGTCGGCTCGGACCCGGGGGTGCGCTTCGGCTGGTCGGTGGCGGGGGTCGGGGACCTCAACAACGACGGCTTCCCCGACGTGGCGGTGGGCTCGCCGGAGGCGGACGGCACCGCCAGCAACGCCGGCATGCTCACCGTGCTGTTCGGCGGGTTCTGAAGGAGCAACCGGCCGAGGCGACCGTTATGGTCTCCACAGGAGACCCCATGCGCGCCCTCCCGGACATCGTCGATCCAGGTCGTGGCCGCGCCGACCCCGCGCGCCCCGGAGCCGGGGCGGTGAGGCGCGGCGGGACGCTGGCGCTGCTCGCGCTGCTGGGCTGTGGGCGCCGGGCCACCCCCCTGCCGCCCCTGGACCAGGGGCCGGTGGTCGACGCGGCCATCGTGCCCGGATGCCCGGCGGAGGAGGACGGTCGCCTCTCCTTCTGCCTGGAGCGGCGCGCGCTCTGGGCGGTCCACCTGTGGCGGACCGGGGCGGTGCCGGCCTTCATCACCTCGGGGGCGGCCACCTACAACCGCTGGGTCGAGGCCGAGGCCCTGGCGTCCACGATGACCGCGATGGGCGTGCCCCGCGAGGCCATCCACACCGAGACCCAGGCCCTGCACACCGACGAGAACGTGGCCTACTCCATGCACCTCGCCGACCAGCTCGGCTTCGCGCGCCTGGGGGTGGCCTCCGACCCCTCCCAGGCCCGAGGGGCCTGCAAGATGCTCCGCGCCTGGGAGCGGCCCTGCGTCGAGCTGGCCGCCGACTACGAGGCCGTGCACGCCATCCGGGTCAGCGAAGGGGTGCCGCCCCTGGCGCTGGAGCCGGTGCCCGCGGACGCCTGGATGCCCCTGAAGGAGCGGGAGCAGGCCATCGCCGAGGCCGCCGGTGAGCGCCCCCGCCCGCCGTCCTGGTGGGTCTACGGCTCGCGGGCGTTGACCGATCCGCTGCTGGACCACCCCCCGCCCGCGCCGCCAGGGCCGGAGCCGACCCTCAGCCGGTAGAGCTGAGGTTCATGACGCCGCCCCGGGCGTCGACCTCCTCGACGAAGGCCATGACCGCCGCGTTGAGGTCGTCGGGGGCGTCCAGAGGCGTGAAGTGCCGGGACCCGGCGATCTCCTGGTAGCGGGCGTTGGGGATGCCCTTGACCAGCTGGCGGGCGTAGGGCGCGGTGACGATGTCGTCCAAAGCACCCCGCAGGATCAGGGTGGGGCAGGTGACCCGGCCGAGCTGGCTCTGGACGTCGTGCTCCAGCATGGCCCGCAGGGCGCGCTTGAAGCCCTCGGGCTCGTTGCGCTCCCACTCCTCGTGCAGGCGGAGACGCTGGTCCTGCTGGTCGGGCTCGGGGAACAGCCGCCGGGTGAGGTGGTCGCGCACCCGATCCAGGGACAGGTTCGGCATCACCAGGCGGTAGAACATGGAGAGCCCCAGGCTGCGCAGGTCCAGGGGCCGGGCGTGGGCGGCGGTGTTGATGAGGGTCAGGGAGCGGACCCGATCGGGCACCGCGATGGCCAGGGAGAGCGCGACCAGCCCGCCGAGGTCGTGGCCCACGAGGTGGGGGTCGACCAGCCCACAGCGGTCCATCAGCCGCAGCACGTCGTTGACCATCGCCGCCATGTGGTAGGGCTCGGTGGCGAGGTCGCTGTCTCCGTGATCCCGCAGGTCCGGACACCACACCCGATAGTGCTGGGAGAGCACCGGCAGCAGGTAGAGCCACTGGGTCTTGGAGGCCCCCAGCGCGTGGAGGAGGACCACGTCAGGGCCTCCTCCGACGACCTGGTAGGTGATGCGTTGTCCATCGAGGACGACGCGCAATGAGCCTCCTTGTTTCCTGCCTCTCCTGGGGCAACATATCACGGGGATGCCGGTCAGACTCCGGACCCCCTGTCGGCTAGACTGTCTCCAAGGCACGAGAGAGAGTTCGCGACCTTGGAGGTCCGGATGCGTCAAGAGGACACCTTCTGTCATGAGGTGTCGTGCCCCCTGTGCGCCGCGCGCTATCAGGTGGGTACGACGACCGCAGCCCCCCCCGCCGAGATGCCCTGCGGGGCCTGCTGGCGGACTCTGCGGCCCGCCGACAAGGCACCTTGGCTGCGCAGGATGCGCGCCGCCCCTGCCGACCGCCAGGCCCTCGTCCACCGGGACCCGGTCCGCTACGCGCCGCCCACCCTGCAGGCCTACGTCGAGAACCTGGAGCGCGCCCTCGCCGCAGCCGGGGGGTGATCCTCCGCCGATGCGGTTAGGCTGGGAGGGTGAGCACCCCAGCGATCCCCGATCTCGATCAGCGCGGCTTCGTGAAGGTCGCCTGCGCGTCCTGCGGCCGCGACGACGTGTGGCTGCGCTGCGACGGCTGCCAGAAGTCGGACCACTTCCTGTTTGACGGGCAGGTGGCCACCTGCGCCTGCGGGGCCACCTACGACCACGCCACCTGCCTCTGCGGCGAGACGGTCCCGGCCGATCGCCTGGCGTTCACCCCCTTCGATCAGGGCCCGATGGCGCTGGCGGACCTGGAGTGGGACCCCACCCGGATCGTGATCCTGGCGGGGATCGCCCTCCTGCTCGTGGGCGGGGCGGCGTGGTTGTTCCTGGGCTGATCCTCGCGCTGACCGGCTGCGCGCAGCAGATCGCCGCCCCGCCTGCGCCCGCGCAGGACCCCTGGCCGACCTGGGACGAGGCCCTCGGGGCGGTGGTGACCCCCAGCGGGCGGGTGGACTACGACGCGCTGCGGGCACGCCGGGCCGCTCTGGACGGGGTGCTGGGGGCGCTGGCCGTCGACCCCGGGCCCTCCAGCGACGACGCGCTGCTCGCCCGGCGGATCAACGCCTACAACGCCTTCGTGCTGGCCGGGGTGCTGGAGCGGGCCCCCATCGACTCGGTGCACGACGTGGCCATCGGGATCTGGCGGGTGCCGGCGGGCACGGGCTTCTTCAAGGGGCTCGAGTTCCGGCTCGACGGGGATCGGGTGGATCTCCACACCCTGGAGCACACCCTGATCCGGGCGCGCTTCCGGGACCCACGGGTCCACGCGGCCCTCAACTGCGCCTCGGCGGGCTGCCCGCCGCTCAAGGCCGGGATCTACCACCCCGAGACCCTGGACGCCGAGCTGGACGCGGCCTTCACCCGCTTCGTGAAGACCCGGTGCCGGCTGGACGGCGACACCCTGGCGCTCTCCGAGGTGTTCGATTGGTTCGAGGATGACTTCCTGGCGTGGGGCGGGGCGCAGACCGTCTGTCACTACGCCGCCCGCTACGAGCCCGACTGGACGGGCATCGCGGAGGCCGGCTGCCCGCACCGCTTCGAGCCCTGGGACTGGTCGCTCAACGCCGCGGTCGTGCCCCCGCCCCTGGCCACCGCGCCCGCGCCCTGGGGGGACAGCGACGGGGGCTGCCCCCCGGGCATGGTGCGCCTCCCGGCGGGCACCTGGACCACCGGCATGAAGCAGCCCTTCCCCTACGGCGTCGTCGACACCACGCAGATGGCGGTGGTCGAGGCCCCCGAGCGCTTCTGCGACGGCGCCATCGGGGAGGCCGAGGGCGCGACGGCCTGCTGGGTGCGCACCGACCTCTACGACCCCGTCGTGCCGCTGCACGAGGTCACCGTCCCCGACGCCTGCATCGAGCCCCTGCCCTTCCCCGGCGCGGGCCCCTACCCGCCCGACGGCATGTCCACCTGGGACGCCGCGCAGTTCGACGCGATGCTGTCCAGCGGGCGCTTCGGGCCCCGGCGCATGTGCACGTTCACCGAGTACGAGCTGGCGGTCGCCGGGCCGACCCAGGACCTGCGGTTCCTGTATGGGGACGCGGCCGACCCCGGGCGCTGCCCGGCCTCCGAGGACGAGGGCATCGGCGCGCGGCCCGCTTGCGCCAACCCGGAGACCGGCGTGGGGGAGTACGGCGCGGTGATCTCCCAGTGGGTGGTCGCCGACCCGCAGTTCGTGGCGAACGCCTGCCCCGACCCGCCCGGCTGCGCTGCGGCGGGAGGTCGCGCCCTGGTGGACGAGGCCGGCCAGCCCGCCATTCGATACCTCGTGGCCGGGGGCACCCGCCGGGTGCAGACCCGTCAGGCCCCCTACACCCCCCACACCTGGCACGACCACGGCGAGGCCCCCGGCCCCCAGGGCTGCGACGACTGGGGCTGGGACGACGGCCCGGCGGTCTGCGCCGACCCCGACCCCCGCTACCTGCGCTGCCCCGACGAGCCCGAGGGCGAGGGCTGCGCCGCGCTGGCCCTGGCCGAGGCCCGCTGGGCCGCGCTGGTGGAGGGCTGTGTGGGCGGCACCATGACCGACTGCCTCAACCGGGGCCTGTCGGACGTGCGCGGGGAGCAGGTGGAGGTCTGCCCGGACCGCCCGGAGACCCTGGGGCCCGGTCAGGGGCGCTGACGGGGCGGGGGCACATCCAGCTCGAACCACGCGGCCTCGGCGTGGACGCCGTCAACGCGGAGCCGGCCCATCGCCACAGGCAGGGAGAAGCGGCGGGGGCCGGCGCTGCCCGGGTTCACGTAGAGCACGCCGCCGCGCTGCTCCACGACGGGCTTGTGGGAGTGGCCGGAGACGATGACCGATGCGGTCGCCTCGAGCTGGCTGAGGTCGTGGAGCAGGTGGACGGTGACGCCCTCGAAGCACAGGGTGAGGGTCTCCGGCGGGGCCCCCGCCCAGCGGTCGACGTTGCCGCGCACCGCGTGCACGGGGGCGATGGCCCGGAGCCCCTCCAGAACCGCAGGCTTGCCGATGTCCCCGGCGTGCAGGATGGCGTCCACCCCCTCCAGCGCGGCGAGGGCCTGGGGCCGCAGCAGGCCGTGGGTGTCCGAGATGAGGCCGAGGGTGATCACGGGATGGGCACGATGGGCGCGGGCAGTCCCCCGGGGGGCGGGGAGACGCGGCGCCACAGGCCATAACCGGCGCCCTGGCGATCCAGCCGCCAGGCGTCGTCGAGGCGGTCGGTGATGGGGTCGTCCAAAGGCACGAGCACCGTGTCCACCCGGTCGAGGGTCAGCGGCCACTCCACGGTCCACCAGGGGGGCTCGCCGTCCTCCAGGTAGAGGTGGCGCACGTTCCAGAGCACCGCCCGGCCCGAGAGCGCCGCGATGAGCCGGTAGTCGGTGGCCACCCGCGCGTCGGGGCCCACGGCGTCGACCAGCCCGTTGAGGGCGACGACCTCCGGGGAGCCGCGCAGGGCGCGGGTCTCGGCGTGGTGCTCGGCCAGGGCGCGCCGCTCGCCGTAGAAGGGGAGGAGGTTGCCCACCAGCAGCCAGATCACGACGGCCGGGGTCAGCCGGGGCCGGAGCCGGGCGATGAGGCCCGCGCCGACCACCCCTGCGCCCGCCCACAGGGGCAGCAGGGGCGATCGCAGGTGCACGTAGGGCCCGGTGGCGAGGTGCCACTCCCGCTGGGCGTCGGTCATCAACCAGCCGAGCGGCCCCGCGGACATGGCCAGGGGCGCGGGCGCGAGGGGCGCGGCGGCGAAGGCGCCCAGCATGGCCTTCGCCAGCCAACCCAGGCGCGCGGCGCGCAGCTCAGGGGACGGGGGGTCGTAGATGGGCGGGTTCAGCGGGTCGAAGTGGAAGAAGAAGTTCTCCTTGAAGAGGAGCAGGAAGAGGAACCAGGCGCCGCCCATCGCGATGAGCGCCAGCCCCTGACGCCACCGCCACGCCCTGAAGGGCAGGACCAGCAGCACGCCGCCGAACGCCGGCACGAGGTAGCCGGCCTCCTCCCGGGTGGCGCAGGCCAGCGCCGCCCCGGCCAGCAGCGGCGCCCAGCGCCCCGCGAACGCCCCGTACAGCAGCCAGGCCATCGCCGGCACGAAGAAGACCATGGGCCTGAAGTCCGCGCCGGCTGCGGACTCGGTGGGGAACCACAGCAGGAAGGCCACCCCGGCGGCGGCCCCTACCCAGCGGCTGCCCGAGGCCTCCCGCCCCAGCAGCGCCAGCGGGAGCGCCGCCGAGAGCACCACGACGGCGTTGATCACCAGCAGGGTCTCCGGCCGGGGCCACAGCGCATAGACCGGCAGGATGAGCGCGAAGACGGGGTGGAGGTGGACCATCTCCAGGAACCCCGTAGGCTCCAGCAACAGCGGTGAGGTCCACGAACCGCCGCGGGACGCCGACCACAGGATCTGGTTGAAGAATGCGAGATCCTGGGCCCATTGCAGGTTATGGGCCGCCATCGCGTCGAGCTGTCGGCGACAGACCCCCGCGCACACCCCGGCGAAGGCCAGCGCGAGCAGCCCGCCGGGGAGCAGCCGGTCCCGTGAAGCCCAGGTCATCAACGCTGAGCGTACCAGCCGTCCCGCGCGGGCGGGCTTGTCGTTCGAGGCCGAGTAGCCGATACTTTTCCGCCCGCATCCTGCCCTTCAGGAGCCCCTGAATGCACCGCCTGCTCTCCCTGCTCTTGCTGCTGCTCGTGGCCCTGCCTGCGCGCGCGGAGGAGCCCGCCGAGCCCGAGCCCTCCTTCTTCCAGCAGCTCGACAGCCAGTTCGGACAGTACATCGTCGGAAACCTGGCTGCGTTCCTGTTCTGGGACGTCGTGTTCTGGGACAACAGCCTGCCCCAGGGCGAGGGCGTCGGCGAGGTCATCAACGACGAGGAGGTCGTCTCCTACGACCCGGGCGAGGGCTACACCCTGGCGAGCCGGTCCACGGTGGCCGCCAGCGACGCGAAGGTGGTCCTGACCGAGCCCCAGGAGATGACCCTCGGCCAGCTCAAGGTCACCGTCTCCCAGGACGGTGATCAGCTCGTGGCCACGGTCCAGCCCGGCCCGGTGGACCTCGCGGGGTTCAGCGCCACCCCGATCGCGCCGCCCGAGCCCCCGGCCGGCGAGCCCCTGCCCGAGGAGGACGCCCCGGCCCCGCCCCAGCGGGTGCTCGTCGAGGGCCTCGCCCCCTTCCCGGTGATCGCCGAGGTCGACGCGGAGGGCCAGGCCACCCTGATCGAGCAGAAGGCGAAGCTGCCGGCCGAGGTGCTCAAGCCCGGGGTCGGCTCGACGGTGGACGTGGGCGGCGCGCTGGGCGTGGTGGTCGCGGTCGACGACGGGCAGCTCTCCCTGCGCTCTACGGCCTCGCGCACCTCCTCCGACCCCCTGCCGAACCCGAGCAACATGGTGCTGCCGTTCATCGTGGCCTGGCTGGTGGCCGGCGCGGTCTACTTCACCGTGCGCATGGGCTTCATCAACCTGCGGGGCTTCTGGCACGCCATCGAGGTCACCCGGGGTCAGTACGACGACCCGAACGACCCCGGCGAGATCAGCCACTTCCAGGCGCTGTCCTCGGCGCTCTCGGCCACCGTGGGCCTGGGCAACATCGCGGGCGTGGCCATCGCGGTGGCGGTCGGCGGGCCCGGCGCGATCTTCTGGATGATCATGGCCGGCTTCCTGGGCATGTCCTCCAAGTTCACCGAGTGCACCCTGGGGCAGATGTACCGCATCGTCGACGCCGAGGGGCACGTCTCCGGCGGGCCGATGCGCTACCTGTCGGCGGGCCTGTCGGACCTGGGGCTGGGGCTGGCGGGGCGCGTGCTCGCCATCGTCTTCGCCCTGATGTGCATCGGCGGCAGCCTGGGCGGCGGGAACATGTTCCAGGCCAACCAGTCCTACGCGGCGGTGGCCGAGCTGGTGCCCTTCCTCGCCGAGCACCCCGGGGTCTACGGCGTCATCCTGGCCTTCTTCGTGGGGCTGGTCATCATCGGCGGCATCAAGAGCATCGGCCGGGCGGCCAGCGTCATCGTGCCGGTGATGTGCGGAATCTACGTGCTCGCCGCCATCTTCATCCTGCTGGTGAACGCCGCCCACGTGCCCGACGCCCTGACGACGATCCTCTCCCAGGCGTTCACCCCCGAGGCCGGCTACGGCGGCGTCGTTGGTGTGCTGGTGCAGGGCTTCCGGCGGGCGGCCTTCTCCAACGAGGCCGGCGTGGGCTCCGCGTCGATCGCCCACTCCGCGGCGGCCACCGACGAGCCGGTGCGCGAGGGCATCGTCGCCCTGCTCGAGCCCTTCATCGACACCATCGTGGTCTGCACCATGACCGGCCTGGTCGTCGTCATCACCGGCGCCTACCAGCAGGACACCGGCGACGGCGTGCTGATGACCTCGGCCGCGTTCGCGTCGGTGATCTCCTGGTTCCCCATCCTGCTGTCGGTGGCGGTGGTCCTGTTCGCCTTCTCCACGATGATCTCGTGGAGCTACTACGGCGAGCGCTGCTGGCTCTACCTGGTCGGGGACTTCCTGAGCCCGTCGGGCATGGAGGCGTTCTCGCTGGCCTACAAGGTCCTGTTCCTGGTGTTCGTGGTGCTGGGCTCGGTGTTCAAGCTGGGCAACGTGCTCGACTTCTCGGACCTCATGATCCTGGGCATGGCCTTCCCGAACATCCTGGGGGCGGTGCTGCTGTCCAACAAGGTCAAGGCCGCGCTGGACGATTACTGGGGACGCTACACCTCCGGCAAGATGGAGAAGAACCCATGACCCTGCTGCCCGTGCTGCTGCTGTCCACCGGCTGCCTGGTGGGCAAGGGCAAGTACGACGCCCTGCTGGCCGACCACACCGCCCTCCAGTCCGACCACGCCGCCCTCCAGGCCGAGTACGACGACTACCGCGACGCCACCTACGCCGAGCTGGAGGACCGCGACCGCAAGATCAGCTCCCTGGAGGAGGCCCTCAACACCGCCCGCGCTGAGTCCGCCCGCCTCCAGTCCGAGATCGAGGCGCTCTCGACGGAGAAGGCCCAGCTCCTGGCCGACCGCAGCGCGCTCAAGTCCTCGGTCCAGGAGATGGAGGAGGCCCTGCTGGAGCTGTCCCGCCGCAAGGCCGCGGCCGACGCCCGGGTGGCCGAGTACAACGACCTCATGGCCCGCTTCCAGGCGCTGATCGACGCGGGCAAGCTGCAGGTGAAGATCGTCGACGGCCGCATGGTGGTCGAGCTGGCCACCGACGTGCTGTTCGCGGCGGGCTCGGCCAACGTCTCCAAGGACGGCAAGGCCGCGCTCCAGGAGGTCGCCGGCGTGCTGGCCTCCATCCCCGGCCGCCGCTGGCAGATCGCCGGCCACACCGACAACGACCCCATCGCCACCGCCCAGTACCCCTCCAACTGGGAGCTGGCCTCGGCCCGCGCCGTGGTGGTCACCAAGACGCTGATCGAGGCGGGCCTGCCCGCCGATCGGGTCAGCGCGGCGTCCTACGGCGAGTACCGCCCCATCGTCGCCAACGACAGCCCCGACGGCAAGGCCTCCAACCGCCGCATCGAGATCGTGATGGTGCCCGACCTGTCGACGCTGCCGGGGTTCGAGCAGCTCCAGGCGACCTCGCAGAAGCGGTAGGCGCTACGTCCGCTCCGCCAGCGCCCCGAACGCGCTGAGCGCCTGCTCCACCCCGGCGTCGTCCACGTCGAGGTGGGTCACCAGGCGGATGACGTCCTTGCCGGTGGCGATGGTGTGGACCCCGCGGGCGGCGAGGCCCTCGGCGGCCACGCGGGCCGAGGGCACGTCCACGTAGAGGATGTTGGTCTGGGGCTCGGTGGAGGTGAACCCCATGCTCGTCAGGCCGTCGTACAGCCGCCGGGCGCGGCGGTGGTCGTCGACCAGCCGGGCGATGTTGTGGCTCAGCGCGTAGATGCCCGCCGCGGCCAGGTAGCCCGACTGGCGCATGCCCCCGCCCAGCATCTTGCGCACCCGGCGGGCCCGCCGGATCCACTCCTTGGGGCCGCAGAGCACGCTGCCCACCGGCGCGCCCAGGCCCTTGGAGAGGCAGAACGACACCGAGTCGGCGTGGCAGGCGATGTCCCGCAGGTCCACCCCCTGCGCCACGCAGGCGTTGAACACCCGCGCCCCGTCCAGGTGGACCCGCAGCCCCAGCTCGGCCGCGCCGCTGCCCAGGGTCTCCAGGGTCTCCAGGGGGTAGACCGTGCCGCCCGCGTGGTTGCAGGTGTTCTCGATGCACAGCAGGGTGGGCGGCGCGAAGTGGTCGTTGGCCGGGCGGATGCTGGAGAACACCGTGTCCGGATCCAGGATCCCGCCCGGCGCGGGGAGCTGCCGGACCAGCACGCCGGAGATGGCGCCCGGGGCGCCGGCCTCGTAGCTGAACGGGTGCGCCCCGGCGTCCATCAGCACCTCATCGCCGGGCTGGGTCCAGCACCGGATGGCGATCTGGTTGGCCATCGTGCCCGAGGGGGTGAACAGGGCGGCGTCCTTGCCGGAGAGCTGGGCGGCCATGGCCTCGAGCTGCTGGACGGAGGGGTCGTCCCCCAGCACGTCGTCGCCGACCTCGGCGCGCATCATGGCCTCCAGCATGGGGTGGCTGGGGCGGGTCACGGTGTCGGAGCGCAGGTCGACGATCATCGGTCCTCTCGGGGCCGCACGAGGGACGGCCGGTAGTCCGCGGGGGGCGTGAGCCCGCAGAGGGTGAGCAGGGTGGCCCCCACGTTGGCGAGCCCGGGGTCGGCGGGGGGGTCGAGCACCCAGCGGCCCGAGGGATCGACGAGCACGAAGGGCACGGGGTTCAGGGAGTGGGAGGTGCGGGGCACGGGCGCGCCACTGGTTCCGCGCCGGATCGCGCCGGTCTTCTTGTCGCGCTGGACCATGTCGTCGGCGTTGCCGTGGTCGGCGGTGACCAGCAGCACCCCGCCCGCCGCCTCGGTGGCCGTGACCAGCCGCGCCACGCAGGCGTCGACCACCTCCATCGCCCGCACCGTGGCGTCGAAGTCCCCGGTGTGCCCGACCATGTCGCCGTTGGCCAGGTTGAGGCGGACGTGGTCCCAGTCCCCGGAGCGGATGGCCTCGATGGCGGCGTCGGTGACCGCGGCGGCCTCCATCTCGGGGATCTGCTCGAAGGGCTGATCCCGGGAGGGCACGCAGACATAGCGCTCCCGCTCGGGGTCCAGGTACCCGCTGCGGTTGCCGTTGAAGAAGTAGGTGACGTGGCCGTACTTCTGGGTCTCGGAGACCGCGAAGGTGGTGCGCCCGTTGGCCGCGAGGTAGCGCCCCACGGTGCGGTCGATGGCCGGGGGGTCCACCAGGAAGCGCCGGGGGACCTGCTCGTCGCCGTCGTACTGCATCATGCCGGCGAAGCGCACCGCGGGGGCGTCGCCCCGGTCGATGGGCACGTCCCGGCCCTCCAGGGCCTTGGAGAGCTCGATGGCCCGGTCGCCCCGGAAGTTGAAGAGGAGCACCCCGTCGCCGTCCCGGATGGGGCCGACCGGGGCGCCGGCCTCGTCCACGATGACGAAGGCCGGCAACCACTGGTCGTTCACCTTGGGGTCGGCGTCGTAGAGGGCCCGCACCGCCTCGCTGGCCGAGGGGAAGGGGCGGCCCTGGCCGCGCACGTGGCAGTCCCAGCCCCGCTGGACCATGCCCCAGTCGGCCTCGTAGCGGTCCATCGTGATGCGCATGCGGCCCCCGCCCGAGGCGACGCGGTAGTCGCGGCCGTCTTCCGAAAGCTCGATGAGCAGGGCCTCAAGGGGCTCGAGGTAGCGGAGCGCGCTGCGCTCCTCGACGTCCCGGCCGTCGGTGAGGACGTGGACCCGAACCCGCGCCACCCCGTCGGCTGCCGCCCGGCGGATCAGGGCGTGGAGGTGGGCCGCGTGGCTGTGCACGTTGCCGTCGGAGAGCAGCCCGATGAGGTGCAGCGTGCCCTCGGCGGTGAGCCAGCGCCAGGTCTCGCCGAAAGCGCTGCCCGAGGCCAGCGCCGCGTCGACCAGGCTCGCGCCCTGCTGGAAGACGCGCCCCGACCCCAGGGCGTTGTGCCCGACCTCAGAGTTGCCCATGTCACCGTCTCCCGGCAGGCCGACGGCGGTGCCGTGGGCGGCCAGGGCGCAGTGGGGGCGCTCGGCGAGGAGGCGGTCGAGGCAGGGGGTGTTCGCCCGGGCGACGGCGTCGCCGTCGTCGCGGCGGCCCAGGCCGACGCCGTCGAGGATGCAGAGCACCACGGGGCGACCGCGGAGGCCGTGGGGCAGGGGGCTCAAGCGCAGGGAGGACGTGGACGCGTCAGACATGGGCTCGTCCTATCGAGGCAGGGAGGGGTGGACCACCACGGACCGGCGAGGGCTGGATCGCGCACCCACACCCCACTGCGACAGGAACGCCCCAGCCCCACCGGGGCGCGCGTGACCCATCGGCCCGCCCGGCGGCGGCGCGGCGGTCACTTTCTGGTTGGCACACCCCTTGCTTTCATATCGGCTGACCCTTTGGAGGCCCCCCGCAGGCCACCCGACGAGGGAATCCACCCTGGTCGGCGGTGACTCGGTGCCCACCGGACCCGGAGACGGGTCCCTGCGGAGCCTCCCCCCTTCGCGCCCCGCTCGGGAATGGTCTCGGGCGGGGTGCTCTCGTTCGGGGGGCGCCTCCCGGGCCGTGCGGCTATGGGAGGGTCATGTTCGCCGCTGTCCTGACCGCCCTCCTCGCCGCGCCCCTCGCGTTGGCCGAGACCCCCTCCACGCCCCCCGCCGCCTGGCAGCCCACCCTGGAGCGGGTCGCCCCCGCCGTGGTCGGGCTCAAGGTCGTCGGCACCCGGGCCTTCGACACCGAGGGCGCGGGCTCCAGCGTGGGCACCGGCTTCATCGTCGACGGCGAGCAGGGCCTGATCCTCACCAACCGGCACATGGTCCACGCCGGCCCGGTGGTCGCCGAGGCCGTGCTGCTCAACAACGAAGAGGTCCCTCTGCGGGCCATCTACCGGGACCCGGTGCACGACTTCGGCGTCTACCAGTTCGACCCCGCCGACGTGCGCTTCCAGGCGTATGAGCCCCTGCAGCTCTACCCGGAGGGCGCCCTGGTGGGCACCGAGGTCCGGGTGGTCGGCAACGACGCGGGCGACAAGATCAGCTTCCTGGACGGCACCCTCTCCCGGCTGGACCGGCCCGCGCCGGGCTACGGGGGGAACACCTACAACGACTTCAACACCTTCTACATCCAGGCCGCCTCGGGCACCTCCGGGGGGTCCTCGGGCAGCCCGGTGGTGGACGTCGAGGGGCGGGTCATCGCCCTGAACGCCGGGGGCAAGCGCAGCGCCGCGTCCAGCTACTATCTGCCCCTTGACCGGGTCCAGCGGGCGCTGGAGCTGATCCGGGCCGGGCAGCCGGTCACCCGGGGCACCCTCCAGACGGTCTTCGTCCACACCCCCTACGACGAGCTGCGTCGCCTGGGCCTGCGCGCCGAGACCGAGGCGCAGATCCGGGAGGGCTTCCCGGACGGCACCGGCATGCTGGTGGTCCGCGAGACCGTGCCCGGCGGCCCCGCCCACGAGGTCCTGCGCCCCGGGGACGTGGTGGTCTCCCTCGACGGCGAGCCCCTGACCACCTTCCTGCCGCTGGAGGCGCGGCTGGACGATCGGGTCGGCCAGACGGTCACCCTGGGGGTCGAGCGCGGCGGCGAGCCCCTCACCCTGGAGCTGACGGTCAGCGACCTCCACGCCATCACCCCCGACGCCTACCTGGAGCTGGGCGGGGGCGTGCTCAACGCGGTCTCCTACCAGCAGGCCCGAAACCACGTCATCCCGGTGGGCGGGGTGTACGTGGCCACCCAGGGCTACGTGCTGCGGGAGGCCAGCATCCCCGACGGCGCGGTCATCACCGCGGTCGACGGCCAGGACACCCCCGACCTGGAGACCTTCGAGCAGGTCGTCGCGGGCTACCCCGACGGCGCCCGCATCCCGGTGCGCTACTTCCCCATCCAGGATCCCCGCCAGGATCAGGTCGCGGTGCTCACCGTCGACCGCATGTGGTACCCGATGCGCCGCTGCGTGCGCGACGACACCACCGGCGACTGGCCCTGCACCGACAGCCCCGCGCCGCCGGAGGCCGAGCCCTCCGGCCCGGTGGGCAGCACCACGTTCACCACCCAGGGCCCGCGCGCGGTGCGCATGCTGGCGTCCTCGCTGGTGAACGTGGAGTTCGACATCCCCTACCGCACCCAGGGCGTCAGCGGCGCCCACTACGCCGGCGCCGGGCTGGTGGTGGACGCGGAGCGGGGGCTGGTGGTCGCCGACCGGGACACCGTGCCCGTGGACCTGGGGGAGCTGCAGCTCGTCTTCGCCGGCTCCCTGCGCATCCCCGCCGAGGTCGCCTGGGTCCACCCCATCCACAACTTCGCGGTGCTGCGCTACGACCCCGCGCTGCTGGGCGACACCCCGGTGACCTCCGCGCAGCTCCACCCCGAGGCCGTCGCGCCGGGGGACAAGCTGTGGCTCGTGGGGGTCTCCTCCAGCCACAAGGTGGTCCACCGGCGCACCCAGGTCAGCCGGATCGACCCGATCTACCTGGGCATGCCCGACCGGCCGCTGTTCCGGGAGACCAACCTGGAGGTCATCGACGTCACCGAGTCGGTGCCCAGCGTGGGCGGGGTGCTGGCCGACCAGCGGGGGCGCGTGGTGGCCCTGTGGGCGTCGTTCGTGTCCGAGGACAGCGGCCGCACCTCCTTCTTCCGGGGCCTGCCCATCGAGGAGATCGAGATGGTCATCGGCCCGATGCGGGAGGGGCGGGACCCCGAGCTGCGCACGCTGGGGGCCGAGCTGTTCCCGGTCAGCCTCTCCGACGCCCGGGACCGCGGCCTCTCCGACGCCCGCGCCGACCAGCTCTCCGCCCACGACCCCGAGGGCCGGCAGGTGCTCTACGTCGCCCGCACCGACGCGGCCGCCCCCGCCCATTCCCTGCTGGAGGGCGGGGACCTCATCCTGGCCATCGACGGGCAGCCGGTGACCCGCTTCGCCGAGGTCGAGCGCGCCGCCCAGGCCCCCGAGGTCGCGATGACCGTGCTGCGGGACGGCGCCGAGGTGGCGCTGACCCTGCCCACGGTGGCCTTGAGCGGCCAGGGCATCGACCAGCTCGTCTCCTGGTCGGGCATGCTGCTGCACGCCCCCCACCGCGAGGTGTCCGCCCAGCGCGGGCTGGACCCCACCGGGGTCTACATCGCCTGGTACTGGTACGGCTCGCCGGCCCACCGCTACGGCTTCCGGCCCACCCGGCGCATCATCGAGGTCGACGGCGTGCCGACCCCCGACCTGGACACGTTCCTGGAGGTCGTCGCCGAGAAGCAGGATCGCGACTCGGTCCGCATCCTCATGCTCGACCTGGACGACAAGCCGCAGATGGCCACCCTCAAGGTCGACCTGCGCTACTGGCCGACCCGCGCGTTCGAGCTGACCGAGGACGGCTGGCAGATGCGTTGACCGCTCCGCAACAAGGCGATAGACGAAGCGCACCGGAGCGCACCCGTTTTGCCTTCATGACGACGCCGATCCCGCACTCGCGCTGACCCGCCTGCCTCGGGTCTTCGCACCTTTGTGCCCCCTTGAACGGGGCGCATCACCCTTCGTCTCTGCGTAGCAGAGGCGCGGGCGGGATCGGCGTCGTGCACCGCGCGCACGCCCTTGCCTGCCCGCCGTCCACGTCGCCGCGACCGCCCCTGGGAGCGGCGTCGTGTCCGATATCCTCGATCTCCTGGTCATCCTCACCCCTGAACACCTCCCCACCCTGCGGCGGCGCTGCCCCCGCTGCGACACCGAGACCGTCCACCGCTGCGCCGAGCGCTTCCGCGTCAACGGAAACGGGCGGCGGCTGGACGTCTGGCTGCTCTACCTCTGCGACGGCTGCGGCCGGACCTGGAAGCGCACCGTGCACACCCGCGCCCGGCCCGAGGCCCTCGGGGCGGATCTGGTCGCCTTTGAGCGCAACGACCCCGCGGCGGTGGCGCGGGTCGCTTTCGACCCGGCCGGGGTCCCCCTCGACCCGGTGCCGTTCCAGGTGCGCGGCCCGGAGGACCTGCCTGTGGCCCCGTTCCGGCTGCGGCTGCGGATGGATCCGCCGTTCCCGCTGCGCCTGGATCAGGCGCTCTGCCGGGTGCTGGACCTCTCCCGCAGCGCGCTGGTGAAGGCGGTCGACCGGGGGATCATCGACCCGGGCGGGCGGCGGGCCCTGCGTCGGCCGGCGGCGGAGGCCGGGGCGATCCGGGTGGACGGCGCGGCGCTCAGCGCTCGGCCATGCGCTCCGGGGTCAGCACCCGAGGCAGCTCGGCCAGCGGGATCATCCCGCTCCGGACCAGCGTGAGGGCGCGCTCCCGGGCGGTGATCATGCCCTGGGCGCGGGCCCGCGCGCGCAGCTCGTCCACGGGCACCCTGTGGCTGATCGCGCGGCGGAGTCGGTCGTTCACGATGAGCATCTCCACCACCGGGACGCGCCCCAGCGTGCCTCGGCCCTGGCAGCGCTCGCAGCCCTCGCCCGCGAAGCAGCGGAAGTCCGCCGGGACCTCCGCCCCGAACAGCTCGGCGAGCAGGGCGGGGTCGGGGGTCGCCGGGGCCTTGCAGCCCTCGCAGATGCGCCGGGCGAGACGCTGGGCGAAGATCGCGGCCAGCTCACTGGCGACGGAGTTGGGGTGCAGCCCCAGGTCGAGCAGGCGCTGGACCGCGTCGGTGGCGTCGTTGCTGTGGGCGGTGCTGAGCAGGACATGGCCGGTCTGGCTGGCCCGCACCGCCTGCAGCGCGGTGTCCTCGTCGTGGATCTCCCCGAGCAGGATGACGTCGGGGTCCTCGTGCAGGAAGGCGCGCACCGCCTCGGCGTAGCCGAAGCCCACCTCGCGGCGGACCGGGACCTGCTGGACGCCGTCGATGGCGTACTCCACGGGGTCCTCGATGGTGATCACCTTGCGGCTGCGGTCGGCGGCCAGGACCTTGAGCCCCGCGTAGAGGGTCGTGGTCTTGCCGGAGCCGGTGGGCCCCACCACCAGCACCATGCCCGCGGGGCTGCCCAGCAGGCGAACGAAGCTCCGGGCGACGTCCTCGGGGAAGCCCAGGGCGTCGACGGGCCGCACCCCGCCCTCCTCCTCCAGCAGGCGGACCACCGCGCTCTCCCCGTGCAGGCCGGGCTGGACCTGTACCCGCATGTCGAAGGTGGCGTCCCCTGCGCGGCGCCGGATGCGCCCGGCCTGGGGCAGCCGCCGCTCGGTGATGTCGAGGTCCGACCAGATCTTGAGCACGTTGATCACGCCCCGGTGCTCCGCCTCGTCCAGGGCGAAGCGGGGCACGTCGTGCAGCACGCCGTCCACGCGCACGCGCACCCGGGTGCGCGAGGGGTAGCGCTCCAGGTGCACGTCGCTGGCCCGGTTCCCGATGGCCTCCAGCAGGATGGCCTCCACCAGATCCACGAACAGGCTGTCCTTCTCGGCGGCCTTGTGGAGCAGGTCCTCGTCCGGGTCCCGGCGGGCGATGACCGTGGCCGGGCCGGAGCGCCCCAGGTCGAGGGCCACCCACAGGCGCCGGAAGTCGGTGGGGGTGACCAGATAGGACTCGATGACCCGGGCGTTGAACGCCGCGGCGACGTCGCGCGGGCTGGACTCGGGCACGGCCGAGGCCACGGTGAGCACGCCCTCCTTGAGGGTGAGCGGGACGACGTGGCGGCCCTCCAGGAAGGCCCGGGAGACGCGGCGGTGCAGAGCGGTGTCGGCGGTGCGCAGCAGGTCCTCGATGCTGGCGAAGCGCAGGCCGTGCTGGAGGGCCAGCGCCCGCCAGATGTCGGGCTCGTGGACGCCGTGGCGCTCCATCAGCACCGCGCGCATCAGCACGCCGGTCTCCTGGGAGACGCGGGCGGCGTCCTCGACCTGGGCCCGGGTGGCCGCGCCCAGCTCCACCAGGATGTCCCCCAGCCGGGAGAGGAAGCGGACCTCGCCGAGGGCCTCCTCCATGAACTCGTGCTCGTCCACCCGGGTGATGCGGGTCAGGGTCTGACGGACGCGGGAGGCCCCGATGGGGGCGACGAGGTGCCCGCCGATGCGGAGCTGGCGCAGCAGCACGGGGGGCACATAAGCGACCCGGGCGGAGACCAGGATCGCGTCGAACGGGGCCTCCTCGGGCCAGCCGGCGAAGCCGTCGCCCACCTTCACCCGGATGTTCTTGAGGTCCAACGCCACGAAGCGCTGGAGGGCGGCCTGGGCCACGCTGTCCAGGCGCTCGACGGAGAACACCCGGGCGCAGAGGCGCCCCAGCAGCGCGGTCAGGTAGCCGTCGCCGGTGCCGACCTCCAGCACGCGGCCCTCGCTGCCCAGCTCCAGGGCGTCGAGCACCTTGCGGACCACCGGGCTGGACCCGCGCGCCCTGTTGGCGGCGTGTCGGGCGTCGATGTCCCCGGCCGCCGGCCCGCTTCGCAGGAAGGGCCCGCGGGGTGTGGCGCGGATCGCCTGGACGATCTCGGCGGGGCCGACGGGCTCGCCCGGGGTCAGGGGGACGAGGGCGTCCTGTTCGATGGTGACGATGCCGTCATCTGCGCTCATCGCGGGCTCTCCATCCTGGAGCAGCAGGATCAGGGCGACCTTATCAGACCCGGAGACCAGGGAGGCGCGGCTGGAGGGGGGAGGCGAGCGGGTGTGATCCAGCACAGCGTTGGCGCGGGAAGCGCCACGGCTACCTCGACTTCCGGAAGACTGTGCGCACCTCAGAGCACAGGCGCGGGGCTTGCGGGTCAGGCCCTGACGAGAGGTCCCCCTTCCGCTCAAGGAGTGAGCATGCGCAGAGGATTCACCCTGATCGAGCTGGCGATCACGGCCGCCATCTTCGGCATCCTGGCCGCCATCGCCCTGCCCCGCTTCATCGACGCCCAGAACCGCGCCAAGCGGGCGGAGCTGCCGGCCAACCTCGACGGCATCCGCACCGCCCAGTTCGCCTACGAGGCGGCCAACGACGGCTTCGTCACCGCGACGTGGTGGCCGATGAACCCCGTCTACCCGGGCAAGCAGCCCACCGCCTGGGGCAACCCCACCCCGCCGGGCTGGAAGGAGCTGGCCTACCGCCCCGACGGCGAGGTGCGCGGGCGCTACATGACCGTCGCCATCCCCGGGAGCGCCTTCCAGCCCAACGGCGACTTCTGGGTGTACGGCTACGCCAACATCGACGGCGACAGCTGGTGGTGCCTGCACATGGTCGACAAGCTGCACAAGCAGCCCACGATCACGCCCTTCTTCGTGCCCCCCGGCCACCGCAACGCCCCCTCCGCCGAGAACTGCTTCTAGGGAGATGCCATGACGACGCTGCTGCTCCTGGTCGCCTGCGCCCCCGACGTCGACCTCAACCTCAACCCGCCCGCCAACCACGTCGACCTGGGGCTGGGCTACGAGCGCGCCGAGGCCGCTCGGGACGCCGTCATCCGGGGCGCCCCGGGTGAGGTCCTCGACCACCTCCGCACCCTCTGGGTGGAGGCCAACCAGATCTACCCCGACGATGACGATCAGGCGGCCGCCCAGCGCGAGCTGGTCTCGGCCGTGGAGACCGGTCTTCATTCCTCCAACTTCGCCGGGCTGGCCCAGGGCGTCGCGGCCACCGGCGCGGCCTGCGGGGGCTGCCACGCCGACGCTGGCGCGAAGCTGGACCGCGGGTCGGCCACCCCGCCCGAGGACGGCTCCATGCGCCGCCACTACTGGGGCATCGATCGCATCTGGTACGGCCTGGTCGCGGCCGACACCGGCGCTGTGCAGGAGGGCTTCACCGTCATCGCCAAGACCCGGCTGGTGCCGGATCGCCCCGAAGACCCCGCCATCCTGACCAAGGCCCGCCACCTGGAGGTGCAGGTCAACCAGCTCGCCGCGACGGTGGCCTCCGAGGGCAGCTCCGACGCTGCCCGGGTGCAGGCCTATGGGCAGCTCCTGGAGACCTGCTCCACCTGCCACGCCTGGGCCGGTGGTGGCCCGCCGAAGTGGGTCGGCGAGCCGGGTGCGGCCCAGCCGGATGCGGCCCAGCCAGAGGCGGGTGACCCGGACGCGGCCGGGTCCGAGGGCGAGTAGCGTGGAGTGGGCCCGTCATCCCGCGAGCCCGCATCCTCGCAGCGCGTCCTTCCGTGACCCCGTGGACATGGGCATCCTTGAGGATCATGCTGCCGGCTTCGGGTTCACCAGACCACCCGCTGGAAGGCAGGCGCGAGCCTGCCGAGGCCATCGAGGAACTCCCCCGGTTGGAGCGACGGGGACGGTATACTGGACGACCTCCGGGCTGAGTTCGAACCGGCAACAGCCCCAGACAACCGCATGGTGTATCAACCAGCGAGGAATCAACGACTTCACCAACAAGGTCCGGGCCAATACAGGCCGCCGGAGCTTCACCAACAACCCAGCAATCCCGAGGCGCTCCCATGAAGAGGCAGATGAGTGTGCGCGCTGGCGTGTACGCCCTGCTCGGGGTGCTGCCCCTTCTCCAGGCGTGCGGGGATGACACGGAGGACACCGGCAACGGGATCGCCTGGTGTACGGCCGATTGGGTGTGTGACGTGCGCAGTGGCGCTGTGAGTCGCCCCACGGCAGAGGGCTGCCCTGCGTCGACCGTGCCCGCCATCTGCCTCGATCCCTACAGCACGGACATCGAGTCCCGGGAGGTGTTCTGCCACGACCAGGAGGAGTTTGAGCCCACCTGCCTCTACGAGACAGTCTGCAGCTGGAACGAGGACCTTGAACTCTACCTGATCGAGTGCGATGAGACGATCTCCTTCATGCCCTGAGGCGCTCCTGGCGCTGATCCTGATGGGGTGCCCGGGCGACACGGGACCCACGGGCCGGTACATCGACTGCAAGGATTACCTTGAATTTGCCACGTACTGCTTCAATGCCCCCCCCATAGAGCCCGGTGAGAGCTGCCTGGACGATGAGGTCGTGATCAACTGCTCTGCAGTGGGCGACACAGGTGGCTATCACCCACAGGAAGACCGGTGTGCGCCTGCCGAGGTCATTGAGGAGATTTGCGGTGCCTCCATCCCCTGCTCGGTTGGAGCGACGGGGACGGTCTACCTAGTCTGTGATGTTACCTACACCAGCTGGTAGGGGCCTGCCCCGCCAGAGCCAGGCGAGCCCTGAGCACAGGCCCTACCGACGCGGGACGCTGGCCTCACCCGCCCAGAGGCGGGTGTAGTAGTAGTCCTCATAGCCGTTGTAGTACAGCGGCCCGTACTCGTAGAGGGCCGGGTTGCTGTACCACTCCAGGTCGCCGGAGAAGTAGTCCCACTGGGCATAGAAGGCGACGCTCCACTGGCGATAGTCCGGGTCGTAGTACCAGAACGCGCCGGTGGTGCTGCTGAAGTAGTAGGGCTCGTAGGCCAGGTTCCAGTTGATGGGCTGCTCGTCATAGCCGCAGGTGGCGGTGTTCACCCCGCCCCGGTAGGTCAGGGTGACGTCGAAGCCCCACTCGCAGGTGGGACAGAGGTCCGAGGGCGTGCCCGTGGCGTTGAACCGCAGGTTGCAGTCCCGGTGGCCGGGGTCGTTCCGCGCGAGCCCGAACTGGAAGGTGGCCGTCCCGCTGGCCCAGCGCACCTCGACGTCGGTGTCCGCGTCCGAGTCGCTGTCGGCGTCCGCGTCGCTGTCGGAGTCGGCGTCGGCGTCGCTGTCCGCGTCCGAGTCGGCGTCGCTGTCCGAGTCGGTGTCGCTGTCCGAGTCGGTGTCGGTGTCGGCGTCCGTCTCGACCGCGGTGTCATCACCGGGGGCGCTGTCCTTGAAGCTGACGCAGGCGAGCAGCGAGAGGCTCACCGCGCCGATGAAGATCCGGGTGACGGTCCGTGCCATCGCGCTTGTCTCCTGATTCAGGGGACCTGAAGATAGCACCCCGATCGGCCTACTGCCGGACGACGCTCGCCTCACCGATCCAGATGCGGGTGAAGTAGTAGTCGTACTGGATCTGGTTGTTCTCGTCGTAGTAGGCGAAGGGCCCGTACTCGTAGTACTCGGGGCTCGTGTACCAGACCAGATCGCCGGAGAAGTAGTCCCAGTCCGCGTAGATCACCGCCTGCCACTCCTGGTAGTCCGGGGAGTAGTACCAGAGCGCCCCCAGGCTGGAGCTGAAGTAGTAGGGCTCGTAGGACAGGGTCCAGGAGATGTTCTGGGTGGGACAGCCGCCCCGGTCGGTGCTCTGGTTGCGGATGTAGTTGAACGAGACGTCGAAGCCCCACTCGCAGGACGGGCAGCGGTCCGAGGCCCGCCCGGTGGTGCCGAAGAACAGGTCGCAGTCCCGGTACTCGGGGTCGCCCCGGTGCAGGGCGTACTGCCAGCGGGCGGCGCCGTCGACCCAGCGCACGGTGTCGGTGTCGGCGTCGCTGTCCGAGTCAGCGTCGCTGTCCGAGTCGGCGTCGCTGTCGGAGTCGCTGTCCGAGTCCGAGTCGGTGTCGGCGTCGCCCTCGATGCCGGTGTCGCCCGAGGGCGGATCGTCGTCCTTGAAGCTGACGCAGGCCAGCAGCGAGAGGGCGGAGACGCCGATGAAGATGCGGGTGACGGTGCGCGCCATGGGGGGCTCCTCCGATCTGAGCCCCCATTCATAGTCCAAGGATCGGAGGACCGCCACCCCCGGGTCAGGGGGGTGTGCTGCGGCAGCGCTTGAAGCCGTCGTCCGGGTAGTAGACTGCCGCCATCATGCACATCTCGTCGGACGCCGTCAGGCCGTAGCCGACCAGCGCGTCGGTGTCGTTGGTGTAGTGGCAGCGGTACTGCAGGCCCGCGCCCGCCGGGATGAAGATCGGCTCGTCGGAGAGCACGGTGACCTCGGGGGCCTGCCAGTCGGTGCTGTGGTAGAGCCGCTCGGCGGCCTGGCCGCGCCGGGTCATGCGGAAGATCTCGAACTCGGTGCCGAGCTGGTGGGTGTGGCTGCCGAAGGCGAAGACCCACATGTCCTTGTCGACGTAGCAGCTCTTGCGGAACACCCGGGACTCCCCGGGCGGGATGTCGATGTCGGTGTTGCTGCCGAAGATCCCGTTGGCGACGTACTCGACCTCGTCGCGGTCGACGGCCCAGGCGTTGAAGATGGCCTGGGTCCACTGGGGGCGGTCGGTGGGGTTCAGGGCGTGGTGCTCCAGCACGACCCACTGCTCGCCGGGGATGCTGCCGGCCACGCCCTCGGGGAAGTCGCCGCGGAAGTACTCGGTCTGGCTGCCGTAGACCGGGCTGACGACCCCCATGCTCAGCTCGTCCCAGACCTCATCGCAGAGGCCCTCCATCGGGCCCTCGGGCGTGATCCCGACCAGGTAGACGTTGAAGTGGTGGACGGTCTTCGAGGACTGGTGCTCCAGGCGGTTGACGAGCATGCGGCGGGCGTTGCCCAGGGGGGTGACGGTGCACCAGGAGAACTCCGAGTACGGCGGGACCACCATCGGGCCGCTGACGACCTGCACGCCGTCCTCGGGGGGGTCCAGCTCAACGATCCCCTCGTCTCCCTCGGGCAGCCCGAGGTCGATGGGGGTGTTCTCGGCGCAGCCCGCAGCCATCAGCAGCGCGGCGGACAGAGTCAGGCGCATGGGGGCGCTCCGGGTTGGTGATGCAGCCAACATAGTCCATGAAACGATGCCGTCGCAGGGCCACGGTCGCCTTGCCCCACCCCGGTCCGGGCCTTAATCTCTTTCTACCGAACCGGGCGGGTTCGGGCGGCAATCCGGGAGTGAGCATGGGTTTCTGGGACACCTTGAAGACGCACGCCAAGGCGCAGTTTCTGGACGTCATCGAGTGGCTTGACGACAGCAACGACACCCTGGTGTATCGCTACCCCATCTTCAACCAGGCCATCCAGGACGGCGGCAAGCTGGTGGTCCGCCCCGGTCAGGCTGCGGTCTTCGTCTCCGAGGGCCAGCTCTCTGAGGTCTTCGGGCCGGGCACCTACGAGCTGTCCACCCGGACCAAGTCGATCTCCAGCTTCTTCGAGAGCATCAAGTACAGCCTGAACTACCCCTACAAGGGCGACATCTACTACGTCTCCACCAACCGCTTCTCCGACCAGAAGTGGGGGACCCCCGCGCCCTTCCTGTTCCAGGATCCCCAGTACGGCGGCATCGAGATCCGGGCCTTCGGCATCTTCGAGTACCGCATCTCCGACCCCGCGAAGTTCATCTCCGAGGTCGTGGGCACCGACGGGCTGTTCACCACCTCCGAGATCAACGGCCAGTTCAAGCGCATGCTGGTCGACGCCTTCCGGGCCGCCTGCAAGCGCCTCGCCCGCGAGAAGAACCTCAACGTCAACCAGCTCGACGGCGAGTTCTTCGAGATCAAGGACGACTTCATCGGCGCGATGAGCCCCAAGTTCGAGGAGCGCTACGGGGTCTCGGTCACCGACTTCACCGTCGAGGGCCTCAACCTGCCCGATGACCTGCGCGCCATCCTCAACAAGCGGCGCGAGATGGACATGCTGGGCGACATGAACCGCTACATGCAGTACCAGACCGCCAACGCCATCCCCGAGGCCGCCAAGAACCCGGGCATGGGGGGCGCCATGATGGGCGCGGGCGTGGGCTTCGGCGTCGGCAACCAGATGGGCGGCATGATGGCCAACGCCATGGGCGGCGTCGGCGGTGGCGCGCAGCCCCCGGGCCCGCCGCCCCCGCCGCCGGCCGCGGCCACGTTCCACTACAACGGCCCCGGCGGCCAGGGCCAGCTCAGCGCCCAGCAGGTCGCCGAGAAGGTCGCCGCCAACCGCGCCGGCAACCACAGCGTGTGGCGCCAGGGCTTCTCCGGCTGGATGAGCTGGAGCCAGGTCCCCGAGATCGCCAACCTCGTGCCCCCCGACATGCCGCCGCCCCCGGCGGCCGAGTCCACCTTCCACTACAACGGGCCCGACGGCCAGGCCGAGCTGACCACCTCGGGCGTCGCCGCCAAGGTCAAGGCCGCCCCCAGCGGGCGCCACCTGGTCTGGAAGCAGGGCTTCGACGGCTGGAAGGACGCCAAGGAGGTCCCCGAGATCGCCGCCGCGCTCAGCAGCGGCCCGCCGCCCCTGCCGGGTGGCGGCGGCGGCCCGCCTCCTCCGCCTCCGATGTGATCGGGATCATGTGATCAGTCGATCCGGCGCGCCTCGATGACCAGCGCGCCGGCCTCCCCGGTGGGGACCTTCGTGAGCGTGGCCTCCAGGCGGCGCTCGCGGAGCTGCCCGGCGTGCAGGTCCCACCAGACCTCCCCCTGGAGGTTCACCCCCGGCGCCTGGGGGTCGGACGGCCACACCGCCGCCTCGGTGCGCAGGTGGGCGTGCACCGCCCCGCTGCGGTCGTAGAGCCCCTCGTACATCTCGTGGCCCTCCACCACGACGTCCAGCTCCACCGGCACGAGGTCCGCGTAGGGCCGGGCGACCACCGGATCCGGCCAGCGCGCCCCGGGCTCCACCGGGTCCTGGGGGAGCTGCAGGGCGAGCAGGCGGTGGGGCAGGGCGTCGGCCCAGTCCAGGCCGTCGAGGGAGACCAGCCGCCCGTCCATCGCGATGGACATGGACAGGGTGACCTCCGAGAGCCGCGCCTTCTCGGCCTGGCGGGCGGCCTCGAAGTCCTCGCCCTCGGCCACGACGCCTTCCCGCTCGAGCTGCGCGCCGATGCCCGTCAAGCGCCCCTCCAGGGTGGCGATGCCCTCGTCATCGACCTCACGGACGAGGTAGTCCCAATGCTCGACCCGGGTCACGGTGCTGCCGCCGTCGATGAAGCGGGTCTCCATCGCGAAGCGCAGCGTGTCCCCCGGCACCCAGCGCCACCCCAGCACCACCGGGCCCGGGGAGGGCAGCGGCTCCGGCAGCGCGGTGGGGGCGACGCAGGCCAGCAGGAGCAGCAACATCAAGCCTTTGGTATCCGGTCCGGCGGTCGGGGGCTCTCCGGCGGGCTACCATCAGGGACCGCCCCGAGGTCGCCATGCTCCCCTTGCTGTCCCTGCTGGCCTGCGAGAGACCCCCGGAGGTCCGCGCCTTCCCCGAGGGTTTCCACCTGGGCGCGGCCACCGCCGGCTTTCAGGTCGAGGCCGGCTGCCCCACCGTCGACCCGGCCCTGTGCACCGACGACGGCAGCGACTGGTACCAGTGGGTCACCGACCCCGAGCTGATCGACGAGAGCAACCTCCACCTCTCCGGCGACCCGATCACCTGGGCGCCGGGCCATTACGAGCTGTACGAGGCCGACCTGGATCGCGCCGCCGAAGAGCTGGGCCTGACCGCGTTCCGGTTCTCCTTCGAGTGGTCGCGGCTCTTCCCCGACGGCGCCGCCGAGCAGGCCACCACCGTCGAGCAGCTCTACGACCACGTCGACGCCGCGCAGCTCGCCTGGACCCACGCCTACGTGGACGCGATCCGCGCCCGCGGCCTCACCCCGGTCGCCACCATCAACCACTACACCCTCCCGCTGTGGGTGCACGACGGCAAGGCCTGCCACGAGGACCTGGAGACCTGCCCCGCCCGGGGCTGGGTGGACGGCGACCGCGTCGTGCCGCTCATCACCCTGTACGCGCAGTTCCTGGCCCGGGAGTTCGGCGACGACGTCCGCTGGTGGCTGACCCTGAACGAGCCCCTGGCCGTCATCCAGCCCGGCTACCTCTTCCAGACCGAGGACCGCACCAACCCGCCGGGGATCCGCGACATCGACGTGGCCCTGCAGGTCGCCTGGAACATGGCCCGCGCCCACGCCGCGATGGCCGACGCCGTGCGCGCCGAGGACCCCGACGCCGAGGTGGGGGTGGTCGCCAACCTCGGCCTCGCCCTGCCGATGGAGGCGGACGACCCCGAGGACGTCGAGGGCGCCGCCCACCTCGACTACATCTACAACCAGCTCGTGCTCGACGCCTTCCTCAACGGGCGCATGGACTGGGACCTCGACGGGGTCGTGGACCAGGAGGACCCCACCGTCGCCGGGCGCACCGACTTCCTGGGGCTGAACTACTACTTCATCTTCTACGTGCAGGGCTTCGCCAACCCCGTGCCCGGCTTCGGGGGCTACCCCTACATGGACTTCTTCCCCGCCGAGCTGGACGAGGACCCCGCCTACCTGGCCGACGCCATCGCGCTGGCGGACGAATGGGGCCTGCCGCTCTGGATCACCGAGAACGGCGTGGCCGACCCCGACGCCGACAGCGGGGAGGACTACCTCAAGCCCGCGCTCACCGCCGTGCTCGACCAGCTCGACGCCGGGGTGGACCTGCGGGGCTACCTGTTCTGGTCCCTCATCGACAACTACGAGTGGAACCACGGCATGGGCATGCGCTTCGGCCTGTACGAGGTGGACGTCGACACCAAGGAGCGCGCCCTGCGGCCCATCGGGGAGGCCTACCGGGACGTCATCGCGGCCGGCGGGCTCCCCGTGGCGGAGTGACTACACCCAGGCTGCGGCTTCGGCCCGGCGGTCCCAGGCCCGGGCGGCGGGAAGGCCCAGGGCCTCCAGCCCGGGGACGATGACGTCCTGGAGCGTGGCGTAGAACAGCGCCCGGGCGTCGCGGCCCGAGCACAGGCCCACCGCCGCGCCCTCGGGCGGGAAGGAGGCCGCCAGCGGCAGGTGCGCCAGCTCGTGCTTCTCCAGGTGGGCGAAGGCCACGACGAGGTACTCACCCAGCCGCTCCTTGAGGGCGGCGTCCTGGTCGGGCAGCAGCTCGCGCAGCAGGCGCCAGCCGAAGTTGCAGTGGCCGCACTCCTCGGCGTAGATGCGGGTGAGCAGCTCGTTGAGCGGCCCCTCGGGCATCTCCAGGCGCTCGGCGCCGATCAGGGCGACCGCGACGGTCTCGCTGAGGCAGGACACGCTGAGCAGGTTGCGCAGCGCGGCCTCCAGGGGCCCGGCGTCCTCGTGGAGGGGATACGCCGGGGGCTCGGGCACCTCGGCGCGGGCCTCGCCGCCCAGGGCCTCGACCACCGCCCCGCAGAGCACGCCGTGGTGGCGCTCCTCGGCGGCGAAGGCCCGGCAGCGGGCGACGCGATCGGCGGCGATGCCGGCGGCGTCGAGCTGATCGGCCAGGGCCTCGAAGACCCGGGCGCTGCCGTGCTCGTTGATCATGCGACCCCGCCAGGTGCCGATGGCCGGCGCGCGCAGGGCCTCGCTGACCTGCACCGGCGGCATGTGCTTGCGCGCGGGGGTCCGCAGGTCGAGGACCGGCATCAGGCCACCGCCTTCATCGCCTTCGCGGGCATGGCGGGCGGGCACGGCGGGCCCCAGGGGGTGCAGGCCAGGGAGCCCTGCCAGTTCAACAGCGAGCAGCAGTCGTCGCGCTCGGCCCACTGCTCCAGGCCCGACAGGCTCTGGGCGTCGTAGTACTCGGCGATGGTCTGGCAGCACTCGGCGGTGGCCGGGGTGGGCTGCTGGGAGCCGTTCTGGCCGAAGACCGCGTTGACCTCCTGCTGGCACTCGGCCAGGGGGTCGGCGCTGTCGTCGGTGGTGTTGCCGCTGTCGTCGGTGGTCGAGGACGTGTCGTCGGTCGACGCCGAGGTGTCGTCGGTGGTCGAGGACGTGTCGTCGGCGGTCGCCGAGGTGTCGTCGGTGGTCACCGAGGTGTCGTCGGTCTGCTCCGTGGGCGTGCTGTCCACCGGCTCGCCCGTCTTGGGGACGCAGCCGACCAGGGCCACGGCGCAAGCGACGCGGGCGGTGGCGAGCAGGGCCTGACGGAAGGTGTCTCGTTCCATGATGTTCTCCTTCTGCCTTGATGTCTCCAGCATGGCGGGGCAAAGGGCGGGTGTGTAGAAGAATGATTGGAATAAGGTTGTTCGTTGAATTCGAACAATCAAAAGGGCCCCAGCGCCCCCGCGCGGGCCTGGACGGCGACGCCGCGCGGGGACAGCGCGCGCAGCTCGACGAGGTTCAGACCCGGCTTCAGCGCGGCGTGGTCCGGGGGCAGGGTCAGCCGGGCGCCGCTGGGCCGCAGGGGCGTGCCGTTCAAGGTCAGGCGCAGGGGCGTGCCGGGGGGCAGGGGGGTCCAGGACAGGGCCAGCCCGCCGCCTTGCAGAGGGGTCGCCGCGACGGTGATCTCGGCGGGCCAGGACGCTGCAATACCGATCTCATCGAGATCCTGGGAGGCTGCGCTGCGCTCGGCGGCGCGCAGCGCGGCTTCAGCAGCCGCCCGCGCGGCCTGGGCCCGTTGGCGGTCCTGGTCCGCCTCGACCAGCCGCTCCAGCGCGCCGCGGGCGCGGTCCAGGGCCAGGTCGCCGGCCACCCGGGCGACGTCCTGGGGGGTGAGCGCCCGGGCCAGGGCCTCGGGCAGCGGATCGTTCAGGGCGGCGAGGGCCAGGCCCTCCATGTCGTCGGTCAGGGAGACCCGCAGCGCGCCGGGGGTCGGGGCCTCCTCCAGCTCCTCGATCAGGACGGCGCGGGACAGCGGGTCCGCCTCTGCGAGCGCCCGGGCCCAGGTCGGGGCGACGCCCTTGAGGGCGCCCCGGGCGGCCTGGCGGGGTCCGGGGGGCAGCTCGTCGAGGTCATCGGACAGCTCGCGGAGGAGGGCGTCCCCGAGGTCGCGGAGGTGCAGCGCGGCGATCGCCTCCTCGGCGCGCAGGGTGCGGGCGGCCAGGGCCTCGGGCACCCGGGCCTCGGCGGCCTCCAGGGCGGCGCGCGCCCGGTCCACCGCGTCCTGTCGAGCGGCGCGCCCGGCCTTGCGGGCCTCCCGCTGCGCGGCCTGCTCGGCCTCCAGGTCCGCCACGTCGGAGGCCGGGATCGCCGCCACCAGGCCGGGCACGACCACGTCGGTCAGCCAGCGCTCCAGCGCCTGGATGCGCAGGCGCTGCCAGAGCCCCAGCGCTCGGCCGAGGTGGGCGAGGGCGGCGGGGTCCCCGGCGAGCACGTCGGCCAGGGCGGGCCCGAGCGCCGGGGGCGGGGGGGTGCCCAGCGCGGTGCCCCAGGCGCGGTGCTCGGGCGGGGTGACCGGCGGTCGGAGGGGCGCGAGGTCTTCGCCTTGAAGCGGCGGCAGGCGCCAGCCCGCGAAGGCCTCCTGCAGGCGCGCGTCGAGGGTGGCACCCCAGGTCGGGCCGAGGAGGGGGGCGAGCTGGGCGGCGGCGTCCTTGGGCGTTGCGGCCGGGCCGGCGAGCAGGGGCCGCGCGGCGGGGTCCAAGCGAGGGCGAAGTGGCGCGCAGAGCACCTCCAGCGCCTCCAGGCGGGCCGCCTCGGGGGCGTCGTCCAGGAGCAGCACCCCCACCGCCGCCGCCCCCCAGCGCCAGGCGGCGGCCCGGGCGGCCAGCAGCGCGGCGGGGTCGGTCGGGGCGGGTTGGCCGGCCACGCCCATCGCCCCCAGGGCCTCGGCCGCGTCCTTCACCCGGCCGGGGTTGTCGCGCTCGAGCTGCGCCAGGAGCGCGTCGGGGTCTGCGCGGGGGGCGCGGCGGTGCGCCTCCACGGCCTCCAGCGCCGCCGTCAGGCGGGCCCGGCGCTCGGCGTCCAGGGTCGGCAGCGCGCCCACCCGGGGGGCCTGGCCCAGCTCGGAGGGGAAGGGGTTGGAGGAGGAGCCCAGGTAGGGGTGGGTGCCGAGGCCGGGATCGCCAGGGCGGCGCTCGGCGCGCAGGGCGCCGCTGCCCGGGGGGCCCTGCTCCACGGCCAGCGCGCCCTGGAGGCGGGCGGTGGCCTCGTCCAGGATGCCGAGCAGCGCGGCCTCACCGGCGTCGGCCAGCGCCTCGCGGAGCAGCGCGCCCAGGGCGCTCTGCAGGCGACGCCACCGCCCCGGGTCCTCCTGCCCCACGGTCTGCACCGCCCAGGGCAGCAGCACCTCGGCGAGGTCCCGCTCCACGCTGGGGGCGGGCAAGGACGCGACGAGGGTCCGGACGCGGTCGAGCGCGGCGGCGCGGGGGTCGCCCAGCGCGACCGGGATCTCCAGGCGCAGGCCGTGGCCGACGCCTCGGGCGGTGACGGCCTCCAGGACGAGGGTCTGCGGGGTGAGGGTGAGGCGCACCGAGGCGCCGTGGCCCGCGATCCAGCCCTCGGCCCGGGGGGGCGAACCGGCGGAGAGGGCCAGCGTCAGGGCCAGCGGCGCGAACAGGTGCCCGTCCAGCCGGGCCTCCACGGCGCAGGGCCCCGGGCCCCACCGGGTGACCTCCGCCTCGAGCGCCGCTGTGTTCGCCATCCGCGCCTCCGGATGGGCAGAGTATCAGTCTCCGAGCACGAGCACCGGGACGGGGGACAGCCGGAGCAGGGCCTGGGCCACGCTGCCGATGCGGTTGTCGTAGCGCCCCCTGCGGGTGCCGAGCACGATGAGGTCGGCCTCCAGGGCCTCGACCTCGTCCAGGATGCCGTGGGGCACGGAGCGGTGGGCGATGGCGTGGACCTTGTGGGGGCTGCGGCCGCTCAGCTCGTGGGCGGCGAGCCACTTCAGGGAGCGCTCGATCTCGAGCTGCTCGTCCCAGATGGGGTGGCGGTCGGAGGGGTGCAGGAAGGCCTTGCGCGGGATGGGCACGACGTGGGTGAGGTGCAGCTCGGCGTCCAGGGCGTCGGCGAGCTGCCCGGCGCGGGTCATCCAGCCGGTGCTGATGTCGGTCAGGTCGGAGGCGTAGACGACGCGCAGGGGCCGGTCCGGCGCGGTCCAGGTCAGGGCCGTGGGGATCGTGACGACGGACACCCGGCCGTCCATCAGCAGCTTGAGGGTGGTCCCCCCCAGGAAGCCCCGCCGGGGGTCGTGGACGGTGCTCGCGCCCACCAGCAGGAGGGGCTCCTGGAAGCCCCCGCAGACCTGCAGCAGCGCATCGACCACGTCGCCGTCCCGCCAGGTGAACGAGGCGCGCACGCCAGCGTCCTCGAGGGGGCGGCGCACCAGCGCGTCCCAGCCCAGGGCCAGCAGCTCGCCGCGGTCCGGGCCGACGTGGACCAGGGTGACGTCCACCCCCAGGCCCCGGGCCAGCGCGGCGGCGAGCTCGTCCATCCCGGACCAGTGGGCCTCGAAGCTGATCCCGACAACGACCTGATCGAACATCCCGGACCTCCTGCACGGGCCTTAGCGCTTGCGGGGCGCCCAGGCTGTGATCCAACGCAGGTCGAAGACGAAGAGCTGGACCAGAATCATCGCCAGTGAAAGTTCGGTGATGGTGGTGGTCGCGCCGATGAGGGCGTGCATGGCCACCACCCCGAGCCAGGCCAGGGGGCGGGTGGGGCGCAGGGCGATCAGGGGCAGGTGGAGCAGCTCCAGCCCCAGAGCGGTCCAGCTCATGGCCTGCAGGGCGGGGGCCGGCAGAGCGAGCAGGGCCTCGCCCAGGGCGTTGTGGCGGGCGATGCCCGACGCCAGCAGGCGGCTGACCGCCTCGCCGTGGACCCACTCGGCCTGCTCCAGCTTCGCCAGGCCGGAGACGGTGTAGGCCAGCCCCAGGATGGCCCAGAACCCGCGCCGCAGGGTGTCGGGGACCGCCCAGTCCGGGTCGCGGTGCCCGCCCAGGGCCCAGCCCTCGCCCGGCGGGATGAGCGCGCAGGCCAGCAGCAGCCAGCCCAGGAAGTTCAGGCTCAGGTTGAAGCTCATGAAGTTGCGCGCGGCGAGGCTGGCCAGCCCGTACCACAGGCCCAGCGCCACCCCCCGCCGCCCCAGGCCCAGGGCGAAGGCCAGCGCCAGCGCCGCGTTCAGGGCCACGAAGGCCGTCGCCGCCGCCGGGCTGCCGAAGAAGCGCAGGGGGCTGGGGAAGAGGATCCAGAAGGCGTAGCCCGGGTCGGGGAACATGCCCTGGTCGCTGAAGAGCGCGGGGGCGTAGGGCAGCAGGCGCAGGAAGTGCTGGAGCAGGAAGAGGCCCACGCCCACGCGGAAGGCGATGAAGACGCCCCTCACGGCGCGCAGTCCACGGCGTTTCGGTGGACGAAGGGCGCCCCGGGGCCGGGGTAGTCGATGACCACGGTGACCCGGCGCACCCCCGCGGGGCCGCCCAGCTCCCGCAGGAAGTCCCCCGGGGTGCAGAACAGGTGGCCCAGGATGGCGCCGCGCAGCTCGTCGGGCATCAGGTCCGACCAGGCCATGGCGTGGGTGAGGACCTCGGTGCGGCCCAGCGGGCCGGCGAGCTGCGCGGTCACCCGCCCATCCAGGGGCAGGGTCGCCGGGCCGGCGTCGGTCTCCAGCGCCAGGCTGTACCGGGCGAAGTAGTAGGGGCTGTCGAAGACCAGGGGCAGCGGCGAGCACACGAGCTGGATGAGGGCGAACTGGACCGGCTTGAGGCCCACCAGCATGAGCAGCCCCCGAGACAGGCCCAGGGCGACGAGCAGGCGGCAGAGCCACGCATGGGTTCGGGGTCGCATCGGGCGCTGATAACCCGACGGCATAGCGGACTGCCTTCAAAAACATAGCGCATCCGCGTACCTCCGAGTCTTTACAAAACTAGGGGCGGACAATTCTTGACCGCCCGCGGACGGAGCCGGTACAAGGGTGGACAGAACTTGTCCGAAGGGAATCGGGACCTCAACGCCATGTCACTTCCACCGCTTGTGTGCTTCTCCGGCTCCGCTGCTCCTCTGGAGACCGCGCTGGCCTGGCTGGGCTGCGGCGCCCACCTCGCCGAGGACGGCCTGCGGGTCCTGCTCGTCGAGGTGGACCCCACGGGCACGTTGGGGCGCCTGGTGCCTCCCTTCGCGGACATCCACCTGACCGGACCGAGTCTGTGTGACGTGTTGGTGGATCCGCAGACCCGCGCCACCCCCGTCGACGTGCTCGCCCCGTTCCGCACCCTGTTCGGGGTGGACCTGCCCCGCTCGGCCCTGGCCCTGCTGCCGGCGCTGCGCCCTCTGGACGCGCCCCGCGCCCCCAACCTGGAGGGGGTCAAGCCCGAGGACAAGGACCACTGGCAGCGGATCGGCCGTGCACTGTGTGGGATCCAGCACGAGGGCCTGAGCTTCGACCTGGTGCTCGCCCTGCTGCCCCCGGGCGACACCGCGCTGGGGCGGGGCCTGACGGCCTGGTGCGCCGACGCGGTGGTGCAGCTCCTCCCCAAGGGTCTGTTCGAGTTCGACGGCACCCTGGTCCACCACGCCCGAAAGGTCGGCGCCCGGGAGATCGCGGGGCTGGAGGTTCGCGTGGGCGAGGAGGACACCAACGGGCGGCTGGTCCACCCGACCGCCACCGACCTGCGCGGCGAGGGCAACGCCCTGCACCTGGCCCGCAAGCCCGTCCAGCGCGCCCAGCGGCGGATCGCCGGGCGGGTCCGCAAGGTCCTGGCCGAGCACCCCAAGGAGCTGCGCCTGCGCTTCCGCCAGGAGATCGTCCGGCGGCATGTGGTGGAGGCCCAGGAGGTCTTCGCCGCCCTGTGGCAGGCCGACCGCAACGAAGCCCTGGAGCTGTTCGATCAGGAGATCGCGCCCCGCGCGGGCGGCCTGATCGCCGCGATGGCGGCGCTGCGGGCGGTGCGGGGGCTGCCCCGGCACAGCGTGTGGGAGCTGCGCCACGTCGCCGGCCTCACCTTGCAGAAGCTGCGGTGGAGCGACCCCACGGTGGTGGCCGAGGAGATCTTCGACGCCTACGAGGAGCTGGTGCGGGCGGCGGAGGAGGGCGCCGAGTTGGTGGCCCCGGCCCGGCTGCTCATCGACTGCGCCGACGCCCTGGCCCACGCCGGCAACTGGCGGCGGCGGCGCGGGGACGGCCCGGATGAGATACAGTCCTGCGGGAAGCAGGTGCGGGCGTTGCTGGAGCGGGCGTTCGGGATGGAGCTGCGGCCGGCCGACTACGGGCGGTGGGCCGTCACGTCCGCAAACTACGCGCGGTTGAGTGGGAGCGGTGCGCTCCTGCTCCAGGCCTGTGAGTGTCTCGACTACATGTCCGAGAAACTCCCGGATCATCACAACCGTCAGGCTTCGACGGTGATGATGTGGTATGCACTTGTCACAGATGATGAGGATCTGTGGCGGGAGGTCATCGACCTCTGCGACCGCATGCCCGAGCACCACATCGCCCACGCCTGCTACCGCAAGGCCATCGCCTACGCCCACCTCGGCGAGCGCGCCGAGGCCTTCCTCTGCCTGGTGGACGCCGGGCAGCACGACCCTGAATTGGCCCTCAACGCGCTGGCCGATCCGGACCTCAAGCCCCTCTGGCAGGACGCCGGTGACCCTGACTACTTCGCCCGGACGCCCCCGCGTCCGGCCTGACACCCGAGGCGACCATGCACACCCTCCTCCCTCTGACGCTGGCGGCGCTGCTGACCGCCTGCGCGCCCACCTCCGCCCCCAGCCCGGCCGCCGACGCCGGGCCCCGCCTCACCGGCGCGCCGGGCGCGGCTTTCGTCTTCGACGCCGGGGACACCCCGGCCGCGTCCCTGTCCTGGCGCCTGGGCCGCACCCCCGCGGGCGCGCAGCCCGAGCTGATCGACGCCCACAGCCCCAACCCGGTGCTGGTGCCCGACCTGCCCGGCCAGTACGGGCTGATCCTCACCGCCTGTGACGCCTTCGGCGACTGTGTGGAGTCCGAGACCTGGGCCCGGGTCCTGGAGAGCGCCCAGCAGACCAGCGCCAGCTTCGCCGTGGCCGCGATCACCGCGGACACGGCGGTCGGCCTGGGGCAGGCGGTCGCCCTGGACGGCACCGGCTCGATGGGCGACGACCTCACCTACCTCTGGCGGCTCCAGGCCGCGCCGGCCGGCTCGGCCCTCACCGAGACCGACATCCGCCGCTATGCCCAGGCCGAGGCGTGGTTCCTGCCCGACGTGGAGGGCAGCTACACGGTCTCCCTGTACGTCGAGGACAACAACGGCTGGGACATGACCCGGGTGGACATCGTGGTGGGCAGCGGGGACGCCCCGCCCACCGCCGTGGCGGCCAGCTCCACCGACGAGGCCGAGGTGGGCGAGCTGGTGGGCCTGGACGGCACCGGCTCCTTCGACCCGGACACCGCCGAGCTGACCTGGCGCTGGGCCTTCACCCGCCTGCCCGCCGACTCCACCCTCACCAACGGCGACATCGACGGGCGGTGGACCGACACGGCCTCCTTCACCCCGGACGTGGAGGGCGAGTTCGGCCTCAAGCTGGTGGTCGAGGACAGCCTCAACGCCGACCGGGACGACCTGGGCGAGATCCTCGTCAGCAGCTACGCGGACGACAACGAACCCCTGCCGGACACCTATGTGGACGACAACGATCCGCTGGAGGACTGAGCCCCGCCGTCAGCTCGGGTCCATCAACCCGAGCTTCAGGGAGAGCTGCTGGTTGTAGCGGCTGACGAGCCACGCGGCGCGGGGCTCGGACATGCAGCGGTAGACCTGCTCGGTGAGCAGGCAGGCCAGCGGCGGGCTGTCGTCGTAGACGAGCCGGTTCAGCTCGCTGACCTCCAGCGGTACCGGCTGCTCGCCCTGGAAGACGCCCCAGCGGAACCAGTCGCGGCCCAGGGCGCGCACGCTGTACTCCTCCACCCGCAGGTGCTCGGCGCGGTAGCGCTCCAGGGCGACGCGGCGGGGGTGCCCATCGGGCAGCTCGGCCAGGGCGCGGTCGATGGCTGGACGGGGGTCGAAGGGGCCGTTGTCCCGCGGGGGCGCGCCGGGCAGCGCGTCCGCGAGAGCGACGGCGAGCAGGGTGGTCCACAGGATTCGGGTCATGCCTGTCAGACACCAGCCCGCCGGGAAAGTGCCACCGCTGGCGCAGAGGGGTCCCCGTGCGGTAGCGTCCCGGACATGCGCTGGAAGAGAGCTGTCGTCGTCGGGCTGCTGGGGTTCGCGGTGTTCGCGGCGGTGGGGCTCGTGCCCCGTCCGGTCCACCACGAGCCCGAGGTCCCGGAGATCCATGACCTGGACGCCTGGCTCGCCGGAAAGCAGGCCGAGGCCAGGGCCCAGGGAGTGGGTCCGGGCAACGAGGAGCGCCTGCTGCGCGTCGCCGAGGGGCGCACCCCGCGCGCGATCCTCTACGTGCACGGCTTCGGGGCCAGCCGCGCCGAGGGCGAAGCGATCGTCGACCGGCTGGCCGAGGACCTGGGGGCGAACACCTTGTACACCCGGCTGCCCGGCCACGGGGTGCAGGACCCCGACGTGCACGCCGCGCCGGCCTGGACCGACCACATCGACGCGGTCGAGGAGGCCTTCGCCGCGACGAAGCTGCTGGGGGAGCGGGTGGTGCTGGTGGGCACGAGCGCTGGCGGCCTGCTGGCCACCTGGCTCGCCGCCGAGCACCCCGAGGACGTCGACGCCCTGGTCCTCGCCTCCCCCTTCTACGACTTCGCCGACCCCACGGCGACGCTGCTGGACCGCCCCATCGGCCCCGCCGTCGTGCGCGTGCTCTACGGGGAGACCCGGGACGCGAGCTGGAAGGATGACTCCGAGGGGCGCGCGGGTCCGCACTACGGCGACCACTGGACCACCACCCAGCGCTACGCGGCGGTCTTCACCCTGGCGAAGGTCCGGCGCTTCATCGCGACGGACGAGGTGTTCGCGCGGGTCACCGCGCCCACCCTGCTGCTCTGCTACTACGCCGACGAAGACCACCAGGACACCGCCGCCAGCGTGGCCGCCATGCGCGAGGCCTTCGCCGCCTTCAACGGCGGCACCCCCCACCCGGCCAGCCGCTTCGTGCCCATCGCCGACGGCAGCCACGTCCTGCTGAGCGAGCACGTTCGCACCGACAAGCAGGCGGTGCGGGCGGCGCTGGCGTCATTCTTCGCTTCGCTGTGATGCCCATGAGGACAGGGTCTCCAGCCCCTCCTCGGCGTCGGCGTGCTCCAGGAAGCGGTCCACCAGCTCCTCGAGGTGCAGGGCGTCCTCGGCCTGGGGAGCCCGGAGGGCGGGGCGGGCCAGGGGGTCGCGGAAGCTGGCCCAGCAGGCCCGCAGGACGTGGCGCCAGGTGTAGGGCGGCTGGGGCCGGGGGGCGGGCTCGCGGCCCATAGCGGCGGCGGCGGTGTCCACGCGGACCTGCTCGGCGAAGTCGTCCAGCAGGTCCTCGAAGTGGTCCTCGGCGTCCTCGGTGAGGGGCTGCGGGACGGGCTCCTCCAGGCGGGGGTCGGCCCAGGCGTCCAGCGCCGCGCCCAGCAGGGCCCACCAGGTCCGAGGGGCCGCGTAGATCATCAGCATCAGGGTGCGGTCCTGCAGCGGCCGCACCGTGTGGGGGAAGCCCCGCGGGATGTACAGCAGCGAGCCGGTGCCCAGGGTGGCCTCCAGGGCGATCATCACCCCCGGCACGCCGGCCTCGGGGCAGGGCTCGGAGGGCAGCGGCCAGTGCAGCATCGGCGCCCACACCCTGGCCTCGATCCGGCCCCCGACGACGACGAGGAAGCTGGAGTGCTGGGCGTAGCGGGGCAGCGCGGCGTCCTCGCTGGCGTCGGCCAGCGCGCCCTGGGCGCCCACCTCGGCCTGGAGCGTGCCCGCGATGGCGCGCATCAGCGGCTGGAGCGCCGGCCCGAAAGCGGGCTTCCCGGATGCGCTGTCGAAGTGCATGAGGCCCTGGGTGCGCCCGGGGGCGGGGCGCTCCAGGCAGAAGGGCTCCTGGTCCCAGAACCGCGCCTCGAAGGTGTCGGCGTCCAGCGGGGCGATCAGATCTGCGAGAGAGGGCATGTCGTGCTCCGATGCGACTGCAGCGACGTATCCTGATCCGGGTCAACGCCGCTGCGCCCCTGCGCAGATCTGCGGCAGTGGAGAGGTCCTATTTCTTCCCTGTCACTCCAGGGGAGAGTGCGCCCGGAACAATAACGTGTCATGTTGGACCCCTGGCTCACGATGGAGGACCCATGACGGTCTCGGCGCGTACCCTGCTTGCCCTCTGCCTGCTCCCCCTGTCGACCACGGCGTATGCGGCCGACATCCTGCTGGAGGCCAACAGCAGCAGCACCAACAACTGCATTCCCTTCGGGCAGAACTACGGCAACAACACGACGAACCCCTCCTACATGGGGTTCATCTACCAGAACGTCGACCCCTTCGAGCTGAGCCCCGGCGACACCATCGCCTTCGACCTCTACCAGCCGAACGACCAGACCATCATCCACGACATCGCGCTGGCGACGACGACCTCCAACGGCTCGTCTGAGCAGGACGGCGCGGGCTTCACCACGGTGGTCCACGCCGGCACCCCCGCGGACCCCGACGGCGACAGCACCCAGGGCAACTACGAGCTGGCCTTCACCGCCGACACGGCCTTCTCCTTCGGGGGCGGCGGGCTCATCATCCGCTTCCAGGCCCAGGGCAGCTTCGTCAACGACTCCACCTGCACCCAGGTGCTGGTCTGGGGCAGCGCGGGCGACTCCTCGGGCTACTTCGTGCGTCGCTTCTACAACGACACCGACGGCGTCTATCCCTGGGACGGCAGCGGCACGACCAGCATCGGCAACGTGCTGATCACCTGGACGGATCAGTTCTGCGCGGACGCCGACGGGGACGGCTACGGCGACCCGAACACCTGCGTGACGGGCAGCCAGCCCACGGGCTACGTGCCGAACGACGACGACTGCGACGACAGCGACTCGGACACGTTCCCGGGTGCCGCCCCCAACGACTCGTCGACGGACTGCATGACCGACGCGGACGGGGATGACTACGGCGACGACAGCCCGGCGAGCGGGGTGACCTCGGGCACGGACTGCGACGACAGCGTGGCGTCCATCAACCCGGCGGCGACCGAGGTGTGCGACAGCGTGGACAACGACTGTGACACGCTGGTGGACGACGACGACCCGAGCCTGGACACCTCGACCCAGTCGACGTTCTATGCGGACGCTGACGTGGACGGCTTCGGGGACGCGACGTCCTCGACCCTCGCGTGCAGCCAGCCAGCCGGGTACGTCTCGGACAGCACGGACTGTGATGACTCCAGCGCGAGCGTGTACCCGGGCGCGACCGAGTACTGCAACGGCTACGACGACGACTGCGACGGCGACACGGACGAGGACAGCGCGGCGGACGCGAGCACCTGGTACGCCGACGACGACGGGGACAGCTACGGCGACGCGAGCGACAGCGACGTCGACTGCGACCAACCGAGCGGGTACGTCTCGGACAGCACCGACTGTGATGACACGAACGCCAGCGTGAACCCCGCGGCGGACGAGTACTGCTCCACGGCGTACGATGACGACTGCGACGGCGTCGTCAACGAGGACGACGCGGTCGACACCTCCACGTTCTACGCGGACGCGGACGGGGACAGCTACGGGGACGCCTCGGTGACCGACGCGGCCTGCACCGCGGGCACGGGCTACGTCTCGGACAGCACGGACTGTGATGACACGAGCGCGAGCGTGTACCCGGGCGCGACCGAGTACTGCAACGGCGTCGATGACGACTGCGACAGCGACACCGACGAGGACGACGCGGTCGACGTCGCCACCTGGTACGCGGACGCGGACGGGGACAGCTACGGGGACGCCTCGGTCACCGACATCGACTGCGACCAGCCCAGCGGCTACGTCGCGAGCAGCACCGACTGTGACGACGCCAGCGCGAGCGTGTACCCGGGCGCGGACGAGTACTGCAACGGGGTGGACGACGACTGCGACAGCGACACCGACGAGGACGACGCGGTCGACGCCTCCACCTGGTACTACGACGGGGACGCCGATGGCTACGGGGACGCCAGCGTCAGCGACGTCGACTGCGACCAGCCCACCGACTACGTCTCGGACAGCACCGACTGCGACGACGCCGACGCCGACAGCTACCCGCTGGCCCCCGAGACGCCGTACGACGGCGTCGACCAGGACTGTGACGGCTTCGATCTGTGCGACGTGGACGAGGACGGCTTCGACCACCCCGACTGCGAGGGCGACGACTGCGACGACGAGAACGACACGGTCTACCCGGGCGCGCCGGAGATCCCCGACGGCCTGGACAACGACTGCAACGGCATCGCCGAGGACGACGACACCGACGGGGACGGGCTGCCCGACGAGTACGAGAACGACATCGGGACCGACCCGAACAACCCGGACAGCGATGGCGACGGTCTGCTGGACGGCCAGGAGGCCACGCCCGGTCAGGATGCCCCGGACACCGACGGGGACGGCCTCATCGACCCGCTGGACGATGACGACGACGACGACGGCATCCTGACCGAGGTCGAGGCCGCCGATGGCATCCCCGTCGACACCGACGGGGACGGCACCCCCGACCACCTCGACGAGGACAGCGACGGCGACGGGGCCCTGGACATCGACGAGGGCGTCGAGGACATCGACTGCGACGGCATCGTCAACTACGTCGACGCCGACGACGACGACGGCGCCTGCGACAGCGGCGTGGTCGTCGATGACACCGGCGGCGACGGCGGCGACAAGGGCTGCAACTGCGCGTCCTCGTCGGCGCCCGCTGGCAGCGCTGGCCTGCTGCTCGGCCTGCTCGCCCTGGTCGGCCTGCGAAGGCGCCGGGCCTGAGATAGGATGGGCTCCCCCGACCGGAGCCCCCGATGTGGATGATCGCGCTGTTCCTGGCCTGCGGTGCGCCCGCAGCGCCCAGCGATGACGACCCTGTCGCCGTCGACGACACCAGTCCGGCTGTCGTCGACGCCCCCACCTGGCACCAGGACGTGCGCCCCATCATCGAGACCCGCTGCGTGAGCTGTCACCAGACCGGGGGCATCGGGCTGTTCCCCCTGACCGAGTACGACGCGGTCCACGCGGTGCGGGACGCGATCGCCGACGCCGTCGGCTCGGGCCGCATGCCGCCCTGGGGGGCCGCCCCGGGCTGCAACACCTACGCCGGTGACCTGTCCATGCCCGCCGACGAGATCGAGACGATCCTGGCGTGGGCCGAGGCGGACGGCCCCGAGGGCGACCCCACCGCGTCGGTCCCCGGCACCCCCGCCAACACGCAGACCGCCCTGAGCCGGGTGGACCTCACCTTGAGCCTGCCCGAGGTCTACACCCCCCAGGTCGAGCCGGACGACTACCGCTGCTTCGCCATCCCCTGGCCCTACACCGAGCGCGTCTACGTCACCGGCTTCCGCGTCAACCCCGGCGACCCCCGCGTCGTCCACCACGTCATCGCCTACGTCGCGGGCGCGCAGTACGCCGAGACCATCGCCCAGGTCGAGGCCGAGGACGAGCTGCCCGGGTTCGCGTGCTACGGCGGCCCGGTCGTCGTGCCCCAGGAGGACGCTGAGTGGCTGGGCGCCTGGGCCCCGGGGGACGAGACCGGGGACTTCCCGGAGGGGCTGGGCATCCGCATGAACCCCGGCGAGTACGTCATCCTCCAGGTGCACTACAACACCGAGGTCGCCGGAGCGCTGCCCGACCAGACCACGATGGACCTCTCCATCGCCGAGTCCGTCGAGCGCAGCGCCTGGCTCCAGCCCTACACCAACCCGGTCTGGCTCTACGGGGTGGGCATGGACATCCCCGCCGGAGAGAGCGGGGTGACCCACAGCTTCTCCTACCCCTTCCCCGGCGACTACCTGTTCTGGGCGGTCTTCGGGCACATGCACACCCTCGGCCGCAGCCTCAAGCTGACGATCGGCGACGGCGCGGACGCCAACTGCCTCCTGAACATCCCCGCGTGGGACTTCGACTGGCAGCGCACCTATCGCCTGGCGGAGCCCCAGCTCATCCGCGAGGACGAGGAGCTGCACCTCGACTGCGTCTGGGACAACCCCACCGATCAGGACGTCGCGTGGGGCGACGGCACCGGCGACGAGATGTGCCTGGGCGTGCTCCTCATGACCGACCCCTGAGCCGGCTGCGGCCTCGTCTCGGGGGAATGTCTTACAGAATACATGTATACGAAGGTATATATGTATTGAACGTGGAGAGGGACACCTGATAAGCTTACCGTACCTCCGGGTGCTTTGAGGGCTCCGCGGGGGCTCGGCGCGATGGTGCGCCACCGAACATCCGATGAGGGAGAGCGGTCCATGCCGGACACCTATGATCTGAGGAAGGAGCTAGGGGATTTCAGCAGCATCGTGTGCTTCCGCGCGGTCGTGACGGGCATGGAGGACGCACTGGGTGCGCGGGCGGCGGCGGTCGCGCTGAAGGCGGCCGGGCGCAAGCGTGGCCACGACCTGGTGGCCTCCCTGGGGCTGTCGGGCGCTGGGGCCAACGGCGACTTCGACGCGATGCAGAAGAAGCTGCACGCGGCTCTGGGCGAGGACGGCACCCGCCTGTGCATGATCGACCGCATGGCGGCGGACGGCGAGGACGTCATCGTCCACACCCGGGAGACCATCTGCTCGGCGGACGAGCCCCAGGGCTCCTCCCGGGAGTGCACCTACACCCTGGGCGCGGTCCACGGCGCGGTCGAGGAGCTGACCGGCCGCAAGTTCCGCGGCAAGCAGATCGGCAGCGTGCTGCGCGGCCAGGACCACGACATCTTCCGCTTCACCCCCCGGTAGCGTCGTCGAGGTCCTCCAGCGCGAGCTGGAGGCCGGACAGCCGTAGCAGCGGCAGCTCTGTCTCCGTGATGCGGGCGAACATCCGCAGATCGAAGAGGAAGCGCCCGCCGCGCCGGCTGGGCTGCGTGTCCGCCAGCCACGCCGTGAGCGCGCCGGCCAGGCGGGCTACGAAGCTGTCCCCATCCGGGGCGCCGTCGGCGGTCAGGTCGAACGCCGCAGGGCCCGCCAGCAGCACCGGGAGCCGGGCCAGCAGCGGCGCGTCCTCACGCTCGCCGTGGTTCTCCCGCACCTCGTAGGCGTACCGCACCGTGACCTGCACCAGGCGCGGGACCTCCGTCATGAAGGTCACCTCGTCGAGCAGCCGGCCGAACAGCGTCGACAGGTGCCGCGCCAGGGGCTGACGGGTGGGGTCGGACAGCGCCGCGATGTCCAGGGGGTCTGCCCGATCGACGAACGGGGTGACCATCTCCGCGAAGCGCGTCAGCGGGGTGCGGAAGATGAACGCCATGTCGGTGCGCCGGCCCTCGTCCGGGGAGAGCGAGGCGTTGCGCACCAGGCGCAGGCCGGACCAGGCGTCCTCGCGGGCGAGCACGTCCAGGTCCCGCAGCACCAGCGTGCGGACCGCCGCCGCGCCCGACGGCACCGCGTCGAGCCTGAAGGTCGCGGAGCCCGCGGCCTCGTCTTCCGAGATGGGCTGGCGATCGGCCTCATCGCCGGGCATGCGCATGCGCAGGCCCAGGCCGCGGGCGGCCTCGGAGGTCGGTGTGACCGTGACCTCGACCGCGTCCTCGCCCGCGATGGGGCGCTCGCGCACGGCGTAGACCGCCTGGAGCATGCCGACGGTCTCGGCGTCCATGCTCCGGTTGGCCGCCGCCACCGCGCCGCTGTCCCAGCGGGCCCACTGCTCGGCGATGAGCGTGGCGTAGCCGGCGACGGCGCGGGTGGCCCGCAGCGCCTCGGCGCGCCGGTCGGCGTCCGCTTCAGCCGCCACCAGATCGGTCAGGACGGCCTCCAGCTCGGGCCAGGCGGTCACGAAGGAGACCAGGCCGTCGAAGAGGTCCATGTCGGTGGTCGCCTCGGCCTCGGCGTCGGACAGCATGTTGAAGTCGATGGCCGCCATGACCTCGTCCTGGGCCACCGCCTCGTGGCCGTAGGTGAAGCGCAGCGTCCAGGAGGTCGCCGTCTCCAGATCCAGCGGCTGCCCGGCGTCGGCCTGCTGTGCGGTCGCCTGCTGGCTGAGCACCACCGGCGGGGTCGGCGCGCCACGCAGGGGGATGGGCACCACGGCCCGGCCCAGCTCGATCGGCGGCTCGCCCGCCACCAGGGTCAGCCAGGAGGAGCGGCGGGGGCCGGCGGCGCTGGCGTCCTGGATGTCGGTCTCCAGGTGGGTCGGCATCCAGCTCAGGTCCAGGGCCGCGAAGCGTTGGGCCTCGGCCTGGTCCGCGTCGACCAGGAACGTCAGCGCGGCCCGATCGCCCGCTCCGAGGGTGAGCAGCGCGGGGTCGATGGAGAGGCTGCCGGCGGCCCCGGGCGAGGCGCCGAGCACCCGCCCGTAGAGGTTCGCCTGCGCGCCGGGGTTCTGCGCCGCCAGGTCCACCTGCACGGCGGTCTCCACGGTGAAGGCCGCGCTCAGGCCGCGCCGCAGCCGGCGGGCGAAGGCGTCGCGGGCGCCGTCACCCACGTCCGCGTCGCCGTCCTCGAACACCGGGCGCACCCGGGCCGAGATGGAGCGGGCCAGGCTGGCCTTCGCGCTGAGCAGGGCGGAGAGCGCGCCCGGGGCCAGCCGCCCGGCGGCGGCGGCGCGGGCCGGCTCCAGCATGAGGTCCACCGCGGCGGCGAAGCGGCGCCCCAGCCCGTCGAGGTCCTGGCCCAGGGCGGCCATCGCGCCCTGCTCCTCCAGATCGCCGTCGGCGTCCAGTCGCATCAGGCGGGCCGCGGCGCGGGAGAGCAGGCGGTTGGACAGCGGCGGGATGGCGAAGAAGCGGGCCTCCTCCTGGAGGGGCCGCACCCCCAGGCCGTCGGCGGGCAGGGTCTCCTCGACCCGGGCGATGTCCAGGCGCACCACCTGGAGGGCGCCGGGGCCGCTCGGCCCCTGCCCCGTGGCCAGCACGAGGCCGGGGAAGGCCGCCCGGAAGGCGACGTCCAGGGCGCTCAGCGCGTCGGCGGTGTCCCCGTCCATGCCCACCATCAGGAGCGGGATGGCCGTGGTGACCGCGGCGACGTCGGGCAGCAGCGCGGCGGCGGCGGGGTCGACGTGGTCGGCGCGGGCGACGGTCAGGCCGAAGCGCAGCTCCACCGGGGTGTCGACGATGTCGGCCTGCTCGGTGGCGGACACGGGCAGCGCCAGCGAGGCGCGCGCGGAGCCTGGGGTGTCCTGGTCGAGCTGGCCCAGGGCGTCCCGCAGGAAGCCGCGCAGGGCGTCCCGCCAGCCGGCCTGCTCCTCGGGGCGGCCGGCGCGCAGGCTGCTGTGCAGGGTCACGGTGACCGCCGGGCCGTCGAGCTGATCGAGGGCCCGCCGCAGGGTGGTGCGGGCGCTCTCGACCATGTCGCCCAGCAGCGCGGCGCCGTCGAAGGTCAGCTCAAGGAGCAGCGCGGCGCCGTCGTCGCGGGCCTCGACCCTGAAGCCCTGCTGCACGCCGGGCCAGGCATCGAGGTGCAGCAGGCCGTCGGCGTAGCGGACCGGCGCGGTGACGGTCCTGCGCCCGGCCCCGCCCGGCAGGCGGTTGCCGAAGTGGTCGCGGACCTCCAGCTCGATGTCCACGGCGCGGCCGACCCCGGCGTAGGGGCTGACCGAGCCGCCCTCGACCACCGCGTCGGCGGCGAAGGGGGCCACGGGCAGGGCGTGGCGGGTGAGCCAGACGTCGGGCGCGTCGGGCTGGTCCTGGGGGGAGGTGGGCATGCCGAAGGGGGTCGGGGTGAAGCCCTCGCCCCCGGCGATGCGGGCGGCCACCAGGTCGAAGCGGCGCGCCAGCTCGCCCTCGGGCCGGGGCCGGCGCAGCTCCAGCGCCACCATGCCTGCGGGGATCTGGGGCATCGCGGCGTCGAGGCCCTCCACCCGGGCCAGCAGCATCTGCGGGACCTCCGCCATCGGGCGGTCCAGGATGAGGGTGTCCGCGCAGGTGGGGGCGCGACCCTCCGGCGTGCCCAGCTCGACGAGCAGGGTCAGGGTGACGTCCTCGTCGGCCTCGGCGGCGAAGCCCTCGGGCAGGCCGGCGCCCTCGGTCGTGCGGTAGGACAGCACGGCCTCGCTGGAGACCGCCGCCTGCTCCAGCAGCAGGCGCAGGGCCTCGACCGGGGCGACCAGCGGCGCCACCATGGCGGCGCCCTCGTCCACCCCGACCACGTCCCGGCGGGAGAGGAAGGTGCCCTCGCCCAGGGCGTCGGAGCGCTGGCCGCCCACCGCGTCGAACAGCAGGTCCAGGCGGTCGACGGTGAGCCGGGCCTCGGCGACCGCGCCCAGCAGCGCCCGGACGCGCTCGCGCTCGGCTTCGCCCAGGGGGGCGACGCGCAGGGTGTCGAGGCTCGCCAGGCGCAGAGCGTCCCGGGCGGCGCGCACCCGCAGCAGCAGGCGCAGGCCGAAGCGGGGCGTCAGGTCGGCCTGGGGGGCGAACATCTGCGCAGTGGCCATGCCCATCGGCGCGGCGGGCTGGCCCAGGGTGAGGCGGGCCGGGGCGCCGCCGGGCGGATCGACGACGGCGGCCAGCAGGGCCGGCGGGATGGGGAGCCAGGTGCGGGGTGCGCCTTCGCCAGGGGTCCAGGCGGTGCGCTCCTCGAACATGAAGGTCATCGGGAGCGGCGCCAGGGCGTCGAGCACGGTGACCTCGGCGGCGGGCATGGGGTCGGCGGGGGCCATCTCCATCACGCTCGCTGCGGGGTCGGCGGTCGAGGGGCTGGCCGCGGCCATGGCCGGATCCCACACGGTGAGCCGGATCGCGGGCACGTCTTCCGTGACGTCCGTCTCATCGACATCATCGAAGGGCGTGAGCGTGAACCAGGGGCTGTCCCCGGGCGCGGTCACCGCCAGGCGCAGGGCCCGGTCGGTCGGCATGTTCATGGGGAACTGCTGGCCGGTCAGGGCGTAGAGCGGCGAGAGGCGCTCCGGCGGCTGCTCGATGTAGCGCGCCCCCTCCACGAAGGAGGCCGGCAGGCGGATGCCCTGCATCAGCGAGCGCGCCACCACGCCGCCGATGTCCTCGCGCTGGGCGGGGGTGCGCAGCTTGGGGAGCAGCTCGCTCAGGTGCAGGCCCTCGGTGGTCGAGCCGTCGGGCAGGGTGAAGGACTCGCCCTCGTCCCGCACGGTGCGGTGGGCGCGGTCGACGATGGCGCGGACCAGCAGCCCCATCGCGTCCTCGAACAGGATCTGCGCCATCGAGGGGTCGCCCTCGCCCGGCGGCGCGATGTCGGGGACCCGGGCCTCGCCGGCGGCCGGGGGCCGGGCGGCGGAGGGCGCGGGGGCCTGCTCGTCGAAGAAGGCGCCCAGGGCGTCCTCGTAGTCGCGGGAGCGGCGCGCGTGGGTGGCGAAGTCCACGGTGTACTCGCCGCCTGCGCGCCCCTCGGTGGCCAGGGCCAGCTCCGGGAGCACCGGGAAGGGCATGCAGGACATCGACATCGGCGCGGCGGTCCGCGGGGGCGCCTCGACCCGGACGTCGAAGTTTCGGCCCAGGAAGGCCCGCAGCGCGGCGTAGTCCAAGGAACCCCCGCCGGGCAGCCGGGAGAGGTTGGGGGTGAGCGAGAGCCGGGCGTCGAGGCGCTCCAGGTCGACGGTGCGCAGCAGGGGGTCGAGGTCCACCCGGCCCGCGGCGAAGGCCAGGGGGCTCTCGGCGTCCTCGGGGATCGCGCCGTCGATGACGTGGCGCACGAGCAGCCAGCGCAGGAGCCCCTCCACCAGGCGGTCCAGGTCGTCGCGGCCCTCCGCGTCGGCCTCGCCCAGGGGCAGCAGGGTGGTCAGCACGAGCTGGGGAGCGCCGTCCTCGGCCAGGGCCATCTGGGGCGCGAGCACGAGGCGCAGCGGCGAGGGCGCGTCGAACACCGCGACGCTCTCCCAACGGATGGGCGCGTCGAGGGGCCCGCCGTCGGGCAGGGCGCTGGAGTGGTCGCCGGTGACCCGGGCGGCGGCCGTGGGCGGCTCCAGGAACAGCGGCCGGGGGGTCTCGCCGGGGATGGTGAAGCCGATGTCGAGCTGCACCCCGAACGCGAAGCTGAAGCTGATGGTGATCGTGAAGAAGATCAGGGGGATGGTGATGGTGACGCTCAGCGAGATGTCCACCTGCAGGAAGGCGGTCACCGCGCTGTCGAAGTAGCGCTCGGTGGTGAAGGCCACCCCCAGCCGCCCGATCAGCTCCCCGCTGGCCCGGATCAGCGGCAGGTTGACCTCGAAGCTGGCCATCGCGATGAGGGTGAAGGACCCGGCGACCAGGTGATAGGTGTTGCTGTCGTCGTCGCGGACCTCGCCCTCGCTCCGCACGAAGCGGGCGACCAGCCCCTCGACGATGGCCTCGCCGCCGATGGACAGGCTCACGCTGACCGGCCCGCTGGAGAAGCTCCACCGCCGGGTCAGGGAGACCCCCACGCCGAAGGCGTTGATCGGGTCGAAGGTGCCCTGGTAGGGCGTCCGCACGAAGGGCGCCGAGGCCCCGCTGAGCCGCCCGGCGAAGAAGCCGAACCGCCCCTCCCAGCCGGACCGCTGGCGGTTGGACGCGGTGCGGATGTCCCGGGTGCCGAAGGTGGCGCCGCCCGACTGGGAGAAGTCCCCCCGGGACGGGAAGCCGAAGTCGATCAGGAAGTCCCCGTTGGTGTAGATGTCCAGCCCGAAGCGCGGCAGCATGAGGGTCAGCGGCCCCGCCTCGATGACCCGCAGGAAGTTGGGCAGGGTCAGGCGGCCGGAGAACACCCCCAGCCCCTCGTCGTCCACCCGACGGTAGAGGATCTGGAGGCTCGCGCCCCCGAAGCGCTTGAAGAAGGCCACGTCGGGGTCGGCCATCGGGCGCCCCGTGGTGTCGGGGTTCGGCACCGAGATGCGGGCGCCGTGGATGCCCGGCCGGTCCACGCTGACGATCTGGAGGTTGAAGCGGTTGACCAGCAGGAACTCGAGGGCCACCAGCCAGTCCGCCTCGGGGTCGTAGGACGAGGCGAGCTGGAGCGGCGAGGACTCCGGGCGCAGGCGGGTGCGGATCGCCCCCAGGGTGGTGCCGATGGGGTTGCCGTCGAGCAGGTTGCGCGGCCCCCCGGGCAGCCGGCTGTTCGGGGCGACCGGGGTGGGCGTGGGGATGAAGGGCGGGTTCTGCACCCGCTGTCCGAAGCCGATGTAGAGCGGGCGGAAGTTGCGGAAGGCCCGGCGCCCGAAGTCGGACAGGTCCTCGAAGGGGTCGGTCTCGGGCCGGGGCGGGTTTGCGGTGTCGGCGGTGGAGCGCGGCCGGGTGGCCGGGTCCGGTGTGGGCGGGTTCGCGGTGTCGGCGGTGGAGCGCGGCCGGGTGGCCCGCAGGAAGTCCGGCCGGGGCGGGTTTGCGGTGTCGGCGGTGGAGCGCGGCCGGGTGGCCATCGGGGGCAGGAAGGGGCTGGCGAAGTCGCCGGGCAGCTCGAAGCCGATGAACCAGCCGACCGGCGGCCGCTCCGTCATCTCCGGCCCCACCGGCACGAACAGGATGACCGTCAGCCCGTTGTCCAGGGGGCTGACGCTGCTGGACACGACCCGCAGGAAGCCGAAGCGGAAGGCGATGCCCTGCACCCCCGAGACCACGCCCGCGTCGTCGGTGTTGAGGAACAGGAAGTTGCGGAAGCCCAGCCCCCCGCTGACCAGCCCCCCGCCGGACAGGCGGAACAGGGGATCCTGGAGGTCCACGGTGTCGTCTTCTCCGACGCGGGTGCCGACGAGGTACTGCTCGCCCCCCAGGCGGGTGGGCCGCCAGCCCAGCAGGCGACGCAGGCTCAGGGTCGCGCCGCCGGGCACCAGGGAGCCCAGGCTGCCCAGGTCCAGGGTGAGGTCCAGGCCGTAGGCCAGCCGGGTCTCGGCCTGCACCAGGAAGTCGTCCCCCGCGGTGCCGCCCGCGGAGAGGTCCTCCAGGATCACCGGGCCGATCTCCCCGATGGGCTCGGGGGGCGCGGGCGCCATGCGCTCGGCGGCCAGGGTGAAGAAGCTGCGGGCCTGGCCGGGCGCGGGGGGCGGGGCCGCGCGGAACCCGTCCAGGCGCAGAGGCATCGTGGCGTAGGCGCTCATGGGGCGCGCGGTGGCGTCCTCGGCGTCCAGGGACAGGCCCGAGGCGTCGAAGGCGTAGCGCTCGTCGCGGGTGGCCGTGCCGGTCGCGGTGAAGTCCAGGCGGACGCGCAGCCTGCTGAAGGCGATGCGCTCGAAGGACAGCAGGTCGATGACGCCCTCGTACTCGGTGAACCGCAGGCTGCCCCGCAGGGCGAAGGCGCAGGCCACCCGGGCGGTGGTGGCGAAGGAGCCGGTGACCACGCCGTCGCCCAGGGACACGGCGTCCACCTGCACCGCCGCGATGGGCGGGGGCTGGTCGGTGTCGGTGGCGGCCAGCAGGAAGCGGGCGGGCTCCGCCAGCTCGAAGACGTAGCGCTGGGCGGTGCCGGCCATGCCCGCGCTGGCCTGCTCGCAGAGCAGGCGCCCGGTGAGCACGAGGTCGTTGTCGGGGGCGCGCGCTCCTGAGCCATCGACGCGCACGGCGTCCTCGTCGAACAGGGCGTCGACGCGCAGGCGGGCCTCGGCGGCGAAGGACGCCACCTGGTTGCCGGCGAAGCGCAGCCGGAACATCTCCATGCGCAGCTCGTGGTCGCCCTCCCGGGGCGGGCCGCCAGGGTCGGTGTGCTCGATGAGGGCGAAGAGGTCGGTGTTGGACAGCTCCAGGGCGCCGCTCGGGCCCTGGGTGACGCTGGTGGCGGCGAAGCCGAGGTGGTGGGCGGTGATCTGCCCCTCGCCCCGGAAGCCCGGCAGCAGGCAGACGAAGTCGCTGGGGACGTCGGAGAGCGCCACGTCGAAGGCGAGCACCCCCATCCAGGTCGGGTCGGTGATGACCGCCTGCAGGGCCCCGAAGGCGGGGTCGTCGGGGGCGGCGGCCGTCACGGGGGCCAGCAGCGCCCGCAGGCGGTCCCGGACCGCGGCGGCCCGCTGGCCGGTCAGCGCCGCGCCCTCGTTCCACGCGCCGATGTCCTCGATGAGGTCGATGACGCGGCCCTCACGGAACTTCAGCAGCAGGAGGCTGCCCAGGGCGTCGGCCCCGCCCAGGGCGACGGAGAACAGCCAGTCCCCGATGTTGAGCTGGTTCTCGGAGAAGTCCCCGGCCGCGCCGTCCCGGGCGACGACCGTGAACAGGTCGCAGGCGGACAGGGCGCGCTGCATGGCCTCGGTGAGCCCGGTCATCCGCAGGGTGCGGGGCCAGCCGGGCTCCTCGCTGATGGCGAAGGCGACGTCCGCCCAGCCCTGGGCGCCGACCCCGGCCAGCAGCCCCTGGGGGGTGGCGCCGACCACCTCGCGCTGGGGGGGGCGGCCGTCGGCGGGGCGGATGGAGGCGCCCCGGTCCAGGATGCGCTGGCGCCGCAGGGGGGCGAGGCTCTGCAGCTCCGCGGCCCGCAGGAGCGCGGCGGGCGCATCGGGGTGCAGGGTGGCGTGGGTCGCGACGGGGAAGGCGTCGGCGACGCCGTCGGCGGCGATGCGGACGGCCGGGACCTCCTGGAAGCGCGGGAAGGGCGCGCCGCCCGCGCTGAACAGCGGGGTCTCCTCGGGCTGCACGAACCAGGTCACCGCGCCGCCGGGGCGGGCCAGGGTGATCCAGGCGGTGGTGAAGCGGTCGTCGGCGACCGGGGGGTCGTCCGCGCTCGGGGGCGGCAGCAGCAGCGCGGGCTGGCCGGAGAAGAAGCGGACCTGATCGCCGCCGCGCCCCGGGCCCGCCAGGCGCACCCGGGCGTACTCCACGCCCACCAGGCCCAGCAGCAGCTCGGTGGCCTCGGCCTCGGACCCCTGGCCCACCGCCGGGGCGAACAGCTCGAAGTCCCCGCGGGGCGCGAAGTAGCGCTTGTCGGCGCCGCCGGGCCCCGGGCGGGTCTCCAGGTCCAGCCGAGCCCCCTCCAGGGGACGCAGCCGCAGGGGCCAGCCCTGGATCGAGCGCAGGCTGGCCCCCACGGGCTGGAGCTCGCCGAAGTCCGGCGCGTCGAAGCGCAGGAAGCTCTGCCGCGGGCGCAGCGGGAACAGCGTCGCGTCGAAGAACAGGGTCGCCGGGCAGCCGGCCTGGTCGAGGTCGAGCAGGGGGAAGCGCAGGAGCGCGGTGTCCTCGCCCACCGGGACCGCGTAGGCCAGGGCCACGTCGAGGGCCTCCGCCCCAAGGTCCCCGGCGCGGGCCGCGAGGCGGAGCTGGAGGCTGCCCACCCGCCGGCCGGTCAGGGGCAGGAACAGCTCCAGCCCGGCCAGCAGGCGGCGCCCGTCGGGCAGGTCGACCCCGATCCCGCCCTGGTTCAGGAGCTGCAGGCCGTCCTCGGTCGCGGTCAGGGCGACGGGGTTCGGCCCGTCGACGTTCAGCCCCAGGTGCTCCACCGCGAAGCGCTGCCTGCCGACCGTGGTCATCTCCCCCTTCACCCGACGGATCCGCAGCATCTGGGGGGCCACGCCCCGATAGAGGTGCGCCTCGGGCGGGGCCCAGGCCACCCGGGCGGGCCACTTGTCCTTGTAGAGGTAGGCGGCGAGGGCCCCCGCGAAGCGCTCGGGCTGGTCGGGCCGCTCGGTCAGGAAGACGAGCGCGGCGTCGGTGTGCTTCCAGGCCTCGGTGAGGGAGAGGGTGTCCTTGGGGAACCGGTCCGCGGGCAGCAGCGCGGCCAGGACGCCGTTGGGGCCCGCCACCGGCTGGCCGTCCCGCACCGCCTGGTAGAGCCGGCTGACCCCCAGGCGCAGGAACACCGTGCGCCCGGTGGTGTCGACCGCGTCCAGGGGCACGTCCGGCGCCCGCAGGCCGCGAAGCTCGGCCAGGGGGCCGTCGAAGTCGGGCGTCTGCGCGGCGATGAGGGTGGGGAGCCCGCCCTCCACGTCCTGGAAGTCGACCCGGAGCAGCACGTAACGGATGGGGGCGTCGGGCCCGAGGGACACCCGCATCTCCGGGCGGGTCTGCCGCAGTCGGAGGGTGCGGACCTCCTGCCCGTCCACCAGGACGCGAAGCTCCACCCGAGGCTTCGGGCCGAACAGCACCTGCCACTCGACGCGCAGCGCGCCCAGCTCCCGCGCGCCCGTGATCGGCTCACCCACACCGTCCAGTCCCTGCATGACGTCTCCCTGGCTCAACAACACCTTGGGAAGAAACCCGGCTTCGAGCCTGGGCATGGTGTACCGGTGGCGACGGCCGGGTGGCCATTGCGCGCCATTTCAGCGCCCCCCGCCTGCCCGCTGCGGTGCTATGGTCCCGATCAGGCCAGGAGCGTCGGCATCCTTACCTTTTCCCTGATCGTGGCCTGCGCGGGGCCCGCTGAGCCGGAGCCGCTCGACCCCTCCTGGCGCGAGCCCACGGTCCCGGCCACCGCGCAGCTCGGCGACCCGGTGGTGTGCGCGGACCCCGAGGCCCGGGACGCCGCGCCGTTCGAGCGGCAGACCCCGCACAAGCTGTTCGACCTCGAGTCACCCCAGCTCGGCCACGGCTTCGGCCTGGCGGTGGAGGACCTCGACGGGGACGGGCGGCTCGACCTCGTGCTGCCCATGCTGGACGCCCCGCCCGTGCTGCTGCTCCAGCGGGCCGAGGGCTGGGTCGAGGCCCCCGAGCGCCTGCCCGCGGCGCACGAGGCCCCGGTGGTCGGGGTCAGCGCGGTGGACGTGGAGGGCGACGGGGACGTGGACCTGCTGCTGGCCCGGGTCGACGCCGCCGACCTGCTGCTGCGCAACCTGGGCGAGGGCTGGTTCGAGGCGGACCCCGAGGCCCTGCCGGCGGACCCGGCGGCGTCCCTGGGTGGGGCCTGGGCCGACGCGGACGGCGACGGAGACCTGGACCTCTTCGCCGTGAACGGCGGCGCCCTGCCCCGCTGCGACGAGGCCGGGGGCTGGCTGCCCGCCGACCCCAGCGCCCTGTGGCTGAACCGGGGCGACGGCACCTTCGAGCCGGCCCCCCTGCCTGCCGCGCTGACCGAGGGCTACACCCTGGCCGCGGCCTGGCTGGACATCGACGGCGACCACGACCCCGACCTGGTGCCCACCAACGACTACGGCTGGCTGGCCGCCCCCGACGCGGCGGGCCTCAACGACGGGGCCGGGGGCTTCACGCCCGGCGCGGAGGCCCTGGGCCTGAGCCAGCGCATCGCCGGCATGGGCGTGGCGGTGGGCGACCTCAACGGGGACGCGCGCCCCGACTTCGTGAAGTCCGGGTGGGGCGAGCTGGTCTTCCTGGAGAGCGACGCGGACGGCTGGCACGAGACCTCGCAGGCGCGGGGGCTGCCTCGGGGTGGGGCAGAGCAGGAGATCGCCTGGAACGCCCAGCTCGTGGACGTCGACCACGACGGGGACCTCGACCTGCCTGTCGCTTTCGGAGCGATCCCCGCTCAGGAGGTCGACGACACGGGCTTCATCGCAGAGTGCGGCGCTGCAGGGGCGGCGAACCCGGGGCTTCAGCCCGACGGCCTGTTCCTCCAGGGCGCAGACGGGCGCTTCGAGGACGTGGCGGTGGACTGGCGGGTGGCGGACGCGGGCCCGAGCCGGGGCATGGTGCTGGCCGACCTCGACGGGGACGGCTGGCTGGACCTCGTCAAGCGCAGCCTCGCGGGAGCGGACCACCTCTACCGGGCGGCCTGCGGCGAGGCCGCGTGGACCGCGATCCGGCTCCACCAGCCCGGGGCCAACCCCAGCGCCTGGGGGGCGAGCGTGGTGGTGGAGGCCGACGGGGTGCGGCGGTGGCGGTCGCTGAGCCAGGGGGGCCTGTACAGCTCCAGCGGCCCGCCCGTCGTGCACGTGGGCCTGGGGGACGCGGCCCGGATCGACCGGGTGGAGGTCACCTGGCCGGACGGGGCGCGCAGCGTGGTGGAGGATCTGCCGGTGAACACGCCGGTGACGATCGCGCGGTGAGGCGCCTGGTGCCCGGACGATATCTGGACTTTTGGGCGCGACACCATTACGCTCTTCACAGATCTGAGCCGATCACGGGATCGGGGTAGGATCTGCACGGCCCCGCCATTCGTGGCGGGGCTCTTGTCTTCAGGCGGGCCTCGGCCACACCACCAGGCCCGTGGGTCCCCTGTTGATCTTGTTGACGTCAGGGTGCAGGGCCGGGCCCAGCAGCGCCCACATCTCCGGGCCCATGCGGGGGTGGGGGTACCCCAGCCGGAACATCGCATAGGCGTCCAGGTCCGCGAGCTGGATGAACAGGGAGTCCTGGGACTGCCTCGCGTTCGGGTCCTCCAGGATCGTGGTGGCGTCTCTCACCAGCCGCTCTCCGGGGTTGAACGCCGAGGGCACCCGCTCATGCCGCCGGGCACGTCGCACCAGCCTTCGGATGAAGTCCCCATACCCTTCGTCGGGAAACAGCAGCGTGAGATGCCCGTTCTTCCGGCCCTCGGTCGCCAGCCGCTGGAGGGTGAAGACCCAGGCCTTCTCTCGGAGATCCTCCTCCCTGGCATGCCTGAGGGAGGGCTTGTCGATGACCACGCCGAACACCCGAACGCCGAACCGGTCTCCCCAGCTCGCTTGGCGACGGAGCACCATCCTGTAGAGATTCAAACGGCTTTTGATGGGCATACCGCTGAACGGGCCGCGGCCATGCAGGAGCGAGGATCCCTTGAGCTCGATCCGGGGTCCGATCCCGAACTGCTGCCGGATCAGGCGGCGCAGGTTCACCGCGTCGTCCAGCACGGACAGCCAGTGCTCAGGAGGAACCAGGATCGTGGCGAGCCCGAAGATCGGTGAGGGGGAGTTGTCGAAGCCGACGTCTCCCGTCTCGTCGACGTAGGCGAAGTACATGCGCTCACCCCGGTGATGATTGCAGCGTGTCTTGCAGCAGCACCTGTATCACTGATTCTTCATCAAGGCTCGTCGTCCGCACCAACCCGTGGTCGAACCCCGGCCCTTGCGACGTCCGACCGGCGGGATAGCTGTTCCCGATCCACGATTCCCCCCCTCCCACAAGGACGCTGGACGCCCCATGAGCTGGTCCGAGCTGCGGGCGGCGCTCGACGCCCTGCCCGCACCCCACGCCGCGCTGGTGCTGGTCGCGTCGCTGGTGCTGGCGAGCCTCTCCCGGGTCTTCATCCGTCGCGTGCTGGGGCGCTTCGCCGCCCGCACCCGCACCCGGATCGATGACGACCTCATCGAGATCGTCGGGCCGCCGCTGTCCGGCAGCATCGTCCTGGCCGGCTGCTGGTACGCCAGCACCAACCTGGACCTCCCCGAGGCCCCCGCCTACGTCACCGCGGGGATCCTCGCGACCCTGGCGGTGATGTGGTGGGGCTTCGCCGCCGAGCGGGCCAGCGAGATCGTCCTGGACGCGCTCAGCGAGGCGCACGACATGGCCGCGCTGGTGCAGCCGCGCACCCTGCCGGTGTTCAAGATCGCCTCCCGGGCCCTGGTGCTGGGGGGCAGCCTCTACTTCCTTCTGCTGGCCTGGGACATCGACCCCACCGCCTGGGTGGCCAGCGCGGGCATCGTCGGCATCGCGGTGGGCTTCGCGGCCAAGGACACGCTGGCCAACCTCTTCGCCGGGGTCTTCATCATCGCGGACACTCCCTACAAGCTGGGCGACTACCTGGTGATGGGCACCGGGGAGCGCGGGCGGGTGACCGAGATCGGCTTCCGCAGCACCCGCATCCTGACCCGCGACGACATCGAGATCATCATCCCCAACGCCGAGATGGCCAACGCCCGGATCGTCAACGAGTCCGGCGGTCCCCACGAGCGGGAGCGGATCCGCTGCAAGGTCGGCGTGGCCTACGGCTCCGACATCGACGAGGTCGAGCGCATCCTGCTGGAGATCGCGCGGATCCCCAAGGACGTCGTGCTCGACAACCCCAACCTGTCACCCCGGGTGCGGCTCCGCGAGCTGGGCTCCTCCAGCCTCGACTTCGAGCTGATGCTCTGGATCGAGAAGCCCGAGCACCGCGGGCGGGTCCGCTCGGAGATCCTCGGCATGGTCTACAAGCGCTTCCGCGAGGCCGGGATCGTGATCCCGTTCAACCAGCTGGACGTGACGCTGGTCCGAGGGGAGGGGTGACCCGCGGCGGTTCGGGGTGGGATCGAGCGCCCGGACCTCCTTTCATCCAGGTTTCACCTCCTGTCCGCCTGACCTCCACCCGCGCCCCCGATCCTGGGGACCGCCGCAGCCCTGACCCCTGCGGCGCGGGAGGTCTCGATGAACGCGCGGATCCTGATCCTGGCCCGGCTGGTGGCGATGGCCGGGCTGTTGACCCTGCTGATGTCGTCCTACGTGCTGCGCTCCGAGGTCATCGACCTGAGCGCCATGCACCTGGACGCCGACGCGGCGAAGGCCCGCAACGACCTGGACCGGCACCAGGAGAGCTACGCCGACCGGGTCGCTGAGTTCGCGATGGAGCAGGAGGACTACACCATCCGCCTCCAGCACTACCGGGACATGCTCGAGCTCTACCGCACCGACTACGACGCCTACGTCCAGCGCCTGGACGACGCCTTCCGGCCGCCCAGCCCGCCGACGCGGCCCCTCCCGCCCCAGAGCCCCGCGCTCAAGGCCGAGCTGTACGAGATCAACACCCGCTTCCGGGAGCGCCGGGCGCAGTACTTCCACCGCCTCGCCGTGCTCAACGGGGTCGCCGCCGGGGCCTCGCTGGCCACCGTCGGCGGGCTCGTGTTCCTGCTGCTGTTCGACGAGCGGGGGCGGTGGTGGATCTACCTCGCGCTCTTGAGCCTGAGCTTCGTGTTCCTCATCGGCCCGGCCTTCCACGCCATGCTGACGGGGCTGATGGGGGCGCTGCGGGCGCCGCCGATCTTCTGAACCTCAGCGCCCCGCCTTGCGCCAGTCCACCAGGCCCGTGTCGGTGGGCTGGCAGCGGGGGCAGAAGAAGGCGTCGTGCCCCCGCACCCCCGCCGCGCGAATCTTCGAGCCGCACACCGGGCAGGGCTGGCCCTTGCGGTTGCGGACCTTGAGGAAGTCCCGCACCTTGGCGTCCAGGGGCGGGGCGCGGCGCGCGACCTCGGCGGTGGCCTCCTGCAGCACGGAGACGATGGCGGCGTGCAGCCGGGCCCACTCGTCCTCGCTCAAGGAGCTGCAGCGGCGCTTGGGGTGCAGGCCCGCTGCGAACAGGGCCTCGTCGGCGTAGGCGTTGCCCAGGGCGTCCAGGGCGGCCTTGTCCAGCAGGAAGAGCTTGACCTGATCGCGGCGCTTCTCCCCCAGCCGGCGCAGCCGCGTCACGGTGAACTCGGGGGCGAGCACGTCCACCCCGACCTCGGCTAGGCCCGGGGCCAGGTGGAGCTGGTCGTGGGGCAGCAGGTAGACCTTGCCCATCTGCTTGTCGTCCCGGTAGCGCAGCTCGTCGTCCAGGCCCTCGAAGCCCAGCCGCAGGCCGGTGTCCCGGGTGACCCGGCGGGACGGGGGGCACAGCAGGAAGCGGCCCGCGAGCATCGGCGCGATCGCGATCTCCGGCGAGGCGTCGGTGAGGAGGCGCACGAAGTGGGCGCGACGGACGACCCCCGTGATCGTGCGCCCGACCAGCAGCGCGGTGGGGTCGCCGGGCATCGCGACCCGCAGCAGCACGGGGTTGAGGACCTCGACCGAGGCGACGCGGCGTCCGGTCAGCGCGCGGTGGAGGATGGGGACGACGTAGTCCAGCTCGGGGCGCTCGGGCATGGGGGCTCCGGGGTGTGCGGTGAGGAGGTTGTATCGCCATTGCCGTCCTCGGTCCGAAATTCCCCGGGGCCGGCTTGGCGACCGCCGCCTCGCCGACATACTCTGCGCCGCATGGCCGACGACTCCTACGAGAAGGCGCTGGAGAACGAGGGGCGGAACCTGGTCGCTGCCGCTCGCCGCGAGCTGCTGCCGCCGACCGACTTCCGCGACGACGACGTGCGCGCCGCTCTGGACCAGCTCGACCGCGGCCGCTCGGTGCTGCTGGTGGGCCCCCAGGGCGTGGGCAAGACCGCGGTGGTGCACGGGGTGGCCCGCGCCATCGCCGCCCGGGACATGGGCGAGCTGGTCGAGCTGTCCACCACCACCATCATGGCGGGCACCCGCTACCTGGGCGAGTGGCAGTCCAAGATCACCGCGATCGCCCGGAACGCCCTGGACACCGGCACGATCCTCTACATCCCCGACGTCGGCAACCTGCCGCGCACCGGGCGCACCAACAACAGCGACGGCAACCTGCTGGACGCCCTGCGGCCCTACGTCGCCCGGGGCCTGGTGCTGCTGGGCGAGGTCTCCCCCGAGGGCCTGCGGGCGATGGGGCGCACCCCGGGCTTCACCAACCTCTTCTCCAAGGTCACCGTGCGGCCCCTGCGCCCCGCCCAGGTCGAGGGCTGCGTCGCCCGCATGGCCGATCGCATGGAGCTGGGCCTCGACACCCCCTGCCGCCAGGCCATCATCGCGCTGACCAGCCGCTTCCTGCCCGCCCGGCCCCAGCCCGGCCCGGCCCTGGACCTGCTGCGCCAGGTCCGCGACTACCACATGGAGAAGCGCGGGGTGGGGGAGCCCGCCGCGCTCACGCCGGCCTTCGTGGAGCGGGTCTTCTCGATCTACTCGGGTCTGCCGCCCTTCGTGGTCAGCCGCACCGAGACCCGCCCGGTCAGCGACATCCGCCGCTGGTTCCAGGAGCGCATCGTCGGCCAGCAGGAGGCCATCGAGGCGGTCATCGAGGCCATCACCCTGTTCAAGGCCGGGCTTCACGACCCCACCCGGCCGCTGGGGACGTTCTTCTTCGTGGGGCCCACGGGGGTGGGCAAGACCGAGCTGGCCCGCACCCTGGCGACCTTCCTGTTCGGCAGCCCCCACCGCCTGCTGCGCTTCGACCTCTCGGAGTTCAAGGACTACCACTCCTTCGAGATCCTGCTGGGCAGCCCCCGCGAGCCGGACCGCCCCGCCGCGCTCATCGACCCGGTGCGGGCCCAGCCCTTCCAGGTGGTGCTCTTCGACGAGCTGGAGAAGGCGCACTCCAACGTCTGGGACCTCATCCTGCCCCTGCTGGACGAGGGCCGGCTGACCCCGCCGGGGGGCCAGTCCGTCGACTTCCGCAACACGATGCTCATCGCGACCTCGAACGTGGGCGCCCAGGACGCCGACCGAAGCCTGGGCTTCGGGGCCAGCCGGGGGGCCACCGAGCGCCGGACGAACACCCTCAAGGCCCTGGAGTCCCACTTCCGGCCGGAGTTCCTCAACCGCTTCCAGCACGTCGTGGTCTTCCACCAGCTCACCCTGGAGCAGGTGCGCACCGTGGCCCGCCACGAGCTGCGCCGCATCCTGGGTCGGGAGGGCATCACCGCGCGTAACCTGGTAGTTGACGTTGACGACGCCGCCCTGGATCTGGTCATCGAGCAGGGCTTCGACCCGCGCTACGGGGCCCGCGCCCTCAAGCGGGAGATCCAGCGCCAGCTCGTGCTGCCCCTGGCCACCGCCCTGATGGAGCGCGCCGTCGAGCCGGGCCAGATCCTCAAGCTGGTGGAGCGCGAGGGGCGCATCCGGGTGCGGGTCATCGACACCGCCGAGAGCCGGGAGGCCCGCCGCGAGGCCGCCCCCATCCGCGTCGAGACCGGCGCGCGGCTGACCCGGCCCGACATCGTCCGCCGCCTCAAGGTGGCCCGGCAGCGCCTGGAGGTGCTCGCAGAGGCCATCCGCGAGCCCATCCTCCAGGACGGCCGGGAGCGCCTGCTCCAGATGCGCAAGGGGCCGAACTTCTGGCAGGACACCCAGAGCGCCGCCCGCGCGCTGCGGGACCTGGACCGGGTCACCGTGGTGCTCGACCGCATGGACCGCCTGCGCAGCTTCTACGAGGAGCTGAACGAGAACCTGGACGCCGCCCAGCGCCGCGCGCGGCTGGAGGAGGTCGCCAGCAAGCTGGTCCGCTTCGAGGAGGCGGTGACCCGGGCGCGCCGCGAGCTGCTGCTCATGGGCTGGGAGGGGAGCTGGGACGCCCTGGTCGAGGTCAGCCCCATCGGCGTGGGCGGTCGCCTGGCCCGGGACCACCTGGTCATGGTCTACCTGGAGTGGGCCTCGGAGAAGGGCCGCAGCCTGGAGTGGCTGCGAGACCCCCTGGAGGACGATGAGCCCGTGCTCATGGCTGTCAAGGGCCCCTACGCCTTCGGGCTGCTCCAGAACGAGGGCGGCCTGCACCGGGTGCGCGGCGACGAGTACAACAGCGTCGCTCGGGTGCGCGTGGCGGCCTGGACCGACGAGCGCGGCGCGGTGCAGTTCAAGGAGCACCGCGCCCTCAAGGGCGGGGGCACCTACGGCCAGCGGGTCCGCTCCCGGCTGGTCTGCGCGGACGGCCTGGTGCTCTGCAACGAGCGCACCCTCACCGACAACCGCGAGCTGGCCAACGAGCTGGCGCCCTCCTGGACCAGGGCCCCGGCCCCCAGCGACGAGGTCGTGCGCCGCTACGACCTCCAGCCCACCCTGGTGCGCGACGCCATGACCGGCTTCTCCTCGGGCAAGCCCGACGCCCTGAACGCGGCGGGGCTGCACGCCCTGCTGTGCCTGCGGGTGGACGCGGTGGCCGAGAAGCGCCGCGCCGAGAAGGCCGAGGCGACTATCGCCTGACCCTCCCCCCCTCGACGTGCCAGCGCTCGGTGGTCACCCGGTCGGCGAAGGCCGCGTCGTGGGAGACCAGCAGCACGGCCCCGGGGAAGGCCGCCAGGGCGTCCTCCAGGCGCTCGATGGCGGGCAGGTCGAGGTGGTTGGTGGGCTCGTCGAGCACCACCAGGGCGTGGGGCTGGCCCAGGCCGAGGGCCAGGGCGAGCTTGCGGGCCTCCCCGGGGGAGGGGCGGGCGGCGCGCAGCAGGGCGGCGGGGTCGACCCCCAGGGCGGCCAGCAGGTTCATCACCGCGCTGCGGGGCTCGGGGGGCAGGGCCGTGAGGGTCTCCAGCAGCGCCTCGCCCGCGTCGGGGGCCAGCTCCTGGGGGAGCCACAGCGCCTCCCGGGCCAGGGCGGGGTTGTCGTCCAGGAAAGCGCGCAGCAGGGTGGTCTTGCCTGCGCCGTTGCGGCCGGTGACCCGGACGCGGCTGTCCCGGTACAGCTCCAGGTGGACGTCCTGGAGCAGCGCGCGCCCGCCGACCGCCACGACCGCCCGGTCCAGGCGCCCCAGGGAGCTGCGGCGGGCCTCGGCGAAGGGCAGGGCGATGGCGCGGCCCTTCTCCGGGGTGTGGTGGACCTCGGTCAGCGCGGCCTCGGCCCGCTCCACCTGCGCCCGAAGCACCCCCACGCCGCGCCCCAGGCTCTGCTCGGCGTTCATCGCCCGGCCCTTGCGGTTGACGCTGCGGCCGTCCGCGTCCTGAGGGCCCTTCATCCGGCGCCGGGCGGAGATCTGGCGTCCGGCGGCGGCCTGGCTGCGGCGCTGCTGGTCCAGGCGCTGCCGCAGGTCGCGGCGGGCCTGCTGCATGGCGGTCAGCGCGTGGAGCTGCTGCGCCTCGGCCTCGATCCAGCGGGCGCGGGCCTCGGTGTAGGGCCCGGCATGGAGGATCGCGCCGCCGCGGTGGACCCGCACGGTCGCCGTGGTCAGGGCGTCGAGCAGCGCGCGGTCATGGGAGACGACCACGCCGACGCCCCGGTGCTCCTGGAGCGCCCGAAGCAGCAGGGCCCGCCCCTCGGCGTCGAGGTGGTTGGTGGGCTCGTCGAGCAGCAGCACGGCGGGCTCCTCGGCCAGAGCCGCGCCGATCTGCCAGCGCTTGCGCTCCCCGGGGGAGAGGCTCGGCCAGCGCGCCAGGGCCTCCGGGTCCAGGTCCAGGAGCCCGCGCAGGCGGCAGGCCGGGCGGTCCCAGGACCACGAGAAGGCCTCGATGGCCTCGTCGAGGGCGACCACGGTCTGGGGGCAGAGGCGCACCGGCGCGCCCTCGGGCTCGACCCGGATCCGCCCCGCCTGGGGGGCGAGCTGCCCGGCGAGCAGACGCAGCAGGGTGGTCTTGCCCGCGCCGTTGCCGCCGATGAGGCCGGTCCAGCCGGGGGTGAGGTGCAGGTCGACGTCCGCCAGCAGCGCGCGGTCGTCGCGGTACGCGAAGCCCAGCTCCCGGGCGTGGAGGGACAGCATGACGATCATCCTGAGGAGGGGAAGAGGGGGCGACGGGCTCAGGAGATGGTCAGCTTCACGGTCCTTCCACGTTCAAGGGGTACCCGAAGCGTAGCCCGAGGTAGGGGAGGCGACAAGCAGGTGAGGTATCCTCGGGGCATGACGCTCCTGACCCTGCTCCTCGCCTGCGCTGGCGCCCCCGCGCCCGAACCCCAGCCCGCGGCGGCGGCGTCCACCGCCGCCCAGCAGGCCCCGCCGCCGCCGACCTCCCTCGCGGACGGGGTGGTCATCTGGCTGGCCCCCGGGACCCACCACGACAGCAAGGTCGAGCTGGTCTGCATGGGTGATGCGCCCTACCGGGAGCGCTTCGACCTCAGCCAGGGCCGGGTGGGGTTCCCGGGGGTGCCGGAGGGCGCGGACTGCACGGTCTATTTCAAGGGCGGCGCCCCCGCGCAGTTCGCTCCGGTCCGTCGTGGGCAGGTGCTGCGCTGCAACATCGTCGGAACGACGGCGACCTGCGAAGACTCAACTTGAAACAGACATGAAACATTCATCGGCGATAGGTGTTTCATGATTCAACGCACCGGCTCCTGAGCGTCCCCTGTCGCGTCTGAGGACCGGCGCGCATCTTGCTTGTCCTACCGGTTGATGGTTCATCACCTCCCATTCCTGGACCTTCGGGGCTACCGTCCCGCCTGGCTGACCTCAGACCTCACGGCGGCGCTGGCGGTGACCTTCCTGTCGATCCCCCAGGGGGTGGCCTACGCGCTCATCGCGGGCCTGCCCCCGGCGGTGGGGCTCTACGCCGCGACCGTGCCCGCGCTCATCGGCGGCCTCATGCGCAGCTCGCGCTACGTCGTCTCCGGGCCGACCAACGCCCTCAGCCTGCTGGTGGGGGGCGCGGTGGGCACCTTGAGCGCCCAGCTCGGGGCGAGCCCGGTGGAGGTCGCGGTCAGCCTGGCCCTGGCGGTGGGCCTGTTCCAGCTCAGCGCGGGGGTCCTGCGGCTGGGGGCGCTGGTCGACTACATCTCCGCGCCCGTGGTGCTCGGCTACATCAGCGGCGCCGGGGTGCTCATCGCGGCGGGGCAGCTCCACCACCTCACCGGCACCGAGGGCGGCCACGGCCCGCTGTGGTCGCGGCTCGCGGTCTGGGTGCAGAGCCTGGGGCACACCGACCCGCTGGCGGTGTCGCTGGGGCTGGGCACGATCGCGATCCTGCTGATCCTGCGTCGGATCAACCCCCACATCCCCGGCTCGATCCTGGTGATGGTCTCGGGCATCGCGGCGAGCTGGGCGCTGGACCTGCGCGGCCGGGGCCTGCAGGTGGTCGCGGACCTCTCCCCCATCCCGGCGAGCCTGCCCCCGCTGACCCTGCCGCGCCTGGACCACCTGGAGCTGATCGCCCCGGTGGCCTTCGCCGCCACGGTGCTCTCCCTGGTGGAGTCGACCGCGGTGGCCCGGGCCCTGGCGGCGCGCAGCGGCGAGCGCCTGGACAGCTCGATGGAGTTCGTCGGGCAGGGTCTGGCCAACCTCTCGGCGGCCTTCGTCGGGGGCTACCCGGTCAGCGGCAGCCCCTCGCGCTCGTCGCTGAACCTGAGCGCGGGCTCGATGAGCCGGCTCTCCGGGGCGCTGTCCGGGGTGTTCGTGCTCGCGCTGGTCGCGCTGGCCGGCCCGGTGGTCGACCTCACCCCGGTGGCCAGCCTCGCCGGCCTGCTGATGCTGGTGGCCTGGGACCTCATCGACCGACCGCGCATCGCGCAGGTGCTGCGGGCCCGGTGGGGGGACCGCCTGGCCTTCCTGGCCACCCTGCTGGGCACCTGGGCCCTGCCCCTGGACCGGGCCATCTACCTCGGGGTCGTCATCAGCCTCGTGATGTTCCTGCGCCGCGCCCGGCTGCTCATCGTGCGGGATCTGGTCGTCGACGAGACCGGCCGCATGCGGGAGGTCCTCCAGCGCTCCGGGCCCCGCCGCCGCCTCTGCAGCGCGATCCGGGTGCTGCACCTGGAGGGCGCGGCCTTCTTCGGCGCGGCGGGGGAGCTCCGGGACGCCCTGGACGCGGCGACGGAGGACCGCAACGTCCGGGTGTTGCTGGTCCGCACCAAGCGCCTCCAGGGCATGGACCTGACCGCCGCCCAGGTGTTCGGGGAGGTGGCCCAGTCGCTGCGGGACCAGGGGCGCGCCCTGGTGATGGTGGGCATGCGGCGGGAGACCATGCGCATCCTGCGGACCTCCGGGGTGGACAAGGTGGTGGGCGAGGAGAACCTCTTCCCCACCCGGCCGGCCTGGTTCGCGGCCCTGGAGCTGGCCCTCAAGCGCGCCCTGGAGCTGGCCGGGGATCACGACGACGGCGGGCCCTGCCCCTACTCGGCCTACGTGGAGGACCGCATCCGCCGCCGGGAGGAGCGGCGCAAGGCGGTCAACGCGCCCTGAACCGCAGGGTCATCGTGACCGGGCCCGCGGCGTCCGGCTCGAAGCGCAGGCGCAGGGTCGGCCCGTCCTGGATGGCCTCCACCGGGAGCGCGGCCTCGACGTCCGTGAGGGCGTATTCATCGGGCACGTAGAAGTCCATCTCCCACACGAAGGGGGCCTGGGGCGTACCCGCCGCCCCTTCGAACGAGACCGTGAGCGCCTCGCCGTCCCAGGGCATCGCGCCGAGCAGCACGCCGCCCTGGGTGACCTGGCGGTTCCAGCCCAGGAGCTGGGGGCGGCCCAGGTCGGGGCGGACCGCGACGAGCCGGGCGCTGTGAGAGGGCACCTCCACCTCCAGGGCGCCCTCGACCCGACCCAGGAACGCCCCGGTCTCCATCTCCCAGGCGAGCCGGGGGCCCTCGAGCAGCTCGATCCGGTGGATCCGGGGCGCGCCGTCGTCCGGGATGGGGGTGTAGGGGTTGGTGGTGAGGTCCTGGTTGCTGCCCCAGTGGAACAGGCCGAACACCGTCCAGGGCTCGTCGAAGCCGTCCAGGCCGCCGTCGAAGTCCAGGCGGTAGACCTCGGGGATCTCCCGCTCGATGAGGTCCAGGGGGCGGGCCGCCGCCCCGTGGATGGGCAGGATCTGGCGGATGGCGTTGAGGTGCTCGGGCTGGAGGTCCAGCAGGCGGTCCCCCAGCTTGACGATGCCGCCGCTGAGGCCGATGAACAGGGCGTGGGCGCGGGACTCGGCCAGGGTCAGCGGGGGCACGCCCGCCTCGGTGTTCGCGCGGAAGAACAGCAGGTCGGGGTGGTTGATCTGGACGCGGTCCTGCAGGAACCAGCGCCGCGCGATGGTGCGCACGGCGGGCTTGATGCCCTGCTCGTCGTGCAGCGCGGTGGGGGGGTCGCCGTCCCACCAGGGCTCGGTGTCCAGGGTCAGGCGGGTGGCGTCGGTGAGGCCGACGTTCATCACCGTGGTGCCCACGAGCATGAAGAAGGCGTCCTCGCCCAGGCCGTCCCGCACGATGGTCAGCGCCTCGCGCCAGGCCTCCTCCCGGGTGAGGTCGGGGTCGTACAGGCCGTCGCCGAACAGGGCGTAGTAGCCGAAGTCCAGCTTGAACCACTCGAAGCCCCAGTCCTCCCGGACCTCCCGGATCCGCTCGGCCAGCCAGGCCTGCACCTCGGGGTGGCTGAGGTCGAGGATCTCGTACTCCCCGGTGAACAGGAGCCCCAGGGGGATGGGGTCGGCGAACCAGTCGGGGTGCTCGGCGAACAGGTCGCTGTCGGGGTCGGCGGTGAACGGGGCCATCCACAGGCCGGGGCGCAGGCCGGCGGCGCGGATCTGCGCGGTGAGCCAGGCGGGGCCGCGGGGGAAGCGGTCGGCGCGCCAGGTCCAGTCGCCGTAGGCGGGCTCGTAGCCGTCGTCGAGCTGGAACCAGTCCATGCCCCAGTCGCGCAGCTCGTCGGCCATGACCGCGAGGTTCTCCAGCATGAGGTCCTCGTCGATCTGCGTGCCGTAGCCCCCTGTGCCGGCGCCGCCGCCCCAGGAGTTCCAGCCGTTGGGGACCCGGCGGCCGGGGACGCGGCGGTGCCAGGGCACCAGGTCGAGGTTGGCGGCGACCGCGTCGGCCCAGGCCTCCAGCCCGGTCTGCACGTCGGGGGGGTCGGGCCAGAGCCAGTAGCGCTCGGTCTCGGCGGAGGCCCCGGCGTCGAGGGCGCGGGGGGCCGGCAGCCAGGCCGCGCCCATCGCGAAGCGGGTGAAGCGGGCGGTGTCGTCGCCCAGCCGGGCCCGGGCGGACAGCTCCACCACGGGCATGGTGTGGGCGAAGCTGAGGGCTCCGGCGGTCCAGGCGCGGCCCGAGTCCAGGTCGGCGACGCCGTGGCTCCAGTTGGAGACCGAGTGGCCCTCGTAGCCCCCCGGGGCGATGGCGGTGAGGCCCTCGTCTTCAGGGATGTCGCCGGGCACGAGGCCGGCGGTGTAGTCCAGCGCGGCCCAGGAGCCGTTCTCGACGACGCGGTGGTGGGCCGGGTCCGACCCGAGGTGCAGGGCGCCGCCTTCGGTGTCCTCCAGGATGAGGGGGCGGGCGGAGACCAGCGCCGCGGGCGCCCCGGCGGTGGCGGTGAGCTGGAAGGTCCACTGCCCGGCGTCGTACCCGACGATGTCCCAGATCAGCTCCGGGTCTCCGGGGCGGGCGGCGCGGAGCAGGGTGCCGGCGCCCAGGGCGTCGGTGAAGGGCTCGACGGTGAGCAGCTCGGCGCCGTCGAGGGTGCGCAGGGTCTGGGGGGCGCCGTCGGCGTCGAGCACGGTGGCCTCGGCCCACGCGCCCTCCACGATGGGCTGGCCCTCGGCGTCGAGCAGGTCGATCGCGCCGTCGCGCCAGCGCAGGCAGGTGCGGTCGGTGCGGATGAGGAGGGGGGCGTCGGCGGTGTCGGGGGCCGCGCAGGCGGCGAGGGCGAGGAGGAGCATGGCCTCCGACTAACCCGGCGGGCGCAGGGCGAGGCGCAGCCCGAAGGCGTGATACCAGCGGCGGCCGCCCCCGGCGCGGCGGCCGTAGCTGTCCTTGAGCGGGACGGCCTCGTCACAGTACGCGAAGCCCGCCCAGTGCTCCTCGATGCCGGGCTCCGGCGCGAGCCACTGGCGCACGAGGCCGCCGAGGTCTTCGACGCCGTCAGTGGTGGCGAGGTGGGCAGCGCCGCCGATGGGGCCGGGGGTGGCTTCGGGGTGTGACCAAGACATGACACGATCGATGGCCGACCAGATGGGGCTTCGAGTCGCTGCAGTCCGCCACAGCGTCCAAGTTGGAAGCATGATCAGGGGGTTTCGGGATTGCATCCAGGAAGTGAAAGCCCAGGCTTCGTGGTAGGACAAACCCAGAACAGGTTGCCAAGGCAAGGAGAACCCTTGGGACTCCCAACGATCCGGTTGATCCTTGCGCCGGGCTCGCGCTGGCTGTGCAAGCCACTTCCAGCCATTGGTGGTCCACCAACGCCTGTTTCGGTAGCCCCCCTCGGCGATGAATTCTGCAAAAAGCTGGCGGGTGACCGGCCAACGAGCCAGAGCCCAACCATCGACGACATGGTCGAAGCACAATTCGCCCAGGGTGCGGTCGCCGAGCTGAGATAGTTCCATCGCAGTTTCGGTGCCGATAGCCAATCCGAGCGGCCCGAATTCAGCCGTGGTACGGTTATAGAGTAGGAGAACCTGGATTGCCTGCCTGTGTACTTGACGCATCATGAGGGGAGGTCGATCTCCCCACAAATCGGCGAGTAAATCGATGACATGTCCCCAAAGTACGAACATGTGGGGATTCATTCTCAAGCGTTGTTGTTCGTCCAGCAAGAAGCGAGATAGTGCCCGGGGCGCCATCTGAGCCAACGCCTCGACAAGGAGGCATCCTTCCTTCGACGGACCTGCGATAAACTCTACAGTTTGGCCCTGATCACCTAGTATCGTATTCCGATCCGGCCAGATGAACCGCCCCAACGCCTCATGGTCATGCCACTCGACACGGTCCAGTGCCTGCCACGCCACCAACACCTCCTGCAGAGCGGCGTGGGCAAAGCGCACCCGGTCTACCTCCTCGGTCAACAGCCCGGTCCCGACCCGGAGGGCCTCCAGCGCCTCGGCGTCCAGCAGCGCTGAGCGCTCCAGAACCTGCGTGGTCCCGGCGGCGTAGGTGTTCAGCTCGTAGAGTGCCCAGGCCGCCTCGCCGGCGAGCTGCCGCAGGTCCTCTGGAGAGAACCCGCGCACAAGCGACTCCTTGCGTCGGTGGATGAGGGCGTCCACGAAGCCGCTCAGGACCTCGTATTCCCCGTCGAACGACGCCCCTCGGCTCCACACCAGCGCGGCGATGGCCGCCAGGAACAGGGGCCGACGGCACAGCTCCCGCAGCCGCTGCGCCCGCGGTGTGCCCCCGTCCGGGGTGAGCCCGACGGCGCGGGCCAGGGTGTCCAGGTGCCCGGCGCGCTCGTCCTCGGGCAGGTGCTGGTCCACCCAGGCCTGGAAGTAGTTGAGAATGCTGGCGTCACTGAGGGGCTGGAGGCGGACAGGGTTGAGATTCAGCTCCAGGGGGCGCGGCGCGTCCTCGCTGAACTGGGGGGGGAGGACCCGAGGCTGCGGAACCCCGGCCGGTCGGCTGCTGACCACAGCCGCCTCCACCAGACCCAGCCGGACGAGGTCGTCGGCCAGCAGCAGCAGGCCCGTCCGGTTGGTGGAGTCGGGCAGCTCGTCCAGGCCGTCCAGTAGCAGCCAGGGCTTCTGTGTCGCGTCGACCGGCCAGGGGCAGGCCGCGCACAGCGTCTCCAGCGCAGCTGCCGGGTCCAGGAGGGGGCTCCCCCCGATATCGAGCGGCGCCAGGGTGACCAGCGCGACCTCCTGTCCGTTGCGGGCCAGCCGCCGGGTCAGCCGCTTGAGCGCGGTGGTCTTGCCGCTGCCCGCGTCCCCCAGCAGGAGGGCCATCTCGTAGCGGGTCAGCAGCGCGGTCACCTCGCCGATGGGCGGGTCGATGGTCGAGCCCTCGGGCGGCGGGGGCCCGACCGCGTCCATCGGCTGGTAGAGGGCCAGGGAGGAGGCGGCGGGCAGGCTCTGGCCCCCCTCACGGAGGGTCTCCAGCCCGTGCAGGGAGAGCGTACTGCACATCCGCTCGAGCGCGGGCGGAGCGGGCTGTTTCTCCTCCAGGGGGAGCGCCCTGGCTCGGGGCCGCTTGGGCGGAGGCAGCCGGTTGTACCGCGCCAGGGTGGTGCGCACCGACCACAGGTCCGGCGCCAGCTCCGCGAAGCGGGGCAGCTCCGGCTCCAGCACCCCGACCACCAGCACCCGCCCCAGGCGGGCCAGACGGTCCCGCGCGACGTTGATCCGTGACATCCTCTGGTGGCGCTTCTCAGGAGAGGCATCGTCCAGGAATACGATGACAGCGGTCTTGTCGGAGAGCGCCTTGTCATCATCCAGGCCCACCGGGCGATAGTCGCGGCGCTCCAGCGCCTCCAGCACCCGCGCTCGCGCGTCCTGGAGGACGCCCCGAGACGCCCCCAGCACCACCAGCAGGCCGAAGCCCTCCAGGCGCCGCAGAGGCCCGTCGAAAGCCTCGACGCCGGGCAGCGCCTCAGCCGGCATGCTCACCCAGGACCAGCCGCCGAACCGCCGGATGCAGGGCGAACCAGGTGCCTCCGTTGCTGTACGGGATCACCAGCTCGCGCTGGAGCAAGCTGACCCCCACCTTGCTGTGATCGAAGGCGACCGGGTCGGCCGCGAGCCTCTGCAGAGGCTCCCGGTCGCTCAGCAGCACGGCCGGCTCGAAGGACAGCCGCTGGAGCTTGAGGGCATGCTGGACGTCCTTCGCTCCGATGAGCCGATCCTCGGCACTGTCGATGGCGTTTCGGAGCAGCCGAAAGAGGTCGCGAATGCTGCCCCCGGAGGCCTGGATGAGCACTTCGATGGAGGCCTCGTCCTCAAAGATGTCGGCGGCCGGGGTGCGCCGATCGATCAAGGCGCGCAGCAGGCCGCGCCCGGCGTTGGCGTAGGCTGCGGTGTCGGCCTCGTGCCCAGGGCGCGGGGCGACCGGGACCGCCGGCATCAGGAAGAACGCATCGTAGAGGTTCTGGAGGCGGATGTTCTCGGTGAACAGGTCCAAGGGGCCCGTCAGCACCAGCGGCGCGTCGAGCTGGTTCCACTGCTCGGCCTGCTCCAGCAGGATGCGGCTGACCCGCTGTCGCCCGTCCGCGGACTGCGCGGCCTTCTCCACCCCGTCGACGATCAGGACGAGGCCCTTGAAGTCGGCCACCTGGAGGCGGCCCTTCGCCTCGCGTACGACGTCAGAGACGACCCCGACGAAGTCCCTGAGCTGCTTTCGCACCTTTTCGCGGAAGGTCGCGCGGTGCTCAGCGCTCAGGCGGAGGTTGGCCTTGAACTGCGGGATGAGCTTGGAGAAGACGAGGCCCATCAGGCTGGGGGCCTCCCCACCGGCCCCAGCGCCGAGGTCTGCGCTGGCGCTGCGTTTGACCTCGCGGGTCACCTCCTCTTCGGTGAACCACGCGCGGAGTCGGGTCAGCAGCGCCTCGGGCAGCTCCAGCTTGAGGTCTCCCAGCAGGCGCCCGAGCTGCTCCACCAGCAGGACCTGGATCTCGATGAGGTCGAGGTCGTTGACGTCGAGGTGCTCATCGGTGCGCACCACGGCGCAGCGGAAACCACTCTGTTCCAGCCTTTGGCACAGCCGCCCCAGCTCCGTGGACTTGCCGCACCCCCGGTGACCCAGGACCAGCAGCCGCTGGGGGCGGTCCGCCTGCCGCTCGATCCGTCGGGCGATCTGGCGTCCGAAGTCCCCGACCGCCCGCACCTCGGAGAGATCCTGGTACCAGCCGTCCGGGTCGTCCTGGGGGACCGGACGCAGGGGATCGAACTGCTTCCAGGCGAGATCGAGGCGCTGCTGGACGGTCATGACACTCACCCCGAAGAGGATTCGACCCTTGTATCACGCCGGCTCAGGCCGCAGGCCCGGCCACCTCCCCCTCCTCATCCTCCCACCCCCGGATCCCGTACAGCGGCAGCCAGAAGCTGCCCAGCACCGCGGTCAGCACCACCGCCGTCGGGCCCACGATGAGGCCCTTGAGGCCGAAGCCCAGCACCCCACCGATGAGGCTGAGGAACAGGAACATGCCCTCCCAGTGGCTGCGGCGCTGCAGCCGCCGGCCGATGCGCCGGTGGAGGCCGTCCAGCACGAAGTTGGTGCCATACACCAGCGCCACCAGCAGCCCCAGCGCCCCGGTCTGCCCGTTGTTCCAAAGCACCAGCGCCAGCGGCACCCACACCACCGTGACCCCGACCGCCGGGACCAGGGCGATGAAGGCCGAGAGCAGGCTGGTGAGCACGTAGTTGTCGAAGAAGGCGAGGTCGTAGAAGCGCGCGAAGCCGTACATCACCCCGCCGAACACGAAGCCCTTGGCCAGGGCCAGCGCGACGGTGTCGTAGAGCAGGCGCAGGATGGCGGCGCGGTGGGTGCGGCGGAAGAGGGTGGCCTGCTCGCGGTTCAGGGGGGAGAACGCCAGCATCCGGTCGATCAGCTCCGGGGCGTTCGCGTAGCAGAACGTGCTGACCACCAGCGAGAGGATGTACTGGGCGATGACCGAGCCGGTGCCCTTGAACAGGAAGCTCAGGAAGGTCGGGGCGAAGTTGCCCGCCTCATCCAGGGCCTGGAGCAGGGTCACCCGGACGTTCTCGGGGTCGATGGGCAGGCTGTACTCAGCCTGGAGCCGGGCGGCCTGGTCCACCACGATCTGGGCGAGGCGGGCGATCTGCTCCTCGTCTCGCAGGGCGACCCCGACGAAGATGTCCACCCCCTGCCGCAGGTCGCCGATCGCGCCGATGACCGCGAGCACCCCGGGGCTGACCAGCATGAGGACCAGCAGCGCCGTGGCCACCACCCCCAGCACAGTGCGCCGGGTGCTGTCCCCGAAGGGCATGCGCCAGGTCCGGGTGAGGTGGTCCAGGGGCTCGAAGAGCACCGGGTAGGTCAGCACCGCGACCGCCACCCCCAGCAGGATCGACTCCCAGAGGGGCGCCAGCACCCGCATGCACAGCCACACGGCCAGGCCCAGGGCGGTGAGCATCACCGCGTGAGGCAGCCAGGCGGCGATCGTGGCGCGAGGGTCGTTCATGGCCGGGGTGTATCCCTACAGAGCCTCGAACTCCACCTCCGCGTAGAAGCGCTGGAGGTTGGGCAGGGAGCGGCTCTGCCAGCTCACGTCCTTCTTCGTGAGGACGGTGAGCTTGACGCCGCCGCGCTTGCGCAGCGCGAGGGCGAACTTGTAGAGGGTGTTGATGCCCGAGCTGTTGAGGAAGACCAGCTCGCGGACGTGCAGGGTCAGGGCCGCCGTGCCCGTGGCGATGACCTCGTTCAGCAGGGCGGTCAGGGGGGCGTACTCGCCGGTGTTGAGGCGCAGCGTGCCCTCCATGTGGACCGTCGCGGACGCCGGCTCGAACCAGACCCGGTAGCCGCTGCCCTTCATCTCCAACAGGTCCGAACTGCCCGACATGCTCAGTCTCCTTCCAGCGGCAGGCGCGCGAGGGTCTCCAGACGCACGAGGTCGGCCTCGTCGTCTCGGAGCCGCCAGGCGAGCCGGGCGCCATAATCAGTCATCATGGTCAGGAATCCAAGCCCGGAGCCCCGGTCGCTCTGGGCCTCCGCGTTGGCCTCGACGGTGCGGATCAGCAGCTCCATCGGGTCCTCGCTCACCAGGGTGCGCAGGTGCGACTCCAGCGCGGCGGCGTCCTGGGCGGGCAGCCGGTTGGAGACCCCGAGCAGCATCGCGTCGTTCGAGAAGCCCACCCGCACGACCACGTCGCCGCCCGACGCGAACTTCAGGGCGTTCTCGACCAGTTCGTTGAGGATGTAGCTGATGACGTCGGTGACCTCCGGGCCCCGCGCCTCGAACCAGGAGGCGGCGAGCTCGGCGGTGCGCCCGGCCTGCCGCCACCGGACCGGGTGGGTGTCCAAGTGGAACGTCAGCGCCAGATGATCGGGGATGGCGCTGGCCTCGACGAAGTCACCGATGACGATGTCCATGCCTCAGTCCTCCCGCCGAATGACGACCAGGGTGATGTCGTCGAACACCCGCTGCTCGCCCACGAAGGCCATCACGTCCTCGATGATGGCGCGCTTGATGTCCGCCGCCGGCTGCCGGTGGGTGCGGGTGGCCGCCGCGCAGAGGCGCTCCACCCCGTACTGCTCGCCCGCGGGGTTCTCGGCCTCGGTGATGCCGTCGGTGTAGAGCACCACGACGTCCCCGGGCTCCAGGCGCAGCCGAGCGCTCTCCACGAAGTCCTGGATGTCGGCGTCGATGCCCACCGGCAGGCCGAGGTCCAGGGTGTCGACCCGCTCCAGGGTGCCGTCGGCGCGCACGACGATGGCCTCCTCGTGCTGGCCGGTGAGGATCAGCTCGCCGCCCTGGTAGTCCAGGAAGGCCAGGGTGGCTGAGCGGTCCATGTTGATGCGCTGGATGTTCTCGTAGACCGTGCGGTTGATGAGGTCCAGGAAGCGCTTGGGGTCGCGCTCGCCGGCGATGAGCAGGGTGCGCACGGCGGTCTGGAGCATGATCATCAGCACGCCCGACTCCAGGCCGTGCCCGGTGACGTCGCCGATGCCGATCTTGAAGCCCCCCCCGGCGGGCAGGACGTCGTAGTAGTCGCCCCCGACCTCGTCGGCGGGCTCCATGAAGCCGGCGATGTCCAGCTCGCCGATCTCGGACAGCTCCTGCTCGCTGGGGAGCACCATGAGCTGGAGGCGGCGGGCGACGTCCAACTCGGCCCCCAGGCGCACGTTCTCCGCCTTGAGGCGCTCGTTGAGCGCGGAGATCTCCTCGTTGGCGGCGGACAGCTCGCGGGTGCGCTGGCGGACCAGGCCCTCGAGGTTGGAGGTGTACTCGCGGATCTCGGCGGCCATGCCCATGAAGACCCGGGTGAGGTGCCCGACCTCGTCCTCGCTGTGGACCTCCAGCGCGACGTCGTAGTTCTTGTGGGTCAGCTCCTTCGCGGCGTCGGAGAGGGCGTCCAGGGCGGCGGTCATGCGGCGGGAGACCACCGAGACCCCCAGCACCACCGCCAGCAGGGTGGCCATGTTGATCAGGACCTGGGCGGCGGCCACCTGCTGGGTGGCCGCGGCGATGGAGGCCTGGGAGCGGGTCAGCGAGGCGTAGATCTCGCGGGCGGGCACCACCATGCCCAGGGTCCAGTGCTGCTCGTGGATGCCGTCGGGCCCGGCCCAGATGTTCATCGCGGGCAGCCGCTGGAGCGCCAGGGCGTAGGACTCCCCGCCGATGTCGATCTCCTTGTAGGAGACTGCGTCGTCCACCGGCAGCTTGAGGCCCGCCACGGAGGCCTCGCTGCTGTCTCGCAGGCTGCGCTGGAGCACCTCGACGCCCTCGCCCGCGGCGGTGCTGCCCCGGAGCCGCAGGATCTGCTCGCCGGAGGTGTTGATGGCCAGCACGTTGCCGTCGGACTGGGCCAGGAACGCGAAGCCCGAGTCGAAGAGCTTGAGATCCTTGATGTAATCAACGATCTGGTTGATCGTGAGGTCCAGGCCCAGCGCCCCGGCGATGTCGCTCCGGTCCGCGGTGTAGATGGGGTGGAAGAGGGTCATGACCACCCCCGCGCCCCCGGCGTCCTCGTAGGGCGGGGTGAGGGTGACCTGGGTGTCGCGGGCCATGCCCGAGCCCATGCGCGCGCGCCAGCTCTCCATCAGGCCCGGGAAGTAGAACGACCAGAACGGGCTGGCGTTGTGCCCGGGGTACTTCTTGTCTGCCTCGCCCGCCGCGTCCGACCAGGGGGTCAGCCGCATGAAGGGCGCGTCTTCGCCGCCGACGTAGAAGATCTGCAGCTTGCTGGCGCCCTCGCGCTGGAAGGGGGGCAGCACGAGGTCGAAGATCGCGGTCTCCGCGAGCGCGTCGGCGACCTCGGGGCGCAGCGGGGGCGGCCCGTCCCCGGCGCTCGGCTGGAGCAGGTAGCCCCACACCGAGACCGACATCGGCTCGTCGTCGGCGTTCTGGTACCACCCGCCCTCGGGGTGGTAGCGCAGCCGGTCCTCGAAGAGCGGCAGGTGGGAGAGGGCCTGGTGCAGCGGCCCCAGCTCGTCGGCGCGGTCCTCCAGGTCCTGGAGGATGTCGGCCGCGATCTCCAGGTCCAGGGTCGCCCGCTCCAGCAGGGAGTGGGTGCGCGAGGCGCTGTCGACCACGTGGGTGCTCAGGTACTCCCGGGAGGCGTCCCCCAGGCCCTGCTCGATCTCCTTGGAGGACTCCGTGCTGAGCCGGTTGAAGCCGAACATGGCCACGGTCAGCGAGGCCAGCAGGCCCACGGCGACCCCCACCCCTGCGACCAGCAGGAAGCGCGTGCGGAGGCGCTGTCGGGGTCCGAGTTCCAGGGTCACGGGGTCACGGGGTCAGGGGGTGACGGGATCGAGGGGGCGGGTGCCGGAGGCGACGTAGATCGGCCAGGAGGCGAAGCCCTTGGGGCTCTCGACCGCGCGCAGGAAGCTGTCGAGGGCGTCCTGAAGCGCGGCGACGGTCTCCGGGGGCTGCGCGGTGGCCGAGGCGACGTCCTGGGTCACATAGTCCCTCCAGCCGGCGGCGACCGCCGCGAAGTCCTCGATGTCGGTGTTGAGGTTGGTGACCTCGATCCGATCCATGCGGACATCCTGGAAGCCGAAGTCCTTGAGGGCGGCGTGGGCCTTCGGGCCGAAGTTGACGTCCATGCCCAGCTTCGCGGCCATCTCGGGGATGAGCGTGTAGGCCCAGGCCACCCGCTCGGAGCGGGGCCAGGCGTAGATGTGCCGCATCAGCTCGTTGGTGATGTACACCCGCCCCCCAGGCTTGCAGATGCGGTACAGCTCGCCGAGGATCTGCTGGGGCCGGTCGAAGATCTGGAGCGCCAGCCGGGAGATGACGAAGTCGAACTGCGCGTCCTCCAGGTAGAGGCTGGTGGCGTCGCCGTAGACGTACTCGATGTCCGCGATGCCGAACTCCCGGGCCACCGCGCGGGCGTACTCCAGGAAGGGCCGGGCGTGGTCGACCGCCACTAGGCGCCCGGGGTGGAAGGCCCCGCGCAGCAGGAGGGCGAAGTCCCCGATACCACAGCAGATGTCGGCGACGGCCATGCCCTCCTCGAGCCCGTGCAAGGCGAGCATCTTCTGCTCGTGCGACCAGATCACCCGGGTCTGGGCCCGCAGCACCGGCAGCAGGTGGTCGTTCTCGATGACCCCCTGGCCGGGGTAGAAGTCGCGATCGTAGGGCTCGACGGTGAGGCGCGGGGAGCGCGCGGCCAGGGCTGCCCCGCGCCGGGCCGCCCAGGGCACCGCGCTGGAGATGACGAGCTGGGCGGTGAGGTCGGGCCGGGCGTCGAGGATCTCCAGCAGGACCCGCCCGAGCCGGCGGAACGCCCGGTGGTTCATCAGGGGGACGCGGCGCAGGTTCACGTAGAGCCGCCCGGTGACCGAGGCCGCAGCCTCACGCAGGCAGCGCTCGGCCTCGTCCAGCTCGGCCTCGCTGGCCGGGCGGAGCGGTCCGGTGAAGGCGACCTCCTGGTTGGAGGCCAGGAAGCGGACGTTGACGCTCATGGGCGCATCCCCAGGGTCTGAGGAGGCAGCGCGAGGGCGACGAGGGCGCGATCGGCGTCCACCGCGATCGACACCTCGACCCCGTGGAGCAGCGCCAGCTCGGCGAGCCCGCCGTGCCCGCTCGCGCCCTGGAGCAGGGCGTCGAGGTCGGGGGCGGCGGCCAGGGCGTCCCGGGCGGCCTCCAGCGCGCCCCGGGTCTCCGGGTCGGCCGTGGCCGCCAGGTCGGCGCAGAGCCGGTCCCCGCGCTGCCGGAGGCTGATCTCCAGCACCCCGTCGGCCGGGCAGGCGGCGAGCAGCTCCAGCGCCTCGCACAGCGCCCCGGACAGCTCCCGCGCGGCCATCGCGGGGTCGGCCTGGTCGTTGGTGGCGATCTCGGCGAGGAAGTCCGCCAGGCGGTGGGCCTGCGCCGCGGAGGACAGCTCCTCGCGGCGCAGGTGGAGGTCCACCAGCGGCCGGTCTCCGGGGGGAGCGCTTGAAGATGTGGCGTCTTGCACGGGGGTCTGCTCCTGTGGCGTGGCCGTCCGCGGGTGACGGTCCGAACGCCAGCGGACATGGTATCTGGTCTCAACGCTGCGGGGGCGCCGCCGCTTCGCGGACGCACAGGTGTGCGATACTCCCGCGGTCCTGGACCGGGAGGTGAGCGGGTGCTGTCGGACGATCCTCTGCTGGATGGTGCGCTCTCTGAGGTGGAGCGCGCGCGGCTCTCGGCGCTGCTGGACGGGCTGCGCGACCAGGGGGCCGACACCGGGGAGCTGGCGGGCCTCGTGGAGCGCCTGCTGGAGACGCTCACCGACGTGGAGCTGCTCTACACCTCGGTCCTGGAGCACAGCACGGGCATGGAGAACGAGCTGTCCGCCCAGAACGAGCGCATCACCGGGCTGATGGACAACATGCGCCGCTACCTGTCCCACCAGCTCTTCCAGCTCATCGTCGGCGGTCAGGTGGACGCCAGCACCCGGCACCGCCGCCGCCGCCTCACCATCTTCTTCTCGGACCTCGTGGGCTTCACCGCGCTGACCGACTCGGTCGAGGCCGAGGTGCTCGCGGAGATGCTCAACAGCTACCTGGACCGCATGGCGGCCATCGCCATCCGCTGGGGCGGCACCATCGACAAGTTCATCGGCGACGCGGTGATGGTGTTCTTCGGAGACAGCGACGACGCTGACCCCGCCGACGAGGCCCTGCGCTGCGTCCGGATGGCCCTGGAGATGCAGACCAGCATGGAGGATCTCCAGGAGGGCTGGCGCCGGCTGGGCATCGTGCAGCCCCTGCGCACCCGCATGGGCATCAACACCGGGCACTGCACGGTGGGCAACTTCGGCTCCGAGCACCGCATGGACTACACCGTGGTCGGCGGTCAGGTGAACGTGGCCTCCCGGCTGGAGGGCCTCGCCCCCCCCGGCGGCGTCCTCATCAGCGGCGCGACCCACGCCCTGGTGCGGGACGCCGTGGAGTGCGTGCAGCGGGGCACCGTGCAGGTCAAGGGCGTGCACCAGCCCATCGAGACCTGGGAGGTCGTCGGGCTCCTGAGCGAGCAGCCCACCTCGGGGGCCCTCGCGGAGCTGGAGCAGGGCGGGTTCGCGCTGGAGTCCCTGCGCTTCGACCCCGAGCAGACGACCGCCATCCAGCGGGCGGAGCTGGAGCGGCTGCTGAAGCGGGCGCTGAGCCTGCTGGAGCGCTGACAGAGGCACCTCAGGTTCCGGTCGCCAGCACGCCGGAGAACAGGTGGAGGGCGGTGCGGCCGGCCAGAGGGGCCAGCTCGAACCCCCCGAAGAAGCCCCCCAGAGGCAGCCCCTCCAGGTAGCCGCGGATGACCGCCGGGTCGTAGTCCGGCATGCCCTGGAAGGCGGGCCCCCGCCCGGCGCAGTTGATCCAGAGCCCGAAGGCCGGGGGGCGCTGCTGGAGCGCCCGGTGCTCCAGGAGCATCGCGTTGAGGTCCGAGCGGGACTGCTCGACGTCCCGGCGCACGAAGACCACCTGCTGGCCCGGGTCCACCTCCACCCCCAGGTCGAGCGTGCCCTTCTCCCAGTCCACCCCGGCCACCGGGCGGACGAGGAACGCCCGCCGGCCCGCCCCGTCCGGCTCGGCGACGAGCCCCGCCATCACCCCCCGGACGTCGGGCTGGTCGCCCGCGATGCGCTGCACCACCTCCGCGAGCGCGCTGACCGCGGGCGCGCCGTCCAATTCGAACACCGCGCGCCCCCGACAGCGGGTGACCGTCAGGACCGGCGAGATGACGCCGCAGGACTGGGTCAACCCGACGCGGGGGCGGCAGCCTCGGATGACGAGCGCGACGGCCGCGTCCGTGGCCACGGCGTCCCCGTCGAAGACCCGGTCCCGCCCGCGGGGGTTGGTCGCGCCGCCCCCGACGACCAGCGTGTCCGGCGCGACGCGGGCGGCCTCCGCCAGGAAGGGGTCGGCCTTGAAGTGGTTCGCGGTCGGCATCAGCACGACGAGGTCGTCGGGCCCGGTCCCGGCGAGCAGCGCGACGGCGGACGCCTCCGGGTTGTCGAACAGGCGGTGGGCCAGCCGCGCCTCGAAGCGCTCCGCGGGGCCCGAGAACACCATCAGCCCCAGCCCAGGCTGCCCCACCACCTCCTGATCCCCGACGGTGATCCCCGCCGACACGCAGCCGGCGATCACCCGGGTGCCCAGAGCCTCCACCAGGGCGCGGCGCAGGCTGACCAGGCGCGGGTTGTGGTGCCCCGTGGCCCAGGCCAGCGCCGCGACCGGCTGCGGCACATCGGCGCGCGCCGCCTGCGCGGCCTCCTGGACCGCGACGATCCCATCTTCTTCGGTGGAGAGGGCGACGGCGACGCGCATGCGCGAACCTCAGGTCGACCGTGCGAGACCCCGACGGTACCCTGTGTCGGGCGAAACCTCCCCCCGGGAGAACCTGAACGGAGCGGGGTCGCGGCGGATTGGTCGGCTACGACCCCGACCATCACGGGCTTATTCTCGATGTGACGTCCGCTGTCCGGGGCGGCGCGGCCCGGCGGACGCGGGGCGTGCTACGGTGGGCGCGATGGTCCGCCTTCGCCGATGGTCACCCGGGCCCGCCTGGCTGCTCACCGCCGCGCTGGGCGTCGGCTGCACCGGCGGGCCGGAGCCCGCCGACCCGGGGCGCGTCGCGGAGGCTGCGGGCTTTGACGTCCTGCGCCGCGCCGCGCTCTCCCCGATGGAGGGGCCCGTCGTGCGCTACGACGGCTACGTGGTGCGGCCGGTCAGCCTCCAGGTCTTCGAAGGCTTCCGGGTGTCCGCGGCCCTCTGGCTGCCGGACGGCCCCGGCCCCCACCCGGGCGTGCTCGTGGCCCACGGGCACTTCGGGGAGGGCAAGTCCGCCGGGGAGTCCCAGGGCCCAGCCCACGCCCTGGCGCGGGCCGGCTACGCCGCGCTCGCCGTGGACACCCCCGGGGTCGAGGAGGGCGACCTGCCCGGCCGCCGCATCCACTTCGAGGCCGGCGCCCACGGCCGCGCCCTGCTCGCCAGCGCGGGGACCTCGGCGATGGCCGCGCAGCTCCACGGCCTGGTCGCCGGGCTGGACTACCTCGACGGGCGGCCGGACGTGGGGCCGCTGGCGGTCATCGGGGCCTCGGGGGGGGCGGTGCAGGCCCTCTACCTGCTCTTCGTGGACCCCCGGCCGGTGGGCGCGGTGCTCGCCTCCTATGTGCCCATGCCTCGGGAGGCCCGCGCGGGGGGCTGCGCCTGCGATGGCCTGCCGGGCTGGCCCGGCCCCGACCCCCGCCTGCTCGCCGCCACGCCGCGCCCCACCCTCTGGCTCTCCGAGCTGGAGCAGCCGCCCCCCGAGGGCCTGCCCCGCAGCGCGACCCACCGGGTCCTCCCCGGCGGCCACGGCTACAGCGACGCGATGGTCGCCGCCACCCTGGACTGGCTCAGCGATCGGCTGGGCGGCGGCGAGGCGGTGGAGGGGCCGGTGCCCTACACCGACCCCGCCCGCCTGCGCTCCCGCAGCGTGGGGACGGCGCGCTTCGCCGACCTGCTCCACCCCGAGGACCCGCCCCGCTGGAGCCCCGCCCCGGACCTCGACGCGCCCTATACCGTGGACTGTGCGGGGGAGGGCCCAAGGGTCATCCTGGCCGGGGGGGAGGCCGCCGACCGCGCGGCTCTGGAGGCGGCCGGGTTCTCCGCCTGCACCCTGGCGGTTCGCGCGGACGAGGTCGGGCTGGACGAGGGGTTGATCACGCAGCGCCCCTACGTCGACCGCTTCGCCGGGGCGCTCGCGGCGGCGGCGGCGCGGGAGCGCGCGGTGGGGGTCTACGCGGCGCGGGCCTGGGGGGTCGCGGCCGAGGGCGCCGCGTCCCTGCCCGAGGCCCCGCCCTACGTGCTGCGCGATCCCCTGACCCGCCCCCAGGACGTCGACCCCGCGCGAGACCCGGCCTGGGTCCACGCGCCGGGTTGGTGGTGGCGCGAAGATCCATATGCCAAAGCAGTGGTCACCGGCGCCGATCCGGTGGCCCTCGCGGCCCGCCTCGCGGCCACCCCGGAGGCCGCCGCAGCCTTGACAGGGCGCGAAGTGACGCCATAGGGCCACCGCACGGGAGCAAACCACGATATCTTGCCCAGGCTCCGTCGGCGGCCGGCGTCACACGCGGTCACCGGTCCCAGGCTCGGACACCAGGAGGGCTGCCCGTGAGCGGCGACATCCTCATCCTCGACGACGACCCTGAGTTCCGCGCCTTCGTCAGCGCGGTGCTCTCCCGGCAGGGCCACCGCTGCGTCGAGGCCGGGGACATCGCCTCCGCGCTGCCCCTGCTGGAGCAGGACGGCATCCACCTCTGCGTGGTCGACGGCGTGCTGCCCGACGGCACCGGCATCGGCTTCATCGAGGCGCTGCGCGCCCGCGGCTGGGGGGGCGCGGTGCTCTTCCTCTCAGCGTTCTGGTGGGACCAGGGCACCTATCGCCTGCTCACCGAGAAGCTGGGCGTGTCCCAGGTCATGCAGAAGCCGGTCTCGGCCCGGGAGCTGCTCGTCCAGGTGCAGGCGGCGCTGGAGCTGGTGGGCGACGAGACCCCCTCGCCCGCCCCGGCCGAGGAGGATCTGGACCAGGACCTCAGCGCGCTGCGGCGGGCCTTCACCGAGCGGGTGGACGGGCGCATCACCGCCCTGGAGCAGGCCGCCGCCGACGCCCGCAAGGGGGACACCGACGCTCTGGAGCGCCTGCGCTACGCCGCCGAGAAGCTCCACGGCGCGGCGGGCACCTACGACTTCGAGCAGGTCAGCGCCGCCGCCGGCCGCATCGAGCGGGTCGCCGAGGCCCTCAAGGATCCGGCGCTGCCCGACCCCCGGCGCCACTGGGACGAGCTGACCGTGCTGCTCGCCCGGGCGCGGGCCGGGGCGCGGGTCCACCGGGTCAACACCCCGGTCGCCGGGCGGGACCAGGAGCGCGCCCGGGTCCTGGTGGTCGACCGCAGCGAGGACCTGCTGGACAAGCTGCCGGCGGTCGGCCGCCGCCGCGAGGTCGAGATCGTCCGGGCCAACGACCTGCGCGAGACGATGGCCGTGGCCGCCGAGCACCGGCTGGACGCGGCGATCCTGGGGGTCTCCCTGGACGGGGAGCGGGACGGCTTCGAGGTGGCCGCCGCCCTGCGCTCCCTGCCCGGCCTGGAGCGCCTGCCGCTGGCCTTCCACGCTGACGACGGCAGCCCCGGCAACCGCCTGGCCTCGGTCAACGCGGGCGGGCGGCTGTTCCTGGACGGCCCGGTCACCCCCGAGGACGTCGTGGACGTGGTCGGCACCCTGGCCGCCGAGCCCGAGCCGATCCGGGTGCTCCGGGCGGGCGGGCCGGACAGCCTCGACGCCCCCCTGGAGCGCGCCGGCTTCGAGGTGCACGCCGTCGACCACCCCCTGCACCTGCTGGACGCCCTCGCCCGGATCAACCCGGACCTGCTCATCATCGACACGGTGCTGCCCGGCCTGTCAGGGCTCGACCTGTGCCGGTCGGTGCGGGCCACCGCGGGCTGGGCGCTGCTCCCCATCCTCCTGCTCAGTGACCTGGAAGGCGACGCCGCCCGGATCGCCGCCCTGGACGCCGGGGCCGACGACGCCCTCCCCCGCCGCCCCTCGGGAGCCGAGCTGATCGCCCGGGTCCGGCTGCGGGTGACGCGGGCCCGCGTGGTGACCGGCCGGCTGGCCCGCGACCCGCTGACCGGCATGCTCGCCCGGTCCGTCTTCTGCGACTACCTCGACGCCCGGCTCTCCGAGGCCCGGCGCCGCGCCGAGGCCCTGAGCCTCGCCCTCATCGCCGTCGACGGCTACGACGGCATCCCGGACCGGGTGGGCCACGCGGTCCGCCGGGAGCTGATGGGGTCGATCGGGCGCATCCTCACCCACCGGTTCCGCAAGCATGACCTCCGGGCCTGCTGGGGCGAGAACCGCTTCGTCCTGGTCTTCCTGGACGAGCGCCCCACGGCGGCGCGCCTCGCGCTGACCCGGGTGCTGGCCGAGCTGCGCGAGCGGTCCTTCCTGGGCCACGGCGGCCGGCGCTTCCGGGTGAGCTGCAGCGCGGGCGTGGCCTCGTTCCCGGTGGCCGGCACCTCCGTGGAGGAGCTGGTCGACGCGGCCGAGGCCCAGCTCCTCCAGGCCTTCGAGCGCGGCGGCGATCAGGTCCGCGTGCGCTGAATCGCATACAGGGAGTCTCATGGCTCAGTCCGTCCTGATCCTCGACGACGACTCAGAGTTCCGTGCCTTGCTGAACGCCATCCTGGAGCCCGGCGGGCACGAGGTCATCATGACCGCCGCGGTCTCGCAGGCCCAGGCCCTCCTCACCCGCCGCCACGTCGACCTGGTCATCGTCGACGAGCTGCTGCCCGACGGCAGCGGCCTCGACTTCGCCCGCTGGCTGCAGGGCGAGACCGACGACACGGCGATCCTCTTCCTGGCCTCGTTCTGGCGGGACTCTGACGTCTCCGGCCTCCTGGCCGGCCCCCACACCCGGGTGATGCAGAAGCCCACGCTGCCCAACGAGCTGCGCAACGAGGTGGAGGCGGCGCTGCGCGACACCCTGCCCGAGGGCGCGACCCCCGGGCGGCTGGTGGCGACCTTCGACGGGGTGGACGACATCCTGTCCTTCCTGCGGGACACCTACCGGGGTCGGCTGCACGAGCGGCTGCACGAGCTGGAGACCACCATCGCCCGCGCGCGGGACGAGGGCCTCACCAGCGAGGAGACCTACGCGGTGCTCCTGATGGTCCACAAGCTGCACGGCTCGGCGGGCAGCTTCGGCTTCTTCGAGGTCAGCGCGGCGGTGGGCCGCATGGAGCTGCTGTTCGAGCAGCTCATCTCCGGCCAGGTCGCTGAGTACGAGTCCTTCTGGTCCCAGCTCGACGACGCCCTGCACCGGGCGATGTCCGGCAGCATCCGGCCGCTGTCCGACTACGGCGAGGAGGGCCAGGGCCCCCACATGGGGCGGGTGCTGGTGGCCGACGCCGACGACGCGATGCTGGCGATCATCACCGAGGCCGGGCGGCGCCGGCTGATCGAGGTCATCGCCGCCCACAACGCGGGCGAGGCGATGACCCGCGCCCGGGAGAACGAGCTCGACGGGCTGTTCATCGACATCGACCTGGACGAGGCCCAGGGCGGCTTCAAGCTGGCCCGCCGCCTGCGCGGGCTGGGCTCCGGCGCGAACGTGCCCATCGCCTTCCTCTCCGCCGACGCCTCGCTGCGGAACCGGGTGGCGGCGGCCCACGCCGGGGGCGCCCTGTTCCTGCCCAAGCCCCTGAACGAGGACGCCTTCGTGGAGGCGGTGCGCCGCTTCGCCGCCCAGGTCCACGCCGAGGCCATCCGCGTCCTCGTCCTCCACGAGGACCCCCTGGTCGCCCAGCAGCTCCGCGTGCTGATGGACCAGGACAGCATGGACGTGCGCGCGGTCCAGGACGCGAGCCGCATCCTGGAGATGCTCGACGCCTTCCGCCCCGACGTGCTGATCATCGACGTCGTGCTGGAGGGCATCAGCGGCTTCGACGTGTGTCGCCTGCTGCGCCTTCACCCCGACTGGCAGGACCTGCCCGTGCTGCTGCGCTCGGCGGGGGCCACCGCCGAGATGCGCGCCGCCGCCTACCAGGCCGGGGCCGACGACTTCCTGGGGCGAGAGATCCGGGGCACCGAGCTGCTGGACCGGGTGCGCATGCGCAGCGTGCGCTACCGCCGCATCAAGGAGCGCCGCGACCGCGACCCGCTCACCGGCCTGATGCAGCGCAGCGTCTTCGCCGAGCAGCTCGCCGCCCGCCTGGGGGAGGCCAGCCGGCTGGACCGCCCGGTGTCGATCGCGCTGCTGGAGGTCGATCGCTTCAAGCAGATCAACGACGCCCACGGCATCGTGGTGGGCGATCAGGTGCTGAGCACCCTGGGCAAGCTCCTCCGCGCCCGCTTCCGGGTCGAGGACCTGCGCGCCCGGTGGGGTGGGGCCGAGTTCGCCATCGCACTGACCGGAGCGGCCCCGGAGGACGCCCTGGTCGCCTTGGAGAAGGTCCGCCGCGCCTTCACGAAGGTCCGCTTCCGGGCCTACAACGGCCACGCCTTCCAGGCCACCTTCTCCGCGGGGCTCTCCGCCTACCCCGACGACGGCGACGACGTCGAGGAGCTGCTGCGCGCCGCCGACTTCGCCCTGCGCACCGCCCGCAACGAGGGCTCCGGGGAGATCCGGCGGTACGACGGCCCGTAGGCGTCAGATCGCCACGTCGTCCAGGTCGTCGTCCTCGACCTGGAACGGCTCCTCGGGGGTCACCCCCGCCCGGAAGCGCAGCAGGATGATGATGAGCCCCAGGGCGAACACCGGCAGGGACACGAGCTGGGAGGTGGAGAACAGCCCCAAGTACTCCACACCCCGGATCGTGTCGCCCCGGAAGCTCTCGATGGTGCTGCGCAGGATCGGGTAGGTCAGCAGGGTGAGCGCGAGGATCTGCCCGTCGAAGCGGCGGTGGTGCTTCCACACCCAGGAGAGCCCCAGGAACAGGAGCATGGCCCCGGCGGACTCCCAGAGCTGGGTGGGGTAGACCGGGACGCCGTGGATGGACCCCACGCCCACGTCGGGGTGGAAGACCAGCGCCATCCAGGGGAACCCGTCGACCAGCACGATCTCCCCGCCCGGGAAGAGCCCCCCGGTCAGCGAGGTCGAGGCCTCCAGGTTGCAGGCCATGCCGTGGCAGCACCCCGCGGAGAAGCAGCCCAGCCGCCCCACCGAGAGCCCCACCAGGATGCTGGGCACCGCGACGTCGGCCATCTTCCAGACGTCGACCCCGGCGTAGAACATGTACGCCACCCCGGCGAGGGTCGCGCCGATGGCGCCGCCGTAGAACGCCATGCCGCCCTGGCTCAGGTCGAAGAAGATGAGGGGGTTGGCCAGGAAGGCCGACCGCTCGGCCCCCAGGAAGTGGAGCAGGCGCGCGCCCGCGATGCCCGCCACGATGGCGATGGCCATCAGCGGCACGAGCTTGTCGGGGTTGATCCCGACCTGCTTCATGCGCCGCCCGGTCACCCAGGCGGCCGCCGCGAAGCCGAGCATCAGGAACAGCCCGTAGGTGTGGAATTCGAGCGGCCCGTTGGCGGTCTGCTGTGTCCAGAGGTCCGGGAACATGGGGGACTCCTAACCTGTCCAACCGCGGAAGCCCGTGAGCGCGCCGCACTCGCGAAGCGAGGTGTAGCCCCCCTCGCCGAACACGACGTGGTCGAGGAGCTGCACGCCCAGGACCTCGGCGGCCGTGGCGACCCTCAGGGTGCAGCGCACGTCCTCCAGCGAAGGGTGGGGGTCCCCGGAGGGGTGGTTGTGGGCGAGGGCGAGGGCCGGGTAGCCCGCCGCGATCGCCGGGCGCAGGACCTGCCGGGGGTCGACGATGGTCATCACGTCGCTGCCCACGGTGAGGCGGCGGTGGAGGCGCAGCCGGCCCGACCGGTCCAGGTAGAGGGCGTGCAGCTCTTCGTGGTCCAGGCCGCGCAGCCGGCCGCGCAGGGCGCGCCACACGTCCAGTGGCCGGGTCAAGCGGACCCCGTCCAGGGGCTCGCGGTGGCGCGAGGCCAGGGCGCAGGCCGCGTGCAGGCGCACCGCGTGGGCGCCGCCCACCCCGGGCACCCGCCGAAGCGCGTCGACCGGCGTGGCCGCGACCCCGTCCACCCCGCCGAAGGCGTGGAGCACGTCGGCGGCGACGATCCCGGGGGCGCGACCGCCGGGGCGCGCCCCCAGAGCGAGGGCCAGCAGGTCGGTGTCGTCGAAGACCTCAGGGCCCTCGACGGTGTAGCGCTCACGGCAGGGGTCGGTCACGGCGGCTCCCACGGGGTCGCGCCCCGAAGAAGCAACCTCCGTGCCAGCCGCCACGGGCCCCTGAAGGGCGAAGGGGGTGCCGTGATCTCGACACCCCCCTGACAGGATTACGCGATGCTCACTCGCCGGTGTACACCAGGTCCACCTGCAGCTCCATCAGGCCGCCGCCGTAGAGCTGGTTGTCCTTGCTGCTGGTCGTGGTCACCCGACCGATGGCCGCCGCCGCCCGGGTGAACTCCTCGATGCGGCCCGCGGGCACCTGGACGCGGACGGAGACGCGGCTGTCGGTGGACGAGAGCCGCCGCGCGCTGACGGGCTCGCCCGTGCCGGCGTCGACGAGGCTGCCGCCGTACCGGCCGGCGAGGGCCGCGAGATCGTAGAGAGCACGAGGGTTTTCGGCGCTGAGTCGGTAGGCGACCGAGGCGCTGAGGCCCGAGGCCACGCCCTCGCTGACCTGGGCGCTGCCCTCCTCGGCGGGCGGGGCGGTGGAGGGGTCCACCAGCGCGACGCCGTCCTCGCTCATCTCACTGGCGCGGGTCCCGAGCAGCTCGTCGAGCACCTCGCGACGCTCGGCCGGGGTCGGGGGCGTGCGCTGGGCGACGGCGTCGTCGGTCGCGATCTGGGGTGGGGTCTCCGGCGCGACGGGGGCGGCGGGCTTGAGGGCCGGCGCGGGGGCCTCGACGGGCGCGGGAGCCTCGGCGACCGAGTGGGCCACCTCGGGTGGGGTGGGCGCGGGGTCGGGCGTCGCGATGACGTAGATGACGAGGGCCGCCGCCGCGAGCACCGCGAGGCTCTCGACCGGCACCGCGCGGAAGGGGCGCAGCAGGCGCCTCCACCACGGGATGGGCAGCGGCATCCCGCCGACGTGGTTCATCACCCGGGCGTGGAAGCCGCGCGGGGCGTCAGCGGGGCCGTGCTCTCGCACGAAGTCGACCGCCGCGAGCAGCTCGTCATGGGCGGCGCGCAGCGCGGGGTCCTCGCGCAGGGCGCGCTCGACCTCGGCCACAGTGGCGTCGTCGAGCTCGCCGTCGATGTAGGCGCTGAGGCGTTCGTTGGCGATGGGGTCAGTCATGGGTCCACACGGGAAAGGGGGTCAAACCACGTCTGCGACGCTGATGCGGCCCTTGAGCTTCCTCGCCAGCTCATGTCGGGCCCGGTGGAGGCGGGACTTGACCGTGCCGCGCGGGACGTCCAGCAGCTCGGCGATCTCCTCATAGCTGAGGTCGTCGATGTCCCGGAGCACGATGATCTGCCGCTGGTCTTCGTCCAGGGCGTCGAGGGCCTCGTGCAGGATGCGCTCGGCTTCGGTCTGGTGGACGCCCACGTCAGGGCTGGGGCCCTCGTCCGCGAGCTGGCGCTTCGGAGCGTCGGGATCCTCGCGGTCCCCTTCCAGGGACTCGTGCCGGTGCAGCTTCCGCCGCCCCCGGTAGAGCTTGCGGTTCTTGCAGTGGTTGACCGAGATCCGGAAGATCCAGGTCGAGAACCGTGCGTCACCCCTGAAGCGTCCGAGCGCCTTGAACGCGGCGATGAAGACGTCCTGCGCGACCTCTTCGGCGACCGTCCGGTCGCCGAGCCACCGCAGACAGAGGCTGAACACGCGGTTCTGGTAACGACGGACCAGCTCGCCATATGCGTCTCGGTCGCCATCTTTGAACCTCCTGACCAGCTCTTCGTCTGTGGGGCCCATGACCATGCCGATGAGCATCGCGAGCATGGTGGACGGTGCCTCCGCTTGAAGTCAGACCAGGGAGCGTCTGGAAGGTTCCCGGCTTCTGTAGCATCCTTGCGCCCTGCGGTCCCTGCGCGGGCGCGCACGACCCGCGGTCACCCGCCTGGCGGCGCGGGTAAGGGCGGGGATTCCTGAGGAGGAATCAAGCCTCTTCGGCGAAGTCCTCGCGCTCGACCCGGATCCGGGTGCCCAGGCGGATCGACTCCATGACCTGACCCATCTGGTCGCGCGGGATGGGGAAGATGGTCTTGCGGATGCGGGCATCCTTGAAGGTGCACCCGTCGATGTTGGCGCAGTCCAGGTCGGCGCCGTCGAGGACGGCCTCGTCGAAGATGGCGTCCTTGAGGTTGGCGTGCCACATCGAGGCGCTCGTGAGGTCAGCGCCCCGGAAGGAGCAGCGCGCGAGGTTGGCGTCAGCCAGCTTGGTCCAGCGCAGGTTGACGCCGTCGAAGCACAGCCCGCTGAGGTCGAGGCCGCGGATGTCGGCCTGCTCCAGGGACTTGCCCCGCCGGAGCAGCTCGAGCACCTGCTTGCGGCTGAGGGGACGCTTGGGGGACTTCACGACTTTGGCTGACGCGCGCATCATCTTCTGCCTTCTTCTGCTGCTGGGGGAGCTGGGGTCAACCGACCCTGTCTTCGAGCCACTGTATGATCGGACTGGCGAGGTCCTCCTCTGAGAACTGCTGGATCAGGTGCAAGCCGCCCGGGTTGAGCGTGTTCACCTCGACCACCTTTCCGCCGATGACGTCAATACCGGCGAACCACACGCCGTCAGCACGGAGGTGAGGGGTCAGGGCGTCGCTCAATCCTTGATCCTGTTCGGTGACGGGGCAGGCTTCCGGCCTGGCGCCTCGTTTCAGATTATGTCGGAACTCACCGGGTGCTCGCTTTCGCAGGTAACCCCCCAGGAGTCGGCCGTCCAACCACACGAGGCGCTTCTCACCGTATTCTGCGGCCTTGAGGTACTCCTGGACAACCACGTAGCCGTCGCCCACCTCGCGCACGTGGTCGATGGCGTCGTCGAGCTGGCGGATGCGGCCGCGCGGCACCCGGTAGATGGCCTTCCCCCCCGAGGCCCGGGCCGGCTTGACCACCACGCCGTCGCGCTGGTCGGCGGCGAAGGCCTGGAGCGCCGATCGCGATCGGCTCACCATCGTCGCGGGGCGTTCGACGCCCTCCAGGGTGCTGACGTAGGCCTTGTGGCTGGTCCGCAGGATGGCGGCGGGGGGGTTGAGCACGACCACGCCCTCCCGCTCGGCGATGCTGGCGTAGGTCAGCACCGAGGTGTCCATCGGGTTGATCCGGAGCAGCAGGAGGTCCAGCCGCCCCAGCTCCACGTAGCGGCGCCGGGCGCTGCGCCGACGCAGCGACGCGCACAGGGCCTCGCGCCCCGGATCGGGCGGGTCGAAGGCGTGGGCCCGGGCCACCAGGCGGGAGCGGGCGTCCACCTCGAAGTCCCAGGGCTCGATGAAGCGCACCTGGTGCCCGGCGGCCAGCGCGGTGCAGGCGATGTGCGCGGTGGTCCAGGTCGGCTCAACGATGGTGGCGCGCGTGATGGCGATGCCGATACGCACGGGCCCTCCGAAGGGTTAGGCTTGCCAGATGCAGGAGCTGTTCGATCACATCGGAGTGCTGATCCGCGCTCGCTACCCGCTCCTCTATCTCCTCACCTATGAGGAGGGGCGCGTCGAGCGAAACGTCGAGCGTATGGCCGGGCGCAGCCAGATGGCGGTCTGGCGGTGGCGCTCCACCGAGGGCCTGCGCCAGGGCACCGAGCCGGCGCTGCCCGACACGCAGCCCGCGCTGGCCGCCCTCGACGCCATCGCCCAGCAGCGCGAGGCGGCGGTCTTCCTGATGATGGACCTGCACCACGCCCTGGCCGACCCCCAGGTCGTGCGGCGGCTGCGGGACCTCATCCCCGGTCTGGGCCAGCGGGGGCAGGCGGTCATCATCGCCTCGCCGATGCTGGCGGTGCCCCGGGAGTTGGAGAAGGACCTGCTCATCCTGGACATGCCGCTGCCGGACCGCGACGAGGTGGCCCGGCTGCTCAGCGCCCTGCTGCGCCGCCAGAAGCAGCCCATCACGCCCGAGCTGTTCGAGCGCATCGTGCGGACCTCCCTGGGGCTGACCGAGCGGGAGATCAAGCGCAGCTACGCCCGCATCGTGCTGGACCACGGGGAGTTCGGGGAGGACTGCGTCGCCGACCTGGTGGCCGCCAAGCGCCAGGCCATCCGGCGCAGCCGCTTCCTGGAGTTCTACGATCAGGTCGACGACATGGGCGCGGTGGGGGGCCTGGAGAACCTCAAGGACTGGCTGGACCGACGGGCGGTGGCGTTCTCCGAGAAGGCCCACGCCTTCGGGCTGCCCGAGCCCAAGGGGGTCTTCCTGCTGGGGGTGCAGGGCTGCGGCAAGTCGCTGACCGCCAAGTGCGTCGCGGGGCTGTTCCGGATCCCGCTGCTGCGCCTGGACGTGGGCGCGCTGTTCCAGCGCAGCGGGGGCGGGGTCGAGGAGTCCCTCCGGGAGACCATCCGCATCGCCGAGTCCATCGCCCCGGCGGTGCTCTGGATCGACGAGCTGGAGAAGGGCTTCCTGACCGAGGGCGAGAAGGCCTCGGGCAGCGCCTTCGGCACCTTCCTGACCTGGCTCCAGGAGAAGACCCGGCCCGTGTTCGTGGTGGCCACCGCCAACGAGGTGCGCGGCCTGCCGCCGGAGCTGCTGCGAAAAGGCCGCTTCGACGAGATCTTCTTCGTGGACCTGCCCACCGTGCACGAGCGGCTGACCATCCTGGAGATCCACCTGCGCCGGCGGGGGCGGGACCCGGCGGACTTCGACCTCTACCAGTGCGCCGAGGAGACCGAGAAGTACTCGGGCGCGGAGCTGGAGCAGGTGGTGGTGGAGGCGCTGTTCAACGCCTTCGCCGAGGACCGCGAGCTGAACCACCGCGACCTGCTGCGGGTGATCCGCGACACGGTGCCCCTGGCGATCACGATGGACGACCGGCTCAAGGAGCTGCGGGAGTGGGCCCGGCCCCGCACCCGCCCCGCGTCGCTGGATACGCGGCGGATCGACTACTTCGAAGACTTCCAGGAGGGTTGAGCGGATGCAGCGCTGTGGTGTTCTCGGTGGCGGGTCGTGGGGGACGGCCCTGGCGATGCAGCTCGCCCGGTGCGGCCATGACGTGAAGATGTGGGACCACCGGCCCGACCGCGCGGCGACCCACGACCGGGCGCGGCGGAACCTCCAGTACCTGCCGGACCACGCCTTCCCCGACGGCCTGCGGGTCACCGGGGACATGGGCGAGGCGCTGGAGGAGGCCGAGCTGGTGGTGACGGTGGTGCCCTCCCAGACCATGCGCGGCGTCATGCAGGAGGCCGGGGCGCTGATGGCGGAGCGCGCGATCGTGTGCAGCGCGTCCAAGGGCGTCGAGCAGGTGACCCTCTGCACGATGGACGAGGTGCTGCACCAGGTGCTGCCTGAGGTCCTGCACGACCGGATCTGCGCGCTCTCCGGGCCCAGCTTCGCGGCGGAGGTGGCCCGGGACCTGCCCACGGCGGTGGTGGTCGCGGGCCGCGACCAGCTCGCGACGCGTCGGGTGGCCACGGCGTTCCACGGCTCCAACTTCCGGGTCTACAGCTCCACGGACATCGTGGGGGTGGAGCTGGGCGGGGCGCTCAAGAACGTGATGGCCATCGCCTGCGGGGTGGCCGACGGTATGAAGATGGGCCTGAACGCGCGGGCGGCCATCATCACCCGGGGGCTTGCGGAGATCACCCGGCTGGCGGTGAAGCGGGGCGCGAACCCTTTGACGATGGCGGGGCTCGCGGGCATGGGCGACCTCGTGCTGACCTGCACGGGCAACCTCTCCCGAAACCGGCGGGTGGGCCTGGCCCTGGGCGAGGGGAAGACCCTGTCCGAGATCCTGCGGGCGCTGGGTCAGGTCGCCGAGGGTGTGGCCACGACCCGCTCCGCCCGGGAGCTGGGCGGCCGGGTGGGCGTGGAGCTGCCCATCACCGAGCAGGTCCACGCGATCATCTACGACGAGAAGCCGCCGCACGAGGCGCTGGCGGACCTGCTGGGGCGGAAGCAGAAGGCGGAGCTGGGATAGGGGAACCATTCTCAGGCTCATTTGCGCCGGATTCTGGCAGAGTCGGGCAGATGATTTGTGGTGATCCCGTTACAGGATGCTGGGAGGCACCATGCTGCTTCGCTTCGGCTTCGAGAACCACACCTCCTTTCGGGACTACACCGAGCTGTCCCTGGTCGCGGCCGGGATCTCGGATGAGCCGGACCATCGGCTTGCGGCGGAGGGTACGCCGCATGGCGTGCTTCCGGTGGTGGGGCTCTATGGTGCGAACGCGGCGGGCAAGTCGAACGTGGTCGGGGCGTTCTCGTTCTTTCGGGAGGCGGTGCTTGCGTCCCAGGTCGAACGGAAGCCGGACGCCCTCATCCCGGTCAACCCCTTTCTGCTGGACAGCGCGAGTCCGGGCCGCCCGATGCGGGCGGACTGCGATCTGATCCTCGACGGGACGCGGTATCACTACGGCTTCGTGGCCGACCGGTACCGGTACCTGGAGGAGTGGCTGTTCGCGTGGCCCAAGGGGCGTCAGCAGGTCTGGTTCGAGCGGAAGGCGGGCGGAGACGATCCCTGGTACTTCGGCCCGAACCTGAAAGGGCGGAACCGACAGATCGCGGAGCTGACCCGACCCAACAGCCTGTTCCTGTCGGCGGCGGCCCAGCTGAACCACGCGCAGCTCGGGCCTCTGTATGAGGCGTTCTCGGGTGGGATGCTTCGATCCCACCAGCCCGTCGAGAGCGGACCGATGATCCTGTCCAAGGATGCTCCTGTGCTGCAGGCTGCCCACCGCCACACGGTGGTAGGCCTGCTTCAGGTTGCCGATCTTGGGATCGTGGCGCTTCAGGAGCGGGACGAGGCAGAGCGGATGCAGGATCTGCTCACCAATCTGGGAGAGCAAGGGATCATCGGGGAAGCGGTCCTCCTGCTCCGAGACGAGATCGGTGCGCGTGGGGCGCGCTCCATTCGGCTGGGCCACCGTGCGATCTCTGGTGAGGTGACCTGGCTGGACTTCGAGCGGGAGAGCCGAGGAACCCAGATGCTCCTCCACCGACTCAACACCGTCCTGATGGCCCTCGCCCACGGCCGCCTCCTCGTCATCGACGAGATCGACACCAGCCTGCACCCCCACCTCTGCGCCCGGCTCGTCGGCCTGTTCACCGACCCTCGCGCCAACCCCAAGGGCGCCCAGCTCCTGTTCACGACCCACGATGAGACGCTGCTCCAGCACCTCCGACGAGACGAGGTCTACCTCGTCGACAAGGACACCGGGGGGGTGTCCCGGCTCACGCCGCTGACGGACTTTGAGACCCGGAAGCGGGACGACATCCAGCGTGGCTACGACGAGGGGCGCTTCGGGGGGGTTCCGATCCTGGGAGACTTCGCCGCCGTCGTCGCCTGCGGAGAGGAGTGATGGCACGTCGAAGCGCCCCCTCGCTTCGCAGGCGTGGCCCCAGCCGGCCCCCGAAGACGCAGATATGGGTGTTCTGCGAGGGAGAGAAGACCGAGCCGGACTATCTGATCTGGTTCGCGCGGCAGCACAGGCATGAGAGCATCGAGATCCGTCCCGTGAAGGGCTGCGGCGTGCCCCGCACCGTGGTCGAGAAGGCCCGCGACAGGAAGCGGGAGCTCGAGCGCCTGGCGCGGCCTCACCGGGCGAGCAGCTTCGACGGGCGGTTCGAGGTCTGGGTGATGATTGACCGGGATGAGCATCCCCAGGTGGTTGAGGCCTGGGTGATGGCTCGAGACAATGGGATCGGCTGGGCCTTCTCCAACCCCTGCGTGGAGCTTTGGGGCGTGCTCCATGTCGCGGACCAGACCGCCGCGATCCACCGCCACGACTGCCAGGCGCTGCTCCACGCGCTGACGCCGAGCTATCACCACGAGCGGGGTGCGTGCTTCGACCCCTCAGCGATGGTGTCGGGCTACGACGACGCCGTCCGGCGCGCGAGGCACCTGGAAGCCCGCCGGGAGGCGGCCGAGGACTTGGGCGGCAACCCCTCCACCACGGTCTACCGGCTGACCGAGTCCATCCGCGGTGGCGGGACCCTCAAGAATCAGTAGACCAGCCGCGGCGCCAGCAGCGGCTGGCTGAGCGCGGTCTCGTAGCGCAGCGCCCCGGTGGTGAGGTCCATCGCGTAGAGCTTGTCCGTGACGCCGTCGTGGCCGAAGACGTAGAGGGTGGCGTTCACGTCGTCGAGCACGGTCTGGGCGGACCAGGTCTGGAGATAGCCGGTCTGGGCGGATGAACTCTGCAGGCCGCCCACCAGGCCGATGGCGGCCGTCGCGCCGGTGGCGGGGTCCAGGGTGACGAGCTGCTCGGCGGCGCCGTCCCAGCGGCAGGCGTAGAGCTGCTGGGTGCTGGGGCTCCACTGGAGGCCGCCGACGGGCTCAGCCAGGGGGAGCTTGTCGACCAGCGCGCCGCTCAGGGCGTCCATCACGTAGAGCGACCAGGCGTCCGAGGCGTCCGCGCCGACCACGTAGAGGGTGTCGGTGGTGGCGTCGATGGCGGTCTCGGCGCTCCAGACCGCCAGGTCGCCGACCACGCCGATGGGGGTGGACAGGCCGGTGGCGGGGTCCAGGGAGACCAGCTCCTCCACCGCGCCGTTCCAGCGCAGGCCCAGCAGGTCGCCCTGGCTGTTGACCTGCCAGCCCTCGGAGGTGCCGTGGACGGCCACGTCCCCGAGGAAGGCCCCCGAGAACATGTCCATCGTGTAGATCTTCTCCTGGCCGGCCGCGTCGACGCCCCAGATGTGGGTGAGGGCGGCCGTGCGGTCCAGGGCGACCTCGACGTTCCAGCGCTCCAGGTCGCCCACGAGGCCCAGCAACAGGGTGTTTCCGGTGACCGGATCCAGACGCAGCAGCTCCTCCTGGGCGCCGTTCCAGCGGAAGCCGATGAGCGCGCCCAGGGTCACGGCCTGCTGGACCGGGGTGCCGTCCCGATCGGCGAAGCGCAGGCTGTAGCCGCGCCCGGCCTCGACCTCCAGGGGGACGGTCCAGTCGAGCTTGCCGCTGGCGGTTACGCCCTGGGCCAGCGGGGTGGCCGCGCCGGTGGGCGAGACCAGCTCAAGATCTGCGGTGGCTTCCGGGGCCTCCCACGCGATGGTGTGGGTCTCGCCGGCCACGTAGACCGCGGCCGCGTCTCTCTCCCCGGGCGCGCAGGCCGCCGCGAGCAGCAGCGGGACGATGCGAACCATCAAGGTCCACCTCCTGTGTGCCTGTGTGCTCAGGCTGTCTCTGCCGGCGGGGGGTCCGCAACCGGATCGGCTTGGCGTGTAACGCTAGAAATCTGTCATCAAGGGCGGTGAGCGCCATCCCGGGCCGTCGTACATGGAGGGTGTCCAGACAACCTGACCCCTTGGAGGTCCCCATGAGCCGCACCCTGATCGCCCTCGCCGCCCTCTCCCTGACCGCCTGCGCCCCCGCCGAGCCCCTGAAGGTCCACGCCTTCGTCTCCGGCGCGGAGGGCTTCGACACCTCGACGTACTGGGTCGACACCGGCGCCGAGGTCGTCGTTTTTGACGCCCAGTTCACGCCCGCCCTGGCCGAGGCCATGCTCGCGGAGATCGAGGCCGCCACCGACTCCCCGGTCCGCTACGTCGTCGTGACCCACCCCAACCCCGACAAGTTCAACGGCGCGACCGTCTTCCAGACCGCCGGCGCGAAGCTGGTGGCCTCTGAGGCGACCGCCCAGGCCATGCCCGGCGTGCACGCCTACAAGGAGGCCTACTTCGTCGGCGCCGGCATGTTCGAGGCCGGCAGCTACCCGCTGCTGCCCGAGGTCGACCTGACCTTCTCCGGGGAGCTGTCCCTCGACCTGGACGGCGAGGCCGACGTCACCCTCGTCGAGCTGGAGAACCCCGGCGTCAGCAGCACCCAGACCGTCGCCGTGCTCGATGACGCCCTGATCGTGGGCGACCTCGCCGTCGGCGGCGTGCACGCCTGGTTCGAGGGCGGCATCGTGGACGGCGCGCCGGCCCCCACCGTCGACGGCTGGATCGCCGCGCTGGACGAGCTGAGCGGCCTCGCGGACGCCAGCGCCACCGTGTACCCCGGGCGGGGCGCGCCGACGCCCGTGGGCGAGCTGGTGCCCGCCCAGCAGGCCTACCTGGAGGGCATGCAGGCCCTGGTCCACGACTACGTGGCCGGCCTGGAGGACCCCGCGGCGGCCCTGGGCGGTGAGGAGGCCTGGGGCCACTACGAGGCCATCACCGCGGAGGCCGAGGCGGCCTACCCGGCGCTGGGGCTGAGCTACCTCGTGACCTACGGGGTGTACGGCCTGGCGATGGAAGAGGCGGGGATGTTGTAGGTCACCAGCGCCAGGACCCGAGCGACCTCGCGGGGCCCGTCGGGCTCCGCGAGCTTCTGTTTGGTGTAGCGCACGAGCTGGGCGTCCAGGGGGCCTCCGAAGGTCGGCGGGCCCGGCACCCCCCCCAGGCGGGCGAGGGCCTCGCAGCGCAGGGGTTCGGGGAGCTGGAGCAGCCGGGGCAGCGGATCCGGGTCGAGGGGGAGCTTCAGGTCCGGCGGCGGGTGGAGCACGTCACGCGCCGCGACGAGCTGCTGGCCCCACAGGGCAGGGTGGACCTCCAGAGGACGCTTGGCCGCAACCAGCTCTTCCGCGAGCCAGGCGCGGCCGGCCTCATCACCATCCCTATGCGCGATGATCCGCGCCTGATGGGCCACAGCGCGGAGGCGCGCCGCGCGGAGGCCGAGGTGATCGGGGCTTCGGGCGAGCAGGCTGTCGGCCAGCGCGAGCGTACCCACGCTGAAGGTCTCAGCCTCCTCCCACCGCCCTTCGGCCAGCAGATCCTTGATGAGGCGCAGGGTGACGTCGAGGAAGTCCGGCCCCTTTGGAGGGGTGGAGAGGGTTCGTCCCGCGTCGAAGGCAGGCCCCTTGAGGGCCCCGGGGGAGGGCTCCACCAGGAAGGCGCGGATCGAGAAGAGGTCCGGGGCGAAGACCCTCAAGGTGCGCTTGAGCGCGGCGGTGCCCTCGATGACCAGACCATCCCGCCAGCGGCGACGCAGGGCGTCCCGATGCTCGTTGAGGCGGACGAGGAGGTCTCGGGCGCTCGCTGTGTCTGCGGCGAGGACCCAGTGGACCCCGACAGGATCGTCGGTGAGCAGCAACTCAACCAGGGATTCGGGCGGGGTGTGTGCGAGGTCGTGGGTGGTGAAGGGGCGGTCGTGCTCGAAGCACCAGTGCTGGGCGTTGGCGCGAAGCGTACTGCGGGTGTCGGCGTCCTCCCCGACGACGAAGCCCAGCCAGAAGCCGACTTGGAGGTCGAGCTGGAACTCGACGCGGGACCAGGCCTCGTCGGCGGGGTAGGTCATTCTTTGAAAACGATGACCGGGATGGAAGGCAGGACGTCGAACGTGACCTCACCGGCTTGCTCGTAAGGCAGGACGAGGTTGAGATCGAGCAGCCGTGCCAGGATGGGGAGGTGCTCTGCGGCGAGCGACCCCAGGGCGTGCCCCTCCTGCAGGTGGCGCAGGACGTTGCCCGCTTCGGCGGTCAGGATGCCCAGGAGTTGCTGTTGCCTGGCGAGCTTTGCACGTCGCACGAGGTCATCGGGTTCCTGCCTGCGGAGGCTGCCTCTGCAGACCTCTGCCACAAGCTGGAGCAGCTCCCGGGGGTTGCCTCCAGAGAGCTTGATCAGGTCGTTGGACGCCTTGTAGCCCAGGAGTCGGCGCCAATCTCCACGTCGTGAAACGAGTTCATCGAGCGTGGATAGAGCACCCAGGCCCGGAATAGAAGAGACTATGCAATTCGGCCAACAGACAACCCGGGCGCTCGCGACCTGCATCGCAGCCTGGTGGACGTAGAGCCCGGCGGAAGGAGGCAAGGTGAGGACGAGGTGGACCCTGGGGACCACGAGATGGCCGGCCTGTTTGAGCAGCAGCGTCTCGCAGGCTGCCGCAGACTGGTGGTCGAGGCCCTCCAGGACCACGACGAGGTCGTCCTTTCCAAGATCGCGACGGACGTGGGATTGAAAAGATTCAAGCAGCGCATCCAGCTCGGTCTCGACGTGTCGGTACGGCCAGGGCCCAGCAAGGGCTTGTACCTGCCGCTCGATATCTCCGACCAGGGTTCCAGCCTGACGACCTCCCAGCGCGGCGGGCTTTCTGCCCAGGTGTCTGAACATCGCCGCGAGCTTATGGATCTCCGCTTCCGACGGTCCAGCGCCACTTTCGCCAAGCGCCACCCCCAGCGCCATCGCCACCCCCAGCTTGACGTCCAGCGCGGTTGGATCCGCGTCGACCGGCAGCATGCTCTCCAGGTCCAGGACCATCACGCAGGCTTCGGGGAGCCCCTGGGCCAGCCGCCGCAGCCCGGTGGTCTTGCCGACGCCGCGCGACCCCCAGATCAGCGTCGTCGAGTCGGACAGGCCGAGCGACAGCTCCTCCTGGAGCCGCGTCAGGGGGTGCTCGTCGTGGGGGAACAGCTCGGTGTAGGCCGGATCGTCGGGCTCCAACGGGCCCTTGGTGACCGCCTGGTACAGCTCGCGCAGCGTCGCTCGGTTCGGCGCACCGATCACGCCGAGGATACCCCCTCACCCAGCTCGATGAGCGGGTGGACGCTGTACCAGAAGGTGTCGTTGCGGTAGGGCAACAGCAGGTGGGAGTCCAGGAAGTTCTCCACCATGCTCATCTCGGTGGTGCTGACCAGGCTCAGGTTCCGGGTCTTGCCTATGCGTCCCAGCAGGTCCAGCTCCTCGCGCAGAACGGCCCCGTAGGCGTTCCGGGTCCGGTCGATGGTCTTTCCCGCGACGTCCTGGGGCCCGACCCGACCGGCCAGGTGGACCGCCTCCATCATCATGTTGAGCAGGTCGCGGATGTAGCCGCCGGAGGCGAGCACCAGGGTGTCGAGCTGGGCGCGCTCCCCCAGCACTGGCCTCCAGTCGCCTCGCTTCTCGATGAGCGTGACCATGCGGTCCACGGCGTCCTGGTTCGTCGAGCCGTCGGGGTGGCGGACCCGGCAGGCCGTCCAGGCCTGGACCTGACCGTTGCGGAACTCGGAGGCCAGCTCGTCCGCCTTGAGCATCAGGAAGGCCGGGACGCTCAGGACGAGGTGGGTGTCAGGGAGCTGCAGATAGCGGCCGTACTTCAGGAAGAGATCCTCGACGCTCTTGCGGATCCTCAGCTCGTCCTCCTGGGCGCCGCCGCCCCGCAGGTGCTCCAGCGAATCCAGGATGACCACGAGGCCACGGTGGGCCTTGTGCTCCTCGTCCAGGCGGGTGAGGGTCTCCTGATGGAGCTTGTGGACCTCCGCGACGAGGCTCTGCAGCCGGCTGGCGAGCTGCTCCCTGAGCTTCTGGCGGAGGCGTTGGTCGCCTTTGAGGCGGGCTTTCAGCTCCACGCCGCCGGGGAAGGCGACGCCCAGCTCGTCGACCTCGACCTCCTGGGTGAGGAAGCCGACAGCGCGCTCCCAGTAGCTGGCTTGGAAACCCTCCTTGGGGAGCAGATCCTTCTGTCGGAAGAGCTGCTCGCGGATTGCCCCGGTCATCAGCAGCAGGAAGTCCGCGATGCCCACCTCGTCGCGCAGGTCGACATACTCGTCCAGGTCGATGTGGGCGACGATGAAGTCGGCTTCGGTCAGATCCCGGCGCAAGCGGGAGAACTCCGTGGTCTTGCCCGTGCCGCGGAAACCCATCACCAGCTGGATGCTGTCGCCCCCGGAGAAGTCGATGGTGTCGAAGAGCCGGGTGACCGGGTCGTGTTCGGCGTCGTGCAGCTGGGCCCAGAGCTCGCGGTCGTCGGCGTCCTCAACATCGAGGGGCCGGTCCTGCAGCGCCTGCACGAACCGACGCTTGAAGTCCCGATCGGGGGCTTGGGGCATCGATGATCCTCGGTGGCGACCCAGAGCATACAGCGTCGCGAACGGGAGGGGACTAACCTGGGGCCCCGGCCATCGCACCGGATCGACACAGGCCTCGGGGCGGGCTGGCTGATATCCTTGCGGCTCCCTCCCGCCCGAGGTCTGTGTGCTCACCCTCATCCTGCTCGCGCTCGGCTGCAACGGCTGCGGAGAAGACTCCAGCACCCAGCTCGGGGGCGCGGTCGGCTCCGATGAACCCACCACCCTCGTCCTGGCCAGCGCGGTCGCGCTCCCCGAGATCGCGCCGATCGGCCCCGACGATCTCAGCGCCCCGGACGGCCCGATGGGGGACGGCCTGCGGGTGCTGATGGTGGGCCCCCGGGGCGACCAGGACCAGCCCCTCCAGGCCGTCGCGGTGTTCGACCGCCCGATGGTGGCCCTGGGGGAGCTGGACGCCGCCAGCGCGAAGGTGCCCCTTTCCTGCGGCCCGGACCTCTCGGGCAAGGCCCGCTGGGCGGGCACCTCCACCGCCGTGTGGCTGCCCGAGGGCGGGCGCTTCCCGCGGGCCACCGAGGTGCGCTGCACCATCCCCAAGGGCAGCGTCGCGGTGGACGGCACCGCGCTCTCCCGGGACGTCAGCTTCGACTTCACCACCAGCCGCCCGCACCTGCGCCGCAGCCACCCCTCCGACGACGGCACCTTCGACCCTGAGAAGGGCGTGATGCTGGTGTTCGACCAGCCGGTGGCGCTGGCCGAGGTCGAGGCCCGCGCGGAGATCCGCCCCGCCGGGGGCCGGCCGCTCGCCCTTACGGCGCGCCGACCGGGGGCTGATGATGAGCGACGCATGCCCAAGGATGCCGACCGTGTCGTGATCCTGGACGCGCCGTTCGCCAAGGACACCGAGCACCGGGTCCTGCTGAAGGCGGGCCTGCGCGGCACCGAGGGCCCGCTGGGCATGGCGGAGGACCACGCCTTCCTCGTCTACACCCCGCCGCCGCCCTCGGTCGTCGACTACGGCCCCGTCGGCCAGGACGTGGACCCCTACGAGGCCATCTCCCTCAGCCTCGCCACCGAGACCGAGGGCAGCGAGCTGAACCCGCGGATCTCCATCAAGCCCGCGCCGCCTGACGGCTGGAACCCCGCCCAGGACTACAGCTCGACGTCCTGGTACCACAGCGTGCGCCTGGCCCCGATGACCACCTACACGGTCACCGTGGAGGCCGGGGCGAAGGACGTCTACGGCCAGGAGTACGCCCGCCCCGCGAGCTGGAGCTTCACCACCGGCCACCTCGACGCGCTGGTGGACGCGCCCCGCGGCCCGCAGCTCTACCCGGCGAACAACCCGCCGACCCTGCCCGTGCGCAGCCGCAACACCTCCGCGGTCTACGGCAAGGTGGAGCGGGTGGACGCGGACTGGGCCCTGCGCAACATGCGGAGCTGGAAGAGCTGGGAGCCGGACCGGGAGCGCTCGGTGCTGGGCATGCAGGCCCTCTACGACGGGCAGACCGAGACCACCGACAAGGTGCGCATCGACTCGCTGGACCTGACGCCGGCCCTGGTGGACGGGCGCGGGCTCGTGGTCGTCGAGGTGTGGAGCCCCGACGTGCGCACCTACGACGGCAAGCCCTGGCTCTACCGCTCCCTGCTGCAGGTGAGCGACCTGGGCACCACCCTCAAGCTGGGCCCGGAGGGCGTCCTGGTCTGGGTCACCCGGCTCTCCGACGGCACCCCCGTCGCGGGCGCGCAGGTCACCCTCTACAAGGAGACCCCCGAGGCTGCGCTGTGGTCCGGGGCCACCGACGCCCAGGGGATCGCAGACGCCGCGCTGGAGATGGGCGACGACTGGTCGATGTGGTCCGAGCCGCTCTACGCGGTGGTGTCCTTCCAGGGCGACACCTCGGTCACCACCCTGGGCGGCCCCCACGAGCTGTACGTCTACGACTTCGGGGTCAGCACCGCCGACGCCACCGAGCCCGAGCAGCTCGACGGCTACGCCTTCGCCGACCGCGGGGTCTACAAGCCCGGCGACACCGTTCACGTCGCGTTCACCGCCCGGATCGCGGACAAGCAGGGCCTGGGCCTGCCCGCCGCGGGCGGCTACGACTGGCGCTGCGAGGACGCCCGCTACCAGGAGCTCGCCGTCGGGCGTGGGACCCTCCACGCCGCCTCGGGCTCGGGCAGCTTCGACGTCACCCTGCCCGACGAGATGGCGATGGGCAGCGGCCACTGCGAGGTCTCCCTGGCCTCCGGCGACCTTGAGCGCAGCCTGTGGGTGGACGTGCCGGTGTACGCCTACCGCGCCCCGTCCTTCCGGGTGGACGTCTCCGCGCCCGAGCACCTCTCGGTGGGCGACACCCTCCAGGCCACCGGCCACGGCCGCTACCTGTTCGGCGCCCCCATCAACGGGGCCGACACCACCTGGTCGGTGCGCGCGCAGCAGGTCGACCCGGAGATCCCCGACTTCGAGGGCTGGGCCTTCTCCACCAACGGCGGGCGGGCCTGGTGGGACCGCGAGTACCACCCGATGGAGCAGATCGCGGGCGGCGAGGGCACCCTGGACGCCAAGGGACAGCTCGTGGCCTCCGTGGAGATCCCGGCCACCGAGGAGCCCCGCACCCAGCGGGTCGAGGTCGAGTTCACGGTCACCGATGTCTCCCGGCAGCGCATCTCCAACCGCGCCGCGCTGCTGGTCCACCCGGCGGACTTCTACCTGGGCCTGCGCCCGACCACCGGCATCGGCCGGGCCAGCGAGCCCGCCGCGATGGAGCTGGTGGCGGTCTCCCCGGAGGGCGAGCCGCAGAGCGGGGTGCCCGTGGAGGTGAAGGTCGCCCGACGCACCTGGGACGTCATCCGCCAGAAGGGCATGGACGGCCGGTGGAGCTGGGTGAGCACCGCCACCGACGAGGTGGTGGACACCCGCACGGTCAAGTCGGGGGCCGCGCCGGTCAAGGTCGACTTCACCCCGGCCGAGGCGGGCTACTACGTGGTCCAGGTCGAGGCCCGGGACAAGGCGGGGCGGGTCACCCGCTCCGAGGACGGCCTGTACGTGGCCGGCCCCAACGCGAGCTGGGCCCGCAGCGACCGGGGCCGGGTGGAGCTGGTCCCCGACAAGCTGCGCTACAACCCCGGCGACACCGCGAAGGTGCTGGTGAAGGCCCCCAAGGCCGGCATGTCCGCGCTCGTCACCGTCGAGCGGGAGGGCGTGCTGGAGCGGCGGGTGGTCACCCTGCCCACCGCCGCCGAGACCCTGGAGATCCCGCTGGGCGAGGACGCCGTGCCCAACGTGTTCCTCTCCGTGATGCTGGTCGAGGGCGCGCCCCCGGCGGACAGCCCTGACGCGGGCGTGCCCCAGCACCACCTGGGCTACCAGGAGCTGACCGTGGATCCGTCGGGTCGCCGCCTGGACGTCGCGGTGCGCGCGGACCAGGAGGTCTATCAGCCCGGCCAGGAGGTCGAGGTCACCGTGGCCGTCGAGCGCGCCGGGGCGGGCGTCGCCGACGCCCACGTCGTGCTGTGGGCGGTGGACTACGGGGTGCTCTCCCTGACCGGCTACACCCTGCCCGACCCCTTCGAGCGCTACTACCGGCCGCGCTTCCTGCGGGTGGCCACCTCCGACAACCGCACCCAGGTGCTCGACCGGGCCCAGTACCTGGCCAAGGGCGCCGAGGCCGGCGGCGGCGGCGGCGAGGACGGGCCCACGGTCCGCTCGAAGTTCGAGACCACCCCCTACTGGAACGCCGGGCTGAGCACCGACGCCCAGGGCAGGGTCACCGTGCGCTTCACCCTGCCCGACAACCTCACCACCTTCCAGCTCATGGCGGTGGTGGACGAGGGGACGGACGCCTTCGGCGGTGCCTCAGCGCAGATCCAGGTCTCCCGGCCGCTGATCGCCCGCCCGGCCCTGCCGCGGGTGTTCCGCACCGGGGACCGGGCGCTGGCCGGGGTCGTGGTCCACAACAACCGCGACGCTGATCGCAAGGTCACCGTGAACGCCGAGGCCACGGGCATCACCCTCCAGGGCGCCCCGACCACGGTCAGCGTGCCCGCCCACGGGGCGGTGGAGGTCCCCTTCGCCCTGACCGAGCCCGTGCCCGGGGAGGCCCGGCTGCGCTTCGACGTGGCGGCGGGCGAGGACCGCGACGTCGTCGAGGTCACCGTGCCCGTGGTGCGCCCGGTGCCCGCCGAGACCGTGGCCACCGCCGGCACCCTCACGGAGTCGGCGACCGAGACCCTCGCCAGGGTGGACGGCGCCCTGCCCGGGGTGGGCGGCCTGAGCGTGCAGGTCACCCCCACGGTGCTGGTGGGCAGCGCGACCACCCTGGAGTACCTCGTCGACTACCCCCACGGCTGCATCGAGCAGACCTCCAGCCGGCTCCTGGCCCTGCTGGTGGCCCGGGAGCTGGGGCCGCGGGCGGGGGCAGATCTGCCCGATGAGAAGGTCGACCTCTGGATCGACGGCGGGCTGTCCCGGCTCAACACCTTCCGGCACCCCAGCGGCGGCTACGCCTACTGGGCCGGCGGCCGGGACCCCAGCGTGCTGGGCACCGCCCACGCCGCCGAGGTGCTCCACCGCGCCGGCAAGACCGTCGACCCCGACACCGTGCGCTTCCTGCGGGAGTTCATGTCCGGCACCTGGGTGCCCCGCTACTGGAGCGCGGAGGCCATCAAGAGCGCCCAGGCCCGGGTGGCGCTGAGCCTGGCTCGTATCGGGCACGGCGACGCCGGCTTCAACGCCCGGATCTACGACCAGCGCAAGGGCATGTCGGTCACCGCGAAGGCCGAGCTGGTCGAGACCATCGCCCGGACCACCGGCCCGGACAGCCGCACCGCCGGCCTGCTGCGGGAGATCGAGGGCTACGCCGCCATCGACACCACCCGCGTCGCCATCCAGGAGCCCGAGGCCAGCCGCTTCGCCGTGCTGTGGTGGGGCGACGCCCTGCCCACCGCGGCCACGCTCTCCGCGATGATGGTCGCCGAGCCCGACCACGTGCTGCTGCCGCGCCTGGCGCGGGGGCTGGTGCAGGCGCGCGCCCACGGCCGGTGGGGCAACACCTACACCACTGCGCGGGCCTTCGCCGCGCTGACCGCCTACGTGCAGGACTTCGAGGAGGACCCGGCCACCCGGGCCAGCGTCAAGCTCGCCGGGCAGGAGCTGCTCAACGCCGCGTTCTCCGAGGATCAGCTCCAGCAGACCGGCACGCTGGGCATGGACGACTACCAGGGCGGCGAGCTGACCATCACCGCCGACGGCCGGCTCTACTACGAGGCCCGGCTGCGCTACGGCATGGAGACCCTGCCCCCCCGGGACGAGGGCTTCACCCTGGCGCGGGCCTACGGCATCATCGAGGGCACCGGCACCAGCGCCCAGGTCACCCCCGGGGCGCTCCTGCGGGTGGACCTGCGGGTGACCACCTCGACCGACCGCTACAACGTGGCGATCGTCGACCCGCTGCCGGCGGGGTTGGAGCCGGTGGACACCTTCTTCAAGACCACGGCATCGGCGATGGAGGGCGAGGACGCGGTGGACTCGGGCGCGTGGCGCTACGGCTGGGACACCGGCTACGACGTGCCCGAGCAGCGCACCTGGTCGGACTGGGTGTTCAACCACCGCGAGATGCGGGACGACGGCGTGTACCTCTATGCCGACTACATGCCCGCCGGCATCCACACCTACACCTACTACGCCCGCGCCACGACCCCCGGCGACTATGCCCACCCGGCGGCCACCGTGGAGGAGATGTACGCCCCGGAGATCTTCGGCCGGACAGCGGCGGGCCGCTTCGTTGTGGGGGAGGGGCCGGTCGCCAGCCAGTGAGATAGAAGCGCCTCACTCTGGAGGTGCCCATGCCGGTCCCCGCGCCCCCCATCCGGACCCTCGACGCCCTGCTGCCCGAGCCCCTCCCCCTGATGATGGGGGTGGGGCCCACGCCGATCCCCGAGCCGGTCGCCCGGGCCCACGCCCGGGTGCTGAACCACCTCGGGCCCCTGATGAACGGCGTGGTGGAGTCCCTCAAGGACCTGGGGCGCTACGTGCTCCAGACCGGAAACCCCCGCGTGTTCGGCATCTCGGGGCCCGGGTCGGCGGCGATGGAGATGGCGATGGCCAACCTCCTGTGGCCGGGGCGCCGGGCGCTGGTGGTGGTCAACGGCACCTTCTCGGGGCGCCTGGCGGAGATGGGGCGCCGCGCCGAGGCCGAGGTGGTCACCCTGGGCGTCGCGCCGGGGCACGGGGTCGACCCGGAGCGGGTGGCCGAGGCGCTCAAACAGGGCCGCTTCGACGTGGTGGCGATGGTGCAGGGCGAGACCTCCTGCGGGGCCTGCAACTTCGCGGTGCCCGAGGTCGCGGCGCTGGCGCAGCAGGCCGGCGCGCTGATGGTGGTCGACACAGTGGTGACCCTCTCCACCATGCCCCTCCAGACCGACGACTGGGGCCTGGACGTGGTCCTGAGCGCCGGGCAGAAGGGCCTGGCCTGCGTGCCGGGCATCAGCCTGGTGACCTTCTCGGAGCGGGCCTGGCAGCAGATCGAGGCCCGGCCCAAGCCCCCCGCCCAGTGGGTGCTGGACGCCCGGCTGGCCGCCAGCTTCTGGATGGAGCACACCTACCACTACACGGCCCCCACCTCCAGTATCCTGGCGTTGCACGAGGCGCTTCGGCTGATCGCCGAGGAGACCCTGCCCATCCGGCACGACCGACACGAGCGCCACTCCCGGGCGGTGCAGCGCGGCATGGAGGCCCTGGGCCTGGAGATGTTCGCCCCGCCGGAGCATCGGCTGCGCTCGGCGCTGGCCATCCGGCTGCCCCCGGGCCTCGACGCGCCCACCCTGCTCGCCCACATGGAGGAGCGCTTCAACATCCAGATGGCCGGGGCCTTCGGCCTCCCCATCTTCCGGGTGGGCCAGCTCGGGGAGCAGTGCCGCCGGGAGCCCGTGCTGCGGACGATGGACGCGATGGGGCAGAGCCTCGCGGCGCTGGGCGTGCCCTGCGACCCCCGGGCGGGGGTGGAGGCGGCGGAGGCGGTGCTCGGGGAGGTCGAGGTGGGGCGGGTGGCGGGTTAGCCCACCCGCGCCAACCACCGGCTCGTCCCCGTCCCCACGATCAGCGCCCCCGCCAGCGCCCCCAGGCCCACCAGGCCGAGGGTCAGGCAGCCCAGGGCGCTGGCCAGGGTCGCCAGCCCGAGCGCGGGCAGGGCCACCGACCACCGCACGTCCGCCCGCGTGCCCAGCACCCCCCCGGCCAGCAGGCCGCCGGTGAGGCCGGGCAGCACGCAGTGGAGCGCGCAGCCCGCCGAGGCGCAGGCCGCGCCGCCGAAGACCTGCGCCGCCCAGGGGATCGCGAAGCCCAGCGCGCCCGCGGCGAGGCCCGGGGCGACCGCCGCCCCCCAGTCCAGGCCGCGCCAGCGCATCCAGAGGCTCGCGCCGATGAGCACCGCGCCGAGCCCGGCGACGAGAGGCCAGGGGGCGCCCAGGAGGCTCGCGGCGACGACCATCGGCGCGGTGACGAGCAGGGTCTCGGCGGCCAGGCGGACCCGGCCGCGCTCGTAGGCGGCGCGCGCGGCGGCGCGCAGGGTGGCGTCATCCATCATGAGGGCCCTCCCAGGTGACCCGGAGGCGGGTCAGGGCGCGCTGGACGCGCTTTCGAAAGGTCGCAGGCTGGATCGCGGGGCGCTCGGCCAGCCCGACCGAGGCGAGCAGGGCCTGCTGGTCGGCCGGGGAGAGGCGCCCCAGGGCGGCGTCGAGGGCGTCGAGCAGCTCGGCCTTCAGCAGCACCGCCTCGGGGTCGGGGCCGGGCGCGGTCCGCTCGGGGAGCTGCGGGACCTCCTGGCGCCGCTGCTGCCTTCGCCGGTGGGTCCGCGTCTCGTGCCAGGCCACGCCGAGGATCCACGGGATCGCGTCCCGATCGGGATCGTAGCAGGACGCACGCTCAAAGACGCGCAGCAGTGCGGTCTGAGCGACGTCGTCCGCGGAGGGGTCGTCGGCGAGCACGCGGCCGACGAAGGCCCGCACCACCGGCCAGGCCGTGGCGTAGACCGGGTGGAAGGCGGAGCGATCCCCCGCCGCGAGGCGACCGAGCGCCTCACGGAGCCGGGACCGCTCCGCCGCGTCCAACGCGCTGCCTGCTCAGAACGGGCAGGACGAGAAGACGCACCAGCCGCAGCCCGACGCGGCGTCCGCAGCCGCCCAGGCCACCGCCGGGAGGACGGCGCCGAGGGCGATGAGGGTGCGACGGGTCCAGGGGCTCAGCTTCTTCATCTCGACCTCCACAGGCGGGGGGATTCATCCGCCACCCCGTATAGGCGCGGAGGTCGGGGGGCGTGACACCCTAGCTCGGGACGTCGAACCCTGCGTCCTCGATCGCCCCCACGAGCTGCGCCCGGGTGGCGACGGCCGGGTCGAGCGTGACCGTCGCGGCCTTGTCCTCCAGGCTCACCTGGACCTCGGAGACGCCGGGCAGGGCCTGGAGCGCGCGGGTGACCGAGCGCACGCAGCCGCCGCAGGTCATGCCTTCAACAGGGACCTTCAGGGTCGAAGCGGCCACCCTGGCCTCCTAGACGTGGACCTGCTGCTGGAGCCCGTCGGCCATGTTGGCGACCTCGCCCCAGAAGTGCTTCCAGGAGACGTCCTCGAGCAGGTCGCCGCCGAAGTAGCGGGGCGGGCGGACCTCGGGGTAGCCGTCCGGCTTGACCGCGAGGGTGAGGCGGGCGGCCTCGATCTCGGCGCGCAGGCGCTCCAGGAGGCGGATCTGCTCGTAGACCTGGCCGGGCAGGGCGTCCAGCGCGGTGCGGACCTCCTCGACCGGGATGGCCTCGACCAGGGCCTCGTACCAGGCGCCGGTGACGATGCCGGTGGCGTGCCGGAAGTCACGGTAGGCGCGGTTGAGCAGCTCGCGGGTCATCCCCCAGTCGTGGGCGGAGAGGACGTCGCGGGACTTGAGCAGCGCGACCACCCGGCCGATGCGCAGGTGGGCGACGGTGCTGATGGCCCGGAACAGCAGGGCCACCGGGACCACCGACTCCAGCGAGGGGTGGCTGACGTGCCACTTGAGCTTGCGGATGTGGCGCTCGGTGAACTTGATGAAGCCCTTGGAGAGCACGGCCTCCTGGTCGAAGTCGGTGACCTTGTTGAGCGCCTCCTCGCTGAGGGTCGCCCCTTCGGAGAGAGCCATCGTCTTGGGCAGGTTCAGCCGGGTCAGGTACTCGACGACGCGCTCGGTGTCGTCCTCCTCCAGCAGGGTCCGGGACAGGATGTCGTTGAAGTCCTGCTCGGTCTTGGCGGAGAGCCGGACGAGGCTGGCGATGGTCGGGGGCTTTGTGGCCATACAGGTCATTCTCCGAGGGCGCCTCTGCGCGGGGACGCGGGGCGCGTGCTTGCTGGCGAGCGGTATCCGAAGGTCCGGCCACTTATTCGGATCGCGCCCGGAGCGCCACCGCAGCGGCGTCGGCCGGGCGGGGGCTCACTTGTCGTTGCGCAGCTTCCAGTCGAGGACCAGGCAGGAGATGGGGTTGGGCAGGTCGCCGAACGTCGTGTCCAGCCCACCCTCGCTGCCGTAGTTCAGCACCGCCACGCAGGGCAGCGCCATCGCTCGCGCGATGGTGTCTGCGCTCCGCTCCAGCACCCAGGTCCCCCGGTTGCCCTCCAGCACCGCCCCCGGGGCCGCCGGGGTGAGGTCGAAGCCGGGCTCGCGGCGGTCGTTGAAGTCGACGGTGGCCAGGTCGGCCACGTAGAGCTTGGCCAGCCGGGCGGTGATGCCGTAGTTGACGTCCGTGCTGGGCAGCTTGAGGCCGTCGTCGCCCATGTGGCGCTCGATGGCCCGGGTGATGCGGCTGACGCTCTCGCGCTGGTCCTCGCCCTCCATGTAGAGGCAGAACTCGCGGCTGGTCTGGATCCCGATGAGCGCGCTCTCGCCGTCGAGGGCCTCCTCGATCGCGTCGCCGCTCAGGTTGGCGGCCGCGGCGGTCTCGGAGAGCTTGGCCTTGCGGGCCTCGCGGCTGCCCTCGCCGTCGAAGTCCGCGGAGTTGCCCTGGATGTAGGCGTCCAGGGACGCGGTCAGGCCCAGGTTGCGGGCCTGGCGGTAGGTCAGGCCCAGGGGCCCGCGGGCGCAGACGTCGTTGCCGTCGGAGTCGGTCAACCGGGTCCAGCTCTCCTGGGAGAGGTCCGGGACCGCGGCGGCGTAGGTCAGCAGCCGCGCGGTGTCGCCGTCGAGGTCGCTCTGCTCCAGGCTCTCGCGGAACTCGGCGAAGTTGTTGGCCCGGCGCTTCCCGGCGCCCGGGTTGACCAGCCACTCGTACTTGTTGGAGTTCTGGAAGATGAGCCGCGCCTTCTCCTTGACCATGCCGGTGAGCTTGGGGTCGTCCTTGAGGGCCGCGGCGAGCTGGGTGGCGCCGGTGATCTGCCGGGCCAGCTCCTCGAAGCGCAGGTCGGTGGAGTCCTTGTTGTTGACCAGGTCCTCCAGGAGCTGGACCTGCTTCTCCTTTTCTTCGGCCTTGCCGGTGGCGGCCTCGACCTGATCCCGCAGGGAGAAGTTGGAGCACATCGCCATGCCGCCCATGACGTAGCCGCCGGCCACGCCCAGGATCATGATGATGTTCCGAGGCATGAAGATGGCGCCCGACACCACGAAGGTGTAGGCGCGCTGGGCGATCTGGCCGGGGCCGGTGGTGAGCACCGCCACCCAGGCCTGGCGCTTGCCTTCGTCCTTGAACGCGCCCGCGGTGAGGCGGCGGCGGCCGGGCATGCGGCGGGCGGCCTCGCGCTTCTTCTTGACCTCCTCGGGCAGCTCGTCCATCTCGACGATGAAGCGCGGCCCCTGGGCGGTCACCAGGGCGAAGGAGTCCCCGGGGCGGACCGCCACGGGGGTGTTGATCTGCTTGGGTCGCGCCGCCCGGCCCTGCCACACGAACACCGCCGCGGTGCGCTCCACGGGGGCCACGATGATCCCCATGTCCGCCTGACGGAACACCTTGACGTGCGCGGTCGCCACCCCGAGGGTCTCGGGGAGCACGATGTCGTTGTTGGCCTGATCCGAGCCGAGGCGCACCTCGGCGCCCTCGAAGGGGCCGAAGCGGGTGCCCCCGAACTCGGGCGCGAGCTTCAGGTACAGGGCGAGGGGTTCGGACATCCTGACTCCGGGGGGAACTATACCAGCGCGTGGCGGTCGGGTGGCGGCGACGTTGCGCGGGGCCGCCGCCCGTGGTGCAATGGCGCCCAGGCGGAGAAGCGGTGAACATCTTCCTCGTGCCATACACCTGGTGGCGGCACCTCCAGGTCGCAGCGGTGACCGGCGGCGCCACGCTGTCGGCGTGGTGGCTGCTGCTCACCTTCTTCGTCTGGGTCGGGCCGTTCTGGACCCTCGACTACGACGGCGCGATCTACCTGGCCGTGGTCGCGGGGACCTCCGCCGCGATCTCGATCTTCGCGGAGGGCAGCCTGCGGCGGTACAGCCCCCTCTGGCGGCTGACCCGCGCGCTGCTGGCCCTGGGCATCTCCGGGGGCTTCACGTTCCTCTGGTACTGGGTCTGGACCTTCGTCTCCGCCCCCGCGATCTTCGGCGAGGAGTTCGCCGATGACGTCAGCGACCCCTCCCTGGTCACCCTGCGCTTCCGCCTGGGGGCCTTCGCGATGGCCGGCCTGTGCACCGCCGCCGGCCCCATCGTCCTGCGGAAGGGCGCGGGCCTGATGACCCAGCTCATCGCCGGGGTGGCCGCAGGGTTGACCGCCGCGGCCGTCTGGCACCTGTGCAACTACCCGCCGTTCGAGATCTACGGCGACCTCTACCTGGCCAGCGCCTTCTCGGCCCTGACCTGGGGGCTCACCTTCGGGCTGCTGGCCTGGGGCATCCCCGACGAGCTGTACGCCGGCTGGGTGCGGGTGCTGTCCCCGGCGCGGTTCGGCTACCGCATCCCCGTCGACGCCCCGGACCGCTCCCCCAAGGAGCGCTTCATCGGCCACTTCCCGCGCGGGCTGGACATGTGGCTGCCGGTGCAGGACGGCGTCATGGAGCTCCACCTGTCCATCGCGGTGGACGACAAGCAGCGCTACAAGGCCCGCGGGCTGACCCTCAAGCCCACCGTGGTGCGGCGCTTCCTGGAGCGCATCGACATCCGCTACGACCCCCGGCGGCCCGCCCCCCTGGAGACCCGGCTGACCTCCGGCGACCGCGTGGTGATGGGCGACCCCGACGCCGGCAGCGCCACGACCGTCGAGTTCATCATGCTGCCCCGGGAGGAGCGCTGATGCTCGGTCTGCTGCTGCTCTGGCTGATGGGCCTCGGGTGCTCCGAGAGCATCTCGCACGTGCCCGGCTCCACCCTGCGGGTCGGCCAGGCCACCCTTGCTGAGGGCACCGAGCTGGACCTCTTCCTGTTCACCAACAAGGGGGAGTGCCGCGGCGGCGAGGTGGACGAGGCGCTGCTGGACAGCTGCATCCCACGGGTCGATCGGGCCCAGGGGCAGGTGCGGCTGGGCTTCCAGCTCCGCTTGGACAACGAGCCCTTCGCCCTGCCCATCACCTCGGAGAACATCGAGGTCTACCACATGGGCAGTCGGGTGCTGGCCGACCAGCCCCCCATGCGGGTCGAGGTGGTGCCCCACGACCCCATCCGCGCCGCCCAGCTCTTCATCCTGGTCATCGACGGCTCCGGCTCGATGAACCAGCAGGACGCCGACGGCGTGACCCGGATGGAGAAGGTGCGCGAGGCCCTGCTCGACCCCGGGGTCGTCGACGGCTTCTTCCCCACGGGGGTGAAGACGGGCGTCATCCTGCTGACCTTCACCGCCGGGGAGCCCCGGCCGGTGGGCACGAAGGCCATCGAGATCATCAAGAACCCCGGGCGCTACAAGAAGCTCGTGCGGGAGCACCTCCAGCCCCAGGGCGGCTACACCCACTTCTACAACGCGATCTCGTATGCCTCGGTGGACCTCCTCAAGAACCAGGAGATCGCCGACTTCATCGCCCTGAACGAGGCCCAGCCCACGATCGTGGCGCTCACCGACGGCTTCAACAACGAGCAGAGCAGCGACACCTGCGGCTCCAACGCCGAGCGCCTCAGCCGCCTGCTCAAGCGCCTCAAGGAGGCCCGGCACGGCGACGACATCGACATCCGCAGCCGGCCCACCGTCTTCACCGTGGGCCTGGGGCGACCGCTGCGGCGGCGCTCCAAGGTCCTCAGCAAGCTCGACCCCGAGCGCACCGAGGTGAGCGCGAAGGATCTCTGCGGCGGCAAGCTGGTGGACCAGCGCATCGACGGCGGGCTGGAGAAGTACGGCATCGACAACGCCTCGCTGGAGTGGATCGCGCTGCACGGCGGCGGGTTCAGCTACGTGCGGCAGGACTCCGAGGGCCTGGGCACGGCGTTCAAGGGGGCGGCCGCTGAGCGCTTCCTGTGGTTCGAGCTGCGCTACGCCCTGGACCCCTTCTTCCTGCGGCGCAGCTTCGAGACCACCGTGCGCCTGGTCAACTACGCCTCCGCCGAGGCCAAGCTCACCCTCTACCCGTCGGCCTTTTTCGACGCCCCCACCGCGCGGGCGGGGCCGGGGGGCTGGGCCGAGCCCACGCCCTTCCTCCGCTCGATGGCGGTGATCATGCCGATCCTGGGCATGCTGGTGACCCTCACCTTCACGGGGGCGGCCATCTTCAACACCCGCCGGGCCCTGTTCGGGCGGACCCGCAAGCCCAAGGCTGCGCCGGCCGCGGCCCCCCCGGACAGCTCCTGACCGAGCATGGCGATGCGCGAGAACCGCGCCCACGCCGCGCTCCGGACCGGTTAGGGGACAAGGGGGCGCGTGCCCTGAGCGTCAGGGTGCGCGGGCCTTGCCCTGCTCTGGGGCATCGCGTAGCATCAAAACTCGGTCCAACACGCCTGGGACGACTCCGTGGCCAGCTATATCCGTAACTATGAAGTGATCCGAGAGCTCGGCGCCGGGCACTTCGGCACCGTCGTCGCGGCGGTGGGCGAAGTCCCCGGGCGCGGCCTCTCGGCGGGCAAGCGCCGACTCGTCGCGATCAAGAAGCTCAACGAGGGCGCAGACGACCACTCGCGGGACCTGCTCCAGCAGGAGTTCGCCCTGCTCGACCAGGTCAAGCACCGCTGCATCGTCCGGGTCTACGAGTACCTGGAGGACGAGAACGCCGTCGTGATGGAGTACATCCACGGCGTCACCCTGCGCAGGATGCTCGACGAGTGCGCGCGGGCCCGCGAGCAGGTCTTCACCGACGCGGCGATCGAGATCACCTGCGAGCTGGCCGACGCGCTCTACCAGGCGTGGACGATCCCCGGCGACAACGGCGAGGCGCTCCAGCTCGTCCACCGGGACCTCAAGCCCGAGAACATCATGGTCACCCCCCAGGGCGAGGTGAAGATCCTCGACTTCGGCCTGGCCCGGGTGGACAACACCGACTTCGCCCCCGACGACTCCGACCGCATCAAGGGCACGCCCATCTACATGGCCCCCGAGCAGGCCAGCGGGCAGGACGTCGACCACCGCAGCGACCTCTTCTCCGTGGGCCTGATCGCCTACGAGCTGTTCATGAACCGGCCGGCCTACGTGCTGCCGCAGAACTCCCGGGATCCCCTGGGCGAGATCTTCGACGCCATCGAGCGCGGCGCCCTGGTCGACGAGTGCCGGGAGCTGGAGACCAAGCTGCCCAGCGTGGGCCCGATCCTGTCCCGGCTGCTCCAGGCCAACCCCCGGGCCCGCTACCAGACGGGCCAGGACCTGCTGGTCGACCTCAAGCGGCAGCTCTACCGGGATCGGGGCTCCTACCTCAAGGAGTTCGCGGAGTTCTTCTTCGGCTCCATCTTCGACCTGGCCGACCCCCCCGAGGTGCGGGGCGGGGGGCGCGCGTCGTCCAGCGGGTCGGCGCCCGCGGGCAACCGGCAGCAGCGCCTCACGATGGAGGAGCGCCTCAAGGCCTCGATGGCCCGCGAGGCCAACGCGCGCCGCGCCGCCAGCAAGCCCTCCACCTGGAAGGACACCGCACCGGCCGCGCCGCCGCCCGCGTCGGGCCGCTCCGGCGGCGGTCGGGCCGAGACCTGGACGCCGGGCGCCGCCACCCCGCCGCGCCGCTCCGGCGGGGACGGCAAGCCCGGCCCGAAGATGCTCGGGGCCCGCAGCCCCGACGAGACCGGCATGCTCCAGATGGTCTCCCTCACCGACAAGGTCGAGGAGGCCGCCAAGTCCGACCCCAGCGCCACCGCCTTCTTCGCGATCCCGGCGCCCAAGTCGGACAAGCGCGCCCAGCCGGTGACGCCGGTGGTCACCCCGCCGTCGAACCCCATCGGCCTCCCCGGGCCGCCCATCGTCGGCCCTACGCCGGGGATCCAGCCCATCGGGCAGCCGATCGGCGGGCCGGTGGTCCAGGGCCCGGTCATCAGCGGCCCGGTGGCCTCCGGGCCCCAGGCCGGAGCCATCGCCCAGGGCCCGGTCGCCAACACCCCGTTCCAGGTCGCGGGCGGCGGCGCGGCGCCTCCGCCCGCGGACGCCGAGCAGCGCACCCAGTCCAACCGGGTCTACGCCATCGTGCTGGCCATGTTCTTCCTGGTCGGCGTCGCGATCTTCGCCGCGGTCTGGTTCCGCCCGACCGGCGACGCGGTGGCCGACGCGCCGTCCGATCCGCCCCCGGTGGTGAAGGAGGAGCCCAGCAAGGATCGCGGCAAGCGGCGCACCGTCGACACCGGCACGCCGGCCGCCGAGGAGGACATCCCCAAGGAGGCCCCCAAGGTCTCCCGCCCGCCGCGCACCCCGTCCACGACCCCCAAGTCGACCTCCAGCAGCGCTGGCCCCGGCACGGTCGCCGTGAAGCTGGGGGGCGGCACCGAGGGCACCACCTCGGTCGAGGTCACCTGCCCCTCGGGCTTCCGCCAGCGGGGCCGGGTGTCCGGCGGCTCGGCCAGCGTCACCGGGGTCCCCTCCGAGAACTGCACCCTGCACTTCAAGGGCGGCGCGCCAGCGAAGTTCGCCCCGGTCCGGGGGGGCCAGTCCCTGAACTGCTCGATCATCGGCACGACCGCCCAGTGCCAGTAGCCGCGCGCGTCGAAACCCGGACCGAGCCGGGGTCCTGACGCACGCTGCCAGGCGCGTTGGCCCGCGCTTGAGGTATCGTCTCCTCCTCATCCACCTTCGGAGTACCGCAGATGTTGAGACTGCTGCTCGGCATGATGCTCGGCCTGTTGCTGATCCCGGCCCCCGCCCTGGCCGCTCCTGACGGCGAGCCCGCCCCGCCGCAGGCGTCCACCGTGCCGGATCCACAGGTCGCCCATCGAATCGGCAACAAGGACAAGAAGGCCGAACAAGAGCAGCAGATGACCGACGCGGAGAAGGAGGCCGAGAAGCGCCGCAAGGACCGCGCCTCCCGCGTCGTCGTGCTCAAGTGGCCCCAGACCGAGACCGACTACATGGACGAGACGCTGCGCCGGAACGTGCGCAGCCGCATCGACCGGGCGGACGCGCTGTTCTTCCCCTCGGTGGATCTCTACCAGAACGGTCGCAAGGTGCCCGACAAGACGGTCATCCCGGCCAACCAGCCGGCGATGGTGCCCGACTCCAACCTCGACGCCATCGTCGCCGAGACCAACCGCGTCTCCGCCATCCCCTGGGACGCCCTGACCCCGGCGGAGTGGGGCCTGGAGGGCAACAAGCTCCTGCGCCTGGTCGACACGGTGTGGTTCGTCGAGAAGGTCGAGCAGCGCGAGCCCCTGTTCCTGCTCTACTCCCAGATCGGCAACGCGGCCGAGAACCAGAACAACCCCGCGCCCCCCTTCTACGAGGCCATCGGCGGGCAGTTCGTCAACTACTACTTCTACCTGTGCGCCACGCTGGCCCTGCAGGACCCCTCCCTGATGTCCAAGCTCACCAACCAGGACCTCAACGGGGCGGTCACCTTCTACCTCCAGCAGCTCCAGCAGGGCACCTACCCCATGTTCCCCCTCGACTTCGAGCTGGAGAACGAGTTCGACCTCGACCAGTTCGACAAGGAGTACGAGGTCCTGCTCAACGGCCTGCCGGTGGAGATCGACTACGAGGCCCAGGTCATCGTGCCGCTGGGGCGCCACGACATCTACCTCAAGCGCAAGGACACCGGGCACGGCCTGTCCGAGAAGCTCGTCGTCGACAAGCTTGAGGAGAAGGCCTACTTCGTGCGCGACGTGGCCCGCAAGAAGATGGGCATCGAGTTCATCGACCAGCTCTTCAAGCACCCCAACGAGTGCACCCCCGAGCTGGACGGCGACATCCTCAACTACCTCGCCATCTACGCCAAGCTGCACAGCCAGGCCGAGATCTACATCGCGGTGCCCCGGTACGGGAACCCGAACAAGGTCTGGATCTGGCGCTACGACCGCTCCACCGCCACGCTCCAGCTCGTCGGCGGCGGCAACGACGGCTTCCCCGTGCGCTTCGCGGCCGTCGGCAGCGTGGGCATCCTCTACAACTGGGCCACCTTCTCGGTGGACGACGAGATCAGCGAGTCCGACGTGCAGGGGGTCCTGGAGACCTCTGCCCAGGGCGAGCTGCAGGACCGCCTCGACGCCAACCCCGAGGCCGGCACGCTGCCCTTCTCCCTCGAGCTGCGCGGGCACTACAACCGCCTGATGATCGCGGCGGGCATCGAGGGCGGCTACAACCTGGCGTCCGAGGGCAAGTACGTCGAGCGCTACCACACCCCGGTCCACGGGGGTGACTTCGACAACGATCTGATCACCATCCAGGCCCAGGACCGCCAGGAGACCGAGCGGACCGACGAGAACGGCGACCCGGTGCTCGACGAGAACGGCGACCCCGTGCCCGGGCCGGACCTCTACTCCGGCCCGGAGGCGCTCCACTTCTCAAGGTTCAACCGGTATATCTACGGCGCGGTCGGCGTCGGGCTGGGCCGGGACGCCTCCCTGGGCTTCGGGCCGCGGCTCGCGCTCAAGGTCGGGTGGACCAACCTGCCCTACGCCATCCAGACCACCGGGCACTTCGGCTGGACCATCGAGGGCGAGAACCTCATCTCGGCCCTGCCGTCCACCAACCGCGTCCGCCCGCTGCTGGACATCGACGCTCGCGCGGGCGTGGCGATCTCCCTGCCGGGCTCGATCCAGTCTGATCTGGCGCAGAGCTACGACAGCGAGAAGATCGTCGCGCCGGTCTTCGGGCTGACGGCCGGCATCGGGACCACGTTCTGATCCCCGCCTGCCCGCAGGCTGGGGAGTGCGCACCGGCGTCAGAGCACATAGAATGATGGCGCCATGTGGAACTTCTGCGCGCTCCTGATCGCCTGGGTGGTCACCGCCGCCGCCCAGACCCCTCCTGAACCCGCGAAGGACGACGCCCCCGCGCGGGTCGTCGTCTGGTTCGACCGCGGCCCGCCTGCGGAGCCCGCCCGCCTCAAGGCGGAGCGGAGCATCGGAGGCGAGGCGCTGCACGTCAGCGGGGCCCAGCTCGCCTTCCCGCCCCAGCCGTGGAACCGGCGCGACGCCGAGGCCCTGGGTCGGGTGGCGGGGGTCCTGCGGGACGGCCAGCAGAAGTGGCAGGAGTTCGAGGTCGAGCTGGGCATCGCCCGCGACCTGGACCTCGCCATCGAGCAGGTCGGCGTGTTGCGCGACGCCTCGGACCGGGACGCCCTCATCCTGGCCCTGATGTGGCAGGGCGCGTCGGTCAACCTCGCGTTCCGCCCCGAGGATTTCCCGACCAGCAACGAGGCCGCCGCCTTCCGCCTGGACCTGCCGGGCCTCGCCGCCAACCAGCCGCTCCTGGACGCGCTGGCGCTGGACCCCAGCCGCACCTTCACCAAGGGCGAGTTGCCCGAGGCCGACAGCTTCCGGATCATGCAGGAGCTGACCGCGGCGCTCAAGGCCATGCCCCGGGCCACCCTGGTCACCGGAACGCTGCCCGAAGGGGCCTCGCTGATGGTCGATGGGGTGGCGACCACGCCGGTCGACGGCGCGGTGGAGCTGGTGCCCGGGCACCACTACGTCCACCTGCTGGTCAACGGCGTCATCGCCGGCCGCTCCGAGATCGACGCCTACCCCGGCGCGTCGGTGGACCTGCCCTTCCTGGTGTCCGATCGGGAGCGGGGGGAGTCCGAGCGCGTCATCGAGTCCGGCGTCACCACCGGCCTGCCCGAGGACGTTCAGAACGCGATCGCCCAGATCAGCGGCCAGTATCCCAGCGCCGAGGTCTACCTGGGCGCGGTCACCGGCGACGGCCGGGTGGTCGTGCTGCCCTTCTCAGGGGGCGCGCGGATCGAGGAGAAGCGCCCGGTGACCTTCACCTTCGGCGCGGAGATCGGCGGCTCCCTGATCTCGAGCCCCAGCTTCTACTACGCGCGCCCCGAGGGCCGGACCCAAGGGGAGAACATCAACACCCCGGCGGCCACCGGCGCGCTGGATCTGGAGCTGGGCATCTACAACTTCGCGGTGCTCGCGGGGGCCGAGATCTACATCACCCCGCTGGAGGAGCTGGTCTACGGCACCGGCGAGCCCGACGCGACCTCGGCGGACAACTACTACACCGTGGTCCACACCAAGATCACGGGCGGCCTGGGCGCCTATCTGCTGCGTCCGACGCGGGAGCGCCGACCCACGATGCTGGTGGGCGCGAACTACGGCTGGTTCTCTCCCGGGCACCTCGGGGGGGGCGGTCGGGTGACCTTCGGCATCCCCATGGACAAGCGCAACCACTTCAAGCTGACGGTCCACGGGTGGTACGGACAGCCCATTTCGGGATACCCGGCGGATGAGCCCCTGTTCGCCGGGGGTATCCGTCTGGGATTCCAGAGCTCCATCTGAAGGATCGATGATGCCAAGGTTTGACAGGTTCCTGCTGATGGCGGGCGCGGCGCTGTCGTTGTGTCTGGGGGCTGCGGTGGGCGCGCAGGAGCAGCCCGCGGAGCCGACCTTCCTGCCGGTCGAGCTGGGCCCCGGCTCCCTGGTCTACCACTGGCCGGAGGACGAGCCGCTTCACTACCGCATCCAGATGTACCTCTCCACCCCCTACGGCACCCGGTTCTACGCCAGCGAGAACCTGGACGCCCGGGTCTCGGAGATGACGATGGCGCTGCTGCTCAAGTGCCGCGCCAAGCCACCCGAGGAGAAGTACCAGTCGATGGCCTGCGAGATCCACCGGGTCGAGCTGGGCGGCGCCACCCGCACAGGCGAGGACCACAAGGTCCGGGAGATCTTCGCCGAGTACGTGCAGGATCTCTCGGCGGCCACCATCCAGGTGGAGATGACCCCCCGGGGGCGGGTCCGCACCGTCGACCTGGAGGGCATCGAGAAGGGCTACGACCGGCAGGCCCTCAAGCACGAGTACCTGCGGCTGGTCGTCAGCCGGGGCCTCTCCGCGCTCGAGGTCGAGATGCCCAAGGACGGCGACCCGCGCGACAAGCCCTGGCGTCAGAAGGGGTCCCCGCTGGCCATGCGCCTGCCGGTCCCGACCGGCACCGCGGGCGGCGTCCGCATGATGCACGAGGTCCTCGGCGCCAGCGACGACGGCGTGGTGATCCGCTCCATCGGTCAGGGCACGCTCCAGCAGGGCGGCACGGCCAGCACGGCGACCATCTCGGCCTTCCTCTCCGGGCAGGCGGTCTTCGACACGGAGCGGAAGGTCCTGGTCAAGAACGAGCAGACCTTCCAGGGTGTGTTCACCGCGCAGGCCGGCAACACCGGCCGCGACCTCTACATCAGCCAGGTCACGATGATCGACCTGCTGCCGGACTTCGAGGAGCTGGACGCGCAGTACCGCCAGCGCCTCCAGAGCCCGCCCAAGTCCGCGGGCGAGGTCCTGTCCTTCGACAAGGATCAGGGACCCGGCGAGCACGGCAGCGCGCTCCGACAGGCCCTCGGCTTGCCGGACGAGCCCGGCGTGGACGCGCCCGGCGTGGACGAGCCCGGGTCGGATGAGCCCGGCGTGGATGCGCCCGGGTCGGAGGAGCCCGGCGTGGATGCGCCCGGCGTGGATGCGCCCGGCGTGGATGCGCCCGCGCCGGAGGAGTAGGCCGCCTCAGCGGTGGAGCAGAGCCTCCACGCTGTCGGCCAGGAAGAAGTCGTCGACCCAGCGGGTGAGGGTGTCCAGGTCTGCCGCGTTCACGCACGCGCGCGCTTCGTCGGAGACCTCCCCGAAGCGACGCTCCAGCATGCGCAGGAGGAAGGTGCGGGACTGGAGGAGGCGGCCCTCCTCGCGGCCCTCTTCGCGGCCCTCCTCGCGGCCTTCCTCTCGGCCCCTGGCCTCCAGCTGGTCCGCGACGCTCTTCACGACGTTTCGACTCTCAGCGCCCACGGCTTCTCCCATGACAGCCTCCAGGACCGCTACGCCGCGCGTATCGACGGTCACCTTCAGAATATGGCGTGTGGCCAGTTCGACCGCGCGTAGCCCGCCCTCCTGGGCCGCCCGCGCGAAGACACCGGTCCACTCCGGGAGACGGTCCAGCAGGTCCGGCTCCTGGTAGTGCTTGAACAGCAGCTTCACCATCGCGACCAGGGCCCCGGAGGTCAGCGCCTCGTCCGGGGTGTCGGAGAGATCTCCGAGCTGATAGCGCAGCGAAGGGACCGCGCCGCCCGCAGCGGCCCGCGCGGGGGCAGGCAGGTCGACGAGGTCGGCGATGTCCAAGGGCGCGCTCCACCGCCGCTGGCCGTGGTAGAGCACGAGCGGGTAGACCATCGGAAGCCGGCGTGCCTCAGGGTGCTCTTGGAGCCAGTGGGCCCAGATCAGGACCACGTACTGGAGGATGCGCCAGGCCATCAGGGGATCGACGGTCGACTGGTGCTCGAACAGCAGGTAGAACAGGATGTCCTCGCCGGACTTCAACCGCGTGGCGAAGAGCAGATCGGCGTGACGCTCGGAGAGCTCGGCGTCCACGAAGCTGGCGTCCACCCGCTCCAGACCGTCGAGGTCGACCCAGGGGAGCAGGTCAGCGGGCAAGGACTCCCGCAGGTGCTGGGCGGCGTAGCGGGGCTCGCCGAAGACGTCCTTGAACAGGCGATCGTGGGGTTGGGACATGCTGATGTTCCGATGGGAACGTCACCCTATGCCGTCCGGCCGCTGCACGCCCCGCCACCGACCGTACGATGGAACGTCGGGTCAGGAGATCCGGTCACCGCCCCAGGGCAGGGCGTCCAGGTCCACGTTCCCCCCGCAGAGCACCACCCCGACCCGAGCCATCCCCGGCCGCGCCCGGAAGCCCTCGGTGAGCGCTGCGGCGACCCCCACCGCCGAGCTGGGCTCGATCACCAGCTTCATGCGCGACCAGACCAGCCGCATGGCCGCGCGGATCGCGTCGTCGTCGACCACGATGACGTCCTCCACGAGGTCGCGGACGATGGGCCAGGGGTTGGGGCTCAGGGGCGTGCGCAGGCCGTCGGCGATGGTGTCGGGCACGAAGTCGGTCACCCGCGCGCCTGTGACCTTGGCCTGCGCGGTGTCATCAGCGCCGGCGGGCTCGGCGGCGAAGGTGCGCACCCCCGCCGCCCGCATCACCACCGCGATGCCTGAGATCATGCCCCCGCCGCCCACCGGCACGATCACCGCGTCCAGCCCGCCGGCCTGCTCCAGCAGCTCCAGGCCGATGGTGCCCTGGCCGGCGATGACGCGGGGGTCGTTGGAGGGGTGGATGAACACCGCCCCGGTATCCTCGGCCACCTGGCGGGCGGTCTCCTCCCGGGCCCGGGCCGTCGGCGCACAGCCCACCACCCGGGCCCCATAGCCCGCCACCGCCGCGCGCTTGGCGGCCGGGGCGTTCGTCGGCATCACGATCGCCGCCGGGACGCCCCGCGCCCGCGCCGCCCAGGCCAGAGCCTGCCCGTGGTTGCCGCTGGAGTGGGTCACGACCCCGCGCGCGGCCTCGTCCTCGGACAGGGAGAGCACCGCGTTGAGGGCGCCCCGGGCCTTGAACGAGCCGGTCTTCTGGAGCAGCTCGGCCTTGTGGAGCAGCGCCCGCCCCGCCAGGCCGTCCAGGATGCGGCTGGTCATCACCGGCGTGCGGTGGATGTGCGGCCCGATGCGCGCCGCCGCCGCCTGGATGTCCGCCAGGGAGACGACGTAGGCGCTCAAACGGCCCTCAGCCGGGTCAGCGGGGTGAGGACGAGGATGTCCCCGCAGCGCAGCCGCGCCGGGGTGTTGGGCCGCACCCGCTCCACCAGCGGCGCGCTGTCGCCGTAGTCGGTGACGTCGTCCTCGACCCAGGAGGGCATCTTCCAGCGGATGAGCCCGGCGTCCCGGGGCCCCTGGAGGGTGGGGACGCGGTCGGGACCCCACCCGAGCATCGGGCTGCGCGACAGGCTGGCGTCGTAGCGCGCGGTGCGCATGTAGAGCAGCTCGTCGGCGTGCTGGGCGCCGAACTGGTTCCACCGGGCCACCGTCGCCGGGCGGGCCAGCGACAGCGTTCGGCCGTCCTCGGGCCCCCCGAGCACCTGGAGGTGGGTCGGCGCGGCCTCGCCCCAGCCCTCGGGCAGGGCGGGCTCGTTCTCCTCGGTGATGCCCAGCGCGGCGTCGAACTGGTGCAGCGGACTCTCGTCGTCCGCGATGATCACCGCCCACAGCTCTTCCAGGGAGAAGCCCTGCATCAGCATGCGGGCGTAGCCGCGCAGCCGGGGGGTGCCGGTCCAGTCCGAGTCGATGCGCGGGAAGCGCAGCTTGAGGCCCTCAGCCCGCTCCATCAGCTCGCGGCGGTGCATGTGGACCAGGGCGCGCACCCGACGGGAGGCCGGGCCCTTGGAGGGGAAGGCGTCCATGGCCAGGGCGAGGTGCTCGATGCCGACGTAGCCGTGGTCGTTGCCCAGCTCGCGGGCGCGGCGCAGCATGCCCACCGCGTCGCCGTCGGGGTTGGGCCAGCCGTCGGGCAGCCACAGGTTGCCGTGCAGCAGCGGGCCGTCCTCCAGCACCCGGGTGGAGCCCACCGTGAACACGATGTTGTGCCAGCGGGAGTCGGGGCGGTTGCCCTGGAGCGCGCGCACGCCGCGGCGGCCCTCGATCACCGCCTCGACCGGGACCTTGCCGTTGACCAGCGCCGTGTAGAGCCCGCTGGAGAGGGAGCGCGCCGCGCCGCCCCCGACCCGCCGCCGCGGACACAGGCAGGCCGAGGCCCCCGCCGCCACGAGCCGGCGCCCCAGCTCCTCCAGGAGCTTCTGCCGGGCGTGCTCGCCGTTGCAGACATCCACGACCACCAGACGGGCCCGGGAGAGCGGAGAGCGCTGCGGCGACTCGCCCTCCATCAGCCCGTAGGACCGCACCAGCATGTCGAGCTGGGCGGTGAGGTCCGGCCCGTACAGGATGAGGTGCAGCACGTCCACCCAGCCCTCCTCGGCGTCCGGAGAGGGCTCCAGGCGCAGCGGCAGGTCCAGGCAGCGGATGGGGGAGAGCTGGCGGGCGAGGCCGTCCAGCTCGGCGATGCGCTCGGCGCAGGCGGGGACGTCGGGGCTGGGGCACCAGCGCAGGATGCGCAGGCCGATGCCCGGGGCGCCGCGCTCGGTGTGGTGGTGCGGGGTGGCCGCGAGGCGGACCACCGCGCCCAGGTCGAGGCCCTCGATGGGGTCGCCGTCCGGGGCGTCCGCGAAAAGCTCCCAGGGCAGCCGGCCGAGGGTGTCATCGGCCGCGCCGACGGCCACGACCAGGCGGGTGTCCTCGGCCTGGGCGAGCCGCAGCTCCCGGCTGACGTGGGCGTCGAGCGCCTCGTCGGCGTGCAGGACGGCGGTCAGCGCGCGGCCGACCTCCTCCTCCATGCGGGTGCGCTCCAGCTCCTGGCCGGGGAACATGGTCGTCGATTCGAAGTCCTGGAGCTGGTTCCAGGCGCGCTTCAAGGCGGCGACCGCGGCCGGATCCGGCCGGGCTTCAGTGGGACATTGATCCGGCCGACCGACGCTCACACGCCAGCCGCCCTCGCTCTCCTGGACCACGCGGACGACGATGGGCATTCCAACCTCGCTGCGACGATAGCAGAGGACCGGCGAGGTCCGGATCCTTCGCGGCCCTCAACGGCCCGCTCCGCGCCCCCCGGAGCGGGGTCCGCGGGCCGCCGGGGCGCCGGGGATCCCGGATTGGAGGGTGGTTCCGACGAGGCCGTCCGCGACCGCCGCCGCGATCGGCGCCACCCCGCATGACAAGCCCGCGCAGGTGCATGTGGCGCATCCGCTGTGTCGTGCGATCGGCGGGCGGTGGTCGCCCCCTGCGCCGTTGTGGCACGATGAGCGCGGGTCAGGGGCCGCCTCGTCGGCGGCAAGGAGCCCCCATGTCCTCACTTCGCCTGCTCCCGATCGCCCTGCTCGCCGCCTGTGTCGGCGGTGGAGGCTCCGATGACAGCGGCGCCACCGACGACAGCGGCGCCGATGACTCCGCGACCCCCGCCGCCTGCGCCTCCCTGGACCAGGCCGCCTGCGAGGCCCGCTCGGACTGCGCCTCCATCCTGGGCGCCCCCGAGGACGAGGTCTGCGCGGGCGACTACAGCAACTGGCGGACCATCTGGGCCGGCTGCATGGACGGCGAGCTGGGCTGCGGGGACGCCGAGACCTGCGGTAAGAACCCCGAGACGGGCGAGACGCTCATGTTCTCGAACACCTGTCTGCCGGACGGGTGGGACGGGTGCGAGTACTGCCCCTGACGCTGCTGCTGCTGTTGGCCTGCACCTCCACCCCGGAGGATCCCGCGGACGCCCTGGTCGCCGCCTGGCCCGAGGACCCCGACGGGGTGGCCGCGCGGGTCCGGGCCCTGGACGACCCGGTGGTCCAGCAGGTGGCGGTGTCGCGGCTCGCCGAGCGGTACCCGGGGCAGACCGGGGCGCTGTGCGCGGCCCTGGAGGCCGGGCCCGCCCGGGACCGCTGCGCCCGGTTCAACCAGCGCCCGCACCTGTGGACCGTGCCGCCCCGCGCCGCGGACGCCGCGCCCGCGCTGCGCCCGGCGCCACCCGCCGACGTGGTCGTGCCGGACGCGCTGCTGGACATCTGGGCGGCCACCGCGCCGGACCCGGGATCCTGTAGCGCCGACGACGGGCTGTGCCTCTCCACCCGGGCCCGCGAGGCCGCCGCCGCCGGCCGCGTCTCCGCCGCCGCCGCCGCCTGCGTGTCCGTGGACGACGACCGCGCGCGCCAGGACTGCTTCTTCGCCGCGGCCGAGGCGGTGCCGCCCGGCCCCGACCAGTACGCCGACGCGGTGCGGCTGTGCCTGGGGGCCGGCAGCTTCGCCTCAATGTGCCACGGCCACGTCCTCATCGCCGTGCTGAGCCGCCCCGGGCCCTTCGCCCTCCCGCCGCTGGTCGAGCAGGCCGCCCGGGTGCGGGACGCCTGGACAGACGCCTGGGCGAACCCCGAGGTCGGCCAGCGGGCGGTGGAGCGCCTCTGGAGCCTCGCGGTCGCCGGCCGCGCCGACACCATCCCCGACCCTCTGACCCTGGCCGAGGGCGCCCCCCCCGAGGCCGCTCAGCAGCTCCGCAACCTGCACGCCGAGCGCCGCTGGGCGGTCGACCGGGCCCGGGACGGCGGGCTGTGGCGCGACTACTACCCCGGCGAGCAGGGCATCCCGGCGGTGTTCCTGCTCGACCTGGGCACCGGCGCCCGCCCCGCGGACGACGACCCCGCCCGGGACCTCGCCCTGGCCGAGCTGGAGGCCGCCGCCCGGGTGGAGGACGGGCAGGACGCCCTGGTCGAGGCCCTGGCCGGCGACGACGCGCTGCTGCGCTGGAGCGCCGCCCGCCTGCTCGCCCAGGTCGCCCCGGAGCACCCCGCCCTGGTCGCGGCGCGGGCCGACCCCGACCCCCGGGTCGCTCAGCGGGCGAGCCCCCTGCCGCCGCCAGGGCTGGCCGAGCCCTGAGCCTCGCCCCGCAGCACCGCCGCGTGCAGCCGGAGGTAGCCGGGCGCGAGGTTGGGGAGCTGGTCCTCCACCAGCGCGTGGAGCGCGGGCAAGGCGTGCCACGGCACCCCGGGCCAGCCGTGGTGCTCCGCGTGCCAGGGCATGTTCCACATCAGCCAGCGCACCAGCGCGTTGGTCCGGGTGCTGCGGGTCCGGGAGAGGGCGTCGCCCTCGAAGGGCAGCCCGACGTGCTCCGCCGAGAAGAACATCGTCAGCAGGGCGCGGGCCACGACCTGCCCCGCCACCAGCCCCCACAGGGCGGGCCATCCCAGCGCCCCCACCGTGAGCGCCGCGACGCCGAGCAGCAGCCCGCCCGACGACAGGGACACCCGCAAGCGCCGCGCCGGGGCCACGTAGGGCGCCCAGCGCGCCCACCACGCCGCCCGATGGGGCAGCGCGAGCGCGGCGAGCGCGAAGAGGGTCATCGCCAGCAGCGGCAGCCCGGTGAGCGTCACCAGGTGCCCGATCGGGTTCGACGCCCAGCGGGCGAGCTTCTCGGGGGCCAGGTGGATCTCGGGGTCGCGCTCCGGGTCGTGGGTGTGGCGGTGGTGGGCGAAGTGGTAGTCCCGGTAGAACGGCGGCGGGAACAGCAGTGGCGCCCCCGCCAGCCAGGCCACCGCGTCGTTCAGCCAGGGGGTGCGGAAGGCGGTGCGGTGGGTGCTCTCGTGGAAGGGCGCGAACAGGCTGGCCAGCAGGACGCTGTGGGCGAGCACCGCCGCGACCCGCAGCGGCCCGGTGAGCGCCAGGGTCGCCGCGATCGAGGCCAGGAACAGGCCGTACTGGAGCCCGAAGCGCCGCAGGCCGGGGCCGTCCCGCCGCACCATCAGGGGGCGCAGGGCCTCCGCGGGGAGCCGCTCCGAGAAGCGAGGGGTCCCCTCCATCACTGAAGTCGCACCGCGGGGTCGCCCAGGATCACCCAGCTCCGGGCGTCCTTGGCGGCCATCCAGCGCATCGCCAGGTCTCGGTCCTCCACCGCCTCGCCCTCCAGGAACAGCTCCATCAGGCTCCGCAGGCTGCTGTCCCGCTCGGCGTACCAGGTGCCGAAGTCATCGAAGGCCGCGCCCACGGGCAGACCCTGCTCCAGCCCCCGCAGCAGGGCCTCGAAGTGCTTGCGCTCGGCGGGCGCGCCAGCCCCCTGCCCGGTCATGTGCCGGAAGCTGCTGCTCCACGCCCGGTCGACGTGGCTGATCACCGCCAGCGCGCCGCCGTTGGGGTGCCCGAGCAGGGCCTGGGGCAGCCAGGAGACCTGATCCCGCCGGGCCCGCAGCGGTCGGGGGGCCAGGCCGCGCCCCTGCAGCAGGCTGCGGGTGAAGGTGTCGACCCGGGGCGTGCCCGCGCCGAAGCAGGCGAAGTGGATCGCGATGAGGCCGTGGACGTGGGCGTCATCGCCCAGCGAATCTCCGGTGAGCAGGGTCTCGGGGGCGGGGGGCGCGCCCGGCCCGCGCCAGCCGTGGCAGACCAGGGCCCCCTGGGTGCGGCGCTGGGCCTCGGTCTCCACGGCGCGGTGCTCGGCGCCGTGGGTGGTGGTGAACAGCAGCGCCGGGCGCCGCTGGTCGAGGGTGTCCAGCAGGCGGTCCCGGGTGGCCTGGGGCCCGGTGAGGCCACAGACCGGCCGCCCGGCCCCCTGCGCCAGCGGCTCCAGCAGCCCCCGGGTGACGCCGCTGACCCCCGGGTCGCTCGTGGTGCCGAAGAACAGCGCGTCCGGCTGGCGATCGCTGCCTGCGGTCTCCGCCTCGACCACGCTCGCCGCGTAGCGCCCGAAGGCCGCGAGGTCGTCGAAGTGCAGCCGCCCCACCGCGTGCTGCACCCCGAGCTGGTACTGGAAGTCGAAGGGGATCTGGTCCGGATCCCCGACCAGCAGCAGGTAGTAGGGGAGGCACGCGGGGTCGACCCGCCCCGGGCTCGCGCCGTAGGATGCCAGGAAGTCGGGCTTGTCCCAGCCGGCCCGGTAGACCAGCTCCCGGTAGCGGGGCCCGGCCCCGGCCTGGCGGTGCGCCAGCAGGGGCGCGAGCTGCGCCCGGCGCAGCGCCTGGAGGGGGTCGTCCTCGGCGAAGACCACCCCCCAGCCCGCCGAGGCGAGCCGCCGGACGTCGACCCCGTGGACGACGCCGAGCTGCCCCTTCGCCGCCGCCGCCCGCGCGGTCAGCTCCCGGGCCTCCCGCTCCCCCGGCGGCGGGGGCAGCAGCAGGTCCTCCACCCCGTCCAGCCAGCCGTTGAGGCAGGCCTCCAGGCGCTCGGGGTGCTCGGCCTGCTCGGGGCGGCCCCTGGCCACGGCGGCCAGGTCCCGTGGGCTCAAGGGCGGGATCGCGCGCTCCCCGGTGTCCATGTCCACCCCGGTGCAGTAGAGCCACTCCTCCGGGGTGGACGCGTACGAGGCCTCGACCGGGGGCGGCGCCTCCACCGCGCCGGTCCAGCGCCCGCCCTCGGGCCGCAGGCTGCAGATCGAGAGGCACAGCGCCGTCCCGTCGGGCAGGCGCCCCTCCAGGGTCCACGGGCCCGGGGGCGGGGCGAGATCCAAGGTGAGGGTGACCCGGGCGCCCTGGCCCACCGCCAGATTCCAGGCCTCGACCCGGCGCGCTCCGGCGACCCCGCGCAGCACCCAGGCCATGGTCACCTCCCGCAGAGACCCCGGCAGGATACAACGCAGGAGACTGGAGGTGTCGGTGACGCGGCTCGCGCTGCTGGGGCTCTGCTGGATCGGGTGCGACGGCGAGGCGCCCGTCGATGACAGCGGTCCCATCGACGTCACGGACACCGGCTGCGCTGAAGCCCCGACCTGGTACGCCGACAGCGACGGCGACGGCTTCGGCGACCCGGGTACGGCCCGGGCGGCCTGCGTCGGCGACGCGGGGGAGGTGCTTCAGGCCGGCGACTGCGACGACGCCGACCCCGGCGTCCACCCGGACGCCACCGACGTGCCCCTGGACGGGCGGGACCAGGACTGCGACGGCGCCGACGCGGCGCTGGCGGACTGCGCGCGGCGGGTCCTGCAGGTCGGGGACGTGCGGTTGACCTCCCTGGAGGACGAGCAGGCCCTCTGCGCGGCGGCCAACGCGGTCGAGGGCAGCGTGACCGTCGAGGGCCACCCGGGCGCGGGCCTCATCGCCCTGGCCTGCCTCTGCGAGGTCACCGGCGACCTCATCGTCACCGGCAACCCGGCGCTGGAGGCCCTCGACGGCGGTGCGCTCCAGGCCCTGGGCGGGGCCTTCGCGGTCTCCGAGAACCCCGCCCTGGTCGCGGTGGCGGGCCTGCCGCCGGCGGGCTTCGCCGGGGCGGTGACGGTGAGCGGGAACGCCGCGCTGACCACCCTGGCGCCGCTGCCGGCTGCCCTCGACGCCCTGACGCTGACCGACAACGACCACCTGACCGACCTCGACGCCTTCGCGGCGGTGGAGGCCGTGGCCGGGGACCTGCGGGTGCGGGGCAACCCGGCGCTTACGCAGGTGGCGTTCCCGGCGCTGGCGACGGTGGACGGCGCGCTCACCGTCGGCGACAACGGCGCGCTGGTCGCGCTCTCCTTCCCCGACCTCACCGCGGTCACCGGCGTGCTCACGTTGAGCGCCGGGGCGGGCCTCACCGACGCGTCCTGGCCCCAGCTTGCGCGGGTCGGCGGGCTGAGCGTCACCGGCACGGGGCTCTCGACCCTGGGCCTGGGCGCGCTCACCCGGATCACCGCCGACCTCACCCTCGCCGGCACCGCCCTGACCGCGCTGGGGACGCCGCGGCTCAACGTGGTGGGCGGCTCGGTGGACCTGGAGGGCAACACCCGGCTGGCGGACCTCACCGGGCTGGACGACGTCACCAGCGTCGACACCCTGCGCGTCGTGGGCAACGGAGGGCTGACCTCGCTCGCCGGGCTGGACCACCTCTCCGGCATCCAGGGGGAGTGGATCCTCATGGACAACCCGGGGCTGGCCGACCTCTCCGGCCTGGGCGCGCTGTCCTCGGTCTCCGGGGACATCTACCTGCTGCGCAACGCCAACCTCGCCTCGCTCTCCGGCCTGGGGCCGCTGACCACCGCCGGCAGCGACCTCGTCATCCAGGAGAACGACGCCCTGGTGGCCCTGGACGGCCTCTCGGCGCTCAGCCTGGTGGACCGGGACCTCGCCATCGTGGGCAACGACGCGCTCATCGACGTCACCGGGCTGCACGACGTCGGCTGGGTGGGCGGGGACCTGGAGGTCCGCCAGAACGGCGCGCTGCCCGACGCGGCGGCGCAGGCCCTGGTGGACGCCATCGGCGAGGGCAACGTCTTCGGCGTGATCCTGCTGGAGGACAACGGCGGTTGATGGAGGAGTGATGTTCCGTGATGCCGAGCCGGTGGGCATCGTCGCCACCGGCGTCTACACCCCCGCGCCCCGGATGAGCGCCGCGCAGCTCGCCGAGGCGACGGGCATCCCCCAGGACGTCATCGAGCGGAAGTTCGGGATCCTGGAGAAGCCCATGCCCGGGCCCGACGACCACCCGGCAGCGATGGGCGCCCGCGCCGCCCGCGCCGCCCTGGACAAGGCCGGGGTGGACCCGCTGGAGGTCGACCTCGTGCTCTCCATCAGCGAGGAGCACAAGGAGCACCCGCTGATGGTCTCGGGCATCAAGATCCAGCAGCTCGTGGGCGCCCGGAACGCCTGGGCGGTGGACCTCGCCCAGCGCTGCTGCACGACCATCGCGGCGCTCAAGGTGGCCCGGGCCATGATGCGCGACGACCCCCGGCTGCGCACGGTGCTGCTGGCGGGGGGCTACCGCAACGGCGACCTCATCGACTACCGCAACCCCCGGGTGTCGTTCATGTACAGCCTGGCGGCGGCGGGCGGGGCGCTGCTGCTGCGGCGCGGCCTGGACCGCAACGTGGTCCTGGAGGCGTCCCTGGTCAGCGACGGGGACTTCGCCGACGACGTGCACGTCCCGGCGGGCGGCACCGTGCAGCCCATGACCCCCGATCTGGCCGGCACCCCCGCGGCGATGCTGGACGTCACCGACGTCGAGGGCATGAAGGCGCGGCTGCGGGCGCGCAGCCACCGCAACTTCATGCGGGTCATCCAGGAGGCGGTCACCGCCAGCGGCGCCCGGGTCGCGGACATCGACTACCTCGCCCTGCTGCACATGAAGCGCTCCGCCCACCACGCCACCCTCGCCGAGCTGGGGCTGCGGGACGACCAGTCCATCTACCTGGAGCGCTACGGGCACCTGGGGCAGCTCGACCCCATCCTCTCCATCGAGCTGGCCGAGCAGCGCGGCCTGCTGCGGGACGGGGACCTGGTGGTGATGGCCAGCGCCGGGGTCAGCTACGCCTGGGGCGCGGCGGCGATCCGGTGGGGGGGTCAGGAGGCGGGGTAGTAGCGCAGCACGACCTCGGGCTCGGGGGCGTCGTGGTGCCAGACCTCGACGCGCCAGGGCTGGCCGGTGTAGATGCGCACGATGGTGGCCAGGGAGCGGCGCGGCACCCAGTGGAAGCCCCCGCCGCCCTCCAGGGGCAGCACCTTGTGGGACTCGTGCACGCCGGGGGCCATGAAGTGGTGGACCTCCAGGTCGGCCTCGGCGGCGTTGAAGCAGTACAGGCAGAGGTCCTCGTAGTCCACGCCGCCGTCGGGCTGGAGCAGGGTCTCCCGGGAGACCAGGAAGGAGCCCTCCAGCATGGGCTGGACCACGGTGAGGCCCCGCACCGGCGCGCCGTGCTGCACGCCCTCCACCCGCCAGCGGCCGACCATGAAGCGGAGGGCGGAGAGGCCCTCGGGGGTTGGTTGTGGGACGACAGGCTCCGACACAGCGCACCTCCGGAGGGTTAGTGTAACGGCGATGACGCGCTCGACCCTCTGGCTGCTCCTCGTCGCCCTGCTCGCGCTGGGCGCGGACACCGACCGCGACGCCCGGGGCTGGCACAAGGGCTCCCCCGCCGCGCGCACCGCGCAGATCCTCGCCCCCTTGGAGGCGGTGCCGGTGGAGCTGCCCGCCTTCGTGGCCGATCGCGTCACCCGCACCACCTTCCTCTACTACTTCTCGCCGACCTGCCCCCACTGCCGGGCCACCATCCCCGAGGTCATCGCGCTGCACGGCGAGATCGGGGACCGGGTGGACTTCCTGGGGGTGGCCGCGGCGACCGCCACCGCGCGGCAGATCAGCGCCTTCAACAAAGAGTTCGACGTGCCCTTCCCCGTCCTGCACGACGCGGGGCGGGACTTCGCCGAGGCGGTCGGGGCGCGCTCCACCCCCACCGTGGTCATCGTGGAGCCCCGGGATGGCGGCTTCGTCGCCCGGGACGCCTACTACCCCTGGCGCGCCGGCGCCGGGCTGATGGTCAAGCTGAGCCTGTGGCCCGAGCAGCCGTTCTCCCACTTCAAGCCCGGCACCTACCTCGGCCCCCAGGCCTGCGGCGCCTGCCACGAGGACGAGCTGCTGAGCTGGACGCTCACCCACCACGCCATCGCCTACCGCACCCTGTACATGCGGGACAAGGCCGAGGACCCCAAGTGCGTGGGCTGCCACGTCACCGGCCTGGGGCAGCCCTCGGGCTTCGTGATGGGGGACCACGGCTCGATGATGGCCAACGTCACCTGCGAGTCCTGCCACTCCCCCGGGGGCCCCCACGACGGCGAGGCGGTGGACGCCCGGGAGGCCTGCGCGGGCTGCCACGACGCCGAGCACAGCATCGCCTTCTCGCTGGAGAAGGGCCTGCCCCACATCGACCACTACCTCGCCAGCCACCTCACCGACGCCGAGCAGGAGGCCCGCTGGCAGGCGCTGGTGGGGGGCGAGGCCGAGCGCCCCCTGCTGGCCTTCCCCGAGGGCGCGAACGTGGGGGCGGCGGCCTGCCAGAGCTGCCACCCTGCCGAGGTGCAGGCCTGGCAGGGCTCGGTCCACGGCCACGCGATGGAGCGGCTCGACCGCAAGCAGCAGAAGGACCCCGACTGCGTGCGCTGCCACGCCACCCCCAGCCGCACCGCGATGGGGACCCGGCAGATCGAGGACTATCGGGTGGACGAGTCCGTGGGCTGCGAGAGCTGCCACGGCCCCGGGGAGCGCCACGTCGCCTCGCCCACCCCCTCCAACATCCTCGGCCTGGGGGCGAGCTGCCCCGAGTGCGTCATCGAGGAGGTCTGCACCTCCTGCCACACCCCGCGCTGGGACGCGGACTGGTCCCTGGAGGAGCGGCTCGGCGCGGTCAAGGGCCACGGGCCCGCGCGCTGATGGCCGCGCCGTTCCGGGACAACCCCGATCGCGTGCTGCCGGCGTCCGTGGACCCCGATGCCCCCGACCGCGACGCGCAGATGCTGGCGGTGGCCCGCGCGATCGTGCCGGCGTGGGCGCAGGCGCAGGCCCTCACCGCGCGGGTCGTGCCCGGGGGCATCACGAACCTGCTCTTCCGCCTGGATGCGCCGGGCTGCCCGCCGCTGCTCCTGAGGATCTACGGCCGGAACACCGAGGTCGTGGTGGACCGGGCGGCTGAGAACCGCCTGTTCGCTCTCCTGAGCCGGGTGGGCTTCGCCCCGGCCTACCACGGCCGCTTCCGAAACGGCCGGCTGGAGGGCTTCCTGGAGGGCTTCCGTGCCTTGAAGCCCGATGAGATGGGCCTCCCCGCGCTCCGGCCCGCCATCGCCGCGCGCCTGCGGGCGCTGCACGCCCTGCCGGTCGCGGACCCCACGCCCACCCTGTGGCGCACCCTGGAGCGCTGGATGGCCACCGCCTGCGGCTTCACCTTCGAGGGCGACGACGCCGAGCGCTACCGGGCCCTGGACCTCGCCCGCCAGGCCGCGACGCTGGCCGGGCTGCGGCGGCGCTTCGAGGCCGAGGTGCTGCCGGGGGCCACCTCGCCGGGGGCGCTGGCGGCGGTGCGCCCCGTGCTCGCCCACAACGACCTGCTCTCCGGGAACATCCTGCTGAACGAGGCCACCGGGGAGGTGCGCCTCATCGACTACGAGTACGGGGCTTGCAGCTACGCCGGCTTCGACCTGGCCAACCACTTCTGCGAGTACGCCGGCTTCGACTCGGACTTCGCGCGGCGCTTCCCCTCGACCCAGGTGCGGGCGGCGGTGATCGCGGCCTACCTCGGGCCGGAGGCCACCCCCGACGCGGTCGCGGACTTCGGTCGGATCGTCGACTTCTTCGTGCTGCCGGACCACCTGTTCTGGGGCACCTGGGCGGTCATCCAGGCGCGACACTCCCCGATCGACTTCGACTTCCTGGAATACGCCCGCCTGCGCTTCGCCGGGCTCGCGCTCCACCTGCAGCAGCTCGGCTGAGCGGGCGCGCGGCTCAGGGGGTCGGGATCCGGCGCGAATCCGGCCTCGGCCGACCGTCGGCCGCCGCAGCCGCTATGATGCCCGGGTACCGTCCGAGGGCGAGTCCCCATGAGTCAGGGCGAAGGAATCGCGGACTGGATCGCGGAGCGCATGAAGGGCTTCCCGGTGGAGGCGCACGACCCGGCGGAGGGTCTGCCGCTCCAGGTGGTGCCCTACGGCGCGGCGGAGGTGCAGGCGGCGCTGGAGGTGCTGCTCTCCACCTGGGTGACGATGGGGCGGGAGGTCCGCGCTTTCGAGGCGGAGTGGGCGGCCTGGTGCGACGCGCAGGCCGGCGTGATGGTGAACTCCGGCTCCTCGGCCAACCTCGTGGCCCTCGCCGCGCTGGTGCACTGCGGGCGGCTGTCCCCCGGCGATGAGGTCCTGGTACCGGCGGTGGCCTGGTCCACCAGCTTGTTCCCCATCGCCCAGCTCGGCCTCGTCCCGGTGCTCGTGGACATCGACCCCGACACCCTCTGCGTCTCGGTGGAGGCCGCCCGCGCGGCGATGACCCCCAAGACCCGGGGCGTGGTGGTGGTGCACCTGCTGGGCCAGCCCGCGCCCATCCAGCCCTTCCTGGACCTGGGGCTCACCGTGCTGGAGGACGCCTGCGCGGCCCCGGGCGCGGAGATCCACGGCCGCCGGGTGGGGGCGCAGGGGGCGATGGGGACCTTCTCGTTCTTCTTCTCGCACCACCTGACGACGATCGAGGGCGGCATGATCGTCACCGACGACGCCGAGCTGGCTGACGCCGCGCGCTCCCTGCGGGCCCACGGCTGGGTGCGGGAGCGCAGCGACGCCGACGCCCTGGCCGCCGCGAACCCGGAGATCGACCGCCGCTTCCTGTTCGTGACCGCCGGCTGGAACCTGCGCCCCACCGAGCTGGCCGCCGCCTTCGGGCGCCAGCAGCTCAAGCGCCTGGACGCCTGGCTCGACCAGCGGCAGCGCAACCACCAGGGCTGGTGCGCCGCCCTCGCCCCCCTCTCCCCCCGGATCCGCTGCTTCCCCGAGCAGCCCGGCCAGCGCCACGCCGCGATGGCCTTCCCGATGCTGGTCGGGCCCGGCGTGGACCGCGAAGCCCTCAAGGCGGCCCTGGAGGCCCGGCGCATCGCCACGCGCCCGATCTCCGGCAGCAACCTCGCCCGACAGCCCGCGTTCGAGCACCTGCCGACCGCGCGGGTGGCGGGCCCCCTCCCCAACGCCGACGCCGTGCATGAGCGCGGGTTCTTCGTCGGCAACAGCCACGCTTTCGGCCCCGGACACGGGGCCCTCCTGCAGGATGCGTTGAAGGAGTTCCTGGATGGCCGGTGAGCGAATCGTCGTCACGGGCGGCGCGGGGTACTACGGCAGCGTGCTGATTCGTCAGCTCCTGGCCGCCGGGTACCGCGTGCACGTCATCGACAACCTGATGTACGGGCCGGGTGCCCTGATGGACCTGTTCATCCATCAGACCTTCTCCTTCACCCGAGGGGACGTGCTCGACCGGGAGCTGCTGGCCCGGGAGTTCGACGGCGCCGACGCCGTGGTGCACCTCGCGGCGCTGGTGGGCTACCCCCTCTGCAAGAAGGAGCCCGACCGCGCCAAGGCGGTCAACGTCCAGGGCACCCTCAACGTCATCGCCGCGATGGACCCGCAGACCCGCCTGATCTACGCCTCCACCGGCAGCAACTACGGCGAGGTGGAGGGCATCTGCACCGAGGAGACCCCCCTCAACCCGCTGTCCCTGTACGGCGAGACCAAGACCGAGGCCGAGCGGCTGTGCATGGAGCGCGGCAACTGCGTCTCCTACCGCTTCGCCACCGCCTTCGGGCTGTCGCCGCGGCTTCGGCTGGACCTGATGATCAACGACTTCGCCTGGCAGGCGCTGGTGCAGCGCTACCTGGTGGTCTACGAGAAGCACTTCCGCCGGACCTTCATCCACGTCTGGGACATGGCCCGCGCGGTGGTGTTCACCCTGGACAACTGGGACCGGATGGTGGACAACGTGTTCAACGTGGGCCACGAGTCGATGAACTACACCAAGGAGGACATCGTCAAGCTGCTGCAGACCAAGCTGGACTTCATGGTCCACTTCGCGGCCATCGGCAGCGACCAGGACAAGCGGGACTACGAGGTCTCCTACCAGAAGATCCGCCAGCTCGGCTTCGAGACCGAGGTGGACATCCACCGCGGCGTCGGCGAGATCATCTCGGGCCTGAGCCTGCTCGAGTTCCGGAAGCCGTATTCGAATGTCTGAGCTGGCGGGCCGGCGCGTGGTGGTCACCGGAGGCGCGGGCTTCCTGGGCTCCCACGTCGTCGACCGGCTGCGGGCGGGCGGCGCCGAGGCGGTCGTGCCGCGATCGGCGTCGTTCGACCTGCGGGACGCGGCGGCCTGCGCCCGGCTGATGGCCGAGGCCCGGCCCTCCTGGGTCATCCATTGCGCGGTGGACGGCGGCGGCATCGGCTACATGCGGGCCCACCCCGCCGAGGTCATCCGCAACAACGCCCTGATGAACACCAACGTGCTGCACGCCGCCTGGGCGGCCGGGGTGGACTGCTTCGTGGGGGTGTCCTCGGTCTGCGCCTACCCCCGCACCGCCCCCATCCCCATGCGCGAGGCCGACCTCTTCTCCGGCTACCCCGAGCCCAGCAACGCCGCCTACGGCCTGACCAAGCGCATGCTGATGGAGCAGGGCCGCGCCTACCACGACCAGCACGGCTTCAACGCCGTCTTCCCGATGCCCACCAACCTCTACGGACCCCGGGACGACTTCGAGCCCGCCCGCTCCCACGTCGTGCCGGCGCTGATGCGCAAGTGCCTGGAGGCCGCTGACCGGGGCGACGACCACATCGTCGCCTGGGGCACAGGCCGGGCCACCCGGGAGCTGCTCTACGTCGAGGACTGCGCGGACGCGATCCTGGCGATGGCCCGGCGCTGGTCCAGCCCTGAGCCGGTGAACATCGGCAACGGCCGGGAGGTCCCGGTGCGCGAGCTGGTCGAGACCGTCGCGGCGGTCTGCGGCTTCCGGGGCGAGATCCGCTGGGACACGTCCAAGCCCGACGGTCAGCCGCGCAAGTGCCTGGACGTCTCCCGCGCCCGGGAGGGCTTCGGCTGGACCGCGCAGGTGGGCCTGGCCGAGGGCCTGCGCCGCACGCTGGACTGGTACCGGGCCCACCGGGACGGAGCCCACGGATGCGCGGGCTGATCGCGGCGCTGCTGCTGCTGACCGGGTGCCCGGAGCGGACCACCGGCGAGCCCATGCCGCTGGATCCCCGCTTCTTCGCCAGCGCGCCGGAGGGAGGCTCGGTCGGGGGCTCCCCCAATGACGTCGCCCACAGCGACGCCGCCCACCACCAGGTCGCCCACCATGACGTCGCCCACACCGAGGGGGCGAAGCCGGGCGGGCCGTTCGACGGCTACGCGGGCGAGACCGTGCCCGTGCGCGGCCTGATCACCGGCGGCGACGCCGCGCAGGCGGTGGAGATGGACTTCCGAGCCCCGGACCCCGAGAGCGAGGGCGGCTTCAGCCAGCTCGGCAAGGTCTTCCTGGACGCCCCGGGCGCCTTCTCCATCGAGGCCCCGGTCGGCTTCGGCGCGATGACCATCGAGGCCTTCCAGGACCCCGACGGCGACGGTCCCTCCGAGCTGGATCCCTTCGCGGCCCTGTCCATCGAGGTGGCGGACGTGCCCGCCATGGGCCTCGTGCTGGCCCTGGAGGAGGGCGGCCGGCTCAAGGTCAACGCCGCCGCCGGGGCCCAGGCCCAGAGCCCCTTCAAGGACCACGACGGCCCCTGGACCACCCTCACCGGCACCATCTCCGGGGGCAACGAGGGCCTGGTGGCCCTGGACATGCGCGTGCCCGCGCCCAAGTCGCCCACCGGCGACAAGTACGTGGGCAAGGCGGTGCTGGCCGGCGCGGGCGCCTACACCCTGCAGGTGCCCCGGGGCCTGGGGGAGCTGGTGGTCGAGGCCTTCCAGGACCAGGCCGGCGACGGCCCCGATCCCACCGACCCCTACCAGCGACAGACCATCACCGTGGGCGACGCCGCGCAGCAGACCGTCGACTTCGTCCTGCAGGTGGGGGCCTATGTGCGCGACCCCAAGGCGGAGGGCCTGGAGCCCGCGCCCGACGGCGCCCCGGGCGGCGCCCCCCAGGGCGGGGGCCTGAACCCCGACGCGCCGCCCCTGTTCAGCGCGCTGGGGGACGACCCCATCACCGTGTCCGGTGCGGTGGTGGCCGAGGGCGTCGACGCCGAGACCATCGACCTCGACATCTTCCTGAGCGACCCCGACGCCCCGGGCGGGCGCCGCTACCTGGGCAAGCTCAAGACCACCCCGGGCCCGTTCAGCTTCCAGGCGCCCCGCAACGCCGGCAGCCTGGAGATCGAGGCCTTCGTCGACGTGGACGGCGACGGGCCCACCCCCGGCGACCCCTTCGGGGCCTGCGACTGCAACCCGCTGGCCCTCAAAGGCAGGGACATCTCCGGGATCACGCTGACCCTGAAGGGGGGCGCGCAGTAGAATGCGCGGGCGACCCCCGCTGGAGCGCTCATGGACACCCCGCAGCCCCCCCAGGTCCCCTTGGACGGCCCCCCCGCCCTGCGCTTCGGCGACCCGCCCAACAGCGAGGACCGCCTGTGGGGCATGCTCGCGCACCTGGCCAACCTCGTGCTGCCGGCGATCGGGCCGTTCATCATCTATTTGATCTACAAAGACAAATCGAAGTTCATCGCCTACCACGCCATCCAGTCGGCGGTGTTCCACGGCCTGCTGCAGTACGTCATCTCCGGGGCGGTGATCGGGGTCACCTGCGGGCTGGGCTTCCCGATCCTGTTCGTGTCCCCGATCGTGGCGATCCTGTGGGGGATCAAGGCGAACAACGGCCAGTGGGAGGGCTACCCGGTGATCACCTCGGTGGGCCGGTAGCTACTTGGCCACGCCCTGGCCGGGCACGATGGGCACGTCGTCGTAGCGGGCCCAGCCCATCGCCTCCTCGAAGGTCACCGGGGTGCCCCGGGCGGGCACCAGGTTGAGGCGGGCGGTCTCGAAGAAGCCCTGGACGGTGCGGAACATCGCGCTGGTGTCGATCCAGCAGGCCCGCATGCAGCCCTCGCAGGCCCCGGCCTCCATCTGGCGCTTGTACTCGTACTCGGCGCTGTGGAAGAAGTCCTCGAAGTCGGGGTCGAGGAAGTGCTTGTAGCCGTGGGACGTGCGGTGGCAGATGGTGAACTGGCCGTTGGGGCTGACCGAGAAGTACAGCGCGCCCGCGTCGCAGCCGTCGGCGGGGAAGCGGCCGGTCTTGAGGTAGGTGCGGCTGGACTCCAGGTAGGGCGTGGAGTTCAGGATGGGCCAGCCCTCGCGCTTCATGCGGATGAGGGTGTCGTAGATGCGGTCGACCCGCTCGCCCACGTCGCCCTGGGGGCCCGGGGCCACGCCCATCTCGGGGCGGTAGCGGATGAAGCGGGCCTCCCAGTTGCGCACGCCAGCCTTGGGGTCGGGCAGCAGCTCGATCGGCAGGAAGGACACCGCGAAGCCGATCTCCTTGGCGAAGCGCACCATGTCCGGGCACTCTTCCAGGTTCAGGTTGCTGACGACGCAGTTCATCACCAGCAGCCCCCCCTGGCCGTGCAGGCGCTCGGAGAGGTAGCACATGTTGCGAACGGCGCCCTCCCAGGAGCCCTCGTGCTCGCAGATGTAGTCGAACCGGGCGGGGTAGAGGCTGTCCAGGGAGATGGAGAAGTTGCGGACGCCGTACTCCAGCATGCGGTCCAGGCGCTCCTTGGGCACGTTGACCGCGTTGGTCAGGACCCGCAGGTTGATGCCCTGGTCGACGAAGGCCTTGGCGGCCAGCTCCAGCTCCTCGTAGGCGAAGGGCTCGCCGCCGCCGATGGAGACCTGGACCACCCCCAGTCGCCGCATGCGCTCGGCCATCTGCTGGATCTGCTCGACAGACAGCTCCTCCTTCTTGTTCCCGTAGCGCCAGATCCCGCACATCTTGCAGGTGAGGTCGCAGCGGTGGGTGATGCCGAAGTGGGCGTACACCGGGACGCGGCGGGTGGCGAATGCGCGGCCGATCCTGGCGTAATTGCGCAGGTTCATCTTCATGGGCCCAGCTCCAGACAGGACTGCCGTACAGCTTCGCACATGTGCCGGCGATCCGCATCCGACAGGTTGGGGTGTACGGGCAGGTGCAGCAGATCGTGGTACGCGCGCTCGGCGTTCGGGCAGCGGGCGCGCTCGTCAGGGAAGAGGTCCGAGTCCGCGCAGTTGCTCATGTAGCCGACGGTGGTGTCCACCCCCCGGGACCGCAGGGCGGCGGCGAGGCCGTCGCGGTCGCGGTGGTGGACGACGAAGCTCATGTAGATGGGCTCGGCGCCCTCGGGGTAGGTGGGGACCTCCAGGCCGGGCACGTTGGCCAGGTGCTCGTCCAGGAAGCGGCCGTTGCGGACGCGGGCGCCGTTCAGCGCCTCGATGCGCTCGAGCTGCTTGAGGCCCACGGCGGCCTGGACCGCGCGGGGGCGGGCCTCGCGGTAGTACCCGGGCACCGTCTCGTAGGTGCGCGGTGCCTCGCCGAAGCGCTCGTGGATGGGGTCCTTGCCCAGGCGGTTGCCCAGGACGATCGCGGGGTGGACGGCGAAGGGGTAGACCAGGGGGTGGGTGGCGATCATCATCGCCGTGCCCACCAGGGCCTCCTTGGCGGCGGTCCGACGGGAGCCCAGGCTGCCGGCGTCGACCTCGGCGCGCACGGCGGCGGCCAGGGCGTCGTCGCTGGTGGTGACCATCGCCCCGGAGAGGGTCGTGATGTTCTTGGTCAGCCCGAAGGTGTAGTAGGCGGCGTCGCCGAGGCCGCCCACCCGCTGGCCCCGGTAGCGGGCCCCGGCGGCCTGGGCGACGTCCTCGATGACCTTGATCCCGTGGCGGGCGGCGATGGCCCGGATCCGGTCCATGTCGCAGGGGGTGCCGAACAGGTGGGTGGGCACCACCGCCTTGGTGCGCGGGGTGATCGCGGCCTCGAAGGCGTCGGGGTCCAGGACGTGGGTGGTGAGCCCGATGTCGGCGAAGACCGGGGTGAGCCCGGTGGCCTTGGCCAGGGCGGGGATCGCGAAGTAGGTCAGCGCCGGCAGGATGACCTCGTCCCCCGGCCCGAAGCCCCAGCCCTTGAGCAGGAGGTGGAAGCCGTAGCGCGCCGAGGGCACCATCACCGCGTGACGGGCGCCCACGAAGTCCGCGAAGGTGCGCTCGAACTTCTCGACCACGGGGCCGTCGTCGCCGTCGCGGGCGAGGTAGCGCGCCGCGATCAGGGCTTCAGCAGGGGAGAAGCTCGGGGAGAAGCGGGGGATGCGACCCAGTGCCATCATGCGCTCCGTCCGCGGCCCGGGTTGGGGCGCTCAGAGGCCGGACCCTCTGAACAGGAGCGCCGCGCCGCGGTAGCTGTTCAACCCGTAGCTCCCCACGAGCAGGTCTTCAAAGCCATCGTCGTCCGCGTCGCCGCCCCCGGCCATCGACCAGCCCAGGTAGGCGGTGGAGGTCTGCCCGTAGAGCACCAGATCCTCGTCGGCGCCCAGGGCGTAGGCGCCGCCCACGCCGCCGTCGCCGTAGATCACATACACCGCCCCCGAGCGGTAGGAGACCTGGCTGTTGCCCCAGGCGGAGATGGCCAGGTCGGCGAACCCGTCGGCGTCCAGGTCGGTGGCGGCCAGGCTCCACCCGGCGTAGTCCAGGGCGGCCTCCCCCTGGAAGGTGGCGTCGGCGGCGTTCACCCCGGCGGTCTGCCCGCTGTGCCGGGTCGCGCTGCCCAGGAAGAGGTAGGCCTCCCCGGGCAGGCCCAGGCTGGAGTCGGGCTGGTGGGCGCTGACCAGGAAGTCCCCGTAGCCGTCGCCGTTGGTGTCGCCGGCGTTCGCGGTGCTGTGGGCGAACCAGTCGCTGGCGGTGGAGCCCATGTAGAGGGCGTCGGCGTCGGTCAGGGGGAGGTCCCCCGAGTACCGCACGGCGTCGCCGTAGAAGACCCCCAGGATGCCCGCGTTGCTGCGGCTGCTGCGGTCGTAGCCGTAGGCCCCCACCAGGAAGTCCCCGCAGCCGTCGCCGTCCAGGTCGCCCGCGCCGGTCAGGCCGAAGCGGTCGCCCACGTAGTCGCCGACCGCGTCGCCCTCGAAGGCGGCGTCGGCGGAGGACAGGTTCAGCTTGCTGCCCAGCCGGGTGGTGTCCCCGTAGATGAGGTAGGCCACGCCCAGGTTGAGGTGGCCGTACTTCGCGCCCACGAGGATGTCGTCCAGGCCGTCGCCGTCGACGTCCCCGGCGGGGGCGACCGTGCGGCCCGCGGAGTCCCCGGCGGCCTCGCCCACCAGCTTGGTGGCGACCTCGTCGACGGCGTCGTCGCCGCTGAGGGGGGTGCCGCCGTAGAGCAGGTAGGCGGCCCCGGCGTTCGCCCCGCCCTCGTCGTTGTTGTGGGCGCCGATGAGCAGCTCCTGGAGGCCGTCGCCGTCCATGTCCCCGCCCGCGTGCAGGCTGTAGCCCATGTAGTCGCTGGAGTGCTCGCCGTGGATGTAGGGGTGGTCGGACAGCGCGATCTCCCCGGTGGGGGCGGTGCCGTCGCCGTAGACCACGTAGACCGCGCCCGCCGAGCGCTTGTAGTCGTCGTTGTTGTAGGCGCCGATGGCGACGTCCTGGTAGCCGTCACCGTCCAGGTCTCCGGGCAACGCCACCGCGTAGCCGGCGTAGTCGGACTCGGCGATGCCGTGGTAGACGGCGTCCACCTCGGCGGTGGTGTGCTGGCCGGTGAGCTTGCAGTCGTTGGAGGTGCCGTCGCAGTCGTTGTCCAGGCCGTCGCGGCAGACCTCGACCGCGCCCGGGTTCACGCCGGACTCGGTGTCGTCGCAGTCGCCGTCGAGGGGCGCGTAGCCGCTGGGCTGGTTGCAGGCCAGGGTGGAGCCCTCGCCGCCGTAGCTGTCGCCGTCCTCGTCGACCCACCACTCCGAGGCGTCGAGGGCGCCGCCCTCGTCGGCGACGGCGTCGCAGTCGTTGTCGATGCCGTCGCAGTACTCGTCGGCGCCGGGGAAGACGCCCTCGTTGCCGTCGTTGCAGTCGCTGTCGTCCGGCGCGTAGCCCTCGGGGGCCTCGCAGGCGGTCTCGCTGACCGCCGACCCGCCGAACCCGTCGCCGTCGAGGTCGGCGTACCAGGTGGGCGCGTCGACGGGGTCGTCGTCGACCGCGCCGTCGCAGTCGTTGTCCAGGCCGTCGCACAGCTCGTCGGCCCCGGGCAGCACGGTGGGGTTCTCGTCGTCGCAGTCGTCGCCGGCCTCCACCAGGCCGGGGGTGCCGGGGCAGGCCGAGACGGCCGCACCCGCGCCGTGGCCGTCGGCGTCGGCGTCCGGGTAGAGGTTCACGCCCCCGGTGACCCCGCCGGGCTCGTCCACCTCCAGGTCGCAGTCGTTGTCGACGCCGTCGCAGCCCTCGGCCGCGCCCGGGTTGACCGCCGGGTCCTGGTCGTCGCAGTCGACGTCGGCGGTGTAGCCGTCGCCGTCCTCGTCGGCCTGGGACTCCTTGTCGCCGCAGCCCACGACGAGCAGCGCCGCGAGGGCGGCGCACAACTGGAGACGGTGGAGGGGCATTGTCATCCCGGGGTGGGGTTGGAAAGATACCAGAGCGCAGCCCTGGGCGCGATCACTCTGTCCCTTACACGCACCGGTGGTTATGATTCTCAGCAGACACGGAGGTCAAAGATGGCGATCCTGCCGATCCTGACCGTCCCCCACCCGTTGCTGACCCAGAAGGCCCGGCCGGTGCGGAGGGACGAGTTCGGTGAGGCGCTGCACAAGCGGCTGACCGACATGGCCGAGACGATGTACGCCGCGCCTGGCGTGGGGCTCGCCGGCCCCCAGGTCGGCGACCTGCGTCGGATCCTGGTGGCCGACCTCGCCGAGGAGGACGAGGACGGCAGCCGCGAGCGGGCCCGGAACCTCTACCACGTCGTCAACCCCGAGATCCTCGAGCGCAGCAAGGAGCTGATCACCTGGGAGGAGGGCTGCCTGTCGGTGCCCGAGTTCTGGGAGGACTTCACCCGCCCCCGTCGGGTCCGGGTCCGCTTCTTCGACGCCTTCGGCGAGCCGCGCGAGGAGTGGTTCGAGGGCTACCCGGCGGTCATCCTCCAGCACGAGATGGACCACCTCGAAGGGGTGGTGATCCTGGACAAGGTCAGCCGCCTCAAGCGCTCCCGCTACCTCAAGAAGGCCCGGAAGACCCGAAAGCCCGACAGCGACGGCGCCGCCGCCACCGCGTGATGCTACGCTCCTCGTGGCCCCACGACGGGCCCCGAGGAGGTGTGCATGAGGCGCGTGGTCTGGCTGGTGGCGCTCGCGGTAGCGGGCTGCAAGGACGACACCGACGTCGCGGAGACCGGCGTCGGCGATGACACCGGCGTGCTGGTGGACGAGGACGGCGACGGCGTGGGGGCGGCGGAGGACTGCGACGACGGCGACGCGTCGGTCCATCCCGGCGCGGAGGAGGTCTGCGACGGCGTCGACAACAACTGCGATGACGTCGTCGACGAGGGCGTGACCACGACCTGGTACGGCGACGGGGACGCCGACGGCTACGGCGCCGACGACCAGACCCTGGAGGCCTGCGCCCAGCCCGAGGGCTACGCCGCTGCAGGCGGGGATTGCGACGACAGCGACCCGGCCTGGCACCCTGGCGCCGTCGAGGACGACTGCACCGACCCCAACGACTACAACTGCGACGGCAGCGTGGGCTACGCCGACGCGGACGGCGACGGCTTCGCGGCCTGCGCGGAGTGCGACGACGCGGACGCGGCCATCCACCCCGGCGCCACCGAGGTCTGCGACGAGGTCGACAACAACTGCGACGGCTCCATCGACGAGGGCGTGACCGGCACGTACTACCAGGACAGCGACGGTGACGGCCACGGCGACCCGGCCTTCTCCACCGAGGCCTGCGCCCAGCCCACCGGCTACGTGGCCACGGCCACCGACTGCGACGACGGCGACGGGGCGGTGAACCCTGACGCCGTCGAGGTCTGCAACGGGATCGACGACGACTGCGACACCCTGGTCGACGACGAGGACTCCAGCGTGGACACCTCCACCGGCGCGGCCTGGTACGCCGACAGCGACGCGGACGGCTACGGGGACAGCGACAGCGTCACCTGGTCCTGCACCCAGCCCTCCGGCGCGGTGTCGGACGCCACGGACTGCGACGACGGGGACGCGGCGGTCAATCCGGCGGCCACCGAGGTCTGCAACGGGATCGACGACGACTGCGACGGGGCCACCGACGACGCGGACAGCGATCTGGACACCTCCACCGGCTCCGCCTGGTACGCGGACAGCGACGCGGACACCTACGGGGACGCCAGCAGCGTCACCTGGGCCTGCACCCAGCCCTCCGGCACGGTGTCGGACGCCACGGACTGCGACGACGGGGACGCGACGGTCAACCCGGCGGGCAGCGAGTCCTGCGACGGGGTGGACAACGACTGCGACGGCACGGTGGACAACGACAGCGCGGTGTTGGGGGACGCGGCGACCTGCGCGGGCCTGGACTGCGACGACGTGCTGACCGCGCGGGGCAGCCTCAGCGACGGGGTCTACTGGATCTCGCCTGACGGCACGCCGTTCGAGGCGTACTGCGACATGACCACCGACGGCGGGGGCTGGACGCTTCTGCTGACCGCCGACGGCAGCTCCTCCTACTGGGGCAACAACAGCGCCAACTGGAGCAGCACCAGCTACGACACCACCGTGCCGGATCCGCTGGACAGCGACGACTTCCACAGCCGGGCCTACAGCGAGCTGGACACCGACGAGATCCGCATCTGCTACACCGACACCAGCGCCTGCTACACCTTCACCCACAACTACGCGATGTCGCTGTACGACTTCTTCGCGACGGGCACGACCTACACGCTGTACAGCTCCGGCTCGACGAACCTCTCCGACGCGGGCAGCGCCAGCGACATGACCGACTACATCAGCGACCTGGGCTTCACGGTGCACAGCACCACCTGCCAGTGGCTGGGCATCAACAACACGGTGGCGCTCTCGGCGATCGGCCTGATGGGCGACTGGAACTGCGGCTGCCAGGCCTACTTCAACGCCAACCCCTCCTGCGCCACCAGCGGCTACCCCTACCACGACGACCTGGCCCTCGGGGTGGGTCTGCAGAGCTGCTACGACAGCAACGGCTGCAGCTACGGGGGCAGCGGCAACCTGGCGGGGCAGTCCCGTGGCCTGAACGGGAGCGACAACTCAGGGGTGTTCGGCCCCTGGCACGTCTTCGGGCGCTGAGTCGCACTGCGGCTTGGACGTGGCTGCGGCGAGGAGGAGGCCGAGGAGGAGAGCGGGGATCCAGGTCTTCATGGGTGCTCCAGGTGTCAGGGATGGTGTCAGCAAGGGCTGTGCCATCCCTGGACGGGGCCTCCTGCGCGATCGGCGGTGCGGATTCTGCACGCGCTGCAGGGTCCGCATGCGGTTGACGCCGCTGGTTGGCAGGGATACGTGCCAGGGGCCGTCGGGGCGTAGCGCAGTCTGGTAGCGCGCCTGCTTCGGGAGCAGGAAGTCGCTGGTTCGATTCCAGTCGCCCCGACCATTCAAGCCCCGTCAGCGTCGCTGGCGGGGCTTGAGTGGTTCAGGGGAGGTGTGACGACGTCACAGCTCCCGTAGCCTGGGAAGCCAGTACCCGGGCTTCCTCCTGAAGTGTGCGACGGCCAGCACGAGCAGGTGGGGTTCAGTCACGTAGTAGAGACGATGGGGGAAGCGCTTGACCCGCATGGAGCGGATCACCTCAGACGCACCCTTCGTCACCCAGGGCGTCCCCATCTCGGGGAAGTCAGCGATCCGCTTGCGGGCGGCGAGGACTTCGTCCAGCAGCTCCAACCCCAACCCCTCTCGCTCGTCTTCATAGAAGATTGCGGCCTCATCCAGCTCATCCTTGGCCTGGGCCAGGAGCTCAACCACGTCTCGCCAGCAGGCGCGCTCGGATGTCGGCGATGGCTTCGTCCATGGGCTGGCTCTTCAGCTCGCCGCGCTTGAACGCCTCCAAACGCTCAGATGCCGTTCTGGCCCAAGCGGCGTCAATCTCCTCAGGGGAGGGACGCACGCTTCGGTAGAGGTTGTGGGCGATCTCCACGCGCTCCTGCTCAGGGAGGTCGAGGGCTTGTTGGAGGATGTTCTCAGCGGTGCTCATGGGAGAAGCCTATCACCTGGACGGTGTGCTCGCTGTTCACGGTAGTGGATGGAGCCTCGCGTGGCACCAGATCCCCCCCGACCGCCACCGACGACACCGACCCAGGTCACCCCGCCGACCGACGGCGGTCGGTCTGCAGGTCGCCTGAGGACGCCACAGAGGCCGATCTGGCGTGGCACGCCCGTTGCTGTAGGGACCGAGCACAACCCCGCTGCAAGGAATCGCCATGACCCCCGCTCGACTCTCCCTCCTGCTCTCCCTCCTCGTCGTCGCCTGCGGCGACAAGGAGCCCGTGGACAGCGCCGATGACAGCGCCGCCCCCGTCGACGCCGACGGCGACGGCTACACAGAGGCGGATGACTGCGACGACGCCGATCCGGACGTCAACCCCGGCGCCGCCGAGGTCTGTGATGGCGTCGACAACAACTGCGACGACGCCGTGGACGAGGGCGTGCTGCTCACGCTCTACGACGACGCGGACGGCGACGGCTTCGGCGACCCCAGCGCCTCCCTGGAGGCCTGCGCCCTGACCGAGGGGGTCGTCGCAGACGGCACCGACTGTGATGACAGTGACCCGAGCGTCTACCCCGGGGCCCCGGAGTACTGCGATGGCGTCCGGAGCGACTGCTCGAACACCGCCTGGACCTCCGACGCGGGCCTGGCGGACTGGTGGGCCGAGGACGGCACCTGGTCCGACCTCGCGCCGTCGCTCGCGGGCAGCGAGGGCAACCCCGTGGCCTTGAGCCTCACCGCGCCGGGCACCGCCCGCGTCTGCTCCGGCACCTGGTACGCCACCCTCTCCCTGGAGGCCGACGTGCGCCTGGAGGGCCCCGAGGGCGCCGCGCAGACCACCCTGTCCGGCGAGGGCGCGGGCTCGGTGATCCTGCTGACCCAGGATGGGCGAGACGTGTCCATCGAGGGCCTCACCCTGGCGAACGGCCTGTCCGCTTCGGCCACCGACGTCGACAGCGCGATCGTGACGGCCGGCGGCGGCGTGCTCTGCGAGGGCAGCTCGACCCTGAGCCTCACCGATGTCGTTGTCACCGGGAGCGCCGCCGAGCGCGGGGGCGGCCTCTTCGCCAAGGGCTGCGCGGTCACGGTGACGGGCTCGAGCTTCACGGACAACCTGCTGACGAACCAGGACTACGGCGGCGGGGCGATGTTCGTCGACGCCACCGCGACGATCCAGGACAGCGTGTTCGAGGGCGGCTACGCCCGCTACGGCGGCGGGGCCTACTTCCTGCGCGCGGACGTGACCCTCACCGACGTGCGCTTCCTCAACAACGACAGCTCGAACTCCGGCGGCGGCTTCTTCTCCCGCAGCAGCGACGTCGTGGGCGACGGGCTGGTCATGCAGGGCAACCACAGCGCCTACTCCGGCGCCTTCGGCTCCTCCGACGGAGGCACGCTGTCCATCCTGGACTCCAGCTTCGTGGAGAACTCCTGCAGCTGGCAGGGCGGCGCGGCCTACATCAAGGTGGACGCGGCCAGCATCGCGTCCAGCACCTTCGACAGCAACACCTCCGGCACCGCTGGCGGGGCGCTCTTCGTCGACTACACCGCGTCGCTCTCCTTCACCGACCTCAGCTTCACCGACAACAGCTCGGGCAGCTACGGCGGGGGCCTGTACATCTCGCGCAGCGACGCGGTCCTGGACGCGGTGGACTTCGCCGGCAACGCGGCGGGCACCCACGGCGGCGCGATCGCCCTGAGCGCAGGCGGTGCCAGCGGCGACGCCGACTTCGGCGGCAACACGCCGGAGACCATCTGGGTGAGCGATGAGGAGGCCGGCTACGACTACAGCGGCCAGACCACGCTCAGCTGCGACGCCTCCGGCTGTCAGTAACCCTCGAGCGCCGCGGCGCCGCGCCTGCGGGTGGCCTCCAGGGTCTCCCAGACGCGGTGCTCGTGCAGAGGCGCGAAAGCCTCGTCGTGGGCGAGCATGTCCGCGAAGACCGCGGGCCCCGGGCTGGCCCGGAGGGCCTCGACGAGCGCGAGCGCGGCGCCCTCCGGATCCCCGGCGGCGATGGCCAGGCGCGCGCGCTCCCGGTGCAGCCCGGCCAGCGCCTCCCGGAGGGCGCCGTCCGACGCGTCGGCGGGGTGGTCCGCACCCAGCGTCAGGGCCTCTCGGAGGTCCGCGCGGGCCTCGGCCAGCTGGCCCTGACGCCGGAGCGCGGCGGCGCGGTGGGTGAGCAGGTGGATGCTGGCCACCGGGTCGCCCCACGCCCTCGCTGACCCGGGGGGCAGGTATTGGAGCAGCGGCCGCTGCGAGATGGGCTCGCCGGGGTGCGTGATCAGGAGGGCCTGGTGCGTGGTCCAGAGGGCGGAGGCGTAGCGCTCCCCGAGGGCGGCCTCGAGGACCTCGCCCAGCGGCCCGAGGTGGAGGAGGAGCAGGCGCAGACGCGCGGCCTCGGGCCAGCGGCGGAGGGCCTGACGCACGGCCTCCCGGGTGACCGGCGCGTCGCCCTCCAGGTGCGCGGCGAGGGCCCGGGCGATCCAGGTGCGGAGCTCCTCCTCGGGGGCCGCCTGGAGGGCCCGCGTGGCCTCGCGGCCGTCTCCGCGGGCCAGCGCCCGGTAGGCGAGGTCCCACGGGCGGGGGGCCCGATCCCGAAGCGCCAGGCCGCGGAGGCTGAGGCGCTCCAGGCGGAGCTCGCCTGCGCTGGTCTCCGGCGCCCAGGCGCGCACCTGCAGCTCGATGGGCTCTTCGGGGAGCGGACCGTCCCACGGAGCCACGCTGTAGAGGACCTGCTCCCCCGCGACCCGGTAGACACAGCGCACCTGCTGCGCCTCAGGCGACCAGCTCCACTCCAACTCCCGCGTGGCCTCCGGGGTGTCCTTTGCGTCGGGGGGATGGGTGACCGCGATCGGGCCGGGGCAGGCCGCGCCGGTGTGCACGAGCCCGCCGCCGCCGCCGGTGCCCAGGAGCAGGGCCTGCAACCCGGGCACCGCCTCGCCTTCGGTCGAGAGGCCGATGAGCCAGCGCGCCCCCCAGCTCGGCTGGGGGTGGGTGAAGCGGAGCGAGATCCGTACGGGCCCCTCGCCGCGCGCCAGAGGCACACTCAGGATTGCCTGCTCGCCAGCACCCCGCAGGCTGACGCCCCGCCCGGAGCCGTCGTAGAAGAGGCCGGCGGGGTCCTCCACGCTCCAGGCGTCGGGGAGGGCGGTCGACAGATCGAAGTCCAGGGCGGGCTGAGCCAGCCAGGCCCTCAAGGTGTCCAGCTCGGCGTCCAACCCCTCGGGAGGGTCGGGGAGGGCGAGGCGCGCCGCGGCGGCCTCTGCGGCCACATCCGTGAGCTGCTGGGTGCGGGCGAGGGTGTAGAGCGCCTCCCAGGCCCTGGGGGCGCTCGGGGCGCCGCGGGTCGCCTCCCGCAGCAGCGCCAGGGCCTCGCCCGGGGCTTCCGCGCGCTCGTGAAGCGCGGCGGCGCGGAGCAGCGCGTCCAGCTCGACCTCGGAGCCCCGGGCCTCGCGCGCGACGCGGACCAGCAGCGCCCCGGCGAGGGCCGGCATGTCCAGCGCCGCGATCAGCTCCGCCCGTCGCCAGCGCGCCTCCAGCGGGCCCTGGAGGCCGGGCGGAGGCGAGGCCGGCACCGTCGGCGCGCGCCGCGCGGGGGACAGCGTGCCCTCACCCGCGCCGAGGATCAGCAGGGCGCTGCCGTCCTCGGTGAGCAGCAGCTCCATCGCCGGGTCCTCGTCGAGCTGGGCGGCGCCCAGGGCTCTGAGGCCCCCCAGCGGCATGCCCGACCAGCGCCCGTCCGCCGAGCGGCGCGTGAGCCAGCTGTCCTGAATCTGGGCGAGGAGGAGCTCGTCCCAGCCGTCGCCGTCCAGGTCGGCTGCGAACGCATGACGCACCTGCAAGCCCTGCCCGCGGCGGCCGTCGCGGAGGCCGCTGAGCGGGAGGACCTCGCGGACCTGCAGCGCCCCGGACTCGACGTCCAGGAGGTGCAGGCCCGGGGTGAGCTGCTCGGGGGGCTCTGCGCCGAACACCCGAGGGTTGCGAAACTGCTCCGGCTTGCTGGGCTGGGTCGCGGCGAGCACCCGCCCCTCGGGGGTGCGCAGGGGCGTCAGGTGCATGAGCGCGCCGAGCTGCAGGCGGTCCTGCAGCACCAGGTGCTCGCCCTCCCAGGCGTAGAGGCGCGCGTCGTAGGCCCCCCAACCCCGCGCCGCGGTCACCAGCATCCCGTCCCAGGGGACCAGGCCGGAGATCACCGAGTTCACCCAGTTCAGGGAGATGGGCTCGGGGGCAGCGCTCCAGCCCTCCGGGCCGCGCTCGAAGCGCAGGAGCTGCCGGTCCGCGGCGACGAGCAGGCGGCTCGGGCTGTGCAGGTAGAGGTCGCGCGGGCGGCCGCAGGGGGTCTCCACCAGGGGCGTCAGCGCGTCGCCCTCCAGCGCCATCAGGCGGCAGCGCTTCTCGTGAAACGCCAGCAGCATCGCGGGGCCTTCACCGGCGTCGACGACCAGGAGGGGGACGACCTCCGCCTGGTCGAGCGGGGGCATCGCCAGGGTGCGCGCCCCGTCGGACCGGCGCAGGGCCGCCTGGGCCTGATCCATGAGCCACAGCTCCTGGACGCCGTCGCCGTCGCTGTCCCAGGTGAACGCGGCGTCCGCCCGGAGCGGCAGCTCGGTGAACGCGCTGAGCTGGCGCAGCATGTCCGCCTCGCCCGGGTCCGCGGTCAGCGCTGCGGCGCCGGTGAAGTCCCGCTCGGAGAGGGCGAGGTCGCGGGCCGCCTGCCGCAGCCGCGGGTCCTGGGGGGCCGACGGAGAGGGCGCGCCGAGCAGGTCCAGGGTCGTGGCGAGGCCGCCCCACTCGCGGTTGGCGTGCAGGGCCAGGGTGAGCGCCACCAGGGCCTCGGCGCGCTCGTCCTCGCCCTCGGCCAGCGCGAACACCTGCGCCCTGGCCTCCACCGCGCGGCCGAGCGCCCCCCGCGCGTGCAGGCGCTCGGCCTGGATCTGCCAGGCCTCCGCTTCCACGACGGCGTCAGGGAGGTTCTCCGTGAAGTCGATGAACAGGGTATCTCCGCCCTCTGCGTCGCCAGCGGCGTCGCGCTCCTGGATGCGCTGCGCCACGGCGAGCCAGCGGGCGCGCGTGTCCCGCCGGTCGGCGTCCTCCTGGGCCCGGGTCCGGAGGGCTGTGCCGAGCGCCGCAGCCCCGGCGACCAGGCCCAGGCCGACCAGCAGCGCGGCGGCCCGGTGCCGACGGAGTCGGGTCCGGAGCGCCCCGTGGGGCGAGAGCCAGCCCGGGGCGCGTGCCAGCGGGGCCTCGCCCCGGCGCAGGCGCGCGAGGTCCTCCGCGAAGGCCTGGAGATCGCGGTAGCGGTCCTCCGGGGCCTTCTGCAGGGCCCGCGCGCAGATCCCCTTCAGGGGGCCGGCAGGCATCCTCGCCGTCAGGTCCTCGCCGCGCACCCGACCCAGCACGACCGCAGGATCGCCAGCGAAGGCGCGCTCCCCCGTCCACATCTCGAAGAGCACCAGGCCGAGGGAGAACTGGTCGCTCCGGGCGTCCACCGCGCCCAGCCCCGCGGCCTGCTCGGGCGACATGTAGGCCGGCGTGCCCATGATCTGGCCGGTGTGGGTCAGGGTGGAGGCGTCCGCGCTGCGCACCAGACCGAAGTCCATGAGCACAGGGCGGGCGCCGTCCATGAGCACGTTGGCCGGCTTGACGTCCCGATGCACCACGCCGACCTGGTGCGCCGCGTGCAGCGCCTCCGCGAGCGCGGCCGCGATCCGCACCGCCTCGTCCAGGGGCAGCGGCCCCTCGCGCAGGCGCTCCGCCAGGGTGACGCCCTTGACCAGGGGCATCGTGTAGTAGAGCGCGCCCTCGTGCTCCCCGCTGTCGAGCACGCGGATGATGTTGGGGTGCCGGAGCCCGGCGAGCGCCTCGGCTTCGCGCCGGAGGCGGCGGCGGGAGGCCTCGTTGGCCCAGGCGCCTGCGCGGAGCACCTTCAGCGCGACCTCCTGGCCGTCGGGACCCTGCGCCCGATAGACCACGCTCATCCCGCCCTGACCCAGAAGGCCCAGCAGCCGGTAGGGGCCGATGGTGGGCCCGCGCGCGCCCGCCTGCTCCGGGCCGGGCTCACCCGCCAGCGAGTCGCCCCAGCTCAGGCCGTCGGTGGTCGCCTCGCCGAGCTCCTCCTCCTCCGGCGGCAGCCAGGGGGGCGCTGAGGGGCGATGTTCGGTCACCCCTCCACCATCCCCAGCTGGCTCATCCTCATCTTGAGGCCATGATGGGAGACGGCGAGGGCCTCGGCGGCGGCCTCGGTGGAGCCGCCCGCCGCGGCGCGGGCCGCCTCGATCGCCTCGGCGCTGAGGTCGCCCGCGAGCTGGAGGGTATCGCTGCGGCGGATGTGCGTGATGAGGGTGCTCCGCGCGACGCCCAGCGCCCGCGCCGTGGCCGTGATGTTGTGCTCGTGCTCCGCCAGGACGCTCCGGATGCGCGCGTCGCTCAGGCCACCGCCCCGATCCTCCACGGGCTCCGGGCGCGGCAGAGGGTCCGGCGCCGCGGCGCGCTCGGCGTCACCGGAGTGCAGCGCGATGCGGGCCGCGAGGTGCTGGAGGCCCCGCACGTTCCCGCGCAGGGGGCTCTGCAGGATCGACCACACCAGCCCGGTCCTCAGCCAGGGCCGCTCGACGTCGGCGAGCCGGGCGTCGAAGCCCTGCTCGGCGAGGGCCACGCTCAGGAAGTGATGCAGCAGCAGCGGCACGTCGGCGCGGCGCTCTCGTAGCGGCGGCACGCGCACCGTGGCCCCCGCCAGGCGGTGGTAGAGGGCCTCGCGGAAGGCGCCGCGGGCGACCTGCGCGTCGAGATCGGTGTCGGTGGCCGAGATCAGCCGCACCCGCACGCGCCGCGCTGAGCGTCCGACGGGCTGGATCTCCCCGCTCTCGGCGGCGCGCAGCAGCTGGGGCTGGACCGCCAGAGGCAGGTCTCCGATCTCGTCCAGGAAGAGCGTGCCGCCGTCGGCCTGCTCAAACCAGCCCTGGCCGGCCTGGGTGGCGCCGGTGAAGGCCCCACGCGCGTGGCCGAAGAGCGTCGAGGCGGCGAGGGCCTTCGGGATGGCCGCGATGTTTACCGCGAGGAAGGGGCCCTCCGGCGTCGGCCCGAGGGCGTGCAGGGCGCTGGCCACGCGCTCCTTTCCGACGCCGGACTCCCCCAGGATCAGCGCGGGCACCCGAGTGGGGCCCAGCCGGACGAGCTGCTCCCGCAGCGCCAGCATGGGCGGGGTGAGCCCGATCATGCCGCGCCAGGAGGGGGCCGGCGCCTGGCGGGCGGCGCGGTGGAGCCAGAGCAGCACGCTGGCGCCGAGCTCGATGAACACGCCCTCGCCGTCGATGCGCTGCATGGGGAGTGTCGTCGGGCCGCTCAGGGGAGCGCCGTCGACGCGGACCTTCAAGCGAGCGTCCCCCGGGCTCAAGCGCAGGCCGTCACCGCGGCGCTCGAGCCACAAGGGGCGGCGGCTCACGCTCTTGACCGAGAGCGGCAGAGATGGCGCCTGGGGGCCCGCGAAGACCGGCGTGGTGCGGCTGATCTCCACAGGCGCGCCAGGCGCCAGCGCCCCGAGGGCCGCCCGCTGACCGAGGCGGCGGCCCTCGGGGTGCAGGAGCACGGTCAGCGCCAGCCCCACCTCACGGGCAGAGTCAGACCGCCCATCGTCACACAACGAAAGATCCAGGGTCGCGCTGTCATCCGGCGAGGGGGACACGCCCGCAGTCCTATCACGGGGACCCCGGATGATAGCGTGTCCGCGCGCCTGACGCGGGCCCCGGTCCTCAGGGGGCGCACGCGTCGACGAGCGTGGTGCCGTAGACGGTGCCCGTGTGCCCGTTGCCGGAGCGGTCGCTGACGGTGGTGCCGCTCGCCTCGTTGAAGTCCCAGAGAGCGATCAGCCCCGAGACGTCCTCGGGTAGGATGTCACCGTTGGTGAGCGCCAGGACCTCGTCATCGCTGAGCTGCCGGTCCCAGATCGCGAAGTCGTCGAGGACCCCCGAGGCCGGATCGCCGCCCGCGATCGCCGCGTCGCCGATGTAGAGCGGCGTGTCCGAGGCCGCCCCGATGGACAGCGCGGTGCTGGTGTCGTACGGCAGGCCCGTGACCGAGTTGTAGAGGGTCCAGGTGGTGCCGTCCCAGGTCGCCGTGTAGCGCTGCCAACGATCCGGCCAGATGGCGTTGATCGTGACCGTCTCGGAGACCCCCGGCCGACCGATCCGCACGTGGCCGTCGTAGTACACGATCTCCCACTCGGACGAGTCGCGGTCCCCCTTGCGCAGCACCCGCCCCGCGTCGTCGTCGATCAGCGCCGAGAAGCTGATGGTGAAGGGCGAGGACGGGTCGAGGTTGAGGCCCGGATCGGCGGGGACCTCCACCACGCCCCCCGGGCCCATCGAGAGCGCGCCGCAGTCCTTCATCACGCAGGAGCCGAGCTGGGGGTGGTCGTCGCGCAGAGGGGCGTCGTGGCCGTTGCCCGAGACATCGGACAGGGTGAGGTCGTCGGCGTCGGCGCGGTCCGCGTCCCACCAGGCCACCACCTCGGCGAAGTCGCCAGGGGTGGCCGACAGGGTCGCCAGGGACATCGCCTCGTCCGCCGTGAGCTCCTTCCCGATGATGGCCATGTCTGCGAGGGCCCCCCGCATGCCACCGAGCTCCGAGGGGTAGTTGAAGAGCGTGAGGTCGGTGTCGTAGCCGGTGCCGAGGCTGCCGGACCCCGTCGCGTTCTGCTCGCCGTTGAGGTAGTAGGACAGCTCGCCAGCGTCGTAGACCAGCGTGGCGTGGAACCAGTGGTTGTCCGGATAGTCACCACAGACCAGTCTGCCCACGTCCTGCCGGTTGAAGCAGAGCTTGGGGCCCTGCCCGTCGAGGTTGCGGCTGTAGCCAATCGAGTACTCCTTGGTGTTGTTGTCGCCCTTGACCATGACGTGGCCGCCGGGGCCGTTGAAGTGGAACCACCCGGTGACCGTGAAGCTGTCTCCGCCCTCGAAGTTGAGGTCGGGGGCGGCCTCGACCAACGCCTGGCTGCTGTCCCACTCGACCAGCATGGCGCCGCAGAGGTCCGCGTTGGTGGAGCCGGTGTCGTCGGAGCTGGTGTCGTCGGAGCTGGTGTCGTCGGTGGCGGTGTCGTCCGCGGCGGTGTCTGTGGCGGTGTCGTCGGCAGAGCTGTCGTCGCTGGTGTCCTTGTCGCCGCAGGCCGCGAGCAGGGCGAGGGGGATCAGCAGTCCTGTGAGTGGTCGCATCATGGGGTCCTCCGTTGGGGGCGGCTGAGCGGGGGTGCTCGGCAGGCTCCCGGATGCCGTCCACATCGCAAGAGGTGTGCCACCCGGTGGGGACGCCAGGGGGGCCGCCAGCGCGTGGTGGAGGCGCCCGGGGATCGGTGCGGCGACCGACGTCGGTCGGTCTCCGCTCCAACGAGGGGTCTTCCGGTCCTGTGGCTCGACGTGGAGGGACGGCAGCGGCGCGACCCTCGTCTACACCTGCAGGAGCCCGTCGCTGTACGGCAGCGCCTGCGCCTCGGAGGGCGGCACCTCGAAGTAGCGCTTGAACTCGCGGCTGAACTGCGAGGGGCTCGCGTAGCCGACCTCGAAGGCGGCCTCGTCGACGCGCTTGCCCTCGAGGACGAGGAGCCCCTTGGCCTTCAGGAGGCGGACCTTCTTGAGGTACTGGAGCGGCGTCTCGCCGGTGACCTGCTTGAAGGCGCGGTGGAAGGAGGACACCCCCATCGCGCACTCGCGGGCGAGGTCCTCGACCGCGAGCGAGGTCGAGTAGTCGCGGTGGATGACCTCGAGGGCGCGGGCGACGCTGGCGTAGGGGCTCTGGTGCTGGGTCAGCGCGTAGAGCACGCGGCCGTGCTCGGAGCGGAGCACGCGATAGAGGATCTCCTCGACCGCGGCCGGGCCGACGATCTGGCGATCCAGCGGATCCGCGAGGCAGGCGAGGAGTCGGGCGGTCGCGGCGAGGAGCTCGCCCTCCATCCGCAGCGGCTCGACGCCGCTGTGGAGCGCGAGGGGCTCCCGCAGGGCGAGCCCGAGCTTGCCGGAGAGGCGCGCCACCAGGGCGTGGAGGGCGGGGAGCTCGATGTTGATGCGGACGCCGAGGAGCGGCTCCTCGGGCGTCCCGTGCGACGCGCACTCGAAGGGCAGCGGCACCCCCAGGACCAGGCAGGTCTCCGCGTCGTAGTGGAAAGTGCGATCGCCGAGGTAGCCCTCCTTGTGACCCTGGCCGATGATCACGATGCCGGGGTCGTAGAGGAGCGGGGAGCGCGGGGTGTGCCGGTCGATCCAGAAGAAGAGGACGCCGGGCACCCCGGTCTCGGCGACCCCCGAGGGGGCGCGCGAAGGGATCGTGCGTCGGAGCGCGCGGAGCAGCGGGGCGAGGGTGGGCATGGGGCCTCCTTAGCGGCTTCCAGGCGATCCGGCCGGGCGCCTCAGGGGGCCCCGCCGTCGCCCTCGAACAACGCCCGCGCGAGCGTCACCGCGCTCATCGCGGCCGGCCAGCCCGCGTAGAACGCCAGGTGCGTGATCAGCTCGATGATCTCGTCGCGCGTCACGCCGTTCTCGAGCGCCTTGGGGATGTGGAACCGAAGCTGGTCGGTCTTCCCCATCGCGATGAGCGCCGAGCAGGTCGCGAGGCTCCGGTCCCGCGCCCCCAGCTCCGGGCGCGCCCACACGTCGTCGAAGAGCACGCGGTCGGTCAGCTCCACGAGCTTGGGGGCGAAGTCGCCGAGCGCGTCGCGCGCGGCGGTCGAGGGGGTGGGTCTGTGTGTCATGGTTGCCTCCTTGGGGTGGGATCGCGTCAGAGCTTCACGAGGACCTTGAGCGCCTTGCGCTCGTGCATGGCGGCGTAGCCGTCGGGGATGCCGTCCAGATCGACGCGCATGTCGAAGACGGGGGAGGGGTCGAGCGTGCCCTCCAGGACGTCCGCCATCAGCGCCTTCATGTAGGCGCGGACCGGCGCCGGGCCGCCGCGGAGGGTGGCGTTCTTGAAGAACAGGCTCATGATGTCCAGGCCCTCCCGGGCGGGGCCGTGGGGGACGCCGACGTAGCCGATGGCGCCGCCGGGGCGGACGGCCTGGATGGCCTGCTGCATGGAGGACGCACCGCCCACGCACTCGAGCACGTGGCGCGCGCCGCCGCGGGTCAGCTCGAGGAGCTCGTGGACGGCCTCGTCGCCGTGGCGGCTCACCACGTCGGTGGCGCCGAAGGCCCGGGCCTTCTCCAGGCGGTCGGCGTGGTGGCCGACGGCGATGATGCGCTCGGCGCCCAGCCGGCGCGCGGCGAGCACGCCACACAGACCCACCGCGCCGTCCCCGATGACCACGACGGTCGCGCCCGGACCCACGCCGGCGCAGACCGCGGCGTGGTGGCCGGTGCCCATGACGTCGGTCAGCGGGAACAGGGCGTCGAGGATGGCGTCGTTGTCGTGGACGTGCTCGGGGACGCGGACCAGGGTCCCGTCGGCGAAGGGCGCGCGGACCGCCTCACCCTGCGCGCCGTCGGTCATGCTGGCCCAGAACCCGCCGTGGGTGCAGGAGGTCGGCAGGCCGGCGTGACAGAATTCGCAGGTGCCGTCCGAGATGGCGAAGGGGGCGAGGACCAGATCGCCGGGCTTGAGGTGGCGGACCTCGGACCCCACCTCCTCCACGACCCCCATCGGCTCGTGGCCGGTGCGGCTGCCGGGCGCGTAGTCCTGCTGGCCGCGGTAGAACCAGAGGTCCGAGCCGCAGATGGCGGTGCGGGTGATGCGGACGATGGCGTCGGTCGGCGCCTCGATGCGGGGATCGGGGACGTCCTCGATCCGGATGTCTTCAGCCCCGTGGAAGATGGCGGCGCGCATGAGAGCACTCCTTTGAACAGTGGCTCGGAGGGGAGACGATCAAGACGTCACGGCGCTGTGCCTGGACGTCGCTCCAGGCGCAGAGGCGTGTGGTGGTGGAGCACAGCTCCGGGGTGCCGTCCTGACACACATATGGTAGGGATCTGCCGGCCGGCGCGCCATAGGCGTTCCTCCGGAAGATCTGCCTGATCCTGCTCCCGGTGAGAGCAGGAGGCAGGCCTCCGGCACGCGGCCATGGGCTCAGGGGTCGAGGGGCTCGGGCTCGCCGCAGGACAGGACCAGGATCTCGCCGCGCAGGTAGCAGTTCACAGAGACACAGACATCCCGCAGATGAGCTTCGGAGACGCAGGCCGGCTCCGATGGGCCAGAGACGCCAGGCTGGGTGTAGTAGGCCTCGCAGGACGCGAGCCACTCGTTGGGTGCACAGGGATAGTTCTGTGCGTCATAAGACGGTGGGGACCCATACTGTGCGCACGGCGTGCGCTCGCTGTCCGGGCACCGCTCTGGTGGGGCCTCAACACAGGAAGTCGACGAGAGCAGGCTGCTCGACCAGGCGAGCAGGGCGCACTTCCATGCCCATCGCATGTGCGTCCCCACTGTCCTCCTCAATGCCGTGGATCCGGAGGCACGCTGCACAGGGCGCTCAGCACTCCGTGATGGACAGGGCAATTGTTCCTCCGACACCGCTGCATGAGGTCTCGCTTGTCGACACAATAGACGCCTGATGGAGCATATACTTCATCGTATATCTCATACAGGGTACAGTCCGTGGGTGTTCGCCAGGGATCTGCGCATTCGTAGACCCCATCCCACCGGGTCGTGGCCTCGATCAGCTCATGGCAGGGGCTCTGGGTTTCAGGCACGTCGTCTGAGTATGATGCGCAGTCGTAGGTCTCCTCGGCGCAACCACCGATCACCATGATGGACCACAGCAGGGGCGTGATCATCCCGCCGATCAGGCTGTGGCATGAGGTCACGCAGACTCCTCTGCAGACGTGCTCGCACGACGTCCGGATGCCGGCCCGGTGACTTCGTCCTCCAGCCCGCGTGGGCGAAGCCCCGGTCGGACGACCGTCGCTGGCATGTTCAGGTCTTCATTCACGAATTGGAGTCTTGCATGCCTGATCCATGGTCGCAAGTCGCGAGATGCGCCCGGCCTTCCACCGGACTGAGGAGCCCCTCCGTGCCCATCCCCGCGTCGTCGCCATCCTCGGCCGCGTGGACTCGACGATGACGGGTCACCCATGTCCTGCCCGGCGCGAGGTCGTGTATCCTCCCCGCGAACCCCTCCTCTGTACCCTCATGGCCCTCCCCCGAAAGCACTCCCGCCCCATTCGCGTCGGCGGTCACGCGCTGCGCTGGATGGTCAGGTCCCTCCCCGAGGGTCCGATCGCCCATCGCCTCACCGTGGCGGCCAGCGAGGGCCGACGCCTGGAGGTCGACTTCCACTACGGCGACGGGCTCGTCTCCATGACCCCGGGCGTCGTCGCGCACGCCATACAGAAGGCGCTGTCCACAGGCTGGCGCCCCGCAGAGCCGGGCCCGCCCCTCCGGTTGCTGCACGCGAGCCCGGAGCCCCCACAGCGCTCCGATGTGTACACGTCGCACGATGACACGGAGGGCTACGATCTGGGGTTCTGCGTGTCCGCCTGGCCCGTGCGCCAGCCCTTCCCCTGGCCGCACCGCCAGGGCAGCTTCCTCAGCTTCCGCTTGGATGGGGCGTGCACGGGCGTGGACATGGGCACGCTGCTGGCCGCCCTCATCACACAGACCTCGAACGACCCCTCCAAGCCCTGGGGCGGGGACTGGGATGCGGTGCTCGATAGCCAGGTGCTCCTCGGCGGGGGCATGGTCCTCCTGCACCAGGGCGCGCTGCGCATGGCCCCCGGCTGCTGCTGCGGCCTTGAGGAGTGGCCGGCCTGGCGCGACCTCGCGGACCTCGGCGGGGAGACCTGGAACGGCCACGATCCGTACGCCAAGGCCGTGATGGAGCGGGAGCGCGGGCGTGTGGTGTTCCACGCCTTCGGGGTAGACGCGGACCCCGAGGCCACGGAGGACGAGCGGCTGACCGAGGTGTCGGTGGACCTCTATCGCCGCCTCGTGGCGCACACCGAGGCCGATCTGTGTGCCTTCTTCGCGCTGTGGGCGCGGTTCCTGGAGCGCGTGGCTGGCGACAAGGCGCCCGCGGTGCTCACCTGGACGCGGCGGATGGCGGAGCCGGGCTGAAGGCGCGCGGCGGCGCCGTGATGCTCAATCCAGCTCCCGTCCTTCGAGGAGCTCCGCGAGCAGCGCGGTAGCGCTCGGGTCCTGCTCCCGCCCGGGAAAACCAATTTGACGATGCTTCCAGCAAGGCTCAGGGTTGGATGGCGCGCCCCGCACCCGAGGCGACGTCTGCAGGAGGTCCACCGATGAAGCTGGTCGTGTTCGGAGGCACCGGCCCCACCGGGAAGCGGGTGGTGGAGAAGGCTCTGGCCGAGGGCATGCAGGTCCGGGTCCTGGCCCGGTCCCCCGAGAAGGTGACCCACCGCCCCAGCGGCCTGGAGGTCATGGCCGGCGACGCCCTCCAGCCCGAGGACGTCGCGCAGGCGATCCTGGGGCAGGACGCGGTGGTCACCACGCTGGGCGTGCCCTACACCTTCAAGCCGGTGACCGTCTACAGCGTCGGCATCCGCAACATCCTGGACGGGATGCAGCAGGCCGGGGTGCGCCGCCTGGTCGCCGTCACGTCGGGGGGGACGCACCCGGGCCGCGATCCCAACAACCCCTTCTTCTTCGAGTTCATCCTCAAGCCGATCGTCGGTCGAACCCTCTACGCGGACATGCGGCGGATGGAGGCGCTGCTCTTCGCGTCTGAGGTGGACTGGACCCTGCTCCGTCCGCCGCGCCTCCTGGACAAGCCGGCCACGGGCCGGGTCCGCGTCGCGCCGGACGTGTACACCCTGCCCGACGGCGGGACCGTATCCCGCGCGGACCTGGCCGACGTCATCGTGCAGCAGCTCCAAAGCACCGAGTTGATCCGCAAGGCCGCGGTGGTCGCGGACTGATCGGCCCGCCAGCGTCGCCCCTCCCGGGCAGGTCCATCGCGCGTCGACGGCGCGCGTGCGGCGCACTACGGTGCCCCGATGAACCTCCACATCCTCGGCGTGAGCACCCACTACGGCCGGGCCGAGCTGGTCACGGTGGGCGTGCGCGCGCGGCGGCCGGCCCTGATCGACCGGCGACAGGTCCCGCTCATCGCGGCCGACCTGCCCGGCGCCCCCTATCACCACGAGGCCCTCGAGATGGAGCGGGCGGCGGCCGAGGCGCTGGTCCACCGGGTCCGGGCCTCCGTGTCGGAGCACGCGCTCACAGCGCTGCGCGAGGCCCACGCGCGCGGCGCCCTCGCGGCGGTGGTGATCGAGGAGAGCCCCTACGCGGCGCTCCCCGCGTCGCTGTCCGAGGTGCTGGACTCCTGGGCGCTCACCTGCGCCGCGGACGGCATGATGGTCCGGGAGGCCGTCGCCGACAGCGCCGCAGCCCTCGGGCTCCGCGTTGAGCGGCACCCTCGGAAGGCCGACCTCGTCGCCCTGGCGGCCACAGCCCTGGGCACGACGCCCGGCCGGGTGACGGACCTCCTCCGGGCGTTCGGGCGGCAGGCGGGCCCCCCCTGGCGGAAGGAGCACCAGCGCGCGGCGGCTGCGGCGTTGCTCGTGTTGGGGCGCCTCCAGCCCGAGGGCCTGGCGCTGGACTGACGCGCGGCCGCCTACGCCCTGCCGGCGCTGGCGCTCCCGATCGCGATCAGCCGCGAGATCCACCGCGCGACCTGCTCGGGCTCGTGGGCGCTGCCGGCGCTGACCCACCAGGCCAGGCCCTCCGCCGCCCCCGCCGCGACGAACTTCACGACGAACGCGGGGGGCGGGGCGTCGGCCGGGAGGGCCAGGCCCGCCCCCTGGAAGCGGTCGAGGCCCAACTCGGCCAGGGCGCGCTCCAGCGCCACCCGGAAGGGGAACCCGCGCGCGGGGTCGAGCGCGACGACGAGCTGATCGCGGCGCATCCGCGCGGCGGCGAGCATCCGCACCAGCCCGGGGGGCGTCCGCCCCGCCCGCACGGCGACGAGGGTGTCCTCGGGGGACTCGAGCTGCGAGGCGAGCTGGAACACCAGCCGGGCCGTCCCCCGCTCGATCAGGTCCTCCTTGCTCTCGAAGTGCCGGTAGAACGTGGCGCGGTGTACGCAGGCGCGCTGGCAGATGGCGGTGACGGTCACCTGGCGGAGGGGCCGCTCGGCGGCGAGCGCGACGCACGCGGCCCACAGCCCCTGCTCCACCGGACCCATCCCGACTCCTGCGACAGATTCACCTGAACTGTCGCAGTGCGCGACACCCCCGTCAACCGGTGTCGCCCGGTGGGGCGCCGCCCCGGCGGCTACGGAGAGGGCATGACTGCTCCCGAGAAGCTCCAGACCACCTGCTGCATCGTCGGAGGCGGCCCCGCAGGGATCGTCGCGGGGCTGCTGCTCGCTCGCCAGGGCGTCGACGTCGTCGTGCTGGAGAAGCACGCCGACTTCCTCCGCGACTTCCGCGGCGACACGATCCACCCCTCGACGCTGGAGCTGCTGCACGAGCTGGGCTGGCTCGACGCGTTCCTGCAGCTCCCCCACTCCCGGATGACGGAGGTCACCGTGTCGCTGGCGGGCTCCCTCATCACCTTCGCGGACTTCACTCGGCTGAACCTGCGCTGCCCCTACGTCGCCTTCATGCCCCAGTGGGATTTCCTCAACTTCATGACGGAGAAGGCCCGCGCCTTCGACAATTTTCGGCTGCGCATGCGCGCCGAGGCGACCGACCTGCTCGTGTCGTCCGGGCGCGTGGTGGGGGTGCGCGCCCGCACCGACGCCGGCCCGCTGGAGGTGCACGCGCAGCTCGTCCTCGGCTGCGACGGGCGGCGTTCGATCTTCCGAGATGCCGATGAGATGGAGGTCATCGCACAGTCGGCCCCCATGGACGTCCTGTGGTTCCGGCTCCCCCGTCGGCCGGACGAGGCGCTCCCGTTCTTCGTCCCCGGGCGCGGCCGCGTGCTGATCTGCATCGATCGGGGCGCGTACTGGCAGATCGCGTATGTCATCCCCAAGGGCGGCGTCGACGACGTGAAGGCCGCGGGGATCGACGCGCTGCGCGCCAACGTGGCCGCGATGCACCCCCAGCTCGCCGACCGCGTCGACGCGCTGCAGAGCTGGGCGGACGTCCCGTTCCTGCGCGTGCAGGTGGACCGGCTCCGGCGCTGGTATCGGGAGGGGCTCCTGTGCATCGGGGACGCCGCGCACGCGATGTCCCCCGCGGGCGGGGTCGGGATCAACCTGGCCATCCAGGACGCCGTGGCCGCCGCGAACCTCCTGGGGCCGACGCTGCGCCAGGGGCGGGCACCCTCGCTGGCCGAGCTGCGCCGCGTCCAGCGTCGCCGAGCGCTCCCGACGCGGGTGACCCAGGCGCTCCAGGTGCGGGCCGCCGGCGGGCTGTACCCGCGCGACCTCGACGACGACCCCTCGGCGCACGTCCCGTTCGCCTTCCGGCTGTTCAAGGTCTTCCCTCTGCTGCGGCACCTCGCCGGGCGGATCATCGGTCAGGGGGTCCGGTCGGAGCATGTGCGGTAACATCCGCGTCCATCCTCAGAACCCGGAGTCACGATGACCTCCCCTGAGCTGCTCGAGCTGCTCCTCCACGACGTCCCCCGCTTCAACGCCTGGCGGGAGGAGCACCCTGACGCAGCGGTGGACCTCTCCAAAGCCGACCTCCGCGGCGCGAACCTGTTCGGCGCGATGCTCGTCGGCGCGGCGCTGGACGGCGCCGCGCTGGACGACGCGAGCCTCGGGCGCGCGAACCTCTCCGGCGCGTCGCTCCAGGGCGCCTCCCTGAAGCGCGCGGACCTTCGGGAGGCGAACTTCGGCTACACCGAGATGATCAACGCCCGGATCATGAACACGGCCCTGGGCCGGGCGGCGGTCCGCGGCGCCGACCTGAGCGACGCCGACCTGCGCGGCGCGCGAGCGGAGGGCGCCAACTTCGTGGAGTGCCCCCTGGGCGACGCGGACTTCACCGACTGCAACCTCGACGGGGCGCGGCTCAAGCGCACCGCGCTGGAGGACGAGGACGACCGCCCCGAGGCCCCGCCCGCGTCCGGCGACTTCGAGGGCATGATCGAGCGGCTCCGCGCGGAGTCGGACGCCGTCATCGACGACGCGGCGCGCTTCGCCATCTTCGTCCACCTGACCGGCGCCCAGGACGAGGGGGCCGCCGAGCGGAGCGGGCTCCTCAACGCCATCCTGGGGAGCCTCGACTTCGACCAGGAGCGGGTGGACCGGCTGCTGCCCACCGAGCAGCTTCGGCTGGAGTCTGTGCAGGTTACGCCGCCGACGTCCCACTGGCTGCGCCGGGTGTACGTCCGCCTGATGTGCGCCCTCGCGGAGTGCTCGTCTTCGTATCCGTCGATCCAGCTCCAGACCCTCGGCCACTTCGGCGAGCAGTACGGCATCACGTACCGCGCGATGGCCCGGATCATGTCCGATGAGCTGGGGGTCGAGGTCAGAGCGGGCTGACGCGCCGTCGGCCGGGGAACAGATTCGGCGGCAGGGGGCGCAATCTTCGGATGTCACTCTCCCATCGTGGACACCGGTCGAGGGGCGCGCTACCCTCAACCGCCATAGCCAGAAGGAGCCACCATGAGCGACTCGAAGAAGTGCCCTGTGATGCACGCGGTCCCCTCCAACGCGACCAACGCCGGCCAGACCAACCGGGACTGGTGGCCGAACCAGCTCAACCTCCGCATCCTCCACCAGCACTCCGCACGGTCGAACCCCCTGGGCGGGGACTTCGACTACGCCGAGGCGTTCAAGCGGCTTGACTACGAGGCCCTCAAGCAGGACCTCCACGCCCTGATGACCGACTCCCAGGACTGGTGGCCGGCGGACTGGGGGCACTACGGCGGGCTCTTCATCCGCATGGCCTGGCACAGCGCGGGCACCTACCGCATCGCGGACGGTCGAGGGGGCGCCTCCACGGGCACCCAGCGCTTCGCCCCGCTCAACAGCTGGCCGGACAACGCCAACCTCGACAAGGCGCGGCGCCTGCTGTGGCCGATCAAGAAGAAGTACGGGAAGAGCATCTCCTGGGCCGACCTGATGATCCTGGCCGGCAACTGCGCGCTCGAGTCGATGGGCTTCGAGACCTTCGGCTTCGGCGGCGGGCGCGAGGACATCTGGGAGCCCGAGGAGGACATCTACTGGGGCTCGGAAGCCGAATGGCTCGGTGACAAGCGCTACAGCGGCGAGCGCGATCTCGAGAACCCTCTCGCCGCGGTGCAGATGGGTCTCATCTACGTCAACCCCGAGGGGCCGAACGGCAATCCGGATCCGGTGGCCTCGGGCCGCGACGTGCGCGAGACCTTCGCCCGCATGGCGATGAACGACGAGGAGACGGTGGCCCTGGTCGCCGGTGGACACACCTTCGGCAAGTGCCACGGTGCCGGCGATGCCGCCCTGGTCGGGCCGGAGCCGGAGGGTGCGCCGCTCGAGGAGATGGGACTCGGCTGGAGGAACGGGCTCGGAACCGGCAAGGGCGTCGACACCACCACCAGCGGTATCGAGGGCGCCTGGAAGCCGAATCCGACGCGCTGGGACAACGGCTATTTCGACATGCTGTTCGGCTACGAGTGGGAGCTGGTGAAGAGCCCCGCCGGGGCGAACCAGTGGATCCCGGACGACCCCGCCGCGGCCTCGCTGGTGCCGGACGCCCACGACCCCAGCAAGCGGAACCCGCCCATCATGACCACCGCAGACCTCTCGCTGCGCATGGACCCCATCTATGAGCCGATCGCGCGCCGCTTCCACCAGGACCCCGCGGCGTTCGCCGACGCCTTCGCGCGGGCCTGGTTCAAGCTGACCCACCGCGACATGGGCCCCCGGGCCCGCTACCTCGGCCCGGAGGTCCCCGCCGAGGAGCTGATCTGGCAGGATCCGGTGCCCGCGGTGGACCACCCGCTCGTCGACGCGCAGGACATCGCTGACCTCAAGGCCCGCCTGCTGGACGCGGGCCTGAGCGTCTCCGAGCTGGTCGCGACCGCGTGGGCGTCGGCCTCCACGTTCCGGGGCTCGGACATGCGCGGCGGGGCCAACGGCGCCCGCATCCGCCTCGCGCCGCAGAAGGACTGGGCGGCCAACCAGCCGGCCCGGCTCGCCAAGGTGCTCGGCGTCCTGAGGGGGGTCCAGTCCGAGTTCAACGGCGCGCAGTCCGACGGCAAGCGGGTCTCGCTGGCCGACCTGATCGTGCTCGGCGGCTGCGCGGCCATCGAGCGGGCCGCCGAGGAGGCGGGGCACGCGGTCGAGGTCCCGTTCAACCCGGGCCGCACCGACGCGTCCCAGGCGCAGACCGACACCGACTCCTTCGCGGTGCTGGAGCCCCGCGCCGACGGCTTCCGCAACTACCAGCAGGCGGGCTTCGACGCCCCCCCCGAGGCGATGCTGGTGGACCGGGCGCAGCTCCTGACCCTGAGCGCCCCCGAGATGACGGCGCTGGTCGGCGGCCTGCGCGCCCTCGGCGCCAACACCGGGGGCTCCAAGCACGGCGTGCTCACCGACCGGCCCGGGGTGCTCTCCAACGACTTCTTCGTCAACCTGCTCGACATGGGCACGGCGTGGGGGCCGGCGGGCGAGGGCGTGTACGAGGGCCGCGATCGGGCGAGCGGCGCGGTCCGGTGGACGGCCACCCGCGTCGACCTCGTCTTCGGCTCGAACTCGCAGCTCCGCGCCATCTCGGAGGTCTATGCCTGCGATGGCAACGAGGCGCGGTTCGTGCGGGACTTCGTGGCGGCGTGGGCGAAGGTGATGGACCTGGATCGGTACGACCTGCGCTGAGCCCGGCAGGGCCCGCCCTCATCCAGCACAGATGCGCGCGTCGCCGGCGGTGTCCCGTCGGCGACGCCGCGTCGTGACCGGCTGGGGCTTGCGTTGTGCTTCCGCCCGGATAGGAATCTCCGCATGGGTCGAGTCCGCATCGCCGAACGGTTCGAGGTCCCCCTGCGGATCCGTCACCGCATCGGCCGCTCACGGGCGATGGACAGCCGGCTCCGCGAAGTGGAGGTCTCGGCGCGGCACCTCTCCATCGCGTGGGACGGGCGTCGCTGGCTGGTCTGCGACCTGGGCAGCGTCAACGGCACCCTCCTGAACGGCGAGCCCCTGACGCCCGGCGAGGGGGTCCCCTTGCAGCGGGGCGCGGTCTTGGAGCTGGGCGCCGCGGTGCAGGTGGTGCTGGTGGACGACGGGCCGCCGGTGGTCGCCGCCCGCTGCGGGGAGCTGCTGCTGGAGGGTGGGCCGGACGCCCTGGCCATCCCCTCGGCCGACGACCCCGACCTGGTCGTGCAGCGCGACCCGGGCGGGGGCTGGGTCGCCACGACGGCCACGACGCGCACCCCGGTGTTCGACGGCGCGCGGCTCACCGTGGGGTCGCGGCGCTGGACGTTGAGCCTTCCCGACCCCCTCGGCGACGCTGAGGGGGAGGAATAGAACACAGACGATGGGCGGGGCTACTCCAGGAGCTCCATCCCCAGGCGGACCTCTTCGGTCAGGTCCTTGTGCGCGCCGCGCCGCTCCATCTCCTCCACGCGCGCCAGCACCTCGGGCGCGCGCCCGCGTCGGAACGCCCGCCCCAGCACCTGAGCGGCGAAGCCGGGGATGCCGGCCACCAGCTCCGCGACGGAGTCGTAGTTGTACATCGACAGGTGCGCGTCAAGGGGGTCCTCGTCGTCCTCGTCGTCCTCGTCGTCACAGTACAGAAGGAGGTGCTCCGTGAGCAGCGCGGCGTCTGTCTCATCGGGCTCGCCGAGCATCATCGCCCAGAGCAGCTCCGGGTCGATGACGGCGGCGGTGCCCTCGATGTTCCGGTCCAGGAGCACCAGCTCGGTCTGTCCCTGAGCGTGGACGGCGTCCACGAGGGCGGAGATCACGGCCTCGCGGCCGACGGGGCCGAACAGGACCTCGGCGACGCGCAGCACCGCCTCGGCCTGGGGGGTGGTGAGGCCCCCGGCCCAGGCGCGCAGCCGGTCGACGGGGAAGTACGGCTTGGGGACGCGGCGGAGCCAGTCGGCGGCCAGGGCGCGGTGCGCCTCGGGGCCCTTGAAGAGCTGCTCCTCGGCCGGATAGTCGTTGTCGACGCAGAGGAAGCGCACGGCCGCGCGCCTCGGGGCGTCCGCCTCGCCGCGCAGGAGCCGCCAGGCCGTGTACCCCAGCTCCTTGGTCCGGTGGCCGAGCAGGGGTCCAAGCGCCCGACCGGCGAGGGTGGGGTCCTCGCGCTTCGCCAGGTCGAGCAGGGCGGCCTTGTCCATGAGCGCCAGGGGGATCTCCGCAAGCACCTGCGCGGCGCGATCCCCCACAGGCCCCGGCTCGGTGAGCAGGTCCTGGAGCAGCGCGACGGCCTCGGCCTTGGGGGCCCGCAGGAGGCTGGCCCCGAGGGAGCCGGTCCCGTCGAGCGGCCCCTCGGCGAGGGCCTCGCGCAGGGCGGCGGCGTCCCCGCGCCAGGGGGTCGGCGCGGGCGGGGCGTCTCGCACCTCCCAGACGGTGTAGCCGTGCTGGCTGGCCCGGCGAAGCGCGGCGGGCGAGCCGGTGACCACCCAGGGCACGGCCTGCTGGAATGCCGGGTCCATCACGGCGGCCACGTCGTCTTCCGTCGCGCCGATGAGCACGGGCACAGCGCCCTCTTCCAGCGCTGCGCGCGGCGCCCCGGGGGGCAGGCGTTGGAGGCGCTGGCCCCGGGCCTCCATCGCCTCGAAGAGGGCTTCGGCCCGGCCGCCGGCCGGGTCGTGCAGGGCCACCTGCCGCTTGAAGCTGCGGGCCAGCGCCACCTCGAGGTGCCAGGCGCGGTCCTCCGCGAGCGCGGGCGCGTCGGGGAGGGGGGCGGTCAGGTCGTCGCCGGGCATGCGGCGACGGAGCAGCAGGTTCATGGGACCACTCCGGTTTGAGGGGCCCAGGCTACCGCCGATCCCGGCCGAGGGTCGTCCTCGGCCTCGCTACTCCAGGAACTCCACCCCGTGCGGCGGCGACGCGTTCACCACCACCCCGGCCCGGCAGCGTATCGTGACCTCGGTGAACCGCACCGTCGGGTGGGTGGCCCGCAGGGTGTATTCGCCCTGCGGCACGTTGCCGAACAGCACGCCGCCGTCGATGGTGGTCTCGGTCAGCGTGGGGTCCGGCAGGACGAAGCCGTCGTTGATGAAGTCGAAGTAGATCGGCCCCTCCGCGTCTTCGGAAGGGAAGGGCTCCAGGATGGCCGTGGCGCCGGGCTCTCCGACGCCGGAGCCGCCATAGGGCGGGGAGCTGGCGCTGGAGATGGTGGTGGCGATCTGGCAGCGGTCCTCGTCCAGGTGGATGTCGGAGGCGTAGGCCATCATCTCGGTGGTGCCGGTGATGGGCACCTGGAAGCCGAGCTGGGTGACGCCCTCGGGGCCCACGGGCAGCGTGCCGCTCTGGATGGCGGTGAAGCCCTCCTGCTCGACGCGGAAGCTCAGGGGCCTGCCGCTGGGCACCTCCAGGGCGAAGGTCCCGTCGGCCTCTGCGGTCGTGGCGTACTCGGGCGCCTCGACCACGAAGACGGCGGCGCCCTCCAGGGAGAGGTTCCCGGAGGGCCCGAACACGAAGGCCCGGCCGGAGACCGGGGCCAGCGGGCCGTCCCCGACCACCCAGTCGGCCATGGGGTCGGGCTCGGCGGTCTCGGCGCCGGTGTCGGCGTCGGGGTCGGTGCAGGCCGCGAGGGCGAGGAGGAGGGGCAGCATGGGCCGCACGGTAACCTGCTCGGGGGCCGCCTGTGCCCGCCGAACGCTCAAGGACTGTGCGCGCTCAGGAACGCCAGCCGCTCCGCCGCCACCGCCTCCGACGACGGCCCCAGCCACAGGAAGTGCCCGCAAGCCGACGGGTGCAGCACCAGCGTCGCGTCGACGCCCTGGTCGAGCAGGGCCTGGGCGTGGCGCACGGGCACGTCGGCGTCCGAGGGGCTGTACTGCAACAGCGTGGGCGCGCTCAAGCCGGACCAGTCTGCGGCGTCGACCCCGGCGAGCTGCGTCAGGTCGTTCCGCAGGCCCGCGCGGCGGTGGCGGTAGGGGACGAAGCTGTCCGCGAGCGCCGCCCAGGGCACGGGGTCCTGACCGAGCTGGGCGGCGCAGGCCTCCCGGGCCGGGGCGTCGAGGGTGGACTCCAGCGCCAGGAGCCGCGCGGCGGCCCGCTCGGGGTGGCGCAACATGTTGCGACGCAGCATGCGGAAGGTGGGCCCGGCGACGAGCGGGGACAGGATCAGGCGGCCCAGCAGCTCGTTCTCGGCCTGATCCGGGGGCACGTAGGCGTCGACGACGGCGGCCTCCAGGACGAGGGCCCAGCTCCGGTCGGGGTGGCGGGCCGCGAAGGCGAGGGCGGCGGGGCCCCCAGCGCTCAGGCCGACCGCGGCGGCCTGGTCGAGGCCGAGCGCGTCGAGCAGCGCGGCGGCGAGGTCGCCCTGGGCCGCGTAGGTGGCTCCGGAGGACAGCGGCGTATCCAGGTAGCCCGGTCGGGACAGGGCGAGCACCTGGAAGCCGGCCTCGGCCAGCGGCGCGAGCAACTCGCCCTGGTCCGAGCCGCCCGGCGCGCCGTGGAAGACCAGCACCGCCGGCCCCTCACCGGTGATGGTGACGTCGACGGGCCCGCGCGCGGTCTCGACCACGCCGGCGAGGGCGGTGAAGGTGGTCAGGAGGAGGAGCACGTCGGTATCTTCACATGGGCGGGGCGGTGTGCGCCGCCTCCACGACGACCGCCCGCAGGAACGCCACCGCCGGGTCCCCCTCCGCCCGCCGGTGCCAGACCAGGCGGACCTCCAGGGGATCCAGCGGGAGCGGCGGCGGGTGGAGGTCCAGCGGGAGCGTCGCCGCGGCCGCCCGCGCGAGGCGCTCGGTGACCGTCGCCACCCCGTCGGTCTCCGCCACCGCCAGCGGGATCGCGGAGAAGTGGGGCAGGGCGACGGCGACGGTGCGGGAGAGCCCGTGCCGGGAAAGCGCCCGGTCGACCACGTCGTCCGCGGCGCCGAACAGCGCCAGCTCGACGTGGGGCAGGGCCGCGAAGGTCTCCAGGGTGAGCCCGCCGCAGGTCAGCGGGTGCCCCTTGCGGGTGATGCAGGTCATCGGGTCGTGGAAGAGGACCTCCGAGCGCAGCGCCGGGCCCAGGGTGGGGGGCGCGCCCATGAGCAGGTCGACCTGCCCCCGGGCCAGCCCGTCCTCGGCGATCAGCCGGTCGAGGGTCACCATGCGCAGCCGGGCCCCGGGCGCCCGGGCGTTCAGGATGCGCAGGATCGGCCGCAGCAGGGTGAGGGTGAGGGCGTCGACGCAGGCCAGCCGGAAGGTGCGCGTGGACGGGTCGAAGCCGGCCTCGCCCTCCACCATGCGACGCGCGTCGGCGAGCCAGGCCTGGAGCCGAGGCAGCAGCGCCCGCCCCCGAGGCGTGGGGGTCAGGCCGTAGCGGGTCCGGGTGACCAGCGGGTCGTCGAACACCTCCCGCGCCCGCTTCAGGGCGTTGCTCACCGCGGGCTGGGTGACGTGCAGGGCGCGGGCGGCCCGGGTGGCGCTGCCCTGCTCCAGGACCACCGCGACGATGTGGAGCAGGTTCAGGTCGACGTTCGAAATATTGATATCGTTGATATCAGACATTTTGAATCATCACTGGTGGTGAAGTCTCTGGTCAGGGTATCCAGGGAACATGACGAACGCACCTCCCATCCACGGCTTCTCCCACATCACCCTTCCCGTTGGCGACCTCGACGTCGCGGAGCGCTTCTACGTCGGCCTGCTCGGCGCGACGAAGCTCCGCCGCTTCGATCGGGAGACCTTCCTCCGCTACCGACCCGACCGTGCGGACGAGGCCGACGCCGACAACAGCCCGCTGCACCTGGAGATCCGTTTCCCCGGCACGACCGAGCTGCACCTCTTCCTGCAGCGGGGCCTGGCCCCACGGACCCCGGCGCCGCACCCCCACTACGCGCTGAGCGTGGCCCCCGGCGACCTCGACGCCTTCACCGCCCGGCTCCGCGACGCGGGCGTGCCCGTCGACGGACCCCGCCGTCTGGGCCCCCCGGGCCACGCCTCGGTCTACTTCGCCGACCCCTTCGGGAACACGCTGGAGCTGGCCACCTTCGGGTACACGGGCGAGGTGGCCTCCGGGGCGCCGGACGTGAGCGTGCTGGGGTGGTCGGGGGAGGGCTGACCGGCCTCACAGCCACGCATACGCCGCCTCCACCGCCGCCCGCGCCCCCTCGGTCAGCGGCGCGCCGTGCCCCACCACCAGCCGCTCGAAGGGCCGGGCCAGCAGGGTGTCCAGGCTGCGGCGCGCGGCGGCCTTGTCGGAGAAGGCCGTCCAGCGGATCATGCGGCTGAGGGCGACGCGGTCGTAGAAGCCCATCGCGCGGGCGTAGGCGGCGGTCCAGCCGTGGTCCGGCGTGCCGATGTTGTGGACGAGGTCCGCGATGACCAGGGTGCCCGAGGGGCGATGGAGCAGCGCGCGCTCCTCCAGGCGGAAGCCGTCGATGGGCAGCTCCTCGACGGTGTCCTGGATCGGGAAGTCTGTGTCGAATGTGCGATCGATCCGCAGGTCAGGGCGCTTGGCGGACAGGCCCGCCGGGGCGTGCAGCCGCGCGTCGGGGAAGGCCTCGGCCCACCCGCCGGCCCAGGTGTGGTGGAAGAGGTTGGGGGCGTAGACGTGGGCCACGTCCCCCAGCGCCGCGACCGCCTCGCGCCGGGCCGGCGTCAGGGCCACCGGGGAGTACGCCAGCAGGGTCCCGTCGCCCAGGCGCATCAGGGCCATCGTGGCGGTGAGGTGCAGGCCCAGGTGGCGGACGGGCTCGGTGGCGAGCCAGAGGCCGTCGGCGAGGGGGGTGAGGGGCTCGGTCACTCAGGGCTCCAGGGGCTCGGGTTCGCCGCCGGGGCGCGGTCATGCCCGGAGTCTACCGGAAGATCGACCCCTTCGGCCGGTGCTATCCTGCGCCCTCCCCGAGGACCCGGCGATGGGCCAGAGCGACGCGCTCCAGCAACGCATCGAGGCCTGCGCGGCGTCCGGCGGCGCCCGCCTGAGCCTCCAGGGCCTGCCCCTGCGGCGCCTGCCCCGGGCCGTGCTCGACCTGACCGGCCTGCGCTGGCTGGAGCTGGGTGGCACCCTGGCCACCCTGCCCGAAGACATCGCCCGGCTCCAGGATCTGGAGGTGCTGCGCCTGGGCACGGTGCGCCGCCTGCCCGCCGGCCTCGCGCAGCTCCCCCGCCTGCGCAAGGTGGTGTTCAACGGGCTCCGCAGCCCCCCGGAGGGCCTCGCCCACCTGGCCGGGATCCAGGAGCTGAGCCTCATCTACAGCCGCACGACCGAGCCGCCGGAGGGCCTGGAGGCGCTGTCCGCCCTGACGTCCCTGACCCTGCACGGGGGCTTCACCCGCCTGCCCGAGGCGGTCGGGGCGCTGTCCGCGCTGCGGGCGCTCATCCTGGATCAGAACACCCTGCGCGCCCTGCCCGCCTCCCTGGGTCGCCTGGAGAACCTGGAGCGCCTGCACCTCACCCAGAACGAGGTGGAGGCGCTGCCCGAGGGCCTGGGGGGCCTGCGAAGCCTGCGCAGCCTCGGGCTTCGGTGGAACCGTCTGCGTGCTCTGCCCGATGACCTCGGGCCCTTCCCGGCGCTGGAGAGCCTGGACCTCGGGCAGAATCAGCTCCGGACCCTGCCGGCCGCGCTGCTTCAGGCGCCTCGGCTCAAGAGCCTGCGCCTCGACCAGAACCCCTGGCGCCGCCTGCCGGACCTCTCGGCGCTGTCCGCCCTGGAGGGTCGCCTGGACGTGAGCGGCCTGGAGGCCCTGCCGGCGGGGCTCTCCGGCCTGGTGAAGCTGGAGGAGCTGGCGCTCGACGGTATCCCGATGGAGCGGCTGCCCGCCGCGCTGGGTGGGCTGCGCGCCCTCACCGCGCTGTCCGCCCGGGGCTGCGGGCTGCGTGCGGTCGACCCCGCCCTGGGGCGGCTTCATCGGCTGCGCCACCTGGACCTGCGGGACAACCGCCTGACCCACCTGCCCGCTACCCTCGCCGGGCTGCCCCTCGGGCCCAACCGGGACCCGTACCCGGACGCCTGGGACGACTCGGCGTACAGCCACACCCCGGGCCTGCAGCTCGCGGGCAACCCCATCCCCCCGGCGGTGCTGCGGGCCGAGCCCGACGCGCAGATCGCGGCGCTGTCAGCGTGAGAGGCGGCTGGCGGGACGACGTGACGCTCACCCGGACCCTGGCTCGCGTGAGCGCTGACCTCCAGAATCCCGATGAACAGGGCATCACGGAAGACCGAATGCGTCCCCTGCGGCGCCTCCTGGTTCAGCCAGGCGCGTCCGCTGACGTCAACGATCGCGCCAGCCTGAAGCCCTCGACCGAGTACCGACCGTCGGGCAGATCCGCGAAGCGGGAGGCCAGGCGGCAGACCCGCACCTTGCTGGTCCAGCACCCGCCACGCACCATGCGGTACGGCGAGGGGTCCGGGTCGTCCGGCGCCAGCACCAGCCGCTGGTCGGGGGCGGGCCCCTCGCGGGTGTAGGCGTTGAGGCACCGGTCTCGGACGTTGCCCGCCATGCCCCGGGCCCCGTAGGGGGAGGTGTCCAGCGGGAAGTCCTCCACGGGCATCCGGCTCGGTGGGCCGGCGAAGGTGTCCGCGGCGCAGGCCCAGGTGGGGTCGCCGTGGTCCCCCCAGGGGAAGACGCGCCCGTCGACGCCCCGCGCCGCCTTCTCCCACTCGATGTCGTGGGGGAGCCGCCACGGCTGCCCGGTGCGGCGCGCTTCCCACGCGGCGTAGGCCACCGCAGCGTGCCAGTCCACCATGGTCACCGGCCAGTCGAGCTGCCAGGGGGCTCCCACCATCACCGGGGAGGGCTCGAGTTGGTAGCCGCCGTCCGCGTCGCGGGTGAAGAACGGCTCGGTCGCCTCCCCCTGGCCCTGGGTGCGCGGCGCGTGGCGGGCGGCCTCGTCGGGCCTCCCAGCCTCCACCAGGGCGTTGAGGAAGCCCAGGTATTCGGCGCAGGTGACCGGGTGGCGCCGCAGCACGAAGCCGTCCACCCAGACGCGGCGCGCGCTCACGGCGTCGGTGGCGCGAGGGTCCCCGCCGATCCGACACCAACCCGCGGGGACGTAGCAGTCCTCCGGGCCCAGGCGGCCCGTGGGCAGCAGGGGGATCGGCTCGGCCGCTTCAGCGCCGGGCGGGCGGCCGTCCCAGTGGATGCCGCGGGACAGCAGCACGGGGTAGCGGGCCGGGTGGCGCCCTGGTGCGGTGAGGGTCAGGAGGTAGCTGCCCTGGGGCAGCGAGCGCTCGATCAGCGGCGCAGGCCCCAGATCCTCGGCGGGGCCCAGCACCCGTCGGCGGCCGTCCGGAATGTACGGCGCGAGCCGGACCCGCGCGTCCGCCGGGGTGGTGCGCAGGGTCAGCCGGGCCTGGCCGCTGAGCAGGGCGGCGTGGCGCCCCCGGTCGTGGTCGCGGAGCAGGGCCTCCATGCGCGCGGCCAGGGCGTGGTCGTGCAGGGCCTCGGCGCGGACCAGCGCCTCGGCGTAGTGGTCGGCGAGGCGGGCGTGGGCCGGGGCCCAGTCGGCGACCCGGTTCAGCGCCCCCCGCAGGGTCTGCTGCCACTGGAGCTCCGCGAGCGCGGCCCGCTGCTCCAGGGCGGTGGCCTCGTCCTGCAACGCCCAGCCCGGCCGCTTGCGCGCCTCGGGGTCGTGGGGGGCGGTCTTCGCCAGGAGTCGATCGCCGGCCTCCCGCCGCGCCCTGGCCTGCTCCTGGAGGGCCTGGATCTGCGGTTGGATGTGGTCGGCCTTCGCGACCAGCGCTGCGGCCTGCTCCTGGCGGCGCAGGTCGGCCAGCCAACCCTGGAGATCGTCCAGCAGGGCCCTGGCGTCCGGGTGCCGCGCGGAGGGGTCGGGGTCCATCGCCCGACGGCACGTCGCCTGCAGCTCGTCCGGCCCCTCCAGCGTGGCCCCCGGCTGGGGGGGGCGGCCCATGAGGCTGTGCCACAGCATCGCGCCCAGGGCGTACACGTCCGTCGCCGGGCCCAGGTCGGCGCGGCCCTCGGCCTGCTCCGGAGACATGTAGGCGGGCGTGCCCATCACCTGCCCGTGGCGGGTGTGGTGGGCTGGCGTGGGGTCCTCGAACAGCGCGGCCCGGTGCTCCGGCGCCAGGGCCTCGCTCAAGGCGTCCCCGCCGCGGGCCAGCCCCCAGTCCATCACGTAGACCTCGCCGAAGGACCCGACCATCACGTTCGCGGGCTTGAGGTCGCGGTGGATGACCCCCTCGGCGTGGGCGTAGGCGATCACCTCACAGACGCGGGAGAGCACCTCGACGCGGCGTCGCAGGGGCCAGCCCTGCTCCCGGAGCACGGTCGCCAGATCGTCGCCGTGGACCAGGCTCATCGTGAACCAGGGCCGCCCGTCGGGCAGCAGCCCGTGGTCCTGGACGGCCACCACGCCGGGGTGGATGAGCCGGGCGGTGACCCCGATCTCCGTGCGGAACCGGGCGACGGCGGCCGGGGTGTGGCGCAGCCGGGGGGCGAGGGTCTTCATCGCCAGGGTGCACCCCAGGTGGCGATCCAGCACACGGCGCACCTCCCCCATGCCGCCCCGCCCGATCTCCCCGAGGTCGAGGTAGCGGGTGGAGGGCATCTCCACGGAGGGCGTCGCGTCCGGGGGTGGCGCGTCGCCCTCGGCGGGGCCGTGCTCCGAGAGGCTGGAGAGCGAGTCCTGCTCGGTGGACCGGAGCGTCTGCCCGTCGGTCCCCATCTAGGCGACGAGCTCCTGGGACAGGAAGTAGCACCCCTTGAGGGTGGAGACGTCAAAGGTCACCATCTTGAACGTGACCGTCTTGGAGAGATCGATGAGCTTGGCGGTGCCGGTCCCGGTGAGCCCCTTCGAGGTCGCGCTGTACCAGCACAGGTGCGTCGGGTCGCCGGCGGTGTTGAAGGTGACGCGGCAGTAGGCGTCCAGGCCGGTCTGGCTGGTGAGGTGGTAGATGCGGTGGCTGCCGCTCGGCGCGTCGGGCACCGCCCCCACGAGCTTGGAGAGCGTGCCGCCGACGAAGGTGTCGGAGGACGCCGTCTTGAGCGTGACGGGCGCCCCCGCAGGCGTGATGGTGAACGTCTCGGGCCAGGCGGTCGCGGTGATGAACGCCCACCGCTCGCTGTCCCCGATCTGTTGCCAGTCCCCGACCGCGACCTTGCCCATCCGGATCTCGTGGTTGGTGCCGGAGATCTCATCGGGGTGCTCGCCGAAGCGGCCCTGGCGTGGCTTCGGAGCGGCGCGGCCGGGCTTCGTGGGGCGGATGATCCGAGGCCGGGGGACGGCGAAGGGCATGGCGACTCCTGGACAGGGGCGCCGAGATCGTACCGGAAGCCTCCGGTGAATTGAAGGAATCGCCCGGAGCGGTGCCTGGCTTGTCCGGATCCCGCTCAGCCGGCATACTGCCCGGCATGTCCGGCGCGCGAACCCTCACCACCCGGGCGGACAGCCCCGACTCGCTCCTGTCCGTCGACGGGTCGAGCCCCGACGTGCTGACCCTCACGGTCCTGTGGTCCCGGGAGGAGCCTGCGCGGGTGGGGGCGGTGACCTGCGTCCCTCGGGGGGGCGGCGCCCCCTGGGTGCTTGGCCGGGCGGGCGGCGACGGGCCTCGGCGGCTCTCCTGGGTCCGGCAGCGGCCGGGTGGAGACGAGGACCTGGGCGAGCTGCAGTCTCCGCGTGTCTCCCGAGAGCACCTGCGCCTGCGCGCCGATGGGCAGGGGCTCGCCCTGGAGGCGGTCGGGCACCGCGCCGTCAAGGTCAACACCCGAGCGGTGTCGCGGGCCCGCGTCCTGCCCGGGGATCTGGTGGAGATCGACCGGGAGCTGCTGCTGCTCTGTGAGCGGCGCCCGGCCCGGCTGCCCCCGGCGTCAGCCGCGCACCCCTTCGGATCCCCCGACGCTGACGGGCTGGTGGGGGAGAGCGTCGCGGCCTGGGACCTGCGGCGCCAGCTCGCCTTCTGCGCGGCCACGAGCGGGCACGTGCTGGTGCGGGGGGAGAGCGGCGCCGGCAAGGAGCTGGTGGCCCGGGCCCTGCATCGCCTCGGGGGCGCAGGGGGGTCCCTGGTCGCCCGCAACGCCGCCACCTTCCCCGAGGGCCTGCTGGACGCCGAGCTGTTCGGCAACCTGCGCGGCTACCCGAACCCGGGCATGCCCGCCCGCCCCGGGGCCATCGGAGAGGCCGACGGCGGCACGCTGTTCCTCGACGAGATCGGAGAGATCAGCCACGCCATGCAGGCGCACCTGCTCCGGGTCCTGGACCAGGGGGAGTATCAGCGCCTGGGTGAGGCGCGCGCTCGGGTGGCCCGGTTCCGGCTGATCGGCGCGACCAACCGCCCCCCGGAGAGCCTCAAGCACGACTTCCTGGCCCGGTTCTCCCAGACGATCCTGGTCCCGGGGCTGAACCTGCGGCGCGCAGACATCCCTCTGATCGCGCGGCACCTGCTCGTGCGGTTCGGGCAGCAGACGCCGGGGCTCTTCGAGGGCGCGCCGCCGCGGCTCCACCCTCGCCTGGTCCAGCGCCTGGTGCTGCACCCGTGGGGCACCCACGTGCGGGAGCTGGGCCAGCTCCTCTGGCGGGCCCTGCAGCAGTGGACGCTCAAGGGGGGCGGCAAGTACCTGGATCTCAAGGAGGAGCCGGCGAGCCCTGCGGCGGCCCCGCAGCCCGCACCGCCCCCGGCCCGGCCGGACCCCGCTGCGGTGACCCGAGAGGAGATCCTGGCCGCGTATCGGCGCTTCGGTGGGGTTCAGGCGCGCGTCCCTGCCCACCTGGGTCTGCGGGACCGGTTCCAGCTCCGGCGGCTGGAGGAGAAGCTGGGCATCACCCCGGCCGACAAGGAGGCCGCGCTGGCCGACGGGTCGTCGAAGGGAGGGTAGCGGCGCCTCAGCCCTCCAGGTGCGCCCTGAAGAACCGCAGGATCCGCGCTCGGGCGTCCTGCGCCGACGCGGCGTGGTGTCCGGTCGGCCCGAAGAGCCGATCGGCCTTCAGCATCCACCGAGGCACCTCCTCGGGGACGTGGTCGTTCATGAAGGCGTGGGTGGCCTCGGGGTAGATCTTCACGTCATGGGGGATGCCGTGGGTGGTCAGCACCTCCTCCAGCCGCTCGGCGGAGGACAGCAGGCTGCGGTCGAGGCCGCCGAAGCTGCCCACGATGGGGCAGGCTGCGGCCAGGAAGGTCTCGGCGTCCTTGGGGACCATGCCGTAGTTCACGCTCGCGGCGTCGAAGCCCCGGTCCACCGCGAGCGCGACCGCGAAGCCGCCGCCGAGGCAGAACCCGATGACGCCGATCCGCCCCGTACAGTCGCTGCGGGCCGCCAGCCAGGCGCGCGCCGCCTCGACCTCTTCAAAAGCCCGCCCCCGCCTGCGGAGGATCTGCCGCACCGCCCGGAGCACGCACCAGGGCTGCCGCTCGTGGGCGAAGAAATCCGGCGCGATCGCCAGGAAGCCCTCCGAGGCGAGCCAGAGGGCCTGCTGGCGCAGGTCCGTGGTCATCCCCAGGATGTCGTGCAGGACGACCACCCCGGGCCAGGGGCCGTCGCCGGTCGGGGTCGCGACCACGGCGGGGGTGTCGTGGGGGGGCAGCGTGAGGTCGGAGAGGGGCGCGTCGTCGGGAGACATCAAGCGCCGCCCCCCCGGCGAAGCGCCTCTTCCAGCCCGGCCTGTCCGTCCGCGTCGTCCGGGTCCAGGTCGAGCGCCTGGCGGAACGCCTCCGCCGCGAGGTCCGGCCGCTCCAGCTCCAGCAGCAGGTGCCCGCGAACGCAGTGCCAGGAGGTCACCTCCGGCCGCGCCGCGCAGGCCTTCTCCAGCGTCTTCACCGCCTTCACCGGGTCTCCCTGGGCGTGCAGCAGGCGGCTCTGCACGAAGAACAGCCCGGGGCGGTCCGGCTCCAGGGCGGTGGCCTGGGAGAGCAGCAGGCTGGCCCGGTCCAGGGCGCCCTCCCCGATGTGCTGGTCCGCCCGCCGCAGCAGATCCTGCACGTCCGGCGGCGGCGCCGGCTCCAGAGCCTTCGCGGGCCGCGCAGCGGCGGTCTTCGGGGTCAGGGTGCGCTTGGGGGCGACCACGGTGTAGAGCAGGCCCACCCCCAGGACCAGGAGCCCCAGGATGACGACGAGTTCGAAGGAGGACATGGCTCAGGATACCCGAGCGGCGGCGTCGTTCAGCCCTCGAGCAGGGCGTCGAGGGAGGAGGCGTCGAGGACCCGGCGGGTCCAGACGTCGAGCTGCTCCAGGGAGGCGGCGCGGATGCGCTCGGCCTGGGGCTCGGAGGGGGAGCCGAAGCGCAGGGTGACGAGGGTGAGCAAGGCTTCGCGGAGGCCCTCCTGTCGGCCTTCTCGTCGGCCCTCCTGTCGGCCTTCTCGTCGGCCCTCCTGTCGGCCTTCTTGTCTGCCCTCCTGTCGGCCCTCCTGCCGGCCCTCCTGTCGGCCTTCCTGCCGGCCGATGCGAAGGCCTTGTTCGCGGCCCTGCTCGCGGAGCTTGTCGGCCATGGTCATGACGGTGTCCTCGTACTCGGGCTCCAGGGCGTCGCACAGGAGCTTGAGCTTGTGGGGGTCGGGGTACTCGTCTCGCACGGAGACAATATATTCGATGGTCAGGCGGATCAGGGGCTCGCCGCCGAGCTGGCCGGCGCGGCGGAAGGAGAGCCTCCAGCCGGGTAGCAGCTCCCAGAAGCGGCGTTGGCGGCTGTGCTTGAGCAGCAGCAGGGCGACGAGGGGCTCCAGGTCGGCGTCGGGCACCTCGCCGAGGTCCTGGAGCAGGATGCGCAGGGCCGGGAGGTAGGGGGCGACGGGAGCCTCGGCCTCGGGGGTGAGGTTGTACAGCTCCCGGAGGGTGGTGGACCCCGTCCAGGGCCCCTTCCCGTGGTAGACGACGACGGGCAGCAGGGCGGGCAGGCCCTCGGCGTCGGGGTTGGCCTTCACCCAGCGGGACCAGATGCGGGTGGCGTAGCGGTGCATGCGCCAGGGCATGTCGCGGCGCACCCAGGAGCTGTGCTCGACGAGGACGTAGATGAGGAAGGCGCCGCCAGCGCGGGTGGGGACCTCGAAGAGCAGGTCGGAGAGGTGCTCCTTGAGGGCCTCGTCCACATAGTGGCCGTCGGCGAGGCGCAGCGCGTCGAGCTGGAGGTGCTCGACGAGGGCCGGGGGCAGGCACTGGTGGAGGAGGAGCGCGGCCGCCTCGGGTTGGGAGAAGAAGCCGCGGAAGAGCAGGTCGTGGGGGTTGGGTGGCATGGCCACCAAGCCCTATCGGGGAGCGCCAGGGCAGGCCCGTTGACCGTACGTACGGTCATGGAACCTCTCTCACAGCGACCGTGGAGGCCGATCCGGGGGCATTTGTCCGGTCACGACCGGATTTCGCTGAAGCAGCCGCCCCCGCGCCGCGGGGTGCGACGCAGGGGCGGGCGGCTTCGTGCGTGCTCAGGGGGAGGGGAAGACGACGAAGTCGTCGGTGGGGTCGCAGGTGCCGGCGGGGTGGAGGAGGGTGTAGAAGTCGGAGGGGTCGAGGGCGCAGTCGGCGTCGTCGATGAGCATCCAGTAGCCGTAGAAGCTGCCGATGGACCAGCCGCCGCTGACGTGGTTCCAGCAGGCCTCGTCGCTGCCGCCGACCGTGGAGGCGATCTCGTAGTCGCCCTCGGCCTGGGAGGGCATGGAGTTGAGGTTGGTGACCTCGAGGAAGTCGGGCTCGCAGTCGACGTAGGGGGTGGTGATGGGGTCGCTGCTCTCGGGGTAGAGCCAGATGACGAGGGACCAGGCGTTGGAGTCGCAGTCCGAGGCGTCGGCGATGAGCCAGCTGCCATCGCCCACGAACAGGGAGTGGCTGCCGCCGTCCTGGGTGTAGCAGTCGCCGGTGACCTGGCTGCCAGCGGCGGGGGTGGTCAGGACGTAGCGGCCCTGCTCGCCGGTGAGGAGGTAGGCGTCGCCGTTGAAGTAGACCTGGGCAGGGGCGGCGTGGGCGGCGGTGACGAGGGCGAGGGTGAGGAGGGTCATGGTGGGCTCCGTTGTGTTGGGCGGGCTTGAGTGCCACGCCCTCCCTCATTGCAGGGGGCGTGCCAACCTCTGTGCGGAGCCGATGGATCGACTGAGATGCCCTGTTCATCGTGATCACGGAAGACTCGTCCTCCAGGGTGGGGCCTCCGGATCCCCGAACGCACGGTGCGCGCACACGGCCGCGCACGGTGCGCCTCGGGTTACCCTGCTGGCCCACCTGACCGGAGCCCAGGATGCTGGCCCCCCCAAGGCCCGGAGCTCCTCCATCCCGGTCGAGGCTTCCTCCCCCGACCCGGACGCCGAGCCCCTGCGCTGGGCTGCGCACGACCGCACCTGGCAAGCGGCCTGCGGCACGCCCACGAGGCGTAAGGTGGCGTGAGGTCGGCCCTGCTGGATACGGTCCTCCTGGAAGCACGTCGGGGTCTACATCATGGTGAGCATCGAGACCATCGAGCGCCCTGGGGTGACGCTCCCCCCGGACCTCCGCGATCAGCTGCGCGCGCAGATCCTGGCGCTGAACCTTCGCCTCAGCGACCAGCCGGCCTTCGTCGCCAACTGGCACGCCCGCATCGGGACCTTCCTGGAGACCACCGACGTGCTCGACCTCGCCTGGCGCGGGGACGAGCTGGTGGGGCACTACGGGGTGCGGCGCGTGGACGTCGACGGGGTGGTGGTGAGCTACATCGACAGCTTCACCGTCGCCCCCGAGCTGCAGGGCGGCGGCCTGGGCAACCGCCTCGCGATGCGCTCCAACCTGCGGGCGGTCCTGGGGTCCAGGGGCCGGGACTGCTACCACGTCTCGCGTACGAGCAACCCCCACGTGGCCGCCGGGGTGTGGCAGGCGGTGCTGAGCCCGGAGCACTTCTACCCCTCCTTCGACCCCGAGCGCCCCTCCTCCCCCGCGCTCGTCCACATGGCGACGCGGCTCGCCGAGACCCTCTGGCCCGACAAGGTGCTGGTGCCGGAGACGGGGGTGTTGATCGGCGCCTACGGCGGGGACTTCATCCCGGTCCGCATGACCCGGCACGCCGGCGTGGCGCGGCACTTCGAGGCGCACGTCGACCGGGCGCGGGGCGACGCCATCGTGCAGATCGTGCGCTTCGCGCCGGGCATGTACGGCCGCTTGGCGACGTATGGGGCGGAGCAGGTGATGCGGGTGGTGAAGCGGTCGGCGGGGCGGCCGCGCCCCTGAGCGGGCGGGGCGCTCAGCCGTTCAGCAGCGCGTCCAGCGACGGCGCGTCGAGGACGCGGCGGGTCCAGGCGTCGAGCTGCTCCAGGGAGGCGGCGCGGATGCGCTCGGTCTGGGGCTCGGAGGGGGAGCCGAAGCGCAGGGTGACGAGGGTGAGCAGTGCTTCGCGGAGGCCCTCCTGTCGGCCCTCCTGTCGGCCCTCCTGTCGGCCTTCTTGCCGGCCCTCCTGTCGGCCCTCCTGTCGGCCGACCTGGAGACCCTGTCGGCGGCCCTGCTCGCGGAGTTTGTCGGCCATGGTCATGACGGTGTCCTCGTACTCGGGCTCCAGGGCGTCGCACAGGAGCTTGAGCTTGTGGGGGTCGGGGTACTCGTCTCGCACGGAGACAATATATTCGATGGTCAGGCGGATCAGGGGCTCGCCGCCGAGCTGGCCGGCGCGGCGGAAGGAGAGCCTCCAGCCGGGTAGCAGCTCCCAGAAGCGGCGTTGGCGGCTGTGCTTGAGCAGCAGCAGGGCGACGAGGGGCTCCAGGTCGGCGTCGGGCACCTCGCCGAGGTCCTGGAGCAGGATGCGCAGGGCCGGGAGGTAGGGGGCGACGGGAGCCTCGGCCTCGGGGGTGAGGTTGTACAGCTCCCGGAGGGTGGTGGGCCCCGTCCAGGGCCCCTTCCCGTGGTAGACGACGACGGGCAGCAGGGCGGGCAGGCCCTCGGCGTCGGGGTTGGCCTTCACCCAGCGGGACCAGATGCGGGTGGCGTAGCGATGCATGCGCCAGGGCATGTCGCGGCGGACCCAGGAGCTGTGCTCGACGAGGACGTAGATGAGGAAGGTGCCGCCGGCGCGGGTGGGGACCTCGAAGAGCAGGTCGGAGAGGTGCTCCTTGAGGGCCTCGTCCACATAGTGGCCGTCGGCGAGGCGCAGCGCGTCGAGCTGGAGGTGCTCGACGAGGGCCGGGGGCAGGCACTGGTGGAGGAGGAGCGCGGCCGCCTCGGGCTGGGAGAAGAAGCCGCGGAAGAGCAGGTCGTGGGGGTTGGGTGGCATGGCCTCCAAGCCCTATCGAGGAGCGCCAGGGGAGGCCCGTTGACCGTACGTACGGTCATGGAACCTCTCTCACAGGGTCCAGGAAGGCCGATCCGGGGAGCTTTGTCCGGTCACGACCGGATCACCCCAGGAACACCAGCACGTAGAGCGTCGCCACCGCGAGCTGGGCCAGGGCGAAGGGCAGGGCCTTGGCCACGAAGCCCCCGAAGCTCAGCGGCAGCTCGTTCTTGTGGATGATGGTGACCGCCACCAGGGTCGACGCGCTGCCGATGGGGGTGATGTTGCCCCCCAGGTTCGCCCCGAACACCACCGACCACCACAGCGGGCTGTCCGCCGGGGTGCCCATGTTGGACAGGATGCGGGCCAGCATGGCCGCCAGCGGGATGTTGTCGGTCACCGAGCTGAACGCCGCCGCGCTGACCAGCACCGCGCCCGTGCCCAGGGTGGGCCCGAGGTTGACGATCCAGGCCAGGCCCCGCCCGATGAGCGCCAGGACCTGCGCGTGCTCCATCACGTTGATCACCGCGAACAGCGCGGCGAAGAAGGCGAGCAGGTCCCAGTCGATCGCCCGGTAGAAGCGGTCGGCGACCGCCTTGTACCGCACCAGCATGATCGCCGCGAAGGCCAGGGCCACGAAGCCCATACCCAGGTCCTTCAGCACCGGGGTGACGCTGTTGGTGGCCAGCGCCAGGATGAACAGCACCGTCATCGCCGCGCCGAACCAGAAGAAGCCCCAGCTCTCGATGCCGTCGGTCTCGTCGAAGGCCGCCACCCGGCCCGCCGCCTCCTGGCGCTCGGCCTCGGTGGTCAGCCGGGAGATGCCGAACAGCTTCGCGGCCAGGAGCAGGGTCAGCGCCGTGGCCACCGTCACGAAGGGGCTCGCCACCAGGAAGAACTGCATGAAGCTGATGCCCGCAGCGCCCCCCACGATGATGTTCGGGACCGAGGAGATCAGGGTCAGCAGGCCCCCGACGTTGGTCAGCAGCCCCTCGGTCAGCAAGAACCCGAGCAAAAGCTCACGTCTCTGGAGCTTGCCCAGGGACACCGCCGAGAGCGAGCCCACGATGATCATCGCGGTGACGTTGTTGAGCACCGCGCTGAACACCACGGTCATCACCCCGTAGGCCACCAGCAGCTTGAGGGGGTCGCCCCCGCTGGCCTTGGTCAGCTTGATGGCGATCCAGGTGAACAGCCCCGACTGGCTGGTGATGTCCACGAACAGGCTGGAGCCCAGGATGATGGCGATGACGCTCCAGTCCACCGCCGGGATGTAGACCGGCAGCGCGATCTCCTCGCCGAACACGTTGCGCACCGGCCCCAGCGGCAGCAGGTGGAGGGCGTCGGCCAGGATCAGGCACACCACCGCGAAGAGCCCGACGATGACGGACTTCTTGGCGTGCAGCTTCTCCTCCAGGGCCAGAGAGACGATCATCGCCACCAGCAGCCCCGAGAACAGGAGCGTGACCCCCATCGGGACCTCGTGGTGGCCCGTGGTGGAGACGGTGAGCAGCGGGAGCAGGGCGTCGGGGAGCATGGGGTCGGCCTACAGCATCAACATGGGCAGGGTGCGCAGCTCGACGGCGAGGGGGTAGGCCAGGCCGTGCATCGCGGACTGATCGTCGTCCTTGGTGTTGAGCACGAGCAGGTCCACGCCGCGCTCCTGGACCACGCCGGTGATCTCGGCGAGGTGGTGGCCCATGCGCACGACCTCGCGCACCCGCACCGTGGAGGCCGCCCCGGTCACCGCCTGGGCCACCGAGGCGACGTACTCGCGGGGCTCCTCCAGCAGCCGCCGCCCGATCAGCTCGCGGGCGGTGTCGGTGTCGATCTCCGGGATGCGGCCGATGACGGCGATGATGCGCTCGAAGGCAGCGCTGTCCTCGATGTGGGTGAGGATCAGCTCGCCGCCGGGGCGGGTGAAGCGCAGCCCCCAGTCCACGATGCGGTGGTCATCGACGAGGTGGTCGGTCAGCGCCATGACCTCGTCGGTGGCGGCGGGCAGGGCGTCGAGGGGCTGCTCCTCGGGCCGGGGCATCAGCAGCACCGGGAAGCCGGCGTGCTGGGTGAGCACCTCCAGCACCGCCCCCAGGCTGTAGGGCCACCGCCACGCGCTGCTGTGCAGGTTGCGCCAGGTGATCGCGAGGTCGGGCTGCACCCGCTCGGTCAGCGCGAGCAGCTCGCCCAGGTTGGCCATCTGCCCGGCGGGCACCTCGATCCACTCTGACGCCTCGGCCAGGGTCTGCAGGAAGCCGGCCCGCAGGCGCGCGGCGTAGGCTCCGGTGGCGTCCGCGTCGTGGTCGGTGATGACCATGACCTTCCGGATCGACACCTCCCCCGGGCTGTAGACCGGGTGCGCGGCGGCCTTGAACAGGCTCTCGAACTGGTCGATGCGGCTCAACGGACACCTCCACGGCGTGGAGGGGCATTCTACCGCTGGCGAGGGCCCTTCGAAGGGCGCGACCAGGGGGCGTTCCCTCCGGACAGGGCCCAGCGGCTGGCGTCCCGGGCGTGCTCCCGGCCGTCCAGGTCGGCGATGCCGTCCAGGGTGTGCTCCGCGCGCCCGCTGTCCCGCCCCGAGGTCAGGGCCACCGCCCAGCCCACCCCGTACCAGGCGGCGCAGGCGCAGTCCCCGCCGATGCGCTGGGCCACGGCCTCGACCGCCGACCACTCGGTCTGCCCGTCGGAGATGTGGCGCAGGGTCAGGCCCCGCAGGGTGCCCTGGACGTAGGCGCAGCGGGCCTCCTCGGGCACATGGGGGAGCAGGGTCTCCGGATCGGGGCCGTCGCGCCACAGTCGGTCACCCACGCGCCAGCCCAGCTCCTCGTACAGCGGCGGCCACCAGTCGGCCGGGTAGCGGGCCGCGAGGTCGAGGGCCTCGGCGAGGTCGTCGCCCCGGGACTGCTGGAGGCCGACCCGCACGCCGTTGAAGCCGTCGGCGATCCCGGCCTTCTCGACGTAGTCCGCCACCCAGGGCACCACGAGGTCGGGCTCCCCGTCGGCCTGCATCGTCCAGGCCCGGATGGCGGCCTCGTGCATGAACGGCTGGAGGTGCGTCGGCGTGCTGCGGACCTGCGCGAGCCAGGCGTCCAGGTCGGCAGGGGGCTGCCGCATGCCGTGGCTCACCCCGTCGTAGAACACAGGCTGGTGGCTGGCGGGCACCGCCGCGCCGCGCTCCGAGAAGGCGCGCGCCCCCAGCAGCTCGCCGCAGCGCTCCCCGTAGGCGAACAGCGGCTCGAAGTCGAGCAGATCGGGGCTCTCCGGGCAGCCCAGGGCGGCGAGCACTGGCGCAGGCGCGTCCGCCACCCAGGCGGGGGTGCCGCAAGCCGACAGAGCAACAGTGAAACCCACCGCAGCGCAGCGGAGCAGGGTTCGGACCACAGGACCCTCTCTTCCTGGAGGAGCTGGGGTGACGTTGAGCGATCTTCAAGAGGGAGCATGGCTCTGTGTGGGCGGCCCCTGCGTCAGGGAGTTGTCAGACCCCCCGAGGCCGGTCAGGGGTTGGCCCAGATGGGGGTGGGGCCGTTCGCGCGCGCCCGGAGGTGGTCCAGGGCGATGCGGGCCTCACGGGCCCCGTCGGCTTCCGCGAGGGCGTCCAGGGACGCCTCGGCGACCCCCGGGTGCTCGTCCAACGAGATGAGCAGCGCCCAGGCCACCCCGCGCCACATCTGCGGCGTGCAGCGGTCCGGCAGCCGCTCCATGACCTCGAGGACAGGGGCCCAGTCCTCCGCCTGACGGGGGAGGTTCACCTGGGTGAGCCCCCGGATCGCCCCGTGGGCGAAGGCGCACTTCGCGGGCTCCGGCACCAGCTTCACCAGCGCGCCGGGGTCCTCCCCGCGGCGGTCCAGCTCGTCCCCGGCGCGCCAGCCCAGCTCCTCGTAGAGGGCAGGCCACCAGGAGTCGGGGTAGCGCGCGGCGAGGCGGATCGCGGTGGGCAGGCTGTAGCCCTGGGCCCGCTGGAGGCCGATGCGGACGCCGTTGTAGGGGTCGCGCATGCCGGCCCGGTGGGCGTAGTCGGTGGCCCAGGGCACCACGCGCCCGGGGTCGCCGCCGGCGGCCTCCGTGTAGGCCCGCAGCGCGCCGTCGTGGAAGTACCGCCGGTCGGAGGGGTCGAGGTCCTCCAACGCGGCGAACCAGGCGTTGAGGTCGTCGGGGGCCTCCAGGCCGTGGCTGGCCCCATCCAGGAACACCTCGCGGCGGCCGGCGCTCAGGCCCTCGGCGCGGGACAGCAGCGCGGCGGGGCCCAGCACCTCGCCGCAGCGCTCCCCGGACGCGAACAGGGCCTCGAAGGAGCCCGTCGGCAGGACCCTCGGGCAGTCCAGGGAGGCCGAGGGCGACGGGCGGGCCGTCGCGGCAGGCGCCGTGGTGGTCTCATCAGGAGGCGCTTCCGGCGGCTCCGATGTCGTGTTGCAGGCGCAGATCATCTGCAGCAGGGCTGCGACAAACAGTCCCATTCGCACGGCCCTCTCCTTGGTCCGGCGCTTCTGATCCCGATGACGCGGTGATCTCAGCGCCGGGATCCGCTCTCTCTACCCGATCATCGCAGCGCGTTAACCGGCAACGGGTCAAGGAGCTGTCAGAGCTACCGGGGCACGCTGAAGGAGTCGAGCACGTCTCCGTCGAGGTTCCGTACCACCAGATCCACCCCCTCGGGCCCGAAGTCCGCGACGATGTAGTGGACCACCGGGTCGGCGACCGCCCCGAACCAGTCGGCCTCGGACTCCTCGTACAGCGGCGCGCCGGCCCCGCCCGAGACCAGGTACAGGGTGCCGCCCTCGATCTCGCGGCCCCCCCGGATGGGCACGCTGCGCTCGTAGATGTGGTTGTGCCCGGCCAGGACGAGGTCGACGTTCCAGGTGTCCCACACCGGGGTCCAGGCGTCGCGCAGGGACTCGTGGCTGCCGTGTCGGGTGCAGGTGGAGTAGACCGGCTGGTGGTGCATCGCGACCTTCCACCGCGCCGCCGTGCCGCTCAACTCCCGCTCCATGTAGAGCACCTGCTCGGACTCGATCTGCTCCTGGTCCCGCACCGTGTCGTTGAGGGAGAGCAGCAGCAGGTCGCCGTAGTCGATGGCGAACCACTCCTCGTTGCCCGGGAAGGCGAACTGCGCGAAGTAGTGCTGGGCCAGGAACTCGTGGTTGCCGTGTGCGGCGACGAAGGCCTTGCGGGCGAAGATGTCCCCGGAGGCCTCGAACCAGGCGTCCCACTCGGACTGGGTGCTGCCGAACTCGACCATGTCCCCGCTGAACAGGAAGAAGTCGGGGGCGTGGCTGTCCATCGCCGAGAGGAGCTGGCCCCAGGTCTCGTAGGCCCCTCGGGAGTCGCCGCTGATGGCCACCCGGAAGGTGTCGAAGGTGCCCGGGGCGCCGGGGGTGGTGAAGCTGTAGGCGGTCGACCAGTGGCCGTCGCCGCCCACCCGATAGGTGTAGGGGGTGCCCGGCGTGAGGCTGTCGCACAGCCGCGCCTCGTGGATGCGGTAGAGGCCGTCGCCGACCTCTCCGCTGCCGAACAGGAAGCTGGCGCCCTCGACCCGGACAGCGTCGTCGGGCCAGCCCTCGGTGGGACCGATCTCGATGACCGAGGCCAGCGTGTCGACGTCGGTGCGCCACAGGAACGCCGCGCTGGTGGAGGGGTCCCGCCCCGGCCACTGGTAGCGCACCGCGTAGGGGGTGGCCCCGGCGCCGAAGGTGTCGGCGTGGGGGTCGGCGGGGATGGACGGCGCGTCCGCCAGCACCCCGGTGGGGATGAGGATGGTGGGGTCGCAGTCCCCGTAGGGCACCGCCTCCGGGGCGCTGTCCAGGGCGGCCTCTTCGTAGAAGTCGCAGCCGGCGAGCGCGAGCAGCAGCGTGAGCGTGGCGGATCTCATGGGGCCCCCAAGATAGCGGGCGGCCGACGCGGGCGCCACGGGCATCAGTCGAGGGTCCACACCTCGGCCTCCATCATGGCTTCAGCGAGCAGGTCGGGCAGGGTCAGGCGCTCGTCCTCGTCCAGGGGCACGGGGCCGTGCAGCAGCCGGGCGAGGGCCTCGGCGATGACGTCGGCCCGGTCGCGGTGGCCCCGCACCTCGACCACGAACTCGCCGTCGAAGCGCACCTGGCGCTCCGGCCAGGCCGCCTCGGACCACAGGCAGCGGCCCTGGCGGAGCACCGCTCCCCAGGCCATCGCCGGGGCCTCGCTCCAGGCCAGGGCGGCGAGCGCGCCGAGCTGGCGGGACAGCGCGGGGCCGATCAGCTCCTCGGGCCAGGGGCCGCCGCCACGGGCGACCGGGCCCAGGGGAGCGGTCAGCAGGGCCTGGCGGGCCTCCTCGATGAGCACCCGGCCCCGCGGGGCGTCCACCTCCAGGGAGATCAGGCGCAGCAGCGGGGGGTGCGCGGGGGCGCCGCGCAGCAGCGCGTCAGGGCGCCAGGGCCCGGCCACCGCGACGGAGAGGCCCACGCCGGGAGCGCGCCAGGGCGGCGGCAGGCCCTCGGCCAGGGCGCGCAGGGCCAGCGCGGGCAGGTCGTCACGGTCCTGGGCGGCCCAGATGTAGAGGGCCTCGGGGCGCATCACGGGGGGTCCTCCAGCAGCCAGATCGCGCCCCCCGGGGTCTCCCGCCACGGAGGCCCCAGGACCTCTTCGGCGCGGGTGTGGGTGGGCGCGCGGGCCACGATGACCGAGACGCCTGCGCGCTTCAAGGGGGAGAGGTCGGCCTCGGGGGCCGGGGGCTGCCCCGGGTGGCCCAGGCCGGCGAGCCAGGCCCCCAGCGGCCCCAGGCCCGGCGGCGGCCCCGGTCGGTTGGGGTTGACGAGCAGGGGGCGGCCGTGGGCGCGCTGCTCATAGAGGGGGCGCTGGAAGTGGACGCCCGGCCCCCCCGCCGGCACCGGCAGCAGCGCGCCCTCCCCCGGGGGCACGAGGGACCACAGCGGGTCCACCGCCGCCGGGGTCAGGGGCAGCGGGAAGGGCGCCGGGGAGAGCGTGGCGATCTCCACAGTTGTCCCCAGGGCGATCGCGAGGGGCAGCGCGGACTCGATCATCCCCGGCGTGCCGATCCGGTTTTGATCAGGTGGACGGGTGTGGATCACCCTGTGGATAACGCTTCGGGCGCCCCGGGCGGCGAGCACCGCCAGGGCGACCTGCCCCAGCAACATCCAGCGGGCGTGGTGGTTGATGAGGTCCGAGAAGGGCAGGACCCGCCACGCCCACACCGCCACGGGGTTCTCCACCCCCAGCGGCTCGCCAGCGAGGCGCAGGTGCTGCCCTGGGGCCATCAGCGCGGCGCCGAGCAGCACGAGCCACCACCGGCTGCGGCCTCCGGCGAGGGCCAGCGCCAGCGCGATCCAGCCCAGGTAGGTTGGGTGGAGGCGCAGCAGCTCGTCCCCCTGAAGAGGCGCCTGCCCCGGGGCCACGAAGGCGGCGAGGTCCGCCCCGCGCCAGGGGTTCACCTTCCAGGCGGGCTCCACCTGCTCGGTGACCGCCCCGGCGCGGTGCCCCCCGGAGACGCGGTCGAGGTGGGGGCGCAGCGCGGGGGCCGCGAGCAGGATCGCCACCGCCGCCGCCAGCCCCCAGCGGCCCAGGGCCCGGGGCAGCCCACCCCCGCGCGCGGCGGCGAGCAGCTCGGTGAGGCCCAGGAACACCGCCAGCAGCGCGCCGAACCAGGCCAGATACAGGCCGCACCAGGCCGTCAGGCCCAGCAGCGCCCCCCCCAGCGCGGCGGCGCCCAGGCTCGGGCCCAGCAGGAAGGCGGCGCTCAGGGGCACCAGGCCCAGGGCGGCGTCCTCGGTCAGGCCCGAGGCCAGCGAGCCCAGGAAGATCGGCGCGGTGGCCATCACCGCCCCGCCCACCAGCGGCGCGCCCTGCAGTCGCCGCGCCAGCGCCGCGCCCCCGGCGAAGGCGAGCGCGATGGCACCGATGACCAGGGCGTTCCAGGCGAACGTCCACCCGCAGAGGCGGCCCAGCGCCCCGGCCAGCGCGGTGGGCAGCGGGTCCATCACCACCCAGCGGTGGACCTCGGCGAGCGGGGGCGTGTCGGGCCAGGCCGGCAAGGCCAGGCCGTGCCACCACTGCACCCAGGCGTGGCCGTAGACCTCCCCGCCCGGCCAGGCCAGGAGGGCCGGCTCGGGGGCGGTGAGGAGCCGGGCCCCCGCGACCCCCACGATGACGAGGAGGACCAGCCATGTTCCGCGTTCCGGGCGCATCGGGGCAGCATAGCCGGCCGGAGAGCGGATAGAGAGAGCCCTGTGCGCCGTCTGACCGCCATCGGCCCCTGGCTGCTCGCCCTGCTGCTGTCCGCCGGCCTGGCCGTGGAGCGGCTGGGGGAGGTGGCCCGGGACCCCGGCGGCGTGCTCGTCTGCGACTGGACCCACCCCGACTGCCTGGGCAACCACTGGCTGATGGTCTGGGTGGCCGAGCGGCTGTCCTCGGGGGCGTCCATCCTCCACAACGACGCCTACTACGCCCCGATCGGCGACGCCCCCTGGCTGGCGGGCAACGGCTCGGAGGGCTTCCTGTACCTGCCTCTGCACCTCGCCCTCGGCTGGCCGACGGGGCTGGGGGTGTGGGCGCTGCTGGCGGTGACGGCCAACGGGCTGGCCGGGTATGTGCTGGGCCGGGCGGCGGGGGCGGGGCGCTGGGGGGCGCTGGTGAGCGCCGCCGCGGTGGGCTCCTGCGTGTATGTGGTCCAGGAGATGGGCGCGGGTCGCTTCACCCAGGCCGACGTGGCGTGGGCGGCGCTGGGGCTGGCCGGGGTGCTCGCGGTGGCCGAGCGCCCGGGGTGGGCGCGCGCGGTCGCGGCGGGCGGGGCGCTGGCCGTCGCGGCGATCCTGTACTGGTACCACGGCATGTTCCTGGCCCTGGCCGCCGCCCTGCTGGTCGGCGCGCGTGCCGCCACGCGGGCGCCGATCCCCTGGCGGCGGCTGGCGGTCCTGTCGGCGCTCGCCCTGGCGCTGGCGCTGCCGATGCTGGCGATCTACCTGCTCAACTGGGACCAGATCCCGGGCACCACCGGGCCCGAGCCCTTCCCACACCCCGAGGCCATCGGGGACGCCCTGCGCCCGGAGTGGCCCTTCGCGGTGCAGGACGGCCGCATGGTCTCCCAGGCGATGGCCCTGCCGGTGGTGCTGCTGGCGGCGGTCTCCCTGGGGCGGCTCGCGCTGCGGCGCAGCGAGCGGCCGGCGACCGACCTGGGGCTGGCCGCGGTCGCGGCGGTGTTCTACCTGCTGGCGATGGGGCCCTCGGGGCCGCTCTACGAACCTCTGTACGGCCTGGCGGCCCCGCTGCGGCGGTTCTGGTGGCCCCACCGGCACCTGGTGATGGTCCACCTCGCGGCGGCGGCGCTGGCGGCCCGGGCGGTGCCCGCCCTGTCCGGGGGGCGCGCCTGGCGGGAGGCCGCGCTGGGGGTCGTGCTGGCCCTGAGCGTCTCCCCGGCGCTGCGGCTCCAGGGGGCACCGACACGGATCCATCAGTCGCCGGTCTCCCTGCCGCCGGACTTCTACGTGGAGGTCGCGGCCCTCCCCGGCGAGCTGCTGCTCCAGCTCCCCTTCACCCCCCAGGTCGCCTCCTCCCAGACCCCGCTCATCTACCAGCTCTACCACCACAAGCGCATGGTGAACGGGCACGCCCCCTGGGTCGACCGGGTGCGCCCGCCAGCCTGGGACGCGATGGTTCAGGAGAACAGCTTCCTGGCCGGGCTCTACGCCTACGAGCAGGGGGACCCCGGCTGGCCGGGCGTGGCGTGGCGCTTCCGTGAGGCCGATCTCCAGGCGCTCATCAACGAGGGGCTCGCGGTGATCGTCGTCGATCAGGAGCACTACCCGCTGCCGGCTCGGGCGCTCTACGAGGGGCACCGCGCCCTGCTCACCGAGCTGTTCGGGCCCCCGGAGGTCCGTCACAAGCGCGCCTTCGCCTACCACACCCGGGGCTGGACGGGGGCCTCTGAGGCCCACCCGCCGCCGTGGACCTGGCCGCCGGGGGTGCGGGCAGGGGGCGGGAGCCAGTCGATCACCGCGCGGCGGGCGCGCTCCCCGACCTTCGACCTTGATGGGGTCGAGCCCTGACACGCGCCGCTCAGGAAGGATAGTAGGGACGGCCGCACCCTTGGAGGTCAGCGCCTCATGCCCCCGTGGTCCATCCAGGACAGCCTCGAGCTGTACAACGTCCCCAACTGGGGAAAGGGTTTCTTCGACGTCAACCCGCAGGGGCACCTGGTGGTCACCCCTGCCGGGCCGGACGCTGGCGCGATCGATCTGCACGCTCTGGCCCAGGAGCTGCGCGGGCGCGGCATCGAGCTGCCCATCCTCGTGCGGTTCACCGACATCGTGCGCCGCCGGATCGACACCCTGGCCGAGGTGTTCACCAGGGCCATCCGGGACTACGAGTACAAGGGCAACTACCGGGGTGTGTACCCCGTCAAGGTCAACCAGAACCGCTTCCTGGTCGAGGACCTGGTGCGCTTCGAGCGCCCCCACCACATGGGCCTGGAGGCAGGCAGCAAGCCCGAGCTGCTCATCGTGCTGGCCCTCCTGGACGACCCCGACGCCGTCATCATCTGCAACGGCTACAAGGACGAGAGCTACGTCGAGACGGCCATGCTCGCCCAGCGCATCGGGCGGCGCCCCTTCATCGTCATCGAGAAGCTCTCCGAGGTCGACACCATCATCCGGGTGGCCGACCGCCTGGGGCTGCGCCCCCACCTGGGCGTCCGGGCCAAGCTCTCCAGCCCCGGCCGGGGCCGCTGGGAGACCTCCTCGGGGGACACCGCGAAGTTCGGGCTGACCGCGCGGGAGATCGTGCTCGCGGTCCACCGCCTGCGGGACGCCGGCTACCTGGACTGCCTCCAGCTCCTGCACTTCCACATCGGCTCCCAGGTCACCGCCATCCGCAGCTTCAAGGAGGCCATCAAGGAGGCCGCCCGCACCTACGTGGAGCTGCGGCGCATGGGCGCGCCGATGGGGTTCTTCGACGTCGGCGGCGGCCTGGGGGTGGACTACGACGGCAGCCAGACCGCCTTCGAGTCCTCGGTCAACTACACCGAGCAGGAGTACGCCTTCGACGTGGTCGCCGGCATCGAGACGGCCTGCGAGAAGGCGGGCGTGCCCCACCCCGACATCATCACCGAGGCGGGCCGGGCGATGGTCGCCCACCACGCCGTGCTCCTGTTCGACGTGCTCGGCGTGTCCGCCCTGCCCTCCGCCGACGTCCCGCTGGAGCCCGCAGCCGACGCCCCGGACATCCTCCGGGACCTGCGCGAGGTCTTCGACCTCCTCTCCGCCAAGAACTTCCAGGAGTGCTACCACGACGCCATGCAGCTCCGGGAGGACGCCCGCACCGCCTTCAACCTGGGCCTGCTGAGCCTGGAGGACCGCGCCCGGGTCGAGCACCTGCACTGGCAGATCTGTGCCCGCATCCGCGACCTGGTCCGCGCCCGCAGCTACGTGCCCGACGAGCTGCAGCGCCTCGAGCGCAAGATGGCGGACATCTACTACTGCAACTTCTCGGTCTTCCAGTCCGCCCCCGACGCCTGGGCCATCAACCAGCTCTTCCCCTGCATGCCCATCCACCGCCTGGACGAGCGGCCCGACCGCCGGGCGGTGCTCGCGGACATCACCTGCGACTCCGACGGCAAGGTCGATCGCTTCATCGACCTGCGGGACGTCAAGGACGTGCTGGAGCTGCACGCCCCCGACGACAAGGGCTATGTGCTGGGCCTGTTCCTGGTCGGGGCCTATCAGGAGATCCTGGGGGACCTGCACAACCTGTTCGGGGACACCAACGCCGTGCACGTCTCCCTGGACCCGGAGGGCGGCTACCGCATCGACCATGTGCTGGAGGGCGACACCGTCACCGAGGTGCTCACCTACATGGAGTACGATCGCGCGGAGCTGATCCGCCGCATCCGGCGCTCCGCAGAGGAGGCCCTGCGCGCCGGCCAGCTCACCCTCAAGCAGTCCCGCTTGCTGGTGAAGAGCTTCCAGCAGGGGTTGGAGGGGTACACCTACCTGGAGCGAGAGTGAAGGCGCCGACCTGGTCCATCGACGAGATCCTGCCAGGGGGCCCGGCTGGCGCGGCCTTCGAGGGCGACGCGGCGGCGGTGGAGGCCGCGATCGAGGCCCTGGTGGTCCAGGCAGACGCGCTGCCCGATCCCGGCGAGGGGCCCGACGCCTGGGCCGAGGCCCTGCTGGAGATGCAGAGCCTCTTCAACCGGCTCGGGCAGCTCAGCACCATGACCACCTGCTGGTCCAGCGTGGACGCGCGGGCCACCGCCCCGCGCATCGCCGCCGCGCGCACCGCCGCGCTGTTCGTCCGGCTGAAGCGCGCCCGGGTCCCCATCCTTGACGGCCTGGCCCGCTGTGAGGCCGACGCCATCGACGTCCTCACAGATCACCCTGCGCTGGAGGGCTGGGGGCCCTGGCTTCGGAGCGCTCGCCGGAAGAGCCCCCTGCGCCTGCCGCGTGCGGAGCAGAGCCTCGCCACGGAGCTGGCCCGGGACGGCGTGACCGCGTGGGGGCGCCTGTACGGGCAGATCAGCGGCCAGCTGGAGATCCGGCTGCGGGACGGGCAGGTCATCTCGCCCAGCCAGGCCCGCAACCTGCTCGCCCGGCCCGACGCCGCGCTGCGGACGGACGTCCTGGAGGCGTCGGAGCAGGCCTGGGCTGGGGTCGAGGGCCTCTGCGCGGCGGCGCTCACCCACATCACCGGCACCCGGCAGATCCTCAACGACCGGCGCGGGGTGGACCCCCTCGCGGACACCCTGTCCGAGAACCGGCTCTCCCGGGACGCCCTGGAGGCCATGCTCGAGGCGGCCCGCCGCATGCAGGCGCCGCTCCAGCGCTTCCTCGCGGTCAAGGCGCGGCTGCTGGGGGTGGCGCAGCTCGGCTGGCAGGACCTCACCGCGCCGGTCGGGGTGTCCACGCCGCTGGCCTGGGACGAGGCGGTCGACTTCGTCGTGGACAACCTGGCGGCCTGGCACCCCGAGCTGGCGGACTTCGTCCGGAACGCCATCGAGCGCCGTTGGGTCGAGGCCGAGGACCGCGCGGGCAAGCGCGCGGGGGCCTGGTGCGCCCCGCTGCCCCTGAGCCAGCAGACCCGGGTGTTCATGACCTTCGGCGGCAGCTTCGCCTCGGCACGCACCCTGGCCCATGAGCTGGGGCACGCCTTCCACTACCATGTCTGCCGGGACCTGCCGTGGTGCCTGCTGCAGGTCACCATGACCCTCGCCGAGACCGCGTCCATCTTCTCGGAGTCCCTGGTTCGGGACGCCGCCCTGGCCGCCGCGAAGACGCCAGCGCAGCGCCTGGCCATGCTCGACGCCCGGCTCACCGCCGGGGTCACCAACCTGATGAACATCCCCACCCGCTTCGCGTTCGAGCGGGCGCTCTACGACCTGCGGCGGCGCGGCGAGTTCGATCCGGCGGCGCTGAGCGAGACCATGGTGGCCTGCCAGCGGGCGGCCTACGGGCCGGTGCTCTCGACGTGGCATCCGCGCTTCTGGTGCTCAAAGCTCCACTTCTACATGGGGAGCCGCCCGTTCTACAACTACCCCTACACCTTCGGATACCTGTTCGCGTCGCTCGTCTATCAGCGCGCCCGGGCCGAGGGGTCGTCCAGCCACCCCAGCTACGTCGCGCTGCTGCGGCGCACCGGGTGGGACGACGCCGAGCCGCTGGCCCGGGACCTGCTGGGCGTGGACCTCACCCGACCGGAGGCCTGGCTGGAGGGCGCCGCCCCCCTGCTGGAGGACCTGGAGGCGTTCGAGCGCCTGGCTCAGAACGCCGAGAGCGGGTCGTAGTTGGTGGCCTTCGCGGTCAGCTCGGCGATGGCGACCTCAGGCTTGCTGCCCGGGTAGACCTCCAGGACCTCCACCCGGATGGCGTCGGTGGCCGAGCCGGTGTAGCCCACGATGGGGGGCACGGTGAGGGCCTGGGGGCCCGGCTTGTTGGGGACCTCGATCTCGGCGGTGCGCCCGCTGACGGTCAGGCGGACCTTCTTGGCGTGGGCGTAGTCCTTGGGGCCGTGCTCGAGGGTGAGGGTGGAGAGGCCGTAGCCGTTGCCCTCGACCGTGAAGCCCGCGCCTTCGGCCTTGGCGGCCCAGAAGGTCTTCTTGTCGCCGTCCTGCATGTCCGGCAGCATGTGGCCGTCGGCCTCGTCGGAGGGGTCCGAGAGGTTGGGGACCGCGTCGAACTCCTGCATATGGATGACGATCTCGGAGATGCCCAGGTTCGGGAAGTCCACGCCCTCGTAGATCTCGACCACGGAGAGCTTGAGCTTGCCGCCGAAGTTGTCGTTGCCGACCTCCAGGTCGTCGATGTCGATGATCTGCCAGCCCGGCTTGTCCTCGATGACCGCGTGGGTGGTGGCGGTGGACTTCATCTGCTCGGAGTCCGCGCAGCAGAGCACCTCGACCATGAGCTTCTTGATCCGGGGGTGATCGGAGTAGGTCTCCGCGCTCTGGGCCCAGCCCGGCACGATGGCGATCTTGTCCACGGTGCCCTTGGGCACGTCGATCATGATCCACTCGCCCAGGTTCACGCTGTCGCCAGGCACCATCCAGGCCGTCTCCAGCTTGCCGTCGATGGCGGACTGGGCGTTCCAGAGGTTGCCCCCGGCCTTGTTGTCCTTCTTGAAGTTCGACGCGCTGGCGCCGGCGAGCGCGACCGCAGGCAGCATCAGCGCAGCGATGAGGACGGCGGGCTTTCTCATGGGGGCTCCCGGGTGGTTTGTAACGGGCGACGTATATAGCACGCCCGGTGCGGAGGGGTCGCGGTGACAACCCCGCATCCCCCGAGGGGATTCCTCGGGGGACGCGATCCGGGGCCGGCGCTACTCCACCGCCGTGATCAGGAACTCGACGCGGCGGTTCTGGGCCTTGCCCTCGGGCGTGTCGTTGTCCGCGATCGGGACCGACTCGCCGAAGCCCGCCGAGCTGAGGCGGCCGGCCTCGACGCCGGCCTCGACCAGGTAGTCCATGACCGCCTTGGCGCGATCCTGGGACAGCTTGAGGTTGGCGACGTCGCTGCCGTCAGCGTCGGTGTGGCCCTCGATGCGGATCTTCTTGATCTGCGGGTTGGCCTTGATGACCGTCGCGATCTCGTCGAGCAGGGAGTAGGACGAGCGCTTGATGGTGGCCTTGCCGGACTCGAAGTAGATCTTGTCGCTGATCTCGATGCGGTCGGCCTTGACCTTGACGCGGCCCTCGTCGGGACAGCCGTCCTCGTCGTCGGTGCCGTTGTAGGTCTCCTTGTTGTCGGGGCACTCGTCGTTGACGTCCAGGATGCCGTCGCGGTCGTTGTCCTCGTCGGGGCAGCCGTCGGTGTCGTCGAAGTCGTCGAGGTCCTCGGCGTCGTAGGGGCAGCGGTCGATGTCGTCCGGGTAGCCGTCGCCGTCGGAGTCGGCGACCTGCTGCTCGTCGGGGCAGCCGTCCTCGTCCTCGAAGCCGTTGACGGTCTCGGCCTCGTCCGGGCAGCGGTCCGACATGTCCGGGATCTGGTCCATGTCGTTGTCGGAGTCGGGGCAGCCGTCGAGGTCGCGGTAGCCGTCGTCGTCCTCGGGGTCGTTGACGCACTGATCGACGTCATCCTCGACCCCGTCGCCGTCGTTGTCCAGCTCGGGGCAGCCGTCCTCGTCCTGGTAGCCGTCCTTGTCCTCGGCGTGCTTCGGACACTGGTCGACGCCGTCGGAGACGCCGTCCTTGTCGGAGTCGCGGGCGTTGGCGTCGAAGCTGGGCGCGAAGGCCGCGCCGGCGATGATCCGGAAGTCCGGGGTGCCCAGGCCGGGCAGGATGCCCAGGCCCGCGCCGACGTTGATGCTGGTCCACTGGCCGATGAGGAACTTGCTGCCCAGGTCGACCTCGAGGGGGGACTGGCTGAGCTGCCCGCCCCAGGACTCACCCTGCACGTCCAGCATCAGCTCGATGGGCTCGGTGGGCCGGAAGCCGACCGCCGCGCTGTACAGCAGGGCGTTGTTGACCTCGACGTCGCGCACCCGGGAGGCCGGGCGCACCGCGTACCCCAGGTTGAGCGCGACGCGCCAGCGGTACAGCCGCGACCACACCGAGGCGTCGGAGAACTCCACCGCCAGGGTGGGCGCCACGCTGACCCCGCCCGCCCCCGTGAAGGCGGTGGGGTTGCCGGTGGGCACCGACACGGGGACCACCAGGGCCAGGCCCAGGGGCAGATCGTCCCGGGAGACCGGCGCGATCTTGGGGGTGATGCGCAGATCTCCCAGCGCGTTGCCCTGGAGCGAGGCCGGGGCAGCGAAGTCGTTGAGGGTGCTGAGGTCGTAGCCCGTCTGGGTCAGCACGATCGGCAGATCGGCGGCCAGCGAGAAGTAGTTGGAGACGCCCATGCCGAGGTGCAGGTCGCCGCTGAGCCGGCTCTGCACGGGGCCGCCGTACTCAGAGCCGCCGGTGACGCTGACGCGCTCCCCGGCGCTGTCGACCATGACCAGCGGGTTGTGGGCGTAGTTGAACCAGGCGCCCAGGCCGAGCTGGAGGTGCCCCAGGGTCTCGGCGGACTGGGTGCCCAGGTAGCCGTAGCTGTCGGCCGGGGGCCGGAAGCGGTCGATGTCCGCGCCCTCGTCCTGGGCGAAGGCGGGGGCGCTGAGCGCGGCAGCGGAGAGCGCCGCGAGGGCGCCGAGCAGTCGGGAGACGGTGGCCATCGTGGGGATCCTCACTCAGCGCCGCCGGCGGGCGGTCAGCAACATCAGCACACCGGCGAGGGCGAGGCCCCCCGCGCCGGTCCCAGGGGCGACGCCGCAGAACAGGCCGCCACCGCGCACGCCCGCGGAGACCGCCGGGAAGTCGCAGCCCTCGTTGTAGAAGCCGTCGCAGTTGTTGTCGAGGGTGTCGTCGCAGAGGTCGACGGCGACGCCCGGGTTGACCTCGGGGTCCTCGTCGTCGCAGTCCCCGTCGGCGATCCCGTAGCCGTCGTCGTCGCGGTCGGGGGAGTCGATGGTGCCGTCGCAGTCGTTGTCCTTGCCGTCGGCGGCCACCAGGGCGTCCGGGGCGCCGGGGTGGGTGTCGGGGTCCGAGTCGTCGCAGTCGACCCCGCCGCACTCCTCGGCGACGTAGTTGTCCTCGTCGACGTCGCACTCGTCCGAGCCGTCGCAGTCGTTGTCGACGCCGTCGTAGGGGATCTCGGTCGCGCCCGGGTAGACCTGGTTGGTCGTGTCGTCGCAGTCGGCGATGGACTCGTCGTCGCAGATGCCGAGCTGCTCGATCTCCGCGTCGGAGAGGGTCTCATAGATGCCCCGGTCGTAGTCGGCCGAGGAGAGGTCGGGCCAGGAGTCGCCGTCGGTGTCGACGTCGTCGATGTAGCAGTTGCAGTCGTTGTCGATGCCGTCGAGGGTGCGGGACTCGTTGCGGCTGGGGTTGACGTTGGCGTTGGCGTCGTTGCAGTCGCCCTCAACCTCGGTGTAGCCGTCGTTGTCGTCGTCGATCACGCCGTTGTCGCGCACCCCGTCGCAGTCGGCGTCGTCGTTGGCGCTGCCGAAGGGGTCGGCGTCGCCGTCCACCGTGGAGGGGTTGACGAAGGCGTCGCTGTCGTCGCAGTCGCCCTGCTGCTCGGTCCAGCCGTCCTGGTCGTTGTCCTGGCCGGCCTGGCTGCAGTAGTCGTTGGCGGTGCCCGGCGTGCCGTAGAGCCCCAGCGGCGCGATGTAGGCGTCGCTGTCGCACCAGTTGATGTTGAGGCCGTTGGCCCACTCCAGGTAGCCCTGCGGGGCGAGCTGCAGGGAGCGGATCGGCGAGAGCCCCCAGGCCGACGTCCACCGGACCTCGTCGATGAGGTCGTTGTTGTAGTAGACCAGCAGCTCATCGCCGGTCTTGTCGACGTGGAAGTCGTTGAAGTTGTAGACGATGTCGATGTCGACGTTGCCGTTGAGCGAGGTGTCGTCGCTCACGCCCAGGACGAGGTAGGCCTCGGGGGCCATCAATGTCTCGCCCGTGATCGTGATCTCCTCACCCTCCGCGTCGCGGATGACGACCCCGTTGAGGTCGATCAGACGACCGGAGTTGTTGTAGAGCTCAAACCACTGGCCGTAGTAGTTGGGCACCTTCTGGGGCTCGGTCATCACCTCGGTGACGAGGAGATCGCCAGGATCACCGGGGGGATCCGCCGCCAGCGCGCTCGCGGGGATCAGGAGCCCTCCCAGGGCCACCATCAGCCGACGCGGGAATGTCATCTACGCCTCCTTGCGGACAGCCGGCGCGCAGGTCCTGAACACACCGACACGGCCGGGCAGTATAGCACTGTCGCCGGAGGGATCCCCGAGCGAACCGCGATGGCGATCGTCGACCCGCCGCGCGGGTGACCTCTCCCTTGACGTCCGCGCCCCCGGGGATACCCTTCCCCTTCGTCGGCGGGAGACCATGCGCACCATCTGGGCCATCTTCAGGAGGGAGTTCGCGGGGTACTTCGACTCCGCGCTCGCCTACATCGTCATCCCCGTGTTCCTGCTGCTGGTGGGGGTCTTCTCCCTCTGGTTCAACGACATCTTCGCCACCGGGCTGGCCACGATGCGCGTGGTCCACTTCTGGTCGGCCATGTTCCTGGTGCTGCTCATCCCGGCGGTCACCATGCGGCTGTTCGCCGAGGAGCACCGCACCGGCAGCCTCGAGCTGCTGGCCACCCTGCCGGTCACCGAGCGCCAGCTCGTCCTGGGCAAGTACAGCGCGGCGGTGGCCCTGATCCTGGTCGCCCTCGGCCTCACGTTGCCCTACGCGATCACCCTCTCCCGGCTGGGCGAGCTGGACTGGGGGCCGGTCATCGGCGGCTACCTGGGCCTGGCCCTGCTCGCGGCGGCCTACACCGCCATCGGCACCGCCGCCTCCACGGTCACCAGCAACCAGATCGTGGCGTTCCTGCTGGCGATGGCCATCTGCATGGTGCCCTACGTCACCGGCTTCTTCCTGCACCGGGTCCCGGGCGACCTGCTGCCCCTCGTCCAGTACCTCAGCTTCGACTACCACTTCAACGGCATGGCCCGGGGCGTGATCGACTCCCGCAGCCTGGTGTTCTACGCCACGGTGGACGCGCTGGCCCTGCACGTCGCGGTCTTCGCGCTCGAGCAGCGGAGGCTGTCATGAGCGGCCTCGACGATCGCCAGCGCCTCAAGGTCAACTCCTGGCTCCAGCTCGTCGCCGTGGTCCTGACCATGGTCTTCCTCAACCTGCTGGGCCAGAAGGAGTTCACCCGCGCCGACCTCACCGCGGATCGGGTCCACTCCCTCTCCCAGGCCGGGCGGGTGCTGATGGCGCGCCTGGATCGCCCCCTGGTGGTGAAGGTCTTCTTCACCAGGGGCCTGGAGGCGCCCTACAACAACCACGAGCAGATCCTCACCGACAAGCTCGAGGAGTTCCGCGCCTGGTCCCGGGGCCGCATGGAGCTCTCGGTGGTCGACCCCACCGGCGACAAGGAGCTGGAGGAGGAGGCCCAGCGCCTCGGCATCCAGCCCATCCAGTACACCTTCCGCAGCGACAACCGCTCCGAGCTGCGCCAGGTCTACATGGGCGCGGCGTTCATCTACGGCGAGCGGCAGACCATGCTCCCCGCCATCACCCAGGTCGACACCGTTGAATACGACATCGCGCGCAGCGTCAAGTCCCTCATCGACGGCGAGCGCAAGACCCTCGGCTACCTCACCGGCCACGACGAGCCCGACCTGCTGACCGCCCGGGGCCCTCTGGAGAAGCTCCGCGAGGAGCTGCTGGAGGCCTACGACCTGCGCCCCGTGGCCCTGGGCACCCCCGACGGCATCCCCGAGGACGTCGACGCCCTCTGGATCATCGGCCCCCAGGGCGAGCTGGGCCTCGCCGAGCAGTACGAGCTGGACCAGCTCCTGATGGCGGGCAAGCCCATCGCCTTCTTCCTGACCAACTACAAGCCCGACCTGCGCACCATGCGCACCATCCCCGTGCGCCACGGCCTGGAGCCCCTGCTGGGCGCCTACGGCGTCGAGCTGAACCGCGACCTGGTCGCCGACCGCGTCTCCAACGGCAAGATGCGCTTCCCGGTGCGCCAGGGCCGCTACGTGGTCCAGCTCCCCATCAACTACCCGCTGATCCCCGAGACCTCCGACCTCGCCGAGGCCTCCCCGGTGGTCAAGGACCTCGACGTGATGCAGTTCCCCTTCGTCTCGTCGATCGACCTCCCGGCGGAGCCCCCCGAGGGCGTGGAGTACGAGGTCATGGCCCGCTCCGGCCCCGACGCCGGGCGCATCAAGAACGTCGTGCGGGTCGACCCGGCCTCCTACGCCCGCCGCGACCCCTCCGAGGAGGTCGGCGCCTGGCCGCTGCTGGTCTCCGCGCGCGGCACCTTCACCAGCTTCTTCGCCGGCCGCGAGCTGCCCGAGACCGTTCCTCCGGAGGCCGCCGCCGCCCGCATCAACGCGTCCGCCCCCACCCGCATCGTGGTGGCCGGCAGCGCGGACTTCACCGCCAACAACCTCCCCTTCATGGTGAACCTGGCCGACTGGATGGTCCAGGACGACGAGCTGATCGCCATCCGCTCCAAGACCGTGCAGCTCCCCACCCTCAAGCCCCTGGAGCCGCAGACCCGCCGCCTGGTCAAGGGCGCGAACCTGCTGGGCGGCGCGGCGCTGTTGCTGCTCCTCGGCCTCATCCGGCGGACCGTGCGCAGGAGGGCGGCGTGACCCCTACCGTGCCCCTCCTGACCCGGCGCACCCTGGTCCTGTTCGGCGTCGCCGCGCTCGCCGGCGCCTTGAACCTCGTGCCGGTGGGGGGCGGCGCCTCCACCGAGGCCCTGCCCGTCCTGCCCGCCGTCGACCGCGAGGCGGTCACCCGCGTCGAGCTGAGCCGGGGCCAGGTCGAGAAGATGGTCATCGCCGGCAGCATGGACGAGGGCTGGCGGGTCCTCCAGCCCTACCAGTCCGCCGCCGACGCCCTGCGGATCCGCAGCCTGCTCAACCTGTTCACCGACCCCGTGCCGATGGAGGTCCGGGTGGACGAGGGCAACCTCGACACCTACCTCGTCGACGACCAGGAGGGCATCCTCCTGGAGCTGTTCACCGGCAGTGACACCCCCGCGCTCTCGGTGGTCGTGGGCGGCGACATGCCCGGTGGGCACTCCTTCGTGCGCCTCAAGGACGCCGAGGCTGTCTACCGCGCCCGGGTCGGCGGCCGCGCCCGGCTGGCCGAGGACTTCTCCGAGTGGCGCGACAAGATGGTGCTCCAGCGCTCCCCCGACGCGGTCACCGATCTGGAGCTGGTCCGGGGCGCCGAGACCCTGCACTTCCAGCGGCCGGCCACCGGCGGCGTGGCGCGCGACGGCACCCTGGAGCTGGGGGACTGGACCCTGCCCGACCAGCCCGACTTCGACGTCGACCACGCCTCCGTCCAGCAGATCGTCAGCCAGCTCGCCACCCTGCGGGCCGGGCGCATCCTGTCGGCGGACTTCGAGGGCGGCTTCGCGGCCCCCGCGGTCGTCGCCACCCTGCGGTTCAACGACGGCACCCAGGCCACCCTCACCTTCGGCAGCCGCGGCGAGGGCGGCCAGACCTACCTCAAGGTCGACGGCCGCCCCGAGGTCTTCCTGGTCGGGGCCACCCGCCGGGACGCCGCGCTGGTGCCCCTGGCCGAGCTGCGCGATCGCACGATCCTGGACCTCCCCCAGGGCGCGGTGGTCGAGGCCCGGCTGGAGGACGGCGGCGTGCCCACCGAGCTGACCCGCACCCCCGACGGCCTGTGGGCGGTGACCGAGCCCGCCAACGTCGACGCCGACGTCAAGGAGATCCTCTTCTCCATCAACACCCTCTCCACCCTGCGCGCCGACGGCTTCGCGTCGATCGCCCCGGCCGACGCCGGGCTGGAGCCCCCCGTCATGCGCTTCACGCTGCGCCTGGGCGGCGGCGGCACCGAGCTGATCGAGGTCGGCCGCAGCACGGCGGACGACCAGGGGCGGATCCTCTACCACGTCCGCCGGGTCGGGGACCCGCAGGTGTACCTGGTGCGGGACGTCACCCTCAAGCGGGTGCGCCTGGGGTTCAACCGCGCGGATTGAACCGCGACGCTCCGCAGGATGTCCCCCCGTCAGGATTTTCATCGAATAGATTGAAGTGGAGATCCGTCCTGTGGGCGTATCGGCCCCCTGCGGAGGATAGAGAGATGTCCCGCAACCTTCTCCCCCTGACCAGCGCCCTCCTGCTCGCCCTCTCCGGCGCGGCTTTCGCCGACGACGGCCCCGCGCCCGAGCCGGCCCCCGCCGACGAGGCCGCGCTCGACGCCGAGACCGCGCTCGACGCCGCGCAGGTCGCCAACGCCAAGGGCGGCTCGTCCAAGGGCGGCTCGTCCAAGGGGTCCTCCTCGGGCTCCTCCTCCAAGGGCTCTTCGTCGAACGGCTCCTCCTCCAAGGGGTCCTCGTCGAAGGGCTCTTCGTCGTCGAAGGGCTCCAGCGGCAGCAGCCCGTCGTCCTCCCCGGCGCGCTCCCAGCCCTCGCCGCAGCCCCAGCGCAGCAGCGCGCCGCCGCAGCGGGCCACCCCGCAGCCCTACGTGCAGACCAGCCCGGCCCAGCACAGCAACCCGCCCGCGGCCGGGCCCGGCGCTGGCAGCGCGCCCTCTCGGGGCTCCATCTACGGCAGCGGCGCCGCCGGGTCCACCGGCGCGGCAAGTCAGGGGGGCAGCAAGAAGCCCTCGACCGACCCCGCCCGGCTCCCCGGCAACACCGGGTCCAGCCCCAGCCGCCCCTCCTACAGCACCGGTCCGGGCTCGGCCCCCAGCGACCTGGGCAGCGCGGGCGCGGCCCCCATGCCGGGCACCGGCGCGGCCTCGACCCCGGCGCGCGTGCCGGGCTCCAGCCTGGGAGACACCGGCGATTCGCGGCTGCCCCCCCGCGGCCAGGCCTCGTCGCCGGCGCGCGTACCGGGCTCCAGCCTGGGGGACCCCAGCGATTCGAAGCTGCCCCCGCGCGGCCAGTCCGGCGGCTCCACCGCGAGCACCGGCCCCACGCGCACCGACCTGGACCGTGACCAGTACCGCCCCGGCGCCACGCCCTCCACCACCGCGCCCTGGTCGAATGGTGCCTCCAGCGGCTCCTCCAGCAGCGTCGGCTCGGCGGGCAGCTCCAGCGGCTCGGCGGGCGGCGGCGGCGCGCCGTCACGGGCCAGCGTGACCCCCACGCGCCCCGACCCGGCCCCCGCGCGGGTCCACCCCTCCGACCGCGACCCCGGCGCCCGGCCCACGGCCAGCCGCGCGACCGCCCCGACCCGGCCCTCCACCCACGTCCGCCCGGGCTCCTCGGCTCCGGTCCGCGCCCACGCCAACGCCGGCTACGCCCACGCGGGCTACGCCGCCTCGCGGCGCCCACACACCCGCGCGCACTCCTGGTACTACGCGCACTATCGTCCCTATCGCCCCTACGCCTACACCCACGTCCGCTGGTACCACGGGGTGTTCGTCTATGGCCCCGCGCCGTACCACCACCAGCACTACGTCTACGTGAACGGCGTCTCCCAGCCCACCGAGGCCGCGCCCGAGCTGCCCCAGCGCAAGATCGACCGCAACAACAGCTTCGCGCTGGGCATGCGCGCGGGCAGCTACCTGAGCGCCTACGACAACGGCGGCGCGTTCTCCGACGTCGGGCTGGGCCTGCAGGCCCGCTACCGCCCCGTCGAGTCGGTGGGCTTTGAGCTGGCCTACAGCTACTACAGCGACACCTTCGACGAGGACATGGAGCGCGCCTCCTCCACCCTGCAGCCCTCGGTGCAGCTCTGGGCGTTCCCGTGGTCGCGGGTGAACCCCTACGCCAGCTTCGGCGTGACCATGACCCGCCGGTCCTACGACGACCTCTACTTCGACGGCTACAGCGAGCAGACCGCCCGGATCCAGGAGACCGCATGGGGTCCGTCGGCCGGCGCGGGCATCGAGTTCGCGCTCGGCAAGTCGGCCGCGCTGGGCTTCGAGGGGCGCTACTCCCACTACCTCAACGTGGGCGACGACATCGGCGCCCCGGGCGCCCTCCAGGGCACGGGCACCCTCAGCTTCTACTTCTGATCGGCTGAGGGCCCGCCCAGCGGGAGTCGGATGTCGTTCCGAACGGGGTACGGGTCCGGCGCCTCGACCGGCGGGGGCACGAAGCGCAGAGGCCGTCGGCTCCACGCCGCGGCCTCGACGCGCGTCAGGGCCCCGCCGTCGGCCATGTTGTTGAGGATCCAGTCGACGCGCACCTCGCTGGCCCTGCCCCGCAGGTACCAGCGCCGGTAGTACCCCCTGGGATCGGGCAGGATCGCGGCCAGGAACGCCGCCTCGTTGGGCTGGAGGGTCGCGGGCTTCTTGAGGAAGTAGCGCTCCGCCGCCGCCTCGATCCCCCAGATGCCGGGGCCCCACTCCACCACGTTGAGGTAGAGCGCCAGCACCCGCTCCTTGCCCAGGGCGGCGTCCAGCTCCACGGCGAGCACCAGCTCCCGCAGCTTGCGCTGGAAGGTGCGGCTGTCGTCCAGGAAGAGGTTCTTGGCGAGCTGCTGGGTGAGGGTGCTGCCCCCGCGGACCACCGCGCCGGCCTCGACGTTGGCGGCGACAGCCTGGGCCATCGCGTCGAGGTCGTAGCCCGGGTGGGTGTAGAAGGCGCTGTCCTCGGCGGCGATGACCGCCGCGATGAGCCAGGGGCTGATCGCGCTCAGGGGGGTCCAGCCGGGCACGCCCTCGCCGGTGGTGCGCAGGCGCTCGGCGCCCTGCTCGTCGGCGGCCTTGTAGGTGAACGGGCCTCGGCGGAGCTGGTCCAGCCCCTCGATGGCGCCGCGCACCGCCAGGCCCTCGATGGCGAGGGTGGGGTAGAGGGCGCCGGTCTCGGGTACCGCGACGAGCTGGCCGCCCAGGTGGCCCTCCACCGTGGCGTCGGCCAGCTCGGGGATGAGCGGGGCGAGGGGCGCCAGGGCGTCGGCGGCGGGGGTGTCGGGGGGCACGGTGAGGGTCACGGTGCAGGGCCGCTGCGCGCAGCTCCGGGACACCGTGAACGCGAGGCCGCTGACGGACGCCTGCGCAACGATCTCGTCTTCATCGAAGGAGTCGACGATGAACTTCACGTCCTCCAGGCGCAGCGGGCGGGGGCTCAGGCGCCGCTCGCGCAGGGTGAGGGCCTCGGCGCGCAGGCTGGCCTGGGGCGGGTCGCTGGCGAGCAGGCGCAGCTCGACCGCCCCGGAGAGCTGCTCCACAGGGGAGTCGAGGGTGGCGGTCAGCTCGGCGCGGGCGCCGTCGGGGCCGGGCAGGACCAGCGTGGCGGTGGGGCCGGCCAGGGTGCCCTCGCCGTCGCGCACCGTACCGGAGAGGCCCTCGGCGAGGACCCGGGAGCCCAGCCGGATCTGCAGGCCGACCAGCGCCACGGACCAGCCCGCCAGCCGGGAGCCGCCGCCGCTCCCGCCGCTGGAGCCCCCGCCGCGCGATACCTCCTCCAGGTCGAGCACGGGGGCCAGCACGGTGACCGTGCGCGGCTCGGCGAGGGTCCAGCGCACCGCCTCGGCGCGGAGGGGGCCGAAGCGCACGTCTTCGAAGCGCCGGGTGGTCAGCCCCCGGTCCAGCCGGGACCAGACGACCCCGGCGTCCCCCAGGGCGTGCAGCGCCTGACGCTCCAGGAGCACGCCCCCGCCGATCCCCGCCACCAGCAGCAGGGCGAGCGCGGCGAGGGCGCGGCGCTTCACGCCCGGACCACCAGCACCGGGGCGGGGGCCTGGGCCACCACCGACTCGGTGACGCTGCCCAGCACCCACCGCGCCAGGCCGCTGCGGCCCCGGCTGGCCATCACGATGAGGTCGTGCTTTCGGGCGAGCTGGCCGATGGCGTGGGCGGCGTCCTCGCCCAGGCCCACCTCGTAGCGGGCCTCCAGGTTGGCCTGCTGCTCCACGCTGAGGGTGGTGCGGACGTGCTCCCGCAGCCGCGCCAGGCGCTGCTCGGGCGGGTCGGCGTCGCCGATGCTCTGGACGTGCAGGAAGGTGATGTGCGCGGCGAGGGCGCGGGCGAGCATCACGGCCTGGGTCACCGCGCTGGGGGCGTCGGGGTCCAGCTCCACGGGGCAGAGCACCGAGAACAGGGTGTCGGAGGGCGCCTCGCCGCCCACCACCAGCACCGGGGCGTGGGCGTTGCGCAGCACGCGGGTGGTGTTGGCGCCGACGATCACCCGGTCGAGGCCCGACACGCCGGTGCGCCCCACGATCAGCAGCTCGCCGTCGTGGGTACAGGTGGCGACGAACTCCTCGAGGTGACCCCGGGGGACCAGGCCGTGGGCGGCGACGCCCTGGTCGACGAGGTCCCGCGCGACCGCCGCGACCTGCTTGCGGAAGCGCGCCTCCAGCGCGTCGAGGCCGCCCAGGGCGTGCACCACCGAGACCTCGGCCTTGAGCGCGCGGGCCAGCGCCAGCACCGGACCCCGGCAGCGGGCGGCGTTGTCAGAGAGGTCGGTCAGCCAGATAAGGTGGGTGTACATCCGCAGCTCCACGGGGTGTCGACGCCCAAGGGTAGCGCGGCGGACGGAGGTGAGCGATGGTCTACGTCGGGTCCGAGGTCTCGCGCCTGCGCCGCGTCATCGTGCAGCGGCCGGGGGCCGCCCACGCCCATATGGTGCCCGATGACATCGAGCCGAGCAGCGCGGGCTATCTGCTGTTCGACGACCTCGTGCATGTCCCTGCGGCGCAGGCCGAGCACGATCAGCTCGTCGCGGTGCTGGGCACGACCGCCGAGGTGCTCTACCTCGACGACATGATCCGTCAGACCCTGGAGCGGGAGGACGCGCGCCGCTGGCTCATCGACGAGGTGGCCCGGCTGGAGGGGCTCTCGGGCGAGACGATCCGGGTGCTGGGCTCCCTGGATCCTGTCGCGCTGGAGCGCGCGCTGGTGGTCGGGGTGCTCGGGAGCGGAGACGCGCGCCTGATGCACCCGCTGCCGAACCTCATCTTCACCCGGGACCTCGCCGCGGTGGTCGGCGGCACGCTGGTGCTGGGCAACGCCTCGAAGCGGGCGCGCAAGCGTGAGTCCCTGCTGATGTGGACCATCGTGGAGCACCACCCCTGGTTCGCGGGCGCGCGGATCTCGGAGAACTCCCGCTGGGTGCGCAGGGCGGGGGGCAGCTTCCCGCTCACCATCGAGGGCGGGGACGTGCTGGTCATCTCCGACTCGCTGGCGCTGATCGGGGCCTCGGAGCGCACGTCCTGGTCGATGATCATCAACCTCGCCCACGAGCTGGTGGTCAACGGCTTCACCCGGGTGCTGGTGGTGGAGATGCCCAAGCAGCGCAGCTCCATGCACCTGGACACGGTGTTCACGATGGTGGACTGGGACGCCTGCGTGCTCTATCCGCCCATCCTGGAGCGCGGGGGGCGCGAGGAGTGCAACCTGATCCGCCTGCGGCCCAAGGGCGGGGATCTGGTGGTCGAGGACCTCGACGGGGACCTGCTGGACGCCCTGGCCGGCGAGGGCCACCCGCTGCGCATGATCCCTTGCGGCGGCGGGCACCCCCTGCTGGCCCGTCGGGAGCAGTGGACCGACGGGGCCAACTACGTGGCGCTCAGCCCGGGGGTGGTCGTGGGCTACGCCCGGAACAACCGGACCGCCGCCGCGATGGCCGCCGCAGGCTTTCGCGTGCTGGACACCGAGGCCTTCCTGACGGAGCTGCAGCGGGACTTCGGGGGGGACTATGACCGCCTGGAGACCTCGGGGCGGCGGTACGCGGTGCAGATCGATGGGCCGGAGCTGTCCCGCGGCCGGGGCGGGCCCCGCTGCCTGACCTGCCCGATCGAGCGGCGCTGAAGGGCTTCAGCGCCCGCAGGATCGGCGGATCTCCTTGTCGATCTCGAAGAAGCCGGCCTCCAGCGCGCCGACCTGCTCGATGGCGCGCTCGTAGGCGCCCTCCGAGGACTGGATGCGCTCCTGGAGCTGCTGGACGCGCTTGCCGTCCATCGCGCAGTCGAGGTCCCCGACGCAGGCGGTCATCGCGGCCTGGGCGTCGGAGGCGGCCTGCTCGGCGTTGAGCACGACGGTCGAGCGCTGACGCTCCACCTGCCGCTCCAGGGTCTCCCGGCGGTCGCGGGCCCGCTCGCACTCTGCGGAGCCCGGCGCTCGGACCTCCGCAGGGGGCGGGCGGACCGGGTCGGGGGGATCCTCCAGCCCGGCGGGGGCGGGGGGCGGCTCGCGATCCGTGGGGGGCGTGGAGGCGGGGGGCCCGTCCTGCATGCCGGCGAGCACGTCCGCGAGGGGGGTGGCGTCGGTGGCCGGCGGCGGGGGTGGGGGCTCCGGGTCGCCGCCGCAGGCGAGGCCCAGGGCCAGCAACGCCGCGGCGAGGGTCTTGGTGGGGGTGCGCATGGCGGTCCTTGGCGGGTCGGCGGCGCGTACAATACCCCCTTCCTGACCGCCCACCCTCGGAGCCCCCATGCCCCTCACCCACCTCGACCCTGACGGAAACGCCCGCATGGTCGACGTCAGCGACAAGGACATCACCGCCCGCGAGGCCATCGCGGAGGGGTGGATCGCGCTCTCCCCGGCGGCGTTCATGGCCATCACCGAGGGGCGCGTCAAGAAGGGGGACGTGCTGGCGGTGGCCCAGCTCGCCGGCATCGCGGCGGCCAAGCGCACCCCCGAGCTGGTCCCGCTGTGCCACCCCATCCCGCTGACCGGGGTCAAGGTGATGCTGGAGCCCTGCGAGGGCAGCCGGGTGCGGGCCTGGGCGCGGGTCCGCAGCACCTGGCGCACCGGGGTGGAGATGGAGGCCCTGACCTGCGTGACCGCCGCGCTGCTGACGGTCTACGACATGGTCAAGGCCATCGACAAGGGGCCCGAGATCGGCCCGGTGCGGCTGATCGAGAAGCGGGGCGGCCGCAGCGGGACCTGGGTGCGCTCAGGGGCGGACTGAGGTCAGATGATGAAGCGAGGGCCCGGCCAGATGGGCGCTTCGATGTGCTCCCGCCAGGAGACGACGCCGCCGTCGAAGGCGACGAGCAGCTCGTCCCGCGGGGGATCGGGCAGCGCGACAGCACGGCCCCCGCCGACACCAGGGAGCTGGATCCGCAGCGGCGGTGGGCGGTGAGGATTGGAATCGGTCAAGGGGTGCTCCGGCTCTCTTCTCCCGGGATAACACTTCTCGTACCTGATGCCATCATACCCCGGATCGAAGGCGGGTTGCTGGAGTCCCCGCGATCGGCCGCTGCGTCCAACGCTACAGATCCAGCGCCGGATAGTCGGTGTACCCCTTCGCCCCCGGCGTGTAGAACGTTCCTCGATCCGGCGTATTCAGCGACTCGCCCAGGCGGTATCGGGTCGGGAGGTCGGGGTTGGCCAGGAAGGGGACCCCGAACGCCACCGCGTCGGCCACGCCCGAGGCGATCGCCGCCCGCGCGGTCTCTGCGTCGTAGCCGCCGTTCACGATGAGCGCGCCGCTGAAGATCTCCCGGATCGCCGGGGCCACCGGATCCTCGGTCTCGACCCGCTCCACCAGGTGCAGGAAGGCGAGGTCGAGGGGGGCCAGGAGCCGCGCGGCGGTGGTGAAGGTGTGGCGGGGATCGCTGTCGGCCATGTCGTTGAAGTTGCCCCAGGGCGAGAGCCGCACGCCGACCCGCTCAGGGCCGAAGACCTCGGCGACCGCTGCGGCGACCTCCACCATCAGCCGGGCACGGTTCTCGGCGGGGCCGCCGTAGGCGTCGGTGCGCTTGTTGGTGCCGTCCCGCAGGAACTGGTCCAGCAGGTAGCCGTTCGCGCCGTGAAGCTCGGCCCCGTCGAAGCCCGCCTCCTTCGCGCAGCGGGCGCCCTCCCGGAACGCCGCGACGATCCCGGGCAGCTCGTCCAGCGCCAGCGCGCGGGGGGTGACGAAGGGCTTCATGCCCTCCGGCGTCCAGGCCTCGCCCGCCGGAGCGATCGCCGAGGGCGCCACCGGCAGCGCCCCGTCCGGCTGCCAGAGGGGGTGGGAGATGCGCCCGACATGCCAGAGCTGCACGTAGATCCGCCCGCCCGCCGCGTGCACCGCGTCGGTCACCGCGCGCCAGCCCTCGATCTGCGCCGGGGTGTGCACGCCCGGGGTGTTGGGGTAGCCCACCCCGTCCGGGCTCACGTGGGTGGCCTCGGTGAAGATGAGGCCCGCGCTGGCCCGCTGGGCGTAGTAGCGGGCGGCCAGCGGAGAGGGGACGCGCCCCTCGATGGCCCGGCTGCGGGTCATCGGGGCCATCAGCACCCGGTTGGGGGCGAGCACGTCTCCGACCCGGAAGGGCGTGAACAGGACATCGTCAGACATGAGAGGCTCCGTGGTTGTTGTACATACGTACCAGTTGGTATGTTCTTGAAAGGAGGGGATTCCCTACGCCCGCAGCGTGTCCAGCCAGGCGCAGAGGGTCTCGACCTGATCGCGGTAGGCGTTCAGGTCACGGCGGCAGCGGGCGACGCCCATCAGGCCCTCGGACACCGCGACGACGAAGCCCGCCGCCCGGTAGCAGTCGGCGTCCGGGCGCACCAGGCCGCGCTCCTGTCCGCGCCGGAGCGCGTCGGCCAGGCCCAGCTCCCAGTCGCGGTAGATCGCGTCCAGCCGGCGTCGGAAGCCCTCGTCCACCCCGCAGATGTCCTGGGAGATGGTGTTGAGCGGGCAGCCGGTGACGAGGGCCTCGGCGTCCATCTTCGCGGCGTGCTCGCGCAGCACCTGCTGGACGGCGCCGATCGGATCCTTGCCCTGGACCGGCTCCAGCCACGCGGAGAGCATCCAGGCCCGCAGGCGCTCCTCGATGAGGGCGTGACCCAGGCCGTCCTTGCTGCCGAAGTGGTGGTAGAGCGCGCCCTTGGTGACCCCCGCCCCCTCCAGGATGCGGTCGAGGCTGGCCGACTGCCAGCCGACCCGGGCGGCCTCGGTGAAGGCCGCGTCCAGGAGCGCGTTGCGGGTCTCGTCGGGGCGCTTGCGTGTCATACCGACCAGTATGTATGCACGCCACGGCCCGCGTCAAGCGCGGCGTCCGCTCCCCATCGGGGCGTCAGAGCACGAAGGGGAAGCGGTAGGTCGCTGCCTCGCCCTCAAAGGGCGGGAACGTGATCTGTCGGACCGCGCTGCCCAGGCAGGAGTCCAGCGAGGTGCCGGCGTAAGCCCCGCCGTCGATGCCCGCCGCGCTGACCCGACCCGAGGGCAGGATGGTCAGCTTCACGGTGATGCGGCCCGAGGGCAGGCTGCCGGTCTCCTGACGGTACAGGCCGAAGCAGCGCTTCACGTTCTTGTTCGTGGTCAGCATGGTGTCGAGCACCGTGACCGGCACGCCCGTGGCTGCGGGCTTGGGCGGGGCGCTGCTGCTGGAGGACGAGGACGACGACGAAGAGGAGGGGGTGCTGGAGGACGAGGAGGGCCGGCTGCTGGAGCTGGAGCTGCTGCTGGAGGACGAGGGCCGGCTGCTGGAGCTGCTGCTGGAGGCCGGGGGGCTTGAGGCGCTGCTGCTGGAGGAGGGGCGGCTCTCAGCGGGCGGCGGCGCCTCGGCCGGGGGGTTGTCCAGCTCTTCCGTGCCGGCCTGCTCGATGGCTTCCATCGCGTCGGCCAGGCCGTCGGGGTCGCCGGTGGGGTCGCCTTCGGCGCCCTCATCGGGGGTGGTTGCCTCGGGGCCGTCGGCCTCGGGGGCGTCGGCCTCGGGGGCGTCGGCGATCGCGGGTGGCGTCGTCGGCTCAGCGGGGGCGACGGCGGTCAGGCCGCCATAGCGGAAACCGGCGGTCGCGCCCCCGGCCACCAGCAGCGCCAGCACCATCGACAGGAACGCGCGGGCCTCCTTCCGGCCGCGATCGCCGGTGACCAGCACCAGCAGGGAGGTGATGGAGGACCACAGCGCGATGCCCAGGCCGATGAGGGTCTGCACCTCGGTCTGGGAGGTCGCCAGCACCACCGCGCCGATGGCCGCGCCGAAGCTGGCCATCATGACCAGGGAGAGGTCCCCGGCGGGGTCGTGAGGCGGCCGAGCGACCATGCCCGGCACCACCGGGACCATGCCGGGGGGGACGGCGCCTGCGGGCATGGCGCCCGGTGGCATGGCGCCCGGGGGCATGGCGACCGGAGCCACGGCGTGGGGAGGCATCACCGGCTGGGGCGGCGCAGGCATGGGGGGCGGCGCGGCGCGAGGCGGGCCGGGCGGGTGGGTGGGGGCCGCGTGGGCGTTGTCGACCACCGGGGCTTCGGGGATGTCGCGGGGGACGGTGGCCTCGCGGTGATCGATGTGGCCCCGGTTCATCACCGTGGACGGCACCTCGTCATGCCCGTCGACGTTCGAGCGGCCGCCGGGCCCGATGTGGGTGCTCTCGTTGTCGGTCGAGACGATCCCGATGTCGCGGTTCGGGCGGCGGATGATGATCTGATGGCCGCACTTGCGGCACGTCGCCTTGTTGACCTCCCGAGTGAGCTTTGTCTCGGGGATCTTGTAGGTTGCGCCGCAGTTATCGCAAACAACGCGCATCGCGGTTCTCCTGATGCCGGTCGAGGTCCGCAGGTCGCGGGGCCCCGTCGGGGTGGCGTGCGGAATGAGGCAAAGTAGGAAAGTCCGCACGGACTGTCAATCGTCACCTCCGACGCCGGACGACGCCCGCTCCACCGTGACAGTGTACGACGGGGTCAGCGACGGGGCCGTCGGGTCGTCTCGGGTGGCCAGCGCGACGCCCCCGACCACCGCCCCGGCGGCCACCAGCGCGCCGGCCCCGCCCACCAGCCACCACCGCCCCCGCCGCTCCATGGGCGGCGCCTCCTGGGGTGGGGGCCTGGCCGGCGCGGCGGGGGGGGCGGCGGCGACGGGGGGGGCCGGCGCGGCGACGGGCGGGGGCGCTCCGCCGCTCTGCAGATCGGCGATCAGCTCGGCGTAGAGGGCGTCTCCGGGCAGCGGCACCCACCCGTCCAGCGGGCGCGCGGCGTCGAGGACCCGCCCGTCTGCGACCAGCCGGAGCCGGACCCCGGTGGGCTCCACCGCACCCGCCACGATCGCGTCCACCCCCAGCCGTTCGGCCAGAGCGGCCAGGGTCTCCTCGTCCGGCAGGATCATCGGGCTGGCAAGGAGCTGCTCGGCGGCCTCGTCGAAGGCCGCGCGCGCGGCGGGGGTCAGGCGGGGCGCCCGGTGCTCGGGGTAGCCGGGGCAGAGGCGCAGCGCCTCGGTGAGCTGGGCGATGGCCTCGGGGTGTCGCCCCAGCTCCAGCAGGGCCAGCCCGGTGAAGTAGTGGACGTCCGCCATCTCGGGGCGTCGCGCCAGGTCGCTGCCGGCGTCGGCGTGCAGCCCGAGGGCCTCGCCCAGCAGCTTGAGGCCTCGGGAGAAGTCTCCAGCGTCCAGCGCGGCGCGGGCCTCGGAGACCCTGGCCCGCGCCTCGGCCAGAGGGCGCCCTTCGGCGAAGCGATCGGCGACCTCGAAGGCGGAGAGCGGGCGCCACCGGCCGTCCTCCAGCAGGGCGTCGCGCACGCCTTGCGCGGCCTGGGAGGCCTCGTCGAAGGACACGCCCCGCCCGTCGAAGTCCAGCACCGCGACCTCGCTGGCCTGGGCGGGGGCCCCGAGGAGCAGCGTGAGGACACAGAGCAGCAGGGAGAGGGCGGACATCGACGGTCTCCACAGAGCATGAACGGCGCGGAAGGCTGGAGCTTTCACCCCGGACGCACCACGGGCACCGAGGGGACGCCCCGGTGCCCGTGGGGAGAGGCAGCGGGCTGCCTCAGATCAAGCGCGGCTCAGGAGTCCGCGTTCTTGATGTCCTGGATCTCGTTGCGGATCTCCTGGGCGAGGGCCTTGACGGTCTGCATCGCCTTGCGGACGCGGGTGCCGGCGGCCTTGTTGCCCTTGTTGTAGAAGTTGTTGACGTCCTTCTCGATCTCGGTGATCGCGTCGCGGAGTTCGTTGAACTTGGCAGCCATGTTCGGTTTCCCTTCTGGGGTCTGAGGAGCCGGTGTCACCCCCCCTTGAGGGGAGGGCTTCATGCCGACCGGTGGTTAGAGAATCCTCCCGGAAACACCAGAAACCAGCGATCCGGAGAAGGCGTCCCAGCGTATTGGCTGTCCCCGAGGTCGTCAATACCCCAATCTGCCCTCAGAGCATCTTCAGGGCCCTTTTTTCTGGGAAGAGGGGCTCTCGGAGGGGGGCGGGGGGAGGCGCAGCGGCCTCCCCGGGGTCTGTCGGTGTATCGCAAGGCATCGATATTACATTGGTTATGACACGGTGGCGGCCGCCTGCAGCGCGGTCGGAGGGGCCCACACCCTCCTGGGGGCACCAGACGCGTTTTTCAGCCCCTCCGGTCGGAATCGGGATCTCCGGGCGCGCGTGAGGCGCCCCGGAGGGCGGCGCGAGGGCCTACAGGAACTGCTCCAGGCCCTTGCGGAACTCGATCTGGTCCACGACGTGGGTCAGGTAGTCCTGCCGGCCGGACTCCCACACCAGCACCGGGGAGAGGTCGTAGCTGTCGATCCACTCCTCGTAGAGCTTGTTGAGGCGGCGGATGTAGGTGGGGGGGATCGCCTGCTCGCTCTCCCGCCCCCGGCTCTTGATGCGGCGGCGGATGCCGCGCACGTCGCAGCGCAGGTAGATGAGCAGATCGGGGGGCTGGAGCGCGGTCTTCATCGACTCGTACAGCTCGGTGTAGGTCTTGTAGTCGCGCTTGGAGATCTTGCGCCCGCGGTAGAGGTTGCGGGCGAAGATCTCGGCGTCCTCGTAGATGGTGCGGTCCAGCACGATGGTCCGGGCGCTGTCGTTGAGGCCCAGGTGCAGGCGGAACTTGTGGGTGAGGAAGTAGAGCTGGCTGTGGAAGGCCCAGGACCTCATGTCCTCGTAGAAGTCGTCGAGGTAGGGGTTGGTCTGGAACGGCTCGTAGACGGGCTCGAACCCGTAGCGGGCGCACAGGAACTGGGTGAGGGAGGTCTTGCCCGCGCCCATGTTCCCGGCGATCGCGAGGAACTTCTTCACAGCAGCTCCATGCTCCCGACGTTGCCGTAGGGGTCGGTGACGGTGAGGCCGACGGCGTCGGCGGGCGGGGTGATCTCCACCCGCGCGCGGGTGCCGATGACGGTGGCCTCGACGGTGTCGACGCGCGGGGTGCCGCTCAAGGTGTCCCAGACCAGCTCCAGGTCGCCCCGGACCGGGTTCTCGCCGCGCACCTGACCGTCGAGGTCGACCATGCGCCAGCCGTCGGGCGGGGCCTGGATCCACACATCGAGCCCCGTGGCGTCCACGGCCAGCGACAGCTCGGCGGGCAGCAGCTCGAAGGGGTCGGAGGTGACGCTGTAGGGATCGGCGGGCCAGGGCCAGGTGGTGGCCCCTCCGGCGTAGCTGTGGCCGTCCACCCGCAGGCGGTAGGTGCCGGTGGGCAGCCCCTCGAGGTCGTGGACGTGGCCGACCGCCTGCCAGGCCGCCCACCAGGTGTGGGTCCGGATGCCGTCCAGCGGGTAGAGCGGGTCGGGGGTGTGGGCGGTCAGGATGTCCGCCCAGGCGTCGGTGATCGGGCGGCCGGAGCGGCTGGTGACCGGGACCCAGTCACCGCCGTCCAGGCGCTCCAGGCTGACGGTGGGCAGGTCCACCGCCGGGTCGCCGCCGCGCCAGGCGAGCTGGATGACGCAGTCCACCCGGCGGCACGTCAGGGGCATGGCGAGGTCGACCGGCAGCTCGAGGGGGGTCCAGAGGTACTCGGGCGGGGTGTCCAGCCGGGTGCCGGCGTCGGGGGTCTCGATCGGCGCCAGCGTCGGCAGGGGCTTGTCCTCGTAGACCGTGGGCGTCCACCAGCCCAGGGGGTCGGGGTCCTCGCGGCGGTCGGTGGTGGACAGCACGTCGTCGGCCATCGTGAGCACGCCCTCCATGACGTGCTCGGCCTGCAGGGGGCCCCAGATGTTGATGTTGGGCTCGTAGCCGCCGCGCAGCCAGTCCTCGGGGATGAGGAAGTAGCCCTCGTGGTCCTGGGCGTAGCCGACGATCAGCGCCATCTCCTCGCCCAGCTCGGCCCGGGCCCGGCGGCGCCACTGCTCGGCGAACATGCCGGTGGGCTCGGCGGGGAAGAAGCCCGCGAAGAGGTCGCGCTCCACGACCTCGCCCTCCTCGGTGCGGGTCTGCAGGGGGCCGATGCGGGTGGCGGTGGTGCCCGCGCCCAGGGACTCGGGCAGCGGCAGGGGGAAGGTCTCGATGTCGACGTCGAAGATGCCCGCGAGCACGCCCGCCATCAGCTCGACGTCCATGCAGGCCACGTAGGGGAAGATCTCGGAGCCGATGTTGCCCGCTGGGATGAGCGGGGCGTCCGAGCCGCAGAAGGCCGCGCCGTAGGGGGCGTTGAACTCGTCGAGGGGGCTGATGATGTCGCCGCTCTCGTCGTAGATGAGGTCGTCGGCGCGGTAGTCCTCGACGTAGGGGTTGTAGGTCCAGTCGACGGCGCCGTCCCGGGTGACCTGGATCCGGTCGAGGCTCTGGGGGATGTGCCGAGAGGCGGTCTCCATGCGGATGGGGTCCGTGGAGACGGGGGTGTCGTCGTAGAGGGCCATCACGCCGTCGGCGGCGAGGTGCCCGATGCTCTCGATGCGGGCGTAGCCGTCGCCACGGCCGGCGGGGGAGGCGTCGCCCCCCGCGCCCTGGAGGTGCATGACGATGACGGGCTCGTCGAACTCCTCCTGGATGGTGGCCTCCAGGGAGCCGGGGGCGTCGGTGGACCACATCGGGTTGTCGCCGTCCAGCAGGGTGCCGTGGATGCCGAAGGTGAACACCGCCGCGATGGGCCCGCCGTCGGCCCGGTCGACCCGCAGCATGTGCAGCCAGGGGTCCTTGCCGTAGCCGGGCTCGACGTCGTCCCACACCGCGAGGTCGTTGTTCTCGCCCCGGCGGTCGCGGTAGACCCTGTCCTGGGGGTCCCAGTCCCGGGCCCAGGCCGCGCCGATGGCGGCGGGCTCCCGGGCATCCCAGGCCTCCAGGGCGACCGACGCGGCGGAGGCCGCGAAGCGCTCGAAGACCTCCTCGTTGAAGCGGTCGCCCCCCAGGTAGAAGTGGATCTGGTCGGAGAAGTTCGCCGGCTCGTGGTGGCTGTGGCTGGCGGTCATGACCACCCGCCCCTCCAGGTCCAGGCCGGTGGCGGCCTCGAGCTGGGCGGTGACCTCGCCCACCAGGCCGTCGAAGGAGTAGATGGTGTCCGTCTTGAGGACGACGAGGTTGTCGTCGCCGTTCTCCAGCCAGAGCGCCTTGACCCAGGGGCGGGTCTGGACCCCGGCGCTCTTCATGAAGGCGTGGGTGTAGGCCGACGCGCGGTTGTCGACCTTGGACTCCCCGCCCAGGTATCCGCAGCGGTTGGAGTAGCCGCCCATCGGGCTGCCCATGGGGAAGTCGATGAGGCCCTCGGCGGCGCCCGCCTGGGGGGGGCCGGGGACGATGGGCGGGGAGGTGTAGACCTCGGGGTCGGGTCCGGTGCAGGCCAGGGCGGCGAGGAGGGCGATCATTGTCGCTCCGTTCAGAGGTGTCGGTCGGAGGAGGTGCTCCCGAAGCAGGCGACAAGATAACGGGCTGTTGGTCGACCCATGTCAAGGAGATGCGGGAGGTGTTGCCTCGCTGTGATCGCTGCCAGCTCCCCGCCCCACAGTGCCTGTGCGCGGCGATCCCTCGGGTGGACACCCGGGTCGAGGTGGTGATCCTCCGGCACATCAAGGAGGGGGGGCGCAGCTCCAACACGGGCAAGCTCGCCCACCTCGCCCTGCCCAACAGCCGGCTGTTGACGCACGGGCTGCCCCACCAGCCCCTGGACCCGGAGGCGTGGCGGGGGGCCTGGCTGTTGTACCCGGGCGGCGGCGCGACGCCCCCGGAGGCGGTGGAGCGGCTGGTCGTGCTGGACGGGAGCTGGCGGCAGGTCGGCCGCATGCTGCGGCGCATCCCGGGGCTGGCCACGCTGCCGCGCTTTTCCTTGCCCGAGGCGCGGGCGGACGGCCCGCGCATGCGCCGCCCTCCCCATCCCGAAGGGCGGGCCACCCTGGAGGCCGCCGCGGAGGCCCTCACCCTGCTGGAGGGGCCCGCCACGGGCGCGCCGCTGTGGGCGCTGTTTGAGCTGGCCGTCGCCCGTCTTCGGGAGAGCCGCGGGCGGAGCGCGCCGCCGTAGCGTATGCTCGCAGCCTCAACCTCCAGGAGGTCCGGCGATGAGCTACGGACTGCACGTCTACAGCGCGGACCCGGCGGCGGTCATCGGGGCGGTGGGCTCCGACGACGTCAAGCTGCGGCGGATGATCGGGGGTCGCTTCAAGCGTGACATCCAGCAGTCCGACGAGTGGTTCGCCTCGGAGATTCAAGCCGGCGCGCCCCCGCTGTACGAGGCGCTGCGCGCCCTGATCCACGGCGGCGCGCTGGACGACCGGTACGGCTTCCAGTACGGCTACGCCTTCGAGCTGATCTGCCGCCACTACGGGCGCTTCCAGCCCAACGACGGCGTGAGCGCCTGCCGCTATTCCTGGATCGAGGCGGTCGACGGGGCGCTCACCGACGGAGGGCTCAAGGCGGCGGATTTCATGGACCTCGCCTTCGGGGGCGCGCCCGTGCGCTTCCCGGCGCCGGACGACTTCCCGGGGACCGGCACCTGGTCGGCGGAGCAGGTGAAGGCCGCTCAGGGCGAGCTGGCGGGGGTGACGGTCGCGTCGGAGTTCGAGGAGGCGCTGGGCAACGTGCGGGCCTGGTGCGCGGCCGCGGCGCCGCAGGGGCACGCGCTGTTCGGGTTCTATTACTGAGGGCGCAGCTCTGTCGCCTTCGGATGGAGCCGAAGCACCTCCGGCGTGCGCAGGCTATGCTGAACCCATGGCGGCGACCTTCCACGACGTGGCCCTGCAAGCCCTCTCCCTCGATGAATCGGATCGGCTCCGGTTGGCGTCGGAGTTGATCGACAGCGTGGAGGGCGCCGAGGAGCCCGGCTGGTCGGAGGTCTGGCTCCGCGAGCTGGAGGCCCGCCGCGCGCGGGGCACCGAGGACGCTGTTCCCTGGGAGGAGGCGCGGGCTCGGGTGCTGCGGAGGTTGACCGGCTCGTGACCCTCGCCTTGGCCTTCAAGCCCGAGGCGCTGGATGAGCTCGAAGAAGCGGCAGCCTGGTACGAGGCGCGCAGACCCGGGCTGGGTATGGAGTTCCTGGCGGAGATCGAGCGCCTGAACCGCCTCATCAGGGACCACCCCGAGGCCTGTCCGATCTGGCGGGTCGGCTACCCCTACCGCAGAGCGGTCGCGCGGCGGTTCCCCTATGTGCTCTTCTACCTGGTGGAGGACCGGGTCGTCGTGATGGCCGTCGCCCACGCGCGTCGGGAGCCGGGCTATTGGCTTGGCCGATGACGTCGCCCTCCTTGAGCAACACCATTCCGTCCGGTCCGTCAACTCGGACGGCTTGAACGCCCGGGCTGCCCAGGCGGCAGGGCTCCAGAAGAGGGCTACTCGTCCGCTGGCGGGATCGTGGTGTCCGCGGGGGCCTCGCCAGCGATCTTCCACACCGTCATCCAGCCCACCGGCAGCAGCAGGAAGGCGGCGATGGTGACCGTGGTGAGCCCCACGAGCACCAGCATGCCCAGGGAGCGGATGCCCTGGTTGGTGGCCAGGGCCAGCGAGGCGAAGGACAGCACCGTGGTGGCCGCCGAGAGCCCGGCCGCCCAGCCCGTGGTGGCCAGGGCCTTGAGCACCTTGCCGGGGCCCTCCTCGGCGAGGCGGTGCAGCAGGTGGATGACCACGTCCACCCCGATGCCCAGCAGGATCGGCACGCCCACGATGTTGACGATGGAGAGCTTCACCCCGGACAGCGAGACCATGCCGCCCGCCCACAGCATGCCCGCGCCCAACACCAGCGCCGCGCCCACCGCGCGGGCCGGCTTGCGCAGGTCGAGCAGCGTGCCCAGGAAGACCAGCAGCACCGCCACGCCCGCGACGATGGGGGCGTCCCGGCGGATCAGCTCGTAGAGGGAGCCGAGGGCCATGTACTCGCCCGCGACGGGCACCTCGGGGGCCACGGCCTCCCGCACCTCGTCGCGCAGGGCGTGGACCTCGCGCAGGTCCCACACGTTGCCCGAGGCGAACAGCAGCATGCGGTGGTGCCCCTCGGAGGCGCCCACAAGGTGCGCCAGGCCCCGAGGCAGGTCGGCCTGGGTGAGGGGCTCCAGCCCCGCGTCATCCAGGCGGGCCAGGTTGCTGCGCACGCCGACCGGCAGGTAGTTGTAGTTCTCGTGCTCGGACATCGACGCGATCTCCCGCAGGATCGCGAGACGATCGTCCTGATCGGCGGGGATCAGGCTGCGGATCGAGACCACCCGCCCGATGTGCTCCAGCTCGCCAGCGGCCATGCGGGCCTCCAGCTCAGCGTGGGCGGCGGTGAGCTGGGGCTCGTCGGGGTAGGAGGCGACGATGGCGGCGTAGGAGGCCTTGGTCAGCTCGCGCTCCAGGGGGTTGAGGTCCTGGTAGGCCATGCCGTCGCGGCGCAGCTCGGAGAGGTCGTACTCGAACTGGATGCGCGGGATGAACATCGACAGCACCACCGTGATGGTGGTCAGGCCGATGAGGCTGACGGGGGCGAGGCGGTAGGTGGGGGGGCTGCGGCGCTGGGGCAGGCGCAGGCGGCGCCGGGCCCAGGCGCGGGGGCGGCGCTCCCGCCACGCCAGCAGAAGGGGCAGCACGGTCAGCACCCCGAGGAGGCAGAGCAGCACGCCGACGCAGAGCAGCAGGCCCATCTGGGCGAAGCCCTTGAACTGCGCGAACATCAGGGCGGAGAAGCCCCCCGCCGAGGTGACCGCGGCGGCCAGGCAGGGGGGGCCTACCCGGTCCCAGGCGCGCACCACCGCCTCCTCGACCGACTCGGAGGCGGCGCGCTCCTCCTGGTATCGGGTGAAGAGGTGGATGGAGAAGTCGATGCCCAGCCCCACCAGCAGCGCCCCGAGCACGCTGGTGAAGGTGTTGAGCACCCCCACGGTGGCCCCGGCGAAGCCGAAGGTCCAGACGGTGGCCGTGGCCAGAGGCACCAGCAGGTAGAAGAGCGCGCGGATGTCCCGGAAGGCGATGCTCAGCAGGATGAACACCAGCAGCACCGAGGCCACGCCCGTGCGGCTCACGTCCAGCAGGATGCCCTCGTAGTCCTGGACGTTGAAGCGGTAGGCCCCGCTGATGAAGGTGACCTCGACGCCGTGGGCGGCCGGGTCGACCGCCGCGATGCTCTCGTCGATGTGGGCCATCAGGGCCCGGGAGAAGGGCAGGTCCTGGGCGCGGCCGGCCGGCCGGATGACCAGGCGCTCCACCCCGTTGGAGGACATCAGGCTGGAGCGGGCGTCGGCGTCCTTGAGCTTCTCGGTCATGGGGCCGAGGTCGAGCAGCCGGGCAGAGATGAACGGGTTCGCCGCCGCCGGCCCCAGGGCCAGCGCGCCCTTGAGGCGGTCGCGGATGTTGCCCAGCTCCTCGGCGGAGAGGGTGAGGATGCCCAGACGCCAGGCGAGCTGGTCGTCGATGTCGAACAGCGCGTAGTCGACCGTCTCGTGGGCCTCCAGGCGCTGCTGCAGCTCGGAGAGGAAGGGGTGGGTGTCCTCGGGGCGGCCCTTGACGTTGATGGTGACGAGGTTGACCCCGCCCTCCTCCTCGATGAGCTGGTCGAGGGCCTGGATCATCGGGTCGTCGCGGGGCATCAGCCGCAGCAGGTCCGAGTCGACCTTCAGGCTGAGGGCGCTGACGATCGAAAGCGCGGTGAGCAGCAGCACGGCCACGCCCACCGGGGCCCGGTGCTGGAGCACAAAGCGACCCCACCGCCCGAAGAGGGTCGTCGCCTGCAGGCCTGTTGCGTGATCGGAGATGGGGTGCTCCTCAGTCGACCCGCCTCTATACCCCGATTCGTTCCCGGAGGGCATCCGGGAGCTGTCCGGGCGCGCTCAGAGGCCGGTGTCGAAGCGGTCGAACTGGGATCCACCCCGGGCGCCGCCGAGGGCGCGCACGCTGATCCCCACCTCCAGCCCGCCGGAGAACAGCGGGGCGTCGGTGGGCTGGATGACGTCGGTGAGCGCCCCGCCGCCGTCCTGATAGGTGGACAGCGTGCGCCCGCCGATGACCACGCCCACAGGCACGAAGGCGTAGAGGTCCATGCCGAAGCGGTCGATGGGGTCGGGAAGCGTGACCTCGACCCCCCCGATGCCCTGGGCCAGCAGGGTCGAGGCGTTGGAGAAGACCGGCAGCTCCGAGCCCGGCGCGGGCAGGACGTGCCGGTCCAGCGCTGAGCTGCGGGCGAAGAGCACCCCGCCGGCCGCCACAGGGTGGATGCGCCGGGTGGGGAAGAAGGCGGCGACCGCCCGCCCGCCGAACCAGAGGTTGTTGGCCGCGTAGCGGTCCCCGGGCTTGGGGAGGAACTCGGTGCCCACCACCTGCTGGTGCATCTCCACGTCGTAGGCGCCGCTGGCGTAGCCGGCGCCGGCCTCCACGCTCAGGATGGGCAGCACCCCGAAGCCCGCCCACAGGCCCCCGAGCACCGCGCTGGAGCCGGTCCGCGCCTCCCAGGCGTAGACCTCGGGGATGTCGCCGGTGGCCGCGTCGATGGCGTAGTGGCCGTAGTAGTGGGTGCCGAACGCCCCGCTGGCCAGCCCGCCGCCCAGCCGCACGATGACCTGGAACTTCTTGCCCGCCGCCAGGTCCCGCCAGTCCGGCACGCTCAGGCCGGAGTTCTTGTACTGGAGGTACTCGCCCGGGGTCATGTCCAGGCGCTCCCAGGGCTTCATCGCGTCGGAGTCCATCTCGTCGGCGAGGTCGTCCATCGTGTAGGTCTTGCGATCGATCTGCCGGTCGGAGCGGGTGTCGAGGTCGTCGCCCTCGTCGGCGGCGAGCTGGGCGAGCTGCTTCGCCACGAGGTCCTTGTCGATGGCCCGGGTCTCCTGCTGCTCGGCGCCGAGACCGCGGATGTCCTCCTCCAGGCCCTCCTCGCCGCGCATCACCGCCAGCAGCAGCGAGGCGACCCCGCTGGCCAGGGCCTGGTCGTCCCCGATCCCCACGTTCATGGAGAAGCTCACCGCCTCGCGGGCGCCCTCGACGTCCAGGATGGAGAGCACGACCCGCCGGCCGTCGTCGACCGCCTCGACGGTGCCGCCGATGGCGTAGCTGGCGCCCACCGCGTCCGCGACCACCCACGCGCAGCCGACCGCCTGGCCCGGCGGGCAGCTCTGGAGGTACACCCAGGCGCTGTCGTCCCCGAAGTCCGGCGCGTCGTCCGCGGTCAGGGCCGTGATCTCCGGCCAGCTGTTGAGCTGGTCGGTGAGGTAGGTCGAGAGGAGCGCCGCCATGCCGGCGGTCTCCTTGTCCAGGGGTTGAAGCTCCGAGACGAAGACCCGCTCGGGAGGGTTCGCCTGAGCGAGCGCGGGCGCGCAGAGGGACAGCAGGGCGAACAGCACTTCGCGACCTCCTGGCGGCGTGGGGGCGTGGTGTCGGTGAGGTTCGGAGCGTCCGGCTTGGGGGATCACCGGATCCGAGGTTCACCCACGTACCACTTTTCGGCGCGGACCGCGACGTCCGGGCTCCTCCGGCGCGCCCCCGGGGGGCTCCACCACGGCCAGCAGCTCCAGGTGCGCGGTGTTCGGGAACATGTCGTAGGGACGCACCCTCTGCACCGTCCAGCCCCGCTCGACCAGCGCGGCGAGGTCCCGGGCGAGGGCCCGGGGGTTGCAGCTCACGTAGAGCAGGCGGGCAGGCGCCAGGGCGCAGATCGCGTCCAGCACGCCCTCCTCCAGCCCCCGGCGCGCCGGGTCGACGACCACGGACGGGCGGGTCCCCTCCAGGCGGCGCTGGAGGTCCGGGAGCAGGTCGAGGGCCGGCCCGGCGGCGAACTCGGCGGGGATACCCTGGGCGCGGGCGGCCTCGCGGGCGCGCTGGATGGCCCCGGCGTTGACCTCCACCCCGAACGCCCACCCCGACGCCTTCGCCAGGGCCAGGGTGAACCCGCCCACGCCGCAGTACAGGTCCACGACGGGCGCCTTGTCCCGGGCCCCGGACAGGTCCACGAGGTCGCGGGCGATGCGGTCGCCGATGGCCGGGTTGGTCTGGAAGAAGTCCCCCGGGCCGATCCGCACCTCGACCCCGCCCACCCGGTCGCGCAGCTCGTCGCGCCCCAGCAGCCGCGTCGTGCCCACGAGGCCCTGCCCGTCGGGGGAGAAGATGGCGTTGCCCGGCCCGTCGTTGATGTGGACGTGCACCCCGACGATGTGGTCGCAGCGCCGCGTGGCGGCCTCGGCGTACTGCTGCAGCACCCGGGGGTTGTGGCCGGCGACCACGGTGACCAGCACCTCGCCGGTGGCGGCGGACTGCCGCGCGATGACCCAGCGCAGGAGCCCTCGCCCCTCGCCGACCCAGGGGCGCAGCCGGACCTCGTGGGCGGCCTTGACCAGGGCCTGCATGGCCTCGGCGAGCACCGGGGTGACCACGAGGCAGCGGTTGATGGGCACCACGTTCCGGGTGTAGCGGCCCGGCGCCCCCAGCAGGAGGTCGCCCCGGTCGCCCGGCGCGGCCGCCAGCTTGATGAGGTGACGGAAGCCTTGGAGCGGAGAGGTCACCAGGGGGTCGATGGGGAAGGGCGCCAGCCCGGCCTCGGCGAAGGTGTCCTGCAGCATCGCCGTCCGGGCGTCCGCCTGCCCGACCGCGTCGAGGTGCATCAGCGGACAGCCCCCGCAAGGATCGTATCGGTCGCAGGGGGGCTGGACCCGGTGGGGGTGGGGGTCCTTCGCGCCCACCCAGCGCACCAGGACCTGGTTGCGCCCGGCGTTCGCGAGCTTGAATCTTGCCGTTTCGCCGGGGATTCCCTGCCACGCCAGCACCCGCTTGGGGCCGGGGATGAGGGACTCGCCGCGGGGCGTCCAGCGCTCGGGGGTGCGCTCGCGGACATCCCCGTCAGGGCGTCGGTTTCGGCGGGGGCCAGGGTGTCGGTCGGGTGGGGATCGCTTCATGGTTGCGACCCTGTTATCCTACGCCCCCTCCCCCCGGCCAAATCTCCGCTGGCCGCTCCGCCTCGCTCCCCCCTCCTCTTCCCCCCTCACACCCGCACACCCATGACCCTCGCACAAGCGATTCAGTTCGACGATCCGCCTCGTGGATCCGGCGACGCCGACGGCCTGCGCGCCATCCACGATGCCCTGGGCGAGCAGCCCGTCGTCACCCTCACCGGCCTCTACGATGAGTCCCTCACCCTGGCCACCGATGGTCACCTGGGGCAGGCCCGCGACCGGCTGCGCATGCTCCTGTGCCTCGACCCCCACGACGGCGACGCCCACCTGCTGCTGGGCAAGGTCTTCGCCGCCCAGGGGCGCTGGCCCGACGCCCTGTCCCAGCTCGACGCGGCGGGGGCCTGCGGGGTCCCCGTGCCCGAGGCGCTGCGGCGCACCGTCGAGGCCGGCCTCCAGGTCGAGCGCGCCGACGACCACGGCGAGCGGGTGGCCGCCCGCGCCCAGTCGGAGCTGCGCGCCCTCCGCGAGGAGACCCGCCGGCTTCGCTCCGAGAACGCCCGGCTCAGCCAGCAGATCCACCACGCCGAGCGCCGCTCCCAGCGCTGGGCGGTGACCACGGCGGCCGTCGCAGGGGTCTGCGCGCTGCTGCTGGCGGCTACGCTGGTCCTGGGGCCCACCCCCGACGAGGCCGAGCCGGTGGCCGAGGTCCCTGCCGCCGCCCCCGCTCCAGCGGCCCGCCCGGCCGTCGCCCCCGCCGGCCCCGCCGCCCGCACCTACACGGTGGTCTCGGGAGACAACCTCTCCAAGGTCGCTGAGAAGGTCTACGGCCAGTCCACCCGCTGGAAGGACATCGCCGCCGCCAACCAGGACCAGCTCAACGGCTCCATCGACCTCCAGGTCGGCATGGTTCTACGCATCCCAGAATAAGCGAGGGGGTGCGACGATCGCCCCTCTCCCCGCTTCGGAGACCCCGTGCCAGGGCCCGCTGCGGACGCCCCCGGAGGCCGGCCCCGAGATGGATCGACGGGCCGGCCTCCTTCTTCATTCGAGGGAGAGGCCCAGGCCCACCAGCGCGACCCGGCTCATGTCGGTGAGCGCCTCGACGCTGGCGCCGGACTTGGAGGCCACGGTGATGCCCAGGATGACCCCGGCCAGGGCGCGGGCGTGGGCGCGCGCGGGCAGGGTGAGCTGCACCTCGCCCCGTTCGGCGGCGCGCTGGAGCGCGGCGGTGAAGACCCCCTCCAGCCGCAGCCGGTGGGCGCGGGTGCGCGCGAGGCTCTCGGGGTCGGCGGGGCGCTCGCTCATGGTGTTCACGAGCAGGCAGGAGCGGCGCTGGGGGTCGCCCCCGAAGACCTGGGGCACCGCCGCGAAGAAGGCCCGCAGCGCGTCCCCGGCGGCGTCCGGCTGCTCCACCCCGGCGAGCCAGCGGTCGACGTGGGTGCGGTTGAAGCGGTCCAGCGCGCGGACGAACAGCGCCTGCTTGTCGCCGAAGGTGTCGTAGAGGCTCTGGCGGCTGATGCCCATGGCGTCGACCAGGGCGTTGACGGTGGTGGCCTCGTAGCCGAGCGCCCAGAACAGCTCGACCGCGCGGTCGAGGGCCAGCTCCGGATCAAACGTCTTGCGCCGCGCCAAGGGGACCTCCGACCGCCCACTGTACTTCGCGGTCGCCGCGCGCGCAGGATCGCGCCAACCCCGCCCCGGGGATACGTTGACCCCATGCTGATCTGGCTCGCATTGGCCTGCAAGGAGCCGCCGGATCCGGTCGACTCCGCCGACTCCGCCGACACTGCCCCCGAGGTCCTCCGGGGCGCGCTCTCGTTCGCGCTGCCCCTCGCCGAGCCCGAGGCCTTCGACCAGGTCGTCGGCGTCGACCACGACCCCGAGGTCCACGAGGGCATCGAGGAGCTGCTGTGCACCGACTACGCCGGGCGGGGCTTCCCCTGGTGCTACGACGAGCACGACGGCAGCGACTACCTGCTGGAGGGCTCGTGGGACCGCATGGACGCGGGCTCGGTGGCGGTGCTCGCGGCGGCCTCGGGCGAGGTCGTCGACCTGGACGACGGCAACTACGACCGCTGCCACGGCGATCTGGGCACCGGGGGGGTGAGCTGCGACGGCCACCCCCGGCGGGCGAACTACGTGATCATCGAGCACGCGGGCGGGGTGCGCAGCCGGTACTGGCACCTCAAGACCGACAGCGTGGCGGTGACGATCGGCCAGCAGGTGGCCTGCGGTGAGGTGCTGGGCCTGGTGGGCTCCAGCGGAAACTCCTCCCAGCCGCACCTCCACTTCGAGGTCGAGGGCGCCGACGGGGTGGTGATCGACCCCTACGCCGGGCCCTGGTCCCAGCCCGAGACCTGGTGGGCCGAGCAGAACGACCCCGAGGCGCTGCCCGGGACCACCTGTGTGGATTGAGGCGCTGGTCCTCCTGGCCGGCTGCGGGCCGCCCTGCGTCCGCTTCGCGGAGATGACCGTCGAGGACCCCGAGAACGTCGCCGGGGACTTGAGCGAGGGGTTGGTCGCCGGGGCGATCGCGGACTTCGCGGCCTGGACCGGGCGCGAGGGGGTCTGCGTGCCGTCGGTGGAGCTGCACGCGGAGGTCTCGGCGATCGAGAAGATCGACGGCCAGTACCACGGCCCCGGCCGCCCCATCGAGGTGGACTGGACCCGGAACCGCGACTGGCTCTACCAGGTCACCCAGCATGAGCTGTGCCACGCCCTGGACACCGAGGAGGGCCTCTCCGACACGCTGGGGCCCCTGCTCCCGGAGGTCCCGCGCTCAGCCATCTACCGCACCCCGGAGGGCCGCCGCCGGGAGGCCTTCGCCCGCGCCTGCGAGCTGGGCCCCCGGGAGCTGGTCCTGCGGCGGCTGGTGGAGGAGGAGTGCGGGGTCGCGGCGGTCTCCCCAGGCCAGGCGGCGCTCGCCGAGCAGGTGTTCCTCGGCACCCCCGACCACGTCGACCCGGACCGCGCGCCCTTGCGCCTGGATTGGCGGCCCCTCACCGGGCTGCCCGAGGGGGCCGCGCCCTACCGCCACGCCGGGCTGGGCGAGGACGTCGTGGTGCTGTGGCTGCGCGCCGGGGACGGGCCCGCCGCGTGGGGGCTGAGCCGCATCGACCCCGCCACCGGCGAGGCGCGGGGGGCGCTCCCCATGCCCGAGGGCCTGGGCCCCGACCCGGGCTTCCTGCCCACGGATGAGGGCCTGGCCCTGGTCTCGGCCGCCGGGGACCGGGCAGTCTGGTGGGACCCCAAGCGACGCCGGTGGACCGACCCGGACCTCCCGGAGGGTGTGGGGCGCCTCGCGGTCCGCGCCGAGGGTCGCTGGGTGGTCTGGGACGAGGACCGCTACGCGATCTGGCAGGGCGGCGCCCTCACCCCGCTGGACGGCGAGCTGGAGCACGCCGCCCCCGTGTCGCTGGTCCCGGCGCCGGGCGGCTTCGTGGCCCTGACCGGCAGCGCCCAACGCCGACTGTCGGTGGGCGGCCTCGCCCGCTACGCGGACGGCCAGTGGACCGAGGAGCCCCGGCCCTTCTCCTGGCACCGGGGCCGCCCGGCTGTGTTGGAGGACGGCACGGTGCTGCTGGGCTGGTCCGTTGCCCGGGAGGAGGGCGGCCTGGGGGGCCTGGCCTGGGTGGCGGACGGGGCGTGGACGTTGCCCGAGGACCTCTGCGAGGCGGCGGCCTGGAGCGGCTGGGGCGGGCTGGTGCAGACCGCGGGCGGGGTGTTCCTGGTGGACCAGGATGCGGCCACCATCAGCGCGGTCACCCTGCGCTGACGCCCATCCCATCGACGTCACGGAAGACGCTACGAGATCTTGGGGATCCCCGGTCGGGGCAGCGAGGGCATCGGGAGCTGCCGCGCGATCAGCCGCAGGATGCGGTCGGTGGCCGGCCGCCAGGAGTCGGGCACCCGCAGGGCGACCTGCTGCCGCCGGACCTCGCAGCCCGGCGGGTCGAAGGTCAGGCCGCTCCAGCCGAGCAGGGCGACGAACAGCAGCAGCGCCACCAGGGGGCGGCCCAGCGGGGCCCAGGGGCGGCTGGGGCCCCCCAGCAGGCGGCGCACCCGCAGCGCCAGGAGCCCGCCGGTGCCCGCGACCATGAGCTGCGGCGCGGGGCCCACCGACTCCAGGGCCGCCAACGCTCGCGCCAGGCGGACGCCGCTGCCCACCGCGCGGGCGGCGTGGTCGTCACAGCAGTGCTCCCGCTCCATGCGCACCGAGCGGGACACCCACCACACCGCCGGGTGGAAGAACAGCGCCACCTCGATCACGCACTGGAGCAGGTTCACCAGGGCGTCGTGGCGGCGGACGTGGGACAGCTCGTGGGCCAGCACCGCCTCGAGCTGGTCGGGGCTCAGGCCGGACAGCACCGAGGTGGGCAGCAGGATCAGCGGGCGCCACAGGCCCACGACCCCGGGGGTGCTCAAGGACCGGGTCTGGGCGAAGTCCACCCGGCCCGCCAGGCCCACCCGCGCCGCGAGGGCCTCCAGCCGGGCGGCCATCGCCGGGGGCAGAGGCCGGGAGGCCCGCCGGTAGTGCCCGGTGAGCCAGAGGCCGCCCCCCAGGCGGACCGAGGACAGCGCCACGCCGAGCAGCCAGCCCCGCACGATCCAGGCGCTGTTGCCCTGGAGCGAGCAGCCCAGCAGAGCCAGCGGGGTCCACGGGGCGCTGGCGAAGGTCCACGGACCTGCGGTCATCGCGACCGCGGTGGTCCCGATCGGCGCGAGCGCCATCAGGGCCAGCGCGACCACCCCGGCGGCGTAGCGCAGCTCCGGCGCCGCCCGGCGCAGGGCCAGCGACACCACCGCGTAGAGCAGGGCGATCGCGACCCCCTGCCACAGGAACTGCACCAGCGCCCAGCCCAGGGCCTCCCCCAAGGTGGGGCTCACGGGTCCGCTCCCTCGTCCTGCTCGATGGCGTCGAGCATGGCGCGGATCTCGGCGCGCTCCTCGGCGCTGACCCCGCCCGACAGGGCCCGCATCACGAGCTGGCCCGCCGAGCCGCCGAAGAAGCGGTCCACCAGATCGGCGACGACCGACTGCTCGGTCTCGTCCTCGCGGAGCGTGGCGGCGTAGACGTGGGTGCGGTGGGAGGTGTCCCGGGAGACCAGGCCCTTGCTGGTCATGATCTGGAGCTGCTTGAGCACGGTGGTGTAGCCCACCGGGCCGTCCTCCTGGAGGACCTCCATGACCTCGCGGACCGTCGAGTCCCCGCGGCGCCAGAGCACGCGGAGGATGGCCAGCTCACCGGGGCTGGGGCGGGGGGGACGGGACACCTTGAGCCTCCACGACAGAATTCGTACTTTAGCAGAAAGGGACGGCGCGCGCACTCCAGGATCGGGGGCTACGTTCGTTGGAGTGTTCAGAGATGCAAGGAGGGTTCATGCGCGCCGTCGCACTTGTCGCCCTGGCCCTGGTCGCCTGTCGGGCTGACGACACCAAGGACACCGAGCCGGTCGACTCCGGGGACACCGCCCCCGAGGTCCGGGACCCCCGCTTCGACGCCCTGGCCGCGGCCATCGAGGCCGAGCGGGACGCGCTGGGGGCCCCCGGCGTCGCCGTGGCCGTCTTCGACAGCCAGGGGGTGCTGTGGGCCGAAGGTTTCGGCGTCCGCCACCCCGACGAGGACACCCCGGTCGCCGACACCACCCTGTTCCGCATCGGCTCGGTCACCAAGATGCTCACCGCCGCGGCCCTGCTCCAGCAGGTCGAGGACGGCCTGGTGGACCTGGAGGCCCCGGTCACCGACTACGTGCCCGACCTGGCGTTCACCCGGGACCCCACCTGGGCCGACAGCATCCAGGTGGGCCACCTCATCAACCACACCGCCGGGCTCTACGACTACGGCTCCCTCAACGACGGCCCGGATGACGCCAACCTCTCCGACATCCTGACCGGCTACTTCGCCCACAACTGTTGGCTGATGTCGCCCTCCGGCCGGTTCTGGAACTACAGCAACCCCAACTTCTCCCTGGCCGGGCTCATCGTCGAGCGGGTCGACGGCCGCAGCTACCGCGAGGTGATGGACGCCGAGCTGTTCACCCCGCTGGGCATGGACCGCACCTTCTTCCTGGGCGAGGACGTGCTGGCCGACGGCGACTACGCCTCGGGCCTGACCACCAACTGGGTGACCGGCCAGGGCCGCGCGGTGGCCGAGCCCGACAGCTACGACAGCGGCTTCATGCGCCCGGCGGGCTTCGCCTACGCCTCGGTGCACGACCTCGCGGCCTTCGGGGGCTTCCTGCTGGCGGGGGACCCGGGCGTGCTCTCCGACACCCTGCGCAGCGAGATGCGCTCGGCCCAGATCCCCCTGGAGATGGGCGTGCCCTTCCAGTCCTACGGCTACGGGCTGTTCATCAGCGACGGCATCCTGCAGGCCGACGGGCTCGTGCCGACGCCGCTCGTGTCCCACGGCGGGGACATCCCGGGCTTCGCGGCGGACCTCTACCTGCTGCCCGAGCAGGACCTGGGCATCGCCATGCTGGCCAACACCGACCGGGCGCACTTCTCGAACGTCCTGGACGAGTGGATGGCGCTGGCCGACCTCCCCGCGCCGGTGGAGGCCCCCGACCTCAGCCCCGACCCCGACACCTTCGCCTCCGTGGCCGGCCGCTACAGCGACCCCTACAACGTCGGCGACATCGAGGTCACGGTGGACGGCGAGCAGGTGGGCATCTCCATGCCCCTGCTCGACCAGTACGACATCCCCTACGGCGCCCGGCTGACCCCCTACCTGCCCGACACCTTCATCCTGCAGGTCCAGGGGATCCAGGTCGCGCTGACCTTCATCCGGGACGGCGACGGGGAGGTCGAGTACCTGCGCACCCGCTACTTCGTGGGCGCCCGCGCCGAGGACGAGGCCGCCGGCCCGCCGCTGTCCCCGCCGGTCCCGCGCCTCAGCCCTGCGCCGCTGGGGGCACCTCTGCCGCGCTGACCCGACAGCGGATGTGCTTGTGGTGGGGCACGCCGGTGAAGGGGTCGCGGTGGTCGGCGTCGGTGAGCAGGTTGATGTTCACCCCGTCGACCCCCTGGGCGGTCTTCAGGCCGAAGCCGTTGGGGGTGCTGATGTGCCCCTGTTGGAGGCGCGGGTCGCGGCGCACGGGCAGGACGACGGCGCCGCGGGGGGTCTCCACCCTGGCGTGCCCGTCTTCCGTGATGCCCAGCTCATCGGCATCCTGGGGGTTCATGCTCAAGGCGCCGTGGGGCCCCTTGCCCTTGCGCCAGCGGGGGTCGCGGTGGAGGGTGTTGGCGGTCCAGCGGGTGCGCAGGCCGGCGGAGAGGATGAAGGGCCAGGCGGGGTCGACCTGCGGGCTGGCGGTCAGGGCCTGCTCGAACGCGGCGCGCAGGGGCTCGGGGTAGAGCTGGATGCGGGGCAGGCGCAGGGTGTCGTCCAGGTGGGTCTCCGGGTCGACCCGCGCGATCTCAACGCCCTCCGGGTGTTGGAGCATGCGCCGCCACAGCGCCTCGGCGCGGCCGAAGGGGCCTCGGAGCCGGAAGCGGGGCCCCAGGGTGCGCAGCACCGCCGCGGGTCGCTCCACCGCGTTGACCAGCACGTAGAGCCAGGCGACGACCAGGGCGATGGAGGGCATGCGGGGCCCCAGGGTCTCCAGCAGCCAGTAGGTGGCGCGGTGCTCAGGCTCGCCACCGCGACCCACAAGCGGGGCGAGGGCCAGGGCCAGGCCGGTGAGGAGGTGGCGGCCCCAGGGCCGGTCCGCCCAGCGGGACAGGCGCCGCAGCGGCCACGGCGGCGGGCTGAACAGCCGCATCCCCTGGGCCAGGCGCAGGAAGATCTCCTGGACGGGGAGGACGCCATCCGGCGCGGGCACCACCGGGGGGCGGAGCTGGGTCACCACCTCCGGGAAGGTGCTGGGGAAGCTGGTCGCCTCCCAGGTCTCGTAGGCCACCGGGACCGGCAGCACGTAGTCGGCCGCCTGCGCGGTCTCGCTCAGCACCGGGTCGATGACCACCACCAGGTCCAGGCGCTCGAAGGTCGCCCTCATGCGGGTGGTGTCGGGGTAGCTGTTCAGGGGGTTGGTGCCCTCCACGATCACCGCGCGCATGTGCCCGGCCTCTACCTCTTCGGGCAGCAGCGCGGGGGAGAGCAGGCCGCGGGGGCACAAGGCGGCGATGGCCTCCACGCCGCTGACCCGGGCGCGGGGCTGGGCCTCCGGCAGCGTCCCGACGGTCGGGACCACGGCCAGGCGGAAGTGGTGGCCCCCCGGCTGCTCCAGGTTGCCGGTCACCACGGGCAGCAGGTGCAGCAGCCAGCTCAGCAGCGTGGACCCCGGCGCGTGCTCGGCGCCCAGCTCGTACTGGATGCAGGCGCGCTCGGCGGTGGCGTAGCGCTCGGCGGCTTCGCGCAGCGCAGCGGGCTCGACACCGGCGCGTCGGGCCAGCGCGTCCACGGACTGGCCCGCGAGCGCGCTCCGAAGGTCCTCAAGGCCCGCCGCGCGGGCGTCGAGGAAGGCCTGGTCCTGCCAGCCGTTCTCCAGGATGCAGAGCAGCAGGCCGGCCAGCAGCCACAGGTCCCCGCCGGGGCGCACCGCGAGGTGCTGGTCGGCGCGCTCGGCGGTCCGGGTGCGCCGGGGGTCGATGACGATGATGTGCTGGGCAGAGCCCCGGGCCAGGGCGGCGCGCATCGCGTCGGGGTCCACGCCCCCGTTGCTGAGCTTGGGGTTGGTGCCGATGAGCACGACGACCTCGGCCGGGGCCACGTCGGCGTGGAGGATGCGGTCCGGCAGGGCGCCGAACATCCACTGGTCCACCAGGAAGTGCTGGGTCTTCTCCTGGCCGAGGGTGTGGAACCAGTAGCGGCTGCCCAGGCCCGAGAGCAGCCCGACCCCGGGCATCGCGTCCAGGTGGCTGGCCTGCCCGCCCAGGCCGACGACGCCCACCGCGTCGGGGCCGTGGGCCTCGCGCAGCGCGTTGAGACGGGTGGCGATCTCCAAGAGGGCCTGCTCCCAGGAGACCGGCTCCAGCTCGCCCGAGGGGCTGCGGCGCAGGGGCGCGGTGAGGCGCTGATCGTGCTCGATGTAGCTGCCGATCGTGTAGCCCTTGTTGCAGATGTAGCCCCGGGAGTGCGGGCTGCCCGGGTCGGGGCGCACCTTGACGATCCGGCCGTCGGCTACGTCGACCCGCAGGCCGCAGGCCTTGCTGCAGAGCACGCAGGCGGTGGCCAGATCCTGACCATCGCGGGGAAGGGACATGCGGCGCATGCTACCCGCTTCCCTGCGGGTGAGGTAGTTTGCTCGTCTGATGGAGCACCCATGAGCTACGACCTCTTCTTCCGTTCGCGCGGCGGTCCCCCGGACCGCGCCGGGGTCCTGGAGTGGTTCCGGGGTCGGGAGCACTACAAGGTCACGGAGTCCCAGGCGTTCTATGAGAACCAGGCCACCGGGGTCTACTTCTCGTTCGACTTCGCCGAGGACGCTGAGCTGCCGGCCTTCAACGTCAACTACTTCAGGCCGCACACCTTCGGCCTGGAGGCGGAGCCCGAGCTGGGCGCCTTCGTGCGCCGCTTCGACCTCACCGTGGACGACCCCCAGAGCGACGGCATGGGCGAGGGCGAGTACAGCGCCGAGGGCTTCGTGCGGGGCTGGAACCACGGCAACCGCTTCGCCCACCGGGCGATGATCTCCCTGGGGCATGTCAACGAGCCGCTGCTGACCCTGCCCCGGGCCACGCTGGAGGGGATCTGGCGGTGGAACGAGGGCCGCGTGGCCTACGGGGAGTGGCTCAACTTCATCGAGATGCTGCCCTGCTTCGTGCCCACGGTGTTCCTCTTCCAGGATGACCAGGACCCCGCGCGGGTGCGCACCGGCGTGATCTGGGGCGAGGCGATGTCCATCGCCCTGCCCGAGGTGGACTGGTTGATCGTGATGGAGGCGGTGGGGGCTACGCCGGTCGTCCTGCCGCGCGCCGCGTTCGCCGAGCGCCTCGCCGGCTACCGCGCGGTGTCCGGCGACACCCGCTACACCCTCGACGGCCAGGAGCGCGCGGTGGGGCTGACCCACCAGCTCCTGGACTACGACATGCCGCCCGCCGACCTGCTCCCTGCCCTGCTCGCGGCGGGGGAGGCGCGGCGGGTGGCCCGGCTCCACCCGGATCAGGTGCTGACCGCCGAGCTGGTAGACGAGGCGTGCGCCAACAAGACCTGAGAGGTGCCCATGCCCGGGATCGCCGTGCTGACCTCGGGGGGAGACGCCCCCGGCATGAACGCCGCGCTGCACGCGATCGTGAAGCTCTGCGCGGCCCGTGGCGTGGACGTCATGGGGGTGGAGCAGGGCTACGACGGCCTGATGGCGGGGCGCTTCCGACCCTTGCGGCCCCAGGACGTCGACGGCATCGGGCACATGGGCGGGACGCTGCTGGGCTCGGCGCGCTCGAAGGGCTTCCGCACGCCCGCGGGCCGCGCCCGCGCCGCCCAGGCCCTGGAATCGCTGGACGGCCTGCTGGTCATCGGGGGGAACGGCTCGCTGACCGGGGCCCACCTGCTGGCGCAGGAGACTGGCGTGCGGGTCATCGGCCTGCCGGCCTCCATCGACAACGACCTGGGCTGCACCGCCTCGGCCATCGGGGTGGACACCGCGCTCAACACCATCGTCGACGCCTGCGACCGCATCGCCGACACCGCCCGGGCCCACCGGCGGGTCTTCGTGGTGGAGGTCATGGGGCGGCAGTGCGGCTACCTGGCGATGGCCTCGTCCATCGCGGTGGGGGCCGACGCCTGCCTCTACCGGGAGCAGGGCAAGGGGGAGGCCCACATCGTGGCCGAGCTGGAGGCCCTGCTGCGGCGGGCCTACGCCCCCGAGCGCAACAAGCTGGAGGTCCTCATCCTCAAGGCCGAGGGCGTGGAGCTGCCCACGCCGCAGCTCGTGCGGCGGCTGCAGGACTTCTCCGACCGCGAGCTGGGGGGCGTGGACGTGCGCGGTACGGTGCTGGGCCACGTGGTGCGGGGCGGCAACCCCAGCTACCAGGACCGCATGATCGCCGGGCGGCTCTCGGCGGCGGCGGTGGGGGCGCTGCTGGGGGGCTCCACCGACGAGATGGTCGGTTGGCAGCCCTGGACCGAGGGCGGCATCGACACCCGGGATCCCTCGGTGAAGCGCTTCGGTCTGGCCCAGGTGCTGGACGAGACCCGCGCCCTGCTGGACGGGACGAGCCCGGTCACCCAGCGGAGGGTCCGGCAGATGGAGACCTACGCAGGCGTCATGGGCATCTGAAGGATACAGACCACCCATGCGTCCGTTGAAGCCCCTCCCTCACGCGCTCGTGCTGCTGTGCAACCGCCAGCGTCCCCCCGGAGCGGCCAAGCCCTCCTGCGGCTTCCACGGGGCAGACGCGCTTCGTGGCTGGCTCAAGCAGCGCCTCAAGGAGGAGGGGCTGTGGGGTCAGGCGGTGCGGGTCTCCCCGGTGGACTGCCTGGACATCTGCCCCAAGGCCGGCGTGGTCATCGGCCTGGACGGGGGCCGGCGCCTGCTGCTGGTCGACGCGGAGGCGGATCGGGAGGCCCTGTTGGAGGAGCTGCGGGCGCTCGCCCGACCCGACGCCGGCTGAAGGGATCTCTGAAAGATCCGGTCAGGGCTGACCGTACGTACGGTCATGACCGTACAAATTTCCGGGGCCTTCCTGACCGATGTGGTGACGCCGGACACCCCCTGACCGGATTTCGACGCAGAGATGCCTTGTCTGAACCAGATTCTCCGCAAATGTCAGGAATCTGTGTGCGCATTGCGTGCTTCATACAATCGCAACTCCACGATTAGCGGATGTTCCAGAATTGTCCGACAGCACAACAGCGGGCCGAAATCTGTCCGTTTTTTCCCTTGTCCCCCGTGACCCCCTCCGAGTACGCTGTGTGTGTGCCGATCGCGGGTCGTCATCTCTCCAGGGTGTGCCTGTGGTCAGCCTTCCAGCGGAAGCCGGTCCCACCGCGGCGCCGCGCAGGAGTAGAACCCTATGGGACAGCGACCTGGCGTCGATGAGCTGTTCATGGATATCCCAGAGGTCACGGGGACGCCTCTGCCGGAGCGCACCCCCACCCGCGTCGAACGCGGCGCTGGGGGGGCCCAACGACGTCGGAGCTGCTGCAGCGGAGAGGATCCCTTCGGGCAGTGGTGGGTCGTGAACCGCTCCCGGCATCTGTTCGCCTGAACTGTGTCGGGTGAACGGGGTGTTCACCCCACCCGCGCGGCGGGATCCCCCAGCAGGATGAAGCCGCCGAGGTCCTGACGGCGGACCCAGGTGAAGCCGCGCCAGCGGCGCCGGACCTCAAAGGGCTCGCCGTACTGGCGGGCGTCCTCCTCCTCGTTGTAGTCGTCGACCAGCGCGGCGTTCAGCTCCGCGACGGTCTTGCGCAGGGTGGTGGCCATCGCGTTGCCGGCCCGGTGTCCCTCGGCCAGCGCGTCGACGAGCTGGTAGAAGGGCTTGTGGGCGGGCTGCTGCTCCTCCTCGGCCCAGTCCCGGAACGACAGCTCGAAGGCCAGGTCGATGTGGCCGATGAAGACCTGGGGGCCCAGAGGGTTGAGCAGCGCGGCCTGGGGCAGGGCGGCAATGAAGCCGGGGCTGTCCTCAACGGGCAGGCTGCGGAGGACGCTCTCTGCGGGCTTCTGCCAGTTGTCCTCCTGGTTCATGCGCCGGATCCAGTGCCACAGCGCGCTCCTGGAGGGGGTGCCGGCGGAGAAGCAGGCGAAGGCGACCCAGGCCCCGGCCTCGACCCAGCTCCCCTCGGCGACCGCGGGGGCCTCAATCCGGCTGCCCATCTCCAGCTTGAGGGCACCCTGCAGCTCAAGCTGGCTGGCCCGATCGGCCCAGCCGCCCCGGGGCGCGCCCGCGCCGTGGCTGGTGGTCAGGAGCACGCCCCCGCGGGCCGCGCGGGCCGCCGCGAGGAGGCCGCGCTCATGGAGAGCCTTGGGGAGCCCTGTGGTGGCGGCCCGCTCCTTGAGGGCGTCGCGCAGGGGCGTCACCAGGTGCGCCGCCGCCTTGCCCGCCGCCCGGGAGCCGTCCTGGACCGCGTGCAGGTGGATGGCGGGGCCTTCGCGCTTCGGAACCTCGATCTCTGCGATGCGCTCGGCGTAGGCGCGGTAGTGCTCGGGCTCGGCGAAGGCGAGCCGGCCCGGGAAGCGGTCACCCGGGATCCCCCGCTCCAGGGTCAGCGGCAGCTCATCGGGGCCGCCCAGCAAGGTGAGGTAGCGGGGGTCGTCCTTGTCCTTGAGGAGCTTGACCACGCCATTGAGCCACTTGCGGGCCTTCGCGGGCCGCGTCAGGGCCTCGGCCGGGGCGTGGAAGACCTGGACCGGGGCGCCCTGCTGGTCCTGGCGGGCCTCAATGAGGGGCTGGAGCTGCTCGACCAGGGTGCGGCCGCGGGGGGTGTCCGCCGCGATGACCGCCCAGCGCTGGGACGGCAGGTCGTCGGGGTCGCCAGCGCCGACGAAGAGCTTGTGCTCGTCGCGTTCGGGCTTGTCGGCCAGCCGGGCCGCTGCGGGGTCGAGGCCGTCGGGCAGGACCGGGGCGGTCTCGTCGGCGGGGGCGAGGAAGAGGTCAATGGTGTCGTCGTTCATGGGTGCTCTCAAGGGCTGGTGAGGCGGACGGCGGGGTCGCCGAGCAGGATGAAGTCGCTCAGGGCCTGGCTACGCATCCAGGTGTAGGCGCGCCAGTGGGTGTCGACCTCGAAGGGGTTGCCTCGGGCGAGGGCGCGGGCTTCGCGGTCGTGGTCGTGCATCAGATCGGCGTTGAGCCTCTCGGCCTCAGACCGGAGCGGCGACATCGCCACGCCAGCGCGTCGCCCATCGGCGAGCGCTCGAAGCAGCGCCATGATGGGCTGGTAGGCCGGGGTCCGGTTGTTGGCGTAGTCCCGGAAGGCCACGTCGGTCACCTGATTGAGCGCGCCGATGAAGACGAGGGGGCCAGCGGGGTTGAGCAGCGCGGCTTGAGGGAGCGGCGCGATGAAACCCGCAGGATCGAGCGGCACCCCCTTCAGGAACGTCCGCTCCATGTTGGCCGCCTCTTTGAGGTCCCGCCATCCTCGGGTCTGGAGCACGATGGTGTCGCGATCCAGGGTGCCCGCCGCGTAGGCCGCGAACGCGATCCAGGCCCCAGCCTCCACCCAGCTCCCCTCAGCGACGGACGAGGCTGTGAGCCACTCATTGCTACCTCTGGCCTTGAGGGCCCCCTGCAGGCGGCGCTGGGCGGCCGGATCAGCCCAACCCTCGCGGGGAGGAGCGCCTCGGCCCTGGCTGATCGACAGGAGGACGCCTTGTCGGGCCTCCTGTGCAGCGCGGGGCAGGGCCTCCAGGAGCGTCAGATCGTCTCCTGTCACCACAGCGCGCTCCGACAGATCGGCGCGGAGCGGCCTCACCAGATACTCGTTCGCCGCCCCCAGGGCCCTGGAGCCATCCTGGACGGCGTGGACGCGGATGGGGGGCTCGCCGGTCGTCGGGCGGTCCGTGCGCTCCATGTGCAGGATGCGCTCCGCGTAGAACCGGTACGCATCCAGCTCGTCGAAGGCGATCCGGCCGACAAAGGTCTCGGCCGGGAGGATCCGTTCGACCATGAAGGGCAGCCGGTCGGGCGTGCCGACCAGGGTGAGGTAGCGCGGGAGGTCCCGATGCTGGAGCGTACGGAACCACCGCGCGATCGCTTCGGGTTGGCCCCCCCCGTCGACGGGGAGGCGGAGCACCTCGGCGTAGGCACCCTGCTCTTCCTCTCGCGCCGCGATGAGCGGGCGGATGGCGTCAAGCAGCGCCTCGCCCTCCTCGCCCTCCGGCACGATGACGCCCCAGCGCTGCACGCGCAGGTCGTTCGGGTTGCCGCTGGGATCGCTCAAGAATTGCGTTCCTTCGGAGAGCCATGACGGTGGCCGGAAGGGCTCGGCGTCCTCGCTCTCCGTCGGCGTCTCGGGCTCAGGTCCCGGGGCTTCGGTGCCAGGGGCCCCGCCGGGGAGGAAGAGGGCCAGCCGCGCGCCTCGTTTGCCGCCAATATCCTGCTGCATTCTCGCCGCCGTGCTCATCTCGACGATCGAGCCGCCTTCTCTCCAGACCTGCAGGATCGCCCCGATGATCCGGATCAAGCTCCAGCTCCCCAGCTGATGCAGCGGCCCCACCGCGGGCACCCCGAGCTGCTCCACGAGCCTGGCCAGCAGCAGCGAATTGCCCTGGCCTTGGAGGTCGGGGTTGGGGATCGCGAGGGAGAGCAGAGCCGGCGCCGGATGCGGCTCGAACAGCTCGCCCAGGTGCGATGGACTGGTGGGTGTCGGGGCGGAGTCGCCCCAGGTCATCCAGGTCTCCTCTGAGTCAGAAGACGTATGGCACAGGACGTGGACCAACCAGGGAGTGCGGCCCTGTCTGCGCAGATCGGCCAGTACGGACGCCAGCTTCTTCGGGGTGACCTGGTCCACTTCGACGACCGGCAGCGGTCCGCTCTCCAGAGCGTTGCGGTGCTGGTGGACGTCCAAGGAGCCACCCGCGTCCGACCACAGGAACAGCGCGCAGGGCTCGGGGCCCTCGGCCGGCGGACGCCAGCGGGCGTCCCGGAGCACGCGGACGATCGCGTTCCCCTCTCCGGCAGCGAAGGTTCCAAACCCACGCATCTCCAGAAGCTCCCAAGGCAGGAGCTGGGCGGCCACGGAGGACGATCCGGTGGAGATGAGCAGCTGTCGGATGTCTCGACCCAGCTGGCCCTGTACCTCCTGGGGAAGCGACCTCGTCAGCAGCCTCGCTCGCTGCTCGAGCTCCCTCGGATCGCCCCGGGTGTACAGGTTGTCCCGAATCTGTGCCGACTCCTCCCACCTCCACGGGGATTGGAACGTGACCTCCTCAACCGCACCGTCGTGGTGGAGTCGGAATTTCTCCCGAGGCCCGAAGTTGAACGCCTCGAACGCCAGCACTGCCCGGTCTGCAGACAGGCCGATGGGCGGCGGCGTGGGGGGCGGTGGGGTTTCCTCTTCCGTCTCCGTCTCTGTCTCCGCCCCGTCGTCGTCCTCGACGTCCCCCCCGTCCTCGACCGCGATCGGGAATGGCGGCTCCTCGTGGGCGTCCATCGCGTCGTCAAACACAGTGTCCGCCCGCCCGACCTCGTCCTTGAACGCGAAGAAGGCGTCCCGGGGTGTGCCGCCGTTGAGCAGCACCTTGTAGGTGGGCGCCAGGGCCTCTCGCAGAGCCTCTGTGCCTTCCGAGAGGGCGACCGGCAGGGTGTCCTCGCCCAGGAAGGCGTCCAGGGACTCGATGGGGCCACCTTCATCGGGCAGCAGCCCCTCGAAGAGCACCAGCGCCGGGCCGACCTGCGGCACTCGCTGCTCCAGCAGCTCCCACTCCTCGGTCGCCGGCAGCGGCCCGATGAGGTGCAGCACCTCACCGTACGGCCGCTCCGTCCAGGACAGGAGCGCGTCGAGGCGGATCCCGGCCACCCCGACCTCGCCGCCACGGCCGGTCTCGTTGATCCAGCGGGTCACCCGGGCGGCCATCGCGGCGAGGGGGGCGTCGGCCCGGGTGGCGACGAGCAGCACGCCCCACTCGGTCTGCTCCATGACGTCGTGGGCGGCCAGCGCCTCGACCTCCTCGGCGCTCAGGGTGGCCCAGGCCTGGGGGGCGAGGCGCACGGGGGAGCGGCCTCGGGCGACGCCCTGCCAGCGGCCGATCCAGGCGGCGTCGCCGAAGCGCAGCAGCGCGAACAGGAGCAGGTCCGGGCCCAGGCCGCGCCGCACCAGCGCGAGCACCTGGTCGGCTTCGGTGCCCTCCACCAGCGCGTCGATCCCGCGGTCGATGAGGGCGTCGTGGACGAGGAAGCCCTGCGCGACGGCGGTCATCCCCAGCGAATGGAGCCAGCGCTCGGCGACGGCGCGGGCCTTCGTGACCGGATCTTCGGAGGGCTCGACGCGCGCCTCCCAGACCTTGAGCAGGCTGATCCCCGGGGACTGATCAGGCGCCAGCAGGGCCATCACCGTGGCGCCTCGGGCGCAGGCCATGGCCAGCTCGGCCGGGGAGGGCATGGCCTGGGTGGGTGTCGTGGGGTCGAAGCCCAGCCAGCCCGAGCCGCCCAGGACCAGCACGACGCTGCCCGGGTGGGCGGCCTCGCTGAGCAGCGCGCGCCAGTCCTCGCTCGCCCCCAGCGCGATCCGGAGCGGGGGAACGACCCCCGCCCGCTGCAGAGCGTCCCGGATCGCCGGCCAGTCCTCGGGCACCTCGCCCCAGCGGACCACGAGGGTCATGGGGGCGGCGGGCTCAGCGGTCAGGGGGAGGTGCGCGCCCAGCTCTGCGGTGAGGGCCGAGAGATCCTCTGCCTCCGGGCGCATCCACGCGGCGTACCGGACCAGCTCCAGCAGGCCCTCGATCGGGGTCTCTCGGGCGGACGCGGCGACCGCGACCAGGGTCTCCGCGCCGATCGTCTGGGGGATCAACGGAACGGAGAAGAGGTTCCACATTGCCTCCCGCTCGCCGTAGGAGGGGAAGGTGGTGTCCAGGAGCTGCGCGAGCCGGCTCCGCAGGGCCGTCAGGTCCTCGTCCTCGGGGGAATGCTCTTCCGAGACCTCGTGTTCATCGGCATCATGAGCAGGGGGTGGGCGACCGGCCTCCCGCTCCACCGCCCCCGCGAACACCCCGCCCAGCCGCCCCAGCACCTCGGCCACCACCGGGTCCAGGTCCGTCGCCGCGAGGGCCTCGGGGTCCGCGAGCACCTTCGCCCAGGGTGCATTGGAGTGGCCGAGCTTCTCGCCCACCCGGGTGAGCAGGTCCAGGGCGACCTCCAGCGGTGCAGCGTCCAGCAGCCGCGCGCGGACCCCTGGGGCGAAGTCATGGGACGCCCCCGCGGGCACGAACAGGCCGCCCATCCACAGCTCCGCCTCCACCTCCGGGCCGGCCTGCGGCAGCGCGATCTGCCGGATATACCGTACCATTGGCAGGCTCAGAGCCGGGCTCATGGCGACCAGCCCGGCCAGCAGGCGAGCGTCCTCCGAGCTGGCGGCCTGGAAGCGCTCCACCCGCTGGGCGGCGTCCTGGGGCGGGCGAGGGGCCGTGCCGGCCACCCAGTCCGCGGCCCGCAGGGCCCCACCGCTGGCGAGCTGCCGCGCCCACTGCCCCAGGGCCTCCGGCGAGAAGGACAGGACGGGCACCGGCACCGGGTCCGCGCGCTGATGGCGCCGCCGGAGGGGCGCCCAGCGGTGGTGGGCCAGCGGCGTGAGGGCGCCAAGGCTGTGCAGGTGTCCCGGCAGCGCCCGCCGTACGGCCGTGCGCCGAAGCAGGGTCGGAGGCAGCACGCTCAGGATGAGGACCGGCCCGTGTCGCCCCAGGCTTCGGAGCGCTCCGGGCACCGTGCCGGTCCACCACCCCGACCCCAGCAGGTCGGAGAGCACCAGCACGAGCTGCTGGCCGGTGGGGTCAGCCAGGGTCTCCGGGGGCGAGGTGGGCGGGTCGCGCAGCCCTTTGGCCACGCGCGGGTCAGCGCTGGCGTCGAGGCCCCACACCGAGACCTCCCGGAACGCCCGCTGCCACTTCAGGACGCGCAGCAAGGGCGGCAGCAGGTACGCCCAGGGCTCCATCGTGCGGCTGCGGTCCACCACGATCGCCAGGCGCAGGCGCTTCTCCCGCTCCTGGGCGTAGACCGGGTGCAGGAAGCCGGTGCGGGCGAAGCGCTCCAGGGTCGCCACGTCGTCCAGAGCGCCGCTGGTGGGCCGAGCGCGCCGCTGGACCAGGGGTCGAAGGGCCTCGGAGAGGGCCAGGGGTGGCGCCTCCTGGCGCAGCGCGGGGACCCGGGCGCGGGCGCGTTGGCGGTCCGGTTGGGGCGCGGTGGTCGGCGCGTTCTCCTTGGCTGTCGGGCTCGGTGACCTGCCGTCCTGGTCGCCGGGCCTCTGGTCCGCCGTGTCGTCCGGGTGCTCCGTATCGTCCATCTGCTCCGGGTCGTCCGCGTGCGGCTTGTCGTCCGCAGGAAGCGCGTCGTCCTGACGATCTGGCGGCCCCCCCTCCACCGGCTGCCCGAGCATCCGGGCGTGCAGCCAGGCCAGGTCCGCCAGCAGCAGCGGATCCGGGACCTCGCCGGCCTCGGCCTGGCGCAGCAGGAGCTGGAGCAGAGCGTCGCTCACGACTTCCGCAGGTTCCGAAGCAGGGTGTCGAGGGCCAGCGTCTCGATCCGCCTGGCGTCCTCCTTGTCATCCCAGGTCCTGCCGGTCAGGTACAGGGCGTTCAGGAGCTGGTCGTTCGCCAGCACCTCGCCCGCCGCGCGGCGGTCCACCAGCGCCTGCACATAGGTGCTCGCGGCCTCGACCGCGTCCCCGCCGGGGAGCTGGGAGTTGGCGATGTTCGTCGCCTCCCGGAGGGCCTCGTCCCGGTTCGTGGGGGGCTCCAGCTTCAGGCGCAGGCAGCGGCGCAGGAAGGGCGGCGGGAAGTCCCGCTGGAAGTTGCTGGTCATGACCACGATGGGGAAGTGGCGGCACAGCACCTGCCCCTTGATGACCTCGATCTGGGGGGTCTGCTCCGGGTGGGCGGGGTCGAAGTCGTGGGGGCGGACGTGCACCTTGTCCGGGTTGTTCTGGCCCGCGCGCGCCTCGATCTCGTGGGCGCGGCTGATCTCCGGGATCGTGAACCGTGCCTGCTCCAGGTAGAACAGCAGGTCGTTGGGCAGGTCGATGTCGCACTTGTCCAGCTCGTCGATGAGCAGCACGCGGGGGTGCGCCTCGTAGGCCAGCGCGGTGCCCAGGGGGCCGAGCTGGATGTACTGGTGGACCGGGGGCGGGCGCGGTGGCGGTGCGTTCTGCTGCCGTGGCGTGTGCGCCAGGATGGTGGCCTCCTGGAGCCGGCCGACCGCGTCGTAGTCGTAGAGTGCCCGGCGCACCTCGGTGCGGGAGTTGATCGGCCACTCCAGCACGTGGCCGAGGCCCAGCTCATAGGCCAGGTCGTAGGCCATCATCGACTTGCCGCTGCCCGCCTCGCCCTGGACCAGGATGGGGCGGCGCAGGTGCAGCGCGGCGTTGACCACGTCCAGCTCACGCTGGTTCCATTGGCGGCGCAGCCGCTTCTTCTTGTGCTGGTTCGCCCCGAGGCGGCGCCAGGGCGGCGGCTCCGGCAGGGCCCTGGGCCCCTCCGCGGGCGGGTCGGAGGCTCCAGTGAACAGGTGCCAGGTGCTCTTGTTCTTGGCCATCGGGGCTCCGGGTCAGAAACTGAGGCCGTCGTCGTCCGGGACGTCGACGTCGGGATCAGCGAAGAGGATGGTGAAGGGCGGCGCGTCGCCCCTGGCGCGCAGGTCACGGGCTCGCGCCGGGATGTCCTGGGCGCGCAGGCCGCTCACGAACTCGACCAGCGCGGGGGAGGGGCCCTCCTCGGCGTCCTGTTGACTCCAGACGACCACCGGCACGCCTTGAAGGCAGGCGCCCAGCACCGCGCCGAGGGCGCCGGACTCCGGGTCCTCCGGGTCGGGAGGGCCCTCGATGACCACGCAGCCGGTGGTGGAGGGCGGGTTCGTCGCGTCGCTGACCAACTCCTGGACAGCCTCCATGCACAGGCCCTCCGGGTCGAACAGCAGCGGCGCCTGCGTCGGGTCGGTGGGGTCGAAATCCTCGGGGTGTACCGGGGTCAGCGCGTCACCCTGTCGGGTCCACCGAGCCCGCACCCGCTGCCGCATGGCGGCCTGCTCCTGCTCCGCGAAGCGGACCACGACGGCGTAGTCCTTCCCCAGCGGCACGCGCCCGGCCCTGAGCCGATCGAATCGCCGGGTCAGCAGGCTGTCCACGTTGACCAGGAACTGCACCGTGGAGCGGGCCAGGTTCAGCGTGCTGGCTGCTGCGTTCACCCAGAAGCCCACCAGCTTGGGAAGCACCTTGTCGAGCGTCGCCTCTGTCAGCTCCTTGGGGGCATTCCTGGGGTAGGGCAGAGGGGTCATCTTGCCGCCGGCGATCGTCCAGGCCCGGACCTCGACGCTGTCCTCGCCATACTCGTTCTCTTCGATCCGGATGAGCAGCACGCCCGGCTGGGGTCCGACCTGCGCCGCCCAGCGCCCTCGCTCCTGCGCGCGCCGGGCCTCGTCGGGCTCCAGGGTGGTGAGGGCCTCCTCCAGCCAGGCCTCCAGCGCCGGCCAGTCGCCGCCCGCCCCCAGAGCGTGGGCGAAGCGCAGCAGCGTGCGGGCCTCGACCGCCCCGCCCCGGTCCACTGGACGCGACCAGGCCAGGCGCTGGGCGATGCCCAGGGCGAGCTGGCCGCCGTCCTGGGCCAGCACGCCCTCCCCGACGGCGACGTCGGAGGGCGGCAGGGCCCTGCGCACCGCGCCCATGTCCAGGCCCTGAGCGTTCACCAGCCTCTGCAGCTTCAGCGCGAGGGGGAGGAAGCCGGTCGGGTACGCGCTCGCGTTCAGGGCCGGGCCGGCGCGCGGCCCCAGCTCGCCCCGCAGGTAGACCACCGCGGAGGCCCAGGCCTCGACGCCCTCCAGGCTGGCCCGGGCCTGCCCGGCGCTGAACACCGGGTGCCGGCCGTGCGGGTCCAGCAGGCCGCGGTAGAAGCGGGCGGACAGGGCGCGGGCCTCGTCGGACTGCACCGGGTGGAGCTGGCCGATGACCAGGGCCACGCCGCCCCGGGCGAGCTGGCCGGCGGCGCTGCCCAGGGGGGTGGCCGCGGCGCCCTCGCAGGACTCCAGGACGACAAGCCGGGGGCCGGGCCAGGGCGGGTCGGGCAGGGCGCGCACCAGGGCCTCGACGGGCAGCCAGTCGTCCGCGTCGCCGTCCAGCAGCAGCTCGGCGGTGCCGGCGTTCACCCGCCCGTGGCCGATGTAGTGCAGGACATCGGGGTGTCTGGCGCTCAGCAGGCCTGAGAGGTTGCCCCGGGTGTGGGCCGAGACCTCCACCAGGGTCGCGGCGAGCTGGCCGTCGCGGTCCAGCCAGCGCTTGAGGCGCTCGGCCGCGCGGGCGCTGGGCTTGTCGGCGGTGTGCAGCACCAGCATCGTCTTGAGGTCCGAGGCCGCGAGCGGCAGGCCCTCCGGCCCGCCCAGGATCTCCCGGACCACCACGACGTCCTTGCGCTTCGCCAGCGCCCCTGCGGCCTCCCAGGGGATGGCCTCCAGCCAGGGGGCGTCCTGGTCCAGCCGGAGCTGGATGAGCACCGGCCCCCGACGCTCGTCCAGCTTGCGCATCACCCAGGCCCATGGCCCGTCGGGCAGCAGCGCCTGACGCAGGGCCGTCCGCTCGTCCTCGGCGTCGTCCTCGCCCGCGATCGCCGCGAAGCGCTCCAGCCGGGCCCGATTCCAGCCCTCCAGTTGGTAGGAGTGGCCCACGTCCACGCTGCCTGCCGCGAAGGGCGTCACCCGGACCGCGTCGCCGTCGACGACCTCCATCCAGAGCTTGATCCAGGTTCCGCTCATGTTGCCCCGCGTTCTACCACGGCACTTTTTTTCACAATGGCGATCACAACGCGGTCCCCCGACGCCATCCCCTTATGAGCGCGCGCCGCGCCTCCGGCGGTTCACCTGGGGAGGGGGTCTTCGGAGGCGCGGGCGCGAAGCTCGGCTGCACGGGCGTGGGCCTCCAGGCCCTCCATGCGCGCGACCACGACGGCGTCCCGGGCCACGACGGCCCCCGCCGCCGGGTCGTCCACCCGCAGCCAGGTCTGGGCCCGCAGGAAGGTGAGCACGCTGAGCGCGCCCACCGATCGCGCCGTGCCCCCGGTGGGCAGGACGTGGTTGGGCCCGGCGGCGTAGTCCCCCAGCACCTCGGCGGCGTGCTCGCCCACGAACAGCGCGCCATAGTGCTGCAGGCGGTCCTGGGCAGCCTGGGGGTCCGCCAGGTGCAGGGCGAGGTGCTCCGGGGCCAGGCGGTCGCACACGGTGATGGCCGCGTCGAGGTCGCAGACCACCGCGAAGCCGTTCTTCAGAGCCTCCCGGGCGATGCCGGCGGTGGGCAGGGTGTCGAGCTGCCGAGCCAGGGCCGCCTCGGTGCGCGCCACCAGCCCGGCCGAGGTCGACACCAGGATCGGCAGGGCGTCGGGGTCGTGCTCGGCCTGGGCCAGGAGATCCGCGGCCACCCGCTCGGCGTCGGCGCCGTCGTCCGCCAGCACCACCAGCTCCGAGGGCCCCGCCAGCATGTCGATGCGCACCTGACCGGCCACGAGCTGCTTGGCCGCGGTCACCCAGCGGTTGCCCGGCCCCACGATGGCGTCGCAAGAGGGCATCGGACCTGCCCCGAAGGCCAGCGCCGCGATGGCCTGGGCGCCGCCCACCGCCAGCACCTTGTCCGCGCCGGCCACCGCCGCCGCCGCCAGGGTGGCCGGCGCGGGCCGCGGCGAGGCCACCCACACCTCGGCCACCCCCGCCGCCTTCGCAGTCAGCGCGGTCATCAGCACCGAGGAGGGCAGGGGGAAGCGCCCCCCCGGGGCGTAGCAGCCCGCGCGGTGCACCGGGGCGTAGCGCACCCCGGCCGCCCCGCCGGGCACGGGCACCTCGACGTCGGGCAGGGCGGCGCGCTGGGCCTGGGCGAAGGCGGTGATGCGGTCCGCGCAGCGCTGGAGGGCTTGACGCTGGTCCGAAGGCAGCGCCTCGAGAGCAGCCTGCATTTCCGCTTTGCCGATGAGCAGGGGATCATCGGGGCCGATGTCTCCGAGGCGCAGGCCCTGGGCCCGCAAGCCGGCCTCCCCGCGCTGGCGCACGTCCTCCACGATCCCAGCGGCGGCGGCCAGGGTGGCGGCGTCCACGGCCTGGCGGCGCAGGGCAGGGACGTCCTCTGCGGAGCGGGTCTTGAGCAGGGTCACGGCGTCTCCACGGGGGGCTTGGCGTCGCCCCGGCGGCGCTTGATCTTGAGGCGGCGGCGGTCCAACTCGGCCAGGGCGCGGTCGGGGGAGACCCCCGCCCGGGTCATCGCCACCAGGGTGAAGTAGAGGACGTCGGCGGCCTCCCAGGCCACGTCGTCGGGGCCCCGGGCGGCGGCCAGCTCGGCGGCCTCCTCGATGAGCTTGGCGCGCAAGAGCGCGGGGTCGTCCAGCAGCCGGCGGGTGTAGGAGCCCTCGGGGGCGTCCTCCAGGCGTTCGCGCAGGGTGCGGGCCAGCGCCCCCAACCCCCGGTCCGGCCCGAAGCAGCTCCAGGTGCCCTGGTGGCAGAACCCGCCGCCAACCTGGCCTACGGTGAAGCGCAGGGCGTCCCGGTCGCAGTCCGCCTCCACCCGCAGCAGGGCCTGGGTGTCCCCGGAGGTGGCGCCCTTCTCCCACAGGCCGCGCTTGCGGGAGTGATAGACGCCCCGGCGGCGCTCGATGGCGGCGGTCAGGCTCTCCAGGTCGGAGTAGACCAGGCCCAGGGCGGTGCCCAGCGCGTCCACGACCACGGTGGGCCACAGCCCGTCGGGCCGGTCGGACACCAGGGGCGCGGCGAAGGCCTCGGCCAGCCCCAGGCGCCCGGTGTAGAGGGCCATGCCCACCTGGGCGTCCGCGCCCAGGCGGTCCAGGGCGGCGATCTCCTCGGGGGTGGTGACCCCGCCCGCGATGGTCAGCCGGGCGTCCCCGGCGGCCTCGACCAGCGGGGCGACCCGCTCCATCGCCGTGCCCCCCAGGCGGCCCTCCCGCTCCACGAAGGTGACCAGGAAGCCGCCCACGTAGGGGCGCAGCGCCTCCATCCGGGCGCGCACGTCCTGGCCGGTGCGGGTCTGCCAGCCCTCGACGACCACCTCGCCGTCGACCGCGTCCAGGGCGGCGATGACCCGCTCCCGGGGCAGCTTGGAGAGCACCTCAGGGCGCGCGGCGGTGCCCAGCACCACCTTCACCGCCCCGGCGTCCAGCCAGGCGCGGGCGGCCTCGACGCTGCGGATGCCCCCGCCCACCCGGCAGGGGGCCCGGTCCAGCAGCGCGCGGATGAGGTCGGTGTTGTCGCCGCGCCCCAGGGCGGCGTCGAGGTCCACCACCGCGACCTCGCCCACCAGGCCGAAGCGGTCGGCGAGGGGGCGCGGATCGCCGGCCTCGATCGCCAGCTCCTGGCCGCCGATGAGCTGCACGGTCTGCCCGCCGGCCAGGTCGATGGAGGGCACGATCATGGGCGCACCTCGATCCCGCGCGCGGCGAGGCGCTGCTTGACGTCGGCCACGGTGGTGTCCCCGTCGTGGAAGATGGAGGCGGCCAGCACCGCGTCGGCGCCGGCCTCCAGGGCCTCGGCGAGGTGGGCCGCGCTGGCCGCGCCCCCGGAGGCGATGACGGGGATGTCCACCGCGCCGCGCACCGCCGCGATGAGCGCGAGGTCGTAGCCGCTGCGGGTGCCGTCCCGGTCCCAGCTCGTGAGCAGCACCTCGCCTGCGCCCAGAGCCTCGGCGCGGGCCGCCCAGGCGACCGCGTCCATCCCGGTGCGCTCCTTGCCCGAGCGCACGACGACCTCCCAGCCGTCCTCGGTGGCGGCGGCGTCCAGGGCCAGCACCACGCACTGGCGGCCGAAGCGCTCGGCCAGCTCGGTCAGCAGCGCCGGGCGCTGGACGGCGGCGGTGTTCACCCCGACCTTGTCGGCGCCCGCCTCCAGCAGCACGGCGGCGTCGTCCACGCTGCGCACCCCGCCGCCCACGGTCAGGGGCACGTCGAGGGCCTCGCGCACCGCGCGCACGGTGGGGGCCCGGGTGCGGCGGCCCTCGGGGGTGGCGGAGACGTCGAGCACCACCAGCTCGTCGGCGCCCTGGGCGGCGTAGACGGCGGCGCGCTCGGCGGGGTCCCCCGCGTCGCGCAGGCCCTGGAAGCGGACGCCCTTGACCACCCGGCCGTCGCGCACGTCCAGGCAGGGGATGACGCGGCAGGTCAGCATGAGAACCCTCCCCACCGGGCGATCAGCGACTGGCCCCAGGCGCCGGACAGCTCGGGGTGGAACTGGCAGGCCAGCACGTCCCCCCGCTCCAGCGCGGAGACGAAGGGGCCGCCGTGATCGGTGGTGGCGCAGGCCCACCCGGCGGGGGGCGCGGCTATGCGGTAGCTGTTGGCGAAGTAGGCGTATCCCGAGGTGACCAGCCGGCTGGCGGGCCCCGGCGTGACCTGGTTCCAGCCCATCTGGGGGCTGCGCACCCCGGCCGGGAACCGGGTGACCTCGGCGTGCACGACCCCCAGCCCGGGGACCCCGGGGCTCTCCTCGCTGGAGCGGCACAGGAGCTGGAGGCCCAGGCAGACGCAGAGGGTGGGGCGCCCGGCGCGGACGCGCTCGCCGAGCACCTCGATGAGCCCCTCGGCCTCCAGCGCGGCCCGAGCAGCCCCGAACGCGCCGACGCCAGGCAGCACGAGGCGCTCGGCGGCGTGGGCCTCGTCAGCGCCGGGACACAGCCGGGGGTGGGCGCCCAGACGGCGCAGGGCGGCGAACACGCTGGCGAGGTTGGCGGCGCCGGTGGGGACGATGAGGACTTCAGGCATGGGGGTCCTCCGTCGTCTTCAGGAAGAAGGGAGGCGCTTCGCTTTGAAGGTCGTCCATCACAGCACCCCCTTCGTCGACGGGATCTCCCCGCTCCCGTCCAGCGCCACCGCCTGCCGCAGCGCCAGCGCGGTGGCCTTGAAGGCCGACTCGGCGCGGTGGTGGTCGTTCTCGCCGCGCAGGACGTCGACGTGCAGGGCCATGCGGCCGGCGACGGCCAGCGAGCGCAGGACGTGGGGCAGCATCTCGCAGGAGAGGGTGCCCAGGCGCTCCCGGCGCAGGCCCAGGTCGATGACCGGGGACGGGCGACCGCTCAGGTCCACCACCGCGCGGGCCAGGGCCTCGTCCAGGGGGGCGTACGCATACCCGAAGCGGGCGATCCCGCGCCGCTCTCCGAGGGCCTGGTCGAGGGCCTGGCCCAGGGCCAGGGCGCAGTCCTCGGCGGTGTGGTGGTCGTCGACGTGCAGGTCGCCCTCGCAGCGCAGACGCAGGTCGAAGCGGGCGTGCTTCGTGAGCGCCCCCAGCATGTGGTCCAGGAAGCCGATGCCGGTCCGGATGTCCGCGGCCCCGGTCCCGTCCAGGGACAGGGCGAGGGTGATCGTGGTCTCGGCGGTGCGGCGGTCAATCTCGGCGGTCCTCACAGCAGCTCCTCCAGCAGGCGGGCGTTGGGGATGGCGCGGGCGGCCCCGGCGGCGATGAGGCTGGCGGCGTTGTCCTCGCCGGGGGGGCAGACGCCGAGGGGCACGACCCCGGCGGCGCGGGCGGCGCGCACGTCGTCGGGGGTGTCCCCCAGGAGCCAGGCGCGCTGCACGCCCAGGGTCTCCAGGGCCAGGCGCACCGGCGCGGGGTCGGGCTTGAGGGGGGCGTCCTCCATGCACACGAGCGCAGAGAAGGCTTCCGTGATGCCCATGTCATCGAGGAAACGGACGGCGTCGCGGCGGGGACGCCCGGTCACCACCCCCAGGGGGAGGCGCGCGCCGAGGGCCTCCAGCCAGGCCCGGTCCACCAGCAGGGTCTCGGCCTTGTAGAGGCGGGTCTGGTAGAGGTCCTCGAAGACCTCGGTGACCTGGGCCAGGGGCGCGTCCACGCCGGCCGCGGCCAGCAGGCGGCGGGTCACGACCCAGTCGTTGTTGGCGTCGCCCAGGGCCTTGACGGCCTGGATGTCGGCGTCGGTGACCGTCACCCCGAAGGCCGCGGCGGTCTCCCGGATCGCGGCCCGGTAGGAGCCCCGCACGTCCGCGAGCACCCCGTCCATGTCGAACAGCACCGCCTCCGGGGCCAGGGCCGCGCCCAGGGCGTGGGTGAGGCGATCGAAGGCCGCGGGGTCGCCAGGGCAGGAGACGCGCACCGCCCGCTCCAGGCCCGGCTTGCCGGGGAAGGCCCGGACCCCGATGCCCAGCCCGGCCATCGCGTCCCGCAGCCATAGGGGGTCAGGGACCTCGGCGAACACGAAGTTGCCCTGGGAGGGCACCGGCGCAGCCCCCAGCGCGGCGAGCTGCTCGGCCAGGGCCCCCCGCTCCGCCCGGACCCGGGCGATGTAGCCGGCGGGGGGGCCGACCTCCAGCGCGGCCTGGGCGATCGCCAGCGCGGGGGCGGAGACCGCGTAGGGCGCGCCCGCCGCCCGCAGCCAGCCGATGACCTCGGGGTGCCCCAGCGCGTAGCCCACCCGCAGGCCCGCGAGGCCCCAGGCCTTGGACAGGGAGCGCACCACGACCGCGTTGGGCAGGGCCAGGGCGGCGGCGGTGAGGTCCTCGTCAGCGAACTCCACGTAGGCGAGGTCCACCAGCAGCAGCACCTCGGGCAGGGCCTCGGCCAGCCGCCCCAGGTCGGCGGCGGCGGCGACCCCGCCGGTGGGGTTGTTGGGGCTGGTGACCACCAGGATGCGGGTGCGTGGGGTGACCGCCGCGAGGGCGGCGTCCACCGGAAAGGGCCCGTCGGGCCAGGGGATCTCCACCGGCACCCCGCCGGCCACCCGGGCGTAGCGGCGCAGCATCTCGAAGCCGGGCGCGTGCACGAGGATCTCGTCGCCGGGGCCCAGCATGGCGCGGCAGACCCGGTCCAGGGTGTCGTCGCCCCCGGCGGTGACCAGCAGGCGCTCGGGCGCGACGCCGACGCGGGCGGCCAGCGCGCGCTCCAGGGGGCCCTGGTCGGGGTAGCAGCGCAGCAGCTCGGGGTCGCGCAGGACGTCGAGCAGCGTGGGGTCCGGGGCGGGGCCCTCGTTGCCGTCCAGGGACAGGTCGATGGGGGCGCCGGCGCGGGGGACCGCGTAGGGTCGGGTGCCCGCCAGCGCGGGGACGGGGGCGAGGCGCATCACGGCACGATCTGGGCGAGCGCGGTGACCACGATGTCGGTGCCGCCCCGGGCCCGCAGGGAGGGGATGAGGGTGGGCAGCATCTCGCGGGGCACGGCGGCCTTCACCGCGTAGCCGGCGTCGCCGTGCAGCAGCGAGATGGTCGGCTCGCGCATGCAGGGCAGGCCGTCGACGACCGCCTCCAGCAGGGCCGCCTCGACGTTGACCTCCAGCATGACCCGGCGGCGGGCCTCCAGGACCGAGCGCAGCAGGAGCACCAGATCCTCGATGAGCCCGCGCCGGGTGGCGTCCTCCAGGGCCCGGGGGTTGGCGTAGAGCCGGGTGGAGCTGCGCATCAGGGTGTCGACGATCTCCAGATTGTTGGCGACCAGGGTGGCGCCGGTCGCGGTGTTGTCGACGATGCAGTCGGCGTCCTCGGGGGGGAAGACCTCGGTGGCCCCGTAGGAGCGCACGAAGTGGGCGTTCAGGCCCTGGGCTGCGATCCAGCTCCGGGTCAGGCGCTCGTACTCGCTGGCGACCACGAGGGGTCGGTCCGGCGGCCAGCCCGAGGCGACCAGCTTCTCGGGGGCGGCGGCGACCAGGCGCACCGGGTCCAGGCTGGTGTCCAGCAGCTCGACCAGCTCGACGCCCAGCTCGGCGACCCAGTCCGCCCCGGCGAAGCCCAGGTCCCGGGAGCCGGCGGCCAGCATCTCGATGGTGTTCTGGGGCTTGAGCAGCTTGGCCTCGACCCCGTCCAGGGACACGGTGGGGCGGTAGCCGCGGGCGCTGACCCGGACGGGGGCGCCGGCCTCGGCGAGCAGGGTGAACACGCCGGCCTGCATGCGTCCCTTGGGCAGGGCCAGGCGGAGGGGGTGGGTCATGGGAGGGCTCCTGGGGGTGGACCTCCGGGAGCGGGGTCCCGCCAAAGCGCGAGACGCCGGCCCCGGGGGGTCGGCGTCGCGTGAAGGGGGGCGCAGGGGCTCGCTACACGGACACCGACCCGGTGGGGTGACCGTGGTGATGGTGCGCGGTGCTGGCGAGCGGGCTCTGCATCGGACGGATTCTGTACCCCCGGCGGGGCGAGCGTGTCAAGGCCGGCGGCTACCGATCCAGGACGTGCCGGTCGAGCACGAAGCAGGTGAACGTGCCGGTGAGCACGGCCTCCTCGCCCACGCGAGCGGTGACCTCCACCGTGCGCTTGCGGCCCTTCTCGGCGGTCACCCGGGCCTCGGCGACCACCCGCTGCCCCACCCGGACCGGCGCGACGAAGCGGGTGTCCGCCGCGCCCAGCACCACGTTGGGGTCGTTCACCGCCAGCATCGCGGCGTAGTCGGCCAGCCCGAAGATGAAGCCGCCGTGCACCAGGCCTCGGGCGTCGGCGGCCATCGCGGCGGTGGTCATGAGAGAGGCGGCGGCCGCGCCCGGGGCGAGGGCGTCGGGGACGCCGACGAGGGCGGGGTCGATGAGGGGGTGGGTGTTGGGGGTCATGGGGGCTCCTGATCAGCCTGACGAGCGGCGCGGGCGCGGGCGACGGCGTCGGGGTTCTCCCGGATGGCGCGGGCAAGCAGCGGGATCATGCGCTCCAGGGTCGCGGGCAGGGCCTCGCCGTCCAGGTAGAGGTTCCACCACACCTCACGGTGCCGGATCACGTCCTCGCCATCCCGAAGGTGGAGGCGTCGCAGGGTGAAGTCGGCCTTGTCCCGCAGCGCCTCCGGGCAGCGATCGGTGACGACGACCTGCAGGGAGGGGAGGAGCATCTCGAACCACCCGTCCTGCACGTCGAAGGGATCGAGGAGGCGATCCGAGCGAAGGTCCTGCTTGCTGGCGTTGATCCACCCGTCCGCGTACCGGTAGTTGTCCCAGTCGTAGGCGCGGGACGGGTCCTCGTCGATGGAGACGAAGTGGTCGACCGTGCCGTTGGGGATGCAGACGATGGAGTAGGCACACAGGTGATCGAACGCCTCGGCGAGGGCCCCTCGATACCGCCGCCAGTACGGCGGGGGGCTGGTGGCCCTGGCCGGGTTCTGCTCCAGCCACCGCCGCCCCTTCTCGGCCTCCTCGGTGAAGCCCGGCGGGGGCTCGGTCCGGTCGAAGCGCTTCACGAGGTGCCTCGCCCGCGATGGACGATCCACCGGGGCCAGAACGGGTCCATCCCGGGCAGCAGCGCGCGCAGCTCGTCGTGGATGGCGTCCGGGGTGCGGAGGTGATCCGGGAGCGCCGCGACATCGCCGCGCATCCAGGCCTCGGCGGCCTCGATGGCGACCTCGGCGCGCACCGAGCGCGCCTGCTGTAGCCCGAAGATGTCGGAGAGCAGCCAGTTCAGCGCGTCCCCGCGCGCGACCCATCGCGTGCGCTGGATGGAGACTTCCTGCCCGTCGAGCTTCAGGAGGTGGAGCGCGTCGAGGCCAGGGTCGAAGGAGGGCTCCACCGAGGCGAGGACCAGCGGCGCGTGGGTCGTGGCCCAGAGCTGGACCCGCATGCCTTCGTTCAGGCCCTGGATGACCTCCAGCAGAGCGGGCAGGACGAGGCGCTGCCAGCGCGGATGCAGGTGCGTCTCGACCTCGTCCCACAGGATCATGAACCGGCGCTCCGGCTCATCGCCGAGCACCTTGCAGGCGCGGACGTGCTCGTACCAGGTCCACACGATGAGGTAGGCCAGCGCCGAGATCCGCCGCATCGCGGAGGACGCGATGTGGACCGGGACCTCCCCGTAAGGGAACCGCAACGTCGGATAATCACGCGCCCCACCCCCCACGACCCGGGTGATGCGCCCGGGCTGGAGCAGCTCCCGCTGGTCGGCGGAGAGCCTGGAGAGGGCAGCGGTCAGCAGGGCGAAGGGGTCGACGCCGTCGACCTCGCCCGCGGCGTGCTTGCGCTGCCAGCTCACCCAGTCGCGGATGAGCCCCTCGGACACGCGGGTGTCGCCGAGGGTCATGCCGTCCCAGACCTGCTGACGGTCGAAGTGGTAGGCGTCGGGGCGCTCCGGGTGGGCGAAGCCCCGCGCGCCGAGCTGACGCCAGTAGTTCCGGGCGGGGTCCCAGACGCTGAAGCCCCCGTCGATGCGGGCGTAGAGCACCAGCCCTGGTTTCGGCGGCTCGTCTCCGGACTCACGCTGCTGGCGCCGCCACAAGCCCTCGGCCTCGGGGTCGAACCGGGCCTCCTCCTGCTCGGAGGGCGCTCCCTGGCGGGTGTCTGAGGTCCAGAGGATCCGCGCCTCGCGGACGTTCCGGACGCCGGCCGTGAGGCTCGGCGTGGGGGTGGCGGGGACACCCTCCGGCCACGTCCCCGCGAGGGTCCACCAGGCCAGATCCAGCAGGAAGGACTTGCCCAGCCCGTTGTCGCCCGTGAACAGGTTCAGCCGCGGGGCCGGTCTGACATCAAGCGCGCGCGCCGGGCCGACTCCACGAACCGAGAGACTGTGGAGCATTCCAGGGGGACTCCTGCGGGGCCGGTTGGCTATAACACGGGCGGGATCCCTGCGATCACTCCGCCTCGACCAGCCCGTCCATGCCCCAGGGGCTCAGCAGAGGGTCGATCGCCGCCAGCGCCGGGCCCGGGCGATCGCCCAGGGGGCGGTAGTGGATGATGTGCGCCTCGTCCATGCGCCACCGCCGCCGGGTCTCGGACCAGTGCGGGATCTTGAAGACCAGGGGGCCCTCGTGGGGCCGCGCGCCGGGGACGTCGCGGATGCCCATGCGGCGGGTGCCGTCGCAGTGCCAGGTGGTCAGCCCGTAGGCGGTCCCGCCGCAGCGGTGCACGTAGCTGGTCGCGCCTTGGGTGAAGTCGGCCACCAGCCGCTCCTCCTGGAGGTGCCAGGCCACCACCGCGAGGTCCACCGCCGCGATCAGCATGTCCGCGCGGTACCGGGTGGAGGGGTCCTCGGCCCGCCAGGTGTCCATGCCCAGGTACTCGACGGCGTTGGCGCAGGTGACGAAGGTGCCGCCGGGGCCGCAGCCGGGGAACACCGGGCCGACCGCAGGGTCCACCGCCAGTCGGTTGTCCACGCTGTAGAGGATGCCGATGGCCTCGCGCAGCCCCCCCGCCGTGAAGATCAGCCGGTCGGCGCCGACCTCGCTGATGATGAGGCGAACGGCCAGGGAGAGCTCGCTCTCCCCCTCGAACTCCTCATAGGGGACCGACCGGGTGACCTCGTCGTAGTCATAGGACACCCAGCGCTGGCCGGTGAGGCCCGGCAGGCCCAGGCGGCCGTGGTCGACCAGGATCCAGCGTCGGGCGAGGCAGTCCTCGTCGCCATCGCAGATCGCCTGGGGGGTCTCCGGGGCCACCGCCGGTGGGAGCGGGGCCGGCGCGGGAGCAGGCGGATCAGGCTGCCAGAACGAGCCGATCGACGCCAGCAATGAAAAGACCTTCGTGCGAAGGAGCATCGCCACGCAGGGGATTCAGGGGGGCCTGGACCATACCGCTGCGAGGGGTGCCATCCACAGGTCCAAGCAACCCGGCGACCTTAACACGATGCGCGGGGCCAGAAGCTGTCCGCAGGCGACGTTTCTTCCATGATGCCGATGAACGCGACATCATGGAAGAGAAGAACGCTACTCTTCCTCGGGGACGTCAAGGATCGTCTCGACGTCCTGGATGAGATCCTGGGCCTGGGCGTTGTGCAGCTTGACCTGACGCCGGGTGAAGTCGGACTCGGCGTAGAACGCCTCGCGGCCCTCGGGGTCGGTGCCCTCGAGCAGCTTGAGGGTGGTCTTGACGCCGTCGTCACCGGTGACCTGGATGGTCAGGGCCTCGGAGAGCGCGGTGGGCGTGTCCTCGGCCTGCACGAAGCTCGCGGAGCGCAGCTTGAGCAGCTTGTTCATCCAGTTGCCGGCGGACTCGTCGGACTCGCCCCCGGGGGGAGCCCAGTAGGCGGCCTTGGGGTCGTCGGGGTTGCGCTGCTCGAAGCTGACCGCGCCGCCGGGGGCGGTGATCGCCACGGTGGCGATGTCGGCGGTCTCGATGCCGATCAGCTCGCGGTCGGGCAGGCGGGTCTTGCCGTACTTGAGCGGGCGCAGCAGGTCGTCCTCGATGAGGTAGACCTTGCCGGACTCGGCGTCGCGCAGGTAGCGGTCGCGGGTGCCGTAGGCCTCGCCGCCGACCTGGAAGGTGCGCTCGCCCTTGCCGGCGCGCTTGACCACCAGGGTGGCCTCGGGCTCGGCGAGGCCCAGCTCGTCGAGCTTGTCGTCGGCCACCGTGTCCAGGGCGCGCTTGGCGACCATGGGGCTCAACGACTCCAGCAGCTTGTCGCCGGCCTCGCCCGCCTTGAACTCCACGACCTCGGTGAAGGTCTCCATCTGGGCGGGAGCGGGGGGCTCGGGGAGGTCGTCCTCCTCCTCGGCGGACTCGTCGTCGGGGGACTCGTCCTCAGGCTCCTCCTCGGCCGCCTCGCCCTCGTCGTCCGGCTGCGGCGCCTCGGGCTCGGCCACGGGGCGCTCCTTCTCCTCGGTGGTCTTCACCAGCAGCCAGTCGCCGCGGGCGTCGGACTGCGGGAGCAGGACCATGTCGAGCTTGTCGGAGTCCCAGCGCAGCTCCTCGATCTCGCCGGCCTTCGCGTCCAGGACGACGATGGTGTCGGCGGCGTCGGTGCCCTCTTCGGCGGTCCAGCGCAGGTAGCTCGCGCCCAGCGAGAGGACCAGCGCGACGCTCAGGATGGTGACCTGGCGGCTCAAGACACACCTCCCATGCGGCGGCGGTTGCGGACGACGCCGAAGATGAGCACCAGCAGCGGGATCCCCACGATGGTCCCGTAGAACCAGGTGACCTGATCCTCGCGGGTGTGCTCGATCTTGACGTCCTCCTCGGACTCGACGGAGCCGCCCAGCTCGGCCTCGCCGAGGAGCCAGCCGATGCCGTCGATGAGGTAGACCTGGTTGCCCTTGAAGGCGATGGCGAGGTCGGAGATGGCGGTGGCGTCGGCGATGACCATGGCCCGGAAGCCGTCGTCGTCGGCCGCCGCGGCGTCGTCGCCCTCCCCGTCCTTGGGCGCGGGGGCGTCGCCGCCGGTGACGACCGCGGCGATGGGGCGGATCTTCTTCTCCTCGCCGTCGCCCAGCTTCAGGTCGCCGTCGAGGTCGGCCCAGACCGAGTCGTCGGAGCGCACCGCGATGGTGACCTTGCCCTGGCCGCCGGAGACCTCCTCCAGCCAGCCCGCGCCGGGGGTGACCATGGGGAGCTGCTTGCTGTAGCGGGACAGGTTCGAGGTGGACTCGTGGGAGGAGTAGCGGTCGGTGACCACGTTGGTCTGGTCGGAGATGTCGCCGCTGCGGCGCAGGTACTGGGTGGCCGAGGCCAGCGTGCCCTCGCCCAGCTTGAGGCCGATGTGGGGCAGCAGCCCGTCGAGGTGCTCGCCGTCGGGCTCCAGGGCGATGAAGAGCTTGCCGCCCGCGTCCACGTAGCGCTGGAGGGTCTCGATCTCGCCGTCGAGGAAGGGCTCCTTGGGGCCGACGACGAAGACCATCGCGGCGTCGTCGGGGACCGCGGTGCCCAGGCCGGCGGTGAGGCCCAGCTCCTCGACCTTGAAGTTCATGGCCTGGAGGACCTTCTTGAGGCCGGTGAGCTTGTCCTCGGGCAGGTCGCCGCCGCGCCAGTTCAGCTCGTCATGGCCGACGGTGAAGTAGATGGTGCGCTTGCCCTTGGCGAGGTCCAGCAGGCGCTTGCGGAACTCGCTGTCGAGCTTCTTGAGGTTGCGCTTGGCGCTGTCCAGCTCGTCGCCGACCTTCCAGCTCTTGGTGGCGGCGTCGTCGGTGCCGTCCTTGACGGTGACCGCGATGTAGCCGTTGTCCCGGACCTTGAGATCCTTGGCCAGGGCCGGCTCGGCGGCGTGGTCCAGCAGCTCGACGGTGAGGTTGGGGCCCTGGAGCTGGTTGAAGTAGCCCATCAGCTCGGCGGTGACGTCGGAGCTGGTGGGCAGGAACACCCGCACGACCACCGGGTCGGAGAGGTTCTCGACGATGGCCCGGGTGGAGTCGCCGGGGGCGGTGGTCTTGAAGTAGGCCAGATCCCAGCGCTTGTTGTATTCCTTGGCCAGGTAGTTCAGCGGGAAGACCAGGGCGAGGCCGAGGGCCATGACCAGGCCGTTGTCCACCGCCTGGCGCACCCGCACGGGCTGCACGACCTGGGCGTTGTCCTGGATGGCGAGGTCGATCAGCAGCATGGGCGCGGTGCCCAGCAGCCACACGATGGGCCAGACCGCCTGCCAGCTCACCGACCAGCGCTTGAGGGCCTCCTCGTCGGAGAGCAGGGCCTCGGCGACGGTGTCGGTGCTCAGGGCGTAGATGACCAGGGAGAGCGCCCCGGCCGCCGTGGCGAGGAGGGCCTTGCGGTGGGCGTCCCGGGCCGCCTCGGTGGGGGCGTCGCCCATGCGCCGGACCCGGGCGCCGACGGCGCCGAGGACCAGGGCCACGCCCAGCACGCTCAAGCCCATGGAGAGGGCCTCGCCGTCACCCAGGAGGCGTTGGCCCGCGAAGACCAGCACCATGCCGGCCAGGTAGAGGATCACGCTGCCGCTCATCGCCACCTCCTCGCGCTCAGGACGCGGGTGGACAGCAGGAGGAACACGAAGGTGACCGACAGGTAGAAGATGACGTCCTCCACGTTGATCCGGCCCCGCATGAAGGGCTGGAAGTGTCGGTCGAACAGGCTCAGGTAGGAGAAGATGTCGTCCAGCGGCGGGTCGGTGACCCGGGCCAGCAGCCAGCTCACCAGCATGAAGAGCACCATCACGCCGGAGATGATCGCGGCCACCATCTGGGAGCGGGCCAGGGCCGAGCCGAAGGTCCCGATGGCCGCGGAGGCCGAGCCCACCAGCAGGAGCCCCGCGTAGCCCGCGAGGATGTGGCCGACGGAGACCTTGCCGTTGACCATGATGAGCGCCGGCATGTAGGCGGTCAGCAGGGTCATGCCGCCCAGGAAGGTCAGCGCCGAGAGGAACTTGCCGCCGACGACCTGCCAGTCGGTCAGCGGCGAGGCGTCCATGAGCACGATGGTGCCGGTCTGACGCTCCTCGGCGATGAGCCGCATGGTCAGCAGCACCGCCGCGATGACCGTGGTGCCGAAGGAGAAGTAGAAGAAGTCCTCGAGCACGTCGGAGCTGTACCGCGCGGTGCTGCCCATCGCGAAGGCGTTGAACAGCAGCCCGTCGACGACGAGCACCGCCGCGACGACCACGTAGCCCCAGGCTGTGTTGAGGTAGGCCCCCAGCTCACGCCGGGCGACGAGCAGCAGGCCGCTCATGCCTGTCCCTCCTTGGTGAGGTTGAGGAAGATCTCCTCCAGCTCGGACTCGGCGTCGTCGAGGCGACGAAGCCCGAGGCCGGCCTGGATGAGGTGGACGACCAGGGCCTCGCGCTCATCGGCGCTGAGCACGGCCAGGGCCTTGATGAGGCCGCCGCCCAGGTCGGTGACCTCGTGGGAGGTGACCGACTCGAAGGACCCGAGGGCCTCGCGGGCGTCGTCGGGGTCGCCGCGCAGCTCCAGGATCACCCGACCGCCGCCGCTGAGGCGCGCGGCCAGCTCGTCCTCGGTGCCCTCCGCGACCACCCGGCCGCCCTTGAGCACCAGGATGCGGTCGCAGGTCTGGGAGATCTCCGAGAGGATGTGGGAGCTGATGAGCACGGTGTGGCTGGCCTTGAGGCTGACGATCACCTCGCGGATCTCGCGGATCTGACGGGGATCCAGGCCGGAGATGGGCTCGTCCAGGATGACGAGGTCGGGGTCGTGGATGATCGCCTGGGCGATGCCGACCCGCTTGCGCTGGCCGTGGGAGAGGGTGCCGATGACCCGGTCTGCGAACTCGTCGAGGTTGCAGTCCTTGAGCACCTTGTCCAGCCGCCCGGCGACCTGATCGGCGGGCATGCCCTTGAGCTGCCCGCAGAAGGAGATGAACTCCCGCACCTTCATGTCCAGGTACAGCGGCGGATCCTCAGGCAGGAAGCCGATGCGGGAGCGCAGGGAGTCCGGGGCGCTCAGGAGATCCACCCCCTTGATGGAGACCGAGCCCGCGCTGGGCAGCAGCAGGCCGGCGAGGATCTTGAGCGTGGTGGACTTGCCTGCGCCGTTGAGGCCCAGGAACCCGACGATCTCGTTGGCGTTGATGCGGAACGAGAGGTCGAGGACGGCCGGGTGGTAGCCGTAGTAGCGGGTGAGGCCTTGGACTTCGATCATGGGTGTTCCCCTTGAGGAGGACCGGCCGGTCGTAGTATTCACCGCTGGGCTCACGTCAAGGGCGAAGGGATCGGGGGTGGGAATCCCTGGCCCGGGCTGGTATAGGTTGCTGGTCTCCGGAGAATCTCGCTGAATGGGTTGGACCGCGCTCTCGCTGACCATCGGGCTGGCTGGCCCTGTCTACGCCCAGGAGTGCCCGAAGACGTACCAGACCAACGAGCTGCGCGTGCTCCTGGAGGACGCCGAGGCCGCGTTCGGTCGCCTGCAGTTGGATGCCTTCAACGCCGCGACCACCCAGGCCGCCGAGATCCTGCCCTGCCTCAGCGAGCCCCTGCCTCGCCCCCTGGCTGCGACATTTCACCGCACCCGGGGCCTGCGGCTGTTCGTCGAGCGGGACATCGAGGGCGCCCGCCTCTCCTTCGCCGCCGCCCGCTCCATCGAGCCGGCCTACCGCTTCCCCACCGACCTCGTGCCCGAGGGCAACCCGGTCCTCCAGGAGTACGGCGCGGTCGACGTCGAGGCGGGCACCTGGCTGCCGCTGCCCGAGCCCGAGGGGCGGGTCACCTTCGACGGCCGCGACGAGCTGAGCCGCCCGGTGGACTGGCCGACGATCATGCAGATCTTCGACATCGCCGGCCAGGTCCAGCAGACGGTCTATCTGCAGCCCGGCGACCCCACCCCCGAGTACAACATCCGCGTGATCACCCTGCGGGACCGCATCCCCCCGCTGCTGGAGCCCAACATCCCCCCGAACCCGCGCTTGCTCGCGGGGGCCGGCGGGGCCGCGCTGGTGGCCGGTGGGCTCTACACAGCCGCGGTCCTCAGCCGGCGGGCCTTCGACGACGACGGCACCGACACCGATCTCATCGACCCCCTGAGGGCTCGCACCAACGGCCTCGTCGTGGCCACCTGGGTTGGTGGAACCGCAGCGGTGGCGCTGGGCGCGGGAGCGTTCTTCGTCGCGCGATGGTAGGCTGGGGTTCCGGTCGGAGATGAGCTTCCCGCACACCATCGCTGATGGGCGCTATACCCTCGTCGAGCCGCTGGGCGTGGGGGGCATGGCGACCGTGTTCAAGGCGTTCGATCAGCGCCTGCAGGTGTGGCGCGCGGTGAAGATCCTCTCGCCGCAATATTCGAACCGCCCCTCCCTCAAGGATCGCTTCGAGACCGAGGCCCGCACGACCGCGCTCCTGGAGCACCGGCACATCGTCAAGGTCTACGACGTCGGGCGCAGCAACGGCCAGCCCTTCATCGTCATGGAGCTGGTCACCGGCGGCAACCTGGTCGAGTGGGTCAAGGAGTTCGGGCCCATGCCGCCCCGGCTGGCGGTGGACGTCACCCGCCAGGTCTGCGCGGGGGTCGGCGCCGCCCACGCCAAGAAGGTCGTCCACCGGGACATCAAGCCGCACAACGTGCTGGTCACCACCGACGGCACCTGCCTCATCACCGACTTCGGCATCGCCCGGGTGGGCGACACCACCGACGGCCTGACCAAGACGGGCGCGGTGTTCGGGACCTGGGCGTACATGGCCCCCGAGCAGCGGGCCGACGCCAAGAAGGTGGACGCCCGCGCGGACGTCTACTCCCTGGGCGCGACGCTCTACTTCCTCCTGACCGCCCGCACCCCCGTGGACCTCTTCGCCGCCGAGAAGGACGAGACGGTGATGGAGGGCATCCACGAGGAGATCACCCCGCTGCTCATCCGGTCCACCCAGTACTCCCGCAAGGACCGCTTCGCGAACGTCGACGAGCTGAGCGCCGCGCTGGGCGAGCTGTACAAGCGGCTGCCCGAGGACCCCCCCGACACGCCGTCGCTGGCCCGACCCCAGCAGCCTGCGGCGCCCAAGGGCGGGGCCAAGGCGACCCCCAACGCCTCGGGCGGCGTCACCCTGATGCCGGAGGGCGAGACCGGGGCGGTGTCCGGCGAGACCATGGTGCCCAGCGTCGACCAGACCGGCATCACGCCGAACCTCGTCAACATCGCGGCGCTGGCGGGCGGGGCGCTGGACGGCCCGATCCCCGAGGCGCCGCCGGCGCTCAAGGAGCCCTCAAAGGAGCCGAAGAAGGAGGACGGCGCCGAGATCAGCACGCCGGGCTTCCTGCCGCTGGTCACGACCCTGCCGCCCGCCGAGCGCGACGCCCTGCAGGCCCCGCCGCCCTCTCCGCCTCCGCCCGACCAGGTCATCGTCTCCAAGCCGGTGCTCGCGACGATCGCGCTCCTGCTGGCGGTGATGTTCATCCTGATCCTCATCCAGCTCGTGAACCCCGACCCCACCGTCGAGGATCCCCCGGTCGACACCCTGGTCGACGTGGATCCGCCGGTGGATCCGCCCGTGGACCCGCCCGTGGATCCGCCGGTGGATCCACCCCAGGACACCGACGAGGGCACCGCCTCCGGCGACGGGCCCGCGGATCCCCCCTCGAACCCCACCGTGATCCAGCGGGACCCCCTCCCGCCCCCCGGGCCCCGGCCCGCGCAGGTCTCGGTCTCCGGCGACACCCAGGAGATCTGGCTGGTGGCCGACGGCCGCAAGCACCGGCCGGGCAGCGTGCCCCCGGGCACCTACCAGGTGAAGGCCAGCTTCGGCGGCGGTGAGCCCGTGCCCGCCGGTCAGGTCACGCTCTACGAGGGGGACCGGGTGAGCATCAACTGTGTGGAGGCGTTCCTGCAGTGCAAGAAGGCGAATTGAGGGCGTTGACGTTTGGGGATCGTCTTCGTGGCTGGCCGACGCTGGTGGGGGTGCCCGCGCGTGGCGCTTGACGCGATGAAGGGGGGGTGACGTCGAGTCGGCTCGGTTGTGCGGTGCGGATCACGCTGAATGAGCGCAGACGCCCGTCAGATTCGCTCCGTTCCACCTCGCCGAGCCAAGGCCCTGCTGCCAGGCCACCATCGCCGACCGACGACACCCCCACCGACGCCCCGAGTCAACCTCGACGTCCCTCCTCCCACCAACCTCAATACCGCCGGGTCCGCCGCTCCAGCTGCTCCGCCTCGGTCTTGCAGTCGATGCAGTGGGTCGCGACCGGCCGGGCCATCAGGCGCTTCTCGGGGATGTCGTCCCCACAGTTGATGCAGTAGCCGTACTCCCCGTCCTCGAGGCGCTGGAGCGCGGCCTGGATCTTGTGGATGAGGACCCGCTCCCGGTCCCGCAGCCGCAGGGTGAACTCGCGGTTGGACTCCTCGGTGGCCACGTCGATCACGTCGGCGAGGTTCTCCTTGTCGTCCGTCAGCTTGTGGATCTCCGCGCCCGCCTCGGTGAGGAGGGCCTGAAGCCGGCCGCGCAGCAGCTTGCGGAAGTAGTCTTCCTTCTCGGGGGTCATGGGATCTCCTCCACCGGACCTCGGCGTGGGCGTGGATTCCCCTCTTCGGAGTGCCCTGCCGGGAGAGCCCGGATAGATACCCCAGGTCATGCGCACCGGCAAACCGATCCTCTGCGCCGCCCTGCTGCTGGGCGCCCCCGCGGCCAGCGCCGCTGAGGCGGACTCCACCCCGGTGCTGGGCATGGCCGGCGCGGGCACGGCCAACCCCCGCGATCCCAACGCCCTGCGCCGCAGCCCGGCCGCGATGCTGCTGGAGGTGGGCTACGCGACGCGCTCCGACTTCCGGTACGGCGACGGCTGGGCGGTCTCCGGGGGCATCTTCGACTCCCGCACCTCCGACTTCGGCGCCGGGTTCACCTACACCCGCCAGCAGGTCACCCGCGAGCTGGAGGGCATGGCCCTGCCCGGCTGGGTGGTCGCCGGCGAGCCCCTGCCCACGGACACCCGGGGCGAGAACTCCTGGCGGCTGGGGATGGGCTACGGCCTCTTCCGCATCCCCGTGGCCTCCGAGTCCGGCAGCTACGAGATCCGCCGCCTCGCCCTGGGGGCCAGCGTGGTCTACGACCGGAACAGCTCCACGACCTACGGCATCAGCCAGGGCGTGGACCTCGACGTGAGCGTGGCCGGGCGGCCGCACCGCACCCTGGTCCTGGCCGCCACCGTGCACGACGTGTTGCCCACCGGGCTCCGGCAGCTCAGCGGCGAGTTCGGCGCCTGGTTCGAGCCCGTCGACATCCTGGCCGTCTCCGTGGACGGCGCCTACGACCCCGCGCTCGGCGAGGCGCCCTGGCTGGTGCGCGGCGGGGCCCAGGTCACCCTGGGCGGCATCGTCCCGGTCCGGGCGGGCTACGCGCTCTACGGGCGCGACGATCTGCTCACCGACGAGGGCGGGATCGCCCAGCGCCTGGGCCTGGGCATCGGCGCCTCCAGCGAGCGCGCCAGCCTGGACTACGCGATCACGGTGCACACCGTGGGGCCCCGCGCGGGCAGCCTGGAGCACAGCGTCGGGCTTTGGGCCAGCTTCTGAGCCCGATCTGAAGGTATCGTCTGCACGGCTCCAAGGATGGAGGAGACCATGCGTACGATGTTCGCGCTCGCCCTGCTGGCGATGGGCTGCAAGGACGGGACGACGACCGACGACACCGGCCCGATCGGCGGAGACAGCGGCCCGGTCGAGGAGATCGACAACGACGGCGACGGCGTGCCCGCCGATGAGGACTGCGACGACGCCGACCCGGGCGCCTACCCGGGCAACACCGAGACCCCCTACGACGGCGTCGACAACGACTGCGACGAGGCCACCCCCGACGACGACCTCGACGGGGACGGCTTCCTTCAGGCGGAGGACTGCGACGACGCCGACCCGGCCGTGTACCCCGAGGCCATCGAGGTCTGCAACGGCCAGGACGACGACTGCGACGGCGAGGTCGACGACGCCGTCGGGGACCTCTGGTACGCGGACGCCGACGCCGACGGCTACGGGGACCCCGCCGCCGAGCGGCAGGACTGCGACGCCCTGGGCGGCTACGTCGCCGACAGCACCGACTGCGACGACACCCGCGCCGACGTGAACCCCGGCGCCGAGGAGGCCTGCGACGAGGCCGACAACGACTGCGACGCGGCGGTCGACGAGGGCGTCACCACCACCTTCTTCCAGGACGTCGACGGCGACGGCCACGGGGTCACCGACGTCACGGTGGAGGCCTGCGCGGTGCCCACCGGCTACGCCGCGACGGCGACGGACTGCGACGACGCCGACGCGGCGGTGAGCCCAGACGCAACCGAGGTGTGCGACGGCGTCGACAACGACTGCGACGGCGTCACCGACGAGGATGACGCGGCGGGCGCGCCGGACTGGTACGCCGACAGCGACGGGGACGGCTACGGCGACCCCAACAACGCCAGCCCCGCCTGCAGCCAGCCCGCCGGCACGGTGGCCGACGACAGCGACTGCGACGACACCGACGCGGCCATCAACCCCGACACCGTGTGGTACCTCGACTACGACCGCGACGGCTACGGGGACGGCAGCTTCTCCATCACCCAGTGCGCCCGGCTCACCGGCTACGTGCTGGACAGCGCGGACTGCGACGACCGGGACAGCGCGGTGAACCCGTCGGCGACCGAGGTGTGCAACGGGGAGGACGACGACTGCGACGGGCTGTTCGACAGCGACGACCCCGACGGCCCGGCGGGGCTGACCTGGTACACCGACGACGACGGCGACGGCTACGGGGACGCCAGCGCCAGCGTGAGCGACTGCGCCCAGCCCTCCGGCTACGTGTCCGACGACACCGACTGCGACGACGGCGACGGCGCGGTGAACCCGTCGGCGACGGAGGTGTGCAACGGGGAGGATGACGACTGCGACGGGCTGACCGACAGCGACGACCCCGACGGCCCGGCGGGGCTGACCTGGTACGCCGACGACGACGGCGACGGGTACGGGGACGCCAGCGACAGCGTGAGCGACTGCGCCCAGCCCTCCGGCTACGTGTCCGACGCCACCGACTGCGACGACGACGAGAGCGCGGTGAACCCGGGCAGCGCCGAGGTCCGCGACGGCCTGGACAACGACTGCGACGGGGCGGGCTACGACGGCACGTACTCGGCGGGCTCCAACACCTCGCTGACCGCCTCGGAGTACGAGTACACCGACTTCACCGTCGGCTCCGGGGCGACCGTGACGGTCACCGGGGCCAGCGCCCTGGAGATCTACGTGCTGGGCACGGCCACCGTTGACGGGACCCTGGACCTCTCGGGCGCGAACGGCCAGAACCACGGCGGGTTCCAGTCCAGCCCGCGGCAGGGCGGGGCCGGCGGCGGCGGCGGCGGCGGGGACGGCGGGGACGGCGCCTGCTACCAGACCCAGTCCCAGCCCGACAACGGAGGCGGGGCCTCCGCCGGGCTCAAGGCGACCAACGGCGGCGCGGGCGGCGGGGGTGGCGGCGGCGGCCACGTCGTCGACGACGGCACGGACGGCGCGGACGGCGTGTGCACCAGCGCGCGCTGCGGCAGCTACTACACGATCCCCGGGGGCGCGGGCGGGTCGGCCACCGGCGGGGGCAGCACCCCCAGCCTGCTGGCAGGCTCCGGGGGAGGTGGCGGCGGCTGGGGGACCGCGGACAACGGCGACGGCGGCGGCGGCGGTGGGGGCGGCGGCCGCCTCTACCTCGAGGCGTCGACCCTGGACATCGGCGGGACGGTGGACTGCTCCGGCGGCAGCGGCGGCAGCGACTCCAGCGGCTACGACGGCGGCTCCGGGGGCGGCGGCTCCGGGGGCACGCTGTGGCTGGTCGCGGACACGGTGAGCGTCACCGGCGCGCTGCTCTGCGAGGGCGGCCCGGGCGGGACCACCGTGGTCGGCGGCTCCACCGCCCAGGGCGGGTACGGCGGGGGCGGCGCGGACGGCGCGATCTGGATCGACAGCGCCACGATCTCCGCGACAGGCACCATCTTGCCGAGCTATCAGGCTGTGCAGTGACTCCATGATGTGAGGTTCGAATGCTGCGGTTGTTTCTGGTCTCTGGTGGTCTGCTGGCGCTGCCCGGCTGCGCCCTCATCCTCGGCAACGCCTACACGGTGCCCACGGTGGCTGATATGTACGGCCCCCAGCTCGACAGCGCGCGGGCCGGGGTGGCGGCCAGCCCGGGGACCTACGCCCCGGCGGCCCAGTTCAACGCCCTGGTGATCGGCTACCTGGGCGCGGGCGGCGGTGACGCCACCCAGCGCGCCGCGTTGGTGGACGAGTCCGCCGGCTACCTCAAGGCGGCGGCCGAGGGCGAGCCGGCGATGGCCTACGCCGCCTGGGCCGACGTCGGCTCCCTGCGCGCGCAGAACGGCCAGAACGCCGAGGCCCGCGCGGCTTTCGAGGCCTCCCAGGACGCGCAGCCCAACCTCGTCGGGCTCGACGCCTGGCTGGGCGCGGTCGCCGCGGACGGCGGCTCGGTGCCCGAGACCTGCGAGGGCCTGCGCCCGGCCACCCGGGGCCAGGACGACCTGCTCATGGTGCTGATGGTCAACTGCGCCCAGGCCGGCGACCCCCTGGCCTGGGCCTCCGAGTCGGAGATGGCGAAGTACGAGGCCGACCGGGCCGCCGCCGCCCAGCGCGCGGCCGAGCGGCAGGCCGCCGCCGACGCCCGCGCCGCCTCCTTCTCGACCCCGACGACCTCCAGCCCCAGCAGCAGCAGCTCCAGCAGCAGCAGCTCGACGTCGTCCACCCCCTCGACGGTGTCCGTCCGCCTCAAGAACGGCTGCAGCGAGACCGTGCGCCTGTTCTTCGGGGACAAGCCCAAGTACGGCAGCGGCCGGTACACCACCCTGGGCGCCAACAACATCACCAGCGAGTCGATGCGCCCCGGCGACATGATCTGGATCGTGGACAGCAGCGACAACGGCATCTCCAGCGTCACCGTGGGCCCGGGCGCGTCGGACGTGGAGATCACCTCGGGGTGCGCGGGCTTCACCAGCCGCTGAGGGGCGGTGCGCCGCAAGGGTCGGCGGGCTACACTCCAGGGCGCCCCCGGGAGCCCGTCATGGCTGACAAGCGACAGCACCGCAAGCAGAAGAAGCGCGAGAAGGACAAGGTCAAGAGCGAGCACCGCAAGCGCGCCCGCGCCACCCGCAAGCAGCAGCAGGCCCGGCTGCGCAACACCACCCTCCAGGAGGCCGCCGGCTGGGATCTCGCTGACGCCTACGTCTCGGAGGACTGGCACGCCCAGGGCCCCCGCGTGTGGGCCGTCTTCGCGCGCCAGCACTCCAGCGGCTCGATGGCGGCGGCGATCTTCGACGTCGACCTGCGGGAGCGCGGCGTGGTGTCCGCCGAGCTGCGGGTGGGCATCCCCGAGGGCGAGCTGCACATGGAGCTGGCCCGCCTCTCCCAGACCAAGGCCATGATGATCGTCGAGGCCGGGCTGGTGGTGAAGGTGGTGAAGGAGGGCCTCGCCCACGGCGAGTCGCGCGGCGTGGCCCAGCCCGAGGAGGCCGCCGAGGCCATGACCCTGTTCGCCGGGGTGGAGCCCTCCTACCAGGACGTCCTGGTGGGCGCCGAGCCGCCGCCGCCGCCCGAGCCCGAGGGCGGGCTGTTCTCCTCGATCAAGAGGAAACTCGGCCTGGGCTGAGCGACAATGTAGCTGCTATCCTTCATCTTCTGGTGACTTCCGAAGATGGAGGCCGGCATGACGCGGCTCACCTGGCTGGTCCTCCTTGCGGCCCTCGGCTGCAAGGACAGCGATTCGAACCCCGAGGAGACCGGGCTCCCGGTGGACGACAGCGGTCCCGCCGAGGAGGTGGACGCTGACGGGGACGGGGTGCCCGCCGCCGAGGACTGCGACGACGGCAACAACACCGTCTACCCGGGCAACACCGAGACCCCCTACAACGGCGTGGACGACGACTGCGACGAGACCACACCCGACGACGACCTCGACGGGGACGGCTACGCGGCGGCCGAGGACTGCGACGACGGGGACGCGGCAATAAACCCGGGCGCGGTCGAGGCCTGCAACGGCGTGGACGACGACTGCGACGGCGAGATCGACGACGCGGTCGGGGACGTGTGGTACGCCGACGTCGACGGCGACGGCTACGGCGACCCCGACGCGCCCACGCAGTCCTGCGAGGGCGTCTCCGGCACGGTGGCCGACAACACCGACTGCGACGACACCCGCGCCGACGTGTATCCGGGCTTCACCGAGGCCTGCGACGAGCTGGACAACGACTGCGACGCGACGGTCGACGAGGGGGTCACCACCACCTTCTACCAGGACGCCGACGGCGACGGGCACGGCACCGCCGACGTCACCGCCGAGGCCTGCAGCCAGCCCACCGGCTACGCCGCCGGGGACACCGACTGCGACGACACCAACGGCGCGGTGTCCCCCAACGCGGTCGAGCAGTGCGACGGCGTCGACAACGACTGCGACGGCACCACCGACGAGGACGACGCGGTGGACGCCGGGACCTGGTACGCCGACAGCGACGCCGACGGCTACGGGGACGCCGCCAGCACCACCCGGGCCTGCGCCGCCCCCTCCGGCTATGTGGGCGACGACACCGACTGCGACGACAGCGCCTGGGCGGTGAACCCCGCCGGCACCGAGCTGTGCAACGGCGTGGACGACGACTGTGACGGGTTCACCGACGAGGACGACGCCGCCGACGCCAGCACCTGGTCCCTCGACTTCGACGGGGACGGCTACGGCGGGTCGGCCTTCCAGCTCACCCAGTGCGCCCAGCCCGCCGGCTACGTGCTCGACGACACCGACTGCGACGACGGGGACGCCGCCGCCAACCCCGGGGAGACCGAGGTGTGCGACGGCGTCGACAACGACTGCGACGGCGTCTCGGACAACGAGGCCCAGGTCTACGGCGACGCCGAGGACTGCGCCGCAGTGGACTGCCTCGACCTGCTCAGCGTGCGCCCCACCGCCCCCGACGGACTGTACTACGTGGACCCGGACAGCGGCGGCGCCCTGGAGGTCTGGTGTGACATGAGCACGGACGGGGGCGGCTGGACGATGGTGGCCTCGTTCAACAACAACGACGGCACCTACAACTGGACCCGCTACGCCTCGGACACCGACAACCTGGACAACTGGCGCAACCAGGACACCTTCGGCGACCTCTCCACCCACACCAGCGCCGACTACAAGTCCGAGGCGTTCTGGCGGGTGGACGCGGCCACCGACATCCTGGTGACCGACGACAGCGGCAACTGGACCTCGGTGGACAGCGCGCTCAGCGGCTCCCTGTACGACACGATCACCAGCTACACGAGCTGCCAGACCAGCTTCGCGTCCGGGGTCAGCCTGGACTCCAGCGACAGCACGATGGCCACCTACGGCCACCTGACCTGGTACGGGGGCGACCCCAACAACAGCAGCCGCTGCGCGTTCAACTACCAGGTCAACAGCACGGACTCCTCGGTCATCGGCCTGGCCCAGCAGGGCTGCGGCACCGCCGGGCTGGGGCACGTGGGCTGGTACAACGGCACCACCCACTACGATCGAGACCACTACTACTGCCTGAACAGCACGCTGTCGCTGAACACCTCGACGACGTGCGGGGCCTGGTACAGCAACACGTCCGTTCACTGGTTCGACGAGACCGCCTGCAGCTACGCGCTGCTGTTCGTGAGGTGACGCATGAGGCGCATTCTTCTGCTCCTGGCCCTGGTGGGCTGCAAGGACGACAGCAACCCCGATGAGACCGGCCTGGTCGGCGACGACACCGACGGGCCCGTCGAGGAGATCGACCAGGACGGCGACGGCGTGGTCGCCGCCGATGACTGCGACGACACGGACCCCAACGCATACCCCGGCAACATCGAGACCCCCTACGACGGGGTCGACAACGACTGTGACGAATCTACCCCGGACGACGACCTGGACGGGGACGGCTTCGGTCAGGCGGACGACTGTGACGAATCCGACCCGGCGGTGAACCCGGAGGCCAACGAGGCGTGCAACGGGATCGACGACGACTGTGACGGCGAGATCGACGACGCGGTGGGCGACCTGTGGTACGCCGACGTCGACGGGGACGGCTACGGCGACCCGGAGGCCGCCACCGAGTCCTGCGAGGGAGCCTCCGGCACGGTCGCCGACAACACCGACTGTGACGACACGCGCTCGGACGTGTTCCCCGGCGGCGAGGAGGTCTGCGACGAGCTGGACAACGACTGCGACGCCACCGTGGACGAGGGCGCGACGACGACGTTCTTCCAGGACCTCGACGGCGACGGCCACGGCGACGTCGACTTCACCACCGAGGCCTGCGCCCGGCCCACCGGCTACGCCGACGGGGACCAGGACTGCGACGACGCCGACGCGGCGGTGAACCCCGACGCCGCCGAGCTGTGCGACGGGATCGACAACAACTGCGACGGTACGGTGGACGAGGACACCGCCACGGACGCCGCGACCTGGTACGTGGACACCGACGGCGACGGCTACGGCGACGCGACCTCCCCCCTGACCGCCTGCGCCCAGCCCTCCGGCGCGGTCGCGGACAGCACCGACTGCGACGACGGCGAGGCCACCACCAACCCGGGCGCCGACGAGTACTGCGACAGCGTCGACAACGACTGCAACGGCCTGGTGGACGACGGCGCGGCGGTGGACGGGGACACCTGGTACGCCGACAGCGACGGGGACGGCTACGGCGACGCGGCCGCGACCACGGTGTCGTGCAGCCGGCCGTCGGGCTACATCGCGGACGACACGGACTGCGACGACGGCGACGGCGCCGTCTTCCCGGGCGCGGACGAGTACTGTGACAGCGTCGACAACGACTGCGACGGCACAGCCGACGAGGACGACGCCCTGGACGCCGACACCTGGTACGCCGACAGCGACGGGGACGGCTACGGTGACGCGACCGCGACGACGGCCTCGTGCAGCCGGCCGTCGGGCTACATCGCGGACGACACCGACTGCGACGACGGCGACAGCGCCATCTTCCCAGGCGCGGACGAGTACTGCGACAGCGTCGACAACAACTGTGACGGCACGGTGGACGAGGACAGCGCCCTGGACGCCGACACCTGGTACCTGGACGGGGACGGGGACGGCTACGGCGACGCCGCGTCCACGACGGCGGCCTGCGCCCGGCCGTCGGGCTACAGCGCGGTCGACACCGACTGCGACGACAGCGCCTCGTCGGTGAACCCGGGGGCCTCCGAGGTGTGCGACAGCCTGGACAACGACTGCGACGGCGTCGCGGACGACGGCGTGCTCGGCTCCGGGGCGACATGCCCGGCGTCCGACTGCCTCGAGATCCTCACCGACCAGCCCTCGGCGGCCGACGGCCCCTACGTCATCGACGTCTACAGCACCCCCACCACCCTGACCTGCGACATGACCACCGACGGCGGCGGCTGGACCCTGGTCTTCGAGGACGACTTCGAGTCCACCCCCGACAGCGGCTGGGACCTCCAGACCACCTATTATTGCGGCTCATTCAGCACGATCCTGGGGGGCTACAACATCATCGCCCGGGGGGAGATCTCCAACACCATCGACCTCCTGGGCCTGAGTCACACCGAGGCCTGGGTCGAGGCGGAGTACATCAAGCTGGACTCCTGGGACGGGGAGACCGCCTACATCGACGCAGACTCGACCAACATCTGGTACGCCTCGCTCTACTACTACGAGGGCGCGGAGGTCTGCGGCTGGAACCGGGGCTACAACGGCTCCTATGACAGCGAGACCTACGTGTCGGGGACCCTGGCCCACAGCGCCTCCACGCTGACCTTCGTGGCGGGCTCGACCCTGGATCAAGGCGCCGGGGACGAGAGCTTCGGCATCGACGACGTCGCCATCTGGGTGCGCTGAAGCATCAAAGGAGTGATTTCATGCGACACCTCCCTCTGCTCCTCCTGCTGGCCGCGGCCTGCACCGGCAAGGACACACCCTCCGAGACCGGCGACCCCTGGACCGACGACAGCGGCCCGGACGAGGTCATCGACGCTGACGGCGACGGCTCCCCCGCCGACGAGGACTGCGACGACGCCGACGCCAACGTCTTCCCGGGCAACACCGAGGTCCCCTACAACGGCCTGGATGACGACTGCGACGAGGCCACCCCCGACGACGACCTCGACGGCGACGGCTACGCGGCGGCCGAGGACTGCGACGACGAAGACCCCGCCATCAACCCCGGCGTGAACGAGGCGTGCAACGGGATCGACGACGACTGCGACGGCGAGATCGACGACGCGGTGGGCGACCTGTGGTACGCGGACGCCGACGGGGACAGCTACGGCGACCCGGCGACCGAGCGCCAGGACTGCGACCAGGAGGGCGGCTACGTCGCCGACAACACCGACTGCGATGACACCCTGGCCGAGGTCAACCCGAGTGAGGAGGAGGTCTGCGACGAGCAGGACAACGACTGTGACGGGGTGACCGACGAGGACGTCACGACGACCTACTATCAGGACGTCGACGGAGACCGCTACGGGGACGCCGACTACCCCACCGAGGCCTGCGCCACCCCCACCGGCTACGCCGACACCTCGGACGACTGCGACGACGCCGACGCCGCGGTGAACCCCGGCGCCACGGAGGTGTGCGACAGCGTCGACAACGACTGCGACGGATTCATCGACGAGGACGACGCGGCGGACGCCTCGACCTGGTACGCCGACAGCGACGCCGACGGCTACGGCGACGCCGCCGTCACCACCCGGGCCTGCGAGGCGCCCAGCGGCACGGTGGCCGACGCCACCGACTGCGACGACGGGGAGGCCACCACCCACCCCGGCGCCGACGAGTACTGCGACAGCGTCGACAACGACTGTGACGGGACCACCGACGAGGACGACGCGGTGGACGCCCCCACCTGGTACATCGACTACGACCGGGACAGCTACGGCTCCGCCAGCTACACCGATGTCTCCTGCACCCAGCCCGCCGGCTACGTGGGCGACGACGACGACTGTGACGACACCGACAGCGCGGTCAACCCCGACGGCACCGAGGTCTGCAACGGCTACGACGACGACTGCGACGGCCTGGTGGACGACGACGACCCCGACGGACCCTCGGCGGCGACCTACTACGCGGACGACGACGGCGACGGCCTGGGCGACCCCAACGACGCCCTCGACGCCTGCGACCAGCCCAGCGGCTACGTGACCAACGGCGACGACTGCGACGACACCGACGCCACCGACACCGACGGAGACGGCACCCAGGACTGCGCCGACGACGACATCGACGGCGACGGCCTGCGCAACGAGTGGGACGGCGACCCCGACGACCCGGCGATCGATCGCGGCCCCAACGCCGGCCTGGGCGGGGACGGCGCGCTCTCCCTCAGCAGCAGCAGCGCCATCACCGACTGGACCCTGCTCAACGGCGGCGCGACCGCCGGGGACAGCACCCTGACCGTGGACGACGCCAGCTTCCTGGTCTCCGGCGACGAGGTCCTGGTGCTCTCCCAGCAGGGCACGGACGCGGGGCTCTACGAGACCCTGTTCGTCGCGTCGGTGTCGGGCAACACCCTCGACATCGAGCCCGATCTGCGCAGCACCTACGACAGCGCCAGCGTGGTCCTGGTGCAGCGCATCCCCCACTACACCACGGTGGACGTCCAGTCCGGGGGTACGCTCAGCGCAGACGGCTGGGCCGGTGCGGGCGGCGGCGTGGTCGCCTTCCGGGCCCAGGACGCCGTGGTCATCGACGGCGCGGTCACCGCGGCGGGCGCGGGCTTCCTGGGCGGCGCGGGCGTGGTCAGCAACAGCTCCGACCCCGACCAGGGCGAGTCCTACGGCGGCCCGGGGTCCGCGGGGGTGACCTCGGCCAACGGCGGCGGCGGCGGGGCCTACCCCCGGCGCGGCGACAACGGCGACTCCGGCGGGGGCGGCGGCTACGGCGTCGCGGGGAGCCCGGGCACCAACTATGGCGGCAGCGCGGTCACCTCCGGCGGCAACACCTACGGGGACGCCGAGCTGGCGGCCTGGTTCGTGGGCTCGGGCGGGGGTGGCGGCTCCCCGGACACCGAGGGCGACGGCAGCCCCTCCAACAACATCACCGGAGACGGCGGCGACGGCGGCGGCCTCATCGCCATCTGGTCGGGCACCTCCATCGCGGTGAACGGCACGATCACCGCCGACGGCGACGACGGCGAGGACGCCTCGGCCAACGAGGGGGAGATCGGCGGCGGCGGCGCGGGCTCCGGTGGCCAGATCCTGCTCGCCGCGCCGACGGTGAGCCTGATCGGGACCGTCTCTGCCGTCGGCGGGTTGGGCGGCCTGTCCGACTGGCACGACACCGCACCGTACGGGAGCGCGATCGGTGGCGACGGCGGCGACGGCCGCATCCGGCTGGACTACGACACCCTCAACGGCGTCTCCTGGCCGAGCGGCGACGAGAGCTTGTGCGACCCGACCGCCGGTTACGAGGGCGTATGGGCCGATTGAGCGGCCACAAAATCGAAATAATACGATGACCGGATATTTGACCGTACGTTCGATCGGACAGGATTTGTCCGTTCAGCGCACACGGCGCTCTGTTTTTCGATACAACGTGGGGCAGGACTTGGAAGATGTCTGCTGCTCCCGCACTGCTGCCCCGCTGTGACACCACAACCCCCCAGATCCGCGCCAACGTGGTGCGGTACCAGGGGGCCGGCGGGCGCCTGCGTCCTCAGCAGCTCGTCCCCCCGCGCGGCGGCGCCAGCGCGACCCTCCACCCGCTGAGCGCCGATCGCCCCCTGGAGGCGCGCGCCCCCACCGGCGGCTGCCGGGTCCTGCTTTGCGTGGACGGCGCGGTACGCCTGCGCAGCGGCCACCTGGACACCATCCTCGGGCCCCGCGACCTCGCCCTGGTCCCCACCGGCACCCCGCACCGGGTCGAGTCCTCGGGGCGGGCCAACCTGCTCGCGGTGGACTTCATCCGTTTCCCGGCCTTCCACACCGCCGTGGCGCGCGCCGGGCAGATCCAGCCGGTGCGCGAGCACCCCCTGTTCCGGCTCGGGCTCGGGGTGTTCTCCGAGCTGCTCGGGCCCCGCGACCTGCGGCTGCTGGTCGGGCCGGAGACCGGGCTGATGCGCCCCCGCTACGCCATCACCGGGCCCCAGCACCTCGTCATCACCCTGGCGACCACCCCCCCGGGCACCGGCCCGGCGATGCACGTCCACACCCGCACCCACGAGGCCTTCATCGTGCTCGACGGGCAGTTCGACGTGGTCTGGGGCGACCGCGCCGAGCACCACGAGCGCCTCAACCGGCTCGACGCCATCGTCATCCCGCCGGGGGTCAACCGCACCTTCCGCAACGTGGGCGACACCACCGGCGCCATCCTCCCCATCGTGGTCGGGGCCGACGACGAGCTGGAGGACATCGCCTGGCTCTCCTCGGTGCGCGACGACCTGGCCGAGCGCGTGCCCGCGCCGCTGTTGTGGGTGGCCGAGAAGATGAAGCTGCGCTTCGTGGAGCGCGAGCGCCCGTAGCCCTCAGCCGGCCAGGATGTGGGCCTGGCGCTCGATGACCCTGAAGGTTCGGGGCTGGATGACGTCGCCGAACACCTCGATGCGGCTGGCGGCGACCGTGCCCCCGCTCCAGCTCGCCTGGTCGAGGTACGCCAGGTTCTCCGCCCGGATGCCCATGAGCCGTGCGGCGGTCGCGTCCACCGCCGGGCACTGCTCGCCCACGACGACGCAGCCCATCTCCACCGGGTCGCCCATGATCGGGCCGTCGCCCTCCATGCCCGTGATCCCGTCGATGATCGCGAAGCCGGGCTTGAGGGCGGACCACAGGTCCAGGATCGAGGCCGGGATGCCCGCCCAGTGCAGCGGGTTCTTGGGCCAGCCGTACACCGCCCCGGGCACGACCCCGAACAGGTTCTTCATGCTCAGGGTGGCCCCGGCCCAGTGGTGGGTCTTGAGCTTGGCCACAGAGACGAGCAGGTCGGCACCCGCGGCGGTGGCCGCCAGCTCCAGCTTGCCCATCCCGGTGGCGTCCAGGGGCAGGGCCACGGTGCGGGTCCGGTCCACGTTGAGGTCCACGAAGGGCACCCGCAGGTCCCGCAGCACCTCGGCCAGGCCGCACAGCTCCAGGATCAGCTCGGTGTCGCGGCGGTGGCCGGGGCCCTCGGCCACGACGACCTCGGCGGCGCCGAGCTGACGGAAGGCCTCGACCGCCGCGCCGATGATCCGCGGGTGGGTGTTGATCGGGCGGCCCGGGTTGTACTCGACGAGGTTGGGCTTGAGCACCACCCGCGCGCCCTTCGCCCGGGCCACGGTGTCCGGGAAGCTGCGGATGCCCTGGAGCAGCAGGTCCGAGAGCGGCCCGTCGTAGGAGCCCGCCCTGAGCGTGGCGACCCGCGTCTTCGGCTGCCCGAGGATCTTGTAGCCGGCCAGCCCGGTGGTGGCGGCGGCCAGGGCGGCCGAGCCGGCGAGCAGGCTGCGTCGGGTGAGGGGGGTCACCGCGCACCTCCGGTCGAGAAGGGGTGGGGGCCGCCGTCGAGCACGCCCAGGGCGCAGGCGGCCAGGGCGGTGCGGTCGCAGCGCCCGCCGAAGCCGCCGTCGGCGTCCTGGCGGGCCAGCAGCAGCGGCGGCAGCGGCCCGGCGCCCAGGCCGTGGGCGGCGCGGGCCAGGATCGCAAGGGCGAGGGTGGTCGTGGAGGCCTGCACCTGCGCGTCCAGCAGGCGGGCCAGGGCGCGGTCCACCGCCGGGGAGGGCGGCAGCGCCATCGCCGCCCAGGCCGTGGGGGGCAGGTAGCTCTCCAGCTCAGCCCCCAGCACCGCGGGGTTGCCGTAGTTCCACCCCCCGTCCGCGCACTGGCGGTCCAGCAGCATGGCCTCGCCCTGGCGGACCCGCGCGTGGTCCCCGTGCCCGGTGCGCTTGAGGCTGATGAGGGCGTAGCAGGTGGGCTCCACCCAGGGCGCGGTCCCCTCGACCCAGCCCCAGGCCACGACGCCGGTCGGGTCGAAGCCGAACACCCCGCTGGCGTCCTCGACCTGCTCCCCCTGGAGGGAGAGGATCCGGTCGATCGCGCGACGGGCGATCGCCTCGGTCTCCGGACGATCCCCCAGCACCGCCGGGGCGATCAAGGCACCCCAGCCCAGCTCGGCGTCGCTGAGCCACTGCACCGGAGGGGCCACCCCGGCGGCCACCGCGAGCAGCGTCGGCTCCGGCTGACCGGGCGAAGAAGGCAGGTAGCCCAGCGATCCGTCCGGGTTGCGGGCGCGGTCCAGGAAGGCGAGGGCGCGGTCCAGGGGCATGAAGGCAGTGTATCCCACCCCTCGGCCTGCTACGCTAGGGGCCCCCAGGATGGACTCAGGAGGCCCCATGACGCGCCATCTCCCTCTCTTGCTCGCCCTCGTCGCCTGCCGCAAGGACCCCAAGCCCGGCCAGGACTCCGGCGCCAACGTCGACACCGGCCCGGTCATCGTCGACGAGGACGGCGACGGCAGCCCCGCCGAGGAGGACTGCGACGACGGCGACAGCAACGTCTACCCCGGCAACACCGAGACCCCCTACGACGGCCTGGACAACGACTGCGACCCGAACACCCCCGACGATGACCTCGACGGCGACGGCTACGCGGCGGCACAGGACTGCGACGACGGCGACGCCGACGTCTTCCCCGGCGCGGTCGAGGTCTGCAACGGCGAGGACGACGACTGCGACGGCACCCCCGACAACGCGGTCGGGGGCACCTGGTACGCCGACGCCGACGGGGACGGCTTCGGGGACCCGGCGGTCTCCTCCCAGTCCTGCGAGGGCGGCGAGGGCACGGTCGCCGACAGCAGCGACTGCGACGACGGCGACCCCGCCGTGAACATCGCCGCCGACGAGTACTGCGACGGCATCGACAACGACTGCGACGCCGTCGTGGATGAGCCCGAGGCGGTCGACGCGGACACCTGGTACGTCGACGTGGACGGCGACGGCTACGGGGACGAGGACTACCCGCTGGAGGCCTGCGCCCAGCTCACCGGCTACGCCGCCTCCGACGACGACTGCGACGACGGCGACGCCAACACCCACCCCGACGCCGCCGAGACCTGCGACAGCATCGACAACGACTGCGACGGCGAGGTCGACGAGGACGACGCCGTCGACGCCTCGTCCTGGTACGTGGACAGCGACGGCGACGGCTACGGCAACCCCGCCTTCGAATCCACCGCCTGCGCCCAGCCCGCCGGCTACGTGGGCAACGCCGACGACTGCGACGACACCGAGCCCGACGCCTGGACCGGCGCCGCCGAGTCCTGCGACGAGGTCGACAACGACTGCGACAGCGCCGTGGACGAGGGCGTGCTGGTGGACTGGTACCTCGACTACGACGGCGATGGCTACGGCACCGACGCGAGCGCGGTCAGCGCCTGCGACGCCCCCACCACGGCCTACGTGGCCTCGGGCGGCGACTGCGACGACAACGACACCGCCTACAGCCCCGGCGCGACCCCCGGCTGCGACGGCGAGGACTACGACTGCGACGGCCTCGTGGACAACGACGGCGACGGCGACGGCTACGCGGACCTCTCCTGCGGGGGGGACGACTGCGACGACACCGACGCCAGCATCGTGCCCGAGCAGTCCGGCGGCTGCGCCCTGGGGTCGAGCTGCCTGGACGTCATGGGCAACGGCTACAGCAGCGGCGACGGCCTCTACACCATCGACCCCGACGGCTACGGCACGGGGACGTCCCCCTACGACGTCTACTGCGACATGAGCACCGACGGCGGGGGCTGGACCCTGGTGTGGAAGCACGCCTACGAGGAGGTCGGCACCCCCACCACCGACATGCGCTTCTACTCGTCCACCCTGACCCCCTGCGAGTCGATCGGCGACGCGGACTGGTGCAACGTGCCCCAGAAGACGGTCATCGGCCTGACCGAGCAGCGCGTCACCGCCACCCACAACGGCATCATCATCTACGACTTCGTCGGGGACCTCAACAGCAGCCTGGACTCGGACTGGACCGGCGGGGTGCTGGCCAACTCGGTCGAGCTGGTCGACCTCTGCACGGCCAACCCCAGCGCCATCCCCGAGCCGGAGAACGGCAGCCACGCCATCCCCGGGCTGACCTGGGACAAGGCCAACAACGGCAACTACACCTCGAACTGCGACACCGACCGCTACGGCAGCGGCGGCACGGACTGCCGCTGGGAGAACTGCCAGCTCTCCTCCTCCATGTTCACCAGCCCCTACCACACGCAGATGACGCTCCACATGTGGGTGCGGTAGGACGCGCCGCCCCCGCGTCTCCCGAGATCCCGCGCTCATCGGCATCCAACGGTATTCTTGGGACCCGTGGGGCAGCGTAGGAGGGACGTAATGCTGACCCGAGGTCGTCGGGGTTAGGCTGAGCGGGCGAGAGAGGAAGGCTCGCCACGCGCCCCCGCTCGGATGGCGCCACGTCACGCGACGCGGCAAGGGGGTATTCTTGCTGCGCGCGCCCTTGGACTGTGAGGGTAGCCTCTTGGCTTGGATGGAGGAACGGATGACCAGCCTGCTGAACCAGAATCGTGAAGACGGACAAACGCAGCGACGTCGGGCCGCCGCCCGCACGGCAATGCTGCTGCTGCTGGCCCCCAGCGCCGCGCTCGCCGCGGACGTCAACGACACCATCTACGTCGGCGGGGACGGCGTCAGCGCCTCCACGGCCACCCTCCAGGGCTACACCGTCTCCGACCTCACCACGGTCACCATCGCCACCTTCCCCTCCGCCTCCGGCGGCGGCTTCGGCGGTGTCGTGGTCGACCCGGTCGGCAACATCGTCTACGCCTGCGACCTGGGCGGCACCCAGGTGAAGGCCTACGCGGCCCGGTTCCTCCAGGCGGTGAACTACCTCGACATCTCGGTCTCCTCCTGCGGCGCCCTGGAGATCGACCCCTTCCGCCGCATCCTCTACGTCGGCGGGGTCGAGGCCTACTCCCTGAACGACCCGCAGGACTCCCTGGGGCTGGGGCTTTACGGCCAGCTCCTGAGCACGTCAGGGGACGCCTGCGGCGCCGGCAGCGACGGCAACCAGCTCGTCCGCGACCCGGTGGAGAACGTGCTCTACTGCTCGGACAGCGAGGGCACCAACAGCAGCCGCGTCGTGCTGGCCTGGGACATCTCGGGGCACGACCAGAGCGCCTTCTCCTGGGGCTCCGCCACCAACACCGGCATCACCGTCGTGCTCAACAGCTCGCTTGCGCTGGACCCGGACGCCGGGGAGCTGTTCGTCTTCCTGAACAACCAGCGCGTCCGCACCTACGACGTCTCCAGCTTCAGCCAGATCTCGCTGTACTCCAACGTGGGGACCAACAACACCCTCCACGAGACCAGCGGCGGCCACTTCATCACCGACAACACCTCGATCGCCTACACGAAGAGCGGCTCCAACTCCTGCGAGTACAGCATCTCCAACGGCTCGTCGAGCTGCGACTCGGGGTGGCCCGGCCCGCCGGCAGGCATGGACTACTACCCCCTGGACGAGAGCGAGGCGGACGACGACAACGACGGCATCCCCGACTCCGTCGAGCTGGGCATCGTGGGGCTCAACAACAGCAGCCTGACGGCGTTCACGTTCTACAACGACCAGGACCCGAACACCACGACCGACCCCTCCAACCCGGACACCGACGGGGACGGCCTGGACGACGGCGAGGAGGACGTCGACTTCGACGGCGCCCTGGCCACCACCGAGACCGACCCCACCGACCCGGACACCGACGACGACTGCATCAACGACGGCACCGAGGTCGCCAACGGCGGCGACCCCCTCGACCCCAACGGCGACGCCGACGGCGACGGCCTCACCGACGAGGACGAGGCCTGCGGCAACACCGGCTACGTCACCGACCCCTACGACCCCGACACCGACGGGGACGGCCTGGATGACGGCGAGGAGGTCAACACCATCGGCTCCGACCCCACGGACACCGACACCGACGGGGACGGCCTGGACGACGGCGAGGAGGTCAACACCTACGGCACCGACCCCACCGACCAGGACACCGACGGCGACCGCCTGCTGGACGGCGAGGAGGTCAACACCTACGGCACCGACCCGCTGAACACCGACACCGACGGCGACGGCGCCAACGACTACCGCGAGGAGATCCGCGAGGGCACCGACGCCACCAACCCCGACACCGACGGGGACGGCCTGAATGACGGCGACGAGCTGGACGTCTACGGTACCGACCCGTTGGACGTCGACACCGACGGCGACGGCATCAACGACGGCGACGAGGTCTCGGGCGACGAGAACACCGGCTACGGCAACCAGCCCACCGACCCCCTGAACGCGGACACCGACGGCGACGGCCTCTCCGACGGCGACGAGATCAACCTCTACGGCACCGACCCCAACGACCCGGACACCGACGGCGACGGCATCTCCGATGGCGAGGAGGTCTCGGGCGAGGAGAACGACGACTGGGACAACGCCGCCACCGACCCCCTCAACCCGGACAGCGACGGCGACGGCCTCTCCGACGGCGAGGAGATCGAGACCGTCGGCAGCAACCCCAACGACCCGGACACCGACGGCGACACCATCAACGACGGCGACGAGGTCTCGGGCGACGCGAACACGGGCTACGGGAACGCGCCGACCGACCCCCTGAACGAGGACACCGACGGCGACGGCCTCACCGACGGCGACGAGATCAACACCCACGGCACCGACCCCAACGACGGCGACACCGACGGGGACGGCCTGCTGGACGGTGAGGAGGTCTCGGGCGACACGAACACGGGCTACGGGAACGCGCCGACCGACCCGCTGGACGCCGACAGCGACAACGACAACCTCTCCGACGGGGACGAGGTCCTCACCCACGGCACCGACCCCAACGACAGCGACACCGACGACGGCGGCTGCCCCGACGGCTACGAGGTCCTGGACGGCGGCTACGACCCCCTGGACGGCATCGACGACGACTGCCTCGACAGCGACGGCGACGGCCTGCTGGACGAGGAGGAGGAGCAGCTCGGCACCGACCCGAACAACCCCGACACCGACGGCGATGGCATCAACGACGGCGACGAGGTGCACGGGACCGCCAACGACGACTGGGGCAACGAGCCCACCGACCCGCTGGACCCGGACAGCGACGGCGACGGCCTCACCGACGGTGAGGAGGTCAACGACATCGGGAGCAACCCCAACGACGAGGACACCGACGACGACGGGCTGCTGGACGGCGAGGAGGTCAACGACGTCGGGACCGACCCGCTGGACCCGGACACCGACGGCGACGGGCTGGGCGACGGCGACGAGGTGAACGACATCGGGACCGACCCGCTCAACCCCGACAGCGACAGCGACGGGCTGGGCGACGGCGAGGAGGTCAACGACATCGGGACCGACCCGCTGGACCCGGACACCGACGACGACGGGCTCACCGACGGCCAGGAGGTCGGCACCCACGGCACCGACCCGATGAACCCGGACACCGACGGCGGCGGCTGCCAGGACGGCGAGGAGGTCCTCGTCGACAGCACCGACCCGCTGGTCCCGGATGACGACGACTGCGACCCCAGCACCGATGACACCGGCGGCGCCAACGACGGCTCCTTCAAGGGCGGCGGCGGCCTGGGCTGCAGCACCTCCGGCGGCGCGCCCGGCGCGGGCTGGCTGCTGGCGGGCTTCATCGCCCTGGTCGGTCTGCGGCGGCGGCGCTGAGCCCCCCGGGGGGCGCTACGCCAGCGCCCCCCCGCAGCTCGACCCCGCCCCGGCGGTGCAGCCGAAGCAGTGCGCCCCCACCGCGATGGGGGCGCCCTCCCAGTCCTCGGCGCGCCCCAGGTCGTGGATGGTTCGGCGCGCGCCCGGCGGCGGCAGCTCCAGCATCTGGTTGAAGTCGCAGTCGTAGAGCGCGCCGTCCCAGCCGACCGAGATGAGGTGCCGGCACATCAGGCCGTCGACGGTGGCGGGGTTGAAGGCCCCCACGAGCAGGTCCATGTAGGCCCCGGCGTCGCCCTTGCGGGCCAGGTCGGCGGCGAAGCGGGCGATCGGCATGTTGGTGAGGGTCAACAGCCGGGTGAACACCACCCCGTGGTCCTCGGCCAGGCGCCGCTTGTAGTCCGCCTCCAGCCCGGCCTGGGCGGGGGGCAGGTGCGCGCCGACGGGGTTGTAGACGAGGTCCAGCTCCAGGCCGCTGCCCGGCTGGCCGTAGCCCAGGGCGTTCAGCCGCCGGAGGGCGGTGACGCTGCGGTCGAAGACCCCGCGCCCCCGCTGCTTGTCCACGTTGGACTGGAGGTAGCAGGGCAGGGAGGCCACCACATGCACCCGGTGCGCGGCCAGGAACGCGGCGGTGTCCTCCTGGCCGGACTCCAGCAGCACGGTGAGGTTGCAGCGGTCCATGACCGCGCGGCCCAGGGCGTGGGCGCCCTCCACCAGCATCCGGAAGTTGGCGTTCAGCTCCGGGGCGCCCCCGGTGATGTCCAGCAGCTCCAGGGCGGGGTTGACCCGCAGCGCGTCGAGCACCGCGGCGGCGGTCTCGGCGGACATCTGCTCCCTGCGGACGGGGCTGGCGTCCACGTGGCAGTGGGCGCAGGCCTGGTTGCAGCGCTTGCCGAGGTTCACCTGGAGCCAGGTGGGGCGCGCGCGGAGGAGCGGGGAGAGCCCCCGCTCGGCCAGGACGCGGTGGAAGTCGAGGTTCATGGGGTGAAGCCGTTGAGGGGGACAGAGCAGTGGTTGTAGGCGGCGATCGATCGGCGGAAGGACGAGCCGCTGATCGCGACCGTGCCCCCCACCAGCATGCCGCCAGCGAAGCCGAGCATCGGGCCCTGGGCGTCGGGGCGCACGACGCCGGTTACGATGACGCCCCCCACCGAGCCCATCGCGATGGCGTTGCCGATCACCCAGCGCCGCCGCCGCCGCCGCTCGATCTCCGCGGCGTCGGGGCAGAGGGGCAGCACCGCCTCCAGGTAGTCCCGCTTGTCGCCGCGGCGGCCGCCGTACTCGACGCCGTCCAGGGTCAGCGTGCCGGTGAGGCCCCGATACGCGACCTGCTCGGGCACGTAGTCATAGCCGAGGGAGGTCACCGGGGTCGCCGCCAGGGCCGCGCCCGTGAGCGCCATGAGCAGCACGCTCAACCCTCACCCAGCTCCCGCTCGATGACCGAGACGAACTGCTCCTTGGGCACCGCGCCGTTGAGGAAGATCCCGTTGATGAAGAACGCCGGGGTGCCGCTGACGCCCACCTCGCGCCCCGCCTCGAAGTCGGCGGTGATCTCCTGGACCTGCGCGACGTTGTCGTTCATGCAGTCCTTCCACTTCGCCACGTCCAGCCCGGAGGACTGGGCGTGGGCCTCCAGCTCGGGGCCGGAGTAGCTGCTCGCCTTCATCAGCGTGTCGTGCATCTCCCAGTACTTGCCCTGCTGGCCGGCGCAGTTGGCCGCGATCGCGGGGGTCATGCCCGCCGGGTTGGGGCCGCCCAGGGGGTAGTCCCGGTACACCAGCCGGACCTTGCCGTCGTACTCGGTGAGCAGCTCGCGCAGGGTGGGGTAGATCTTGCGGCAGTACCCGCACTGGTAGTCGGCGAACTCGACGATGGTGACGGGCGCCTCGGCCGAGCCCAGCGCCGGGTCGTCGTCGGTGGAGACCTCGATCCGGGGCAGGTTGGGGTAGGGGAGGTGGGTCTGGAGCTTGTAGCTGCTCTCCAGCTCGGTGAGCCACTCCTGCATGCGCTCGGACTGCTTGCGGTTGAGCAGCACCTGCTCGACCTGCGGGCGCACCTGATCGAGGGGCTGGTTGCGGAGCTGGCGCTTGATGACCGGGTAGAACTCCTCGACCTCAGCCGCGGTGGGCGGGGTGACCTTGTCCTCGACCTCGGCCTTGATGACGTCCTCGGGGGAGACCCCGCGCTTGGCGGCCTCGGTCTCGATCAGCTTCGTGTAGGCGGCCTCGTCGAGGGCCTGACGCTCCAGGTTGTAGCGGTTCTGGAGGTACTCCACCTCGAGCTTGGCGAGCTGGGTGCCGATGTCCTGGTGAAGCTCCTTGTAGGTGATCTGACCGCCCTCCCACGAGGCGACCACGCCGTTGGGGTCCTGGGCGATGACCGGGGCCACGGCCGGCAGCGGTGGCGTGACGTCGCGCTTCGCCGCCACGTCGGTGGGGGAGGAGGTCGACGAGGATCCGCTGCAGGCGAGCAGCAGAGTGAGTGCGAGCATGATGAGAACCCGTGCTTGGGAGATGGAACGACGATAGCTCGACGTAACACGCCTCGCCCGGTGAAGGGGCTCGCGCTACACTTGCCGGGCCGGGAGGTTGAACGGTTTGAAGGAGGTCTCGATCCCCATCCCCGAGCAGATCGGGCCCTATGCTGTGGTCCGACCGCTCGCCCAGGGGGGGATGGCGGCGGTCTTCGAGGTCGAGGACCCCAACACCCGCGAGCACCTGGCCCTCAAGCTGCTCACGCACCGGGGCCTGGCGATGCCCAGGTTCTCCCGGGAGTTCCGCGCTCTCACCCGCCTGGACCACCCCAACATCGTCCGGGTCTACCGCTACGGCGCCAACGAGGACGGCTCCCCCTACCTGACGATGGAGCTGCTCGACGGGGTGCCCGTCCAGGTCCACGCCAAGGCCACCGGGCGCCCCGGCGACCCGCGCCGCACCCGCGAGGTCCTGCGGATCGTCGCCCTGGTCGCCGACGCCCTGGAGTACCTGCACGCCCGAGGCATCGTGCACCGCGACCTCAAGTCCGCCAACATCCTCGTGCTCTCCGACAAGCGCGTGAAGCTGCTGGACTTCGGCACCGCGCGCCTCACCGGCAAGGTCGCCCGGATCACCCGGGCCGGCGAGTTCGTCGGCACCTTCGCCTACGCCAGCCCCGAGCAGATCCGGGGCGACGAGGTCGACCACCGCTCCGACATCTACTCCCTCGGGGCGCTGTTCTACCGGCTCTCCACCGGCAAGCGCCTGTTCGAGGCCCCCACGCCCCACGAGCTGGCCCGCATGCACCTGGAGAAGGCGCCCATCCCGCCCCGCGCCCTGGTGCCCGCCCTGCCCGCCGACGTCGAGGCGCTCATCCTGGAGATGCTCGCCAAGGACCCCGACGAGCGCCCCCAGTCGGCGGCCGAGGTCGCCGCCCGGCTGCGGGGCCGCCCCGGGGCCACCCCCGCCCGGGACCGGGTGGTCATCTCCAAGCCCAAGCGCCTCATCGGCCGCAGCGCCGAGCTGCAGGCCATCCGCGCCGCCCTGGGGCGGGCCCGCCCGGGGCGCATGGTGCTCATCGTCGGGCCCCCCGGCTCCGGGCGCCGCCGCCTGCTCAAGGCCGCGATCGCCGAGGCCCGGGGCCAGGGCTGGCGGGTCTTCGGGGGGACCTTCACCGGAGATCCCGGTCTGGGCGTGCTCGTCGACGTCGTCGAGGCCGCCTGGTCCTCCCTGCCCCCCGACGACCTGGTCGCCCTGGAGGGCGAGGTCAGCGCCCTGCGCGCGGGGGGCGCCGTCGCGCCGGACCTCCCCCCCGGCGAGGCCCTGCCGGCCGAGGTCGAGGTCGCGCTGTGCGCCAGCATCACCCGGGTGCTGGTGCGCCGCTGCGGCCTGGACGACGCCCCGCTGGTGGTCGGCCTCTCCCAGCTCCAGCGGGCCTCGCCGATGGCCTTGAGCGCCCTGGCCCGGGTGCGCACCCTGCTCAAGGACGAGGGCGCCTCCGTCATCTTCCTGGGCTGCTCCACCGACGACTCCGACGCGCCGGGGGCCTCCATCCGGCAGCAGCTCCCCGACGCCTGGCGCCTCAACCTCAAGCCCCTGAGGCTGGAGGAGGTCGACGAGCTGATCCGGGGCATGCTCGGCGGGACCCTGTCCTCCCCCGAGATATCCCGCACCGTGCACAAGCTGACCGGCGGCTGGCCTGGCTACGTCGAGGACGTGCTGCGCGCGATGGTCCAGGAAGGCCACCTGGAGGCCCGCCGCACCGGGTCGAGCATCACCTGGGTGGACCGCTCCTCGGGGCGCATCACGATCCCGGGCGGGGCCCGCGAGGCCCTCACCCTGCGCCTCGACGGCCTGTCCCGCCCCTGTACCCGCGCCCTGGAGGCCCTCGCCGTCTCCGGCGGGGAGGCCACCGTCGCCCTGATCGCCCGGGCCATCGACCGCTCCGAGGACGACACCCTGGAGCTGCTCGAGGAGCTGGCCACCGCGCGGGTGCTGCGCTGCCGCGAGGAGGGCGGGCGCGAGCTGTGGTCGTTCCGCCTGGGCATGACCCGGGACCTGGTGCTGGAGCGGCTGCGCCCCAGCCGGCGCCACGTCCTGCGCCGCCTGATGGCCCGCGCCGTGGCCGACGCCCCGGTCAGCGCCAACAAGATCCACCTCCTGGCCTCGGCCGGTCGGGTGGACGCCGCCATCGCGGATCTGCTGCGCTGGGCCGAGCCGATGATCGAGTCCGGCCGCGCCCCCGAGGCCCTGCCGGTCCTGGAGGAGGTCCAGGTGGTCTCCGACGCCGCGCGGACCACCACCCGGTCTGAGCTGGCGCGCTTCTACCTGCTGCTGGGCCGGGCCCTGGCGGCGGTCCGGCCCGGCGGGCAGGCGGTGGACGAGGCGTTCCACCGCGCCCACGCCCTGGCCGACGGCGACCCGGTGATGCGGGGGGAGGTCGACCTCTACCTCGCCCGCCTCCAGATGGCCCGGGGTGAGCTGGAGAGCGGCGCGGCGCGGTTGCACCGGGCGTTCGAGGCCCTCGCGGGCGGGAAGGACCGGCGGCTCGGCGCGCGGGTTTCCCGGGACGTGGGGCACCTCCAGTGGCTCAGCGGCCGGTTCGAGCTGGCCGAGCACTGGTTCGAGCAGGCCCTCGACGCGGCCCGCGCGGCCGGCGGGGACCCGGACATCGCCCGCGCCCTGGTGGCCGGGGGCATGGCCCTGCTCGACCGTGGCCAGCTCGTCGAGGCGGAGCGTCGCTTCCGGGAGGCCCTCCAGCGCTTCGACGGGGTGGGGGATCAGGACGGCCTGTGGCAGGCCCGCGCGGCGCTCTCGTCTGCGCTGCGGCACCGCGGGCGGCTCTCCGAGGCCATCGAGCTGCTGGAGGGCGACCTGCGCGCCGCCCGGGAGAGCGGCACCCTGTCCCGCTACGCCCAGATGAGCCTGCGGGTGGCCGAGGCGGAGATCGAGCTGCTGCGCCTGGGGCAGGCCCGGGAGCGCCTCGCCGCGCTCACCGCCGAGCTGGACCCGCGCCAGCACCTCTTCCTCTGCGCGGCCGTGGCGCTGGCCCAGGGCCGCGTCGCCCTGATCTCCGGGGAGCACGACCGCGCCAACGACGTGCTCAAGCCGGCCCTCAAGCGCAGCGAGCGCGCGGGCCTCCACGCCATCGCGCCGCGCATCAAGGCCGCCCTGGGCGAGGCCTGCGCCGCCCGCGGACAGGAGGACCTCGCCCTGAACCTGCTGGAGTCGGCGACCCAGCGCCTGCGGGAGGCGGGCCACCTCACCGCGCTGGGCGAGGCCTGCGCGGCGCGGGCCCGGGCGTTCCGCGGCCGCGAGGACCCCGACCGGGTGTTCGCCCCCGTCCGGGAGTGGATGGACGCCGAGCCCGCCCTGCTCTGCCGGATGGAGTACCTCGTCTCCTGCCTCATCCACGCCCGCGCCCGGGGCCGCACCGACCGCGAGACCGCCTACGGCCAGGCCGCCCGCCGCCTCCTGCAGGACATCACCTCCGGCCTCAGCCCGTCCGACCAGGAGGCGCTGGCGGTGCATCCGTGGGCGATCGAGGTGGGGCCGGAGTAGCTCCCTACACCTCGATCAGCCCGCCCGGGTGGACGTGCTCGCTGTGCTGCACGCCGTCCTCGATGCAGCGCTGGAGGGCGGCGACCATGCGGGCGGCGACCATCGCGATGAAGGGCAGGTGACGGCCGTCCTCGCAGGTGGCCTCGCCCTCGCCGCCGGGGTCGACCGCGAACGCCTCGCCCCACATCACGCGGGCGTAGGCGCCGTCCGCGGCGAGGGCGCCGTGCAGGCAGGGCACGCCCCGCGCGCGGGCCGCCCGCTGGATGAGGCGCCGGGTCTCGGCGTGGTCCACGCAGTCCACCAGCACCGCCGCGTCGCCCAGCAGGGCGTCCGCGTTGTCCGGCCCCAAACGGTGGGGCGCGGTCTTGAGGCGCAGGCCGAACAGCCCCTGCATCGCCTGGGCCAGCGCCTGGGCCTTGTTGCGGCCCAGGCCCATGCGGCTGTGGAACTGCGAGAGGGTGTTCTTGCGCTCGACCCGGTCGAAGTCGATGACGGTCCACTCGACCGGCAGGTTCCGGCCGAGCAGCACGACGTGGGAGCCCAGGGCTCCGGCGCCGATCAGGGTGACGCGCATGGGGACCTCCTAGCCGAACGGGGTGGACGGCCGGACGAAGACGCGGTGGTAGGGGACCTGGGCGGTCGGCGGGAAGCGGTCCACGACGAACCCGCTCAGGTCGACCGGCCCGCGCGGGCGCACGCCGGGCACGGAGCCCGTGGCGATGGCCTCGGCGGCCTGACGGAGCAGCTCCGCGTCGGCAGCGCCGACCAGGACCGGCTGGAGCAGGTCGCCGTTCTGACCGTCGAAGGTGATGTTCAGGCGGGCCTCGTCCGCCCGCAGCGCTGTGTTCAGGGTGTTCATGGTCTCTCCTTCTCAGGCCGCCCGGTAGACGTGCAGCACGCCGCTGCGGGTGGCCTCGTCGATGACGGCGGGCAGGGACTCCAGCGTGAACCGCCGGTCCCCCCGCTCGCCGGTGGTGTGGTCCTCCAGGCAGATGCCGGCGTCGAGGATGCGCAGGGTCCCGGTCTCCACGACGCACTCGAAGCGGCGGTGCCCGAAGCGGAAGCGCACGACGGTGTCGAAGCCCTCGGTGCCCGGCCGGTGGTCGAGCAGCTCGGCCCCGGACACCGCCAGGGCCGCCCGCGCGGCGGCGTCGAAGTCCTCCATTGCCATCACCCGGCGCCGGGCGCCGTCTCCGAGCAGGCCCCGGAGGCGCTCCCGGCGCGCCCGCGCCTCCCGCTCGGCGGCGAGCCGCGCGGCGCGCTCCTGCGCGAGGCGGCGCTGGTGGACCAGCCAGCGGAAGCACAGCTCCAACGCCGGGGAGACCCCGGGGATGTGGTCGATGTGCTCCAGCCCGTCCTCCCAGGCGGCCTGGACCTCGGGCTCGGGGCCCATCGGGAACTCCTGGCGCACGAACACCTCGCGGCCGTCGTCGCTGCGCGCCGCGAGCACGCGGGCGAAGCGCTCCAATCCGACCGGGGCCAGCCACAGCCGCTCGGACTGGGCGAAGGCCCGCGCCGGGTCGGGGTGTACGCCGGCCTCATCGGGGACCAGGCGGTCCCCCAGGGCGTAGCCGCGGCGGGTGACCCGGCCCTGCTCATAGCCCTCGACGGGCTCTGCAGGGCCGAGCCACCGCGCCTGACGGCCGCCGCTGACCGAGAACCGGTGCCAGCCGACCTCGGTCGGCGTGGCCCCGGCGATCCGCCAGCGGCGCCCCCGCCCGCACACCCGGTGACCCCCGGTCCACGGCACGGTGACCTCCTGCGAGGTCGACAGCAGCGTGGTCCAGCGCATCGTGCACCTCTCCGGTCAGGCTGCCCAGAGCGGACGCTCCAGGAGCGGGGTGTTGAGGATGGTCTCCACCAGGGGCGTGCTGGCCTTGCGGGCACCGACCGGGGTGGAGGCGATCAGCCGGCGCAGGGTCCGGGAGACCGCGTAGGGGTCATCGAAGGTGGACTCGTCGAGCCGGAAGCAGGGCACGCCCAGCGCGGTAGCGGTGTCCTCGACCGCCCGGACCTGGTTGGACCAGCCGTTGTCGACCTCGACGAAGCCGAAGGCCACCGGCCGCACGCCGGAGCGGCGGACCGCGTCGGCGAACGGGTTGTCCTGCTGGTCCCCGACGACGATCACCAGGGCATCCTCGTGCGCGGCCGGCGGGTGGTTCGAGAACACCTGCTGGAAGGCCGCGCCGTGGCTGGTGCCGCCGCCCGCCTTGTAGCCCTTGAAGGCGTGCTCGACGCCCTTCGCGGACGGGTGGCGGATGGGGACCTCGCGGGCGGTGGAGTTGAACACCGCGACCGTGAGCTTCTCCAGGGGGAAGCCCTGGAGGAACCGGGTCAGCAGCACCTTGGAGCGCTCGATCGCGCCGGACATGGAGCCGGAGATGTCGACCGCGCAGTACACCCGCAGGTCGCGCAGCTCCTTCTCCACCTCGCGCTGCAGGGCCTTGTCGGCCGCCTCGCGGAGCTTGTCGGCGGTGTCCTTGCGGCGGACCCGCTGGGCGATGTTCGCCGCGCGGGTGTTCTCCGCCGCCTCGGTCGCCCGCAGCCAGCGGTCGCCGATGGCCTCGATCTCCAAGAGCCCCAGGTCCTCCAGGGTCGGGGTGAGGATGACGAGGTCGGCGTCCGAGACGCAGCCCGCCTCCACCGCCGCAGCGACGATGGCCCGGGTCAGCCCCGGCTCGGCGGGCAGCAGGCCCACGACGCGCTTCCAGCTCGGCCGGGTGCGCACGATGCGCCGGCAGATCTCCGCCTCGCTGAGGCCCTGCCAGGTCTCCGCGTCGTCCACGGCGAGGTCCAGCGCGACCGCGCGCCGCCCGTCGCCGGCCTGGGTCTGCTTCCACCGCAGGATCGCGAAGAACTGCGGGTTCAGCGGCTTGTAGCCGACCCGACGGGCGAGCTGCATCACCGTCCGGCGGTAGCCGGCGCGGACCAGACCCTCCAGCATGCGGGGGTTCTGCTCCCGGTGGCGCAGCCAGCGGCGCACTGCCTTGGGCCAGCGGCCGAGGGTCGGGTTGCGCGCCGAGCGGCCGAAGCCCAGGCGACGGTTGATCTCGCCGACCTCCTGCAGGGAGAGCAGCTCGCCGACCCGCAGCAGCAGCTTGGGGTTCAGGTCGCGGCCGTCCCGGCGGCGCAGCAGGCACATGGCCTCGCCGACCGCGCGCAGGTCGTCGTCGTGGAACAGGACCTCGCCGTCCTCGAGCACCGCCTCACCGCAGCGGCTCTGGACGAGCATGAGCGCGGCGAGGGCGACCTTCAGGTCGCGGTGCTCCTCGGCGAAGGCCCAGGAGGCCCAGCGCGCGGCGAAGTCGTTGTCCAGGCGCCACACCTCGGCGACCTGGCCGTACAGCCACGCCGCGACCTCCGGGAACAGGCCCGGGGCCCGGTAGCGGCCGACCAGGGCGCCGCTCGCGCCCAGCACGCGGCCGTCCCGCTGCAGCGCGCCGATGGCGACGCGGGCGCGGCGGCGGCCCTTCTTCTCCAGGCGGTAGACGACCTTGTCCTTGTGGGTGACCGGGAACCAGCGCACGCCCGCCGGGGTCGAGGCGTCCTCGACCACCACGCCGGGGCGGTGGTGGACCATGTGGTCGCTGTGGGTCAGCAGGGTGCGCAGGAGCTGCTCGGCCGGGCCGAGGGCCTCCAGGCGTGCCGGATCGATGGTGGTCATGAGGGCCTCCCGCAGGCAGAGAGCGGCCGCTGCGCCCGAGGGCGCCGGCCGGAGGGTCGGAAGGAAGCGGCCGCCCCCCCATGGGGGGCGGCCTGGAACAGTCGGGGGCGATCGGCGCCCGAGTCGAGGTGCTTGTTGTGGTTGTGCGACGGGATTCGAACCCGCTGCTGACAGATTAAGAGTCTGTTGCCTTACCATTTGGCGACGCGTGTGAGCACCGCGTGGGGGACGCCGATCGCGGTCCCGATTAGGGGCCTCCTCGCCCGAGTGGAGGTGCTGGGTTGTGTTGGCGACAGGAATCGAACCTGCAACAATCAGTTCCCAAAACTGATGCTCTACCAGTGAGCTACGCGTGTGAGCACCGCGCAGAGGGCGAGGAGGACGAACTTTGAAAGACCGGAGCGCTGTGCGCCGTCGTTCTCTGTTGAAGCAAACGGCGTGCCAACCCGTCAAAGGGGCGTGGCGGGCCGCAGGGGGCTCCTCTGTCTCCAGATTGCGAGACTATCGTATCGGTATTTATCTTGAGGGATACACATGGCGTTGACCGGAGATGACTTCCTGCGAAGCTGGCACGCCGCGCACCCGGGGGCGACCGCGCAGACCTTCGCCGACTGGCGCGGGGACGACGGCCGCAGCGCCTACGACCGCCTGGTGGACCACGCCGCCGAGGCCGGGCCGGACGCGACGCTCCTGGAGCTGGCCTGCGGCGACGGCCACCTGCTGGCGTTGATCCGGGACGACCCCCGGGGGCCGCGGGACTGCGTGGGGGTGGACCTGAGCCCCGAGGAGCTGGCCGCCGCCCGCGCCCGCCTGGGGCCCGACACCCGGCTGATCGAGGCCCACGCCGCCGCGTTGCCCCTGCCCGACGCCAGCGTGGACGTGGTGACCTGCCACATGGCCTTCATGCTGATGTCCGAGGTCGACGCGGTGGTCGCTGAGCTGGCCCGGGTGCTGCGGCCTGGGGGGCGGTTCTGCGCGGTCATCGGCGCGCGGGCGCGCCACGGGGGCTACGGCGCCTTCCTCACCGAGCTGTTCGCCCTGCTGCGCGCCGAGGGCGCCCCCGGCCTGGGCATCGGGGATCCCCGCGCCCGCAGCGCGGCGGGTCTGGCCGAGCTGTTCGGCCCGCCCGACTGGTCGGCCCCGGCGATCGCGGACTTCGACGTGCGCTTCACCGGCGAGGCCGAGGTGGCCTGGCGGGGCCTCTCGCTGATGTACAACGTCGACCTGCTCTCGCCAGGGGGGCAGGAGGCGCTGCGGGAGCGCACCCTGGCGGCGTGGGGGCCGGGGCCGGTGATGGTGGGGATGGGGATGCTGGAGGTGACGGTGCAGCGCTTCACCCCACCTCGGTGAACCCCATCCGCGCCAACTGCCGGGCGATGGCCTGGACTGCGGCGTCCTCTGCAGCCCGCTCCTGCAGGGGGTCCCGCCAGTGGATCGGGTCTCCGCTCGGGCCGCCGTGGTTGTAGAGGCGCAGCGTCATGGTGAGGAAGAGGTGGTCCTCGGCCTCGACGTCCTGCTCCTGGAGCGTGCGGTCCGGCGTCAGCGGCGTGTCCTGCCTGCGGAGCCCGTAGTCGACGTTGACGCCGATCCCTGACGTGTGAGGGATGACGGACGGGAGGCGCAGCTCTTCGCGGAGCAGGCGCACCGTCTCCTCCACCCGGCGGCCGAGGTCGATCAGGCAACGGCGGGTCTGCGCGGTGGACAGGCAGGTGATGAGGACAGGATCTCCCCCACCGGGAGGGGGCGCTGGCGAGGCCGGCGTGAGGAGACGGACCCCGCGCCCCCGGAGGGTCTCGATGATCCGGGGCTCGTGTGAGGTGTCCCGGAGCCTGATGCGGAGCTTGTGGATGGCGCTCCGCTGCGTCTCCGGCGCTTTGGAGGGCTCTCCCCAAGCCAGCTCGAGGAGCTGCTGCCGGCTGACGGGCCGCCCGGCGCGATCGGCCAGGACCCGCAGGATGCGACCCTCCAGCTCGGTCAGCCGGTCGACGCCCCCGTCGTCGAACGTCACCTCCCCGGTGTCCAGCCGAACCACGCAGCCATGAAGTCGCAGGGGTTCGGGCTCGCGCATGCTCCACCTCGCGCTGCGGTCCATGGCAGAGTAACCAGGGATCGCGGAGGGTGTTCGGTGGAGCGTCCGGCCTGGGGTGTGCTGCACATCGACGCGACGGAGGCCCGCTGGACCTGCGGCGGGCGCGTGGCCGCGGCGCTGGCGCGGGACCCCGGGCTCACTCTCCGCGACGCGCTGGACGAGCTGGAGCGGGCCCGGGCGGGCCTCGCGGGGTCACCCCACGCGTTGCATGATGCCGCGCTGGCGCTGGGGACCGTGCTGTCCGAGGGCTGGCTGCGGGGGGCCGTGGGCGCGGCGGTGGCCGAGGCGATCCGGGGGCTGCCGCCGGAGCACCGGCTCCAGGTCTGCGTGGAGGTCGCGGCGCCCACCTTGCACGATCTGCCCTGGGACCTGCTGCGGATCCCCGAGGCCTCGGGCGGGTGGGGGCCTCCGCTCGCGCTTCACCCTGAGGTCTCGGTGGTCCACGGGGCGCCTCGGGAGCTCCCCCCTGGCGTGACGCCCGCCGCGCGGCCCCTGCGCATCCTGGCCCTGTTCGGAGACCCGTTCGATCCGACACGCCGCCTGGCCGCATTGGACGTGGCTGCGGAGCGGAGCGTGGTGCTGGATGTCCTGGGGCCTCTCCAGCGCCGGGGGCTCGTGGACGTGCTGTGGATGGAGCGCGCCGACCTCGGGCGCCTTCGGGAGGTGCTCGAGGCCTGGCCTTGTCACGTCCTCCACATCAGCGCGCATGGTCAGGCGGGTGCCCTGCTGTTGGAGGACCACCGAGGTTACCCGCGCTGGGTGGATGCCAGGACCCTGTGGGCAGAGGCGCTCTGCGTCGCGCCGCCTCGCCTCGTCCATCTGGCCGGCTGCGCTTCGGCCAGCGCGCCGCCGGGGGGCCACGCCGGCGCCTCAGCGAGCCTCGCCGAGGCGCTGCTGGAGCTGGGTGTCCCTGCGGTCGTAGGCATGACCGCCTCGGTGGGAGACGGCTACGCGCGGCGGTTCTCCGCGGCGCTCTACCGTCATCTGGCCCGGGATGATCGGTCCGTGGCGGACGCGTTCGCATCGGCCCGGCAGGAGGCCCGGCGCCCGGCGAGCGGGCGGGACCCGGAGCCCGACCAGTGGCCCACCCCCACGCTGCTGGTGCGCGCGGTCGGGTGGGCGGCTGTTGACGCGCACCGCGCGGAGGTGTTGTCGCGGCCGCAGCCCTCCCCGGGAACCCCCGAGGGGCGTCGGGGCGAGGTGGTCCGCCTCCGCGCGGCCTTGGAGCGAGGACCGGGTGCCTGGGTGCATGGCCCCCCGGGCGCTGAGGCCGAGGCTGTGGTGTCCGCGGTGCTGGCGGCGTTGCGCGCAGAGGGGTGGGCGATCTACACCCCGGCCCGGGCGGGGGAGCTGGATGTCCGGATCGATCGGGCTACCCCTGCGGTCGCGCTCCTCAACGCCTCGGGCCTGGATGACGCCGCGCCTCTGCAGCGCTGGTCCCGGGCGCCCGGCGCGCTCCGCCTCGTGGTGCTGGGGGTGCCGGCGCAGGGCGGCGACGTCCTGGCCTCCTCGGGCCTGGAGCGGCACCCCGTCGGCTCGCTCGGGTTGGCCCATGTGCGCATGCGGGTCCGCCGGTCCGGGGGGGACGACGCGGTCGCGCGGCGGGTGTTCGCGGCCACCAGTGGGCTCCCTGGGCCCCTCCGGCGGGTGGAGGGCCTCCTCCAGCGCGACGCGGCGCCCTCGGCGGAGGCGCTTCGGGAGGCCGCTGAGGCCGGGGTGGACGTCGGGGCGGCCGCCGCGCGGGCGTCGGCCGTCGGCCCTCTGGCGGGCACGATGCTCACCGCGCTGGCGCTGCACACCCGGCCTGCGGACCCTGACACCCTGATGGCAGCGGATCGGTCCGCGCTGCGGCGGGCCGCGCTGCGCTGCGGCAGGTCCCGAAAGGAGGTCCGAGACGAGGCTCTGGCGGGGTTGGAGCAGCAGGGGCTGGCGGTTCGGGTCGAGGGTGGCCTCCGGCGGGTGACGTGGCTGGCCCCGCCCTGGGTCCGCCGCGCCGTGCTCGGGGGGCTCTCTGCAGACGTCCGCCGGACGACCCACGAGGCTCTGGCGCGCCGGTGGACGCAGCTCGCGGTGGGCGCGCGTGGGGCAGAGGAGGTCGACTTCCTGGAAGAGGCGCTCCACCACACCCGAGCGGGGGAGGGCATCCAGCACGCCCCCGAGGCGGTGTTTGCGCTGGTGCGGGCGCTGCGCCGCGCCGGACGTCAGGCCGACGCCGAGCGGGCCCTGCGCGACTTCGTCGACGCCATGCCACCCCATACAGCGGCGACAGCGGCGGCGCTCCATGAGCTGGGCCTCATCGCGCAGCGGCGTGGGGAGATGGCGCACGCGGAGCGCTTCTTCGTCCGGTCGATGGAGATGGACCGCGCGCTGGGCCACCACGTTGAGCTGATCGCCTCGCACGAGCAGCTCGCGTCGATCAGACACGGCGCGGGGGACGCCGAGGGGGCGCGGCGCCACGTGGCGGCGGCGATGCGCCTGTGCGCTTGGGTCGGGGACCGGAACAAGGAGGTGGAGGTCCGGCTGCTCGCGGCGCAGCTGGGGCTGGAGGGTGCGGCTCCCGAGGCGCTCCCGGCCCCGGGCACCCCCGCCCTGGTGGCGCGTTGGCGCATCGCTCGGGCTGAGGCGGCCCGGCGTGTTGGCGACCTCGCGGCGGCGGCTGAGGAGCTGGTGCACGCCAGGGAGGAGGCGCTGAGGGTCGCCGATGTCGCGCTCGATCTGGATCTCCTGCAGGAGCTTGCGCTGCTGGAGCGCGCCCGAGGCGAGCTGGAGACCGCGTGGCGGATGCTCCGGTCGGTGACCTCCCGGGCCGAAGCCGCCGGCCATCTCCAGCGGGCGGTGGATGGATTGCGGATGTTGATGGGGCTCGCGCCTGCTCTGGGGTTCCCGGCCGAGCCCTGGCGCGAGCGAGGCGTCCACCTCGCCTTGAAGCTCGGCGGGGCCGACGCGGCGAAGGTTCAGGTGGAGGCAGGAGAGAGGGCGCTCTTGGAGCGGAAGCCCGAAGAGGCGCTCCGCTACCTCGAACCGGCCATGCACTGTGCCGACGACCGGGTCCGCGTCGACGCGCTCAAGGCGTGCGGCGCGGCGTTGATCCAGCTCGATCGACTACGCGAGGCGCGCGTGGTCCTGGAGCAGGCGGTCGCCGCGTGCCAAGACCCTGCACGTCTGCGTAACGCCACCTACTATCTCGGGATGCTGGACGTGATCGAGGGCGATCACGCCACGGGGAGGCGTCGCCTCGCCCGGGTCATCGCGGAGGATCGTCGGGTCGGCAACGCGGCTGGGTGTGCGGCGGCTCTGGATCAGATGGGGCGGTCCTTTCTGGCGACCGCAGAGTTCGACCTGGCCCGCCAGTTGTTTGAGGAGGCTCAGGAGTTGACGTTGGATCCGGCAGAGCGCAATCGGACCCTGCTCGCCCTGAGCCTGGCGACGACGTCGTGTGGTGATGCGCTGGAGGGTCTGTTGATCGCGCTCGAGGCGCTCCACGACGGGCTGGTGGCGGGCGACGCGCTCTCAAGTCCTCAGACGCTGGCCCTTCGGGCGGCTGCAGACCTGCTTGACGACGTCGAGCTTCGCGAAGCGCTGGAGATGGAGCTGCCGCCGGTGGCCGCCCTGCGGGTGCTTGAGCTGCTGCGAGGCTGAAGGTCAGTGGAGCACGAGCCAGGCCATCAGCCCCACCGCGGCCACCAACCCTGCCCCGATCCATAGGGGGCGCCTCCAGCCCGCGCCCTTCGGATGCCCCACGGTCGGTGGTGGGGGAGCCGCCGGGTCTGCCGCCTGCGCCAACCAGCGCTCCGCCGCGGGGAACGCCTCGGTGTGCTGCGGCAGCAGCTCACGGGGGAGCAGGGCGTTCAGGGTCGCGGCCTTCGGCACACCGGACGCGGGGTCGTCATAGCGGACACTCAGCTTGGCGACACAGTCGGGCTGCTCTCGGGGCTGCGGGGTGGCGAAGAGGAACATCTCCAGGACGGTCTCGTCGTCCCGAAGCCACACGGACCCCATCGTCCAGCTCCGGATCGGCCAGGGCGACCGCACGAGGAGCGCGCGGAGCCCGTCCCCGACCTGGGCGAGGAGCGCGTCGCGGCGGATCCAACCGGCGAGGAAGACCGGATTGGAGAGGTGCTCGCTGTAGGGCCAGTCCGGCAGGGTGCAGCGCTCCAGCGCGCCGAACCGGATGGCGTAGCGCGGCGGGCCGTTGACGGGCAGCGCCTCGCCCGGGACCGGATCTGGCGGAGCCCAGGCGTCACGGAGCGCCGCCCCCAGGGACGCGCCGAGCGGCTCCAGCCTCCTGAGGCCGGCGAGCAGCGCGGCGGTGCTCTCCCTGTCTTCGGGGTCGGCCTCGTCATGGACGCGCCTGGCCAGAGCGATCGCGTGGTCGATGCGCGCGGCGAGCGGCGCGCCGGGGTCTACGGCGCCGGCCTTGACCGCCTCCTCCGTGAGGAGTTGGACCAGGGCCAGCGCCGCCGCGTGGTCGACCGCCCGGCTGCGTCGGCCCCGCCGCTCCAACTCCTCATGCAGCTCCACCACGGCCTCGGGCTCCCCGGCCTCCAGACAGAGGGACGCCAGCGCGCCGAGGATCTCCTCGTGGTCAGGGAAGTCCCGCGCGAGCCCCTCCAGGATGTCCAGCGCCTCGCTGTGGTCTCGGTGAGCGCGGCAGACCATGCAGCGCGCCCACCGCGTCAGGAGGTGGCCAGGCAGCATGCGCTCCAGGTCTTCGATCCAGGCGAGCGCCTCCTGCGCCTGCGGGGCGGTGAGGTCGGGCTCGCCCGGCCTCATGCCGCCGAGCTGGTGGGCGAAGGCGGCCACCGGCTCGCCGATCATGACGACGCGCGCCAGCACGATCATCGCGGTCCGACGGACGTTCGGGTCCCGGGTCGAGTCGAGGAGCGCATGGAGCTGGGGGTCGTCACGGATCTCGCGGAGAGCGTGAAGGCCGTCGGGGTGGAGGTGCTCCCGCCAGGCTCCTGGAGGGAGCGGCGGGCCCGTCGTCTGTCGTTCCTCCGGCTCCCTGTCCGGCGAGGCCTCGCGCAGCATGCTCTCGAGGCAGCGGTTCAGGAGATCGTCGTCGGCCGGGGGGGCGGTCATGGGGCCTCTGCGGTGCGGTGCGGCAAGGGTGTCATGCTCGATCCGATTCAGCCGGACAACAGGGCGGCCGCCGACAGGAGGACGAGCACCCCCAGCCCGACCGCGAGGAGGCAGCCGCAGCCTGAGCCGTCGCCGCTGCCGTTGTCCACCTCGGCCAGGGTCAGGCCGGAGACGGGGTTCTTCGTACCGCATGTGCAACGATGCGTGGTGAATCCGCGCTGGCACGCGCTGCAGAAGAGACCGGCCTGGCCGTCTGAGAAGCCGAGGATGTGGTGATGCTCTCCGCAGTTGGGGCAAGGCGCGATGGGCGTCACGCTCTCGCAGCGCAGGCAGATGAGCCCATGCTCGTCCGGCGTGACGGGGAGGGAGCTCCCCGTTGAGTTGATGCGGTGAACCTCGAGCAGGGCCTTGAACGGCTCTCGTCCGAGCGCACGGTATCTGATTCCATCGGTCGTCATCGCCGCTCCGAACTACTTGTCATAGAGGTAGGCCTCTGCCCGACGCATCGCGTCGCTGCTGCTGGAGGCCTGGCCGCACAGCGACCAGCCTGCGTAGGAGACGAAGACCTGCCGGGACGCCGGGTCCCACTTCACGTCGTAGCTCCGACCTGCGCCGGATCTCACGAGGCCGATTCGCTGTGCAGCCACTCTGTCCTCCTGATGAGACGCGCACGAAGCCCCCTCCCAAGGGCACCTTCATGCGCGTGGGTCCTCTCACTGTGTCGAGACGGGCGCGGCCTCGCGCCGTCGCTGGCACTATGGCCGGGCCGCCCGGGGGGCGCAAGGCCTCCCGGGGCCGCTTGTTCTTACGGTTCTTTCGGCTCGCCCGCGGGGCTCAGTCGTCCAGCACGATCACGCAGCTCGCCGCCGCGGGCTCCGGCCGGAGATCGAGCGGATGGTCGCAGGTTCCGACCAGGCTGTCGTCGAGCGAGGCGCCCTCCAGCTCGTAGATCCCCGAGGGCACCGACTCGATGAGGAAGCTGCCGTCCGAGGCCGTGCCTTCGACGGCGACCACCTCCTCATCCTCCAGGAGCTTGACCTCCCCCTCGACCCCCACCAGGGCCGCGCCGCTCCAGGTGACGAGCTGACCGGAGACATCCCCACCGGCGTGCGCTGGCGTGACGGCCATGAATCCAAGACAGAGAACGCCTGATGCGTGATGGATACGCATGATCACACCTCTGTCGGCGTCTCGGGGTTGTTTGTGTGTTGCCCGTCGCCGACGATCCAGTCATACGAGGTGCCGCGTTTGATGTCCTGTTTGTACACAGTTTCCAACGCCCCGGCGACGCTTGCCCCCGGCGCCGCAGGCCGCTATCTGGACCGGCGATGTCTGCCTCCTCCCTGTTGATCCATCCGGGCCCGGTCCTGCTGGACCTGGAGCGGGGGGTGGTCTCGGTGAACGGGGTTCGACAGGAGGGGACGCTGGAGCCGATGCACATCGCGGTGCTTCGGCACTGCGTTGCACACCCGGGGCGTCTGTTGAGCTACGAGGAGCTGCTCGAGGCCGTCTGGGGGGACACCGAGGCGCGGGCGCGCTCCAAGCTCTTCAAGGCGGTGAGCGTCCTCCGCGCGCGCCTGGGGCGGCCGCTCGGGGCGCAGCTGCTCCGCACCCGTCCGGGGAAGGGCTACGTCTTCACCGGCGTCGTCCTGGGCGCTCCTCCCCCTGCGCCGCCACGGGAGACGGCGGATCGCTTCGTCGGGCGGGCCGCCGACATGGACAGGCTCCTGCGCAGGCTCCAGGACGCCGCAGGACCCACGCTGCTGGTGGGTCCCGGTGGGGTCGGCAAGACGCGGCTGGCCACGGAGGCTGCGCGGCTGGTGTCCATGCAGCGGGCTCGGCCGGTGGTCTTCGTCTCGCTCGTCGAGGCTCGGACGCGCCCGGACGTGCTGGTCACCGTCGCGCATGGCCTCGGCCTCCGGATGACCACGACGTCGAGCGCGGCGCGGGCAGAGGGACGGGTCACCGACGCCCTCCGGGCCCTCTCCGGGGTGCTGGTGCTGGACAACCTGGAGCAGGTCGATGAAGACGGGCTCCGGCTCCTCTCGTCCTGGTGCGCGGAGGCTCAAGGCGCGTCGATCGTCGCCACCTCGCGGTTTGTGGTGCCGGCTTTCGAGGCCAGGCCGCTGCAGCTCGAGCCGATGGGGGACGACGACGCCCTCGCGCTGCTCGGTGAGGCGGTGGCGGCCGCCGGAGGGGAGCCGGTCGACCGCAGCGCGCTGGTCGCGCTGACCCGGCTGCTGGGGGGCCTCCCCCTCGCCCTGCGGATGGCGGCCTCACACCTGGCCTTCATCCCGGCCCCCCAGCTCGTCGCGCTGCTCCAGGCGTCCGGCCTGGGCGCCCTCACCGACCCCGCCGCGTCCGCCGCGCGTCACCGCAGCCCCAGGGCCGCCGTCGGCTGGACCTGGGCGCTGCTGGACGAGGACGAGCGGGCCGCGCTCCTCAGGATGTCGGTGTTCCGCGCGCCGTTCACACCCGAGGCCTTCGCACACATGTGCGGGGGAGGCGAACCGGACCGCCTGGGGGAGGCGCTGGGGTTGCTCGGCCGGCTGCGGCGCCGCTGCGTGGTGCTCGAGGAGCGCCCGAGCGTGGGCGGCCAGCGGCGGCTGATCCTGCCCGAGGCCATCCGACAGTTCGCCCGCGACGCGCTCGATGACCCCGCGGTCGCGGAGGAGCGGCACGCGACGTTCATCCTCAGCCGCTGCGCGCCGCTGGCCGAGCGCGCCGAGCTGGGGGGCGCGGAGGCGCTGGCGTCGCTGCTGACCCACTACGCCGACCTGCAGGCGGTATTCGAACGAAGCCTGGATCGCGCGCCCGAGCGTGCGGCCCGCGCGGCCCTCATCCTGGCGTTGATCCTGGAGCGGCAGGGCCCGTTCCACCTCCTGGACGGGCTGCTGGAGCGGGCCGGTGGGCAGGCCGAGGTCCCGACGGATCTCCAGGTTCGCGTTCAACTCTCCCGCGCAGCGGCCCTTCGGCGACTGGGGCACCGAGATGCCCTCGGGCGCGCGCTGCTGGAGGCTGAGCGCCTCGCCCGGTCGTCCGGCGCACCGAAGGTGCTCGCGCGGGTACACAACGCCCAGGGCCTCGCCGCGCTGGAGCAGGGGCACGTCGCCCGCGCAGAGTCCTGTTTCGTCCAGGCGATCCAGGAGGCGCTGGCGGCCGGTGACCACCGGCAGGTGGCGCGGGCCTGCGCGAACCTGAGCCTCCTGCTTCGGCGGGTCCAGCGTGTCGACGAAGCGATGGAGGCCCACCACCGGGCGATGGAGTACGCGGAGCGGGCGGACGACCGGCTCTGCATGGCGCGCGCGCTGGGCAACGTGGCCAACCTGCACCTCCACGCGGGGCGCTTCCTGGAGGCACGCGCCGCGCTCGGGCGGGAGCTGGTGCTGCACCACGAGATGGGGGATCTGGTCGCTGAGGCGCGCGCGCGCGCCAACCTGGGGGCACTGCTCCTGGAGCAGGGGCACCTGGAAGAGGCCGAGCCGATGCTCTCCGACGCCCTGGACATGCACCGCATGAGCCGGAGCGTGGGCGCCGAGGCCATCGTACAGACCAACCTCGCGCTGCTGGAGCTTGAGCGTGGCCACCACGCCTCCGCGCAGGCTCGGCTCCTCGACGCGCTGGAGACGCAGGAGCGCATCGGAGACCACAAGCACGCCGCGCTGACAGGCATGATCCTCTCCCTGCTGCTGCTGGAGCTGGGCGCGACCCGCGAGGCCCTGCGGTGTTGTGCGCTCGCTCGGGCCCGCGCGGACGAGGTCGGAGACGGGGGGGTCGGCGTGTTCGCGCGGCTGGTCGAGGTGCTCGGGCGCCGGGCTCAAGGGGCGCCTGGGGAGGCGGAGGCCGCCCTGCAGGACGCCCGCGCGCGCGCTGGCGCCACCCCCGACGAGGAGATCGCGCAGGGGCTGGCCCTCCTGGCCGGGCAGCCGCTGGACGTGAGCGCCCGGACCACGGCGGTCCTCCGGGTGCTGGCGCGGCGCGGATGTCGCCCAGGATCCTGAGTCCTTCTGGTACCCTCGACCCCCCCCAAGGATTCGGGCGCAGGGAAGGCGCCTCCTCATCGCCCTGGTGCTTCCCTGCCGGCGAGGTGGACGCCGACCCGGCGGTCAACCCGGCGGCCAACGAGGCCTGCAACGGCTACGACGACGACTGCGACGGCCAGTCGAACCTCTACAGCTGCGAGGTGTGGGTGCGCTGACGAGGGTGGTATCGCACATCGACGTGGGGCGAATCCCACACGCTCCCTTCAAAACGGTAGCCTGGAGCAGGACTTTTCTGGCATGCCCCTTGCTTGATGGGTGGGCATGAACACCTTGATCCTGTTGATGAGCCTCCCCGTCTTCGCCCAGGAGTGGGATCCTTCACCCTCAGAGCGCGTCGACCCTGCGGTCGCCACCCTCCCGGATGGCCGCGTGGTGCTGTTCGGAGGACTGGACCCTGACGGCAACCCCCTCGGGGACACCTGGGTCCGCGACCCGGACACCGCGATCTGGTCGCGGGTCGAGGGTGGCGATGCGCCGGCCGCACGCCTCGGTCACACGATGGTGACGCTACCCGACGGTCGCGTGGTCGCGTTCGGCGGCCAGGAGGCCTCGGGGGACATGTTCAACGACCTCCACTTCTTCGAGAACAACCAGTGGCGCGCCGAGGTCGCCACGGGGGACCCCCCGACGCCGCGCCGCGATCATGTGTCCTGGGTCCCGGAGGGCAGCGACGAGGTCTACGTCTTCGGCGGTGTGGACGCCGTGGGGAACACCCTGCGGGACATCTGGCGCCTCACCAACGAGCTGGCCTGGGTCCAACTCCCCGACGCGCCGGTCGCCTGGGCGGCCGGGGGTGTGGGGAGCAGCTCCCTTGAGGCCTGGTTTTTCGGCGGCGACGACAGCTTCCGGCTCTTCGGGTACTCGGGGGGCTCCTGGGGGAGCGCCAGCCTACCCGGCGGGCCGGGGCTGCACCCGCAGGGCGCGACCGCACAGCTCGGCGACAAGGTCTACTACCTGGGCGGCGAGACCAGCGGCGCGTCGCTGGTCGCCGGCCCCAGCGCCTGGGTCTTCGACGCTGACGCCTTCGCGTGGTCCGCTCTGCCGGACCTGCCCCACCCGGTCAGCGGAGCGGCGGCGGCGGCGCTGCCGGACGGGACGATCCTGCTCATCGGGGGCGAGGACGACGCTGGCGACGTCGGCGGGGCCTGGTCTTTCGACCCCAGCGCCGAGGCCTGGAGCGCGGTCGAGGTCCAAATAGACGACGGCAGCGGCGGCGACGACACCGGGGACAGCGGGCTGACGGGCGACGGCGGCAAGGACTGCGGCTGCGCGGGCGGGCCCTCCGGGGGCAGCGCGGCGCTGCTGCTGGCGCTGGCCGCGCTGCGGAGGCGCCGAGTCGCTCAGCGCTGAGCCGGGTTCTGCGCCAGGAAGCCCACCACCAGTGGATCATCGCGGAAGTGGGGGTCGCGGGCCAGGCGGCGGCGCACGCCCAGGTCCAGGTCCCGCCAGATCTCCACGGGGATGCCCTCGCCGGCCCACCAGCAGCGGAACTCCTCGGCGAGCTTGTCGCGCAGCAGGTCGACGTCGCCGGTGTAGCGGAGATCGCCGTCCGTGGACAGGACCCTGACGCCGGTCATCTCCGGCAGCTCTCCGCCGTGGGCGCGCACATGGCGGGGGCCCGCGCTGGCGCGGGTGAAGTCGAGCTGCGCGCCCTCGGCGTCCACGCCCACCCGGGCCAGGTCCGCCACGAGCTGGGCGTGCACCACCCGGCGCAGGTCCGCGCTCGCGGTGGCCAGCACCCGGCCGCCTCGCCCGATGTCCGCCGGGTGCGCCGGGGGGTCCCCCTGGGGGTAGACCGTCCCCCGTAGGGCGGGCTCCGCGGTGTCGCTGTCCTGGCCCTCCAGAGCCTGGGCCAGGGTGTCCTGGGGCAGGGCCCCGGCGGTGGCCCGGGTCGTGCCCGCGTCCACCGACACGTCTCCGGGGGGCAGCGGCAGGTAGCGGGTCTTCGGGCCCCGGCGCTTCTGCACGAAGGGCGCGATGGCCTGATCGAGGTCCCTGCTGAAGTAGGTCTCCGGCCCGCCGACGCACTGCATGCGGCCCGGGGTGAAGGCGGCCAGCTTGTCGAGGGTGATCCGGGCGGCGTCGCGCCGGGAGAGGGGCGACCACCGCGCCCCGCTGGGCAGGGGGTGGGGCGCGCGCCCGTCGGGGGGCCGGACGTGGCCCTCGAGGACCTCGTCGAAGAAGGCGCTGAACTTGAGGATGCACCAGGGCGCCTCGACGTCCCGGATGCCGTTCTCCAGCTCGAAGGAGAGCTGGTTGATCTCGCTGTAGGACCAGCGGAAGGCCCCCATCACCGAGACGTGCAGCAGCCGGCCCGCCTCCACCTCGGCGGCGGCCAGGGCGATGTTGGCGGTGGCCTCGCGGGGGTAGATGATCGCCCCGGGGCCGCTGTGGCGGGGGTCGATGCAGGACACCACGGCGGTGGCGCCCTCCATGACGGCGCGGACCGCGTCCAGGTGCTCGGGGTCGGCGTAGGAGAGGCGCTGGACATCGACCATGCCCTTGATCCGATCGATGTCCCGGTCGTCCCTGGCGATCGGGCGCACGGCGAGGCCCCGCCGGGTGGCCTCCCTGAGCACCGCGACCCCTGTGCGGCCGTTGGCGCCGAACAGCACCAGCATGGGACTCCTCCTGAATCACCCCGGCGCGGTCACCGGTCGCCCCATCATACTCTGCGGCGATTGCCCGTACAGGCGATGAGCGGGTAAGTTGTGTCCAAGCCCGAGGAACCCGTGTCCGTCGTCGAAGCGTCAGGAAGACCGTCCCGTCGGCTGCGTGTGGCCATCATCAGCCTCTACGCGCTGGAGAACAACGGGGTGCGCCACGTCGCGTCCTCGCTGCGCGAGGAGGGCTTCGCGGTCACCGAGGTCTACTTCAAGGACTGGGTCAACAACCGCTTCCCCTGGCCCGAGGAGCGTGAGGTCACCGCCCTCATCGACCTGCTGCGGGAGCGCCGCATCGACGTGGTGGGCTTCTCGGTGCGGGCCTCGGCCTTCCACCGCATGGCCAAGTACCTCACCGAGCGGGTGCGGGCAGCCCTGGGCCTGCCGATCCTGTGGGGGGGCATGCACCCCACCTTCCTGCCCGAGATGTGCATCGAGATCGCCGACTACATCGCCGTGGGCGAGGTCGACGACGCCGTGCGCGGCTTCTTCGTGGCGCTGGACGAGGGCCGCTCGGTCCTGGGCTGCCCCAGCTTCTGGATCCGCCAGGGCGACACCGTCTACAAGAACGACCTGGCCCCCCTGGTCGACCTCGACGCCATCCCCTTCCGCGACTTCCACACCCAGGACGACAAGTTCCACGTCGAGGGCGACGCCGTCTCCCAGGGCGACCCCTTCATCACCAACCCCGAGTACACCCTGCTGGCCAGCCGGGGCTGCCCGTACTGGACCTGCACGTTCTGCTCGAACACCCTCACCAAGCCCCTGTACGAGGGCCTGGGCAAGAGCTTCCGGGTGCGCAGCGTCGAGCACCTCATCCAGGAGCTGGAGTACGCCAAGCAGCTCTGCACCAACATCAAGGTGGTGCGCTTCGACGACGAGGTCTTCCCCATCCGGAAGGACTGGATCGACGAGTTCGCCGAGAAGTGGCCCAAGCGGGTGGGCATCCCCTTCGAGGTGCTGGTCGACCCCCGCATGGTCTCCTACGAGCCCCTCCAGCGCTTGAAGGAAGCGGGCCTGCGCGCCGTCTGCATGGGCATCCAGGCCAACGACCGGGTCAACCAGGAGTTCTACAACCGGCAGACCACCAACCAGCAGATCCTCGACGCGCAGGAGGTCTTCCGCGCGGTGGACATCCAGTCCAACCTCCAGATCATCTGGGACGACCCGTACTCCACCGAGGCGGACAAGGACCAGCTCTTCCACATGATCATGGCGCTGGAGCGCCCCTTCGAGCTGTACCTGTTCGGGCTGACCATCTACCCGCACACCCACCTCGCCCGGCGGCTGCTGCGCGAGGGCCGCATCACCGAGGAGGACATCGAGGGGGTCAACACCCACGCCTTCGAGCAGTTCCGGGTGGACCTGAACTACCCCCGCCCCAAGGCGGACAAGCGCTGGCTGGCGCTGATCGTGCTCAGCAACAAGCCGTTCCTGCCCAAGGAGTTCATCTGGCGGCTGTATCGTAACGAGGCCTTCAAGGAGAACCCCCAGCCCCTGATCGCGATGGCCCAGGCCGCCAACCTCGTCCGCATGGGCGCCTATGTCAGCGGCATGGCGATGCGCGGCGAGCTGACGCCGCTGCTGCTCAAGCGCTGGGTCAACCCCCGCAGCATGGTGACGATGTGATCGAAGGGCGCCGCGCGGCCCTGCGGCGCCGGGCCCGGGCCTGGCGCAACATCGCGACCTCGGCCACGATGCGCCGGGTCGACCCGGGCTGGGTGCCCCGGCCCCACGCCGGGCACTTCATCGTGACCTTCCGCTGCAACCTCAAGTGCATCGGCTGCCCGAGCTGGCAGGTCTCCGAGCACGACGACCTCACCGCCGCCGAGTGGCGCGGCGTCTTCCGTCAGCTCCGCTCCCTCGACATCGTCAAGGTGCTGGGGGGCGAGCCCCTGGTGCGCAACGACATCGTCGAGATCCTCACCAGCGTGCGGGAGGAGGTCGACCCCTACATCCTCCAGATGACCACCAACGGCATGCTGACCCGGCGCACGGTGGAGGCCATCCACGCGGTGGCCTGGCCGGGGCTGCAGCTCCGCATCTCCATCGACGGCACCGAGCCCACCCACGACCGCATGCGCGGGGTGCCGGGGAGCTGGAAGATCGTCACCCGCACCGCCCGCCAGGTCGCCGAGCTTAAATCCCGCTACGGCTTCCGCTTCGGCATCAACTTCGCGGTGACCGACCAGTCGGTCCACGAGCTGGACGACATGCTCGCCCTGGCCGAGGAGCTGGGCGCCGACCTCATCCCCGGGGTCAACGTCGACCCCTTCCTGGTGGGCACCGTGCCCCCCGAGGTCCGGCTCCAGCAGGTCATCATGGTCGAGGACAAGGCCCGCGCCCTGGCCGCGCTGGAGGACAGCCGGGTGGGCACCCGCCGGGAGCTGCCCCTGGTCGACCACCTGCTCAGCCGCTTCCTGACGAAGAACACCTTCCGTCACCAGATCGAGGGCCGGCAGCACCGCTTCACCTGCCGCGAGCTGCGCGACCTCATGTACGTGCTGCCCAACGGCGACGTCGTGCGCTGCGGCATGGACCACGAGCCGGTGGGCAACGTGCGCCGGCAGAGCGTCGACGACATCTGGTTCGGGGAGCGCATCGAGCCGTACCGCCAGAAGGTGGACGACTGCCCCGGGTGCCTGCAGGCGAGCGTGCAGATCATGTCGCGGCTGTACGGGGGCTGCCTGCTCGCCTAGAGATCCCGCTCCACGTACTCCTTCGACTCCTTGAGCCCCCAGCCGGTGGCCGCGCGCACCAGCTTGATCGCCTGGATCTTCCGGCCCTGCTGCAGCAGGTCGCGGGCCTCCTCGACCCAGCCGGGGCCGGTCTCGACGGCCTCCTCGACCTCGCGGCGGCTGGCGCTGCGGTGGGCGACCACGATCACCTGGGGCGACCCGGTGTCGCTGGGGGCGCCCCGCAGCACCGAGAAGACCTCCCAGCCGTCCAGGCTCAGGCGGTTGAGGGTCTGCTCCAGCATGCTGGTGCGCACGGTCTCGGTGGTCCAGAGCGTCATGCGGGCTCCCTTTCGCGCAGCGTCACGCTACCACAGGGAGCCCGCAGACCTCGGCGCTACTCCTGCGCCGCCTCGTTGATGTTCAGGATGTAGTTCCCGGTGGCCGCGCTGTAGCCGGACAGCACGATGAAGTAGGGGGTGCCGGCCTCGACGGTGGCGGTGAACTCGGACTCGTTGTTCACCTCGTCGTCGCCGTCGTCGTCGCAGGTGAGTTCCTCCTCCTGGCAGCGATCGCCACCCCAGAGGCCCAGGATCGTGTCGAAGTCCGAGCCGTAGGTGTCGAAGGTGTAGTCGCCGGTGCTCGGCGCGGTCCAGGCGAAGATCACGCTGGCGCCGGGGCTGGAGCCGCAGTCGCTGTCCACCGCGGCGGTGGCGCCGCTGTTGTCGCCGCTCGCCACGCTCGCGCCGGTGGCGTCGCCCAGATCGGTGGCGCCGCCGAGCGGCCCGGGGCCGATGTTGACGACGAAGCTGCCGACGTCATCGGCGCCGTAGCCGTCCACGGAGATGAGGTAGGTGTGGCCAGGCACGCCGGGCACGGTGATGGACGACTGGAGGCCGAACTCGCTGTCGTCGTTGCAGTCCAGCTCCTCGCCGTCGCAGGAGCTGACGATGCGCAGGATGGTGTCGAAGTCGCTGCCGTCGGTGTTGATGTTCCAGCAGCCCTCGTCGGGGGCGGCCCAGGCGAACACGTAGTCGTTGCCGCTGCCGTCCTCGCTGCTGCCGCACTCCTCGCTGGACGGGAACAGGTCGCTGCCGCCCTCGGTCGTGCCGCTCAGGACGGACTGGCCGGAGTTGGTGATCGCGTCGGACACGCAGGTGCAGGCGGCGTCGGCGTCGCAGTCCTCGTCCAGGCAGTCGCTCACGCCGTCCTGGTCGTTGTCCACGCCGTCGGCGCACTCGTCCTCGGTCTGGCACTCGGCGGCGGTCGCGCAGTCGCTGTCGTCGCAGTCGGTGGCGCCGTCGCCGTCGTTGTCGGCGCCGTCGGCGCAGTCGGTCTCGACGCAGGCCGGGTCGGCCACGCAGTCGCTGTCGTCGCAGTCGGTGGCGCCGTCGCCGTCGTTGTCGGCGCCGTCGTCGCAGACCTCGGCGGTGGCGGTGTCGTCGCCGCCGCTGGTGTCGTCGGCTGCGGTGTCGTTGTCCTTGTCGCCGCAGCCTGCGCCCATCGCCAGGCAGGTCGTGAGGCCGAGCAACAGGGCAGAGAGTCGGGTTCGCGTCATTTCGTCTCCTCCATCATGGAAATTCAAGCCCCGGCGCGTGACCGGGGCGTCACCAGTTTGTTTCCATTTGACCCCGGTCGCAACCGGATGGACCGCTCAGGGGTCCGCCGCAGCCCCCATCCAGTCGACGATCTCGTCCAGCAGCGGGCCCACCTCGGGGTGGCTGGCGCGGGTGGAGAAGCCGTGGCCCGCCTCGGTCAGCTCCCGATGCTCGACGGCGACCCCGGCTTCGCGCAGGGCCTCCGCCATGAGGGCCGACTGGCTGGCGGGCACCGCGCCGTCGTCGGCCGAGGCCGCGAGGAAGAAGGGCGGCGCCCCCGACGCGACGGCCCTCGCGGAGGACGCCTCCGCGCAGATGCCCACGCGATCGGCCTCATCCGCGCAGTCGCTCCCGAGGAGGGCCTGCTCGCTGGCGTACAGCGCGCGGGTGTCCGCCAGCGCCGCCCAGTCGTGCACCGCGTAGAGGGCCACCACCCCGTCGAAGCGGGGGGTCTCCCAGGGGCAGCTCGGGTCCTCGGGGGCCGCGCCCAGGGCGGTCAGCGTCGCCAGCGTGCCCCCCGCCGAGGTCCCCACCGCCACCCGCCCGGGGCCGACGTCCTCCAGCACCTCGGTCGCCCAGCCCGCCGCGCAGGCCACGTCCAGCAGGGGCGCGGGGTAGCCCGGCGCGTCGTCGGGCAGGTCCGCGAGCAGCCGGTAGTCCACCGCCACCGCCACGAATCCGGCCTCGGCCGCCCGGTGCGCCCAGCCGACCGTGGACTCGTCGTCCCGGGCCCCCTCCACGAAAGCCCCGCCGTGGACCAGCAGCGCCACCGGCGCGCCCTCCACCTCGGCGGGGTGGTAGATGTCCGCGCGCAGCGGCACGTCGTCCACGACGCGCACGAGCCGGGTGGTCGGCCCGGTGATGGCCGGCGGGTTGTGGCAGGCGAGCAGGGTCAGCAGCACCTCCTCGACATATCCTCTGCAGGAGGAGCCCCGAATGTCCTTCACCACGCTTCGCTACGCCGTCGACGGGCGGATCGCCCGCATCACCCTCGACCGCCCCGACCGCCTCAACGCGATCAGCCGGGCCATGCCCGAGGAGCTGGCCGCCGCCGTCGCCCGCGCCGACGACGACGACCGCGTCCACGCCATCGCGCTCAGCGGCGCCGGCCGGGCCTTCTGCGCCGGCTACGACCTCAAGGAGTTCGCCGAGGACCCCGAGAACCCCTTCACCCAGGACATGCCCTGGGACCCCACCCGGGACTACCGCTTCATGCGGCGCTGCACCGACGCCTTCATGTCCCTGTGGCGCAGCCCCAAGCCGACGATCGCGAAGGTCCACGGCTTCGCGGTCGCCGGGGGCAGCGACATCGCGCTGTGCTGCGACCTCGTCGTGATGGCCGAGGACGCCCGCATCGGCTACCCGCCCGCCCGGGTGTGGGGCTGCCCGACCACCGCGATGTGGGTCTACCGGATCGGCCCGGAGCGCGCCAAGCGCATGCTGTTCACCGGGGACCTCATCGACGGCCGCGAGGCCGCCGCGATGGGGCTGGTGCTGGAGGCGACGCCCGCCGAGGCCCTGGACGACCGGGTCGAGGCCCTGCTCGCCCGCGTGGCCGGGGTGCCCAAGAACCAGCTCATGATGCACAAGATGGTCATCAACCAGGCCGTCGAGGCGATGGGCCTGGGGCGCACCCAGACCCTGGCCACCTTCTTCGACGGCGTGACGCGCCACTCCCCGGAGGGCCTGTGGTTCAAGCGCTACGCCGAGGACCACGGCTTCCACGCGGCGGTGGCCTGGCGGGACAGCGGGCGCCCCATCCCCGAGGGCGGGGAGGAGTGACAGCGCCCCGGTAAGCCGACGCCGGTCACCCGTCCGCGATAGGCTTGGACGTGGCCAGGACAGCCCGTGAACGCTCCGGACATCCGAACGCTGCGCCCCGACCAGCTCCCCTTGCGCTGGGGGCGCTACCTCATCGGCGAGGTGCTCGGTGAGGGCGGCCTGGGCCGGGTCTACGGCGCCGAGCTGCAGGGCCCCGCCGGCTTCCGCAAGCCCGTCGCGCTGAAGATCCTGCGGGGCCAGCGGGACGCCATGCTCCAGGCCGAGGCCCGCCTCGGCGCCCGCCTCCAGCACGCCAACATCGCCCAGATCTTCGACCTCGGGCAGCGGGACGGCTGCTTCTTCCTGGCGATGGAGCGGGTGGAGGGGCCCGACCTCGCCCGGCTGCTGCGCCAGGGAGGACCGCTGCCGGGGGCGGCGCTCGTCGAGCTGGCCCGCCAGGTCACCGACGCCCTGGCCTACGCCCACGCCCTGCCTCTGGACGGCCGGGTCGTGGAGGTCGTCCACCGCGACCTCAAGCCGAGCAACCTGCTGGTGGACCGCCAGGGGCGGGTGCGGCTGGTGGACTTCGGCATCGCGGCGGTCCGGGGCGAGGGCAACACCCCCCGGGTCGCGGGCACCCCCGGCTACATCGCCCCCGAGCAGGCCCGCGGCGAGGAGGTCTCCGGCCGGGCCGACCTGTTCGCCCTGGGGATCTGCCTCATCGAGCTGGCCACCGGCGCGCGCCCCTTCGAGGCCGACGACGCCGAGGCGGCCTGGCGCCGGCTCGCCCACCCCGCCGACGCCCTGCGCCGCTGGGGCCTGCGGGCGCCGCTGGAGGAGGTCTGCCCCGGGCTCTCCGACGTCGTCGCCGGCCTCATCGCCCTGGAGCCCCGGGCGCGCATCCCCAGCGCGACCGCTCTGGGCTGGGCGCTCTCGGCGCTGCGCCCGCCGGAGGGGCCCGGCCTGCGCGCCTGGGTCGAGGCCCTCACCCGGGTCGAGGACACCGAGGAGCTGCCCGACGCCCGCACCTTCACCTTCAGCGACGCGGACGCGCCCGCCCCGGTGGACCCCTCTCCGCTGGTGGGCCGCGCCCCGGACCTCGCCCGCCTGGGCGCCCTGGTGGAGCGGGGGCACCGCGTCATCGCGCTGGAGGGCCCCGCCGGGGTCGGCAAGAGCCGCCTGGCCCGCGCGTTCGGCCAGGGCAGCGCGCGCGCCACCCGCTTGATCGACCTGGCCGAGGCCCGCACCCTTGACGCCGCCCTGGCCCGGGTGGCGAACGCCCTGGGCCTGCGGCTGCCCCCCATCGAGGACCCCGAGGCGCGGGCCGGGTGGCTGGGGGAGCGCTTCGCCGCCCTGGGGCCGGCGCTGCTCATCCTGGACAACGTGGAGCACCTGGCCGACGGCCTGGGGGCGGTCGTGCGGGCCTGGGCCAGCCGGGCCCCGGACCTCGTCCAGCTCGTGACCACCCGCTACCCCCTCGCCGAGGACGCCGCGGCCCGCCTCCAGGTCGAGCCGCTGAAGACCTCCGACGCGGTGGCCCTGCTGCGGGCGCTGCTGGCCGCCCCGGAGCGCTTCACCGACGCGGAGCTGGCCCGGGTCGTGGAGCGCCTCGACGGGCTCCCCCTGGCCGTCGAGCTGGCCGCGGCCCAACCCGAGGCCCTGGAGCGCGGCGGGGAGCAGCTCCTCCAGCATCTGGTCGGGGGTGGGGCCGAGGGCTCCCTGCGCGCGGCGCTGGCGTGGTCCTGGTCCCTGCTCGAGCCCTGGGAGCGCGCGCTGCTCGCCCAGCTCAGCGTGTTCCGAGGGGGCTTCACCGCGGACGCCGCTGGCCGCGTCGTCGACCTCATCCCCTGGCCCGAGGCCCCCTGGACCCTGTTCGGCGTCGAGGCGCTGCTCGACAAGCACCTGCTGCGGGCTACCACCGGCGGGGAGGGCGGGCCGCGCTTCGCCCTGCTCCACAGCGCGCGGGTGTTCGCCGCCGAGCAGCTCGCCCGGGAGGGCGCCATCCTGGACGGGTCCGGGCGCCCGTGGTCCGGGGCAGACGCCGCGCGGGCGGTGGCGCACCGCCACGGCCGCTACTTCGCCCGCCTGGGGGAGGAGGGCAACACCCGCTCGCTGAGCAACCGGATGTTCCGGCTCCACGTCGACGAGCTGAACGCCGAGCGCGACAACCTGGAGGTCGGCTTCGAGCGGGCGCTGGAGCGGGGGGACGCGCGGGTCGTCGCGGGCTGCGCGCGGGCGATCGGGCAGACCGCCCACTACTTCGGCCCGGTGCGGTGGGGGAGCGCGATCCTCCGCCGTGCGCTGGCGGTCCCAGGGCTGGCGGACGACGCGCGGCTGTCCATGATGTTCACCGCAGCCAAATTGCTCGCGTCCCTGGGTCGACGGCAGGAGGCGGTGGCGCGGGCGCAGGAGGTCGTCGACACCGCGCGGGCGGTGGGCCTGCCGGTGTACGCCACCGAGGCCAGCGTCTTCCAGGGCTATCTGCTGGCCGAGGAGGACCCCGACCGCGCCGAGCCCCTGATCCGGGAGGCCCTGGAGCGCCTCTCCGAGACCGCCCAGGCGCAGCAGTGGGCCCTGCACACCCTCGGCAACATCGCCCAGGCGCGGGGGGACATCGCCGAGGGTGTGGCGCTGCTGGAGCGCGCGCTGCTGGCCTCGCGGCAGGAGGGGGACCTGCGCTGCGAGGCCGCGACCCTGAACGTGCTCGGGCTGATCGCGAAGCACCGCCAGGGGGACCTGCGGCGGGCGCTTCAGCACTACGAGCGCTGCGCCCGGGTGGCCTCGCGTACGGCGGACCAGATCGGGCTGACGGTCGCCCTGACCAACCTGAGCGGCGCGCAGCTCGTGCTGGGCCTGCTGGAGGAGGCCGAGCGAACCGGCCAGGACGCCCTCGCCGCCTGTCGGCGCACCGGCATGGTGTACGCCGAGGTGGCGGTGCGCCGGCACCTCGGGGAGCTGGCCTGGCTGCGCGGGGACCTCGACGGCGCGCTGGCCTGGCTGCGCAGCTCCGTCGACACCTGCGGCACCCTGGGGCTCGTCCACGAGGGCTTGAGGTCGCGGCTGGGGCTCATCGGGGTGCTCCTGGGCAGTGGATCCGGGGAGCCGGAGGCGCTGCTGGACGACACCCGGGCGCTCTCGGCGCACCCGGGGCTGGAGGGCTTCCGCGGCATCGGGCTGCTGGAGGCGCTGGGGGCGCAGTGCCTCCAGCAGCGCGGGGCCGAGGGTGCGGTGGACGAGGCCGAGCGCGCCCTTACCCTGGCCGAGGCCAGCGGCTACGTGCTGATGGCGTGGGAGGCGAAGGCCCGAGCCGCCAGCGTGCTCCAGCGGGCCGGGCAGCCCGAGCGCGCCCAGGCCATCGCGGCGGCGGTCCGCGCGGCGGTCGCGGGCGCCCGGCTGGGGGCGGACGCCCCGCTCTCGCGGCTGCTCGCGCCGCTGGGGTGAGCGGCGCGATCTTCCGTGAGGTCGATGAGCAGGGGATCGTGGGAGAGGGGTACGCTCAAGGAGCGTCGGGGTCGATCCCCAGCGCGCGCAGGCGCTCGGCGAGGACCTCGGCGCGGCGCTCGGCGGCCTGGCGTGCCTGCTCGGCGTCCTGGCGTGCCTGCTCGGCGTCCTGGCGTGCCTGCTCGGCGTCCGCGGCAGCCTTCGCCAGCTCGGAGAAGCTCAGGAAGGGGCTTCCATCCGACTTGTACAGGGCCAGCTCTCCATCCTGGCTGGTCAGCCGGATGCCCAGCAGGGGGCTGGTGTAGTCCTCGATCTGCTGGAAGCCCCAGGTCGCGCGGTCGGCGAGGACCCAGGCCTGCAAGGTCCCTCGATCCGGGTCGACCAGGTAGAACTCCTGGGCCCCGTAGTTGCGGTAGAAGAGCGCTTTCCGGCTCATCTCAGCGGCGGTGTTGCCCGGCGACATCACCTCGAACACCACGGCCGGCGGGACCCCGTCCTCCTCCCACTGCTTGTAGCTGCCCCGGTCGCCCTTGGGGCGGCCCAGCGCGACCAGCACGTCCGGCGCGACCCGGATGTGGGGAGCCCCCTCGACCGGGTACCAGAGCAGGTCACCCGCCACGAAGTCCGGCAGCAGCACGTCGAGGTTGCCCTGGATGGTGACGATCCAGCGGTACTGCAGGGTGTTGTCTGCGATGGGCTGACCGTCGCTGTCCGGGTAGTGGAGTGGCTCGGTGTGCTGGCGAGCAGTCATCGGGGACCCCTGCGGACAGAATATGTCCGTTCCGTCAGATCAGGCAAGCCCTCACCACGCCGCGCTGAACTGCAGCCCCGGGTCCACGCTGGCGAACAGCCCGCCCGCGAAGGTGGCCACCGCGTCGACGGAGAGGGCCACCGCGCAGCCCGGCGGTCCGACCTGGAGGCCCAGGGCCCCGCCGCCGCCGGCCCAGCCGCCGAACGCGGAGAGCCCCGGCCCCTTCGCCGCGCCGCCCCAGGTGTCTTCGAAGACCTCCCGCTGGAAGTACTCCGCGTCCATCGGGGAGGTCCAGAACGCCGGGCCGCCGCCCGCCCGGACCTCGATGTAGAGCCGGCGCAGCGGCGGCGCCAGGCCCACCGAGAACCCGGGCTGGCTGAGCTGTCCGTCGCCGGGGAGGTGCATGTCGTCGGGGGCCAGCAGCTCGGCCTGCTGGGCGTAGTGCAGGACGTTGAAGGCCTGGGTGCGCCAGGAGATCCCCAGCCGCAGCGGGCCCATGGCCCGCCCCAGCTCCAGGCGTCCGCTGACGCCGTCGGCGATCAACGTGCGGTTCATGGCGGGCACGGCGCGGCCACCGCTGACCGAGGCGTACCAATGGGTGTCGGGGGTCTCCACCGGGGGAGCGGCGTTGTCCTGGGCCAGGGCCAGGGCGGTCATCGCGATCAGAACAGCCACAGCGTTCCCTCCACGCTCATGAAGCGGTTGCCCTTGAACTCCAGGGTGCCGCTGTTGACGGTCTCGATGAAGGTCACGCGGGTGGCGTTCAGGCGCACGCCCACCCACTCCCCGCGCAGCTCGCCGGTGAGGCCATACACCCCGGTGGCATGCCACTGCACCGCGGTGGCCATCGCGATGGGGTCGCCCTCGGCTTGCAGGGCCTCCAGGTCGTCGTTGGTCCGCACCATCCCCACGCCGCCGAGCGCGCCCACGCGGGTCTCGACGCGCTCCCCCTCCCAGCGCAGCGGCGTGACCCGCAGGTTCAGCTCGTGCCGGCTGATGATCCGGGAGATGTCCGGGGAGATGTGCAGCTCGCTGACGAGCTGGGTGGTCAGGTGGGACCAGTCGTTCTGGTTGAGGCTCGGGTAGAGCGCGGACAGGGTGCCCACGCTCACCAGGCGGTTCGGGGCGAACTCCACCCCGACCTGGAGCCCGCGGCGGAAGACGAAGGGGTCGTTGGCGACCCAGCTCCCGCCGCCGTACAGGCCCAGCTCGAAGGCGTGGGCCGTGCCGCTCAAGGCCATCAGGAGCGCGATCACAGCTTCACCACCAGGTCGAGGTTGTAGGAGTTGCGGATGGTCAGCTCGCGGTCGTCGACGGGCACGTCCGGGTCGTACTGCGGGGCGTCCTCGATGGCGGTGCGCGCGCACCAGCTCACCCGCAGGCCCACCCGATGGCCCCACCAGGCGTCCATCCCGGCGCCGAAGACCGGGCCCATCGTCATCTGACGGTCGGTCAGGTCCAGTCGCACGCCGTCCTCGGTGGTCTCATCGAAGCGCAGGAAGCCGGTCTGGACCAGCCGGCCCTCCACGCCCACGTAGAGCCTGGGGCTGCCCGAGAAGTCGGCCTCCCCCATCTTCCCCCAATCCTGGGCGGTCTCGGGCAGCACGTCCGCCGAGACCAGCGCCTGCGCGGCGAAGATGTCGTTCTGCACGGGCTGCTGGAACGCGGTGTCGGAGACGTTCCCGGCGATGAGCACCAGGGTGCGGTCCAGCTCGCTGTACCGGGCGGTCAGGGGGTTCACCATGAGGTTGCCCTCCAGGCTGAACCAGCCCAGGTCGACGGCGCCCAGCACCCTCGGGCCGTCCAGCCGTCCGGGGCCGTTCACCGTGCCCCGGGCGCCCGCGCCCACCATCACTTCAGCCGCTTGCGCCGGGGTCACCCCCAGCGTCAGCGCGGCGACGAGACTCAGCATCGCTCTCTCCGGTTGGAACTTGTCAAGATTATGTGAAGGACAACAGGGGTCGCCACCGGTTCCGGCTTTCTAGGGAACAAAACGCGGCCCCGGGGGGAGAGCGCTTCCTGTCCTCCGGGAGGAGACGGCCCTCTGCCTGCTGCAGCGGGGCGTGCTCAGAACAGCCACATCGTGCCCTCGACGCTCATGAAGCGGGCGTGCTGCATCTCCAGGGTGACGCTGTTGATCACCTCGATGTAGACCACCTGGCTGGCGCTCAGGCGCACCCCCGCGTGCTCCCCGCGCAGCTCACCAGTGAGGCCGATGATCTGGGAGGGGTGCCGCTGGAACTGCGTCGCCTCGGCCATCGGGTCGCCGAGGGCCTGCAGGGCGTTCAGGTCGTCCCGGGTTCGCACCCAGCCCACCCCGGCCAGGGCACCCACGCGGGTCTCGAAGCGCTCTCCCTCCCAGCGCACCGGGGTCATGCGCAGGGCCAGCTCGTTCCGCGCGATGAGCTTGGAGGGGGCCGGGACGTAGTAGACGTTGCGGGCGAACGCCATGCTGGCGGGCGTCCAGTCGGCCTCCTCGAGGTCCGGATGGAAGGCGTGCAGGGTGCTCACGCTCAGGATGCGGTTGGGGGCGAACTCCACCCCGAGCTGCATCCCCCGACGGTAGAGATAGGGGTCGTTGGCGAGCCAGCTCGCGCCAGCGTACATCCCCAACTCGGCGGCGTGGGTCGGGCCGCTCAGCGCGAGCAGCAGCGCGATCACAGCTTCACCACCAGGTCGAGGACGTAGGCGTGGCGGACCACCATGTCCCGACCGTTCTCGGGGTTCGTCGAGTCCCACGACACGCGGTCCTCGACGGTGGCGCGGGCGCACCAGCTCGGCCGCAGGCCCACGCGGTGGCCCCACCACAGGTCCAGCCCCGCGCCGAGGACCAGGCCCATTCCGAAGCTCCGGTCCGCCGGGTCCGACCGCACGTTGTCCGCGGCGGACACATCGTACCGAAGGTAGCTGCGCTGGCTCAGATGGGCTTCGGCTCCTGCGTACAGTCGGGGGCTGCCAGCGAGCGTCGCCTCGCGCATCTCCCTCCAGTCCAGGGCACCCTCCGACAGGGCGTCCACGGAGAGCAACACCTGCGCCGCGAGGATGTCGTTCTGAACAGGGACCTGGAATGGGACCGTATTGTCCTGGTTGTGGGCCTTGACCACGAGGGCCCGGTCCATGCTGGTGTACCGATCGGGCCTGGGGTTCACCATGAGGTTGCCCTCCAGGCTGAACCAGCCCAGGTCCGCCGCCCCGATGACGCGGGGGCCTTCCACAAAGCCCGCGCCGCCGACCGTGCCCCGGACGCCGACGCCGAGCATGGCCTCGGCGGCGTGGGCGGGGGCGAGCAGCGCCCACGCGGCGATGAGGCTCAGCATCACACCCTCCGAACGCCCTCAGCATAGAGGACCCTCAGAGGGACCGTCCAACCCGGAGTCTACTCCGCCGTCACCGCCGTGATGCCCGCCGACACGAGGTCGCTGACCGGCGGGTAGCTCCACCCGGCCGCGTCGGTCCCCTCGAGCTGCTGGACCACCCCGCCCTCGGCCTCGCCGTCGCCGGGGTTGGCCTGCCGAGGCGCCTGATCGGCCCCGATGCCCGGCTCCTGGTTCAGCTCGGTGCCCGCGTCCCACAGGCGCAGCTCCGCCGTGAGGTCCCCGCTCAGGGGCGCGTCGTCGGTGAACAGCGGCAGCCCGCCCGAGGGCGTGGCCAGGAAGACGTCGTTGGACTCGCCGAGCATGGTCGCGATGCTCAAGAAGTACCCGTCTGAAGCGGAGAACTCCTCGGTGGCGAGGTCCCCGGGCAGCAGGGGGTTGGTCTCGTAGGTGCCCGAGTCCTCCGGGCCCAGGTAGTCCACCTTCGCCACCCCGTCGGCGCCGTCGAGCGCTGCGAAGAGCGCGGCCGGGTCGCCGTCCTCAGCGAGCTGCTCCAGCGCGTCGGAGGCCGCGACGCCCTCCTCGAACAGGGCGACGTCGGCGGTGTGGATGACGTAGATCCCCGGCGCGAACATCTGGTCGTGGGTCGAGCTGTCGCTAGCCACCAACGAGCCGGGCGCGCTGACGTTCTCCAGGGTGAGGGTGAACGTCGTGTTCGTCTGGGCGGCCGTGTCGTCGTCGAACACCGGGGGCGGGCAGCCGAGCAGCAGGGTGAGCAGAGCCGGGTTCATGGGCATCCTCCTGCCTCAAACATACCGGCTTCACCACAGGTTGCTGATGTCGATGTAGGTCTGCACCTTCCAGGACTCCCGCGGGGACACCCCCACGTCCGCCCGGATGATGAAGTTCTTGTTGAACCCCAGCCGCACGCCGCCGCCGGTCCCCCAGACGATCCCCTCGTTCCCCCCGCCGATGTCGCTCCAGTCCCAGGCCCAGTAGCCCACGTCGTAGTAGGCGATCGGGGTGAGGTCGAAGGTGACCTTGTCGAGGAAGCGGTGGGTCCACACCGTCGCGCGCACCTCGGTCTGGTTCATCGCGCGCACCCGGCCCAGCACGCCGCTGTTGCGCACCCCGCGCCCCGCGCGCTGCCCCCCGAAGAAGGAGTAGATCTGGCTGCCGCCCGCCCGGGACATCGCCGAGATCGGCTGGTCCCCCACGATGCCATCCAGCACCAGGCGGTCCGCCAGCACCACCCGCTCGGTGCCCAGCGGCGTGTAGCCCCGCAGGGTCACGTTGAACCCGAAGTACTGCCAGTCGCTGCCCCAGAACCGGCTCGCGCCCCGGATCGAGGCCTCGCTCCAGTAGCCTCGGATGGGGGAGGGCTCGTTGTCCCGGTTGTCGAGCATCACGCCGAACTGCAGGTTCGAGTTGAACCCGGGCTCGCCGTCGGCGTGGTCCTGGTCGTAGCGGCTCTCGGGGTAGGGCGCGCGCACCTGGAAGTCGCCGGGGATGTAGTACTGCCCCCACCAGCTCGCCATCAGCTCCAGCCGGTGCGGCTTGTCGCTCAGCATGTAGCGCGCGTTGATGAAGGCGTTGGGGTAGATGTTGCGGATCTTGTAGTAGCGGCTGACGAAGGAGGCATAGTCGGTCTCCTCGCCCTCCAGCGTGATGGGGTCGCCGCCCTCGGTGAGGCCCAGGGCCTCCGCGGCGGCCTGGGCCTCGGCCGTATCGCAGACGTAGTCCGGCCCCTCCCCGCAGTAGTTGCTGGACTTGGACGCCCCGAACTCCACCCGGGTGTTGATGCGCAGCGGCAGCCCCCCCACCTCCAGCATGTCCAGGTCCAGGCGGTGGGTGTGCACGCCCTTGGTGGTGACGTACAGCAGCAGGGTCCCCGACCACTTGTAGGGCGCGGTGTGGCCGTTGTAGCGGTAGAGGCTGACCAGGAGGCCGCCGCCCAGGCCGTCGTCGCTGTTGTAGGCGACCGCCGGCACGCCACCCCAGCCCCAGCCGGTGCGATCCCAGGGGTTCTCCTTGGCGGGCTCGCCTTCGGCGGTCCCGTCGGCGGCTCCGTCGGCGGTCCCGTTGGCGGACGCCGTGGTGGTCTCAGAGGTGGGCGGCTCAGCCTCCACGCCGTCATCGGCGATGGCAGAGCCCAGGCCGAGGGCCAGGGCGAGAAGAGCGGGCTGCATGGGGGGCCTCCTGCAATCCGCACAACGCTACCGCACGCGGGCGCCATGTGGTAGCCCCACGGCGCGCCAGCGTCGCCCCGCGTCCTGAAGGATCGCGCCGCGTGCGATCCTCCGGGCGAGGTGGTTTTCCGTGGCCTCGACGCGACGGACGGGACGGGATCGGCGCCACCGGGTAGGATGTCCCCTCGAAAGCCCTGACGGGTCAACATGCCCTTCCCGATCCACCTCCGCATCACCTCCGAGGCCGACGGCTCCTGGCGAATCGAGCTTGGCCATCGGGACATCCGTCCGGTCTACGGCCAGCTCGACCGGGACGACGTCGCGGCGTTGACCCGCGAGGTGCGCCTCGCCCTGCGCCCCGAGGTCATGCCCTTCATCCTGCTGCCCGGCGCGGACGCCGACCGCGCGCGGGCCGAAGAGGAGGTAGGCCGCAGCCTCTCGCGGGTGCTCAACGCCACCCCCGACCTCGCCGCCAGCCTCGCCTGGCAGCTCGGGGCGGCCAAGGAGCGCAAGGAGCTGGTCGTCCTGGTCGTCGACGCCGAGGATCCCGACATCCGCTCCATGCCCTGGGAGCTGCTGGCGGGCTCCTCCGGCAACTCCCTGGAGGCCAGCCAGGACGCCCTCGTCGCCCGCATGACCCCGGGCCGGAACGGCGCCTCGCCCCCCTCCGAGGACGCCAACCAGCTCGAGATCCTCACCTGGTGCCCCGCCCCCGAGGATCCGGTCTCCGCCAAGCTGCTCTCCTACATCGACGCCCTGGCCTCCCAGTTCGGCATGCCCACGCCCCGGCGCGTGGTCGACAGCGCCAGCCTGCCCGCCTCCCTCTCCGACGAGGGCACCGCCCAGGTGCTGCACGTCATCTGCCACGGTCGCGCCGCCCGCGAGCAGGTGGAGCTGCTGGTGGGCGAGGAGGGCGATCGCCTCGCCGCCGGCACCGCCTCCCATGTGCTCGCGCCGGTCCTGGGGGAGGTCGATCTCGTGGTGCTGCACGTCTGCGAGGGCGGGGTCGCCACCCCCTCCGAGCTGGACGGGTTGGTGGCCCGCTTCGTCCAGGCCGGCGCCCCGGCGTGCATCGCGCCTACCTCCCGCCTCAGCCTGGAGGCGTCCCAGGCGTTCCTGCGCTCGCTCTACCCCACCCTGGTCTCCGGCGGCTCCCTGGCCGACGCGGTGGCCGCCGGGCGCCGCGCGGTGCGCGCCCTGGCCATGCCGCACCCGGACTCCCGCTGGTACAACCAGGTCCTCTTCGTGGGCGACCTGCGCACCGTGGCCCGCCCCTGCCTGGTCCACGAGCGCTGGGTGCCCGAGGGCTGGCCGCGCCCCTCGCCCGACGCCGCCGCCCTGCTCGACGAGGCCTTCCGCATCGCCTGCCGCACCGGCTCGGGCTTCGTGGGGCTGGAGCACCTGGCGCTGGCGCTCTCCCGCATGCCCCTGGGCGCGGCGGGCCTGGAGCGGGTGCGCTTCCAGCTCGGCCTGCGCCGGGAGCAGTTCCTTCAGTACCTGGCCACCTTCGTGCCCGTCGCCGCCCGCAAGGCCGACTGGAGCGGCACGCTGCGCCTGCGCTCCTACGCCGCCCAGCTCCGCCCCGGCTTCGGCCTGGCCGAGCTGTGGGACGTCATCACCAAGGACCGCAACCACTTCCTCCGCGAGATGGTGCGCAGCCGCCTGATGGGCCCCTCCAGCCTGGACTCCCTGCACGGCGACCGCACCGAGCACTCGATGGAGTGGACCATCGAGATGAAGGCGCCCCGCCCGGTCAACGCCCTCCAGGTGCTGGGCGGCCCCGAGGACGGCCGCGTCCTGCGCATGCGCCCCGGGGATCTGGTCGGCCGCTGGTCCGACGCCGTCGCCAGCGATCACACCCTCTACGAGAGCACGATCCTCGTCGACCGCCGCCTGTCCCGGCGCCATCTGCGCTGGAGCGGCGAGGGCAAGGTCGAGCTGCTGTCCCGCTCCCGCGCGCTGATCCGAAGGGGCCTCCGGGAGACTCTGCCCAAGGGCGTCGTCACGCTGGAGGAGGGCGACGTTCTTCAGCTCAGCCGCGCCACCTGGCTGCGCGCGCTCATCGTCGAGGGGTGAGCCCCCGCCCCCTTCGGGGGTTGGGGGACGCGCCGCCGATTGCCCTGCAGGGGTGTCCCTGACGGGGCAACGGATGACCTCGCGTGACCTGCAACCCCTCCCATCTCAGCTCATCTGGCGGCGCGAACGGTTGGACTCCGGTTATCGTACGGAGCCCCACCGCCCCGCTCGGGGCCCACAGCGAGGTTGAACACTTGGGCTGGGAGCTGTTCCTGCACGAGCGAGAGGCGCACCGCGCCCACCGGATCGACGCGGCCCGAGCCCTCCTGGACGGAGACCGGGGGCCCGCGGCGGCGCTGCTGGACACCTGGCGCTTCGCGGCCCGCCCCGAGCTGGTCGACGCCCTGCTCGACACCCTGGTCGCGGGCGGCTTCCACCCCAGCCCCCAGCAGCTCACCGCCTCGCTCGGCCCGGCCGACGCCATCCGCGAGCCCGCGGAGGACTTCTGGTCCCTCTCGCCGCTCGCCCGCCGCGTGAAGCTGACCTCCCTCTGCGCGCCCTCCGTCGAGGCCGACGCCGTCCACATCAGCGCCTGGGCCCTCGACGAGCTGCGCTTCTTCGGCGCGCTGATCGAGGACCGCCAGCGCCGCGCCTGGCAGGACGCCGCCTACCCCCCCGATCGCCGGCGCGACGCCGAGACCGCCGCCCTGTGGGCCGAGTGGTTCGAGCAGTCCGCCTGGAACTGCCGCGAGCGCTGGGAGGCCCTCTACCTGCCGGTCGCCGCGCGGGCTTTCGGCGCGGTGCTCGAGGCCCGACAGTTCCCGCTGCATGTCCGCCATCAGGTCCAGGAGGATCTCCAGGAGTCCTTCTTCTTCACCCTGCTGGGCGGCGGCGAGGGCCCCCCGGGCTGGCAGGAGCTGGCGGTGCGCGTGCTGGAGACCGGCCGGCAGGGCCCGGTGGACACGGTCACCGGCTGCCTGGACGAGGCCGGCTGGGGTCGGGTGGGCTCCTGCGCGGTGCGCCGCGGCTATGGCCCCCGCTCCGCAGGCGTGGCCTGGCCCGACCTGCCCAACGCCCTGGCCCGCGCCCGCGCCCTCTCCGACGAAGGGCAGACCGATCCCCTGGCGCTGGAGCGCTACCTCGACCTGCACGTCGCCCTGCGCCTGCTGGACACCTGGACCGAGCCCGACCGCTGCGGCAGCATCCGGAGCTGGCGGGTGGTCCGGCAGAACCGCGGGCGCGCCTCCGGGCGGCTGCGCGCGGTGCTCGCCAGCTCCGACGCCGAGCGCCTGCGGGCCCCCCTGATGGCCCTCGACGCCCTGCACGCCCGCACCCTGTCCGCCGTGGCCCGCCACTGCAGGGACTGGGCCTGGCAGCAGCTCTCCCGGGGCTTCTCCTTCGACTACGGGCGAAGCGTCAGCCCGCCCTGCCTGGACGACCCCGACGGCCAGCCCCCGTACTCGGTCGACGATCTCAGCGCCCTGCGCTGCTGGGTCATGCTGGTGATCGTCCGGGGCCGCCTGGGCCACCTGCAGCGGTGGGTCCAGGAGGGCAGCACCGGCGATCGCGACACCCAGTGGGGTCGGCTGCTCGCCAAGGGCCTGCCCGATCGCCTGCGGGACCAGGGCGAGGGCGCCCGGGGCCGCTACGATCGCCTCCGCGCCGAGCTGGCCGAGGCCGGAGACACCATGCTGCGCGAGCTGACCCCGATCGCGACGCAGATCGCCGCGCTCGATGGCACCAAGGGTGCCGCGCTGGGTCAGCGCTTCACGGCTCTGCTGGAGCCGATCTGGACCGACGACGTCACGTTCCCCAAGGTACGATACAAGGGGTACGTTGAGAACACCGTCAAAGCCCTGCCATTGCTGGAGCTTGACGAGGTGGAGGAGGACGCTCATGAGCATTGACCGCAACCTGGTCTTCTACCGGGCCGGCCTGCTGGACCCCGCACAGACCATCGAGTTCGAGGAGCAGCTCGCGGCCTCCCCCGAGCTGCGCGAGCGGCTGGAGGCGCTGGACGCCCGCTGGACCCCCGAGGTCGACGTCGAGACACCCAACTGGCGCATCCCGCCGCCCGGCCTGGGCGTCGGCGCCAGCGCCGGGCTCCCGGAGGTGTTCTCCGAGTCCACCCTGCGCCCGGGGGATCGCTTCCAGATCCGCATCGACCCCCTGCCCACCCCGGAGCGCCGCCAGATCGTCATCCTGCGGCGTCAGACCCGGAGCTGGGAGGTCGTCTACCCCACCCGCCCCGATCAGGCCGCCACCCTCAAGGACCTCTCCCGGGACGAGGACGGCAGCTATCGCCTGGATCTGTCTGCCCAGACCCCGGGCGGCCGGCAGCGCTGGGCCGTGGCCCTGCCCTGGGTCGACAGCCTCGTCGACTGGAGCCGCAGCGAGGCCGAGCGCTGGGACCGCCTGCAGGAGGCGGTGTCCACCGGCCAGATCCCGGTCGCTTCGGTGGAGATCGACGTCGAGGAGGCGCTCGCGGCGGGATAACAGGCCCTTGTGCCTCCGCCTCCTCCCCATGAGCCCCCGGCGGTGACGCTGGGGGCGTTCTGGTTGGGCCCTCTGCTGGGCCAGGGGGGCATGGGCGTGGTCCGGCAGGGGACCCACGGGCCCTCGGGGCTGCCGGTCGCGGTCAAGCTGATCACCGGGGCCCAGCGCGCGGACGCCCGGTTCCGGCGGGCCCTTCGGGCCGAGGTCGAGGCGGTCGCCGCGCTGGACCATCCCGGCATCGTGCGGGTCCACGACTACGGTCAGGTCGACGCTTCAGCAGCGGCGGCCTCCGGCGGGACCCTGAGCGAGGGCGACCCCTACCTCGTCATGGAGCTGGCCGCGGCGGCCCTGGACGAGACCGACCCGCCCGAGGACTGGGGGGCGCTGCTCTACCTGCTGCGGCAGGTGCTCGACGCCCTGGCCCACGCCCACGCCCGGGGGGTCATCCACCGGGACATCAAGCCGGCGAACGTGCTCGTGTTCCCGGCGGGGGTGGTCAAGCTGACCGACTTCGGGCTGGCCTTCGCCACCGCGCTGGCCGCGGGCGGGCTGGAGGGCGGCGACGGCCCCACCGTGGGCACCCCGGCGTACATGGCCCCGGAGCAGCTCCAGGGGCGGTGGCGGGAGTACGGCCCGTGGACCGACCTCTACGCCCTGGGCTGCATGGCCTGGGAGCTGGCCTGCGGGCTGCCGCCCTTCGGCTGGGGGACCCTCGGCGAGCTGAGCGGGCGGCACCTGGCCCAGGACCCCGCCGCGCCGGCCTTCCGCTTCCCGGTGCCGGCGGGCTTCGAGGGCTGGCTGCGGGCGCTCCTGGAGAAGAGCCCCCAGGCGCGCACCCGGCGGGCCGCCGACGCCCGGTGGACGCTGGACGCCCTGGGCGAGCCGGTGGTGCCTGCGGCGCTGGCCGTGGCTCTGAGGCCCTCCCGCACCTGGGACGACAACACCTGGCTGGACCACTCGGAGACCTCGGGGGCGCTGGGGGATACGCCCGCGCAGCCCGCCGCGCCGATCACCGCCCCCGCCGCGCCGCCGATGCCGACGGACTGGCGCAGCGCTGCCGGGGACGACGCCTCGTTCCGGAGCGGCCGGCTGCGGCTGGGGGGCGTGGGCCTGGGGCTCCACGGGCTTCGGGAGCTGCCCGTGGTGGGGCGCGTCGCCGAGCGGGACCAGCTCTGGGCGGCCCTGCGCGCGGTCCACGCGGACGGGCGCCCCCGGGTGGTCGTGCTGCAGGGGGCCCTCGGGCTGGGCAAGACCCGGCTCGCCCGGTGGCTGTGCGCGCGGGCGCACGCGCTGGGGGCGGCGAACCTGCTGTGGGCCACCCACGACCCGGACCCGGGGCCCGACCACGGCCTGCGGGGGCTGCTGGTGCGGGGCTTGAGGCTCCAGGGGCTCAGCGGCGACGCCCTGGCCGAGCGCCTGCGCCGGGAGCTGGCCGTGCGCGGGGTCCAGCCCGACGAGATCGCCGCGCTGGCCGCGCTGGCCGAGGGGCGGTCGCCGCCGGGGCGTCACCGGGCGATGCACCGCCTGCTCGGCGCCCTCAGCGCGCGGCGGCCCACCGTGATGGTGCTCGACGACGCGGCCTGGGGCGAGGACGCCGTGGCCCTGGCCGAGGTCATCCTGCGGGCGCGGACCCTCTACCCGGTGCCCGCCCTCGTGGTGCTCACCGCCCGGCGGGACGCCCTGGCCGCCCAGCCCCGGGTGGCCGCCCGGCTGCGCGCCCTGGGGGCCGCGGAGGGCGCGGCGCTGCTCGACCTGGAGCCCCTGGACGCCCGGGAGAGCCGCGCCCTCACCGCCACGCTGGTGGGCCTGGAGGGGCGCCTGGTCGCCGAGGTCGCCGAGCGCTGCGGGGGCAACCCCCTCTACGCCGTTCAGCTCGTCGGGGACTGGGTCCAGCGCGGGCTGCTGCGGCCCGGGGCCGAGGGCTACACCCTGGCGGCGGGCGCCTCCTCGGCCCTCCCTGACAGCGTGCGGGCCGTCGGCACTGCGCACCTGCAGCGGCTGCTGGAGGTCTGTCCGCGCAAGAGCGCCGTGGGCCTGGAGCTGGCCGCTGTGCTCGGCCGCAGCGTGCAGGGGGACGAGTGGCGGGCCGCCTGCGCGCGGGCCGGGGCGACCGCGGACGAGGCCCTGGTCGACCGGATGGTGCGGGAGGGTCTGGTCCGGCGGGAGCCCGACGGCTGGTCCTGGTCCCACAGCGTGGTCCGGGAGCGCCTGCTGGAGCAGCTCGACCAGCGCGGGGTCCTGGCGGCGCGACACGGGGTCTGCGCCGACCTGATCGCCGAGCGGGAGCCCGACGCCCACGAGCGCCTGGGGCGTCACCTCTTCGCCGCCGGCCGCTTCGAGGAGGCGATCCTGCCGTTGGACCGGGGGGTGCGGGACTGCGGCGACCGCTGGGCCTTCGAGCAGGCCCACTGGCTGATCGACCGGGCGGCGCGGGCCCTGGACGCCATCGGCGCGCCCCCGGACGACCTGCGGCGGGCGAAGCTCATCGAGCTGCAGACCATCTGCCACGGCAACGCCTGGGAGATGGAGCCGGGGGCCCGCCGCGCCCGGGAGGGCCTGGCCCTGGCCCGGCGGTACGGGTGGCCGGACATGGAGGCGCGCTTCCTGGGGCTCCTCGGGATGGTGCTGAACAAGGCCGGCCGCATGGACGAGGCCCGCCCGGCGCTGGCGCAGGCCCTGGCGCTGCTGGAGGCCCGGGGCGACGACGCCAAGGCCGCCAACGTCTGGCAGGGCCTGGGCAACAACAGCCGGGGCCTGGGTGACCTCCCCGAGGCGCGGCGGTGCTTCGGGCGCGCCCTCGCCCTGCACCGGGCGGCCGGCAACGACTTCGGCGTGGCCAACGCCCTCAACGGCCTCGCCGAGATCGCCCGGCTGGAGGGGCGCCTGGCCGACGCCGAGGCGATGTACCGCCAGGGCCTGGCGATCACCGAGGCCATGGGCGCGCGGGACGCCCGGGTCGCGCGGGCCAACGTGGCGGTCGCCGCGATGCTCCAGGGCCGCGCTGAGGAGGCCATCGCCCTGCTCACGCAGACCCGGGACGACGCAGAGCGCGACCAGGACCCCTTCCTGGCGTTGGCGAGCTGGCTGTGGCTGCTCGCGGGCTACGCCGAGGTGGGGGACTGGGCGGCCTGGGAGCAGGGCTGGCCCCGCGCCGCGGAGCACCTGGCCCACGCCCGCGCCCGGGACCCCGACCTGGCCCTGGCCCTGGAGCGCAGCGCGGCGGCGGCGATGGACAGCGGGCGGGTGACGCGCGCCGCGGAGGTGTGGGGGCTGGCCGCCGCGCACTGGCGGGACTTCGGCCGGCCGGATGAGGCCGCGCGGGTGGCCGCGCTGGCCGCCCGCGCCGCGTCGCGGGCGAGGGGGATCGCGGGCGATCCTGGCCCCGCTGAGGCCCCTGAGCGCGGTTCCTGAGCCGGGCGCTCGATCTCCCCCGGCGAATTCCGGAGACTGCCGATCCCTCGCGAAGCCTTCGGGCCCGCAGGGAGTCACGCATCGGGTCGCGCTGGCGCGGCGACCCACCCCCTGGGGCCACCTGACCGGTTGTTGTCAGGTGGCCCCTCTTCGTTCCGGCGGATACCTGCTTTGCCTACCTGTCGGTCTGTTGACCGTTCCCTTTGGAGGCATTCATGGCGACCATCACCCTCAGGGGCAACCCCATCCACACCGCCGGTGACCTGCCCAAGGTCGGCGCCGCCGCGCCGGGCTTCGACCTCGTCAACAACGGCCTCGCGGGCGTCTCCCTGGAGACCTTCGGCGGCCAGCGCAAGGTCCTCAACATCTTCCCCAGCATCGACACCCCGGTCTGCGCCATGAGCGTGCGCCGCTTCAACGAGGACGCCGCCGGCCTGGACAACACCGTCGTGCTCAACATCTCCGCGGACCTGCCCTTCGCCCAGAAGCGCTTCTGCGGCGCTGAGGGCATCGAGGGCTGCGAGAACCTCTCCACCTTCCGCGGCTCCAGCTTCGGCCAGGACTACGGCGTGACCATCACCGACGGGCCGCTGGCGGGCCTGCTCTCCCGCGCGGTCGTGGTGCTCAGCGGCGACAACACCGTGCTCTACACCGAGCAGGTGCCCGAGATCGGCCAGGAGCCCGACTACGCGGCGGCCCTCAAGGCCCTCAAGTAGCGGCCTGGTCTTCCGTGAGGTCGTGTCCATCGGCCTTTCCGGTGGACGCGGCCCGCGCGGCGGCCATCGCGCGCTCCTCAGCCTGGTAGACGCGCAGGTTCGCCTCGATGAGCTGATCCGGGTCATGGCCCCGGGCGATCAGGGTCTCCCGGATCACCCGCTCCATGATGACGAACTTGTCGTCGAGGAACTCGGCCACCCGCTCTGGCGGGTAGGTCGTGTGGGCGTCGATCAGGATGTCCAGGCTGTGCTGGAAGCCGATGAGGCAGATGGGCTGGTAGCCCTGGTGGCTGCGGCGCGCGCCCCAGCCCGGCTCCATGCCGTTGGCGCGCAGGACCTCGCGCTCCTCGGGCTTGCCGATGCCCAGGTCCAGCAGCGGGGCGTTGTAGCGCACCCCGAAGCGGCTGTAGAACTCGATGTTCTTCTGCCGGGTGATCGGCATCGACATCACCGCATACTCCCCGCCCACCGACGAGCAGATCAGCGTGTTGGTGATGTTGCGCTCCAGGTTGTAGAGGATCGCGTGGAGGGCCATGGCCTCCTGGCAGCCCAGGCAGATGGTCCAGTGGCCGCCGTACTTGAGGATGTCCTTGTAGAACTTGCGGATGCCGAGCTGGTTCCACTCGTCGGTCAGGTCGATGAGGTGGTGCTGCACGCGCATGCCCAGCACCCGCTGCAGCTCCGGGGTGTGGCGGCGGGACCACTCGTTGAACAGCGTGCCGTAGCTGTGCTTGAAGGTCAGCAGGTGGATGCCGCCCTGCGTCCGGGAGCCGACGATGATCGGCACCGCGCAGCTGTCCAACCCCCCCGAGTACAGGACGGAGAAGTCTTGGATGCAGGCGTACTCGGGCACGGTGAGAGGCATCTTGCTACTCCTGCCAGCGCTCTTCCTCGGTGGGCACCACCCTGAGCATAGCCACCGCGGTGGCGCGTGCGTCGGTCTCAAAGCGGCGGGCGGACTGCTTGTGGGCGTGGATGAACAGCTCCTCGACCGCGCGGGCGACCAGGCGGGTGGCGGGCAGCCGGGGCGCGAAGGTGACCGCGTCCATGTAGCGGACCGCGTCGGCGGCCTCCTCCAGGGTGCGGACGTGCGTCCACTCCTGAAAGAGGGGGTTGTCGGGGGAGGTCTCTGTGATGCGGTGGGGGTCGGCGGGGTCGACGCGCACCTGGACCGGCCAGCGGGGGCCCGGCAGCACGCCGCCCCACCACAGCCGGCCGTCGAGGGGCTGGGACCCCAGGCCGCGCAGGGCCTGGGTCAACGCCACCGGGTCGGGCAGCGCCAGGCGCAACAGGGGCGCGCGCTCGGCGTCCAGGTTGGCCGCGTTGGTCTTGTACGCCCACACCTCATCGGCGGGCGCACGGAAGCGGGTCCAGCAGCGCAGGTGGTATTGGCGGGCCATGTCCGTGGGCAGCCTATCACCGGGGGCCCACGCGGTACAGCCGCACCCAGGCGTGCCGGACCCGGACCTCCTCGGTGAGCACGAGGTCCAGCTCCTGCAAGCGGCCCAGGGGCTCGCCCTCGCAGGCCTCGACCACCCAGCCGTGGACGTCCGCGGGGTCGGTGTCCAGGGCGTAGTAGCGGAGGTCGTCCATCGGCAGCTCGACCACCCCGGCGAAGGGCCGGGTGTACTGGGTCCAGGCGTAGGTGCCCACCCACACCGGCCGCTGCATCGCGGCGACGTGGGGGGCGGCCTCCCGCACGGCCAGGGCCACGTCCAGCCCATAGAGCGAGGCCTCCGGGCCGTCGGCCGAGGGCCGGAAGAAGAAGACGGCCGCGCCCAGGGTCAGGGGCAGCGCCGCCAGGGGGCTCAGCGCGCAGAGCATCGCCGCCCAGCCCACCAGCCCCGGCAGCAGGTAGCGGACGTGGGTGTAGGCGTCGAGGCGGTCCAGCCCGCCCAGGAAGTTGAGGGTGCCGAAGAAGCCGAGCTGCACGGCGACGTGGACCCCCAGGATGAGCAGGGGGCGGCCCTGCGGGCGGTGCCGCCACAGCCCCCAGGCCGCCACCGGCAGGGCCAGCCAGCGGAGCTGCTCGACCATGACGATGCGCAGCACCGAGCCCATGTCCCGCAGCCACACCCCGGCGGTCTCGGGCAGGCGCTCGGAGCCGGCCAGGGCCCAGCCGGTCTCGGCGTGGTGGATGCCCGCCCAGGCCGCGAGCACCATCGGCGGCCACGCCCAGCCCCAGCCGACGCGGCGGTCCACCAGGTTGGCGGCCAGCGCGGGGGCGGCCAGCAGGATGCCCGGCTCCTTGCAGGCCGTGGCCAGCCCGGCGGTGACCGCGAACAGGCCCTCCCGACGATCCAGCACGCCGATGAGCGCCCAGGGGGTCAGCGCCAGCAGGGGCAGGTCGGTGTCCGCGCGCAGGAGCTGGGCGGCGACCGGGGGCAGCAGCGGCAGCACCAGGGCAGCCCAGGCCGCGGTGCCGCCCCCGGCCCGGCGCAGGAGGCCCGCCGCGCCCCACCCGAACAGCGCGGCGAGGGGCAGCGCGGCGACGTGCACGCTGGAGTGGTGGGCTCCAAACACCCGGATCACGAGCCCCAATGCCCAGAACCACAGAGGAGGGTGACCGTAGTCGGGCAGCCCGCCCTGCCACTGCGGCGGCAGCGGGGCCTCGGGCCGGGCGGCGTGGGGAAGGGTGTCCAGCACGAAGGCCGTGCCCCGCTCGGCGACCAGCAGCGCCTTGGGCACCCACCAGAACAGGCCGTCCTCCACGATGGGCACGTCGAGCCCGGCGAACACGATCATCGCGGCGAGCAGGGCGCAGAGCGGCTCGGGGCGCAGCAGACGCATGGGCAGGATCGTAATGGGAAACGTCTTGCCGGGCAGCGTCGGCGGCGCTAGGTGCCCTGCTCGACTGGAGGTGACATGCCCAACCCCGCCATCTCGCGCGAAGACGTCCACACCCTGGCCGAGGCCTGCTCCGACGCGGGCGACGACTTCCGCCCCGTGGCCACCCGGCTCCTGCGCGAGCAGAAGCCGCTGACCAACTTCCTCCAGGAGAACATGCCCGTGATGAAGGGCAACTCCGGCGAGGTGGCGCTGTACATGTTCGCGGTGATCTTGAGGATCTTCGACCAGTACGGCGGCCGCATGGGCAAGGTCACCCGCGCCGAGGCTCGCGCCAGCGCCCAGCGGGTGAAGGCGGCGGTCGACCAGCTCCGCCCCTTCGACGATTCCCTGCCTGAGCGCGTCCGGGCCATCGACTGGCGCGCCCAGCCCCACATCCTCGACGAGGTGCTCTGGGCCCTCTACGAGCGCGAGGAGAAGCAGGAGAACGAGATCGACGTGCCCCCCGAGCAGTCCGCCCTGGTGTTCCTGCTGATGTGGGCGGCGGTCGAGGCCCTCGACGCCCGCTGGCGTCCTCCGCGGTAGGCTCGGCATATACTCGGCGCCATGGCCGCCGGGCCCCCCGAAGCCCCTGAGTCAAGACGCCTCCCTGGCCGGACGATCGCCGGGGAGCTGGCGGGTATGCTCATCGCCGCGCTGGCGGCGATCGCGCTGCCCCGTCCGCGGCTCCTCACCGAGCTGACCCGCTCGGTCTGGGTGCCCACCGGCGACCCTTACGTGATCGGGGACCTGTGGGGGTCGTTGTTCCTCACCGTGCGACGATCCCGAGGAGAAGGGGGTTGTCACACCGCGTTCCTCCAGTGGCCCGATGGGGCGGACCTCTGCAGGGACTTCCCCAACAACCTGTTCACCGATCTGCTCGCCCCGCTCGTGGGGGCGGTCGGGCTGCCGCTCGGCTTCAACCTGGGCATGCTCGCTTTGCTGGTGACCAACGGCCTGGCGGTGGGGCTGGCCGCGCGGCTGGCGGGCGCGGGGCGCTGGGGGGGCTGGCTGGCGGCGGGGCTGGGGGCGGCGAGCCCCATGGTCTTCTATGAGGTGTTCGCCGGGCGCCCCGTGACCGCGTGGTGGGCGCCGGCCATCGCGGCGACGGCGCTGTGCGTGGGCAGCCTCGCCTCGTGGCGGCGCTGGGCGATGCTGCTGCCGGGGCTCTTCTGCTTGATGGTAGCGCTGCGCATCTACCCCTACGGCCCGGCGATGCTGCTGCCCTGGACCGCGCTGTGGGGGCTCGCGGCGCTGGCCCGGGGCCCCGCGCCGTGGTGGGGGCGGGCCCTGCGCGCGGCCGTGGGCCTGGGCGCGGCGGTGGCGGTCGCCTGGTGGGTCAGCCGGACCGAGTACGCCGGGGTGCTCGCCCGGTGGACCCGCCCGCTGCCCTTCGGGGACGCCGAGTCCCGGTGGGGCCTGGCCACGGCCAGCGTGTTCCAGGGGCTCGTCCACTGGCACGGGATCGCGCTGCTGCTGGGCGGGGTCGCCGGGGGGCTGGTCTCGGCGCGGCGGTGGCGGGGGGCCTGGGCCGCGGCGCTGCTCGGCGCGCTGGCGCTGCTGGCGGTGGGGCTGGGGCCGGTGCCCTTCGGGGACCCCCGTCAGGGCCAGCCCCTGCCCGGGGCGCCGTTCACCTGGCTGATGGAGCAGGTCGAGCTGATGCGCGGCTGCGCCCGCCCGGATCGCTACGTCATCGCCGCGAGCCTGCTGCTGCCCGTCGCCGCCGGGGTGCTGCTGGCCCAGGCCGGGCGGCTGCGGCGCCTGGGCCCGGCGCTCGGGGTGGCGCTGTTCGCGGCGGTCGGCGTGTTCAACCACCGCTTCCAGCCCACCGCCTACCTGGCCTGGCCGCCGGTGGAGGGCCTCTCCGGGCTGGAGGTCGACGGCGGGGTCGTCGACGCGCCGCTTTTTTTCGCCGGGGAGGACCAGGCCCACATGCTGCCCATCGTGCTGATGCCCGCCCCCCGGGCCAACCCGATGCGTGGGGAGCGGGACAACTGGTCGACGGCCCTGCACAACCGGGACGCGCCGCTGCTCCAGGCGCTGTACGCCCTCCAGCAAGGGGAGCCGGTCGCCGGGCCCGTCGCGCCCGGCGCCGAGGACCCCGAGGTGGTGGTGCTCCACCTCCAGCTCCTGGACGAGGGGCAGCGGGAGGCCCACCGCGCGCTGGTGGCCGGGGCGGAGGTGCTGGAGGAGGACGCGCAGGTCGAGGTCTACCGGGTCAAGTGAGGGCTGCGTCGCCCCGGCCGCCGTACTTCAACGCCAGCAGCGTGTCCTCGTCGCAGATCGCCAGGCCGCGCTGCCGCGCCAGGTCCAGGATGCCCGGCAGCGCCTCGGCGGCCTGGCTGTGGATGTCGTGGAGCAGGCCCGCCCCGCCGCCGGCCCGGTCCAGCTCCTCGGCGAAGCGCTGCACCGCGCGGTGGGGGTCGCCGGGGTACTTCCAGTCCCAGGAGTCCACCTGCCACATCGTCAGCATCCAGCCCTGCGCCGCGAGGACCCGACCCACCCGCGCCCAGTGATCCCGCAGCGGCGGCTGGTCGCTGTAGAAGGGGCTGCCGTAAGGGGGGCGCACGTAGGGCGTCGGCACCGCGCCGAGGGTCAGCCGCACCACCCCGGCGGTGCGCTCGAGCTGGTCGCGGATCTCGTGGTCGGAGGCCTTGGAGAAGTCCGGGTGGTCCCAGGAGTGCAGCCCCACCCGGTGGCCCGCCTGGACCGCCGCGCGCAGGGTGTCGGGGGCCTGGCTGACCCGGGAGCCCAGCACGTAGAAGGTCGCCCGGACCCCCGCGGCGGCCAGGACGTCCAGCACCGCGTCGGTGCGCCCTGCGCGGGGGCCGTCGTCGAAGGTCAGGGCCAGGTAGCCCGGGTAGCGGTCGAAGCGGTAGATGCCGGCGACCGGCTCGCCGGGCCCGGCGGGGTACTGGATCCCGGGCATCGTCGGGAGGACCTGCAGGGGCGGGCTGCTGATCGCGGCGGCCAGGGCTTGGAGGGTGCGCCGGCTCACCACCCCGTCGGTGGCCAGCCCGCGCGCAGCCTGGGCCACCTGCACGGCCCGCTGGGTGCGCGGCCCGTAGTCCCCGTCGATCCGCAGGGAATGGAACAGCGCCACCAGCGCCCGCTGCACCGGCACCACCGCGTCGGCCCGCGCCCGCCCCGCCTGGAGCACCTCGCGGCCATCCCACAGACCATCGAGGGCATGGTCGTCCAGCGGTTCAGGGCGGGGGTCAGCCATCGATCCGCATCATGACATAGAGTGAGGGGGTACGAGCCGGACGCTTGACCGACCGTGAGCGGCGACACCTTCGACCTGCACGATCCGCAGGACGACGCCGAGGAGGCGCCGACCCCCGAGCGTTACACCCTGCGCGAGCGGCTGGGCGAGGGCGGCGTCGGCGAGGTCTGGGCGGCCTGGGACCGCCAGCTCGACCGGGAAGTGGCCCTCAAGCGCCTGCGCGCCGACCGGCGGGGCGACCCGGTGCGCTTCCTGCGCGAGGCCCGGCTGGGGGCCTGGCTCCAGCACCCCAACATCGTGCCGGTCCACGACCTGGGCGAGGGCCAGGGCGGCGCGGCCTGGTTCACCATGAAGCGGGTGCGGGGCCGCTCCCTGGCCGAGGTGCTGGCCGAGCGGGCCCCGGCCCTGCGTGCCGGCCACCTGGACCCCGCCGCCGAGACCCTTCGCCTGGTCCGCGCCCTGGAGAAGGTCTGCGACGCCATCGCCTACGCCCACAGCCGGGGCGTGCTCCACCTCGACCTCAAGCCCGAGAACGTGATGATCGGGGAGTTCGGCGAGGTCCAGGTCATGGACTGGGGGCTCGCCCGCCGGGTGGAGGAGGACCCCGGCCCGGTCGCCGGCACCCCCGCCTACATGGCCCCCGAGCAGGCCCGGGGCGAGCCGGTCGGCCCCACCGCTGACGTCTGGTCCATCGGCGCCATGCTCTACGAGGTGCTGGCCCTGTCCCCGCCGCTGGAGGGCGATGACCCGATGGCCCTGCTGGAGGAGGCCCGCCGCGGCGCCGTCGAGGCCCTGGTCGCCCGTCGCCGCCGCCAGGGCCTCAAGGGCCCCCCGCCCCGGGAGCTGGAGGCCATCGTCGACCGGGCCATGGCCCCCGACCCCGCCCGGCGCTACCCCGACGTCGAGGCCCTCTCCGAGGACCTGCGGCGCTGGTCCGAGGGCCGCCCCCTGGCCGCGCTGCGCTACTCCCGGGCCGAGCTGCTGGCCTTGTGGGCCCGGCGCAACCGGGGCGCGGTGAACGCGGCGCTGCTCACGGCGGTCATCGCCGCGCTCTTGGGGGCGGTGGGCCTGGTGCGCTACGTGCGGGACGTCACCGCCGCCCGGGACCACGCCGACGAGCGCGCCGCCGCCGCCCGGCGCGCCGAGCGCTCGGCCCGACGCCGCCTGGAGGAGTCCCGGCTGGCCACCGCCGACGCCCTCGCCGAGCAGGGCCGCCTGCACGAGGCCGAGGCGCTGTACCGCAGCTACGTGGCGGGCGCGCCCGCGGTCGGCCTCGACCCGGACCCCGGGCGCCTGGGCCTCTGGTCGGTGGCCTCCCGCGCCACGCCGCCCCTGCTGCGCGTCGAGCGGGAGCCCTCCGTCATGGGGGTCGCGGCCTCGCCGGACGGCCACACCGTGCTCATCGGCGGCCTCCAGGCGCTGGAGCTTCGCAGCCTGCCCACCGGCGCTCAGACCCTCAGCCGCCCGGCGGAGGGGGACCGGGTCGTCGGGGTGGCCTGGGCGTCGGCGGGGCCCACGGCCTGGATCTCCAACAAGGACGGCACTCTGTGGACGGTCGATGTGGCCTCCGGGGCGCGCGCGCTGCTCGCGAACACGGGCGCGCAGATCCACACCGCGCGCCCCCTGGAGGACGGCAGCCTCGTCCTGGTCAGCGGCGCGGACTCGAGCTTGCTCCTGCGGGCCCCGGATGGCCGGATCACGGCCCACCCCGAGTGGCGCGGCCTCGACGACCTCCACCCCGGCGGCCTCGCCCTGATCGGGCTGCCCAACCGCCCGTATGGGGTGTGGGACGTGCGCGGCGGCCAGCAGGTGCTGCCCCTGCCCGACCGCCAGGACGAGCTGCACGGGGCGCTCTCGCCGGACGCCCGCACGCTGGCGGTCTACAGCCAGGCCACCCGAGAGCTGCGCGCGGTGTCCATCCCCGACGGGGCGGTGCGGTGGCGCCGCCCGGCCCGCAACGTGCGGGTGGTCGCCTGGAGCCCGGACGGCGCCCGGGTGGCGATCGGCGGCATCGGGGGGGATGTGGAGATCCTGGACGCCGCGACGGGCGCCGTCGGGGCGACCCTGGACGTCGAGGGCCGGCCGGTGAGCGTCCAGTTCACCGACGACGACGAGGTCCTGGCGTTCACCACCGCCGCCGCGATGATCGGCTGGCGGCTGTTCGAAGGAGGGCTGCACCGCCCGATCCCGGTGCAGGGCTCCACCCAGTCGCTGGAGGTCTCCGAGGACGGTCGCCTGCTGGTGCTGGGGGGCGAGGCGCCCGAGGTCCCGGTCATCGACCTGGCCACCCGCCGGACCCTGCTGCGCCTGCCGGTCGGGAGCCCGGTGCGGGACGTGCGCCTCGGGGAGGACGCCGTGCTGCTCGTCACCTTCGACGGGCGGGTGCAGCTCTGGGGCCTCGACGGGGCGCTGCGCGGCGAGCACGCCTTCGACGCCCGCGCCCTGTCCGCGGACCTCGCCCCGGGGGGCGCGGCGGTCGTGGGCCTCGTCGACGGCCGGGTGCTCAGGCTGGACCCGGTCACCGGCGACGTCACGCCGCTCGGCGCGCATGACGATGCGGTCTGGGGCGTGGAGGTGCTCGACGCGGAGACCGCGATGACGTCGGGCTTTCGGGATGGGACCCTGCGGCTCTGGCCGCTGGATGGGGGCGACGGGAAGGTCCTCGCCGAGCCCGGCACCGTCATCTACCACCCCGGGGTCTCCCGCCCTGGCGGCTGGGTCGCGGTCGGCAACCTCTCCGGGGTGGTCAGGGTCTACGACCTGGACACCGGGGCGCTGCGCCACACCCTGGAGGGGCACCAGGGCCCGGTGCTCTCGGTGACCAGCTCCCCGGACGGGCGGCGGATCCTGACGGCGGGCTACGACTGGACAGTGCGGGTCTGGGACGCCGAGAGCGGCGCGCTGCTCCGGGTCATGACCCACCACGCCGGCCCGATCGCCGCCGGGGGCTGGACGGACACCGGCTTCGTGACCGCGGCGGACGACGGCCTCGCGGTGGTCGTGGACCTCACCCTGCCCGACCGCGCCCGGCCGCCGGACCTGGAGGCCGGGGCGCTGGGCCTGGCCCGTGCGCTGTCCCTGCGCGGCGCGGCCCAGGAGGCCCTGGACCTCTACACCCGGGCCCGAGCCGCAGGGCAGCCGTTCGGCGAGCTGGAGCGGGCCCGGGCCCTGTGGGCGGCGGGGCATGGGGAGGCCGCCGCCCTGGCCTTCGAGGCCGCCGCCCGCGCGGGCGAGGCCCCCTCAGGCTACCTCGGGCTGTGCGCGCGGGCGGCGCGTGATTCGACACAAAAAAGTCCTTGACGCATCATGGGGGCAGCGCTACCTTCCAGACATCATGACCTTCCGGTTCGCCAGCGCTCTGTTCTTGTCCTCGTCGCGCGCAACGTCGCGCGCGTCGGGCGTCGACGCGCGCGCCGGAGGGTGGCGCCTGACCCGCTGAATTCCCCCACAGCGACAGGCACTTCGAGCCCCCCTCCGGCGCGATGAGCCGCAGGGGGGCTCGGTCCTCTGAGCAGGGCCGCGCCGCCGCACCGCCCCGCGCGGTGACGGCAGGGGTCTGTATTCGATACAGACCATGAGCAGCTCCGGGCGCCGCCGCGCGCCCGGTCGGGGGAGATCTGTGTTGGATCGACCCCACCAACCGTCCACACCGGGCGCGGACGCCCGGGAGGAGCGATCCCATGAAGACCCACGTCAACGTCGGCACCATCGGGCACGTCGACCACGGCAAGACCACCCTCACCGCCGCGATCACCCAGGTCATGGCCGCGCTCAACGGCGGCAAGGCCATGAACTTCGACCAGATCGACAAGGCCCCCGAGGAGAAGGCGCGCGGCATCACCATCAACACCGCGCACGTGGAGTACGAGTCCGCGACCCGCCACTACGCCCACATCGACTGCCCCGGCCACGCCGACTACATCAAGAACATGATCACCGGCGCCTCCCAGATGGACGGCGCGATCCTGCTCGTGGACGGCAGCCAGGGCCCCCAGAAGCAGACCGTCGAGCACATCCTGCTCGCCCGGCAGGTCGGCGTGAAGCACATGGTGGTGTTCGTGAACAAGGTGGACATCGCCGACCCCGAGCTGCTCGAGCTGGTGGAGATGGAGGTCTCCGAGCAGCTCAACGCCAACGGCTACGGCGACGCCCCCTTCGTCTTCGGCTCCGCGCTCCAGGCCCTGCGCGCCGTGGAGGCCGGCCGGGCCGAGGCCCCCGAGACCGCCTGCATCCGCGCGCTGGTCGAGACCCTCGACGCCCACATCCCGGACCCGCAGCGGGACTTCACCGCCCCCTTCCTCATGCCCATCGAGGACGTCTTCACCATCCCCGGCCGCGGCACCGTGGTCACCGGGCGGGTGGAGCGCGGCGTGCTGCCCGGCCAGCGCCCCGTGGAGATCGTCGGGCTGACGGACCAGGACGCGAAGCCCCGGCAGATCGTCGTGATCGGCATCCAGGCCTTCCACAAGGATCTGGTCGAGGCGCGGGCCGGCGAGAACGTCGGGCTGCTGCTCCGCGGCGTGAAGCGCAACGAGGTCCAGCGCGGCCAGATCATCGCGGCCCCGGGCTCCATCCGGTCCCGGGTGAAGGGCGAGGCCGAGATCTTCGTGCTCAGCCGCGAGGAGGGCGGTCGCCACAAGCCCTTCGGCACCGGCTACCGCCCGCAGTTCTTCTTCGGGACCACGGACGTGACCGGCGTGCTGGACGTGGGCGAGGTCGGGCTGGTGCAGCCAGGTGACCGCGCCACGGTGCGCTTCGAGCTGATCAAGCCGGTGGGCTTCGAGCCCGGCGTGCGCTTCGCGATGCGCGAGGGCGGGCGCACCATCGGCGCCGGCATCGTCACCCGCGCCGAGTGACGTGAGGGCCGTCTCTCGATCAGGGAGGCGGCCCGCTTCGTCTCAGGTCGGTTAGAGTAGGCGGGATGGACTCGACCGCTGACTACGACGTCATCATCCTGGGTGGCGCCTTCTCCGGGGCGGCCTCCGGCATCCTGTTGCGCCGGTGGATGCCGAACGCGCGCGTGCTCATCGTGGAGAAGCTGCCCGCGTTCAGCCGCAAGGTCGGCGAGGCCACCGTCGAGATCTCCTCGTACTTCCTGCACAAGGTGCTGGGGCTCTACGACCACCTCTCCCGGGAGCACCTGCCCAAGCACGGCCTGCGCTACTGGTACCACGACCACCCGGAGCGCGACCTGCACCGCATGGCCGAGGTCGGGCCGGACGAGATCCCGCTGCTCCCGGCCTTCCAGCTCGATCGCGCGCGCATGGACGAGCACCTGCTGGCCACCGCCGTGGCCGAGGGCTGCGCGCTGCTGCGGCCCGCCAGGGTCACTGCCGTCGAGCCGGGCTGGCCCCTCAACACCGTGCAGGTGGAGACCGCCGACGGCGCCCGCGCGCTCACCGCCCGCTGGCTCATCGACGCCACCGGTCGGCGGGCCCTGCTGGCCAAGCAGCTCGGCGTGCACCAGCGGGTCGACCGCCACCCCACCGCCGCGCTGTGGGGCCGGTTCAGCGGGGTCACCGACCTCGACGGCGTCGACGTCATCGGCCGCGACCCCCGCGCGCCCCGGCTGCCCGACATCAAGGCCGCCCGGCGCCTCGCGACCAACCACTTCTGCGGCTACGGCTACTGGTGCTGGGCCATCCCCCTCGCCCCCGGCGAGACCAGCGTGGGGGTGGTCTACCACAAGGAGCTGCTGGAGCTGCCCGACGCGCCCACCGCCGCTGAGCGCTTCGAGCGCTTCGTGCGCAGCGAGCCCGGCCTGCGCGAGCTGCTGGCCCACGCCGAGCTGGACCGCGACGACTTCCTGACCTACGGGCACCTGCCCTACCGGGCCACCCGCTACGCCGACCGGGGCTGGGCCCTGGTGGGCGACGCCGCCAGCTTCATCGACCCGTACTACAGCCCCGGGCTGGACCACGCCTCGATGTCCATCTACGCCACCTGCCGGCTCATCGAGGACGAGCTGACCGGGCGGCTGGACGACGCCGCCCTCGGCGCACGGCTGGACACCCACAACGGCCAGTTCCACCGCTCCTACGACCGCTGGATCGAAGCCCTCTATCTGGGCAAGTACGAGTACATCGGCGACGCCGAGCTGGGCGGGGCCGCGGCGCTGTGGGACACCGGCATGTACTACATGGGCGTGGTCAGCCCGGTGTACCGGGACATCGAGGCCCTGGCCAACCCGGCGTTCGGGCCCGACGTGTTCGGGGCCAAGGCGGCCTGGTGGCTGATGCGCTTCATCAACCGGCGCCTGGTCCACCTCGCCCGGTTCCGCCGGGCCACGGGCAACTACGGCGCCCGCAACACCGACTGGCGGGTGCTGGTGCGCTCCCCGGGGCTGGAGCGCGCCGCGGCGCCCTTCATCCGGCAGGCCGCCGGCATCTGGCTGCAGGTCGAGCGGGAGTACTGGTGGACCCGGCTGCGGCGGGGCCTGTGGCGCATGCCGCTGCGCGAGCCCGTCCCCAAGGCGCCGGCCGCGCGCTCGGCGGCGAAGTAGGCCGCCGCTGCCCCAGGGCATTACAGGTCTCGGATGTCCACCCCCTCTCCCGTGCGCCGCTGGCTGCCGTGGCTCGCCCTGCTCGCGGGCCTGGCGGCGCACCTGGGGTGGATGCACGCGGACGGCTGGCCCAAGGTCCGCAACGCCGGCCACGGCCGGGACCTCGCCTCGTACTACTACGCGGTGAAGGCGGCGGACCAGGGCCTCAACCCCTACGACAAGGACACCCTGAGCCGCCTGGCCCGGGTCGAGGACACCCGCGCGGGGGTCCACCCCTACTTCTACCCGCCGCCCTTCCTGCTCACGGTGCTCTGGGTGCTGCCCCTGACGTTGATGGAGGCCTACCACGTCTGGTTCTGGGGCGACGCGCTCTGGCTGCTCGCGGCGGCGCTGGCCCTGTGGTGGCTCGTGCCCCGTCCGGCGACCCTGGTGGCCGGGGCGGTGGTGGTGGCCACCTTCACGCCCCTCTACAACAACCACGTCATGGGGCAGGCCAACCTGCCGGTGTTCGCCCTGGCGGCTTGGGGCTTCGCCCTGGCGGAGCGGGACCGCCCGTGGTCCGGCGGCGCGCTGATGGGCCTGGCCTGCATGATGAAGATGAGCCCGGCGCTGCTGGTGCTGTGGTGGCTGGTCCAGGGGCGCTGGCGGCCGGTGGCGGCGGCCTGCGGCAGCGCGGTGCTCTACAGCGTGATGACCCTGCCGCTGCTCGATCTGCAGGGGCAGTGGGTGTTCTACCGCGACATCCTGCCGGGCTTCTCCAGCGGGGAGTACGGGGGCCTCAGCATCCCGATCACCCTGTTCGGCAACCACTCGATCCCCAACCTGTGGGCCCAGGGGTTCGGGCTGCGGGCGCAGATGAAGGGGCCAGCGGCCCTGGGGGCCAGCCTGACCAACCTGGCGGCGCTGGTGGGGGTGTACTGGGGCCTGCGGGGGGCCCGGACCGACGGGCTCGGGCGGCTGTGCGGGGCGGGGGCGCTGGTGGTGCTGATGCTGATCGTGCCGGTGTACGCCTACGAGCACCACTTCGTGATGATGCTGCTGCCCCTGGTCGCGGCGGCGGCGGCGGTGGCGGACCGCCGGCTGGGCTGGGGCTGGGGGGTCGTGCTGGCGCTGGCGTATCTGCCCCTGGCCTGGCCCCTGGAGCAGGTCAAGGAGACCGCGCTGTCGATGCAGGGCCCCGGGCGCTGGCTCTTGCAGGAGGCGAAGTTCTTCGCGGCGGTCGCCGTGGGCCTCACCTGCCTCATCGGAGCGCGCCGATGAATGCGTAGCGGGTCGCGCCGTCTGAGGTGTCTGTAGAGACGGAGAGTCCACACCATGCACACCCGCCTCGCCCCCCTGCTCATCGCGCTCATCGCCACCGGCTGCCAGGTCCGCACCCTGGAGCACACCTTCGAGGACCCCGACGGCGCGCTGCGCCGCCTGGAGCTGAGCGGGGCCAACGGCACCGTCGACGTGCTGCCGGGCGAGGTCCTGCGGGTGGAGCGCCGCGCCGAGTACGGCACGGCCTCCTACGACCTCACCGCGGACATCGACGGCGACGCGGCGGTGCTGGGGGAGCGCTGCGCCCTGCCGGCCCTCTGCCGGGTCGACGCCGTCGTCGAGCTGCCGCCGGGCATGGCGCTGGACGTGGCGCTGGGCACCGGCGAGGTGTGGCTCTCCGACGTCGACGGCGAGATCGTCCTGGACCTGGGCGCCGCTTCCTTGACGGGAGTCGGGCTGGAAGCGCCCAGGGTCCAGGTCCTCGCCGAGAAGGTGGATGTCGAGCTGGAGCTGCTCGCCACGCCCGTCGAGGTCGCCGTGGCGATGGAGGTCGGCGACGCCACCATCGACCTGCCCGCCGGGTCCTACGACCTGGACGTCAACAGCGGCCTGGGCGAGGTCACCCTGTGGAACGTGATCCACGACGCGGGCGCCGACGGCGTCGTCGAGGTGCGCACGGGCGCGGGGGACGTGGCCATCACCGGGCTGGGTGCTGCCGCTCCGTGAAGGCGCCGCCCCCGGCCCAGCCCTCCAGGGCGGTGATCCCGGTGGGGTCCTGGCCCGCGACCACCCGCTCCAGCCGCTGCCGGACCAGCGCGATCTGAGGGCCCTGCTCGATCCCGATCCAGCGGCGGCCCATCTTGTGGGCGACCGCGGCGGTGGTGCCGGCCCCCAGGAAGCAGTCCAGCACGAGGTCGCCGGGGTCGGTGGCGAGCTGGAGGCAGCGGCGGACCAGGCGCTCGGGCTTCTTGCCCTGCTTGAAGCGCACCCCGCCCTCGTTGGCGATGCCCTCCCAGGAGAGGTCGGTCCACACGTTGGTCAGGGGGCGGCTGGCGGTCAGCGCGCCGTCGACGCGGCTGACCTGCCGGTCGTAGAACAGGAGCTGCTGGCCCCGGGTGATCCAGATGGGGTCCTGGCCCTCCCGATCGACCCGCAGCACGGCGTCGGGGTCGGCCTTGGAGCGTTGCTTGGCCTCCACGATGGCGCGGCCGGCCTTGGTGTCGCTGATGCTGGCCAGGCGGCAGACCTGCGCGGCGTGCTCCACCTGGAAGCGCTCCAGCGGCACGCCCGGGGGGCAGGCCTTGCGCAGGGTGGTGAAGCGCCACGCCGGGTGGGGGTCCTCGGGGTTGACGAGCCACTTGCGGTAGGCCGGGTCGGGGGGGCGCGGCACCCGGAGGGGGTTCTCGCGGAGCTGGCTGCGGTCGCGGGCGTACCACAGCAAATACTCGCTGGCCTTGAACACCCCCCGGTTCACCGTGGAGAAGGCCGAGGGCGCGCGGGCGTCGACGGTGATCCGGCTGATGAAGGCGTCCCGGCCGAACAGCTCGTCGAGCAGCAGCTTGAGGGCGTCCATCTCGTTGTCGTCGAGCTGGACGAACAGGCTGCCGTCGGGGCGCAGGCAGCGGCGCAGCAGGTCCAGGCGGGGGCGCATCATCGCCAGCCAGTCGGCGCTGCTGCGGTCGTCGTGGTAGCCGGCTTGGCCGCGCGGGGGGGCCTTGCGGTTGCCCGTGTTGTAGGGCGGGTCGATCCAGACGCAGCGGACCTGCCCCTCGATCCCGGGCATCAGCGCGGTCAGCGCGGCGAGGTTCTCCCCGTGGATGAGCAGGTTGTCCAGCGGCATGGGCCCCTCGTAACGGATCGGCGTCCGCGGGGTGTCCAACCAACCACCTTGACGACCGGGGCCGGAGCCCACAAGCTGTCGACGGCGCCACGCATCCGGAGGAGCACATGCGCATCGCGGTGAAGTCAGCCCTGGCGACGCTCGGCCTCGCGCTCGGGGTGGCCTGCATCGACGGCACCACCACCAAGAGCGACTACGACCTGGGCTGCGAGGACGGCTATGACTTCGGCTACAGCGCGGGCCTGAGCCACGGGGAGTCCTGCGGGACCTACGACGACGACCCCGGCGAGCGCTTCGACACCGCCCAGCCCGACTACGACCAGGGCTACGTCGACTGCTACCCCGACGGCTACGCCGACGGGTACAGCTCCGGCTCCACCGGCTCGGGGTGCTGACTACTTCGGCGTGGTGAGCCTGCCGACGGCGAACTCCAGCACGCTGTGGGGCAGGGCGGCCTTCATCGCGACGCGGACCTTGCCGCTGGGGCCCATCACCGAGCGCAGCGGCGGCGAGGACTGCTCCATGAGCTGGACGATCTTGCGGGCGACGTCCCGGGCGTCCCCGGCGTGCTCGGTGGCCTTGGCCACGACCTCCTGCATGCGCTCGGCGTAGGGGTGGTACTCGCTCTCGGGGTCCATGGACCTGCGGCCGACGCTCTGGTTGCGGTCGAAGATGTCGGTCTTGTAGGGGCCGGGCTCGACCAGGCAGACGTGGATCCCGAAGGGGCGCAGCTCGTGGCGCCAGGACTCGCTCATGCCCTCCAGGGCGAACTTCGAGCCGGCGTAGGCGCCCATGCCGGGCATGGCGATGCGGCCGGCGACCGAGGAGACGTTGACGATGCGGCCGGATCGCTGCTTGCGCATGGCGGGCAGGCAGAGGTTGGTCAGGGCCCAGACGGCGAAGACGTTGACCTCGAAGACCTTGCGCAGCTCGTCCTCCTCGAGCAGCTCGAGGTGGCCGCCCAGGGCGACCCCGGCGTTGTTGACCAGGGCGTCGATCCGGCCCTGTTCATCGAGCACACGGGAGACGGCGGCCTCGCGCTCGGCGGGGTTCGTGACGTCGAGCTGGACCGGGATGACCGGCAGCTCGTCGGCCTCGCGGCGGAGCTGGTCGGCGGTGGAGAGGTCCCGCAGGCCGGCGTAGACGGTGTGGCCGGCGCGGGCCGCCTCCAGCGCGGTCAGCAGGCCGAAGCCGGAGCGGCAGCCGGTGATGAGCGTGATCATGGGAGAGCCTCCAGGCACGGAGGCAGTGTACGTCAGGACGCCTCGGCCAGGCCCGGCGGGCAGCGCATGGGGAGGCCCAGCAGCTCGGCGACCTGGGTGGCGAGGTCCAGGGCGGCGGCGACCTCCAGGTCGGTCTCCAGGTCGATGGGGGGATCGTCCTCCTCGGTGGGCTGGAGGTAGACCACCATGCGCAGGGCGGCGCGGCCGCGCTCGTCGACCGGGTGGTGCCAGGCGACGACGACGGCCGCCAGCTCGGGCACGAAGTAGCGGGCCCGGATGTGGCTGGCGCCCAGCAGGCGGCGCCCGGCGACGGCGACGGTGCGCTCGACCGGGTCGATGTGGACCTCCGGGCGGGGCTCGGTCAGCCAGCGGAGCAGCCCGCCCAGGGCGGGGGCCTCAGCGGGGCTGGCCAGCGGATCGGGGTTCCGCGGGGCTCTGGGCCTGAAGATCAGCGTCGGGGGTTTGGGGGACACCGGGCGCCTCCGTCCTTGGGGGCACTTGCCAGAATACCGGATTTACGGCGTTTCTGAAATGACGAAGTGTCTCTCATGGGTTCAATCGGTGTCCGGGCTGCGCGCTGGGGTGTTGGTGAGGATCACCCGGGCGCTGCGCTGGTAGGTGAGGTAGGCCCAGGCCCAGTCGAACAGCACCGCCAGGCGGTTGCGGAAGCCGATGAGCACCATGATGTGGATGCCCAGCCAGAGCACCCAGGCGAGCCAGCCGGTGGCCCGGATGCGCCCGAAGTCCGCGATGGCCGCCTTGCGCCCGATGGTGGCCAGGGAGCCCTGGTCGACGTAGCGGAAGGGCGCGCGGGGCTGGTGGCGCAGGGTGTTGAGGATCATGCGCGCGGCGTGCTGGCCGCCCTGGATCGCGGCGGGGGCGACGCCGGGGACCTCGCCGCCGTCGGGGCGGTCGAGGCTGGCGAGGTCGCCGATGACGAAGACCTCGGGGTGACCGGGCAGGCTGAGATCCTCGGCCACCCGGACCTTGCCCGCGCGGGTCCGCTCGGCGCCGAGGGTGGCGCCCAGGGGGCTGCCCTGGACCCCCGCGCCCCACAGCACGGTGCGGGCGGCCACGCGCTGGGTTCCCAGGACCACGCCCTCGGCGTCGATCGAGGAGACCCGCTGGCCCAGCATCAGCTCCACCCCCAGCTTGCGGAGCTGGGCCTCGGCCTTGCGGGAGAGGGGCTCGGGGAAGGTGGAGAGCACGCGGTCCTGGCCCTCCACCAGCACGACGCGGGCGTGACGGGGGTCGAAGTTGCGGTAGTCCCGGGCCAGGGTGTGGCGGGCGATCTCGCTGATGCTGCCGGCCAGCTCGACCCCGGTGGGGCCGCCGCCGATGATCACGAAGGTGAGCCAGGGGGCGCGCTCGGCCTCGGTGGCGACGCGCTCGGCGTGCTCGAAGGCGGTGAGGATGCGCCGCCGGATGTCGATGGCTTCTTCCAGGGACTTGAGGCCGGGGGCGTGGGCCTCCCAGTGGTCGTTGCCGAAGTAGTTGTTGACCGCCCCGGTGGCGACGACGAGGTAGTCGTAGTCCAGGGGGGGGCCGCCCTCCAGCGCCACCTGGCGGGCCTCGACGTCCACGGCGGTGGCGGTGGCCATCAGCACCTCGCAGTTGCGCTGGCGGTGCAGGATCTTGCGGATCGGGGCGGCGATGTCGGGGGCGCTGAGCGCCGCGGTGGCGACCTGGTAGAGCAGGGGTTGGAAGAGGTGGTGGTTGTTGCGGTCGATGAGGGTGACCCGCACCGGGGCGCCGGCCAGGGCCTTGGCCGCGTTCAGGCCGCCGAAGCCGCCGCCCAGGATGACCACGTGGGGGACGTCGCCGCGCATGGGTGCGCTCCGTCAAGCGTGTACGTCCCTCTCAATATCCGTTCTGCGCCCGCCACTCCCGCACCTCGTCCTCGTAGCCCGCCTGCTCCAGCACGGACATGGCCAGCAGGACCTGGGTGCGGTCGCCGTGCTCCTTGAACGCCTTGAGCATGTTCTCGACGTTGTCGCCGCCCCAGCGGTCGTCGTCGGCGCGCTGGAGGTAGGCGTCCACGAAGGCGGCGGCGGCCACCGGGTCGCTGTCAACGGCGGCCAGGATCTCAGTCATCTCGCGGGTGTTGGGGGACCAGGAGCTGAACAGGCCGTGGTCCTGCTCCTCGTCGCGGAACAGGCGGCCCAGGGCGGCGGGGTCCTCCTGGGCGAGGGCGGCGACGGTGGAGGCGTCGATGTTCTCGCGGAACATCGCGGCGTCCTGCAGGGTCTCGGCCACGTCGATGCCCGCCTCGGCGTACAGGGTGATCCAGTCGTCCATGTCGTCGGGGTGGACCTGGGAGAGCAGGTGCGCGGGGTCGAAGCTGCCCTCGGCGGCGGCCTGGGCCACCGCGGCGGGGTCCTGGTCGGGGCCGGCCAGCACGACCTCGACGTTGACGCCGTTGGCCTCGGCCCAGGCCATCGCCTCGGCCTGGTGGGTGGGGGAGCGCATGAGCACGTCGAGCACCAGCGCCTGGTAGCCGGGCTCGAAGTGCATCGCGTCCAGCAGGTCGGTGGGGGTGTAGGCCCCCGTGCCGCCGCTGTCGCCGAGGTTGGACATGAAGTCGTCGACCAGGCCGGCCTCCTCGGCGGCCATGAGCGTGGTGGTGACGTCCATCGCGGACTCCCGCCACAGCCACTCCTCGTAGTAGCCGTACTCCTGGAAGCCGTTCATGTTGTCGATGAGGTCCTGGGTGCGGTGGCGCCACACGCCCTCGCCGGGGCCCTCGTTGTTCGGGTCGAGGCCCCAGTCGATGAGGGACTGGGGGTCCTCGCGGGCCGCGCGCATCTTGTCCATCATGTCGCGGTCGTTGACCGTGAACAGGACCCCGGTGCGCAGCAGCTCGGCGGCCTGGGGGTCGACCTCGCCCACGTCCTCGTACAGCTCCAGGAGCTGGAAGGCGCCGTCCACGTCGTCGCCGTTCATGCGCTCGATGTGGTGGGAGATCTGGTCGAGGAGCTGGTTGCGGGCGTCCTCGTCCTGGACCTGCTGGACCATGTCCAGGGCGGTCCAGGGGTTGATCTCCATCTCGTCCGCCTGGTTGAGGTAGACCGCGAGGTAGACCTGCTGCTGGGCGGGGTCGAGGGTGGAGAAGTCGGCGGGCGGGCAGGCGATGACGCCCTCCAGGAAGCCCACCGTGTCGTCGCCGAAGGGGGCCATCGCCTCGGTGAGGATGTCCTCGTTCAGCGCGGTGTCGTCCCAGCTCATGACCGTGTTGAGGGTGGCGTCGTAGCTGGCGTTCGCCATCTCCTCGTGGACCAGGGCCCAGGGGTCGACTCCCGCCGCGCGCATCTCCTCGAAGGCGGCGTCCATGACCTGGAAGTGGTTGTCGGTGAGGAAGACGCCCACCTGCGCCACCGGGTCGATGCCCTCGATGGCGCCGTTGAGGTACGCGCGGGCCAGCGGGTCCTCGGGCTCGGGCAGGCGGGCCAGCATGTCGCGCTCCTCGTCGGAGAGGGGCACGTCGGCGAAGACGCCCAGCTCGTAGCTGCCGTCGTGGGGGTTGACGTTGTAGCCGCCGCGCTCCCGGCCGTGCTCGCCGTGCATGACCATGCGGCCGAAGCCCAGCTCGTTGGACTGGAGCGCGTAGGCGGTGTTGAGCACGTCGTCGATCCACAGGCGGTCGATGGTGTGGACCTCGGAGCGGCCCCAGCTCGCCAGGCCCAGCAGGGTGTGGCGGTCGGCCTCGAGCTGCTGGTCCATGCGGTGGGCGTAGGTGACCCCGTCGACGGGGTCGTGCTCCATGTACTCGGGGCTCTCCAGGAAGTTGTTGTTCGTGAGGGTGGCGACCCCGCGCAGCTCCTCCTGCAGGACCGCGTACTCCATCTGGGCGTCGAACAGCTCGGACTGGTAGAGGGTCGGGTTGGTGGCGGCGTCGAGCTGGAGCTGCTCGATGGCGGCCTGCTGGGCGGTCAGGGCGTCGTAGCGCTCCACGAACTCCTGGTCGTAGCTGTTGGGCAGCGCGCCGGTGTCCCGAAAGATGTCGTAGGCCTGCTGGCCCTCGGGGGTGGAGAGGTCCAGGTCGAACTCGACCAGGGTGGTGTTGCCCTCGGTGTGGCCGTACTGGTAGAGGGGCAGGCTGCGGAAGTCGACGCCCGCGTTCCAGGTGGCCTCGTCCATCGAGGCGACCGAGAGGCGCACGGTGTCGCCGTCGGTGCGGGTGATCATCACCGCCTCGTACTCCTGGCCCTCCCGGCCCAGGCTGACGCCGACGCCGTAGGCCTCGCCGCGCACCTGGCCGCCAGCGGCGGTGAAGTCGGTGAAGATGTAGCCGCTGCCGACCTCGACCTGGGTGATGTCGACGTCGCTGATGTCGATGACCGCGTCGAGGTTGGGCCAGCCCACCTCCTCGCCGAGGTCGTGCAGGGCCTCGGGGTTCTCGGTGGCCCACTCGGTGCTCAAGGGGGCGCCGTCGGGGGTCTGCACGTTGCCGTCGGTCGTGAAGTAGTACGTGCCCGTGCCGGCCTCGCCGTGGACCTCGACCCCGACGCCCACCACGCCGTTGCTGCCGTTGACCCCCAGGTTGCCTCGGATGGCGTGCTCCTGGCCCACGATGAGCATGGCGTCGCCGCCGGAGTTGGCCAGCGCGGTCTGCTCGGCGATGCCCTGGGCGTTGCCCTCGTCCACCACCCGGGTCGAGGCGCTCTCGGTGATGGCCGCGCCCGCGGTGACGCCGAGCTTGTCGGTGCCGGTGCCGACGTTGAAGCCCAGGGTGCCGGACTGGTTGTTGCCGTAGGCGTCGGTGCTGCCGCCCATCTGGATCCCGAAGCTGTTGTTGCCGCGGGAGATGGTGCCGGTGCCGTTGAAGTTGAAGATGCCCTGGCTGTAGGAGAACTGCCCCTGGAAGCCCAGGCCCCGGCGATCCAGCTCGCCGGTCTCGGGGTTGATGCCGGTGGTGTTGCGGCTGTGGCTGTAGGTCAGCACCCCCTGGGGGTTGATGTTCAGGCCCGAGGCGGTGGCGGTGGACAGCACGCCCTCGGGGTCCTGGGTGATGGCCGTGGTGGTGTCGGAGAGGGTCAGGCCGTTGAGGCCCAGGGCGGCGGAGGCGTCGCGGATGGACAGCTCCTGCGCGCCCAGGGTGATGGTCTGCTGGCCGATGGTGTAGTGGCCGTTGGCGAAGCCCGCCCGGTAGAGCATGACCTGCATGTAGGGGGCGTTCGCCGGGTCGTCGGCGGGGGCGTCGGGGTCGGGCAGGGGCATGTTGCCCGCCTGGACCTCCTCCGCCTGGGCCTGGGCGTCGGGGTCGTTCTCGGTGGCGACGAGGTGCTCGAAGCCCGGCATCACCATCTGGGTGGCGCCGTCGGTGGTGGCGTCGGTCTGGCTCTGCTCGACGGGCTCGGTGGGCAGCTCCACCCACTCGCCGCGGCCGTTGACGAAGCCGGTGGGGCGGATGCCCTCGCCCTCCTCGACCAGCTTGTTGAAGCCCATGTGGGTCTGCACGGCGGTGGTGCCGTCGGGCAGGACCACCACCCCGGAGCCCTGCTGGTACACGGTGGTCGCGGCCTCGCGCTCCTGCACGGTGACCGTGTCGTAGACCTCGCCGTTGGGGCCGTAGGCGTAGGCCCGCAGGCCGTCCTCGCCCACGAAGGTGACGTTGTCGACGCCCATGTAGCGGGCGATGTTGCCCTGCCGCGTCCACATCGAGTAGGGCAGGTCCATGTCGGTCCAGACCACCTGGCCCTCGGCGGCGGCCTGGGCCTGGAGGTCCGAGATGTCGTCGCGGAACTCGCCGTACTGCTCGCCGGTGACCGAGGCGGTGAGGTCGATGCGCCGCCCCATCGGGTCCATGCCCGAGAAGGCGGTGGCGTCGCCCCAGGCCCGCTGCACGGTGGCCATCTGCTGCCAGAGGGGGTCCTGGGTGTAGTTGCCCTCGAAGGACGACTCGTACTGGCGGCCCTGCCAGAGCATCACCGAGCCCACCGCCGCGCGCTGCTCGGGGGTCATCTGGTTGAGCATGTCGGGGAGCTGGGCGGAGAACGCGGCCAGCTCGGCGGGGTCGCGGGCGTAGAGGCTGGTCATGGTGGCGGCCAGCGTGCCGAAGTCGTTGGACTCCAGCGCCCGGTTGAAGACCTCGGTCGGCGCTCCCGTGAGGTCGATCTCCTGGGGTTTTCCGACGGCCAGCCTGCTCAGCGTGGTGACGTCGTCGATGGTGAGGTTCTCCCAGTCCGCGAACAGCTCGTCCACGTTCTGGGGGGCGTCGGGGGGCACGTAGCCCGGGGCCCCTGGCGGGGGGCCGCCCAGGCCGGCGTTGGGGTCGCCGGTGTCCTCGCCGACCACGGCGTCCCGGGTCTCGATGGCCTCGTCGTTGTCGGGGGTGTTGCCGCCCAGCTCATCCCACTCCGGCACCTCGTCGCCGGTGCTCTGCGCGTCGAGGGCGTCCTGGCTCCAGGCGATGTCCGGGGCGTCCCAGGCCTCGACCAGGGTGTAGGGGATCCGCTCGGCGGTGGCGAAGTCGGGGTCGGCGCTGACGACGTCGTAGTACTCCTCGTAGAAGTTGCGGTCCGAGGTGTCGCCGCTGGGGCGCCGGGGCACCACCTGGCAGCCCGCCGACCAGGTGCCGACGGAGGTGCCGGTGCCCCCCGCGTGGCTGTTGATGCCCTGGTATTCGTGGGGGTAGGCCATCTCGTCGTCGTCGACGCGGTGGTTGCCGTTGATGTCGGGGACCGAGGTGGTCGGCGCGTCGGGGTCCCAGCCCTCGTAGAGGAAGTGGTTGGTGCCGTCGCGGTTGGGGTCGGTCTGGGTGGCCATGCTGTAGGCCCCCGGGGCCATCAGCAGCGGGTAGGTCTCGCCGTCGGCGACCCCGCCGTAGCCCGCCGCGAGCACCTGGTCGTAGTCGCCGTAGTCGGTGGTGGCGGCGAAGTCGTGGACCTCGGCCTGGCCCTCCTCGTTGATGCGCAGCACGTAGATGGTGTCGTTGTACTCGTTGGCGGCGTTGTCCCCCACGACGCCGCCCTCCAGGCCGCGCACGCCCAGGATGTTGACCTCCATCTCGCCGTCGCGGAACTCGTTGCCGCCGCGCAGGATCAGGTCGTGCAGGTAGTTGTACTGCTCGACCTCGCTCATCTGGCTGAGGTCGACGTCCGGGCCCACCCCGCCGGTGTGGCCGACGTTGAGGCGGTGCAGGGCGTCCTCGCGGGCCTGCTGCTCCATCATCTCGCGCACGGGGTAGGGGAGCTGGTTGAGCACGTCCGCGCTGAGCCCCAGCTCCTGCTCGTAGAGGGCGTCGAAGCGGTCCTGGGCGAGCTGGGCCTCGGCCTGGGCCTCCTCCAGGAGGTACTGCCGCTCCTGGATGGGCAGGCGCTCGAAGCTCTCGGGCAGGGCGTCGGCGAAGACCTGGTCGTAGATGGCGTCGTTCAGCTCGTCGGGGGGGAGCTGCGCAGCCTCGGGGTCGACCAACTCGGCGCCGTGGTAGTCGAAGCCGTCGGGGCCGAACACCGGGTCCTGGAGCCGGTCGACCTGGTCCCGGGGGCGCTCGATCTCCTCCGCCTCCTCCTCCTGCTCCTCGGTGGAGGTGACCTCCTCCTGGGCCTCGCCCTGCTCGACCAGCTCGTCGGGCTCGGGGCCCTCGCCGGCGGGGGGCGCGCCGTCGTCCTCGGCCAGGGAGTCGCCCTCGCCGAGGCCCGCGTTGGGGTCGTGCTCGGGCTCCTCCTGGAGGGTCTCCTCGGCGTCGGCGACCGCGTCTTCGGCGGCGGCGGTGATCTCGGCGGTGCGCTCGGCGAGGTCGGCGTTGGCGGCCTCCAGGTTGACGGCCAGGGCCTCCTCGAAGGCGGCGCGGGCCAGGTCGAGCTGGCCGTGCAGGGCGGCGCTGGCGGCGTCGACGCTGGCGGTGATGTCGGCGGTGGCCTGGCCGACGAAGGCCTCCAGCTCGGCGAGGTCGACGTCCCCTGACGCGGCGAGCTGGGCTTGCAGGGCCTGGGTCTGGCCGGCGAGCTGCTGGGCGGCGGCGGCGTGTTGCTGCGTCAGGGCCTCGGTGGCGCTGGCGCGGGTCTCGTCGAGGGCGGACAGCGCGGCCTCGGTCTGGGCGGCGATGGCGTCGAGGGCCTGGCCCTCCCAGGCGTCGAGGGTCTCGTTGACGGCGGTCTCGTCGCCCGCCACGGCGGTCAGAGCGGCCTCGGCGGCGGCCTCCAGCTCCCCGAGGGTGCCGTCGAGGGAGGCCTGCAGGGCCTCGGCGGCGGCCTGGGCGGCCTCCACGGCGGCCTGGGCGTCGGCCTCGCCCTGGGCGAGGATCTCCTGGGCGGTGGCCTCGGCGTCGGCGATCTGCTGCTGGGCCTTGCGCTCGCCCTCCTCGATGATGCGCTGGGCCTCGGCCTCGGCCTCGGCCATGATCGCGTCGGCCTCGGCCTCCCCCTCGGCCTCGGCGTCCCGGCGCTCCTCCTCGCTCTCGAAGGGGCCGCTGACGCTGCGGGCGGCGGCGGCGCGGGACTCGGCCTCGGACATGACCTGATCGGCGTGGTCCTTGGCCTCCTGGCGGGTGCGCTCGGCGGCCTCGTGGCCGGCCTGGATGACCTGGTCGGCGCTCTCCTGGGCGGTGACGCGGATGACCTCGGCCTCGGCCTCGGCGGCCAGGGTGACGGCGTCCTGCTCCTGGGTGGTGGCGACCTCGGCCTGCTCGGCGGCGACGGCCTCGTCGGCCTCGACGGCGGCGGCGTCCTGGTCGAGCTGGGCCGCCAGCTCGGCGCGGCGGGCGGCGATCTGCTGGCTGACCTGCGCCTCGGCCTGGGCGGCGGTCTGCTCGATGGCGGCGGCCTGGGCGGAGAGCTGGGCCTCCAGGGCGGTGAGGGCGCTGGCGTGCTGCTGGTCGAGGGCGGACTGCTGGGCAGCCAGGGTCTCGGTGACCTGGGCGGTCAGCTCGGCGAGGCGCGCGGCGCGAGCCTCGGCCTGGGCGGCGGCGTCGGACTCCAGGCCCAGGGCGGCGTCCTGGGCGCCCTCGGCGAGGGCCTCGTCGGCGGCAGCTCCGGCCTGGTCCAGGGCGTCGGCGGCCGCTGCAGGGGCGCCGCCGCCGCCGCCACCGCCGCCGCCCTGGTTCTTCTGGGCGTCGACGGCGGCCTGGGCCTCGTCCACGTCGGCCTGGGCCCGCTCGACGTCGTTGTTGGCGAACTCGAGGTCGGTCTCGGTCTCGGAGATCTCCCGGGCGCGGCGCTCGTTGGTGGCCTCGTCCTGGGCCTCGGGGGGCTGGTTGCGGGCGGTGGCGTCCTCGGCGCGCAGGCGCTCCAGCTCGGCGTTGAGGGACTGCACCTCCTCCTGGGCGTCGGTGAGGCGGTCCTGGGCGCTCTCCAGCGCGCCGTCGAGGTCGGCCTCCTCGGCGAGGTCCTGGCCGCCGCCGCCGGAGGTGTCCAGGGCGACCTCACCCACGTCGGGGGTGACGACGCCGGGCTGCTCCGGCGCCGCAGCGGGGGTTTCCGTGACGCCCGTCCCATCGACCTCGTTGGAGGTCGCCAGGTCCTGTACGGCCGGCGGTGGGGATCCTGCGGGCGCGCCTTGCTGTGCGGTCCGCGCGGCGGCCACCTCCGGGGGTGTCGGCGCCTGGGGTTCGGCCAGGGACTCCGCGTCGGCCTCGGCCTCGGGGCCCTGGGGGTGGGCCTCCTCCTCGAGCTGCTCGCCCTCGACGACCTCGGGGGGCGCCAGCTCGTCGCGCGCCTCGCCCTCCAACTCCTGGGGCACGGCCTCGGCCTGGGCTTCGGCCTGGCCCTCGGCCCATGCGTCCTCCTGGGTGGACTCGCCCTCGGTGCCCTCGGCGGCCAACGCCTGCTCGACGGTCTCGGCGGGCTGCTGCTCGGGCGGGGCCGAGTCGGAGGCGGCCTCTTCGTCCTGGACCCGGCCCTGGGGGGTGTCCTGGGACATGCGGGCCATGGCCTCGGCCAGCTCGAACGGGGTCTGGTTGATGACCTCGACGGCCTTGTGGGCCTCGTCGACCAGGTTGGCGATGGCCTGGCCGGGGCCGGCGGAGGTGGCGGTGACCCCCTGGGCGTGGGGGGCGTCCAGGGGCATGAGGTCGCGGACGTGGCCGGGCTGGACCCCGTCGGGGTCGGGCTGGCCGGCCTCGGCGGGCTGCTGGCCGGGGACCGCGCCGTCACCGCCGGCCTGCTCCTCCTGCTCCTCTTCTTCGCCGAGGAGGGCGTCCACCGCGGCGTCGGCCATGCCGGTGATGCCCTCGTCGACGGCCTGCTCGTGGGTGGTGAGGCCCTGGTGGGCCTCGTCCCCGGCCTCGTCGGCGCCTTGTTGGTGGTCGCCTTCGAGGGTGTCGACGAGGTGCTCGCGGATGAGGCTCTGGGCGTCGAAGCGGCGGCCGGCCCCGGCGCGGATGTCCCGCACGCCGTCGGCGGCCTCGCGGGTGTCGGAGAGGGTGGACAGGGCGCGGCTCATGGCGCCGCGGTCGGCCCCGGTGGCGCCCTCCAGGCCGCGCAGGGCGGCGTCAGCGGCGTCGGTCAGGGTGCGGGTGAGGGTGTCGGGGGCGCCGCCGTCCGGCTGAGGGCGTTTCTCACCGTCGTAGAGGGCGCGGGAGACGCGATCCCGGATGGCCTGGGGCACGCCGGAGCCGCGGGCGTTCTCCAGCAGGTCCACCATCGAGAGGCCCTCCAGGGCCCGGCGGTGGGCGACGGGCTCGGCGGCGTCGACCAGCATGTCGGGGCCGCCCTCGGCCAGGGGGCCGGCGGGGGCGTCGACGTCCTGGAGGGCGCTCAGGACGCGGCTCTCGGCCGCGTGGGCCTCGCGCTCGGCGGGGTCGGTGGGGGTGGAGACGGCGGGGCCATCTTCGGCGCCGGGCAGGCGGCCCTGCTCCGACTGTATGACGTGGGTCAGCTCGTGGGCGAGCACCCGGTCGAGCATCGGGCTGCCCGGCTGGCCGGCGTCGCGGCCCAGGTAGACGTGCCGCCCCAGGGTGAACGCGGTGGCATTGATCTGCTCCGCGATCTGCGCGGCGTGGGCGTCCTCGTGGACCCGGACGCCGGAGAGGTCCCGGCCCATGGCCTGCTCGAAGCGGGCGCGCTGCTCCGGCGCGAGGGGCCGGCCGCCAGCGGTGGAGAGGGAGGCCAGGGCGCGCAGGTTGACCTGCTCGGTGGAGCTGTCCAGCATGCGGGCCACCGCCGCGTTGGAGCGCAGCCCGGCGCCTGCCGGGTCGAGGCCCGAGGTCGCCGCGACCACCTCCCCGGCGACGAGCAGCTCCAGGCCGTCGGGCGGGGCGCTCCAGAGGGCCTCCTGCATGAGCCCGTTGCCGAAGCGGCCGTGCAGCTCGGAGACGACCGCGGCAGCGTCGGGGGCTGGGCTGGCGGGCTGGTGGGTGGGGTCACGGCGGGCGTCGGGGCGGGGGGCGCGCGCAGCCGCGTCGACCGGACGGTCGTCGCCGCTGACGCGGTGGGGCGATCGGGTCGGCATCGAGATCCCTGTGATGTCTCGGGGGCGGGGCAGTCCTTGTTGGAATCGTACCATTGCGATGGTTTTGAGCCGAGGGGAAATCCGGGGGGTTGTGGTGGCCGCCCTCCGGGCCTCGACGCCCCCCCACCCCCCGTCCGGGATACGTGTCCCGAGATGTACCAGGACAACCTCCGCCTCGCGCTCGTCCTCGCCGTGTCGTCGATCACCGTCGGCACCGTCGGCTACCGCTACATCGAGGGCTGGACCTGGCTGGAGTCCTTCTGGATGGTGCTGATCACGGTCACCACCATCGGGTATGGCGAGCTGCACGAGCTGTCCGACGCCGGGCGGATCTTCACCATCGGCCTGATCTTCTGCGGGCTGTCCATCGGGATCTACACTGCGAGTCAGCTCACCCGGTACATGCTCGAGGGCGACCTGTGGGAGGATCTGCGTGCGGAGCGAAGGAGACGGACCGTGGCCAGGCTGAAGGATCACTTCATCATCGTCGGCTACGGGCGGCTGGGGCACGAGGTCGCCGAGGAGCTGGTCCACGCCGGCCAGCCGGTGGTGGTCGTCGACGTCCACCGCGGGCCGCTGGAGGACCCCCGCTACGCCGCCCTCAACCTGCCGTGGATCCACGGCGACGCCGCCCACGACAGCGTGCTCCAGGAGGCCGGCGTCTCCGGCGCCCGGGGCCTGGCCGTCGCCACGGGCTCCGACGCCACCAACGTGCTCGTCACCCTCTCCGCCCGGCAGCTCAACCCCAAGCTGCTCATCTACGCCCGGGTCGACGACCCCGAGAACGAGAGCAAGGCCCGCCTGGCCGGGGCCAACCACGTCATCAACCCCTACCTGAGCGGGGCCACCCGCATGGCCCAGGGCATGCTGCGCCCCCACGCCCGCGACTTCGTCGAGCTGGTGATGTCCCGCACCTACCAGGGCCTGGCGATGGAGGACATCCCCCTCCAGCCCGGCACCGACTGCGTGGGCCCCCTGGCCACCCTGGAGCTGCGCCGCCGCTTCGGGGTGATGGTCGTCGCCGTCCGCAAGGCCGACGGGGAGCTGATGCCGATGCCCGACGCCGACACGACGATCGCGGCGGGTGACGTGGTGGTGGTGGTGGGCAAGCCCGCTGACATCCTGCGCTTCGGGCGGGCGGTCGGGGGGTGAGCCGGCTCGCCGCCTGCCTCTGGCTGATCGCGGCGTCGCTCCTCTGCGCTTGCCGGAGCCCCGGCCCCCGGGTGGAGCACGGGGAGATCGACCTTCGGTCCTGGTCCCTGGTCGAGGACGGGCCGATCCGCCTGGACGGCGACTGGGACCTCTGGTGGGGCGCGCTGTTGGCGCCGGAGTCCCTGGGTGAGGCCCCCGGGCAGTTCGCCGTGCCGGAGAGCTGGAACGGCCACGCGGCCCAGGGGCGGCAGATGTCCGGCCGCGGCGGCGCGACCTACCGGGTCCGCGTCCGGCTGGACGAGCGCGAGCCCCTGGCGCTCTACGTGCAGAGCGTCGGCACGGCCTATCGCCTCTACGTCGACGGCCGGCTCCGCGCCACCCGGGGGCGGGTGTCGCTGGATCGGGCCGGCGGCGTGCCCTCTGTGCGCCCCCGGATCGTGAAGCTGGGGGGCGCCCCCGAGGACATCGAGCTGGTGCTCCAGGTGTCCAACCACCACTACCGCAAGGGCGGGCTGTGGCGGCCGATCACCCTGGGCACGGTGGACGAGATCCGTCGGCTCCGGGACCTCAACCTGCTCCTGGACGGCTTGATCCTGGGCAGCCTCGGCATCCTGGCGCTCTACCACCTCGGCCTGTGGCTGTACCGGCGCGAGGACGAGGCGCCGGCCTGGTTCGCCCTGTTCTGCCTGCTCTCCGCGGTGCGCACGTCGACGATGGGGGAGATCCTCATCCTGGGCGCGCTGCCCGACATGGGCTGGCAGCTCTACAACAAGGTCAACTACCTCAGCCTGTACATGATCTTCCTGGCGTTCACGTTCTTCCTGGACGCGCTGTTCCCCGGGATGCTCCACCGCGTCGTGCCCCGGATCGTGGCGGTGTTCTACGGGCTTCTGTGCGGGATCGTGCTCATCACGCCGGTGGAGATCTATTCGTATACGCCCATCCCCTTCCAGATCGGGTCGCTGGCGCTGGCGTTCTACGCGCTGGGGGCGCTCGCGGTGACCGCCTGGCGGGGGGACGAGGGCGCGCGGCTCGTGCTGGTGGCCTTCACCGCGCTGCTGGTCACCGTGGTCAACGACATCCTCTACGCCAACCAGCTCGTGCAGACGTCGAATCTCTTCCCCCTGGGGGTGCTGGCCTTCGTGTTCCCCCAGTCCTTCCTGCTGTCCCGGCGGCTGTCCCTCGCGCTGACCCGGGTGGAGGGGCTCACCCGGGTGTTCCAGCGCTTCGTGCCGGGGCAGTTCCTGGACCGCATCGCCCGGGAGGGCCCCGAGGACATCGAGCCGGGCCGGGCCCGGGTGGAGACCCTGACGATCCTGTTCGCGGACGTCCGGGACTCTGAGGCGCTCTCCAGGACCCTGCGCCCCCAGGCGCTGCTGGACTTCATCAACGCCTGGCTGCCCGAGGTCGTCGCGCCGGTCCGCGCGCGGGGGGGCTTCGTGGACAAGTTCATCGGGGACGCGGTGATGGCCCTGTTCGACCGGCCGGGCCGCCACCCCGAGGACGCGCTGGCCGCGGCGGTGGACATGCAGCGGGCCACCGAGGCGTTCAACGCCCGCGCCGAGCGCCCGGTGACCATCGGGGTGGGGGTGCACACCGGGCTGGTGACCATCGGGACGATCGGCTCCCGGGACCGCATGGACTCGACGGTGCTGGGGGACGCCGTGAACCTGGCCTCGCGGCTGGAGGGCGTCTCCCGGATGTACGGCGCGCGGGTGGTGACCAGCGGGGAGACCCTGGCCGAGGTGCCGGAGGGGCGCTTCCGGCGGCGGCTGCTGGACGTGGTGCAGGTGAAGGGGCGGTCCGCGCCGGTGTCCCTCTTCGAGGTGCTGGACGCCGAGCCCGAGGCGGTGGCCGCGCAGAAGGCTGCGAGCGCCGAGGGGCTCGGCCGAGCGCTGGACCTGCGTGCTGAGCGCCGGTTCATCGAGGCCGTCGCGGTCCTCGACGCGCTGTGCGCCGCGCACCCGTGGGATCTCGCGCTCGCGGTGCAGCGACGCCGCTGCCTGGGGCTCGCGGAGAACCCCCCTCCTGAGGACTGGAGCGGCGCGGTGGCGCTGCATGAGAAGAAGTAGAGGCATGATGACAGGCCGGATCCTCCTGCTGCTCCTCCTGCTGCTCGCCGCCTGCGGCGCGCCGGCCCCCCGGGTCGAGGACGGCGTGCTCGACCTGCGCGGCTGGTCCCTGGAGGACGACGGCATGGTCCGGCTGGACGGGTCCTGGGACCTGTGGTGGGGCATGCTGCTGGACCCGGCGGCGCTGGGGGAGGCCCCGGCGACGGTCCGGGTGCCGGCGAGCTGGAACGGCCAGGAGGCGGCCGGGAAGCCCCTGACGGGCCGCGGCGTGGCGACCACCCGGGTCCGGGTCCTGCTGCCGAAGGCCCAGCCCGTCGCCCTGCATGTGGACAGCGTCGCGACGGCCTGTGAGCTGTGGATCGACGGCGCGTTCGTCGGAGGCCGGGGCGTGGTCAGCCCGCACCGCGACGAGGGCCGGCCCTACCTCAAGCCCCTGCTCGTGGAGATCGACGACCCCGGCGCCGAGCTGGAGCTGGTGCTGCGGATCTCCAACCACCACTACCGCAAGGGCGGGCTCTGGCACCCCGTGCTCCTGGGGACCCCGGGGCGGATCCAGAGGCTGCGGACCTTCTATCGGGTGCTCGACGGGATCCTGGTGGGCAGCCTGAGCGTGCTCGCGCTCTACCACCTGAGCCTGTGGCTCTACCGCCGGGAGGACGAGGCCCCGGTGTGGTTCGCCCTGTTCTGCCTGCTCGCGGCCGCCCGGACCACGGCCGTCGGCGAGACGCTGCTGCTGGATGTGCTCCCGGGCGTGGGCTGGGAGGCGTTCAACAAGGTCAAGTACCTGAGCCTCTACGCCACGTTCGCGGTGTTCACCCGCTTCCTGGACACCCTGCTGCCCGGGGTGCTCCACCGGGGTTGGGTCCGCTTCGCCATGGTCGGGTGCGGGCTGCTGGGCGGGCTCGTGGTGCTCACGCCGGTGGAGGTCTATTCGTATACGCCCATCGTGTTCCAGACCGTCTTCGCGGTGCTGGCGATCTACACCTTCGTCGCGATGGCGCGGGCGATCCGGGCCGGGGTCGAGGGGGTGGCCTGGGTGCTCGGGGCCTTCCTGGCGATGATGGTGATCGGCGTCAACGACATCCTCTACGCCAACGAGCTGGTCCGCACCGCCTACCTCTACCCCATCGGGGTGCTGGCCTTCGTGTTCCCCCAGTCCTTCATGCTGTCCCGGCGGCTGTCCCTGGCGCTGCGGCGGGTGGAGGGGCTGAGCGCGGTGTTCCGGACCTTCGTGCCGGGCCAGCTCGTGGCCCGGGTGGCGCAGGAGGGCCCGGAGGACATCGCGCTGGGCCGCGCCCGGGCGGAGACCCTGACCACGCTGTTCGCGGACATCCGGGGGTTCACCGCGCTCTCGGAGTCCATGACGCCAGCGGCGCTGCTCGGCTTCCTCAACGCCTGGCTGCCCGAGGCCTGCGCGCCGATCCGGGCGCACGGGGGCTTCGTAGACAAGTTCATCGGGGACGCGGTGCTGGCCCTGTTCGACCGGGCGGAGCGCCACCCCGAGGACGCGCTGGCCGCGGCGGTGGACATGCAGCGGGCGACCGACGCCTTCAACGCGCGCGCCGGGACCCCGGTGGCGATCGGGGTGGGGGTGCACGCGGGTCGGGTGACCATCGGGACGATCGGCTCCCGGGACCGCATGGACTCGACGGTGCTGGGGGAGGGAGTGACCCTGGCGACCTGGCTGGAGGGGGCGACGAAGACCTACGGGGCGCGGGTACTGACCAGCGGGGAGACGGTGGCCCGGGTGCCGGAGGGGCGGTTCCGCCTCCGGCCCCTGGACGTGGTGCGCGTGAACGGGCGGCCCCTGCCGGTGTGGCTCTATGAGGTGCTGGACGCGGAGCCGGAGGCCGTCGCCGCGCGGAAGGCGGCCACCGCCGAGGGCCTGTCCCGCGCGCTCGCCCTGCGCGCTGAAGGCCGGTTCATCGAGGCCATGGCGGTCCTTGATGCGCTGTGCGCGGCGCACCCGGAGGATCGGGCGCTCGCGGTGCAGCGGGCGCGCTGTCAGGCCCTGGCGGACGATCCGCCGCCGTGGGACTGGGACGGGGCGGTGGCGGGCTGAGGCGTCGATGCCCTCGACCTTCCCCCTCGCGTCCTGCTAGAATCCAGGGACCCCCAGGAAGACCGCAAGGAGGCCAGGATGCGCCTGTTCCCGCTCGTGCTGCTCGCGACGCTCGGCTGCCGCAACAAGGATGTCACCCCCGAGGAGACCGCCCCGATCGGAGAGACCGGCCTCGGCATCACCGACGCAGACGGCGACGGCTACGACATCGAGTCGGACTGCGACGACGGCGACGCCAACGTCAACCCGGGCCAGGCCGAGGTCCCCTACGACGGCCTGGACAACGACTGCGACGCCGCCACCCCCGACGACGACCTCGACGGCGACGGCTTCGGCGAGGCCGACGACTGCGACGACGACGACGCCCGGGTCAACCCCGACGCGCCCGAGGCCTGCAACGGCATCGACGACAACTGCGACGGCGCGGTGGACGACGGCGTGGGCCTGGTGTTCTACGCCGACAACGACGGCGACGGCTACGGCGACCCCGCCGACGCGGTGCAGAGCTGCGAGGGCAACGCCGGCTACGTCGCCGACGACAGCGACTGCGACGACACCGACCCGGCGGTCAACGTCGCCGCCGACGAGGTCTGCGACGGGATCGACAACGACTGTGACGAGGCGGTGGACGAGCCCCAGGCCGTCGACGCCGAGGACTGGTACCCCGACAGCGACGGCGACGGCTACGGCGACGCCGACTTCCCCCAGCGCGCCTGCGAGCAGCCCTCCGGCTACGTGGACGACGACCGCGACTGCGACGACAGCGACGGCGCGGTGCACCCGGGCGCCGACGAAACTTGCGACGGGGTGGACCAGGACTGCGACGGCACCCTCGACGAGGACGCGATCGACGCCGCCACCTGGTACGTCGACTACGACGGCGACGGCTACGGCGCCTCCCGCTTCACGGCCGAGGACTGCGACCAGCCCTCCGGCTACGTGGACAACGCCGACGACTGCGACGACACCGACAGCGGCATCAGCCCGGCCGCCGCGGAGATCTGCAACGGGGTGGACGACGACTGCGACGGCCTGACCGACGACGGCGACCCCGACGGCCCCAACACCGTCACCCACTACCCTGACAGCGACGGCGACGGCTACGGCGACAGCGCCGACGCTGGCACCGACTCCTGCGAGCTGCCCTCGGGCCGGACCGAGGACAACAGCGACTGCGACGACAGCGACGCCACGGTCTACCCCGGCGCCAGCGAGACCTGCAACGGGGTGGACGACGACTGCGACGGGCTGACAGACCAGGACGACCCCAACGGCCCCGCCGCCCTGACCTGGTACCCCGACGACGACGCGGACGGCTACGGGGACGAGAGCGACGCCGGCACGGTGGACTGCGCCCTGCCCGCGGGCGCGGTGGAGGACAACAGCGACTGCGACGACACCGACGCCGCGGTCAACCCCGGGGCCACCGAGGTCTGGTACGACGGCGTCGACGCCGACTGCGACGGCGCCAGCGACTACGACGCGGACGGCGACGGCTACGACAGCTACGACGAGATCGGCGGCCCGGACTGCCTGGACACCGACGCCAGCGTCTACATCTGCGGCAGCACCCAGGGCTCCGCCGGGCAGACCTGCGCCACGATCCTGAACGCCTACAGCGCGGCCACCGACGGCGTCTACTGGCTCGATCCCGACGGCGACGGCGACACCTCCGACGCCTGGCAGGGCTACTGCGACATGACCCGCAACAACGGGGGTTGGACGCTGGTCCTCAACAACACCCAGGCGGTCTCCCACTCGGGCAACCCCACGATGTACCAGGCGATCAACTCGGTGCTCGTGCGCGGCGGCAGCCTGTCCAGCACCCTGACCGCGTTCGATCTGTGGGTCGGGGTGGGGGAGTGGGGCGACATCGGCACCTACGCCCGGCTGGAGGTCGGCTCCAGCCCCAGCTCCATCTCCCACCAGGCCTTCTACACCCTGACCCTGAACGCCGCGAACGACTACCAGCTCTCCATGAGCGCGGGGACCATCACGATCGGCAGCAGCACGCCGGGCATGTACAGCTACCACAACGGCCGCCGGTTGACGACCTACGACGACGACAATGACGCATACAGCGCCAACTGTGCGACCTACTACGGCCACCCCTGGTGGTACGGCTCGTGCTGGTCGGGGAGCTTCTGGGGCGGCACCAGCCATCAGGAGGCGCCGTACTGGACCAGCTCCGGCAGTGATTACTACGCCTGGGGCGCGATCTGGTTGCAGTGACGGCTATGGCGCGTCGGCCAGGAGTCGCGCCAGCGCGGCGGTGAGGTCCTTGCTACGCCCGAAGCCCCGCTCTTGAATCAGGGTGACGGCTTCCCTGGCGCGGCCCAACTCCTCAGCGTCTGCCGCGGCGATGAGGTGCAGGAGATCTACCCGATCCTGAGGACGGAGGCGGTCGTCCTGCGCCAGGAGCTTCATGGCGATGAGGTGCCCCGTGCGCGCGACGGGGACAATGACGCCCTCAAGGACCTCCAGGCGCTCTGCGGCTGCGACGATCTCCGGCTCGACGCCGCAGGAGGCGAACAGCAGATCCACTACTACGCCGGCGGCCTCGGGGGGGGCCAGCCGAACGGTCGCGAGCCGCCTTGCAGCCTCCTGCTCGATCACGGTCAACAGGCCGTATCGGGCGTGGTTCAGCGAAAACAGCAGGCCCTCGGCGTCCGCATCGCTCTGCACCGCGACGGCGAGGTCGATGTCTCGGGTGAAGCGTGGCTCCGCGCGCGCGGAGACCGCGAGTCCGCCGACCAGCGCCCAAGGTCGCCCGAGCCCCTCAAGCATGGCCGCCACCTGTTGAAGGACAGCTCTGAGCCTGTTCATTCCTGAACGGGCCGCACCCGGCCCCACCCTTCGAGCCCTGTGATGGGCCGCTCCTCAAGCCAGCGGACGAGCCGCGCTTCGATGGCCTCGGCGTCCTGGCCGGGGTGCTCCCGCTTGAGGCGCTGGCGCATCATCTCTTCGCCCACCTCGTACATCTCCAAGGCGAGGCGCAGCTTCTCGGCAGGGGACAGGGGTGGCTCGGTCATGGACCCTACTCTAACGCGGCGGCCCCTCCACGCCGTCTCCCCGGCTGCGCCGGCCCACGTCCACCCGGCGCGGCTCGCTGCGCAGGGTGCGCTTCATGGTGCGGAAGGCGTTGGTGCAGAAGCGCTGGACGCGCTCCTCGTCGACGTCCCCGCACGTCTCCGGGTCCATCTCCCGGTCCCGGGCCACGAGGAAGCGGTAGGTGGCGTACCAGCCGCCGGGGGACTCCACCCGCAGGCCCACCTCGGTCATGTGGGCGCGGGCCTCGGCCTCGACCGTGCCGGGGCGGTGGCGCTCCAGGTCCATCCAGTCGTTCAGGCGGCGCTTGTACATGTGCAGGGCGCAGCGCTGGGAGAAGCGCCCGGCCTTGGGGCAGTACGCCGGGTCCAGGGTGGCCTCGGCGAGCTGGAACCAGCACTCCTCGGCGGTGAGGTCGTCGAAGCGGGCGCACAGCGCGGCGGCGGCCTCCGGGTCCACCGCGCCGAGGGCCTCGGCGGCGGACCACAGGCAGTCCTGGCGCATGCCGGCGTCCTGGATCCCCTCGCAGACCGGCGCCGCGGCCGCCGGGTCGGTCCCGGCGAGCGCGAGGGCCTCGGCGAGGCGCTGGGGGTCCCCGGAGACAGGGGCGGGACGATCACAGGCGAGCAGCGCGGCGAGGAGCCCCGCGATCACGAGCAGGTGTGACGCGCGCGCTCCACCGGCGCGCCGTCCTCGAGCCCCCAGATGACCCAGCTCGTCTGGCCGAGGCCCACGAGCAGGGAGAGCTGGCCCTTGGCAGCGACGTCCACCAGGCCCTGGATGTGGGCGCGCGGCGGGGGCTGGTCGGGGCCCTGGCCGTGGTGGACCTCCAGCAGGTAGGGCTCCAGCGTGCCGCCAGCCAGGTAGCCGACGACGCTGTAGCCGGGGCGCCCGGTGGGCTCGGCCTCGGCCCACAGCTCGAAGACCAGCTCCTCGCGGCGGTCCTTGTCCAGGTCGATCCACACGGCCTGTTGGACCTTGGGGTCGGGGATGCCGGTGATGGTGGAGATGGTGCGCAGGTGGTCGTCCCGGGGCTCGACCGGCGTGACGATGCGGCCCAGGTCGATGCGGGAGACCGCGCTCAGGGTCTCGTCGATGCGCAGGCCGGGGTTGCAGCCCTGGGGCGCGCCGCGCCCGACCAGCACGAGGGTGCGCTCCTCGACCACCCGGCTGTGCAGGGGGATGAGCGGCACCATGTGGTGGTGGCCGTCGCAGGTGGTGGACACGACCCCGGCGCTGGCGCAGTAGAGCGGCGCGCCGTCGGGCCCGAGCTGGACGCGCACGTCGGCGGCCAGGGCGCTGGGGGCGGGGGCGGGGCCCAGCCGGTTGAACCGGTGCCCGCCGACCACCGGGCCGGAGACCACGTAGCGCTCGCCCACGTTGGCCTGGACCAGCGCCCCCGCGCTGTCGGCGACCAGCACGAGCCAGGGGCTCTCCGCCTCGATCGACGGCGCGACCTTGACCTGCAGGCACACCGCCGTGCGGTCGCCGTTCTGGCACCACCGCATCATCACGGGCACCGAGGTGCCCTGCCAGGTGGCGCTGTCGGGGGTGTCGATGCGCATGATGTTGCCGAGCTGGTCGCGCCAGGCGCCCTCCAGCAGCGCGGCCCGCTCCCCGTCCAGCGCGCTGCCCACCGACCCCCCGGAGGCCGTCGGCGAGGGCAGCGCCTGGGGCGGCGGGGTCACCGGGCGCTCGCCAGGGGGGACCCCGGCGGGGCCATCCGACCACCCCGGATCCGGTGGGGGAGGCTTCTTGCAGCCGAACAGGAGCAGCAGGCTCAGCAGGCAGAGGGTGCGCATCGAGGAGATTCTAACCCCAACGCGCCGCGCCGGGGGGCCGCAGGACCTGACGGGGGTTAGGACCAGGGCTCAAGTCCCTGGGAGATCCATGTCTCGGCCCCCCCTGATCGCCTTGCTGATCGCGGCCTGCGCCACCCACCCCCAGCCCGAGTCCGCGATGCCCGCCGACCCCGCGCCCCTGAAGTACCCCGAGACCGCGAAGGGCGACGTCGTCGAGGACTACCACGGCGTGCAGGTCGCCGACCCCTACCGCTGGCTGGAGGACTCCGACGCCCCCGAGACCCGCGCCTGGATCGACGCCCAGAACGCCCTGACCGAGGCCTGGCTCTCCGACGCACCCGAGCGGGAGCGCATCCGCGCGCGGCTGACCGAGGCCTGGGACTTCCCGCGCTCCGGCGTGCCCTTCGAGCGGGGCGGGCGGTACTTCCGCAGCTACAACGACGGCCTGAGCAACCAGGAGATCATCTACGTCGAGGACGCCCCGTTCTCCGACGACGCCCGGGTGCTCTTCGACCCGAACACCTGGTCCGAGGACGGCACCGTCGCGCTCTCCGGCTTCTGGGTCTCCCCCGACGGCGCCCGGGTCGCCTACGCCCGCTCCGCGGCCGGCACCGACTGGAAGGAGCTGCACGTCCGGGACATCGAGACCGGCGAGGACCTCCCCGACCACATCCGCTGGGTGAAGTTCTCCGGGGCGAGCTGGACCCACGACGGCGCGGGCTTCTACTACAGCGGCTACGACGCCCCGGAGGACCCCGACGACCTGGAGGCCGCCAACTACTACCAGAAGCTCTTCTACCACCGCGTCGGCGAGGCCCAGGACCAGGACACCCTGGTCTACGAGCGCCCCGACCAGAAGGAGTGGGGCTTCGGCGGCGAGGTCACCGACGACGGGCGCTGGCTGATCATCAGCAACTGGGTCGGCACCGAGCGCAAGAACCGCGTGTTCGTGAAGGACCTCGCGGCGGACGGCTCGCCGGTCATTGAGCTGATCCCGGAGTTCGACGCCTACTATCACCTGGTGGGCAGCCAGGACACCGTCCTGTGGTTCAGCACCGACCTCGACGCCCCCAACGGCCGGGTCATCGCGGTGGACGTCGACGCCCCCGGCCGCGACGCCTGGAAGGAGCTGATCCCCGAGCGCGACGAGCCCCTGCGCGGCGCCAGCCACGTCGGCGCGCACATCATCACGACCTGGCTCAAGGACGCCCACAGCCAGGTGCGCATTCACGGCCTCGACGGCAGCGAGCAGGGCGAGGTCGCGCTGCCCGGCATCGGCTCGGTCGGCGGCTTCGGCGGGCGGGCGGACTCCACCGAGACCTTCTACGCCTTCACCACCTTCCTGACCCCGGGCTCCATCTACCGCTACGACCCGTCCACCGGGGAGAGCACCCTGCTGCGGGCCCCCGAGGTGGGCCTCTCGCCGGAGGCGTACACCGTCCGGCAGGTCTTCTACACCAGCGCCGACGGCACCCGGATCCCCATGTTCCTGGTCCACCGCGCCGGCCTGACCCTGGACGGGCAGAACCCCACCTACCTCTACGGCTACGGCGGGTTCAACATCCCGCTGACCCCCTCGTTCTCGGTGGTGCGGCGGGTGTGGCTGGAGATGGGCGGGGTGCTGGCCGTCGCCAACCTGCGGGGCGGCGGCGAGTACGGCGGCGACTGGCACGACGCGGGGCGCCTGGCCAACAAGCAGAATGTCTTTGATGACTTCCACGCCGCGGCCGAGTGGCTGATCGCCGAGGGCTACACCTCCACGCCCAAGCTGGCCATCGGCGGGCGCAGCAACGGCGGCCTGCTGGTGGGCGCGGCGCTGACCCAGCGCCCTGACCTGTACGGCGCGGCGCTGCCCGGGGTGGGGGTGCTGGACATGCTGCGCTTCCACAAGTTCACCATCGGCTGGGCCTGGGTCTCGGACTACGGCTCCTCGGACGACCCCGAGCAGTTCAAGTGGCTCTACGCCTACTCCCCGCTGCACAACGTCAAGCCGGGGACGGCCTACCCCGCCACGCTCATCACCACCGGCGACCACGACGACCGCGTCGTGCCCGGCCACAGCTTCAAGTTCGCCGCCACCCTCCAGGCCGCCCAGGCCGGCCCCGAGCCCGTCCTCATCCGGGTGGAGACCCAGGCGGGCCACGGCGCGGGCAAGCCCACCGCCAAGCTGATCGAGGAGTGGACCGACTCCTGGACCTTCCTGGTGCGGGCGCTCGACATGACGCTCCCCGAGGGGTTCTGACCGGGGTGCGTCCCGTCAGCTCTGCCGGCGTCTCCGCTGGCGGCGTGACGGGGAAGAAATAGGAGCGTCACCCCCACGCTCGGCGCTTCGTGCATAGCTTGGGGACAGCACCCTGACCGGAGCGCATCGATGGGCATCCGCGCGTGGCACCTCGTCGTCCTCGGCCTCGTCGGCTGCGCCGGGGACCGCGCGCCCAAGGGCTACGCCACCGCAGAGGCCGCTGTGGGCGCCCTGCGCATGGAGGTCACCGCCGTCGGCGCGCTCCAGCCGATGGAGTCGGTGGACATCGGCTCGGACCTCACCGGGCAGGTGAGCGAGGTGCTGGTGGACACCAACCAGCAGGTCACCGCGGGTGCGGTGCTCGCCCGCATCGACCCCAAGCCCTTCGAGATCGCCGTAATGGAGGCCAAGGGCGCGGTCGCCAGCGCCCGGGCCGCCATCGCGCAGGCCGAGGCCAACCTCGCCAAGGCCCAGGAGGATCTGGACCGCACCGAGCGCCTGTACGCCGCCGGGGTGTCCACCGAGGCCGACCGCTCCAGCGCCCGCACCCAGGCCCAGGTCGCCGCCGCCTCCCTGGCCTCGGCCCGCGCCGCCATGACCCAGGCCCTCGGCACCCAGGAGCGCGCCCGGGAGGCCCTCGATGACACCGTCATCACCAGCCCCATCGACGGCGTCGTGCTCCAGCGGCAGGTGGACCCGGGGCAGACCGTGGTCTCCGCGATGACCGCGACCACCCTGTTCGTGGTCGCCTCGGACCTGAGCCGCATGAAGGCCGAGGTGGACATCGACGAGGCGGACGTCGCCCGGGTCCAGCCCGGCCAGCGGGCGATGTTCACGGTGTCCGCCTGGCCGGAGCGACGCTTCGAGGCCGAGGTCGCGCAGGTGGACCTCTCCCCGGACCCCACCTCGGCGGTGGTGGTCTACGTGGCCGAGCTGCACCTCGACAACCCCGAGGGCGCGCTGCGGCCCGGCATGACGGTCACCGCCACCATCGAGACCGGGCGGCTGGACGACGTGGTGCTGGTGCCGGCCGCCGCGCTGCGCTTCACCCCCGACGACGCGGCCAGCGCCGAGGGCGCCCGCGTCTGGACCCTGGAGGCCGAGCGCCCGGTGGCCCACCCGGTCGAGCTGCTGGGCACCGACGGCATGATGAGCGCCGTCGAGGGGGTCGAGGCGGGCACGGCGGTCATCACGGGCCGAGGCGGATGAGCGCGGCGCCGCCCCTCATCCAGGCCCGGGGTCTGGTGCGGATCTACGGGATGGGGGACGCCGAGGTGCGGGCCCTCGACGGCGCGGACCTGGACGTGGCGCGGGGCAGCTTCGTCACGCTGATGGGGCCCTCGGGCTCGGGCAAGTCGACGATGCTCAACAGCCTGGGCTGCCTGGACGTGCCGACGGCGGGCTCCTACCGCCTGGAGGGGCGGGAGATGGTCGGCCTGGACAAGAAGCAGCGGGCCCTGGTGCGCCGGGAGAAGCTGGGCTTCGTCTTCCAGGGCTACAACCTGCTGGAGCGCAGCACCGCGGTGGAGAACGTCGAGCTGCCGCTCATCTACCGGGGCGTGGGCGCGAAGGAGCGCCGGGCGCGGGCGCTGGAGGCGCTGGCGCAGGTGGGCCTGGCCGATCGGGCCGAGCACCTGCCCAGCGAGCTGTCCGGCGGGCAGCAGCAGCGGGTGGCCATCGCGCGCGCCCTGGTCTCCGACCCCGAGGTGCTGCTCGCCGACGAGCCCACCGGCAACCTCGACACGAAGATGTCCCACGACGTCATGCGGCTCTTGCGGCGGCTCAACCAGGAGCGCGGGCTCACGATAGTGATGGTCAGCCACGAGCCCGAGATGGCCACCTACACCGATCGCGTCGTGCACTTCCGCGACGGCCGGGTGGAGCGCGAGGAGCGCCCGGAGCCGTCCCTGTGATCCGCAACGCCGTCCGCATCGCCCTCACCGAGATCGGGCGCAACCTCACCCGCTCGCTGCTCACCGCGCTGGGCATCATGATCGGCGTCGCGGCGGTCATCGCGATGGTGGGGCTGGGGCAGGGCACCACCGCGTCGATCGAGGCCGACCTGGCCAGCATGGGCAACAACCTGCTCATCCTGTCGCCGGGCAGCGGCCACGGCCCCGCCGCGCGCACCCCGGCGCCTCCGTTCACGGCCCGGGACGCCGAGGTCATCGCCCAGCAGGTGCCCCAGGTGCTGGCCATTGCGCCCACCGTCAACGCCTCGGCCACCCTGGTGTTCGGCGGCGAGGAGGTCGACTCGGTGGTGTACGGCTCCACCCGGGCGTGGTTCCAGGTCATGAACCGGGAGCTGGCCGAGGGGCGGCTGCCCACCCTGGGTGAGGAGCGCGCGGGGGCCGCGGTGTGCGTGCTGGGCGAGACGGTGCGGTCGACCCTGTTCGGCGGGGAGTCGGCGGTGGGCGCCGAGCTGCGGGTGGGCAAGATGAGCTGCCGCGTCATCGGCCTGGCCCGAGCCAAGGGCGCGAACACGATGGGCATGGACCAGGACGACTTCGTCTTCACCCCGATGGCCACCGTGCAGCGGCGGCTGCTGGGCACCACCGACGTCTCGGTGATCTACCTCTCCGTCGATCATCCCGATCACATCGACGTCGTGAAGGAGGAGGCCACCGCGTTGATGCGCCAGCGGCGCCACATCGCGGCGAACAGCACCGACAACTTCACCGTGCGGGATACCCGGGAGCTGGCCCAGATGGTCACCGGCATCACCACGGTGCTGACGGCCTTCCTGGGGGCGGTCGCCGGGGTGAGCCTGCTGGTCGGGGGCATCGGGATCATGAACATCATGCTGGTGTCGGTGACCGAGCGCACCCGGGAGATCGGCATCCGCATGGCGGTGGGGGCCCTGGAGCGGGACGTGCTGACCCAGTTCCTGGTGGAGGCCGGCATGCTGGCGGCGATGGGCGGGGTGGTCGGCGTCGCGGTGGGGCTGCTGGGGGCCTGGATCGGCGCCCGCGCGCTGGGGGTGCCCTTCGTGTTCAACCTGCCCGTGACCCTGGGGGCGGTGGGCTTCTCGGCGCTGGTGGGGGTGGTGTTCGGGTGGTACCCGGCGCGCCGGGCGGCGCGGATGGAGCCGATCGACGCGCTGCGGCACACCTGAGGGGCGGTGCCCGTTCGTGACATGCCCTGGCTCGACGGTTACTCGGTCGGACCGCTCCGAGGACCAGGATCCCGCCATGATGACCCTTCGGATGGAGAACTTCCGCGTCCTCAGGAAGGTCGACTGGGACCCGGAGGGCGTGTCCCTGCTCACCGGTCCGAACGGCTCTGGCAAGACGACCATGCTCGACGCTCTGGAGTTCCTCAGGGGGCTCTTCCTGTACGGCCATGAGAGCGGGTTCAGCGCGGTCGGAGGCAGCTACTTCCGCCGCCTGGGCACCCCGCCAGAGGAGCCCGTTTCCTTCGAGGTCGAGGTCGGCGCGGTGCGCTGGGTGCTGCGCTTCCCGATGTCGATGACGGGCCTCCGGGGCCAGTATGGCGAGGAGCTGTACCACGGCGAACAGCGCGTCCTCCGGGCGGGGGTGTTCGAAGAGGGCTGGACGCTCCACCTCGACGGTGAGGAACAGCGCCTGCAGGTGGATGAGCGCCGCTGCTGCGCGAAGGTCCTCTGGGACATGGGGCGGGCCCCTTGGATGAAGCCTCTGGTCAGCGCGCTGGGGGACATGCAGATCCATCACGTCTACGACCTGGAGCAGGTCCGCCAGCATCAGGCTGCTGCAGGCATCAGCACCCTGCACGGCACCGGCCGGAACCTGTGGAGCGTGCTGTCCACCTGGAGTCAGGCCCGCATCCGGTATGGGGGTCGGTATCAGTGGGTGATGGCCGAAGCGAGGCGTGCGTTCCCTGACATCTTCGGCACGCTGGAGTTCGATCGCGGGCTGCCCTATCTGTTCGGCCCGAACGCTTCGGACCCGGCCGACGGCCTGCCGCCGAGCCGGGCTGCGGATGGGCTGCTCACCGGCCTGCTGCACCTCACCGCCATCGCGGGCGTGCAGGACGGCGCGGTGCTGGCCTTCGATGAGGTCGAGAACCAGCTCCATCCCCACGCCATCCACTCGATCCTGCGGGCGATGCGGGCGCAGGCCGAGGCGCGAGACCTGACGATCATCCTGACGACGCACGCGCCGGTCGTCCTGAACATGTTCAAGGGTCAGGAGGACCGGATCTTCGTGCTTCAGCAGCCCTCCGAGGGGCCGCTGCCCCGTCCGCTGGATGAGCTGCACGACCCGGACTGGCTGGCGTACTTCGTCCTGGGGGACCTCTACGAGCGTCTGGAGTTCGGGGCGCCCCGGAGCCAGGAGGGATGAGGGTCGCGCTGTTCGTGACCGGAGACATGGAGTCGGAGGGGCTGGCGATGGCCTTGGGGCGGCTGTTCCGAGGGCACACGTTCCAGCCGATCCCGTACCGCCCGGACAAGGCGCCCTTCGACGGATTCACCGGCAGCCGGCTTCCGGTGGCAGGGGCCTCCGCCGGGGTCCGCAGCCAGGTGGACGAGCTGGTCCGCCGCGCGGCCGGCGTGGTGAAGGGAAGGCGCGGTGAAGGGCCCCCCGACCTGCTGCTCCTCCTGGATGACCTGGAGCTGGCCAACGCGGATCAGCCCGACGTGGCCGTGGCCGAGTTCCGCGACGGGGTTCAGCGGTTCCTGGGCGAGCTGGGCCCTGGCAACCGGGAGCGCACCGCGGCGGCGCTTCGCCAGAGGGTCTCCCTCCACTTCGCGGCGCCGATGATCGAGTCCTGGCTCTTTGCGGACCCGGGCGGCCTCGTGCGCGCGGGTGTCCCCGCGACCCAAGCGCTTCCTGTGTTGCCTTGCGCATCCCGCTACGAGGAGTTCCTGACCCAGGACCCCACCTACCTGGGTGACGACTGTGCGGCGTGCGAGGGTTGGGCCGGTCTGATGCAGAAGACGCGCATCACCAGGAGCAAGCGAAGGGCCCATCAGCCTCTGTGGTGCGGCAACGACCGGGGCGACAACCCGCGCCACCCCAAGCGATACCTGGCCTGGCTCTGCCGGGACCGGGCCGCGAAGAGGTGCAGCCGCTATCAGGAGGTCTCCGGAAGGGAGGGGGAGCCGTCCGGCGCGACCGCACTGGCTGGCCTGCAGTGGGGCGACCTGCTGGCCAACACCCACGAGATGCCGTTCCTCAACGCGATGATCGAGGATCTGGCGCATGGCCTCGGCGAGGCAAGCCCGCTCCCTGAGTCGGCGCCCCTCGCTCCTCAGACACGGCGCAAGGACAGGGCCCCGGCCGTTCTTCGGAATCTCTGACGCCCGTACACACCTGAGGGGCGGTGCCTCACTTCGGCGCTTGATGATGATAATGAAATTCATTATCATTGTCTCCCTGAAGAGGCGTCGGCACCATGAGCGAATACCTGATGATCCGATGGGTCCATGTCATCGCGGCGACCGCGTGGTTCGGCGAGGTGGTCACCATCAACTTCGTCCTGATCCCCGCCCTCGTGCGGCTCCCCCGGCCGGAGGCCACCCGCTTCCTCGCGGCGGTGTTCCCCATCGTCTTCCGGCTCGCCTCGGTGCTCTCGGCGGTCGCGGTGCTCTCGGGCGCCACCCTGGCCTGGCAGCGCTACGGGGCCACGCCGGAGGTCCTCTGGACCACGACCTACGGCCGCCTGTTCTCGGTCGGGGCGACGCTGGGTCTGCTGCTCACCGGGTTCCACTTCGTCCTGGAGCCGCGGCTGGACAGCATGATCTGCACCGCCGCCGCGAAGGGGGACCTGGAGCTGTCCGACAAGGTCATCCGGCTTTTGTGCGTCGTGCCCCGGGTGGGGCTGGTGGTGATCGGCGGGGTGCTCCTGATGATGATGATCGGAGCGCGGGGCATGTAGTCGTGTCCGGTTTCGTGTCCTGTCGCCCGGCCCCAGCGTGAGGTGTACTGCCCCCGAACCAACAACGGGGGAACCCATGAACCTGACCATCGTGACCTGGAACATCCTCGCGCAGGCCTATGCCCGGCCGGAGCGCTACCGCGGCGTCGCGCCCGACGCCCTGGACCCGAGCCGCCGCCGCGCCCGGATCCTGGAGACCGTCCGCAACCTCGACGCCGACCTGCTGCTGCTCCAGGAGGTCGAGCCCGACGCCTTCGAGGCCATCGGCGCGGCCCTGCCCGGCCACCGCGGCCGCTACGAAGCCCGCCGGGGCAAGCCCGACGGGCTGGCCGTCTTCCACCGCCCCGCGCGGCTCACCCTGCGGCGCGCCGAGCCCCTGCACTACGCCGCCGTCGACCCGGGGCGGGACCACCTCGCCCTGCTGTGCGCCTTTGAGGTCGACGGGCGGCCCTTGAGCGTCGCCAACACCCACCTGCGCTGGCAGCCGGAGGGCACCCCGCTGGAGACCCATCAGGGCGTGCTCCAGATGAAGGAGCTGCTGGCCCGCCTCCAGGGGATGCCCGCGCCCTGGATCCTGGGGGGCGACCTCAACGCCATCTCCCAGGGCCCGGTCGTGGAGACCGCGATGGCGGCGGGTCTGCGCCTGTCGGCGCGCAGCCTGCGGCCCTGGGACACCGCGCTCATCAACGGCAACCGGCGCAAGCTGGACTACCTCCTGTACAATCCCGAGCAGCTCCGGCCGAGCCCCCGGCCGCTGCCGGGCCTGAGCCGCCACCACCCCATCCCCACTGCGGAGCACCCCTCCGACCACCTGCCCCTGTACGTGGAGTTTGATTGGCGCTGACCCTCCCGCTGCCCTTCACCTGGGCCGAGCTGGTGGATCTCCACGTTGCCGAGCGGGGCGGCCTGACCGAGCTGGTGCGGGTGCTCTATGAGATCCACCCCGGCGCCCTGCCCGACGACCCCCAGAGCGTGGAGCGCGGCCTGCGCCGCCTTCGGAAGCGGACCGGCCCCGGGGATCGCTACGGGCGGCTGCTGCTGCGGCACTTCGGCCTCCCCGGCCGGGTGGCGGACCAGGCCCGGGCCCTGGGGCAGTACCACAGCCGGCTCTCCGAGCTGTCGGTGGACGTGCGTCGCGACCAGCTCCGCCTGTGGGATCGCCCGCCGGTGTCCGAGTCCGCCGAGGCGGCCTGGATACACCTGGGCCTGGCGACCCTCGCCCACCGGGAGGGCGACCGGGAGGCGATGGCGCGGCGCCTGGAGCTGGCCGCTCTGGGGGCCGCGCGGGCCGGGGTGCAGGCGGAGATCGAGCTGGCCCTGTTCCAGGCGCGCCGGGTCATGGACGAGGGCGACCCGGAGGGGGCGCTGGCGCTGCTGGAGCAGGTCCCGCCCCTGCTCGACCAGGTGGAGGATCCCGACGACCGCGCCTGCCTCGTCGCCCGCCGGGTCGACCAGCGCGCCTACATCCTCAGCCGCCCGTGGCGCGCGCACCCCGAGGTGCTCGCCCAGGCCGAGGCCCTCTACCGCAGCATCCCCGACGACGGCCCGGCCTTCGCCCGCTTCCGCCGCCACGAGGGCCTGGGGTGGTGCCTCTGGCGCCAGGGTCGCCGCGATGAGGCCCTGCGGCAGGCCACCCTGGCCGCTCAAGCGGCGGGAGACGGCGGCTACCTGCGGCTGCGCTGCCTCGCCCTGGGCCTGCGGGCGCGCGTCCTCGGGCCGGGCCCCGAGGCGGACGCGCTGAAGAAGCGGGTGGCCCGGATCCGCGCCGCCCTGGGCGAGGCCGACGCCGACGGCTAAGGGACCCTCGCCTGCTGAGGGGCTTCTCCCATGTGCCGCTTCGTCCTCTACCAGGGCCCCGAGATCCCCATCGCGGACCTCGTCACCCGGCCCTCCCACTCCATCATCCACCAGAGCTTCAAGGCCCGGGAGCGCGAGGAGCCCCTCAACGGCGACGGCTTCGGCCTGGCCTGGTACACCCCCGCCCTGAGCGCCGAGCCCGCGCTGTTCCGGTCGATCACGCCGGCCTGGAACAACCAGAACCTCCTCCACCTCGCCCGGGTGACCACCAGCCGCACCATCCTGGCGCATGTGCGCGCGGCCACCTCGGGGCTCTCGGTCATGGAGACCAACTGCCACCCCTTCGTGTCGGGGCGCTACGCCTTCATGCACAACGGCTTCATCGAGGACTTCCACGCCGTGCGCCGCCGCCTGCTGGCGACCCTCTCGGACCGGGCCTTCGGGGTGATCGGCGGCACCACCGACAGCGAGCACGCCTTCGCCCTCTGGCTCGACCAGCTCGACGGTGAGGGCGCCGACGCGATGGCGGACGCGATGGCCCGGACCGTCGCCCGGATCGCCGAGCTGGCGGCCGACACCCACGGCCCCAGCCTCCTGAACCTCGCGGTCACCGACGGGGTCAACGCCGTGGTCAGCCGCTCCACCACCGGGTCGCCCGAGGGGGCGAACAGCCTCTACGTGCTCAGCGGGCGTCGATACATCTGCAACCCCGATGGGGAGGGCCACACGGAAGAGGCCCACCCCATCGAGTGCTCGGTGCTGGTGGCCTCGGAGCCCCTGTTCCCGGACCCGGCCTGGCATCGGGTGCCGCCGAACCAGATGGTCGTGCTGCGGGGCACCGGCGACGTCGAGCTGCGGGACTGCACCCCATGACCGCGGCGCTGCTCGACCGCCTGCCCGAGGCCCTGCGCCCCCTGGCCGCCGACCTGCCTGCCCGCCGGGTCGCCCTGGCCCTGGACCTGCTGGACCGCCGCCTCAACGGGGTCGCGGTGCTCGCGGAGGCCGTGCACCGCCGCCACAACGTCTCCGCCATCCTGCGCACCGCCGAGGGCTTCGGGGTGCACGAGGCCCACCTCATCACCACCGAGCGCTTCCGGCCCTCCAAGGGCGCGGCCAAGGGGGCGGAGCGCTGGCTGTCCCTGCGCATCCACCCTGAGACCGGGCCCTGCCTGCGCGCCCTCCAGGAGCGGGGCTTCGCGGTGTACGTGGCCGACCTGGACGACGCGGCGGTCGCGCCCTGGGCGGTGCCCGTCGATCGGCCCCTCGCGGTGCTGTTCGGCGCCGAGCTGTCCGGGGTCTCCCCCGAGGCCCGCGCGGCGGCCGACGGCGTGGTCTGCATCCCCATGCACGGGGTCACCCAGTCCCTGAACGTGGCGGCGGCGGCGGCGGTCACCCTGAACCACCTCTGCGAGCGCCGCCGGCAGGTGCCCGGGGCGGTCGGGATCCAGGGCGAGGCCCGCGAGGTCTTCCTGCGGCGCTTCCTGGAGCGGGAGCGAAGTCGCCGGCAGGCCACGGCGGTGACCCACCCGCAGTAGGCGCTACGCCGAGCCGGGGAAGGCCTCGCCCAGCAGCGTGCGGCGGGGGTCGCCGTCGGAGAGGCCCGCGGCCAGCCCGCGCACCATGCCCGTGGTCTCGGGGTCGTTGTGGTTTCGGGCGACCAGGGCGTCCAGGTAGGCCTCGAACCAGGTGGGCTCCTGGAGGCTGCGCTTGATGCGGGCGACCAGCTCGCTGGCCCGGCGGGGCTCGACGCGGTCCTCCAGGTAGATGCGGGCGAGCATGCGCCCGGCGTCCACGTCGAAGGGCAGGCTGCCGCACTTGCCGGAGGTGCAGTTGTGGGTGAGCCCGGCCTCCAGGGCCTGGGCGGCCTCGACGCGCTTGCCGGCCTTGAGCCTGCAGCGGGCCATCAGCTTGTAGAGGCCCATCTGGCGGGAGTTTCGGGAGACCAGGGCGCGGGCGAGCTCGTCGGCCTCGGCCAGCTTGCCCTGGCCCTCCAGCAGGGAGGCCTTGAGGGCGCCCAGCTCGACGTCCTCCGGCGCGTCGGCGAGGGCGCGCTCCACCACGGCGAGGGCGTCGTCCAGGCGGCGCTGCCCGGCGAGGGCCTGGGCGAGCATCACCGCGGTGTGGTGGACGCCGACCCGCTGGTGGCCGAACGTGGCGGCGAAGGCCTCCAGGTCGCTGGCGGCCAGCCCCAGGCGGCCCAGGAACATCGCCCCCCGCGCGCGTTCGAAGCGGGCGACCGGGTCCTGCTCGACGAAGCCGCCCAGGATGTCGATGGCGTGCTCGGCGGCGCCGTCGTCGATGGCGACCACCGCGGTGGCGTACTCGGGGCCCAGCTCGGCCATGCGCTGGCGGATGTCGTCGGGGTAGTTCTCCAGGAGCATCGCGAAGCGCAGCCGGGGATCGCTGGGGGGCAGGGCGTAGAGGGGGTCGGCGTCCGGGGGCAGCTCCTCGGAGAGCACGCCGCCGGCCACCCCGGGCAGGCCGCCGGTGAGCGCGCCGCCGAAGGCCCCGCCCGGGGCGCCGAGGGTCGCCTTGGGCTTTCGGGCCTCGCGCGCCTCCTGCCGGGCCTCGCGCAGGGCGCGGCGGGCGCCCTTCATCTCCGGGTCCCCGGGATCGGCGAAGGACTGGGCCAGCTCCAGGTGCTCCTGGGCCCTGGCCTCCTCACCGGCGCGGGCGTAGCCCACCGCCACCTGGATGTTCATGCGCTTGAGGCCGTCCCGGGCGCCAGCGCGCACCGCGTCGGCGCGCTCGCCGGTGAGGGTGTTCACCGCGTCCCGCGCGCGCACGTACTCGCCGCGCTCGAGCAGGGCCTCCGCGCGGGCGAGCTTGTCCTCCTCAGAGGGGAACAGCCAGGACAACAACCCCATCGCTCACTCCTCGGACGGCTGGAAGTCGGGATCCAGCGGACCATAGCGCCGGTAGTTCGGGAGGAAGGCCAGGGTGCGCGTGTCGCAGCGGTCGACGTACAGCACCCCGTCGAGGTGGTCGCACTCGTGCTGGACGACGATGGCGTCGAAGTCCGAGGCCATGAAGTCGAGGGGCTGGCCCTGCTCGTCGAGGGCCTGCACGCGCACCTGGGCGCAGCGGTCCACCGCCGCCCGCATCTCCGGCACCGAGAGGCAGCCTTCGAAGGAGCGCACGGCGGTGCTCGTCAGGAAGGTGATCTCCGGGTTGATCAGCACCATCTCCTGGCCGGACTGCTCCAGGATGACGAGCCGGATCGACTGGTGGACCTGGGGCGCGGCCAGGCCCACGCCGTCGTAGTCCGCCATCGTCTCGCGCATGTCGGCGATGAGCTGCTGGACCGCCGGGGAGCGGATCTGATCGGGGGGGATGGGGTCCGCGACGCGCCTCAAGACGGGGTGCCCCAGGGTCGCGATTCTGAGGATGGCCATGTCCATGAACCTATACACCTCGGGCGGCCGTGTACAGCGCCTCGCCGCGCTTGCTCCGGGGAGCGGAGGTGTTAGGTTCCGCTCCCGTCGGCCAGACGCCGACCCTCCCATCGTCCAGGAGCCCCGCCGTGCCTGATCCGTCCGAGAAGTGGGAAGACAACGTCCCCGGGCACTCCGTCATCAGCGGCAAGCGCGTGTCGTTCTACGTCGACAAGGAGTGCATCCTCTGCTCGGTGTGCTCCGACGCGGCCCCCAACAACTTCCGCATGTCCGACGATGAGGACCACGACATCTGCTACAAGCAGCCCGAGGACGACGAGGAGCTGGAGCAGTGCTACGAGGCGATGGAGAACTGCCCCGTCGAGGCCATCGGCGACGACGGTTAGGCCGGGTCCCGGGTCACTCCGCGTAGCCTGCGATGGTCTGGGCCAGGGACGAGAAGTCCTGGTTCGCGCAGCCGCTGCCGTCGTCCGCCTCGATGGGCGCGTAGGCCCCGCCCGTGGTGTCGGCGGCGGTCAGGAGTCGTGAGATCCCCCAGGGGGTCCCGCCGCCGGAGTTGCACGCCAGGCTGTTGTTGTCCCGGTCGTAGTCCGGCCCGACCACGACGAAGATCGGCTCGACCCCGGCGTCGCTGAACAGCGAGAGGTAGAGCGAGGGGTCATCCTCGCCCTGGTTGAGGCGCCGCGAGTAGTCCCCCTCATCGGTGATCATGAAGACCACCAGCGGCACGCCCGTGCGCCCCAGGCCCGAGGTCGCGCCGTTGAAGCCCAGGGTGCCGTCGCTGCAGTCGGCGAGGGTGCCGCCGGCGCCGGTGCAGGCGTCGAGCCAGGCGGCCTCCAGCATCTCCTCGTTCCCGCTTCCGCAGCGGCCCTCCCAGGCCTCGACCCCGCACACGCAGTCGAGGACCTCCACGGAGACCTGCGTGATCGGGTCGCCGCAGGTGTAGCTGGGGACCGAGGGCAGGCTGTTGACGTTCCAGCAGGTGGCCTCGCAGTACACCGCCTCGGTCATGGCGAGGGCAGGGAGCTGCTCCGGGGAGAGCGCGCCGGTGAGGAGCTGGCCGCCCAGGACCTCGACGTCGCTGGTGGTCAGGCCGACGCGGTAGTCGACGCCGTCTGCGTCCAGCGCGGCGATGAGGTCCCGGGCCAGCTCGGCCACCCCCTGGGAGGAGTCCGACATCGAGGAGCTGTTGTCGAGGACGAACAGCACGTCGAGCTGGGGGGTCCCCCCGCCGCTGGTGTCGTCGGGCTCGCCGGTGTCGTCCTTGCCGCCGGCGCAGGCGAGGGCCATCGCGAGGGCCATCGCGAAGAGGGTGCGGGTCGTCATCTTGCCTCCTGCCCATGCAGACTACCGGACAGCGCGGCGGTTCGACAGGGTTCGGACAACCGTCGCGCTTGAGGCCGGGTAGAGTGGGGCACCATCCGCCAGGAATGCTGCCATGAACGCAAGAAGCGCCCTGCCCCTCCTCCTCCTAACGCTCCCCTCCCTCAGCCGCGCCGAGATCGTCGTGGCGGTCGAGACCGGCTCCTCCTCGTCCAGCGCGGCCGACCTCGCCGCGCAGCTCAACGACGACACGTACTTCGACTTCACCGCGACGGTGGTGTCGGCCGGAGACATCGACTCGGCGGCTGAGCTTGCGAACTATGACGTCGTGATCCTGGGGGACTCCGGGTACGGGGACTACGACTGGGACACCACGCTCACCGGCGCCCTCAACACCTGGGTCAGCTCGGGCCAGGGCGGGGTGATCGGCACGAGCTGGCTGGACTACTTCCTGCAGAGCGGCAGCCTGGCGGACAGCATGGACACGCTGCTGCCCACCGACATCAACAACGGCCGCTCCGGCTACTGCTCGTCGGGGGCCACGCTCACGGTCACGACGGCCCACGACGTGACCGACGGCATCACCTCGTTCACAGTGCCCGGCAGCTACGTCGAGGCGTCGGCGTATGGCTCCGACGCGACCAACGGGCAGGTGCTGGCCACGGTCAGCGGGAGCTGCTCCGATGGTGGGGTCAACGTGGTGGTGGTGGGCGAGCTGGGCTCCGGCCGCATCGCCTACCTGGGGCCGCTCTACTTCGGAAACACGTCCTCCTACAACAACACGGGCCTGCGCAGCGGTGACGCCGATCGCCTGCTGGAGCAGACCGTCAACTGGGTGGGCTGCAACTCCAGCACGGACTCTGACGGCGACGGCGTCGGCGACGCCTGCGACAACTGCCCCTCGATCGCCAACGCCAGCCAGGCCGACGCCGACGACGACGGCGACGGCGACGACTGCGACGTCTGCACCGACGTCGACGGCGACGGGTACGGGGACACCTCCTACAGCGCGACCACCTGCACCGCCGACTGCGACGACACGGACGCGAGCGTCAACCCGGGGGCCGTGGAGGTCTGGTACGACGGGGTGGACGCGGACTGCGACGGCGCGGGGGACTACGACGCGGACGGGGACAGCTACGACAGCGACGCCTACAGCGGCACGGACTGCGACGACACGGACGCGAGCGTCAACCCGGGGGCCGTGGAGGTCTGGTACGACGGCGTGGACGCGGACTGCGACGGCGGGGGGGACTACGACGCGGACGGGGACAGCTACGACAGCGACGGGTACGGGGGCACGGACTGCGACGACACGAGCGCGAGCGTGAACCCGAGCGCGTCGGAGGTCTGGTACGACGGTGTGGACGCGGACTGCGACGGTGCGGGGGACTACGACGCGGACGGGGACGGCTTCGACCATGACGGGTACGGGGGCACGGACTGCGATGACACGAACGGGAGCGTGAACCCGAGCGCCTCGGAAGTCTGGTACGACGGCGTGGACGCGGACTGTGACGGGGCGGGGGACTACGACGCGGACGGGGACGGCCACGACAGCGACGCCTACGGCGGCGACGACTGCGACGACGCCAACGCCAGCGTCTACACCGGCGCCCCCGAGCTGGCCGACGGGCTGGACAACGACTGCGACGGGCACGACGAGACCCACGACGCGGACGGTGACGGGCTGGACGTGCTCGGTGAGGCGGCCGCCGGCACCGACCCGAACAACCCGGACACCGACGGCGACGGCCTCACGGACGGTGAGGAGGTCAACGACTACGGCACCGATCCGCTGCTGGAGGACACCGACGGCGGCGGCACCGCCGACGGCCTGGAGGTGCTCGCCGACGGCACCGACCCCCTCGACCCCAGCGACGACATCGACGACGACACGGACACCGACGGGGACGGCCTGACGGACCGCGACGAGCTGGTGCTCGGCACGGACCGCCTCGACGAGGACACCGATGACGACGGCCTCACGGACGGGGAGGAGGTCAACGACCACGGCACCGATCCGCTGCTGGAGGACACCGACGGCGGCGGCCTGCCGGACGGCGAAGAGGTCGAGCTGGGGCGCGACCCCCTCGACCCCTCCGACGACGTCGGCGACAGCGGCCTGGTGGACGACACCGGCGGGGGCGGCGCGGACAAGGGCTGCGGCTGCGGGACCTCCGGGGGCTCCGGTGCCTGGCTGGCGCTGGCGCTGCTCGCCGCGCTGCGCCGTCGCCGCCGCTGAGCAGCCTCAGGGCAGCGCCGCCTCATGGTGGACCTGCGCAGCGAATCCATCAGGACCGAGGAGTGCACAGGTTAGGATGCCCCTTTGAGGGGAACATGACACCGAAGATGACACGCCACGCCGCCCTCCTGCTCCTTCTGGTCGCGCCGTCCGTCAGCCACGCCGCCATCCGCGTCGCCGTTGAAGGGTCCACCACCTCCGCGGCGAACGCCGTCGCCGCGCAGCTCAACGACGACACGTACTTCGACTTCACCGCGACCGCCGTGGGCCAGAACCTGATCAACACCCCCGCCCTGCTGTCGAACTACGACGTCGTGGTCACGGGAGACTCCGGCTACTCGGACTACGACTGGTCGCTGCAGATGATCAGCGCTGTCCGCAACTGGGTCACCTCGGGGCAGGGGGGGCTGGTCACGACCGGGTATCTGGACAGCGCCTTGTGGACCGGCAGCATCGCGGACGCTTTCGATCCACTCATCCCGATCGACGTGAACATCAGCCAGTCCGGCTATTGCTTCTACACGCACACGCTCACGGTGACCACGAGCCACGCCGTGACCGACGGCATCACCTCCTTCACGGTCCCGGGCTCAAGCAACGAGGGCAGCGACTACGCCACGGACGCCACGAACGGTCAGGTCCTCGCCACCATCAGCGGGACATACTGTTCCCCCAGCACCACCCTCAACTCTGTTGTGGTCGGGGAGTACGGCAGCGGCCACGTCGCGTACCTCTCGCCGGGGTACTTCGGGACGACGGCGGCGGTCAACAACGCCGGGATTCGCAGCGGCGACCCGGATCGGCTGCTGGAGCAGGCGGTTGCCTGGGCAGCCTGCAACACCACCAACGACACCGACGGCGACGGGATCGGCGACCCCTGCGACAACTGCCCCGCGGTCGTGAACGTCGGTCAGGCCGACGCTGACGGCGACGGCTTCGGCGACGACTGCGACCTCTGCACCGACCTCGACGGCGACGGCTACGGAGACACCTCCTACAGCGCCACCACCTGCACCGCCGACTGTGATGACACCGACGCCACGGTCCATCCGGGCGCCGCCGAGGTCTGGTACGACGGCGTGGACACCGACTGCGACGGGCTCTCCGACTACGACGCGGACGCCGACACCTGGGACAGCGACCTCTACAGCGGCGCGGACTGCGACGACACCGACGCGGCGATCAACCCCGGAGCGGTGGAGACCTGGTACGACGGCGTGGACGCGGACTGCGACGGGGCGAACGACTACGACGCGGACGCGGACGGCTACGAGAGCGACGCCTGGGACGGGGACGACTGCGATGACACCGACCGGCTCGTCCATCCGGGCGCGCTCGACGAGTGGTACGACGGCGTGGACGCGGACTGCGACGGGGCGAGCGACTACGACGCGGACAGGGACGGCTTCAACAGCGACGCCTACGGCGGCCCGGACTGCGACGACACGCGGGCGGACGTGAGCCCCGTCACCACCGACGTCTGGTACGACGGCGTGGACGCGGACTGCGACGGGGCGAACGACTACGACGCGGACGCCGACGGGGATCGCAGCGACCTCTACGGGGGCACGGACTGTGACGACACGGACCCGAGCGTGTACGGCGGCGCCCCCGAGCTGGCCGACGGCCTGGACAACGACTGCGACGGGTTCGATGAGACCCACGACGCGGACGGGGACGGCCTGGACGTGCTGGCCGAGGTGGCCGCCGGCACCGACCCGAACGACCCGGACACCGACGGGGACGGCCTCACCGATGGCGAAGAGGTCAACGACTACGGCACCGATCCGCTGAACCCTGACACCGACGGGGGCGGCGCCGCCGACGGGCTGGAGGTGCTGGCGGACGGCACCGACCCCTTCGACCCGACCGACGACGTGCACGACGACACCGACACGGACGGAGACGGCCTCACCGACCGGGAGGAGCAGGTCCTGGGCACGGATCGCCTCGACGATGACACCGATGACGACGGCCTCACGGACGGCGAGGAGGTGAACGAGCACGGCACCGACCCCCTGGACGCCGACACGGACGGGGGCGGGGTGGGCGACGGCGCCGAGCTGGACCACGGCACCGACCCCCTCAACCCGGCGGATGACTTCTCCGCCGACGACACCGGCTCTGCTGGCGCCGACAAGGGCTGCGGCTGCGGGACCTCAGGGGGCGCCGGGGCCTGGCTGGCGCTGGTGCTGCTCGCTGCGCTGCGACGTCGCCGACGCTGAGCCGCCTCAGGGCAGGGCCGCCGCCGCCCACTCCCCGCGCAGGGGCTCTGCGGGAACACCGGCTGCCTCCAGCTCGTGGAGCAGCACCCCCTCGGCGGCCAGCCAGGTGGCGAGGTGCTGGTAGCGCACCTGGCTGAGCGCGCCGCCCGGCGCCGCCTCCGCCAACGCCGTCGCCCGCGCCGCCAGCGCCGGGTTGGCCGCCAGCGGGCCCTGCGCCAGCGCGGTCCACTGGCCGGGCGCCGCGCGCAGGTGCAGGTCCAGGTGCCGCCGCTTGCCCTTGTTGAAGCTCCCGGTCACCGTCATCATCGGCCAGCGCCGCTCCGCGCCCGCGGGCACCGCGTCGCTCATCCCGAAGGGCGCGGCGGGGATGTCCCGGGGGGCGTCGAAGCCGCCGGGGGGCGCGACGTCGGGGTCGATGAAGCCGGGGCCCTCGTGCCGGATCTCCCCCCCCGGGCCGGAGGTCAGCGCGTCGGGGATGGGCCCGTGGCTCGGCTGCCCGACCCGCAGGAAGACCACCATCGCGACCAGACCGCCCAGCGCTGCGATCGGCGCAGGCCAGCGCTCCAGCAGGCCCGCCAGCGGGCCGCGCTCCTGAGCCAGGGACAGGGCGTGCCCGGTGCGCAGAAGCGTGCCCGCCCACACCAGCAGGCCCAGCAGCATGCAGGCGAAGGTGGTGTCGTCGGCCCACAGCCGCCACTGGGGCAGCCACACCCCGGCGACCGCCAGCGGGAGCGACACCGCCCAGGTCCAGCGGGGGGCCGCAGGCTGGAGCGCCCAGGTGCACACCCACAGCCAGGCCGGCGCGTACAGCGGCGTGTAGAGCAGGTGGAAGACCGAGGCGTCCATCCCCAGCCAGGCGAGCACCAGCGCTCCGCACCCCACCAGCACCGCCGGGGACGGGCGCCACAGCGCCGCGCCCAGCGACAAGGCCGCCGTGATCAACATCATCGCGTTGTGGCGCGCGAAGCCGAGGTGGTGGCCCCAGGCCGGGAGGTCCTCCCGCACGAGCCAGGCCGGCGCGATGGTGCTCTGGAAATACGAGGTCGCCCGCACCCCCTCGATGAAGTCCTCCGGGCTCACCACGCTGAGCGCGAGGGCCACGCAGGGCAGCCCGACGAGGCAGCCGCCGACGGCGAACCCCCAGCGCCGCCCGGCCACCAGGGGCAGCGCCACCGCCGCCGGCACCAGCTTGAGGCAGGCCCCCACGCCCAGCAGCGCCCCGCCGAGCAGGCCCCGCCGCCGCGGCACGCACACCAGCGCCCCTGCGGCCAGCGCGGCCAGCGCCATGTTGACCTGCCCCAGCCGCGCGGTCTCGGCGGTCGCCGGGAACAGCGCCATCAACCCCACCCCCGCCGCGCGCACGACCCGGTCCCGCTCGGGGCTGCGGGGCTGCTCGGCCGGGATGAGCAGGCCCACCGCCACCGCCGCCGCCAGCAGCAACCAACCCCACACCACCTCGAAGTCCGCCCAGCTCAACGCCGCGAAGGGTCGCAGGACGAAGCCGGTGGTCGGGGGGTAGAGCGTGCTCCAGGTCGCCGCGCCCACCCCCATGTCCCGGGCCTCGTAGACGGCCTGGAGGTTGGCCGGGTCCAGGGGGTTGAGGCCCTCGGCGATGGCCGCCGCGTACAGGTAGAGCGGCAGGGCGTCGCTCATGCGCCCCAGGCGGTCGTCGAGCACGGACTGCTGGGCGGCGTGGACCACCGCCAGCGCGGCCACGAGCACCGCGGCCCAGGACAGCACCTTGCGCAGCAGAGGCGTCACCGGGGGCGCCTGGCGCGGGCGTCGGCCCAGGCCTGCAGCGCCTCCACCAGCTCCGGCGGGTCGTCCAGCCGCCCCAGCGCCTTGCAGAGGAACACCCGCTCCACCCCTGCGCCGAAGGCGAGGTCGAGCTGGTCGACCATCCAGCCGGCGGCCTTGGCGTCCACCGCCGAGATCTCATGGTTGCCCCGGGCGTCCCGCAGCCCGATCTCCGTCAGCCAGAGCGGGGTGTCGCCGGCGATGTCCCGCCACGCGGCGAGCACGTCCTCCAGCGGGGGCTCGGTGGACCCGACGACGACGTGGAAGGGCAGGGCGTCGGTGTAGGCGGCCCCGCCCCGGGCGAAGAAGTCCCGGTAGAGGTGGGCGACCGGCTCGTAGACGTTGCCGTCGGTGTGCAGCAGGGGCGCGGCCCCGCCGACCATCACCGTGGCGCCCGGGTCGGCGGTCTTGGCGGCCTGGTAGCTGGCCCGCACAAGCTCGAAGTAGTCGACGTGGCAGCGCCCGTCCCCCGGGCTGCAGAACGGCTCGTTGGCGACCTCCCAGGCCGCGACCGGCAGGGCGAGGCCCGGCATGTCGTCGACCCCGTCGCCGTCGTAGCGCTCCACCAGCGCGCGCACGAAGTCCCGCCAGGCCCCCACCTGCTCGCGCGGCGCCCCCGCCCCGATGCCGGGGCGGTCCACGTCCCGGACCTCGGTGGAGGGGTTGAGGGTGACGAAGAGCCGGATGCCCCGCGCCCCCGTGGTCCGCACGACGTGGTCCGGCAGGCTCCAGTCCGCCGGGCCGCCGCCGGGGTGGACGACGTCGGGGGAGAACACATGCCCCAGCGGCCGGTGGGGCCGGGCGACGCCCATGCGCAGCCGCACCACCGCGTCCAGCTCGTCGTCCACGGCCTTGAGGGCGTCCAACCCCGTGATCGCCGGGACGTCGTAGATGTCGCAGGCCCCCAGCTCCGGCAGGAGCGCGGGCGTCTCCGCGCAGCCCCCGGGCGAGCCGGCGCAGGCGGACGCGAGGGTGAGGGCGACGAGCGAGCGGATCGGCGGATGTCTCCGATGTGCAGGGTAACGCGGACGACCGACCTGCAACAAAACACGCCCGCGCCGTCGACAAGGGGGGGCCGAGGATGTAGAGGGGGGCAGCGCTGCACCCTCACCGCCGCAGCATGGGGCCTCGGCCCGCAGGAGCAGAGATGAAGAAGGTTGACGACGGGATCGACGAGCACGAGCACGAGCACGACCACGATCACGAGGATGACGACGGCACGGTGACGCTGGTCGACGCCGACGGCAACGAGATCACGTTCGGCATCCTGGGCTTCGTCGAGGACGAGGAGGTCGACATGGTCTACGCCCTCCTCAGCCCCATCGAGCAGCTCGAGGACGAGGGCGACGAAGACGAGTCGCCCCTCGACGTCTTCATCTTCCGCTACGAGGAGTTCGATGATGGCGAGAGCTTCTCCTCGGTCGAGGACCCGAAGGAGTTCGAGCGCGTCAGCCAGCTCGCCTCCAAGATGCTCGCCGACGAGCAGGGCCTGGCGACCGCCGACGAGGAGTAGGCGGGCTGAGGATCCCTCATGATCCACCCCGCAGGCTTCCGCCCGGCCTGGTGGCTGCCGGGCCCCCACGCCCAGACCCTCTGGCCGCACCTGTTCAGGCGCCCGCGCCGGCCCCCCACGCGGCGGGAGCGCCTGGAGCTGCCGGACGGTGACTTCGTGGACCTGGACTGGACCCCCCGGGAGGACGGCCCGCTGGTCGCGGTGTTCCACGGGCTGGAGGGCTCCATCGACTCCTCCTACGCCAGCGGCGTGCTGGGGGCGCTGCACGAGGCGGGCCTCCGGGCGGTGCTGATGCACTTCCGGGGCTGCAGCGGCGAGCCCAACCGGCTGCCCCGCGGCTACCACTCCGGCGACACCGGGGACATCCGGCACCTGCTGGGGGTGCTCCGGGGGCGCTTCCCCGACACCCCCCTGGGGGCAGTGGGCTACTCCCTTGGGGGAAACGCGCTCCTGTGCACCCTGGGGGAGGACGGCGCCGACGCCCCGCTGCAGGCGGCGGCGGCGGTCAGCGTGCCCCTGGTGCTGCGCGAGGCCGCCGATCGGCTCAAGCGCGGCTTCTCGCGGGTCTACGGCGCCCACCTGCTGCGCAGCCTCAAGGCCTCAGCCGCCGCGCGCCTGACCGGCCGGGACGATCACCCCGTTGACCTGGCTGCGGTGCAGGCCTCCCGGGACTTCTGGGAGCTGGACGACCGGCTGACCGCCCCCCTGCACGGCTTCGCGGACGTGCACGACTACTACGCCCGGTCGGCCTCCCGCCAGCACCTGGGCGCGGTGCGCGTGCCCACCCTGGTGGTGCACAGCGCCGACGACCCCTTCCTCACCCCGGCGGTCATCCCCGAGCCCCACGAGCTGTCCGACGCGGTGCGCTTCGAGCTGAGCCGCGCCGGGGGCCACGTCGGCTTCGTGAGCGGCCGGATCCCCCTTCGCCCGCGCTACTGGCTGGACGAGCGGCTGGTGGCGTGGTTCTCCGAGAAGCTGCGGTCCGATTTACCTCCAACGTAGGAAGGAGCGTTACTTTGCAACGCTTCGAAGCCACCACGAGCCCCGAAGCCCGTAGGCGGAGTGGGTCTGCGGAGTCGGACGTCTGAGCGAGGGCGCGAGGGCCGGATGCCCGGAGCCCGATGCGAAGCCGAGCGAGGAGGGCCACTGGATGTGGCCCGACGAGCGGTCCGACGGAGCAGACCCACGGAGCCGTTCAGGGCGTAGGGGCGGCGCGACGGGAGACGACGACGCATCACCAGTTGTCTGGTGTGCTGGCGCCTGAGAACTGGGCGGTCGACGAGGTTCCAGCCAGTCATGGATAATGGAGTCAGGTGAACGCATGACGCTCCTGCTGGCCATCACGACGGGCTGCACGCCCCCGCCCCCTTCAGACCTCTTCGGGGTGGACACCGCCCCCGAGGTCGAGGTCACCGTCCCCGACGCCCACAGCCTGGCCCTCATGCTGACCGAGGGCGAGGCCGGCGCGGTCGGCCTGAGCGCTCTGGACCTCGACGCCGCGACCTGGACCGAGGACGTCCTGACCCTCAACGCCGACGCCTGGCTCACCGTGCTGGAGGGCCGGGCCCTGGTGGTCGAGGGCGACCGGGTCCGCCTGTTCCTGCCCGGGATGTGGGACACGCCCCTGGCCGAGTGGATGATGGACGAGGGCGACGCCCCGGTCGCCGCTGCGGTCTGCCGGGACCAGCTCTTCCTGGCCCTCTACGGCCGGGCGGCCCTCAGCGTGCACGACCTCGACGACGGGAGGCGCCTGGGTCTGGTCAACCTCTCCGATGTCGCCGACGCCGACGGGCTGCCCGAGCCCACCTCCCTGGCCGTCGTGCGGAACCGCCTCTTCCTGGGCCTGGGCAACGAGGACCGCTTCGGCGGCGACGTGCTCGGCGGGCAGGTGGTCGAGGTGGACTGCCGGGGCCGGGTGGCGCTCGGCGGCTGGCCCACCGACGCCCCCGCGACCGTCGCCTCGATCCCCCTGGACCCCAGCCGGCTGATGGTCATCGACAGCAACCCCGACGGCGACCCCGACGGCGGCCTGCGCTTCATCGACCTGGACGAGGGCTGGCTCTCCGATCCCCGGCTGTTCGAGGGCCTGCTGCGTCAGGAGCTGGTCGGCATGACCCCCAACGGCGCCCACGCGGTCGTGCGCACCCGGGATCCGCTGGGCGCGGACGGCCTCGCCTGCCTGGGCTTGCGGGACTACGCCTGGACGCCGCTGTTCAACAGCCCCCAGGACCTCGTCAGCGCGGCGGCGAACGACCGGGGCGAGGTCTGGGTCGTCGCGCGGGCCCGGGAGGGCGTGCCGAGCAGCCGCAGCGAGGTCTTCACCGTGCAGACCGAGACCTGCAGCATGGGCGCGCCGGCCCTGCTGCCCAGCCGCCCGCCGCTCTCGGTGGCGTTCTACTGAAGCGCCTCGCGCACCGCCGCCCGGGCCAGGACCTCGGTGGGGTCGATGAGCGGCACCGGCAGCAGCCCGGGGGTGAGCACCAGGGGCAGCTCGGTGCAGCCCGCGATGATCGCCTCGGCGCCGGCCTCGATGAGCCGGGTCGCCGCCTGGACGAGCCGGGCGCGGGGAGCGTCCTTGTGGCCCGCCTTGATGCCGTCCGCGCCGTAGATCGCGGCGGTGACCAGGTCCCGCTGGTCGTCGACGCTCGGGGCCAGGACCTCGACCCCGGCCTCCTGGAAGGGCCGGTGGTAGATGCCGGTGCCCACCGTGCCCGCCGAGGCCAGCAAGCCGACCCGGCGGACCTCCGGCAGGGTTTGCTGCGTTGCAGCAAGAGCCTCCCGGATCATGTGGAGGAAGGGCACGGGCAGCGCGGCGCTCAGGGCGTCGTGGTAGTGGTGCGCGGTGTTGCAGGGCATCACCAGCAGCTCGGCCCCGCCCGCGACGAGCACCCGCCCCGCCTGGATCATCATGGGCAGGGGCGAGGGCCCCCGGCCGGCGATCGCGTCGGTGCGCGGCGGGATCTGCGGCAGGCTGTAGCAGAGCACCGGGGGGTGCTCCTGGTCGGTGGTGGCCGGGGTGTTCGCGGTGATGCGGGCGCAGAGGTCCCAGGTGGCCTCGGGCCCCATGCCCCCCAGCACGCCGATGGTGCGCATCGAGAGCCCTCCGTCAGGCGATACCGGCGGCCAGGGTCTCTTCTTCGATCTCGGCCCGGCCGGCGTCGCGCAGCAGCCGCTTGCAGAGCTGCATGGCGTTCTCGATGCTGTGGTCCATGTTGTTGTACCAGAACATCCCGGTGCGGCCGGCGAGGTGGAGGTTCTCGAACGTGGCCAGCCCCCGGCGGGCCTGCTCCAGGTCCCGGGGGTAGTGCTTGTGGTAGATGGGGTAGGACTCGGGGATGCGCTCGACCCAGACGTCGTGGACCACCCGGCGGTTCGGGATGAGGCCGACCTTGACGAGGTCATCGACCACCCAGTCGGTCAGCCGCTCGGCGTGCTCCCAGCGGGCGTCGCCCTCCATGCAGGTGACCTCGACGCAGAGGCCGGTGGAGGTGGCGTCGGGCACGGTGGACTCGGAGAAGAACCTGGGCACCGAGATGCGGTTGAACACGATGTCGTCGGCGCCGTAGTAGCACCACTGGTAGCGCCGGGGGATGTCGCACTCCACCGCGACGTTGTAGAGCAGCAGCCCCAGGTAGGGCAGGTGGGGGACCTCCAGGCCGAGCTGGGACATCGCCAGGGTGATGGGGGCGGTCCAGATGACCACGGAGGGCTCGAAGGACTCCTCGCCGGCCCACACCTTCGTGACCCGACCGTTCTGGCCCTCCATGCGGGCGCCGACGCCGCTGAGGATGCGGCCGCCCCGGGCCTCGATGATGGCCGAGACCTTCTCCCAGGCCTGCTGCATGCCCTCGGTGGGGTAGAGGAAGGGGATCTCCACCTTGTTGAACTGGGTGAGGGTCGACTTGACGAGCTGCGCGAGGTTCTGCATCTGCAGCTTGTCGTCGATGATGGCGCGGTTGATGCCGACCTTGGCCCAGTCCGGGTGGGTCTCGCGGGGGTGGATGCCCAGGAACTTCTCGGAGTAGCCCCGGAAGAAGTGCTCGTAGAGCGTCGGGCCGTACTGCCGCAGCACGTACTGCTCGAAGTTGTCGATCTGGTACTCCTTGAAGGTGTTCGCCACCAGATCGATGCCGGCGCGCGCGGCCATGGGCTTGGGGAGCTGGACGAGGTTCTTGGGGTGCAGGGGCCAGCGGTAGTACTTGCCCTGGAAGTAGACCTCGGAGCGGCGCGGGAACAGGGTGCCGTCGCCCTGGATGACGCGGTCGAGGTACGCCTTGACGTTGGGGTTCTCGGTGTGGAACCGGTGGGGCCCGCAGTCGAAGGAGAAGCCGTCGTAGCGGAACGAGCGGGCCAGGCCGCCGATCGTCTCGTTGCGCTCGATGACCACGACCTGCGCGCCGGCCTCCTGCAGGAGCTGGGCGGAGACCAGCCCGGCGACGCCGCCACCCACGATGACGACGGTGCCGTCAAAGACCGTAGACACGCTGCAACCTCCTGTCTCTCTGATCGCGCGGCGGGAGGGGGGCCCACCGCGTCAGCGCTGCTGTCCAGCCGAACATGCCTAAACTACCGGATCACCAGGCCCGATGCTATCCTCTAACGTCCAGGAACCCCCGCCGGAGCAACGAGAATGAATCATCGGATCCGGGAGCTTGTCCGCGCCGCGAAGGCCGACGGGCCCAGGCTCGGCATCGTCTCCATGTACGACGTCGAGAACAACGCGGTGCGCATCCTCGCGGCGACGCTGCGCGCGGCGGGGCATCACGTCACCGAGATCTACTTCAAGGACTGGATCTCCAACCACATCTTCCCCGCCACCGACGGCGAGCTGGACGCCCTCGCGAAGCTGGTCCGCGACCAGGGCCTGAACATGGTCTGCGTCTCGATCCGCGCGTCGGCCTACTACAACGCGGCGCGCATCCTGACCCGCCATCTTCACGAATCAACGGACATTGCCGTCCTGTGGGGGGGCATGCACCCTACCCTGATGCCCGACGAGTGCATCGAGGACGCGGATCTGGTGCTCAAGGGCGAGGGCGAGCTGGCGCTGCTGGACCTCTGCGATCGCCTGCGCGACGGGCGGGACATCACCGACACCGCCAACGTCTGGCTGCGCATGGAAGACGGCACGGTGAAGCAGAACGCTCTGCGCCCCCTGGTGACCGACCTCGACAGCCTCGAGTACCGCGACTACACCAGCCACGACGACAAGTTCCTGATCTTCGGGGGCAACGTCATCCAGGGCGACCCGATGCACGGGGACCCGGTGTTCCAGATGATGGGCAGCCGGGGGTGCATCTACAAGTGCAGCTACTGCTACAACTCGACCTATAAGAAGGACGTATACCCCGGCCAGAAGTGGTTCCGGGTGCGCAGCCCGGCCAGCATGGTCGACGAGATCAAGCACGCCACCAGCCACTGGGACGTCAAGCGCGTCCGCTTCGACGACGAGGTCTTCAACTTCCAGAAGGCCTGGCTGGACGACTTCTGCAAGGTCTATCCCCGCGAGGTCGGGCTCCCCTTCGAGATATTCATCGAGCCCAAGCTGGTCAGCGAGGAGCGCATGACCATGCTGCGGGACGCCGGCCTGGTCAGCGTCTACATGGGCATCCAGTCGTCCGAGCGGGTGACCGGCCACCTCTACGACCGCCGGGTCAAGAACACCACGATCAACGACATCGCCGAGCTGTACCACAAGCTGGGGATCAAGCCCCACTTCCAGCTCATTTTCGACGACCCGGTGTCCACCGAGGCCGACAAGAAGGCCCTCTTCGAGATGGTCTCGAAGTTCCCCAAGCCCTTCGACCTCTACCTGTTCTCGATGACGGTGTTCCCGGGCAGCGAGCTGAACCACAAGCTCATCCGCAGCGGCATCATCAGCGAGTATGACATCGAGGGGGTCAACACCCGCGTCTTCTACCAGCACCGGGTGAACCTGCGGTACCCCCGGCCGGTCGAGGACACCTTCTGGATCAGCCTCATCCAGATGCTCTCCAAGGACTTCGTGCCGGTGGGCGCGCTGCGGGCGCTGTCCCGCTCCGACACGCTGCGCAAGCACCCCTGGCCGCTGATCCAGGCCGCCAACTTCGCCAACTTCGTCAAGATGGGCACCACGGTCAGCAAGATGGCGGTCGAGGGTGAGCTGACGAAGACCCTGTGGCGGCGCTGGGCCAACATGGACACGATCATCACCACCTGATCGGCTTGACAACCCCCGGGTCCGTGCGCAGGCTAGGTCCATGCGCAAGCCCTACGAGATCCTCGGCCCGGGCGGCTTCACGGCAGACCAGGTGCCCTCCGGCAGCCCCTACGAGCTGGTGGACGGCCACCCGGTGGTCTGCCTGCCCACCGGCCGCCGCGGCTCGGTCGCCAACCTCGACGGGGGCATGGTCATCGCCACCGACCCGGCGGTGAAGCGGGCCGGGGTGGACCTGGGCGTCTCCCCGTCCAAGCGCCAGCTCCGGGCCCCCGACGTGGCGGTCCTGGCGGACGACGAGCCCGACGCCCCCGGCTGGGCGAAGGCCGCGCCCCCGCTGGCGGTGGAGTACGCCGACACCGGGCAGGACGAGGGCGAGCTGAGCGCCCGCATCGCCGAGCTGCTGGCCGCCGGCACCCGGTTCATCTGGGTGGTTCGCCTCGACGGCATCCGCCGGGTCGAGGTCCACACCCCCGACGCCCCGCCCACCCTCCACACCCTGGGTCAGCAGCTCACCGCCCCCGGGGTGCTGCAGAACCCCGTCCCGGTGGAGGCGCTGTTCTTCCACGACGCCGCCCAGCGGGTGGCCCTGCGCAACCTCCTCCAGCGCGAGGGCTACGCCGACCTCGACGAGGTCCGCGCCGAGGCGATCCTGGAGGGCCGCGAGGAGGGGAAGGCGGTCGGGATCCTGGAGGGCCGCGCCGAAGGCCGCGAGGAAGGCCATGCGGTCGGGATCCTGGAGGGCCGCGAGGAGGGGAAGGCGGTCGGGATCCTGGAGGGCCGCGAGGAAGGCCATGCGGTCGGGATCCTGGAGGGCCGCGCGCAGGGCCAGGCCGTCGGCCTGCGCGCCGGCCTGCGGGTCGTGCTCCAGGTGCGGGGCTTCACCCTTACCGCCGAGCAGGAGGCCGCCCTGGCCGCCGCCGACCCGGCCACCCTGCGCCGCTGGCTCGACGCCGCGGCCACCGCCGAGACCATCGAGGGGCTGTTCGGCTGAGCCTGCTCCGTCGGGGCCGAGCGTGAATCCCCGCTTTCGCAGAGCGCCCGCGTTCGTCACCGCTTCGTTCGGTTGACCGCGCGGCTGCGGCGGGTCACAGAGCGGGTCCTCACTTCGGAGAGCCTGATGCCCGAGCTGCGCAACGTCGCCATCATCGCCCACGTCGACCACGGAAAGACCACCCTGGTCGACGGCCTGCTCAAGCAGGCGGGCACCTTCGCCGCCCACGAGGAGATCCGCGACCGGGTCATGGACTCGATGGACCTGGAGCGGGAGCGGGGGATCACCATCCTGGCCAAGAACACCGCGATCACCTACGGCGACGTCAAGATCAACATCGTCGACACCCCCGGCCACGCCGACTTCGGCGGCGAGGTCGAGCGGGTGCTCAAGATGGTCGACGGCGCCCTGCTGCTGGTCGACGCCTCGGAGGGGCCGCTGCCCCAGACCCGGTTCGTGCTGCGCAAGGCCCTGGAGGCCAAGCTCCGCATCCTGGTCTGCGTCAACAAGATCGACCGCCCCGACGCCCGCATCGACGAGGTCGTCGACGAGATCTACGACCTGTTCATCGACCTCGACGCCACCGAGGAGCAGATCGAGTTCCCCATCGTCTATGCGTGCGCCCGCGACGGCATCTGCACGCTGGACATGGACGAGCCGGGCACCGACCTCAAGCCGCTGTTCGAGCTGCTGGTCTCGGAGATCCCGTCCCCCAAGGGCGACCCCGACATCATCCCGCAGCTCCTGGTCACCCAGCTCGACTACGACACCTACGTCGGGCGCCTGGCCATCGGGCGGCTGTTCAACGGCACCCTGCACCGGCGGCAGGAGCTGGCCCTGGTCGGTGAGTCCGAGACCACCCGGGTGAAGATCAACCAGCTCTACACCTACGAGGGCCTCAAGCGGATCGAGGTGGAGGAGGTCACCGCAGGCGACATCCTGGCCATCGCCGGCATCGACGCCCTGAACATCGGCGACACCCTCACCGACGCCGAGGACCCCCGCCCCCTGCCGCGCGTGCGCGTCGACGAGCCCACCATCGGCATGACCTTCTGGGCGAACACGGGGCCCTTCTCCGGCCGGGACGGCAAGTACGTCACCGCCCGCCAGATCCGGGAGCGCCTGGAGAAGGAGCTGCTCACCAACGTCGCCCTGCGCATGGAGGAGACCGAGGACACCGACGGCTACAAGGTCTACGGCCGCGGCGAGCTGCAGCTCGCCATCCTCATCGAGCAGATGCGGCGCGAGGGCTACGAGATGTGCGTCAGCAAGCCCGAGGTCGTCATCCGCGAGGTCAACGGCCAGCAGCAGGAGCCCTACGAGATCGCCCAGCTCGACTTCCCCGAGCAGTTCATGGGCGTGATCACCGAGAAGATGAGCCTGCGCAAGGGCCGCATGGAGCAGATGCGCATGTCGGGCTCGGGCCGGGTGCGGGTGGAGTTCCGCATCCCCTCCCGCGGCCTGATCGGCTTCCGAGGCGAATACCTCAACGACACCCGCGGCCAGGGCATCATGAACACGCTGTTCGACGGCTGGGACGAGGTCGCCGGCTACATCCCCTACCGGGTCAACGGCTCGATCCTCGCCGACCGCCAGGGCTCGGCCACCACCTACGCCCTCTTCCACCTCCAGCCCCGGGGCCGGCTGTTCATCGGCCCGGGGACGGAGATCTACGAGGGCATGATCCTGGGCGAGAACTCCCGTGAGAACGACCTCAACGTCAACGCCACCAAGGCCAAGCAGCTCACCAACTTCCGCTCCTCGGGCGCGGACGAGAAGCTGATCCTGGCCCCCCCGGTCAAGATGACCCTGGAGAAGGCCCTGGAGTTCATCGCCGAGGACGAGCTGGTCGAGATCACCCCCGCCCACATCCGCATGCGCAAGAAGATCCTGGCGGGCAACCAGCGCACCGTGGTGCGGGGCGAGAAGAAGGAGCGGAAGAAGTAGCGGAGGCGCCGCGGCGTGGTAGCGTCGGGGTCCCCAAGACGGGAGTGAAGCGGATGAGAACCCCGACGATGACCGCGCAGCGGACCCTTCAGCGAAGTGGGGCGGCGCGTCGCGTCGACCCGAAGCTCCGGCACCCAGGGGCGCGCGGCATCGCGCCAGCCGACGAGTGGTCGGACTTCCTGGCATGTCTGGCCCACGAGAACGTCACCGTCGCCCAGGCCCAGGCCGCCTGGAACGCTTGCGGGAACGACATCCCCTGTCTGCTCGGGCACATCGGCAACGCCGCGTACTGCTTCGTCGCGATGCAGGCTGCTCTCTCCGGGAACATGCCGGACTACGATCCCGGTCCGCCAGCACCTCCAGCGGGCGGGGGCGGGGGCGGGCATGCAGCCGCCGCTGCGGCGGCCTGAGGCTCAACCGCTCCGGATCGCCCGCCACCGCAGCAGGTGGTCGCACAGCACCAGCGCCACCCCGGCCTCCACGATGGGCACCGCCCTGGGCACGACGCAGGGGTCGTGGCGGCCCTTGGGCTTGATGGTGGTGGGCCGCCCCGCCCGGTCCACGGTGTCCTGCTCCTTGAAGATGGTCGCCACCGGCTTGAAGGCCACCGAGAGCAGGATCGGCATGCCGTTGGAGATGCCCCCCTGGATGCCGCCGGAGTGGTTGGTCGCGGTGCGGATCTGCCCGTCTTTGTTGATGAAGACGTCGTTGTGGGCGCTGCCGCGCATGCCGACGCCGCCGAAGCCGCTGCCGCTCTCGAAGCCCTTGGCGGCGGGCAGGGACATCATGGCAGCGGCGAGGTCCGCCTCCAGCTTGTCGAAGACCGGGTCCCCCAGCCCCGCCGGGACCCCCCGCGCCACGCAGCGCACCACCCCGCCGATGGTGTCGCCCTCGCGGCGGACCTCCTTGATGAGCGCCTCCATCTTTGCGGCCATGTCCGGGTCCGGGCAGCGCACCGGGTTGGCCTCGACCGCCTCCCGCGTCACGGCGTCAGGGTCGACCCCCGCGACGAGGTCGCCCACCCGGTCCACCCAGGCGAGGATCTCCACCCCGGCCAGCTCGCGCAGCACCTGCTTCGCGATGGCCCCCGCGGCGACCCGCGCGACGGTCTCCCGCGCCGAGGCCCGGCCCCCGCCCTGCCAGTTGCGCAGCCCGTAGCGGGCCTCGTAGGTGAAGTCGGCGTGGGAGGGGCGGAAGGTGTCCTTGAAGGGCGCATACGCCCGTGGATCGGCGTCGGTGTTGAAGACGACGAGGCTGATCGCCGTCCCCAGGGTGCGGCCTTCGAACACGCCGGAGAGGACCTGCACCCGATCGGGCTCCTTGCGCTGGGTCGTGATGCGGGACTGGCCGGGGCGGCGGCGGTCCAGGTCGCGCTGAAGGGCGTCGAGGTCCAGGACCATGCCCGGCGGGCAGCCCTCGACCACCGCGCCCAGCGCGCCCCCGTGGGACTCGCCCCAGGTGGTCACGCGAAAGATCCGGCCGGTGCTGCTTCCCATCGGGTGCAGCTATCCGGGGACGCGGAGGTCCGCTATCCTCCATGAACCCTTGGAGGTGTCATGGACCTGCCCGCGAAGCGCCCCGGGATGCCGGCCGTGCTGGCCGGCGCCACCGCCCCGGTGGACCGCAAGACCTACGCCATCGCCGGCTTCGGGCTGATGCTGGTCAAGTACCTCGGGGAGGCCGGGCTGGTGTTCGCCACCACCGGCGCGCTGTTCAACCCGCTGGTGTTCCTGTCCCCCAGCGTGTCCCTGCGCCTGGACGTCCTGAACACCGCGCCGGACTGGGCGGTGCCGGCGATGGCGCTGTGGACCCTGCCCTTCATCTGGATCGGCGCGAGCATGACCGTGCGCCGCGCCCGGGACGCCGGGCTGTCCAGCCTGTTCGGCCTGTTCTTCTTCTTCCCCCTGCTCAACTTCCTGGTGATGCTGGGGCTCTGCGCGCTGCCCTCCCGACCCCGACCCGAGCCCGCCGAGTTGGCCCCCCTGTCCGGGGAGGATCGCGGGGTCTGGGCGGCCTTGAGCGGCGTGGCGGCGGGCTCGTCCCTGGCGCTGGGCATGGTGCTGCTCTCGGTGTTCGGCTTCGGGGAGTACGGCGGCGCCCTGTTCGTGGGCACCCCCTTCGTCATGGGCATGGTCAGCGCCTTCCTGTTCAACCTGCGCACGCCCCACGGCTGGCTGGCCAACATCGGCGTGGGCGTGGCGACCGTGGGCGTGTCCGGGGGGCTGTTGATGCTGTTCGCCCTGGAGGGCGCCATCTGCCTGGCGATGGCCGCGCCGCTGGCCGTGGCGCTGGCCCTGATGGGCGTGGCGCTGGGCAAGGTGCTGGCCAGCCTGGAGGGGCGCCGGGCGGTGGCCCTGCCGGTGGTGGGCCTGCCCTTCCTGCCCCTGGTGGAGGCGCCGCCGGGCGGCGGTGCGGTGCACGAGGTCGTCAGCGCGGTGGACATCGCCGCGCCCCCCGAGGTGGTGTGGGACAACGTCATCGGCTTCGGCGGGGTGGAGCTGCCGCCCCCGGCGGAGTGGTTCTTCAACCTGGGCATCGCCTACCCCATCCGCGCCCGCATCGAGGGCGAGGGCCCCGGCGCGGTGCGCTACTGCGAGTTCTCCACCGGCCCCTTCGTGGAGCCCATCACCACCTGGGACGCCCCCCGCCACCTGGCCTTCGACGTGGTCGAGAGCCCGCCCACCATGCACGAGTGGAGCCCCTGGCGCCACGTCTTCGCCCCCCACCTGGAGACCGTCCTGAAGAGCCGCCGGGGCGAGTTCCGCCTCACGCCGCTGCCCGACGGCGGCACCCGGCTGGAGGGGCACACCTGGTACACCTTCGAGATGGCGCCCTCGGCGTACTGGGCGCTGTGGAGTGACGCCTCCATCCACGCCATCCACCTGCGGGTGCTGGAGCACATCGCGCGGGTGAGCGAGGCGTCATCGGGTTAGAGCGCGGGACATGAACGACGCGCTCATCGTCACGCTGCTCTCGGTGGTCCCCAAGAACCTCGGCTCCAAGCTCCAGGGCTGGGCCGGGCGCCTGGGGCTCTCCCGGCTGATCATCCGCTGGTACGTGAACCGCTACGGCGTCGACACCACCGAGATGATCGGCACCCCCGAGGACTACGACACCCTCCAGGACTTCTTCGTCCGGCCCCTCAAGCCCGACGCCCGGCCCGTGGACCCGGCCCCCGATGCCCTGGTCTCCCCCTGCGACGCGATGGTGTACGCCTACGGGCGGCTGCCCGAGGACGGCGTGCTGCCGCTGGAGACGGGCCTGCCGCTGGACGCGGTCGAGCTGGTCGGCGGCGACCCCCGCTACCGCGGCGGCGGCTTCGCGGTGCTCTACCTCTCCCCCAAGGACTACCACCGGGTCCACCACCCCCTGGACGGCCAGACCGTCGGTCTGCGCTACCTGCCCGGCCAGCTCTGGCCGGTCTTCCCCGAGGCCACCCGCCGCATCCCCAACCTCTTCGCCCGCAATGAGCGCATGGCGGTCCTCGTGGACACCCCGCAGGCCGGGCGCGTGGCGGTGGTGCTGGTCGGCGCCTACGGGGTGGGGCGCATCAGCGTGCCCTTCGCCGAGCTGGAGTCGAACACCGGGCACCCCGCCGCCTACCAGGGCTACAGCCCGCCCATCCCGGCCCACCGCGGCGCGGAGCTGGGGCGCTTCAACCTCGGCTCCACGGTGATCCTGCTGACCGAGCCGGGCGCGGTGCGCTGGGAGCTGGAGATCGGCGCGGACATCAAGGTGGGCCAGCGCATCGCCACGGTCGGCCCCTTCGCCGAGCCCACCCACCCGGCCGACGGCGGCCGGGTCGACCCGGGCTTCGACGACGCCGAGCAGAGCACGCCACTTCTGGGGGAGGTCACCGCCGCCACCACCCTCGCCGGGGTCCCCCAGGAGGAGTGATCAGCTCCGGCGCTGGAGCTGATCGACGATGCTCTCGATCGAGGCCAGCCCGAAGGTGATCTTCTTGAAGAAGCTACGGTTGTGGGGCACCAGCACGAAGCGCGGGTGACGCCCCCAGATCTGCTCCAGGCGCAGGTCCAGGTCCACGGCGGTGGCCTGATCCTCGGTGCGGATGGGGTTGCCCCCCTCGATGTTCATGCCCCCGGCGGCGGCGGTGCGGAAGAAGATGACCGCGTCATAGCGGTCCAGCTCAGCCTCCCGGGTGGTGCCCAGGGCCGAGAAGAAGTCCTCCGGGCCCTCCGGCCAGTAGGCGGCGCCGTCCAGGGTCCCCCGGTCGCAGAGCAGGATGCGCCCGGGGTAGCAGGCCGCCTGCACATCTTCGAGGTTCCTCTGCACATGATAGATGGCCTGCTGCACGGCGCGCTGCCCCTTTGGATCGCCCACCCGGGGAAATCCCCCGGAAAACAAGAGCGTCGCCGCCTCAGGCACCACCACCACCTCGTCGCCGATCTCGCGGCGGAACAGGTCGGCGGCGGTGGTCTTGCCCCCACCGGGACCCCCGGTGAGCACGATGCGCATGCGGTGGTTGTTGGTACCCATGATAGGACCTCCCGTCCCTGCAGGATCGCCCGCGGGGACGGGGAGCGCAAGGTCAGGCCGCAGCGTACCCCAGCCGCCGCCGCATCACCCACGCCGCCGCCGCCACCGCCGGGATCCCCGTGAGCATCGCGTAGAGCGCTGGCCGCAGCACGTCCACGTCGGGCTGGATGGCCGCGAAGATGGCCTGGCAGGCCCAGTGCAGGGTGAACGGCGCGAACGCCATCGCCCAGGCCCCGGTCACGGCCAGCCCGGCGAAGGGCACGCCCGAGAACACCGTCAACAGCCCCTTGAGCAGCCCGATGGCGCTGAGCTGGTCCTCGGCGAAGGCCCCCACCAAGGCACCCATCAGCAGCCCGGTGGGGAAGGTGGCCACGGTGGCCACCACCAGCCAGCCCAGGCGCAGCTCGCCGAGCGGCACCACCCCCCACAGCATGCCGGCCGCCGAGGCCGGGCCGAGCGCCAGCGCGATGAGGCCGATGAACAGGGCCTTCGCGGTGAGGTACTCCCCGAAGCCCAGGGGCGAGGACGACAGCGCGGCCAGCGTGCCGCCCTCCTTCTCGTCGATCACGGTGAGGGACACCACCGTGCCCCCCAGCACCGCCGCGACGTAGCCCATGATCGCGGTCAGCCAGGCGTGGATCGTGCCCAGGGACCGGCCCTCGTCCGCGTGGGCGAAGGCGACGGCGGCGCGGCCCTTCGCGGCGGCCTGGTCCACGATGAACCCGGGCAGCTCCTGGATGTAGCCGGGCTCGTTGCCCTCCAGCAGCACCTCGGTGCCCGCGTCGAGGGGCGCGAAGCCGGCGACGTCGTCCTCGGCGTTGACCCGGGCGACCACCGCCGCCCGGTCGGGCAGGGTCTCCACCTCGCCGCGCCGCACCAGGGCCTCGACCACCGCCGGGTCGGTGCCCGCCGCGACCGCGAAGCGCGGGCTGGGCTCGGTGAAGAAGGGCAGGGTCAGCCGGGTGAGCAGCACCAGGACGATCGGCCCGAACAGCATGTAGGTGGCGAGGTTCTCGCGCAGGGCGACCCGCGCGTCCTTGGCCATGAAGCTGAATATCCGGCTCATGAGACCTCCCGCATCAGGCGGCGATCGACGCTGTACCAGGCGAAGGCCACCGCGCCGACCACCCAGGGCACCAGCGGCGCGAGCGCGGTGAGGAGCGCGCCCTCCCGCCCGGTGGGGAACAACAGCTCCCGGAACCCGAAGATGACCGGCCAGGTGGGCAGCCAGCGGGCGGCATCCACCACCACCCCCGGCACGGTGTAGACGAAGATGGGCACGCTCAGGACGATGGAGAAGAAGGCCATCGGGTAGAGCGCCGCCGACATGCTCTCGAACCAGGCGCCCAGCAACGCCCCGCCCGCCGACATGATGACGCTGGCCACCAGCACCAGGGCGAGCAGCGCGGGCCAGTCCGCCCCGCCGACGCCCCCCAGCGGCACGACGATGAGCGTGTAGAGCAGGGCGAGCCCGGCGTTCACCAGCAGCTTGCTGCCCAGGTACGCCGCCGACGAGGGCGGGGCGATCCGCCACGCCGCCAGCGTGCCCGCGCCCTTGTCCTGGAAGACCATCGCGGCCACGAAGAGCCCCCCCAGGAAGATGGTGTCCATCGCCAGGATCAAGGGGAGGAACGTGAGGTTGAAGGGCACCGGCGCGGCCTGGGGGCGCAGCAGGGTGAGGGTGTGGGCGCTGGGGCGGGGCAGCCCCCCGTGCTCGACCCACAGGCCCCAGGCGGTGGTCTCCATGATCGCGCGGCCCTGGGGGCTCTCGTGGCCCTGCCAGCGCAGGGTGGCTCGGGGGGCCTCCGGGGTCCCCGACAGCGAGAGGCCCACGCTGGTGGCGTCGTCGGCGATCGCCGCGCGCAGGGCCTCGTCGGAGGCCGGCCGCTGTGCGTCGGGCAGCGCCTCGGCGAGCCAGCCGCTGAACACGGCGTCCGGCGTGCCGTCGTGCACATACAGGCTCACCCCGGGCTCGAAGTCGGCGGGCAGGGCGAAGCGCACCAGCAGCCCGAAGCCCACGGCCAGGGCCACCACGACGTGGGGCAGCCGGCTTCGCCAGGCCAGGAGGGCGTCGATCCGGGTGAGCCGGACGAGGTGGCGCAGGCTCATGACAGCCCCCGCCCGGTCAGCTTGATGAAGACCTGCTCCAGGGTGGCCTCCTGGGAGTGCACCGTCTCGACCGCGCCGCCGTCCAACAGCTCCTTGAGGCGGGCGTGGTCGGCGTCCAGGTCCAGGGAGAGGGTCTCGGTGCGGAGGTCGCCGCCCGCGCGCCACTCCACCCGGATGAGGCGCTGCCCGTGGGCCAGCTTGAGGTCGCGGGGGCTGCCCCGGGCCACCACCCGCCCGTCGTTGAGCAGCACCAGCTCCTCGCAGAGCGCGTCGGCGACCGCCATGTTGTGGGTGGTCAGCAGCACCGCCGCCCCCCGGTCCCGCTGCTCCCGGATCACGTCCATGATGACCTGGGCGGTGGCCGGGTCCAGCCCGCTGGTGGGCTCGTCCAGGAACAGGAACCGGGGCTGGTGCAGCAGGGCCCGGCAGAACACCAGCCGCTGCTTCATGCCCTTGGAGTAGGCCCCCGCCAGGCGATCCCGGGCGTCCCCCAGGCCCACCCGCGCCATCAGGGCGTCGATGTCCACGGGCGCGTTGGCGTAGAGCCCGGCGAAGGCGGTCAGGTTCTCCCGCCCGGTCAGCTTGGGGAAGAGGTTGGGGTGCTCGAAGCTGACCCCGACCTGCTCGAAGAAGCCGCGGCCCAGCCCGGGCAGCGCGGCGCCGTCATAGCGGACCGCGCCCTGTTGGAGGGGCAGCAGCTTGATGAGGATCTTCTGGACGGTGCTCTTGCCCGCCCCGCTGGGCCCCAGGAACCCGAAGACCTGCCCGGGGCCGACGGTGAACGAGACGTCGTCCACCGCGCGGGAGGTCGCGCCAGCGTATTGGAAGCGCAGGGACTCCACCTCGATCATGGCCGCTCCTCGCCCGCGAGGCCCAGCCGGAGGAGCTGGACGACCTCGCGGATCATCTGGTCCAGGTCGCAGGCCGACAGCCGGTCGGCGCGGTCGGGGTCGCTCATGTACGCGTAGGTCGAGACCCCGAGCTTTCGGTACATCGCGCGGTTCAGCAGCTCGCGCAGGCCGCCCATCAGCAGGTCCGCGCCCAGCTCCGGGTCCAGCTCAGCCCGCAGCTCGCCCCGCGCCACCGCTGCAGCGACCACGGCGCGCATCATCTCCTGGCCGGCCTGCTGGAGGCGCTCGTGGATCTCGCGGACCTCGGGGTCGTTGGTGGGCTCCAGGACCATGTCCCCCAGCCGGGCCAGGCGGGGGTTGGCCAGGCCGAAGCGCAGGCCGGCGTGAAGCTGGGCCTCCAGCAGGGAGAAGAAGTCCTTGCCCTCGGGCGGCGCCTTCTCTGCGAACCAGGCCAGCTTGCGCCGGGGGGTCTCCTCGGTCAGGAGCCAGCCGTACAGGTCGGCCTTGTTGTCGAAGTACTGGTAGATGCTGCCCTTGGCGATGCCGGCCCGGGAGACGATGCGGGAGAGCGAGGCCTGGCGGTAGGGGCGCTCGGAGAACTCCTCGATGGCGAGCTGCACGATGCGCTCGCGCTTGTCCTCGGGGAGGTTGAAGAAGGTCTCCTTGGGCATCCGGGCTCCGCTTCGGCGATGTGACCGACTGGTCATGTGACTGAGTGGTCACATCGTAACCTGCAGGCCCGGCGTGTCAAGGCAGACGCCCCCGGGCTCCCGGGCTATGGGTGGCTCATGTCCTCCACCGCCGCCTTCGAGCAGCACCGCGATCTCCTCACCGGCATCGCCTACCGCATGCTCGGCAGCCGCAGCGAGGCCGAGGACGCGGTGCAGGACGTGTGGCTGCGCTGGCAGGCTCAGGTCCATGTGCAGGAGCCCCGCGCCTGGCTGCGCACGGCCACCACCCGGCTGTGCGTGGATCGCCTCCGCTCCGCGCGGGCCCGGCGTGAGGTCTACACCGGCCCCTGGCTGCCCGAGCCCCTGCCCGCGCCCGCCCCCGACCGCGCCGAGCTGGCCGAGTCCCTGTCCACCGCCTTCCTGTTGATGCTGGAGCGGCTGACCCCCGAGCAGCGGGCCGTGCTGCTGCTGCGCGAGGTCTACGGCTGCACCCACGCCGAGATCGCCGAGGCCCTGGACCGCAGCGAGGCGTCCTGCCGCCAGATCAGCCGCCGCGCCCGCCAGGCTCTGGGGGACCGCCCCCGCTTCGAGGTGGACCCGGCGCGCCACGCCGAGGTCTGCCGCCGCTTCCTGCAGGCGGTGGCCGACGGCGCGGTGGAGGACGTGCTCGCGGTGCTCGCCCCGGACGTGGTGATGATCAGCGACGGCGGCGGCGTGGTCCGCGCGGCCGGCGTGCCGGTGCATGGGGCCGCGAAGGTCGCCCAGGTCTCGATCTACTTCGGCAAGGGGTACCCCCCCGACCGGGTCACCGCCCGCCCCGCGCTCTTGAACGGCCAGCTCGGGGTCATCCTGGAGGAGGGCGACCGCGTGCTGCTGGCGATGACCTTCCACGTCGTCGGCGACCGGATCCACGGCATCTACTCGGTGCTGAACCCGGAGAAGCTGGGCGGGTTGGCCTGAGTCTTGCAACGGAGTCGGGGCAACACCCCAACCCGGAGCAGCCCGCCATGGCCCACACCCTCCGCATCCCGCTGATCGCCGACGTCACCGACCCCATCGCCGCCCGCCTCCGCACGCTCCAGTCCCTGTCCGAGATGGATGGCACCGGTGACTTCCTGGGGCAGCTCCCGGGCGAGGCGCTCGCGCGCTTCGCGCTGGAGGGCGAGGTGCTGCACCTGCGCGCGGGCCAGGAGCTGGGCTGGAGCGCAGGGCACTGGGGCGAGCTGTTCGTCATCCTGGACGGCGTGATGGCCCTGGAGACCGACGGAAACGAGCGCTGGCTCTGCCTGGGCGACCCCATCGGCGCGCTGGGCGGGGGGGCGGGTGAGGTGGCGTACCCCATCGTCGCGCTGACCGACGTGCGCATCCTCGCCCTGCCCCACGGGACCCTGCAGCGCCTCGCGGCGGACCGACCCACGGTGGCGACGGCGCTGCTGCGCGCCCTGGCCGGCGTCGCGGCGGCGCGGCTGGCAGCCTGAGAGCCTGCGGATCCTGCACCTCGGCGCGGCAGAACCCGCACCCCCTCACCGCCCGCGCCACACCCAGCGGGCGGGCGCCACCCCCTCCACCCGCTCCAGCGTCGGCTGGACCTCGGACCACGGAACCCGCGCGCCGTCCACCTGGACGACCTCGACCTCGGGCAGCCACACCCCCGGGCGCAGGACGCAGGACAGCCTGGGGTCGTCGGGGCTGAGAAGGGTCACCGGGGCGTGGGGGATGCCCTGCTCCGCGAGGGCCTCGTCCTGGGCGGCGTAGGCCTTCATCTGCAGCGCGCGCTGCGCCTGGCGCTGCCCGGCCGCGAGGGGGTGGTCCGGCGGGGGGGCCCAGGGGCGAAGCGCGCCGGTGGGCCCCGTGACGTAGAGCGCCGGGGAGATCGGCTCGGCGCCCCGCGCGAAGCCCGAGCCCGCCAGGGTCAGGAGCGCCTCCAGAGCTGTGAGGTCGTCCCCATCGGCCACACAGAGGGTGCGGCTGCAAGGGACCGCGGCCACCGCCCCCGGCCCGAACGCCGCCAGCCAGCCGGGCAGCAAGAGCCGGCTGCTCTCGTAGCCGTCCCCGGCGGACAGACGCCACAGCGGCCCCTCCCGGGTGAGGCCGGTGGTCTCCGGCAGGTGCGCGGCGGCCTCGGCGAAGACCTGGGCTGCGGGGACCCCCCAGCGCGCGACGTGGCGCTGCTGGACCAGCCGCCGCAGGCGCGGGGTGTCCCAGGCCACCAGCTCGGTGAGGAAGGGCGCCACGGCGCGGCGGAGCAGCGGGCTGTCGGCGCGCCAGGACCCGGCCGGGGCCCAGGTGCCCCGCAGGACCGGCAGCAGGTCGGGGGCGGCCTCGGGCCAGCGCTCGGGGACGTTCGGGTGCACGGGTCCTCGGGGTTGGGGGCAGAGCGGGGCGGGGCCGGCTACGATACCCCCTATGCGATCGCTGCTGCTCCTCCTCCTCGGCTGCAAGGGGGGCCCCACCGCTGAAGAGTGCTTGACCTGCACCTGCACGGAGGAGGCCCAGCCCAGCTTCGGCGCCAACCACGTCACCGATCCGGTGGACTACGCCGACCCCCCGCCCACCAGCGGCCCCCACAACCCCTGCTGGCTGGAGCCGGGGGTCTACACCGAGGAGCCTCCCGACGAGCGCTGGGTCCACACGATGGAGCACGGGGCGGTCGTCTACCTCTACAACTGCCCCGACGGCTGCGCCGACGAGGTCGCCCAGCTCGAAGCCCTCCACCAGGAGGACACCCAGCGGACCCTCGTGGCGCCCTACAGCCTCATGACGTCGCGCTTCGCGGCGGTGGCCTGGCAGAACCGCCTGCTCGCGGACTGCCTGGAGGCGGAGCGCTTCCGCCAGTTCCACAACGAGCACGTCGACAACGCCCCGGAGTCCACCACCGCGCCGCCCCCGGAGGGCTGCCACGACGCCGACGACACCGGCGCCACGGACGACACGGGCGGCGGCGATGACTCGGGGGGAGGGGACTCCGGGGGAGGGGACTCGGCCCGCTGAGGGCTACTCCTCGCCCCAGGCGTCGTCGTCCTCTTCCATCAGCTCGAAGCTGCGGATCCAGTCCAGCACCGTCCAGATGAAGTCGACGCTGGTGGTGCGGCTCTCCATGTCGCCGACCCGGACGCGCTTGTCGCGGCGGCGCACATCGGCGAAGGAGACCTCGCGCAGGGGGACCCGCACGTCCTCGACGACCTGCTTCTCGCGGATGAGCTGCAGGCCCTCCACCCGGTAGAGGGCACCCGGCATCTTGGCGGAGGCGACCGCGACCAGCATCGCGCCGACGGCGATCTCGGGCTCGGGCCACGCCTCGGGCCAGTCGGGGGTGTCCAGGCAGTCGGCCAGCGCAGCGGGGTCGAGGTGGAGCGTCGTCTCGGCGCGCTCGCCGTCGAAGAGCTGGAGGTGGTCCCCCAGGGAGCGGCCGACGTTTGCGGCGTGCCGGCGCGCGGAGCGGGTGGGGTAGCGCAGGGTGAAGCCGGGCAGGGCCAGAGCCCAGTAGCGGCTGTCCTCGGTGCTGGGGAAGCGCACGTACACCAGGCCGTTGGCGTCCGGCCCGCTGCAGGTCCGCAGGATGGCCGCGGAGATGGCGGCGGCGACGCGGTCGACGAGATCCTCGGCCGTGAAGCCGGCCTGCTCGGTCCAGTCGTCCATCAGCTCGACCACGCGCTCGCGCACGCCCTCGCTCATCTCGTCCTGCCAGCCCGACGCGACCTCCATCGTAAGCCAGGGCGGCGGTGGGGCGACGAGCTGGTGGGGGGTGGAGCGGCCGCGCTCGTTGAAGGTGACCGAGGCGACGGCGTCGGGCTCGTGCCCGGAGGGCTGGCTGCGGTCCACCCGGTAGATGTCCAGGCGCCGTTCGTCCACGTCGAACAGGTGGAGCCAGGAGACCTCGACGCCGTCGGCCCCCCGCAGGAGCTTGGGGCTGTAGTAGCGGAGCTGGTCGTCCTTCTCGGCGCGCTTGAGGTGGGCGATGGACTGCCAGCCGTAGGGGGCGTCGATGATCAGCTCCTGGACGACGGCGGCGAGATCGCCCCGGGAGCGGCGGACCCGGAACAGCAGCTCGTTGCCCAGCTCCCAGGGGGCGCCGTCGCCGAAGTGGTGCACGCCCTTCCAGGAGCGCGCATCCGAGGACCGGCGGCTCTTCGTGTACACAGCGATGATCGCGGACGAACTCACGTTCGACCTCCCAGGGAGTGCGGACGCCACATGTCCGGTAGCCGTATCGACCGGATTGCGCCAGTTGTGTGACGGGACAGAGGTTGCCAGCGACCCCTCTCCAAGGCAGGGGCGTACCACGCTCTGTCTTCGGTCCGCCCAGCATCTAACCGGGCAGACCTGAGTTGTCGCGCTACTCGGCGACCTCGGTGTAGCGCCCGTCGTCGCCCCAGTCGTAGGGGGTCTCCGCCTTGCCGGCCACCAGGCGCTTGCCGAACTTCGCCCGGAGCTGCTCCAGCATGCCCTCGGACATGAAGTGGTGGCTCAGGACGAGGTGGGTGAGGTGGTCGCTGTCGGCCTCCAGGAGCGCCTGCCCGCCGTCGTCGCCCAGCGTCCCCATCGAGAGGTCCAGCACCGCGATGCGCTTGAACAGCGGGGAGACCACCACCGCCTTGGCGATGTCGTCGCTCCAGGTGCTGTTGCGCAGGCGCAGGGCCTGGAGCGCCGGGAAGCGATCCCCGGCGATCATCTCCTCGATGTCGGAGGGGCCGCTGTTCCCGCCGTAGTTCTCGGTGCCCAGCCACAGCTCCAGGTCCACCAGCGCGGGCAGGTCCGAGGCGCCGACCTGGCGCACGACGCTGGCGGGCAGCCCGCCGGCCTGGACCTCGATGTTCTTGAGGTTCGCGTGGCTGAGCGGTCCCAGCTTGAGGCCGTTGCCCCCACGGCAGCCGAACACCTCCAGCGAGGGGAAGGCGTGCACGAGGGCGGTGAGGTCACCCTGGTTGATCCAGGAGATCTCGGACTCCTCGTAGGTGATGTCGCCCACGAAGAGCACCCGCAGGTTGGGGAGCTGGGGGGCGGCGGCGATCAGGGCGTCCCGGATGCCCTCCGGCCCGCTGTCGTACATCTCCGAGGCCCAGCGGCCGATGGCGATGCCCTCGATGTTGGCGGCATCGTGATGCGCCAGCATCTGTTCGAGCCGGTCGTTCAGGGTGCCTGAGCTGTCCCAGCGCAGGCTGAGCTGCCAGACCTTGCCGGCCATGCTGCGCTTGGGGGCCTTGCTCTTGGAGTACCGGCGGACGGGCAGCCCGCCGAAGAAGGAGAGGTGGCTGCCGATGGGCATCGCGGACTCCTGGGGTCGAGGGGGAGGGGGATGCTACCCCAGCCCCGCGCCCCGGGGGGTCCACCGCAGCTCGAAGTGGGTCCCATCCTCCCCCACGACCTCAAAACCGAGCCGGGCGTAGAGGCGCGCGGCCGGGTTCTGTCGCGCGACGTGCAGGCCCACGGGCTCCCCGACAGCGGCGGCCTCCCGCTGAAAAGCCCGGAGGACCGCCGCCCCCAGGCCGCGCCCCCGGACCTCGGGTGTCAGGGCGATGTCGATCGCCCACCAGCCCCCGGGCGCGCGGCGGGTCCACCAGCTCCCCACGGGGGTGCCGTCGACCTCCAGCACGACCCGCTCGGCGTCGGGCCAGGCCTGGGCGTAGTGGCGCTCCCGCGCCAGCTCCTGCAGCGCGACGATGGGGCCGCCCAGCGCGGCCAGGGTCGGGTCGAGGGTGGAGGCGAACAGGCGCGTCAGGAAGGGGGCGTCCTCGGGGGTGACCGGGCGCTGGGCGGGGGCGCGCGCGGCCTCCCGCTCCATCCAGAGGTCGTCGACCTCCCGGCCGTCGGGCCAGCGCAGGAAGCCCCGGCGCCGCCAGGCGACCTGGAAGCCCAGGGAGCGGTAGAGGGCCTGGGCCCGGTCGTTGTCCGCGAGCACCGCCAGCTCGAGCCGGGCGAGGCCGTTGTCGTCGGCCCAGCGCACGGCGGTCTCGGCGATCAGGCGCCCCAGCCCGCAGCCCTGCCAGTCGGGGACCACGCCCATCGCGAACACCGCGGAGTGGGCGAGCATGGTGGGGGTGTAGCGCTTCACGCTGGCCTCGCCGACCACCCGACCCTCGGCGAGGGCGACCACGCAGAGGCTGTCGGGGTGGGTGCGCCAGAACAGGAGCTTGCCCGGCTCGGGCTGCTCGGGAAGCTCCTCGGGCAGCAGCACGACCCCTCGGCCGGCGGCGACGATCTCGTGCTGGAGGCGCCAGTAGCCCTCGGCGTCCTCCTCCTGGATGCGGCGGAGGGTCACCGCGCGACCGTCCCGCAGGGAGACGGGCCTGGCGGGGAGGCTGTGATCGAGGCCGAAGCGGGGCATGGACACCTCTGTCGGCGCAGAGTAGCAGTGCGCAGGGAGGCGTGGATGCGCGACCCCATCGTCGAGACCCGGGCCTGGGTGGAGGACTTCGTGGTCCGCCTGGACCTCTGTCCCTTCGCGGCGGGGCCGCTGCGGGCCGGGCGGGTGCGATTCGTGCGGTGCGACGCCGCGGATGCCTCAGGGGTGCTCGACGCCCTGATCGAGGAGGCCGCCCGGCTGGACGGGGCCGGCGGGCCGGACACGACGCTGCTGGTGCTGCCCGGCGGCTTCAGCGCCTTCGACGACTTCCTCGATCTCATCGACCTCTCGGAAGACCTCATGCACAAGGCGGGCTACGACGGGGTGCTGCAGCTCGCCGCCTTCCATCCGGCCTGGGTGTTCGCCGACGCGCCCCCCGACGACCCGGCGAACGCCACCAACCGGGCGCCCTGGCCCACCCTCCACCTGCTGCGCTGGGCCGACGTGCGTCGGGCCGTGGACCACCACCCCGACACCACCGCGATCCCCCGCCGGAACGCGGACCTGCTGCGGGCGCTGGCTTGACGTCGATGGGCCCGCTCCTCCTCCTCGCCTGCAGCGCGCCGCCGGAGGCGCCGGATCCCTTCGACCCGGTCGAGCCGCCGGACGGCTACGCCTGGGGTGACCCCGTCGTCACCCTGGCCGACGAGCACCTCTGGCCGGACGACCCTCGGGACCTGGTCGAGTGGATGGACGCGGAGGTGGTGGACGCGGACTGGGGCCTGGTGACCGGCGTGGGCGGGGTCGGGGTCATCTCGATGGCCGACGCCGCGCTGGTCACGCAGGTCGACGGACCCACCCGGGGCTACCGCCTGGCCGTGGACGGCGACGCCGCCTGGGTCACCACCCGGGAGGCGGGGATCTGGCGGCTGGACCTGTCGGCGCTGCCGGACCTGGTCCTCGACCGGGAGGTCCCCACCCCGGAGAGCTGGACCGAGGACATCGCGGCGGACGGCGGGCGGGTGCTGGTGGCGGCCCAGGAGGCCGGGGCGCTGGTGATGGACGGGGAGGGGCGGGCCCTGAGCACCCTCCCGGTCGACGAGACCGCCCTGGCGGTGGCCCTGGTCGGGGACCGGGCCCTGGTCGCGGACGGGGCGGCCCTCGCGCTGTGGGACCTGACCGACCCCTCGGCGCCCGTCGCGCTGGACCGCGCGGCGCTGCCCGGCGAGGGGCGGGACCTCGCCTTCGACGGGACCACCGTCGCGGTGGCGATGGGGGGCAGCGGGGTGGCGGTGTTCGAGGTGCAGGGCGACGGGCTGCGGGAGCGGGGGCTGGTGGAGGCGCCGGGCTCGCCCTTCTCGGTGGCCCTGGACGACAGGCGGCTGTGGGTGGCCACCTGGCAGCAGGTGGTGCTGGCCTCGCTCGCGGAGGAGCCCCCGCTGGTGCTCGGGCACGAGGCCCCGGTGCAGGCGGCGATGGGGGTGGGCGCGCGGGACGGCGTGGCCCTGGTCGCGGACTGGCTGGGGTCCACGGTGATGCGCGCAGAGCCCGGCCTCATCGGCGCGGAGGTGGACCTGCCGGCCTCGGTGCGGGTGGACCCGGCGCACGGCGGCGCGATCGCCGCGCGGAACCCCGGCGGGGTGACCCTCCAGGTCGCCTTCGAGGCCGAGGGGCTCACCCTGGAGCCCGCCACCCTCGCCCTGGCCCCCGGGGAGCGCGCGGTGGTGACGGTGACGGCCACCTCGGGCACCCCGCGCCTCAAGTGGTCCAGCAACGACCCCGACGAGCCTGAAGGCGCCATCGAGGTGCTCACCGAGGGCGTCGCCGTGGGCGAGCCCCACCCCGCGCTGTCCCTGCCCTGCTTCCAGCTCCCCGACGTGACCCTGGAGACCTGCGACCTGGCCGCCCACCGCGGCGAGGTCGTGTTCATGGCCTACTTCACCACCTGGTGACCGGTGTGCAGTCCGGAGTTGCCGGACCTGGAGACCTCCATCGTCGCGCCCTTCGATGACCCCGACCTGGTGGCCTGGCTGGTCAACGTGGGGGAGCGCTACGACGAGGCCATGCGCTTCGCCCGCCAGGGCGACCTCACCCTGCCCATCGTGCTGGACGAGCGCCAGGAGCACTACGACCGCTTCTACGTGCGGGAGGACGGCTTCGCGCCCTTCCCGCTGCATGTGGTGGTGAACCGGGACGGGGAGATCGTGTACCTGTCGCAGACGTATGACGCGGAGGCGCTGCGGGGGGCGATCGGGGCGGCGTTGGGGGAGTAGGCGCCGTCCCACCGCGCCGTCCCACCGCGCCGGCCACCCCCCCGCCGATCTTGCACGGGGTCTGTCGAAATCCACCGGATGCCCTTGCCGTGTCAACACAAAAGGGCTGTGTAAACGTTCAGTGGTGACATTTCGGGGTCAATCGACATAGCTTGGGGCGCTCCCAAAAGGCCCGGTCAGTTCTTGATCGGGGCGCCCCACCCTTTGCATGGAGGCAACCCCAGACATGCAACAAACCCTCATCCGAGGAGCGCTGGCGCTGGCTGCGACCGCCCTGCCGCTCTCGCTGACCGCGTGCGACCCCCTGGGCACCCGCGCGGTCTCCATCCGACCGATCTACGGCTGGGTTGATGGCTGCACCACCGTCAAGATCAGCGGCCACGGCTTCGCGGACGGCACCACCGCCACCTTCGGCGGCAACGCCATCGAGAACCCGACCTACCCCGACCCCGACAGCGAGGCCCTCGACGTCGGCTACCTGTTCTACGGGACGACCCCCGCCGGCTCGGCCCCCGGCTACGTCGACGTGGTCGTGACCAGCGGCGGCGAGACCTACCCTCTGGCCACGCCGTTCTACTACGAGGCCTGCCCCGGCCTGCTCGCCATCGAGGATGTCTCGATGGGTGAGACGGTGACCTCGGGCGACAGCATCGGCCTTACCGGCTGCGGGTTCGACGCCAGCACCATCAAGGTCAAGGTCGGGGACGCCGAGCCCGTCGCCCTCACCTCCGTCTGCAGCTCCGCTCAGGTGAGCTTCTCCGCGCCCGACCTGCCCGCCGGCACCTACGAGGTCGTCTTCACCGACGCCGGCGGCGATCAGGTCTACCCCACCCCGGGGTGTGGCGTCGCCGACTCCGGCGACACCGCGACGCCCTGTGAGCCCACCTTTGAAATGACCTACGGAGGTGCCCGATGACGCGCCTGCTCCCCCTGATGCTCATCGCCCCCATCGCCGTGGTCTCCTCGGTCGCCTACGCCTCCGAGACCGGCGCCATCCGCGGCACCGTCACCGACGAGTCCGGCGAGGCCGTGCCCGGCGCCACCATCACCATCGAGGGCGTCAACATCGCCGGCGAGCGCGAGACCACCTCGGGCGCCGACGGCGGCTTCCGGCTGGGGACGCTGCCCCCTGGCTCCCACGAGGTCCTCATCACCAAGGAGGGCTTCGCCACGATGCGGGTGCTGGTCAGCGTCCGCGTCGACGAGACCGCCAACGTGCCCGTCACGATGATCTCCTCCGTGGGCTCCGCCGAGATCGTCGTCGAGGAGACCCTGCCGGTCATCGACTCCACCCGCTCGGCGGTCTCCACCCAGATGGACGCCGAGCTGATCCAGAACCTGCCCGTGGGCCGCTCCTACCAGGACGTGGTCAAGATGCTGCCCGGCGTACACGGCCGCACCGACACCCAGAACGGCGGCCCCTCCACCGGCAACCCCTCGGTCCGCGGTGAGGGCCAGTACGGCAACAACTACCTGATCGACGGCATCTCGACCCGCGACCCGGTCACCAAGACCTTCGGGATGAACATCAACTTCGACGCGATCGAGGAGATCCAGGTCTACACCGACGGCCTGCCCGCGGAGTTCAGCCAGGCCACGGGCATGCTGGTGAACGTCGTGCTGAAGGACGGCGCGGACGAGCACTTCGGAACCGCCGGCTACTTCATCAACTTCGACGCCGACCCCGGCCAGTACATGATCCTGGACCCGGTGGCGGGCGCGGAGGTCCCTACCGACAAGCGGGACTTCCTCTCCCAGAGCATCAACCTCACCGCCGGCGGCCCCATCATCCAGGAGAAGCTCTGGTACATGGCGGCGATGGACCTGGGGCGCTCGAACATCCAGTACGAGGCCCTCTCCGAGGACATGCCCTACGTCCGCAACGACATCCAGGGCTTCGGGAAGCTGACCTGGTTCGTCACCCCCAACTTCTCCCTGCAGTACATGGGCGGCGGCAGCGTCTCCAACATCCAGAACTACGAGACCTCCGGGCTGTTCCGCTCCGAGGCCCAGGCGCGCTACCACAGCGATGACTTCTACAACATCGCCACCGCGCGCCTGTACCCCGGCGCCCAGGCCGAGATCGAGGCGAAGTTCACCTACATCGACTCGAACATCGACGTCGTCCCGCTGGGCGGCATCGAGGAGACCCCCCGGGTCACCGACCTCGACACCGGCTACCACTACGGCAACTACGACTCCTTCGACTACAACCGCCGGCGTCGGCTGGGCGCCTCGCTCAAGTGGACCCAGATGGCCGAGTTCCTGGGCGACCACCGCATCAAGGTGGGCGTGGAGGGCTGGAGCCTGGCCGACTCCCGCGAGCTGGTCTACACCGGGCCGTCCTACTCGTATGTCGACGACAACACCGGCGAGGAGGTCAACGTCAACGGCGTCGAGTACACCGCGCTGCCCTCGGAGGGCTTCGACTGCACCAAGGAGGCCAACTACGAGGACTGCTACGGCTACACCGAGCACGTCTCCGTCGGCGCCCTGGGGCACACCGGCGTCGTGGTGGGTGGCTTCATCCAGGACGACTGGACCATCGCCGAGCGCCTGACCCTGAACGTCGGCGCCCGCGTGGACGCGGAGCTGCTCAACGCCAACGTCACCGATGAGGACCGGGGCAACCGGATCTACAACGGCCTGATGCCGGCCCCCCGCACCGGCCTGGCCTGGGACATCACCGGCGACGCCAAGAACGTGCTCACCGTCAACTACGGCCGCTACTACGACATCGCCGGCAACGGCTTCGCCGACTGGGGCGACAGCCGCTCGGCCTTCGTCTACCGCGAGTGGCAGTGGAACGACAACATCCAGGACCACGAGCTGGTCTGGATCCAGGACCCCGAGACCGATCCGCTCATCTACTGCACCAACCAGTCCCTGGAGAACCTCAAGCAGCTCGAGGAGGAGGACCCCGACACCTGGGGCGGGCTGTACGACATGTCCACCGAGGCCTGCGGGGAGTCCCGGCTCAAGCCCTACCACAACGACAAGGTCGTCGTGGGCTTCACCCGCGAGATCCTGCCCAACTTCGCGCTGGGCATCCGCGGCATCATGGGCGCGACCACCGACATCCCCGAGGACATCGACTACAACCTCGACGCCTGGGTCATCACGAACCCCGAGAACAAGCGCCGGGACTACCGGGCCCTCGAGCTGGTCGCCGAGCGCAAGTTCGACGGCAAGTGGCAGCTCCTGGCCAGCTACACCCTCTCCGAGGCCAAGGGGCACCTGCCCGGCCAGTTCGAGATCTCCTCCGGCGGCGCCTCCGGCTCCAACGGCAACGAGGTGGGCGTCTACATGGACGACATCTACGACCAGGAGACCCGGGACTCCTTCATGGAGAACGGGTACGCCTGGCTCGTGGACGGCCTCTACGGCCTGGGCACGGTGGACGACGACCAGGGCTACTACGGCTACCTGCCCTACCACTCGTTCCACCGGGTGAAGGTCGCCGGGTCCTACACCTTCGACTGGGTGGGCGGCGGCACCACCGTGGGCGCGGTCTACGAGTTCGACTCCGGGCGCGCCTGGCAGAAGCGCGGCCTCGTGCCCCTCTACGGCGACTACTACGCCTTCCCGGAGGGCCGCGGCACCCGCTTCATGCCGGCGGTGCACTACTTCGACCTGCGCGTGGCCCACGCCATCAAGTTCGGGGCCGAGCGCGAGGTCGAGCTGAGCGCGGACCTGTTCAACGTGCTCGGCCTGGAGTCGCCGATCACCTACATGGAGAACGACAACAGCGCCTTCGGTGCGACCCTGTACCGGCAGGAGCCCCGGAGCGTGCGCCTCGGGGCGCGGTTCTTCTACTAAGCCGTATTCATCGAGTCTTCAGCGGGGTCGTCTTCCGAGACGGCCCCGCTGTCGCGCTTTCGGAGGTCGCCCCTCCAACGACGCATCAAGCCAGGCACTCAGCGCTGCAGCTTCTGCTCCGCCTCCCGGATCAGCCGCGCCCGCTGCGTCTCTGCCTCGCTGACCAGGCTGTCGGCCTGGCGGTTGGCCTCGCGCTCGATCCGGGTGGCGGTGGTCTCGGCCTCGGCGATGAGCTTGTCGGCGGCCTTGTCGGCGGCGGCCTCGGCGATGGGGTTGCCCTTGGCCTCCTTGCGGAGGTTGCGGGCCTGTCGCTTGGCCTCGGCGCGGGTGTTCTCGGCCTGGGTGGCGCCCTCGCTGCGCACGCGGGCGGCGGCCCGCTCGGCCTCAGCCACCAGGCGATCGCCCTGGGCGCGGGCGGCGTCGAGGGCTTGCTGGGCGGCGGCGTCGATGGTCTCGGTGACCTGCTGCTTGACCGCTTCGACCTGGGTCTCGACCTCGGCGCGGGCGGTGGCGGTCAGGCTGTCGGTGAGGGCGCCGAGGTCCAGCTTCACGGTGGGGGCGGTGGGGGTGCCGCCGATCTTCACGATGACGTCGGCCTCCTTGCCGGCCAGCTCGCCGAGGCGCCCGGACAGCGCGGTCTTCGTGAGCTGCTCGGTCGGCAGCTTCAGGCTCAGCACGTAGTTGAGGCTCTGGTCGAGCACCCCGGTGGAGCCCGCCAGGGTGGCCGGCTGCCCGCCCAGCTTGAGGGTCACCGGGTCGAGCACGGTGCGCCCGTCCTTCACCTGGAAGCCCAGGGTGTTGTCCCCCAGCACCAGGGCGTTGAACCTGGGGTTGCCCAGGGCCTCGGCCACCTGGTTCATGAAGCCGGGCTCCAGGGTGACCCCGAAGGTCTTGAGGCGCCCCTTGCTCTGGAGGCTGGAGACGTCCGGGGAGAGGTCCGGGCCCAGCCGCGCCGAGAACGACAGGTTCGTGCGGAAGCTGCCCCGGGCGTTCCTGGCCAGCGGCGCGAGCTTCCGGAAGATCTCGAAGCGGGAGAGCGCGGCGGCCAGCTCGGGGCGACCCAGGTCCACGTCCATGACCACGTCGGCGTACTCGGCGGTGGGCGCGGCGTAGCTGCCGCTCAGGGCCAGCGCCCCGTTGAGCAGGGTCATGCGCAGCCCCTCCACCGTCACCTGGCCGCCCTTCACGATGATGCGGCCCTTGGTGTCCTCGAAGGTCTGCTCGCCGTAGATCAGCGCCCCGACCTGCGCGTCGAGCACGAGGTCCAGCCAGTCGGGCACCACCACCACGCCGGACCCGCCTGCTGAAGCATCGCTGTCATCGGCATCACCGGAGGACAGCTCGTCCAGGTTGAGGACCTTGGAGGTGAGGCTCAGGCGCCCGGTCAGGGGCGCGTCGGTGAGCAGCCAGGGCACGAGGTTGCCGATGGTGCCGTTGGCCTGGAGGTCGGAGGCGCCCATGCGCATCTTCAGGTCGTGCAGGGCAGCGTCGCGGGGGTCCAGTCCGAGGTCCAGGTTGGCGATGGTCACCGGGACCGCGAGGTCGGGCTCGCTGTAGGTCACGTCGGTGAGCACGAAGCGCCCGTCGGCCTTGACCTTGTCCAGGGCCTGGGCCTCGAAGGCCGAGACGCGCCCCGCCAGGGTCACGTCGGCGTCCAGGGTGCCGCTGTAGGTGGCCTCGCTGGCGGGCATCGCCTTGCGCAGGGTGGCCAGGTCCACCCGCCCCTTGGTCGCGAGGTCGATCGACGGGTCGCTGTCCAGGTGGCTGAGCTTCACCCGACCGGTGAGCGGGGCGCCCTCCAGGGTCATCGCGAAGCGCGGAATATCCACGACGAGGCCGTCCAGCGGGCCCGCGGGCTGCTGGAGGGCGGCCTGGAGCGTGATGCCGGTCACCCCGGAGGGCAGCGCCTCGGTGGTGTAGCTGGCGTTGTCGACCTTGACCGACAGGGCCAGGGCGGGCAGGTCGTCGCCCTCGCTCGGCAACAGCCCCTTGACCGTGCCGGACAGGGCCAGCGCCCCGGTGGCCCCCAGACCCTCCAGGCTGCCGGCGTAGACCTGGGGCACCAGGGAGAGCAGCCCGGCGAAGCTGGACTCCACCCCGCCCAGGGTCAGGTCGAGGTCCCAGCCCGCGTCCGACGGCGTCGCCGAGCCGGACAGCGCGACGGTCAGCTCGTTGACCTGGATGTGGTTGTCCTTGAGCGTCACGCCCCCGGTGCGCTGGTCGTAGTCCAGGGCCACGTCGGCCACCCAGCGGGTGTCCCGCAGCCAGGTCGTCTCGTCGCTGATCACGGTGAGGGCGGCCAGGGTGGTCTCGGTGTCCAGGGCGACGAGGTCCTGGGTGAAGTCCCCGGCGCCGCTGTGGTCGAGGCCCCGCAGGGAGACGGTCAGCCCGCCCTCCAGGTCCTGATAATCGAGGGCGCTGTCGGTGATGGCGTACCGCTCCAGGTGCAGGGCGTAGCCGCCGCCCTCCTCGGCGCCGCTGTCCGGGGACTCCGGGACGATGTCGGTGTTGCTGCGGCCCTCCGCGTCCACCCGCAGGGTCAGGGTGGGGGCGTCGAGGGCCACGCTGCGGACCTCGACGGTGCCGCCGGAGAGGGCGCTCATCAGGTCCACCGTGAGGGTCAGGGCACGGATGTCGGCGAGCACGACCCCCTCGAAGGGGGCGCGGTTGACCACCTTCACGCCGTCGAGGGTGAGGGTGAGGTCGGGGAAGGCGCCCAGCAGCGAGGCGTCGGCGCCCTCGACGCTGACGGTGGCGTCGAGCTGCTCGTTGAGGGTGTCGACGGCGAGGGCCACCAGCCGGTCCTTGAGCACCAGCGGCAGCGCGACCACCGCCGCGAGCAGGAGGACCAGCAGGCCGATGACGACGAGCAGAGCGCGCTTCATGGGGACTCCCATGCGGATCGCAGGATCGATAGCCCGTCGCGTGGCGGTCCGCTCGCCGCCCTTAACAGCGTCGCGCCCGGGCTCACCTCCAAGGCATGAGAACCTCGCTCCTCCTCCTGCTCTTCGGCGTCGCGTGCGCCGACAAGACCCCCACCGATGACTCCGCCGTGGATTCGACGCCGCCGCCGGACTGGTCCCGGGCCGTCGTGGCCGAGGTCACCACCCTCACCACCGACCTGGACGGCGCCGACGGCCTGGTGCGGGCCGCCGACGGGGGCTTCTACGTCACCGAACCCCAGCAGGGCCGGGTGAAGCGGGTCGCCCTGGATGGCACGGTCACCCCCTGGGTCGAGGGCCTGCTGGAGGGCTACGGCGCGTCCCTGGCCCCCGACGGGGCGCTGCTGGTGGCCGAGTGGGGGCGCCAGCGGGTGGCCCGGATCGCCCCGGATGGGGAGGTCACGTCGTACTACGACCTGGGCGGCCGGGTCGGCAACGTCTACGTCGACCCGGAGGGTGCGGTGCTCGTCCCGTGGTTCTACGGGAGCAAGGTCGAGCAGGTCACCGCCGAGGGGGTGGCCACGACCATCGCCCAGAGCGTCGAGTTCAACGGCCTCCACGGCGTGATGGTCGGCTACGACGGCGACCTGTTCTTCGCCAACCACATCGACGGCAAGATCTTTCGAGCCGACGGCGCGGGCGGCGTGACCCTGTTCGCCCAGCTCCCCGACCGCTTCGGCAACCTGCTGTTCTTCGAGGGCGCGCTCTACGCGACCGGCTGGGGCGACCACACCCTCTACCGGATCGACGCGGAGGGTGCTTTGGAGGCCCTCGCCGGGGCTGACGAACCCGACACCGTGGACGGCGACGCCGAGACGGCGCGGTTCGAGAACCCCAACGGCCTGGTGGGGGACGCCGAGGCGCATGTGCTCTACGTGTCGCAGACGGCGGGGGCGGTGCGGGTGGTGCGGCTGGAGGCGCCTTAGCCCCTCACCCCTTCGGCAGGTGCTGCCGGCCCACGCTCTCCATCATCGGGTAGCTCCGCCACTGGCCCTCGTACGCCTTGAGCCCGTGCCACACCTCCCAGGCCATCCAGGGCAGCAGCAGCACCACCCCCAGGCCACAGGTGATGATGGCCACGAAGATGATGGCGAAGGTGATGAGGAGCTGGGCGACGGCGGCCTGCAGGGCGTGGTAGGCGACGAAGTCGGACTTGTCCTTGTACATGAGCCAGAGCAGCAGCGGCCCCCAGCCGCCGAAGCCCAGCACCGCCGAGCCGTGGGCCAGCGCCGCCAGCATGCGGTCGTTCTCGGAGACCGGGGAGAGGGCGCCGCCCGGCTCAGTCTCCGTCATAGGTCACCATCAGGGTGGCCAGGCACATCTCGTCGGAGGTGCCGTCGCCCCAGCGGGTGTTCGTGTCCCGGTCGGAGGAGTCGTAGGTGCAGCTCAGGCGGATGCGGTCCAGCATCTCCAGGGTGACGGGCGTCTCGTAGCGGTAGCCGAACTGCCAGTTGAAGTCCCAGCGCGGCACGTCCAGCAGGCAGGTCTCGCTGCCGTCGTCGCCGTCGATCAGCGTCGCGTTCAGCGACCTGCCGATGGAGTGCATGTGCGGGCCGATGGAGTGCAGGGTCAGCGTGCCGGGCAGGTTGCCCACGTAGGCGCCCACCCGGGTCTCGCTGGTCTCGGTCCACTCGGCCTCGCCGGGCGGGATGTTCAGGCGGCCGTTGACCCAGAAGAAGGAGTACAGCTCGTCCTCGACCTCGGGCTCGATCCGCAGCAGCACCTCGGTGGTGTCCGTGGCGTCGGGCGAGCCAGCGTTGTTGTAGTGCATCTGCATGACGATCTCGCGGCCCGCCGGCACCGCGATGCCCGTGCCCTCGGGGTACTCCGACGCCCAGGTGCCCGGGGCCCAGGCCGCGAGCATGGTGCTGTCGACCTCGGGGCCGCCGAAGCAGGTGTAGCCGTCGCCGGCTTCGGCGGCGTCGAGCTGCTTGGCGCGCGCCTCCTCGTCCTCACTGGTGGGGAGGTAGAGGATCATGTGGTGGACCACCGCGGGGTCGCCCGGGACGATCTCGTATCCGGTGACGTAGCCGTCCTCGGTGATCTCCGGGTCCACCACGAAGCAGCGGTAGTCGTCGTTGCCCTGCTCGAAGTCGGGCGCGTAGGGGGTGGTGATGGCGACGCTGTGCGTGGCGCCGTCGAGGGAGTCGTCCAGGGGCTCGAAGGGGTCGAGCGCCCCGGAGGCGTCGCCCTCGGGCATGCCGGCGTCGAGCCACTCGCGCAGGGTGGCGATCTCGTCGTCGGACATCCAGCGGGAGCCCTCGAAGCTGTTGCAGTCGTCGCTGGCCAGCCAGGGGGGCATGCGGCGGGTCTCGACCGAGTCGACCACCGCCTCGCCCAGCGTGGAGACCGTCGCGTAGCTGCCCAGGGTGAACGGGGCGACCTGGCCATCGCTGTGGCAGCCCTCGCAGCGCTCCCGCAGGATGGGGGCCACGTCGGCGTGGTAGGTGGGGGCGTCGACGGGGGGCTCTTCGGCCGCGCAGGCCAGCATCGCCAGCAGGAGCATCGTGAATCCTTGCAGAGGGTCAGGTTGCTTGTAGACCCCTGGGAGGGGCTACGCAAGGAAAGTCAACGTGACAGCTTTCGCGACCTGAACGTGTCCACCGCCTCCCCGACGAGGAGCCCCAGCAGGACGGGCGGGGCGGCCACGAACAGGAGGATCCGCAGGCTCAGGAGCGCGGCGAAGGCGAGCAGCACGCCGGGGTGGGCGCCGGGCCCGGCGGCCATCAACACCGCCGCAGACCCGCTCGCCGCGAGGCCGTGTTTGAGGGCCTCCTCAGCGATCAAGGCCCCGAGGAGCCCCAGGGCGCGGCGTCTCCAGCGCTTCACTCGCCGAAGGTCCCCAGGGGCTGGGCGGTCAGCATGGCCAGCAGGATGGCGTTGCCCAGGGGGCCGCCGGTGGTGAACTGATGGCCGTCGGGGGCGCCGAAGACCCGCGCGGTGCCGTAGAGCTGCGTGTACCAGTCGCGATCCCCGATCATGCGGGCCCCGGCCAGGGAGAAGCCCGTCGCCGAGATGCTGTAGCCCATCACCAGTGGCCCGGAGTCGACGTCCCCCTGCCCGTCCACGCCGGGGGGGTACTCCCGAACCACCCCGAGGCCCATCACGTCGCCGCCCAGGGTGGTCTTCACCGCGCCGGACAGGGCCCGGGCGCGCTCCGGCCAGGCGAAGCCCAGGAAGTACGCGCACAGCGCGCTGCCCGAGCCCCGGGCCTGGGAGCGGTGCGCGCCGTCCGAGGGCCGGGCGGCCTGGATGAGCAGCCCCGTGTCCGGGTCGAGCTGCTGCTCGAGCATGCGGTCGGCCCAGGCGTCCAGCCAGGGCGGGTGGGGCTGGCCGGTGGCCTCGGCGCGCAGGGCCACGCCGGCGATGACCGCGCAGTTGTCCACCGGGTAGCCCTCGCCGGGGTAGGTCTCCAGGATGCCGCGGGTCCGGGCCTGGAGGCGGGCCTCCAGGGCGTCGCTGACCGCGTCGTTCAGCGCGGCGAAGCGCCCCTCGGGGGCGAGGCGGCGGTGCAGGCTCAAGGCGAGGTCGAGGTAGCCGAGGTACGCGGCGTGGTCGCCCCGCAGGGCGTCGACGGCGTCGAGGGGGTCTTCGCCCCACTTGCCGGCGTCGAAGCCCCGCACGTCCTTCGCGGTGGCGCGCTCCAGGGCGCGCTCCATCTCGGCGATCCAGCGGTCCCGCGCCTCGGGGTGCTCCAGGGCGAGCTGGCCGAAGCCCATCGCCGACATCATGTAGGTGCCGAACCACCACTCCCCGTCGTACAGGGCGCCGCCGGTCTGGTAGTCCGAGGCCTGCAGGGGGGCGGCCACCCAGGTCGCCACGCCCTCGCCCAGGGCCTGCTGACGGGCCGCGTCGCCGTCGAAGAGCGCGCCCGCGCCGGCTCCGCTGACCGCGCCCGGCAGGATCGGGGCGAAGGTGAGGGCGGTGAGCAGGGCCGCGGCGGAGGGCAGGGGGCGCATCGTCCCCATCCTGACACAGGCGGGGCGCGGGGGTTCCGGAAGGCCGCGGGCTGTGGTGGAATGGGCCCCGCAATCGGGAGTTCATGATGCGCCTCTCCGCTCTGACCGTGCTGCTGGTCCTGGCCTCCCTCGGGGTAGCCGGCTGCCTCAAGAAGACCGGCCCGAAGCCCGCCGCTGAGGGCGCCCAGGAGCTGTCCTGGAAGGACCCCGCCCAGGAGCAGGCCTGGCTCAACGCGTACCACAACAGCCGCTTCGGCTTCTGCGACGCCCGCATGCTGGCCGACCTCTGGCAGCACAGCGTCGAGGACGCGCAGGCCCGCGTGGGCATGAAGCTCAAGGCCGGCGTCGAGGACTGGCAGATCGACAAGTGGTTCATCGACCCGGCCCGGGAGAAGGCCATCGCCAACGGGCTCTACTGCGACCCCTTCGACGAGGGCTACAAGCTGTCCGACGTCGAGGCCCTGGCCCAGGCCTGGGGCATCGGGGTCAGCGACGCCAAGCTCGTGCTGAGCGAGAAGCTCGTCTACGGCGGCCGGGAGCTGGCCGACTACGCCGTCCAGGACGCCTGGATGAGCACCGACGGCGCCTACTACGACGGCGAGTACGACGAGGGCATGGAGGACGAGGGCTACCTCGCGGAGGCCTTCTGGCAGAGCGCGCTGACCTACTGTGACGCCCGGCTGCTCGCGGAGTGGTGGGGGGTGGACCCCTGGGACGCCAAGGTCGCCCTGGGGCAGAAGGTGACCAACGGCTTCAGCCTCGATGAGATCGAGCGCGACGTGATGGGCCCCGCCCGCGAGCACGCCCGCAAGCGCGGCGAGGTCTGCGCGATCTGGGAGGGCGACGTCAGCTACGAGGACGCCGACGCGCTGGCCTGCTTCTGGGGCACCACCCTGGAGGACGCCAAGGTGCGCATCGGCCAGAAGCTCACCAACGGTGACAAGGACATCCTGGACCGTGTGCTGAGCCAGGCCCGCAGCGCCTGCCCGTGACCCCCTGGCGGCTGGGGGTCGAGGTCGAGCTGCTGGCGCCCCCGGGTCGGAGCCGCGCGGACCTCGCCGAGGCCCTGGCCCAGGCCGCCGGCGGGCGGGTGCGGCGCTTCTTCCACCCTCAGTCCGAGCCCGCGAAGGTGCCCGGCCAGCCGGTGTTCCGCAACCTCACCCCGGGCTTCGAGGCTCTGGACGCCGAGGATCGGCCCATCGCTGCCTGCGTGGACGACCTCACCCTCCAGGAGGACCTGGACCGCCTGCGGGCCCCGAGGGACGGCTGGCTGCGGGTGGTCAGCGACGACGCCCGGCTGCTGCGGCTCGTGGCCCGGCACGGCGACCCGGACGCCGACCTGCCCGAGGCCATCGCCCCGGTGGCTGCGCTGTTCGGGACCGCGCCCGAGGCCGGGCCCGGCGGCATGTGGCGGGTCCAGGACAGCGAGGGCGCCTCCATCTGCATCGGGGCCCCCCTGCCCGGCGAGCGGGAGCGGCCCTGCGAGGTCGTCACGCCCCCGCTGGAGGCGGACCGCGGACCGCGCCTGCGGTCGATCCTGGAGACCGCGCGGGCGCTGGGCTTCACCGCCCCCGTCGAGGGCGCGACCCACCTCCACTTCGACGCGGCCCCCCTGCGCAGCGCCTCGGCGGTCGCCGCCCTGATCCGGTGGTGGCAGGCCTGGCGCATGCCGATGCGCCGCCTGCTGGACACCAACCCCCGCTGCCGGCGGCTCGGTCCGCTGCCCGACGCGGTGGTCGCCCTGGGGAACGACCCCGCCTTCGCGGCCTTGAGCTGGCCCGAGGCCCGCCAGCGCCTGGTGGACGCCCGGCCCACCAAGTTTCTGGACCTGAACCTGCGAAACCTGGCCCTGGAGCTGCCCGGCAAGACCACCGTGGAGCTGCGGATCCTGCCGGTCCACCTGGACGCGACGCCGATCCTGCAGGCGGCGGCGCTGTTCGAGCAGGTGCTGCGCCGCGCGGTCGAGGGCGCGCCGCTGCCGGGCGGGCCGACGCGCCCGCCGGGAGCCGTCCCGGCGATGCTGGAGGGCTTGGAGCTGCCCGCTCAGGCCGCGATGCAGACCGGATAGTCCTCCGGGATCAGCAGGTCGAGGCCACGGGCCCAGGCCTCGTCGAGGTGGAAGTGGTCCATCAGATCGACGTCGCAGGTGTCGATGGACTCACCGAGGCTCCCCGCCTCCAGCGCCAGCATGAGGGCCTGGGTGCGGGTGTCGAGCAGAGGCTCGTTCTGGGAGGCCGTCATGGCGTGTGCTCCTTCCTGGAGGGTTCGGGACTCCCGCCGGGGCATGCAAGGAATGTGCCCGCGCGCAGGCCCTGCTGGGCCCGAACCCTGTGTGGTTTCAAACGCATGGCTGTGTGATTTGCCTCAGCCCGCGGCGGCGGCCTTCCAGCGGGCCTGGGCCATCGGCCCGAGGCTCAGCGCCACCACGGCGGCGATGACCAGGCCGGCCCCCCCGAGCTGGTGGAGGCTGGGCAGGGGCTCTTCGAACAAGAGCGCCAGCAGCAGCGAGGCGACCACCCCCGCCAGGATGGACGCGCTGCGGTTCACCGGCACCGAGAAGGTGTTCTCCCGCTTGTCGAGGAACACCAGGGTGCCGAAGATGCCCGTGCCCTGGGAGAAGGCGCCGATCAGCGCCGCCTCGGCCACCAGCCCGGAGTCCAGGAAGGTGGTGAAGCCCTCCCGCACCTGCGCCATGGCCTCGCCCTGGCCCCAGATCGCGGCCAGCACGAGCAGGACCATCGTGGAGGGCACGGCCACGAGCTGCTCCTCGACGAAGTAGCGCCGGGTCACGTCGGTGTCCTCGGACTTGGCCAGCCGGCTCATGAACCGCAGGCGCACCAGGTAGGCCAGCAGGTAGACCGCGATGTCGACGCCGCAGGCGAGGGTCAGGGCGTAGCCGCCCTGCTCGGCGAACGCGACCAGCAGGGCGGCGAAGCTCAGGCCCAGGCCCACCCAGGAGAACCAGCGGGTGCGCCGGCCCGTGAGCGCGTCGACCACCGGGGCGAGGATGAGGACCCCGCCGCGCATCAGCAGCATGACGAAGACGATGGAGACGCCGTCGAAGGTGTAGGCCAGGGTGGTGGTGGTCAGGATCGCGGCGGTGCACAGGCCGGACAGCCCGGTCCAGCGGGTGGGCACAGGCAGGGAGACCCCCAGCACCTCGCGGTGGGTGGCGAAGCGCCACCAGCCCATCGCGGTGAGGAAGAGCAGCATCACCACCAGCGACGTGGCGGTGGCCACGGGCAGCAGCGTCGCGCCCGCCACGCCCACGGGTGCATCCGGGTGCAGGCCCTTGGAGAGCGCCTTGGTCAGCCCGGAGTAGGGCACGTAGCAGGCGAAGTACAGCGCCGCGAACACCCAGATCGCGTGGCTGGCGGCGAGGTCGTGGCGCTTCATCGGTCCTCCGGGGAGGGACCGGTAAGCAAGGAGCGTGCCGCCGGCTACTTCTTCCGGCCGAACAACCCGGAGAGGAAGCCGCTCAGGCCGCCCTTCTCCTTCTCCTTCTCCTTGTCCCGGAGGTGCTTGATCCGGCGCAGCTCCCGCTGGGCCTGGACGTTGTCCGGCTTGAGCTTGAGGGAGGTCAGCAGCGCCTTCATGGCGATCTCCAGCTCGCCGCGCTCCCGGTAGATCATGCCCACGAGCATCCAGCCGTTGTGGAGCTTGGTGCCGGTGTCGACCGCGTCGCGCAGCATGCGCTCGCCGCGCTCGGCGGCGTCGTCGTCCCGGCCGGCGTTCAGCTTGAAGGTGGTGTAGCCGTAGAAGGCCTTGTACTCGTGCTCCTCGGGGACCCGCTCGAAGGCCCTCTCGAAGTGCTCGTGGGCCTGCACGATGCGGCCGGCCTGGAACTCCACCATGCCGGCCTTGAAGGCGTTCTCGGCGGCCAGGATGTCCTGGACCTTCTCCATCGCCAGCTCGTCCTCGGACTTGATGCCGTGGATGACCCGGTCGATGGTGGCCTGGCGCGTCTCGGCGTCGCCCAGGTTGTCCCAGGCCGCGCTGACCCGGGCGAAGATCTCGCTGGCGAGGTCGGCGGCGTCGGCGGAGTGGGAGGCCCAGCGGTCGGGGTGCAGCTCCTGAGCCAGCTTGAAGTAGGCCTTCCGGTAGGCGCTGTCGCTGGCGTCCCAGGCGATGGAGAGCACCTCGAAGTCGTTCTCGGCGGCGTTGACCCGGGCCAGCTCCTCACGCAGGCGCACCAACTCGGGGTCGACCGCCTCGGCGGTGTCTTCGGGGGCGTCGTTGAGCACCGCCGCCGGGACCGGCTCGTCGGGCGCGATGGTGTCGAGCATGTCCGCGACGAAGCCCCCCAGCGCCTGGTCGGTGGGGTCCTCGGGGCGGGGGCGGTCGTCCAGCAGGGTGGAGGTGGCGGGGTCGGGGGCCCCCAGCTCTTCGGCGAACAGGTCCTGGATGAGGTCGTCGGCGGTGCTGCTGGCGGGGTCGGAGGCTGCGCCCCGGGCGGCGGTGATCTGCGCGGTCGAGGCCTGGTCGATGATGTCCACCACCCCGCAGGCCAGCGCCAGGTAGAGGGCCCGCAGCGCGTTGTCCGGGGGCACGGGGGCGAAGTCGATGACGTCCTGCAGGGGGCGCTGCCCGTCGAGCTGGGTGATGAAGTCGGAGAGCGGCGGGCCGAAGGGCAGGTCGCTGGCGGCGACCCCGCCGGTCCCCGAGAGCCGGGGGAAGCGCCCCATCAGCCCTGCGAAGCGCGTCCGCAGGTCGGTGTCCGAGACCGTCTCGATCATCGAGACCCAGCAGGCGTTCAGCAGGTCGATGGGCCGGCGGGCCGGGGGGGGCTCGTTGGGGGTGAAGGTCCACTCCCCGTCGTCCATGGTCAGCGTGTTGCGCACCCGCAGCGTGCCCTGGAGGGCGATCAGCTCGGACGTCTCGGTGTCCGGCATCCGCTCCTGGAGGCCCTTGAGGCTCTCGCTCTTGAGGTTGGACTTGCTGGCCGTGACCGCGCCGCCCTCAAACCAGAACGTGCGGCGGCGCTTGCCTGTGGTCAACTCCAGCATGCCGTTGGCTCGCTGGGCAGCGAGGCCGCAGAGCAGCTCCAACATCGGCTGGTCGCTCACCGCGCCGGATCGCATGGGTGACTCCTGGGATCAGGGATGTGAGGGTAGAGCACCGCACGCGGTGGCCGCAAGGGGTCAGGTCCTACGCCTGGCCGGTGGGGTCGGGCGGCCCGGGGATGCGGTAGTCCTCGTCCAGCCAGGCGCCGAGGTCCATCAACCGACAGCGGCGGGAGCAGAAGGGGTGGTCCCGGTTCTCCGGGCGCGGCGCGGCGGGGGCCCTGCATCGCGGGCAGGGTCGACGGTCATCCTCCATGGCCTCCCTCCGGGTCGGGGTGGATGGAGCCTGTAGTCCTCTTCGTCCTCCACGTCGAGGGGCGCCGCGGCACGCGGTCCGTTCGCCCTGTGGCAGGGGCGTTCTGCGCGCCAGAGGGGCCGGACAGCGCCGGCAGGGCTTGACCCGGGCCGCAGGAGGGTGAAGGTTCTTCGTATGGAACCCGCCCGCTTCGACCTGCCCGTGGAGGGCATGACCTGCGCGTCCTGCTCGACGCGCCTGCAGAAGGTGCTGCGCCGGGTGGACGGGGTGATCGAGGCGGACGTCAACTACGCCACCGGCATCGCCTCCCTGGCGGTGGCGCCGGGCGCGGTGGACCGGGACGCGGTGGTCTCCGCGGTGGAGCGCGCCGGCTTCGAGGTCCCCGAGGACCGCGACCTGAGCGACCCCGCCGCCGACGCCGAGGCCTGGCGCGCCCACGAGCAGGCGGAGATCGACGCCCTGCGCCGCGACGTGCTGCTGGCGGTGGTGCTCACCGTGCCGGTCTTCGTCATCGGCATGTTCTTCATGGGTTGGGACGCCGGGCACTGGCTCTCGGCAGCCCTGGCCACCCCGGTGGTGTTCTTGTCGGGCCGGCGCTTCTTCCTGGACGCCGCGCGGCAGCTCACCCAGGGCACCGCCAACATGAACACCCTCGTGGCCATGGGCACGGGGGCCGCCTGGGGGCTCTCGGTCGCCGGGCTGCTCTGGCTGGGGCACCGGGCGATCTACTTCGAATCGGCCGCAGTGGTCGTCACCCTCGTGCTGCTGGGCCGTTGGCTGGAGGCCCGGGCCAAGGGCAGCGCGGCGGAGTCCCTCCGGCGGCTCTCCGACCTCACCCCCCAGCGCGCCTCGGTGCTGCGCGGGGGCGAGGTCGTGGACATCGACGCCCGCGCGGTGCGGGTGGGCGACCTCGTCGTGGCGCGCCCCGGGGGCCGCCTCCCCGTGGACGGCGTCGTCGAGGAGGGGGTCAGCGAGGTCGACGAGTCCATGCTCACCGGCGAGTCCATGCCGGTGCGCAAGCGCGCGGGCGACGCGGTCATGGCCGGCACGGTCAACGGCTCCGGGGCGCTGCGCTACCGGGCGCTGGGGGTGGGGGCCGACACCGCGCTGGCCCGGGTGGTCCAGCTCGTCCGCGAGGCCCAGGCCGGGAAGGCGCCGGTCCAGCGGCTGGTGGACCGGGTGGCGGCGGTGTTCGTGCCCGTGGTCATGGGCATCGCCGCGCTGACCTTCGCGGAGTGGTGGTGGTGGGGTGGCGACGCCGTGGTGGCGGCGGTCAACGCGGTCTCCGTGCTGGTCATCGCCTGCCCCTGCGCCCTGGGGCTCGCCACGCCCACCGCCATCCTGGTGGGCACCGGGCGGGGGGCGGCGCTGGGCATCCTGGTCCAGGGGGCCGAGGCCCTGGAGCGCGCCCACGCCGTGGACCGGGTGGTGATGGACAAGACCGGCACCCTCACCCTGGGGCGGCCCGAGGTGGAGGCCGTCCGGCCTGCGCCGGGCTTCACCGAGGACGAGGTGCTCGCCCTGGCCGCCGCAGTGGAGGCCGCCAGCGAGCATCCCCTCGCCGGGGCCATCGTGCGCCGGGCGGGCAAGGTCCAGGCCGCCACCGAGGTCAACGCCGAGGTCGGGCGCGGGGTGCGCGGGCAGGTGGGCGGGCGCGCCGTGCTCGTCGGCAGCGCGCGCCTCCTGGGGGAGCGGGGGGTGGACCTCTCCCCCCTGGAGCCCCTGGCCGAGGAGGCCGAGGCCCAGGGCAAGGCTGCGGTGCGGGTGGCGGTGGACGGCGCCCCGGCCGGGGTCGTCGTGCTGGCCGACCCTCTGCGCCCCGAGGCCGCCGAGGCGGTGGCCGCGCTGCGCGACCAGGGCATCCAGGTGACCCTCTGCACCGGGGATCGCGCCCCGGCGGCGCGGGCCATCGCCGCGCAGCTCGGGGTGGACGACGTGCGCGCCGAGCAGCTCCCCGAGGACAAGCACGGTGTCGTCCAGGCGCTGCGCGCCCAGGGCGCGGTGGTCGCGATGATCGGCGACGGGGTGAACGACGCCCCCGCCCTCGCCGCGGCGGACGTGGGCGTGGCGATGGGCTCGGGCACCGACGTGGCCCGGCGCACCGCCGCCCTGACGCTGATGCGCGAGGACCTTCGCCTGCTCCCGCAGTCCCTGGCGCTCTCCCGGGCCACGATGCGGGTCATCCGCCAGAACCTCGGCTGGGCCTTCGGCTACAACGTGCTGGCCATCCCCCTGGCGGTCTCCGGTGCGCTCTCCCCGATGGTCGCGGGCGGGGCGATGGCCCTGTCCTCGGTGTCGGTGGTCACCAACGCCCTCAGACTCCGGCGCTTCGGGCGCGGCTGACGCCCCACGTCGCGCGCTGGCGGGCCCTCGGTTAATGGGGTGGGCCACCTCCTCTCCCTGAGTCTTCGGAGAACGCCATGATCAACAAGGTCATCCTGATCGGGAACCTCGGACAGGATCCCGAGCTACGCACCACCGGCGGCGGCACCGCGGTGGTCAACCTGCGCATCGCCACGTCCGAGCGCCGCAAGGATCGCGACGGCAACTGGGCCGACCACACCGAGTGGCACAGCGTCGTGGCCTTCGGCCGCACCGCAGAGAACGTCAACCAGTACTGCCGCAAGGGCCGCCAGCTCTACATCGAGGGCCGGCTCCAGACCCGCCAGTGGCAGGACCGCGACGGTAACAACCGCTACTCCACCGAGGTCGTCGCGGACATCATCCGCTTCCTGGGCGGTCGCGGTGAAGAGGGCGGCGGCGGCGGCGGTGCCGGCGGCGGCGGTGGTTACACCAGCGGCCGTGGTGGCGGCGGCGGTCGCGGCGGCTACAGCGGCGGTCGTGGCGGCGGCGGCGGCGGCGGTCGCGGCGGCTACGACCAGGGCGGCGGCGGCGGCGGCGGTCGCGGCGGCTACGACCAGGGTGGCGGCGGCTACGATCAGGGCGGCGGCGGCGACTACGACTCGGGCGGCGACGCCCCCTACGCCGACGACGACATCCCGTTCTAGGGATCGGCTACCGCGCGCAGCGGAAGCCCATGCCGGAGTAGAAGAAGTCCGGCTCGTGGAAGGTCCGGTTGCGGGTCCGGTAGCCCTCGTCGCTGCCGATCCCGCCGCCGCGCAGACCCCGGAACACCCCCTCGGGCTCGACCCAGGGTTCGCCGTCGCTGGGGGCTCCCTCGTAGGTGTCGTGGTGCCAGTCCGCGACCCACTCGAAGGCGTTCCCGGCCATGTCGCACAGCCCCTGCTCGGTGTTCCCCTCCGGGTGAGAGCACACCGGCCAGGTGCCGTCCGAGCCGCAGGTGTCCTTGAGCACCGCCAGCTCGCAGGAGGGTTCGGCCTCGCCCCAGGGGTACTCGCGGTCGAGGCCCCCGCTGCGGGCGGCGTACTCCCACTGCGCCTCGCTCGGCAGCGCGCCCCCGGCCCAGGCGCAGAACGCGTCGGCCATGAACCAGCTCACGCAGTTCATCGGGTGCTCGGCCTTGTCGGGCTCATCCCAGTTGCAGCGGTGCGGGACGTCGTCGGGGTCGGCGCGGGGCGCGCAGGCGCCGTCGTCCACGCAGGCGCTGTACTGGGCGACGGTGACCTCGGTGCGCAGCACCTCGAAGGCCTCCAGGTCCACGGCGTGCAGAGGCCGCTCGTTGTCATCCCCCTGCCCGGGGCCGCTGCCCATGTCGAAGCGGCCCGCCGGCAGGGGCACCCAGCAGGGCGGCGCGCCACACTCCACCGGATCCACCCCCTCCGGCGCGGTATCCACCTGCGCAGAGTCCACCTTTGAGGCTGGTCTCTGGCAGGCCAGCGCCGCCAGCAGCGCGAGGGTTGTGGGGACCATTGCGTGACTCCCATAGGACCCTGTGCAGCTTGACAGGTCCGCTGGGGGGTGAGAAGCCCCTCGGGCACGCGGGCCTGACATCCCAAGACTGGAGGTCGTCGAGAGATGGCGCGAACCCCCGCGAATCGCAGAGAGGAGCAGACCACGGATGGCGGCGGCGGCTCCGCCGAAGCCCAGCGGGTCGAGGGCCAGCGGCGGCCGAACCACGACAAGCTCGATCCCCGGCTGGCGACGCTCATGGAGTACTCCCTGGCGCAGCTCACCCAGCTCGTCCGGGCCCAGGACGCCTCCATCCTGGACGTCCAGCGGGAGCGCCGCGCCGCCGAGGCCGCGGCGCAGCGTCAGCCCCGCTACACCCCCCCGACCTACCCCCGGGATCGCGCCCAGGCCGCGCCGCTGCTCACGGGGATGTGGTACCCCAACGGCCCCGAGTCGGAGCCCGCGTTCTCCGTCTTCATCAAGACCAGCGGCGACCCGGCGGCCCTGCGTGAGGTGGGCGTGCGGGTGCGCTCCGTCTTCGGGGACGTCGTCACCGCCGACGTGCCCTGGGCGGCCATGGCCCGACTGGAGGCGCTCGAGGAGGTCGAGTTCATCGAGCTGTCCCGCCCGCTGCGCCGCCACCTGGACGAGAGCGTCGCCCTCATCGGCGCCGACCACCTGCACGACGCCACCTGCGCGTCCGGCAGCACGGCGGTCCTCTGCCCGCTGACCGCCTCGGGGGCGACCGACTGCGCGATCACCGGCGAGGGCACCGTGGTCGCCGTGCTCGACAACGGGATGGACTTCCGCCACCCCGACTTCTACGACAGCGCGGCCGGTCAGGTGCGCGTGCGTGCCCTCTGGGACATGGACGCCGGCGCCGATCCGGCGTTCCCGCCCCCGGGCGGCTACACCTGTGGCCGGGGCTACACCCGCGCCCAGCTCGACGCCGACCTGAACTCGGGCACCCCCGGCTCGGTCGTGCCCTACACAGCCGCGGTCGCCGCCCACGGCACCCACGTCGCCGGCATCGCGGCTGGAAACGGGACCATGGACCCCACCCGGAAGGGCGTCGCCCCCGGGGCCGACCTCCTGTTCGTCGACGTCCAGGCCTCCAAGGAGCTGGCCCTGGCCGAGATGGGCACCCTGGCCGACGCCCTGGCCTGGGCCTTCGACGAGGCGGGCACCTCGCCCTGCGTGGTCAACATCAGCCTTGGCGACAACCTGGGTCCCCACGACGGCACCAGCCTGATGGAGCGGGCCATCGACGACGCCCTGGCCACCCCGGGCCGGGCGGTGGTCGTCGCCGCCGGCAACGCCAACGAGGCCGGCAAGCACGCCTTCGGCGCCGTCCCCACCACGGGCAGCGTCGACGTCGACCTCACCGTCCCGAACAACGTCCCGCTGCACGTCGCCGAGACCCTGGAGATCTGGTACGACGGCGACGACCGCTTCGACGTCGAGGTCATCCTCACCCCGACCTCCGGCGCCCCGGTGAGCCTCGGGCCGGTCCCCGCAGGCAGCTCGATGGTCTTCTCGCTCCCCGCGGGCGCCCCGACCCTGGACGTCTCCATCGAGTCCAAGGTCAACGACCCGCGGAACGGCGACAACGTCATCTGCGTGATGATGATCCCCGCCTCGGGCAGCCGCATCACGCCGGGCACCTGGACCCTGCGGCTCTCGCCCTCCGGGGGCAGCGCCGCGAGCGTGGTCAACGGGAGCTGGCGCGGCTGGATCGACCACAACACCACCACCAACGCCTCCTCCGGCGTCGTCTGGGCCTCGCCCACCGCCCACGCCCAGACCCTGACCTCGCCGGGCACCGCGCGCCTCGCGATCACGGTGGGCTGCCACGACACCACCTCCGGGCAGGTCCTGGAGGACTTCAGCGGGCGGGGGCCCACCCGGGACGGCCGCGTCAAGCCCGAGCTGAGCGCGCCGGGCACCGACATCGACGCGCCCCGCGCGGGGGACTGGTCGGCCGGCACGCCGACGATCTGGTACGCCCGGAAGACCGGCACCAGCATGGCCGCACCCCACGTCGCCGGGTCCGCCGCGCTGCTGTTTGACGGCCGGGATCCGGGCCTCTCGGCGGCCGACATCAAGCAGCTCCTGGTCGACCTCGCCAACAAGGCGGGCTTCACCGTCCCCCACGCCGGCCACGGCTGGGGGCGGCTGCGGGTCGCCGACGCCATCTGCCAGACCCTCGATCACCCTGACGTCTGGGCGAAGACCCACAGCTCCGACACCGGGCTGGAGCCCTACAGCGGCCCGGCGTTCTGGAAGTCCCCCGACATCTGGGTGCGCCCGAACCGCGACGGCGGCACCACCCACCAGAACCCCGAGTACGGCCAGGAGAACCACGTGCACGTGGTCGTGCGGAACCGGGGCGTGGGCACGGCCTACAACACCGAGGTCAAGCTCTACTGGGCCGACCCGGCCACGAACATCCCCTACCACCTCTGGAAGACCGAGGGCATCCGGGTCGGCGCGGCCGACACCAACGTCCAGGTCATCCCGGAGCTGGCCGCGGGGGCGTCCGTCCAGACCCCGGTGCCGTTCTCGTGGTTCCCGCCCGCGCCGGGCTCGAACGTAGCCAACGACGACCACTTCTGCCTGCTGGTGGTGCTGGAGAACCCGGCCGACCCCAGCGGGGTGGGGGTCGGCGGATGGGCCTCGGTCCGGGATCACAACAACATCGCGCTCAAGAACGTCCACATCGTCGACGTCGTGGCGAACGCGACCGCCGCGTCGGCCGGCTTCTCGGCGCGGGGGGGGCGGGGCCGCACGGCCCTGTGGCTGGACCTGGCGCGGGTGCCCGCCGGGGTCACCGTGCAGCTCACCCTGCCGGTGGACGCCCTGGACCTGCGCCCCTACCGCAAGGCGCTCAGCGCGATCCCCAAGGCGACTCCGGTCATCCCGCCGCCCTCCGCGGGGCCGCCCCGCTTCCTGGCGCGGCGGCTGCCGGTGCAGCTCGGCGCCGAGCGTCAGGTCCTGGACCGCGACGTCCTGGAGGCGGTCGGCCGCCTCAAGGGCGTGGCCCGGCTGGAGCTGTTCGCGAAGCGCGCGGTGTTCACGCTGGACCGCCAGGCCGCCCACCTCGACGGTCTGCTGCTGGCCCCGGATCAGGCCGCGCCGGCCCGCCTGCAGCTCTCCGGGCTGGAGGGCTTCGTGGGCCGCACCGTCGAGGTCGACGTGGAGCAGTGGGATGACGGGCAGCCGGTGGGCGGCGTGACCGCCGTGTTCCGGGTGCCCGCCCAGGCGCAGACCCGCCTCCAGCGCCCCTGCCCGACGCTGGCCCGCTCCAGGAACAGCCCGCTGCTGCGCACGAAGCGCGGCGACTGAACTCTTCAAACCATCCAAGGACGAAAATGGCGATCCGATACGAAGGCTACGCTCTGCTCATCGGCGTGAACCTCTACGCCCGGTACGACCGGGACAAGAAGCTGCGCCGCGCCCGGAAGACCCTCAGCGGCGCGGTCAACGACCTGCGCGTGTGGTGGGACCTCGCCCGCGCGGCCGGCATCAAGCCGGAGAACATCCGCGTGCTGTCCACCGAGAGCCTCACCCCCGCCGAGCTGGAGACCGGCGCCCACGGCGTGACCCTGGGCCCGGCGAGCCGCGCCGAGATCCTGGAGGGGGTCGAGTGGTTCGCCCAGGCGGTCGGCGGGCAGAGCACCGGCGGCTTCATCGCGTTCTGCGGCCACGGGGACTTCGTCACCGCCGAGGGCCTGGCCCTCTGCCCGACAGACGTCCGCGAGCTGGACAGTGACGCCGACCCCGAGGACGTCGTGCTGTTCTCAGAGCTGCGCGACCTGCTGGACCAGCACGCCCCCGACATGGGGGTCACCGCCTTCATCGACGCGAGCTTCGCGGGCCCGGTGCTGACCACCGTGGCCGGCGGCGCGGCCAACGGGCGCAGCCTCACCGGGCGCAAGCTGCCCGAGGGCCTCGACGCCACGCTGCTCCGCGCTGGCGACAAGGTGTTCACCGCGGTCGACCCCGCCGAGGTCGCCTACGAGCTGCCCACCCGCTACGGCTGGCACGGCCCGTTGAGCCTCGCGGTCCTGGAGCTGCTGGACCTCTACGGCGCGGACCTGCGCGGCGGCGACGGCAGCGTGCCCGAGGTCGTGGGCGAGCGGGCGGACGGCCTGGAGGATCTGCTCCGCGACCTGGGTCTGCGCCCGGACGTGGACACCGGCGGCGCCCCGGTCAACCGCGACGAGGTTGAGGACGACGACGACGGGCAGGAGCTGTCCGGCGGCATCAATGGCTTCCGGTCCTACGACCTGATGGTCAACGGCGCCAAGGTGGGCCAGGTCAACGTCGACACCACCGACACCGAGCACAAGGAGACCTGGTACCTGTCCACCCTGCTGAGCCTGGACGGCTCGCTCGACTTCACCCTGACCTACGACGGCAAGAACCCCCCGTCCACCTTCAGCGGCCCTGGGGTCATCTCCTGGCAGGTGGAGTACAAGGCCAGCAACTGGGTCAACGCCGCGGGGGTCGTGGTGCCCCGGTACGACGGCGCCAACAACGTCTACTCCTGGCAGCGGCCCGGCAGCCCCGTGGTGACCGGCAACAAGTGGCTCTCCCTGAGCTTCCCGGAGAACAACAACGCCGGCTCCCTGCGCTGGTTCGCCGCCAACAGCACCCTGGGCGGCCTGCTCTTCACCGAGACCAGCAAGATCGGCGACACGATCACCTACAACAAGCTGGGCGTGAACAAGACGATGGGCGCGGCGGCGGTGCAGCTCATCGAGGCGATTCCGGTCCCGGTCACCTGAGCGTCGGGCCAAGGGGTCTCGCCATCCTGAACCCGATCATCGTATAGCGCTGGTCGGGTCGGTTGGCGAAGCGCCCTGTGGGACGGCACAGGGCAGGGACGCTGCCCCATGCGCCGCCCCGCACCATCTTGAAGTCCGGGTTCTCGGAGCCGCTGAGCGCGAAGAGGAGTCGTGTGTCTTCCGCCGGTCCGACGCGGTCGTAGGGGTTCCAGCACCAGTCCCGCACGTTGCCGACCAGCCCTCGGACCTCGTAGGGGCTGACGTCCTCCGGGTAGTCATGCACGGAAGCCCAACATGGCGTCCCTGAGTGGCTTCGGACGGTGCATGCCCACGTCGACTCGAAGAAGTCCCCCCAAGGGAAGTACCGCCCGTCGACCCCCCGCGCAGCCTTCTCCCACTCCTGATCGTGCGGGAGCCGCCACCCCGATCCGGCCGCCTCCGCGAACGCGACGGCGTTCGTCCAGTCGATCTGACAGACCGGCCAGTCCATCTGCCATTCGACGCCGTCCTCATCGGACTTCAGGACGAAAGCGCCGCCGTCATCCCGGCCATACACCAGGCGCCGCTGAGCGGTGTCAGGGCCGGACAGCCGCTCCGCCGGCGCGTGCCGCAGCGCCTCCTCCTCCCGCCCCTCGGCCACCAGGGCGTTGAGGAAGGCGAGGTACTCGGCGTTGGTCACCGGGAAGCGGCGGACCACGAAGCCGTCGACCCACAGCCGACGGCGGGGCAGGCCGTCGGCCGCTTCGGGGTCGCCGCCGCTGATGAACCATCCCGCCGGGACGTAGACGTCGTCCGGGCCGAGGTCCTTCACCTCGGGCAGCGGGATGGCCAGGGGCTCGGCCTCGCCGGGGGGCACGCCGTCCCAGTGGGCGCCCCGCTCGATGAGCACCGGGTAGCGGACCTCGGAGCGGCCGGGGGCGTGCAGGGTCAGCAGGTAGCTGCCCTGGGGCAGGCGGACCCCGGTGAGCGGGGTGGTGCCCAGCACCTGATCGAACACGGGCTCCAGGCGGCGGTCCTGCGGCTCGTAGCGGTGCAGGCGGACCTCGGCGCCGGGCGGATCGGTGCGCAGGCTGAGCGCGCCGGTGCCCTCCAGGTAGCTGGCGTAGCGCCCCCGGTCGTGGGCCCGGAGCTGCAGCTCGGCGCGGGCGGCGGCCCCGGGGTCCCGCTTCAGCTCGGCCTCGACGTGCTGGCTGTGGAAGTGGTCGGCCAGGCGGTCGTGGGCCTCGGGCAGGTCCGGGGCCAGATTGAGGGCGCTGTAGAGGGTGCGCACATAGGTGAGGTCGACGAGGCGGGCCTGGCTGTCGAGCTGCTCGGCCTTGTCCTCCAGCCGCCAGCCGGGCTTCTTGGCCTCGGCGGGGTCGTGGGGGCGCAGGGGGTCGAGCACGCGGCGGGCCTGCTCGCGCAGCGCGACCGCCTCCTGCCGCAGCTCGTCGATGTGGGGCAGCAGCTCGTCGGCCTGGGCCACCACCGCGCGGGCCTGCTCCTCCAGCCGGGCGCCCTCCAGCCAGTCCGCCACGTCGACGGCCAGCCCGCGGGCGTCGGCGTAGCGGGCGGCGGGCTCGATCGACAGGGCCCGGCGGGCGACCCGCTCCAGCTCCCGGGGCACGGGGAGGTTGCCCTCGATGGGCTCCATGCGGCCCTCGACCACCCGGGACAGGACGTCGTAGGCGTTGGTGCCCCGGAAGGGCGGGTGCCCGGAGAGGAGCTCGAACAGCACCGCGCCCAGGCCGTAGACGTCGGTGGCCGGGCCGAGCAGCTCTCGCATGCCCTGGACCTGCTCCGGCGGCATGTACGCGGGGGTGCCCGAGACCTTGCCGGCCACCGTGGCGAGGGAGGCGTCCTGGGTGCGGGCGGTCTCGATGGGTTCGAAGCCCACCGACTCGTCGAGCTGGAGGCGCCCCAGCACCTTGGCCAGCCCCCAGTCGAGCACCAGCACCTCGCCGAAGTCGCCGACCATGATGTTCTGGGGCTTGAGGTCCCGGTGGACCACCCCCCGGCTGTGGGCGTAGGCGACGGTCTCGCACACCCGGCGGAAGGCGTCGATGAGGCGCCGGAACGTCCACCCGGTGGCGCTGGGGGTGGAGCCTCCCTCGCGGGCGTGCTCGTGGACCTCCAGCAGGACCTGCCGCAGGGTGCGCCCCCGGATCTCCTGCATCGTGAAGTAGAGCCGCCCGTCGGCCAGCCGCCCCAGCTCGTGGACCGGGACCACCCCGGGGTGCTGGAGCTGGGCGGTGACCTGGGCCTCCTCCACGAAGCGGGCGAGGGTCTGGGGGTCGGCGCGCACCTTGGCCTTGATGACCTTGAGGGCCATCGAGCGGTTCAGCTCCCGGTCCCGCACCCGGCGGACCTCGCCCATGCCGCCCGACCCCAGCGGCCCGAGGTCCACGTAGCGTTCGGGCAGCCCGTCGAGCCGGGTGACCCCCGGGGGGGCGGTGGCAGGGCTCAGCGAGCCCATCACGCTCATCGAGGCGCCGAGGCTGGGGTCCTCGTAGACCGTGCCCTCGTCGTAGGTCGCGCCGTAGCCCACCAGCGGCAGCTCCACCGAGCTCCCCGCCGGGTGGGCGCCGGACATCAGCTCTTCCACCCAGGTGTCTCCGGCTGCCTGGGGACGCGGGTTTCGGTCGGCCATCGGGCTCCGCGCGGTGAACGTCCGATTCTAACGCGGACAGAGCCCGACGCCGCAGACCCGGGTCAGTCCGTCGGGGAGAGGGCGAGCCGGGCCCGCAGCGCCAGCTCCGCGAGCACCAGGGCCGGATCGCCCGAGAGCGTGGGCAGATCCTCCCGGGCGACGAAGTCGGGCGGGGGCATGGGGGTGCCGTCGGCGTGGGCCTGGAGCGCGGCGCGGCGCCGGGCGTCCAGGTGGACCTGGTAGCCGGCCGCCGGGCTCAGTCGGGCCTCCAGCGAGGGGGTGATGCCGCCACCCAGGCCGTGGGCGAGCTGCCGCCCGCTCGGCAGGGTCCAGACGAGGTTGGTGAACTGCACCGCGTAGAGGGGGTCCTCCGAGATGCGCAGGGCCTGGGCCATGCCCTTGCCCCAGGTGGGCGCGCCCACCAGCGCCGCCCCGGCGCGCTCCTGCAGGGCTCCGGCGAGCACCTCGGCGGCCGAGGCCGTGTCGGCGTCCACCAGCACGACGACCGCCGCCCCCTCCAGGGCGTGGCCCGGCACGGCGTGGTTCCAGGGGGCGAGGGCCTCGCCGGTGGCGGGGTCGGTCTCGGGGCCGGTGTCCGGCTGGACCCGCCCGGAGGTCTCGGCCAGCACCCCCTCGGCCACAAAGCGGTCGGCGATCTGCACCGCCGCGTTGATGTCCCCGCCGCCGTTGCCCCGCAGGTCCAGCACCACCCCGCGCGCCCCGGAGAACTCCAGCAGGGCGTCGAAGTCCGCCTCGGTGGGGGGGCGGAAGCCCAGGACGCGGACATAGGCCAGCCCCGCGTCCGGGTCGAGCCACACGTCCCAGGCGTTGTCGGGGCCCCGGGCGAGCCCCCACACGGTCTCCTCCGTCACCGGGCCTCGGGTGACGGTCACGGTGAGCGGGCCGACCCCGGGCCGGTTGAGGCTCAGGGTGAGGGGGGTGTCCGGGGCCTCGGGCAGGGAGCCGACCGCGGCGGCCAGGCGGGTCTCGGCGGGCGTCTCGGCCAGCACGAAGCGGCCCCGGTGGTCCTCCATAGCGTCCACCCGGTCGCCCACGTGCGCGCCGCTGGCCCAGGCGGGGCCGCTCAGGTCCAGCGCGGAGACATAGACGTCCCCGGCCTCGTCCTGGGACAGGCTCAGGCCCGGCCCGACCCGCACGCCCTCGTGGTGGGCGGTCCAGGAGGCGATCTCCGCGGGCCAGACCACCCGGGTCCAGGGGTCGAGGTGGCCGAGCGCCCCGGCGAGCCAGGCGTCCACGGCCAGGGGAGCGGGCACCTCGGCGGCCTCGGCGGCGGCGGCGGCGGCCTGGAGCGCGGCGCAGGGCACCTCGGCGCGCATATCAGCGAAGGGGGCGGACGCGAGCCCCGGCCAGCGCGCCTGCGCCGAGGGGTCCTCCTGGAGCCAGCCGAGGTGGGCCTGGGCCGCGGCCACGACCGCAGGCCAGTCCGGGGCGCGGTGGTACTCGCGGTCCAGCCGGTCGAGCAGGTGGCAGCCCGCCTCCGGGGTGGCCCCGGTGAGCCCGCGCAGGTCGAAGGTCTCGGGGGCGTAGCGGGCCAGCAGCCGCGCCCGGTCCCGCTGCGCCTCGGCCTCCGGGGTGGGGCGGAGCGCGGCGAGCAGCGCCCACAGCGCCGCCGCCCGTGGGGCCGGTGCGCCCCCGGCTTCAGCGGCCAGGGTGTCCAGGATCGCGATCAGCTCGGGATCCTCAGGGTCGAGCTGCCCGAGCGCCCGCAGGGCCGGCGCCACGGCGTCGAGGTCTCCGGTCTCCAGCCCGGTCCGCGCGGTGTCCAGCAGCACGGCGCGCTCGGCCTGCCGCAGCGAAGCCTGCTCAGCGTCCAGCGCGGCGGCGCGGTCCAGCAGGTCCCGCCAGGGGATGAGCGGGCTGTCGGCGTCGAGGTCCGCCAGCGCAGCGCGGGCCCCGTCCCGGTCCCCGGCGAGGAGCTGCGCGGCGACCGCCTGGGGGTCGGGGGGCGGCGTACAGCCGGCGAGCAGGAGGGTCAACGCCAGCGCGGTCATCGGGGGGGTGCAGGGCACGCGGTCCATGTCCCGGACTCTATCGCGCGACGCAACCTCGGGAGGTGTGCTGTCATAGAGGATGGAGAGCAGGCCAGGAGGACCCCATGAAGCTCATCGGCGCCGGCTTCGGCCGCACCGGCACCACCTCGACCCAGGCAGCGCTGGAGCAGCTGCTGGGTCGCCCCTGCTACCACATGGAGGTCGTGCTCAAGAACGACCCGCACCTGGACGCCTGGCATGGCCTCGCCACCGACGGCGCGATGGACTGGCGGTCGCTGCTGGCCGACTTCGGCGCCTGCGTCGACTTCCCCATCTGCCTCTACTACGAGGAGCTGATGGCGCTCTACCCGGACGCCCCGGTGCTGCTCACCGAGCGGGACCCGGAGGCCTGGTGGGCGAGCTGGAAGAAGCTGATGAACCTCGTCTCCGGCATGCGCTTCATGGGCAGGATCGTCCCGAGGGCGCGCCGGGCGATTCAGTTCATCGACGGCATCGTCCTCGACCCGGTGTTCGGCGGCGAGATGGAGAAGGACAGCGCCATCCGCGCCTACCTCGCCCACAACGAGCGGGTGAAGCGCACCGTGCCGTCGGAGCGCCTGCTGGTCTACGAGGTCACCCAGGGCTGGGAGCCGCTGTGCGCGCTGCTGGACGTGCCGGTGCCCGACACGCCCTTCCCCCACCTGGCCTCGGGGGTGGGCCGGGCGCGCCAGGTGCTGGAGGACGCCTTCCGCCGGTAGGGTTACACGGCGCCCCATGACCCTGACCCTCGCGCTGATCGATGAGGCCCGTCGCGCCCTGCGCGGCGTCATCCACCACACCCCCCTGGAGCGCTCCGGTCCCCTGTCCGAGGCGCTGGGCGTGGACGTCTGGCTCAAGCTGGAGGGCTTCCAGGTGACCGGCTCGTTCAAGGTGCGGGGCGCGCTGTTCCGCCTCGCGCAGCTCAGCGGCGACGAGCGCGCCCGGGGCGTGGTGACCTGCTCGGCGGGCAACCACGGCAAAGGGGTGGCCTGGGCCGCGAAGCGCCTGGGGGTGCGGGCCATCATCCACGTCCCGTCCACCATCGACGCCGCCAAGTACGCCGGCATGGTGGCCTGCGGGGCCGAGGTGAGGGTCTCCGACCAGCCCGGCTACGACGAGACCGAGGTCATCGCCCGCGCCCACGCCGCCGAGGCGGGCCTGCCCTTCGTCTCGGCCTTCGACGACCCCTGGATCATGGCCGGCAACGGCGGCACGATGGCCGCCGAGGTGCTGGAGGACCTGCCCGAGGCCCGGAGCTTCGTGCTGCCCGTCAGCGGCGGGGGGCTGGCGGCGGGCTTCGCCCGGGTGGTCACCGCGCGGGTCCCGGAGCCGACGATTGTTGCGGTGCAGCATGAAGGCTCGCCGGGGCTCTTGCGCTCCCTGGAGCGCGGCGCAGCGGTCACCGCGATGCCCGCCGTCGACACCCTGGCCGGGGGGCTGGAGGGCGGCATCGGGCGGGGGCCCTTCGAGGTCCTGCGGGACCGGGTCGGCCGGGTCACCCTGGTCACCGAGGCCGAGATCCACGACGCCTTCCGCTGGATGATCGACACCCACCAGCTCCTCATCGAGCCCACCGCCGCCGCCACCGTCGCCGCCTGCCGGTCCGGGCGGGTGGGCGACCTCCCAGGCCCGGTGGTGGTCGTGGTGTCGGGGCGCAACGTGGGTGGGGACACCGTGCGCGCGCTGCTCAGAGCGTCTTGAGGTACTCCAGCACCGCCCGGCGCTCGTCGTCGCTGAGGGGCTCTCCGAAGGGGTGGCCCTCGTTGCTGTAACCCGGCAGGGTGGTGTCCACGATCTCGACCGGATCGACGCCATCGGGGGGGCTGTCCTTGCCCTCGGCCAGCACCTCGTATTCCCAGCCCACCGCGTCGCGGTCGTGCTCCCCGGTGCGGCGCCAGATCGCGGGGCGCAGGCTTGGATCCAGGACAGCCTCCAGGGTGGGGACCGAGCCGTTGTGCAGGTAGGGGGCGGTGATCCAGATGCCGTCCAGCGGCGGCGCGATGTATCCGGCGCGGGGGGCCCACTCCACACCCACCGCCAGCTCGGTCTTGGAGAACTGGGCGTCCCAGGCGGTCTGCCAGGCGTCCACGCTCTCGGCGGAGAGCGGGTCGGTGCCGACCTCTTCCACGGGCACCACGAGGTTGGGGTAGGTCCAGTCCTCGCCGTAGGTGCCGTGGCAGCGGGAGCAGGTGGCCTCGAAGATGTCCTGGCCGTCCTCGGCGAGGTCCTCGTCGATCCGGCCCGGCCAGGGGGGCGGCTCCACCGACTCGATGAAGGCGCGCACGTCCTCGGCCACCGCGAAGACGTCCCGGGCGGTCTCGGGGTCGTCGAGGCACATCAGGGTGCCGTTGAGCACCCAGCGGCTGTAGTCCCCGCGCGCGGCGGTGTTGGCGAACATCGCGTTCTTCTTGCGCATGCCCCACCACGGCGGCACGTCGTGGGGGATCGGCGCGCCCTGGGGCGGGGTGAACCCGGGCTCGTCCAGCCAGTCGAAGGTGACCGGGTCCCGGTGGGCCGCGAAGGCGAACAGCAGGGTGTCGCCCCGGTTCTCGCCGATGGTGTCGGTGGGGTACTGGTCCATCAGCGTGACGATCTCGCGCAGGCGGTCCAGCTCGGCCTGCTCGGGGGTGTCGGGGTCCACCCGGGGGTCCGCGAAGTCGACCAGCATCATGCCGGGCTGGCTGTCGTCGATCCAGCTCTCGCCCAGGCCCATGACCAGCTCGCCTTCGAACACCGAGGCGTGGCAGTTCAGGCAGTTGACGTTCACCAGCTCGACGCCTTCGGCGGTGGTGGTGGCCGTCAGGTTGTACGCCAGCTCGGCGTTTCGGCCCTCGCGCTCGGGCAGGGAGGGCCCGTCGAACAGCGGCGCCAGCGGCTCGAAGCCCGCCCAGGGCACGCCGCAGGTCATCAGGCCCTCGTTCAGCAGCGCGTCCCGTCCGATGTCGACGTCGCCTCCGACCATGGGGGTCTCGTCGACGCACTCGTACAGGCACTCCGGCTCAGCACAGCCAGAGACCGCGAGCAGCGCCCCCAGAACCGGCCAGCTCATCTTCCGAGCCATCCGAGCCTCCTTCATGGACGGGGCCACCAACACCCTGTTCTCTTCAGATCGCATATCTGGCCCTCGGTCCGCAACGTCGCAGAATCGCAACGCCTGTGGTGCAGGTGAGGAAACGTATGCGGGTCGCGGGCCACCTTCTGACCGCCACCGCGTCAGAGATGGCGAAAGGGGGCGATCCCGGACGCTCCCTGTCCGGGGGAGGGAGGGGGGCCAGAGGCTGGCCTCTTGACGGTGTCAAGGAGGTGTCAGCAGCGGTGCAGCGCGCGTTGAGGGCGATCGGGTCGGGGTCAGCGACCGTCGGAGTCGCGCGTCGGGCCGGTGGGATCGTAGAGGTCGACGCCCTCGGCGAGGCGGTTCGGCAGGATGGGTCGGTTCAGCCAGTGGCTGCCGGACTCGACCACCGAGGTCAGGAAGCTGGCCCGCACCCACTTGAAGCGCCCCTGCACCTGCCCGTCCTCCTCCCACTTGATGTAGAGGCCCTCGGAGAGCGGGGAGGGGTCGGTCTCCCGGCGGACGCGGTCGGCGTCCAGGCCCTGGGCCAGCGCGTCCTCCGCCAGGGTCTCGCGCCAGCGGGGCGACTTGTACAGCGCGGGCCGCACCAGGTCGGTCAGGGCCTCCAGGCGCTGGAACGCGCGGGCCTCCAGCACGGGGACCGAGGCCAGGGGCAGGCCCGCCAGCAGCGCGCGGCGCCGGGGGGTGGAGAGGAACGCGGCGTCCTGGCGGTCGTAGACGTCGAACTCCAGGAAGTAGTGGGGCAGGCGGTCGTAGTGGATGGTGTGCTTGGCGTAGACCCACTCGCCGTAGACGATGTAGCGGTCGCCGACGCGCTCCCGCAGGGCGGTCTGGTGGCAGCTCGCCCAGGTCTTGAACAGGTTGAAGTGCTTCTCCCGACCGCCGCCGGTGAGGTAGTGGCCCCGGCTCTGGAGCAGCAGCGTGCCGGCGGCGTCGAAGCTGAAGGCAGCGTTGGCGCCGTCGATCTTCTCTTCGACCACCAGGTGCTTGCCGGCCAGCTCGGTGAAGGGCACGGCGGCGAGGTCCTCGTCCCCGGGCTGGAGGCGGGAGCCCTCGATGTGCCGCGTGCGCGGGTACTTCCGGAGGATCACCGCTCGACGATCCCCAGCGCGACGATGTGGTTGTGGATGTACTCCACCGAGACCCGCGCCGCGCCGGCCTCGCGGAAGAGGGCTTCGAGGGTGGCCCCGGTGAACAGGTGGATGTGCTCGGGGTTGTCGTCGGGCTTGGAGGGCACGGTGGCGATGACGAAGCGCCGGGCCACCCGCACGGCGTGCGCGGCGGCGCGAGCGGGGGTGGGCATGTGCTCCAGGACCTCCAGCAGCGTGACGCCGTCGACGCTGTCGTCGGGCAGGGGCAGGGCCTGGGCGTCGGCGTCGAGCACGGTGAGGCGGTCCACCCCACCTCGGGTGACCGCCGAGAGGTCGGTGACCCGCCGGGGGGACTGCTCCACGGCGGTGACCGGCACCCAGGGGAAGGCGTCGAGCATGGGCCAGAGGAACGTGCCGCGCCCGCTGCCGATGTCCAGGAGGTCCGCCGGGCCCAGGCCGCGCAGCATGCCCAGCACCCGGCGCACCCGGGGCAGCTCGGCGTTGCGCTTGAACTTGTGCAGCTTCAGGCCCTTGGAGCGGCCCCAGGCGACCAGCTCGGCGGGCGGCAGGGCGGGGGCGTCGGGGTGGTGCCCGCGCACGAAGGCGGCGGCCAGCTCGACGAAGTAACGCGCGTTGAGGTCTTCGTTCATCCGAGGAGTGTATCGCGCCCGGGATCCTCACCGGATACAGGCCCGGGTCTCACGACCCCCAGGGAGCCCATGACCGTCACCGCCCGCATCGCCCAGGAGCTGTCCGCCACCCTCCAGCAGGTCGAGGCCGCCGTCCGGCTGCTCGACGAGGGCCACACCGTGCCCTTCATCGCCCGCTACCGCAAGGAGGCCACCCAGGGGCTGGACGACGCCCAGCTCCGCACCCTGGAGGAGCGCCTGCGCTACCTGCGCAACCTGGAGTCCGAGCGGGAGCGCATCCTGGGGGCCGTCCGGGAGCAGGGCAAGCTCACCCCGGAGCTGGAGGCGAAGCTGCTGGACGCCGAGACGCTGGCCCGGCTGGAGGATCTGTGGGCGCCCTACCGCCCCAAGCGGCAGACGCGGGCGCAGAAGGCCATCGAGGCGGGGCTGGAGCCTCTGGCCGACGCCCTGCTCGCCCACCCGGAGCGGGCCCCCGAGGCCCGGGCCCAGGGCTTCGTCGACCCCGAGAAGGGCGTCGAGACCCCCAAGGACGCGCTGGACGGCGCGCGGGACATCCTCACCCAGCGCATGGCCGAGGACGCCGACCTGCTGGAGACCCTGCGGGAGCGGCTGCGGCGCCACGGGGTGGTGGTCTCTGCGGTGCGGGAGGGCAAGGAGGCCGAGGGGGCGCGCTTCCGCGACTGGTTCGACTACCGGGAGCGCTGGGCGGACCTGCCCTCCCACCGGGCGCTGGCCCTGTTCCGGGGCGCCGCCGAGGAGATCCTCTCGGTCACCCTGGTGGACGAGGCCGACGTCGCGGACCAGCCGAGCTGGGGGCAGCAGGCCATCGCGGCGCGCTACGGGGTGGCGGACCGGGGGCGGCCTGGGGACGCCTGGCTGGCCCAGGTGGTGTGGCTGGCCTGGAAGGTCAAGGTGTCGCTGCGGGTGGAGGTCACCCTGATGGCCGAGCTGCGGGCGCGGGCCGAGGCGGGGGCCATCCAGGTCTTCGCGGACAACCTGCGGGACCTGCTGCTGGCCGCGCCCGCCGGACCCCGGGTGGTGCTGGGGCTGGACCCGGGCATCCGCACCGGGGTGAAGGTCGCGGTGGTCGACCACACCGGCAAGCTGCTGGACACCGCGACGGTCTACCCCCACCCGCCCAAGCGGGACGTGGCCGGCGCGCTGGCGACCCTGCGCGTGCTGGTGGAGCGCCACGGCGTCGAGCTGATCGCCATCGGCAACGGCACGGCCAGCCGGGAGACCGACCGCCTGGCCGCGACGCTGCTCGGCGAGGTCAAGGGCGGCGCGGTCAACAAGGTCGTCGTCAACGAGGCCGGGGCCAGCGTGTACTCCGCCTCCGCCCTGGCCAGCGAGGAGCTGCCGCAGACCGACGTCTCCTTGCGGGGGGCGGTGTCCATCGCCCGGCGCCTGCAGGACCCTCTGGCCGAGCTGGTCAAGATCGACCCCAAGTCCATCGGGGTGGGCCAGTACCAGCACGACGTGACCCCCTCGGACCTGGCCCGCGCGCTGGACGCGGTGGTCGAGGACTGCGTGAACGCGGTCGGGGTGGACCTCAACACAGCCTCCCCCGCGCTCCTGCAGCGGGTCGCGGGCTTGAGCCCCAGCCTGGCGCGGGCGGTGGTGGCCTGGCGGGACGCGAACGGGGCCTTCCGCAGCCGAAAGCAGCTCCTGGACGTGCCCCGGCTGGGGCCCCGGACCTTCGAGGAGTGCGCGGGCTTCCTGCGGATCCGGGGCGGGGACGACCCCCTGGACGCCTCGGCCGTCCACCCCGAGGCCTACCCGGTGGTGCAGCGCATCCAGGCCCACACCGGAAAGGCCCTGGGCGAGCTGATGGGGGACGCCTCGCTGCTGCGCCGGCTGCGGCCCCAGGCGTTCACCGACGAGACCTTCGGGGTGCTGACGGTCCGGGACATCCTGACCGAGCTGGAGAAGCCTGGCCGCGACCCGCGTCCAGCCTTCGTGGCCGCGCGCTTCAAGGAGGGGGTGGAGACCCTCACCGACCTCAAACCGGACATGGTGCTGGAGGGCACGGTCACCAACGTCACCCACTTCGGCGCCTTCGTGGACATCGGTGTCCACCAGGATGGCCTCGTCCACGTCTCCCAGCTCGCCGACCGCTTCGTGAAGGACCCCCGCGAGGTGGTGCGCGCAGGGCAGGTCGTCACGGTGCGGGTGCTGGAGGTCGACCTGGAGCGCAAGCGCGTCTCGCTGTCGATGCGCAGCGGCAAGGCCCCGCCGCGTCAGGAGCGGCGGGGCTCGGGTCGGGAGCGGCCGGCGCCCCGGGAGCGGAGCCGCCCTCAAAAGCGGAAGGAGGAGAGCGGGTTCGGCTCGTTCGGGGATCTGCTGAAGGGGAAGCGGCGGTGAGCCCACGGAGGTCCCAAACAGCTCTGTTTTAAAACAGAGCTGTTTGAAGCGGCGCCTCAGTGGTTCGGCTCGTCCGACACCGACACCAGCATGTAGTAGTGGTTCGCCAGCGGCTCCGGCCCCTCGCTGAGCGCCTCCACGAAGATGTGGACCGCGCCGGTGTCCGGCAGCTCGTAGTCCCAGACCTCGGGGTCGGTGCTGTCGATCTCCGGGTGGATGTTCTCCTGGGCGAGCTGGGTGCCGTCGTCCGCGAACACCGTGACCTGGATGTCGGCGGTGGAGCCCACCGTCTCGGCCTGGATGGTCACGTTGAGGTAGCGGTTGGAGAGGCCGCCCACGTCAGGGCTCAGGATGGTCCAGTAGTCGCCGCCGTCGTCGGCGTCGGGCAGCACGCCGTGGCCGCGGCCGAAGTAGTAGTTCGCCGTGGCGCTGGACTCGGTGAAGTTGATCCGGCTGCCCTGGCTGATGTTGTCGTTGGGCTCGGTCTCCTCGTCAGCGGTCTCGGCGATGTAGCCAAGCTGGACGCCGGCGTAGAAGTTGCCCGGCCCGTAGGACCCGTTGAGGTTCTCCACCACCACGTAGTAGGTGCCCTCGTAGACCGGGTACATCACGCCGACGTCGTAGAAGGCGTGGTAGTCCGGGGTGATCTCGGGCTGGTCGGTGGTGGCCAGCAGCTCCCAGTCGGGGCTGTAGAGGGACATGCGCAGCTCGGCGTCGCCGTGGTAGCCGGGCCAGATGGACCACATGTAGTGGGAGCCGTCGGACTCGAAGCTGACCGGCCAGATGTCGATGTCGTCGCCGTCGGAGAAGTGGCCGTAGAAGTTGGAGCTGTAGTCGTCCCAGCCGCCGGAGTAGTAGATGTAGACGTCGTCGTCGAGCCAGGCGTCGGCCTCGGCCTGGGTGTCGTTGTCGTAGATCTCGAGGTTGTCGATCTCCCAGGCGTGGAACTGATACTCATAGGAGGAGCCGCCGTTGGCGCCCTGGTCGGCCCAGTCGGCCCACTCCAGGACCTCCACGTAGTAGACGCCGTCGTACTCGGCCTGGAAGTAGAGCGCCGAGTCGGTCTCCAGGTAGCGGTAGGGCATGTCGTCGTTGGTGGCCAGCAGCTCGCCCTGGTCGTCGTAGAGGCGGATGACCGTGTCCAGCACGACCTCGCCGAGCATGGCGTAGGACAGCGAGGCGACGGCGATGAACTGGCCCTGGGAGACCTCCAGCGCGTAGAAGTCGCGGTCCCCGGCGGGGTCGATGACGCCCGTCGCGATGAGGGTGGTGTCCTGGGACAGGGTGACGGGCAGGGCCTCCTCGATGGAGTCGCCGGCCTCGGCCTGGGGGTCGGTCTCGTCGGTGTCGTCCGTGGTCTCGCCGGCCGTGTCGTCCACGGCTTCGGGGTCGACCCAGTCGTCGTCCTTCGTGCCGGTGCAGGCGGTGAGCGCGGCGAGGGAGAGGGCGAGGGAGCAGGTGAGCTTGGCGGTCATGGCGATCCTCCTGGAGTCACAAACGAGGAGTCTACTGTCGGTGCGGCCGGCTCCGCAATCCGACGCAGCGCGGAAGGCACCGTTCGACCGTTGGAGTGTGCACCAGCGGGGCGCGCGTTCACGGTCCCCAGTCGACGACGGGCCAGCCCCGCCGGGTGGCCTCCCGGCGCAGGCGGGGGTCGGGGTTGACCGCGACCGGCCGCCCCACGGCCTCCATCACCGGCAGATCGGTGAACGAGTCGGTGTAGAAGCTGGTCTCCGAGAGCGGGACGCCCAGGGACGCGGCGTAGGCGCGGGCGTGGACGAGCTTGCCGTCGCCGAAGCACAGCGGGCCGTCCGGGCGCCCGGTGAACACGCCGTGATCGTCCACCTCGAAGCGGTTGCAGAGCAGGGCGTCCATCCGCAGGTCCATCCCCACCCGCTCGGCCAGGTAGTTGGAGGTGGTGCTCAGCAGCACCAGGCGATCCCCCGCCGCGCGGTGCTGCTGGAGGGTCAGGATGGCGGCGGGGCGGAACAGGGGCTTGACCTCCGCGTCGTAGAAGCGGTCGGTGCGGGCGCGGATGTCGCTCTCGCGCTGGCCGGCGAGGGTGGCCACCGCGTCCAGCACCGCCTCGTCCAGCCCGGAGAGGCCCAGGTGGTAGCGCGCGATCCACCACGTCGCCCGCGCGGCCATGCCCCAGCCGATGTAGCCGCCGCGCAGCTCGGCGCGGACCCACAGGCTCCCGGAGTTCTGGTGGATCAGCGTCTTGTCGAAGTCGAAGAAGGCGATGGACACGGTGCGCTCCAGGCCGGTGACGCCCTCTATGACACCCGGCCCGCGACGTCATATAGGGGGGCGCTATGAACGCCCCGATGGCCCTGCGCCCCGACATGCTGACCCCGGAGGGCCTCCTCCGGTGGGCCCTGGACACCTGGGGCGATCGCCTGGCGTTCACCACGGGGCTGGGCATGGGGGGCATCTGCCTCCTGCACATGGCCCGACGCTGGCGCGACGACATCACCTGCGCGTTCCTGGACACCGGCTTCCACTTCCCCGAGAGCCTCCAGTACGCCGAGGACATCGCCGCGTACCTGGGGGTGCGGATCGTCGCGATCCACCCCGAGCCCTTCGGGCCCACCTGGCGCCAGGACCGCCTGGCCTGCTGCGACCACCGCAAGGTCGCCCCCCTGGCCCGCGCGCTGGAGGGCAAGCGGGCCTGGGTCAACGCCCGCCGAGGCGACCAGGGGGGCCTCCGCCAGGGCATCCCCTTCATCGAGCGCGACGCCGAAGGCTTCATCAAGATCAACCCACTCGCCCGGGTCTCCCGCCAGTGGGTGCAGGACTACCTCGACACCCACAGCATCCCCCGGCACCCCCTGCTGGACCGGGGCTACGGCTCGGTGGGCTGCGCGCCCTGCACCCGCAAGCTCAAGCCCGGCGAGGACGAGCGAGCGGGGCGCCTGTTCGCGGGAGACAAGACCGAATGCGGCATCCACACCCGGCTGCGGGTCAAGCGATGAGGGCGCTGGTGGCGCTGGCGCTGCTCGGCGGCTGCAACAAGCAGGAGCGGGCGGTCACCCAGGCCGCCGAGACCCTCTGCACCTGGGGTCAGCTCGACAACCTCCAGCTGAACATGCTGCCGGAGTCGGCGGGCCTGGAGCCCCTGGTGCGGGACGCGGACCTGCGCTGGGCGAAGGACAAGGCCGCCGAGAAGGCCGCCGCCCCCACCGACAACAACCCCCTGGCGGCGCTGGGGCAGGCCCTGGTGGACTCGGTGGTGGCGATGGGGCGGGCCACGGTCGAGGCCAGCGCGAAGCACGCCCGCTGCGACGTCACCGAGGTCACCATCGAGGGCGAGCGGGCCACCGTGCAGCTCTCCCGCAGCGTCCCCGACATCAGCGACCCCGGCAAGGCCGAGGACCGGCTGGCCGAGATGCGCAAGCTGGACAGCCACGAGGCCCGGGTGGCCCTGCTCGACGAGCTGATGGACGAGGCCAGCGCCCGCAAGGAGTCCACCCACACCCTCACCTTCCTGCGGCAGGGCGAGGCCTGGGTCATCGACTACGGCCTGCCCGAGAAGAAGATCGACGCGATCATCGCCGAGCAGGTCGAGCTGAAGAAGGCCGTCGAGGAGGCCGAGGAGGCCGAGGAGGTGCTGGAGCAGGTCAAGGTCGTGAAGGCCGCGCTGGGCGAGCAGCGCAAGGGGCTGTGGGTGGACACGACGTTCACCCTGGGGCTGGAGAACGGCACCCCCCACACCTTCTCCGCCGCGACCCTGGAGGCCTCCTGGGCGGGGGTCGAGCCCCGGTCGTTCGAGCTGGAGCTGCCCGAGCCCCTGGCCTCCGGCGGGTCGGGGGAGTGGACCCTCACTGGCAACGCCTTCCGCGCGCTCGCCAAGGCCGAGCACCCCCCTGAGGCCGCGCTCCAGGTGTCGGTCCGCGAGCTGCGCGGCCCCGACGGCGAGGCCCTGGTGACGGTGAAGGGCAAGGCCGCCGACGAGCGTCGGCTGGTCGAGAAGGCCGAGGAGATCGAGGCGATTCGCGAGAAGTACCTCTAAAGCGAACGCTGTTCGCTATTCCTCTCGCGCCGCCTTGGCCCGCGCCAACGCCTTGGCCTGGACCTCGGCCCAGCGCTCGGCGGGGATGGCCTCGGCCAGCCCGTCCATGTAGAGCTGGAGGTCCACCACCGCGGCGTCTCCGTGCACCCGCCGGCCGATCGCCAGGCCGTAGGTCGCCACCTCGAAGCCCTCCACCGCGTACCCCGCCCGCCAGGCCAGCGAGGACAGCGAGAGGATGGCCGAGACGTAGGCGCTGGGGTCGTCGGCGTGGCGGGTGGCCGCGCCGTGCACCGCCACCGGCACCGGGGCCAGCTCGGCGGCCTTCGCCATGTGGCCCTGGCAGTAGCTGGCCTTGACCTGGGTGTGGGCCAGCTTGATGAAGGCGTCGGTGAGGTCGCTGATCCGCCCCTCACGCACCACCTGGGCGTACACCCGGTGCAGGGACTGCGTCAGCCCGGCCCCCACCGCCTCGCAGCGGTGCTCCACCGCGTCGAAGGCGGCGAGCACCTCATCCAGGGGGTCGCCCTGCAGGTGCCGCAGCCGGGCGGCGTAGCTGAGGGCCTCGATCTCGGTCTCCGCCGCCAGGGCGAGGGGGCTCTCGGCCGCCCCGGCCGCGGCGCGCTCGAAGCGCCCCTGGGCCTCGGCCAGCCGACCGCCCTCGAAGGACATGCGGCCCAGCAGCAGGTCCCGCACGCCGCTGTCCTTGGGCACCTCGGGCAGCACGAAGCTGGCCTCGTCGGCCCGGCCGGCCTCCAGCAGCGCGGCGGCCCGCACGGCGGCGGGGTGGAGCTGCGGCCAGGGCTCCAGGTCTGCGGTGACCTCGCCCAGCTTGTCCAGCGTGGCGATCGCCATGTCCGGGAACAGCCGGCGCTGCAGCTCGGCCAGGCGCAGGCCGGCGAGCTGGCGGCGCTCGGGGCTGAGGTCGGTGCGCGCCTGCAGGGTGAGCACATGGATCAAGGAGAGGAAGCCGTCGGCCAGCGGTGCGGCCTTGAGGGCGAGGGCCCAGGCCTTCTCGGCGTCGGGGGCCGGGGGGATGACCTTCACCGGGACTCCAGGGTGCGGGCGACCTCGTCCAGCGCGCCCACCGCCTGCCGGACGCGGTCGGCGTCAGCGCCCTCGGCGTCGAAGCTGGTCAGCAGCACCATGCCGGCGTCGGGGAGGACCTTCTTGGAAAGCTCGAGCTGGGCGGCCTTGGGGCGGGGGGAGAGCCAGAGGTAGCCGTGGGTGTCGACGAACTGCACCATCGCGCTGCGGGCGTCGGGGGGGACCGCCTCCAGGGACTGGCCGGTGAACGCGGCCAGGAAGGGGTCGTCGCCCTCGCTGGGGCGCCGGTAGGCCACGGTGGGCAGGTCGGCCTCCACCGGGATGACCACCCGGCACACCAGGCTGGTCTCATGCCGGGAGTAGGTGCCCGCGCCCGCCCGAACGCTGACCACGGTCACGGCGGCCGGGCGCCCGTCCACGTCGCCGGTGTACCAGGGCGGGATCTGCGCCAGGCGGGGGTTGGCCTGGGTGAAGCCCAGCGCCGCCCCCAGCTCTGCGGCTTGGGGGTCGCCGATCTGGCCCTTGGCCTTGCCCAGGGACATGCCCAGGACCACCGCCACGATGAGGATCAGGGCGACCGCGGCGCCCGCGAGGACGATACCGATGCTGACCAAGGGCACCTCTGGTGTCCGGGGAGCGATGCTTTAACCCGCTCAGCAGCCGATGGCCGAGGCGACCTCTGCCAGGATGTTGGCGTTGCTCCAGAAGGTGTCCATGGCCTGCTGGCCGCTCTGGCCGCCCTGGGCCAGCGCGGTGCGGTAGGCGAGCTGGGCGCGGATCTTGAGGCGGAAGTTGTTCGCGTGCCAGTCGGGCTGCTCGTCGGCCAGCTCGTCCATGCGGGCGGAGATGATCTGCCAGGCCTGGCCCACGGCGTCCAGCTCGCCCTGGGGCACCTCAGGGGCGTAGGCCTGCTCGACCGAGTCAGCGTGATCGGCCTTCCACTGGTCGACCGCCTGCTGGGCGGTGGAGCGCATGTACTCCTTGAACTCGTCAAGACGGGCCTGGAAGCCCTGGTCCTCGACGTTCTGGGCCCAGCGGTTGGCGGCCTCGACGCACCAGTCGACCGCCGCGGCGAAGTCGATCTCGCCCAGGACCTCCCAGTCGGCGAAGGCCTCCAGCAGGCTGGCCACGCCGTCGACCACCGTGCGGTGGGCCTCCTGGAGCATGGTCTCGACCTCGCCGCCCTCGCGCACCGCGTCCTCGATGCTGGTGAGCTGATCCTGGGCCCAGGAGGTCTGGGACTCGACGAACTGGTCGATCTGGGGCAGCCACTGGTCGCGCACGTTGCGGATGCCGCTGGCGATGCGGTTGAGCAGGCTGTTGAAGGCGTCGAGGGCCCACTGGTAGGTCCAGCTCGGGACCCAGGAGGGGATGCCCAGGCGGTCGCCGGTCATGTGCCAGCCCTCGACGGTGCTGGCGGCGGTCTCGGCGAAGTTGTGGACCGTGCCCCCGGCGTCGGCGATGGTGTTGACCTTCTCCAGGAAGTCGTTGACGTGGGGGATGCTGTCGCGGATGGCCTGGAGCGAGACCTCCTGCTGGCGCAGGGCCTCAGCCAGGTTCTCGGCCATCAGGTCGAGGGGCTCCTTGGCGTCACGGATCCACTGGGCCAGGGTCTCGATGCCCGGGCCGAGGAACTGGTCCATGAGCTGGGCGTTGGCCCGTAGGAAGGCCGCGACGCCGCCGTGGGTGGCGGTGTCCGCGGAGTTCAGGAAGTCCGCGCCCCAGCCGGCGAAGCGCCCGATCCAGGCCGAGGGCGACAGGAAGTCGGAGTAGGCCTGCAGGGCCGAGCCCGGCTGCGGGTTGGTGATGTCGTTGATGAGCTTCTGGGTCCACTTGGGGTTGTCGCCCTCGAGGTCGGCCCAGGCCGTGTCGAACTCGCCCTGGGTCGCGTCCCGGGCGGCCCCCAGGATGCCGGCCACCTGGCCGTCGCCGCTGACCTGGGAGGGCTCGATGTAGTGCCCGCCGAACAGCCCGTCGGTGCTGTAGGCCATGGCGTCGCCCAGGCCCATGTGGTACATCAGGTTGCCGAAGGACTGGGTCCCGGTGAGCCAGGAGTCCTTGCCCCGGTTGATCTGCTCGCCCACGGTGCCGACGGTGTCGCTCTTGACGCCGAGCATGCCGCTGAGGGCCTTGTCGCCCGCGATCTCGCGGAAGGTCTTGCCGGCGGCCTCGGCCATGTCCTCGCCCACCTCGCCAGGCAGGGCGTTGGCGGTGCCCATCGAGCCCAGGGTGCTGACCAGGCCGATGAAGTCGACCACCGCGTCGATGGCGCTGCCCCGGGCGAGGGTGCGGTACTGGCCCGCGCGCCGGAAGTCCCGGTTGCGCTCGGCCTCCTGGGCCTGGACCACGTTGTGGACGAGGCTGATGACCGAGCAGGTGGTCTTGATGGTGTCGCAGGTCGCGCCGATGGCGTCGCCCCAGGTGCCGCAGAACGCGACCACCGCCGCGAGCGGCGCGCCGACCACGCTGATGGCCGCGACGTCCTCGACCACGGTGGCCAGGTCGCCCAGGTTGCCGACCACGCTGCCCACGAGGTCCGCGACGTTGCGGATGATGTTGACCCACATGCCGAAGTTGTCGTCGAGCTGGCTGTAGGTCTCGGCGCTGGACCAGATGTCCTTGATGCCGTGGGCGATGTGGAAGATGGAGCCGATGCCGGGGATCGCCTTCATCGCCCCGGTGAACATCGCGTCGAGGCCCGCCGCGCCCGCGCCGGTGACGAGGTTGAGGGCGCTGCGCACCCCCGGCGGGGTCTCTGCGGGCAGGAAGCGGTCGAGGGTGCTGCCGGTCAGCCCGGCCATCTCCAGGTCCAGCTCGCCGATCTTGGCGTCGTACTCGGAGCGGTCCCAGTGGGTCTCCATGTAGTAGTCGACGAAGCCGTCCAGCTCGACAGGGCCGCCGCCGCCGCCACCGCCGCCACCGCCTGCGGCGCCACCGCCACCACCGCCGCCGCCCGGCGGGTCATTGCCGGTGCCGCTGCTGCCGTCGTCGGCCTCGGGGCCGTTGCCGTCGGTGCCCTCGGGCGGGGCCTCGACCTCTTCGTCACCGACGCCGACGTCCTCGCCCTGGATCTCCTCCTCGTCCTGGGCCTCCTCGCCCTCGGTCTCGCGGGAGGGGTGCTCGCCGTCCTCCTCCTGGGCCTGGGCGTCAGCCTCCTCCTGCTGCTCGATGGTGAGGTTGGGCTCGGGGACCTCGGTGGGGGCGTCCTCCTGGGTGGCGACGCCGTCGGTCTGGGGACGATCGGGGTTGGTGTGCTCGGTGTCCTGGGAGGGCATCTGCGCCTGGCGGTCGCGCTCGTTGCGCTCGTGCTCCTCGACGGCCTTCCGGACCTCCTGCGCGGCCTCCTGGGCGGCGGCGCTGGTGCGGGCGCGGTCCTGGGTCTGGTCGACCTGCTGGCCGGAGCCATCGCCGGGGTCGCGGGCGGTGAGCCGGGCGACCGGGGCCTCGGGGGAGGGGGCCGCCGCGTCGAGCCCGGCGTCGGGCTGGACCTCGCGGTCGAGCAGCGGCGCCTCGGGCAGCTCGGGGCCCTGCTGGGCGAAGGCCTGGCCGAAGTGCTCGGCCTCGCGCTCCACCGTGTCGCCGGGGGTGGTGACCGGGACCCCGCCCTCGACGTCGGAGGCCTGGCCGGTGCGGCCCTCCAGGTGCTGGACGACGTGGGTGACCTCGTGGCCCAGGATCTCGTCGCCGGTGGGGGTGCCGGGCTGGAAGGCGCCGGGCCCGAAGACGATGTGCTCGCCCTGGGTGAAGGCGACCGCGTTGACCCCGCGCGCGGCCCGGTTGGCGGCGGCGTCGGTGTGGACCCGCACGCCGGCGAGGTCGCGGCCGAAGGCGGCCTCCAGGCGCGCCCGCACCGGGCTGGGCAGGGGTTGGCCGGCGCGACGCAGGACCTGCTCGACCGCGCCGCTGGCGTCCTCCTCCTGACCGGGGTGATCGTCCGCGCGGCGCATCACGCCGAGCATGGCCTGGTTGGAGGAGTTGGGGGAGCCCATGGACTCGCCGGGCATGCCCACGGCGCCGAGCGCCATGTCGGCGGCCACCAGCGGCCCGAGCCCGGCGATGGTCTCGCCGTTCAGGGCGCCCTGGACGACGTCGTTGCCCAGCAGGCTGTGGTAGTGCCGCGTGGTCTGCGGCCCGATCTGCTCATCGGAGGCCGGGGCGCGCGCGACGCGCTCGTCCCGATCGCCGGGGCGCGTGGCGTTGACGTTGGCGGGCGGAGGCGGACGTCGGGCGGTCTGGGTGTCCGGTTCGCGGGCCATGCGGGACCTCCGGCGGCTCTCTTCGGGGCAGAGAGATGGATAATCGAGCAGATTAGGGAGTATACCGCATCCACGCCCATCGCGGTGGACAAGCTGCGTGACAGAGCGCGGTTCGGGCTATCGCAGCGCGCCGATCAGCAGCATTCCCAGCCCGAGGGCGGCCCCGGTCACGCCCAGCGTGGCGTACATCGTGGGGATCGAGCTGGCCTCGACCAGCGGCTGGCTGATCAGCGGGGCGATGAACTGCCCCAGGAACATCGCGGTCGTCATGCCCCCCAGCGCGCGCCCCCGGGCGGCGTCCGGCGCGATGTCCGAAACCCAGTTGGACACGGTCGGCACCATGATCGAGAAGCCCGCCCCCATGATGGCCAGCCCCACCCAGATCACGGGGTAGCTGCCCGCCACCAGCAGCGAGGTCAGCCCCACCCCGGAGGTCAGGAAGCCCAGGGACAGCAGCGTCCACCGCGAGAAGCGCTGCGCCACCCGCCCATAGGGCACCGACGCCGCCGCGAAGGACACGGTGGGCACCGCGATCGTCAGCCCGATCATCATGCCGCCCGCGCCGAACAGCTCCTTGAGGTGGAAGGGGATCTGCACCGGCACGGTGTAGAACATCACCTGCGCGAAGGCCGTGCCCGCGTACAGCCCCAGCAGCGGGCCCCAGGGCATCGCCGCGCCGTCGCCGCCGCCGTCTTCGCGCGGGGGCGGCTCGGTCAGGGACAGCGCGCACAGCGGCAGGAACAAGAACCCCGCGGCGTAGGTGGCGAACACGTACCGCCAGCCCAGCTCGGAGAGCGCCCCGCCGATCAGCAGGAAGATCACGCCGCCGCCGCCCATCATGCTGGCCTGGAGCCCCAGCATGCGGGCGCGAGCGTCGCCCGCGTAGAGGTCGGTGATCAGCGTCGTCGCCGCCGTCATCAGCCCCGCCACCCCCAGGCCCAGGGCCGCCCGGGTCAACAGCAGCATGAAGATGTCGTCCTGCAGCCCGCCGGCCACCCCCGCGAGCGCGTAGAGCAGCACCGAGGCCATCAGCAGGCGCACCCGCCCGAAGCGGTCGACCAGCAGCCCGGCCAGCGGCGCGGTCAGGGCGATCATCAGCGCCGGCAGGGTCAGCACCAGCCGGACGAGCAGGCCCGCGCGGGGGACCTCCGAGAAGAAGGCCTCCAGCGCGGGCAGGGAGGGGGAGATGGCCGCCCCGGCCATGATCGTGAGCGTGCTGACCAGGAGCAGCGTGGCGGCGGTGAAGCGCGACGGGGTCTCGGGCACGGCGGCCTCCGAATTCCCCTCTCACCCGTTCGGAGGCGCCGCGCCCGTGGTTCCGCTTACAGGGTCGGGGTGACCTCCTGCAGGGTGGCGCCGCTGGGGCGCAGCTCGGCGCGTCCGTCGTCCGTCGTGGTGCGCGACCGCTTGCCCTTGAGGTCGGCCCAGTCGTCCGCCGCGAGGGTCATCACCGCGCCGGCCGTCACGAACACCGGGCTGGTGATGCAGTGGTGCCCGGCCCAGGAGCCGTCGGCGTTCTGGATGCTGAGCAGGTACTGGCCGACCTTCTCGTCCCACTGGCTCCAGGTCTTGCCGCCCTCCTCGGCCAGGGCGTCGCTGATCATCATGTAGGAGAGCATCTCCTCGCCGCCGATGCTGCCGAAGCCGGTCATGAGCGCCTCGGCCTGGGTGGAGACGCGGGTGTTCATGGCGTCCTGGGCGACCTGGGCGCGCCGGGCGTTCTCGCCGCCCCGATCGGCGGCCTTCTGGCTGTTGCGCAGGCTGCCGGCGGCGGCGTACAGCTCCACGCCCGCGCCCGCGCTGGCGTCCACCCGCCCGTCCTCGGAGACGTTGCCGGCCTGGTAGGCCTCGGCGCGGTCGAGCACGTCCTCGCGCACCTCGACGCCGTTCTCCATCGCGGTGTACAGGCTCATCGCGGCGATCGAGCTGGAGAGCACCGGCGCCCAGCCGTTGCTGTCGAAGCTGCCGTCGGCCTGCTGGGCCATCTGGACCTTGCCGATGACGTAGTCGAGGGCGTGGGCGACCTTGCCGTTGGTCTCGTCGTCGAAGCGGCCGGAGACCTCGCCCAGGGCGAGCGCGGCCAGGTGGGTGTCGACGAGCTGGCCCAGCTTGTACTGGGGCTGGGTGCCCTCGGGGGTGTTCAGGCGGGGGCTGTGGGGGTCGCTGGTCTCGATGGCCTTGACGATGTGCAGCGCGCCATCCTTGATGGCCTGGGCGTGGGCCTGTCCGCCGTCCGCGTCCCGCACCAGGGCCAGCACGGCGACGGCGGTGGTGGCGACGTCGGAGGTCTGCTGGGCGCTGGCGTCGCCCCAGGCGCCGGCGCCCCAGCCGCCGTCGCGGTTCTGGATCTGCACCAGCCACTTCGCGCCCAGGGCGCGGGCCTCGTCGGGGTTCTTCGCGCTGCTGGCGCCCTGACCGTGCTGGATGCCCTGGCGCGCGCTGTAGATGCCGCGCTCGGGGATCGCGACGTCGATGTCGGGGTAGGCGGGCCCACCGTACTCGTAGTCGGGCATGACCTCGACGGGGCCGCCGTAGGCGAGGGCGTCCTCGGGCAGGCCAGGGGCCTTCTCGGGGCCGGCCAGGGCGACGCCAGCGAGGGAGAGCAGGAAGGAGGCAGAGATCAGGAATGCGCGAGCGGTCATGGGGGTCCTCACGTTGTCGACGGGGTCTGTGTTGTGTCCCGGTTGCGCCACGACAACGGCCCCCCGCGCCGGACCCTTACACCCGGCCCCCGAAAAAACGGATAATGAGGATCCCGGAGGTGGCCGTGCGCGTCTTCATCGCCCTGCTTGTCAGCCTGGTCGCGCTCGCCTTCGCCGAGGATGAGCCCGACCCCGCGCCCCCCTCCGGCCAGGGCAAGGTCGTCCAGGGCACCCGGGTCTCCACCCCCGAGGAGCGCGCCGAGCAGGTCTGGGGCGGCGAGGGCGTCGGCCCCTACGGGGTGAACCGGGCCACCGCCCCCCAGAAGGAGTGGATCGACACGGTCATCCGCCAGAACTACAGCGGCGTGCGGGACTGCTACGACCTGGCCCTCAACCGCGACCCCCAGATGGCCGGCGTGGTCCGGGTGCGCATGCGGGTGGAGACCGACGGCTCGGTCCCCTGGGCCGAGATCGAGCAGAGCACCCTGGGCGACCGCCACGCCGACGCCTGCATCCTGGCGGCCCTCAAGGCGCTGGACTACTCTCGCGTCGACACCCACCAGGCCGGCTTCCTGGTCAGCCACAGCCTGATCCTGGTGCCCACCCACTACCCCACCCGGGGGCAGCTCATGAAGAAGAACCTGCCCCTGGTCGAGCAGTGCTACGCCCAGGCCGACGCGGGCCACGAGCTGCGCGGCGCGGTGGAGATCACCCTGCTCGTCGCCAACGGCCGGGTCGCCGACCCCCGGGTCAGCCTCAACACCACCGGCAGCGCCGAGCTGGAGGACTGCATCGCCGGCACGTTCGGGCAGTGGCGGGTGCAGAAGTCCCTCTCGGGGCGCTACAAGGTGATCATGCAGGTCGTCCCGGAGCGCGGGGTGACGCTCTTCCTCCCCGACTGATCCCGACGGCGCCGCCGGGGTTGACGAAGCACCTTCGGAGAGCCCCATGAGAAGCCGATCGTTGTGGATTCTGCTGCTGCTGGCCGCCTGCAAGGGGGATGACGGGAGTCCGGCGCCCGACCTGCGGTGGACCTCCGACGCCGCTGTGGCGGGCACCGGGCGCGCTCTGGCTGCCCTGGACGGGGGCTGGCTGGCGGCGAGCGACCAGGGGCTGTTCAACGCGGACGGCCCGGTGGCCGCCGAGGGCCTGCCCGAGGGGGCGCTGGTCTTCCTTGACGGCGTGGGCGGGGACGCGGCGCTGGCCTGGGTGCAGGGCGAGGGCCTCTACCGCAGCGCCGACGGGGGCGCGGCCTGGGCGGCGGTGTCCTCGCCGACCTCGGCCTTCTCGGCGCTGCTGAACCCGCGCGGGCTGGTGGCCCCCCGGCGCACGGCGGTGGGCGAGGGCGCGCTGTGGATGGCGGCGGTGGGCGGGCTCTTCATCAGCGAGGACGGCGGCGGGACCTGGGCGGGGGTGGACCTCTCCGACACCGGGGACTTCAACCTGCTGTTCACCGACGTCGCGGTCCGGGACGACCGGGTGGTGGCGGTGGCCCAGCTCGCCGACAGCGTGCTGCCCGCCGACTTCTCCGGGCTCTTGAGCGGCACGGTGTTCAGCTCGGACGACGGGGGCGCGAGCTGGGACGCGCTGGGCGGCGACCTGCCCGCCAGCGCCTTGATGGGCGCGGAGATCCTGCCCGACGGGCGGGCCTGCGTGGCGGCCCTCGACGGCGGCCTGTTCTGCGAGGAGGGCGACGGGTGGGCAGCGATGGGCGGCCCGGTGGACGCGGTCGCCCTGGAGCGGCTCTCCGACGGCAGCCTGGCGGTGGCCTCGGGCACCCGGGGGCTGTGGCGCTGCGACCCCGACGGCTGGACCTGGTCCGAGGCCGGGCCGGTCGCCGACCTGGAGGGCGGCGTGGCCCTGGGCACCGACGGCCGGGTCCACACCCTGGAGGAGGGCACCGGCGACGCCGCGCCCGCGCCCGGGGGCGGCACGGTCCACGTCGCCCTGTCCTTCCACACGAACCTCTACCACTCCTACCGGGGCGACACGAACGACGACGACGGCTACGGCCAGGACATCCGGGTCATCCGGCGCATCCTGGACTGGCTGGACGCCCACCCCGAGGCCCGCGCGGACTGGGACATCGAGAACGCCTTCTCCCTGGACGGCTGGCTGGCCTCCGACGCCCCGGACATCTCCCAGCGCGTCGCCGCGCGGGTGGCGGCGGGCACCGACGACGTCCGCATCATGTCCTGGAACAACGGGGCGATGGCCTCCGAGACGCGGCCGGAGTTCGACGCCAGCGTCGTCCGGGCCCAGGAGAGCTACCGCGCGGCGTTCAGCGAGACCGTGCCCGGGGTGCAGCCCCAGGAGTGCATGTTCACCCCCGACCACATCGGCTGGTATCGGGACCACGGCGTCGACTGGATCACCCTGTTCTACTCGGCGACCGCGTTCACCGCGCTGCGCCAGGACGTCGACCTGCCCCCCGAGGCCTGGTACGACCCGGTCACCCTGCGGGACCCCCAGACCGACGCGACGATGACCTGGGTGCCGGCGTACCACCACGGTGACGTGCTGGACCACGGCGGGCTCTCGGCCTGGGCGTCACAGATCTCGGCCTCCCGCAGCGACGACGCCCTGCTGCTCATCCACTTCGACGCCGACGCGGAGTCCTGGGAGAACTTCGACCGGGAGCTGGACGCCCTGGCCGAGCAGGTCGCCTCGGGGCAGGTCGTGTTCACCACCATCCAGGACTACCTGGACGACCACGCCCCCACCCACAGCGTGGACCTCCTGGGGGACGTGGCCGACGGCAACGGCGACGGCTTCCAGTCCTGGGCGGGCAAGGACTTCAACCAGAGGCTGGCGGCCGCCCTGTTCGCGTCGCGGCGGGACGCCGCCCTGGCGATGTTCCTGGCCGGGGACATCCCCGAGGTGGGCGCGCTGACCGAGCAGGCCCTCACGCCGCGGCTGCTCGGGCTGTCCACGACCCACTTCGGGCTGGCGGCGCCGTACCTGGCCGACGACCGGGTGGCGCGGGCCTGGGACTTCGCCGACGAGGCCCGCGCGCTCTCGACCGCGGCCCTGGACGCCGCGCTGCGCGAGACCGGCCCCGGCCCCGGGGAGCTGTGGCTCGTCAACGATCGGGACAGCGCCGGCCCCGCCCTGGTCGAGGTCAAGCTGGACGTGCCCAAGGACGACTGGCAGGGCGTCGACGCGTTCGCGCTCTTCGACGCCTCGGGCACGGAGCTGCCGGTGGAGGTCGGCATCCTGGGGTTGGACGACGACGCCACCCACCTGCGGCTGCGCTTCGTCGCCGAGGTGGACGCCCTCTCGGTCACGACGCTGACCTGGTCCCCCGGCGCGGCCGGATCGCGGGTCGAGGGCGGCCTGAGCGAGGACGACGTCCCGCAGATCGAGGCCCTGCGCACCCCGTTCACCGAGTGCGCGGGGGAGGCGGCCTTCTTCGAGAGCGAGGGCGCGGTCGCCCCGGAGCTGGGGCCGCGCGGGGTGCGGGCGTCCGCCGGGCTCCCTGGGAGTCTGCCCTTCTGTGACGCCGATGGGCAGCTCACCCTCACCCGGTCCACCTGGGCGGGCCTGCCCGGCGCGGTGCTGCGGGTGGACGCGACGATGGGCGCGGCGGGCGACGCCGACGACGCCGAGAGCGTGGCGCTGTCCCCCCTGGGCTGCCCGGGGACGGTGGAGACGGTGCGCTGGCAGACCTTCGGCGGCACGATCCGGGAGCGGCCCTCCCGCCCCGGGGTGGACAGTTGGAGCGGCCAGGCCGTGGACGGCTGGATGGCCCTGGGCTGCGCGGACGGCAGCGCGGTCCAGGTCGCCCACCGGGTCTCCGAGCGCAGCGCCCTGGCCCAGGCGCCCCTGCGGGAGCGCGACGGCCAGGGCTTCATCGCGCCCCTGGGCACCCTGTGGACCGCCGACCCCTGGCACGACGGCCGGGTGACCGGCGGCTCCGGCCTGGGCGAGCTGGTCACCTGGCTCGTGGGCAGCCAGTTCCGCCCGGCGGCCCCCGACTGGGCAGGGGCCACGGTGGGCTACACCCTGCTGGTGGGCGAGGACCTCGACGAGGACGTGCTCGACCTGTTCGCGCACCCGCCGCGGGCGGTGGTGGGGGAGTGAATCAGCCCAGGTACTCCCGGAGGCGTACCGAGATGGGGTGTCCGAGGACCAGCGGACGATGAGCCTCATGGTCCAGCATCTGACGCAGGAGGAACTCTCCCCAACCATCCTTGTTGGTGCGTAGATCCCCGGGGACGCGCTTCACGGCAGTGAGCCTGGGGCGAACGCCCCTCGCAGCGCGCACAGCCGGCGCCAGCACCTCGGTGTCGGGTCGGAGCGTGGCGCCAACTCCCCAGCCCGGGGTGGGCCAACCGCGAGGGCGAGTCTTCAGACCAAGGGCGTCTCGGATCGCGTGCTCATCCAGGGTCAGCAGGGCTTCGAACATGGGCTCCATGCACAGGGCAAGAACTTCCTGTTGCGACAATCGAGTGGGCTCGGGGCGGTCGCCAGGGGTGGATCTGCTGGTCAGCTCGGCGTGTCGTCGCGCGGCCTTCTGCCGCCAAGGCTCAGGCAGCGCTTCGGAGGCGCCGAGCAGGCGGAACAGGTCGAGGGTCTCCTGCCAACGGCAGTAGTGCCCGGTGCTGTTCCAGTCCGGGACGAGATCCCAGGCGACCACGGCCGCGTCGAACGGCGTCGATCTCAGGGTTCGGGTCATGAGCTGGTCGAGGCCCTCCGACGCCCCGCTCATCTTCGGGTTGGCCGGGTCCATCGCTACGAGGTGCTTCTTGGAGATCGGGATGATCAGATGAAAGGCGGAGAGCCCGAGGGACTCGGCGAGGGCCTGCCAGATGGCCACCAGTGGCCGCTCGCCGCGGGTGGGCGGGGGCGTGTGGCTTCCTTCGACGAACAGCGCGACCCGCAGCGGCGTCATTGGATTTCGTTGACGTAGCGCGTGCCGGCCGGGACATTGGGCGCGTAGGCCTGGATCTCCGGGCGGTCGATGAAGCGCTCATAGCGGGTGTCACCATCCACCCGTCGTACCTGGATGATGGACTCCATCGGCACGTCGTCGAGGAGCCAGGGTGAGTGGGTGGTGAGCACCACCTGGACGCCCCGGTCGGCGGCGGACCGAAGGTGGCGCAGGACATGGCGTACGGTCCAGGGGTCCAGGCCGTTCTCGATCTCCTCGATGCAGAGCAGCGTCGGCGCGGGCTCCCGGACCAGCAGGGCGAGGATGGCGGTGATGCGTCGGGTCCCTTCGGAGAGCATCCAGGCTGGGATGGGGAAGCGCTTGCGGCCGGAGCGCCCGCGGTGGGGCATCTGCTCCAGGAGGCTGTAGTTCACCCGGGTGTCCCGCCCGGACGCCGACCTGGACACGCTGACGCCATGGAAACCAGGGAGGATGGTTCGGATGGCGTCCACCAGCTCTTCGCGCTGGTCGTCGTTCAGCTCGTTGAGCAGCGCGGGCAGGGTCTGCCCCTCCTCGTCCAGGATGGGCTCGAAGGAGCGTCGCTTCGCCGGGGAGCCCGCCGCGAGCCGGTTGGGACTCAACCTCAGGAAGACCGCGCGCTCCCAGAAGGCCTGGAGCGCACCGAGGCCATCCGTGTGGTCCGGCGCGTCGATGTCGCCGACCTTGGAGAGGGCCAACCGGTCGGGCTCCCTGCTGGAGAAGACCCCGGGGTCCCCGGCCTTGGGGTTGACGCCGAGCAGCCGGACGGTACCGTCACCCATGGTGATGAAGCGACGGGTCCGGTTTCCACTGCTGTTGAGGGTCTCCAACTCCTCCTCGGTGACGACGGGCAGGCCGTCGCGCTCCTCCACCTGGAGACGGTAGGACCACTCGGGGAGCCCTGTCTCCGCGCCGAACTTGAGCGAGAGCACGAAGTGAGGCTTCTTGCTCTGCGAGCGCAGGTTCAGCAGGTCGCGCACGCCGTAGTAGCGCTCGCTCGCCTCCCGCGCGTCTCGACGCAGGGAGGTGTCCAGCCACTGGAGCGCCTCCAGCATGGTGCTCTTGCCGCTTCCGTTGCGCCCGATGACCACGTTGAAGGCGTCCAGCGCGACAGGGTCGGGCTTGAACGCCGCCTTGAAGTACCGAAGCTTGACCTCTCTCAGGATGAGGGGGTCGGTCATGGGCTGCCTCCCGCGACGGGGCGGCCAGTCTATCGCGCGACCCCCCTACATGCGACCGCGCAGCATCCCGTTCCAGTACATCTCCGGCAGCGCATACGCCTTCAACGCATACATCGAATAGCGCTCCTGCCCCTGGTCAAAAGGGAAGCTCTCGGCGGGCTGGTTGTCGTAGTCGAACTCCGCCAGGATGAGCTTGCCGTAGCCGGTGACCAGCGGGCAGGAGGTGTAGCCGTCGTACCGGGCGGTCAGGGGCCGGCCGGCGCGCAGGCTCAGCAGGTTCTCCACCAGGGCGGGGGCCTGCTTGCGGATGGCAGCCCCGGTCTTCGAGGTCGGCAGGTTGGAGCAGTCCCCCAGGGAGAAGACCTCGGGGTGGCGCTTGTGCTGGAGGGTGTACTTGTCCACGTCCACCCAGCCGCCGGCGTCCGCCAGCGGGCCGCCCTGGATGAAGTCCGGCGGGCCCATCGGGGGCGTGACGTGGATGAGGTCGTAGGGCAGCACCACCTGCCCGCCGCCGCCCAACTGCTCGAACACCGCCTCCTTCCGGGCGGGCCGCAGCTCCACCAGGTTGGTGTTGAACCGGGTCTCGATGCCCTTGCGCTCCACCACCCGGGCCAGGGCGTCGGCGTACTTCTTCACCGAGAAGAGGCCGGCGCCGCCCTTGGCGAAGGTGATGGAGGCGCCGTCGCGCACGCCCTGGCGGCGGAAGGCGTCGTCGGCCAGGAACATGATCTTCATCGGCGCGCCGCCGCACTTGATCGGCGTGGCGGGGTGGGTGAACAGCGCCTTGCCCCCCTTGGGGAAGGCCTGGATGGCGGCCCAGGTCGCCTCGACCGTGTCGAAGCTGTAGTTGCTGACCACGCCGCTGCCGGCCTTGCCCACGGCCTCCTTGAGCCCCGGGATGCCGTCCCACAGGATGCGGATGCCCGCGGCGACCACGAGCTGATCGTAGGTGATCGCCTCGCCGCTCCGGAGCAGCACCGCCCGGTTCTCGGGGTCGAAGCCCGCGGCCGCGTCGCGGATCCAGGAGGCGCCGGGCGGGATGTAGTCGGCCTCGTCGCGGAGCGAGATGGACCGGTCGAACACCCCGCCGCCCACCAGGGTCCAGATCGGCTGGTAGAAGTGGCGCTCCGACGGCTCGATGATCGCGATGGAGTCGGGGGCCTCGGGAGAGGCGGCCAGGCGGGACGCGACGGTGAGCCCGGCGGTGCCGCCGCCGACGATGACGACCTCGAAGTGCTGGGACATGGTCTCTCCGGTCAGGGGGTGGGTTGGGCGAGGATGGTGCCGAAGCGGCGGGCGAAGTGGACGCCGAAAGCGACCGCGCGACCGACGTCCCGGTCGCTGAGGGCGCGGAGCAGGGCGAAGGGACCCAGCGGCGTGACCTCCTGGGCGCGGGTCGTGGCCAGGGCCTCCCCGGCGTGGCCGACGACCTCGACCGCCTGGGCCTCCAGCACGCCGGACTCCAGGAGCGCGCGCAGCACCCGCTCGATGTCCTCGCCGCGCTCCAGGATCGCGTTGACCAGCTCCAGCATGGCCGGGCGGGTCAGGGCCTCGGCGGCCTGGTTGAGCATGCGGACCCGCTCGTCCAGGTCCACGCCCCGGTCCACGAGGCCCCCCAGCACGCCGTCGAGGGTGTCCGCCGCCATCGCGACCGCGGCGGGGAGCTGCGCGGCGAGGTCGAGGGCCTGCTCGAGCTGGGCGGCGACCTCGGGGCGGGTGAGGCGCTCGACGAGGCGGAGGCCGGCGGCCATGCGCGCGTCGACGTCGACGCCGCTGGCCTGGGCCTGAGCGACGTGGTGATCGACGGCGTCGGTGACCATCGCGACCGCGGCAGGGCCGTGCGCCGCGAGGGGGGCGAGCCCGTCGAGGCGCCGCTCGAGGGTGGTCATGCGCTGGTCGAGGGACTCCAGCAGCGCCAGGATCCGAAGGTTGGTGGCCTCGTCTTCGTGCATGGGGGCTCCTGTGCCAGGGGAGGGGCCGTGGGGTGGGGGAAGGGCCGGGGAAGGGGAGAGGGCTCCAGGCCCAGCAGGCGCGCGCAAGGGGAGCGTCGGGCGGCCGTGCCACCCTTGAGTCCCAGCACACGCGGCCCTCGAGCGCGGACTGGCCTGGAGCCATCGAAGGGGTCGACCCCACACAAAGCAAGGGGCGTGCCAGGTGAGAGACCCCCTGAGGACAGCGCTTTGGGGCCGCAGGAGCCTCAGGATGATGTCAGGAATGACACTCAGTTGCGAGAAAGTGCCAGAAATGGCATTCTTCGTTCATGAAGCTCGATCCCCCGGATGTCTCCGCCGAGCTGGTCTCCATGCTGGACCACCTCGACGACGCCGCCATCCTGCTCTCCCGGGACTACCGGGTGCTCGCCGCGAACCGCGCCTATCGGGCGCGCTACGGGGTGGACTTCACCCTGGGGGAGGCCCGCTGCCACTGGATCTCCCACCGCTACGACACCCCCTGCGACCTCAACGGCGAGTCCTGCCCGCTGCGGGCCTGCCTGGAGCGGGACGGCCCCGCCCGGGTCACCCACGTCCACCAGACCCCCCGCGGGCCCGAGCACTGCGACATCCTGCTGCGCCCCCTGCGCGACGCGACCGGCCGCATCGTGCGCTTCGTCGAGATCATCCGCCCCCTGGACATCGCCGGGGTCCACTTCGGGCAGGCGCGGCTGCTGGGGCGCTCCCGGGCGTTCAGCCGCCTGATCGAGCTGGTGGAGCGGGTCGCCCCAAGCGAGGCCCCCGCGCTGCTGCTGGGGGAGTCGGGCACGGGCAAGGAGCTGCTCGCCCAGGCCATCCACGCCCGCAGCCCCCGGGCGGCGGGGCCCTTCGTGCCGCTGGCCTGCTCCGGCCTGAGCCCGACCCTCTTCGAGTCCGAGCTGTTCGGCCACGAGCAGGGGGCGTTCACCGGCGCCACCCGCCGCCGGGAGGGCCTGGTCGACGCCGCCCGGGGCGGCACCCTGTTCCTCGACGAGATCGGGGACGTGCCCCTGGGCCTCCAGGTCAAGCTGCTGCGCCTGCTGGAGTCGGGCACGTTCCGCCGGGTGGGCGGCACCGAGCCCCAGCAGGCCGACTTCCGCCTGGTCTGCGCCACCCACCGCGACCTCGAGGCGATGGTGGCCGAGGAGACGTTCCGCCAGGACCTCTACTTCCGCGTCCACGTCTTCCCCATCCACGTCCCGGCCCTGCGCCAGCGGCCCGGGGACATCCCCCTGCTCGCCCGGGAGCTGCTGGCCCGGCGCGCCCCCGACAAGCAGCTCTCCCCGGCCGCCCTGGAGGCCCTCCAGGGCTACGAGTACCCGGGCAACGTGCGCGAGCTGCGCAACGTCATCGAGCGGGCGGTCCTCATGGCCGACGGCGACACCATCGAGCCCGCCCACCTGCCCGGCGTGGTCGTCGACGCCGCCTCGGGTGCCGGCCCCTGGCCCTGGGGCGAGGCGGTGCTCCCCCTGGAGGAGGTCGAGCGGCGCTACCTGCGCTGGGCCGCCGGGCGCGGCCTCACCCGCGAGGCGCTGGCCGACCGCCTGGGCGTGAGCCTGCGGACCCTGTACCGGAAGCTGGCCGATGAATAAGCGCGCGTGACGCCCGTCGGTGACCTCCCCAACTCGGAGGTCTCCGTGCTGCTGCTCGCTCTGTCCCTGCCCGCCCACGGGTTCTGCGGCACCTACGTCGGCCCGGCCGACGCGACGCTGCGGAACCACGCCACCCAGGTCATCGTGGCCCGGGACGCGCCCTGGACCACCCTGACCCTGGCCGCGGATGTGCAGGGGGACGCCGCGGACTTCGCGGTGCTGATCCCGGTGCCGGCGAGCCTCGGGCCCGAGGACGTGCGGGAGGCGGACCCGGGCCTCTTCGCCGTCCTCGACGCCTGGAGCGCGCCCCGGGAGGTGGCCTACTCCTGCCCCGGCGACGACTCCCTGGGCCTGGGCCTGACCGCCTCGGACGCCACCGGCGGGGCCCCCGTGGCCGGCGACGCCTGGGGGGTCACCACCGAGGCGGCCTTCGCCACCGCCCACTACGCCCTTCGCCTGCTGGACGCCGAGGGCGCCGAGGGGCTCATGGCCTGGCTCGACGCCGAGGGCTTCGCGGTCCCGCCCGCCAGCGCGCCGGTCCTCGCTGGGGAGATCGAGGCGGGGCGGCGCTTCCTGGTGGGGCGCCTGCGCCTGGACGCCCCCCCGGTCGCCGCCGCGACCCTGCCCCCGCTCCAGCTCACCCTCTGCGAGGACGCCTGGAGCCTGCCCGTGCAGCTCGGCGCCACGGTCGCCGCCGGCCAGCAGGAGCTGATCCTCTACGCGATCACCCGACCTGAGGTGGGCCGGGTCGGCGTCGTCAACCTGCCCGAGCGCGTGGTGGAGGACGAGTGCATGGTCCCCCGCGGCGAGACCGCCGAGGGCTGGTACGCCGCCGAGCTGGACCGGGCCTTCGCTGAGGGCGGGGGCTGGCTCACAGAGTACGCCTGGTCCTCCGGCAAGTGCGACCCCTGCGCGGGGGAGCCCCCGGACCCGGCGGTGCTCGCGGCGGCGGGGGCGACCTGGGCCGACCCCTTCGTCACCCGGCTGCGCGTGCGCCTCTCCCCCCATGAGGCCGACCAGCCTCTGGCGCTCTACGGCGGGGGCGGCGGGTGGACCGACCAGATCCGCTACATCCAGTGGGACTGGGCGATGGAGCAGTCCTTCCCGGTCTGCGGCGGCGACCCGCTGGTGCTGCCGGGCTCCTGCGAGCAGGCCGAGGCGCTGGGCTGCGCCTCGGCGCCGACGGGGGCGTGGTGGCTGCTGGGGCTCGTCGCCCTCACGGGCCGCCGGAGAGGTCGGCTGTGTGAACGATGACCAGCCCCACGACCTCGCTGGGGGTTGAGGCCGCCACCAGCGAGCGCAGCTCGCGGAAGAAGCGCCGCTGAAGCGCGCGGACCTGCTCCAGGTCGGCCTGGGACACCGCGATCACGTTCACGCTGGTGAGCACGCCCTCGGCGCCGGCCCGGGTTCGGTCCCGGGCGACGTCCATCCAGTGGGCCTTGAACCGGGCGAGGTCCTCGCGGCTGGTGCGCAGGTCCACGGAGAGCGCGCCGACCACCGCCCAGCGGTCGCCGTCGGGCACGATGACCCCGGCCTCGGCCATCGCGCTCAGGGCGGCGGCGACGGTGGGCGGATCGACCCCCAGCCGCGCGGCCAGCCAGGCGGCGTCGGGGCAGGGGGCCTGGCGGTAGAGGTCGGTCTCCAGCAGGGTGTAGAGGGCGGCGGACCAGGGCACGTCGAAGGCCAGGCGGCGGGTGGCCTGGGCGCGGCGCCACCGATCCGCCAGGGCGGGCACCTGGGCGACGGGCACGAAGGCGGCCACCCAGTCGGGGGCCCGGCCGGTGGCGGCGTCGAGCACCCGCAGCAGGTCCGGCAGGCGGGGCTGGGCCCGGCCGGTGAGCCAGCGGCTGATCTGGTGCCGGGAGAGGCCGCTGCGGGCGGCGAGGTCGGTGCGCGTGGTGTCGCCGACCAGCAGCGTCAGCCAGCGGGCGACGAACGCGCGGTCCTTGGGGTGGAAGGGCCCGACGTCCACCGGGTGGAAGCGCTGGAGCGCGGCGTCGACGTCCACCCCGACCCGGGCTGCGGCCCACAGCACCTCGCTGGCTGAAGGGAAGCGCCGCCCGGCCTCCCAGTCGGCCGCGACGTTGCTGCGCCGCCCCAGGCGCCGGGAGAAGGCCACCTGGGAGCGCCGGCCCCGCAGGGCGCGCAGCATCTGGCTCGCGGCGGTCTCCATGGCGGAACTATATCAGAATCGCTCATCCATGCGTCGATCCGGGGGATGATTTGTGCGATTCCGGGTAAGAAGCCGCTGGATCCAGCCCGGATGCCGAGTCACACTGAGGATGTCAGGGACAGCGAACGAGGAGATCCCCATGCGAAACACCGCCCTCGCCGTCAGCCTCGGCCTTTTCATCGCCTGCGACCCCAGCACCAAGAACCCCGGCAGCCAGATCGGCAGCGAGACCAGCGGCTGTCAGGTGCAGTCCGAGGAGCCCGTCACCGACCTCAGCGCGGTGGCCGACGGCTTCTCCATGAGCGCTCAGGAGGCCCTCGACGGCACCCTGGGGGACTTCGACGGCACGCTGACCCTGGAGGCCGGGGGCACCGAGGCCCTCGTCTTCGACCTCGCCCAGGCCGGGGACGTGGTGGTCCAGCGCATGGCCTGGGAGAGCGCTGGTGACATCGAGCCGGCTTTCGAGTGCGCCGACGTCTACGCCATCCCGGTCGCCCTCACCCTGCAGGCCGGCGCGCTGCTGGACGAGGTGCTCGACGCCACGGTCACCGTGGACACCGAGGGGCTGGGCGGGGTCTTCGTGAGCGTGGAGTACGACGCGCTGGTCGGCGACGCCGAGCCGAGCACCTTCGACCCGGCCACGATGGCCGAGGTCTGGCTGAACCTGGGCGCCGAGCGCGGCGAGGCCGGCTGGTCGGGCGAGCTGTCCTTCCTGGGCGAGAGCCACCCCCAGGGCAGCGGGGATGACGCGGCCATCTCCGCGACGAACGACCCCCTCGGGAGCTTCGAGGTGGCGGCGGCCGAGTAGACCTCAGCGCCGCCGCGCGGGGTCGTCGCGGGCCTTGCCCCGCCAGACCCCGGCCACGTCGCCGTTGTTCTGCTTCTCCACGACGACCTCCTCGCCCAGGGTCCAGCTCAGGTAGGCGCCGTCCCGGGCGCGGCCGTCGGGGCGCTCGCCCTCCTGGCCGAGCTTGCGGGGCTGGATGCGCTCCTGCAGGCGCGCGTCGTCCCACCGGTAGTCGACGACGACCTCGTACTGGCTGCGCTTCGCGATTCGCTCCAGGGCGCCGGGCGTCAGGGCGGCCCAGGCGATGTCCCGGTGGGTGCCCTGCTTGGAGCTGCCGGCGACGGTCTTCGTCTCGACGTCCGTCCACTCCCAGGTCCGGTAGCTGCACCAGGTCTCGAAGATGTCGCGGTCGCAGTACTTCGTCTCGTCGCGGCAGACGGTGCGGTGCTCGGTGCTGTAGGTGGGCGAGCAATACTCGGTGCAGGTGGCGAAGCCGTTGCCGTTGTCGGTGCAGCTCTCCGAGCAGGTCTCGCCGGTCTGCACCTGGTAGGACTCCTCGGAGCAGACGTTCTCGGTGCCGCAGGCGTACTGCTCGGTGTGGTGGAACTTCTCCTGACAGGTGGAGGGCAGGATCTCCACCCCGGGGCGCTCCCCCTTGCCGTCGACGGGCATCTTCGCGGGGGCGGGGTGCAGGCTGTCGCGCCAGTCGGAGCGGGTGACCTGGACCCAGCGCTGGCGCACGGTGTCGTGGCGCCAGGACATGGCGCTGACCGTGCCGGCCAGGTCGTGGGTGCGGGTGGCCCAGTAGCGGTAGCCGCCGAAGACGACGGCTGCGGCGACGGCGAACAGCAGGAAGCGGCGGCCCTTCTTGCGGCGGGGCCGGCTGGGGGTGAGGGGCAGGGGGTCGTCGTCGGGGGCGCCGGGGGGGTTCTTCGGGCGCTCGTCGACCAGCTCGGTGCCCCCGCAGCGGGCGCAGGCGGTGGCGCTGGCCCGGTTGCCGGCGCCGCAGTAGGCGCAGAAGCGGTCGGCGCCCTCGCGCCCCAGGGCGAGCAGCGCGGGGTCGGTGACGGTGGTCCCGACGTTGCGGCCGCCCTGGTAGTCGCCGGCCCCCAGGCCGGCCATGCTCATCTCCTCGGTCTCCCGGGGGCTGCCGCAGGCCGGGCAGACCTTGTGGCGGCCCAGGATGCCAGCGGTGCCACAGGAGCTGCACGTCCAGCGCAGCTCGACGATTCGGGAGCGGCCTCGTCGTCGACCCAAGGGGGGCCTCCTCGCGTCGGTGGGGATTCTACCGTGGTCCCCAAATGGCGAGGCTCGGCGGGGTGGAGCCAGGCGGCCTTCGGGGCGCAACAACGGCGACCGGCGCGCTCGATCGGCCAGAGTCGTCGTCTCAACGTGGCCGGGTGTCGGGCGGTGCGCTCGGCGCTGATCGCGGCGGCGCCTCGGGTGGTGAGCGAAGCGTCACCCATTCTTGAAGGGAGAAACCCCTCCAGGTTTCTCCCTTCGGTCTGCTGCGAAGACCTGACCCTCCTCCGGGGACTGCTCGCCCATCCAGGGCTCGCCAAGGTCGCCTCGCCTCGATGGGGCGTCTCGAATGAATGGCTTCCGGCGCTGAAGTGACACGCGTCGGGAGAGCGACGCTCGGAAACCGATTCAGGAAGGTGTCATTCCCGGCGGCGTCTCCTCGCTTGCCTTGGCGCCACCGGGCTCGTCGGGTGGGTCAGGTTGAACGAGAAACGCCGAGACGGACCCGCAGCTTCGCTACCCAAGAGAGACTCTCATGCACGATGCTACCCAGACACGATGCCGAAGCTGCGGGCCCGCTCGGGAGTCGCCCTCAGGTAAAGCAAGGTCCGTGCCAGCCCTGAAGGGGGGTCCAGGAGGGGCAGAACCGACAGGGTGTCAGTTTGGGCTGTCAAAGCTGTCTGAGGCTCGACAGGGTGTCAATCGGAGGGAGGGTGGCCCTGGCCTGTCACTTGTGAAAACCCTCCTGATCGGGCCTCGCGGGCGATGGGCACACCTGTTAGGTGCGCCCGCCATGTCCACGCCCGTGCTCGCGTTGGGGCCCCAGCGGCCCGCCCCGAACCTGCGCGACGCCCTCGACGCCGAGGGGGTCACCGGTCCGCTCGCCCTGATCACGGCAGGTTGGCGGGTGGACGAGCTGGAGATCGACGCGCTGAAACGGCACGCGGGCGTGCCGATCCTGCACCTGCCGCTCTACGCCTGGTTCGAGGCGCTGATGGCCGCCGACCCGGCGCTCAAGCGGACCTACCGCCAGCGTCAGGATCGCATCCTCGCCCTCAAGGAGCTGTACCGCCTGCGGCTGCTGCCCGCGCTCGCGGCGGTGGACGACCTCCGGGCCCACAACCGCCGCCACCCCGACGCCCCGGATCTCGGGGTGGAGGAGCTGGAGGACGCCCTGCGGGGGCTGCGCACCCTCGACGACCGGGTGGTGGAGGGCGTGGCCCGCATCCGCGCCGACGTGCCCACCCTGGAGCGCCCCTGGGACCACCACCCGGCGGTGCGCGCCCGCTACGACGAGATCGTCGACACCCTGGACCGCGCCTCGGCCCTGGCGATCGCGGGGGGGCACATCGGGGTGCTGCGCAACCGCATGCAGCTCTTCGGCTTCTCCCAGCACCTGCCCCGCCTGCTGGCCCAGGGGCAGCCCATCGTGGCCTGGGCCGGGGGGGTGATGACGCTCACCGAGCGGGTGGTCATCTACTACGACGACCCGCCCCAGGGCATCAGCGAGGCCGAGGTCTTCTCTCCGGGCTTCGGGCTCCTGCCGGGGGTGGTGCTCTTCCCCCACGCCCGGCGCCGCCTGCGGCTCGACGACCCCGATCGCCTGGAGCGCCTGGTCGCCCGCTTCCACCCTCGGCTCTGCCTGGGCATGGAGAACGGCGCCTGGATGAGCTGGCGGGGGGCGGACTGGACCGACCACAGCCGCCCGGACACCCTGCTGCGCCTGGCGGATCTGCCGTGAGGCCGGTCCTCGAGCTGGTGGAGCGGCTGCGGCGGGCCCCCGAGCGGGCCGACGCCGAGCTGTCGACCTTCGTGCGGGCCCACCAGTTCCCCCTGCTGGAGGGCGACACCGCCACCTTCTTCTTCTGGGACGGGCAGCCCACCGAGGCCGTCCACCTGATGCACTGGGTGTTCGGCCTGGAGTCCCGCCAGGCCTTCCAGCGCATCGGCGGGACCCAGGCGTTCTACCTGCCTCTGGAGCTGCCCCACGCCGCACGGGTCGAGTACAAGCTGGAGGTCCGCCGCCACGGCCAGGGCCACTGGGTGCGCGACCCGCACAACCCCCGGCAGGCGTTCGACCCCTTCGGCTCCAACAGCGTCTGCCCCATGCCCGGCTACGGTGCGCCGGCCTGGGTCAAGGCGGAGCCCGGGGTGCGGCCGGGCCAGCTCGAGCGCTTCACCCTGCGCTCCGAGGTGTTCGCCGAGGAGCGCGAGGTCACCGTCTACCTTCCCAACGAGTACCGCCGGACCAAGCGCTACCCGCTGATCCTGTGCCACGACGGCCCCGACTACCTGAAGTACGCCGGGGTCAAGGCGGTGCTGGACAACCTCATCCACCGGCACGAGGTGATCCCGCTGGTGGTGGCGTTCACCGCCGGGGGCCAGCGCAACGCCGAGTACGCCGCGAACCCCGCCCAGGCGCGCTTCCTGGTGGAGGAGCTGCTGCCCGGCGTGCGCGCCCGGTTCGGGGTGACCGAGGACCCCAAGCTGCGCGGTCTGATGGGGGCCAGCTTCGGGGCGGTCTCCAGCCTGTACGCCGCCTGGCAGCACCCTCGGCGGTTCGGGCGGCTGCTGCTCCAGTCGGGCTCGTTCGTGTTCACCGACGTGGGGCGGCACGACCGCGGCCCGCTGTGGGACCCGGTGGTGGACTTCGTGAACCGCTTCCGCACCGACCCCGGGCGGGTGGACGCGCAGGTCTTCATGTCCTGCGGGCAGTTCGAATCCCTCATCTACTACAACCGCAGCCTGGTGCCCCTGCTGCGGCAGGCCGGCCTCTCGGTGCGCTTCGTGGAGAGCCCCGACGGCCACAACTGGATCAACTGGCGGGACCGCCTGCGCGACGGCCTGAGCTGGCTGTTCCCCGGACACCTTCGGATGTACTACGAATGAACACAGAGACCCGCCTCATCGGCCTCTCCCTGGGCGCAGACATCTGCTGGCCGGCGGCCTACGAGGCCCTGCTCCAGCGCCTCGACCCGGTCGTCGAGCACGCGGGCCGCGAGGTCCGCTTCGCCTGCGAGCGGGTGACCGTCGAGCCCTTCGACCTGCGCTACACGCCCCGCTACGACCTCGTCCTCGACCGCCTGACCCACTGGCACCCGACCAGCCGGGAGTGGATCAAGAAGATCACCCTGATGAACCGGGTGTACGCGCTCAACAACCCCTGGTCGGTCCAGTCGATGGAGAAGCACACCAGCTACTGCGCGATGATGCGGCTGGGCATGCCCATCCCCGACACCTGGATGATCCCGCCCAAGGACTACGAGGACAGCGGGGACATGGCGGTCACCGCCCAGCGCTACAACCGCCTGTTCGACCTGGCCAAGGTCGGCGAGCGGGTGGGTTACCCCGCCTTCCTCAAGCCCTACGACGGCGGCGGCTGGGTGGGCGTGCGCCAGGTCAAGAGCGCCGAGCAGCTCCACGAGGCCTACGACGCCTCGGGCAAGCGGGTCCACCACCTGCAGGCGGCGGTGCGGGACTGGGACGTGTTCGTGCGGGGCATCGGCATCGGGCCCCAGGTCAACGTCATCCGCTACGACCCCGACGCCCCCCTGCACGGCCGCTACGTGGTGGACTTCCACTACCTCGACGGGCCCCAGTGGCAGAAGGCCACCCGCATCACCCGCACGATCAACGCCTTCTTCGGCTGGGACTTCAACTCCTGCGAGATGCTGCGCTCGGCGGGCGAGCTGCACCCCATCGACTACGCCAACCCCTGCCCCGACAGCCAGGTGACCAGCCTGCACTACCACTTCCCCTGGCTGGTGAAGGCGCTGCTGCGCTGGAGCCTGTTCTGCGCGGGGACCCGGCGGCCGATGCGCCTGAACCTCGACTGGCAGCGCTTCTTCGACGTCGCGGACGTGCCCGACCTCTCCTACGAGGAGCGGCTGGAGCGCTACGACGCCTTGGCCCGGGACCACTTCGACGCCGATCGCTTCGACGAATTCAACGCCCGCTGGCTCTCCGAGCTGGACGCGGTGGCGCTGGAGTTCTTCGGCTCGGACCGCTTCCGGGACATCGTGCACGAGAAGGTCGTGGCGCTCTATCCGGCCCACGAGGTGCAGAAGTTCACCGATCACTTCTTCGGGCTGGTGCGGTTCTGGTGCAAGACCGAGGCCGACCGCCTGGGCGGAGGTGCGTGATGGAGTACAAGACCTGGCGGTGGCGCTCGGCGGCGCTGGACCGGGACATGGACCTGGCCCGGTGGGGCTACTTCGGCAAGCCGGTGCTCCTGTTTCCCACGGCCGGCGGGGACTTCCTGGAGTGCGAGCGCTTCCTGATGATCCGGGCGCTGGCGCCGCTCATCGACGCGGGGCGGATCAAGGTCTACGCCTGCGGCAGCATCTCCCGGGAGGGCTGGATGAACCGCACCGCGCCCCCCTGGCACAAGAGCTGGCTGCAGGCCCGCTTCGACGAGTACCTCGTGACCGAGCTGCTGCCCGCCATCCGGGCCGACTGCGAGGGCTACGCCCTCTTCGCCGCCGCCGGGGCCAGCCTGGGGGCCTACAACGCGGTGAACGCGGGCTGCAAGCACCCCGAGTGGTTCGATCTGGTCGTCGGCATGAGCGGGACCTACGACTTCGACCGCTGGATGGGCGACCACCGCGACCTCAACTACTACTACAACCAGCCGCTGGCCTTCCTGCCGAACCTGGGCCCCTCCACGCAGCTCGACGACCTGCAGAAGACCCGCTTCGTCATCGCCACCGGCACCGGCCGCTGGGAGGCGCCCGAGGAGTCCGAGCGCCTGGCGGGGGTGCTGCGGGCCAAGGGCGCGCCGGTCAACCTGGAGCTGTGGGGCCCGGACGCCGACCACGACTGGCCCACCTGGCGGACCATGCTGCCGATGTTCCTGGACCGCTTCGCCGACGGAGAGCGCTGATGCACGTCATCTTCCTGGCCCCCCACTTCCCGCCCAACCAGCGGCGCTTCGTGCAGGGGCTCAAGAACGTGGGCGCCCGGGTCACCGGGGTGTGCGACGCCCGGCCCGAGCACCTCGACCCCGAGATCAAGCGCCTGCTCGACGACTACGAGTACGTCGGCAACATCACCGACGACGACGCGGTGACCGAGGCGGTGCGGCGGATCCAGCGGCGCGGCCCGTGGGTCCACAAGCTGGAGGCCACCGTCGAGGCCCACGTGCTCACCGCCGCCCGGGTGCGGGAGCGCACCGCCATCCCCGGCCTGCCCCTGGCGGTGGCCGAGCGCTGCCGGGACAAGTTCCTGATGAAGCAGTTCCTCACCGAGCAGGGCTTCCCCTGCGCCCGGCAGGCGGCGGTCTCCACCGGGGCCGAGGCCCGCGCGGCCCTGCAGACCGTGGGGGTGCCCCTGGTGCTCAAGCCCCGGGCGGGGGCGGGGGCGGCGGCCACCTACCGCATCGACAGCGCCGCCGATCTGGAGCGGGCCATCGCCGAGACCGGGCTCGACCAACGCGCCCGGCCCTTCACGATGGAGGCGTTCCTGTCCGGGCACGAGGGCTTCTACGACACCCTGACGATCAACGGGCAGGTCGCCTTCGAGGGCATCTGCCACTACTACCCCAACGTGCTGGAGGCGATGCGCACCCGCGAGGTCGCCGCCCGCATCGTGGTCACCAACCGCCTCGACGCCCCGGGCTACGCCGAGCTGCGCCAGCTCGGCCGGCGGGTCATCACCGCGCTGGGCGTGACCACCTCGGCCACCCACATGGAGTGGTTCTTCGGGCCCGAGGGCCTCAAGTTCAGCGAGATCGGCGCCCGCCCGCCGGGGGTCCACCTCTGGGACATCTACTGCGCGGCCAACGAGTTCGACCTCTACACCGAGTGGGCCCGCGCGGTGTGCTGGGGCGTGATGGAGGCGCAGCCCAGCCGCCGCTTCGCCGGGGGCCTGCTCTCCATCCGCCCGGACCGGGACGGGGTGGTGCGGGGCTACACCGGGGCGGAGGAGATCCAGCGCCGCTACGGGGACAACATCATCGCCGCCCACCTGCCGCCCGTGGGCAGCCGGACCCAGCCCATCGAGGCGGGGTACCGCGCGAACGCCTGGCTGTACCTGCGGCACCCCGACTACGACGGTTGCAAGGCGATGATGGACGACATCGAGGCGACGCTGAAGATGTACGCAGGCTAACCCGCAACCCCCCCCAGCACCCGCAGGAAGTTCTCCCCGTAGACCTTGAGGATCTCCTCGGGCGTCCAGCCCGCGTCCAGCAGGGCCTGGGTGAGGTTGGGGAGCTTCTCGGCGGAGTCCAGGTCGCTGGGGTAGACCGCGAAGCCCTCCCAGTCGGTGCCCAGGGCGCAGTGGTCGACGCCCACGACGCGCTTGAGGTGGTCGAGGTGCTCCACCACCCGGCGGGCGCCGCCCCGGCCGATGAAGGGGGTGACGAAGATGACGCCGATGACGCCGCCGGTGTCCGCGATGGCCTTGAGCTGGGCGTCGTCGAGGCCTCGGGGCGAGGGCTGGACCCGGGTGCAGGCGGTGTGGGAGCAGATGACCGGAGCCGTGGAGCGCGCGCAGGCCTCCAACAGCCCCGCCCGGTTGGCGTGGGCGACGTCCACCAGGACGCCCAGTCGGTTCAGCTCGGCCACGAGGTCGCGGCCGTAGTCGGTCAGGCCCTCGTCCCGGCGGCGCCCGCTGCCCGCGCCCCAGCCGACCATCGGCCGGCAGGCCTCGTTGCGGGTGAAGTGGACCAGCCCGACGTACCCCAGGCCCCGGGCCTTGTAGCGCTCCAGGTCGTCGACCCGGCCCATGAGCCCGTGGGCGCCCTCCAGCCCGGCGAAGCAGGCGATCTTCCCGCGGGCGCGCGCGCTGCGGATGGCCTGGGGGGTGGTGGCCAGCTCGATGGCGTCGGCGTGGCGGCCGAGCTTGTCGTCCAGCCGGTCGAACAGCGCCTCGACGTGCCGCGCGCGCCAGGGCCCGGCGAAGGGGTTGGAGACCAGCCCCAGGGCGAGGCAGCCCAGGTTGCCCTGCTGCAGGCGCGGGATGTCGCAGTGCCCGAACAGCGCCGCCCCGGGCAGGGGGTTGGGCCGGTGCGCGCGGCCCCAGTCCCAGCCCAGCAGGCCTGAGGTCAGGAGCAGGTCGCAGTGCAGGTCCACGATCAGGGCGCGCCCGTGGATCGCGCGGGCCTCTTCCGAGATGCCGATCACGAGCGCTCCAGCGAGATCTGCCTGCAGAGGGCGTTGATGACGTCGACCCCGTCGTGGGGGCGGCCCAGGGGTGGGCGCTGCATGGTGCCCGGGGCGCAGATCCGGCAGAAGCCGAGGCTGGCGATGGACCGCAGGGCGTCGAGGTCGGTGGCGCAGGTGGACAGGGGCCAGCCGCGCAGCACCTCGAGGTCGTCCAGGGTCTCGATGGGGTGGACCGGCAGCATGCGGGGCAGGGTGGCGGGCTCGGCGCGGTAGTCGGGCAACAGCGGCACCGCCCAGCCGTCGCCCTCCAGGCAATCCCCGAGGATGCGGGCGAGGCCGGTGCGGCGGCGCCAGGCCGGCCCGATGGAGGGGTGGACCGCGCCCCGGGGCACCCGGCGCTGCATGTGGGCCATCGCGTCGGCGAGGTTCTCGGCCAGGGCCCCGGCGTCCCCCAGGCAGAACACCGCCGCGGGGGACATGCAGCCGGCGCCGTCGTGCAGGGCGGCGTCGAGGGCCAGGGCCTCGGCCAGGGCGGCGTCGTGGCCCTGGACCACGGCCACGCTGGCGCGGTGGCCGTGCAGGGAGCGCGCCGTGGTGGGCGGGATGCGCCCGGCCAGCTCGGTCATCGCCCGGTCCGAGCCGAAGGCGAGCACCGCGTCGGCCTGCGCCAGCAAGCCCCAGGCCTGTTGGTGGGGGGCCTCGACCAGCTCGACGGGCAGGCCCTCGAACGCCTCGACCAGGGCGCGCAGGGGCGCCTCGGCCCCGGTGGGCGCCTTGAGCACCACCCGGCTGCCCAGCACCAGGAACTGGGCCACCCACTCCAGCGGGGCGGTGAACACGTTGGCCGCGCACCAGATGACCAGGGTCTTCGGGGGCATGCGGCGGCGGGTGGGGTGCGGCGGCAGCAGCGCGCGGGGGTCCAGCTCGCCCTGGAGCACCTCGAGGCAGGCCGCGCCCAGGGCCAGCCAGGCGCCCTCGGGGGAGAGCCCCGTGCCCCAGCCGGTGGGGTCGGACTCGGCGTAGCGGCGCACCGCCACATGGACCTGCTCGGGGGAGGGGATCACGACCGCCCCCAGGACTCTTCGACGGTCAGGGAGCAGCCCCGAGCCCCGGCGCCCTCCAGCCGGCCGTGCAGGTGGACCCGCCCCTCGCGCACGACGCCGATGTCCTCGGTCTCGATGGCCAGGCAGCTCCCCCAGTTGGCGAGATCCACGAAGCGCAGCAGCCCCGGACCCCGGACCGGCGCGCCGGTGAGGGGGTCGACGGTGTAGACGTGCAGCCATGGCGGGGGCAGGAAGCCGTCCCCCAGGTCCCAGAGCTGGGAGGACAGCTCGGTCATGCCGTACTCGCCCACCACGCGCACGCGGCCGCCCAGCCGCCGCAGGGCCTCGCGGATGAGCTGCTCGTGGTCCAGGGTGTGGCTGCGGCCCTTGAAGCCCCCGGTGATCATCAGCACCGAGCCGGTGGGCAGCCGCGCGGTGCCCGGGGCCTCCAGCAGCTCGGCCAGGGCGAAGGCGGTGGTGGGCAGGAACAGGGGCGCGTCGTTCTCGGCGAGGATCGCCCAGGCGGCCTCGGTGTCCACCCCCTGCCCGGCGAAGAAGCACCACCGGGCCAGCGGCGCGAACAGCGCCACCATGTGCCCCAGCGAGGAGTCCGGGTGGGCCTGGGGGTCGGTGACCAGGGAGAGGGTGTTGTCGGTGGGGCAGTCGGGCAGCAGCGTGCGGAACCACAGCTCGGCGGACAGCTCGTAGACCTCGGGGTCGGGCATGGCGTGGACCCCGCGCCGCCCGGAGGTGGTGCCGCTGGTGCGGAAGACGGCGGTGGGCTCGGCGGCGGTGCGGAAGACGATGTCCTTGAACAGGGAGACCGGCACGGAGGGGATCTCGTGCAGGGCCGCGGGCTGCGCCCCCGCCGCGAAGCGCCCGTAGGCCGGCACGTTCTCGCGCTGCCAGGCGTAGAGGTCGAGCGCGGTGGCCCGCAGGTCCCCGCCGTCGTGCAGGAAGGCCTCGATGCGACGCTTCACAGGACCTCCCCGAGGGTGTCGAGGAAGGCGTCGAGCTGGGCGCGGGCGACGGTGAGGGGCGGGGAGAGCTGGAGCACCTCGGCGCCCTCGCCCGCGGGCAGGGTGATGAAGCCGCGTTCCAGCAGGCGGCGGCTGACCCCCAGGGCGTCAGGCAGCTCCAGCCCCAGCATCAGCCCGCGCCCGCGCACCGGGCCGAAGGCGGCCAGGCGCTCGGCGAGCCAGGCCCCCAGTTCGGCGCTGCGCTCGACCAGCGCCTCGTCCTCGATGACCTGGATGCAGGCGGCGGCCATCGCGCAGCCCACCGGGTTGCCCAGGAAGGTCTGGGTGTGCAGGGCCTCGCCCCGGCTGGCGCCCCAGGCCTCCATGACCTCGCGCCGGCCGACGCAGGCCGAGATGGGGAAGCCCGCCGCCATGCCCTTGCCCAGGCAGAGCAGGTCGGGCACGACGCCCTCGTGCTGGTGGGCGAACCAGCGCCCGGTGCGGCCGAAGCCCACGAAGACCTCGTCGAAGATGAGGACCGCGCCCGCCGCGTCGCAGGCCGCGCGCAGCCCGGCGAGCCAGCCCGGCGGCGGCACCCGCACCCCGCCCCGCCCCTGGATGGGCTCGACGAGGACCGCGCCGACGCCGTCCATCGGGCCGAGGTCCCCGCCGAAGGGCCGCCTTCGGACGTGGGGGCCGAGCTGGCCGGCGAAGGGGGCCTGGAAGGCGCCGGCCTTGTAGCCGGTGACCGCCAGCGCGCCGTAGCTCAGGCCGTGGTAGGCCCCGGTGAACGCCACCACCCCGTCGCGGCCCGAGGCGACCCGGGCGGTCTTGAGGGCGGCCTCGACCGCGTCGGAGCCGGAGGAGCCCAGGATCGCCTGGGGCAGCCCGGTGTGGCGGGCCAGGGCCTCCAGCAGGCGGATGCGGTTGGGGTCGGGGTAGACGTCGCCCATCGCGTGGGGCAGGACCCCGAGCTGGGCCTGGCCGGCGGCGACCACCCGGGGGTGGCGGTGGCCCACCGAGGCCACCCCGAAGCCGGCGACCAGGTCGACGAACACGTTGCCATCGGCATCACGGACGTTCGAACCGCGGGACTCGACCCACACGATGGGGTCGGTGTCGGCCACACCCAGGGCCTCGGCGCGGCGGGCGCGGCGGGCGGTGATCGCCGGGCACTCGTGGCGCGCGAGGCGGTCGACCCAGCCGCGCGAGGCCGGGCCGGGCACGGGGCCAGCGACCCGGGGCAGGTCCTCACCGGTCATCCGATTCTCCAGGTCCCCTCGCCTAACACGGGCCAGCCGTTTACACAGCCCGTGATGCTGCTGCTGCTGCTGGCCTGCGCGGACCCCTCCCCTCCGGCGGAGTTCTCCTCGGACCCGCTGACCCTGCGCCTGGTGAACCCCACCGAGGCCGACCCCTTCGAAGGGGTGGAGACCCTCCAGCTCGACCTGCTGGTGGGCGGGGCGGTGGTGGTCAGCGAGCGCTTCGCGGTGGACGAGGCGGTGACCTTGCCCGACGTCACCGAGTACGGGGCGGTGACCTTTGAGCTGCGCGGGCTCTCGGGGGAGGCGGTGGTCTCCTTCGGGCGCAGCCCGGTGATCGCGGTGGGGCCGTACCGGGCGATCGAGGCGCCGCTGGTCTTCCTGCCGGTGAACGAGGCTCTGCCCCTGACCGCCGAGCTGGCCTCGCCGCGGGCCTTCCACAGCACCGCCTCGCTGCCCGACGGGCGGGTGCTGCTGATCGGCGGGGAGAGCCTGGACGGCACCCGGGCGTTCAGCGACGTCGAGGTCTACGACCCGGCCACCGGCCTGTTCTCGCCGCTGGGGGCGTATCTTCCCGCCCCGGTGGCCGAGCCGGCGGTGGTCGAGGGGCCCGAGCAGACCCTGCTCATCACCGGGGGGGCCTCCCCGCAGGGCGCCACCCGCACCCCCTCGGCGGCCTTCGCCACCTTGGACCTCGTCTCCCTGGAGATCGCGGTGCAGGCCGAGATGGGGGCGGCGCGGGCGGGGCACTGCTTCGCCCTGTTCCGGCCGCGCTTCGGCCTGGCCCTGGGCGGCACCGAGGCCACCGACGCGGCGGACTACCTGCGCGCGGACGGCGGCGACTGGTCGTGGAGCGACTTCGTGTTCGAGGGGCTGGACCCCCAGGGCGTCACCGGCTGCGTGACCCTGCCCGACGGCCAGGTCTTCCTCCAGGGCAAGAGCGAGGGCTCCACCGGCGTCTTCGAGTACTCCGAGGAGACCGCCTCCGAGATCGACATCCGGGAGGCCGTCCAGCCGGTGGGCGGGGATCCCCTGGCCTTGAGCGGGGCGATGCTGGTGCCGCTGCCGGGGGGGGACGCCTGGATCGGCGGGGGCCTGAACAACGACACCGGCCTGCCGTCGGTCGCCGCGCGGCGCTTCCTGGCGGAGAGCGCGACCCTGGTCAACACGGTGGACCCGGCCCTGCCCCGGATCAACGGGCGGTGGACGGCCTGGGACGACGGCTGGCTGGCCCTGGGCTGCGGCTCCCCGGACGGCAGCCGGGCGGGCTCCCAGACCGGGATTGAGCTGCTGGACGTGGACGCCGGCCTGCGCGGGCCTGAGCTGGCGCTGGACCGGGCGCGCCCGGGGTGCAGCGTGGACGCGCTGCCGGACGGGAGCCTCTTGATCACCGGGGGGCTGGGGGAGGGGGCGGACGGGGCGATCGTGGTGCCCTACGGCTCTTGAGGGACCTCGCCGAACCGCCGCTCCAGCGCCGCCTTGAGCTTGCCGTGCAGTCCCCCGAAGCCTCCGTTGCTGTAGACGGCGATCACGTCCCCCTCCATCGCGTCGGCCGCCACGGTGGCCACGATGTCGTCGACGTCCTCCATCGCGGCGGCCTCGAAGCCCCGGGCCCGCAGGTCGGCCGCGAGCTGTCGCGGGTCGAAGCGCTGCTCCGGCGGGATGCGGGTGTCGGGGGTCTCCTTGATGATGACCCGGTCGGCGTCGCCGAAGCAGTCGGGGTAGACGTCCTGGAAGACCTTGCGGCGGGAGGTGTTGGAGCGCGGCTCGAACACCACCCACAGCCGGCGGCCCCCGAAGCGCAGGCGCAGGGCCTCGGTGGTGACCTTGACGGCGGTGGGGTGGTGGGCGAAGTCGTCGATGAGGGCGACCCCGCCGGGCTCGGCGTACACGTCCTGGCGGCGGCGGATGCCCTGGAAGCTGGCGAAGCCCTTGGCGAGCTGCGCGGCGGTGACCCCCTGGTTCACCAGCGCGGCCACCGCGGCGACCTGGTTGTAGAGGTTGTGCTCCCCCACCAGCACGCTGGTGAAGGTGCCCACCTCGGCGCCGTCGCGGGTGACCGTGAAGGTCATCGTGCCCCGCTGGTGGTTCACCGAGACCACCTTGCCGTCCCAGTCCTGGCCCGGCCCGTAGCCCTGGACCGCGCAGGGGGCGTCGGCGCAGACCTCGCGCACGGCGGGGTGGTCCCAGCGGGCGATGATGAGGCCGTCCGCGGGCATGCCGTCCACCAGCATGCGGAAGCTGCGCTTCACGTGGTCGAGGTCCTCGTAGATGTCGGCGTGGTCGAACTCGACGGAGGTCAGGACCGCTGTGTTGGCCCGGTAGTGGATGAACTTGGGGGTCTTCTCGAAGAACGCGGTGTCGTACTCGTCCCCCTCGATGACGAAGTGACTGCCCCCGCCGGCCCGCGCGGTGCGGTCCCAGCCCTTGACGATGCCCCCGACCAGGTAGCCGGGGTTCAGGCCCGCTGCGTCCGCCAGCCAGGCGGTGATCGCGGTGGTGGTCGTCTTGCCGTGAGTGCCGGCGATCACGACGCTGTGGGCGTCCTTGAGGAACAGCTCCCCCAGGATGTGGGGGAAGGAGCAGTAGTTGAGGTCCCGCTCCACCACCGCGACGGCCTCCTCGTAGACGGCGCGGATCACGTTGCCCACCACGACGAGATCCGGCCCGTAATCAAGGTTCTTCGCGACGAAGCCCTCGTTGATCGGGATACCCAGCGAGGCGAGGTAGTCGGACATCGGCGGGTAGACCCCGGTGTCCGAGCCGGTGATGGCGTAGCCGGCGTCCTTGAGCATGCCGGCGATGGCGCCCATCGCGGTGCCGCAGATGCCCATGATGTGGATCGTGCGCAGGGGGTCGGGGAGTCCTTGGGTGATCTGGGGCATGGCGGGCGCTCAGGGGAGGAGGGAGGCGAGGGCCGCGCGGGTGGCGGCGGCGGTCGAGGCGGGGAGGAAGCGGAGCTGCTGGCGGAGGAGGGCCAGGGCGTCAGGGGTGTCGACGTCATACCAGAACGGCAGCAGTCGGTGGGGGATACCGCGCGCGCGGGCCCGCAGCACGGTCTCGGCGAGCACGGCCTCGGTGGACCAGGGCACCCCCTCCAGCAGGGCCGGCCGGGGCGTGCGCCAGCCGATGAGCCAGTAGCCGCCGTCGAAGGCGGGGCCGAGCACGACCTCCTCCTCCAGGGCAGCGGCGCGGGACAGCAGCGCGGCGGGCAGGGTGGGCGCGTCCGTACCCAGGGCCAGCACGGGGCCCGGGGTGAGCGCCGCGGCCATGCGGGCCCCCAGGTCGCCCGGGACCTGGGGGATGACCGTGAGGCCCCGCGCCCGCAGGCCCTCCACCCAGGGGTGGTCCAGGTCCCCGGCCAGGGCCACGGTGACCTCCAGGCCCACCGCCGCGCAGAGGTCCAGGGTATCGGCGGCCATCGCGGCGTGCAGGGCCGCCGCGCCCTCGGCCCCCAGCGCCGGGATGAGGCGGGTCTTCACCCGGCCGGGCGCGGGGGGCTTGGTGAACACCACCACCCGCGCCGCGCTCACCGGTACCTCCAGCAGGCCCGCAGCATGCCCGTACCGGCCTTGATCGTGCCGCGCACGGTGCCGGAGATCTTGGAGTCCCCGGCCTGGCGGTCGCGGTAGGACACCGGGACCTCCAGGACCCGCAGGCCGGCGCGGGCGGCCTTCATCTGCATCTCGACGTTCCAGCCGAAGGCCGGGTCCTGCATCTCCAGGCGCTCCAGCGCCGCCCAGCGCACGGCGCGGAAGGGCCCCATGTCCCGGTAGCGGTGCCCGGTGAAGGCGCGGATGCCCGCGGTCGCGACCCGGTTGCCCACCCGCTGGGGCCAGGTCAGGGCCCCGGGCTCGGCGCGGGTGCGGCGCTCGCCGAGGACCATGTCGGCGGCGTCGGCCTGCAGGGGCGCGAGCAGAGAGGCCATCTCTGCGGGGTCGTCGGAGTGGTCGGCGTCCAGGATCACGACCACATCGGGCGGATCGGCGCGCAGGTGTCCGAGACCGGCCAGGCAGGCGCTGCCGTAGCCCCGGGTCGGCTGGTGGACGACCTCGGCGCCGTGCGCGCGGGCCACCTCGGCGGTGCGGTCGGTGCTGCCGTTGTCCACCACCACCACCCGGCCGTCGTGGACCCGCGCGAGGTCCTGGAGCACCCCGGGCAGGGCCTGCTCTTCGTTCAGGGCGGGGATGAGGACAGCGACGCGCAAGCGGGGGGTCTCCGGACCGGAAGGCGGTTAACCCAACCTGGCGGACGCCGCTGGTCGGGGAGGCTTGCACCTCGCCATGCCCAGCGGCATCCTGGACTGGTACCCCGCCTCCGTGGTCACGACGATGCCCATGCTCCTCCTTCGTTTCGCCGCGCTGCTCGGGGTGGCCTTCGCCCTGGTGTCGCCGGCCCACGCCGCCCCCAAGAACCCCTTCTCGGTCGACGCGGTCCCCCTGACCCTCGAGGCCGGCGCCGCCCAGCCCCTGACCGTCACGCTGCACGTCCCCTCGGGCGCCTACCTGTACCGGGAGATGTGCTCGGTCGAGGTCGTGGACGCTGGCGGCCTGACCCTGGGCGAGCCGGACCTGCCCCCCGGCTTCGTGCGCTTCGACGAGGTCATGGGCATGGAGCGCGAGCTGTGGGAGCTGGACGCGGTCGTCGAGGTCCCCGTGCAGGCCCCCGCCGAGCCCGGCGCCCACGAGGTCCTGCTCTCGGTGCGCTACCAGGGGTGCAAGGGCGGGCTCTGCTACATGCCCCAGACCGACACCGTCGCGGTGCCGGTCACGGTCACCAAGAAGGCCGCCGCCTGGGGCCTGCCGTCGCTCATCGGGGTCGCCCACGCCGACGAGCTGAGCGACGACCACCCGGTCAGCGTCGCGGTGCGGGTGGACGGCATGGACATCGCCGTGGACTTCCGCCAGAAGGAGGGCTGGCACATCAACCAGCAGATGACCTTCCTGGAGCTGGCCGAGGGCCAGGCGGTCACCCTGGGCGAGCAGGTCTGGCCAAAGGCCCACGAGCGCCCCGATCCCGCCATCCCCGAGATGACCCGCCCCGAGCTGGACGGCGACTTCACAGCCACCGCGCCGGTCCTGGGGCCGGCGGGGACCCACACGGTCAAGGGCACGGTGGGCTACCAGGCCTGCAAGGCCGAGCTGTGCCAGCTCCCGCAGTATGTGGACTTCGAGGTCGAGGTCACCCTGGACGCCTCCCGGGCGGGGGGCGCCCCGGCCGAGGCCCAGCCGGAGGGCCTGCCGGAGGCCCCGCCCGCACCGGAGGTCGCCGCGCCGGTCGCGCCGGCTGTGACCTCCGCCGCCGCCCCCACCTTCGGGGGCGACGCCTTCGCCGAGGCCCGCTCCAAGGGCATCCTCTGGCTGACCCTGTTCGTGTTCTTCGCCGGCTTCCTGGTCTCCCTGACCCCCTGCGTGCTGCCGATGGTGCCCATCACCATCGGCATCATCGGGGCGCGCTCGGCGGGCAGCCGGCTCCAGGCCTTCTCCCTGGCCCTCACCTACGTGGCCGGGCTGGCGGTGGTCTACACCCTGCTGGGGGTGGGCGCGGCGCTGACCGGCTCCATCTTCGGCGGCTGGATGCAGTCCCCCTGGGTGGTGGGCACGGTCGCGGTCTTCTTCGCGGTGATGGGCCTGTCGATGTTCGGGTTCTTCGACGTGGGGGTGCCCTCGTCCCTGGCCACGAAGCTCTCGGAGAAGGGCGGAGCGGGCTACGCGGGCGCCTTCGTGGTGGGCGCGGTCGGCGCGATCGTGGCGGGGCCCTGCTCCGGGCCGGTCATCGCCTCGCTCATGGTGCTCATCGGCCAGCAGGGCGAGCTGCTGCTCGGCGTGACCATGATGGGCGCCTTCTCCCTGGGCATGGGCATGATCTTCCTGGTCGCGGGCACGTTCTCCGGCCAGGTCCTGCGCCCCGGCGCCTGGATGGACACGGTCAAGAAGGCCTTCGGCATCATCATGTGGCTGGGCGCGATCTACTTCGTGGCCCCGCACCTCTCCGACGCGGTCACCGCCGGCCTCACCGCCGCGGTGCTGCTGTCCACCGCGGTGTTCGGCTGGCCCCACCAGGAGGAGGACGACGGCAGCATGGTCATCCGCGCCCGTCGGCTCTACGGGGTCGTGGGCGGGCTGGTGGGCGTCTACCTGCTGCTGGGGCTGCTGGTGACCGAGGGCTTCATCCTGCCGCCGATGTCCATGGGGGTGGCCGGCGCGGCCACGACGAAGGCCCCCGCCATCCCCTGGCAGAGCGACGAGCCCACCGCCCTGGCCATGGCCGCTGAGGCCGGGAAGCCCGTCGTGCTCGACTTCACGGCGGACTGGTGCGCGGCGTGCAAGGAGCTGGAGCACTTCACCTACACCGACCCGGCGGTCATCGCGCTCGCCGGAGAGTTCGTGCCGGTCATGATCGACGCGACCCGCGACGACGACCCCCGCATCCAGGCCCTGTTCAACAAGTACGCGGTCACCGGTCTGCCCACGGTGCTGTTCATGAAGCCGGACGGCACGGTCCACCAGGGCCTCACCCTGCGGGGCTTCGAGGGCGCCGAGCCCTTCCTGGCGCGCATGAACGCTGCCCTGGACGCCAGCCGGTGAGCGGTCGCGTCGGCGCCTTCGTGCGGGGGCTGGCCCACGACCGCTCCGTCCGGGTGCTCGCGGTGGTGGCCGACGGCCCCGCCGACGAGGTCGCCCGCCGCCACGAGCTGTCGCCGGACGCCGCCCGGCTCGCCGCGGAGGCCCTGGTCGCCTCGGTGCTGCTGGCCTCCACCATCAAGGGCGACGAGCGCATCCTGGTCCAGGCCCAGGGCACGTCCCCCCGGTTCGCCTTCACCGCCGAGGTCGACGCCGAGGGCGGGGTGCGGGCCCGGCTGAGCCCGGCGACGCTCCCCCCGGTGACGCGGCTGGAGGGCCACCTCGCGGTCATCAAGTGGGACGCGAAGCGCGAGCTGTACCGGGGCATGGCGGCCATCGACAACGGCAGCTTCGAGGGCGCCCTCCAGCACTACCTGACCCAGTCCCAGCAGGCTCAGGGGCGGGTCCGCCTGGGCGCCCGGGTCGACGCGGAGGGGAGGGTGGTGATGGCCTCGGGCCTGCTGGTCGAGCGGCTGCCCGGGGATCTGGAGCCCGACGACTTCGACAGCCTCGTGCAGCCCCTGATCGGCGCCCCCTTGAGCGAGATCATGGCCCACTTCGCCTTCGGCCAGCTCCTGGGCTCCCCGGTGGAGGTCCTGGAGCGGCGCCCGCTGGAGCACACCTGCAGCTGCTCCCTGGAGCGCGTCGAGCGCACGCTGCTGTCCCTGGGCGCCGCAGAGATCCTCTCGCTGGCCGAGGAGCAGGGGCAGGCTGAGGTCACCTGCAACTTCTGCTCGGAGCGCTACGTCGTCGACCGCGCCCGGCTGGAGGCCCTCGCGCAGGAGGCCGGCTGAGGATCGTGCGATGATCCTGGCGGAGCGACGCCATGATCCAACCCATCCTCCCCCCCTACGACCTCGCCGCCTGGCGCGCCGCGCCCTTCCCCCAGCGGGTGCGCATGGTGTGTCAGGCCTGGGCGATCCAGGGCTACGGCACGCCGCTGCCGGTCTACCTCGTCTACGCCCTCAAGGTGGGCTTCTACGTGGGGGCCTGGGCCTTCTTCTGCGGCTTCTCTGCAGAGGGCGGGTGGCTCTCTGACGACGCCTTCCGCAAGGCGGTCCTGTGGAGCGTGGCCTTCGAGGGCCTGGGCCTGGGCTGCGGCAGCGGCCCGCTGACCGGGCGCTACGTGCCCCCCTTCGGCGGGGCGCTGTGGTTCCTGCGGCCCGGCACCACCAAGATGCCGCTCCTTCCGGGCATCCTGGTGTTCGGCGGGATCCGGCGGACCTGGCTCGACGTCGCGCTCTACGCCGCGCACATGGCCTTCCTCTTCCGGGCGCTCGCGGCACCGGAGGTCACCCCGCTGCTCCTGCTGCCCACCGTGGTCCTGCTCCCGGTGCTGGGGCTGACCGACAAGACCCTCTTCCTGGCCTCCCGGGCCGAGCACTACCTCTCGGCAATCGTCTGCCTGCTCTTCGTGGACGACTGGATCGCGGGGTCGAAGCTGGTGTGGGTGGCGGTGTGGATGTGGGCGGCGACGTCCAAGCTCAACCCGCACTTCCCGGCGGTCGTCGGGGTGATGATCAGCAACAGCCCGTGGGCCCGCTTCGGGCCGCTGCGCCGCTGGATGTATCGCAACTATCCCGATGACCTGCGGCCTTCAGCGCTCGCGCGTGCCATGGCCCACGCGGGCACGGCCACCGAGCTGTGCTTCCCGCTGCTGCTGCTGTTCGGTGACGGGGGGGCGCTGACCCTGGTCGGCCTCGCGGTGATGCTGGGCTTCCACATCTTCATCACCAGCAACGTGCCGATGGGCGTACCCATCGAGTGGAACGTGCTGATGGTCTACGGGGCGTTCTTCCTGTTCGGCCACCACGCCGAGGTGAGCGCGCTCTCGCTCAGCGCCCCCGCCCTCATCGCCTGGATCGCGCTCGCCCACCTCGCGCTGCCCCTGTACGGCAACCTGCGCCCGGACCGGGTCTCCTTCCTGATGGCGATGCGGTACTACGCCGGGAACTGGGCCTACAGCGTCTGGCTGTTCAAGGAGGGCGCGACCGAGAAGCTGGAGCGCGGGCTGGTCACCTCGGGCTGGACCGGCCCCGCCCAGCTCCGCATGTTCTACGACGAGGACGTCACCCAGGCCGTGCTCTCCAAGGTGCTGGCGTTCCGGCACATGCACCTGCACGGCCGCGCTCTGCACCGCCTGCTGCCCCGGGCGGTCGACGACATCGAGTCCTATGAGTACGTCGACGGCGAGCTGGTCGCCGGGTACGTGCTCGGCTGGAACTTCGGGGAGGGGCACCTGCACGACCTGCAGCTCCTCCGCGCGGTGCAGGCCCAGTGCGGGCTGGAGCCGGGCGAGCTGCGCTGTGTGTTCGTGGAGTCCCAGCCGATGGGCGGACGCACCCTCAAGTGGACCCTCGCTGACGCAGCGACCGGGGTGTTCGACTCTGGCGACGTCTCTGTGGCGGAGCTGGAGGCGCTTCAGCCCTGGCCTTCTGATGAGGACGGACCAACCCGTGCAGCCTGACCTGCCCCGCCGCCACTTCACCGTCGACGAGGTGCTGCGCATGGTCGAGACCGGCGTCCTCCAGGAGGACGAGCACGTCGAACTGCTGTGGGGGGAGCTGGTCGAAGTGAGCCCCCAAGGTCCCCTGCACAGCGTCCTGATCCGACGCCTGACCCGTCAGTTCCTGCAGGCTTATGACACGCGCTTCGGGGTCGATGCCCAGCTCCCCCTCTCCGTCGGCGCCGGGAGCCTGCCCGAGCCCGACTTCGCCGTCTTCCGCATCCCCGCCGGTGAGGATCCGACCGCCCACCCCCGCGGCGCGGACGCCCTGCTCGTCGTCGAGGTGTCGGTGACCTCCCAGCGCCTGGACCGCCTCAAGGCCGGCCTCTACGCGGCTGGCGGCGTGCCGGTCTACTGGCTGCTCGACGTCGAGGCCCGTCAGCTCCACGTCTTCCGTGAGCCCGACGGCGAGCGCTACACCGCGGAGTCCGTGCTCCAGGAGGCCGACCTCGTCGACCTCCCCGGGCTCGACCTCCGCTGGAGGGTCGACGCGCTGCTCGCTTGAGCCGCCGCCAGGCACACCACCAGCAAGCCGAGCCCCACCGGCAGCCCCGGCCAGCCCGGCGCGAGCCCCAGCGAGGCCAGCGCCGCGAACACCACCGGCGATCCGATCAGGGCGACCACCCCGAGCCCCCGCAGCGCCTCCGGGCCGAGGGGGGACAGGGAGAGGTGGGCGATGGCCAGCCCGGCGATGGTGACGGGGTCCTCCACAGGGCCCTCCAGCGGATCGTCCCCTGCAGTCTCTCCCGCCCTGAGACCCACCGGTGTCCGGGCCTCGGCGTGCTTGCCCGCTCCTCGGGGACGTGGCACCATTGGCGCCTGTCCACGATCCCCCGGAAGCCATGACGCTGCTCTCCCTCCTGTTGCCGGCCGCCCTGGCCGGCGATCCCCCCTCCATCGACACCCCGATCGCGTCCAGCGAGCGCGACTGGCGCAGCGCGGCGGTGGTCATCGGCGTGGAGGATTACGAGAACCTCGACGACGTGACCTACGCGGTCGCGGACGCCAAGGCCTTCTACGGCTACGCTGAGCAGACCCTCGGGATCTCCCGACAGCGGCTCTACCTGCTGGAGAACCCCGACGATCGCGAGCTGCGCAACATCCTGAACCGGGGTATGGCCCGGGTGCGCAGCCGCGGCACCCTGTGGATCTACTACGCCGGCCAGGGCGCGGTGGCCGAGCAGGACGCCCGCATCGTCGGGGTGGACGGGAAGGCGGAGCACTGGGGCGACGCGCTGTCCCTGCCCGAGCTGGTCCGCATGGCCAACCGCTCCCGGGCCGAGCGGGTCATCATCATCGTGGACGCCAGCTTCGACGGGCGGGCCCGCAGCGAGCTGGAGTACGACCGCGTCGACGTGGGGCCGTACAACATCAGCGACGATGCCGCCTCCAAGGTCACCATCTGGATCCCCTCCACCGACGGGCAGGCGCACGTCTACCCCATGACGGGCCACGGCCTGTTCACCTACCTGGTGATGGGCAGCCTGCGGGGCTGGGCGGACGGCGCCGATGGCACCCCGACCGACAAGGCCATCACCCTCAGCGAGGCCCAGGCGTACGTGCGCCGGCAGACCATCGCCTTCGGCCGGGTGCAGGACACCTACGCCGAGCCTCGCGAGGACGTGCTCGCCTGGACCCTGCCCACCGCCAGCCTGGAGGACGGCCCCAAGCCCGGCGAGGTCGTGGGCTGGTCGCTGCTGGACCGGGAGCGCCGCATCCAGGACACCCAGGCGTACTACGAGACCGCCGCCCAGGCCGCGCTGGACGCCGCCGTGGCCAAGGCCAGGTCCGGGGAGGGCGACGGCCCCGCCCTGGTCCAGGCGGTGATCGACGAGTGGGAGGGCAAGCCCATCGTCGTCTCCTGGACCGCGCCCAACCCGGCGCTGGGCAAGGCCCGCGTGCTGCTGCTGAACCCCGAAAAGCTCGCCCCGGACGCCGCGCCCGAGCCCACCGAGGGGGGCGAGCCCGCTGTCTCGGACACCGGCGACACCGGCGACACGGGTGACACCGGCAAGCCCGAGGTCCAGCTCTCCGACGACACCTGCAAGGACTTCGTCGGCATGGAGCCCGACGCCTTGATGGGGCGCTTCTCCCCGGGCCGCATCGAGTGCATCGAGGCCCGGCTGGCCAGCACCAAGGAGGCCCAGACCGACAAGGACAAGCTCTCCCGCCTCCTCATGGCCGACGCCGACTCCAAGGGCGACAAGGCCGCCTGGGAGGCCTACATGAAGCGCCACCTCGAGGAGATCAGCCGGGCCGACCCGGACCTCTGCTTCATGTACGCGCTGCACCTGTCCCGCAAGGGCGTCGAGTACGGCGAGGAGGTCATCCGCTGGTCGGACTACGCGCTGGAGAACAAGTCCAACTGGTCGGGGGACATGTACAAGAAGCGCCTGTACTACCTCTTGCGGCTCAAGACCGAGGCCGCGGCGGAGCTGTGGCGGGACGCCGAGCAGAACCTCATCGCCGAGCCCACCGAGGAGAACGACGCCCTCACCCAGCTCTACCGGGGCAAGGCCAAGAACTACGCCCGCGAGTGGCTGGACTACGCCCGCGCCAGCAAGCAGGACACCGAGAAGCCCTACCAGCTCTGCCTGTCTACAGCGGGGAACATGGCGGCCTGCGCCGAGAACTGAGCGGCCCCTCGATTGGCGATGCCGCCCATCCGGTTGTATACAGGAGGGAACACCCCTGGGTTGACAGGGTGTTGACAGCTCGGTGATCTCACCCACCGACGATGGAGGAACCTCATGACGCGATATCTGCTGCCCGTTGGCTTGCTGGCCGGGCTCGTGCTCGGCGCCGGCTGTGGCGACAAGGACACGGACGACACCAGCGGCGGCGACGACACCAGCGCCACCGACGACACCAGCGGCGACGACACCGGCACCGCCGAGCAGTGCGCCAACGGCGCGGACGATGACGGCGACGGCGCCGTCGACTGCGACGACAGCGACTGCGCCGCGGACCCGGCCTGCGTGGAGACCGACTGCGCCGACGGCAATGACAACGACAACGACGGCGCCGTCGACTGTGACGACAGCGACTGCGAGAGCGCCGCCGAGTGCCAGGTCGAGGCCGACTGCACCGACTACGTCGACAACGACGGCGATGGCGTGACCGACTGCGGCGACGACGACTGCGCCGCCGACGCGGCCTGCAGCTGCGTGGACGACTCGGCGGGCAACGGCACCGGCACCGGCGTGCGGACCGGCGACAACTCCGCGGCCACCAACGAGGTCGAAGGTGAGTGCGGCTCCACCGGCGGCCTGGACAACATCTTCGCCTGGACCGCTCCGGCGGACGGCTGCTACTCCATCGACACCTTCGGCAGCGACCACGACACGGTCCTGCGCGTGCTGGACGGCTGCGGCGGCGAGGAGCTCGACTGCGACGACGACGCCGACGAGAGCCTCCAGTCCCAGCTCCCGACCTTCGGCTTCGGCGCTGGCGAGCCCGTGCTCATCGTCCTCGACACCTACAGCGAGGAGGACTACGGCGCCTACTCCCTCAACATCGCCGACGCGACCGTGGCGGTCACCTCCGACCTGGGCGGCGCGACGGGCGCCTCGGTGGCCAGCGGCAGCAACGCCAGCGCCACCGACGCCATCTACAGCGACTGCGGAACCGGCGCGGGGGCCAGCGTGCTGTTCTCCTGGACCGCGCCGTCCACCGGCACCTACACCTTCGACAGCTACGGCTCGGACTACGACACCATCCTGGGCCTCCTGGGCCAGGCGGGCTGCGGCGAGCTGGCCTGCGACGACGACGGCGACAACGAGACCAACAACGAGTCCGAGTTCTCCGCCGACGTGGACTCCGGGGTGACCTACTACATCGCCCTGTCCGGCTACGGCGCGGCCACCGGCAACTTCATCCTGAACATCAACGAGGCGGCCGCCGAGTAGTGTGTTGAACCCTCGGCGTGGGATATCCTGCGGTGTCCCACGCTGAGGTCCCCATGCGCTCGACCCTGCCCCTGCTTGCACTGCTCGCCCAGCTCGCCTGCAACGGCGGCGAGCCCGCCCCGGATCCCTTCGCGGGGGTCGAGGCCACCGAGACCCGGGCCATGCCCGGCCTGCGCTGCGACGCCCAGGTCGTGCGCGCGGAGTCCAACGTCCCCTATGTCTACGCCTACGATCGCGAGGACATGGGGCGGGTGCTGGGCTTCGTGATGGCGCGGGACCGCTACTTCGAGATGGACCTCGCCCGTCGCCTGGGGCTGGGCACGGTCTCCGAGCTGCTGGGCCAGGACGCCCTGGAGACGGACATGGAGTCCCGCTCCAACGCGATGACCTTCGTGGCGGACCAGCTCCTGGCCTCTCTGACCCCGGACCAGGCCGCGCTCTACGACGCCTTCGCCGAGGGCGTGAACCACTACATCCTGGAGGTCCATGAGGGGCGCCTGCCGCCGCCCAGCGAGCTGGAGCTGGCCGCCGGGCTGCTGGGCGCGGACAGCCCCGAGGCGCTGATGCAGCCCTTCGACCGCCGCTCCGTCGCCGGCATCGGGGCCACCCTCATCTACGAGCTGGGCTTCGAGACCGGGGACGTGGGCCGGGCAGCCACCGCCGAGCAGCTCCCCACCCTGTTCGAGGGCGCGGCGCTGGGCGAGCTGCGCCGGGCCGGGGCCATCGAGGACATCTGGCAGCGGGTCGCCCCGGTGTACCCGGTGGTCTCTGCGCCGGACTGGACCGACGGCGGCGCGGCGGGGCCGCCGATGGGGCGCCCGGCGCAGACCCGGCGGGTGGGCCCCAGCGGGGTGGAGCGCGGCACCCTGGATCGCCTGGACAGCCGCCTCGCCCGCCTGCAGCGCCGGCTGGGCCACGACTGGGAGCAGGGCTTCGGCTCCAACGCCTGGGCCGTCTCCGGCACCCACACCACCGACGGCCGCGCCCTGCTGGCCGGCGACGGGCACCTCCCCCTCTCCATCCCCTCGTTGTTCTGGCAGATCGGCCTGGACACCGTCGTGCTGGGGGGTGGCGACACCCACCAGGTCGGCGTCAGCATCCCGGGCCTGCCCTACATGGCCGTGGGCACCAACGGCCGGGTCGCGTGGAGCCAGACCCAGCTCCTGGGCGACATCACCGACTGGTACCGCGAGGAGCTGCAGCTCGATGCCGACGGCTACCCCGCCGCCACCCGCTTCCAGGACGCCTGGGTGCCGCTGAGCGCCGCCGAGGAGGCGTTCGTGATCGCGGACGTGCCCCTGCTGGGCAGCGTGGGCCGCACCGAGACCTGGGCCCGGTGGACCACCGCCGACGGCCGCTGGATCGCGGACGTCGAGGGCACCCCGCTGGGGGACCCCGAGGACGCCGAGCCCGGCCAGGCCGTGGTCATGCTGGGCGGCGACTGGGTCGTGCCCGGTGACGTCGACGGCGACGGCGTCATCACCGCGATCAGCTTCGACTACACCGGGCTCGATCAGGGCAACATCATGGCGGCCCTCGACGCTTTCGGGCACAGCGACAGCGTGGAGGAGTTCCACGAGGCCACCAAGGGCCTGGTGGCCTACTCCCAGAACATGGTCGTCGCGGACGTCCACGGCTCGGTGCTCTACACCGGCTTCCAGGCGGTGCCCTGCCGAAGCTACCTGGACCGCGGCAGCGACGGCGCCTGGGCCGATGGCGCCGACCCCACCCAGCTCATCGACGGGACCCGCTACGGCAGCTTCACCGTCCCGATGGACGGCTGGAAGGCCGACTTCACCCAGTCCAGCGACCCGGAGCGCTGCCTCGTGCCCCACGAGGCCTACCCCTACAGCATCGACCCCGCCCAGGGCTACGTGCTCTCGGCCAACAACGACCCCAGCGGCCTGAGCCTGGACGAGTCCCTGGTCAACGACGCCTGGTACATCGGCGGGCCGTGGTCCTCGGGCTACCGGGCCGACACCATCGACCAGCGCCTCGCCGAGGTGGTGGCTGACGGCACCGCCGACCAGGCCGCGATGGTGGAGATCCAGGGGGACACCCGCTCCCGCCTGGGCGAGCAGTTCACCCCGGTGCTGATCGACGCCGTGGCCCACGCCGTGGCGCTCAGCCAGGACGACTTCGTGGAGCCCGGCTCCGCGGACGAGCGCTTGCTGGACCTGTACCTCCAGGACCCCGAGGCCGTCGACGAGGCCGCCGCGCGCCTGGCCGCCTGGCTGGACGCCGACACCCCCACCCCCTCCGGGGTCGAGACCTTCTACCACCAGCCCGCCCCCGGCGACGACGCCCACGCGGTGGCCACGACGCTGTTCAACGCCTGGTTCCCGCGCTTCCTCAGCGGGGTGATCGACGACGAGGGGCTGCCCAACGTGTGGTCCCCCTGGGGCAGCTCCGCGCGCACCCGCGCCCTGAGCCTGATGGTCGACGGGCGCGGCCCGGACAACCCGCTGGGGCTGGCCTCCTGGAACCCGGACACCGAGGAGACCGCGTTCTTCGACGTGCTCGGCACCGAGCCCGTCGAGACCAGCGAGGAGGTGGCCCTGTCCGCCCTGGTCGACGCCCTGGGCTGGCTGACCTCGGAGGACGCCTACGGCAGCGTGAACATGGACACCTGGATCTGGGGCCTCAAGCACACGGTCCACTTCGACTCGATCCTGGGGGACTTCCTGGGCAACGACGGCCCCTACGCCGCCATCACCGAGCAGTTCTCCATCACCACCGACACCCTGCCTCTGGCCGCCGACATCCCGCGTGGCGATCCCCGCGCCGACCTGGAGGAGTTCCCGCGGCCCGGGGACCAGTTCTCCGTCGACGCCGCCAACCCGGGCTTCTCCGGCACCCGGTTCACCTACGGCAGCGGCCCGGTCTTCCGCATGGTCGTCGCGCTCGGCCCCGACGGCGTGACCGGCGAGAACATCATCCCCGGCGGCCAGTCCGCGCTCACCGACTCGCCCTACTTCGCCGACCAGACCGCGCTCTGGCTGGCCAACGAGACCGTGCCCATGCACCTCACCCTGGACGAGGTCCTGGGCGCGGCCGTCGGTCGGGAGTGGTACCGCGCGGAGACCCCCGGCCCCTGCCCCTGAGGCCCCGATGCTCGACCAGGTCCACTCCTTCCCCGTCCAGGTGTACTACGAGGACACCGACTTCACGGGCGTGGTCTACCACGCCAACTACCTGAAGTACTTCGAGCGCGCCCGGGAGCACCTGCTCGGGGTCGAGGCCCTGGTGAAGCTCTACGAGGAGCAGGGCGTCGGCTTCGTCGTGTACAAGGCCGAGCTGCGCTTCAAGGAGGGCATGCGCTTCGGGGATCGGCTGGAGGTGCGGACCCGGGTCACCGTGCCCAGCGAGTACCGCGCGGTGTTCGACCAGTCCATCTGGCGGGACGGGCAAGGCCCCAAGGTGGAGGGCCGCGTCGAGCTGTGCTGTGTGAACCGGGAGGGGCGGCTCGTCCCGCTGCCCGATTTGAGGAAGCCCCGTCACGAAGGCTCGGTTGGGTGATGTTCACTCGTGGGAACGTCTTTGCCTGGTCGGCGCTTCGTGACGGGGCGTTGCAACCCACACTTCACCAGGCGCTGGCTCCGTGCCAACGCCCACCATGAAGCAAGAGTCATGCCATCGCCCGCGAACGGATGATCCTGGGTTTTTATTGACCCTCGGGCGCCCGGATCGTCACAGGCGACGCAGGCTGCGTCGTCGTTGACGCATGTAAGCGAACGTGTCATTCCAGAGGACCGTCTGTCCCCTGGAAGAAGAAGGATGCCCCGTCACGGGCGCTCATGTCTGTGAAGTTCTGGTTTGGTAGAACCGGTAAGCCTGGTCGGCGCTCCGTGACGGGGCATTGCAACCCACACTTCACCAGGCGTAGGCGCCGTGCCTACGGTTTCATGAACAAGCAAGAAGTGTACCAGTTTCGGTCAACGGGTCTTCCTGGGTTTTCGACGACTCCAGGACCCTCGGATCGTCACGGGCGACGCAGGCTGCGTCGGTGTTGACGCAACCTCACCCCGGGGGAATATTTTCACCTTCGCAGGCCCCCAACGTCCCCTCCCGGCCACGCTTCAGCTCGATGTCGTCGATCATCTCCGGGAAGGAGCCCACGACGAGGTGCCCGGTGAGCTTGCGCCCCCGCGCCGACGCGTCGATGCGGCCGGGCTCCTCGGCCCCCGAGGGGGTGGTCCAGGTCAGCTCGGCGACCACCGCGCTCTGCGCGTCGGCGACCAGCGGCCCCTCCACCACGCCCTGACCGCACGCGCCGCGCAGCACCGGGGCCCCGTCCTCGGGGACATCGAGGGTGTATCCGTCGCCGCCCCAGGTGCCCGACGGCAGCGGGCCGGTGTGCGCGCACCCCAGCAGGGTCAAGAGGATCAGCATCCGTGCTCCGTCCATTGAACTTGGTGCGCGCGGGGGCCCCCGTCAAGGTGAGGAGGCGCCGACGTGGACGCGGGCGACGCCGACCTGGGCGCCGTCCAACTCCAGGCTGACCCGGTGGGGCCCCGGGGTCGGCACCCAGCGCGCCTCGAAGGGGGCCTCCGGGGTCGCCAGGATCTCCCCGTCGATCCGCCAGGTGGCCGCCCGCGTACCGGCTGGCGCGGCCGCCCGCAGCGGGATGGCCTGGTGGTCGGTGGGCCGGTCCGGCTCCAGGTAGAAGACCACGCCGTCCGGCGGCCAGGCGATGCCGGGGGCCTCCGCGGGGCGCTCCGGGGCCTCGATGGGTTGGCAGCTGTGGTCCTGCTCCGGCCACCGGGGCTGCCCTGTCTCTGCGGCCCAGGCCGCGTACCGGGCCGGCCAGGCCACCACGGTGATCTCCCGGGCCCCCGGGCAGCCGGTCGCCAGCGCGCCGTCCGCGTCGACCTCCACCCGGCGGTGCCAGTCGCAGGTCTCCTGGGGCGCGGTGCCCGGCAGGAAGCGCTCCACCCGGGCGCCGGGGCAGTCCGGCCCGACCCGCAGGCCCGACAGCAGGCAGATCTGCCCGGCCCGCAGGACGTTGCCCGGGTCGAAGCGGGCCCGTTCGAAGCGGTCGCGCTCGCCGGTGTGCGCCGCCCGGACCACCGCCGCCAGCAGCGGCCCGGCCCCGGTGATGCCGCTGATGTCGATCATCGGCGCCCCGTCGAAGTTGCCGACCCACACCGCCACGCCCACCTCGGGGGTGACCCCGACCGCCCAGTTGTCCCGCCAGCCCACGCTGGTGCCGGTCTTGGCCGCCAGGTCGAACGCCGGCTCCAGCACCGAGTCAACCCCGAAGGCGGGCGCTCGGGCGTCGGGGTCGTTCAGGGCGTCGAGCACGAGCCAGGCGGCGCGGCTGTCCCCTACGTCGAAGGCCTGCGCGGGAGAGCCGCGGGTGAAGGTGAGCGCGCGCCACCGCCCGCCGTTCGCCAGCGTCAGGTAGGCGGCGAGCAGCTCGTCCATGCGCACCTCGGCGTCCCCGAGGGTCAGGCCGAGCCCGTAGTGGTCCGGGCGCTCGTCGAGGGTGGTGAGCCCCAGCTCACGCAGCCGGCGGTGCAGCTCGGCCACCCCGAGGCCCTCCAGCACCCGCACCGCTGGCAGGTTGAGGCTGGTGGCCAGGGCCCGCCGCGCGAGCACCGGCCCCTGGAAGCGGCGGTCGTAGTTGCTGGGGCTCCAGGTGCCGTGGGTCGTCGACCAGCTCCCCGAAAGATCCGCGAGCGCGGTCGCCAGGGTGATGCCGCCAGGGCGCTTCCCGCGCTCCAGCGCCAGCCAGTACACGAAGGGCTTGAGCGCGCTGCCCGGGCTGCGGGGGGCCATGACCCCATCGACCTGGCCGGCCTCGGTGGTCCACCCCGCCGAGCCGACGTAGGCGAGCACCCGCCCGGTGCGGGTCTCGGCCACCAGCACCGCCGCCTGGGTCACCCCGCGCCCCTTGAGCCGCTCGACGGTCTGCGCCACCAGCCGCTCCACCTCCTGCTGCAGCCCCAGATCCAGGGTGGTGTGGAGGTCGCCGCCGCGGGGCTCCAGCCGCCGGATGAGGTGCGGGGCGTGGTCCCACGGTGGGCTCTGCTGCAGCCCGAGGGGCTGGGATCGCGCCAGGGCGGCCATCTCCGCGCTCACCCATCCCAGGGCCTCCATGCGATCGAGCACGCGGTTGCGGGCGGCGCGGGCTCCGGCGGGGTTGCGCCAGGGGTCGAGGTCGTTGGGGCGGCGGGGCAGCGCGGCCAGCAGCGCGGCCTCGGCCAGGGAGAGCGCCCCCACCGGCTTGCCGAAGCAGGTCCGGGCGGCGGCGTCGAAGCCGAAGCTCAGGTTCCCCAGGTAGACCCGGTTGAGGTACTGCTCCAGCAACGCATCCTTGGACAGCCGGACGCTGAGCCGCACCGCCGCCGAGGCCTCCCACAGCTTGCCGCGCAGCCCGGGCGGGCGCGTCCACAGGGTGCGGGCGAGCTGCTGGGGGATGGTGCTGCCCCCCTGCACCACCGCCCCGGCCGCGAGGTTGGCGCGGGCCGCCCGCAGGACGCCGATGGGGTCAACGCCCAGGTGCCAGCGGTAGCGGTGGTCCTCGGCGGCCAGCACCGCGTCGATGAGGACCGGGGGGAAGTCGGTGACCCAGGCCCCGGTGGCCTGCTCCGGCGCGGGGCGCTCGGCGATCAGGAGCCCCTGCCGGTCGAACACCCGGGTGGCCTCGACCGGCGGCGGCAGGCGCATCGGCCAGCCCAGCCAGACCGCGAGGGCTCCGACCAGGACGAGCAGCGCCGATCGCCAGCGGCGCACGCGGATCGCTCAGCTGACGAAGAAGCGGGGCGGCACCCAGGCCCACTGTGGCCGCGCGGAGCCCCTCACCTCGGTGTCCATCAGCGCGCGCGCGGCGGCGATGATGTCCTTGTCCGTGAGGATCGTGGCGTGCTCCAGCTTGAGGCTCTGGGCGATGCCCGGCACGTTCTTCTGGCCCAGGGCGCGGGTGGGCAGGCCCGGGAAGCGCTCGACCACGTGACCCTGGATGCTGCGGACGAAGCCGGCGAAGTTGCGGTCCTCAGCGGCCACGATCAGCCGCCCGGTGCGGGCGACGCTCGCGTAGATCAGCTCCAGGTCGGGGGGCACCAGGGTGCGCAGGTCGATGACCTCCGCGGAGATCCCCTGCTTCTCCAGGGCGGTGGCCGCGTCCATGGCCTTCCACACCGCGCAGCCCCAGGCCACCAGGGTGAGGTCCTCCCCCGAGCGCCGGATGACGCCCTTGCCGAAGGGCACCCGCACGTCCCGGGGCAGGTCGGGGATCTCGCCGCGCATGATGCCCTTCTTGAGGGTGGAGATGCCCTCGGGGTCGGTGGGCTCGCCGGGGAACGCAGGGCCGAGGGTCTGGCGGTACATCCACTTGGGCTCGAGGCAGACCACCGGGCCGTCGTACTCGCTGGCGGTCATCAGCAGGCCGTAGACGTCCCAGGAGGTCGACGGCATCACGATCACCAGCCCGGGGATGGGGGTGAAGTAGCCGTCGATGGACATGGAGTGATAGACCGCGCCGCCGCCGAAGGGGTCGGTGGGGGTGCGCATCACCAGCCGGCAGGAGGAGTTGCCGTTGCTGCACCAGTAGAGGTTGCCCAGGTGCACCAGCCAGTGGAAGGTGTTCAGGGAGTAGTCGCCGAACTGGATCTCGGGCAGCGCGTGCACGTCGGCGTGCAGCCCCGCGCCCATCGCGGTGCCCATGATCAGGGGCTCGTTGAGGGGCGCGTCGATGACACGGTCGGGGTGCTTGTTCTTGAGGCCGGCGGTGGCCTGCATGACGCCACCCAGCTTGCCGACGTCCTGGCCGGTGACCAGCCCGCCCTTGTGCTCGATGATGTGGTCGAGGGCCGCGCGGATGGCGCCACCGTAGGTCACGTTGGTGGTGCCGCCCTGGGGCTGGGGCTCGGTGACCTGGGGGAAGGGGGGGTAGATGTTCTCCAGGATGGACGCGTCCGGGGGGTCGGGCTCGGCGCGGACCTCCGCCATCAGCGCGCGGACCTCCTCGTCCTGACGGCCCATGACGTGCCCGAGGTCGTGGTGGGAGAAGAAGTCCCGCCCCGTGCCCTCGATGCGCTTCATGATGTCGGCCTCCTCCAGCACGCCGCGCTCGACCAGGGTCCGGCCGAAGGCCAGGATGGGGTCGCTCTGGCTGAGGTCGAAGGTCATGTCGGCGGCGGAGGAGTGGCCGTTGAAGCGGGGCAGGCCGTGGACGTGGAGCAGCACCGGCCTCTGCTCGCCGACCACGTAGCGGGCGGCGGCGAGGGTGGTGTGGAAGGTGTCCCAGAAGTCCGAGCCGTTGCAGGAGAAGTGCTGGACCCCGAAGCCGGCGGCGTAGGCGGCGAAGTCCTTGATGCCCCGCCCCTCGTCCGGCGTGGTGGAGATGGCCACGCCGTTGTCGGTGACCATCAGGATGAAGGGGAGCTGCCAGACGCTGGCGGCGTTCATGGCGTCGTGCATGTCGCCCTCGGCCGTCGTGCCGTCTCCCACGATACCGATGGACAGGGCATCACGGACGCCCTTCTTCCTGAAGCCCAGCGCGTAGCCCGCCGCCTTTCCGAGCTGCATGCCGACCGGGCTCTGCACCGGCAGGACGCCCACCTCCGGGATGTCGAGGTGGTAGACCATCTGCCGCCCCCGGCTCATGGGGTCGGTGTCCTTGGAGAACTGCTGGCGCAGCATGTTCCGGGTGAAGTCGCCGTAGCCGTGCAGGGCGCACCACATCGAGACCAGGCAGCCGGAGCGGTAGTGGGGCACGAGCCCCAGGCGCCCGGGGCCGACCACCTTGGACAGCGCGAGCGCGGTGGCGCTGCCGTGGACCTCCTCGCCGGGCCCCCAGATCGCGAACTTGACCTCACCTCGGCTGGCGAGGCGCACGATGTGCTCCTCAACCGTGCGGGAGCGGACCGCGACCTCGTAGGCCAGACGAAGCTCGTCGTCGGTGGGGGCGTCGGCGTTGGGGGCCTGGGTGGCGGCGCTGGCCTCGGGCATGCCCGTCCTCCTGCTGTTCCGGGAGGGACGATCTATCGGAGCGGGTCCCGGGGCGCTACACTCGGCCGGAGGGCTCGGTCGGGCCATGGTCCACCTCTTCGTCTACGGCACCCTGATGCGCGGCGAGCGCAACCACGCCTGGCTGGGCGGCGCGCCGATGGTGGGCCTGGCGGTGACCGCGGCGACCTTCACCCTGTGGAGCACCGGGCCCTGGCCGGCGATGCTGCGGGGCGGGTTCGCGGCGGTGCGGGGCGAGCTGTACGCCGTCGACGCCCCCACCCTGGCCCGGGTGGACGGGCTGGAGGGCCACCCCCTGCGCTTCGTGCGGGAGCCGGTGGCCCTGGCCGACGGGCGCGGCGTGATGGGCTACCTCTGGCCCAGGGCGCCGGAGCCCGGGTGGTCGCCGATCGCCTCGGGGGACTGGCGGCAGCGGTGAGGCTCAGCCGAACAGGGCGTCGACGGTCTCGGCGGTGGCCGCGGCGTCGAGCCAGCGGCGCAGGGTGTCCGGGTCGGCGGCGGCCAGGGCAGCCTCCTGCTCGGCGTTGAGGGTGAAGCCCCGGACCTGGAGCACGACCCGCAGGCCGGCGCGCAGGCCGACGGCCTGACCCTCGGTCTGGCCCCTGGCTTCGCCGCGGGTCTCTCCCTCCAGGATGGCCTCGGCGCGGACCTCGTCGAGGTCGGCGTAGCCCTCGCGCTGGAGGAGGTTGCGCAGGGCCACCCGCTGGGCGGCGTCGTGGAAGAACAACGCCTCCACCGGGACGGGGTTCTGCAGCACGCCGGGGGCGGTGAGCTGCTGGCCCAGGGTGTGGAGCGTGGGCGGCGCGTCGGGGGTGTGGACCTCGACCCGGCGGATGCCGTCGAGGCGAACCACCCAGATGAAGCGGGTGCCGGCGGCCAGCAGCTCGGCGATGCGGGCGCTGAGTTCGCCCTCGTCCTGGCCGGTGTCGGCGTACTCGACCGCCAGCGGGGGCGCGGACCGCGCCCACCCAGGGGCGTCGGGCTCGTCGTCCGCCAGGACCGCCACGTCGGGGGCCCGGAGCTGGCGCTTGGACGGGGAGACGCCCAGGTCCACCCCGGCCCGCTTCACCGCCGGGTCGGTGGCGATGACCATGCCGCCGTCGAGGTTGGCGACCGAGCCGCGGCGGCCGGTGGGCAGGCAGACCACCGGGTGGCCGTCCACCAGCTCGTAGGGGCTGCCGGAGGGCACCTGGTCTGCCGTGAAGCCGCCCGGGCCGAGGATCTCGTAGGGCTTGCGCATGGACCTAGCCTGCGCACGGACCCGGGGGTTGTCAAGGGATCGGTCGTCAGAACCGCACGCCCAGCCCCGTCCGCAGGTAGAAGCCCCGGAACGCCACGTCTCCCAGCGCGTCCAGGTCGAGCTGGGTGGTCCAGTTGTAGCCCATCTCCAGGTGGAGGGTGGGGGCCACCGTCCAGCTCGGCGCGCCCACGAGGAGCTGGCCGCCGCCGGCCACCGCGAAGCCGGGCGCGAGCCCCCGGGCCACGATCTGGTTGGGGTTCTCGTCGTCGTCGGTGTCGTCGTCCAGCCGCGCGGTGCCCTGGACCAGCAGCCCGGAGGCGCTCACGTAGGGCTGGAGGATGGGCACGGGCTCGATGTCGGCGCGGATCCCCAGCCCGAAGGTGTTCCCGGTGAAGGACGCGACGAAGCCCTCGCCGCCCCCGGGGACCCCGGACTCGAAGCGGTCCAGGTTGAAGCTGTGCAGCGCCCCGGCCCGGTGGCGGTGGTAGGAGCCCACCACCGCCACGCGGTCGTGGACGGCCACCTGGGCCTGCACCCCGAAGGAGGGCAGGTTGTTGCGCTCCCGGAAGGTCTCCCAGCCCTGGTCAAAGGCGCCGAGGGTGCCCAGCTCGAGCGAGGCGCCGTGGTCTGCGGCCAGGGCCGAGCCGGAGAGCATGGAGATCAACGCGAAGATCATGGCTCAGCCCTCCGTCCCGTCGCGCACCGGCAGGGGCACCTCGTGCTCGGCGATCAGGCCGATGCTCGCGAAGCCGCCGATGGGGGTCAGCGTGTCTGTGGTGGGGTCCAGGAAGCTGACGAGCCCCAGCGCCGCGTCGTGGGTGATGTAGTAGCCGCCGTCCCCGAAAGCGCCGATGCCCAGCGGGGTGTCCACCAGCTCCACGGGCGCGGCGTCGCCGTTGGAGAGGTCCAGGCGCAGCAGGTCGTCGACCCCGTCGACGAGCACAAGCGCCGTGGGCGGTCCGTCGCCCTCGGCGAAGGCCAGGCCCACCGGCTCGGCCTCGGCCACCAGCGCGATGGTCCGGGTGCCGTTGAGGTCGACGATCTCCAGACCCCAGTTGGCGTCGTAGAAGCCCTCCAGCCCGTCGATGAAGCCCCCCTCGGGCCGGGTGATGGCCACCGCGTAGTCCTGCTCCGGGGAGAGGGCCACGCTGGCCGCCGGGTTCTCCAGCCGGTACTCCACCAGCTCGGTGGTGAGCGGGTCCAGCCGGTAGAGGTCGTGGGTGTCGTTGCGGCCGGAGTCGTTGAACAGCAGCGCGAAGGTGTCACCCTGGACGATGCGGGTCGTGGGCTCGTCCAGCGCCACCTCCTGGACCTCGAAGTAGGCGTGCTCCAGGATGTCCACCCGGTTGTCGTCGCCGAACACCATCAGGGTGCGGTCGGCGTTGGCGTCCACCACCGCGTCGGTGGGCGGGCTCGCCAGGGTGACGATGTTGATGGACTCCTGCTCCAGGTCGAGCACGTACAGCTCGGGGGCCCCGGCGATGGTGATGAGGGCGTAGCGGCCGTCGGGGGTGAGCGCGACGTCGTCGGGGGTGACCCGGTCGTCCACGTCCAGGGACAGCGGGAAGCGCGCCGCGATGTCGTAGTCGGGGCTGGTGAGGTCCACGACCACCACCTGGGAGCGGGAGAGCACCACCGCGCGGGAGTCGTCGTCGTTGAACAGGATGCGGTCGGCAGCGAAGCCCACGGGCACCGGGGTGGATTCGCCGGTCGCCAGGTCGATGAACAGGACCTTGGTGGGGTTGCCCACCCCCGCGATGTCGAAGTCCACGCCCTGGGTGTCGTCCAGGTACGCCACCGCGCGGGCGCCGTCGCTGGTGAAGGTCAGGGCGTTGAAGTGGGCCTCGACCGGGAGCTGGGCGACGACCGCGCCCTCGCGCAGGATGCTCAGCTCGGTCACGGTGATCAGCTCCTCGCCCTCATCCTCGCAGTCCTCGACCGTCTCGATGGCGGGGTCGTCGCTGTCGCAGGCGGGGTAGGCGCCGAAGACCAGCAGGGTCTCGCCGTCGGGGGCCGCGATCATGCGGGCGGGCACGCTGCCGTTGAGGTCCAGGGCCTCCCACTGGCCGTCGGGGGTGAGCCGGGCCAGGGCGCGGGCGGCGGGGAGCTGCACGTAGAGCCCGTCGCTCAGGGCCACGGCGTCGGGGCTCCACAGGGGCAGCTCGTGCCAGGCGGAGCTGCCGTGGGGCAGGCGCTCCCAGGGGGAGCAGGCCACTGCGGCGAGCAGGGGGAGCAGGGCGATGGGTCGCATGGGGTCTCTCAGTGCTCGATGCCGGCGTTCAGCTCGAAGCCGGTGATGGTCTCCAGGACGCCGGTGGAGGGGTCGTAGAACGACAGCCGCCCCAGCTCGTGCTCCTGGTTGACGAAGGCGTAGGTGGTCCCGGGCAGCACGCCGACGTGGACCGCGGTGGACCGCAGGGTGACCTCCTCGTGGGACAGCTCGCTGTAGTCGAGCACCTCGAGGTAGGGCTGCTCATCCATGATGAAGTAGCCGTGGGACCCGTCGGTGGCGTTGGCGTAGGCGATGGGCTCGGCGCTGAGCAGCAGGGCGTTCTCCCGGAAGTCCCGCAGGGAGATGAGGGTCAGGGCGTCCTGGCCGTAGAATGGGCTGGTGTCCGGGGTGTCGGCGGCGTCGCGCTCGGCGTCGTGGAAGACCAGCATCGTGCCGCCGTCGGGGGAGAGCGCCACCCCCGCGACGGGCTTCTTGAGGCGGCGGGTGGTGAACGCGCCGGTGTCCCGGTCCCAGGTGGTGTAGTGGGCCACGTCGGCGGCGGTGGTGTAGAGGATGGCCCGGCTGTTGTCCGGCGAGAAGCGGATGGAGCCGATCAGCTCGGTCTCGGGCAGGGAGAGGACCTCAGGCGTGGCGAAGGGGTCGGAGGCGTCGAGCACGTGCAGCTCGTTGGAGCCCCGGCTGACCACCACGGCCTGGGCGCCGTCGGGGGTGATGTCCAGATCGGTGGGGTTGAGGCCCACCGGCACGCGGGTGACCAGCTCGGACAGGGCGAGGTCGATGACCGCGATGTCGTCCTGGCCGAACTGGCGCAGGAAGGCGTAGTCGCCGTTGGGGCTGATCGCGACCTCCTCGGCGGGCGGGGGGTCGAGCAGGTCGTCGGCGACCTGGATCATGGAGACCGAGGGGTCGGACGCGAAGAGGTCGAGCACGGCGAGGTACTCGTCGGTGACCACCAGCCCCAGACTGCCGTCGTCCGTGAAGCGGATCTGGCGGGGGTTGTAGCCGACGATGCGCAGGAAGTGCTCGCCGGTGACCGTGTTGACCAGGGAGATCTCGTTGAAGGACTGGGCGCCGCCGGTGGCGGGGTCGTCGGACTCGACGGACTGGTCGCGGTAGCAGACGACCCACACGCCGTCGGGGGACATCACCATCTGGTTGAAGTTGGGACGCACGTCGACGGTGGTGATCGCCAGGGACGCGGCGTCGATGATGGAGACGTCGTCGCTGCCTTCGTTGAACACCACCGCGCGGCTGTTGTCGGGGGTGCTGAGCGCCACCGCCGGGGCGACGCCGACCTCGACGGTGACGACCTCCAGGCCGGGCACGCTGACCCGGGAGACGGTGTTGCGGCTGCGGTTGACCACGAAGACGTAGCTGTCGGTGGCGGTGGGGCGCAGGGCGAGGAAGTCGTCCTCCTCCTCGGGCTCGTAGCCGTCGCCGCTGTCCTCGGGGGGCCGGACCCCGCCGCCGCTGTCGCCGGCCGCGCCGCCGTAGCGGCCGGTGTCGGCGGCGTAGTAGCCGTCCTTGTTGTTCATCTCCATGCAGGACACGAGCAGGGACAGCGCGAGGGGAGCGACGAGCCGGGAGGTCATGAGGGGCTCCGATGCGTCAGGCATGAAGTGAGGAATGCAAGATGCGCGCCAGGCGCCAGGGCGCGAAGAAGGGACCTCCACGGAGTCGACCGCGACATGGAAGTCGTGCTCACCCCGCAGGAGCGCCTGGATCTGAAGCATAGCCGGGCCGGCGGGAAGCCGGGGGTGATCCTGCACAGGGCACGCGCGGACGCCGGTCGACAGCGGGCCGGGAGTGGGCGAAGGTGGCCCATGCCTCCGCTGCTCAACGGCTTCTGGCTGCTGCTGCCGCCCCTCGCGTGGAACCTCGCCTTCACCGCCCGGCTAAAGCTGGAGCGGGCCTTCGACCTGGGCACCGCCCCCGCCTGGGTGACCGGGGGCGAGCACCTCACCCGGATCCTCTGCTTCGCTGGCGCGCTGTGGGTGCCGATGGACGCGGATCGAAGAGGCCTGGCCCTGTACGGCGTCGGGCTGGTGGTCTACTTCGCGAGCTGGTGGCCGGTGATGGGCCCCCAGGCCGCGGGGCTGCCGACAAGGAGCCCGCTGTGGTTCGGGCCCGCGGTCACGCCGCTCTTGTGGCTGGCCGGGATCGCCTGGGCGGGGCGGGCGCCCTGGTTCCTGGCGCTGTCGGTGATCTTCCTGGGCTTTCATGTGGGCGGCTACCGCGCCGCCTTCCGGGGGGCGTGAGCGCGGCATCAAGGAGTTGTGAAACCGGTCGCGGCGGGGGTGCCCGGCGGGCAAGGGGTGTCATCTTGCATGGCCCCGATCGGTTAGAGGACCTCATGGTCCGGAGGCACCATGTCCGACATGCTCGCCCTCACCTTCGACCGCTCCCGCGAGGACTGGGCGACCTCTACCGGTCTGGTGAAGGAGCGCGTCCCGGTCCCCACCCTCATCGACCCGCAGGACGGTCAGGACCGCAGCCAGTGCATCATCAAGGTGAAGTACGCGGGCTTCTGCGGGTCGGACCGAGGCATCTGGTGGCGCAAGGCCTTCGGGGACATGATCCTGGGCAGCCTGGACGAGGAGGGCCGCGACAAGCGCGTCGTCGGCCATGAGCTGCTGGGCGAGATCGTCGAGGTGGGCGCCCGGGTGGGCCCCAAGTACAACCTCAAGCCCGGCGACATCGTCTCCACCGAGTCCCACATCATCTGCGGCGCCTGCTACCAGTGCCGCATGGGCGACACCCACGTCTGCGCCCGGGACAAGATCATCGGCATCTCGATGGACGGCTGCTTCGCCGAGTACATCAAGCTGCCCGCCAAGAGCCTCTGGCCCACCGACCTCTCGAAGATCCGCCCCGAGGTCGCCGCCGTCCAGGAGCCCTTCGGCAACGCCGTGCACGCCTGCTCGGCCACCGACCTGCGCGGCAAGACCGTCGCCATCCTGGGCACGGGCACCATCGGCCTGTTCGCGGTGCTGATCGCCCGGGGCATGGGTGCGTCCAAGGTCATCGGGGTCGAGGTCAACCCCCACCACGTCGCGATGGCCAAGGCGCTGGGCTGCGATGAGGTGCTCACCCCGGCGCTGCCCCCGCCGGACCGCCCCTGGGCCTCCGACCCCGCCCTGCGCGAGCGCGTGCTCGAGCTGACCGACGGCGTGGGCGTGGACGTGGCGATGGAGATGGCGGGCTTCAACAGCTCGTTCAACAACGCCCTGAAGGTGGTGCGCCGGGGCGGCCAGGTCGTGGCCTTCGGGGTCAAGAACGGCGACGCGCAGATCGAGGACTTCCACCGGGTGGTCATGAACGGCGTGCGCATCCACGGCATCGTGGGCCGCCAGATCTTCCGCACCTGGGAGATCACCCGCAACCTGCTGGAGAACACCTCCAACGGCATCCAGGAGGCGATCTGGCGGGTCATCCTGAATGAGGGGCGCGGCACCCTCGTCGACATCCGCGACTGGGAGCGCGCCTCCTTCGAGCGCATGATCTCCGACCACCCCAAGGTGGTCATCCGCTTCGCCGGCTGAGCGGGCCCCTACAGCATCAGGGGCACGAACATCAGCGACGGCAGGTACTTCGCGATGAGCACGTCGCCGAAGAACACGTAGATCACCGCCGCGAAGGCCAGGAAAGGCCCGAAGGGGAGCTGCGCCTTGAAGGAGCGCCCGCGGAACACGATCATGGCCAGGCCCACGAAAGAGCCCAGCAGCGTGCTGACCAGCACGATGAAGAACAGCGCCGGCCAGGTGCCCAGGAAGGCCCCCAGCATGGCCAGGAGCTTCACGTCCCCGAAGCCCATGCCCTCCACCCGCTTGACCAGCCAGTACGCCCCGATGACCACCAGCAGGAAGCCCCCGCCGATGAGCGCCCCGACCACCGACTGCTTCCAGGTGAGGGCCCCCTCGTAGCCCATCCAGGTCAGCAGCGCCGACGCCCCCACCCCCAGCGGCACGGCGTAGATGGAGAACTCGTCGGGGATGATGTAGTGGCGCAAGTCGATGTAGGTCGAGGCCACCAGCATGCTCAGGAAGACGAAGTACACCGCCCAGGCCGCAAAGGCCGCCTGGCTGACGTCGCCGGCCTCGGGCATGAGCTTGCGGAACAGCAACAGCCCCAGGAGCCCCGTGAGCAGCTCGATCGCCGGGTAGAGCGGCGAGATGGGGGTCCCGCACGCGCTGCACCGCGCCCGCAGCATCACCCAGGACAAAAGCGGGATGTTCTCGTACCACCGGATCCGGTGGCCGCAGGCCGGGCAGTGGCTGGGGGGCGAGACCACCGAGCGGTCGTCCGGCATCCGCGCGATGCAGACGTTGAGGAAGCTGCCCACCGCCAGCGCGACCAGGAAGGCCCAGACCTGCAGGGAGATGTGGAAGGCCTCAGGGGTCACTACTTGAAGTCCCGCGTGTTGAACACCATGCAGGCGACGGCCAGCACCGCTGCGGTGTAGCCCACCCCGTAGCCCAGCGCCCCCAGGACCTGCCCGGCGGGGATGGGCAGGTCGTGGATGACCAGCCCGTGGATGTTGAACACCGAGAAGTTCGGCAGCACCCAGTAGATGACCTCGGAGAGCTTGCGCACCGTCTCGGACTCGGCCTGCTGCCCGAACAGCCACAGGTCGTCGGCGAGGTGCCCGATGACGAACACCGCCAGCGAGAACGACGACGCGGTGATCGGCGAGGAGTACGACGAGAACAGGATCGCCCAGGCCGTCAACAGCGCCAGCTCCACGTAGAGCATGCCCCAGGACAGGAACACCCCGCCGCCGGGGAAGCCCTGCTGGACGGTGATCAGGACGAGGTAGATCGCCCCCATCAGCCCGATGAGCACCGCGATGACCGCCATCAGCCCGGCGTACTTGCCCACCACGAACAGCCAGCGGGGGATGGGCTTGCTGGCGATGGTGTAGATGGTCTTCCGCTCGATCTCCTTGTAGACCAGCCCGATGCCCAGGAACACCGAGACCACCGAGCCGAACAGGCGGATCGCCCCCAGGGCCACCGAGCGCACGACCTTGTCCTGGTCGCCGACGGTGATCTCCTCGAGGGCCAGGCTGGTGAACAGCATCAGCACCGCGAAGAACACCAGGGAGTAGAGGATCCGGTCCCGGATGCTCTCCCGGAAGGTGTTGGCGGCGATGGCCAGGAGCTGCCTCACGTCAGCACCCCCAGGCGCTTGCGGTCTACCGGCGCGGCCCGCTCGACCTCGTCCAGCAGCACGTCCTCGAGCTGCTCCTTGGCCTGCTGCACGCTGAGCACGCTGCCCCCGGCCGCCCGGATGCGGTCCAGGGCGAGGTCGACCTGGTCGGGGGCGACGCGCTGGATGACCGCCTCGCCCTCCCGGCGCAGCGCCTCGCCGGGGAGATCGGCGGGGGGCTCCGTCGCCAGGCGGAAGGCGATGTCGACGTGGCGGACCCGATCGCCGACCAGCTCAGCCATCGTGCCGCAGCCCCGCAGCCGGCCGTTGACCAGGATGGCCACCCGGTCGCAGATCAGCTCGACGTCCGCCAGGATGTGGCTGGAGAAGAACACCGTGCGCCCGGCGTCCCGCTCCTCGAAGATGATGTCCCGGATGAGCATGCGCCCCATCGGGTCCAGCCCGCTCATGGGCTCGTCCATCACGACCAGCTCGGGGTCGTTGATCAGGGCCTGGGCCACCCCGGCGCGCTGGAGCATGCCCTTGGAGTAGGAGCCCAGGGGCACGTCGGCGAAGCGATCGAGCTGCACCCGCTCCAGCAGGGCGCCGATGCGCTGCACGCGGACGGCCTTGGGGATGTCGAACAGGGCCCCGTAGAAGTGGAGGAACTCCCGGGCGGTGAGGTGCTGGTAGAAGTAGGGCCGCTCGGGCAGGAAGCCGACGCGCTCCTTGGAGCGGGGCTCCCGGTGGTCCACCCCCAGCAGCGAGGCGGTGCCGGAGGTCGCCGACTGGAGGCCCATCAGGATCTTGATGGTCGTGGTCTTGCCCGCCCCGTTGGGCCCGATGAAGCCGAACACCTCGCCCCGGTAGACGTCGAGGTCCAGGGACTCCAGGCCGGTGTAGGGGATCCTGAAGAAGCCGCTGCGGTAGACCTTGCCCAGGCCGCGGCAGCGGATGACGGGTGCGTCGGTCCTGTCCGTGCCCTCCTGGCTCACCGGCGGCGCCTCCTGCGCGCCCGCCAGCGCTCGATGAGCGCGTCATCCCCGACGCGCGCCAGCCAGGCCTCCACGGTCTCGTCCGGGGTCGCGCCCGCCGAGCGCCAGTTGCAGCGCGGGCAGAGGGGCCCCGAGTCCTCGAACCGCCCCTCGACGTGGGCGCGGCGCCAGGCGTTCATGATCTCGCCGTTCCACAGCTGCGCCAGCGGGGTCTCCCGCAGGTTCCCGATGCGGTTCTCCATGTGCTCGTCGAGGCAGCACGTCGTGACGCTGCCGTCGACGTGCACCATCGGCGTGCTCCACAAGCCGGCGCAGGGGGGGCGCTCCATGCCCGACAGTATCGTCGCCGTGGCCACCGTGGGCAAGCCCGCCCCCGACCGCCGCGGCCCTACTTGCGCTTGCCGCCGGCCTTGATGATGTTCTCGATCAAGGCGCGCCGCATGCCGGTGAGCTTGGTGAGGCGCTCGATGCGCTCGTCGGCGTAGGCGAGGTTGATGACGATGAGGTCGAGGTCGAGGATCTTCACCAGGCTTCCGCACTTCGCGACGGCCTCGTCGCGGTCGGGGACCTCGGCCAGGATGGCCGCCTGCCCGTCGACCCGGATGAAGCTCATGACCCCCTCGACGAACTGGGGCGGGAGGCCGATGCGGACGTGGGCCTCGCCGATGCGGCGGCGGCGGTCGAAGTAGGACTCGCCGTAGTCGCCGGCGAACAGCTCGCTCATCCAGGCTCCGTGGGTCGCCTTGAGGGCGTCGACGCGACCCTCGATGAACGAGGCGGTGTCGGGCTCCTTGCTGAGGGTCTCGTAGAAGCGGTCGGTGATGCCGGTCCCATGCTTCGCGAAAACCGGCCCCAGGGCACGGAGGTTGTCGACGTCGGCGTCGCCGAAGCCCAGGAAGGACTTCATCTGCTCAAAGACCTCAAAGGCGTCACTGCTCATGAATGGGTCTCCCGTCGGGGCTCGCGTCCATCGCGAGGCTGCATCGCAAACCTACGACAAATCGACGCCCAAACCAATGAGGTTATAATTTTTATAAGACGTCAGGCCCCGATCGCGGCTCGGGCCATGTCTGCGACCCCTCGGGCCCAGTCCGGGCGGCTGTTGACGCAGGGGGCGAGCCGCAGCGCCTCCCCGCCTGCGGCCAGGAAGTCCGCGCGGGCTCGGTCGCCGATCTCCTCCAGGGTCTCCAGGCAGTCGGCGACGAAGGACGGGCAGAGCACCGCGAGGGTCTTCACGCCCTGCTCGGCCAGCGCGGGGATGAGCGCGTCGGTGAACGGCTGGATCCAGGGGGTCCGCCCCAGCCGGGACTGGAAGCCCACCGACCAGCGCTCGGGGGGCAGCGCCAGGCGCTCGGCCAGCGCCCGCGCGGTGGCGAAGCTCTGGGCCCGGTAGCAGCAGCGGTTCACCGGCCCGATGCGGTCGCAGCAGCTCCTGGACGCCAGGCAGCGCCCGGACCCCCCGATCTCGGTCGCCCGGACCTGGCGCTCGGGCACGCCGTGGAAGCTGAACAGCACGTGGTCGGCGCCGGTGACGGCCTCCCGGGCGGCGTCCGCGGCGGGGTCGAGGAAGGCAGACCGGTCGTAGAAGTCCTTGACCGTGACCAGCGCGGGCACCGCCGGCAGCCGCCCGGCCTCGCGGTAGAGCTGCTCCAGGCTGGAGCCGGTGGAGGAGCTGGCGTACTGGGGGTAGAGCGGGATGGCGACGACGCGGTCCACCCCGGCGTCCTGGAGCCGGCGCAGGGCGGAGGGCAGGTCGGGGTTGCCGTAGCGCATCGCCACCTCCACCTGCCAGCCCTGGCCCAGCTCGGCGGCCACCCCCTCGGCGAGGTCCCGGGTGTGGAACAGCAGGGGGGAGCCGCGCTCGGTCCAGATCGTGCGGTAGGCCGCCGCGCTCCGGGCCGGCCGGAAGGGCAGGATGACGAGGTTCAGCAGCAGCTTGCGCGCGAGGGGGTGGATGTCGACCACCCGGGGATCGTCCAGGAATTCCGCGAGGTAGCGCCGCACGTCGGCGGTCGACGGGCTGTCCGGGGTGCCCAGGTTGAGCAGCAGCAGGCCCGTTCGGGGAGGGTGCATGGGGGAGGAGTAACCGACGACGGTCGACCCTCAAGCGCTCAGTTGGCTTCGCCCAGGCCGTCCACCGTCCAGGTCCACACGTTCTGCAGGAAGCGCTCGTGGTCGCCGTAGCCCAGCGAGGTGCCGCCGCGCTCGGGGTTGTAGAACAGCCACTCGTCCGTGATGACCACCACGCGGCCATCTCCGACCTCTGCGGCCGAGACGATGGGGTAGCTGCCGTACATCACCAGGTCCTCGGCCGGGGCGGCCACGGCCTCCCAGTAGTTGGCCCCGGCGACGCCGATCGTGCTGACGCCGTCCAGCAGGGGGTGGCTGGCGTAGCTGTCGCCGGTGCCCGACCAGTAGCCGGTCTGGGTGCAGGAGAAGCCCCAGGCCGAGGGCAGGGAGTTGAACGTGTCGCAGGCCAGGGCGGAGGCCGAGCCGCCGACCACGATCATCGCGCCGCCGCCGTCGATCCAGGCCTCGATGGCGTCGGTCTCCTCCTGGGTGAGCGCCCCCTGGCCGCCGAACATGAGGAAGAGCACGGTGCCGTATTCGGCCAGGGTGTCCACGCCCAGGTCGGTGTCGGCGCGCGTGGCGGTGGTCCAGGTCAGGCCGAGGGCGGCCATCTGGCTCGCCACCGTGGAGGCCCCGTTGACGCTGGTGTCGTCCGGCTGGAGGAGGGCCGAGGTGTAGTCGAGGTACCAGAGCAGCTCCTGGTGGGCGGCGAGGCCGTCGCCGTCGGGGTCCTGCTCCAGGGCCGAGACCTCGCCGTCGCAGTCGTTGTCCACGCCGTCGAGCTGCTCGGGGGCGCCGGGGTATGTCGCCGGGTCGGCGTCGTCGCAGTCGGTGCTGTCGCCGGTGGTGCCGGAGGGGGCGGCGCAGGCCACCGTCGCCTGCGCGCTGTCCCCGTAGCCGTCGGCGTCAGCGTCGGTGTACCAGGTGCCGGCGTCGCTGGCCTCCTCGTCCACCGCGTCGTCGCAGTCCTGATCGAGGCCGTCGCAGAGCTCCTCGGCGCCGGGGTGGATCTCGGCGTCCGCGTCGTCGCAGTCGCCCGCCTCGCTGACCTGGCCCCCGCCGGGCGCGCAGGCCTCGGACGCGGCGCTGGGGTCGCCGTAGCCGTCGGCGTCGGCGTCGGCGTAGACGGTGACCTGCACGCCCTCGTCGACCGCGCCGTCGCAGTCCTGGTCGACGTCGTCGCAGGCCTCCGCCGCGCCGGGGAAGACCGCCGCGTCGTCGTCGTCGCAGTCCTCCTCGACAGGCACGCCGTCACCGTCCGCGTCGGTGACCGTGGCCACGGAGTCGTCGGTGACCGGCTCCTTGTTCGTGCAGGCCAGCAGGAGCAGGGGAAGCGCGAGGGGCAGGGCTCTCATGACGACGGGCTCCTTCCTGGGAGGGGCTCATCGTACCAGAGGCTTCCTCGAAGGCCCGATCAGAACTTCTCCACCCAGGGCCGCAGGTCCAGCTCCTGCGTCCACGCGCTGCGCGGCTGGGCGTGCAGGTTGAGGTACTGGGCGGCGATGGCGTCCGGGTCGAGCAGGCTGTCCGGCCCCCGGTCGTCCAGCAGGTGCCGATACCGGGGCGAGAGGATCTGGCCGTCGATGATGACGTGGGCGACGTGCACGTTGTGGGGGCCCAGCTCGCGGGCCATGCTCTGCCCCAGCGCCCGCTGCCCGAACTTGCCCACCGCGAGGTTGGCGAACCGCGCGCTGCCCCGCAGCGAGGCGGTGGCGCCGGTGAACAGGATGGTGCCCCGGCCGGCCTTCACCATGCGCCGCGCGGCCTGCTGGCCCACGTAGAAGGCCCCCAGGCAGCCCACCCGCCAGCAGCGCTCGAAGTCGATGGGCGAGATGTCCAGGATGGAGCCGGGTTCGAAGGCCCCGGCGTTGTACACGCAGAGGGTGGGGGCGCCGAGGTCCTCGTCGATCTGGGCGAAGGTGGAGTCCACGTTGCCGTAGTCGGTGGCGTCGCAGGCGTAGGCCCGCGCGCCCTTGAGGCCGGCCGCCAGGGGACCGCTGGTGTCGGCGCTGCGGGCGAGCAGGGCGACCTTCATGCCCGCGGCGTGGCAGGCGTGTGCGAGGGAGGCGCCCAACCCGGGGCCGACGCCGACGATGACCGCGACTTCTTGGGGAGTGCTCATCCGCTCGCCTTAACCGATGGGGGGCTGCCCTGGCGACACCAGCTCGTACGAAGGATGGAGGAGCCCGGTCCCTTCGAAGTACTGCGCCCCGATCGGCCGAAAACCAAGCTTCTCCAGGACACGTCGGGATGCGTGGTGCTCGGGGTGGTGCCCCGCGAACAGCCGGGGCACCCCCAGCTCGGCGACGGCGTGCCGGACGACCATCGCCCCCAGCTCGGTCGCGTACCCCTGCCCCCAGGCCGACCGGACCAGGTGGAAGCCCAGCTCGAAGGTGTCGGGGTCGGGGTGCGGGTGCAGCCCCGCGCAGCCCACGAACACCCCCCCGTGGGTCTCGGCGCGCCAGTACTGGACGCCGTGCTCCGCCTGGCAGCGGCGCTCCGCCTCCAGGCGCGCGGTCACCTGCGCGGGGGTCAGGGGCGCGCGGGCGATGCGCCGGGTCACCGCCGGGTCGCCCCACAGCGCCCAGGCGTCGTCCACCTCGTCGCCGCGCCAGGGCCGCAGCGCCAGCCGCTCGCTCCGGATCACCACCCCTCCGTCGGCGCCACCCAGCCCAGGCGCCCGCTCACGGTGAGCAGCTCGATCCCCACCGAGACGGTCTTGGGGGGCGGGGGCGCGGCCCCCACGGAGAGCCCCAGCGCGCAGACCTCCCAGGGCCCCTCCCGGAAGGTGAGGGGACGCAGCACCGCCCGCAGCGAGGCCGCCGGAGCCCACAGCGGGCCGATCGCCTCGGGGTCCTCCGCGATGCGGACGCGGGGGCCCCACAGCGTGCTCACCCCGAGGCCCAGGGCCGGGTGGAGCCGACCGACCTCGAAGTAGCGCAGGGCGTTGAGGTCCACCGCCAGCAGGGGCCCCGAGTACACCAGCGCCGAGGCCCGCAGCTCCGCCGCCAGCCCCCAGGGCCCGTGCACCCGCACGCCGGGGCCGCCACCCACCCCTGCGGCGAGGTCGGTGGGGCTGCTGTGCAGCGCCGCGCCCAGCCCCAGCAGCACGTCGACCTCGGCGGCCAGGGCCGCGCCCACCCACCACAGCATCACGGCGCGTCTCCCCAGGCCCGGGTCAGGGCCACGACCACCCGGCCGCTGTCCTCCAGGAAGGCCGGATCCAGGGTCTCGGGCAGGTCGGTCTCCTGGTGGTAGTGGGGGTTCCTGAAGTTGGTGGTGTCGGTGAAGAACACCCCGGGCAGGCCCTCCCGCCAGGCGGCCCCGTGGTCGCTGCGGTGGAAGTCCCGGGTGGCCCCGTAGAAGGCGTCCCCCGGGCCCAGCGCCCCGGCGACGACGGCGGGCGGGTCCAGGGCCTCGGCGAGCTGGAGGGCGTGGGCGAGGGGCTCGGCGGCGGGGTCGTTGGCGATGGCGGCCAGGAAGTCCCCGGTGTCCGGGATGCGGAAGCCCGGCGGGGCGCTCTGGGCGCCGGGGGTCGGGTCGGCGTAGCCCACGCTGTCCAGGTTGATGACGCCGATGATGCCGTCCTCATCGAAGTCACGGAAGAAGCGTCGCGAGCCGGTGGCCCCGGTCTCCTCCTGATCGAAGAAGGCCAGGCGCACGGTGCGCTCGGCGGGCTCCGCCGACAGGATCCGGGCCAGCTCCAGCAGCACGGCCACCCCGGAGGCGTTGTCGTCGGCGCCCTGGAACCAGCTGTCGTGGTGGGCGGTGACGAGCAGGATCTCCTCGGGGCGCGTCGTCCCGGGCAGGTCCACCCAGACGTTCTCAGCCTCCACGGCGTCCTCCACCGTGCGGTGCTGTTGGGGAGCCAGGCCCAGGGCGGAGAGCTGGTCGGTGCACCACGCTGCGGACAGCGCGCGGACGTGGGGCTTCTCCCAGTAGGCGAACCAGCGCCCCCGCTCCCCGGCGCGCACCTCCACCAGCTCGGTGACCAGGGCCATGAGCCGGTCCCCGTCGACCTGCGCCCCGGCGGCGACCGCGTCGGCCACCGCCGCGTCGGACAGCGGGCTCGGCGCGGGGCTGCACGCCAGCAGCAGCGCCCAGATCACAGCGCCACCGCGACGTGCAGCCAGCCCAGCTCGACCCGGGCCAGCCGGCCCCAGCGGGGCAGGGTGCTCCCCACCGAGAGCGCGCCGACCTCGGCGGTGATCCGCCCCACCCGGAAGCGCAGCGGCTCGGCCTGCACCGAGAGGTAGAGCGGGCTGGACTCCGAGGTCTCCGGGGCGGGGGAGTACGCGGCGCGCTCCTCCAGGATCGCCGCCCAGTCGTAGCGGAACGCCCCGGTCAGCCCCAGCTCCACCCCCACCGCCGGGCGCCAACGGCCGATGGCCGGCGAGGCCCGCCCGGCCACGAAGACGTCGAACGCGGTCTGGGGCAGCACCACCGGGACCATGAGCCGGCGCACCCCGGCCTCCAGCTCCCAGCCGGGCTCCCAGCGCCGCAGCGCGCCGATCTCCACCAGCTTCTGCGCACCCGCGCCAGCGCCCTCGATGTAGGAGGCCTGGGCGTAGCCGATCCCCAGGCTGAGCTCAGCCGCGAACACGGCGGGGAGGAGGGCGATCCAGGCCAGCATGGGGCAACGGTAGCATCGCCGCGGCCTCGTCGCCGGATCGCCCCGTCCCGGTCACGTCAAGTTGACGACAAGGCCCCTCCGCTCGGGCTACCCTTGGCCCTCGACGGTGACCTCTTCTCCTGGGAGCGGACGATGCGGAGCGCCCTGTGGACGGTGGCGGCGGCCCTGCTGCTGGCGGGCTGCCCGGACGGCAGCGTGAAGATGCAGCTGGACTCGACCCTGGTCCAGCGCCCCGACGACAGCTCGGTCGAGGCCGACGACAGCCAGGCCGCCGACGACAGCCAGGAGAGCGGGCAGCCCGACGACACCGAGGACACCGAGGACACCGAGGACACCGAGCCCCGCGAGTTCGACATCCTGGCCCACGGCCTGGAGTGCCAGGAGCACCTCGGGGTGGTGCCCAGCTTCTCCTGCTTCGACGGCGAGGAGATCCCGGTCACCCAGGAGGGCCACCCCCTGGGCATCAACGACGACTACCCCACCCGCTGCGACCGCCCCGCCATCCTCGGCCTGGGTGGGCGGGACGGCCAGTGCGTCCCCCACGCGCGCCTCGGCCGCATCCAGGGCCGCACCCTGAGCGGGCAGGCCGATCCCGACGTGGAGTGGGCGTTCATCTGCCGCCGCTACAACGTCCCCAGCGAGCCCGACCAGCACTACTTCGAGGACGTCGCCCTGATCGGCCAGCGCAAGTCCACCGGCGCGACCTGCTTCTTCCAGGCCCTCCCCAGCAGCGGCACCCCGATGGGCGCGCGCATCCCGTCCCCCACCGACCTGCCCGAGGACGTCCCTGCGGGCGAGATCGCGCCGGAGGACCTCTGGCTGAGCCCCGAGCGCACCGCCAACATCGAGTGCTACTTCTGCCACGACAGCGACCCCTGGATCCACACCCCCCACGTCGACCAGCTCCGGGTCTCCGATGACCGGGGCGAGGACGTGCTGCTGGTCCCCGAGATCCGCACCATCGACGAGCCCTACTTCTTCGTGGGCAGCCAGTACTTCAACCGCTGGCCCCAGCCCACCGAGATCCGCCCCGACGACAACGCCTGCGTGGCCTGCCACCGCATCGGCACCCACAACACCTGCCGCAGCTTCATCCACTACGCCACCGGCGCGGCCTGGAACAGCGGCCTGCACACCTCCATGCGGCAGTACCCCGAGTCCCACTGGATGCCCCCCGAGCTGGGCGGCATGACCGAGGAGGAGTGGGACGAGATCTTCGAGGCGAGCATGGAGCAGCTCCAGCGCTGCTGCTCGGACCCCGGCCGCTCGGAGTGCAACTACGGTCAGGTGGCCGGACAACCCTGAAGTCGACGCTGCCCCCACGCGGGGCTACCATCCGGTGAATTCACCCCAGGATGGGAGCGTCTCATGCGCCTGCTGCCCCTCGCGGTGCTGGCCGTCTTCGGCTGCACGAACAAGGACATCGCCACCGACGACACCACGATCGGAGGTGACGACAGCGGCGGCGTCGTCGACGCTGACGGGGACGGCTACGCCGCCGAGGGCGACTGCGACGACGAGGACGCCGCGATCAACCCGGGCGCGGCCGAGGTCTGCGACGGCGTCGACAACAACTGCGACGGCCAGGTCGACGAGGGCGTGACCACGACCTGGTACGCCGACAACGACGGCGACGGCTACGGCGACAGCGCCGCCGCCACCGAGGCCTGCGAGGCGCCCACCGGCACGGTCGCCGTGGGGGGCGACTGCGACGACGGGGACGCCGCGTACAACCCGGGCGCGGCTGAGAATGACTGCGCCGACCCCAACGACTACAACTGCGACGGCAGCGTGGGCTACGCCGACAACGACGGCGACGGCTACGCCGCCTGCGAGGAGTGCGACGACAGCGAGGCCGCCGTCAACCCCGCCGCGACCGAGGTCTGCGACGAGGTCGACAACAACTGCGACGGCCAGATCGACGAGGGCGTGACCACCACGTACTACGCCGACGCCGACGCCGACGGCTACGGCGACGCGGCCGCCCCCCTGGAGGCCTGCGCCCAGCCCGAGGGCTACAGCGAGAGCGCCACCGACTGCGACGACGCCGTCGCCGCGATCAACCCCGCCGCCACCGAGGTCTGCAACGACCTGGACGACGACTGCGACGGCCTCACCGACACCGCGGACGACAGCCTGGACTGGAGCACCGCCGGCATCTGGTACATCGACGACGACGGTGACGGCTACGGCGACGCGGCCGTCTCAACCTGCAACCAGCCCTCCGGCACGGTGGAGGTCTCCGGCGACTGCGACGACAGCGACAGCGCCATCAACCCGGACGCCGACGAGATCTGCAACGGCGTCGACGACGACTGCGACGGCCTCACCGACGACGACGACGGCGACCTGGACACCTCCACCGCCAGCGCCTGGTACGCCGACGCCGACAGCGACGGCTACGGCGACGCCAGCACCTCCAGCCTGGCCTGCGACCGGCCCTCGGGCATGGTCTCCGACGACACCGACTGCGACGACGCCGACCCCGACCTCAACCCCGGGGAGCCCGAGCTGTGCGACTTTGTCGACCAGGACTGCGACAACGTGGCCGACGAGGGTCTGCCCGACACCGACAGCTCGGGCCTGGCGGACTGCAAGGAGGTCGCCGTCGTGCCCAGCGCGGGCTTCCAGGCCAACGCCGCGAACTACACCTGCGACAGCCAGGACCCGGTCGACCGGGAGCTGCAGCAGATCGAGGATCACCTCACCGACATGGGCCTGGGCATGGTCCGCATCAACGAGGACAGCAGCGCGGGGGTCTCCTACAGCGACTTCTCGGCCTACGGCGCGGTCATCTACCACAACGGCGGCTGGTCGAACGCCGCGCACGCCAACACCGAGCAGGCCCTCGCCGACGCCGAGGCCGCGGGCATGCCCATCTTCCTGATCGGCGACGACGTGGCCTACCAGGTCTCCAACACGAGCGGCGCCACCGGCAACAGCACCATGTATGACATCAGCCGGGTCGCCAGCTTCTCGTCCAACAACAGCGGGCGCGGGCAGACCGTGAACGTGGTCTCCAGCGCCAGCAGCCACCCGGTCCTCAGCGGCAGCTACGGCACGGTGGGCAGCTTCACCTACGTCGCCGACCTCGACGCGCTGACCCTGGCTGGCGCGGACGAGACCCTGCTCATGGAGACGGCCTCCGGCGAAGAGGTCGTCTGGGTCGCCGAGTCCAGCGCCGGCCAGCGCACGGTGGTGATGCAGCCGAGCATCCACAACTCCCACGACTGCCCCACCAGCGACGCCGCCGGCCTCGCCGAGCTGGAGGTGCTGTTCCAGAACGCGGTGGCGTGGGCGATGGACTGGTGATCAGCCCGCGAACATGGTGATCTCGGAGGCCGCCAGCGCCGCCAGGGCCTTGGCGGTCGCCCAGTCGGGGTGCCGCAGGATCAGGAAGCCGTCCGACACCAGGGTCTGCATCCAGTCGCGGCGGTGGGCGCCCACCGGCAGCAGGTTCTCCACGCAGACGTGCGCGCCGTAGCGGGCCATGAAGGCGTCCAGCCCCTGGATGTGCCGGATGTGGCCCTGGCCTTGGGCCCGCTTGAAGACGATCGCGGCGTTGTAGCGCCGGGGGACGTCGGCCTCGAAGGCGCCCCAGCACACCGCGCGGGCCCACTCCCGGAACAGGTCGATGTCGCTGGTGAAGTTCATCTGATCGACCAGCCGCGCGCCGCCGGGGCGGCAGCCGATCTCGCCGAAGACGACCTCGCCGTCGGCCTTGCGGTACCACTCCATGTGGGTGAAGCCGCTCCCCATCCCGAGGGCGTGGAGGACCTGGCGGCCGAGCTCGATCCCCGGGCGGATCGCCGGCTGCGCGAGGTCGCGGACCGTGCAGATCACCGGCGAGATCCACTCGTTAGTCCGGGCGATGAGCGGCCGCGGGAGGTACTGCGCGACGTTCTCGTAGACCGGGCGGCCGTCGACGCAGATCGTGTCGTAGGTGAACTCCTCGCCGTCGACGAACTCCTCGCAGCTCGCCTCCTGGACGTGGCGGATCCGCGGGAGGAGGCGCTCCATCGCCGCCCGATCGTCGACCCGGTAGGTGTCGGCCGAGCCGGCGCCGGCGATCGGCTTGAGGATGAGCGGGTAGCCGATCGCCTCGGCCGCGGCCCAGACCTCGGCCTCGCTCCGCACCCGCCGCGAGCGCGGCACCCGGAGGCCGGCGGCGGCGATCCGCTCCTTCATCAATTGCTTGTCGCGGAAGCCGAGGACCGCGTCGTGGGACATCCCGGGGACCCCGAGGCGCTCGCGGAGGCGGGCGGCGAGGAGGACCAGCGGCTCCCAGAGGCTCTCGATCCGGTCCACGTTGCGCCCGCTGAGCCAGGCCCGGACCCGGGCGATGACGTCGTCCTCGTCCATGATCCGGGGGACCTGCAGGTAGTCGGTCAGGGCCTCGCGCACCTTGGGCGCCAGGGCCCCCGCCGGCGCGTCACCGACCCCGAAGACCCGCGCGCCGACCTCGGCCAGCCCGCGCGTGTAGTCGTGCATCTCCAGGGGGTAGTTCGGGGAGAGGAAGACGACGTCCATGCTGACCTCTGCGACCGATGGCCGCCCCCCATCACCCGGCGGGCGGGGGCGCGCAAGGGTCGCCCTGCAACTGTCGCTCGACAGCGTCGGACAACCGGATAGGAGCCGCCGCTCTTCATCGCATGGAGGCACCATGCGCAACGTCGTCTACGTCGCACCCTTCCCCCTCGAGACCACCCTGCGCTTCTCCCAGGCCATCGCCGGGCTGGACGGCGTGCGCCTGCTCGGGGTGTTCCAGCAGCCCCCGGCGGGCCCCGGCGCCGCCCTCTTCCACGACATTGCCCTGGTCGAGGACGCGCTGAACCCCCAGCACATCCTGGACGGCTGCCGCCGCCTGGCGGCGAAGCACGGCGCTCTGCACCGGGTCACCGGCATCCTGGAGAACCTCCAGGAGCAGCTCGCCGATGTGCGCGCCGTCCTGGGGATCGAGGGCCCCGATCCGGCCACGGCGCGGCGCTTTCGGGACAAGGGCGTGATGAAGCAGGCCCTGCGCGCGGCGGGGCTGCCCTGCGCCCGGCACGCCCGCATCCGCGCCCCGGGCGACGGCGCCGCATTCGCCGCTGAGGTCGGCTACCCGCTGGTCCTCAAGCCGCCGGCCGGGGCGGGCTGCCGCTCCACCTGGCGCATCGACGAGCCCGCCCAGCTCCACGCCGCCATCGACGCCCTCAAGCCCTCTCCCCAGAACGAGGTGCTCGGCGAGGAGTTCCTGGTCGGCGCCGAGTACAGCTTCGAGACCATCACCCTGGGCGGCCAGGTGTGCTTCTCCTCGGCCACCCGCTACTTCCCCACGCCGCTGGAGGTCACCCGCAAGGACTGGATCCAGTGGTGCATCCTGTTCCCCCGCACGATCGAGGGCGCCGAGTACGACGGCGTCCGTGAGCTGGGGCAGCGGGCGGTGCGGGCCCTGGGCCTTCGGGACGGCATGACCCACATGGAGTGGTTCCGCCGCCCTGACGGCAGCCTGGCCATCGGCGAGATCGCCGCGCGCCCCCCCGGCGCCCAGATCCTGCGCCTGACCAGCTACGGCCACGACACCGACATCTACCGGGCCTGGGCCCGCTGCGTGGTCGACGGCGCCTTCGACGGCCCCTGGGCGCGGAAGTACGCCGTGGGCGTGGCCTTCCTCCGGGGGCCCGGCCGCGGGCGCATCACCGCCGTGGAGGGCCTGGACGAGGCCCAGGCCCGCATGGGCGAGCACGTCGTCGAGGCCCGGCTGCCCCAGGTCGGCATGATGAAGGCCGACGGCTACGAGGGCGAGGGCTGGGCCATCGTGCGCCACCCGGACACCGAGGTGGTCAAGCGGGCGCTGTTCGAGCTGATCACGACGGTGAAGGTTCGGTATGGTGGGTGAGGGGTGCGCGGTGGTGAATAGAACCGCCGTTGCCCGGGTCAGAATGGAGCGATAGGTCCCCCCTTCTCCCGGAGGCCAGATGACCGCGCTGCTCCTCGCACTCCTCGCGCCCGCCCTCGCCGCCCCCAGCGCCGCGCAGATCCAGGCTGCCCTCGACGACAACAGCGGCTGGACCCAGGTCGCGGTCAAGGACGGCGTCACGGTCTACAAGAAGACGATCCCCGGCCTGGACGTGCCCGCCCTCAAGGGGGTCAAGACGGTCTCGGTCGACGCGGACACCCTCTTCGACGTCATCGCGGACATCAACGGCCAGCCCAGGGTCAACGACCTCCTCGCTGAGTCTGCCATCATCAAGCCCGACGGCGACGCGTTCTGGTTCTACCAGGTGCTGGACTCCCCCTGGCCGGCCTCGGACCGCTACTGGGTGAACAAGGGGCAGAACCTGCGGGACATCAACGGCGAGGACGGCCACCACAAGCAGACCTGGGAGCTGGCCCCCGAGGGCAGCTTCAAGCAGGTCCACGCCGCCGTGGTCGACAAGTACGACGCGGTGCTCACGCCCCTGAACTACGGCTCCTGGGAGGTCGTCTCCACCGGCCCCGACCAGTGTCAGCTCACCTATCGGGTCGTCAGCCACCCCGGCGGCAACGTGCCCGACGGGGCCTTCGCCTGGGGCAGTGAGAAGTCTCTGCCGAACAACCTCATCGTGTTCGAGAACGCGGCGAAGAAGAAGTAGCGCCCCGCTGCGGGGCCCTACATCCGCGCCCCGCACAGCGCCAGCAGGTGCACCTCCGTGGCCCCGGCGTTGAGCAGCTCGGCCGCGCAGGCGCTGGCCGTGGCCCCGGTGGTGATCACGTCGTCGACGAGCAGGGCGCGGCGCACGCCCAGGGGGCGCGGCGCGTCGAAGGCGGTGGCCACGTTCACCTTGCGGGCCTCGACGTCCAGGCCGGCCTGGGGAGCGCCGCCGCGCCGGCGCAGCGCGCGCTGCAGCGGGACCCCCAGCGCCCGCGACACCGCCCGGGCCAGGATCGCGGTGGGCGCGAAGCCTCGCCGCAGGCTGGCCAGCGGGCGCTGGGGCACCGGCACCACCACGTCGACCGCAGGCAGCCGCCCCCGGGCGGCCTGCCCCAGCGCCGCCCCCAGGTCGCGCACCGCGCGCTCGTCGGGGACGTACTTGCCCCGGCGGATCACCGCCCCCAGCGGGCCCTCGTAGGGCCCCAGGAACCACGCCGAGCGAAGGTGCGCCGGGGTGTCGAAGACCGGCCAGGGCCAGCGGGGCAGGGTGGCCGCGCAGGCCGGGCAGAGGCTGGAGAGGGCGCCGCCGGCCGCCGCGTCCTCGCAGGCCGCGCAGGTGGAGGGGGTCAGGAGGTGGGCGAGGCCGTGCAGCACGCCCCCCGAGGTAGGCGCCCCGCGGCGGGCGTCAAGGGCCTACCCCGCCTGGGTCATCGGGGTGCGATCGGGGAGGAGGGCGGCGAGGTCCCCCAGCTCGACCTTGGGGGCGTCGCTCCACAGCCCGTCGAGGTCGTAGAAGACCCGAGCCTCCTCGTCGAAGACGTGCACGACGATGTCTCCGAAGTCCACCAGCACCCACCGGGCGGTGTTCAGCCCCTCCACCGAGCCGCGGCGCAGGCCCTCGAACCCCTTCAGCTCACGCAGGAGGTGGTTCGCGATGGCGCGCACCTGGCGGGGGTTTGACGCCGTGCAGAGCACGAAGCTGTCGCAGTAGCGGACGAGGGCCTCGACGTCGAGGACCACGATGTCGCGGGCCTTCTTCTCGTAGGCCAGCGCGGCGACGTAGCGGGCAAGATCCTGGGGCGAGATGGTGACCTCCAAGGGTTGAACCGCCGGCCCGGGGGCACGGCGGAAGACGGGGGATGTGGGCGGATCGCCCGGAGGAGACGGACCCTCCTATCACCGCGTGGGCCGTCGCGCGCGGTGGCGGAGAGGGGGCAAGGGCCGAATCCGCATGAAGATCCTGAATCCTCCAACCCGATCGTAGCGGGTCCGCGCGGCGGGTGGCAAGCGTTGTCGGATCAGCGCGGGCCGCCCCGGGGGTGCTTGGGCGTCTCCAGCGTGGGCGGGGTGCCGAAGCCGCTCCGGGTCATGGAGAAGCGGACCTCCCGCTCGCGGGGGGGGCTGCGGCGGCCGCCGGGCTCCTCGTACCGACCTTCGATCTCGGCCAGCAGCCGAACGGCGGTGGCCTGGTCCAGCGTCACCGTGCCGCTCAGGGACAGCGGTCGCTGGTCCCCGTCGGGGGCGTCGCCCTCGGCCAGGCTGACCCGGTAGCGGGTGGCCGGGCGGCCCTCCACCACAGCGTCCTCAGGCTCGGTGAGCTGCAGGCGCGCGGCGAAGGGGGCCATGGCCTGCTCCCAGGTGCTCCAGGTGCTGCGCAGCTCGCCCCGGTGCAGCTCGGCGTCGTCGTAGCGGGTGAAGCGGTCCCCCTGGCGCACGTAGGCGACCCCGTCGATGACCCGCAGCTCGGCGCGCAGCCGCCCGTCCCGCAGGCGGCGGGTGGCGAAGTGGTCCCAGTCGCCCCAGTCCAGCTCGAACGTCTCCGAGGAGCCGCGGGTCTCGTCCGCCCACTGGCGCACCGTGGTGGCCTCATAGCGGTGCGGGCCCAGCATGGCCGCGCTGTCCATCGTGACCGTTCGGGAGCCCTCGATCAGCAGCGCCTCGGGGGAGGGGCCGCGATCGCAGCCGCAGAGGGTCAACGCAGCGATCAGGAGGAGGTCAGCACGCATCGCCTTCCTGGGCATGGCCTTCATCGGCGAGCATACCCTGGTGACGGCGCCAGCAGTCGTTCATGAGCGCGTCGACCTCCCGCCCGGTGATCGCGCTGATGGCCGCGGGGGTCACGTCGGCTTCGGCTTCGAAGCGCGCGATCAGCGCGGCGAGGTCCTCGTCGGTGAGCAGGTCGACCTTGGTGATCACCACGATCTGCGGGCGCTCCGCCAGCTCGGGGGAGAAGGCCCGCAGCTCGCGGTTGATGATCGTGTAGCGCTCGACCGGATCCTCGGGGTCCTCGCCGATGGGGGACCCGGAGATCAGGTGGAGGAAGAAGCGGCAGCGCTCGACGTGGCGCAGGAAGCGGTGCCCCAGCCCCACGCCGTCGCTGGCCCCCTGGACCAGCCCGGGGATGTCCGCGATGACGAAGCTGCCCTCCCAGCCCCGGGAGACCACGCCCAGGTTGGGCACCAGGGTGGTGAAGGGGTAGTCGGCCACCCGGGGGCGGGCGTTGGACACCGCCGTGATCAGCGTGGACTTGCCGGCGTTGGGGAAGCCCAGCAGCCCGACGTCGGCGAGCAGCTTCAGCTCCAGGCGGACGAAGCGCTCCTCGGGGTCGCCGCCGGGGTCGGCGCGGCGGGGGGTGCGGTTGGCGGCGGACTTGAACCGCACGTTGCCCCGGCCGCCCCGGCCGCCCTTGCAGAGCACGACCTCCTGGCCGTCCTCGGTGAGGTCGGCCAGCTCCAGGCCGGTGTCGACCTCGATGACGCTGGTGCCCACGGGCACGTCAACGTGGACCGAGTCCCCGAACGCGCCGTTCTGGTTGCGGCCCCGGCCGGGCTCGCCGTTGCGGGCGCGGTAGACCCGCTGGCCCCGGAGGTGCTCCAGGGTGTTGCGCCGGTGGGTCGCGACCAGCACCACGTCACCGCCGCGCCCGCCGTCGCCGCCGTCGGGGCCGCCCTTGGGCACGTAGGCCTCACGACGGAAGGAGACGCAGCCTGCGCCGCCTCGGCCGGAGATACAGCGGATCTCGACTTCGTCGATGAAACGCACAGAGGGTCCTCAGAGGTGACCCGAGGACCGGCAGGCGCTCAGGCTTCGGCGTCGGGGTAGACGGAGATGCGGCGCTTGTTGCCCCGGAAGGTCTCGAACCGGACGCGGCCGTCGACCAGGGCGAAGAGGGTCCAATCGCGGCCCACGCCCACGTTCTTGCCGGGGTGGAAGCGGGTGCCGAGCTGGCGGACGAGGATGTTGCCAGCCAGGACCGCCTGGCCGTCGCCACGCTTGATGCCCCGATACTGCGGGTTGGAGTCGCGGCCGTTGCGGGTCGAGCCCTGTCCCTTCTTATGAGCCATGAGGTGCTCCCGTTCAGGCGTTGATCGCGGTGATCTCGAGGGTGGTCAGCGACGCGCGGAAGCCCTTGCGGACCCGCGAGCGGTGCCGCCGCTTGTACTTGTAGGTGATGACCTTGTCGCCCTTGTCGTGGGAGAGGACCTTCGCGGTGACCGTCACGCCCTCGACCAGGGGGGCGCCGACCCGGACATCGCCCTCGCCGCCGAGCAGCAGGACGCGGTCCAGCACGGTCTCGGTGCCGGCCTCGGCGTCCAGGCGATCGACGGAAATCCGGTCACCGACGGCGACCCGGTACTGCTTGCTGCCGCAATCCACAACCGCGTACATGTCCAACTCCTTCGCGCCGCCTCGGCCGGGGTTCGGGGGCGGCCTGGATCCGTTCTCGTCAAGAGGAGGGGGGCACGCGCCCGGCCGGACCTCACGACGTGAGCCCCGAGTACTTAGGCGGTCGGGGTAGGGGTGTCAAGATCAGAACACGCGCCGCCCCAGCACCCCTCGGAGCTGGTCCAGGCGCTGCTGGACCTGATCGGTGGTCAGCTCCTGGAAGCGTTCGGGCAGCATGCGCTTGGCGGAGGCCTCGAAGACCGCGAGCATCTCCATGAACTCCAGCATGCGGGTGTCCCGGGAGGGGATGACGTCCTGGGCGGCCTGGTCGATGTCCTCCTGGGTGATCGTCTCGCGGTCGTGGTAGCTGGCGAAGCCCGCCGCCGCGAGCAGCACCGCCTCCAGCTCGGCGGCAGAGTAGCCCTCGGTCAGCCCCACGGCCGTGTCCAGGGTCACGCCCTCCGCGAGCTGGAGCTTGTTCTTGCGGAGCTGGGCCTCCAGGATCAGGCGGCGCTCCTCGGCCTCCTCCGGGAAGAAGAAGGGGATCTTGAGGTCGAAGCGGCCGGGCCGCTTGAGGTCGGTGTCCAGCTTGTCGGGGCGGTTGGTCATCATCAGGATCACCACCCGGCCGCGGTGGCCGGTGTCCGACATGAACTCCTTGAGCCGCGCGATGACCCGGGAGCCGGTGCCGCCGTCGTTCTCGCCGGGGGTGCCGCCCATCGAGCGGTCCGCCTCGTCGATGATGAGCAGCACGTAGCCCAGGCCGTCGACCACCCGCAGGATCTTCTCCAGGTTGCCCTCGGTGGAGCCGACCCACTTGTCGCGGAAGTTCTTGAACTTGAGGCAGGTCAGCCCGCTCTCGCCGGCGAAGGCCTCGGCCACGTAGGTCTTGCCGGTGCCCATCGGCCCCACGAAGATGACGCCCATCGGCACGCGGTTCTTGTGGCCCTTCTTGATGGCGCCCGCGATGCGCATCAGGTCGTCCTTGACCCGATCCATGCCGCCGACGTGGGAGAAGTCGTGGGCCGGGTCGACGAACTCGACCAGGCCGTGGCACTCCTGCTCGATGATCGCCTTCTTGCGCCGCGACACGGTGCGGAAGGTGATCGGCGCGCCGGACTGCCGGGCCACCCGGAAGAGCCCCCGGATCTGCACCAGGGAGAGCCCTGCGGTGTGCTTGGCCAGGGAGGTGACGTCCAGCTCCATCGTGACGCCCTTGCGGTCCTGGGCGTTGATGAAGGCCTCGCGCTCGGCCACGGTGGGCAGGGGCACGTCGATGGCGGCGAGCTGGGGCGAGGAGATGACCTTGCGGTGGATCTCGGTGAGCTGCTCGGTGACCATCAGGACGAGGTTGTCCGAGGCCAGGAGCGCGGGGTCCGAGGCCCAGCGCTGGAGGCTGACGAGGTTGGCCTTGTCGAGGTCCCCCATGAAGGAGAGGTCTCCCGAGGGCACGATGGTCTCGACATAGTCGAGCACCATCGCGGCGGATTGGGTCACGTCGGTGAACAGCTCCTCGACCAGAGGCAGCACCTCGCCAGGGGTCTGGGGGAGGTGCCCGATGAGCGGGTCGTCGCCCTTCGTCGCCCGCCGGGTGGAGATCGCGCGGCGGAACCGGGCGCCCATCGCCTTGTCCGGGAACTCGATGCCCTCGGAGCAGTTGTAGTAGAGGACGATCTCCTTGGAGCGGGAGAGGAACTGCTCCAGGAAGGTGCGCAGCGGCACGTAGCGCACGCTGTCGTCGGGGGAGATCCAGGGGAAGAGGTCCCTGACGTTGCCGTGCAGGAGGAACATGCTCGCCTCGCCTGCGAGGTAGCGCTCCCGCAGCTCCTCTGCCCACGAGGGCAGGACCGGCGCGTTGCTCATCGAAGCCTCCGTCGTTCGCCAGGCTCTGGTATCCGGGTTGAGGGGCTCATGGTATGCCAGGGGGCGTGCGGATCGGTGTGACCGGAGCGGATGGCCTGCTGGGCCGGGCCTTGCGGCGCCGGGGGGCCTCGGGCTGGACCCGCGCGGAGCTGGACGTGACCGACCCCCGCGCCGCCGAGCGCGCGCTGGCCCGGAGCCGGCCCGACGCGGTGATCTTCTGCGCGGCGCTGACCGACGTGGACGCCTGCGCCCGCGACCCCCGCGCGCGGGCGGTGAACGTCGAGGCCCCGGCCTGGTTCGCGGCGCGGGTGCCGACCTGGCTGGTCTCCACCAACTACGTCTTTGACGGCCCCGGGCCCCACGCCCCGGACGCCGGCCCCGCGCCGATCAACGCCTACGGCCGCCAGAAGGCCGAGGCCGAGGACCGGGTCCGCGCGGCGGGGGGCCACGTCCTGCGCACGGGCTGGCTGTTCGGCCCGGGGGGGCGCGGCTTCGCCTCCACCCTGTTCGACCGGCTGAGGGCAGGGCCGGTGCAGGCGCTGCGGGACTGGCCGGTGCAGCCCACCTGGGCCGATGATGTGGCCGAGGCGCTGCTGACCCTGCCCGAGGGCACCACCCACGCCATCGGTGCTGAGGAGGCCGACTGGGCCACGGTCGCCGCCGCCGCCTGCGCCCTGCTCGGCCTGCCGCCGGAGCGGGTCCAGCCGGTGGAGGCGCTGGGCTGGGGGGACCGCCCGGAGGACGCCCGGCTCGCGCCGGCGACCCTGCCCGGCTGGTCGGAGCGGCTGCCGCTGTTGCTGAAGGCGCGTTAAGAGGAAGGGTCTCGTCGGGACCCGCCCATGAAGATCGTCCGCCCGGTCGTGCGCACCGTCGGGGGGTTGACCCACACCGTCCGGGATCTGAACCGCCTGCGCGAGGTCGTGCGCGTCCTCATCCGGCACGGGCTGGGGTGGCTGGTCGCCAACCTCGAGATCTCCGGCGTCCCCAGGGTCCGGGGCGCGGCCTCGGAGCTCACCCCCGAGCGGGTCGCCCAGGCGGTCCAGGAGCTGGGGCCGACCTTCATCAAGCTGGGGCAGGTGCTCTCCACCCGGCCGGACGTCATCCCGCCGGCCTACGTGGAGGCCTTTCAGCAGCTCCAGGACGACGTCCAGCCGCTGCCCTTCGACGCCATCGAGCGCCAGCTCACCGCCGAGCTGGGCGAGGGCTGGCGCGAGCGGGTCGCCCGCTTCGACGAGCGCCCCCTGGCCACGGCCTCCATCGCCCAGGTCCACCGCGCCACCCTGGCCGACGGCGCCGAGGTGGTCTTCAAGGTCCAGCGCCCCGACATCGCCGCCAAGATCCGCGCCGACCTCTCCATCCTGCACCTGCTCACCAACCGGCTGCTCACCGAGTTCCCCGAGGCCCGGCAGCTCGACCCCCGGGGCATCCTGAACGAGTTCGAGGGCTCGATCACCGCCGAGCTGGACTTCCTGGCCGAGGCCGACAACATGCGGCGCTTCGCCCGCAACTTCGGCGACGACCCCATCGTGCGCGTCCCCGACCTCTACCCCCGGCTGACCACCACGCGGGTGCTGTGCATCGAGTTCCTCGACGGGGTCAAGATCCGGGAGGCCCGCGAGGCGGGCTGCGACATGGACGAGGTCGGGCGGCGCTACCTCACCGTGGCCTACACCATGCTGTTCGACCACGGCTTCTTCCACGGCGACCTGCACCCGGGCAACGTCCTCATCCTGCCGGGGGAGGTCATCGGGCTGCTGGACTTCGGCATGGTGGGGCGGCTGACGCGGGACATGAAGGACAGCATCGTCTCGCTCATCTTCGCCCTGGAGCGGGGAGACCACCGGACGATCTCGCGGATCTTCTTCGACATCGCCATCAAGGAGGTCCGGGTCGACTACGACGCCTTCGAGCGGGACACCACGGCGGTCATCGAGCGCAACTGGACGGGCACATCGGTCCAGGACATGCAGATCGGGCGCTTCTTGATGGACGTCACCCGGGGGGCCCTGCGGCACCGGGTCCACGCCCCGCCCGCCTACACGATGTTCTTCAAGGCGCTGCTGACCACCGAGGGGCTCGCCAAGGCCCTCATCCCCGAGGTCGACCCCCTGGCCGCCGCCCGGCCCTACGTGGAGCGGCTCATCAACGAGCGCTTCTCCACCGACCGGCTGCGGGAGGACCTCTTCTACAACCTGGTGACCCTGACCTCGCTGGCCAACCGGCTGCCGATCACCATCACCCAGCTCCTGGACGACATCGACCAGCAGCGCCTCCACCTCAACGTGCAGGCCCGGGTCGACCCCGCCGAGCGCGGCGCCCAGGATCGCCGCCAGAACCGCCTCATCCTGGCGCTGTTCTCGGTGACCGCGGTGGTGTGCGGATCGCTGACCCTGGACTGGGAGGGGGCCCGGGCGCTGGGGATGTCCGCGCTCTCGCTGGTGTTCTACGTCGTCGGGGCCGCCCTGTTCGCGCTGGTGCTGGCGATGACCCTGCGGAACCGAGGGTAGCCGCGCCTACTGCTGCCGCCCCTGCACCGAGAAGGGGGCGGACTCGTGGCCCTCCAGGTCGGAGACCCACACCATGAAGGTGTAGGAGGTCGCGGCGTCGCAGCGCACGCCGGTCTGGGCCTCGGTGAAGCTGGAGGTGCAGCGCCCCTCGGCGGAGCAGGCCACGAGCTGCTCGCTGACCACGCTCGCGCCCTGCCGGACCTCGGACCGGCCGTTGGCCAGGTCGTCGTCCGGGTCGCTGGCGTGGCAGTCGACGACCCACTGCCAGGTGGTGTCACCGGTCTGGTGCTGCCAGCACAGGGCCTCGCAGGAGGAGATGGACGGGGCGTCGCCCGGCGGGGTGGTGTCGCCGGTCTCGGCGGTGTCGCCGGACCCCGTGTCGTCCCCGGCTTCAGCGCTGGAGTCGTCGCTCTGCGCGGCGGGATCGCTGTCGTGGGAGGCGTCGTCGCTGTCCGGGGCGCCCGCGCAGCCCAACGGAAGCAGGGCCCACACGGCGAGGCAGGTGAGCAGCATGGTCAACTCCTGTCCGAGCGGACAGAATATGACCGAAGAAGGCCGATCGGCAAGCGCGCGCCTTGCGCGGCGGCCCCGGGTCCGCTAGCAGTGTCGGACGCCCCGGATCAAAAGGGGGCCGGAGGTCGCTGCGCCATGGGCATCATGGAGAGGATGCGGTCGGGTACCGACAACTTCGTCATCCAGGCCGTCTTCGTCATCATCATCGTCAGCTTCGTGTTCTGGGGCATGGGCAACACCGGCCCGACCTCCTCGGTCGTGGCAGAGGTCAACGGCAAGCGCATCACCGACACCCAGTTCAACAAGCTGGCCCGGCGCGTCGCCCGCTCCCAGGGGGCCATGACCGCAGAGCAGGAGCAGGCCATGCGCTCGCAGGTCCTGAACATGCTCATCGAGAAGGAGGTCATGCTCCAGGAGGCCCACCACCTGGGCCTCGAGATCTCCGACGAGGAGGTCAACCGCGACATCTTCTCCAACCCCAACTTCAAGGGCGAGGACGGGAAGTTCTCGATGGAGATCTACGAGCGCACCCTGGAGCGCAGCGGCATCAGCCGGGTCAACTACGAGGCCGAGGTCTACGAGAACCTCCTGCTGAACAAGCTCCAGGAGGTCGCGGTGATGGCGGTCCAGGTCAACGACGCCGAGGTGCGCGACCGCTACGTCGCCTCCAACACCGGCCTCTCGGTGCAGTACGTCGCCATCCCCGACGCCGCCTTCTACTCGGCGGTCGAGGTCACCCAGGAGGAGATCGACGCCCTGGTCGCCGCCGACGCCGCCCGCATCCAGGCGGCCTACGACGCCCAGTTCGAGCGCCGGTTCAACGAGCCCCGCAAGGCCACGATCTCCACCATCCTCCTGCGCACCGACATCGAGGGCGTGGACAAGGACGCCGTCAAGGCCCGGCTGGAGGCGATCACCGGGGGGCTGGCCCCGGGCGAGGCCTTCGAGGAGGCCGCCCGCACCTGGTCCGAGGACCTCTCCGCCGTCAGCGGCGGCAACCTCGGCACCCAGTCCGAGGATCAGCTCGACCCCACCCTGGCCCAGGCGGTGTTCGCCGCCGAGGCCGGGCAGCTCACCGGGATCATCGAGACCGGGCGCGGCTTCCAGGTGCTGTGGGTGCGCGAGCTCCAGGACGCCAAGGTGACCTCGGTGGAGGAGGCCTCGCCGCTGCTGGCCCGGGAGCTGATCCAGGCCGAGCGCGCCCCCGCCCTCGCCGACACCTTCGCCGAGGAGGTCCTGGCCGAGTGGAAGGCGCTGGGCGCGCCCCCCTTGGAGAAGCTGCTGCCCCAGGGCCTGGCCCCGCGCTCCGAGCCCCAGGTCCGGCTGGACGGCCCCGGCCTCGGGCCGCTCGGGCCTGCGCCTGCGCTGATGGCCGCGCTCCAGGACGCGCCCACCGGCACGGTGCTGCCCGACGTCTACACCGTCTCCGGCCAGCGGGTGATCGCGCAGGTCACCAGCCGCACCGACGCCGACATGGCCGCCTTCGAAACCGAGGCCCCGAAGCTGCGTCAGCAGATGCGCATGATGTCCCAGCGCATGTTCGTCCAGGAGTGGCGGGACGCCCTCATCGCAGCCGCCGAGGTCGAGCGCTACATCTGAGGATCGGCGCCGACCCGCAGACCCCCGGTTGACGGTCTATAGTTTCCTCTCAGATTCCGACTCCGGGAGGGAGTGCGCATGCGCGTCACCACTCTGAGCTTCGCCCTGTTCGCCGCGGCCTGCTCCTCAAAAGCCAGCTTCGACCCCATCGCGGACGCAGGACCCGACCAGCTCGTCGCCATCGGCCAGCCCGTCATCCTCGACGGCAGCGCCTCTGCGGACCCCGACGGCGACGTCGCCGCGTACCTGTGGACGATGATCGCCGCCCCCGAGGGCGCGACGTCCACGATCGACAGCCCCAACAACGTGCAGGCGAGCTTCGTCCCGAACGTCGGCGGCGTCTATACGGTGGGCCTGACGGTCTCCGACGACGACGGCAACGCCTCGGTCATGGACATCGTCGACATCGACGCCCGTCCTGGGGATCTCCCCCCCGTCGCCGCGCTCGCCCTCTCCGGTGAGCTGGGCATCGGCCGGCCCCAGCTCCTCGACGGCACCGGCTCCTACGACCCCGAGGGCGCCGCGCTGAGCTACAGCTTCTCCGTCGAGCTGGCCCCGGACGGGTCCGCGGCTGGCGTCATCAACGACACCGGCGACGGCTTCGCCGAGTTCATCCCGGATCAGACCGGGCTCTACATCCTGGGGCTGATCGTCAATGACGGCGGTCAGGACTCCGTCCGGGTCGACGCCCAGCTCCTGGTGGACGACAGCGGCGGCAACCGCGCCCCGATCGCGCAGTGCGCGGGCCCCGAGCTGGTCGCGGTGGGCTACTCGGTGCCCCTGGACGGTCGGGACTCCTACGATCCTGATGGTGACGAGATCTTCTACGTCTGGGAGCTGAGCCGACCCGACGGCTCGGTGGCCGAGATGGACAACGTGACCTCGGCCACGCCCGCGTTCACCCCGGACCTGGAGGGTGTCTACACGGCGACCCTGGTGGTCACCGACGGCCAGCTCGCCTCCTCACCCTGTGAGGTCGAGGTGCGCGCGGCGGAGGACGTGGAGAACCAGGCGCCGCACGCGGACGCCGGGCCGGACATCGCGGTCGACGTCAACGAGATCGCCACCTTCGACGGCCGGGACTCCTACGACCCCGACGGCGACCCGCTGCTCTTCTCCTGGGAGCTGCTGGACGTGCCCTCGGGCTCCGGGCTGACCAGCGCCGACATCATCGACCCCAACAGCGATCGCCCCTCGCTGATCCCCGACGTCGACGGCGTCTACGGCATGCGGCTGACGGTCTGCGACTGGCAGCCCCTCTGCGACGCGGACGAGGTCGTGCTGGAGGCCGGCGACGGCACCACCAACACCGCGCCCGTCTCCGACGCCGGCCCGGACCAGACCGTCACCCTGGGCGACACCGTCGCCCTCGACGGCAGCGGCTCCTTCGACACCGACGGCGACCCGATCACCTACCGCTGGGCCTTCCAGAGCGTGCCCGCGGACTCGGCGCTGACCAACAGCGACCTCATCGACCGCTACACGCCGGCCGGCGGGTTCGTCCCGGACGTGGGCGGCGAGTACGAGATGAAGCTGGTCGTCGACGACGGGCTGGCCAACGATCGCGACTACGTCATCATCACCGTGCTCGACCCGGCCAACAACGCGCCGGTGGCCGACGCGGGGCCCGACCAGTCGGTGACCCTGGGTGCCGACGTCTCGCTGGACGGCTCGGGCTCCTTCGACCCCGACGGCGACGCGATCACCTACCGGTGGGCGGTGAGCAGCCTGCCCACGGGCTCGGCGTTGGCCAACGGCGACATCATCGATCGCTACACCGACGCGGCGTCCTTCACGCCGGACGTGGCGGGCGAGTACGAGATGAAGCTGGTCGTGGACGACGGCCAGGATCTCGGGCGGGACTGGGTCGTCATCACGGTCAGCGACGCGGCCAACACCCCGCCGGTGGCGGACGCCGGCGCAGACTTCACCGTCGGCCTCAACGCCTCGGCCACCCTGGACGGCTCGGGCTCCTACGATCCCGATGGGGACGCCATCTCGTATGACTGGTCCTTCGTCAGCGTGCCCGCGCTCTCCAACCTGACGGACGCGGACCTCGCCGACGTGGGCACCGCGCACCCCAGCTTCACGCCGGACGTCGCCGGTGACTTCGAGCTTCGGCTCACCGTGGACGACGGGCAGGCCACCGACAGCGACAGCGTGGTCGTCACCGCCGACCCGAGCGCCGGCAACAACGCCCCCGTGGCCGACGCCGGCCCCGACCAGTCCATCAACCTCAACAACACCGTCCAGTTCGACGGCACCGGCTCCTTCGACCCCGACGGCGACCCGATCACCTACCGGTGGGTCATCGAGGCGAAGCCCACCGGCTCGTCCCTGGCCAACGGCGACTTCGCCGACCGCTTCACCGCGACCGCCAGCATCGTGCCCGACGTGGAGGGCACCTTCACCTTCCGCCTGGTCGTGGACGACGGCACCGACACCGACCGCGACAGCATGGACGTCACCGTCGGCCCGGCGGGCAACACCGCCCCGGTGGCTGACGCGGGGACCGACACCGGGGGCTGCACCCTGGAGGAGGTCACCCTGGACGGCACGGGCTCCTTCGACGCCGACGGCGACGCCCTGAGCTACCGCTGGGTCTTCGACAGCCTGCCCTCCAGCTCCGCGCTGGTGAACAGCGACATCTCGAGCCGCAACACCGAGACGCCCTCGTTCACCCCGGACGTCTACGGCACCTACACCCTGGAGCTGCAGGTCAGCGACGGCGCCGACACCGACACCGACACCGTCGACGTCGTGTTCGACGCCCAGGACGCCAACCTCGTGCTCCACCTGGACGACGCCTCCGGCACCACGGCGGTGGACGCCGGGCCCAACGCGCTCGACGGCACGATGAACAACGGCGAGTGGACCGGCGGGCGCTTCTTCGGCAGCCTGCTGTTCGACGGCGAAGAGCTGACCGTGCCCAACGACACCGGGCTCGACCTCTCCAACGACTGGACCATCGAGTGGTGGATGCGGGCCGAGCCCGCTGGAACGGCCAACTCCCAGGCTGTGTTCATGCGCGGCCAGCAGTACAACTACGCCGTCTGGCGCTCCAGCAACAGCACCCTCTACTTCTACGGCCAGACCGCCAACGGCCAGTACGCCTACATCACCCACTCCAGCGCCCAGCTCGACGGTGACTGGCACCACTACGCCATCACCATGAACACCTCGAACCAGCTCGCGTTCTACGAGGACGGCGCCCAGGTGGCGCGGGCGAGCGCCCCCGGCGCGCTGATCGCCGGGAACGACGACCTCACCCTCGGGTCCTACCCCCAGTACCCCGGGAACTACGACTTCGAGGGGTCGATCGACGAGTTCATCATCCGCAGCACCGCGCTCTCAAGCGCCGAGGTCAGCGACCGCTACAACGCCACCGAGCAGTTCTGCACCGGGCTCTCGGACACCGATGCCCCCACCGCGACCATCACCTCGCCGGCCAACAACAGCACGTCGAGCGAGGGCTACGTGGCGATCGAGGGCACCGCGTCCGATGAGTCCGCCATCGTCTCGGTGACCGTCAACGGCGTCGACGCGGTGGCGGACTCGGACAACTACGGCGACTGGGTGGCCTTCGTGCCGCTGTCCGACGGCAGCAACACGATCACCGTCGAGATCGAGGACATCGCCGGCAACGTGGCGAGCAACGCCGACAGCATCACCGTCAACTACAGCGACGACTGCTTCGACGGCTACGAGCTGGTCCTGACCTTCGACGAGGACGCCGGCGCCACCGCCGTCGACGAGAGCCCCAACGGCCTCGACGCCACCGAGTCCGGCACCGACCGCGCCATCGGCGTGTTCGGCAACGCCGCGACCTTCGACGGCACCGCCAGCGCCACCGTGCCCCACGACGGCGCGATCAGCCGCGTGGGCGCCTTCACCGTGGACGCCTGGTACGCCCGCGACGGCGCCCCCAGCGACTGGGAGATCATCGCGGCCAAGGGCGACGGCGCCTCGTTCAACTACATCCTCGGGGTGCTGGACGTCTTCGTGGGCTGCGCGGTCTACAACACCGCGGGGGACGACCACCTGGTCTACGCCAGCGGCTTCAACGACGGCGACCTGCATCACGTCGCTTGCGTCTATGACGGCGCCGAGGTGCTGCTCTACGTGGACGGCAACCTGGAGAACAGCGCCACCTTCTCCGGCACGGTGTTCACCAGCTCCGATGACCTGGAGATCGGCGGGTTCGGGGGTGGCAACTACCTGACCGGTACGGTCGACAACCTGCGCTTCTCGTCCACCGGCCTCACCGCCGCCGAGATCGCCGACCTCGCCGTCGAGACCGAGCCCTGCGCGGTCAGCGGCAACTGGGCGACGTCCGGCACTGCCAGCGCCACCCAGTCGGCCTCGACCAACTACGAGGGCGACAAGATCATCGACGGCGACATGAGCGAGGACGACTACGCCGACCAGACCTACTGGCTGCTGCCCCAGAACCGCACCGGCTCGGTCACCATCGATCTGGGCACCACCGTGGGCATCACCCGCATCCGTTGGGTCAACACCCACCACGGGCCCCGGTTCAACCGGGCCACCGACGGCTACGACATCACCGTCTCCAACACCGGCGTGTTTGCGGGTGAGGAGGTCGAGATCGACAGCGGCAACGGGGACCTGGAGACCACGCTGCGCTACCATCAGGTCGACCTCTCCACGCCGGAGGCCGGGCGCTACGTGCGCTTCACGGTGACCAGCTTCCACGCCCTGGGCGGCGGGATCAACGAGCTTGAAGTCTATGGCTTGTGAGGGAATGCAGATGCTGCGTCTGATGACTGTACTTGGGCTCGCGCTGGCGTCCGCCCCGTCGTGGGCGGCGGATCAGGTGCTCGTGCCGACCGGGGAGGTCGCCCCCGTGTTGCTGCGCGCCGACGCCGACGCCGGCGCCTACTACCCCCTTGCCCCCGACGGCGAGCTGACCTACGAGGTCGTCGGGCCGGCGGAGTTCCAGCTCGTGTTCCGCCAGCGGCTCCCCACCGCCAGCGGCGCCGACGGCGTGACCATCCAGCTCCTGGGAGACGGCCAGCCCTTCATGAAGGTTGACGTGTCCGGCGCCCTGGACGAGAGCGGCGTCATCCTCGACCTGCAGGGGGGCTTCCCCACGGTGGCCTCCGCCGACACGGCGAACCTCTCGCTCAAGGGAGAGCACACCCTGACGGTCAAGGGGCCGGGGACCGGAAACGCCCTGCTGCTCCAGGTGGTCGCCAAGGACAGCTACGAGCCCGCGCCGGTCCTGATCGGGAGCGCCTCCGAGCCGGAGGCGCCCGCGACGGAGCCCGCGGCCGCGGAGCCCGCCGCCGAGGGGACTGAGGACGCCACCGCCGAGACCGACGAGCCTGCGGAGGACGACCTCGACCTCTCCGACCTCGACCTCACCGATCTCATCGAGGACGAAGGCGATGCCGTCGCCGATGATGCCGACGTGGTCGACGTCACGGAAGACACCTCGCCGACGTTGGGGGGGCCCGAGCACCCCCTCGACGGCCCCGCGTCGGGCCCGCCCGCCGAGGTCGACGACCTCGACCGTGGCGGCCTCGCCTTCGACCTCTCCCGCCTGGAGTACGGCGCCCGCCTGGGCATGGGCGGCGCGGCCGCGGGCTCCAAGACCTCCGGCTACTTCGGCGTCGAGGCCCGCCTGCCCCTCAGCGAGCGGGTGGGCGTGGGCCTCGCCCTCGGCCGCTACGGCATCCGCCTGGAGCAGGAGGTCGCCGTGCAGCCGGCCCTGGGCGGCGTCGACGCCTCGGTCGCCGACACGGTGGCCTGGCGCACGGGGGTATGGCCCCTGGAGGCCACCGCCCGCTACCGCCTCCCGGTGGGGCCGGTCCATGCCTACGGCGCGGGCGGGCTCGCCATGTACTTCTCCAACCGCGTCCAGGACGACGCCAAGGTGCGGGGCGTGAGCCTCGGGACGGTCTGGGCCCTCGGCGCGGACATCGAGCTGGGCCCGGGCACGCTCACCCCTTCGCTGTCCCTCAACACGGGGCGCCGGGGGTACGACAACCCCAGCCCCAGCGGAGACGAGGCCCGCGAGCGCTTGCGCACCGCCCGCCTCAACGCCGCCTACTTCATCTCCTTCTGAGAGGCACCGACCATGCTGAACCGCCGAACCCTGCTCCTGGTCGTCCCCGCGCTCACCCTCGTCGGCTGCGGTGACCCCGTCGTGGTCTCCGACTACTTCACCGTCATCAACATCTCGCCGCCCCACGGCGCGGCGGACATCGCGGTCGACACCGACCTGCGGGCCACCTTCAACAGCCCCATCGACGACGCGTCGGTCGACGGCGCGGTGTACCTTGAGGATGAGCTGGAGGCCCTCGTCCCCGCAGAGGTCTCTGTGCTCGACGACGGCTTCACCCTCTCCCTCAAGCCGCTGGACCTGCTCAAGGCGAACACCGGCTACACCCTGACCCTCGCGGAGGGGCTCGCCGGGGACGTCGGCGCGCTGCCCACCGACATCCAGTCGGACTTCGTGACCGAGGGCGGCTCGGTGGGCGCGGGCAACCAGGCCCCGGTGGCCAGCGCCGCCCAGGTCGACGAGATCTGCTACGTGAACGAGCCGACCCTGCTGGACGGCGGGCTCTCCTACGACCCGGAGGATGAGCCCCTCCAGTTCACCTGGCGGGTGGTGTCCCAGCCAGAGGGCGAAGAGGCCATCCTGATCGACGCCGACACCTCCATCGTCGAGGTGACCGCGCAGGTGCCCGGCGAATACGTCATCGGCCTGGTGGTCAACGACGGCCAGCTGGCCTCCAGCGAGGTCTTCGTCGAGATGAGCTGCGACTGGGGCCCGGACGCCGGGGGCTGATCCCTTCGATCACTCCGGCTTCGCGGCGGTGTGCAGCACCTTGGGCAGGTAGGCGTCGTAGTCGAAGCGGCCGCCGTCCTGCTCGCCGTCGTGGCACAGGGTGCAGGTCTTCACCGAGACCTCGGCCTTCATGGGGTGCTCGGTGGGGGCCTTGGTGTGCTGGCCTCCCGGGCCGTGGCAGGCCTCGCAGCCCACGTTGACCAGCGCGCCCACCTGGGCGGGCTTCTGCGGGCCCTCGGGGTGGAAGGCGCCGGTGACGTGGCAGGAGAAGCAGTCGTCGTCCATCTGGCGCTGCGCCTTCTGGAGCGCCGCCCAGGCGTTGGCGTGGCCGGTGGAGGCCCACTGCTGGTGCTCGCTGAGGTGGCAGCCCTGGCAGAAGTTGGAGCCCACGAAGGCGGTGGAGGCGAAGGGCGCGCCGGCCTGGGGGGCGGACCCGGCCTGCTCGATGGCGGCCTTGGCCTGGTCGACCAGGGCCTGGGTGGCGGCGTGCTCGCCCACCTCGGTGCCCAGCTCGACCAGCCGGCTCTCGAAGCGGTTGTGGGGGGCGCCGTCGGTGGTGGTCACCAGGGCCAGCTCGGCTTCGAGCTTGGTGATCTCCCGCTCGTAGAACTCGACCCGGCGCTCGGCGCGGCTTCGGGCGGCGTCGTCAGTGGCCTCGGCCACGAGGCGCTCGGCGTCCTTCAGGCGGTCGCGGAACTGATCCCGCCGCTTCGCCAGGGACGCCGCCGCCCCCATGTCCTGCCAGCCGCTGGCCCCCGGCTCGAAGATGAGGTCGAGCACGCCGAGCTTCTTGCCCCGGGAGCCGCTGGAGAGCTGCCACGCCCCGCCCTCCAGCGCGCGCGGGTCGCTGTTGGTCAGCCGGTCGTGCCCGTTGACGATGAAGTCGATCTCCGGGATCTTCGCGGCCAGGGCGCGCTCGTCCTCGTTTCGCAGGGTGGAGAGCAGGATGAGGGCGTCCACCGGGCCCAGGGCGTCCAGCTCGGCGCTGACAGCCTCGGTGGCGTCGGAGACCGCGCAGCCCTCCGGGGTGCCGCCCACCACGCCGATCACGCCCAGGGTGCGGCCCCCGACCTCCAGCCGGCGGCTGCCGGGCAGCTCCGGCAGGCCCTCGCAGGACAGGTTCGCCGCCACGACAGGGATGTGGGCGTCCTGCATCATCTCCCACCACGCCGCCGCGCCGAAGGCGAGGTCGCCGTCGCCCGGGACCACCGCGTCGACGCCGGACAGGGCGTAGGCGTCGGCGATCAGGTCGGCCTTGATGAGGCGCTGGGCCCGATCCGCCTCAGGCAGCCGGGCGGTCTTCCACAGCAGGTTGCCGGCGTCCACGACCACGACCGGACCGTCGGACCGCTCCTTCTCGATGATGACCGCGCGCCTGGACAGACCGCCCAGAGGGTGCTTGGGTCAGCCACAGGGCTCGATCTCGCCGTCTACGTTGTTGGTGTAGATGAGCGAGATCGCGCCAGCGGGGGGAGCCTGGGGGGCGGTCGGGGTGTCGCTGCCGGTGCAGGCGGCCAGCGTCAGCAGCGCGATGAACATCAGATGCCGCCTCCTTCCGGCAGGGGCGCCTGGCGGGCCTCTTCCATGGCCCGCAGCCGCTCCTCCTTCTCGTCGTCCTTGCGGGCCTTGCGGCCGTGCTCGCGCAGCGCGTCCTCGAGGACCTCGACCACGCCGTGCTCCACAAGATAGACCGAGGGCTCGCCCTCGACCATCGCATAGCGCCGGGTGATGGTGCGGTCCTCCGGGCCCATGCGGGAGGGGCCGAGGTCGCCGATGAGGAGGGTGCGGGTGGTCCCCGTGTCGTCGGTGGCCGTCAGGGTGGCCAGCGGCAGGTCCAGGCCATAGACCCCGAGGTTGGCGGGGCTGTCGTCGATGAACTCCTCGGCCTCGACCCCGCCGATGCGCATGGCCAGGCGCCGGGGGGTGGAGCCGGGCACGGGCAGGCCGTCGTCCCACTGCCACACGTCGCCGATCATGCGCAGCTTGACGTCGCCCAGCAGGTCGTCGCCGGGCTCGGGGGGGCGGTGCAGGGCGGCGTCGATCTCGACGACGTCGAGGCCGGCGATGCGCATGAAGCGCCGCAGCCGCATGGACGCCGGGTCCTCCAGGAAGTCCTCCAGGAAGGCGTCCTTGGCGATGTACACCGTGCGGTCGCCCTCGACCATCATGTAGGCCCGGGGCTCGTCGTCGGTGTCGTCATGGGGGATGGCCGCCCCGAGGCGGAGGGTGAGGGGGTCGCGGCTTCCGAAGCGCACGGTGATGCGGGCGCGGGGCGCGTCCAGGCCGTAGGGGGCGAGGTCCATGTCCTGGTCCTCGGGGAAGTCGATGACGAACTCCCGGGCCTTGAGCACGGCGATGCGGCCCAGCAGCGCGCGGGCCTTGTCCCGGGCGACGGACATCTCAACGGGCTCCAGCATCTCCCAGGCGTCGTCGCCGCTGCGCTGGAGGTGGAGGCGCTGGCCGTCGGGCAGGTCGGCCTCGATGCCGTCGGCGTCCTTGGAGTCGAAGGAGGCGAAGCGGCGCTCGCGGAACTCGTCCAGCTCCAGGCTGTAGTAGTCCACCGCCGACTTCTTGACCGTGTAGATGGTCTCGCCGGGCGTGGGCTGGATGTAGTAGCTGACCGAGGAGGGGTTGGGGTCGCCCGCCCTGAAGCGGCGCTCGGAGCCGTCGCGGAAGAACAGCGAGACCTCGATGGCCTGGGCGCCCAGGCCGTAGAGGGCCGGGTCGTCGGCGTCCTGGATGACCTCGGCGCGGGCGGTGAGGTCGTGGAGCTGGTGCTTCACCCGGTTGACCATCGTGCGGGAGGCCGGGAAGTCGGTGCCCTCGATGAGCCAGCCGTCGTCGGTCTCCTTCAGGGCGACCTCGGTGCCGTCGGCCCGGCGGACGTGCACCCGCACGAGGTCCTGCTTCTCGAAGGTGAACAGCGGGCGCTCGAGGTCCTGGGGCTTCTTGGGGTCCTCCGGGGGCTTCTCCACGAAGACCACCAACCCGATGACCAGCAGCAGCAGCAGCCCGACGATGAGGGTCCCTCGGAAGGCTTTCATCGCTAACGCCCCCTGCGGCTGGCCCACACCGCGCCGCCGAGCAGCACGCTGAGCATGGGCATCAGGCCGATGACGAGCCAGCGGATGCGGCCCTGGTCCTCCTCGGTGAGGGCCAGGCGGTGGACCCGGGTGGGCCGGCCGATCATGGACAGCCGCGCGTCGTCCCACAGCAGCCAGCGGAAGGTGTTCACCGCGAAGCTGGCGTTGCCGGGGCCCTCGGCCAGGAGCTGGTTGGTGAACCAGTCGGCGTCGCCCACCACCATCACCCGGGACACCCGCTTGCCCACGTTGACGAGGCTGCCCTCCTCCGGGCGCAGCTCCAGCGCCACGGCCATGTCCACAGGGCCGGCGAGGTCGATCTCGGGCTGATAGACGGCCGAGCCGCTCTCCAATTCACCGCCCCGGTCGATCCAGCCGTCGCGGGTGGTGCGCAGCACCGAGGTGACCTTCATCCACTCGGGGGCCGGCTCGGGGGTGCGCACGGCGGCGGCGTGGGCCACCACGGTGACGATGTGCTGCTCGCGCAGGTCGTCGACGGTGCTGTGGCGGCCGTAGGACGGCACGGGCCGGTCGTCGTAGGGGAAGACCCGCAGGCGGTCCATCACCACGCCCTCGGGCAGGGTGACGTCGAGGCGATCGAGCAGCCAGGGCACGGGGGAGCGGGGGTCGAGGGCCACGAGCACCGAGCCGCCGTTGGCCACGTAGGCGACCAGCGCGTCCTCCTCGGGCTGGGTGAGCGCGGCCTTGGGGCGGGCCAGCAGCACCGCGGCGGCGTCGGCCGGGATGACCGGGGCCTCGTCGGCCTCGCGGTCGCGGAAGAGGTCCAGGGGCTTGAGCTCGTAGTTCTCCTGGTCGAGCAGCTCGGCCACCTCGGAGAGGCCGTCGGGGCCGGCCTCCTCGGGGTCCAGCTCGCCGTGGCCGCGCAGGGCGTAGATGGTCTGCCGCCGGGTGGAGAGGATCTGGGAGGCGGCGCGGTTGAACGCGGCCTCCCCCAGGAACTCCAGCTTGCGGTCCGCGCCCTTGCCGGTGTTGCGGAACAGCTCGCGGGCCTTGATGTCCACCCGCTCCTCGCCCCGCTGGACGACCAGGTGCCCGTACTCGGTGACCCCCAGGGACTCGGCGGTCAGCCGCTCCCGGTCGAAATCCACGAACCGCGTCTCGACCGCCGTGGAGTGGTAGTCCAGCTCCAGCATGAGGTCCTTGAGCGCCCGGTTCTTGAAGTAGGAGTCCTTCTTGCCCTCCTGGGCGGTGAAGGCGGTGACCTGGACGGTCTGCCCCTCGCGGTCCAGCAGGCTCAGCTTCTTGAGGGTGTCGGCCTGGAGCAGGTTGTCGCCCTCGGCGGACACGTCGTAGCGGATCCGGTTGCGGTCGGCGATCCCGTAGAGCAGCACGACCAGCGCGATGACCATCGCGGTCACCAGCATCGCGTTTCCGCCGTAGGCCAGGCGGCGCTGCAGCTGTCGGCTCAGCGCCATCGTCGGGACTCCAGGGTGCGGTAGGTGAGGAACAGGAAGATGAAGGTGAACCCGACGAAGTAGGCCAGGTCCGCGGTGTCGAGCACCCCCCGGGTGAAGGAGCGCAGGTGGGGCAGGAGCGCGATCTGGTCGAGCAGGCGCTGGTGCTCCTCGCCCACGATGGCCCCGGCGCTGCCGATCAGCCAGAACGGCATCAGGATGACGATGCCCCCCATGCCGGCGGCGACCTGGTCGTTGGTCAGCGATGAGGTGAACAGCCCCGCCGCGCAGAAGGCCGCGCAGCAGCACACCAGCCCCACGTAGCTGGTGATGATGACGCCCCAGTCCGGGTCGCCGTAGTAGGCGAGGATGGCCGGGAACAGCAGGGTGCCGAGCAGCATCACCAGGCACAGCGCCATCGAGGCCAGCCACTTGCCCACGATGAGGGTGGGCATGGAGATGGGCGCGGTCATGAGCAGCTCGAGGGTGCCCGCGCGCTGCTCCTCGGCGAAGTGGCGCATGGTGACCATCGGCAGCACGAACAAGAGCGAGACCGCCACGTTGCCCAGCATCACCCGCAGGCTGGCCTCACCCGTGAGCGCGATGCCCAGGTAGAAGAACACCCCGGCGAGGAACAGGAACACCCCGAAGAAGACATACGCCAGCGGGCTGACGGCGTAGACCCGCAGCTCCTTCTTGAGGATGGTCAGCACAGCGCTCATGGGTCCTCCCGCCCGACGATCGCGATGAACGCCTCTTCGAGGGTGGGGACGTGGCGCTCGAGGGTGACGAGGGGCCAGCCCCGGGCCACGATGGCCCCCGCGATGGCCGGCCGGGGGTCGGCCTGGGCGCGCACGATGACCGCGTCTTCCAGGGGCTCGACCTGATCGACCACGTCGAGGGCCCCGAGGGCGGCGGCCAGCTCCTGGGGGGGGATGTGCTCGACGACCACCCGGTAGTGCGGCGGGGCGGCGCTGGCCCGGACCTCGTCCATCGGCCCGGCGGCGGCGATGCGGCCCCGGTTGATGAGCACCACCCGGGAGCACAGCGCCTCGACCTCCCGCAGGATGTGGGTGGAGAGGATGACGGTGTGGTCGCCCGCCAGGCTGGCGATCAGCTCACGCACCCCGACGTTCTGGGCGGGATCCAGCCCGGAGGTGGGCTCGTCGAGGATGAGCACCGGCGGGTTGTGGATCAGCGCCTGGGCCAGCCCGACGCGCTGCCGGTAGCCCTTGGAGAGGCTGCCGAGGATGCGGCGCTCCCAGCCCCGCAGGCCCACCCGCTCCATGACGTCGCCGGTGCGGCGCAGGCGCTCGGCCCGGGGCACGCCCCGCAGCTCGGCGACGAAGCCGAGGTAGTCGCCGACGGTCAGCTCGCGGTAGAGCGGCGGGGTCTCGGGCAGGTAGCCGACGCGCCGCTTGACCTCCATCGGGTCCTCGAAGACGTCGTAGCCGGCCACCACGGCCTGACCCTCGGTGGCCGGCAGGAAGCCGGTGAGGATGCGCATCGTGGTGGTCTTGCCCGCGCCGTTCGGCCCGATGAACCCGAGGATCTCCCCCCGGTTGACCGAGAAGCTGACCTGCTCGATGGCGGTCAGCGGACCGAAGCGCTTGGTGAGCTGCCGGGCTTCGACCATCCGAGAGGCTCCCGCACCGGCGAGGCGAACCTGCCTCCCCGGACCGAAGGAGTGTAATGTCCCCATCCATGGAGGCAAGCCCCCGGCTCAAGACCTTGCTGATCGCCGCCGCGCTGGCCGCGTGGCCGGCGGTCCTGCGGGCCGAGGTGGCCGACCGCATCGTGTCCGTCGTCGGGGAGACGGTGGTCACGGAGAGCGACCTGGGCTTCGAGGAGGCGTTCGCGGAGCACGACGTCAGCCCGCTGCCCCCCTTCGAGCGCGCGGACGCCGACCTGCTCCAGCGGCTGGAGGACTACCGCATCCTGCGCACCCTCGCCGCGGACGTGGACGTCTTCCGCCCTCCGCCGGGGGCGGTCGACGCGCGGCTGGAGGCGTTCAAGGAGAGCTGGTCGCGCCGCGCCGACTACGAGGCCTTCCTGGAGCGCTGGGGCATGGACGAGGCCCGCCTGCGCGAAGCGATCTACGCGCGGCTGGTCATCGAGCGCTACGTCGCCCGCAACCTGGGCCTCACCCCTGACGACCTCACCCGTCCGGACGAGGTCATCGAGCGCTACGAGGCCTTCATGCAGCGCCGCCGCCCGCTGGTCCCCGAGCGCCGCCTGGACCCCCTGGAGGCCCCCTGAGCGGGCCCGTCGTCCGGGAGGCCCGTCCGGAGGACCTCGACGCGATGGCGGCCATCGAGCGGGCCTCGATCCAGGGCGGGTGGAGCCGCGAACAGCTCGCCGAGGAGCTGGACCGGGACATCGCCTGCGCGCTGGTGGTGGAGCGGGACGGGGTGGTGCTGGGGCACGCGATCGGCTGGGCGGTGGCTGGGGAGGCCCAGGTGCTGGAATTGGCGGTCCACCCTGAGGCGCGGCGCCAGGGCCTCGGGCGGCTCCTTCTGGAGGCCCTCGTCGCGGCCTGCGGGGGCGGGGAGGCGCTCCTGGAGCTGCGCGAGGGCAACGGCCCCGCCCGCGGCCTCTACCGGGCCGCCGGGTTCGCGGAGGTCGGCCGGCGGCCGGGGTACTACCCGGACGGGGAGGCCGCGATCCTGATGACGCGCCCTCCCCCTGAAGGTGCGTAGTCTGCTTCGCGCCCGTGCGCGCTGAAGCGCGCAGTCCGTTTCGCACCAAACGGCCGAAAATCCGCTTGGGGGGCGGTCAGTTGATGGCACACGTCTTGCTTACATTGGACTCCCCAATCGGTCTCACCGCCCTCTTCGAGGTGGTCATGAACACCCTCCCCGCCCAGCAGACGAACCTCCTCCGCAACCGCAACCGGGTCGTCGCGCAGTCCTTCTATCGCCAGCTCCGCTCCGAGGGCTTCACGCCCGAGCAGGTGATCGAGCTGTCGACGACCCTGCTCGCCCTGGTGACCGAGGACATGCAGGAAGGCGCCCAGGCCAAGTAGGGACGCGCTCTACTTCCCCTCGGCCCCACCCCGCAGGACGCGCTGGAACTCCCGCCACTCCCGGCGGGAGAGCCCGCTGTCCTCCTGGCTGACCGCCTCGCCGTCGAGCATGCGGCGCAGGCAGGTCAGTGCCTGGCGGGACAGGAACGCCCCGCCCAGACGGTAGTCCTCGAAGGCCTCCCAGGTCGCCGGCACCCAGTCGCGCACCACCTCGCCGATCGCGTCGCCGTAGACGCGGATCTCGTGCTGCGCGTGCGGGTGCATGCGCAGCGACAGGAAGTGCAGCAGGTTGTGGAGGTCGATCTTCCAGTACCACTGGGTGTAGAAGTTCAGCGTGAGGTCCATCCGGGCCAGCTCGCGGGCCAGGTCGAAGCGGTCCATCAGCGCGCTGTAGGTGTCGTAGGTCTGCATCGCGTCGGCCCGCAGCAGGCTGAGCACCTGGGCGGCCTGGTCGGCGTCGAGGGTCTGGCCGCGCCCCTGCTTGTTGTTGCGGCTCTGGACGGCGAGGTCCTCGGGCCGGGGCATGTAGAACTCCCGGTCCAGCACCGAGTAGCGGGCGGAGTACTCGTTGACGTTGGCGGTGCGGTGCCGGATCCACTGCCGGGCCACGAAGATGGGCAGCTTGACGTGCAGCTTCAGCTCGCACATCTCGAAGGGCGTGGTGTGGCGGTGCCGCATGAGGTAGCGGATGAGGCCCCGGTCGTCCCGGGTGGTCTTCGTGCCCTTGCCGTAGGAGACCCGCGCCGCCTGCACCACCGCGCCGTCGTCGCCCATGTAGTCGATCACGCGCACGAAGCCGTGGTCCAGGCAGGGGATGGGCGTGTACAGCCGCGCTTCGAGGGCGGGGACGGTGGCGCGCCGGGTCTCGTGGCGCTGCCCGCGCGCCTCCTCGATCGCGGCGAGCAGCTCGGGGGAGAGGTCCATCGGTGGCTCCGCTGCCGGGGTGGCATCTCTGCTATCCTGCTGCACCGCGACGGGCCCCCCGGGCCTCCCCAGGAGAGACGATGAGCGCAGAAGAGCTGGCCCAGAAGGCGATGATGGCCCTGAACGAGGGCGACCCCCGCAAGGCCCGGGCGCTGCTGGTCGAGGCGATGGAAGCCGCCGGGCAGCCCCGCGCCGACCTCATGCAGGCCCTGGCGGTGGTGCTGCTCCAGCTCGGCGAGCCCGCCCAGGCCCGGGGGCTCTTGACCGAGGCGGTCGAGGCCGGCTGGAAGGGCGGCGCCCCGCCCGAGTTCATCACCCAGTGCTACCTGGGCCTGGCCGCCGCCGCCGAGGACCTGGACGACCCCGCCGCCGCGCTCAAGGCCTACGAGGACGCCGACGAGGCCGACCCCGGCAGCCCCCGGGTGCGCTCGGGGCGCGCCAACCTGCTGCTGGGCCTGGGCCGCCTGGACGAGGCTCTGAACGACCTGGACAGGCTGGTGGACGAGGCCCGCGATGAGGAGGGCTTCCTCGAGGGCGCCAAGGCGCTGGCCGCGACGGTGCGCGCCTTCCGGGAGGCCGAGGTGCTGGGCCCCCGCGACTTCCTGGTCGCCCACCGCGACAGCTACGTCGAGTTCTTCGACGACATCGCCAAGCAGCAGGAGGAGCAGGGCTGGATGGCCGAGTGCGCCCGCATGATCCGCGACCCCGAGGGCCACGTCGTCTACGCCATCCCCGAGGGCGCGCGCCCCTACGCGGCGGTGCGGGTGGACCTCGTCGACCCCAGCACCGGCCAGGCCGGGCAGATCGGCGACCAGCCCATGGTCGTGGCGGTCGCCAGCGTCGAGCCTCTGGCCCGCGCGGTGGTGATCTTCCCGGTGGAGGGCGACACGCCGTTCACCCTGTGGGTCTCCAGCCAGTGCCCCTGGGACCAGCTCCCCGTGCAGGTGCTCTTCGAGGAGCCCGGCGGCGCCGACGCCCTGGATGAGGAGATCGCCGCCTGGTACTCGAACGGCTTCGAGGGGCGGTTCGGCACGCCGCAGGGCGGCCGCTTCCACTACGTCTCCGACCCGATCCCGGTGCGCGACGGGCGCGGCGTGGTCTACCACCTCGACCTGGGGCGTTCGAGCATGCTGGGCATCGAGGAGCTGCTCTCCCGCCTGGTCAACCTGAGCCGCCGTCATCGCATCCAGCAGGTGATCCTGGGGCGGGGTTTCCTGGCGATCGACTGACCATTTCCGGGTCCATCTTCAGTCTGGAGCCTGCGTGGCGATACCCTCGAAGGGTTGGCGCCCCATCCGGGTCGACGGCGTGGACTACCGCTGGCTGTGCCGGCGTCGTGCCCCCGGGACGCTGCGGCTGCGGGTTCAGCGGGCGCCCTGCGAGCGCTGTCTGCTGACCGAGGACTTCCTCCCAGCGCGCCGATCTCGCGGCGACCTCCACCCTCTGCCTGTGGGCCCCCGAGAGGTCGCCGAGGCGGTGCGCGCGGGCCTGGCGGCCGGCTGGGATCCGGCGAAGCACACCCCGGAGTTCCTGCTCCATTCCGCGAGCCTGCCCGGCTGGTCCAACGGCCACTGGACCTGGCTCTGGACGACGTGGCTCCGGGACGCTCTGCTGGACATCGAGCACCTGCTGGAGCAGCCGGTGCGGCTCCACGGCTGGCACTGGGGCATCTCCGAGGACGGCGCGTACAGCCTGGCGCTGGACGCCACCCTGGCGTGGGACGGGCTGTGCCCCCCTGGACCTGACGCTCCTGTGGTGGGCGCGCTGGCGCTGGACGTCAGCCAGGATGCGGCAGACGACCTCCAGTTTCTGAGCCTCTACCCCCTCCACCCCGGTGCGGCGCTGCCCGACGAGGCGCGCTGGGCTGCGGCCGGCTGGAACCTGCTCGACCAGCGCGAGGCCGTGGCCGACGCCGGGTGGAGCGACCCGCGCTACGCGGACGGCTTCGTCGACCGCTCCCGTGGCGAGGTCCATCTGAACGGCGTCACCCCGGAGGCCCTGACGGACCTGCGCTGGCAGTGGGCGAGGCTCTGGCACGAAGGCGATGAGCTCCCCCTGCCAACCGCAGCGGGCTTCCGATGGACGCCGGCCGCGCGCGCGCCCGTGCGCGGCGTGCGGGCGCGCGACGGAGGCAGCGTCCTGGAGATCCATCCCGAGGACCACAGCCCGGAGGGCGGCTTCGCGCCGGGGCGGTGGAGCGGCTCGCTGCGGGTGCTTGGCGTCCGGCCGACGCACGGGCGCTGGATCAGCAACCTGGTGCTGCCGCCGGTGAGCTGGATGGAGGGCTGAAGCGGCGCCCCGACGGCCGGTCAGCCGTCCTCGAAGCCCCCGTGGCTGTGGAACTCCTCCACCTCGGCCGACCCGATCCACTGGATGCAGGTCACGGGACAGGCGTCGATGGCGTCCTGGATGAGGTCCATCGCGCCGTCCTGCTTGAGGACCTCGGCCTTGGCCTCGTCGGGCAGTTCGAAGACGTCGGCGGTCTGCTCGACGCAGGTGCCGCAGGAGATGCACTCCCACTGGTCGATGGTGAGGACCTGGCCGGCGGCTTTGGCGCGGCTGGACTCGTTGTCCACCGGGCCCCAGAACGCGGCGCCGTCGTCGGCGGTGTTCATGCCCTCACCGGCCAGCTCGACCTCGCGGCCGTTGGCCGCCATGCGGGCGCGGTAGCCCTCCAGGTCGGTGCTGGTCTGGTCGGCGTGCCGGGCCTCGCCCAGCGTCCCCGAGGCGGCGGCGGCGGCCAGGGCTGCGAAGGAGGGGGCTGGCGCGGGCTCGGGCGCAGGCGCGGCGGCCTCGGGCGCGGGGGCTGGGGCCGCCACCGGCTCCGCAGCAGCCACCGGCGCGGCGACCCGGACGCCCTGCTCCTTGAGCTGGGTCAGCTCCTGGCGCAGCGCACCGACCTCGACCATCAGCTCGCGGACCACGCCCTCCAGGGCACGCAGCTCCTCGCGCAGCCGCCGCTCCCGGATCTGCTGCTCGTCATAGTCGGTCGCCACGGCGGCCTTCTGGAGGCCGGTGAAGGCGTTCTGCACGACATCCCGGAACATAGGGGGGCCTCCTCAGGGGCGTCTCTCAGGATAGCACCCCATCCCTTGAGCCGCCTACGCGAGCGCGGCGTCGATGGGGTCGATGCCGTCGAGGTGGTCGGCGGGGTCGATGTCGGCGAGGGCCATGAGCGTGGCGCCCAGGTGGGCGGCGGTCATCGCCGTGCCGGCCTCGTCGGGGGCGCCGGTGAAGCGATCGACCCGCTGCCCCCGCCACCCGCTGTCGAAGCCGCCGATGACCTGGTTGCCCTGCACGCCTGAGCCCATCAGCATCACCGAGGTGTAGGTCCAGTGGTCCTTGCCGTAGGCGCCGTTCAGGGTCGGCGCGCGGCCCATCTCCGAGTAGACGACCACGGTGGTCTCGTCGGCCAGGGTGCCGCCCAGCGGGCCGGGCCGGCTGTCCAGCTCATCCATGACGACGCTCAGATCCTGGAACAGCTCCTCGTAGTGCAGGGTCTGCTCCTCGATGTCGCTGTGGGTGTCCCAGCCGTGGTTCAGGTAGCCGCCGTGCTCCACCACCGCGCAGCGCGACAGGCCCAGCTCGAAGCAGCGCAGCGCCGGGACGACCCGCGTGGAGACGGGTACATACGCGCCGTCGTCGGGCATCTGGAGGTCGGGATCGGCGGCCAGCTCGACCAGGCGGTCCCGGCGCTCCAGGGCGCGGAGGTGGGCGTCGGCGAAGGGCTGGGCGCTGGCCTCGGCCTCCACGACGCGGGCCTCCACCCGGGCGCGCACCGCCGCGTTGACGGCCTCCTCCACCTCGGGGGCCGAGCGGGTGACCGGCGGCTCGGCCTGGGCCAGAGCGCTGCCGTCGAGCAGCCCCAGGAGCTGCCCCCTGCGCCCCAGACGGGTGACCACCCCGCCGTATTCATCGGTGAACGAGAGGCCCGAGACCACCAGCGTAGGCAGGACGAGGTCGCTGGCGGCGGCCCCGAGGATGGCCGGCCAGTCGTCGGCCTGGGCGCGGCTGGTGCCGGTGTGGACCAGGCGCTGGCAGGTCGCGTGGGTCACCGAGCGCACCTCGACCCCGTTGAGCACGCAGCAGCGGTCGATGTGGCGCTCGAAGAAGGCCCGCGCCGAGGGCCGCTGGGGGGCGTCCACCAGGGCGCAGTCCCCGTAGGTGACCGGGACCGAGCCCTCGCCGGTGTAGACCCCGGCGACGTCGAAGCCCGGGGCGAACACCAGGGGCGGATCCCAGCCGCCGCGCACGTAGATGAACAGGAAGCGCCGATCGCGCGGGGCGATCGGCGCAGGGCGGGACACGCGGGGCAGCACAAGCCCGGCGGCGCTGGCGGCGAGGAGCTGGCGGCGGGTGAGGCGCATCGCGCCTCTACGATACCCGACGCGAGGCCGCCCTACAGGCTGCCGACGATCGAGCCCAGGGCGGCGGTCTCGTTGTCGCCGATGTTCCCGGTCCAGGCGTTGCCGAGCTGGCCGTAGCCGCCCGCGCCCCAGCACTGGACCTGGCCGTCGGTCCGCTCCACGCAGGTGTGCATGCCGTTGTCGTTGAAGACGTCGAGGACCTTGTCGGTCGGGGTGCCGAGGTCGACGGTGTGGTGGTTCACCAGGGTCTCGTCGTCACCGATGGTCCAGCGGTGGGCGTTGCCGAGCTGGCCGGCGTAGCCGGAGCCCCAGCACAGCACCTCCGAGGTGTCGAGCAGCGCGCAGTTGTGGTTCTGCCCGGAGGTGATGGCGACCGCCAGGCGCCCGCCGGTGTCGACGTCCCCGGCGGCGGCGGGGTCCTCGTTGTCGCCGATGGAGTCGCGGTTGCCGTAGCCCAGCGCCCCGGTGTAGCCGTAGCCCCAGCAGCGGATCGCGCCGGTGTCCAGGACCGCGCAGGTGTGGGTGCTGCCGGCGCTGATGTCCACGGCCACGCCGCCCAGGTTCACGTCGCCGGCCGAGGCGGGCAGCTCGTTGTCGCCGATGTTGCTGGTGTGGCCGTAGCCGAGCTGGCCGTAGCCGTTGAAGCCCCAGCAGCGCACGGCGCCGTCGTCCATCAGGGCGCAGGTGTGGTTGGCGCCCAGGGCCAGCTTCTCCACCTCACCGTCGCCCAGGTCGACCGGGCCGACGTCGGTGGGCAGCTCGTCGTCGCCGATGCCCCAGGAGTTCCCCAGGCCCATCTTGCCGTAGGCGCCGTTGCCCCAGCAGCGCACGTCGCCGGAGTCGAGGATGACGCAGTTGTGGTTGTTGCCGACGTACAGCTCGGAGACCGGCCCGCCGAGGGAGACGTCCCCGGCGTCGGCGGGGGACTCGTCGTCGCCGATGTTGAGGCGGTCGCCGTAGCCGAGCGCGCCATAGGCGCCCTTGCCCCAGCAGCGGACCGCGCCGGTGTCCAGCAGCGCGCAGGCGTGGTAGGTGCCCGCGCCGATCTGGGTGGCGACGCCGCCGAGGTCGATGGCGTCGAGGTCGACGGCCCACTCGTCGTCGCCCCGGCGCTCGGTGTCGCCGTAGCCGAGCTGACCGACGTTGTTCTCGCCCCAGCAGCGCACGCTGCCGTCGGTGTCGATCATGCAGGTGAAGAAGCCGCCAGTGGTCACCGGGCCGCCCGCGAAGGCGACGGGGACGGCGCCCAGTCCGGCGACGAGGGCGAGGGTGGTGCGGACGATGCGGCGGATGTCGAGGGACGTGGTCATGAGGGCCTCCGAGGTGGGGCGGGGTCATCCCGCCGGGCACTCTTGAGGTATGGGGGCGCCTCCGGAGCCTGTGTCACGGTGTGTCGCAGGGTGTCGCAGGCGCTGGGGCTACGGACGGAGCCAACTTCTGTAAAGCCTCGGGTGAGGCTCTTTTCCGCGAGGTCGGGGTCCGATAGGGCGGGGGCATGACGCCACACGACGAGCTGGTCAAGACGCTCTTCTCCCGACCCGAGGTCGCCGACGCGCAGCTCCGCGCGGTGCTGCCGCCGGCCTTCGTCGAGGCGCTCGCAGACACCCTGCCCGAGCTGGTGCCCGCGAGCTTCGTGGATGACACGTTCCCGGAGCGGCACGCCGATCTGCTGTTCCGCCTGCGCTTGAAGGACGGCCGGGCAGCCTTCGCCTTCCTGCTCTTCGAGCACCAGTCCACCGAGGACGTGATGATGCCGTGGCGCCTGCTGCGGTACGCGTCGCGGATATGGGAGCGCTGGCAGCGGGAGAACCCTGGTGAAACCTTGCTGCCGCCGATCGTCCCAATGGTGCTCTACCACGGGCGCGCCCCGTGGAGCGCGCCGCGCAGGCTCACCGAGCTGCTGCGCCTCAGCGCGCCCGTTCTGGAGTCGATCCGCGACATCACCCCGGAGTGCTCCTTCATCCTGGAGGACCTGGGGCACGTCCCCGACGAGGCGCTGCAAGCGCAGGCGCTCATCGGGCTGACCAAGCTGCTGCTCAAGCACGCCCGGGAGGGGCGGCTGATGGATCAGCTCCCGGGCTGGATCGAGACCTGGCGGGCGGCGGAGGCGGCGGGGGGTGCGGGTGCGATGGTCGCGTTGCTGCGGTACATTTTCTGTGTCGAGCGGCGTCCTTCAGAGCGTCGGCTTCGGCGTTTCCTGGAGGCTGCCGCGCCTGAGCGTGTGGAGGAATACATGAGTTGGGCCGATCATCTGCGGGCTGAAGGCCGGGCGCAGGGTCTCCAGCAGGGCCGAGAGCAGGGTCGCGAGCAGGGCCACACCGACGAACGCCGCGCCCTGCTCCTCCGGCTCATCGCCGGCCGCTTCGGCGCGGTGCCCGCGTGGGCCGCAGCGCGCGTCCAGGCCGCCGAGCCCGACCAGCTCACCGCCTGGGTCGACCGCATCTTCGTGGCCGAGAGCGTCGAGGCGTTGCTTCAGTAGCTCACGAAGTCGGGGTCCTGGAGGAGCGCCCACAAGAGCGCCACCCAGGCCTCGTCCGCGCCGGCCAGGGCCTCGACCTCCTCCCACAGGGCGACGTCTGCGGCGATGCGTGCGTCGTCCGGGCGCAGCGCGGTGAGGCGCCAGCGCAGCGCGGCGGCGGCCTCGGCGACGTCGCCGTCCAGGTCGATGTCCTCCAGCAGAGGAGGCGGCGCGCCAGCGCGCGCGGCGGTCACCGCGTCCCGGGCGGCCAGCTCTCCGGCCCGTTGGACGACCAGCAGCCAGCTCGTATTCGGCAGCGGCGGCGGGCGACGCACGTAGAGGCCGTCGACCCCACCCGCGAGGATGCGGTAGCCGGTCACGTCCTCGTCCAGCAGGTGGATGCCCTCGAAGGTCCAGGTGGAGCCTGCGCTGCGGGTGAGGGTGGCCTCCAGCAGCGGGGCGGTGAGCAGGCGGACGGTGCGGTCGTCGGCGTCTGAGGGCTGGCCGTCGCTCAAGGCCCCGGCCCGGTAGTCCTCGGTGTCGGTGATCGCCGCGATCAGCGGACGCAGGCGGCGGTCCTCAGCCTCGAAGGTGTCCCGCAGGGCGTCGATCGTCTCGAAGTCGGCGGCGCCGACCGGGCGGCGCCACAGGGGCTCCACCAGGGTCTCCACGGCGCAGCGGGGGAACCGGGAGTCCATCGCGATGGCCTGGCCCAGGTCCTCCAGGTCGCGCACGGGCACGCCGAACCAGTGGGGGGTGACGTCCATGAGGTCCGCGCCCTGCCCCTCCCGCTCGGGGTGGTAGGTGTCGATCTCGAAGCTGTTGTGCTCGTTGGCCGCCCAGAAGCCGAACAGGGTCGCCGCGATGGGGTCCACGCTGCTGTGGCAGTGCAAGCAGGCCGGGGTCTCGCGCAGGGCGCGGCGGGTGCTCTCCTCGTCGATGAGGGCGGGCAGCTCGGCGAAGGAGACCGGCTGGGAGGCGATGTCCTCGCAGACCAGGAGGTTCACCAGGGCGGCGGCGCGGGCGCGGTTGTAGTTGGTGACCGTGGACTCGTAGCGCCACCACAGGCCGTTGGTGGCCAGCACCCCGGCGGCGGGGCGGTCGTCGGTGTAGCGGGCCTCCTGCCAGTCGCCGTCACCGCCCAGGCGCTCGACGGGCCAGATGCTCTCCAGCAGGGCGTTGGCCATCGTGGTGTCGGCGGTGACGACCTCGTCCCAGGAGCGGTCCTCCACGGCGATGCGGGCCATGAGGCGCAGCGGCTCCTCGCCGACGGCGCGCTCGAAGGGGTGCTCGGCGTAGGGGTCGCCGGCGATGGCGGGGTACTCGCGCCAGGAGAGCAGGTAGTCGTCGACCCGGGTGTGCCAGTGCTCGGCGAGGAGGTGGACGAGGCGCTCCTCCAGCAGGGGGTCGTCGAGCCACGCGTCCCGCAGGGCGTCGACGGCGTCGGGGTCGGCCTCTGCGCGAGCCAGCTCGGCGGGAGAGGGCAGCACGCCGCGCAGGTCCAGGCTCAAGCGCCGGGCGAGGCGGGGGCCCTCCAGCGGGACATAGCGGGCCTCGGGCGCGGGCTCCGGGTCCCCCGCGCAGGCCAGCAGGGTCAGGATGACGCCGATCATCCTTCCACCCACATGTGCGCGGCCAGGGCCAGGGCGGGCTCGGCGAAGTCGACGCAGGCGCTGCCGAGGGCCTCGGTCTCCTCGAAGACCACCTCCCCACACCCCTGGCAATCGTCGACCGTGAGGGCGTACCAGCCGCCGCCGGGGTCCCGCAGCTTGAGGGTGCCCGAGGCGTGGACCCCGCAGGCTGCGGCGTCCATGAGCAGGTGGTCGATGAACAGGTCCTCGTCGTCCCGGGACATCGAGCCGTGGAGCTGGATGACCCAGCCGTCCTCGGCCCATATCTCCCCGTCGCCGTGGATGACACCGCTCCAGCGCTCCCCCAGCCAGTTTCCGGCGGGGCTGTAGCCCCAGGTGCCCGAGACCATGTAGAACCACTGCCGGGCGTCCCCTCGGGAGGTGGGCTGGTAGGCCAGCTCGCCGCCCGCGTAGAGCCAGCGGCCGTCAGGGTCGATGATGTAGCCGTCGCCGATGACGCTGAACTCGGTGGGGGTGTCCGGGTTGGTGGAGGGGGCGTAGAGGATGGGGCCGAAGTAGAAGGCGCCGCCCTCGGCGGTGCAGCCGATGTAGTCGCCGGGCACCTCGTAGAGGGCGCCCTCGGGGCAGCCGGGGCTCGCGAAGGCGTCGAAGACCTGCTGGTAGGTGGTCAGGGGCGTGAAGGGCTCGGGCAGGCCGGGGGCGAGGGCGGCGGTGAGGCGCTCGCCGACGTCAGCGGCGGTGTAGCCGGGGGTGTAGGGGGTGGCCTCGAAGACGTCCAGCTCGTCGTCGGGCACAACCTCAGGCGGCGCCTCCCCGCATCCGGCGAGGAGGACGGCCAGGGCCAGGGGCCGGGGGGTGGGCCTCACACGACAAGGATACCGTGCGCTTGGGTGGAGCGCCCGGCGAAGCGGGGCCTCACCGGCTGACGTTGATCACCCGCGTCCCCGACGAGGAGCGCCCCGCGAAGCTTCCCACGCCCACCACCACGTCCTGCCCGGCGCTCAGCGTGAGGCTCAGCTCGGACTGGTAGTCGGTGGCGTCGTCGTTGCAGCCCAGCTCTACGCCGTCGCAGCCGTCGAGCACGTAGAGGACCGTGTCGTAGTCGCTGCCGTAGGTGTCGAAGGTCCAGGTGCCCGCCTCCGGGGCGGTCCAGGAGAACCACGCCACGCTGACGGCCGGCGGGCAGGTGCCCGCGTAGACGACGTCCCGGTGGGTCCAGGCGTCGGTGCGGGAGGTCTCGCCGCTGCCCAGGCTGTCGTCGGGGCAGGAGTCCGAGTAGGGGTAGATGGCGAGGCAGGCGGCGTTGCCGTCCACGCCGTCGGTGTCCACCACCACCGCCAGGCGCTGGCCGACGTCCAGCTCGGCGGCCACCACCGAGCGCACCGTGCTGGAGGGCTGGTCATTGCAGGCGATCTCGGGGCCCTCGCAGCCCCCGTCCAGCAGGTAGAGCACCGTGTCGCGGTAGCAGTCCATCGTGTCGAAGGCGTACCAGCCCGCCTCGGGGGCGGTCCAAAGGAACACGGACTCGCCGCCGTCGTCGCCGCCGCAGCTCCCGGCGAGCTGGTTGACGGCGGGGGTGATGCTGGAGACGACGGCGGCGCCGATGTCGGAGCCGAGGTCCTCGGGGTCGCAGGTCCAGCAGGCCTCGTCCTGCGCGCAGTCGGGGTCGTCGCAGTCGGTGCGCCCGTCGCCGTCGTCGTCGACGCCGTTCTCACACTCCCGCTCCCGCAGGCCGCCGACCGCGACGCCGTCCAGGGTGTAGTCGCCGGGGTCGAGGCCCAGGAACTCCAGCACCGTGGGGTGGATGTCGAGGTGGCTGGCCACGTCCAGCTGCTCATTCGGCACAGACGGTCCGGCGGCGTAGAACGGGATGGTGCGGCAGTCGTCGCTGCGGCAGCCGTGGGTGCCGCCCTCGGTGCCGCCGTGGTCGGAGGTGACGAGGATGAGCCAGTCCTCGGCGGCGATGGTAGGGCGGTCCAGGATGGCGCCCAGCAGCACGCCGATGTCGGCGTCGGCCTGCTCGACGGCGGTGAGGTAGGTGTCCGAGGCGGCGGTGTAGCCGCTGGCGTGTCCGGCGGCGTCGACGTCGTCGAAGTGGACGAAGTGGACGTCGTAGAGCCCTGAGCGCAGGCCGCCCGCCATCTGGGCGGTGACCTCGGCCTCGCTGCCGGACCAGGCCTGGTCGACGGCGTCGTCCTCCAGGATCTCGTAGATGGGGGTCCACTGGATGGACGCGGCGGTGGACAGGCCCAGCGCGTCCTTCACCCGGTAGAGGAAGGAGGGGTAGGCGGTGTTCCGGTCGTCGTAGTCGCCGTTGGCCGTGATCCCGTGGCGGCTGACCTCGACCCCGGTGAGCACGGAGGTCCACCCGGGCCCGGAGTTCGTGTCGCCGGTGAGCTGGGTGGTGGCCTCGCGGGTCCAGGCGCCGCCCTCGGCCAGGCGGTTGAGGGTGGGCGTGTACGCAGACTGGAGGGCTTCGCCGTCCAGGCCGTCCACCCCGACGACCAGCACCTTGCGCTCCCCCTCGGCGGGCTGGACCAGCACGTCGAGGTGCACGGCGACCGTGGCGAGCGGGGCGGCGCTGTCCTGATCCCGCACAGTCACCGTGGCGTCGTGCCGGCCGCTGACCAGGGCGTCGGCGTTCACGGTGAGCGCGAAGCTGGAGGCCTCGGCGGGCAGGGCGGGCACCAGCCAGGCGGCGCTGCTCTCCGCCACGAAGCCCACGCAGGGCGCCTGGGTGACCGTGGGCGGGAGGGACCAGCGGGGGGGCTCGTTGCCGCCCCAGTAGAAGGCCTCCAGCGTGGACTCGGGGAGGGTCAGGGCCCCCACGGCGTCGCAGGAGGGGGCGCTGTCGTCGACGGGCGCGGAGGAGTCGTCCAGGGTCAGCTTGCCGCCGGAGCAGGCGGCGAGCAGGAGCAGCGGCAGGGGGCGCATGGCGTCTCTCCGGGGGCTGTGTCGGTGTAGCACGGGGCGTGATACCTTGGAAACATGGAAGCCTTGGACCGACACGCACGACGCCGATTCACCGCCCAGGACGTGATGGGCATGGTGGAGCAGGGGATCCTGGCCGAGGAAGAGCCGATTGAGCTGCTGTATGGTGACCTCTACGCCATGAGCCCGCGAGGCCCCCGCCACGCCTGGATCACCTCCTGGTTCGCGGATCGCCTCCGTGATGCCCTGCCTGGGTATGTCATCCGGGAAGAGAAGCCCCTCATCGTTGATGAGGTGAACCTGCCCGAGCCGGACATTGTCGCGGTTCGGCTCTCGGCCGAGGTCTTGCGCACGCGGCACCCCAAGGCCAGCGAAGCCCTCCTCATTGTCGAGGTCGCCGCCACCTCCCAGCCCCGCGACCGCGCCAAGGCTGCCCTCTACGCGGCCGCCGGGGTCCCCCGCTGCTGGCTGGTCGACCTCGCCGCCAACCGGGTCGAGGTCTTCACCGAGCCCTTGGCCGAGGGTCGCTACGCCAGCGTGCGCGTGCTCGGCGCCGACGCCACCCTGGACCTGCCCGACGACCGGGGTGCGCTGCCCATCGCAGAGCTGATGCGGTAGGCTGAGGCCCCGCAGGGTGGTGTAGAATCCACCGCGATGGTGGTCACCGGCCTGCGTTTCGGAGCGCTGCGAGGCGTTGTCTCCCACGTCTGCGTGGACATGCAGCGCGTGTTCGCGGAGCCCACGGCGTGGCACGTCCCGGGCCTCCCGGGGATCCTCCCGGCCATCCTGTGTTTGTCCGAGGCGCTCCCGGACACGACCTTCTTCACCCGCTTCCTGACCCCGCCGAGCCCCGCCGGGCAGCCGGGCCGCTGGCGCGACTACTACGAAGGCTGGCCGTCGATGACCCTGGACCGGCTGGACCCGGCGCTCCTGGACCTGGTCGAGCCGCTGGCGCGCCTCGCCCGCCCGGACCGCGTGTTCACCAAGCGGGGTTTCAGCGCGTTCGCCGAGCCCGACCTGGACCGTGCCCTGGCGGGGCTGGGGGCCCGGACCCTGCTGTTCACCGGCGTGGAGACCGACGTCTGCGTGCTGGCCAGCGTCCTGGCCGCGGCGGACAGGGGGTACCGCTGCGTGGTCGTGACCGACGCCGTCGCGGGCGCCGACGAGGCTGGGCACCACGCCGCCCTCGCGACCACCTTCCCGCGCTTCAGGTTCCACATCGAGACCGCCACCAGCGACCAGGTCCTGGCCGCGCTGGACGCCACTCAGGGTTGACATGATCAAGCACATCGTCTGGCGTCCCCTGGGGCGCGTCCTGTTCGACCACCGCCTCGCGTTTGAGGAGATGCCCTTCCCCCAGGCCGTCTCCATGTTCGGCATGGCCCTCACGTTCACCCACTCCAAGCGGTACTTTCCGCTGACGAAGGCCTACGATTGGGGGCGGTTCGCGGCGAAGGAGGAGCCCGTGGTGCGGCTGGGGGTGCTCGGCGGCACCGCGCAGAGCGCCGGCATGTTCATGACCTCCACGAAGAAGCACCCCCGGGCGTCGCTGCTCGCGGTGGGGAGCCGGACGCCGGAGCGGGGCGAGGCCTGCGCGCAGAAGTACGGCATCCCCAGGGCCTGCGCGCCCTACCAGCGGCTCCTGGACGACCCCGAGATCGAAGCGGTCGTCGTGTTCTGCCCCATCTCGACCCACGCGCACTGGATCCCGCAGATCCTCGACGCGGGCAAGCACGCCTTCCTGATCCCGCCCATCGCCGCGAACACCCCCCAGCTTCGGCGGGTGTTGGCCGACCACCGCGCCCGCCACCCCGAGCTGCTCTGCGTGAGCGCCTACGCCGCGCTGGCGCACCCTGTGAACCACCACATGCGGCAGCTCATCCGGGAGGGGGCGGTCGGCGAGGTCCGCCGCATCGGTATCCGGGCGCGGTGGCCACCCCACGCCTTCCACCCGGACTCCATCCAGTTCAACTACGCGCTGGCTGGGGGCGCCTGGGAGGATCTGGGCCCTCACGTCGTCACGCTGGCGCGGTTCCTGCTCGACGACACCCCGCGCCAGGGCGGCGTGGCGCCGTTCTCGGTGGTCTCCGCGGCGCCCGTGTGCTGCCCCTCGGACCACCGGGTCGACGAGACCATGCGGACGACGCTGCGCCTGGGGGACGTGCAGGTCGACCTGGAGGTCAGCTTCACCCTGTCGATGGACACCTCGATGGAGGTGGAGGGCACCCGCGGCACGCTCCACCAGACCCAGTGGTACCGGGCCGAGCTGTTCAACCGCCTGGTCCACCGCCGGGCCGACGGCGCAGTCCTCTCCGTCTGGGAGCACCGGGGCCGGGACCGGGCGCACGGGCGCGCGTCCTGGGAGTACCTGCTCGACCACGTCGTCGACGCGGTGCGGGCCGACGTGCCCCCGCCGATGGGCTCGGGCGAGGAGGAGCTTCGCACGATGGAGATCATCGACGCGGTGTACCAGGCCTCGGGGCTGGGGGTGCGCTGCCCATCGGAGAGCTGATGCGGTAGGCTGGATCCTCCTGTGCTGGAGGACGCCATGCGCGCGCTGCTCGCCCTCGTTCTGCTCGCTTCGCCCTTGGCGCTGGCCGGGCCTGCCCGGGTCATCACCGGCTCCGAGACGGAGGGGCTCACCCCCCAGGCCGCCGCCGTCGACATCAACGGCTGGTCGCTCATGGACTACAGCGAGCACGTCCTGGGCATCAACATCCAGGCGGTGCGGACAATCATCGACGCCCAGGAGGTGGCGGTCGCGGCGGGCACGCCGGAGGCCTACGAGGCCTGGCTCAAGCACGCCCACGCCGCCTGCGTCGACGCCATCGCCCGCATCGAGGCCACCCCCGGCTGGGAGGGCGACACCTCCATCACCGAGGAGGTCGCGAAGAACTGGCGCTGGCTCCAGGGCAAGCTGGAGGGCGACTTCCCCGAGATGTTCGCGCTGCTGTTCAAGGAGGACGTCACCAACGCCGACCTGGAGCGGGTCGAGGCCATCACCCGCACGATGGACGCCGAGACCGCGGCCCTGGTGGCCCGCGCGGACCAGCTCCAGCGGGACTTCGCCAAGCGCCACAAGGCCGTGCTCATCGAGTCTTCGGAAGAGGCCGCCCTGACGGACGAGATCGAGGAGATGACCACCTCGACCTTCTCCCACCCCGGCCTGCCCCCCGAGGGCAGCGTGCTGGAGCCGGAGATCCACGTCAGCTTCGCGACCCGCTACCACAACCAGCTCGTCGCCCGGCAGGTGGCGATGATGGACGCCCTCAACGGCTTCATCGACGCCACCCAGGCCGGCGGCGACGCGGTCGAGGACGCCCGCGTCGCCGCCCTCAAGGCGGTGCAGGCCGAGGTCAAGGCCGCGAAGAGGGCCGAGGACTGGCAGGGGGACGCCGGCCTGCGGGAGGGCCTGGTCGCCTTCGGGGAGGAGCTGGAGGGCGTGCTGGAGGGGCACTTCGCCGAGTACACCGCCCGGGTCGGCAAGAAGCGGCTGAGCGCGAAGGACGCCGACCTCGCCAACGAGCACGCGGCGGCGGCGGACGAGGCGATCAGCGAGGCGCTCCAGGGCTTCGGCCAGGCGCAGACGGCGTTCCAGGAGCGGTGGGGGATGCTGGCGTTCGAGGCGTGGGTTCGGGAGAACGAGGGGATGTGAAGCGGCGATGATTTAAATCAGCGGTGTTTTACGTCGCTTCGCCGAGCAGGGTCTGTCGGAGGCGCGCCAGCTCGGGGTGCAGGCGGCTCTGCGGGTCGCGGAGCTGGGCGGCGATGGCGCCGGCCTGGCCGGTGAGGTCGGACCAGTTCTCGCCCAGGGCGTCGGAGAGTTCGGCGAAGCGCTCGGGGGCGCGGATGGCGAGGGAGGCAAGGGCGGTGATGGTGGCGTTGGTGTCACGCACCCAATGGGTCCTCTGATCTGAAGCCTTGTCCGCAAGTGTTGTCAGGAGAGCACGCCAGTGGTCGACATCCGCATCTGCGAAGGTAGCAGCCCACTCTAGTGGACTGGCTCCCATTGCCCAAATGCGTTGAGCGAGGGCAATTATCTTGTCAGCGGCAGCAGGTACGGGCAGCTCGGGATGAGGAACAGGCTGAAAGGTGAGCAAGAAGCGAGGATCGAGCTCGAGACCTGCCACTCGGCCAAACAGCATGGGATCCCTGATGTGCTTCGCGGCCAACAGAAGGAGTTCGCCATCCTCCTCCAGGTCGGAATTCGACAGTACGGAGCAATCATCCGCTTCCAGCAGAGGCGGGTCGCCTGGCCGTCGACCTTGGCGCAGTCCTTCACATCTGAGAAACGGGATTCGAGCCAAGCTACCCCGTTCCGCAGTCGAGAGGCGCCATGCAGGTCCACGATGTTTGGTGCGCCGTAACACAAGGCTGATGATCGCCTCAGCCATGAGGAATCTCAGGTAGTCTCCACCTCGAACAATTTTGAGTTTTTTTATTGATTTCAATAGTCTTGAGAAAGCTTTTCGTGGAGGAACGCCGAGGAGATCGATCGCCTCCAGAAAGTCCAAGGCGAGAGCGATGTGCGTGAAACCGCAAGCTCGAAGATCTACTCGAATCGGGAGAAGAAACTGAGGTAGATCCTGAAGAATCAGGACGATATTGAGCTGGGCGTAGTCGTCCGTTGGGAGTTCCTTTGTCCGCTCCACAATCTCCCGGATTCTGGGTTCATTCCTGTCACGGACAGCCGCGATCAAGTCCAGGTACACCAGTTGCCACGCCTCGCTCCGCCCCTCCTCACTCTTCTCCAACACCCCCGCCGCTACGCTCCGCAGCTCCCCGTCCGGGTTCCGCCACCACGCGGTCGCCACCTCGGCCGGCGAGAGGATGGACTCCAGCAGCTTGCCCAGCCAGCCGATACGGGTCTGGTTCCAGAGGGCGGTGCGGTACTCCAGCCAGTAGCGGAACAGGGGCTCGGCGATGCGATACCAGGTGTGGCGCCCTTTGGCCCGGCGCAGCAGGACGCCGTCGTCCTCCATGCGTCCGCACTGCACGGCCATGTGCGCGGCCCCGGCGTTCAGCAGCTCGCTGAGGTCCGTGGGGGTCAACTCTCGGGGGGCCTCGGCCAGCACCTCGACGATCTTCTGCCCCCAGCTGGACAGGTCCCGGAAGCGCATCTGGTAGTGGGCGGTGAACTGGCGGACCACGGCGTAGAGCGCGTCGGTGGCCCATACCTCGGGGCTGGCCACGCAGGCTGCGCCCAGGGCGATGAGCGCCCGCGCGCTGCCTCCGGACAGGGTGACCAGGGCCTCCCGCCGGGCCGCCCAGTGGGGCTGCTTGGTGACGGGTGTACCGGCGACCACCCGGTCCAGAAGGGTCCCCGACAACTGATCGTCCAACCCGTCGAGGGGCCAGGGGTCGAAAGCGCCGAAGAAGGCTTCTTCCCGGCCGGTGAAGGCGGACCCGAGGGACACCCCGGTGCCCACGAGGTAGGTCTTGCCGTCGTCCAGCGCCCGGCGCAGGGCACGCCGCTCCTGCCTGTGGAGGGCGTTGAACTGCCGATCCAGGCCTTCGAAGAGCACCACCCGCCGGGACTCCGGCGGATCGGGGGCGCGATGCCGGGGCTGGTCCCAGCGCATCCAGCCCGGGGTCTGCATCTCGGGCTCCATGCGCGAGAGCACCTCGCCGGCGTCTCGCATCAGCGGGATGTCTTCGGGCACGATGATGAGCGGGACGCCCTTGGCCTTGAGGAGGGGCCGAAGCTCCGTCGCGATGAGCGTCAGCACGTGGGACTTGCCCACGCCGCGCGGACCGAAGAGGTAGATGGGCAACGGGGCGCCGCCCTCTGCGAAGTCGCGGATGGCGCCCCGCAGGGCGTCCATCTCCGAGGCGCGGCCCACGTGTCGGCGCTTGACCTGGGCCTGGTCCTCCCGCCAGGGGGTGTAGAGGTCGGGGCCGTCGTTCATGGCAGCGAGCCGTACTTGAGCCACCAGCGCCGCAGCAGCGGATTCACGAAGCGATACCGCCCGTCGACCTCCTCCAGGTAGAACTCGTCCACCAGGGTGTAGAGGTCCTCCTGAGCCTCAGCGCGGACCAGCCCGGCCTCCGACAGAGCCACCGCGAGCAGGGCCTGGGCGGGCACCCCGTCGTCATGGCCAGCGGCGGCCGTCAGCATCCAGCGCAGGCGGGCGCCGCGCTCGGGGCCGTGCCGTCGGAGCAGGTGGGCGCGCCCCTCGTCGTCGAAGAGGTGTCGCAGGCGCGGGGACATCAGGCGCTGGACCGCGTCGTTGACGTCGGAGGCCTCCGCCCGCGTTGTGCCCTGGATGCGCTGGGCCAGCAGCTTGATCCAGTGCGGGCTGCCTCCGGCCATCTTGTGGGCGGCCTTGGCGGCCTCTGCCGTGCAGTGGATGCCCCGCCGGAGCAGCTCTTCCTCGAATAGGGTCCGACCTGCGGCGGCGTCCAGCGGGCCCAACTCGATGGGCAGGAGGTCGTTGATCTCGGCTGACGCGTTCAGGGAGCGGGCGAGGCCCGCCAGGGCGACCGAGCCGGTGAGCACCATCCGCAGACGAGGGGTCTGGCCCTTGGGGTCGCGCAGGTAGCGGAGCTGGGCGAGGGCCTGGCGGGCCTGGGCGTCATCGCCGGCCTGCCGCAGGCTGTCCAACCACCAGGGGACCTCGTCCAGGAGCAGAGCCAGCCGCTCATCATTCGGCAGGGCGTGCAGGGCGACAGCGATGGCCTGCTCCAGCCGGGCCCATGGTCCGGGATCCTCGCGTCCCTCGCGGCTCAGGCCCACCGGGCCCACCGACACCTCGCGGATCCGCTCAAGGGCATCCCCGACGGCGTTCGGGCCAAGACCAGCCTCCGCGAGCTTCGCAGCGATGCGATTCACGGCGCCATCGATGGCGTCCAGCCCTTCCAGATCGACGCGCACAGCCCTCCATCCCCTGCCCGGGTGGCTGACCAGGCGTTTGAGCAGCTCGGTCTTGCCGATCCGGCGAGGTCCGATCAGCAGGATGCTGTACTGGTCGAGGTCGGCGCGGAGTTGCGCGATGTCCTGTCCGCGACCGAGGAGTTCCTGGGCGTCGTCCATTCGTTAATCAACCATGTTTTAAATCACGATTGATGAATAACATGGTTGCTCAGAGGGCGCAGGGCGAGGCCCTCCTCTCACAGCACCCCCCGCAGCACCCCGAACACCCGCCGCCGCGTCCCGCTGAGCACGACCAGGGAGATCCCCAGGAACACTCCATAGAAGGCCAGCAGGCCCAGCGGCGGCAGCCACAGGATGGCGCCGCCGACCTCGGTGTCCCACAGGAAGCTCCCCATGAGCCCCACCGCCAACGCCAGGAACGGCGGGCTCAAGCGCACGCGCTCGGTCCAGTACAGGGTCGTGCGGTCGTCGCTCAGCCGCCCCGAGCCGGTGCAGGTCACGCCCATGCCGCGAAACGCCGAGAAGCCGATGGTGTCCCGGAACCCGACGCGCACCCTGCCCGACCACCACGCCAGGTGGTCCTCGTCCAGCCACAGGGCGATGTCGCCCTTGGGGGCGTTCGGCAGGGGCAGGTCCGACTCCAGCGGCGCGGGCAGCTCCTCCATCCCGCTGCGGATCGGGATCCCCAGCGTGTGGAGCCAGCGCCAGCCGCTGATCAGCCCGATGCCCTCCACCAGGAGCGCCAGCAGGGCGACCTGCACGGCCACGAGGACAGCGAAGTCGAGCCACACGGTCGTGCCTCCGTCGGAGAGACCCTACAACACCGGGGCGACGTACGCCTCCAGCTGCGAGCCGGTGCGCGCCCCGGGCTCGGCCTTGACCAGCGCGCCGCCCTTGTAGACCGCGAGGGTGGGGATGGAGCGCACCCCCAGCGCGCCGGCCGTGCGCTGGTGCACCTCGGTGTTGACCTTGGCGACGATCAGCCGGCCGGCGTGGCGCTCGGCGAGGGCCTTGAGGTGGGGGGCGACCGCGCGGCAGGGGGCGCACCAGGGGGCCCAGAAGTCCACGAGCACCGGCACCGGGGCGGCCTGGATCAGGCGGGCCAGGGCGTCGTCGTCGACGTCAACGGGGGTGTTGTGGAGATCCAGGGGGGCCTTGCAGCGGCCGCAGGTGGGCTTCTCGGCCAGCCGGGCGGCGGGGACGCGGTTGACGCCGCCGCAGCTCGGGCAGCGGAAGTGGAGACGATCGGACATGGATTCCTCCTCTTTCCGAAAAGCTGCGCACGCCCGCCGGGCGGGCAAGCGATCGGCGTCGCGCCCTCGGCCGGGTGTGGTTAGGTTGCTGGCGCCCCGCTGCGGCGGCGGCCCCATTGGTGAGGAGGAACCGACCATGGCCGACGACAAGAAGCCCCAGCAGCCCACCGGAGACGAGACGGACATCTTCCCCCGCGCTGCCGAGATCGAGGACGACGAGACCGAGATCATGGACCACCCCGACGAGCTGCGCGACGCCCTGCGCAACCTGCGGAGCATCAAGGAAGAGGACAAGTAGGCAGCTCGGCGGCCGCCTGGATCAGGACCCCGCGCAGCCACACGTCCTCGACGGCCTTGTCGACCCGGGGATGCCACGCCAGCATCACGCCGTAGTCCGCCAGGGGGAGCGGGGGGCGGTGGACCCGCACGGGCAGCCGCGACGCTGTGGTCGCCACCAGCCGGCGGGAGACGGTCAGCAGCGCGTCGCTCTCCACGATGTGCCACATCGCGGCAAGGAAGCCGGGGAAGGTGCGCGCCACCCGCCGGGTGAGGCCGCGCGCCTCCAGCACCTCGTCCACCGTGCCCCAGGGGGTGCCGCGCGGGGCGACCAGCACATGCGGCTCGGCCAGGAAGGCGTCGAGGGAGAGCTTCGCGTCGCCGAGCCGGGGGTGGTCCGATCGGCACACCGTCACGAAGCCGTCGGTGAACAGGCGCCGCATGCGCACCTCCGGCGGCGCCTCCGGGAAGACCCCGATGGCGGCGTCCACCGCGCCCTGCCGCAGCGCGTCCATCGTGTCCGGCACCAGCGGCACCACGTAGAGGTCCACGCCCGGGGCCTCCCGCCGCAGCAGGGCCTCGGCCTGGGACAGCAGCACCGTGGAGACGTGGTCGGTGCACACCACCCGGAACGGCCGGGCCAGCGTGGCCGGGGAGAACGCGCCGGGGTCGGTCAGCACCGCCCGGGCCTGGGCGAGCAGCCCCTTCACCGGCTCGGCGAGGGCCTCGGCGCGGGGGGTGGGCACCATGCCCCGCCCGGCACGCACCAGCACCTCGTCGCCCAGCAGCGCGCGCAGGCGCCGCAGGGTGTGGCTCATCGCCGAGGGGGAGACGTGGGCCCGCCGCGCGGCCCCCCGGACCGAGCGCTCCTCCAGCAGCAGCTCCAGGGCGACCAGGAGGTTCAGGTCCACCGCGCCGAGGTCGGTCATTGTTCGATCTCCTTCATGTTCAAGCTGAACAGGATGCACTTCTATCGCACAACCCGGGTGCCTATCCTCCTCCCGAGCCGGCGAGGGGCGCCGGACCGAACTGGAGATTCCCCATGAGCGGCAACCTGAACGTCACCAACCCTGCGCGAAAGAAGAAGATCCTCCTGATCGCGGCCAACCCGGCCGTCAGCCCGACCACCGGCTGGCCGGTCGGCTTCTGGTGGTCCGAGCTGACCCACCCCTGGTGGGCCTTCACCGAGGCCGGCTACGACGTCGAGATCCGCAGCCCGGCGGGCGGCGCGCTCGTCGCCGACGGCTTCTCGGATCCGGAGGACGCCAGCGGCTACTCGGCCGCTGACGTGCTCTCCCTGGGCTTCAAGCGCTCCCCGGCCCACGCGGCGCTGCTGGCGGACACCGTGGGCATCCAGGGCGTCCGCGTCGAGGACTACGACGCGGTCTTCCTGTCCGGCGGGCAGTCGCCGATGGTCACCTTCATCGACGACGCGCCGCTCCACCAGCTCGTGGTCGACTTCTTCGAGGCCGGGAAGATCACGGCGCTGGTCTGCCACGCCACCTGCGTGCTGCTGCGGGCGAGGCTGCGCTCGGGGGCGCTGCTGGTGAAGGGGCGGACCTGGACCGGCTTCGCCGACGCCGAGGAGGACTACGCCGACGCCTACGTCGGCCAGCGCATCCAGCCCTTCCGCATCGAGACCGAGGCCCGCGCGCTGGAGGACACCAACTTCGTGGTCGACCAGATGTTCCGGCCCTTCGCGGTGCGGGACGGCCACCTGATCACCGGCCAGCAGCAGTTCTCCGGGGCGGAGGCTGCCCGCCTGGTCATCGAGGCGCTGGGGCGCTGAGGAGGACGTCATGCAGATCGCGATCATCGGCGCCGGAGGCGTCGGCGGAACCCTGGGGCGAGGCCTGGCGGCTGCCGGGCACGAGGTCTTCTACGGCCTGCGGGATCCCTCGGCCGAGGCGCCCGCGCCCCTCCAGCACGCGCGGGCCCGTCAGGGGTCGTCCGCAGACGCGGTCGCCGCCTCCGAGGCGGTGATCCTGGCCACCCCCTGGGGGGCCACCGAGCAGGCGCTGCGGGACGCCGGGCCCTTCGGCGGGCGCCCGCTGCTCGACGCCACCAACCCCTTGGGCCCGGGCCTCACCCTGACCCACGGCCACACCGACTCCGGCGCCGAGCAGGTGCAGCGCTGGGCGCCGAGCGCGCGGGTGGTGAAGGTGTTCAACACCACCGGCCGCGAGAACATGGCGGATCCCCGGTATCCCCAGGGCGCGGCGCTCATGCTGGCCTGCGGCGACGACGACGCGGCGGTCGGCGTCGCGGTGGGGCTGGCCGCGGACCTGGGCTTCGACGCCCACGCCTTCGGCCCCCTGCGCAACGCCCGGCTGCTGGAGCCTCTGGCCCGGGTGTGGATCGAGCTGGCGCTGGTCCGGGGGCAGGGGCGGGGCATCGCGTTGGGGTTGATGCGGCGGTGAGGGCCCGCTATCCGGCCTCCATGGCCGAAGGGCGGTCGCGCCAGGTCGCTGTCGCGGGATCCAGGACGGCGCGCAGCTCTTGAAACTGCAGCGCTCGGCCCGTCTCCAGTGACAGCTCTGTCCCGAAGCGGAGCACGACACGTCCGTGCCTGTAGACGAGCGGGTTGGGCAGCCGCCCTGTCGCGCCCAAGGAACTCATCTCGTCTGCGGCGAGTTGGAGCCACAAGGCGGTGAGCGCGATCTCAATCTCAACGGGGGGCGTGTCGTCGGGAGCGAGGACGTCCAGGTATGCCCGGACTCGATTCCCACCGGGCTGGACCTTGACGTCGTCCCCCACCAGCTGGCCAGGGTTGGTTTCCGGAAGGGTCCAGGGGTCGTCCGGCCAGGTGAAATCGCGCCCGTGGACGTGATAGAAGCCGTTGATTCCGGTCTCTCCGTGGGCGGTTACGACGCGGTGGGCGGTGGCGTACATGGTCAGGCCTCCGCAACCAGGGTAGCTGTGGTCTGATCGTCTCGTGCGGGCAGCTTGGGGGCGACAGCCTCACTCACCAGACGGCCTTCGCTGCCGAGGCGCATCTCCGCGTTCAGGAAATCACGGAGTATCGCCACAAACCGCTCATCGGCCTGGTCCTCAAGGCCGAGACGGAGCGCCAGAGGCGTGGGCGGTCCTGGGATGACGGACCCCAGATGGCGAGCGTACCGCTCCATGACGGTGTCCACGTACTCGCGGGGTGCGCCGCGCACCACATGCAGCATCTCGATCAACAGGAGGAGTTGAAGCTCCACCGCGTGGGGGGGCCCCCACCCGTCGGGCGTGCGCAGGATGGATGCCATCCGGTGTGCGATGAAGTCGGCCATCCCCTGGGAGACGTTCACAGCCATGTCTGCTCCAAGTCGGGGTCGGATTCATCAAAGCGGAGTTCGCCCGGAGCGTTTGAGAAGTGGGTCGTCAGGTAGTGGGCGCGCTCCGTTCCCTGGGTCCCCGTCAAGGCGTCCACGAAGTGTCCCTCCACGCCGAGGGTGACATGGTGGAACCACCAGACGCCATGAATCCGAGGTTTCATGCACGGGTAGCGGGTCTGGGCGGCGTTGGCCTTGACAATGACACCCTGGGCGTCGGCGTCCTGCTCACGCGCGATCGGCAGGATGGACCTCGCGAGGGAGGCGCAGCGGCCGCTCTCCACCGGGTGCGCATCGATGAGGGAGTCGATTTGCTCAGCCTTGTCGGGGGGCCAGTCGACGGACATGGCTTGAGCGTACCCTGCTTCGGCGGAGGCGGCGAGTGGGGTTGACAGCGCGCTCTACCACGTCGCCCCGGGCCCTCCGTACGCCCCGATGTCGCTGCGCGAGCCGTCCGGGTCGTAGATGCGGGGGTCTCCGACGTCGATCATGTTGGAGCTGTTGCTCAAGCGCAGGTCCCAGTCCAGCGGGTCGGCGGCGCTGGTGTCGCGGAACCGGGGCAGCACGCTGATGACCGTGCTGCCCGGGGTGCTGCCGTCGGCGAAGGAGTACTGGGGGTCGGTGTTGCCCCGCAGGTTGCTGTAGACGAGGGAGGGCGTGCTGCCGCTGTAGGTGGTGAAGCCGCCCGAGTAGACGTTGTTGGCGGAGGCGTCGTTGCCGGTGATGCAGACGTTGACGAAGCGCGGCGAGCCGGCGTCGTAGAGGGTGATCCCGGAGCTGTAGACCTGCGACGCGGTGCTGTCGTTGTTGGAGATGGTGGCGTTGGTGATGGTCGGCGTGGTGTTGTTGTACAACCACAGCCCGTTGCCGTAGACGGTGTAGCCGGCCTCGGCGACGTTCCCCACCGAGACGAGGTTGTCCAGCTCGCCGCTGGAGCTCTCGTTCAGCCCGACCCCGCAGCCGATGACCTCGCTGTCGGCCACGCAGGTGTTGCCCGAGACCCACAGTCGCTCGGCGGACAGCTCGGTGAGCGCCGTGTACAGCCCGCCGCTCCAGACGTAGTACGCCTCCGCGCGGTTGTTGGCGATGGTCACGTCTGTCAGGGTCGGGGCAGAGTTGTAGAGGTAGACCCCCGCCCCGTACACCTCGTCGCCGGACACCGCCTCGTTGTCGTGGATGAGGACGTCCTCCAGGGAGGGCGCGCCGCCGTAGACGTAGAGGCCCGCGCCGCGGACGTAGCTGTTGGCGTTCTCCCCCCGGTTTCCGGTGATGATGACGTCCCGCAGGGTCGGGGAGGCGCCGCTCATGTAGACGCCCGCGCCCTCGTAGGCGGCCCCGCCGGTGACGGTGAAGCCGCGGAGCTGCGCGTCGGCGCCCTCGCCGCTGACGAACGCCACGACCGGCCCGTTGCCGCCGCCGTCGATGAAGGTCTGCTCCGCGCCGGCGATCCCGCGGACCACCAGCTCCTTGCCGCCGAAGTCGATGGGGCCGGCGTAGGTGCCTGGAGACACGCAGACCGTGGCGCCGTCGGGGGCCGCCTCGACCGCCGCCGCGAGGGTGGCGTGCTCGCCGCCGGGGACACCCCAGGGGCCGTCCACGAGGCCGTCGCAGTCGTTGTCGATGGTGTCGCAGGGGTCGGCGGTGGCCGCCGGGCTGACGCTGGCGTCGCCGTCGTCGCAGTCGTCGCCGTTGTCGACGGTCCCGGAGGGCTGCGCGCAGGACTGGAGGACGGCGTCAGGGTCGCCGAATCCGTCGCCGTCGGCGTCGACATACCAAGGCAGCGCGGCGCCCTCGTCCACCAGCCCGTCGCAGTCGTTGTCCAGCCCGCTGCACGACTCCTCGGCGCCGGGGAAGATGGCGGCGTCGGCGTCGTTGCAGTCCGCGAAGTTGTCCACCAGGCCGTCGGCGAGCGCGCAGACCTCCACGGCGTTGGCGGGGTCGCCGTAGCCGTCGGCGTCGCCGTCCGTCCAGGCGGAGAGGGTGGTGCCCTCATCGACCGCGCCGTCGCAGTCCCGGTCGACGCCGTCACACAGCTCCTCAGCGCCGGGGTAGACGGCGGCGTCGCCGTCGTCGCAGTCATCCTCGGCGGCCACGCCGTCGCCGTCTTCGTCGATGACGACGGGCTCACCGCTGTCGTCGGATGGGGGGGCGTCATCCTTGCAGGCCACGAGGGCCAGCAGGAGGAGGCTGGGGAGCGCGCGCATGGGGACATCCTGTCAATCGTCCGGGACAGTCTATCGCCGTCCGGGAGGCCCTTCGAAAGCAACAACCCCCGGGGCGCGGCCCCAGGGGTCGGAGAGGTCTGCCGGGATGGCCTACCAGCGGTCACCGCGATCGCGGTTGAAGCCGCCACCACCGCCGCCGCCGCGGAAGCCACCGCCACCGCCGCCGCCGCCGCGGCTGAAACCGCCGCCGCCGCCGCCACGACGACCACCGCCGCCGCCACCACCGCCGCCACCGCCGCGGGGGCGCTCCTGCGCCTCGTTCACGCGAATGGAGCGGCCGTCGAGCTGCTTGCCGTCCATCTGCTCGATGGCCTCGGCCGCAGCGTCCGCGTCCGTGAAGGTGACGAAGCCGAAGCCGCGAGAGCGGCCGGAGTCGCGGTCGAGGATGACCTTGGCGTCAGAGACCTCACCGAACTTCTCAAAAGCGTCGCGAAGACCGTCATCATCCGTGGCCCACGCGAGGCCGCCCACAAAGAGCTTGGTACCCATAATTCTGTCTTTTCTCGTTTCTCTGGACCACACCGGGATTCCCGGGTGACCCGCATCTGCGCAGGCAAGGGCGCCTGCTCGCCTGAGGTCGGCGATCCGACCCCGTCTTCTTGTCACCAGCAGTCCTGGGATGACGTTCGTTGTCCGAGGACTCTTCCGGGACCCGCTATGTATAGGGACTCCGCCGCCCGCGCGCCACCATTTCTTCGCCCGGCTTGGGGCGATAGGATGCTCGTCCAGGCCCGAGGAGCCCTGCTTGCGCGCGTCCGTCCCCCAGCTCCAGCGTCGCGTTGATCGACTCCTGCACCACCCGATCACCGAGGTGGTGCTGGTGGTGTTGATCCTCGTGTCGGTGGGCGTGCTGCTGGTCGAGGTCGCCTTCGCCCCGGGCTCCGCGCAGCGGATCCGGCTGCGCGCCCTGGGGGACGCGATCACCTGGCTGTTCGTCCTGGAGCTGACGCTCCGGGCCTGGATTGCGCCGAGAAAGAGAAGGTTCTTTCAGCGTTATTTCCTGGATATCCTCTCGGTGCTGCCCCTGGCCCAGCCCCTGCGGCTGTTCCGCGTGCTGTTGCTTCTGCGGCTGTTCCGGGCGGGGCACCTGCTCAACCGGCGGATCTCGGTCTTCGGGGGCATGCTGCGCAGCAGCTTCAACGAGATGACCCTGCTGATGACCCTGATCGCCACCTTCGTGCTGGTGGGGGCGGTCACCCTGCACATGAGCGAGCACGCGGTGCTCCTGTCCACCGAGGGGCTGGAGGGGGCGCTGTGGTTCTCGGTGTTCACGATGCTGGGCGGAGAGCCGATCGGCGGGGTGCCCGACACGGAGCTTGGCCGGGCGGTCACCCTGGCCCTGATGATGGGCGGCATGACCGTGTTCGGCGTGTTCGTCGGCACGGTCTCGGCGGGCATGGTCACGGTGCTGTCGCGCCGCATGGAGGTCAATGAGATGGATCTGGACGAGCTGCGCGAGCACGTGGTGGTCTGTGGCTGGAACCACGCCGGTCCGGCGCTCATCCGCGAGCTGTTCGGGCCGGGGACCTCCCCCAGCCAGGCGGTGGTGATCATCACCGAGACCGACGGGATGCCCGCGGATCTGCCCGAGGACGGCGTTCGGCCCGAGCACGTCTACCACCTCCAGGGGGACTACACCCGGGTGGAGGTGCTGGAGCAGGCGGGCATCACCCGGGCGAGCTGCGCCATCCTGCTGACCGACCACGAGCTGCCCCGCGCCCCCAACGACCAGGACGCCCGCACCGTGCTCGCCGCGCTGACCATCGAGCGCCTGGCGCCGGAGATCTTCTGCTGCGCTCAGCTCAACGACCGGCAGCACGAGGCCCTGCTGCGCATGGCCGGGGTCGAGGAGATCATCGTCGGCGACTGGTTCACCGGGGTGATCCTGGGCTCGGTGGGGCGCAACCAGGGCCTGGTGGCGGTGCTGACCGACATCCTGACCACCCAGCGGGGCGACGCCTTCCACAAGGTGAAGGTGCCCCGGCGCGCCGCAGGGCGCACCGTGGGCGAGCTGCACGTCGAGCTGAAGCGGGATCGGGACGCCATCCTGGTGTCCATCGAGCGGAAGGGCCCGGACGGACGCCCCCAGGTGACGGTGAACCCCCCCTGGGCCTTTCCGCTCCAGGAGGGGGATGTGCTGGTGATCATCGCGAAGAAGCGGGTGCGGATCTGAGGGCGCTCACCCCCTCCGCCGCCGCACCACCGCCAGCAACAGCAGCGCCAGGGCCGCCACACCGCCGGTGCTCGGCTCGGCGCTCGCGCTGGCGCAGCCGCAGCCCCCGCCGCCCTCGGGCTTGCCGTCGACGCCGGTGTCGTCCCCGTCGGGCACGTCGTCCGCCGGGTTGAGCGGGTCGGTGCCGTTGGCGATCTCGTCGCCGTCGGAGACCGTGCCGCCGTCGGTGTCGGGGTTGAGGGGGTCGGTGCCCCAGGTCGAGGTCTCCTCGCCGTCGGTCAGGCCGTCGCCGTCGGTGTCGGGGTTGAGGGGGTCGGTGCCCGCGTCGGCCTCGGCGCCGTCGGTCAGACCGTCGCCGTCGGTGTCGGGGTTGAGGGGGTCGGTGCCGTCGGTGACCTCCTGGCCGTCCGGACGCCCGTCGTCGTCGCTGTCCTCGTCCAGCGGGTCCGTGCCGAGGTCGACCTCGTCACCGTCGTTCAGGCCGTCGCCGTCGGTGTCAGCGACGTCGGGGTCGGTGCCGTACACGTTCTCCTCGGCGTAGTCAGTGAGGCCGTCCCCGTCCCGGTCGGAGAGGTCGTCGGAGGTGTCGAGGGGGTCGGTGCCGTCGGTGTTGACCTCGTCGCCGTCGGTGCGGCCGCCGTCGTCGGTGTCGGCGTCGAGCGGGTCGGTGCCGTGGACGTTGACCTCGTCGCCGTCGGAGAGGTCGTCGTCATCGGAGTCGGCGTCGAGGGGGTCGGTGCCGGTGGTGTTGACCTCGTCTCCGTCGGCGAGGCCGTCGTTGTCCGAGTCGGGCGCGAGGGGGTCCGTGCCGTGGGTGTGGACCTCGTCGCCGTCGGAGAGGCCGTCGTCGTCGGTGTCGGCGTCGAAGGGATCGGTGCCCGCGTCGTTGACCTCCTCCCCGTCCGAAAGCCCGTCGTCATCGGTGTCCTCGTCGAGGGGGTCGGTGCCGGTGGTGTTGACCTCCTCCCCGTCAGAGAGGCCGTCGCCGTCGGTGTCGGCCAGGGTGGGGTCGGTGCCGAGGTCCTGCTCCTCCTCGTCGGTGAGGCCGTCGCTGTCGGTGTCGTCCAGCTCAGTGACCCCGTCGCAGTCGTTGTCCAGGCCGTCGGCCAGCTCCGGGGCGCCCGGGTAGACGGTGGGCTCGGCGTCGTCGCAGTCCGTGCCGCCGTAGGCGTCGCTGTCGAAGCCGTCCTGATCGGCGTCGAAGTCGGAGGCGCCGTCGCAGTCCTGGTCGACGCTGTCGTACCAGACCTCGGCGGCGGCGGTGTTGATGGCGGCGTCGGCGTCGTCGCAGTCCGTGCCCCCGTAGCCGTCGCTGTCCTCACCGTCGCCGTCGGCGTCGAAGTCGGAGGCGCCGTCGCAGTCCTGGTCGGTGCCGTCGTACCAGACCTCGGCGGCGCCGGGGTTGACGGCGCTGCTCGTGTCGTCGCAGTCGGCGGTGCAGGTGGTGGCGGCGTAGCTGGTGTCGCCGTAGCCGTCGCCGTCCACGTCGGTGCACGCGTCGCATTCGTCGCCGTCCCCGTCGGCGTCGGCGTCGGCCTGGCTGGTGTTGGCGGTCCCGGGGCAGTTGTCGGTCGAGTCGACGATGCCGTCGGCGTCGTCGTCCGCCAGCACCGCGACCCCCACGGGGCTGGGCACGCCGTCGGCGCTGACGTAGACGAAGAGGTCGCCGCTCTGCGCGGCGAGCAGCACCGAGGCGAGGTCGACGCTGCCGTCCTCGGCCAGGGTGCCGCTGTCGACGGCGCTGCCGACGCTGTCCATCACCACGTAGTCGCAGGGCCCGCCGGAGCGGACCGTCACCGTGGTGTCGGTGAGGTCGGTGATCGCGCAGCCCTCCCAGGTGCTGGCGGTCGCGCCGGTGGGGCCGGCCGAGAGGCTGGGGGGCGCCGCGCCGTCCAGACGCACGCGGCCCTCGCCACCGTGGCCGCCCTCGTCGTTGTAGGTGGGGTTCTCCCCGAGCAGGCCGCCGCTGGCCGTGACGTCCCCGGATACGCTCAGGGCCGGGGAGGCCAGGTGCACGCCGCCGCCGGAGCCGCCGCCGCCGCCGGAGCAGGCCGAGGAGCCGCTGTCGCTGTCCCCGCCGTCGCCGCCGTCGGCCCAGATGAGGCCGGAGACGTCCAGGTCGCCCCAGGCCACCAGCATCAGGGCGCCGCCGCCGCCGCCGCCGCCGCCGCCGCCGTAGTTGTTGGAGTACGAGCCGGTCACGAGGGCGTCGCCGCCGCCGCCGCCGGAGCCGCCGACCAGGGGGTGGAGCATCCTGTTGCCGTTGGCGCCGCCGCCGCGCCCGCCGTTGGCCTGGCCTCGGCCCCCGGGGTCGCCGGCGCTGCCGAAGCCGCCGCCGCCGCCGCCCGCCTCGGTGTTGTTGCAGGTCGAGCCGCCGCCGCCGCCGCCGAAGCCCCCCGCGCCGCCGTCGTTGCAGCTCGCGCAGGCGTCGCCACCCACGCCGAAGGGGTTGCCGCTGGCGCCCGCCCCGGGGCTGGTGGCGTAGCAGGTCGCGCCCTCCCCGAAGCTGGACAGGCCGAGCGGGCTGTCCCCGCCGTGACGCCCGTTGGCGCCCGCGCCGGCCCCCGCGCCGCCGTCGGTCTGTCGGGAGGAGGTGCTGCTGCCGGCCTGTCCGGCGCCGCCGCCCGCGAAGCCCTCGCCGCCCAGGCCCGGGTAGCCGGTGGTGCTGGTGGTGCCGTGGGCGCCGCCGCCGCCGCCGCCGCCGCCGCCGGGGCCGCCCACGCCGCCGTCCCCGCCGTCGCCGTCGCCCAGGCCGCCGACCGCGTTGTCGCTGTAGTCGTGGCCAGCGACGCCGCCGATGTCGATGATGCCGGTCACGTCGACGTCCCCCTCCACCAGCACGATCACCGGCAGCAGCGCCTCGTTCGCGCCCGTGCTCGACTCGGGGTCGGTGGCGGAGAAGATCAGCGTCTCGCTGCCGCCGACGGTCAGGGACTCCAGCACGAGCACGCCGCCGTCGGAGCGGTCGCTGGCCGCGATGGTGATGACCCCGTCGGCCGCGCCGTCCGCGTCGCCCGCGCCCCCGTCCACCGGCGCGGGCAGGGGGGTGACGATGGAGAACTGGTTGTCGTAGCCGCCGTTGGCGGCGAGCGCGGCGCTGTCGATGGAGACGGTGCAGTCCTGGTCGGCCGCGCTGGCGCCGATGGAGAACACCGTGGTCAGCACCGCCCCGGAGACGGGGTTGCTGGGGTCGCCGTCGCCGTCGTGGACCCAGACCGGCCCGACGGCGATGTCCGCGCAGGAGGTCGTGACAACCTCATTCCCGGTGAAGCCGCCGCCTGAGCGGAGGACGTTGACGACGACGTGCATGCCGGGCGCGCCAGCGTCGCCCTGCAGGAAGTCAGCGGCCTGCACCGCCGGGGAGAAGAGGGCGAGGAGCAGCATCGTTCAACCTCCTGTGAACGTTTGGGAAACCACGGGGCAGGTCGGGACGATAGCCGCGCGCGGGAGAGGGGGTCAACGGGTTGGGGGCGGGGGTGGTCGGAACGAGGGGCCGCCCCACCTTCCCCTCAGCGCAGCCCGGCCCGGATCTCCGCCACGAGCTGCGCCCACAGGCCCCGCAGGCCCTTGGGGTGCGCCTGCTCAGCGTGCTGGCTGGCGAAGTAGCGCTCCAGGGTGTCCAGCTCGCCGGCCTCCAGCCAGAGGCCGTGGCCGTGGGGGCAGGCGTCCACGATGACCTGGGAGCCCATCTCGTCCTCGCTGTGCACGAGGTCGGTCAGGCAGACCGGGCAGAGGCCCGTGGGCATGCGCTTCTGCTGGGCCATCTTGTAGGCCAGGGACACGGTCTCGCCGTCGGAGAGGATGGCCTCGGCCGGCTTACCGTCGAGGTCGTGGGCGTGCAGGGCCTCCAGGGCCTCCAGCTCGCCGGCGTCCAACCACACGCCCTTGCACTCCGGGCACCGGTCCACCTCGACGCGGCCCTCCAGGACCTCGGCGTACAGGTCGTTGTTGTCGCGGGGACAGCGTCGGACGTCGGGCATCAGGACCTCGCGGAGTACGGTGACAGCTCCGCCTTAACGGATCCGCCCGACGAGGGGGAGTGCTCGGGATCAGGCCCCGGTCTGGGATTGCGTCTCCTGCCCCGGGAACAGGCCCCACACCTGCAGCGCCTGCTGGCGACCCCGCAGCGCGGCAGGCCCCAGGTCGTCCCAGGGCTCGCCGCGCAGGGCCGGCTCCAGCTCCGCGTGCACCGGCTCCGAGATGACCACCCCGTAGCGCTGCGCCTTGGCCACGCCCTCCAGCCGGGAGGCCGCGTTCACCGTGTCGCCGATGAAGGTGTACTCCAGCCGGTCGGGGGAGCCGATGTTCCCGGCGATGACCTCGCCCTGGTGGATCCCGACCCCCACCGCCAGGCCGGGCAGGTCCTCGGTGACCGCCCGCTGCAGCCCCAGGGCCGCGGCCACGGCCTGGGACGCCGCGCTGCGGTCCTCCCCGCCGAAGAACACCGCCATCAGCCCGTCGCCCATGAACTTGTCCACCGCCCCGCCCTGGCCGTGGATGACCGCGACCGCCCGGGAGAAGTAGCGGTTGAGCAGCGCGACGACCTCCACCGCGGAGGTGCCCTCGGACAGCGCGGTGAAGCCCCGCAGGTCGGCGAACAGCACCGCGACCTCGCGGCGCTCCCCGCCCAGGCGCAGGGCCCGGTCCGGGTCGTCCAGGAGCTGCCGGGCCAGCGCGGGGCTGACCATCTTGCCGAGCACGCGCTTGACCTGCTCCCGCTCCTGCAGGCCCTCGATCATCGCGTTGGTGTGCAGGGCGATCTGGCCGAACTCATCGTCGCTGCTGAAGCACACCCGCTGGTCGAGGCGCCCCGCCGAGACCCCGGCGAGCACCCGGGTCTCGGCCTGGAGGAACTGCCGCAGCGTGGCGCTGTAGGACAGGATGAGGTTGAGCATGTGGCCGAGCGCGGTGGCCATCACCACCGCGATCTCCACCGCGACGTTGGCGCTGGCGGCCGCCACGTCCATCGCCCCGCCGGTCAGCCAGCCCATGTCGTTGAGGATGAGCAGCACGAGGTCGTTGGTGACCAGCGCGAACGCGGCGACCGTGAAGCCGGTGAGCTTGCGGCTGACCGTGGAGCGCTGCTCGGGGGTGGGCAGGGCGATGTCTCCGGCCTCGGCGGCCCGAAGGACGCGCCGCTGCCGCTCCAGGGCCAGGTCGGCCGCGGCGAAGGCCCCCAGCGTGACGCAGCCCATCAGGAGCTTCACGCCGCTGCCGCTGGGGAAGCCCATGATCAGGGTGTCGTAGCTGCCCACCCCCACCGCCACGGCCACGAACAGGCCCAGGTCGACGCGCGCGCTGTAGGGGGCCTGCTCCAGCGGGGAGCGACCGTCGACGAGGTGTCGCAGCAGCGGTCGCCGCAGGCTCAGGGCCACGACGAAGCAGCCCAGCAGGATCACCGTCATGGAGAGCGGGCCGAGGCCCTGGATGTAGGGGCAGACCTCGCAGCCGAACAGCGCGAGCACCGGGGCCGCGAGCAGGTAGTGGAGGACGGCGCGCATGTCATCGGGATCGTGACCGCCCGAGCGCCGGGATGCAAGGCGCGATCAGCGATCCAGCAGCTCGGGCAGTCGTCGCACCAGGGCCAGCACCCGCAGCGCGCGCCGTCGGGGCATGGCGGGCACGCCCAGCATCGCCTCGCCTGCGGGCACGTCCCGGATCACCTTGGAGCCCGCCGCGAGGCGCGCGCCGTCGCCGATGGTGACGTGGTCCACCACGCCGACCTGCCCGCCCATCTGCACCCCCGCGCCCACCCGCACGCTGCCGGAGAGCCCGGTCTGGGCCGCGACGACGGTGCCCGGCCCGAGGGTGGTGTTGTGGCCGACCTGCACGAGGTTGTCGAGCTTCGCGCCCCGGCCGATGCGGGTCTCGTCCAGGAAGGCCCGGTCGACGCAGGTGTTCGCGCCGATCTCGACGTCGTCCTCCACCACGACCCGGCCGACGTGGCGCACCTTGCGCAGCCCCTGCGGGGTGGGGTGGAAGGAGAAGCCGTCCGCCCCCAACACCGCGTTGGCGTGCACGAGGACCCGCGCGCCCAGCACGGTGTCCGGGTAGAGCACCACGCCCGGGTGCAGCTCCGAGCCGTCCCCGACGACGCAGCACGCCCCCACGACCACCCCGGCGTGCAGCACGACGTCGGCCCCGACGCGGGCGGTGGCGGCGACATGGACCAGCGGCCCCACCGCGCAGCCCGGCCCCAAAGCGCCCTCGACCACCGCCGAGGGGTGGACCCCCGGCGCGGGGCGGCGCGGGGGGTGCCAGGCGTCGAGCACGTCCAGGAAGGCGGCCTTGGGGTCGGGGACCACGATGCAGGTCCGCCCCTCGGTCGGCGCCCGGATCAGCAGGCAGCCGGCCTCACCCTGGGGCGCGCGTTCGGCGTAGGCGAGTTGGCCGGGACCGGCGTCCAGCAGCGAGGCCAGGCTGCCCAACGCCACAACGGGTCCGTGGTGGACGCCCCCAAGGGCCGCGGCCAGCGCGTCGGAGCGGCACCCGGGCCCGGGCAGCGCGCTCACGGGGTCAGGCGGTCGATCGTCCGCGGGAAGGGGATGGTCTCGCGGATGTGGTGGATGCCGCAGACCCAGGTCACCAGCCGCTCCAGCCCCAGGCCGAAGCCGCCGTGCGGGCAGCTCCCCCATCGCCGCAGGTCGAGGTACCAGCCGAAGGCCTCCATCGGCAGGCCGTGGTGCTCGATCTTGGAGACGAGCACGTCCAGGCTGTCCTCGCGCTGGCCGCCGCCGATGACCTCGCCGTAGCCCTCGGGGGCCAGCACGTCCACGCCCAGGCAGCGGGCGGGGTTGGTGGGGTCCTCCTTCATGTAGAAGGCCTTCACGGCGGTGGGGTAGCGGTGGACCATGATGGGGCGGTCGAACTGCTGGGTCAGCTCGGTCTCGTGGGGGGAGCCGAAGTCGTCCTCGGGCTCGACCTCGACGCCCAGCTCGGCCAGCTTCGCGCAGGCTTCGTCGTAGCTCATGCGGGGGAAGGGCTTCTGCACCTTCTCCAGCACGGAGATGTCCCGCTCCAGGATCTCCAGGTACTCCCGGCCGTGCTCGACCACGTAGCCGACCACCTCGACCAGGAAGTCCTCGGCGAGGTCCATGATGTCCTCGAGGTCGACCCAGGCGAGCTCGGGCTCGACCATCCAGAACTCGGTGAGGTGCCGCCGGGTGGAGGACTTCTCGGCGCGGAAGGTGGGCCCGAAGCAGTAGGTGCGCCCGAAGGCCAGCGCCCCGGACTCCTGGTAGAGCTGTCCGGACTGGGTGAGGTAGGCCTTCTGCCCGAAGTACTCGGTCTCGAAGAGCGTGGTGGTGCCCTCGACCGCGTTGGGGGTGAACATCGGGCTGTCGAACAGCACGAAGCCCCGGCTGTCGAAGTAGTCGCGGATGGCCTTCACGCAGAGGTGCCGGATGCGCAGGATGGCGAACTGGCGCTGGCTGCGCACCCACAGGTGGCGGTGGTCGTGCAGGAAGGCGACGCCGTGGTCCTTGGGGGTGATGGGGTAGTCGGCGGCGTCCTGGACGACCTGGGCGTCGGAGGCGACCAGCTCGAAGCCGATCTTGGAGCGCTCGTCGGCCTTGACCAGGCCGGTGATCACCACCGAGGACTCCTGGCCGGCGCGGCGCACGGCCTCGAAGGCCTCGGCGTCCATCTTGTTCTTGCGCAGCACGCACTGCATCAGCCCGGTGCCGTCGCGGAGCTGCAGGAAGAGCAGCTTGCCGCGGGGGGTGCTGTTGTAGATCCAGCCGTGCAGGGTGACGGTCTGGCCGTCGTGGCGGGCGATGTCGGCGATGGTGGCGAGGGTGGCCATGATCGGGGGTCCCTGAGCTTGGCGGTCGTGACCCCTGGCCTATCGCGGGGGGCCCGGCGCTGTCCACCGGGCGGCGGTGGTACACTCGCCCGCACGCCCCCTCCGGAGCCCGACATGCGCCGACGCGGACAGACCACCGTGGAGTACATGCTGCTCATCAGCGTGCTGGCCATCGCGCTGGTGGCGGCGCTGCTGACCTTCTCCGACGTCATCCAGCTCAACGCCCGCAGCCTCTCCGGCTTCCTGGCCACCGAGCTGTCCGGCACGGGCTCAGGGCAGCAGGTGCAGTAGCGGTGGAGGCCCTCGCGCTGTTCCTGGTCGTCGGCGCGATCGCGGCCATCGCCGTGCTCTTCTCGGTGAACCGGACCCGGGAGCGCAAGCAGGCCTGGGGGGCCCTGGCCGAGGTGGTCGGGCTGGAGCTGCACGACGAGGGTCCGACGAAGGACCCCTGGCTCAGCGGCACGTTTGAGGGCATGGAGGTCGGCGTGGAGGTCGTCTCCCGGGGCACGGGGCGCTTCCGGCGCTACCTGACCCAGGTGACCGCCCAGAGCCCCCGGCCCTTCCCGGGGCGCCTCGCGCTCTACCCTCAGGGCTACCTCCAGCGCGTGGGCCGGGCGATGGGCCTCCAGGACATCGTCATCGGCGCGCAGCCCTTCGACGACCACGTCGTGGTCCAGGCCGCCGAACCCCAGGTGGCCCGCGGGGTGCTGCGGAACCCCCGCGTCCAGCGGATGGTCCTGGAGATGTTCGCCGAGTACCGCGAGGCCTGGGCCCACTCCGGCCAGGTGGTGCTGCTGCGTTCCGAGCTGACCGACAACGTGGCGGTGCTCTCCCAGGACCTCCAGAACGCCGTGACGCTGTGCAGGGCCCTGCTGGGCAAGCTGCCCGAGGAGACGCGGGACAAGGAGAAGAAGGAGCCTCTCCCGGAGAAGGACCAGCCTGCGGAGGAGCACGTCCTGCTGGCCAGCGAGCTGGCGGATGTGCTCGGTTTCGTCGAGGAGGAGGCCCCGCCGCCGCCGAGGCGGTTGAGGTCAGGGGCTGATGAAGGCCCGCCGCCACCGAGGCCTTCAGCGCCGCAGGTTGCTGAAGCGCCCGCGCCATCGGCGCCGCCGCCGCCGACCCCTGCTGAAGCGCCCGCCCCGTCGGGCTCCCCAGCGGCGCCTTCCGCGGTCCGGGCCGAGCCCGTGGACCCCGCCGCCCTCGCCCGCCTCGCCGAGCGCGGCCTCGCCGGCCGGGCCCAGGACGAGGCGGTCGCCGCGGTCGTGGGTCGCGCCATCGCGGTGCAGGGCACGGTCCACGAGGTCCGCCGCACCGCCGCTTTCGGCGTGGAGGCCCCCTGGCGCAGCGGCCAGACCGTGGTGGTGAAGGGCGAGGGCACCCCCGACCTCGCCCTGCGCCTCCCCGCCGACGCCGCCCCGCTCAAGCGCGGCGACCCGGTGGAGGCCGAGGGCGTGATCCGGGAGTGGGACCGGATGTACCGGCGCCTGGTGGTGGACGTCAGCCCTTGAGGTCCGTGAGCACGGCCTCGATGAAGGCCCGCTTCGCCGCGCGGTAGTCGTCCATCGGCCGCCCGTGCCAGCGCCGCTTGAGGGTGTTGTACGCCTCTATAAGCGAAGGATCGGCGCGCAGGGCCTCCAGGAAGGGCTCGAAGTCGTCGTAAGCGCCTCCGGTCACGGTGAGCTGGATGGCCACGTCCAGGGGCGAGTCCACGGCGTAGCCCTGGTACTGCGCGTTGGAGAGCTGGTCCGGGTTGCGCGGGTGCAGAGCGTCCAGAGCGGCGCGGGTCTCGTCGAAGCGCTCCAGGGGCGCGCGCGCCAGGATGTCGAGGTCCCCCTTGCCGATGACGCCGGGGATGGCGGTGCTGCCGACCTCGAAGACCTCCGCGTGGGGCAGCGCCGCGCGCAGCGCCGGGATGACCCGGGCGCGCTCGGCGTCGAGGAGGGCGGGGTCGATGTCGAGGATGAGGAAGGGGGTCATAGGGAGGAGGCCAGGACCGTTGCCCAGAGTGACTCGACGCCCAACTCGCGGGCCCAGTGCTCGATGTAGTCGCGATCGAGTTGGGCTCCGCGGATCTGCCAGACTCCAGCGACGTCCCGTAGCTGTCGTTCAGAGCCACCGGACTTCCTGGCCCACTCCAGCTTGGAGAGGATGCTGTCCTCCGGCGAGCAGATCATCAACGGCACACCCAGCACCTCCGCAGCAGTTCGGCGCTCAAACTCGGTGCGGCTGAACGGTCGCCGCTTGCGGATGATCAAATCGACCTTCCAGCCTGTGTCCAGATCGATGATGTTGAACTGCCCCTGACGGCGCAGAGCGTCCTTTGCAGCCGCTTCACTGACATAGTACTGCTCGCTTGAGAGCGCAGACAGCAGCGCCGCAAGCGTGCGGAGATCAAGCCGTACGACGATATCGATGTCTTGCGTGCTGCGAGGGATCCCGTAGTAGGCACTGGCCAGGGAACCGGACAACATGTAGGGAACGCCAGCGGCCTCCAGGACCGCCACGAGTCGCGCCAGAAACCCCTCAACGCTCATGACGCCAGCAAGGGCGCGTCCGGCCAGGCTTCCTGGAACAGGGTGTCCCCGAGCGTCAGCCGATGGAGCGCCCAGGTGACCTCCTGCTCGCTGTACTCAGGGTGCCGCGCGCGGATGCCGGCGCGGCTGAACGCGCGGACGTCTTCGGAGAGCTGGAGCGCCATCCGCAGCCGCTGCTCACCCGTCCGGGATCGCAGGATCTGAAGCTGAACGGCGTGTGCTTCCGGCGTGGTGTCCAAGGGGAGCATGAGGACATCCTAACCTGCCCTGCCCCCGCACAGCCGCCCCTACGCCACCCGCAGCCGCGCCCCGCTGACCTCCCCCAGCAGCCGCCGGGCGTAGTCTACGCTCGCCGCGTCGGCGCCGCCGCCCACCAGCCGCGCGATTTCGGCGACCCGGCCCTCGGCGTCCAGGGCGCTCAGGCCAGCGACGGTGCGGCCGTCGACCACCCGCTTGGCCGCCGCGAAGTGGGCGTCCGCGAGGCAGGCGATCTGGGGGAGGTGGGTGATGCACAGCACCTGGCGGTGGCGGGCGAGGGCCACCAGCTTGCGACCGACGTCGTGGGCGGCGTGGCCGCTGATGCCGGCGTCGACCTCGTCGAAGACCTGTGTGCGAGGCCCGCTTCCGGTGTGGAGGGCCGCCCGGAGGGCCAGCAGCACCCGGGACAGCTCGCCGCCGGAGGCCACCCGGGCCAGGGGGCGCGGGGCCTCGCCGCAGTTCGCGGAGAGGTGCAGCTCGGCGTGGTCGAGGCCGCGGGCGTCCAGGCGGGTGCCGTCGGGGCCGGCGGGGCCCTCGTCCAGCGGGGAGAGGGCGACCCGGAGCTGGGCGTGGGGCATGGCGAGGTCCCGGAGCTGGGCGGTGACCTGGGTCTCCAGGGCGGCGGCGGCCTTGATGCGCTCGCGGCGCAGGTCCCGGGCCACGGCCAGCGCCTCGGTCCAGGCGCGCTCGGCGGCGTCGGCGGCCAGGGCGATGCGGTCGTCGAGCTGGTCCAGCTCGTCCAGCTCGGCGGCCAGGGCGGCGCGGCGCTCGACCAGGGCGTCGGCGTCGCAGCGGTGCTTGCGCTTGAGCCGGTCGATGCGGGCGAGGCGGGACTCGATCTCGTCCAGGCGGACCGGGTCGTGCTCCACCTCGCGGCCCCGCAGCTCGGCGGCCACGTCCTCCACCTCGACGACCAGCGCGGCCAGGCGCTCGGCCAGCGGGGCCAGGGCGGGGTCGATGGCCCCCATGCGCTGGAGGGTGTCCTGGGCCTGGTCGAGCAGCTCGGTGGCCGCGCCGTCCTTCGCGTACAGCAGGCCGTAGGTCCGCTTGACCCCTGCGCCCAGCTCGACAGCGTGGCGCTGGATGCGGCGCTCGGCCTCCAGCTCGGCCTCCTCGCCGGGGGAGAGGTCCAGCTCGTCCAGCTCGCCGCGCTGGAAGCGCAGGTACTCAGCCCGCTCGTCGACGTGGCGGGCGGCGTCCTGGAGGCGGGTCAGCTCGCGGCGGCGCTCGGTCCAGCGCTCGAAGGCGGCGCCCATGCGGGCCAGGGGCCCGGCCAGCTCGGCGAAGTCGTCCAGGATGTCGAGGTGGCGGGCGGGGTCGAGCAGCTCCTGGTGGGCGTGCTGGGCGGCGAAGTCCACGAGCAGCGCCCCGAGCTGGCGCAGCAGCGAGAGCTTGACGACCTGCCCGTTGACCGTGGCCCGCCCCGAGCCCCGGGCGGGCACGCTGCGGTGGATGACCACGGCGTCGCCGTCCGCCAGCCCCTCGGCCTGCAGGAGCGCCCGGGCGGGGCCCTCGCCCACCGCGAAGCGGGCGACGACCTCGGCCGCGCGGGCCCCCGTGCGCACCATGTCCACCGAGCCCCGGCCGCCCAGGGCCAGCCCCAGCGCGGCGAAGACGATGGACTTGCCCGCGCCGGTCTCGCCGCTGAGCACGTTCAGCCCGGACGAGAGGTCGACGTGGAGGGACTCGATGATCGCCAGGTTCTCGATCGACAGGGCCAGCAGCACGGCTCACCTCATGCCTGAAGATGCGTTCAGTTCTTCAGACCAGTACCCGTCCATTTGTTCAGTTGTCAAGTCAACAGCGGACAGAGATTGGCTGCGGGGCGGTTACTCCTCCCAGTCCCCGGCCGCGACGCGCTCCATGTCCCACAGCTCCTCGGCGATCACGTTGCGCAGCGCCCTGGCCCCGGGGCCCTCCAGCAGGCGCCGCTCGGCCGCGTCGGGGTCGCCCAGGCGGTGCAGGGCGTAGCCGAGGGCCCAGACCAGGGCGCCGTCGCCGTCGTCGGGCGAGCTGTCCATCCGGGCGATGAGGGCCTCCACCCGGGGCCAGAGGTGGACGTCGCCCCCCGCCAATTCGGCCAGCCAGGAGAGCTGGAAGGCCGCGTCCCGCTCCTCGCCCTCGGCGTCCAGCGCGACCAGGGAGCGCAGCACCAGGGCCAGGGCGGCGCCGTCGAAGGCCTCGCGGCTCAGCTCCGGGCAGGGCCGTCGCGGCCGGGTGAGCGGCGCGAGGCCGTCGAGGCCGGTCTGGTGGTATCGGTCCACGACCCACAGCACGTCCCGGGCGACGAAGAGCGGCTCCTCGTGCAGGGCATAGTCGGCCTCGGTGATGAAGCGCACCTCCAGCGCGCGGGCGGGCCAGGCGAGGCGGATGAGGTCGTCGTCGGTCTCGTGCTCGTCGAGCCAGTCGCGGAACGCAGCCTGGCTGGGTGCGGTCCACATCGCCGCGCGGCCGTAGCGGTCGACCTCCTGGCCGCAGAGGATGCGCAGGTGCGGCTGGCCGTGCAGGGCGCTCAGCGGCGAGGGGTCGTCCCGGTCGGGGGAGGGCACATAGTAGGCCTCCCGCCGCCATGTGGCCGTCCAGCCCACCTCGGCGAGGGCGGAGCGCAGCAGGCACTCGGCGCGCGCGTCGGCGAGCGCCCAGGCGAAGTCGCAGGCCGCCCCGTCGGGGTTGGGCGCGGCCGGGCGGGTGACCCGCACCAGCCAGCGCTCCTCGTGACCCTCCCCGCGGAGCAGAAAGCGGTCGAAGCGGTGAAGACAGGATCCCATGCGGCCGGCTCCAGGTTATGAGGAAGACGGAGGCATTGATGCGCGTCACCCTGGTCTGCTGAGCAACCCGAAGCCTGCAGCGCTGACGAACAGCGCCGCTCCTTCTCTCTGCTCAGCTTTGGTGACTCGTGAAATCCTACCCCTCGATCCCCCGGGAGGTCCGGTCGGACCTGCCTGTCTTCGTGTTCGACAAGCTGGACGGCTCCAACATCCGCGCCGAGTGGTGCCCCCGCCGGGGCTTCTGGCGCTTCGGCACCCGCCGCCGCCTGCTCGATCCCCACCACCCCGTCTTCGGGGCCGCCCCCGCCCTGATCCGGGCGCGCTACGGGGACGCCCTCGACGCCGCGCTGCGCCCGCTGGGGCCGGCGGTCTGCTTCTTCGAGATGCACGGCCCCGGCTCCTTCGCCGGCCAGCACGTCGAGGAGCCCCACGAGGTCTGCCTCCTCGACGTGGACCTGCGCGGCCGGGGCATCCTGCCGCCCCAGGACTTCCTCCGCCACTTCGGGCACCTGCCCCACCCGGCGGTGCTGCACCGGGGCCCGGTGGACGCGGCCTTCGTCGAGGCCGTGCGCGGCGGCGCCCTGCCCGGGATGGGCCGGGAGGGCGTGGTCTGCAAGGGCGAGGTGCTCTCCAAGCGCGGCCGCCCCCGCCTGGTCCAGTTCAAGATCAAGCGCCGGGACTGGCTGGCGGCGCTCAAGGAGCGCTGCGGCGGGGACGAGGCGCTGTTCCGGAGGCTGGCGTGAGCCCTCAGTGGAGCATGCCCTGGGACGCCAGCACGAGCCAGGTGCCCCAGCACCCCGCGTTCAGCAGGAAGGTGACCACCGCCCCGACGATGAGCCCCTGGGCGAAGCCGGGGCGGGTCTTCCGGGCGTGGAGCACCCAGGGCAGCACCCAGGCCACCTGGATGAGGCCGATGAACAGCGCTGGAAACAGCAACAGCCCCAGGGGGATGACTGCCACAGCGTTCACCACCACCGCAGCGACGGCGCCCTTCACCATCTGGCGGGTGTGCGGCTGGTCGTCAGGGCGGGCGACGTCCACGCCGGGGGGGTCGTAGGGGTTCATCGGCCTCAGGGTAGTCGCGGCGGCCCGGCCGCGCTACCCCACTGCGATGGCCGGACCGCCGCCCGCCTCTGCCCGAGGGCCCGCTGTGATCGCGGGGATCGGCGCGCTGGCCCTGCTCGCCCACGCTGCGCTCTACCGCCGCCGCTGGGCCGACGACGCCTTCATCACCTTCCGCTACGCCCGCAACCTGCTGAACGGCGAGGGCCTCGTGTTCAACCCCGGCGAGCGGGTGGAGGGGCTCACCAACCTGGGCTGGGCGTTGCTGCTCACCCCGGTGGCCGAGCGGGACCCGCTCTCCTGGGCGAGCGGGCTGGGGCTCGTGGCCGCCCTGGGCTGCGTGGTCCTGCTCGCCCGATGGTGCCGGGCGCAAGCCCTCGGCCTCCCCGAGACCGCCGCCGCGATGGGCGTGCTCACCCTGGCGCCCTGGCTGCCGTACTGGAGCGGCATGGGCCTGGAGACCGCCGCGCTGGCCCTGGTGGTGACCGCCGCGTGGACCCGCTACCCGCTGGAGGCGCAGGGCCGGGGGTGGCCGATGGCGGGCCTCGCGATGGGCCTGGCGCCCTGGCTGCGGCCGGACGGGGCGCTGGCGGCGGTGGTCGTGGGGGCGCGGCACCTGTTGGCGCCAGCGGGCCCGAGGTTCGGGCGTCGCGCGGCGGGGGCGGCCGCGGTGGTGGCGGGGCTGGCGGCGGCGCTGGTGGGGCTCAAGCTGGTGTGGTTCGGGGCGATCCTCCCCAACACCTTCCACGCCAAGGTCCCCGAGGGCGCCTGGCGGGAGGGCCTGCGGTACCTGGGCGCGGTGGGCGGGGTGGCGCCTCTGTTCACGGCGCTGGCGACGGCGGCGGTGCTGGTCTCCTGGCGGCGGCTGCCGGCCTGGATCGCCCTGGCCTGGGCGGGCATGGCGGTGGCCGTGGGCGGGGACATCATGGCCAACGCCCGGCTGCTCGTGCCGGCCTGGCCGGCGGTGGCGGCCTGCGTGGCGCTGGGGGTCTCCCGGGTGCCGTGGCGGTGGACCGCGACCGCGCTGGCCCTGCTGACGATGGTCCCGCTGACCGCCACCGATGAGCTGCTCGCCCTCCGGGAGGCCGAAGGCGCCGGGATCAGCGGCGTCCAGCGCTCCACGAAGTCGATGGATACGGCCTCCCTGGCGCCCGGCCTGCGGGGGGACTGGGCCTTCCCGGCGGCCTGGATGCTGGCCCACGCCCCCGACGACGCCACCCTCGCGTTCACCGAGCTGGGCCTGTTCGGCTACGTCAACGACCAGCGGGTGATCGACCCCCTCGGCCTGACCGACCCGGTGATGGCCGGGCGCGGCGGGGAGGGGGTCCTGGCGCGGTGGCGGTCCTTCTCGGACCGGGTGGACCTGCTGGCGGTGGACGTGGCGGGCGGCTGGTGGCGGCGGCACGTCGGCTACCTGCGCGCCGAGGGCTGGCTGGCCCTGGACGGCTGCGAGGGCCTTTGGGTGTTCGCCCGGGGCCCCGAGCCCCCCGCGCCGGTGCCCCCCGCGCGGGTCGCCGAGCGGCTGGAGGCGCTGGCGCGTCGGGCCCCGCGCATGGCGACCCTTCGCCTCGCGGTGGAGCAGGAACTTCGCCGGGATCCGACCTGCGGCGGGGACGGTCGGCGGGTCGATCCGGCGGTGCTCGCGGACCCGGCCCGCTGGCCGCTGCCCGAGGCCGGCCCCGGGGGCCTCCAGCCTGGAGAGGAGCCCCGGGGAGCCGCCGACGGCGCCGAGCGACCCGCCGACGGCGCCGAGCGCCCGGCCCCCGCCCACCCCGATGCCCTGCCGGCGAGCTGCGCGGAGGCTCAGGACGCCGCCGCCAGGGCCTGGCGGGGGGTGGCGCGGGTGTGGCGGACCCGGGGGCAGGAGGACGGCGTCCGCGCCGCCCGCCGCGCTGAGGCCGCCGCCGTCGGGGGCACCCCCCTCCCGGCCGCCGACGAGGCCCTGGCCCTGGCCCGCGCCGAGGGCGTCGCCGTACCGGAGAGCGAAGCCGCCCGCGCCCAGACCGAGCACGTCGCCCGGCTGTGCCCCCTCAGCGCCCCAGCCCCCAGGTGACCAGCTCCGGGAACGCCACGATGAGCACCAGCCCCACGAGCTGGATGCCGATGAAGGGCAGCGCCCCCCGGTAGATCGCGGTGGTGGGCATCTCGGGCGGGGCGACCCCGCGCAGGTAGAACAGCGAGAACCCGAAGGGCGGGGTCAGGAACGAGGTCTGCAGGTTCATGCCGATCATCACCCCGAACCACACCAGGTCGATGCCCAGCGCGGCGGCGGCCGGCACGATCAGCGGCAGGATGATGAACGCGATCTCGAAGAAGTCGATGAAGAAGCCCAGGATGAAGATCGCGAGGTTGGCGATGACGAGCAGCCCCACCCGTCCGCCCGGCAGGTTGGTGAGCAGGTGCTCGATCCAGACGTCGCCGTAGAGCCCCCGGAACACCAGGGCGAACGCCGTCGACCCGATGAGCAGGAACACCACCATCGCGGTGAGCTTCGTGGTCTCGTCCATCGTGCCCCGCAGGGTCTCCATCGACAGCCGGCCGTTGGCGGCGGCCAGGGCCATCGCCCCCACCGCCCCCAGGGCGCCGGCCTCGGTCGGGGTGGCCACGCCCACGAAGATGCTGCCGAGCACCAGCAGGATCAGCACCAGCGGCGGCACCATCACCTTCATCACCTGGACGAGCAGCGCGGCCCCGGCGAGCTGGCGCTCCTCGGCGGGCAGGGCCGGGGCGGCGGTCGGGCTCTTGATCGCGATGAAGACCACGTAGAGCGCGTACAGCCCCGCCAGCAGCAGCCCCGGGACCAGCGCCCCCACGAACAGGTCCCCCACCGACACCCCGAGCTGGTCCGCGAGCACCACCAGCACCACGCTGGGCGGGATGATCTGCCCCAGGGTGCCCGACGCGGTGATCACGCCGGCCGAAAGCTCCTGGCTGTAGCCGTAGCGCAGCATCACCGGCAGCGAGATCAGCCCCATCGCCACCACGGAGGCCCCGACCACCCCGGTGGCCGCCGCCAGCAGGGCCCCCACGAACACCACCGCCAGGGCCAGGCCGCCGCGCAGCGGCCCGAAGAGCACCCCGATGGTCTTGAGCAGGTCCTCGGCGAGCTTGGACTTCTCCAGCATGGTGCCCATGAAGATGAAGAAGGGCACCGCCAGCAGCACGGTGTTGGACATCACCCCGAAGACGCGCTCGGGCAGGGCCAGCATCAGGGTCCAGTCGAAGAAGCCCGCCTGCACGCCCACGACGGCGAAGGCCAGGGCCGTGCCCCCCAGCGCGAACGCCACCGGGTAGCCCGAGAAGATGAGCACCAGGGCGACCAGGAACATCAGGGGCCCGAGCCACTCAGCCATCGCGGGGCCCCCACAGGAGGTTCGCGCTCTTGATGGCCTCGCTGACCCCCTGGAAGATGAGCAGCCAGAAGCTGACGAGGATGAGGCTCTTGACCGGATAGCGGGGCAGCCCGCCGGGGTCGGGGGAGCCCTCCCACACCGCCCAGCTCGCGGCGACCGAGGGCCAGCTCACCCACAGCGCGAAGCCGCAGAACGGCAGCAGGAAGACCAGGGCGCCGACGAGGTTCAGCCAGGCCTTGCCCCGGGGGCTGAGCCGCCCGTAGAGCACGTCCACCCGGACGTGGGCGTCGTCCCGCAGGGTGGCCGCCGTGCCCAGCAGGAACACGGCGCTGAACAGGTACCACTGAAGCTCGATCGAGGCGTTGGAGGTGAGGTTCTGCCCGGCGAAGCGGCTCAGGTATCTCAAGATGGCGTTTCCGGCGCCCACGAGCACCATCACCAGGGTCAGCCAGGCCACCAACCGGCCCAGCGCCCCGTTGAGGCGGTCGATCCAGCGGGAGAGGGTCAGCAGCGCGCGCACAGGGTTCCTCGGAGGCGGGCTCTATCCTGCCAGATGCGGGGCGTCTCGGGGTAGCCTGGGCCGTATGCGCGCCGCTGTGTTGCTCATCGCTGTGGCCCTCCTGCCGTCCGGGGGCCTCGCGCCGGTGCCCGCCGAGCCCCCTGAGGGGTTCACGGCCTCCAGCGCCGACTGCGCCCGCTGCCACCGCCGGGTCGCCAGGCAGTGGCAGGGCTCCGGGCACGCCGGGGCCTTCGCGGACGTCGACTTCCAGGCCGCCTGGCAGCCCTGGCCCAACGGCTGGTGCGTGAACTGCCACCTGCCCCTGGAGGCCGCCCAGCAGGAGGCCCTGGGGGACGACGCCCGGCCCGGGGCCTTCTACACCGACGCCCACGCGGACGGCCCGCTGGCTGCCGAAGGGGTGGGTTGCCCGGCCTGCCATGTGCGCGAGGGGGCGGTGCTGACCCCCGGACTGCCCTCCGCGTCGGGCCTCCGGGCCCACCCGATGCGCCAGGAGCCCGCCCTGGGCACCGCGGACTTCTGCGGCGGCTGCCACGACTTCCCCTTCCAGAACCACACCCCTGCAGGGCCGTTCACCCTCAGCGCCGAGCCCCTCCAGGACACCCTGGACGAGTGGCGGGGTGCTCCGGCGGCGGCGGAGGGCGTGCCCTGCCAGGGCTGCCACATGCCGCGGGGGGCCCACCGCTTCCCCGGCGGCCACGACACAGGCTTCGTCCGTGAGGCCCTGTCCATCGAGGTCACAGCGCTCTCGTCGTCCGAGACGAGGGTCACCCTCGCGTCCCACGGGGTGGGCCACCGCCTGCCCACCGGCGACCCCTTCCGCTACCTGGAGGTCGCGTTGCTCGACGCCGAGGGGCAGCCGGTGGGGGCGGCGGTGTTCACCCGGCGCTTCGAGCGCACCGAGGCGAGCTGGGTGCTCATCGACGACACCACCGTGCCCCCGGAGGGGGCGCGCACCCTGGTCGCGCAGACCGACGCCGCGCCCGCGCGCTGGCGCCTGCGCATGGTGTACGCCGACCCCCACCTCCGCGACGCGCTGCCGCCGGAGCGCTACGCTGCCGTGCTGGACGAGGGGGTGGTAGGCTCCCCGCACCCGGAGGTTCCATGAGGCTCATCCTGTTGACCCTGACCGCCGCGCTGGCCGGCCCGCCGGCCCCGCCGCTGCCCCCGGTGGACCTGGACGGCGACGGCAAGCCCGAGACCCTCCAGCAGCAGGGCGAGGCCCTGAAGATCGGCGCGGCCTCGGTGGACTGCGGCATGGGCTTCGGCTGCAAGGTCCGGGTCGTGGACGTGCGGGAGGGCGACGGCTTCAAGGAGGTCGAGGTCTGCAACCCCGGCCCCCGCGACGACTACGACTGCTATCTGTACGCCTACCGCAAGGGCAGCGTGACCGCCCTGGGGGTCGATGGGTCGGAGGTCGCGGGCTCGGGTTGGACCATCACCGGCAACGGCATCCCGCTCAAGCAGAGCGACCAGCGCATCTACACCCGCCTGTCCAAGTACGTGCTCTCGAAGGACGGGCTGTCGCTGACCGCGGTGCCCCAGCCCTTCTACTACGTCGGCTACAAGGTGCGGGTCGACCGCACCTTCCCGATCACGATGCAGCCCGGCGGGGGCGCGGTGGTGGCCAACGTCAAGCCCGGCAGCGACATCACCATCCTGCTGGAGAGCGCCGAGCACGACAGCCAGATGCTGGTCCACCTCTCCTCGGGGCTGACCGGCTGGGTGGACCTGTGGAAGCTGGTGGAGGCGTCGGATTCCCTGATGCCGATCTTCGCGGCGGGGTAGCCCAGGCTTCGTGAATCAGTCGTCGAACAGCTCGGCAGCGGTCATGGAGAAGCCCGGGAGCAGAGGGCTCTCGATGACGTCGGTGAGCAGCTCGCTGCGGACCAGGCGGGGGCCGGTGAAGCGCTCGACGAGGCGACGGGCGGGGTGGACGAACCAGGCCTCCGGGATACCGGCGTCCGCATAGAGGATGCGCTTGGTCACGCGATCGTAGGCGATGTTCGTGGGGGAGACCACCTCGATGACCAGATCCGGGCGTTGCCGGATGGGGAGGGCCTCGTCTTCCAGTCCGTCGATCCAGACCACGACATCCGGTTGGACGATACGGGCCAGGCCGATGCGGACGTCAATGGGGAGAGGCATCACCTCAAGCGCAGGGTGCTGTTCCCTCCAGCGATGCAGCGCCATTCCCAGGTTGAGCACAACCCTTTGATGCCTCACCGTGGAGGATGGCGGGACGATGACCACACCATCCACCAGCTCCATGCGCTGGTTGGTCTCTGGCAGCTTCATGAACGCCGCTTCGTTCATGAAGGCTCCGTGGTGTAGCTCGATCGCGGAACGCATGGGGGGAGCATAGCGATGGTCGCTCACCACGGCACCACCGTCAGCGCCGGCCAGCAGCGCTTCCACCGCGCGGCCTTGGCCTCGTAGACCGCCTGGGGCACCAGCGCACGGTTGGGGCGCACCACCAGGCCGAAGAGGTCCTCCAGGCCGAAGGGGGCGATGACGTGGAGGGCGCCGGCCCTGCGGGTCAGGCCCAGGCTGCTGGCGGTGGTGGGCCAGGTCGCGATGGCCTGGGCGGTGGAGGTGTAGGGCGGGCTCTCGCGCCCGAAGGCCTGCGGGTACCACAAGTGGACGCGGGCCTGGTTGGTGACGTCGAGGGGCAGCGGCAGGGGGCCGGCGGCGGCGGCGACGCGGCGGGTCCCCTCCGCCTCGGCCTCTTCCGAGAGGTCGGTGTCATCGAAGTAGATGAGGTCGACGTCCTTGAGGTGCGCGTCCAGGGGCTGGCCGGTGAGGTGGTTCCAGGTGGTCTGGGTCAGCAGGCCGGCGCCGAGGGCGTGGTCGGGCAGGGCGGCGGCCTCGGCGGCGTCCAGGAGGCGGTCGACGAGGGGCTGGCGGGCGAGGATGTCGAGGAGGCGGCGGTGGAGGGGGGTCATGTTTGCTCGGGGAGGGAAGTGGACTACCTTGCGATGTCAGAGGCGGCATGCTCAAGCGACTCCACATCCGGCGGTTCCGCTCCATCCACGACGCCACGCTCGAGCTGGGGCGGGTCAACCTGTTCATCGGCTCCAACGGCGCGGGCAAGTCGAACCTGCTGGAGGCGGTCGGGGTCCTGAGCGCTGCGCTGGGGCGGGGGCTGGACAGCACGTCTCTCGCGCAGCGCGGGGTGCGCCTGTCGCTGCCGCGCATGTTCACGTCCAGCTTCAAGGGGCTCGAGGACGTCGGCACCTTCGAGATCGACGCGCACCTGAACGGGGCGGCCCGCTACACGCTGAGCGTCGCGGCCAACGACCTGCGGAGCGAGCTGCAGGTCTTTGCGGAGGAGCTGGAGCAGGAGGGGAAACCGGTCTTCCAGCGCAACCACAACGGCGCCCGCGTGAATCAGAGCGGGGGCGATGTCGTCCAGGTCACGCCAGCGGAGTGGGTCGCCACCCGCAGCTTGTGGGACACCCACCGGGCGGTCGTGCAGCTCCAGGACCGGACGCGGACCCTGCTCGACGCGCTGGCCCGGTACGCCATCTACGCGCCACAGACCAGCGTGATGCGGGGCGTGTCCATCGAGCAGAACCCCCTGACGCCGCTCGGACTGCACGGCTCGGGGGTGTCGGGCGCTGTGCGGACGCTGATCAAGCACGACCAGCAGCACGGCCCGACCGGCGCCCTGGATACGCTGCGCCAGCACTACAGGCTCTCCGACTGGGTGGAGAGCGCGGTCGTCGGCCCCCCGAACCCGGAGGTGGTCCCGGCCGGGGTCCAGACCGGCGCCGACGTCGTGTACTTCATCGACCGCTTCATGCGCGAAGGGCGGAACCGGCTCTCGCCCTTCGACGCCAGCGAGGGCACCCTCTACCTCCTCTTCGTGGCCCTGCTGCTCGTCCACCCCGAGACGCCGCCCATCTTCGCCCTGGACAACGTCGACAGCACGCTGAACCCCGGGCTGGTGCGCCGGCTCATGGGCATCCTGGCCGAGGCGGTCTGCGACCAGCAGGGCGCGCCCTCGACCGTGGCCCAGCAGGTGTTCCTCACCTCGCACAACCCCACCGCGCTCGACGCCCTCGACCTGTTCAACGACGACCATCGGGTGTTCGTCGTGCATCGGGACGCGGGCGCTCACGGCAGCACGCGCTTCTTCCGGCTGCGCCCGCCCGAGGGCATGACCCGCGAGCAGTGGGTGGTCAGCAAGTACGGCCAGAAGCTCTCCAACCTCTGGATCGACGGGCAGCTCCCGCACGCGCTGGGGTAGGCGATGGCCTTCACCGTCGGGCTGGTCGCCGAAGGGGTGACCGATCTGGTCGTCATCGAGCGGATCGTGCGGGAGTCGCTGGAGGGCGCGGGGCTCGCGGCGGGCGAGCTGCGCTTCGAGATGCTGCAGCCCGAGCGGGACGCGACCTCGGGGCAGTGGAGCGACGGGGGGCATGGGCACGTGAAGGCCTGGTGCCTGCGCTACCCGCCGGGGCTGCGGCTGGGGAGCTTCCTCCAGCCGCTGTTCGCTGGGGTTCCGGCGCGCTGCGACCTCATCGTCGTGCACCTGGACGCGGACGTCATCGTCCCCATCGCCCACGCTGAAGGTCTGGGCGTGCCCGATCCGCTCACGGCGTTCGCGCAGGGCGTGCTCACCCGGGCGGTGCTGGAGCGCTGGCTGTGGCCGGATCCGACGAGGCCTGGTGAGGGGCGGCACACCCTCCTGCCGGCGGTGCAGGCCACTGAGACCTGGATCGTCGCCGGGGCGGACCCCGCGCTCGCCGACCCGGAGTCCGCCGACCCGGTGCCGCTGCTGATCGCCCTCAACCCCGGGCTCTCCGACGGCGGCGCGTCACCGAAGCTCAAGAAGAGCCGGAGGAAGTGGGGGCAGCTCTTCCGGCGGCATCTGGCGGGGCAGGTCGCCGATGTCGCCGCGCGATGCCCCCACCTCCAGCATGCGCTCAGCGAGATACACAGCAGCGCCCCGCTTCCCTGAGCCTTCATGTCCCTCTTCACCCAGGCCGCCGGCCCCGAGCCCCTCGCCGCCCGCATGCGGCCCCGCACCCTCGACGAGTACGTCGGTCAGCAGCACATCGTCGGCCCCGGGCGCCTGCTGCGGCGGGCCATCGAGGCCGACCGGCTTTCCTCCCTGCTGCTGCACGGCCCCCCCGGCACCGGCAAGACGACCCTCGCCCGGGTCATCGCCGGCACCACCAAGGCCCACTTCGCCGCCATCAACGCCGTGCTCGCCGGGGTGAAGGACATCCGCGAGAACATCGCCGAGGCCGGCAAGCGCCGCGACACCCTGGGCCGCCGCACCATCCTGTTCGTGGACGAGGTCCACCGCTTCAACAAGGCCCAGCAGGACGCGCTCCTGCCCTGGGTGGAGAACGGCACGGTCATCCTCATCGGGGCCACCACCGAGAACCCCTACTTCGAGGTCAACAAGGCCCTGGTCAGCCGCTCCCGGGTCTTCCAGCTCCGGCCGCTGACCGACGCCGACCTGCGCGACGTGCTGCGCGCCGCCCTGGCCGACCCGGAGCGCGGCTACGGCGACCGTCGGGTGGCGATCGACCCTGACGCCGCCGACCACCTCGTCAACGTGGCCAACGGCGACGCCCGCGCCCTGCTGAACGCCGTGGAGCTGGCCGTCGAGACCACCGCCCCCGTCGGCGGCGTGATCCGCATCGACCTCGCCGTGGCCGAGGAGTCCATCCAGACCCGCGCGGTGCTCTACGACAAGGAGGGCGACGCCCACTTCGACACCATCAGCGCCTACATCAAGAGCCTGCGGGGCTCCGACCCCGACGCCGCGCTGTACTGGCTCGCCCGCATGGTCTACGCGGGCGAGGACCCCCGCTTCATCCTGCGCCGCCTGCTCATCTTCGCCGCTGAGGACGTCGGCCTCGCTGATCCGCACGCCATCGGCGTCGCGGAAGCCTGCGCCGCGGCCTTCGATCGGGTCGGCATGCCCGAGGGCCGCTTCCACCTCTCCCAGGCCACCCTCTACCTGGCGACCACCCACAAGTCGAACAGCACGATGGGCGTGTTCGACGCCCTGGCCGCCGTGCAGAAGGAGCGCGAGGAGGACGTCCCGGTCCACCTCAAGGACGGCAGCCGCGACAAGGAGGGCTTCGGCCACGGCGAGGGCTACCTCTACCCCCACGCCTACCGGGACCACTGGGTCGAGCAGCAGTACCTGCCCACCGGGCTGCGGGACCGGGTCTTCTACAAGGCGTCCGACCAGGGCTGGGAGGCCGCCGTGGGCGCCCGCGTCGATCGCCGTCGGGAGGCCCAGCTCGCCGCCATGCTGGAGGGCAGCGGCGCCGCCCCCGTCGAGCAGCTCACCACCGGGCCCAAGGACCCTGCCCTGGAGCGCTGGGTCCAGCGCACCACCAGCCGGGTGGGGGAGCGGCTGGGGGCGACCCGGGACGCGATGTTCGAGGCCGCGGGGATGCTGCGCCACCATGTCGTGCTCGACCTGTTGGCGGGCACGGGGCTGTTGACCTGGGAGGCCCTGCGCCGGGTGCCCGAGGGAAGCGTGTGGTCCTGGGTCGAGCGGGAGGATCAAGGCCTCGCCCTGGAGGGCCTCGCCGCGCGCCTGCCCGAGCTGAAGCGCCCCCGGGTGGTGGCCGGGTCGCTGGAGGCGCTGGCGGGGGCCTGCGCGGACGCCGAGCAGCGCTTCGAGCGCATCCTGGGTCGAGGCGCCCTCGTGGGCCGACCGGAGGTGCTGGCTCTGATCCGCGACCGGCTCCAGCCCGACGGCCGCGTCGTGCTCGCTGAGCCCCTGGTCCGCCGCACCCAGCGCCTCTCCGCGCTGGTGCTCGTCCGTCACCTCGATCCTGCCGCCCACGCGGAATGGGCGGCTGCCGAGGACGCCCTCTACAGCGACCCCACCGACCCCCTGACCCGCCATGACGCCGATGAGATCGCTCACATCGCGGCCTCTGCCGGCTTCGCGGTCGAGGCCGCCCCGCTGGAGGGGGCCCACGCCCTGCAGGTCACCGACGCGGTGCTGGCCCGCTGGTTCTCCCGCCAGCCCGGGCGCTACGGCGCGCGGCTGGCGGAACTCCTGGGCGCGGACGCGGTCAATCAAATCGAGGCGGCCACCGCCAAGGCCCTGCGCGGCCAGCCCGTGCGCTGGTCCTCGACCACCCTGCTGCTCACGCTGACGCCCCGATGATCCCGCCGCTCCCGCCGGTCCTGCCCCTGGAGAAGGCCCCCTCGACCTGCGAGGTCGTGCGCCGAAGCCTCGCCGCCGCGCCGGAGGAGCTGCCCTTCGAGGACCTCACCGAGGGCGAGGGGTCCTGCGCCGACTGCACCCCCCACCCCGTCGCCCCGGGGCTCACCGCCGCAGTGTCCGTCGACGGCCCCGGGGGCAGCGGGCGGTACTGGTCGGTGACCGTGGCGCAGTCCGACGGCCTCACCGGGCTGGTGCTGGGCAGCACGGTGGCCTGGCGTCACCTGCATCGGGTGGAGGTGCCCTTCCTGCCGCTGCCCTGGTTCGAGGACGTCGACGGCGACGGCTTCCACGAGCTGCTGATCTGGGACCGGGTCTTCTGGGGCGGTTCGGGCTCGGAGGCGGAGTGGGCGCTGGGCGTCCGGGTCTACGGGCACCACGACGGCGCCTGGCGGCTGGAGCCCGAGCCCACCGCCGCGTGGACGCGGGAGGTCGCCGCGCTCTATGAGGACCCCGCGAACCCCCTGCCCGCCGCGCTGCGCGTGGGGATCGCCGAGGGCATGCGGGCCTTGGCCGACGGCGGGGGCTGCGCGGCGACCGAGCAGCTTCGGGTCACGCCGTACTGAAACCTGTCGCTGATCCGCGTCATCCCCGTCCGCGCGGCGCGGGCGTCCGACCCGCGCGACGACCCGCTATGCTGGCGCGGTCTGCGACCGGAGTCCCCGAATGCCCCTCGCTCGCCTCGCCCTGGCCGGGCTGCTCCTGGCCGGGCTCATCGCCTGTGACGACGCGTTCAACTACAACAAGGACCACAGCGGCGTCGTGGACACCAACGCCACGTCCGACCGCTACCACCCCGCCGGCTTCGTCTCCACCGACATGCACAGCATGGAGGCGAAGATGCACGAGCAGACCTGCACGGACTGCCACGGCGAGACCCTGGAGGGCTCGGGCGCGGCGCTGAGCTGCGACTCCTGCCACCCGGCCGGCTGGCGCACGAACTGCACCTTCTGCCACGGCGGGGTCGACAACACCACCGGCGCGCCCCCCGAGGACCTCGACGACAGCACCGAGAGCCGCGCGTTCCCGCCCCACACCCGCCACGTCGAGGAGAACACCCACGCGGCCTTCGACTGCACCACCTGCCACGTCAAGCCCACCGACGTGCTGAGCCCGGGGCACCTCTTCGACGACACGCCGGGCCGCGCCGACGTCGATCTCTCCGCCTCCCTGAGCCCCCAGGGCGCCTGGGATGGCAACGGGGGCTGCTCGAACCTGTACTGCCACGGCGACGGGCAGCGCGTGGGCAGCGTCGACGTCGACGACGCCCCGCTGGCCTGCGACGGCTGTCACCCGGCCGTCGACAGCGGGCGCAGCGCCTGGGACCGCATGAGCGGCGAGCACGAGGACCACCTGCGTGAGGGCTTGCGCTGCCACGACTGCCACAGCGAGACCACCACCGACGACCGCAGCATCCTCAACCCCGCGCAGCATGTGGACGGGGTGGCGGACTTCGTCGTGCCCACCGGGGCCACCCTCCAGCGCTCCGGGAGCTCCTGCACCGGGTCCTGCCACGGGGAGCGCCACGAGAACCGGCGCTGGGACTGAGGCGGGCGCTACTGCCCCGCCGTGCAGAGGAACTTCGCCCCCTCGGGATCGTTGTCGATCGCGGTCAGGCTGCTGGCGCAGATTTCGGGCTCGCAGCGCTGCTCGGCGGCGCAGGCGGTGAGCTTGTCCCGGATCGCCGCGCAGGTCGGGTCGGTCTGCCCGCACAGGCTGCACACCCGATCGACCCACTGCACGCAGACCTCGGGCGGCGCGGGGGCCTCGGCCTTGCCGCCGGTGCTGGTGGTCGCGCAGGCGGCCAGCAGGGCCAGCGCCCCGAGGGGGATCCTGAAGGAGGGGGTTCGCGCCATGATCGTCCTCTGGAGGAGTCCAGCCTAACCCGCGCCAGGGGCCCCTCGGGGCACCCCACCCCCGGAGCGACACGTTTCTGCCCCCTCCTGAGGCCCAACCGGGCTATACTGCACGGCAAATCAGACAGGATGTCCCACCTTCCCAGGAGAGGATCCCGATGGCCAAGGCTCAGGCGGCGCGCGGGCGCAACAGCAGGTCTTCGACCCCCCAGCAGGGCCACGACCAGAACGCCACCCAGGACGCCGTCGGCAACGGCTTCGTCCAGGGCAACATGGGCGGCCCCGACGCCTCAGCGGCCCTCGCCTACGCCCAGCAGAGCAGCGGCTCGCCCCTGGACAGCGCCACCGCCCAGCAGGTCTCCAGCGCTCTGGGCGGCGCGGACGTCTCCCACGTCAACCTGCACACCGACCCGGCGGCCAACGACGCGGCCACCGCCGCGCAGGCCCTCGGCTTCGCCCACGGCTCGGACGTCTACCTCGCGGACAAGGCCAACCAGCCCGGCTCCGCGGCGCTGACCGACCTGCTCGTCCACGAGACCAGCCACACCATCCCCGGCGCCGCCGCGCCCGGCGGCTCCTCGGGCTCTCCGGAGGTCTCCGACCCCAGCAGCTCCGCCGAGCAGGCCGCCCAGGACGTGACCAACCTCGCCCCCGATCAGGAGAACGTGGTCGGTCCCCCCGCCGAGTTCGGCCAGACCCAGCAGGGCGGCGAGCAGGGCGGCGGCGGCGAGGGCGACGACGGCTCCGACGACGTCACCCAGCCCACCGGCGGCGTGGCGGCGGGCAACATGCTCATGCGGACCCCCGACCCGGCCCCCGAGGGCGGCGTCTACGACGAGGAGCAGGGCGTCTGTCGCCCCGACGACGGCGGCGACATGTCCTTCCAGGGCGCGCCCCAGCTCGGCTTCTCCCTGGGCGGCAAGTCCTTCGGCATCGACCTCAAGGACGGCGTGGGCGTCGAGGTCGACCTGACCGGCTGGAAGCTCCCCAAGGAGGACTGGAAGAAGTCCAAGGACTACCCCATCAACCTCGTCCCCGGCGCGGGCGTGCGCTTCGAGGCGGCCGTCGGCGGCGGCGTGGCGATGGGCGGAAAGTTCAAGTTCAAGGCAGAGAAGAAGGAGAGCGGCGGCGAGACCGAGTGGTCGGTCACCACCTCCAGCACCGCCTACGTCAAGTCCGAGTTCTGGGGCGAGCTGGCCATCGGCGGCTTCATCGGCTGCAAGGGCATGAACGTCAGCGCGTCGTTCTACGCCAAGCCCATCCTGAGCCTCCAGGCCGACATGGGCATCACCTCCTCCCTCAAGTACACCGAGAGCACCGGCTGGACCGGCAGCGTGGCCGTGCCCATCAACATCGGCGGCGACCTCAAGACCGAGGTCGGCGTGAAGGCCAACTGGGAGTTCCTGTTCTGGGACGGCGAGATCGGCCGGTTCAAGTTCGGGGAGTGGGTCATCGCCAGCGCCGGCATGAACGTCACCCCCACCGCCACCTTCCCCGGCGGCAAGGACGCGACCACCGCGACGGCCCCGTACTTCCAGTGGGGCACCCCGCCCAAGCCCCAGAAGGTCGGCAGCGGCTCGTCCAGCAGCTCGAACAGCAGCTCGTACGGGCGGGGCAACAACAAGTTCTACTGCTTCGCCACCGGCACCCCGGTCCTCACGCCGCAGGGCCTGCGCCCCATCGAGAGCCTGCGGGCCGGCGAGCTGGTCATGGCGATGGACGCGGCCACCGGCCGGGACGTGCCCGCCGTGGTCACCGCGCTGGAGCGCCACGAGGGCAGCTTCGACATGGTCCACGCCGCCATCGGCCCCCACCGCGTCGCCAGCACCCCCGACCACCGGGTGATGACCGGCATCGGCTGGGCCTGGGCGGGCGACCTCACCGCCGACGAGGCCGGCGTCACCGACGCCCCGCGCGGCTTCCGCATGCCCGACACGGTGGTGTGGAACCTCAAGGTCGAGGGCCACGGGAGCTACCGCGTCGGCGACGCGCAGGTGCGCGACCACTGACGCAACGCAGGGCCGCTGGTGTCCCATCATGGGCACACCGGAGGCCCTCTGGCACCCCCCCGCTTTGACGTCGCCGTCATCGGCGCAGGCTTCGGCGGCCTGGCCGCCGCGCTCACCCTGGCCGAGGGCGGGGCGCGCGTGCTGCTCTGCGAGGCCCTGAGCTACCCCGGCGGCTGCGCCAGCACCTTCTCCCGACGGGGCTACCGCTTCGAGGCCGGCGCCACCCTGTTCTCCGGCCTGGCCCCCGACGGGCTGTTCGGCCGCTGGATCCAGCGCTACGCCCCTGCGCTGGAGGTCCGCTTCCCCGACCCGGTCATCGCGCTGCGCGCCCCGGGCTTCACCCTGGACCTGCCGCCGCGCCCCGAGGACCTCGTCGCGCAGCTCTGCGCCATGCCCGGCGCGCCCGTCGCGGGGATCCGCAGCTTCTTCGCCGAGCAGCAGCAGGTCGCCGCCACCCTGTGGGGTCTCTTTGACGACCCCGGGCTGCTGCCGCCCTTCCGGGAGGGGGCGCTCCTGGACCACCTCCGGCGCCTCCCGCGGTACCTCCCGCTGCTGCGGCTGGTCGGGCGCCCCCTGGTCCACGCCCTGCGGCGCCACGGCGTCGCCGACTGGACCCCGCTCCGGGCGACCCTGGACGCGAGCTGCCAGATCAGCGTGCAGTGCGGCGTGGACGAGGCCGAGGCCCCCTTCGCGATGGCCGCGCTGGACTACCCCTTCCGCCAGGCGGGGCACGTGCGCGGAGGCATCGGGCGGCTGGCCTGGGCCCTGGCCCGCGCGGTGGAGCGCCTGGGGGGCGACGTGCGCATGGCCGCCCGGGTGCGGCATCTGGCCCGGGACGGCGAGGGCTGGGCCCTGGACGTGCGCGGGGAGACCGTGCGGGCGGAGCGCGTGGTCGCCAACCTGCTCCCCCAGGACCTCCAGCGCCTCGCCGCGGTGCCCCCGGGTGCCTGGCCCCGGCTGGACCGGCTCGCCGCCCAGGTGGCGGAGGGTTGGGGCGCGGCGATGCTCTACCTGGGGGTCGATTCCAGCACCTTCGATCGCCGTGAGGCCCACCACATCGAGATCATCGACGACACCAGCGCGCCGCTCATCGAGGGCAACCACCTGTTCTGCTCCATCAGCGGGGCGGACGAGCCCGACCGCGCCCCGCCCGGCCAGCGCACGGTCACCGTCTCCACCCACCTCTCGCTCCAGGGCTGCCCCCCGGACCAGCGCGCCGCCCGGGTCCAGGCCGTGCAGGACCGCATGCGGGACGTGCTGCAGCGGCGCGCCCCCAAGCTGTGGGCGGGGGTGCGGGTGGAGATGCCGGCGAGCCCGCGCACCTTCCAGCGCTTCACCCGCCGGCACGCTGGCCTGGTGGGCGGGATCCCCCGGCGTGCGGGCCTGCACCACTATGCCGGGCTCCTCCCCCGGCCGGTCGCGCCGGGCCTGCACCTGGTCGGGGACAGCGTCTTCCCGGGGCAGAGCACCCTTGCGGTGGCCATCGGCGGGGTGAAGGTCGCCCGCGCGGTGCTCGGCGATGCTGCATTGCAGCAAAGCCTGATCAGCCTGCCGGCACCTCGCCCAGCCAGCGATCCAGCGCCTTCCACTGGTCGATGAGCCAGTCGTAGCGCGCCTGCCCCGCCGGGGGGATGTCCGCGGCCCGCACCCGGGTGAAGCGCACCCGCACGGTCTGCCCCACCAGCCGGCCGTTCAGCAGGCTGCCCATGTCCCGCACCCCGCTGAAGCCCTGGTGGGCGCAGAAGACCACGTCCACGCCCGGGGTGTGCTCCAGCAGGCCCAGCGGTCCGCCCGGCCGGGGGAGCAGGGTGCGCTGGAGCGCCTCGGCCTGCGCAGCCTGCGCCTCCTTCCCCTGGGCGCGCAGCTCGTCGATCCGGCGCTGGCGGCGGCGGGGGGTGAAGCGCGTACCCTCCGGGTAGACGACCACAAGGTCGTCGGGCCCCAGGCCCTCGCCCAGGCGCTGCACCGCCTCGATCTCGGCGGCCCCCCCGCCCCGCCGCACGAAGTAGTTGGGCAGCCGGTGCCCGGCGATGTCCAGGCAGGGGTCCCAGGCCAGCTCCTGCTTGAGCACGTAGCGGGCCCGGCGCCCGGTGGGCGCGGCGACGAGGCGGATGGGCAGCAGCGCGTCGGCGGAGCTGGTGTGGTTGAGGAAGAGCAGGAAGGGCCCGGGGGAGAGGTGCTCGGCGCCCTCGATCACGTAGCGGAACTCGAACAGCCGCTCCAGCCCGCCCAGCAGCGCGCGGCACCACAGGTGCTGGGTCCGGTTGGCGTGGGCCACCAGCCCCGCGGGGTCGCGCCCCCACCGCAGCCAGCCCCAGGCCAGCGTCGCGACGCCCCAGGCCTCCACGCACAGGAAGAAGGTGGCCATCAGCAGGGTCCGGGTGACGGCCATGCGGCGGCGCCGGACCCCGTCCACCCCCAGGGCCAGGGGGAGCAGCGCGGGCAGCAGCGTCACGCTCCCGGCGGCCAGGAGCAGGACGAGCGGGACGCTCACCGCCCGGCGGCGCCAGCGCCCGGGGTCGGGGGGGGGCAACGGGAGCGCGACGTCCATCCTGGGATGATAGTCGACCACGCGCCGCCGGTTGCGCAGCAGGATACGAGGAGGCCGCCATGCCGAGCCTGCCCGACCGACTCCGCAGAGACCCCGGGGCCCGCGCGAACGCGGTGGGCCTGGGCGCGAACGTGGCCCTGGCCGTGGCCAAGTTCGTGGTGGGCACCCTCGCAGGCAGCGCCGCGCTCATCGCGGACGGGTTCAACTCGGCAGGGGACATCTTCGCCACGGCGGTGGCCTGGCTCGGCTACCAGTGGGCGCAGCGCCCCCCCGACGACAACCACCACTACGGCCACGGCAACTTCGAGACGGTGGCGGGCCTCATCGTGGGCGCGATGCTGCTGGCCACGGGGCTGTTCATCACCGTGGACGGGGCGATGAAGCTCGCGGCGGGCCCCACCGAGCCCCCGGAGAAGCTGGCGCTGGCCGTGGCCGTGGCCACGATGGTGGTCAAGGAGGCGCTCTACCGCTACACCCGCGCGGTGGGCGTGCGGCTGAACGCGCCCTCGCTGCTGGCCTCGTCTCGCGACCACCGCGCGGACGTGTTCGCCGGCCTGGCGGTGTTCGCCGGGGTGATGGGCGCACGCCTGGGGCTGCCCTGGCTCGACCCCCTCGCGGCGGTGCTCATCGGCCTGTACATCGCGGCGATGGCGGTGGAGCCCATCCGGGACAACATCTCCGTGCTCATGGGCGAGGCCCCCGAGGGCATCGTCGAGGAGATCCGCCGGGCCGCCCGGCACGTCGACGCGGTCCGCGAGGTGGACGCGATCCGGGTCCACCAGCTCGGCTCGTACTACATGGTGGACCTGGATATCTTCGTGGACGGCGGGCTGTCCCTGTACGACGCGCACGACATCGCCCACGCCGTGCGGGACCGGGTGCGCGCGGAGGTGGGGCACGTCCAGGAGGTGAAGGTGCACGTCAACCCGACAGGGTTGAAGCCGACAATGGAGGGGTAGGCGGCCGCCGCCACAAAAAATACGGAGGAGATGGAAACCGTTCCGGGGGCGGGGCCGTATCCCAGGTCAGTGACGATGAGACGCGGGTGTCTCGACGTCCAGAACATGGGATATAACGATGAACGCTATCTTTCGCGTGATGGGTCTGGTCTGTGTGCTCTCTCCTTCTGTGCTCTTTGGCGGCGGTGTCGCGCACGCGCACAGCAGCCACGGCCACGGCCACGGTCATGGTCATGGCCACGGCGACGGTCACGGGTGCACGGCCACCCTGGACGACGACGTCCGGGAGGCCCTGGAGGACACCCTCGACGCGCTCGTGGTCGACACCGGGGCGGTCGGCGTGGTCCTGGGGGTCTCCGATGAATGTCGCAGCTACCGCATCAGCAGCGGGGACGCCGACCCCGACGGCGCCGAGCCGCTGTCTCGCAACGCCCGCCTCCGCATCGCGAGCGTCACGAAGACCTTCGTGAGCGCGACGCTGCTCCAGCTCGTGGAGGAGGGTGTGCTCTCCCTGGACCAGCCGGTCAGCGACTTCGGTGACTGGCTGCCCGACGGCGACGACATCACCGTGCGGCATGTCATGAACCACACCAGCGGCGTGGCCGACTACATCCAGGATCCCGAGGTGCTGGGCTCCATCTTCGCCGGAGACGGGCGGGTCTGGACCAACGAGGAGCTGGTGGAGATCGCGGTGGCGGCGGGCCCCCAGTTCGACCCGGGCGACCAGTTCTCCTACTCCAACACCGGCTACATCCTGGCCGACCTCATCATCCAGTCGGCCACCGGGCAGACCGCTGCGGAGCAGATCCGCGCCCGCTTCCTCGATCCCCTGGGCATGAGCGCGACCTTCTCGGCCTCCCAGGAGCAGGTCCTGGGGACGCTTTCCACCGGCTGGATGGACATCGGCTCGGGCAGCCTGGAGGACGTCACCTACCTGGCCGACCTCAGCGTGGCCGGCGCGGCCGGGGACATCACCTCCAACACCCGCGACCTGCTGACGTGGACCCGGGCGCTCTACGGCGGCGACCTGCTGGAAGACGCACAGATGGACGAGCTGCTCACGACGGTCCCCTTCGGCGACGGCAGCGGCGACGAGTACGGGCTGGGCGTGATGGTGTTCGACTACGGCGACCTGGGGGACTTCCACGGTCACGCCGGGGGCATCTGGGGCAACAACTCCATGGTGGGCTACCTGCCGGAGCTGGACGTCTCGGTCGTCATCATCACCAACAGCTACCCGGTCGACGCCCGCCTGCTGCTGGACGAGGTCGTCGACACCATCGGCGAGCACCTGGAGGACGACGACGGCTGCTGAGCCGCACCTCGGGGGCGGGGCTTCCCCGCCCCCTCCTTTTTTCGAAGGGCCGGAAACCGATCGGAGACCCTGACCGTAGGAGGGTGCGAAGACCCCGCTGACGTGCAGGAGAAGGACCTTGGCTGTGCTGTGGCTCAACCCCGACGCCGCCCCCGGAGCCCCGCCGCTCCAGGAGCTGACGGACGAGGCGCTGATGCTCCGCTACGCGGAGCGGGGCGATCAGGCGGCCTTCGCCGCGCTCTTCCAGCGCTACGCGCCCCGGCTTCGGGGCTTCTTCCTGCGCTCGGTGTGCAGCGCGGTCATCGCCGACGACCTGACCCAGGTGACGCTGCTCAACGTCCACCGCGCCCGTCGGGACTACGACCCGGCGCGGGCGTTCCGGCCCTGGGTGTTCACCATCGCGCTGAACGTCCGCCGGGAGCACTTCCGCCGCGCCGGCCGCCGGAACGAGGTCGCCCTGGAGCCGGGCGAGCCCGCCGCGCCGAGCGTCTCCCCCGAGGTCAGCACGCCGCACGATCGCCTCATGCGCCGGGCCATCGGCGAGCTCCGCGAGGATCAGCGCGAGGTCATCCTCCTTCACTGGTACGAGGGCTTCTCCTTCCCCGAGATCGGCCGGATGCTCGGCGCGTCCACCGGCGCGGTGAAGCTTCGGGCCCACCGCGCCTACAACGCCCTTCGCTCGGCCTTGAGCTGACGAGAGAGACACCCATGGACAGCAGCATCCCCCACGACGTCAGCGAGCTGCCCCCGATGCGGGCCGACGTCGACCTCTACCAGCAGCCCGGGGGCGCGGACTTCTCTGCCTTGTTGCGCGCCGTTCAGGAGGACGAGGCGCGACCGCTGCGGGGTCGGCTCCGCCGCCTGAGCACCCTCCAGCGTCAGCTCTTCGCGACCGCCCTGGTCACCGTGACGGGCCTCGCCGTCGCGCTCTACATGGGACTCCGCACAGACTTCGTGGAGCACGGGCCCCGGCTGGCGGTCAGCTTCTCGGCGATGGTCGGGCTCACCTTCCTCTCCGTACGGATGAGCCTGCGGGACCTCGCCGCCGCGCCCCCGGGCTGGCGGGCCTGGAGCCTGGGCGCGGTCGGCCTCGCGGCGCTGCTCTCGATGCCGCTGCTGTCGACCTGGCTGCCCGGCCAGGCGCTCGCCCTCGGTCCGTTCTGGACGCTGCGGTGCTTCCGGTTCACGCTGCTGATCGGGGGGGTGGCGGTGGCGGCCATGCTGACGCTCCAGCGCCCCGGCCTCTCCGCGCCCTGGCGCGCGCTCAACGCGGGGGTCGCCGGCGCGCTGATCAGCGCCTTCTTCCTCATGCTTCACTGTGATGTGGTGGACGCGCCGCACCTGTGGAGCGGTCACACGATGCCCGGCGTGCTGGTCGTGGCGGTCGCGCTGCTCGCGGGCGCGGTGGTGCGGCGGCTGCGGCGCTGAGCGGGCGACGTGGGATGGGATACAGGGCCCTGTGAGGAGGCCATCATGTACTACGCCGACCTGACGCCCTGCAGCTACGGCAGCGGACGGGAGAGCCCCCTGATCCCTGAGAAGTGGCAGGTGCCGCTGCTCGCGGTCGGCTGGCTGGACCGTGGGCATGGTCATCCACAGGGCGAGGCGCCGCCGGAGCTGAGGCCCGCGCTCCTGGAGATGATCGAGTCCGCCAGGTCGCTGTTCAGTCACCTGGGATATCGCGGCCTCCACACCTGCTCCTTCTGCCTGGCCGACGGCGTCACGGAGCGCATCGCGACATCCAGGGTCAACCTCCTGATCCCGGGAGATGGGGTGGTATGGGCGGCCACGGGTGGGATCCTGCACTACCTGGACGCGCACGCCTACCTGCCACCGCAGCCCTTCATCGAGGCTGCGGTGGCCTGCCCCGAGTACGGCTCCCCGGCCTGGTTCGCTGCGCTGACGGAGACGAACGCCGGGGTCCAGCCCCCGGTTCGGCTGACGAGCGATTGGCTGGCCGAGCTGCGGGCGCGACCTGCCGCGCGCAAGGAGTCCTGAGGGTTCACTCCACCAGCACCGCAACCCCCCGGGGCGGCAGCGACACCTCCAGCGCCCCATCGCCACCCACCGTCCAGGTCTGCCCCTCCAACGTCGGCGGGAAGGCGACCGTCAGCGTGGTGCCCGAGGGGAAGCTCGTCTCCATCGCGCCCGCGGCGTCGGCGGTGCTGTTGGTGTGCTCGTCGCTGGTGTTGAGGACCACCAGCACGGTCTCGGTGTCTGTACTGCGCTCGAACGCCAGCATGTGGGCCCCCGGCGCGCTGCCGGTGTCCGGGCTGGTCCAGGTGAGGGTGAAGTCCCCCCGCCGCAGAGGCTCGTGCGCGGCGCGCAGGGCGGTCAGGCCGGCGGTCCACACGAACAGGTCGCCGTCCGTGTCGTATCCGCTGGGCCACAGGGGCTCGCGGTTGGCCGGGTCGTTGCCCCCGGCGAAGCCCTGCTCGGTGCCGTAGTACAAGAGCGGCACGCCCTCCTGGGTCATCAGGAACGCGATGGCCGAGGCCAGGGCGTCCTCGCTGTCCTTGTCGAACAAGAAGCGCCCGACGTCGTGGTTGTCCATGAAGTTGATGGGGATGTCCCGTGGGGCGAGGCCGATCCCGCCCGGCTGCGGCTCCGCCCCCCAGTTGACCGCCCGCATCCCGTACAGCTCGTCCAGCTTGGAGGTGGGGTCCCCGCGCTTGAACACGCCGTCGTAGATCCAGTACTTCTGGGAGAAATAGACGAGGGAGTCGAGCATGTCGTCCTGGGTGTAGCTGCCCAGCAGGGTGTCGTCGCCGTCGAACACCTCGCCGAACATCAGGAACTGCTCCTTGCCCAGGACTGCGGCGTGGTCGCGGATGGCGGGGCAGAACTCGGACCAGAAGTCGTGCTCGATGTGCTTGACCGTGTCGATGCGATAGCCGTCGATGTTCGTCTTCGTGATCCAGTCCTGGAAGACCCGGATCAGCCCGGCGCGCACGTTGGGGTTCTCGGTGGCCAGGTCCTTCAGACCCCCGGGGAAGTCCCCGTACACCACCTGGTCGAGGTCGCTCCAGTCGGTGACCCGCCCCATCTTGTGGTACCAGTCGTCGCTTCGGAACTCCGGGGGGCTGGGGGGGCGGCGGTTCAGCTCGGGCATGTCGACCCAGCCCAGCGGGGCGTCTCCGGCGTATCCCAGGCTGGTCCAGGACTGGATGGTGCGGCCGTCGAAGCCGGGATCCCACTCGGTCACGATGTCCAGGGTGTCGCTGCCGTCGGTGGCGTACCAGGTGGTGATGTCGGCCTGGCCGTTCTGGTTGATGTCGTAGTAGAAGAGCTGGCCGACGTGGTTGGTGACGATGTCCACGATGACCTTGATGCCGTGGGCGTGCATCACGTCCACCAGCTCCCGCAGCTTCGCGAGGTCGCCGAAGTGGGGGTTGACGTCGTTGAAGCTCTGCGTCCAGTAGCCGTGGTAGCCGGCGATGCCGGCGTCCTCCTCGACGTTCATCACGACGGGGGAGATCCAGATGGCGGTGACGCCGAGGGCCTGGAGGTAGTCGACCCGGTCGATGAGGCCCTGCCAGTCGCCGCCCATGTAGCGGTTGAGGTTCGTGGGGTCGTGGGTGACGTTGAAGTCGTTGTTGACGTCGCCGTTGGCGAAGCGGTCGACGATGACCTGGTAGATCACCTCGTCGCGCCAATCGTCGACTTCGGTCGTGATGTCGGGGTTCTCGATGTAGGGGGAGGGGGCGCAGGCTGAAGAGAGCGTCGTCAGGGCGAGGAGAGCACACGTTGCGAGAGACGTCACCGTCATCCGCCGCCACGCCCCTGCGGCCTCCCGGCTCCGTGGGGCTCCAACGGGGGACCGTTCGTCGGACTCCATCCAGGAGTCCTCCTCACTCGTCTTCGCATCGGGCTCCGTCTGTCCAGGACTCCCGCCCTCGCTCAGGCGTCCCCCGTTGAAGCCCCACTGCGCCTCCGGCCTTCGGGGCTTCTCGCAGGGAAGGAGCGTCGCAGACATCAGCGTGCGCGCCGCGCGGGAACGCTGGGGGTCAGGCCGGGACATGGTCCCAGTCATCACCATTCCTGGGGAGGAGGGGGAATTGAGGGCGTTCATCGTTCCTCCCGGCTCTGGCCGGCCAGGCGGTAGGTGGCGCTGTTGAGCCACCACTCGGCGCCGACGCCGATGAAGTGCTGGACGTTGCTGCGGTGGCGGGTGTCGGACTCGGCGTACCAGCTCCGGGCGTCGTTGTTCATCACGGTGAGCACGTACTGGAGGCGGAGCTGGGGGCGGGCGAGGCCGCCGCGGCGGGGCTGGATGGCGGGGAGCAGGGCCAGCTTGGTGACCTGGGGCAGGTCGTAGGCGTCGGTGCGGGGGTTGAGGCCGTCGGGGCGCAGCCACTGGTGGCTGGCCTCGACGCCCAGGGAGAGGTGGTCGGTGGCGTAGAAGCTGGGGCGGACCGCGAGCATGAACTCCCAGCGGTCGTCCACGTCGGCCGCGCTGGCGTCGGCGTCGGTGTAGCGCCGCAGGTAGGCGCCGCCCATCACGCCCACCCGGCCCGCCTCGTGGTTGGCCGCCAACGCCCACAGGTGCTCCCGGGCGCCCGCCATGCGGTAGTCGGGGCCCAGGCCCGTGGGCAGGGCCAGCTCGCTGCCGGCGGCCAGGCCGGTCGCGGCCTTGTACCAGAGGTGCGCGAAGGAGTCCGGCGCCCAGCCCCAGGCCGAGAGCTGGATCCCCGCCATCGCTCCGAAGTCGGTGGGCAAGGTCTGCTCCACGAAGTCGTCGACCACCCGCACGCCCTCGGGCAGGCTGTGCAGCTCCCCGTAGACTGAAAAGCGAACAGTGTTCGCTTTTGTAGCAAGAAATCGACTCGCCTTTGCTGCGACAATGCGACGCTGCCGATCCAGGAGGATCACCGGCTCCTGCCCCACGCCCCCGGCCTTGGGGATGTCGCGGACCTGGAGCTGCCAGTCGTCGCCCTCCAGGCGGTTCAGGCCGGCGTGCAGCAGGAACTCCCAGCCCTCCGGTGCGACGCGGGCCCCCGCGCCCACCATGTTCAGCTCGTCCAGGGGCCAGAAGTCCATCAGGTGGACGTCGTCGCCCCGGACCATGCGGCTGCCAGCCCAGGCGCTCAGCGGCAGGGGCGTGAAGTCCCGCGCCTCCACGTAGAGGTTGCGCAGGGCGAGGTCGGCGCCCCACTGTCCGTCGTAGTGGAACAGCGCCCCGGAGATCGCCGGGGTCACCACCACCTTGAAGCCGGCGCCGTCGTCGACGACGTGGTCGAACAGGACGTCCAGCTCCAGGTAGGGGTCCTTCTCCAGCCGGCTGCCATACGTGACGACGTTGACCGGGTCCCCCTGGCCCCCCATCGCGTCGGTGGAGACCTGGACGCGGCCGTAGGACCCGAAGCCCACCCCGGCGAGGGCGGTCTGCATACAGATGAGGAAGAGCACGATGTCTCCGGGAGAGGGGCCCTCAGCGGACCAGGATCGCGTACTGCCAGGAGCCGAGGGTGAGCTGGGCGTGGCCGCCGCTGACGCTGACGTCGGCGTGGCCGCCGGTCGCGTCGTGGAAGGTGGCGCCGTCGACGCCCAGGGCCGAGAGGTCGATGGACTCGCTGCGGCTGCCGCCCTTGTTCATCGCCACGATCGCTACGTCCCCGCCGCCGTTGTCCCGGGCGTAGACGTACAGATCGTCGTCCACCCAGAGCTGCACCCGCCGCCCCCGGCGCAGGGCCTCGGAGGCGGCGCGGGCCTGGCCGATGGCCCGCACCCGGTCCAGCAGGGTGGACTGGTTGGCGGAGAGATAGGGGTCGAAGCTCATCATGCGGCGGTTGTCCGGGTCGCCGCCGCCGTGCAGGCCGATCTCGTCACCGTAGTAGATGAGCGGCGCGCCGGGCTGGGTCAGCACGAAGGCGAAGCCCATCGAGATGCGGTTGATGACGTCCCACTGGGTGACGCTCTGGCCGCCCTCGGCCATGAGGTCCTCGGTCCAGCCGCTCCAGCAGTCCCCGGCGCGGCCCGTGATGGCGGTCGCGACGCGCTCGATGTCGTGGTTGCCCAGGAACGGGGACATCAGGCCGTCGCCGTAGGTGCTCTCGCCAGCCGCCACCGCGCCCTCCAGGTCCCGGAACGAGGCGTTGGACACGAAGGTGTTGCGCACGGCGTAGTACAGAGGGAAGTCGAACTGCCCGTCCAGCTCGTAGTCGTTGACGTAGTCCATGATGAGGCCGCGGTCGCTGGTGAAGGTCTCGCCCACCAGGTAGAACGGGGCCCCGCCGCCCAGGGTGTAGTCGTCCCGCAGCCGCATGCTCAGGCTGCGCATGATGACGTGGTCCATGTGCTTGGCGGCGTCCACCCGCACGCCGTCGACGTCGTACAGCTCCACCAGCCGCAGGGTGTCGCCCAGCACCTGCTCCACGATGTCGTGGTTTCGGTAGTTGAGGTCCGGCAGGTAGGGCATGAACCAGCACTCGACGGCCTTCTCCTCCCAGCCGCAGTTCTCTGTGCCGCATACGCAGCCGCCGCTGAACCAGTCGGGGTGCTCGGAGACCCAGGTGTGCTCCTCGTGGACGTGGTTGAGCACGAGGTCGAACATGATCCGGATGCCCCGGGCGTGGGCGGCGTCGATCAGCTCGCGCAGGCGGTCCTCGCCGCTGGCGTCCACGTCGCCGAAGCGGGCCTCGATGGCCAGGCTGTCGACGGGCCAGTAGCCGTGGTAGCCGGAGTACCAGCTCGCCCCGTCCATGCCGATGTAGCCCCACTCGGGGTTCTCATACACCGGGGTGAGCCAGATCGTGTTGACCCCCAGCGCCTCGAAGTAGCCCTCCTCCAGCGCGTGGATGACCCCCAGGAAGTCGCCGCCCTGGTAGTTGGCGCAGGTGGTCACCCCGTCTACCGGGGAGAAGCCGTTGTCCTGGCCCCAGTCGCCGTTGCGGAAGCGGTCGACGAAGGAGAAGTAGATCAGCGCGTCGTCCCAGGCGAAGGCTTCATCTTCCACCCACAGAGGGATGAACAGGGGCTCGTTCTCGGCGGCGCGGCCCTGGGCGTCGGTGGCCCACACCCGCACGGAGTGCTTGCCGGCGGACAGGCCGCTGGCCTCGATGAGCAGCTCGCCGGACTCGACGTCGACGGTGGGGGTGACCTCCTGATCCCCCACGGTCACGAAGACGCGGGCGGGGTCGATGGCCGCGCCGTCGGCGGCCGAGGCCACCTGGACCACCGCGCGCACCGAGCCGTCCGGGCTGGCCGAGGCGCTGACGGTCTGCAGCAGCGGGCGCGTGCAGTCGCCCACCGTGAGGGCGCGGTTCTCGGAGTCGCCCACCCACTTCGTGTAGACGTTGATGGGGGGGCTGCCCTCGTACTGGCCGTCGAACACCAGCTTGTAGGCGTAGGTGCCGGGAGACAGCGCGCCCACGCTCGCGGTGTACAGGCCGTCGCCGTCGGGGCCCTCCATGTCCTGGGGGCTCCAGCCGTTGAACTCCCCGGAGACCTGGAGCTGCCCGAAGCTGGCGTTGGGGGCCACCCGCAGGGTGACGTCGCAATCCCGCACGGTCAGGATCTCCCGGGGCGGCTCGTCGTCCACCGGGTCGTCCCCGTAGCCGTAGCCGTCCTCGCCGGGGGTGTACGCGCCCGGATCCCAGGGGATCTCGGGCACGTCCTCGCAGCCCTCGCCCAGGCAGTCCGGGTCGCAGCCCGCCAGGAGCAGCGCGAGGAGGGGGGCACGTCGGAGCGGTGTCATGGGGTGTCTCCGGGGTGGCAGGGGTCGTCGTCCGCCAGCCAGAGCTGGGTGGACCAGGGGGCGATGGCCGGGTACGCCTGGCCGCCGTTGACCGCGAGGGTCTGTGTGGGGTCGAGGGCGTCTCGAAGGGTGTCGGGGGCGCCGTCGCCCACGGACAGGGAGACGCGCTGCTCGGCGTCGCCGTTGTTCACGAGGAGCAGGGCGGGGCGGCCGTCCCCGGCGTCGCGGAGCTGGGCGAACACCGCGCCTTCGGCGTAGACGGTGCGGCGCGCGCCGCGCTGGAGGGCGGGCAGGCAGGTGCGGACCTGACCCAATACAGAGACCGCCGCGAGGGTGTCGGCGGGGTGGCCGCTGGCGCTGGCGGGCAGGGGGCGGCGGTTGTCGGGGTCGTTGGCCCCGGCGAGGCCCAGCTCGTCGCCCTGGAAGATCGTCGCTGCGCCCGGCATCGTCAGCGCCACGGCCTGGGCCATCACGAGCTTGCGGTAGGGCAGGGCGTCGGTGGGCTGAGCCGGCGGCTGGCCCCAGGGGTCGTTGGTGGTCTGTCCGGCGGCCTCGCTCACGAAGCGGGGCACGTCGTGGTTGCCGATGAAGGGCGCCATCACCGAGCCGGAGCCCGCCCAGGCCACCTCGCTGGCCTCGACGGCGTCGGCCAGGTCCGCGGCGTCCAGGGTCCCCCAGGCGAAGAAGCCCCGGATCGCCCACATCAGGGGGAAGTCGAACTGCCCGTCCAGGGCGAAGGGGCCCAGGTTCGCCCGGATGGTGTCGCGCTCGGTGGTGAAGGTCTCGCCGACCGTGTAGAATTCCACCCCGGCGGCCTCCAGAGGGCGGCTCACGCCGTACTCCAGCTCGCGGACCGCGCCCCGGGGCATCATGGGCACCGCGTCCACCCGCAGCCCATCCAGCTCGAAGGTGGTGGCCCACCAGAGCAGATCCGACACGATGGCCTCGGGGACCTCGGGCTCCTGCCAGTCGAGGTCCGGCAGGTAGTCGGTGAACCAGCAGGTCTCGATGAAGCCGCCCCAGGGGCAGTCCGGCGTGCCGCACACACAGTCGGGGTTCTCGTTGAACCAGCCGGGGTGCTCGGCGCGGTAGGGGTGGTCCTCGTGGAGGTGGTTGGGGGTGACGTCGAGCAGCACCCGCATGCCCCGGGCGTGGGCCTCGTCCACCAGCTCGCGCAGGTCGTCCTCGGTGCCCAGCGCGGGCTCCACCGTAAGCGGTTCGATGGGCCAGTAGCCGTGGTAGGCCTCGTAGGTGCCCCCGTCGCGGCCGGGCCACAGGCCCTCGGGGTTGTCCTGCACGGGGGAGAGCCACAGGGCGTTGACCCCCAGGGTCTCGAAGGCACCGTCGCGCAGGGCGGCGGTGACCCCGCGCAGGGTGCCGCCGTTGCGCAGGCCGATGCGGTCGGGATCGTAGGGGATGGGGCCCGCGTCGCTGGCGTAGCGGTCGAGGACCACCTGATACACCAGCGCCCCGCCCCAGTCGAAGGGCGCGTCCTCGATCCAGACCGCTGCGGTGATGGGCTCGACGGGGTCTCCGGCGGTGTCCAGGGCGTCGATGAGCAGGGTGTAGCGCCCGGGGGCGAGGCCCTCCGCGGTGGCGGTGAGGCCCGCGTCGTCGGTGAAGACGTCCAGGGCGGTGCCGTCGCTGAGCCGGGCGTCCAGGGTGTCGGCGTCGATGTCCGGGCCGCGCTTGCCGCGCAGCAGGGTGGCCTGGACCGAGAGCGCGCCGTCCGCGGTGGCCTCGACCGTGTCGAGTTCGATCGCAGGCTGCGCGCAGTCCCGCACCCGCACCCGGGCGGTCTCCTGGCCGGTGTCGGGGTGGACGCCGATGAGGGGGGCGAACACATCCCGCACGGTCTCGCCGTCCACGCTCAGCAGGTAGTCGTGGTCGCCGGGGTCCAGGGTGAAGCTGCGGCGCCAGGCCCCCGGGGCGAAGGCGCGCAGGGGCTCGGGCGCCCAGCCGGTGAAGTCCCCCGACACGGTGACGGCGCTGGCTTCGCCCTGGTCGACGTACCAGATCTCCGTCTCGCAGTCGACCCGGGGCCCGCAGCCCGCCAGAGCGAGCGCGAGGCCCGACATCCAGCACGATCTACTCGAAGACCAGCTCAAGGTGCTCGCCGGGGTTGAGGGTGATCTCGCGGGACATGACCCGCCCGGTGGAGGGGGTCTCGACCTGGAGGATGTGGGTGCCGGGGGGCAGGGAGAGGGATTCGAAGGGGGTGGTGCCCCGGACGCGCTTGCCGTCGACCCGGAGCTGGCCCCAGCCGTCGACCACCCGCACGGTGACGGTGCCGGGGGTGTCGGGGTCGACGGTGGGTTCGGGGGGGGCCGCCTCCGGCGGGGCCGCCTCCGGTTTCGGCGTGACCTCGACGACCTGCGCGGGCTCGGGGGTCGGGGCCGGCGGCGCCACCTCGGGCGCGGGCTCCGGGGCGACCGGCGCGGGCCGGGACGGCGTGGGCTCCGGCGTGACGGCGACCGGAGCGGGCACCGGCGCCGGCACCGGGACGACGACCTCCGCAGCCGGCGCTTCCGTGACCTCGATGGGATCGACCTCTGCGACGACCGGCTCGCTGGCGGGCGCCGCCACGGTCTCCACGGTCTGTGTGCCCCGCGAGGCCCACCACAGCCCCAGGCTGAGCAACGCCGCCAGCGCCAGCAGAGCCAGCGCGGCCGGCCGCCGGGTCGGGGCCGGGGTCGGGACGAGGGTGCCGCTGGCGGGCTCGGGGGCGGGGGGCTGGACCGGCGGCGGGGGCGTCAGGGGCGCGACCACCGTGGGGTCCTCAGGGGTGACCGAGGCGCCGCCGGTCGAGGTCTCGGCCAGCCGCTGCCGGTGGGCGGCGATGAGGTCGGCGCAGGCCTCCTCCAGCCACGCCGCGAAGCCCTCCCGGAGCTGGTCGGGGGTGCTGGGGAGCTGGGCGGCCAGGGCGTCCCGCAGCGCCCGGGCGGAGGCGAAGCGGTCGTCGGGGTCCAGGGCCAGGGCGGTGTGGACCAGCGTCTCCACGGCCGGGGACAGGTCCGGGCGGGTGTCCCGCAGCCGGGGCACCTCGCCGCTGCGGATGCGCTCCAGGGTCAGCTCGGCGGAGTCGGCCTTGAACAGACGGCGCCCGGTCAGCAGCTCGTGCAGCACCACACCCAGGGCGAAGATGTCGGCGCGCGGGTCCACCGGGCGGCCCAGGGTCTGCTCCGGGCTCATGTAGGAGGTGTGGCCCTTGAGGCGGTTGCCCTGGGTGGTGAAGGTGCCGGCCGCGGACTTGGCGATGCCGAAGTCGGCGACCTTGACCTCGCCCCGGTAGGAGACGAGCAGGTTCTGGGGGCACACGTCCCGGTGGACCACCCCCAGCGCCACGCCGGTCGGGTCCACGGCGGTGTGGGCGTAGTGCAGGCCCTTGGCGGCCTCGTGGGCGACGTACAGAGCGAACTCGTCGGGCAGGCGGCGCCGCTGGTTCGCGACGTGCCACATGAGCCGGTGCAGGTTCAGCCCGTCCACCCACTCCATCGCCATGTACCAGTGCTCGCCCACCTGGCCGAAGTCGTAGACCTGGACCACGTTGGGGTGCTGGAGCAGGGCGGCGACCCGGGCCTCGTCGATGAACATCTCGACGAAGGCGGGGTCGTGGGAGAGCCCCTTGAGGATGCGCTTGATGACGAGGTGCTTCTGCACGCCCTCGGCCGCGCTCAAGCGGGCGCGGAAGACCTCGGCCATGCCCCCGGCCCCGATGGGGTCGACCAGCTCGTAGCGGCCGAAGGGCTCTGGCGCGGGGTGGGTCATCCGGCCTTCGTGAGGTGGGGCCGCATCATGGGGGAGACCACCCCCACACAGTCGCGGCCGGAGCGGCGGGACATCAGGGTGATGTCGAGGATGATGTGGTTGGTGGCGACGTCGACCAGAGAGGGGTTGGTGGTCCACACGGCGTGGTTCTCGGCGTCGGGCTCGGTGCCGCCGATGAGGGCCTCGCGGCGGTCGACCACCACCAGGGCCTTGTGGGACCACTTCGCCTTGGCCTCGTCGTCGGCCACGCTGTCGTCCCAGGGGTCGAAGCCGGCGGGCGGATCCGGCACGGTCGCGGGGCTGTGCAGCACCCGGTGGAGGTCCCGGTCGGCGACCGACGCGAGGGCCCCCCGCAGCCGGTCCAGCTCGCGGGGCCACAGGGACAGGTAGATGGAGGCCTCGGCCCCGCGCACCATGGTGGCGATCTGGTCGAGCACCTCGTCGTAGCGGCTCAGGATGCGGATGGGCTCGTGGCGGGGGTGCTTGGGCAGGCTCTGCAGGGCCCGGCTGACCGCGTCGAGCTGGGAGAGGGTGCTGCGCCGGAAGTGGTCGACGAACGCGTCAGGGCCGATGGGGGCGTAGCGGGCGGGGTTCTCGCCGAAGGAGAAGGCGCCGCCGTTGGACTCGAGCTTGCGGAGCACGGTGTAGACGGCGCTGCGGGGGATGCCGGAGCGGGCAGCGACCTCGTAGCCGGTGAGGCCGTCGCCGTCGCCGTCCTCCAGCAGGGTGACGTAGGCCAGGGCCTCGTTCCGGGTGAGGCCCAGCTCGGCGAGCTGGGCGATGACCGTCTCGTTCATTCCGACTCCACGCAGTAGGGGATGACCTCGAACCAGGCGTTGGCGACCGGGTTGGAGACCCGCGCGGCGATGGTGTTGGGGCCCTCCACCAGATGCTCTGTGATGTCGAGGTCGTCCACCGAGACGGTGACGAGGCACTGGGCGTTCTCGTTGACGCAGCCCTCCTCCTGCCACCCGCCGCCCCAGTGGCCCACGAAGGCGCCGTTGACCCACAGCCAGATGCCGTCGTCGGACTGGAGGCTGAGGTGCAGGGCCGGGGGAAGGCGGTCGAGGGTGACGTCGGCGCGGTAGACGCGGTCGTTGTGGACGGGGATGTTGCGGTCGGGGAGGGTGACACCTGACCAGCCCTCGACGGCGGCGGCGGGCTCGTAGAAGGGCACGCCCGCGCCGTCGGTGGGGTCGTCGGGGCCGTCGAAGGGCGGGCTGCCCCACCAGGACCAGGGGGTCAGCTCGAACTGGTCGCAGCCCACTGGGGGATCCTCGTTGTTGGGGTCCTCCTGGGGGCCGGTGTCGGCGCCGGTGTCGGGGTCCGGGTCGAGGGCGGTTTCCTGCCAGCCGGAGTCGACCGCCGGCTCGACGTTGTCGTTGTACTTCTCCAGGCCGTATTCGACGCAGCCCAGGGCGAAGACGAGGGGCAGGAGGGTGAGGCGCATGGGGGGCTCCGCAGGGCTAGTGACTCACTCTTGAGTTACGGATGTAGTGACTCTAGGATGAGTTACGCTCATGGTCAAGGAAGAAGTGCGATCCGGGGGTAGAATTGACGGGTGAGCGACGTGCCCGGCCCCCTGTTCCGACCGCCCCGCGACGCCGCAGAGGCGCGCTATGTCGGGCTGCTGCGCGTCGGGGACCCCCCGGCGGACGCCCTCGCCGAGGGGATCGCGGCGGGGGCGGTGGACTTCGAGGCGGTGGAGCGGGCTCTGGTCCGCGGGTCGGCGGCGGACGACCCGCCAGCGCTGCGGGCTTTCCTGGACGCCCTGGCGCTGCCGCTGTGGGCGGACCCCGCGCGCATGCGTCGGGGCGGGGAGGCCCTGCGGCGAACGGGTATCCTGGGCGGGGTGGTGTTGGCGCTGTACGCGCTGCCGTTGGGCTACCTGTCGCCGGCCGGGGTCAAGCCGCTGGTGCTGTCCGGGCGGCTGGTGGAGGCGGCGCCCCGGCGGCTCAGCGAGACCAACCGCTTCCTGTACGAGGTCTGCCAGCCGGACGGCCTGACCCCGGGGGCGCCGGGCTTCGTGGTGATCGCGAAGGTGCGGCTGATGCACGCCCAGGTGCGGCGGCGGCTGCAGGCCACGGGGCTGTGGCAGGCGGGCTGGGGGTCTCCCATCAACCAGGCGCACCTCTCGGGCACGGGGCTTCTGTTCTCCCTGCACGCGCTCGACGGGCTGCGGGCGATGGGGGCGCGCTTCTCAGCGGCCGAGGTCGAGGGCTACCTGCACCTGTGGGACGTCGCCGGGCACCTGCTGGGCATCACGCCCGAGCTGCGCTGCCCCACGGAGGCCGCGGCGCGGCGGCTGTGGGGGATCATCCGGCGCGTGGAGGGGCCGCCGGGGGCGGAGAGCCGGGCTCTGGCCCGCGCGCTGGTCGAGCAGGCCGTGCCCCGGGTGCTGGGCGCGCTGCTGCCGGGCGTGCCGTTCGAGCACCCCCAGGTCATCGAGCGCCTGGAGGCCCTCTCCGCGACCCTGCTGGGGCCGGAGTACGCCGCCGCGCTGGGCCTCTCCAGCGGGCGGGCGCCGCCCCGGGTGGTGCCGCTGGTGCGGGCGCTGGTCGGCGGGCTGGAGGCGGTGCAGGCCCGCTCGGCGGCGGGCCGGGCGGCGCTGCTGGCGGCGGGGAGCTGGATGAACGACCAGCTCGTGGAGGCGGCGCTGGGCGGGGAGCCGGCGGCGTTTCGGGAGTGAAGGGGGGGCTGGAGGTCCGCCTTCACGCACGCCAGGCGATCTTCATGAACATCGCCTCCGACGGGCGCAGCGTCGCGATCTGGTAGGGCGCCGGGCGGGCGTCGCCCACGCGGGTCCAGGTGCAGCGGCGCACCAGCTCGGAGATGATCGCGGCGGACTCGACATACGAGAACATGTTGCCGATGCAGATGCGCGTCCCGGTGGAGAAGGGCAGGAAGGCGTAGCGGTGGCGGGCGGACACCCGCTCCGGAAGGAAGCGGTCGGGGTCGAAGCGCTCGGGGTCCTCCCAGAAGTCCGGGTGGCGGTGCAGCAGCCAGAAGCTGGGCAGCACGAGGTCGCCGGGCTCGACGACGTGGCCGCCGACCACGGTGGGCTCGGCGACGTCGCGGGCGATCCAGGGCGCGGGGGGGCGCAGGCGCAGGACCTCGTCCACCACCCGGCGCACCAGGGCCAGGGCGTTCAGGTCGTTGTAGTCGGGCACGCGGTCGCCGAGCTGCCCGTCCACCTCGGCACGCAGGGCCTCGATCACCTCGGGCTCCTCGGTCACCAGGTCGAAGAACCAGGTCATCGTGAGGGCGGTGGTCTCGTGGCCGGCGATGAACAGGGTGATGACCTCGTCGCGGATGGCCTCGACGCTCAGCGCCTCGCCGGTGTCCGCGTCCCGGGTGCGCAGCAGCATCTGGAGCAGCGAGCCGTCGTCCTCGCCGCGCGCCACGGCCTCCTGAGCGGCCGCGATGACCGCGTAGACGTCGGTGTTCAGGGCCTTGAGGACCCGGTGGAAGCGCAGGTTTCGCGGCGTGGGGACCCAGCGGGGGATCGGGACGCCGTTGGCGTCGTTGCTCAGCAGCTCCAGCGCCTGGGTGAGCTGCTCGTAGGAGACCGTGGTGCGCTCGAAGAAGCCCCGGCCGAACAGGCACTCCACGACGATCTCCAGGGTGACGTGGGTCATCTCCCGGTGGATCTCCAGCTCGCCGCCCTCGGGCATGCGCTCGCGGAGGCGGTCGAACCAGCGCGCGGTGGCGTCGACCATCGTGTCGACCAGCAGCTTGAGGCTGCGCTTGTGGAAGGCGGGCTGCTCCATCCGGCGGCGGGCCTTGTGGGCGTCGCCCTCCAGGGTGAGCACGCTGTCGCCCACCAGCTGGCGGACGCCGTCGTAGGCCTTGCCCTTGATGAACCGGTCCCGCTGCTTGACCAGGATCTGCTCCATGTGGTCGGGGTGGCAGAACACGACCATGTCCCGGCCGGGGAGGTTCAGGCGGAACACGTCCCCGTACTCCTCGCGCCACGCCTTCATGGACTGGAGGGAGCGCTCCGGGGCCATCTGAGGGCCGACCCCCAGGAAGGGCAGGCCCCGGGGGCCAGGGGGGCGGGACGCGGTGGACGGGTCGATGGGCTGAGCGTTCGTCATGAGGGCTCCGTCTTGAGGAGCCCAGGATAGCCGCATCGACGAACGTCAGCGAACTGAAATCCTGTGACGTTCCGGAGGGCTAACCCCCCGCCAGCCAGGCGTAGCGGACCCCCAGGAGCAGGCTGAGGCCGATCAGCAAGGGAGAGACCCGCTTCCCGGAGAGCAGGTGCAGGGCGGTCCAGGCCACGATGCCCAGGGCGACGCCGTTGGCGATCGAGAAGGTCAGCGGCATCGCCAGCAGGGTCAGCGCCACGGGCACCGCCTGGCGGGGATCCCCCCACTCCACCTCGCGCAGGCCGTCGAGCATGCTCGCCCCCACGAGGATGAGGGCGGGGGCGGTGGCCGCGGCCGGGACCGCCGCCGCCAGGGGCCAGGCGAAGAGGCTCGCCGCGAACAGCGCCGCGACGGTGACCGCCGTCAGCCCGGTGCGCCCGCCGGCCTGCACCCCGGCGGCGGACTCGATGTAGCTGGTGGTGGTGGAGGTCCCCAGCAGCGCCCCGGTGACCGTGGCCGCCGCGTCCGCCGCGAACGCCCGCCGGGCCCGGGGCAGGCGCCCCTCCGCGTCCAGCGCGCCCACCTTGCGGCCCAGGCCGGTCAGGGTGCCGGCGGTGTCGAACAGGTCGACGAACCAGAAGATGAACACCACGTCCAGCAGGCCCATCGACAGCGCCCCGGACAGGTCCAGCGCCCCGGCGATGTGGACCGGCCAGGCCGGCGCCTGCAGCGGCCCCCCGGGGAACCCCGCGAACGCCGCGCCCTGGTACACCGGCGCGCCGGTGAGCACGGCCAGGGCGGTCACCGCCGCCACGCCGATGAGGATCGCGCCGCGCACCCCCCGCGCGGTGAGCGCCCCCATGACCGCCAGGCCGACCAGGGCCAGCGCGGCCTGGGGGGAGGACAGCGCCCCCAGGGTCACCAGGGTGGCGGGGTGGTCGACCACCAGCCCGGCGGACTGGAGCCCCAGGTGCAGCAGGAAGGCGCCGATGCCGGCGGCGATGGCGGCCTGCAGGGGCTTGGGGATGGCCGCGACCAGCGCCTCCCGGGCGCCGAAGAAGCTCAGGCCCAGGAACAGCAGGCCGCTGAGGAGCACCGCGCCCAGGGCGGTCTGCCAGGGCACGCCCCGGCCCAGCACCACCGAGAAGGCGAAGTAGGCGTTCAGGCCCATGCCTGGGGCCAGGGCGAAGGGGTACCGGGCCAGGAGGCCCATGAGCAGGCTGCCGGCGGCGGCGGCCAGGGCGGTGGCGGTCAGCAGCTCGCCGAACAGGTCCACCCCCTGGACCGTGATGGCGTTGCCCAGGATGGTGGGGTTGACCACCAGGATATAGGCCATCGTCAGCCAGGTGGTCAGCCCGGCGCGCAGCTCGGTGGAGGCGGTGGTCCCGGCGTCAGAGAGGCCGAAGAAGCGGTCGAGGGCGGCGTTCATCCGGCGAGTGTATCAACGCCCCAGGGCGACCCGCACCACGCTGCCGCCCTCCTCGCAGGCGTCCTCGGCCCCGACGCGGTCGCGCTGGGCCTCGCCGTGGGTGGCGGTGAGTCCGCCGGCCACGCCGCTCTCCCCCGGGGAGAGGGTCAGCGGGTCGCCGTCGACCTCCAGGTCCAGGTCGTACTGGCCGGCCCGGCCGCAGCCGTCGGTGACGGTGCAGGCCCGCCCGCCCCAGTCGACGCGGTCCAACTCCCGGGGCAGGCCCAGCGCGTCGGGCGCCTGGGCCTGGCCGACCCACGCCCACAGCCCGCCCTGGGCGCTGCGCAGCTCGAAGCTGGCCGCCGGCACGCCGCCGTCCTCGGCGAAGGCCCGGCCATAGCGGATCGTTACGAAGTCGCCCTCGACCGGGAAGCCGTCCAGCCCCGGGGTGAGGAGGGCGGCGGTGTAGCTGGTGTCCTCGACATGGATCCGCAGCCAGCGGGCGTCAGGGGCGTCGAAGCCGTCGGGGGCCTCGCCCAGCTCGGGGTCGCCGTCCAGGCAGCCCCCGCCGGGCACGCCCCGCCCCGTCTCGGTCACGTCTCCCGTGATCTCGATGAACAGGGGATCAGCGACGGGCAGGCTCTCTGCGGGATCGGTGGGCGCGAGGCAGGCGGCGAGGGGCGCAGGCTCGACCTCGCAGGGGCTGCATCCTGCAGCGAGCGCCAGCGTGGCGAGGGCGATGGAGCGCATCAGAGGTCGTCGTAGCTCGGCTTGGAGCGGGCCTTCATGATGATGAAGCCGAAGAAGCCGACCAGCAACAGGATCGGGCCCCAGACCACCGGCGAGGTCTTGCGGTAGGTCCAGTAGTACTCCATCCACTGGAGGGCGCCGATGGGGTGCTTGCCGCCCTCGGGGTCGTCGAAGGTGGTGGAGACCAGCACCGCGCGGATCGCGCCGTCGAGGGTGCCGGTGTCGCCGGTCTTGCCGATGGCGTAGGTCAGCACGTGCCCCCGGTCATAGGGGGTCGCGGCCATGCGCACCGCGCGATCGCCCACGTCGGGCAGGGTGTAGAGGAACGAGAAGCGCTGATCGGCGCCGGTGGCGACCCGCTCGGCCGCCGGGACCTCCACCCCCTTGAAGAAGTGGTCCCGCATCTGCTGCTCCATGCCGGTCCAGGAGTGCTCGTCGACCACGCCGGTGTAGAGCGAGTAGGAGCAGGCGAGCAGCACGGCGGCCTCGCCGTCGGGGTAGGGGTGCATGCCCCACCAGCACTTCTCCTTGTCGAGGCTGCCCTGGCCGGCGTCGGCGGCGACCTGGCGGACCACGCCCAGCTCGCCGTTGAGGGGCGCGCGCCAGCCGGGGGGCAGCAGGCTGGCGAAGCCCGCCTCGCTGGCGACCTCCTGCGGGAGGGCGCTCAAGTCCTGGGGGGGCTTCTCGATCTGGAGGGTGTCGTCCCAGGTGGCCAGGGCCTCCTCGGCCCGGCGGGCGTTGCGGCGCACGGCGGTGGCGCTCAGGTGGACGGTGCGGCTGTCCACGTTGAAGGAGCGCTGGTAGTAGACCGCGTCCTGGTCGCCCTTGTAGCGGTAGGTCAGCTCGAACTCGGCGGTGGGACGGCCGTCGATCTCGACCACCTCGGTGGAGGCCATCTCGACCCGCTCGTGGCCCTGGTCCCGCAGGCGGTCGGCGGCCATGCCCACCCAGACCTTGGCGGCCTCGGGGGAGGGGGAGACCTGGAGGTGGGTGTACTCGACGTGGACCTGGACGGTCTTGGCGCGGTCCACCGCGTCGAGGTCCCAGTCCGACCAGCGGGGCACGGTCCAGCCGTCGGGCAGGACGGCGGTGACCCCCATGTCGGCCATGTACAGCTCGCTCTCATCGTCCTGGGCCAGGGCGGGGCCCGCCAGGGTCAACAGGCACAGCAGCGACAGCATCGCTCAAGGCTCCCTTCGTGCCGCCGCTTCGACGAAGTGCAGGCGGTCGTTTCCAAAGAACATCTGGTCGCCCACGAAGAAGGTGGGCGCCCCGAAGGCCCCGCGCTCGATGGCGCGATCGGTGTGGGCCCGCAGCGCGGCCTTGACCGCCGGGTCGGCGGCGGCGGCGAGCGCGTCCGCGCCCAGGACGTCCGCGATCACCGCCGGGTCGCTGGGGTCGCGGCCCTCCACCCAGTAGGCGGTCATCATGCGCGCCGTCGCCTGGGGGAGCGCGTCCGCGTCCAGGCTGGTGAGGGCCCGCATGGCGGTGAGGGAGTTCACCGGGAAGGCGGCGGGGAAGTTGAACGGCACGCCGTAGTCCGCCGCCCAGCGGTAGAGATCCTGGAGCATGTAGCGCGCCCGCGCGGGCAGCGTGGCCGGGGGGGTGTTGCCGGTGGCCTTGAACACGCCGCCCAGCAGGAAGGGGCGCCAGCGCACCGCCGCCCCCGTGCGCTCGGCGAGGGACGCGACCTGGGTGGTGGCCAGGTAGGTGTAGGGCGAGGCGACGTCGACGTAGAACTCGATGTCCTGGGGCACGGTTCCTCCGGGAATGCCCCCCCTTAACCCGCACGCTGCGACGCGCCCCCGCGCGGCGGCCCGGCTCGCCCTCACCGCGGCGGGCGCACCCGGATCCGGCGGCTGCCGCTCATGTTCTTGACCGTGCCGGGTACGCCGACCTGACGCATGGCCTGGGCCGCGAGGGCCATGTGGGGCTGGGGGACCTGGAGCACGGACTGCTCGGCGCCGATCTCCGCGAGGCGCTCGGCCGCGCTCAGCAGGCGATCGTAGGAGCCGCTGCGCTCGATCTCGGTCGCCCGGTGGCCGCTGGCGCTGAGCGCCGCGAGGATCCGCCCGCTGGGCAGCGGCACGTCGATCCGGCCGTGGCGGCCCGCGGCCTCGCGCTTGGCGCGACGCATGCGAGACAGAGTTCGGAGCATTGAACCTCCTCTTCGACTGAATGGAGTCCCGCGTCCTGCGGGCACACTTCAATATGTCACGACGCCACACCACAAGGTGTCCGTCAGAGCCGCTGTCAGGGCGCTGTCGAGGGTGCGCGGACAGGTCCTGGTACGCCCGGAAAATGACCTTGACCGGTCAATAAGCCATCTTCTGGTCCGCCGGACGCGGAGGATATTGAACACAGATATGTGCCGGATTGAATACAGATTTCAGCCCTTCGAAAGGCATCGCCCCGCCCGCCCGGTTATGAAGGTGGACCTGCCACAGGGAGACAGCGCGTTGGACCGCATCCAGAGCATCGCAGACGACCTCCACGCCCACCTCACCCGGGACCCGAACAGCCGGGTCTTCCTGGGCGTGGATCGGGACCTGGGCGCGCTGCCCGACCCCAGCGCCGCGGACTCCCTCTCCCGGCTCGCCGAGGCCCAGGGCCTGCTGGAGCAGGTGCGGGACACCCCCCGCGCCGGGCTGGACTTCGACGCGGCCCTCGACCTGGACCTCGCCGCCCTGATGCTGGAGGCGGAGATCCACCAGGACACCCTGACCTTCAACGGGCAGACCCGGCTGGAGCAGCTCCCCACCGCAGGCGCGGACGTCGGCGACGGCATCTTCATGCTGTTCATCAACGACCCCCGGCCGGCGGGCGATCGGCTCGCCGACATCACCGCCCGGCTGGAGGCGGTGCCCGGGTACCTGGACGCTCTGCTGGGCCACCTGGGCGTGCCCGTCGCGCGGTGGGTGGACGTGGAATTGGAGCGGGTCGTCGGCCTGCCCGAGCTGTTCGAGACGGTGCGCGGCTGGGCCGAGTCGGTGTCCTGGCCCGACCGGGGGCGGCTGGAGGTGGCCCGGGTCGAGGCGGAGCGCGCCCTGACCGACTACGCTGAGCGCTTGCGGGCCCTGCCCACCCACGCCGGCTTCCACATCGGCGACGCCGACGCCCGCCGGATCATCGCCCTGCGGGGGATCGACCTGTCCCCCGAGCAGCTCCACCGCGTGGCCCGGGACTTCCTGGCCCGCACGAGCGAATCCCTGGCCGAGCTGCGCGGGCGGCTCGTCCCCCGCTACGGGCTGCCGCCCGAGACCACCGTCGCCGAGCTGCACCGCTTCCTCAACCAGCGCTTCCGGGTGACCCTGCCCACCGGCCAGCTCGACGACGTGCTGGACCGCTACCGCGAGGAGCGCCGCCGGGTGCTGGACTTCATCCGCCAGCGCGACCTCTTCCCCATCCCCGAGCACCAGGAGATGAAGATCCTGCGCACGCCGGGCTTCATGGCGCCGAGCATCCCGGCCGGCGCGATGATGCCGCCCCCGCCCTTCCGCGAGGGCGTGCGCACCAGCCTCATCTACCTCACCCTCTCCGACGAGCTGCTCGACGAGCACACCGAGCTGGGCATCCCCAGCATGATCGTCCACGAGGGCATCCCGGGGCACCACCTCCAGCTCGCCACCGCCGGCCTGCACCCGTCGATCATCCGCCGGCACATGAACGCGATGGACCAGGCCGAGGGCTGGACCACGATGCTCGAGGACTACATGCTCGACGTCGGGCTGATGGGGCCCCTCACCGACGAGGCCCGCTTCATCGGCCACCGGGACATCGCCCGCATCGGCGCGCGGGTGGTGATCGACCTCTTCTTCATGACCGGGGACCGGCGCTACCTGGACGTCGGGGTGGACTGTGATGTGTCCGCCGCCGACCCCTTCGAGGCGGCCGGCAGCCTGCTGGCGGCGGTGACCGGGTTCACCCCGGGGCGCACCCAGGCCGAGCTGAACTGGTACTCCATCGAGCGCGGCTACCCGCTGTCCTACCTGGCGGGCAACCACCTGGTGCACCAGCTCAAGGCTGACGTGACCGCCGCCTGCGCGGGCCGACTGGAGGGCCTCGCCCTGGATCGTGCCTTCCACCGCACGTTTCTGGAGGCGGGCAACATGCCGGTGCGCTTCCTGCGGGCGGTGTTCGCCCACGAGGGGCTGCTCTGAACCGGCGGGGCTTCCTGACCGGGCTGGGGGGGCTGGCCCTGGGCGGCCCGGCTGTGGCTGGCCGTGGGCGTCGGGATCTGCTGAACGTCGTCGTCATCATGGCCGACGAGCACAACCCCCGCCTGATGGGCTGCGCCGGACACCCGACCGTGCTCACCCCGCACCTGGACGCGCTCGCCGCCCAGGGCACGCGGTTCTCCAACGCCTACGCCGCCGCGCCCACCTGCGCCCCGGCCCGCCAGAGCGTGCTCACCGGGCTGTGGCCCCAGGAGCACGGCCAGTACAGCAACGTCCACGTCCTGCACCCGGACACCCGCACCCTGGCCCACGACTTCACCGAGGCGGGCTACGTCACCGGCGCCATCGGCAAGCTGCACACCAACAACGAGGGCGAGCTGTTCGGCTTCACCGAGCGGCGTCCGTGCCCCGCCCAGGGGGACATCCGGGTCGCCATCACCGGGGACCGCGCGGCGCTGCGGCCCCGCACCGACGGCGATCGGGCCGAGGCCGACGCCTTCGCCGCCATCCCCGACCCCAAGCTCTGGGGCGCGCCCCTGGACGACCCCCGGCTTCACCCGGACCTGCGGGTGCTGCAGCGCTCCCTGGAGTTCATGAAGAAGAACCGGCGCCGGCCGTTCTTCCTGCTGGCGTCCTTCTTCGAGCCCCACTTCCCCTGGCTCCTGCCCCGGGAGGCCTACTACCGCTACGACCCCGCCGCGCTGCCGCCGCTGCCCATCGACCCGGACGACCTGGACGACTCCCCCTGGGCCCTCAAGCTGCTGCTGGACCGGGGCTGGTTCGCGATGGACGACGCCCAGCACCGCCTGTGCCGGGCCCGGTACTACGCGGCGGTGAGCTGGGTGGACGAGCTGGTCGGCGCCGTGGTCGCGGGGCTGGACGCGCTGCGCCTGACCGAGCGCACCCTGGTGCTCTACCTCTCGGATCATGGGGACATGGCCAGCGAGAAGGGCCTGTGGCGCAAGAACGTGATGTTCGACGGGGCGGCCCGGGTGCCGCTCATCGCGCGCCTGCCCGGGGTCCTGCCGGCGGGGGCGGTGCTCGACGCGCCGGTGAACCACACCGACCTGCTGCCCACCGCGCTGTCCTTCGCCGGGCTCCAGCCGGCGGGGCGGGTCAACGGCCGGGACCTGAGCCCCTGGCTGCGGGGCGAGGCGCCGCCGCCGGAGGACACCTGGAGCATGGAGCTGCCCGAGGTCGGCCTGGACCACCCCCGCATCCTGATGATGCGCAACGACCGGTGGAAGTTCGTGCGCTACCGCCGCCGCTACGGCGGCCCGGACCGCTACGTCGAGCTGTACGACATGAAGGCCGACCCGCTGGAGTCCCGCAACCTCGCCTACGACGCCGACCAGTCCGAGCGCGTCCAACGGCTGTGGGAGAAGGGGGACTTCTTCCTGGGGACCCTGCGCAGCCCGGTGCACCCGGTGCTGTCGGTGCGGCACGTGGATGAGGATGAGGCGCCGGACGATTGAGGCGAGGGGAGTTGTCAGGATTCTGTCGTGAGCGCTTACTCTGCGGTCACAAAGTGACCGCGCGGTACCATTGGAGGGTGAACCCTGCCGAGAGTCAGCCGTGATGTCCTGGCGTGCCCTGAAGATGTTCCTTCTGGCCGCTCCGACCCTGCTCTGGGCTGCCCCAGGCTTCGCCGCGGCAGAGGACGAGATTCGCACCTACAGCATCCTGATCGGGTCGGATCTGCCGTTGCCCGGGGGCGAGGATGACTGGCTCCACTACGTGGACGACGACGTCTTGAGCTTCGCCCAGCTCGCGCTCGCGCTCGCGCCCGGGAGCGGGCAGCGAGGTCGCCCTCACCCGGTGAACCTGCACCTCCCGTCCAACCTGGACATCGTCGAAGGGCTGCTGGGTCGGAAGAGCATGCTGTGCGGCAGCACACTCCACGCTGAGCTCTGGGGGCAGGGCGTCATGGTCGGCCCGGCCTGTGCGGAGGACATCGAGGGCTCCTTCAGGGGAGTGATGGCGCAGCTTGAGGATGCGCCGGGTGTCCGGAACGTCGTGCTCATCATGTACTCGGGGCACGGAGACACCCCGAGCCGGTCCGACGGCGGAGGTCGCCGCGCGCAGGAGAGCTTCCTGCGAATCCAACCTGGTACGGACGGCGGCGACGGGCTCCTGCCGACCCGGACGCTGCACAAGTGGATCCAGGACTACCTCAGCGACGCTGATCTGGTCGTGCTTGTGATCGACGCCTGTCGCCAGAACGAGCAGGAGCCGTCGCTGGGGGCGCTCGACGACAAGGTCGCGCGGTTCTTCATCAACCACAAGATTCGAGAGCTGGAGATCCAGCGAGGGCCGGTGAACCACGTCGTCCTGTCGGGGCTGCTCGGGGGCGCGGACTTCGACCACAACGGACGCATCACGGTCGCCGAGTTGTCCAGGTTCTTCATGCTGAACCTGCAGTACGAGGCCCCCCCCCGTCGCCGATCTGCCAACGAGTCGACGCCCTACCTTGGGAGTGTCCGATTCGGTCGCTCCGGCTACGACGACGTGATCATCGCCTACCGGGAGAGCATGACGTCCTCCGTGCCGGGGTTCATGAAGGTCCCGCTGACGACGAGCCAACTCAAGGAGAGCGCGCGCATCCTGCTGACCGTAGAGGATCAGCCCCCCAAGGATGGAGAAGACCGACCCGAAGGCATGGACGGGCTGGGGTTCGCGATCGCGGAGTTGAACACGCGCCCGGCGTTCATGTACGATCTGTCACGGCGGCCGGCGGATCCTGCGGTGACGCTCTGGATCCCGAGGCTGGACCACAACATCAAGGTGACGGTGGTGCAGTCATCCGTCGTGCAGGGGGCGGCCGACGACCGGGTGATTGAGAGCCGGAGCTACGTCGTGACCCCTGCCGCTCCAAACCAGAACGCGAGCACGCACCCGGTGGCGCCGACGGGCGCGTTGCCCAGGGAGCTGTCCGGCTATCTCCAGAACACCGAGAACGGGAGGACGCTGTTCACGGCTGAGCGGTTGCCCTCCTGGTTGGACCAGCTCAGGGGGCCTGCCCTCCATCTGTGTCTGTCCACAGGGCTGGAGCAATGGGTGAACCCCGCGCGCATGGACGCCTCCAGGTTGGATGAGGCGTCTCCGGTGTGGGATTCCGTCCTCACGGGGTCACTCTACGACTGGCCGGAGGACAAGCTCCCAGGCTCGAGTCGAGCTGAGGGGTTCCTGGTCTGGACTGGCCGGGTGACCGGGCAGTACTTCGTGTCGACGGACCTCTGGCGATCGGAGCTGCTGAACCGGGCCCTCCTGGAGGGCGCTGTCGTCTCAGGGCGCTCCCTCAGTGCGGACACCCAGGTCAACGGCTTGGGGAGCTTCCTCAAGACCTGGGGCATCCAAGGCGGGGCGGGACTGCGTCACCTCAACAAGGCTCACACCCTGTCGCTGGCGGTCTCGGGTGGGGTGGGGGCATACACCGCAGCAGCGTACCGGGACGCGTGGTTCATGATGCCGACTGTGGCACCCGTGGCCCGGGCGACCGGCTTGGAGCTGTATGGCCGAGTCAGGATCGCGGTCCATCCGAAGGTGCCGGTCCTCGGCACCAACGCCGGGACGGACCTCGGTCTGTTCATCTCACTTACTCCCTACGCGCACACCGCGACGATCCTGGACGTCAAGTACGTCCCTGCGCAGGAGGATGAGCCCAGGTACCACCTGTATGAGCACCCGGTGATCACGCCGGGGATCGGCGGTGAGGTCGGCGTCACCTGGCGGTTCGGGAGGTAGCACCATGCGCGTTGTGTGGCCCTTGATCCCTGTGGCGCTGGCCGCCTCGACCACGACCGAGCTGGTCATCACGGGGACGACGTTCTCGGATTCGGGGCTGATCGCCGTCTGGGTCACCTCAGACGGTGGACGATCGCAGGCCACCGTGCGGGAGGCGACGCGAGCACAGCTCAAGGTGAGCGTCCCTTCTGGGGCCCTGGAAGGACCACACCAGATCGACGTGCATTGGCTGGGCAGCGGGTACACCTGCCTTGACGTCCAACCGGTGGCGTCACAAGCCGCGCCTGCTGCTGCCTCGACACGGTGCGAGTTCCCCGAGTACCGGTTCGAGCACGACGCCTATCAGTCCTGGTCCGAGTGGCCGGAGCGGGAACGATGCGGCCTGGACGAGGAGCACCGGTGGCCCGAGGTGGGCGGCGCGCTGGGGTTCGCAGACGAGCGCGACACCCTCGTCTACAACGCCTGGCTCTCGTGGATGCGGGCGCAAGGCGTGGCGTCCGCGCTGAAGGAGAGCGGCGCCGTGGCGCTCCCCTTGGAGATCGTCGCGCTGAGCGAGAGCGGTCCTCGAGATCTCGGGAAGGGGCCGGCGTCCATGGCGCGAAACCGCAGGGTTGAGCTGACGTTGTCGCCAACGAGCCTGGGGTGCGATGCGATACGATTATCGTCGCTCGACGGGGAACTCCCGCTGACCTCGGCCGCCCTGGACGGCCTGCGGTGCTGGCAGCGCGCTGGCGTCGACTCGGCCGTCGTCGCCGCCTCGACCACGCAGGTCGTCTGGCGGCGGGCGGGACCGCGTGGCTACGAGCAGCTCCTTGGGGATCAGCAGGTGGCGACGCTCTGGCGCGAAGCGAGCCGGCGGGCATCTCGGCTGGCGACCTGGCTCCGGGCTCAGGGGATGGATGCGCTCGAGGCCGTCCATCTGATCCCCGAGGCGCAGGCGGACCACGTCGGCATGATCACCGTCTTTCCGATGCACGTGACGCCACGCTCGGAGAAGGAGGGGGCTCTGGTCTACCGCGTGGACACGACGCGGTGTGGATACGCGCCCACCGCACCCTACCCTGCGCCGGTCGGGGACGCGCGGCGCAGGCCGGAGTCGGCGACAGGTGAGGCTCCGACGAACGCCGGCCGGGAGGACTGAGGATGTCCATGAGGTCGGGCTGGCTGAGGTTGCTGCTGGTGCTCCACATCATCCTGGGGTCATGTACAGACGAGCGGTTTGCCGTCCCGCTCGCGTTGGACAGCGACGGGGACGGCTTCATGGACGTGGAGGACTGCGCGCCCCTCAATGAGAGCGTCTGGGCCGTCGATGCGGACGGGGACGGGTGGGGGAACGAGGACTGCGTGTACGACCTGAGGCCGAGGGAGTTCACGAGAGGTCGCTTCCTGCTGTGTGATTGTGACGACATGAACCCGCACGTGCGCCCCGTCGGGCCGGAGGCCGATCCGGCCAAGGATGACCGCGACTGCGGGGACGAGGTCGCTTGGTTTACCACTCGGTTCGCGCTTGAGGACTGCGACCCGGAGACCGGGCAGGCACAGGACTATCCCTCGCCGCATTTGATCAACTATGACTGTGCGGACGGGCAGGAGGATTTCTCTGACCTCGATGAGGACGGGGAGACGATCGACGTGGACTGCAACGACTGCGATCCCGGGTGGGGGCCTCACGTGACCGAGCGGCGCTCGGTGCAGGTCGGGGAGGTCTCCTGCCCGGATCCATTGTATATGTATGACGATGAGGATGAAGACTGTTGGCAGGGTCCGGAGTTCGACTTCGATGGAGACCACCAGCCTGCCGGCGGGTGGGGCGACACCGACGGCGACGGGGTCGATGACTGCGCCCACCTCTACCGCGTCTCCGTGCTCGGAGAAGACTGCGACGATCGCGATCCGGAGGTCTTCCTTGGCCACATCGAGGTCTGCGACCGGATCGATCATGACTGCTCCGGGGACCCGCTGCTCTCCCTGCCGGATGCGTTCGGCGCGCTGGACATCGACGCGGAGCAGAAGACGATCACCCTGCACATCAACCCGGATGGTGATGGGCAGAACGGCAGCCTCGACGCCCCATTCCGTACGCTGTGGGACGCTCTGGCGGCCTTGCCCGGCTGCCAACTCGCCGCGAGAACGGTCGACCCGGCCTATCAGGTGATCCTCCAACTCTCGGCCGGGGAGCACCAGGCGCCGGCCCATCCGATCGATCTCTCGGCCTATCCGGAGGTCGATTGGATCGTCATTCGAGGCGAGGAGGTCGGCGGAGCCAGGATGCGCGCCGATGGGGGGCCGGCCCTGGACGTCGTGCTGGGCGAGCACCAGAGCCTGCGGCTCGAGCGGCTGGAGTTGGACGGAGGAGGACAGCATCGCGGGGTCGTGGTGTCCGGTGGGGTGTTCGTCGAATTGGTGGACGTGAACGTTCACGACGCGGCCGGCATCGCAGGACCAGCGCTGAACGTCGACGGCCCGGGGCAGGTGCTGCTGGACAGTTGCACGTTCGAAGACAACACCGCCACCAGCGACGGGGGCGCGCTCCGCGTCACGGCGGACACCACCATCATCGGGTCGACGTTTGAGGGCAACGAGGCCCCCAGGGGTGGCGCCATCACGCAGGAGTTGGGAGACCTCTCCATCCAGGGGTCCACCTTTTCGCTGAACGCAGCCTCCTACAGCGGCGGCGCGATCTCCCATGAGCTGGGGGACCTCACGCTCGATGGCTGCACGTTCGTCGGTAACGAGGCGGTGTTCGACGGCGGCGCGATCGTCAGTCTGGATCGGAATGCCACCATCACCGTCTCCAACACCACCTTCTCCCAGAACACAGCCGGCGACGACGGAGGAGCGATCTCGGCGAACGTGCGCGCTTTTGCTGGCAGCGGTCTGGTGGTCTCCGAGAACCGGGCCGGAGGGGACGGAGGGGCGCTGTGCTTTCCGCAGGGCACCGATGTCAGGTTGGACACCGAGAGCGCCTTCCTCAACAACGAGGCGCAGGTGGGAGGCGCCGTGTTCGTAGAGGGTGGGGGCCTGGAGGTCCAGCAGGTGCGCTTCGATCACAACGTCGCGACCGGACGCAGTGAGGATGAGGGGACCGGCGGCGCGATCTACGCCGAGCTGTCAACAGTGGATGTTCGGGCGAGCCGCTTTGTGGGCAACGTGGCAGACTACGGCGGCGGGGCCTACACCCGTCGGGCCACCAATGACATCAGCCTGAGCGTCTTCTACAACAACGTCGGGGGCTCCTGGGACGCGCGGCAGTCGCTGGACGGCTCGTTCAGGAACAACATCTTCAACGCCAACATCGCTGCGTCGTCGGTCAGCCTCTCGCGCGACGTCCTCTACGCCTACGGGCAGATGATATTTGAACACAATACAGTATTTGATACGGATGCCGAGGTCGCCGTGACGTTCCGACAGGGCCTGATGACGGTGCGGTACAACATCTTCGCCCACACCCGCATCAGCTACGACGCGCGGGCAGGGCAGCAGACGGCCTACTGCAACCTGTTTCATGACTACGACGACGCCATCCAGCTCATCAACGACCCCTACTTCATCGGCGTCTGGAACCTCTATGGCCAGGACCCCGGCTTCGTGGACGCCACGCCGGACGGCGATCCGTTCAACGACTCAGACTTCACTGCGACCAACGCGGTGACCGGCGTGCTCTCCCCGGACTGCGCGGAGCGGGTCTCGGACGAGCTGGGCGCTCTGGGAGACGGGGCGCCGTGGACCTCCGAGTTTCCATCCTCCTTCCTGCTCCCCGAACCCTGAGGCACCATGAAGATCCGAGCGTGCTCCGTGTGTTTGTTGTCTTCGCTGATGCTCCTGGGCGGTCGCTCGACGACGGGGATCCAGACTCCCTCGGATTCGAACCCGTCTCAGTGGGTTCGCTGGTCTGTGTCCCCCCAAGGTGAGCCTCGACCGGATGTGGACTCCATCGGCAATGTGACGGCGTGCCCCGGCGCGTCCAGCGGGGGCGGGCCGTCCTCAAACAAGCTGGATTTCGTCCTGCAACCCGTCGTCGCGCCCATCCAGGTGAGGCTGTCGACCGGCGGCGGCGTAGCGGCCTTACCGGAGGTCGCCGATGTGCTTGTGCCTCCCGGCGCCCAGACTCGCGTTCATGGCCCTGTGATCAATGGAGAAGATCTACCGGTCTCGGTGACCCTGTTCCTGTGCAACGTGCCCTCAAGGTGCGAGGACGCGTTGATCGAGTCGGGCTGGACTGCAGCTCCTCGGCAGCTCAACAAGGGGAGCGACGGGGATGCCAGCAACCCCGACCGGAAGCACAGCTCGATGTTGGAGGCTGGGGAGATCACCCGTATCACGGTGAGCGTGACGGCGGGGGAGATGCAGAACGGGCGGTGTGTGAAGCGGTAGGTCACAGGTCGATGGTCTTCGTCCAGAGCTGGTCCCCTTCGATCTGCCACACCCTGGCCTCCAACCGACCACCGGAGACCTCGGAGATGGCCACCGTCGCTTCGTGGGGGGCGAGGGTGAACCCGGGAGCCCTGGGGTGGAGCGCGTGGTCGAGCTTGAGGATCTCCAAGTTGGACCGGTTGCACCCGTCGACGACGCGCAAGCTTTCGCTCTGGAAGGCCAGAAAACAACGGTCAAACGTTTCTTTATATCGAAGCCTGTTCGCGGTGGCGAGGAGCACGGTCGTGTCGTCGTTCAGGTCATTGTGCAGCGGGTGGGCCTCCCGCACGGCCTGCTCGTCCTGGTTCTCGAGCAGGAAGACCATCCGGCGGATGCCACGGGGGGTATCGGCGCGGACCATGACGAGGAGATCGCTGTCCTCAGGGTCCTCGGCCTCGCGCCCGCCAGGCTGAGGAACATCGTATCGAATCGCCTCCACCGCCGCGTTCTCCCAGGGCCCCCAGCCCTGCGCAGGGAGCGTCACGCACCCCCCCGCCACGCGACAGAGCCACCCCAGCACCGGCCCGTCGTCGCCGCGTCGCCTCACGACGGCCACCCAGCGCCCGTCCCCGGAGATCGCCGCATCACACGCGGTGCCCGCGCAGCGCCACGGTGCCGTTCGGGTCTGGTCGTCTCCGCCGAGGTGCTTCCACCAGATACCGTCCTCCAGCACCCGCACGAGCTGGAGCGTCTCATCCGGTGTGACGGTCAAGCGGCTGGCCAGGACGCCCTCTTGAGGAGGCAGCGACGCTGTCGTGGGCTCCGGCGAAGGCTGCTTGAGATCGACCAGGTGGAGTGTCTCACGTCCCTCCAACCACCACGCATACCGGCCGTCCTCCGTCAGCTCCGTCTCCTTGTTCAACTCCCAGGAGAGGCTACGGCAGCTGCTCTCCCCACCCTCCTTCCATAGAATGCAGTCCTGACCCGCTCGGTTCTCTCTACCGACAAGCACCCGCAGCCCGTCGGTGTCCAGCAGGAACGCGCTGCGGATGATCGTCGGCGGGCCCGCCGGGAGGGGACCGGGGCCACAGCGGCTCCAGGTCGCGAAGGCGATGGGGAGCGCGAGCAGCGCAGCCAGAGCGCCGACGCCCCAGCGCCGTCGGTCAGGTTGTGGGGTTGGCGTAGGGGGGCTGGACGCATCGCTCTTCCTGGGCGCCGGACACCTCGCCCACGCGCGTCGTTTCTCCTCGATGAATACTGTTCGCCCGGAGTAGTCCTTGAGCAGGGTGTCAAAGAGGGGCGCGGCGTCCTCTACAGACTGAAGCTTGTCGGCTGCGTCCTGGATCAGTGTCGTACAGTTCGCGTGGCTTCCGGGAATCCTGCCCAGGCTGGAGTAGTGCGGCTCCAACTTCGTGCAATACCGCCGGAAGTCTATGTCGTCGTTCCTGAACAGCTCCTCGAACAGGTCCACCAGCAGCTCGCGTCGCGACATCAGCTTGTCCCCGTTGGAGGCCTGGCTACTCTACCCGCCCCAGGCACCACGGCAAAAGCCGTGCGATGTTCCGCGCGTCGTCGATGCCCCGGTGATGCGTGCCCTCCAGCGCCAGCCCCACCTTCGCCAGCGCCCCGGCCATGCCGAAGCGCCGCTTGGTGCCCAGGTGGTGGGAGAAGGCCTTCTTGAGGTTGAGGTGGGCGGCGCCGAAGGGGTAGGGCACCCCGTGGCGGGCGCAGTCCCGTTCGAATTGGACCCGGTCGAAGGCCCCCCAGGAGCAGAACAGGGTGCTGCGCCCGGCCATCAGCCGCGCCTGGAGCAGGTCCAGGGCCTCGGGCAGGGGTGGCGCGCCGTCGACCTGCGCCTGGGTGATGGAGGTCAGCTGCGTGCAGAACGGCGTCAGCGTAGGGTGCATGGCGGGCCGCACGAAGACCCCCAGCTCGTCCACCGGCTGGAGGGTGCCGGCGTCCACCAGCACCGCGCCGATCTCGATGATCTCCATCTCATCGCGGGGCACGGCGCCCTTGTCGTCGCAGGTCGCCTCGAGGTCGATCACCAGGTAGAAGTCAGCGGGTTCCATCCGGTGAGCATAGCCCGGCGCGCGACCTCAGCCGAACCAGGCCTGATAGAGCGCCGCGAAGTCCGAGGCCCAGGGATCGGCGATGGGGTAGAGCCACCCTCCGAACCCGGCGATGCCCAGCAGGACGCCGGCCGCGCCCAGCGCGAGGATCGTCCGGAATCCCCACCCCGTCGTGATCACGGAAGGCGGCTTCACCTTGAAGACGCGAAGGGCCTGCCCCGCCCCGTGCAGCCCGTGGTAGAGGCCCGAGAGCCCCAGCAGGGCGTAGTAGGGGTAGAAGTACGCGGGCGCGAAGTCCAGCGAGAAGCTCAGGCCGGCGTGGCCCAGCACCACCCCGGTGAAGAGCGTCGTGCCCCGCGTCGCCAGGAAGTGCCCGCCCACGAAGATGAGCAGGAACACCCCCGACCAGCGGTGCAGCCGGCGCCGCCAGGTGCGCGGCTTCGGCCCGGCCCGGCCGCCGCGGCGCCGCCACAGCCACACCGCCGCGACGACGTGCGCCACCAAAGCGGCGCCGATCAGCGTGATCTCCACGAGGGGGTTCTGGTAGAAGACCTGGAGCGCGCGCTGCGCGCCGTCGTAGGCCTCGGCGCTGTGCGCCCCCAGCGCCGTGTTGATGAGGTGCAGCGCGAGGAACGCGCCGAAGGCCAGCCCCGAGGCGGCCTGTGTCCGGACGAGCTGCTTGTCGGTGATCATCCTGCCCTCCGTGAGCGGGGTTCACACACGGGACGAGGCAGGGGGGCGGGGCGTGACAGGGGTCGGGGCTACTCCTCGCCCTCCGCGTCCGCTGCGCCGTTCTCGCCCTTTTCGCCCTTTTCGCCCTTCGCGCCGTCCTCGCCCTCCTTGGCCTCCTCCTTCTGCTTCGCCTCCCAGGCGTCCTGCACCGTGGGGTCGCCCTCGAAGCGCACCCGGGCGCCGTCGCGCAGGCTGGCCTGGCCCACCACGACGATGGCGTCGCCCAGCGCGATCCCGCTGGAGATCTCGGCGAGGTCCTCGTCGATGAAGCCCAGCTCCACGGGCACCTTGCGGGCGATGCGGTAGGGGCCGGGGGGCTCGATGTCCTCCTCTTCGCCCTCGCCGTGCTTGTCGCCGCCGCCGAAGCTGAAGTTCATGCCCGCCCGGCGGCGGGTCTTCTTGCGGCCGCCGCCCGAGCTGGAGGACCAGGCGCCCTTGCCGTCCTCGCCGTCCTCGTCGGCCTCCTCCTTGGGGGGCGGCTCCTCGACGGCGACCCGGTAGACGAGGGGGGCGCCGTCTTCGTAGACCAGGGCTCGGCGGGGCACGACCGCGACCTCGGTGTGGCGGGCCACCTCGACCCGGGCGGAGACGAACTGCCCCGGGCGCAGGCTGCGGTCGCCCTCGGGCAGGGCGATGGTGACCCGCACCGTGCCCGAGGTGGGGTCGACGGTGGGGGAGATGCGCTCGACGGTGGCCTCGACCGCCAGGGAGGGGTCGTAGACCGGGGTCAGCTCGGCGCGCTGGCCGATCTGCAGGCGGGGCAGGTCGCGCTCGGGGAGCTGGATGACCACCCGCAGGTGGTCCAGGTCGACGACCTGGAAGGCGCGCTGGCCGCCGGCGACCTCGCCGTACTGCAGGTCGCGCGCGGAGACCGTGCCGTCGATCGGGCTGATCAGCCGGGTGTGGCCCTGGGAGCGGCGGGCCTCGGTGGCGGACGCCTCGGCGGTCTTGACGACGTGCTCGGCGTCGGCCAGCTCCTTGGCGGAGACCACGCCCTGGGCCTGGAGCTGCTGGACGCGGGAGAGGTCGGCCCGGGCGCGGGCCAGCTCGGCCTCGGCGCGGGTGAAGGCGGCGTCCAGGGTGGCGTTCGCGATGACCGCGAGCACCTGGCCCTTGCGGACGATGTCGCCCTCCTCGGCCTCGATCGCGACGACGGTGCCGGTGGCCTCGGGGACGAGGTCGGCCTGGGCCACCGACTCCACCGTGCCGGTGGACACCAGGAAGTCGCCCACGCTGCCGGTCTCGACCGCCTGGGTGTCGACCAGGGTGCGGGGATCGGTGAGCCGGCGCTCCTCGGACGACCCGTCGTCGCCGGAGCCGTCTTCAGAGCCGCCGCCGCTGGAGCAGGCCGCGAGGGCGAACAAGAGCGTCGTCAGGAGGCGCGCCATGAGGGTCCTGTCGGAGGGTTCGGGGGTGCCTACGAACACCGGGGGGACGCTATTGCGCACCCGGCGCCCATTGACGAGGCCCGACACCCAAGCGTTAACCCACCCTTCCCCGCGCCGCCCCTCGGCAGGATAGTTGGATCCCTCCACCCCCCGCCCGGAGCGCACCGTGATCACCGGACTGGACCACGTCGCCATCGCCGTCGCCGACCTGGAGGCGGCCATCGCCCGCTTCGCCGAGGACTTCGGCGTCCCCCTCTCCGGCCGGGAGGACGTGCCGAGCGAGCAGACCTCCACCGCGTTCTTCCCCATGCCCGGCACCCGGATCGAGCTGATCCACCCCATGAACGGTGAGGGCCCGGTCGCCGCCTCCCTGGCGAAGCGCGGCGAGGGCGTGCACCACCTCTGCTTCCGCACCGACGACATCGAGGCCGACATGGCCCGGCTCAAGGAGAAGGGCTACCGCTTCCTCTCCGACGCCCCCCGCCCCGGGGCCCACGGCACCCGCGTGGTCTTCATCCACCCCAAGAGCGCGGGCGGCGTGCTGATCGAGCTGGCCGAGCACCCCGAGGAGGGCGCGTGAGCCGCCTCCCGGTCACCGCCACGGGCGAGAACACCTCGCTGGCCGACCGCAAGCGTCGCGCCGGCCAGCGGCTCATCCTGGGCATCCCCGGGCCCGGCCTGGACGACCCCACCCGCGCGCTGATCCGCCAGCTCCGACCGGCGGGTTTCATCCTGTTCAAGCGCAACGTCGAGGAGCCCGCCCAGGTCCGCGAGCTGAACCGCGAGCTGGCCGCGCTCCTGCCCGACACCCTGCCGGCGCTGCTGTCGGTGGATCAGGAGGGCGGCCGGGTCATGCGGGTGCGCGACGGCGCCAGCCGGTTCCCGCCGCTGCGCTGGCTGGGCAACGTCGGCGACCTGGCCCTCACCCGCCGCTACGCCGCCGCGATGTGCGACGAGGTCGCCGCGCTGGGCTTCAACCTGAACTGGGCGCCGGTGGCGGACGTCGACTCCAACCCGGCCAACCCGGTCATCGGCGACCGCTCCTTCGGCCGGGACCCCGACCGGGTCGCCGCCCAGGTGGTGGCCTGGCTGCGCGCGGCCGAGGCCCGGGGCATCATCTCCTGCGTCAAGCACTTCCCGGGCCACGGCGACACCGACCAGGACTCCCACCACACCCTGCCCAAGGTCGAGAAGGAGCTGCCTGACCTGGAGCGCTGCGAGCTGAGGCCCTTCCGCGCAGCCGTCGCTGCAGGGGTCCCCGGGGTCATGAGCGCACACGTCGTCTTCCCGGCCATCGACGAGGACCGCCCGGCCACGCTGTCCCGCCCCATCCTGCGAGGCTGGCTGCGCGAGGGCCTGGGCTTCGAGGGCCTGGTGGTCTCCGACGACATGGAGATGAAGGCGGTCAAGGACCGCTGGCCCCTGGACCAGGTCCTGGAGGAGGCCTGCGGCGCCGGGGTCGACCTGTTCCTGGTCTGCTCCGAGCAGGACCGCCAGGCGGCGTTCTACGAGGAGCTGGTCCGCCTCCAGGAGCGCGACGCCGCCCAGGACACCTGGTCCGAGGACAGCGAGCGCCGCCTCAAGGCCACCCGGGAGCGGTACTTCCTGCGCCGCGCTCCGCCCCCGCCGCTGAGCGTGCTCGACAGCATGGAGCACCGGCTGATCGTAGAGACGGTTCGGGAGCGGGGGGCGGAGTAGCCCGAGCCGACAAAAGAAAACCCCCTCGATCCAGCTCCAGCCCCGGACACCGGATCGAGGGGGGTGAGGACGCGGGCGCGCCCTACGGGCTGCCTTACGGCTGCTCGTAGAACAGGACCTCGCCGATGAGCGTGTCGGGGTTGTACAGATCGTTGATCTTCACCCCGTAGTTGGAGACGCTGAGCAGGTTGTCCTCGATGTAGATGGAGCGGCGGACCGACGCGTACCAGTAGTCCCGGTAGCAGTCGGACTCCTCGATGTAGTCGTAGAGCATCGACCAGATGCAGCTCGAGCGGTCGACCATGTCGCGGTGGTCCACCCGGCCGATCTCCTCGATGCCGGTCTCGGCGTCGACGCGGAACACCAGCAGGCCGGAGAACCAGTCGTAGCTGCCGTCGGTCTCATCCCAGTCGTAGGAGTACGCCGGGATGGACAGGACGCCGCGGTGGAAGGTGAAGGCGTGGTGGTCGTAGAGCGCCTCGGACCAGCTCCAGTTGCCCTCATCCAGCACGAACTGGTGGGCCAGCATGGGGTTGTCCAGGTCGGAGACGTCGAAGACGTTGATGGCCAGGCCCTCGACGTTGCCGTCCATGTCGCCGTGGCGGCCGACCGCCAGCAGGTGATCGCTGTCCATCGGGTGGAGGTAGGCCGAGAAGCCGGGCATCTCCAGCTCGCCGCGGATCTCGGGGGCGGCGGGGTTCGACAGGTCGAGGGTCCACAGGGGGTCGACCTGCTCGAAGGTGACCACGTAGCCGACCTCGCCGATCATGCGGACCGCGTAGATCTGCTCGTTGGGGGCGATGCCGCGCACCTCGCCGACCCGGTCCAGCAGGCCCGCGCCGTCGTCCTCCAGCACGAAGACGTTGTTGGCCGGCGGATTCTCGTCTTCGTCAGCGTCCCAGCCCCACCAGGTGAAGTCGGTGGTGGCGACGCGCAGGTAGCCGTCGTACTCGCTCATCGCGAACTGGTCGTAGAGCCAGCCGGGGACCGAGGTGGTCGCGGCGTAGAGCGGCTCGCCGCCGTCGCCCAGCTCGAACTTGTGGATGTCGGTCTCGGCGTCCATGTCGCCCCAGCCCCACCAGCGCCACCAGCTCGACTGGGCGATGTAGAGGTTGTCGACCGAGGCGTAGAGGGTCCAGCCGTCGGACATCAGCCCGGTGGCGTGGATGGCGCCGTCGTCCAGGCCGAGGTGGACCACGCTGAGCATGGAGTACTGGGAGACCTCGGCGGGGCGGTAGACGTCCTCGCAGTCCACCAGGACCTCGGCCGCGCCGCCGTCCTGGCGCCACAGGGGCAGGATCTCGGTCAGGTCGACGCTGGCGGCCAGCTCGGCGACCTCGTCCCGGAGGATGCGGCGGGCCTCGTCGCGCTTCTGCGCCATGTCCGCCTCCAGCTCGTCGCCGGAGAGGCTCCAGTCCACCTCGGGGAGCTGCTCGTCCTGGACGATCTGCCAGGCCTCCTCGGGCAGCGGCATGTAGTGGTTCTGCACGAAGTAGACCTGATCGCCGATCATGCGGGCGTCGGACAGCCAGCCGCTGATGTCGGTCTGGGAGACCTGGACGGGGTCGGCGCGGTCGGAGACGTCGAAGACGGTGGCCCGGGTGGCGGTGTAGTCGCCCAGGCGGTCGACCTCATCGTAGACGTACTCGAAGACCACGACCTTGTCGCCGCTCAGGAAGAGGCCGCGGGCCCAGCCGTCCAGGGGCACGCTGGCGAGCAGCTCGGCGTCCTCGACCGGCCATGAACTGAGGATCTGAAGGGCGCGATCCTGGGCCACGTAGACGAAGTTGCCGTCGGTCTTGACCAGGTCCAGCTCGTCGACCCCGGCCTCCTGGACGTTGGTGGTGGTGTAGTCGCTGGGGCCGTCGCCCTGGTCGCCGCCGTCGGAGGCGGCGTCGTCCTCAGCGGCCAGCCAGCCCCAGCCGTAGCCGTACTGGGACGCGAGCAGGCTCTCCAGCATGACCTCGCCCGTGTAGTCGCGGAGCTGATCGCAGCTCTCGAAGCGCTTGAGCGAGGAGGGGTGGTCGAAGGTGGAGGTGGGGGGCCGGTTGCAGCCGGCGAGCGCGACACCGGCGAGGGCGAGCAGAGGGAGAGAGCGGGTCATGGGTCATCTCCTTGGACTGGGTGCCAGGAAGCATGCAAGAAGCGATCCATCGGGCGGACGTTGTCCGAGAATCGGCGTCTCATCGGCCTCCATGGTGGCATGGCCGAGGCCGGGGCTGTGCACTTTCGCCCGAATGCGTGACACCTCTGTCGCGATCCCACACACGGGGGAATCCCTCCTTGCGGGGGGCCGCGTGCGGGATATTCCGGGCGCATGAGCCTCCAAGACACCTTCTCTGACGCCCCCGAGGTCCGCCCCGGCCCCATCACCGGCCGCGAGACCCCCGCCGAGCTGCTGGCCAAGGCCTTCCCCGCCTACGTGGGCCGCCAGGTGCGCACCGCCTGGCAGCTCATGCGGCGCTGCGCCGGCAGCGAGCACACCGTGTTCCTGACCCTCTCCGGGGCGATGACCCCCGCGGGGCTGCACCGGAGCTGCCTCATCCCGCTGATCGAGCGGGGGCTGGTGGACGTGGTGACCACCACGGGCGCGAACCTCTACCACGACGCCCACCGGGTCATCGGCCACGCGATCCGCGAGATCAACCCCGCCGCCGGGGACACCGCGCTGCGCGAGGCCCGCATCATCCGCATCTACGACCTGGGCATGGACGAGCAGGTGCTGCTGGACACCGACCAGCTCTTCGAGCAGCTCCTGCAGCGGCCCGAGTTCCAGCGGCCGCTGACCACCCCGCGCCTGCACTGGCTGCTGGGCAAGGCGCTCTACGAGCTGGAGCAGCGCCTGGGGGTCACCGAGCCCTCCCTGCTCTCCGCCGCCTACGCCGCCGACGTGCCGATCTTCGTGGGCGCGCCCCAGGACGGCTCGATCTTCCTCACCGTGGTCAAGCTCCAGGCGCTGCTGGGCGACGCCTTCGGCTTCCGGCTGGACGCGGCGGCGGACGTGTTCGAGATGGCCGCGCTCCAGTGGCAGGTGCAGCAGGCCGGCGACACCGCCGTCTGGATCCTGGGGGGCGGGGTGCCCAAGAACTACACCCTCCAGGGGGAGCCCACGCTCTCGCAGATCTTCGAGCTGGACGCGCGGGGCTTCGACGTGGACCTGCAGTTCTGCGTCGACCCGGTGGACAACGGCGCGCTGTCGAGCTGCCCGGCGGGCGAGGGCCACACCTGGGGCAAGGTCAGCGCCGCCTGCGTCGAGACCAGCTCGGTCTACGTGCACGCCGACCTCACCGCCGTGGTGCCCTGGCTGGTGCACGGGCTGCTGTCCGAGGACGCCCGGCGCCCCCTCAAGCGGCTGTTTCGCCAGCTCGACGGGGCGGTCGAGGCGCTGCGCGCGGACATCGCGCCGCTCGCGGCCGGCGTGAAGGGGTATGCTGGGCCCCCAACGCCCGGAGGCACCATGACCCGAAGCTGGATCCAGGAGAAGACGGCCCGCTGGGACGCCGACAAGGCCCGCGTCGTGGGCGGCGCGCCCGAGGGGGCGCTGGACCTCCCGACCTACAAGGCCGGGGACCTGCTGCCCGGGGAGTGGTGGCGGGTCACCGAGGGCGGCCGGACCGTCGGCTACGGCTGGCTGGAGAACACCTGGGGCGACGCCGAGATCCTGCTGGCGGTCGACGCGGAGCACCAGGGCCACGGCGTGGGCTCCTTCATCCTGGACCACCTGGAGCAGGAGGCCGCCGCGCGCGGGCTCAACTACCTCTACAACGTGGTCCAGCACGGTCACCCCAAGCGCCAGGAGGTCACCCACTTCCTGCAGACCCGGGGCTTCGCGGCCAACGCCGAGGGGCAGCTCCGCCGTCAGGTGTCGGCCACCACGTAGTCCACCCGGTGGGCCTCGGTGCGGTCCGGGACCTCCCACTGGCGCATCATGGCCCGCAGGGCGGGCTCCGGGACGACGTGATCGCGGTCACGGTTCTGGTTGAACAGCCGGGCCGCAGGGGGCTCGACGTACACCACCCGGGCGCGCCCGCCGTAGTCCTCGATGAGCTGGAGCAGGGGCTGTCGGCGGGAGCGGGAGAGGTTGGTGGCGTTCCAGGCGAAGGGGCACTCGGCGCGCAGGTGAACGCGGGCGCGCTCGATGGCCTCCTGGCGGACCCGGCCCTGGTTGTCGGTGGGCGCCACGCCCAGCTCGCGGCGCACGTCGTCGAGGGAGACCACCGGCAGCGACGGGGCGTGGTGGCGCAGCCAGTGATCCTTGCCCGCGCCGGGCAGCCCGCACATCAGGAGGACCTCGAAGCGGGTGTCGTCGAAGAGGTCGACGTCGGGGTGCTCCAGGCGGCCCTGGAGGTAGCGCAGCCGGGCGTGGGGGGAGGGGAAGGCGCGGGGGACATCCCAGCAGCCGTGCTCCCGGGCCAGCTCGCCGAAGAGGGCGATGTTGTCCAGGATGGCGTCGGCGTCGGCGCAGACGCGCCCCCGGATGTCGGCGGTGGCCAGGCGGACCAGCAGGTCGCAGCGGGTGGTCTGGCTCAGGGCCATCAGCCGCCGCTCCCCGCCGGACTGGTCGATGAGGAAGTAGGGGATGAGGTGGTGCCGCACCAGGCCGCAGGCCGCCTCGCGGGCGGCGAAGGGGACCCCCGCCTCCCACAGGATGCGCCGGGTCATCACCGCGCCGACCCGGGCGTGCCCCCGCGCGGAGATCCGTCCGTCGGGCTCGGTCCGGGTGGTGGCGGGCTTGGCGACGTCGTGGAGCAGGGCCCCCAGCCACACCAGCGCCCGGTCGGGTTCGGGCAGCGCCCGCCACGCCGGGTCGGCGGTGAGAGCCTCCAGGACCATGCGGGTGTGGATGAAGACGTCGCCCTCGGCGTGGTGGTGGGGATCCTGGGGGCAGCCCTCCATCGCGCGGATCCAGGGCAGCTCGGCGAGCGCCTCCCAGGGGACGGCCCAGCCGGACGCGGCGCAGGGCATGGCAGACATCAGGTTCACGGCAGGTCATCCTTGTCGGGGGCGGCAGGTGTGTGCAAGCTGTGGATCAGTCGGGTCCGACCGACGAGGGTCACGTCGATGAGCACGCTGCTGGATCGCATCTCCCTGGTCGCCCTGCGGGCGCGGGGGTTTCGAAGCCGCTATGTCGGCACGTCGTTGGGCACCACCCATGTTCTGGACGGCACGGGCCGGGGGAGCCTGCCGCCGCTGGTGCTCCTGCACGGGGTCAGCTCCCGAGGCACCCACTACCGGCCGATGATCCGGCACCTGCTGCCCCACCATCGGCGCATCCTGCTGCCGGACATGCTGGGCCACGGGCTCAGCGACGAGCCGCGCATGGGGCTGACCTCGGCGATCATCGAGGAGGCCCTGACCGAGACCCTGGACCAGCTCCTGGACGAGCCGGTGGTGATGTTCGGCAACTCGATGGGCGGGTACATGGCGATCCGCTACGCCGCGCGGTCCCCGGAGCGGGTGCGCGGGCTGGCGGTGAACTCGCCCGCGGGCGGGGCGCTGCCGGACCCCAAGCGGGCCCTCCTGCTGAACCGCTTCGACGTCCGCAGCCACCAGGACAGCCTGGCGCTGGTGGAGCGCGCCTTCGCCCGCCCGCCGCGACCGGCGCTGCGGCACATGATCGCCTACGCGGTGCGCCGCCAGCTCGCCCAGCCTCGGATGCGGCGCCTGTTCGCCAGCATCACCGCCCGCGATGAGCTGAGCCCCGAGGAGCTGCAGCGCCTGCGGATGCCCACGCTGTTCATGTGGGGCCAGGACGAGCGGGTGCTGCTGGAGGACCAGCTCGACTTCTTCCTGGCCCACCTGCCGGCCCACGCGCGGGTGCTGAGGCCGGCGGGCTACGGCCACTCCCCCTACCTGGAGCGGTCCCGGGATCTGGCCCAGCGGCTGGTCGACTTCGCGCGGGAGGCCCTCGAGCCGGCAGAGTTGACAGCCGACCGGTCGCGCTCCCCCTGAAACCGGGCTATCCTCCAGCCGTCTTGGAGGGTCTCAACGTGAGGTCGCCGCTCTGGCTGTTGCCGCTGATGGCCTGCCACGCGCCCTCGGGCGGGGTGGAGTGGCTCGACGGGGATCCCGCGCGGTTCCTGCCCGCCGGCTGGTCCTCGTCCGGGGCCACCCCGCAGATCGAGGCCGACGACGACACCGCGCTCCCCGACGACACGCAGCAGCCCGACGACACCGACGAGACCGACCCGCCTCACGACGGGCCGCCGCCGCGCGTGCTCATCCTCATCGCGGACGACTTCGGTGTCGACAGCCTGGGGGTCTACGCGGACGTCGACGACGACGGCTCCCCGGACGACGGGCGCGTCTACGCCCCCACCCCGACCCTCGACGATCTGTGCAGGAAGGGCCTGACCTTCACCCGGGTGTGGTCCGCGCCGCTGTGCTCGCCGACCCGGGCGGGCGTGCTGACCGGCCGGCACCCCTTCCGCACCGGGGTCGGGTGGGCCGAGCCTCCCTACAACGGGCTGGGCTCCGACGAGCAGACCCTGCCCCGGGCCCTGGACGCGGCGGACATCGGCGCGGCAACGGCCAACATCGGAAAGTGGCATCTGGGCAGCACCGAGGAGTTCGGGGGCCCCGACGCGCCGAACCTCATGGGCTGGGACCACTACGCGGGCTTCCTGGACGGGCGCCTGCCCAGCTACATCAACTGGTCGCGGACCGAGGACGGGATCACCGCCAACGAGACCGGCTACGCCACCACCGTGACGATCGACGACGCCATCGACTGGCTGGACGACCGCGCGCCCGACGAGCCCTGGGTGCTCTGGGTGGGGTTCGCCGCGCCCCACAGCCCCTTCCACCTGCCGCCGGCCCACCTCCACAGCTACAGCCACCTCGACGGCACCCCGGGCGACATCATCGCCAACGTGCCCGCCTACTACCAGGCGATGGTCGAGGCGATGGACAGCGAGATCGGCCGCCTGCTGACCTGGCTGGAGGACAACGATCAGGGCGACGTGACGGTCATCTTCATCGGGGACAACGGCACCCCCCCCGAGGCGGTGCAGGCGCCCTTCTCCCGCTATCAGGCCAAGTCGACCCTCTACGAGGGCGGCGTGCATGTGCCCATGTGCGTGTGGAGCCCCTCGGTGGTGCAGCCGGGGCGGCGCATCCACGCCCCCGTCCAGACCCTCGACATCTTCGCCACCACCCTCGACCTGATGGGGGTGCCGCCCGAGGTCGCGCTGCCCGAGGGCATCGCCATCGACTCGGTCAGCTTCAAGTCCTACCTCAGCGAGCCCGACACCGCGCCCCTGCGCACCTGGCTCTACACGGAGTCCTTCAACGGGCCCATGCCCGAGAACGAGGGTCAGACGGCCTGGGACGGCCGCTACCAGCTGATCCGGTTCACGAACAGCGGCCGCGAGGAGCTGTACGACCTCTACGAGGACCCGCTGGAGACCAACGAGCTGCTGTCGGCGGGCGAGCTGGGCGAGGAAGCGACGCTCGCCTACGACGGGCTGGTCGCGCTCATCGAGGGCCTGTTGGCGACGGGGGAGGAAGAGGAGGAGGAGGAGGCCGAGGCGGCGCCGTGAGCGCGAGCGCCGCCTGCTCGGCCGCCAGCCCGTCCCGCATCGCGTCGCCGTAGCGGCGCATGGCTGTCTCGGCCAGGGGGCCGGAGACCAGCAGCTCCTGGGTGACCCGGGTGTGGGCTTCGTCGAGGGGCGTCAGCGTGCGGCAGCGCTGCCCGTAGACCAGGGCCGCGCTCCACCCGGCGTCTCGCCAGCAGAAGCGGGTGGGGGGCTCCAAGGTCTGTACGACATGGCGGGAGTCGAGGCGGTCCTCCCCCAGGACCACGACCACCCGCACGACCGCGCCGGGCGCCACGTCGCCGGCTCCATCGATGATCCAGGGGTTCCACGCCGCGTAGCCCTCCAGGTCGGTGAGGGTCTGCCACACCACGTCGATGGGGGCGGGCACCACGGTCGTGTCCGTGATGGTCAGCGTTCGGGGGGCGTCCGGCGAGCGCGGGGCGTGGCGGCAGCCGGCGAACATCAGGGACAAGGTGAGGAGGGCAGGGGTGCGCACGGCGCCCTCGTATCCCGGAGGGGTGTGGTTTGCAGGCCATTCTCGGGTAAGACGCGGTGTCAGGATTTGGACGACGGCGCGGCTACGGTGGAGGCAGGCGGGTCCGCCAGGCCCGCAGGATCTCAAGGGAGCCACACCGATGCGCGCCCGCACCTCCGTCGTCGTCAAGCGGCCCCTCTCGACCACGCGCCCGTCGCCCCAGGTCCACGCCAGGCCCACCCCCACGGAGGCCCGTGACCCGAGCGACGTAGACGTCGAGGACGCCGATCAGGACGAGCTTGCGGAAGAGTCGGAGCTGGAGGAGGAGGGTCGTCGCCCGGACGTGCTCGCGGCGCTGGGGCTGGTGCCGCCGCCGGAGGACCCGCCGCAGGAGATCCCTTTGCCGCACCGGGGGCGGCTGGAGCGGGGCTTCGGTGTGCCGCTGGGAGCGCTGCGGGTGCTGACCGGGCCGACGATCCGGCTGGCGCTGGACGGGTTGGGGGCGCGGGCGGCGTCTGTGGGGGATACGATCCTGCTGCGGGATCGGGGCGCGTCGCTGCCGACGGTGGCCCACGAGGTGGCCCACGCCCTCCAGCCGACCACATCCGACACGAACGCGGGCGTGGAGGCGGCGGACACCCCAGCGGAGCAGGAGGCCCACCGCGCCTCGGCGGCGCTGGTCGCGGGGGCGCATGTTCCCCGCCCGGTGTCCCCGCGCGCCCCGGGCTCGCTGGCGCTCCTTCGCCTGGGCGATCTGGAGGGCTTCATCGGGTCCCAGCTCCAGTTCCCGGACCCCGAGGCCCTGCGGGACGCCGCGCGGGGGGCCATCGAGGCGGCCACGGTCGGCGGCAAGGAAGAAGAGTCCGAAGAGGAGGAGGAAGAGGAGCCCGAGGAGGAGAAGAAGACCCTCAAGGAGCAGCTCCAGGCGGCGCTGGCGGCGCAGAAGAGCCTGATCGTCGGGGACCCCACACAGAAGATGGAGGAGGCGGTCGAGGAGCCGGCCCCCGAGCCGGAGAAGGCGCCCGAGGAGCGCCGGACCTTCAAGCAGCAGCTCCGCGACGCCCTGGCCCCGACCCTGGGCCCGCGCGCCCTGCCCGAGACCACCGAGGAGACCCCCACCGAGGAGGCCGCGCCGCCCGAGGGCGAGGTCGACGAGGCCCGGGTGGAGCAGGCCGAGGCCGAGGCGGTCGAGGACGTGGAGGCCCCCACCGCCGAGGAGGTCGCCGAGGAGGCCGCCGCCCCCGCCGAAGACACACAGACGCTCCCCGCCGCTGCGGCTGACGCGGAGCCCGAGCGCCAGCCCCGGACCCTCGCCGAGGGCCTGCGGGCGATGGTGGCGATGCCGCCGTCTGTGGCGGTAGAGGCCCTGGCCCCGGCCGCCGCGCGGCTCGGAGACCTCGCACAGTCGGAGCACGAGGCCCTCGTCGAGGCCACCCCGGACCTGCCCGTGGTCATGGAGGGCCGCGCCGAGCCTGTCGAGGTGGACACCGACGCCCTGGTCGCCGCCGCCGAGCCGGTGGATCTGCCCCAATCTGACACAGAACAGACGCCTGAGGTCGCCGCCGCCGAGGCGCCTGCGCCCTTCGTCATCGACCCCGGGGTCACCGCAGAGCTGGCTGCCTCCGACGCGGACGCGCCCCCCGGTGAGACCGCCACCCTGGCCGCGGAGGCGGCTGCGGCCCTGCCCACCGACGACCCGGGGCTGGTGACCTCGCCGGGCCCGGCCCCCTCGGCCGCGCTGGCCGCGTCGGAGGGCCAGGGTCAGCTCACCACGAACGCCGGCTTGTTCACGCTGTCCGCCGAGGAGGGCTTCACGACCGCCGAGGCCTCCATCCAGTACGGTCCAGGAGAGGAGGTCATCCAGCCCCAGGCCCTGGAGGAGCAGCTGGAGGTCCCCGAGGTCGAGGCCCCCGAGGTCGAGGCCCCTGAGGTGGATGTCGCCGACCTGGGCGACCACTGCGTGGAGGGGGAGCAGATCGAGGCGCTGGACGCGGAGGCCCAGCCCGTCTTCGAGGAGCACGCCGCGCCGCAGCTCTCTGCCATCGAGGGGGCGGACGTCGAGCGTCAGGAGGGCTGGGCTGCCGCCGAGCAGACCGCCCTGGACGACGCGGCGGTGGCGCAGGAGGACGCCGAGGTCGCGCAGACCGCGGTGGTGGAGGCCCAGCGGGAGCGCATCGCCACGGCCCGGGCCGACACCCTGGAGCGGCAGCAGGAGGCGGTGGCCGAGACCGAGCAGGGCCTCCAGACACAGAAGGAGGCCGAGAACAAGACGGTCCAGGGTGAGGTCACCGCAGCCCAGACGCTCATCGACAACAAGTACAGTCAGACCAAGCAGGAGGCGGAGCGGCAGGCGGATCAGGCCCGCACAGACGCCGAGGCCAAGCAGAAGGAGGCCGAGGAGCCGGGCTGGCTGGCCCAGGCCCGGGACAAGATCGTCTCGGCGATCGGGGCGCTGCGCACGGCCATCGGGGACATCTTCGACCGGGCCCGGCAGGCCCTGCACGACCTGATCGACAAGGCCAGGACCTTCGCCCAGGGTCAGATCGACCGTGTGGCGTCCGCTGCCAAGGACGCGGTCGGGCGGTTCGGGACCTTCGCCAAGGGCGCGGTGGACACGCTGCTGGGCTCGACCCTGCCAGGGCTGGCCGAGGACCTGGGGAACCTCATCGACGACGGGGTGGCCCTGGCCAGCGACGGCATCGACGCGGTCGCGGAGGGCTACAAGGGCGCGGTGGCGTTCGTGGCGGATGGGCTGCACACGGCCACCGACGTGGTCACGACGGCCTACGAGACCCTGGTGGACACCCAGCTCGCGGTGTGGGAGGCCACGATCGCGGGGGACTGGGAGACCCTGCTGGACATGGGGCTGGACGCGGTCAGCCTGCTGGGCGAGCCCTTGATGGACCTGCTGCGCACGATCTCGCCGGAGCTGGCCGACTTCATCGACCAGGGGCCGGTCCAGCTGCTGATGGCGGAGGTCGCCCAGCGCCTGGACGCCTGGCTCTGCGACCTGGTCGGGGACATGGAGCTGGCCGAGACGGTCACGGCGTTCGTGGACAGCACCTCGGGGGCGCTCAAGGGGCTGTACGAGGGCTTCTTCGCCGAGAACGCCGACGCCTGCGAAGACTTCACCGCGTTCACCACCAAGCTGACCGACTTCACCGCGGTGCTGTTCGACAACCCGGTGGTGAACACCCTCAAGGCCCTCATGGAGGGGGCCAACGACATCCTCGCGACCGTGCTGGGTCTGCTGCTGGAGGTCAACCTCGCCCTGCTCCAGCCGGTGTGGGACGCCCTGGGCTTCCTGGCGGACGGCGTGGGGTTGATGTTCGGGGCGGTGAAGGACGCCTCCGCGCAGCTCTGGACCTGGGTGAGCGGGCTGCTCGGCCTGGACTCCTGCGAGGAGGACACCGGCGAGGGCTCGGGTCTGTGGGGCATGCTCAGCGACGCGGCCAGCACCGTGTGGACCGTCATCAAGGAGGACATCGGCCCCGCCTTCATCGACGGGATCAGCACCGCCGCGAAGCTGTGGTGGGACTTCTCCATCTTCAAGCTGCTGTTCGACCTGGTCGACGCGGCGGGCTCAGCCATCACCGCGCTCAAGGAGTGGTTCAACTCCTCGGAGACCATCCAGAGCGCGCCGGAGAAGTTGGGCGAGGTGGTCCTGCCGGTCCTGGAGAGCGCGCTGCTGTTCATGGGCGACACCTTCGCCTCGGTCGTCGACAGCCTCGCGGGCATGGCCAGCGGGCTCGCCGACGCCGTGGTGGGCGCGCTCGCCGCGTTTACCGGCGGGGACCTCGCCCACTGTGCGCAGCACTTCCTGGACGATGTTCAGCTCCTCACCCAGTCCCTCGCCGACTGGGTGGTGGACCTGCTCGTCCCCACCAAGGACAACGTCCGCGACGTCATCATCGAGGGCGCACGCAGCACGATCCGCACCATCATCCAGGTCATCTCCATGCTGGGCCTGGTGATGGTCTCCGGCGGGGCCGCGCTGGGGCCCATGCTGGCCTCGGTCGCCTGGAAGCTGCTGCCCGACTGCTACAAGCCCGCCATCATCGACGTCGTCGTCACCGTGCTGCTCCAGTGGCTCAACGCCCAGCCCGACCTCCCCCTGTTCGGCCCGCTGTGGTCGCTCCTCAAGCCCGGGGTGGTGGGCTTCCTGGAGGCCGTGCTCAACTGGCAGCCCGAGGAGAAGATCGCCGTCTCCAACCGGCTGGCGTCGATCCTCACCAGTGACGCGCCGCAGTTCATGGGCGGGTTCGTGGTCGGCTTCCTCCAGGGGCTGTGGGAGAGCCTGGCCGACCCCTTCATGATGATCTGGATGGTGGCCGACGGCCTCCGAAGCCTCATCGAGTGGGTGGGCGGGCTCTCCGGGGGGGCCGAGGGGGACACCCAGGCCGAGGCACCGCCCGCCGAGGCCGCCCCGCCCGCCGCTGGAGAGGTCCGCACCCTGCACAAGCGCCCCGGTTCGGGGGCCCCGAAGCCCAACCTGGACGCCGCCGCGCGGGCGGCTGCGGCCATCGACCCCCAGAACCCCACCCAGAGCGCTGCCGCCGCCGCTGCGGTCTACGCGGACGCGGTCGAGCAGGTCCCGCCCGAGCTGTCGCCGCCGAACTCCATACAGACTCCTGAGGACGCCGCCGCCGCTGTCGCCGCCGGGCCCGTCGACGACGCCGCGCTCGTCGGTCGCCTCGGCGAGATGGGGGGAGAGCTGCGACCCGACGCCGAGGAGGTGGCCGGTGGCTTCATCCCGGCGATGGAGGAGCACTTCTCCTCGGGTGAGGGCAGCGGCTTCGGCAGCCTCACCGAGAAGCTGGGGGAGCTGTGGGGCTCCGCCCAGAACGCCATCCAGGGCGCGGCCGGCGAGCTGGCCAACAGCCTCCGCGACGCCCTGCTCGGCCGGCCCCGGCCCACCGACGAGGAGGCCGTCGCTGCCGAGGGCGGGGAGGCCGCCGCCGAGAGCATGGGTCTGTACGACATCGGCAAGACCGTCGGCTGGCTCGCCGGCATGATCGCCTTCGAGGTCATCCTCGCCGCCCTCACCGCCGGCTCCGGCACCGCCGCCAAGGGCGCGATGAAGGTGCTCCGCAAGTTCGCCGAGCTGATCAAGGACCTCAACGAGATGTTCGACGTCGTGTTCGACCTGCTCGGCAAGGTCGGCAAGGGCCTCCTCAAGCTCCTGGAGCCCATCGGCAAGTTCCTCGGCCGCGCCAAGGGCAAGGCCGGCGACCTCATCGCCGCCATCCGACGCATCGGCGACCGGCTCATCGCCTACGCCGACGAGCTGCTCGCGCGCTTCGGGGTCAAGCGGAACGGGACGCCACCGGGCGCCGGCAAGGCGGACGACGTCGCGCGCCGGGAGGCCGATGATGTCGCGGCCCGGGAGGCCCGGGAGGAGGTCGGGGAGCAGGGGGCGAAGGGGGCGCGGAAGGCGGATGACGTCGCGGACGCGACGGAGAAGAAGCGGGTCGCGGCTGAGACGATGGTAGCCAGTGAGCTGCTGGAGGAGCGGGGTCTCTCCGTGCCCATGAATGCGGCGGCACTGCGCGCCATCTTCATGCCCCAGCATGCCTGGATCAAGGATTTCACCTGGGAGAAGGTCGGTAGAAAGTACCCCATCTGGATGATCGCGAGCAAGGAACTCTCCAACAACGACGGTGCCGACAATCGTATCGCAAAACCTGAACCAGAAGGGTCGACAGGAATTCCAGGGGTGGATGAATATGAACCTCCTGGACCGGACCTGTCCAATTCCAAATATCCCAACCGTACGCCAGATGAGGACTACTACACACCTATCCGAGAGATCACGGATGGTTCAGACATCAGAGAGATATCCAGGGCCACAGGCGTCCCAGAGGAAGACCTGAGGATTGTACGCGAACACTTCTTCTTTGAGGAACACCTCATATGGGATAGGGAAACGAAGGAATGGTTCGTGAGTAGATTTGAGGCATATAACACAGCGGAGGCAGATATCTGGAAGAAGCTGGCAGAGGGTGGCACCTTGACGGATGAGGAAAAAGTCCTCTTTGACCGTTTTGTCAAGCATGAGTACAATGAAGCCATCTATCTGGCCGACAACTATGACAGGTTGTATACGGCATCTCAGGACGAGCTGAAGGAGACGTTGGTTGGTATATGGGAAAGCGCCGGTCTGTCACCTGGAGATATAGCGGGCGAGCTGGACTATGAGGAATTGCCAATAATGCCATACAGGGTCGCACACAACTGGTCGATTCAAAAGAGCGCCGGAAAGATCAAATAGGATGAATATATCATGAATCTGGATGTACACGAACTGGTGAAGAAGAGACGCTTCATGGAGGCGTTGTATTTTGGCTCAGCAGACGGAGCGCCTACCCCCGCAGACAGATTTGCGCTGGGTGTTGCATGTATCATAGTGGTCAAGGCCATCGCCAACAGGGAGCGGGCTCGGGCAGGGGTGGATGTTCGCGTGTCGGCGGGCTCCGTGGGGCGCAGTACCACCATGGTACGAGAGGGCCTGAAACATATCGTTCAAGCGCTGAGGGATGACCCGACCTTTCGTCCAGCCGAGGGACTCAAACCCATCATTGTAGATGCTCTGGATGACTTGAAGTGGTATTTGAGACAAGAATTTCATGGGTTTTCAGCCCTGTATGAAGTCGGCCTGGCAGCGGATCTGCTGCTCGCCACCGTGTCAAATCAACCAGATACGCTTCCACCGGGATCAACGAATGTAGAGCGGGCTTCTCGTGTCCTGCGCGACATGCTTGGCGACCTGTGGGACCGAATCTCCACCCAACCGGAGCGAGCGCCTTGACCATACCGTGGTGCGGAGCGCTCGTTGACGAGAGTCCGCTCGTTGTGTGTTGCCACGTCTGTTGAACCTGAGCTGCAGCTCGATGACCCTGGAATATATGGGACGGTGACAGCAGACTCCAGACGAATCGAGGCGCTGCGCGCAGACCTTCATCCCGACGCCCAGGTCCGCGTAGAGGTCTACCCAGGCGGCGCCCTCGACGTGGAGATCCAGCGAGGAGAAGACCTCTACGTCCTCCAGCGCACCCGCGCCGGCGAATGTGGCATCTCGAAGATCGACGACAACGAGGAGCCCTTCATGGGCCATGACGCGGTCTTCCCTGACCTGGAGCAGGCCCTGAACACCCTGAGCCGATGGCTTGGCATGCCCCCCTCGCCCCTGGACAACCCCCCGAAACTCCGGTAGACCACCCCCTCCCCCCTACCGGATCGCCCCATGCTGTTCGCCCTGCTCGGCGCGGCCTTCGCCGCTCCCATCCCGATCACCGCCGACTGGCGCTGCGAGATCGTCGGGGAGATGCCCGGCCCCGAGGACTTCGACGTCGTGACCCGCGACGGGCGGCCCTGGGTGCTGGTCTCGGCCGACCAGCGGCGCGATCCCAGCGACAGCACCGGCGACGGGCTGTGGTGGGTCGACCCGCGCACCGGGGAGAGCGCCCGCGCGCCCCTGGTCGACCGGGACGGCTGCGCCACCGGCTTCCACGGGATCGCCACGGTCCAGGACGCGGCCGGCGACTGGCAGGTCTACGTGGTCAACCACCTGGCCGAGGCCGACCGCGACAACGCCGCCTGCACCCTGCCCGCCGACGCGCCCCTGCACAGCGTCGAGCACTACCGGGTGGAGGGCGACAGCCTGCGCTTCGTCGAGCGGCTGAGCACGCCCCTGTTCCGCAGCCCCAACGACGTCGACGCCCACCCCGACGGGCGCCTGGTGGTCTCCGACAACCCCGACTGGGAGCTGCCCAAGGGCGCGCTGCCCCTGCTGCTGCAGACCGGGCCCAGCCGGGTGCTGGCCTACGCCCCCGACGCGGGCTGGTCGGTGGCCGCCGAAGGGCTGACCTACGCCAACGGCCTGCTGTTCGACCCTCAGGGGCAGCTCCTGGTGTCCACCTTCGGCGGGCACCTGTTCCGCTACGTGCCCGTCGACGACGGCTGGCGGCGCACCGGCTACACCCGCGGGCTGGAGGGGGCGCTGGACAACGTGATGCTCGACCCGGACGGCCGGGTGTGGGTGACCGGCCACCCCAAGACCGTCGCCTTCGCCAAGCACGTCTCCGACCCTGCGGTCCAGGCCCCCTGCGACGTCTACGAGTTGCGCGCCGACGGCCCGGATCAGGTCATCCGGCGTGCGTGGCGGGTCTCCGGGGAGGACATCAAGGCCTGCTCCACCGCGACGATCGTGTCGGATCGCCTCGTGCTGGCCCAGGTGTTCGAGCCGGGCATCGGGGTCTGTGTCCCCGCGGAGTGACCGTTACTCGCAGGCGAACTCGATCACCTCCAGCGCCTGGATGAGGTGGCGGTTCGTCAGGGAGCCGGTGCCGGCGGTGAAGCCGATGTACGCCGGGAACTGGAAGTGGCCGCTCAGCTCCTGGTCCATCACGACGGCCGCGTCGACGGTCACGGTGACCCGGGGGGCGTTGACCACCACCTCCATCGTGTGCCACCCGTTGCTCTCCATCGGGGGCAGCTCGGTCCAGAACGCGGGGTCGTCCACGTCGCCGTCGAAGGTGAACATGAGGTGGTCGGCGGCGGTGGGGTCCTGGCCCTCGTTGTAGAAGGTGTCGACCTCGATGGACCAACCGGGCAGGGCGGGGCCGTCGGTGCAGGAGGCGTCGCCGCCGTAGCCCATGCCGCAGCCCGAGCCGCCCAGGAAGCCGGTCATCCGGGTGGTGTCCAGCGCGGTCAAGGAGAGGCCGTCCGCCCCGGTGCCGTCGCCGATGTAGAAGCTGAACCGGATCTCCAGGGCGTCCCCCGGGGCGGTCTGGGCGGTCTGGAAGGCCGTGCCCACCACGAACTCGCTCAGCGAGGTGAGCTGCACCCAGCCATTGGCGGCGTCCCAGGAGGCGTCGCCCTCGAAGTGCCAGGTGCCGATGTCCAGCTCATCGGCGGCATAGCCGGCCTGCTGGCAGAGGGGGATCGTGTCGAATGCGATCTGCCCGCAGCTGTCGGTGGCGGTGAGCACGAGCTGGTGCTCGCCCGCGCTGCGCTCCCCCGCCCGCCAGCTCAGCTCCACCTGGCCCGCGCCGTCGGCGGGCTCCACCGACAGCTCGCCGTCGACGTCGCTGGTCCAGGAGACCGCCAGGGCCGAGGGGACGTCGACGTCGTCGGTGACCTCGCCGATCACGCGCTCCTCAGCCCCGATGTCGATGATCTCCCCCGGGCTTGGGCTGAGGATGGACACGGTGGGGGGCTGGTCGGCGACCGCGCGCAGCGGGATGGTGAGCTGGGGGTTGGCCGGGTCGTCGCTGGTGAGGGTGAGGGTGGCCTCGCCCACGCCGGGCTCCAGCTCGAGGTCTGTCTGCTCGTTGGGCTGTAGCGTAAAGGCTTCTTGCGACAACAGGGTCCAGCCCTCGCCGGAGAGGGTGGGGGGCTCGACCGCCAACGCGGCGGTGCCTTCATTGGAGACGGTCACCCGGACCACGTCCGGCGCGCAGAGCACCAGGTCCCAGGCCGAGGGGGTGGCGTCGATGACCGGCTCGCCCGCGGGGGGGTTGTCGTCCTTGTTGTTCAGGCCGTACTCGGAGCAGCCGACGAGCAGGAGCAGGGGCACCAGGGGTCTCATGCGCGCCTCCGGGGTCAGAGGATATCACCGCCGGACGGCCCCTGGCCTGCGCAGAGCGCCCGCGAGGCGCCGCGGAGGGCCGCCACCGAGGCCCGGAGGTGCTCGGCCTGGGGCTGGAGCTGCGCGGCGGCGGCGACCAGGGACTCAAGCTGCGCGCGCTGCGCGTCGATGCGCGTCCGCTCGGCCTGCAGCAGGGCCTCGATCCGGTCGGAGAAGCGCGCGGTCGCCTGGGCCAGGGCGTCGCCCAGGGCGTCCTCCAGGGCGAGGGTGAGGGCCGGCCCGCTGCCCCGGAGCTGCCCGGACAGCCGGGTCTCGGCGTCCCGAAGGGCCTCCTGGGCGGCGGCCTGGGTGCGGCGCCGCAGGGTGCCCAGCGGCCCGTAGCGCGCCGCCGCCGCGCCCCCGGCCCCGAGGGCCAGCAGCACCGGCAGCGCCGCCCCCCCGGTGAGGAAGAAGCCGATCGCCGCGCCCGCCGCGGCCCCCCGCACCCCCCACTCCACCTGCTCGGATTGCGTCTCCACCAGCAGCCGCTCCGGGTCGATCCCGAGGCTGATCTCCTGGGAGAGCCGCTCCAGCGCCGGGGGCGCGTCGGCGAGGGACCAGGGGGTGAAGCGCAGCGCCTCCAGCAATGCGTAGCGCTGCCGGAGCCCCTCCAGGGCGTGGGGAAGCAGGCTGCGGGTGGCCTCGTTGAGCGCGGCGCGGGTGGACCGGCGGAGCTGGGCGAGCCCCGCGTCCAGCTCGGCCTCGACGACCGCGCGCAGGTCCTTGGAGAGCGCCACCAGGGCGGCCCGATCCTTCGCGGATTCGATGATCGCGCTCACCCCCGCGTCCACCTCCAGCATCACCCCTGGCAGGGCGCGCAGCAGCTCGGCGACGATGGCTCCGGCGCGTCGCCGGATGCGGGGCCGGGTGGCCTCCAGCCAGTCGTCGCAGAAGCGCCCCGGGGTAGGGATGGCCTGGGCCTCGAGCTGGGCCAGAAGCGCCGCCCCCCGGCGCTCCGCCTCACGGGCGCCCGCCTGGATGCCCTCGACCCCCAGAGCCAGCGCCGTGGCCGCCCGGCTGGCCAGCACCAGCTCGCGCTCCTGTCGCAAGACATGAAACATCTGTCGCATGTCTTCGTCGAAGGCTGCGACGCTCTGCGGATCGGCGGCCTCCAGGGCGGGCCGGGCGGCCACCGCGAGCGCCAGCACGTCGTCGGCGTCGCGCCCCACCTGCCGGGCGAAGCGCCGCACTGCGACCCGCCGGGCCTCCTCGGCCTCCTCCTGGGGATCCCCGCCGACCTCGGCGGCGTCCTCCATCACCCGATCCAGCTTGGTGAGGATCAACACGACGTGGGGTACCACGGGCCGGAGCGCGTCGAGGAAGGCGAGGGTGGACTGCGACAGCGGCTGCTGGAGGTCGCAGATGAGCAGGCAGCCGTCGGCGTGCTCGTGGATGGCGCGCCAGGCCCGATCGCGGCTCTCCGTGTCGTCGGTGTTCACGCCGGGGGTGTCCACCAGGACAAAGCCCTCGGGCAGGCGGGCGGCGGGCAGGGTGAGGTGCAGCGCGTGGACCTCGCGGCCGAGCACGTCCCGGTCGGTGAGCGCGGCGACCCGCGCGGCGAAGCGGGCCCGGTGGTCCAGGCGCTCCTCGGCCAGCTCGGCCTGGAGGGCCTCCCGGAATGTCGCAGATGTCGCATCATCTTCATGCGACAGCCGCTCCAGCTCGGCCTCCAGGGGGGCGACCGGGTCGGGGCAGACCTCGGAGAAGCGCTCCACCCGCCCGTCGGCGAAGCGGGCGACGTAGTCGCGAGCCTCCCCCCGCTGAAGCAGGATCACGGTGCCGGTGCACTCCCGCACCGCCGCGCCCAGCAGCGCCTCGCCCAGGATGGCGTTGAGCAGGGTGCTCTTGCCGGCCTTCTTCTCCCCGACCACCGCCACCGCCACGGCCTCGCGGCCCAGGCGCTGTCGCACGCTGTCGCATGTGTCGCGCAGCACCTGGGCGGTCTCCGGGCCCAGCAGGGCTTCGTGGGCCAGGAGACCCTCCACGCCCTCCAGAGCGCGGGCGACCTCCCCACGGAGCTGCTGTGCGTACGGCTCAGTCGAGGTCATCGGGGAGGTCGCTGATGGCGTCGGTCACGTCCTCCAGCGTGTCGCCGATGGCCTGCAGGTGCCGTCGCACGAAGTAGAGGTGCTCCAGGCCATCGGCGAGCGCGGCCTCGCCCTCCTGCTTGCGGGCCAGGGCGTCCTCGACCTGATCCCGGATCTCCGCGATGAGCGCGTCCATGCCGCCGGCGATGCCGTGCTGCAGGCCCTCGAAGCGCTGGTCGACGGGGGCCTGCACGGCGACGTGGAGCTGGGGGAGCTGGGCGCGGAAGCCCTCCAGGAAGGCCTCGGCGGTGCGGCTGCGCAGGCGCTCTGCCGCGCTCTGCCCGGTGACCACGGTGCGGACCAGCCCTACCCCGAACACCGCCGAGAGCACCAGCCCGGTGGACGCCCCGAGCAAGGCCAGGCCCAGCGCGGTGGCCAGGTAGAACGGCAGGCCCTGGAACAGGCTGCGGTAGCCGAAGCTCGCGCCCTCCAAAGCCGGGCCGGGGCCCCCGAGCAGGAAGCCGCCGACCGCCCCGAGCACCCGCTCGAGGGGGGGGACGTCCTCGGCCTCGTCGCTGAGGTCGATGTCCAGGGAGGGGGAGAGCCCCGCCCGGATGTCGCCGAGCTGTCGCAGGAATTCTCGGAGCTGTGTGTCAAGGTCCTGCTCCAGGCCCAGCAGCTCCCGCTCCACCAGCGGCCCGAGCTGCTCCGCGGAGAGGGCGTCCAGCTCGGCCTGCAGCCAGCGGTCCAGCCAGGCGATGACCTTGTCGCGGGCGCTCTGGCGGCTGATCGCGGCGTCGAACCAGGACAGCTCGATGCCCTCGACCGCCTGGGGCAGCCGCTGCTCCACCCGGGCGGCGAAGTCGTTGACGGCGGCGTCCAGGGCGCGGGCGAGGCTTCCCCGGCGCCGCTCCACGGTGCGCACGGCCCGGGCGCGGCGCTTGCGGGCCTCCTCCAGCTCGGGCTGGAGGTCCGCGTAGCGCTGTCGCAGCGCCTCGACGGGCTGTCGCAGGAAATCCTCGGCCTGGGGGAGGGTCTGCTCCAGGCAGCGGGTTGCGGCGTCCCGGGCGACCTTCAGGGGGCCCTGGATCTTGACCTGCCCGCGCTCCCGGGCGAGGAAGGACTCCAGGTCAGCCTCGAACTCGGGCAGGCCGGAGCGCTGGACCCGCTCCGGGTCGTCGCGGAGCCGCCCGGCCAGGGCGTCGCGTGCTGATACATAATAGATGCGACCATATGCTTCAGTGAGCGGATCGAGGTGCTCGGCGGAGCGGCGGCGCAGGGCCTCCACCTCGGCGGGGTCGTCGGCCACCGCATCAAAGCGGTTCCACAGGAAGAACACATGCGACAGGTCGCGGTCGGTGAGCTGGTCGCGGATGAAGTCCAGCTCGCTGCGGGAGAGGGCCATCTCGGCGGAGAGCACCAGGATGAGGGCGTCCGCGCGGGGCAGGTAGTCCAGGGCGAGGTCGGTGCGGACGCGGTGCTCGTTCAGCCCGGGGGAGTCGATCAGCTCGACGTTGTTGCGGCAGAGCGGCAGGGGGTAGTGCAGCTCCACCCGGCGGTAGGGGCTCTGGTGGCCCTCGCCGCCGTCGTCGATGACGATGTGCTGTCGCAGGCTGTCGACGGGCACCTCGCGGGGCTCGCCCGCCACAGGGAAGAGCACCGCGCGGGGGGCGTCGGCGTACTTGACCTCGGTGATGACGGCGGTGCAGGGGGCGACCTTGGCGGGCAGCACCGCGCGGCCGAGCATGGCGTTGATGAGGGTGGACTTGCCCCGCTTGAACTCCCCGAGCACCATCAGGCGGAAGGTGTCGGCCAGCAGGCGGCGGCGGGTCTCGTCCAGGGCGCGGCCCCGGGCCTCGACCCCCAGCTCGCGGTGGATGTCGGCCAGCTCCTCCAGCGCCATCGCGAGCAGGCCCCGGACGTGGAGGAACTCGGCGTAGCCCGGGGTCACTCCTCACCCCCGCCCGCGAGGCGGCGGCGCAGGGCAACGGCGGCGGCCCCGACCAGGCGCTGGCCCCCCTCGGGCATCAGGTGGACCCGCTCGGCGGTGTGGACCTGGGCCACCCGGGCCAGCAGGGCCTCCAGGCAGGCCGCGCCCACCCGCTCCAGGCGGGCGTCGAGCTTGTGCTCGGCGTCGTCGAGCCAGGTGAGGAGCTGCTCCCGGTGACCCTGGAGGAGCTGCCGCTCCCGCTGGGCGCGGGCGTCGTGGCTGGCCAGCAGCGAGGCGGCCCCCACCCCCAGGCCGGCGGCGGCGGCCCACACCGGGGCGCCGGGCACGAACATCGCCCCCAGGGCGAGGGTGCCCAGGGCGGCGGCGATGGCCCGGGGGCTCTTGGTCCGGCTGCGGCGCTCCAGCTCGGGGTCGGGCAGGCCGTCGAGCAGGGCGCTCTCTGTGTGGGATGCGAGGGTCTGCTCCAGGGCGTCGACCGAGCGGGCCAGGGGCTCGGGCCCGTACTCGGCGAGGTGGCCCTCCAGGGTGCGCAGGTAGTGACGCCCGGCGCGGTCGCCCACCTCGCCCACCTGGCTGATGAGCCGCGCCACGCCCTCGTGCCGGCGGGCCTCGACGTCCAGCGCGTCGAACCAGCCGGGGGCCTCGGCGCGCAGGCCGGCGAAGCCCTGCTTGAGCACCCCCCGCGCCTCGGCCAGGGCCGCGTCGTGCTCGGCGCGCAGGGCGCCCCGCAGCCGGGTGAGGTCCTGGTCCAGCGTGGCGGGGCCGTCCTCGTCGACCTCACACAGACCCTCCAGGGCGCGCAGGGCGCGGTCCACCCGGGCCTGCCAGCGCTCCTCGGCGCGGTCGGCGTCCCAGGCGCAGGCCTGGTGGACCCAGCGGGTGAGGGCGTCGGCGGCGTCGTCCCCGTCGAGGATGAACACCTCCGCCGATTCGAAGCCCTCGGCGAACCTCGCCACCCGCGCCCGCACGTCGCGGTCGTCCTCGGGGGTCTCGACGACGTCCATGCGGCCGACCGCCAGGGCGGCGGGGGCGTCGAGCAGGCGCAGCAGGCTGGAGATGACCTGCCGCTCGTCGTCGCTGAGGAGCTGGGCGGCGGAGAGCGCCACCACGACCACCTGCGCCCGGAGCAGCGCGGGCAGGGCCTCGGCGTTGAACCGGGCGGCGTCCTCGTCCAGGTCCGGGGTGTCCAGCAGGGTCACGCCCTCCAGAGCGGGGCGCAGGGCCTCCACCAGGCGGCTGCGGCCCCGGTAGCGGGCGCCCACGGCCACGGCGAGGGGGTTCGCGGCGGGGTCCTCGGCGGCCAGGGCGTCGAGGGCCTCGGCCATGAAGGGGGGCAGGCCGACTGTGCGACATTGCCGAGCGAGCTGCTGGAGGGCGTCCCGCAGGGGGGGCTCCCCGGCCAGGGCCTCCAGCGCCTGCTCCAGGTCGACCTCGGGTTCGTGCGGGGTCTCCGGGGGGCACTCCGCCAGCAGCCCGTCGTAGGCGCCCTCATCAATCCACACAGACAGCTCGTGGGCCCGCACCACGGTCCAGGGGTGGGAGCGCTCCATCGTGCTCAGGATGTAGAACAGAGAGGAGAGCAGGTCGTCCCACTGGCCCTCCAGGTCCTGGTACTGCTCCAGGAAGGTCTCCACCCGCAGCTCGCTGGCGTACACCGAAGGGCCGCCGGCCATGCGCATCATCACCCGGAAGGCGGCCTGGGGGTCCTGGCAGACCAGCAGGCCCGCGCGGTCGCAGGACAGCTCGGCCTTGCGGGCCCACTCGAACATGGCCAGCTCCAGGCCCTTGCCGATCATGGGCCCGACGACCGGCACGCTGACCAGCAGCGCGCTGGGGATGCGCACGAGCTGGGCGATCATGTTGTACAGGAGATGGTCGAACTTGATGTGCCCCAGCTCGTGGCCGATGACGAACTCCAGCTCGGGGCGGGTGCACAGCCCGACCACGAGGTCATTCACCACGATGAAGGGCTCCTCGACCCCGGCGGTGAAGGCGTTGAACCCGCCGCGCGCCAGGAAGAGGGGGGGCTCCGGGGAGATGCCCAGACGGCGCACGCAGCCCTGGTACAGCTCGTACAGCTCGGGGATCTGATTGGGGCCCACCCGCAGGTTGCCGGAGGTGTTCAGCAGCCGGAAGATGCGCTCGGGGATCAGCTCGCTCAGGCGGCGGGCGGCGTCCTCGAAGGGCAGGGCGCGCTTGACCGCGTCGGCGGAGGCCACGTCGAGGGGGTGGCGGTAGCGGTCGGGGGTGACGCGGTGGGCGCGGCGGCGGCGGGACTCGGCGGCCCGGTGCGCGGAGAGGATGGAGCGCAGGAAGGAGGGCGGGGCGAAGAACTCCAGCAGGTCGTCCTGAAGCGACCGGGTGGGGGGCGCGACCCGCTCGGCGAGGCGCTCGACGAGGGCGGCGGGCTCGAGGGGGGCGATGGCGTGGGCGCGGGCCAGGCGGGGGCCGCCGCCCCGGCGCAGGGCGAGCAGGGCCAGGCGGGCGGCGAAGCGCCGGGCCTCGGCGGGGCCGAAGTCCTTGGGCGGCGGCTCGGCCTCGATGACGCCGCCCAGGCGCACCATCTCCACCAGGCGGCGGCCCAGGGCGGCGGGCAGCCCGGCCTGCTCGACCACGGCCTCCAGGGCGGGACCGGCGTCCTCGGGCACCCGCTGCCCGTCGAAGGCGACCTCCAGGGCCGCGCGCAGCTCCCACAGGGTGACGCGGGTGCGGAGCAGCTCTTCGTCGATGGTGCTGCCGTCGTCGCTCATGGATCCTCCTGCGTGGCGCCCTTCACCACGTCGGTATCCGTATCCGTCGGGCGGCCCCGGCGCCCGGACGCTCGCGCGGACGCCGCAGACGCGCTATCCCCTGCCCAGCGACCCATGCGGCACTCCTGGACCGGCCCCGCCGCGCGCGCGCCGCTGCTGGCCCTGCATGGCTTCACCGGCGACGGGCGCGACATCGACCCCCTCGTCCCCCTGCTCGGGCGGGCGGGGCAGGCCCCGGATCTGCCCGGCCACGGCGACCACCCGGCCCGCGAGCCGGCGGCCTGCGCGATGCCGGTCGCCGTCGCCGATCTGCTGCCTTGCCTGGCGTCGGCGCCGATCGTGCTGGGCTACTCGATGGGGGGGCGGGTCGCGCTGCACCTGGCCTGCCACCACCCGGGGCGGGTCGCGGCGCTGGTGCTGGTGGGGGCCCAGCCCGGGATCGCCGATGACGCGGCCCGCGCGGCGCGACAGGCCGCCGATGAGGCCCTGGCCGCGCGGATCCTGGAGGAGGGCGTCCCCGCGTTCACCGCCTGGTGGGCCCAGCAGCCGCTCATCGCCACGCAGCGGCGCATCGCGGAGCCCTGGCGCTCCCGGATGGCCGGGCGCAAGCGCTCCCTGCGGCCCGAGGGCCTCGCCGCGAGCCTGCGGGGCATGGGCACGGGGGTCATGGACCCGCTGTGGGACCGCCTGGGCGCGATCACCGCCCCCACCCTGCTGGTCACCGGGGCCGAGGACGAGAAGTACGACCGCATCGCCGCGCAGATGGCCGCCGCGATCCCCGGCGCCGAGCGGCTGGTGCTGCCGGGGGCGGGGCACTGCGCCCACCTGGAGGCCCCCCGGGCCTTCGCGGGGGGGCTGACACGGTTTCTTACCCGACAAGGGTTGGACTGACCGTTTCTTGACGATGTCCCGGGTTAGGTTCTCCAGGCCGACCTCTCCCGGTGTCCCCTTGGTACCTCCGATCCCCCTCGGCCCGTTCGAGCTGCAGCACCCCATCGGGCGGGGTGGCATGGGGGACGTCTGGCAGGGGCGCCACGTCGCCCAGGACCTGCCGGTGGCCATCAAGGTGATGCCGCCAGTGCAGCGGGGCCTGGAGGCGTTCCGGGCCGAGGTCCGCGCGATGGCCGCCCTGGACCACCCCGGGGTGGTCGCCATCCACGACATGGGGCTCCTGCCGGGCGCGGTCGCCGAGGCCTCCGCCGGCCGGCTGGAGGCGGGCAGCCCCTACCTCGTCATGGAGCTGTGCCACGGCGGCACCCTGACGCCCTGGTGCGGGCGCCTGGCCTGGCCGGCGGCCCGCGCCGTGCTCCTCTCGCTGCTGGACGCCCTGGCCCACGCCCACGCCCGGGGGGTCATCCATCGGGACATCAAGCCGGCGAACGTGCTCCTGGGGAGCTGGCAGGACCTGCGGCCGGGGCCCAAGCTGGTGGACTTCGGGGTGGCCTGGAGCCTGCGGGAGAGCGGCGCGCTGCGCACCGCCGGCACCCGGGCCTACATGGCGCCCGAGCAGCTCCACGCCGCCGAGCTGGGGCCTTGGACGGACCTCTTCGCCCTGGGGCGGCTGGCCCTGGCCCTGGTCGGCGGCGCGCCCGACGCCACCGCGCCCCTGTTCGAGGACACCCCCGAGGGCCTCATGCCCTGGGTGGCCCGCCTGCTCCAGGTCGACCCCCGGGACCGCTACGCCTGCGCCGCCGACGCCGCCGAGGCCCTGCGCGGCCTGGACGGCGCCGCCACCCAGAACCCCATCCTGGAGGAGCTGGAGCCCCTGGTCGCCGGGCCCACCCCGGCGGCGGACGAGGAGCAGACCATCGACGGGCTGCTGGACGGCGCCACCCTGCCCATCCCGCTGGCGGACCCGACCATCGACGGGCTGCTGGACGGCTCCACCCTCCCGATGGAGCTGAGCGCGCTGTTCACCGACCGGGGCGGGCTGGCCGCGCCCACGCCCCCGCTGCCCGATGTCACCCCTGCGCCCCGCGTCGTGGCCACCCCGCCGGGGTCCTGGCGCCGCAGCGAGCCCACCCCGCGGCACCCCCCGCTGCTGGGCACGGGCCTGGGGCTCCACGGGCTGCGCACGCTGCCGCTGATCGGGCGGGAGGACCTGCGGGATCGCCTGTGGGCGGCCCTGCTGGACGTGCTCTACACGCGCCAGGCCCGGGTGCTCCTGCTGCACGGCCCGGCGGGCTCCGGGCGGGGACGGATGGCCTGGTGGCTGGGGGAGCGGGCCACCGAGCTGGGCGCGGCCCGGGTGCTGGCGCTGCCCCCGACCGGCGACGGCAAGGTCGCGCTGGCGTCGGCGCTGCGGCGCTTCCTGCGCTGCGAACGGCTCTCCCCCGAGGCCCGGGTCGCCCGGCTGCGGGCCGAGCCCGCCCTGGCGACCCCCGGTGCCCTGGCCGAGGCCATCGCCCTGCTCTCCCCGAACCCGGCCGAGGACACCCGGCTGGCCGGCCTGTCGCCGGCCCGGTTCCGCACCCCCCACGAGCGGGTCACCGCGGCGGTCTCCCTGCTGGAGCGGCTGTGCGGGGAGCGCGCGCTCATCGTGCTGGTGCCCCGCGTGGCCCGCAGCCCCCTGGCGACGCGCCTGCTCACCCGGCTGGCCGGCTCCGACACGCCCCTGCTCGCGGTCGCCACCGCCCGGGACGACGACCTCGCCGAGCCCGCCCCCAGCCTCAGCGCCCTGCTCGGCGCGCCCCGGGTGGCGTGGATCCCGGTCGGGCCGCTCCCCGCGGAGGAGCACCGCCGCTTCGTCCGGGAGCTGCTGGGCCTGGAGGGCACCCTCGGGGCCCGGATCGAGCGCCTCACCGCGGGCAACCCCCAGCTCGCCGTGCTGCTGCTGGACCACCTGGTGTCCCGGGGCCTGCTGGAGCCGGGGCCCAAGGGCTTCCGCCTGGTCGAGGGCGCGAGCCTGAGCCTGCCCGAGAACCTCCAGGAGGCGTGGTCGGATCGGGTCGAGGGGCTGCTGGAGGGGCACGCGGACGTCGACGCGGCGGCTTTGGAGCGCGCCGCGGTGCTCGGCCTGGAGGTGGACGACGCCGAGTGGCAGGCCGCCTGCGCCCGCGACGGGCTGGAGGAGGCGGGGCGCTGCGGGCTGGTGGAGGCCCTGCTCTCGGCGGGGCTGGCCCGACGCTGGAGCGGGGCGACGGGCTGGGCCTTCGGCAACCCGATGCTGCGGGAGGCCCTGCTGCGGCGGGCCGAGGACGGCGGGCGCCTGGTGGCCCACCACGCGGCCTGCGCGGCGATGCTGTCCGCGCGCGGCGCGCCCACCCCCGAGCTGCAGGAGCGCCTGGGGCGCCACCGCCTCGCCGCCGGCCAGCTCCCCGAGGCCCTGGAGCCCCTGCTCGCCGCCGCCGTCGCCGCCCGGAACGTCGGCGATCTGGACCACGCCGAGCTGCTGCTGGAGCTGCGCCAGCAGGCCGAGGCCTGCCTGCCCCCCCACGACCCCCGCCGCGGCGAGGTCCTCCTGGAGCGCTGGCGCATCGCCGAGACCCGGGGCGAGGTCCGCGAGACCACCCGCCTGGGGGCCGAGCTGGTGGAGCGCGCCCGCGCCGAGGGCTGGGAGGCCCTGGAGGCCCAGGCGCTGCTGGGGCACGTGCAGATGCTGCGGGAGCAGGGCCGGGGGGAGGAGAGCCTCGCCGAGGCCCGCCACGGCATCGCCCTGGCCGAGCGCCACGGGCTCACCACCGCGCGCAGCAAGCTCCACCTCTCGATGGTGATCACCCTGCTGCGGCTGGGCCGCCGCGACGAGGCCCTGGAGCAGCTCCGCCTGGCGCAGGAGGGCCTCGACCCGGAGGAGAACCCGGCCCAGATCGCCCACGTCCACTACCTCCAGGGGCACCTCTACCGCCGGGAGGCCGACCACGTCCGCGCCCGGGAGGCGTTCACCCGGGCCCTCGCGATCTGGCGGGCCGAGGGGTCCCGGCGCTTCATCGGCGCGGTCTGCAACGACCTCGGCGACACCGAGCGCATGCTCGGGAACCCCGCGGCGGCCGAGGTCTTCTACCAGGAGGCCCGCGAGGTCTACGGCCGCATCGGCTCGGGTCTGGTGGCCGCCGCCGAGGTCAACCTCGCCCTGCTGCGCCTGGAGGCGGGGGCCTGGGCCGAGGCCCTGCCGCTGCTGGAGCGCTCGGTGTCCGCGTTCGAGGCCCTGGGCATGATGGCGATCCGGGCGGCCGTCCTGGTGTGCCTGGCCCCGGTGCGGGCCGCCGAGGGCCAGTGGCAGCGCCTTGCCGACGAGCTGGACGAGGCCGAGGCGCTGCTGGTCCGGGTCGGCCACGAGCAGCCCGACGTCCCCCGCATGGCCGAGCGGGCGGCGGAGATGGCCGCCGCCGCCGACCAGGAGGCGCTCGCGTTGCGGCTCCGGCGCTTCGCGGTGGCCCACTGGCGCCACCTGGGCCACGAGGGGGAGGCCGCCCGGCTGGAGCGGCGCGGCGCGGGCCCGTCGATGGAGTAGCATGGAGCGGCACTTCACGGGCATGACGCCAGGTGTCCTCTCCCATCCCGCTCGGCCCCTTCGATCTGCTGCGTCGCATCGGCGGCGGGGGGATGGGTGAGGTCTGGGAGGGCGCGCACCGCACCCAGCGCCTGCCGGTGGCGGTCAAGATCCTGCCCCACGTCGGCCGAGGGCTCGCCGCGCTGCGGTCGGAGGTGCGCGCGATGGCCCGCCTGGACCACCCGGCCATCGCCGCGGTCCACGACATGGGGGTGCTGCCCGAGGCCACCGCGTCGGCCTCCGGGGGGCGGCTGACCGCGGGCAGCCCCTTCCTGGTCATGGAGCTTTGCCATGGCGGGGACCTCGTCCGATGGTGCGGGCGGCTGCGCTGGTCCGACGCCCGCGCCGTGCTCCTCTCGCTGCTGGACGCCCTGGCCCACGCCCACGCCCGGGGTGTCATCCACCGTGACATCAAGCCAGCGAACGTGCTCCTGGGGAGCTGGCAGGATCTGCGGCCGGGGCCCAAGCTGGTGGACTTCGGGGTGGCGTGGAGCCTGAGGGAGAGCGGCGCGCTGCGGCTCGCCGGCACGCCGGCCTACATGGCGCCGGAGCAGCTCCAGGCCGCAGCCCCGGGCCCGTGGACGGACCTCTACGCCCTGGGCCGCCTGGCGCTGGCGGTGGTGGCCGGGTCGCCGAGCGCGGTGACCCATCCCCCGGAGGCGGCGCCCGAGGGCTTCCTGCCCTGGGTGTCGCGCCTGCTCCAGGTCGACCCCCGGGACCGCTACGCCTGCGCCGCCGACGCCGCCGAGGCGCTGCGGGCGCTGGGCGGGGCCGCGGACGCGACGGCCATCCGGGAGGACCTGGAGCACCTCGGCGACCCGGACGGCGCGCGGCAGGCCAGCCTCACGGTGGACGGCCTGCTGGACGGCGTCACGATGCCGCTGGGCCTCGCCGACCCCACGGGGGACGACCTGCTGAGCGCTCCGACGGTGAACGTGACCCTGGCCGCGCCCACCACCGACGGGCTGCTGGACGGCTCCACGACCCCGCTCGACGGGCACGCGGTGACCGCGCCGGCCGCCCCGGACGTCCCGCCCGCGCCGCTGCGCCGGGCCACACCGCCCGACACCTGGCGGCGCGCGGGCCCCGAGCGCCGGCACCCGCCGCTGCTGGGCACCGGCCTGAGCCTGCACGGCCTGCGCGCGGTGCCGCTGGTGGGCCGGGAGCCTCAGCAGGATCGCCTCTGGGCCGCGCTGCTGGAGGTCATCGCGGCGCGGCGCCCCCGGGTGGTGGTGCTGCACGGCCCGTCGGGCAGCGGGCGCGGCCACCTCGCGCGCTGGCTGGGGGAGCGGGCGCAGGAGCTGGGCGCGGCGCGGGTCCTGGCGCTGCAGGGCGGCCCCCGCCCCCTCGCTGCGGGGCTGCGGAGGCTCCTGCGCTGCGAGCAGCTCCCCCTGACCGCCTGCGTCCGCCGCCTGGCCGACGCCCTCGGCGACGACGGCCCCATCGCCCTGGCCGAGGCCCTGGCGCTGGTGTCCGACGACCCGGCGGAGGCCTGCGTCCAGGCCGGGCTCCCGCCGGTGCGCTTCAAGACCTCCGCCGAGCGGATCGAGGCGGCGATCTCCCTCATCGGGCAGCTCAGCGCGACCCGCGCCCTGGTGGTCCTGGTCCCGCGCGCGCCGGAGAGCCCCCTGGGCCTGCGCCTGCTCGCCCGCCTCTGCGCGACCGAGGGGCCCGTGCTCGCGGTCGCCACGGCCCGGGACGAGGCGATGGCCGTCCCCGACGAGGGCTTCGCCGCGCTGCTCGACCGCGACGCCGTCGAGCGGCTGGCGGTGGGCCCGCTCGACCCCGAGGCCCACCACCGGCTCATCCAGGAGATCCTCGGCTTCAGCGGCGCCCTGGGCGAGCAGGTGGCCCGGCGCACGGCGGGCAACCCCCAGCTCGCCCTCCTCACCCTGGACCACCTGGTGTCCCAGGGGCTGCTGGAGCCGGGCCCCCACGGCTTCCGCCTCCGGGAGGGCGCCGCGCTCCGCATGCCCGAGGACCTCCAGTCCGCCTGGGACGAGCGGGTCGAGCGCCTGCTCGGGGGGTGGCCGGAGGCCCGCGCCCTGGCCCTGGAGCGGGCGGCGGTGCTGGGGCAGGCCGTCGAGCCCCTGGACTGGGCCGACGCCTGCGCCGCAGACGGGCTCGACGCCGGCACCCGGGCGGCGGCCCTCGACGCGCTGCTCTCCGCGGGGCTCGCCCGCCGGGGTGGGGACGCCGGGACCTGGTCCTTCGGGACCCCCATGCTGCGGGAGGCCCTGCTGCGCCACGGTTCACGCGCCGGGCGCCTGGCTGACCACCACCGTGCCTGCGCGGACATGCTGGAGGCCCGGGAGGACCGGGACCCCCCGCAGCAGGAGCGCCTGGCCGAGCACCTCATCGCCTGCGGGGCGGGGCGCCGGGCCCTTCCGCCCCTGCTGGAGGCCATCGCCGCCGCCCGCAAGCGCGGCGAGCTGGCCCACACCGAGGGGCTGCTGGACCGCTTCGAAGCCCGGTGCGTCGGGCTGCCCGAGGACGACCCCATGCCCGCCGAGGCCACCCTGGAGCGGTGGCGCCTGGCCCTGAACCGGGGCGGGATCACCGAGCTGCGCCCCCGCATCACCGCGCTGCTGGCCCAGGCGCGACGCCACGGTTGGGCCACCATCGAGGCCCACGCCGCCCTCTGCGAGGTCATCGGGCTGCGCCAGGCCGGCCGGCTGGAGGAGAGCGTCGCGGTGGGCCGCGAGGGGCTCGCGGTCGCCGAGCGCCTGGGGCTCTCCAACCTCGCGGGCAAGCTCCACTACACGAACATGCTCTCCCTGCTGCGCCTGGGCCGCCGGGACGAGGCCATGACCCACCTGGAGGCCGTCGACCGCCACATGCGGGCCGAGGGCGACGACCTGATGCGCGCCTCCGCCGAGCTGTACCGGGGCCGCCTGCTCCAGTGGCGGGGGGAGTACGCCCCCGCCCGCGTCCACCTGGAGGAGGCCCTGCGCATCTGGCGCGCCCACGGGGAGCGGCTGTTCTGCGCGATGGGCTGCAACACCCTCGGGGACATCGCCCGGTTCCAGGGGCGGCTCGACGAGGCCGAGGCCCTCTATACGGAGGCCCGGGCCCTGTTCGCCCGCATGGGCCCCCGGAAGATGGACACGGTGGTGTTCAACCTGGGGCTGCTCCGGCTGGAGCAGGGCGCCTACGTCGAGGGGCGGGCGCTGCTGGAGCGGGAGGTCGCGCGGTACAAGGCGACCGGGACCCCGATCCAGGGCGCGGTCGCCGGGCTCTGCCTGCTGCCGGTGTGGGCCGCGGAGGGCGACTGGGACCGGCTCGTGCAGGAGCTGGACGAGGCCGAGGCCGTCCTCCAGCACATCGGCCACGAGCAGCACGACGGGCCCCGCTCCGCCGAGCACGCCGCGCGCCTGGCCCGCGCCGCCGGCCAGCACACCCTGGCCCGGCGCCTGCTGGTCTTCGCCGCCGCCCAGTGGCGCCGCATGGACGTCGCGGGGGAGGCCGACCGGGTCGAGGCCCTCATCGGCTGAGCAGGCGCGCCCGCACCACCCGCGCCGCCGCCGCCAGGAACGGTCGGTTCGGCACCGCCCACATCACCCGCAGCAGGTCCATCCAGCCGCCGCCCTCGTCCAGGAAGCGCAGCACCACGTCGGTGGGGACCTCGGTGAACAGGCGCGCGAACACCGGCCCCATGCGCTGGGGCTGGTCGGCCAGCAGGCGCAGGAACACCGCGTCGGCCATGCGCACCCGCCAGGGGTCTGCGGGCAGGTCGAAGGGGTGGCCGCGGCGGGCCAGGCTGTCGGCGATGCGGTCGCTGTCCCGCTGGATCCGGCCGAAGGCGTAGCCGGTCGACGCGCGCAGGCGCCCTCCCGTGATGCCGATGGACAGGACGTGATCACAGAGGCGTCTGCGAAACGGGGCGTCGGTCATGGGGGTGGCGCCGCCCTCGGTGGCCGTCACCCGCCAGCGCCCCGGGCCCACCCGCGCGTCCAGCCAGGGGGCGAGGGGCGGGGGGTCGACGTCGGGGCCCATGCGCACGGCCATCGCCAGGGCCCGGGTGGGGGTCTCCGGCAGCAGGTAGGTGAAGCCCACGCCCTGCCCCTGCGGCACGTCGAAGTCCATCAGGGTGGCTCGGGCGGGGTCGAAGGCGGGGTCGTCGGCCTCCACCCACCAGCCCTGGAAGGACTGCACCAGCGACACCCGCCCCGGGGTCGGCGGGGGGGTGCCCAGGTCGAAGCGGCTGTCGAAGGCGAAACGGGCGCGGTGGGCCTGCCCGTCGACGACGACGGTGACCCCGTCGGGGCCGTCCTCCACCGCCTCGGCCCGGCCCCGCAGCACCCGGGCGTTCGGGCGCTGGGCCAGGCGCGCCAGCACCACCCGCCGCAGGTCGCGCGCGCGCAGGGCCCGGTAGCGCCAGCTCCCCAAGGCCAGGGGGATGTCCGCGCCGCCGACCCGCACGTCGAGGGTCTCCCAGGTGCGCCAGGCCAGGGCGTCGAAGGGGCCGGCGGTGCGCGACCACCAGGCGAAGGTGCGGTCCTCGTCGCCGCGCCGGCCGTCGATGAGCAGGATGGAGGTCCCGGGGTCCTCCGCCAGGCGCCAGGCCAGGGAGAGCGACGACAGGCCCGCGCCGATCAGCGCGGCGTCCCACCGCCCGGGAGCTTGAACAGCCACGTCCCATCCTCTCCAGCGTGCACCAGCTCGAGCTGCCGGCGGGCGGCGTTCAGGAGGCGGCGCTCCTGCTCGGCCGTCAGCAGCCCCGATCCGGTGTGCACCACATACCACCCGTAGCCGGCCGCGCGCAGCTCTCGGGCCGCGGGCCCCAGGCCGTCGCCGGGGCCGTGCCCCAGCAGCACCCGGCCGACCTCCTCGGCGAACCGGCTGTCCTGGGCGCTGGGGTGGAAGAAGCGGTCCCCCTCCATGCAGCCGCCGTAAGGGGTGGGCCGCTGGTGGGTCCAGGCCCCTCGGATCAGGCGGCGCGCGTAGTTGATCGGCGGGGGGATGGGGGCGCCCTGGTCGTCGGCCATGACCGGCTCCCGGGCGTCCCAGCCCAGGGGTGGGGTGTCCACCAGGGCGAGGTCGTCGTCGATGGCGCCCAGGGCCTGGTAGGCCTCGTTGGCGGCGTAGGGCCAGGTGGGCAGCGGCGGCCCGGGGGGGCTGAGGGTGAGCTGCTCCAGGATGGGCAGCGCGACGAGCGCGATCGCCAGCCCAGGCAGGGGGCGGCGCTCCAGGATCCAGGCGCAGCCCCGGGCCGAGGCCAGGGCCAGGACCAGGGCGGTCCCGGGGATGAGGCGCTCGGGGAACTGGATGGTGTGGAAGACCGCGCCCAGGCCGGGCAGCTCCTGCAGGAACCAGAGCGGCAGGCGCAGCACGCCCCCGTGCCAGTGGGGCTTCCAGCCGTTGAGCACCAGGTACGGCCCCAGGCCGAGCACCAGCGGGCCCGCCGCCGAGAGCAGGGCCATGCGCCGGGCCCAGGGGGTCATCCGGGCCAGCCCCAGGGCGGCGGTCAGCACCGCGAACCAGCCCAGGTAGCCGCCGTAGTAGCCGAAGCTGCCGGGCTGCACCCGCCCGGGGCGCAGGACCAGGGCGGGGTCGATGACCATGACGTCGTGGTCGATGGGGGGGTAGGTCAGCAGCGCGGAGAGGGGGTCCTCCCCGAGGTTGAACACCCGGGCGGGGTTGACGGTGTCGGGCAGCTCGGCGGGGCAGAGCAGGCGCCCCTCCACCCCGGAGACCGTGCCCGAGTAGTGGAGGAAGAGCACGCCGACGCAGGCCACGACCCCCAGGGCGCCCGCCCAACTCCGGGCGCTGCGCTCCCAGCCGAGGGCCCACAGGCCCAGGGGCCAGGCCGCCAGCAGGGTCGCCATCACGATGTAGGGGGTGGAGGTGAACGACAGCACCGTCCCGCCCAGCAGCAGCGGCAGGCCCCACCAGCGCCGCCCGTGGATGAGCACCCAGGCGCCCTCCAGGGCCAGCGGAGCGTAGCCCAGGCCACAGTTCTCGGGCTGGCCGTTGGCGAAGACGGCCAGGGCGTGGGCGCAGAGCCCGTAGACCGCGCCAGCCGCGAGGTGGGGGGCCAGCCCGCGCAGGGTCCAGTCCCCGCCCCACACCCGCCGGGACAGGCGGAACGCCGCGTAGCCCCCGAAGGCCTGGTGCAGCAGCAGCGCGAGGTTGATGGCCAGGTCGGCGGGCAGGGCCACCGCCAGCACCTTGGCCACGAAGAACTGGGGCAGGGCGACCAGGATGGCCGTGCCCCCCTCCGGGTAGTTGAGCTGCCAGAAGTCCGGCGCCAGCCAGGTCGTGACCGGCGTCTCCACCAGGAAGCGCCCGATGTAGTAGGCGTTGAGGAACTTCTCGCCGGCGCCGTGGGTGCCGAGCTGGGTGACCAGGGGCCAGGTCAGCGCCAGCACGGCCGCGACGTAGAGGCCGAAGACCGCGAGGTGCCGGCGTATTGGCCTGAAGACCGTCATGTCGTGCTGGATGGACGGGCAGGGCGTCGGGAGACTGGTCGGGGTGGTCCCCCCTCCGGGGGGGATCCGACTCCCTCACAGCCAGTCACATCTCCAGGGCAATGGCAGGCGACGTCAAGTTCAGGTTGACGCGTTGGCAACTCGGCGGAATCAGGTCGTCCATCCGGGACTCCCGAGATCAGGGAGTTGGGCCGTCCTCGGCCCGGAGAGTGCCTCGGAGGGGCCGGAGATGCTGGACTCGGCCTCGCCCCGTGGCCGGGCAAAAAGCACAGCGCAACTTGAAACTTATTAAATTGGCTGATTGACAGATTTGTATTCATCTCAATGGCTACGATCACAAGTGCCTATTCCAGATCGGCGCGGCCACGCGTCATGAAGGGTCCGACTGCCACCGTCCTCTCCGAGGCACTCTCCGGGCCGAGGACGGCCCAACTCCCTGATCTCAGGAGCCCTGGATGGGCTCCCCCAAGGCCGGCAGGACGGATCCGCTGGCAGCGTCCTGGTCCTTGGCCCTTGGTCATAGGGATGTCCTCGAGATGAGACGGGTTGGGAGCCGTGACCGCCCAGGTCGGGACGACTTCGAAACCTGGAGTCGGATCGCTCTGGAGGGGGGACGATCCCGATCGTGTAGAGCCTCCCAGCGATCCGTCGCCCTCATGGACCACCCCCCATACGTGGCGCCAGGGCCTCCGCGACCGCCTCGGCGACCACCGCGTGGCCGGCCGGCGTCAGGTGCCCGTCGAAGGTGAAGTAGAGGGGCGGGCCGTCGGCGGCCTCGGCCAGAGCGGGGGTGAGGTCGACGACGGGCAGCTCGCCGGGGGCGGCGCTTCGCAGAGCCTGGAGGGGCCGGGCCGGGTCGAGGGCGGCGGGGTCCAGGCCGAAGGCGGAGAAGGTGGCGTCCGCCCGCCGGGGGTAGACGACGAAGGCCGGCGGGATCGCGGCGATGGCGCAGGTCATGCGCCGCTGGCGGCACAGGTCGCGGAAGCCCAGCAGCGCCGCCCGGGTGTCCGGGATCCAGGCCTCGATGAGGGCGTCGTCGGTGAAGACCTGCAGCTCCTCGCGGTAGCGGGCGGCCTGGGCCTCGCTGATCCCGGCGTAGCGGGCCATGACGGTCGCCGCCCACGCATACGCCTGGGAGCGCCGGGCGAGCCAGAGGTGCAGGGGGTTGCCGTCCTTCTTGCGGCCCTCGGCGGCCCGGTGGTCCGCGCCCGCGGTCTCCTGGCGCGACGCCGCGCGCTCGTCGAGCCGGGCGTTCTCCCACAGGTCGTTGCCCAGGAAGAAGAACAGCACCGCGCCCTGGGCCGGGGTGCGCTCCAGGACCTGCTGGCCGCGCTGCACGGCCTGGCGGGTGCCGTAGCCGTCCACCCCGGCGTTCAGGGTGACGATCGGGCGGCCCAGGCGCTCGGAGAGGGCCGCCCCCAGGCGCGCGGCGTAGCTCTCGTCCTCCTCGACCTGGGCGGCCAGGGTGAAGGAGTCCCCCAGCAGCAGCAGGCGCTGCTCCCCGGGGGCGGGCGGCCCCAGCTCCGGCCCGCGCAGGCCCAGGCCGTTGATCCGGACGTGGACGCGGTACTCCGCGCTGCGCACGGTGGCCTCGGACAGGGGCACCAGCCGCCAGAGCAGGGCGTCGTCGGGCTCGATGAGCTGATCCATGCCCTCGGCCTGGACCCCGGCGACCCTGAAGGTCGCGCCGTCGGGGCCGGTGAGCCGCGCGAAGCCCTCCACCGCGGCCAGGGCGACCGCGGTGGAGACCAGCAGGAGCGCGGCGCGCCCCAGCCACCCGGCCCGGCGCGCGCTCGTCGGGGTGACGGGGGCCTTCGTGGAGTCCATCTCGAAGGGGAGGATAGCACCCCTCGCAGGTTCGTCATGGCTGGGGGCCCCCGCGCTGGTGTGATCCGCCCCGCGTCATCACCAACCCGCCAACCGCCCCGCGAACCGACCGGGCGCCCCGCCCCCCGATCCCACCCCGCGACGTCCAGCGCGCGACAGAAACCCGCTCAACTTCGAAAAACTTCCATATCCTGAAAAACGAAATCTTCAGTATACCACATCCTTCAGCTAAGATGAGCTTATCTCCAACATGAATGAGGCAATCGACCCACCATGGTCACCACCGTGTCCAACACCGTCGACCACTTCATGAAGGAGATCCCCGACGCGGCGATGGAGCAGGACGCGACCGACCGGCTGCCCGAGGAGGCTCCTCCGGTTCGGCGGTGGGGCCGGATTCCCAGCCTGCCCACCCTCACCCTGAGCGACGACGAGACCGAGGCCGAGGGCGTGCTCGCGGACGTTGACACCTGGCTGCGCGTCCAGGACACCCTCGGGGAGGGCGGCTCCGGCATCGTCCACCGCGCGGCCCAGCCGCTGCTGGAGCGCGAGGTCGCCATCAAGCGGGCCCGGCCCGAGAAGCGCGACGTCGCCCTGGAGCTGCTGCTGCGCGAGGCGCGCATCGTCGCGAAGCTCGAGCATCCCAACATCGTCCCCCTGCACACCCTCGGCCAGGACCCCGAGACCGGCGAGCCCCTGCTGGTCATGAAGCTGGTCCAGGGCACCGCCTGGAGCGAGCTGATCGGCGCGCCGGACCACGCCCAGTGGTCCACCCGCCTGGCCGGCTCCCCCGACCCCCTGGTCCGCAACGTCGAGATCCTCGTGGAGGTCTGCCGCGCGGTCCACTTCGCCCACACCCGCGGCGTGCTGCACCGCGACATCAAGCCCTCCAACGTCATGATCGGGGCGCACGGCGAGGTCCATCTGCTGGACTGGGGGGCCGCCGCCGAGCTGCACGACCCCGACAGCCTGCGGCGCGTCGTGGGCACGCCCACCCACATGCCCCCCGAGACCCTGGACCCGACGCGGCGCTCCAGCGTGGCCTCCGACGTCTTCATGCTGGGGGCCTGCCTCCACCAGATCCTCATGGGGCGGCCGCCGCACGTCGGGGACTCCGCCGAGGACAGCATCCGCTCGGCCTTCGACTGGATGGGCGCGGCGCTGCCCCCCTCCACCCCGAGGGTGCTGCGGGAGACCTGCACCCGCGCCCTGGAGCGCGACCCCCAGGCCCGCCACCCCACCGCCCAGGCCTTCGAGCTGGAGCTGACCGAGTGGCTGCGCAACCGCAACGCCATCCTGCTCACCGAGAGCGCGCTGGCCCGGCTGGAGCAGCTCGACGCCCTGCTCCAGGAGGCCGAGCCCGACCCCCGGGCGGTGACCGAGGCGCTCACCGAGAGCCGGTTCGGCCTGCGCGAGGCCCTGCTCATCTGGCCCGAGAGCCCCGAGGCCCGCGGCGGGCTGGAGCGGGCGCTGCGCCTCGCCGTTGACTGGGAGCTGTCCCGGGGCGGCGGTGAGCACGCCCGCCACGCCCTGGCCGAGCTGGAGGCCCTGGGGGTCTCCGTGCCCGAGGCCCACGCCCGGCTGGAGGCGCTGGAGCAGGCCCTGGCCGAGCGGGACCAGCGCGCGCGCACCTTCGACCCCCGCGTGGGCAGCGTAGGGCGGGGGCGGCTGCTGCTGGCGATCTCCCTGGCCGGCTTCCTGATGGTCGGGGGCATCTTCGGCGGCGTCCTGACCGACCCGAAGGCGGTCAACGCGGCCCAGCTCGTGCGCATCGGGGTCATCTTCAACGTCGTGATGATCGGGATGGTGCTGCTCAGCCGCCGCTGGGTGGCGGACAGCGCCCAGAACCGGGGCTTCGCCGCCGCGATCATCGGCTCGGGGCTGATGATCGAGGCCAACCGGGTGCTGGCGTGGCGGTTCGGGCTGGACGTCCACTACATCCTGGTCATCGAGAGCACCTACATCGCGCTGGCGTCGACCGTGCTGTGGCCCTTCGTCAGCCGCTGGATGCTGCCCTTCGCCCTGATGTGGTACGGCCTGGCCGCGCTGGGGGCGCTGGTGCCCTCGCTGGCCTTCGGGCAGCAGATCGTGGGCTTCTCGGTCTCGGGCGCGCTGGCGATCCTGGCCGTGGCCACCCGCCGCTGAGCCTCACCCCACCGCCGCCACCGGCGCGGGCGGGAGGCGCACGACCCGGGTCGTGCCCCGGGCCACCATCTGCTCCCCGGCCTCCAGCTCCACCAGCGACAGCGGCCCGAGGCGGCCGTAGCGCCCGGCGAGCAGCTCGACCCCCCCGGTGAGCACGAGCAGGGTCCCGTCCTCCGGCTGGACGCGCCGCTCGCCGTCGTGGAGGCGCTCGACCTCGGGGGCGCCGATCCAGCGGCGGCGGCCGTGGTGGTCCAGGTGGCGCAGGCGGGGCGAGGCCAGGGCCTGGGAGACCAGGCAGCGGCGGGCGACCTCGCTCCACAGGGCGCGGGCCATGGCCGGGTCGCGGTCCATCAGCCCGGTGAGCGCGGCGCGGTCGATCTCCAGCAGGCGCAGCGCGCTGGCCGCCCGCACGGTGGCCGAGCGGGGCTGCTCCAGCAGGAGGCCCATCTCGCCGAACATCGCGCCGACCTCGAGCTGGTCCAGGGGCCGCCGGCCGCCGCCCTCCTCCAGCTCGACCGAGGCCGCGCCCTCGGTGATGACGTAGAGGGCGTCGGCCTCGTCGCCCTGGCGGATGACCCGCCAGCCCGCGGGCACCCGGCGGGGGCGGGCGGCGTCGGCGAGGGCCTCCAGGGAGGTCCGGGACGCGCCGCGCAGCAGGGGGCAGGCCGCCAGGGCCTCCACCGCGTCGTCCCGCCCCACCCGACCGCTCCAGCCCAGGAGCTGGAGCCGCGCGGAGGCCTCGTCCACCCGCCGCCGGAGCTGGCGGCGCCCCAGCCGCCCGACCGCCGCGAGGAAGCTCGCCGCGTCGAGCACCGAGAGCACCATCAGGCCGTGGCCCTCGTGGTAGTCGGGGTTGAGCTTGAGGAAGAACTGCACCTCGGGGCGGGGGTCGCGGGCCCAGAACCTGCGCTCGGCCGGGGTCTCCCGGGTGCGGCCCCCCACCGCGCGCACCCAGGGGTCGGCGGGGTCCACGGCCGGCAGGCCCCAGGCGTCGGCGACCCCATCCACGAACCCGGCCAGCTCGGGCGGGGTGTCGTAGCCCCAGTGGGGGTGGATGTGCCCCATGAACCGGGTCTTGAGCAGGAAGCTGGTGGGGTGGACGATGGGGTCGAGGGCGAACATGCGGCGGCCGGGCCAGGCCGCGATGTGCCGCAGCATCTCCCCGGCCAGGAAGGCGCCGTGCAGGGTGCGCCCCCGGTGGTCGGGGTGGACGGCCATGGTGCTGCGCAACACCATGCACGGCTCGCCCTGGAAGGGGTGCTCGTAGAGGTAGGCCCCGCTGTAGCTGATGGGCGCGCCCGCCGGGCCCTCGCTGACCTGGAGCCGGGCGGCCAGCGCCCCGGGCTTGATGAGGTGGGCGGTGAGGTCCTCGTCCTCCGGGGGCACGAACACGCGCTGGTGCAGGGGCTGGAGCTGCGCCACCAGCGACCGCCGCTGCGCCTCGTCCAGGGTGAGCAGGTCGACGGTGCGGGTGTGCAGGGCTTCAGCGGACACGGGGCCCCCGGGCGGGCACGTAGCGCCCCGGAGAGAGGATCCCGTTGGGATCCAGGACGTCCTTGAGGCGCGCGGTGACCTCCCAGAAGGGGTCGCCGGGGGTGTGGAGGGTGTCATGGTGCGCTCGGGTCGTGCGGTAGGGCATCCACCCCCGGGCGACGAAGGTGCGGTGCAGGGCGTCGCAGGCGGCGTGGGCCCGGTCCCGCGCCGCCGCGTCGTCCAGCGGGAAGGTCAGGCTGACCACCGCCTCCAGCACGGCGTCGGTGAGCAGGTTGAGCGTCACGCTCGCGGGGGTGTCGTGGGCGGCGGTGATCCGGGCCAGCTCGGCCAGCGCCTCGCGCACCGTGCCGTCCCGGGCCGGCATCAGCGGGGTGAACAGCAGCCAGCCCGCCGGACCCTGCTCGGGGCACGCCCAGGTCGGGCTGTCCTCCTGGAGCGGCCAGTGAACGCTGCGCAGGGTCTCGCGGGTGGGCACGCCCCGGGTCAGCCCGGCCAGCTCCCGGACGGCCCAGGCCAGGGCGTGCACCCTCGTCCAGCCCAGCCACCCGGCCACCCGGGCGACCCGGTCCATGCCCCGCCAGGCGTCGAAGCGCACCGGCCCGAAGGGGCGCAGGGCGCGCTGGAGGGCCCTGCGGCCGGCGGCGACCTGGCCCCGGGTGCCCTCCAGGACCCCCAGAGCCGTCCAGGGGCTGGTCACGATGCGCCCGACCAGGGCCTCGGTCTCCGCGCGGGTCAGGCTCGTCCCCAGGGCCTCGGCCCGCGCCCGCGCCACCGGCCCGACGGTGCTCAGGGCCCGGGCCCGATCCCCGACGTGAACGATGGAGTCCATGCCCAGCGCGCGCTTGAGGTCCGAGAGCGCCCGGATGAAGGCGGGGAGCTGCGCGGGGTCGCGCAGGCCGGCGCGGAAGGTGAGCTGCCGCTCCGGGCGGGGGCGCAGCGCCACGGTGGCCCCGGTGACCACCCCGTAGTTGGACTGGAGGAACAGCGGGGTGAGGTCCGGCCCGACGCCGTGGCGGTAGAGGGCCCCCAGGGCGCTGTGGGGGTAGTGGCCGAAGCCGGTGCGCAGCAGCGTGCCGTCCCCCAGCACGACCTCGAGCTGCCGCAGGGCGTCGGCGCGCAGGGAGTTGTAGGCGACCCCCCGCTCCAGGGTGTTGCCGAGCACGCTGGTGTCGGCGCTGGAGCCGGTGACGTCGGCGTAGAAGGGCGTGCCCTCCAGCGCGGCGGCGAGCTGGGCCTGGGTCACCCCGGGCTCGATCCAGGCGGCGCCGTTGTCGAGGTCCAGGCGCAGCCCGGTCAGGCCGGAGAGGTCCAGCAGCACGGCGTCGGGGTCGGGCCCCAGCCGGGTGCCGTAGCCCCAGTTCCGCCCCCGGCTGAAGGGGTGGAGGGGCTGGCGCCAGGCGTTGGCCGCCTGGATGACCGCCTGGACCTCGGCCGTGGAGCGGGCCCGGATGAGCGCAGGGACGCGCACGTCGAAGCCCTCGACGTTCCGCCCGGCGGCGCGGAGCCGGGCCTCGTCCAGCGCGACCGCGTCCGGGCCGAGCCGGGTCCTGACCTCATCGAGGAAGCTGCCCGTTCTGGGGACGCTCTGCACGCGGACTTCTCCCGGGGGATTACGGGCTCTCTAACACCCCCGGACAGAATCCGGTCCCCGTATGTCGGCGCAGTGTAAGGGGCAGGGCAGGCGGCGGTATCCGCCGGGCGCGGCCGGCTCCTGGGTGATAGAGTGCCGCCCTATGCCTCGTCTGGTCTTCATGCGGGGGCAGACCCGCCTCCTGGAGTACAAGGTCCACCCCGGTCGCACCATGATCGGGCGGGCGGACAACTGCGATCTCGTCGTACCGGGCGAGACCGTCAGCCGCACCCACTGCGTCATCACCGGGCGGGAGGGCGCGTGGACCCTGCGGGACCGCAGCCGCCACGGCACCCAGCTCAACGGGCGCCCCATCCAGGACGACGCCCCCCTCAAGGATGGCGACGTCATCGGCGTCGGCGGCTACGCGCTCCGCTTCTCGGAGGCGGCCGACGCCGCGAGCCGCCCCACGCTGTCCACCCGGGCGGCGGGGCACGTGCCCGCCGAGCAGCTCGTGGCCAGCGACGATCAGCTCACGGTGAAGCGGCTGGTGCTGGTGGTGGACGAAGGGCCCGCGGCTGGCGAGCGCCACCTCCTCACCCGCAGCCAGCAGGAGATCGGCGGCCCCGGCAGCCGCGTCGCCCTGGGCGACCCCGAGCTGGCCCACAACCACCTCACCATCCAGGTCAACCGGGGCCGGGCCATCCTCATCCCCGGCCGGGGCCCTGTGGTGGTCGACGGCGAGCGGGTCACCGCCGCCCTGCCCGTGTTCGTGGACGAGCCCGTCGTGGCCGGTCAGACCGTCTTCCATCTGGCCCACGAGCTGGCCGTCGAGCGCCCCGAGGCCGACAGTTTCGGCACCATGGTGGGCGCCAGCGCGGCGTTCCGGGGCATCTTCGGCGTCCTGCGGCGGGTGTCCCTGTTCGACGCGGCGGCGGTGCTGCTCCAGGGCGAGTCCGGCACGGGCAAGGAGCTGGCCGCCCGGGGCCTGCACGACGAGGGGCCCCGCGCCTCCGGCCCCTTCGTCGCGGTGAACTGCGGGGCCATCGCCGAGACCCTCTTCGAGTCCGAGCTGTTCGGCCACGAGCGCGGCGCCTTCACCGGCGCGGAGCGTCGCACCGACGGCGCCTTCCAGGCCGCCGACGGCGGCACCCTCTTCCTGGATGAGATCGGCGAGCTGCCCGAGTCCGCCCAGGCCAAGCTGCTGCGGGCCCTGGAGTCGGGCGAGGTCCGTCGGGTGGGCGGCACCCGGGTCAGCTACCCCGACGTGCGGGTCGTCGCGGCCACCAACCGCGACCTGGAGGAGGAGGTCAAGGCCGGGCGGTTCCGGGCCGACCTGTACTTCCGCCTCGCGGTGATCGTGGTGAAGCTGCCCCCGCTGCGCGAGCGCCCCGAGGACCTGCCCATCATCGCGATGGCCATCGCCAGCCGCCTGGGCCAGGACGTCAGCATCATGCCCGACGCCCTGGAGGCGCTGCGCCGCCACAGCTTCCCGGGCAACGCCCGCGAGCTGCGCAACGTGCTGACCCGCGCCCTGGTGATGGGCGGCCCTCGCATCTCCGCCTCGGCGATCTCCTTCACCCCCTGGTCCTTCGAGCACCTCCCCACGGCCGCAGACCCCGCCAGCGGCGGCGGCGTCACCCTGGAGACCACCCAGCGCATGCTGATCCAGGACGCCATGCGCCGCCACAGCGGCAACCGCTCGGCGGTGGCCCGGGAGCTGGGTGTGGCGCGCTCCACCCTGGCCAGCCGGATCCGGAGCTACGGCCTGGAGGACTGAAGCAACGCACCTCGTCACCCCGGAGACCGACCTGTGACCCTCCCGCTGCTGCTCGCGCTGGCCCTCGGTTCGGCGCTCGCCAATGACGAACCCTGGAGCACGCCGCCCGCCGACGACGAGGCCGACCCCTCGGACGCCTGGGACGCGGTCCCGGCCGCTCCGGCGGCCCCGGCGCCCTGGACGCCGCCGCCCACCCGCGCGCCCGTGCCGGGCTCCCCCTGGACGCCGCCCGCCAGCGCGTCCCCGCCCGCGCTGGAGGTGTGGACCCCGCCCCCGGTCTCCTCCCGCCCGCCGCCGGCCTGGACGCCGCCCCCCATGGACGCCTCGCCGGCCTGGACCCCGCCGCAGAGCGCGACCCCGGCCCTGGAGCCCTGGACCCCGCCCGATCCGATCTCGGGCACGGGCACGCCCCCGGTGCCGCCCTCGGACACCTGGGGGTCCACCGAGCCCGCGGCCTCCACGCCCTCGGACACCTGGGGGTCCACCGCGCCGGTGGCCCCGGCGCCGCCCCCGCCGCCGGCCGTCGCCCCCGCCCTCTCTGCCCCGATCCTGGCCCGCCAGGGGCGCTCCTGCGTCTCCGACTTCTGCGCGCGCGGCGACCGGCTCAGCGTGGGCAGCCTGCGCTTCGACGGCGTGAGCGCCATCGCGGATCTGCACCTGGGCTTCAACCGCAACCTCGGCACCGCCCGCCTGGGGCTGCCCAACGCCGTGCCGGTGGCGGGGGTCGCGGCCACCTGGACCTCCAGCGCCGGGCGCCTGGACCTGCCGTTCTCCCCCATGCTGCTGGTCGCGCCGGTCCAGAGCTGGCGGGACTACGAGGGCAACCTCATCCGCACCCACGGCGGGGCCCTGGCCCTGAACCTCGCCGGGATGGTGTCCGTCGGCTGGGGCTTCGGTCACCACAACCGCCTGCCGGTGAACTTCTACGACCGCGACGGCGACGGCGAGATCGACCGGGACATGGACGAGCTGCAGCTCGGCACCAGCCGGCTCACCAGCTACACCTTCGTGATGTTCACGCCGGTCACCTTCGTCCGCCAGCTCGGGCCGCAGCTCCGGGATCGCGGATGATCCTTCTGCTCGGCCTGCTCGCCTGCAAGGACGCCTCCGTCGACAGCGCCGCCCCCGAGCCCCCGCTGCCCGACGCGGTGCTCGACGCCCTCTCCATGACCCGCATCCGGGATGAGGTCGACCTGCTCGCCGGGGACGCCTTCCAGGGCCGCACCCCCGGCTCTGAGGGCCACCGCCTCGCCCGGGAGCACCTGGCCGAGCAGATGGGGTCGATCGGCCTGACGCCGCTGGGCGAGGCTTTCGAGGTGCCCTTCGACCTGGCCCTGGACGACGGCCGCTACACCTTCGACGAGACCGGCGCGGTGGTCCCGGTGGAGACGGACACCGGCTGGAACCTGGCCGGCGTCCTGCCCGGGACGGCCCGCCCCGACGAGTACATCGTGCTCATGGCCCACTATGACCACCTGGGCGTGGACCGCGACGGCGAGGTCTACAACGGCGCGCTGGACGACATCACGGCGGTCGCGTCGCTGCTGGAGCTGGCCCGGGTCTTCGTGGACGAGGGCGTCACGCTGGAGCGCTCGGTGCTCTTCCTCATCACCGACGCCGAGGAGGGCGGGCTCAACGGCTCGGAGGCCTGGACCGTGGACCCGGGGGTGACCCTGGACGACGTGGTGCTGGGGCTGTCCCTGGATCCCTTCGGCCGCCCGATCCTGCCGGACTACGGGCCGCTCGTGCTGCTCGGCGGGGAGCGCTGCCCCGCCCTGCGGGACCGGTTCCGGGCGCTATCCGCCTTCTCCGACGCCGACGTGGCGTTCGTGAACCGCTCCCCCATCGTCATCTTCGGCAGCGACCAGGACAGCCTGTGGGCCCTGGACGAGCCGGTGCCCTCGCTGTGGGTCACCGCCCCGGGCATGGCCTTCTACCACACGGTCGAGGACACCGCCGACACCATCGACTACCGCGTCGTGCGGGACCACCTGCGCTTCACCGCCCTGGCCGTGAAGTCCTTCGGCGACGACACCGAGCGCTTCGAGGACGTCGGCCCGCAGACCCTCTCCGAGGTCGACGCCGCCGACGCCGCCGCCCTGATGGAGGGCGTGCTGGGCTCCACCCACCTCACCGCCGGCGAGCGCAACCAGGCCGAGGACTTCCGCGACACCTTCGCCGAGGCCGCCGCCGAGGGCGTCGACGACGACACCCCCGCCGCCTACCTCCAGGCCGCGTTCTTCCTCATGTTCGAGCTGACCCGGGCCCACCCGGGGGAGATCCCGCCGCCGTTCCCGGAGTGACCCTTCACTCCCCGAAGTCGTCATCCCCCCGCGGCATGATCCGCCGCCGCTCCCAGCGCCAGTTCATCACGCCGGTGACCGGGGTCTCTCCAGCGTGCTCGGCCCAGGCGGAGCCCTCGTAGAGGCGGTCGAAGACGATGATCCCGCTGCGGCCGTTGACCTGCCACAGCTCGGGGTCGGCGCAGCCGGTGCCGTCGGCGGCGCAGTCGTAGGGGTACTCCACCTCGGTGATGTCGGTGAGGGTGACGAGCACGCCCTCGTAGGGCTCGGTGGCCGCCTCGGCGACGGTGAGGGGGAGGGGGGTGATCGCGTAGTCGCCCGCTGCGGCGGTGATCTCGGGCTCCTGGAGCTGGCCCTCGCCGTAGTAGTCGCCCACGGTGGCCAACACGGTCACCACGTCGCCCACCGACCAGGACTCCCGTCCGCCGCTGTAGACGTAGATGCCGGCGTACCGCCCGTCCTCGTCGGCGGGGTCCTGGACGGTGATGCCCTGGTCGCCCACCCCGGTGACCACCACCGGGCCGATCTGCACCCGGGTCCCGATGTCGCTGGGCGTGGTGCGGATCTCGTCGATGGTGATGACGTGGACCTCCTCGGGGCAGCCCCGGTCGGGGTTGGCCGTCGTCGGGCAGGCGTCGCAGACGTCGCCCCGGCCGTCCTGGTCCGCGTCGTCCTGGGGCTCGTTGGCGTCCAGGGGGCAGTTGTCGGCGCTGTTCTCGATGCCGTCGCCGTCGATGTCCTCGGGCAGCGGCGTCTCGTCGCAGGCGTCGCCCACCCCGTCGCCGTCGAGGTCGGGCTGGACCCCGTCGTCGAGGGGGCGCAGGGGGGCGAAGACGGTCGGGCAGAGATCGACGTCGTCCGTGAGGCCGTCGCCATCGGCATCATCGGTGGTCGCGCCGCCATACTCCCCCGGGCGGGAGGGCGCGCAGGTGGGCTCGCCGATGGGCGGCCCGCCGCAGAAGAACAGCGGGTAGGCGTCGGGGGCCGAGTCGGCCAGTTCCTCCACGGTGTCGCCGTACTCGGCCTCGGCGCACAGCCCCCGGGCGGAGCCGCAGGCGTCGAAGGCCTCGCACTCCGGGGAGAGCACCGACATCACCGCGGCCTCGCCGTACAGGGCCTCGCCGCTCCGCAGCACCAGCGCCGCGCCCTCCGGCGGGGCCTCGATGACCGCGCGGTAGCCCTCCTCGTTGCGGGCGTCGAACACCGCGATGTCCCCGACGAAGCCCGCCTCCAGCCGGCCCAGCCGGTCGGCCACCCCCGTGGCGATCGCCGCGTTCTCGGTGGCCATGCGCCACAGGTCGGCGTCGGTGAACAGCCCGCCGTACTGCTGCTGGTTGAGCTGGTCGGCGCAGGCCAGCTCCCGGGGCATCGTGGCCGAGCCCGAGTAGGTCCAGTCCGTGCCCAGGGCGATGGTGCCCCCCAGGCGGTGGAAGATGGTGACCTGGGCGGTGTGCCCGTAGAGCGCGATGTTCGAGCGCGGCGACCACACGAGCTGGGCGTGGTCCCGGGCCATGCGGTAGTAGTCGGTGGTGGTCAGGCCGATGCCGTGGATGTGAGCGGTGTTGGCCTCGGTGGCGTCCTCGGCGCCGCCGGTGCTGGCCGACTGGCAGGCGAACTCGGCGGCGGCGTAGGTGTCGATGCCCTCGGCGACGTGGGGCACATACGCGTCAAAGCGGCCGATCTCAGCCTCGGTGTGCCGGTAGCTCCAGCCGCAGTTGCTGCGGAAGGTCTCGTTGCTGTCGCCCAGAGGGAAGGTCTCGTTGACGACGACGTCGATGTCCAGGCCCTCCAGGCCGTCGCCCTCGTCCAGGTTGCGCACCCCGCCGGGCTCGCCGCCGGAGCCCACCATGCTGGTCGTCCCGGCCAGGAGCTGCCGCAGCTCCCCCCAGCGCGTGCCGTCGCTGTTGCCGTTGCTGGGGGTGGTGAGGCTGCCGCGCCAGTCGTGGCGGTGGTCGTAGCGGGTCTCGCCCAGGTCGATGGGCCAGCCCTCCGTGTAGGTGATGTGGTCGTGGGGGTTGATGAGCCCGGGGGAGATGACCCCCGCCGCGCAGTCGACCTGCACCGGGTCGAGGCCGGCCACCGCCTCGGCGCAGTCGCAGGCGGCGCAGGCGATGAGGCCCTCGTCGTCCAGCACCACCGAGCCGCCCAGCAGGATGCCCTCCGGGGAGAGCACGTCCCCGCGAAGCCACAGGCCCTCCCCGCCCACCGAGACCACCGCGCAGACGCCGTCCTGGGCCGGCTCCAGGGTCACCCCGCAGTCGATCCCCTCCCGCTGGGGGGCGGTGTCGTCGACGGCGGTGTCGTCCGTGGCGGCGGTGTCGTCGGGGACGACCACCCCCGGCCCCTTGTCGGAGCAGGCGGCGAGCAGGAGCAGGGCGGTCAGGGCGTGGCGTGGCATGGTCACCTCGGACACAAGGATGCCCCCGTTTATCCTCGGTCGCTCGTCGGGGGGTGTGACGCCTCAGCGTCGAAGCGGGCGCAGGCCGGCCGGGTCATCGCCCCAGCCCCGCGTCCAGCAGCCGCGCGGTGCCGTCGGGGCCGACCATCCAGCGCATCGACACCGCGCCGTAGGGGGTCTCCGCGATCAGCTCCAGCTCGACCGGGGCGTTGAGGTCCTCGAAGTCGCCGACCCCCTCGAAGGTCAGGGCGATGTCGTCGCCCAGGATGAGGTTCTCCCGGGCGGGCAGCTCCTGATCGCCGTAGCGCAGCTTGAAGAAGGGGCGCAGCAGGGCGAGCTGCTTGGGCAGCCGGACGGTGACGTCGTCCTTGAGGAAGCTCTTCGTCACGGTCAGATCGGCCTCCGAGCGGATGCCCTGGAGGGCCTGGGAGAGCATGCGCTGGGTGGTGTCCTGGGGGCGCGGGGCCGCGGCCGCCGCGCGGGCGGCCTCCTTCACCTCGGTGATCTTGAACTGCTCGGTGTCCACCCAGATGACCGCCTCGTCGGAGACCAGCACGGCGCGGGGGTCGATGACGTCCCGGGTGGTCTTCTCCTCGCCCCACAGGGGGTAGCGCACCTCGACGTCCCCGAAGTCGGTGACCGCGTGGGGCGCCACCTGCGGCTGGGTCTTGCCGACCACGAAGGGCTGGAGGTCCCCGGCGTGCATGTCGGTGAACCGCAGGGCCAGCACGAGGCTGGCGTTCTTGAGGGCGCGGTCGCTGCGGTTGCGCACCTTCACGCCGTAGCTGCTGCCGAAGGTGGACTCGGACAGCTCCAGATCCAGCCAGAGGTCCTCGGGGAAGATGGCCCGGTAGTCGTCGCCCAGCAGCTCGTAGCAGTAGACGAGGTCGCTGACGAGCGCGGCCCACTGCTTGTCGTTGCGGCGGCGGGAGAAGTGCTTGAGCACCTGCTCGCGGCCGGCGGCGGCGTCCCCGGCGTCGAAGGCCAGGCGGGCCATCTGCAGGTCGGGGCTGAACCAGCCCGCCCCCACCATCGTGGACTGGTAGAGGTCCAGGATGCGCCCGCCCTCGGGGGTCTTGCGCAGCCAGGCGCGGGCCCGGTAGGGGTCGAGCATGTCGTCGAGGGCGGCGGACTGGCGGGGGTACTCCTTGGCGGCCTCGTCCAGGCGCAGGCGGCCCTCGGCGGGGTCGCCCACCCGGGACTCCAGGACGCCCAGCAGCAGCAAGGCGGGGGCGCTGCGCTCGGGGTGCTGGTCGATGAAGTCGGTGAGCAGGGCGCGGGTGGCCTGGGCGCCCTCGGGGGTCTCGATCTCGCCGCCCTCGATGGCCGCCAGGGCGCGGAGCAGGTGGGCCTCGCGCTCCTTGGGGGCTTGCTGCATTGCAGCATCAGCGGCCTCAGCGGCGCGGGCCCAGTCTCCCCGGCTGGCCGCGAGGTAGGCGCGATCCCGGGTCTGGCTGAGCCGGTCCCACTCCTCGACATATTTGTAGAAGACCTCGGAGTACCGCAGGGTCGCGTCCAGCAGCTCGGCCTCGACGCCGCGGAGCTGGGCCTGGAGCCGGCCGCGCTCCTCCTGTCGGGCCACGAGGTCGTCCAGCAGCTCCTGGGCCTGGGCCCGGTCCACGGACACCGCGCCGCTGGGGGTGAGGGGGTTGAGGTCGCCCTCGACCTGGACCACGCTCACCGTGGAGAGCAGCAGCAGGGACGCCGAGAAGTCCCACAGCGCCTCCTGATCCTCCAGCTCCACCTGGGCGCCGTAGAGCCGCTGGAGGATGTCGAGCAGCTCGCGCCGGGCGGCGAGCACCTCGGGGGCCACGTCGCGGTAGTCGCGGGTGCCGACCTGACGCAGCCAGTCGGGCAGGGACTCCGCGGAGTACGCGGCCTGGTCGATCTCGTGCAGCGCCCGGATGGTCTGGTCGATGTCGTAGGCGGGCTCGGCCACCTCGGCGGCCTGCATCGCCTCGCGGGCGGGCGCGAAGGCGGCCTCGGCCTCCGCCGCCTGGCGCTGCAGGGCCTGGCGCTCCTGCCACCAGAAGAAGCCGCCGGCCGCCAGCCCCACGGCGACCGTCGCGATGAGCAGGATGGCGCAGCCCCGACGGGCCGGGGAGGGGGGAGGGGTCTCGGTCATCGGCGCTCCGACCCTCCACATAGCCGACTGACGCCCCGCAGGCGCGCGGACCGGTCGCCGCCCGGATCCGGGCGGATTTCCTTACGCAGCGGCTTTCGGCCGCCCTGACCGCGCCTCGTCACCGTGGGCGGGGAGAGATCCGGTACAATCGCCCTCTTCAGGAAGAAGAACCCCGCACGGACCGCGACAGCAGGGAGAAACAACAGCATGACGCGCATTCACGGCCTCCTCGCCGCCAGCCTCACCCTCGCCGGGCTCGTCGCCTGCGACGCCCCCGCCCCCGATCGCAGCCCCGCTGCGCCGGACGACGCCCTCACCATCGGCGGCTTCGGCGACGGCGACCCCACCCCGGCCGGGGCCTGCACCTGGACCGCCACCCAGGCCCGCACCGAGGGCTTCGCCGCCTTCGTGCTGGAGCGCTGGTCCGACTTCGGGGCCGAGCCCGAGCTGTCCGCCCACGCGGGCGCGGAGGCGTTCCTCCACCACCTCTGGATGAGCGGCCCGGTCGAGGCCGAGCGCGCCACCCTGGCCCTGAACCTCGCCGCCAACCGGCGCGGGGTGTTCGGCGGGGTCGACGACCTCGGCCGCCTGCAGGTCCCCGAGGGCCTCTACGCCGGGGCCAGCCCCGCCGACCTGCTCGCCGCCCAGGCCAACGACGCAGACCAGGCCAACGCCCTGCTCGCCGCCCTGCGCGGCTTCAACGCCGCGTACCCTGGCTGCGCCCCGGTCACCGGGCCGGTCCACCTGCTGAGCGACTCCACCGACAACGACGGCGACGGCGTGCCCGACTTCCAGGACTGCGACGACGGCGACGCCAGCCTCGGCGAGGTCCTCTACACCGACGACCTCTCCGCTGACGACGGCTGGTTCGCCCCCACCGAGCAGCTCGACGACCCCTGGGCCTGGAACGGCGCGGCCACCTTCGCCCAGAGCGGCGGCCAGCAGGCCCAGCTCGGCCACGCCGAGACCTGGGGCGACGTCGCGGTGTTCGCCACCGTGGCCAGCCGGGGCACCGAGGCGAGCTGCGGCGACTGCGACGGCACCCTGTTCCGTCTGCACGACCACCCCGACGGCGCCGCCGCCGAGCCCTACTACGGCCTGCGGCTGGACGGCCTGTTCAGCGGCCTCACCGGCGCGACCGGCGGCGTCACCACCTTCTCCTTCGACACCCAAGACGCCTCGGTCTACAGCTCGATCGACGAGACCACGGGCGCGGTGCGGGTCTGGGGCACGGTCTACGGCGGCGAGGACAGCGGCACCAGCTACGGCTTCGGCGAGGGCCACTACCAGCTCTACCTGGTCTACAACGCCAACGTCAGCGCGGTCTCCGACGGCTGGGAGGCCGACATCGGCTCCGGCGAGCTGGAGAACCAGGGCTGGATCCTGAGCCTGGACAACGCCGACACCGCCGGTCAGTCCTGGGACCTCTACGACTACGCCTCCTCCGGGCCCACCTTCCTGCTCAAGCAGGACGGCCACCGCCACCCCGACGCCAGCGCCTGGGTGGGGCGGGGCTGGCTCAACCAGGACGCCGCCCGCCCCGGGCGCGGCAACACCCGGGATCTCCTGTTCGTGGCCGACCCGGTGAAGTGCGACGACCGCCGGTACAGCGTGTTCGCCTACGACGGCGGCCACGCCCTGTGGCTGCCCGACTTCAACGAGTCCGGCGCCACCGTCATCCTGGAGTTCGAGGACGGCGACGCGGTCTTCGCCGTCGACACCGACGGCAGCGCCACCCTGGAGGGCACCGCCACGGTCACCAGCCTGGGCGGGGGCGCGGGCACCCTGGGCGAGACCTGGGACGTCGAGATGCGCTTCACCTACCGGGGCCAGGGCCCCGCCTACGGCGGCCCCAAGATCGAGATGGCCGCCCTCCAGCCCTCCTGGCTCTCCGACACCTGGGAGTACTGGGACATGACCGCCGGCACCCTGAGCCGGGACGGCGCCACGGTCACCCTGACCCAGCGCCCCGCCAGCGGCATCTACCCCTTCCAGCTCGGAGACTCGGCGAACAACAAGGACAAGCGCCTCGGCGCGTCGATGTGGTTCGACTGGAGCCGGGTGGACGACGACGGCGGCGCCTCCAGCGGCCACGGCGACCTCAACGTCGAGCTGTGGCCCGCCCGGCCGGTCTGCGCGGACCGCTGGCGGGCCGGCGTGCTGCTGCGCAGCACCCTCGACGCCGACCAGGACGAGGGCTACCACGGCTACCGCTGCGCGCTGTCCTCCAACTCGGCCCGGGACTGCTTCGACGAGGGCACCTTCCTCCAGCTCGCCGAGTTCATGGACCACGAGGAGGACGACGTCTCCTCCGAGTGCGACGAGGGCTGCCCCGAGAACACCACCTTCGACCAGCTCGACCGCACCAACCACGGCGCGATCGACCTCGCGGGCGGCGACACCGCGACCCTGCGCTTCTACGCGGTGGGCAGCGACCTGTACTGCGCGGCCGAGGGCGCTGACGGCGCCGTGATCACGGCCACGGCCACCGACGACAGCTTCACCGAGGGCACGGTGGGCTTCTCGACCCTCAACATGTACGGCGAGTTCGACAGCATCACGGTCTGCGAGGCCACGGCCGTCCCCTGACCGGAACCTGCCCCCGGTCATCCTCCGCCTTCCTTTCGTGGTGATTCGGGGCCGCTCAGGCTATGAACGGAGTCCTGGTGATCCCCGAGCGGGGATAGGGCCTCTGTCAGATCCTGGCAGCGGCAACGGAGACCAGGATGGCTCACCAGCTCCCGACCCCTCACCCTCTGGCCCCCGTCACCCGCGCCCTCTCGCGCGGCGCGACGCTGATGTGCCCCGTCCGTCCGTCCACGCTGGCGGACCTGCTGGGGGGCCGGGCGTGGGTCTGCGGCCTGGCCACGCTGGCCGATCGCGCCGCGCCGCTCTCCGCCGACCCCGCCGCCGCCGCCTTGGGCCTGCCCTGGCACCAGCGCGGTGACGCATTGCCCTGGGTGGCGCTGCCCCTCAGCGCGCGGGCCATCGCCCGCTCGGTGCGCGTGCCGGTGGATCGCATGCCCGTCGGCCCGCTGGAGACCTGGGTCCCCCGCCTGCGCCGGGACGACGGCAGCCCCGCCGGCATCTACCAGGGCGACGGCCTGGGCCCCGGCCCGCGCCGCCTGCCCGAGCTGCTGCTGTCCGCCCCCACCCCGCTTCCTGTGGGCGCTCGCCTCTTCGAGCGCCGCGACGACGACCGCGCCCTGGCCCTGCTCACCCCCGCGGGCTGGTCCCTGGAGCAGGACCTCCCTCGGGCGCGCGCCGCGCAGCTCTCGGCGGTCCTCGGGCCGCTGAGGCCCACCCCGCTGCCCCGCGCCGATGACGCCCCCGAGCTGGACTTCCGCCGCCCGCCGGCCACCCTCTCCGACGCCCAGCGCGCGCTCACCCTCGCCTGCGCCGCCCCAGGGCACCTGTGGGACGCGGTCGCCGACCGCTTCACCCGCTTCGACTGGATCCAGCTCGACGCCAGCGAGCGCCACACCATCCTGCAGCACCAGGGCGGCGCCGCGCTGGAGGTCTGGTTGAACCGGGCCGGCCGCGTCGTCGCCGCCACCTTGATCGAGGGCGAGGACGCCCTGCGGCTCGACCTGAGCCTGGGCGGCTGGCACCGCCAGGGCCGCCCCCTGCTCGACTTCCCCGAGGCCACCGAGCTGGTCTTTGAGGAGCAGCGCGGCGACGAGCGGCGCCTCACCCTGTCGCTGGCCCCCGACGGCTGGGTGTGGGTGCGCAGCGCCCAGGGCCCCATCGAGCGCGCCTGGACCGGCCGGGTCGATCGCAGCACCCGGGCCCGCCTGTTCCAGGGCCTGCGCGCCGCCGGCTTCCCCAAGGCCCCGTCCGGGCCCGCCGACGCCACCCGCCGGGTGGTGCTCTGCGGCGACGGCCGGGAGCAGATCGCGGCCCTGCCTGCCGATCTCGGCGCCCAGCACCCCTACAGCCCGGTGCTCTCCCAGCTCGAGAGCCTGAGGGACACGGTGACCCGCGGCGCCCTGCGACCCGAGGCTGCGCGGGCGGTCGGTTAGGCGCTACGTTTGGCGCATGCTCCTCCTGCTTCTGGCCTGCGCCCCCAAGCCCGACCCCGATGCCACCGTGGACACCGACTGGATCGCCGGCGCCCCCCTGCTGTCGCCGCTCCAGGAGAACGGCACCGTGGCCCTGGACGGCGAGGTGTGGGTGCTGGGGGGCTACAACTCCGTCGGGCGCACCACCGCCCGGGTGGAGGCCTACGACCCGGTGGCCGACGCCTGGCGCGTCGCCGCCGACCTGCCCGACCGCATCCACCACGCCAACGCCGCCGCCTTCGACGGCCAGCTCTTCGTGCTCGGCGTCCTGGAGGGCCTCTCCTTTGAGGAGGTCGGGGCCGTCCTGATCTACGACCCGGGCACCGACACCTGGGCTGAGGGCGCCGCCATGAACACCCCCCGCGCGGCCTCGGCCGTGGGGGTCATCGGCGACCGCGTCTATGTCGCGGGCGGGCTCATCGACAGCGAGGCGGTGGCTGATTTCTCCGCCTACATCCCCGCCGAGGACCGGTGGGAGACCCTGCCGCCGATGCCCACCGCCCGGGACCACGCCGGCGCCGGGGTGGTGGGCGGCCGGCTGGTGGTCGCGGGCGGGCGCCGGGGCAGCATCGACAGCCACATGACCACCGTCGAGGCCTGGGACCCCGCCGCCGGGACCTGGGAGTCCCTCGCCCCCCTGCCCGCGTCCCGGGGCGGGATCGCCGCGGCGGTGTGGGACGACCGCCTCTACGCCATCGGCGGCGAGGGCGATCCCGACGACGACCACCGCGTCTTCGACGACGTCACCGTCTACGATCCCGCGGCCGACGTCTGGGCGATCCTCGACCCCATGCCCACCCCGCGGCACGGCACCGGCGCGGTCGCGGTGGACGGCGTCCTCTGGGTCCCGGGCGGCGCGACCAAGGCGGGCCTGGGTCCGGTGGACGCCAACGAGGGGCTGGTCGTCGAGCCGTAGCGCTCCGGCCCTCTCCAGGTGTCTGAATCGAGGAATGCGCCCTCGGCCCGGGGCGTCTACAGTGTCCCCACACACAGGAAGTGCCATGCCAGCCGTCGACCTCCCGCCGCCGCCGCCCGCTGACGTCCGCGCCCTGGAGGCCGGTGACCTGCAGCTCCGCCTGGGGGTGGGCTCCACGCCCCGAAACCGGGGCGTCGGGGGCTTCGGCCTGTGGATGCTCAACGCCTGGGGGGCCGAGGGCACCGCGCTGGTGGGCGTGGTCCGCGGCCAGAAGCTGGGCCTGGCCCTGGGGGTGACCGGCAGCTACGGCCAGCCCTTCCTGCTGGAGGCCGCCGCCAACCGCATCCTCGACCCGCTGATGTCCCAGCGGGACCTCACCTTGCAGGCGCAGAGCTGGGGACTGGGCACCCGGGCGGAGATCCAGCGCAGCAAGAACCCCGACGGCCTGTGGCACCCCTACTTCGCCACGGAGTTCGGGGTGCGCCAGCTTGAGCTGAGCGGCGCCTACGACGGCGACGTGGTGGACGGCACGGCTGACTACCGGCTTCGAAGCTGGGTCATCACCCCCGCGGGCGGCGTGGACATGGTCTTCCGCTCGGGCTTCCTGATCAACGCGGAGCTGGGCTACGGCGTGGGCATCCGCTCCAAGGGCATGACCGACGTGGCCGTGGACATGGACACCGCCGCCGCCATCGACGAGCTGAGCTGGGCGCCCGCCCGCTACGCCGCCGAGACCACCGCCGACGTCGTGGGCGCCGACGAGGCCGGGTTGGCGCGGAGCTGGTCCCGGGGGCGCTCGGCGCCGCGCGGGTACGTCGCGTCCATCGGGATCGGCTGGCGGTTCTAGTCCCCGTCCGCTACCGCCGCCTCCGTCCGCAGCCCCTCGTCCCGCCAGAAGCTCGCGAAGCCCCTGAAGAGCTGCCCCGACAGGTAGCGGGTGCCCTTGGGGTCGCGGCTGGACTTCGCCCGCAGGAAGCTGTTCACCCACACCCCGCTCGCGTCCACCGAGACGTCGGGCCGGGCGAGGTTCATCCAGATGCGGACCACGCCCTTGCTGCCCTTGTGGATGAGGGTGATGGTGTCGGTGTCGGTGTCGACCGCCTCGACGATGGCGACGTGGCTCAGGGGGTCGTTCACCCGGCCGTCGCGGTTGGCGTCCCAGGTGTTGTCGAAGAACACCACGTCGCCGGGGAAGGGGTGGCGGCGGCGGTGGTGGACCCCGCGCTCCTTGGCCAGCGCGTGCAGGCCCGCGGAGTTGCGCAGGGCCAGGTCGAAGCCGGCGCGGGCGTAGGCGGCGTGGACCAGCCCGGAGCAGTCGTAGCGCACGTCCTGGCCGTCGCAGCGGAACCGGTCCTGCCCGATGAAGGACGCCGCCGCACGGGCGACCTGGAGGCCGACCCGGGCGTCGCGGCGCGACAGGCCGTCCTCCTGGACCTCGGCGGGCTCCGGGGCAGCGGCGGTCTCCAGGCCCGGGTACGGCCGCACCGTGGGGGAGCAGCCGGCCATGAGGCCGATGAGCAGGGCGAGACGGAGGTTCATCCGGCTCAGGATATCTGTTGACGTGTCAAGTGTCAATCCACACGACTGCTGGCTGCGTCCGCCCGGGGGGGCGCAGGCCCCTTGTCCGCGCATGTCCGACGCGCCCGGGGTATGAGGGGCCCGACCGACGACCCATGCTCCTCCTCCTGCTCGCCTGCGCCCCCGACGCCCCCGCGCCGCTGACGGTGGTCACCTTCAACACCGGCACCACCGAGGGGCTGCCCCACGACGATCCACCCGACGACGGCTACACCTCCGACCACGCCGCCATCTCCGACGCGTGGTACGGCGACGGCCTGGCCTGGCTGCCGGCGGTGGAGGCCACCCGGGCCTGGTTCGCCGACCTCCAGCCGGACGTGGTGGCCTTCCAGGAGGTCTTCTGGACCGGCGCCTGCGCGGACATCCCGGTCGAGCATCACGCCGACTTCGCCTGCGAGGGTTGGACCGAGGACACGCCCACGGTGGCCCTCCAGGTCCTCGGGCCGGGCTACCAGGTGGCCTGCCACCCGGGCAAGCCCGACAAGTGCCTGGGGGTGCGCGCGGCCTTCGGGCGCTTCGCGGGCTGTGATGAGGACCTCTGCCTGGAGGGCCTCGATGGCTTCACGGTGGCGGGCTGCGGCTCGGGCGCGCGGGTGGCCCGGGGCGTGATCGAGCGGGCGGATGGCGGCGCGCTCACCGTGGTGAACCTCCACGGCTCCTCGGGCTTCAGCGGCGACGACCAGGCCTGCCGGGTGGCCCAGTTCGAGCAGGCGTTCGTGGACCTGGGCGACGGCGCCCCCGGGGCCAGCGGCGCGGAGAACCTCGTGCTGGGGGACCTCAACACCGACCCGGGGCGGCTGACCGGGGCCGACCCCGGCGCCGCTCGCCGCGCGGATCCTTGCCGCGTGTCAGCGGGCGGTCGACCGGACGCGATGACCCCCCTCTGGGGCCTCCTGAGGGGGGTTGATTACAACCCTTGTGACTTTTTCGAGTTTCTTCTCCACTTCCGGAAAACGTCCGAGTAAAATTTTTCTGCACGCCCGATTGAGGTCTGCATGCCTCACGACGCTCGGCTCACCCTCCGCACCTGGACCATCTCCGCGCCCGCCGCGATCTCGGATCCACGCGGCCGCCGCCGCGCCTTCAAGAAGACCCTCGAGACCGCCCGCGGCCTGCCCCGCAGCCCGCTCACGCGGGTCCGCATCGAGCCCGCCAACGACGCGCCCTCCGGCTACGTGGTGCGCTACACCACCGACCACCCGCTCCCAGGGGCAGAGGTCGGCGAGCGCGTCGAGGTGGGGTCCACCGTGTTCAGGCTGCTCAGCCGGGGCTGAGGTACTCGTTGAACCGGCCGTCCCGCAAGAAACCCACGAGCTGCATGCCCGCCTCCGCGGCGAGCTGAACGGCCAGGCTGCTCGGCGCGCCCACCGCCGCCAGCACCGGGACCCGCGCCACCAGGGCCTTCTGCACGACCTCGAAGCCGGCGCGGCCGGACACCACGAGCACCCGGTCGTCGACCGGCGCGCGGTCTTCCAGCAGGCGCCAGCCCAGCACCTTGTCCACCGCGTTGTGGCGGCCGACGTCCTCGCGGAGCACCTCCAGGCGGCCCTCAAGGTCGAACAGGGCGGCGGCGTGCAGCCCCCCGGTGCGGTCGAAGGCGGACTGGGCCTCGCGCATCGCCTGCGGCAGGGTGACCAGGAGGGAGGGCGGGGCCCGCAGCGGCCGCTCCAGCGGCGGCGCGCCCCTCAGGATGTTGGCGATGGTGGCCTTGCCGCAGATCCCGCAGGACGACGAGGCGTAGAAGGCGCGCTGTGCGGACTGGAAGCGCCCCTCGTCGGCGCGGACCCCAGCCGCCAGGCGGGCGTCGAGGGTGTTGTCCTGCGGGTCCAGGGGGTCGCGCACCCGGGCCAGCGCGGTCAGGTCGTCCGGGCCGTCGATCAGCCCCTCGGTGTAGAGGAAGCCGGCCGCCAGCTCGCGGTCGTGGCCCGGCGTCCGCATCGTGACCGCCAGCGGCCGCCCCTCGACGCGGATCTCCAGCGGCTCCTCGGTGACGACGCTGTCTTCATCGGGCTCACCGCCGGGGTGGCGGCGGACCCGGGCGCGGGTGACGGGGCCCATCGGGGCAAGGTATCCGGGGGGCTACCCGTCCACCAGCCGGAGGTTCGGGCGCCCATCGGGGAGGTCGTCGAAGGCCCACTCCAGACCCTCGAGGGTCTTGCGGGTCTCGCCATACTCCTGGCGGAGGGCCTCCAGCTCCTTCTCCAGCCGCTCCCGCTCGTCGACCTCGCGCTCGACGCGGCGCATCAGGGCGTCGATGGTCTCGCGGAGGCGGGCGTCGGCCTGGGAGAGGTCGGTGGCCACGAGGCGGGCCTGCTCGCGGTTGACCTGGGCCTCCAGCAGCTCGGCGCGGAGCCGGTCGCCCTCCCCGCGGGTCTGGGAGAGGGCGCGGCGCAGGCTGATGACCTCGGCGCGGAGGTGGGCCAGCTCCTCCTGGAACGTGTACCGCTCGGTGCGCAGGGCGTCGGTCTCCTGCTCGACCGTGTCGAGGGAGGCGCTGAGGCCGCCGGTCCGGGCCTCGGCCAGCTCCAGCTCCATCCGCAGGCGGCGGTTGTGGGTGAACAGCCAGGTCGTCCAGAGGACGACGAGGAACACGGGCAGAAGCCCGACCACGACAAGGACGGTCGACATGGCTGTCCGGCGCTGAGGGGGTTGCATGAACAGAATATCTGCTCATGGCGATGAACCCTATTCGACCATGAACATGGACAGGGTTCAAGTAAGAACGCCGCGCCGGGCGCCCAACGGTGGTCCAGGGGCGTCGGCGGGGATATGCCTCCCCTGCCACGCCGCCTCCCGCCCTTCACGGGAACCATGAACCTCACGGAGCTCCTCAAGAGCCGCTTCGGGTACGCGCAGTTCCGCCCGGGCCAGGAAGAGATCGTCCGCCACATCGTGGACGGCGACGACGCGCTCGTCGTCATGCCCACGGGCGCGGGCAAGTCCCTCTGCTACCAGGTCCCGGCGGTGGCCCTTTCCGGCACCACGGTCGTCGTCAGCCCGCTCATCGCGCTGATGAAGGATCAGGTCGACGGCCTGGTCGACAAGGGCGTGCGCGCCACCTTCATCAACTCCTCGCTCACCCAGGCCGAGCGCCAGGACCGCACGTCCAAGCTGCTGGCCGGGCACTGGGAGCTGCTCTACGTCGCCCCCGAGCGCTTCACCCCCGGCTTCCTGCGCCTGCTGGAGCGGGTCGACGTCCCCATGCTCGCGGTGGACGAGGCCCACTGCCTCTCCCAGTGGGGCCACGACTTCCGCCCGGACTACCTGCGCCTGGGCAAGGTCCGCGAGGCCCTGACCCGGGGCGGTCGGCCCCCCATCACCGTCGCGCTCACCGCCACGGCCACCCCGGTGGTCCAGGACGACATCGTCCGCACCCTGGGGCTGGGCGACGCCCGGCGCTTCGTGCGGGGCTTCGACCGGGAGAACCTCCTGCTGGAGGTCATCCAGGTCAGCGGCACCAACGAGAAGGCCGAGACCGTCGCCGAGCTGGTGCGGGGCAGCACCGCGCTGGTCTACGCGGCCACCCGGCGCAACGTCGAGCGCGCCACCCGCGCCCTGCAGGACGCCGGGGTGCCCGCCGCGATGTACCACGCCGGCCTGGAGCCTGAGGACCGGGTGCGCGTCCAGGACGACTTCATGGCCGGGCGCACCCGGGTGGTGGTCGCCACCAACGCCTTCGGCATGGGCGTGGACAAGGACGACGTCCGCGTCATCGTGCATTGGGACATCCCGGGCACGGTCGAGGCCTACTACCAGGAGATCGGCCGGGCGGGCCGCGACGGCCTGCCCTCCCGCGCGGTGCTGCTCTACGACAAGCGGGACAAGGGCATCCAGGAGTTCTTCATCCGCATGGGGCACCCCCCGGTGGAGTTCGTGCACCGCATCTACGGCCGCCTGCTGCACGAGCACACCAACCCGGTCTTCATGAGCCGCGAGGACCTCGCCCTGGCCCTGCCCGACGACGCCCAGGACCCCCGCACCGCGTCGTCGTGCCTCTACGTGCTCCAGCGGGAGGGGTGGCTGCGGCGCATCCACCCCAACGACCGCACCGCGCAGATCGTCCTGCGCACCGACGCCCCCGCCGCGAAGCCCCAGGGCATCCGGGGGCGCGTCTACGATCTGGTGCAGGAGCGGCTGCACGCGCTGCCCGGCGACCACCTCGCCGTCGGCCCCGAGCAGCTCGCCGATGCGCTGGGGCTGGAGCGGGACCAGGTGGTCGCCGCGCTGTCCGGCCTGCAGGATCGCGGCTACCTGCGCTACACCCCGCCCGGCCGGGTGGGCGGCGTGGAGCTGCTGCGCCCCGACGATCCCCTCGACTTCGACGAAGAGCGCCTCCGGGATCGCCGCCAGCGCGAGTTCGACAAGCTCGACGCCATGCTGGCCTATCCCAACGCCCCCTGCCGGCGCCGCTACCTGCTGGAGTACTTCGGCCAGAGCCCGCCCTACGAGCGCTGCGGCACCTGCGACGGCTGTCGCGAGGGCGCGGCGATGCCGCTGGGGCCCCGCCAGCTCCACCCCGACGAGGAGACCGTCGTCCGCAAGATCCTGGCCTGCATCGCCCGCATGCACCAGGCGCGGGGCCAGGCGAGCTGGTCGCCGGGCATCGTGGCCAAGGTGCTGACCGGCTCCCAGGACCAGTCGGTGCGGGCGTGGAACTTCGAACGCCTCTCCACCCACGGCCTGCTCAAGGAGATGACGGCCGGCGAGGTCGGCGAGCTGATCGACGCGATGATCGAGGCCGGGGCCCTGCGCAAGCAGCACGTCACCCGGGAGATCCGGGGCCGGGAGCGCACCTACGCCGAGATCGCGATGACCGACCTCGGCGCGCTGGTGATGCGCCAGTCCGCCTCGGACTTCTCGATGCGCTGGCCCAAGGTCCGCCAGCGCCAGCGGCCCCGCCCGCCGCCCCGGCGGCCCGGGGACCCGGCGGTCTGCACCGACCTCCTGGAGTACCTGCGCGAGGTGCGCCGCAAGGTCTCCAGGGCCGCTGACGTGCCCGCCTACGTGGTCGCCACCAACCGCACCCTGGAGGACATGGCCTCCACCCGCCCGACCACCCGCAAGGCCATGCTCGCGGTGCACGGCATGGGCGAGAAGACCTTCAACCGCTTCGGGCGGCACTTCCTGGAGGCCATCCGCTCGTATCAGGGCACCTGAGCCCGCGCGGTGGCCACCCGGAACGCCCCCCGCAGCGCGACGCCCGCGGGGCCCTCGTGGGGGGCGAAGACCTCGGCCAGCTCCTCCAGGAGGGCGGCGAAGCCCTCCTCTCCCAGCGCCGGGCGCACCCGGGCGCCGTCGGTCCGGGCGAAGAAGTCCACCGCCTGGGCGACGGTGTCGCCCACCCACAGCGGCCGCTCGAAGGTCTCGAACGCCACGTCGATCCAGCCCGCGTCGCCCAGGATGCGGCGCACCAGGGCCTCGTCCGACATCGCGAAGGGCCCCCCCTGCACCGGCGGCAGGGGCAGCCGCCGCCCGACCACCTCCCGCGGCAGCCAGAACCAGTCGTTGCGCTCCGGCGCGGCGGCGACCACGATGGCCAACCGGCCGCCGGGCAGGGTCGCCTCGCGCAGATGGGCGTAGGCGGCCACCGGCTCCGCGAAGTGCATCGAGCCCAGCCGGCTGATCACCACGTCGAAGCCCTGCGGGCCGTAGCCCTGGGTGGCCGCGTCGCCGCAGATCAGGGTGAGGTTGTCCTGCCTTGCGCCCCGCTCCCGGGCCCGCGCCAGGGCCTCGCCGTCGAGGTCGATCCCCACCACCGACCCGGGGCGGGCGGCACGCGCGGCCATGAGCGTGGTGTCCCCGGTGCCGCAGCCCACGTCCAGGACCCACTCTCCGGGGGTGATCTGCGCCACCTCCAGCAGGGTGTCGGCGAGCGGGGCCATCATCTTCGTGTAGGACGCTTGTAGCGCCACGGCTGACTTCATAGGGTCCTCCTTGCAGGCCCCCCACCCTCGCCGGCCCGCGTTTCCCGTCGCTCTCTCTTCGGTAAAGAACTGTGAAGCACGACCTCGACGCCCTCGCCCGCCTGATGGCCGGCCGCCGCGTCGTCGCGCTGACCGGCGCGGGGTGCAGCACCGAGTCGGGCATCCCGGACTATCGGGGCCCGGAGACCGCGCGCCGGGCCCGCAACCCCATCCGCTTCGACGAGTACGCCCGCAGCGCCCAGGGTCGCCAGCGCTACTGGGCCCGCAGCGTGCTGGGCTGGCCCCGCATCGCCCAGGCCCGGCCCAACCCCGCCCACCACGCCCTCGCCGACCTGGAGCGGGCCGGACACGTCCGCAGCCTGATCACCCAGAACGTGGATCGCCTGCACCACAAAGCAGGGCAGCGCGCTGTGATCGAGCTGCACGGGGCCCTCGAGGAGGTCGTCTGCCTGGGGTGCGGCGCGCTGCGGGATCGGGCGGCCCTCCAGGCGCGGCTGCTGGCGCTGAACCCGGGGTGGGCGGCGCGCACCGCCGAGCCCGCCCCCGACGGCGACGCCGAGCTGACCGCGGTCGAGGGCTTCCAGGTGGTCGACTGCGCGATCTGCGGTGGGCTGCTCAAGCCCCACGTCGTGTTCTTCGGGGAGGGGGTCCCCCGGGACCGGGTGACGGCCGCCCAGGCGGCGGTGGACGCCGCCGATGTCCTGCTGGTGGTCGGCTCCTCGCTGACCGTGTTCTCCGGCTACCGCTTCGTGAAGCAGGCCGCGGCGGCGGGCAAGCCCGTCGCCATCGTCAACCTCGGGCCCACCCGGGGCGACCCCTTCGCGGCGGTGCGGGTGGACGCCCCGGCCGGGGAGGCGCTGCCTGCCCTGGCCGAGGCGCTGCGCTGACTACCGGCGGCGGCGCTTGCGGTCGGCCTGGGCCTCCCGCGCCATGCGCGAGAAGCGCCGATGCTCCTGCCGGGTCTCCCAGGCGGCGCGTCGCCCGAGCTGGCGCTCCTGCTCCCGCTGGAGCTTCTGCCAGCTCACCACCCGGGCGGGGTCGACCTCGCCGGCCTCGACGGCGACCTCGATGGCGCAGCCGGGCTCGCCCTCGTGCCCGCAGTCCCGGAACTGGCAGCGCTCGGCCAGCGCCTCCAGGTCCCCGAACACCGAGGAGAGGTCCTCGGCCCCGGTGAGCTGCAGCTCCCGCACCCCGGGGGTGTCGATGAGCACGCCGCGATCGCCGGGCAGCACGAACAGCTCCCGGTGGGTGGTGGTGTGGCGCCCCCGGTCGTCGCCGCCCCGGATCCCGCCGGTGTCCTGGATCTCGTCGCCCAGCAGGCGGTTGACGAGGGTGGACTTGCCCACCCCCGACGAGCCGATGAGGGCGACGGTCAGCCCGCGGCCCAGCCAGGCTTCCAGCTCGCCGAGGGTGTCGTCGTGCAGGGCGCTGGTCACCGCCACGGGCACGCCCGGGGCCACGGCCATGAGCTGCCGGGCGTAGCGCCCCCGGGCGGCCGGGTCGAGGTCCGACTTGTTGAGCACGATGACCGGCTCGGCGCCGCAGCCGTCCACCAGCACCAGGGTGCGCTCGACGCGGCGCAGGTTGAAGTCCCGGTTCATCGCCGTGACGATGAACACGCGGTCCAGGTTGGCGGCCAGCACCTGATCGGCGGTGCGGACGCCGGCCGCCTGACGCACCAGGGCGCCCTTGCGCGGCAGCAGCGCGGCGGCGAAGGGCAGGTCGTCCTCTGCGGGGGGCAGGGCCACCCAGTCGCCCACCGCGGGCGGGGGGCCCTCCCGGGGCGGTCGGGCGTCCCGGGGGCCCGAGGGGGTGAGCAGGCGAAGGCGTTGGGGCCACGCGGCGGTGACCCGCGCGGGCACGAGGGAGGGGTCGCCCAGGGCGTCGAGCCGGGCGGAGAAGTGGTCGTCGAAGCCGAGGGCTTCGAGGGAAACGAGGGTCATTGTCCGAGTCTTCCGAAGGGGGCGCGCCGTCTTCCGGCGCAACAGCGGATCACACCCGACAGGGCGGGTGCAGCGGGTGCCCGTTCGCGCGGGCCACGCCGGGCCTTCGGGGAGCGATGCGGAGCGCTGGGAAAGCTACCGCGACGCGCCGGAGGCCCGGTCGCTCACAAGGGCGGCGATGTGAGGCATGGGTCCTCCTGGTTGGACGTTCCTGTATGGGATACCCCGCACCCCCGACCCTCGCAAGGACCTGTCGTGCGCCGACCCCTGCTGCTGCTGTTTGCCTGCCTGCTCCTGCTGTCCACCGGCGCCCGAGGGGGCAAGGTCGAGATCCAGGGGCAGGTCTCCCCCGGCTGGGAGGCGGTGAAGGAGGTCTTCGCCGAGCACTTCGACCAGGGGGACGAGCTGGGCGCGGCGGTGGCGGTGATCTGGCGCGGCGAGGAGGTCGTCTCCCTGTGGGGCGGCTGGGCGCATCAGGCCCGCACGCGCCCCTGGGCCGAGGACACCCTCTCCCCGGTGTACAGCGCCACCAAGGGCGTCTCCGCGATGGTGCTGGCCCACGCCCACGCCCGGGGCCTGTTCGACTACGACGCCCCGGTCGCCCGGTACTGGCCCGAGTTCGTGGCCCACGGCAAGGAGGGCGTGACGGTGCGCCAGCTCCTGGCCCACCAGGCCGGGCTGGCCACCCTCGACGAGAACTTCCCGGTGGAGAAGCTCTCCGACCACGCCTTCGTCGACGCCATCCTGGCCCGACAGGCCCCGGACTGGACGCCCGGCACGCGCCACGGCTACCACGCCACCACCATCGGCCTCTACGAGGACGCCCTGCTGCGGCGGGTGGACCCCCAGGGCCGTGACCTGGGGCAGTACCTGGCCGAGGAGCTGGCCGGCCCGCTGGGGGCTGAGTTCTACATCGGCCTGCCCGACGACGTGCCCGACGTGCGGGTTGCGGAGATGGTCCCGGCCGGCCTCGGGGCCTCGCTGCGGGGCCTGGGCGGATACCCCCGCGAGGTCCGCCGGGCCGTCTTCGACGCGGACTCCCTGCTGCGCGGGGCGCTGGTGGTGCCCGAGGGCTGGGACGTGAACGACCGGGCCTTCGTGCGTCAGGTCCAGGGATCGTCCAGCGGGGTGGGCAGCGCCGTGGGGCTCGCGCGGCTCTACGGGGCGTTCGCGACCGGGGAGGCCGGGCTGGACCGGGACACCTTCTCCCAGCTCGCGGCTCCGGCCGAGCCGCCGCTGGAGGGCAATGAGGATCAGGTGCTGTTCACGGAGAGCTGGTACAGCCTCGGCTTCTCCAAGCCGGGGCCGAAGCTGGCCTTCGGCGGGAGCCGGATGGCTTTCGGGACCCCGGGAGCGGGGGGCTCCAGGGGCTTCGCGGATCCCCTGCACGCGCTGGGGTACGCCTACATCCCCAACAAGATGGGCACCGGCCTGGGGTGGGACCCGAGGGACGACGCGCTCCAGGAGGCGGTCTACCGCTGCCTCGCCCGGCTTGAGCGCTGACCCGATATCCCACCGGACATCCCACCGTACGTACGGTCGCCGGGCGCGGGGGAGGGGGCCGGCTATACTGACCTCATGAGCGAGGCCCTCCAGGCCACCGAAGGCGCACCACTGCTCTCCGAGGACGCGTTCCTCGCTCTGCCCGAGTCTGTGACGAAGACCGAGCTGGTCCACGGTGAGCTGATCGTGTCCCCTGCACCCCATTGGCGACATCAACGAATCTCCGGCCGCCTCTTCCGGCAGCTCGCGGCCTGGTGTGACGAAAATCCGCCTGCTGAGGCCGGCTATGCGCCGCTGGATCTGCGCCTCGCCTCCGACCGCATCGTGCAGCCCGACCTCGCCCTCTGGCTGGACGGCGTGGACCCCGACGCCACCGTCATCGACGTCCGGCCCGATCTGGTGGTCGAGGTCATCTCCACGAACCGGGCCCACGACCGGGTCACCAAGCGCCTGCTGTACGCGGACGCCGGCATCCCCGAGTACTGGATCCTCGACCCCCAGCTCCGCCGGGTCGAGCGGCTCACCGGGCCCGGCTACCAGCAGGTCGAGGTGCTGACCGGGTCGCTGGCGTCGGAGATGCTCCCCGGGCTGTCGCTGGATCTGGTCGCGTTGTTCGCGGACTGAACACTCCGTAAGGTGTTAAGGGCGGGGCCTGACCCTGACCCGGAGCCCCGATGTCCGCGCTCGACATCGACGCCCTCGTGGCCACCTTCCGCGCTCGCCTCGCCGAGGCCGACGATCCCGACGCCCTCGAGGCGCTGCGCCGCGACTACCTGGGCAAGAAGAGCCCGATCAAGCTCGCCCTCAAGGGGCTGCGCGCCGTCTCTGCCGAGGACCGTCCCAAGGTCGCCCAGGCGATCCAGGCCGCCCAGAAGCAGGTCGAGGACGAGTTGACCGCCGCCCGCGAGGCGGTCGAGGCCCGCGCCCTGGCCAAGCGCCTCGACGCCGAGTGGATGGACCTCACCATGCCCGGCCTGGCCACCCCGCGCGGGGCCCGGCACCCCCTCACCGTGGTCGAGGACCGCGTCATGGCGGTGATGCGCCAGCTCGGCTTCGCGCTGCAGGACGGCCCCGAGGTCGAGCACCCCTACTACAACTTCGACGCCCTCAACATCCCCGAGCACCACCCCGCCCGGGACATGCAGGACACCTTCTGGGTGGACGGGGGCTACGTGCTGCGCACCCACACCACCTCGGTGCAGGCTCGGCTGCTGGAGTCCCGCCCCGCGCTGCCCGTGCGGGTGGTCAGCATGGGCCGGGTCTACCGCAACGAGGCCGTGGACGCGACCCACACCGCGATGTTCCACCAGTTCGAGGGCATCTGGGTGGACCGGGGCCTGACCTTCGCCCACCTCAAGGGCACGCTGGCCTTCATCGCCCGCGCCCTCTACGGCGACCGCCCCATCCGCTTCAAGCCCAAGTTCTACCCCTACACCGAGCCCTCGGTCGGGGTGGACATCCAGTGCGGCGCCTGCGCCGGGGCTGGGAGGGTCGACGGCCATGGCTGCGAGGCCTGCCACGGCGCCGGCTGGGTCACCATCCTGGGCTCGGGCATGATCCACCCCAAGGTCTTCCTGGAGTTCGGCTACGACCCGGCCGAGGTCAGCGGCATCGCCTTCGGCCTGGGCACCACCCGCATGGCCTCCCAGTGGGCCGGGGTGGAGAAGGCCAGGAAGCTCTACGAGCAGGACCTGCGCGTCCACCAGACCCTGCACCGGGGGGCCCGATGAAGATCCACGCCGACGTCCTGGGGCAGTACACCGCGCTGCCCGAGTCCCTCGACGACCTGCGCCACCTGCTCGACGACGTCGGGATCGAGGTCAAGCGCGGCGACGGCCAGGGGGGCTTCACCCTGGAGCTGCTCGCCAACCGGGGCGACCACCACTGCTACGAGGGCGTGGCCCGCGAGCTGTCCGGCCGCACCGGCGCGCCCGTGCTGCTCCCGCCCGTCGCCGCCCTGGAGGTGGGGGAGGCGGGCTGGCCGCTGCGCCTGGAGACCGACCTCTGCCTGGTCTACACGGCCACGGTGCTGGAGCGGGTCGCGGACCACGGCGCGCTGCCCGCCGACGCCCTCGCGCCGCTGACCGCCGCCGGCATCCACTCCCTCACCGCGCCCGTCGACGCCACCAACCTCTCCAACCTGGAGCTGGGGCAGCCCACCCACGTCTTCGACGCCGAGAAGATCGAGGGGCCCATCACCATCCGCCTCTCCAGGGCCGGGGAGACCTGCTGGCCGCTGTTCCAGGAGGGCCACGTCCCCGTCCCCGAGGGCACCCTGGTCATCGCCGACGACGTCAAGATCCTGGCGGTCGCCGGGGTCATCGGCTGCGAGGACTCCAAGACCACCGCCGAGACCCGGCGCATCGTGCTGGAGTCGGCCACCTTCGACCCGGTCAGCGTGCGCCTCGCCGGCCGGGCGATGGACGTGCACACCGACTCCCGGGCCCGCTTTGAGCGGGGGAGCGACCCGGCCCGGCCCCTGGTGGGCGCGGGGCGCGTCGTGCACCTGCTGGAGGCGCACGCGGGCTGGCAGCGGGTCGGGCCCACCGCTTGCGTCGGCGCCTGGACCGACCCGCGCCGCACCATCCAGCTCAGCGCCCGGGCCACCGCCGCGTTCCTGGAGCACCCCCTCACCCCGAGCGAGATCGCCGAGCGCCTGCGCCGCTACGGCTTCACGGTGACCCCGGCGGGCGACGCGCTGGCGGTGGTGGTCCCGCCCCACCGCCTGTGGGACGTCGAGCACCCCGCCGACCTCTACGAGGAGCTGGCGAAGTCCATCGGCTACAACCACACCGCCATCTCGCTGCCCCCGGTGGACATGGGCGCGCGCCCCTCGGACCGCAGCCTGCGCAAGGCCCGCGCCGAGGAGATCCTGCTCGCCCAGGGCTTCCATGAGGTGTTCACCGACGGCTTCTACGGCCGCGACGTGCTCGATCGCATGGGCATCACGGAAGGCCACCCGCTGTACGCCCACGTCGAGACCGCCAACGCCCTGGACCGGGCCTACTCCCTGCTCAAGAACAACGCGCTGGCCCAGGCGGTCGAGGCCGTCGCGATCAACCTGCGCATGCGCAACGAGCAGATCAAGGCCTACGAGTGGACCCGCACCTTCCACCCCCAGGCCCAGGCCCCCGCCGACGCGAAGGGTCGCCTGGGCAGCCCGGCCGCCGAGCGCCCCCTGCTGTGGCTGATCGCCAGCGGCACGGACCGCCCGCCGGCCTGGGAGGACCGCAGCCGCCCCGCCGACCCGCTGTTCCTCAAGGGGGTGCTGGAGGAGCTGGCCTGCGAGCTGGGCCTGGGCTTCACGCTGGGGCCCGCCGACCCCGGCGCGCCGCTCTACAGCCTGCTCCACCCCAACCGGCAGGCGCAGGTGCTGCTGGACGGCCGCGCGGTGGGCACCCTGGGGGAGGTCCACCCCGACGTGCTCCAGGCCCACAAGATCAAGCGCGCCCGCCCGGTCTACCTGGAGTTGGACGCCGAGGCCGTGCTGTCCGAGGGCACGCGGCCGGCCTTCGAGGAGCCCCCGGTGCTCCACCCCATCGCCCGGAGCCTGGCGTTCTCCCTGCCGGGGCGCGTGCAGGCGGGGGACGTGGCGGCCACGATGCGCGCGGCGGCCCCCGACTGGCTGCGCAGCCTGGACATCACCGACCTGTTCATCCCCGAGGACGAGGCGGTGCGGGCGGTGACCTTCTCCCTGAGCTTCCACAACGCCCCCGACGCCGAGCGCAGCGCGGACGAGGTCAACCACGTGCTGGGGGTGCTGGTGGACGCGGTGGCGCGGCGGTTCGGGGAGGCGGGGGTGGTGCAGAGGTAGGATGGAGGCCCTGGAGCGAACGGTCATGAGCACGCGCCTCAGCCGATTCCGGGCCCTCATGGCCCGGCTGGAGCCGGCCTCCGACCCCGCTGAGGCGGTGTCGGAGGGGCTCTATGTGGAGCGAGGGCGGTACAGCCCGGCTCACCGGCTGGCGGAGCGCATGGCCCTCAAGCCGGACGCGGCGTTGCTGCTGGTCGGGGGCATCGGCTCCGGGAAGACCACCGAGCTGCGGGTGGTGGAGCAGCGGCTGAGCGCGTTTGAGGACATGGTCGCGATCTATGTGGATGTGAGCCGATACCACGACCTGGCTGACCTCAAGGCGGGCGCTCTGCTCGCGGCCGCCGGCTTGGGATTGGAGCGGTGGACTCAGCTTTTGGGAGCCCAGGAGTCCTTCAGGAAGTGGGCATACGAGTATCGGGGGCCACCTCTGACCCTCGGCGACATCCTGGGTCAACCGAAGGGCGTACAGGTGAGGAGTGGGTTGCTCACCGATCCGGATCGCCTGTCGATTCACACAAGGGAGTTGATCACTGAGCTGCAGGATGCGGTGAACGTCGCGACGGGCGGAGACAGGAAGGTCCTCTTCATCTTCGACTCGCTGGATCGACTGACCGACCCGACCGAGTTCACGAAGGTCATCGATCAGGACCTCCGCGCCCTCAAGTCTGCAGGTCACGGCGTCATCCTCACCGGCCCCAGCGCGCTGCTCTACGGCAAGAACCGCGAGCTGCTGTCCCACTTCGACCACTTCGAGACCCAGCCCTATGTGGACGTCAAGGAGGACATGGAAGCTACGGCATTCCTGCACCGGATCCTGCGACGCCGCGCCGATGAATCCCTCCTGGGGGACGACGAGATCGATGCCCTCGTCGATTGGTCCGGTGGTGTCGTCCGCGACCTCATCGCGCTGACGCAGTCCTCGGTCCAGGAGGCGTACTTCGCCGGGAACGAGCGGGTCACGACGGTGGATGTTCTCCGAGCGGCTGGGGACTTCGGTCGTACCCACATGCTGGGCCTGGGTAGGGACGACGTCGCTCTCCTCCAGAACGTCCGCAGCACCGGCGCCCTCAACAGCTACACCGACGCCGCGCTGGCGCTGCTGACCTCCCGCCGCATCCTGGAGTACCGCAGCGACCGCCCTCGGCATGTCGTGCATCCCACGCTGGTCCCCTTCCTGGAGCGGCTCGCGAAGGCGTCATGACCAACCCGCTGCGCTCCATCGGGGTCGCCGAGCTGGCGCTCCGCGTCGTCAACCTGCCCGGAGACGGGGCGTGGTTCGTGCTGGCCTGCCCTTCGGTGCTGATCTCATGGGCGGTTGAGGAGCTGGACTCTGAGCTGGACGTCCTCACGGACACCGAGCGCCGCCTCATCACGCCGGTCGATGGGCGCCTCTTCGCGGCGCAGCTCAGCGTTCGCCGGGAGGCCATCTTCCTGGTCCGGTTTCCGTTGGACGCCGCGCCCGACCTGTGGGAGGGCCTGGATCGCCTGCGGAGCCGCCTTGCGCATCCCCAGGCCATCGTCCTCGTGCTGTCCTTCGAGCAGGCGACGGAGATGGTCGAGCGCGCCCCGAACCTGACCAGTTGGGTCGGCGGCACCATGTGGCAGCTCGACGCGGACGCCGATGCGTTGAGCCACGCCGATGTGGAGGAGCGGCTTGAGGCGCTGCGCGCGCAGCACGGGTTGACGGACGAGCAGGTCATCGAGCAGGCCACACGGCGGCAGTTGGGGGCCGACATGGCCTTCGTGGAGTGGCTGGTGCTGTTGGGGAGGGGGGATCTTGCTGACCCTGATTTCCCCTGAGGAGCGCCTGAGCGCGCTGCAGGCGCGCTGCTGCGATCCCGAGCCCGAGTTGGAGGCCCAGACTCCGAAGCGGCTCTTTCAACAGCTCCGCAAGCGGCTCCTGGAGGCCCACGAGCGAGATGGCGTGTTGGCCTCATCGTGGAATGACGTCCTCGGCCTCGTCAAGATCAGCCCCCGGCCCGAGAAGCTCGGCGACCACGACGTCTTCCTGATCACCGGCGGCATGAAGAACCAGCACCGCGACCCGAAAATCGCCCACCTTCGGCGGACCGACGGCGCGTGGTTCGACTTCAGCGTGGCGGTCTCCTCCAGGCGAGGGCCCTTGAGGCTCATCGGCTACAACTTCGAGCTTCGCTTCCCGGAGCCTGCCCGCGTCCGGTGGATCCGCTACGACCTGAGCCCGCCAGGCCACCCCAACGACGCGCGGGATCTCCGCAGCCACATGCACCCGGGCGACGACGACATCCAGCTCCCTGCGCCGATGATGAGCCCCCTGGAGCTGCTCGACCTGTTCCTGGTGTGGACGCCGCTGCCCGAACGACCCCAACACGGTTGAGGGCGGCAGGAGCTACACTCCTCCCCAGCATGATGCTCCCCCCGCTCCCTTCCCCCTTCGTCGGTCGCGCCGCCGAGCGCGAGGCGCTGCTCGGGCTGCTCCAGCCGGGCGCGCAGGTGGCCCTCGTCGCGCAGGACGGGGTGGGCAAAAACGCTCTGGCCCGCGCGCTGGTCCCGGCGCTGGCCGAGCGCTTCCCCGACGGCGTCGCCTGGGTGGACGCGGGGCGCTTCGCCGGCCTGGAGGGCCGCCGGGCGGACGCCACCCTGACCGCCTGCGTCGCGGCGCTGTCTCCCGAGATGCCGATGGGGTCGGATCTTCAGCAGAGGACCGCGCAGCTCCGCGTCGCGCTCTCCCGGGGCCGCGCCCTGCTGGTGCTCGCCCACCCCGACCCCGAGACCCTGGCGGCCGTGAAGCTCCGGGGGGAGGGCGCGCTGCTCGTGCTGGCCCGCCCGGGAGAGGTCCCCGAGGGGGAGCGGCTCCCGCTGCGCCCGCTCCCGGCGGCCGAGGGCGCCGCGCTGCTGAGCGCTTTGGCCCCGGACCTGCCCCCGGAGCGCGTCGTCGGCCTGGCCCGCGCCCTCGGCGGGCGCACCCTGGCCCTGCGGGCCCTCGGCGTCGCGGTGGCCCGGGGCTTCTCGCCGCCCGAGGGGCTGGAGCGCCTCGACCCGCTGTCCGGCGCGGTGGGGCGGGTGGTCGAGGCGCTGGTCCCCTGGATGCCGGAGCCGATCTGGGCGGCCTGGCGTGCGGCGGCGCTGGTGGTGGGGGACGCGGACGCGGCCACCCTGGCCCGCGTCGCCGGGGTGGACGCCTCGGCTTGTGACCTGCTGGTAGACATGGGGCTCATGAGCGCCCTGGGCGAGCGCCTGGCTCTGCACCCCGCCGCGCGCCCCCTGGCCGAGGCCGCGCTGGCGGTCTCCGAGGACGCCCCCAGCCTGCGCCTCCGCCACGCCCAGGCCGCCCTCGTGGACGGCGCTCTGGGCCCCGCCGACCGGCTGGCCGCCCAGCGCTTCGCCCTCGAAGGCGGCAGCCCTGGCGTGCTCGGCCCGCTGGTCCGGGGCTCCTGGCAGGCGGTCGCCCGGGATCTGGACGCGCTGCCCGACCCCACCCTCCAGGCCCGCTGGCTGGACCTCGCCGCCAAGGTCCTGGACGAAGACGCCCCCCGGGCCCTGGAGGCGGCGGCGGTGGCCTGGCGCCACGCCGGGGACGCCCGCCGGGGGGCAGCCCGCCTCCGCATGGCGACGGACCGGGCGCTGCGTCAGGCCCTGGAGGACGATCAGCCCTCGACCATCAGCTCCAGCAGCGACAGGTAGGCGTAGGTCCCCCGCTCGACGCCGACGTCGATGAAGAGCTGCCCCCAGGCGTCCGGGCGCAGGCCCTCCAGGGTCACGACGGCGTGGTCGTTGCCGTCGTAGGACCCGTCGCTGCCGATGTCCGCCCCGGAGACCTGGAGGCTCGCCGTGTGGCGCTCGGCGCCGTTGACGACGTAGGCGGTGACCCGGTCCTCGCTGCCCCAGTCCCGGGAGGCGAACAGGCGCAGGCGGTAACTCCGGGCGGGGTCCAGCCCGGTCAGGGCCAGCGCGCCGGGGCTGTCGGGGCCGTCGGTGTAGAAGTAGTCGGCGGTCGCGCCCGCCACGGCCAGCTCCCCCAGGCGCCCGGCGTCGGGGCTGGTGAGGCCGCCGTTGCGCAGGCCGTTGGCCCGGAAGCCCCCGGTGATCACGAGGTCGATGCCGGAGGCGGCGCCCTCGGTCGTGCGCAGGTCGCCCAGGGACTCCCCGGGGAGCACCTGGGCGCTGCCCTGGAGGTCGTGCCAGGTGTTCCACTGCTGCCCGAAGGCGTCGGGGGACTCGGGGCGCAGGCCGTCCTCGGCGTTGGAGGGGCCCAGGTCCACCAGCACCCGCGCCCCGGCGGCGGGGTGGCTCGGGTTGCCCGGCCAGGCTCGGGTGGGCGGGCGCGCGGCCTCCAGCGCGGGGCGCACCACGGCGGTCCACAGGGCGTAGCCCGCCTCGTTGAGGTGCAGGCCGTCGTCCACGAACAGCGCGCTGGAGGGGGGCTGCCCCGTGCGCAGGAAGGCCGTGGGCACGTCGACGTAGACCAGCCGCCCATTGCCCTCGGCCAGCTCGGCGACCGCCGCGTTGACCTGGCTGGCGAGGTCCCAGCTCGACCAGCGCGCCGGGGTGGGCGTGATGCCGATGAACAGCACGGGGGCGACGCTGCCCGACGCCCGGAGCTGCTGGATCAGGCAGCGAAGATCCCCCAGCACCTGATCGGGGTCGTGTCCGGCGGCGATGTCGTTGGTGCCGGCGAAGAGCAGCACCGCGGCGGGCTGATAAGGCAGGACGATCGCACCGGCATGCCCCGCCACGTCGGTGAGCAGCGCCCCGCCGAAGCCCCGCTGCACGATCGGCCAGTCGGCCAGATCCAGCCCGGCCCGCTCCCAGCGGCGGATCGAGGAGCTGCCGATGACCAGCACAGGGTCGGCCGGCGGCGGGTTCAGGGCGTCCTGGGCGACCCAGGTGCCCACGACGTCAGCGTATCCGGGCTCGGCGAGGCCCTCGCACCAGTCCCGCGCCGCGCCGAGCCGCCCGGTGTCGACGGTGGGGCTGTCGTCGGGGGGCTGCCGGGAGTCGATCGGCGCGGGGCTGTCGTCCGTGAGGTCGGGGACATCGGGATCAGCGGCGCCTTCGCACCCCAGCAGGGCGAGCATCGGCCAGAGAGCGGGGCGGGGCAAGAGGACCTCCTCGGCGCGCCACGCACCCGTATCCGATCCGGGCGCAGCGCGGCCGGGTTCGGCGAGGAAATGACCGCATCGGCCGCGGTGCGATATCTTTCCGGCCATGGCTACCCTGCTCCAGGTAGACGAGGGGCGACAGGTCACCCTGCTCGCTCGGCACCTCGTCGGTCGGGCCCCCCGCTGCGACCTCCAGCTCCCGTCCCGTCGCGTGTCGGGGGACCACGCTCTGCTGCGCTGGAACGGCAGCGTGTGGGTCATCCGGGACCTCGGCAGCCGCAACGGCACCTACGTGAACGGCCGGCGCCTGTCCACCGGGGTCGACCAGCCCCTCGCGGCCGGGGACACGCTGCGCTTCTCGGATCAGGACGGCTGGAAGCTCCAGTCCGCCGAGGCCCCCCTCGCGCGCGCCATCGCGGACGGCGGCGAGGCCGAGGTCGTCGCCGAGGCCGGCATGCTCGCTCTCCCCAGCGTCGATGACCCCCAGGTCTGCGTGGTCCACGACGGCGAGCGCTGGGTCATGGAGCGGGGCGACGGCGGGATCGTGGAGGAGGTCCACGATGGCATGCGCCTGGAGGCCGGCGGCGTGCGCTGGGTGCTCTCCCTGCCCCAGACCCTCGACCGCACCCTCGACGGCCAGGGCCGCCCCACCCTCGACAACGTCGGGCTGCGCTTCGCGGTCAGCCAGGACGAGGAGCACGTCGAGCTGTGGCTGGAGCGCGGCGACGAGGAGCTGTCCCTGGGCGCCCGCGCGCACCACTACACCCTGCTGACCCTGGCCCGCCGCCGCCTGGAGGACGCCGCGCTGCACGGCCCCGAGCAGGGCTGGGTCTACCAGGACGAGCTGCTGGACATGCTCCGCATCGACGCCAACATCCTGCACCAGCACCTCTACCGGGCGCGGCGGCAGCTCGCCGGGGCCGGGGTCGCCGACGCGGGCGGCATCGTGCAGCGGCGCCGGGGCACCGGGCAGCTCCGGATCGGGGTGAAGCGGATCTCGGTGGGGCCGCTGGAGGGGCGGTAGCCGAGCTGCAGCCGCCTCGCTAAGCTCCCGGATCGGAGTCTCCTCGTGCCCAGCTACATCACCCCCGCCGGCTACCAGCGCATCGTCAACGAGTACGACCACCTGCTCAAGGTCGAGCGGCCGGAGGTCACCCGGGAGGTCGCCTACGCCGCCTCCCTGGGCGACCGCTCCGAGAACGCCGAGTACATCTACGGCAAGAAGCGCCTGCGGGCCATCGACAAGCGCCTGCGCTACCTCAAGAACCGCCTGGAGTCGGTCGAGGTCGTCGACCCGACCACCATCTCCGGCCCGGTCATCCGGTTCTCGGCCACGGTGACCCTGGAGGACGAGGGCGGCGGGGAGCGGGCCCTCAGCATCGTCGGCGAGGACGAGCTGGACGTCTCCCGGGGGCGCATCTCCTACAAGTCCCCGATCGGCCGCGCCCTCATCGGCAAGGAGGAGGGCGACGAGGTCTCGGTGAGCACGCCGGGCGGCCTGCGCACCTACACGGTGGTCGAGGTCGCCTACGTCCCGCTGGATGACTGAGCGGCTGCCCCGGCTCCTCGTCGCCCTGGCCTGCGCGGCCCTGATCGCCGCCCTCGGCTTCGACCTCGTGGCCGGGCCGCTGGGGCTGTCCGGGGGGCTGCTCGGGGACGAGGGGGTCGACCAGTATGGCACCCAGTGGTTCTACTGGTTCACCGCCGAGAAGCTCCTGGCCTGGGAGAGCCCCGCCCGCGCGGAGGTCTTCTTCCACCCCTGGGGCAAGGACATCTACGCCCACACCGGGGCCAACGTGCTGGACGCGGTGCTGGCGGTGCCGCTCCGCGCCGCGCTGGGGCCGGTGCTCGGGTACAACGCCTTCGTGTTGCTGGGGATGGCCTTCAACGCCTGGGCGTGGACGAGGCTCGCGCGGGCGTTCACCGATGATCCCGTCGCCATCGGGGTCACAGCAGTCCTCTTCGCGACGAGCCCCTACATCCTCTACGAGGTGGCCGAGGGACGCCCGACCCAGGCCATCCTGGGCCTGTTGCCGCTGTTCTGGCTCCAGGTGTGGCGCGCCGGGCTCCAGCCGGGCCTGCGGGCGCCGCTGTTCGCCGGGGTGCTGCTGGCGCTCAACGGGCTGATGTACTGGTTCTATGCCTTCTTCGGGGGCATCGTATGCCTGGCCCACGGCCTGGTGCGGATCGCCTGGCCGCCGGAGGGCGCGGGGGGGCGGGCGGCGGTGCTGGCCCGGCACGCCCTCATCGCGGGGGTCGCCCTGGCCCTGGTCGCGCCCTTCGCCCTGCCGCTCGCGATGCGGGCCGCCACCGCCTCCGACACCGTGCCCGGCCTGCTCGACGTCGACCAGTGGGGCCTCGTGCAGATCCCGCCGGTGACCGCCGAGGGCTTCCGGATCGGCGTCTACACCTGGCAGCCGCTGCTGGGGCAGTCGGGCTTCTTCATGCTCGACGAGCAGGGCGCCGAGCTGTTCACGCCGGTCCACGAGATGGTCGGCGGGCTGGAGCTGCTGGTGCTGCTGGCGGGCGTGGCGGTGGCCCGGCGGGTGGACCGGCGTGCGCTGCTGGCGATGACGCTGGCGGCGGCGCTGCTGGCGCTGGGGCCGCTGCTGGTGGTGGGCGGGCTGTGGTACCCGAACCCGGTCTACATCGTGCTGGTGAAGCTGGTCGGCTTCCTGCGGCGGCTGTGGTGGCCGGGGCGGGCCTGGGCATTGGGGACCATCGGGGTGTGGGCGTTCGGGGCCATCGTCCTGGGCTGGCTGGGGCAGCGGCAGCGGTGGGCCCAGGCGGCGGCGGCGGTGGGGCTGGTGCTCTGGACCGGGGTGCGGCACCACCAGCGCGAGCTGCTGCCGTTCCCGCTGTGGGACCCGACCATCCCGGCGGGCTACCGCTGCCTGGCCGAGGGCCCGCCGGGCGCGATCATCGAGCTGCCCTACGCCTGGAACCAGGCCCACGTCTACTACCAGACCGCCCACGGCCGACCGATCCTGGGCGGGATGATCGAGGACAACCCGCTGTTCTCGCCGCCGGAGTCCCGGGAGCTGCGGGAGCACAACACCTTCCTCCGGGCGCTGCTGGCCTACGACCCCCAGGCCACGACGCTGCCCCCGTGGACCGACGAGGACAAGCAGGCCGTCTACGACCTGGGCTACCGCTACGTGGTGCTCCAAAAGGCGGCCTACGGGCTGGGGGAGGCCGAGAGCCCGCTGGTGCGCCGCGCCCGGGAGACCCACCTGCGGCGGACGACGCGGGGGTTCCAGGCGATGATGGGGCGGCCGGTGTTCGACGGGGAGGACGTGGTGATCTACGCGCCGTGGGGGGACGGGCGGCCATGTGGGGGGTGAGGGGAGGTTGATCATGGTGGCGTCGACGCGCGGTGTCCTGGAGCGCTGCTCCGACCTGACCCTCGCCCTCATGACGACGGCGCTGCGACTCGGCGCTGCGCCGGACAGCGAGGGATCGCGGGCGCAGCGGGTCGACGGGCTGCTCGCCGCGCTCACCCACGGCGCGAGCGCGGGGGATCGGCGTGCTGAAGCGTCGATGGACACGGCGTCCTGGGAGGTATCGGCGCGCTCGGTGGTGGGCGCGTTCGGGCCGGTCAGCGGATCTGCGGCGCGTGAGGCGGTCGAGGCCTTCGCGGCGCTCGCGGAGGCGCTCGCGGCGAAGCTCCCCAGCCGGGAGGGGCGCCTGCTGGGCGTCGCGGCGGCGGCGTTGGCCGCGCACCGGCGCAACCACTTCGAGGGGCACCCGCTGCTGGAGACCCTGCCGCGCACCCTCGCGGCCCGGTTCGCTGCGGGGGGAGCGGCCTGGACGTGGCGAGACCGGATCCTGGCGTTGGACGCGCTGGGCGCGCTTGGAGACCCCAGGCTCCCGGACCCGAGGACGTCGTCCGTCGGCTGGGGCGAGGTCCCGGCGGGGAGACACAGGCTTGGCGGGGATCGCATGTCGTTCCGGTCCTTCCGGGCGCGGAGGGTCTCCCTGGACCGCTTCCTGCTGCGCGCCTGGCCGGTCACCGTCGGGGAGTACGCTGCGTTCGTCGCCGCCGAGGGCTACCGGGACGCGCGGTGGTGGGACCCGGCCGCCGTGCGCCCCACCGGGCCAGCCCTCTGGCCTGCCCTGGTCGACCACAAGACCCGCCCCATGAGAGGCGTGAGCTGGTGGGAGGCGCGGGCGTTCTGCCGATGGGCGCAGCAGAGCTGGGTCCTGCCCGAGGGCGGCGCGCTGGACCTCCCCACCTCGGAGGAGTGGGAGGCTGCCGCGCGGCTGGGTCACGATGGGCCGTATCCCTGGGGTGAGGAGGAGCCCGGCCGTGGGGACACCGCGAGGGCCTGCTACGACTGGGGCGACGTCCCGCTCACGCACCCTGCGCCCGTGGGCGCGTTCCCTGGCGGTAACGCCGGTCCGTGGCTGGACCTGGCGGGCAACGTCTGGGAGTGGTGCGCCTCACGCTATCGTCGGGATCACCAGCAGGACAGCGATCTCCGGATCGGAGATGCGGAGCGGGCGGACGATGTCGCCGAGCCGGACCGCGTCATTCGCGGCGGCGCCTGGAACGTCCACGCCACCTACCTCCGCTGCGCGCACCGGTTCCGGTTCCCGCCGGACTGCCAGGACGAGGTGGCGGGCCTCCGGCTGTGTGTGCGGTTCCCGAAGGACGCGAAACCGCACGCCTGACGTCAGGACATCACGTCCGGCGCCCGCACCCGCAGCTCCGCCCGCAGCGCGTCCAGGCGCCCCGACTCGGCGGCCCACCCCAGCACCGCCTGCGCCCGGTCCGCGAGGGTCCCGCCCACCGGCATGCGCGCCGGGGGCATGCCCAGGCTGATCGTCGCCAGCTCCCCCAGCTCCGAGGCCCCCAGCGCGCACAGCGCGTCCTGCAGTCGCCGTGTGTCCATCGGCATCTCGGAGGATCGGCCTGCTGAGAACACCGGCAGCGTCAGCGTCAGCGCCGCCCAGTCCGCCGTCTCCCCGTGCGCGTCGCGCACCGCGTGCACGGCGGCCTGGGCGATCTCCACGACGGCGCGGCCGGCGCCCCACGCCCTGACCATCGCCCGCAGCGCGTCGACCGAGGCCCGCTTCTCGAAGGGGAGCTGACAGCCCAGCACCGGCACCCCGGCGCTCCGGGCCAGGGCGGCGAGCATCGGCCCCAGCACCCCGGCGTCCATGTCCGGGCGCTGGCAGGCCGCGACGGAGAGCAGCGCGGGCGCGGGGGCGTGGGCCAGGGTCTGCCCGAGGGAGGCCCCCGAGGGCCTGGGGCCATCGTAGCCCGACCCCATCGCCAGGCCGGGCAGGCCGGGCTCGGTCGGCGTCCCGTGGCAGAGCAGGTGGACCCACCAGGCGGGTCGCCCGGCGTTGCCGAGGGCCTGCAGGCGGTCGCGCAGGGTGGCCGGCGTGGCGTGGGGCAGCTCCTCGACGGGCAGCGCGCCCTCGTCCAGGCGCGCCCTGTGCCGCGCGTGGGGCACCGAGCCGCCCGCCTCCGACCAGGCGAACAGCACGCAGGGCTCGGCGCCCTCGGCCGGCGGGCGGCCCTGGCTCCGCGCCACCTGCCGCAGCACCGCCCGCCCGGGGTCCAGGGTGAACGGGGTGTTGGCCTCGGGCCACAGCAGCAGCTCCCAGGGCAGGCGCTGTACGTCGTCCGCCCTGGGCTCCGAGGCGATGAGCAGGTGCGCGACGCCCTCCAGGCTGCGGTAGACCTCGCCCTTGAAGCCCCGGGCGAGCCGTCGGCCGGCCTGGGCGAGGGTCTGCTGTGTGGGGTCGCCGGCGTCCAGCCCGGCCAGCGCCGCGAGCTGCTCGGCCAGGGCCTCCTCGGTCCAGGGGGCCGCGAAGACCTCGGTGCGCACGTCGCCGCGGAGGTGGACGCTCGCCTGCTCGCCGTCGGAGAAGTCGAACCGCCCGAAGCGCAGCACGGCCCGGTCCTCGGAGAGGCCGACCGCAGGCGGCTGCGGGGTGGCGGGTGGCGGCGGCGGCACCGCCAGGCGGGCCCAGGGCAGCGCCGCGTTCACCGCCCGGACCAGCGGCGCGAGGTCTCCCTCGAAGTGGTCCACCAGAGCCTGGGCGCGCTGTCGACCGGAGGCTGAGCCCTGCGGCAGGACCCCCCGCCGGGCGCCCGCCTCCCGGGCGACGCGATCCAGGGTGCTCGCGCCCTGGTCCTGCAGCAGATCGAGGAGGGTGTCGGACAGCGTCATCGGCGCGCGCTACCCCAACCCCCACGTCCGGCGCTCCGCCTCGGTCAGCTCGGCCTGGACCCTCTCCTTCAGGAGGGCCATGAGCCGCGCCGGGTCCACCGTCCAGAGCACCGCGTCCAGGCCCTCGCCGGCGGTGAGCAGGCGGGTGCCGTCAGGGGAGAAGGCCGACGCCTGGGGCTCGCAGGGCTCGGGCAGCTCCAGGGGGGGGCGCTCCGGGTGGCGGGTGTCGAAGACCCAGCCCTTCTGGTTGACGTCGGCGATGAAGAGGCGCGACCCGCTGGGCGAGAGCACCGCGTGGAACGGCCGCGCCCCGGTGGGCGGGGCGAAGCGCGTGGGGTCTCCAGGGCCGAGCGGGCGACACACCACCGCGTCGGAGAGCATCAGCAGCGCGCAGCCGCCGCCGACGCAGAGGTCCCCGTCTTCGACGGCCTCGGTCCAGGCCGGCTGGAGGCAGGCGGGCTCTCCGTCCCGCACCCGCCACAGGCTGCCGTCCCCCGCCACCAGCAGCGCGCTGCCGTCCGCCGCGAAGCCGATGTCTCGGATGGGGACGTCCGTGAAGCGCGCCTCGTCCGAGGTCCCGGTGGCCAGGGTCCAGATGCGGGCGCTGCCGTCCGCCGAGCGCGTGATGGCCTGGGCGCCGTCCGGCGAGAAGCGGGCGCTGAGCACGCTGTCATAGTGGCCCTCCAGCTTGCTCGGCGCCGTGCCGTCCACGCTGGAGAGCAGCACCGTCCCGTCGTCCGAGCCGCTCAGGACGCGGCGGCCGTCCGGACTCCAGGCCACGCAGCGCACCTCGCCTTCGTGGAGGGCCAGCTCCGTCGGCGCGCTGTTGTTGCGGTGCAGCATCACCCGCCGGTCCTGGCCGCCGGTGATCAGCGCGTCGCCGCTCGGCGAGAAGGCCAGGGCGCCGGCCGCGCCTTCATGGCCAGCGAGAGGGGTCAGCGCGTCGGCTGTGCCCAGGGCGGGGGCCTGACCCGACAGCGCCACCGCGAGGTGAGCGCCGTCCGGGCTCCAGGCCAGCGCGAGGGGGCGCTTGATGTTGCGTTGCAACATGGCGGGCTCAGCGGCCCCGGTCACCGGCCACACCCGCGCCTGCCCCCAGGCGCCACCCGTGGCGAGGCTGCGCTGGTCGTGGCTGACCGCCGCGCACTCCACCCGGCTCCCCTGGACCATGCGGCTGGTCCGGCTGATCGGCCCCAGGCGCGCGTCGATGTGCGCGGTGCCGTCCCAGCCGGCAGAGACCTGCTGCCCCGCCCGCGGGCCGCGGGTCAGGACGGTCAGCGCGGTCACGTAGCCCACGTGGAAGTGGTGGGTCCCCACGGCCTGACCGTCCGGGTTCCACCACCGCACCCGCCCGCGGCTGTCCCCGGTGGCGCAGACGCGGGCCGGGGTGATCTCCAGCGTGACGACCTTGACCCCGTCGCCGTGGTCGAAGCGCACGGGGGCTTCCTCTGCCCAGCCCATCGCCCAGGCCGCCTCGAAGCCGCCGGCCATCACCAGGAGGCCGTCGGGGCTCAGGCGGACGAGGTGCAGCGGGCGCTTCGACAGCTCGATCACGCGTGGAGGGGCGCCCTCGCGCCACAGCAGCAGCGCCCCCTCCCGGGTGACCCCCGCGACGCCCTCACCGTGCACGGCCGCGCCGGTGAGGGTGTAGGGCCCGGGGTCGAGGGTCTGCCGCTCGGCGGTGGCCGGGTCGATGAAGGCCAGGCCCTCGGGCCAAGCCACCCACGGGCGGTCCCCCGCCCAGCCGGCGGCGACGGCGCCGGGGAGCCGCGCGATGCGCTCGACCTCGCCCGCCCGGTGGACGCGGACCGCGCCCTCCTGGTCCACCGTGAGCAGGGCGCCGTCGGGGTGGAAGGCGGTGAGCGTGACCGGGGCGTCCGGCCCGCCGATGACTCGGGGGGCCTCGCCGGAGACCGGCCAGAGCCGCGCGACCCCATCCGACAGGGTGAGCAGGGTGCGGTCGTCCGGACAGTACGCGAGGTGGCTCAGGGCGTCGTCGTGACGCAGGATCCGCCGGGCGAGGGGGTGGGCCAGCACCCGCAGCGCGGTGGAGGCCCAGCCCTCGGTGGCCTCGGGGTCGGAGACCTCCCGCAGGATCATCGCGGCCAGGGTGGGGTCCCGCTCGGCGCGGCGGGCCTCGGAGAGGATGAGCAGATCATGGGCGCGATCCAGGGCCTGCTTCAGCGCGGCGGTGCGCTCGGTCAGGGCGGCCTCGCTGGCCGCGATCAGCGCCCGGGCGGTGCGCCCGCAGGGGGCGGGCACGTCCAGCAGCAGGGAGAGCAGGTCCGCGCGGGACTCCTCCTGGAGCCGCTCGCGCAGCTCGATGACGAAGCCCAGGCGGTTCTCATCCAGCAGGCTGTCGTGGTTCGCCCACAGGTCGACCCAGCCGTGGGTGGTCTCGATGCGGCGGAGGTGGTCCCGGTCCCGGGCGAGCTGGTCCCGCAGGGGCTGCCACTCCCGGATGAGGGCCTCGTGGGCCAGCTCCAGCCAGCCCTCGTCGCCCCCGCGCACCACCAGCCGGGCGTCGACCAGGGCCTCCAGGGCGGCGTCGAAGCCTTCAGGATCCTCGGCGGGGCGCAGCTCCGAGAGGCGGCGGCGGCGGCGGGTGTCGCTGACGCCGTCGGGGTCCTCACGCACCAGCCGCACGAGCAGGCTCAGGGCCTCGCTGCGGTGGGGCCCGAGGCTGGCGAGCGTGGCATCGGCCTGCCCCTTGAGGGCGCCGCCGACCCCGCCCAGGGCCAGGTACTCGACGTGGGACAGGGTCCGCCCCTTCCGCCGCAGCCAGAGCTGGTCCAGGCAGAAGGACAGCAGGGGCAGCGCCCCGGGCGACGACCCGGCGTCGGTGAGGATGCGGTCGATCAGCCCCTCGTCGAAGTGGAGCCCCACCCGCGTGGCGGGCCGCTCGATGGCCTCGCGGAGCTGGGCGTGGCTCATCCGGGGGAGGAAGACCCGGTGGCGCTCGTCGTAGGCCAGGGCGTCGAGGCTCAGGCCAGTGGACTCGTCCAGCACCAGCTCGCCGCAGCGGCCGATGAAGTCGACCCGCAGGGTCAGCAGCACACAGACCCGGGACTCGCCTTGGGACAGCTCGAACAGCTTGCGGGCGAAGCGGGTGCGGAGGTCGGGGTCGCTGACGTGGGTGAACAGCTCCTCGAACTGGTCCACGATCAGGAGCATGGGCTTGCGGGCGGCCTCCACCAGCGCGTCCAGCCCGCTGAGGTCCTCCCCGAGGGTGGGGTCGCCGGGGCGGACGCGGTGCCAGGCCCAGGGTCGACGCTTGCGGCGCCGCCGACCCGGGGCGTCGAGGGCGCGCAGGTCGACGAGCAGGTCGTCCAGCTCGGGATCGGCGGGGTCGATGAGGAGGAGGTCCCGGATGCGGGCGCGCAGGCTCTCCGGGGTGCGGGGCGGGTCGCCGACGCCGGGCAGGGCTGGCTGTCGCTCCAGCAGGCGGGGCAGCACGCCGGCCATCACCACCGAGGACTTGCCGGTGCCCGAGGCGCCGCAGACCACCATCAGGCGCGGCCGCCCCTGGCCGATCAGCGCCACCAGGTCGCTGACCACCTCGTCGGCCTCGGCGTCGCGCCCGAAGAACAGGTCGCGGTGCTCGGGTCCGAAGGCCTCCAGCCCCCGGTACGGGCGGATCGTGAAGGGGCGGGTGTCGTCGCCGTCCTCGGCGCGGGCGTAGAGCTGGAGCGCGTAGCGGTCGGCGGAGTCCTTGTGGGTGATCGACAGCTCGCGGCGCACGTCCTGCAGGGCCTGCTCCAGGGAGCGGGCCCCGGGCAACAGCCGGTCGTAGAGGGTGCGGGTGAGGGTGGTGGAGCCGTCGAAGGACAGGGGCACGCGGGCGCCGATCACCGCGCCGAAGCCCGCCCGGTGCAGGGCCTGGGTCAGGCTGCCCACCGCCGCGCTCAGCGGGGCGGACCAGCCGCTGTAGCAGGCGCAGAGGGTGATGAGGCGGACGCAGTCGGAGTAGGGGGCCAGGGCGGCGGCGAACTGGTTGGGGTCGATGGGCTGGCCGTTGCCCGCCATGAGGCTGGCCCCGGTGGGGGTGCGCCCGCCGTGGCAGAGGATGTGCAGCGCGGCGAAGGGGCGGCCCTCGTCGCGGGCCTGGGCCAGGGCGCCGACGAGGCGGGCGAGCGAGAAGTCCTCCACCACGTCGGTCGCGGGGTCGAAGCTGAACCCGACCGCCTCCAGGGCGTCGCGGAGGGCCTCCTGGTGGGCGTCGGTGGGGATGCGCCCCCCTTTGGTCGACCAGGCGAACAGCACCCGCCCCGGGACCGCGTCGGCGCAGCTCAGGCTGGCCACCGTGCGGGGCGCGCCCCGGTTCGAGTAGCGCAGCAGCAGCCCCTCGATGTCCCCCAGCCGGCGGCCGTCGCCCAGGGGCAGCAGCTCCCAGGGCAGCGCGTACAGCTCGGCGGCGTCGGAGCGGAAGTCCACGATGACCTGGTGCCCGTCGCGGAGCCAGCCCACGATCTCGGCGTCGATCGTCGACCACGGAGTGGGCGCGAGCAGGCCGGTCAGGCGTCGGCTGAGCTGGGCGAGCAGCCGCCGGTCCGCCCCCACGTAGGAGAGCCCCGCGAGGTCCGCGAGCATCTGCGGCTCCCAGGACAGCGGCGCGGTCTCGTGGAGCTGGTCGTCCGGCCCGCGGAGCAGGTAGCGGATCGTGGGCGCCTCACCGCTGGTGGAGCCGGTCGAGCCCAGCAGCTCGGCCAAGGCGTAGGGATCGGCGCTTCGGGCCTGTCGGGTGAAGTCCAGTCGGACGTGGTGCGTGGTCATGGGGAGAGCAGAATACCCCAACCCATCATAGCCGCATTCGATGCGCACGACAGGCGCGCCGCTCCCCGCGCTCGGAGGCCCCCCAGGTGGCCTCGTTCAGGGGGCGCACCGATAGCCGGTGGCGTCCTTCACCAGCACCTCATCGACCCGCGCCGGGGCGCCGGTCGCCGACAGGCTCAGCACCGCCCCGTCGCTTTGGGACCAGGTGCCCTCCGGCCAGCCGCCGTCCGGGGCGTCGGTCCATCTCAGCCGCACGCTGCGCTGGTCGTCCAGCACCTTCACCGCGTCGTGGGCGCTGTCCACGGTGAGGTGGGCGTCGGGCTCCAGGCGCAGCTCGTGCATCCAGAGGTGCAGCTTGAGGGAGAGGGGTGTGGTGCCGTCCCAGTCGGCGAGCTGCGCGTCGAGCAGGACCGCGGTGGCCTCGCCGCCGAAGCCCCGGGCGAGCAGGCGCAGCCGAGGGGTGTCGCCGCGCTCGACCTGCACCATGAGCCCCGTCGCGGCCGACCCGGCGAGGGCGTCGACCGCCCGGTCCGCGGCGTAGGGCCAGACGCCGACGGTGGCGGTGCCGCCGGCCTCGGGGGCGACCGTCAGGCGCAGCACGGCCCCGGTTGCATCCCACCAGGACAGGCGGGCGCGGGCGAGGGCCATCGCGGCGCCGTCGGCGTCGGGCTCCAGCAGCAGGCCGTCCGCCTCGGAGGCCGCCCCCGCGTCCAGGAAGCCGCCGCCCGCGTCGGGGTTGGTGGCCAGGGCGCCGTCCCCCAGGTGGTCCTCCACGACGGTGAACAGGTGCTGGTCCACGAAGGCGATGGCGTCCCGGACGTGGGCGTCCTCGGTGGCGCAGTGGTTGCCGGCGGTCTCCAGCAGGCGGGCCTCGACGCCGTCGGGCTCGGCGCCCAGGTGGTAGATGTTCAGGATGTCCCCCTCCCGGAAGTCGTCGTAGCTGGTCATGAACGCCCAGCGCTGGCCGAACGGGGCCAGCCACTCGGCGAAGGGCTGCCCGTCGACGTCCCGGTAGAAGTCCGCCCCCCAGAACTCGTAGTGGCTGTCGGGCTCCTGGGTCTCGTAGCGCTGCTCGACCTGCGCGTACCAGCTCGCCCCGCACAGCGGGAAGCCCGCCCGGATCAGCCAGGGGTGGTTCAGGCCCATGACCATCGAGGAGCGGGCCCCGCCGGAGGCGCCGCTGGCGTAGACCCGGTCCAGGTCGACGTTGAACAGCTCCAGCATGCGGCTCGCGCCCAGGATGGACTTGCCCATGCGGACGTCGACGTTGACGCTGTTGCCGATGTCCCGGCCCCCCATGAAGATGAGCCGCGCGTCGTCCAGGGCCGGGGGCCAGGGGCCGGGCAGGCCGCCGTTGTTGCCGGCGTTGATGAAGACGACCAGCCCGTAGGGCTCGCTGCCGTCGTAGTCGGCGGGGACGTAGAGATCGAAGGTCTCGGTCTCCAGGTCCATGCTGTAGTCGAAGGCCCAGGTGTTGGAGGAGGCCACCAGGGACGCGGGGTCCTCCAAGGCGCCCAGGGTCACCTGGTTGATGGCCCCGGTGCCGAAGGGGGAGGGTTGGGTCACCCCGGTGCTGCCGGTCGCGGCCGGCGGGTCCATGCGGTCGTCGACCCCGCAGAGCCCGGCCTCGCCCAGGGTCAGGCCGGTGATCGACCCGGGCGGGCCGCTGTCGTCCGCGGCGGGCTGCGAGTCGTCGGCGGGGGACTTGTCGCCGTCGCAGGCGAGGAGGAAGGCGAGCAGGGCAGGGGACATGGGGCCTCCGGGGGTATTGTGGCGCATGGATCGGGGGCTCGTGCAGGCGCCTGCCGGGATAGAGTCCCCACGCTCGAGAGCCTGAAGAGGTCACGCGATGAGCCCTGCGCTGCCCGACACCCGCTCCCTCGTCGCGGAGATCCGAGAGATCGTCGAGGCTGCCCGGTCCGAGGCCGCCCGGCAGGTCAACACCCTGCTCGTCCTGACCAACTTCGAGGTCGGTCGCCGCATCGTCCTCCACGAGCAGCAGGGCGAGGCGCGCGCGGAGTACGGCAAGTCCGTCCTGACGTCGCTCTCAGAGGCGCTGAGCGCGGAGTACGGCCGGGGCTGGTCGGTGACCAACCTGACGCTGATGAGAAGGTTCTACCTTGCCTATCATGAACGGATCCAGAAATCGCAGACAGTGTCTGCGATTTCTGATGGCATGGTGGAGGAGAAATCGCAGACAGTGTCTGCGATTTCTGGGGGGGACGCAGACACCGCCGCCGCTGCGCTGACGCTCCCTTTACAGCCCCTCGCCACGCTGTTCCCGCTGAGCTGGTCCCACTACGTCTTCCTCATGGGCATCGATGACCCCTCCGAGCGCTCCTTCTACGAGGTGGAGGCCGCGCGAGATGGTTGGTCGCTTCGAGAGCTTCGCCGGCAGTACGACACCAGCCTCTACGAGCGGCTGGCCCTGTCCCGCGACAAGGACGCCGTGCGCGCGCTGGCCGTCGACGGACAGCTCGTCCACAAGCCGACGGATCTCCTGAAGGAGCCCTATGTGCTGGAGTTCCTCGGGCTGGACGAGCGCCCCCGGTACAGCGAATCCGACCTGGAGAGTCGGATCATCGACAAGCTGGAGCACTTCCTGCTGGAGTTGGGCAAGGGCTTCCTCTTCGAAGGACGGCAGCGACGGTTCACCTTCGACGAGGAGCACTACTACGTCGACCTCGTCTTCTACAACCGCCTGCTGCGCTGCTTCGTCCTGGTCGACCTGAAGATCGGAAAGCTCACCCACCAGGACCTCGGCCAGATGCAGATGTACGTCAACTACTACGACCGACACGTCAAGCTCCCCGAGGAGAGCCCCACCGTCGGCATCATCCTGTGCAAGAAGAAGCACGACGCCTTGGTGGAGATCACGCTCCCCAAGGGCGCCAACGTGCACGCCCGCGAGTACCGTCTGGTGTTGCCGAGCAAGGACGACCTGCGCCAGAAGCTCCTGGAGTGGACCGGAGACGCTCGTTGATCCGCCGCCTCCGCCGCCTCCTGCCCCACCTCGCCGCGCTCGTCCTGCTGGCCGCGCTGGCCTGGGTCGTCTGGGGCATCCCCTGGTGGCAGGGCCTGAAGGCCGAGGTCGCCGAGGCCGCTGACGCGCACGTCGACTTCCAGGTCGCCCACCCCGGCTGGAGCTACCCCGTGCGGGTGTGGTCCGCGCCCGCGCCCCTCGACCTGCCCCCGGAGCGCCTCGCCGCCCACGCCCGGATCCGGGGCTACGCCGAGGCCTGCCCGCCGGTGGCGCCCGGCAGCTTCTGCCCAAACACCGGCGCGGTCATCCCCCGGGGTGGGCGCTTCCCCGAGGGCGTGCAGCCCCCCGGCGTCGAGGGCTGGACCCGCCCCCTCGCCCTGGAGCCCATCCGCATCGGCCTGCTCGTCGGCCCCGACGGCGAGCTGCGCGAGCACCTGCCCGTGGACGAGGCCCCCGCGCACCTGCTCGCCGCCATCGTCGCCGCCGAGGACCAGGGCTTCCACGAGCACGCCGGGGTCAAGTTCAGCTCCCTCGTGCGCGCCGCCTGGGCCAACGCGCGGGGGGTCGGCGTGCTCCAGGGGGGCAGCACCCTCACCATGCAGGCGATGCGCATCGTCATCCCCCGGCGCCGGGGGCGAACCTTACAGCGTAAGGTCTGGGAGACCGCCGCCGCCCTGGCCCTGGACGCGCACCTCGGCAAGCAGGGCGTCCTGCAGGTCTACCTGGACGGGCCCTACCTGGGGCAGGCGGGCAACCTCTCGGTCAGCGGCTTCCAGGCCGCCGCCTGGCACTACTGGGGCATCGACGCCCGGGACCTGAGCCTCTCCCAGGCCGCGATCCTGGCCTCGATCCTGCCGGCCCCGGGGCGCTTCAACCCCATCACCAGCCCCGAGGAGGCCCGCACCCGCCGGGACCGCACCCTGCGCCGCATGGAGGCCGCCGGCTGGGACGTCACCGACGCCCTGGCCGAGCCGGTCAGCGCCATCGCCCACCCCTGGCCCGCCGACCGCTACCCCTCCTACCTCCAGGAGACCCGCCGGTGGCTGGAGGAGAACCTGGACGCCGCCACCCTCTACGGCGGCGGCCTGGAGGTCTTCACCGGACTGGACGTGGTCGCCCAGGAGGCCGGCGCCGCCGAGATCGAGGCCCGGCTGCCCGAGATGGTCGCCGCCCTGGGCCGTCGCCAGGAGCAGCCCCTGCGGGCGGCCGTCGCGCTGGTCGACCCGGTCACCGGGGCCCTGGCGGCCGTACACGACAGCGGCATGAGCGCGGCGACGGACTTCTCCCGGGCCACCCAGGCCCGCCGCCAGGTGGGCTCGGCCTTCAAGCCCCTGGTCTACGCCCTGGCCTTCGACCGCAGCTACCCGCTGACGGGCGACGCCCCCTCGCCGCCGCCCTTCACCGCCGCCACGCCGCTGCCCAACCAGTGGCGGGACTTCTCGATGGCCCCGGGCTGGCACCCCCGCAACGTCGGCGGCTTCTACAGCCCCACCAGCTCCCTGGCCTACGCCCTGGCCTGGAGCCAGAACATCGCCACCGCCGCCCTGCTGGAGCAGCTCGGGGGGCCCGAGCCCCTCATCGCCCTGGCCGGACGCTTCGGGCTGCCCACCGACCACCTCCCCCACGAGATGGGCCTGGCGCTGGGGCAGGCGGAGCTGAGCCCCCTGGACATGGCCCGGGTGGTCGCCACGGTCAGCAACGGCGGCCTGCGGGTGTCGGGGGCGCCGGTTTTGGAGGTCCGCGACGCCAGGGGCGCGGTACGCCACCGCCTCCAGCCTCCGTCGGAGCGCGTGCTGAGCCCCGAGGCCGCCGAGCTGACCCGGGCCCTGATGCAGCTCGTCATCGACTGGGGCACCGGGGGCGCGGCCCGGGGCGCGGCCGGGCGCCTGGGGGTGCGGGGCCCCGCCATCGGCAAGACCGGCACCACCGACCAGGAGCGGGACCTCTGGTTTGTGGGCGCCACCCCCCACCACGCCGGGGCGCTCTGGATCGGCTTCGACACCCCGGCCTCCATCGGGGCCTCGGCCTCGGATCTGGCGTCGCCCCTGTGGGGCTGGTGGATGCGCGCGGTCGAGGCCGGCCTGGCCGAGGGCACCTTCGACGGCCCGAAGGCCCGCGTCCTGCGCATGTGCGCGTACACCGGCTGCAGGGACGAGGGCCAGTGCGTGACGATGCCCGCGCCCTTCCTGGAGGGCACGGGCCCGTACCGCCAGTGCCCCGACGTGGAGGTCCAGGAGAAGGAGCACCACGAGCGCCTGTGGGACAAGGTGAAGGCCGCCCAGGAGGAGGCCGCCGCCCAGGAGGGGGAGGCGGCCCCCCAGGACGACGGCGCTACACGTTCGCCCGCATCCACGCGATGAGGTCGGCGACCTCCTGGTCGGTCAGGTAGCCGTAGGCGGGCATGTCCTCGACGCCGTTGACGATGATGTCCCACAGCTCGGCGTCGCTCATCTCCGGCACCAGGGCGAGCCCGGGGCCGCTGGCGCCCAGCCCGTCGGGGCCGTGGCAGCTCGCGCACAGCGAGAGGTAGAGCTGCCCGCCGGCCTGGACGTCCCCGGAGGCCATCGCCTGGGCCACCTGGGCGGTGTCCACGGCGGGGCCCTCGGGGGCGCAGCCCACCAGCGCGAGGGTCAGCAGCGGGAGGAAGCCCATCGCCAGGCTGGTCAGCACGGTCAGGGCGGGGTGCAGCCGGTTCTTCTCACGCATGGGGTCCTCCTATCGAGCCCAGAGCTTGCCGCCGGCCGTGCCGTCGCACTGGTGGCAGGACGTGCAGGCGCCGGTCGTGATCTCGGTGGCCATCGGGATGACGTTGCCGCCCAGCTCGACCTCGGCGGTCATCGGCGGGGTGAGGCGGCGGGTGCTGTAGAAGTTGCCGACGCTGTTGGAGGTCACCTCGACCATCCGCCCGTCAGCATCGACCACGCGGATGATCGCGCCGCTGACCTTCTGGCTGCCCGAGAGGTCGTTGAACACGGTGCCGCCGACGGTGAATGGCGCCTCGTCGTCCTCGTCCCAGACGCCCTCGGCGTGGCAGGCCAGGCAGTCGGAGCCCGGCAGCATCGTGGCGTTCTCGGGGCCCTCGTCGCAGGTGTTGCGGCGGCAGTCCTCGTTCTGGGCGTTGCAGGTGCCGCCGCCGCCGCCACCACCGCCTCCACCGCCACCGCCGCCGCCGGTGGAGGGCGCTCCGGTGTCCATGGACGTGGGGAACTTCGGGTTGCCTTCGGGCCCGCAGGCCACCAGGAGCAGGGTCAGGAGCAGGGTCGATCTCATGTCACCTCCGGTGTGGCGTCTGGAGGCACTGTCGCGCGGGTTCGCGCCGCCCGCGCTGCGTCAGGTGTTCCGGATCGGCCTCCTGGGGACGCCCAAGGCTGATCGATGGGTCAAGTGACCCCCCCTTGACGAGCCCGACGCGGGGACCGTAGTCTCGCAGGGCCCCGCCAGGGCGGCCTTCCTGTCGACTTCACTTCGATTCCGGACGTCCGAATCGGGGCACCTCACATCTCCTCCGCTGGGGCCCATGGCCAGCCGATACGCTCAGGTCCGCCGGCAGTGGCGGGACATCGACACCCGCGCGGACCTCGAGGCCATCTGGCGCGGCGAGCGCTTCGACGACGCCGCCGCCGTGGATCACGCCCTGCGGGTCTACGAGGTGGCCATCCGCGTCGACGGCTGGGCCTCCATCATCGAGCGCGCCCGCCCCCTGCTGGCCGAGGGCGCCATCCTCAACGCCCAGCTCGTCGAGCTGGCCATGCGCAGCCTGGAGCAGCAGGACGAGGCCTTCTTCGCCGAGATCTCCGAGCACCTCCTCGCCAGCTCGCCCCCCAACTGGTTCCGGTTCTGGTTCACGCTGTTCTCCACCCGGCATTCCCACCGGGGGGAGCGCCTGTTCCGCGCCCAGCTCGCGCAGCTCGACGACTACCGGGTGGTGAAGTACCGCCGCCGGGTCCGCGAGGTCTTCCGCAAGCTGCGCTTCCGCTGCGAGACCCCCCGCGAGAAGGCCATCGGGGCGATCGCCTTCGCGATGTACAAGGACTACGACCCCGCGGCGTACCCCTCCGAGCCCTTCGAGGCCCTGGTCGCCTGCCACCGGGTGGCGTCCTCCCGCCCCAAGACGTCCTCGGGCCGCGCGGTCTCCAAGGCCCGCCACGCCGAGCTGTTCGCCGTCGAGGCCGCGAAGCTGGGCATCTGGAGCATCGCCGAGGGCATCCGCACCTCGGTCGGCCTGCCCCGGACCCTGGCCTACCTCAGCGCGATGGCGCCGAAGATGACCGACAACGAGCTGCGTCGGGCCCTGCGGGCCTTCGACGGGATGCTCGGGACGGCCACCCACAAGAAGGCCTCCGAGGACGTCCTCAAGCTGGCCCTCTACATCGGCCTGCGCCTGCGGGCCATGGACATCCCGCTGGACGAGTGGTGCAAGATCCTCCCGGCCCTGAGCAGCCCGGTGCTGGTCGAGGTGCTCGAGACCCTCATCGCCCAGGCCATCGAGGCCACCCGCCCCCAGGGCCGGGGCTGGAACCCGATCCTGGTCGTGCCGGAGACCCTGGACGGCCGCCGCTTTCGCGCGGCCCTGCTGGGGGCGTACCAGAGCTGGCTCGGCGACGCGATGGCCCAGGTCCACCTGATCGGGGGGACCCACCAGACCCTGAGCCACCCCACCGCGCTCCAGCCCCAGGGCTACGGCGCGCAGCCCACGACCCTGTCCTGGCGCGCCGAGCCCCCCGAGCCCCACCGCGCGCTGTTCCTGCTCATCCGGCAGACCTTCCCGACCGCGGCCAACCGCCGGCAGAGCGCCGCCGCCGGGCCGGACAGCTACCTGCACGCCCTGCGCCATCACCTTCACCGCCGCGCCACCCTGGACGGGGCGGTCTCGGATCATGATGTCCCGGTGCTGGTGTTCGCCGAGGAGCCCGCGCCCGAGACGCGCCACGCCCTCGCCGCGCACCTCGAGCTGTTCCCCGGGGCCGCCCTCGTGCTGCTCCAGCGGGCCTGGGAGCGGCCCCTGGCGCTGGACCACGTCCTCCACCTCAACGCAGAGGCCACGTCCGCCGGTCTGATCCAGGCCCTCGGGGCGGTGTCCGACGCGTTACCGGAGTGGAAGAGGGCGCTGGAGGCGCGGCGCCCCCGGGTGGATCGGGCGCTGCGTCACCTGCTGCTGGGCCCGCCACCCCCCACGTGCCATGTGGTCCACCCTGTGTGAGGGCCACGGAGGGCCCCTTGGACGAGCGGCTGAAGAGAGAGCTGGATGACCTCGCGCAGCGCTTTGGCTGGAGCCCGCGCTGCCTTCAGGAGGTGCATGAGGCCCTGGAGCGGGAGGACGAGGACGCCCCGACGCGCCCTCTGGCCCCGCCCCCCACCGGCCGGCGCGAGCTGTGGGCCAGCACCCTGTTCGACGAGCCCACCGAGGAGCTGACCGCCGGCATCACCCCCGACCCCGAGGCGGTCCGCCTCCGGGAGCGGGCCCTCGACGCCCTGGCCCAGGCCGACGCCCTGCTCGTCCGGGCCGAAGCCCTGCGCGCCCAGGCCGCCGACCAGCGCGAGGAGGCCGATGCCCTGCTCGCTCGGGTCGCCCCCCAGGCCCCCGAGGACGAGAAGGCCCCCGGCTGGGCCAAGGAGGACGAGGCCGAGCACCTGGAGCAGGAGGCCGACCTCGCCGAGTTGGCCTACGTCGAGCGCCTGCGGGCGGTCCTGAACATCGTCGACGACCTGCCCGAGGCCCACCGCCGCCTGGCGGCGTTCTACCAGCGGCGCCACGCCCTGGCCGAGCAGCGTCGGGATCGCCGGGCCGCCGCGCGGTCCGAGGCCCTGCTGCGCACCCACGATCGGGGGGTCTACGCCGCCTGGCTGCGCGGGGACGGCGCGCTGAGCCTGAACTCGGAGCCGGAGGGCGCCGAGGTGCGCCTGTTCCGGTACCACCTGCGGAACCGTCGCCTGGTCGCCGAGCCCTGGCGCGTGCCCGGTCACACCCCCATCCACGACCTGCGGCTGCCCATGGGCAGCTACCGCCTGGAGCTGCGCGCCCCGGGGCGGGACATCGTCCAGTACCCCGTGTTCATCGAGCGCGGCGCGGAGTGGCCCGTCACGCCGCCCGGGGCCGCCGAGCCCGACCCGGTGTGGCTGCCGCCCGCGGGCACGGTGGGCGCGGGGGAGATCTACGTGCCCGCCGGCTGGTTCCTGGCCGGGGGCGACCCCCAGGCCTACCAGGGCCTGCCCCGCCGCTGGCTGTGGGTCGACGGCTTCGTCATCCAGCGCCACCCGGTCACCCACGCCGACTACATCGCCTTCCTGGACGACCTCGTCGCCCGGGGGCGCGAGGACGACGCGCTGCGGTGGGCCCCCCGGGAGCGCGGCGGCACCTTCGGCCAGGAGGGCCGCGTGCTGTACGGACGGCGCAAGGATGGGGGCTTCCGCCTCATCCGCCACGGCGACGAGGAGCCCTGGCGCCCCGACTGGCCGGTGACGATGGTGAGCTGGCACGCCGCGCTGGCGTACGCCCGCTGGCTCGCCGGAAAGACCCGCGCCCCCTGGCGCCTGCCCGCCGAGCTGGAGTGGGAGAAGGCCGCCCGGGGCGTGGACGGCCGCACCCTGCCCTGGGGCGACTTCGTGGACCCGAGCTGGTGCAACCTGCGGCACAGCGCCATCGGCACCCCCTCGCCGGTCACCATCGACCGCTTCCCGGTGGACGCCAGCCCCTTCGGGGTGCGCGGCCTGGCCGGCAACGCCTCGGACTGGTGCGCCGACGTCTTCCACGAGGAGGGCCCGCCCCTGGACGGCGACCGGGTCGGCCCCCCCGAGGCCGGCCCGCCGGACGTGCGCCGGGCGATGCGCGGGGGGAGCTGGCTCAACGACGCCCGTCGCTGCCGGGTGGCCTACCGCCTGGGGCTGCCCCCGGCGATGCGCTACGCGGACGTGAGCTTCCGGCTGGTGCGACCCATCGTCCCCGAGGTCACATCCGCGACAGCGCGGAGATGACGACGGCCCAGCAGGCGCCGTTCAGCAGCACCGTGATCGCCGCCCCCAGGAGCACCCCCTGAAGGATCGCGGTCTGCCCGCGCACCCCGGTCACCACCACCAGCGGCACCACGTAGACGAGCTGGGTCAGGCCGGGGACGAGCGCGACCATCTCGGCGTCCCCGATGAACTGGTTCCCGATGCCGAAGATCGCGGCCTGGAGGACCGCCGTGAATGCGAGCAGGCCGAGGGTCGACAGCGCGACGTTGCGCCCGTGATGTGCGTCCTTCACGACGTCCTCCGAAGCTGCCCTACGATACGCCAGAGGTCCCGGCTCAGCACCCCCAGCGCGGCGAACGCCGCCACCTGGATCGCCGAGAGCCCCAGGTAGGGGGTGGGCGGGGGCTTGAGGGTCTCCGCGAACAGCCGCCACGCGAGGTAGAGCGCCAGGAACACGCGGAAGCGATCGCCGTTGATCAGCCGCCGCGAAGGCAACAGCGCCAGCACGCCGGCCATGAGGCCGAGGACGCCGACCTCGTAGAGGGCGGTCGGGTGGCGCGTCAGGCCGTCGCCCAGGTCCATGCCCAGGATGAAGTCGGTCTCCACCCCGTGCGTGCCGTCGCTCACCCCCGAGAAGAAGCAGCCCAGCCGCCCCACCGCCATCGCCAGCAGCAGGGGCGGCACGAACAGGTCCCCGGTGGAGGTGGTCAGCCCCAGCCGCGTCTTGGTCAGCTCCACCCCGAGCCAGCCCCCCAGCAGGCCGCCGACGATGGTCTTGCGGGTCATCCACCACGCCGGGTCGCGGAGGTTGTCCATCAGCGCGGCGGGGTCGACCGCCCAGGCCAGGGCCCGGCTCCCCAGGGCCGCCCCCAGGGCCGCCCCCACCACCACCCAGCCGCGCTGCACCACGTCGCCTACCGGGTCCCCCTGGCGCCGTCGCAGGGCCAGGAACAGGCGGAAGCCCAGCAGGTAGGCCAGGGCCTCGAACAGCAGGTGGGGGTGGAGCCAGTCCGGCCCCGGCCAGAGGGGATGAAGCACGCCGCAGCATAGCGCCGTGGCTGGGGCCGGGCCGGTGCGCTACGTCTTCGGACCTGGAGGTGCCCCTTGACCGCGCCCGCGCTGCCCGCCCCCGCGACCCCCCCCGCCCTCGGCGACCGCAGCCTCTTCCCGCTGCTGCGCTGGCCGGTGTACATGAACCACGCGGCGGTCTCGCCGCTCTCCGATCCGGTGCGCGCGGCGGTCGACGCCGCGATGGCCGACACCGCCGCCGACGGGGTGGGGGCCTTCATGCGCTGGATGGGGCAGCGCGAGCGGCTGCGGGCCTCCCTGGCCGCGCTCATCGGCGCGGGCAGCCCCGCCGACGTCGCCCTGACCCGGGGCACAACCGCCGGCATCACCGCGCTGGCCTTCTGCCTGGACTGGGCCCCCGGAGACCGCATCATCGGCTTCGACGGGGAGTTCCCGGCGAACGTGACCCCCTGGCAGCGCGCGGCGGCCACCTTCGACCTCACGATGGACCTGCTGTCGCTGGACGGCTTCGGCGACGGCAGCGGCCGGGGCCTGGAGCGCCTGGAGGCGGCGCTGAAGCAGGGCGTCCGGGTGGTGGCGGTCAGCGCGGTGCAGTTCTCCACCGGCCTGCGCATGCCCCTGGCCGCGATGTCCGCCCTGGCCCACGAGCACGGCGCGCTGCTCGCGGTGGACGGGATCCAGGCCTGCGGCGCCACGCCCGTCGACGTCGAGGCCGAGGGCGTGGACCTGCTGGCCTGCGGGGCGCACAAGTGGATGATGGGCGCCGAGGGCTGCGGCTTCGGCTACGTGGCGCCCGAGCACCTCGATGCCCTCCAGCCTCGCATGGCGGGCTGGTTCTCCCACGAAGACGGCCTGCGCTTCCTGTTCGAGGGCGAGGGGCACCTGCGCTACGACCGCCCCATCCGGCGGCGCATCGACTTCCTGGAGGGCGGGGCCTGGAACACCGTGGGCTTCGCCGCGCTGGAGGCCGCGCTGTCGCTGACGCAGAGCCTGGGGGTGGAGCAGGTCTTCACTCACGTCCAGGGGCTGCTCGACGCGCTGGAGGCGGGGCTGGTCGCGCGGGGCTTCCGCAGCCTGCGGGCCACCGATCCCGCCGCCCGCTCCTGCATCCTGGCCCTCAAGCCCCCCGAGGGCGTCGACGTGGTGGCCCTGCACAAGGCGCTGGGGGAGGCCGGGGTCTCGTGCACCATCCCCGACGGCTGCCTGCGGTTCTCGCCCCACTGGCCGAACGGGCGGGGCGAGGTCCCGGCGGTGCTGGAGGCCGTCGACGCGGCCCTACTCCGCTGAGATCAGGGTCTCGACGGTCAGGGTCAGGTCCATCGTGATGTCCGAGCTGGTGGCGTTGGCCTGGTGGACCTCCACCGCCAGCACCCCCTCGCCGCCGCTCAGGAGCCCGGGGTCCACAGCGTACTCGTTGTACCGCGTCTCGGCGTCCCCGGAGGCGGTGGTGTTCGCCCAGTCGCCGTAGGCGGGCTCCCCGTCGGCCACGCCGTGCCGGCCCAACTCCTGGCCGCCCAGCCAGACCACGCCGCCGTCGTCCACCCGCAGGCCCAGGGTCATCGCGAAGGCCCGCTCGGCCACCTGGGGATCGACGGTGAAGCGGTGGCGGAAGTAGGTCGTGGGGTGGTGGTCGCCGGAGGGGCCGCTCTCCACCGTGGTGGCCTGGCTGTCGCCGTAGCCGAGGGGGGCGGGGCCGGTGGCCCAGGCGCTGTCGTCGAAGTCGGGGGCCCGCCAGGCCGCGCCCAGATCCTGGCCCTGGTCATGGTAGGCCCAGGTGGCCCCTGCGGCGACCAGCTCCAGCGTCTGCGCCTGCAGCGCGACGTTCGGCGCCCCGGGGGTGCCCACCGGCATCTCCACCCAGCCGTCCGCGCCGTCGGGAACCCGGGCGCGGGCGACGTCCCCGCCCACGGGGGGCCAGGTGGTCCAGTCGGTGGAGGCCCCGTCAGGGTTGAAGATCCCCACCCCCTCGCCCCCGGCGTTGAGCGAGAAGGGCAGCACGACGCCCTCGGGCGGCTCGGCCGCCGCCGCCCACAGGACGAGGTACCCGCCCGCCGGGACGGTCAGGCCGGGGCCGAAGACGTAGAGCTGCTTCTGCGTCCAGTCGTCGCTGACCGACCAGCCCTCCAGGTCGACGTCGGCCTCCCCCGGGTTGTACAGCTCCACCCAGTCCACCGCGCCCAGCTCGGGGTGGGGGACCGAGCCCTCGTTGTCCGCCATCAGCTCGTTGATGAGCAGGACCGGCGCGGGCCCCGTGTCCACGGGGGGGGCGCTGTCGTCGACCTCCGGGGCGCTGTCGGCGGGCAGGGCCGGCTCAGGGGTGCAGGAGAGGAGCAGGAGGAGCGGGGTCATGGTGGCGCCATGTCAGAGACTGCGACATGATAGCGTCACGCCCCCGCCCCGGAACCGTCACATGTTCGCTGTGCTGCTGCTGGCCTGTACGCCCACCGCCCTGGAGGACGACTCCGGGCCCGCTGGGACGGGCGACGACAGCGCCGCCCCGGTGGTCTGGCCGGCGCTCTTCATCAACGAGTTCATGGCCTCCAACCGCTCCACCCTGCAGGACGGCACCGGCGCCTGGCCCGACTGGGTCGAGCTGTACAATCCGGGGGATGTCGACGTCGACCTGGACGGCTGGACCATGACCGACACCCTGGAGGACCCCGATCAGCACCGGCTGGAGGCGCTCACCGTGCCGGCCGCCGGCTTCCTGGTGCTGTTCGCGGACAGCGACCCCGAGGAGGGCCCCGACCACCTCGACTTCAGCCTGGCCTCCGAGGGCGAGGCGCTGGGCCTCTTCGCCCCCGACGGCCAGCCCCTCCAGCAGATCCGCTTCGACACCCAGGTCACCGACCACTCCGCCGCCCGGGAGACCGACGGCGGGGAGCTGTGGGTGATCACCGACGCGCCCACCCCGGGCGGGAGCAACACCCCATGACCCTCCTGCTGCTGCTCACCGGCTGCGGGAACGCCGTCAGCCTCAAGCTGGACGACACCGCCCCCGCCACGGCCGACGACTCCGCTCCCCCCGTCGCGGACGGCCGCCGCTGCACGATCGTCGCTGATCTCGATGAACGCTGGTTCACGGAAGGCGACACCGTGGACTTCAGGGTGGACTGCGTGGGCGAGCTGCCCATCGAGGACGCCGACATCACCCTGGTCAGCCGCCCCGATGGCGGGGACTGGGACCCGGAGGCGCGCCGGTTCCGCTGGGAGACCGACCTGGACGACGGCGGGCGCTGGGACCTCGTCTTCCAGGTGCGGCCCCGGGGCAGCACGGACTTCCCCCAGGCCGAGGTCGTCACCTTCTGGGTCGCCGACGCCATCGACGAGTGGGGCAACGAGGACCCCGACCCCCTGCGCTACACCGAGGAGTGGGGCCTCCCGGTCCTGCACGTCGACCCGCGCGGCAGCCTCTCCCAGGAGTACGTCGAGGCGGACATCGCCTTCATGGGCCGGGCCTACCGGGGCGAGATCAAGATCCGGGGCGCGGCGAGCGCGGGCTACCCCAAGAACAGCTTCACCCTGGACTTCGACTACGAGGAGCTGGAGATCGAGGGCTGGGACACCACCCGCGACCACCTGGTCCTGGTCACGCCCTTCGACGACAACAGCTACGTGCGCCAGAAGCTCATCTACGACCAGTGGGCGGCGATCGCGGACTTCTGGGGCGTCCAGCGGCTCACCCCCCGCAGCTTCTTCGTCGTGCTCTACCTCAACGGCGAGTACCACGGGCTCTACACCGCCCTGGACCACGTCGACAACGAGTTCGTCCGCCACATGGGCTTCTCGGACGAGGGCAACCTCTACAAGTCGGTCAACCACGACGCGAACTTCTACCTGACTGACGCCAACGGCAACACCAAGTCCGCCCTCTACGCCGGCTACGAGAAGAAGGAGGGGGAGCCCGAGGACGACTACAGCGACCTGGGCGACCTGGTCGCGTTCACCGGGAACGCCGACGACGCGACCGTGCTGGCCCAGTCGGGCCCCGACGCCTGGCTGCAGATCGACGAGTTCATGGACTGGATGCTGCTGGTGACCTACTCGTCGTCGGGGGACAGCGCGGGCAAGAACGCCTACCTCTACCACGACCCCGGCGGCACCGGCTTCCGCTACACCCCCTGGGACTTCAACCACGCCTGGGGCCAGAACTGGTACACCGCCCGCATCCCGGCGGACAGCTACGACCTGTTCACCAGCCGAAACCGGGTCTTCCTGGGCATCGAGCGCAGCGCCATGGACACCCTGTGGGGGCGGTTCAACGCCATGCGTGCCCCCGGCGGCCCCTTCGACCCGGCCTGGCTGCGGGAGACGGTCGACGGCTACTACGCGCAGATCGAGCGCAGCGCCGCCCGGGACTGGGACCGCTGGGACGACGACTACTACCGCTACTCCCGGTGGGCCTCCACCCGGAACGGCGCCGACGATTGGACCGACTACCCGGGCGAGAAGGCCTACCTCTACGCCTGGCTGGACGATCGGGCGGCGCTCTACGACGGCCTGGCCCCGGCCCGGTAGGTTCACGCCGAAGGTAAGCGGGCAGGCGCACGCGGGGCTTGCAAGCCCCCCCGACGCAGGGGAGAATGACCGTTCTACCCTTGCAGCCCATGCCTCTCAACGATCTCATCGAAGAGATCGAGCGCCTCGGTGCTCGCCTGAGCCTGCCCGCCGAAGACCGCGACGGGCTGGTGGCGTTGTTGCGGCAGGCCGTCGCGGAGGGGGTCCGGGCGGCGCTCTCCGGGGCCACCCTGGAGAGCCTGAGCCTGGGCAGCCTGCTCTCCAACGGCTCGCAGGACTCCGGCGTCGGCGCCGACACGATGTGGCTCGACGACGAGGCCGAGCGGGTGGACGAGGCCCACGTGGAGCTGGAGGTCCTGCTCGAGGAGCAGCGCCGCCTGGGCCGCTACATCGACCTGGGCGTGCTGGGCCGGGGGGCGGTGGGGGACGTCCACCGGGTCCTCGACCGGACCCTGCACCGCCGCATGGCCCTCAAGGTGCTGCGCCAGGAGTCCCAGCAGCGCCGGGACATGGTCACCCGGTTCATCGAGGAGGCCCAGATCACCGCCCAGCTCGACCACCCCGGCATCGTGCCGGTCCACGAGCTGGGGCGCCTGGAGGACGGGCGCTGCTACTTCACGATGAAGGAGATCAACGGGCAGACCCTGAACGCGGTCATCTCGGAGCTGCACCAGGGGGCGACGGATGGGGAGTGGCCCCGCGACCCCCGCGGCTGGACGCTGCGCCGGGTGATCGACGCCTTCCTGCGGGCCGTGGAGGCGGTGGCCTACGCCCACAGCCGGGGGGTCGTCCACCGGGACCTCAAGCCCTCCAACATCCTGGTGGGCAGCTACGGCGAGGTGCAGGTCGTCGACTGGGGCCTGGCCCGGCTGCTGCACCGGCACCGCGTCCGCGCCGAGGACGACGCCGTCAGCACCGCCCGCTCCCACCAGGGCGTCTACTCCACCCGCATGGGCCGGGTGGCCGGCACCCCCGCCTACATGTCGCCGGAGCAGGCCCGGGGCGAGAACGACGTGGTCGGGCCCGCCTCGGACGTCTACGCCCTGGGGGCGGTGCTCTACCGCATCCTCGTGGGGCGGGCGCCTTACGCCGGCAAGGACTCGATGACGATCCTGAGCCGGGTCGCGAAGGGCCAGCTCCTCCCGCTGGAGGGGCCGCTGCCCATCCCGGGGCCGCTGCGCGAGATCTGCCAGCGCTGCCTCGCCTTTGAGCCGGTGGCGCGCTACCCGGACGCCGCGGCCCTCGCCCAGGACCTCAAGGCCTGGCTGGAGGGCACCCGGGACCGGGAGGCCGCGCTGGCCTCGCTGCGGGGCCTCTCCCAGCGGCTCCAGCAGGCCGAGGACACCCGGGCCCAGGCCGTGCGGGTGGCCGAGGAGGCCGCCACGCTGTGCTCGACGGTCCGGCCCTACGACCCCATCGACCGGAAGCAGGAGTCCTGGGCCCGAGAGGACGAGGCCGCCGCCCTCGCCCGGGAGGCGCAGGCCCTGGAGGTCGAGGTCGTCGAGTCCCTGCGCAGCCTGCTCACCCGGGTGCCCGACCTGCCCGAGGCCCACGCCCTGCTCGCCGACTACTACCGGGCCCGGCACGCAGACGCCGTGGAGGCCAGGGACGCCTCGGAGGCCCTGCGCGCCGAGCAACTCCTGCGCAGCTACCACCAGGGGCGCTACACCCGCTACCTGGACGGCGACGGCGTCCTGAGCCTCCACACCGTGCCCGACGGCGCCGAGGTGGAGCTGCACCGCTACGTGGTCCAGGACCGGCGGCTCGTGCCCGAGCGGGTCGGGCCCCTGGGGACCACCCCGCTGATCGATCTGGCCCTGCCCGCGGGCAGCTACCTGCTCGTCCTGCGGGCCCCCGGCCACCAGCCGCTGCGCTGCCCGGTGTGGATCGAGCGCGAGCGGCACTGGCAGCTCGTCCGGCCAGGGGATCGCGACCCCTCGCCCCTCCACCTGCCCGCCGAGGGGGCGCTGGGCCCGGACGAGATCCTGGTGCCGCAGGGCTGGTTCCTCAGCGGCGGCGACCCCCAGGCCTTCCGGAGCACCCCCCGCCTGCGGGCCTGGGTCGACGACGTGGTCGTCCAGCGCTTCATGGTCACCAACGCGGAGTACCGGGTGTTCCTCAACGACCTGCTCGACCAGGGGCGGGACGACGAGGCCGTGACCTGCGCGCCGCGGGAGCACACCGGCGCCTTGTTCAACGAGGGCGGGGACATCGCCTGGACGCGCGGGCCCGACGGGCGCTTCGAGCTGCCCCAGCCCCTCGACCCGGCGTGGCCGGTGACGATGGTGAGCTGGCACTGCGCCCGGGCCTACGCGGACTGGCTGGCGGCGCGGACCGGCAAGCCCTGGCGGCTGCCGGCCGAGCTGGAGTGGGAGAAGGCCGCGCGGGGTGTGGACGGCCGCTTCCTGAGCTTCGGGGACTACCTGGACCCGACCTTCTGCGCCACGCCCTGGAGCTGGCCCGGCGCTCGGCGCCCGGCCCGGGTCGACGAGTTCCCCCTGGACGCGAGCCCCTACGGCATCCTGGGCGCCACCGGCAACGTCCGCTGCTGGTGCCTCGACGCCTTCCAGGAGGCCGGCCCGGCGCTGGAGGACCGCCGCTGCGTGCTCGACCCGGGGCCGGAGGACGCCCCGCTGGACCATATGCGTGTCGTACGGGGGGGGTCCTGGTTCAACGAGCGCGGGGGGGGTCGCCTGGCCGGCCGCTATCCCTGCCGGGGGGTGGAGCGCATCCTCTACGTGGGCATCCGCCTGGCCCGGTCCTGGGCGCCCTGACGCGGGTCCCGGCGCTTCACACTTCTTTACGCGGCGGACAGCGAGCCGAAACGGCCGGGCCCTACGTTGAGGATGCTGGCGGCCACCGCGGCCGCCGGGTCCACCGATAAGGAGCCTTGAACCATGACTGACCACGCCCACCGTCGCCACCGCGGCCGCCGCCGCTTCGGGATCCTCGGGCTGCTCTGCGCCTTCGCGCTGGGGGCCTTCGCCCTGCCGCGCGCCTTCGCCGCCTACACCGGCGGCCACGGCTGCCACCGGGGCGGGGACTTCACCGCCGAGGAGGTCCGGGACCACATGGGCCACGGGGCCGACTGGATCCTCGACGAGGTCGACGCCACCGACGCCCAGCGCGACCAGATCGACGCGGTGCTCGACGAGGCCGCCCCCGAGATGGTCGAGCTGCACGCCGAGGGCCGCGGCCTGAAGGACGAGCTTCGTGGCCTGCTGGCCGCCCCCACCCTCGACCGCGAGGCCATCGAGCAGGTCCGCCTCGACGGCGTGGACCTGGCCGACCGCGCCTCCACCCGGGCCCTGGGCTGGATGGTCCGGGTCGCCGAGGTGCTGACCCCCGAGCAGCGGGCCGACCTGGCCGAGCTGCACGAGGAGTGGAGCGGCGAGGCGCACGGCAAGCGGCGCCCCCACCGCTGAGGCGGTAGGCTCTCGTCGGAGGTCCCCATGAGCGAGCGCGTGCTCATCATCGACGACGACGAGCGCCTGGCCGCGATGCTGTCCACCTACCTCTCGAAGCGCGGCTACGGGGTGGTCACCCGCCCCGACGCCGCCAGCGGCCAGGCCGCGCTCCGGGAGGGCGCCTACGACGCGCTGGTGCTCGACGTCATGCTGCCGGACCTCGACGGCTTCGAGGTCTGCCGCGCGGTGCGCGCGACGTCCGCCATCCCCATCCTCATGCTCACCGCGCGGGGCGACGAGCTGGACCGCATCATCGGGCTGGAGCTGGGCGCGGACGACTACCTGCCCAAGCCCTTCAACCCCCGCGAGCTGTTGGCCCGCCTGCGCGCCATCCTGCGCCGGCAGGCCCGCGCGGCCGCGCGCCCGGAGCCGGTGCTGCGGTTCGGGGCGCTGGAGATCGACCGGGACGCCCGGGAGGTCCGCGTCCAGGGGGAGGCCCGCCGCCTGACCAGCCACCAGTTCGAGCTGCTGCTGGCCCTGGCCGAGCGCGCCGGGCGGGTCCTGACCCGCGACCAGCTCATGGAGGCCGCCCGGGGCGAGTCCCTGGAGGCGTTCGACCGCAGCATCGACGTCCACGTCAGCCGCATCCGGGCCGCGATCGAGGACGACCCCCGAGAGCCCCGCTTCATCAAGACCGTGCGCGGGGTGGGCTACGTGTTCACCGGGGCGGGCTGATGCGCCGCCTGCACCTCCACATCTACGTCGCGTTCCTGGCGCTGGGGGCCTTCTGCGTGGCGGTGGTGGGCGCGGCGGGCTGGGCCCTCAGCCCCGAGCACGGCGAGCTGTCGCCCCAGGTCCGGGGCGGGCTGGAGGTGCTCGTCGAGACCCTGCCCCCGGAGCCGAGCGACGCCGCGCTGCAGGCGCTGGCCCGGCGCCTCGATCTCGAGCTGATCCTCTGGGATGCCGATGGCGTGCGGATCGCGGAGAGCGCGCCGCTGGAGATGGAGCGCCCCGAGGGCGGCCACTGGGTCCACCCCCACGAGGGGCCGGGGGTCGCGATCACCCTGGCCGACGGGCGCACCATCGCCGCGATCCGGCGCGCCGGCTTCCACCACGGGCGGCGCTTCGGGGGCTTCCTGCTGCTCATCCTGGGGGTGGTCGCGGTGGGCAGCTACCCCATCGCCCGGCAGATCACCCGCCGCCTGGAGGTCCTGCGCGCCGGGGTCGAGGCGTGGGGGGAGGGCGCGCTGGCCGAGCGGGTGCCGGTGGAGGGCCGCGACGAGGTGGCCCGCCTGGCCCGCAGCTTCAACCGGGCGGCCGAGCGCATCGAGGCTCTGGTCGAGGGGCAGCGCCGCACTCTGGCCAGCGCCTCCCACGAGCTGCGCTCCCCCCTGGCTCGGGTCCGCCTGGCCCTGGAGCTGCTGGGCGATGACCTCGACTCCGAGGAGCGCGACGCCCTGCGGGCCGACGCCGCCGGGGACATCGAGGAGCTGGACGCCCTCATCGGGGATCTGCTGGAGGCCGAGCGCGCCCGCAGCGGGGCGCCGCTGCGCGAGCCGGTGGACCTGGACGCGCTGCTGACCGAGGAGGCCGCGCGGGTGGGCGCTGCGGTCCGCCCCAGCGGCCTGACGGCCTCGGCGGACCCCCGCAGCCTGCGCCGGGCGGCCCGCAACCTGCTGGAGAACGCCCGGCGTCACGGCGGCGGCGCCGCCATCGAGGCCTGGGCCGAGCCCGTCGAGGGCGGGGTTCGCATCGTGGTCGTCGACCGGGGCCCCGGCGTGCCGGCTGAGGCGCGGGAGCGCATCTTCGAGCCGTTCTACCGCCCCGAGGGCCACCGGGAGAGCGCCGACGGCGGCGTCGGCCTGGGCCTGGCCCTGGTGCGGCACGTCGCGCGGGCGCACGGCGGGGAGGCGCGGTACGTCGACCGGGAGGGCGGGGGGAGCCGGTTCGAGGTGACGTTGAAGGGGTGAGTCGGAGGGTAGCGGGTCCTGGAGGGGTCGTCCATCACGGCTCACGACCAGTCACATCTCGAGGGCCATCCCGCTGGCCAAGGGCCAAGACGCTGCTAACGACTCCGTCCTGCCGACCTTGGGGAGCCCGTCTTCCAGACCGGGTCCGGGCTCCTGAGATCAGGGAGTTGGGCCCCGCTCCACGGCGGGTCCAGGCCCTGGAGTGCCTCGGAGGTGTCGGAGATGATGAATCTGGTCTCGTCCCGTGGCCGGGCAAAAAGCTCAGTAAAACTTGCAATCGATTAAATTGGGTGTTTGACCAATTCATACTCTTCCCAATATCGACGATCTCAAGTGCCCATTCGATATTTGCGCGGCCACGCGTCATGAAGGGCCCTGTTGCCACCACCCTCTCCGAGGCACTCCAGGGCCCAGGATGGCCCAACTCCCTGATCTCGGTCGGCCTGGATGGCCGACCTTGAACTGCCGAGTTGCCGGCGCGTAAACCAGTACTTGACGTTGCTTCCCCCTTCTCCAGAGATGTGACTGGTCGTGAGCCGTGACGGATGACCCCGAATTCAAAGCACCTCCACCGCCACCTCCACCCCCTACTCGCCCCCCTCCACCCTCCACCACCGCACCCCCTCCTCCAGCGTCCCCGGCCCCAGCGCCGCGGCCACGTCGGCCTCCCCCGGCCCGCCGTCCCAGCCGATGGGGTGCCACACCACGTAGCGGAAGCCCAGCGCGCGCAGCGCCGCGTCGGGGTCCTCGGCCTCCAACGCCGCCACCACGTCCCGCTCCAGGGCGGCGAGGTGGGGCAGGTCCTCGGGCCGCAGCAGCAAGGGCGCGCCGATGGTCGCCCGGCCATGCTGCACCGCAGCAAGCATGTAGCCCTCGGCGTGGTTGCCGTGGTGCTCCATCGGGAGGTCGAGCACCGCGCCGGGGACGGGGTCCTCGGCCATGCGGGCGGCGAGGGCGGCGGGGATCGGCGCGTAGGGGGCGCGGGGCCACAGCGGCGCGGTCACCCGCACGGCCTCGGCGGTCGCCGCGAGGCCCACGAGCACCGCCAGCAGGGCCCCCCGCCGGCCCCCCACGCGCGCCGCGGCGGCGGCGAGCAGGATCGACAGCCCCAGCGTCGTGGTGGCGATGGCCCGGTAGTACATGCCGCTGTCGCTCAGCGGGTAGCCCAGCCGCCCCAGATACAGCGCGGGCAGGCCGAGCAGGTGCCCGCCCACCTCCACGAAGCCCTCCGCCCACCACAGGTACTCCCCGCTGGCCAGCAGGAAGCCGGCGATGGCCAGCCCCAGGCCGATCCAGCGCCCCTTTCGCGACCACGGCAGCGCGAGCAGGGCCACCACCAGGATGGGCCAGGGCAGGACGGTGAGGTGGGCGGTGTCGGTGGGCTCGACGGGCAGCTCCGGGAAGGGCAGGAGGGTCGCCCGCAGCCGCGCGATGGCGTTGCCGATGTCCTCCATCAGGGTGGGGCGCAGCGCCGGCTGGAGGGCCTGGACGGGGCCGTCCGGGTCGTGGCCGCCGGTGACCGCCCGGAAGAAGAGGTACGCCGGCAGCATCGACAGCGCGGCGACGCCCAGCGCCCCCGCCCCCCGCGCCGCGCCGCGCCAGCCCAGGGACAGGCCGCCCAGAGCGACGAGCCCGAGGGCGAAGGGGAGCTGCAGGGTCAGGCTGGGGGAGGTGAAGCTGGCCGCGACCACGGTCCCGGCGAGCAGGGGCAGGCCGAGGCGGGGGCGCTCCAGGGCCACCGAGGCCGCCCAAAGGGGCAGGGCGAGGGCCCAGAGCTGCACCTTGGCGGTCTGCCCGCTGGCCAGGCAGCCCAGGGCGAAGGGGCTCAAGGCGAAGGGCAGGGCGGCGCCGGCCGCGGCGAGAGGGCCCGCGCCGGTCAGCCGCCGGATGAGCCCCCAGGCCGCGAGGGCCGAGAGCGCTGGAGACATCCACACCACGGCGTTGTAGGCCCCGATGGGCCCCAGCAGCGGCCGGAACGGCAGGGTCAGCAGGGCCGGCACCCAGGCGATGGGCCGCAGCTCCGCGCCGACGGGGTACGCCAGGCGCTCGGTGACGAGGCTCCAGGGCGCGTCGCCGGTGACCATGCGCGCGATGTGATCGAAGATGAAGACGTGGCCGGGGTGGAAGGCCGAGACCGGGACGTGGGTGCGCGCCAGAGGCAGCACCGGGTGGTGCAGCGCGAGGGTCACGGCGGTGGCCACCAGGGCCAGCCCCAGCGCGACGGCTGCGCTCTTCTCCCGATCACCGGGGGACATCCGCTATCCTGCCTCCGTTGACCGCCATCCTACGAAAGACTGCGTTCGCTGTGCTGGCGACCTTGCTCGCGCTGCTGGCCTTGGAGGCCGGCGCGCGGATCGTGGAGTGGGCCTCGCCGCCGCTGGTGGCGTCCACGCCGCTGCCCTCTCCGCAAGGAGAGGCCTGCATCCCGGATTGTCTGCCGGGCCTCGCGGCCTACCCCGAGCACCCGGAGGGGCCGGGCATCCGCATGGTCTACGCGCCGGGGCGCGACTGGTGGGTGGCCATGCCCGACGACGCCTCGATGCAGTTCAACCGCCTGGGCCTGCGGGGCCCCGAGCTGCCCCCCAAGGCGGCGGGGGAGTGGCGCTTCCTGACGCTGGGGGACTCCACGGTGTGGGGGCATGGGGTGGCGGACGAGGACGTGTTCAGCTCGGTGGCCGCCCGCGCCCTGAGCGCGCGCTGGGGGGTCGAGGTCCGCCCGGTCATCGGCGCCCAGCCGGGGCACGACATGGCGCAGTCCCTCAACACCCTGGAGCGCCTGGGGCGCAACATCCAGCCCGACCTCGTGCTGATCGCGAACCTGTGGAGCGACCTGTTCCACCAGGACTCCGCGGCCTTCGCCCAGCCCCCCGGCCAGGCCGCGCCCTCCGCCCTCTACCGGGTGCTGCACCGGGCGCTGGGGCCGCTGCTGGAGCCCCGCATCGTGAGCTGGCTGGACGTGGAGCGGGGCGTGGGCACCCCGGGCGATGGCCGTGCGGCCCGCACGCCGCTCCCCCGCTACATCGACGGGCTGCGCACCCTGGGCGAGATGTCCGCGGAGATCGGCGCGCGGCCGGCCTTCCTGGTGCTGCCTGCCCCCATCGACCTGGACCCGGCGGGGCCCCCGGGCTTCGTGACCGCGTACCGCGAGGCGATGCGCATGGTCGCCGCCGAGCTGGACGCCCCCCTCATCGAGGCCCCCGAGGCGTTCCGGGCGGCCGGGGCGACGAACGCGATGTTCTTCGACCCGGTGCACCCCTCAAAGGCGGGGCACCGGCTGCTGGGGGAGGCGGTGGCGGAGGGGCTGACCCCGCTGGATCCGGCTCACTGACCCACCCGCCACCACCGCACCCCGCCCTCGGCATGGCCGGGCCCCAGGGCCGCCTCCACGTCCTCTCGGCGGGGGCCGCCGTCCCAGCCGATGGGGTGCCACACCACGTAGCGGACGCCCAGCGCCGCCAGCGCCGCGTTCGGGTCGGGGGCGGTCAGGGCGGTGGTGAGGTCCTGCTTGAGGGCCTTGAGGTGGGGGAGGTCCTCGCTGCGCAGCAGCAGAGGCGCGCCATTGGTCGCCCGGCCATGCTGCACCGCAGCAAGGACGTAGCCCTGGGCCTGGTTGCCGTGATGCTCCATCGGGAGGTCGAGCACCGCGCCGGGGACGGGGTCCTCGGCCATGCGGGCGGCGAGGTCGGCGGAGATCGGGGCGTAGGCGGCTCTGGGCCACAAGGGGGCGCTGAGCCGGACGGCCTCGGCGGTGGCCCCCAGGCCCACCAGGGTCGCCAGGGCTGCGCCGCGCCAGCCCCCCAGCCGCGCGGCCGCCGCGGCCAGCAGGACGGAGAGCCCCAGGGTCGCCGTGGCGATGGCCCGGTAGTACATGCCGCTGGCGCCCAGGGGGTAGCCCATGCGGCGCAGGGTCAGCGCGGGCAGCTCCAGCCGCCGGCCCCCGAACTCGGCGAAGCCGTCCCCCCACCACAGGTACTCCCCGCTGGCCAGCACGAGGCCGATGAGGACCAGCCCCAGGCCGATCCAGCGGCCCTTGCGGGACCAGGGCAGCCCCAGCACGGCGACCGCCAGGATGGGCCAGGGCAGCGCGGTGAGGTGGGCGGTGTCGGTGGGCTCGACCGGCAGGGTGACCCGGGGGAGCAGCGTGCTGTGCAGCCGGGCGATGGCGTACCCGATGTCGGCGGTCTGGGTGGGCCGCAGCGCCGGCTGCAGCACCTGGATGGGGCCATCGAGGCTGCGGGCCGCGGTGGTCGGGCTGAAGAACGCCCAGGCCGGCACCAGGGCCAGCGCCGCGACCCCCAGCACGGCGGCCCCGCGCGCGGCGCCCCGCCATCCCAGGGCGACCCCCCCCGCCGCGAGCAGCGCCAGGGCGAAGGGGAGCTGCAGCGCCAGGCTGGGGGAGGTGAAGCTGGCCGCGACCATGGTCCCGGCGAGCAGGGGCAGGCCGAGCCAGGGGCGCTCCAAGGACACCGAAGCCGCCCAGAGGGGCAGGGCGAGGGCCCAGAGCTGCACCTTGGCGGTCTGCCCGCTGGCCAGGCAGCCCAGGGCGAAGGGGCTCAAGGCGAAGGGCAGGGCGGCGCCGGCCGCGGCGAGGGGGCCCGCGCCGGTCAGGCGGCGCAGCAGCCCCCAGGCCGCGAGGGCCGAGAGCGCCGGGGAGAGCCACACCACGGCGTTGTAGGCCCCGATGGGCCCCAGCAGCGGCCGGAACGGCAGCGCGAGCAGGGCGGGCCCCCAGGCGATGGGCCGCAGAGCGGCGCCGCGGGGGAACGCCAGGCGCTCGGTGACCAGGCTCCAGGGCGCGTCGCCGGTGACCATGCGCGCGATGTGGTCGAAGATGAAGACGTGTCCGGGGTGGAACGCCGAGATCGGGACGTGGGTGCGCGCCAGGGGCAGGACGGGGTGGTGGAGCGCGAGGGTCACCCCGGTGGCGACCAGCGCCAGGGCGATCACGGCGGCGTTGCGCGCCAGGGAGCCCTCGGACATCCGCGTTCCATGCAGAGGCGAACTGGAGCCTACGCGGGCCGGGCAGCGGTGTGGTGGGGAATCGGTGTCCGGGGGCGCAGACTCACCGCGAGTTGACATGCTCCGGGGTGGGGAGCAGGTGGACGCCCTCGGCCGGCGGCGGCCGGAGGCGTCGCCCGGCGGACCGCGCCATCACCCGCGCCAGGATCGGCGGCGAGAACAGGCTCGCAGGCGAGCTGACCATGTGCATCACGCGGAGGAACGCGCTGTGCAGCACCGGGTCCTGCACCGCGCCCCGGAGCACCTGGTCGACGTACCCCTGGAGGACGCGCGTCGGCAGGCTGGGGTTGGCCTGGCGGCTGCGCTGGTCCTCGGTCACCGACCTGGTCCAGGGGACCAGGACGAGGCGCTCCAGCTTCTGCTGGAAGGCCCGCTCCCAGGGCTGGGACCGCGGGTCCGGGGTGCCGGCGAGCAGCTTGTCCAGCGCCTCGGCCTCGATCGCGGAGACCGTCATGCCCTGGCCGTAGACCGGGTTGAAGTGGCACGCCGCGTCCCCGAGGGCGATCAGGCCGCGGGGCCACCGCGCCATGCGCCCGAAGTGGCGGCGGCAGTTGCCGAGGTTGCGCCAGATCTTCGGGTTCCCGACGGGCTGCGCGCGCTCGAGGTCGGCGAAGACCTCCGCGCGGGGGAGGCTGCGGGCGAAGGCGAGGAACTCCTGCGGGTCGGCGGTGGGCCGGTCGTCGCCGTAGCCGATGAGGATGGCGATGAGGCTGCCGTCGGCGTAGGCGCACAGCGCGCCGCCGCGGTCATGGATCCCCTCGCGGGCCTGCAGGTAGGTGAGCTTCCAGGTGGCCGTCTCCCCTTCGGGGAGCTGGAAGAACTGGCTGGCGTAGCCCAGCTGGTTGTCCACCCGGGTGATGGGGGGCTCGGGGTAGCCCAGCCCGACCAGCTCCTTCACCAGCGGGGAGTTGCGCCCGCGGCAGTCGGCCACCAGGTCCGCGTGGAGCACGGTCGGCCCCTCGGCCTCCGGGAGGTCCACCTCGACGCCCGTGATCCGGCCGGGCTCACCCACCAGCCCGCGCACCTTCGCGGAGCGCACGGAGACGTTCGGCAGCGCCATCAGGCGCTTGAGCATCCGGCGGTCCAGGATCTTCCGGCTGAACTGCCAGGTCGTCACCGGGGTCTTCTGCTGCGGGTAGGGTCCGAAGGGGCTGACCCAGAACGTCTCGGGGCCCCAGTCATTCGTCATGTCGGGGGAGACCGCGCACTCCTCCATCAGGCCGGGGAACGCGCGATCGATGACGAACTGGCCGCCCTGGAGCATCACATGGAGGTGGTCGGACTGGGCCACCCCCGTGGTGAAGGTCCCGTCGGCGTCGAGCGGGCGTCGATCGAGCAGGGTGACGGTCCCGAAGTGCTTGGAGAGCGCCTGGGCGGCGAGCATGCCGGCGACGCCGGCCCCCAGGACGACAGCGGAGGAGGAGGGTCGTTCCATGAACCGGATCCTACACAGGTCGCGCGGCCCTGGTCGGGTTTTCCGGACCGCTCAGGGCAGCGTCACCGCCACCGCCACCTTGTTCTCCTCCGAGCCGTCCTTCGCGGAGCGGGTGAAGGCCTCGATCGTGGCCGCGCCGGTCGCGCCCTCCGGCACGGTCAGCGTCGCGCTCCAGCTCCCCTGGCCGGGCGCGGCGGCGTCCGCGGTGACGGCCTGGGTGTCGAGCACCTCGCCGGCCGCGTCCACCAGCCGCACGGTGAGCTGCCCCTCCCACACCTTCGCGGTGCCCGAGATGGTGAAGGGGCCGGCGGCCAGCCGGGCACCCTCGGCGGGGGCTGCGATCGCCACCGGCCCGGCGGGGGGCTGCGGGGTGGGCTCCGGGGTGGGCTCCGGAGCGGGCTCGGTGACCGGCGGCGCGGGGGTGGGCTCCGGCGCGGGGGGGCGGGTGCAGGCGAGGGTCAGGAGCAGGGCGAGCATGGAGGCTCCGGTGTCGGGTTCGGGGTTAGACTAGCCCATCGCCCATGAACCCGGGAGCCCGACGTGAGCGCGATCCTCCCCATCCATGACGTCATCGTCCACCCCGACGGCGCGCTGGTGACGCGGCGGGGGCCCGCCGCGGTGCTGGACGGCGCGGTGACCGTCACCGGCCTGCCGCTGCTGCTGGACGCCGGCAGCCTGCGGGTCACCGTCTCCGAGGGCCGCCTGCGCGGCGTGCGCCTGGACCTGGACGCCGAAGGCGAGGACCGCGCCGAGGAGTCCGAGCTGGCCCGCGCGCTGCGCGAGGCCGAGTCCACGCGCGCCCGCCTGGAGGCCGAGAAGACCCTCACCGCCGCCCAGCGCGAGGCCCTCGACCAGCTCAAGCCCCCCGGCCCGGACGAGGTCGACGACGACCACCCCCCGCGCCCCGACGCCGCCCAGCTCGCCCGCTGGGCCACCCTGGCCGACCAGCTCACCCCCTGGGCCGAGTCCCTCGACGCCCGCCTCCGGGCGCTGGAGGACGAGCTGCGCGACGCCCGGGACGCCGTCCAGCTCGCCCAGGACGCCCTGGCCCAGGCCTCCTCCGAGTCCTTCTGGCGGCGCTGGGCCCCGGCCCACCGGGTGGTCCTGAGCGTCGAGGGCGCGACCGAGGCCGAGGTCAGCGTCAGCTACCGGGTGCCCGGCGCCGTGTGGACCCCGGCCTACAGCCTGCACACCGACGCGGCGCTCACCGAGGGGCGGTTCACCCTGCGCGCCCTGGTCGCCCAGGCCACCGGCGAGGACTGGCGCGGGGTGCGCCTGCGGCTCTCCACCGCGCCCAGCGCCCGGCGGGTCGACCTGCCCGAGCTGGCCGCCCTCAAGCTCGGCAAGGCCCAGCCCCCCGGCCGCCCGGCCTGGCGGGAGCTGCCCCCGGGGCTGGAGAGCCTCTTCCCCGACCAGAACCTCGCCCCCCCGATCCGGGACCCCGAGCCGCCCCCGCCGCCGATAGAGCCCGAGCCGGAGGAGCACTTCCTGGGCGGCGCCCCCGAGGCCGAGGAGGAGGCGGTCGCCGTGTTCGGCGCGGCGCCGGTGCGCGCGATGGCCATGGAGGAGCTCTCGATGGACATGGCCGGGGGCGCCCCGCCGCCCGCGCCCCCCCCGGCGATGGCCCCGCCGCCCATGATGGCGGCCCCTGCGCCCGTGCCGGCCAGCATGTCGCGCTCCATGGCGGCGCCGATGGCGAAGAAGCGCGCTGGCGGCCCCCCCCGCCCCTCCGCGCCGCCCGCCGGCCTCGGCGGAGGGGGACCGCCGCAGGCCAGGCCCGCGCCGCCGCCGCCCCCCGACGAGACCGAGCTGTCCACCGACGCCCTGGACTACCCCCGCCTGCGACTCGCCTCCTTCGAGGAGCCCCAGGGCCGACGGGGCCGCCTCCGGCCCGCGCCGCTCGCCGAGGATCTGCCCTACATGGGCGCCCAGCGCCTCCGCGGCGCCCAGCGCAGCGCCCAGCGCCTGGCGGGTCGGGTGCGCAAGCTCAAGCTGCCCACCCACCACGTCCTGCCCGGCCCGGTCGACGGGGCGAACGCCCGCTACGACGCCGACAGCGCCGTGGACATCCCCTCCGACGGCGCCCTGCACGCCGTCTCCCTGTTCGACACCCCCGCCCGCCTGGAGCTGCGCTGGCGCGCGGTGCCCCGCGAGGACCCCCGGGTCTTCCGCGAGCTGCACGCGCACCTCAAGGCCGACATGCCCTTGCTGGCCGGCCCCGTGGACATCTTCGTGGACGGCGCCCTGACCCGCTCCTTCCCTTGGCAGGGCGGGGCCCGGGGCGTGCGCGTGCGCCTGGGCATGGGCGCCGAGGATCGCCTGAAGCTGGCCCGCAACGTGCGCTACCGCGAAGAGACCGCCGGCCTGCTGCGCGGCAGCCGCCGCCTGTTCACCGCCATCGAGGTGGAGATCGCCTCGGCGATGGACCGGGACATCGACGTCGAGCTGCTGGAGCGGGTGCCCGTGGCGGGCGACGACAAGGTCGACGTCTCCGTGATCGAGTCCAACCCCCCCGCCGACGAGTGGAAGGGGGAGCCCAACCGGGAGCGCCTCAAGGGCGGCCGCCTCCAGCGCCTGCCGGTCCCCGCCCGGGGCACCGCCACCGCCACCCTGGAGTACACGATGACCATGGACGGCAAGCTCGAGCTGCAGGGAGGAGACCGCCGTGGATGACGTCACCCTCACCGGCCGGGTCACCCGGGTCGAGCTGTTCGAGGACCGCGCCTCGGTCACCCGTGAGGTGCCCCTGCCCGCCACCCCCGGCCGCTACCGGCTGCGGATCGGCCCCATGACGCCGCTGGTGCGCAGCGAGGCCCTCTCCGTGCCCGAGCGCCCGGGGTTTCGGGTCGAGGACATGCGGATCCACCGCAGCCTGCGCCCCCAGGTCGAGGTGGACACGGCCCGCGCCCAGGCCCTCCAGGAGCGCGTCGACGTCCTGCGGGCCGAGACCGAGCGGGCCCGGGACGCCGCCCGGGTCGCCCGCACCCGCGCCGAGCAGCTCGACGCCGCCGCCGAGGCCGCCCGCGCCTGGACCCCCCGCGCCCTGCTCGACGAGCCGAACCTCCAGGGCTGGGTGGACACTCTGCGCCAGCTCGAAGCCCGGGCCCAGGCCGCCTGGATGGCCGAGCACGACGCCCAGCGCGACCTCGGGCTGCTGCAGCAGGAGCGCAGCGACGCCGAGGCCCGCCTGGCCGAGGCCCGCCGCGCCCGCAGCCGCTGGTGGGGCTTCGTGGAGCTGCAGGTGCTGGTCGAGGCCCCCGGCACCCTGACGCTGCGCTACACCGTGCCCTGCGCGGTCTGGCGCCCGGTCCACCGCGCCGAGCTGCGCGGCGACGCGGTCCAGTGGGAGACCGGCGCGATGGTCTGGAACGCCACGGGTGAGGACTGGCCGGGGGTGACCCTGGTGTGCTCCACGGCCCGGCCCGGCGAGAGCCCCAGCCCGCCCAGGCTGACCGACGACGTCGTCTACAGCCGGGTGCGCCAGCGTGAGGTCGTGGTCGAGGCCCGCGAGGAGACCGTGCAGGTCGCCCGCGAGGGGGGCCGCAAGCAGAGCGCCGAGCCCATGGGCGTCGACGACGGCGGCGAGGTGCGGGTCTTCACCGCCGCCGAGCCCGTGGACCTCGTCTCCGACGGCCGTCCGGCCCACGTCCCGCTGGACACCTGGCAGAGCCCCGCCGAGGTGCGCTGGATCGCCTTCCCGGAGCAGTCGTCCCAGGTGGTGCTGCGCGCGCGCTTGAGCAACCAGGGCCGCCAGCCCCTGCTCGCCGGCCCGGTGACCCTGCTGCGGGAGCACGGCGCGGTGGGCCGGGGGCAGGTCAAGCTGGTGCCCCCGGGCGAGCCCTTCGCGATGGGCTTCGGCAGCCACGACAGCCTCATCGTCACCCGCACCCGCGGGCACGAGGTCGACCGGGCCATGCTCACCGGCAAGCAGACCCATGCCTTCGACCTCATCCTGCGGGCCTCGAACCTGGGCGAGGAGCCCGTCGAGGTGGAGCTGCGGGAGCGCATCCCGGTCAGCGAGCTGCGCGAGGTCACCGTCGCCACGCCCCAGGCCATGCCCCGGCTGACCGAGGGCCCCGACGCCGACGGCCTCTGCACCTGGCGCCTCACCCTCGGCCCCCGCACGACCGAGGAGATCGCGATGAAGGTCAAGGTCACTGCCGCCTCGAACGTGCAGCTCCCGTGGTAGCGCGCGGCGCGATCATCGAGGCCCTCAAGGCCGCGCTGGCGGCCGAGCCCTGGACGCTGGCGGCCTGGCTGGGGGGCAGCGACGCCAACGATCGCACCGACGCCCTCTCCGACATCGATCTGGTCGTGCTCACGGAAGACGACGCCGTGAATCGGGCCTTCGCCACGGCCGAAGGGACGCTGGACGCGCTGGGGGGCGTGGCCGCGGTCTGGGTGCTGCCCGAGCCCTCCTGGCATGGCCACAGCCAGCGCTTCTACCGGCTGAACGATGCCCGTCCCGAGCACGTCGTCGACCTGGTGGTGATGCGGCGCAGCGCCACCGAGCGCTTCCTGGAGCCCGAGCGCCACGGGCACCCCCTGGTGCTCTTCGACAAGGGCGGGCATTGCGTCCCCGCGCCCCTGGATCGCGCGGCGCTGGCCGCCCGCATGGCCGAGCGCCGCGCCGAGATCGCGGCCCGCCACCCCATCCTGAGCCCCCTGGCGCTCAAGGAGCTGCGCCGGGGCGACCCCTTCGCCGCCCTCCACCGCTACGAGGGCTTCCTCCTGCGGCCCCTGGTGGAGCTGCTGCGCATGGCGCACTGCCCCGACCGGTTCGACTTCGGGCTGCGCTACCTGCGCGCGGACCTGCCGCCCCAGGTCGTGGCGCGCCTGACCCCGCTGGCCTGGCCGAGCTGGCCGGACGGCGCCGAGGCCGCGATGATGGCAGCCGCTGCCTGGATCGACGCGCTGCTGGCTCAGGGCCCCTCGACCAGCGCGTAGCTCAGGCGGTCGACCCGCTCCTGGTCCAGGATGCGGATGGTGCGCTGCCAGGTGGCGCTCCGGGGCCAGCCGTGCGCCAGGTCGACGACGAAGTGGCCGGTGTCCCCGATGTCCACCCGGTCGAACACCCCCTCGGGGGCCTCGACGTCCAGCGGGCCCAGCAGCTCGGCCACGATGTCCTCCAGCGCGTCGCCAGCGGTCTCCGGGTCGAGGGTCTGGCTCCAGTCCACGGGCAGGGCGCCGACGTCGGGGTGGCCGATGTCGAAGGCGCCGATGCTGTCGAGGGGCGCCCCGCCGAAGGGGTTGGGCAGGGTGTCGGCGTACTCCACCCGACCCCCGGGCTCGAAGGACCCGCACATGGTCATGAACAGCGGCTCGATGTCCTTCAGCGTCATCTGCTGGAGCGCGGCGTCGTTGTCGAGCACGGTGTGGAGCATGCTGTCCATCATCCCGGCGAGCTTGGGATCGCCGCTCTCCTCGACCAGCAGGGCGCTGACCTCGACCATCCGGGCCTTGAGGTCGGCCCGCAGGGCGTCGAGGTCGGCCAGACCGGTGGGGGTGAGCAGGTTGTCGGTCATCAAATCGGCGTGGAAGCCCCCGCCCATCACCCGCATCATGGCCTGGAAGAGGGCCAGCCCCGGGCCGTCGGAGATCTCCTCGGGCAGGCCGGTGATCGCGGTCTCGCCGTAGTCGAGGGACAGGCGGTAGCCCCTCTTGGTGACCTCGGCGACCGTGAGGGTCATCGGGGTGGTGGAGCGCACGTCCGCCAGGTAGGGCTTGCGGGTGTCGCTGCGCTGCTTGACCACCTCGTAGACCACGGTGGTGCCCTCGGCCCAGCCGCAGGGGGGCTCCACGACGGAGGAGGGCGTGGGGGCGATGTTGCCCGGGGGGGTCTGCTTGGCGCAGCCGAGGGCGAGCAGGGTGAGGACGGTGAGCATGGGGACTCCGAGGATGAGGGGGCTGTAACGTCGCGGCCCGCTCAGAGCCGGAGTCGCAGCCCGACGCCCGGGTTGAGCCCGGACTCGTCGTCTTCCTGGACAGGGACCGGGCCGATCAGCTCCATCGCGGAGGAGGGCCGGAACCCCGCCCAGATGGCGAGGCGCTCGTCCCAGAGGGTGCGCTCGAAGCCCGCCGAGATCTCCGCCGTGCGGAGGAGCCCCCACCCCCCGCCCAGGACACCCCAGATCAGCCCCTCCACGACCCGATCGCTGATCTCGTAGCCGTCGTATGCGGACTCCGCGAAGATGAGCAGCGAGGGGTAGAGGGTGAACCCCATCGAGAAGCGCCAGTGGTCGTTCAGCTCCAGGCTGACCATGGACCCGGCCGAGAGCACGAGCACGGCCGTGGCGCCGCCTCGGTTGAGCCAGCTGTACCAGCCGAACGGGGAGAAGTCCGAGAAATGGGAGCCGTGGGTCCGCGCCGCCACGACCGGCCCCATCCGCCAGGGGCCCAACTGCCAGAGCATCGCCCCCTCGGCCCGCACTCCGAGGATCCGCACGTCCCCCTGGGCCTCGAAGGCGGGCCCCGCGCTCACCTCGCCCGCCAGCAGCACGGCCAGCCCACCCAACGCGATCATCCTGGACTCCGCGACGTCGTCTCCCTCGGAGCATACCCTCGACGTGGACGGCTCGACGTCATCCTGGAATCTGGGGACGATGACTCGGCGTCGGGGCGCTGGGGGCTGTTGGCGTCGAGGGGGTCGCCCAGGACAATCCGCCCCAATTTCTGTCAAACCTGACGTTCATCGGGGCCTGTTCGGGATGCTGCTGCGCTTCAGGTGATAGCGTCACGGCAGACAGCCGGGGACGCAGGACGTCGCCCAGCAAGCGCTTGGGAGGGCGCCCATGTTCCATCGCCTCATCGCGATCGTCGCGCTCTTCTGCATCGCCTTCGCCGCCCATGCCGCCGACGCCGAAGGTCCCCTCGGCGCTCCCGAGCCCACGCCCCAGCGCTCCGCGACCCCCGGCCTCTCCCGAGGCGCCTGGGTCGACGTCATCCCCATCGCGCTGCCCCCGGCTCCCAACGCCCCCGACCTCGCGCTCATCCTCGACCCCACCGTCCGCGACGGCCCGCTCGGCGCGGGCACCCGCCTCGACGTCCCCACCATCTCCCGCCGCTCGGCCACCGGCGGCGTACCCGAGTCCGGTGATGTCCGCTTCCAGCTCGACGGCCAGGACCTCATCCACGTCGGCGGCTGGTTCGAGCCAGAGAGGTGGGACGGCTCCCGCTTCGATTACGACCTGGAGTCCAACACCTGGACCCGCCGACAAGACGGATGGCGTTGGGTCTACGGAGAGACGAACACCGCTGGTGTCGATGCCACCGTGCTCATCGACGAAGCCGGCTCCGAAACCCTGATGAACACGGCGCAATGGAAGCTCGCTCTGGTGGTCGACCCCTCGGGCAACGCGGTCATCTACGACTACGTCAGCTTCACCGGCTGGCCCCTGCTCGACCGCATCAGCTACGGCGACGGCCACGTCGAGGTCCGCTTCGCCTACGAGGCCCGCCCCGACCCGCGTGCCGACCTCTCGGCCGGCCTGCTCCAGCTCCACGCCGACCGCCTGGACGAGATCACCGTCGAGGTCGACGGCCACCTCTGGAGCCGCCACAGCGTCGAGTATCAGGACGAGCCCGGGACGGACTGCTCGGGTCGGCTTGCCGGTGACGGCACCGTCTCCCGCGTCCGCCGCGTCTGGCAGCACGGAGACGCTGGAGCCGCCAAGCAACTTCGCTGCGTCACCCCCCACACCGAGACCGACGACTGGTCCCCCGGCCTGGACCTCACGACCTCAATCCCGAGGCCCTTCGGCAGCCCCACCGCCACCATCGACGGCCAGTGGACCCTCCCGATGGCGGCCTCGTTGAACGGCGACGCCCTGCCCGACCTCGTGGTCTTGGGCTTCCGCTGCAACGCGCCCCCGCTCTCCGCCGAGAGCCCCTGGAACCAGCCGACCCCTCCATTCGGCTGCGCCGTCGACCATCAGGCGTATGTCAACACCGGTGGCTCCTTCGTCCCAGACCCGGTCTGGGAATCCACCTTGGAGCAGGAGATCGACGCCACGCTCGTCGAGACGCAGCGCGGCTTCGCGCTCGTCGACCTCGACGGCGACGGCCGGGACGAGCTGCTCGTCAACTCCAGCTCGGGCGCCGAGGTGCTCCAAGGCCACCAACGCCGCCCCCTGGGCCTCTCCACCTTCGCCCACGCCCAACACGACGTCCTGCGTGACGGCACCTTCGCCGACGTCGACGGCGACGGCCTCGTCGACCTCGTCCTTCCGGCCGCCGGAGACGGCGTCCACTGGACCCACGCCGAGACCTGGTGGATCCCGAACACCGGGGTCGAGCCCTGGTTCGAGCCTGCCGACGCCCACCCGATGGACGTGCCCTTGGAGCGCACCGGGATGTTCGGCTACGACGACCGTCCTGCCGACTTCCTCGCCGCTCTGGCCACCTGTCCCAGCGGCGCGAACACGGTGCCGATCCACACGCTGGGCCCCCTGACCGCTCGGTCCTACGCCGCCTCCCAGAGCCGCTTCACCGACCTCAACAACGACGGCCTCACCGACCTCGCCGTCGCCCTTTACACCTGCTGGGAAGAGGAAACCGACACCCAGGGCCACACCCGCGATGTGCCCGTGGAGACCTCCCTCTTCAGCCGCATCTTCTACGGCGATGGGCGCGGTGGCTTTGTCGACTCGGGGCTCTCTGCGGGCCGCCCCTTCATGGCCGAGGTCGACCTCTCCCACTACGGCTTCCTGCTCAACGGCGGCTGGTTCCACACCTTCCGCGAGCACTTCGCGGCGTTGGACCTCAACCGCAGCGGCACGGTCGAGCTGCTCCAGTTGGAGATCGGCGGCGGGGGAGCCGGTGGCGTGGTCATGGGCGCCTACGATCGCGGCCTCATCGACGGATTCGGTCTGGTGCCGAGCGGCGGGGAGGACGTGCCCGTCGACTTCGACCCCGGCCTCAGCGCCATCGGCGGGCAGATGCCCTGGCCCGGGTCGACTGTGCTCGCGGACTTCGACGGCGACGGCTTCACGGACCAGCTCGTCTTCGACCCGCAGCCTTCGGCCGGGCACCCGCCCGAAGACCTCGTCTTCGACTGGCAGGTGGCCCTGCGTCTCAACACCCGCACCCAGCCCGAGGGCTGGCCGGTCGAGGTCCAGGGCCCCTGGGGCGGCACGACCTCCCTGAGCTGGGGCGCTTCCGCCCTCGACAACCCTGATCTGCCCGACAACGTCATCGTTCTGGAGTCCGAGGACGGCGCAGACGGCCTCGTCACGTACCGCTACCAGCGCGGGGTGATGTGGGACCGGGAGTTCCAGGGCTTCGGGCTGGTCGAGCGGACCAACGCGCGCGGGGCCCTCGAAGCCTTCGCCTTCGGCACCCTGCCGCATGTCGCCGGCCTTCCCATCTACAGCGCGGCTTGGCGCACCGACGGCACCCTCGCGCGGGTCAGCGTCGCTTCCTACTACGAGGAGACCTCCTCCGGCTGGTTCTTCGACGCCTTGCCGCCCTACTTCAACCCCCTCCAGCGGGCCTGCGAAGCCGAGGTCGGCCACGGCTGGACCGACGCGATGGGGAATCGGCGACAGTCGGTCACGGCCGACGACGTCATCGCCGACTGCCTGGGCTGGAGCACGACGCCGCCGGGTGCCGAGGAGTGGATCGCCTCGCTGGGCTGGTATCTGGATCCCCCCGAGGACGAACCCAGCGCAGACGTCCTCTTCCCCGCCGATGAGCGCCCCGACTTCATCGCCCTCTCTGGTCACTCTGACCGGGTGCCAGGGCCGCCCGTGGTGCCCGTCGCGGGCGAGCCCTCCTCGACGCCGGTCACGCTGGAGACGCCGCTCCCCGACGTCGCCCCCGACTTCGTCGGCACCCACCCCGCCATCCCCTGGCCCGAGGCCACCGACCCCACCGAGGTCGACCTCAGCATCACCACCTGGACCTACGACGCCGCCCACCAGCTCACCCGCCGTTCTGACTGGCGCGACCCCGACACCCCCGACGACGACCTGTTCACCGACCTCTCCTGGGGCCCCTTCGACGCCACGGCCTGGGGCGCCCGCGCGCTGGGCTGGAGCGTCTCCGACGCCCGGACCACCTACGAGGCGGTCACCCGCTCCCGCTTCGTCGCCTTCGATCTCCCCGAGGAAGAAGAAGTCTGCGGCACCGGCACCCGCTGCCTGACCACCACGACCACCTATGACGCCCACGGTCAGATCGTCGCTGTGGCCCACGCTGATGGCACTTCGGAAGCCTGGTCGCGGGCGTGGTGTGGGCTCGCCACCGTCTACACCGACCCTGTGGGCCGGGTTCGCACCACCACGCCCGACGCCCTCTGCCGCCCCGAGGTCGAGACCTGGGAGGGCGTGGAGACCGCCACCGTCTACGACGCCTTCAACCGGGCTCACGTTGTCACGACGACCGTCCCCAACGACGACGGCACGGTCACCACCCTGGAGACCTCGACCACCTACGACGACGACCCGGTCCCCATCGGCCCCCGCGAGACCACGCTCTCCAACCACGGTCGCTTGGAGCGCCTGTGGCTCGACGGCTTCGGCCGCCCCACACTCACCTCGGTCTGCGAGGACGCGGGCGGCACCTGCCTCGACGAGATCCGCCAGTGGACCGGCTACGGCAGCGACGGCCTCCCGATGGTCATCAGCGCCCCCTACGGCACCGACGGCGGCCCTGCGATCGCCGAGACCCTGACCCGAGACGGTCTGGGTCGAATTGTTGCGGCGCAGCATGCGGCCCACGAGACCACCCTCCGATGGCTCACCACCCGGGTCGAGCACCACCCCGGCCGCCGCCTCGTCCTCGACCCCCTCGGCCGCGAGCACGAGATCCTCACCGACACCCTCGGCGGCGAGCGCTGGCTGGAGGGTCGACTCCGCGAAGCCTGGGAGGTCGACCCCTTCGGCCGCACCCTCTGGACCGAGGACCCCGGGGGCGTCACCGACTACGGCTACGACGACCTCCATCGCCTCAACGCCGCGCAGCTCCGGGCCACCACGAGCTGCCTGCCGGCCAACGGCACCGCGCTGACGACCTGCGCCCGCGCCTGGTCCTGGGACCACGACGCGATGGGTCGCGTCATTCGCGCCGAGCAGCCCGACGGCATCGCCGAGGTCTACACCTGGGACGGCATCGGCCGTCTCACCAGCTTGGTCCTCGATGACGGCACGCTCACCACCCTCGAATCGAGGGTCTGGACCGACGCGACCACCTCCAGCCTGCCCCAAGTCGTGATCACCGGTGAACACGGCAACCTCCGCGTCGAGACCACCGACGGCCTCGGCCGCCCCCAGCGCCTCGAAGACCTCTCCGGCGTCACCACATGGGCCTTCGCCGACGATGTCGAGCCCATCGGCCTCATCGACGTCAACGACCGCGCCCTCGCGTTCGAACACGACGTCCACGGCCGCCGCACCGGCATCGCCCGGGGCGGCGTCTGGGTGGAACAGGTCGCCTACACCGCCCAGGGCCAGCCCTTCGAGATCGTCGACGGCGACGGCGTCGTCCGCTTCATCGACCACACCCTCACCGGCCGCCCTGCTGAGGTCAGCCAGGGCCCGTGGACCTTGAACGCCTGGGCCTACGACGACGCCGGCCGAGTAATCCAACAGACCACCGAGGGCGTCACCGAGAGCCTGACCTGGGACCCCTGGGACCGGATCGCTGAGCGCGAGATCGCCGGAGTCTGGGGCGAGGTCTACGCCTGGACAAGCACCGACCGCCTCGCCAGCGTCACCGCCTGGCCCGTCCACAGCGGAACCGGCACAACGCGCTTCACCCACGACGCCTGGGGCGAGCTGCGCGAGGTCCTGAGCCCCGACGGCGGCCTGGAGCGCCGCGACGTCGACGTCCTCGGCCGCCTGCGCCGACACACCGACGCCGAGGGCGCCGAGTCGATCTGGGCTTACGACCCCCGAGGCCGCGAGCGCTTCCACCAGGACGCCCGGGGCGCGAGCTGGTCCGCCCGATACATCAGCGCCAACGGCTTCGCCGAGACCGTGGTCACCGACGCCGTCGGCGCCACCACGACCACCTGGCACGACGGCCTCGGCCGCCTCGTCGCCGAGGCCCAGCCCGACGGCACGACCTGGCGCTTCCTCTACGACGGCGCCGACCTCTGGCAGCGCCAGCACCTCGACGCCACCGGCGCGGTCCTCGCCCGCGAGGTCACCGACTTCGACAGCGCCGGTCGCCCCGTCACCGTCTGGGGCTGGTTCGACGACCCGAGCTGGCAGCCCACCGACCTCCCTGGCTTGACCGACTACGTCGTCGACCTGACCTGGACCATCGCTGGTCGCCTGGACACCCTCGCGACCCCCGACGAGACGACGCAGTTCGACTACGACCACGGGTTGCTCTCCGAAGAGAGCTGGGGAGCCGGCGCCCAGACCCGCCGCCTGCACCGAGAAGACCTCGCCCCCTGGGTCACCCGAGAGGAGCGCATCGGAAGCGGCGGCGGCTGGCGTCAGACCACCCTCCACCGCGACGCCGCCGGTCGCCTCATCGCCCAGGAGGTCGACGACGGCGACGTCCTCGTCTCCGAGGTCATGAACCTCGACGCCTGGGGCAACCCGGCGACCACCCGCAGCGCTCTTAACGGCCTCATCCTGGCCAGCGAGACCTGGACCTACGACGCCGCCGGCCGCCCACAGCAGCGACAGAGCGTCGTCGCCGGCAAGGCCTCCACCACCGACTGGGAGTGGTTCCGCAACGGAGCCTTGCGCCGCGTGGTCACCCCGGCCGGTCGAGGCATCGACTACGACCGGCGGCTCTCCGGAGGCGCCTTCACACTCAGCCGAGTCGAGCTGGACGGCGCCGTCGTCGCCCGCTTCACCAGCCGGGACGCGATGGCGCGGGCCACCGACGTCCTGACCCCCGACACCGCCATCAGCATCGCCTACGACTTCATGGGCCGCATCGAGGACATCGACGTCCAGGGCGCCTGGGGCCGCAGCACCTGGTCCGGCGTCTTCGACGACCGAGGCCGGCTCACTGACGAGACCCGCTTCGACAGCGCGCTCGGCGGCTGGACGAACACCTACGCTTACGCCGAGCCCGGTTGGCTGGTCGACGAGTTCCGGGGCCTCACCGGCGAGGCCTTGCACTACGAGCTGGACGCCGCCGGTCGGCGAATCGAGATCCTGCGGGACGGTGCGCTGGACCAGGAGGTCTCCTGGCAGGGCTCCCTGCCCTCATCCGTCGACAGCGCGACCCTCTACGATGACGATCTGGAGGGCATCACGGAAGACCACCGGTCACTGTTCTACGAGCGCTTCCCCGACGGATCGCTCTCTGGAATCGGGGATGCCCAGGGCCTGCTCTACAGCTTCGTTCGGGACGCTGCGGGCCGGGTCGTCTCCATGGACGAGGGCGGCGCCCAGCCTCGCCGGACGGCGTGGCGCCTCGGCGGGCGCTGGCCGCTGGAGGTCGCACAGAGTGACGGGACCGACCGCAGCTACGTGGTCGCGGAGGGGCTGCTGCTGGGCGCTTTCGACGGGCAGTGGCGAACCCTGGTCACCGACCCACGCGGGAGTGTGCTGCGCAGCGGCTCCAGCGTCGTCACCCCGGACGCCTTCGGTGGGGACCTCGGCCCCGTCGCGGACGACGAGCGCTTCCTCTTCGCCGGATTGGAGGCGCTGCCCGACGCGCCGGGGGTGCTGCTGGCGCGCCATCGCGCGTACGACGCCGACGCCGGGCACTTCCTGAGCACCGATCCCAAGGGCCTCGCCGGGGGCCTGCACCGCTTCCGGTACGCCGAGGGGGACCCGCTTCGCCACGTCGATCCGCTGGGGTTCACGGCCGAGCGCAAGGAGCAGAGGCGGGAGCGGCGCAAGGAGCGTCAGGCGAGGCGTTCGGAGCGGCGAAGCCAGGGCGTGGGCGCGGTGTGGCGAGGGGGTAGCGAGGTCGACCCGAGCCGCGCGGGGCGACCTGGCCGCAGAGGGCCTGTCGAGGAGGCGACGAATCCCTACACCGAGACGCCTGGGTGGGCGCGACGGAGGACCGTCGGTTCGCAGCTCCGCGCCTCGATCACCGCCCGGCTCAACTGGCAGACCGGAGCGGCCTGGAGCAGCGAGCGCGGCTGGGAGCCCGACTTCGCAGCCGACACCGGGCCAGGACCGGTCCGACGCGCGCTCGCCGCAGCCGGCGGCGTGCTCCGCTCCTCCCGCGAGGCCCATCTCGGCTACGGCCACCAGCTCTCCAGCGACCTCGCCCTTGGCGCCCTCGACCCCCTGATCGAGCACCATCGGCAGACCTCAACCGACCTGTTCTGGTACGACGGCGGGCGTGTGTGGGGTCGCATGGTGTCCACCGGCTACGCCATGTGGGAGATGCAGCAGGGCGCCAACCTGATGTGGACCGGCGGCGAGGCCCTGCTCACCGTACCTGTGACCGGACCGGCCGGGGCTGGGGCTGGAACGGCGGCGACGGGCGTGGGCGGCGGCTTGCTGGCGCATGGCGGAAGCGTCATCATCAATAACCTCGACCCCGACCGGACCATCGGGTGGCAGGTGCTCAGCGAGGGACCGGGGGGGACGCCGCCTCCGACCGACGGGCCGGGGCAGTGGGTGCCCGAGACCGGAGGCATGCCGCCGAGGGCGCGCAAGTACCAGAGCCAGGTCACCGGAGCGCCGGAGGGATACGTCTACGAGGTCGACGGGGTGAAGTTCGACGGATTCGAGAACGGCGTGCTCATCGAGGCGAAGGGGGAGGGGTACAAGGGGTTCATCGACAAGAGTGGCGAAGAGTGGCAGCGGTGGTTCACAAAGGGCAAGGACACGATGGACCAGATGAGGCGACAGTCAGATGCTGCTGGATCCATGCCGGTGACCTGGCATGTCGCGGAGAAGGAGTTCGCAGACTTCCTCCGTGGTCAGGCAGCAAAGAAGAACCTGGACAATGTGACTGTAATCTGGACTCCTCCCAATCCATGAAGAGCAACGCATGTCGAATCTGACCGTTGAAGGATGGTGGGCCCCACGCCTGGAGACACTAGGGGAGTGCGCAGAACGCGGGGCTGACCTCCTCCGGCGCCTGCAACCCCTTCATCCGTCCTATGCCCGATGGTACGAGAAGGGTAACAGCCGCAAGCAAGCCATGGAGCGTCCTCTCCATGAGCTGACGGCTGAGCGCTTGCTGCCACTCCTCGCAGAGAAGAAGGGACAGTCTCCAGACGCCACGAGTCGCTTTGGCTTTGACTTCGGCGTGTGGAACGGAGCCGCGACGGATGAAGCCTCCGTCGGCGTGAGGAGTTCCGCAGGCATGAAGGGAAAACGCTTCATCTGGAACAACACGGAGGTTTCGCTCCCAGACGAGTACGTCCCCGAACCGATCACCACACCTGACGGCGTCAAGCCCGTCCTCGCCGCCATCATCGCGGCCTATGAACCCGACTGGGGCGTCGTCACCAGCCTCAAACTCTATACTCCCAACCACGACCTTCGCCTCAAGCAGGGAGGCTACCCCGGCTGGATGACCTGGTTCCGAGGTCCCGTCCTCCCGGTCGACGGCCTCGGCGACGACGCCACCGTCGAGCCCTTCGAAGGCGGCGCCCTCATCACCCTCGGCCAGCGCCCGATGCACAAGGACAACCCCGAGGACATCGCCCGCATCCGAGACGCCTGGCTCAAGCTCCGCGAGGCCGGCTACCCGCTGTGAGGTCTTCTACGATGTCGATGTAGACGGCGTCACGGACGTCGTACCGTCCGAACCGGGCGCGTCGCGCTCCGCGGCACCAGCGATCCTGGCCGTCGACCTCGGGGACGCCGGGACCACCATCGCCCAGGGCGGCCCCACCCCCATCTCCAGGCAGAGCCCCACGCAACCACGCGCGCCGCGTGTCCCATCCAACCTTGACGCGCCACCTCACGATAGATAGTAAGTGAGCACTCACTTACCCCTCATGCCCGGAGGCCCCATGGCCCGCCCCCAGCTCGCCTCCGATGAGGAGCTGCTCGACGTCGCCCGCTCGGCGTTCATCGAGCACGGCCCTGGCGTCTCCACCGCGCTCATCGCCGAGCGCGCCGGGGTGTCCCAGGCCACCCTGTTCAAGCGCTTCGGCACCAAGGACGAGCTGATGCTCGCCGCGCTGTTGCCCCCGGAGATCCCCCGCTGGATGAGCCTGCTGGACGTGGGCCCGACCGAGGCGGACCTGCAGGAGCAGCTCCGCGAGGTGATGCTGGCCGCCAGCGTCTTCTTCGAGGAGATGCTGCCTTGCATGACCATCCTGCGGGCCCGGGGGCGGGGCCACTTCGAGGACCTGCAGCGCTACGAGGTGCCGCCCCCGGTGCGCGGCCAGCGCGCGGTGGCCGCCTGGCTGCGCCGTGCCCGGGCGCAGGGGCGCATCCGAGACGTGAACGTTGACGCCGTCGCGGTGGCCTTCATGGGCTCCATGCACGCCCGCGCCTTCGTGCAGCACCTCACCGGCAGCCGCGGCCTGGGCGGCGCCACCCCCGACTACGTCGACGCCATCGTGGACCTCATCTGGCGCGGCATCGCGCCCGAGGATGCCGAATGATCGCTCTCCTGCTCGCGCTCTCGGTGGTCACCGCCGCCGAGCTGCCCCCCGACATCCCCGACACCTACGCCGGCGCGGTCTCCGGGCTCGCCCCGGCCGGGCCCTGGTGGCAGAGCTTCGCCGACCCGGGCCTGAGCCAGGTCGTGGAGGCCGGGCTGTCCGCCAACGGCGACCTCGGCGCCTTCGACGCCCGGGTCCGCCAGTCCCAGGCCCTCGCCCGGCAGAGCCTCGCGCCCCTGATGCCCTCGGCCAGCTTCGACGTCTCGGCCAGCAGCTCCCCCCGCTCGGTGCGCTGCGCCCAGTTCGCCGCCCAGCTTGGCGGGGACAGCGGCGCCAGCCAGTTCCTCGAGTGCGACGACGAGGGCTGGTACACCCAGGGCAGCGCCCTGTTCAAGGGGTCGTGGTCCCTGGACATCTGGGGGGCCGGCGTGCAGGGCTTCCGGGCCAGCCGCTTCGACGCCCTGGCCACGGCCGGCGACCGCGACGCCCAGGCCATCGCCCTGGCCACCCGCATCGCCCAGGCCTGGTACGACGTGGAGGCCACCCGCCGCCAGGTCGAGATCCTGACCACCCAGGCCTCGATCAGCGCCGACCTGCTCGAGCTGATCGAGGCCCGCTACGAGCGCGGGGACGCCGCCGCCGCCGAGGTGCTCCAGCAGCGCCAGCAGCTCGCCGCCACCCGCGCCCAGCTCCCCCAGGCCCGCGCCCAGCTCCGGGGCCTGGAGATGCAGCTCAGCGTGCTCACCGGCAAGGCCCCCGGCGCGGTCGCGCTGCCTGCCTCCCGGGGGGTCCTGCCCGACCTGCCCCCCGCGCCGGCCACCGGGCACCCCAGCGATCTGGTCGACGCCCGCCCGGACCTGCGCGCCCTGGCGCTGGACGTCTCCGCCGCCGAGGCCCGGCGCAAGGCGGCGGTGCGCACCTCGCTCCCCACCCTCGGGGCCACGGCGAGCGCCGGCTGGCAGACCGCCGACCTGAGCCTGGACGACCCGGTCTTCGAGACCGCCACCGTGGGGGCCGCCCTGTCGGTGCCCATCCTCCAGGGGGGGCGCAACCTGGCCGCCGTCCAGGCCGCCCGCGCCGCCGAGGACGCCGCCCGCCTCAGCTTCGAGCAGGGGGTGCGCCTTGCGGTCAGCGAGGTGGAGTCCGCCCTCGTCCGAGAGGCCGAGCTGGTCGAGGTCCTCGACCTCATGCGCGAGCAGGAGACCGTCGCCCGCCAGAGCTTCGAGGACATCCGGGCCCGCTACCAGGGTGGCGTGGCCCGCTACGTCGACCTGCTCACCGCCCTGAACGCCTGGCAGACCGCCCAGCTCAGCGCCGTCAACGCCCAGCGCGAGCTGCTCCGCACCCGCATCGACCTGCACGACGCCCTGGGGGGCGCGTGGGTCGCCGACCTTTCCCTTGAGCATGGAGAAGCCCGATGAGCCGGCTCACCCGCATCCTCGCGCCGATCGGCCTGGCCCTGGGCGGCGTTGGCGTCGCCGCGGCCATCGTGATGGCTGGCCGCTCCGCCGACTCCACCCCGCCGCCCCCGGCGCCCACCGCCGTCGAGGTCGTCGAGATCGCCCTCACCGACCGCCCCACCCGGGTCTTCGCCACCGGCACGGTCGCCGCTGACCGCCAGGTCGCGGTCAGCCCCGAGGTCTCCGGCCGCATCGTCGAGGCCGACCCCCGCCTGCTGCCCGGCGGCCGCTTCGCCGAGGGCGAGGTGCTCGCCCGCGTCGACGCCCGGGACTACCGCCTCGCCGTCCAGCAGGAGGAGGCCCGGGTCCAGCAGGCCGAGCTGGAGCTGCAGCTCGAGTCCGGCCGGGTGGAGGTCGCCCGTCAGGAGTGGGCCATGCTGCGCGAGGAGGGCGCCGCCACGCCCCTCGCCCTGCGGGAACCCCACCTCAAGGCGGTCGAGGCCGGCCTGGAGTCCGCCCGCAGCGGGCTGGAGCGGGCGAAGCTGAGCCTCTCCCGCACCGCCTTGAAGGCCCCGTTCAACGCGATGGTCGTCACCGAGAGCGTCGACGTGGGCCAGGTGGTCGCGCCAGGCCAGCAGCTCGTCACCCTGGTGGGCACCGACCGCATGCGGGTCACCGTCGCGGTCCCGGTGGAGCAGCTCCGGGTGCTCGACATCCCCGGCGTCACCGGGGACGTGGGCTCCACCGCCACGGTCTCCCAGCGCCTCGGCCAGGGCCAGGCCGTCGAGCGGCGGGGCCGGGTGGTCTCCCTGGGCGGCCAGCTCGACCCCCAGACCCGCACCGCCCAGGTGGTCGTGGCCATCGACGACCCCCTCGGGGGCGAGGGCCTGCCGCTGCTGCCCGGGGCCTTCGTGGACGTGGTCCTGGAGGGCCGCCCCATCGCCGACGCGGTGGCCGTGCCGCGCGTGGCGGTGTCCGGGGGCGACCTCACCTGGATCGTCGACGCCGAGAACAAGCTCGCCCCCCGCCCGCTGACCGTGGCCTGGCGCGAGCCTGAGGCGCTGCTGGTCGTGGGCGGGCTCAAGCCCGGCGACCGGGTCGTCACCACACCGCTTTCCCTGCCCATCGAGGGCGCCCCGGTCACCATCGCCGGCGTGGACGAGGAGAGCTGAGCCATGAGCGACTCCTTCAAGGGCCCCTCCTTCAAGGGCCCCGTGGCCTGGATGGCCCAGAACGCCGTCGCGGCGAACCTGCTGATGTTCATCGTGTTCGTGGGCGGCGCGCTGGGCCTCTTCCGCATCAAGCAGGAGGTCTTCCCCGAGTTCGACCCTGACATGGTCAGCGTCTCGGTGGTCTACCCCGGCGCCACCCCCGACGACGTCGAGCAGGGCATCATCAAGGTCATCGAGGAGGAGGTCCGGGGCATCGACGGGGTGAAGCGGATCAACTCCAACGCCTCCGAGGGCGTGGGCACCGTCACCATCGAGCTGCTGCTGGACGCCGACAAGCAGGCGGTGCGCGCGGACGTGGAGAACGCCATCGGCCGCATCACCTCGTTCCCCGAGGACGCCGAGGAGCCCCAGGTCGCCCTGGCCAGCAGCCGCCGGGAGGTCATCTCCCTGGTCATCGCCGGGGACACCGACCTGCGCACCCTGCACGACATCGCCGAGGACGCCCGTCTGCGCCTGCTCGACCACCCCGACGTCACCCAGGTCGAGCTGGACGGCGTGCCGCCCCTGGAGATGGCCGTCGAGATCCGCCGGGCCGACCTGGAGCGGTACGGCCTGACCCTGGACCAGGTCGCCGCGCAGATCGCCGTGGCCAGCCGCGAGCTGCCCGGCGGCGAGATCGAGACCCGGGGCGGGGAGTTCCTCGTGCGCCTGGACGACCGTCGCCGCAGCGTCGACGAGTTCGCCGCCATCGTGCTGCGGGGCACCACCGACGGCGCGGTGCTGCGCCTGGGCGATGTCGCCACCATCACCGACGGCTACGCCGACACCGACCAGGAGGCCCGGTTCAACGGCAAGCCGGCGGTGCGGGTCACCGCCTACCGGGTGGGCAACGAGACCCCCCAGAAGGTCGCCGCCGCCACCCGGGAGGTCGTCGAGGTCCTCAAGGCCGAGCTGCCGCCGTCCATCGAGGTGGCCACCTGGTCCGACAGCTCCGAGCTGCTCGAGGGGCGCATCCGCCTGCTGATCCGGAACGCCATCCAGGGGCTCGTGCTGGTGCTGCTGACCCTGGCGCTGTTCCTGAACCTGCGCCTGGCCGTCTGGGTGGCGCTGGGCATCCCGATCTCCTTCTTCGGGGCCTTCCTGCTGCTGCCGGGCTTCGACCAGACCATCAACATGGTCAGCCTGTTCGCCTTCATCGTGACCCTGGGCCTGGTGGTCGACGACGCCATCGTGGTGGGCGAGAACGTCTTCGAGAAGCTGGACCAGGGGGTGCCGCCCCTGCAGGCGGCCATCGAGGGCACCCAGCGCATGGTCGTGCCGGTGACCTTCGCGGTGCTGACGTCCGTGACCGCCTTCGCCCCGCTGCTGTTCGTGCCCGGGTTCACCGGCAAGATCTTCAAGCTCATCCCCATCGTGGTCATCTCGGTGCTGATGTTCTCCCTGCTGGAGAGCTTCTTCGTGCTGCCCGCGCACCTGGGGCACGACAAGGGACGCCCGGGCTTCTTCAGCCGGGCGTTCGAGCCCCCGCGGCTGTGGGTGGCTGCGCGCCTGGAGGCCTTCACCAACGGGCCCTACGCCCGCGTGGTCGAGGCCATCATCCGGCAGCGCTACCTGGCGCTGGGCGGCTCGATCGCCCTGCTCTTCATCACCCTGAGCCTGGTGCCCGGCGGGGTGGTGCCCTTCGACTTCTTCCCCAAGCTGGAGGCCGACGTGGTGACCGCCACCGCGCGGCTGCCCTATGGCGCGCCCATCGAGACCACCCGCGCCGTGGGCCACACCCTGGAGGCCGCCGCCCGCGAGGCCATCGCCGAGTCCGGCGGGGACGGCATCGTGCGCGGCATGTACACCCGGGTGGGGGAGGGGCCCCAGTCCCGCTTCGCCGCCCGGGAGACCGGCAGCCACCTGCTCACCGTGGAGCTGAACCTCGTGCCCAGCGACGAGCGGGACATCGGCTCCCAGGCGTTCGCCGCGGCGTGGCGCTCCCATGTGCCGGTGATCCCCGGGGTCGAGGTGCTGCAGATCTCCAGCGCGGGCGGCCCCGGGGCGGGCGCGGCGGTGGACGTGATGCTCAGCCACGCCGACACCGCCGTGCTGGCCGAGGCGTCCACCGAGCTGACCGGCATCCTCAAGGGCTACGGGGACTTGACCGACGTGGAGAACGGCTGGGCCAGCGGCAAGCCCCAGCTCGACTACTCGGCCCTGCCCGCCGCCGACACCCTGGGCCTGGGCCCCACCGACGTCGGGCGCCAGCTCCGGGCCTCGTTCTTCGGCGCCGAGGCCCTGCGGGAGCAGCGCGGGCGCAACGAGGTCAAGGTGATGGTGCGGCTGCCCCCTGACGAGCGCCGCTCCGAGTTCGACCTGGAGCAGCTCCGGGTGCGCACGCCCGGCGGCGGCTTCGTGCCCCTGTCGTATGTCGCCGACTTCGAGCGCAACCGGGCGCCCACCAGCATCCTGCGGGAGGACGGCAAGCGGGTGATCAACGTCTCCGCCGAGCTGGCGCCCGGGGTGAAGTCCGCCCAGGAGGTCCTGCGGGGCCTCTCGGAGGGCGCGCTGCCGAAGCTGGTGGAGAAGTATCCGGGGCTGTCCTGGGAGTTCGCCGGCCAGCAGCGCGCCCAGGTCGAGTCGTTCGCCGCCCTGGGGCAGGGCTTCGTGCTGGCGCTGTTCGTCATCTTCGCCCTGCTGGCGGTGCCGTTCCGCAGCTACATCCAGCCGGTCATCATCATGTCGGCCATCCCCTTCGGGCTGGTCGGGGCCATCGGCGGGCACCTGGTGATGGGCTTCACGATGAGCATCATCAGCGTGTTCGGCATCATCGCGCTCTCCGGGGTGGTCGTGAACGACTCGCTGGTGCTGGTGGACGCGGCCAACGAGTACCGCGCCGAGGGGTCCCCGCCCCTGGAGGCGGTCCTCAAGGCCGGCCGGCGCCGCCTGCGGCCCATCCTGCTGACCTCGCTGACGACCTTCTTCGGCCTGATGCCGATGATCTTCGAGACCGACCTCCAAGCCAAGTTCCTCATCCCGATGGCGATCAGCCTGGGGTACGGGGTGCTGTTCACGACGGTGATCGTGCTGCTGCTGGTGCCGGCGCTCTACATGATCGTCGAGGATGTGCGGGAGCGGATCGGTCGGGGGTCGGAGGAGGTCGTGGTGGAGGTGGAGGGGTTGCCGGCGAAGTAGTCGAGGGGTGTGCTGAGAGGTCGATGAGTGCGGCGTCTCGGAAGAGGAACAGGCTCGATTCGAGGGGCGTCGTCGTCTCCCCAGCGTACGCCCCTACGCCCTTCACGGCTCCGTGGGGCTCCATCGGGTGACCGTTCGTCGGACTCCATCCAGGAGTCCTCCTCTCTCGTCTTCGCATCGGCCTCCAGGCTTCCGGCCTTCGTGGCCTCGCTCAGGCGTCCCCCGCTGGAGCCCCACTGCGCCTGCGGGCTTCGGGGCTTGTGCCGGGTTCGGGGCGGGGGACCCACAGACTCGGGGTGGGGGACCCACAGACTCGGGGTGGGGGACCCACAGACTCGGGGTGGGGGACCCACAGACTCGGGGTGGGGGGCCCACAGACTCGGGGCGGGTCGCGATGCCGAAGGGACCGCTCCCTGGGTTGGGAGGGGAGGGCGGGTCGCGATGTCGAGGGGACCGCTCCCTGGGGTGGGAGGGGAGGGCGGGTCGGTTTGTTGGCCGGCGGGTCGACTGTTTGAGGGGCGTCAGCGCTCGCCCGCGGGCTCCAGGCTCCACTCCATCGGCGTCGCGCGGTAGGCCAGGACCCACTGGACCTCGGCGAACAGGGCGCCGTCGCGGGCGATGACGGTGGCGGCGGTGGCGTCGGTGAAGGTGGGGCGGGCCCAGGGGAGGGCGCTTTGGAGGAGCGAGAAGCGGGGCTGGAGGCGCAGGGTCGCGGCGAGCAGGACCTCGGAGACGCCCCAGCGGTCGCCGATGGAGGCGCCTCGGTGGAGCTGCTCGTTGAGGAAGGACTGGCAGCGGCGGGTCAGGTTGGCGTTGGGGTCCAAGGTCAGGCGGTGGACCTCGGTGAGGTCCAGGGTGCCGAGGGTGCTCCAGACGCCCAGGTCGGCGTGGGGGCGGGACCAGCGCAGCTCGTGGGGGGCCAGGGGCAGGCTCAGGGTGTCGGCGGTCACGGGCCGGGTGGTCACGCCGCACAGGGGCTCTACGGTGGGCGGCCCGTCCTCGCGGACCTGCACCACCGCGCCGGGCAGGGGGCCGGGCTCCAGGGCGGCGGGGATGGACCACCGGCCACCGTGGGGAGCCGGGTGGTCGGCGATGAAGGCTTCGACCGCGGCGGGCGGGGCGGGGGCTGGGGTGGCGCGCAGTAGCGAGGTGGTCAGGGCCAGGGCGATGACGGCCGGGGTGGCGGTGACGCTCAGCCTGTGGACAGCCGGGTGGGCGGTCTCCGGTGCCGGCGCGGGGCGAGGTGAGCGCCAGAGCGCCCGCGTCTCCTCGATCTGCGCCTTCAGAGGGGGGCCGGACGGGAGCCGCAGCAGCTCGTCGAACAGGCGGTCGTCGACCAGCGCTCGGGCCTTCAGCAGCACGGCGACCTCGACGCTGTACTGGTCGGGCGAGACCTCGGTAGCGGAGAGCGCGTTGACCAGACCGGTGCCGTCAGGCAGCCTCAGCAGGACTCCTTTGAGATCCGTATTGGAGTAGCGCTCCAGGAGATCCATAAGCACAGCCATGGGAGTGGGCGAAGTCTCAGTCATGTGTGCGTCCTCAGGATCTCCGTATCACAAAGCGAGCGGCAGGCGCCATTCATGTACGATGCCGGGGCCGGATCGAGGGTTGATATGGCTTGTTGGCTACATTGGATTCTGCTCTTCTGGGCATGCGCCCCTTCGCGCGCGGCCGAGCCGGTGACGGACGCGCCGCTGCTGCGCGCTGAGGCGACCATGCACACCGGCGTCATCCAGGGGATCGACGCCGACGCCGACGGGGGCTACCTCGTCACCGCCTCCGACGACAAGACCGCGCGGGTGTGGCTGCGGGAGACAGGCGAGCTGCTGCGCGTCCTGCGGCCACCCATCGGGAGCGGCCACGAGGGGCGCCTCTACGCGGTCGCGATGTCCCCGGACGGCGACCTGGTGGCCGTGGGTGGGTACACTGCGCTGGCCAGTGAGGGGGAGGGCTTCGGGGTCTGGGTCTTCGAACGGTCCAGCGGGCACCTGGTGCGTCGCCTCGGCGATCTGCCGAACGTGGTGCGGGCGCTCGCCTTCTCCAAGGATGGCGAGCGGCTGGCGGTGGGGAGCGGCCGCAGCGTCCAGGTCTTCAGGGTCGAGACGGGCGCGCTCGAGGGCGAGGACCAGCGCTACGGCGACGACTGCGTGAGCGTCGACTTCGACGCCGAGGGCCGGCTGGTGACGGCGAGCTGGGACGGCAAGCTGCGCCTGTACGAGCGCGGCTTGCGTCGCCCTATAGAGGAGCGCACCGAGGCCGGTCGGCGCCCCGCCCAGGCCCGCTTCTCGCCGGACGGCCAGCGCATCGCGGTGGGCTTCCAGGACAGCCCGGCGGTGGAGCTGCGCTCCAGCGCGTCGCTGGACCTGCGCGGGCGGCCTGGGGTCGACGGCATCGACGGCGGCGACCTCAGCCGGGTCGCCTGGTCCGTGGACGGCGCCCGGCTGTGCGCGGGCGGGCGCTGGAACGGCGTGGAGGGCTCCAACCCGGTCCGCTGCTGGGCGGAGGGGGGGCGCGGGGGGTGGACCGACCACCCGGTCAGCGAGGAGACGGTGACCGGCCTGCGCGGGCTGCCTGACGGGGCGATGGCGTTCAGCGCAGCCGACCCCCGTTGGGGGATACTGAGCGTCACCGGCGGGTTTGAATATCAACAAGACTCCCCTATCGCGGACTTTCGGGGGCAGACGGACTTGTTGGCCTCAAATGAAACCGGCTCTTATGTCAACTTTGCCTACGACTATGGTGGTTATGAACATCCGGCCGGTTTCTCGCTGACCGAAGGTCGCCTGGGCTCGAGGTCCGTCGACGCAAACCACACCGCAATCACCGAAGTTGACGGTATACAGGTCACGAAATGGCGTGGTGAACTCGGACCTGAGTTGAACGGAAAGCCGCTCATAGGCATTGAGCCCAGGGAATATACCCGCTCCCTGGCCTTCCATCCAGACAGGACGTTCTTCGTGCTGGGCACGGAGTGGAACCTGCGTGTCTATGACACGCAGGGCCACCCCGGGCTGGTGGTCCCGCTGGAGGCCGCTGCCTGGGGGGTGACCTGGTCTGGCGACGGCGAGGTGCTTGTCGCGGCGCTGGACGACGGCACCATCCGTTGGTATCGAGGGGAGGATCTCACCCTGCTGGCCACCCTGTACCCTCACGCAGACAGGAAACGCTGGATAGTCTGGACGCCAGAGGGATACTATCACATGTCCTACGGAGGGGATTCGCTGGTTGCTTGGCAGAAGAACAGGCCAGGGAACGGCGGGGAGGTTTCCCAGTCGATGAATAGCTTGCCGGAGCGATTTTACCAGCCGGCCTACATCGCCAGGATTCTGGCACCACCGGTCACTACCGGGGAGATTTCATCAACGAGTCATGACTGGGGCTGTAACATCCATGCTCCTCAAGTTCGGATCGTGTCTCCCCAAGAAACTTTATTTCATGAATCAGGGGAGTCCGTTGAACTGAAGATCGCGCTACGCGGGCCGTCTTGTGACATTCGAGTGCCTGCATATAGAGTGGAAGCTAAACTGGACGGCCTGGATTTCCAGACCTTCGAAGGGTTCCTTCCTGAGGAGGGAACGAATTTCGACCCCTCCAAAGAGTGGACGTTGACTTTGCAGTTAACGGGGTTGCCGGAGACAGACGGTATGCTGACTCTCAAAGCGTGGACACCCTATGCGAGCTCCAAAATAGTTTCAATTCGTGTGGAGAGGGTGGGCCCGCCGCCAGAGATTCATGACTGGCGGGTCTTCGTGTTGTCCATCGGAGTTGACGACCCGGCGCGTGACCTTGTGTACCCCGCCGAGGATGCGAAGCGCTTCGCAGAGTTCTGGGAGCAGAGCTGGCGGGCTAGCTACCGAGAGGGCCATGTCACGGCTCTTGTCAACGAGAGTGCTTCTCGTGGCGCAATCCTAGACAGTCTGGAGGTGTTGATAGAGACTGCGAATGGGGACCACGATATGGTCGTGGTCTATCTTGCGGGACATGGTGAACAAAACGATCTGCTGGGTGGTTATCACTTCAAGACAGGAAGCGCCATGGAGGGGGAGCATCAGGACTACCTGACGGACCATGACCTCAGGAGCTACCTCTCCGTGTTCCCAGGCAAGGTTGTGCTTTTCGTAGATACCTGCGCGGCGGAGGCTGTGGGCTCCATCAAGGGAACGCCGAGGGGCGAAAGCGGCTACGTCCAGTTCCTTGTGGGCTTGGCCAGCGTTGGCAACGGTTCGACGGTATTCGCAGCTTCTCGCAGTGCTCAGTCTTCGTATGAAGAACAGAAGTGGGATGGTGGAGTGTTTACCAATGCCGTGTTGCAGGGTTTGGAGGGCGAAGCGGCAGAGGAGGGTCTGGTTACCGTCGAAAGCCTCCATTCCTATGTCAGAAGGATGGTCGAGGATGAGACAGCGAAGAGTCAAACGCCTAGATTGCTCTACGATAGAGACTCGGGGAACTTTCCACTGCTCTACGTTCCTGAGAACTAGAACATGATCTTCCATCATCTTGTGTTTATTGGCATCCTCGTGGCCTGGGCTGGGGATGAGGCGTCCTTGTTGGAGGAGGAGGCTGCGGGGGAGGAGCCCCTACCCCCCGCCGCTCCTCCCCAGCTCCGCATCGCCCGCCAGTTCGACGAGGCCGTCGCCCGCGCCCGCGACGGCGACCCCACAGGCGCCCTCTACGCCCGCGTCGTCGCCATCCGGTCCGACGCCGACGTGCAGTGCGGCTGGGCCCGGCCCGAGCACATGCAGCACTGGCACCACGTCCCGGCCGGGGAGTCCCTGTCCATGCGGGTGGGGGCGTCCCAGGCCACCTACGCCTGGCTCTACCGGGAGCGGGGGGAGAACGCAGCACCCGAGCTGGTCTCCCGCGACGGGGGCCTCCTGCTGCAGCCTGGCGAGGACGGCTGCATGACGCTGCGGGCCGAGCGGACGCCGAGCTGTGGGGAGGACGAGCGCTGGCTGCTGGCCTTCTCCCGGACCGCGGAGCCGCCCCTGGTCGCCCGGGCGCGTATCCGCGGCGGCAGTGTGGCCGGCCCCGACGCGCTGCCGTACACCTACGCCGAGCTGAGCTACGTCAACGCGGCGGTGTGGCGCCTGCCGGCCTGTGGGGAGGAGGAGTGATGCGGTGGTGGTGGCTGCTGGTGCTGTGGTGGGTGGTGCCGGGACAGGCCGCCCCGGAGGTTCCGGAGGCGCCGATCTTGAGGGTGGAGGCCGGGATGCACACCGCCCCCATCAAGCGGATCGCGACGGATGAGGCGGGGCGCTTCCTGGTGACGGCCTCGAATGACAAGACCGCGCGGGTCTGGGACCTGGAGACCGGGGCGCTGCTGCGGGTGCTTCGGCCGCCCATCGGGCCGGGCAATGAGGGGAAGCTCTACGCGGTCGCGGTGTCCCCGGACGGGAGTACGGTGGCGGTGGGGGGGTGGACCTACCTCGCGGATGACGAGGGGGGCGTGGGCATCTGGCTGTTCGACCGGGCCAGCGGGCGGCTGACGGGCTCACTGGGCGGCCTGCCCAACGTCGTCAATGACCTGGACTTCTCGGCGGACGGGCGGCTGCTCGCGGCCGCTTTGTCGGGGCCCACCGGCGTCCGGGTCCTTGAGCTGCCCTCCGGGCGGCTGCGCTTCGCGGGGGACGAAAAGGACTCCAGCACCAGCGTTGACTTCGACGCCTCAGGCCGCCTGGTGACCACGAGCTATGACGGCGAGCTGCGGCTGTACAGCGCGGATCTCCGGCGAAGCCGCTCCGTGAGCACCGAGGGGGGCGAGAAGCCCTACTGCGCCCGGTTCTCGCCGGACGGGGCGTCCATCGCGGTGGGCTTTTCGGACAGCGCGGCTGTCGAGCTGCGGTCTGCCCGGAAGTTGAGCCTGCTCCGAGGGCTCGACACCACGGGGGTGTCCAACGGGAACGCAGGAGTTGTTGCCTGGTCCCAGGATGGCCTTCGGCTCTGCGCGGGGGGGACGTGGGATGATGGAAGCGGCTGGAACCCGGTACGTTGCTGGGAGGACGGCGGTCTGGGGCCCTGGACGGATCATCGGGTCAGCCAGAACACGGTGATGGACCTCGTCGCGCTGCCGGATGGCGGCATGGCCTTTGACGCCGGCGATCCCCGCTGGGGCGTGCTCCGGACCGACGGCCGCATCTCCCCGGTGCAGGAGCCCCCCATCGCGGACTTCCGAGCGCAGTGGGAGGTGCTGGCGAGCGATGAGACCGGGCAATCCGTCGTCTTCGGGACCCAGGTGGGAGGACCCGATCCGCTGGCCTTCTCCGTGGACCGGGGCGCGCTACTCCGCCCGCCGGAGACGGGGCTCTACCCCGCCCGCACCACCCACGCGGGGCTCCGCGTCGAGGACTGGAAGCACACGCGCTCCCCGACCCTCAACGGCCAGCCGCTGGAGGGCCTCAAGCCCTACGAGATGTCCCGCTCTGTCGCCATCCACCCCCAAGGCGGGCGCTTCGCCCTGGGCACGGAGTGGTTTCTGCGCCTCTACGACGCCGACGGTCAAGCCCTCGCCGATCCGGCCGCCCTCCCTGGCCCCGCCTGGGCCGTCACCTGGTCCGGCGACGGCCGCCTGCTCATCGCCGCTGTGGGCGACGGCACCCTGCGCTGGTATCGCGGCACCGACCTCGCCCCTCTGCTGACCCTCTACGTCCCCCCCGACCGCCAGCGCTGGGTCGCCTGGACGCCGGCGGGCTACTACGACGCCTCCCCGGGCGCAGAGGAGCTGTTCGGCTGGCACCTCAACCGAGGCCGGGACCAGGCCGCGGACTTCGTGCCCGCCGCCCAGCTCCGGGACCGCCTCTATCGCCCGGAGATGATCCCGGAGATCCTGAACACCCTGGATGAGGCTGAGGCCCTGGCCAAGGTGAGCGAGCGGCCCGCTTCGGCGGCCGCCGTGCCCGAGGTGGACTGCACCTGGCTGCCGCCCCAGGTGCGCATCGACTCCCACGAGGGCGCGCTGGTCCACGACGGCGAGGTCGAGCGCTTCGTGGTGGCCATCCGCCCGGCCTGCCCCGAGGCACCCCCGGTCTTCGAGGTCCAGCTTCGCATCGACGGCCGGCCCTACCTCAACCTCTCGGACACGGACCTGGCGTCCAGGCTCAGCCCGAACCCCGACGACCCCCGGGAGCAGCTCCTCAAGGTCTCCCTGGACAACCTGCCCGTGGAGGAGTCGGTCCTGGCGGTCAAGGCCTTCAACCCCAGCGCGGGCTCTGAGCCCGCTGCAGGGCGCCTGAAGTGGGCCGGGCCGCCCCCTGGCCAGCCCGAGTGGCGGCTCTTCGTGCTCGCCGTCGGGGTGGAGGATCCCGGGCGCAACCTGGACTACCCGGACGACGACGCCCACCGCTTCGCGCAGTTCTGGAGGGACCACTGGGAGGGCAGCTACACCGACGCCCGGATCACGACCCTCACCAACGCGCAGGCCACCAAGGACGACATCCTGGACGCCCTGGAGGCCCTGCGCGAGGAGGCCAACCGCCCCACCGACGTGGTGATGGTCTTCCTGGCCGGCCACGGCGAGCTGGACCCGGTCTACCACCGCTACCTGTACAAGGCTGGCGGGGCCGCGGAGGGCAACCACCGGGACTACCTGGCCGGAGGGCAGCTCAAGCAGCATCTGGCGGTGCTGCCCGGCAAGGTGGTGCTGTTCGTGGACACCTGCGCGGCGGGCACCGTGGGCTCGGTGGCTGCCCGGGGGCGCGGGGACTACACCCAGTGGCTCAACGAGCTGGCCAGCGTGGAGAACGGGGTGGTGGTCTTTGCCGCGGCGGTCAAGAACCAGTCCTCGTACGAGGACGACCGCTGGGGCGGGGGCGTATTCACCTACGCCCTGGTCGAGGGCCTGGAGGGCAAGGCCAGCGAGCGCGGCCGGGTCACCCTGAACAGCCTCGGCAACTACGTCACCGAGGAGGTCTACCACGAGACTGACGGCCGGCAGCAGCCGGTGACGCTCTACCCCTACGACGTGGCCGGGGGCAGCCAGAGCTTCCCCCTGGCGCGGACGTCGCGGTGAGGTCTTCCGTGATGCCGATGAGCAGGGCGTTATGGGAGACGTTGTTGGCGGGTCGACCCTCCTCGCTCCTCCCCCGACTCAAACCGCCCGCTGCAACGCCACCACCCCCGCCGGCAGCCGCGTCACCCCCCACGGCAGCGGCGTGGTCACCTGCTCGCCCTCCAGCGTCAGGGCCAGCACCGCGCCCGCCGGGGGCCGCGCCACGGGGAAGCGCAGGTAGTGGACCGCCGCGTCGGGGTCCTCGGTGCCTCGGATCGCGCGGCCGGACCAGCGGACCACGTCGCCGCAGATCATGAGCGTGCCCGGCTCGGTGGCCAGGGCCTTGGCCAGGCGCCGCGCCCGCGCGGGGGAGCCGCCGTCCACGAACACCGAGGCGGTCAGCGCCCCGTCCGATGGCGCCAGCGGCCCGTACTCGGCCAGCTCGCGCAGCACCTGCGCCCGCCCGCTGCGCCCCTCGGCCCGCAGGACCTCCTGGATGCGGAACAGCACCGTCTCCCGGCTCTCGAACAGCACACTCAGGCCGTCGCCCAGCCGCACCCGGTGGCTCTCCTGGTGCTGGAGCATGGCCGCGAGCCGGGCGGGCCGGACCTCCGCCCAGGCCCAGGGGGGGAGGATGTCGGCTTCGTGGAGCTGGGACATGACGCGGACCCCGAGGGAGATACGAAAATGAAAGTCATTTTCATATTCGACATACCTTCAGAGGGTCGGCGGGGTCAAGGTGAAAATGAAAATCGTTTTCAGAGCCGCTACCCGTCGTACCACTCCGGCTTCACGAGCTGCTGGTAGTGCTCCACCTTCAACGGGTTCACCCGATTCTTCACCGCCTCCCAGGCCTGGCGGGCGCTGACCAGGGCGAACCAGATGTACATGTCGCGCTTGTAGTCCACCCGCGAGGTCAGCCCGCGCAGGAGCCACTTCGTGTTCACGAACTGCTTGTTCATCTCGTAGAGGGCCCAGGCGATCTCGTCCTTCGTCATGTACTCGGTGTCCAGGACGGGGGAGAGCCAGTCGAAGTCGTCGAAGTCGTCCTCGGTGATGTGCCCGTTGCGCAGGGCGTCATCGAAGATCGGCGTGCCCGGGACCGGCGTGATCGGGTGGAAGGCCGGGAAGTCCACGTCCAGGCGCTTCGCCAGCTCGACCTGGAGCTTCAGGGTGTCCTGGGACTCGTTCTTGACCCCCACGATGAAGGTCGCCTGGATGAAGACGTCGGGGAAGTTCTCCTTCATGATGCGGATGGCCTCCTCGGCCACCCCGCCCGCGTAGAAGCGCTTGTCGAGGTCCCGGAGGTTGTCGTCCTCGGCCCGCTCGACCCCGATGAGGATGTGGGAGAGGCCCGCGCGGATCTGGGGCTCGAGGATGCCCTTCTCGTGATCCCGCACGATACAGTCGGCCCGGGAGAAGGTCATCCACTTGGTCTGCATGCCCGAGCGGATCATGGCCTCGGAGAA
>JACKEV010000008.1 GCA_020632795.1 Alphaproteobacteria bacterium
GGTGACGTCATCGCAGCGCTCGGTGGTGTCGGCCAGAGCGGCGGAGAGCGGCGGGGGGAGCTGATACAGGGGCAGGCCCCGGGCCCGGCGGTCCTGCACCGCGGCGATGCGCGCGGCGTCCAGGCCCAGCCCGGCGAGGGCGGCCTGGGTGAGCTGGGCCTTGCGACGGGACAGCCCGGGGTCCTCCGCGGAGGTGGCCAGGGTGGGGCGCAGGCGCTCCCGGGCCAGGGCGGCCCGCACAGCGGGCACGGCGCTGGGGTCGCCCTCGGCCAGGCGCCAGGCGGCGAGGCTGTGGCCGGCGTCGTAGCGGGGCGGGGCGCCGTCCCCGAGCACGGCGTCGAGGGCCTCGGGGCCGAGGCGGTCGACCAGGGCGTCGACGAGGATCTCGCGGCTGCGGGGGCTCAGGCGGCCGCGCCCCAGCTCCTCCCGCACGGCGTCGTGCAGCTCGCCGGAGCGCTCGATCAGCGCCAGGCTCACCCGCAGGCGCCCACGTTCGGTGCCCCGGCGGACCCGCAGCAGCCGCTCCAGCCAGCGCTCCAGGTGGGGCGCGGTGGCCAGCAGGGCCACGACCCGGCCGTCGTTGGCGCAGCCGGGGTCGTCGAGGTCCCGCAGGACCAGGGCGAGCAGGGCCTCGGAGGCCACGGCCGGACGGTGGTCGCAGCCGGGCGCGGCGGCCAGGGTGTCAACGGCCATCTCGGCCATGCCCGGCAGCCGGGCGCGCAGCAGCATGGCCCGCTCGGCCCGGGCGAACCAACCCCCGGCCACCAGCAGGGCGGCGAAGGCGACGAGGGCGAGCCAGCGTCGGGTCATGTCCGGGGGCCGAGGCACCGCATGGGGGCCTCTTATGGGATCCGGGCGCGGCGGGCTCCCCCAGGAACCGGAAGGGGCTCAGGGGCTCGTGGGCTCGTCGCGCAGCAGCGCGTCGGGGTCGAGCCCGGCGTCGAGCAGGGCCTGACGGATGTGCTGGAGCCTGGCCTCGGTGGCGACGCGCTCGGCGCGCTCGGCTGCGAGGCGGGCTTCGGTGTCTTCGAGCCTTGAGGTGGTGTCTTCGAGCCTTGAGGTGGTGTCTTCGAGCCTTGAGGTGGTATCTTCGAGCCTTGAGGTGGTGTCTTCGAGCCTTGAGGTGGTGTCGTCGAGCCTTGAGGTGGTGTCGTCGAGCCTTGAGGTGGTATCCACCAGCTCGGCCTGTGTGTCCTGAAGCTTGGCGCTGGTGTCCACCAGCTCGGCCTGTGTGGCGGCGAGCGCCTCCTGCGCCCGGCGGGCGGAGGCCTCGATGGTGGCCTTGACGCGCAGCTGATCCAGGCGGGAGGCGTAGTCGTGGTAGGCGCGCTCCTGGTCGGAGATCTCGATCAGCGTTCCCATGGCCTGCCTCATCTCGGGGGTGTCCAGGGCGTCGGGCAGCTCGGTCCAGCGCCAAGCCTCCCTGAAGAATGTACACCACCGCTGCTCATCATCAAGGGGCACGTCGAGGGGTCTCCACTTGGGCAGCTCGAGGGTGTGCAGGTTGAAGTGGTCGCACAGGGCGACGCGGTTGTCGGGGTCGAAGGCGGTGAAGCGGTGGTGGACCGCCGGGCTCTCGGGCAGCAGGACCTCGCCCAGGAGCCAGATGGCGTAGACCGGCTGGAGGGTCTCGTAGTCCTGCCCCTTGGGGAGCTGGGCCTGGTAGAGGTCCGCCCAGGTGTAGACCATGCGCGGGCGCACCCCCTCGTGGAGCCGGACCTGCAGCTCGATCTGGAAGACCCGCCCCAGCGCGTCCCGGGCCTTGACGTCGACGACGCTGAGCTTGTCGTCGGCGTAGTCCCTGTCGTTGAAGGGGTTGACCAGCGCGATCTCCACGATGGGCGGTCGGGGTCGCAGGATCGCGTTGAGGAAGTGGAGGGTGAGGTTCTTGTTGGCCTCGGTGCCCAGGAGTCGCTTGAACGCGTAGTCCACGAGCGGGTTGATCCGGTGTCGCATGCAGGTGTCCGTGAAGTCACCGAGCCCCTATGCCGACATGTCAACGAGACGCAAAGTGCCCCGGACAGAAATTGTCCGATCCCTCCAACCGATATCTGCAGGCCGGTTCGCGCAGAGCGGGTCCGCGCGGCCTATACTCTCCCGTCCGACAGGAGAGCCCATGCTCCGCACCCTCATCCTCGCCGCGACCGTGGTGTTGCCGAGCTGCTGGAACACCGGCGAGTGCACCATCGTCGCTCAATCCGAGGAGCGCACCTGCGAGACCAACGACGACTGCGCGGTGGCCTGGGCCGACTGCGCCCAGCACTGCTCCTGCGTGGCGGTCAACGTGGCTGAGGTCGACGCCATCGAGTCCCTGGAGCCCGTGGACTGCGGCACCCGCCTCTGCGACGAGGAGGCGTGCACCGAGGACTGCAAGGACACCAAGGTGGCGGTCTGCGTGCGCAACCGCTGCGAGCTGTACGACGCCGACACCGACTCAGCGGCCTGGTAGACCTCGAACCTTCGCCTTGAACGCCTCGAACGCCCCTGGCGCCAGCGTCGACAGCGCGTAGACCACCTTCGCGCGCGGGCCGATGAGGGCGCGTCGTTCGCGCCGGGCGATGGCGCGGGCGATGCGGGCGGCGCAGGCCTCGGCGCTCATGAGCGGCCAGGGGCCGCGCTGGTCGAGGTACTCGGGATATCCGGCGTTCTCGAAGAAGGGGGTCCCCACGGCCGGGGGGCAGGCCACCACCACGTCCACCCCGGTGCCGGCCAGCTCGGCGCGCAGGGTCTCCGACCAGCCGACCAGGGCGAACTTGCTGGCGGTGTAGGCCCCCAGGCGGGGGTAGCCCCGCAGCCCGGCGACCGAGGCCACGTTGACCACCGCGCCCTGCCCGGCCTCGACCATGTGCGGCAGCAGGGCCCGGGTCAGGCGCACGGGGCCCAGCACGTTGACCTCATGCAGGCGGCGGTGGTCGTCCAGGGTGGTCTCGTCCCAGGGCTTGAAGACCCCGATCCCGGCGTTGTTCACCAGCACGTCCAGGCGCCCGTAGCGGTCCTGCACCACCTGGGCGGCGACCTCGACGCTGGGGTCCCGGGTGACGTCCAGGGTCAGGGCCAGGTCGACCTCCGGGGCGAGCTGCGCCAGCCGCTCCTGATCGCGCCCCGCGCCGATCACCCGCGCGCCCTGTCCGGCGAGGTGTCGGGCCAGCGCGCGCCCGATGCCCGAGGTCGCCCCGGTCACCAGCGCCACCTGTCCGTCGAAGAGACCCATCCGAGGCTCCGGTGCGAATGAAAGCGGCTACGATGTCGTCTATCCCGCGACCCCCCCCGGTGGAGGACCTGATGCGCTTCGACCCCCGTCTCCCTCTTGCGGCAGCCATCCTCGGGCTCGTCGGCCTGGGTGCCGCCTGCGAGCCCGCCGATCCCTGCGACGAGTACGTCGACTACATCTGCACCTGCCACGCCGAGGACGACCGCCCGGGCTACGACTGCGAGACCCTGCGCATCACCTACCAGAACGCCAACCCCGAGCTGCAGGACGACTGCCAGGTCTCCCTCGACGACCAGGTCGACCAGGACGCCGAGGAGGGCTTCCAGTGCGCCGGGGACACGGGGCTGTAGGCGACCTCTTTCCCGCCGTCTTACGGGCGAACGGGGTTATGGTAGCACTCCCTTCCGCGGAGGCACCATGCTGCGACCCCTCATCCTGGCGCTCGGGCTGACCCTGGTGGCCTGCGGGCCGTCCTTCCGGGACATCCAGCAGACCGACACCATCGAGGCCTACGAGGCCTTCATCGCCGAGCGCCCCAACGACGCCAACATCACCCTCGCGAAGATCCGCCTGGAGGAGCTGTACCTCGAGAAGGCCCGCGAGATGAAGTCGCTGGAGGGCTACGACCTCTATCTCGGCAAGTACCCGGAGGGCAGCGACGCCAAGCTGCGGGCCAAGGCGCTGGAGGAGCGCGAGGAGTTTCTCTACAACTGGGCGGACACCGAGAACACCGCCGAGGCCTGGGAGAAGTTCATCGCCGAGTACCCCAAGGCCGAGCGCAAGCGCCGGGTCGAGGCCCGCCGCCGCATCTCCGTCGCCGGCTACGCCGACAAGCTGGACATCGGCCGCGTCGAGGTCGAGCCCACCAACCTCGCCGAGGACCCGGACGGCCCGCTGGACGGCTTCATGTTCACCGCCGACGTCACCAACAACGGCGACAAGACCATCAAGTCCCTCAACATGAAGCTCGAGTTCCTCGACGCCGAGGGCAAGGCCATCGGGTCGAAGAAGTGGCCCCTCGTCGCCCCCTCCGCGCCCGGCAACATGCCCATCGAGGAGGAGTGGAAGGTGCCGGTCAAGCCGGGTGAGACCCGGGCCTACTGGTACTCCGACATGGCCCCCGAGCAGCCCGGTTGGGCCAAGAAGGCTCGCCTCATCCCGATCTCCATCGAGTTCGAGGGCGAGGAGCCCGCCGACGAGGAGTGATACCGAACCGCGCTGAATCCCGGACCGTGGCATTGGCTGCGGGGGGGCCGCCCTCGTCACGCCAATGCGCCCCAAGCCGTCGAGGTCGCGGAAGCGCACCCCCGGCCAGGCGTTGACGCCACGACGCCAACATGGCGGCTGCTGGTGCGCGCGGCGCTTATCGCGACGAAATCCTTGGGTGGTAGACGAAGCCTCACCCATCTTTGAAGGAAGGGACCCCTCCAGTCGTCCCGACCGGGTCCCTTCCTTCGCTCGCCTTTGGCTCGCTGACCGTCCCCCGGGGTCGCGCCCTACGGGCGCCGGGTGACCAGTCCACGGTTCATGGAGGGTCCGTATGAGCGGCGCCTGCCGGACGCTCCAGCGGCTCGGGCGGCGTGCGCGGCGCTGGGCGTCAGGGGAAGCCGAGCTGATCGCACACCATGTCCGCGGTCGCGAACGCCCAGCGTTCCCGCTCTGAGTCGGGCATCGGCATGCGGGAGAGGCTGCGGCCGACTCCCTCGATCACAGCCATCATCTGCGCGGCGCCGCTCGCGGCGCTGACCCCGCAGCCCTGGGCCGCGATGAAGTGGGTGAGCCGCTCGGCGATCTCGGTGAGCAGGGGCTCGTTGCCGGGCTGGCCGTCCAGGAACACGGCCAGATCGGGCGGCGCCACGCCGAGCAGCTCGACGTCTCGGGCCTCAGCGAGGAAGAACAGGCGGGTGATGCGCCGCACTCGCTCCCGACCGGTCAGCTCGTCCCGGTCCAGCGTGCGGTTCGCCCGGGTCCACGCCGCCTCGACCTCGCGCAGGTGGACCGCCGAGACGATGGCGTGCTTGTTGGGGAAGTACTGGTAGAGCGAGCCGACGCTCACCCCGGCGACTTCAGCGACCCGGGTGGTCGTGAAGCGCAGCGCGCCGTCACGACGCAGGACGCGAACCGCGGCGTCCAGGATGTCCTCGACGGTGCGCCTGGAGCGGCGCTGCATCGGCAATTTCCTTGGTTTCAGGTCGATCGAATCCAACGTGATGCGCTCCCGGCGGATGCGAATTCCGAACGCGAAGGATCCTTCATATCCTGAAGGCATGCCCCGAGCGCCCATGACCCCTCCATCCTCCCTCCGCGTCACCCGCGTCATCCACGCCTGCGTGCTCATCGAGTTGGGCGACGCGGCGGTGCTGACCGATCCCTATTTCATGTCCCACTGGTGGATGCGGATGCGGGAGCCCATCGCGCTGCGCCCTGACCAGCTCCCGCGGCTGACCGCTGTGCTGGGGGGGCACGGCGTGTTCGACCACTGGAGACCCCAGTCCATGGGCGCCTATCCGCACAAGGACACCACGCCGGCCTGGGTGGCCACCCCGGGGATGGTCCGCGCCGCGCGCGCCGCCGGCTTCGCGGATGCAGAGGTCGTCGACTGGGGGACCCGCCGCGCCCTCACCGACGCCGTGACCCTCGACGTCGTCGTCGGTCAGCGCACGATGGGGATGCGCACGAACAGCTACGCGCTGCGCGGGCCGGGCGCCTCGGTGTTCGTGGGGACCGAGGCGCACGCGCACCAGCCGTTGGCGGACTATCGGGCGGCGCGGGGTCCGGTCGACGTGGCGGTGCTTCCGATCGACGGGTCCCGCTTCCTGGGTCGACCGCTCGTGATGGACCCCGCCCAGGCCGTCGCCGGAGCGCAGGCGTTGGGCGCCTCGACGCTGATCCCCATCCACTACGGCATGGTGGCGGTCCCCTTTGTGCTGCGTACCCCCGGGACCCTCGACGCGCTGCAGGCTGCGGCGGAGGGCAGCGGCGTTCGGGTCGTGGTGCTGGTACCCGGGCAGCCCTGGCGGCGCCACTGACGCTGGAGGAGCCCGCCGACGAGGCGTGAGCGCTCGCGCTCAGTTCGGCGAGGTCGAGCTGAGCGAGCTGGCGTCGTCCATGCCGGCCTCGTCGTTCGCGAAGCCCGAGCTGAGCGAGGCCTCGACCCGCACCATACCGCCCCGGTACACCATCACGGTGTAGCGGTCGGTCTGACCCTGGGCTTCGGCGATCTTGTTCACGAAGACGAAGCTGAGGAAGCCGTCGCTGCCGAAGTTGGCGTTGCTGTTGCCCACCCAGCCCTTGGGGGTGAAGATGATCTCGGTGACGTCGGGCTCGGCCAGGCCCACGCCGCGCCGATAGTGCTCGCCGGACGAGGAGATGTCGAAGGTGCCCTCGGACTTGTGGGCGTCGGCGCCGCTGGTCACCTCCATGGGCAGCACGTCCCAGTCCGCCGAGCCCACCCGGCTGTCGCCCACCGAGATCTCCCAGTAGCCGGTGTTGGTGCCGGTGTTGGTGAGGTCGGTGTCGTAGTTGACGATCTCGACCTTCGTCTCGCGGTTGTGCATGATGGCGAGCTGGCGGGCCTGCTCCAGGTGGGAGGCGAACTCATGGGCCGCCTGGCGGGCCCGGAAGCGCGGGATCAGCTCCTTGAGGCTGCTGACGCTGAGGGCAGCCACGACCGCGATCACCGCGATCACGATCATCATCTCCAGGAGGGTGAAGCCCCGCCTGAGCCTGAGATCCGGGCGAGTCTTTCGCATGGGTCCTCCGTGGGCACCGCGGGGTTCATCGTACCACGCCGGTGACCCCACGTCGCTACCATCCCTCCTGATTCCAGGGAGATCTGCCCATGTGGCTTGACGGGGCCGGCGCGGCCCCATAGATCGCCTGGGTTGCGCGCGGAGGCTGCTCCGCGCCCAGCCCTGAGCGCGGGCCCACGGTTCCTCCTGTCGAGACCCCTCGCGCGCAGGTTCACCGAGCACCAATGGAGCGTGTCATATGGCGCGATATCGTGGACCCCGCATCAAGCGATGCCGGGCTGTTGGTACGGTGCTTCCTGGCTTGACGACCACCGCCACGCTGGAGCGACCCACGGTCCCCGGCGCGCACGGGGCCAAGCGGCGCGGGAAGCCCTCCGAGTACAAGATCCGCCTGCTGGAGAAGCAGAAGCTTCGCTGGCACTACGGCATCCTGGAGAAGCAGTTCGTCCGCTACATCAAGGAGGCCACCCGCCAGAAGGGTCCGACCGGCCGCGTGCTGATCACCCTGCTGGAGAGCCGCCTGGACAACGTCATCTGGCGGATGGGTCTGGCGCCCACCATCCCGGCGGCGCGGCAGGTGGTCGTGCACGGCCACATCACCGTCGACGGGCACCGGGTGGACCGGCCGTCCTTCCAGGTCAAGCCCGGCCAGGTGATCTCCGTGCGCGAGAAGTCCCGGAACAAGGCGCACATCCAGGAGGCGGTCGAGCTGAGCACGACCCGCCCCAAGCCCGGCTTCCTGGACTTCGACCCGGCCAAGCTGACCGGCAACATGCTGACCGCGCCCGAGGCGGAGGACCTGCCCTTCGAGTGCAACCTCCAGGCCATCGTCGAGTACTACTCGCAGCGCGGCTGATCGCCCCCAAGGGCCCTGGCACACACGGCGCCGACGGGGAACCGTCGGCGTCGTCGTTCCTTGACCCGGTGCGGTAGAGTCGCGTCACCTGTGAGCGCCGCGGATCCCCTCGCTGACCTGCTGTCTCGGCTCTTCGAACCCGATGAGCTGCGCGGCTGGCTGCACGACCAGCAGGGCTTCCTGTTCTTCCAGGCCCTGCCCGACGACGACGCGGCGCTCTACGGGGAGGCCGTGCACTCCCTCGACCGCCGGGCGCTGGTGGACGGCGCCTTCTTCGAGGCCCTGATGGTCGCGCGGCCGGCTGGCTGGCTCGACATCCGGGCGGTCGCCAGCGCGCGGGGCCTGGCCCTGGCCGGCACCACCGTGGACGCCGCCCGACGCACCCGGGGCCTGGGCAAGGGTGAGGGCCTGCCGGCGCCGGAGCCCGAGTACGCCGACGAGGCCACCCGGGACCTCTCCCAGCGCCTGGAGGTGCTCTACCGCCAGCGGGAGGACGCGGTCATCGCCGGGCAGGACCCGGCGGACGTCGACGCCGAGATCCTCAAGCTGCGCCGGGAGATCCGCCACGGCCCCCGCCTGCTGGCCGGCGAGTTCCTGGCCGGGGGACGCTACCGCCTGGTGGAGCGGGTGGGGCAGGGGGGCTACGGTGCCGTGTGGAAGGCCTACGACCGCCAGAGCCACGGGCTGGTCGCGGTGAAGGTGCTGCACGGCCACTGGAGCGGCGAGCGCAGCCGGCGGGAGCGCTTCTTCCGGGGCGCGGCGCGCATGGCCGAGATGCAGCACGAGGGGGTCGTCCGGGTGCTGGAGCAGCGCTGCGAGGAGGACGGCTTCTTCTTCTTCGTGATGGAGTTCCTGCGCGGCGGCGACCTGCACGACGCGGTCACCGACGGTCGGCTGGACCGGCGCCGGGCCCTGGAGACGGTGCTCGCCGTGGGCGAGGCCCTGGTCGCCGCCCACGGGCGCGGGCTGGTCCACCGGGACGTCAAGCCCCCCAACATCCTGCTGGACGCGAAGCTGAAGCCCAAGCTGAGCGACTTCGACCTCGTCAAGGACTTCAACTACTCGGGCTCGCACACCGGCGGGGCGATGGGGAGCTGGTTCTACGCCGCGCCCGAGCTGAAGCGGGACGCCAAGCACGCCGACGTGCGCGCCGACGTCTACAGCCTGGCCATGACCGCCGCGTTCTGCGTGGCCGGCGAGCTGCCCGAGGAGGCGGTCTACGACCCCCAGGGCTTCGCCCGCGCCCTGCCCTGCAGCCGGGCCCTGCGCGAGGTCATCGCCCGCGCCGTAGCCCCGGACCCGGCGAAGCGCTTCGCCACGATGCGCGAGCTGCTCGACGTGCTGCGCGAGGCGATGGGCGCCCCGGACCCGGGCCCGGACCGCGCCGAGCTGTCCGCGCGGCTGTTGGCGCTGCTGGACCGCCGCGATGGGGGCGGCGACGTCGATGAGGCCGAGCTGGAGCGGATCGTGGAAGCCCTGCGCCCCGAGAGGCCCGCCCGCGCGGGGGACATCGTGGCCGAGGCGCGGCTGGAGGAGCACCTCGGGCGCAGCTCCCTGGGGGAGGCCTGGCGGGGCACGGCGCTGGCCACCGGCGACGCGGTGGCGGTGCGCCTCTTCGACGCCGCGCTCCTGGACCGGGGCGGCGCCTGGCTGCGCTTCCTCGACGGCCTGAACAGCCTCCAGCGCCTGGGGGAGTACCGCACCCCGCTGTGCGAGGTGGTGCGGGTGGTCGCGGTCGCCGAGGATCGCCTGGCCTACGCGGTGGAGTGGGTGGAGGAGGACTTCACCACGCTGTACGACCGCCGCCTGGAGCAGAAGCTGCGGGCCCTGGCCGCCCTGTGCGACGGCCTGGAGGTGGCCGCGCGGCTGGGCATCTACCGCGTGGACCTGCGCCCCTCCAGCGTGGGCCTGCGCTTCGGCCGGCCGGTGCTGATGGACTGCAACCTGCCGGATCCCGCCGCGCTCTCCGACGCCCAGCGCCAGGAGGAGGCCCGCTTCGCTGCGCCGGAGCAGCTCACCGGCTCGCCGCCGCCCGACGAGCGCAGCCTGGTGTTCGGGGTGGGGCGGCTGCTGCACGGGCTGCTGCTGGGGCGTCCGCCGAGCGCCGACCCCTGGCAGGACGAGCTGAAGGGCTTCTCCGAGCGGGTCACCCGCATCGTCTGGGACGCCACCCAGGAGGACCCGGCCCGCCGCACCCGCAGCCTCTCGGACCTCCAGCGGGGGCTGCAGTGGGCGATGGAGCCGCAGCCGGACGTCGTCGTCCACCCGGCGGAGGCGGTCACCGCAGGGGCCGCCTCCAAGGCCCGGTGGCGGACACCGCTGGCCGTAGCGGCTGCCCTGTTGATCGCGGTGACGGCGTGGCAGGGGGTGAAGCCGACGGCGGACCCGCCGAAGTCGGCGGCGGACCGGTACCGGGAGGCCGTGGAGGCGTTCCAGGGCGTGGACAAGACCTACTGGGACCTTTTCAACGCCCGAACCGTCAACGCGGGCCGGATCGCGGAGCTGGAGCAGGCTGCCCACCGCGGGGAGGAGGGCGCCGCGGCGACGCTCGAGGAGGCGCGGGCCGAGCAGCGGAAGCTCCAGGAGGGCCTGGAGACCTACGGCCCCCAGCGCCTCAAGCAGTACGAGAACGTCGCGAAGCTCCGCACGGAGGCCCGCACGGAGGGCGCGGACCCCGAACTCCTGCCGGACGCGCCGGCCCTCGGCTGGGCGGGGGACGGGCCCCCCCGTGCGCTGGGGGACGCTCGGGCGATCTCCTTCCGGCGGACGTCTCTTTCCCTCGTCCCGCTGAAGTCGGGGGCGGTCTCGCTGGAGGATGACGACGTGGGCCCTGCTCGGGACGTGCGCATCTCCGACCTCGAGGTCGCCACCCGGCTCGTCACCGTCGGTCAGTGGGAGGCCCTGACCGGGCCGCTGGGCGGCTCCAGGATGCTGGACGAGGACGCCCCCCGCGCCGGGGTCACCTTCTGCGACGCCGCCCGCTTCGCCAACGCGCTGTCCCGCGCCGGGGAGCTGGAGCCCGCCTACCTCGGCGTGCCCGAGCGCGGCTGCGAGGAGCCTCAGGTCATCCGATGGGACGCGGAGAAGGCGGGCTATCGCCTGCCCACCGAGGGGGAGTGGCAGGCCCTGGTCGCGGGCGGGGTGACGGAGGGCTGCGACGCCTTCGGGGTCTGCGAACTGGACGCTGCCGTCGGCGAGTGGGTCTGGGACTGGTACGCCGACGACTACGCCCTGCCCGGCCTCATGGTCGACCCGATGGGCCCGCTCACCGGCACCCGCAAGGTCGTCCGCGGCTGGGGCGGCCCGCGCGGGCGGACGGGGCTGGATCCGGCGGAGGCCCGAAAGGACCTGGGCTTCCGCCTGGTACGGTCGACCCCCTGACCGCTACTTGCCGCCCTTGGGGGCGTGCAGCAGGCACACCGAGTTGATGCAGTAGCGCTTGCCCGTGGGGGGCGGCCCGTCGTTGAAGACGTGGCCCAGGTGGGCGTCGCAGCGGGCGCAGCGCAGCTCGGTCCGCACCATGCCGTAGGCGGTGTCCGTGTGCTCCGAGATGGCGTCGGGCAGGGCGTCGTAGAAGCTCGGCCAGCCGGTGCCGGAGTCGAACTTGGTCTTCTTGTCGAACAGGGGCAGCCCGCAGGAGCTGCACACGAACACGCCCTTGTCCTGGGTGTGCAGGTGCGCCCCGGTGAAGGGCCGCTCGGTGCCGGCGTCGCGGCAGACCCGGACCTGCTCGGGGCTCAGCACCGAGGCCCAGTAGTCGGCGGTCTTGGCCTTCCAGTCGACCGTGTCGGGGTCGAGCTGCGCCAGGTGGCTCTCGGGCACGGTGGTGGCGGTGGCGGTGGCCGCGCGGGCGAGCCCGAGGCCCGCCGCCAGGGTGACCAGGACAGCGAAGAGGGCGATGAGACGGGGCGACATGGGGACCTCCTGTACACCGGTGGGTACGCCGGGCCCCCGGCGGCGGTTACGCGGCGTTCAGCGGTTCCCGGATGATGCCGCTCTCGCGGAGCTTGGTGAGGGCCTCCCGCTCGATCTGGCGGACCCGCTCGCGGGACAGGTTCATGCTGCGCCCGATGGCCGACAGGGTGCGCCCCGGCTTGTCGCCCAGGCCGTAGCGCTGGCTGAGGACGAAGCGGTGGCGGTCGGTGAGGGCGTCGCTGATCGCGTCCTCCAGGCGGGTCAGCTCCTCCTGGTGGATGAGGAGCTGGTCGACGTCGGGCTCGCTGCCGTCCGAGATCATCGACTCCAGGCGACGGGGCTTGTCGCCGTCCTCGATGGGCTCCTCCAGGGAGATGGCCCGGCCCTGGGCCAGCAGGGTGCGGGCGCGGTCCTCGTCGACCCCGGCCTCGGCGGCGACGTCGGCCATGGTGTAGGGCAGGCCGGCGCGCTCGAAGTCGGTCAGGGTGCGGCGCAGCTTGCGGGTCTGCTCGACCGCGCAGGAGGGCAGGCGCACCACCCGGCCGCCGTGGTCGATGGCGCGGGTCATCTGGGCGCGCACCCACCAGCGGGCGTAGGTCGAGAAGCGGATGTTGCGGTTGGGGTCGAAGCGCTTGGCGGCGCGCAGCAGGCCGATGTAGCCCTCCTGCACGAGGTCGGCTTCGTCCAGGTAGCGGCCGGCGAGCTTGCGGGCCTCGCCGTGGGCGATGCGGCGGCCGGACATGGCGAGCTGCCAGCGCAGGGCCTCCACCTCCGCCCAGGCGCGGCGGGCCTCGGAGGCCCTCGGCCGCAGGGCCTTGTCCTCGCGGGCCAGCGCACAGATGCAGGACACGGCCTCCTCCAGGCGGTCGACCATGCCCGCACGGGTCTGCTCGTTGCGCCGCCGGTCCGTGGCCAGCAGCTCCGCGATGCCCTCGACCCCCTGCAGGGCCGATCGGGTCCGTTCTTCAGCCGCGCGCATGCGGCGGGCGAGCGCCTTCTCTTCGTCGGCGTTCAGCCGGCGGTTGGGGAAGGAGAGTGACATCGTGGTGGGGGAGCTAAAACGCACGGGGTCCTCCATGAACCTCCTGAGGGTCGACTGAAGTGGCGTGTACCCTTTATGGATATGGATTGTATATAGTTGCGCACAGGGTATCGGACAAGCGACCACCAGGTTTCCAGAGTATGGTTCGCGGAGCCCGGTGGAGATATTTCATGGCCGTGACGCCTCGGGTCGGGTTGCTGCTGTTTCTTACGATGCCGCTCGTGGCCGGATGTCACTGCAGGGACGGCTCGGATGTCACAGAGCGGTCAGATTGCAGCCTGGATCGGGAGCCGGATCGCTGGTTGACCGTGGACAGCCCCAGCGACGGCGCGGCCCTGCGCGTCCCCTGGGTCCCGCTCGTGGTCCCGGTGGATTCGTCCGAGGACGGCGCGGCGGTGACCGTGTGCGTCGACGGCGCTCCGGTGGCGGATCCGCTGACGATCGTCCGGCGGCGGTCCGGGGTCGCGGGGGGCGGCTGGGATGTGCTGGGGTCGCTGGAGCTGACGGCGTTGGCGCCGGGCGCGCATACGCTGGAGGTCCTCGTGGAGACCGTGGACGGGCGGCTCCTCAAGGGTGAGAGCGCGTTCACCCACGACCGGGCGGCCCACCGGGTCGACCTCGTGGTCACCGACGCCGAGGGCGCGCCCACCTCGGCCCGGGTGGTGATCACCGACGGGGTCGCGCCCGTGAGCCTGGGCAGCCCGGACGGCGAGGCCGCCGATCCCTACGGCCGGGACGCCGACCTGCACAGCGTCTTCGTGGTCAACGGCGCGGCCACGGTCTGGTTGGACCCGGGCCACTATCGCCTGCTCGCGGTGCGTGGTGTGCGTGAGCACCTGGGCGTCGCCGAGCTGGACCTCGACGACGACCGCGTCGTCACCCTGGAGGTGGCGTCTGCGGTGGCTCTGGACGACCACCTCTCGGCGGACCTGCACGTCCACACCGGGCGCTCCTACGACTCCTTCGTGCCCGACCGCTACCGGTACGCCAGCCTGATCGCGGCGGGGGTGGAGGTCGCGGTCATCACCGACCACAACCGGGTCGTCGACCCCGACCCGGCGCTGGCTGTGGTCGGTGGGCCCGACCGGGGCGGCATCCGCGGGGTGGCCGGGGTCGAGGCGGACATCCGCGCGCAGGGGGAGCTGAGCGGCGGGCACTGGGACATCGCCCACCTCAACGCCTTCCCGGTGGTGGGGCCGGAGGTCGTGGCGCTGCCCACCCTCCAGCCGCCCTCCGTGGCGAGCACGCTGGACGACTTCCGCGCGCGGCAGGTCGCCTTCCCCCACCCCGACGCCGGGGAGCGGGTGCTGCTCCAGCTCAACCACCCCCGGGGCATCCACTTCCGGCCCGAGGACGACCCGGTCTACGGGGCCTGGCCCATCTTCGACGAGCTGGGCTTCGACCCGCGGACCCCCGTCGGCGAGGGCGGCAACGCCTGGATGACCGAGCCCGAGCCCGGCACCGGCACCATCGCCCTGGACTTCGACGCGATGGAGATCGTGAACCGCTTCTCCCTGGAGCTGTACGACACGGTGCGGGCCGACTGGTTCGCCCTGCTCAACCAGGGCTTCTTCGTCACCGGGACCGGCAACGCCGACAGCCACGCGCTGCAGGTGGAGGTCGCCGGCTTCCCCACCAACCTCGTGCAGGCCCCGCGGCCCGGCGAGGGGGAGCGGCTGGACGCCGGGGCCTTCGTGGAGGCCGTGCAGGACGGCCGGGTCATCGTCACCACCGGGGCGGTGCCGCAGCTCACCCTGAGCGACGGCGTCGGGGCCGCGGGGCCCGGTGAGCTGCTCCTCGCGGAGGGCGCGGTGACCGCCGAGATCCGGCTCCGGGCCGCGCCCTGGGTGCCGGTGGACGAGCTGCGCCTGGTCGTGAACGGGGACGTGGTGCGAACCCTGGCGCCCTCCGCCGCCGAGGGCGAGGCCCTGGACGTGGCGGTCTCCTGGCCGGTGGAGGCCCCGGGTGACGCCTGGGTGCTGGTCGAGGCGGGCTGGCCCCTGTACGCCGGGGGCGTGCAGCCGAGGGTGGGCGGCGACTACGGGCTGGTCGCGCCCGGGTACGTGCCCCTGGGCTTCACCAACCCGGTGTTCGTGGACCTGGACGGCGACGGGGTGTGGACGCCGCCCGGCTTGTAGGGATCAGCCCCCGTCGCGGCGGTCGTGGCGCCAGTCGCCCCGGCGCTCGTAGTCCTGGCCCTGGAACTGGCCGCCGAAGAGCTGCTCCATGTAGGGGACCGCGGCGTCCATCGGGTAGCCGTTGGTGCCGTTGTTCGGGTCGGGGGACGCGTTGTTGGGGAAGCCGCCGTGCAGCTCGCCGTCGCCCACCTTGTGGGGGGTGAAGCCGATGAAGTTGAGCAGCGACCAGTGGTACTTCGCGTTGCCGTCGTTGGTGTGGATGTACTGGGCGGGGTCGTCGGGGTGCATCAGGGAGAGGGTCTGCACGCCCGGGTCGTCGGCGCCGGTGCGGATGGTGCCGGCGTACATGCCGGTGCCGCCCTGGGTGTCCGCGCCGCCCATCGGGGCGGTGGCGCTGGCGTAGTCCAGGCCCTGGGTGCCGCCGTACTGCTGGGCGTAGTGCAGCACCGCCGCTGCGCTCTGGCTGTAGCCGGAGGCGAAGGTGGTGACGTTGGGGTCGATCTTGCCGAGGTAGTTGCTGAGGTGGTCCACGCCGTCGACCGGCACGCCGTCGTTCGCGACGATGTTCTCGGCGGTGTTGCTGAACGGCACGACCAGACCGTAGCGCTCCTTGTCCTGGAAGTACTGGCTGGCTCGGATGGAGCCCTCGCGGATCATGGAGGTGGTCTGGCCCGCCCGGAAGTCGTTGGGCTGGTCGGTGCCGGCCAGCTCGGTCAGGGAGGGCTTGATGTCCAGCTCGGTGGGCAGCACGTCCAGGAAGAAGGCGGCGCCGTCGGGGTCGGCGTTGGCCATCTCGATGTACTTGTCGAGGATGGCCTCCTGGAAGTTGGTGTAGTCCTTGGGGTCCATCGCCGCGAAGAAGTCCTGGGTGGCCTGCGCGTCGTCGACGGTGCGGACCAGCTCCTTGAGGTCCTCGTCGGACATCTGGGAGAAGTCCTGGGTGGCCTGCTCCTCGGTGATGTCGCCGTTGGCGACCAGATCGCTGAGGATGCCCGCCTCGCCCAGGGTGTTCAGCAGCGTGTTGTGGTGGAGCCGCTGGAGCTTGCCGTCGTCGATCTGGTTCTGGCGCTCCCAGGCCTCGTCGGTGAGCGGGATGCCCATCGGGCTGAACTGCTGGGTGAACTTCGTGGTGTTGCCCGGGATGTCCATCGCGCCGGTGAAGCTGTTGTCGACGGTGGACTTGGGGGCGGTGGTGTAGTAGCGGTCGTGGGCGTCTTCGGTGACCGGCTTGGCGTCGCCGTGCATGATCCAGTTGTTGAGCCAGCCGGTCAGCTCGGGGGCCAGGCCGTCGACGGTGTTGTAGAGCCCGCCAAGGCCGTTCATGCCGGTCTTGACCAGCCCGCCCCAGGCCGCGTCGAGCACGCCGAGGCCGCCACCGAGGGCGGCCGCGCCGGTGTCCCAGAGACCCTGGCCGCCGGCCTTGAGGGTGTCCCAGATGCCCTGGCCGCCGGTCTTGAGGGTGTCCCACATGCCGCCGAGCGCAGCCCCGCCGGTGTCGAGCAGGCCCTGTCCGAAGGTGGAGGCGGTGTTCAGGAGGCCGTTGCCGCCGGCCTGGAGCATGCCCATGATGCCCTGGTCGCGGGCGTTCCAGACGTCACCGAGGCCCTGCAGGGCGGCGCCGCCGGTGTCGAGCAGGCCCTGTCCGAAGGTGGACGCGGTGTCCCACATGCCGCCGACCGCGGCCGCGCCGGTGTCCCACAGCCCCTGGGCGCCGGTGGAGACGGTGTCCCACAGGCCGCTGGCGGCGGTGAGCCCTGTGTCCACGACGCCGGAGACGGCCGCTGCGCCGGTGTCCCAGACCCCCTGGGCGGCCGCGCCGACCGTGTCGAGGGTGCCGGAGACGGCCGCGGTGCCGGCGTTCCAGGCGCGGGAGGCGCCGTCGACCACGAGATCCGTCGCGCCGCTGGCGAGGTCCTTGGCGCCGTCCCAGAGGTCCCCCAGGCCCCAGCGCTGGATGCCCGCGTCGGGGGACTCCTCCAGCTCGACGGGCTCGCCCGCCGCGACGTCCTTGGCCTTGTCGTGGGCCTCGGACTCGGCGGCCTGGGCCTCGCCGCCGTCGACCTCCTGGGCGCCGGCGTCCTCCCCCTCGGACTCGCCCTGGCCGTTGGCCTGGCCGTCGTGGATGACCTCGTGGGCGACCTCCTCGGGCTTGGCGTCCCGGCGCAGCAGCAGCAGGCCGTCGCGCCAGGCGGAGCGGGCGTTGAGGCCCTCCAGCGCGGCCTCGGATTCCTCGCTCTGGCGGACCTCGATGTGACCGAGGCCGGTGCCCAGGGACTGCTCCATGCGGTCCTGGTAGGGGAGGGAGGTGCTGGGGCTCTGCTCGGCGGCGTCGAAGAGGGTGTCGGGGTCGCCGGGCATCATCCCGGTGACCGCGGAGTTGCCCATGATGGCCTGGAGCCGGGCGGCGCGCTCGGGGTCGAAGCCCCCCTGAAGATCCGGCATAGCCAAGGGTCCAACAGGGTGATCGTGCGACTGCTCGGCGCTGTTCCGAGGCCGGCTCTGGGCGTAGGCGGGCATGGTGGGGCTCCTGGGGACGGCCCATCTTCGGACCCAGGCGGGCGGTGCGCTCCCGTAAGAACACGTTCTACCGCGATGGATGCGATCTGCGCAAGCACGGATTGGCTCAGGCGCGCAGAGGGCGCGGCGTGCGCCCCGCGACAGCGCGAGGGTTATGGTTGGGGCGATGACCGATCCCCTGCACACCCCTCGGTTTCGGAGGTGCCTGATGGCGCTCCTCACCTGGCTGTCCGGCGCGCTGGGCGTAGCCTGCGACGACCGCGACGGGCCCCAGCCGGGCCCGACCCCCCACCGCGTCGAGCTGACCGAGCGGGCGCGCCCCGGCGTGGGCGGCAGCCTCTCCAGCGCGCTGTCTCCCGACGGGGGGAGGATCGCGGTGGGCACCACCCTGGGGCTGGCGGTGCACCAGCAGCCTGGAGGTGCCCTGGACTGGTTCGCGCCCGCCGAGGCGCCGGTCACCGCCGTGGCCTGGTCGGCGGACGGGGCGCGGATCGCGGCCGGCGAGCGGGGCGGACGGGTCGTGGTCTTCGGCGCAGACGGGGCGAAGGGGGCCGAGGTCCGGCACGACGGCGAGCAGGTCCACCTCGCGCTGTCCCCCGACGGCGGGCGGCTCGCCACCGCGGGGGAGGGGGATCTGGTGAAGCTCTGGGACGCCACCACCGGCGCCCCGCTGGCGACCCTGCACGGCCCTGAGGCCCCGGTGACCGGGCTCGCGTTCGGGCCCGATGGCCAGCAGCTCGCCGCCAGCGCCCAGGACGGGGCGGTGGCGGTGTGGTCGGGCGACCTCAGCGGCCCGGCCGTCTCCCGGCGGGACCACGCCCGGCACGCCCGCGGCGTCGCGTTCAGCCCGGACGGCGGGCGGCTGGCCAGCGTGGGGCTGGAGCTGATCGTGCGGGACACCTCGGGGCAGGTCAGCCACTGGAGCCCGCCCCAGGGGGCCCGCCTGGAGAGCGTGGGCTGGTCGCCGGACGGCGCGCAGCTCGTCACCGGGCTGGACTCGGGCGCGGCGCTCCTGTGGGACGCCGCGAGCGGGCAGGTCGTCGGGCGGTTCGCGCCGCTGTACAGCTCCCCCCAGGTGGGCGGGGTGACCCCGGACGGCTCCGCCGTGCTCCTCCAGGGAGACGACACCACCCTCTGGCGTATCGCGGACCAGAGCCTCCTCGAGGTGCTGCCCAGCGCCGCTTCAGCGATCCGGATCGCCTGGTCGGCCGACGGCGCCGCGCTCGCCGTGGCCTCCCGCAGCCAGGTCGCCGTGCTGCCGGCCGACGGCGGTCCCCCCGCCACTGCGATGACCGGCCACACCCACTTCATCTCGGGGCTGGCCTTCGCGCCCGGCGGCACCCTGGTCAGCGTCTCCAGCCGGGAGGCCATCGGCTGGGATCCCGCCACCGGCGCGCGCCGGTACACCGTGACCCCGCCGGACGAGCGCCCCCTGGAGGCCGCCGCGCTGCACCCCACCGAGCCGGTGCTGCTGACCGCTTCCATCCACCGGCCCTCCGCCCTCAAGAAGGAGATCCGCCTGCTGCGCTGGGACGCGAACACCGGCGCGGCCCTGGAGCCCTTCGCCGTCGACGCCGTGCGGGCCACCGCGGCCCATCAGCTCGCCTGGAGCCCGGACGGCGCGGTGCTGGCGCTGCGGGGCTCCGGCGCGGTGTGGACCTGGGACGCGGCGGGGACCCCCCTCGCCGAGCGCAAGGAGCTGGTGGACGCCGACAGCGCCCTGGTCTGGGGCCCGGACGGCGCCTGGATCGCCTCGGGCACCCGGGACGGCGGGATCGTGCTGTGGGACCCCCGGACCGGCGCCGCGCTGCGCACGCTGGAGGGCACGCCCGCCGGCCAGCGGGTCGAGCGGCTGGCGCTGAGCGCGGACGGCGCCCTCATCGCGGCCATGCACCGCAGCACCGAGGGCTCGGTGGTGCGGGTGTGGCACAGCGGCAGCGGGAAGCTCGTGGCCGGTCCCCTGGAGGGCGCCCGGGGGCTGGGGCAGAGCCTCGCCTTCCACCCGGAGACGGGGCTGCTGGCGGCGGGCTTCGGTCAGCCGCCGGAGGCCGGCGCGCTGGCGGTCTGGGCCCTGCCCGATGGCCGCCTCGTGGACGCGATCGCCTCGCCGCGCAGCTACGCCCAGGGCGTGGCGTGGCGCCCGGACGGCCGCGCCCTCGCCGCGAGCCTGGATGGTGGGCTGACCCTGTTTGACGTCACCCTGGAGGCGCAGCCTTAGGCCGCCGCGCCAGGAACACCTCGCCGATCTCCAGGCCCGGCATCACGTCGGGCTCCAGCAGGGTGAAGCCCGCCTCGGCGAACAGGCGGCGCCAGGTGGGCCGATCGAACAGACCCTGGGTGTGGGGGTCGTGCACGGCGCGCATGCCCCCGTCGGCGTCCCGCAGCAGGAAGGAGAAGTCCACCCGGAAGGTGGTGTCGGCGGGGTCCGGGTCCCAGGCCCACTCCATGAGCCGGGCGCTGCGGCCGTCCGGCGCGTCTCCACCGCAGACCGAGAGGCCCTCCTGGAAGGTCTCCCGGACGTGGTCCGGCAGCACCAGCGCGCCGCCCCCGGGGCGGCAGTGGGCGAACAGGGTGTCCAGAGCCGCCCGCAGCTCAGCCTCGGTGCGCATGTACATGACCGCGTCGTGGAGCAGCACGGCGTCGAAGGACTGCCCCAGGCGCAGCGTGCGCATGTCGCCCTGGACATGCGCGCGGCCCGGGTTCAGGCGCCGGCTGGCGGCCAGCATGGCCGGGGAGGCGTCCACCAGCACCAGCTCCAGGGCGTCGGGCATGTGGCTGGCCAGGTGCCCGCCCCCGCTGCCCAGCTCCAGGACGCGGCGCAGCGGCCCGTCGGCGCCCTGCTGCAGCAGGTCGAGGTACACCCCCGCCTCGTCGGCGTAGTCCTCGGGCGGGGAGAGGACCGGCCACCAGTCGGCCAGCTCGTCGTACAGGCGCTCGGGCATGGGCCCCTCCTGACCCTGCGCGGGGTCATCGTCAACCCGGCGCCCCCTTTTCGCCGCGCAAGGCGTGACTAACTTGTGGGTGAACAAAGCAATTCCAGGAGGTTGGAGACATGCGCGAGGACCGGCTGTATCAGACGCTCGGCGTGACGCGCGAGGCCTCCGCCAAGGAGATCAAGCGCGCGTTCCGCAAGCTCGCCCAGCAGTACCACCCCGACAAGAACCCCGACGATCCCGAGGCCGAGGCCCGCTTCAAGGAGGTCAGCCAAGCCTACGAGGTCCTGTCCGATCCCGAGAAGCGCAAGCTCTACGACACCTTCGGCGATGCGGCCACCCGCCCCGGCTTCGACGCGGACGCCGCGCGGGCCGCCCAGGCCTGGCAGGCCGATGGAGGCGGCTTCGGCGGCGGGGGCTTCGTCGACCTCAACGACCTGCTCAGCGGGCTGTTCGGCGGGCGCCCTCCGGGGCCGCGCGCGGGCGGGCCGCGGCCGGGCCATGACGTCCGCGCCCAGGTCAGCCTCGACTTCCGCACCGCCGCCCAGGGGGGCCAGGTCGAGCTGACCCAGCCCGACGGCACCTCGCTCAAGGTCCGCGTCCCCGCCGGGGTGGGCGACGGCGAGACCATCCGGCTGCGCGGCCAGGGGGCCCCCGGCCGCGGCGGCCCGCCCGGGGATCTGCTGCTGGAGGTGCGCGTGCGCCCCGACCCGGTCTTCACCCGCGAGGGCAACGACCTCCACGTCAGGGTCCCGGTCACCATCGGGCAGGCGCTGCGCGGCGCCAGCCTCCCGGTGCCCTCCCTGGACGGCGAGGTCCGCCTCAAGGTCCCCCCGGGCAGCCAGAGCGGCGCCCGGCTGAGGCTGCGCGGCAAGGGGGTGCGGCGCGGGCGCGGCGAGCCGGGGGATCTCTATGTCACCCTCGACGTGCGGCTGCCCCAGGTCGACCCCGAGCGCCTGGACCGCCTCGCAGAGGCCATCGACGCCATCGAGGCCGCCTACGGGGACGCCGGGGCGCGGGACGCGGCGTAGCCCTCGCCCCCCGAAGTCCCTCCCGGGTTTGCGCCCTCCCGGCTATGGAGGATTCCCTGCGCCCCGCGCGTTGGGGGTAAGCTACAGGTCCGGTGAGGGTCTCCTCGATGCAGCAACCAACGGCCACCGATCGCGCGCTCGGCGTGTTCACGGGCCTGGCCGCCGGCGATCGCAACGGCGGGCCGCTTCAGATGGCGCTGCAGCTCGCCTCCAGCCTCGCGGAGCGGCGGCGCTTCGACCCCGCCGACGTCTTCCACCGCTACCTCACCTGGTATCAGCGGGAGGGCTTCGACACCGGGCCCACCGCCGCCCAGGTCTTCCGGCTGGCGCTGCGGGGGATCCCGGGGGATCAGGCGGTCCAGCAGGTGCATGTCCGGGCCAGCGGCTTGACCGGGGGCTGCAACCCCGCGCACCGCATCGGGCCGATGGCGACCGCCGGCTTCATCCCCGACGACGCCCTGCCCGCCGCCGCGCGGAGCGAGGCCGCGCTGACCCACCTCCACCCGGTCGCGGGCGAGGCCTCGGTGGCGGTCGCGGTGCTCTGCAGGCGCCTGATCCGGGGCGTCGACTGGGCTGAGGCCCTCGCGCTCACCCGGGGCGGCCTGGGGCGGGAGGTCGCCGCGGCGCTGCGGCCCAGCCGACACGCCACCCTGGACTCCGGCGGCTACGCCCCCTCGGTGCTGCGGGTGGCGGTGTGGTTCCTCGACCAGTACCCCGACTTCGAGGAGGCGCTGAACGGGGCGCTGGAGTTCTCCGGCGCGGACAACTACGCCCCCGTGCTGGTGGGCGCGCTCGGCGGGGCCCGCTGGGGCGCCCAGGCGGTCCCGGAGGACGCGCTGACCCACCTCGGGGCGATGCGCCATCAGGTCGCGGACGTCGCCTGGCGGCTGGTCGGCGGGTGGCGCTGAGTGCGGGTCGCGCTCGCTGCGCTCCTGCTCGTCGCCGCGCTCGTCGTCCAGGCCGCTCCGGAGGAAGGACCCATGAACGCTCCGTTTCTGGTGGTGCTGGGCGTGGCCCAGGACGCCGGGCACCCCCAGGCCGGCTGCGAGCGGAGCTGCTGCCGCCCGGCCTGGGAGGACCCCTCCCGCGCCCACCTCGTCACCAGCCTGGGGCTCGTCGACCCCCGGGACGGCCGCCGCTGGATCTTCGACGCCAGCCCCGACCTGCCCCGGCAGCTCCGCCACCTCGATCGGCTCGCGCCCCCCAAGGAGCGCCCGCCGGACCTCGCCGGGGTGTTCCTGACCCACGCCCACATCGGCCACTACACCGGCCTGGTCCACCTGGGCCGGGAGGTCATGGGCGCCTCTGGCGTGCCGCTCTACGCCATGCCCCGGATGCGCGCCTTCATCGAGGCGTCCGGCCCCTGGGAGCTGCTGGTGCGCCTGGGCAACGTCAGCCTGCAGACCCTGACCGACGGGCAGGGGGTGCGCCTGGCCGATGACCTGGTGGTGACCCCCTTCGCGGTGCCCCACCGCGGCGAGTACAGCGAGACCGTCGGCTTCCGCATCCGGGGACCGGGGCGCGAGGCGGTCTACCTGCCCGACATCGACAAGTGGTCGCGCTGGTCGGTCCCGGTGGAGCGGCTGCTCGCCGAGGTCGACTTGGCCTATGTCGACGCCACCTTCTACGCCGACGGCGAGCTGCCCGGCCGGGACATGGCCGAGATCCCGCACCCCTTCGTCCAGGAGACCCTCGCCCGGCTGGCCGACCAGCCCGCCGCCCTGCGCGCGAAGGTCCGCTTCATCCACCTCAACCACACCAACCCGCTGCTGGACCCCGACAGCGCCGCTCAGGATGTGGTGCGGTCGGCGGGCATGCGGGTGGCGGAGGAGGGCGAGGTCTTCGCGCTTTGAGTCCCTCGTCACGGGTTATACTGAACATACGTTCAAATCATGACGGACCCCACCCGCCAGGAGACCCTCGCCCGTCTTCGGCAGACCATCGCCCGCCTGGAGGGGGGCGCGCCGAAGGTGCAGCGGGGCCGGCTCTCGACGCAAGCTGACGCGCTGGACGGCGCGCTGGGCGGGGGCCTGCCGCGCCCGGGGCTGGTGGAGCTGACCGGGCCGGCCGGGACCGGGCGCCTGTCGCTGGTGCTGCCGTGTGTCGCCGCGCTCACCGCCCGCCGCGAGCCGGTCGCGGTGGTCGATCCCCTGGGCCGGGTCTTCCCCCCCGGCTGGACCGGCGTGGTCGCCGAGCGCCTCGTCATCGTCCAGCCCGCCCCGGAGCAGGCCGCCTGGGCCGGCGAGCAGCTCGCCCGCTCCGGCGCCTTCCCCCTGGTGCTGCTGCTGGAGCCCCCCCGCCTCGGCCGCGCCGGGGCCCGCCTGGGCCACGCCGCCGAGCAGGGTGGGGCCACCGTGCTGCTGCTCGCCGAGCGCAGCGACCCCCTGCTGCGGGTCGAGCTGCGCCTCTGCGTGCACGGGCGGGAGGGCGAGCGCGTCTGCGTGGAGATCATCCGCAGCCGGGGGGGCGGCGCCGGGCAGCGGATCCGGATCTGACTACAGCGCCACCGCCGCCGCGAAGATCCCCAGGCTCACCAGCAGGATGAGGAGCTGCACGACCCCCCGCACGGCCGGGGTGCTGCGCCGGGCGGTGAGCTGGTGCCCGCCGGCCAGGAGCACGACCAGCCCCACCAGGCCCAGCTTGAGGTGCAGGCGCCCGTAGCTCCAGGGCATCTTCATCAGCTCGACCTGGGCGACCCCGGTGACCAGCGCGACGGCCATCGCGGCCCACGACACCCGCCCGAACTGCCGGGCGGCGGCCTGGAGCAGGGCGCGGTCGGCGCCGGCCTTGCGCAGCGCCACCACCAGCGCGGCGAGCACGATCAGCCCGCCGGTCCAGGTCGCCGCGGCGATCAGGTGAAGCCAGCGGATCCAGCCCAGGGTGTCCACCCGGGCGACGTATCACGGCAGGATGAGGATGTCGGTCCGCATGCCCTCGGGCAGCATGGCGCGCAGGGCGTCCAGCTCGTCGTTGTCCAGGGCCACGCAGCCCCAGGTCCAGTCTGCGGAGCTGCCACCGCCGTGCACGAGGATCTCCCCGCCCAGGGCCGTGCGCTGGGGGGGCTTGCGGTCGGCGTCCAGGGCGGCCCGGATCTCGGAGGCTTCGGCCTCGCCGATCAGGCCCTGCCGGATCCCCCGCGCGGCGTCGTCCGCGTTGGGGTAATGCACCGCGATCGCCCCGTAGAAGTTCGACCAGGGCTTGTCGGAGCTGCGGTACCAGCCCTCCGGGGTGCGGCGGTCGCCCATGCGTTGCTTGGGGCCCGGGGGGTACACCCCCATGCGGTCCACCCCCAGCGCCACCGGCCAGCAGCCCGGCCCCTCGGCCAGCCGCCCGCCGGAGAACAGCATCAGGCGGCGGGCCTCCTTGGCGATCACGATGACCGCGTCGCCGTCCAGGCGCGGGTCGTCGGGGGTGGGCAGGTCCTCGACGGCGGCGAAGCAGCCGTCCGGCAGCACCGCGTCGACCCGCGCCGCGTCGACCCCGTCGGGGAGGGGCGCGGCGGCGATCTCGGCCGGCGTGGGCGGGGCGGCGCGCGAGGGGGTGCAGCCGGCCCCGATGAGAAGAAAGACCCCCGTACACAGCCCGATTCCCAGGAGATGTGCGGTTTCGGCGTTCACGTTCGCGGAGCTCTGCGCCGGGGGTTCACCAGGTACAGACCGCGTCGGGGTCGGGCGGTTCCGCAGGCACCCCTTCACCGCACCGCGATGGCGGCGTCCAGCATGTTGTCGTAGTTGACCCAGTAGGGGCTGGTGCTGTGGGTGCCGCAGCCGCCGAAGTGGATGGCGGTGAACGTGAAGTAGTCGGTGGGGACGCTGATGGATGAGCCGGTCTTGGAGTCCCGCCACAGGATGGACATCGTGTAGTCCTGGTTCCAGGTGTAGGACTGGCCGGTGCGCCAGAACTCGATGTAGCTGTTGCCGTTGCCGTCGCAGTTGACGAAGGTGAGGTCCTGGCCGTTGCTGCGCATGCCCTGGGTCGCGCCGCCCACGCTGGCCACGGCCCGCGGGATGAAGGTGATCCGCATGCGATCGCTGTCGTAGTCGGAGACGTCGACGTCGTAGCTGCTGTAGTCGGCGAGCTGCTCCAGCTCGGTGTAGTACTGGTTGCCGCTGGTGTCCCGCAGGTAGGCCATCGCCACGTCCAGCTCGTCGCGCATGGCGTCCAGAGCGCCCAGGGAGCCGATGTTGTCGGGGTGGATGACCGTCCAGCCGCCGCCCGCGTTGGTCATGTCGCAGTAGACCTGCATCGGGGTGCTGTTGAAGTCGACCCAGTATTCGCCGTCCGGGGCGCTGGTGCGGGTGGCCAGGATGTCGTTGCAGTTGACCGCGCCGCAGGCCGCGTCGCTGCCGAGCAGGTCGGCGGGCTCGTCCACGGTGCCGTCGCAGTCGTCATCCAGGCCCGAGCAGGTCTCGGTGGCGCCGGGGTACACGGTGGCGTGGGTGTCGTCGCAGTCGGTGCTGTCGCTGACGGTGCCGGAGGGCTGGAGGCAGGCGGTCCGGGCGGCGTTGGCGTCGCCGTAGCCGTCGGCGTCCGCGTCGGCGTACCAGGTGGAGGGGTCGCTCACGTCGTCATCGTCGTCGTCGATGGCGGCGTCGCAGTCGTCGTCGACCCCGTTGCATAGCTCAGTGGCCCCCGGGTGGACCGCGGCGTCAGCGTCGTCGCAGTCGTCGTCGGTCGCGCTGTAGCCGGTGGGCAGGGAGCAGTCGTCCACCGGGTAGTCGACGTCCCCGAAGCCGTCGGCGTCGGTGTCCTGGTAGTAGGTGACGGTCACGCCCTCGTCGACGTCGGCGTCGCAGTCGTTGTCCACGTAGTCGCAGGACTCCGTGGCGCCGGGGTGGATGGCGCCGTCGGCGTCGTCGCAGTCCTGGCAGGCCCAGTGGCCGTCCCCGTCGGCGTCGACCGCGCCCGCCGAGCCGTCGCAGTTGTAGTCGTTGGGGTCGGTGCAGTCGTCCTCGGGGGCGCCGGGGTGGTACGCCGCGTCGCCGTCGTCGCAGTCGCCGCCCTGGGCGACGTGGCCCTCGGGGGCCCCGCACTGGGCGACGGCGGTGCTGTCGTCGCCGTAGCCGTCGGCGTCGGCGTCGGCGTACCAGGTCGGGGCGTCGACCGCGCCCACGTCGGCCACGCCGTCGCAGTCGTTGTCCAGGCCGTCGCAGACCTCGTCCGCGCCGGGGAACATGGCGGCGTTGGTGTCGTCGCAGTCGTCTGCGGCGGGCACGCCGTCGCCGTCCTCATCGACCACCGTGCCCGTGTCGTCGACCGCGGTCTCCTGGACGATATCCTTGTTCCGGCACGCGGAGAGGGCCATCAGGGTGAGCAGGACGCGCATCATGCACCTCGATTCTGAGCAGGCGGGGGGCCAACGTATCCGATGTTCATCGCAAGATGGCGGTCAAACGGCGTCCGGGGTCGCCACAGGGTGGGCCGCGTTAAGCTCCGCGCACGCCACACCAGGAGCCTGCATGGCCGCCGTGACCGACCACCTCACCCGCGTGGAGCCCGACACCTTCACGCCCACCGAGCACTTCTACGCCAAGGTGCTCAACGCCCAGGTCCACCCCCTGGTGCGCTTCTTCATGACCCTGGGCAACGAGCGCATCCTGCAGCGGTACTGCCACATGCACCCCGAGGTGGACGCCGAGGCGGTGCACGAGCTGCTGGCCTCGAAGCCCTTCGCCTTCCACTGGGCGGGCGCGGACCTGTTCTGCACGACCACCGCGGAGGGCCGGCGCCAGCTCGTGGTGATCGAGACCAACTCCTGCCCCTCCGGCCAGAAGTCCATGCCCCGGGTGGACGAGGACCAGGAGCAGGCCGGCTACCGCGCGCTCCTGGAGCGCTGCTTCCTGCCCCTGCTCCGGCGCCGGGGGCTGCCGCCCGGCGGGCTCGCGGTGCTGTACGACAAGAACCCCATGGAGGCGTTCGGCTACGCGCGCACCCTGGCGGACCTCTGCGAGGAGCCGGTGGACGTGGTCGGCTGGCCCAAGGACAGCGCCGCCCCCCTCGCCCGCTTCGACGCTGGCGTGCTGGAGGTCCGCGACGCCGTGGACGCCCCGTGGCGGCCGGTGCGCGCGGCCTTCCGCTACGTGACCCAGCGCCCCTGGGACCGCATCCCGCCCATCACCCGCACCCTCATCTTCAACCCGGTGATCGCCTGCCTGGCGGGCGGGCGGAACAAGATGCTGGCGGCCAAGGCCTACGACCTGTTCAACGCCGAGATGGAGGGCACGGGCCTGAGGGTCCGGGTGCCCGAGACCATATGGGACGTCAGCATGCGGGAGGTGCCCCTGTGGGTGCAGCGCATGGGCGGCGTGGCCGTGGTGAAGGTGCCCTACACCAACGCCGGGCAGGGGGTCTACACGATCACCAACCGCGCTGAGCTGGACGCCTTCATGGCCCTCGAGCAGCGCTACGATCGCTTCATCGTGCAGTCCCTCATCGGCAACGCGAGCTGGAGCAGCCGCAGCCGCGGCGACCGGCTCTTCCACATCGGCACCGTGCCCGACCGCAAGAACGACATCTACGTGGCGGACCTGCGCTTCATGGTCGGGGCGAGCCCGGAGGGCTGGTTCCCGGTGGCGGTGTACGCACGGCGCACCCGAAAGCCCCTGCTGCCCGCCCTCGACGGCACCTGCTCGGCCTGGGACATGCTGGGCACCAACCTGTCGGTGCAGACCGCCGACGGCGGCTGGGACACCGAGACCGAGCGCCTGTTGCTGATGGACAGCCGGGACTTCAACAAGCTCGGCATCGGCGTGGACGACCTGATCGAGGCCTACATCCGGACCATCCTGGCGGCGACGGCCATCGATCGCATGGCCCGCCAGCTCATCACCCAGAAGGGGGTGTTCCGGCGTCGCCTGTTCAGCTCCCTCAACCCTGACCCCGCTCTCCTGGAGGAGGTGATCGCTTGAAACACTCCGCAGCCTTCCCCGAGGCTGCCGTCGTCGACCAGCTCCGGCTTGATGAACTCCCGCGCGGAGAGATCTCCCGCCTGCTGATCGACATGGCCCATGACGGCCTCGGATTCCCCGTCCGCATCCCGGTGCTCGTGGCTCGGGGGGTGAAGGACGGGCCCACCTTCGGCGTCACCGCGGCGCTGCACGGCAACGAGCTGAACGGGATGCCGGTCATCCACGGGCTGATGCGCTCGGTGAGCGCCCAGAACCTGAGGGGCACGGTGGTGGGGGTGGTCGCGATGAACCCCCCGGGCGTGGTGCGCCGCCAGCGGGCGTTCTCGGACGACTCGGACCTCAACCACATCATGCCGGGGCGCCACGACGGCACGGGGGCCCAGGCCTACGCCCACCGCATCATCGAGCGCATCGTCCGCCACTTCGACTACCTGGTGGACCTGCACACCGCCAGCTTCGGGCGGGCGAACTGCCTCTACATCCGGGCGGACATGACCGACGAGACCATCGCCCGGATGGCCTACCTCCAGCGGCCGCAGATCATCGTGCACAACCCGCCGAACGACCTCACCCTCCGGGGCATGGCCCAGGAGCTGGGGATCCCGGCGATCACCCTGGAGATCGGCAACCCGCACCGCTTCCAGAGCGAGTACATCCGGCGCTCTCGGGTGGGCCTGAGGGCGGTGCTGTCGGCGGCGGGCATGGTGCAGAAGCGGCCGGTGGCGCTGGGCGAGGCGCCGGTGCTCTGCGAGCGCAGCTACTGGTTCTACACCGACCACGGCGGCCTGCTGGAGGTCCTGCCGCCGGTCACCGACCGGGTGGAGGAGGGCGAGGTCGTCGCGCGGCTCAGCTCGGTGTTCGGGGACGTCGTGCGCAGCTATCTCGCCCCCCAGAGCGGCGTGGTCATCGGCAAGAGCGTCGATCCGATCGCGGAGACGGGGGCGCGGATCCTGCACCTGGGGCTGGTCACCTCGGACGATCATCCCTATGTGCCTCGGGACCTCGACACCATCCTGCGACTCCCGGAGTAGCGCGCATGCGCCTCATCGTCCTCGTCAACGACGCCACCGCGCTGGGGGCCACCCAGACCACCACCCTGCTGATCGGCCGGGCCGCCGCCCGAGGACACGACACCTGGGTCGCCGGGGTCGACGGGGTGGGCCTGCGCCCCGACGACCGGGTGACCCTGCAGGCGCGGCGGGCGCCGGCCTTGGAGGGCCGCGCGCTCACCGAGGCGCTGCGGGCCCAGGTCCCCGAGGCCCTCGCCCTTGGCCCCGGCGACGCCCTGTTCATCCGCACCAACCCGGCGCGGGACGCCAGGCGGGCCTTCGCCCACGACACCGCGCTGGAGCTGGCGCGCATCGCCCGGGACCAGGGGGTGGCGGTGATGTCGGACCCCGAGGGGCTGATGCGGGCCTCCAGCAAGCTCTACCTGAGTGTGCTGCCCCCGCGCTTCCGGCCCCACACCCTGGTCAGCCGGGACGTGGACGCGCTGCGGGCGTTCATCGCCGACGCGCCGGGGGACTGCGTGCTCAAGCCCCTGCGCGGCACCCACGGGCGCGACGTGTTCGTGGTCCGCAAGGACAACCCCCAGAACGTGCGGCAGATCATCGACGTGCTGACCCGCGGCGGCTTCGCGATGGCGCAGCGGTTCGTGCCCGAGGCGGTCCAGGGGGACACCCGGGTGCTGGTGCTGGAGGGGCAGCTCCTGCGGGTGGGGGGCCGGGCGGCGGCGGTGCGCCGGGTGCCGGGGGGCGACGACTTCCGCAGCAACGTCAGCGCGGGAGGCCGCAGCGCGAGGGGCGCGTTCCGCCCGGTGATGCAGGAGATCGTCGACGCCATCGGCCCCCGGCTGGAGGCCGACGGGGTGCTGCTGGCAGGGCTCGACCTCATCGGGGACGTGGTCGTCGAGGTCAACGTCTACAGCCCCGGCGGGGTGGCGGACATGGGCCAGCACGAAGGCGTGGACTTCGCGGGGCCGATCCTGGACGCGGTGGAGCGGGGGTGGAGACGTTAGGAGGGGGAGACGCAGGAGTTCGCGATGATCCGCAAGCTGTCGTTCCACAACTTCAAGGCGCTCCGTGACGTCGACATGGCGCTGGAGCGGCTGACCGTGCTGGTCGGGCCGAACGCATGTGGGAAGACGAGCGTCCTGAAGGGGGCGGAGATCCTGTGCGAACTGAGGGGGGTCTCGGCGGATGGTCCTGGACGAGAGAGCTTCGTACGTAGGGCCTTCGGAGGGAACAGGGAGGCGGTCGAGTACATCTCTCGGCCTGGCGCGAACCACGCTCGAGTGGCGGTGTGGAACGACCCAGAGCGTTCTACGTTTGTCCAAGTCAGTCCTCGCACTGACGTTCCATGGGCGGCTATCCAGATCGTCTCCGATTTTGGACATATTACGGAATGGGATTCGCGACGTTCTGAGAAGGCCACGGCTGAAAAGCTCGCCCGTTTCGCCCCCGGCCCAGCCCTCCTCCTCAACTTCGACGCCGAACACCTCGCCGCCCCGACCCCCGCCGCAGGCGACATCCCGCGGGTCTCTTCCAACGGTGCTGGCCTGTCCACGGTCATCGCCACCCTCGCTGCCCGTCGGGACGACACCCTCGACCGCATCGTCGTCGACCTCGCCCAGGTTGTCCCCGGCGTCGAGGATCTCCGGGTCCTCCCGACCACGATCACCGTGCATGAGGAGGAGCCCGTCCGCATCCAGGACCAGGTCCTGCCCTACCGCAGCGCCCGCACCCTCGGCGGTTGGCGCTTCGAACTCAAGATGCGCGGCGTCGGCTGGATCCCTGCCCATCAGCTCAGCGAAGGCACCCTGCTCACGCTGGGCCTGCTGACCACCCTGCACAGCCCCCAGCGCCCCAGCGTGCTGCTGCTCGATGACATCGATCGGGCCCTGCATCCCCTCGCCCAGAAGGAGCTGATCACCGCTCTGCGCCGCATTTTGGAGGAACACCCGACCCTCCAGGTCATCGCCACCAGCCACTCCCCCTACCTGTTGGATCACTTCGAGCCGGAGGAGGTGCGGGTGATGCGGCTGGACGACACCGGCGGCGCGCTGTGCCGCAAGCTCACCGAACACCCCGACTGGCCCAAGTGGGCGGACACAATGACCCCTGGCGAGTTCTGGTCCTCGGTCGGAGAGGCCTGGATCACCGGCGAGGCGCCCGAGGATGACTGAGCTGGTGTGGCGGTTCGGCGTCGCCGCAGAGGATGACGGGGGCTTCACCATCGCGACCCGGCTCGCCGATCGGGTGCTCTGCGAGGAGGTCCACGACTGGATCGAGGCCGAGCAGCTTGACCACCAGCGCGCCTGGACCGACCCGGAAGGCGAGTGCGGCTACCTGGACCTGCACGTCGCGATGCGGCGCGCCCGGAGGCGCTTCGTGGGTCGGAGCGGGTTCAGCGCCTCAGTCCACGGGAAATTCGGCGGTGAGGCCGGAAAGCCCGACGCCCGCATGTTCCGCGCGGCCCTGGTGCTGTTCAAGGACGCGCCGCGCCCGCCGGTCATCGTCGTGATCGCCCGGGACATGGACAGCGAGCCTGCGAAGCGGGAGGGCTTCGCCCAGGCGCAGGCCGCCGGAGATTGGCCCTTCATCGTGGTCCTGGCGGGCATGCAGCCGGAGTCCGAGGCGTGGCGGCTCCCTGGCTTCGTCCCTCGCGATGATGCCGATGAGAAGGCCCTCACGGAAGCCCGCGCCGCTTTGGGCTTCGACCCCACGCGGGAGCCCGAGCGGCTCACCCACGGCCGGCAGACGGACCCCAAGGACGCGAAGCGCTGGTCAGCCCACCTGCTCGGCGATGACCCGGATCGGGAGGCCCGATGCCTGGAGGCCCCGCTGGATCGGCTGACTGGGCGCGGAGAGGGCTGTGGACTCCAGGCGTACCTGGACGATGTGAGGGAGGCTCTGAAGCAGCTCCGCTGACCCTCACCCCCCGCGCATCGGCGGCCTCCCCGGCGGCGGGCCACCCCCACCGACGCCGCGCTGCAGGTTCTGCCGCTCGACCTCCCCCGCGTAGCAGCCCATGAAGTAGGGGAAGGTGTCGGTGGCGAAGTAGACGTAGCGGCCGTCGGCCAGGGTGGTGCCGTTGCAGCGGTCGAGCTGGCCCAGGCCCTCGACGTACTCGTGGGCGTCCCAGGCGTTGGTGATCGTGGCGCCGTAGGTCCGCTCCTTGAGGCGGTAGGAGGAGTGGACCTCCAGGACCTCGGCGCAGCCCCCGTCCTTGCACACCCAGGGCGCGAGGATGGGGATGCCGTCGAAGGCGTAGCCGACCACCAGGCCGACCTCGCCCTTGGTGGACTCGAACAGGCAGTCCGGCCGGGCGTGGAAGTGGTAGACGCCGCCGGGCGCCGTGTGGCCGTTGCAGTAGTCCAGCAGCTCGTCGAGGACGGGGTCGCGGTAGCCGTGGTGGGGGGCCTCGGTCGGCCCGAAGATGGGCAGGCCATTGACCGCCACCGCCGAGGGGCCGCCCAGCGGTACGTCGGTGGGGCGGGCGGCCATGCGCGGCTCGGCGGGCAGGCGCCAAGTGTAGCTCTGGGCCCGCAGGGCGTTGGGGGTCACCTGGACGAAGTCGAAGCCCGGGATCCCGTTGCTGCGCACGACGACCTGGCCGCCCTCGCAGCGCACGCTGAGGGAGGGGGCGGGCTGGCCGACGGGAGCCTCCCCCTGCCCGAGCAGGAAGTCGTTCGCCTGGGGGCAGTCGGTCAGGTCGGACTCGGCGGGCACCACCGGCGGGCTGGCCATGCCCGCCCACACCGCCGCCCCGGCCATCCCGGGCAACGCCCAGCCCCCGCCGCTGGAGGCGGCGCAGCTGATGATCAAGGCCAGCAGGAACGTGCTCATCCGCTTCATCGTACTCTCCAGATGGGTTGACGAGGGGTCAGAAGCCTCCGCCGGCCATGTTGTCGCCCTCCACCTCACCGACGTAGCAGCCCATCAGGTAGGGGAAGGTGTCCGTGGCGAAGTAGGCGTAGCGGCCGTCTGCGAGGGTCATGCCGTTGCACGCGTCCAGGGGGCTGGCGTTCGGGTCGTAGGTGTGGGCGTCCCAGGCGTTCTCGATGGTGGCGCCGTAGTTCGCCTCGACCTGGCGGTAGCCGGAGGACAGGTGGGTGACCTCCTCGCAGGTGTCGTCCTCGCAGATCCAGGGGGCGAGGATGGGGATGCCGTCGAAGGCGTAGCCGATCACCAGCCCGGTCTGCCCGGCGGCGTTCTCGAACAGGCAGTCCGGCCGGGCGTGGAAGTGGTAGACGCCGCCGGGCGCGGTGTGGCCGTTGCAGTAGTCGAGCATGTTGTCGAGGTAGGGGTCGCGGTAGCCGTGGAACGGCGCCTCGGTCGGCCCGAAGATGGGCAGTCCGTTGACCGCGACGGCGCTGGCGCCCCCCAGGGGGATGTCGGTGGTGCGGCTGGCCATCACCGGCTCGCGGGGCAGCACCCACTCGTGGTCCTGCTCGCTGAGGCTGTTGGGGGTGACCTGGTCGAAGTCGAAGTTCGGGATGCCGTTGCTGTGCACGATGACCGCGTCGCCGTCGCACCACACGCTCAGCGCGGGGGCGGCGGGCACCCCCGCGGGCGCGGCCCCGCTGACGTCCAGGAAGTCCGCCGCCTGCGGGCAGTCGGCGGTGTCGGCCCAGAATGAGCCGCTGCCGGTGACCTCGGCGCAGGAGACCAGTCCGGCGGCCAGGAGGGTCGCGACGACGGGCTTGAAGGAGGACGTCATGGGGGCTCCTCTTCTTCGGGTGGGGTGCAGCGGTGCAATGCACGGGCCGTGCCACGCTCTGGGGCCCCCTCAGGGCGGCGTGCGTGCAGATGTGGCAGCGCTAGGGTGCGGGAATCGCAGCGCTCGCGGCCTCGGCGCGGAAGCGGTCGAGGGCCTCGACGAAGCCGACGGCCAGCACGATGTGCCCGGCGCGCCCGGGGTGGTCGGGGTCGTCCTGCCGGGGGCTGGCCCAGAAGGCCTTGCGCCCGCTGGCCTGGAGCGCGGGCAGGGCCGAGGCCACCCACAGGCCCCGCGCGGTCATGGCGCGGGTGTAGTCGTCCAGCCGGGCCAGGGCCTGGGCGCAGGTCTCCCGCGCCACGTCCCCGGTCTCGCACCAGGCGCGCTCGGGGTCGGCGAGCACGTGGGGCGGGATCAGGTAGATGAACCCCGGCACGTCGTGGGCGGCCAGCTCGGCGGCGAGCTGGTCCAGCCCCCGCTCGAAGAAGCCCAGGTCTCCCTGGACCTGGGCATCCCAGAGCGCCTGGCCCATGTGGGCCGCCCGCGCCCCGGCCAGCCGCCGGACCAGCGCTGAGTGGGGCAGCAGCGGCTCCAGCAGGGGCGTGAGCGCGCCGAACATGCGGGGATCCAGCGCAACCCCCACGTACACCGGCGCCTGCCCCACGTTCAGCAGCCGGGTCTCGACGTGGTCGTTGATGTAGGCCGCGTAGACCACGAGATCGGGCTCGAGCGCCCAGCCCCGGTGGCGCAGGGTCGAGGCGCTCTGGATGACGTCGTAGCCCGGCACGGCGAGGTTCAGCAGCCGGGCGTCCTCGCCCCGCGCGCGCAGCAGGGCCTCGGCCTGGGCGGGCCAGGCGCGGTCGCGGCGGACCACCGTCCCGTGGGTCACCGAGTCCCCCAGCACCAGGATCCGCGGCGCGCCTCCCTCGGGGAAGGTCTGGGGCGCGGCGGCCATGCCGAAGCCGCCGTGCTTGATGCCCTGGACATCCCCCTCCAGCAGCAGCCCGGCCGAGCGCTCCTCGCCCCGCAGGTGTGCGTCGAGCCCGGCCACCGCAGCGATGGCGACCAGGGTCCCGAGCATCACCAGGAACAGGCGTCGCACGCGGGGAGTCTACCGACGGCGGCGCCTCAGCAACAGCCCCGCCAGCAGCAGCGCGAACATCGAGGCCCCGGAGGAGGAGGACGACGACGCGCAGCCCTCGCCGCAGCCGCCCTTGTCGGTGCTGCCGCCGGTGTCGTCGGCGCTGGAGTCGTCGGCGCCGGTGTCGTCCGTGCCGGTGTCGACGATCTCCTCGCAGTCCTCGGTCCAGCCCGGCGCGCCGGGGTAGACGTCGGGGTCGGTGTCGTCGCAGTCGGTGTCCACCGCGTAGCCGTCGCTGTCCTGATCGTCGTCGTTGCCGTCGCAGTCCTGATCGACGCCGTCGTACCAGACCTCCTCGGCGCCCGGGTTGATGGAGGAGTTGGCGTCGTCGCAGTCGTCGCCGCCGAACGCGGTGTTGTCGTAGCCGTCGCCGTCCCGGTCGCTCTCCGAGGCGCCGTCGCAGTCGTTGTCCACGCCGTCGTTGGGGTCGTCGGGGGCGCCCGGGTAGGTGTTGGCGTTGCTGTCGTCGCAGTCGTCGCCGCCGTAGGAGGCCGAGTCGAAGCCGTCCCCGTCGGCGTCGTAGTCGCTGAGGCCGTCGCAGTCCTGGTCGACGCCGTCATACCAGGACTCAGCGGCGTCCGTGTTCACGGCCGCGTCGGCGTCGTCGCAGTCGGTGCCGCCGTAGAGGTCGCTGTCGAAGCCGTCGGCGTCGGCGTCGTAGTCGCTGGCGCCGTCGCAGTCGGCGTCGACGCCGTCGTACCAGGCCTCGGTGGCGGCGATGTTCACGGCGGCGTCGGCGTCGTTGCAGTCATCGCCGCCGTAGGCGTCGCTGTCGTAGCCGTCCTGGTCGGCGTCATAGTCGCTGGCGCCGTCGCAGTCCTGGTCGGTGCCGTCATACCAGGTCTCGGTGGCGCCGGGGTTCAGGGAGGGGTCGGCGTCGTCGCAGTCGGTGCCGCCATAGGCGTCGCTGTCGTAGCCGTCGGTGTCGGCGTCGTAGTCGCTGGCGCCGTCGCAGTCCTGATCGGCGCCGTCGTACCAGATCTCGGCGGCGCTGGTGTTGACCGAGGGGTCGGCGTCGTCGCAGTCGGTGCCGCCGTAGAGGTCGCTGTCGTCGCCGTCGCCGTCGGCGTCGAAGTCCCCGGAGCCGTCGCAGTCCTGGTCGGTGCCGTCGTACCAGACCTCGGTCGCGCCGGGGCTGATCGAGGCGTCGGTGTCGTCGCAGTCGGTGCCGCCGTAGGCGTCGCTGTCGTAGCCGTCGTAGTCGGCGTCGTAGTCGGACCAGCCGTCGCAGTCCTGGTCGCGGCCGTTGTACCAGACCTCCGCGCGCCCGGGGCGCACGCCGGCGCGGGTGTCGTCGCAGTCGGTGCCGCCGTAGAGGTCGCTGTCGTAGCCGTCCTGGTCGGCGTCGTAGTCGCTGAGGCCGTCGCAGTCCTGGTCGGTGCCGTCGTACCAGACCTCGGTCCCGTTGGTGTTGACGGTGGCGTCGGTGTCGTCGCAGTCGGTGCCGCCGTATGCGTCGCTGTCGAAGCTGTCGCCGTCGGCGTCGTAGTCGCTGGCGCCGTCGCAGTCCTGGTCGGTGCCGTCGTACCAGACCTCGGTGGCGCTGGTGTTGACGGTGGCGTCGGTGTCGTCGCAGTCGGTGCCGCCGCAGGTGCTGGCCAGGTCGCCGTCACCGTCGCCGTCGCAGGCGCCGCAGCTCCCCAGGCTGGAGGTGTAGAGGCTCTCCGCGGCGGTGTCGGTCTCGGCGAGCACCACGATGAAGTCGAAGGCGACGGTGTCGTTGGGGGCGAGCACCGACTCGGTGTGCCGCCAGTGCAGGGTGAAGTCCCGGCTGGCGCCGCCGAAGTCGTAGAGGGTGCCCGTGGGGCTGGTGTTGAAGTTCGCCCCCCCGATCTCCTCGGTGGAGGGGTCGCACAGGCCGTAGCCCATGGTCCAGCCGCTGCGGCGGCCCACGGCCTCGACGTAGTCCCGGATGCCGTCGCTGTCGGTGTCGATGCTGTCGATGTAGGTCTGCGGGTTGCTGTAGGCGTTCTCGTCGGGGTCGGGGTCGACGCCGTGCATGACGATGAGGTCGGTCATGTCCGAGGTGCCGTTGTTGGTCACCGCGAAGCTGACCGTGATCACCGTGCCGGTGACGTCCCAGGTCTCGGTCTTCACCACGCCGAGCGCGCCGGCGTTCATCTGGTAGGTGGAGATCGCCTGGCTCGACGTGGAGTTGTCGGCCTCGCTGCTCACCGTCCAGTCCCAGGTGCCGCTGTAGGCGTTGCCCTGGTAGGTGTAGTCGGTGCCGTTCTGGGTGTAGGCGAAGGTGAGCTGCTGCCAGAACGCGCCCGGCCACGTCCAGTCGGTCCAGGTCCCGCTGCCGGTGAAGTCGGTCTGGAGGCCGATGCCCTGGGCGCTCCAGTTCCACGTTCCGCCGTCCTCATAGCCGATGCGGACGAAGTCTCCGTCGACGCGCTGTCCGGCGTGTGCGAGCGAAGGCAGCGTCAGAGCGAGCAGCAGGGCGAGTGAGCGGCGGTTCATCATGGTGTGGCTCCCTGGCGGTGGGTTCGGGCGCGTATCCCCTGACCTCAGCATTGCGAATCCTCAGCGAAATGCAAGCTTTGGTGTCAGAGACAAGACCCCCCGGGCGGCGAACCGCCCGGGGGGCGCGGGAAATGCGGGAACCGTCAGGGGTTGGGCACGACCTTCACGCCGTCGCCGCTGTCCTGCTCCAGGATGACGAACTCCACGCGGCGGTTCTTGGCCTTGTTGTCGCGCGTGTCGTTCGGCGCGATCGGCTGGGTCTCGCCGTAGCCCTTCGGCACCAGGCGGCTCTCGTCGACGCCCTTGCCGGCGAGGTACTTGACCACCGACTCGACGCGGGACTGGGAGAGGCGCAGGTTGGAGTCGTCGTTGCCGTCGGAGTCCGTGTGCCCGGCGACCTCGATCTTGGTGATGTCGGGGTTGTCGAGCAGCACCTGGGCGACGTCGTCCAGGATGCCGTAGGACACCGGCTTGATCGTGGCCTTGTTGACGTCGAAGTAGACCTTCTCGAGGATCTCGATCTTCTCCTTCGTCACGACGACCTTGGTCGGGCAGCCGTTGGAGCGGCGCGGATCGGCGCGCGGGTCGATCGGCTCGTCGGGGCACTGGTCGCGCTTGTCGGGCACCCGGTCGCTGTCGCGGTCGGGGCAGCCCTTGGTGTTGACCGGGCCGGGCTCGTCGGGGCACTCGTCGTCGAGGTTCGCCACGCCGTCGCTGTCGTTGTCGGGGCAGCCCTGGGTCTCCTTGGGGCCGGGCTTGACCGGGCAGCGGTCGTCGGCGTCCAGCAGGCCGTCCTGGTCGTTGTCGGGCTCGGGGCAGCCGTCGACGTCCTCGTAGGCGTCCATGTCCTCAGGCTCGAGCGGGCAGGAGTCGGCGGCGTCGAGCACGCCATCCTGGTCGTTGTCGAGGTCGGGGCAGCCGTCGGTGTCCTCGAAGGCGTCCATGTCCTCGGCTTCGGTGGGGCAACCGTCGACGTCGTCGGTGAGGCCGTCGCCGTCGGTGTCCGCGGGGCCGCCCGGCTTGCGGTAGCCGACCGCCGCGACGATCCGGAAGTCCGGCGCGCCCACGCCGGCGATGATGCCGGTGCCGAAGCCCAGGGTGCCCTGGACGCCCTCCTCGCCGCCGTAGGTGCCGTAGAGGTGGGCCTCCATCGGGTTGGCGTTCCAGGGGCCCAGCCCGCTGGCCATGTCGATCTGCGAGGTCAGCTCGGCGCCGACAAGGAGCTCCTCGATGACGTCGTAGTTCGCGCCCAGGCCCCAGCGCAGCGAGGAGCCGATCTCCAGCTCCTCGATGGCCGTGTTGCCGGTGTCGACGGCGTTCTTGGCGCCCAGGTCCAGGCCGAGGTTCGCCCGCCAGCCCAGCTTGCCGGTGTCCCCGCCGACGGTCGCGGCCAGCCCGGCCGAGAAGCCATTGCTGACGTAGGCGTCCTTGGCGCGCTGGCCGGTCGGGATGGCGATGTAGGGGGCCAGGCCCACGCCCACCCCGGTCTCCTCGTAGGCGAGCAGGGGGATCAGGGCGCCCAGGCGGATGGGCCCGAGGGCGAAGTTGGAGGTGTATCCACTGGAGTCGCCGACCCGCACCGAGGGGTAGACCGGCAGCTCCAGGTCCAGCCGGACCCGCTCATGCAGGGTGTAGCCGCCCTGCAGGCGCGTGGAGAACTGGCCTTTGACGACGCTCTCCTCGGTGTCGTTGGAGTAGCGCAGCACCAGCGGGTCGTCGGCGTAGACCAGCCCCAGGCCGGCGTAGAAGCCGGAGGGCTGCCCCAGGTGGGGGTGGGCGAGCTGGAGGCTGCCCTGGTGGTCGAACACCCCGCCGGCGAAGTTGAAGGTGTCCGCGTCCTGGGCCAGGGCTTCGGTAGAGGCCAGCATCGCAGCCAGCGCGACAAGGGAAGGTACAGCAGGTCGCATCAGCGTGCTCCTCGAGGGGCTCGGTGGGGCCGGCCCGCGAGGGGGCCGGGGTCACATGAGCAGGGATACAGCAGCGTTCCGGGAGATTCCATTACATCATCCTGACCGCTGACGGGTCGGCGCTTGCGCCAACCGACACGCGGCAGGTTTCGCCAAGTCTGCCGCAGAGGGGCTCACTCGGGCAAGTCCCCCGGTTTGCGGAGGTGCGGGTGGCAGGGCATACAAGGTGGCCACCCTTCGCTCCCCAGGAGATCGGATGTCTCTCGTCCCTGTCCACGGTGGCCTGGACGCGCTCGTCGATCGCGTCCTGCCCTTCTCCCAGCGCCAGGCGCTGCTCGCCCAGGCCGCAAGCCTCCCGAAGATCGCGGTGAACGACGCGGACATCTCCGGCGTGTACCGCATCAGCGACGGCACCCTGTCGCCGCTCACGGGCCCGATGAACGAGGACGAGACCCACCACGTCCTCGACACCGGGACGATCGTGCGCGGCGGCGTGGCCTACGCCTGGACCATCCCCTTCATCCTGCCGGTCACCGACGACGAGGCCGCCGCGCTCACCGTGGGGCAGGACGCCGCCCTGGTCGACAGCGAGGGGCGGGTGTTCGGCCGGATCACCGTCGGCTCGGTCTACGACTGGGACAAGCCCCGCTACATCAAGGGCGTCTACGGCACCGAGCGCACCGACCACCCCGGCGGCGACATCGTCACCCGCGACCCGCGCACCAAGCTGGTCGGCGGAGAGCTCTGGACCCTGCCCCAGCCCCTCAACCCCGAGCTGGGCGACTACGTGTGGTCCCCCCGCGTCACCCGCGCGGTCATCGCCGACCGGGGCTACGAGGCGGCGCTGGCCTTCCAGACCCGCAATCCGCTCCACCGCGCCCACGAGTACGCCCTGGTCTACGGCGCCGAGCAGCTCACCCGCGGGGGCCGGTACACCGGCGTGTTCCTCAACCCCCTGGTCGGGCAGCTCAAGGGCGACGACGTCGACGCCCCCACCCGCATGCGCACCTACCAGAACCTGCGCAACCAGCGCCTGCTGGGCCAGGGCGACAGCGACCGGGCCCTGTGGGACGCCGTCGGCTACGACATCAACGACGTCTTCCACCTGGTGGGGCTGGACATCAAGATGTTCTACGGCGGCCCCGCCGAGGCGGTGATGCACGCCATCTACCGACAGAACCACGGCTTCTCGAACATCGTCATCGGCCGCAAGCACGCCGACGCGCCCTACCACGACAAGACCGCCATCTGGGGGGACTTCGACGCCCAGGAGATCTTCGACGATCTGCCCGGCGCGCTGGCCATCGAGCCGGTCAAGGTGGGCTTCGCGGCGTTCTACGAGTCCCTCGGCCGGGTCGACCTGATGGAGAACCACCCCGACGAGAAGGCCTTCTTCATCAGCGGGACCAGGGTGCGGGCCACCCTCATCGAGGGCAGCCGCCCCGACGAGCGCATCATGCGCCCGGCGACCGCCGACGTGCTGATCGAGGCCTACGGCGCCAAGGGCTGAGCGACGGGCTATACTCCCCGCCACGCGGATGGTGGGAGGAGCCCGACGATTGCGCGCACATCATCTCCTGACCCTGGTGCTCGCTGCAGCCTGCAGCGAGCCCAAGATCGAGCCTGAAGACTCCACCCCTGCGGCCGACTCCGGCGGGGTCGAAGCGGACGACACCGGCGTCGATGCCGATGACACCGACGCTTCGGACGACACGGCGGCCGACGACACCGCCGCGGACGACTCCTCTGCAGATGACTCTGCGGCGGACGACTCCGCGGTGGACGACTCCGGCGCCGACGACACCGGCCTGCCCGAGCACCCCACCGAGCCCCCCGAGATCCCCATCTACTCGGGCGGCACCTGCCCGACCCTCATCGGCGGCCCGACCCGGGACGAGGCGCTCATCACCGGGTTCATCTCCGACGGCGTGGAGCGCGAGTTCCGCCTGATGGTGCCGGAGCGCTACGACGGCGTCACCCCGATGCCCCTGGTGTTCGGCTGGCACTGGCTCAACTCCTCCTCCAGCAGCTTCATCCGGGAGGGGGACGTGGAGACCGCCATCGAGGAGATGGGCTTCATCGGCGTGTTCCCGGACGACCTGGAGGGCCAGTACCTGTTCAACTGGCCGTTCTTCGAGGAGGGCACGGCCGCCGAGAGCGAGCTGGTCTTCTTCGACGACCTGCTCGCCTGCATCACCGATCAGTACGCCATCGACCTCACCCAGATCCACGGGGTGGGGGTCAGCGCCGGGGCGCTGTGGGTGACCTACCTGTCCACCACCGAGCGGGTGAACCACCTGGCCAGCGTCACCAGCCTATCCGGTGGGTTGGGCGACGGCTACGGCATCTGGGCGATGGACTGGGTGCCCCAGGCCCGCAAGTTCCCCGCGATGGTGCTCAACGGCGGCCCGACCGACTGGTTCGTCCTGGACTTCCACGCCGCCAGCGAGCGCTACCGCGACGAGCTGCTGGCCGACGGCCACTACGTGACCTGGTGCGAGCACGACGCCGGCCACGCGGTCCCCCCCTTCGAGGCCCCTCCCGACCACGACACCACCTTCTACAGCATGTGGCAGCACATGTTCGACCACCCCTACGGCCTGGAGGCCGGCGCGTCGCCCTACCTCACGGACGGGCTGAACCCGGACCTGCCGGAGTGGTGTGAGATCGCCTACTGAAAGGGCTCCGGGAAGCGCACATTCTCCGCCAGCCCCGGGCTCGCCGCCCAGTACCCCTCCGGCAGCTCAGGGGGGTCCCCGCCCTCCACGACGGTCTGCCACGCGGTGAGCGGGGCGTCGAGGTCCGCGTGCTCAGCGAGCTGGATGACGATGTCGGGCTGCTGGCCCTGGCCGCGGGGCAGGGGCACGCTGGCGTAGCTGCGGATGAGCTGGCGCTCGTGGTCCCACTGGCCGACCATCAGGCCGTAGTAGGGCTCGGTCAGCATGCCCTCGGGCAGAGCGGCGACGGGGGTGTACCGGCCGTGCAGGGTGTCGGAGACCAGGGCGAGGGTGGCCTCGTTCAGCAGGATGTACATGACGTAGCCGAAGGGCGTGGCGAACACCGCCGGGTCGCTGGCCCGGTCGCCGGCCTGCAGGGTCAGCTCGAACCGGCTGCCCTCCTGGATGACGAAGTCCACCCCGTCGGAGCCCTCGACCTCGACGGCGCTGCCGAAGCGCTGGGTGCAGGGGGCGCGGTCCGCGGTGCAGTCGGCGGGGTCGCCGTCCTCGACCGCCGAGTCAAGGTAGAACATGTGGATGAGGCCGTCGTCCCCCACGAGGGGCGCGGGGTCGCGCCAGCGGGCCTGCACGTCGTTGGTGAACGGGACGGGGTCCTCCCAGGTGTCGCTCTCAAAGCGGTAGCGGCGCACCTCTCCGGGGCCGGCGTAGACGTAGAGGGTGTCGCCGCGCCGGGTCATGTCCGGCACGCTGCCCGTCCAGGGCTCGAAGTCCCCGGTGGGGACCTGCCACGACACGCCGTCGTCGGACCAGAGCACCCACACCTCGTGGTTGAAGGCGCTGGGGTCCATGCAGATGTCCCGGTCGCAGGAGAAGAAGGTCATCAGGTAGCGCCCCGGGAACATGCCCAGGGGGACCTCCTCGGCGGAGGTGTCGTCCACGACGACGGAGTCGTCGACGGCCGCGGTGGAGTCGTCGGGGGACGGGGGGCGCTGGCAGGCGAGGAGGAGGAGGAGCATGTCCTTATGATGCCGTCATTCTCTGCCAGGTTACGCTGGGTCGAGTGCCACGCCGGGAGGGATCGGTGGCGGAGAACCCCTACGCCCCGCCCGACGCGGATCTGGAGGCCCCGGAGACCCAGCCGTTCGAGGGGCTGACCTTCGGCGTGCTGGAGGATCCCCTCAGCCTCCGGCGGCGGCACCTGAGCCATGAGACCGGCCTGCGGGGCGTCGGCACGGTGTACATGCTCGCGGGCGGACTCTGCGGGCTCTTCGGCCTCTCCCTGTTGACGATCGTGGCGTTCGACCTCCTGGTGGTCCACTCCCCCAAGGACGCCGCGCTGGTCGTCCGGATCATCGGGGTCCTGGTGGCCTCGGCCGCCTGCTGCGCCGCCCTCCTGTGGCTGGGGCGGGGGCTGGGGCGGCTCAACCCGCGGGTCCGGGTTGGCGTCACGGTGACCTCGGCCCTGGCGCTGCTCTGGGTCCCCGTCGGCACGGTGTTCGGCCTCTGGTCGCTCTACCTGCTCTACGCGGAGAAGGGGCAGGTGGTCTTCTCCCAGCGCTACGCCGAGGCCCGAGAGAAGACGCCGCAGCTTCGACCGAGGCCCTCGATCCTGGGCGTGCTGGCGGTGATCAGCGCCGCGGCCGTCACCCTCCTGGCGCTGATCGGCGCGCTGCTCGATCTGTAGCCCTCACCGCCTCTCCGGCAGCTCCACGAACGCCAGGTACGTCCACAGCATCGCGAACGTGAACGCCCCGATGTCCAGGAACGCCGAGATCCCGACGTGCAGCCCCAGCCCGGCCAGCAGCACGAAGGGCCGCAGCCGGCGGATCCACACCAGCGGGAAGCCGATCTCCACCACCAGGGTGGCGTAGTCGGCCAGCGCGCAGAAACCCTGGAACCATCGGGATGACAGCAGAGGCTCCATCCGAAAGCGCCAGTACGCCCCGCACGACATGGCCTGGAACACCGCCTCGCCGCTCTGCCAGATGGGCTCGGCGGCCTTCACCATGCCGGTCTTCACGTAGAGGATGCAGACCTGGAGCTGGAACAGGCGCAGCGGCCAGGCGGTGGGGGCGGTGGTCGACTGGGGAAAGAGCCGCGCGTCCAGGGACCACACCCGGCCGGTGGGCAGGAACATCAGGTAGAAGCCGAACACCCGCAGCACGCTGTCCGCGCCGCTGGTCCAGGCGCCGTTGCGGTTGACCAGCGAGAGCAGCATCAGCCAGGCCAGGGGCTGCACCACCCGCGTGCCCAGGCCCAGCGCCGTCAGCACCAGCAGGCCCAGGGTCGCCGCGATGAAGGCCTGCACGCCGCCCGGGCTGCTGATCTGCCACAGCGGGTTCACCAGCAGGCTGATCCAGTCCAGCGGGATGGTCTCCAGCGGCAGCAGCCCCTCGTCGGAGAACAGCCACCACCCCTCCCAGAGCAGCGGCACGTAGGCCCACAGCGCCACCAGGGCCCAGCCGATGCGCAGCAGGGCCAGCCGCCGGGGGTCGACCTCACCGAACCAGAACCGGTCCCAGGCCTCCCTCATCGGGGGCACTCTGTCTCATAGAGCAGCTCGAAGCGCTGCTCCGGCGCGGGCGGGGGCTGCTGGAGGGCCTCATCCGGGGTGAGGTGCTTGAACTTGTGCTTGCTCAGCCGCACGGTCACCACGTCGGGGTGCTGGCGGCACAGCCAGTCGGCGAACAGCTCCCGGTAGCGGTCGTTCTTCGCCCCCTGGGTCACCAGGTGGTTCTGGAGCTTCTTCATCCGGTCGTAGGACGCCCGCAGGAAGGGGCCGTCCGGCGGCCGGTTGCTCTCTACCAGGATGCGCGACTGCCGGTCCGCGGTGATCCCCTCGGCGACCAGCCAGGTGTCCCAGCGCCAGGGCTTGCGGAACATGTTCCAGCTCTGCCGGAGCTGGACGCCCTCCACCCAGGGGTCGCTGATCGGCAGCAGCGGCCCGCCGGTGAGGTTCTCGAAGACGTGGTCCGCCACCAGCACGAGGTGGAGGACCAGGGCGAACGAGAACAGCAGGCGCGCGGTCGGGGAGCGCGGGCGCAAGGCGAGGGCTCCGGGGCAGGGGACGGGGCAGCATACGCCGTCCCCGCCCCGGTGCAAGCCTCAGGGCTGCGCGGCGTCAGCCTCAGTACCGATAGTGGTCCGCCTTGTAGGGGCCCTCGACGTCCACGCCGATGTAGGCGGCCTGCTCGGCGCTCAGCTGGGTGAGCTTCGCGCCGAACTTCTCCAGGTGCAGGCGAGCGACCAGCTCGTCGAGGTGCTTGGGCAGGGTGATGACCTGGGGCGCGGCGCCGCCGGGGTTGGCGACCTGGTTCACGCCGTAGGCCTCAGCGTTGGCGTGCAGCTCCATCTGGGCGATGGTCTGGTTGGTGAAGGACGCGCTCATGACCAGGGAGGGGTGGCCGGTCGCGCAGCCCAGGTTCACCAGCCGGCCCTCGGCCAGCACGATGATGGAGTGGCCGCCGCCGTCGGGGCCGTGGGTGGTGTTCAGGAACCGCCACTCGTGGACCTGGGGCTTGATCTCGATCTTCTCGACCGCGCCCTTCGCCCGCAGGGCCTCCAGCCCGGCCATGTCGATCTCGTTGTCGAAGTGGCCGATGTTGCAGACGATGGCGTTGTGCTTCATCCGGGCCATGTGGGCGGCGCTGATGACGCCGAAGTTGCCGGTGGCGGTGACGAAGATGTCGGTGTCCGCGACCACGTCGTCCAGGGTCACCACGTCGAGCCCCAGCATGCAGGCCTGGAGCGCGCAGATGGGGTCGACCTCGGTGACCGAGACCCGGGCGTACTGGCCGCGCAGGCTGGCCACCGAGCCCTTGCCCACGTCCCCGAAGCCCAGGATCAGGGCCCGCTTGCCGGCGATCAGCACGTCGGTGGCGCGCATGATGGCGTCGACCAGGGAGTGCCGGCAGCCGTAGACGTTGTCGAACTTGGACTTGGTGACCGAGTCGTTGACGTTGATCGCCGGGAACAGCAGCGTGCCGTTGGTGACGCGCTCGTAGAGGCGGTGCACACCGGTGGTGGTCTCCTCGGAGACGCCCCGGATCTTCGCGGCCAGGGCGTGCCAGTAGCGGTCGCCCCGGGCCTCGCGCACGTCGCGCAGGACGCTGAGGACGATCTTCAGCTCGCCGTTGTCGGTGGTGGAGGGATCGGGGGTCTTGCCGGCCTTCTCCAGCTCGTAGCCCAGGTGGACCAGCAGGCTGGCGTCGCCGCCGTCGTCCAGGATCAGGTTGGGGCCCTCAGCCCCCGGCCACTCCAGGGCCTGGAGGGTGCACCACCAGTACTCCTCCAGGGTCTCGCCCTTCCAGGCGTAGACCGGCACGCCAGCGGGGGCGTCGGCGGTGCCGTCGGGGCCCACCGCGACGGCGGCGGCGGCGTGGTCCTGGGTGGAGAAGATGTTGCAGGAGACCCACCGGACCTCGGCGCCCAGGGCGGTCAGGGTCTCGATGAGCACGGCGGTCTGGATGGTCATGTGCAGGCTGCCCATGATCTTCGCGCCGGTCAGGGGCTGCGCGGCGGCGTGCTGCTCGCGCAGGGCGGCGAGGCCGGGCATCTCGACCAGGGCGAGGTCCATCTCCTTGCGCCCGAAGCGCACGGTGTCGGGGCTCAGGTCGCGCACCTTGTACGGCAGGTCCGCGAACAGCGGGAGGCCGGTGTTGAGGAAGGTCTGGGTCTGCTCGACGGTCTCTTCGGGGGTCATGGCCACCTCGTTGGATGGGAGGTTCAGGAGACTTCATTCTTTTAGCCGGATGAACGGATGAAGCGCAAGGGATTATTTTGGCAGGCCATGACACCCGACCTGTTCAAGCGCCTCAGCGCCCTCTCCGAGCCCACCCGTGTCCGCCTGCTCCAGCTCCTGGCCCGCGAGGAGCTGGGCGTGGGCGAGCTGTCGCGGATCCTCCAGACCCCCCAGTCCACGATCAGCCGGCACCTCAAGCAGCTCCAGACCGAGGGCTGGCTGGAGCGGCGCGCCGAGGGGACCGCCAGCTTCTTCCGCGTGGCCGAGCCCCTGCCCGAGGCGTCCGCCGCGCTGTGGGCGGTCGTCGCCGCCGAGCTCGCCGAGGAGGGCCTCTACGCCGAGGACCTCCACCGCCTGGAGGGGGTGCTCGCCCAGCGTGAGCTGGACAGCCGCGCCTTCTTCGGTCGCCACGCCGAGCACTGGTCCCAGCGCCGCCAGGAGCTGTTCGGCGACGCCTACCTGCTGCCGACGCTGTTGGCCCTGCTGCCCCCCGGCCTGACGATCGCGGACCTGGGCTGCGGCACGGGCGAGGTGCTGGTGGCGCTGGCCCCGGTGGCCGGGCGGGTCATCGGCGTGGACCGGGAGGCCCGCATGCTGGAGGTCGCCGCCGGCCGCGCCCAGGGCCTCTGCAACGTGGAGCTGCGGGAGGGTGGCCTGGAGGCCCTGCCCCTGGACGACGGCGCGGTCGACCTCGCCCTGTGCATGCTCGTGCTCCACCACGTCGAGGATCCCGGCGCGGTGCTGGCCGAGGCCGCCCGCGCCCTGGCCCCCGGCGGGCGCCTGGTCGTGCTGGACATGGTCGAGCACACCCGCCGGGAGTACCGCCGCACCATGGGCCACCGCCACCTGGGCTTCGCCGAGGAGACCCTGAAGCGCCTCGCGACGCGCGCGGGGCTGCAGGTGCAGACCTGGCGTCGCCTGCCGGCGGATCCGGAGGCCCAGGGGCCGGGGCTGTTCGTGGCGACGTTGGGCTGATCCTGTCGGGATCCACTTGACACCGCCCCCGCTTCAGCCTACTTCAGACTCATGGTCAGACTACGGGTCTGAACGAAGGTCTGTCAAGGAGGAAGTCATGATCCCCGATATGTGGTACCCCGTGCTCGAAGCCCGGAGTCTGCCCGCGAAGCGCCCCGTCGCCGTCCAGCGCATGGGCGAGCGCCTGGTGATGTGGCGCGGCCCGGACGGGGCGCCGGTCTGCCACCTCGATCGCTGCCCCCACCGGGGCGTGGCCTTGAGCCTGGGCCGGATCGAGAAGGACGGCACCCTGGAGTGCCCCTACCACGGCTTCCGCTTCGATTCGCAGGGCGCCTGCACGAAGATCCCCTGCAACGGCTCCAAGCCCGTGCCTCGGGGCTTCGCCCTGCAGAGCTGGACCGTGCGGGAGGCCCACGGGATGATCTGGCTGTGGTGGGGTCAGCCCCGCGCGCAGCTCCCCGAGCCCCCCTGGTTCGACGACATCGCCGACGACTGGACCCACACCGCCGAGGCGTCGGAGGACTGGCCCCTCAACCACGTCCGGCTCACCGAGAGCTTCTTCGACATCCACCACTTCCCCTTCGCCCACCGCAGCATCAACCCCGGCCTGGGCCCGGTGCTCGACCCCTACGAGGTCGAGGTCATCGACGACGTCCACATCGTCACCCGGGGCACGATGCGCCAGGAGCACAAGACCTCCGGGGTGGACTTCCAGCTCGAGATGAAGTTCCCCAACCTCATCAAGCTGGTCTTCGGCTCCACCATCCGCGCGGCGGTCTGCGCCACCCCCATCGACGACCAGCGGAGCTGGGTGTGGTGCCGCTACCACCAGGACTTCCTGCCCGTGCCCGGCCTGGGCAGCTTCCTGGCCTGGCTGGGGGTGAAGGTGGAGTTCATGATCGTGCAGGGCCGCCAGGACGTCCCGATCATGAAGAGCCAGACCCCCACGCAGCCCACCCCCGGCTGCGACCACCTCGTGGCCGCCGACAAGGGCACGGCGACCTATCTCCGCTTGCGCAACCACCACCTCCGGGCCAGAGAAGCCTCCTGATGCCCCTCGACCGCTGGAACCGCCTGGACCCCGCCGAGCGCCGCGCCATCCTGGACGCGGCGGCGGGGCAGTTCGCCGCAGACGGCTTCCACGGGGCGTCCATCAACCGCATCCTCAAGGAGGCGGGCCTGTCCAAGGGCGCGGCGTACTACTACTTCGAGGACAAGGAGGACCTGTTCCTCACCCTGGTCCGGGCGCGGGTGGGGGCTCTGGTGGACGCCGCCCTGGGCGACGAGCCCTGGCCGGCCAAGGACTTCTGGGGCTGGTGCGATCGCCTGTCGATGCAGGTGTTCGGGGCGCTGATGGCGGACCCCCAGAGCTGGGCGCTGGCCAAGGAGCTGTACACGATGGGGCCGGGGGCGCGCTCGCCCCGGGTGGCGGCGATGTGGGCCGAGGTGCTGGACTGGACCGAGCAGCTGCTGACCCGGGGCCAGGCGATGGGCGCGGTCCGGGACGACCTGCCGGTGAGCCTGCTGGCCGCGGTGGGGTTGGGGGTCGGGCAGGCGCTGGACACCTGGTTCGTGACCCACCTGGGCGAGCCGGCGGCGGCGCCGGAGGACGCGGCGGCGCTCATGGACGGCTCGATGGCGCTGTTCGTGCGGCTGCTGGCGCCGGATCGTTGAGTCAGAGCACCTCCCGCAGCGCCGCCACCGCCACCGTCACGGCCTCATCGAACGCTGGATCCCCGATGGACAGGCCATCGTAGGGGCCACCTGCGCTGAAGGGTCCCAGGGTTCGGGCCAGGATCTCGCAGCCGAGGTGGACCGCCGCGTCCGCCCGGTCGGCCTCGGTCGGCGTGCGCGCGCGGGTGTAGCCGCGGTCGAAGGCCACCCAGGCGCCGCGCACCCCGTGCCGCTGCTCCAGCATCCAGAGGTGGGCGGCGAGGTGTCCGAGGTCCTGGGCAGGCTGGCCCCAGTGGCTCAGCTCCCAGTCGATGAGCCACAGGCGGTCGGGGGCCACCAGCACCGAGCGCGGCCAGAGGTCCCCCATGACGAGGCAGCGGCCGGGCTCCAGCAGGCGGCGGCCGAGGTCTTCGGCGCGGGCGGCGGGCCCCGGGCCGAGCCCGGCGGCCTCCAGCATGCCTCGGATCGCCCCGTACTGCACCGCGTAGCGGGTCTCCTGCACGGCGCGGTTGTCCATCCCGACGGCGAGGTCGGCTTGCGCCGCGCTCTCCCGGTGGAGCCGCCCGATGAAGGCCCCCAGGGCCTCCAGGCGCTCGGGGTCTCCGCCGCCGCGCAGCCAGTCGTCCAGAGCGGGCAGGGGGCCCAGGTCCTCCATGACCAGGGTGTCGCCCTGGTGGGCCAGCAGCCGGGGGACCCCGACCTCGGCGGCGCAGAGGTCCGCGACGAGCCCCAGCGCGCGGGCCTCGAAGCCCGCCCGCGCCGGGTCCAGGGGGATGTCCGGGGCGGCGGCCACGAAGGGCGGGGCCCGCTTGAGGATCACGCTGCCGCCGGCCATCGGCACGCGGAACACCTCGTTCAGCAGGCCGCCGGTCAAGGGCACGGCGGGCCCGACGGCGGGCTGGCCGAGCAGGGCCTCGGCGCGAAGGGCGGCGGTCTCAGGGTCCATCGGCAGCCTCCAGCGGCGCGACAGGCTATCATCGGCACCGTGAGGCGCCGTGCTTGAACCTGGTGACCGGATCGGCGACTGGATCGTGGACCGCACCCTCGGCGAGGGGGGCATGGGCGCGGTCTACGCCTGCCACAACACCCTCTCCGAGCGCATCCGCGCGGCGGTCAAGGTGCTCAAGCCCCACGACCTGGGGGACTCCCGCCGCCGCTTCATCCGGGAGATCGAGCTGCTGGCCTCCATCCAGCACCCCGCCGTGGTGCGCGTGCTGGGGGGCGGCGAGGACCCCGAGCGCGGGCTGTTGTGGATGGCGATGGAGCTGCTGGACGGCGAGCCCCTCGACGCGCGCCTGGCCCGGGGCCCGCTGAGCTGGGACGAGGCCAGCCGCATCTTCCAGGAGCTGGGCGCGGGCCTGCTGCTGGCCCACCGCATGGGGGTGGTGCACCGCGACATCAAGCCGCAGAACATCATGATCTGCGCTGACGGCCACGCGAAGCTGCTGGACTTCGGCATCGCCGTCCAGCAGGGCGCCACGCGGCTGACCCGCCAGGGCCTGGTGCCGGGGACCCTGGCCTACCTGCCCCCCGAGGTCTTCGGCGGCCAGAAGCCCGACCACCGCGCCGACATCTACGCGCTGGGGCAGGTCCTGTGGGAGACCCTCACCGGCCAGCAGGCCTTCCCCGAGGACCCCGACTCCTCCCCCGGCCAGTCCGTGGCCCGGCTGATGGGCCGCAAGATGGCCAGCGACGCCCTGGAGTTGGGCACGGCTGCCCCCGGGCCGGTGCGGGACCTCGTCCGCAGGTGCACCGAGCCCGAGCCCGAGGACCGGCTGGACGACCTCGACGCCTTCATCACCACCCTGCGGGACAGCGGCGGCCACGCCCTGCCTGCGGGGTACAGCCCGCCGCCCCCCACCCCCGAGGTCCCGGCGTCCACCGCCACCTTCGACTGGGTGGAGGACCCCGATCCCCCCGAGGAGGAGGAGCCCCGGCTCACCCGCTCTGAGCCGACCCAGCCGCTGCTGGAGGCCTCGAAGCCCTCGATGCCCGAGCCCCGGCGCTCCTGGGCGCCCGTGCTGGCGATCGGGCTGGGCCTGATGCTGCTGGCGGTCATCGCGGTGGCGGCGGTGGTGGGCATCGGCGGCTTCCTGTGGCTGTCCACGGGCACGCCCACCTCGACCTCCAGCACCGTCATCCTGGGCGCGATGCCCCAGGGCCAGGTCCCCGACGGCTTCCCCTTCGAGATCAGCGACGACGCGCGCATCCTGAGCGGCACCCGCAGCGAGGCGGACGGCCAGGTGGCCTTGAACGTCACCTACCTCACCGACGACGACCCCAAGGCGGTCATCGACGGCTACACCGCCGCCTTCAAGGCCCGGGGCCTCACCCTGAGCAGCACGAACACCACCGCCGCCGAGGGCACCACCTGGGCGGTGACCGGCTACCTCATCGGCGGCGAGACCGCGACCGCCAGCGCGGGGCCGTACCCGAGCTTCGACGGCAACCTCGTCACGGTGAGCTGGGTGCCGGCGCCGCCGCGATAGGGGGCGCCAGGAAGCGCAGCACCGCGTCGTTGAAGACCTTCGGCTCCTCGGCGCAGGGGGCGTGGGCGGTGTCCGGGATGACGACCAGCTCGGCGCCCAGCACCTCCGCGAGCGCGCGGCCGTCCTCCAGGGGGAACACCGCGTCGAACTCCCCCCAGATCACCAGCCAGGGCCCCAGCGCGCGCCAGTCCTGGTCCTCGAAGGCGCCGTAGCGGGTGGTGAGGTCGGAGAGGAGGGCGCGCTGCTCGTCGTGGTGCTGGGCGAACAGGCGATCGTACAGCTCGTCCAGCGCGGCGTCGGGGACCCAGGGCGGGTCGTGGTAGCAGAGGTCGATGAGGGGGCGCAGGTCCTCGGGGCCGTCGGGCACGAACAGGTCGGCGGGGCTCTCCACCCCGAAGCGCGCGCACATCGCGGTGACGTCGTCGTCGCCGAACAGGCCGCCGGGGCTGTCGACGATGACGACCTGCGCGGCGCGCTCCGGGTGGGTCGCCACGAGCTGGAGGGTGACGAAGCCGCCGTAGCTGATGCCCAGCACGTCGGCCTCCTCGACCCCGGCGTGGTCCAGGATCGCGATCATCGCCTGGACCTGGTGCTCCAGGGTCGCGGGGCCCTCGGAGCGGCTCTGGCCGAACCACAGCAGGTCCGGGATGATGAGGGTGTGCTGCGCGGCCAGGTCCTCGACCTGGGGGAGCCAGCTCCCCAGCCCGTCGCCGCCGAAGCCGTGGATGAGCAGGAGCGGGTCGCCCTGGCCGCCCATGCTGTAGTGCAGCGTGTCGGGGCCGGCGGTGAAGGTGCGCTCCTCCAGCCCGGCGCGGTCGGCGATGGTCTCGTAGCGGTGCTCGACGACCTCGGCCACGGAGCAGCCGGCGAGCAGCAACAAGGGGAGCAGCTTCATCAGAACTCCTGGTCGAAGCGTAGCAGCACCTGCACCGGCGCCGGGTCGAGGAAGGGGGTGGATTGCCACTCGGCGCGGGCGACGGTGAGGCCCATCTGGGCGGGGATCGCGCCCAGGCTGTCGGCGTTGAACATCACCCCGACCATCCAGCCGCCGGCTGCGTAGGTGCTGCGGAGCTGGGCGGGGTCGACGCCGCCCTCGTCCAGGACGGTGGCCTGGCGCACCGCCCCCAGCTCCAGCCCGGCGTGGATCTGGATCTCGTCCAGCCAGACCAGCCACAAGAGCGGGATGGAGAGGTCCCGGAACGGCATCGTGCGGACCTGCACCGCCGCCAGAGCCCGCTGCCGCCCCACCACGACGTTCGCCGGCAGGCCCCGCAGCGCGCTGTTGCCCCCCAGGGCGAGCAGGCGGTGGTCCACCTCCCCCGAGGCCAGCCCCACGCTGAGGCGCCCGGCGAACACCACCCGGGGGTGCGGCGACCACAGCTTCACCCCGCCCGCGCTCGCCGAGCCCCAGCGCTTGTCGCCGTAGGGCACGAAGCCCCCGTCCACCCCGGCCCACAGGCTGTGCCCGGCGGTGGGGAACTGGTAGGAGACCCGGGTGTCCCAGCCCCAGGAGACCCCGGCCTCCAGGGCGAAGCGGCCCGCGTCCGTGGGGCGGAAGGCCGGGGAGAGCACAGCCGGGGAGGTCCACACCGAGACGCGGAAGGGCCGGTTGCGGCGATCCAGCAGGGGCCCGGCGTAGCGCACGTAGCGGAGCTGGGCGCCCAGCAGGGTCTCCTCGTCGGTGTAGAGCAGGCCGTCATAGGCGTTGTGGGTGTCGTAGCGGCGGCGCAGGCGGGCGGCGGCCACCGCCTCGAAGGTGCGGGAGGTGAAGTTGACGCCGTCGATGTAGGCGGTGCCCACCAGGGTCCAGCGGGCGGGCCAGGTGTCCCCCAGGGTGTCGGTCTGCCGGACGTGGCCGTCGGGGTCCATGCGCACCCCGCGCGGGCGGCTGTCGAACCCCCAGCTCGTGCCGCCGGGGCCCTGGGGGGCCTCCCAGACCAGCCGCCGGTCGCCGACCTCGACCACCACCGGCTCCGCGGGGGCCTCGGGGGGCGCGTCCCGGGTGACCGTGACGACCCACTCGCCCCCCTGGTGCCGGACGTCCAGGCCGAGGTCCTGCTCGGGGTAGGGTTGGCGCCAGGCGAAGACCTCGGCGGGGTCGACCCCCGTGGCGCGGGCGGCCTCTTCCAGGGACAGGCCCCGCAGCAGCGCCTCGGACACGGCCTCCGCGGTGCCGGGGCCGTAGAGGTCGTCCAGCTTCACCGCCAGCACCTGGCCCGGGGTGGGGCCGCCGAACAGCTCCAGCAGGTCGTCGGCCAGGGGGTCGCCGGGGAAGGTCTCGTCGAAGATCTCGGCGTGGAACGAGGTGCGCCCGTTGTAGAGCAGGGCGTCCACCCAGGGGATCCAGGCGGCGATGCGCAGCAGGTCGCCGGTGTCCCGCCAGGCGGCGTAGCGCTCGGCCATCGCGGCGGCGGCCATCGCGGCGGCCCAGGGGTCCTCGATGGGCAGGGCGGCCTCCAGGAGCCCCTGCGCCACCCCGCGCCGGTGGACGCGGGCGATGGGGCGGGCCACCCGGAAGGCGGCGTCGGAGAGGTAGGTGACGCCGGGCCCGGACCGGGTCAGCCGCCGCCACATCGGGGCCTCGACGACCACCACCGGGGCGGGCGTGCCCTCGGGCCAGGAGGCTTTGCGGATCTCCACCAGCTCCCGGTCGCGGAGGCGACGGCGGGGGCCGCGCTCCAGCAACGTGAGGCCCTCGTCCAGGGTGCGGATCCGCCCGTCGACCAGGGCCGCCAGCGAGAGCCGCGCCGCCCGCCCCGACCAGCGCAAGGTCTCGCCGCCCTCGCCCACGGCCCCGTTGAGCACGCCGACGACCCCCTCGGGCAGGGTGACCTCGGCCTCCAGCTCCATCACCGGGGGACGCCCGTCCACCAGGAGCTGCGGATACCAGCCGCCGTTGGCCCACAGCCCGTCCCGGGGCAGGGCCCCCAGCGCCCCGTAGCGGCGGGGCAGCTCGGTGCGGAACGACCACCGGCCCTCGTCGAGGGGCGTCCAGGTCATGGCGCCCGCGGAGGGCTGCCCGGGGTAGGTGCGGAAGACGGTGAGGTCGTCGTCGGGCTGCGGCAGGGCCTGCAGAGGGTCCGCCAGGACGGGGTCTTCAGCGCCCTCGATCGTGAGGATGCCCTCGATGACGAGATCGTCGCTGACCGTGGCCACGACGCGCCCGACCGGGGCGGCCCACAGCGTCCCAAGCAGCAGCGGGGCGAGGGACAGGGCGGGCTCTCAGCGGCGCTTAATAGTGGAAGCCCATGCCGACGTTGATCGTGGGCATGATCTTGGGGGCCCACACCGCGCCGGCCTTGAACTCCCAGTGCTGGCTGACGATGCGGAAGCCGCCGTGCAGCGTGTAGGGCGACCAGTTGCCCTCGGCCTCATAGGCCGTCGAGTTCTTGAAGCCGGAGACCGGCCGCACGCCCAGATCCTGCTGCTCCTCGGCCCCCAGGCGGGGCTCGGCGTGCATCCACAGTCGCCCGAAGCCCCCGTAGGGGGTGAAGGTGGCGCTGTTGATCTCCTTGAGGCTGCCGAAAGCCAGCTCGTAGCTGATGGTCATGGCGAAGTCCATGACCCCCAGCTCCAGCTCCTCGTTGCCCACGTAGCCGCTGTAGCCGAGCTGCAGGGACACGTCGGGGATCTGGCGGTAGCCCTCCAGGGGGGCCCAGCGGCCGTAGCCGCCGAACACGGTCTGCCTGGACACGCCGACCCAGCCCACCTGGGCGCCGACGTCGAAGGAGAACGGCAGGCCCTTGCGGGCCTCGATGCGGGGCAGGATGAGCGCGGGGGTGGGGTCCTCGTCCACCTGGACCATGCCCCAGGGGCCGGGCACGCCGAACTCGGGCTCCTGGGTGGAGGTGAACGCCACCGTGGTGGAGACCAGCACCTCGAAGCCGGAGACGCCCAGCGTGTCCGCCGGGGTCAGGGGCTTGTTGGCGATGGCCACGCCCAGCTCGCGCACCACCGTCTCGTAGGCGGCGGTGTTGCCAGCGATATCCTCCTGCGTGAGGACGGGCCGGCCGGCGAGGTCGGACATGGAGCTGAGGTTGACGTCGTCAGGCCAGGCAGCCCAGGCCGACGGAGAGGCGGCCGCGAGCCCGAGGGCCATCACCAGCGTTCGCCGCATCAGCCGAATCCTCCGAAGGGTCGTTGGGCATGCTAGCACCTTCAGGGGGGCCCCGTCGAGTCCACGGCGCAGGATCAGCTGCCCATGTGCTCCTTGCGGGCCGCCGCGATCTTCTCGGCGTCGAAGCCGCCGTCGTCGCTGTCGTCGATCCAGGCGTAGTCGACCTGCTGACCATCGACCGTGGCGAAAGCCGGCCGCCAACCCGGGGTCCGGGTCCATAGGAACAGGCCGCCCCACATGGTGGCCGCCTCGGCCGCGATGAAGCCCAGCGCCCCGGAGAGCACCGCCTGGGCCACCCCGCCGAGCTGCTCGGAGAGCAGCAGCGCCTGGAAGGCCTCCCGCGCGCCCTCGCCCGCGATGGTGGGGGAGAGCACCGTGGCGAGGATCTGGATGGTCGAGCCGAAGGTGATCGGCCAGAACTTCGCGCCCGCCACGCCGATGGCCAGGGCGGTGAAGAAGTAGACCGCCGCGGTGGTGAAGTGGGTGATGAACTTGTTGAACAGGGCCAGCAGCAGCAGCCCCACCTTGCCGTGGTAGGCGCCCACCGCCTCGGTGAACTGGCCGAGGATGCGGTTGATCCGCGCGGTGACCGGGTTCTTGTCGCCCACGATGCGGGTCAGCAGGTTCATGATGCCGACGATGACCACCGGCCACACCAGCCCCACGATGACCACCAGCGACACCCCGCCCGCGAAGGCGGCGATGGCCCCGGCCAGCAGCGGGGCAGCCTCGGGCTTGCCGACCTTGGTGGTGACGTCGACGATGACCTGGTAGCCGAAGGGCAGGGTGACCACCATGCCCAGGAACAGGCCGGTGACGCCGATGAACTTCTCCAGCACCTTCGCGGTGATGGCCCGGGGCCACTGGTTGGAGTAGCGCCCGGCCTCGTAGAGGGTGTAGGCGTCCAGCCCGATGGTGCTGGGCAGGAAGGTGCCGATGAAGCGCCCGATCAGGAAGGCCGTGAAGACCTGGGACCAGAACGGGAAGCGCAGGCCCTGGCCCCGCAGGAGCAGGCTCCAGGCGTAGGCCGAGGTGATGACGCCGGAGAACTTCACCGCCATCGCCACCAGGGCGAAGGTGATGAAGGTGGTGCGGTCGACCTGATCGATGTACTCGGCGATCGCCTGGTAGATCGGCAGGCGGGTGTCCCCCTCCACCTCGATGGGGTGGCGCAGGAGCGCCATGATGCCCACGAGGGTGAACAGGACCTTGGCCACGCCGTCCATCCGCTTGCGCTGCGTGGCGCTGAGGCTTCGGCGCCCCACGAAGTAGGCCGCCGCCGCGACCAGCAGCATCCCCACCTCGACGAGCCCCAGGCGGCCCTGCCAGGCCATCCAGCTCACGCCGCCGAAAGCCACCGTGGCGAAGGCGATCAGGCCGAAGCCCACCGCCGCGTTGTTGCTGCCCTCACCGGGTCCACCACCCGACATGTGGTCCTCCATCTGACCGCGCACAAGCCGACCCCATCTAACGGGTTGGGGACCGCGGCGCCCTCATGGCGCGGCGGCGTCCTGGGGATGGACGCGGCAGGGGCCCGAACGGATCAGCCGCCGACCCGGGTCATGACGCCCTCGAAGGGAACGCCGCCCTCGACGGTGCAGCCGTGGCCCTCGCGCTTGCCCAGGACCATTGCCCGGATCACCGCGGCGAGCTGGTCGTCGGTGGCCCCGCCGCGCAGCAGGTCCCGCAGCGAGGGGGTGCCGTCGTCGCTGAGGCAGGTGCGCAGGTGGCCGTTCGCCATCATGCGCAGGCGGTTGCAGGTGCTGCAGAACTTCTCGGAGAGCGGCGAGATGAAGCCGATCCGCAGGCCGGTCTCCCGCACCCGCCAGTACACCGCCGGGCCGTCGCCCATGCGCTCGCCCCAGGGGTCCAAGGTGTAGAACCGGCTGAGCTGGGTGCGCAGCTCGCGGGCGCGCACCGAGCGGTGCCAGCGGGCGTCGAAGGGCATGTACTCGATGAAGCGGACCACCGTGTCGGCGGCGTGGGCCGAGAAGTGCTCGACGAGGGCGGGGACCTCGTGGTCGTTCTCGCCCCGCAGGATCACGGCGTTGATCTTGATTGGGGTGAGGCCGGCGGCGCGCGCGGCGTCGATCCCGGCCAGCACCTTGTCCAGGCGCCCGCCCCGGGTGAGCCGGGCGAAGGTCTCGGGGTCCAGGGAGTCCAGGGAGACGTTGAGCCGGGTGAGCCCGGAGCGGGCCAGGGTCTCCGCGCAGCCGGCGAGCCGGTGGGCGTTGGTGGTCATGGCCAGGTCGTCCAGGCCCTCGATGGCCCCCAGCGCCGCGACCAGGCGCTCCAGGTCCCGCCGGATGAGCGGCTCGCCCCCGGTCAGGCGCACCCGGCGAACCCCCATGCCCACGAAGATCCGCACCAGCCGGGCGATCTCCTCGTAGGTGAGGATGTCGTCCCGGGGCATCCAGTCCAGGCCCTCCTCCGGCATGCAGTACACGCAGCGGAAGTTGCAGCGGTCGGTCACCGACACCCGCAGGTAGGTGTGGGCGCGCCCGTAGCGATCAATGAGGGGAGGAGAGGGACTCACAGGGGAATCGTAGCCGGTGGACCGGGGCCGCGCCGCCTCACCGACAGGCCCGCGCCGCCGCTGCGGGGTCCGGCGCCCCCAGGATCGCCGAGATGATGGCCCAGGACGCTGCCCCCGTGGCCTTCACCGCCGGCAGCCGGGCCGGGGTGATGCCCCCGATGGCCGCCACCGGCACCGTGGAGGCCGCCACGACGGCGGCCAGGGCGTCCAGGCCCCGGGGCGGCAGGGCCCCCTCCTTGGTGGTGGTGCCGAACACCGGCCCGAAGCCGACGTAGTCCGCGCCCTCGGCCACGGCGGCGGCGAGCTGGTCGAGGTCGTGGGTGGAGCGGCCCCGCAGGCCCAGCGCCCGATCGGGGAGCGGCCCGTCTCCCTGGCCGAGGTGTACGCCGTCCGCGATGCCGATGAGCTGGGGATGATCGTTGATGAGGAGCGCGACGCCCGCCGCCGCGCAGCAGGGCTTGAGGGCCCGAGCGGCCTCAGCCACGCGCGCCTCGGGCCAGCCCTTGCAGCGGAGCTGGAGGACCCGCGCCCCGCCCAGGACCAGCGCCCGCCCCAGGGCCACCGGGTCGCCGAAGCCGGCGTCCGCGATGCCGTACAGCCCCGCGATCACCACCGCTCGCTCCGCCGCCGGGGCTGGATGAGGCCCAGGTGGATGGCCTTGGTGCGCAGGGTGTTCCGGGCGACCCCCAGCAGATCGGCGGCGGCCTTCTGGTTGCCCCCGGTGCGGGCCAGGACGAGGCGCAGCAGGGCGCGCTCGGTGCTGTCGATGACCAGCCTGTGCAGCTCGATGCCGGCGTCGGGGTCCACCGCGTCCACCAGGGGGTGCAGGCGGGCCTCGGCCATCTCCTCGAAGCCCTCGGAGTGCTCCATCAGGGCGGCGCCGGGGCCGGGCTCCAGCAGGCTGCGGATGCGGGGGGGCAACTCGCGGGCCCGAAGCACCGGCCCGGTGCAGGAGGTCAGGGCCTGCACGATGAAGCCCTCCAGCTCCCGCACGTTGCCCGGCCAGCGGTAGCCCCGCACCAACGCCCACAGCGCCCGGTCCATGCGGCGGCGGGGCAGGCCGAGCTGGCGGCGGTGGCGGTCGAGGTAGAGGCGGGTGAGCTTGCGCAGCTCGTCGGGGCGCTCCCGCAGGGGGCGGAGGTGCAGGGCGCTCCACCGGCCGGCGGAGGGGGGCAGCTTGCGCCGGGAGCCCGCCACCAGGCGCCAGCCCCGGGACGCCGCCGCCCCGGCCAGGGCGTCGAAGGCGTCCACGCTGCGGGCCTCCAGCCCGGAGAGGTACCAGGTGCCCGGGGGGCCGTCGGGCAGCGCCTCCCGGTCCCCGTCGATCTCCACGAAGGGCCCGGGGCGGCCGGCCAGCCCGTGCAGCCAGCGGGCGACCCGCTTCTTGCCCGTGCCCCGCTCGCCCTCCAGGACCACCGGCAGCGGGGCGTCGGCCAGGGCGCTGAGCTGGGTGAGGGCGTCGGGGCCCAGGCCGAGCAGGCGCAGCTCCCGGCGCTCCTGGGCGTCCATGGAGGCGAGCGCGTGCTTCCGGGCCAGGATGCCCACGGCGCGCGGGGCGACCGAGGGCAGGGGGGCGGCGCGGCCGCTGAGCACGCGGGTGTGGGGCGGGGTGCCCAGGGACTCCAGCAGCCGGGCGAGCAGCTCGGCGTCGAAGCCGGGCAGGGCGGCGTCCACCAGGGCCAGCCCCCCGCGCGCGTTGACCACCCCGCGCAGGAAGCCCTCCCAGCTCGACGCCCAGTGTACAGGGTATCCACCGCGAATCAGCGGCTCTCCGACCTGCTCGCGGAGGGTGTCGTCCAGGGTGGCGACCAGGATGCGCGGCACGGCTCCTCCGGGGGGACGGTGAGCCCTCGTAACGCCGGAACCGGCCCTGCGGACGGGTTCCGGCCTGCTTTTTCCTTGGCGAGGGGATCATCGATGGAATAATCCACCACGTCGGTCGCATGACGAACGAGGTCCCCGCTGCGCACCCTGCTGCTGGTCCTGAGCCTGCTCGTGTCCGGCACAGCAGGCGCCGCACCCCCTGAGCCGGCCGATGCCGACGGCGAGCCCACCTCGGTCTGGGAGGCCATCGAGCGCCGCAGCGACGTCCCCCTGAGCGAGGAGGACCTGCGCGCGGTCCAGGAGCTGGCCGACGAGCGCTTCGCCGAGCAGCAGGTCCTCGACGCCCGCGCCTTCATCCGCCAGCCCGACCCCTCCTTCTACCTCGACCCCCTCAAGGCCCTGGAGCTGGACCCGCTCCACCTCGACCAGATCGCGCCGGGCGAGTTCGACATCCCCATCGTGGTCAACGGCGAGGTCGAGAAGTGGATGCACTACTTCCTGGGCCGGGGCCGCAAGTGGTACGCCCGCTGGCTGGGGCGCAGCACCCGCTACCAGAAGCTCATCCACACCGAGATGGCCGCGGCCGGTCTGCCCAAGGACCACTTCTTCCTGGCGATGGTCGAGTCGGGCTTCTCCACCCACGCCCGCTCCTGGGCCTCGGCGGTGGGCATCTGGCAGTTCATGTCCGCCACGGGCCGCGCCTACGGGCTGCGGGTCGACTACTGGGTGGACGACCGCCGGGACCCCGAGCGCGCCACGAAGGCCGCCGCCGCCTACCTCAAGGAGCTGTACGAGCAGCAGGGCGACTGGTACCTGGCCTGGGCCAGCTACAACGGCGGCCCTTCCCGGGTCAGCCGGGCCATCCGGGCCCACGACTCCCGGAACTTCTGGGTGCTCGCCCAGCACGACACCCTGCCCCCCGAGACCCGCAACTACGTCCCCAAGATCCTGGCGGCGGCCATCATCGGCAAGCACCCCGAGCGCTACGGCTTCGACCAGGGCATCGAGTACCTGCCCCCGCTGGACTACGAGTCCGTCGACGTCGAGGGCGCGGTCACCCTGGACGTGCTGGCCCGCTGCGCGGAGGTCTCCGAGGAGGACCTGGCCGCCCTCAACCCCGCCCTGCTGCGCGGCGCGACCCCGCCCCAGGGGATCTCCCAGATCCGCGTGCCCACCGGGCGGGCGGAGTCCTTCGCCGAGAAGTTCGCGGCCATCCCGGAGTCCGAGCGGGTCACCTTCCGGCGGCACACCGTGGCCAAGGGCGAGACCCTGGGGGCCATCGCCCACACCTACGGCGTCTCGGTCAGCGACATCACCGCCATGAACCGCATCCGGGACCCCAACCGCATCTACCCGGGCACCGAGCTGGTCATCCCCCTCAAGGGCGTGCCCCCCGAGCTGGTGGCCGAGGCCGCGGGCGTCGCGCCGCCGTCCTCCTCCAGCGCGGACGCCGCCACCCCGGCCGCCCCCACCACCTGGCACACCGTGCGGCGGGGCGAGACCCTCGCCGCCATCGCGTCGCGCTACGGCGTGAAGGCCACCGACATCGTCTCCTGGAACAAGCTCTCCGACCCCGACCACATCGAGGCCGGCCAGCGCCTGCGCATCGAGGGCGGCAGCCCCCAGGACACCACCCCGCTGTCGTACACGGTGCGGCGCGGCGACGCCCTGAGCACCATCGCGCAGCGCTTCGGGGTCAGCGTGGCCGACCTCTCGGCCTGGAACGGTCTCCGAGACCCCTCGGACATCAAGGTCGGGCAGGTCCTGAAGCTCTACAGCCCCGCGGCGTCCTGGGAGACCTACACGGTCCAGAAGGGCGACAGCCTCGGGCGCATCGCCAGCACGCACGGCTGCACGGTCAACGACATCAAGGGCTGGAACGACCTGGCCAGCTCGACCATCTACCCGGGTCAGAGTCTCCGCATCCGCAAGGATTAGCCTCATGCTCACCGTCGACGAAGCGCTGGAGCGGGTGCTGACCGCCGTCCGGCCGCCCCTCGCCGAGCGCGTCTCCCTGGAGCAGGCCTTCGGGCGTGTGCTCGCCGAGACCCTGCGCTCCCCCCGCGACGTGCCCCCCTGGGCCAACTCCGCGATGGACGGCTTCGCGGTCGTCGCCGCCGACACCGCCCAGGCCCCCGTCCGGCTGCGGGTCCTGGAGACCATCGGGGCGGGCAGCGTGCCCACGCAGACCGTGACATCGGGGACGGCCAGCCGCATCATGACCGGCGCGCCCGTGCCCCCCGGGGCCGACGCGGTGGTCATGGTGGAGCACACCGACAACGGCGCCGAGGTCGTCGAGGTCCGCGCCACCGCCCGGCCCGGCCAGCACGTCCGCCCCCGGGGGGACGACGTGCGCCTGGACCAGGTCGTGCTGGAGGCCGGCCGCACCCTGGACCCCGCCGCCGTGGGCCTCTGCTCGGCCCTGGGCATCCCCTCGGTGATGGTCGCCCAGCGGCCCCGGGTGGCCATCCTGTCCACCGGGGACGAGGTCGTCGAGGTCGGCTGGCCCCTGGCCCCGGGGCAGATCTACTCCAGCAACACCCTGAGCCTCATGGGCCTGGTCCGCGAGGCCGGGGCCGAGGCGGTGCACTGCGGCATCGCCCCCGACGACCCCGAGGGGCTGCGCGCGGCGCTGCAGCGCTGCCTCCGGGCCGAGCTGGTGCTGACCACGGGCGGGGTCTCGGTCGGGGACTTCGACTACGTCAAGGACGTCTTCGACGACGTCGGGGCCGCCTTGGACTTCTGGAAGGTGGCCATGAAGCCGGGCAAACCCCTGGCGTTCGGCGCCCTGGTGGGGGTGCCGGTCTTCGGGCTGCCGGGCAACCCGGTGTCCTGCATGGTCAACTTCCTCCAGTTCGTGCGGCCGGTGCTCCGCAGCATGCTGGGCGACCCCCGGCCCTACCTGCCCACCGTGGACGTGCGTCTGACCGCCCCCATTCGCAAGCACCCGGGCCGCGCCCTGCTGGCCCGGCTCACCCTGGCCCCCGGGCCCGACGGCCTGCCCCTGGCCACCCCCACCTCCAGCCAGTCCTCGGGGGTCCTGATGAGCATGGTCCACGGCGACGCTCTGAGCCTGCTCGCCGAGGACGCCGAGACGGCCCGGGCCGGCGACGTCGTGCGCGCCCAGGTGCTGCGCTGGGGCTGGATGAACGGCGCGGAGCCCGGATACGGGTGGTGATCCCGGGCTTCGTGCTGGCCGGGGGGGCGTCCCGGCGCTTCGGCGCGGACAAGGCCCTCCACCCGGTCGAAGGGGTCCCGATGGCCGCGCGGGTGGCGCGGGCGATGGCCGAGGTGGCCTCCTCGGTGACCCTGGTGGCCCCGGATCGGCGCCTGGAGGACCTGGGGTGGCCGCTGCTGGTCGAGCCGGCCGAGGGGCCCCGCCACCCGCTGCGGGGGGTCGTGGCCGCCCTGGCGGCCTGCGCGGCGCCTCGGGCCCTGCTCTGCCCTTGCGATCTGCCGTGGATGACGCCCCAGGCCCTGGCCGCGCTGGTGGACATGGGGGAGCCGGCGGTGGCGGCGGTGGACGGGCGGGTCCACCCCCTGGTCGCGGCGCTGCCGGTCGCGTGGTTGCCCCGCGCCCGCGCCCTGCTGGAGGCCGGCGCGCCCTGCCGCGCCCTGGTGGAGCCGGCCCGCATCGTGCCCCTCCCCGCCGCTGCGCTGCGCAACGTCAACCGGCCGGAGGATGTGCGGTAGCATGCCCTCCTCCCGGAGGTTCCGCATGGGTCACACCCACCACCACGCCGCCGCCGGCCAGCGCGCGGTCACCGTCGAGATCCTGATCGTCTCCTCAACCCGGACGCTGTCCACGGATGAGGCCGGGCCGGTGCTCGTGAACGCCCTGGAGGCCGCCGGCCACCGGGTCACCGCCCGCCGCATCGTGCCCGACGACCCCGCCGCCATCCGGAAGGCCATCCAGGGCCTGCGGGACGGGGGCGGCGCCCAGGCGGTCATCCTGAGCGGCGGCACCGGCATCTCCCGCAACGACGGCACCTTCGAGGCGGTCTCCCGGCTGATCGACAGGCCTCTGCCCGGCTTCGGCGAGCTGTTCCGCGTGCTCTCCTTCCACCAGATCGGCGCCGCCGCGATGCTGTCCCGGGCCACCGCCGGGGTCGCCGGCTCGCTGATCGTCTTCTCCATCCCCGGCTCGGTCGCCGCCTGCGAGCTGGCCGTCCACAAGCTCATCCTCCCCGAGCTGTCCCACATCGTCTACGAGCTGGGCAAGGAGGGCGCCCCCGCCCCCGAGGCCGAGCCCGAGGCCCCCGCGCCCGAGGCCGAGGAGGAGGAGGAGGAGAAGCTGGAGGGCGGCGTCCACACCGAGCAGATCGGCGCCGGCGAGGCCCCCGAGGAGGACCCCGACGCCCCCAAGGAGGGCTGGCTCAAGGCCCTGGAGGACGAGGGCGGCGCGCTGGACCGCAAGGCCCGCGCCCGGCTCCCCCCCGGCCTGGCCGGCCTGCCGGCGGTGACCGACGTGCTGAACAGCGCGGGGGAGCAGGCCGTGGCGCGCTTCGAGGACGAGGAGTACGCCGCCTACGGCTTCCCCGACCTGCTGCGCCCCAGCTCCAAGGTGCTGCTGATCGGCCCCGGCGCCCCCTATGGCGAGGTCCTGGCCCTGCACCGCTGGCCGACGAAGACGGGGGTCTGCCGCCGCGGGGGTGGCAAGCTGGTCTCCCGGGGTCGCCTGGGGGCCACCGCCATCGAGCTGACCGGCAAGGACTACCCCGGAGAGGGGCGCCTGCTCGCGGTCGAGGGCGACGCGGTCTACGTCGTCCACGAGGACCGGGTCCACCGCTGGGACGGCGCCCGCGCGCAGCCCCTGGGGGCCGTGGGCGGGGCGCTGGCCTCGCTGCTGCTGCGGTTCAGCCAGCGCTGAGCGCCTCCAGCACCCCCTCGGCGTTCCGGGCGGCGTCGCCGCCCCCGCTGCGGGCCACGGCCTCCAGGTGCGGGCGCGCCGGGGGCCCGATCTTCACCAGCGCGTCCATCGCGGGCAGGTAGAAGCCGCCCAGGGCGCTGCCGTGGAGGTTGTCGAGGTAGCCGCACAGGACGGCGGCTGCGTCTGCGGCCTGGATCTCCCCCAGGGCCCACAGCAGGTTGGTCCGCACCGGGTACTGCACCCCCAGCCCGGCGCCGGGGCGGCCCTCGTGCTCCAGGGCCTCGATCTCCAGGGCCCGGACGAGCCTCCGGGAGACCTCCGGGGAGCCGACGCGGCCGATGGCGGTGGCGGCGAGGCGCCGCTGGGCGAAGCCCCGCCCGGGGTCGACGTCCATGCGCTCCAGCAGGTCGCACAGGGCGGGCAGGGCGCGGGGGTCACCGGCGAGGCCCTGGGCGACGATGAGCCCGTGGCGGCCCCGGCGGCCGGCGCTGCGGGCCAGGCTGCGGAGGCGGTCGAGGTCCTCGGGGTGACCCAGGGCGGCGAGGTCCTCGAGGGCCTGGCGGCCGGCGCCCAGAGGGTCGGCCTCGGCCTCGGAGCGCAGGGCTTCTGGGGAGGCCAGCAGGCGGGTGACCTCCCGGGCGCAGGCCTCGGGGCCGAAGCCCGCCGCCGGACCCGGGCTGCGCCAGCCTCGGGAGGTCCGCAGCCGCCGCCCGCCGTGGGCCCGAGCGGCCTCCAGGGCAGCCTCCGGAGGACCGCCGCAGCGCACCTGCGCCGCCAGCATCGCGACCAGGGGCGTGGTGCAACGCTCCCGGGCGGCGGCCTGCGCCAGCGGCGCGCGGTGGTCGGGGTCCGCCCGCCACCCGAGGCCCCGGGCCGCCGCGCGACGCACGCCGGGGAGGGGATCCTCCAGCAGAGGGATCAGCGCCGGAGGAACCTGCGCTTCCGGACGCTCGGAGAGGGCCCGCGCGGCCCGGACGCGCAGGCTCGGGGTGCCCCGGCGCAGGACCCGCAGCAGCCCCGGGCCGTCCAGCAGCTCGGGGGTGCCCAGCAGGCGCTCGCGCAGACTCCGCATGGCCTCCCCCGTATCCCGATGCTGTGACGGCCGCGCGCCACAGGAGAACTTATCCACAACTTATCCATAGGCGTTGCCCAAAACTCTTGACATGCCAGCACCAAGGCGCGCATGGGGGTCGCTGGAGGGGGTCGCTCCGGCGCCTCATCCAGGGGGCTCCTGCGTGGAAAAGATCGTGGAATCTCCTGAATCCCAGGCTGTGGAGGAGGTTGTCCATAGCTTCGGCGATCCACAACATGTAGTACCTGTGGACAATGGCTGGCCCCACATCTTGTGGTTTTTCCTTGACCGGTCGGAACCTGGGACGGTAATGGATAGAACGTTGGCGAACCCGGTCCTCGGAACCTCCGGCCTGAGCACACCTTCGACCCCCCGGACGCACACCCCGGTCGCGTCCGTCCCGGGCCGATCTGTGCCTGGCGGCGCGACCGATCGGCGGAGGCGCTGACCCTGACCTGTCGCTGCGCTGTTTCCTAGCTGAGCCTGGAGATGTCATGGAGACCACCCCCCTCGGCGCCCACGTCCCCGCGCCGCTGCCCGCCGCGCCTGCCGGCCTGTCCATCCCCCGCGTCTTCACGACCGAGGGGGTCGACCCCTGGACCACCGTCACCTGGGAGCTGCGCGACGCCATCATCGGCGACGCCGCCGGCAACACCGTGTTCGAGCAGCGCGGCGTCGAGGTCCCCTCGGGGTGGTCGCAGACCGCGACCAACGTGGTGGTCTCCAAGTATTTTCGTGGCCATGTGGGCGCCGAGGGCCGCGAGCACTCCGTGCGCCAGCTCATCGGCCGGGTGTGCGACACCATCGCCCGGTGGGGTTGGGAGGACGGGTACTTCGACGCCCAGACCGACGCCGACGCCTTCCGCGATGAGCTGATCTGGCTCTGCCTGCACCAGCACATGGCCTTCAACTCGCCGGTCTGGTTCAACGTGGGCGTGGTGGAGCGGCCCCAGTGCTCGGCCTGCTTCATCAACTCGGTCGACGACTCGATGGAGAGCATCCTCGACCTGGCCAAGACCGAGGGCATGCTGTTCAAGTGGGGCTCGGGCACGGGCACCAACCTCTCGCCGCTGCGCTCCTCCCGCGAGCTGCTGCGGGGCGGCGGCACCGCCTCGGGGCCCGTGTCGTTCATGCGCGGCTTCGACGCCTTCGCGGGCGTCATCAAGTCCGGCGGCAAGACCCGCCGGGCCGCCAAGATGGTCATCCTGGACGTCGACCACCCCGACATCGTCGAGTTCGTCGACTGCAAGGCCGACGAGGAGCGCAAGGCCTGGGCCCTCATCGACGCCGGCTACGACGGCGGCTTCAACGTGCCCGGCGGCGCCTACGACTCGGTGTTCTTCCAGAACTCCAACAACTCGGTCCGGGTCAGCGACGCCTTCATGGACGCGGTCGTGGCCGACGGCCCCTGGACCACCCGCAGCCGGCTGGAGGGCACCCCGGTCGAGACCCTCCAGGCCCGCGACGTCATGGCCCGCATCGCCGAGGCCGCCTGGCTGTGCGGCGACCCGGGCATGCAGTACGACACCACGATCAACGACTGGCACACCTGCCCGAACACCGCGCCGATCTTCGCGTCGAACCCCTGCTCCGAGTACATGTTCCTGGACGACTCGGCCTGCAACCTCGCCTCGCTGAACCTGATGCGCTTCCGCACCCCCAGCGGCGGGTTCGACGTCGAGCGGTTCAAGGCGGCGGTCCGCCTGACCATCACCGCGCAGGAGATCCTGGTCGACCGCGCGGCCTACCCCACCCCGGCCATCGCCGAGAACAGCCACGCCTACCGGCCGCTGGGCCTGGGCTTCGCCAACCTCGGCGCGCTGCTGATGTCGATGGGCCTGCCCTACGACTCGGACGCGGGTCGCGCCCAGGCCGGCGCGGTCACCGCGCTCATGCACGGCGAGGCGTGCGCCCAGTCCGCCCGCGTTGCCGCGCTGCGCGGCCCCTTCTCCGGCTACGAGCGCAACCGCCAGCCCATGCTGCGGGTCATCCGCAAGCACCGTGACGCCGCCCTTCGGCTGCCCGCCGGCCTGTCCCGCAGCCTGCGCGACGCCGTCCGGGACACCTGGGACGACTGCCTGGCCCTGGGCGAGGCCCACGGCTACCGCAACGCCCAGGTCACCGTGCTCGCCCCCACCGGCACCATCGGCTTCATGATGGACTGCGACACCACCGGCATCGAGCCGGACATCGCGCTCATCAAGTACAAGAAGCTGGTCGGCGGCGGGATGATGAAGATCGTCAACCAGACCGTGCCCGACGCCCTGCGGGCCCTGGGCTACACCGGGCCCCAGCGGGACGCCATCCTGGCGCACCTCGACGCCCGCGAGACCATCGAGGGCGCCCCCGGCCTGCGGCCCGAGCACCTGCCGGTCTTCGACTGCGCGTTCACCCCGCGCAACGGCAAGCGCAGCATCGCGCCGATGGGCCACATCCGCATGATGTCCGCCGCGCAGCCCTTCCTCTCCGGGGCCATCTCCAAGACGGTGAACGTGCCGAACAGCTCCACCCCGGCGGACATCGCGGACCTCTACCTCCAGTCCTGGAAGCTGGGGCTCAAGGCGGTGGCCATCTACCGGGACGGCTGCAAGCGCACCCAGCCGCTGAACACCGGCAAGGACGCCGCGCCCGCCGCGCCCGAGAAGGTCATCGAGTACCGGCCGGTGAGGCGCAAGCTGCCCTCCGAGCGCCAGGCCCTCACCCACAAGTTCTCCATCGGCGGCCACGACGGCTACGTCACCGTCGGCCTCTACGAGGACGGCACCCCCGGCGAGATCTTCCTGGTCATGGCCAAGGAGGGCTCGGTGGTGTCCGGCTTGATGGACGCTTTCGCCACCTCCGTCTCCCTGGCGCTCCAGTACGGGGTGCCGCTCCAGGTCCTCTGCGACAAGTTCTCCCACACCCGCTTCGAGCCGTCCGGGTTCACCGGAAACCCGGACATCCCCATCGCGAAGTCGATCACCGACTATATCTTCCGCTGGTTGGACCTGCGCTTTGGCGAAGCCAAGGCCCGGTCCGTCGAGCAGACCGACGCCCAGGACGCCCCTGCACCGGCAGCGCAGGCCACGTCGAACGACGCCCCCCGCAGCGAGCGGGAGGTGTTCACGACCCAGGCCGACGCGCCCCCCTGCCACGTGTGCAGCAGCATCATGGTGCGCTCGGGGTCCTGCTACAAGTGCTTCAACTGCGGCGTGACCAGCGGCTGCTCCTGATGTCCCTGCCGGGGTGGGGTGTCCGCCCCCACCCCACCCGGAGCCCCCGGGCCCACATCGCTCCGAGAAGCCGGCGCCGTCAAGGTCCGGCGGGCATCCCACCGGACGGCGTGGGTGAGGCCGCCAAAACCTCACCCACGCCTTTCTACTTCGCCGCCTCGGCGGCGGGCTCCGGGCGCCGAGTCAGCCAGCCCAGCCAGAGGACGGAGAGCACCAGCGCCACGAGGCCCCCGAGCACCCCAGGCGGCCCGAGCGTGCCCAGCACCACCGTGGTGGCCGACAGCCGGAGTGCTTCGCTGAACGGCGCCCACCGACGTCGCTCGAACAGAGCGCCGAAGTCCACCAGCGCCCAGGTCACCAGGCCGGTCACCGCGAGCTGCTCCACGAACGGCATCGCGGCGAAGAGCAGGTAGAGCACCCCGCCCACCGTGCCGATGAACTGCACCAGCACGTAGGCGTTCACCCCGGACCGGCCGGTGGCGTCGTATTTGCGGTCGTAGTCGGGCTCATCGGCCGGGGGCCAGCCCCAGGACGGCCCGTGCCACCACACCAGCACCTTGTCCAGGCCCACCAGGGTCGCCGCCTGCTGCATCACCTGGATGGGGTACTGCAGGTTGGCGTAGACCGGGTTCCAGCTCCCCAGCCCGGTGGTGATGCCGTAGGCGGGCTCCTCCTCCTCCTCCTGGAAGGTGCCGAAGAGGCGGTCCCACAGGATGAGGAAGCCGCTGTAGTTGCGGTCGAGGTACTTGGGGTTGCGCCCGTGGTGGACCCGGTGGTGGCTGGGGGTGGTGAACACCCACTCCAGCGGCCCCAGCTTGCCGACGAGCCGGGTGTGGACCCAGAACTGGTAGAGGGTGTTGAGCGCGTTGGCGGTGGCGAAGGTCAGCGGGTCGATGCCGAGGATGGCCAGCGGCAGCCGGTACCAGATCGAGAAGATCGGCTCCAGGGTGCTCTGGCGCAGGGCGACGGTGAGGTTGTACTCCTCGGACTGGTGGTGCACGATGTGCGCCGCCCACATCGCGTTGATCTCGTGGCTGTGCCGGTGGAACCAGTAGTAGGTGAAGTCCACCCCCACGATGGCGATCACCCAGGTCCACCAGGCGTCGGCGGGCATCTCCCACACGCGAGCGACGTGGTAGACCGCCGCGTAGATCGCGACCCGCGCCGCGCCGCTGAACACCGCCCCGAGCTGGTTGAGGATGCCGCAGCTCAGGTCGTTGATGGAGTCGTTGAAGCGATAGACCTTCCGGCCGCGCAGCCGCGCCGCGACCAGCTCGACGCCGATCAGCACGAAGAAGGCGGGGATGCTCAGGGAGATGATGTCCATGGCCCCAAGGATATCGCGGCGGGTCGCCGACCGGATACGTTGCCCGGCACCATGCCGCCGGCCATCTCCGTTTCGAACCTCACCAAGATCTACCGGGCGCCCCGCAAGCAGCAGGGCCTTGCCGGCAGTCTGCGCTCCCTGTTCGCCCGGGAGTACGACGAGGTCCGCGCGGTCGACGACCTGAGCTTCGACATCGCGCCGGGCGAGCGGGTGGGCTTCCTGGGCCCGAACGGCGCGGGCAAGACCACCACCCTCAAGATGCTCGCCGGGCTGCTGGTGCCCACCTCCGGCGAGCGCCGGGTCGCCGGCTTCGACCCCAGCCGCCGCCAGAACGACTTCCTGCGCCGCATCACCCTGGTCATGGGCCAGAAGCAGCAGCTCCTGTGGGACCTGCCGCCCACCGAGACCTTCGCGCTCAACCGCGCCCTCTACGGCCTCGACCCCCGCCAGGCCCGGGAGACCCTCGACGAGCTGATCGCGCTGTTGGAGCTGGAGCCCCTGCTGGAGCGCCCCGTGCGCAACCTGAGCCTGGGGGAGCGCATGAAGTGCGAGCTGGCCGCCGCGCTGCTGCACCGCCCCGAGGTCCTCTTCCTGGACGAGCCCACCATCGGGCTGGACGTGCGCGCCCAGGTCACCGTGCGGCGCTTCGTGGAGGCCTGGAACGCCCGCGCGGGCACCACGGTGCTGCTGACCTCCCACTACATGGCTGACATCGCGGCGCTTTGCCCCCGGGTCATCGTCATCGCGGGGGGGCGGCTGCGCTACGACGGGCCGCTGGACACCCTGGTGGCGCGCTACGGGGACACCCGTCGGGTCCGGGTGCGCACCCTGGACGCGGTGCCCGCGCCGCCGGAGCCCTTCCGGGTCGAGGAGGGCCGCCTGATCGCCGAGGTCCCCACCGCCGAGGTGCGGGACGTCATCGACGCGGCTTTACGAAAGCTCGATGTGGTCGACCTCTCCGTCGAGGAGCCTCCCCTGGAGCGCGTCATGGCGCGGCTCTTCGAGGACAGCCCGTGAGGACCCGGGACCTGCCGACCCTGATGAAGGTCGGCTTCGCGGCGATGGTGGCCTACCGGGCCGAGATGCTCATCTGGATCCTGACCGTCACCGCCCCCATCATCTCCCTGCTGGTCTGGGACCGGGTGGCCGAGGGCGGGCCGATGGGCCGCTTCGATCAGGCCACCCTGGGGCGGTACTTCCTGGCCACCATCGTGGTCCGCCAGTTCAGCGGCGCCTGGATCGCGTGGGTGCTCAACTACGAGATCCGCACGGGGGGGCTGAACGCGCCGCTGCTCAAGCCCTCGAACCCGCTCTGGTACTACGTCGCCGAGAACCTCGCGTCCCACCCCTTCCGGCTGGTGGTGCTCGTCCCCCTGCTCGGCCTGCTGGTGCTGTGGCGGCCGGAGTTCGCCTTCATCCCCGACCCGACGGCGCTGGCCCTCGGGGTCACCGCCGTCGCGCTGGCCTGGGCGATCAACTTCGCCAGCCAGGTCGCGTTCGGCGCTCTGGCCTTCCGCTTGCAGCAGTCGCTGGGGCTGTTCAACACCTGGTTCGGGCTGAGCATGCTGCTCTCCGGCTACCTCTTCCCCCTGGAGCTGGCCCCGCGCTGGGCCCGCCCGGTGCTGAACGCGCTGCCGTTCCGGGCGATGGTGGCCACCCCGGTGGAGACGCTGACCGGGCTGCGGGGCCCGGCGGAGGCCCTGCAGGCCGTCGGGGTGCAGGCGCTGTGGCTGGGGTTCTTCACCGCGCTGGCCGCGCTGCTGTGGCGCCGGGGCATCCGGCACTACGAGGCGGTGGGGGCGTGATCGCCGGGGTGTGGGCGCTGGTGCGGGCCTCGCTGATGACCGCGCTGCAGTACCGGGCGAGCTTCTGGGGGGAGGCGGCCACCGCGCTCTTGTGGACCACCGGGGCGCTCATCCCCCTGTTCGTGGTCTACGGGCAGACCCAGGGGGTCGCGGGGTGGACCTGGAGCGAGAGCCTGCTGGTGATGGGGTTCTTCATCACCCTGGAGGGGCTGCTGGACGCCTTCGTGGAGCCGAACCTGCGGGCGGTGGTGGAGCACGTCCGCCAGGGCACCCTGGACTTCGTGCTGCTCAAGCCCATCGACGCGCAGCTCCACGTCAGCCTGCACCGCACCGCCCCCACCCGGCTGACCCACACGGTGGCGGGGCTGGGGGTGGTGGCCTGGGCGGCGCGGGACCTGGGGCCCTCGGCGGGGGACTGGGTGGCGGCGGCGGTGCTGCTGGCGTCGGGGGTGGCGATCCTGCACGCGATCTGGACGCTGGTGATCTGCACCAGCTTCTGGTTCGTTCGCATCGACAACCTCAGCTTCCTGCTGCGCTCGGTGCTGGACGCCGGGCGCTGGCCGCTGGGCTTCTACCGGGGGGCGGTGCGCTTCGCGCTGACCTTCCTGCTGCCGGTGGGGTTGATGACCACCTTCCCGGCGCTGGCGCTGCGGGGGGCGCTCTCTCCGGCCGCCGGGGGGATGGCCCTGGGGGTGGCGGCGGTGTTCGTGGTGGCCGCCCGGGTGGGCTGGACGGTGGCCCTGCGGCAGTACAGCTCGGCGTCGAGTTGAGCGATGGAGTGGGATACAGTGCGGGCGATGATCCCCCGAGAGCTGTGGCAGACCCTGTATGAGCGCTTCGACCCTGAGGCGCCCGCCGCAGACCCCGCCCGTCGCGCAGAGCGCCCGTTCAGCCCGGCGCCAGAGCTGCTCAAGGCCCTGGAGCGCCCGTTCGGGGACAAGCGCTTCCTCCTGATCGGGACCCGCGGGACCGGGAAGACGACCGAGCTGCTGCGCGTCGCCGAGGCCCGGGAGGCGCAGGATCTCGTGGTGATGCTGGACGTGCACACCCACTTCCAGCGGACGGTGGCCGATCTCTTCGCCCTCCAGCGCGTCCAGCCCTGGGAGATCCTGTTCCTCGTCGGGCTGGCCATCTACGGGACGGCCGCCCGCGCAGGGCACCGGTGGAGCGGCGCGCAGACCCGCGCGCTGGCCGAGTCCTGGAGGCGGCTCTCCAAGGCCGCCGACGCCATCGAGATCGAGCGCCTCGCGGCGGTCGTCGCGACCGGACCCGACGACGCGGCGGCGCGGTGGGATCTGCCCCTCGGCCTCCCCCAGCAGCCGCGCGCGATGGATCAGGACGACAGCGTCCAGTCGCTGCTGGGCGCGGTCAACGCGCTGCTCCACGATCTCCGAGGGACCACAGGGCGGGGGGTCCTGCTGGTCGTCGATGGCCTGGATCGCTTGACCCGGCCGGAGACCGTCGCGGGTCTGTTCCTCGAGTCTGCGCTGCTGGGGCGCCTGGACGCGCCCACCCTCGTCACCGGCCCGGTGACGCTGTGGCGCCAGGGCTGGCTGAGCCGGGTGCGGCACTTCAGCCCCCGACGCATCCCCAACGCCCCGGTGATGGATCAGGAGCACCCCAACGAGCCCGGCGCGGGCGTGGATTTCCTCCTGGAGGTGTTCGCGCGTCGGGTCGTGGACCTCCCCGGTGGCCCCGAGTGCATCGCGGAGGGCGAGCTGAGGCGCCTCGCCTGGCACTCCGGCGGCCTGCTTCGGGACTACGCGCGGCTGATCCGCGAGATCGCCGAGGACGCATGGGACCGTGAGCTGGAGCGCGCCGATCGGCAGGCTGTCGAGCGCGCCATCGACACGCTGCGGCGCCGCGTGGAGGGGGGTCTCAACCGGCGGCACATCGCGCTGCTGCAGGAGGTCGCGGACGATCCCCGCCACAAGCTGCCCGACGACGACAAGGTCTCCGAGCTGCTCGACAACCACTGGCTGCTTCCCTATTCCAATGGGAGCGACTGGTATATGCCGCACCCTCTCCTGTCGCTCCGGCAGGTCGTCTTCGGCTCGTGAGCTGGCTCGATCGGGTTGAGCGGCTGCTGCGCCTGGGTCACGCCGGGACGCTGTTGCTGGTGGAGCACGCGCAGGGCAGCCAGCTCAGGCCGCTGCTGCGCAGGCTCACCGCGATCAGCCCGGAGGTCAGCGTGCTCCTCCGCGCCCGGGAGCTGGGGCAGGTGCCGGACAACGGGCTCGTCATCCTTCGCCTGGACCAGGAGGACGGAGGCTGGCTCAACGTCAACCGCCCGGTGCTCCGGGAGCGGCGGCTTCGGGTGGTCCTCTGGGCGGGCGACCCCGAACTCGGCGCGTCGCGCCTGCGGGCGGCGGCGCCGGACTTCTTCGACTGGGTGTCCCACATCGTGGACTGCCCTCCTGCGGTGGCAGGGTTCGCGCGGGCCGGGCTGGAGGCGGCGGCCGGCTGGGTGCCCGGGGTGGCGTGGCGCGGCCCCGGCGCGGCGGAGACGGCCGCGCCGACGACGCGGCTCCATCCGCTGATGCGGTTCGAAGAGCAGGTCGAGCGCCTGCGTGGAGCGGGCGAGGGCTGGGCCCTCGTGGAGAAGGTGGCCACCCTCACCGACCTCTACGTGCTGCGCTGGGCGATGGCGACCGCCGGTCGGCGGGGTGGGGTGTTGCTGGATGACCCCGACCTGGCCTGCCCGGGGTACTGGCCCGTTCATGGCGCTCCCGCCCGTCTCGAGGAGGCGGGCGCGACGCTGCGGGAGGCGGGCGCGTCCCACGCGGGCCTGCTCGCCGGGTGGCTGGACCTGGAGCCCGAGGCGATCCAGCTCGCCGCGCGGCTGCTCGCGGCCGGGGTCTCCGAGCCCGGCCTGCTGACGAGCGTCCGAGAGGCGGCGGATCCTGGCGCAGCGCTCGTCCGGATCGCCGATGAGACGGGTGTCCTGGAACCACGACCTGCTGAAGGCGGGTTGCCGCCGGGGCCCTGGCTTCGCGTCGCGCGCCACCGGGAGGCGGCGCTGGCAGCGCGGGCGCGGACGTCGCCGGATCCCCAGGCCATGCTGGCGGCGATCCCGACAGCGATCCTGCCCGACGGGGACGTCCCTCCTTCGGAGGAGCTGCTGCTGGATGCCCTGACCTCACGGCTCCCCGCGAAGGAGGTGCTTCGGCTGTCCGATGTGCTGGAGGCTGTCGGGTGGGACGGCGCGGCGGATCAGCTCTACGAGTGGGGGCAGGAGCTCCTCCAGCTTGAGCGCGAGGCGATCGATTCCATGATCTGAGCCCCTCGCGCTCCCATTCCCCCCGCGGTAGATCCTCCCCATGCCCCCCCTCCGCGACGTCCTCCTGCTCGGCGGCGGACACAGCCACGTCCAGGTGCTGCGGCGCCAGCTCATGCAGCCGCTGCCCGACGCGCGGCTCACGGTGGTCGTCGACCGCAGCGTGGCGGTCTACTCGGGCATGGTGCCGGGGGTGGTGGCTGGGCAGTACACCGCCCACGACGTGGAGATCGACGTGCGGCCCCTGGCGAAGCGGGCCGGGGCGCGCCTCATCGAGCAGACCGTGGTGGGCGTCGACACCGAGAACCAGCGGGTGCTGCTCGCCCACCGCCCGCCCCTGCGCTACGACCTCGCCAGCTTCAACCTGGGCAGCCGGGTCTCCGGGGTGGAGCTGCCCGGGGTCAAGCCCTACGCGCTGCCCACCCGCCCCATCCACCGCCTGGTGGAGGCTTTCGAGGCCCGCGCGCGGCGCGGCTTCGGCGAGCGGGTCCGGGCGGTGGTCGTGGGCGCGGGGGCCGGCGGGGTGGAGCTGGCCTTCTGCGTGCGCGAGCGCCTGCGCCGGGCGGGGGTGAAGCAGATCGAGGTCACGCTGGTCGACGCCGGGGCGCGCATCCTGCCCGGGCAGCCCGCTGGCCTGGCCCGACTCGCCCACCGGGCGGCCGAGCGGCGGGGCATCACCATCCTCCACGACACCCGGGTCGCCTCGGTCACCGACGACGCGGTGCGCCTGGACGACGGGCGCGCCCTGCACAGCGACCTCACCCTCTGGGTCACCGGCGCGGCGGCCCCCGCGCTGTTCGGGCGCAGCGGCCTGCCGGTCGACGCGCAGGGCTTCGTGCTCACCGAGCCCACCCTCCAGGTCCGCGACCACCCCGCGCTCTTCGCGGTGGGCGACTGCGCCACCCTCGCGGACTTCCCCGACACCCCCAAGGCCGGGGTCTACGCGGTGCGCCAGGGCCCCTTTCTGGCCGACAACCTCGCCGCCGCCCTGGCCGGCCGCCCGCTGCGCCGCTACCGCCCCCAGCGAGACTTCCTCGCCCTGCTCAACCTGGGGGACGGCACCGCGCTGGGCGCGAAGTGGGGCCTGGCCTTCGAGGGCGCCTGGGTCTTCCGGCTCAAGGATCGCATCGACCGCCGCTTCATGGAGCGCTTCCAGGTCCTGGACGAGGGCGGCGCGCCCGCGAGCGCCTTCACCCGGGGCATGCCCCCGATGGCCGAGATGGAGATGGTCTGCGGGGGCTGCGCGGCCAAGGTCGGGGCCTCGGCGCTGTCCCGGGCGCTGTCCCGGCTCCAGCCGGTGGAGGACGACGACGTGCTCATGGGGCTCGCAGCGGCCGACGACGCCGTCGCCGTGCAGCGCCCCGGCGAGGTCATCGTCTCCTCCATCGACGCCTTCCCCGCCTTCACCGACGACCCCTGGCTGGTCGGGCGGGTGGCGGCGGTGAACGCGCTCTCCGACCTGCACGCCACCGGGGTCGCCCCCCGCCACGCCCTGGCCCTGGTCACCGTGCCCGAGGACGAGGAGCCCGAGGAGTGCCTCTTCCAGGTGCTCGCCGGGGCCCGGCATGCCCTGGACGTGGACGAATGCGCCCTGCTGGGCGGGCACACCACCGTGGGCGACACGCTGCAGGTGGGCTTCGCGGTGACCGGCTACGCCCCGAACGCCGCGGCGCTGTGGCGCAACAGCACCCTGCAGGAGGGGGACCGGCTCGTGCTGACCCGTGCGCTGGGCACCGGGGTGCTCTTCCACGCCGACGGGGCCGGGCGCGCGGCGGGCACCTGGGTCGGCGCCGCGCTCCAGCGCATGCTGCGCGGCAACGGCCCGGCCGCCGGGATCGCCCGCCGCATCGGCGTCACAGCAGCCACGGACGTCACCGGCTTCGGCCTCGCCGGGCACATGGGAGAGATGCTGCGCGGCGCGGGCCTCTCAGCGACCTTGTGGCTCGACGCCCTGCCGCCGCTGCCCGGGGTGGTCGAGCTGCTCCAGCGCGGCGAGCGCAGCACCTTCCACGACCAGAACCGCGAGGCCATCAAGGGCCTCAGCGTCTCCCCCGAGGCCCACGCCCACCCCCGGCTGGAGCTGCTCTTCGACCCCCAGACCGCGGGCGGGCTCCTGCTGGCGGTCTCCCCGGCCAAGGTGAGCATGCTGCTGGCGGCCCTGCACGGCGCGGGGGAGCGGGACGCGGTGGCCATCGGCGAGGTCACCGCCGCCCGTGAGGACCGCGCGGCCTTCCGGGTCGTGGTCAGGGAGACCAGGAGCGGGCCAGCCTGAAGCCCTGGTAGGGCCCCCGCAGCGAGGGGCTGGTCCAGGAGCGCTGGGCGGTGCGGGCGAACTGGGCGTCGCCGTTCCAGGAGCCGCCCCGCAGGGCCCGCCACAGCTCCGGGGGCGTCACCCGGGGCGGGGGCTGGGTGGCGGCCTCCAGGGCCTCGGCCCACCGCGCCTCGATGTCCGCGCGGCGCAGGGCCTCCCCGAGCCCGTCGGCCTCCGGGTCCCAGGCCTCCATGCACCAGTCCCGCACGTTGCCGGCCAGCCCGCGCGCGCCGTAGGGGCTCTCGTCCACCGGGAAGGCGGTGACCCGCGCCGGCAGGGGCCGGGCGGCGTGGCTGTCCCACATGCAGCACCAGCTCGGGTCGAGCTGATCGCCCCAGGGGTAGGCCCGCCCGTCCACGCCGCGGGCGGCCTTCTCCCACTCCCACTCGCTGGGGAGGCGCCAGGGCTGACCCGTGCGGGCGGTGAGCCAGGCGGCGTAGGCCACCGCGCAGGTCCAGTCCACCTGGAAGACCGGCCAGTCGGGGTCCCAGGTGTCCCCGTCGGCGTCGGGGACCTGGATGAAGCGGCCGGCGGCGTCCCGCCCGTAGATCAGCGCGCCCTCGGCCCCGTGGACCCCGGGGCGCTCCCGGGGGGCGAAGCGCAGGGCGTCGGCCTCCCGCCCCTGGTCGAGCAGGTCGTTGAGGAAGGTGAGGTAGTCGCGGTTGGTGACCGGGTGCCGCTGCAGGATGAAGCCGTCCACCCAGAGGCGCCGGCCGGGCAGGGCCTTGTCGGCCTCGGGGTCGCTCCCCGCCAGGAACCGCCCGGGGGGCACGTAGACCTCCCCCGGGTCGAGGGGCGGGGGCAGGGGCACGGGGAGGTCGACCGCCTGGTGCTCCTGACGCCCGAGGCGCACGGGGAAGCGGACCTCGGCGCGGCCCGGCGCCCGCAGCACCAGCAGCCAGCTCCCCCGCTCCAGGGGGGCCCGGTCCAGGGGCGTGACCCCCAGCGAGCGCTCGAAGGTGGGCACGAGCCGGCGGTTGTGGAGGGTGTAGCGGTAGAGATCGACCTCGGCGCCGGGCGGGTCCGAGGTCAGGGACAGGGCCCCGCGGCCCTCCAGCCATGCGGCGTGGCGGCCCGCGCCGTAGCGGCGCAGCAGCAGCTCGGCCTCGGCGGCGCGGGCGGCGTCCCGGCGGGCCTCGGCGTCCTTGTGCACGGCGAGGTAGTGGTCGGCCAGGCGCTCCCGGGCCTCGGGCAGCGCGGGCACCAGGGAGAGCGCCGAGCGCAGCCCCTCCAGGCGCTGCTGCTCCAGCCGACGGATCTGCTGATCCAGGGCCTCGGCGTCCTGCAGCAGGCCCCAGCCCTCCGCCTTGCGGGCCTCGGGCTCCCAGGCCTGGACCCCGGCGAGGGCCTGCTCGGCGCGGGCCCGCAGGTCGTCGGCGCGGGTCTGGAGGCCCAGGATCTCCGCGCCCACCCGGTCGGAGTCGGCCACTGCCGCGAGGGCCTGCTCCCGGGCGCGGGTGCCGACGAGCCAGGCGTCCAGCTCGGCGGCCAGGGCGCTGGCGTCGCCGTAGCGGTGCTCGGGGGCGGGGCGCAGGGCGCGGTCACAGACCTCGGCGAGGGGCGCGGGCTCCACCCCGTCCAGGGAGGGCGGCGTCCCGGCCCGCACCCGCATGAGGATGGCCTCGGCCTCCAGGCCGGCGTAGGGGGCGCGCCCGGTGAGGATCTCCAGCAGGATGGCGCCGAGGGACCACACGTCGGCGGGGGGGCCGATCTCGTCGTAGCGCCCGGTGGCCTGCTCGGGGGGCATGTAGCCGGGGGTGCCCACGGCGCTGGCCAGGCCCTCGTGGGGCGCGTCGTCGAGCAGGTGGGCCAGGCCCCAGTCGACCACCAGCACCTCGCCGAACTCCCCGACCATGATGTTGGAGGGCTTGAGGTCCCGGTGGACCACGCCGTGGCTGTGGGCGTAGGCGACCGCCTCGACGGCGCGGCGCAGCAGCTCCACCAGCCCGCGCCGGGCGGCGGTGCCGTCGGAGGCCCAGCGGTCGCGGATGACCGCGCGCAGGGTCCGGCCGCGCACCTCGCGCATCGTGAACCAGACCCGCCCGTCCTCCAGCCGCCCCAGCTCGTAGACCGGCACGACGCCAGCGTGCTGGAGCCGCGCGGTGGTGCGGGCCTCCTGGATGATCCGGGCCAGGGCCTCGGCGCGGTGGCCCAGCTCGGGGCGCAGCACCTTGAGCGCGACGGTGCGCCCCAGGACCGGGTCGTGCACCCGCCAGACCGTGCCGGTGGCGCCCTCGCCCAGCAGGCCCAGGCGCTCGAAGCGCCCCAGCCCCGCCGCGGTGGGGGCCGCCGGGCCCTCGGACACGTCGTCGAGGATCAGGGTGCGGAGGGCCTCGCTGCCCTGTCCCTCCGACCAGCTCGGGAGGGTGGTCTCGGGGGAGGTGAGGTCGACCAGCGCGTGCAGCTCGGCGCGCGCGGCGGGGGTGAGCGCGTGCCGGGAGGCGAAGGAGTCGAGGGGATCACGGTCGGGGAGGCGAGCGGGGGCCGAGGAGGGGGGCATCGGGCTTCTTGCCATGGCGGGGGCACCCTTGGGGATTGGGCACATCATCCCCTGAAGCCGATCCCTGACCACCTGAACATTTGTTTACATCCCCGGACAGGATCTGGCCGCACCCCGCGATAATCTATGTGGGCTGACGAAGATTGAGGTCCGGCCCTGGCGCGGTCGGCCTCCGCTGATCCGGAGACGCCGATGCGCGAACGGCATTGCTCTGCCTGCGGCCCCCGACCGATCGGAGACTGGCGAAACCACCTCGCCCCGCTGCTCCTGCTGGTCGTCTTCTTCGCCGGGCTTCTGTGGCCCACGACCCCCGCCGCGGTGCAGCCCCCGCGCGAGGCGTTCGTCCGTGATGTCCATCCGGCCGAGCTCTGCGCGGCCGAGCCCCGCTGCGTGGCCGTGCCCCTGGACGACGAGACCCTGTGGCTCTCCTACGACCCCGACGCGCTGACCGCCCCGGTGACCCCGTCGCAGCTCGCTGCCCAGGGCGCCGAGTCGGTGGCGGTGCGGCTGGTGCTCTCGGAGGTCGGGGCGGGCCGCCTGCTGCGCAACGCCCACGGCCTGGACGAGGCCGTCGCCGTGCTCCAGGTGGTGTTCAACCGGCTGGACCCGGCGGTCGCCGACCCCGACGGGCTGGCCGGCTACCGCCCCTACCCGGGCTGCGGCGCGGGCGCCGGGTTTGTGGACTGCGCCAACCCCCGGCAGTTCCTGGGCCTGGCGACCCGACGCGCCCTGCGGCCCGCCGAGGCGATCCCCGAGGCGCTGCTGCTGCCCGCCCTCGACCGCGCCGTGCTGGCCTGGCGCCTGGTCTCGGAGGGGGGCCTCGACGACCCCACCGGCGGCGCCACCCAGTTCGTCCACCGCTGCGGCGGTGCGGCCTACGGGCAACCCACCACCCACTGCGACGAGCCCGTCGAGCGCGCCTCCGGGGCCGATCCCTACGGCGGGCCGCTGGTGCTGCTGGCCCCCGCCGGCCTTCACCCGCGCGGCCACTACCGGCTGCGCCCGAGCGCGTGGGTGGACTACCGCCCCGAGTCGTAGGAATTCCTGCGAAAACGGCGCCGCTCATGGTAGAAGAAGGGTCGGCGGACAGGAGTGTCCGCTCCATCCTTACTGCGTGGGCAGGTGTGCATGGCCGCGAAGGACTTCCCCGGTAACAAACACGTCCCCGCCCAGGGAAACGGCGGCGGGGGCGCAGCCTCCAGCCCCGCGGCCGCCGCCGCGCCCTCGGAGAGCCCGCTGGGTGGCGCGCTGAGCAGCGCGATGGGCAACGCGGCCAGCGCCATCGGCGACGCCGCGCAGAACGCCGTCAACAGCATGCAGCAGGCCGCCTCCAACATCGCCGACCGGGTGGGCGAGGCCGTCAGCAACTTCCAGAGCACCGTGCAGAGCGCCGTCAGCAACGTCGGCAGCTCCCTGCAGAACGCGATGTCCGGGCTGGGCGACACCATGTCGAACCTGGGCAGCAACCTCTCCCAGAACCTCCAGGACGGCTTCGGCAACATCAGCGACAGCCTGTCGAACTTCTCGGCCTCCAGCCTGGAGGACTTCCAGAACAGCGTCAACAACGTCATCAGCTCGGTGCGGGAGACGATCTCCAACGTGCAGGGCACCCTCACCACGGCGGTGACCGACGCGACCAACCAGATCTCCTCGGCCGTCCAGGAGATCACCGCCGAGCTGCGCAGCGCCGCCGACGCGATCATGACCGAGCTGAACAACACCGTCAGCGACATCAGCGCGGAGATCACCAACGCGGCGACCCAGATCACCTCCGAGATGTCGACCGCGCTGAACACGGCCACCACCGAGCTTCAGGGGGCCCTGGCCGAGACCGCCGGGCAGCTCGCCAACGAGGTCGGGCTGGGTGACTTCGCGGGCGACCTCAGCGGCGCGGCCAGCGACGCGCTCGGCGACCTGCGCGAGCAGGGCATGGGCGAGCTGAACGAGGCCGTCGGCGACGGCATGAGCGAGCTGAACGGCGCGCTGGGCGAGGCCACGGGCGCCACCAGCGAGGCCCTCGGCCAGGCCACCGAGGCCGTCAACGACATCTCCAACGAGATGAACGAGGCGGTGGGCGGCGCGATGAACGACGTGCAGGGCGCTGCCAACGACGCGGTGAATGACGTCGCCAACGAGGCCGACGGCGCGCTGGGCAGCGTGCAGGACGCGGTCAACGGCGGCGTGGAGACCCTCCGCACCATCGGCGGCTTCGCCAGCCGGATGTTCGGCGCGGCCTGACCCGGACTACTCCACCCGCTCCCGCACCAGCGTCACGGTGCGCTCCCCGCCGTCTGTGTTGAGGACGACGATCTCCACCTCGCTGCCCACCGCGCCGGTGCCCAGGCGGACGAACTCGTCCACGTCGATGTCTGTGGTGGATACGCCGTCGACCTCCACGATCACCTCCCCGGCCTGCAGGCCCGCGGCCTCGGCGGGCGTGCCCTCCTGGACCCGCATGACCAGGATGCCCTGGTCATGCTCCCCGATGGAGATGCCCATGCCCCCGATGGGCTCATCCGGCACGATGAAGTCCACCCGCACAGTGCCCTCCTGGGGCAGCGTGATGGCGACCGGGTCCTCCCGCCGGGAGAACGCGCCGTCCTGCCGGAGCACGTACAGCTCGCAGCGCGCGCTCTCGTCCGAGCCGTCGCTCATGCCGAGCGGGATCATGGCCCTGCCGGCGTAGCGCCCGTCGCGGTCTGTGTAGATCGGCGCCACGCTGGCGCCGTCGGTCACGCCGACGAGGCAGCTCACGCCGGTGATGAGGGCGTCCTCCACCGGGCGGCCGTCCGGTGTGCGGACCACCCCTTCGATGGCTGCGGTGAGGCTCATCTCCTCCAGGGTCGCTGGCGGCATGGGCGCGAACGGCAGAGGATCTTCAAGGGGAGGCGCGCTGGGGGCAGGGGAGGGGCGGGGTGCCTGCGCCGGGGCGGCCGTGTCCACCGGCGGCGGGGGCGCGGGGAGGACGGCGCGGGTCGCCACCGCCGGGGCCTCCGGCGCCTCAGGGCGCTCCGGCCACATCACCGCACCCAGCAGCCAGGCGAGCAGCGCGCCGAGCGCGGCGGCGACCATCCACCCGTACTCTCGGCGCATCGACCCTCCAGGCTGGAGGGCCCTACTCTACCACCGGCTCCAGCTCGATGAGCACCGCGCCCGTGTCGACCTGCTCGCCGACCTGGGCGCGCACCGCCGCGACCACCCCATCCCGGGGCGCGCGCAGGGTCTGCTCCATCTTCATCGCCTCCAGCACGATCAGCGCCTGGCCCTTCGTGATGGTGTCTTTGGGGGCCACCTCCACCCGCAGGACCTTGCCGGGCATGGGGGCCACGCAGCCGCCGGTGGCGTCGGCCCGCCGGGTGTCGGGGAAGCGGGGGTCCCGATTCAACACGAACTGGCCGTCGGGGGTGTGGACCCACCAGCCCTCTGCCGTGGCCACCACCCGCGCCGTCCGGAGGTGACTGTCCACCCCGACGCGCAGGGCGCCACCCCCCAGGGGCTCCACCTCAAGGAGCACAGAGACGTCGCCGTCGGAGACGCGCCAGCCCGCGCCCTCTGTGCGCCAGCGAAGCGGCTCACCGTCCACAGACAGCTCGGCGTCGCGGAAGCGGCTGCTGCGCCACCCCGGCGGCACCCCGGGGACGCGCGGGGCCATCTGTGTCAGCTCATGGGCCAGGGCGCACAGTCGGGCAAAGGGCCGCCCTGTGTCGGACGGCGGGGGCAGCGCCACCTGGCTGAGCCACGCCGTGGTGGCCTCACCCCGCACGAACTCCGGGTGCTCCAGGATGGCCATGAGCTGGCGGCGGTTCGTGGTGAGACCCAGCACGGAGAGGTCGCGCAGCGCTCGCAAGAGCCGGCGCCGGGCCTGCTCTCGATCCGCGCCCCGGGCGATCACCTTGGCGATCATCGGATCGTAGTGGATGGAGACCGCGTCCCCGGCCTCGACGGCCCGGTCCACGGTGACGTCCAGTTGGACCGGCGCGAAGAAATCCAGCACGGTCCCGGACTGAGGCAGGTAGCCCTGGTCCGCGTCCTCGGCGTACAGACGGGCCTCGATGGCGGCGCCCCGCATCCGGCCGACGTCGGGCAGCGCGGCGCCCTCGGCGACCTCCAACTGCATCCGGACGAGGTCCACGCCGAACACCCGCTCGGTGACCCGGTGCTCCACCTGCAGGCGGGTGTTCATCTCCAGGAAGTAGAACACCCCGGTCTGATCATCCAGCAGGAACTCCACCGTGCCCGCGCCCACGTAGCCGACCGTCTGCGCGGCGCGCACCGCGGCCTCCCCCAGGCGCGCGCGGAGCACCTCGTCGACCGCCGGGGAGGGGGACTCCTCGATGACCTTCTGGTGGCGACGCTGCACGGAGCACTCCCGCTCCCCGAGGTGGATGACCGTGCCGTGTGTGTCGCCGAAGACCTGCACCTCGACGTGGCGCGCCCGCTCCACGTAGCGCTCCAGGAAGACGCGATCGCTGCCGAAGGCCGCGCCCGCCTCCCGCCGGGCCGAGGCCAGGGCCTCCTCCAATTCGGACGCCTCGCGCACCAGGCGCATGCCGCGCCCGCCGCCCCCGGCGTCGGCCTTGACCAGCAGGGGGAAGCCCACCCGCTCGAACTGTGTGGGGTCGTGGGTGCCCGGGACCACGGGGACCCCGGCGTCCTGCATCAGGGCGCGGGCCTGCACCTTCTGGCCCATCGCCTCGATGGCCGAGGGCGGCGGCCCCACCCAGGTGAGCCCCGCGTCGATCACGGCCTGGGCGAAGGCCGCGTTCTCGGAGAGGAAGCCGTAGCCGGGGTGCACCGCGTCCGCGCCGCTGCGGCGGGCGGCTGCCAGGATGGCCTCTGTGTTGAGATAGCTCTCGGAGGGGGGCGCGGCGCCGACCCGGACGGCCTCGTCGCAGGCGCGGACGTGCAGCGCCCCCCGGTCGGCGTCCGAGTACACCGCGACCGTGTCGATGTCCATCCGTCGGCAGGTCTGTGCGACCCGGACGGCGATCTCACCACGGTTGGCGATCAGCAGCTTGCGGATCATGGTCTGCCCTCAGTGCCGGTAGACGCCCCAGGACGTGGTGCCCTGGACCGTGTTGGTGTGACAGGCCGACAGCGTGATGCCCAGCACCGCGCGGGTGTCGCGGGGGTCGATGATGCCGTCGTCCCACAGCCGGGCGGTGGCGAAGTACGCGCTGGACTCCTTGTCGATCTGCTGGGTGATCATCTGCTTCATGAAGGCGAGCTGCTCTTCGTTCACCGGCTTGCCCTTGCGGGCGGCGGACTGCCGCTTGATGATGTCGAGCACCCCGGCGAGCTGCTCGCCGCCCATCACGGCGATCTTGTGGTTGGGCCAGCTGAACAGGAACCGTGGCTGATAGGCCCGCCCCATCATGGCGTAGTTGCCCGCGCCGAAGCTCGCCCCCATCATGATCGTGATGGCCGGGACCGTGGAGTTGGACACCGCGTTGATCATCTTCGCGCCGTGCTTGATGATGCCGCCCTCCTCGTACTCCCGGCCCACCATGAAGCCCGTGATGTTCTGGAGGAAGAGGAGCGGGATGTCCTGCTGGTTGCACAGCGCGATGAACTGGGCGCCCTTGTTGGCCGACTCGCTGAACAGGATGCCGTTGTTGGCCAGGATCCCCACGCGGTAGCCGCAGACGTCCGCCCAGCCGCAGACCAGGGTGGCGCCGTAGCCCGGCTTGAACTCCAGGAAGCGGGAGCCGTCCACGATCCGGGCGATCACCTCGCGGGCGTCGAACGGCACCCGGGTGTCGGGGGACACCACGCCCAGCAGCTCGTCGGGGTCGTACAGAGGCGGGTCGCCGGGGCCGTTGGGGGGCGGCCCCGCCTTGCGCCAGCGCAGCGCGCCGATCAGCTCGCGCCCCAGGCGGATGGCGTCCAGCTCGTCCTCGGCCAGGAAGTCGCTGACCCCGCTGACCCGACTGTGCATGGTCGCGCCGCCCAGGGACTCCTCGTCGACCTCTTCTCCGGTGGCCATCTTCACCAGCGGCGGCCCGGCCAGGAACACCTGCGCCTGATCCTTCACGAACACCGTGTAGTCGGACATGCCCGGGATGTAGGCCCCGCCGGCGGTGGAGCTGCCGAACACGAGGCACACGGTGGGGGTGCGGTCCTTGCTGCGCCGCGTGATGTCCCGGAAGCCCTCGCCCCCGGGGATGAAGATCCTCGACTGGTTGGGGAGGTCGGCCCCGGCGGACTCGATCAGCGAGACCCCCGGCAGGCGGTTCTCGGCGGCGATCTCGGCCAGCCGGCGGGTCTTCTTCACCCCGATCTCGTTGATGGCCCCGCCCTGCACGGTCGACTCGTTGGCCAGGATGAGGCACTCCACGCCGCTGACCACGCCCACCCCGCCGATGAGTCCGGCGCCGTGGGCGATGAGGTCGACGTCCCGGCCCGCCAGGGGGCACAGCTCCAGGAAGTAGCCGTCGGGGTCGAGCAGCATCTCGATGCGCTCCCGGGGGAGCAGCCTGCCCCGGTCCAGGTGGCGCTGGTTGTACTTGGGGCCGCCGCCCTGGCGGGACTTCGCCAGCTCGTCCTGGAGCACGGCCACCGCGGCGAGGTTCTGCGCGTGGTTCTCGATGAAGACCGGGTCCCGGCGGTCGACGGCGGTGGGCAGCGGGCGCATCAGGCGATCCCCAGCAGGGCGCGAGTCTCGGCGGGGGAGGCGATCTCGCGGCCCACCTCCCGGGCCAGGGCCACCAGGGCCTCGATGAGGGGGCCGTTGCCGGACGTCCTGGACCCGTCGGGCAGGTAGAAGGTGTCCTCGACCCCGGAGCGCAGGTGGCCGCCCAGCTCGGCGGCGGCGCGGTGTACGTCCCAGACCTCGGCCCGCCCGATGACGATGGCCTGCCAGTGGGCCTCGCGCGGCAGCTCCTCGATGAGCAGCGGCAGCCAGCGCGCCTTGGCCGGCATGCCCGAGGCCACGCCCATCACCAGGGAGACGTGGGGGTCCTCAGGGAGCAGCCCCGCCTGGCGGAGGAGGTCCACGCTGCGCACGATCCCGGTGTCGAAGCACTCGCACTCCGGGATGACCCCCACCTCGTTCATCACGTCCAGGAAGCCCTGGATCTTGGAGACCGGGTTGTCGAACAGCATCGGGGGCCAGGCCCACTGCCCGCTGCGGCGCACCTTGAGGTAGTTGAGGCTGCCGGCGTTGAGCGCGGCCATCTCGGGGCGGCTGCGGCGCAGGCAGGCCACCGGGCCCGAGATGTCCGGGCCCACCACCCCGGTGGAGAAGTTCAGCACCACCCCGGGGCAGGCGTCGCGGATGGCCTGGGCGATGGCGTCGACGATATCGGGGTCCCAGGTGGGCAGGTGCCCCAGGCCCTCATCCTGCTGGCGGAAGTGGCAGTGCATCACGCTGGCCCCGGCGTCGAAGGCCTGCTTTGCCGAGGCCGCCATCTGCGCGGGGGTGACCGGGACGGGGTGCTGGGCGGGGTTGGTCAGCACGCCGGTGAGCGCGCAGGTGACGATGGCCTTGCCGTCGACAGACATCTTTGGAAGCTCCAGGATCGGGGGCTCAGCGCATTGTAGTCAGCGACTACATCTTCTGCACGGGGCGGTCGGGGCTGTGGGCCTCGCGGAGCAGGGAGCCGAACTGGTCGGCCAGGACCCGGGCGATCGCGCGGGCGCGCTCGGCGGGGGGACGCTGGTCCAGGCCCGTGCCTCGGGCCACCAGGGGCTCGAACAAAAGCCAGCCGAGCACGGCGGCCTCGCCCACCGCGACCACCGCCGCGACGTCCGCGTCCTCGCCGGACGCCCCGAGGCGGGCGCGCACGAGGGGCATCATGCCCGCCCGGGGCAGGCCCTCGGCGCTGCGCTCGGTCAGCATGACGTGGGCCATCACGTCGACGATCCAGCGCTCCCGCTGGAGGACCTCCAGGCCCTGGACGAGGGCGTCCTCCAGGTCGTCGTCCAGCCGGGCGTCGATGGCCGCGCCGGTCTGCCGGTACACCCGGCGCAGCACGGCGCGCACCAGGCCGGTCTTGCCGCCGAACAGGCGGTGGACCAGACCGTGGTTGACGCCCGCGGCGGCGGCGATCTCGCGCACGCTGACCTCGGCGGGGGGGCGCTCCCGCAGCAGGTCGGCGGCGGCCTCGATCAGGCGGGCTCGGGACTCGTCGGCGCTCAGGCGGCGGGTGCTTGTAGGATGGAGCTCTGTCACCCCCCCAGCGTAGCAGGCCCCGTGATAACAGGCCCTCTTCGCAACGGAGTCCCCTTGATGGCCGACGCAACGCCCCCGGGCCTCGACGCGCTGATGGAGTTCCCGGCGGACTTCACCTTCCGCGTCATCGCCGCCCACAGCGAGACCCTGATCCAGGACGCCGAGGGCCACGTCCAGCGCGCGCTGTCCCGCGACGTCGTCGCGGTCTCCCACGCCGCGTCCCGGGGTGGCAAGTGGACCTCGGTGCGCATCACCGCCCGGGTGGAGTCCATCGAGGAGGTCTACGCCGCCTACGAGGCCCTGCGCGCCCTCCCCCGCATCAAGCTCCTGCTGTGAAGGACCCCATGCACCCCGCCCTCGAACTGCTCATCCTGCCCGGCACCCCGGCCGACCGCGCAGCCCGGGCGCTGGCGCATGTGCCCTTCGCGGCGTCCTCGGTGGTGGCCCTCGCCGTGCCGGTGCCGCGGGCCAACGCGCTGGCGGTGCGCCTGCTGACCGAGGACGGGCGGCCCGCCCCGGTGGACCTCGCCGTGGTCGCCGCCGCGCTGTCCACCCAGGACCACGGCGTGGGCCTGGCCCGCCTCGACGGAGACGCCGAGCGCCGCGCCTGGCTCCAGTACCGGGGTGGCCAGCAGATCGCCCGGTTCACCGTGGACGATGAGCTGTGGATTCCCCTGGACGAGCGCGGCCAGCCCGACCTGGACGGGGACATGCGCCGCTTCGGCGACGGGGTCCCCGAGGAGGGCTGGCGGCGCCTGCGCTCCTGCCTGGACCTGGGCATGGAGCGCTTCGTGTCCTGCCGCTTCACCCCCATCACCCGCGCCCTGGAGCGGCTCCGCGCCGGCGAGGACAGCGACGCCCGCGCCTGGATCCTGGTCAGCGGCGGCCGCGCCCTGCTCCCGCCCCAGGAGATCGGCTGGCGCCAGCTCTTCCGTTGAGCCTGCTCCCCCTCATGGTGGCGGTCGCCGTGGCGGGCGAGCCGGTAGAGGTCTCCCTCAAGAGCGGGAAGGCCCTGCGCGGCGAGCTGGTGTCGGTGCTGGAGACCTGCGCGGGGGAGATCATCGACGAGCGCGGCACGCAGTGGGTCATCGGCACCGAGGCCATCGAGTCGGCCTGGATGACCGCGGACCTGGAGGCGGTGGACCCCGGCGCCGTCGTGCTCCAGGTCCAGGGCTTCTTCGACGTCGCCGGCCTGCGGGTGGACGGCAGGCCCCAGGACGACGTCGCGCCCGGCGCGCTGGTCGGGCTCTCCCCGGGGCTCCACGTCGTGCGGCTGGACGTGCCGGCCTGCGGCAAGCAGCGCTGGATCGTGGAGGCCCTGCCCGGGGTGGTCACCCCCCTGGTGTACAACCGCCCCACCGAGCAGTACTACGTGTTCAAGGGCGTGGGCGCGGTCGCGGCGGTGGTGCTCTACGAGGCTGTGCGCTACACCGCGCGGGAGGTGGTGCTGTTCGTCATCTTCGGGTGAACCCTTTTCTGGCCTGCGGGCTCCATAGAATGGGGGGAGGCGACCTGGAGGTACAGGATGACCCGCGTCGATCTCGTCTATGACCCGGACTGTCCGAACGTGGACAAGGCCCGCGAGGCGCTTCGGGAGGCGATCGCTGCGCTGGGAGGGGTGCCGAGCTGGGCGGAGTGGCGCGCCGGGGACCCCGACGCCCCCGCCCGCACCCGGGGCTACGGCTCCCCCACCGTGCTGGTGGGCGGGCAGGACGTCACCGGGCAGGGGCCGGGCGACCCGGGGACCTGTCGGCTCGAGGCGCCGCGGGTCGAGCAGATCATTGCCGCGCTGAGGCGCCGCGCGGCTTGATCGAAGGGGGGCGGGCCGGATAGCAGCGGCCCATGTCCCAGCCCCCGCCTCCGGTGCCCTACGAGATCCCCTCCGGCGTGGAGATGGCCCAGGTCCGCGCGCTGCTGGCGACCCTGCGCAAGCTGCACGCCCCGGTGTTCCTGGACATCGACCGGGTCCCGGACGCCGGGCCCATGCTGTTCGTGGGCAACCACAGCCTCTACGCCATGCTCGACGCGCCCCAGTTCTTCATGGAGCTTCTGGATCGCAAGGGCATCTTCGTGCGGGGGCTGGGCCACCACGTCCACTTCCGCGTCCCGATCTGGGGGCCGCTGCTGACCCGGTGGGGGGTGGTGGATGGCACCCGGGAGAACTGCGCCCGGCTGATGGAGGCCGGCGAGTCGGTCATGGTCTTCCCCGGCGGCGGGCGGGAGGCCGCCAAGCGCAAAGGGGAGGAATACCAGCTCATCTGGAAGGAGCGCCTGGGCTTCGTGAAGATGGCGATCGCCCACGGCTGCCCCATCGTGCCCTGGGCGGCGCTGGGCGCGGACGAGGCCTGGACCATCGTGATGGACCGGGACGACCTGCTCGCCTCGGAGCACGCCGGGCTCATCGAGGCGGTCTACGGGGCGCTCAACGTGCCGCTGGATCAGGTGCTGCCGCTGGCCCACGGGCTGGGGCCGACCCTGTGGCCGCGGCCCGTGCGGCTGTACTTCTCGGTGGCCGAGCCCATCCCGACCGCGCACCTGCAGGGCCGGCAGGACGACGACGCGGTGTGCTGGCAGGTCCGCCGGCAGGTGGAGGCCGCGATCAACGGGGAGCTGGACCGGCTGCGCGCGCTGCGCGACGAGGATCCGATGCGCAGCTTCCGATCGAGGCTGTTGAAGGCGGCGTCCCGCAGGCTGGCGCGCCTGGAGTCATCAAGCGGTCCAAGCAGAGCTTGAGCGGGTTCAATCGCTCATCTACGATGATGGCCCCCATCGCTTGGAGGTCTCCATGCTCCTGCTCGCTCTGGCCGTCCCCAACACCTGGGCGGCCGACTTTCTCCAGGTCGACGCCGGCGCCCCCGGCATGGCCGTCCAGGTCAACATCCTGCGGGAGGCCGGCGGCTTCACCGGCAGCGAGGTCGTGACGACGGCCTGCTCGGACATCACCATCGCCACCCTCGGGGCGCTGGACCGCGCCGCGGACCCGGCCAACCCGATCGCGGGCGCGGTGCTCCAGACGGTGTTCTTCATCGACAGCGGCGCCTCCCCCCAGGACTGCATCGTCTCGATCGACGGCACGCCGATGTCCACCTTCAACACCGGCATCGACAACCGCTTCTCCATCGTGAACGCCGAGAGCGCCCCGGTGGACGGCGGCACCAACGACGCCGACGGCGCGGCCGACGGGGTCATCACCATCTCCTCCAGCCTGCGCAGCGACGGGGGCACGGTGGTGTTCGAGAGCCTCACCGTGGCCAACGGCGAGACCCTGATCTTCGACCTGTCCGACCCCGACGGCTCCAGCGCCGGCAACGAGGCCTACCTGCCGCTGACCGTGCTGGTGGAGGGCACCGCCACGATCAACGGCACCGTCGACGTGTCCGGCGAGGACGGCGACACGACCACGAACGCCTACCCCTCGGACGGCGGCAGCGGTGGGCCTGGCGGCGGCGGCGGCGGGGCCGGCTCGGAGTGCGTCTCCAACGTGATCGCCCTGGCCGGCGACGGCTTCAGCGGCGGTGGCGGCGCCCCCACCTCGAGCTGCACCCTGTTCACCAACGGTGGGATCGGCGCGGCCGAGGGCAACGACGGCGAGGACGGCGGCGAGGGCGTGTTCACCGACGTGGCCAACGCGGCGGCCGGCTACGCGGGCGGCTCCGGCGGGGGCACCGGCATGTTCTGGGGCACCGGCGGCATCGGCGGGTACTGCTGCGGCACCTCCGGCGACGGCGGCTTCGGCGGCGGCGGCGCCACCGGGCACTCCGAGGCCAGCGGCTGGGGCTCTGGCGGGGGCGGCTTCGGCACCGACGGCGAGAACGGCACCGGCACGGTGGGCGCGCCCTCGGACACCTCCTATCGGGTGGGCGGCGCCGGCTACACCAACGGCGACGACAGCCTGGTGCCCCTGGCCGGTGGCTCCGGCGGCGGCAGCGGCGACTCAGGCTCCGGCACCGGCGACTCGGGCGGCGGCGGCGGCGGCGGTGGCCTGCTGCTGGTCGCCGACACCCTCTCCATCGGCGCGAACGGGCTGTTCGACGCCCGCGGCGGCGACGGCGGCGACTGCCGCGGGGTGAACCCGGGCAGCTCCACCGGCGGCGGCGCCGGCAGCGGCGGCGGCCTGTTCCTGGCGGCGAGCACCGTCTCCGGCCTTGTGGACGCCGCGATCAACGTGCACGGCGGCTACGGCGGGGTGGAGGGCAGCGGGGTCTACTTCTCCGGCGACGGCGGCGAGGGGCGCCTGCGGGTGGACGGCACCGCGCCCCCCAGCCTGACCACCGGCCCGACCGGCGACGTCGGCTCCACCTTCGAGGGACCCGTGGTGCGATCGGTCTCGGACACCGAGATCACGATCCGCTCGAGCGGCGCGGTGACCGCCTGGATCTTCGACAGCACGGGGGCCTTCGTCACCGACGTGTCGATCGCGGCGGACGGCACCGAGGACCTCTACGACGACTTCTCCGGTGGCGGCACCTTCCACGTCGTGCTGGTGGACGACGCCACGGGCGTGGTGGGCCCGGCGGGGACGGTGACCATCGAGTACACCCCCGACCTGGACGGGGACGGCTACGACGACGCCCTCTACGGGGGCACGGACTGCGACGACAACGACGCGACCGTGTACCCGGGCGCCACCGAGGTCTGCGACAGCGTCGACAACGACTGCGACGGCACGGTGGACGAGGACAGCGCCGCCGACGCGACGACCTGGTACTACGACCTCGACAACGACGGCTACGGCGACCCCAGCAACGCGGTGACGAGCTGCACGCAGCCCAGCTTCACCACCACCGACGCCAGCGACTGCGACGACCGCAACCGGACGATCTCCCCGGCGGCCACCGAGGTCTGCGACGGGCTGGACAACGACTGCGACGGCGCCATCGACGACGACGACAGCGACCTCGACACCTCCACCGCCGACACCTGGTACAGCGACGTCGACGGGGACGGCTTCGGGGACGCGGCGTCGACGGTGCTGGCCTGCGACCAGCCCTCGGCCACGAGCGACAACGACGACGACTGCGACGACGCGGCGGCGGCGGTGAACCCCGACGCCGACGAGCTGTGCGACACCATCGACAACGACTGCGACGGTGAGGTCGACGAGGACGACGCCATCGACGCGTCGGTCTGGTACGGCGACAACGACGGCGACGGCTACGGCGGCGACCGCTTCACCACCACCGCCTGCGACCAGCCCGAGGGCTACGCTGCCACCGACGACGACTGCGACGACGGCGACGCCGCGTTCCACCCGGGCGCCCCCGAGACCGACTGCGCGGACCCGAACGACTACAACTGCGACGGCAGCGTGGGCTTCGCGGACGTGGACGGCGACGGCTTCGCGGCCTGCGAGGAGTGCGACGACGGCAACGCGGACATCAACCCCGAGGCCGACGAGGTCTGCGACGCCACCGACAACGACTGCGACGGCACCGTGGACGGCCCCGACGCCCTGGACGCCTCCATCTGGCACGCGGACGCGGACGGGGACGGCTTCGGCGACCCCGACGTCACCACCACCGCCTGCGACCAGCCCGAGGGCTTCCTCGACGACACCCAGGACTGCGACGACACCGACCCGGCGACCTACCCCGGCGCGGCCGAGATCGCGGACGACGGCATCGACCAGGACTGCGACGGCCAGGACCTCACCGACGGCGGCGGGCTGGACGACACCGGCATCGGCGGCGAGGACAAGGGCGGCGAGGGCTGCGGCTGCGCCTCTGCGACGCGGTCTTCCGAGATGGCGATGTGGACGGCCTTGTTGGGCCTGCTGGCGCTCGGGCGTCGGCGTCGGCGGCACGCGGCCACCTGATCCCGGCTGCGATCAGGGCGCCCGGACCGCGGGCGCCGGGTGGAGGCCCGGCGGGGCCAGGGGCGCGAGCGCCGGGTCCTCGAAGAGGTCGTCCAGGGCCTGCTCCGGCCACGGGGCAGCCTCCAGCCAGGCCCGGATCGCCTCCTGGGCGCCTGCCTCGTCCCCCAACCGGAGCCGGGCGTGGGCGGTCAGCGCCCAGGCCCGCGCCTGCGCCTCGCGGTCCGGCCCGACGTCGCGCCCCCCGTGCGCGGCGACGACCTGCTTGAGCAGCGCGTGGGCCTCCAGGGCGCGGCCGGCCAGCAGCAGCGCCTCGACCCGGTCGAGGGCCAGGCGCCGCGCCGCCGGGGTGTCCAGGGGGAGGCCCTGGAGCGCAGGGTTCAGCAGAGGCGCCCAGGAGGGCGGCGCGGACGGCTCCTGAACCCCGTCCCAGGCCTCCAGCCAGAGCGACACGAAGGCATCGCCGAGGCTGGCCCGCAGGGGCTCGGCCCAGGTGACCGGGTCCGCGCGCAGCAGGGTCCGGGCGTCGTCCCAGGGGAGCGCCTCCAGGCCGTCGACGGGCAGCCCGAGCGCCGCTGCGGCGAGGGCGCGGGCGAGGGGCGCGGCGCCGTCGAGCAGCCGCCGTGCGGCCTCGGGATCGCCGCGCACGAAGGCGGTCCGGGGCGACGTCGGCTGCGCGGTGGGGCGGGCCCCCGCCAGCTCGATGCGGTGGAGCCGGGCCAGCAGCCGGCCGAAGGGGCGCGGGCCGGAGACCGGGCGGATCACCAGGCGCGCCGGCTGGCCGGCCAGCTCCGGCGGCGGCCCCGGGAGCGGGACGACCCGCGACGCGCCGTCGTGCGCGCAGCGCAGCTCCTCGCGCGCGCCGTCCCAGGACAGGCGCAGGGTGTGTGGCCCCAGGGACAGCGGAGTGCGGGCGCCCTCACCCCACTCCAGGTCCGGCCCGCAGCGCATGAAGTGGTGGTGCTCCTCGGGGGCACCGCTCTCTCCGCGCCCCAGGCGCAGGCCGGCGCGCCAGGCGTCACCGACCTCGATCAGGACCTCGACGCCGCTCACCAGGTCCTGCTCCAGCAGGTCCAGGTCGAGCCGCAGCTCCAGGGCGCGGCCGTCCCAGCTCAGCGGCGCCGAGAGCGCGGGGCCGCGGCCGTTGGCCAGGTTGAGGAGCAGCACCCCCTGCGCTGGATCGAAGCGCACCGCCGCGAGGTCCTCCACCTGCAGGGACGGGACCCAGCGCCCGTCGTACAGGGTGACCCGGTTGGCGAGGGCGCGTCGGGTCTCGTCGCGGTCGGGCAGGAGGGTGCGCAGGGCCTCGTGGTCGTGGACCCGGCGCAGGGTGTCGGCCACGATCGCCTGCTGCGCCGGGGTCAGCGCGCCCGGCGCCGCGCGGGCCCGGGAGACCAGGGCGCGGGCGTGGGGGGCGGCGGCCTCCGGGTCGTCGAGCAGCGCGATGGCGCGGAGCAGGGCGGCCACCCCCAGCTCCCCCGGGAGGGCCCCCAGCTCGCCGAAGATGGCGGCGGCGTCGTCGGGCAGGCCCACCGCGGCGAGCGCCTCAGCGCGGGCCCACCGGGTCCCGAGCCACCCGCTCGCGCCGGGGGGCGGCGGGGACGGGGATGCCAGGGTCGCCGCGGGCCGCTGGGGGAGCGGCGCGCCGCCCTCCACCCCGAGCAGGTACGAGCGGTCCGGGTCGCTGACCCACAGCTCCGCGGCGGGGTCGTCGTCGGCCTGGCCGAGGGCCACCAGGCTGAGGCCGGGCAGCGGCAGGGCCTGCATCCGCCGGTCCGCGCGCTGGCGGAGCATCAGCAGGCCGTGCTCGGGGCGCTCCGCCGAGATCACCAGGTCGTCGAGCCCGTCCCCGTCGAGGTCACCGGCCTCGACGCGGGTCGCGTGGGTGATGGACAGGGCCTGGGTCTCCCGCATCGAGAGGCGCCCGTCCGCCCAGCCGCAGCGGACCAGGAGGACGCGCTCCTTCGCTTCGTCCCAGCGGGGCGGCCGCTCGGCGGGAAGGCCCAGCACCGCCAGCTCGGGGCGGCCGTCCGCGGCGGTGAACAGCGTGACGGCCAGGACCCGCACCCGGACGCGCCCAGCGAGCCTCATCCGGTCTCCGTCGGGGAGCAGGACGCGCAGGTCGTCGCCGCCCCAGCCGTCGCTGCCCACCACCCGCGCGCCGACCGCCGGCCAGTCGATGATCGGGTTGGGGACGCCGCCAGGGCCCGCCGCGTGCAGGCCGGTCCGCGCGGTCGAGGGCACCTCCGGGGGCTCGGGCAGCGGGCGCGCCCGGCTCAGCAGACGCACCAGCGGCAGGACGTCCGCGTCGGCGAGGCGCTCCGCCGCGTCGACGTCCCGCCGGGCGAGGGCCTCCTGGAGCCGCAGCTCAGGGGCCGCGTCCGGGGGCAGGCGATCGAGCAGCGCGGCCAGCGCCGGCCAGCCGGTCTCCGGGGGCAGTTCCGCGGCCAGGGTCTGCGCCGCGATCACGCGGGCCAGCGCCTCCAGGGCGGCGCGCTCGGTCTCGGTCTCGGGGGCGGTGAGCCAGGCATAGGCGAGGTCCAGGCGCGGCGTGGTCGCGCCGGGGCGGGTGCCCCACCAGCGCCAGCCCTCGGAGCGCGCCCGCGTCCCCTCGTAGTCAGGCTCCTGCGAGAACAGGCCGAAGGCCGCGGAGACGCCGTCGTCGTCCGCGCCGAGGCTTCGGGCCCGCTCCTGGAGCAGCGCGAGGTCCCGGGCGGCCCGGGCCTCGGCGTCGGCGCGTTCGCGGCGCTCCTGGAGGAGCCGCCCCCCGTGGAGGAGCCCGGCGACGAGCGCCGCCGCGAGCAGCGCCAGCGCCCCGCGGGCCCACAGCCGGCGGGCGTGGGCGGCGATCCAGGGGCCCCACAGCCCCGCCTGGGCGCGCACCGGCCGGCTCGCCAGGTAACGCTCCAGGTCCTCCGCCAGGGCCCGGGCCGAGCGGTACCGCCCGCTGGGGGAGGGCGCCATCGCCCGCCGCAGGATCGCCTCCAGCGGCCCCGGCAGCCGCCCCTCCCCGGGCGGGCGGCCGGTGAGGAGCATCCAGCCCAGCGCGCCCAGGCTGTAGACGTCCGAGCGCACGTCCGCGGCGACCCCGGCGCGGGTCTCAGGCGCCGCGCAGACCTGCTCGGCCTCCGGGACCGGCTCATCCTCGGCCAGCGCCGCCAGGCCGAAGTCGAGCACCTTGGGCTGGCCGTCCCGGTTGACCTGCACGTTCGACGGCCGGAGGCTCCGATGGACCACCCCCCGGGCGTGGGCGTGGGCCACGGCGCTCGCGATGCCGGCGAGCAGCGCGGTCCGGGCGGGCAGGTCCAGGGCGGCGGCGGCGTCCAGCAGGGCGTCGCCCTCTACCCGCTCCATCGCGACCACCGGCGCCCCGGCGTGCTCGAACACCTCGTAGATCTGCGGGATCGCCGGGTGCAGGACCCGGGCCATCGCCTGCACCTCCAGGTGGAACAGCGTCATCGCCGAGGCGTCCCGGCGCTGGGGCGGGAGGGTCTTGAGCGCCACCCGCCGGGCGGGCAGGTCCTGCTCGGCCTCGTACACCACCCCCGCGCCTCGCCGGCCGAGCACGCGCAGCACGCGGAAACGGCCGATCCGCTCGGGCATCGGGGGGGTCACGGGGCGCCCCGGACGATGGGGGCCGGGGCAGACCCGGCGGGCGCGAGGGGGGCCAGCAGCGGGTCGTCGTAGACGGCGTCCAGGACGGCCAGCGGCGCTGCGGCGCTGTCCAGCCAGGCGGCGATGGCCGCGCGCGCGCCGGCCTCGTCCCCGCTGAGGGCCCGCAGCCGGGCGGTCAGCGCCCAGGCCTGGGCCAGCTCCTCCCGCGGCGCCTCCGGCCGGAGGGACCGGAGGCGCTCCAGCGCCACCCGCGCGGCCAGCGGCTGCCCGTCGGACACCAGCGCCTCAGCGCGGCCCAGGGTGAGCTGCTCTGCGGCCGGCCCCTGGAGGGGCAGCCCGGCGAACGCCGGCAGCAGGAGTGCCCGCTGCGCGGCCTCGGTGCGGTAGCCCACGGGGACGACCCAGGCGGCCTGCCACACCTCGGCGAACCGGCCCCCCAGCGCCGCGCGCAGCGGGGCGGCCCACGTCCACGGATCGAGCCGGAGCAGGAACCCGGCCTCCCCGTCGCTCAGGCGGTCGAGGGGCCCGACGCGGCCCGACGCGGCGGCGGCGAGCACCTGGAGGAGCGGCGGGGCGTCCGGGGAGAGGGGGGCGTCCGGGTCGCCGCGCGCGAAGGCCAGCGCCCCCGGGTCGGCCGGCCGGACCACGGGCGTCGCCCCGCGGATCGCGACCCGCTGGATGAGCACGCGGGTCCAGGACGGCGCCCGCCAGGCCATCGCGTATCCCTGGAGGATCAGCGTCGCCTGCCCGGGGGTGCCCGGCGCGGGCAAAGTGAGGCTGATCGTGTCCAGGCCGCAGCGCACCGCGCCCGCGAGCCAGGACAGGCGCAGCGTCCGAGGGCCCAGCGCGAACCGGGAGAGGGGCTCTGCTTTGGATACGTCCGCCCCGCGGCACGACAGGGTGAGCTGGTGGGTGTCGCTCCCGCCGCCGCCGCGGTGCTCCATGCCCGCCTGCAGGATCGGGCCCGCGTCGGGGATCAGCTGCATCTCGATGCCGCTGGCCCAGTCCTGCTCGAGCTGGGTCAGCGTGACGGTGACCTCGATCCCTTCGCCGTCCCAGGTCAGCGGGAGGGCGAGGGCGGGCCCCCGGTCTGCCCGCAGGCTCAGCTCCAGTCCGCCGAGGCTCGGGTTGAGGCGGGCGGCGGCCGGATCGGGGAGCTGCCAGGCGGGGTGGAGCGTGACGCCGTCCAGGACCACGACGGGCTCGGGCAGGGCGCCGGCCATCCCGCTGGCGCGCAGGGCCTCGTGATCCTGGACCGCCAGCAGGGCGCCTCGGGCCAGCGCGCGGTGGCCGTCGCTCAGGGTCGGTCGGGCGACCAGCGCCCGGGCGTAGCGGGCGGCCAGCTCCGGCTCGTCCGCCACCAGCCCGACGGCGCGGGCCAGCGCGGCGGCGCCGAGGTCCCCGGGTCGCTCCCCGAGGTCCGCGAGCAGGGCGGCGGCGTCCTCGGCCAGCCCCAGGGAGACCAGGGCCTCGGCGCGGGTCCAGCGGGTGCGCAGCCAGGGGGAGGCGTCGTCCGGCGGCGGCGCGGGCGGGGGCGGCTCGGGCGGCCGCGCAGCGGGTGTCCAGGGGGGATCGCCGTCGATCCCCAACAGCCAGGAGCGCGCCCCGTCGGTGACCCACAGCTCGTCGCCGGGGGTGCCGTCCACCTCGCCCGCGTCGAGCAGGCGCAGGCCGGGCAGCCGCAGGGCGGCGATGCTGCCGTCGGCGCGGGTCGTCGCGAGCAGCAGGTCGTTGAGGGTGCTGGCGTGGCTGCTGGCGCTCACCGCGATGGCCGTCGCCCCACGTCCGTCGGGGTCCACCGCGACGATGGTGCCCTCCTGGCGGCCCGGCGCCTCGATCCGGGCCACGGGGGTCAGGGCGCCGCCGGCCCAGCGCGCCCGCGCCAGCACCCCGGAGGCCTCCTCGTCCAGCCCGCCCGTGAGGGGCGGGGTCCCCTCCGGCAGGCCCAGCACCCACACCGCCGCCGCGTCGGGCGGATCGGGCGTCGCGAGGGCGGCGAGCCCGTGCACCCGCAGCCGCCCGGCCAGGCGCACCGCGTCCCCCTCCGAGACGAGCGCCCGGACGTCCTGATCCCGCCAGCCGCCGCTGGCGAGCAGCATCAGCGGCGGGTCCTGCAGCCAGGAGAGCGTCCCGGGGACCGCGCCCCCCTGGTACACGCCGGCCCCCGGTTCGGGCCGGGAGGACCCCTCCGCGGGCTCGGCCCGGACCAGCCCGGTGGGCTCCATCAGCAGGGTGTATCTTTCCGTGAGGCCGTCCCCATCGGCATCAGCGACGATCATGGCGCGCGCCCGACCGTCGAGGCGCTCCACCTCCTGCGGCGGCACCGCGAGGTCGACGTCCACCCGCATCACCTGGCTGTACCCCGGCTCGTGGAGGACGAACCAGAGCTGCGCGCCGTCCAGGGCGAGGCGCCGGGGCGTCGCGGCGGTCGCCAGGTCGACCTCGGCCGCGACGGCGCCGTCCGGCCGCACCCGGGCCAGGCGACCCTGCACAGCGCCCAGGCGATCGCCGTCGGGGAGCAGCGCGCCGCGCTTCCACGGGGTGGGGTCCTCGCGGGCCGTGGCCAGCAGCGCCAGCAGAGGCTGCAGCTCGGGGGCCGCGAAGGCGCGGGCGGCCGCCATGTCCCGCCGGGCGAGGGCGTCGAGCAGGCGCACCTCCGGCAGCGCGTCGGGGGGCAGGCGCTCCAGCACGGCGGCCAGCGCGGCCCACCGCTCCTCCTGGGCGAGCCGTCCGGCCAGCGCGCGCAGCGCCTCCCGCTCGGTGTTCGCGTCGGGCGCGGTCAGCCAGGCGGCCTCGAGGTCCAGGCGGGGCCGGTCGCCCACCCCCGCCTCGCCCCGCCAGCGCCAGGCCTCGGAGATCGCAGGGGCGCCGTCGTGGCGGACGTCGCGGACGAAGGCGTCGAAGGCCGCGGCGGCGGTCGGGTGGTCGGCGCCGAGGCGCGCGGCGGTCTGCTGGAGCGCGGCCAGCTCCCGGGCGGCCTGGGCGTCCACCGACGCGCGGGCGCGGCGCGCCTGGAGCTGCTGGACCAGGCTCAGGAGGACCCCGGCGGTGAGCCCTGCGGTAATCACCAGAGCGGCGCGGCGGCGCAGGCGCCAGGCGTGGGCGGTGAGCCAGGGCAGCCAGGCCCCCGCCAGAGCGTCCACCGGGCGGCTATTGAGAGCGCGGCGGAGGTCGTCGGCGAGGGCGCGGGCGGAGGCGTAGCGGTCCTCGGGGGCGGGCGAGAGCGCCTTGCGCAGCACCGCCCCCAGCGGCCGGGGCAGCCCCTCCGGGGGCCGCAGCGGCGCCCGCTTCCGGGCGATCAGGGTCGCGTCGTCCAGGCCCTCCACCGGCACCGGCAGCGCGCCGGTGAGCAGCTCCCAGCCCAGCGCCCCCAGGCTGTAGAGGTCCGAGCGGGCGTCGGCGGTCCCGCCCTCGAGCTGCTCCGGCGGCATGTAGGCCCGCGTCCCGGCGCTCAAGGCCCGATCCCCGGTGAGCGCGGCGATGCCGAAGTCGAGCACCTTGGGCTGCCCCGCCGCGGTCACCCGCACGTTGTCCGGCTTGAGGTCCCGGTGGACCACCCCGCGGCCGTGGGCGTGGGCGACCGCGTCGACGATGTCCACGAGCAGGGCGACGCGGCCACGCCGGTCCAGGCCCGCCGCCGCCTCCAGCAGCGGGGGGCCGTCCACCAGCTCCATCGCCATCACCGGGGCGCCCTCGTGGTCGAAGACCTCGTAGATCTGCGGGATCCCGGGGTGCAGGGTCCGCGCCATCGCCTGCACCTCGGCCTTGAACTGGTCGACCGCCGGCCCGGTGCGGTTCCAGAGGGGCAGGGTCTTGAGGGCGACGCGGCGCCGGGGCAGGGCCTGCTCGGCCTCGTAGACCACGCCCATGCCGCCCCGCCCCAGCACGCCGAGCACCCGGAAGCGCCCGATGCGCTCGGGGACGAAGTCCTCGAACAGCGCGTTCGCCAGCACCGGGACCACGCCCAGCTCGGGCAGGGTGTCCAGCGGGCTGGGGGCGTCGTCCAGGCCCAGGAAGCGGATCACCTGGGCGCGCAGGGCGGGGTCGTCGGCGCAGGCGGCGTCCAGGGCGGCGTCCCGCTCCGCGTCGGGGAGGTCGACCACCGCGTCGAACAGCTCGCCCGCGCGGGCCAGGCGACGGGCCTCCTCGTCGTTCACCTCAAGACAGTCGGTCCGCCAGGAAGACGCGGGCGAAGCGCCAGGCCCGGCCGACGGTGGCTTCGGACAGGCCGGTGGCCTCGGCGACCTCCGGCACGGTCAGGCCGCCGAAGGTCCGCAGGAGCGCGACCTCGGCGGCGCGGGGATTGACCGCCTCCAGCGCCTGCAGCGCCTCGTCGAGGGTGAGCACGTCCACGACGGCGTTGGGATCGGTGCCGATGCCCGAGAGCGTCGTGCGGTGCTGCGCCTCTCCGCCGCGCTTCTGCGCGCTTCGGGCCCGCGCCCGGTTGACCAGGATCTGCCGCATGGCGCGCGCGGCGACCGCGATGAAGTGCGCCCGCGACACGTAGCGTGACGACGAGCGCTCCAGCTTCATCCAGGCCTCGTGCAGCAGGGCGGTGGGCTGGAGCGTGGGGTGGCTGCCCCCACGCTCGGCGTAGATCCGCTCGGCCAGCGCCCGGAGGTGCGCGTAGACGTCCTGGTCCAGCTCGGGGGAGAATCCTTCCACGACCGCATCTTAGCGCGGTCCGGGGCGCCCCCGGGGCGGACCTCGTCCGGTCACTGCGCCAGGCGCTGTTGCTGCTCCTGCGCGTCGGTGATGGTCTCGTGCACGATGTCGTCGAGCCACCGCTGGGCGGGGTGGCCCTGGGGCAGCCGGCCCAGGTAGTACATGGCGTACAGCTCGGCGAACCACTCGGGCGGGGCGTTGAACTGGTAGTTGCTGACCATCAGCTTGCGCGCCTCGAAGCGGTACAGGAACCAGTCGCCGGCCGCCGACACGTGGCAGACGTTGTCCCCGGCGAGGCAGCGCTGGGCGCCGGCCGCGCCCTCGTTGTACAGGCCGCCGTCCCCCTTCCTCTTGTTGAGGTACCGGGCGGTCTTCGCGGCCTCGTGGGACTTGAGCGCGCCCCAGTCCGGCGCCGGCATCGGCGCCGGGCCGCCGCCGCCCGCCGCCTGGATGGAGGCCTGCACCGGCGTGCCGTCCATGATGGCGGCCTTGATGGTGTCGGTCCCGACCTCGAGCATGCGGTTCGTCGTCCCACTGTCGAGCAGGCCGCTCGCCCCGTCCTTCTTGAGCCCCTTGCGGAGCGCATCGAACAGCTTGCCGAGCGCCTTCCGCCGTTCGCTGTCGAAGAACAGCTTCTCATCGCCGTTCGCGATCTTCAGCCGGATCTGCTCGGCCTCCTGGATGGGCGCGCGCTGCAGCAGCTCCACCAGCCGCGCCGAGGCGGCGCGGTAGGCGTTCTTGTGGGTGAAGTCCTCCTTGTACGACGCGCCCTTGTCGCCGTTCTTCAGCTCCGACTCCAGGTACCTGCACAGCTCGTCCTGGGGCAGGTCGTTCTGGAAGGCGTCGTAGAAGCCCTGGTGACGCCCCAGCTCGGCGGCGATGCGCTCCGGGCCGACCCCCTGCCACCCCCCGAGCGCCGCGCCGCGTCCGTGGCGGCTCATGAACGTGAGCTTGTCGTCCACCGCGTGGCCGATCTCATGCACCGCGGCGTGGTCGAACATCCGGGACGCGGAGCCGACAAGCTGGTGCTCGGGGGCGACGGTGTCGTCCTGCTCGCCGGTCCAGTGGGAGCAGAGGAGCCCGGTGGGGTGGCTTGTGTCGATCCGCGCGGTCTTGGTCCGGGTGTTGAAGCTCCCCCCGCCGTTCCGGTCCACGTCGTTGCGGGTCAGGATGAGCAGGTCGTCGTTGTCGCGGGTGTGGCCCTCCGGCATGATGGAGAAGAGCCGGTAGAGCAGGGGGATGGCCTTCTTGCCCAGCTTGCCGTTGATCTCGTTGAGCCGGTAGCGCGCCTGCAGGGCCGCCCGCCCGAACGCCCGGTCGCTGTCGTTCGGGGAGTCCCAGTTGATCTCCTTCATCAGCTCGTCCAGCAGATCGTCGCCGCCCGGGGCCTGCACGATCGCGCTCGGCCCTGCGGCCCGAAGCGCGGTGTTGAGGTCGCCCCACAGCGCGCGGCCGCCTTGCTCGACGGCCTGGTAGCCGGTCTTGCCTTGAGCGTAGTTGCCCTGCTCCTGCAGGCTCTTCGCCTGGCTGAGCCGCTGCTCGAGGGTCGTCAGGGTGGCCCGGTGGGGCACGGCGTCGTTGGGGGAGGTCTGCTCCAGGACCTGGAGGGAGCGGTCACAGGCGGCGACGCCGTCCTGGGCGAGGCGCGCCCAGGCCTTGCAGGTGTCCTCGGCGTTGCCGAAGCTCGCCATGATGCGGGTCCAGTTCTTCGCGGGCATGGGGGACTCCTCTACGCCACGGGGGCGCGGTTGAGGTCAACAAAGGGGCCGCCCGAGATCGAGTGTCGGGCGCGGTTCCAGTCCATCGGGCGCGCCTCGATCTCCTCGAGCCAGCGCAGGGGTACGGCCAGCGGCTCCAGGACCTCCTCGGCGGGGCCCTCCAGCCACACGAACAGCAGCGCGTCGTCCAGCACCTCGGAGAGGCGCAGGGTCAGGTCCTCGTCGACGTACAGCGCCGAGGACGCCCGCATCGCGCGCATCTTCACCAGCTCCAGCGTGGCGTCGTCGATGTCGTGGGCGTCACAGAGGAGCTTCTCGCGCAGGCCCGCCCAGCCGAAGGTGATGCGGGTGCTCAGCCGCTCGCCCAGGTCGCGCACCATCCGGGGCGCGCCGCCGCGGTACAGCCGCTCGAAGTCCATGAGGGTCTCGGCCTCCAGGGCCTCCCACTCGGGGAGGGCGCCCAGGGGCCAGGCTCGAATCCAGAGCCCGCGGGCCTCGTCCACGTAGGTGAGGCTGGGCTCGACGCGCAGGGAGGCCTCGCAGCTCGGGCAGGAGACCCGCTGGAGGTCGCCGTCGAGGATGGCCTGGCGGTAGCCGGGGGCCCGATCGGCGTTGATGGAGTGGACCGTCTTGACCTGCGTCGAGGCGCCGCAGTCCGGGCAGGTGAGGGGAGAGGGGTCGGCGATGGACATGGGGGGACTCGGGTTGGAAGGGTGGAGGGGGGCGGCTCAGAGGCCCAGGGCGGAGACGTAGGTGTTCATCGCGTCCAGGGAGGCGTCGAGGGGGTCGCGCAGGCCGACGGGCATCCCGCCGGGGTTGTCCTCGACCGCGTCCACCCGCTCGTCGGAGCGCAGGAAGCGCAGGGTCTTGTCGATCTCGCCGGAGAGGGCCTTGAGGTCGCCCGAGAGGCTCTGCCCCTGGGGGTCGATGGCGTAGAGCGCGCTCATCAGCTCGGCGCGGTTGGGGCCGGTCAGGACGTCCATCTCCGTGTCGGCGATCTCAGTCAGCCGGGGGATGCCCTGGGAGCGCATCAGGGTCTGGAGGCGGGAGATGCCCTTGTCGGCGGCGCCGTAGGCGATCTCGACGCTCCGCAGCAGCGCCTTCCAGGCGTCCGCGTCGAAGAGCGCGGTGACCTGGGGCGGCGCGACGTCCTGGGGGTCCTTCGGGGCGCTCTCCTCGTCGGAGGGCTGCACCGGCGGCGCCAGCGCCTCCAGCGCGGTGGCCTCGACCAGGGCGTACTGGTCCAGCTTGGTGATCTTCGGGATGCTGTTCTGGGGGTCGCCGGTCTTGAACTTGAGCAGGATCCGCGAGAGCTGACCCTCGCTCACCGTGCCCCGGGACCAGGTGCAGGCCAGCAGCCACTGGCTGTCCTCGCGGTCGAAGTGGATCCGGCCGCCCAGCGCCCACTCCACGCCGGAGCGCTTGCCGACCTCGGCCGGGAAGCTCGACCCGGTGGGCTTGAGGATGACCAGCTCGACCTCGCGCACGCTGGAGCCCTTGGCGGGCGCGTACCTCGCCATGAACCAGCGGTATCCGGGGGCCTGCTTCGCGAGGGACAGCATCTGGTTGACCGCTTTCGCGTCGGTGTTGGCCATGGGACGGACTCCTTCTGTGACGGGCGCGAATGCGTCGGCCCGGTGTGTTCGATGAGCCGCTCGGCTCGCTGTCCGGTCCAACAAGAACGACCGCGGGATCACCTCACCGCAGACACGCTCTTGACAACTCCGCCCCGCGGGGGGCGCTCAGCTCAGGAGGAGCAGCAGCGCCAGCACGCCCAGGACGAGGAGCCCGAGGATCAGCGCCCCCTTGTTCGCCGCGCCGGGGCCGGCCCCGGGCCTCGGCTGGCCCATGCGCTCGCCCCGCAGGCCCCAGTCCCCCCAGGTCGCCGCGTCGGCGTCGCTCATGTGGTCCGCGAGGTGGACCTCATCGACCTCAGGGAAGCGCAGGCCCAGCCGGACGGCCTCCAGGGGCGCGGTGAGCGCCGGGTGCAGCGTGTCCAGGCGCAGGGGCGTGTCCGGGGCGTCGTCGAGGGTGTAGTGGCCGGGCTCGTCGCCGTGGTCCCGGCCGAACCGGTACAGCCCCATGCTCGGGCCGGGCTCTTCGTGGATGAGGTCGTAGACCTCCTCCTCGGCGATCGCGCAGCGCACCGTCGGGCGCGCGCCCAGCTCGGCGGCCAGGGCCTCGCTCAGCCGCTCGCGGGGCAGCAGCGCGGCGGGCGCCTCGCGCCGGAGGATGAGCAGGGTGCCGTCCACGACGCGATCCATGACGTCCTGCACGTCCTCGACGATGAGCAGGGGGCGCTCCCTGGCCCCGGGCCGGCGGGCCTCCTCCAGGTGGGGGGCCAGGGCCTCGGGGCTGGCGGCGTAGTGGTGGGCCGCCATCGCGGCGTTGAGCAGCGCCGCGTCGAAGTTGGGGTCGGCGGGGCCGAAGCCGGTGGCGGCATACACGGGCAGAGCGCCGTCCTCGCCGGTGTCGAAGCGGGCGACGTGGCCGTCCTGGTCCACGGCGAACCACTCGGTGTCCATGCTGTGGGCGGCGGGGACGTCGGGGCGGGGGGGCAGGGCAGGCATGGCGGGCCTTCTACCTCATCCCCCGGTTAGACGCACGGGATGGAGCGGATCTCGATCGAGCTGAGCCGGCGCTGCGAGAAGGCCTGCGCGTTCTGCTACAACCACAGCGGCCCCGAGGGCGACGGGGTGTGGACCCTGGACACGGTGGTGGCCTTCGTCACCGACTGCGCCCGGCACGGCACCCGCTTCGTGTCCTTCGGGGGCGGCGAGCCCCTGGAGTGGCCGCCTCTGTGGGCGCTGCTGGCCCGGCTGGAGGGCGTGGTCTACCGCTCCCTGACCACCAACGGCCTGCGGCTGGACGGCGCGATGGACGATCTGGTCGCCGCGCGGCCCGACAAGGTCCACGTCTCGATCCACTTCCCCGACCGCGGCGCGGAGGTGCGCCGGGTGGTCCGCCAGGTGGCCGCGCTGGAGGCGCGGGGGGTGCCCTCCGGGGTCAACCTGATGGTGGACGCCCGACAGCTCGACGCCGCGCGGGGCGCGATGGAGGCCCTCTCGGAGGCGGGCGTGGGGCCGGAGCGCATCGTGCTGCTGCCTCGGCGCGGCGACCACACCCCGACCCCCGCCCAGCTCGCCGTGGTCGCCGGGACCCCGCGGTTCCGCTCCATGAGCTGTCTGCTGGCCTGCGGACCCAGCCCGCGCTTCGTGTCGATCGACGCCCAGGCGCGGGTGGCCTGGTGCAGCTACACCGAGACGCGGCGCGCGCTGCCGACCTTGGACCACGTCGGCCTGCGCTGCGCCCTGGCGGGCCTGGGCCTGCGCTTCTGCGGGCCCGAGGCGCTCAGAGGGTCAGTATGAACAGGGAACCGAGCCTCGTTGTCGGGGACCACTGCTCCACAGCGGGCCCGTGTCGTCGCAGATCCGCCGGCATCTGCTCCACAGCGGGGCCAGTCATTCCAAGGATCTGCGGCGGTGCCGGGCGCCGGTCACCGGCGGCGGGGCGAAGCGTTCCCTGTTCATATTGACCCTCTCAGACCACGTCGACTTCGCTGAGCACGATACGGAGCTTCTTCTTGCGCTTCTCGACGCAGGCCGGGTTGAAGCCCTGCTGCTCCAGCTCGCGGCGCAGGCGGTAGACCAGGACGTGGAGGCTGTTGGCGTCCTTGGAGTTGCGGGAGCGCCCCCAGATGCCGAGCATCGCCTCGGCGTCGGTGCACCAGCCGGCGTCGGTCAGCGGCACGCCGTCGCGCTGGTCCTCGGACAGCTTGCGCGCCAGCAGGAAGAGCAGCACGACCCGGTTGCCCGCCGTGATGGGGTAGTCGAACTGGCGCGAGAGGTCGGTGAGCACCGCCTCCGGGCCGTCGGTGCCGTCCAGGGTGACCCGCAGGGCGTAGGGGAAGCCCGTGGGCTGGATGGTGGGCACGTTGATGGCGCGGCTGGACACGAGGCGCAGCAGCCGCCCGGCCACCTCGAAGTCCTGACCGGGCTCGACCCGCAGCTCGCTGCCCTCGGGCTCCAGCCGCAGCGTCGCGGCGGTGTCGTCGTCGATGAGGGTGATCGTGCCGCCCAGCTCGGGCAGCTCATCCAGGCAGATCTCGGCCTGGGTGCCCGAGCCGATGCGCAGCGTGCGGGTGTGGAAGGAGAACCGCAGGCCGGTCTCGGGATCCTCGATCAGCAGCTCCTGGCGCGCGGCGTGGGAGGAGGTGTCGTCGGTCACCCCCACCCCCAGCTCGAGCTGCGGGCCGAGGCGCAGCGTGTCCCCATCCTTGAGGATCGCCCGGCCCCGCACCCGGTCTCCGTTGAGCCAGGTGCCGTTGCTGCTGCCGAGATCCTTGAGCCAGACGCGGCTGCCCTCGGCGCGTATCTCGGCGTGGTGCCAGGAGATGTGCTCGTCGGGGATGACGACGAGGTTGTCAGGGGCGCGGCCGATCGTCAGCGGACGCGAGGACACGTCGACCGTCGGACCGGCGGAGTTGTCAGAGGGGGGGATCAACGAGATCAGCACGGACTCACCGTTTCTTGGAAAACCATTATTACCCTACCCCCTACGCGGCGGTCCATCGGGTCGCTGCTACGTCGCTCTTACGGCGCGAGCCAACCCCCTTTCTGGCGGGCGGTCAGCTCCTTGAGGGCGCGCTGGGCGCGCCGGTGGGAGATGCGCTGCTCCGCGAGGGCGTTGAGGAGCTGACGGGCCCGTCGGTGGCGCAGGACCGCGTCGAAGGGATCCAGCAGGCGCTCCAGGAGCTGCCGCGCGGGCGCGGCGCGCGCGGCGTCACGAGGGCGCTCGCGGGCCTCCATCAGCGCGGCGCGTCGGCGAGTCAGGCGCTGACGCAGCGCAGCCACCCGGGCGCGCAGAGGTGGCGCGACGGGCAGAGCCGGCGCGTCGAGCAGCGCGTCGAGCCGGGGGAGCACCGCGTCGAGGGTCATCACCGCGTCGAAGGGGATCGCCTCCAGGCTGTCCAGCGCGGCGGCGCAGCGGGCCGGCGCCGCCCCGTCGAGGTCGTCGAGCAGCGCGTGGACCTCGCGCCACCAGACCCACTGGTAGGCGAAGTCCAGGCCGGTGCCCTTGATGTTCTGGGCGCCCAGCAGGCGCACCGAGCAGCCGGCCGGCGCCGCGCCGACCGCCGCGGCGATGACCTGATCGCCGCTGGCCCCGGGGTCCTGCACGAACACCAGGGCGCTGCGCATCAGCGAGGCCCAGGCGGCGCGCGCCTCGGCGGGCGCCAGCGCCTCGGCCCGGCACCACAGCGACCAGCGGGACGCCTCATGCTGCAATGCAGCATCGCTGCCCTGGGGGAGCCGCGTCGGGTCGACCACCGGGAGCCGGGCGAAGGCAGCCCGACGGTCCTCGGGCCGGTCGAAGGGCAGCTCGGCGAGCAGCTCGGCGGTGGCCTCCTCGATGTAGCGGGCGAGGCCCTCCAGGTTGGTGCCGATCAGGACGTGCCGGTGCGCGGGGGCGTGGCGCACCAGGATGCGGGCGAACGCGCGGCTGCGCGGGATGCGGTCGGCGCGGTTGTTGACCACGGTCACCCGCCAGTCCGCCGGCCCCGCTGGAGGGGTGGCGAACCCGGCCCGGCGCCAGTTGTGGCGGAAGGAGACCTCGTCGTTGGCGCTCATGCCGTTGACGAAGACCACCCGCCGCCCCATGTGCGCCACCTCCGGCGCGATCACCAGGGCCCCCAGGTCGGGCAGGACGTGGTCGGCCATCAGGCCGATGGCCTCGGTCCGGTCGACCCCGAGCTGCTCGGCGACCGCGGCGGCCAGGGCGACGTTCGCGGGGTGCTCGGCGTGGGGCATGCGCGCCATCAGGTCGGCGGGCACCAGGGTCGTGGCCGCGCGGCTCAGGCCCAGGAGCGCGCAGCCCCTCTGGCGGGCCTGCTCCCGCAGGGCGGGCCGCATCGAGCCCTCGGTGGTCAGCACCACCGCGCCCGGCGGCGCGAAGCCGCCGATGGTCTCGGCCACGTCGAGCCCGGTGGGCCCCATGACGTCCTCGTGGTCGGGGTAGGCGTTGGTCAGGGTCGCCAGGTCGTCGCGCATCCAGCGCTGCTGGAGGATGGCCACGTAGAGGGGGTTCAGGGCCATGCACTCCCACAGGAAGGCCCGCGCCCCGGTCGCGGCGGCCAGGCGGACCACCGCCGCCTGCTCCCAGATGGTCGCCTTGTCGTAGGGGCGGAACAGGAACAGCTCCAGGGCCCGCCCGCCGGGGGGCGCGCGCAGCACCATCGCCTCGCAGCCGGTGGTCTTGGACAGGGTGGGGACGCCGAGACCCTCCAGCACGGCCGCCTTGAGGCGCTCGGTGCCGCTCTTGCCCCGGGTGCCCCAGCCTCCGATGACCAGCGGGATCTGCCGCCGCGCCCGCCGGACCTGCGCGCGGGCCAGGGCCGCCCGCCCGAACAGCAGCGCGGCCAGCAGCGCCACGACCACCGCCAGGTGCTGCAGCCCGTTCGCTCCCATGCTCAGCAGGTAGGCCAGCGGGTCGAGCGCCAGCCTGAACAGCCGCGCGGAGGGTCCCTCGGCGGGGCCCTCCAGGGTGAAGCCCAGGCCGCGCAGGCGGCGGGCCCATTCGGTCGCGCCGGCCTCGTCCGAGGCAGCCAGGCTGCGGGCGCGGGCGGCGTCCAGCGCCCCGTAGCGCCACTGGAGGGCTCCCCACGCCCGCAGCCAGGCGAGGCCCTGCGGCCGGCGCAGGCGGGTGAGGCCCTCGGCGGTCACCAGCACCACCTCGCGGCGCCCCAGGGCGTGGACGGCGTCGTCCACCCGCGGCAGGGCGGGCACCCAGCTCCGCTCCCCGTCGTCCCGGACCCGCTGGCCCGGCACCCCGGTGGGGTTGTCCTCGGCCAGCCCGGCGGGGGGGACCCGCAGCGCGCCCTGGTCCACCGGGGCGGTGGCGTGGCTGTGACCCTGGCGTTTGTCGGGGCGGGGGTGACGCAGCTCGTGCAGGGTGCGCCGCAGGGTCGGGCCCAGGCGCTCCCCCCGGCTGACGCGCACCGAGGCCCCCGGCCGCTCGGGGCCGCCGCGGGGCTGGAGGGAGAAGCCGAAGTCGTCCTGGGCGAAGGGCACCAGGGCGCGGGCGAGGTCGAGGGCGGTGACGGACGCCGGCAGGCGCACCCGCAGCCGCTGGCCGGGGCGCAGCTCCGCGAGGCTGCGGGCGAGGGGCCAGGCGGGCTGCGCCGCCGCCTCGACCTCGGCGCGGAGGGCCAGGGCGGCGCGGGCGATGAAGGGGCGGGGGTCGTGGGCGAGGCGCTGGAGCGCCGGGCCGAGGTCCGCTGGAGGGGGCCCTCCTTCGCGACGCAGCAGCGCCCGCGCGGCGTCGATGCTGCATTGCAACACGAAGGCGTCCGGGTCCCCCAGCGCGAGGCACAGCAGCCCCCAGCCCGTCGCCCCGGCGTGCTGGAGCTGATCCGCGGTCCACGCCCGGGTGCGCGGCGGGCTCGGCGGGGTGAGCAGGGCGCGCAGAGCTGCCTCGGCCTGGGGATCTCCAGCCTTCAACCTGCGACACAGCCCCTCGGCCAGGGTGAAGCGGACCAGCTCGGAGGGGTCCTGGCGCGCACAGAGGAGTCGCTCGATCGAGGTCATGTTGCATTGCAACATGACCTCGACGGCCCGCGCCCGCACCAGGGCGTCGTCCGGGGCGTCGGTGGGGTGGAGGAGCCCCACGAGGCTGCCCTCCTGCAGCCCCCCCACCGCGGCGCGGCGCGCCCAGGGATCCTCCCCGGGGTCGCTCGCCACCCGGCCCAGGGCGCTTCGGCCGTCGGGGCCAAGCCAGGGGGCCAGAGCGGCCAGGGCCTTGAGGGCCGCGCGGCGGGTCACCGCGCGGGGTTCCTCCGCCACCCGGTCCAGGAGGGTGGTGTCGAGGCCGGTGGCCTCGATGAGGGCGCGGGCGGCGGCCTCGGCGGCGGGTCCCTGGGGGCAGGCCGCCCGGACCAGCCCCGGGGTGAGGCCCAGAGCCACCTCGATCCGGGCCCCGAGGGACTCGGCGCGGGCGGCGTCCCGCTCCAGCAGGGCGTCGAGGTCCAGCCAGCGGTCCAGGGCGCGCAGGTCGGCGGCGCGGTCGCGGCGGCGGGGCACGGTCATCCGCAGGTGACGCTCCAGGGCCTGGCGGACCTGGCTCGGGCTGCGGTCGAGGGTCGCGCGGCGCAGCCCCTCGGCGCGCGCGTGGACCTGCGCCCGCGCCCCCAGGTCCGCGCGGACGCGGTCGAGCACCCGGGTCAGGGCGGTGGCCGGGTCGCCCGGGTCGAGGCCCTGCGCCAGAGCCTCCAGCTCGGGCACCCGCACCCGGGCGGTGAGCGGGTCGCACAGGCCGGCCAGCCAGCGGGCGGCGGCCCCGCGCGGGGGGCGCGCCGGGGCGCGGATGTGGGGGTTCACGGCGCCCCCCGGGTGGCGCGGAAGACCTCCCGGTAGGGGGGCAGGTCGCTCAGGCTCCGGCGTCGGGTCAACAGCACCCGCACCCCGGCCCGGCCCTCCAGGGTCGCTGGCACGCCCGCCCAGCGCAGCCCGGCGTCGGTGAAGGTCAGCGGGGTGGCCTCGACCTGGGCCCAGAGCTGCACGCGGCGGGTGCCGGCGGGGTTCCACAGGACATGGTCCAGGGCGAGGCGGGTGCGGGGGCCCCATTCGTCGACCCGGACCAGCCCGTCGTCGAAGTGTCGGTTGAGCAGCAGCTCGGTGCTGAGCACCGTGCCGGGGGTGAGGCGCGCGTCCAGCTCCAGGAAGGCGCCGACGGGGGCGCGCAGGTCGACGATCTCGGCCCCGGCGCCCACCGGGCTCAGCCCCGGGTGCAGCTCCAGGCCGCCCTCCAGCCGCAGCTCCCGCAGCGGGGTCGCGATGGCCGAGAGCTGGAAGGCCCCCTGGACCGGGTAGCGCGCCCCCAGGGCGTTCCAGGCCTTGGGGTCGACCCGCACGGGCCCCGGGGCCTCGGTGTACAGGCCCAGCCGGCCGAAGCCCGAGCCGCGCAGCTTGAGGTCCGGGCCGACCCGGGTGTCCCAGGCCATGAAGGCCATGACCTCACCGTGCCCCGCGCGGTAGCCGGCGCGCCCGGCGGCGGCGAGGTCCAGGCGCATCCCCGCCCAGCCCGACGGCAGGCGCAGGCCGCCCTCCAGCTCCAGGCCGCCGGCCACGCGGTCCACCGGGCGGGTCAGCGGACCGCGCGCCCACCCCTCGGCGCGCAGCCAGCGCTCCCCCTGGCTGGCGAGGGCCTCGGCGCTGCCCTCGCTGGCTGCCCACCACTCGGTGGAGGTCCCCAGGCGCTCGTACAGGGGGGTCAGGCCCAGGACGAGGGTGGGGGCCCGGCCGGGGACCGGGGCCTGCGCGAGGGTCTGCAGGGCGAGGGCCGAGCGCTCGGCGGCCAGCGCCAGGGCGGGGTCCAGCACCGCGGGCACCTCGGCGGGGGGCGGGGGCGGATCGAGCGGCTCGGCGGGCGGCTCGGCCGCTCGGGGCTGGCGCCACCAGACCAGGGCGGCGCCCTGGCCGCGCAGGGTCAACGTCTGGGGTCCGTCTTCCGTGATGGCGATGAGCAGGGCGTCATCGGCCTGCCCCTGCGCGCGCGTCGGCCCCGCCTGGGCCTCCACCGCGCCCGCGAGCACCTCGACCTCCACCACCCCCGGTCCGGCGACCTGCAGGGTGGTCGGGCGGTCGGCGCGAACCTCCATCGCGAAGCGCAGGGCCTGGGGCGGCAGCGCGGCGCCTCCGGTCTCCACCCGGACGCCGAGGGCGTGGTCGGGGCCGGGGGGGCTCAGCTCCACCTCGTGGGGGCCGGCCTCCACGGGCACGGTGACGACGCCGCCGTCCTCGATCCGGAGGTCGGCGCGCGCGTCGTCCACCCGCAGGGTCACGGCGCAGGGCTGGCCGATCCTGGCCTCGCTGCGGCAGAGCACGCGGACCGTGGCGGGCCCCGCCACGCGGGTGAGGGCGCCCTGCGCGTCGCGGACCACCAGGGTCTCCTCTCGGGGCCAGGGCAGGTCGAGCAGGATCTCCCGGGCCTGGACGGCGAGGGGCGCGTCGGGGCCGGGGGGCGCGGGCCGGGTGACGACGGTGACCAGCCCGCCGCCCGCGTCGGGGCGGGTCAGCGGGATGGGCTGGGTGTGCGCGCGGAGCTGCCGGACCATCGGCGCGCCGACGGGGCCGGCCTGCTGGGCCTGGGCGAGGGCCTCGGCGATCCGGCCCGCCTCCAGCAGCGCGGCGGCGCAGGCGACCCGGGCCCAGGGGTCGTCGCTGCCGCAGAAGTCGGCCGGGTCCAGGCCGGTGGCGGCGGTGACGGCCGCGGGGGTGAGGGGGGCGAACGCGACGTCGTCGGGGAGCAGCGCCGCGTCGGCGGTGGGGCGCTCGGGCGCCAGTCGGGCGGCTTCTTCGGGGGGCAGGGCGGCGGCGTGGTGGCGGGCGGCGGTCAGGAGGCCGAGGGCGGCGAGGGTCTGGGGGCGACGCTGGGGGTCGTGGAGGTCCTGGAGGGTGGCGGTGGGGAGCGGTGGGGCTGGTGGGGTGCGGGGGGTGCGCATGGAGAGCGCGGCGGGGGTGGGGCCTTGGAGGGTGACCTGGGTGGCGGTGGGGGGGGCGAGGAGGGGGGTGTCTGGGTGGGCGCAGAGGATGGATCCGTCGTTGAAGAGGGCGCGGACGGGGCAGGGGGGGGCGTGGGGGGGTGGTGTTGGATGGGTGGGGGGGCGGTGATCTGACGTCAGATGGTTGGGGGGGCGGTAATCTGACGTCAGATGGTTGGGGGGGCGGTGATCTGACGTCAGATGGTTGGGGGGGCGGTAATCTGACGTCAGATGGTCGGGGCCTTGGTGGGATTCCGGTTGTGGCGTCGTCGTCTCTGGGGGCGTATCCTGCGGCGTCGTCTTTGGGGGCGCTCCCGCTTCCGACGTCTTCGTCTCTCCTACGCCAGCCCCTGCGCCCTCCCGGCTCCGTGGGGCTCCAACGTGGGACCGTTCGTCGGGCTCCGTCACGGAGCCCTCCTCACTCGGCTTCGCGTCGGGCTCCGTCTGTCCTGACTCTCGCTCTCGCTCAGACGTCCCTCGTTGGAGCCCCACTGCGCCTGCGGGCTTCGGGGCTTCGCGGAGGTTTGGGGCGTTGGCAAGGGCGGGGATGCCAGCGTTGGCGGTGAAGGCGGAGCTTTCGCCCGGCAGCAGGATTGGAGTTGTTTGGGCGAGGGTTGTGGGTGTGATTCCGAGGGATGTTGGCTTGGCGGGGTTGTCGGGGGTGTCGGGTTTTCCGGTGTTTGACGGTTGATACCCGAGGTTGCCGGAGTTGCCGGAGTTGCCGGCATTGCCGGAGTTGCCGGCGTTGCCGAGGTTGCTGGCGTCGCCGAGGTTGCCGAGGTTGCCGGAGTTGCCGAGGTTGTTGGAGTTGCTGGCGTTGCCGAGGTTGCCGGCGTTGCCGAGGTTGCCGGCGTTGCCGAGGTTGCCGGAGTCGCGGGAGTTGCCGGCGTTGCCGGCGCTACCGGAGCTGCCACCGACCGCCTGAACTCGGGAACCGTCCAACGCCTCGCACCCTTCGGCGGCCCTGAAGGCCTGACGCTCCCGAATCCCCGCGAAGCCCCGAAGCCCGTAGGCGCAGTGGGGCTCCAACGAGGGACGTCTGAGCGAGGCCGCGACTCCTCCAGAGCGGGGCCGATGCCTGGAGGCCGATGCGAAGCCGAGTGAGGAGGGCTCCGTGACGGAGCCCGACGAACGGTCCCACGTTGGAGCCCCCGGACCCCGCGGGGGCCGGCCGGAGGGCGCAGGGGCGTTGGTAGGGGAGCCGACGAGGCCCCAAGCATCGAGCGCCCCATAGGATCGGGTGGGAGTTGGGGAGCCGACGAGGCCCCAAGCATCGAGCGCCCCGTAGGATCGGGTGGGAGTTGGGGAGCCGACGATGTCCCAAGCATCGAGCGCCCCATAGGACCGGGAGGGTCCAGGGGCGTTGGTAGGGGAGCCGACGATGTCCCAAGCATCGAACTCCCCAGGCGCCGAGCCCGCAGACGATGCCTCAGCCATCACGTCCACCCGCAGCTCCACCGCCACCCCCGCGTCCGGCAACGCCCACGTCGCCGGCAGCGCCTCCCAGCTCCAGTCGTAGAGCCGCTCTCCCCCCATGACGCCTGTCGCGTCCAGGAGGAGCAGGGTGCCCGAGGTCACCGCGAGGGTGTGGGCCCCGGGGCGGATCGCGAACGCCAACGCGCCCGCCGGGGCCGTCATGGCGACGCCGTCGAGGGTGAACGCCGTGGAGGCCAGCGCCTCCAGCCGGAGCTGGGGGACCCGCTCCGGGGGCGCCGGGCCGATGGGGATCGTCGCCGACTGGCCCGGCGAGAGCCGCACCCGCGGCACCCCCGGCCCCGCGGCGTCCCGCGTCGGGATCGGCGGACCGCTGCGGGCGAGGGGCGCCAGCCGGGTGTAGCGGGTGGTGAGGCTGGCCTGGAGCAGCGCCTCGCGCACCGGGTCCGGGCCCATCGGGGCCATCGCCGCCAGGCGCAACGCCTGCCCCAGCGGCCGGGCGCTCCGCCGGGTGTCCAGCCACGCCGCCAGGCGCACCGGGTCCGGGCAGTGGGCCCAGGCCGCCGTGATCGCGGCCTCGTCCAGCACGGCGAAGCGATCCAACGCCGCGCAGGCCGGCACCGGCCCCGGCGCGCGGGCCAGGGCCGCGTCCACCCGGGCGCGGACCTCGGCGGGGTCCTCGCTCAGCGCGATGACCCGGGACAGCGCCAGCGCCTCCTGCGAGGTCGACAACGGGCCGCTCAGGGCCGCGCGGTACGCCGCGACGGCCGCCGCGCGGCGCCCGCAGAGGTGGTGCTGCTCCGCGACCTCGATGGCGTCGAGATCATCGCGAGGCGCACAGCTCCCCCGGAGCGCGGGGCCCGCCGCGCTCGGGCGCAGCGGGTGGGGGCTCAGGCTCCACACCACCGGCCCGTCCACCGCCACCGCGAGGGTGTGCTCGCCCGGCGGCACCCACACGTCCACCGCCCGAGGCACCGCCCCCGTCGAGGCCAGCGGGATCGCCGGGCGCGGCGCACCGTCCAGGGCGACCGCCAGGTCGTAGCGCACCAGCGCCCCGCCCGCCTGGGGCCAGCTCCGCAGCCGCACGAAGCCCGGACCGCGCACCACCTGAGGCCCCGCCGGAGAGGCCGCAGGCGGCGCCGGGTCGGTCTCCCGAGGCTGCCGGTGGCTGTCCGCCCGCAGCGGACGCGCCTGCACCGTGTCGTGCAAGGCCCCCAGCGCGAGCAGCGCCGGGTCGTCCAGAGCCGCGGCGCGCAAGGCCAGCCCCGCGTCCAGGTCCACGCCGCCCCAGGGCACCGGCGGCGGAGCCTCGCCGCGCCCCGCAGCCTTCATCGCGTCCCGCTCCCACACGGTCCACGCCCGCCCATCCCCCGTGCTGGACCAATTGTATAAAACAACAAATCCATTTGTCTTGATGTCAATAGTGCGTGTGGTGAGCGCGGCGGGCACCAGCGCCCCGTCCTCGGTCCCGAAGCCGACGGGCGCGCCGTCCGCGCGCAGGGTCAGGCCGGCGTCGGGGGGATCGACCACGACCCGCAGGGCCACGCCGCCGGGCACCTCCACCCGTCCGTCCGCGGGCAGAGGCTGCCCCAGGCCGAACCCGGCCCCCAAGGCGAGACTCCAGGCCCACAGGATCACGGGGCCTCGCAGGGCGCGCGGGCGGCGACGGCGAGCAGGGCGTCGCGCAGGGCGGCCTGGCGGTCGGCGTCGTCGCGCAGGACTTGGCGCTGGGGCAGGCTCAGCTCCAGGTGCAGCAGTCGGGCGCGGTCCTTCAACAGCTGGCCCTGGACGTTGGTCTGCGCGGCCAGGGCGGGGACCTGCTCACCGCTGCGGACCTCGGCGTGCAGGGCCGCGCCCACCCGCACGCGGGCGCAGGCCAGGGCGGCCTCGGTCCACCGGGTCGCCCCCCCGGAGAGCACCGCGTCGGCGTCGCTGGTGGCCTCCGCAAAGCCGTGGAGCTGCACGAACAGAGGGTCGGCCAGCCCGGCGGCGAGGCCCTGGGTGACCGCCTGCATCGGGGAGGCGGGGTCGTGGGCGGCGTCCCGGGCAGTGCGGCGGTGGGTGGTGGCGATGCTCAAAGCCCGCACCCCGCCGCCCATGAACAGCGCCGTGGCGATGTCCCCGGTGTGCAGATCGGCGCGGGGGTGGGGGGTCTGGAGCACCAATTCGGCGTCCAGAGGGCCCAGGCGCAGGCCCAGGGCGCCGTAGCCTCGGGGCGAGCCCTGCACCTCTGCGATCCAGGCGACGTCCCCGTCCCGCAGCCACAGCATGCCGAGGGCGTTCGCGCGCTCCCCCGCGTCGTCGTCGGGCACGGCCCCGCGCGGGGCCGCCCGGGCCAGCACCTCGACCAGCTCGACCAGGGCCGCGCGCCAGTCGTCGGAGACGGGGGGCGGGGGCGCGTCGGTCCACAGCGGGGTCAGGGCCAGGGCGAGCAGCAGGATCATCGTGGGCCTCCCAGGGCGCGGTGGGTGTCCACAGGATCGCTCGGGGTGGCCCAGGTGGCGGTCGCCCGCAGCCAAACCGGGGCGTCGCGGTCCTCCAGCCAGAAGCGCAGGGTGGCCCCGGCGGCGGGCAGGTCGGTCTCCAAGGTGAGGTGCTCGGTGGCCAGGGGGCTCAAGGGCGCGGCGGCCCAGGAGAGCGGCCACGCCGCGCCGGCCTCGGCGGTGAGCGGGTGGCGGGCGGCGCGCCGGGTGCGGCCCTCGTACAGGCCCGGCGGGGGCTCCCCGAGGTCGTCGAGGGTCCAGATCAGCGCCCCGCCGTCGGCCCCGTAGAGGTGCAGCGAGAGCCCCGCGGGGCCCGCCGGCACGGCGAGGCTGTAGCGCTGCCCCGGCTCCAGGCGCACCACGCGGAGGAGCTGCCAGGGCTCGGGCCCCGCCGCGCGGGCCAGGAACAGGCCCGGGGCGTCCACCGAGACCTCGGCGGGGCCCGGGGTCAGGCCGTCCACCCGCAGGGCGCCCCCCGCCGACAGCAGGGGCTGGGGGTGCGCGGCGCCGTCGACCCGCAGGACCGCGGTCGCGCCCACCTGCGCGGCGGCGACCCGGTGGTCCACCTCCAGCCGGCCGGAGGGCGGGATCTCGACGGTCCGGGGGGTGGCGTGGAGGCGGGTCCGCCCGCCGTCGGGGTCCGGCCGGGCGATGAGTTCGAAGGGCTCCCACAGGGGCAGGCTGGTCTGCGGGCCGAGGTCCCGGGCGGGGCCGGGGGCCTCCAGGCGGACCTGGGCGTCGACCCGGGGGGCCCGGCCGGCGTCGATGAGGGCGTCGAGGTCCTCGGGGTAGCGGGCGCGCCAGGGGTTGCGCACCAGAGGCACCCAGCGCCCGCCCGCGCGGTCGTCGTAGCCGGCCCAGGTCACCCGGGGGGCGTCGGGGTCCGAGGCTTCGCTGAAGCCGACGTCGACGGGCACATCGGCGAGCACCTCGACGACGGTCGCGCCGGGTGGGGGCTTCAGCGTGCGGGTCTGCGGCTCGGCGACGGCGGCGGTCGCGGGGTCGTCCACCTGAGTGTAGCGCTCGAAGGCCGAGGGCAGGGCCTCCAGGGGCACGACGTGGGTGGCCAGCACCGCGCCGTCGGCGCCGCGCACGCGCAGGGTGACCGTGGCGCGGGCGGGCGCGGAGGGCAGGGGGGGCAGGCGCACGAACAGGCGCAGCCGGGCCCACCACCCCGGGGTGAGGGGGAAGCGCAGCGGCGGGCCCTCGGGGGTGGCCCGGAACAGCTCCAGGTTGCGCAGGTCGGGGGCGACGCGCTGGTGGCCCAGGGGGTCGATGGCCTCGCGGGGCGGGTCCCCCCAGGCGCGGTCGAGGGCGCCCTCCAGGGTGCGGGCGCGGAAGACATACGGGGCGTCGGCCTCCAGGGTGAGCTGCACGGAGGTCACGCCGGGGCCGATCGAGAGCGGGCCCACCGCGGCGACCGCGCCCATCCCCTGGACCTGCTCCCGGCCGTCGGCTGTGCGCACCCGCAGGGTGGTGGGGACCGCACCGGCGGGGTGCCCGTCGACGGTCCACCACCGGCCCTGGAAGGTGGTGGGGCCCTCCAGGTTGAAGGCGAGGGCGCCGTGGGGGGGCACGGGCACGCCAGCGGCCGGGGCGTCCCACCAGCTCCCCTTCTCGAAGGTGGTGAACAGGCGCGCGGTGGGCACGAGGCCCTCGCCGTCGGGCAGGGCGCCAAGGCGCTCCCAGCGGCGGGCGGCCAGGGGCTCCTGCCAGCGCTCGGGCAGGCCCGCCCAGCCGAACGGGGTGAGGCGCCCGGCCCGCCCCTCCCGCTCCTCGGCGGCCTGCCCCCGCACCAGGCGGATGCGGCTTGCGGCGGACCGTGGGCTCTCCCGGAACGCGATGAGCAGGACGCGGTGGCCGGGCGGGGTGTGGGCGCTGGCCACGGTCATGTCGCCGCCCCCGGGCAGCAGCGCGCCGATGGGCAGGAGGGTGAGCCGGTCGTCGGAGAGGTCGCCGTCCCCCTCGGCGAGCCGGGCGGGGGGCCGCAGCGCGCCCAGGGCGGTGGGGAGCAGGCTGCCCCGGGCGCGCACCCGGACGGGCCAGCGGGCCACCTCGACCCCGGCGCGGTCCCGCAGGGTGACCTCCAGGCTGTAGACCGCGGTCGCCCGCACGTCCCGGGCCCAGCGCGGCGGGCCGGCGAGCCAGGACACCAGCTTCACCGCGCTGGCCCCGGCCTCCAGGTCGAAGCGCACGGGCTGGTCCAGGGGGTAGGCCAGGATGCGCTCGGCGGCGGCGTCCTGCCCCCCACGGGCCAGGGCGAGCAGGCCGAGCACGAGCAGCAGCCAGCCGAGCAGCAGTCCGGGCAGGCTCCTCACCAGGCCTCCCCGCGCCCGGCGGCGACCGCGCGGCGCCAGGCCGAGCTGGCGAACAGGGTGACGTGGGCCTCCACGCCTGTGGCGGCCTCGGCGGCGGCGCGGGCGGGGTCGCCGGGGTCCTGGAAGGAGAGGCGGCGGGCGTCGCCGTCGTACCAGGCGGTGGAGACGCCGCGTGCGGCGAGCCGGGCCTCGAGGTCCTCGGCGAAGGCGGGGCGGGGCTGGCCGGGCAGGGCGGGGCGGCCCAGGGAGAGCACCGCCTCGGCGCCCGGGTCGAGCACGTCCCGGTAGCCCCGCACGCTCAGCACCCGGGCCTGCGGGCCCAGCGCCTCCAGGATGGCGAGCAGCGCGGCGTGGGCAGGGGAGGCGACGGGCCCTTCTGGCGGGGAGCCGACCCCGGTGGGGTGCGGGGAGGGCGCGGCCAGCACCAGGGCGCTGGCGTCGAGGGCCTCGAACAGGACCCCGGCGAGGGCGGCGGTGTCGGGCTCGTTGAGCACGTCGGGGGCGTGGACCACCAGGCCGCTGCCGCCCGGGGCGAGCAGGGCGCGCCAGCCGGCCCCATGAAGGGCGCGGAGCCCGGAGTCCTGGTCGGGTGCGGCCTGCTCGCCCGGCGCGCCGGTCCTCAGCGTCCGCCACGCCCAGGGCCGCAGGGTGAGGTCCCACAGCGCGGCGACCTCCTCGGCGGGCACGGTCGGCTTCCGCCAGCCCGCCTGGGCGGGGTCCTCGGCGAAGCTCGGCCCCACGAAGCCGTGGACATCGGACACAGCGACGGCGTCGTCGCCAGGACGGGCCCGCAGCCGGTCCGCCAGGGAGAGCTTCAGCGTGGGCGTGGCCCCCCCAGCGACCACGGGCATGCGGGGGGCCAGCGCCCCCAGGCGCCGCAGGTCCAGGGGCTCGGGCAGCGCCCCGGAGGCCGCCAGGGTGGTGGTCCGCCCGGCCTCCACCACGAGGAGGTCCATGCGGCGGGCCAGCGCCTGCCGGCCGGCGTCGCAGCCGTCCCCGGCCGGGCCGCAGAGGTGCACCGCGCGGGCGTCCAGGGCCTCGGCCACCGCCAGGGCCGCGCCGCTCAGGCCCACCGGGCCCACCCGGGCGCTCACCGCGAGGGGGGCGCCGTCCGCCCGGAGCTGCAGGGCCCCGAAGCCATCGCCGCCGACGTAGAGGCCCGGCGCGTCGAACGCCGGGGTGGGGCCCTGGCCACGCCAGGCGCCCTCCAGCAGGGCGTTCGGGGCGCTGGGGGCGCCGGGGGCCGCCGGCATCGCCGCCGCCACCGCGTAGCCCAGCGCCGTGCCCGCCGCGAAGCCCCCCAGGCTGGTCACCGTCGTGGGGATGAGCACCCGCAGGGCGTCGCCGTGCTTCACGATGCGCAGGGCGACCAGGGTGGGCAGCAGGTAGCCGAAGCCGAACAGCTCGGTGGGCCGCAGGCCGGGCCAGGCCGCCGGGCCGACCCAGGCCAGGGCCATCTTCAGCAGGTAGGCCAGGGTGAAGGCCAGCACCAGGGGGCGCCCGCCGGTCATCTCCCAGCCCCGCAGGACGGGGAGCCGCAGCGCGGCCCGGTAGACCGCGGCGATGACCACCGCCTCGCCCAGGGTCGCCGCCAGCTTGCCCGGCTCCAGCCAGCACAGGGTCAACAGCCCCGGCACCACGATGCCGCCGAAGTCCCAGCCCCACCGCAGGTTCACCGCCGAGGCCACATACGCCCCCACCAGCAGCAGGATGTAGGCCCGGGGGCTGCCCACGAAGTTCAGGGCGAGGTCCTCATAGGTCAGCTCGAAGTTGGACAGGGAGAGGTTGGTGTGCCGCAGCAGCCCGAACTCCAGGATCCCCCAGGTGATCAGCAGGGGGATGCCCAGCCGGGGCGCCCCGGCGGCCAGCCCGCTGCGCCACAGGGCGTTGGCGATCAGCGGCACGAGCACCAGCCCCATCGAGTGCAGCTCCTCCGAGACCCCCAGGGAGAGCCCCTCCAACAGCGCCGCGAAGCCGCCGCCCTCCAGGGCCACCCGCACCCCCACCGAGACCAGCAGGATCTGGAAGAACCGGTCCCGCCCGAACAGGGGCGCCCAGGGCCACCACGCCGGGGTGCGCTCCGAGAGCCCCTCCACGATGGCCCAGGTCAGCACCGCCTCCCCGACGACCACCGCGCCGGTCAGCGGCTGGATGACCAGGATCGAGGCCAGGTAGCCCGGGATGACCAGCCCGGAGAAGCCCCACCCCAGGGTCTCCTGCAGGACCCACACCACGAGCAGCCCGACCAGGACCGAGGTCAGGATGGAGCTGTCCAGGGAGCTGGCGGGGAACAGCTCGAGGATCAAGGGGAGGAGAGCCTTCTGGCCGGATCGTCCTCCATCGCGGGGGGCAGGGGGCGGCGCGGGGCGTGCGGCAGCGGCGGCGGGGCGATGCGCTGGAGCAGCAGGGCCCCGGCGCGGCCCGGCTCCCCGACCGGGGTGAGCAGCACCTGGTGGCCGAGCTGGCGGGAGGGCAGCGACAGGGGGGCGTTTCGGGCGACGTGGTCGTGGAGGCGCGCGGCGAGGTCGTCGCGGGGCAGGGGGCTCAGGCCGGCGAGGGCGTCGAGCAGGGCGGGGCGCTCGCCGGCGTGGCGGGTCAGGGCGCCGGTGCCGATGAGCAGGGCGCCCTGCAGGTCGAAGATGCCGAACAGGGCCATGCGCTCCCGGGACAGGGCGTCGGTGAGCTGCCGGCGGGCGGCGAGGGCGCTCAAGCCCGCGTCCGAGGCGGCCAGGCGGGCGGCGATGGGGTCGATGAAGTCCCGGGCGGCCGGCGCGGCCTCCTGCTCCAGGGCCAGGGAGACGTGGTCGAGGGTGTCCAGAGCGCGGCTGGCGGCGGTGAACAGGCGGATGACGGCGGGCCCCAGCGCGGCGGCCACCAGCCCGAGCAGCGGCGCGGCCAGGCCCAGGGTGCGGGCGCCGAGGGCCACGGTGACCATGAGCGCCGCCAGCAGGGCCCCCCGGCGGAGGGCGCGGTCCGGGGTGAGGCGGCGGGCCCGCAGGGCGAACCACGCGGTGAGCAGGCCGGTCAGGGCGGCGGCCAGCGGCAGGGGCGGCGCGGTGAGGCCGGCGTCCGCCCGCGCCGCGCCCAGGGCGATCGCCGCGACCTCGGCGCGGGGGAGGACCCCGTCGACCCCCGGGGCGGTGGCGCCCGGGCCCATCGCGGGGTCGGCCCAGCCCAGCACCACGTCCCGGCCCCGCAAGAGCCCCGCTGGCGCCCCGGCCCCGAGCTGCGCGGCGTCCACCCGCAACAGCCCCGGCAGGGCCTCGGGCAGGGGCAGGCGGCGGTCCCCGTCCCAGCGGAGCCGACCCCGGGCGTCCGCGCGCAGGTCCAGGCCCTCGGGGGCGACGCCGTCCAGCAGGGGGTGGCCCTCGGGCAGGGCCATGCGCACCGAGCGGGCCCCGGCCCGGCGGGCGGCGGCGGCGGCCTCGGCGGGGGTGGTGTCGATGCGCACGACGGCGGCCGGCAGGTCCGGGGCGGGGGCGAGGCGGCCCAGCAGGTCCTGCGCGGGCAGGGCCAGCGGCTCCCCCAGCGCGGTGCCCAGGGCGACGGCGATGCCCAGGGCGAGGGCCTGGGCGGTCTTCACGGGGCGATCTCGAGCCAGCGCAGCGGCCCGGTGAGGTCCCGGGCGTGGTCGGCGGCCACCCAACCGGTGCCGCCGGTGCGCCACTCCACCAGCTCGACCGCGTCCAGCCGCAGCAGGGTGGTCTCCCGCGCGGGGTCGTCCAGCTCCAGGTAGAGCAGGGCGGCGTTGGGGAGCAGGCCGTTGACCGGCTCCAGCGGTGGTAGTTCGACGGTGACCCCCTGCCAGCCCCCACGCGCAAGGGGTAGAGGTGGGGAGAGGCTATACAGCAGCGCGGATTGGGGGCTGTGCAGGGGGTCAAGGTCGTCGAAGTGGTAGAGGTCGAGGCGGGCGCGGGCGGCGTCGGGGTCGCCGTCGACCCAGGCCTGGAGGCGCAGGCTGTAGGTCGCCTCGCCGTCCAGAGGGGTGAGGTCCTCCGCGTAGAGGCGGTGGGCGGGCAGGGAGACCCGGGCGACCATGCGGGCGGCGGCGGTCTCCCCGGGGGCGGCGACCAGCTCCAGGCTCTGGCGCCCTTCAGCGGCGTCCCGGTCGGTGAGGGCGACCGCGCCCTGCACCGGGACCCAGCCCCGCCAGCGGCCCAGGTCGCCGTCGGCGGCGTCGTCCTCGAAGCCCCCGACCGCCAGCAGCTCGCGGCCGAGGGTCAGGCCGGGGGCGGCCTCGACCATGCGGGGGCCGGGCAGGGTGACGACGCCGCGGACGTCGGCGGGGAGGGTCTGCTGGACGGTGAGGTCGCGGAGATCCCCACCCCATCGGTCGATCCGCAGGGTGTTGTGCTGAAGGGTCAAGAGGGCGGGGGTCTCGGAAGCGGCGGGGTCGTTCAGGGTGCGCACCGCGAGGTCGTCCCCCCGGGCGGCGGTGGCGCGGGCGAGGCTGCGGGCCTGGACCTCGGCGGCGAGGTGGGCGGCGCGGGGGCCGACCACCGGGGCGGGCTGGTAGCCGTCCAGCCACACCGGCAGCAGGCGGGCCTCGACGAGCCCCTCGTCCTCGTCCACGACGACCCGCAGGACCGCGCTGGGGAAGGTCGCCAGGAAGTCCTGGTCGAAGGCGAGGTTACCCAGGCTCCAGGCGATGAGGCCGTCGCCGTGGTGCTCGATCCCCTGGAGGACGTGGGGGTGGTGGGCGATGACGAGGTCCGCCCCGGCGTCGATGGCGGCGAACGCGGCCTCCCGGGCGGCCTCGCTGGGGTTGGCGGCGAACTGGAAGCCCGCGTGGAGCTGCACGACGACGAGGTCGGTGTCCTCGGCCAGCCGGGCGATCTCGCGCTGGGCGCGCGCGGCGTCCCACAGGTTCGCGCCGCCGTGGCCCCGGCGGGCGCCCCAGTCCTGCAGGCCGGGGTAGGCGTCCCGGGCGGAGGCCCACAGGGTGGCGCGGGACGCGGCGTCCAGGCCGGCCTCGGCCTCCTGGAGGGCGCGCCAGGCGCCGCCGGTGGTGCGCTCGTCCACGGGGACGCCGAGGTCGGGCTCCCCCCAGGTCGCGGTCATGCCCAGCCAGGCGTCCTCGGGGGGCAGGCCCGGCTCGGGGTCCAGGGGGTACTGATCGTTGACGAAGTCGCCGTCCACTGAGGTGTAGGCCAGGGTCCCGATGACGAGGCCCCCGGCCACGCTGTAGGCGGGCACGGCGGCGTCGTCCTCGGTCAGGCCGCCGCCGACGCAGCGGTCCTCCTCCAGCATCCAGCGGCGGGCGTCGGGGTCGTCGCTGGCGGGGGCGCAGCCGAGGGCGCGCAGGGTGGCGCGGACCCCGGTCTCCTCCCAGTCCCGCTGGTGGTTGTTGGCGAGCACGACCAGGTCGGCGCCCAGGGTGGCCAGGGCGGCGTCGACCACCTCCGGCGGCGAGGCCATGACCCAGCGCTTGCCGGGATAGGGCCGGTCGTCGTCGGGGGTGTTGGGGACCGAGGCGTCCAGCATGGGCTCGGCCTCGGGGAAGTCCCCGACCACGGTCTCCAGGTTGAGGACCGAGAGGTCGGCGGCGCCGAACAGGCGCCCCAGGGGGGCGAGCAGGCGCTCGGCGGCGGGGCCGTCGGGCAGCAGGGGCGGCTCGGCGGACTGGTAGCGGCGGCCGAGCATCACGTCGCCGCCGAAGTGCAGGGCCGCTCGCCGCCCGCCGCGCGCGCTGTGCAGGGTGACGGTGAGGTCGGCGTCGTCGAGGCCCACCGGGACCGGCTCGGTCAGGAAGCCGGGGGCCCCGATGAGCAGCACCTCGGGGCTGGGGCCGCCGCGCACGCGGGCGACGCCGCCGCGATCCACCGCCAGCCGCTCGCCGGCCTGGTCCACCCAGGCGTCGGGCACGGGGGCCCCGGCGGCGTCCAGGACCTCCAGGTGGAGGTCCCAGGCGCCGCTCGCGCAGGCTGTGAGCAGCAGGGTGGGGAGCATGGGGGCTAGGGCAGACCTGTGACTTCGCAGACCCGGATCCAGTCGTACTGGCCGTACATGTTCAGGGTCGACAGGCCGGTGGTGCCGGAGGAGAACGAGTCGTCCGAGGCGCTGGCGGTCAGCGTGCCGCCGCTGGCGTCCTCGGCCTCGCAGTAGAGCTGATCGCCGACGACCCAGAAGCTCAAGGTCGCGCTGTCCCCGGCAGAGAGGTCCAGGCTGCCGTCGTGGTCGACCCGGGCGAGCTGGTCGAAGGTGGGGTTGACGCAGCCGCCCTCGCACTCGGACTGGATGTCGTCCTCCGGGGCGTCCATGAACTCGCCGATCTGGAGGAAGTGGCCGGGATCGTAGCAGTCCTCCCCGCCGTTGCTGGCCAGGGCGCAGCGGTAGCCGTGGTAGCCCTCGCCCTGGTCGCTGTCCAGGGCCGCGCGGGCCAGGATGCCGGCGCGCCAGCGCTCGGTCTGGGCGCAGAGGATGTTGCCGTCGCTGTCCCAGTCGTAGTCGAAGGCAGCGGCGGCCATCGAGGCGCCGGAGCGCTCGATGTCGCCGTCGTCGTAGGTGATCGTGGCGGCGGGCAGCTCGACGTGGTCGAGGTCGGTGTGGAGGTTGTAGCTGTAGGCGCAGGTGATGGCCTGGGACTCGTAGGTGGCGCAGCCGCCGGTGCAGCCGCCGAGGGCCACCGACCAGGTGAGGGTGGTGGTGTCGTCGTCGTTGACGACCTGGCTGTCGGGGGCCACGTCGCAGGTCACCAGGCTCCAGTGGGCGGGCGCGGTGTCGGTGACCTCGGCGGTGCCCTCCAAGGCGCCCCGGTTCTGGACGGTGAGGGTGACCCCCAGGGTGCCGTCGGCGGCGGTGCTGGCGAGCTTGCCCAGGGTGAACGCGGCGTGGTTCGCCTGGTAGTCCCAGACGTTGTACTGGGTCTGCACGCCGCCGCTGCCGGTCCAGTCGACGTGGTCCTCGACCCCGTCGCCGTCGGTGTCGGTCTCGTTCAGGACGTAGTACGCCATGCCCTCGGGGATGAGGGCGCCGGTGGAGCTGTAGGTGTAGGCGGCGGCGTAGCTGACGGACTCCTGGGTACACCACCAGGAGGGCTCGCCCAGGAAGCGGTGGAACCGGTCGTTCGCGGTGGTCCAGGAGCCGTAGTAGAAGGTCAGGCTGCCGCCCGCCGGGACGCGGTACTCGCCGGTCTCCTCGGTGGCCGGGCCCAGGAAGATGCCCTGGTTGTTGTCGTTGTCCCACACCTGCCAGTCGGAGAGGCAGACGTCCCAGGTCGCGTCGCTGTTGGAGATGACCAGGGAGCCGGTGGTGCTGCTCTCCACCGACAGGACGCCCAGGGCGATGGCCTGCCACTCGGTGTAGCAGTCGTCGTCGGGCTCGTAGGCGCCGCAGACCTCGGCGCAGTCCAGGCCGCAGCCGACCTTGGTGCCCAGGGCGGAGACGCCGGCCTGAACGACGTAGTCGGTCCAGGTCGCGGGGTCGGCGAGCAGGGCCTCCTGACCGCCGTCGGTGGCGTAGACCGTGCTGGCGTCCCAGGCCCAGTCGTCGCCGAGCTGGTCGGTGGGGTCGAGGGTGGTGGCCCCGGCGTCGTCGAGGCTGTCGGACCACAGCAGCGCGCCGATGGTGGCGTCGCTGTCGTCGCAGTCCAGGCTGGCGGTGACGCCGTCCCCGTCGAGGTCGAAGGCGCCCTCCGACTCCCCGCTGCGGACCTGCCGGGTGTAGTCGACCGGCTCGTCGTCCGGGGAGGCGGACAGCGGGGGCTCTGGCGCCGCGCCGCAGGCCGTCAGGGCGGCGAGGCTCAAGAGCATAGAGGTGGCGCGCATGGTCCCTCCTTGGACACGGGCGAAGGTCTGGGCGAGGCGGGGCGGTCAGCCATCCAGGCCGACAGGCCGACGAGTATACCCCGGCGTAAGGCAGCAGAAATTCGACGCGGTGATCGAAATCGGCCCGTAGACCACGAGATCGCGGGACGAGCCGAGCAAGATGTCATCTCTTGTGTAAGTTCTCCCGGGGGATGAAGCGCGCCGGGGGCGCTTTCCTCCGGGAGAAGGGCTCCCCGGGGCCGCGTGATCCCAGCGCGTGTTACTCCGGGGCGTCTCGCGAAGGAGCAGGTGATGGCGCTGTGGGATGGCCGCTTCGAGGGCGGCCCGGCCGAGGAGATGCAGCGGTTCTCGGAGTCGCTGGGCGTGGACCTCAAGATGTTCGAGGAGGACATCGCCGGGTCGTTGGCCCACGCGGCGATGCTGGCCGAGGTCGGCCTGCTCACCGCCGACGAGGCCGCCCGCATCCGCGAGGGCCTGCTCACCGTGCGCGCGGAGCTGCGGGAGGGCCGCTACCGGCCGGGCATCGCCCTCGAAGACATCCACATGGCTGTTGAGCACCGGCTCATCGAGATCATCGGGGATGTCGGCGGCAAGCTGCACACCGCCCGCTCCCGCAACGATCAGGTCGCCACCGACGTGCGGCTGTGGCTCAAGCGGCACCTGGGGCTGCTGGACGAGGCCCTCCAGGCCCTCGTCGAGGCGCTGGTCGACCGGGTGGAGGCCGACGGGCGCACGCTGATCCCCGGCTTCACCCACCTCCAGCGGGGCCAGCCCGTCTGGTTGGGGCACCACCTGCTGGCCCACGCCTGGGCCGTGCAGCGGGACCGGGCGCGCCTGGCGGACGCCCTGGGGCGGATCGACCGCAGTCCCCTGGGGGCGGGGGCGATGGCGGGCACCCCGCACCCCATCGACCGGCGCCGCACGGCCGCGCTGCTGGGCTTCGGCGGGGTGGTGGAGAACGCGATGGACGCGGTCGCCGCCCGGGATCACCTCCAGGAGGCCGCCGCGGTCTGCGCCATCGCCATGAGCCAGCTCTCCCGGATGGCCGAGGAGCTGGTGATCTGGTCCACGCCTGAGTTCGGGCTGGTCCGGGTGGGCGACGCCTACGCCACCGGCTCCAGCATCATGCCCCAGAAGCGCAACCCCGACGCCGCCGAGCTGGTCCGGGGCAAGTCCGGGCGGGTCTTCGGGGACCTCAGCGCTCTGCTGGTCATGGCCAAGGGCCTGCCGCTGGCCTACAACCGCGACCTGCAGGAGGACCGGGAGGCCCTGTTCGACGCGGTGGAGACCACCCGGGCCTGCGCCTCGATCACCGCCGGCATGTGGCGCACGCTGACCGTGAACCGGGGGCGCTACGCCGAGGCCCTGCGGGGGGACTTCCTGCTGGCCACCGAGCTGGCGGACTACCTCGTCACCAGGGGCGTGCCCTTCCGGGAGGCCCACCACGTCAGCGGCCGCCTGGTGCGGTGGTGCGAGCGGCAGGGGCGGGACTTCACCGCGCTGACCCTGGAGGTGTTGAGGGAGCATCATGCCTCGTTCGAGGCCGACGCCCTGGCCTGGCTGGACCCGGAGGCGGCGGCGGAGCGCCGGACCTCCTTCGGCGGCACGGCCTGGGCGGAGGTGACGCGGCAGGTGGGGGTGCTGCGGGGGATGCTGGACGGATAGGCGCCCGGCTCAGAGCCACATCCCCATCGTCACCCAGCGCATCGCCGCGCAGCGGGGGTTGCGGCGGGGCACGCCGACGGCGCGGAAGCCCAGGCGCTCGAAGTGCTCGGCGTGCAGGGTCGGGGTGTCGATGGCCACGCTGCGGGCGCCCATCGCGCGGGCGTGGTCGAGCTGGAGGGCGGCCAGGCGGCCGGCGATGCCCTGGCGGCGGTAGCGGGGGTCGACCACGAGGTGGCTCATGACGGCGACGGGCCCGGGGAAGTCGTGGGCCAGGCCGGCGAAGGCCTCCGGGTTGGAGGCGTGGTCCAGGCGGATGTGCAGGGCGGTGCGGCTCGCGCCGACGGTCTCGCCGGCGTCGCGGCTCACCCAGTGCCAGGCCTGCCGGTCGGCGACCTCGACCCAGGCGCCGGTCCACCGGGCGCCGTCCATGCGCATGCCCAGGTTGCGCCACACCGCGTACCGCAGCCGCCCGATGTCCTGGAGGGTGGCGTCGCTCAGGCTGGCCGGCCCGTACGCCTGGGTGTCCAGGCGCAGGGGCAGGAGGATGGGGGGCTCGGCGGGGAACTCGGGCTGGAGGGCGGTGGTCATCATGAAGGCTCCGTTGTCTCGTCGACCACGGCATTTGCAACGGGTGTGCCAGCTCCCCGGGCGCGCTGACGGGGGCGGGGCGGCCGATCCGGTCGGCGGTGATCGGTCAGTGACCGGTCGGGGGTCGCCGGACGGGATAGGGAGGGCGACCGAGCCGGAGCCTGCCCATGTCCGAGCTGTTGACCCTGCTGCGCGACACCCCGGACGCCGTGCTGCGGCGGGTAGAGGCGGGAGACGCCGACTTTGCGCGCGCCTTCGCCCGCGCCGCCGCGCTGGTCCTGACCGATCACCTCGACGAGGCCGTCGCCGCCGCCGAGCGGCTGCAGGCGGGGCTGCCCACGCGCCACCCCGCCACCATCGCCGCGCAGGCGCTCGCCTGGAGCGGCGACCTGGAGGGCGCGGTCACCTGGGCGATCGGCGGGCTGCAGCGGCGCCTGAGCACCGAGCTGGTCTACCTGTTCACGGACACGCCGGGCCTGGCCCGGCTGGACAGCGACGCGGACGAGCTGATCCGGCAAGCCTGCGGGCTCCTGGTCCAGCAGGGCATGCCGCAGATGCGCGCTCGGGGGCGCGGCGAGGCGGAGATCTTCCTCATCACGGGCCTCACCGCACCGACGCTTCAGCAGGCGCGGCAGCTCCTGGAGCGAAGCCAGGCGCTGGGCGCGCTCGGCAGCCCGCTGGCCGAGGCCGGGCGCCTGGTGGGGCTGGCCCGCTGCGCCCGGTGGGCCGAGCAGTGGCCCGAGGCCCGCGCGCTGCTGGAGCAGGCCCGCGCGACGGGCAGCGACGCCCCGTTCATCGACCACGAGGCGCTCTTCCTCGAGCGGGACGCGGCGCTGCTGGCCTCCAGCCGGGTCCGCGTGGAGGGCTACAAGGCCGCCTTCGAGCGCTTCCGCACCCCCACCGCCATCGGCGCGGTCTACACCAGCCCCGGCACCTCCATGACCCAGGAGGACGACCTCTCCGACCGCAGCCCCGAGCAGATCGCCGCGCTCTACAAGGACCAGCTCGTCGCGCTCATCGACTCGGGCTTCAGCTTCACGATCCTGGAGATGGCCGACGGGGGCGCGGTGCCGGCGCTGACCCTGCCCGCGCCGCCGGATCGCACCGGGCAGCTCGACGCGCTGTTGGAGGGGCCGTTGACCCCGGCGCGCTGGGGCGAGGTCGTGGCGCTCCTGGAGCGCTGGCCGGGCGGTGATGACCGGGACGCCGCGCTGGAGCGCCTGGGGGCGCGCCTCGACGCCCGCCCTGCGGACGAGGCATCGCAGGACGTCGTCGGCCTCTGGCGGCTCACCCGGGTGCGCCTGGAGTGTGGCGAGCTGGACTTTGAGGACGCCGACTACGGCGACCTCGACGACCTCAAGGAGCGCAGCGAGGGCGCGGAGGGGGAGTGGTACGCGGAGGGCGGCGGGCGCCTGCTCTGCCTGCTGGAGATCCGGGCGGACGGGCGGTTCCGGGAGCTGGACTTCAGCCGCTACCCGGTGGAGCGCGTCCGGGAGGCGAGCTGGTACATGCGCGAGTACGAGGGCGCCGAGGATGAGGTCGAGGAGACCCGCGAGGCCATCGGGATCGTCTCGACCTGGTACGGCTTCTCCCACTCCTACCAGCAGGTGGACGCGGAGGGCTTCCACCGCGTCAGCGAGCCGAAGGCCCTGGCGGGGAGCGCCGAGGTGGAGCTGTGTTACGACCACCCCGACCAGATCCTTCACGACACGGCCCGGCTGGCCGACGGCGCCCTGGAGCGGGTCGGCTGGCTCTTGTGGGACGGGCTGTACGTGACCCGATTGACGGTGCGCTACGCCCGGGTGGTGTTGGAGGCCCCCTCGACAGGATAAGGCCCCTGCCTTGCCGCTGGAGCCTGCCCATGTCCGACGACGCGACGCCCCGCATCGGGCCCCGCACCCGGGTCGCCCTGCTGGCGGTGATCCTGGGCGGCATCTGGCTGGTCATGTGGCGGACCGGGGCGCTGGAGCAGGTCACCGTCGACTGGGTGCGCGCGAAGGTCGAGACCGCCGGGGCGCTGGGCTGGCTCCTGTACGTGGGGGCCTTCTGCGGGGGCGTGATGCTGCACATCCCCGGGGTGGTCTTCGCCCTCACCGGGGTGCTCGTCTTCGGGCCGGTCCTGGGGGGCCTGCTGGCCTACAGCACGGGCCTGCTGGCCATCAGCCTGAACTTCCTGTTCATCCGCACGGTGGGCGGGCAGCCCCTCAACGACATCGAGAACAAGCTGGTGCGCCGGGCCCTCGACCACATCGACGACCACCCCGTCCGCAGCGTGGCCATCGGGCGCCTGCTGCTGTCCATGTCCCCGCCGGTGAACCTCGCGCTGGCGCTCTCGTCGATCAGCTTCCGGCAGCACCTTGCCGGCTCGGCGCTGGGGCTCATCGTGCCGATGCTGGTCGTGGCGCTGTTCACGGACGCGGTCGTGCGCTGGGTGGCCGGGTAGGGGTTAGCAGGGCGGCGCGTCCGGGGGTCCTAGAGGTCCAGCCTGAAGGAGGACCTCCATGCTCTGGACGCTCGCGCTCGCCTGCACCGCCAAGACCTCAGAACCCGTCGACTCCACCCCGGTCGACTCCGTCGCCCCCACCACGCCGGTCTGGATGGTCAGCGGCTACCGCAGCGAGGACGTCACCCTCGTCGACCCGGAGAGCGGGGCGTTCCTGGGGGTGCTCGCGCCGGTCGAGGGCGCCCAGTCGGTCCACCCGGGGCCGGACGGAGACCTCATCCTCATCGCGGAGGGGCGCCCGGCGGTGCTGCGGTGGTCGCCGGAGACGGGCGGGGACCCCACCGCCTGGATCGAGGGGGAGCCCCTGGACGCGCCGACCGCGGCGGTGATCGGGCCCGACGGCGGGGTCTACGTGGCGGACTACGGCGCGAACTGTGTGCTGCGCTACGACGCCAGCGGCGCCTTCGACCGCGTCTTCGTCGAGCCGGCCGCGGGCACCCTCAACGGCCCGGACAACGGCATGGTCTTCGGCCCGGACGGGGACCTCTACGTGCCCAGCTACAGCAACCACAAGCTGCTGCGCTTCGACGGCGACAGCGGTGACTTCGTCGAGGAGATCGCCACCCGCGACGACGGCGACGGCCTCATCTACCCCCGGGTGGTGCGCTTCTGGGACGACCGGATGTGGGTCTCGTCCTGGGGCGGGGACGCGATCTTGAGGTACGGCCTGGATGGCAGCTTCCAGGACGTGTTCTTCGAGCTGGACGGCATCACGGGCTTCGATCGGGACCCGACGAGCGGCATGGTGCTGGTGGTGAGCGACCGCAGCACGGCGGCGCTGCCGGTGGACGCGGCGACCGGTCAGGCCGGCGACGCGCTGTTCGACGCGGGGCTGGAGGGGCCGGTCGGGGCCACCTTCGTACACTGGCTGCCGGACGCGCCCTTCCTGGCGCCCTGACGTAGCCGACCGGGAGGTCGAGGCATACAGGATCCCACGAGACCTGGAGGTCCACCATGTTCCTGTTCCGCCGCGCGCCCGCCACGATCCCCAGCCCCGATGAGGCGCTGCCCGGTCGGTCGCAGCCCATCCCCGCGCCGGCTCGCCATGCCGTGAACGGCGCCCCGATGGACGGCCCCTGGCCCGAGGGCGCGCAGCTCGCGATGTTCGGCATGGGCTGCTTCTGGGGGGCGGAGCGCCGGTTCTGGAAGACGCCCGGGGTCATCAGCACCCAGGTCGGCTACGCCGCCGGCCACACCCCCAACCCCACGTACCACGAGGTCTGCACCGGCCGCACCGGCCACAACGAGGTGGTCCGGGTGGTCTTCGACCCCGCGCAGATCACCTACGCGGCGCTGCTCGCGGTGTTCTGGGAGAGCCACGACCCCACCCAGGGCATGCGCCAGGGCAACGACGTCGGCACCCAGTACCGCTCCGGCGTCTACACCTTCGACGCGGCCCAGGAGGCGGCGGCGCGGGCCAGCAAGGCGGCGTACCGGGAGCGGCTGCGGGCGGCGGGGTACGGCGACATCACGACGGAGATCCGATCGGCCGGGCCGTTCTTCTTCGCGGAGGGGTACCACCAGCAGTACCTGCACAAGAACCCGGGGGGGTACTGCGGCCTGGGCGGGACCGGCGTCTCCTGCCCCGTCGGCCTCGGCGCCGAAGGCTGAGCGGACAAGCTCTGCGCCGAAAAATGAAGTCAGCGGCTACCCCGTAGGCTCCGTACAGGCGCCAGCACCAGGGTGTCCAGCAGTTGACCCATGGCGGCGGGCGGCAGCGGTTCGTCCATGACGAGCCACGAGGTGAGCAGGCCAAGCGTGGCCGAGACGGCGTGGGCGACGAGCAGGCTGCGCGGCGCGTCGCCACACGCGGGACCCTCTCCCGGCCATACGCGGGCTGTCGCGCGCACAATCAGGCGTTGGCGAACGGCCGGGGCGGCGTGGCCGGTCAGCAGGGCGACGCAGAGGGCGCGGTGCTCGGCGGCGAGCTGAAACACCGACGTCGCCGCAGCGAGCCGGTCCGCCTGCAGCAAGCCGGGCAGCATCTTCGCCAGCAGCTCGTCGAGCAGCGGCTCGGCGACCTCGGTCAGGAGGGCCTCCTTGTCAGGATAGTGACGGAAGAACGTGGCGTATCCAACCCCGGCCCGGGCGGTGATCTCGGTGATGGTGAGGTCGTCGAAGTCCTTCTCCTCGGACAACGCCATCACAGCCCGCGCGAGCGCGCGCCGCGTCTTCACGATCCGGGCGTCGACCGAGGGTTCCTTCTTCATCCGCGCTCCCTGTGGCAAGCCGGCACCTCTTGAGATATGATACATATATATCATAAAGGTAGAGGCATGACCACGGGCTCAAGCGGCGAGCGAAAGACCAGGGCGGGGGTTGGCTTCGACAGGTGCCCACGGGGAGAGGGCGGCGAGCGACTCGACGGAGGGCGCCGGATCACGGACTACGCGACCGCGCGCGAAGTGCTGCGTGGAAGGGGCGTCCGCCAGGCTGGCTTCAGGGCAGAGCTGCTGGAGCGGATACGCGGTCGCTCCCGCATGGCGGTGCTCTTCCAGGAAGGCGAGGCACACCGAAAGCAGCGCATCGCCACCGCCCGCTTCTTCGCGCCCCGGGTGGTCGACACCCGCCACCGGGAGTTGATGACCACCCTCAGCGAGGGGCTGGTCGCGAGGCTGCGGCGGGAGGGTCGGGCATTGCTGGACACCATGAGCCTCGACCTCGCGGTCGCGGTCGCGGCGGAGATCATCGGCCTCACCGAGAGCGACGGCGCGCAGATGAGCATGCGGCTGGACCGCTTGCTCTCCCAGAACTACACGCGCACCGGTCGCTGGGCCACCGCGCTGCGTCTGCTGAAGGTCCAGTGGTGGATGTGGCGCTTCTATCGGCGCGACGTCCTGCCTGCGATCCGGGCGCGGCGCGCGGCTCCGCGTGAGGACGTCATCTCCCACCTGCTCGCCGAGGGCTACGCCAACCGGGCGATCCTGCGCGAGTGCCTCATGTATGGAACCGCGGGCATGGCGACGACGCGGGAGTTCATCGTGATGGCGGGCTGGCACCTGTTGGAGCGCGAGGACCTGCGCCGCCGCTTCCTGGACGCCGACGAGGCCGGACGCATCGCGGTGCTCGAGGAGATCCTTCGTCTCGAGCCGGTCGTGGGCACCCTCTACCGGCGCGCCGAGGACGACGTGGCGCTGAACGCCGCCGGCCGAAGCATGGCGATCCCGTCAGGAGCCCTGATCGAGATCGATGTTCGCGCGGTCAACGCCGATCCCGTGGTCGCAGGCGCCTGCCCGCATCGCCTGGATCCGGATCGGGTCGGCGCCCCCAAGGTCCCCGCGAGTGGCATCAGCTTCGGCGAAGGCCACCATCGCTGCCCCGGCGCGGCTGTGGCGCTGCAGGAGTCCGCGATCTTCCTGGACAAGCTGCTGCGTGAGCCGGGCCTCCAGCTCAGCACCCCGCCGACGGTCGCATGGAATCCCATCATCTCGAGCTACGAGCTGCGCGGCGCCATGCTCACCGTCGGGCAGGCCTCTCCAGCGCCGACCCGGGCGCCCGGTTGAGCACGTCGCGCGGGCCTCGAGCGTGCATACAATCTCTGCGATGGTTCAGGCGGACACAAAGAGCGGCTCCGCCGCCTCCAGGCGCGGCACCGACACCCCAAGTCGCCGCGCCTCGGCGAGCGCGTCCCGGCAGGTGAAGCGCAGCTCGTCGGGGTTGGCGTGGGCCTCCAGGACCACGCGGAGCGGCTTCAGCAGCCGCTGCGCCAGCGCGAGCGACGCGGAGCCCACGGACGGCGGGAGGCGGAAGAGCAGGGTGCTGCCGCGGTGGCGCGACAGGTCCACGCCGCGCGCCGCCACGACCCCCAGCATCTGCCGGACCGTCGCGACGGCGTGGGTGAGCGCCGACCGGGTGAGCAGCCGGCCTTCGGCACGCAGGAACTCAGCCTGGAGGCCCGCGTTCGTCGCGAAGTGGATCCACAGCCACCCCTTGAAGTCCGGCTGCTCGACGACGCGAAGCCCGCTCTGCTTGAACAGCGCGCGGACGGCGGCCTCCCGAGCCGTCAGGGCGGGGTTGAACGAGCCGAACAGGACGGGTCGGAACAACGCAGCCCGCAGCACGCCGTCCGCGTCGAAGCCGCCACCCGCCGACGGAAAGCCCCACGCGAGCTGCGCGCGAGGCAGCGCGCGCACGGCGTCCTCCGGCTCGGTCCAGAGGTTGTTGAAGACGAGCACCGTCGCGTCCGCGACCCGGGTGGCCAGGAAGCGGACGGCCTCCTCGAAGCGATGGTGCTGGACGCTGACGAGGATCAGGTCATAGTCGTGGTTCGCGGGCAGGTCCTCTCGGAGGACCGTCGGACAGCGCGCCGCCACCTCGGTCCCGGTGAGCCGGGCGCGCGCGTCCAGGAGCCGCAGCTCGAAGGCGTCCCCGCAGACCGCCGCCCGGCCCGGTCGGACGTAGAAGTGGACGGTGTGGCCCGCGTCCTGCAGCACCCACCCGTAGATCGAGCCAATCACACCGCGGCCGAAGACCAGGACTTTCATGCTGTGCTCCTCGATCCGTTCCCATAAACGGAGAACATTCCGTTTAATAAACGGAGGATGTTCCGTTTGTCAACGTCGCCACGTCGTGATTCGATGCACCCGGGAGATCCTCGATTGCCAGAACGCAGACCCGGCGAGAAGTCACTGCGGGCCGACGCCCGGCGCAACCGCGCCTCCCTGATCGCGGCGGCGCGGGAGGCGTTCGCCGCGGGGGAGCTGGACCTGCGGATGGAGGCGCTCGCGCGGCGGGCCGGCGTCGGGATCGGCACGGTGTACCGACACTTCCCCACCCGGGATGCCTTGATCGAGGCCGTCTACCGCGCCGAGGTGGACCGGCTCTGCGCCGCCGCCGACACGCTGCTGGCCGAACATCCACCGGACGAGGCCCTGCGGCGGTTCCTGGAGCACCTCGTCGCGCACCTCGCCGCGAACCTGGGCCTCGCGCGGGCCCTGGGCACGGAGATGGTGGCCAGCGGGATCCCGCGGCAGCACGGCGACGAGCAGGTGCTCCAGGCGCTCACCGCGCTGATGTCCGCCGCCAGGTGCGCCGGGCGGATCCGGTCCGACATCCGACCGGAGACGGTCGCCCTGACCCTGAGCGTGGTGTGCATCGACCCGGAACACCCGCAGTGGTCGGCGCAGGCTGCGGAGGTCATCGCGCTGATCATGGACGGGCTTCGGGCCACGGCCCGCCCCTGAGCCCGGGCGGCGCGCTCAGTCGAAGTAGTGCCCCTGATCGAGGTCATCGAGCAGCCCCGGGTGCGTCGGCTGCCAGCCCAGGAGCGCCCGGGTGAGCGCGCTCGACGCCGGCTGATCAGTACCGAAGATGCGCCCGAGGAAGCCGAAGTCCTCGGCGGGCACCGACGCGACGGGGCGATCGAGGTGGCGGCCGATGACCTCGGCGATGGCCCGCATGGGGACCCCCTCGTCCCCGACCGCGTGCAGCACAGCGCCGGCCGGGGCGCCCTCCAGCGCCAGGCGGAAGAGGCGCGCGGCGTCCTGGACGTGAACGGCGGGCCACCGCGCCGCGCCGTCGCCGACCACCCCTGAGACGCCGGACGCGCGCGCCCGCGTCACCAGGCGGGGCAGGAAGCCGTGCCGCTCGCCCGCTCCGTGCACCGAGCGCGGGAGCCGGACGATGGACGCGCGCACCCCGCGCTCCTTCAGGGCGAGGGCCGCGCGCGCGTTCGCGTCCCGGGCGGCTGCGGGCCCCGCCGCCACGGAGCGGTCGCGCTCGGTGGCCACCCGCCCCGGGATCGCGGGCGTGCCCGAGGCGAGGACGAGGGGCTTGCCGGTGCCGGCGAGCGCGTCCCCCCAGGCGGCGATGGCGGCGGCGACGGCCTGCACCGACTCCTGGAAGCGGGAGAAGTCCTGGCCGAAGGCGAGGTGGATGACGCCATCGGCGCGGGCGGCGGCGCGCCCCAGCGCGTCGGTGTCGGCGAGGTCGCCGCGGAGGGGCTCGGCCCCCGCGGCCGCCAGGGCCGCGGCGGACGCCTCGGAGCGGGCGAGCCCCACGACCTCGTGGCCTGCGGCGCGGAGCTGCGGGACGAGGGCCGAGCCGATCCAACCGGAGCCGCCGGTGAGGAAGACGCGCATGAGGTGATCTCCAGGAATGTCAGTGACTGACATCAAAGTACCGCTTGTCAGTGACTGACGTCAAGCGTAGAGTCGCGCTCATGGGCCGATGGGCACCGGATTCGCGCGGGCGGCTCGCCCGCATCGCCTTCGCGCTGTTTGCCGAGAAGGGCTTCGACGAGACCACCTCCGCCGAGATCGCCGAGGCGGCGGGCCTCACCGAGCGCACCTTCTTCCGCCACTTCGCGGACAAGCGCGACGTGCTGTTCTACGCGGTGCCGCTGGCGGCGGGCCGGCTGGCGGAGCGCATCGCCGAGGCCCCCGCTGAGGTGGCCCCGATCGAGGCGGTCACCGAGGCCATCGCCGCGATGTGCGGTGACTTCCAGGAGGAGCCTGAGCTGGCGCGCCAGCGTCACCGCGTGATCGCGTCCTCCCCCGCGCTCCAGGAGCGCGAATTGGCCAAGCACGAGGAGCTGGCGCGCGCCATCGCCGCGGCCCTCGTGGCCCGTGGGGTCGACCCGACACCCGCCCGCGCCTGCGGAGCTGTGGGCATCGCCGCCTTTCGCGTGGCCTTCCCAGCCTGGTGCGCCCAGAGGCGGGTCAAGGGCGCGGACCTGCCGGAGACCTTCCGTCAGACGATGGCGGCGTTCCGCGCGGCGGTCGCGGAGGCGCGCTGACGCGGGGGTGCGCCCTCACGGATCCAACGGATCGTCCCCAGGCTGCCAGACCGCCGCCGAGGGCGCGAAGTGCACCTGCGTGTACGAAGCGTTCTGGGCGGTCAGCGCGCCGATCTCGTAGCCCAGCTCGCGCAGGCTGCGGCTGCGGAAGCCGCTGACGCCGCTGCGCCCGAAGTACATCCCCTGGCCGGCGGTGGTGACGACGACGGCCTCCTCGATGCCCGCGGCGAGCAGGAGCCGCCCCGCGTTGCGGAGGTTGGTGGTGCTGTGGCGGGCGTAGGGCTCGATGAGGATCCGATCGCTGGAGACCCCCAGCTCCTCGATGAGGAAGCGGCGCATCTCCCAGGCCTCATTGAAAGGGGTGCCCTCCGGGTGCACGTTGCCGCCGGAGAGCAGGAAGATGTGGCCGTCGCGGTCCTTGAGGGTGGACAGGGCGAGCCGGAGCCGCTGGCGCGCCACCCAGTGGAGCTGCACCGGCTCCTCCGCAGACGGCGGCACGAACCCCGGCACGATCACCACGGTCGGCTTGACGCCGCGCCGCTGCAGGCGATGGATACGGCGGAGCGCGCCGTGGTTGGCCCAGGCCACCAGGATCGGGACGCCGTTGGCCCGCGCCTGCGACGGGTCGGCGTAGATGTACTCGGAGGCCGGCGGGATGTCCTCGTCCTCGTCCAGCACCAGGTCCGTGACGATCGGCTGGTCGGAGTCCTCGCCGATGGCGTCGCCGCGCAGGTGGAGCGGCTGATGCACCAGCCCGACCACCGCGATCATGCCGATCAGCACCACCAGCGCGGCCCCGATCTCGACGCGCTGCCATCGCTGGCGGCCGCTCAATGCAGGTGCTCCAGCACCCAGGGCGCGTAGAACCCCTCCACCAGCGCCGCCCCGACGACCAGGACGACCCCCACGAGGAACAGCCGCGCGGCCTTCGCGGCGACGTCCAGCCCACGCGCGCCGGTGCGGAGGGTGAGCCCGGCGATGCCGACGGTGGCGTAGCCCACCCCCTCCAGCAGCAGGTGCGGCAGCACGCCGGCGCAGGCCACCAGCGCATACTGCCAGGTCAGCAGGTGGCTGGTCCCCAGGCCCCGGCGCCCCAGCACCACGAGGACGAAGCTCCAGATGATGGCGTTCCAGGACAGGATGACCAGCAGCCCGAAGCCCCGGTAAAGCAGCGTGAGGATGAGGGTGACCAGCACGACCGCCAGGTTGTGCGGGACCAGGTCCGTGGTGTCCCCGAGCCGCCGATCCGCCAGGGTGGAGTGCGCGCCCATGCCCACCCCGTCGAGGGCGTGCCCCAGGAAGCCCTCGATCTGCGCGTCGGGCAGCCAGAAGGCCACGGTGACGTTCGCCAGCAACAACCCCAGGAACAGCGCGACCGTGCGACCGGGCCCGGGCGTGCCGTCGTCCGCCAGGATCCGTCGGCGGAGGGCGGCGGCCGCCAGGAACATCCCCCACACCCCCGCCTCCGGGGCGCCCAGGAAGCTCGCGACGCCGATGCCCACGACGCCATAGAGGAGACCCTCGGTGGTGAGGCGGAGCGCGGCGCGGGGGGGACTCGGGAGCATGACGTTTCAATAGCGTACCTCGGCCCGACCTGAGCACCCCTGCGCTTACGGGCGGTCACACGTCGGCCGGATCCGGTCAGGCGGCCGGCTCGAACGCGACGCGCCTGACGGCCCACCCTCCCGTCAGCCCCGGACGGGGGAAGGCGCAAGGGGTGATCGGACGCGCGCCGCTCGTGGATCGGGTGTTCCTAAGAACGCACCAACGTGATCGCGCGCTCGGGGCACGCCACCACACACAAGCCGCACGCGCGACACTGGTCGGCGTTCGGGGTGTAGGCGGTCTGCTTCCCGTGCGCGCGCACCTTCAGCCGCGCGAAGAAGGAGAGCGCGGCGAAGTCGGCCTCGTCGATGGTCCGCACCTCGAAGACCTTGTGCGGGCAGACGTCGACGCAGTCCCGCTTGCCCTCGCAGCGCGCGCGATCCACGACGGGCCGCCACGACGCCGCGGGGGCCTGGCACTTCTCGCCGGGGCGGTCCGGATGCGCGGCGGCGCGCTTGACCTTGGCGGCCGCGTCCTTCATCGGTTCGACCGGGTCGATGGAGAAGACATTCGTACCTCCTGGGAGAGCTGTACCGACGTGGCGCCGGTCATGATGGCGTACCTCATGCGAGCGCCGCGAGGTCCTGTGGCGTGAGGGCGATCGCGCCGGCTGCGACGTTCTCCTCCAGATGCGTGATGTCGCCGGTGCCCGGGATGGCGAGGGTCACCGGCGAGAGCGCCAGCAGCCAGGCCAGCGCGATCTGTTCGACGGTGGCGCCATGGCGGGCAGCGACCCTCGCCAGGCGGCCGTCGTCCAGCCGGGTCCGGCCGCCGCCAAGCGGAAAGAAGGGGGCGAAGCCGATGCCCTGCGCGATGCAGGCGTCCAGGACGTCCACGCTGTCGCGCATTCCGCTGTGGAAGTGGTTCTGCACGGCGGCGACGGGCGCGATCGCGCTGGCCTCGGCGAGGTGGTGGACGTCGACGTTGCTCAGGCCGAGGTGCCGGATGAGGCCCTCTTCACGCATCCTGGCGAGGGCCTCGAAGCGCTCGGCGATCGACGTGCCGTGGGGCACCCCCATCATGCCGATGCGCAGGTAGACGAGATCGAGGCGGTCGAGCCCCAGCGTCTCCAGGTTCACCTCGATCGAGGCGCGCAGCTCGGCGGCGGTGCCGGGGCGCAGCGCCCCGTCGGGGCCGCGGATGGGGCCGACCTTGGTGGCGATGACCAGGTCCGGGGGATACGGCTGGAGCGCTTCGCGGATCAGCGCGTTGGCGCGAACCCGCCCGTCGCCGCTCACATAGAAGGCGGCGGTGTCGATGTGGTTGACGCCGAGCGCGACCGCGCGGCGGAGGACGTCGCGGCCGACCCGAGGGTCGCGGGCGGGTCCCCCGAAGCTCGCCGTCGGCAGCCGCATCGCGCCGAAGCCCATGCGGCGGATGGGGAGGTCCCCTCCGAGCAGGAATTCACTGACCATCGCGCGCTCCTTGAAGAGGACGCCTCCCGGAATAAGTGGAGGCTCCTCCGATCTGTTTAATCGGAGGGCCCTCCACTTGCAAGACCTTCAGCAGGACCGCTGGTCGGACCAGGGTGGCGGGCGGCCGCTGCCGCGGGCCGAGCGCCCGGAATGGCCGATCCCATCACGAGGGGCTACTTTTGATCCGGAGCTTCCTCCGGTTCAAGATCAGGACGCCGAACCGAGGGGCCACCGATGGCGACGCCCCCCGACGGGCCCGGACCAGGAATCAGTTGTGGGAACCGACAAGAAAGAGAGGACCCAGAGCGCGCGGCGGCGGCTGCGAAGGGACGCCCAGCGGAACAAGGAGGACATCCTCGCGGCAGCCGTGGTCGCGTTCACGCAGGACGCGAACGCCTCCCTTGAGGGCATCGCGAGGGCCGCAGGCGTCGGCATCGGGACGCTCTACAGGCACTACCCCACGCGAGAGGTGCTCGTCGAGGCGGCGTACCGAAACGAGATCAAGCGGCTCTGCGATGTGGCTCCCAGGCTTTTGAAGCAGCACCCCCCCGACGTCGCGCTCGCTCGGTTCCTCGACTGCTTCATCGACGACATGCTGGCGAAGCGGGGGATGCTCGAGGCGATGCTGGCCGTGGTCACCGTGGACGCGGCGCCGCTCAACCAGAGCCTGGCGATGATCCGCGCGGCCGTCGCGCCCCTCATCGAGGCTGGCAGGTCCCAGGGCGTGCTGCGCGAAGATGCCACCGTGGCGGACTTCATCGCGGTCAAGGGAGCCATCGCCTTCGCCGGCCCGGAGCGGGGGCGACGGCTCGCGGTCCTCTTCCTCGACGGCCTGCGCCGTCGTCCGCCCGCTCCGGATGAGCCCTGAGGCGGATGATGGCGCAGTGCCACCGCAGATCGCTCAGGCGGCCGGCTTGAACGCGACGCGCCCGACGGCCGCCGGGCCGGTGGTCAGGGCGCGACAGGCGTCCGCCCAGGCGGGGTCTCCCGGGTAGAGCTGGCTCCGTATCCAGGCCGCGCTGAGCGCCGCGACCGCCGCGACCCGCGCCGGGTCCTCGTCGGTGGTCTCGGCCACGTCCCAGCCGGAGATCCCGCCCAGGCCGTGCTCGCCGCCGAACACGGTGAGCAGGGACTTGGGGCCGGGGGCGAGGTGGTAGGGGTCGGCGTGCCAGTCCGGGCCCATGACCGTGAGGAAGGTCGAGGGATCCTGGTCGCCAGCGACGACCAGGGCGGGCGTGGACATCGTGGAGAAGTCCATGGTGATGAAGAACGGCCAGCGCTCCCGCACGTACTCCGTCAGCGCATCGCCGCCGCGCCCGGGGGCGGCCAACACGACCCCGGCCCGGATCCGCGCATCCCGGAGGTCCACCTCGGATGAACTCTGGGGGTCGATGAGCCGCGCCCCCAGCAGCAGGCTCGCGGTGTGCCCGCCCATCGAGTGACCGACCACGGCCACCCGGTCGGCGTCGAGGCGACCCCGGAGGTCGGGCACGGCGGCCTCGATCGCGCCCAGGTGGTCGAGGATGCGGGTCATGTCCAGGGCCCGGGAGCGCCAGTACAGGGGCGCCTCGGGGTCGGTGGGGTCCAGCTTCAGGGTGGGCGAGCTGAGGTGCGTGGGCTGGATGACCACGAACCCCCGGCTGGCGAAGGCCTTCGCCAGCGGCGCGTAGCCCTCCAGGGACGACAGGTGGTTGGAGGAGCCCTGCCCGTGGGACAGCAGCACCACGGGCAGGCCGCTCCCGGTCACGGGCGCGGAGATCCGCATCTGCAGATCCACGGCCCGGCCGGGCGCGGGCAGGGTCACGGGGCTGACGGAGCGCACGGCGTCGGGGCCCAGGTGGGCGTTCGGAGTCGACGGGGTCATCGGGAGGATCCTCGGGTCAGGGGGGACGAGGTGGGGTATCCTGAATTCGGAACACCACTCCGTTTATATACGGAACAGTGTTCCGTTTGTCAACGCGATATGAGGTCGCCATGACCGACGACGATCCGACCCGGGAGACCCCACCGCGCAGCTTGCGGGCGGACGCGGCCCGCAACCGCGAGGCGCTGCTGTCTGCGGCGGGGCAGGTGTTCGTCGCCAGCGGCGTCGACGCGCCCATCCGGGAGATCGCCGCCGCGGCGGGCGTCGGGATCGGGACGATCTATCGCCACTTCCCCAAGCGCTCCGACCTCATCGTCGCGGTGTACCGCCACCAGATCGAGGGCTGCGCGGCGGCGGGCCCGGCGCTGCTCGCCGAGGCCGCCTCACCGCTCGTCGCCCTGCGCGCGTGGTGCAGTCGCTTCGTCGACTTCCTGGCCACCAAGCACGGCCTCGCGGGCGCCATGGGCTCGGACGCCAGCGGCTACGAGGCGCTCCACCGGCACTTCATCGACCGCCTGGTGCCCGTCTGCGCCCGCCTCATCGCCGCCGCCGCCGAGGCGGGCGAGATCCGCGCCGACGTCCGCGCCTACGAGCTGATGCGCGCGATCGGCAACCTGTGCATCGGCGGCGGCCCGGACTACGACCCCCGCCGGATGGTCACCGTCCTGCTGGACGGGCTGGCCGTCGGGGCGGGGGGGACGTCGACGGGCTCTCCTGAGCAGGTGGGGGGTGGGTGATCAACCTTGTCGGGCCGTGACCTCGTTGGCGTTTTTCGAGGAGCGGTTCACGGGTGACGTGGCCGAGGGAGCAGGAACCGTCGCCAGTCAGAGGGCGCTCGTTTCCTGAGACCTCGTCGTCATCCGCCACACCGCCCCTATGCCCTCCCGGCTCCGTGGGGCTCCACCGGGTGACCGCTCGTCGGACTCCATCCCGGAGTCCTCCTCTCTCGTCTTCGCATCGGGCTCCGGCAGTCCAAGCCTCTCGCCCTCGCTCAGGCGTCCCCCGTTGGAGCCCCACTCCGCCTACGGGCTCCGGGGCTGAGAGGAGCAAGGGAGCGTTGGTATCGTGATGGAGGCACAGTTCACAACCTGGTAGGTGCCCGATACCGGGTTGAGTGGAGGAACGTCGGACCGTTGGCTTCAACACGGCTCGATCAGTCGTCCTCGAAAGCCGCCTTTAGGATGAAGAACAAAGCGGCCGAGATACCTGCGCCAACCAACAACCCTGCCACGACGGTGCCAATGTCGGGTTGATTGACAGTCGCTGTCTGAAAGGAGTTCATCAACGCGACCTGCCTTGGGCTGGGGCTGAGGAGGCCTCGTTCCCATTTGGATACCGTCAGGGAGTGGACACCGAGAAGTTGCGCGAACTGGCCTTGAGTGAAGCCAAGAGAAATTCGGAGTTCACGGATTTGCCCTGGCAACATGAAGGCGCTCTACCTTCTGCGTACCCCATCCGCCAGTGCGGAGGCGAGTAAGGCCAATCCCCCGACGATGGATCCAAGAACCAGAAGCCCGGTAACCGCCGCTCCGGTTCGAGTCTCCCGGAAGAAATGGGTGACCGCCTCGGTCGGCCCCCTATCAGGATCATGCCGATCTCGATGTACCAGGTAGTGTCCCCGGCCGTGGACATGGACATGGATTCGGGAGCCGTCACCCATCGGCATGGAATAGTCGTCCAGTTGGCCTGCTGGCTCTGCCAACATCAGGCGTTTGAAGCCCGCTGTGCTCGGGTGTGAGAGGTGACGGGCCGCTCGTACCCTCACACCGGGTTGCAGGCGGTGCCAGTTGGAGCGGATCCAGTAGATCCACTGTTGGCGATGATAACCCATCATTGACTCCAAGACTAAGCTCAGGCTTAGTCTTGGAGTCATCATCACCTGGAAGAGGAGCGCTGTCAAGTATTTGTGGAGTGGAGTCGTTCGTGGTGGTGGGAGAATCAAAAAAATCAGCTTAATCCTTTGTTATTAACACGATCTTCCCCTCCACCCCGCCGGCCTCCAGCATCTCATGCGCCCGCCGCGCCTCCGCCAGCGGCAGCCGCGCCGCCACCACCGGCGCCAGCTTGCCCGCCGCCAGCAGCCCCATCAACGCCGGCAGCGTCTCCGCCGCGAAGTCCCCCGCGTCCGGCGGCATCGGCGCGGACCGCCCGTCGGGCCGCAGGGCCAGCAGCGTCCGCATGAGCAGGCTGCCCGCGATGACCTTCAGGCCCTGCCGCTTCTCGGCCGCGACCCCGTACCAGATCAGCCGCCCGCCGCGCCGCAGGCACTGATACGACCGCCGGAGCTGCCGGGCCCCGCCGATGGGGTCGAACACCGCGTCCACGCCGTCGCCGGTCAGCTCGAGCACCCGCGCGACGAAGTCCTCGGTGCGGTAGTCGATGGGCGTCGCCCCCAGCCGCTCCACCATCCCGTGGTGCCGCGCCGAGGCGGTCCCGAACATCTCCAGCCCGGCCAGCCGGCCCAGCTCCACCATCGCGCTGCCCACGCCCCCGGCCGCGCCGTGGATGAGCACCCGCTCGCCGCGCTGCACCTTCGCCCCGTGGTGCAGCATCGTGTGCGCGGTCAGGTAGTTCACCACCAGGCAGACCGCCTGGGCGGGGTCCACCCCCTCGGGGACCGGGACGACGGCGTCCGCCGGCACGCAGATGCGCTCGGTGTAGCCCCCGTAGCCCAGGGTGTAGAGCCCCGCGGCCACCACCTGCCCCGCGGTCACCCCCGTGACGCCCTCGCCGACCGCGTCGACCGGCCCGACCACGTCCAGGCCCGGGTTGAACGGGACCTTGGGCGTCCCCGGGAGCCGGCCGGAGCGCCGCAGCATGCCATCGTGCGCCGAGACCCCCGCCGCCGCGACCTGGATCCGCACCGCCCCGGGGCCGGGCTCCGGCACGGGCTCCTCCACCACCGCCAGCACCTCGGGCCCACCGTGTCGGGTGACGACGACGCTCTTCACCCGTCCTCCAGGGAGGCCAAAAACGCCCCCACCATGTTGAGGTGCGACTTCTCCTGGCGCCAGGCGCGGTCGCTGTGGTCCCCGATGTGGGGGTCGGCCGTCACCACGACCATCAGGTCCTGCTCCTCCACCAGGAAGATGAAGTTGCCCCCGTGCCCCCAGGCGAAGTCGACGTCCTGGGCCCCGGCGTGGGCCGACCACCACTGGTAGCCGTAGCCCCAGTCCTCGAACTCCGGGCCGGGGGTGAGCGTGCCGGTGGGGTCGGCCTGGCGTCGCAGGGAGGCCTCCACCCAGTCGGCCGGCACCACCTGCGCGCCGTCCCACACCCCGCCGTCCAGGTAGAGCTGCCCGAACCGGGCCATGTCCCGCGCGGTGACCTCCAGCCAGAACGCCCCCATGTAGTAGCCGTCGGCGTCCTGGATCCAGCCACCCACCTCCGCGCCGATGGGGTCGAACAGGTTCGTCTGCGCGTAGGTCCACAGGTCGGTCTCGCAGGCCCGGGCCACGATGACCCCCAGCCAGTGGGACGTCAGGTTGCTGTACTGATGGATCGTGCCCGGGTCGGCGGTCAGCGGAAAGTCCACCATCAAATGGAGGTAGTCCCCGGTCAGCACCGCGTCCCACAAAGCGGCGTCGGTCTCCTCCCAGGGGTAGCCCGAGCGCATCCGGAGCATGTCCTCGATGGTGATGTCGAGCTTGCGGGGGTCGTCGACGGCGTCGACGTACTCGGGGAAGAAGGAGAACATCGTCTCGTCGATGCCCGCCAGGCAGCCCTGCTCCACCGCCAGGCCCATCAGCGCCGAGGTGAAGCTCTTGGTCACCGACTGCCGGGTGCTGAGCTGGTCGACGCCGCCCTCGTGGTAGTAGCGCTCGGCGACGAGCTGGCCGTCCTTGACCACCAGCAGGCCGTAGAGGGTGTCCTGCTTCTCGGCTTCGCAGTACAGCTCGCCCACCAGGGTCGGGTCCAGGCCCTGCGCGGCGGGGGTGGAGGTCGGCCAGTCGCCGGCCAGGGGGGTGAAGTCCACCGCGGTGGGGTCGCAGCGGTGGCAGCCGAGGATCGAGAGGAGGAGGATCATGGCCTCACCGAAATGCAAGGTCCATGCCGGGCTCCACGGGGGCGAGCGGGGGGATGGGTGGGCCATCTCGCCCAGCGGGGTGTGCGGTATCGCTGGCGCTTGCCGCCCGCTCCCCGAAGGCGCTACGAGGGAGGCCCCGCCACGGAGGCCCTGTGAACGCGCACACCGAACTCGACCTCGAGGCCCACCGCCCCGCCCTGCTGGGGCACTGCTACCGCATGCTCGGCAGCGCCGCGGACGCCGACGACGCCGTTCAGGACACGATGGTCCGGGCCATCCGGGGTCTCTCCGGCTTCACCGGGCGGGCCGCCCTGCGCACCTGGCTGCTGCGCATCGCCACGAACGTGTGCCTGGACGAGCTGTCCCGGCGCAAGCGGCGGGCCCGGCCGATGGAGGCGCCCCCCGGGGCCCCCGGCGACCCCATCACCTTCACCCCGGCCGAGGACTGGGTCGAGCCCGTGCCGGAGGCCTGGCTGCTGCCGCCGAGCGCCGACCCCCACGCGGTCCTGGCCACCCGGCAGAGCATCCGCCTGGCCTTCGTCGCAGCCCTCCAGCACCTGCCGCCCCGCCAGCGCGCCGCTCTGCTGCTGACCCAGGTGCTGGGCCTCTCGGCGGCCGAGACGGCGGAGATCCTGAGCAGCACGGTGTCCTCGGTGAACAGCGCGCTGCAGCGGGCGCGGGCCCGGCTCACGGAGCTGGACCCTGCGGCGCCGGAGCCCCCCTCGACGGACCTCGCCGAGCGCTACGCGGCGGCCTTCGAGCGCTACGACGTCGACGCCCTCGTCGCCCTGATGACCGACGACGTGACCTTCTGCATGCCGCCCATCCCGCTGTGGCTGCGGGGCCGGGCCCACGTCACCACCTTCCTGCGCGGGCCGGGGGCGGAGTGCGAGGGCTCGGTGCTGGTGCCGGTGGCCGCCAGCGGGGCCGTGGCCTTCGCCCAGTACCGCCACGGCGGCCGCACCCCCTGGGGGCTGGTCGTGCTGGAGCGGCGCGGCGACCGCGTCTCCGGCATCAACACCTTCCTGGACGTCGCGCGGCTGTTCCCGCTGTTCGGGCTCCCGCAGGTTTTTTCATCCGGGCCGATGAGTTCCGGCGGCCCGCGGAGTCCATGACGTGAGGGCGCGCGCTGCAGCGCACCCTGCACCCGAAAGGAGCACACCCATGACCGCCAACATCAACCCCTACCTGAACTTCGACGGCCAGGCCTCCGAGGCCCTCGACTTCTACACGTCCGCGCTGGGCGGCGAGGTCGAGGGCGTCATGCGCTGGAAGGACATGCCCGGCCAGGAGGTCCCCCCCCAGCTCGCCGACAACATCATGCACGCCTGCCTCAAGGTGGGCGACGGCCGCATCATGCTGTCCGACCTGCCGCCCCACATGAAGGTCGCGGCGGGCAACCAGGCCCACGTCATGCTGGAGCTGACCGAGCCCGACGACGTGGACCGCATCTTCGCCGCGCTCTCCGAGGGCGGCGAGGTGAAGATGCCCGTGGAGAACACCTTCTGGAACGCCCGCTACGGCCACCTCATCGACCGCTTCGGGGTGAGCTGGATGCTGAACTGCTCGCTGGGGGGCTGAGCCCGACCCGGGCGGGGGTGTAGCCTTGAAGATCCTGGAGGCTGCATGTCCGCCCTGGTCCCCACCGACGTCCGCGTCCCCGTCAACATCCTCTCCCAGCACTTCGCCGACCACAAGGCGGAGACCTACCGTTGGCTGCTGGAGAACGCCCCGGTCAGCGAAGGGCGGGCGGGCTTCTACCCGATCTGGCTCGTCGCCCGGTACGAGGACTGCGCGGCGATGCTCACCGACGCGCGCTTCGTCCGGGACCGCGCCACCTTCGGCGCCCGGAGCTGGTGGAGCAGCCTGACCCCCCGCCCGCTGTGGCTGGCGATGGACTCCATGATCCACCGCGACGACCCGGCCCACCGGCGGCTGCGGGGCTTCGTGAACCGGGCGTTCACCCCCAAGGCCATCGCCTCGCTGGCCCCGCGCGCCGAGCGCCTCACCGACGCGCTGCTGGACGGGCTGGCCGAGCGCGGGGCCGGCGGCCAGCCCGTGGACCTGCTGCAGCACTTCGCCCTGCCCATCCCGGTGCGGATCATCGGGGAGGTGCTGGGCATGGAGCCCGAGGACATGCCCCGCTTCCTGGCCACCGCGCGGGCGTTGACCGAGGGCCTGGCGGGCCTGCGCATCGTCCGCACGGTGGCGTGGGACCTGCCCCGGGCGGTCCGGTTCGTGGAGGGCGTCATCGCCCGCAAGCGCAGCCACCCGGGGGACGACGTGCTGTCCACGCTCATCCGGCTGGAGGAGGACGGCGACCGCCTGACCACCGACGAGCTGGTCAGCATGATCTTCCTGCTGGTGCTCGCCGGGTACGAGACCACGGTCCACCTCATCACCTGCGCGGTGGTGACCCTGCTGGACCACCCCGAGGCCCTCGCGCAGGTCCGCGACGACCCCGAGCGCCTGCCGGCGGCGTTGGAGGAGGTCGTCCGCTGCGTGGGCCCGGTGCACGGCACCGAGCGCATGTTCGTGCAGGAGGACGTCACCCTGCACGGCGTCACCCTCCCCAAGGGCGCGATGGTCTTCCCCCTGCTGGGCGCCGCGAACCGGGACCCCCGGGCCTTCGACGACCCCGAGGTGTTCGACATCGCCCGGTCTCCGAACCGGCACCTCGGCTTCGGCCGGGGGGCCCACTACTGCCTGGGCGCGCACCTGGCCCGCCTGGAGGCGCGGATCGCGGTGGGCAAGCTGCTGGCGCGCTTCCCGGACCTGCGGCTGGCGGTGCCTGCACAGTCGCTGCGCATCGCGAACGTGCCGCTGATGCACCGGTTCAAGGAGGTGCCGGTGGTGGTGGGGTCCTGAACCGGCTCCTCCCAACGCTTCACAGGTGGTTGCCTTGTGAGCCAGTGACTGGTCAAACTGGCTTGGATGGGTTGCCGGACGTTTCATACCAGGATGAGGGGCGGGCCCGGTTCGGGTCGTCCATCACGGACTCCAAGTTTCGAAGGTCCGTCACGGACAGACAGAGACCTCGAAGGATTGGAGGTTCACGCGACGTCCCGACGCGTGGTCGCGAGGAACTCTCGGCGCAACTTGCAGGCCCTTTTACATTATATAGAGGACCACAAGTGCCGCCGAGGGTTCCTCGCGGGCACGCGTCGATACGTGACGTTTGCCAATGACTCTTCGGGCCCTCTGTCTGTCCGTGACGGACCTTCGAAACTTGGAGTCCGTGATGGACGACCCTGAACGAGTCTTCGTCAACGCATCAAACTCAAATTGACAAGGTGATCGCGTCATCACAGGCTCTCCCCGACCAGCGCGACCAAACCAACCGCTGGCGCGACGCCGAAGGCATATCCGGGTGCTACGCCAGCGCCTCGGCCGTGAGCGGCTCGGGTGTCAGCGATGACGCAGGCAAGCGCAAGGCCCCCTCGGGCGTCAGGAGCATGTCCTCCAGAAGCGCAATTCCTGTGGAATGTTGTGTGATACGCAACGTATCACATTCAGATCCCCGGCGGCGCCCGGAACCCCCCCGTGACCGCCGCCACCGCCTCCGCCACCGCCAGCAGCGCCATCTCCCCCCAGCGCGGCCCCACGAGCTGCACCCCGATGGGCAGGCCCTCGCGCGGCAGCGGCAGCACCACCGCCGGGTGGCCCGTGAGGTTGAACGGGCAGGTCAGGCCGATGGCGGCGAGGTGGCCGGGCTGCATCACGCCGTCGACCTCCACCGGCGTGTTGATGCGGCCCGCCCTCCGCAGCGGGGGCGCGGGCGTGGCCGCCACCGGCAGCAGCCAGGCGTCATAGCCGGCCAGGAACGCGTCCAGCGCACGGGTCAGCCGGTCCCGGCGATCCAACACAGACACGAAATCCGCCATGCCCGCGAACACCCGACGCGCCCCGGCCTGGGAGATGCGGTCGCCCTGAGCCACCAGCGGGCCGAGGAGCCGCAGCGCCGCGCGCGGCCCCGCCGGCAGGGAGGCCGCCAGCATCGTGCCCACCAGCTCCCCGTAGGTCTCCCAGACCGCCTCGGCGTCGAAGTCCGGCGGCGTGGCCCGCTCCACCCGGGCGCCCGCGGCGGTGAGCTGCTCTGCCAGAGCGGCGGTCGCCGCGCGCACCTCGGCGGCGACGGGCAGGTCGCCGAGGCTGTCGGTCCACGCCAGGCGCAGGCCCTCCAGGCGGACCGGCGGGGCCTCGGCGAGGGGAGCCGGCGCGACCCCGAGGTCCCGCCCGTCCGGCCCGGCCATGAGCTGCAGGGCGAGGCGCAGATCCGACACAGACCGAGCCATCGGCCCGCAGACCGCGGCGTGCCGCAGCCAGCCGGGATCCCCCGGCAGAGGCGGGATGTGCCCGGCCCGAGAGATGCGCCCCTCGGTAGGCTTGAGGCTGAACAGCCCGCAGCAGTGGGCCGGGATGCGCACCGAACCGCCCAGGTCGCTGCCCACCCCCAGGGCGCTCATGCCCGTGGCCACCGCGACGGCCTCCCCGCCGGAGCTGCCGCCGGGGGTCCGGGCCGCATCCCAGGGGTTGCGGGTGACCCCGAACAGCGCGCTCTCGCACTGTGTGTCCATGGCCAGCTCGGGCAGGTTGGTCTTGCCCAGCACGATCGCGCCCGCCGCCCGCAGCCGGGCCACCACCGTGGCGTCCCGCGTGGGGGTGTGGTCCCGGAGCGGGGGGTGCCCGGCGGTGGTGCGCAGCCCGGCGGTCTCGAAGACGTCCTTGACCGTCATCGGCACGCCGTGCAGCGGGCCCGGGACCTCCCCGCGCGCCAGCGCCGCGTCGGCCTGGTCGGCCTGGCGCAGCGCGCCCGCCCGGTCCAGGGTCACGATGGCGTTCAGCCGGGGGTTGTGGGCGTCCACCCGGGCCAGGGCGGCCTCCACCACCTCCCGGGACGAGGCCGCCCGCCGCCGGATCATTGCGGCCAACTCAGTGGCCGGGCACAGGGCGAGGTCGCTCACGGCGGGCTCTGGCGCAGGGGGTCGTCGGGCGCCTGCAGGCTGCCGAAGAGCGCCTCCAGGTAGAGGTCGAGCTGGGCGTCCAGGTCGACGCGCCCGGGGCTGGCCAGGTGGTGCAGGCCCAGCCCGTCGACGAAGGCCACCACGTTGACGGCGAGGCGCTCGGCGTCCTGGGCGACCTCGGGGCGCAGCAGCCCGCGGGCGGCGCCGTCCCGCAGGATCCCGACGATCGCGGACCGGATCGGCGCGGACACCCGCTGCACCACGTCCAGTCGGGCGAGGGGGTCGCCCGGCTCGATCGCCCCCCGGAGCACCGCCAGGAAGAGCTTCACCACCGAGGGGTCCTCCAGGAAGGCCCGGGTGCTGGCCTGGAGCAGGGCCCGCAGGCGGGGGAGGGGGGCCGACGCCGGGTCGATCGGCGGGGGGGCGGCGGCCTCGACCTGCGCGACCCAGGCCGAGGCGGCGGCGACGACCAGCTCCTCCTTCGAGGAGAAGTACAGGTAGAGGGTGCCTTTGGCGACGCCAGCGGCCTCGGCGACCTGGCTCATGGAGGTCCGGGCGAAGCCGCGCTCTGCGAAGACCGCCAGGGCGGCCAGGGCGAGTTCCTGCCGGCGGAGGTCTTTGTCGACGAGCTTGGGGGACATACGGGGTGCTCCGGGTTCGGTTTTATAATGACTGACCGGTCAGTCATGATCCAGCATTTTCTGAAGAACCCTGCACCGTGCTGCGCTACCCTGGAGCCCAGTCCCCTTGAACCGGAGGCCAGGATGGCGTTGCCCAAGGACTTCCACCTGATGATCCGGCTCAAGGTCTATGAGGACGGCCGGCTGGTGGCCGCGCCGGAGGCCGACCAAGCGGTCGCGCGGGGCTACGCCGGTTGGACGCCCAAGGGGGCATGGATCGACGGACGGCGCATCACGATCATGACGGAGAAGGCGCGCTACGCGGTGGGGGAGGAGGTCCGGGTCGTCCACTTCGTCGAGTCGGACCGGGAGGGCGACGCGCTCCACACCATGGGCCCCAAGGAGGTGCGCGGGGAGGTCGTGGACGGGGTGCCGCGGGGCGCACCGTTTCCGCCAGGGGACGACCCCCTGGGGATCGAACACATGGTCTACGACGGCCCGGCCATCCCCGCCCCGTACTTCGACTGCAACCTCGAGATCACGTCCTACCGCTTCGACGAGCCGGGGACGCACACGATCGTGTGGCGGATGGACGCGCTGGTGTCGAACACGCTGCGGCTGGAGGTGGAGCCGTGACCGAGTGGTTGGATCACCCCGTTCCGATGCCTGACCACCTCCGCAATTTCCGTCGGCTCTACGTCCGGGAGGGCGAGCGGGTGCTGGTCGCCCCCGAGGCCGACCAGGCCGTCGCGCGGGGCTACCCGATCTGGGAGCCCAAGGGGGCGTGGCGAGACGGTCGGCGCATCACGATCCTGACAGAGAAGGCGCGCTACGCCGTGGGGGAGGAGGTCCGGGTCATCCACGTCGCGGAGTCGGTCCGGAAGGGGGACACCCTCTGGGTCGCGGGCCCCAAGGAGGTGCGGGGGGAGATCGTGGACGGCGTGCTCGTGACGCCGCCGTATCCGGAGGGCAACAACTTCCCCTTCTCGCTGCTGTGCATCTACGACGGTCTGGTTGTGGATGCGCCGGGGGTGGACTACGGCTTTGAGATCACGTCTCGGCGGTTTGGCGAGCCGGGGGTGCATACGATTGTGTGGCGGGCGGGTGTGTTGGAATCGAATACGATCATGGTGATCGTTGGGGGGTGAGCGGCGGAGGTCTACCTGGGCAGGATTGAGGACGCCCGGACCCGGTCTGGAAGACGGGCGCCCCCAATCCCGGAGAGGTGACACCGCCACTCTCTTCTGCGCACCGAAAAAGTCGAGGACCCCCACGTCCGCCCAGGCGCCCACCCACTACCCGTCACCCTCCTCCATCTCCCCCCGCGCGCGCTCAGCCAGCTCATCCAGCTCCTCCAGCGCCATCGACGGGTCGTGCTGCTTGTAGAAGCGCGCTTCGACGTCGTTGTCGCTCAGGAAGTCCCTGGACTCCAGCCAGGGTCGGCCGTCCACCTGGATGACGACGAAGTGGGGCAGCCGTCGGCCTGCCATGCGGTCGGCGTGCTCGCTCTCGTACCCCATGCCCTGGGACGCCCCCCGGTCGAAGCCCCAGGTGAACGCCCCGACCAGCCGGTCGCCCTCCAGCCGCACGGTCCCCTCGCCGTAGATCCGGTCGGTGCCGTGGTTGGAGCTGTAGACCTGGCCATAGCGGAACGTGCCCGCGCCGCTGTCCGAGAGCTTCAGCTCGAGCGCGTGGAGACTCATGCAGCAGTCGTATCGGTCCTCGATGAGGTCGTCGTCTTCGGGGATGCCCCAGGTGGTCTCCTCCTCCCAGACGCCGGAGAGGTCGGCGGGGGTCGGGTCGTGGGTCATACAGGGCTCCTGGGGTTTCATCGCTCCAGTAATGCCCTCTGCGCGCAGGCGCTGAACGCCGGCACCCGCTCCGGCTCATGCGCCCGGATGAAGTCGAGGATCGCCGCGACGTCTGCGCCCGCGCGCACCAGCGCCTCCACGTCCGCGACGTCCTGGCTGCGACCCGCCCGCAGCTTCATCAGGACGAGCACCTCGATGCCCACCAGGGGCACCACACCCGGCTCGCCGGGCACGACCTCGTTCGCCAGGATCGGATCCGAGGGCAGCGCCGCGATGAGGTCGATGACCCCCCACTGGACGACCTCGGCCAGCTCCTCACGGAAGGTGAGCAATGGGGTGGTCGTGGCGAAGGCCTCGGGGCCCACCAGGAAGTCCACGTCCTTTGTCGCCCGGGGGTGGCCGTGCAGCCCGACCGCCAGCCCGCCGGCCAGCGCGTGCCGAACGCCCAGCTCCGTGAGCCGCCCGGAGACCCGCCGGGCGTCGTCCAGCACCTGCGGGGCGACCACCTCGGCCAGCTCCTCCCAGCCGCTCATCGGGGCACCGAGATGAGGGCGCGGGTGCCGTCCGGGTAGCACACCTCTTCGTGGCGCCGAACGCGCCGCTGCTCACGCTCCGCAGGTCCGGAGGGCCCCTGCGGGAGGTGCAGCGCAGGCGGGCTGGGGCGGCGGCGGGGCGGCAGCGGGGTCGCGCCGGCAGGGCCGAGGAGGAACCCCGGCGGATCGAGCGGCGCGATCTCGGGGTCGGTCGGGGTCTGGTCGAGGTCCCAGGCCGCCTGCAGAGCCATCCACACCTCGGGGTCCATGCGGAAGAAGGCGCCGAGGCGCTGGGCGGTGTCGGCGCTGATGCCACGCTTGCCGGCGAGGAGGTCCGACACCCTGGACCGGGGCATGCGGCAGCCTCGGGCCAGGTCTGACGCGGTGAGCCCCAAGGGCTTGAGGAAGCGCTCGTTCAACCAGGCGCCGGGATGAGGTTCAGGGTGGTTCCACATGGTTGTCCTGTATTCCAGGACAAGTTGTCCTGTCAAATTCGGATGACCCCCTCTGCAGGTGACGGATCCATCCATTGACGGGTCCCGACCCGTCAAGTGACAGGTCGACGCACCCGACCCGTCCGCGCGGCGCTCGGGGCTGAACTCGTGGAAAAGAAAGGTATCGACGATACTTTGGCGTGAACCGGTCCCCGCCGGATCGCCGACGCCGATGGTTGGCATCCCTCTTGCTTCTGCTCTGGTCGAGCCGCGCGGTCCGCGGCCCCTCTCGACCGATGGAGCAGACATCATGACGCGTACCTCCCTCCTCGTCCTCTTCCCGCTCGTGCTGTTCGGCTGTACGGCGAAGGACGTCACGGACGACTCCAGCGCCAGCGACGACACGTCCGGCAGCGATGACACGTCCGCTGCCGACGACACCGCCTCCGCCGAGTGCACCGCGCCCGTCACCGTGAGCAACAGCGGCAGCGCCATCGCTGGCGACTACGCGCTGACCATCGACGTCTCCCCTTTCCCCGGCGCTGCCGATGATCTGAGCAACGTCAAGGTCCTGGATGGTTCCGGGACAGAGCTTCCCCGCTGGATTGCTTCGGCCAGCGGCGGCGCCGGGGTCATTCGTGCCGTGGTCACCGACCTCCCGGCCGGCGACACCGATCTGACCCTCGATGCGTGCACCAGCGACGCCCAGCCCAACGCGGTCGAGGACGTGCTGCCCTTCCTCGAGACCTTCACCGGCGGGCTCGGGCCCCACACCATCGAGTGCGAGCGCGTCCAGTCCGACGGCTCGGGGGGGTGGCTCAACAGCGAGGAGTGCGAGTACAACCACGCCGAGGAGGGTGGGGACGGCTTCCTGCACACCTCGCTGATGGCCTCCTGCTACCGCGACCCCTACGACGGCGCCGCGGTGGCGCTGCGGGGGACCGCGCACCTCTCCGCCGGGGACTACCGCCTCTCCCTGGACGTGCGGACCCAGGGCGAGCTGTACGACTTCTGCTCGGGCACGGGCCACCTCTTCGTGGTCGGCTCGGTGGGCGGCAACCAGCTCTTCATGGACGACTGCGAGATGACCGGGTGCGGCGCGTGCGCGCTGGACGACTGGCGCATCATCGACTCCCCGCTGTACACCTCCACCGGCGGCGACGAGGAGGTCTACGTGCGGCTCCAGGCCCACGACTGCGCCCTCGGCGAGCTGGACCTCAGCGAGGTGAGCCTGGAGCGGGTGGTGGACCCGGCGCCGGTGGCGACCCAGGGGAGCTGAGCGCGTCCCCCCCCGGGCAGCCCCGGTCCGCCCAGGGGCTGTCCGAGGTCGGGTAGGGCAGCAGGGCGGTGAGCGCGAAGCCCTCGGGGCAGAGGCGCAGGTTGGAGCGCGGGGGGATCCCGGCCTGCGGGCCCCCCGGCGCCGCCGGCCAGGTGCGCAGGCCGTCCGCGCCGTCCGTCAGCAGCCCGTCGTCCCGCAGCAGCATCGCCCCGAAGGCCCCGCCGCTGTGGTCCAGGCGCAGGGCGAGGGTGCCGTCGCCGACCTGCCACAGCTCCACCCCCCGCGAGGGGGTCTCCAGCACCACCCGCGCGCCCGCGTCGCCCACGGCGACCAGCCGGCTACCGGGCGCCCCGCTCTCGAAGCCACCCGCGCGCGCGCCGTCCGCCTGGCGGTAGAGGTCGACCTGGCCCCGCGACCCGAGGGTGGCCAGCCAGGCCCCGTCCTTCGAGAAGCGCGCGTCCACGAGCGCGCCGCCGTCCGAGGCCCGCAGGCGCTGCGCAGGCTCCGCGTCGCCGAAGCGGAAGACCTGCACCTCGCCGTCCGCGGTCACCCCGGCGACCGCCCGGCCGGGCTCGTTGAGGGCCACCCGGGAGAAGGCCCCCTCGGCGTGCCCGAAGACCCGGTCGCCGGTGGGCAGGTCGAGCAGCGCGAGGCCGTCGCCGTCGCGCGCCCACAGCACGTCCCGCCCGTTGTCCCAGCGGAGGTCGCGCTGGGGCAGGGCGTGGGGCCAGATCTCCCGCATCGCGCCGGTCTGCGGGTCCCGGCGGTGCAGCGCGGGGTCCTCCGAGCGGTCGACCCACAGCACCTCGCCGCGCGCGTCGACCTGGATCGGCAGGAAGCCCGCCACGCGCTCGGTGGCCTGGAGCGCGCCGGTGGCGGTGTCGTAGCGGCGCAGGGCTCCGTCCAGCGCCCAGGTCATCAGCGCCGCGCCGTCCGGGGACCAGCCCAGGCCGTGGGCGGAGCCGGCCGCCTCCAGAGGCGTGGCCCGCCCCGCCTGGAGGTCGATCAGGCAGACGCCCGAGTTGGTGCCCTCCGCCATCCGGCGCCCCTGCGGGTCCGGGTGCAGCGAGCCGTACTCGCCCACCCGGCAGCGGGGGTGCTCGACGGAAAGGGAGGTCTGGGGGGTCCACACGCTGGCCTGGCCCTGCTCGTCCACCGCGAGCAGCCGGCGCCCGTCCGGGGAGAAGGTCAGGCCGACCACCGCGCCCACCTGGCTCCGCAGGGTGGCGACGTGCCGCCAGGTGTGGGCGTCCCAGAGGATGACGCGGCCGTCGGTGCCGGCGGTGGCGAGCAGCCGCCCGTCCGGGGAGTAGAGGACGTGCATCACGTCGCCGTCGTGCTCATCGACCTCCTGGAGGACCGCGCCGCTGCGCAGGTCGTTCACGAGCACGTCTCCGTGGGCCGCGAGCACGCGACTGCCGTCCGGCGAGACCTGCAGCCCGGTGCTGGCGTCGTGGTTGGAGGGGAAGCTGGCGACGATGGCGTCCGCGGCGACGTCCCACAGCAGCATGCGGGTGGGCTCCTTGAGCACCACGAGGTCCGGGCTGTCCGTGGCGGCGAAGCGCCACACCAGGCCGGCCCAGGGGCGCTCGCGCAGCGGGCGGGCGTCGTCCAGGGACCAGCGGACGAGGAGTGCGGGGTGCTGCCGGGTCCAGAGCTGCTGGCCGTCCGGCGAGAGGGAGACGTGGGACCAGCCGGGGCCGCCGAGCCGGTCCCGGGCGCTGCGCGCCTCGCCGACGAAGGCGCCGTCCTCGGTCCGCCAGATACGAATTTCACCCTGCTCGTTGAGGGAGAGCAGGCGCTGCCCGTCGGGGGTGAACCGCAGCCAGCGCACCAGGCCGGGCTCGGGGAGCCGGCGCTCCGGGGCGTCGCCGCCGGGGCTCAGGAGGCGCAGCGTGCCGTCCACCCCCAGCACCGCGAGCCGCGCCCCGTCGGCCGACCAGGCGCTGACCTCCGGCGTGACGCCCAGGGCGAGGGCGTCCTGGGGCTCGCCCGTGTCCACCGCCCAGGTGTGCAGGGTGCCCTCGCCGTCCAGCGCCCGGAGCAGCGCCCCGCCCTCGGCCCAGCTCGCCGAGACCAGCGCGCGGCCGTCGACGCCGAACACCCGCAGCTCACCCAGGGACGCGGCCATCTCGGCGGCCTGCGCGCGCAGGGGCGCGGCGTCCTCTGGCGGGGAGGCCGCGATGGAGGCCCGGAGCGAGGCCAGGGCGGCGTGGGAGCGGCCCTCGGCGATGTACTGGCTGGTCCGGGCCGCGAGGGTCCGCAGCTCCGCGACCTGACGGGCGGCCGCCTCGGCCCCTCGGGCGCGGGTGGCGTCCCGCCAGCCCCAGACGGCGACGGCGCTGACCAGGGCCAGCGCGGCGATGACCCCGGTCACCGTCAGCGCGCGGGCGCGGCCCCGGCGCCGCTCCGCCTCGGCGCTCGCGGACACGAAGGCCGCCTCCGTCGCGCTCCAGCGCAGCGCCTGGCCGCGCCCGGCGGCCTGGGCGTCGGCGAGGGGCTCCCCCCGCCACAGGGCGTCCGGGGGGCGACCGGCGGCCTCCCAGGCGCGCGCGGCGTCCAGGAGTCGGTGGCGCAGCCGCTGGCCGGCCCGGTCGGTCTGGATCCACCCCGAGAGCCGGGCCCAGCGCTGGACCAGGGCGGGGTCGGCCAGGCGCACCTGACCGGCGTCGACGACGGCCAGGCCGGCGGCCTCCAGGGCCTCCAGCCCCTCGGGGTCGAGGGCGTCCCGGGGCTGGGGGGTGGGCTGCTCGTCGGCGTTGACCAGGCGCAGCAGCGCCGCCCGCGCCGCCGCGCGCCGCGACGGGGGCCACGCGGCGTAGTGGCCCTCGGCGGCCTGGGCGCGCGCCTGGGCCTCGGACGCGCTGCGGGCCTCGTCCAGCCAGGCGCGCAGGGCCTCGGCCAGGGCGGAGGCGTCGGCCGGGCGCGCCAGGGGGTCCGCGGCGAGGGCGGCGAGGCACAGGCGCCGCAGCGCCTCCGGCGTCCGGGGCCAGGCGTCGAGGGCGGCCGCGACGTCCTCCACCTGGCCCGGCGCGGCCCCGGTCAGGGCCGCGAAGAGGATGGCCCCCAGCGCGTAGACATCGGCGGCCGGCGTGAGCCGGTCCACCTCGCCCCGGGCCTGCTCCGGCGGCATGAACCCCGGCGTGCCCGCGACGTGCCCGACCCCGGTGGCCGGCCGCAGCGCGGAGGCGCCGGAGAGCCCCACCGGCGCGCTGTCGGGGGCCCCCGGGCTGAGCGGGGTCGGCAGCGGGGTGAGGATCTTCACCAGCCCCCAGTCGACGACGCGCACCTCGCCGTGCTCCCCCAGCATGATGTTCGTCGGCTTGAGGTCCCGGTGGATGACGCCCCGGGCGTGGGCGTAACCTACAGCGTCACAAACCTGGATCAGCACGTCGATGAGCCGCAGGAAGCTCCACTTCGTGTGCCCCCCCGCGTCCAGCGCCTCACCCCAGGCCTCGGGGGACGACGCGGCGTGCAGCGCCCCGATCACGTCGGCGAGGGTGCGCCCGCGGATCTCCTCCATCGTGTAGTACAGGCGGCCGTCGTCCAGCCGCCCCAGCTCGAACACCGGGACGATGCCGGGGTGCTCGAGCTGGGCGGTGGCCTGGGCCTCGGCCACGAAGCGGGCCATCATCGCGCGGCTGGGGGTCCGATCGCCCCGGAGGATCTTCATGGCGATCACCCGGTTGAGGTCGGTGTCCAGGACGCGCCAGACCTCCCCCATGCCCCCCCGGCCGAGCAGCTCGAGCCGGGTGAAGCGCGCGGCGGGGTCGCGGGAGGACAGCTCCGCCACCGCGCCCTCATCCCAGCCCCCCGGGGGCGGGACGAAGATGGACTCGCCGTCGTAGGTCGCGCGGGCGAGCACGGAGGGCCCCACCCAGCCGTCGGAGCTCTCGTCCGGGGGGAGGGTGGTGGGCCCGCGCGGGTCGAGGGTCTCGGCGCTGCCCGGATCGGACGGCCCCGCCCCGCCGCCAGGCGCGGGCCAGGCGCCCTCGCCCCGCTTCATTCCCGGAGCCCCAGGGCGTGCGCCCGGAGCTTGAGGCCGTGGGCCGAGACCTCCAGCGCGGCGGCGGCGGCGGACTCGTCCCCGTGCTCCTGGAGCGCGGCCCGGATGGTGTCGGCGTCCAGGTCCCGGGCCAGGCGCAGCCCCGGGGTCTGCTCGATGGCGGCGACCAGGGTGTTCCGGGACACGCCGAGGGCCTTGGCGGAGGGGCCCACCCGCCAGCGGTGCGTGCGCATGACCTGCCGGACGAGGTCCGGCGAGAGCGCCCCGGGGGCCTCGGGCTCGGCGGGCGGGGCCTCGGGGGGCGGCGCGGCGCCCTCAGCCTCCGGGGGCAGCGCGGCGGAGGGCTGGTCGGCGCTGAAGAGGGCGATCTCGTTGGCGAGGCTCCGCAGCTCGCGCACGTTCCCGTTGAACGGCCGGGCCATCAGGCCGAGCACCAGCTTGAGGCCGAGCCAGGGGCGCGCGCCGGGCGTGGGCGGATCGAGGCGGTGGGACGCCCCCAGCCGCTCCAGGGCCTCGGTGAGGAAGCGGGCCAGCAGCAGGGGCACGTCCACCTGGCGGGCGCGCAGGGGCGGCACGCGGAGCTGCACGCCGCGGAGCCGGTAGTAGAGGGCCTCGCGGAAGTGTCCCTCCTGGACGAGCTGCTCCAGGTCGGCGTCCGTGGCCGCGATCACGCGCACGTCCACCACCGCGGGCGGGCGCCCGGCGGGCTGGATCTCTCCCTGGTCCAGGGCCCGAAGGAGCTGGGGCTGCACCGCGTCCGGGGTCTCGCCCACCTCATCCAGGAACAGGGTGCCGCCGTGGGCCTGACCGAACAGGCCGGGCTGGTCGCTGACCGCCCCGGTGAAGGCCCCCCGGGCGTGCCCGAACAGGGTCGCAGCGGCCAGCTCCCGGGGGATCGCGGCCATGTTCACCGAGATCAGCGGCCCGCCGGCCCGAGGGCCCAGCCGGTGCAGCGCCCGGGCGACCAGCTCCTTGCCGGAGCCCGTCTCGCCCCGGATGAGCACCGGCCCCGGGGCCCGGCTCGCCACCCGCACCTGCGCCCGGACCCGCGCCATGGCCAGGCTGACCCCGACGAGCCCGAGGTCGTCCTCGTCGGCCTCGTCGACGGGCGCCAGGTGCAGCCACAGCAGCACGCAGCGCCCCAGCTCGATGAGCACGCCCGCGCGACGCACCCGGTCCAGGGACAGGGTCTGCGCGCCCTCGACCGGACGCCCGTCGATCCGGGCCGGCTGCTGCTCGGCGACGTGGACGCGCAGGCGCTCGCCCGCCACCTGCATCGACAGCGGCGCTCGGCTGAGCCGCGGCGTGTCCAGAGCGCGGGGCTGCGCGCCCCCAGGCCCCGAGAACAGGGGGGTGACCCGGGAGATCTGCAGCTCGCCGGCCGGGTCGAGCCGCGCGCGGGCGCCGACCCGCCCCAGGTCCGGGTGGGCGAGCACCGTGAGGGTGAACCGCCACGGCGCCGCATGGCCCTGCGCCCCGGCCTCGTCCTCCGTACGGACGTCCAGGGTGCTCAGCTGGTGGAGGTCGGTGGGGGAGGTCATCCGTGAGCGCTTCGCCGCCGCCCGGGTTGCGGAGCGGGCGGGGGAGGACAATCTAACCTTTCCGAGCTGCGTCATCGGCGATCGATGGACCGGCGTGCTCCTGACGGTGCGCCTGTGTTCTCGCCTCCACCTCTGCGCAGCTCTCGGCCACCGTCCGGCCTGCGGTGTCGATGACCACGCGGTCGCCCTCCCAGGGGGCGTACTGGCGGGCCTCGACCTCCGCCCAGTCGGGCAGGCGCAGGCCCGGCACGGTGGACGGGCGGGTCTCCACCCGCCGACGGTGCTCGGCGCGATCGCTGCAGACCACCTCGATCTCGTGGCAGGGCCCCCCGGCCGCGACCGCGCGCCAGGCCTGGCGGGTGACGGGCAGGGGGTTCACCATGTCCGCGACCACCGAGCGCCCGGCGCGCAGGTTTTCCCGCGCCACCGCGCAGGCCACCGCGTAGCCCTCGGGCCCCTCCAGCCCCCCGGCGGCGTCGCGGATGGCCTGCTCGATGGTGTCCACCCGCAGGTAGAGGGCGCCCCGGACCCGGGTGAGGTGGGCGGCCAGGGTGGACTTGCCCACCCCGGGCAGGCCCGCGAAGACGTAGAGGGTGGCCCCGAGCGGCGCGCAGAGGGCGTCGATGAAGGCGTCGTCGAGGGGCATCTGGCGGATGAGCGCGCGCAGGTAGAGCGCCCCGAGCAGGCGGTCGCTCTCGGTGTCCACCGCCGCGGCCGGCACCCCCAGCCGGGACAGCGGGCCCCGGAGCACCTGGCGCCGCTCCCGCTCCACCTCGCCCAGCGCCGCCGCCAATTCGGGGTGGGGGCCCATCGCCCCCAGGGCGGCCCGGACCGCGCCGCCGTAGGGGGTGTGGGTGAGGGCGTGGGCGACGCGGCGCAGGACCTGACGCAGGTCATCGCGGGGGTCGTCGGTCTCGGGGAGCGCCGGGTTGGCGCGGCGCAGGGCGTGGCGCACCGCGTCGGCGATCAGCGCGGGCTTGTCGGGCCAGCGGCGGTACAGCGCGGCCTTGCTGGTGCGCGCGCTCCGGGCCACCGCGCCCACGGTGGTCGCCTCGTAGCCCCGCGCCGCGAGCAGCCGCAGGGCGCTGTCCAGGATGGCGTCGGTCAGCCGGGGGTCGGTGGGGCGGCTCACGGCTCGGGCGCCTCCGCGAGCGCGCTGCGCACCCCCCACCACAGCGCCACCGCGTCGAAGGTCGCGTGGGCCAGCATCGCCGGCAGCAGCTCCCCCGTCCCCCAGGCCAGCGCCCCCAGCACCAGCCCGATGGCCCCGGTGTAGAGCACGTAGCTCACCGAGATCGGGTGGAAGAGCCCGAAGGCCGCCGCCCCGACGCCGACGGCCACCGCCGCGCCCTGGTCCGCCAGCGCGGTGTGGAGGAGGCCCCGGAACAGCGCCTCCTCCCCCAGGCCCGCCAGCGCGCTGATGAGGAGCAGGTCCGTGGTGCCGTTGAGCACGCGCATGTGCCGGACCACGTCGCGCAGATCCGCCCGCAGCCGAGCGAAGACCGGCGCGCTGCCCTGGGCGAGGCGGATGACCCCGGCCGCCAGCGCTGCCCCCGTGGCGACCCCCGCGAGCGCCCCGGGCAGCGAGGCCGGCGCCGCCCACCACCGCCACCCGAACCACCACCCCAGCCCGACCGCCAGCGCCAGCAGCGCGCCCTCGGTCACGACGGTCATCCACAGCAGGGGGACGCGGGGGACGGAGGGGTCCATGCGGGTTCCTGGTTACGGTACCGAAGAGTACCGTAACACGGCCTCGTCGCCAACAGGCGGAGGGAAGGCATTTGTGAAGCATCAATAAAAATATAGTTGCTTCATTTTTAAAGCAACTATAGAAAAAGATCGAAGCGAGGAGGTTCGAGATGACGACGCAGTCCGTGTTGATCTCCGGCGCTGGCGTCGCCGGCCCCACCTTGGCGTGGTGGCTGGCCCGTCAGGGGATGAAGCCCACCGTGGTGGAGCAGAGCGCCCGGCCTCGGTCGAGCGGGAGCCCGGTCGACGTGCGCGGCCCGGCGCTCCGCGTCGCCGAGCAGATGGGCATCGTGGACGCCCTGCGCGGCGCCGCCACCCAGGTCCGCGAGCTGGTCGTGGTCGACGCGGCCGGGCGGGCGGTGGGCCGGGTCGACATGGCCGCGTTCTCGCCCGACGGCGGCCACGACATCGAGATCCCTCGGGGAGACCTGGCCCGCATCCTCTACGAGGCGAGCCGCGACGACGCCGAGTACGTCTTCGGCGACCAGATCGTGGCCCTGGACGATCACGACGGGGGCGTGGACGTGAGCTTCGAGCGCGGCGCGCCGCGGCGCTTCGACCTCGTGGTGGGCGCCGATGGCCTGCACTCGGGCGTGCGGCAGCTCGCTTTCGGGCCGGAGTCCGAGCTGGTGCGCCCCCTGGGCATGTTCGTCGCCACGAACCCCCTGCCCGGTGAGGTGCCCGATCCGCACCGGATCCTCCTCTACAACACCCCTGGCCGCGCGATCGCCGTCCACCCGGCCCGCGACCGCGCGTTGGCGGCGTTCATCTTCCACCACCCGGGCGGCGTCGACTTCCGGCCCCGCGACCCGGACCAGCACCGCCAGCTCCTCCGCGAGGCCTGCGCCGACGACGGCTGGCGCACGCAGGAGCTGCTGGCTCGGGCGCTGGCCTCCCCGGACCTGTACTTCGACGCCGTCAGCGAGGTCGTGCTGTCCCGCTGGTCGCGGGGCCGGATCACGCTGCTGGGCGACGCGGCCTCGTGCGTCTCCTTGTTCGGCGGGGGGTCCAGCCTCGCGATGGCCGGCGCGCACGTCCTGGCCGAGGCGCTGGCCGAGGGCGCCGACGTGGGCCAGGCGCTCGCCCGCTACGAACGCCGACACCGCCGGGCCGTGATCCCCCGCCAGCGCGGCATCGGTCTGGTCGCCGGCCAGCTCGTGCCCCGGACGCGGGCGGGCCTGGCCACCCGGAACCTGGCGCTCCAGCTCATGCCGGCGGCCACGCGCTTCGCGGACCTCGCCGGTCGCCTCGCGGGCCGGCTCGATGCCCGAGGGCTGTGAACCCGCGGGCAGAGCGGCTACAGGCACCCTGATGCCGTCCCGAGAAGCCCCCCCGCTGAGCCTGAGAGAGCGCAAGAAGCGCCAGACCCGGGGCGCGATCCGTGACGCGGCGCTCAAGCTGTTCCTGGAGCAGGGCTACACCGAGACCACGATCCAGGAGATCGCCCGCGCCGCCGACGTGTCCGTGGGGACCCTCTTCAACTACTTCCCGAACAAGGAGTCGCTGCTCGCCGATGACTTCGACCCCGTGTTCATCGAACACCTGCGGGCGCGGCCCCCGGACGAGCCCCTGTTCACGGCGTTCCGGCGCGCGTTCGAGGCGGGGCTGGCCGCGGTGCCGCCCGACGAGGCCGAGAAGATGCTCGCGCGCGCCCAGCTGGTCCGCACGGTCCCCGCGCTGCGCGCCGCCGCCACGCTCGACCACGAGCAGAGCGCCGCGCTGCTGACCGAGTTGCTCGCCGAGCGGTACGCGCGGAGCCCCGACGACCTCGAGCTGAAGGTCGCGAGCGCGATGATCGTGAGCGCGATGATCGTCGCCTTTGACGCCTGGATTCAGAGCGACGGCCAGGAAGACGTCCTGGCGCTGGTGGGGCGGGCGCTGGCGGTGGCCGAGGCCGGGGTGGCCCCGCCGCCGTAGGGCGCAGCGGCGCCTACACCTGCATCCCCGCTGGCGCGTCCGGGGGCCACATCGTGGCGGCCATCGCCCACTTCTCATCGCGGGCCTCGGTGGGGAAGGCGTAGAACGCCGAGAACACGGCGGGGTGGTCCAGGATGAGCTGCTGGAGCGCCTCGGACCGGGGGGGCACGATGACCCGGGCGAAGGGGTAGCGGGGGTGGAACTCCAGGGGGCCGTTCTTCCAGGCCAGGTACAGCGGGGAGCCGCCCAGGGGCACGACGTGGCCGATCTCGGGGTGGGCACCCAGGATCTCGGCGTGGAAGGCGGCCTGGGCGGTGCCGAAGAAGTCCTCCAGGGTCTCCTCGGCGAAGCCCCACAGGAAGAAGCAGCGGGTGTGGACGTGGGGGATGGCGATGTCGATGCCGGTCAGGGCCTTCTTCACCGTCAGGCCCTTGGCGAGCTTGTCCAGCAGGCGGTCCGAGCCGGCCTCGATGCCGAAGGCCACGCTACGCATGCCGCGCTCGCTGAGGCTGGCGATCCATTGGGGGTCGACCTGGCCCGCGCGGGCGAAGCCGCCCCACTGCATCTGCACGCCCTCGCGCTCCAGGCCGTCGAGGATGGCCTCCACCCGGCGGCGGGACAGCAGGAAGATGTCGTCCTGGAAGCCCACGTAGGTGACGCCGTGGTCCCGCTGCACCCCGGCCAGCTCGGCGACCACGGCCTCGACGCTGCGGCGGCGCACCCGGCGGGACTCGTAGCTGGGGATCTCGCAGAAGCGGCACTTGTAGGGGCATCCCCGGGCGGTGACGCTGGTGTAGAGGGTGTAGGCGCTCAAGTCCAGGTCGTCGACGCGGGGCTCGGGCAGGGTGTCGAGGTCGATGACCAGCGCGCGGTCGGGGTTGTGGAAGGGGCCGTCGGCGTCGCGGCCCGACAGGCCGGCGACCGCGCGGAGCTGGTCCGTCTCCAGGGCGTCGACCAGCTCGGTGACGGTGTGCTCCCCCTCGCCGCGCACCACGAGGTCGATCCAGGGGAAGGCGGCGACCAGGGCGCGGGCGACGGTGGTGGGGCCGGGGCCGCCCAGGACGACCCGGCGCTCCGGGCGGCGCTCCCGCAGGAGCCGGGCGGTGGCCACCGCCAGGGGCAGGGCGTTGGACATCAGGGAGAAGCCGACGATGTCGTGGCTGTCGTCGAGGCGGGCGGCCAGGGCCTCGGGGTCCTCCCGCTCGGCGGGGGTGAGGAACTGGTAGTCGCGCAGCTCGACCTCGACGCCCTTCGCCTCCAGGGCCGCGCGCAGCCACAGGATGCCGAGGGGCATGTAGCGCTGGCCGGGGTCGGTCATCCAGAGGTTGACGAGGGTGATGGCGCGTTTCATGGAGATCAGGGACGCTGGTGGTGGTGGGGTGGGAGGTCGCCGTGGACACGTCGGCTGGGGGGTGGGTGGAGCGCTCGGATGGCGAGGGGTTCCGGGACCCTGTTGACCAGGAGGTCGTTGGGGCGCGTGGCGCTGATCGCGACGCGGTCCTCGGGAGGGGCAGGGGGCCTCACCGCTTGCCAGAAGGAGGGGGACCCTCCAGTCCATCCAGACCGGGCCCCCCTCCTTCGCCCTCCTCCGTCGGGCTGACCTCCCCCTGGGGTCTGCTCGTCCATCCGGATCCGGTCTGGAGGACCGCCAGGATCGCCATGGCGAGCAGACGTCTTCTGCCCGGGAGATTCGCCTCCAGAGATGCGGCAGGCTCCTTGTGGGGCAGGCCTTGGGCGGGCAGGCATGCTCTGGAGAGCTGCTCCACGGCGAGCCAGAGAACCAGAAGTTCTGGAGAAGAGAGTCCTCATCCCAGCGCCTCCTGGAGCTGGCGGGCGGCGGGGGCCAAGGCGGGGTTGAGGCGCAGGGCCTCGGCGAAGGCGGCCTGGGCGGCGTCGCGGTCGCCGAGGCGGAGCAGGGCGCCGCCCCGGTTGAGGTGAGCCTCGGCGAAGGCGGGGGCGCGGGCCAGCGCCGCGTCCAGGAGGGCCACGGCGGCGGCGGGGTCGCCCGCCTTGGAGGTGAGGCCGGCGAGGCTGACCTGCAGGGGCAGGGCGTAGTCGGGCTGGGCGGCGATGGCGGCCTCGCAGACCGCGCGGGCCTCGTCCAGGCGGCCCAGCGCGTCGAGGGCCCGGACCCGCTCGGTGGTGGCGGTGTAGCGCAGGTCGCCCTGGTGAAGGGCCTCGGCCCGGGTCAGCGGCGCCAGGGCGGCCGCCGCGTCACCGCTGAGCCGCAGCAGGTGGCCCTGCCAGAGGTGCAGCTCGGGCAGGCGCTCGGCGCGCGCCCCCAAAGCCGCCGCGACCTCCGCCTCGCGGCCAAGCGCCCGCGCCGCCTGGACCAGGGCGTTCATGAGGTAGGGCCAGCCCCGCGCGGTGGGCTCGTCCAGGGCCGCGAGCCAGGCGTCCACCGCCGCAGCCGGATGCCCCGCCATCGCCAGGGCGCGACCCGCGGCGTAGGCCACCGCGCTGGGCTCGAAGCGGGGGCCCAATGACGCCCGGTAGGCGGACGCCGCAGACCTCGCGGCCTCCAGCAGCCGCACGTCCGCGCTGGGGGGGAGTGGAGGGGCCATCGCCAAGACGATAGCATCCTCTGACCCTCCGGTAGCCTCTGCCAAGGAGGTCCTCGTGGCCTTGATCTGGTTCGTCGCTGCGGTCGTGCTCTCGGCGCTGGGCGCGGCGCTCCTCCTGCGGGCCCCACCCTTCGTCGGGGCCGCGCTCTACGCGCTGATCACCCTGGGCGTCGCGGCGGTGAAGCTGGGCGGCGGGGGGGTGGGCGGTCACGTCGTCGTCGGCAAGGTCTTCATCGTCCTGGTGGCGATCACGTACATCTCCAGCTTCCGGGGGACCCGCATCCACCAGCGGCGCTGGGGGCGCGCGCTCGGGGTGCTCATCTTCAGCGGCAGCATCCTCCAACTGGCGGTCACGGAGCTGGCCCACCAGACCACCGGGAACGGGCTCGCCGGGGTGCTGCTGGTGGTCACGATCGCGCTGCCCCATCGGCTCCGGCTGGAGGAGGGGCGCTACGTACACGACATGGGCCTGGACTGGGTGGTGGCGTACTCGGTCTGGGGGGCGGTCTACGGCTACGTCAACCGGGGGCCGGAGGGGCAGATGGGGAGCTGGGCGGTGTGGGCGGCGGCGACGGTGGCCTCGGCCTGGGTCGTGGCGCGAGGTCGCCAGGAGGCCTTCACCGAGGCGCGGGTCTACACGCTGGGCCTGTTCACGGCGGCGTCGGCGGTCGCGCCGGATCCGCCCGTCACCGTGCTGACGCCGGAGCTCTACGCGCCTCAGGTGGCGATGGCGCTGCACGGGGTCGCGCTGGTGGCCGTGGGCGTCGTCATCGTCCGCTCCGTCCTGGAGGCGCGGCAGCCCGGGCCGCCCCGAAACCTCGTGGCCTGGGCGGCGCGTAAGGTGATGGCAGGGGGAGGGGATGGGCTTGGGGTAGGATGAGCCTTCCTCTCCCCTGACGAGGCCCCGCTGCGTCGATGAGCATCCTGATCTGGCTCGTGGTCGCGACGCTCGCCATGACGGTCGCCACGGTCGCGCTGATGCGCGCCCCGCCGCGGTGGATGGCCGTCGGCGTGAACCTGCTCCTCATCGCGCAGCTCGTCGCCGTGCTCCGGACCGGCGGGGGCAGCCCGATCGCGCTGATGAAGGTCTTCACCGTGGGCGTCGGCGCGAACCTGTTCGTGCTGGCGCGGGCGACCGCGCTGGCCGAGCGCTCCTGGTTCCGGCGGCTCCTGGTGTTCACGCTGGCGGGGAACATCGCCGTGCTGGGCGCCCGAGAGGTCGTGCTGGACGGGATGACGATGAACGCTTTCGCGGGCATCGGGCTGGTGCTCCTGCTCGCGCTGCCGCGCACCCTGAGGGTCAGCGACGACAAGCAGCGGCGCGTGACCTATCAGGTCACAATCGGGTGGGTCCTGGCCTACGCGGTGTGGGACTACAACTTCCTCTCGATGCTCAAGGACCTCGACGGGACCGCCCGCGTCGGGAGCTGGGGGGGCCTGGCCCTGGTCCAGGTGGTGGCGACCCTGCTGGCCTGCCGCTTTCGGGCGGAGGACTTCATGGTTGCGCGGGTGTGCAGCCTGGTGGTGCTGGGGATCCCCATCCTGGTGGTGCCCTTCGAGCCCTGGCTGATGTTCACGCCCGGGTGGCGGACGCCCGGGCTGGCCCAGGCCCTCTACGCGCTGGCGTTGGCGCTGGTCCTCGGCGCGGCGGTGGCCGCGGTCCTGCGCGCGCGCCGGGGTGAGGCGCCCCAGAATGGCGTCGAGTGGGCGGTCGCCGCCCTGACTCGACGGGGTGATCCGTGACGCTCGTCTCGGTCTGGCTCTGGATCGCCGGGGCTACCTTGGCGTTTTCACTGGCGGGTGCGGTCCTGTTGCGGCTGGGTCCCCGGTGGATGTTGGCGGTGACGGCCTTGCTGGGCGGTGGGGGCGTTGCCTGGCTGGCGGCGCAGGGCGCCGACAGCCGCATCATGGTCATCAAGGTGTCCGTCGTGCTGGGGGCCTGGATGGTGCTCGGGGTGCTGAAGGTCACGGACCTGGCCGAGCGCGGCTGGATGAAGGTCGCCGTCGTCTTCGTCTTCGTCGGGAACATGTTCTCGATCTGGATGCGGGAGCTGACGGTCTACGGCGTCACCCTGAACGTCGTCGCGGGTCTGGTGATGATGGCCACCGTCGCGCTTCCGCGGACCGTGCGGGTCGACCAGACCCCGAGACGCCAGGTGTTCTATGGCCTGACGTTGCCCTGGATCCTGCTCTACACCCTGTGGGACATCAACGTCCTGCTGATCATCAAGTCCATCGGGAGTGAGGCCCGAGATGGGATCTTCGGCGGCTCAGGGGTGGCGCAGATCCTCGGCACGGTGCTGGCCTGTCGTTTTCGCCCCGAGCGCTACCTGGAGGCCCGCATCCACATCATGTCGCTGTACATCCTGTGCGCGTCGCTGGAGCCGATCTCCTCCCGCATGCTGAGGACGCCCGGGTGGAACACCCCGGAGGTCACCCTCCCGCTGCATGTGGCCGCGCTGGCGGTGGCGATCTGGGTGGTGGTCCGCTCCATCCGGCGCGCGCTGCGGGGCGAGGCACCCCAGAACCCGGTGGAGCTGGCGATCCAACGGATCCGGCGCTCGTGATGTCGGTCTGGCTCTGGCTCCCCCTCGCGACGGCGGCGCTCACCCTCTTCGCGGTCGCGCTGGTGCGGCTTCCTCCGACGCCGTCGGCGATCGCGGTCAACCTCGTCGCCCTCGCCGTGCTGACGGGCGCGATGCTGGCGGGGGGCTGGTTCGAGGTGTCCAAGATGACGGCCATCGTCGCGACGGCCGAGGCGGTGGTGGTGTTCCGGAGCACGGGGCTGGGGAACAGTACCGGGTTCCGCTGGCTCGTCCTGGGCGGACTCGTGGTGAACATCCTCATCTTCGTCGGGCTGGAGGCCTCGATCCGGGGGGTCACGTTGAACGTGCTGGCCGGGAGCCTGATCCTGGCGACGCTCTCGGGTCCCGGGGCGTTCGCGGTGAGCGAGGACCTGCAGCGGCGGCTGAGCTACGACCTGAGCCTCGCGTGGGTCCTGGCCTACTCGACGTGGGACGTGAACTTCTTCTTCTTCATCAAGGACATGGACACCGGTGAGCGGACCGGCACCCTGGCCGCGCTGGGCGTCGCCCAGGCCCTGGCGTCCCTGCTCGCCTGCGGCTTCCGGGCGAAGGACTACCTCGCGGGGCGGATGTTCGTGATGCTGGGGATCGGGGTGCTGGTGGTCGTGGTGCCCTTCGAGCCCTGGCTGGTGCGCTCGCCGGGCTGGCGGATCCCGGCGGTGGAGCAGGCCCTGCACGCCCTGGCGCTGGGGCTGACGCTCGCCGCGCTGGTGCAGTCGATCCTGCGAGCGCGGCGGGGGGAGCTGCCCCGGAACCTCGTGGAGCGGGCGTTGGCCGTGGGGAGGTCGTGATGTCGGTCTGGCTGTGGCTCCCGCTGGCGTCCCTCGCGTTCGGGGGGTGGGTCTGGGGGCTCATGCGGCTGGGGCCCCGCCCTTCGGCCGCTGCGATGGCGGCGCTCGGCGTCGGTGGGCTGACCTGGGTGGGCCTGCACGGGGCCGAGGAGCAGGTCGTGGGCGTCAAGCTGGGGATCGTGATGCTGGCGGGGGGATGGTGCTCGCCGCGGCGCCGCTCCCGCAGCACGTCTCCGTCTCGCCTGCGCCGGAGCGGCGGGTGCTGTACCCCGTCACGCTGCTCCGGGTCGCGCTCTACGCCATCTGGGACGTCACCGTGCTGCTGATCTACCGATGGCCGGGGGAGACGGTGCGGGACGGGTCCTGGGGCGCGCTCGCCGTCGCCCAGGTCCTCGGCCCCCTGCTGGCCTGTGGCTTGAAGCCCGAGCGCTACCTGGAGGCGCGCATCCACGCGCTGGCGCTGATGCTCCTGAGCGTCTCGGTGGCGCCCGTCGCGTCGCGGGTGGTCCTGACGCCAGGGTGGAACGCCCCGAGCGTCACCGCTTCGCTGTGGATCGCGGGGCTTTGTGGGGTGTTGGCGGTCGGGGTCGACGCGGCGCGGCGCGTTCGGCGCGGAGACGCCCCCCGGAGCCCGTTGGAACACGGGCTGGGGCTCGCTCTGGCGCATAGGGAGGCGTGATGGAAGGGACAGGACTCCTGCACATCTGGGCGTGGATAGCGGTCGCCTCCCTCGTGTTCGGAGGGGTCGGCGGGGGCCTCATGTGGCTGAGTCCCCGCCGATCGGCCGCGGCGATGGCGGCGCTGGGGGTGTGCGGGGTGGCGTACCTGGGCCCGGCCGTGTTGGACGAGCCGGTGCTGATGGCCAAGATCGCGTTCGTGTTGGCGGCGTGGGGCCTGCTCGCGGCCGTCCGGCTGACCGACATGGCGACGCGGGGCTGGGGCCGGCTCCTGCTGTACGTGGTGTTCGTTGGGAACATCGGCATGATGTGGACCGTCGAGTTCGGGGCGCTCGGCCCGACCTTGAACGGCCTCGCTGCGCTGATCCTGATCATCGCAGCGCCGCTCCCCCGGCACGTCTCCGTCTCGTCGGGGCCGGAGCGGCGGATGGTCTATCCCCTCACGCTCCCCTGGGTCGCCGTCTACACCCTCTGGAACGCCTGCGTCCTGCTGGCCTTCCGGTGGCCGGGGATCGAGGCGCGGGACGGCTCCTGGGGGGCCCTCGCCGTGGCCCAGGTCCTGGGTATCCTGTTGGCGTGTCGGCTGCGGCCCGAGCACTACCTGGAGGCGCGCGTCCAGACCCTGGCGCTGGTGATGATGGCGACCTTCGTGCAGCCCATCCGGTCACGGGTGCTCCTGACCCCGGGGTGGTTGACCCCCGAGGTCACCGTGCCGTTCGGGGGCGCCGCGGTCCTGGCGGGGGTCGTGGTCGTGGGTCACGCGGTGTGGCGCGTTCGGCGCGGGGATCCGCCCCTCACTCCCCTGGATCACGCCCTGGTTCGGCTCCTGCGCTGACCACCGCCGTCTCTCCCACGGCCGGGGGCGTCCAGGCCACCATGGCGTCCCCTTCCCAGCGCCGCAGGATCCACGAGGGGTCCTCCAGGGGGCGGGCGAAGGTGAATCGGGCCTCCTGGGGACGGCCGTCGGCGGTCACCTCGGTGACGGTGACCGCGAGGTCGGAGAGGGTGACCGTGTCGCCTACGGCCATGGGGTCCCAGGGCGCCCGCAGCATGCGCTCCAATTCGGTGGCCAGGTAGCCCGGCGCGGGGCGGACGCGCAGGGTGCGGGGGTCCTCGCGGGTGACGACGAAGGGGCCCGCGCCTGTGGCCAGCAGCCGCAGCGCCCGGGGGCGGGGGACGCCCTTCGCGGCCCGCTCGAAGGACGTGTAGGCCACCACGCCGTCGGCCGGGGCGTTCAGGATGACCAGGGTGCGCGCCGTCACCGCGGGGTCGGTGGGGACCGCGGCGTCCACCACACCGCTCGCCCAGGCCATGCCCGCGACGGTCAGGGTGCGCGGGGGCAGCAGCAGCGGGGCCAGCACCAGGTGGAGCCCCAGCGCGAGCGCCGCCGCCCCGCGACGCCACGGGGCCGCGCCGCCGGCCTCGACCTCGGCCAGGAAGCAGGCGACGAGCCCGGCCCCGCCGATGCCCACGAAGGTCAGCAGCCGGTCGCTCACGAAGGTCGCGCTGATCGGCACGGCGGCCAGCGCGGTGGAGAGCGCCCAGAACCGCGCCGTCCGTGAGGCCCGCAGGGTCGGCGTCATCACCGCGCCGATCGCGAGGAGGCCGATGACCACGGCCCCGAACCAGAGCGGCCGCACGGAGGGCGGCGCCATCAGCCAGAGGTCGGCGGGCGGCAGCGCGAGCTGGCCCATCATCAGGATCGGCCAGCGCTCGGCCAGCGCGGCGGCGAAGGCGGCGGGGTCCTGCAAGGGGTGGACGTAGATCCCTGAGCCCACCGCGCCGTACCCCAGGGCGCTGTAGGCGAGCTGCCAGAGCACCACGACGGCCGCTGCGGGGGCCAGCGACAGCCATCGGCGGGGGCCCTCGTCCAGGAAGAGCGCGTAGGCGAACAGGAAGGCGGTCGTGGCCAGCGCCGACTCCCCGGCCAGCAGACCGAACCCGAAAGCCATCGGGGCCAGCACCGCCCCGGGCCGCCAGCCCTCCCGACGCCAGCGGTCGTGGGCCGCGAGCGCCAGCACCCCGAAGAACGCGGCGATCAGGGCGTTGCGGTTGGCCACGAAGCCCAGGGGCTGGCCCCGGGCGTCGTCCAGGGCGTAGAGGGCCAGCGCGAGCGGCCCCGCCCAGCCCGCGTGCAGCCGCCGGTACAGGCCCCCCACCGCCGCCAGCAGCAGCCCGAACCACAGCAGGGAGTGGGCGTGCATCGCGGGCGCGCTGTCCGGCCACAGGGCGTGGTCCAGGATGTGGGTCAGGGTCGAGATGGGGCGGGCGAAGGCGAGCTTGAAGTCCTCGGCGGCCCACCAGGAGAACGCGCCGACCTCCATCATCTCGGCGCGCTGGGCGGCGTTCCCCGAGCCGAACACGAACAGGTCGGGGTCGTGGGGGACGCCGGGGTGGTGCAGCGCCGGGTCCAGGCGGATGGCGTGGATGTAGTCGTCGGCTACAAGCGGCGCGGCGAGGGCGGGCAGCGTCAGGAGCAGGGCCAGCAGCACCACCCGGCGCGGCGCCCCGGGACGCTCCAGCCAGCGCCGCAGGGCCCCCAGCACACGCGCGAGCACCTCAGCTCTGCTGGACGGTGAGGGCGTGGATGCCGAGCCGGAGCTGCTGGGAGCCGGGGCGCCGCTCGATCAGCTCGCCCGACTCGTGCACCCCGGCCGCCGCGAGCTGCCGCCGGGCCCGGAAGATCTCCATGTTCAGCCGCACCCGGTCGACCCCGAGCATGCGCATCAGGTCGTCCCGGTAGACCCAGCCCTCCTCGTCGGAGGGGACCCCGGCCTCGCGGTCGGTCAGCCGCTGGCGGGCCAGGGTCAGCAGCATGTAGTGGTGGACGCGCACGCCCAGGTCCAGGGCGTCGGCGCCCTGACGGGCGACGAGGTGGACGTTCTCCTCGTCCCGGGACACGGTGAAGGCGAAGCTGAGCAGGCCCAGCAGCGGCTGGTCCGCGACGTCGATGGTGGGGGCCAGGCCCTCGGGCAGGAACAGGCGGTAGGGGACGCCGGCCACGGTGACCGGCCCCGCCGCGGGCAGGGGCTGGGGGTCCTCCTCCCCCTCGATGACCCAGCGGTCCCCCAGCCGCCGCACGCAGGCCAGCGGCCGGTCGGGGTCGGGGAGGAGCAGCTCGCCGGCGACCGCCTCGATGACGGGGCCGCCGTTGAGGGGCTGGGCCATCGGCAGGGCGGGGGGCGCGGCGTCGCGCAGCACCCAGGCGGCGTCAGCGTCCCCGAAGGCCAGGGTCGCGCCCTGGGCCAGGGGGTGCCAGGCCCCAGGGGGCAGGGGCAGGTCGTTGAGCAGGGTGCCGTTGCGGCTGCCCAGATCCTTGACCGCCCAGCCCTCGGTCACCGTCCAGCGCAGCTCCGCGTGCCGGCCGGAGACCCGGGGGTTGGGCAGGTGGACCTCGCTGCCCGGCGCCCGCCCCACCAGCGCGCGGGGGGGGAGCACGATGCGGGTCGAGGCCGCGCGGGCGTGCAGGATGGCCACAAAGAGAGCCTATCATTCCTCCGGCTTCGGCCACACCCGCGCCATCCACACGATGGACACCGTCACGCCGACGCCCTGGAGCACATAGGTCAGCGCGGGCTTCATGGAGGCGATCAGCCAGAGCATCCCCCACACCACGGACAGGCCGAGGATGCGCCACTGGATGGACAGGGCCATGAAGAACCAGCCGCAGGCCGCGACGACCAGGACGACGCCGTGGGACTGCACCGGGGGCCAGCCCCGCAGCCAGGCCCCCAGGTCCACGACGGTCTGGGCCAGGGGGATGAAGGCGATGGAGGCGACGAGGTGGCGGTTGTAGCGGGTCGCCAGGAGGCCCCGCCCCCACCACAGCAGACCTGCGCCGAGCACCGCCAGGATGGCCACCGAGGTCGCCGCGAACGCCAGGTAGCTGGGGGGTTCGGGGCGCAGCGCCAGCCACAGGGAGAAGCCCAGCGCGGTGAACAGCAGGACGTACCCGATGCCGTTGCGGTCCCGCCAGCCCACCCGGGCGTCGGACTGGTAGGCCAGCTCCTGGAGCGCCCGGGTCCGCTCGGCGTCGGCCAGGACGGCCTCCTCCACCCGCCGGGCCAGCGCCGGGTCGGGGGTGTGGACCTGCTGGAGGTGGTACCGGGCGACCTGCAGGTCCCCTCGGCCGAGGGCCCACTCCGCGGCGAGCTGGAGACAGGCGTCCAGCCCGGCGCGGGCGGCGGCGTCGTCGGGCCAGGCGGCCAGGGCCTGGGCGAAGCCGAACCGGGCCGAGGAGAAGCGCTCGGCGGTCTCCAGCTCGGGGGCGCCGTCGCGCAGGGCGTCGCGGAAGGCGTCGAGCTGCACCCGGGCGGCCTCCACGAGCTGCTCGCCGCTGCGCCGATCCAGGAAGCGCTCGAGCCGGGCCCGGAAGGCCGCCGCGCTCTCGGGTCGGCGCCCGGGGTCGATGGACAGGGCCTGGACGCAGAGGCGGGCCAGGGTGGGGGGCGTGTCTGGCGGCGGTGGGGTCGGGGTGACGATGGACTCCACCAGGGCGCTGAGGGAGCTGCCCTGGTGGGGTGGGTGGCCGGTCAGCAGCTCATGGAGCACGGCCCCCAACAGGTAGACGTCGGTGCGCGCGGTCTGGGCGTGCCCGTAGAGCATCTCGGGGGCCATGTAGGCCGGCGTGCCGGCGGCCTTGCCGTCGGGGGGCATGGCGGGCGGGCCGCCTTGAGGGTCAGGGACCAGGCGGGCGGCGATGCCCCAGTCCAGCAGGGTCACCTCGCCGAAAGCGCCGATCATCACGTTGTCGGGCTTGATGTCCCGGTGCAGGATGCCGCGGCTGTGGGCGAAGTCCACCGCGTTGCACAGGGCGATGAGCACGCGCACGTTCCAGGACAGCGGGTCCTGGGCCCCGACGCGGCGGGCCAGGCGCTCCGGCTCGGCCAGCAGGGAGGACCAGGGCTCCCCGTCGATGCGCTTGAGCAGGATCTGCGGGGCCCCCTGGGCGTCCAGGCGCAGGTCGTGGATGGGCACGACGTTGGGGTGCTCCAGCAGGCCCGTGATCCAGGCCTCCCGCAGCAGGCGCTTGCGCGAGGCCTCGCTGGTCTTGTCGGCGCGCAGGGTCTTGACGGCGACCTCGCGGTCCAGGGAGGACTGGCGCCCCAGCCGGACCACCGCCATGCCGCCCACGCCCAGGGTGCCCATGAGCAGGACCTCCCCGGGGGCTCCCAGGGTGTCGGGCTCGTCCTCCCCGAGCGCGCCGCGCAGGGTCTCCCTCGGGCGCCCCACGAAGGCCTCGGCGTCCAGGGTCCCGGGCAGCTCGGGCGCGTCGGGGGTGGGCATGTCAGGCCTCTGCGGCGCCCAGCCCCGCCCGGACCAGCTCGGCGTAGTGGCCGTCCCGGACCATCAGCTCGTCGTGGGTGCCGCTCTCGGTGATGCGCCCGCCGTCCATCACCAGGATGCGGTCGGCAGCCTGGATGGTGGACAGCCGGTGGGCGATGACGATGACGGTCTTGCGCTCCAGGATGCGGGCGATGGCGTCCTGGATGAGGGCCTCGGTGACCGGGTCGACGCTGGCGGTGGCCTCGTCGAGGATGACGACCACCGGGTCGTAGGCCATCGTGCGGGCGAAGGTCAGGAGCTGGCCCTCGCCAACCGACAGGTTGCCGCCCCGCTCGGTGAGCCGGTGGTCCCAGGTCTCGGGCAGGCGGTCGATGAAGCGGTCGGCGTGCACCAGCGCCGCCGCGCTCTGGCGCTGGGCGGCGTCCACCCGGGGGTTGCCCAGGTCGACGTTGAAGCCCACCGACTCGGGGAAGAGCTGGATGTCCTGGCTCACGCAGGCGACGGCCTCGCGCACCGAGGCGGTGTCGAGCTCGCTCAGCTCCACCCCGTCGAGGGTGATGGACCCCCGGTAGCCCTGGTAGGCGCGCAGCAGCAGCCGGGTGAGGGTGGTCTTGCCGCAGCCGGTGGGGCCCACCACCGCGATGACCTGGCCCGGGGCGACGTCGAAGCTCACGCCCTTGAGCACGTCCTGCTCGGGGGGGCCGGGCTTGTAGGCGAAGCGCACGTCCTCGTAGCGGATGTGGCCGCGGATCGCGTCCAGCTTCTGCGGGCCGTCCTCGATGGCCTCGGCCTCGTCCAGCAGCCCGAAGATGCGCTCCAGGGCGGTGGTGGCCCGCTGGATGATGGCGATCTTGTTGGAGAACTCACGGATGGGCTGGAACAGGCGCTGGAGGTACTCCAGGAAGGCCACCATCAGGCCCGCCGAGATGGCGCCGTCCAGCCAGTCGCTGGTGGCGTACCACAGCATCAGGGCGATGCAGACGCTGGAGATGCCGTCGACCGCCGCGTACATCAGGGCGTCGTAGATGTTGGAGCGGATCGCCGCGTCGGTGTAGGGGCGGTTCAGCTCGCGGAAGGCCTGGCGGCTGGGCTCCTGGTAGCCGTAGAGCTGGAGGATCTCCAGGCCCGAGACCCGCTCGGCCAGGTAGGCGTTGATGCGGGAGAGCCCCTCGCGCACCCGATCGTAGTAGTACCGCAGGCGCTTGCGGCAGACCTCGACGACCACCACCAGCGGCGGGGCGACCGCGAACAGCACCAGGGTGAGCTGCCAGTTGAGCCAGAACATCGCCACCAGCACGCCCGCGACCATCAGCACGTCCAGCCCGATGGTCACGACCCGGCTGGTGAGGGTCTCGCCCAGGGCCTCGACGTCGCTGGTGGCCCGGGTCAGGAGCGCCCCGGCGGGCCGCTTGTCGAAGAAGCTGGGGCTGCGGCCCACCAGGTGCACGAAGATGGCCTCGCGCAGCCGCACGATCATCCGCTGGCCGGCGAAGGCCATGCTCATCGTGAACACCGCCGAGAGCATGTAGCTGCCGATCACCGCCCCCAGGTAGACCAGGGCGAGGGTCTGCAGGCCATCGAGCCGCCCCGGGGTGATGTACTCGTCCACCGCGCGCTTGAGCAGCCAGGGCTGGAGCAGGGACAGCCCGGCGGCCAGGGGGGTGGAGAACACCGCGATCAGGAACAGGTGCAGGTCCGGCAGCGCGTAGGGCCACAGCCGCGAGAGCAGGGCCAGGTCGGTCAGCCGGGCCTTCTTGGGGGAATCGCTCATGCCACGACCCCCTCGGTGGCCTCGGACTGCTGGCGCAGCCAGGCCTCCCGGTAGAGGCCCTCCCGCTCCAGCAGCTCGGCGTGGGTGCCCTGGTCGACCAGGCGGCCCTCGTCCAGGACCAGCACCCGGTCGGTGCGGGCCATCACGGAGAGCCGGTGGCTGACGATGAGCGTGGTGGGGCGGCCCTTGGCGCCGCGGCCGGAGGTGGCGATGGTCTCCAGGGAGTCGATGAGCTGCTGCTCGGTCTTCTGGTCGACGGCCGAGAGCACGTCGTCCAGGATGAGCAGGTCGAAGTCCCGGTACAGGCCCCGGGCCAGGGCGGTGCGCTGCCGCTGGCCCCCGGAGAGCATGATGCCGCGCTCACCCACCACCGTCTCCAGGGCGTCGGGCAGGGCCGCGAGGTCGGGCCGGAGGGCGGCGTTGGTCACGGCGTCCTGGAGGCGGGCCTCGTCGCGCTCGCCCATGGACACGTTGTTGGCGATGGTGTCGCTGAACAGGAAGGGCACCTGGGGGACCACCGCGATGCGGCGGCGCCAGTCGTCCAGATTAACCCGGGTGAGGTCGGTGTCCCCGACGAAGACCGTGCTTGGCGGAGGGTTGTAGAGCCGCGAGAGCACCCGCACCAGGGTGGACTTCCCGCTACCGGTGCGCCCGTAGATGCCGACCACCGCGCCCGCCGGGATGTGGGCGTCGAGGCCGTCCAGGGCGTCCACCCGCCCCTCCTCGCCGTCCTTGATCTCAGGATATCGGAAGGTGAGGTTCTTGAAGGTGAGCTCCGGGCTGCCCGCTGGGATGGGCAGGGGGTCGGGGCCCTCGGGCCGGTCGGGCTCGGCGTAGAGCAGCTCGTCGATGCGCTCCAGGCTGATCGCGCCCCGCTGGAAGACCGAGACCATCCAGCCCAGGGACATCAGCGGCATCACGAGGTAGCCGACGTAGGCCACGAAGGCGACCAGCTCGCCCACGGTCAGCTCGCCGGTGGCGGCCATCGGACCGCCCACCGCGAGCAGCAGGTAGACGCAGGAGCTGCCCGCCAGCCCCAGCGCCGGCATGATGAGCGCGGCGATCCAGGACATCGAGATGTTGGTGCGGAGGAAGGCCTGGTTGCGCTCGTGCAGGCGCTCGGTGAAGGCCGGGCCGGCGTTGAAGCCCTGGATGGTGCGCACGCCCTGGAGGCTGGCCAGGATGTGGTCGCTGATCGCGCCGAGCTGGCGCTGGTTGCGCAGCATCAGCGTGTGGAAGCGGCTGATGCCGAGCTGGACGACGAACATGCCCACGACGACCGGCCCCAGGCAGTACAGCGTCAGGCGCGGCGAGAGGCCGAACATGCGGTAGCCGGTCAGCAGCAGGGCGGCGGACACGTTGCAGATCTGCAGGCCGCCGAAGCCCACCATCACCCGCAGGTACTGGATGTCGCTGGACGCCCGGGAGACGATGTCCCCGGTCTTCTGCCCGGTGAAGAAGGCCGGCTGGAGCAGCAGCAGCCGGGTGAACAGGTCGTTGCGCAGCTCGAACTCGGCCAGGCGGCCGGGGGTGAAGTACAGCACCCGCGACAGGGTGCGCACGGCGATGACCGCCACCCCCATCGCGCCCACCAGCAGCGCCGCCCGCGACACGCCGTCGGGGTCGCTGACCCGCATGGCGTCGATGCCCTTGGCCATCTCCAGGGGGATCTGCACCGCCAGCCAGTTGGTGAGGGTGAGGAAGACCAGGCCGCCGAGGTACCAGGGCCAGTACCGCAGCACGTAGCGGCGGCTGAACCGGGCGACGCGGCCGAAGCCGTTCAAGAGTCCGCCCGGGTCACGTCGACCACGAAGCGGCCGGCGGCCAGCACGTCGCGGCCCAGCAGGAGGCGCACGCCGGCGTCGGAGGGCAGCAGCCGCAGGGTCGCGTGGACCTCGCGCCCGGCGATGGAGAGCCGCAGGCGCACGGCGGTGTCGCCGTCCAGATCGAGCAGGGGCAGGGTGACCTCCAGGCCGTTGATGGCCAGGCGCATCCGCTGGCGGCCCTGGCCGCGCATGGGGATGCGCAGGACCGAGGTGGCTCGCTGGGTGTGGCAGCGCCCGGGCAGGTTGCGGATGCCGTGCTCCGGCAGGTCCACGGGCACCCGATAGCCGATGGTGATGGGCTCGACCCGCTCCTCGGACTCGACCCGCGCGGTGGGCGGCGCGGGGGTGCTGCGCCAGGGCAGGCTGCGGGAGCGCTCGCGCGGCAGGGCAGGCGTGGTGGGCTCGGGGGGCGGGTCGGTCTCCTGGATCCATTCCTGGGCGTGCAGGTCGGCGGGCTCCAGGAGGTCGTCGAGGTCGTCGAGGCGCTCGTCGGAGTCGGGCTCGCCCAGGGCGTCCTCGTCGGGGAGCGGGACGCCGTCCGCGTCGTCGTCGCCCTCCAGGAGGTCGTCGAGGTCGTCGAGGTTCTCGTCGTCCGAGGGGGGCCCCTCGGGCTCCCAGGGCAGGTCCTCCGGGGACTCCAGGAGGTCGTCGTCGTCCCACCACTCGTCGGGCTCGCGGTCGCTCATGCTGGCTCCTGGGCGCAGTCGGTGCCGTCGGTGACGGCGGGCTCCAGCCTCAGGTCGTGGGCGACCCAGCGCGCGATGATGTCCTCATCGACGCCGTGGTCGCGCAGGGTGGTGCGAAGGAAGGCCATGCGGCGCCGGAAGTGCCCCCGGTTGATGCGCAGCGGCCCGTGGACGCGGGCGACGGAGCGGCCGGCGTAGCGCTCGGGTCCGCCCAGGTGGCTGGCGGCCAGGGAGACCTCCATCTCGATGATGCGCGCGACGTCGCGCCCGGCGAACAGGTAGCCGATGACGAAGTCCGCGCCCATGCGGGCCAGCAGATCGGTGAAGATGCGCCGCAGCCCGGGCTCGCCCCCGACGCGCTCATAGTCGGATCCGGTCGCTGGTAGGAGACGCTCGCCCATGACGAGGTCCTTAACCGCCGTTGGCCGACCGAGCCCCGCCCGCATAAGTCCTCCTCGCGAGGAGCGCCTGTGATCTCCGAATCCCTGCCCGACCTTAGGGAGTATCGGCTCGATCGACCGGTCGAGCTGGACGCGGTGCTGCTGCGCATCATGGATCAGGTCACCCGCCGCCTGAGCGCCGACCGCTGCACCCTCTACCTGGTCGATCACGCCCGCAACGAGCTGGTCAGCCGGGTCGGCATCCTGCCGGAGCTGGCCGAGATCCGCCTCCGCATCGGAGAGGGTGTGGCCGGGCAGGTCGCGGCCACCGGCGCGGGCATCCGGGTGTCGGCCTCCGAGGGCGGCGCGCGCATCCTCAAGCGCATCGACGCCCTGACCGGCTACGAGACCCGCAACGTGCTCGCCGTGCCGGTGCGCGGCAGCCAGGAGGCCTCCCGGGGCGTGACCGTCGCGGTCATCCAGCTCCTCAACAAGGCCGACGGGGACTTCGACGCCGAGGACGAGCGCCTGCTCGACGCCCTGGCGGTCCAGGTCGGCGCCCTGCTCGAGGCCTCCAGCCTGGGCAGCCAGCTCCACCCCGGGCAGCGCCACCCCCTGGCGTTCCGCTTCAACCACATCATCGGCGAGTCCGCCGCGATGCAGAAGGTCTACGACCGCACCACGCGGGCGGCGCGGGCCGAGGTCACCGTGCTGGTGCGCGGCGAGAGCGGGTCGGGCAAGGAGCTGATCGCGCGGGCGATCCACGACAACTCCGAGCGCCGGGACGGCCCCTTCGTCAAGGTGGACTGCGCCGCGCTGCCCGAGTCCCTGATCGAGAACGAGCTGTTCGGCCACGAGAAGGGCGCCTACACCGGCGCCGACCGCGCCCGGGAGGGCAAGGTGGAGACCGCCCAGGGCGGCACGCTGTTCCTGGACGAGGTCGGGGAGCTGTCGCTCTCGGTGCAGGGCAAGCTGCTGCGGCTGTTGCAGGACCGGGCCTACCTGCGGGTCGGCGGCACCCGCGCCCGCAAGGCCGACGTGCGCTTCGTCTGCGCCACCCACCGCGACCTGGAGACGGCGGTGTCCCGGGGCACCTTCCGCAACGACCTCTACTACCGGCTGCGGGTGGTGGAGATCGCGCTGCCCTCCCTGCGCGAGCGCGGCGGGGGGGATCTGGATCGCCTGATCGATCACTTCCTGTTCACCTTCGCCCAGCGCCACCGCCGCCCGAGGATCCACCTGGCCCCCGAGGTCCGGCCCCTGCTGCACGCCTGGAGCTGGCCCGGGAACGTGCGCGAGCTGGAGCATTGCATCGAGTCTGCGGTCGTCCTGGCCCCAGGGGACGTGATCACCCCGGACCTGCTGCCCTTCTCCGAGCAGCTCCGGGCCCCGGCCGCCGACCCCTCCGACCCCAGCCTCTTCATCACCGATCTGCGCTCGCTGCGAGAAGTCGAGGGCGCCTATGTCAGACATGTGCTAAGGTTATGTGAGGATAATCGTAGCGAAGCTGCGAGGGTCCTGGGTATAGGTCGCAACACCCTCCTGCGGAAACTCAAGCGCGCTGTCGCGCAAGACGAACCACCGGGAACAACATGACGCTTCGGTTCCACCAGCTTCGAGACTTCATCGCCGACGAGGCCGGGGTGTCGTCCATCGAATACGGCCTCATCGCCGTGGTGGTGAGCGTGGGCATCATCGTGAGCCTGCAGTACTTCGCCTCCTCGCTCAACAACCTCTGGAACACCGCCAGCAGCACGATCACCACAGCGATGCCCTGACGCCTACCGCCTCGCGACGGACGCGATGCCCTCCGGTGTGGCCGGGACGATCCCCTTCTCCGTGATGATGCCTGCGACCAGCGCCGCTGGCGTGACGTCGAACGCCGGGTTGCGCGCGCCGGACTGGTTCGGGGTGGTGCGGACCCGGATGAACCGGCCCTCGTCGGACCAGCCCCAGGTGTAGCAGACCTCGTCCTGGCCGCGCTCCTCGATGGGGATCCGGTCGCCGCTGGGGCAGTCCGGGTCGATGGTGGTGGTCGGGGCGGCCACGTAGAAGGGGATGCCGTTGGCGGCGGCGACCACCGCGGAGCTGTAGGTGCCGATCTTGTTGGCGACGTCGCCGTTGGCGGCGATACGGTCGCTGCCCACGATGACGAGGTCGACCTGGCCGGTGCGCATGTAGTGGCCGGTGGCGTTGTCGGCGATGACCGCGTGGGCGACGCCCTCCTGGGCCAGCTCCCAGGCGGTCAGGCGGGCGCCCTGGCTGCGGGGGCGGGTCTCGTCCACCCAGACGAAGGGGCGGCGGCCCTGGCGCTGGGCCACGTACACGGGGGAGAGGGCGCTGCCCCAGTCGACGAAGGCCAGCCAGCCGGCGTTGCAGTGGGTGCTGACCCGGGCGCCCTCCGGGACCAGGGGGCCGCCGTGCCGGCCGATGGCCTCGCAGCAGGCGGCGTCGTCGTCCGCGATGTCCTGGGCGGCGGCGACGGCGGCCTCCCGGGCGGCGGTGAGGTCGTCCCCGCAGGCCTCGACCGCCCGCAGGACCCGGCGCACCGCGTAGAACAGGTTCTGGGCGGTGGGGCGGGTGGCCTGGACGACCTTGGCCGCCTCGGCCACCGCGTCGTGGAAGCCCGCGTCGGGGGCGGCGAGCGCGGCCTGGGCCATCGCGTAGCCGGCGGTGGCCCCGATGGCGCCCGCGCCCCGCACCACCATCGTGGAGATGGACCGCGCGGTGTCGGTGTACGCCGGCAGGTCCACGATCTCGAAGCGGTGGGGCAGGAGCGGCTGGTTGATCATGCGGACGGTGGAGCCTTCCATCCACACGGTCCGGGTCGGCGTTCCGTTGACCTTCATGCGCGTCCTCAGGCGGGGGAGATGCAGCGAAGCATATCGCCCGCCGGTGACGCAGGCTTGTCGATCAGGGCTCAGGCAGCGGTCGGTCGCGGTACAGCTCGGCGATGACCGCCCGCAGCAGGGCGTCCGCGAGCTGGCTGGCGGCGGCCTCGGTGGCGGCCTGGCGGGCGTCGGCCTGGACGGGGTCGTCGACCTGACCGGCGACCTCCAGGGGGGGCGCGGTCGCCCCGCGGACCCGAAAGCGCACCGGCTGGGTGAGCAGCTCGACCCGCTCGACGTGGATGGTGCCCCGGGCGTCCTTCACCAGCGGGTCCAGGGAGATCTGCTGCGCGCTGGCCGTGAGGGTGATCGCGGCCTCCTGCTCCAGGGCGGTGCCGCTGGGGGGGACCTTGAAGCCCAGGTCGCCGATGAAGCGGCGGGCCTGACCATCCAGCGCGGCGCGCAGCGCGGGGTCGACGTCGGGGCGCCAGCGCAGGGCCACCGTCCGCACGTCCGTCAGGTTCTGGCGGGTCTGGGTGTCGGCCAGCAGGCGGCGCCAGGCGTCGGCGACCGGCTCCGGGGGGAACTCGGCCTGGGGGTGCTGCGCCACGACGATGAGCACGACCTCGGCGTAGGCGAGGGGGTCCTGGACCGCCAGGGTGGCGTAGTCCCGCTGGGCGCGGGCCAGGGCGATGCGGCCGTCCAGCGCGGGGCCCAGGGTGTCCATCGCGCGGCGCTCGGCCTCGGTCGCGCAGGCCTCCCAGACCCCCACGACGCGGTCCCACTCCCCCAGGGCGGCGTGGTCCTCGGCGGCGGACTCGCAGATGCGCAGTTGGGCGTCGGCTTCGGGGAGGCGCGAGAGGGTCGTGCTGCCGGCCAGCGCGTCGAGCACGAGGAGGAGCGGGATCAAGGGGACCTCTTATTCGCTGCCCGCCTCCTGCGGCTGGGGTGGGGTCTCGGTGCTCTGCCCGGCCAGGGAGAACCGCAGGAAGCCCCGGTAGTGGCGCTGCCACCAGTCCAGGAAGTCTACACGCTCCAGCACGCCGTCGAGCAGCGGACGGTACAGCCGGTCGGTGTAGGCGCGCCCGCTCAGCCAGTCCCGGACCTCCAGGCCCTCGGGCGCGATGCGCAGGTAGGTGGAGCTGTTGAAGGTCCACGACCCCGTGTTCGCGTAGACGCGCCCCGAGGGGGTGTGCACCACGCCGGGCAGGTGGGAGTGCCCGCACACGAGCACCCGGTAGGGCCCCTGCTCCAGGGCGGTGACCGCCGGGCGGAACATGCTGGCGGGGTCGCCGAGCTGGGCGCGGGTCCAGTACTCGATCTCGACGTTGATCTTGCGCAGGAAGCTGTCGTCGCCGGTCACCCGCGCCAGGAACCGCCCCCGGGCCCGCATCAGCAGCACCGACTTGTGGAAGGCCCAGAAGGCCACACGGTTGGGCAGGTTGTAGAAGTGCTGGAGCGGCAGGCGGATCCAGCGGCCCAGGGCGCGCTCCAGGACGTGGTGGATGCGGGTCTTGAGTTCGGAGACGTGCAGGTCCGGCCCGATGACCGGGTCGTATTCGTAGCCGTGGGTGACGAAGATGTCGTCGCCGATGAGGGCGTGGTGGACGACCGGGATGTTGAGCACGTCCTGGTAGAAGCGCAGGTCGTGGTCGTGGTTGCCCAGGATGTAGGTCATGCGACCCTGGGCGGCGAGCCTGGAGAAGCCCCCCAGCACCTTGCCGTGGGCCCGCAGGATGCGGGTGAACAGCCAGGCCTGGGAGAAGTCGATGGCGTCGCCGGCCACGATCAGCGTGGCGTCCTCCGCCTCGACCTTCTCCAGGAAGCGCAGCAGGTGGCGATCCTTGGCCAGGAAGATGTCCGTGGGGCCCCCGTCGCCCAGGTGCAGGTCGGAGATGACGTACACCACGCCGCCGGACGCGATGCGGCGTACCGAACGCTCGGCCCTGGCCTGGGCCCATGCGAAGGCGGTGCTCATGTCCTCCCGGGGGTGCGGTTGCCGGTCATCCCTCAGACACCTTCACCCTATGCTGGATGCCGCCGCCCCGCATCCCCCTCGGGAGCGCATCGGACCGGTTCGGGCTACGTGGCCGCATGCACGCCACCCCCCAAGGGCGCCCGCTCGCCGGCGGGCGCGTCCGGTTCCTCGGCACCTTCCCGAGCGCTGACCGGCTGCCGACGCTCGATCTCCCCGAGATCGCCTTCGCCGGCCGCTCCAACGTGGGCAAGTCCTCGGCCATCAACCGCCTGCTGAACAGCAAGCGGGTCGCCCGGGTGTCCGGCACCCCGGGCCGCACCCAGGCCATCAACCTGTTCGAGGTGGAGCGGCGGGTGGTGTTCGCCGACCTGCCCGGGTACGGCTTCGCCAAGGTGCCCCCCGAGATGCGCGCCCAGTGGAAGACCCTGGTGGAGGGCTACTTCGCCGGGCGCGAGGCCCTGCGGCTGGTCGTGGTGCTGGTGGACGCCCGGCACGACGTGCAGGCCAGCGACGCCGAGCTGATCTGGGGGCTGCGCCAGGCGCGGCTGCCGCTGCTGGTGCTGGCCACCAAGGTGGACAAGGTCAAGAAGTCCAAGCGCTTCGCCCAGCTCGCCGCCCTGCGCAAGGAGCTGCGCCTGGAGGCCGACGGCCTCATCGGCTTCTCTTCGTTCGATGGCACGGGGCTCGTCGAGGCCTGGGCTGCGCTGAACGCGGCGGCGTCGGCGTGAGCCGGGGGCGGGGCTACAAGAAGGCCGACCCCTACACCAGGCGCGCGAAGGCCCAGGGCTACGCCGCGCGCTCGGTCTTCAAGCTGGAGGAGATCGTCGAGCGCTGCGGCCTCCTCAACCCGGGGGACCGGGTGGTCGACCTGGGCTGCTACCCGGGGAGCTGGAGCCGCCTGGCCAGCGAGCGCATCGAACCCGGCGCGCTGGTGGGGGTGGACCTCTCCGAGCCCCAGGGCATCCCGGGCACCTTCATCGCCCGCTCGGTCTACGAGGTCGAGCCCGCCGAGCTGCTCGACGCCCTGGGCGGCCCGGCGGACCTGCTGATGTCGGACATGGCGCCGCCCACCACCGGCGACCGCAAGGGGGACCACCTGCGGCAGATCGCCCTGGCCGAGCGGGCGCTGTGGCTGGCGTCGGCGGTGGTGCGGCCCGGCGGGGCCTTCATCGCCAAGGTCTTCGAGGGCGCCGACGCCCAGGCCTTCTTCGAGCAGGTCCGCGCGGGGTACGCCACCGCCCGCCGCATCAAGCCGAAGGCGACGCGGCAGCAGTCGGTCGAGTTCTTCGTGGTGGGGCAGGGCCGGCAGTAGGCGGCGGCGCGCTCAACCAGCGTCGTCCGCCAGCCAGGCCCGCAGCGCCGCCTCCACCGCCGCCTCCGCGCTCAGGCCCTCCCGGGCGCAGCGGGCGCTCAGCCGCTGCTGCAGCGCGTCGTCCAGGCGCAGGCGCACCGGCTCGATCGGCTGCTCGGCCCACACCAGGCGCAGGCCCGGGGCCATGCGGTAGCCTCCGTCCAGCGTCTCCAGCGCCTCCTCCAGGCCCAGGCGCCGCAGCGTCCAGATGGCGGTGCGCACCCGCTGGGCCGCCGATCCGGGGCGCATGCGCTCCCCGGGCCAGCCCAGCGCCACCAGCTCCTCGACCTCCAGCACGCGCCCCGGGGTGCGGGCGCGGGCGCGGGCCAGGCCGGCGAGCAGGCGGGCGGGGGCCTTGCGGCGGGAGAGGTCCTGCTCGGGCGCCGCGCCCATGCGGAAGCGCACCCCGTCGGCGGAGAGCTGGAGCGCGCGCTCGGCAGGCTGGCCGGCCGCAGCCCGCTGGATGAGGCGGGTCAGGCAGCGGAGGGTCTGGTTGCCCTCGGCGGCGGGGGCCAGCTCGGCCAGGGTGGCCGCCACCTCAGCCTGGGGCACCCGGGGCACCTCCGGCGGCAGGCGGTCGCGCAGGCTGAGGTGGATGAGCAGCGTCAGCATGCGGTCGAGGGCGCGGGTCGACCAGTCCAGTCCCTCCCGGCCCTCCAGCGCCTGCACCCGCGCCAGGATCTCGCGGGGATCTCCACGCGGCGCCTGCGCGGCCAGGCGCACCCGCTCCGCCATGCCGCGCCAGCGCTGAGGGCCCCCTTCGGCCAGGGCCGCCGCCCGCGCGGCCTGGGCCTCCGCTCGGGCGAGGTCGCCGACCTCCAGGTCCAGGAACGCCATCCGCATCCGCGCGTCCGTCGCCCGCAGGCGCACGCCGAGGCGCTCGTACAGCTCCGCCCCGGTGCAGAAGCGCTCCCGCGCGGCCACATGCTCGCCCTGATCGTGCAGGCCGATGCCGAGGGTCACCTGGGCGAAGGCTTCCAGGGTGGGGGCCCGGGCCCGGCGTGCGGCGGCCAGGGCTTCGAGGCCTGGGCCTGGCCCGTGGCCGGCGTGGCGCTGGGCCCGCACCCGGGCGAGGTTGACCAGCAGCGTGGTGGTGCCGAGGAGGTCGCCGGCCTCGCGCATGCCCTCGGCGGCCTGCTCCAGCAGCGCGATGGCGCCGCGGCCGCTGTCGGCGAGCATGGACAGCTCCCCCCGGGTGCGATGCACGCCCGCCAGCCCGCGCGTGTCCCCGACCTCCCGGAAGAGGGCCTCGGCCTCGGCCAGCAGGACCCGGGCCTCGTCCGCCCGGTCGTTCGGCGGGAGGAGCCCGGCCAGCCGCGTCGCGAGGTAGGCCCGCAGGCTGGGGTCGGCGGCCTGGTCGGCCAGGGTCAGCCCGCGCTCGAGGTCCTGGACGGCCTGCTCGTTGCGCAGCATGCGGCGCGCGATCAGGGAGCGCTGGAGCAGCAGCAGGCCCCGCCCGCGGGCCGAGATGCGCGCGTCCTCCATCAGGTGCGCGGTCAGGGCGAGGGTGTCCCCGTTGAGCTGGTCGGCCGCCAGGAGCCCCCGCCCCAGCGCGGCCGAGTCTTCCGCGAGGCCGAGCCGACGGGCGTCATCGAAGGCGGCGCGCAGAGCGGGGTGGAGGCGGCGGAGGGCCTCCAGCTCCTGGGGCAGCCGCGCGCCGAGGTAGGGGTGGAGCAGCCCCTCCACCTGCGCGGCGAGGGCCTCGGCCTGCCGGGCGCAGGCGCGGTCCCGGCGGGCGGGGTCCCGGGCGGCGGCCAGCTGGCGCACCATGCTGAGGAGCCGCAGCCGCGGGCCCTCGGCGCCGGGCTCCCGCTGCACCAGGGAGCTGCGCAGGAGGGCCTGAAGGTGCGCCTCGGCCCGGGGTCCCCCGATGACGCCCAGCGCCTCGGCGTGGGTGAAGGGCGTGGCGAAGGCGCTCAGCGCGACCAGGGCCTGCTGCTCCTCGGGGTCGAGCAGGGTCCAGGAGCGGGCGAGGGCGTCCTCCAGGCCGCGCAGGCTGCCCGAGGCGAGGAGCCTGCCCTCGGCGAGCGCGGGCGCGGCCAGCTCCAGGGCCAGCGGAAGCCCCTCCAGCGCGCGGGCCTGCGCTTGAAGGGTCTCCAGCTCGGCGTCGGTGGGGCGGTGGTGGTGGCGGTGCTCGCGCACGCGGGCCAGGAGCAGCGCCAGGGCCTCGGGGCGCCCCTCCGCCGCGTCCACGGCAAGGGGGGCCAGGAGCAGGCGGCGCTCCCAGGGCGCGCCGAGGGGGCGGCGCGAAGTGAGGAGCAGCCTCAGCGCGGGGGCGAGGGCGCGCCAGACCTCCAGGGCGTGGCGCAGGGGCTCGACGAGCTGCTCGACCTCGTCGAGGACCAGCAGCTCCAGCTCCCCCGCGGAGAGCGGGCCGCCCAGGCGCGCGATGGCCTCCTCGACGGCGACGCCGCCAGGCAGGGGCACGGCCAGGGCCAGAGCCACCGCCCGCGCCAGATCCTCCAGGCTGCGGCAGGCGCTGAGGTCGACGAAGCCCGCGCGCAGGCGCCCGCGCGCGCAGACCTCCAGAGCCAGGCGGGTCTTGCCCACCCCGGGCGGGCCCAGCAGGGTCAGCGCCGCGCCGGGAGCCCTCAGGTGGGCGTCGATGGCGTCCAGCTCGGCCTGTCGCCCGATGAAGGCCGTGCCGGGCCGGGGGGGCGTCAGGGCCGGGGCGGCGGTGGGCACCCGGGCCTCCTCCAGGCGGAAGGCGGTGAGCTGGCTCCGGGGGTAGAGGCGGTAGCCGCTGACCGGGTGGCGCACCGGGCGGAGCTTGCCGCTCTGGTCCCAACGCCGCAGGGTCCTCGGGCTCACCCCGAGGAGCGCGGCGGCTTCGCTGATGCGCAGGAGGTCCGGCACGCCGGAGGTCTATGCGACCGCCGGCCCGGGGGCCAGGGTCAGCGGCGCGGGGCGTCCTGGATCCGGGCGTAGCCCTCCGGCATGAAGGCCCCCATGCAGCCCTCCTTGTAGGCCGCCGCCTGCTTGTCGAAGCGCGCCGCCAGCTCCTGGACCTTGGCGCCGTAGGCCGCCTGCTTCCCGGCGCCTCGGTTCATGGCCTCCTGGGCCAGCTTCTTCTCGGCGTCCGTGGCGCGGGGGTCCTGCTTGACCTGCAGGGCGTTCCAGGTGGACCACACCGCGTCGCCGTACTCCTCGCGGAGGGAGAGCAGGTTCCGGTAGGTGAGGCGTGCCTCGTCGGAGCCCTGGAGGGCGCAGACCTGGGGCTCGGTCAGCGGGCGGGGGGCCTTGAAGTCCGGGTCCCGCTTGCGGGTGGCCACGTCGGCGGTCACGGCGGCGAGCTTGTCGGCCTGGTCGGGGGAGGGCGCGGTCAGCGTCAGCATGCCCAGGGGGTTGCCGCTGGGTGGGTAGATGACCGGGGTGAGGCCCTCGGCGACCTTGGGGTTCCAGGTGTTGACCCAGTGAGCCGCGCCCAGCACCTGCTGCTCGTTGAGGGTCAGCGCCACGTCCAGCGCCCCCACCTCCTGCTGCTTGCGCAGGACCACCGGGGCGAGCTGGAAGAGGGGCTCGTCGGCGAGGGTGCCGGACACCAGGTGCAGGCGGGGGACCTCCGGCGCGTCCATGGTGTCGACGACGTACTGGCCGTCCACCCACCAGAGGGCCCGGTAGGCGTCGATGCCCGTGGTGAGGTCCACAGGCACCCACATCAGCACGTAGGGGCCGGTGACGTAGGGCCTCCAGGCGCGATCCCGGGGGTCGACCTGGAGCTGGGAGGCCCCCAGCACCGTGGGCACCTCGATGAGGGAGAAGGCGTGGGTGGCCACCGCGTCGCCGTCGACGAGCAGGCGCAAGGTGTAGGCGCCGGCCTGGAGGCCCTCGATGGGCAGGCCCTGCTTGTTCGTGCCCAGGTCGCCGCTGCTGAAGGAGAGCCAGCGCTCCTGGAAGCTGGCGTCGTCCTTGGGCACCACGTAGTCGACGAGGGGGCCGGCGGGGGCCCCGGGGCCCTCCAGCCGCACCTGGACCTGCTGGCCCTTCGCGAGGTGGTTGGCGAACGCGCTGTAGAAGAGCTGGTCCCGGAAGATGAGGGTCTCGGCCGGGTTGATCCAGTAGACGGGCGTGGGCAGCGCGGCCTCGGGCTCGGCGGCCTCCAGGCCCACGGCCTCCTTGGCCTTGTCGAGCACGCCTGCGGCGGCCGGGGCCGCCAGGAGCAGGGAGAGGGAGACGAGAAGGGGGCGATGGTTCATGGGGTCCTCGAGCGTGAACGCCCGAGGATTAGCCGCAGCCCCCGCACCGAGGCGCGTCAAGCCCGATCAAGATGCGTGAGGGGGGTGGGTGTCCAGGGTTGTCCCCCGGTCAGCCCCCCAGCCCCGCCAGCCAGTACAGCAGCGTGCCCACGCCCGCGCCGGTCGCGCCCTTGGTGAAGTGGCGCTCGGGCGCGGACAGGAAGGCGGGCCCGGCGATGTCCAGGTGCGCCCAGTTCACGCCGTCGACGAACTCGCTGAGGAACAGCCCGGCGGTGATGGAGCCGGCCATGCGCCCGCCGATGTTCTTGATGTGGCTCCAGTCGCCCTTGAGCAGCTCCTTGTAGAGGGGCTCCAGGGGCATGCGCCAGAGGCCCTCGCCCGAGCTGCGGGCGGCGGCCAGCAGGGCGTCGGCGTAGGGGTCTTCGTCGGCGTAGAGGGCGGTGTAGTGCTCGCCCAGGGCCACGACGGCCGCGCCGGTGAGGGTGGCGAGGTCGATGACGTGGGTGACCGGCAGCTTGCAGGCGTAGATGAGGCAGTCCGCCAGCACCAGCCGGCCCTCGGCGTCGGTGTTGAGGATCTCGACCGTCTTGCCGTTGTTGTAGCGCAGGATGTCGCCCAGCTTGTAGCTGCTGCCGGAGATCAGGTTCTCCACCGCGCCGAAGATGCCGTGGACCTTGACCGGCAGGCCCAGGGCCTCCAGGGCGGACATCGCGCCGATGACCGCGCCCGCGCCGCCCATGTCGCAGCGCATGGTGGACATGCCCTCGGAGGTCTTGATGGAGAGCCCGCCCGCGTCGAAGGTCACGCCCTTGCCGACCAGGGCGACCTCGGCCACCGGCTCGACGTCGGGGGTGTAGGTCATGTGCACGAAGCGCGGCGGCCGGTCGCTGCCCTGACCCACCGCGATGACGCCGACCAGGTTCTCCTGGCGGATGCGGGCCTCGTCCCAGACCTCGACGGTGACCCGGTCGCTGGCGAGCTTGAGGGCCGCCGCGGCGATGGACTCGGGGTAGATGTCCGCAGGGGGCGCGTTGACCAGATCCCGGGCCAGGCTGCGGGCTGCGGAGATGGCCGCCCCGCGCTGGAGCGCGGCCAGGGTGCCGGTGTCCCCGTCGAACACGTCGACCTGGGCGAGCGGGGCCTTGCGGTTGTCGTCCAGGTGGTAGCGATCCCAGCGGTAGTTGCCGTCGAGCACGCCCTCGCCGACCGCGCAGGCGGCCTCGGCGGAGAGCGCCCCGCCCGGGGCGAAGGACAGCCGGGTGAGCCCCTTCTCCCGCGCGAAGTGACCGGCCGCCCCCGCCGCCAGCCGCAGGTCGGGCGCGGAGCCGCTGCCCTTGCCCACCACCACGACCCAGGTCGCGTCGATCTGGCCCAGGGCGCGCACGGAGACCGAGGCCCCCGCCTTGCCCTTGAACTCCTCGGCGGCGAGCACGGCCTCCAGCTGGGCGCGGAACGCCGGATCCAGGGACGCTGGCAGGTCGATGGGGGCGTCCTCACCCAGGGCGATGGCCAGGGCGCCGTCCGGGCAGGTCAGGTCAGAGGCCGGGCGCAGGGCAAACTGCATGGGTCAACGGTCCAGGAGGAAGAGGAGGATGGAGAGGGCGATGATGGAGACGCCCGCGATGGTCATGTAGAGCAGGTAGGTGTCCCCGCGGATGGTGTCGATGAGCCGCTGGAGCGGGTTGGGCCCGGCGGGCTCAGGGATGTCATCCAGATCGGGGGCGCTCAGCTCATCGTCCGGCGTATTCGGCAGCGGCAGGTCCGTCCACGACCCGGCCCCCACGATGTCGCTCAGGGGGTCGGCCTGGGGGACCTTCGAGGTGACCGACACCATCGGCTCGGTGCGCTCGGGGTCCTCGGAGGTGCTGGCCGCCGGCAGGCCCGGCTCGCCGATGGAGATCGACGGAGTCCCCAGGGATACGGCGGGCGGTCTCAACGGGACGCCGGCCTCCTCGGCGACCTGATCGAGCAGGTTCGCGAGGGTCTCGCTGGGGTCGATGAGGTGGTTGAGGGTGTCCGAGTCGTCGGCCGCCGCGGGCTTGGGGGGGGCGATCGGCGTGGGCTCGAACAGGCCGTCCGCGCGGGTGACCGCGGTCTCGGCCTCGTCCCCGCCGCGGTCGAACGGCAGGGCCGCGGGGCCGTGGGGCTGGATGGGGGGCACGTAGCCCGCCGCCGCGCGCACCTCGAACTCGGCCTCGGCGGTGACCGGCTGGTGCCCCGAGTCCCGAATGAGGAAGGCGACCCGGCAGACGTAGCGGCCGGGGCCGACGCCGCCGAGCTTGAAGGCGAAGCGGAAGCGCCCGCTGGGGTGACGGTCGACGGTGTAGGCGCAGTCGACGTCGCGCAGCCGCTCGTTGGACTCGGCGTCGTAGAGCGCGATGCCGCAGGCGATCTCCTCGTGGCTCTCGACCCCGGCGGAGGCCGCCACGGTGGCCGAGAACGCGACCTCCTCGCCGGTCTCGAAGACCTGGTTGGCCGGCGGGCGGGACAGCATGACCTTGCCGACCGAGGTGACCTCGGGGCGGATGAGGGCCCGCACCTCGTCGAGGCGGGGCAGCATGTCGTCGGGGCGCAGGAAGCGGAAGGGCGGCGAGGGGCTGGTCTGCTCGGAGATGGCGCGGTTGACGACGGCGGCCAGGCGCTCGGCCAGCCGGGCGTGGAAGCGCGGGTTGGAGTCCTCCTGCTTGAGGCGCTCGACCACACGGTCCTTCAGGGCGACCAGCGCGCCCTTGTCCAGGCCCTTGCGGGGCAGCCTGAGCCCGAGGCGCCCGTCGGCGTCGCCGTCGCGGGGGGTGAGCACGGCCTGGTAGAGCATCATGCCCACCGCGTAGGTGTCGGCGGCCGGGCTGGGGGCCCCGCCCCGGGCGATCTCGGGGGCGAGGGTGGCGGGCAGGCCGGGGCCGCGCTCGGCGAGGGCGGGCAGGGCGGCGGTCAGCGCGGGGGTGGCCACGTCGCTGAGGAACACGTCCCCCCGGTCGTTCAGGAGGATGTTGGAGGGCCGCAGGTTGCCGTGGGAGCCGTGGCCGGCGCCCAGGGCCTTGAGGTGCTCCAGCACCTTCACCAGCACGCCCAGCGCCTCGGACAGGGTGCAGCCCTGGTTGATGCGGCGGTCGAGGGTGGTGGTGTAGCGGGGCAGGACCAGCAGGGGGGTCTCGTCCTCCAGCGGCCCGGGGGCGCCCGGCGGGGGCAGGAAGCCGTAGGTCTCGGGCTTCAGCAGCGCGGCCTGCTCGGCTCCGGCGCGGCGGAGCTGGTCGAGCAGGCGGTCAGGGACGGGGGTGTCACCCTTGAAGTCCGGGCGCCCGAGCGGCACCTTGAGCACCACCTCGGCGTCATTGTCGCCGTGGCGGCAGAGGTATGACTTGCCCCAGAGCCCGCGCCCCAGCAACGGCCCAACCTTGTAGGTGTTGCCCTGGGCATCGCGGACGACTTCTCCGGTCTTCATCGGCGCGATCCTGCCCCTGCGTGGTGTCCGCGGAATAGGTCCGAGGAAGGGTATCGGTTGGGCGGATCGCTGTCAAAGGGCTCTTTGCATGTCAACGGCAAGAATCGGGCGGGGCGGGCCCTTTCGGGCGCACCGCGCTATGCGGTGAGCGATGCGCCCCCCCTTTCCGGACCACGGGAACGGCCCCTACCGCGTGCTCCGAGGCTTCGCCCGGGGCGCGGTGGAGGCGCTGCACGAGGGCTGCGACGACCCCCGCATGGCCCAGCTCAAGCGCCTCCGGGCCATCCTGGACAACGCCCGGGGCAGCCGCTTCGCCCGGGATCACGGGCTGACCGGGGACGAGGACTTCGTCGCCTTCCGCCAGCGGGTGCCGATCCGCGGCTACGACCAGCTCATGCCCTGGCTTTCCCGGGTCCACGCGGGCGAGCTGGACGCCCTGACCCGCTCCCCGGCGCAGAGCCTGCTCAAGACCTCAGGCACCACGGGGGCGTCCAAGCTGCTGCCGGTGACCGAGCCCTACGCCCGCGCGGTGGCCGACGGCCAGGCCCTCTGGCGGCTGGCCCTCATCCGCGACCACGAGGCGGTCACCCAGGGCAGCGCGCTGACCATCGTCTCCCCGGCGGTGGAGGGGCGGCTGCCCTCCGGGCTGACCTACGGCTCCAACACCGGCCGCATGCACGAGGCCCAGCCCTGGATCGTGCGCATCCGCTACCCGGTGCCCGCGCCGATCTACCGCCTGCACGACGCCGAGCAGCGGCTCTACGGCATCCTGCGCTTCGCGCTCCAGGCCCGGCTCTCCACCATCACCACCGCCAACCCCTCCACCCTGCTGCTCATCGCCCGCCGGCTGGAGCAGTGGCGCGAGGACCTCAGCGCCGACCTGGTGGACGGCACCCTGCGCCGCGGCCCGGCCGAGGCCCTCGACCCCCGGCTGCGCCGCCGGCTGCGGTGGCGGCTGCGCAAGCGGCGCCCGCCCACCGACTGGCGCCCGGCCCGCATCTGGGACCTCGCCACGGTCAACTGCTGGAAGGGAGGCCCTGCCGCGTTCTTCCTGCGCCAGCTCCCCGAGGCGATGGGGGGCGAGGTCACCGTGCGCGAGGTCGGGGTCACCGCGTCGGAGGGCTACTTCGCCATCCCCATGTCCGACGACGACGAGGGCGGGGTCGCCTGGCTGGGCGGGCACGTCCTGGAGTTCATCGACGAGGCCGGGGCGCCGCGCTGGGCCTGGGAGCTGGAGGAGGGCGCCGCCTACCGCCTCGTGGTCACCACCAGCGCGGGGCTGTACCGCTACGACCTCAACGACATCGTCCAGGTCACCGGCTTCACCGGCCGCGCGCCCCGGCTGCGCTTCCTGCGCAAGGGCGGCAACGTGCTCAACGTGACCGGCGAGAAGGTCACCGAGGACCAGGTCGTTGCTGCAATGCAGCATGCCCTGGAGGGCGCGCCCGTCCGGGGCTTCACCGTGGGCTACCGCCTGCGGGACGACGAGCCGGTGCCCGCCCTGACCCTCGCGGTGGAGGGCGAGGCCCCCGCGGGCCTGGCCGAGCGCTTCGACGCCGCGCTCCGGCAGGGCAACATCGAGTACGACGCCAAGCGCGACAGCGACCGCCTGGCGCCCCCGGTGCTGCTCGCGTTGCCCGACGGTGCGTATGAGCGCTTCCGGGCGCGGAGGGTCGCGGAGGGCGCGCCGGACGGGCAGGTGAAGGACCTGGTGGTGGCGCTGGGGGCGGGGCACTGGGAGAAGCTGCTGGGGTGAAGGGGGGATGGGGAGTCCAACGACAAGGGGGGGTCGTCCATCCTCCCCTTTCCAAATCCTCTTGCCATTTTTGTGAAACTGTTTTACGTTTTCGCCCGTGCACGCCTCCCCCTCCCCACACGTCCGCCGCAAGCGGCAGGCCCGCCGGCAGGAGATCCTCGCCGAGGCCCTCGCCGTGGTGGCGGAGGGCGGGGCCGCCGCGCTGACGATGCCGGCGGTCGCCGCGCGGCTGGGCTGCACGGTCGGGGCGCTGTACCGCTACTTCGACAACCGCGACGCCCTGGAGGCCGCGCTCCAACTCCGCGTCCTGGACGAGCTGCGGGCCAGCGTCACCGCCGCCTCGGGCCCCGACCCCCTGGCCACGGTCCGGGCGACCGGGCGGGCCTACGCGGCCTTCGCCGGTCGGCGACCCTCGGCCTTCGGGCTGCTGGCGACCTCGCTGGCCGACCCTCGGGTGCAGCTCCCCGAGCCCTACGCCCGGTCCGTGTTCGCCGGCATCCGGGACACCCTCGCCGTGCTCGCCGCCCGCATCGAGGCCGCGCAGCGCGCCGGCGCCCTGCGTGACGGCGACGCCGAGGCCCGCGCCCTGGCCGCCTGGGCTGCGCTGCACGGGGCCGTGCAGGCCCGCAAGTTCGCCCGCTTCGACACCGCCCGCCCCGACACCCTGCCCGCCGCCGTCCTCGACGATCTGCTGCGGGCCTGGGGCGCGTCGGACCCCCCTCCCTCCATCCAGCAGGAGCCCCCACCGTGAGCACCCACGACCTCGTCATCCGCAACGGGACCCTCTACGACGGCTCGGGCGCGCCCCCCGTCCAGGCCGACGTCGCCGTCGACGACGGGCGCATCACCGCCGTCGGCAGCGTGCCCGGCCAGGGCCGCCGCGAGATCGACGCCACCGGCTGCATCGTGACCCCCGGCTTCGTCGACATCCACACCCACTACGACGCCCAGGCCACCTGGGACCCCTACCTCTCCCCCAGCTCCTCCCACGGCGTCACCACCGTGGTCATGGGCAACTGCGGGGTCGGCTTCGCCCCGGCCCGGCCCGGGGACCGCGCCACCCTCATCGACCTGATGGAGGGGGTCGAGGACATCCCCGGCGCGGCCATGCACGAGGGCATCCAGTGGGAGTGGGAGCAGTTCCCCGAGTTCATGGACGCCCTGGAGAAGCGGCCCCACGCCATCGACTACGGCGTGCAGGTCCCCCACTGCGCCCTGCGGGTCTACGTCATGGGCCAGCGCGGCGCGGACAACGAGGACGCCACCCCCGACGACATCGCCCGGATGGCCGAGATCGTGCGCCAGAGCCTGCGGGCCGGGGCGCTGGGCTTCTCCACCTCCCGCACCGACCTCCACAACACCCTCCAGGGCGAGCCCGTGCCCGGGACCCACGCCGCCCTGGACGAGGTCTTCGGCATCGGCCAGGCCCTGGCGGACGAGAACGCCGGCGTCTACCAGATGGCGCTGACCCACCTGGAGATGGACGAGAATTTCAAGTGGATGCGGCGCCTGGCCGAGACCATCCGCCGGCCGGTGACCTTCAACCTCCAGCAGGTCGACCAGCGCCCCGCGCTGTACCAGGAGCTGCTGGGCATGCTGGACGACTGCCGGGAGCAGGGCCTGACCTGGCTGCGCGGCCAGTTCTCCGGGCGCCCGGTGAGCGTGCTGATGGGCTGGCGCACCTCGGCGAACCCGTTCACCGGGCGGCCGACCTGGCACAAGCTCTTCGCCAGCGCCCCCTGGGACGAGGTCTACGAGCAGCTCAAGCGCCCCGAGGTGCGGGCGGCCATCCTCAACGACACCGCGCAGGGCCTGAACCCCTTCGAGACCTTCGTGGCCAACGCCTTCCACAAGATGTTCCCCCTGGGCGACCCGCCGGACTACGAGCCGGGCCCGGAGGACTCGGTGGCGGCCATCGCCGCGCGGGAGGGCGTGGACCCCCGTGAGGTCATCTACGACACGATGATGGCCCAGGGCGGCGAGGGCCTGCTGTACTTCCCCCTGTTCGGCTACAGCACCGGCGACCTCAGCGCCATCCGCGAGACCATGCTGCACCCGCAGACCGGCCTGAGCCTCTCCGACGGCGGGGCCCACGTCGGCGCCATCTGCGACGCCGGCACGCCCACGTTCATGCTCACCCACTGGGCCCGGGACCGGCGCCGGGGCGAGCAGGTGCCCCTGGCGTTCATCATCAAGCGGCAGACCCGCGACACCGCCGTCCAGTACGGGCTGATGGACCGGGGCCTGGTGAAGCCGGGCTACAAGGCCGACCTCAACGTCATCGACTTCGACAGGCTGCAGCTCGACCCGCCCCACATGCGCTACGACCTGCCGGCGGGCGGGCGGCGGCTCTACCAGGGCGCCCAGGGCTACGTCACCACCATCGTCTCCGGCGTGCCCATCATGGAGGACGGGGCGCCCACCGGCGCGCTGCCCGGCAAGCTCATCCGCGGTCACCAGGGCCGATGAGCGAGCTGTTCGAGGCCCTCGGCCGGGAGGCCGGGGTGCGCGCCCTGGTCGACACCTTCTACGACCTCATGGACACTCTGCCCGAGGCGGCGGGCATCCGGGCGCTGCACCCCGCCGACCTGTCCGGCTCCCGCGAGAAGCTCTACCTGTTCCTGGTGGGGTGGACCGGCGGCCCGATGCTCTACGTCGAGCGCTACGGCCACCCCCGCCTGCGGGCCCGGCACCTGCCGTTCCCCATCGGCGACGCCGAGGCCGAGGCCTGGATGCTCTGCATGACCGAGGCCCTGGACGAGTGCGTGCCCGACGACCGCCTGCGGGACGAGCTGGGGCGGGCGTTCCGGCGCATCGCGGGGCACATGCGGAATCGGTAGGCTCACAACCCGCTGGTTTCACACCACAAAGGGCAGCAGCGCCCGGCGCTCCTTGGGGTAGTCCGGGAAGGTCTCCTGGTACCAGCGGTGGTGGGTCACCGCCCGGGGGGCCAGGTTGGCGAGGGTCCACAGGGCGAAGACCAGCCCCGCGCCGCTCCAGGTGGCCAGGGCCCAGCCGCACCACTCGACGATCTCCCCGAGGTAGTTGGGGCAGGACACCCAGTCGTACGCCCCGCCGCGCGGGATCTTGTAGCCGGACTCCCCGGGCTTGCGCAGAGAGGCCAGCGCGGCGTCCGACCAAAGGTTGAGCCCGTAGCCGAACACGAACAGGGCGGCCCCGACCAGGAAGCGCGGGTCGGTCAGCCAGGCCGCGCCGTAGGGGTCGGAGAGGTGGAACAGCCAGGCCCCGTTCAGCGCGGCGTTGATGAGGTTGAACACCACCGCCATGCCCACCACCAGCACCGGGATGGGCTTCGCCTTGCCCCCCCGGCGCTTCCAGGCGTAGACGAAGGCCCGGTTGAGGTAGTGGGCCTCCCACAGCACGATGAAGGCCACCGCGGCGGGGTCGGTCAGCCGGTCACTGGTGAGGAACCAGGCCAGCATGCCCAGGGGCGCGGGGGCCTCCATCACGGCCCAGCCCACCGCGAAGGGCAGCGAGGGGCCCCAGCCGCCCCGGCTGTGGCGGCCGTAGGGGGCGCTCAGGAAGCCGAGCACCACGAAGATGACCACGCTCAGGCCCGCCATGCCCCACAGAAGGCTGTCATACAGCTCGATCCAGCTCACGCGCTCTGCTCCCGGAACCAGGCCACGGTGTCCGCGATGGTCTCGGCCAGCGGCCGGGGTGTGAAGCCCAGCTCGGCGCGGGCCTTCTCCGAGCGCATGTCGATCTGCCCCCGCAGGGTGTCCAGCATCATGCCCGAGGCGAGGGGCTCCAGCGAGAACATGCGGCAGACCTGCTCGATCGCGGGGGCGGGCAGACGCAGCAGCCAGCGGGGCAGGGTGAGGATGCGGCCCCCGCGCCCGCAGGCGTCGGCGACGTGGGCCATGACCTGCTGGATGGGGGCGTAGCCGCCCGAGAGCAGGTACTTGTGCCCGGTCCGCCCGCGCTCGGCGGCGGCCAGGGCGGCGGCGACCACGTCCCGCACGTCCACGAAGTCGTAGCCGCCGCTGGGGATGACCGCGAAGCTGCCCCGCATCAGCGCGCGGATCTGGGCGCCGGTCTTGGAGGGGCCGTGGTCGAACGGCCCGATGACGCCGGAGGGAGCCACCACCACCGCGTCGAGGCCCTTCGTCATCGCCTCCCGCACGAGGCGCTCGCCCTTGGCCTTGGAGCGGTCGTAGGGGAAGCCCTCGTCGTCGCCCAGCAGGGGGGTGTCCTCGGTCAGGGGCGGGTCGTCGTCGGGCCGGTTCAGGGCGTGGGAGGAGCTGAAGTGGACCAGGCGCCGCACGCCGTGGGCCATGCAGGCCTCGACCACGTTGCGGGTGCCGCCGACGTTGATGGACTCGGTGAGCGGCCGGTCGTAGTCGCCGCCGGCCAGCGAGATGCGCGCCGCGAGGTGGAACACGAGGTCCGCCCCGGCGACCGCCTTGGAGACCGCCTGCGCGTCGCGGACGTCGACGCAGTGGTGCGCCATGTCCAGGTCGGCGATGTGGGGGCCGCCGCTGCGGTAGAGGCCGCGGACGTGGTGGCCCTGTTCGATGAGGCGTCGGGCCAGCAGGCCGCCGATGTGTCCGGAGGCGCCGGTGACCAGGATGGTGCGGGGTTCGGTGAGCATGGGGCGCCCTTGTATTTCAGGCGGCGGCGGCGCGCACCCTGCGGCAGCGATGTCACGATCCCGGGGATGGTCCCCCGCTCCGGCGCCGTGGGCGGGTGGCACAGCGATTGCTAGGGCTTGGCGTGCCCAACCTCGCCTCGGAGTTCCTCATGTCCCTGCTCCTCGTCACCCTGCTCACCGGCTGCGCGGACGTCGCGCCCCTCACCTCCCGGACCTACGAGGTCGTCGACGCCTGGATGCGGGTGGCTGAGGACGAGAACTTCCCGGTGCCCGAGGCCACCCTCAACCTGGACCTCGACGCCGGCACCGCCGCCTTCTTCGACACCGACGGGGTGGAGATCGCGACCGCCAACCTGGACCTCTGGCCCCGGGCGGACTGGCCGGAGGGCTGCCCGACGAACTTCTCCGCCACCGCGATGGAGACCGCGAGCCTGGACATCGAGGTGCTGGACCTGGGGGGCTTCGAGATCTTCTCGCCGATCCTGGTCGCGGCGTGCCCGGACGGGGGGCGCCTGGTGCTGCGGGACAACCGGGACGTCGGGCTGGATCCCTGCGACGGCGCGACGCGGTGCGTGGACTTTGAGTGAGCCCCCCTCACCGCACCTCGAACCGCACCACCACCCGCTCCCCCGCCGCGACCCGCCCCCGACCCACCAGCGCAGACGTTTGCTGCGTTGCAGCATCGACCACCACAGCGCGAGGCTCCAGCGCCCAACGCAGCGGTCCTTCGGCCCGCATCACCAGCCGCGCCTCGCCGCGCTCGGCCTCCCAGCCGTCCTCGACCTCGGTGAACGCCCACCCCGGCGCCATCGGCCAGCACACCCGCCAGTCCCCATCGACGTGGGCCCGCTCGGTGACCACCAGCCGGGTGTAGCCGGCCTGCACCCGCCGGCTGCGGAGGGCGGTGTCCAGGTCGACGGTGAGGGTGCGGCTGTCCACCCGGGCGCTGGTCAGGGCGACCGGGCCGGGCAGGCCGCTGTGGGCCTCGGCGTCCGCGAGCGTGGGCTGGTCCACCGCGTGGCCGGGGTCGACGAGCACCGGGACGTCCCCCGCCGACCAGAGCACCTGCCCGGCGTCGGCGTGACCCCAGGGCGCGGGCGCGGAGGTCGTGGGCACCACCACCCGCGACGCGCCGCCCTTGGCCTGCGCCACCCCGATCGCCCAGCCGCCCTCCCGCCAGGTGCGCAGGCGCCAGCCCTTGGCGGGCGCGGCGTCCGGGGGCAGCTCCAGGGGAAACCGAGGGGCGGACACCCCGATAGGCGGCAGCGGCTGGAGGGCCTGCAGGAAGCTCTGCGCCCGCAGGAGCGCGGCAGCGGCGCGCGCTGGGAAGGCCACGCGGTTGGCCGCGCAGGTGGCCTGGGCCAGCCGCCCGAGGCGCCACGCCAGCCGGAGCTGCGCCGGCCCGCCGCGCCGGGGGGCGCCGTCCCCGAAGACCTGCAGGGGCAGCGCCCGACCCAGCAGGGTCAGGCCCTCCGCCCAGGTGGCCCGTGCGTCGGGCAGCCCCGGCCAGCCCAGCCCCGCCACGACCAGCCCCGCCGCCTGGGCGACGAGCCGGTGGTCCATCTCTGCGGAGCGGAGCGCCAGGTGCGCGCGGGTGAAGCGCACATGCCAGCCCACGCTGCCCGCCATGCGCCGCCGCAGGTCCGGGTCCAGGGCTTCGCCCAGCCGGGCCGCCCCCAGCCACCACGCCGCCAGGCGCAGCCCCGCGTCCGAGGGGTGCTGCCAGGCCGGGCCGCGCCCGGGGACGTCCTCCACCAGCCAGCGGCCCAGGGCATCCCCCGCGTCGGGGTCACCCGCCGCGAACCAGAGGTGCTGGTGGAACGCGCGGCCTGTCGGGACGGGTACATGCGTGCCGGGTCCGAGCGCCGGGAACGCCCCCCAGGGGCTGTCCGCCGGGGGCGCGGGCCCCTCTGCAGGCTTGAAGCCCCACCCTGCCCACGCGCCGACCCGCTCCAGGGCCCCGAAGGCCAGGGACTCCAGGCGGGAGGCGATCAATCCACGTCCGGGACTTGGAACTCGAAGTCGATCTCGTCGCCCAGCTCGGCCTGGAGGAAGGCCCGCAGCCGCTTGCGCATCCGGGCCTCGACCTGACGGATGCGCTCCTTGGAGACGCCGAAGCGCTCACCGAGCTGGGAGAGGGGCTGGGGATCCGCGCTGGTGAGGCGGTCGACCCAGATGGCCTGCTCGCGCTCGTCGGTGAGGGTCTCGGCGAAGGCGTTGAGCTTCTCGCGCACGATGGCCCCCAGCTCGTACTGGGCGGCCTCCTCGTCGGGCGCGGTGGCGAGGTCGTCGGACACGACGTCCGCCAGGGAGCGGCCCTCGTCGCCCCCGCTGGCCGGGGCGTGCAGGGACATCGCCGGGGCCCGCAGGTGCTGGTCCACCGCGTTGATCTCGGTCTCGGGCACGTCCAGCCGGTCGGCGAGCAGCCGGGGGCTGGGCTTGAGGCCCTCCTTGATGAGGCGCTCCTTCTCCTTCTGGAGCTGGAAGAACAGCTTGCGGCCGTTCCGGGTGCTGCCCAGGCGCACCATGCGGAAGTTGTCCATCAAGAAGCGCAGGATCATCGCCCGGATCCAGTACTGGGCGTAGCTGGAGAAGCGGATGCCCCGGTAGGGGTCGTAGCGGCGCAGGGCCTCGACCAGGCCGACGTTGCCCTCCTGGATGAGGTCGAGCACGTTGGACCACTGGCGGTGGTACTGGAACGCCAGCTTGACCACCAGCCGCAGGTTGGCGGTGACCAGGCGCTCGGCGGCGTCGCGGTCGCCGTCCTCGTACCAGGAGACGGCGAGGGCCTTCTCCTCCTCGGGCTCGAGCAGCGGGTAGCGCCGGACCTCGGAGAGGTAGTAGGAGAGCAGGTCCCCCCGGCTGGACGCGGAGCCGCGCCGGGGCGGCTGGAGCGCGGTCAGGTTGCGGGGGAGCTCGCGCTTGGTGTTGTCCTCGCCCAGGGGGTCGATGGGCTGGCCGTCCTTGTCCAGGACCTCGATCTCCTCGCTGGAGTCATCGGTGTGCGTGTCGGCCATCTCACTCCTCAAGGGGGCGGCGGGGACGGAATCGGATGCGACGGAGCAGGGCGGAGGCCACGTCGGGGTGCCCGGCGACGAAGGGCACCGAGCGATCCACGACCGGGTCCAGCCGCTCGCCGGTCAAGGTCAGGGCTGTCCCGCCTACCTCCTCTAACAGACAGAGCCCGCCAGCGACATCCCAGGTGCCCCAGCCGGCCATGACGAAGGTAGCCACCGCGCCGCCGGAGGCAACCAGGCAGAGGTGTGCGGCGGTGCTGCCCAGGCTGCGCACCTTGCCGGGCCAGTCCACCTCGAACCAGCGGTGGAACCGGGAGGGGAGGTAGAGCACGTCGTGTCGGTCGAGGGCAGCGGGCTGGAGCGGGGGGAGCCGCTGCCCGTCCCGCCAGGCCCCCTGGCCTTGGGCCGCGAACCAGAACTCCCCGAGCCGGGGGAAGTACGCCGCCCCGATCTCGGGCCGGTGGCCGTCGGCGGAGGGTGCGACGCGCCCCACCGTGGGGCCCCAGTGGGCGAGCCCTTCGAGGTAGGCGTGGGTCCCGTCGATCGGGTCGACGAACCAGGTGCGGGGGCCCGCGCGCACCGACGCGCCCTCCTCGCCGACCACGCTGTCGTCGGCGAAGCGCTGGTGGAGGCCGGCCACCAGCAGGCGCTCCGCCGCATGGTCGGCGTCCGTGACGCGCGTCTCATCGGCCTTTCGGAAGACCCGCGCGCGGCCCAGCAGCGCGTGGGCGGCGTCACCGGCGTCGGTGAGCAGGGCGCGCAGCGCGGCGTGGTCGGGCGGCGGAGCCTCTGACACGTCGGTCCTCGGTGGGTTACGAAGGCCCGCTGTTCATAGCGCGCCTGCTCCGGCGTGCTACCCTCAACCCACCTGGGAATTGCCGTGAACGGGACCAAGCTGAAGATCACCAGGCGGGCCCCCAGCTGGGGCCCGGACGCGCGCGAGGGTCGGCTCACCCACCCCGATGGCACGAGCGATCCGGTCCTGGTCTGGATCCTGCCCGACGTGCCGGCCAACGCCGACGCCCTGGCCGGGCTCCAGCGCCAGGCCAGAGCCCTCGCCAAGGTGCGCAACCCCGCGCTGGCCCGGCTGCTGAACGTCAGCATCGTCGGGGACAACGCCGCGCTGGTCTACGAATGGATCGAGGGCGCCTCGCTGGATCAGGTGCTCGCCTACCAGCGGGCGCGCGGCGCGTGGCTGCCGGTGAAGGTCTGCGTCGAGCTGGCCGCCCAGGTGGCCCAGGCGATCGCGGCGGCCATCGAGACCACCTCCCGCGGGGGCGACGCGCTGCGGGTCATGCACCCCGGCCCGTCCCCGGCCGACGTGCTGATCGACACCGACGGCAACGTGCGCCTCGCCGGGCTGGTGGTCCTGGAGCCCCAGGACATCGCGCCCACCACGGCCATCCCCGGCTACACCCCGCCCGAGGGCCCCGGATCGCCCGCCTCCACGGTCTACGGCATCGCGGCGCTGGCCCTGGAGATGCTGAGCGGGGCCCCGCCGCCCCCCGCCGGGGCGTCCATCCGCCTCCACGACGAGGCCATCCGCGAGGCCATGCGCCGCATGGGCGAGCGCCCTGGCGAGCCGGTGCCCCGGGGCATCGCCCAGCTCATCCGCCTGTCCATGAGCGGCAACCCCGGCCTGCGCCCGCCCCCGATGGCGGTGGCCACCCAGCTCACCCAGGTGGCGAACGCGCTGCGGGGTCCGGGCGTGCCCGCCTGGGCCGGGGCCACCATCGACCGGGTGATGGAGGGCGTGGCGTCGCCGCCGGTCCGCCCGTTGCCCTCCGGGCCGCCGCCGATGGTGGAGCCCACGGTCCGACAGTCCGCGCCGCCGCAGCGTCCGCCGGCGCCGCCTCCGCCTCCCCCGGCGCCGCCCCCGCCGGCCGCCGCGCCACCCCCCCCGCAGCCGCCGGCCCCCATCCAGCAGGCCCTGGCCGACAACCGCGTCTCCCTCAAGGAGGAGGTGGACGACGAGCCCACCGTCAAGGCCGAGGGGGTGCTGGACGAGCCCGCCGGGCTGCCCGCCGAGCCCGAGCCCACCCAGGAGTCCACCGACGCCCTGGCCTCGGCCGAGCCCGAGCCCTCCGAGCCCGCCTTCAGCGGCGGGGTGGGGCCGGGCCTCTTCCGCAGCGGCGCGCCGCCCCTGGCGTCGGAGCACGACCCGGCGGTGGAGGCCACGGTGACCGTGGGGCGGGCGGGCGAGAAGCTGCCGCCGGACACCGAGCCCGAGCTGGAGCTGGGCGCGCCGGTCGCCCAGGGCCCGGCCGAGCCCGAGATCGGCTTCGGCGCACCCCTGCCCGACCAGCCCGAGCCCGCGCCCCACACCGACGCGCTGGACGACGACCTGGACGCCCCGCCGCGCCGGGGTCCCAACCTCCTGCTCATCGCCGCGGTCCTCATCGCGGGGATCCTGGCGGGCGGCGGCGCGGTGATGATGATGAGCGGCGGATCCTCGACGGACGGGTCGGAGACGGTCGCGGCAGAGGACCCGCCAGCGGACCCGCCAGCGGACCCGCCGGTGGCGCTGCCGGAGGACCCGCCGGAGGACCCGCCGGAGGACGACGGCGTCGCCGACGCCCCCGCGCCGGTCGAGCCCGCCGAGCCGCCCCCGCCTGCCGAGCGGTCCGCGCCGCCCGAGCCGACCCCGCCCGCGCGCTCCACCCCGTCCCCGGAGCGCACAGCGCCGGCCACGACCCCGGACCCGGCGCCGGAGGAGCCCGACGTCACGGCGCGCCTCGGCGCCCCCGCCGACCCCCCGGCCGAGCCCGATCCGAAGCCGGATCCCCCAGCCGAGCCCGATCCGCCCCCCAAGGCGGATCCGCCGGCCGCCGCGTCCTCCGGCCCCTTCGACGCCATCTTCACCATCGGCGACCCCTCGGTCACCGCGCTCACCGTGAAGTGCTTCGCGGGCACCCCCTCGGGCACCGGCCCCGTGGTGGTCAAGGGCGCCGAGCCCGGCCCCTGCCGGATCCAGGGCCGCACCGACAGCGGCGGACTGGTGGCCTTCTTCGAGCTGAAGGGTCCTGGCACCTACACCTGCTTCCAGGGCGGGGCCCGCTCCTGCCAGTGACACTCCTGTCCCTTGCGCCGTGCTAATCTTGCCCGGCTCGACCGGTATCGGACCAAGAAGGAGTGCCACGGTGAGACTCGCGATCTTCCTCGTCGGACTCGCGTTGGCGGGCTGCAGCGGCGAAGACGCCGCGCCCCAGCCGGATCAGACCGCCAAGGCCGCCAAGGCCAAGGCCAAGGCGAAGGCCGAGACACCCGAAGATGACGCCGCCGCCGCGGTCGACGCCGCCGCCCCCAGCGGCGGGCGGGGCCTCGCCGCCGCCCAGCAGCACGCCGAGGCGGTCGACGCGCTCCAGGCCCTCATCGCCGAGAAGCCCGACGACGACGGCCTGTGGACCCTGCTGCGCTACGAGGCGGTCGCCGCCGGCCAGGCCGGGGCGCTGCTGGACAAGCTCGACGCCACCACCCCGCTGGGCGCGCGCGAGGACGCCCACCACCGCCTCCGGGCTGAGCTGGCCCTGGCCGCCGGGCGCCCCGCCGACGCCCTGGACGCCGCCACGCGGCTGGCCAGGGTGGACGCCGAGGACGGCGCGGTCTACCGGATCCTGGCCGTGCGCGCCGGCGCCGCTTCCGACACCTCCGGCCTCAACCCCGAGGCCCCCGCTGACGCCCTGGTGCTCGCCGCCCTGCGGCCCGTGGACAAGGCCGCCGGCGCGCTCGCCGAGCTGAACCTGTCGGGCTGGCGCGCCCGACTGCTGCGGGCCCGGGCCCACCGGGACGCCAAGGACGCCGACGCCGCCCTCGCCGAGCTGGAGCCCCTCCTGGCGCTGGACGACCCCGAGGGCCTCATCGCCGCGACGGAGGTCTACGCCGCGCTGTCCCCGGACGACGCCAACGCGGGCGACGCCCTCGCCAAGGCCGCCCGGGCCGCCAGCGCGCTCTCCAGCGGCGCGGAGGCCACCCGCCTGGGCACCCTGGCCGCCGCCCGGCTGGTGGACGCGGGGCAGGTGGATGCGGCCATCGCCCTGGTCAAGGAGCTGCACGAGGCCCGCGTGACCGCCCAGGACAAGGTCGGCGCGGCCACCCTGGCCCGCGCCCGCGCCCGCGCCCATGAGGCCGGCGGGGCGCTGAGCGAGGCCCTGGCCACCGCCCAGGGCGCCATGACCGCCGCCGCCGAGGCCGGGCTGACCGAGCAGGCCGCCGCCCTGGCCTGGACCACCGCCGAGCTGGCCGCCCTCTCCGGCGACGAGGCCGCCCTCGCCAAGGCGGCTGAGCACGCCGACGAGGCCCACGCCACCGTCATCGCGGGGCTCAAGGCCCTCACCGTCGCGCCCTCGGACGAGGCCCTCTCGGCCATCCGCACCTTCCAGGGCGAGGACCTCAGCGCGATGAAGGTCCAGCTCTTCGGGGCGACCGTCGCGGCGGCCCGGGGGGTCGATCCGGGCCCCTTCACCGGCCGGGCCGTGGCCATCGCCGACGCCCTGAACCGGCCCGTGGCCCGCGTGGAGGCCCGGCTGGCGCGGGAGCGCCTGCTGCGCGCGCGCGGCGAGGCCACCACGCCCGTGCTCTCCGAGCTGGAGGCCCTGGCCACCGAGCTGGGCGAGGCCGGGGCGAGCCTGCGCCTGGAGATCGCCGTCCGTCGGTCCCTGGCCGGGCTGGAGGTGACCTGGCCCGAGGACGCCGCGGGCCCCCTCGCGGACGCCTGGCGGCCCCTGGTCGAGGGCGCGGACCTCGCCACCCTGGAGGCCGCCCACACCGGCGAGGGCGGCACCCCCGCCGTGCCCGACGACCCCATCGTCAAGCTGTCCTTCGCCCGCGCCGCCGCCGCCGCGGGGCGCTTCGAGCGGGCCTATGGCCTCTACAAGGAGGCCCTCGGCGCCCTCCCCAGCCACCACCAGGGGCCCTGGGCGCGGGCCTCGGCCCTCGACGGCGTCGACCTCGCCGGCCTCGACGGCCACCTCGCCGCCCTCGTCGGCAAGACCGACGTGCCCGCCGGGCTCACCGGCCTGGTCCTGCACGAGTGGGCCCGGGCCGGCGCGGCCGTGGAGCGGGCCTTCGGGGTGGGCGACGACCCCTCCCTCTCCCTGGAGCCTGCCCAGCGGGCGGCGTACAACGACGCCCACCACACCCTGCAGCAGGCCACGCTGCGCTGGCTGGCCGGGCTGGGCCCCGAGCCCTCCGAGGCCCGCGCCGCCCTGGCCGCCGCCGACGCCGAGGCCCTCAAGGACCCCGGCTTCGCCCGCGCCCTGCCCGCGCCCCTCGCTGACTACGCCGCCTTCCAGAGCGGCCTGGAGGGCACGGCGATCCTGTCCTTCCGGCTGGGGACCACCTCGGGCGAGGCCATCGCCATCACCAAGGACAAGGCCCGCGTCGCGCCGCTCCGCAACGTCGACAAGCTCACCGCGGCGGCCGAGAAGCTCAGCGAGGCCCTGCGCAAGGGTGACGCCCAGGGCGGCGCGCCGGTGTCCCCGGCCATGGGCGACACCCTGCGCCGCGCCCTCATCGACGCCTTCACCGAGGAGCTGCCGGGCATCGGGCGCTACCTGGTGCTCGCCGACGGGCCGCTCACGGACTTCTCCCTCGCGGTGCTGCCCGAGCAGCAGTCGGGCCTGCGGTTCCTGGCGGACATCCGCACCATCGGGACCGCGACCACCCTCTCCGAGGCGATGCGTCAGCCCCCCGAGCCCCTGGAGCGCTACGTGCCCGACTACCTGGGCCTGGACGCGGACAGCGCCGAGGGCGACGCCGGGCTGCGCCTGGTCACCGAGGTCGAGAACGTCGGCCGGCAGTTCGGCATCGACAACCGGGAGATCCACACCGGCAAGGACGTCACCGAGGCGGTCACCCTGGAGAAGCTGCCCACCGCCCGCTTCATCCACCTGGCTAACGCCACGGCCGGCGACCGGGGCGCGCTGCGCATCGGGGACGTGGAGATCGGCCTCGCCGCGCTGCGCGAGATGGACCTCAAGGCGAAGATCGTCGTCATCACCACCGAGGTGGACGCCGACATCGTCGGCCGCTGGGTGCAGGCCCTGCGCGGGGCCGGGGTGCAGTACGTCGTCACCACCGCCTGGATGACCGACCTCTCCCCCCACAGCAAGTACCTCTACCGGTTCTTCGAGTCGACCATCCAGGAGCGCACGCCGTCCCGTGCGATGATCGAGGCCCGCCAGTCGCTCCAGACCGACGAGGAGAACCCCCACTTCGACCCGTCGTGGTGGGGGCAGTACATCCTGCATGGGGTGCCCTGACCTCCGACGCGCCGCCGCTCTGCTCCTGGCCCTCGCGCTGGGCAGCCCGAGCGCCCAGGCCCGGCCCGCGCCCCTGCTCGGCCCGGACGGCCTGACCTGGATCGGCGCGATCACCCCGGAGAGCCCCCCGGCGGTGCGCGCCGGGCGGGAGCAGGTGCTCGTCGACCCCGAGACCGGGCGCCTGTGGGTGGAGGCCGTGGATGTGGCGCTGGAGGGGCGCGGGCCGCCGCTGGGCGTCCGGCGGGTCCACGACGACACCGGCTGGCGGTGGAGCGCGCTGGAGACCGTGGCCCCCTCCCGGGACGGGGTGCTGTGGCGGGGGGTGGACGCGGACATGTGGCTCGCCCCGGACCAGCCCCTGCCCCCGGGAGACGCGGAAGCCCCCCGCCCGGACGGGCTGGAGCTGTGGCCGGAGGGCTCGACCTTCGGGGGCGGCGCGCTGGTCCGGGCCGCGAACGGCTGGACCCTGGACACCGGCTCGGGGGAGCGGCGCTTCGATGACCTGGGGCGCCTGACCTTCGTCGGCGACGTCGACGGAGATGCCCTCCAGCTCAAGCTCACGGACGAGGGGCTCGCCGCGATCACCGACGGCGGGGGCCGACAGCTCCAGGTCCAGCGGGACGGCCGCGGGCGCCCCTCGGTGGTCAACGGGCCCGGCGGCCTGACCCTCTACTACGACCACCAGGGCGACGTCCTGGAGTCGGTCTCCGGCACCGACCGCGCCCGCACCCGCTACCTCTACGACGACCAGGGCCGCCTCAGCGTCATCCTGTGGGCGGACGGCTCCCGACTGCGGGTGCGGCGGGACGACGCGGGCCGGGTCATCGAGATCGCGGGGCCCGGCATCGCGCAGCTCCGGGTGGACTGGACCGAGGCCGGGCCGAGCTGGACCGACGGGGCCGGCCGCCAATGGAGCGCCCGGGTGACCGGGGCGCAGGTGCGGGTCCAGTCCCCCGGCGGCCGGGTGGTGACTTCCTCCCTGGAGGGCGGGCGGCTGGCCGGCTGGACCGACCCGGCGGGCGGGCAGGTGCGCCTGATCCGGGACGAGGCCGGGCAGATCGTGCGGATCGAGGCCCCCGGCGGCCAGCTCTGGCGGCTGTCCTGGGGGGCGACCGGCCTGCGCAGCCTCACCGATCCGGCCGGGGGGAGTTGGCGTTGGGAGCGGGACCGCGCGGGGCGCCCCACCCACCTCACCGACCCCGACGGCCACCCCCGCGCGTTCCGCTGGGACGTCCACGGGCAGCTCGTCGAGCTGGCCCGGGGCAGCGCGCGGCCCTGGCGCCTGGAGCGAGACCTCCAGGGGCGCGTCATCAGCCTCATCGCGCCAGGGGGCGCGGTCACCCGGCTGCGGCGGGACGCCCGGGGGCGGGTGACCGCGGTGGTCGACCCGGCGGGCAACGAGATCCTGCTCAGCGGGTGGCGCCGGGACATGCCCACCACCCTCTTGAGCCGCACCGGAGCCCGGTGGAGCTTCGGGGTGGACGCGATGGGGCGCCTGGATCGCCTGGAGACCCCCTATGACGTGCCCATCCTGCTGCGACGGGACGCGACCGGGCGGCTGACCCGGCTGGGGGCGGCCGACCCCGGCCCCGCCCAGCGGCTCATCTGGCGGGCGGACGGGTCCCTCGTCCGGCTGGAGGACGTCGACGGCGGGGCCTGGGGGGTGGTCCAGGACGCGGCGGGGCGGCCCATCCGGGTGCTGCGCCCTGACGGAACCGCCGCCGAGCTGAGCTGGGACGCTCGGGGGACCCTCGTCGGGCTCAGCTCGGAGGGCGCCAGCGTCCGCGTCACCCGGAACGCCCGGGACCTGCCCTTGTCGATGGGGCCCCTGACCTGGGCCTGGGACCTCGCCGGGCGGCTGGTGGAGGCCACCGCGTCCGCGCTGCGGGTGGCGCTCACCCGCAACCTCTCCGGGCAGGTCGTGTCGGTGCAGGTGGGCGAGGAGCCGCCGATCCCGGTGGGCTGGGACGCCGGGCTGCGCGCGGTGACGCTGGGGGAGGGCGCGCAGCGGGTCGAGCTGGGCCGCGACCCCAGCGGGCTGGTGGTGCAGCTTCGCCACCCGAGCCAGCCCCTCATCCTCGTCGACCGGGACGAGCGCGGGCTGGTGGCCCGGATCCACGAGGGCGGCCGCGTCCGCCGCGCGCTGCGGGACGCCGAGGGCGACGTGCTCAAGTGGGTCGCCCCGGACGGCCGCGCGATGTCCTCGGACCGGGGGCTCAACGGCGAGCCCCGGCTGGTGCGCTTCACCGACGGCAGCATGACCCTGCGGGCCTGGGGCCCCGACGAGTGGACCGTGCTGGTGGAGGACCCCGGCGGGCGGGTGGTCCTGGACCGCCGGGTGGGCCTGGACGCGCTCGGCCAGCCCGAGCTGCTGGACGAGGGCCAGGTCCAGCGGATCCATCGGGACGTGCAGGGGAGGGTGGTCGCCATCGAGGGCCCGGACGGGGCCTGGACCGCCAGCCCGGACCGGCGCGGCGGCCCTGACGGCAGCGAGGCCCGCCTGGACGAGCAGGGGCGGCCCCGGGAGGCCATCCCCCCGGTGGGGCCGGCAGCGTGGGGCGTGGCCGTGGACGCTCTGGAGTACCTCCTGGACCCCCAGGGGCGGGTCGAGACGGTCATCGGCGAGCTGGGCTCGGTCCGGGTGGCCTACGACGCCCTGGGCCGGCCGACCGCGCTGGACGGCGGGGACGCGGGCGCGCGGCGGGTCACCTGGGACGTCCTGGGGCGCCCGATCCGCGTGGAGGGCAGCGACGGCGCCGCCACGGACCTGAGCTGGGGCCTCGACGGGCTGCTCTCCTGGACCGAGGACGGCGCCCGGGTCGATGTGCTGCACGAGCCGGGCTGGGGGTGGAGCCTGCTGGGCCGGGGCGCGACCACCGTCCACGTCGACGAGACCGGTTCGCCGCGGCTGGTCTTCGAGGACGGCGAGGCGCAGCCCCTGCTGGGCTGGACCCCCTCCGGGGCGCCGGTCGAGGCCGCCGACTTCCCGCTGGCCTGGGCGGGCCTGCTGGCGCTGTGGCCGGGGGGCCCGCTGCTGGACGGTCTGGGGGCCTGGGACCCGGTCTCGGGGGCCCCGCTCTCACCCCGCTGGCGGCCTCCTCTGAGCCTCGTCCCGCCGGAGACCGGCCCGCGCTGGCCGCAGCTCGACACCGCCGCGCGCCCCTGGTGGGACCCCGCGCCGTGGGTGGAGACCGGCTCCATCTGGTCGGATCCCTTGGCGATCCTCGTCTCCCTCGGGGAGCTGGATGGGGGAGGGGAGGGGCGCCCCCTGCGGCCGGAGCCGCCGCCGCTGCCCTGGCTCCCGGACGCGGCGGCGACCCCGGAGCCCCCCCTGGGCGCTGGCTGGACCGGCGTGGTCCTGGACGCCCACCCGGTGGTCGCGGCGGCCCTCGCGGCGGGGCTGCATGGCGGGCACCCCGTCCGGGAGCAGGACCTCTTCGACGCCCTGCTTCAGCAGGAGATGCAGGGGGTCACGGCCGCGCCCTGGGTGCCGCTGGGCTGGCCGGCGGCCCTGACCTCCCCCGACCCCCTGGGGCGATCAAGCTACAAGTACCCATGATGAATCAGGAAATCTTGGGTTTGGCGCCCCAACCCGGGCCCGGGTTCTTGCCAATCCCGCCGATCTCATTATAAGCAGGGGGCTTGACGAGGTGAGTGTAGCTCAGTCGGCAGAGCATCGGATTGTGGTTCCGAGGGTCGTGGGTTCAAGTCCCATCACTCACCCTCTCAAACATATGGGCCTATAGCTCAATCGGCAGAGCACCGGACTCTTAATCCGTAGGTTCCAGGTTCGATTCCTGGTGGGCCCACCATCCCGCCGCCTCTTTTCGGAGGCGGCGGTTTTGTTTTCCTGGTCGACCCCGTTATAAGGCGACGACTTCGCGAGAATGGCGGAACTGGTAGACGCGCTGGACTTAGGATCCAGTGGGCTGACCCCGTGGGGGTTCGAGTCCCCCTTCTCGCATCCAACAACACAGCGCGAAAGGGCCCCTCGGCCCTCCTCACTTCGGCGAGGTCAACACATGGATTTCCGGATCGAGAAGGTCAGCTCCATCGAGCGCCGCCTGGACTTCACCGTGCCCGGTGACACCGTCAACTCCGAGCTCAACAAGGCCTTCGGCAACCTGCAGCGCCGCGTGCGCCTCAAGGGCTTCCGCCCCGGCAAGGTGCCCCGCCGCGTCGTCGAGCAGCGCTTCGGCAGCTCGGTCCGGGACGAGGTCGCCGCCGGCCTCATCAACGACTCGTTCCGCAAGGCCACCGCCGAGATGGAGATCTTCGGCCGCCCCACGGTCACCAGCCAGGGCAAGCTCAACCGGGGCGAGGACTTCATCTTCTCCATCGCGGTGGAGGTCCGGCCCGAGCTGGAGCTGAACCCCTACACCGGCGTCAGCGTGCGCTACCCGGTGCGCAAGGTCACCGACGAGCAGGTCGACCGCGAGGTCAGCCGCCGGCTCCAGTCCCAGGCCTCCCTGGCCGAGGTCGACGGGCGCGGCGTCGAGTCGGGCGACTTCGTCCTGGCGGCCGTGTCCATCGCCGACGGCGAGGAGACGGTCCACGAGCACCCCGGCACCATGATCAACATGGGCAGCGAGGCCTACTATTCCGGCATCGAGTCCCTGCTGGAGGGCGCCGAGAAGGGCGCCGAGGTCTCCGGCGAGGTCACCTTCGATGAGGACGCCCAGCTCGCCGAGCTGGCCGGCCGCACCCTGCAGGTCAAGGCCACCGTGGAGTCCATCCAGGCCATGACCACCCCCGAGCTGAGCGACGAGCTGGCCGAGCAGCTCGGCTTCGAGGGCGGCGCCGAGGGCATGCGGGCCGCGATCCGCGCCCAGCTCGAGGAGTCCGCCAACAACGCCGCCCGCAACCAGGCGCGCGCCAACCTCCTCCAGGTGCTCATCGACGCCAACGACTTCGAGGCGCCCAAGGGCCTCATCGACCAGCAGCTCAACGCCCTGCTCGAGGAGATGAAGATCCAGCGCGCCTACCGGGGCGAGGACCCGGCCAAGATCCAGTTCACCGACGCCCAGCTCCAGGACTACCGCAACCGCGCCCGCTTCGCGGCCAAGGCCAGCCTCATCCTGGACCACGTCTCCGACGCCGAGACCATCGCGGTCGACGACGAGGAGCTGGAGGCCAAGTACCAGGAGATCGCCGACGCCCGCGGCCAGGCGGTCGAGGCCATCAAGGGCTACTTCATCAAGGAGGGCGCGGTCGAGGAGCTGCGCGCCCGCCTGCTGGAGGAGAAGACCCTCGACTGGCTGCTGGAGCACGCCGAGCTGGAGGAGGTCGACCCCGACGCCCCGGACAACGACGAGGCCCCGGTCACCGACGACGACGCCGCCCAGGCGGCGGCCCCCGAGGGCGGCGAGGAGTAGCCCCTCCCCGCGCCGGATTGAGGGCGGACGGCGGGCCTCTCCCGTCGTCCGCCTTTGTCTTTTCCGGATCTGAGCGCCCCGCACGTTCAATATGACGCCCCCCCTGTCCGTCAGGCGGTTACGGGCTTAAATGATGACTCGGGTGTCGCGCGCCCCCTCCCGCCGGCGCCCGCCGAACCGGCGCCAGCCGAACCCCTGTTGAGGACCCCATGCCCTTCGATCCGTCCACCCCTCAGAGCTACCTCATCCCCACCGTCATCGAGTCCTCCCACCGCGGCGAGCGGGCCTGGGACATCTACTCCCGCCTGCTCAAGGATCGCATCATCTTCCTGGGCACCGAGATCAACGACCAGGTCGCCAACGTGGTCGTCGCCCAGATGCTGTTCCTGGAGTCCGAGGACCCCGACAAGGACATCTTCCTCTACATCAACAGCCCCGGCGGCGTGATCACGGCGGGCATGGCCATCTACGACACCATGCAGTTCATCCGCCCCGACGTGTCCACCATCTGCATGGGCCAGGCCGCCAGCATGGGCGCGGTGCTGCTCGCGGCGGGCGCGGCCGGCAAGCGGCGCTGCCTGCCCCACTCCCGGGTCCTCATCCACCAGCCCCTCGGCGGCACCCGGGGCCAGGCGACCGACATCGAGATCCACGCCAAGGAGATCCTGCGCATGCGCAAGCTGCTCAACGAGATCCTGGCGTCCCACACCGGTCAGCCCCTCGAGAAGATCAGCCAGGACACCGACCGTGACTACATCCTGAGCGCCTCCGAGGCGCTGGACTACGGCCTGGTGGACGAGGTGCTGGAGAAGATCACGCCCAAGGCGGAGTAGTCGATGCGGCGCAAGGGCTCGGAAGGCAAGGAGCTGTCCTGCTCCTTCTGCGGCAAGTCCCAGAAGGAGGTCCGCAAGCTCATCGCAGGGCCGTCGGTCTACATCTGCGATGAGTGCGTGGAGCTGTGCAACGAGATCATCACCGAGGAGTACGAGCGCGAGGATTACTACGCCTCCCGCGCCCTGGTGCCCAAGCCCAAGGACATCAAGGCCCACCTCGACCAGTACATCATCGGCCAGGAGCGGGCCAAGAAGGTCCTCTCCGTGGCGGTGCACAACCACTACAAGCGCATCGACGCCCGCAACACCCACGACGACGTCGAGCTGCAGAAGTCCAACATCCTGCTCATCGGGCCCACGGGCACGGGCAAGACCCTGCTCGCCCAGACCCTGGCGCGCTTCCTGAATGTGCCCTTCTCCATCTGCGACGCCACCTCGCTGACCGAGGCGGGCTACGTCGGCGAGGACGTCGAGAACATCATCCTCTCGCTCTTCCAGGCCGCCGAGTACAACGTCGAGCGCACCATGAAGGGCATCATCTACATCGACGAGATCGACAAGGTCTCGCGCAAGTCCGAGAACCCCTCGATCACCCGCGACGTCTCCGGCGAGGGCGTGCAGCAGGCCCTGCTCAAGATCATCGAGGGCACGGTGGCCAACGTGCCCCCCAAGGGCGGGCGCAAGCACCCCCAGCAGGAGTTCCTGCAGATCGACACCACGAACATCCTGTTCATCTGCGGCGGGGCCTTCGTGGGGCTCGACAAGATCATCGAGCAGCGGGTGAACCGCTCCTCCATCGGCTTCGGCCAGAACGTGAAGTCCCGCAAGGACTACCTCATCGGCGAGCTGCTGGAGATGGCCGAGACCGAGGATCTGCTCTCCTTCGGCATGATCCCCGAGTTCGTCGGCCGCGTGCCCGTGCTCGCCACCCTGCGCGAGCTGGACGAGGAGGCCCTGGTCCGCATCCTCACCGAGCCCCGCAACGCCCTGGTCAAGCAGTACGAGAAGCTCTTCCGCATGGAGGACGTCGAGCTGAAGTTCACCGAGGGCGCCCTGCGGGCCATCGCCAAGCAGGCCCTGGAGCGGGGCACCGGCGCGCGCGGGCTGCGCTCGATCATGGAGGAGATCATGCTCGACGTGATGTATGACATCCCCTCCAAGACCAACATCCGCGAGTGCATCATCTCTGAAGAGGTGGTCAACGGGAAGAAACCGCCTATGCTTGTCTATGAGGCCGAGGCGGAGTGGGCCTGACGGCCGGGATGCGCGCACATGTTCTTCAAGGATCGCAAGGGCCAGTCCTCCGGCGGGCGTCGAAAGAGCATCCCGCTGCTGCCGCTGCGTGACCTGATCGTCTTCCCCCACATGGTGGTGCCCCTCATCGTCGGCCGAGAGAAGTCCATCTCGACCCTGAACGAGGCGGCCCGGGGCGACAAGGAGCTGTTCCTCGCCGCCCAGCGCGAGGCCCGCACCAACAACCCCACCCCCGGCGACATCTTCGATCACGGCACCTTCGCCACGATCATGCAGATGCTGCGGCTGCCTGACGGCACGGTCAAGGTGCTGGTCGAGGGCCGCCAGCGGGGCCGCATCCTGCGCTACGTCACCACCGACGAGATGTTCCGGGTCGAGGCCGAGGAGCTGCCCGAGAACAACCGGGTCGACGTCGAGCTGACCGCCCTGATGCGCTCGGTGAAGACCTGCTTCGAGCAGTACGTCAAGCTCAACAAGGGCATCCCCCCCGAGATGCTGCTGACCATCTCGGCGATCGAGGACCCGGCCAAGCTCTCCGACACCCTGGTCGCCCAGCTCAACTTCAAGCTGGAGGACCGCCAGAAGCTCCTGGAGGAGACCTCGGCCGGGGTGCGCCTGGAGCGCATCTACAAGTTCATCCAATCCGAGATCGAGATCCTGCAGGTCGAGCGCAAGATCAAGAGCCGCGTCAAGAAGCAGATGGAGAAGACGCAGAAGGAGTACTACCTCAACGAGCAGATGCAGGCGATCCGGAACGAGCTGGGCGAGAAGGACGAGTTCCGCAACGAAGTCCAGGAGATCGAGCACCGCGTCCGCGAGAAGGACATGTCGGATGAGGCGCGCCTGCGCTGCCTCAAGGAGCTGCGCAAGCTCAAGCTGATGAGCCCGATGTCCGCCGAGGCCACGGTGGTGCGCAACTACGTCGACACCATCCTGGGCCTGCCCTGGAACGAGTACACCGAGGACCGCCTGGACATCGTCCACGCCGCCCGGGTGCTCGACGAGGACCACTACGGCCTGCGCAAGGTCAAGGAGCGCGTGCTGGAGTACCTCGCGGTGGCCAGCCTGGTCGACCGCATGAAGGGCCCCATCCTCTGCCTGGTGGGCCCGCCCGGCGTCGGTAAGACCTCCCTGGCCCGCAGCGTGGCCCGCGCCACCGACCGCAACTTCGTGCGCGTCGCCCTGGGCGGGGTGCGCGATGAGGCCGAGATCCGCGGCCACCGGCGCACCTACATCGGCGCCTTGCCCGGCAAGATCATCCAGGCCCTGGCCAAGGCCGGCTCGGGCAACCCGGTGTTCCTGCTCGACGAGATCGACAAGATGTCGACCGACTTCCGCGGCGACCCGGCCTCCGCCCTGCTGGAGGTGCTCGACCCCGAGCAGAACGAGGCGTTCAACGACCACTACCTGGACATGGACTACGACCTCTCCAAGGTCATGTTCATCTGCACGGCCAACAGCCTCCACGGCATCCCCGCGCCCCTCCAGGACCGCCTCGAGATCATCCGGCTGGCCGGCTACACCGAGCAGGAGAAGCTCTCCATCGCCCGGCGCTACCTCATCCCCAAGCAGACCGAGAACCACGGCCTCCAAGAGCACAACCTCGTCATCACCCAGCAGGCCGTGCAGCAGGTCATCCGCCGCTACACCAAGGAAGCCGGCGTGCGCAACCTGGAGCGGGAGATCAGCGCGGTCTGTCGCAAGGTCGCCAAGCGTGTGGTGCGGGTGGGCCCGGAGACCCGGGTCAAGGTCACCTCCCGCAACCTGGAGAAGCTGCTGGGGGTGCCCAAGTTCCGCTACGGCCGGGTGGGGGAGCGCGACGAGATCGGCTTCGTCAACGGCCTGGCGTGGACGGCGGTGGGCGGCGTGATGGTGCCCATCGAGGCGGCGGCGGTGCGCGGGGCCGGCAAGACCACGCTCACCGGACAGCTCGGCAGCGTCTTCCAGGAGTCCTGCCAGGCCGCCATCACCTACATCCGCAGCCGCTCGGCCAACCTGGGGCTCAAGCCGGACTTCTACCAGGAGCTGGACATCCACGTCCACGTGCCCGAGCTGTGGGGCGTCGACGGCCCCAGCGCAGGCATCACCATCGCCACGGCGGTGGTCTCTGCGGTCACCGGGATCGCCGTGAAGCGGGCGGTGGCCATGACCGGCGAGATCACCCTGCGCGGTCAGGTCCGGCCCATCGGCGGCCTCAAGGAGAAGCTGCTGGCGGCCCACCGGGCGGACATCCAGCGGGTGCTCATCCCCAAGGACAACGAGCCCGACCTGCAGGACATCCCCAAGATGGTCCTGGAGAAGCTGGAGATCCGACCGGTGCAGCACATGGACGAGGTGCTGGTCGAGGCGCTGGCCATCGACAACCCCGAGGACCTCTTCCAGCAGGACCCCTCGGTGCCCCCGGTCAGTTGATTCGCCAGGGTTGACACCCCTTCGGGCCATGTTAAATACCGGGGGTCCGCGAGAGGAGCCTCCTCTCAAGGCACTGGGCGGATAGCTCAGTCGGGAGAGCAGCAGCCTTACAAGCTGCGGGTCGCAGGTTCGAGCCCTGTTCCGCCCACCCGATTGAGACCGCGTGGTCTTTTATGGGGTCGTAGTTAAGTCGGTTATAACGCCGGCCTGTCACGCCGGAGGCCGCGGGTTCGAGTCCCGTCGACCCCGCCATGAAAGACAGCCGCCGTCGGGATTCGTCCCGGCGGCGGCTTCTGCTTTCGGGACGCAGGTCGGGTTTCCCTGGAGTCGCCCGTGGACGTCGACGTCACCTGGCCCTTGGGACGAACCCTCCAACCTCGAATCGCGGTGCTCACCGACCTCGGCGGTGCGGCCTTCGACGAGGTGGAGATCCAGCCCAGCCTCGACCAGGCCTACGCCTGGCTGGACGCCTGCGCCGACGCACGCGCCCGAGGGGCGCCCGAGCCGGACCCCATCGGCGCCTTGCTGCCGGCCCAGGTCGCTGCCCTGGAGGTGATCCGGGACGGCTGGCCGGGCATCGAGCACGACCTGCGTCAGGCGTACCCGGCCCGGTTGCGGGACAAGGTCCGCTGGGGTGGGCTCGTCATCACCAGCAAGGAACGCGGCGGGTACGTCTACGTCCGCCTGAGCGGCCACATGGACACCCTGGAGGAGACCGCGTGGTCCGAGCACGGCCTGGGGGCGGTGCTGCTGGGGGCGGAGATCCTGGTCACCGGCGACCGCGGCGTGTCCTGTGACATGCCGGTGGACAAGCGCCGCCGCGGCGCGCCCCGCCCGCACCCTGACCACGTCGACCTCTCGGAAGAGGCCATCCTCGCCTTCATCGAGCGGGACGACTGGAGCGGCCTCTCGGAGGCCATGAAGCGCTCCCAGGACGGCGGCCGGGTGGACGGGGTGCTGCTCCGCTACCTCCTGACGCGGCCCGCCAAGGAGGTCCGGGCGATGCTGCCCGGCCTCAAGCCCTTCCTGCGCGCGGGCGCCGAGCGCCTGCCGGACGCCCTGGTCGACGGCGACGTCGACCGGGCCGTGCTGCGCGCCCTCCTCCGCGCCGGCCGCTACCACGTCCCCGGCGACGTCCTGTTCGACGAGGCCGAGCCCGCCCGGATTCCCCGCTGGATCGCCCTGGGCGCGAAGCTGGAGGCCACCCGTGGTCCCGAGGGGGACGGCCCCAAGCAGACCCCCCTGCTGGCCCGCGTGGGCGACCTGCCCGTGTTCACCGCGCTGCTGGAGGCCGGCGCGCGCGTCGAGGTCCTGCGCAACGAGTACGGCGGCCTGTTGGTCCCGCTGGACGAGGCCCACCTCGACGCCGTCGAGCGCGCCCACCCCGGCTTCCGCGCCACCCTCGTCCTCCCCGACCAGCAGCCGATGAACCCGGTGCTCACGTTCTGGATGGAGCGCGGCTGGATCGAGCTGACCCCGAACGCCGAGCGTGGCCGGGTGGGCGCCGCCCTGGAGGGGCTGCTGGAGCTGACCCGCGATCCGGACGACCTGCTGAACGCTCTGTTCAAGGTGCCGGGCGTCGACGAGGTCTACGTCAGCGACGAGGAGCTGGAGGCCTTCCTGGCGACCTGGTGAGCCCGGCCTCGCCTTTGTAGGGGGAACCCTGAATGTCTGACATCGAGCGCGCCCTCTCCCCGGAGATCATCGCCGGCCAGCGGGTGTACACCCGCTCCGGCCTGGCCTTCTACGACAGCTTCGTGCTGGGCTTCTCCGCCCGGTTTGCCTGGAAGATGCCCAGCAGGTCGCTGCTCGGCTGGTACGCGGAGCACCTCACCGACGCGCACGCCGAGGTCGGCGTCGGCACCGGCTGGTTCCTGGACCACGCCCGGTTCCCCAGCCCGGACCCCCAGCTGGTGCTCGTCGACCTCAACCCGAACTGCCTGGAGGTCACCGCCCGCCGGGTCGCGCGGTACGCCCCGCAGACCCTGCGGGCGAACCTGCTGGAGCCGCTGCCCTGGGACGGCCCCCCGGTGCGCTCGGTGGGGCTGAACTACGTGCTGCACTGCCTGCCGGGGCCGATGGCCCGCAAGGAGCCCGCCATCGCCCACCTGCGGGCCATCCTGGCGCCGGGCGGGGTGCTGTTCGGGAGCACGCTGCTCCACAACGGCGTCCCGCGCAACGCCCTGGCCCGCCTGCTGATGGGGATCTACAACCGCTCCGGGGTGTTCTCCAACCGGGACGACGACCCCCAGACCCTGGAGGCCATCCTGCGGGCCCACTTCGACGAGGTCGAGGTCCGGCTTCATGGCCCCACGGCCCTGTTCGCCGCGCGGGTCGCGAGCGATTAGGGACATCCCCCCACCGGAGGTCTCCCATGCAGTGGCAGAGCGCAGGCGCGGACGGCGGCGTCTTCAGAGAGCAGGCCCAGGCGAAGCCGGGCTGGTACTGGGTCTATCGCCCCCGCAACGTCGGCGAGCGGGCCTACGACCCCGACGTGGGCGTGCTCCTGCCGGTGTTCGTGCGGGCCGACGGCAGCCTCAGCAGCCCGCTGGCCGAGCTGGTGGACCTCACCGACGAGAGCCTGACCTGCCTCGACGCCGGGCGCGGCGTGCGCTGGGGCACCTTCTTCTGCGGGCCCATCCAGCCGGGGGAGGAGGTCGGCGTCCTGCGCCTCACCGGCGACGGGCGGGCCGAGGGCTTCATCCCCCGCCGGCTCGGCTGGTGGTGGTGCCGCGCCCACGCGCCGCTCATGCACGTCGACGGTCAGGGCGTCGGCCCCATCTTCCTCGCCCGGGGGCGGGACGGGCGGATCTGGGTCTACCCGGCCTCCACCTCCGACGGCGGCGCCCTGGACATCTGGGAGCTGGGCTTCTCCGAGCCCCTGGTCACCGACCAGGGTGTCATCGACGGCGCGGGGGAGGCGGGCCGCACCGAGGCGCGCTTCTTCGGTCAGATCCCCGCCCCGCCCGCGCTGCCCGGGGCGTTCCCCTCCTTGAGCTGAAGGCGCAGCGCGCGCCGCCAGCCGCCAGGCCCAGCTCCTGACGCTGCGCGGTCAGCGCGGTGGGGATGCCGTGGCGGAGGTCGAAGGCGACGAGGTCCCAGCGCACCGGGCTCCTTTACGATTGCCCCTGCGCGGGCACTCCTTCGTCCCTGTATCCTGTGTCCGTTCGATGGAGGAGATCCGATGCACGACCCCCAGAGCTGCACCCTCTGCCCGGCCTGCGACTGCCACGTCCACCGCGGGGACAGCACCTGCCCCCACTGCGGCGCCGCCCTCCAGCCCAGCCCCGGCCTGCGGGTGCCCCGGACCGCCGGGGCGGTGCTCATGGGCCTGGGCCTGCTCGCGGGCACGTCCTGCGTCACCGCGAAGTACGGCATCCCGGACACCTCCTACGTGGACGAGGACGGCGACGGCTACACCCTCAGCGAGGACTGCGACGACGACAACGCCGACATCCACCCCGACGCCACCGAGACCCCGGGGGATGGCACAGACAGCAACTGCGACGGCGACGACGATACTTGAGGGCGCGTCAGAACCGCACCTTCTGCACCCCTCGCAGCTCTGAGGCCGGGTAGCGCACGCCGCGCCAGGTGATGCCGTCCTCCCGCGCGCCGATCCAGGCGGCCCGCACCATGATCCAGGCCATGCCCAGCAGCCCCAGCTCGGGCAGCCAGCGGGCCGGCCGGCGCAGCTCCAGCCAGCCGGTCATGCGCAGGGTGGCGAGGTGCATCAGCGCCAGCCCCGGCAGCACCGCCCAGGCGGGCAGGCCGGGCGCCAGCGCGGCGAGGGGGAAGAGCACCGTCGCGAGCAGGAAGGCCACCGCGCTCAGCACGCGGGCCGCGGAGAAGCGCCCCAGGATGCCGTAGAAGTTCTTCTGCATCTTGCGGCTCATCTCGCTGAAGTCCCGATACCATCGGAGCTTCAGCAGGCCGACCCCCTGGCCGACCCGGCAGGCGCCGCCGGCCCGCTTGACCATCAGGCCCAGCCCCATGTCGTCGGCCACCTCCAGGCGCAGCCATTCGAAGCCCGGGGTGCGCGCGAACGCCGCGCGGCGCACCAGGATGAAGGCGCCCAGGCCGCAGAAGGCGTCGCTGTCCGGGTCGGCGACCGCCCACATGCGCCCCGCCGGGGAGCCGAACACCCCGGCCGCGAAGATCGTGGCGTCCCCAAGGAGCCCCATCGGGAGCAGCTCCGGGAACAGGGTGAGCAGGTCGACGCCCTCAGCCTCGCAGAAGGCCACGACGTGCCGCAGGGCGTGGGGGGCGTAGACGGTGTCCGCGTCGGCGAACAGCAGCCAGTCGCCGCTGGCCCGCGCCACCCCGCGCTGGAGGGCGTTGAGCTTGCCCAGCCAGCCCTCGGGGAGCCGCTGGATGTGCTCCACCGCCAGGCGCGGGTCGGCCTCGGCCAGGGCGTCGAGGAGGGCCCCGGTGCGGTCGGTGGAGCGGTCGTCGACCGCGACGATCTCCAGGTCGGGGTAGTCCTGGACGAGCAGGCTGCGCACGGAGGCCTCGATGGCCTCCTCCTCGTTGCAGGCGGGGCTGACGACGCTCAGGCGCGGCCAGGCCGCGGGGGCGGGGGCCTCGGCCTCCCGCAGGCGGGGCAGGGCGCGCACCCGCTCCACGGCGATCCAGGCCACCGCCCAGAACGCCGCTGCACCGAGGCACCACAGCCCGGCGAGGATCGCGATCAAGGGCGCCCGCGCTGCGGCGCGATGCCCGGGAGGCGGTGCTCCGGGTCGAACAGGGCCCCGGCGGTGCGCAGGCGGCGGAAGGCGGCGCGCCCGAAGCAGGCCTCGTCCCAGCCCTCGGGGTCCTCGTGGGGGAAGTTGCAGTAGTGGGCGGCCCGGCCCCGGGCGTCCAGCAGGTGGTGGACGCGGGCGACCCGCTCCAGCCGGGCGGGGCCCAGGAGGGGGTCGCGCCACGCGGCGTGCAGGCTGGCGAAGAAGCGGGCCCCCCGGTGGGCGAACACCCCGCCGCGCCCCTGGGCGAGGGCGCCGCCGAGGGTGATGACCTCCAGCGCGATCTCCCCCTCGGCGGTGAGGATCTCCTGGGCGGCGGCGGAGAGGCCGGAGAGCCGGGCCCCGGCGCTGCTGTGGAAGCCCAGGGAGCTCTTGGAGAGGTAGGACGGGGCGTAGTCCCGCAGCAGGTGCTCAGGCCGCGCCGCGTCGAAGCGCTCGGCGTCCACCAGGGGGAGGGCCTCGGCCAGGGCGCGGGCCACGGGGCTGACCGGGGTGGGGTCGCCGTAGGCCAGCAGGGTCACCGCGAGCCGGCCCGGGGTGACCTCCAGCCGGCTGAACGCGGCGTCAGGGAGCTGGTCGACCTGGGGGTACCACAGCTCGGCCAGCGCGCCGACGTCCTCGCCGTCGTGGGTGGGGCGCTCGAAGCGCCAGCGGGTGAGGCCCTGCGGGGCGGGGTGCGTGCGGAAGCGCAGCTCGGTGACCACGCCGAAGCGCCCGCCGCCGCCGCCCCGGCAGACCTCCAGCAGCAGCGGGTCGTCCGCGGAGTCCCGCACCAGGCCGCGCCCGTCGACCATGCGCGCCCCCTCCAGGCTGTCACAGGTCAGGCCCAGCGCGCGGGTCATCGGGCCGAGGCCGCCGCCCAGGGTCAGGCCGGCGATGCCGACGCTGGCGCAGTCCCCGAGGGGGAGGGCGCGGCCCTCGGAGAGCAGCGCGTCGCTGATCTGCCCCAGGGTGGCGTCCGGGCCGACCACCAGGCGGTCCCTCTCCACCCGCAGGACCCCCGTTTGGAGCTGGATCTCCACGACCGGGGCGCCCTCGGAGCGGCGCAGCAAGCCGTGGCGACGGCCGGCCACCCGCAGCCGGGTGCCCGCGGCCCGGCGGATGGCCGCGATGACCTCCCCCTCGGAGCGGCAGACCACGACGGCGTCGGGCCGCAGCGCTTCGTTTCGCAGGTTGAAGCCCTGGCGGGCCTCGGCGTAGCCATCATCGGCGGGGGTCAGGTGCGTCACGGGGCCTCCCGGGCCCGGCTACTCCGGCTGGCAGTACGTCGTGACGACGTGGCGCCACCAGCCATCCGCGTCCGGGCCCTGGGCAAAGCCTACCCCGAAGCGGGCGCAGGCTCCGTCCTCTTCGAATCCCTGGCGCAGGGTGTCGAAGGTCGTCGCGGTGTTCACCCCGAAGCGCCACTCGGGCACGCTCTGGGAGAACGGCGTCTTGTGCTCCTTGAGGAGGGCCATGCCCTGGGCGGAGGCGTCGGCGTCGGTGCCGGCGGCGACCTGGGCGGCCTGCTGGAGGACCGCCGCGGCGCCCTGGTCCTGCACGGCCTCGGGCCAGAGGGCCTGGAGGATCTCCGCCGCCCGGTCCACGCCGGCCGGGGCATCCAGCACCTCGAAGGGCTCGTAGAGCTGGTAGGACTGGCCCGCGCGGGCGGTGACCAGGCCGAAGCGGGGGTCGAGGGCGGCGAGCCAGGTGATGGGGCGGGCGCCCTCCATCTCCCAGAAGGTCTCCGGGCCCACCGAGCCGCTCAGGGTGTAGCAGCGTTGGTAGCCGGTGAGGGGGTGGCCGGCGACCTCCGCGGGCCACTCCTGGCAGGGCGTCGGGCCGTCGACGCGGGTGAGGGAATCGAGGCCGGCGTCCGCCCGGAGCTGGTTGAGGGCGGCGACGACGCGGTCGTCCTCGGTGGCGGCGGCGGGCAGGGCCGGCGCGGGCGGGGCCCCGGCGAAGTCCATGCGCGCGGCGGCGCGGCTCTGGTTGGCGTCCTCCAGGAGGTCCAGGCGCCAGGTGCCCTCGGGGATGGCGACGTCGAACCGGCCCGCGCTCAACGGCAGCGGCGCGCGCGCAGGGTCCGGCGTGGTGACGAGGAAGAGGTCCCCCTGGCCGGTCCAGGCGCCGGTGAGGCGCGCCGGCTCGCTCATGGAGACCGGGGCGTCGAGGCGGATCGTGTCCTTGGCCATCACGACGACCATCGCGGCGGTGCGCGCGTCGCGGTCATCCCAGGCGCCGACGCCGACCGCCACGCGGGGGCCGTGGTCGGGCAGGCTGTTCATCCAGGTGGAGGCGTCGACCACGCCGCGCCGGTTGGTCTGGTAGCCGAAGGCCCCCGGCGTCAGCGGGGCGCCGAGGGTCAGGGCCAGGCGGTGGACGTCGGCGCGCTCGGGCTTCCGGCCGTCCGCGGCAAGGCGGAAGGCGAGCACGCGGGCGACCTCGGTGAGCGCGGCGTCCACCCGCAGGGCCTGCTGGTTGCGCTGGGCGGCCTCAGTGAGCTGCTCCACGAGGCGGGCCTCCAGGGGGGCCTGCTGGTCGGCGGTCAGCGTGTCGGTGCGGTAGTGGGTGGCGGTGGGGCTGTAGGACTCCGGCAGCGGCGCGCCGAGCTGGTCGGGGGGCACGCAGGCCAGGAGCAGGGGGAGGAGGGCGGTCATGGGGGATCTCCGGGGACGCCACCACATATCACCGCGCCGGACCGGATATGAGGGGCCCATGAACCTCTGGGCCATCAGCGATCTGCACGTCGGTCACCCCCCCAACGCCAAGGCGCTGCTCGACATGCCCGCCCACCCGAGCGACTGGCTGATCCTGGGCGGGGACCTCGGGGAGCGGGAGGACCACCTCCGGTTCACCTTCGACACCCTGGGGCCGCGCTTCGCGAAGCTCATCTGGGTGCCTGGCAACCACGAGCTGTACACCACGCCCCGGGACCCGCTCCAGGAGGTCGGGCCGGCGCGGTACGCGCGGCTGGTCGAGTTGGCCCGCGACCACGGGGTGCTCACCCCGGAGGACCCCTGGCCGCTGTGGCCGGGGGACGGACCCCCCACGCGGCTCGCGCCGACCTTCCTGCTCTACGACTATTCCTTCGGCCCGGACGGCCTCACACCAAATCAGATGCGGGCCTGGGCCGCCGAGGCAGGCATTTATTCGGCGGACGAGCGCTACATCGACCCCAGCCCCTACCCGGACATGGGCGCGTGGAGCCGGGCGCGGGTGGAGGAGACCGAGCGGCGGCTGCGGGCGGTCACCGAGCGCGTCGTGCTCATCAACCACTGGCCGCTGCGCCAGGACCTCGTCCGGCTGGGGCGGATCCAGCGCTTCCTGCCCTGGTGCGGGTCCCGGGCCACCGAGGCCTGGCACACCCGCTACCCCATCGACGTGGTGGTCAACGGCCACCTCCACATGCGGGCCACCGACTGGCGGGACGGCGTGCGCTTCGAGGAGGTCGCGCTGGGGTACCCGCGGCACTGGCACCAGGAGAAGGGCATCGGGGCGTACCTGCGGCGGATCCTGCCTCGGGTGCCGGCGCCGGACGGGGGGCAGGGGGGGCCGGTGTGGCATCGGTAGCGTCCCCCTGACCCCCTCCGTGGTTACAATGTCCCCACCGAGCAGCCGCCCAAGGATTCATGCAGCTCCTCCCCCCGCCTCAGGAACGCCCGTGGCTCTTGGAGCAGCTCGCTGAGCTGATCCGCGAGGCGGGCGAGGACCGCTTCCTGCGCGGGCCGCTGCTGGAGCCCACCATCGAGCACTTCCCCGACCCCTTCACCGCCGACGCGCGGGGGGTCGAGGCCCTGGCCCTCCGGCTGCTGGCCCACGTCGGCCTGGGGGAGCTGGGCGTGGACGTGCGCACCTTCTCCAGCGAGGGGACGATCGACACGATCGGCCCCGACGGAAGCCCCACCTCCTGGCGGCACGACGGCGCGGCGGCCTGGTTCGCCGGCACCCACGACGGCGTCTGCCACTTCGGCGCCGAGGAGGGCCAGCTCGGCGACCCCGAGTCCCTGGTCGGGGTGATGTGCCACGAGGTCACCCACGCCTGGCGCCGCCACCACGACCTGGAGCACGGCGACCCCGACCTCGAGGAGCTGCTCACCGACCTCACCACCGTCTACCTGGGCTTCGGCGTCCACACCGTCAACAACACCTGGCGGGTCCGCACCCGGGTCATCGAGCTGGGCTCCTCGGTCGAGCGCAGCCACTCCGGCTACCTGAGCCCCCAGGCCATGAGCTTCCTGTTCGCCGCCTGGCTGGTCGCCCGGGACACCGGCCCCCGGGAGCGCAAGCGGGTGCTGCGCTTCCTGGAGACCAACCAGCGGGCCATGGTCAAGGCCGCGGTCGACGAGCTGTCCCGCCCCGGCCGCCTCGACGACCTGCTGGAGCGCGACGACCCCGAGCCGATGGGGCAGATCGTCCGCCTGCCCGTGCGGCCCGACACCGTGCACCGCCGCGAGGGCAACAAGGCCCTGGTCAACACCGTCAAGGGCGTGGTCTTCGGCGCGATCGTGGCCTTCTTCCTGGTCCGCGTCATGCCCCTGGCCGCCATCCTGGCGGTGGTCGCGGGGGGCGTCATCGGCGCGCGCCTGGGGGCGCAGACCCGGGTGCTCTACTGCTCGGGCTGCGGCGAGGAGCTGGACCAGAACGACGCGGTGTGCCCGCGCTGCGGCGGCCTGGTCCGGTAATCCCCGGCTACTTCGCGGACGTGGCCTCGGCGACCAGCATCGGGCGCAGCGCGTCCGGGGGCAGCGGCTTCTTGCCGGAGAGCTGCAGCAGGTAGTCGTGGTGGAAGTAGTAGGGCTTGACCGGCTCGGGCACGATCTCCATCAGGGCCCGGTGGTAGGCGGGCAGCTTGTACCAGGGCACGTTGAAGTTGGCGTGGTGCTCGAAGTGGTAGTTGATGTTGAAGGGGGAGAACAGGAAGCTGAGGGGGTAGAAGTAGGTGCGGCTGCGCAGGTAGGGGTCGGGCTCGTCGGCCAGCCCGCAGCCGTGCTCCTGGGCCTTCTTGCTCATGTTCAGCATCATCACGACGTGGAAGCCCAGGGCGATGGCCAGGGGCGCGGCCCAGCCGGCGACCCACCAGGCCAGCGCGATGATGGGCGACCACGCCACCGCGCCCATCAGGGCCCGCTTGAGCTGCCCGTCGTACTGGCGGCTGGGGTTGAGGGCCATGAAGAAGCCGGGGATGAGCAGGAGCCCGGCGTAGAGCTTGTAGAGCCGCGCGCCGGTCTTGGGGTCGCGGTCCTGGGGGTCGTCGGGCTCGCAGGGCCGCAGGTGGTGCACGGTGTGGCCCTTCTCCCAGTGCCGCACGTAGTCGGTGAAGAAGAGGATGCCCGCGATCACGCCGACGACGTGGTTCCAGCGCTTCGCCTGCTCCCGGTCCTTCGAGAGCAGGAACATGTTGTGGCTGCACTCGTGGATGATGAGCACGTTCACCGAGAAGTAGAGGACCCCGAAGCCGATCGCCGCCAGCGGCAGGTACGCGGCCAGGGGCAGCACGTTCGCCAGCGCGACCAGCCCCGCGAACGCGCCGATCAGCCCGGCGGTGGAGCCGAGGTTGATGAGGTTGTGGCGGGTCGGGTCCATCTTCATCGCGTGGAAGTCATTCCCCGCGACGATCGCGTCCCGAACCCAGCGGGCTCGCTTGCTGGCCATCGTGCGCTCTCCGTCAGCCGCGCCGGTGGGGGGGGAAGCGCCGCTGGTCAAGGGCACAGTGTAAGGCGTCATCGGGCCTTGGACCACGCGCAATCCTGACCGCCTCCTGACGGCGGTCAGCGGGCCGCCTCGCTCCCGTCTCCTTACGCGAGGTGGCAACCTCCGGCCGCCCGCGTCATCTTGGACCTTCGCCAGGAGACGCCCCCTTGAAGATCCTGTCCGTCGGCAAGGCCCTGCCGCCCCACTACTACGACCAGGACCAGCTCCTGGCCGCCATCCGAGAATACTGGAGCCGCAAGCACCACAACACCGCCCGGCTGGAGCGGCTCCACAAGAACGTGCTGGTCGGCGGGCGCCACCTGGCCGTGCCCATGGAGGAGTACGAGTCCCTCGACACCTTCGGCAAGACCAACAGCACCTGGATCCGGGTGGCCCTGGAGCTGGGCGCCGAGGCGGTCACCGACGCCCTGGACCGCGCCGGGATCACCGCCGAGCAGGTCGGGGCCCTGTTCTTCGTCACCGTCACCGGCGTGGCCACCCCCTCCATCGACGCCCGGCTGTTCAACCGGCTGCGGCTGCCGCCGAACATCAAGCGCATCCCCATCTTCGGGCTGGGCTGCGTGGCCGGGGCCGCCGGGGTCGCCCGCGCGGCGGACTATGTGCGCGGCTTCCCGGACCAGGCCGCGCTGCTGCTGTCGGTCGAGCTGTGCTCCCTGACCGTGCAGCGCACCGACCTCACCATCCCCAACCTCATCTCGACCGGGCTGTTCGGGGACGGCGCGGCCTGCGCGGTGGTCGCCGGTGCCGAGCTGGCCGCCGAGCGCGCCGGGCCCGAGGTCCTGGCCACCCGCTCGGTGTTCTACCCCGACTCCGAGGGCGTGATGGGCTGGGACATCTCGGAGTCCGGCTTCCGCATCGTGCTCTCGGCGGGGGTGCCCGAGGTCGTGAAGGAGCACCTGCGCGCCGACGTCGACCGCTTCCTGGACGACCACGGGCTGACCCTCTCGGACATCTCGAGCTGGGTCTGCCACCCCGGCGGCCCCAAGGTGCTGTGGGCCTTCCAGGAGGCCCTGGACCTGCCCGACGGCGCGCTGGACGTCACCTGGAAGGGCCTGCGCGAGGTCGGGAACCTCTCCTCCAGCTCGGTGCTGCTGGTGCTGCGCGAGACGATGGCCGAGCACCGCCCGCCCCCGGGCTCCCTCGGCATGATGCTGGCGATGGGGCCGGGCTTCTGCTCCGAGCTGGTGCTGCTGCGGTGGTGAGCGCGAGCTGGATCGCCTACAGCCTCCTGGTGGGCCTCGTGGCCCTGGAGCGGCTCTATGAGCTGCGCCTGTCCGCGCGCAACGCCGCCTGGGCCTTCGAGCGCGGCGGCGTGGAGCGCGGCCAGGGCCACTTCGGCGCGATGAAGGTGCTCCACACCGCCTTCCTGTTCGCCTGCCCTCTGGAGGTCCTCCTGCTCGACCGGCCGCTCATCCCCGCCCTCGCGGCGACCATGACCCTCGTGCTCCTCGGCACGATGGCCCTGCGGTACTGGGCCATCTCGACCCTGGGCGTGCGCTGGAACACCCGGGTCATCTGCGTGCCCGATCTGCCGGCGGTCGACGGCGGGCCCTACCGCTACGTGCGCCACCCCAACTATGTCGCCGTCGTGTTGGAGCTGGCCGCGCTGCCCCTCATCCACAGCGCCTGGCTCACCGCCCTGGTCTTTGGCGTGGCCAACCTTGCGCTGCTGCGGGTGCGCATCCGGGTCGAGGAGGACGCCCTCGCCGAGCTTTGCGCTTACGATGAGCGTATGACCGATCGCCCTCGCTTCGTGCCCTGAGTCTCCGGAGAGCTGATGAACGCCAAGACCCCGCCCCCCACTGACGAGGAGCTGCTCCAGGGCATCGCCGAGGTCGCCCGCCAGCACCTGGACTTCGACGGCGAGCTGACGATGGACACCCCGCTGATCGAGGCCATGAAGCTGGACTCCCTGCGCCTGCTCACCCTGGTCGTGGAGCTGGAGGACCGCTTCCTCGTGTGCCTGGAGGAGGGCGACGAGGACGGCGTCGAGACCGTGGGCGATCTGGTCGCCGTGCTGCGGAGCCGCCTTGCCTGACACGCTCAACGCCGCGCTGGCCCGGGCCGCCGGGTCCCCGGACAAGGGGCTGCGCTTCCTGGACCGCCGCGAGCAGGCCACCTTCGTGGGGTGGGATGAGGTCTTCGCCCGCGCCCAGGCCACCGCCGGCCGCCTGGCCGCCCTGGGGGTGCGCCCCGGCGACCGCGTCGCCCTCATCCACCCCACCGCGCCCGAGTTCTTCGACGCCTTCTTCGGGGCCAACCTGGCGGGGGCGGTGCCCGTGCCGCTCTATCCGCCCGTGCGCCTGGGCCGGATGGACGAGTACCACATCCGCACCGCGCGCATGCTCCAGGCGGTGGACGCCCGGGTGGTGCTGGCCGACAGCCGGGTGCGGCGCGTGCTCGGCCACAGCATCGAGGCGGCCCGCCCCCCCCTGGGCTGCCTCACCGCGGACATGCTGCCCGAGGCGGAGCCCCTCTTCCGTGAGGTCGATCCCGACGCCCTCGGCATGGTGCAGTTCAGCTCCGGCACCACCGTCGACCCCAAGCCCGTGGCCCTGAGCCACCGCGCGGTCACCGCCCAGGCCGGCCTCATCATCGAGTGGGCCGTCCAGCACCCCGAGTACACCACCGAGGGCGCCTGCTGGCTGCCGCTCTACCACGACATGGGGCTGATCGGCTGCGTGTTCGTGGCCCTGCTCTACCCCGGCTCGCTGACGCTCATCGGGCCCGAGGTCTTCGTCACCCGGCCCGGGGTGTGGCTGCGGGCCATCTCGCGCTACGGGGCGTGCATCTCGCCGGCCCCCAACTTCGCCTACGCCCTGTGCACCGAGCGCATCACCGACGAGGAGCTGGAGGGCGTGGACCTGTCCCGCTGGACGATGGCCCTCAACGGCGCCGAGCCGGTCGCCCCGGAGGTCCTGCGCGCCTTCCAGGACCGCTTCGCCCGCTGGGGGCTGCGCCGCTCGGCGCTCACCCCGGTCTACGGGCTGTCCGAGGCCTCCCTCGCGGTGTCCCTGTCCGAGCCGGACCAGCCCTTCGTCTCCACCTGCTTCGACCGCGACGCCCTGGCCCAGGGCCGCGCGGTGCCCGACGAGGACGGCCTGGAGATCGTCTCCGTCGGCTTCCCCGCCCCCCGCTTCGCCCTGAAGGTGATCGACCCGGCCGGGGACTCCCTGCCCGACGGCGTCATCGGCCGGGTGCTCGCCCGCGGCCCCTCCCTGATGGAGGGCTACCTGGGTCGCCCCGAGGACACCGCCAGGGCCCTGCGGGATGGCTGGCTGGACACCGGGGACCTCGGGTTCTTCTGGGAGGGGCGGCTCTACCTGACCGGGCGGGCCAAGGACGTGCTCATCCTGCGGGGCCGCAACCACCCGCCCCACCCGGTGGAGCAGTCCGTCGACGCGGTCGAGGGGGTGCGCACCGGCTGCGTGGCGGCGGTCAGCCACCGGCACGAGGGCGCCGCCACCGAGTCGCTGCTGCTGTTCGTGGAGCACCACAAGGACGCGACCGCGGTCCAGCGCAAGGCCCTGCCCGAGGCCTGCACGGCGGCGGTGCGCGAGGCCACGGGCCTCAACTGCGACGCGGTGTTCGTGCTCGCCCCGGGCACGCTGCCCCGGACCTCCTCCGGCAAGATCCGCCGGCAGGAGACCCTGCGCCGCTACCTGGCGGGCGAGCTGTCGGCGCCGGAGTCGGTGGGGGCGCTCAAGCTGGCTGGCATGATGGCGCGCTCGGCCCTGGCGATGCGGAAGTCTCGGGACGGTCGTTGAGGCTGGTGATCGTCGGCGGCGGGCCCGTCGGGCTCGCCAGCGCCATTCGTGCGCGCCTGGCCGGGCTGGACGCCACGGTGCTGGAGCGCGCCCACCCCGACATCGACAAGGGCTGCGGCGAGGGCCTCATGCCGGGCGGCGTGGCCCAGCTCCTGGAGATGGGCGTCGTCGTCGACCCCGACGGCGTCTCGCCGTTCCGGGGCATCCGCTACCTGGACGGCGCGGTCGTGGCCGAGGGGGACTTCCCGACGGGCGAGGGCTGGGGGATACGCCGCCTGCACCTGCATCGGGGGCTGGTGGCCCGCGCCCGCGAGGTCGGGGCGGACCTGCGCTTCGGGGTCGAGGTCACCGGCCTGCGCGACGACGGGGTGGAGACCGCCCGGGGCCCCGTGCCCGCCGACCTCGTGATCGGGGCGGACGGCCTGCACTCCCGGGTGCGTCGGTGGGCGGGCCTGCACGACGGGGAGACCCGCCTGCGCCGGTTCGGGGTGCGCCAGCACTACCGCATGCCGCCGTGGACCGACCGGGTGGAGGTCTACTGGAGCGACGACGCCGAGGCCTACGTCACCCCGGTCGGGCCGAACCGGGTGGGCATCGCGATGCTGTGGTCGGGGCGGAAGGCCCGGTTCGGGGCGCTGCTCGCCGGGTTCCCGTCGCTGGCGCGGCGGCTGGAGGGGCAGCCGGTGGACTCCCAGCCCCGGGGCGCGGGGCCGCTGGGGCAGCGGGTGAAGGGGGTGCTTCGGGAGGGGCCGGTCCCCGTCGCCCTGGTCGGGGACGCGGCGGGCTACCTCGACGCCATCACGGGCGAGGGCCTGAGCCTCGGCTTCCACCAGGCCCACGCGCTGGTGGACGCGGCGGTCGCCGGGGACCTGGGGCGCTACCCGGTGGCCTGGCGGCGCCTCATCCGGGTGCCCTTCGCGATGATCCGCCTGCTGCTGCTCATCGAGCAGCGCCCGTGGTTCCGGCGGCGGGTCATCGCCGCGCTGGCCCGGGAGCCCGAGGTCTTCGGCCGGATGCTGGCGGTGAACGACGGCGCGCTGCCGCTCTGGGGGGTCGGTGTGGGCGGGGGGGTGCGGTTGGCGGCGCGGGTGCTGGTGGGGGCGCGTTGACAGGGGGGCAAGGGGCGCGGTATTCGTCTTGGACGGAGTCTGGTTCTTTGACAGGCGCCGCGAGCGGTCCGGTGGGCCGCCGAACCCCAGGGGGCGCTCGCGGTGTACATCAAACCTTGGATATCGTGGATGGCACCGGTGAAGAGGCCGGGCTTGTCGTGGCCGGAAGCGGGGCGAAAACAGGACCGCTCGCAAACCGCTTCCATGAGGCCGTGTTCATCGGGATCGTAGCGCGAGCGGTCTCTTCCGGCGTTCTACGCCGGACATCATTGAAGCAAGGTCAGCGTGGCATCGCCGGCCCCGGCGGCGGTCAGGGGTCTCTTCCGGCGTTCTACGCCGGACATCATTGAAGCGCCGCGTAGTGCCAGGTCGAGTCGTCCCGACAGATGAGTCTCTTCCGGCGTTCTACGCCGGACATCATTGAAGCAGGCACGCCTTCGCGATGTACTGCGCCGCCCCCTGGTCTCTTCCGGCGTTCTACGCCGGACATCATTGAAGCGTCCACGGCAGTCAGAATGTGGATGAGTTGGAGCAGTCTCTTCCGGCGTTCTACGCCGGACATCATTGAAGCGTTTCAGGGTCGACGAAGACGTCGAAGACCCATGTGTCTCTTCCGGCGTTCTACGCCGGACATCATTGAAGCATCGAATTCGGTGGCAAGCTGCTCGGCATCGTGCCCGTCTCTTCCGGCGTTCTACGCCGGACATCATTGAAGCTCGTTCTTCGTACAGATCTTGTGGATGCGGTAGTACTGGTCTCTTCCGGCGTTCTACGCCGGACATCATTGAAGCCAACCGTCGCAGGGGGAGGGCTGCGCCCATCGCAGCGGTCTCTTCCGGCGTTCTACGCCGGACATCATTGAAGCGAGGCGCACCACCCCGGCCGCGTGCGGTCGGAGATGGAGTCTCTTCCGGCGTTCTACGCCGGACATCATTGAAGCGTCGGGTAGCGGGCTGGTGTCGATCGGCAGCGCGAGTCTCTTCCGGCGTTCTACGCCGGACATCATTGAAGCGCGGACCCCGAGACCGAGGAGGGCAGGAACCCCGCTCGTCTCTTCCGGCGTTCTACGCCGGACATCATTGAAGCAGAGCCTTGGCCCCGTTGATCTCCTTTGCTCGGCGACGCTCGTCTCTTCCGGCGTTCTACGCCGGACATCATTGAAGCCAACGAACTTTCCGCGTGTCTACGCGGCTCTCTACGATGTCTCTTCCGGCGTTCTACGCCGGACATCATTGAAGCTGCGGTGTGGAGTGGGGTATTCCCGGCCACCTACAGTCTCTTCCGGCGTTCTACGCCGGACATCATTGAAGCAGGTGGAGCAGGCGCGGTGGGGGCACCGCGCGCCGAAGGTCTCTTCCGGCGTTCTACGCCGGACATCATTGAAGCGTCCCCGCTGGCCAGCGTTGCGGAGCCCGCCCCATACCGTCTCTTCCGGCGTTCTACGCCGGACATCATTGAAGCGAGCAGGGCGGGAAGCCTCTCGACCTCGGGATCGAGTCTCTTCCGGCGTTCTACGCCGGACATCATTGAAGCGAGAACGCTGGCGTCCCCGTCACGGGTGGGGCGGTCGTCTCTTCCGGCGTTCTACGCCGGACATCATTGAAGCTTCCAGCACAGCCCGCGCCGCGTCCCCTTGTTCGGCCGGTCTCTTCCGGCGTTCTACGCCGGACATCATTGAAGCACTGTTCGCCGCCAGCATGAACAGCATCGCTGTTCCAGTCTCTTCCGGCGTTCTACGCCGGACATCATTGAAGCGAGGAGGGCTACGAGGCGGTCCGGAAGGGGGCCCCCGTCTCTTCCGGCGTTCTACGCCGGACATCATTGAAGCGCCGAGGGCAAGTCGGCGTCTCAGCTCTACGACGCCGTCTCTTCCGGCGTTCTACGCCGGACATCATTGAAGCACGGTGACGATGTCCCCCGTGTCCACCCACCGCAGCGTCTCTTCCGGCGTTCTACGCCGGACATCATTGAAGCATCCATCCGCCACCTCCCGGAGGAGGTCCCATCGCCTCGTCTCTTCCGGCGTTCTACGCCGGACATCATTGAAGCATGCTGAATTCGGTGATCGCCTGCGCGAGCTTCGCGCGGTCTCTTCCGGCGTTCTACGCCGGACATCATTGAAGCCTTCCACCGTGCCCGTATCCTGCAACAGCGTCCTTAGTCTCTTCCGGCGTTCTACGCCGGACATCATTGAAGCAAGGTGTCGGTCATCCAGGCGCTGGCCGCCGAGCTGGTCTCTTCCGGCGTTCTACGCCGGACATCATTGAAGCCTCCTGTCCATCATCCACAGGAGGAATCATGGGCAAGCGTCTCTTCCGGCGTTCTACGCCGGACATCATTGAAGCATCACCTGGATAAGGTGCGCCCCGTTGTCGGCCTCCAGGTCTCTTCCGGCATTCTACGCCGGACATCATTGAAGCTAATAGCGGACATCCCCCCTCAGCTCTCCTACCTCGTCTCTTCCGGCGTTCTACGCCGGACATCATTGAAGCAAGGTCTCGGTGGTGCAGGCCATCGCGGCCGAGCTGGAGGTCTCTTCCGGCGTTCTACGCCGGACATCATTGAAGCACAAGGCTAAGAGCCTGGGCCTCAGAGCCCGGCCCACGTCTCTTCCGGCGTTCTACGCCGGACATCATTGAAGCAGGCTCACCCCGTTCAGGCTCAGCTCCACGACGCCGTCTCTTCCGGCGTTCTACGCCGGACATCATTGAAGCGTCTATACGGGAGATACACAGGAAGCAGGAACCGGAACAGTCTCTTCCGGCGTTCTACGCCGGACATCATTGAAGCCTGCGCGCCGCGCACGGCCTCATTGACGTGCTGAACGTCGTCTCTTCCGGCGTTCTACGCCGGACATCATTGAAGCAAGCTCCTGGCGGCGAAGCTGGCGAGCTACGGCGGGGGTCTCTTCCGGCGTTCTACGCCGGACATCATTGAAGCGGGCTCAGCTTCGAGGGCGAGCCGCACCGTGCCCTCGTCTCTTCCGGCGTTCTACGCCGGACATCATTGAAGCTTGGAGGCCCGCGACAGCATCATGGCTGAGGCGGTGTAGTCTCTTCCGGCGTTCTACGCCGGACATCATTGAAGCCTCGTGGAAATCGAGGAGGACTGGCTGACGTACTGGGGTCTCTTCCGGCGTTCTACGCCGGACATCATTGAAGCTAGTTCGCTGGGTACGCGCCCATCGCCCCGATGCAGGTCTCTTCCGGCGTTCTACGCCGGACATCATTGAAGCGCTCCACCCTGTGGATCGTCTGGGTGTAGGTTAGCTGTCTCTTCCGGCGTTCTACGCCGGACATCATTGAAGCGCTGGAGCGAGCAGTCGTGGGACGGCGGCGAGTCCTAGTCTCTTCCGGCGTTCTACGCCGGACATCATTGAAGCCCCGGCTGTGCCCATCCCAGAACGCGGCCAGATGGGTGTCTCTTCCGGCGTTCTACGCCGGACATCATTGAAGCTCCATCTCCTCTTGGATGATGGCGGACACCTCTGCCGTCTCTTCCGGCGTTCTACGCCGGACATCATTGAAGCCTCGTTGTCCAGGCCCAGGGCCCTCCACGCGTCCAGGTCTCTTCCGGCGTTCTACGCCGGACATCATTGAAGCGTCCTGGTCGTCCACGACCCACATCTCGGGGCGGTAGACGTCTCTTCCGGCGTTCTACGCCGGACATCATTGAAGCCCCAGCTTCGTCGCCTCACGACACCTGCGCTTCGCGGTCTCTTCCGGCGTTCTACGCCGGACATCATTGAAGCCAGCGGCCGGCGCTTCGGAGCACCCCAGCGGAGCAGGTCTCTTCCGGCGTTCTACGCCGGACATCATTGAAGCCGGCCTTCGGCCGCTGCAACTTCATGAGGCCATGCGTCCGTCTCTTCCGGCGTTCTACGCCGGACATCATTGAAGCAGTTGGACCGTCTTGCGGTCGGAGAGGTGGACGGTGTCTCTTCCGGCGTTCTACGCCGGACATCATTGAAGCAGGAAGGCGATGCCCACGAAGTCCTTCGGGATGACCGTCTCTTCCGGCGTTCTACGCCGGACATCATTGAAGCGACCACGACGCGACCTGGGACTTCTGGACCCATGCCTGATCACTTAAGCCACCGCCCTCCGCCGCCGCCCCGCGAGGTCCTTCCAGGCTCGGCCTGAGGCGGTCCTCCCCTTGACCTGGTCGATGGCGCTGGGCTTGCCCTTCCAGTTGGGGTCTTGGCCCCCGTGTCTCAGGAATTGGGCCAGCTGCTCCCAGGTCATGGAGGTGTCCTCTGGCGCGACCAGGAGGGTCGCCAGATTGTAGGTCGCGGTGGTGATGCACTTCCAGACGAGCATCGCATGCAGGGGCGGGCTCTTCATCTTGCGACACGTCTCACCGACGAGGCCTTGGTCGAGGTGCTCGAGATGAGCGACGGCGTTGGCGAGGATGGAGGCGATCATTGCGGCGTGGACGAGGATCTCGGCGGGGACGGCGGTTCTGGCGGTGATCTCGTCGAGCTGACAGCCGGTCTTCGCGAGCTTGTTCTGCAGCTCAACGCTCCAACGGAGCCGATACAGCATCGCGACCTCAGCGCCCGTGTGCGTCTCGCGGGGGACGTTGGTGAGGAGGTAGCCCCAGCCGCCCTTGGCCTCGAAGACGATCAGCCGGGCATGAATCGGGTCATCCTCGGGCCCGAAGCGCACGTCGATGTCCATCTCCTTCTCCGGGAGGTCACGCAGCGTGCAGTCCCCAGCGGCGAGCAGGTCGATCTGGTCCTCGTCGGCGAGCCAAGCGATCGACTCTCCAGCGGTGACCGAGTCATCCAGCCGGAGCTTCCAGCCCTCCTTGAGGCGCACGACGAGGTGGACATCGTGGGCCTCGCAGGACCGGAACAGCTTGTGGCTGACGTAGCCAAGGTCGACGATGAGCCCGGTACCTCGCCGGCCCTCGTCGATGCAGAGGTGCGGCGCGTCGTGCTCCTTGGCGGGGCTGATGTGGTAGTCGACGACGTTCTCGCAGCCCAGCGAGAGCTCCTTGTGAACCTTGAGGGCGGCGTAGTCTCCCGTCCCCGGCCAGACCTCGAGGAGGCGCTTGTCGAGCTTCACGGTCGTCGAGTCGAAGGCGCGCCAATCCCTTCGACCTGCCAGGATTCCAGGCAGATGGAGAGGCATGCCGCTGACGTACTCGCGAGCGCGGGCCGACAGCGTGGTCACGAGCGTGAGCAGCTCCTCATCGAACCACTTCGACGACGCGCTGCGCACCACCTTGGGGTTGCCGCGATTGCAGTAGTCGCGCACCGCCGCGCTGATACGCCCGGCCTCGGGAGAGCCTCCCATCAACACCAGCGACACCATCAGCTCGGCGACGCGCAGGTGGCGCTGCCGCAACTGAACGCCCAGCCGGGTCGCCTCAGACTCGATGAACTCCACGGGAAAGACCGCCTCGAACAGCTCTTGGACCTGCGCAGCTTGCATCTCGGACCTCCAGAAAGAAGGGCGGATATCCCGTCGAGAGGTGGCGATCATCCTCGCTTATACGGCCGTTGGTGGGTTGGTCGCCGAAAGAGATCGATGAACCTGAAGTCTGAGCCTAAGTGACAAGGCATGCTTCTGGACCCAAGGGTCTCTTCCGGCGTTCTACGCCGGACATCATTGAAGCTTCAGGGCGAACCGGCCTGCCGTGCGCACGGTCACGAGTCTCTTCCGGCGTTCTACGCCGGACATCATTGAAGCAGAAAGGCCACGGCGTGCGGCTGCCACGCGCCAGCGTCTCTTCCGGCGTTCTACGCCGGACATCATTGAAGCTAGCCCAGCTTCAGCATGGGCTGCGTGAAGACGCCCGTCTCTTCCGGCGTTCTACGCCGGACATCATTGAAGCAGACGATCGAGCACCAGATCGATGCCGAGCATCTTGGCCGTCTCTTCCGGCGTTCTACGCCGGACATCATTGAAGCGCTTCATGCCAGGCGATGGCCGCAGGCACGGTCGTGGTCTCTTCCGGCGTTCTACGCCGGACATCATTGAAGCAAGAAGGTCCCCCACCGTCGGCTGCGGAGGGGGACGTCTCTTCCGGCGTTCTACGCCGGACATCATTGAAGCGAGCCTGTGCCGACCGCCATGACGCGTGCCCCGTCGTCTCTTCCGGCGTTCTACGCCGGACATCATTGAAGCCCGTAGGCGGCGTGCAGCTCGGTGTTGGCCTCCAACGTCTCTTCCGGCGTTCTACGCCGGACATCATTGAAGCAACTCGAACCTCGCTGCGACGGCGAGCGCCTCCGCGCGTCGTCTCTTCCGGCGTTCTACGCCGGACATCATTGAAGCGCGCTGTGGATGGCGGTGCCGATCCTCGCCCCGGAGGTCTCTTCCGGCGTTCTACGCCGGACATCATTGAAGCAAGGCCGGGCTGACCCGCGAGCTGCTCGTGGGGCTGAGTCTCTTCCGGCGTTCTACGCCGGACATCATTGAAGCAAGGCCGGGCTGACCCGCGAGCTGCTCGTGGGGCTGTCTCTTCCGGCGTTCTACGCCGGACATCATTGAAGCGACACCGCGATGCACCGGGTCTGCCTGGACCTCGATGGTCTCTTCCGGCGTTCTACGCCGGACATCATTGAAGCGCGTCCAGGGTGAGGACGATGCCCAGAAGGAGCTCCTCGTCTCTTCCGGCGTTCTACGCCGGACATCATTGAAGAGCCGAATCAGCAATCATTGCTGATCGGGCCGCTTTCCCCTCCGAGTCGCCAACCTGCGCCTCCAAGCGTCACAGTTGTAGCAGAATCACCCATAAAATCAGTATCTTTCGCGCCCTCCCCAGAACTGGACACAGACCTCCCCCAACCCCCAGCGTCGGTCGAAGGAGACGCGGTCAGGCCGCGTGGGCGGCAGGTGGGCCGCGCCCCATGAGGCCCTCGACGAAGGCGCGGGCGTCGAGTTTGGAGACCCAGGCGCGGGCGTGCTGGAGGAGGGCGAGGAGGTTCAGGCGGATGAGCCAGAAGGACCAGCGTCGGTGGCGAGCGGCTTCGAGCTTGAGCTTGCTCTTCTTCTCGTCGTTGGAGCGCTCGCAGCCGGTGCGCTTCTTGTAGAGCTTCCGATATCCGGCGCTGTTCCGGGCGATGAGGGGGAACAGGCGGGGGTTGTCGTGGACGTTCATGTTGAGGACGGGGCCCCACTTCGTCTCGGGCTGACAGCGCCAGTCGGGCTCGGCCTTGGGGGCCAGGGGACAGCGTTCGAGCTTGTTGGCCTTGACGGGACAGAGGAAGACGCTCTGGTTGGGCCCGCCGGTGCCCCAGGCGGCCATCTCGGCGCCGGCCTGCCACAGCGGGATGGCGCGAGGGCTCAGGGCGATGTCGGGTCGGGTGGGGTGGACGGCGGGCACCTCGGAGCGCAGCGGGATGACCGGCCGCATGCCCCAATCCATCGCGTGGGCGTGGTTGGCGCGGGCGTCGTGACCGGCATCGGCGATGAAGACGGAGAGGCCGAAGCGGTGGCGCTCATCACGGAGGAGCTTGCCGAGCTGCTCGATGGCCAGGGCACAAGCGCGGTGCTCGCTGTGATCCGCGGGGTCCAGGCGGACCAACAGCGGGAGGTCGTGTCCGTCGACCGGGGCGAGCAGCTCGTAGGAGTGGTAGCCGAAATAGTATCTGTCTCGGTAGGCGTCGTAGCCGCGCTTCGCGTCGGGGTCGGACCAGACCCGGTCGTGGTCGCAGCGCGCGGTCCGGGGACACGAACAGACGCGGCGACCGTGGCCGTTGGCGGCGGTGACCAGCGGGCTGGCGTCCCCTGCGACGACGAGGGCCTCGATGTCCTCCAGCAGCCCACGGCGCACAGAGACCTCCACCCCGCAGGTCCACAGGATGCGGGTCAGGCGGCCCAGCAGGTCGTCGGGGTTGCCGGAGCTTCGGCGGGCCCGGAGCGCGTCGACCAGCTTCGCGGTGGCGTTCTTCTCCGGCTTGCTCTTGCGGCGCTCCCAGCCGGGCTGGGCGCTCTCAGCGCGCCGCCGCTCCAGCGCGCTGGGGCGAACGGCAACCCCCTCCCGAAGTGGCCCGTCGTGAAGACGGTGGAGGAAGCTGTAGAACGCGCCGATGCTCGGAGACGGGGCGCGGCGGCGGCCGGGCTCGGGTTCGGCCAGGCCGGCGATGGCCTGGAGCACCGGCTCGGCGCGAAGCCGATGGCCCCAGGCGTTGAGCGCAGGCTCCCCGACCAGCGGACCCAGCAGCAGACAACGCAGCATGACCACCGGGTCCCAGGGCTCGCCGCCGCGGGGGCTCGGCGCGTAGCAGGCCTCCAGGACCGGCCGCGCGGGCTCCAGTTCGAGGAACCACAGCGTCGTCAACGCGGACGCGTAGAGCCGCAGCTTGTCGCGAAGGTCCGGGCGCCCAGCGAGGGCCTGAAGGCGGGAGAGGACGAGGTCGTGATAGCATGGGGATGGAGGGGGCGTCATCGTTCTTTTTCGATTTAATTAGGTTTGAAGCGGAGAATTCCGCTGTTTCGATGATCGCCCCCTTTTCACGCATCGCCAAGCGGGTGGTCCACCGCCTGTTCCTGGCCGACGGCCTGGAGGCCGTGCGTCAGCCCGACGGCGACCCCATCGTCGTGTACAACGAGCGATGGCAGCGTGACCACACGGGCCCCCCGCCGACGCCCCACTACACCTGCACGGGCCCTGCCGACGCCGTGACCTGGCGGGCCAGCATGAAGCACCCTCTCGACGGGCGCATCGTCCACGGGGAAGGCCGCGGCAAGAAGGAAGCCAGACGGCGGGCCTGCGCCGAGATCCTGGCCACCTGGCCACTGCCCTGACCCTCAGTCCGCCGCCCCCACCAGCACGAACCCCGCCCAGTACAGCGGGTGGGCGGTCTCCGGCCGGGACAGCAGCTCGAGCTGGGCGGATCGCAGCGCCCGCGCCTTCCAGGCGATGGGCGTCTCCTCGGCCGTGCGGGCGGCGACCAGCTCCGCATAGAAGCGGTCCATCAGCGCGGCGGTGGCCTGGTCGTCGACGGCCCAGTGGGTGGAGAGCACACTGCGCGCGCCCGCCGCCAGCAGGGCCCGGGACAGCCCCAGGGCCCCCTCCAGCTCCCAGGAGTCCGCCGCGAAGGTGCGGCAGGCCGACAAGGTGACCAGGTCCGCGTCCAGCAGGGTGGTCTCCACGCGGTGCTCCCACAGGCGCTCGGGCCGCCCCTCAGCGTCCACGAGCTGGAGGTGGGCCAGGGTCCCGCCGGAGCGCTCGTCCAGCCAGGGGTGGGACCGCGCCTCGCCATGCGCGACCACATGCACGATCGCCGCCCCCGGGGCCTCCGCCGCCCAGGTCGCCGCGCTCGGGGGCGCCGCGCAGCCCTGGTCGCAGGCCACCTGCACCTCCCCCAGCGCCGCCAGGTGGCCACGCACCGTGTCCAGCTCGGCGTCGCCGTAGGGGAGGCGGGGGCTGCCAGGCACCGCGGTGGCGCCCATCAAAAGCGAACGATGTTCGCTTTTCAAGCGTTCAGGAGGAGGACGCTGCACAACCAGCCAGGACACCGAGGGCAGCACCGCGATGGGGTGGCGCTCGATGAGCCACGCCGTCGCCCGGCGGGGGTCGCGGGTCCTCAGCGCGGCGAAGGGCACGCTCTGGAGCACGCCGTCCGGGGCGATGAACAGCGGGCGGTCCTTGGACAAGCGGCTCCACGACGGCTCCTCGATGAGGGTGAAGAACAGCCGGTAGATGGCGTCGTCGGGGAAGAAGCTCAAGCCCAGCTCCCGCGCGGCGGGGGGCAGGGTGGACAGCTCCTCCATCGCCTCGGACACCAGCAGGGCGTCGGCCCGCACCTGGGGTGCGGCCCCCCAGAGGAGGACCAGAGCGTAGCTGTCCGGCTCGATGACCTGAACGAGCAGGTGCTCCTCACCCAGGTGAAACGCCAGGAGCAGAGGCGGGCGCGCGCTGCGGTAGGCCTGCTCGGCCAGCGCGGCCTGGACCTCCCGGAGGGAGGGCGTGCGCAGCAGCGTGGTGTCCTCGGTGAGCTCGGTGACCAGCCGGAAGAAAGCCGCCTGCCGTGTGCGCAGGACCTGCTCGTCGGGATCGAGGCCATGCAGCAGATCGGTCCGCAGGACGTCCAGGCCGGGGGTGGTGTCCACCAGGGACTGCCAACGGATCTGCTCGTCGGCCTCGGCGGTCTCCAGCCACCGGCGCATCGCGACCTGGGCCCGCAGCCCGGGGGCCTGCATGCTGGCGAGCAGACGGAAGGCCGCGTCGTCGAAGCCCTCCTCGTACAAGGTCAAGGCGGCCTCGTGGAGCCCGGGGCGGTGCAGGACGTGGTAGTCCTCGATCTGCTCATTGTCGCGGCCGTAGGTGGCCGCGTCGTCGTCCAGCAGATCGGGCAGATCGCGCAGTCGGGCCAGCGCCTGGGGGGTCCGGAGCTTGTCGGGCGGTACGGTGTCCAGCCAGTTCAGCGTCGTCGTGATCTTGGAGTGGGCGTTGCCGGAGCGATCGGCGGCGGCCAGGGCGCGCTGCCAGCTGGGCTCATCGTGCAGGGGCGCTGAGTTGTGCTCGGCCAGCATGCGCAGCACGCTGGTCTCCTGGACCGGGTCTCCGATGTCCTCGGCCTGCTCGACCAGCTCCTCCAGCAGCGGCGCGGCGCGCGGGTCGTCCAGGTGGTTCCACATCACCGCGACCCGTCGCTGGGCGGTGATCTGCCCGTATCGGTAGCCGATCTGTGCGTAGCAGTCCGCGATGTCCTGGCACACCTCCGCATGCTGTTGTTTGGACGCGCGGTCCATGGGGCTCTGCCAGTAGCGGAGCATCTCCCGCTGGAGGCGGACGTGGCAGACCGCGACGGGGATGTCCGCCGCCTCGCTGACCGCCAGGGCCTCCTCGGAGAGGGCGGTGGCGGTCGAATAGTCCCCGAGCCAGGCGTAGAGTTGGACGGAGGTGTAGAGGACGTTCAGGTGTCCGGCGGCGTTCTGCATGCGCCTGGACAGCGCCAGAGCTTCGTCCGTCAGCTCGATCGCGCGCCCGAAGTCGCCCACCATGAAGGCCACATGGGCCCGGTGCGCCAGCGCGGTGGGCAGGTTCTGCGGCGCGCCGGTCGTGCGTAGCACGGGGATGGCTTCGTCCAACAGCACGGCGGCCTCCGCGTAGCGCCCGGCGTCGACCTCCAGCTCCGCGAGGTTCCTTCGGATCAAGGCGCCCATCAGCGCCTGTTCGTGCTCCTCGCAGAGGAGCAGGGCCTCCCGCAGCAGCGCGGCGCGGCGCTCGGGGTCCAGGTTGAGAGACCCCAGCAAGGTAGCCTGCGTCATCAGCGCGCGGGCGCGGACGACCGGCAGCGCCTCGGCCTCGGAGAGGGCCAGGGCCTGATCCGCAGCGCCTCGGGCCGCGTCGATCTGGCCGCACCGGAGGTGGGCGTTGCTCGCGTCCAGCAGGGCCTCGCCCGCCTTGTCGTGGAGCCCGGCGGCTCGGGCGACCTCGTAGGCCTGCTCCAGCCAGCCCAGCTCGGCCTCACATTGCCCGGAGAACCCCACGACCTGGGCGAAGGAGCGCAGGGTGTGGACCTCGCTCCTGGCGTCGCCCAGCGCGCGGTAGATCTCCAGCGAGACGGCGAGCTCCTCCAGCGCCCCGTCGAAGTCCCCCTGGTTGAGGGCGGCCTCGGCTGCCTTGAGGTGGGCCAGCGCGGTGGGATCGCCCTCGTCCTCCTGGCCGAAGGCCGCGCCCGCCAGGGCCAGCCACAGCGCCAGGAGCCAGCGGATCACCGCACCAGCTCGTCCACCAGGGCCTTGGCGATGTCCCGCTCGGCGTGGAGGCCCATCGCCGTGAAGCGGCAGAGCACCGCGCCGGCCAGGCGCAGGGCCTCGGGGGGGTCGGTGTGGCGGAGCGCGCGGGCCAGGGCCAGGGTGGCCTTGGAGAACCAGGGCTGGTTGCCGGAGAGCTGGTCGCAGGCCTGGCGAAGCTCGTCGAGGTCTTCCGAGAGGCCCCAGCGGTGCCGCTCGTAGCGGACGCGCCCGGCCATGTAGGGGGCGCGGGCGGTGTCCGCGAGCAGGATGGCCGCCTGGAGGTCGGCGTCCGCTGCCGCGGAGCCCGCCGCGTACCGGCACAGGCCCCGGGCCATGCGCAGGCGAGCCTCCAGCAGGGGCAGGCCGCGCTCCTCGGCGTAGGCCACCGGGCCGTCCAGCAGCCCCGGCAGGAAGGTGGTCGCCCCGGAGGCCAGGGCCGCCAGGGCGCGGCCCCCCTCGATCTGGAACAGGCCTGCCCGGCGCCCGGACTGCGCCCACTCCTCGGAGGCGCGGTCGAAGAAGCCCATGGCCAGATCCGGGTCGCCCTGGAGCAGGGCCAGCTCACCCAGCTCGGCGCAGGCCGAGGCCCGCGCCCCGGCGGCCCCGGGGTGCTGCTCCAGGGCCTCGATGCAGGCGGCGAAGCCCTGCGCGGCGGCCTCGAGCCGGCCGTCCAGGCGGTCGAGCTGGGCGCCGCGGAAGTCCGCTGAGACCACCCCGATGCCGCTGGCGTCCTCCCGGAGCTGGGCCAGGACCCCCCGGAAGCCCACCAGGTCACCCCGCGCCAGCAGCGCGCCGGCCAGGGTGTCCGCCGCCAGCGCCCGCAGGGGCCCCGGTGCGGTGGCCGAGAGGACCTCGCGGCCCACCTGCTCGGAGAGGTCGAGGTGCCCGGCGTCCAACAGGCAGGCGGCGAGCTGGATCTGCTGGAGGATCTGGGCGTCCTCGTCGTCGGCCAGCGCGATGGCCCGGCGCAGCACCTGGAGCGTAGCCGAGGGCCGGTCGTCGCGGCGCAGGGCGTCCACCGCGCGGTTGGCCGCCTCGCGGGCGAGATCCAGGTGCTCGTGGTCCAGGGCGAGGTCGACCAGCTCGGACCAGGCCTGACCCGCGCGCGCCCAGCGGGCGCCCTCGGTGTAGCCCAGCGCCTGGCGGACCGCCTGGATGAGGTCGGGGGGCAGCTCGTCGGTGTCTTCAGCCATCCCGATCGGATAGCGTGATCAGAAGCGCCCGACCAGCCCCGCGCCGCCGGGGAGCGGCGTCACCATGACGTCGGCGTCCACGAAGAAGCCGGCCCCGACGCAGGCCGCGCCCGCCGCCATCAGGCCGAGGGTGGTGAAGCGGCTGGCGTTGAAGGAGCGGGTCAGTGAATCCGCCTGATCCCGGGTGACCGTGGCGGGCGCGTCACGCGCGGCGACGATGTCATCGTACCGGGGGTTGACCACCGCGAAGTTGACCACCACGCCGGTGGCCAGCAGCGCGCCGCCGCCGCCCCACAGGGCCAGCCGGGGCACGTTGAGGTCCCGGGGCTCCTTGGGGGGTTTCTCGGGCTCGTCGGGCTCGTCGGGCTCGACCTGGGTGAGGGCGCCGCCGTCGCAGACCGCGTAGTAGTTCGGCGCATCGCCGAAGTCATGCCAGAGGTTGTGCAGCGACTCGTCCGGGCAGAGGACCTGGACGAGGTGCCGCCCGGAGACGACGAGGTTGTAGGACTTGAGCAGGTTGCCGTCCACGAAGACCCGCACGTCCGAGCGGGCCTCGTCCACCCCGGGCTCGACGTGGGGGCGGCTGTTGATCTCGATGCGCAGGGCCTCGAAGAGGTCCTGGGGCTCCTGGGCGGCCACGAGCGAGGTGTCGAAGGCGTAGTTCTTGTCCGCGAGCAGGGCCAGGCGCCAGTGCTCCAGCGTCTTCTGATCGCGGTCGCCGTCGTAGTACTCCAGCACGCCCCGGTAGAACCAGATGCTGGCGAGGGACGTGCCCAGGACCACGGAGTCGGAGGTCTCGGCGTTGGCCTCGGCCTTGTCCAGCAGGGCGCGGGCGCCCTCGAAGTCGCCGTTCTGGATGGCGCCGAGCGCGGCCTTGACGTCGTCTTCGACCTGCCCGGCCCAGGCCGCCGGGGCAGCCAGGGTCGCCATCAGCGCCAGCGCCAGCGCGCGGCTCACTCGCATCCTACGGTCTCCCACTTGGGGCTGTCGCTGTTGAGGTTGAAGCGGTAGGTGCAGGTCTGCCCCGCCTCGACGGCGACCAGCCCACGCTTGGGTCCGCCGCCGTCCTTGGGGGTGACCTTGGTGCGGTAGGTGCCCTTGGCGAGGCCGTCCAGCTCGAGGCGACCGCCATCGCCCGCCCAGTCCTGCTTGAAGCCCATCGCGTTGTTGATCGTCAGCTCACCGCCGCCCATCGGGAGGATGATGAGGCGCAGGTTGCCGGCGTCCGCCGCGTCGACGGGCGGGTCCTCGGGGGTGGCCTGCCCACCGGGATCGGTCTGCCCGCCGGGGTCGGTCTGCCCGCCGGGGTCGGTGTGTCCGCCGGGGTCAGGCTGCCCGACGGGATCGGTGTGTCCGCCGGGATCAGGCTGCCCGACAGGGTCGACCTGTCCGCCAGGATCGGTGTGTCCGCCGGGGTCAGGCTGCCCGACGGGTTCGACCGGCCCGCCGGGGTCGACCTGCCCGCCGGGGTCGGTCTGCCCCCCAGGATCCGGGTCCTTCGGCGGCGGAGGGTTCTCGGGCGGATCCTTGTCGACGACGATCGGGTCGGGATCGGGCTGGACGGGGTCGTTGCCCCCGCCCCACATCAGCGCCGCCCCCCCACCGACGGTGAGGATGACGACGAAGCCGACCACGGCCGCGATGACGCCACCCCGACCGCCCTTGGAGGGCTCGGGGTCGTTCGCCGGCTCGTCGAGGCGCGGCGTGGGGTCCGGGGGTGGCGGCCTGGGGGGACGGATGGGCTCCGGCTCGGGGGCAGGCTCCGGCTCGAACACCGGCTCCGGCTCGGCGACCGGCTCGGGGGCCGGGGGCTCCTCGACGGGCGGCGGAGGCTCCTCGACCGGCGGCTCGACGAGCGGGGCGACCTTCTCGACCTGATCGAGCGCGGTGGGGACGACGTCCTGGAGCGTGTTGTCCCGGCTCAGCACCGTCTGGGGCTCGGGGGGCACGTCCGCGACGGGGGGCAGGGTCGGCAGCGGGGTGGGCTCGGCGCGGTCGAGCACCGGGGGCTCGGAGACCGACGGCGGGTCGAGGGCGACCTCGTCGGTGTGGGGCGGCTCCGGGGTCTTCGGAATGAAGGGGGAGCCCTTGGCGGCCGGGTGGTCCGCGGGAACCTGGAGGCCCTCGGGCATCTTGTCGATGACGGTCGGGACCTCGTCGAACTCGTCGGGGTCGCCGCCGACGAGATCCTGGAGGCCGACGACGGCGTCCATCAGCCCGCCGGAGGTTCCGGGCATCTCCACGCTGCCGAAGGGCTCGGGGTCCTGCGGGGGGGCGGGATCGACACGGCGGGGCGGCGGGGGCTCCGGGCGGCGGGGCGGCGGCGGGGCTGGCTCGGCGCGGCGCGGCGGCGGCCGGACCTGCTGGACCCCGGAGATGTTCCCGGCCCGAGGCGGCAGCGGCATCTCGTCGGGCTCGGGCGGGGGGATGGTGACGTCGGAGAGCCCCTCGGTCTCGAAGGAGGAGCTGCGGTCCTCGAACAGGGTGGAGCCGGCCAGCTCGTCGTGCTCGGGGACGTGGGGGTTCGCCGCCATCGCCGAGCGCACGTGGTTGCGGGCGAAGCGCCGCAGGCCCGCGCCCGAGGCCTCGTCCGCGAACATCTCGCAGGTCTCCATGACCTCGTGCGCGCCAGGGCGGTCCTCGGGCTCGTAGGCGAGCATGCGCTTGAGGAAGGCGTGGGCCTGCTCGGCGATCTCGCCGTCCAGGCCGGGCAGCTCCAGGGCGTCGACCCGCTTGTTCATCGCCCGCTCGTAGCGCTGGGGGCGGATGTGGATCTTGCCGAAGGCGCCGCAGGTCAGCAGCTCGTAGGTGGTCACGCCCAGGGAGAAGATGTCCGCCGCGGGGGTGTCCGGGTCGCCCAGCAGGCGCTCGGGGGCCATGTAGGCCTGGGAGCCGAAGGCCAGCGCCTGGGTCTTGGCCTCCCGGTCCTCGAAGTTGGCCCGCGCGGTCCCGAAGTCCAGCAGCTTGACGTCGCCCCCGACGGTCAGCATGACGTTGGAGGGCTTGATGTCCCGGTGGATGAGCCGCAGCGGCTCGCCGCCCTGCAGCGGGACGTGGTTGTAGGCGGCCTCCAGCGCTGAGGCCACCGCGCTGACGATGTCGAACACCGCGCTGGCGGAGAAGGGCTCGCCGTCCTCGGCCAGGAAGTGGATGAGGGACTTGAGGTCGACGCCCTCGAGGTACTCCATGACCACCGCCGCCTGGCCGCGGATGGCGGTGAGGTCCTCGACCCGGACGATGTTGCGGTGGCGCAGGCGCCCCAGCAGGCGGGCCTCGTCGCGGGCACGCTGGGCGATCTCCTCGTGGGTGGTCCACTTGCCGTGGAGGAGCTTGATGGCGACCACCGACGAGAAGTTGTCGGTGGTGATCATCTCGGCCACGTAGACCTTGCCGAACCCGCCCGAGGCGATCTCACGGATGAACCGGAATCTTCGCCTGGGGTTCATGGGGTTCGGGCTCCACGGGCCAGCGCAGCGCCAGCGGGGGTTGGGATCAGCACGGGAGTATAGCGCGGCACAGGGATCTCTACCCGTCGCAGATGCCACCCTCGTCCTGCGCGATCTCGGTGACCACGTGGAGTTGGGCGAAATAGTCCAGCACCAGATCGCTGACGCCAGCGTTCTCCTTCTTCACTCGACTCCACGACCAAAGCCCCGCGATTCCTTGCCCCCAAGGGGCATTATGGTCCAGGACTTCCTGCTCCTTCCCCAGCAGGATGGCGGCGATGGCCATGCGCGTGGCATCCGGCTGCCGCTCGTTGCTCAGCTCAAGCTCGGTGTAGACGGCCCCGATGGGGGCCAGCGCGGCCCACTCCTGCTCCTCGATGGCCGAGATCTTGCGCAGGTTGACGCTCTGCCGGCGCCCCCGGTCCTCGGAGACCAGGTACCGCAGCGCGCCGTAGCGGGGACGCACCCCCTGGGTCTCGCCGCAGAGCGCGTCGGCCACCGCGTCGGGGTCGCCCGCCTGCCGGAGCAGGATCTCGATGCGGGCGGCGTGGAGGTCCTCCTTCTTCTGGGCGATCTTGAGGGTCGCGGTGACCTCGGCGTCGTCCAGGCCGAAGGCCTCGAAGTTGACCTTCCGGTTGGCCTTGATGTAGCGCAGCTCCAGCAGGGGGTCCTGGTTCAGCACGAGGTGCTTCTTGGACTCCTCCTTGCGGGCGATCTCCTCCTTGTTGAGGAAGTAGCCGTTGAGGACCCCCGCCACCATCAGCCAGACGATGACGAAGAAGAGCCGCCAGTTCACATCCATTTGCGGGCCTCTTCGTCCGTCGGGACCTTGATGACGGTGTTGCAGTAGCCGTCGCCCCGCGTGAAGTCCCGCCACGGCCGGAACTCGGGCCGGTCCGGATAGTTGGTGGCGTAGTAGCAGACCGCCAGGAAGTGCTGCGCGATGATGGCGTAGGTGTAGTGCTGGGTCTCCCGGTGCAGCATCGAGCCGCAGCGGTCGTTGTCGTCGAACTCGTTGGTGGCGCAGCGGATCTGCTTGCCGACGAAGCCCGGGTCGAACTCGAGCTTCTCCTGCTGGAGCCAGGCTCGGTAGGCCGGCAGGAGGTTGGTGCTCTTGGGCTTGCCGTTGTCGTACTTCGCGTCGTCGTAGCCGGCGTTGTGGGAGGCGATGGTGATCTGCACCGCCGCGCCGGAGTCGGCGATGGTGACGTCGTTGAAGGCCTCGGACAGCGCCGTGATGGCGCCCCGGGTGGAGGCCGCCAGGTCCGTGCGCTCGTCGATCTTGCAGCCCCGGGTCGGGGGGATGAGGCAGCGGGCGTCCTTCACGTAGGGCGCGTTCTTGAGCACGCCGCGCACCGGGGTGATGCGGTCGGGCGACCAGTTGTCGGAGCGGCCGCTGATCTTGCAGTTGGCGACCTGGACGTCGACCCGCCGGGCGACCTCGGGCATGAACTGCCAGTAGCCCTTCGCGCAGACCGGGGACTGGGCCTCGGAGCGGTAGCGGGACTCCTGGTAGGGGATGGACGCCCAGACCTCGGGCATCTTCGCCTGCCGCAGCTCGGTGACGACGAAGGCGTAGTCATCCTTGATGGCCTCCAGGCGTCCCCAGAAGGCCTGGGCCCGGAGGTGCTGCTCGGCCGAGCGGGTGACCCACTCCAGCAGCAGCTCGTCCCAGTACTCCCGCTTCTCGGCGAAGTCCGGCGTGCGGGCGACCTCGGCGTTGGGCTTCTGGATGAAGGTGGCGAAGGCCTGATCGAAGCCCTCGTAGAGCTGCGGGTTGACCTCCATCTCGGCGGAGGCGACCTCGTAGTACTCCATGCCCTCGTCGACCGGGCCCAGCCGCACGATGTCCCGGCTCTGGACCAGCGGGATGATGATGGCGACCGAGAACAGGATGGCCATGCCGACGAGCCCGGCATAGAACCACGCGGGCACGCCCTTGCCGGCCTGCAGCTCCTTGACCTCGCTGGGCTGCACGTCGGGGTTGGCGTCGGCGGCGTCGGAGAGCATCTGCTGCTGCTCCCACACGCCCAGGCGCCGGCACTCGACGAACTCGATGGTGACCCCGCGCCCCGCGGGGCCCAGGTGGAACGCGCAGCCGTCGGAGAGGTAGGTGGGCCCGCGCAGCGGCTGCAGCTCCTCCCAGTCGACGTTGGCGTGGGGGGCCATGCGGACCTGGTTGGTCCCCACCGGGGCCAGGGAGACGGTCTTGCCGTCGTAGGCGGAGATGACGGCCTGGCGGTCGTCCAGGCCCCGGTAGCCGCTCAGGTTGAGCCCGCCGGGCCCGGGGTTGGCGCCCATGCGGACCACAGGACCCCGGCAGACCAGATCCCCCTGGAGGGACAGCGGGCCTTCCAGAACCCTCAACACCACGTCCCAGCGCTCTTGACTCATGTCCTCAATACCAGGGGCTTGTCCGGGTCCAGCTCGTCCATCAGGACGTGCGGGGAGATGATCTCTTCGCTCTGGTAGAGCGCCCAGCCCGAGCCGGACAGCCGCAGCCAGGCGCACAGGTGATCGGTGACCGCCGCCACGGGCAGCGCGGTGTTCACCGGGATCATCATACGGGCCGGGGTGTCCTCGTCGTCGACCTCCAGGCGCATCCAGACCTCGCGCGCCGCCACGGGGTGGAGGACGAGGGTGCTGCCCTCGGCGAACTCGGAGATCGACGCGGCGCCGGGCGCGGGGCCGTCCTCGTCGCCCAGGCGGTAGCCCAGGGTCACCCGCCCCTGGAGGTCCGTGCGCAGGGGGACCATCGTGCCGGTGAGCAGGGAGACAGCCTCGGCGAGGGTGGCCTCGCTGGGGATGCGGAAGCGGAAGCTGGAGCCGCCCGGACCCCGCTTGATGCGGAAGCTGAGGCCCTTGCCGCCCAGGTTGGTGCGCAGCGGGTCGGGGGGCCGGGGGTTGTCCAGGTCGATGGCGGACGGGGCGCTGCGCACGACCAGCTCGCCGGGGGCCACGGTGAGGGGCGGCACGGCGGACGGCACCACCCGCGGGGCGGGCTCCGGCAGGTCGGCGTCCCGAGGCAGCTCGGGCTCCGGGCGGGGGTCGTCGCGGCGGACCTCGGGCGCGGGCTGGGGCTCGGTGATGTCGTCGCGGAGTGGCGGCGGACGCTCGGGCAGCGGCTGAGGGGCGGTGTCGGCCTGCGGCAGGGGATCCCGCCGAGGCTCGGGAGGCGCGCGGACGGGTTCGGGAGGCGTGCGAACAGGCTCGGGAGGCGTGCGGATCGGCTCGGGAGGCGTGCGGATCGGCTCGGGAGGCGTGCGGATCGGCTCCGGTGGCGTGCGGATCGGCCCCGGTGGCGTGCGGACCGGCTCGGGGGGCGCCGGAGGCTCCTCGGGCGGCCCGGCGCGGCGGGGGCGGCGCGCTCCGATCGGCACCCGCGGGCGGTCCCCGGACGTGGAGGGTGCGACGACCGGCTCCCGCGGGGGCGGGGCAGCCGGGCGGGAGCCGCTGGAGAGGATCTCGTCGATGACGTCGGCCGCCGAGCGGTTGGAGCGGTCCCGGCGCCCGGAGAGGCTGGCCCCGGAGCGGCTGATGCTCGCCAGGATGTCGTCAGCCGAGCCGCTCGCCACGGCCCGCGGGTCCGGCGGCGGAGGCTCCGGGGGGGGCGGGGGCGGCTCAGGCGTGGCCGCGACCGGCGCGGGGGTGTCCGCGCTCGTGGACTCCGCCCGGCGTCGGGGGGCCCGGCTGCGGCGGCCCGGGTCGGGGCGCCCCCACCGGCTGTCCCCGGAGCTGCGCGCGGGGGACGGCGTGGGCGTGGGCGTGGGCGCCGGCGCCGGAGGCTCAGGGGCCTCGGGCTCCGCCTGACGCACCCGGCGGGGGCGTCGGGACTGGGACATCGTCAGCGCGTCGGGCATGCGGGCCCGCTCGTTGACCGGCGGCGGCGCGGGGTCACGCGGGGGCGGCGGGGCGGCGCGGGGCGGCGGATCGCGGGGCGGCGGGGCCGCGCGGGGCGGTGGATCAGCGGGCGGCGGCGCCGCGGGCCGATCCCCGGACTGGCGCTCCCGGCGCGCGGAGCGGACCTTGCGACCCGGCGAGGGGGGCGCCCAGGCCTTCACCCGCTCCTGGCCCGCGTCGGCGGGCGCGACGGAGTCGTCGTCCTCCTCGGCCAGGATGCGGGCGAGGTCGTCCTTGGACAGCGCCTGGGTCTTGGAGCTCTCCAGCCCCTGGCCGGTGCGGCGCTCGGTCTTGCTGACCCGCTGCATCACGTCGATGAGGGAGGGCCCCTGGGCGTCCGAAGAGCCCAGCACCCGTCGCACAGCCTCCAGGAAGGCCCGGCCATCCTTGAAGCGGTCCGAGGGCGCGGCCTTGAGCGCGGTGTTCAGCAGGTCGCGGGTGGCGTTGGGGATCTGGTCCTTGAACCGGAACAGCCGTCGGCTGCCCTCGCCGCGGGCCGCCTGGGTGCGGATGTCGTTGACCAGGCCGTCGTAGACCGGCTTGCCGGTCATCAGCTCGAAGGCGATCAGCGCCAGCCCGAACAGGTCGGCGGAGACCTCCTCGCGGCGGGCCTCCATGCGCTCGGGCGGGCAGTACCGGAAGGAGTCCTCGCCCGGGATGTCGTCCTGGTTGGCGTGGAACTGGAGGATCTCGACCTGGGGCAGGGCGTGCCCCATGATCTCGACCTGCCCGTCGGCCTTGAGCATGACCCGCCAGGGGGTCAGCCCGCCGTGGGAGTACACGCCGTTGGGCTCGCCGGCCTCGGCCGCCTCGATGAGGATCTCCCCGGCGGAGTACATCAGCTCCAGCCCGGCGCGGATGCCCGCGGTGGCCCCCAGGTCGGCCAGGGTGCGCACGACCTCGTAGATCGACCAGGCCTGGCCGGTGGGGTAGACGAACGCGCCCTGAGCGGGGTCGTGGGCCACCAGCTCGAGCATGCCGGTGACGTAGGGCGCCTCCAGGAAGCCCTTGATGACCTCCAGCGCGGGGCCGATGGCCGGGTGGGACCGGTACTCGGGGTGGAAGACCACCGCCTGGTGCCGGAAGCCGGTCTCTGAGGTCAACTCGACCAGATCCGAGCCCGGCCCGATGGTGTTCCGGCCGGTCTTCTGGAAGCCTGCGATGGTCTCCATCCAACCCTCTCGACGACGGCGCGATCCTACCACCTGCGCACCAGCGGAGGGCCGGACCGCGACCATGCTACCCTACCCCATCCAGGAGGTCTGAGCCTTGTCTGCAGCTTCAAGGCAGTCCCGTCGCCTGCTCGACGAGCTGAAGAAGGTCAAGACCGAGACCCTCCCCGATCAGGTCGCCGAGGAGGTCCAGGAGGTCCTGACCGGCGACACCGAGGTCTCCCCGGACAAGGCGAAGCACCTCCAGCCCCAGGTCGGCAACCAGGCGCTGGTCAACCTGCTGCGGCGCGCCGGGCGCCTGGAGAACCAGGGCCCCCAGGTCGAGGTGGAGGTCGAGGAGGAGCAGGAGCAGGAGCAGGACCAGGAGGCCGACCTGGACGAGGCCGGCCACGAGTCCCTGGAGGCAGCGTTCGCGGCCTCCCTGGCCGGCGGCTCGATGTCCTCGGGCCAGGGCATGGAGGGCGAGGACTGGGAGCACGACTACGGCGGCGACGACGACGCGCCGCCCCCGCCCCCCCGCAGGCGGCGGGAGTTCCGGCGGGAGCGCCGCCGCCGGGTGACGATGTCCCGGGATCGCAAGCAGGACGACGCCCAGGATGCCGATGAGGGCGACCTCTCGGAGCTTCGGCTGCCGCCTCTGTCCCACCCCGACGACCCCCGCCTGGACGAGCGCATGGACGCCCTGTGGGGCTGGCTCCGGGACCCCTTGGAGCTGAGCCGCGCCCCCCTGGAGCCCGAGGATCTGGTGGACTGCCCCCCCGCCCTGGCCCGCTGCATCGCGATGGGCCGCTTCCTCACCGACGCCGGGCGCACGCCCCTGGCCCGCAGCCTCGCCGCCCTGTCCGGGCCGCTGCCCGGCTCGACCAGCCTCGCCGGGCACGTCGCGCGGGCCTCGGCGGTGGCCACCGTCGCCGCGCTGGTCGAGGCGGAGACCACCGGGCTGCACGCGGTCAACAAGGCCGCGACCGTCGCGCTGGAGGACGACGCCGTCGAGCACGGCCGGGCCGCGGCCCGCACCTGCATCCGCCAGGCCCGCCTGGCCGCCCACTTCATCTTCGACGAGGCCACCCGCGACGAGGAAGGCCAGCCCCCGGCCCGCAAGCCGCCGCCCCACGCCCCCCCCCGCCGGGCCCTGGGCCTGCTGCACGCCGCGCTGGACCGGGTGGTCGGCCCCGGCCACCTGCCCGCCGGGCCCCGCTTCCCTCGGGCCGACGGCGGCGACGACACCGCCGACGACAGCACCGCCGAGCTGGACGCCCTGCTCCAGCAGCTCACCGGCGGGCTCGTGCCCGACGACGACCCCCGGGTCGAGCGGGACGCGGTCATCAAGATGGTCAACGGCATCGAGGAGCTGGTGAACGCCGCCGGGCGCACCCAGATCGACATCGCCGCCGCGGCCATCGCGGTCGAGCGGGCCACCGACACCCGGATCCGCCCCCGGGTGCGCGGCCTGCTGCGCGCGGCGGACCGGGAGCTGCGCCAGCTCGCCCGGGACGCCCTGGGGGCCGGGCGCCAGATCCAGGCCCTGGTGGACCAGCCCCTCGAGCTGGCCCAGCCCACCCTGGACGACGGGGAGGTCCGCCTGGAGTCGGTCGCCGGCCGGCTGCTCCGCCTGCGGGAGTCCAGCTTCGCGGCGCTGGGCACGGTGGCCCTGAACGCCGAGGAGGCCGCTTGAAGGAGGTCCAGGACGCCGTCGAGGCCCTGGAGGCGCTGCCGCTGCTGGGGCGGGGCCTCGCCCAGGCCCGCGCGCTGGACGCGCGGCTGGTGGACCTGCTCCTGCGGCACCCCGACCCGGCGCTGGCCACCCGGGCCCTCATCCGGCGGGGGGAGCGTCAGCTCGTGGAGGGCGACGAGGCCGCCCCCGAGACCCTCGCCGAGGCGGCCCGCCGCTGCCTGAGCCTGGGGGCGTCCGGCCTGGAGCTGCGCTGCAGGCTGCTGGCGGCCCGCGCCCTGGCCGCCCTGGGCAGCCTGGCCGACGCCCAGGCCCTGCTCGCCCGCGCCGAGGTCGAGTCTGCCGGGGTGCCCGAGCTGGCCCTGGAGCGGGCCCTCGCCCGCGCCGCCGTGGGGGCCCACGGTGCGGCCGACGAGCTGGCCGCCGCCCTGGACGTCTTCGAGCCCATCGACGGCGGCGCGGACCCCGAGGCCCACGACCACTTCGCCGCCGCCGTCGCCCTGGCCGAGGCCCTGAGCGGGGACGCCCGCTGGCGGGAGGCCGACCGCCGCTTCGCCGAGGCCGCCGGGCTGGCGCGGGACTACGCCGACCCCGCCGCGGTGGCCCGGGTCTGCCTCGCCCGGGGGGCCAGCCTGCTGCGCCACGGCCGGGCGCCCGACGCCGTGCCCCACCTCCGGGCTGCGCTGGAGGGGCCGTCCCTGGTGCGGCTCGCGGCGGGCCTGCTGCTCTCCGGGGTGCTGCTGGAGGCGGGCGCGCTGGACGAGGCGGACGCGGTCGCCGAGGCCACCCAGACCCTCGCCGAGCAGCGCCGCAACTGGCTGGCGTTCAGCGCGGCGGCCCTGGACCGGGTGCGCAGCGCCGAGCTGCGCGGCGACGCCGAGGCCGCCCGCGCCCGGCTGGTCGACGCCCTGGTGCGCTGCCGGGCCGAGGGGGAGCCGGGGCCGCTGTTGCAGGCCCGGTGGCTGGAGATGGAGAGCGACGCGCCGGACCCGGAGTGATCCGGAATCGAACAGCGATCCATTCCTGATCATCCGAAATGGATCACCCCACGGTCCCACGGTCCCCTGGCGCCCGGCACGACCGTTGCATTGCGATGGGACACCCCAGAGAGAGCCCCCCGCCGTCCGGAGTGTCCATGCGCGTCCTGGTCGAAGGTCTCCCCGCCACCGGCCGCCAGTCCCTCGTCTGGGAGCTGGTCAACGCCCTCCAGTTTCGACGGATTCCGGCACAGCACCGCGCGGGGGCCCTCCGCCCGACCTGGATCGATGGCGCCCTGGACGGCGCCGACCCCTCCTCCGTCTGGGTCCCCTGGGCGCGCCTGGCCTCGGCGGCCTGGGACGCGGTCAGCGCGAAGCCGGTGGACTGGATCGAGGTCCAGCAGGGCTACCTGGGCGAGGCCATCGCCCAGAGCGTCGCCTTCGGGCAGACCACCTCCGAGCGCCTCCTGCGGGCCATGCGCCCCCACGCCGCCCACTTCGACGCGGTCATCGTGCTGCATGGCCCCCGCCGCCACCTGCTGGAGCGGCTGCGCACCGAGGGGAGCGCCGACCCCGCCGCGCCCAACCTGCTGACCGACGCGGCGCGCTTCCACGCCGCCGACCGCGCGCTGAAGGACTACGGGGACGCGGTGGGGGCGCTGCGCCTCAACGTCACCCGGCTCTCCCCCGAGCAGGCCCTGGAGCAGGCCGTGGCCCACGTCCTGGCGACCTGGGCGACCCGCACCGGCTGGATGATCGGCGTGGAGACCATCCCCGCGCCGGTGCACGACCCCCGCTGGCCCGGCCACCAGCCGGCCTGGACCCTGGACGAGGTGGGGGACCGCTGAGCGTCAGGGCCCGCGTCGCGGCAGGGTCCGCAGCACCCCGGCCTGCAGGGCCGCCCGGTCGTACACGCCGCTGTCCAGCACGAGGCTGGTGACCAGGGCGGCCGGGGTGACGTCGAAGGCGGGGTTGTAGACCGACGCGGCGGCGGGGGCCCAGCGCACCGCCCCGAACGCGCCGGCCGCGCCTCGGACCTCGGCGGGGTCGCGCTCCTCGATGGGGATGTGCGCGCCGTCGGGGCAGTCGGGGTCCACGGTGGTCCAGGGGGCGACGACGTGGAAGGGCACGCCGTGGTGCGCGGCGGCCACGGCCACCCCGTAGGTGCCGATCTTGTTGGCGAAGTCGCCGTTGGCGGCGATGCGGTCGGCCCCCAGCAGGACGCGCTGCACCCGCCCCTGCGCCATCAGCATCGCGGCGGTGCTGTCGGTGATGAGGGTGCAGGGGACCCCCAGGCGGCCCAGCTCCCAGGCGGTCAGGCGCCCCCCCTGGAGCAGGGGGCGGGTCTCGTCGACCCAGACGTGGACGCGCTTGCCCTGGGCCCAGGCCCGCCCGATGGCCCCCAGGGCCGTGCCGACCCCAGCGGTGGCCAGCGCGCCGGTGTTGCAGTGGGTGAGCACATCCTCGCCGTCCTGGATGAGGGCGGCGCCGCGCTCGGCCATCGCGTCGCACAGGGCGACGTCCTCGTGGAAGAGGGCCTCGGTCTCGGCGACGACGGCCGCGGCGGCGTCGGGTCGGTCCAGCAGCGCGGTGAGGCGGTCCATCGCCCACATCAGGTTGACGGCGGTGGGGCGGGCGGCGCGCAGCCGGGCTGCGCACGCGCGCAGGGCCTCGGTCGACGCGCCGCGCTCGGCCAGCAGGGCCAGGCAGATGGCTGCGGACACCCCGATCGCGGGGGCGCCCCGCACCTTGAGGGCCTGGATGGCGGCGATCATGGCGTCGGGGTCGGTGGCGTCGACCCAGCGCTCCTCATCGGGCAGGGCCTGCTGGTCGAGCAGGCGGACGCTGCCGCCGTCGCAGCGGATGGACAAGGCGTTCAGGGGCTTCATCGGGCGACCTCGCCGAACGTGTTAACCTCCCTGATCGAAGATGACCCTGGAGATCCGACGCCTGACCCCCGACGACGCGGACGCGCTGTTCGCTGTGCGCGTGCGGGCCCTCGCCACCGACCCGGTGGCGTTCACGGCCGAACAGTCCCAGGAGGAGGCGCTGGGGGTCCCCTTCTTCCGGGAGCGGCTGGGGCAGCCCCTGGACCAGGCGGCCACCTTCGGCGCCTGGGAGGACGGCGCGCTCGTGGGCATGGTGGGGCTGTTCCGGCCGGACCGCCCCAAGGGCTGGCACAAGGTGATGGTGTGGGGCATGTGGGTCGCCCCGGAGGCCCGGCAGCATGGGGTGGGGCGCGGCCTGCTGGCGGCGGCGCTGGCCTTCGCGCGCGCGATGCCTGACTGCGCGCGGGTGAAGCTCTCGGTGAACACGGGGCAGCTCGCTGCGGTGCGTCTCTATCAGTCCATGGGCTTCGAGGTCACCGGCACGGAGCCTGACGCGCTGCGCTGGGAGGGCGTGAGCTACGACGAGCACCACATGGAGCGGGTGCTTTAGACCGCCCGCCGCGCGACCGCCGTCCACGCCCGGTTGAGGTGGGCGGTCTCGGGCCGCTCCCGGAGCCGCGCCTCCCAGGCCAGCACGCCGTCCAGGTCCAGCCCACCGCCGGCCAGCTCGAAGGGGCCCGACGGGATGTAGTGGGTGGGCACGCAGGCCAGGATCTCGAAGTCGGCCAGCAGCGCCCGCAGGTCGGGCTCGGTGAAGGTGCGCACCCAGCGGTCGCCAGGGACGTGGACCACGCCGTCGCCGAGCAGGGCGTCGAGGGTGCCGCTGGCGGCGTCCAGGGCGGCCGCCCAGCCCCACCGGGCCTCCACCGAGCACAGCAGCACGCCGCCGGGCTTGAGGACCCGGCGCACCTGGGCGAGGGCCGCGGCCGGATCCTCGACGTAGCAGAGCACCTCGGCGGCCACGACTGCGTCGACGGGCGCGAGGGGGGGCAGGCGCTCGGCGGTGGTCCAGTGCAGGTCCACCCGGCCGGGGCGGCCCACGGCGTGCTGGAGGGCCCGCCACAGGGAGCGCAGGTCCGCGTCCACGACCTCGACGTCCAGGCCCTGACCGAGCAGCCAGGCCGCGAAGCGCCCGCAGCCGCCGCCCAGGTCCAGCACCCGCCCTGTGGCCGGCAGGTGCTCCCCCCACCAGCGCAGGTACAGGGCCCGCTCCAGGAGCTTGTCGGCGTGGTTGGGGGCAGCGGGGTCCAGGAAGTCCAGCCACTCGGGGTGGGTCTGCCAGGCCGCCACCAGGCCGGCGAGGTTGTCGAGGGGCGGGGACGGGGCGGGCCCGCCCTCGTGGAGATCGGCGAGCCGGGGGTCGCCGGGGGGCATGCGGAACGACGCCCCCGACCAGGCGTCCAGCTCGACGCAGGGGTAGGGGGGGCCGGGCGGCAGCGGGGCGGTGGCGCCGTGGATCCATCGGGCGTCTGCGAGGCTCATACCTCGCGCTCTAATGCCTGCCCGCGCGAGCGCGCAACGGGATCCGCCCGAATCGGCTTGACACTCCCTTCACCGCCGAGCATCATGCGGGGGTGTCCGGGTCTCCCCCGGTTCCTTTGCCCCATCCGGAGGTTCTCATGAACTGGCGCCCCTCTCCTCGGCCCAAGCCCGAGCCCAAGAAGTAGCCACGCGTTCGGGGCTGCCGCTCCGCCGCGACCGGGCCTGTCTCGCCTTCTGGTGGGGCAGGCCTGTCCTCTTCAGGGGGCCGCCTCAGGGCGTCAGGGTGTAGGCGCCGGGATCGGCCAGCAGCGCCCGCAGCAGGGCGTGGGTCAGCCCGTGGCCGGGGCGGGTGGCCTCGACCCGGCCCACCAGGCGGGCGCCGAGCAGCCCCAGGTCCCCCACGACGTCCAGCAGCTTGTGCCGCACGGGCTCGTCTTCAGCGCGCAGGCCGTCCGGGTTGACCACGCCGACGCGATCGTAGACGACGGCGTTGCTGAGGGTCCCGCCCAGGGCCAGCCCCGCCTCCCGCAGCGCCTCGATGTCCCGCAGGAAGCCGAAGGTGCGGGCCCAGGCCAGCTCGGCCCGGAAGCTGGCGGCGGTGAGGGGGAGGGCGAGGTGCTGGGCGCCGATCAGCGGGTGGGGGAAGTCCACCGTCGCGGACAGGGTGAGCGCGGGGGCCGGGTGGAGGGCCATGCGCCGGGCGCCGGAGCTGACCTCAACGTGGCGTCGGACCACGAGGTGGCGGGCGGGCGTGGCCTGCTCCCGTCGGCCGGCGGCGTCGATGTGGCGGACCCAGGGCCGGGCGGAGCCGTCGAGCACGGGCAGCTCGGGGCCGTCGACCTCGACGCGGGCGTTGTCGATGCCGGCGGCGACCAGGGCCGCGATCAGGTGTTCGACCGTGGACACGCCGACGTCGCCCACGGCCAGGGTGGTGGCCAGCCGGGTGGAGCGCACGTTGGCGAGGGTGGCAGGGATGGTCGGGGCGCCGGGGCGGTCGACGCGCACGAGGTGCAGGCCGGTGCGCGGGGGCGCGGGGCAGACCCGGGCCCGCACCGTCGCGCCGGTGTGCAGGCCCACGCCGCTGGCCTCGAAGGCCGCAGCCAGGGTGGCCTCGAGCGCGGGGCCCGGGCGGGCGGTGGGGGCAGGATGGGTCTGCATCGGCGGGCAGGATACCCCGTCATGGGGCGAGCCGCTGTCCTCTCCGCGCGCTCAGTGCTCGGACGGACCGGGGAGGGCGCGCACGACGTCCCCCTGGCGCACGCCGTTGGCCTCGAACCAGCCCCGGTTCATCTCCAGGGCGTACTGGGCGTCCCCCGCCGAGAGCACCCCCTTTCGTTCGAACGGGACCATCGCCTCGATGTTCAGGATCCGCCCGGTGGGGTCCATGTAGGCGATCGACAGGGGGATCGAGGTGTTCTCCATCCAGAAGGAGCGCGGCCCGGCGCTGGGGTAGACGAAGAGCATGCCGGCGTCCTCGTCCAGCTCCTTGCGGAACATCAGGCCCTTCTGGCGCTCGGCGGGCTCATCGGCGACCTCGACGGTGAGGCGATGCTCGCCCAGCTCGATGGTCGTGGTGGGGAGGGTGCCCTTCTTGGGGCCGCATGCGGTCAGCGCGAAGAGGATGAGGGGGCGCATCAGAACAGCTCCTCCTGCTCGGTGACGGTGGGCGGCGCGAAGGCCAGGCCCAGGTGGGCGAGGCCCCGGCGGGTGATGATTCGGCCGCGGCTGGTGCGCTGCACGAAGCCGTGGCGGATGAGGTAGGGCTCGTAGACCTCTTCGATGGTGTCGGTCTCTTCGCCGACGGCGGCGGCCAGGTTGGAGAGGCCCACGGGGCCGCCGTCGAACTTCTCGGCGATGGTGCGCAGGAGCCGGGTGTCCATCTTGTCGAGGCCCTGCTCGTCGACCTGCAGGCGGGTGAGCGCCTTGCGGGTGATGTCCAGGCCGATGGTGCCGTCGGACTCGACCTGGGCGAAGTCGCGGATGCGCTTGAGCAGGCGGTTGGCGATGCGGGGGGTGCCCCGGCTGCGGCGGGCCAGCTCCAGGGCCCCCTCCGGCTTGATCTCCACCCCCAGCCGACCGGCGGAGCGGGTGATGATCTCGCGCAGCTCGGCGGGGCTGTAGAAGTCCATCGTGGCCTGGATGCCGAAGCGGGCGCGCAGCGGGGCGGTCAGCAGCCCCGAGCGGGTGGTGGCGCCCACCAGGGTGAAGCGTCGCAGGGGCAGCTTGACGGACTGGGCGCCGGGGCCGGTGCCGAGCACGACGTCGATCTCGAAGTCCTCCATCGCGGGGTAGAGGACCTCCTCGACCGCCCGGTTGAGGCGGTGGATCTCGTCGATGAACAGGATCTCACGGTCCTCCATGTTGTTGAGGATCGCCGCGAGGTCGCCGCCGCGCTCGATGGTGGGGCCCGAGGCGGTGCGGACCTCGACCCCCAGCTCCTCGCCCAGGATGTAGGCGAGGGAGGTCTTGCCCAGGCCGGGCGGCCCGGAGAGCAGGACGTGGTCGAGGGCCTCGCCGCGCTGGAGGGCGGCGCGGATGTAGACGCGCAGGTTGTCCTTGATGCGCTCCTGGCCGATGTACTCGTCGAGGTTGCGCGGACGCAGCGCGGGGTCGACGGGCTCGACGAGGTCGGGGTCCACCACGCGGGTCGTCATGGGGTGCTCCCGCTGAGGATGCGGAGGGAGGCGGAGAGGCGGATCTGGGTGTCGGCGTCGGCGAGGCCGTGCTCGAGCAGGCCGGCGAGGGCGCGGTCGATCTCGGACTTGCGGTAGCCGAGCTGGGCGAGGGCGAGGGGCAGGGGGTCGCTGGGCTTCGTCGGCGTGGGGGCCGCGGCGGGCGTGTCGGGCACGAAGGAGACCGGCAGCTTGTCCTTGAGGTCGAGCACCAGGCGCAGGGCGGTCTTCTTGCCCACGCCGGGCACCTGGACGAGGGGGCCGCTGTCGTCGGCCGCGACGGCCTGGGCCAGGCGCTCCAGCCCCAGGTGGTCGAGCAGGGCCAGCCCCAGCTTGGGGCCGATCTTGGGCATGGAGATGAGGATCTCGAAGGCGTCGCGCTCGATCGGGCGCCGGAAGCCGTAGAGGTCGATGGCGTCCTCGCGGACCTGGGTGGAGACGTGCAGGATCTGCTCCTCGCCCAGGGTCCAGGCGCTGACGCGGTTGACGCCGACCCGCACCCGGTAGCCCACGCCGTTGACGTCGACGGTGGCCTCGTCGCCGCGCAGGTCCACCACCTCGCCGCGCAGCCGCCCGATCACTTGAGCCCCCGCAGCGAGGCGTGGTGCCGGGCGTGGGCGAGGTGGGTGATGCCGATGGCCAGGGCGTCGGTGGCGTCGTGGGGCAGGTCGACCTCCTGGCCCAGCAGCATGGAGACCACCCGCGCGATCTGCTTCTTGTCGGCGCGTCCGGTGCCGGTGACGGACTTCTTGATGGTCATGGCGTTGTACTCGAACACGGGGAGGTTGGCCTGGGCCGCCGCGAGCAGCGCGACCCCCCGCGCCTGGCCCAGCTTGAGCGCGGACTCGGAGGACTTGTGGCGGAAGATGGCTTCGATGGCGATGGCCTGGGGTCTGTGGACGGTGAGCACGGCCACCAGCCCCTCGTGGATCTCGCGGAGCCGGTGGGGGACGGGGTCTTTCGAGGAGGTCTTGATGACGCCCGCGGTCACCATCTGGTAACGGCCCCGATGGCGGTCGACGAGGCCATAGCCGGTGACGGTGGAGCCGGGGTCTATGCCGAGGACGAGCATGGGGGTCTCGGTGGGGCAAGGTGGCGATGGCGTGCAGAACGGGGTCGTTCCCCCTCCGGGATGGATCCGACTCCAGGTTTCGAAGGTCCGTCTGTCCTTGACGGCTCACAACCGGCCACATCTCTGGGGAAATGGGCGGCGACGTCAAGTGCTGGTCCACCCATTGGCAACTCGGCGGATTCAGGTCGTCCATCCGGGACGACCGAGATCAGGGAGTTGGGCCATCCTGGGCCCGAGGAGTGCCCCGGAGGGGCCGGAGATGATAGCTTCGGCCTCGCCCCGTGGCCGGACAAAAAGCATGATGCAACTTGAAATCGAATAAATTGGTTGACTGTCCAATTTATGCTCTTCTCGAAATCAACGATCACAAGTGCCCATCCGAGATTGGCGCGGCCACGCGTCGTGTAGGGTCCGATTGCCGCCCTCCTCTCCGAGGCACTCCTCGGGCCCAGGATGGCCCAACTCCCTGATCTCAGGAGTCCTGGACGGGTTCCCCCAAGATCGGCAGGACGGATCCGCCGGCAGCGTCTTGGCCCTTGGCCCCTGGGCAGAGGGATGGCCATCAAGATGCGGCCGGTTGTGAGCCGTGACGAACCCTCGAAACCTGGAGTCGGATCCGTCCCGGAGGGGGGACGACTCCATTCACGCTCCGTACGCGGTTCGCCTTGCCGCTCGCCGCAACCCGTCGCCTCCTGAAACACCGCTATCCTCCGCCGATGCGGCACCAACCCGAAAAGGCGTTCAGTATATCCGCCGGCGCCGGATCGACCACAACAACGGCAACAGCAGCAGGAAGCCGCCGGCCTCGTCGACCTCGGGCTCGCCGCCGCAGGCGCGGCAGGCCTCGGCCTCGTCCACCTTGCCGTCGCAGTCGTTGTCGATGCCGTCGCAGACCTCGGCGATGTCGTCGATCTTCCCGTTGCAGTTGTCGTCCAGGTTGTTGCACTGCTCCGGGGCGCCCGGGTAGATCGCGGGGTCGTTGGGGGCGCAGTCCACCGAGTCGGGCCAGCTGTCGTCGTCGGCGTCGGCGCCGTGGATGGGGACCGGGTTGAGCCCCGAGTCCACGCCGGTGTCCGCGGCGGCGAGGGTCAGCGAGAGGAGGAGCAGCAGCACGAGGTCAAGCTAACCCACCCGGGGCCGGGGTCACCGCTGCAGGAACAGGGGCCCGATGTTGAGGGCGATGGAGGCGACCACCCCGGCGGCGGTGCCGACGGCCAGCACCAGCGCCAGGACCTGCACCACCCGGGTCTCCCGGGCGCGGCCCTGGAGGGGCAGCAGGTAGCCCAGCAGGAAGCCGGAGAGGAAGCCGCCCGCGTGGCCCAGGTTGTTCACCGCCGGCATCAGCGCGCCGAAGATGCCCATCGCGATGGCCCAGGTCCACATCTGCCGGGAGATCTGCGCCCCGATGCCCCCGCCCCGGCGCCGCCCGAAGGCCGCGAGGCCGCCCATCAGCCCGAACACCGAGGCCGAGGCGCCGATCGTGGGCGCGCCGCCCAGCACGTTGGAGAGCAGGAAGCCGCCCGCCCCCGACAGGCTCCACAGGACGAAGAAGCGCGCCGGCCCGAAGACCTCCACCGCGTCGCTCCCGAGCTGGCGCGCCCACATCATGTTGAAGGCGATGTGCAGCAGGCTGCCGTGCAGGAAGCTGGCCGTGAGCAGGGTCCACCAGTGGCCTTGCGCCCAGGCCCAGCCGCCGGTCATGCCGAACAGGGTCAGCGCCCGCATGCTGGGGGAGACCAGGTCGAACAGCCCGAAGCTGCTGCTCTCCACCATGCCGGGCAGGTCGACGCCCACGCTGGCGGCGTAGAGCAGCACGCAGACGAAGATGATGAGCCCGACGATGTCGGCGTTGGGGCCGAACACGCGGCGCAGCGCGGGGCCGTAGCCGAACAGGCTGGGGGCCGCAGCGCCGCAGTGCGGGCAGCGCTTCTCGCTGACATGGATCAGGCGGTGGCAGCTCGAGCACAGCACCGCCCCGTCGCGCTGGCGCATGGCGTCCCTATCCGGTGATCCGCTCCAGCTCCTCGTCGGAGATGTCGGCGTTGTGGTGGACGTTCTGGACGTCGTCGCTGTCCTCCAGCATCTCGATGAGCCGCAGGAAGCCCTCTGCGTCGTCGCCAGCGATCTCGACCCGGGTGTCGGGCACGAAGGTGACCTCGTCGTCGTCCAGCGTGAAGTCGGCGGTCAGCGCGTCGCGCACGGCGTGGAAGTCGCTGGGGTCGGTGGTGATCTCGAAGCTGTCGCCGTCGCGGACGACGTCCTCGGCGCCGGCGTCCAGGGCGGTCATCATCAGCTCGTCCTCGTCCACCCCGTCGGCCAGGACGGTGATCACGCCCTTGCGGTTGAACATGTAGGAGACGCAGCCGTCGGTGCCCAGGTTGCCGTTGCCCTTCTTGAAGGCCCAGCGCACCTCCGCCGTGGTGCGGTTGCGGTTGTCGGTCAGCGCCTCGATGAGCACCGCGACGCCGCCGGGGCCGTAGCCCTCCATCGTGATGTCCTCGTAGGCGGACATGTCGACGTCGCCCGTGCCCTTGGCGATGGCCCGCTCGATGTTGTCGCGGGGCATCGACTGTCCCTTGGCCTTGTCGATGGCCAGGCGCAGGCGCGGGTTGGCGTCCGCGTCGCCGCCGCCCATCCGCGCGGCGACGGTGATCTCCTTGATCAGCTTGGTGAACAGCTTGCCGCGCGCGGCGTCCTGCGCACCCTTGCGGCGCTTGATGTTGGCCCATTTGCTGTGGCCGGCCATCGTCGTGCACTCCCGTGGTCCGCAGGGCGACTAACCCGCGCCCCAGCGCCCTTCAACGGCGCAGCTCCGCGCGCAGGGCGTCCGCCATGCGGGCGTAGCGCTCCTCGCCGGTCATGCGGTAGAGGCGGTCGAGGGCGGCCAGGGCCTCGGCATCCTTGCCGATGTCCTTGGCGGCGGCGGCGTAGGCGAGCAGCAGCGAGGGGTCGGCGAAGCGGGCGATGGCGTTGGCCAGGACCTGGAAGGCGCCCTCGGCGTTGCCCTGCTGGGTGAGCACGCTGACCATCGCCATGACCGGGCGGGCGTCGGTGGGGTGCATCGCGGAGACGGTGGCCAGCACCTGGAGGCCGGCCTTGGGGCCCTCGACCGCGACGTGGGCCATGCCGGCGGCCACGCCGAGGGAGGCGTCGTGGGGCCGCTGGGCGTGCGCGGAGTCCAGGAGCACCATGCCCTCGCGGGCCTGACCCTGGGAGAGCAGCAGCATCCCCAGCGCCCCCTGGACGTCCGGGGAGTTGGGGGCCAGGGCGATGGCCCGGCGCAGGTCGGTCTCGGCGCCGGTGAGGTCGCCCTGCTCGCTGCGGGTGTGGCCCCGGGCCAGGAAGACGAGGTGGCAGGCGGGGTAGCGCTCGACCAGCGCGTCCAGCTCGACCCGGGCGGCGATGGGGGAGTCCCGCCCCAGCAGCCGGGCGCGGGCGAGGGCGGCCTGCCCGGCGACGTCCAGGTGCCCGGCCTGGATCTCGTGGACCACCGCCAGGTCGAAGGCGGCCTGACTGGAGGCCGGGTTCAGCCGCAGGGCGGTCTCCAGGGCGCGCTCGGCGTCCTTGAGCTGGCCGGCCTTGATCTGCTCGGCGGCGAGGGCCTCCCAGACGCGGGGCTCCTCGGGGGAGGCCTTGGCGCCTTGCTGGAGCACGTCGAGGGCGCGCTCCGGGCGCAGGCTGGCGATGGCGAGGTAGGCCTCCGGATCGCTGGGGATCGCGGCGATGGCCCGTTCGCAGACCTGCACGGCCAGGTCGTGGCGACCGGCGGCGATGTGCAGCGCCCCGAGCCCCGCCCAGGCCTCGGACAGGGTGGGGTCCAGGGCGAGGGCCTTCTCGTAGCGGGTCTTGGCGCGCTCGGCCTGGCCCAGGGCGCGGTCCACCGAGGCCAGGCCCATCCACGCCCGGCCCAGCTTCGGGTCCAGCTCGACCGCGCGGGTGTAGGCCTCGGTGGCCTCCTTCGCGGTGACCGCCGCGCGCCCGAACAGGTACCAGGCCATCGGGTCGTCCGGGCGGGCCTGGACGCGCACCCGGTAGGCCTCCTGGGCGTCCCAGCCCATGCCCAGGTTCATGAGGATGTCGATGAGCAGCTCGTGGGACTCGACGTCGGCCTCGTCCCGGGTGACCGAGGCGCGGGCCTCGTCGAGGGCCTCGGCGACGCGCTCGGCGCGCAGCAGGCGGACCACGTCATCGGCGTCGGCGCGCGCGAGGGGGAGCGCCAGGTGCAGGCAGAGCCAGAGGGTCGACGTCAGGATGGGGCCTCCAGTGATATGCTCGGGCCGAAGCCCTGCGGACCTGAGACACATGAACCGTATCCCGCTGTTCCTGCTGATGCTGCTGTCGAGCACCTCGACCGCCCTGGCCGCGCGCCTGCCTGAGCTGGCGGTGGTGGGCGTGCACGTCGAGGGGGTCTCCGAGGAGGACGGCCAGGAGGCCGCCGCCCGGCTTGGCGAGTCCATCGCCGGCGGGGACACCGTCGAGGTGGTGCTGCCCGACTACGTCTCGGCGCGCCTCAAGGGCCGCGAGGCGCTGGTGATCGCGGACATGGCCCTGGCGGTGGGCAAGGCCCAGCTCGAGGAGGGCCGGGTGCTCTACGAGCGCGCCCAGCCGGACGCCGCGATCCCGCAGCTCCAGAAGGCGGTCGAGGAGCTGACCGAGGGCATCGCCTCCACCGGCTCCACCAAGGACCTCATCGAGGCGTACCTCGTGCTGGCCCTCGCCCACAACGGCCTGGGGGAGGACGAGCCCGCGCGCGAGGCGTTCCGCCAGGTGGTCGTGCTCGACCCCGCCCGTGAGCTGGACCCGATCAGCTACCCGCCGCGGGTGATCGACCAGTTCAACGCGGTGCGGGCGGAGGTGCTCGCCCAGGGCACCGCGACCGTCGACATCACCGCGCCCCTGCCGCCGCCGCCGCGCGCCCAGGACGGTGAGGACGCCCCGCCGCCGGTCGCGCAGGTGATGGTCGACGGCCGGGGCATCGGCGAGGCCCCGCTGCGCGCCGAGGGCCTGCCCCCGGGCATGCACCACGTCTGGGCGTCTGCCGAGGGGGGCCTGCGGGGCTACGCCCAGCTCTCCGTGGAGCCGGACCAGGCGCAGTCCATCCAGCTGGACATGCTCGCGGGCCAACTGGAGGATCCCTCACAGACGACGATCGGCCGCTCCCGTCAGACCGAGCGCCTGTACACGGCGCTGGGGGAGTACTGTCAGACCCCGCTGGTGCTGCTCGCCGGCCGGATCTCCGAGGAGGAGGTCGCCGTGCAGCTCTACTCCACGCGCACGGGCAACTTCTCCCAGCCGCTGACCTCCAAGGCCGGGGGCGACCCCGTCCGCGCGATGGAGGACCTGCTGCCGGCGCTGGCCGGCTACGTCACCGAGTCCGGGGACATCCGCTCGGACCGGGTGTCCATCGACGTCGCCGCGTTCGACGTGTCCACCAACGCGGTGCTCACCAAGATGCTGCTCGACCCCGACGAGGCCCGCCAGATCGAGATCATCGAGGGCGGTGGTGCCCGGTGGTGGGTCTGGGCCGGCATCGGGGCCATCGTCGCCGGGGGCGCGGGCACAACGGCGGCGCTGCTGTTGACGAACGACGAGCCGAAGGAGGAGGGGGTGATCACGGTGGTGATTCCCTGACGTCGCTCACGGTGGAGCCTGGGTCGGGGGCAGTCGGTAGATGAGCTGCTCCTCGAAGGTGCAGGCGACCTGGACGTGCTCGCCGCGGTCCTCGAAGTATCGGATCATGGCGTTGATCTGGTCCAGGAACAGGTCGAAGTACCGCTCGGTTTCGCCCTTGGCATCGAAGAACTCCGGGACGTCGGCCCCAACCGTGATCCGGTAGAACAGGAAGGCGTCGCGGGTATGCTTGGGGGCGGAGGGGTCCCAGTCGATGCTCTCCTCGACGCGGGCCTCCATGACCTCGGTGCGGAAGGCGTAGCCATCGACCTCGGCGCCCAGGAGCGCGATGAGATCGGCGGTGATGTCCTCCTCGGAGCGGTCGGTGTCGACGTGAAGGATGGTGCCCACGTCGAAGCCCAGGGGGAGGACCCCGATCCCTACGGGCGGCCTCGGGGGTGAGGGGTCTCCGGGCGCGCCGTGTCGCAGATGGTTCAGGTAGGGCTCCAGCCAGCCGAAGTCGCCCAGGAGCATGGCCTTGAGCGTCTCCAGCAGCGCGCTGCAGACTCTGTGGAGTTCGGTTCGAACGGCGCTCGCAGGCACCTTCGACGAAGGAGCAAGTGGAGGCTCCGGCGGATCATCTCCATCGCTCTCTGTATGGGGTGACAAGTTCAGGTGATAGGAGAAGTCCAGTCTGTGGCTGAGGGCGCGGCCAAGCGGCGAGAGCCGAACGGAGGCGTATCCGTCTTCCCCCACCGAGAAGCGGAGTGAGCAGGCCGGGAGCTTCAGGAAGATGCCGTCGGGCAGGCCGTCCTCGATGGTGTACGCAGCGGGCCAGTCGAAGCCCGCCGCGACCTCCCGGAGGAGGGCAGGCGTGAAGTGGACGTTCATGATCAACTCGTTGGAGTAATGCCTTGGGAGCTGGGTCCGGGCTCACCGGCCCGTCATCTCGCGGTACCGCTGCACCCAGCTGAAGTCCCCGAGGATGACGGGGTGGAGGTACTTCTGAGCCCACATGCAGAGGTCATGGACGCCATTGCGCACCTTGGTCTCTGAGCCGTAGGGCGCGTCGTCGTTCCTCAGACCCTCGACCAGCGGGCGGCCGTCGCGCTCGGAGAAGGGGGCGAAGACCATCATGGCCTCGAACAGGCCCAAATTGTAGGGAAAACCGGTGTCCTCAGGAAGAAATTCCAGACTCATCTCTCCCTCATAGCCTTCTGGGAAGTAGAGTGAGCAATGTGGGAATTTTAAGGTCATGCCGTCAGGCAGATCGTCTTCGATGAGGTACTCGGCAGGCCAGTCGAAGGACTCGACGACCTCGCGGAAGATCTCAGGGGTCAGGTAGTTGTCCACAGAGGTCTCCTGTCAGGGTTGCTTGAAGGCGACGCCGTCTGGCCCGAAGGTGTATCCGTTTGCTTTGAGCAGTTCGACTTCGCGCCCGAAGATGGAGAGGATCTTTTCTCCGGTTTCATTCAGTACAAATTCGCTTGAGCGTGTGGTCACGAACATCATGCGGTCGTTTGTTGGATCGGAGATCAGCCGGATGGTGTCCCCTCGCTTGATGGCGTCCTCGAGCCAGGGTTTGTTGACGGTCTCCCAGAACTCGTCCGTGACCGTCTTCCAGTAGAGGAGGTCGTCTCCGCTCTCCAGCAGGGGTAGGTGCTTCTGTTTGATCTCGGACCACTTCGGAGAACGGAGAATGTTGATGGCGCCAGGGTTCGAGCCGGTTCGAGTGATGCCGGTTGGTTTACCCTTTGGTGAAAGGCCACGTCGGGCGACGGCGTTCGTATCCTTGAGGACTCCCGTCACGGTCGTGGTCTTTTCGGGGTGGAGGGCGATGAGGTTTCCTCCAAAGAGGTTCTCTTTGCCTGGAACAATCTCCAGGTGGCTACCGTTCTCGAACCGGCCGATGAGTTGGCCCCGCTTGTTCCGGATCTCCCGCTCGCCTGGGACAGCCCCACCGCCGTCCTTCCGCGCCAACTTCGACCCCTTCTCCGGCGTTGAGCTCTGGCCTTTGGAGCCACCGGGTTTATCTGCGCCACGGCGTCGCCGAGCAGCCCGGCCCGCGTCCTCCCACTCATCCACCTGGGATTCAGCGATCGGCACCCACGGATTGATCTTCCCGAACAGCCGCAGCCGCGTCCCCTTGAGCGTCAGCTTGAACCCCCGGAACCGCGTCTTCGCCAGCAGCCGCTCGCCCAGCTCGCCGAGGCTGCGGGCACCCCGCCCGATGGCGCTGTCCCCGACGCCCCGGAGGATCACCTTGCCCTGACGCACCGCGTAGGCCGCGCCCCGCTGCGCGCCCCGCGCCGCCGCCTTCGCGCCCTTCATCGCGGCCCCGCCGACCCGCATCGTGGCGAGCATGGCCAGCTCAATGGCGCCGGCCGCGCCCGCCTTGGCCAGGGCCTTCCCGCCGCCGGGGGCGTCCCCGGCCCAGCCCTTCTCCAGGAAGTCCCGGACATGCCCGGCGAGGTGAACCACCCCGGCCAGCCCCATGGCCGCGCCCACGGCGCCCAACACCACCGGCAGCGCGGCGGTGGCCGCCCCGCCCGTGAGCACGTTGAGGCCGATGAAGCCGGCGAGCCCCAGCACCCCGGCGCCCAGCAGGGCCGGCCAGCGCTCGGCGAACCAGCGCTTCAGGCCGTCCTTCATCAGGGTCCAGCGGGCCCGGGCGCGCTCCTTGGGGTCCAGACCGTCGTCCCAGTCCAGGTCGGCGGCCTGCTGGCCCAGGATGTTGTCCATGGAGCGCTCGGCGTCGTTGGAGAAGCCGAACTCGACCTCACCGCCCTGCCCCCGCACCTCAGTGAGCAGCTCGGGAGGCAGCTGGAGGTCGGTGATGAGGCGGTCCACCCCGACGTTCTCTGGCGTCCAGGGCGGGCCCGGCAGCACCTCAGCGCCGGCACCCAGCCCCGCCGCAGCCAGCTCAGCCGGCGACAGCGGCTGGTCGAGGTCGACGCCCAGCAGCTCCTCCCAGGCGGCGGACTCGAACTGGGGCGGGGCGGTCTTCGCGGCCTCCAGCAGGTTGTGGAGCCCCTCGGCGATGGCTTCCCAGTCCCCGGTGACCACGAGCCCGGCGAGGGTCAGCGCCCCGACCCAGGTGGCCTGCCCCAGGGCGAGCATGACGTCCAGGCCGTCGGCCAGCCCGCCGAGCACCGCCTCCGAGGCGCTGCGCAGGCCGTCCGCGACCGCGTCGATGGCCCCCTGGGCCCGGTCCACCACACCCTGGATGACGCCGCACCAGCGATCCGCCAGGCCCGGCCAGGCCGCCAGGGTGGTCTGGAGCACAGCCTGCACGAGCCGCGCGTAGCCCTGCACCATGCGGGAGAGCAGCGCCTGGCTTGCGGCGATGGCGCGCTGCGCAGCCCCCTGAGCGGCGTCGAACATTCCCCGGGCGCCCTCGCGGACGGTGTCGTAGACGCCATCGACGAAGCCGGCGGCCCCGGCCTGCTCGTTGACCCGGGCGGTCTCGACCTGCATGGCGTCGAGGGTCTGCTGGCGGGCCTCGGCGGTCTGCTGCATGGCGGCAGCGGCGGACTGATTCAGCTCGGCCTGCCAGGCGGTGCGGGCCTGGGACGCTTCGGCGAGCGCTCCCTCGCGCAGGCCGAGCTGCTGCGCGATGGCCTGGTCCTGGAGGGCATCCAGCTCGCGCAGGTGAGCGACCTGGAGCATCGCTGCGTCCGATGACATCGACGCTTCAGCAGCCTGGGCCTCGGCGAGGTGGGGCGCGATCCGGGCGTCGAGGGCGGGGGTGAGGGCGCTCAAGTCCAGCTCTGGAGGAAGCTCCGGCGCGGTCAGCTCGGGGAGGGAGATCCCGTCCGCGGGCCGAAGCTGGAGTCCCTCGCCGATGAAGCCGTCGACCGGGGCGGGGCTGAGGGGCTGCGCGCCGAGGTCGGTGGTGGTGTGGGCGAGGGCGGCGTCGAGGGCCGGCGACAGCGTGTCGGCGGGCTGGATGGCGTCGAGGGTCTCCGGGCTGCCCTCAAGCTGAGGCGCGGGCAGCGATAGGGCTGGAGGAGGCGAGGCCGCAGGGTCCTGGGCGGTCAGCCCGGCGGGTGCGGGCAGGACCGGGAGGTGCCCAGCGACCCCGTCGGCCACCTTGGCGAGACGGACCGGGGCCTGCGCCTGCAGCGCGGGCCACGCGGATACAAGGTCCGACGTGGGCAGGGTGCCCGGCTCGGTCTCCAGGGGGTCCGGTCGCCACGAGAAGCCGCCAGCGGCCGGCTCCGGCGCGTCGTCGCCGCCGAGGTCCACCAACGCGGCGACTCCGGCGTTGCCCAGGCCGTCCTGGGCGACCGCGGCGCGCTCGGGGGACCACGCCTCGTCGAAGGCGACGAGCCTGTCGGGCTCGACGGCCTCGATGGCCTCGTCAGGGAGCGGGGCGATGTCCTGTTGGGGGCGCTGCTGGTGCGCTCGGGGCACGGGTCACCTCGGGTGGTGACCGTCCACGAAGCAAAAGACGTGCCAGGCAAGGAATGACGCCTGAAAGATAACCTTTGAAAAAGATTTCAGCGCGACACCGTGGTTCAGGGCTGTCAGGAGGTGGCTGAATTTCGACACCCCCCCTTCGATCGAGTCCGGGACCAGCATGGAGCGCCGATCGAGCCCGTCTTTGAGGGGGCCGTCTCATTGACGGGATGGGCGGGGCCCGAGGCCGCCGCCGTAGAGATGGATAGGAGGGACCCACGGACAGCCCTCGACGCCTCCAATGATGGCACGGCATCCAGTGGGGGCACGGCGCCGGACTTGGGGTCATCCGTTCGCGCTTCACCGTAACGGTTCGGTATCGTGCTACCGCGGATCCGCTTCGAGGCGCTCCACCACCCGCTTCAGCGCGTCCATGTCGCCATAGTTGTCGAAGAAGGATGCGATCGCGTCATCAGCGCGCTTCGCGTCGCCTTGCTTGGTCCATCGACCGGTCACCTCTCGCGCCCGCTGCCACAGGTTCAGCCTCGCGGCATCGGGACCAGAGGCATCCCCCGTCGGTCGACCCATGACCTCGGGAAGGCGTTGAGGTGGCATCTGGCCCATCGCTCCATGACGCACTTGTGACGCCAGCCAGTCCTCAAGGCTCTCTTCGGCGAACGTAGCGTGCTGCTCCAACTCGTGCGGGTCGCCGAGGGTCATGAAGAAGTCTGCTTTGACATAGAACAACGCCTGGGCATCTCCGTGCTCAGCCCAGGTGTCAGTGACGCACTTCATTCTGCGCCAGATTGCCAGCGTAGGCGCGTTCATCGTCACGGCTTCTCCTTGCGCAGCGCGGCCATGATCTGCCGGCGAATGGAGCCGAGGGTACCAGGCTTGACGTCTCCCCCGTGTATGGGGACTGTGACTTTCGGGCCGGCGCCGTTCAGCTTGAACTGCGCGTGGCTGCCCTCGGTGTTGACCTTCTCGAACCGGTTCCTCTTCAACCAGCGGACGATGTCCTTGGCGGTCCTGGTCTCATTGGGGAGTCCCTGGGAGCCTTGGGCAACGAGGGCTGCAGCGTGGTCCTCACGGGCCCATGTCCGCGACATCTTCCGAGCGTGGTAGCCACCGTTGGCGATCTGATCGCGACGTACCCACTCGGAGAGATCATCAAGTTCCTCGTCCGAGATGCTACGAGAACCGGGGGTTTGGGGGTCCACCTCCACCAATCGCTGGTCCACCAGCTGCACCCAGGGGTTGACCTTCCCCCAGATCCGCAGCCTGCGGCCCTTCAGGGAGAGCTTGAAGCCCCGGAACCGGGTCCGGGCCAGCAGGGCCTCGCCCAGCTCCGCGAGGCTGCGGGCCCCGCGCCCGACCGCGGAGTCCCCCAGACCCTTGAGCAGCACACGACCCCGCTCCAGCACGAACTCTGCGCCCCTTCGGGCCACGCCCACCGCCGCCTTCGCGCCGCGCCCCGCCGCCCTGGCCCCGGCCATCGCCGCGCTGCCCGCCTTCATCGTGGCCAGCATCGCCAGCTCGATGGCCCCCGCCGCGCCCGCCTTGGCCAGCGCCTTGCCGCCTCCCTGGGCGTCGCCGGCCCAGCCCTTCTCCAGGTAGTCCCGGACGTGGCCCGCGATGTGCACCGCGCCGGCCAGCCCCATCGCCGCGCCCATCGCGCCCACCATCACCGGCAATGCGGCGGTCGCGGCCCCCGCGGTGAGCACGTTGAGGCCGATGAAGCCCGCGACGCCCAACACCCCCGCACCCAGTACAGCCGGCCAGCGCTCAGCCCACCAGCGGCGGAGTCCGTCCTTCATCAGCGTCCAGCGGGCCTGGGCGCGCTCCCTGGGGGAGAGGCCGTCGTCGGTCGGGGCCTGCTCCTCCAGCCCCAGGATGCGCTCGATGCGGCGATCGGGGTCGTTGGAGAATCCGAACTCGACCTCGCCCTGCTCGGGGAGCGAGGCCAGCAGCTCGGGGGAGAGCTGAAGGGAGGTCAGCACCCGGTCCACCCCGACGTTCTCTGGCGTCCAGGGCGGCCCCGGCAGCACCTCAGCGCTGGCCCCCAGCCCCGCCGCAGCCAGCTCGGCTGGCGACAGCGGCTGGTCGAGGTCGACGCCCAGCAGCTCCTCCCAGGCGGCGGACTCGAACTGGGGCGGGGCGGTCTTCGCGGCCTCCAGCAGGTTGTGGAGTCCCTCGGCGATGGCTTCCCAGTCCCCGGTGACCACGAGCCCGGCGAGGGTCAGCGCCCCGACCCAGGTGGCCTGCCCCAGGGCGAGCATGACGTCCAGGCCGTCGGCCAGCCCGCCGAGCACCGCCTCCGAGGCGCTGCGCAGGCCGTCCGCGACCGCGTCGATGGCCCCCTGGGCCCGGTCCACCACACCCTGGATGACGCCGCACCAGCGATCCGCCAGGCCCGGCCAGGCCGCCAGGGTGGTCTGGAGCACAGCCTGCACGAGCCGCGCGTAGCCCTGCACCATGCGGGAGAGCAGCGCCTGGCTTGCGGCGATGGCGCGCTGCGCAGCCCCCTGAGCGGCGTCGAACATTCCCCGGGCGCCCTCGCGGACGGTGTCGTAGACGCCATCGACGAAGCCGGCGGCCCCGGCCTGCTCGTTGACCCGGGCGGTCTCGACCTGCATGGCGTCGAGGGTCTGCTGGCGGGCCTCGGCGGTCTGCTGCATGGCGGCAGCGGCGGACTGATTCAGCTCGGCCTGCCAGGCGGTGCGGGCCTGGGACGCTTCGGCGAGCGCTCCCTCGCGCAGGCCGAGCTGCTGCGCGATGGCCTGGTCCTGGAGGGCATCCAGCTCGCGCAGGTGAGCGGCCTGAAGCCTCGCTGCGTCCGATGACATCGACGCTTCAGCAGCCTGGGCCTCGGCGAGGTGGGGCGCGATCCGGGCGTCGAGGGCGGGGGTGAGGGCGCTCAGGTCCAGCGCAGGGGGCAGCTCCGGCGCGGTCAGCTCGGGGAGGGAGATCCCGTCCGCGGGCCGAAGCTGGAGTCCCTCGCCGATGAAGCCGTCGAGTGGGGAGGGGCCGAGGGTCTGCGCGCCGAGGTCGGTGGCGGTGTGGGCGAGGGCGGCGTCGAGGGCTGGCGACAGCTCTGCGGCGGGCTGGATGGCGTCGAGGGTCTCAGCGCCATCGGCGGTAGCCGCCTCGACCTGAGGCGCGGGCAGCGAAAGGGCTGGAGGGGGCGAGGCAGCAGGGTCCTGGGCGGTCAGCCCGGTGGGCGTGGGCAGGACCGGGAGGTGCGCCGCGACCCCATCGGCCACCTTGGCGAGGCGGTTCGGTGCCTGCGCCTGCAGGGCGGGCCAGGCGGATACAAGGTCCGAAGTGGGCAGGGTGCCCGGCTCGGCCTCCAGTGGGTCCGGTCGCCACGAGAAGCCGCCAGCGGCCGGCTCCGGCGCGTCGTCGCCGCCGAGATCCACCAACGCGGCGACTCCGGCGTTGCCCAGGCCGTCCTGGGCGACCGCAGCGCGCTCGGGGGACCACGCTTCTTCAAAGACGATGAGCTTGTCGGGCTCGACCGCCTCGATGGCCTCGTCAGGGAGCGGGGCGATGTCCTGTTGGGGGCGCTGCTGGTGCGCTCGGGGCACGGGTCACCTCAGGTGGTGACCGTCCCTCAAGCAAGAGGTATGCCGGCGGACATGATCTACGTGAAAACCATGCTTCGAAAATGGTTGTTTCGTGCCTGTTCGAGGCTGGGCCGTCAGAGGGTGACTGAATTTCGACACCCCCCTCCAACGACCTGATCAGCGCCCTCCAGGCGGGTGCCGCGGAGGGCGCTGCGGCTGCGGTCTGGACTCCGTACAGACGCCCATGTCCGGCCAGTCGCCTGACAGGCGCCACGCCATCCCCCGCGCTGAGCGCAGCGTCGGCTCCCCCACGCCAGCCAGGATGGGCTGGGTCGCCTTCGAGAGCGTGTCGTCATCGACGCGGTCCCCGACGAAGGCCAACCAGGCGTATCCCGACGCTGAGAGCGCACGAAGATCCTGGACCACGCACGCGGGGGATGGGGGCGGCGGCACCGGCCCGCGGCGAGCGAGCCCCCGAAAGCCGGAGGCGTGGCCGGGGACCAGGCGGTCCAGGTAGCGGAGCGTGCCCAGCTCCATGCTCTCCTGGATGGGGTAGCGCCGGAGGGCCGGATCCTCACGGGTCTGGATCCAGGTCAAGGAGCGATCGTCGAAAGGGACCCAAACGGTGTGTTCGTCCAGGAGCGGACGCAGCTCCTGGGCCGGGGGCAACACCCACGCCGCCTCCGTATGGCGCCAGGCCGGAGCGAAGGAGAGCTGGTCGACGCAGGCGCCGAGCGCGAGCGCCACGGCGACGCGGGGGCGACCAACCAGCAGCGGCGCTGCTGCCATCGCCAACAGGGTGGGGAACCAGGTGCCGATCCGGCTCCAGCCGGTCGAGGGGATGGGCCAGTCGAAGGCGTCGCGCAGCAGGCCCACCGGCCCGGTGGCCCACAGCGGGCCGCTCGGCGTCCAGCGCAGCTCGGGTCCCACGGCAAAGCACCCCGCGAGGATGGCGATGAGCAGCCAAACGCGGGAGGACCGATCGCGGAGCGCGGCCGCGGTGGCCGCCGCCAGCGCGACGACGCCCGGGTAGGGGGTGACGTGGTAGCCGCGAGGGAAGGGGATGTCCCGCCCGCCCGGGAGGAGCTGGGCGAGGGCGACGCTGATCTCACCCTCCCGGCCCTGGAGGGCAGGGCTGGGCCAGGTCTGGTGGGCGTCGATCCAGGGCCAGAGCGCCAGGGCGCCGGCCCCCGCCGTGAGCCCGAGCGCGACGGCGCTCCACCTGCGGTCGTCTGACCGAACGAGACACCACAGGGCGACCGGCGGCTCGATGATCGCCAGGAAGAGCGCCGGGAAGCCTCCCTGCATCGCCATCAGCGCGAAGCTGGCGGTGCAGGCCAGCAGCGGCAGGAGCTGGCGGGGCCGCTGGGTGGTCCACAGCAGGGCGGCGAGGTGGAGCGGGTAGAGGAGCTGGTGGAGGGTCTCCAGACGGCCGACGTCCGGGAACTCCTGGAGATAGGCACCCGCCGCGACGATGGCGGTCGCCGCACCGGCGGCGAAGCGCCCCGGGTCCTCAGCCAACCACAGACGCACCGAGGCCCAGGTCCCCAGCGCGCCGCCGAGCAGCGCGAGCAGGTGGAGCGCGTTCCAGGAGAGGGCCACGCCCCTGAGCCCTCCCCCCGCGAGGGCGTAGAACGGCCAGGAGAGCAGGGTGGAGCCAGGGAACAGGTTCGCGGCCCCCGGGTTCCGCGCGCCGTGCTCCGGCAGATGGATCCACGGGCTGGGGTCCGCGAACGTCCGCAGGTACGCCGCATGTCGCCAGATGTGCCAGCCGGCCTCCGAGTCGTAGGCGCCCAGCACCTGCGTGGTCATGGCGCCCAGCACGGGACCCATCAGCAGCCAGCCGGAGAGGAGGGTCGCAGCCAGGGCCAGCAGCGCGCCGGGGGAGGGGCGTACCGCCGCTTGTTGTGGGGTCGTGTCATGCGGCCGGCGTGTGCGAGTCACGGGTCACCTCAGTCGGTGACCCTCTGCTCAGCAAGAGGCGTTCCTGGAGCCATGAATGATGGAATAGTCAAGTTTATATCTTGTTTATTGACCAATTTCCGTCGACCGGGCCGTCAGAGGGTGACTGAATATCGACACCCCCCTCCAGAGGCGAAGCAGCAGCAAACGACCCACCCTGATACCCTTCTCCCTGCGCAACCCCGTAGCGCAGGGAGACGAAGATGAAGCATTGGGTCGCCATCCTCCTGCTGACGTTCCTCGTCGCCTGCCTCACCTCTCGGGAGGAGTACGCCCTCCTTGAGGCCATGGTGACGGACGCTGACGGCGACGGCTTCCTCGGCCGGGACGACTGCAACGACGGAGACGCGACCATCCACCCGGGCGCGGTGGAGATCTGGTACGACGGCGTGGATCAGGACTGCGCCGAGGACGACGACTTCGACGCCGACGTCGACGGCTTCCCGCTGGACGAGGACTGCGACGACACCGACGATGACATCCACCCCGGCGCCACCGAGGTCTGCAACGGCCTGGACGACGACTGCGACGGGGTGGTGGACGACGGGCTGTTGTTCAACTGGTATCCGGACAGTGACGGCGACGGCCAGGGGGCAACCACGGGCTCCGTCCGCACCTGCCTGGCCCCCGAGGGCTACGTGGAGGCCGACGGCGACTGCGATGACGCAGATCCCCGGGTGTTCGACGGCGCCGAGGAGATCTGCAACGACGGCGTGGTGAACGACTGCAGCGGCAGCGCGACGGCCTGCCGCCTGCTCGGCGACGTGACGATGGCTGATCTCGGCGGCGCGCTCGCCGGACACCGGCTGGACGGTGACGACGACGTCGGCGGTCGGATGGGGGACGCGGTCGCCTTCGGCGGCGTCGACGGGGACGGCCGGCACCTCGTCCTCGGCGCCCCCTGGGCTCCACTTCACACAGACGATGTCGGCTACGTCTACGTCATCGGGGCCGGGTTGGCAGCCGACCAGTACGTCGGCGATGTGGCCCTCGCGATCATCCACGGTGAGGAGCCCGGCACGGAGTTGGGCACCGGCGTGGCCTGGATCGAGGGCATGGCCGGGCAGACGAGCCCGCTGATCGCGGCCACCGGGTTCGGGGGAACCAACACCACCGACGGCGTGCTGTACCTCGTGGATGGCGACGTCCGGGGGACCCGGGACCTCTCGGACGTGCTCACCGCGAGCCTCTCTCACGGGGATGACCTGGACGACGTCGCGGCAGACGGTGACCTGACCGGGGACGGGGCAGTCGAGCTGGTGGTGGGTGTCTCGGACGACGCCGGGCTGCGCGGCTCGGTCTTCCTGGTCGACGCTGTCCCAGCCGGGGCAGCCTCCTTGGAAGATGCCACCGCACACACCCTGCGAGGCGACAGCGCATCGGATCAGCTCGGTGCCGCAGTCTCCAACGCATCGGATCTGAACGGCGACGGCGTAGCGGACCTCGCGGTCGGCGCGCCAGGGGTTGCCACCAGGACGGGCGCTCTGCTGGTCTTCCTGGGCCCGGTGCAAGCCGACCTGGTGGCGTCTGATGCGGACGGTGCCCTGTCCGGGGAGCGCGCGGGAGATGAGGCGGGCACGGCCCTCGCTGGTGGCGGAGACGTGGACGGCGACGGGCTCGATGACCTGCTGGTCGGCGTCGAGGGTGCCCAGGACGGCTCTATGCTGGTCGGGCGGGCCTATGTGGTGCGGATGGATGACCTCTCGTCGGGCTCGCTGACCCTCGCCACGGCGCGGGTGTCCGGCGACCAGGACGGCTCAAGGTTCGCAGAGTCGGTCGCGCTGTCGGATCTGGACGGGGATGGGTTCGCGGACGTGGTGGTGGCCGGGTCCCTGCGCGCGGAGGTCGAGGTCGGAGGAGGGGGCGTCCACGTCTGCTACGGCCCGCTTGGGGGCAACCGGACGACCCAGGACTCGGACCTGATCATCACCTCGGAGTCTTCCGGGGATCGGATGGGGACCTCGGTGGCTGGGGGTCGGGACGCCAACGGCGATGGGGTCGAGGACCTGCTCGTGGGTGCTCCTTTGCAGGGCGGCCAGGATGCGCGTCGAGGCGCCGCCTACCTCCTCCTCGGCTCCGGGCCCTGACCGCTACGCCCACCCTACTCCAGACTGAACACCACCCGCGCGGTCTCCCCCGCGCCGACCGTCACCGACTGGGTCTTGTCCAGCCCGATGGACTCGTTCACCGCCCGGATGCTGTGGGTGCCGGCGGGCAGCTCGTGCTTGAAGAGCGGCGTCTGCCCAACCTTCTTGCCGTCCACGAAGATGTCGGCCCAGCGCTTGGTGGTGTCCAGCGTGATGTTCACCTGGCCCGTGGCCGCCACCGTCTTCTTGAGGCTGCGGCTGAAGGTCTCGCCGTCTGTGCTGCTTGACTTCGCCGAGAAGCTGACCGGATCGTAGCCGTCCAGGGAGTAGGTGATTCGATACGATTTGTTGGTGCGCGCCCCGTCCCAGTCAAACGGGGTCGTGCCCAGCACCGCGCCCCCGAGCTTCACCGTCGCGCCCGAGGGCGAGGACTCGAAGGTGAAGGTGGTGGGATCGGAGGCCACCGGGGTCTGCGGGCCCTCCTCGGGCGGGTTCGGCGGGGTGATCTCCGGCGGCGGCTCGGGCTCGTCGGGCTGGAGGGTCACCGGCAGCACCAGGCGCTCCCCTGCGACCACCGTGACGGTCTCCTCGGCGATCTGGTAGCCGTCCGCCTCGAAGCGCAGGGTCATGTCGCCCGGTGGCAGGTCGCCGACGTCGACCTGGGTGCCCGTGCCGATCAGGCGCTGGCCGGCGAAGACCTTGGCCTCCACCGGGCGCACCCGGATGAGCAGCGCCCCGGTGGTGGGGCTGACCTCGACCTCGACGACCGTGGGCTCCTCGGGGTTCAGCGCCCGCCAGGCCAGCACGCCGACCGCCACGAGCAGCAGCAGGATCAGGGCCAACAGCGCCAGGGGCGGTCCGGCCCGGGTCTCGGTGCGGATGCTCGCGCTGGAGCCGACGTCGCCGTCCCACTCGTCCGCAGCGGCCTTGCGCTCCGCCTCCAGGCGCTGCTGCTCCGCGTGCAACTGGAGGGCGAGCACGGTGCCGGCCTCCAGACGATCCCGCTCGTCGGCGCGCTCCTCGGCGAAGAGCTGCTCCATGAACATCGCCAGGCTGCGCTGAATGACCGGCGGGGTGCTGGGGTACATGTACTCCAGCAGCTCCTGCTGGAACTCGCGGGCGTCCTGGTAACGATCGGCGGGCTCGGCCGTCAGCGCCCGCATCACCAGGTCGTCGAGGCGCTGCGGGATGTTCGGGTTCAGCGCGGAGGGCGGGCGGATCGCGACGGACTTGATCTTCTCCAGCGTCTTGATCTCGTTGTCCGACTTGAACAGCCGGCGCCCGGTCAGCATCTCGTAGAGGATGATGCCCACCGAGAAGAGGTCGGACTGCTGGGTGACCTCCTCGCCGCGGGCCTGCTCGGGGCTCATGTACTCGAACTTGCCCTTGAGCACGCCATCCTTGGTGTTGTACTGGGACATCTCCGCTTTGGCGATGCCGAAGTCGGCGACCTTGACCTCGCCGGAGTACGACACCAGGACGTTCGACGGCGACATGTCCCGGTGGATGATGCCCAGCGGCTCGCCCTGGAGGTTGGTCTTCTTGTGGGCGTAGTCCAGGCCCTTGCAGATCTCGTGGGCGAGGAAGACGGCGAACTCCTCGGGGAGGAGCTTGCGCTTCTGGGCCAGCTTGCGGAGGATCTGCTTGACGTCCTTGCCGTCCACCCACTCCATCGCGATGAAGTAGTTCTCGTGGATCTTCCCGAAGTCGTAGATCTGGACGAGGTTGGCGTGCTGGAGCGACACCGAGATCTTCGCCTCGTCGATGAACATCGAGACGAACTCTTCGTTGTCGGAGAGGTGGGACAGGATCCGCTTGATGACCTGGAGCTTCTCGAACCCCGCCGTCGAGAAGGTCTTGGCCTTGAAGATCTCGGCCATCCCCCCGACCGCGACCTTGTCGACCAGGTAGTACTTCCCGAAGAGTTCGGGCTGGAACTGGCTCTGGCTCAAGGGGACCTCATGCTCCTCATCGGGGACTCTACCGCTGGGGACCCCCCCGAGTCCACCGGGCTGGCCGGTGGGGTGACCGGGCCGCGGGCCTGCCCTGGGGGGAGGGGGCGGGCTGCGGCCGGAAAATCAACCTTCGCCGCCACCCCCGGGGTTGTCGAAGTACAGCTCGACGTCCGCGCAGGTCCACTCGTCTCTCAGGAACTCCGCGTTGTCACGGCAAGTGTCACGGTCCTCGGCCGTCAGCTCGCGGCGGCGCATCGCGTCGATGCAGGCGCCCGGCTCGGTGTCAGGGACCGTGATGTTGCAGTCTTCGGCGTAGGAGGCGATCTCCTTGCAGAGATCCTGACACGGGTTGTTGCAGGCCACAAGCGCGCACAGCGAGGCGATCAGCAGGAACAGGCGCATGGGGTCTCCAGGTGGGGAAAGTCCGCCGCAGAGAGGGTAACCTGTCACAGCCTGCCTCCTCGGTCAATGGGAGGTCAGGTGAATCCAGCCTGCGTGGGCCCATGAACGTCTCCCTTGACCACTTCGGCGTGCTCCAGATCGAGCCCACCGACCGCTGCAACCTGTCGTGCCGGATGTGCACCCCCCACTTCGAAGGGCAGGCGCAGATCCACGGTGTGCCCAAGGGGATCATGGACCTCGACCTCTACCGGCACATCATCGACGGGCTGGTGGCGGACGACGCCCGCTTCGACCACCTCATCTTCCAGTGGCTGGGGGACCCCTCGCTGCATCCGGGGCTGGAGGACATGGTGGCCTACGCCCAGCGCCGCCTGACGGGCCGGGTGGGCTACCTGCGGATCGACACCAACGCCATCAAGCTCAACCCCGCGCGCATGGATCGCCTGGTCCAGGTCTACACCCAGGCGCCTGAGCTGCCCCTGCTGCTGGTGTTCACCGTCGACGCCCACACCCCGGAGACCTACCACCACGTCAAGGGCCAGGACGCCCTGCACCGGGTGCGGCGCAACATCCGCCGGTTCCTGTCCCGGCGCGCCCGGCTGCGGGGGGACGTGCGCCTCAACGTGCAGCTCCAGTTCGTGGTCCAGCCCGGCAACGCCCATGAGCTGGGGGACTTCATCGGCTACTGGTCCGACGCCCTGGCCTGCTATGGCGGGGGCAAGGGCTACAGCGAGATCATGGTGAAGCGCCTCTCGGTGGCCGCGGGGGGCGAGGGCCAGCGCGAGGCGGACCTGCTCTACGAGCGCACCGTCGACGCCCTGGGCGTCACCGACGAAGACTGGGGCCACGTCCACATCCGGGTGTGGTCGGAGCGCCCCTGGGCGTCCACCCTGGAGGCGCCAGGGCCCCGTCCCCCCTGCGCGGGCCTGTGGGCCACCCCGGTGATCCGCCACGACGGCCACCTGATGATGTGCTGCGCGGACCTGCCGGGGGAGCTGGACCTGGGCGACCTCGCGACCCAGGGCTTCCGGGCGCTCTGGGAGGGCGCGGAGGCGGAGCGGCGGCGGCTGGCCCACATCCGGGGGGCCTTCGACGAGGTGGGGCCCTGCGCGGCCTGCGGGGGGATCAACTGGTACCACGTCCCGCCGGAGGTGGTGCGGGGGACCCTGGCGCGCGCTGGCGCGGCGGCGCTCTGGCCTGACTACGCCCGGCGCATGCTCAGCGGCGGGTGAGGGTGTGGGCGCCGCCGTCGACCGGGCAGAGGGTCAACTCGGCGGGCATCGCGGTGAGGGGCAGGCGGGTCCAGCGGCGCCGGTGCAGGGGCAGCAGACCCTCCTCCAGCATGAGCCCGGCGGGGCTGGGACCTTCGAGCAGCGCGAACAGACCCCCGTCCGGGTGGCGGTCGACCGTCACCGACCAGCCCTCGGCTGCGTAGCACAGCGGCCACCGCAGCCGCTCTGGCTGACGCTCGGGGATGGCGTCCTGCTCCTGGCGCATGGCTCTCCGACCGGCGGTTCGCTTCGGCTCCTGGAGGCACATGATACAGGGAATCGGGCCCGGCGTGTACTGAGGCCCGCGAGGCGCCGCGATGCAGTCGATTCGGGCCCCCCTCATCGCGATGACGGCCCTGTCCGCGCTCGGGCGGCTGGCCTGGCTGGCGCGCAGCCCCCACCCGCCGGGCACCGACGGCTACTACTACGTGGTCCAGATCGAGGATCTCCTCTCGACCGGCGCGCTGCATGTGCCGGACGCGAGCTGGGCGCTGCGGGTCCTGGCCCTGCCTGCGGCGCTGGTGGGGGACCCCACCTGGGGCCTGAAGATCGGGGCGGCGGCGCTGGCGGCGCTCTGCGTCCCGGCGGCGGCCTGGGCGGGGTCCTCGCTGGGGGGGCGCCGCGCGGCGCTCGCCCTGGCGGCCTGGGCGATGGCCTCGCCGGTTCTGACCCACCTGGCCGCTGACTTCCCCAAGAACCTGGGCATGGCCGCCCCCTGGCTGGCCTTCGTGGCGCTGGGGGTCGCCGGGGGGCGGCGGGGCGCGCTCGCGCTCGCGGCGCTGGCGGCGGCCACCGCGCACCGGCTGGGGGCGGGCCTGGTCGCGCTGGCCGCGGCGGGCTGGCTGCTCGGACGGCTGCTGGAGGGTGTCTCCGGGCGGGCGCTGGCCCGCGGCGCGCTCGCGGTGGCCCTGGGGGGCCTGGCCTTCGGGCTCCTGAGCGTCGCGAGCCCCGGCCTGCTTCATCCTACGGATCAGGTGCGGCTCCTCGGGCAGCTTGACCCCGGCGCGTGGCCCCCCGCTCCGTTCGCGTGGGCGCGCTTGAGGCAGACCCACCCGGCGGAGTTGGCCGAGCAGGCCCTGGTGTGGCCCGCCGCAGCAGCGGCGCTGTGGGCGCTGCGGACGCCGGCGCGGCGCCCTCTGGCCGTGGCCGGGCTGGCCGCCCTCGCGCCGGCCCTGCTGCCCTGGCGGACCGACACCCTGGACATGGGGTACCGCCTGAGCCTCGTCGGGCCCCTCGTCGCTGTGCCCCTGCTGGTGGGCCTCCTTGCAGAGCGTCTCCCCGAGATCCCCGCCCGCCGGGCTTGGTGGAGCCTCGCGCTGCTGCCCCTCTGCCTCACCGGCGCCGACCCCCACGCCGGCCCGCCCTACGGGCGCTACGAGCGCCTCATCGAGGGGATCCCCCGCCCGCTGCCCGAGCTGCTGATCGCCCACCAGGGCGTCAACTTCCTGTACGACCACCGCACGGGTGAGGAGGCGATGGCCTGGGCCCCCGAGCCCGAGCTGGACAAGGCCCGGATCGGGCGGATCACCTGGGGGATCCGCGCCTCGGAGTGGGCCGCGTTCGCCCCGGGGCAGCCCCGGGTCCGCCTGGACGCCGACTACGCGTATGTCTCCGAGCAAGCCTGGGTCTCCTTCGTGGAGCGGGCCGCGGCCGAGGGCGACGACGACCTGCAGGCGCGCCTCGCGGACTGGCGCAACCCCGCCCAGGTGCGCCCCGCAGCGCTCACCCGCGGACGTTAGAGGAGCCCCATGAGCAGCTCCCTCGACCACCTGCAGCGGCATCACGGCGACTTCACCGAGTTCCGGGATGCGATGATCGAGACCTCCGCCGGGCGCTTCGGCCCCATCTGGTGGGGGGTGTGGGACCAGCACGTCGCCCCCGTCGAGCCCCGCGCGGTGCTGGACCTCGGCACCGGGCCGGGCCTGCTGCTGCCCATGCTGCGGGTGCGGCTGCCCGAGGCGCGGCTGGTGGCCCTGGAGGTCCAGCCGGTGATGCTGGAGACCGCCCGCGCCCACGCCGACGACGCCGACGCCGAGCTGATCGTGGCCGATCTGGCCCACCCCCTGCCGGTGGAGGACGCCGCCTTTGACGTGGTCACCGCCGTCATGGTCTTCCACGAGATGGCCTTCCCGCCGCCGCTGCTGGGCGAGGCGTTCCGTGCCCTTCGCCCCGGGGGGCGGCTGGTGCTGTACGACTGGGTGCGCTGGGACCTGTCCGACTACCTGGGCGACCGGGACCTGACCCCGGACGTGCTCCAGCACTTCCGGGAGCACTGCCTGTTCTCCCCGGACGACCTGGCGTTCCTGTGTCGGCGCGCGGGCTTCACCCCGGTCGAGGTGGTGGGCCGCAAGGGCGGCCACTTCGCCATCTTGGTGGTGGAGAAGCCCGCCGGGTAGCCGCTACGCGGCCTGCGGCGGCTGCTTGAGGCGCTCCAATTCGCGGTCGACCGCGCGCAGCACCGTGACCCGGTTCTTATGGGCCACCTCGTAGCGGCGGACCCGCAGCAGCTCGACCCGATCCAGGCCCTCGACCGCCTGCCCGACCTTCTTGACGTTCAGGTCGTCGTAGTCGCGGATGGGAGGCCGGGTGGTGGCCTCCAGGCGCTCGTGCACGAGGCGCTCGGCGCGGGGCAGGACCCGGCTGACCACCGGAACGTCCTTGCTGCGGGCCAGCAGGTCCTCGGCGCGGGTGAGCACGTCGGTGCGGAGCAGCCACAGCCGCTCCTGACCGTCGCCGCGGGCCAGGTGGACCCGGTGGCGCACGTCATTGACGACCTGGGTGCCCCGGGTGCGCAGCCGCTCAGGGGCCTGCCGCACCTTCTCCGGGGTCTGCAACAGCGAATCCAGCATACGATCCTCCGCTGAATGACGACTCATTCATTTGACATCATGGGTACTAAGCACGGCGATCCAGGCTGTCAATGAGATAAGGAGGCTCCATGCCCCATCGGATCTGGCGGCCGTCCCTGCGCTGTGACCGCTGTCACGCCCTGCGCCTGCGCGACGCGCTCAAGGCCTGGCTGATGCAGCCGGTCGGCCCCACCAGCGGGCGCGGGGACGGCGGGCGCACCCACTTCGTGTGCCGCGACTGCCGGGCCGTGGCCGAGGAGACCCCCTCAGGGTAGCCGCAGCGGCGAAAAGCGACCGGGCTGGTGGAAGTCGGGGGCGGGGCCGGGGAGGGGCACGCCGGACAGGTAGACGCGCCCCTCGCCCTGGCCGTGGATGGCGGTGGCGTTGGCGGTCCAGGGCTCGGGGGGCAGCAGGGTGCGGGGGATGCGGGCGACGCCCACCCAGCGGTCCCCGCGGCGCTCGGCGGTGTAGTCCAGCGGCAGGGCGCGGGCGGTGGGGCTGCGGACGCCCGCCAGGGTCAGGACGAGGTGGTGGCCGTGGGGGCCCAGCTCCACCTCGACGTAGGGGACCGGCGCTCCGGGGCCGGCGATGAACAGCTCGACGACCTCATACCCCCACAGGCCGTCGTTGGGGCCGGGGGAGCCGGGCGGCGGCGGGTCCCCGTGGAAGGGGGCGCTGACGCGCAGCTCGACGGCGTCGCCGTCGTCCCGGAGCCGCAGGACGGCCACCTCGTCGGGGCGGGCCAGGGCGCCGTCCCAGGTGAAGGGGGTGGTGAGGGTCACGGTGTGCTGGGGGGAGGGCATGGACCTGCGATAACCTCCCGGGGTCTGGTCCACATGGAGGGTGTGAGATGACGGTCAGCCTCAACGAGCGCCCCGAGGCGCTCTGGGACCCCAGCGTGCCGTTGACCGAGCTTCGGGCGCTGGGGATCTGCGTGGGGTACCCCTCCGCGCTGGTGCCGGCGGCCTGGCTCAAGCCGGCCAACCACTGGGGGGACGGCCCCCCGCCGCAGGTGCCCGAGCCGCCGCCGGACGGCCACTACTGGCTCACCTTCCCGTCCACCGGCGAGGTCGCGGGGCTGTGGCTCGCCGAGGGCCTCGTCCGACAGCTCCGGCTGGTCCGGGAGGGGATGGCGCGCTTCGGTTCGCTGACCGAGGAGACGCTGCGCGGCGCCCTGGGGCCGCCGGACGACGTGAGCCGCTCCATCGGCCACCTCACTCTGCGCTGGACGGGGCGCGGCCTGGCGGTGACCTGGGATGGCCGCACCGGCGCGCTGGTGTGCGTGGACCTGGACGCCGACCCGCAGCCGCCACGCCTCTACCGCGCCCGCGACCTGCTGGAGGAGGTCTTCGACTTCCTGAGCTGGGCCCCCAAGCCCGCAGACTGGAGCGAGGCGGCGCTGAAGGCCAGGCCCCCGGCGCGGGTGCGCTTCCTGCGGGTGCGCGCGCTGAGCCGGGCCTTCGGGGTCTGGTCCGAGGCCACGCCGGACCCCGGGCTGCCCCCGAACCGCCAACCGCCCCACCCCATCTCTGCGCTTCAGTTCGGCGACTTCCTGAAGGGCCGGGAGGGCTGCCCGCCGCTGGATGAGGCCATCGCCACCTACATCGAGGCCCGCGAGCCGCGCGGTCGCCACACCCCCTTCGGGCCACGGATCGGCTTCATGTACCTGTTCGGCTTCGTGCAGAAGGCCCGGGCGCTGCGCCGACACAACAGCGGGGTGCTGGAGGCCGGGGCGGTGGAGCTTCGCTGGGCCATGCACGAGGTGGCCCAGGCCGTCGCCCCCCTGGAGGAGCCGGTCGAGGCCCTCGCCGCGCTGCTGGCCCGCGCCATCGACCCCGCCGAGCGCGGCTTCACCCTCGTCGAATTGGAGCAGCGCTTCGGCTACCCCGCCGATGACCTGCACGAGATCGACATGGACTGGATGTAGCTCAGCGCACCCACAGCTCCAGCGACGCGACGCCCACGTCCTCGCTGTAGCTGTGGCTGCTGGACTCCTCGTCGCACATGATGCGGACCTCGACGTCGTCGGTCGTGGGCGACGCGAGGGTCACCTGGAAGGTGTCGTTGGCGAACAGCAGCGGGGTGTACCAGACGTAGGCGAAGGTGGTGCCCGAGTTGCCGCTCTCGCAGAGGAAGTCGCTGCCCACGTAGAGCGGCGCGGGGTTGCCGCCGATGGCCGGGCAGTCGTAGACGTAGCCCTGGGAGATGGAGTAGCCCACCGCGTAGGTGAACACATGCGCGCGGGTGCTGGCCCCGTGGGTGATGGACACGCCGTCGACGTACCAGTCGTCGAGGGTGGTGCCGCTGGCGTACCAGAAGGCGTTGGTGCTGGCGTACTGGTAGGCGGTCATCGCCCCGCGCGCCTCGTCCCAGGTGACCCCGTGGGCGTCGAAGATCGCGGAGACGTCGCTGCCCCGGGCGGTGTCGCGGTGGCAGACCCCCTGGGCGGCGTCCTGGACCCAGTTGCCGGGGCAGGGGTCCGCGCTGTAGTCGTCGTCGACGAGCTGCATCCAGCCGCCGCCGTCGGTGGTCATGTCGCAGAGCACCGTGTCGCTGACGCCGTCGCCGTCGGGGTCGATGTCGTAGGACCCGTCCGTCGCTGAGGCCGAGGTGTTCAGGATCTCCAGGCAGGAGCCGCACAGGGTGAGGCTGGCGTCGGCGTCGTCGCAGTCGGTGCCGCCGCAGGCCGAGTCGGAGGCGCCGTCGCCGTCGCTGTCGTTGTCGACCAGGCCGTCACAGTCGTAGTCCTCGCCGTCGCAGCCGGCGGCGGCGCCGGGGTTGTAGGCGGTGTCGGTGTCGTCGCAGTCGCCCCCGGCGCTGACGTAGCCCGCCAGGGCGGCGCAGCCCTCGACCGCGCGGGCGTCGTCGCCGTAGCCGTCGGCGTCGTAGTCCAGGTAGAACGTGGTCAGCACGCCCTCGTCCACCGTGAGGTCGCAGTCGTTGTCCAGGTCGTCGCAGGCCTCGGCGGCCCCCGGGTGGACCGTGGGCTCGTCGTCGTCGCAGTCGTCGGCGTTGTCGGCGGTGCCCGAGGGCTGTGTGCAGGCCACCAGTTCGGCCCGGCCGTCCCCGTAGCCGTCGGCGTCGGCGTCGGGGTACCAGCTCGGCGCGTCGACCGACGCGTCGTCGTCGGTCTGCCCGTCGCAGTCGTTGTCGACGCCGTCGCAGACCTCGGTGGCGTCGGGGTTCACGGCCGGGTCGGCGTCGTCGCAGTCGGTGCTCAGCGCGACGTAGCCCTCGGGGGCCTCGCAGGCCCGCTGGCGCTCGGTGGAGCCGAAGCCGTCGCCGTCGACGTCGGCGTACCAGTCGGCCGCGTCGGCGGCGGAGGGCTCGTCCACCGCGCCGTCGCAGTCGTTGTCGATCCCGTCGCACAGCTCGTCGGCGGCGATGTTGATGGCCGGGTCGGCGTCGTCGCAGTCGCTGCCGTCGGCGGTCAGGCCCTCGCCGTCGCAGCTCGCCTGCTCGGTCTCCGGGTCGCCGAAGCCGTCGCCGTCGGCGTCGACGTACCACGCGCCGCTCTCCGCGTCGTCGATGACGCCGTCACAGTCCTGGTCGACGCCGTCGCACAGCTCCACCGCGCCCGGGTGCAGGTTGGCGTCGCTGTCGTCGCAGTCGTCCGCCTGGGCGTAGCCGTCGCCGTCGAGGTCGTCGTCCGGGGTCGACGGGTCGCAGTCGTTGTCGACCCCGTCGTAGGGGACCTCGATCCCGCCCGCGGCGGGGTCATCGTCGTTGCAGTCCGCTTCGCCGAACAGCCCGTCGCCGTCGCCGTCGATGGGACCGGTATCGACGACGTCGTCCTTGTTGCGACAGGCCAGAACCAGGAGGAGGAGCCACATGGGGCGCATTCTATCGCAATGAAACGATGGACCGGGCAACGGAACCGCCTGTGGTAGCGTCGGCGCCATGCGGATCCATGAAGAGTCCTTCTCTGAGGCCGTAAGCGCGGCGGTCGCCCGGATCGAGCAGCGCACCGACGCCGAGCTGGTCGTGGTCGCGGCGCGGCGCGCGAGCGCGTACCGGGAGGTCTCGGCGGCCGTCGGGGGGCTGGTCGCCTGGATCGTCCTGCTCATCGTGCTCTTCAGCCCCATCGTCTTCCCGCCCTGGCTGGTCCCGATCGGGCTGCCGGTCATCGGGCTGGGGGCAGCGCTGCTGGCGGGGGACAGCGATCGGCTGCTGGGGGCGCTCGCGCCGCGGCGGTGGCAGCGCGCGCGGGTTCAGCGGGCGGCGCGGGCGGCCTTCGTGGAGCAGGCCGTGCACGGCACCGACGGACGCACCGGGGTCCTGGTCTTCGTGGCCGCGCTGGAGGGGCGGGTCGAGGTGCTCCCGGACCTGGGGCTGCGTGCCCGACTCGCGCCGGGGGCCCTGAACGCGGTGCGCTGGGGCGAGGGCGTCGACCCCCACGCCCTCCGGACCCGCGACGAGCTGCTCGCCGGCCTGGATGCCTTGGGCGCGCTGCTCGCCGAGGCCGCGCCCGCCACGGGGGAGAACCCCAACGAGCTGCCCGACGCGCCCCAGGTGATGCCATGACCCCGACCCGACGGCAGGCCCTGCTGGGCTTCCTGGCGCTGCTGGCGCCGAGCGCCTCTGAGGCCCGGGTCGGCGGCGGGGGCGGGTACAGCGGCGGGGGCGGCGGGTACAGCGGCGGGGGCGGCGGATATAGCGGCGGGGGCTCGTCCTTCTCCCACTCCAGCTCGTTCTCCCACTCCAGCAGCTCCAGCGGGAGCGGCGGGGGCAGCGCCAGCCCCGAGGCCGTCATCGCCATGCTGATCGTGGGCCTGCCCATGTTCGCGGCGCACGCCTTCATCATGTTCCAAGGGGGCGGGCGGCGGACCCGGTCCACCTTCAGCGGTGGCGCGCGGGCGCTGCCCCCCGTCCTCCAGCCGAACTTCTCGGGGACCGACACCGTCCCGGGCGGCAGCCAGCGCTACGAGGCCCTGCGCCGACTCGACCCGAACTTCTCCGAGGCCCTGTTCATCGACTTCGCGCAGCTCCTCTACGCCCGGGTGCAGGAGCTGCGGGGGCGAGGCTCCCTCGATCCGCTGAAGCCCTACCTGCCGGCGAAGATCCAGGCGGCGCTCTCCAAGGACATCGCCGGGCTGGACGAGGTCCGCGACGTCATCTTCGGGTCCACCCGGGTCACCGAGGTGGCGGTGGGGCCTGTCTGGGTCACGATCACCGTCCACGTCGACGCCAACGTGACCGAGCGACGCGGGGGGCAGACCGACACCTGGCTCTGCAACGATCACTGGACCTTCCGCCGCAAGGTCGGGGCGGTCTCCCCCGGGCCGGAGCGCATGCGGGCGCTGGTGTGCGCGGCCTGCGGCTCCAGCGCCGAGCCCCGCGACGACGGCACCTGCCCGAGCTGCGACCAGCCCCGGGGCGGCGGCGTGCACCAGTGGGAGCTGGGCAAGCTCACCTGGAAGCGGGACCGGCTGCCGGGGCTGTCCCTGTCCCCGGGGGGGGGCGTGGAGCCCGGGGCCGAGCGCCCCACCCTGGTCTCGGCGGACCTCGCCGCGAACCTGCGCGCCCTCAAGGCCACGGGCTTCTCGGTGGAGAACTTCTCCGATCAGGCCCGCGCGGTCTTCAAGCGGCTCCAGGCGGCCTGGGGAGCGCTGGACTGGGCGCCCACCCGGGCGCTGCAGACCGACGCCCTCTACCGGGTGCACCAGTTCTGGATCGACCGCTACGTCCGCGGAGGCCTTCGCAATCACGTCGAGGACATCGAGATCATCGCGGTGCGCTTCGCGAAGATCGACGTGGACGCCTGGACCGAGTCCATCACCGTGCGGATCTTCGCGAAGATGCGGGACTGGACGGTGAACGCGGAGGGCGACGTGCTCGGCGGCAGCGCGCACGACCCGCGCACCTTCTCGGAGTACTGGACCTTCGTGCGCAGCGCGGGGGCCCCGGGCGCGCGCGGCCCCTGGGACATCAACCTCTGCCCCTCCTGCGGCGCGCCCGCCGACAACATCAACATGGCCGGGGTGTGCGGCTACTGCGAGGCGCACATCACCAGCGGGGCGTTCGACTGGGTCCTCACCCGCATCGAGCAGGACGAGGCGTATCGGGGGTGACCCCGCAGCAGGCGGTCAGTCCTCGCGGGAACGCATGGCCAGGCCGGCCATCAGGGCCAGCAGCATCGCGAAGCCGCCCGCCCCGCGCCCGCTGGAGGAGCAGGCGCCCGGGTCGGCGGTGACCACCGGCGCGTCGGCCAGATAGGCGCAGGCGCCCTCGGTGGTGTCGATGCCCTCGGCGGTGTCCTGGCCGCCCGCGCCGTCGTCGCCCTCGTCGACCTTGTTGTCGCAGTCGTTGTCGATGCCGTCGCAGTCCTCGGTCGCGCCGGGGTAGGTCCAGGCGTCGTAGTCGTCGCAGTCGCCGCCGGTCTCGGTGTGGCCGTCCTGGTCGTCGTCGAAGTCCCAGGTGCCCTCGTCGATGTTGTCGTCGCAGTCGTTGTCGATGCCGTCGGCCTCCTCGTCCATGCCGGGGCCGATGTCGGTGTCGTAGTCGTCGCAGTCGCCCTCGCGGTTGGCCCAGCCGTCGCCGTCGTCGTCCACCCGGCCGCTGTCCTCGTCCACCACGCCGTCGCAGTCGTCGTCGATCTGGTTGTTGGGCACGTCTTCTGCGTCGGGGTTCACGTCGGGGAAGTCGTCGGCGCAGTCGCCCTGGTTCTCGCTGTAGCCGTCGCCGTCGTTGTCGTTGGAGACCGAGTCGCTGCGCTCGTCGATCACCCCGTCGCAGTCGTTGTCCAGGCCGTCGGCCAGCTCGGCGGCGTCGGGGTAGATGGTGTCGTAGCGGTCGTCGCAGTCCAGGCCGCAGTCATAGAAGCCGTCGCCGTCGGCGTCCCAGGTCGGGTCGGCGGAGGAGGCGCAGCCGTTGCCCATCAGCACGATGATCGGCTCGTCGTCCGGGTCGCTGGTGACCAGGGTGACCTCGGCGCGCTCCTCGGTGTTGCGGGAGGGGATGTAGCCGAACCGGATGGTCTCGTGGTCCCCCGGCAGGATGTAGATCGGGGTGGGGGTGACCCCGAAGAAGGAGGTGGAGCTGCCCGCGGACTCCTGGAAGCCGGACACGATCATCATGATCGAGCCGTTGTTGATCACCTCGACGTCCTCGAAGAAGGAGCCGCCGATGGCGCGCTTCCCGAAGTCGATGAACTGCGGGTAGTAGGAGGAGCGCGGGTAGCGCGCGATGCCGCGGATCTGGAAGACGTGGACGCCGGAGCCGTCGTGCACGCCCTCCACGGGCTCGATGCCCGCGATCTTGTTGTCGTTGGTGTCGACGTAGACCGTCGCGCGGAAGTAGCCCTCTCGATCCGGCCGGAAGCTGATCTCGAGCTGCTCGAAGACGCTCAGGTCGGTGGCCCCCGCGTCGATGCGGAGCTGGTCGTTGGCGCCGTCGCCGTCGGTGTCGTAGTTGCGCCAGTTCTGGAGCAGGACGAAAGCCTCATCGGAGCCTTGGTTCTCGACGACCACGTTGCTGACGATGACCTGCCCGCGGCCCAGGGAGTACATGGGCACCGAGACGGTCACCCAGTTGCCCACGCTGGTGCCCCCGGCGTCGACCAGCGGAGCGATGTAGAGGGATCGCGCGGCCTCCGTCACCCCGTAGTCCGGCGTGCAGGCCGTCAGGATGCCAAGGAAACCGATGGCAAGGGTCCAGCGAGTCATGGGGGCGCCTCTGCGGTAAGTCGTCATGTCTATTCTACCCGTTCTCGCGGGGGGCGCGGGCCTGAGGGGGTCCTATCCCTCACGCAGGGCGCCGGCTTCCCGGTCCAGCACGCCGACGGTCTTGTTGTACAGGAACATGGCCTGCTGGGGGTTGTCTCCGATGCACACCAGGCCGAGCTTCCCGAACTCCGACAGCGCGCCGATCAGGTGGAACACCACGCCCCGCTCGGAGCTGCCGTGGAAGTGCAGGCCGTGGAACACGGCGATGTCGATGAGGTCGTCGGGGGTGAGGCCCTGGTAGGTGTCGCTGTGCAGGGTGTCGGAGGCGTAGTAGTACTTGGGCTTCTCGTTGGGGGTCAGGAACTGGCCGGTGGTGTAGTCGTAGGTGCCGTCGGTCAGGAACTTCAGGGTCAGGAAGGGGTGGGTGGTGCCGCCCTTGCGCAGGTTGACCTCGATGGCGTAGTGCTTCCAGTCGCCGTCCTCCTGGACGGAGACGAAGTCGGTGGCGAAGCGCCCGACCACCCCGCGCTTCGCCATGACCGAGGCGATGCTGAAGCCGGCCTCCTGGATCTCCAGGCGGTACTCAGGGATGGCCGGGAAGGTGCAGCCCAGGAAGACCTGGCCGCTGGGGCCGCCCAGCACCTGGTCGTGGGTGGAGATGGTCATGGGCTCGCCCAGGGCGTTGACCCGGGACTGGCAGGACGGCGAGTGTTTGACCTTGCCCTCCACGAAGCACTCCACGACCCCGCCCATCTCCCGGTACTTCTCGATGTAGGTCTCCCACCGCTCCATCGGGGCCTCGAAGCGCAGGCCGGTGGGCAGGTTCTCGCGGATCCAGGGCTTGCGGTCGCCGGTCTCCGGGGCCCCTTCGGTGTAGAACAGCGCGTTGCCCTCGCCGGAGAAGCCGTCGTTGAGCTTCACCACCACCCGGCGCAGGCCCGGGTTGCGGGCGATGAGGGTGTCGATGGCCTCGACGATGTCGTCCTCGTCCCGCAGGCGCTCGAAGCCGTCGGGCAGCAGCACGCCGGCCTCTCGGAACACCTCCCGGCAGCCGGACTTGGTGCCCAGGTCGTAGAGGTCGGGGTCGGGTGCGTGCAGGGGCAGGCCCAGGCGCACGGCCAGGGTGCGCTCCAGGGGGCTGGAGTTGAACACCGAGAGGTGTGCGATCTCGGGGTCCTGGATGGCCGAGAGGATGCGCTGCTGGAGCAGCGGGCGGTCGAGGATCTTCTGGGAGAGGGGCCGCGGCGAGGCGTCGTGGCAGGCCAGCAGGGTCAGGCGCTTGCGGGCGTGGTTGCCCGGCACCCCCGAGAGCAGGTGGAGGTAGTAGTCCACGATCGAGGGGTGGATCGGCTGGCTGGTCACGAACACGAGGTTGGTGCGCGGCAGCCGCAGCAGCATCAGCATGTAGAGCAGGCGCTCTTCGTAGTGATGCACGCCGCTGATCTTCTTGAGCTCGTCCGGGTGCAGCGAGAGGCTGGGCACGACGACGACGGTCTGGGGGGTGCGCGGGTTCTCGGTGATCTTGCGGAAGATCTCGGGAAGCCGCGCCTTGAGGGTGTGGAAGGCGGCGATCTCTTCGGGGGAGCCGGGGGCGGGGTGTCGCATGGGGGGGACTCTACCACCACAGGTGCTGGATGAGGCGGTGAGGTGGGCCCCTGGCCGCTCACCGTACGGTCACGACCGTACAAATGACCGGACATCCGCTCATCGACATTCAAACGCCCATCGAGATAGGGCAGGGGTCGGAGACCCGACCCCATGACCCAACCCCACGACAACCTCTTCAAGGACGTCTTCGGCGACCCTGAGGTCGCCGCGGAGCACCTGCGCGGGGCCCTGCCGGCGGAGGTGCTGGCCTGGGTGGACCTCGACACCCTGGAGCGGGTGGAGCGCAGCTTCGTCGACGGTGAGCTGGGCGTGCAGCACGCGGACCTGTTGTTCACCGTTTGTCTCAGGTCCGGCGGGGAGGCGCTGGTCTACCTGCTCTTCGAGCACCAGTCGACGCCCGACCCCATGATGCCCTACCGCCTGATGGTCTACATCGTGCGCATCTGGGCCCACTGGCTCAAGACACACACCGACGCGAAGCGGCTGCCTCTGGTCTACCCGCTGGTCCTCTACCAGGGCCAGCGAGCCTGGAACGCACCCCCCGATCTGGCCGATCTCATCGACCTCCCGGAAGAGGCCGCGGCGGTCTTCGCCGAGGCCCTGCCCCACCTGCGCTACGACCTCGCCGACCTCTCCCAGGTCCCGGACGAGGACCTGATGTCGGGGGCGCTGCTCTCCTGGGTGAAGCTCCTGATGAAGCACGCCTGGGACGAGGACCTGCCGGACCGGCTGCCGGGCTGGATGGAGGTCTTCCGCCGGATCATGGCCGCCGGGAGCGGGCTGCGCGCGCTGGAGCTGACCGCGCGATATATTTATGAAGTCAACGACGCGGATCGGGCCGCCGAGGTGATCCGGCAGATCGCCGGGGAGGTCCTGGGTCCTGGCAACGAGGAGTACATCATGAGCCTGGCCAACCGACTGAGAGCCGAGGGCTTCGAGCGCGGCGTCAAGGAGGGCATCGAGCAAGGCCTGGAGCGAGGCATCGAGCAGGGCATCGAGCAGGGTCGTCGCCGCCAGGCCCAGGTGCTCCTGAGCCTCCTGGAGCGCCGCTTCGGCCCCCTCACCGACAGCGTCCGCGAGCGCGTCCTCCAGGCCGATCCCGACAAACTGACCACCTGGACCGATCGCATCCTCACCGCCTCGACGGTCGACGCGCTGCTCGACCGGTGAGGCTGCGGGGAGGCCGGGACGCGCACGGCGACGGCCTCATCCCCGTGATATCCTGACTCCTCCCCAACCTCGTCTCGAACTCTCAGGAAGATGGAGTCGGTCGCATGAGCGTGACCCTGATCAACCCGCCCGAGAAGCTCCGCGTCTGGGCCGGGATCTCCGAGAGCATGTCCTACGGTGTGTACTGCTTCCCGCCGCTCGCCTTGATGTACCTCCAGGCGGCCGTCGAGAAGTACACCCCGTTCCAGGCCGAGATCTACGACGGCGTCGTCGACGACCTCGACCACCAGGACTTCGACGCCGGGCTGGCCAAGCACGACCTCGACGTCGTGGGCATCAGCACCTACACCCACAGCCTGCCTGATGTCCAGATGGTCATCAACAACGTGCGCAAGCGCAACCCGAACGCGCACATCATCCTGGGCGGGCCCCACCCGATCATGTTCCCCGAGTACGCCGTCCAGCTCGACGGCATCGACGCCATCTGCGTGGGGGACGGCGACGACGCCTTCGTGGACGTTGTCGAGGCGCTCGATCAGGGCCGCTCCCTCGAGGGCATCGGCGGCGTCTGGTTCAAGCAGGACGGCGACTGGATCCGCAACGCCCCCCGCAAGGAGTCCCGGGATCTGAGCTGGCAGATCTGGCCGGACCGCAGCCGCTCCCGCTTCCGCGACTACTGGGTCCCCGGCTCCAAGCAGCCCCTGGTCACCACCGCTGTCACCAGCCGCGGCTGCCCCCACTCCTGCCCGTTCTGCTTCACCTACAAGAAGCAGTACCGCATCCGGGACATCGAGAACATCCTGGATGAGATGGAGCACTGCATCTCCCTGGGGATCACCGAGGTCTTCTTCGTCGACGACCTCTTCACCCCCAACAGCCAGTGGGCCATCAAGTTCTGCGACGGCATCGAGCGCAGGGGCCTGAAGTTCAACTGGGGCTACAAGACCACCATCGCGGGCACCACCCGCGAGCAGGTCCGCCGCTGCAAGGAAGCCGGCTGCACCAAGATGCACTTCGGCGTCGAGTCGATGAACAACGAGGGCCTCGACGTCCACCAGAAGCACTGCGACACCGACGACTGCCACCGCGTCTTCCGCTGGTGCCGCGAAGAGGGCCTGCGCAGCGTCGCCTACATCATGATCGGCGCCCCCCACGAGCGCACCAAGGAGGACGTGCTCGTCAACCTTGACGAGGCCCTCAAGCTCGACCCGGACTACGCCGCCTTCGCGATCTACACCCCCTACCCGGGCACCGAGACCTTCGACGAGGGCGCCAAGATGGGCCTCTTCCCGTCGGACTGCTGGGATCGCCTGATGAAGGACCCGCTCTGCGGCGTCAAGGTCCCGGTCTGCTGGGAGGAGCACCTCACCAAGGCCGAGCTGCTCGACCTGCTCAAGATCTGCCACCGGCGGTTCTACTTCCGGCCCCGCTTCGTGGCCCGCAGCCTGCTCAAGCTGGAGAGCCCCCAGGAGTTCAAGCGCCTGGCCACCAGCGCGATGGGGCTGTTGAAGCTGGAGATGCTCAAGGCGGACGAGCACGAGGCGCCCGTCTGATCCGTCGCCTGCTGCTTGTCCTGGGCGGCCTCGTCGTCGCGTTGCTCGCGGTCGAGGTCACCGTCCGTGTCGTCGCTCCGCAGACCCCCCTGAGCGTCGAGCCCCCGCCGCTGCTGCGCGGCCAGCTCACCACCCCCGGCGACCACCCGGTCCGCAGCGCGGAGTACGACGTCGTCGTGCACGTCAACCAGCGCGGCTTCGTGGACCGGGAGTGGCCCCCGCCCCGGGACGACGACCACCGCGTCGTGGTCATCGGCGACAGCTTCGTGCAGGCCGCCCAGGTGCCCCTGGCGCAGGGCTTCGGCCGGCAGTTGGAGGCCGCCATCGAGGCCATCAGCCCCGCGGACGTCGACGTGCTCTCGATGGGGGTGCCCGGCGCGGGCACCGCCACGGCCCTGGGCGTGCTGGAGACCTACGCCCTGCCGGAGCAGCCCGACCTCGTGCTGCTGGGCTTCCTGGTCTCCAACGACGTCCTGAACAACCACCCCCTGCTGGAGGGCAAGGACGACAAGCCCTTCTACGCGCTGAAGGACGGCGCGCTGGTCCCGGTGGACGCACCCAGCGCGGTCGCCCCGAGCTGGGCCGCCTCCACCCCCAGCCACGCCGCGCGCTGGGTCGCCCGCACCCTGGCCACCCGCCGCGCCGCCGCGCGCAAGCTGGCGCTGGGGGGCGGGCTGCCCATCGACCTGCGGGTCCACGACCCCGGGCCCGACCCCACCTGGGCGGAGGCCTGGGCGGTCACCGACGCCCTGATCGCGGAGATGGCCCGGCGCTGCGCCGAGGCTGGCGTCGACTTCGCCGTGCTGCTCTTCCCCGACGCCATCCAGGCCACCGAGGCCGGGCGCGCGCGGGCCCGGCGCGACTGGCCCCAGACCGCGGGCTGGGACTTCGACGCCGCCCAGGCCCACGCCGCCCGGGTGGCCGAAGCCCACGCCCCGGTCCTCGACCTCCAGCCCGGGATCTCTGCGGCGCAGGGGGAGGGACCTCTCTACTTCGAGCAGGACGGGCACTGGACGGCGCGCGGTCACGCGGCGGCGGCCCGGACGGCGGCGCCCTTCGTCGCGGCGCAGCTCGGGGTGCTGGAGGAGGATTGACGGGGTAGGGACTTGCCCACCGCCCCCGCCGTTGACAACATGGGGCGCCCCCTCCTCTCTCCCAGGTGTCCCTTGAGACCTGCCCTGCTCGCGCTGCTGCCCCTGCTCGCGCTCTCCCAGGAGTTGCCCGAGGACGGACCCGACACCCCGCCGTTCACCGACGAGGCGGTCGAGCCGGCCCCCACCGTCAGCCCCGAGGGCTGCGCCCTCGACCGGACCTGGCCCACCGAGGCCTGGCCCGAGCGCGCCCCGGGCCCCGACAAGGCCGACGCGGTCGCCGCCCTGGAGGCCTACGCCTTCCCCGAGCGCACCCCCGAGCAGGAGGCCGAGCGCCTGGGGGTCCGCACCGACGGGGTCATCGTCATCCAGGGCGGGGAGATCCTCTACGAGCGCTACGGCGACGGCTACACCGCCGAGATGCCCCACCTGAACTGGTCGGTCTCCAAGACCTGGGTCAGCGCCCTGGTGGCCCTGGCCGTGGCCGAGGGGCGGATGTCCGTCGAGGACTCGATCTGCGACCACATCACGGCCACCAACCCCGAGAACTGCGTGATCCGCGTCCAGGATCTCCTGGAGTTCGCCAGCGGGCTGGAGTGGCACGAGACCTACGAGGGCGACCCGCCCACCACCTCCTCGGTCATCGCGATGCTCATCGGCGAGGGCTACCCGGACATGGCGGCCTTCATCTCCGGCCAGCCCCGCCGGGCGCCGCCGGGGACGGTGTGGCAGTACTCCTCCGGGGACACCACCCTGCTGGCCAACGTCGTCCAGGCGGTCATGGAGCCGGAGCACGGCCGGGACTTCCCTTGGACCCTGCTGTTCGACCGCCTGGGCATGACCTCGGTGGTCTTCGAGCGGGACAACGCGGGCACCTTCGTGGGCTCCAGCTACCTGCACGCCACCCCGCGGGACATGGCGCGGTTCGGGTATCTGTGGCTGAACGACGGCTGCTGGGAGGGGGAGCGCCTCTTCCCTGAGGGCTGGGTCCTCGACAGCACGCGGGTCTCCGACGCCATCCGCGCGCGCGCCCTCGACCGGGGGCCCCGCGATGTGCAGGGCCGCCAGCTCTGGCTCAACCAGCCCGTCCCCGAGCTGGGCGACGAGACCCGCCCCTGGCCGGACATGCCCTCGGACACCTACGCCGCGATGGGGCACTGGAAGCAGGCCATCGTGATGGTCCCCAGCCGCGACGCCGTCATCATCCGCACCGGAGATGACCGGGACGGCAGCTTCTCCTGGAACACCTTCCTCTCCCTGAGCCTCGCCCTGACCGACGAGATCCCCATGGGCGGCCTCGGCTATCGCCCGGCGGTGGGCGAGCCGGGCGTCATGGAGGCCAGCGAGGCGATGAAGTTCGACGTGGGCCTGCTGGGCCTGGGTACGGCCTACGGCGCCAAGCTGGGCTGCACCTGCGCCTATGTGATCGGGCAGACCCACGACTACTGCCGCGCCTACATCAAGGCCAGCCCCGACATCGTGAAGGCGAAGTTCGACGACGAGGCGCACGCGGTCACCACCCGCGCGATGGGCTTCAAGACCGCGACCGCCCGCTGGGTCAACGAGCGGGACGGCTGCCTGCTGGATCCCTGAGAGACCGGAACCATGTGCCGCAACATCAAGCTGCTGTTCAACTTCGAACCCCCGGCCACCGAGGCGGAGATCCGCGCCTCCGCGCTCCAGTACGTGCGCAAGGTCAGCGGCATGCGCCAGCCCGCCGCCGCCAACCAGGCCGCCTTCGACCGCGCGGTGGAGGAGATCACCGCCATCACCACCCGGCTGCTGCTGGAGGAGCTGGACACCCGCGCCGCCCCCCGGGACCGCGAGGTGGAGGCGCAGCGCGCCCGGGAGCGCGGGCGCCAGCGAGACGCGGCCATCCTTGCGCGCGCGGCGGACAACGGCTAAGGATTCCATAGAGACGCGGCTGCTGAACCGCCTCCACCGACCTCTGTGTTCCCGCAAGGCCCCGGGTCTTGCGATGTCCTGGTGTTCAGCATGTCCACGAACAAGCGCCTCCTCAAGGCGCTCTCCCGAAAGGGGCTCGACGTCCGAGCCCTCCCTGACGGCTGGTCCATCCGCCTCGCCGACCGGCCGGAGCTGCCCGCTGCGGAGCTGCTGCTGCCGCCGGAGCTGCCCCTGGAGGCCCGGGCGGTGGCCCAGCTCGCCGGCCTCACCGGCCTGATCCACCCCGAGGGCGGCCGGGTGCGCGCGGCGGCGGCCACCCCGGACTTCCACCCCGGCGACGCGGGCGTGGCCATCGGCTCGGTCGTGGAGACCGAGGGCATGGTCGTGCCTGCGGCGGTGGGCACCGACATCAACTGCGGCATGCGCCTGCACGTCGTCGATCTGGACCTGGAGCGCTTCCAGGCCGGGCGGGACGCCCTCGCCGAGGATCTGCGCGGGGCGTTCTTCCTGGGGCGGGTGGACCGCACCCAGCCCGCGCGGGCCATGCGGGCCGCCTTCCGGGAGGGCCTGCTGGGCTGGCACGCCGCGCTGGAGGCGGACCGGGACGGGTTCGGCGAGGGCCTGCGCCACGCCGACCCCGCGCAGCTTGGCGACGAGCTGGACCGGGTCTTCGGCGGCGGCTCGATGGAGGGGGCGCTGCGCTGGGCCCCCGCCGATCTGGTCCCCGCGGACGGCCCGGTGCGGGACATGGGGCTGGCCACCATCGGCGGCGGCAACCACTTCGTGGAGCTTCAGGTCGTCGACGCGGTGCTGGACGGCGCCGCCGCCTGGGCCTGGGGCGTTCGGGAGGGGCAGCTCGCCTTCATGATCCACTCCGGCAGCCGCCAGGTGGGCAAGGGCATCGGCCGGAGCTGGCGGGACTGGGCCCGGGAGGCCTGGCCGACGGGCGTGCGCCACCCCGCGCACGGCCTGTTCGCCCTGTCCGTGGAGCGGGACGCGAGCGCCGTGCGCGGGTATCTGGAGGCCGAAGCCACCGCCGCGAACTATGGTTTCCTCAACCGCCAGCTCATCGCGGAGCTGGTTCGCGGCGCGCTTCGGGCGCGCTTCGGGCCGCTGGAGGCGCCCCTGGTCTACGACCTGCCCCACAACATCACCCTGCCCGTGCCCGGCGCGCCGGACACCTGGGTCACCCGCAAGGGCGCCTGCCCGGCCCACGCCGGCCAGCCGGTCATCATCCCGGGCTCGATGGGCGACGCCTCCTTCCTGGCCCTCGGGCTGGGCAGCGGGCGCACCCTGTGCTCGGCGAGCCACGGGGCGGGCCGGGCGCGCTCCCGCTTCGAGATGGGGCGGCTGCCGGTGGACGTCCTGGGCCTGGAGGGGTTGCGCTGCGAGAGCCTGCGCCCGGACCGCCTGGTCCAGGAAGCCCCCGCCGCCTACAAGCCCATCGGCCCGGTGATGGACTGCCAGGCCCGCGCCGGGGTGGTCCGGCCGGTCGCCCGGCTGCGCCCGCTCATGACCTTCAAAGGTTAGGACAGAGGCATGCCTGGAATCGTTGAGATCATCATCCTGCTGTTCGTCCTCGCGACGGCGATCATCCCGCCGCTGCTGCTGGGGCTCTGGCTGGTCGCGTGGCTGCGGGACAAGGCGGACGACGGGCGGCGGTGAGGGAAGACTCCCCCCCGGTTCGCGCGTTACCCTTGAGGATCGGAGAGCTGTCATGCCCCGAAGGCCCCTCGCATTCCTCTTGATCGCGGCGACGCTGATCCCGACGTCGTCCCAGGCCATCCCGCCGCAGGACGACGCCAGCAAGCTCTACGCGGTCTACGCCCGCAAGATGAAGGCGGCCGTCCAGGCCCTCAAGGACTGCACCTTCACCCTGCACCGCAACGAGTGGATCGGCGACCGGATGAACGGCCCGCAGACCCAGCTCGTGTGGTACCGCGCGCCCATGAGCTTCTACATGAAGTGGGTCACCCCCACCCCGGGGCGCGAGGTGATCCTCGACAAGGGGCGCTACGACGACGAGCTGGTGGTCAACCCCGGCCCCTACCTGCCCACCCTGCACCTGGACCCGGTGGGCCGGCTGGCCATGGACGGCCAGCGCAACCCCATCTTCGACCTGTCCATGCACTCCATCGTGGGCATCATCATCCGGGACTCCGAGGTGGTCGACGCCCACCCCGCCTGGGTGCCCGACGTCGACGACCTCGGCCCCCGCGCGGTCTACGGCGAGGCGGGCCGCTGCTTCAACGCCCGAATCCCCAAGGACCAGGACCCCTCCTTCTACGCCCACCGGGTGGAGATCTGCTTCTCGGAGCGCACCCTGCTGCCCCTCGTCATCAAGTCGTGGGACATCGCGGCGGGCAGCATGCGCCTGGTCGAGGACTACGGCTACGAGAAGATGCAGGTCAACGTGGGCCTGACCGACGCGCACTTCGACGTCGACAACCCCGAGTACGGCTTCTGATGATGACGCTCCTGCTGCTGCTCGCCGGCCTGGCCCTGGCCGGCGAGGACCCCTACTTTGACGGGCTCGTGGCCCTCAAGGCTGGCGAGATCGAGCGCGCCGAGGCCCTGCTGGAGCAGGCCGTCGAGGCCACTCCCGACCGGGTGGAGGCCTGGTGGGAGCTGGGCTGGGCCCGGTGGCGCCAGGAGGACTGGGCGGGGGTGGTGGCCGCCTGGGAGCGGGTCGCCGTGCTGGCCCCCGACCACCCCGACCTGGGCGAGCACCTGCCCACCGCGCGGGCCCGCGCCGCGCTGGCCGCCGCGCCGGCGCCCGGCCCGGTCCCCGTCGCTGAGGCCCCCTCCGGTGGGCGCACGGTCACCTTCGCCGCTGGCGGGGACACCATGATGGGCACCGCGCTCCGCAAGGGCGCGGCCGGCCTGGCCGAGGGCAACGGCGAGGCCCTGTTCACCGGGGTCGACGGCTGGCTCCGGGCGGCGGACGTCGCCTTCCTCAACCTGGAGGGGCCGCTGGCCGACGACCTGCCCCAGACCAAGTGCGGCCCGAACTCCAAGCACTGCTATGCCTTCTCCACCCCCACCCGCTACCGGGCGGCCCTGGTGGACATGGGCGTCGACGTGGCCTCGCTGGCCAACAACCACGCGATGGATCTGGGCATGGCGGGCATGGAGTCCACCATGCGCACCCTCGACGAAGTCGGCATCGCCCACGCCGGCCGCTACGGGGACACCGCGTACCTGGAGCGCGACGGCCTCACCATCGCGGTGGTCGCGGCGCACTCGGGCTCCTGCTGCCTGAACGTCAACGACCTCGACGAGGTGCGCGCGGCGGTCGCCCAGGCCGACGCCAACGCGGATCTGGTCGTGCTGAGCTTCCACGGGGGCGCAGAGGGCGCGGACCACCGCCACGTCCCCGGCCAGGTGGAGATCGCCTGGGGCGAGCGCCGGGGCGACGTCAACGCGCTGGCCCACGCCGCGGTCGACGCGGGGGCGGACCTGGTCCTGGGCCACGGGCCCCACGTCCTGCGCGCGATGGAGGTCTACCGGGGCCGGCTGGTGGTCTACTCGATGGGGAACTTCTGCGGGTACAACCAGTTCGGCACCGAGGGGGGCTACGGGGGCACCTCGATGGTGGTCGAGGCGACCCTGGACGAGAACGGCGCCCTGGTCCGCGCGACCGTGCACGCCGTGGCCCTGGACAGCCTCGCCCGACCCCGGCCCGACCCCACCGGCGCGGCCCACGCCCAGGTCAACGAGCTGAGCGCCGCGGACTTCCCGGAGACCGGCGTGCGCGTTGACCCCGACGGCGCCGTGCGTTGGGGGGCGGCGCGGTAACACCTCCTCCCCGGTCCGGTGTCCAACGGGCAGACGGGGCAACTGGAGCCCCCGAAGACGGAGAGGAGCCCACATGACTGCCCGGACCCCCATCGCCCTGCTGGGCGTCGCCCTGCTCGCCCAGGGCTGCGTGATCAAGATCAGCACCGCCGAGGACGAGGTGCTGGTCGACGAGACCTTCGAAGGCATCGACAGCATCGACGACATCGTCGCGGTGCACCTGGACCTCGGCTCCGGCGGCGCGGTCGTGCTCGGCGGGGACATGGACACCATCACCGTCCACCGCGAGCTGGAGTGGACCGACGACCCCCCCGAGGTCTCGGTCGAGGTGATCGACGGCGTGCTGGAGATCCGCGGCCGCTGTGACGAGACCGACCTGTGGTGCGGCATGGATCACACCATCGGCATGCCCTCCTGCATCCCCCTCATCGCGGACCTGGGCAGCGGCGGCCTGGAGGTCGACGGCCTGTGCGGCGGCATCGACGCCGACCTGGGCAGCGGCGGCCTGGTCCTGGATCAGGTGGCCGGCGATCTGGTCGTGAGCGTGGGCAGCGGCGGGGTGGACGGCACCAACCTGGCGGCGACCACCTTCGTGGGCGACACCGGCAGCGGCGGCATGAACCTGGAGTGGAACACCACGCCCCAGGACATCGACATCAGCGCCGGCAGCGGCGGCATCGACCTCGTGGTGCCGGTGGACGACTACGACCTCGACCTGGACGCCGGCAGCGGCGGCATCGACGTGACCGGCCTCACCGACAACGACGACGCGCCCAACCACATCCGGGTGAGCGTGGGCAGCGGCGGGGTCTCGGTCACCGGTCGGTAGCGGGACCTGCCTTGACGTTTCTTGCGGGTGGGCACACTCCATCTCCCTCCCGAGGTGTCCCGTGCCCCTGCTCCCTGCGTCGCTCCTGCTGCTCTCCGCCTGCGCGTCCGGCCCCCCCACCGGGTCGGACGCGGAGCCCCCGGTCGACAGCGACCCCCCGACCCCAGCCAGCGTCCACACGCTGTTCACGCACTCCGGCGCAGGCGACGACCTGACCCTCCACCCCGCGGGCTTCCTGATCGCCTCGGATCCTCTGGGCGAGGGCAGCTTCTCTTCGCCCGAGGGCACGCGGCTGCTGAAGATCCCCTTTGAGGGCGAACCGAGCACCCTGCTGGACGGCCTTCGGCGGCCCGTTGGAAACACCATCGGCCCCGACGGCACGCTCTACGCCTGCGAATGGAGCGGCTTCGGGGCGGTGTTCCGGGCGCGCCCCGGCGCCGCAGTCGAGGAGATCGCCACCGGGCTGTCCTACCCCAGCAACGTCGTGGTGATGGACGACGGCGAGGTCTGGGTGTCCGAGTGGGGAGCGAACCGCGTGCTGGCCATCGCCGAGGACGGCAGCACCCGCACCGTCGCCGAGCTGAGCGGCCCCGTCGGCATGGAGCGCGACGGCGAGGGGGTCCTTGTCGCTGGCGGCGACGACGGCACCGTCTGGCGTCTGAACGTCGCTGGAGAGGCCACGGTCCTGGGCGTCGTCGAGGAGAGCGGCTCCCTCGCCGTCGTCGACCTCACCTCCGCAGCGGATGGGATCTACGCGACCAGCTTCTCCGGGCACCGCGTCTGGCGTATCGCCGACGGTCAGGCTGCGGTCTTCGCGGGCTCGGGGGAGCGGGCGACCCGCGACGGCGTCGGCGTCGAGGCCGCCTTTGACCAGCCCAACGGAATCGCCGCCAGCGAGGACGGCCTCACCCTCTACGTCCAGGAGATGGGCGGCGCGCTGCGGCAGCTCCAGGTGGGCCTGGCCGACTGACGCCGCGCGCCGCCCATCCCCCCCGGTGGAGGCGGTGGCTCAGCGCGCGGGGCCGGCCTTCGCCGCCCGCCACTGGCCGAACAGCTCGGCGAGCTGGTTCGGCAGCTCCCCCAAGCCGCCCTGCAGCACCGGCCGCAGCGCCCCCGGCAGCGCGCCCACCAGCGCGGCGAGGTCGGGCACGGCCGGGGGGTCCCCGACGGCCAGGTGCTGCCGGTGGAGGTCCCGGGTGCGGCGGTACAGCGCCCGGGGCTCCCGGGGGTGGGCGTGCACGACCAGGGCCTGGGGCTCGTAGCCGATCCGCCGACCCTGCCGCCAGCGCAGGTCCTCGCCGGTGGGCACGGGCGGCAGGGGGTGGCGCAGCAGCGTCTCCCGCCGGTAGAGGGCGAAGACGTGGTCGAGCCGCTCCATCGGGTGGTGCACCCGCCCCGGTGGGGTCCACCGCTCCAGGCGCGCCCGGGTCACCGGGTCGGAGGTGGGCCAGGGGATCTGCCGCCCGAAGACCGCGTCGTAGCCGCCCTCCTCCAGGGCGTCGACCAGGGCGCGCACGCAGCCCGCGCCCCGGGGCAGGGCGTCGTCCACGGTGAACAGCACGTAGTCGCCGATGGCCATCTCGGCGCCGCGCTGGCGGGTCAGGCCGTGGCCCTCCCAGGGCACCTCGAAGACCCGGTCTCCCTCGGCGGTGGCGCCGCCGTTGGTGAGCACGAGCACGTCGAGGGCGCAGTCCTGGGCCCGAAGCGCGCCCAGACCCAGCGGCGTGCCCCGGTTGGTCGGGATCACAGCCGTGACCCGGACGCGGTCGCCGCCGGGGCGGGCCTCGAGGGGGAGGTGGCTGCGCAGCGCCGAGCGCAGGGAGGGGTTGTCGGTCTCCACCGCGTCGAACAGGGGGATGATCTGGTCTGCCCGCAGCCGCCGGGGGAAGCGACCCCGCAGCGCCAGGGTGCAGGGGGTGCCCGCCCGCAGCGACGCCTCCAGCTCGCGCAGCTCGGGCCGGCCCAGCGCGGTGAGCCTCATTGCGCCCGGGCGAGCGGGTCCCGGTCCCGATACCACGCGACGGTCTCGGCGAGGCCCTGGTCGAACGGCACCCGGGGCGCCCAGCCCAGCGCCTCGCGGGTGGCGTCGTCCTGGAGGGCGTAGCGCATGTCCTGGCCAGGCCGGTCCGCCACATGGACCAGGCGGCCGCCGCCGCAGAGCTGCGCGATGCGCTCGGCGACCTGGCGGTTGGCGAGGCTGTTGCCCCCGGTGAAGTGGTGGACGTCCCCGGGGGCGCCGCGCCGCAGGATGGCCAAGAGCCCGGCGGCGAAGTCGTCGACGTGCAGCCAGTCCCGGATCGCCTCCCCGGTGCCGTGGATGGGCAGGTCCGCGCCGCGGCGCGCGGCGGCGATCCAGAGGGGGATGGCCTTCTCGTCGTGCTGCCGCGGGCCGTAGTTGTTGGTGCAGCGCACCACGGTGGCCCGGTAGCCCCGGGTGTGGGCCACCGCGTGCACCATCATCTCGGCGGCGGCCTTGGAGGCGGCGTAGAAGTTGCCGGGGCGCAGGGCGTGGTCCACGTCGAAGGCCAGCGCCCCCGGGGCCGAGCCGAACACCTCGTCGGTGGAGAGGTGCACGGCGTGGGGCACGCCCGCGGCGGCGGCGGCCTCCAGCACCACCCGGGTGCCCTCGATGTTGGTGCGCAGGAAGGGGGCCGGGTCGTCCAGGGAGCGGGCGACGTGGGACTCGGCGGCGGCGTGGATCACCGCGGCGCAGCCCCGGGTGAGCCGCTCGACCAGCGGCGCGTCGCAGACGTCACCCACGACCAGCTCCAGCGGCAGGCCGTCGAGGTGCGCGCGCCGCCCGGCGTAGGTCAGCTTGTCGAGCACGACCACGTCCCAGCCGTCGGCCAGGAGCGCGCGGGCGACCGAGGATCCGATGAAGCCCGCGCCCCCGGTCAGCAGCACGCGACCCGGAGGCGAGCCGATCCGATCCTTGACGCCGTCCGGTGTCATGGGTCGCCTCTTAACGCCGTGGGGACTTGTCAGCCCCCGGCCCGATGCGAATAAAGAGTAGCGTCATGCTCAACCTCGCTCTGCTGATCGCGGCAACTTCGCTCATCCTGGCAACCGCCTCCGCCGCTGACCCGCCGCCCTGGCGCCTGACCGACGCCGGCCGCGCGCTGCCGGAGGCGCGGCCCGCGCTGGTCGTGGTGACCCCGGGGGTTCCGCACAGCGCCTACCTTACCTGGATCGAGGCCCTGGAGCAGGAGGGCCTCGACGCCTGGACCCTCCAGCTCCCCGCGCGCGCCCGGCAGGTCGAGGACGTGACCGCCGGGGTGGGGGCCGCGTTCGCCGCGCTGTCGGAGGGGCGGCCCACCCCGGTGATCGCCGCGCACGGCTACGGCGGCGTGTTCGTGCTGCTGGCCGAGGTGCAGCCCGCCGCCCTCGCCCTGGTGGGCACGCCCCTGGCCGCCCAGCCCGTTCCGGTGCTCGTGGACACCGACGCCCCGCTGGTCGCCGAGGCCCTGCCCTGGGACCCCGACCTGCTCGGGGGGCTGCCCACCGAGCCCTACGCGGGCTCCCTGGCCGCCGCCTACGCCCGCTGGGCCACCGAGTTCCCCGCCTACCATCCACCCCAGGCCCCCGCGCTGCTGATCGCCTCCGGCATCGACCCGGTCGCCCCGCCGGAGGTGGTGCGCCTGCCCTCCCAGGGCTGGCCCGACCGCCAGTGGTGGCGCGCCGGGCCGCTCGGCATGGAGCCCGCCGACCCCACCCACGCCCAGCTCCTCTCCGACCCGGAGATCGCGCGGCGGGTGGCCCGCTTCCTGGCCCAGGAGGCCCGATGATCCTGGCCCTCGCCCTGATGGCCTGCGCCCCCGCCGAGCCCGAGCCGCCGCCCGAGCCCGAGCACTGCGCGGTCTCCGAGACCCACGCGGTCCCCACCGACGACGGCGCCACGGTGGTCCTGCACCGCCACGCCACCGGCGGGCCGCCGGTCCTGGTGGTCCACGGCATCTCCTCGAACCACCACAGCTGGGACTTGAGCCCGGACCGCTCCCTGGCGGTCTACCTGGCCGAGGCCGGCTTCGACCCCTGGCTGCTGGACCTGCGGGGCCACGGGGACGCCCTGGAGGACGCCGAGGGGCGCCGCCAGTGGGGCGGCTGGTCCCTGGACGACTACGGCCGGCACGACCTCCCCGCCGCGGTGGACTACGTGCTGGCCCAGACCGGGGCCGAGCGGCTGGGCTACGTGGGGCATTCGCTGGGGGGCATGGTGGGCGCCATCTACGCGGGCACGGTCCCCGGCGCGGTCGACCGGCTCAGCGCGCTGGTGGCGGTCGGCTCCCCGATGGACTTCACCGACCCCGACCCGCTGATGTCCGGGGCGCTCACCCTCGCGCGGGTGCCGCTGCCCGTGGTGCCCACCGATCGGGGCGCCCAGCTCCAGGCCGGCATGGGCGAGCGCGGGGGCACGTCCATCGAGAAGCTCATCGACCTCATGCTGCTCAACGACATCGACCCGGCGGTGCGCCCGAAGATGTACCGGCAGGTGGCCTCCCCGATGACCGCCGGGGAGCTCAAGCAGCTCGCCCAGGTGCTGCCGCAGGCGTCGTTCTCGGACCGGCTGGGCGAGACCGACTACACCCGCGCGCTGCAGGGCGTGCCGGTCCCGACCCTGGTCATCGCGGGCCGAGCCGATCAGATCGCCCCGGTGGACCGCGTCCTGGCGTACCATGAGTCTTCCGGGGCTCAGGAGAAGCGGATGATCATCGCGGGTCGCGCCACAGGCTTCGCGGCGGACTACGGCCACCTGGATCTGACGATGGGGGACCACGCCCGCGCCGAGATCTACCCCCTCATCGCCGAATGGCTGCGCCGATGAGCCCGTCGGTCACCTCCCTGGGGGTCGAGCAGGTCATCCTCTGCCAGGGCGCCGCGCTCCTGGTGGACTGCGGCGATGGCGTCTACGCCCGCTGGCTGGAGGAGGGCCTGCCCGCGGAGGGCCCCGAGGCCGTGCTGTTCACCGACGGCACCCCCGAGCGCATCGGCGGGCTCTACGCCTTCCTGTCGGGCCTGCGGCGGGCCGGGCGGAGCCGCCCGTTGAGGCTCATCCACCTGCTCACCGAGGACCGCATCGGCGGGCTGCTGGCCGCCTTCGTCACCGCCGAGGGCGCGGACTTCCCCGTCGAGGTCGACGCCGAGTTGCCCGGCGCCTGGCTGTCCATCGGGCCCTTCGCCGTGCAGCTCCGGCCCGCGCCCCTGGGCGTGGGCTACCGGATCAGCGTGCTGGGCGAGACCCTCGAGCTGCGCGCGGGCCATGAGGCCTGATGTCCTGATCGTCGGCGCAGGCACAGCGGGGGCGGCGGCGGCGCTGCTCTGCGCCGAGCGCGGTATGCGCGTCCACTGCATCGACGCCCGCCCCCTGGAGAGCGCCGGCGCCCGCTGGGTCAACGGCGTGCCCGGCTGGGCCTTCGACGAGGCCGGCCTGCCCCGCCCCGAGCCCCCCGAGCGCCTGGACGTGGACGTGCGCTTCCACCTGATCGCCGGGGAGGGGCCCAGCCGGGTCACCATCGAGGACCACGGGCTGATGGAGGTCGACATGCGCCGGCTGGTGGCCCGCCTCCAGAGCGCCGCCGCCCGGGCCGGGGTCACCTTCCAGGAGCAGGTCCGGGTGCTGGGCTTCGACGGCGAGACCCTGGAGACCACCGCGGGTCCCCTGCAGGCGGGGGTGTTCGTCGACGCCTCGGGCCTGCGGGGCGCCCGGCTGCTGGGCAGCCCCCCGGTCCCCCGGGACCGCCTCTGCGCCGCCGCCCAGGAGCTGCGCCGGGTGCGCGACGACCAGGCCGCCCGCGCCTTCTTCGCGGCCCACGACGTCCGGCCCGGCGACGTGCTCTGCTTCACGGGGCTCGCCGGGGGGTTCTCCATCACCAACCTGCGCTACGACGGCGAGCACCTCGCCATCCTCACCGGCTCGATCCCCGCGCAGGGCAACCCCTCCGGTCCCGTGATGGTCCAGGACTTCCTGCGGCGCAGCCCCTGGGTGGGGGAGCGCGTCTTCGGCGGCGCGCGGGCCATCCCGCTTCGGCGCCCCTACGCCGTGGTCGGGCGCGGTCGCGTCGCCGCCCTGGGGGACGCCGCCTGCCAGGTCCACACCGCCCACGGCTCGGGCATCGCCCCGGGCCTCATCGCGGCGCGCATGCTCGCCGACGCCCTGGCGGCCGACGAGGGGCCTGCAGGCTACAACCTGCGCTGGCAGCGCCGCTGGGGCGGCGAGCTGGCCTCCGCCGAGGTGTTCTGCCGCTTCTCCCAGACCCTGACCGTGGACGACGTGCGCGCGTTCGCCGAGTCCGGGATCATGGGCCCCCGGCTCTCCCGCGCCATGCTGGCCCAGCGCCCGCCGCTGGAGGGCGTCGCGGACCTGCCCCGCAGCGCCTGGGGGCTGGCCCGCAACCCGGCGCTGGCGAGCCGGCTCCTGCCCGTGCTCACCCGCATGGCCCGCGCGCGGGCCCACTACGCGCGATACCCCCGCGACCCGGAGGCCGTGCCCGCCTGGGCGGCGCGGCTGGACCGGATCGCGGGGGCGTGAGCCTCACATCACCACAGCAGCTCGATCTGCCCCTGCATGTACTGCTTCGCGGAGACGCGGCGACCGGTCTCGTGGTCGATCACCTGATCCCGCTGCAGCGCGATCGTGCGGCGCTTGTCACCGCGCATGCCGCTGCCGACCTGCTCCTGCCGGATGCGCTCGCGGCGCTCCCTGCGGACCGTCTGCTCGGCGGCGGCCAGCTTGGCCTGCAACAGCATCAGCGCGCTCTGCTTGTTCCGCGCCAGGGAGCGCCCGCTGTCGATGCGCACCGACGTGCCCGTCGGCAGGTGCACGAGCTGCACCGCCGTCTCGGTCTTGTTCCGGTGCTGGCCGCCCTTGCCGGAGCCCCGGCAGGTGCGCCACTCCAGCTCCCGGTCCGAGAGCTTCGTCGCGGCCTTCGACGGCTCGGGCATCACCGCCACCGTCACCGTGGACGTGTGCACCCGCCCCCGCTTCTCGGTGGGAGGGACGCGCTGCCATCGGTGGCCGCCGGGTTCGTTCTTGAAGGTCTCGGCCGCGCGCTCGCCGTTGGCGCGGAAGACCAGGTACCCCGGTCGCTCGCTCAGGACCTCGAGGTCAAAGACGCCCCCGGCTCCCTGCCTTGCGGTAGACCTCGAACTGCTCGCGGACGAGGAGCTTGGCGTCGTCGCCGCCCTCCGCCGCCCGGATCTCAACGATCACGGATCGCATGGTTCTACTCCTTCGTGGAGCGTTCGTCGCTCCACCCCCAAGGTAACGGGATCGCGACAGCGCTGTCAGGGGTTCACGCGGTCGTCACGCAATTCCAGCAGGTTATGCGTTGGCATGTGCCTTGCTTCCCTCCCTGGCGAGACCTGCTCACGGAGACCTCCCATGACCCGCGCCTCCCTCGCCCTCATCCTCCTCGCCGGCTGCTACCAGGGCCGCGAGATCACCGAGCTGTCCCCCGAGATGACCGCCGTCGTCGCCGGCAACAACGCCTTCGCCGTGGACGTCTACAGCCAGATCGCCGCGGAGGATGACGGCAACCTCTTCCTCTCGCCCTTCTCGATGTCCGCCGCGCTGGGCATGACGATGGCGGGCGCGGAGACCACGACGCTGGAGGAGATGCGCGCGGTGCTCCAGGTGGGCCTGGACGACGGCCTGTTCCACGAGAACTTCGGCGCCCTCATGCGCGACCTCAGCGGCCACCACCGGGGCCGCCCCTACCAGCTCGCCGTGGCCAACCGGCTGTTCGGCCAGCAGGGCATGAGCTGGAAGGCCCCCTTCATGGGCGTCTGCACCGACGACTACGACGCCCCGCTCCAGGAGATGGACTACGTCGGCGACGCCGAGGGCGCCCGCCACGACATCAACGCCTGGGTCGCCGACCAGACCGAGGACAAGATCGAGGAGCTGCTCGGCGCCGGCTCCATCGACGCCTCCACCCGCATGGTGCTGGTCAACGCCATCTACTTCAAGGCCGACTGGGCCTCCCAGTTCGAGGAGTCCAACACCGCCCCGCTGCCCTTCACCCTGGCCAGCGGCGAGGAGATCGACGTCCCCACGATGCAGCAGACCGTCGAGGCCTCGGTCTACAGCGACGCGGCGGTCAGCGTGCTGCGCCTGCCCTACGAGACCGACGAGCTGTCGATGATCATCGCCCTGCCGGCCGAGCCCGACGGCGTGGCCGACCTGGAGGCGGGCCTGAGCGCCGAGCAGGTGGACGCCTGGCTCGACGGCATGGACGAGGGGGGCGACGTCGCGGTGAAGCTGCCCCGCTTCGAGATGCGCTACGAGCTGTCGCTCAAGGAGACGCTCTCCGCGATGGGCATGCCCTCGGCCTTCGACCCCGACACGGTGGACCTCTCCGGCATGACCGACGACGCGGCGCTGGTGGTCGACGACGTCATCCACGAGGCCTACGTCAAGGTCGACGAGGAGGGCACCGAGGCCGCCGCCGCCACCGCCGTGGTCACCCGCGAGATGTCGGCGTCCATCCCCGCCGAGTTCTTCGCCCAGCACCCCTTCGTCTTCTTCATCCGGGACGACGTGACCGGCTCGATCCTGTTCATGGGCCGGGTGGCGGACCCGAGCCTGCCGGCGGCGGAGGGGTGAGCGTCCCCAGATAGGGGAACGCCCGCGCCATCCGCGCCCCGTGCCAGGAGCACAGCTCGCCGTCGACGAAGGCCACGCGGCCCGGGTCCACCCCGGCCTCGGCCAGCTCGGCGGCGTGCCTGGGTTTGAACGGGAAGGGCTCGCTGGAGAGCAGGACGCGGTCCACGCCGACCAGCTCGGCGGGCGCCAGGGTGAAGTAGCGGGGCTGGCGCTCGGCGAAGGCGTTGACCCCGCCGGCCTCGGCCAGCATCGCGGCGATGAAGGTGTCGCCGCTGACCGCCATCCAGGGGCCGCGCCAGATGAGGTAGGCGTAGGTGAACCGCCGGCCGGCGACCCGGGCGGCCAGGGCGGCGCGGCGGGCCTCGATGGTGGACCGCAGGGCCTCGGCCTGCGCGCTGGCCCCGACCAGGCGCCCCGTGGTGCTGAGGTCGTCCAGCGCCTCGTCCACGGTGCGGGGGAAGGCCACGTACAGCGGGCAGCGCGCCTCCACCGCGTCGAAGATCTCGCGGGTGTTCTCCTCGGCGTTGCCGATGACGAGGTCGGGGTGGAGGGCGTCGAGCCGGTCGAGGTCGAGGTCCTTGGTGCCGCCCACCCGGGGCAGGCCGCGCAGGGCCTCGGCGGGGTGCACGCAGAACCGCGTGACCCCGACCACCCGGTCCCCCAGCCCGAGGGCGAACAAGGTCTCGGTGGTGCTGGGGACCAGCGAGACGATCCTCCGCGGGGGCGTCGCCAGGCGGATCACAGCACCCCGGCCGTCCGTGACCTCGATCATCCGGGCCTCTCCGGGGACAGGAGCGTGGGGAAGGGCTGCCCGTCGAGCAGCGCGGCGGCCAGGGCGCGGGGGTCCACGCCGCGGTCCGCGGGGGCCCGCTCCAGCCGGGCGACGCTGGCCGTGACCAGCAGCGCCGCCGCGCCGGGGTGGCCGAGGTGCCGCTTGAGCAGCGCCGCCGACGCCTGGATGAGCCCCTGGAGCAGCGCCGCGAAGGGCTCGTCCCGGGGCACCTGGTGCCAGATCGCCTCCCAGACCTCGTGGGCCTCCCACCAGTAGCGGTGGTCGAACAGGTCCAGGCCCCGCAGGTACAGCCGGTCGGCGGTCCAGGGGCCGGGGGTCCAGGGGGCCTCGACCGGGGCCGAGCCGTCGGTGTAGCCGTGGCCGCCGGGGTGACGGAAGGGGTGGGGGTTCAGGCCCGGCACGTAGCGGTAGGGGGGCAGAGGCCAGTCGGGCAGGCGCAGCGGGGGCGGGGGGATGGGCGGCGGGATCGGGGTGGGCACACCGAGAGGCTAACGCGGCCGCGGGGGGCGCCACGTTTTTCTGTCCCCGATGTCCGATCGCCGAAGCCTCGCCTGTCTCATGCGCACACCCAGGAGTGCACATGACCACGCTGCTCGCCCACAAGGGCCTCACCCTCGGCCTCTCCCTCCTCGTCCTCGTCCTGCTCGCGGTGGGCTTTGGACTCCATCAGAAGCAGGTCTCGCCGCTGTCCTTCGGCTGGTACGGGGCCGTGGCCCGGTCCGACGGGCTCGCGCTGGGGGGCTTCGACCCGGTCCGGCTGCACGCGGGGGAGGCGGTCCGGGGCCAGGCGGGGGTGAGCACCGAGTACGCGGGCGCCTCATTCACCTTCGCCAGCGAGGAGAGCCGCGCTGCGTTCCTCGCCGACCCCGAGGCCGCGCTGCCCGCCTACGGTGGCTTCTGCGCCTTCGCGGCGAGCAAGGGCTTCACCGCCAAGGCCGACCCCGAGGCCTTCGTGGTGCGGGGCGGGCGGCTCTACCTGTTCGCGGACGCCGGGATCCGCGATCGCTGGCTGTCCGAGGGCGCCGAGGGCGCGATCGCCGCGGCCGACGCCGCCTGGGCGAAGCGCTGAGGGTCAGGGCCGCTCGGCCTCCCGGAGCCGCCGCTCCAGGAAGGCCCGCTCCCTCGGCGCGTGGGTGAGGCGCAGCGCCTGCTGGAGCGCCTCCCGCGCGGCCGGGCGCGCCCCCCGCTCCATCTGCAGCACCCCGACGGTGGCGTGGTAGAGGGGCAGGTGCGCCAGATCGCCGCGCCCGTGGAGCGCGGCGAGCGCGGCCTCGGGGCCCTCGATCCGGCTCCCGACGACGACGCACACGAGGTCGAGCATCGGGCTCGGGCGCCGGGCGCGGAGCTGCGCGTACAGCACGCGGATGGTGGGCCAGTCGGTCTCCGCGAGGCTGGGCGCGGTGCAGTGCTGGGCGGCGATGCTCGCCTCGATGTGCCAGGCGCTGAGCACGTCGCCGCCCGCGGACTGGAAGAGCTGCCACAGCCCCTCCTGGATGAGGTCGGCGTCCCAGCGGCTGCGGTCCTGGTCCTCGAAGGCGATGAGCGCGCCGTCGGCGTCGACGCGGCTGTCGAAGCGGGCGGCGTGCAGGCACATCAGCGCCAGCAGCGCACGCAGCGGTCGCGCCTCCGGGAAGCGGCGGACGACGAGGGCGCACAGCCGCATGGCCTCCTCGCACAGCTCGCGCCGGAGCAGGTCCTCGGACGCGGTGCTGCAGTAGCCCTCGTTGAACAGGGCGTAGAGGCAGGTGCCGACCCGCTGGAGGCTGGCCTCCAGGGCGTCTCCCCCGACGGGCGTGGGCGCCTCCCCGCGCTCCCGCAGGGCGCGCTTGGCCCGATAGAGCCGCTTGGCGGCCGCACCCGGCTCCATCAGCAGGGCGCGGGCCACCTCCCGGGCGCCGAAGCCGCACAGGATCGACAGCACGATGGCGACCTGATCGCGCGGCGCGACGTCGAGGTTGCAGCAGGCGAACATCATGCGGAGCAGGTCGTCCTCGATGTCGCCGGCCAGGAGGACCGCGTCGGGCTCGGCCTCCCCGGGGCGCAGAGCGCCGCGGTGCTGCCGGTGCAGGCGGTCGCGGCGGGCGTCCTGGTCCAGGGCGTTCAAGAGCTTGTTCCGCGCCACGGTGCTGAGCCAGGCGCGCGGGTTCTCCGGGCGGCCCCGGTGGGGCCAGTGGTGCATGGCGGCGAGCAGCGTCTCCTGGACGACGTCCTCGATGGTCTCGAGGTGCTGGACGCCGAAGCGGGCGGTGAGCGTGGCGATCAGCCGCCCGTGCTCGGCGCGGAAGAGGTGCGCGTCCAGCGCGCTCACGTCGGCACGTCGAGCACCGGCCGCACGTAGATCTCGCAGTGCTGAAGCAGCGGGCAGCCCTGCGCCAGGGCGACGGCCTCGTCGAGGTCCCGGGCGGCCAGGATCACGTAGCCGCCGATGATCTCGCGGGCCTCCAGGAAGGGGCCGTCGGTGATGACGGTGTCGGCGTCGGTCAGCCAGGCCCCGCGCGGCTCCAGGGGCTGCCCGGCCTTGAGCCGCCCTTCGGCGGTCATCTGGTGCATCCAGGCCATGTATTCCTGCATGCGCTGCTGCATCTCCTGGGGGGAGGGGTCCTGGGCGCGCTCGCCGCGCATGATCAGCATGAACTCGGGCATCGTCGTGCTCCTGTCGCGGGTCGGTCCGCGCTTGGAGGACAGGTGAGGAGGCTCGGATCGGACAGCGGGTTGCACATTTCCAGGTGCGCGCGTCGCAGCATAGGGGAGGAGAACCCGCCAGCGCGGGATAATGCACGACGATGGACCTGAGCCGCGATCCCTGGGAGACCGCCCCGGACCCGCTGGAGGTCGCGCTGACCGTCCTGGGCGGCGGGAGCGTCCGGCTGGAGGTCACTGGCGAGGCGCCCTGTGAGGCCACCGTTCGCCTGGACGCGCTCCCCGCGTTGGAGCCGGAGGAGGCCCTGCGCGCGCGGGTGGTGCCGGCAGGCTGGCCGGTGGCCGAGGCCGCGCTCTCCCGCGCGGTGGACGCGGGGCGGGCGATCCGGCTGGTGTTCTGTCCGGACGCCGCGACGACGGGCCTGCGCTGGGACCGCCTGGCCCTGGCCGACGGTCGGGCGGTGGGCGACCTGCCCGGGGCGGTGGTGGTGTGGCGGTCCCCGGAGACCGCGCGCCGGGAGCCGCCGGGCCGCGACACGCTGGAGGGCGCGCGGGTGCTGCTCGCGTGGTCGGGGCGGGTCCCCCACGAGGCCGTCGCGGCGCGGATGGTCGAGGGGGCCGGAGCCCTGGGCGAGGTGGTGGTCGCGGAGATCGGCAGCCTCGACGCCCTGGACCGGAAGCTCGGCGAGGGCTTCCACGCCCTCCAGATCCTGGCCCACGGCGACGCCGACGGGCTGCACCTCGGGCCCGAACCCCTCCAGGAGGCGGAGCTGAAGCGGGTCCTGCGCAAGCACGCCGCGCGGCTTCGGCTGGTGGTGTTGCTGGCCTGCACGGCCCGGGTTCGGGAGGGGCGCCCTCTGGCCACCCTGGCCGAGGCCCTGCACCGGGTCGGCGTGGAGGCGGTGCTCGCGCCGCCGGGGGTCATCGGGGTCAACGCTGCACAGAGGGCGAGCGCGGCGCTGTGGGGGGTGCTGCTGGGCGAGCTGGGCTCGGTGGAGCGGGCCTGGCGGGCGGCCGTGGCGCACGCGGACCTGCGGCTCCGGACCCACCCTGGCGCCGGCCCGGACCTGCGGCCCTTCGCGGTGCCGCCGTACCGGGGCCTGTTGCCCTTCGAGGCCGAGCACGCCCGGTTCTGGTTCGGTCGGGAGGCCGAGCGGACCGAGGCGGTGGGGAAGCTGGAGGCGCTCGCGGAGCAGGGGCCGCGCCTGCTGTTCATCTACGGGACCTCGGGGCTGGGGAAGTCCTCGCTGGCGCGGGCGGGGCTGGTGCCGGCGATGACGGCGCGGGGGTGGGCGTGCGCGGTGTGTCGGCCCGGGGGGGACGGGGTGCGCGCGGCGCTCGCGGCGTTGGGGGAGGCCGGGGCGCGGCTGCTGGTCGTGGACCAGCTTGAGGAGCTGTTCTTCGGCGACGAGGACGCGGCGGCGGTGCTGGGGTTGATCGAGGAGGCGCTGGGGGGCGGGGTATATGTGGTGTTGACGTTGCGGCTGGACGACGCCTCGCGGTGGGCGGGCGCGCGGCTGGGGGCGTACACCCTGGACCAGCTCCTCAAGGATCCTCGACATCAGGTGATGGTCAGCCACCTCGGGCGTGAGGCCTTCTCGGACATCGTGCTTCGGCCGGTGGAGCGGGTGGGCCTGCGCTTCCAGAGCGGCCTGGCGAAGCGGGTCGTCGGTGAGATCGTCGGGGAGCCGGGGGATCTGCCGCTCTTGGAGTACGCGCTGGAGCAGCTCTGGCGGCACCGCCAGGGCGGCGAGATGACCCACGCGGCCTGGGATGCGCTCGGCGGGGTGTCCGGCGCGCTACAGGCCCAGGGCGCGGCGGTGCTCGAAGCGCTGGGGGTGCGCAAGGACAACGATCTCATCGCGCTTTCGGGAGCGGCGCACCACGCCCGCGAGCTGCTGGTGGGCCTCGTGGCGGCCGATGATGACGGGAGGCTGCACACCCGGCGGCGACGGAAGCTCTCCGAGCTTCGACCGGCGAGTGACGTCGCGCCTTTCGAGGTGGCTCTGCATGCCCTGGTGGACGCTCGGCTGGTGGTGCTGGACACCCGGGACGGAGAGCCCTGGGTGGAGCTGGCCCACGAGACGCTGTGCCGCGAGTGGGAGGTGCTCAAGCGCTGGGTGGAGGAGGACTTCGACGCGAAGGCGGAGCTGCGGAACGTCTCGAAGCTGGTCGACGGCAACGCAGCCGTGGGCAAACTCCTGCAAGAGGACGATCTGGATTCGGTCCGGCGAGTTGAGAGGGTATTCGGTGCGCGTTGGACCGCTGCCCAGCAGGAATGGATTCGGCACAGTCTTCAAGAGCTTCGTCAGGCTGACCGCAAGAGGGTTCGGGCACTCCGCCAGGCTCGGCGCAAAAGGGCGGTGTTGGCGCTGGTCGTGGTGGCTGTGGTCGGCATCTTCGTTGTGGTTGGGGGCCGGCGAGTCCATGACATGAAGCTGGTGGAGGCCGCTGAGATCGCGCTTCAAGGGGAAAAACCCATTGAGGCGTTGGCCTTTCTGCGTTGGGCCTATGATCCGTGGCATACGCCGGGTTGGTCGGAAGCCTTCTTCTCTGCAATGAGTTGGGGGTTGCCGGAGTCAACCACGCCGGGAACCGAAACCACATCGCGCCGACGGATCAACCCGGACGGCACCATCCTGGCGACCATCGACCGAGAGGGGATGCTGACTCTCTTCGAGTTGGGACCACCGATTCGGTTGTTGGAGCGGGTGGCCCTGCCAATGGAGGGAAATGCCTACGTTGTTCTTGGGGTTGCGACAGATGGGTGGCCTGTGGTGGTCAGGGCCGGAGATGGACAGACAGGCGAGAAGAAGATCCTGTTGGTTGATCCTGTCGGGATACGAGAGGTCATATCTGAGACGGATGAGGACCAGGGATCATGGGCACGGTTGGACCCGACAGGCCGGTGGCTTCTCGTGAACTCCTGCTCGGCCCAACTTCCTTCAGAGGAGTGCATGGGGCCCGTCAGGGTATTCGAGACCGCAACGGCGTCGGAAGTCGAACTCTCCTGGACCGATTGGGTGTTGACGGCGGCCTTTGATGCCACAGGGGATGCGCTGCTCGCCGTCCCCGCGCATCCATTCGTGCTGCGTCGTCAACCGCTCCCACTGCAGGGCGTGCATCCCGTCCTGGAACCGGATGATGTCGCTCTGCCGTGGGCGCCCGAGACGATTGGCAGTATCAAATTCCGTCGAGATGGCAGGGTCCTGCAGGCCGCGAACGGGCAAGAGAACGGCCGGGTTGTTTTGCGGCGAGTTTCGACCAGCGATCTGACTTCCATGGAAGTCGAATCGAATGGGGATGCTCGTGTTCGCTATCAGGACTTCCGGCGTCCATTCGTGGCGATGAAGTATGTCGACAACGTGCTTCGAGTTTTCAATGATGATGATGAGTTGCTGCTATCGACAGGCCCCAGTGAGTCGCGGCCGGACTTCATCGACTTCGTACATGGTCGATGGTGGCTGACACCAGGTCCGGGGGGCAGACGCCTGGTTCGTCCCCTTGAGCAGCCGGACCTCGCACTCCGGGTTGCCCATGATCGTCTTAGAAGTTGGGGGATGGGCCGACTGCTCTCCAGGGAGCAGGATCGGGAGACCTTCTTGTATCAATCTCCACCCCTCCCGATGCTGCGCGTGCAGCGAGCCGGCAGCGGTTGGGCCATGAGGAGCACGATCAGCCCGGATGGACGCTGGATCCTCTCCACGTCGTCCGTTGGTCTCGTCTCCATCATCGACGTAGACACCTTCGAGAAGACGAGCGTTCTTGACACCGAACTCGGGCGTTTGCCAGCGGCGGCCTGGAGTCCGGATGGCAGACGCATCGCGATCGGGAGTCGGGAGGGAGTGGTTCGCGTCTATCGCTTTGGGGCCGACGAGGTGATCTTGGACGGTGGGAGCCCGCAGGACTGGAAGCTCTCGTACCGAGCACTGGATGTATCTTTTTCACCGGATGGCGCTACGCTGGCTGTCGCCCAGGAAGGGGGAGGGGTAGGCTTCCTGACGGAGGGCAACTCGAAGCCCAGGATGATGGAGACCGATGGTGTGGTGTGGTGCGTGGGTTTCTCACCCGATGGGCAGTGGTTCGCATGGGGGGATGACGGAGGAGATGTCTGGCTTGGAGCAGCTGGGCGTCCGCAGGAAGCCCAGCGAATCGGCCATCACCGCTCGCGGGTCAGGGATCTGACGTTCTCTTCAGATGGCTCGACGCTGCTGAGCGGGAGTGAAGATGGGACAGCTCGGCTCTGGTCGATTCCAGATGGGCTGCTCCTTCGAGTCTTCTCTGGCCACGATGGCAGCGTCACGGCCGTCGACTTGTCGCGGGATGGCCGGCTGGTCTTGACTGCCTCAGACGATCACCTCGTCAGGGTCTGGCGGTTGGATGACGCTGGCGAACCCGCTGTCATTCGGGGGCATGACAGGTTCGTTCTGGACGCGGAGTTCCACCCCTCTGAGTTCCGGGTGGTGTCTGCGAGCGCGGATGGCAGCGTGCGCAGTCAGCCGGCCGATCTGGACGCGAACTGGCCTTGGCGCCGCTATCCGGAGTGCATCCTGAATTCAGAAGATGTCCGTTCGTACATCACTTCGGACTGGATGCGCCGTCTCTTCGCCTGGAGATTGACGGCCTGCCCTCAGCGTTCTGAGGCGTGGTCGAGGCTGAGAGGGGAGCCGCCACCATGACCCGCCTCCTCCCCGCCCTCCTCCTCGTCACGCTCGCCCTCGCGGGCCTGCTCGTCGCCATCCAGCCCATCCACGACGCCGCCCTCGTCCGCGCGGCCGAGCGCGACCCTGAGCGCGCCCCCCACTGGCTGCGCCTCGCCTGGCGCCCGGCCGCGACCCCTGGCTGGCAGGAGGCCCTGGACCGCGCGGCGGGGCCCCTGGTCGAGGTCGTGCCCGGCGCCGCCGAGGCCAAGGGGCGCCCGGCGGTGGCCTGGAGCCCCGAGGGTTTACGTCTCTCGGTGAACAACGCCGCGCGCGCTGCGACCCTTTGGGATGGCGACGCCGCGATGACCCTGCACACCGCCGCCGACCGCATCTCCGCCGCCGCCTTCACCCCCGACGGCCGCGGCTTCGCCCTCGGCGACTCCGACGGCACCGTCCACCTCATCGACGAGGGCCCCGACCGCACCTGGGCCCTCGGCGGCGAGGGCGTCTACGACCTCGCCTTCTCCCCCGACGGGCGAACCCTGGCCTCGGCCCACGCCGAGGGGCGCTTCCGCCTGCTGTCCCTGGACGGCGGCGCGGACCGCAGCTTCCACGTCGGCGCCGAGGTCCACGCGGTGGCCTTCTCCCCGGACGGGGCCTGGCTCGCCTGGGGCGGCGAGGGGGGCGACGTGTGGGTGGCCCCCGCCGAGCGTCCCGCCCAGGGTCGCGCCCTGGGCAGCCACCCCGGCGCGGTGCAGGACCTCGCCTTCTCCCCGGACGGCGCGCTGCTCGCCAGCGCCAGCCGGGACGGCACCGTGCGCCTGTGGTCCATGCCCGAGGGGCGGCTGTGGAAGATCCTCGCCGGGCACGACGAGGGCGTGCTGTCCGTGCACTTCTCCCCGGACGGCACCCGGCTGGCCACCGGCTCGGGGGACCACACCGCGCACGTCTGGGACCTGCGCACCTACGCGGATCCCTACGTCCTGCGGGGGCACAGCCGCTACGTCTCGGGCGTGGCCTTCCACCCGGACGGCGAACGGCTGGCCACCGTCAGCGGAGACGGCACGCTGCGGGTCCAGCCCGCCGACCTGGATGAGGGCTGGGCGTGGCGCCGCTTCCCGCACTGCCTGCTGGAGGAGGACGACCTGGAGGAGATCGACCGCCTCGCCTGGCTGGTGCGCTGGGAGCTGAAGCTCTGCCCGCTGCGGGTCAGCGCTCCAGCAGCAGCGGCTCCTCCTCGATGACGTACTGCTTCTGCGCCGGCTTGGCGACGGCGTCCTTGAGCTGCTGATCCTGCCAGGCCGCCAGCTCGTTCACGCTCATCGGGGTCTCGGTGATGAACAGCTCGTTCTCGCCGGTGCCCTTGCACTTGCGGGCGACGTCGAAGGCCCAGGTGCTGTTGACCGCGCCGGTGACCGCCTGCTGGACCTCGTCGGGCCACATGTCCCCGGGGTTGGTCAGGCTGCCGATGTGGATGCCCAGGCGGGCCTTGCCGTTCTTGCAGGTGGCGTTCTCGACGACGACCAGGCCGTAGTGCAGGGCGCTGTCGTCCCACATCGCGTCCTGGAAGCGGACGGCCGCCAGCGCCCCGGCCTCGGCCTCGGCCCCCAGGGAGGTGAGGGTGGTGCGGGCCTGCTCGATGGCGCGGGTGGAGAGCTGGGGCGAGACCTCGACGATGGCGGCCACGGCGGCGGCGGTGGCCTCGGGGTCCTGGCCATCGGCGGAGCCGACGTGGGCGGCGTCGGCGAAGGCGTTGATGACGTAGGTCTGCTCCTCCTCGTCCTTGATGGTGACGCTGAGGGCCTTGAGGTAGTCGACCGCGTCCTTGCCGAGGTTGCGGGAGAAGACCTCGAGCACGCCGAAGAAGCGGGTGCGGTCCTCGGAGGGGTTCTGGACCTCCTTGCGCAGCAGCTCCTGCACCTCGGGGGTGCGGCAGTCGGCCAGGGAGCGGTACCAGCGCTCGGTCCAGAAGCGATCGTCCAGGCTGTGGGCCGTGCCGACCAGGAACTTCGCGACGCCCTCGTTGCCGGCCTGGCAGGCTTCGCCCAGCTCGGAGATGGTGCGGGAGCGCTCGTCGGCCTGGAGCCCGCCGACCCAGTCCCGCAGGTCGGCGTGGGCGCCCACCTGGATGGCGGTCAGGGCGATGGCGTTGCCCTCTTCGCCCACCAGCGCGCGCTTGAACACCCCGGGGGCCTCGGCCTTGGCGGCGCTCGCGTCGCAGGCGGCCAGGGCGGCGTAGGCGGCGGGCAGCCCGGTGGGCGTCGCGGCGGCCAGCTCCTTCTTGAGGGCGCGTACGTTGCAGTCGTCGGCGAGGGCGGTCGGGGTGGCGAGCAGGGCGGTGAGCAGGGCGATCATGCCTGTCCTCTCCTTGGATGGGGTTGCAGGGAGCGCACTCCCCGGGGGTAGCATCCAGCCGCGCAGCGATCAAGCGTCGCCGCGACGGGATACATTGTCGCCCATGGACGCCCAGGAAGTCGCACGGCTGGTCAGGCTCTTCAAGCTCGGGCTCGGCGTCAACGCCGTGCTCGCGCTCGTCAACGTCACAACCCTCGCGCTGCTGTTCGTGTTCCTGGTGGACGAGCCGGCCCAGGTGGCCGGGGTGGACCCGCTGGAGTCCCAGGCCGACGCCTCCGCCGAGTCCGACCCCCGGGTCGAGCTGCGCGACTTCTTCGAGCGGACCAGCGACATGCTCGACCGCGCCGCGCGGCGCAACGGCACGAACCCCGCTGAGGTCCTGCCCACCCAGACCGAGATCGAGGCCGCCATCGAGACCCGCACCATCCACTCGGATGAGTCGCAGAAGGTCATGCAGAAGTTGCGGGAGGGCTACGACTACTACGACCTGGACTGGCCGCTGGTGGTGCCACAGCGCTGATCCGGCCGGCGGCGTTGGTGCGCGGGCGCCCAGCGCATTACGGGGCTGGCGTCACCCGCGTCCCCCATATCTCACGGAGGTCCCCTCATGAACGCACCCATCCGCGTCGCTGTCACCGGTGCGGCCGGCAACATCGGCTATGCCCTGCTCTTCCGCCTCGCCTCGGGAGGCTGCTACGGCCCCGATCAGCCGATCCGGCTCCAGCTCGTCGAGATCCCGCCGGGCATGAAGGCGCTGGAGGGTGTGGTCATGGAGCTGCTCGACGGCGCCTTCCCCCTGCTGCACGCCATCGACATCTACGACAACCCCACCGACGGCTTCGCTGGCGCGAACCAGGCCTTCCTGGTGGGCGCGCGGCCCCGCAGCGCCGGCATGGAGCGCGCGGACCTCATCAAGGCCAACGGCCCCATCTTCGTGGGCCAGGGCAAGGCCCTCAACGACGTCGCCGCAGACGACATCCGCGCCCTGGTCGTGGGCAACCCGGCCAACACCAACGCCCTGATCGCCCTGGCCAACGCCCCGGACCTGCCGAAGGACCGCATCCACGCCATGACCCGGCTGGACGAGAACCGCGCCAAGGCCCAGCTCGCGGTGCGCGCCGGGGTCACCCCGGGCGACGTCACCAACATGGGCATCTGGGGCAACCACTCCTCGACCATGTACCCCGACTTCGTGCACGCGAAGATCAACGGCAAGCCCGCGACCGAGGTCATCACCGACCACGGGTGGCTGCGCGGTGACTTCATCAAGACCGTCGCCACCCGCGGCGGGGCCATCATCGCCGCCCGCGGCGCGTCCTCGGCGGCCTCGGCGGCCTCGGCGGCCATCGACCACATGGCCTCCTGGTGGCACGGCACGGCGGCGGGCGACTGGGCCAGCATGTCGGTCTACTCCGACGGCAGCCACTACGGCATCCCCGCCGGCATCGTGCACTCGGTGCCCGTCACCGTGAAGGACCAGGCCATCTCCGTGGTCCAGGGCCTCGCGCACGACGACTTCGCCAAGGCGAAGCTCAAGGCGACCGCCGACGACCTGCTCAGCGAGCGGGTGGCGATCGAGGATCTGCTGGGTTGATTGAGGTGTTTTGGGCGTGACTCAGGGTGGAGTCACGCCGCTGCGGCCGGGAGCGTCCTCGATGGGCGCTTCCGGCCGTTGCGCTTCAGGGTCGAGCGCACTACCCCGAGATCTGGCTCATGCTCCCGCTGCCCTCGGCGCAGGACACGGTCACCTTGGTGATCTGGTGGTTCTTCGTCATGAAGTCGCCCTGGGCGTCCTTGAACTTCTGGCCCATGATGCCCTCGTAGGTGTTGGGGGCGAGGTTGGGCATGTAGTAGCTCCAGGTGCCGTTCAGGGTCACCGTGCACTTGGTCCAGTTGAAGCTGTTGGTGTTGGTGACCCCGATGCGGCGGGCCGGGCCGAAGCCACCGGTGACCTTGAAGGTGCCCTTGAGCGGAACCTTCTCGCCCGCGGGGGGGGCCTCGGTGACGCCAGCGGCCTGGGGGGCGGCGGGGGCGTCGGCGGGCGCGGCCTCGGCGACCTCGGCCTCTTCGGGCACGACGGTCTCGCAGGTGTCGCCCTCGACGGTCAGGGTCGCGCCCGGGGACAGCTCGGTCACCCGACAGGAGGGCTTGCCGGCCACCAGGACGGTCATGCCGGTCCAGGGCTGGTCGCTGTTGTTCATGATGACCACGGTCTGCGCGGTCACCTCGGGGGCGGGGGCCACCGGGTCCTCGGCCGTGGCGTTGTCGTTGGAGCAGGCCACGACGATGGCGGCGGTGAGGGCGCAGGGGACGACGTAGTGGGCGATGCGGCCGATGAGGGACACGAGGGATCTCCTTGGTTTGAATGCGAGAGGCGTCAGGTGAGGTCGACCCGCCAGCGGGCGTGGGCGGTGGCGACGGCGTCACCGGACGCGTCGCGCAGGGTGGCCACGACCTCGACGTCGTGCTTGCCCGGCTGGGTGGGCAGCTCGGCGTCGCAGGTCGCGGTGATGCGACCCCGCGCCTTCTTGGTGTAGTCCATGCCCAGGTGGGTGATGATGCCCCGGCCCCGCCCGTCCACGCCGGCCATGACGGCCAGCCCGGTGGCGACCTCGCCCAGGTTCATCAGGGCGATCGCGTGGATGGAGTTCAGGTGGTTGCGCACGGCCTTGCGGTCACCCAGGGTGACCACGGCGTGGCCGGGGGACAGCTCGGTCACCCGCGCGTCGATGGTGCCCGTATAGGGGGCTGCGCGGCCGAGGATCTTGGAGAAGAGGGTCTTGCCCCCGGGCAGGGGGCTCAGGCGGCTCCACAGCTCCGGGACGGACGGGCGCTTCATGGCAGGCTCCGGAAACGTGACGGGGGTAGCCGGATACGGCGGGCGGGGCAAGGGGGATGGGTCAGGGACAGGCCACGCTGGACGGATAGCTCGCCTCGACGACCGCCCCCGGCGCGGGCGCGGCGTCCAGGCGCAGGTGGGTGGCGTCCTCCAGGGTCCAGCCGACCAGCGCGCCGTCCACGGTGACGACCAGGGTGTCGCGGGAGGCGGATCGGGACAGGATGAAAGCGTCGGCGGCGCGGTATGTGGCGCTCAGGGCGGCGACCTCGGCCAGGCCCGCGGCCCAGTCGTCGTCGCACCAGTCGATGAGCACGCCCCCGGTGGCGTCGGCGGCCTCCAGGTAGCCGTCCCCGGGGTTGGCCTCGGCGCAGCCCTCCGGCGGCAGGCCCACCAGCGCCGAGACCGCTGCGGCCGGCGAGGCCTGGCGCATGCGGTCGAGCTGGGTGGACCACGGCAGGGTGGCCGGGGAGGCGTCGGGCTCGTCGGAGACCAGCAGCCAGTCCAGCCGCGCCCCGTCCCGCACCAGCCCGGCGTTGCACCCGGCGCGGTTCTCGGCCGAGGCGCTGAGCGCGGCGTGCATGAGGCCCGCCTCGGCCCACACCCCGCCGGCCGCGCTCAGCGCGCTTGAGGCTTCCGTGAGGCGCTGTTCATCGGGATCATCAGAGGTCAAGGGGCCTGCGGCGGCGCAGCCGGCGTCGTCGATGCCGACCCACAGCCGCGCCTCCGAGCCGGCGGCGTCCAGGCCGTCGAGCAGCGCAGGCAGGGCGTCCTGCAGCCGGTCCTGCTCGTCATCGGTGGAGGCGGAGGTGTCGAACCAGAGGTAGAGGTCCACGAGGCCGGCCTCGGGCTGCACCCAGCGCTCGGTCACCGTCTCCTCCGCGCCCGGCTCGACCCCGGTGGCGCTCAGGGTCACCCGGACGTCGTTGGCGTCGCTGTGCACGGTGAGCACGGCCAGGTGCTCCTGACCGGCCGATGGGAAGATGCTGACCGTCAGCGGGAGGCTCTGCTCAGCGCTGAGGGTCCAGGGTGGCGCGGCGTCCACGACGAAGGCGCCGTCGCCGCTCTGCTCCAGGCCGTTGACCGTCAGCGGCGCGCCGCCCAGGTTGGCCAGGGTCAGGGTGGCCTCGTGGGCGCAGTCGGCGGCCAGGGCGCCGAAGTCCAGGGGGTCGGGGGCGACCGCGAGGCGGGGCTCGGCCAGAGGCGCGGTGGAGGGGTGGACCTGGGGCCAGGCGTCGGCCGGATCGGTCAGCGGGGGCGCGCCGTCCGGCAGCCCGCAGGCCGAGAGCACCGCCAGCAGGCTCAGTCGCAGGGCGCACCGTTCCAATACCGGACCTCGATCTGCGCGCCGACGACCGGGGGCTGGTCGAAGACGACGGCGTTGGTGTCCGGAGACCAGCGCCAGCCCACGGGCACGGAGACCCCGTTGACGGAGACCTCCAGGCTGGCGGGGTCCGGGACCTCGGAGAGGGTGAAGGCGCGGGTCGGCGTGCGGTCAGCGGCCCGCTCCAGCAGGGCATCGTAGTGGTCCTCCCACCGCGCGTCGCAGATGTCGAGCACCAGGCCGCCGGTGGCCTCGGCGACCGCGACGTACTCAGGGCCGGGCTCGGCGGCGTCGCAGCCGTCGGGCGGGCGGGCGACGATGGCGCTGATCTCGATGTCCGGCCATGAAGCCTGGAGCACCGCCAGGGTCGTCGCCCAGGAGCCTGCGGGCTGGGGAGACTGCTCGGGCTCGTCGGCGATCAGGACGAAGTGGGCGCGACGGCCGTCCAGGAACAGCTCGGCGTTGCAGCCCCGCAGCCGATCGGGGAGGAGGGCGTTGCGCAGGATGGTGAGGATGCCCTCGGCGTAGAGGCCGGTCTGCTGGGTGGCCTCAAGCGCGTGGTCGAAGCGGGCCAGATCCCAGGTGGCGGGCTGGTCCGAGGGGATGAAGGGATCCAGGTCCGTGCACCCGCTGTCCCCGGTCGCGACCCCGAGCCGGCTGCCCTGGGCGATAAGGCCGTCGTACAGCGGCATGAACGCGCCGGACATGTCCTCCAGCTCGTGGTCCATCGAGGCGGACGTGTCCGCGACGAAGAACAGGTCCACGGGCGCAGGCGTGGTCTGCTGCCAGCGCTCCACGCGCGGCTTGGGCATCCCCAGGGCGCCGCGCAGGGCGATCTCGTGGTCTCCGCCGTCGCTGGAGACCGTCAGGGTGGCCTCGAAGGGGTCATGCCCGGCGCGCGGGGTGAAGGTGAGGGGCAGCGCCAGGGCGTCGCTCGGCTCCAAGGTGATGGGGGGGAGGGGAGGGGGTTCGGCGGGCGCGAAGACGCTGCTGCGGGAGAGGCTCAAGCCGGTAATGGTGACCGCCGCATCGCCGGTGCTGTGCAGCACCAGGGTGCGCTCGGACTGGCAGCCCTCCTGGACCACGCCGAAGTCCAGCGTGGTCGTGGAGGGGGCGAGCACCGGGCCGATGGGGGCCTGGGTGCGGGGGGCGGGGGTCGACCAGTCCAAGGGCAGCGCGCCGGAGTCCACCTGGAGGTGCTTGTCCCCATCCCCGCAGCCCACGAGCGGGAGCAGCGTGACCAGGGCGCTCAGTCGCAGGTGATGGCGTCCCAATACCTGAACTCAAGCTGGGCGCCCACCGCCGGGGGGATCTCGAAGACGACCGCGTTGATGTCCGGATCCCAGGTCCAACCGGTCTCCAGCGGCGCGCCGTCGAGCAGCACCTCGAGGGTGTCGGGGTCCGCGCCGTACTGGAGTTGGAAGGTGCGGCGAGGCGTCGGGTTGATGGCTTCTTCAAGCAGCGCGGCGTAGTGCTCGGCCCAGTCCCCCTCGCAGATGGAGCCGATGTAGCCCTCGGTGGCCCGCGCGGCTTCGATGTAGCCGGTGCCCTCAGCTTGGCAACCCCCGCCCTGGGGTCCCACGATCGCGCTGACCCGGGCGGTCGGCAGCTCGGCCAGGATCTCGCTGATGACAGCGTTCCGGCGTTGAAACTGCAAGGGAGACTGGTCGGGCTCGTCGGAGACCATGACGAGCATGACCCGGCGACCGTTGGCGATCAACTCGGCGTTGCAGCCCTCCAAGCCCGACGCGCTGAGGGCATACCAGGCTCTGACGAGGCCCGCTTCGGCGTAGGCTCCAGCGGGACCGGCGAGGGCCTCCTCGAAGCGATTCCGCCCCCAGGAAGGGGGCTCCTCCGCGATGATCAGCGGGTCGAGGTCGGTGCAGCCACCGTCCGCGGTCGACGCCCCGACCTTCACCCCCGTCTCCTCCAGCCCCTCATAGAGGACGTCGAAGGCGTCGAGCATCTCGCCCCGTTCGGCCTCCATCGAGTTGGTCGCGTCGATGAGGAAGAGGAGATTGGCCAGGCCGGGCTCGACCTGCTCGACGACCTGGGTGACCGGTTCGGGCTCGGCGGCCTGCGTGATCAAGCTGAGGTCGACCACGCCGACCTCGGTTTCGACCCTCACCTCCCGTGAGGAGAGCCCGAGGCTGCGGTTTGGGGAGAACCGCCAGGTGAGCGTCAGCGACGACCCGGGCTCAAGGGCCAGAGGGAGCCTCGGCGGATCGTCGATGAGACTGAAGTCGGCGCCGAGGTCTGCGGAGATCTCCCAGATGATCACCGGCACATCGCCGTCGCTGCGCAGCGTGACCGAGCGGTCCGCCTCGCAGCCCGGACCCACCCGACCGAAGTCCAGCGTTGTCGTGGACGCCGACAGCAGCGGGCCTTCCCGCGCCGGCTCCGGCGCCGACCAGTCGACCGGCCAGGTGCTGGAGTCCGCGGAGCCGACCTTGTCCGCCCCGCAGCCCGCCACGAGCAGCAACGCGGCCCCGCGCATGGCCCCCCCTCTCAGTCGCAGGTGAAGCCGGTCTGATAGACGGCGTGGATGGTCTCGCCCTCGCCGGGGACGGCGTCCTCATCGAAGACGATGGTGTTGTTCTCCTCGTGGTACGTCCAGCCCTCGGTGACCGGCTCGCCCTCGACGAAGACCTCGAGGGTCTCGGCCTGGGGCTGCTGATCCAGGTAGAACGTGTCGGCCAGCTTGACCCGGGTGGCCAGGGCGGCCAGCTCGCTGAGGTGGGTGCCCCAGTCGGTGTCGCAGAGGGAGCGGACCAGCCCGCCGGTGGCGGTGGCCGCCTCGACGTAGCCCGCGCCGGGCTCGGCGGTCTCGCATCCGTCGGGCAGGGGGCCCACGACCGCGGAGATGTAGGAGCTGGGCACGATGGCCTGGATGGCGGCCACGCTGGTGGACCACGCGCCGCCGGGCTGGGGCGACTGCTCGGGCTCGTCGGAGATGAGCACGAAGGAGGTGGTCGCGTTCTCCCGCAGGAGCGCGCTGTTGCAGCCGGCCAGGCGGTCGGGGTGCAGGGCGTTGCGGACGATCATCAGGCCGGCCTCGGTGTAGATGCCCGAGGGGCCGGCGACCGCCTGGCGGAACCGGGCGTTGACCTCGCCGGGGTCGGTGTCCTGGGTGATCGGCGGGTTGAGGTTGGTGCAGCCGCCGTCGGAGGTGGCCACGAAGATCTGGTAGTCGGCGTCCAGGTCGGCCAGCGCGGCGGTGAACTGGTCGAAGTTGTTGGCCAGGCGCTCCTGGTCGTCCTCCATCGAGCAGGACTGGTCGACGTAGAAGAAGATGTCGGCGACGTTGGAGAGGGGCTGCTTCCACTCGTCGTCGTACTGGGCGGCGGGCCCGCCCTCGCCGGTCTGCTGGACGATCTCGTCGCCGCCGTTGCTGGTGACCCACAGCTCGCCCTCGAAGGCCGCGATCTCGGTGGGGGCGAAGTCGACCCGCACGTCGATGGCGTCCTGGGGGGCGAGGTCGAGGGGCAGCGCCAGCTCGGACTCGTCGAGGGTGAAGCCGTTGCCGAGCTGGGCGATGCCGTCGATGACCAGGGTCTCGCGGCCGACGTTCTGGAGGGTGATGTAGCCGTCGCGCACGCAGTCGGGCTCGACGATGCCGTAGTCATAGGGGTCGGGCCAGACCTGCAGGCGCGGGATCAGGCCGTAGCCGTGCAGCTCGACGACGCTGCGAGAGGCCGCGGGGTCGTTGGACTCCACGACCACCCGGCCCTCGTGCTCGAGGGTCTGGGGGGAGAACGAGACCTGGACGGTGTGCTCATCGCCGGGCTGGAGGGTGAGCTCGACCTCGTCGACCATGGTGAACGAGGTGCCCGACTCCAGGCGGATCGCCGAGACATCCAGGACGTCGGTGCCCACGTTGGTGATCGTGAACCACTGGGTGAAGGTCTCGCCCTGACGGGCGTCGCCGAAGTCGATCAGCTCCGGCGTGATCTCGATCTCCGGGATCAGCTCGACGTCGTCGTCCGGCTTGATCGGGTTGATGTTCTGGTCGCTGCATTCCGCGCCCAGTCCGAAGACGAGCAGCAGGGCTGGGGTGAGCCGCATGGACGCTCCGTTCGCGATTTGGACCCTGACCGGACTTTGCCCCGGGTAGAGAAGGATAGCGTTAGTTTGCCGACATCGCCATTTGGGTTCACATTGCTGGTGTCCCGAGCGCACCTCCTGGTTCACGCCATGGCCTGGTGCTTCGGCATGCGGAGGCTGATTTCCCGTTGAGAACCGCGACTTTCATCATCCTGCCGGCCCTCGCGCTCACCTCGGGTGCCGCCCGGGCCGAGGGCTTCTCCGCTGACGTCGAGATGGTCCGGCCCACCTTCTCTCCCGGGACCCCCCCCGGCGTGGAGAGCCCGGTGATCACCGGCAAGGGCGCGATGCGCGCGGGCCTGCTCTACCAGTATCAGCGCGACCCGGTCCTGCTCTACCTCTACGACGACGAGGCCGGCTCGGCGGTGCGCAACCGCCGCGCCATGCACTTCGGCTACGCCTACGACCTCACCGACAGGGTCTCCCTGCGCGGGGTCCTGCCGGTGGCCTACCACTCGGGCTTCGACGCGCCCGCGGAGGCCTTCTCCCACACCGGGCTGGCCCTCGGGGACTTCGAGGTGGGCGGCCGGGTGCGGCTGGCCAAGGCGGGGCCCCTGGACACGGGGCTGCGCGGGGACGTGCTGCTGCCGATCGGCACCGACAACAGCTACGCCGGCGAGCCCGGGGTGCGCGCGCGCATCGGGGTCATGGCTGCGGCCACCCTCGGCCCGGCCACCCTGGCCGCTGACGCCTCGTTCATGGGCCGTCAGGAGACCCAGACCGACCTCGACTACATGATCGAGTCCAACATCGACCTCAACGTGGGCGCGATGCTCAACCTCTGGCCCGACAAGGTCAGCGTCGGGGCCGCCTACCTGTCCCGTTGGGGGGTCTCCCACATCGGCACGCCGGGGGGCGAGAACGCCTCCGAGCTGATCGGCGGGCTCCAGCTCCACCCCTTCGGCTCGGCCAATCAGGTCGACCTCGGCGTGGGCAAGGGCATCGCCCAGGGGGTCGGTTCCACAGCATTCAGGTATTACCTGGGCTATACGTTCACACGCCCCCCGAAGGAGCCGCCCCCCGAGCCGGTGGTGGTGGTCAAGGAGCCGCCGCCGCCCCCCGAGCCGGACATCCCGGAGATCCTGGAGGAGCCCCCCGAGCCGGCGCCCTGGAAGGAGGACGAGCTGGCCCGCGTCCACCTGGATGAGATCGTCATCCGCGACCCGATCCAGTTCCAGTACGCCACCGACGTCATCCTGCCCGAGTCCCTGCCCACCCTGGCTGCGGTCGCCGAGATCCTTAACGACCACGCCGAGATCGCACACATCGTCATCGAAGGCCACGCCAGCGAGGAGGGCTCCTACGAGTACAACTACGACCTCTCCAACCTGCGCGCCCGGGCCATCTGGAAGGAGCTCATGCGCGCGGGCGTCCACCCCAGCCGCATGAGCTACCGCGGCATGGGCGAGGTCGTGCCGGTGAAGACCGGCGAAGATGAGGCCTCGCTGGCTGCGAACCGCCGGGTCGAGTTCCACATCGTCGAGCGCCTGGAGGCCGACAGCGAGTACCCCACCTACCCCGAGTCCACCAAGCTACCCTGGAACGGCGAGGAGGTCCGGACCGTCCAACCCAAGCGCCCTGAGCCCCCCAAGCCCGAGGAAGAAGAGAAGTCGGTCGAGGAGCAGCTCGAGGAGCTGCTCAACCCCAACGCCTTCTCCATCGACCAGGAGGAGGAGGACGCTGGCGACGACGTGGAGACCCCCAAACCCCCCGCTGACGAGGCGGCCCCCTCTGACGGAGGCGACCCGTGACCTGGCTGTTGATCCTGACCACAGGCGTCGCCGAGGCTGCCTGCGACCCGAACACCTGCTGCAACGAAGAGATCGAGCAGGACTACAACTGCAACTTCATCGACCAGGCCTTCGAGCTGCCGGTGGACACCTCGGACGAGGAGTGCGCCAACAACGTCGATGAGAACGGCGATCCCTACCCCAACGGCGACTGGTACTACGACTACTGGTCCTTCGGGTGCATGTACCCGGTCATCGGCTACGACGCCGACGAGGACGGCCTCTCCTACGGCACCCTGCTGCTGCCGCCGGACGCCGACTTCCCCGACCGCATCGTCGTGTTGCAGTGCGACAACTGTCCGGACGACTACAACCCCCGCCAGGAGGACATGGACTGCGATGACGCCGGGGACCTCTGCGACAACTGCCTGGAGGACTTCAACCCCGACCAGTCCGACCTCGACCTCGACGCCCTGGGCGACGTCTGCGACAACTGCCCCCTGGTCCCCAACCCCGACCAGGCCGACGGCGACGTCGACGGCATCGGCGACCTCTGCGACAACTGCCCCGAGCTGTCCAACCCCCAGCAGACCGACTCCGACGGCGACCTGTGGGGCAACGACTGCGACAACTGCCCGCTGACCACCAACCCCGATCAGGCCGACACCGACGGCGACGAGAAGGGTGACGCCTGCGACAACTGCCCGGACATCGAGAACCCCGAGCAGTCCGACGCGGACCTCGACGGCATCGGCAACGTCTGCGACAACTGCCCCGATGATTTCAACATCGAGCAGGACGACACCGACGGCGACGGCGTCGGCGACGCCTGCGACCTCTGCGTCGAGCTGCCCAACCCCGCGCAGCAGGACACCGACGGCGACGAGCTGGGCAACGCCTGCGACAACTGCCCGCTCGACCCCAACCTCACCCAGGTCGACACCGACGGTGACCTGGTGGGGGACGTCTGCGACAACTGCGTCAACCTGGAGAACGCCGAGCAGACCGACAGCGACCTCGACGGGCTGGGCGACATCTGCGACAACTGCCCCAACGACCACAACCCCGATCAGGCCGACGAGGACGAGGACGGCATCGGCGATCGCTGCGACGCCGATCCCCGGCTGCGGGGCGGCGGGGCGCGCTGCGACACCGGCGCGGGGGCGACAGGCGGCCTGCTGCTCATGCTGGCGGCCCTCTTCGGGCGCCGTCGTGAGACCGTCACCTGATCCGAAGGTGCCCCTCAGGGGCTGGCGCGCTAGAATCCCTCCACATGCGCTACGTCCCTGAGAACCCGTTGATCGTCCAGTCGGACCACACGCTCCTGCTGGAGACGATGGGGCCGCACTTCCGGGAGGTCCGCGACGCGCTGATCCGCTTCGCGGAGCTGGTGAAGAGCCCCGAGTACGTCCACACCTACAAGGTCACCCCGCTCTCGCTGTGGAACGCGGCGGCGGCGGGCATGACCCCGGGGCAGGTCGTCGAGATCCTCGACACCTGGTCCAAGTACGAGGTCCCCCCCAACGTCCCGGTCTCCATCCGCGAGACGATGGGGCGCTACGGGCGCCTCAAGCTGCTGCCCGACGGCGACGACCTGATCCTGGTCGCTGACGCGCCGGTGTTGATGACGGAGATCCTCAACACCAAGCAGGCCCAGCCCTTCCTGGGCAGGGCCGTGGACGACATCACCGTCCGCGTCGCCAAGGCCCACCGGGGCGAGCTCAAGCAGGCGCTCACCCACGTCGGCCACCCGGTCGAGGACCTCGCCGGCTACGTGGACGGCGAGGCGCTGGCGGTGGCCCTGCGGGAGCAGACCCTGGGCGGAAAGCCCTTCTCCTTCCGGGACTACCAGAACCTCGCCATCGAGGCCTTCCACGGCGACGGCCACAGCCAGGGCGGCTCCGGCGTGGTCGTGCTGCCCTGCGGCGCGGGCAAGACGATGGTGGGCATCGGCGCGATGGCCCGCCTGAACATGAAGACCCTGATCCTGTGCACCAACGTCACCGCGCTGCGCCAGTGGCGGGACGAGCTGCTCGACAAGACCGGGCTGACCGAGGACGACGTCGGCGAGTACTCCGGCGCGTCCAAGGACATCAAGCCGGTCACCCTGTCGACCTACCAGATCCTCACCTACCGCCGCAGCCGCACCGACAAGTTCGTCCACTTCGGGCTGTTCGACCGGGCCAACTGGGGCCTGATCATCTACGACGAGGTCCACCTCCTTCCCGCGCCGGTCTTCCGGGCGGTGGCGCTGCTCCAGGCCCGGCGTCGGCTGGGCCTCACCGCCACCCTGGTGCGCGAGGACGGCAAGCAGGGCGACGTGTTCGCCCTCATCGGGCCCAAGCGCTTCGACATGCCCTGGAAGGACCTGGAGCACCAGGGCTGGATCGCCTCGGCGAGCTGCACGGAGATCCGGGTGCCGCTCTCGGACGACGACCGCCTGCGCTACGCGGTGGCCGACGACCGGGCCAAGTTCCGGCTCTCCTCCACCAACCCCCGCAAGGGCCCCGTGGTCGAGCAGCTCCTGGAGAAGCACAAGGGCGAGCGCATCCTGGTGCTGGGCATGTACCTCGACCAGCTCAACTGGCTGTCCAAGCGCTGGAAGATGCCGCTCATCACCGGCAAGACCCCCCAGTCACGCCGCGACGAGCTGTTCGAGGCGTTCCGCTCCGGGAAGATCTCCGCGATGGTCATCTCCAAGGTGGGCAACTTCTCGGTGGACCTGCCCGACGCCAGCGTGGCCATCCAGGTCTCGGGCACCTGGGGCAGCCGCCAGGAGGAGGCCCAGCGCCTCGGGCGCATCCTGCGCCCCAAGGGCGGCGACAACAAGGCCTGGTTCTACACCGTGGTCACCCGCGACAGCTCCGAGCAGACCTTCGCCGAGAAGCGCCAGCTCTTCCTGACCGAGCAGGGCTACGCCTACCGCATCGAGGTGCAGGGGTGAGCGAGACCATCGTCCACACCAACCTGACGGTGCTCAAGGTCGCCGACCCCCACGTCTTCGAGGAGATCCGGGCGGTGATGCCCCTGGACGACTTCGTCTTCGGGCAGCTCTCCGACACCGAGCTGATCGTGGACCCCCGCCGGCTGCGCGAGCTGGTCAGCCGCCTGGACGCGAAGGGCATGGCGCCGCTGCTGAAGCGGGTCTGAGCGCTGAAGCGGCCTGTTCATCGGATCTTCGGAAGAGCCTCCGTCAGAGCGGAAGCCCAGCGTCCCCCCGCTCCCGGTACCCCTTGAGGTCCTTCAAGGCCCGGGTCGCCGCGAACACCGCCGCCGGATCGTCGCCCACCGCCTGGCCGAGCTGCCGGGCCACGTTCGCCCGCAGCGTCGGGCTGTGGCCCCGCAGGAAGGGGTTGGTCGCGCGCTCCTCGGCGACGGTGGAGGGCACCGCGCAGCGCCCCTCGGCCCGCAGCGCCCAGACCCGGCGGATGCGCTCGGCGAGGGCGGCGTTGTCGGGCTCCACGCTCCAGGCGAAGCGCAGGTTGTCCTGGGTGTACTCGTGGGCGCAGCACACCCGGGTGTCCCCGGGCAGCGCGGCGAGGCGCTGGAGGCTGGCGTGCATCTTCGCGGCGGGGCCGTCGAAGAGGTAGCCGCACCCGCCCGCGAACATCGTGTCCCCGCAGAACACCGCGCCGTCGAACACGAAGGAGACGTGGCCGTCGATGTGCCCCTCGGTGCGCAGCACCCGGCCCTCGGCCGCGTCCAGGCGCACCGTATCGCCCTCGTCCACCGGCTCGGTCATGCCGGGCACGTCCGCGGCGGCGCCCGCCGGGCCCACCACCCGCATCCCGGCCAGCCGGCCCATGCGCGCGAGGCCCTTGTTCACCCCGATGTGGTCCCAGTGGGTGTGGGTGTTGAGCACCGTGGTGAGCCGCAGCCCCCGCGCCGCGCACCAGGCGGTCACCGTCTCCGCCTCCGGGCCGTCGACCACCGCGCAGGCGCCGTCGGCGACGAGCGCCCAGATGAGGTTGTCCTGCAGGGACGGGAGCTGGTGGACCTCCAACAGACCCCCGGCGATGCGGAACGGGGGCGTGGGATGGGTGACGACGTGGGACATCGAGGACCTCCTGGATGGCCCTCTATCCCGCCGTGACATGCCTCGGGTCATTCCCCCGGGCCTTGCACCCGAGGGCCCAAGGCGTGATGATCTCACGACCCTTTCGAAGCCAAGGAGTGCTTTCCATGAAGAAGCTCGTTCTGGGGCTGGCCGCTCTGGCCTCCGCCGCCGTTGTCTCCACCGCTGTGATCGCTGACGAGGGCACCGCCCCGAACCGCTCGGTCGAGAAGGCCGAGGCCCAGGCCTCCTCCGCCGTCGCCGACGTCGCCACCGCCGCCGCGCTGGTCGACTGGGGCCGCGCCAACAAGTCCCCCGAGGCGCTGGTCACCGCCGCCCAGATGATCGTCTCCCTGCCCGAGGGCGCCACCGCCGAGTCCCGCAAGAAGGAGTCGGTCCAGGGCAAGGGCGAGGCCGGCGAGAAGGCCGAGGGCGCCGCGCTCAGCCTGGACCCCGCCGCCCTGGTCTCCGAGGCCGCCGCCATGGCCAAGGCCGCCGGCAACAAGGACCTCGCCAAGCACCTGGGCAAGATGACCGTCTCCACCCGCGGCGCGACCGGCGGGCCCAAGTACGTCGTCGAGCAGGTCCTGGCCAACGCCACCGACGTCTACGTCGTGTCCTTCAACGGCCTGGAGCAGGCTGAGGTCGCCCTGGCGGGCGACGGCGACACCGACCTCGACCTCTTCGTGTTCGACGAGTACGGCAACCAGATCGCCAGCGACGTCAGCTACGCCGACAAGGCGTATGTGAGCTGGACGCCCAAGTGGACCGGCAACTTCCGGGTCGAGGTCCGCAACCGGGGCAACGTCTACAACCGCTACGTGCTGGTCACCAACTGAGCAGGCTCAGCGGGGCTTGACCCCCTTGCTGACGAAGGCCGGCAGGTCGAGCGTCAGCGGGAAGGTGTGCTCCTCCTCCAGGGTCGCCACGGCGGCGTCCCGGAGGGGGCGCCACGCGAACGGCCCCATCGCGCGGGCCAGCAGCCGCAGGGGGGCGGCGGAGCGGGTGAAGCGGTCGATGGCCTCCGCCGCGCTCTCGTAGCGGGAGGGGACCACCACCCGGCGCACCTCGATCTCCTCCAGCCCGGCCTGCGCCAGCGCCGCGCGGATGGCGACCGGGCTGTTGAGGGGGAGCTGCTCGGGGGTGGGCGGCCCCATCGGCAGGTTGCGGGTGACCGCCTGGGAGAGGGTGTGCATCATCGGCGACTTCGTCACCGGGGGCCAGCTCGACACCACGACCCTGCCGCCGGGGCGCACGACCCGGGCCAGCTCGGCCAGGCCCTGGTCGGTGTCGGTGAAGAAGATGACCCCGAACATGGAGAACGCCGCGTCGACGCTGTCGTCGGCCTGGGGCAGGGCGTGCCCGTCGCCCTGGACCACCTCTACGTCGCGCACGCCGTCGGCCTCCAGGCGCTCCTGGAGGCGCGCGAGCATGCCCTCGGCGACGTCCAGGGCGCAGACCGAGGCCCCGCGCTGGTGCGCCGCCCGCGCCAGGGTCCCCGGGCCGGTGGCGACGTCGAGCACCCGGTGCCCGCGCGCCACCCCGGCCAGCTCCAGAGCGGCCTCGCAGAACGGCCCGAACAGCGGCGTGAGGTAGCGGTCGTAGTCCTCGGCGACCAGCTCCCAGGGCCCGCTGGAGGTCAGCTTCATGAAGGGCGCTCCACGTTGAACGCGATGGAGTAGGCCACCGGCACCAGCACCAGGGTCAGCACGGTCCCGCCGGTCAGCCCACCGATCAGGGTCACCGCCATGCCCTCGAAGGTGGAGCCGCCCCCGAGGTAGAGCGGGATCAGCCCGGCCGTGGTGGTGATGGTGGTGAGCAGGATGGGCCGGACCCGGGCCACGCTGGCCTCCACCAGGGCGTCCGGCGGCGCGCGGCCTTCAGCGATCTCGGTGTCGATCCGGTCGATGAGCACGATGCCGTTGTTCAGCAGGATGCCGAACAGGCTGATCATCGCCAGCAGCGCGACGAAGCCGAACGGGGCGTCCAGCAGCAGCAGCGCCGGCACCACGCCCACGACGGCGAACGGCAGCACGCTGAGGTTGATGACCATGCGCCGGAAGGAGTTGAACTGGAGGATCAGCAGCATCGCGATGATGAGCGCCGCGAGGGGGGCCACGCTGAGCAGCGACTGGTTGGCGTCCTCGGAGGCGGCCTGCTTGCCGCCCTCGGTGACCTTCGCGTCGAGGTCCTGGGTGTCGGCCCAGTCCAGCAGCGCGCCCTGGACGTCGCGGGCCAGCACGCCGGGGGCGACGTCGCAGGCGATCTCCACCGTCCGCGTCCGGTCCAGCCGCCGGATGCGCCCGTAGTCCAGCACCATGTCGACGTCCGCCACCTGCTGGAGCGAGGTGCTGGAGGAGGAGCCGAACACCGTGAGGTTGCGCAGCCCCGAGAGGTCCAGGTCGCGGGTGCCCGCGGAGCGCAGCACGATGGGCGTGCGGTCGTCGCCCTCCCGCAGCTCGGAGATCTCCACCCCCGAGAGCGCCGTCAGCAGCGAGGTGGCGACGTGCTGGTTGGTCAGGCCGGCCAGGCGCAGGCGGATGGGGTCGGCCGCCACGTCGAGCTTCTTCACCGGGCTGCCCCAGTCGTCCCGCACGTTGCGGGCGCCGGGGATCTCCCGAAGCTTGCCCTTGAGCGCCTCGACCGCCGCCATCAGGCGCACCTCGTCGGCCGCGGCGACCTTGATGGCCACGGGGGGACCGCTGTCGGGCCCGAGCTGGAGCGGGCCGGCCTCCGCCCGGGCGCCGATCAGGTTGCCCTCCACCCAGCGCACGATGTCCTCGGTCAGCCAGTCCACCGCCTCGCGGGAGCTGGCCCGCACCAGCAGCGCGATGCTGCCGGTGGCCTTGCTGGGGCCGAAGTAGGACAGCACGAAGCGCGGCAGGGCATCCCCCTGCATGGTGCCCCAGGAGACGACGCCCTCGGGGCGGTCCTCGGTGACCATCAGGTCGCGCTCGATGTGCTCGTGCAGCGCCGCCACCGCCTGCGCCGCGCGCTCCTCGGACACGCTGTCGGGCAGCGTGATCCCGGCGGTGAACATCGGGTTGTCGGAGGGCGCGAAGAACTCGTCGTCCACGAACCCGAACAGCGCGCCGGCCCCCACCAGCAGGGCCACCGCGAGGGCGATGGTGACGAAGCGCCGGCGCAGCGCAGCGCGCAGCACGCTCCGGTAGCGATCGTAGAGCGGCGTGTCGTAGACGTCCTGGGACGCCTCGACGTCGACCTTGAGGAAGGGCACGCACAGCGCGGGCAGGATGGTCAGCGCGATGGCCCACGACGCCATCAGCGCGAAGGTGACCACCATGAAGATGGGCTCGACGAACTCGCTGGCCCCGCCCTCGGCCAGGTAGATGGGCAGGAAGGCCGCGCAGGTGGTCAGCGAGCTGATCAGCAGCGGGACCCACAGCTCCTGGGCGGCGTCCACGACCGCCTCCAGGATGGGCTGGCCCTGCTGCACCCGCACCGTGGTGGTCTCCGACATCACGATGGCGTTGTCGACCAGCATGCCCAGCGCCAGCAGCAGCGCGGCGAGGGACATCTGGTCGATGCCGACGTCGAACGCCGACATCAGCATGAAGGTGGCGCACATGACCGTCGGCACCATCGAGGCCACGATGGCCCCGGTGCGCAGCCCCAGGAAGGCCAGGATGACCAGGAAGACGATGCCGATGGACTGGAGCAGGCTGTTGACGAAGCCGTCGATGCGGTCCTGTACCGCGTCGGGCTCGAAGGCCAGCTCGTGCAGCTCCAGGCCCAGAGGCAGCTCGGCCTGGATCTGACGGACCTGCGCCCGGGTCTGCTCGCCGAAGCGCTGGCTGTTGCCGCCCTCGCGCTGGGAGGCGCCGATGATCACGGCGCGCTGGCCGTTGAAGTACGCCCACGGCGCGGCGGGGTCCTCCAGCGTGTCCCTCACATCGACCAGGTCCCCCAAACGGGACAGGCCGCCGGAGGGCAGGGGGACGGTCAGCTCGCGGATGTCGTTGAGGTCGCGGAACGCCCCCGAGGGCTCCAGGGAGAGCTGCTCCTCGCCGACGTCGATCTGGCCGCCGGGGCTCATGATGTTCGCGGTCTGCACCAGGCCCGCGAGGGCCTCCGGGGAGAGCCCGGAGCGGCTGAGGCGGGCGTGGTCGAACTCCAGGACGATCTGGCGCTCCTGGTCGCCGAAGAGGTCCACCTCGGAGGCGTCGTCCACCAGCAGCAGGCGCTGCTTGACCGCCTCGGCCGCCTGGACGTGCTCGACGTGGGGGAAGCCCTCGCTGGTGAGGGCGAACTGCACGCCGTAGTAGTTGCCCACGTTCGTGGTGACGATGGGGTCGAACGCCTCGGCGGGCAGGTCCGCCTGCGCGTCGGCCACCGCGTCCCGGATGTCCGTGAACACCGGATCCAGGTCGAAGATGGACTCGTCGATCTCCACCCGGATCCTGGACAGCCCGGTGCTGGAGGTGCTGGAGATCTCGACGACCTCGGGGATCTCCTGGATGGCCTCCTCGATGGGCGCGGTGACGAGCTGCTCCATGCGGCGGGGGCTGGCCCCGGGCAGCACCGTGACGACGCTGGCCACGCGGATGGTGTAGCCGGGGTCCTCGGCCTTGGGCAGCGCGTTGTAGGACAGCACGCCGGCCACGACGATGAGGATGAGGGCCATCCAGGTCACCCGGGTCCGGGTGACGGCCCAGCGGGTGAGGGTCACGGCGCCTCCAGCCTCACGGGCCGCCCGGCGTAGAGCAGCGAGACCCCGGCGGTCACGACCACCGCCCCGGAGTCGACGCCCTCGACCACGATGCGGTCCTCGCCGGTCAGCGCGCCGGTGGTGATGTCCACGCGGCGCACCTTGCCCTGCTCGCCCTCGGTCCGGTCGACGACCCACACGAAGCGGCCGGTGGTGTCCTCGGCCAGAGCGGAGAGGGGCAGCTCGATGCGGCGCTCGTCCGTCTCCTCGACCAGCAGGTCCACCTCGGCGACCATGCCCGGCCGCACCCGCGGATCCATCTCGGCCAGCTCGACGGTGACCGGGAACGAGGAGCCCTGGCCCGTCACGCTCAGCTCGGTGATGCGCGCCGGCAGCGGGTCCGCGGACAGCTCGGGGAAGCGCACGGTGGCCGCGTCGCCCTCCTCCAGCCGGTCGATCCAGACCGAGGGCACCGCGACGGTGACCTGCAGCTCCTGCTCGGGGGTGAGGATGACGACCGGGGTGCCGGCGCCCACGTTCTCGCGGGTCTCCACCAGGACCTTGGCCACCGCGCCGTCCCGGTTGGCGGTGAGCACGGCGTTGGCCTGCTGCTCCTTGGCCAGGGCGTGCTGGCGGCTGGCCGAGGACACCTGGGCGCGGGCGCTGTCGAACTGGGCGCGGGCGGCCTCGACGTCGGCGGCGGAGGCGTTGCCGTTGAGGTAGAGGGCCTCGGCGCGGTCGAGGGTCTGCTTCGCCAGGGTGCGGCTGGCGCTGGCCTGGGCGAGGGCGGCCTGGGCCTGCTCGACCTGGAGGCGGAGCTGGGTGTCGTCGAGACGGGCCAGCTCCTGGCCGGCGGTGACCCGCTCCCCGACGCGCACCTGGATGGACTCGACCGTGCCGCCGACCGCGAAGGAGAGGGTGGTCTGGTCCCCCGCCTCGGCGGTGCCGCTGAACGTGCCGCGCAGGGCGCCGCCGACCTCAGCGACCACCTCGGTGCGGACCGGGCGGACGACCGGCTCAGTGGAGGCCACCTCGCCGCCTGAACAGGCCGCGAACAACCAGAGGATCATGGGGACTGCTCCATCAGGGCGCCGACCCGGGCCCGCAGATCGTCAGGGGCGCCGGGGCGGGAGGGGGTGGGGAGGGCGCCAGCGACGTACAGCACGTCGAAGAGGCTCTGCAGCGCCTGGTAGCTCGCGTCGGTGGCGCTGATCTCGGCCTGCAGCGATGAGGTGCGGGCCTCGGTCACCATGGTCTGGGCCGCCGCCCCCCGGGCGTAGGCGTCCAGCGCGGCGGACAGGGTGCGCTGCACCGCCTCGACCTGGGCCTGGCCCAGCTCCGCGCGAACGGAGGTGGCGTAGGCCTGGTTGACGGCGTCGGCGGCCTGGGCATTCACCGCCTGCCGGGCGGCTTCGCGCTTGCGCTCGGTGGCGGCGAGGTCCAGCTCGGCCTCGGCCTGGTCGGCCCGCCGGGAGCCGCCGCTGTACAGGGGCACGGTGGCCACGACCCCGGCGGTCCAGTAGAAGCCGGCGGGGTAGAGGTCGAACGTGAGCGCCCCCATGCCCGGGATCTCCAGCGCCGGGGTCTCGCTCTGGTAGAGGTAGCGGTTGAGGCTGACCTCGGCGCCCACGGTGGGCATGAAGTACGCCCGCTTCGTGGCCTTGGCGTAGCGATCCTGGGCGGCGATCAGGGCGTCGAGCTGGTCGAGGGTGGGGGAGAACTCCTCGCTTGCGGCGGCGACCGCCACCCGCAGGCGGGCCAGCTCGTTGGGGGTGCGCATGGATCTCGACAGCACCACCTTGTCCTGGGCGACCGGCTGGGGGCGGAACGCGCGCTCGACCGGGGCGCCGCAGAGCTGGTTGACGATGATCATCGCCGAGAGCATGTCGGCCCAGGTAGACACCAGCGCGGCGCGGGCGCTGGCCTGCTCCGCCTCCCACCGGGCGACCTCGGTCTCGGCCACGTCGCCGACCCGCAGCCGGTCCCGGGCCACGGTCAGGCTGGCCTGCACCCGCTCCAGGTCCGCCCGCCGCACCTCCAGCAGCGCGGTGGTGCGCAGGAGCCCGATGTAGGCGGAGATGACGTTGTAGGCGAGGTCCTGTTCGGCGGCCTGCAGCTCGGAGATGCGGGCGCGGGTGAGGTCCCGCTGGATGCCCACGTTGGCCAGCGCGCTGTTGTCGAAGAGGAGCTGCTCCGCGGCCAGCTCGGCGGACACCGAGGTGGCCGGCTGGATGACGGAGACGAGCTGCTTGTCGACCTGCACGCCGGTGGCGCTGAGGCTCAGGTCGGGCAGCCACACCGCGCGGGCCTGCCGCACGGCGGTGTCGTCCGCGCCCAGGCTGGCCCGGGTCGCGGCCAGGGAGGGGTTGTCGGCGAGGGCGTCGGTGAGGGCGTCCTCCAGGGTGAGCACCGGCCAGAGGTCCTCCCAGCCCACCAGATCGGCCTCGGCCATGATGTCGAAGGGCGGGGACAGGCCCAGCCGGGACATGCGCGCCGCGGAGAGCTGGAGGGTGCCGGGGGAGATCCGGGCGGACCGGGCGGCGGCGGGGCGCCCCGACTCGATGTCCACCAGGGCCAGGGCGAGGCGCCGGGCCAGGGGGGTGGCGCCGGACGCGGGCTGCACCACGGCGGTCGGGCCCAGCTCGAGGTCGGACATCAGCGCCAGGGAGGGCACCCCGGCCTCCGTCCAGGCGTCGAACAGGGCGCGCTGCTGGTCGCGGGTCAGGGTGGTCAGCGGCCCCACGACCACCCCCTTCACCCCCTCGGGCAGCGGCAGCGGGGCGATCGCCGGGAGCGTGCCGGGGGGCATATGCCCGCTCTCGACCAGCTCCGCCGGGGCGACCAGGGCCACCTCGCCGTCGACCAGGCGGGCCATCGTGTCCACGGCGAGCTGCAGGTCGACGTCCACGGTCAGGGCGAGCACGCCCTCGGGCGTGGGCTCCGGCCAGAGGTCGGCGGCGGCGATGACCGGGCGGGCCGGGTCCTTCAGCCCGCGCGCGGCCAGGGCCCCCAGCGGGCCGGCGGTGACCACCACCACCACGTCATCGGCCACGGCGGCGCGGTCCAGGTCGGCGCGCAGGCGGTCCAGCGAGGGGTCCCCGGCGTAGACCTGCGCGGGGTCAAGGGTCAGCTCGGAGCCGAGCAGGGTCAGCTCGGCGGCGAGGGCCTGGGCCATCGCGGGGTCCGGCTCCGGGCCGTCCAGAACGACGGCGATGGTCCCGGCCCAGGCTGCGGCGAGGAAGGCGAGCCACATCTCAGAGCCCTCTCAGGGGTGAGGGAGAGAGGGCCGTATACCACAGGTTCCGGGATCAGCGTCGGGTGAGGGGGCGCCTCCGCAGGCCGACGAGCCCCACGAGGCCCAGCAGGAGCCACGCCGCACCGCCCGGCGGGGTGGACGAAGCGCAGGTGCAGCCGGAGCCGCCGGTGGGCTTGCCGTCCACGCCGGTGTCGTCCGGGTCGTCGGTGTCGTCCACGATGACGCCGGTGTCGTCGCTGATCTCCTGGTCGTCGCTCGGGTCGAGCGGGTCGGTGCCCCGGTCGACCTCCTCGCCGTCGGGCACGCCGCCGTCGTCGGTGTCGGCGTCGTTGGGGTCGGTGCCCAGCGTGTCCACCTCCTCGCCGTCCGAGAGCCCGTCGTCATCGGAGTCCGGGTCGAGCGGGTCGGTGGAGGTCTCGTCGATCTCCCGGGCGTCGGTCAGCCCGTCGCCGTCGGTGTCGGGGTTGAGCGGGTCGGTGCCGTACTCGTTGATCTCCTCGCCGTCGGTGAGGCCGTCGCCGTCGGTGTCGGGGTTGAGCGGGTCGGTCCCGTGGTCGTAGGCCTCCTCGCCGTCGAGCACGCCGTCGCCGTCGGTGTCGGGGTTGTCCGGGTCGGTGCCCAGCTCGTTCTCCTCGGCGTAGTCGCTCGCGCCGTCGCCGTCCCGGTCGGTGAGGTCGTCGGACGGGTCGAAGGGATCGGTCCCGTCGATGTTGACCTCCTGGCCGTCGGTGCGCCCGCCGTCGTCGGTGTCCGCGTCGAGGGGATCGGTGCCGGTCTCGTCGACCTCGCGGCCGTCGGTGAGGCCGTCAGCGTCGGTGTCGGGGTTGAGCGGGTCGGTCGCGGTCTCGTCGACCTCGCGGCCGTCGGTGAGGCCGTCGTCGTCGGTGTCGGCGTCGAGCGGGTCGGTGCCGATGTCGTTGACCTCCTCGCCGTCGGTGAGGCCGTCGCCGTCGGTGTCGGGGTTGAGGGGGTCGGAGCCGACGGTGATCTCGTCGCCGTCGCTCAGGCCGTCGCCGTCGGTGTCGGGGTTGGTCGGGTCGGTGCCCTGGTCCACCTCATCGCCGTCGTCGAGGCCGTCGCCGTCGGTGTCGGGGTTGGTCGGGTCGGTGCCGCCGTCCACCTCGTCGCCGTCGTCGAGGCCGTCGCCGTCGGTGTCGGGGTTGGTCGGGTCGGTGCCCTGGTCCACCTCGTCGCCGTCGTTGAGGCCGTCGCCGTCGGTGTCGGGGTTGTTGGGATCGGAGCCGTTGGCGGCCTCCTCGCAGTCGCCCAGGCCGTCGCCGTCCGCGTCGCCGGTCAGGGGGTCGGTGCCGTAGACGTTGACCTCGTCGCCGTCGGTGCAGCCGTCGCCGTCGGTGTCGGCGTTGAGGGGATCGGTGCCCCAGGTGTTCACCTCATCCCCGTCGTTGAGGCCGTCGCCGTCGGTGTCGGCGGACAGCGGATCCGTCCCGTAGTCGTCGACCTCCTGGTCGGAGAGGCCGTCGCCGTCGGTGTCGGGGTTGTTCGGGTCGGTGCCCAGGCGGATGACCTCGCGGTAGTCGTTGACCCCGTCACCGTCGGTGTCCCGGTTGTTCGGGTCGGAGCCCCAGGTGTTGACCTCCTCGCCGTCGGTGAGCCGGTCGCCGTCGGTGTCGCTGTTGGTCGGGTCGGTGCCGTGGACGTTGATCTCGTCACCGTCGGAGAGGCCGTCGCCGTCGGTGTCGCTGCTGGTGGGGTCGGTGCCGTGTGTGTTGACCTCGTCGCCGTCATCGAGGCCGTCGGTGTCGGTGTCGGCGTCGGTGGGATCGGAGCCCCAGGTGTTGACCTCGTCGCCGTCGGTGAGGCCGTCGCCGTCGGTGTCGGTGTTGAGGGGGTCGGAGCCCCAGGTGTCGACCTCGTCGCCGTCGGTGAGGCCGTCGCCGTCGGTGTCGGGGTCGTTGGGGTCGGTGGCGTGGGTGTTGACCTCGTCGCCGTCGTCGAGGCCGTCGCCGTCGGTGTCGGGGTCGAAGGGGTCGGTGTTGGTGGTGTTGACCTCGACGTCGTCGTCCAGCCCGTCGCCGTCGCTGTCGACGCCGCTGTCGACGCCGTCGCAGTCCTGGTCGATACCGTCGGCGGGGATCTCGGTGGCTCCGGGGTAGACGCTGGCGTCGGTGGGGTCGCAGTCCCCGTCCGACGAGAGGAAGCCGTCGCCGTCGAAGTCGTTCTGGCCGCTGGCGTCGATGCCCACGCCGCCGTCGGTGGCGTTGGCCGGGCCGCTGCCCCCGCTGACATCCACGGCGCAGAGGGCGCCGCTGGTGTCGTAGAACTGCTTGACCACCCCACCGCCGCCGCCGCCGCCAGCGTCGTCGATCTGGCCGCCGCTGCCGCCCACCGCCGTGATGGTCCCGGAGCAGTTGAGCACGTCGGCGATGAGCAGCACGCCGCCGCCGGCCCCGCCGCCGGTGGCGTCGTTGTTGGGGATGGTGCCGTTGTCGCCGTTGGTGACGATGGCGCCGGCCATGTCGATGGTGTCGGCGATGAGGGTGATGCTGCCGCCGCCGTTGGCGCCGGAGCCGCCGCTGTCGCCGTCCGCCGCGCCGCCCGCGCCGCCGGCCGAGCCCATGTCGACGCTGAGGCTGGTGCTGTCGCCGTAGGCGGTCCCACCCTGGCCGTCGGGAGTGGCGTTGTTGTCGCCCACGCCGTCGCCGCCGTCACCGCCGTGGGCGCCGCCGCCGCCGGAGTCCTGGCAGCAGGAGCCGCCCTGGCCGCCGCCGGGGCCTTCGCCGTCGGCGTTGGTCTGGCCGCGGTAGCCCGCGCCGGTCGCCACGATGGAGGAGGTGGCGTCAACCTGGATGTAGCCGGCCTCCAGGGAGACCGTGCCGGTGGTGCCGCCGCCGCTGTAGTCGGTGACGACGAGGACGCCGCCGTTGATCACGTAGATGTTGTCGTAGCTCTGGGTGCCGTCGAGGGTCGACGTGGTCGCGTCGACGGTGAGGTCCACCGCGAGGGCAGGGGACGACAGCAGGCCGGCGAGGGCCACGCCAAGGACACCGAGGGGCAGGCTCGGACGCATTCGTTCACCTCCAAGGCGGCTACGGTAGCATCTTCCAGCCCGCCCTGGCGGCCAGGATCCGGCTATGGTGGGCTACATGATGACGTGGCGCTGGCTCCTGCTCGTCCTCCTCGCCCCCGGCTGCGGCGAGAAAGAGTACACCGTCGACGAGCTGTGCGCGGGCGAGGGGCCCGTCGAGATGACCCTGGGCCCCGGCACCGGCGACGGCTTCACCCCCTTCGTCGAGGGTGAGGAGGTCGACATCGCGATCGCCCCCCAGGGCGGCTACGGCATCGAGGTACGGGCCTCCACCCTGGGCCTGCTCACCAACCGGCGGGTCCAGGTCACGGTCAGCTCCTACTGGGGAGACGAGACCACCGGAACCTTCCTGTGGGGGGCCCAGCCGCTCTACTGCATGGAGGACGGCGCGGGCCTGATGTGGGGGGTCGTCGTGCCCTTCGACCCCGAGCTGTTCCCGACGGTCGAGGATCTGGCGGTCCTGGACGGCGAGCGGGTCACCCTGGAGCTGGTCGCCGTGGATGAGGAGGGCGACCAGGCGGTGGGCCAGGTCGAGGTCATCGTCCGCGTCCAGGAGTGATCCAGGCGGCCCACTCCTCGGGCCGGTTGAGGTTCAGCGTCGCGTCCGGCGTGTCGGACTGGACGCAGGTCGCGTCCTTGAGCAGGGCCCGCAGGCCCTCCGCGGGCGGCGGCCCCTCCCGCAGCGCGGCGAGCTGAGCGGGCCCCAGGCAGACCGGGTGACCGGGGGTGTCCTGCCAGCACAGCACCGCCGGGGCGGGGGCGGCGAGCAGCCGGGCCAGCGCGGCGCTGGAGGGCGGCGGCACGTCCACCGGCGAGACCACCGCCCGGGTGACGGCGGGGGGCAGCGCCCGGACCGCCAGCGCCAGGGAGTCCACCGGACCGGTGTCGGCCCACCGAGGGTTGACCACCAGCCGTTCGTCCTCCCCGAGCAGCGCGGCCAGCGGCGCCACCACCGCCCCGGCCACCACCAGCCGGGGGGCGCAGCGCTCGGCCAGGCGGTCCAGCCAGGCCCGCGCCAGGGGGCGCCCGTCGGGCAGCGAAAGCAGGGCCTTGGGTTGCCCCATGCGGGTGGAGCCCCCCGCGGCGAGCAGCACGGCGGCCGGCACGTTTTCAGGTTGTGGATGAAGGTACATAAGACAGATCCAAATCTACCACATAGAATTATGAAAACAATGGATTAACGATTGAATTCCAATCAGTTGCGTCTCGGATCGCGAAGCCTGGCCTGGGGATTCATCCCCATCTCCTGTGGATGACCCTGTGGACAACCCTGGGGAGGACCCCCCAGGATCGCTATCTGTGGGGCGCGTCAGCAGAGTGTTCAATTTTTGCGCAGTGCCCTGGAGCCGTCACATGTGAACCTTCCCGAGGCGGCCGCGCACCAGAGAGACGACCCGGTGCAGACCGCACCCGCTGAGGTTATCCCGCTGCCATGCGCTGGCTCCTGCCCGTCCCTGCCCTGGCCCTGCTCGTCAGCTGCGCGAGCCTCCCCCGCGTGGGATCCTTCCCGGACACGCCGCTGATGTGGCAGTTCGAGGTCACCGGCACCTTCACCACCCACGCGGTGGACGCCGACGGCGCGCCCTTCGCGCTGCCCTCCGAGCTGGTGGAGAGCACCCTGTCCCTCAAGGGGCTGGTGTCCCAGACCTTCGCCCGCGACTTCCGCGACACCTCCACCGGGACCCTCGTGCGCTTCCACCAGGTGGAGATGGCCGAGTCCCCCGAGGGCCCCTGGCGGCGCTCCGAGCTGTCCGACCGCAGCGTCGAGATGCGCACCTTCGAGAGCGAGATCCTCGACATCTACGAGGTCAGCCACCTCGCCGGGGCCCCCCGGTATGGCGACGTCTTCGACCTGCTCTTCCCCGTGATCTCGCCGGTCGTGCCCCGGGTGGGGCGGGGCGAGGAGGCCTGGCGCCGGGCGAGCTGGCCGTTCAAGCTCCAGCGGGGCCAGGACATCCGCACGACCATGACCGCGACCTGGCGCAACGAGGGCTTCGAAGGCACCGACCAGGGGCGCACGGTCACGGTCTCCTACGACGGCGTGCTGGAGGGGCGCGGCCAGGACATCCAACACACCGCTCAGCTCACCTTGACCGGCGCCGTCGACGGCGAGGTCCGCCTGCGCACCTCGGACGCCGCGATGGTCGCCCACCGCTTCGACTGGACCCGCACCGTGGAGATGCGGTTCGGCGACGGCGGCGGGGTGCTCACCCAGGACCAGCACTTCGTCGGTCGGGTCTCGTTGGCCGACGGGGAGGTGCCGCCGTGATCGCGCTCCTCACCGTGGGCGTCGCCCTCGCCGCCAGCCGGGCCGAGGAGGACGCGCAGCCCCTGGGCCACTACCTGGAGCCCGTCGAGATCCACCAGGTCCTGCTCGACGCCATGCCCACCCTCTCGGACTGCTACCGGTACACCGCCGCCAAGGGCCGGGTCATCGTGGGCGAGGTGTTCATCGACTTCGTCATCGACCCCTCCGGCGAGGTGTCCGAGGCCCGCGTCCGCAGCAGCCGCTCCGAGCTGCCCGACCTGGACGCCTGCCTGGTCGAGCGGGTCGGCGCGCTGGTCTTCCGCCCCCACCACGAGGAGCCTGTCGAGGTCGGATACCCCTTCGTGTATCGGGACGCGGCGCTCCAACCCTACCCCATGGTCTTCATCAAGCAGCGGGAGCTGGACCTGCTGTTTCTGTATGCCCCCGAGGGATCCGGGTCCATGCAGCAGGTGATCGAGGCCTTGAAGCCCGCGCCCTGACCGCCCCGCCTACGACACCCCCCGGGTTCTGTTAGGATGACGTGATCCTGCACGAGGCTCGGGTTCACACCATGGATGCCCTGGACTGGCTGAAGGTCGTCATCTCCCGGTGCAGCGTCCTCACCCGTCCTGGGGAGGCGCTCGCGCTGGCCCCCGACCTCGCCGCAGACGCCCCCGTGCTGGTCCGGATGCCCCTCGGCGGGGGATGGGCTGAGGCCTTCCCCGTCGCCTTCGCCCGCGTCCTCGGGCCTCCGCTGTGCGGCCTGCTCCTGGCGCAGCTCGCCCCCTATGGCCAGGAGAAGCCGCCGGAGGACCCCAGCCGGCTCAGCCCGCAGGAGCTGACCTCCGACCCGCTGGTGCGGGCGCTGGCCTCCCTCCTGGTCGAGGCCGCCGCCCTGGGCCCCCGCAGCCAGTCCCTCGTCCTGCTGGAGCTGGCCCGCCAGTCCGCGTCCGTGCTCTCCGGCCAGCACGCCGGCCTCCAGCGCTTCATGCGCACGGGGGACCTCGCGCAGGTCCGCGACACCCTCAAGCGCCTGGAGGAGCGCAGCCCGGACGTGGCCCGGAGCGCGCTGCGCGGGGTGGGCTTGAGCCTCTCCGCCCGGATCGGCGCGGCCTGGTCCCTGGCTGCCCAGGTTGACCCGTCCATCCGGCCGACCCGGCTCTACCAGGCCCTCGCCCGCAACCGGCTGGCCTTCGTCTACGCGGCAGGCACGTTGGAGGCTCCGGCGGCCTTCGAGGCCATCACCACCATCCGGGACCTGCGCTCGGACCCGGGCACGCTCGGCCTCATCCACCGGGCGGTGGCCGAGGCGGTCCGCAGCGGCCTGGGGCGGGACGGCGTGGCCGCCCAGGGGCTCAAGGATCTCGCCGGGGAGCGCACCCGGGTGGACGCCCTGGCGCTGGACCCGGACATCGCGGAGTGGGCCCTGCACGCGCTCGACGCCCTCACCGACGCCAAGGCGCTCACCAAGGCGGGCGTGCCCAAGGACGTCGCGAAGTCCATGCTCCACGGCGAGGGCGTGGCCGCCATGGCCGCGAGCTACCGCGAGGCCCTGGAGGTGCTGCGGGAGTGGGACCTGCTCTCCGCCGCCGCCCAGCTCGCGGTGCCCGTCTGGAGCGAGCGCGGGAGCTGGGGCAGCACGCTGGGGGAGCTGTCCGGGGCGGGGCCCTGGGCTCTGCTGGGCCCCCGCGGGCGCGGCGGCGTCATCGAGGTCCACGCCGTGGTCGTCTTCCGGGGCCGCCTCCTGGAGGCCATCGCCGCGAAGGTCCGGGAGAGTGGCTCTCCGGCCCCCAGGGCGGCGGCGCAGCGCCTCTGGCTGAGCCTGCGGGACGAGGCCGCCCGGCGCAGCGGCGTGCTGGGGCGCGAGCCCTGGGTGGCGGCCTTCACCCGGGCCGACGACGCCGAGGCCTTCAAGAAGACCGTCGAGCGGGTCTTCGACCCCCCCATCCGCATCGAGCCCGGCGCGCTGGGCGAGCCCTTCACCCTCTCCGAGCAGTACAGGCCTGACATCGAGCTGCGCTCGGGCCAGGTCCTGGGTGGCTGGGACGGACGCAGCCTCGTCCTGCAGGGCGGCCCGCTGGAGGGGGCCCGCCCCGACGAGGACGACGAGACCGACGACGGCGTGGGGGCCTTCTTCACCCCGGCGCCACCCCCCCCGTCCGCTGCGGCGCCGGCCGGCGCCAGCGCGCCCGACCCCTTCCTCTCCAGAGCGGCGGCCCAGGCCCCCAGAACAGACGCGCCCCTCGACGACGACCCGTTCAGCTCGGCTGACTTCGGGGAGGCCGACGAGAGCGACGACCCCTTCACCCTGGCGCCCCCGCCGGAGCCCGCCGCCCCGCCCCCGCCCAAGCCGGCGCCTGCCTCCTTCGCCCTGGCCTCCTCGTCCCTGGACACGGCCAGCGATCTCTTCGGCGAGTCGCTGGACGATCCGTTCGCCGACGACCCCTTCGCCGACAGCGACGCCCCCGACGAGGGCCTGCTCTCGGAGGACGAGCCCGGGGAGCTGGCCTCGCTCGACGACCCCTTCGCGGAGCTGGACTCCGCCGAACCAGGGCGCCCCGGCCTCACCGCACCCTCCGACGACAGCGACGTCTTCGCCGCGCTGGGCACCTTCGGGGACGACTCCGTCGACCCGCTCGATCGCGGCGCCGGGGTCACCCTCACCCCACAGGCCATCGCCTGGGAGGACGCCCCGGACGCGGCGCTGTTCGACGAGGAGCCGCCGACCACCTCTCCGGGCATCGTCTCCTTCGAGATCGACGACGACGACGACTCCGAGGTGAGCGGGCCCACGAGCGAGGAGGCGATGTACTTCCTCCCGCCGCCCATCGAGGGTCACCTGGGGCCGCCACCCGACGACCGGGACGACGTCGACCTCAACGAGCTGGAGCCCGAGTCCTCGGACGGCCTGACCTTCGCGGGCGCGTCCTGGATCGACGACAGCAGCCAGCAGGCCCGCGCGCTCACCGAGGAGCTGGACGCCTTCAGCGTCCCGGACTTCGGGGACGTGCTGGACGACACCCCGCCGGCCACCGAGCAGCTCTCCGCCGCGCGCTCCCTGGAGGAGCTGCTGGAGTACCGCGCCGACGCCTCGGTGGAGAGCACGCCCCCGCCGGAGCGCGCGAAGCCCCCCGCCCAGGAGATGCTCCGGCTGAGCGCGGCCGAGGTGGCCTACATGTTCAACGGCTACGTCTGCTTCCGCACCCGGGACTCGCTGGTCTTCGGGCGGCGCTACGGCAACCGCCTGGTCGACGCCCACAGCTACCCGCTGACCCCGGACCACGGCGCCGAGTACCGCGCCTTCCTGATGGACAAGATCCGGGAGGGCTTCGTGCCCCAGACCGACCTCATCGCCACGGTCCCCGGCGGCATCAGCCTGGAGGACCTGGACCTCGAGCTGGTCGGGCGCTCGCTCTCGGACATGGGGACGGGATAAGACCCCCTCCATGACCTGGATCGCCCTGTTCGCCGCGCTCTCGACCCCGGCGGCCGCCGTGGAGCTGGGCGCGCAGCTCGCGATGACCCGTGACCTGCCGGACCCGGGGGCCGCCGACCCGCCCGCGGCGTGGGGCTTCGGACCGACGCTGCTCATCCCGGCCCGCTTCCCGCTGGGGCAGAGCCGCGTCGCGGTCCGCGCGGAGCTGGCGATGCACGGCGCGCCCGGCCAGGTGCGGACGAGCTGGACCGAGGGCGACACCCTCGCCGAGGGCGTCCGCGCGGACGGCCAGGTCCTCGGCGCCTGGGCCCTGGGCGGGGCGGAGGTCTCGGTGCCGCTGGCCCCCGGCGCGCCGGTGCGCCCCTACTTCGGCGCCGGGGTGGGCGGCGGCGCGGTGGGTGTGCGCCTGGACGACGCGCCGATCACCGACGGCGCCCTGACGCTGCCGGTCACCGACGGCGCGGCGGGCACCCGGCAGGTGCGCTGGATGGCCTCGGCCTACGGCGGTCTGTCCCTGGGCTTCGAAAAGATGGCGTTTGACATGGAGGTGGGCTACTCGCTCTGCCACGTCCCCGAGGCGGCGCTGCGGAACACGCTCCCCGAAGCCGGCGCGGTCCGCAGTACCTTCGGCCTCAACCTCTTCCGCATCGGCGCGGGGGTCAGCGTCCCCCTCCCGAGCGGAGGCGGGTGAACCTCTCACGACCGGTGCAAGCGATGAAGCTCTACAAGGCGAAGATCCCGGAGATCGCGAAAGCGGTCATCGAACGTCTCTGCAACAACGGGGACATCGAGGTCGCCCAGGCGAACCGCCCCGAGGCCGAGCAGGACCTTGTCTCCATCATGGAGGAGTACCTCCGGCGGGACCACGCGCTGCGCAACGAGGTCAAGGAGTCGATGGCCGAGGGCGGCATCGGCTATGAGAAGTTCGGGCGGGTCCGCAGCCGCATGGCCGAAGAGTGGAACCACCCCCTGGGCGAAGAGGTCGAGAAGTACCTGGCCCGGCAGTTCATCGAGAACTTCATGATCAGCCGGTTCATCGACGAGGTCTACGAAGAGGACGGCGCGCTGTGGCGCAAGACGGTCGACATCCTCCGCTCTTTCAACGTCGACGAGCAGGCGCTGCGCGACGAGGCCCGCTCCAACATCAAGAACATCCGCGAGGGCACCGTGGAGTTCGAGATCGCGCTCCAGCGCTCCCTGCGCGACGTGAAGAAGCGTCGGGGCCTTCTCTGAGCCTCCTCCTGCTCCTTGCCCTGGCCGGGTGCGACAGCGAGCCCGAGGTCTCCGAGCGCGAGCTGGCCGAGGCCGCGATGGCCGAGGCGGTGGCCAACCAGCGGCCCCCCACGACCACCGACAAGCCCGAGCCCACCGAGCGGCGCATCGTGCCCATCGAGATCATCTGGGACGGCATCGGCCCGCTCTACAAGAACTTCTTCTCCAACCAGGCCGCGCTCACCGAGCTGTCCTACGGCCTGGAGCCCCACCTCAACGGGCCGGTGCAGCTCAAGATCCGCTACGACTCCCAGGAGTTCGTGGGCGGCATCCGCGTCCAGGTCCCCCCCGACGGGCTCAAGGCGCCCCTGCGGATGGATGACGGGGCCGTGGACCTGGCCGCGCTGGCGCCCATCACCACGGCGATGGCCACCTACCGCGACGCCATCGCCGGCAACTACGACGTGCGCGTGCAGAGCTTCCACATCGGCCTGGACTTCTTCCGGGGGCCGGTGTACTGCGGCGTCGGCATCGGCGGCGGCCACCCGCCGGACGGCACGGTGGTCTCCCCCTGCCTGTCGGTGAACGGCAATGAGGTGTGCGGCACCCTGGAGGGCGGCCTGGTGCGCTACCCCAAGGAGGAGTGGAAGCGCATCCGAGGCTGCTTCGAGTAGGTCTACTCGGGGGGCGCTGCAGGCGCGGCGGGCTCGGCCGGGGCAGGCTCAGCCGGCGCGGCGCCCTTGGGCGCCCACAGCTCCACGCCCAGCGGGATGTCGCCCTTGGCGGCCATGCGCAGGCGCTCGTGGAGGTTGGTGAGGGCGACGTTCTTGTTCAGCTCCTTGCCCTCGATGCCCCACATCACGAAGCTGGCGTAGTAGGGGCTGGGGTACCACTGGAAGCGGTCGCCGTAGAAGCCGGTGAACCGGAAGCGCTTGTCGACCTCGCCGTCGTAGATGTCGATGACCGGGGGCTCGACCTTCTTCATGACCCAGTCGGGCTGGCGGTCGAGCCACTCCTGGCTGCGGCGCTGCTCGCGCTCGCGGGCCTCGTCGGACAGCTCGTCCCAGGAGCGCTGGTCGAAGGGGGAGATCGGGTCGCCCATGGTCTCCAGGGCGATGTAGCGGCCCTCGGGGTGCACGATGGCGCGGGTGGCGTCGGTGAAGGTGTGCAGGCGCTCGCCGTCGGCGCCCTTGGCGACGTTGACCGTCTCGCCGTCGTGCCAGGTGACGATGTCCAGCTCGGGGGTGTAGGTGAAGTTGCTCAGGGCGCGGGTGCCCAGGACGTCGTCCAGCCAGGGGAAGGCCCGGGTGACGGCGTCGTTGGTGAAGTCCGCCATCCAGACCCGGCGCTCGTGGTTCTCGTCCAGGGCGGTGAAGTAGACCTTGTCGCGGGAGCCGGTGGGGTAGAGGTCGTGAAGCTCGGTGGCCGGGACCTCCAGGGTCTTGATGGAGGCCTGCACCCGGTTGAACAGGACGAGGCGGGGCTGCTCGGCGCCCTCGGCGGGGGAGAGCGGCAGGACCATCAGGTCGCGGGCGAGCCAGGCGATGCCGGTGGTGGGGACCTCGGTGGGCATCGTGCCGATGGTCTTGTCCTCGGCGTTCATGACGTGGGCGCTCATGGGGAGCTGGAAGTAGATCTGGATGCCGTCGGGGGCCCAGGCGTAGTTCACGAAGTTGTTGGAGCCGCAGTTGTCGAACACCATCTGCATGTTGTGTTTGCCGGCCAGGAACCGGATCTCGGCCTCGGAGCACTCGGAGTAGGCGTCGTAGACGTTCTCGGAGAAGCGGGAGCCGCCGTAGAGGTCGTCGCGGTCGCAGGCGACGAGGCCGGGGGCGAGCAGCGCGGCGGCGAGCAGGGTGTTCAGGGAGCGGGGCATCGGGTCCTCCGGAGCGGCGCGATCAGCAGCAGCAGGAGCCAGATCGGGCCCGCAGGGGTGCTCTGACATCCACGGTAACCCGGGGATGACCGAACGTCGGGCTCGTCAGGCGTTCCTCCGCCGGTGTCGACCGTCGACGCGCCGGTGTCCGGGGTGGGCTCCCCGAGCAGGTCGACGACGGCCAGCTCTCTCCCGTTCGACACCACCCACAGGTCGACGGTTCCGCCCACCGGGAGAGGCGTGGGGTCCAGGCGCAGGACCGCGTCGGTCTCGGCGAGCACGGGCAGGGGCACCGGGGCGCGATCCGGGCCCCACAGGGCGAAAGCGCGGGTTCCTGGTGCGAAGCCCTCGCCGGTCACCCACAGGCCGTCGGCCCCCAGCGACACGTCCACGACGCGGGTCTGGAGGTCCGGGGTGCCGATGAACAGGGCGCGGGGGAGCACCGCGTCCCCCAGGTCCAGGGTCCAGGGGCCCGAGGTCAGCGCGGCAGGGTCGACGGTGTAGGCGCCGTCGTCCAGGGGCACCACGACCGGGTCGAGGCCCCGGCGGCGCAGGGTGAGGGTGTCCGGGAGGACGTCCAGCGCCGGGATGGTGACCGCCGAGGGCCCGGCGTCGACGGCGAGCAGAGCGGGCTCGGGGCGCAGCTCAGCCAGCGTGTCGCGGCGCAAGGAGACCGAAGTGGTGGTGATCTCGGAGGGGTCGGTGATGACGACGCCCACCCGGGCGGGGCGGTAGCCGGGCGCGCTCACGAGGAGTTGGTGCTCCCCGGGCTCCAGGGGGCGGGCGAAGCGGCCGGTGATGGGGTCGTTGTCGAAGGTCCAGGTCTCGTTGACGACCTGGAGGGTGGCGGCGAGGGGGCGGCCGGAGGTGGCGTCGAGCACCTGGCCGCGCAGCGGGGCCGGGGTGGACAGCAGCGCGGCGACCGCCGGCATGTGGTGGTCCAGCAGGCCGGGCAGGGCGGCGATGTCCGGGGCCTTCTCGGTGGACATCTCCACGGTGAAGTCGAGGGTGCCCTGGACGCCGAAGGACCAGTCGTTGGTGTCGCCCCGGGTGACGTACCACTCCGCGCCCTGGGTCACCCAGAAGCCGGGCTGGGTGCAGGCGTCGTCGTAGGCGGCGGCGAGGTCGATCAGGCGGGGCTCCTCGACCGTGTCGTCGGTGGTGTAGTTGAAGACGTAGCCGATGTTGGTCTCGCCCGTGTGCAGGGACAGGCCCGCGGCGGGGGGCGAACGAAGCGCCAGGGTGCGCACCGCGCGGGTCTCCGGCTCGGAGAAGGGGGCCGGGCCGGCGCCGAAGGTGGTCGAGGACCACTGGTAGCCGTAGTTGCGGTTGAGGTCGACGTCGTCGGCGTTGTAGCGGCTGCCGGCGGCCAGGCCGTCGGGGTTGACCACCGGGACCACCCAGACCTCGCGGTCGTCCAGCAGGCCGTCGAAGGGCGGCGTGTCGGTGAGCAGGGCCTCGGCGACGGCCAGGGCCAGCTCGGCGCTGGGGGGCTCGTCGCCGTGGTGGGCGCCGAGCACGCGCCAGCGGGGGGCGCCGGGGGGGCCCAGGCGAAGGGCCACCACGGGGCGGCCCTCCCGGGAGAGCCCGAGTTGCACCAGCTCGGCGCGGTCGGGGTGATCGGCGGCGAGCCGGGCGAGGGCGTCGGCCATCGCGTCGGGGTCGCGGTAGCCCTGGGCGTCGGGCGGGGGCGGGGGCAGGCGGTGGTCTGGGCGACGATCCCGCAGCGCGAGCCCCTGGGCCTCCAGCCGGTCGAGGTCGGCGGCGGTGCCGTGCACGCGCACCCAGCCGTCTCGCACGCCTTCGGCGAAGCCCACCCCGGTCAGGGCGGCGCGCTCGGCCGCCGTGGGGGCGTAGACCCAGGCCTCGGCGATGGGCTCGGCCTGCAGGGCGGCGATCAGCGGGAGGAGGAGCACCCCCTCAGTGTAATCGCGGCATCAGTCGCCGTCAGCGAGGGCGTCCTGGCCGTCGACGAGGCCGTCGTTGGGGACCGGCAGGGGGGCGGTGCCGTCGAGCACGGGCATCCAGCGGTCCCGGACCTGCGCGAACGCGGCCAGCTCGGAGGCGGGCAGGGGCTCGGAGGTGGGGAACTTCACCTTCATGGCGTCGGTGTGGTTGCCGTTGACCGTCACCTCATAGTGCAGGTGCGGGCCGGTCGACAGGCCGGTGGACCCGACGAGGCCGATGACGTCGCCCTGGCGGACGCGCTGGCCGTTCTTCACCTTGACCTTGGAGAGGTGGGAGTAGGACGTCGCGTAGGGGCCGGCGTGGTCGATCTTGACCCGGTTGCCGTGGCCGCCGCTGCGGCCGGCGATCACCACCACGCCGTCGCCCACCGCGCGCACCGGGGTGCCGGTGGGGGCGCCGAAGTCGGTGCCGAGGTGGGGGCGGCGCGTCTTGAGGATGGGGTGGTAGCGCTTGGGGTTGTAGCTGGAGGTGACCCGGGCGAACTCCAGCGGGGAGCGCAGGAAGGGCTTCTTGCTGGCGCTGCCGTCGGGGTGGTACCAGCCCTCGGTGCCGTCGGAGGACACGTAGTGGAAGGCGGTGTACTCCTTGTCGTCGTTGAGCAGGCGCACAGCGTAGAAGGCGCCGGGGCGGGTGAAGTCGCCGTCGTTGTACAGGTCGTCGCTGACGATGGTGAAGGAGGCGCCGTTGCGCAGCTCGGTGTTGAAGTCCAGCTCCCACTGGAAGATCTCGGCGAGCCGCACCACGTCGCCGGGGCGCAGGCCGGCCGAGAGGGCGGCGTCCCACAGGCTGCTGGTGAGGGTGAGGCGGCGGACCTCCAGCCGGGTCTCGTACTCGACCTCCTCGACCCGGGCGGTGGGCGGATCGGTGGTGAGGTCGATGACGAGGGTGCGGTCCTCGTCCAGGGCGTAGGCGATGGAGAGGGGGTGGGGCACGTCGCGCTCGAAGCGCAGCCGGAGATCCTTGCCCGCGCGGATGCGGGTGAGGTCGGCGTAGGGCTTCCCGGCGGCGACCACCGCCTGGACGTCGGTGACGCCGTAGCGGGGCAGGATGGCGCCCAGGACCTCGCCCCGGCGGATGGTGTGCACCAGCTCGGCGAAGCGGGAGGGCGGCCGGGCCTTGAGCGCGGCGGTGGGCTTGGAGATGGCGGCGTGGTCGGTCAGCGCGTCGGCGTTGACCGCGAAGCTGAGCAGGCCCACCGAGAGGCTGGCGACGATGGCGGTGGCCAGGATGCGTGCGCGATGTGTCGACATGTCAAGCCAGGGCTTGAAGTGAAGGATGAGGGTTTCCTTCAACACCCTATCGCATGAACAACAGAACGGCCATCATTACGATGATCGCGAGCACACCGAGGGCGCTGCCCAGCAGGAGCCCCTGGAGGATCGTGGAGCGGTGGGCGGGGGTCGCGCCCTTGCGGGCGCCCGAGTCGGCCGGGCTCTGGGCCCTGCTGCGCCCACCTGAGTCGCCCCCCGGCGGCTTCCATTCCTTGCGCACGGCGCTGTCGGAGGCCTTGAGCTGCCGCGCGTCGGAGCGGGCGGCCGAGCGGACGCCGGAGTGCACCCCCTGGGTGGGGTCGAGCGCCGGGGAGGTGCTGTCGCCCTGGGTGGGGGAGATGAAGGCCTCGCCGCCCTCGATGATCACGGTCTGGCCGCACAGGCCCTCACCGTCGTTCACCGAGGGGCGGGCGGCCATGGCCTGGGGCACCGCCTCGGCGCACCAGCGGCGAAGGCCGGTGCCCCGGGACTCGTCGGCGATGTCCAGGAACCAGCGCTCGACGGTGGCGCCGTCGGGGCGTTCGGCGGGCTCCCAGGCGAGCATGCGGCGCAGGGGCTCGATCAGCTCGTCGTACTCGGCGGGCAGCCCGGCCAGGTAGCGCTCCCGCTTGGCCTCGAACTTGTCCTGGCGCAGCTTGGGCTGGCCGAAGACCTGGCCGGTGGCGCACTCGATCATGAGCAGGGCCAGGCCGTAGATGTCGACCGAGGGGCTCAGGGAGCCGGTGACGAGGTACTCGGGGGCCATGTAGTTGAGGGTCCCGAGGACGAGCTGGCCGGTGTAGGACTCCCGGGACTCGAACGCGGCCTTGGCCACGCCGAAGTCCAGCAGCTTCACGCCGCCCCGGCCGGTCAGCATGACGTTGGCGGGCTTGACGTCGCGGTGGACGACGTTGAGGGGCGCGCCGGTGCCGGGGTGGACCGCGACGTGGGCCTTGTACAGGGCCCCGGCGACGATGGCGCCCAGGGAGGCGAGGGCGCGGGGCGGGGCGTAGAGGCGCTGCTCGACGAGGGTCGCCATGTCGACGCCCTCGACGTACTCCATCATCACGCCGTCACGGCCCTCGATGCGCAGCAGCTCCAGCACCTTGAGGATGTAGTCGTCCTCCAGGAGCCCCAGCAGGCGGGCCTCGTCGCGGATCCGGCTCAGGAACATGTCCCGGCCGGCGTGGTTGCGGGCGAGCACCTTGACCGCGACGGTCCGGCGCACACCCTGACTCCCGATCAGCTCGCCCTTGTAGACGGTGCCAAAGCTGCCCGAGCCGAGCGTCGTGATGAGTTGAATCTGGCGCATCGGCAGCACTCTACCGCACCGGCGCGCCCACCCCTGCTGCGCCCGGCCGGATCACTCGTTGATGGGGGTCATCCAGACGAGGCTGGAGGTCAGCCCGAGGGACGCCAGGGCGCGGTCATAGCGGCTGTCCACGGGCTCTTCGAAGATGAGGTCGCGATCGATCTCGGTGTAGAGCCACGATCCGGTCTCGATCTCCTGGTCGAGCTGACCGGGGCCCCAGCCGGCGTAGCCCAGGCAGAGGACGTGGCGCATCCCGTCGGAGAGGATCTGCTGGAGCTGCTCCCGGGAGGCGGAGACCGCGATGTCGTGGGGCAGGTTCCAGCCGGTGGCCTCGTCGACCGAGCCGTCGAAGATGAGCAGGCCCGCGCCCTGCTCCACCGGGCCGCCCCACAGCACAGGGTGGGCGGTGTCGGTGTCGGTGGCGTCCATGCTGAGCTGCTCGAGCACGTCCGCCAGGGTGATGGACGTCTCGCGGTTGACCACCAGCCCCAGCGCGCCGTCGGCGTCGTGGTGACACAGCAGGACGATGGTGCCCTCGAAGTTGGGGTCACGCATCTGCGGGGAGGCGATGAGGATGCCGGGGTCCATGAGGGGCGGCCTCTGGCGGCTGCTACGAGGCAGGCAGCTGCTTGAGCGACGCGAACGGGATGGAGTCGGGGTCCCGGATCATGTCCTCGGTGATGACGACCTCCTTGATGTTGTCCTGGGAGGGGACCTCGTACATGATCTCCAGCATCACCATCTCCATGATGGTGCGCAGGCCCCGCGCGCCGGCCTTGCGCTTGGCGGCCTCTTCGGCGATGGCGCGGAGCGACTCGTCGGTGAAGGTGAGCTTGACCTTCTCGAAGCGGAACAGCTTCTGGTACTGGCGCACCAGGCTGTTCTTGGGCTCCTTGAGGATGTGGACGAGGTCGTCCACCTCGAGGGGGTCGAGCACCGCGGTGACCGGCAGGCGGCCGATGAACTCGGGGATGAGCCCGAACTTGGTGAGGTCCTCGGACTGGACCTGGTTGAGCAGGGCCCGGCGCTGGGTCTCCTGGTCCTGGCGGTCGGTGAAGAAGCCGACGTTGCGCTTGCCGATGCGCTCCTCGATCACGCGGCCGAGGCCCTCGAAGGAGCCGCCGCAGATGAAGAGGATGTTGGTGGTGTCGACCTGGATGTACTCCTGGTTGGGCAGCCGCTTGTTGCCGCGGACCTGGATGTTGGCGTTGGTGCCCTCCAGGATCTTGAGGAGGGCCTGCTGGACGCCCTCACCGGAGACGTCGCGGGAGACCGAGCCGGTGGAGTTCTTCTTGGCGAGCTTGTCGATCTCGTCGATGTAGACGATGCCCTTGCAGGTGCGCTCGAGGTTGTTGTTGGAGGCGTGGTAGAGGTTGAGGATGATGTTCTCGACGTCCTCGCCCACGTAGCCGGCCTCGGTGAGCGTGGTGGCGTCGGCCATGACGAAGGGCACGTCGAGGAAGCGCGCGAGGGTCTGGGCCAGGAGGGTCTTGCCCGTGCCCGTGGGGCCGATGAGCAGGACGTTGGACTTCTGGATCTCGACGTCCTCGGCCCGGGACTTCTTGTTGGCCTCGAGGCGCTTGTAGTGGTTGTAGACCGCCACGGCGATCTGGCGCTTGGCCTGGTCCTGTCCGATGACGTACTGGTCGAGGAAGGCCTTGATCTTGGAGGGGGCCGGGAGCTTGTTGTGGCCCCACGCGATCGGCTTCTGCTGGGAGTTCTCCCGGATGATGTCCAGGCAGAGCTTGATGCACTCCGAGCAGATGTAGACGTTCGGACCCGCGATGATCTTGTCGACCTCGCGCTGCGGCTTGTGGCAGAACGAACAGGAGAGGCCGCCGGGGTTGCTGTACTTGCCCATGTGCTCCTCGACCGGCGGGCCACTAGAGAGAAACCGGTACTGGCAAAAAATATAGTTGTCCGGAATCAGACGTCAATGCGCAGGTGAGCTATCCTCGCCACCACAGGGGCCCGGCCCCCATGAACAGCGCCTGAACGAGGCCCCTACATGTCGACTCCCGCTGCCCACGGCGACCACTACAGCGTGCTCGGTGTCGCCCCCGATGCCTCCACCGAGGAGATCAAGAAGGCGTTCCGCGCCCTGGCACGCCAGTGCCACCCCGACGTCGCGGGCTCCGATCCGGAGGCGGTCGCGCGCTTCAAGCGGATCAAGAAGGCCTACGACACCCTGGTGGACCCCGGCTCCCGGCAGAAGTACGACCGGCGGCGGACCCGCAGCAAGGCCCCGCGCATGCCCGGCGGGTTCTACTTCTGGGGCGACCAGATGCCCGGCCAGGAGCCCCCCCCCAGCCAGGACCGCTACTCCAAGGACCGGGGCAACGACCTCGACCTGGACGACATCTTCGGCGACCACGGGGGCTTCGTGGACTTCGGCTTCGGCGGGGCCGGGCCCTCGTCGGGCTCCCGGGCCCAGCGGGAGGGCGAGCGGCCCATGCCCGGCGGGGACATCCACATGAACATCGACGTGCCCGCCGACGTCGCCGCGAAGGGCGGGCTGGTCACCGTCACCTACAGCCGGCGTCGCCGCACCGAGGACGGGCGCGGGGTCGTCAACTACGACGAGATCTACGACGTGCGGGTGCCTCCGGGCGCGCGCACCGGGGTCAGCCTGCGCTGCGAGGGCTGGGGGCACGCCGGGACCGGGGGCGGCCCCTACGGCGATCTGGTCTGCGACGTGCGGGTCGTGGGGCAGCCGGGGGCCCAGGCCCGCGGCAGTGGCGCTTCCGGGGGCGGTGGTCGGCGGAGCGCGGGTCAGGGCTCCAGCGGGCGCAGGGCCCAGGCCGACCCCGAGGCGCCCCGGGTCGTGCCCATCTCCATCCAGGAGGCCCTGCTGGGGGGGCGCATCGAGCTGGACACCCCCCAGGGCGCGGTGGTGCTCAACCTGCCCCCCTGCACCTCGGGCGGGGCGCGGTTCCGGCTGCGCGGCAAGGGTGAGCCGGGCCCCGAGGGCCTGCCGGGCGACCTCTTCATCCAGCTCCGGGTGGTGACCCCGCCGCTGCTGGACCTGGAGAGCGAGCAGCTCATCGAGCAGTTCGCCGAGCTGAACCCGTACAACCCCCGCGACGATTAACCGCCCTCCTCGCCCTCCTCGCCCTCCTCGCCCTCCTCCTCCTCTTCGAGCCCCTCCACCGAGAACATGTTGATCAGCCAGTAGACGGCCTCGGTGAACACGGGGATGAACGCCAGGAGAAGCCCGTTTCGAAGGAAGGCGCGGGCGTACTCCGAGTTGCCGAAGACCTGCACCAGGAAGAACTTCTGGTCGTTGCTCTCGAACAGGAAGCCCAGGCTGGCCACCAGCAGCAGCACGAACACCGCGCCGGGCAGGAAGTCCGCGTAGTCCTGGGTGTAGGGATAGCGCACATACGCCATGACCCGGGCGGAGAAGGGGATGGCCAGCGCCAGGGTGGGCAGGAGCTGGAGGTTCTTGTCGGTGATGGGCAGGTCCACCCCCGCGCTCCAGGACACGAAGAACAGGGCCTCGCTGAACACCGTGACGTAGACCCAGCTCATGACGTAGAGCAGCGCGAAGCCCAGCAGCATGCTCGCGGCGTGCCGGGGGTGGATCTGGTCGGGGGGAGGCTCCAGGTGGAAGTGCAGGACGCGGTAGGCCGTCTCCTTGAACCGCCCCTGGATGAGATCCTCCTCGAAGATCCGCTCAAACGCCCGGAACGAGCCGGCGCTGCTGATGAGCTGGGTGTAGAGCTTGGTGACCGTGTAGACGAAGACGATGCCGGTGCCGACCACGACGGTCAGCAGCGAGCCCATCACCACGTCCTCGGACAGGGTGTCGATGATGCCGAAGAAGGCCGCGAGGGGGCGCTCGCCCTTGATGATGAAGTTGTAGAGCCAGGTCCAGCCCAGCAGCACCGACAGCACCACCAGGGTGCGCCCGCTGCCTACCGGCCTCCGGGTGGGCGGCTCAGAGGATGTCATAGAACACCTCCGGCAGCCGGGTCATGAAGGCGGCCAGGACCGGCACCCACATCGCGCACCACCAGCCCCGGCTGGCGGCCCAGATGTCCCCGCCGTCCAGAGGCTTGAGCGGGAAGGAGAAGACGAAGACGTAGAGCAGGAACATCGTGGACAGCAGGCTGAGCGCGGCCACCCCGGTCAGCGCGGCCAGCCCCGCGCACAGGAAGTGGCAGACCAGCAGCCCGGCCAGGACCCCCGCCGCGCACTTCGCCTTGGCCACCTTGGGCCCCTCCAGCTCGGCGTCGCTGGCCAGGGGCAGGAAGCTGGCCGCGCCGGTGAAGTAGGCCTGGAGCAGGAGCCCGTCGATGGTGGTCTCGAAGGAGACCTGGAGCTTGTGGTACCTCGCCAGGAACCGCATCATCGTGGCGTGGGCCAGCAGCGGCAGGGCGGCCAGCACCGCCACGAAGGGGCCGGGCGTGCCGGCGGTGAGGCTGGCCCGGGTGCTGTCGTCCACCTGGGCGAGCACCCCGGCGAAGGAGAGGATCAGCGCCACGAAGCCGATGGAGACGGCCAACCAGCCCGGCATGCGGCGAAGCTTCAGCTCCGGCAGCTTCATGGTGGGCAGGAACAGGGACATCAGCGAGCGCAGGACCGCGCGGGCGACCCGCCGGGACACCGCCCGCGAGGTCGCCCGGATCGCCATCATGAAGGTGGAGCGGAGGATGTTGCGCGCGCTGGCGCGGAAGATGGCGCCCAGGGCGGCGGTCGCGCCCATCGCGACGGCGCTGTCGGGGGTCTCGGGTGCGTCGACCAGCTCCCCGATCAGCAGCATCGGCAGCAGCATGACCGTCAGGGCAATGGCCAGGGCCAGGCCGAACTCCAGGCGGCCGGGGTTGCGCTCAGCGCTGACGGGGGGAGAGGACACAAAACGACCTATCGTCTTGTTGCGGAGCATCCACTATCTCGGCCCCGCTGTCCACTGGTCAGGGGCCGGTTCCCTTCGACCACTGCCGCATCAGCCCCTCCTGGGCCGTGGAGGCGACCAGTCGCCCGGCTCGGTCAAAAAACCGTCCGCGCACCAGCCCTCGGGCGCCCGAGGCGCTGGGGCTGACAATGTCGTAGAGCAGCCAGTCGTCCACCCGGAAGGGCCGGTGGAACCACATCGCGTGGTCCAGGCTGGCCACCTGCATGCCCCGGGTCAGCCAGGTGACCCCGTGGGGGCGCAGCGCGGTGGTCAGGAGGTGGAAGTCCGAGGCGTAGGCCAGCAGCTTGCGGTGCAGGCCCGGGTCGTCGGGCAGGGGGTCGGCGGCGCGCATCCAGACGTGCTTGTGGGGGGGCCTTGGCTCGGGCGCCAGGGGGTTGATGGGGTCGACGGGTCGGATCTCGATGGGCCGCTCGGCGGTGGCCCGCTTGCGCAGGGGCTTGGGGATCCGGTCGCCCAGCCGGCGGGCCAGCTCCCGCTCGGAGAGCAGGTCTTCGGGCGGGGTGGCGTCGGGGGCGGGGTCGTGGTGGTCGTAGCCGGGCTCGACGACCTGGAAGGAGGCCGAGAGGTTGAAGATGGCCCGCCCGCCCTGGATGGCCACCACCCGGCGGGTGGTGAAGCTGCGGCCGTCGCGGATGCGGTCGACCTCGTAGACGATGGGGCGGGTGGCGTCGCCGGTGCGCAGGAAGTAGCCATGCAGGGAGTGGCAGGGCCGCTCGTCGGGCACGGTCTGCTCGGCGGCGGACAGCGCCTGGCCCAGCACCTGGCCGCCGAAGACCTGGCCCCAGCCCAGGTCCTGGCTGGGGCCGCGGAAGAGGTTCTCCTCGATGCGCTCGAGCTGGAGGAGGGTGATGAGTTCGGTGAGGACGTCTCGCATGACCCGGCCATAGCGGGGGGCGGGGCCGGGGTCGAGGCCCGGGTGTGGGGAAGTGTGGGAGACTCCTCCCTTGAGAGGCCCCATACGGCAACGGAGCCATCTGGAGATGCAGGAGATCCCCCGCGCCCCGCCCACCGGACCCCAGTGGCTCGTCCGCCTGGTCGCCGTCGGCGCTGGCCTCATCGGGGCCACGATGTGGATCTTCTGGATGCTCGCCGTGAGCTTGCTGTTCCGCTCCGCAGGCCTGAGCGCCGCCCTCGCCCTGGGGCTGCCCCCGGCGCTCGGCGTGGTCTTCCTCCTGGTCCAGCTCCAACGGGCGCAGGCCACCCGACCGGCCCTGCGGGGGCTGGTGGGTGGCCTTCTGGCGCCCGTCGGGGGCATGTTCGGGGGGTTCGGGGTCGAAGCGCTGGGCCTCGACGCCCGCCCGCCCGTCTTCCTGGTGGCCGCCTCGACCACCTTCGTGCTGTGGATGCTCGTGACCGGGCTCATCGACAAGTGGCGTCACGACACGCCGATCTGCTGAGCGTCGGTCACGCCACGTCCAGCACGACCCCCTCCGCCTCGGGCTCCCCCGCCTCCTCCGCCTCGTGCGCCTCCTCCACCGGGGACGGCGTCGCGGTCGGCTGCGGCGTGGACATCATCGCCGGCACCGCGGCCAGCATGTCGGAGAGCCGCATGCCGGTCATCGTCTCCACCGCGGTGGGGAGCTGGGCCAGGACGTCGACCACGCCGCGGGTCACCTGCCCCACGCCGGAGCCCTTGCCCTCGCCGCTGTTGATGAGCGTGACCCGGTCGATGCGGGACATCGGCTCGGCCACCGCCGACGCGATGTCGGGGAGCTGCTGGATGAGCAGGTCGCTGAGCGCCGCCGCGCCGTAGCCCTGCCAGGCGCGGGCCTTGCGCTCCATGCCCTCGGCCTCGGCGTTGAGGCGGGCCTTCAGACCCTCGGCCTCGGCCAGGGCGCGCAGGCGCACAGCCTCGGCCTCGGCCTCGGCGCGGGCGCGGATGACCTCGACCTCCGCCAGCCCACGGACCCGGGTGGCCTCGGCCTCGGTCGCGGCCATGCGGGCCATGCGCAGCTGCTCACCCTCGGCGATCAGGGCCATGCGCTGGCGCTCGGCCTCGGCGGGCTTGAGCACCTCGTGGGCCAGGCTCAGCTCACGGCGGCGGATCTCCAGCGCCTCGACCTCGATCTGGCCCTGGCGCTCGACCTTCTCGACCGCGGCGCGCTCGGCGGCGAGGCGCTGCTCGCAGCGGGTGCGCTCCAGGTCGTAGGCCTGGTCGCTCTCGGCCTTGGCGCGGGCGACCTCGGAGCTGTTGGCGTGGCGGCGCAGGGCCTGCTCCTTCTGGGCCTCCTCGGTGTGGTTCTCGGCGGTCAGGCGGGCCAGCTCGGCGGTCTCCCGGGAGCGCGCGGACTTCACCGTCGCGACCTGGTCGGCCTCGGCCTTGCCGGCGATGGCGTCGCGGGCGGCCGCGGCCTCGCCCAGCACCGCCGTCTTCTCGACCTCGGCCAGGTAGGGGCGGCCCAGGGCCTTGAGGTAGCCGCTGGGGTCGCGCACCTGGCGGATGGTGAAGCTCACCACCTGGATGCCCATGTTGGCGAGGTCCGCGGCGGTCAGCCGGTGCACGCTCTGGGCGAAGGCCTCGGGGTTGGCGTGGATCTCCTCGAAGGGCAGCGTGCTGATCACCGCGCGCAGGTGGCCCTGCATCATCTGGTGTGCGATCTCGTTCATCTGATCGGTGCTCTTGCTGAGGAACATCTCCGCGGCGGTGACCGTGGCCACGGGGTCGTCGCTGCGCACCTTGATCTGGGCGATGGCGTTGATGACGATGGGGATGCCGTACTTGGTGAAGAACTCCGGGGTGAGCAGCTCGAGGGTCATCAGCTCGACGGGCATGCGGTGCACCATCTCGCGGATGGGCAGGACGAAGGTGCCGCCGCCGTGGAAGATGGCGAAGTTCTTCACCACGGTGCCGCCGGTGACGGGGTCGGTGAACACGCCGCGGCGGCCGGAGACCACCAGGATCTCGTTGGGACCGACCTTCTCGTAGTGGAGGGCCAGCCAGCGCAGGGCGGCGAGGATGAGCAGGGCGGCGACCAGCGCGGCGACCTGCCAGCTCAGGATGAAGGACAACATGGTTCGCTCCTGTCCTATGGAGCCGTCCGCTCGACGACGAGCAGCGGCCCCTGGATGTCGGTGACCCACACCTCAGCGCCGACGGGCAGGCTCGCCCGGGTGGCGCTGCGGCAGGGGCGCGTGACCCGGCGCCCGGCGCAGACGTAGGCGAACAGGCCCACGCCGCCCGGGGGGACGGCCACGCTCACGGCGCCGACGGTGCCGACCAGACCCTCTCCCTCGATCCCGCGCGGGGCGGGGGCGCTGCGCAGCCAGACCCACAAGAGCGCGGCGAGCAGCGTGCCGATGAGGAAGAGCGTGGGAAGCATGACGTTGACTCCGTGTCGCCCCGGGGAATGGCAAGAGCCGTGCCGGCCCCGAGGGGCCCTGCGCGGGGTCTCCTGGCGAGACGGACCTGGTCAAAATGACCAACATGGTGATATTCACCAGATCATGTCCTGGTCCGTGATGCTGCTCGACCCCCCGGACGGCGCGCTCTCCAGCGTCGGTGACGCGCTGGCGGAGGTGCTGGGGCGCAACACGGTGCTGCACTTCGTCCACAGCGGGCCGGCCCTGCTGGAGACCCTGCGGGTGGGCTACCACTACGACCTGGTGGTGGTGCACAGCGGGCGGGGGGACGGGCGGCGCAGCGGGCTGGAGCTGCTGCACGCGGTGCGGGCGCTGGGCCCGAACCTGACGCTGCTGGCGGTGGCCGACGAGGGCAGCGTGCACGCCACGGCCGAGGCGGTCGCCGCGGGGGCCAACGACTTCATGGTCCTGGGGCCGGACCTGCGCGCCCGGGTCGCGACCCTGGTGGGCAAGCTCGAGCGCCTGCTGCGCCTGCACGCCCAGCACCGCCGCCTGAACGCCGAGCTGGCCGAGCAGCACCGGATCATCGGCGCGTCCACGGTCACCCGGGACCTCGTGGCGCGGGTGCAGCGCCTGGCCCCGCTCCCCCGCCCGCTGCTCATCGTGGGGGAGCGGGGCACGGGCAAGGAGCTGGTGGCCTGGAACCTCCACGCCGCCGCCGGCCCCCCCGGGCGGCCGATGGTGTGCGTCAACTGCGCGGCCTTCTCGGACGCCCTGCTGGAGAGCGAGCTGTTCGGCCACGAGAAGGGTGCCTACACCGGGGCGGATCGCCGGGTCCAGGGCCGCTTCGAGCAGGCTGATGGCGGCACCCTCTTCCTGGACGAGATCGGCAGCACTGCGCTGGCCTTCCAGCAGAAGATCCTGCGGGCGGTGGAGTACGGGGTGTACCGCCGCGTGGGCGGCGACCGGGAGCTGCGCAGCAGCGCGCGCATCGTGGCGGCCACCAACGCCGACCTGCCCGCGCGCATGGCGGAGGGGAGCTTCCTGCCGGACCTCTACGATCGGCTCTCCTTCGAGGTCATCGAGGTCCCGCCGCTGCGGGAGCGCCCCGAGGACGTCCCCGCGCTGGCCTGGCACTTCCTGGAGCGCTTCGCCGTGGAGTTCCCCGCGCTGCGCGGCCGCAGCCTCTCCGAGGAGGCCCTCGATGCCCTGCTGCGCTACCCCTTCCCGGGCAACGTGCGGGAGCTGAAGCACATCGTGGAGCGGGCGGCCTACCGCCCGGGCGGGGCGTGGATCACCCCCGCCGACCTGGGGCTCCCGGCCACCCCGGCGCCCCTGCCAGGCGGCGGCTTCGAGGCCCAGGTCGAGGCGTTCCGCGCCCGCCTGCTCGACGACGCCCTGGCGCGCGCGGGCGGCAACCAGGCCGAGGCCGCGCGGGCCCTGGGGCTGACCTACGACCAGCTCCGGTATCAGCTGCGGCGTCGGAGTCGGTGACCCCTACCCGCTGGATTCTTCCCGCCCCTTGAGCTTGTCCGCCTCGGTCACCCCCGACACGATCTCGACGTGGATGCCGTCGGAGAGCCCGACCTCGACGTCGCGGCGCTCGAAGGTCTGGGGGGCGGTCTCGACCTCCACGAAGACCGCGTCCTCCTCGAACTGGAGCAGGGCCTCCTTGACCGCCAGCACCTGCTCGCGGTGGTCCAGCACGATGTCGGCGTTGGCGCTGACCCCGGCGCGCACGAACACGCCCTCCTGCTGGGCCAGGGCGGCGCGGATCTCGAACTTCACCGCGCCCTCGTCCAGCTCGCCCTTGGGGGCGATGTACTCCAGGGTGCCCGCGAAGCGGCGGTCCTGTAGCGCGCCGATGGTGATGTCCAGGGGCATGCCGACGCTGATCTTGCCGACCTCGGACTCGTCGACCTTGCCCTGGAAGATCATGTCGCTCATGTCGGCGACATAGGCGATGGTCGTGCCGGCGTTGAAGGTGTTCGACTCGATGACCGACTCGCCCTCCTTCACCGGCACGCTCAGGATCATGCCGCCCACGGTGGCCCGGACCTCGGTGGCCGCGCCGCCGGAGCCGGCGATGGCGCCCTCCCGGATGATGCGCAGGTTGGTGCGCGCCGAGGCCAGCTCCTGCTCGCGGAGCTGGAAGGCGACCCGGGCGGCGTCCATCGCGTCGTCGCTCAGCACCCCCTGGTCGTGCAGGCGCTCGCTGCGCCCCAGCTCCTGCTGCGCCCGGGAGAGGTTCAGCTCGGCGGCGCGCACCTGGGCCTGGGCGCTGGCGAGCTGGCCGGAGTTGGGGATGACCTGGATGCGGGCGATGAGGTCGCCCCGGGTGACCACGTCGCCGGGCTCCACCGCGATGGACTCGATGATGCCGGAGACCTGCGGCTTGAGCGCGATCTCGTTGCGCGGCACGATGGCCCCGGTGGCGACGGTCTTCTTGACGATGTCGGTGACCACGGGCGACTCGGTGGTGAACACCGTGGGCGGGGCCTGGCTCTTCTGCCAGAGGAAGCCCAGCGTGCCGACGAAGGCCAGGAGCGTGCCGATCAGCACCAGGGCGGGCAGCCAACGTCTCATCGGGAACTCCTACTCCGCGCGCAGCGCTTCGACCGGGTGGATGCGGGCGGCGTGCCGGGCGGGGATGAGCCCGGCGAGCGCGCCCACGAGCACCAGCACGACGCCAGCGCCCAGGGCCAGCCCGAAGTCGACCTGGGGGCTGCCCAGGACCTCGTGCTCGGTCCCCACGGCCGCGCTGATGGCCTCCAGGAGCGCGACCCCGAGGACCAGCCCGCCGTAGCCCGCCACGAGGGTGAGCACCAGGGACTCCTGCATCACCATCGACACGATGGACATCGGGGTGGCCCCCAGCGCCCGGCGCACGCCGATCTCCTTGGTGCGCTCCTTCACCGCGATGAGCATGATGTTGCTGACCCCGAACGCCCCCGCCAGCAGGGTCATGCCGCCCACGAACCACACGAAGAAGCGGATGCCCGCGAACAGGGTGGTCATCTTGCGGAAGCCCTCCTCGGCGTTGTAGGAGCCGATGGCCATCGTGTCCTCGGGGTGGATGCCGTGCTGCGTGGCGAGGACGGCGCGCACGGCCTCCTCGACCTCGGCGCCGGAGCGGTCGGGCAGCGCGGTGATCGCCAGCCAGCCCACCCGGTCGGGGGCGTTGAAGGCCTGCTGGAAGGTGGTGAAGGGGATGTGGATGGTCGCGTTCTGGCGGTCCCCGTCGTCGTCCACCCGGGGGGAGTGGAACACGCCGATGACCTGGAACCAGACCCCGTCGATCTCGATGTGGCCGCCGATCGGGTCGTCGGCGGGGTCGAACAGCTCGCGGGCGACCTGGGCGCCGATGACCGCGACCTTGCGGCGCCCCTCCATGTCGATGGGGTTGATGAAGCGCCCGGCCTCCATCCGCATGATCTGGATGCGGTTGTAGGCGGGGACGTCGCCCATCACCTGGAAGTTGCCGGTCTTTCCGGCGCGGTGGACGTTGCTGCCGTTCTGGTAGCCGCCCCGCTGAAGGCGCGGCGCCAGCGTCTCTATTCCGTCGACCTCCTCCGCGATGGCGTCGACATCGGCGTTGTGGAAGACGACCCAGCGGCCCGGCTGGCGCCCGGCGAAGGGCATCGAGGTGCGCTGGCCCCAGATGTAGACCGCGTTGGTGGCGAAGTCGCTCATGTTGCGCTGCACACCGCGCTCCAGCCCCCCGCCGAAGCCGGACATGAGCAGCAGCATGAACATCCCCCAGAACACCCCGCAGGCGGTCAGGAAGGTGCGCAGCTTGTTGCGGCGCACCGTCTCGTGGATCTCCTGCCAGGTGTCGAGGTCGAACACAGGGCTACTCCGTCCGCAGGGCTTCGATGGGGTGGACCTGGGCGGCCCGGCGGGCGGGGAACCAGCCGGCCAGGGCCCCGCAGACCACCAGCAGGACCAGCGCGCCCACCGCCGCGCTGAGCTGGACCTCGGGGTCGCGCACGTAGTCGTTCTCCGGCACGGTCTGCCGGACCAGCTCGATGACCGCCACCCCCGCGACCAGCCCGACGTAGCCGGACACCGCGGTCAGCGCGACGGCCTCGCGCAGGATCATCGCCACCAGGGCCCCCGGGGGCGCGCCCAGGGCCTTGCGCAGGCCCAGCTCGCGGGTCCGCTCCCGCACCGAGATGAGCATGATGTTGGAGACGCCCACCACCCCGGCCAGCACGGTGCCGATCCCGACCACCCAGATGAACGCGCGGATCCAGGTGAAGATCTGCTGGATCTCGGCGAAGCTCTCCAGGTTGTTGCGGATGCGGATGGCCCGGGGGTCGGCGGGGTCGAAGTGGTGGCGCTCGGCCAGGAGCGCGGTGACCCGCTCGGCGATCTCCTCGGAGGCCTCGACGCTGGCGTCGCCCACGGTGAACATGATCTGGTGGACGCGCTCGCCGCCCCCGTAGGCGGCCTGGGCCGTGGAGATGGGGATGTAGACCTGGCGCAGCTCGCCGCCGCCGCCCTCGTCCTCATAGACCCCGACCACCTGGTAGGCGATGCCTCGGATGTCCAGGGTCTCGCCCAGGGGGTCGTGGTCGCCGAACAGGAAGTCGGCCACCTCGACGCCGATGACGGTGACCTTGCGCTTCTGCTCGATGTCGATGGGGTTCAGGAAGCGCCCCGCGACCATCTTGGTGCGCTCCAGGTAGAGGTGGTCGGGGTGGCAGGAGCGCACCGAGAAGGCGCCGGCCTTGTCGCGCCAGCGGATGGCGAACTCGCCCCACAGGTAGAAGCGCCCGGTGATGTACTCGACCCCGGGCACGGTGTCCCGGATCAGCGCGAAGTCGCGGTTGGTGAAGCCGACGCTGCGGCCCACCGGGTGGCCCTTCCAGGGCAGGGAGGTCTTGCCGCCGTAGATCCAGATGCTGTTGACCGCGTCGTCGCGGAAGCCCCAGGCGACGTTGTTCTCCAGCCCCGTTCCTGCGCCCAGCAGCACCACGAGCATGAAGATGCCCCAGGCCACGCTGGCGGCGGTGATGCCGCTGCGCAGGCGGTTGCGGGCGTGGGTCTCGAAGACCTCCTGCCAGCGGTCCCACCAGATCACGGGGCCGCCCCCTCGATGCGGCCGTCCTTGAGGCGGATGGTGCGCCGCATCATGGCGGCGATGTCCTGCTCGTGGGTGACGACGATGACGGTGATGCCCTCGGCGTTGACCTGCTGGATGAGGTCCATGATCTCGCGGGAGGTGGCGGAGTCCAGCGCCCCGGTGGGCTCGTCGGCGAGCACCAGGCGGGGCTGGGAGATGAGGGCGCGGGCGATGGCCACCCGCTGCTTCTGGCCGCCGGACAGCTCCGAGGGCAGGTGCTCCGCCCAGTCCAGGAGCCCCACCTTCTCCAGGTAGCGGAGCGCGGTGGCGTGGCGCTGCCTGCGGGGCACGCCCTGGTAGTACAGCGGCAGGGCGACGTTCTCGGCGGCGGTCTTGGTGGCCAGCAGGTTGAAGGACTGGAAGACGAAGCCGATGAAGCGGCTGCGCAGCCGGGCGGCGTCGGCCTCGGACAGGTGCTGGATGAGCTGGCTGTCGAGGTGGTAGCTGCCCGCGTCGTAGGCGTCGAGGATGCCCAGGATGTTGAGAAGCGTGGACTTTCCCGAGCCCGAGGAGCCCATGATGGCCACCAGCTCCCCCTCGGCGATGTCCAGATCCAGATCCTTGAGGACGTGCAGCGGTCGACCGCCGACCTCATAGAACTTGTTGACGCCGCGGAGCCGGATCATCGAGGTGCCCGGTGGAGAGAGGAAGAAGCGGTATCGGTCCGGGCTGGGGATGTAAAGGGCGTAAGGCGCCATCGCGCTGGGAGGAGGGGAGACGATGGAGGTATTCTGTGGCTACAAGACGTTGTTGACCCGCAGGACGCCCGCACCCGAGCCCTCCCCTTCGCCGCTGGCGGGGAGCCTCCTGATCGCCCTCGGGCTGGCGGTGCTGCTGGTGTTCGCGCTGTGGTCGGTCAAGGTGGTGACCGAGGCGGCCGACCTGCAGCTCGAGGCCGACGCCCGCAGCCACTGGATGCGCGACCTCCAGACCGCCCAGCGCCTGCTGCTCACCAACCACCCCGACAGCCCGGGCGTCCAGACCGCCTTCGTCAGCCTGGAGCTGGTGGCCGACAAGGCCGAGGCGACCGCCGAGCGCGCCGCAGGCACCCCCACCGCGGCGCTGCAGGCCCCCGCCCAGGCGCTGCGCGGTCGGGTCCAGGATCTGCGCGCGACGCTCCACGTCCCCGGCGAGCGGGACTCCGCCCGGGTCGAGCTGATCAAGGCCATCGACGCCCTGGCGGTCGCCATCTGGCAGGACAACCGGCGCATCGCCATCGACATGGGCCTCCAGTGGGTGGCCATCCAGCGCCTGGCGGTCGCCGCCATCGTCCTGGCGGGGTTGGCGCTGCTGATGGTGCAGATGGCGCGCCGCCGCCACCTGGCCGCCGAGGCCCTCAGCGGGCAGCTCGAGCGGGCGCTGGTGGAGGCCGAGCAGGCCCGCGCCGAGGCCTGGCAGGCCAGCCGCGCGAAGAGCGAGTTCCTGGCCACCGTCAGCCACGAGATCCGCACCCCGATGACCGCCATCCTCGGCACCGTCGAGCTGCTGGGCCTGACCGAGCTGGACAGCCGGCAGCGGGACTGCGTGGCGGTCATCCACAGCGGCGGGCAGGCCCTGCTGAACATCATCAACGACGTGCTGGACCTCTCCCGGATGGAGGCCGAGCGGCTGGAGCTGGAGGAGGAGCCCTTCGAGCTGCACGAGCTGCTCGACGCGGTGGTGCTGCTGTTCGCCGGGGCGGCGGAGGCCAAGGGCCTGGACCTGGGGCTGGTCCAGAGCGCGAGCCTGCCGCTGGTGGCGCAGGGGGACGCGACCCGCCTGCGGCAGGTGCTGGTCAACCTGGTCGGCAACGCCATCAAGTTCACCTCCGCCGGGCATGTGACCATCCGCGCCGGGACGGACGCGCGGGGGTGGACGCAGGTCGAGGTGCAGGACACCGGGCCCGGCCTGCCGCCCGGGGCGGAGCACCACATCTTCGAGGCGTTCTCCCAGGTGGACTCCTCGACCTCCCGCCAGCACGGCGGGACCGGGCTGGGGCTGGCCATCTGCCGACGCCTCGTGGAGGCGATGGGTGGGGTGCTGGGGGTCGAGAGCACGCTGGGGGAGGGGGCCCGGTTCTGGTTCGCCGTGCCCCTGAAGGTGGTGGCCGAGGCGACCAGCGTGGAGCGGGGCGGGCCGACGCTGGTGGTCGGCGCCGACACCCCCTGCGCGCTCGCCGCCGAGCAGCTCCGCGCCTGGAACATCAAGGTGGTGACCGCGGCGACGGCCGCCGAGGCCGAGCAGGCCATCCGGTGGCGGCGCTTCGATCTGGTGCTGTTGGGGCGCGGCGTGGCCCTCACCGAGCGCTACCCGGACCTCTACATCGCCCGCATGGTGCCCTTCTCGGAAGGGAAGTCGGTCCCGATGATCGAGCGCGGCGAGGTCTGCGCCATGCCCATGCGCCCCCGGCGGCTGCAGCGCCTGCTGGGCGACGACGCGCCCTCGATCCCGCCGATGGACCTGGACACCGACGTCACCGGGGCGCTGCGGCCCCGGGTGCTGGTGGTGGATGACAACGCCACCAACCGGCTGGTCGTGGGGCAGCTCCTGGGGGCTCTGGGCTGCGACGTGGAGCAGGCGGACGGGGGGCGGGTGGCCCTGGAGAAGACCGCGGACCAGGTCTACGACCTCGTGTTCATGGACTTCGACATGCCTGAGATGGACGGGCTGACCACCACCGAGCGGCTGCGGGCCGGGGGCGGGCCCTCCGCGAGGACGCCGGTGGTGGGGCTCACGGGGCACGCCACCGAAGGGGCGCGGCAGTCCGGGCTCGCGGCGGGTATGAACGACTACCTGCCCAAGCCCGTGCGCCTGGCCCAGCTCAAGCAGGTGCTGGAGCGCTGGGTCCCTCAGTGAGGACACCCCGTGAAGACCGACATCCCCCTGATCGACCGCCCCTCGCGCGCCCTGCTGCGCGCCTGGCTGGAGGAGCACCACACCCGCGACGAGGGCGTGTGGCTGGTCCGCTACAAGAAGCACACCGGCGAGCGCTACGTGCCCCACGGCCAGATCGCCGCCGAGCTGCTGTGCTGGGGCTGGATCGACAGCCAGGTCTGCAGCATGGACGCGGATCGCTCCAGGATCTTCATCTCTCCTCGACGACCGGGGAGCATCTGGTCGGCGGTGAACAAGGCCCACGTCGAGCGCGAGCTGGCCGCCGGTCGCATGGCCCCGCCGGGCCTGGCGAAGATCGAGGCGGCGAAGGTGGACGGCTCCTGGACCCTGCTCGATGACGTCGAGGCGCTGATCGTGCCCGACGACCTCGCCGCCGCCCTGGACGGGTGCCCCCCGGCGCGGGCGAACTACGAGGCGTTCCCGGACTCCGCCAAGAAGGCGATCCTGTGGTGGATCAAGAGCGCGAAGCGGCCGACGACCCGGGCGAGCCGCGTCGCCACCGCCGCGGAGAAGGCCGCGCGGGGGGAGCGGGCGGCGGGCTGAGGGCCCTCAGTACCCCGAGAGCACGTAGACCTTGCCCCCGTCGGCCCAGCGCTGGCCGTCGTGGCCGGGCGCGGCCACCGCGAAGTCGGCGGTGCCGTCCCCGTCGAGGTCGGCCATGCCACCCAGGGACGCGCCCAGGCGGTCGCCGCTGGCCTCGGCGTCCCAGCGGGCGTGCTGGTCCGCAGGCAGGGTCAGGGGGCCGCCGGTGGTGCCGCCGTAGATCAGGTAGACCGAGCCGGATCCGTTGCGGCTCGGGGCGCCCATCAGCAGGTCCGGTTGACCGTCGCTGTCCACGTCGCCGTCCAGGGTCACCGCCGCGCCCAGGGCGCCGTCGCCGTAGAGGACCAGGTCCGCGTCTCCCTCCTCCAGGGCCCCGGAGAGCGCTCCGCCGAGGAAGACCCAGACCGCGCCGCCGTCGGTGGTGCTGGTGTCGTCGCCAGGGACGCCGATCGCGAGGTCGGGGACGGTGTCTCCGTCGAAGTCACCGGACGTGACGCTGCCGGGCCACAGGCCCACCCCGTCGCCGGACGCCGCCCCGCGGATGGTGGCCTCCGCGACGTTGCGGGCGTCGCCGTGTCCGCTCAGCGCGCCGCCGGCCACCACGTAGCAGGCTCCGGCGTCCGACCCGTTGGTGGCCTCGGCCCCGGCGCACATCAGGGTCGCGGTGGTGCCGTCGCCCAGCACATCGCCGACCACGCGCAGCGCCGTGCCCAGGCCGTCGCCCCCGACGTCGCCCTTGACGTAGTAGTCGGTCTGATCCGTCTTCCGGTCCTCGTGGGTCAGCCCGCTGTTGCCGAAGACCAGGTGCGCGGCGCCCTTGTTCATCTCATCTCCGGGCGCGCCGACCCAGAGGTCGGGCAGGCCGTCCTGGTCCACGTCCCCGGCCGCCAGGGAGGTCCCCACGTACTCGCTCGCGTCCTTGCCCCGGACGCGCACCTGCCGGAGGTCGTCGGGCTGGGCGCGGCCGGTCAGGCCGACGACCTCGAAGACGTAGACATCCCCGCAGTCGGTCTTGTCGTCGTTGCCGAAGGGGACGCCCAGGACCAGCTCGTCGTTGCCGTCCTGGTCCAGGTCGCCAAGCAGGGTCACGGCCGCGCCGGCGTGGTCGTTGCTCGTCTGCCCGTGGATGATGGCGTAGCCGTCGGTGAGCGCCACGTCCAGGCCCGCCACGCCCAGGTCGTGGAGGCCGAGGATGCCGTCGTCGCTGGAGGTGGCCTGGCCGACCCCCAGGACCAGCTCCCCGTCGCCGTCGCCGTCGAGGTCCTCGGTGACCAGGACGGCGTCCGCGAGGCCGTCGGCGCCGTTCTCGCCCACCACGGTCCAGCCGGCGACGTCCGCCACGTTGAACACGTCGGGCTCGCCGTCGCAGTCGTTGTCCAGGCCGTCGAAGACCTCCCGCGCGCCGGGGTTCACGGCGGCGGTGGCGTCGTCGCAGTCCTCGTCGTTCTCGACGAAGCCGGAGGGCTGCTCACAGGCGTCCCGAGGGGCGTCGGCGTCGCCGAAGCCGTCGCCGTCGGTGTCCTGGTACCAGGTGTCGGCGTCGATCGCGTCCTCATCGGTCTCGCCGTCGCAGTCGTCGTCGACGCCGTTGCACAGCTCGTTCACCCCGGGGCGGACGGCGGCGTCGGTGTCATCGCAGTCGGTGGCGTCCGCGACGTAGCCGGTGGGCGCATCGCAGGCCTGCACGCTGTCGCCGGGGTCGCCGAAGCCGTCGCCGTCGCCGTCGGCGTACCAGACCGGGGCGTCCTCGGGCTCGTCGATCTCCTCGTCGCAGTCGTTGTCGACGCCGTCGCACAGCTCGGCCGCCCCGGGGTGGACGTCGGCGTCGTTGTCGTCGCAGTCCTCGCTGGCGGGCACGCCGTCGCCGTCGGCGTCCACCGGCGTGCCGGTGTCGTCCGCCGTGTCGTCGGTGGGGGCGGTGTCGTCCCCGTTGGGGGTGCCGGAGTCCTGGTTGCTGGGCCCGTCGTCGTTCACCGGCTTGAGGCAGGCCGGCAGGGTCAGCAGGAGGCTGAGGAGGAGCGTGCGCATGGGGTCCATCTCGTTACAGGCCCCCGGATCCTTGCATATCCCGGCGCCGGTGACGACTACATCCGGGATGTCGCGCTACTCCGCGTCGCCCACGACCTCGCACCAGCTCGAGTGGGTGCCCAGGCCGTTGGTCTCGTAGGGCGAGAGCTCGCCGAAGTGGTGGCTGTTGAGCCACTCCAGGGCCAGGGCGTACTCGTCGTTGGTGATGGTGTGGCCCTGGTTGTGGCGGCAGCGGACCACGAAGTGGCCGTCGTCGACGAGGTTGGTCTCCAGGGTGTCGGTGCCCGCGACGAAGTCGACGATGGCGAAGTTGGGGTCGGGCCAGACGTCGTTGGTGCCGCCGGTGACCAGCAGGGCGCCGAAGGTCCAGGCCGGGGTCTCGTAGGCCGCGACGATGCTGGGGGAGATGATGACCTCCAGGTCTGCGCCCCCGGACATCTCGACCATGGTGGAGATGGCGTCGCCCCGCTGGCTGGCGACCATCGTGGTGAACAGGGCGCCGCCGGAGAAGCCGACGATGGAGAGCCGCTCCAGGTCGGGGGCCAGCAGGTCGGCCACGCAGGTGCGCAGGTCGTCGAAGAGCACGATGTCGTGGTCGGTGTTGCCCTCCACGTCCCACAGGAAGAAGCTGAACCCGAACTCGGTGCGGGTGGGGGACTCGGGCAGCAGGATGATGGCGTCGAGCTGGTTGGCGACCTGCTGGAGCTGCAGGGCGGTGGCCATGTACTCGGTGGGGTCGGGGGTCTGGTCGGGGGACATCAGCCCGTGGAAGAAGAACACCACCTGGGTGTTGGCGCTGACCTGGTTGGGCAGCACGGCGGTGACGGTGCGGGACTCCCCGCTGGAGAGGAACTGGCTGGTGGTGGTCGCGCCGAGCTGGGAGAGGTCCGGGCACTCGCCGCTGCTCAGCTCGGACAGCTCGCGCATGTCGTCGGGCAGCTGCGTCGTCCCTGTGTCGTCCGTGGCGCCCGTGTCATCGGCAACAGAGGTGTCGTCGGTGTTGACGGCCGAGTCGTCGCCGGAGGCGCCGCCGGTGTCGTCGAGGGGCACGCCATCCTTGCCGGTGCAGGCGAGCAGGGCGAGGGTGGAGAGGGTGAGCGCGCGCATGGTGTCGTCCTCCAGGGAATGGAGGAGGATAGCAGGGATGGGGTGCCCCCGGGTTGCAGGGTTGTCAAGGGTGGAGGGGGGGGTATCCTCAGGGGTGGTGACGTGGACGGAGCGGTGGACGTGGCGAAGGACATACGGGCGCGGGTGACGGAGCTGCTGGAGGTGGCGTTCCCGGAGGGTCGCCTCGCTGACTTCGTCCACAAGGAGCCCGCGCTGATGGAGATCGTCGGAGAGTTGCCCCACGAAACGCACGCCGCCGCCCGGCACGTCGTGCGGCGGCTGCAGGAGGAGGGACGCCTTCAACAACTGGCGGGCGCCCTGAAGGCAGGGATCGCTTCTCCTCCAGCTGGGATCGCCGAGGCCTTCAAGGTGGATCCCTGGTTCACAGACCGCGAGGCGGAGCTGGCGGACCTCTGCGCGTACCTCACGGCTCCGGGGCTTGACGACCGGATCCTCTTCGTGCTGGGGCAATCCGGCATGGGGAAGACGCGGCTGGCCAACGAGGCCATCGCCCGGTGTCGGGAGTACTTTCAGGACGAGCTCCCGGTCGACTGTGCGGACCGTTCCCTGGAGGAGCTGCTGGTCCTCCAGGCCGACGCGCTGGGGATCAAGACGCTCGCCGGGCCACGCCCCTCGGAGCCCGCCTTGCTCGAGTCCTGGCTGGCCGAGCGGGAGCAGGACGCCATCCGCGTCGTCCGCGGCCTGGGGGCGGAGCGGCGGCTCATCATCCTGCTCGACGGGCTATACGACCACCTCGGTGCCCCTCGCTCGGAGCAGATCCGGGAGCTCCGGTTGCTGAGGCAGCACCTCGGGAGCAACGCCTGCGTGCTGATCACCTCCCGGGCTGACCTCGTCAAACAGGGCATCTCCTTCACGCTGCCTGTCTTCGCGGAGCGCGACGCCTACGGGGTGACCATGCTCCGCGCCATAGCCCCTGAGGCGGTCGGCGCTGACGAGACCGTGCAGGCCTTGGCAGAGGCATGCGGGCGGCACCCCGGGACCTTGGAGATGATGGGCGCGCTCCGCCTGGTGACGGACCCGCGGGGTCGGTGGGATGAGTATCTTCGCGAGCTGCGGCGTCTGGAGCTGCTCGCCTTCATCGCCGAGTGGCGTGACACCGCGAAGCGGACCAGCCGGATCCGATACCCGCGCTTCATCGATGAGGCCCTCAAGGGTGTGCTCGGCGCAGAGGAGCCTCATGCCTTGCTGTTGCTGGGGGTCATGGCGCTCCTCGGCTCGCGCGAGCTGCGGCGGCGTTGGGTGACGGCCGCGATGTCGCGTGTGCGCGCGGCCGGGGGCGTCCCTGAGACCTGGAGCGTGCAGGACGATCGCCAGATCATCGACCGCGCCCTCAACCGCGCCCAGCTGCAGGTCGAATCCGTCGGGTTCGAAGCGCCGGAAGAGCAGCGCCTGCGGTGGTTTCTGCTGCTCTGGCCGCTGGTCGACGACACCGTCCGGATGCGCGAGGACCGCAGACTCCTGGTGGACTGTGTGGCCCGGGTCGGCGTTGAGGAAGCCGTACGCTTGAAGGTGGGCAAATCAGGTGCACGGCACAACGACAGGGTGGCGGACGCGAGGATGCTCCTGGAGTTGGCACAGAACCTCGGCCGGCATGGGGATCGGGTGGGGGAGGCCCGCGTCGTCTGCGAGCTCACCCCCCGACTCGCCGAGCTGCTGGGCGTGGAGCGGAAGGTGAAGGCGCTTCGCGCGCTCATGGACGACTCCGAGCGTCCCCACCTCCAGCCCGAAGCGGACGCGGTGTGGGGGCGGCGCCTGAGGGCGGCCATCCACCACAACTACGCGCTGGCCCTGAGCGATCGGGCGTACGCCCGCTGGGCCGGCGAGGGCCCGGACCCGGCGTGGATAGAGGATGCGCGTCGCCATATGCGCCTCGCGCTGGAGGAGGATGAGCGGCTGCTGGCTGACGCGACGACCGACGCGGCGAAGGCGGCGGGGCAGGACGACCACGCGCTGCACCTCCGCGAGGCTGCGGTGATGGCCTGGCATGCGCACCGTCAGGCCGGCGAGGAGGGGCTGCTCCAGGAAGCGTTCGGGTACATCGAGCGCGCGATCCAGCTGGCCGGGGTCGCGGCGGCGCGCGACCCCGCTCGCCGGACCTCCTTGGCTCGAACGGAGCTGTTCCGGGTGCGGCTGCTCCAGTCCGAGGCCGAGGCCCGCCCGGCGCCGGGGCGTGCGGGGGGGCTCAGGCAGGCGCTGGCGGAGCTCGATCGGCTCCAGCAGCTGCACCTCCAGGCGGACCCCCGGTTCGAGGCGTCGCGGACGATGGCCACGCTGCTCGATCGCAGGGGCATGCTCATGGAGGCGCTCGGGGAGGGCGCGGCGGCGCAGCAGGACTGGCGTCGGGCCCTGGACATCCTCGGCTCCAGGCCCGCGAGCGGCCCGAGCGACGAGTCCGACGACAACCTGACGCGGTTCATTCAGCGACGGCTCCGGCGGTCCATGGAGGGGACGAGGTGACGGGGAGGCGCGCCTCCCGTCGGCGCGGTCGCTGAGACAGAGGGCCAGCGCGCCGCGCCGCGCCCGCCAAGCGGTTGCGAATCGTCCCGCTTCCGGTGTCTGTTTTCCAGCTGGAAACAGTTCGAACCGCTGGATCGGATCAGACTGATGTATCGTCTTTGGGCGATTGTTGCTTGCCCTGATCTCAGTCTGTTGGAAGCGAAGGACAACGAATGTCCGGATCGGATCACCGCCATGACGGTGCGCGACGGCGCGGAGGCGGGTCGATCGGCTTGACAGGCACACACGATATAGTCAGCGGCCCATACGCGCCCGCCCCGCTGGAAGGGGAGGAAGGGCCGGACCCATCGAGGTGTGGCTTGGTTCGTGGATTCGTCGCTGATGCAGGGTTCGATCGTCCCGGTGACGTCGCGCTGGCCAGCGGCGCGCACACGGCTTCCGATCCAGACGTCATCCCGTTCGAGTGGACCGCGCGTCGCTCGCCCGAGGAGTGGGTTCGCCTCGCCCGGGTCGCTCCGCGGACGGCGTTGGATGCGCTCACCGCAGTGGGGTCGGAGTTGACGGGGCGGGCTCTGATGGGGATCATCGACGTGCTTCACGAAGAGGGGGACCTTCGGATGCTGGCTGAAATCTTCGGCACCCTGATCTCCACGCAGGGCGTGAGCCCGCGACGCCTCGCCCGATGGTTGTCCCGGGTGGAGCGCCCCCAGGAGCGCTTCTTCGTGCAGCGGGCGCTGCGCATGGCCGGGCTGGAGGAGGTGCCGCCGCCGGTCGAATTGTCGCCGGAGGTCAGCCTGAGCACGCCGTGGAGGTGGGCGTGAGCGCCCGGATCATCACGGTTTATGCCTTCAGGGGCGGGGTCGGCAGCACCCTGATGGCGCTCGCGCTCGCCGCGCGGTTCGCTGAGGCCGGCCAGCGGGTCCTGCTGCTGGACGCCAACCTCAACTCGCCGGGCCTGACGCTGATGCGCCCGCTTCAGGACCTGGTCGAGGATCGGGATGGCCTGCTGGAGTGGCTCCTGCCGGCGTTGGAGGACAGCGCGCCGCTCCCCGAGCCGGTGGCCGTCGACCTCGCCGCGCTGGACCTCAAGCCGCAGCTCCGTGACTCCTGCCTGCACTTCATCGGGGCGGCCCGGCTCGACGCGCGGTACGGCGAGCGGCTGGATCGCGTCCAGACCCACCTCGCGGCGTTGGACCCCGACTCCCTGGCCCGCCGCTTCAGGGCGCTGGGCGACGCGCTCCGGGGTGCGGATGGAGGCCGCTATGATCTCGTCGTCATCGATACAAGCGCGGGGATCTACGGCCTCTCCCTTCGCCTCCTCACCGGCTCGACCGACGTGGCGGTCCTCTTGAGCGGGCTGAACGACCAGCACATTCGGGGGCTCTCCAGCACGCTCAGCACTCTGGACCACACGCCGGACGGGGGACCGGACCGGGTCCTGGCCATCTCGCCGGTACCGGAGGGGGAGTTGGAGCTGAAGGCCCGCCGCCGCGAGGTCCTGCGGGCCCGGCTGGGGCAGGTGGCGGACGTCGAGATCCCCTACCACCCGCGGCTGGCGTTGGAGGACAACGCCCGCGAGCTGCTGGCCCTCCGGCCCCTGCACGCGGCGCACGATGAGCTGATCGGGCTGCTGCGCGTTCGCCTGGGGTGGACGACCGAGCGGCTGTCCGATGCGCTCGCCCGGCACCTCCGACAGGAGGAGCCCGAGGCCGCCACCCACGCATTCCAGAGACTCTATGTGCTCTCCCGGGACGCGGCGTGCTCCAGGTTGTTCGACGCGAAGTCGTCGACCGTCCCGCTGTCGCAGTGCATGGTGTACCTGCGCGCCCTGGAGGGCCTGGAGCGGCCCCGCTTCGAGGACCTTGAGCTGGCCGCGAACCTCGCGCTTCATCGGCTGCGGTGGAGCCGGCCGTCGCCCCACGCCGCGCAGATCCGGCGGGCCCACGAGGCGCTGCTCGGACGCCTCGAGCCGGACACCCCGGACTGGAAGCGGGTCTGGATGATCACCAACACGGCCCATGCCTGCCTCCATGAGGCCCGCTGGTCTGAGGAGCAGGGCGGGGACGCCACGGCGCCGACCACACGAGCGCGGGCCCTCCTGGAGCAGACGCTCGGCGACGCGGGCAAGCTCGCGGGCGTCGCGCGTCGCTGCGCCGACGCCTGGGGGGACCTGGCGGCGCTGGCCTCGGACCTCTCCCTGCTGCCTCACGCGCAGGCCGATCTGGCCCGAGTGCGGTCCCTCAAGCCCGAGGTGGCGTCGAAGGCCGGCTCCTACGTCTTCGCCCGCTTCGCGCGCATTCCGGGGGCGCCGCGCGCCCTCTGGGCGGAGGTGGAGCGCTACGCGGACGAGAGCATGGCGTTGACCCCAGCCGGCGCGGCCTACGACAAGGCGGTCGCGCTGGCGCAGCTCGGTCGGGCTGCTGAGGCCTGGCGCTGGCTCGATCGCGCGTTTGAGCTGAGGCCGGACTACCGAGATCAGGCGCTCGCGGACGCCGACCTGTCGCCGCTCCATGACTTGCCAGGATGGCAGGCCCGTTTCGCCCCACCTTCGAGTCAGGGGCGGGCATGACACAGACCGTCCGCAGGAGTTGACGCTCGGGCGCACAAGGAGTGAGGGGACCATGAAGGCTTCACCTGTCATCGTCGCGATCATGGTGCTCGGGGGATGCGTACCGGCGACTGGCAAGCTCGCAGACTCGGCGGACACCGCGACGATTCCGTCCGTTCGCTGGCTCGAGCACGCCCTCGATCCCGGCCCCGACCGTGTGGCGTTCCCGGGTCAGCCGGTGCACCTGCAGCTCTCCACAGGGGAGCCGTTTGACCGCGTCACCTGGGCGGTGCGGCGCGCGCCGGGGGCCAGCGCGTGGGGGCTCCGAGGGCTCCGCAGCCCCCACGCCCGCAGCGTGACCTTTGTGCCGGATGAAGCCGGGCAGTACACGATCGCCGTCACGGCGTGTGCTTCGTCGGCCTGGTGTGTGGATGACACCGTCCAGGTGTACGTGATCACGGACGACGAGGACTGGGGGCACCTGCCGGTCGCGGACGCCGGGCTGCAGGGCCTCGCCCGCAGCGGCGTGCCGATCGTGCTGGACAGCTCGCGCTCCGGCACCCCTGTCGGCGACCCGGTGCGGGCGCTCTGGACCATCCGCTCTGCGCCCGCCGGCTCCGTCGTCACCAGCGCGAACATCGACGACCCCCGGGCGGCGACGACCCGCTTCTCAGCGGACGTCGAGGGGACCTACATCGCCTCGGTGGTGGTGCGCTCCGGTCCGTGGTGGGCACGGGATGAGGTGGAGCTGCATGTCGGTCCCGACGACCCGGAGCCTGTCTCGGTCGAGCTCGACGCGGCGCCAGGGACGGTGTCTACCGGACAGGCGGTGCTGGTCACCGCGGACGTCGAGGAGGAGGGGTCACTGAGCTACGCCTTGACCCGCGCGCCCGCGGGCTCGGCGCTGTTGACAGACGCGCCGCAGGCCATCAGCCTGACGACAGCGAGCATGGTCCTGGACGAGGACGGCGGCTACATCGTCCGCGGGTTCCTGCAGGGCCCGAATCGGATCAACGAGGATCGGGACTGGAGCGACCCTGAAGGTATCTCCCCCAACCAGACCGCCCCGCTCGTGAGCATCCTCGCCTTCCCGATCAGCCGCCTCGGCCTCCCCGTCACCCTCCACGGCGACGCCAACGATCCCGAAGGCGACCCCATCAAACCCTACTGGACCCTCGTCCGCACCCCGCCCGGCTCCCAGCTCACCCAGGCCTCCCTCAGCGGCACCCGCACGCTGGACGTCCTCCTCACCCCGGACGTCCCCGGCGCCTACGTGCTCAAGCTCTCCTGCTGGGACGGCGGGCGCATCGGGACCGCGACGAGGACCGTGACGGTCGTCCCCTGAGCGCGCCCCTCCCCCTCCTCGCCGCCGCCCCCGGCTGGGTCTGCGTCGCCAAGCCCCCCTGGCTCGTGGTCCACCGCAACGCCGCCGACCGCCGCGAGCGCGCCATCCTCCAGCGCCTGCGGGACCAGCTCGGCCAGCGGGTGTACCCCGTCCATCGCCTGGACCGGCAGACCTCCGGCTGCCTGCTCTTCGCCACCGACCCCGCGCGCGTCGCCCCCTTGCACGCCGCCCTCGCCGCCGGTCAGAAGACGTACCTCGCGCTGGTCCGCGGCCACTGGGCCCACCCCCCCGAGGTCACCGTCGACGCCCCCCTCAAGGCCGACAACGGCGCCATGAAGGAGGCCCGCTCCGTCGTGCGCCTGTTGGCCACCAGCCGCGATCCCCGCTGCGCCCTGGTGGAGATCCGCCCCGAGACCGGGCGCTTCCACCAGGTGCGCCGCCACCTCCAGCGCTTGAGCCACCCCGTGCTGGGCGACGCCAACCACGGCGACACCCGGGTCAACCGCGCCTGGCGCCAACAGCATGGCCTGCCGCGCCTCGCTCTGCACTGCGCGTCCCTCTCCCTGACCCCTCCCGACGGCCCCCCGCTCGACGTCACCTGCCCGCTGTTCGAGGACCTCCACGGCCTGTTTCGGCGGATGCCGTGGTGGCTGGACGCCCGCAGCGCCCACCCGGCCCTGGGCGCCGCGCCGCTCCCGCTTGGAGTCGAGGCCCCAGCCTGATATCCAACCTCATGGCCGAACCCTTCAACCCGTACGCCGCGCCCGCCGCCGAGCTGGAGCGCGAGATCGATCCCGCCGAGCTGGTCCCGGCCGGCCGGGGGGAGCGCCTGGTCGCCAAGATGATCGAGGGCGGGCTCTACTTCGGGCTGCTCTTCGGCGGCGCGGTCCTGGGCGCCATGGTCGGCGCGGCCTCCGAGCTGGACGAGGGCGTCGCCGTGGGCCTGATGTTCGGGGTCATGGGGCTCTCCACCGTGCCGATCATCGGGATCAACCTCTGGCTGATGGCCGATCGGGGGCAGACCATCGGCAAGGTGCTGCTGGGCGTGCGCATCGTCGACGTGCGCACCGGCCAGGTCCCGCCGTTCTGGAAGCTCCTGCTGCTGCGCACCCTGGCGGTCTGGGCCCTCGCCGCGGCGGTGCCCTTCTTCCAGATCCTCGACCAGCTCCTGATCTTCAACCACGACAACCGCTGCATCCACGACCACATGGCCGGCACCCTGGTCGTCCCGGCCCGCATCGGAGCGCCGAAGAAGGGGTGAGCGCGGCGCCGATCGACACCCTGCGGACGGTGCACACCCCCGAGGGGGTGGCCCTGACCCTGCGCGTGGCCGGACCCATCCCGCGCAGCCTGGCCTGGACCGTCGACGTCATCCTGCGCAGCATGATGTACTCGGCGGTGGCCATGCCCCTGGGGTTCCTGGGGGAGGCGGGGCAGGGCCTGTTCATGGTCATCGTCTTCGTCGGGGAGTGGTTCTACCCGGTGCTGTTCGAGGCCCTGTGGAACGGGCAGACCCCGGGCAAGCGGGTCATGGGCCTGGCCGTGGTCCACGACAACGGCACCCCGGTGGGCTGGTCGGCCTCGATCCTGCGCAACCTGCTGCGGGCCGCCGACTTCCTGCCCTTCTTCTACCTCTCCGGCGTGCTGTCCATGATCGCGCACCCCTCGTTCAAGCGCCTGGGGGACATGGCCGCCGGCACCCTGGTGGTACACCGCGCCGCGCCCCGCCTGCGCCGCACCCCCGAGCAGGTGGAGCCCCTGCCGCCGTCCGTGCCCCTGCGCCTCACCGAGCAGCGCGCCATCATGGACTTCGCCGACCGGGTCGCGGAGTGGTCCCCGGAGCGTCGCCGCGAGCTGGCCGAGCTGCTGGAGCCCCTCATCGCCGCCCGGGGCGACGAGGCCGTGCGCCGCCTGCTGGGCATCGCGGCCTGGCTGGAGGGGCGCCGGTGAAGCAGGCCGCCTTCGAGAAGCGCTTCGCCTCGGGCTGGGACGAGCTGGAGGACCTGCTGCTCATCCTGGAGCGGGAGGGCCGCGACCCCGACCTCGCCCAGCTCCCCGAGCGCTACCGCGACCTCTGCCAGCAGCTCGCCCTGGCCCGCCACCGGGTCTACAGCGCCGCCCTGGTCGAGCGCCTCAACAGCCTGGCCGTGCGCTGCCACGTCCACCTCTACGGCCGCCGCCCTGCGCCCTGGGGCCGCATCGCCACGATGCTGCTGCTGGACTTCCCCCGCGCCCTGCGCGCCGAGTGGCGCCTGCTGGCGGTCTCCACGGTGCTGTTCGCCCTGCCGCTCCTGTTCACCATGCTGCTCTGCGCTTCCGAGCCCGAGAACGTCTACCTCACCCTCGACCCGATGACCGTGGCCGACGTCGAGGCCATGTACGACCCCAAGAGCCCCTTCCACGAGGACGAGCGGGCGGCCTCGGGGGACCTGGTGATGTTCGGCTTCTACATCCGGAACAACATCGGCATCGCCCTGCGCACCTTCGGCATGGGCGCGCTGGCCGGGGTGGGCTCCGGGATTGTGCTCATCTACAACGGCGCGTTCATCGGGGCGGTGGCGGGCTACCTCACCGCGGTGGGCTACGGATCGACCTTCTGGCCCTTCGTGGTGGGCCACGGCGCGTTCGAGCTGACCGCCATCGTCATCGCCGGGGTCGCCGGCCTCAAGATCGGGCTCACGCTCCTCCGCCCCGGCCAGCGCACCCGCGCCCAGGCCCTCCAGGAAGAAGCCCGCGAGGCCCTGGTGCTGGTCGCCGGCTTCTCCGCGATGCTGTTCGTCGCCGCCATCATCGAGGCCTTCTGGTCCAGCGCGCGCTGGGTCCCGGTGCCGGTGAAGTTCGGCGTCGGCGGGTTCCTGTGGTCGCTGGTCGTCGCGTGGCTGTCCCTGGCGGGGAGGGACCGTGGATCCTGAGCGCCTCTCGGCGGTCCTGCGGCCCCGCACCCCCTGGGAGTCGGTGGACTTCGGCTTCGCCGCCGCCCGGCGGTGGTGGCGCCCGGTGTGGGGCGGCTGGCTGGCCGTCGCCGCGCCCCTCTACGCGCTGATCTGGCTGGCCCTGTGGCGCTGGCCCTGGGCGGCGGTGCTGACGGTCTGGTGGCTCAAGCCGGTGCTCGGGCGGCTGCCGGTGCGGGTGCTGGGGGGGGCCCTGTTCGGGGACGTGCCCACCCTGCGCGCCCTGCTGCGCGAGGCCCCCCGGCTGCTCTCCCGCCAGCTCATCGCCACCCTGTTCCTGTTCCGGATCGACGTCTGCCGCAGCTTCCACATGCCCATCGCCGTGCTGGAGGGCCTGGGCCTGCGCGCCCAGCTCGCCCGGCGCTCGCTCCTGCGGCGCGCCGTGCAGGGACCCGCATCCTGGCTGGGCGTCGGCGCTTTCGTCCTCAAGTGGAGCCTGTTCATCGGCATCGTCGGCTGCTTCTTCGTCGCGTTGCCCGACCGGGCGGACCTCTCGTTCGAGGAGGCCTGGATCGCCCTGGAGGACGGGGAGCCCCCCATCTGGTTCGCCGCCCTGCTGCTGCTCGCGGACTTCGCGGCCCTGAGCATCCTCGAGCCCCTCTACGTCGCTGGCGGCTTCGGCCTCTACATCAACCGGCGCTCCGATCTGGAGGGCTGGGACGTCGAGATCGCCTTCCGCCGCCTGGCGAAGCGGGTGGCCGCGCTGGCCGGGGCCGCGCTGTTGATGGTGGCCCCCGCCCGCGCCCAGGACACCGGCTGGACCGGCCCCGACCCCGACGTGGTCATCGAGCAGGTCCTGCAGGACGAGGACTTCGGCGCCCACGGCACCGAGACCCGGTGGCGCCTGCGCAGCGACATCGACTGGCCCACCTTCGACGAGATGAGCTGCGACCCCCCCGAGGAGAAGCGGCCCGCCGGCTGCACCGCGCCGGCCAGCGAGGGCGTGGGGGCGGCCTCCCAGGGGGCGCTGCTGGCGGTCCTGGGCATGATCCTGGTGGCGCTCGTGTTCTTCCTGCTGCGCCGGGTGGACCTTCGGGACGCCCGGATCCGGTTCCGCTCCGGGCCCCTTCCCGCGAAGGCCGCGGGGGAGATCACGCTGCCCGAGGCCCTGCCCGACGACCTGGGCACCCTGGCCTGGGCGGCCTGGCAGCGTGGGGAGGCCGCCCGCGCCCTCGGCATGCTCTACAAGGGCGCGCTGGTGAAGCTCTCCGAGCGGGGCCTGCCCATCACCAACGGCCTGACCGAGGGCGAGGCTCTGCGGCTGGTGCGCCACAAGGCCGACGCGCCCACCGTCGCCTTCTTCTCGGCCCTGACCCGCGCCTGGCAGCTCGCGGCCTACGCCCACCGCCTGCCGGCCGACGACGCGGTCCAGGAGCTGTGCCGGGGCTGGACCGCGACCTTCGAGGGGGCGTCGTGAGCCAGACCCCTGCCGCGAAGCGCCTGGTCCGCCTGTCCTGGCTCGGCTTCATCGTCTTCAACGTCGCCCTCATCGGCGGGGTGGCGATGCTCTTCGAGCGGGTGGAGGAGGACGTCACCGGCGAGCCCGGCGCGCGCGCCCGCGCCAACCCGCTGCTGGCCCTGGAGCGGTTCTACTCGGCCATGGGCACCCCCACCCGCAGCGCGCCCGAGATCCGGGTCCCCGCCGCCGCCGAGGGCCAGCTCGTGCTGCTGATGCCGCCCGGCCAGCGCCTCTCCCCCGACCAGGCCGACCTCGTGCTGGACTGGGCCGCCCGCGGCGGCTCGCTGGTGGTCTCCCTGCCCCAGTCCCAGAGCGACGACCCCGACCCCCTGTACCGCAAGCTGGGGGTCCGCAACGTGCGCCTGCAGCCCCCCCCTGCAGCGGAGGAAACCCCCGAGGATGCCGATGAGGAGGGGCTCACGGAAGAGCAGTCCGCGGCGCAGGACCCCCCCGAGGACGAGCCCGACGAGGACGAGGCGGCGCCCGAGGAGCCCGAGGAGGAGCCCTGGGCGCTGGAGGAGAGCTGGGCGCCCCGCCCGGTCACCGTGAACGGCGTCACCTACGCGCTGGAGCTGTCCCCCCGCCTGTGGACCCGGCAGCACGGCAACGTCACCTCGGACTGGAACACCTTCGGCGGAGACCCCGAGCACCCCGAGCGCTGGACCTACGCCTGGCGGCCGTGGGGGGAGGGCGACGTCGGCGTGCTCAGCTCCTGGCGCTTCCTCTCCAACGACAACATCCAGGACGCCCGCCACGCCGCCTTCGCCTGGGAGGTGCTGGCCGAGCGGGGCTTCTACGACGGCATCACCGTCATCTACCGGGGCGAGTCCGAGTCGATGTGGCAGCGGGCGTGGACCCTGGCCTGGCCGGCGCTCATCGCGCTGATCGGCTGGGCGCTGGCCTGGGCCTGGGGGGCGTCCGCGCGCTTCGGGCCGCTGGTCCCGGCGCCCTCGGTCGAGCGGCGCAGCCTGCTGGAGCACGTCGAGGCCGCCGGGGACTTCCTGTGGCGCAAGGGGCACCACGGGGTATTGCTGGAGAGCCTGCGCGCCGAGGTGCTGGAGCGGCTCGGCGCGCGGACGGGGGGCGGGCGGATCGACCCGAGCGCCCCCGACGCCGTCGCCCGGGTGGCGGCGGCCGGCCGGGTGGGCGAGGACATCGCCGCCCTGGCCCTGAGCGAACCTGAGTCGCGGGACCGGCGGGCCTTCACCGCTGCAGTCCGGGCGCTGCTGGACATCCGGAGGACACGATGATGAAGACCCCCCCGGCGATCGACGTCACCGACGCCGCCGACAAGGCCGCCGCGATCCGCGCCCAGATGGCGCGCGCGGTCGTGGGCCAGCCTGAGCTGATCGATCAGGTGCTCTGCGCCTTCCTGGCGGGCGGGCATGTGCTGATCGAGGGCGTGCCCGGCCTGGGCAAGACCCTGCTCGTGCTCGCGATGGCGCGCACCATCGGCGGGCGCTTCTCCCGGGTGCAGTTCACCCCCGACCTGATGCCCTCCGACGTCACCGGCCACGCCATCTTCAACCAGGCCACCGGCGACTGGCAGATCCGCAAGGGCCCCGCGTTCACCAACCTCCTGCTGGCCGACGAGATCAACCGCGCCCCGGCCAAGACCCAGGCCGCGCTGCTGGAGGTCATGCAGGAGCAGCAGGTGTCCATCGAGGGCCAGACCTTCGCGCTCGAGCCGCCCTTCATGACCCTGGCCACCCAGAACCCCATCGAGCAGGAGGGCACCTACCCCCTGCCCGAAGCCCAGCTCGACCGCTTCCTGCTCAAGGTGGTCACCGACTACCCCGAGGAGGCCGACGAGCAGAGCGTCGTGCGCAAGGTCGTGGAGGGCCGGGTGGGCGACACCCTCGACGTCTCGGCCGTGGAGCAGGTGCTCACCCCCGAGGCGGCCCGCGCCCTGCAGCAGCGGGTCGCCGAGGTGCTGCTGGACGACCGCATCCTGGCCTACGCGGTGCGTCTGGTGCGCACGACCCGCACCTGGCAGGGCCTGTCCATGGGCGCGGGCACCCGCGGCGCCATCGCCCTGGTGCGCGCGGCGCGGGCCTTCGCCCTGATGGAGGGCCGCGACTTCGTCACCCCCGACGACGTCAAGCGCGCCGCCCTGCCCGGCCTGCGCCACCGGGTGCGGGTCGCCCCCGAGCTGGAGATCGAGGGGCTCGCGGTGGACCAGGTGCTGCGCTCGGTGGTGGACGCCGTGGAGGCGCCCCGCCAGTGAACCGCCTGCGCTGGATCCCCGGGCCCCGGCTGAACGCGGCGCTGGGCCTCTGGCTCGCCCTGGGGCTGGCCGCCTCGGCGTGGCCGGCGGTGCTGGGGCTGTGGGCGGGGGTCGGCCTGGGGGTCGTGGCCGCGGCGCTGGTGGAGGCGGGGTGGCTGCGGCGGGCGGCGCCGCCGAACATCACCCGCGCCGCCCCCCCGGTGATGTCCCTGGCGGGCTGGCACGAGGTGCGGCTGCGCCTGGAGAACCCCGGGGGGGCGCTCCGGGGCTCCCTGTTCGACCACCACCCCACCGGCTTCGAGATGGAGCACCTGCCCCAGCGCTTCGAGCTGGCCCCGGGGGGCTGGTCCGAGCTGGGCTATCGCCTGCGCTCGGTGGAGCGCGGCAGCTTCGACTTCCAGGGGGTGGAGCTGCTGCTGGACGGGCCGCTGGGGCTGGTGCGGCGGCGGGCCTGGGTGCCCCTGCCCGAGGCGGTGCGGGTCTTCCCCAACTTCCGGCAGGTCTCCCACTTCGCGCTGCTGGCCCTGGACGACCGCCAGGCCCAGATGGGCATCCACCAGCGCCGCCGCCGGGGCGAGGGCACCGAGTTCTTCCAGCTCCGGGAGTACCGGGTGGGGGACTCCATCCGGCAGATCGACTGGAAGGCCACCGCGCGGCGCTTCCAGCTCATCTCCCGGGAGTACCGGGACGAGGAGGACCAGAGCCTCATCTTCCTGATGGACTGCGGGCGGCGTATGCACGCCCGGGACGGCGAGCTGGCCCACTTCGACCACGTCCTGAACGCGGTGCTGCTGCTGGGGTACGTGGCGCTGCGGCAGGGGGACGCGGTGGGGCTGCAGGCCTTCTCGGGCCAGGACCGCTGGATCCCGCCCCGCAAGGGCGTGGGGGCGATGAACGGCCTCATCAACGGGGTCTACGACCTCCAGTCCAGCGCGGCGGCCAGCGACTTCGCCGAGGCGGTGCGCCGGCTCTCGGCCCGGCAGCGGCGGCGGGCCCTCATCATCCTGCTCACCAACCTGCGGGGGGAGGACGAGGGCGAGGCCCTGACCGCCCTGAACGTGCTGCGGCGCCGCCACCTGGTCCTGGTGGCCAGCCTGCGGGAGCCCGCCCTGCGCCAGGCCGCCGAGGCGCCGGTCCACGGCTTCCGCGACGCCCTGCGCCTGACCAGCGCCGAGCACTACCTGCGCGCTCGAAAGCGCAGCTTCGAGGCGATCAAGGCGCAGGGGGTGCTCACGCTGGACGTGGAGCCCGACGCGCTGCCGGTGGCGCTGGTGAACCGGTACCTGGATGTGAAGCGGGCGCGGTTGTTGTGAAGGGGGTGTGGAGGGTTCGATCAGGGTCGTCCGTCACGGACTCCAAGATCTGAAGTCGTCCCGACCGGGGCCGTCACGGACAGACAGAGACCTCGAAGAAGTCAAGATACACGCGTCGTATTGGCGCGTGGTCGCGAGGAATCCTCGGCGCCGCTTGCTGGCCTGATTGAAATTCAGAGGATCTCAAGTACCTCGGCGACACATCGCGGTCACGCGTCGATACGTAACGTCTACCACCGATCCTCCGAGACCTCTGTCTGTCCGTGACGGACCTTCCAAACTTGGAGTCCGTGACGGACGACCTCATCAACGAGTCACCACCACATCAACGAGTCGCCACCACCTCAACAAGTCGCCACCACCTCTTCGAGCCGCCACCCCCGCTCCCTACAACCCCCGCCGATACAGCCCCTCCCCCCGCACCGCCAGGTACACCACCGCGCCGTCCGCCGAGATCGCGAGGTCGTGCAGCACCTGGTTCCCCAGGGGGTTCGGGCCGATGCCCTCGTTGTAGTCGGCCCAGGTGTCACCGCCGTCGTCGGAGCGCTGGAGCTGGCGCCCCAGGTCGAAGGCGATGACCGTGTCGCCGTGGCAGGTCAGCGCGACGAAGGGGTCGGGGCCCTCGGTGACCTCATTCCAACTCGCGCCCGCGTCGGTGGAGCGCATGACGCTGCGGTCGGCCGCCGCGTAGAGGTGCCCGTCGCACTCGGCGATCTTGGGCACGTCCCGGCGCCCGCCCAGCTCCACCGCCGCCCAGGTCTGCCCGTTGTCGGTGGAGCGGAACAGCCCCTCGCCGCTGCCGTTGGCGTGGGAGATGTCGTCGCCCCGGAAGGTCCCCAGCAGCACCACGCCCGGCGCGTCGAGCACGAAGTGGAGGGCGTGGGCCGAGGACTGGCTGTCCGGGAGGCCCTCGCTGACGCTCTCCCAGGTGATCCCGGCGTCGTCGCTGCTGTAGACGTGCATGCCGTCGTCCGCCCAGATGCCCGAGCCCACCGAGCCCACCAGGACGTGGTCGGGGTCGGCGGGGTCCAGGGCGAGCCCGTGGACGTGCCAGGCCAGGGTGGCGTCGGTGACCTGGCGCCACACCTCGCCCAGGTTCGGGGTCATCAGCACCGTGTTGTCGTTGGTGACCCAGATCTCCTCGGGGCGGCGGGGGTTGGTCCGGGCCACCATCACGTAGTGCATGTAGGTGTCCATGTGGGCGAGGTCCTCGCCCCAGGCGTCGCTCTCGTAGAAGCCGCGCTGGCACTGGGTGCCGACGTACACCCGCTCCGGGCAGCTCGGGTGGGCCAGCAGCACCGCCAGGTCCCGGTCCACCACCCCCGCGCTGCGGTCCACCCAGGTGTTCGTCTCCGGGGAGATCTCCCAGATGCCCTCGCTGTGGCCGACCAGCAGCCGCCCGTCGGGGGTCAGGGTCGCGCCCTGGACGTGGTGGGGCAGGGGATCCCCGATGTCCTGGAGGGTGCTGTCGAAGAGGTAGTGGATCCGGTCGTCGGTCGCGATGATGAAGTCGCCGGAGGGGTGGGGGATGATGGCGACCACGGGCGACGCGGTGTGCGCGATCTCCCAGGGCTCGCTGTCGTCGGGGCCCATCGCGAAGACGAGGTCCTCTTCGGCGATGCGGAGCTGGTCGCCGTTGACCGCCAGGCTTCCGGCCACGATCATGCGCCGCCAGATCTCCTCCCAGGTGCGCCCCTCGTCCGTGGAGCGGAACAGGGAGCGGTGGTGGCGCATGGCGTAGAGCGTGCCGTCGTCGGTCGCGACCGCCTGCCACTGCCACTCGGCGTTGCCGAACTCGCTGTGGGGCGGTGCGGGGCCGCTCAGCTCGGCCGCACCCCGCCATTCGAAGGTCTGGCCCTCGTCGGTGGAGGCGTAGACGTCGCCGCCGCCCAGGAAGGCGTACACCGTGCCGTCGTGCTCCAGCAGGGCGCGCACGCCCTCCTCGGGGTTGGTGCCCCCCAGGCCCTCGATCACGGTCCAGCGCTCGCCGCCGTCGGTGGTGCGCCAGACCTCCTCGGAGGTGATGATCAGGGTGTCGGGCTGGCCGGGGATCGCGGCCATGGGCCCCAGGACGTGGGTGCGGGGGGGTTGGATCGTCGTCCAGCTCAGGCCCGCGTCGTCGCTGCGGAAGACCCCGTTCATGGTCGAGCCGCCCCAGATGCGGTCGCCGCCGGGGCTGGCGAAGTAGCGCACGTCCCCACCGGGGCCCACCTCCGGGCCCACCCAGGTGTCCGAAGGCAGCCCGAGGGCGTAGGTCGCGGGCTCGCAGGGAGACACCACCGGGGCGCTGTCGTCACCCGGGGCGTCCCGGTCCTTGCATCCGAGCAGGGTCAGCGCGGCCAGCAGTCCCGTCATGGGGTCTCCAGGGAGGGGCGTCTGCCCTCAGCATAGCCGCCCGAGGGCTCAGCCGTCGGGGAAGAGGGCGTCGTCCTCCAGCTCGGAGACCAGCGCGCCGACCAGATCGCTGCGGGTGAGCACGCCCCGGATGCCGCCGTCGGTGGCGAGCACGGGCAGGCAGCCGACCTTGTGGACGGCCATCAGCCGGGCGGCCTCGCGCAGCGGGGTGGTGGGGTTGACCGAGACGATGGGGCGCCGCAGCAGCACGTCGTCCACCGTGAGCCTGGAGTCCGGGCCGATCTGGGCGGTGATCAGGTCGCGGAAGGAGATCACGCCCTCCAGGGAGCCGCCCTCGGTGACCAGGAGGTGGCGCACGTCTGCGTCGCGCATGGTGCGCGCGGCGTCCCAGGCGGGCTGGTTGACGTCGACGGTGATGACCTTGGCGGTGGCCTCGGAGGCGACCGTCGCGCTGGAGGGCACGCCGATCTCGGCCAGCCGCACCGCGTCGTGCTCGGTCAGCACGCCCACCGGCACCCCCGCGTCGTCGACCACGGCCAGCAGCTCCTGCCGCTGGTCCATCTGCCGGTGCAGCGCGGCCATCAGGGGCTCGTCGGGCTTCGCGGTGAGCACGGGGCTGATCTCGACGTCGCCGGCTGTCTTGTCGAAGTCGTCGTCGTTGAAGGCGATCCACAGCTCGCCGTGGGTGCCGGCCAGCCCGCCCCGCGAGAACACCGAGAAGTCCGACAGCACCCCCATCAGCCCGCCGGTCTCGCTGACCACCAGCAGGTGGCGCAGGCCCAGCCGCACCATGACGCGGGCGCAGGTGGCCAGCGGCGTGGACGGGTTCACGACCAGAGGGTTGGGGGTCATCAGGTCAGCGACGGTTTCCATACGGCACTCCGAGCAGACGGGCGATCAGCCTAACCCCTCCGCTGCCCCCGGCGGGGATGACGAGGCGCAGGGTAGCTCGCCTTTTCAGCTCGCCGCGGCGGCGCTCTCGGGCATGGCCTCGCGCATCCCCGGCACGGTGAACCGGAAGTGGGCGCCGTGCCCGGGGCGGGACTCCACCCAGATCCGCCCGCCCATGCGCTCGACGGCCTTCTGGCAGATGGTCAGGCCGATGCCGGCGCCCTCGAACGCCACGTCGGTGTGCAGGCGGCGGAACGGGGCGAAGATCTGCTCGGTGTCGTGCTCGTCGAGGCCGATGCCGTCGTCCTTCACCCCCAGGATCCAGCCCGCCTCGTCCTGCTCGGCGGTGAGGGTGACCTGGGGGTGCTCGCTGTGGTTGTACTTGAGCGCGTTGTCGATGAGCTGGAGGTAGATCTGCCGCAGGAGCGCGGGGCTGCCCTGGACGCAGGGCAGCTCGGGGCGGTGGAGGGTGGCCTCGGCCAGCCGGTCGGCCAGCTTCTCCACGGCGCTGTCGACGCAGTCGTCGATGTGGACGGCCTGGGGGCGGGCGTCGAGGCGGCTGACCTGGTTCAGCTGGTGGAGCGCCGTGACGAGCTGGCGCATGCGCGCGGTGGCGCGCTGGATGCCGCCGAGCGCGCGGGTCGTGGGCCCCTCGACGTCCCCCAGGCTGCGCTGGAGCAGGTCGGAGAACAGGGCGAGGCGCCGCACGGGCTCCTGCAGATCGTGGCTGGCGATGAACAGGAACTCGTCCAGCTCGCGGTTTCGCTTGAGCAGCAGGGCGTTGGCCTCCTCCAGGGAGCGGGCGCTGGCCTCGGCGGCGGCCTTGGCCTCGCCCAGCTCGCGGGTGCGCTCGGCGACCTCCTGCTCGACGGTGGCCTTCTGGTCCAGCACGACCAGGGCGTAGGCCACCAGCAGCGAGGTGATCACCAGGCCGATCAGGGTGAGGACGATCTGCTGGGTCAGGCCCGCCGCGGAGGCGTGGTCCTCGGGGACCAGCGCGCGGACCTCCCAGGCCCGCCCGGCCAGCTCGCTCTCCAGCGCGGACGCGGTGACCCGGTGCCCGTCGAGCCGCCGGGTGTCGAAGAGCACCCGCCGGTCGGCGCCCGGGGTGGCGTCCAGGAGCTGGATGTCGACCGGCTGCTCGGTCTCCCGGAACTCGGCGAGCGCGGAGAGCACGATGTCCTGGGCCTGATAGCCGGCCAGCGCGTAGCCCTGGACCTCCTGCTCCGGCCCGTACACCGGCATCACCACCAGGAAGCCGTCCCGTCGATCCATCCGGGACTGGGCGAGCTGGAGCGGCGCGGTGGCGGTGGCCTGCCCGGTCTCCCCTGCGCGCTGCAGGGCCTCCCGCCGCTGGGCGTCCGAGGCCATGTCCAGGCCGAAGATCCGCTCGTTCCCGCTCACCGGCTCGACGTAGAGCACCGGGAAGAAGCTGCCGCGCTCGGCGGCGGCGGTGAGGTTGCCCTGGAAGCCCAGCTCGGTGACGACGTAGCCGGGCAGCCCGTCCGCGCGAGCGGCGCGCTCGAACGCGGTGCGCTGGTCCCCCGGGACCCGGGGCGCCCACTCCAGGGCGCGGAGGGAGCGGTTGAGCTTGAGCAGCGGCCGGGTGAAGGCCCGGAACTCGTCCTGCTTCACAGCCGGGGAGGCGTCGAACAGGGCGGCGAGGGACTGGACGACCTGAAGCTCCCGCTCCAGCTCGCTGCGGACCGCCTGGAGGCGCTGATCCGCGTGCCGGGTGAGCTGCTGGGTGTAGGCGTCCCGCGCCGCGCGGCGTCCCGTCCAGCCGACCCAGACAGAAGCCAGCAGCCCCGCGATCGCCAACAGCCAGGCGAGCCGGTACGTGCGCAGCGGGCGCCGCCAACGAGCGCCATCCCTGGAGCGATCCTGCTCCATCACCCTTCCTCGGGTTGGAGACCACAATGTAGCCCCCACCCTGGGGATCCGTAACCCGTCAGGGGGCGTTCTTCACCCCGGGGGAAAGGATTTCTGTTTGACGGGGCGGCGGCATACCCGTATAAATGACCGAGAGTCATTTGAAGTGGGAGGCCATCGCTCATGGGCACCGGGATCTCGCGTCGGGGTTTTCTGCGGAACAGCATAGCGGTCAGCGCTGGGGCGGGCATCGCCGGCGCCTCCGGGCGGGCCGGCGCCGCGCCTTCGGACGCCGCCGAGGAGGACCTCACCCTCACCACCCGGGTGAACGGCACAGACGTCCGCGCGCCGATCGGGGCGGACACCTCGGCGCTCTCGGTGGTGCGCGAGCGCCTCGGCCTGACCGGCACCAAGGAGGCCTGTGGGCACGGGGCCTGCGGGGCCTGCACCGTGCTGGTGGACGGCGCGCCCCACGTGAGCTGCCTGCTGCCGGCCACGGCGCTGGAGGGCCGGGAGGTCACCACCGTCGAGGGCATCTCCGAGCCGCTCCACCCCGTGCAGCGGGCCTTCCTGCACCACGACGCGCTCCAGTGCGGCTACTGCACCCCCGGCTTCGTGGTCGAGGGCGCCGCGTTCTGCGACGCCTGGCGCGCCGAGCGGGGCGACGTCCGCCCCACCCGGGACGAGATCGCCGCCGCCCTCGCCGGGCACCTCTGCCGCTGCGGCGCCTACGTCGCCATCTACGAGGCGGTCGGCGACGCCTGCGAGGGGAAGTTCGACGGCGTCGAGGTCCACGGGCCCCGCGCCGACGGCCTGGAGAAGGTCACCGGCCAGGCGAAGTACACCGTCGATGTGAAGCTCGACGGCCAGCTCGAGGCCCGGGTCTTGCGGTCCGAGGTCGCCCACGCCGTGCTCAAGAACCTCGACCTCTCCGCGGCCCGCGCCCTGCCCGGGGTGCGCGCGGTGATCCAGCTCACCCCGGTGGGGGGCAAGGTCCGCTTCGCCGGCCAGGAGCTGGCGGCGGTCGCCGCGGACAGCGCCCACATCGCCGAGGAGGCCCTGCTCCTCATCTCCCCGGACTACAAGCTGCTGCCGGCGGTCATCGGCATGGACGCCGCCCGCGAGCCCGGGGCCCCCGTGCTCTACGAGAGCAAGAAGTCCGACATGCCCAGCGCCTCCGAGGGCCCGGTCACCGGTGCCCGGCTGGAGGGCAACGTGCGCGGCCCGGTCAGCTTCAACCTGCTGGGGCGGCCCCGCCGCGCCCTCTCCCGGATGGACGAGGCCAAGTCCACCGGCATGCTCGTCGTCGACGAGAAGTACACCACCCAGGTCCAGGTCCACTCCACCCTGGAGCCCCACGCCTGCGTGGCCCACTGGACCTCCCCCAGCACGCTGGACGTCCACCTCTCCACCCAGAACTGCTCCGGCATGGCCGAGGACATCGCCGAGCGCTGGGCGCTGGAGCGCGCCGACGTGCGCGTGCTGTGCCCCTACGTGGGCGGCGGCTTCGGCGCCAAGGCCACCCTCCAGATGGAGACCCGCATCGCGGTCGACCTGGCCCGCGAGGCCGGCGCCCCCGTCCGGGTGGCGTACCAGCGCGACGAGGAGCTGGGCGTCGGCGGCCTGCGCCCCGCCCAGGAGCTGCACGTCGCCCTGGCGGCGGACGCCGAGGGCAACCCCTACAGCCTCGTGGCCACCTCGTTCTCGAGCGCGGGGGTCTCGGTGGGCGCCAACTCCACCGTGCTGATGCGCCTGCTCTACCCCTTCAAGGAGAAGGACGTCGCCGACTACGACGTCGTCTCCAACGGCCCCCAGGGGCGCCCCTTCCGCGGCCCCGGCGGCCCGCCCGCCATCTTCGCCCTGGAGCAGGCCGTCGACGCCGTGGCCCACCGCCGCGGCGAGGACCCCCTCGCCCTGCGCCGCCGCTGGGACCCCCACCCCGGCCGCAACCGCCTGTACGACTGGGTGGAGACCCTGCCCGCCTGGACCGGGCGCGGCCCGGTGGGCCGGGACAAGGGCCGCTACCGGCGCGGGGTCGGGGTGGCCTGCGGGGTCTGGTTCGTGCTGCTGTCGCCGGCCACCCAGATCCAGCTCGACGCCAGCCCCGAGGGCCTGGTGGCCCGCGCCGGCTGCCAGGACATGGGCAACGGCTCCCGCTCGGCGGTGGCCTGGGCGGTGGCCGAGGCCATGGGCATGCAGCCCCACGAGATCCGGGTGCGCTTCGGCGACTCCGACGAGGTGTGGGCCCCGATGTCCGGCGGCAGCCGCACCACCCCCTCGGTCGTGCCCACCGCCAAGGACGCCGCCCGACAGCTCCAGGAGGCCCTGCTGGACTTCGCCGAGCTGAACATGGGTCTCACCGGCGCCTCGGTGGGGGAGGGCGGCCTGAACCACAGCGGCGGCTTCACCCCCTGGGCGGAGATCCTCGCGGTGGCCCCGCCCATGAGCTTCGTCGGCCGCCGCAAGAAGGACCCGGGCGGCTACTTCCTGCCCTTCGAGGTCGCGGGCCTGCGCGTGGCCGACGTGGCCACCGGCTCGGTGGTGCTCACCGAGGTCGAGGTCGACACCCGCCTGGGCCGGGTCCGGGTGGTGGAGGCCTGGAGCGGCATCTCCGCCGGCCGCATCATGGTCCCGCCGCTGGCCCGCAGCCAGGTCCAGGGCGGGGTCATCCAGGGCATCAGCTACGCCCTCTACGAGGACCGCCGCCTCTGCCCGACCTCCGGCCAGCTCCTCACGGCCGGCCTGGAGGACTACCGCATCGCCGGCATCGGGGACATCCCCCCCATCCACGTCCACTTCGACGAGGAGGGCTACGAGGGCATGCTCGAGCGCATCACCGGCATCGCGGAGCTGGCCACGATGGCCCCGGCGGCGTCGGTCGCCAACGCCGTCCACCACGCCACCGGCTGGCGGCCCCGGTCGCTGCCGCTGCGCCCTGACCGGCTGATCGACGGAGGTGCCCTGTGATCCGCTTCCCCAAGACCCTCGAAGACGCCGCCGCCGGGCCCGGGGCCTTCCGGGCCGGCGCCACCGACCTGGCCGAGCGCCGCCGCCACCGGCTCCAGAGCGGGCCGCTGGTCGACCTCCGGGACGTCCAGGCCCTCGACGAGATCGTTCCTCTGGACGACGGCGGCGTGCAGGTCGGCGCGATGACCTCCATCGCGGCCCTCGCCGAGGACCCGCTCGTCCAGCAGGCCTGGCCGGGCCTGGCCCAGACCGCCGGGGGCCTGGCCACCCCGCAGATCCGCAACCGCGGCACGGTGGGCGGCAACCTGCTCCAGGAGGTGCGCTGCTGGTACTACCGCAGCCCCCGGTTCGTCTGCCTCAAGAAGGGCGGCGCCCACTGCCTGGCCCGCGACGGCGACCACCTGTTCCACTCCTGCTTCGACCAGGGGCCCTGCGCCGCGCCCCACCCCTCCAGCCTCGCGGTGGCCCTCCAGGCCTTCGACGCCCGGGTGAGCCTGCACGACGGCCGGACCCTGAGCATCCCGGAGCTGATCGGCGACGGCCGCGCCCCCACCCGCACCCACCGGCTGGAGGAGGGGGCCCTGCTCACGGGGGTGACGGTGCCCCCGCCCATCCCCGGGGCCCGCTCGGCCTACTTCCGGGCCATCCACCGGGTCCGGGCCGAGTGGCCGCTGGTGGAGGTCGTCGCCCACCTCGTGCTGGAGGGCGAGCAGATCACCCAGGCCCACGTCGTCCTGGGCGGGGTCGCGAACACGCCGCGGGCGCTGCCGGCGGTGGAGGCCGCCCTGGTCGGCGGCCCGGCCTCCGCAGAGCGCCTGGCCGCCGCCGCGAAGCGGGCCGCCGAGGGCGCCAATCCTCTCCCGATGACCGCCTACAAGCTGCGCATCCTGCCCGGGGCGGTGCTCTCCGCCCTGGAGCGCGCGACGGAGCGTGCGTGATGGACCTCTGCCGTTTTCTTCGTTGGAAGGGCTTTCATGGGCAGCGCTGGCCCAGCCAGGCCGCCCTGGACGCCACGCTCACCCGGATCGACGTGCCCTGCTCCTGCCTCAAGACCTGCCAGAGCTGGGGGCCCGACGACGAGCTCGTCGCCCCGGAGTCCTGCGCGCGGGGGCGGGGCTGCTTCGAGCGCTCCCCGCTGACCCCGCAGGAGCGCGTCCTCAGTTGACGGGCTCCAGGACCACGTCCACCTCCGAGGTGATGACGTGGCACTCGTCGAAGTCGACGGTGACGACCTCATAGTGGCTCTCGTAGCCTCGGGCGTCGACCCACAGCTCGATGTCGCCGCCGACCTCCGCGCCGCAGATCCAGCCCGTGCCCTGGCCTTCGCAGGGCTGCGGCGCGGTCCAGTCCGCGCCCAGGGGCATCCAGGCTGCGGTCACGCCGGGCACGGCGGCGCCGTCGGGGTCGGTGACGGTCAGGGCGATGGAGGCGACCTCCTCGGTGGTGCAGGCCAGCTCCTCCAGGGTGAGGTCCAGCAGCACGGGCTCGACGTGGCAGACGTCCTGCTCGACCATGAAGGGCGCGGCGAGGGTCAGGCCGTAGCCCCAGCCGTCCGCGCGCACCTCGAACGCGCCGGCCTGCTCCCAGCCGCACACGAAGACGCCGTCGAGGTCCTCGCAGGGCTGCCAGTCGCCGCCGTCCACGCTGAACTCCACCCACGCGTCCTCGGGCAGCGGCGCGCCGTCGTGGGTGAGCAGCGTGACCTGCGCGGAGGCGACCGCCATCAGGTCGCAGTCCTTGGTCGTGGGGGGGCAGGCGGTCAGCAGGGCCAGCGCTGGCGCGAGCACGAAGGGGAGGGGGACGAGGCGGTTCATGGGTCCTCCGGGAGGGTGTTCCACGGGCTGCGTTGCAAGGGCCGTGCCGGCCCAGGACGGCGTTCACGGCCGATTCGGGGAGATCGAGGGTGACATTCATGTCACAGGTGACAGCGCCTTGACTTTGCCATAGCCTGCAAGCGTCAGGTTGGAGATGGAGCCATGTGGTTGACCCTGCTGCTCGGTGGCGCCCTCGCCTGGGCGGATGAGCCGGAGATGACCCCCCTCGACGCCTACCGGGCGGGCATGGAGGACGGCCGCGCCGCCGCCCGGGGCAAGCCCGCCGCCAGCGCGGCCGGGGTCAGCGCGGGGGTGGGCTTCGTGGTCGCCGGGGGCACCACCCTGCTGGTCGGGCCCTGCCTGGGCGGCCCCCTCATCGCGGCGGCGGCTGGCGGCCCGGCGGTCATCTACGGGGGCGTCCCGGCCGAGCCGGACCCGGGGGACTGGAGCGAGCAGAGCCTCGACTACCAGCGGGGCTACCGCAACGGCTACCGCTCGGCGCTCCAGGGCCGGCGCACCCGGTGGGCGGCGGCAGGGGGCGTGGCCGGCGCAGCGGTGGGTGTGGGGCTTGGCGTGACCGCGACCGCGGTCCTGCTGGACCGGTGGGGCTACACCTGGGGGAATGACACGCCGATCGCGGAGTAGGGACGATCAGTCGTCGTCGTCCTCATCCTCGTCGTCGTCCTCGTGGTGCGGGGGCACCACCGGCGCGTCCTCCCGCGCCTCGGGGTGGCGGATCTCCCCGCCGACCGATCCGGTCAGGGCCATCGCCCCGGCGGTCACCGTGGAGCCGGCCAGCATCGCGCCGACCAGGATCGGCGGCACCAGCTCCCGGCGCTCGGCGACCACCACCGCGCCCAACCCCAGCAGGGCGGTGAGCACCGCGAGGATCGTCGCCAGCTCGGCGTTCTCCTCGTGCTCGTGGATGGCGTGTTCGTAGGTGCCCGGCAGGTCCTCGACGTACTCCTCAGCGGGCTCTCCGGTGAGCTGGGCGGCGACGGCCCCCACGCCCGTAAGCACCATGACCAGGACCGAAGCGCGCAGCACCCCTCGCCCCTGCCGGCGGGACAGCAGGGTGAGCAGCAGCAGCGGCACGGACAGGAGCGCGCCGATGACCGGGACGTGGTTGACCACCAGGTGCAGCTCGGCGTCGTTCACAAAGGCTCCCTCACCATGACAACCTCCCTTATCTGCGGACACTGGATGGCGCAGGTGCGGAATATGTAGTCCACCCCTACCCCCTCAACGAGAGGAAACAACATGCGCGCTGCCATGCCGGGCGTCCTCGCCCTGATCGTCCTGACCGCCTGCTCCCCCGACGCCGTCGAGCCCCTCGACGCGCTGTCCACCCCGGGCCCCGTCGCCGACGCGGGCTTCCGGGTCACCGGACCGCTGGGGGACACCTTCCGCTTCGACGGCTCCGACTCCACCGGCGAGGCCCTGACCTGGGCGTGGTCCTTCGGGGCGATGCCCGACCACAGCCAGCTCACCGAGGACGACCTCCTCGGCGCCGACGGGCCCGCGCCCGCCTTCATCCCCGACGTCTCCGGCCAGTTCGAGCTGGTGCTGCGGGTCTGTGACGACGAGGGCCGCTGCGACGTGGACAGCACCTTCGCCATGAGCACCGACGGCCGCGCGGCCTCGGGCGCGGCCCCCATCGCCGACCCGGGCGCGGCCCAGTCGGTGATCCTGGGCGACACCGTCCAGCTCGACGGCTCCGGCTCCACCGACCCCGAGGGCGACACCCTCGGCTACGTGTGGTCGTTCAAGACCCTGCCCTCCGGCTCGGGCCTGACCAACAACGACATCACCCGCCGCTTCCGGGTGGACGCCAGCTTCCAGCCCGACGTCGTGGGCGACTACGTCATCAAGCTCTACGTCGAGGACGGCACGGGCTTCGACCAGGCCAACACCACCGTGACGGTGGGCTCGGCCGGCAACACCGCGCCGGTGGCGGACGCGGGCGCCGACCAGACCGTCACCCTGGGCGCCACGGTCAGCCTGGACGCCAGCGGCTCCTCCGACGCCGACGGCGACCCGCTCACCTACAAGTGGGCGTTCAACAACCTGCCCAGCGGCTCGGGCCTGGCCAACGGCGACATCGCCGGCCGGTTCACTGCCAACGCCAGCTTCCAGCCTGACGCCGTCGGCACCTTCACGATGAAGGCCGTTGTGGACGACGGCGCCGACGTCGACCGCGACTACGTGGACGTCGTCGTCGAGCCCGCCGGCAACAACCCGCCGGTCGCCGACCCGGGCGCGGACCAGACGGTCACCCTGGGCAGCACCGCGACCATCGACGGCAGCGCCTCCTACGATCCCGATGGCGACGCCATCACGTACAAGTGGGCCTTCTACACCCTGCCCAGCGGCTCGGCCCTGACGAACAACGACTTCGCCGACCGCTTCGCCGCCAGCACCACCTTCGATCCCGACGTCGAGGGCGACTTCGTGCTCAAGCTGGTGGTGGACGACGGCACCGAGGTCACCCGGGCCTTCACCACCGTCACCGTCACCGCGCCGGCCAACGGTGCGCCGGTGGCGGACGCGGGCCCCGACCAGAGCTCCGCCCTGGGACAGACCGTCTCCCTGGACGGCACCGGGAGCACCGACCCCGACGGCGACCCCCTGAGCTACCGCTGGGCCTTCAACAGCCTGCCGGCGGGCTCCACCCTGACCAACGGCGACATCGCCGGCCGCTACACCGCGACCGGCGGCTTCGACCCCGACGTGGCCGGGGACTACGAGATGAAGCTCGTGGTCGAGGACGGCGCCGAGATCGACCGGGACTACGTCACCATCACCGTGGACGCCTACGACCTGGAGGCCACCGCCGTCGACGCCGGGCCCTACAGCGTCAGCCCCGGCGACATCGTGATCTACAGCCTCACGGTGGCGAACAACGGCAGCTCCACCATCGAGAGCTTCGACGTGGACCTGTACTACTCCACCAACACCATCATCTCGGAGACCGACGACCTCATCTGCTCCGGCAGCACCAGCTACAGCCACGGCGCTGGCGTCACCGTGACCTACACGGCGGTCTGTGAGGTGCCCGCCATCGCGGACGGCACCTACTACTTCGGCGTGCTGCTCGACCCCGAGGACGCCCTCTTCGAGACCGACGAGACCAACAACACGGCGGTGGACAGCCTGGACGTCACCCTGGCCTCGGGCATGTCCTGGGATCTGGAGGTCACGGGCGCCTACGCCATCGACTACGACGTCACGGCCACCGACTCGGTGACCTACGAGGTCGACGTCACCAACAACGGCCCCTCGGACATCTCGTACTTCGACATCGACCTGTTCTACAGCGCCGACACGACCATCGAGATCACCGACGAGTACATCTGCGGCGGCACCACCACGGCCTCCCACCCGGCGTTCACCACGCTGACCTACACGCTGACCTGCGCGGTGCCCTCGATCTCCAGCGGAAGCTGGACCTTCGGCGCCATGGTCGACGCGGTCGACCACTACGTCGAGACCGATGAGACGAACAACTCGGGCTACGACGTGCTGACGGTGACGGTGAACTAACCCAGCCCGTACTTGCGCATCAGCCGGAACAGGGTCGTGCGGTCCACCCCCAGGCGCCGCGCGGCCTCCACCCGGACGCCGTCGGTCTCTGCGAGGACTGCGGCGATGCGCTCGGCGGCCACCCGGTCCAGGGTGTCGTGCAGGGTCTCGTCCGGCGCGGCCCTGGACCGGGGCGGCCCGACCACCAGGTCGCCGAGGGTGATGCGCTCGCCTCGGGCCAGCACCACGCCGCGCTCGATGACGTTCTCCAATTCGCGGACGTTGCCGGGCCAGTCGTGGGCCACGAGCCAGCCCTCGACCTCGGCGTCCCAGCCTGCCAGCGCGCGGCTCTGGGCGCGCCGGGCTCGCTCCAGGAACAGCGCGGCCAGGGGCAGGATGTCCGCGCGGCGCTCGCGCAGGGGCGGGACGTGGATGGGGATGACCGCCAGGCGGTAGTAGAGGTCCTCGCGGAAGCGCCCCGCGGCGACCTCGGCCTGGAGGTCCCGGTTGGTCGCCGCGATGACCCGGACGTCGACGCGCAGCGGCCGGTCGGCGCCGACGGGCAGCACCTCGCCCTCCTGCAGGGCGCGCAGCAGCTTGCCCTGGAAGTCCCCGTCGACCTCGCCGATCTCGTCCAGGAAGAGCGTGCCGCCGTCCGCGCGCTCGAACACCCCCTTCCGGGCCCGCGCCGCGCCGGTGTAGGCGCCCTTCTCGTGGCCGAACAGCTCGCTCTCCAGGACCCCGGCGCCGAAGGCCTTGCAGTTGATGGCCTCGAAGGGGCCGCCCACCCGGGGGCTGTGCAGGTGCAGGGCGCGGGCGATGACCTCCTTGCCGGTGCCGCTCTCGCCGGTGACGAGCACGGTGCTGGTGCTGGCGGCGGCCCGGCGGGCGAGGTCGAGCACACAGGTCATCGCCGGGCTGACCGCCACGACGGCGTCCAGGCCGAAGCGCTCGGCCAGGGCGGCGCGCAGGCGGCGGTTCTCGCGGCTCAGCCGGGTGTGCTCCAGGGCGCGGGCGACGACCTGGCGGCAGCGGGCGTTGTCCACCGGCTTCCGGAGGTAGTCGAAGGCGCCCTCCTTCATGGCGGCGACCGCCGTGTCCACCGTGCCGTGGGCGGTGATGAGCACCACGGGCAGCTCGGGCACCCGCTTGCGGGCCGCCGCGCAAAGCGCCACGCCGCTGAGGCCGGGCATCATCAGGTCGGTGAGCAGCAGGTCGACGGGCGCGCCGCCGTCCAGGGCGTCGAGGAAGGCGCGGGGGTCGGTCCAGGTGGTGACGGCGTGGCCGTCGCGGCGCAGGACCATCGCCAGGATGCGGCCCATGCGGGCCTCGTCGTCGACGATGGCGACGTGGGCGGTCACGGCGGGCTCCCGAGGGGCAGGGTGAGGCGGAAGCGGGCGCCGACGGCCGAGGGCAGCAGGGTGAGCGCGCCGCCGTGGGCCTCGGCGATGCGGCGGCCCATGGCCAGGCCCAGCCCGGTGCCGTCGCTGCGGGTGGTGAAGAAGGGCTCGAACAGGGCCTCCCGGGCGGCGTCGGGCACGCCGGGCCCGTCGTCCGCCAGCTCGACGCGCAGGGTGCGCTCGGCGCGGGCAGCGCTGAAGGTCAGCGCTCGGGCCCCGGCCTGCGCGGCGTTCAGCAGAAGGCCAAGCAGCAGGCGGGTCAGCAGGTCGGGGTCTCCCGTGATCTCGTGCTCATCGAGATCATCGCGGACGACGTTCAAGCTGCCCAGGCCCTCGCCCCCCAGGCGCACGGCCCGGTCGACCAGGGCGGCGAGGGGCTGCGTGGCCGGCTCGGGGGCCAGGGGGCGGGAGAAGTCCAGGATGCGGGTGATGTAGGCGTCCAGGCGGTCGACCTCCTCGACGATGAAGCCGCAGGCCTCGCCCAATTCGGGGTCCTCGGGCAGGCCCTCGCGGATGTAGGCGGCGCTGGAGCGGATGACGCCGAGGGGGTTGCGCACCTCGTGGGCCACCCCGGCGGCCATGCGCCCCAAGGACGCGAGCTTCTCGGCCTGGACCAGCCGCACCTGGGAGGCCTGGAGCTGCGCGACCTGGGCGCGGATGGTGGCCGCGTCGGCCTGGAGCTGCCGCCGCGCCACCACCAGCCGCCCGATGACGAAGCCGAGCGCCGCGAAGGTCGCCCCGAAGCCGCCCATGATGAGCAGGGTGAGGTCGCGCTCGTCGGAGCGGATGTGTACGTCGGCGGCCAGCAGGCCGAGGGTATCCACGGCGGCGAGGGCGAAGCCGAGCAGCGCGCCGAGCAGGGGAGGGGACGGTCGCATGGGGGGAGATGGTTGCACAAAGCGGGCCAGGGGGAGGACGGTGGTTCATCCGGGAGGACGCTTGTGGACGACCTCCCTTCGCAGAACCACGGCTCTCCACCCCCGGGAGCGTTGCAGCTCTGCAACGCCCCCCGTTGCACCCCCGCCACGCCCCCCGCGCCTGGGGCCGCCCAGCGCGTGGCACGGGTCCTGCAATGGGGGAGGGCACAACCCGAGAACCCAAGGAGGTCCTCATGAACGCCCGTCAGCTCCTCGTCGCCGTCCTGCTCGCCGACTTCCTGGCCTTCACCGGCTACGTGCTCTACCTCTACGGCCCGGTGGGCTGGATCGAGCCGGCGATGGCCAACTGGGCCACCCGCCTGGTCAGCGTCGACCTGGTCATCGCCCTGGGGGTGGCCTGCGGCTTCATGGTCAAGGACGCCCGGGAGCAGGGCATCAACGTGGTGCCCTACCTGATCGTCACCGCGCTGATCGGCTCGGCCGGGCCGCTGGCGTACCTCGTGAAGCGCCTCGCCAGCCCCCGGCGCGTGGAGGCGGTGGCGCGCGCTTGAGGCGTGGATAAGTCGGGCTTCAAGGAGCCTGACATGCCGCACCTCGCCCAGCTCAACGTCGCCCGCGCCCTGCACCCCCTCGACGACCCCCGGATGGAGGGCTTCACCCGCCAGCTCGACGCCATCAACGCGCTGGCCGAGGCCTCGCCGGGCTTCGTCTGGCGGCTCAAGACCGACGCCGGGGACGCCACCGACATCCGGGTGGAGGGCGATCCCCGGCTCATCGTGAACATGAGCGTGTGGACCTCCATCGAGGCGCTGCGGGGCTACGTCTTCAAGAGCGCCCACGGCGGCGTGATGAAGCAGCGGCGCACCTGGTTCGAGGCGATGGACACCCCCAGCCTGGTGATGTGGTGGGTCGAGCCGGGCACGGTGCCCACGCTCTCGGAGGGCCTGGACCGGCTGGCCGAGCTGGCGCGGTCCGGGCCGTCGGCGCGGGGGTTCACATTCCGGGCGGTGGTGGCGCCGCCCGACGGGGAGGGTCCATGAAGGAGGCGCTGCCCGACATCCCGCTCTTCTTCGAGGGGCAGAGGGACGATGTCCAGCGAGGCCTCACGCTCACCCCCGAGGGAGAGGACGAGGGCACGTTCTCCCTCCGCGACGTGGACCACGAGAGCCGAGGCCTCCACCACCGCCGGCACTTCGGCCGCTACCGGCTCGATCGAACAGGCGACCCTTCGACGCTGACCCTGATCTGCGCCCGAAAGGAGATCCTGATGGGCCGGGAGTGCGGGAACCCGCGCTGTCAGGCGGAGCCGTATGTGACCAGCTTCTCCGGCGACCGCTTCTCGACCTGTCCGCGCAAGGACTGCTTCCAGCCGGAGATCCCGGCGGGCTGGCGGGAGGTGTGGACGGACTTCGAGGAGCTCACCGTGGCGCTCTGCCGCGACGAGGGCTGGGGGGCGTGGGTCTTCGAGGACGAGGCGCTGGGGGAGTTCTACGCGGTCGACGAGCGGTGAGCCGCGCTGGCGAGGGGCTGCCCCGGCTCGTGCCCGCCGAGACGCGGCTCTCCGCGCTCGCCGCAGAGCACGGCGGTTTCAGCCTCATCACGTACAACGTGCTGGTGCCCAACGGCCCCGACGGCTGGTGGGTGGCCAAGTGGTACGACGCAGGCACCCCGGAGGCCGCGCGGACCTGGCCGCACCGGCAGGCGCTGCTCGCCGCGAAGCTGTCGGGGGCCGACGCGGACGTCGTCTGCCTCCAGGAGACCCGCGCGGCGTCGCTCGCCGAGGACTTCGGCTTCCTGATGGACGCCGGCTACGAGGCCGCCATCCATCGAAAGTACCACCTGCGCCCGGCGACCTTGTGGCGCGCGTCGGCCTGGGGCTGCGTGCACACCCGCCACACCGACCGGGTGCTCGGCGTCGTGCTGCGCGCGCGGGGCCAGCCGGACCGGGTGCTGGGCGTGCTCAACGTCCACCTGACCGCCGGTCCTGACCCCCGGCGGCGGTTCCGGCAGGTGTTCGACGCCCTCGAGGCGCTCGGCAAGGACCTCCAGCGGCTCGGCGTCGCGCCGGAGCGGGCAGCGGTGGTGGTGTGCGGGGACTTCAACGCCGCGCCGGAGGGCAGCGCCACGCAGCACCTGCTGGCCGGGGGGACGGTGGACGCGGCCTTTCGGGAGCCCCGCTGGCCGGAGCGGGCGCTGTCCAGCAGGCCGCGCCGGCACGGGTTCTCCCCCTTCGCGGAGGTCTACCTGCAGGCCCTCGGTGGGGCACCGGCGACCCACATCGGCAGCCTGGCGGCCGCGCTGCTGGAGGAGGGCCCGCGGATCACGGCGATCGAGGCGATGTTCGACGTCTTCGCCGACGGGGCGGGGCGCATGGACCGCGACGCGGTCGCGGCGTGGATCACGCGCATCAACCGCGCGCTGGGGAGGGGGAGCGAGCACCGCAAGGCGGCGGCGGTGATGGAGAACACGGGGCGGCCGTGGCTGAGCCGGGCGGACTTCGTCGCGCTGTACCGCTCCGAGCTGGCGGACGGCAAGGTCCGCAGCTTGCAGCATGACCTGCAGGTCTGCGGCGTGCTCCCGGAGGGCGAACGGGTGCTGAGCGCGGCCTCGCTGGATCGGATCGGCTACACGGTGGGGCCGCTGGAGGCGGTGGCGGCCTGGGATCCGTTGACGGAGGCGCAGCGGCGGGAGATGACCACGGCGCGCGTCGGGCTGCCGAACCGGTGGCATCCGTCGGACCATCTGCCGCTGGGGGCGGTGTGGCGGTGGGGGTGAGGGGCGGAGCGCCAGGATGGCAGGTCATCGACGTTCACCCCCCAGCGGCCCCCTCCCCAGCGACCCGCCCCCGCAGCGCCACACACTCCTCCTCCCGCCCCATCGCCTCCAGCTGCCCCAGCGCGATCCGATACGCCAGCCGCGCGCAGTCCGGCGCGGCGCCGGCCGCGGCGTCCCCGGCCTGCTGGGCGAGCGCCGCGATGTCGCGGAGGACCAGCCCGGTCTCGGCGATCGAGGCGGCCACCTCCAACGCGCCGGCCTGCAGCGCCGACCAGCGGCCCGCCCTGGCGTCACACACCATCTCGATGGCTCCACACAGGGTCATCACCAGCGCGGCGTTCTGCTCGATCCCGTCGCCCCGGATGTCGCCGACGAACTGCCGCGCGGCGTCGTCCTGGCCCTGGCGGAGCCGCAGCTGGGCGAGGTTGAGCTTGATGAAGGCGCCCTTCCAGGTGTCGGGGGCCATGGCCAGGGCCTGGTGGAAGCAGCGCTCGGCCCGCCCGAACTCGCCGACCTCCGTGGCGGCGCAGCCCTCGGCGTTGAGCAGGAACGCGGAGACCCGGAGGTTGTGGCCGCTGCGCGCCGCTCGAGCCCGGGTGGCGGCGAGCGCGTCGAGGGCCTCCCGGTATCGACCGGTGTCGAAGAGGACCCCGAAGCGAAGGTGCGCGGCGGCGGCGGCCTGGTCCTCCCGGCCCAAGGAGAGGGCGACCTGCTCCGCCTCGCGGAGGTGGACGCCCGCGTCCGCGTAGCGTCCCAGTCGGGACAGCGCGTGCCCCAGCTGCTTGTGCCACAAGGCAACCAGGAACGGGTGCGTGCGCCGGTCGAGGTCGCCCAGGGCGGCCTCCCCCAGGCGCCGCACCTCGTCGTAGCGGCCCAGACCGTTGAGCGCCGCCGCCCACCTCGGGCCGAGCACCCGCGCCTCCTCCTCCCAGCCGTGACGCTCTGCGGCGCGAACGCCCTCGCTGGCCCAGCGGGCCGCCGCCTCCGGATCGCCGTCGCGCAAGGCCGCGACCGAGCGCAGGCGATGACGGCTGGCCCACCGCGGGTCGCTCGCGTCCACGGCGGCCTCGACCAGGGCCTCCTCGAAGCGCGCCAGGACCCGGTCCGCCCTGGCGCCCCCCCGGGTCTCGAACAGCGCCGTCGCCCAGCGGTCGAGCAGCCAGAGCCTCGCCTCCTGGGGCAGCCCTGGAGCGGCGAGGATCCGCTCGGGGAGACCCTCGACGGAGAGCGCGGACCACGGGGCGACCTCCAGCGCGGCGACGCAGGCGAGCGCGGCGGTGTGCCCATCGCCCCGGTCCAGCGCCCGCTCGGCCGCGCGCAGCAGGTTGTCCACCTCGAGGGTCTGGGCAGCGGCGAGGCGTGCGCTGCCCTGGCGGACGAAGGCGCCCACGCGCTCCGGCGAGCCGAGCTGTGCGAAGAAGGCGCCATGACGCAGCTCGGCCTCCCGCCGAAGCGCCGGCCAGGGCGCCGCTTCCTGCTGGAGCTGCTCGGCCGCGAACTCGTGGATGCAGGTCAGCAGCCGCAGCCGATGGAGGCCGCGGTGTGTGCCGACCCGCTGGATGAGGCTCTTGTCTCTCAGGGACTGGATGACCTCCGTGGTGGGCGGCGCGTCGGGGGGCAGGCGCACGACCGCCTCCGCCGCGAGCGCCGAGAACCCCCCGACGAACACGGCGCATTGGGCGAGCGCGAGCTGCTCTGTGTGTGTCAGGAGCACCCACGAGCCCTGGATCGCAGCGCGGAGGCTCTGTGTGTGCGCTCCGCCGGGCCGTGCCCGCCGCCCGAGCGTCTTGAGCTGCGACTCGAGGCGGCTCAGGAGCTCCTCGGGGGTGAGCAGCCCCGTCCGGCGGGCGGCGAGCTCGATGGCCAGCGGGACGCCGTCGAGCCGGTCGACGATCTCGGCGATCAGCGGGCCCTCGGCGACAGGGGCGCCCGCCGCCTGGGCGCGATCGCAGAACAAGCGCACGCCATCGTCCGTGGCCAGGGGCCCCAGCTCCAGGACCTGCTCCCCGTCCAGCTCGAGGCGCTCCCGCGAGGTGATGACCCAGCGCGCCGCGGTCGCGCGAGACCGACACGCCTCCAGGAAGCGGCGGCTGGGCCCGATGACCTGCTCCAGGTTGTCCAGGACGAAGAGCGCGTCCCCTTGATGATGGAGGGCGTCCAGCAGCTGGTCCCAGGCGTGGTCCGGCTCGAGGCGGGCGCCCAGCGTGCTCGCCACGGCTCGCAGGACGCCGACCTCGTCCGTCACCTCGGACAGGTCGAAGAACCAGGCGGCCTGGACGGCGCCGTCGGCGAGGTGCCGGGCCCCCAGGGCCACCGCGAGCCGCGTCTTGCCGATGCCGGCGGGTCCGGTCAGGGTCACGAGCCGCCCGGGCCCCAGGGCGACGCCGAGGCGGTGAAGCTCGGCGCCTCGGCCGACGAGGGCGCTGTGTTGCGTCGGCAGGTTCCCGCGACCTCCTGAGGGAGCCCGCTCGTGACCGACCCCGACCAGCCGGTAGGCCGAGCTGAACGCGGTGAGGAGGTGCCTCGGCTTCCGAGGGTCGCGCTCGATCTTCCTCCGGAGCCTGCGAACGGTCTCGTAGACGGCTTTGGTCGTGACCTTGCCCTGGTAGCCCCAGACCTCCCGCAGCAGCTCGTCGTGGCCGACGGCCCGCTCTCCCCGGGTGGCGAGGTAGCGCAGCAGGCGCGCTTCGAGGGGGGTCAAGCGTCGGGAGGCGCCATCACGCAACACGGACCTGCGGGTGAGGTCGACCGTGCAACCCTCGAGGAGGAGGAGGCTGGGGGGCTCTGCCGGGTCCACGGCGCGGAGTATACCCCGGGGCACCGGCGGCTTCGCCCGGCCCGGGGCGCGGCGAAGTTGTGGAAAGTTGTGGAATGCGGCGGCCCTCGGCCGTCCGTATGCTCAGAGCACCGAGGTGGTCGCGGTGTGGCGACCCCAACGTGAGCGGGCCGCCAACGCGGCCTGCGCGGACCCCCCTGCATGGAGGCCTGAAGCCCATGCCCAAGCAGCACTCGCCCTACGACTTCCGTCGCCCACCCAAGCGGAGCGCCCCTGAACCCTCCCCCCTCCGGATGGATGCCCAGGACACGCTCGGCAACGCGGAGCTCGCGCGTCGCCTGAAGGAGGGCGGGGATCCGTCCATGGACCCACGGAGCGCCTGGCACGCCGACATGGCGAATCGCGCGCACCTCGTCTCGACGCCCCTGCTGAGCGTGTATCGAGGAGAGGAGGACAGGAACTCCGAGGCCTCCAAGCACCTCCCGTCGGAACATGGCTCCGCCGAATACCTGGGCACCCACTACGCCAACAGCGCGGCGGAGTTCGGCACGCGGATCGAGGACGGTCGGCTGATGCGGGGCTCGGGGGTCGCGCACTCCACCGACCGCTGGGACAGCAGCGGCGCGGTCACCGACGGCGCCCGCGCCCTCTGGGCCAAGGATCAGGAGGAGCGGCTGAACTTCGCGCTGGACGCCGCGGGCGGTCTGTACACCTCGGATCCCCGGGCCGAGGTCGAGCAGAGCGTCCACACCGACGAGGCGGGGAACGAGATGGCCTGGCGTCACAATCACTCCAGCCTGCTCGGCGGCGCTGACGCGGCGGCGGCCGGCACCCTCAAGGTCCGCGACGGCAAGGTCGAGGAGCTCGGGGATGGCAGCGGTCACTACCAACCCAAGCTCGCCCAGACATACCAGGCCGTGAAGACGCTCACGGAGGGTGGGGCGATGGAACCGGAGCGCTCCTCGATCCGACTCGTCAACAAGAACCCCAAGGTTCGCGCGCCCTCGCTCCAGTTGAGCACGACCGAGCTGATGGCGTACGGTCCGGAGCTGGAGGCCGAGCTGGAGACAGCCAAAGCTGGCGGGGAGCTGGACGGGTCCTCCAAGCTGGAGCGCTCGATCAGGGGCAGACACAAACAGAAGGACAAGACGCTCGAACAGCTCAGGAGGCTCGGAAGGAAGCAGGACGCCAAGAAGATCAAGGGCGGCGAACAGGTCATGCTGCCCAGCGCCTTGCCAGAATTCGAGAAGAGGAGGACTCGGACGGCTCGAAAGAAGGCGTTCAAGCACCTGGGCGGGAAGCCGAAGCCTGTGGTCCAGGAGGCCGAGCCGAGCGTCGAGGCCCCTTCGGTACCCCCTGAGGTGGCCTATGGAGCAGCCGCGGACGGGTTCTCCTACGGCACTGCGGATTATTCGCGGGCGGACGAGGCCCGTGAGGCCGAGCAGAGCGTCGTCCCTCCGTCGCCGTACGGGGCGATCCATGGAGCGGACGCGGACGGGTTCTTCTACGGCACCGCGGACGCCGCGCAGGCGGACGAGGAGGAGGAGGAGGACGATGTCGACGCCGACTTCGACGCCGAGTGGTCGAGCGCGGACGCGGAGATCGACGCCCGATACCTCTGAGGTGCGCGCGTCTTCCACCTCGAGGACCGGGTCATCGCCATCCGTCTGCTCTCCCCCTGACGACGGCGAGCCCGCCCCCGGACCGTGGCAGACTCTGAGCGCACCGCTCGGGAGTCTGCGTGGACCTGCGACAGCTCGAAGCCCTCGTCGCCACCCTGGAGGAGGGCTCCATCTCCGCGGCCTGCGAGCGGCTGGGCGTGTCCGCGCCCACCCTCCGCGGGCGGCTGGACCGGCTGGAGGAGGACCTGGGCGTGACCCTGCTGCGCCGCACCTACCGCGGCGTGGACCCCACCGAGGCGGGCGCGCGCTTCCTGCCCCGGGCGAAGGGCCTGCTCCTCGACATGGAGACCCTGCGTCGGGACACCCGGCGACAGGACCAGGAGACCCTGGGGGAGCTGTTCATCGTCCTGCCGGCGGGCGGCCTGCCGCCCATCGCGGCGCCCATCCTGCTGCGCCAGCTCCGGATGAGCCACCCCGGGCTGTGCCTGCGCTTCTCCTCCACCCGTTGGCCGCTGCGCGACGCGGGGCCTGACGCGGACCTGGTGCTGACCTTCGAGGAGCTGCCCGAGGACGCGCCCTTCCGCACCTTCGCGCTGACCCGCTTCTCCATCGTCCTGCTGGCCAGCCGCTGCTACCTCGATGAGCGCGGCCGCCCCGAGACCCCCGAGGACCTGCACGGGCACGACCTCCTGTGCTGGGACGGGGTCGGCGGGGACGGCACGCGCTGGCCTCTGCGCGCGGGGGGGCGGATCGAGGTCCAGCCCATCGTGCTGTCCACCGACGTGTTGAACCTGCGGACGCTGGCCGCAGCGGTCCTGGGCATCGCCCTCATCCCGGACGCGCCCCTCGCGCGGGGCACCATCCCGGGGGAGGACTTCGAGGTCGTGCTGCCCGAGCAGATCGGGCGTGAGGGCGTGCTGCGCGTGCTGGTGCGGGAGGAGGTGGCCTCGTCGGCCCGCACCGCCCTGTTGCTCGCGCGGCTGCGGGAGCTGGTCCGCGGCGCCTTCGGCCTCCTGGACGGCGACCTGCTGCTGTGAGGAAGAGACTTTTCTATGGGTGGAAGGATCTCTTTCATGTGGCGGAGGGCTGCAGAGTGATACCCTGCGGCAGCGGGGGACACAAGAATACAGTCCTTTGAACGTATGTTCTTCCAACGAATGGAGAGCCGCCCCATGCGCCGCAGTGCCCCCTCCCAGACCCTGATCGTGCTGGCCCTCGCCCTCGCGGGCTGCGACAAGCACGAACGGAGCTGCAGCCTCCTCGATCGGCAGATCGGCACCCACGACGGCTTCTTCGCCCCCGGCGTGGCGGGCGCCCCCACCTGGGGCATCCCGGAGGCGGCGCCAGCGACCCTGCGCGTGCGCCGCTCCTGGACCTCCTTGAGCCTGGAGGAGCAGCGTCGCATCCTCGACGCCTTCGTCGCGCTCAAGCAGGTCACCGTGGACAGCGGCGACGCCGGCAGCGCGCGGGCCGACTACACCAGCCTGTGCGGCGAGCTGGACCTGGAGCCCTACGCGCGCAACCTCTACGACTACTACGTCGAGGCCCACACCAACGCCTTCCTGTCCATGGGCACCGACGCCGAGCCCCACCACGCGATGTCCCACATGGGGCCCCAGTTCCTGCCCTGGCACCGCTACGCGCTGCTGCGCATCGAGGCCGACATGGCCGAGCTGCTGGGCGATCCCGACTTCGCGATGCCCTACTGGGACTGGGAGGACTGCTACGAGGACGGTGAGGTCGGGCAGTGCCCGGCGATCTTCGACGAACAGGCCCTCGGCAGCCCGGGGAGCTGCGACGACGAGGGCAAGGACGTGACCGGCTACCTCACCGACCAGGGCTTCGAGGTCCACCTGCAGACGGACTGGGAGGGCGTGCCGTTCAAGACCGACAGCATCATCTGCGAGACGCGCAAGCTGCGCCGCGAGGTGGGCTGCTCGGAGGACGCCCGGTCCGCCCTCGGCCGCCGAGACCGCGGCGGTGTTCGACCGGCTCGTCTACGACGACGCCCTACGACGCCTGCGAGACCGAGGAGGACGTGTCGTTCCGCCAGTACCTGGAGGGCTACTCCAACGACGCCACCTCGATCACCTGCGTCGCGGCGGGCTGCCAGATGCACGGCGCGGGCACATCTTCATCGGCGGCGACATGTTCCACAGCAGCGCCAGCCCCAACGATCCCATGTTCTTCCTGCATCACGCCAACGTCGACCGCGTCTGGGCGGCCTGGCAGGAGGAGAACCGCCTCGCGGGCGGCGCGCTGGCCGAGGACTACGGCAACCCGGGCTACCCGGACATGTGGCGGGGCGAGCTGTTCATCTGGGACCAGGTCGACGCCGCGGAGATGTTCGACTACCGCGCCCTGGGCTACGAGTACGACGCGCTGCCCACCCCGCAGTGAGCGGGGCGCGGGGGACGCTCAGGCGCCCCCCTCCTCATCCTCGAACGACTCCATCTCCACCGCCTCGTCCAACGCGGTCTCGACCTTCTGGAGCGCGTCGTCCACCCCGGGGTGGTCGGGGGCGCGGGCCTTGAGGCGCTTGAGGCGGGCGTGGGCGCGCTCCAGCTCCTCGCTGGCCAGCTCGACCAGGCCCAGCCAGAGCTGCCCGTCGGCGAGGGTGTCGTCCCAGGAGTCGGCCAACTCCAGCACCTCCAGGGCCTCCTGGAGGCGCGCGTCGCCGCGGGAGGTGTCGTTGAACAGCGCCCAACCCAGGTGGGCCATGTACTGCGGGACGTCGATGCGGGTGTTGTGGGCGGTGCGGAAGCCCCGGACCGCGCGGGGCCAGTCGCCCACGCGCATCGCCGCCAGGCCGGCCTCGAAGGCGCGGGCCTCGTTGGACTCCGGGCCGTCGGCGGGCGGAGGCGGGCGCGGCTTGCGGGCCTCCTCGGCGGCGAGGCCGACCCGGTTGACCAGGGCGCGGGCCATGTCCGCGATGGCGTCGGAGAAGCGGTCGTCTCGGGCGATGCGGCCGTAGCGGTGCTTCATGCGCTTCTCGGCCTGGGCGATCGCGTCGGCGTCCTCGGTCGGGGGGATGCCCAGCACCGTCCAGGGAGAGGCGCCCTCCAGGCGGGCGGTCTCCTTGCGCAGGCGCTTGAGCATGAGGAGGGCCTCGGTGGCGTCGCCGGGCTTGGGCGGGGCACGCTCGGGGCGGCAGGGCGGCGCCTCGGCGCGGGGCTCGGCGGGCCGGCTGCGGCCGCTGCGGGGCGAAGGTCGGGGGCGCGTTGGCGGCGGCCTCGCGCAGCCGCTTCGCGGCGAGGGCGCGGGCCTCCGGGGAGCGGTCCCGGATCGGGCGCGCTCCCGGGTTCGTCCGCTGCGGCGACGCTCCGGCGGGCCGGCTTCTCCGGCGGGGCTCGACCGGCGGCGGCGCGGGCTTCGCTGGGGGCGGCGCCGCGGGCTGCGGCGGAGGGCTCGGCGGGGCGGGCCTCACCACGGGGGTCGGCGCAGCGGGCTTCGCCGGGGGGCTCGGCGGGGTCCGCGGCACCGGCCGGGGCTTGGGCGCGGGCTCCTCGACGTCCACGGGCGGCGGGATCGGCGTGAGCGAGGGCGGCGGCAGGGTGGGGGTGCGGGTCCGCACCAGGCCGAGCTGGTGGAGGGCCTCCAGATCCTGGCCGATCACCTCGGGATCCAGGCCCAGGGCCTGCACGTGGGGCCCCAGCAGCAGCGTGCCGTCCGCGCTGCGCACCAGCCGGGGGATGGCCTCGTGGATGGGGAGCTGGGCCAGCCGGTCCACCCAGATGACCGGCTCCAGGGCGTGGTCCTCGAACCGGGAGACGAAGTTGGGGGCGGTGTCGTGGGCGGCGGCCGCCCAGATCCGGCGGGCCAGCAGGTCGGGGTCGCCGCGCCCGGAGACCCGACCCCGCTGGAAGCGCAGCACCAGGCCCTCGCTGACCGCGCGGTCGATGAGGGCCAGCGCCTCGGGGTCCACCGGCGCGCCGTTTGCGAAGCGGCCCTCCTGGCTGCCGTCCACCGTGCGCAGCACCCCGGTCTCTTCCTGGCACCACACCCGGGCGAGCATGCGCAGGGTCGACAGGGAGGCCGCGGGGCGGGACGGCCGGGACGTCGCCTTGCGGCGCTCGTTCCGCTGGGGGTCGAACTGCTGGAGCACCCCGGGGAGGTCCAGCATCGGGTAGGGGCGGCGCAGGAAGCGCACCGCGCCGTAGGTGTGGTAGAGGTGCTGGACCCGGCGGTCCCGGGGGTCGAGGGTGGCCGCCCACAGCACGATGTGGGCCAGAGCGCCGTTGGTGCGCTCCCGCAGGGCGCGCAGGTAGCTCTCGGCCTGCTCCACCCCCATATCCAGGCTCACAAGTGCGAGATCGGGCATGCCTCCCGCGAGGGCGCGGATGGCTGAAGCGGCGGTGGGGTGAGGGTCGACGCGATGCCCGTTGGACTTGAGCACCTGGGTCAGAACCCGCGCGTAGTCGACGTCCTCGTCCAGCAGAAGGATGTTCATCCGGATCCTCCCGGGCCGCTCCTGGCCCGTGCGGTCTTATTCTGCCCCATTCATCGGGTCTTCGGGTACCCCTACCCTTGCGCAGGGGGGAGGCGCTGAAGCTCGGTGATCACCATCTTGAGGGCACCAGGGCCCGCCAGGATGCAGCCGGCGTCGTCCAGCCCGCCCTCGCTCCCGCCGCTCTCCATGCAGGGCGTGGAGCCGTTGGTGCCCCAGTCCAGGCGCATGCGGGGCGAGAGCTTCGCGTCCAGGGACTCCTCGGCGATCTGCAGCACCTGCACCTGGAGGTACAGCTCGTCGGGGAAGGTGTTGGTCTCGGTGGTGCCGAGGCTGCGCTTGCCCAGCTCCAGCTCGATCCGACCGTCGCGGACCTTCACCTCCTGGGTCTCGTCCCAGATGGGGTTGCGGGCGGTGGGGCTCTCGAACAAGGCGAACCGCAGGCCCACCGCGTCGGCGTTGACCGGCTCGCGGCGGCGGGAGAACGTCGCCGCGAAGCGCAGGGTGAGCTTGGGGGGGCGATCCCCCTTCGCCCAGCCGGGCGTGGACAGGGTGAAGAGCGCGGCTGAGGCTACGCCGCCCATCAGCAGGGTTCGTCGTCGCATCGGTCCTCCGAGGAGGCTCCGGTATCCCGGAACGCGCCGCCGCTCCAGCGGGAGGGGTGCCAGGAACGGGCCGCCCCGAGGGCGATTCTGCAACCCCTGGCCCCAGGAACGCGGTAGCATCGGGACGACGGAGGTGTGTGTGCCTGGCGTGACCCTGCACTACGGAGAGGGTGCCACGGAGCTCGTCCCGAGGATCGAGCTCGACGAGTGGGATCCGCCCCCGGACGCCCTGGCGATGATCCCCCGGGATCTCGCGCTCGCTCTGCGGGTGCTGCCGGTGGTGCGCTCCGATGAGACGCTGGTGCTGGCCATCAGCACCCGGAGCGTGCCCGGCGCATGCGTGGCCCTGGAGGCGATGCTGAGCCTGGACATCGCCCCGGTGGAGGCCGACGCCGACAAGATCGAGTCGATGCTGGCCCGACTATTCTGAGCCCGGGATCGGCGCGAGCGCGTCGATCGGCGCGTCGGCGGCCTCGATGACCCGGGGCACCACGTCGACCCGCAGCGCTGAAGGGTCCACCGGGACGATCTCCCCGGTGAGGCCGTCGTGGGCCAGCGCCGGGCCGCTCAGCCAGGGAGACAGATCGATCGTGACCGGCTCGGGCGCCCAGAGGACCCACAGCGGGCCCCCCAGCGCACCCACCGCGAGCTGGGGGCCGTCGGCGTCCTGGGTGCGCTCGGCGCCGCGCCGCGCCAACTGCCAGGCCCAGGCGCCCGCGTCGAGCAGCTCGGGCAGGGGCGCGACGTACTCGGTGTCCACCAGGGCCAGGGCCAGGCCCTCCAGGCCGTAGGGGTAGGGGGCGCCGTCGTCGAGGTCCAGGGTCACGGCGTCGGGGTGCGCGTCCTCCCAGTCCTCGAAGCGGTCCAGCAGGGTGGCGTCGGTGACCGGCTCCAGGCCGACCTCGCCCCAGGGGTCGCACTGCTGGCTGATCCCACCCAGCCAGGCGTACAGCTCGGTGACGTCCTCGCGGTAGAGGGCGTTGGTGTCGGGGTGGGTCATGGTCCCGAAGGACCAGGGCAGGGCCGGCGCGTCGACCGCGCGGGCGTAGAGGCGCTCCAGCCAGAGCTGGAGGAAGCGCCGCTTGAGCTGGGCCGGGGTGGAGAGCACCAGGTGCTCGCCGGAGGTCTGGGTGCGCCCGATCTGCGGGTGGCTGGGCAGGGCGACCCAGGGGGCGGTGGGGTCCCAGGTCAGGGTGTCGGGGCGGTTGGGCCGGAAGGGGGTGAGGGGGAGCTGGGCCCAGGGGGTGTCGACCATCTCTTCGCCGCTGGCGAACAGGGTGACGTCGTAGGCGTCCATCAGGCGCAGGGCCTGGTTGCGCACCAGGGGGTCGTCGAGGGGGGTGGCGTCGTCGACCCGGTGGACCGGGGCGCCCAGGGCGGCCTCGATCTCGGTGAGGTGGCTCTCCCAGGTGGCGGTGATGAGGTCGGCGGTGACGTCCTCCCCCGAGAAGCGGGCCCAGAAGCCGTCGGCCTCGGGGTCGGAGGGGCCGTCGTCCCAGGCGCCGAGCGCCGAGGGGTGGAAGTGGGCGCCGAAGGTGTGCCCGCGCTCGGCCAGCGCCGCGAGGTGGTCGTCGCCGGACAGACGGGCGTCGCGGGCGTACTCGCCGTTGAGCTGGAAGGACAGGCGCGCCCCGTAGCGCTCGGCCTCGCTGGCCAGCCAGAGGATCTCCCGGCGGTGGCCCTGGTAGGTGGCCTCCTTGGCCTGCGCCCAGGTGCCGCTCTCCAGGTGCTCGACGTAGGCGCTGCGGGTGAAGCCGTAGGTGTGGCCGTGGGCGTTGTGGACGAGCAGGATGGGCGGCTGCTCCCCGACGCCGCTGGCGGACCGGGCGTCGGGGTGGCTGTAGAGCTGGCCGAACCAGAGGCCCTGGTCGCCGCCGCAGGTCGGAGACGGCTCCTGTGCGGGGCGACATGCGGTGGCGAGCAGGAGGAGGAGAGGCATCGGGGTCAATATCGTTGGTGGGGGCGTCGTCGTCTACTGGTGGTGCAGGGTGTGTGGTTCTGCGGACGTTGTCTGGGGGGCGGATGTCTGCATGCGGTTCTCCAGGCGTCGTCGTCACCCTAACGACAGCCCCTGCGCCCTCACGGCTCCGTGGGGCTCCAACGGGGGACCGTTCGTCGGTCCGCGTCCAGCGGACCTCCTCTCTCGTCTTCGCATCGGGCTCCGGCCATCCGGGCCTCTCGCCCTCGCTCAGGCGTCCCCCGTTGGAGCCCCACGGAGCCTACGGGCTTCGGGGCTTCGAGGGGGTTCGGGGCGTAAGGTGAACGGAGGCGGGGCGGGGCCGGCCTGCCTTCTTTGGGGGAGTTGTTGTTTCGGAAGGGGTAGGCTGAATCCCCGGGAATGTTGATTACCCCAGAGATTCTGGCTGTTCTGGCTGTTCTGGCTGTTCTGGCTGTTCTGGCTGTTCTGGCTGTTCTGGCCCTTGATACAGGTCCGTCCTGTAGGCTCGTTCGGACCCCGTTGCCGGGCTGCCCTTCCGAATCCCCGCAAAGCCCCGAAGCCGAACGCGGCCCGGCCCTTGTAGCCGTGAGGGCGCAGGGGCTGTCGTTGGGGTGACGACGACGCTCTCCAATCACTCAGAGCATCGCCAGCCGCTCTCTACGCAGAAACGTCAGTCGCAGCTCGCCGACCCCGCGTACTCCACCCGGATCGCGTCGCCGCCCTCGGGGATGGCGCTGTCGAAGACGACCGAGTTGCTGGCGGCGTCGTAGTGCCAGCCGGCGTAGCGCTGCGAGCCGTTGACCCACACCTCGATGGTGTGCTCCAGCGGGGTGGCCGACAGCTCGTAGCGGTCCTGGGAGATGGAGGCCTCGGCCAGCAGGGACATGTAGCTGGTCCAGGAGGACGCGCAGATGGAGAGGAACTCGCCGCCGGTGTAGTTGGCGGCCTCGTAGTAGCCCGTGCCCGCGTCCGCGTCGCCGCCGCCGGAGCAGCCGTTGGGGACGTCGCCCACGATGGCGGAGAGCTTCACCAGGGCGGCGCTGCCCTTGTAGGAGATGATGCGGTTGACCAGGGTTGACCAGGTCTCAGGGCTCTGCTCGGGCTCGTCGGAGACCATGATGATGTGCAGCAGGGCGTTGCTGCGCATGAAGCCGGCGTTGCACTGGCTGCTGTTGGTCAGCCCCGTGGCGCGGGCGGCCGGGGTGAGCAGGGCCTCGGTGTAGCTGCCGCCGCCCGCGCTGACCGAGCTGCGGAAGCGGTCAGCGTAGGAGGCGCTGTTCTGGGTCAGGATGCCCGAGCTGTTGCAGCCGTCGTCGTTGTTGACGACCATGACCTGCCAGTTGTTGGTGTAGTTGGACAGGTTGCTGATGAAGTAGGAGAAGTTGTTCGCCAGGGTGACCTGGTTGGCGTCCATCGAGCAGGACTGGTCGACCAGGAACATGATGTCGCTGGGCGGGTTGGTCGGGACCTGGAAGAGGTCCTGGTAGGCCGCCGCGTACTGCCCCACGCCGGTCTGGGTGGCCTCGCGGGTGCCCATCGGCTCGGTGGAGACCACCGTGAGGGAGCCGTTGAAGGTGCCCTCGATGTCGGGGTCGAAGTCCAGGATGACGTCGACGAACTCCTCGGGCTGCAGCTCGATCGGCATCGGGTGGGGGTTCACGAACTCGAAGCCGTCGCCCAGGTGGGCCATCTCGGTGATGGTGAGCGCGTCGGTGCCGACGTTGGTGAGGGTGACGAGGCCCTCGGTGGCGCAGCCCACGTAGGTGGTGCCGAAGTCGTAGGGGTTCGGCGTGATCTGAAGCTCGGGCACCAGCCCGGCGCCCTCGAGGTCGACGGTGACGTGGGGCGCTTCAGGGTCGTTCGAGGAGACGATGACCTCGGCCGACTGGAGCTGGGCGCCCAGCGGCGAGAACGCGACCTCGATCTCCTGGAACTCGCCCGGTGCCATGATGAACTCGGTCTGGCTGTCCAGGATGGTGAAGCTGGCCGCGCCGGCCGCGCCGATCTCGATGTCGGTGACCTCCAGGTTGTCGCCCCCCACGCTGTGGATCGTGAAGGTGCGGATCTCCTGCTCCTCGGCCGCCAGCTCGCCGAACTGGAGGAACTGGGGGTCGACCTCGATGACCGGGCCGTTGCCGTTGTAGTTGTCGTCGTGCTTGACCAGCTCGTTCTCCGAGCAGGCGGTCAGGGCAGCGAGTGCAGTGGCCAGAACAAGCAGGGGACGGTGCATTTCAACTCCGGGGGTCGGCGTGGGCCGCGCAGTGTACCACACTGCAAGAAATATGCCTACAGTCAAGCGGACTTGGATCGTCCGGGAGGGCGGCTCTGCGACAAGTTTGTCGCAAGCAAAGGGATCCCGGATGGGGTGTGGAGATCCCATCCGGGGGTCGGCTCAGTACCCCCCCTCCAGCTCAAACACCCCCTCATACGCCGCCCCCGGCGAGGCCGTCACCAGCGCCGCGCTCTCCGGCGAGTCCCGCAGCGCGCCGTTGAACAGCGCGATGGCGTGATGGCGGATCAGCGGCAGGGCCAGCTCGGGGGGGAGGTTGTCCGCTCCGCAGCCGTCCTCCAGGACGTTGCCCACCGAGTCCCGGATGACCTCCTGCAGCGGGCCCAGCTCCAGCACGCAGAGGTCGCTGAACGTGAAGTGACCGGCGTCATAGTAGGTTGCCAGGAAGGCGGGCGCGGTCAGCTCGGCGAAGCTGGCGACCGCGTTGTCCTCGTAGTCCAGGATCTGGTCGTCGGTGCCGGCCTGGATGAGCACCGGCATCTCCAGCTCGTCGGGGTCGGTGCCGGTGCCGGCCAGGGCCAGCGCCGCGTCGGGCGGGGCCTCGGCGACCACCGCGCCCACGTCGGGCTCCATGCCGGCGGCGCGCAGGGCGCTGAAGCCCCCCAGGGAGTGCCCCGACATGCCCCAGAGCCCGTCGCTGACGGGGGCGACGTCGTCCTGGCCCCACAGCATCTCCAGCACATGGTGGATGTCGTCGGGGCGGTACCGGAAGCTCTCGGTGGTCGAGGCCAGCTCGTCCATGCCGGGCACCAGCATGTCGCCGAGGGTGTTGCCGACGTGGTCGGGGGCGGCCACCACGTAGCCGTGGCTGGCCAGCACCTCGGTCAGGAACACCGACTGGAGCCGCATCCCGCCGTTGCCGTGGCTGAAGATGACCAGCGGGAACGGCCCGTGGGTGGTGTCGGGGAGGGCCTCGTCCAGGCTGTTGGAGGCGAAGTCCGGCAGATCGTCGGGGGTGATGCCCTCCAGCTCCAGGCGCTCGGGGGGCACCTCATCGGCCAGATCGTAGATCCTGAGGGTCCCGTCGGCGGAGGCGGCGGGGTACCAGACCTCCACCGGCACGATCCGGGGGCTGCCGTCCTCCAGGGTGCGGTCGGGGTCGGTGAAGGTGAGGGTGGTCACCCCCACCGGGAAGGGCCCCCAGGTGGAGGGGTCCGGGGCGCTGCCCGGCCCGGCCGGGGCGAAGGGCAGGTCCGCGAAGGGGTCTTCCGTGGCAGGCTCGGCGCAGGCACACAGCGCGAGCGTCGCGAAGAACAGGGTGCGCATCGGGGTCTCCGGGGTCGGTCGCACAGTCTGCCCCATCTCGTCGGGGTCAGCGAGGCTCAGATGTCAGATCCATGAAGGGACCGCGCCGCCGTCCACCCCATAAGAAGACAGAGCGGGGCCACCGCAGGCCCCTGTCCGTCCAAGGAGTGACCCATGCCTCTGTCCGAGCGCACCCGCGAAGCCTCCCTCTCCACCGCCGAGGCCCAGGAGCTGTCCACCTTCGCCGAGGGCGAGGTCAGCGTCACCGGCGGCGAGACCGGCGGCGGCGGCATCCAGGCCCGCATCCTCTGCCAGCCTGCCGGCAGCAGCGCCTACTACGCCGACCACCGCGACGCCGCTGGCGTGCTGCACATCGACATGACCCGCGAGGTCCAGTACACCTGACGAGGTCGCGCCGACCGGCTAAGGGAGCGTGAGCTGGAGACACGACGTCTTGACCCTGCTGCTCACGCTCCTGGCCTGCATCGACCCTGACGCCCGCCCCTACGAGGCGTGGCTCGCCGACCTCGCCGCGCTCGACACCTCCGGCGCGGCCGACGACACGGCGCCGTCGGACGACACGGGCGCGGCCGACGACACCGGCGGGACCCGCTACGACACCCTCTGCTCCGAGGACGGCGGGGATCCGATCGAGGTGACCTTGATCAGCGCCGTGGACGTCCCCGCCGACCTGCACTGGGTGGACTCGAGCTGTCAGACCTGGAACCTCGCCCTGATGAGCCCCGGCGACGAGCTGGCCCAGAGCACGTATACAGGCCACGTCTTCCGCCTCAAGGACGCCTTCAACGACCACGCCTGGCTGGCCGAGGTGCGCATCGCCGAGGGCGACAGCCGCGTCGTCCTGGGGGGCGAATGAGGTCCCTCCTGGTCTTGATGCTCGCCGGCTGCTGGTCCACCCACACCCCCATCATGAAGCAGGCCCGCGATCTGGAGAGCGCCGGCCAGCTCGCCGAGGCCGAGCAGGCCTGGGGCCGCGCCATGCGCGACGAGGTCACCCTGAGCGAGTGGCGCCGCTCCCGGGACCACCTCTGCGCGGTGATGCTGGAGCGCATGACCCCCGAGGTCGCGGCCCTGCGCGCGGACGCCTTCACCTACGACCAGGCCGCCGCCCTGCACCGCCAGCTCCGCCAGTGCCCCGAGACCGCGCCCCTGGACGCCGAGGTCATCGCCCTGGAGGAGCAGCTCGCCGAGCGCAGCCTCGCCGAGGCCGACCGCCTGGAGCAGGCCGGCGACCGCTACGCCGCGATCCTCGCCGCCCACCCCCACATGGTCCACCTGCGCGCTGAGCACCCCCGGTGGGCCTGGTTCGAGGGGCTGTTGGAGGCCCGCCGCGCCGAGATCCAGGCCCGCCTCGACGCCACGCCCGCGGGCGCCCCCGTCACCCGCGCCGCCCTGGCCGAGGTGCTCCGGCGGTCCGGGGGCGCGGTCCAGGCCCCCACCCCGGCCGAGGCCGCTGCCCCCGCCCTGGCGGTGAAGCTCGCCGGGGCCACGGTCACCGCCGACCCCGCCTGCGCCGCGCTGGCGCTGCCCGAGACCCTCGACGGCGCGGGCGAGGGCTACCGCTTCACCCTCCACGTCTCGGGCTGCACCGACAGCACCTCGGTCAGTCAGGAGACCATCCCCTACACCGAGACCCTCTACCGCACCGAGGTCCAGGCGGTCACCCGCAGCCAGACCACCCGCACCACCACGATCACGCCCACCTACAACGTCAACTGCTACACCTCCATCAACGCCGGCGGGCAGGTCTGCACCACCGTCGGCTACTATAACGACATCGACGTGGAGGAGGTCACCGAGACCTGGGAGGAGGAGGTCGAGGTCCAGGTCCCCTACGAGGTGGAGCGGACCCGCCAGGGCCTGTTCGGGGTGCGGGCGGTGGGCGCGCGGCTGGCGGTGGAGACCACCTCGGCCGACGGCGCGCGGTCCTCCTCCGGCGCGGTGTCCCAGCGGGGGCGCGGCCCGGAGCAGTCCGAGGGCACCTCCCGGGACGCCGTGCTCGCCACCGCGCCGGCCTCCGCCGGGCTGCAGAAGGCGGCCCGGGAGCAGGCCCTCTCCGACGCCCGGGACCTCGCCGCGAAGGCCGCCGCCGCCCTGCGCCTGGACGCCCTGGTCCGCGCCGGGGCCGACCGCAGCGACCCGGTCGCCGCCCGGGAGGCCCTGCTGGCGGCCTGGACCGCCGGCCACCGGCTCTCGGCGACCGAAGCCGCCTTTGTGGCGGAGGCCCTGATCGTGCCCCCCGACGCCCTGGCCGACTGGGAGGCGCTGCCCCGGCTGGACGCGGTCGCGCCCGCCAGCGTCGAGGCCGAGCTGCCGGTCTTCCAGCTCCCCAAGGTCAACAACACCGTCAGCAAGGGCTACCCGCCGGTGCTCGCGACGATCGGCTTCGCCCACCACACGGGCGCGGAGCTGGCCGGGCAGCCCACCCGCACGGCCGCGGGGCTGTACCTGGGCGGGGCGTACAACATCGGCTGGGTGACCGGGGGCAACCGGGGCTTCGGCGTTCACCTGAGCCCCTCGTTTGCGTTGATCTACCAGAAGCGCACCTCCGAGGACTACGTCTTCCCCCCCAACGCCGAGGGCTTCCCCAACGAGGAGGAGCAGACCAATGCCGCCGGCTACCACCTGAACCTGGGGGCGATGGTGGGGTACCGGGCGCGGCGCGCGGGGCTGTTCGTGGGCGCGTCCCCGCAGCTCACCGGCCACCTCATCGGCTTCTACAACGCCCGCAGCGTGCTGATCCCGCCCACCGCGCGGCTGGAGCTGCGGGTCATCGAGCGCTACCCCATCCTCATCGACGGCTGGTGGGGCGACGTGCGCACCCTCAGCCAGGGCCTGGACGCCCCCGGCGCGCGCGGGGCGCAGATCTGGTTCCCGCTCGTGCAGTACGGCTATCTCTACGGGCGGGTGGACACCTCCGACCTCCGCACCCAGTTCAAGGGCCTCGCCAGCTACGACGACATCGACGCCGGGCAGCAGCCGCTGCGCTCGGTGGTCATCGGCCTCTCCACCGGGTTCTGATGGGGGGCGCGGTCCTCATCCTCACCGACGGCCGCGACGTTGTCGCCCCGGAGGTCATCGACCACCTGCTGAGCGGGGGTGCCCGGGTGATCCGGGTGAACGCCGAGGACGCCGTGGTGGGGGTGAGCTTGCGGCTCTCCGGCGCGGAGGCTGCGCTGACCCTGGAGCACGCCAGCGGCCTGCGCTGGTCCCGGGCGGAGGTGGCGACGTTCTGGCACCAGCGGGGGGCGCTGCGCTGGGCCCACCCCGGGCCGGCCCCCGAGGCGCTGGCCCAGACCCTCAACGGCGAGTGGCGGGCGCTCGCCGACTTCGTGACGGCCTGGCTGGCCGACGGCCCGTCCCTGGGCGCCACCCCAGCCGACCCGGGCAACAAGCTCTGGCAGCTCCTCCACGCCCGGCGCTGCGGGCTGGACATTCCCGAGACCCGGGTGTGTACGGGCCCCGCGCCGCTTCAGGCGCTGTTGGCGCAGGGACCCGTCATCACCAAGGCCCTCCAGGACGTCGGCGCCATCGACATCGACGCGCTGTGGGCGGTGCCCGGCACTCAAGGCGTCGCGGACGCCTCGGCGCTGGGCCCGCGCTTCTTCCCCGGGCTGTTCCAGGCCCGGGTGCCCAAGGCGTACGACGTACGGGTGTTCGCCCTGGACGACGCCCTGCACGCGGCGGCGATCCGGCCCGTCGCCGGGGCGGCGGCCTCCATCGACTACCGCACCCAGGACCCGGGACGGGCGCTGCGGGTGGTGCCCTGGGCGCCGCCTGCGCCGGTCGCCGAGGGCCTGCGGCGCCTGATGGCCGCGCTGGGGTTGGACGCCGGGGTCATCGACGGGGTGGTCACCCCTGAGGGGCGCTTCGTCTTCCTGGAGGTGAACCTCTCCGGGCAGTTCGAGCTGTTCGCGGCGGCCTGCAACCTGCCGGTGGCCCAGGACATCGCCGCGCGGCTGTTGGAGGGGACGTGAAGCCGCCGTTCGATCTCAGCACCCTGCCGCCCTTCTTCCACGCCCTGCGGCCGGTGCAGCCGAGCGGGCCGCCGTTCCGGGTGGCCCCGATGGCCGCCTGGCAGACCCCCACCGCGCCCGCGCGCCCGCCGCCGCGCCCGCTGGGCGGCCCGCCCGATGAATGAGGCGCTCTGCCCGCTGCTGCACGCCTGCTGCGTCCCCGTCCTGGGGCAGCGCCGAGCGCTGATCTGCGACACGCAGCGGGGGGTCCTGGTGGAGGTGCCCGGCGCTCTGCTGCGCTTGCTGGAGGAGCACCGGGGGCTGAGCCTGGGGGCCATCGGTGCGGCGAGCGGCCACCCCGAGGCGGTGACGGCCGCGATCCGGCGCCTGGTGGACGAGGACCTCGCCTTCCTCACCGCCCACCCCGAGCGCTTCCCGGCCTTGGACCGCTCCTGGCGCTCCCCTGCGCCGCTCTTGCGGGCCATCCTGGAGCGGGACGCGGGCTCCCGCTGGAGCCTGGAGGCGGCCCTGGCCGAGCTGGCCGCCCTGCGCTGCCGGCACGTCCTCATCCGCACCCGGGAGCCGCGGCCGGCGGTGGGCGCGGTCATGGCGGCCATCGGCGCCCGCCACCCCCTCACCGTGGACTGGCAGCTCCTGGACACAGCGGAGGACCCGGCGGCGCTGCTCGCGTCCTGGCCGAAGATCAGCAGCCTCGTCTTCCATGAGGCCGATGGCGTCGAGGCTTCAGCAGACGGTCGCGCGAGGTGGACCACCGCGCCGCTGCGCCTGGGGGCGGTCGCCCCGGCCTCGCTCGCGGGCATGGCGGTGAACGTGGAGACGGTCTGCGAGGCCACCCACCACCACCCCTTCTTCAACCGCATGGTCACGGTCAGCGCGGACGGGCGCCTGCGCAACGGCCCGTCGACGCCGCAGGTCTTCGGGCGGATCGGCGAGACCGCCATCGCGGAGGTCATCGCGTCTCCGGCCTTCCGGGCCTTGTGGGACGCCCACCGGGGGCGCATCGAGGACTGCCGGGGGTGCGCGTACCGGCTGGTGTGTACGGACGGGCGGGCGCTGAGCTTGGGGGAGGACGGGGTGTTTCGGGCGGAGCGGGGGTGTGCGCTGGGGGGGTGAGGCGCTACGCCCGCAGCAGGAGGATGTGCCGGCCGGAGGGGCTGGAGACGTCCTCCATCGCTGAGCGCTCCCAGACCGGCGGTGCCTGGCTGCGGTCGTCGAAGACCACGAGCGCGCCGTGGTCCAGGCCGAGCCGCTGGAGGTAGCCGTCGAGCTGCTGGAGGCCGGCTGGGGTGGGGTCGCCCCGGCGGTCGGTGTCCCGCCACACCTTGATCTCCAGGGCCTCCCGCTGCTGCTGGGGGCGCCCCTGGGGGTCCGTCCAGGGCCAGACGATCAGGAGATCGACCCGGCCGCGCCCGACCCCGACCTCGCGCTCGATGGCGCCGCCGCTGTTGACCACCCGGTGCAGCCAGGCCATGAGCACGAGCTGGGAGGCGGCCTCCCGGTAGCCCAGCCCCTGCGCCAGGGTCTCGCCGTGCTGCTTCCAGAACGCCAGGAAGCCCGCCAGCAGCCCCGGGATGTCCAGCTTCCCGTCGGGCGTCACGTGGCTGCGCGGCTTCACGCTCAGGTTCAGCTCGACGGGCGACGCCAGCACCCGCAGGATGACCTCGCGGTAGATGGCGTTGGCGATCTGCGGGGGCTGGCCGGGCTCCACCAGCCCCAGGTCAACGACGTACTGGAAGTCGTCGTCCAGGCTGGAGCCGCGCAGCAGCCCGCCGGTGAGGATGGGCTCGATGACCCGTCGGACCCGGTCCTCCTGGAGCCGGGCGAGCAGGCTGTCGAGGTGGGTCTGCCGGGCCTGGATGAGCCGCTCCTTGGCCTGGTCGACGTGGGATGCGGTGATGGCCTCGGCGACAGGGATCGCCATCTCCTCCACGATCTGCCAGGCGAGGGCGTTGGTCAGCCAGGGTTGGCCCCGGGTCAGGTCCCAGGCCCGCGCCAGCGCTTCGGGGGTGAAGACCTGCCCGGTGTCGGCGGTGTGCTGGCTGTACAGCTCGGCCAGCTCGGCCTCGGTGAAGTCCCCGAGGCGCCAGGAGGCCATCTTGATGTTGAACGGGGAGGATGTCCCCATGCGGTCGGGGTCCGCGCCCGCCGCGGCCCGGTAGTCCCGCACGTCCCGCAGCCCGCAGAGGATGACGGCGTGGGGGAAGGGGCGGGTGTCCCGGGTGTTGTACCCGTCGCGGAGCTGACTGAGGGTGTTGTGCAGCGCCGGCCCCTGCAGCGCGTCGATCTCGTCGAAGATGAGCACCAGGGGGCGGGGGCAGGCGTCCGCCCAGGCGACGAGCTGGGCGCGGAGGAAGGCGCCGACGTCGGCCGCGCGGACCGCGGGCGGCTGGAGGGGCGCCGGCAGGCTGTGCCGCGCGGCCTCCGCGATGGACGCCCAGAGGGCGCGCTCGGTGGCCCCGACGTCGTCCCCCAGCGCGCGCGCGGCCTCGCAGGAGAAGTAGAGCGCCGCGTAGCGCCCCTCGGCGGTGAGCCGGCGGGCCAGCGCCTTCATCGTCGTGGTCTTGCCGGTCTGCCGGGGGGCGTGGACGACCAGCACCGATCCCCGCGCGATGTAGCGCTCAACCTGGGGCAGGCGTCGCTCGGGCGGCAGCATGTAGTGCTGCCCATTGATGCAGGGGCCCGCGGTGTTGAAGTGGCGCATGGAGGGGGCCTATCGCGACGCCATGGGCCGCGCCCTCTCCCGGCCAAGGCCCGACGCGCCCGAAGTCCCCGGCGGTGTTGACGAAGTCGATCTCCCAGACCAGCAGGCTGCCCACGACGCCCGCGAGCGCGACGCCCTGCGCCACCCGCAAGGGACGGGACGCCGGGCGGCGCAGCCGGGCCACCGAGGCGACGAGCCCCAACGCCGCGAACCCGAGCATGGAGAGCAGGCAGGTCGCCACGAAGCTGCCGTTGAACACGAGGTGCGGGCCCTCCGAGGCCCCCCCGGAGGCCAGGACGATACGCGCCACCCGGACGCCGGGCACGGTGATGAACAGCTGGCTCAAGGTCCACAGGACCGTCGCGCCGGCCACCAGCGCGGCGAGGAGGTCCGAGGCGATGCGCCAGCGTGGGGTCATGGGGGTTGAATAGCCTGGAGCGGCGCTCTACCGCCCCACGAACACCCGAATCCGCCGCCCCGCCGCCGTCGTCCCCGCCGCCGGGCTCTGCCGCAACACCCGCCCCGTCGGGCTCGGCTGCCCGCGCACCGGGGCGGCGTGCTCCCAGGCGACGTCCACGGAGAAGCCCGCCGCCTCGGCCTTCCGGCGGGCCAGGACCTCGGTGTAGCCCACCAGATCGGGCACGTCGCCGGCCGCCGCGTCCGTGACCGCCGTCTCGGCGAGCTGATAGCGCAGCACCACCTCGCTGACGGGGGTGACGCCGTCGTCCTCCCGGGGCATGCGCAGGGCGAGCTGCTCGCCCTCGGCGGCCACGACGCCCTTGAGCGCCACCGTCACCGCCCCCAGGCGCACCGCGGCGCGGCCCTCCCGCAGGGTGTCGTCGGCCGCGCGCACCTGACTGCCCGCGCTGGAGGCGAGGTCCCGCAGGGTCATGCGCTCGGCGTCGGCGGACGCGGCGGCCACGCCCTGCCCGCCCCGGAGCCGCGCGATCTCGTCGTTCAACAGCGCGATCTCCGCGTCCGCGGCGGCGAGCTGGGCGCGGGCCAGGGCCAGGGCCTCCTCGGGCTCCTCGGTGCCCAGGCGGAACGTGGCCGTGTCCACCGCGCCCAGGCGATGGGCCAGCAGGGCCAGGCGCTTGGGGCCGATGCCCCGCACGGCGAGCAGGTCGGTGAGCTGGTTCACCGGCCCCGCGCGCAGCACGGCCCGCCCCAGGGTCTCCCCGAGGTCGCTGCCCTCCCCCTCGGTCACCGCCAGCAGCAGGGCGAGGCGGTGGTCCTCGACCATCGGGGAGGTGCACAGCCGGTTCAGCACGACCCGGGCCACGGCGATCACCGCCGGGTCCAGGCCGGTCAGCGCGGCCAGGGCCGCGTCATCCTTGGGGACCGCGCTGGCCACTCACGCCTTCAGCTCGACCACGTTGCCCTCCAGCAGCTCACCGGCCGCCGGGCTCTGGGCCGTCACGATGGCCGTGGGCTTGACGTCCTCGGGGCGCTGGTGGGGCACGCCCAGAGCGTTCAGTCGGTCGACGGCCTGCTGCACGGTGAGCCCGGTGACCGCCGGCACGACCCGGATCTGCTCCATCGCCGGGGACTCGGGCACCGGCACGATGCGGAACTTCACCTTGCTGGCGGCGGTCAGCTCGTAGTTGAAGCGGTTGGTGTAGCCGGCGTCGGCCGGCGCGCCGTACATGCGCACCCGGGAGACCTGCTCCACGCCGCTGCGGGCCCCGCCGGACTCCTCGTGGGTGCCGGTGACCTTGAGCGCGATCTGCAGCTCGGCCTCGACCTCGGGGATGTGGTACCAGGTCGGCCGGTAGCCGATGCGCTGCAGCTCGTGGAAGAAGCCCTGGTCGGCGGCGTAGATCTGCCGGAGGTGCGCGATGGTCGCGGCGTCCAGGTCCCGCTGGGCCGAGGCCACGGACTCGCCGACCGAGCTGATGAGGTCGCCGACCGGGGCCGAGAGCGCGTCGAGCAGGGTAGGGGCATCGAAGGTGGGCATCGGAACTCCCTTATCGATCGGCCATGCCGACGAAGAGGCGGACGCGGGCGCCCGCGGTGGCGGGGGTGCCGGCGGCGGGGCTCTGGCGCACCACCCGGCCGACCATGCTGTGGCTGCGCCGCAGGCTCATGTCCACCGCCACCCGGCTGACCTCGGCGTGCAGGCCCTGGGCGGTGAGCTTGCGCACCGCGAGGTCGCGGGTGTAGCCGACCACGTCGGGGATGGTGGGGCCCTCGGTGACCGTGCTGGCGCCGGTGGCGCGGGTGGGGGTGTAGCTCAGCTCGATCTCGCTGAGGTTGGCGGCGTCGACCTTGCCCAGGGAGGACTCGGTGAGGAAGGCCACCTCCACGCCCTTGTCCTCGCCCGGCTGAACCACGCCCTTGATCCTGATCTTCACGTCTCCGAGCACGTAGGGGCTGTCCTCCTCGACCATCGCGCGGCCGGCGCTGGCCACGTCCTCGCCGGTGGAGAGGATCATGCGGCGCAGCTCCTGGGTGCGGGAGAGCTGCTGGGGGGCCTCGGTGGCGGTGGCCGCGGCGGTGGTGTCCTCGCGGGTGGTCGCGGTCCCGGAGGTGGTCTCGGTCTCGGTGGTGGTCGCGGTCTCGGTGGACGTCGCGCTCTCGGCGGTCGCGGCCTCCTCGCGGGTGGTCGTGGCTTCGGAGAGCGAGGCCGACTCGCGGGTGGTGGAGGCTTCGGAGAGCGAGGCCGACTCGCGGGTGGTCGTGGCTTCGGAGAGCGATGCCGACTCGCGGGTGGTCGCGGTCTCGGTGGTGGCCTCGCGGGTGGTCGCGGTCTCGACGCTCGCGGCGCGGACCAGCGCGGCGCTCACCCCGTACAGCGCCCCGTCGGCGGCGGGGAACAGCCTGGCCTTCATGAGCGGCGCGTCCTCGCGGAACACCAATTCGCCCAGCTCGATGAGGTCGCCGTCGACGCTCTGCGGCGTGCACAGCGCCGGCCGGTCGTCCACCCACAGGCCGAGCACGGGGAAGGCGGGGACGTCGGCCAGCTCGACGCGGAAGGCGCCGCTGTCCTCGGTGGTGGTCTCGCCGAGGGGGCGGGCCTCGCCGCCGTCGGGGGTCACGACCATGACCAGCCGGCCGGCGAGGGGCTCCCCCTCGGCGGAGCGCAGGGTCCCGGAGACGATCATCAGCGCACCTCGTAGACGAGCAGCTCGGTTCGATACGCGGCGTCCAGCACCACCGCCAGGCGCGCCCCCTTGGCCATCCCACCCCCGACGAACAGCGTCGTGGTGGCCTGCCCGCTGCTGTCGGTGGTCACCACGCCGTCCCGCAGGTACGTGCCGGTCCAGTTGAGCGTGCTGCCGTCGACCGTGCCGGTCTCGTCGGTGAGGGTGACGGTCTCGTCGCGGTCCAGGTTGAACTGGACCTCCAGCCCCGCCATCGGCTCACCAGCGGCGTTGCGGGCGCGCACGGTGACGACGACCGCCTGGGGATTGCTCGCGTCGAGCTGGCTGGAGACGTGGACCGCCGGCAGGCCCTCGTTCGCCGGGACCGCCACGAAGCTGCCCTTGATGACGCTGACGATCTCGGCGGAGAAGCTGGAGCTGGCCTGCTGCTCGCTGGTGACCGGGGCGAAGCAGACGTGCTGGTCGCGGGCGGCGCGCTCGCCCCGGTAGGGGTCGTAGCGCTCGCTCAGCGAGCTGCTCTCCACCATGTTCAGGGTCATGCGCAGCTCGAAGTCCAGCTTCGGAAGGTAGTAGTTGAACTGCTTGCCGGGCGGCCCTTGAGCCCCCAGGCGGGAGAGCTGGGTCTGGGCCAGGGCGATGCCGTCGGCCAGGCTCAGCAGGTAGTCGTCGATGGTGGTGAGGACCTGGTTGACGTCCGACATGCCACACTCCAAGAGGAAAGGATTCTATCGGTCGAGGCGGCGGCGGTCCCGCTCGCGGTCCCGCTGGGCGTCGCGGTCGGCGTCCCGGTCCCGTTGGCGGTCCCGTTGGCGGTCCCGGGAGCGGTCCCGGCTGCGGGCCTCGCGCTGGCGCTCGCGGCGATCCTCGCGGCGCTGCTCCTTGCGGCGCTCCCGGGACTGGTCCCGGATCTCCTGCGGGTCGGGCATCGCCGGGGTCTGGGCCTCCTCCTCGCCCTGGCCGCCCTCCGCGCGCTGCTCGTCGCGTTTTTCGTCGCGCTGCTCGTCGCGCTTCTGGTCCTTCGCGGCGACGTCGTCCTCGGGGGCCTTCTTCTTCTCGGGCTTGTCTGCGGCCACGCCGCCGTCGTCCTTGCGCTTCGCCTTCTGCTGATCCCCATCCGGTCGGGACAGTCGCGACGCGTCCTTCTTTTTCAGGAGGTCATCGACCGCGCGGACGGGGCGGTTGATCGCGTCGTCGACCTTGCGGAGGAAGCGGGTGTCCACGCCCAGGGTGTCCAGGCGCTCCTCCAGGCGGCGGGCGGTCTCGCGGGCCTCCTGGGCCTTCTTCGTGGCGTCTTGGCTGGCCTGGATGCGCTCGTCCAGCCAGTCGCCGGCCTTGCCGGCGCGGCCGTTCGCCCAGCGGTCGAGGGCGTCCCGGCGCTGGCGGGAGCTGCGCATCGCCCGCTCGAAGGCGGCCTTCCGGGCGTTGGCCTGGGCGGCGTCCCGGCGGTCGGCGTCGGCGGCGTCCCGGCCCCCCTTCTCCAGGCGCTCCCGCAGCGCGCGGCCCAGGGCGGCGGCGTCGCGCAGGCGGTCCCAGCGCGAGGCGGTGCGGGCTTCGTTGAAGGCGCTGCGCTTGCGGTCGGCGGCGCGCTGCTGGGCGCGCTGCTGCTCCCGGCGGCGGGCGGCGCGCGCGGCCCGGCGGCGGCGGCGGTACGCCTCGCGGGTCTCGCCCTCCCGGCGCTCCAGGTCCTCCAGGGCCAGGCGGTGCTGTTGGGCGATGTGGCGGTCCTCGTCCCGCTTCGCGAGCTGGCGGTCGAGGATGCGGGACTCCGGGGTGTGCTCGAGGACCGGGAACTGCCGGGCCCGGCGGGGGTCCTCGCCCTCGTCGTCGTCGCCCTGGCCGAGCAGGGCGCGCATCTTCGACTCCAGCCCCTTGCGCTCCTGCATCAGGGTGGCGACGCCGGGGATCTGGTTGAGCAGCTCCTCCTTGGCGGCGGCGTCGAGCTGCTCCTGGGTCATGGGCTCGCCGCGCTCGATGGCGGCGTCGGAGCGCTCGACCAGCGCGTCGCCCACCGCCCCGGCGCGCTCGCCCAGGGTGTCGAGCAGCCCACCGCCGGAGGGCTGCTCCTCGTCGTCCAGCAGGTCCTGCCAGGAGGTGTAGCTCACGGATTCGCCGTCTGGTCCTCGATCATCTTGCGGATGCGCTCCTCGAGGAGCTGCGGGGGCGGCACGGTGACCAGCTTGGTGCGCAGCAGGCTGGAGCCTTCAGCGTGGTACTGGTACTTGGAGGCGTAGTTCGCGTTGACGGAGGAGGTGCGGATCTGGCCGCCCTTGAACAGGGTCTTGATCAGCCCCTGGTCCGTGCCGAAGGTCTTGGTCTTGTGCTCGATGGTCGAGGTGGACTCCGAGTTGATCGAGATGGAGAGCTTCACCTCGATGACGGTGTCGACGAACTGGTAGAAGGTCGGGGTGAAGCCCAGCTCCAGCAGGGAGAGCTGCTGCCCGCCGAAGTCCACCTTGTGGGTGGTGACGTGCTTCACGCCGCTCTCGTCGATGTACTCCGCGTAGCCCGCCATGAGCTGGGCCATGCGGACGCCGACGAGGTCCAGCTCGTACTGGGCCTCCGCGATGGCGACGCCGAGGTTGCGCACCATGTCGGGGAAGGGGACGTTGAGCAGCTCCTGCCCCAGCTGAACCGCGTTCTGCGCAGGCATTCAGGCCTCCGGCTCAGGAAGAGGTGACGGGTGGCGTGCTGTCCTGGACCAGCGCGCCCTTCTTGTCCTTCTCATAGATGCCCACCGCGCCCTGGGCGGCGCGGGCCAGGAAGTCCCGCTCCTGCTCCATGACCTCGCGGATGCGCTCCTCGAGGATGGGGGGCGGCGGCAGGGGCACCAGCTTGGTGCGCAGCACGCTCGCACCCTCGGCGGTGTAGCTGTACTTGTTGCTGTACGAGGCGTCGACGGACTGGACGACGGTGCGGGTCACCTCGCCGGTCTTCTTCTGGGCGTAGCGGGCGCCCGAGAACTGCCCCCAGCTCGAGTTGAAGTTCCACGAGTGGGTCTTGACCGAGCGGATGATGTCCTCCTTGCTCTCGGTCTTCGACTCGGTCTTGCTGCCCCACTTGTATTCGGTGCTGCGGGTCACGCTGACCGCGACCTTGACCTCGATGAGGCTGTCGACGAACTGGTAGAAGGTGGGGGTGAAGCCCAGCTCCATCATGGAGACCATGCGGGGCTTGCGGACCATCTTCATCTTCTGGCCGCCGGTGAGCACCGCGCCGTTGGCGTCGTAGGTGGTCGCGTCCCAGTACTGCACGCGGCCCAGGGCGTCGAGCAGCGGCTCGTAGGTGTAGCCGAAGTACACCCGGGAGTCGATGACGCGGGGGCCCTGGCCCTCCCCGTACACGAGGTTGCCGTCCTCGTTGTAGAGGGGGTTGCCGTCTGTGTCGTATTGGGGCTCGATGACGTCGCCGTCGTAGTCGACGAGGTTGCCGTTGGCGTCGCGGAGCAGGCGCTGACCGCCCATCATCTCGGCGACGATGATGCTGTTCTTGTCCAGTTCGAACTGGGCTTCGGCGATGGCCAGGGCCATGTCGCGGATCATGTCGCCCATGGGGACGCTGGCGAGGGTCTGTCCGATGTCCATGTGATCTCCAGGAGAAGAGGGGGAGGGGGTCAGGTTTGTGTCTGCTGGCCCTGGCCGCCGTCGTTGCTGGCGTGGAAGCGGTTGAGCACCTCCAGGAAGGTGGCCGGAGGCGGAAGCGATACGATCTTCGCGGCGATGGAGCTGGAGCCCGACGCCTCGAAGCTGAACTTGCGCGAGTAGGACGCCTCGAAGCTGGCCGAGACCATGAAGAAGGTGCCGCTCGCGCTCGTCGACACGCCGATGGACTGCTCGTCCTTCATGGAGAAGGTCAGCTTCACCTCGATGGTGGCGTCGGTGAAGGCGTAGAAGGTGGGCGCGAAGCCGAGCTGGATGAGGTTGAAGGTGTCATCCCCGAACTGGATCTCGGTCGCGGCCATCTCCCGGGCCACCGCGATGGAGTTCTTGTCCAGCGCGGCCTGGGCCTTGGCGATGGCCAGGCCCAGGTTGCTCACCATCTCGGCCACCGGCGCGTTGGCCAGGGTGTTGGTGAGCTTGTTGAACTGGTTGGCCGCGCTCATCACAGCACCCGGTCGAGGTAGTCAGCGATGGTGTCCAGGAACTGCGGCGGGGCGGGGATGCTGGTCATCCGGACCTTGATGCTGGAGTTGCCGGTGACCGACTGCTCGTACTTGCGGGCGACGTCCAACGAGACGCTGGCGCCGTAGGCGAAGGCGTCGTTCTTGTAGGTGTCGCTCTTGTCGACGGTGCCGCCGATGCGGTTCGCCGAGAGCTTGAAGGCCAGGGTGTTGTCGGTGCTGAGCGAGCTGCCCGAGGGGCCGGTGACCGTCAGCGTGTCGCCAGCGGCCGAGGCGTTCCAGCCCGACAGGTTGTTGATGGTGTCGCGCAGGTTGTTGGCGGTCTCTCCGGCGTTGGCGCCCTTGGCGAAGTTGTTGGGGCCGGGGGAGGCGCTGGCGTCCACCACCGTCAGGGTGTGCCCGCCCAGGTCCAGGGTGTCGCCGGGGTTGGCCTGGCCGCCGTCCGCGCCGCCCTGGAACGGCTGGCCGATGGCGATGGAGCCGCTGGGGTCGTCCAGGTTGGTGCTGTTGGCCCCCGCGCCCACCGCGTCGGTGGTCAGGGTCACGGTGACCTTGCCGCCGGGGCCCAGGATGTAGACCACGGTGCCCACGCTCCAGGCGTGGTGGTTGGGCAGGCTGGCGCTGGTGTTGATGAGGGCGGCCAGGTTGGCGGCGGTCTCCCGGGCGTCGGCGCCCCGGTTGAACTGGTCGCCGGTCGCGCCGCTGTCCTTGAAGGTCAGGGCCACGCCGCCGCCGGCCGGGATGGTGACCGTGTCGCCGTCGTTGGCGGTGGCCTGGGCCGAGCCGTCCCAGGCGCCGAGCAGCGCGCCGAGGTTGCTGGAGATGGTGGTGGTGGTCCAGGCGGCGCCGTTGCCGTCGGTGGCCACCTCGAACACGTCGGTGGGGCCGGAGAGCACCTTGATCTCCACCCGGCGGTTCTCAGCGCGGCCGGTGGGGGTGCTGTTGTCGCCCACCGGCACGTCCTCGCCCTTGCTGGCGATCTCCAGGCGGCTGGCCGAGACGCCGTGGTCCACCAGGTAGTCCCGCGCCGCCTTGGCCCGGCGGGTGCCCAGGCCGTAGTTGTAGGACTTCGAGCCGGTGTTGTCGGTGTGGCCGGTCAGCTCGATGCGGGCGTTGGGGGCCGCGCCCAGGTAGCGGATGATCGCGTCGAGGGCGTCGAGGTCCCCGGGCTTGAGGGTGCTCGAGTTGTTGTCGAAGTGGGGGATGCGGGGGCTGCCCATCGAGCCGCCCACGAACACCGCCTTGGCGTCGTAGTCCGAGCTGAGCGCGGTGTTCGTGTTCAGCTCCAGCAGCAGGTTGACCATCGTGGCGGTCAGGTCGCTGCCCAGGTTGACGTTCACGCCCTGGGCGCTGGTGTTCGGCCCCACCGTGGCGAGGACGTGGGGCCCCTGGGCGGCGCTGCTGCTGTCGGTGTAGGCCAGCTCCAGGGTGCCCTCGTTGTTGCCCGTCAGGGAGAACATCGCGCGGGCCGGGGCGTTGTTCGCCCACACCACGCGCACCTTGTTGGGGCTGACCTTGAAGGCGTCGGCGTTGGACGTCGTACAGAGGATGGGGGAGGCGGGCCACACGACGTCCACGTCGGCGTCGGCGACCTCGGGCACGTTGTTGCTGCTGGCGCCGGGGTCGTTGCGGATGGCGTCGGCCAGGGCGTGGGCGCTCTGCCACAGGCCGTCCTCCAGCTCGACCTCGATGTCGCCGCTGCTGGCGTTGCCGGTGCCCTGCTCGATGAGCTTGACCGTGGAGGTGGCGATGTCCACCTGCCCCTCGGCGTTCTCGCTGATCTCCAGGATGGCCTGGGCCGGGGCGCCGTTGCCCTGGATGACCTTGACGGTCACCGTGCCCACGCTCTGGCTGTTGCTGGAGGAGCGGTCGGTGTCGTCGCTGTTGACGAAGGCGCCGATGCCCAGCTTCGTGGACTGGTCCACCTTGAGGGAGACCTGGAGGTTGACCTCCAGGTCGGCGTACTGGAAGTGGTAGAACGCCGGCACCAGCCCCAGGTCGATGAGGGTGGTCTGGCCGTCGGGCAGGGGGTTCTGGGCGAGCTTGATGTAGGAGTCGACCGTGTTGCGGTCCAGGGCCTCCTGGGCCTTGGCGATGCCGAGCGCCAGGGACTCGACGAACTTGGCGATCTCGGCGTCCGCCAGGATCTGGCCTGGGCTCATCCGCTCCATCTTGCTGGTCAACATGGACATGCTGGTGTCCTCCGGAGGTCAGGGACGAGGGCCGATGCCCTCGGGGAGGGGGATGGCGCGGGACGGATCGACGTTGTCCGCGCGCACGACGAAGTAGCGGTGGCGGTCCTGCTCGTGGGCCAGGCGCTTGGGCTGGACCAGGTAGCGGCGCCGCAGCCAGCCGATGAGGCCGTCGGCGAGGGGGAGCTGGCCCCGGGGCACCCGGGCGACCGCGGCCTGGAGGGCGGCGAGGGCCTCATCCGCGCGCCCGGCCTTGAGCAGCACCACGCCCTTGCGCTGGAGCACGGCGGCGTAGTCGGCGCAGGCCAGCTCGTGCTCGGGGGGGTGCTCGGCGTACCAGGACTCGGCCCGCTCGCAGAACGCGAGGATCTCCGCCCAGGAGCCCATGTGCTCCAGGGACTCCAGCACGCACTGTGTGTAGTGCCGGGAGAAGACGTCGGCGTCGCCGGCCTGGATGGCCATGCGCAGGGCCTCGCGGTAGTGGCGCAGGGCCTCGCCGTGCTCGCCGGCCAGAGCGTGGACCTTGCCCTGCTCGGCCACGCCCAGGTGCAGCGTCGCGCCGGTGTTCATCGCTCCTCCAGGGAGGCCCGCACGCCCGCGGCGCGCAGCTCGGCCTGCATCCACAGCGCCCAGGTCTGGTTGAAGGGGCCCTCCAGCCGGGCGGGCAGGGCGCGCAGGGACTGGGAGACGGTGGCGGCGTCGTGGCCGGTCATCGCGGCGACGACGTCCACCGCGCGGGCCCGGTCGGTGACCTGCTCCACCACCAGATCGAAGGTCAGGAAGGTGAGGAGCTGCGCGGTGGCCCGGGCGCCGACCTCGGCGAGGGCGCTGAGCAGAGCGGGCACGTCGGTGTGTCGGGCGCCCTGGTGCAGCACGATGGGCAGCCGGCTGAGCACCCGGGGGGCGACCGCTGCGGGCATGCCGGTCTGGGCGACGAGCAGGGCGCGGACCTCCGGTGTGTCGGGGGCCTCCTCCAGGCGGATCGCGAAGCGCTGGAAGGCCTGGTCGATGAGGCGCACCGGGGCGCGGGGCTGGAGCTGGGCCCAGACCCGGTCGGCGGTGGCCCGGTCCAGGTTCAGGGCGAGCAGGGGGCCCTCGGGCTGGGCCTCCACGCCCAGGGCGCGCAGGACCCGCGCGGCGAGGGAGCGCACGCCGGGCTCGCAGGGCCCCAGGAAGAGGTCGTAGCGGGACTGCCCGCCCACCGAGACGTCCAGCTCCACCCCGAGGGGCGCGAGCTGGGCGCGCAGGGCCTCCACCGTGGCGATGGAGACCTGCCCCACCAGCACCGCGGGCGCGCTCCGCAGCACCTGGGCGGCCCCGGCGGCGTCGCTGCCCAGGAAGCGGGCGACGACGGCGACCACCTCCCGCAGGCGGGCGGGGTCGCCGACGTGCAGGGCGACCTCGCGGTCGCCCACGCCAGGGGTGAAGGGTGCGTCCATCGGCAGCACCTCGGTCTCCAGGCCGGCTTCGGAGAGCACACCGCTGAGCTGCTCTCCCAAGGGCTCAGCGATGCCGTCCAGCAGGACGGAGGGGGCCTGGTAGAGCCGTCGGAGGACGTCATCCTTGGGCAGCCGGAGCGCCTGAACGATCGCGCGTTGGATCGCGGGCGCAGCGCTGCCGATGGACCGCACCACAAGTCGGTGCTGGCCCGGTGTCGGAGCCTGCATCATCATCACCACCTCGCAGGATCAGCCTACGTGGGCGGTGCGGCGCATGCCCACCTTCACGGATCTTACATCCCCGTCGTACGATGGATTTCGGCGGGTGAACGCATCCTGGCCGTCGCTGTCTGAGGGAGCATGATCGTCCTGCTGCTGTTTCTGGCCTGCGATACGCCCCCGGCCTCACCGGTGGAGGCGTGCCTGACGGGCCACGCCGAGGGCCCGCAGTGCCTGGGGCGCCGCTTCGCGGAGGCCCCCGAGGCGACGGTGATGGAGGTCTACGCCCTGCAGGATCCGGTGGTGCGGGACTACGCCTGGCTCAACCTCAGCCGCGACTTCCTCGGCCACGCGCACTTCTGCTGTCTGATCGAGACGGAGCCCATGAAGGAGCGCTGCGAGGTCATGACCCATCGCCGCTACCTGAACCGACCCCCGCTCGATCCCGGCGGGCGCTGGCCCGAGCCCATCCCCGCGCCCGAGGGCTTCAAGCCCCCCTGCGACACCCCCACCGTCTGGGAGCAGCCCGCCTGCTTCCCTGGCTTCCCCCACGAGGGCTTCCAGGCCGAGGAGAGCCTCGTCTTCGAGGTCGAGGTGCTCCGCGTCGCGGACCCCGAGGCCGCCCGCGCCGCCCTGCTGCAGACCATCCAGGACGACGACAACTGGCTGCGGGTCACCCTCACCGACCTCGACCAGCCCCTGCTGGCCTGTGAACCCTCCCCGGTCTTCACCATCGAGATGGTGCAGCGGGACGGCGAGATCTCCTTCGTGGAGGTGGAGGGCGCGTACCTGAACGAGCGGCTGCGGCTTTGGTTCCGCAGCTGGGCGAGGCGGCTGGTGGTGGAGGGGCACGACGGGGCGAAGAGCACCATCCGCATCACGACGCAGCCGAAGCGGCGGTGATGATCAAGGCCAGATCGGCGTCAGCGTCATGTCCACCTCCACCGGCCCGGCCGGCCAGTCCTCGCGCGCGATGAAGAGGGTCCGGTGCGCCATGCACCTTCTGACAGACTCCGCGAGCGACGGGCTGGCCACCTCATCCCCGGTGGTCTCCCCCCGGCCGTCCGCCTCGAAGCGCAGGGTGAGCGGGATCTCCGCCTCGCACATGCGCTCGGGGGCGGCCTTCATCTGGAAGCAGAAATGGAGCTGGCCGCTGTACAGCTCCACCTGGTGGCGCATCCACGCGCGCTGGGCGTCGTCCGCGAGAGGCGCGCGCAGGGCGTCGATGCGCAGGTCTGCCCGCCTCAGGCCCACCTGACGCCGACCGTCGGGGCACTCGGTGATGAGGTATTCGGGGATCGGGCAGATCCGCGCGCGCTCGTCCACGTGGCTCACGGCTGCGGCCTGCGCCGGCAGGAGGTGGGGGCGGCGGATCATCCCCTCACAGCGCTCCCGGATCAGGGGGTCCTCGATCCTGCAGCACAGGTTGGTGACCCCTCCGAGCACCTCCCGGGTCAACATGAACCAGGTGTAGTCCCGCGCTGTGGGGTCCTGGATGCCCTCGACCCAGCGCACCCCGGCCTCCGGGTCCGCCTGGTAGACCTCGTTGGCGAGCGCTGCGCGACACCGGTCCTGGGCCTCGGGGGCGGCGACCGCCGCGCAGGCCTCGGGGGTGTCGGGCGGGGCCGTCGCGCAGGACAACACCAGGAGGAGGGCGAGCATCGGCGGGCACCCCAGGGGACGTCTACACAACACAGGTTACACCCGCCTGCATGCCCGCCCTCTCCGATCGGCTCGCCGCCGCCCTCGACCGCCGCGCGGCGCTGCGCGACGCCCTGCACGCTGAGGACACCACCGCGTACCGCCTCTTCCACGGCGCGGTGGAGGGGTGGCCCGGCCTGAGCGTGGACCGCTACGGACCGGTGCTGCTGGCCCAGAGCTTCCGGGCGCCGCCCGCCCGGGAGGACGTCGCCGCCGTCGAGGCCCTCGCCGCGCGGCTGGGCTTGTGGCCCGTCTTCAACCACCGGGGGGAGGGCGAGGCCGCGCTGCCCGCTCCGCCCCCGGAGGCGCTGGCGGACCACGTCGTCACCGAGCTGGGCCTGCGCTACCGCTTCCGGGCCCGGCACCGGGGGCTCGACCCCTGGCTCTTCCTGGACCTGCGGGCCGGGCGGCGCTGGGTGAAGGCCCACGCCCAGGGGGCCGAGGTGCTCAACCTCTTCGCGTACACCTGCGGGGTCGGGGTGGCCGCCGCCGCGGGCGGGGCGCGGCGCGTCACGAACCTGGACTTCGCGGCCTCGGCTCTGGAGGTCGGCTGCGACAACGCCGATCTCAACGGCATCACGGAAGATCGCTTCGCCACGATCCAGGCCGACGCGTTGCCCGCCCTGCGCCAGCTCGCCGGCCTGCCGCTCAAGGGCCGGGCCCGTCGGCGGCGGCGCTTCCGGCGGCTGGCGCCGCAGCAGTTCGACCTCGTCGTGCTGGACCCGCCGACCTGGGCGACCTCCCCCTGGGGGGCCATCGACCCGGTGCGGGATTACCCCGCGCTGTTCAAGCCGGCGCTGCTGTGTACGCGGCCCGGCGGGCGGCTGTTGGTGACGAACCACGTCTCCACGGTGCCGCTGGAGGAGTGGCTGGGGGTGCTGGAGCGCTGCGCGCAGAAGGCCGGGCGGCCGCTCCAGGGGGTGGAGGTGCTCACCCCGGAGGCGGACTTCCCGAGCCCGGATGGTCGGCCGCCGTTGAAGCTGGCGGTTGTGGGGGTGTAGGGCTGAGGAGGGCGCGGTCGGCGTCGAGCAGGTAGTCGGGGTTGGCGCGCAGCGCCCGGCCGAGCAGGGGAGCCTCTTCATCGACGAGGGAGAGCGGGCGTTGGCCCTCCTGGTACTGCCGGAAGTAGCGTCGGCGCGTCCTCATCACCCGAGGGTCGTTTCGGGTCCGCTTGAGCAGGTTCTGAACAGCCGCCATGTGCTCGGGAGGGACCTTGTCCGTGGCCTCCAACTCCAGCGAGGGCAGCTTGAGGTCGAACCACTCGTCCTGGACCACGAAGGGATCGGGGAAGCGAAGGGTTCCCTTGGAACGGTTGATCCAGCCGTCGGCGTAGCGGATGTTCAACCACTGGTAGGCCAGGTGGGCCTTGCGTGTCCCTCGGACCTCGGCCCACGGGATGAAGTGCTCGACGTCACCGTTGGGGACCCAGACGACCGTGTAGCAGCAGATCTCGTTGAACGCTGTGATGACCTCGTCGCGGAATCCTGACCAGAGGTCCTTGGCGTCCTTGGCGTTGCGGTGGTCCGGTGACTCGTTCAGCCACCTCCGGCCCTTCGCGAGTACATGGGTCTGCCACCCGCGGGGCCGGGGTGGAGGGTCGACGTGCCTCATCCCCCCTCCGACGCGACGCGACGTCGATAGACCAGACTCCAGTGTGCCCAGAATGCGTCATGTCCAGGGAGGGTGGCTGCGAGGGCGGCGTGTATCCGCTCGATCAAGGGAGGCGCATCGTCTTGCGCTCCGAGCGCCGCGAGCAGCTCCATGCCGTCCGGAGCGGGCTGCCCTCGCAGCATGCGCTCCAACCTCAGGAGCTTCGTGCTGGCTTCATTCTCACGGCCGGCCAGGAAGTCCTGCGCAGCGTCCTCGGCCAGCGCCGCCTCCCTGGAGCGCCCCCCGATCCGGCCGAAGACCTCCGAGGACAGCCACCCCGTGACGTCGCCCTCCTTCACGAAGGGCAGCTCCTGGGCGCGGATCACCGAGCCGTCCCGCTCGAGCACCAGCAGGTCGTCCACCTCCTCATCGAACACGGTCTCCAGGGAAGCGAGCACCATCGGCGCGTGGGTGGTGACGAAGAACTGGGGGCGGAGGTCTGTCGACAGCACCGCGATGGCCTTGTGGACCGCGGGCAGCAGCGTGCGTTGCCAGCGGGGGTGCAGGTGCAGCTCAACCTCGTCGATGAGGACCACCATGTCGGGGGCGGGCGGGCGGTTGAGCAGCTCTGCGGCCTTCTGGTGCTCGGTCCACGCCCAGACCAGCAGGTAGGCCAGGCTCAGGATGCGCTTCATCCCGGCGGACGCCAGAGTCACCGGGACCACGCCCTGCGGCAGATCGAGGGTGGGGATGTCCCGTCGGTCGTCCACCCGGACCCGGGTGGGGCGACCCGGCTTGAGGGGCTCCGAGGGCTCGGAGAGGAGGGTGAGGAGCTGCTGCAGCGACGCGAACTCGGGCGCGCGGGTGCCTTGCCAGCTCACCCAGTCCTCGATCAGGCCACGGCACACGATCCGGGGAGCATCCGGACCGTTGGAGGCCGCGCGCTTGCCCTCCCAGACCTCAGAGGCTTCCATGAATACGGCGGCCCGGTCGGGATCGTGGACCTTCCCCCGGGTCTGCAGGGCGTCCCAGATGGCGAAGGTGCCGTCGATGCGCGCATACACGATGAGGCTCGTCGGGGGAGTGCGGACGCCCGAGGGCGTGTCGTCGAGGGCGGCGTCCCCGCGGCGTCGGCGACGCTGGGGCTTGCCCTCCCACTCCTGACGCTCCCATCGCCAGACCCCACCGGCGTGGATCTCAACATCCGGGGCCGGACCTGCGAGCACCGCCGTGATGTCCGGTCGGAGCGCGGGTCGATCTTCTCGGGAGGTGCTGGGGGGTCGCCACGGGAACGCCTGCTCACCCACCCATGTCGTCGTGAGCGCCCACCAGATGACGTCGAGGACGAAGGTCTTGCCCAGCCCGTTGTCGCCCGCAAGGACGTTCATGCGGGGCGCGAAGTCGAAGCTCAGCGCGCGAGAAGGACCTGTGTCGGTGAGCTGCAGGCGGCGGATCATGGACACCCATCAAGCGGCGCCGCGGGGGCGTGGCCCTGGTTTATATCACCTCGGGTCTCCCAGAGGTCCGGTCCCCGGATCAGGACGGGATAGAGGGGGACGCGATGCTCTCCCGTCGCCGCCTCATGCAGCTCGCCGCCGCGGCGCTGCCCCTCCGCGCCCGCGCCGCCGGGCCCGTCCCCCGCGTCCTCGTCATCGGCGGGGGCCCCGCCGGCATCTCCGCCGCCATCGAGCTGGCCGAGCGCGGCGTCGCGGTCACCCTGGTCGAGGCCGCCGAGCGCCTGGGGGGCAAGGTCCAGGGCTGGACGGTCCCCCAGGGCGAGCACACCCTGGACGTCGAGCACGGCATCCACGGCTGCGCCAGGGGCTACGTCCACTTCACCGAGCTGCTCGCCCGCTTCGGGCTGGAGGGGGCGCTGCGCGAGCCCGCGCTGTGGGAGAACGGCGTGCGCTTCGGGTCGGTGGAGACCTCCCTGCACCCCGCCCAGGCCGGCGAGCTGCTGCGCCGCGCCCGGGAGCGCGCCAAGGAGCTGGGCTACGGGGCGTTCTGGCCCGCCTACCGCAAGGGCCAGCGCTACATCAAGGAGCTGACCCGCCCCTACGCCCGCGAGACCTGGGGCGGCCTGTCGGTCACCGAGCGCTTCGAGACCCAGGACGTGCCCCTGACCGGCTACCGGCTCTACCCGGGCCTCTACAGCCGCTCCCTCTACTTTGTGGAGCCCGAGCAGCTCGACGCCGGCACCTTCGCGATCAGCGAGCGCTTCAACGGCTACGAGGTGCGCTGGATGCGCGGCAACCCCCAGGAGCTGCTGTGGGATCCCTTCGAGGAGATCCTGCACCGCCTCAAGGTGGACCTGCGCCTGGCCACCCCCGCGACCGGCCTCACCCTGGAGGACGGCCGCGTGGTCGGGGCCACGGTGGGGCGCCCCGGCGCCACGCTGGAGCTGGACCCGCCCGAGGAGGGCTGGACGACCCTCCACCACGAGGGCATGCCGGTGTTCCTCCACCGCAAGGGCGAGAAGGTGCGGGCGCTGTGGGGGGCCTGCACCCACCTGGGCTGCCCGGTGGCCCGCGCCGAGGTCGGCTTCGCCTGCCCCTGCCACGGCGGGCGCTTCGACGACGCCGGCTGGCCCACCGCCGGCCCCCCCGAGCGCGCCCTGACCGCGCTCGCCGTGAAGCGCCTCCCCGACGGGCGGCTGCGCCTGACCCTGCCCGCCCAGGACGAGCGCCTGCGCGCCGACGCGGTGATCCTGGCGGTGGACGCCCCGGCCTTCGCTGCCCTGGCCGGCGAGGCCCTGCCCGCCGCGCGGGGCCTCAAGGGCTGCGCCCACACCGTGGCCCGCTACTGGTTCGACCGGGACGTCGACCCCAAGGCCCGGGTGGCCGTGCTGATGGACGAGACCGCCCACGCCTCCAACGGCTTCCTGCTGCACCGCACCCAGGACCGCAGCCGCGCCTGGGCCGAGGCCACCGGGGGCAGCGTCATCGAGATCCAGGCGTTCCGCGACATCCCGCCCGACGCCCCCGAGGACGCCCTGCTCGACGCCATCGAGGCCGACGTGCGCGCCTGCTGGCCCGAGCTGGCCGAGGCGGTGGTCCTCAAGCGTACCCTGGCCCGGGGCGAGCGCTTCACCTGGTTCTTCCCGGGCTGGCACACCTGCAGCACCCCCGTGGAGACGGGCGTCCCCGGCCTGCTGGCCGCCGGGGACTTCGTGCTGGTGGACCAGGACTGCGAGTTCATGGAGCGGGCGGTGATGACCGGACGCATGGCGGCGAACGCCGTGCTGCGGCAACATGGGATGCCGCAGGCGGAGATCCTGACCGAGCGGTGAGCCTGGAGGGCATGGCGTGGAGCTGACCTTCACCGGATGGAGCTGGGCGGGGCCGACCGCAGACCTGGTGGGCCTGGAGGACGCGCGCGGCGGGCGCTTCGTGGGCTGGGTGTGGCACCCGATCTGGCAGCAGACCCGGCCCGAGGTGCTGGAGGCGCCGCCGGAGGAGGACGCCTTCCTCCCGGGGCTGGTCAGCGCGGCGCAGCGCGGCGGGGGCGTCGAGGTCTATCCGGTGGGCGCGGGTGTCCCGCTGGCGCGGCTCCTGCGCGACGGGCGCGCGAGCGGCCGCGCCGCCGCCGAGCTGCTGTTCAGCCTGCTGACCCTGCTCGAGGACATGCAGAGGGTAGGGCTGGAGGGGCACGGGGCGCTGAACCCGTGGCGGGTGTGGGTGCGGGACTCCGGCGAGGTCGAGGTGCTCGGGGTGTGTCCGCTCAGGCCGGAGCTGACGCCGGGGCCGCCCCAGGTGCCGGTGCCGCTGGCTGCGCTGACCTGGACCTCCGCCGAGCGGCGCGACGGGCCGCCCTCCCTGGACGACGACCTCTTTGCCGTCGCGGTGATGGCGGCCGAACTGGCGCTGGGCGTGACCCCCCGGCTCGGCGGGCCCGACCCGGCGCAGAGCCTGCGGGCCGCCTGGGAGGAGGCCGAGCGCCTCAGCGTCGGGGAGCATCGTCTGGCTTTGAAGGACCTGAGCGCGGTGCTCAGCCCGCTCTTCGACCCCATCCAGCGGGCGGCGCCTGACCTCGCGCTGCTCCTGGAGCGCACCCGGGGGTGCCTGAACCGGGACATCGAGGAGCGCTCCCTTGGCGCGCTGGCCGCTGAATACGGCCGCGAGGGCGCAGCGCTGGAGGCCGGCCGGACGATGGCCTGGAGCAAGGCCCACCTCCAGCAGATGCTTGAGGAGCACGACCCCGGCCCCAAGCGCCCGCCCAGCGTGTGGGAGCCTCGGAGCACGGGCCAACACATCGTCGAGCCTCCGCCCCCCGTCGTGCCGTGGCAGCCGACCGACCCGGGCCGACGCGTCCGCAGCCCCCAGCTCGACCGGCCGGCCCGCCCCCTCACCCACGACGTGCTCACCCAGGCCGAGGCCCTCATCGAGCGGGGGCTGCCCGCCACGGTGGACCAGCCCCTGGTGGTGCGCGCCGGCTTCCGCCCCCCGGACGCGGAGCTGGGGGAGACCGGGGCCGTGGTGGCGGCGGTCCCCGAGGACGGCGCGACGATCCGGGTGGACGTGGAGCTGGACCCGGCGGACGCGGGGAAGGTGCAGCCGCCAGGACCCCAGCACGTCGTGCTGCGCCCCAACGGGTCCTCCGAGATGGCCCGGATGAAGGTCTTCCCCAGCCGCCCCGGCCGCCTGACGATCCGGGCCCGGTTCTCCCGAGGGGCCGAGCGCATCGCCGAGGTCCCGCTCTCGGTGCTGGTGGGGGAGGAGATGCTGGCCTCCACAGAGGTCCAGGGCGTCGCCCAGGCCTTCCTCAAGGCCGACGCGGCCACCGTCGACGCCTCCGCCGACGCGCTCATCCAGTCCATCCTGTCCGCGTCGAGCGAGCGGGAGGTGTCCTCGGAGGCCCCCCGCTGGCAGCCCCCGGACCGCTCCAGGCGACAGAACCGACCCCCGCCGGAGCCCCGAGAGCGCCCCCCGCGGCTCGAGCCCCCTGCGGCGCGCCACCTCCTGCGCCTCGTCCGCCTCTCCAACGGACCGGAGGGCGAGACATTCCGCTTCGAGTGGACCGCCCCCGACTTCCACGGACCCCGGGGCGCGCCCCACCCCCTGGGGGTGCAGGTCCGCGAGGTCGCCCGTGGCCTCTATGACCCCCAGCGCCTGGAGCGGTGGAGCCGGTGGTATGCCCGCAGCCCCGAGCACGGCGAGCGCCGGGTGGGGCAGGACGCCCACGCGCTCACCCGCGACCTGCTGCCGCCAGAGGTCGACGCGGTGCTGACGCCGCTGCTGGCGTCCGAGGCGGTGCTCGAGATCGAGGAGAGCCACAGCACCCTCATCCCCTGGGAGATGCTGGCCTGGCCCGAGGGCCGGGGCTACCGCTTCCTGGCCGGGTCGGTGACCCTGGCCCGCCGCCCCGCCGGGCCGCTGTTCCCGAGCCTGCGCGCCGCGCCGGTGGTGGTCGGCGGGGATCTGCGCGGGGTGGAGGCCGAGATGGCGGCCACCCTGGGGCGGGTGATGCCGCTCTGCCGCACGGTCTTCGACCTCGACGACGCCCTGAATGGAGACGCGCCCATCGGCGTCCTCTACCTGACGGCCCACGGGCGGCCCGCCCACGACGGCGCCGCGATGTGGTTCCCCGACGGCGACGCCCTGGAGCCCCAGCAGCTCGCCGCGGCCACCGCGCTGAACGGCGCGCTGGTGGTGCTGGCGTCGTGCTACGCGGCGGCGACGGAGCCGGGGCTCATCGGCCCGCAGGGCTGGATCCCGTCCTGCAAGCAGGCCGGCGCGGCGGCGGTCGTCGCGCCGCTCTGGCCGGTGACGCGGGACCGCGCGGCGGTCTTCGCCGGGACGCTGTTCCGACGCCTGGCCGAGGGCGCCACCCTGGGGCAGGCTGCCCAGGACGCCCGCTTGAAGGTGCGCACCTATGGCGGCCCCGACTGGCTGGCGTGGACCGTGTGGGGCGATCCGACGCTGCGGATGGGTCAGGCGTCCGCGCCGCTGTGACGGTCCGGTATGGACCTCCTGCTTGTGTGTGATGTGAGCATCACACATCGTGGCATGGTTTTGACTGTGTCGAAATGTCCGGACCCTTCCCCGAGGTCGCCGATGGGTTCGGGGACGAGGGCGTCATCGCCCTCTGAGGGTGGAGGATCGCATGGGCCGGACGACCGATCTCTACCGGGACCTGTGTTCGCTCTCCAAGGGGGAGTTCGGCGAGGTGCTCGACGCGCTGGGGGACCGACGCCGCTTCGTCACCGAGGACGGCGACCGCGCCAGCAAGGTCCAGGACATCCTCACCCTGGCGAGGAAGGACGCGGGCCTGCGCCAGGACGTGGAGGCCGCGCTGGCGCGCATGGGGGCCCTGGGGGGCTGGGCGCTCACCGGGCGCTGGCTGGAGGCGGTGGAGCAGGCCTGCCGCTCGGTGCCCATCGTCGGCGCCCAGGACGGCAAGCGCTTCCGGATGCCCATCGACGACATCTACGTGCCGCTGGCCCTCTCGCCGCGCCCCGATCGCGCTGCGCTCTCCCGTGATCTCGATGTCCACGACATCGCAGCGGTCCGGCTCGCGCGGGGGGCGCTCGACATCCGGCACGTCTTCGCCCTGCTGGAGCAGCGCATCGCGGAGGGGGCGCGGCTCCGCGGCGTCGCGGTGATCGGCGATCCCGGCTCGGGGAAGTCGACGCTGCTCAAGCACCTCTTCTGCGGCGCGCGGCGCGGGCGGCGGCTGGGCCTGCCGACGGGCCTCACCCCCCTGCTGCTCCGCTTCATCGACATCGCCCCGGTCGTGATGGACCCCCCGCGCGGGCTGCTGCTGCCGAGCATGATCGAGCGCGCGGCCCGCCAGCACCCCGGCGCCGGGCGGGCGGTCCGCCCCGACAGCGGGCCCTTCCTGTTCCTGCTCGACGGCCTGGACGAGGTCAGCGACGAGGCCACGCGGGTCCGCGTCGCCGAGTGGCTGGACGTCGAGATGGAGTCCTGGGCGGGCAGCCGCTTCGTCGTCTCCTGCCGGAAGGCGGCGTGGCGGCGCGCGGGGCAGGAGCTGCACGCCTCGCTGCTGGGCCTGGGCGTGCTCGACTTCGGGTGGGAGGACATCCGCGCCTACGTGCGGGGCTGGTTCAAGGTGGTGGAGCGGGACTACGGGGACCTGCACGCCTCGGCCGATGAGCGGGCGGAGCGGGCGGAGCGGGGCGCCCGGGCGCTGCTGGAGGCGCTGTCGTCGACCCCTGGCACCGCCGGCCGGAAGCTCCGGGACATGGCTGGCAATCCGCTGCTGCTCTCCAACATCTGCCTGCTCCAGTACGCCCGGGGGCGGCTCCCGCAGGCCCGCGTCCGCCTCTACCAGGAGTGCCTGGACCTGCTGCTCCAGAGCTGGGCCCGGCACCAGGGGGTGCGGCGCGGGCTGCCCCCCGAGGACACCCAGCTCGCCCTCGCGCCCGTCGCCTGGGCCATGCAGGCCGCCAGCGACGGCCGCGCCCCGACCGAGCTGGCCCGCCAGGAGCTGGTCGCCCTGCTCGCGGAGCGGCTCCCGGAGCTGCCCGATCTGGAGCTGAGCCCGGAGGCGCTGCTGGACCGCGTGGTGGAGGACTGCGGCGTGCTGGTGGAGAGCGACGTCCAGCGCTACCGCTTCCCGCACCTCACCTTCCAGGAGTACCTGGCCGCGCTGGATGCCCAGGATCGGGGCGCGGCGGTCGAGCTGGCCGAGCGGGCCGGTGAGCCCCGGTGGCGGGAGCCGATCCTGCTCGCCATGGGGCTCCGGGGCATGTTCCGACCCTTCATGGAGGCGCTGCTGGAGCGCCCGGACATCGACGCCCTGGAGGAGCTGCTGCGCGCCTGCCTGGGGGTCAGCCGCCGGGTGGAGCCGGGGCCCTTCCTGCGCGTGCTGGAGGCTGCGGCGTCGGATCCCCATCTGGTCGAGGCGGCCGCCGTCGTGCTCCGGGTGCTGCGGGGGCGCGGCGTGCCCGGCCTGGAGGAGGCCGCCCAGGCGCTCACGGGGCACCCCGACCTCGCGCTGCGCGCCCAGGCCCGCAGCGTCTGCGGCCTCTCCGCAGAGCGGGTCGACGAGCGCCCCCCCGCGGACCCCCACCCGGGGACCCTGTGGCGCGCGCCGGAGCTGGGGCTCGAGTTCGTCTGGGTGCCCGCGGGGGGGTACCTGCGGGGCGCGACCCTCGCCCACGGCCACGCCGGCTACGACCCCGTCGCCGAGTACGACGAGTCCCCGCCGCACCGGGTCCGCATCTCCCAGGGCTTCTGGCTGGGCCGCTTCCCGGTCACCGTCGACCAGTACCAGACCTTCGTGGAGGCCACCGGCGCGCCCCCGCCCGACAGCTTCCGGGACTCCGAGCTGAACCAGGCCGCCCAGCCCGTCAGCATCGTCGACTGGCACCAGAGCCGCTCCTACTGCCTGTGGCTCGGCGCGCAGCTCGGGGCCCACGTCGACCTGCCCACCGAGGCCGAGTGGGAGTGGGCGGCGCGCGGCGACGATGGGCGCTCCTTCCCGTGGGGGGAGGCGCCCCCCGAGGCCATCCGGGCGAACTTTCGCAGCGAGCACCTGGAGCCGGTCGGGGGGCGCCCCCTGGGCCGGGGGCCGTTCAACGCGGAGGAGCAGGCCGGGGGCGTGTGGGAGTGGTGCCTCGACGTGTTCGGCGACTACCCCCGGGACGGGCAGGAGCTGGTGGATCCCTGCCTGGTCGGCGACGGCTTCGAGGCGCCGCGCGTGCTCCGCGGGGGCTCCTGGTACGACCTGCCCTGGGACATCCGCAGCGCCTATCGCCACTGGTTTCCGGCGTGGAGCCGGGACCCGAGCATCGGCTTCCGGGTCGTCTGTCGCTTCCCGAGGGTCGCCTGACCCCGCATCGGCTAAGCTGACGCCCATGCCCAGCGCCCGCGCCATCGGTCAGGGAGACCTCGACAAGCCCATCTATGCGGTGTGGGAGATCACCCTGCGCTGCAACCACGCCTGCGCCCACTGCGGCTCGCGGGCCGGGCCGGCCCCGCGGGAGACCGAGCTGTCCACCGCCGAGCTGCTGGACGTCGCCGCCGAGCTGATCCGCCTGGGCACCCGCGAGGTCACCCTGATCGGCGGCGAGGCCTACCTGCGCCCGGACATCGAGGAGCTGGTCCGCTTCCTGGCGTCCGGCGGGGTCCGGGTGACCATGCAGACCGGCGGGCGCGGCCTCTCGCCGCGGCTGGCCCGGCGGCTCAAGGACGCGGGCATGAAGGCGGTGGGGGTCTCGGTGGACGGCCCGGAGGCCATCCACGACGTGCTCCGCGACAGCGCGGGGAGCTGGCGCGCGGCCCTGCGCGCCCTGGAGGTCTGCCGCGAGGTGGGGCTCATCACCACCGCCAACACCCAGATCAACAACCTCACCTGGGACAAGCTGGAGGAGACCGGCTGGATGCTGCGGGACCAGGGGGTGCGGGTGTGGCGGGTGCAGCTCACCGTGCCGATGGGCCGCGCGGCGGATCGGCCGGAGTGGATCCTCGACCCCCCGCGCATCCTGGACGTGTGCGACACCCTGGCCGCGATGCAGCTCCAGGCGGTCCAGGAGGCCCGCGACGCGGGGCTGCCCCCCAGCCGGGCGTTCGCGATCCAGTCCTCCAACAACATCGGCTACTACGGCCCGACGGAAGAGATCCTGCGCAGCTACCCCGGCCAGGGCTCGGCCTACTGGACCGGCTGCCAGGCGGGCCGCTACACCATCGGCATCGAGTCCGACGGCACGGTCAAGGGCTGCCCCAGCCTGCCCACCGCGCCCTACACCGGGGGCAACCTGCGGGAGGTGCCGTTGGCCGACATCTGGGCCGACGCCGAGGCCATCCGCTTCGTGCGGGACCGCGACCTCGCCGAGCTGTGGGGGTTCTGCAAGACCTGCTACTACGCCGACGTCTGCCGGGCGGGCTGCTCGTTCACGTCCCACTGCACCCTGGGCCGCCGGGGCAACAACCCGTTCTGCTACCACCGCGCGGCGACGCTCAAGAAGCGCGGCCTGCGGGAGCGCCTGGTGCAGAAGGAGCCGGCGGCGGGCGAGCCCTACGACTTCGGGCGGTTCGAGGTGATCGAGGAGCCGTGGGGGTAGGCGTTCAGGTGTCGTCCGCCCCGTCGCAGTTGCTGTCGATCGTGTCCCCCGGCGTCTCGGTGGCGTCGGGGTGGATGTCGGCGTTGGTGTCGTCGCAGTCGCCGTCGCTGACCGTCCAGCCGTCGCCGTCGAAGTCGACCTCGCCCGTGTCGTCCATCCAGCCGGTCTCCGGGACGCCGTAGTCGGGCTGGGGCTTGATCCACCAGCAGCCGGCGGACATCGTGCCGAGGCCCATCAGCACCGCGGCGGTGGTGCGGGCCAGGGGGTTTCCGTGGCAGACCCGCAGGGTCGCGTCGCAGTGGGGGCAGACGCAGGCGCTGGGGGTGACGTGGCTCCCGCAGGACGAGCAGGGGATCAGGGCAGACATCATGGCGTGCTCCTCAGGTATCGTCGTCGCCGTCGCAGTTGCTGTCGACGCTGTCGCCCGGGGTCTCGACCGCGTCGGGGTGGACGTCCGGGTCCTCGTCGTCGCAGTCGACGTCGTCGTAGTAGCCGTCGCCGTCGGCGTCGTTCCCTGCATAGTTGGACGGTCCGTCCGCGACGCCGTACTCGTTCTGGATGCAGCCCCCGATGATCGCCGTCAGGCCCATCATCGCCGCGACGGCGGTGCCGGAGCGCCCCCGGTCGCAGACCTTGACCGTGGCCGCGCAATGGGGGCAGACGCAGGTGGTGGGGGTGACGTGCTGTCCGCAGGCGGGGCAGGGGATGAGCATCAGGTGTCGTCCTCGCCGTCGCAGTTGCTGTCGATGGAGTCGCCCGGGGTCTCGGTGGCGTCGGGGTGGATGTCGGCGTTGGTGTCGTCGCAGTCGTCCATCACGCCCCAGCCGTCGCCGTCGGCGTCCTGGAAGCCGGTGTCCGGCACGCCGTAGGCCGGCTCGAAGTCCTTGTCGCCGCAGCCGACCAGGGCGAGGCCCATCATCGCGGCGGCGGCGGTGTGGGCCAGCTTGCCGTTGCAGCGGCGCAGCGTAGCGTCACAGTGGGGGCAGGCGCAGGCCGAGGCGGTGACGTGGCTGCCGCAGGCGGGGCAGGGGATGAGCATCAGGTGTCGTCCTCGCCGTCGCAGTTGCTGTCGATGGAGTCGCCCGGGGTCTCGGTGGCGTCGGGGTGGATGTCGGCGTTGGTGTCGTCGCAGTCGTCCTCGGTGCTCCAGCCGTCGCCGTCCTCGTCCACCCAGCTCGTGTCGGGCACGCCGTACTCGGGCTGGTCGATGCCGTCCTTGTCGCCGCAGCCGACCAGGGCGAGGCCCATGAGCGCGGCGGCCGCGGTGGTGGCCAGCTTGCCCTCGCAGCGGCGCAGGGTGGCGTCACAGTGGGGGCAGACGCAGGCAGAGGAGGTGACGTGGCAGCCACAGGCGGGGCAGGGGACGAGCATGGGCACTCCCGATCAGGCGCCTGGAGTCTACCACCGAAGATCAGGTGTCGTCGTCGCCGTCGCAGTTGCTGTCGATGGAGTCGCCCGGGGTCTCGGCGGCGTCGGGGTGGATGTCGGCGTTGGTGTCGTCGCAGTCGCCTTCGTTCACCGACCAGCCGTCGCCGTCTTCGTCCAGATAGCCCGTGTCGGGCACGCCGTAGTCCATCTGCATGTTTCCGGTGTCGGGCTCCTTGTCGGAGCAGGCCACCAGGGCGAGGCCCATGAGCGCTGCGGCGGTGGAGCCCGCCCGCCCCCGGCCGCACACCCGCAGGGTGGCGTCACAGTGGGGGCAGACGCAGGCGCTCGCCTGGACGTGGCAGCCGCAGGAGGAGCAGGGGGTCAGCATGACTACTCTCCGTCCCCTGCGCTGCCCTCGTCGAGGCTGCCTTCGGGGTCGACGCCGCTGGGCGGCGCGATGCCCGCGCGATCGGCGGCCTCGCCCTCGCCGGCCTCGGGCAGCGTCGGGTCACAGAACTGGATGAACCAGCCCTTGTTCGTGAACCGGCTGTCCTCGTTGAGCCACACCGCGTACTCGGGGAGCTGCTCCTTGCGGTCGGCCTGCATGAGCACCGGGGTGGCCTGCCAGGTGTTGACGCACTCGATGAACCGATCCTTCACGCCGGCCGCGTCCATGGCCTCGTCGACCGCCTCGTGGCACTTGTCGTGGCGTCGCCGGGTGCCGCGGTCGCAGATGTCGACCTTGGCCTCGGCCATGAAGGTGGTCCACAGGTTCTGGTGGGACTCGGCCTTGTAGCGCTCGGCGCGCTGGGTCTGCCGCTCGGTCTCCTTGATCTGGGCCTCGAGCTTGACGACCGTCTCCTTCAGCTCGACCAGCAGCGAGTCCCGCTCCTGCTCAGCCTCGGCGAGCTGGCTCCGCAGGGTCTCGATCTCGGCCTCCATCTCGCGCCACTTCTTGGCGGCGGCGGCGCGCTTGGCCTCGTCCTTCTCGGCGCCCTCCTTCATCTTGGCCAGCTCGGCCTCGCGGGCGTCGAGCTGGGACTGGAGGTCGACGACCTTGGCCTGGGCGGTCTGGAGGGTCGCCCGCTCGCCGGCGAGCTGGTCGCTGCACAGGGCCTCCAGCTCCTCGGCGGTCAGCTCCTTCTCGACCTCGTGGACCTCGTTGACCGTGACGGTCTCGGGGGAGGAGGTCAGCGCGTAGACGCCCGCTCCGGCGACGACGCCGATCACAAGCCCGCCGATGGCGAGGACGAGGTTGTTGTTGCTCATGGTGTCGGACCCTCCTTGGGAACAGGTCCACGATACCGGAGGCGGTCCTCGGCGGTCTACCCGCTGTCGCCGTCCGGGGCGGCCAGGGTGAGGCTCAGGCCCACCTTCTCCCGCTCCTGCCCCCACAGGTCCATGGCCCAGCCCAGCACCACGCAGACCCCCTGGTGTCGCGCCTGATAGCCCACCCCCTGCCGGCTGACGCAGGTCACGGGGTAGTGCCACAGGTGCGCGGCGCGATCCGCGGTGAGCCGGACCGCAGGGGTGCCCGCGGCGTCGAGCAGGGTCAGCTCGGTGACGTCGTCGGCCTCCCCGGCCTGGATCGCCGGGCGGGGCGGCGCGCCGGGGAGCTGGAGCGTGCAGGCGGCGGGGTCGGGGCCCCCCGGCGTCAGGGTCAGCTCGACGGCGAACACCGTGGAGACCGGCTCGTCGTAGCGGTTGACGACCTCGTACTCGACCTGGACGCCGGGCAGCTCCGGGGGGAACACGAAGCGCTTGAGCACCCGGATGAGGCGCTGTTCATCGCCATCACGGACGTGCCCCTCGCGGGTGAGCAGGACCCTGCAGGTGCCCTCGCCGTCGGTCTCGGCGCGCTCCAGCTTGTAGTCGGCCCCGAAGAAGTCGCCGCGCTCGTCGTGCTGCCCGGCGGCCAGGGCCTCGATGCGCACGTCCGGCCCCAGGAAGTGGTCCTGGAAGGTCGCCCGGGGCACCCGGTCCAGCAGGATCTGCCCGTAGAGGGGGGCGTCGCGGTCCTGGGGCTCGGGCACGGCGGCCAGCTCGTCGTCGTCGCTGGCCTCCTCGGTGGTGGTGGGCATGGACGGGCCCGGCGGCGGGGTGGCCTCGTCGTCGGGGCCCACCAGGGCGGGGGCGGTGGAGAAGCGCTCCAGGCCGTGGTGGAGCAGCTCCTCGCGGCGGGTCATCGTGTCCAGCACGTTGACCTGCCGGTCGTAGGAGAGCATCTCGGTGAGCGCGCCGCCGGCCTCGGGGTCCACCATGACGCTGACGTGGTCGGTGCGCACCCAGACCTCGTCCCAGCCGTCGCAGTCGTGGTCCCCGATGCGGAAGTGCACCCCGCTGATGTCCTCCAGCTCCGTGGCCACGGCGCGCTCGATGGCGGCGATCGCCGACCAGGCCTGGTGCCGCAGCCCGCCGTCGTAGACGCCGCCCCGCGGGCTGTGCCACAGCAGCTCCGAGGCCTGGGCCACGTACAGGCGCCGCTCCGCCTCCTGGACCACCGCCATGCGGCGGCGCATGCGGTCGAAGTCGTCGTCGTCCTTCTCGGCCTCCAGGCGCATACGCAGCAGCTCGGTGGAGGCCAGGCGCAGGCGTTTGTCCAGCCAGTTGGCCTCCGCGTAGCGGGCCAGGGTGGTCTGCCAGCTCAGGCTGCGGGGGAAGGGCGGGCCGCGCCGCAGCACCGCCGACTGGGCCACCCCGCGCTGGTAGGTGAGCAGCCGGGCGGCGTCCTGGGGGGACAGCATCCAGCGGGCGACCTCCGGCGGGACCCAGGCGGAGGGGTAGAGGCGCCCCAGGCGCTTGAGCCGGGGCAGCCGGCCCGAGGGGGTGTCGGTGCGCAGCCAGTGGGTCTGGCGGGTGAGCAGGGCGAAGAGGCTCTTGATCCAGTCGGTGAACGGCCGCCCCCCGAGGCGCGACGGGATGTCCTCGACCTGGCCGACCACCACCACGGCGCTGGCCCCGGCCTTGGCGCGGCGGGCGAGGTTGCGGGCGAAGGGGGTGTGGGGCAGCCGGGTGAGCAGACGCTCCAGCAGGCCCACGTAGGGCAGCAGCCAGAGAGGGTGACCGTCGTCATCGGTGAGGTAGAAGCCGTCCAGCCCGGCGGGGGACTCCCCCGGCTGGGCGACCCGCTCGTCGATGAGGGTGTAGCGCATGCCGGCGGCCCCCAGGACCGAGGGCAGGGTGGGGTCCCAGACCCCGTCGGCGGGCAGCGCGCCCTCGGGGGCCGCGCCGACCTTGCGGCGCAGGGTCTCTCCCAGCAGCTTGAGCTGGCCCACCGCGTCCCGGTGCGGCAGCCCGGCCAGGAAGGGCCGCCCCCAGCCCGGGTTGAGCAACTCGACCCGCCCGTCCTTCACCATGTCCCGCAGGCCCGCGGCGGCCTTGGGGCGGTGCTCGGCGATCCACTCCAGCACGGGGCCGCTGATCGCCAGCGAGAGGCGCACATCCTCGCAGGTCTGCAGCGCGCGCAGGAGGGGGTTGTAGCAGGCGCGCCAGGCTTCCTGCAGGTCGACGTCCGGGGTGCCCGGCGGCTGGTGCAGGGACAGCACCAGGATCAACGCGAGGCTCGTCATGCGCGGCGCTAGCCTACCACTACACCATGCCGGCGTCCTCCAGCCGCCGCCGCAGCGGCGCGAGCCGCTCTCGGGCCAGATCTCCCCGATAGAAGAGGTTGTAGGTGTCGAAGGGCACGAGGTTCAGGGTCTCGGGGTCGACGATGTGCACGCAGCTCTTCTTGACCGAGCGCACGTCGAAGCTCCAGGCGTCCATGAAGTCCATGATGATGACCCGGAAGAGCTTGTCGTAGGACCAGTGGGTGGGCGCGTCGACCCGCGGCAGGCAGCACAGCAGGCTCTTGAGGGTGGTCGCCTGGCTCTCGGGGGAGTGGTTGGTGGCGAACAGCTTGAGCAGCCAGTCGCGCACCGGCTGCTGCTTCTCGAAGGCGATGGTGTTGCGGGGGCCCTCCAGCAGCACCTCCGGCGGGATCAGGCCGGTGAGCGGCGCGACGTGGTCGTCCAGGGTCAGGGCGTAGGCCATCGCGATGCTGTCCGGGTGGCAGGGCACCGGCAGCACGTCCTCGGGGGCGAAGACCGCGGTCTGCTCCAGCAAGAGCCGGCGCACCTCGGTGAGGGTCAGGCGGTCCCGGGCGGGGTCGTAGCCGTCCGCGCGCCCGGCGTGCTGGGTGGGCTGGAAGGTGACCCCGCGCACGCAGGGCTGCGCGAGCCCGTACTCCACGATCCGCCCCAGCTCGTGATCGTTGAGGCCCTTCTGCACGGTGACCACCAGGGTGGTGTGCAGGCCGTGGGCGTTGAGGTGCTCGATGGCGCGTCGGCGGACGTCCCGCAAATCAGCGCCCCGCAGGCGCATCAGCGGCTCCTTCTCGAAGGAGTCGAACTGCAGGTAGACCTCGAAGCCGGGCAGGTATTCGGCCAGGCGCGCGGCGAACTCGGGCTCCTTGGCGATGCGCACGCCGTTGGTGTTCAACATCAGGTGCCGGATGGGGCGCTCCTTGCAGGCGTCCAGGATGCGGAACAGGTCGGGGTGCAGGGTGGGCTCGCCCCCGGAGAGCTGCACCACGTCGGGCTCGCCCTCGTTGGCGACCACGGCGTCCAGCATGGCGAGCACCTGCTCGAAGCTGCGGTAGCGCTGGGCTTCAGGGCCGCTGCCGGCGTAGCACACCGGGCAGCGCAGGTTGCAGTGGTCGGTCAGCTCCACGATGGAGAGGCAGGAGTGCTGCTCGTGGTCGGGGCACAGCCCGCAGTCGTAGGGGCAGCCGTAGCGGATGGGGGTGTTGTAGCGCTGGGGCATCTCGGGGGGCTTGACCCACACCTCCCGCGCCTTGCGGTAGTAGTCGACGTCGTCGGCCAGCAGGGTGGTGGTGCCCCCATGCTCCGGGCAGCGGCGCCGCAGCAGCACGCGCCCGTCCTGGATGAGGATCTTGCCCTCCACCTTGCGGTAGCAGGTGGGGCAGATCGAGATGGCGACGTCGTAGAAGAGGTAGGGCCGGGTGCGAGGGGCCATGCGCAGGTCTCCAGCGCGGAGGATGGCCCTCGCATGGTAGCCTCTCGACGATCGAGGTGGTGCCATGCCTTCGCTCCGCAAGCTCGGTGAGGTCGTCGCGCAGGGTCTCATGGCCGGCGCGATCGGCTACTTCGTCCTGTGGGCCTGCGCCCCGCCCACCGCCATGCCGCCGCCGATGCCCTCGGCGGAGGGGCACACCTGGAGCGGGGGCGTCGCCGCCATCGGCGGGGTCACCGGGTTCCAGGAGCCGGCGTTGGGGGCGCACCTCTGGGGCCACCGCCGCCTCGGGGAGCGCGTGGACCTGGGCCTGACCGCCTTCGGCGGCTACCCCTACATGTTCGGCGGGGGCGCCTACACCCGGGTGGGCTTCGTCATGAAGCCGAACCTCTACGTCGGCGGTCAGGTCAGCGCGGGCTACCTCTACGCCTACGGCAGCGTGCCGATCAGCTACGGGATCACCGACCGCATCTGGGTCTACACGAACCCGGCGGTCGGGGTCAGCTTCATCGGGCTCGCCCACATCCCGGTGGGCGTCAGCGCCGGCCTGACCGAGCACCTGAACCTCAACGTCGAGGCCGGCATGCACGGGGACTTCCAGGCCCTCGTGGAGCTGGGCTACTTCGGCCTCGTCACCGACGCCTACGGCGCGGTGGGCCTGAGCTGGCACAAGTAGGGGGCGGGTGCACCCCGTCCTCTTCAACCTCGGTCCCGTGGAGGTCCGCAGCTACGCGGTCTTCGTGTTGCTCGCCTTCGTGGTGGCCGGGGCGGTGCGGCGCGCGGAGCTGGCCCGGCTGGGCCACGCGCGCATGCCCGGCTACCGTTGGGTGCCGGTGGGGGCGCTGCTGGGCGCGGTCGTGGGCGCGAAGCTGGGCATGCTGCTCTTCGAGCCCCCCGAGGTGGCGGCGGAGACCTTCGCCCGGGTGCTCTCCCTGGACTTCACCGGCAAGACCGTCGTGGGCGGGCTCATCGGCGGCTACCTGGGCGTCGAGATCGCCAAGAAGGCCGTGGGCATCACCCGCTCCACCGGGGACGGCTTCGCGGTGGCCGTGCCCCTGGCCCAGGCCGTCGGGCGGGTGGGCTGCCTGCTGAACGGCTGCTGCTACGGCACCCCCTGGGAGGGCCCCTGGGCGGTCTCCATCGGCGGGGTGTGGCGTCACCCCACCCAGCTCTACGAGGCCGGGCTGGACCTGGCCCTGGCCGCCGCCCTGTGGGCCACCCGCTGGACCGAGCGCCCCGCGGGGCACCTCTTCCGGCGCTACCTGGTGGGCTACGCGCTCATCCGCTTCGCGACCGAGTTCGTCCGGGGCGACGCGGGGCACACCCTCGGCCCGCTCACCTGGGTGCAGGCGCTGTGCCTGGGGGTCGCCGCGCTGTTCGGGGGGCTGATCCTGCGGGGGGAGGTTAGGAGGAGCCCATGAAGAGCGCCGACCAGTGGTTCGCCGAGTACGGCGAGAGCCACCAGCACCCTGTCAACAAGGCCATCCACTGGGTCTGCGTGCCCGCGATCGCCTTCTCCACGGTGGGGCTGTTCATGTCGGTGCCGATGGGCCCGATCGCCGAGTGGGGCGGGCCCTGGGCCAACCTGGGCACCCTGCTGGTGCTGGGGGCGCTGGGCTTCTACCTGAGCCTGTCCGCGCGGCTGGCCGCGGCCGCGACGGTGGCCTCGGCCCTGGTGCTGGCCGGCAACATCGCCCTGGCCCACCTCGCCACCCCGCTGTGGATGATCTCGGCGGGGATCTTCGCGGCCGCCTGGGTGGTCCAGCTCGTCGGCCACCAGATCGAGGGGAAGAAGCCCAGCTTCTTCAAGGACCTCCAGTTCCTGCTCATCGGCCCGCTCTGGCTCATCCACTTCGGCTTCAGGCGAGCCGGCGTCGCGTACTAGGCAGTACAAAACACAGATCTCGCCGAGAGATCCAAAATCTGTATCAGATCAGGCCGCCGCGGCCCCGTCGTCGAGGGCCTGGTGGACCCGCGCGAGCAGGGCGTGCTCGGGCACCGCGCAGAGGTCCTCGGGCATCACCCGGGCGATCCGGCGCCGCAGGTGAGGGGGCATCGCGGCCTGCAGAACGGCCAGGAAGGGCTCCTTCGCGGCGATCACGAGCCGGCGGAGGGCCCCGTCGTCCTCGGCCTTGCCGAGCGCGGCGGCGAGCTGGGCGGCGAAGCGCTCCGGCGCCCCGTCGGCGGGCTCGAAGTCCCGCTCGTGGAGCAGCTCCTCCATGTCGGTGGAGTACACAAACGCCCGACGGGCGTCGGCGATGACGATCCAGGTCGGGAGGGTGGCCATCTCAGTATCCCTGGCTGTGATTTCCGGTCGTTGCGAACACCTTGACACCATCTTCAGACACCCGCAAGGGCCGATCGGTTCCTTGAAATGTGACACGTCAGGGTGCGGCGGACAGGATATGGCACACAGTATTGCTGACGCCCCTGTCAGAGATTGTGACGGATGGCCTCGCCCCTCCCCGCGCGTTAGGTGGACCCTCCTCCCCCGAGGTGCGTCGATGGCTCGCAAGAAGCCGCCCTGGCTCAAGATCCGGCTCCCCACCGGCGAGCGTCAGGCCCGCTACAACCGGGTCCGCGCCCGCGCCCGGGAGCTGCGCCTGCACACCGTCTGCGAGGAGGCCCGCTGCCCCAACATCGGCGAGTGCTGGGGGGGCGGCACGGCCACCTTCATGGTCATGGGGGACATCTGCACCCGGGGCTGCCGCTTCTGCGCGGTCAACACCCGGCGCACGGGCGGCCCCCTCGACCCGCTGGAGCCCGCCAACGTGGCCACCGCCATCCACGAGATGGAGCTGGACTACGTGGTCATCACCTCGGTGGACCGCGACGACCTGCCGGACCAGGGCGCCGGGCACTTCGCGGCGGTCATCGCCGAGACCCGGGCCCGCAGCCCCCACACCATGATCGAGGTCCTCATCCCCGACTTCCGGGGGGACCTGGCCCTGGTGGACGTGGTGGCCGCCGCCGGGCCCACGGTGATCGCCCACAACGTCGAGACGGTGCGCCGGCTCACCCCCAGGGTGCGCGACCCCCGGGCCGGCTACGACCAGTCCATCGCGGTGCTCCGCCACCTCAAGGATGTCGACCCCCAGGGCTTCACCAAGTCCTCCATCATGGTGGGGGTGGGGGAGAGCCAGGACGAGGTCCTCGAGTGCATGGTGGACCTGCGCGCAGCCGGGGTCGACTTCCTCACCGTGGGGCAGTACCTGCAGCCCACCCCCCGCCACCTCAAGGTCGACGCCTTCGTCACCCCCGAGCAGTTCGCCGAGTACGAGCGCCTGGGGCTGGAGCTGGGCTTCGCCTACGTCGCCTCGGGCCCCCTGGTCCGCTCCAGCTACAAGGCGGGCGAGTTCTTCATCGAGCAGCACATCAAGCAGCAGCGGCAGCACCAATCGAGCGGAACATGGCCAGCAGCAGACCCCAGCCCGACTCCCTAGCCCAGGCCCGCCGGCTCGAAGCCCGCGAACAGGCCCTCGCCGCCGGGCGGCCCGCCCAGCTCAGCTACGCCGAGGCCGTGGCCCAGACCCTCTACGCCGCGATGCGGGACGACCCCTCCGTCGTGCTGCTGGGCGAGTCGGTGGGGCGGCTGGGCGGGGTGTTCGGCACCACGGCCGGCCTGCTGGGCGCCTTCGGCGACGAGCGGGTCATCGACACCCCCATCTCCGAGGCCGGGGTGGTGGGCCTGGCCCTCGGGCTGGCCCTGGGCGGCAAGCGCCCGGTGGTCGAGCTGACCGGCACCGCCGCCAACGCCTTCGAGCAGCTCGGCCTGGAGCTGGCCACCCTGTCCACCCGCAGCAAGGGCGAGTTCCGCGCCCCCGTCGTGGTGCGGATCCCATACGGCCCGGCCCCCCAGGGCGCCGGCCCCGCGGGCACCATGGACGGCGGCGAGCTGATGGAGTCGATGCTGTCGGCCATCTCGGGGCTGACCGTGCTCTGCCCCGCCAGCCCGGAGGCCGCCCAGGGGCTCCTGCGCCACGCGCTCAAGGGGCAGGACCCGGTGGTCCTGCTGGAGCCTCGGCGGGTCCTCATGGACGTCGGCGCCCTGCACACCGACGCCCGCAAGCCCCGGGCGGTGAAGCGCGCGGAGGGCGAGCACATCACCGTCTTGAGCTGGGGGGCCGGGGTCGCTGCGGCGGTTGAGGCCGCAGAGGCCTGCGCTGCGGGCCGGGCCGGCGCGGTCTGCACCGCCGACGTGTTCGACCTCCAGAGCCTCTCCCCCCTCGACCTCGACCCGCTCACCGAGAGCGTGCGGCGCACCGGTCGGGTGCTGGTGGTCGACGACCTCTCCCCCGGCCCCGGGCGGACCAGCGCGGTCGCCGAGCGGCTGCTGGGGGCGGTCACCGAGTCTGCGTTCCTCTACCTGGAGTCTCCCCCGCGCGCGGTCACAGGAGACGCGGCCCGCATCGCCGCCGCCATCGTGGCGTCCGTCCAGTTCTGAGCCTACCGGAGTACCGATGTTCGTCTTCGAGTTGCCCGAGATCGGCGAAGGGGTCGTCGAGGGAGAGATCGTCCAGTGGCTGGTGAAGCCCGGGGACGCCGTCGCCGTCGACCAGCCGATCTGCGAGATCATGACCGACAAGGCCACCGTCGAGATCTCCACGCCCAAGGGCGGGCGGATCCTGGAGCTGGTGGGCGAGCCGGGGGACGTCATCCAGGTGCACACCCCGCTGGCGCACATCGAGACGGGGGACGGGGCGGCGGCGCCTGCGCCGGTGGCCGCGCCTGAGCCGGCGGCGCCCGCGCCCAAGGCGGCGCCGACACCCGCCCCTGCGCCAAAGGCTGCGCCCGCGGCTGCGCCCGCGCCGATCCCGCTGCCGGTGGCCCGCCCCGACGGCGCCCGCGCGCTGGCGACCCCGGCGGTGCGCCGCCACGCTCGCGAGCTGGACCTCGACATCAACGCGGTGCCGGGCAGCGGCAAGGGCGGTCGGGTCACCCACGACGACCTCCGGGCCTACACGGCGCCGCCCGCTGCCGCGCCAGCGGCGTTGCCGGTGGTGCCCGCCGCGCTCCCCCAGTCCCAGGGCCCCGCCCCCGGCCAGGAGGAGCGCATCAAGATCATCGGCCTGCGCCGCAAGATCGCCGAGCAGATGGTCAAGGCCCGGTTCACCGCGCCCCACTTCACCTACGTGGACGAGGTGGACATGACCGACCTCGTCGCGGCCCGGCGCCGCCTCAAGCCCCTGGCCGAGTCCCGGGGCGTGAAGCTCACCTACCTGCCCTTCATCATGAAGGCCCTGGTGCAGGTCTTCCGGCGCTTCCCCAACTTCAACGCCAACGTCGTCGAGGACCCCTTCACCCTGGTGGTCAAGGGCAGCGTCAACATCGGCGTGGCGACCGACACCCCCCGGGGCCTCTACGTCCCGGTGGTCAAGGACGTCGAGTCCAAGACCCTGCTGCAGATCGCCGCAGAGCTGGTCGACCTCACCGAGCGCACCCGCCAGGGCACCGTCGCCCTGGAGGAGCTGCAGGGCGGCACCTTCACCATCACCTCGGTGGGCAACATCGGCGGCATGTTCGCGACCCCCATCATCAACCACCCCGAGGTCGCCATCCTGGGCGTGAACCGCATCCACCAGCGCCCGGTGGTCCGCGACGGCCAGGTGGTGGTGCGCGACATGCTCTACCTCTCCTCGTCCTTCGACCACCGCCTGCTGGACGGGGCGATGGCGGCGCGGTTCACCACCGCGCTCAAGGAGATCCTCGAGCTGCCTGAGTCGCTGATGCTGGAGATGATCTGATGTCGCTGCGCGCTGCGCTCCGCCAGCTCCGCGAGGCCGACGCCTGGCTCGCCGAGCAGGGCCCTCGCCCCTTCCCCCTGCCCATCCAGGGCCTGGAGGCGGTCATCGTGGGGGGCTACCTGGGCATCGAGTCCCGGGACTGGGTGGTGCCGGGCCTTCGGGAGCGCACGGGCGCGGTCCTGCGCGGCTGCCCCAAGGAGCGGCTGGTCGATGGCTTCGCCGGGGCGCGGCCCTACCGCATCACGCCCATCACCGCGGATCCGGCGGCCCGCATGCTGCACGCCTGCGGCCTGGCGATGGCCGACCCCGACCGGGCGGTGCTCTGCTTCATCGGCCAGGGGTCGGCGTCCTGCGGGGCCTTCCACGAGGCCCTCAACCTCGCGGCGCTGCACCGGCTGCACGTCATCTTCCTCGCGCGGACCTGGAACCTCGACCTGCCCGAGGCCCCCCTGGCCCGGCAGGTCGCCGGCAGCCTCTCCGCCAAGGCCCTCGCTTTCGGGGTCCACGCCCGCACGGTCGACGGCGGGCTGGTCACCGAGGTCCTCTCGGCGGTGGCCGACGCCAAGGCCCACGGCGGCCCCCAGTTCATCGAGGCGCGGCTCGTCCGGGGCGAGGACCCCGTGCAGCGCGCCGAGGACGAGCTGACCGAGCACGACCCGGCGGTCGCCAACCTCGTCGTATAGTCCCTTCCTTCCAAGACTTCCCAGGAGCAGATCATGGAGACCCGTACCTACACGGCGGCGGTCATCGGCGCCGGCACCGGCGGCTACCCTGCGGCCATCCGCCTGGCCCAGCTCGGCGTCAAGGTCGTGTGCATCGAGAAGGGCGCGTGGGGCGGCGTGTGCCTCAACGTGGGCTGCATCCCCTCCAAGGCGCTGATCACCGCGGGCAAGCAGCTCCAGGAGATCCAGCACGCCGACCGCATGGGCATCGAGGTCGGCGAGCCCTCCATCAACATGGAGAAGCTCCAGGCCTGGAAGTCCGGCATCGTCAAGAAGCTCACCACCGGCGTGCGCGGGCTGATGAAGCAGAACGGCGCCGACCTGCTGGCCGGCACCGCCCGCTTCGAGGGCCCCGGCAGGCTGCGGGTGGAGACCGAGGACGGCCCGGTGATGATCGAGGCCGAGCACGTCGTCGTCGCCACCGGCTCCCGCCCCATCGAGATCCCCGGCTTCTCCTACGCCGACCCCCGGGTGATGGACTCCACCAAGGCGCTGGAGCTGGATCATGTGCCCGAGCGGCTGGTCGTCATCGGCGGCGGCTACATCGGCCTGGAGCTGGGCGGCATGCTGGCCAAGGTCGGCAGCAAGGTCACGGTGGTCGAGATGGCCGACGAGATCCTGCCCGGCTTCGACCCCGACGTGGTGCGGGTCATCAAGCGCCAGCTCAAGAAGGACGGCGTCGCCATGCACACCAGCACCCGCGCCCTGGGCTGGGAGGAGGCCGACGGCCACGCCGTGGTGCGGGTGCAGACCCCCAAGGGCGAGCAGACCATCGACGCGGACCGCATCCTGGTCACCGTGGGCCGGTTCCCCAACACCGAGAACCTGGGCCTGGACACCCTGCCCGGCCTGGAGATGGACGGCCGGTTCATCAAGATCGACAAGCAGTGCAAGAGCAGCGTGGCGGGGGTCTACGCCACCGGCGACGTGGCCGGCCAGCCCATGCTCGCCCACAAGGCCACCCATGAGGCCGAGATCGTGGCCGAGGTCATCGCCGGGCACAAGGTCTTCAACGACGCCAGGCAGGTCCCGGCGGTCGTGTTCACCGACCCCGAGATCGCCACCGCCGGCATGATGGAGCACGAGGCCCGCGAGGCCGGCTACGAGGTCAAGGTCGGCAAGATGAACTTCGGCGCCCTGGGCCGCGCGATGACCACCGGCCACACCGACGGCTTCGTGAAGGTCATCATCGACGCGGCGGACGAGCGGGTGCTGGGCGTCACCATCGTCGGGCCCCACGCCTCCGACCTCATCTCCGAGGCCAGCCTGGCCATCGAGATGGACGCCGAGGCGCTGGACATCGGGCTGACCATCCACCCGCACCCCACCCTGGGCGAGGCGGTGATGGAGGCGGCCAAGCACGCCCGGGGCGAGGCCGTCCACATCCTGAACTGATCCGCTCGGTGGCCTGAAGGCTCTGTCGCAGGGCAGACCAGGGCTCGCTCAGGGGTTGCACCCCTTGAGCGGGCTCCCCCTTCGCGGTACATGCCCTTCACCCTGCGGAGAGATCTTTCATGAAGAAGCTGCTGCTCGCCTGTAGCGCCCTCGGCCTGACAGCGCTGGCCCTCGCCTCCGACGTCGGCGCCGGTGACGCGAAGCCCAACCCGATCATCCTCATCGGCATGGACGGGGGGGAGTGGTCGGTCATCGAGCGGTTGTGGGCCGAGGGCAAGCTGCCCAACCTCAAGCGCATGTCCGAGGAGGGCGTCCGCGCGCCCTTGAAGTCCCACTACGGCATGTCTCCGGTCATCTGGACGACCATCGCCACGGGCATGAAGGACACCAAGCACGGCATCGAGGCCTTCACGATCTTCACCGAGGAGGGCGACGTCCCGTTCTCGGCCACCCTGCGCAAGGTGCCGGCGGTCTGGAACATGCTGAGCACCGTGGATCGCCGCGCGGCGGTGCTCTCCTGGTGGGCGTCCTGGCCGGCCGAGGAGATCAACGGCCACATCATCACCGAGAAGGGGCAGACCGACCTGGAGCGGCGGGTGTCCCCGGCGTCCTGGCAGGCGGCGTTCGAGCAGGAGCTGAGCGTCGTCAACTCCGAGCAGGTGCTGTTCAAGGGCGGGGCCGACTTCGCGCCCGAGGACCGCATGACCCTGCACTTCGCCAAGAAGTTCGCCTCGGAGCAGCAGCACGACCTCATCCTGGCCTACTTCCGGGGCACCGACGCGGTCAGCCACAAGTACTGGAAGTGGTGGGAGCCCGAGGCCTTCGAGAACGTCACCGAAGCGGGCATGGAGAAGTACGGCAGCAAGGTCCCCGAGAAGTACGTCGCCACCGACAAGGCCATCGGCCAGATCATCAAGGCCGCGCCGAAGAACACCAACTTCTTCATCGTCAGCGACCACGGCTTCCACGCCGCCCCCGACGAGCCCATCAAGCTGACCCTGGACTCCAACGAGCTGTTCGTCGCGATGGGGTTGTTGACCTACCAGAAGGGCACCACCCTGCCGGACTGCTCGAAGTCGACGGTCTACACGCACCTCTCGCCGACCAACGCCAAGAAGAAGAAGCTGCGCCTGTGCATGGCCGGGCGCGACGAGGGCGGCACCCTCACCGAGAAGGACAAGGCCGCGAAGCTGGCCGAGCTGCAGCGCACCCTCAACGGGGTCACCTTCGACAACGGCGGCCGGATCTTCACCTTCCGCGAGCCCAACGGCAGCGACGACGAGGTCGAGGCCGACCTCATCCTGGAGGTCACCCCCAACGCCGACGACGTCTCCAAGGTGCTGGTGTACAAGGGTCAGAAGATCAAGGGCCCCATCGGCCGCACCGCGGTGGTCACCGGCACCCACCCCGAGAGCCCTCCGGGCATCTTCATCGCCTGGGGCCCGGACATCAACCCCAGCGTCTCGGCGGCGGGCGTGGACATCCACGACATCACCCCGACCCTGCTCTACGGCCTGAACCTCCCCATCGCCGAGGACTTCGACGGCCGCCCCTGGATCGAGCTGTTCTCGGCGGAGTTCCAGAAGGCCTGGCCGATGAAGCACATCGCGTCGTGGGGCAAGATGGGCGACACGAACGTGACGCGCAGCAGCGAGGATGATGCGACGTTGGAGCAGTTGCGGGAGCTGGGGTACATCGACTGATCGCAGGCGGGGCGGGATCGTCGATTCTGGCCTGTTTGGAGGGATCGACGGAGCCCGGCGGGGACCGCCGAGGGGGCTGAGGTTCCGAGGGCTCGTGCGGTGGGCCCTCCTGGAAGAGACGGGCGTGGAGATGCCCGTGGTCACGGCGTTGTTGGTGACCGGCCCTCCGTCGAGCGCCGCCAGCCGGCATTGGAACGGGGCAGACGCCGCTCGTTCCGGCCGAGGTGGGGGAGGTGCCGACGGTGGAGGCGGAGGGGCCGGCCGTTCAAGCGGTCGTGACCGAGGAGCCGCCTCTTGGGATCGAGGTCCGCTTGGAGGGGAACTTCGATGGAAGGGTATCGCAGCGTGGGAGGTGGTGGGCGCCGTGGGTTGAGATCACATCTCCCGTCCCCCACGCCATCCACCAGAGACCGCCCGCCCCTCGACAACGGCATCCCGAGGCGTAGAATCCCTGCCCGTGCCCGCTCCCTCGCCGCAATTCGTCTTCAACCACGCTGCTCACGTCCAGGTGATCGAGCGGGGAGACGGCTACCAGCTCACCGTGGACGGCCGGCGCTGGTCCCCGCCGGACCCCGCGCTGGCCCGTCTCCTCCAGGGCGACGCGGCCTCCCGGCTGCTCCCCCTCGCCGCCGCGCTGCGGGCCTGCGGCGACACCCCCAACGACATCCGCCAGGCCCTGCTGGCCTGGCGCCTCGACGCCCTCGCCGCCCAGGCCGAGGGGGGCTGGCCCGCCGTGCTGGCCTTCGCGGACGACGCCCAGCGCGGCCAGCTCTACGGGCGCGCTTTTCCGTTGGAGGCCTTGAGCCCCGACGCCTTGGGCAGCGCCTTCCAGGCCGCCGTGTCCGCCGCTCTGCTGCTGGCGCCCCTGGACCGGGGCCTGTGGTGCGTCTTCGCCGAGCGCGGCGAGCTGCCCGCCGTGCCGAAGAGCCCCCTGCACGCCTGGGTCATCGCCCTGGTGGAGCGCGCTGCCAGCTTCCCCCCGACCCGCCAGCGCCCCGGCGGCCCCCTGGGCGTGCTCTTGGAGAACGCGCAGCGCCGGCTGGAGGAGGACGGCTGGGCCCACCTGCCCCTGGCCGAGCTGCGCGAGCGCTGGACCGCGCACCTCCAGCACCAGCACGGGGGCTTCCGGCGCTGGTTGAAGGGCGCGCTCGCCCAGGTGGGCGGGCTGACCGGGGCCTGGGGGGCCGCCCTCGACCCTCGGGACCCCCAGCCCGTCCCCGACGCGGGCCCCGCGCTGACCCTGCCCGACGAGGCTCTGCGCGCCGAGCGGGCCACCCGCAAGCGGGAGATGGAGGAGCTGCTGGACGAGGCCCGTCGGCTGCTGGAGGGGCCGCCCTTCCGCCCCGAGGCGCTGCGGGCGTGGCGCCAGGGGCGGGACCAGGCGGTCGTGGCGCTGTCGGTGGCCCGGCAGTACCAGCAGCGCGGGGCGCCGGACCCGGCGCTCCTGGCCTTGATGGCGGCGTATGAGGCCGAAGCCCTGGGCCTGCTGGAGCGGGCGCGGGCGCGGCGGGCCCAGCAGCTCGGCTTCCTGGGCGGGGTGGCGGTGGCGATGCCGGGGCCGCTGGTGGCGCTGTGGGCGGGGAGTCTGTGGTTGCTCAGCAGCAGGTTGTTCTGGGTTGTCTTGGCCCTGTTGGGATTGTTTGGGGTGAAGCAGGCCATCGATGACCTCCAGGCTCGCGGGCAGATCGAGGTAGGTGCGCCACCGACGCAGGAGGACGTACAGTTCATGGCGCGCGCGCTGGACGCGCCGGAGCTGGTGTGGCCGATGACGCCGGAGCAACCAGCGGTGGAGCTGTCGCCAGTGGGGACGGTGATGCCGGAGCTTGACGACCCCACACACGCCGAGCCACCCCACGAGCCCGAGCCGGTCGCCGAGCCCGAGCCCCCCGAGGTCGCAGATCCACCCCCCGAAGAGCCCGAGCCCGCCGAGCTCTCGGAGCCGCGGGCCCTCGATCCCGCCGATGAAGACGGCGTCACGGACGTCGAGACCTCCGAGGACCCCGCGCCCATCGAGGTGACGGAGCCTGACGCTGCGCCCGGTGAGCTGGGCGCCCCAGACGGCGCCGCGACGGGCACCCCGACCGTGGACGACGACGGCCCGACGGGCCAGGCCGTGGGGCGCTTCGTGGTGCCCGGCGGGTCCGGGGTGGAGATGGTGCAGCTCTCAGGGGGGCGGTTCAGGATGGGCAGCCCGGAGTCTGAGGACGGCCGGGACACAGACGAGAGCCCTGTCCACGCCGTCACCCTCTCCGGCTTCTCCATCGCCACGACCGAGACCACCCAGGCGCAGTTCCAGGAGCGCATGGGCTACAACCCCTCGGACAATCAGGGCTGCGCGGACTGCCCCGTGGAGCAGGTGAGCTGGTACGAGGCGGCGGCGTACTGCAACGCCTTGTCCCAGGATGAGGGGCTGCCCCTCTGCTACGACTGCTCGGGGGAGGGCACGGACGTGAGCTGTGCCGCCACGGCGTCACCCTCGGCCTGTGGCTACCGCCTGCCCACCGAGGCCGAGTGGGAGTACGCGGCGCGGGCGGGCAGCACGACCGCGTACTGGTGGGGAGACGACACGGAGGGGCTGGACGCGCACACCTGGCACGACGGCAACAGCAGCGACAAGACCCACGCGGTGGGCGCCGAGGGTCACGCGAACCTCTGGGGCCTCTCCGACATGCTCGGCAACGTCTACGAGTGGACCCACGACGACCTAGGGACCTACGGCCAGGCGGCTGTGACAAACCCCTTGGGAAGTGACAATTTGCGCGGTGTGCGCGGCGGGTCGTTCGGCCGCGAGCCCAGGTTCCTGCGCTCGGCGAACCGGAACAGGGACTCGCCCGAGCTCCGGGACAGTCTCCTCGGCTTTCGTTGTGCGCGCTCCGGCCCCGATTGAGCCCTTGAATCCTTGAAAAATTCAAAAAATGAATCGCGCGGAGCGCGATCGCGGCGAAATGACAAACCTGACAATTGTCGCGCAACGTGACACGGGTTGTCAGCCAGATTGACAACCTGTGTCACCCGAAGTCGACCAGCCCCGCGTATGACCGCAGACACCGCTCCAGCGCCTGGGTGTCCTTCTGCGCGGCTTGAACGACCTTCCACCGCAGCCGGCGACGCATCGCCCGGCCCGGTGTCAGGCCGGCGCGGCTGATCCGGTAGCCCAGGAAGGTGGTGGGCTGGTGGGCGGGCTGCACCTGCTGATGCTTGGGGTTCAGGGCCAGGCCTCGGTGGCTGTGCAGCCAGCTGCGGATGGCCTCTCGGTGGTGCTCCAGGCGGGCGCGCTCGTCGTCGAACAACACGACGTCATCCATGAACCGCAGCCAGGCTCGGACCTTGAGCTGGCGTTTGGCGAAGTGGTCCAGGCCGTCCAGGTACAGGGAGCCCGAGAACTGGCTGAGCAGCGAGCCGATGGGCAGCCCGCGGCCTGGAAGGACCGGGTCTCGGGCGAGCCCCAGCGCCTCGATGGCGAGCGGAGCCCGGTACACGCCCCCGCCGTGCTCCAGCAGCTTCGCGATCAGCGCGGTGGTGTCGCGGTCCCGCAGCCGGCGGGCGTAGAGGCCCAGCAGGGTGTCGTGGCGGACGGTCAGGAAGTACCGCCGGATGTCCAGGCGCAGCCGATATCGGTGACGCCGGGTCCACGCCAGGTAGCGCAGGGCGGCGCGGTGGGGGCCGCGCCCCAGCCCCCAGGCGTAGCTGTCATGGATGAAGCTGCGCGCGTAGTGGGGCGCCAGTTCTCCGATGAGGGCCTGGTGCAGGATCCGGTCTCGGATGGAGGGCGCGGCGATCAGGCGCAGCTTGGGGTCCCGGACCAGGCTGAGATGGTAGGGCTCAGGCTCGAAGTCCCCCGCGCGCAGCGCCCGGGAGAGCGCCAGCACCGCGCGGTCGGCCTCCAGGTCGAACGCGGCCATGCGCGGCTGTCGCCGCTTGCCTCGCCGGGCGCGCCGCCAGGCCCGCCACAGGGTTACCGGGTCGCTGATCCGCGCGAAGCTGCCAGCCGGGACCGAGCGCATCAGCCGCGCAGGTGTGCCCACCCGCGGTCGAACGACCCGCCGCGCACACCGCGCGCGAGCCACCGGCGTTCCGGGCCTGCGCGCCCCCTCATATCGGACCCAGCGCCCGACGCCACCCGCCGAGCTGTCGCCCCAGGTCGTCGCAGCAGCCCAGGGCGAACAGGAGCTGTTCGTCGTCCAGCAGGTCCAGGGCGGCGGCCATGCGCAGGTGGATCCGCAGCGTGAACAGGAGCTGGTCGGCGCGGTCGATGTTGAGGCCCCGGTCCAGCCCCCGCAGCGCGAGGCTCAAAGCCTCGATCAGGTCCAGGCTGCCCTCGCACAGTCGCCGGGGCAGCGCGCCGGGGGCTGCGTCGAAGTGCTCCAGGAGCCAGGTGCAAAGCTCGAAGCTGTGAACGAAGAGGGGCGCGGACTTCTCGATCATCGGGGCTTCCTGTCGAGCCGTCGGAGCAGCCCCGCCAGCGCGGGCATCAGCTCCTGCTCGATCTCGGTGGCCAGATCGTCTGGATTACCGGCGATCAGGGCCGCGCAGACGGCCCGACTGGCCTGATCCCGGGCCTGCGCGTAGGCCGCTGCCTTGTCCCCATCGCGGTAGCGGTGGCAGCCCAGGGCGAGCTGCTCCAACACCTCACGCAGATGCACCGCGCAGGGATGCGTGTCCCCCGTGGAGGCGACCGCGCGCTGATACAGGGGCAGCGCCACCTGGAAGGCCTTCAGGTCTCGCACCGAGTAGCGGGTCTTCTCCGGCTGCGTGTCCAGCGCGTCGTCGACCACGGCGCGGAGGAGGCGCTTCTTGCGGGCCTTGGCCCGGCGTTGACCCTCGCTGAGCGGCAGATCCTCGCTGCGGATGACCCAACGACTGCCGTCCTTGTGGGCGGGCAGCCGTCCGGTCTGGATGAGGTAGCGGATCTGCCGGGGGGACTTGCCGAGCTGGTCGGCGGCCTGGCGGAGGGAGAGGTCCATGCGGGGGCCGGTTGGAGGGGCAGCGCGAGGTAGCGCGGGTGACAAGCGTTGTCACGAAGATGACGGAGAGCTGACAATACTTGTCCGTCAGGCTGACAACGTGTGTCACGTTGCGCGACAATTGTCAGGGTTGTCATTTTGTCGCGATCGCGCTCCGCGCGATTCATTTTTTCAAGGATTCAAGGATTCAAGGGCTCAATCGGGGCCGGAGCGCGCACAACGAAAGCCGAGGAGCCAGCCCCGGACCGCGGGCGAGCGCCCGATCCGGAACGCCGAGCGCAGGTCCCAGGGCTCGCTGTCGAACGACCCGCCGCGCACACCGCGCACGCTCGACCCTCCCGGGCCGACCGGATCCGACACCGCCTCCGCCGTGTAGCGGCGCTGACCGTCCTGGGTCCACTCCCAGACGTTGCCCAGCATGTCCGACATACCCCAGCCGTTCGCGTGACCCTCGGCGCCCACCGCATGGGTGTTTCCGTCGCTGTTGCCGTCGTGCCAGGTGTGCGCGTCCAGCCCCTCCACGTCGTCGCCCCACCAGAACGCCGTCGTGCTCCCCGCCCGCGCCCCGTACTCCCACTCCGCCTCCGTCGGGAGCCGTGCCCCGGCCCACACCGCGTAGATCATCGCCTCGTACCAGCACACGTTGACTACCGGATGCCGCTCGATGTCTGGGAGCCTCCACTCTCGACGCGCCCGGTGCTCCGGCGCGAACCGCTCGTACTCCCCCACCGTCACCGGCCTCGCGGACAGGCGGAACGCTGTGACCTCGACCCGGTGGCGGGGTGACTCGCTGTCGTAGAGTTGCTGGAACCTCTTCAGTGCTTCTTGGGGGACCAACCGCTCCCGCTCCTCCGGCGTGCTGCCCATCTGGAACCGCCCCCCCGGCACCTCCACCCAGGAGACCCCGACCTCCTGCACCGGACGGCCCGCCAACCCGAAGAACCGCTCACGCTCCCGCAGCGCCACCGCCTCCGGCTCCCTCCGTCCCTCCAGCGCCAGCCACGCGAACGCCAGGTCCACCGGAGGCGCCCCCTCGATGAACCGCTCCAGCAGGCGCACCGTTCGCACCGGGTCGCCCACCAGCTCCCACAGGCCCTCGATCGCCTCGCGACGCTCCCGCAGCGCCTGCTCGTTCTCTCGATTCCAGCCTGTCCATTCTGCAGGGCGCCCCTTCGCCAGCAGCTCCACGACGTCCTCGCCCTCCACCGCATCGCAGGTCGCCAGCGCCCGCAGGCCCAGGGGTTGGTTGAGGTCAATGAGCAGCTCCAGCAGCCGCCGCGCCTTGCGCCGGTCCAGCATGCCGGCCAGCAGCGCGAACACCTCGGCCCAGCGCCCCAGGGCGGCCGGGTCGTTCAGCTCCCCAGCCAGCGCCTTCCACCGCTCCCCCTGCTGACGCAGCGCCCGCGCCGCCAGATACTCCAGCAGGCTGCGGTGCAGGAACCGGAAGCGCTCCCGCTCCGGGTCCACCGCGAACAAGAGCCCCGTGACCTCCTCGACCGCCTCCAGGAAGTGGTCCACACCCCCGTAGCCCTGGCGCAGTTTCGTCCACAGCGCCTCGTCCGCCATCAGCATCTCGCTGAGCGTCTCCCGGCGCCACTCCACGCCGCCGCGCTCGACCAGGCCCAGACTCAGGCGCTCCAGCGCACCCAGAGCCAGGTCGCGGTTGGGCAGCCTCTGGTGTTTTGTCGGGTCACCCGTCGGCTTGCCCCGCATCAGCAGCCGCAGCACCTCCTTGTAGACCTCGGTGCGAAGCCCAGGCCGCTCCTCCGACGCCTCGGGCCGCTCCCGCTCCACCAGACACAGCATCGTCAGCAACAGCGGCACCCCCGCCATCTCCCGCAGCGCATGATCCTTCTGGATCCGCCGAAGCAACCCCGCCGCCGCCGCCGGCTCCAGCCAGTTCGCCACGAGTTGCTCCCGCGCCGTCAGCGACAGCGGTTGCAGCTCCAGGTGCCCGAAGGGCTCCGGCCCCGGCTTGCCGTCCTCCCCAGACGGCCCGGTGAACGGCGCGGGCAGCGGGGTGAAGCCCTGGGGCCGGGAGGTCAACACGATGGGCACCTGGGGCCAGCGCTCGGCCAGGCCGGAGACCCTGCGGGCGGTGTCCAGAACCCGCTCCGGGTCGACCTCGTCCAGGCCGTCGAGCAGCAAGAGCGCCCGCCCCTCGTCCAGAGCCTGCTGGAGCGGGCCGACCAGGGCCTCGGGCTCGACGTCCTCGCCGCTGAGGTCTGCGGCGAGGTGGCGGACCAGGCCCTGCCCCGACCGGGACCAGGACGCGAGGCTGACAAAGAGGGGCAGCACGACCACGCCGTCTGTGTCGAGTTTCTCCAGCGAGGCCGCCGCTCGGTCGATGGCCAGGCGCCGCAGCACGGTTGTCTTGCCCGCCCCGGGGTGGCCCAGCAGCGCCCAGCGCTGACCCAGCTCGGGCTGGTCGAGGACCTGCTCCAGGGTCTGCTCCCCCAGGGGGCCGTGGCGCAGCGGGCCGTCGATCGTGCTGCATCCTCGCGGGCCCTCGCCCGAGCCCCAGCCGGTGGCCTTGACCTCGACCATGACCTCCTGCAGGGTGCGGCCGGCGGGCACCCAGCGCTGGAACTGCATCAGGCGCTTGTGGTTGTGCAGGATGGCCTGGAGGGCGGCGCGGACCGGGCCGGTGTCCTCGCCGACAGCGGCGCTGAGCTGGCGCTCGGCGGCGTGCAGCTCGGGCGCGGGCTCGTCGAGGGCGCCGAGGTCCTCCAGGATGCGGCGCAGCAGCACCAGCAGGGCGCGATCCTCCCGCTGGTGGACCAGGAGGTGGCGGGGGTCCTTGAGCACCGCGCGGTAGACCGCCTCGTCTTCGATGGCCACGCGGCGGACCAGGCCCTCGCGGGCCGAGGGCGTGCGGTAGAAGCGCTCCAGCAGGGGCACCAGGGACTGGGCGATGGGATTGAGGGCCTCGGGGCCCCGGGTGGGAAGGGCCCCGCCGACCTGGACGAGTCCGTCCAGCAGGAGCTGGGGGTGGTCGGTGCGCTGCTGGGAGAGGCGGATGAGGGTCTGGGCGAGCCGGGTGACGTTGTCGTTGAGGCCGCGCGGCACGGCCAGGCCCTCCTGCTCCACCAGGAAGACGAGCCCCTCCATCTGGTCGGGGATCAGAGCGCAGAGGGCGTCGTAGAGGGTCATCGGCTCAAGGCAGCAGCTTCCGCAGGGCGGTCCAGGCTATCCGATCCGGCAGCTTCTCCACGAAGCGCTGCGCGGCGGTGCGGTTCGCGTCGGTGGCGTGCTTCGTCCACAGCGGCTCGACCATGTCGCTGAGGTCGTCGACCCCGAGCCGGAGCTGCTCGACCTGGGCCTCGATGGCCCCCTGGTGGCGGGCCAGGGCCTGGGCGTCGGGCTGGCTGCGGTGCAGCTCGGTGAGCAGCGCGTCGAAGAGCCGGGCCAGGTCCTCCCGGGACACGCCGGGCGCGTGGTTGTGGATGACGCCGTCGCCGGTCTCGACGATCTGGACGTTCTGCGGGTTGTTGAACACGTACTTGCCGGACATGGACACTCCAGCGGTTGGGGGTGCGGTGAGCACGGTGGTGAGGGCATCTCGGAAGACCGCGACGCCGTCAGCCCGCTGGCGGGCGAGCTTCAGCAGCCCCTGGACCTGGGTGGGCACGGCCCCGGTGGGCGCGACGAAGTCGACCCGGAGGCCCTGCTGCTCCAGCAGGAAGCGCAGCTCGGCGAGCTGGTCGGGGGAGAGGGCGCGGGCCTGCTGGTAGAGGGCGGTGAGGTCGATCGAGGGCTCTGTGGGCGTCTCCAGCCGGGCGGCCACCGCGCGCAGCTCGGCGGCGCGGTGGCCGTGCTCAGCGGCGACGGCCTCGATGACCTCCAGCAGCTTGCCGCGCCGGTCCAGCAGGTCGACGGCCTCGTGGACCCAGGTCGCCGCGTGGGTGCGGTCCGGGTCGGAGAGGTCGCGCAGGGCCTCGCGGCCATAGCGGCGGGACAGCCAGCGGGACAGCTCGGCGGGCCGGTAGAGGTCGAGCAGGATGTCTTCGAGGGTGGACTGGGGGGTCATGAGGCGGGCGGGCTCCAGGGGGGAATAGCGTGGGTGCGGGGGGTTGTGATGAGGCCGGGGTCAGTCGGGGCCGGAGCGTGCGCAGCGGAAGCCGATGCGCCTGAGCCGGTACTCAGGCGAGAGCCAAGACCGGCTCGCAGAGCGTAGCGAACTGGATGGATCGTCGAACGACCCGCCACGCAAGCCGCGCGCGGTCAAACCTGTCGGACCCACTGGATCCGACACTGCCTGGGTGGTGTAGCGTCGCAGGCCGTCGAGGGTCCACTCCCAGACATTGCCCAGCATGTCCGACAGGCCCCAGCGGTTCGCGTGGCCTTCCGCCCCTATTGCATTGGTGTGGCCACGGCTGTTGTCGCGATGCCATGTGTGCGCATCCAGCCCTTCCGTATCGTCCCCCCAGAAGAACGCCGTTGTGCTACCCGCACGCGCCGCATACTCCCACTCTGCCTCTGTAGGTAGACGTGCGTCTGCCCAAACGGCATAGATCATCGCCTCGTACCAGCACACATTCACCACCGGATGCTGCTCCATGTTCGGCTGGTTCCATTCCCGGTGCGTCCGGTGCTCCGGCGCGAAACGCTCATACTCTCCAACGGTCACCGGAGTCGCGGCCGCTCGAAAGGCGGAGATCATCGCCGGATGACTCGGCGACTCATCGTCGTATGCAGATAGCTGCTGTTCAGACACATGCCGCTCCCGCTCCTCCGGCACGCTCCCCATCCAGAAGCGTCCCCATGGCACAGGGACCCAGGGGATCCGTACGTCCACCAATGGACGACCCGCCAACCCGAAGAAGCGCTCCCGCTGCCGCAGCGCCACCGCCTCCGGCTCCGTTCGTCCCTCCAGCGCGAGCCACGCGAACGCAAGGTCCACCGGCGGCGCCCCGACGATGAAGCGCTCCAGCAGGCGCACGGTGCGCACCTGGTCGCCCACGAGCTCCCACAGACCCAGGATCACGTCGCGTCGCTTCTCGACGGCCGCGCTATACCCCGACCATTCTTCTGGCCTCCCCTGGGCCAACAACTCCACGACGTCCTCGCCCTCCACCACATCACAGGTCGCCAGCGCCCGCAGCCCCAGTCCCTGATCGATCCCGATCAACGCCTCCAACAACCCCTTCGCCGGCTCCCGGGTCAGCCGACCCGCCAGCAGGGAGAACACCTCCGCCCACCGACCCAGGTTGGCCCGGTTCTGGACCACCTCGGCGGCCAGCGCGCGCCACGCCTCCCCCCGACGGGCCAGGGCGCAGGCCGCGAGGTACTCCAGCAGGCTGCGGTGCAGGAAGCGGAACTGCTGCCGAGGCCCGTCCACCGGGAACAGCAGCCCCGACGCCGCCTCCACATCGGCGAGGAAACCATCGACGCCGCCGAACTCGTCCTTCAGCTCGGCCCAGCGCTCGGCGTCCTGCTTGAGCGCGCGGCTCAAGGCCCGCCGGCTCCACTGCACGCCGCCCCTATGCACGAGGGTCAGGGCCAGCTCCTCCAGGGCCTCCCGGGCCAGGGCGACGTCGCCCAGGGTGACGCGCTTCTGCGCCCCCGCGACGGGGTTGCCGGCGAGCAGCAGGGTCAGCACCTCCTCGTAGACCTCGGTGCGAAGCCCGGGGCGTGCGCCGGGGTCCGGCGACTGGAGGCGCTGGCCCTCGCACAAGCACAGCATGGTCAGCAGCAGCGGGACCTCCACCATCTCCTTCAGGGAGAGATCCCCCCGCACCCGCTCCAGCAGGGCCTCGGCGGGCTCCGGGTCCAGCCAGTTCAAGGCCAGCTCGCTTTGCGCCTCCGGGGACAGCGGCTGGAGGTGCAGCAGGCCGAAGGGCTGGGCGGTCGGGGGCTCTCCCGGGCCAGTGAAGGGCGCGGGCAGCGGCGTGTAGCCCTGGAAGCGGGAGGTGACGATCATCGGAACCGATGGCCAGCGCTCCGCGAGGGTGGCGATGCGCTGGGCGACGCGCTGGACCTGAGCGGGCGCGACCTCATCCAGGCCGTCGAAGAGCAGCAGGGCTCGCCCTTCGGAGAGGGCGCGCTCCAGAATGGGGGCGGTGTCGGGTACGCCTGGCTCGGCGGCGAGGTGGGTCACCAGCTCCTGGCCGGACCTCGACCAGCTCGCCAGGGAGACGTAGAGCGGCAGGGTCCAGGCGTCTCCCTTCGCGCGAGCCGTCAAGGCCGCCTCGGCGCGCTCGACGGCGAGGCGGCGCAGCAGGGTGGTCTTGCCGGAGCCCGGGTGGCCCAGCAGGGCCCAGCGGATGCCCCAGGCCGGCTTGGCGAGCACCGCGTCCAGGGTCTTCTCCCCCAGCGGACCCCGCAGCATGCGCTCGTCCAGGGGCGGGCAGCCCTCCGGACCCTGGCCGGGGCCCCAGCCGGAGACCTCAACGGTGACCATGACCTCCTGCAGGGTGCGGCCGGCGGGCACCCAGCGCTGGAAGCGCCACAGGCGCTTGTGGGCGTCGATGATGGCGTGGAGCAGGGTGTCGGTGGGGTCGGCAGGCGGGGGTGGGGCGGGCGCCTGCGCGTTGAGGATGTACCCGTCGCCCTGCTCGATGATCTGCACGTTGCCGGGGTTGTTGATGACGATGCCTCTGGCCGGAGGGTCCGGTACCACGGGCCGCTCCTCCCGCACCTCAGCCACCGCCAACCCGGCCGCGACGGCCAGACCCCCGCTGTCCATCAGGGCGGCAGCGATCCGCTTGAGCACGTCGGCCTTGTGGGGATGCTCCAGAGCCATCGCGGCGATGACCTCGGGCAGCTTGCCCTGTCGATCCAGCCCGTCCACGGCCTCGTGGACCCACTGGTTCGCAGGCGTGCGGTGGGGGCTGGAGAGCCCGTTCAGCGCCGCGCGGCCGAACCGACGGCTCAGCCACCGGGCCAGCTCGGCGGGGCGGTAGAGGTCCAGCAACACATCTTCCAGCGCGGCCTGGGGGGTCATCCGTGCGCCTCCGCATCGGGGAATAGCACGGCGAAGGTGATCTGTGACGTCGTCGCGGCTCGGCAGCCGACCCGCCCGGCGACGCCGTCCCTGCGAAGCTGCACGCCACAGCGCCCGCCCCATCGACCTCATTGGAGTGCGGTCCTCCGCGTGACGGATGACACCGCCCTCACGGACAACCGGCGGCCGTGTTTGTCCGGTCACGACCACACAAACGACCGAACATCGGGTCGGGGGTCACCGCCGCCGAGAGGAGGCTACACAGAGGTGTCTCCCTTCCAGACCCCCGCGTGCCCCAGCCTCACGACCGCCTCTTCAAGGACGTCTTCGGCGAGCCCCGCTACGCCGCCCAGCACCTCCGCGAGGCCCTGCCGCCTGAGGTCCTGGCCCAGGTCGACCTCAGCACCTTGAAGCGCGTGCAGCAGAGCTTCGTCAGCCCTGAGCTGAAGGAGCGCCACGCCGACCTCCTGTTCACCGCCAAGCTGAACGACGGCCGGGACGTCTGCTTCTACCTGCTCTTCGAGCACCAGTCCTCACCGGACCCCATGATGGCGTACCGGATGGTCGGCTACACCCTGCTCATCTGGCAGAGCTGGCTGCGGCGCAACCCCGAGGCGAAGCGGCTGCCTTTGGTCTACCCGCTTGTGCTCTACCACGGGGAGCGGACGTGGCGGGCACCGATGGACCTCGCCGACCTCATCGACCTGCCCCTGGAGGCCCGCGAGGCCTTCGCGCCCGCCATCCCCTCCTGGCGCTACGACCTCGGGGACCTCTCCGATGTCCCCGACGAGACGCTGCAGCGTGGCGCCCTGGTGGCCATGGTCAAGCTGCTCTTCAAGCACTACCATCAAGAAGACCTGCTGGACCGTCTGCCGGACTGGAAGGCCGTCTTCAAGCGAGCCGCGGAGGAAGATGGCCTTCGCGCGATCGAGCTGGCCGCGCGGTATATTCTCAAGGTCAGCGACAAGGATCGCGGCGAGCGGGTCCTCAAGCAGCTCTTCACCGAGGTCGCCGGACCTGAAGCCGAGGAGGTCGTCATGAGCATCGCGGATCGCATCGAAGCCAGAGGTCTCGCGAAGGGTCTCAAGCAGGGCCGCCAGGAAGGCCGCGTCGCCCAGGCCCGCGCCCTCCTGCTGCGCCTCCTGGAGCGTCGCTTCGGCGCGGTCTCCCCGGAGGCACAGGCCCGGGTGGAGACGGCTGACCTGGACACGCTGACCCGCTGGACTGATGGGCTCTTCACCGCCGAGAGCGTCGAGGGCGTGTTGAACGGGTGAGGTCCGGGGGGCAACGCGGCCGTCGTCCTTGCCCGATGCGATACTCGCTCCCGCGGCCGACCCGCCTGTCTGCGAAGCCGGGCGCCACAGCGCCCGCCCCATCGACCTCATCGGAGCGCGGTCCTCCGTGTGGCGGATGACACCGACCTCACGGACAACCGGCGGCCGTGTTCGTCCGGTCCCGAAGGCGAATCCCTCGGACGCGTCGCCCAGGCCCGCGAGCTCCTGCTCCGTCTACTGGAGCGGCGCTCGACGCCATGACGTCCACCCCCCCGCATGCGGTAGCATGACCCCTGCATGAGCGCAGATCACCGCCGCTGGACGCTGCTGACGCCCCTATTGGGGCTCGTGCTGTCCTGCGCCTCCCGCACCGGCAAGCTCGACCCGCCCGTCGAGGAGGTCCAGCGCGACGCCATCGTCGAGCTGCTCTGCCCGGTCCTGACCCTGTCCGAGCCCGACGCCGAGGGCGCGCTCAGCGGGGAGATCGCCTGCGGCGAGCTGGACGGCCTGCTGCCCGGCGGGCGCGGGGTGCTCTACGCCCGCCCCGGCGACGAGCGCGGCGACGGCACCTTCGAGCTGGGCATGGCCCAGGTGGAGGCCATCGGCGCGGAGACCGCCACGGTCACCCTGAACGTCTCCGGCGACGCCCCCGCCCGCGTCGGCGACCTCGCCGAGCTGCCCGTCTTCATCCACCCCCGGGCCACCCCCAGCGTGCTGTTCGACCTGGGGCTGCGCCACGTTCTGTTCACCGACACCGACGGCCAACTCCTCCTGAGCTACCGGGACATGGAGGACACCTGGCCCGGCGACCTCGACGCCGCCGCCGCCCCCGTCTTCGCCGAGTACGTGCGCGACAACGCCTGGCTCGCTGAGCAGGTCGAGGGCGGCGAGACCCCCATCGGCCTGGGCCGCTACCCCGACGTCAGCCTCGCCCAGGCCATGAAGAAGACCGACGCCTCCGACGTCATGGGCTTCCTGCGCTTCGTCGACGCCTACCCGGGCCGATACCTGGGCCACGAATGGGACTTCCTGGAGGTCTACGCCACCTGGGTGGTCAACGGCGGCCCCACCTCCCCCGAGGAGATCCGCCTCGCCACGCTGGAGACCACCGACCCCGCCGAGCGCCGCGGCTTCCTGGAGGCCGTGCTGGACTGGGTGGGCGACGACGCCGCCTTCTTCGCCGGGGTCTGGTACAGCCAGGCGGTGGGCTGGAGCGTGGAGGGCCGCCGCGAGGAGGCCCGCGCCACCCTGGCCCTGCTGGTGGAGTGGTCCGAGCTGATGGGCGACCCCCGCGTCCGGGGCCTGGCCAGCGAGGCCGTGGGCCAGCTCGCCGAGGACGAGGGGCGCACCGACGACGCCATCGAGATGTGGGAACAGGCCGCCGAGCACTACGCCGCGGCCGGCTCGACCTCCGATCTGGCCGACATCCACCGCAACGTCGCCCGGGTCCTCCACAACACCGAGCGGTACGCCGAGGCCGTCGAGGCCTACCGCCGCTCCATCGCCCTGCGCGAGGAGGCCGGGGAGCCCCAGAGCGCCGCCGACGCCTGGATGGGCCTGGGCGGCGCCCTCAAGGCCCTCTCCCGGTTCGACGAGGCCCTCGTCGCGTACCAGGAGGCCCGCGCCCTCTACGCGGGCCGCTCCGACCTGGGCGCCCAGCGCGCCGAGGCCCGCGCCCTCGCCCGCATGGCCGAGGTGCTCAAGGCCCAGGGCCAGCTCGGCCGGGCGATGGAGCTGACCGCCGCCTCCCTGGAGATCCGCCAGCGCTTCGGCGAGCTGGACGAGGTCGCCGACGGCTGGCAGGACATGGGCAGCACCCTGTGGGACATGGGCGAGCTGTCCGACGCCGAGCGCTACTACGCCCAGGCCCTCGACGTCTTCCAGGAGCTGGGCCGAGACAGCGACGCGGCGAGCTGCCTCACCAACCTGGGCAGCCTCGCCTGGATCCGGGGCGACCTGGACACCGCCCACGCGAACTACGAGGCCGCGCTGGGCATCTACCGCGCCCTGGGCCAGCGCTTCGACGAGTCCGACGTGCTCCAGCGCATGGGCGACCTCCAGGGCGAGCGCGGCGCGTTCACCGCCGCCTACGCCAGCCTCGACGAGGCCATCCGCATCCGCGAGGCGCTGGGCATGCGCGGCGCGGTGGGCGAGACCCTGCTCTCCCTGGGGCAGACCCTGGAGCGCCAGGGCAACCTGCCCCTGGCCATCGACACCTACACCCGCGCCCTGGGCCTTTTCCGCGAGGTCGGCGACCGCGCCCAGGAGGCCGACGCGCTGAACCGCCTGGCCTGGGCGCACTTCCTCGACAAGGACACCGCCGCCGCCACCGAGCAGGTGCGCCAGGCCCTCGCCCTGCAGCGGGAGATCGGGGACGCCGAGGGCGCGGCCCAGTCGCTCGTCACGCTGGCCAACTTCACCGCCTCCTTCGCCGGGGACCTGGATCAGGCCGAGGCCCTGGCCGACGAGGCCCTGGCCACCGCCCGCGCCCTGCCCAGCAAGCCCCGGGAGGCCGACGCCCTGGAGGCCCTCGCCGGCATCTACGCCAACCGGGGGCAGCTCCAGCGGGCCCACGACACCTTCTCCGAGGCCCTGGCCCTGTTCGAGGCCATCGGCGACAAGGGGCGGCAGGCCCAGCTCCTGGCCCGCATGGCCGACGTCGAGCAGAGCTGGGGCCAGTACGAGGCCTGCGTGGCGACCTACGAGCGGGTCATCGGCATCGCCCAGGAGGCCGGCCTCCCCAGCGTCGAGGCCAACGCCCTGCTCCAGATCGCCTGGACGAAGGGCCTGCTGGGCCAGCCGGCGGACGGCCTGGTGCTCGCCGAGAAGGCCGAGGCCATGTACCGCGAGGCCGACGACGACTGGGGCCTCATGAACACCTACAACACCCTGGGCTCCCTGTACGGCGACCTGGGCGAGCTGGCCACGGCCCTGGAGTACAACGAGCGCTCGATGGCCCTGGCGGTGGCCTTCGGGGACCGCTGGGGGCAGGTCGGCTCGCTGAACAACATCGGGACCCTCTACAACGCCCAGCGCGACTTCGAATCCGCCGTCGACTACTTCGGCCGGGCCCGCGCCAAGGCCGTGGAGATGGACTTCCTGACGCTGCGGGTCATCACCGGGGCCAACCACGCCGAGGCCCTGGGCCGCCTGGGCCGCTATGACGAGGCCGAGGCCGTCGTCACCGCCGCCCTGGCCGAGGCCGAGGACGGCGAGTCCGAGCCCCAGGTCGCCGCCCTGCGCATCACCCAGGGCACCCTCTACGCCGGTCAGCAGCGGTACGATGAGGCCCTCGCCGCGCTCCGCGAGGCCGAGGCCATCGCCGCGCGGCTGGGGCTGGTCAGCACCCGGACCAAGGCCCTCACCGAGCAGGGCCAGGTGCTGCGGGAGCGCGGGGACCCCGCCGCCGCCGCCCGCGCGCTGGAGCAGGCCATCGCCCTGGTCGAGCAGTACCGCCTGCCCAACGCCTCCTGGCGCCCCCGCTACGAGCTGGGCCTCGCCCTGCGGGACGCCGGGCGCCCTGACGACGCCATCGCCTCGCTGAAGCGGGCCGTCACCGAGCTGGAGGGCCTGAAGGGCAAGCTGGCCGGGGGCGACGCCGCCGCCGCCCGCTTCGAGGCCGGCACCGCCGACGTCTACGCCGCCCTGGTCGACCTGCTCATGGCCGAGGGCCGCGCCGAGGAGGCCTGGCAGTACGTGGGCCGGGGCAAGGCCCAGGAGATGTCCCAGCTCGGCGGCGACGACGCCGCGGTCGCCGACGCCGCGACCGCCGCCCTGCTGGAGCAGGCCGAGGCCCTGCGCAGCCGCGAGGTCGCCCTGGCGAAGCAGCTCGAGGCCGAGCTGGCCCTGCCCGCCGACCAGCAGTCCAGCGAGAAGATCGACCACCTGCTCGCCGAATTGGACACCCTCCAGCTCGCCTTCGAGGACTTCACCGCCTCCCTCGCCGCCGAGCACCCCGACGTCTACGACCGCATCGGCATCCAGCCCCCCGACTTCTACAAGCTCCAGGGGCAGCTCCGCGAGGGCGAGGCCCTGCTGGAGCCGGTGGTGCTGCCGGACCGGGTCGCGCTCTTCGTGGTCCGCGCGGGCAACACCCCCCTCATCGTGCGGGAGGTCGAGATCACCGAGGCGGACCTCCGGGCCCACGTCGCCCGCGCCCGCGCCGCCCTGGAGTTCCCCCGCGGCGACGCCAGCCGGGGCGCGCGCACCCTCTCTGCCCAGAAGCCCGCCGCCCCGCCGGACCCGGTGGTCGAGGGCAAGGCCCTCTACGATCTGCTGATCGCGCCCATCCTGGCCGATCTGGAGGGCGTGGAGACCCTGCTGGTCAGCCCCGGCGGGGCTCTGCGCTACGTGCCCTTCGCCGCGCTGCACGACGGCGAGGGCTGGCTCATCGAGCGCTATCGCCTGGCGGTTCTCACCGAGTCGGGCGCGTTGGGCCGCCGGGAGACCCTGGCCGACCAGCAGCAGGCCGCCCTGCTGGCCTTCGCCAACCCCGACGCCACCCTCCCGGGCGCGGAGGCCGAGGTCGCCGCCCTCTCCGACGCCTGGGGCGACACCCGCACCTTCGTGGGGGACGAGGCCACCAAGGCCGCCCTGCGCCGCGAGGTCCGCACCTCCCAGATCCTGCACCTGGCCACCCACGGGGTCCTGCTCAGCGAGAACCCCGAGGGCTCCTACCTGCTGTTCGCGGGCGAGGGCGCCGACGCCCGGCTGACCTTCCGGGAGATCACCCTGCTGCCCCTGGTCGACACCCGCCTGGCCGTGCTGTCGGCCTGCAGCACGGCGATGGGCGTCAGCGGCGAGGGCACCGAGATCATCGGCCTGGCCCACCAGTTCGAGCGCCGCGGCGCCGACACGGTGGTGGCCAGCCTGTGGGACGTCAACGACGCCAGCACCTCGGCCCTGATGACCGCCTTCTACACCAACCTGCGCGACGCGGAGCTGGGCCGCGCCGAGGCCCTGCGCCGCGCCCAGCTCGGCCTGCTGGCCGACCCGGCGACCGCCCACCCCTACTACTGGGCGCCGTTCATCCTGATCGGGGACTGGCGATGAGCCCGCTGCTCGCGCTGCTGGCGGCCTGCGCGGTCGGGGCCGCCGACAAGCCCGACAAGCACGCCCTCATCATCGCCATCGCCGACTATCCCGATGAGCAGGGCTACGTGGACCTCAACGCCTCCAACGACGTGCCCCTGGTGGAGGGGGCGCTGCGGCGCCAGGGCTTCGCGAAGCGGGACATCACCGTGCTCACCGACAGCGACGCCACCGTCGAGGGCATCACCGCCGCGCTGGAGGACCTCACCGCCCGCGTGTCCCCCGGGGACGTGGTGTTCGTGCACTACAGCGGCCACGGCCACCGCATCACCGACGACAACGGCGACGAGCCCGACGGCTACGACGAGGTGCTGGTGGCCTGGGGCGCGCCTCTGCACCCCCCCGACGGCTACGCCGGGGAGCGCCACCTGCGGGACGACACCCTCGGCGCGCTGCTGGGGGCGCTGCGCACGAAGCTGGGCCCCGAGGGCAGCCTGATGGTCTCCATCGACGCCTGTCACTCCGGCTCGGCCACCCGAGGGGCCGAGGAGCTGCCCGTGCGCGGCGTGGCCACCCCCCTGGGGCCCCCCGCCAGCGGCGCCCGGGGCGCGGACGAGGGCAGCGGCGCGGTCGAGACGCCCGGCGACCCCGCCGCGATGGCCCCCTTCGTGGTCTTCTCCGCCGCCAGCCACGACGAGCGGGCCCACGAGACCCGCGACCCGCGCGGCAAGAAGGAGGTCGTCGGCGGGCTCTCCCTGGCGATGTCCCACGCCCTGGCCCGCGCCGACCCGGGCATGACCAGCCGGGAGCTGTTCGAGCAGATCCGCGGGGAGATGGCCTCGACCGTGCCCCACCAGACCCCCCAGATCGAGGGGGACGTGGACATGCTGGTGCTGCGCGGGGAGGTCGTCGAGCAGGCCGCGTACCTGCCGGTCCTGGGGGTCACCGAGGCCGGCGAGGTCGAGGTGGGCGGCGGCACCCTGGTGGGCCTGACCGAGGGCGCTCGGGTCGCCTTCCACCCCCCCGGCACCCACGACCCCGACGCCGCGACCCCCCTGGCCACCGGCGAGGTGGTCTCCGCGAAGGCCGACGCCGCGAAGGTCCGCCCCGAGGGCGCCGCCGCCGACGCGCTGGCTGACGCCTGGGTCTTCGTCACCGAGGAGGCCTTCGGGGGCCTGACCCTCCAGGTGGCGCTGGATGAGGGCCTCCCCGCCGCCCTGCGCCGGGACCTGAGCGCCGCGCTGGCGAAGAGCCGGGTGGTGGACGCGGCCACCGACGCCCCCGACCTCGTCTTCCGTGAGGTCGATGGGCAGGGCATCATGATGGTCTCGGCCGCTGAGGGGGCGGTCCTGGCGGGGCCCTTCGCGGCCGACGCGCCGAAGGCCCTGCTGGACGCGGCCGTCGGCTACGCCCGCAACCGCTACCTGCGGGGCCTGGCGCTGAGCGCCTCGGGCCTGGACGTGAGGCTGGAGGTGCTGCCCGCCGAGCCGCGCTTCAGCGCCGCCGGGGACTTCCTGGGGTGCCGCCCGACTGTCGAGGCCGCCCCCGCCGGGCCCCAGCGCTTCGTCGAGGGCGAGGCGTACATGCTGCGGTTCACCAACGAGGGCCGCTACGAGGCCTGGATCACCGTGCTGGAGCTGCTCGCCGACGGCGGCATCACCCAGCTCTACCCCTTCGGCGACGCGCTCAGCTCCGACCACCGCCTGGAGCCCCGCAAGCAGTACCTCGTGCAGGACCCCTGCTTCGTGGCCGAGGCGCCGTTCGGCACCGAGGTCATCAAGCTGTTCGCCACCCGGGAGCGGGTCGACTTCCGCCCCATCCTGGACAAGGGGCCCCTGGCCGCGGCCACCCGCTCCGACGCCCCCAGCCCCCTGGAGCTGCTGCTCGTGGACACCTACGACGGCGCGCCCACCCGCTCGGGGGCGATGCGCATGCCCCAGGGCACCGCCGCGACGGCCTCGGTCACCCTCACCATCACTCCGGCGGAGTAGCCGCCTTCCGGGCGGCCGCGATGGGGGCCCAGCCGGGCAGGGCCCGCAGGCTCTCCAGGGTCGGGTCGGCGGTGAGCACGTCGGCGAAGACGTCTGGGGAGGGCGCGGCGTCGAGGGCGCGCAGCAGGGCGGCCAGGGCGGCGTCGGGCTCCCGGCGGTCGAGGTGCAGGCGGGCGCGCTCCCGCTCCAGGTCCTGGTGGAGCCGGCCGACGGTGGCCCGGGTGGGGAGGTCGAGGCCCGCGGCGGCCTGCATCCCTGCGATGACCTGCTCGGCGCGGGCGAGGTCCTCCTGTGCGCGGCCGGCTCGCCCCTCCCGGCGCCAGGCCCGCGCCCGCACGGTCAGCAGCCGGGTCTGGGCGACCCGGTCCTCGAACGCCGCGTAGGCGTCCGGCGGCAGCGCCTCCAGCCCGTCCAGCCAGCGGGTGGCCGCGTCCAGGGTGCGGGGCGCGTCGGGGTGCATGCTGAAGATGGTCTCGTAGGCCCGGAAGAACACGGGGAAGTACCGGTCGCCCAGCGCCGCGTGGACGGCCTCGGCGAAGCGGTCCGGGGCGAACAGCAGCAGGACCTCCAGCGTGCCCCCCAGGGTGGGGTCGTGGGCCAGGGCGCGCTTCACCCGCGCCCGCACCTCGTCCTCCCGGCCCAGGGCGTCGAGGGCCACCAGCCGGGCCAGCTCCGCGTCGAGGTCGTCGCGGTCGCCCAGGACGACGAGGGCCTCGGCGGGGTGGCCGCGGGTGAGCAGCGCGCTGGCCTGCGCCACGGCGTCGGCGTGGGCTGCTCCGGGGGTGAAGCCCCGCAGGGTGACCCGCTTGAGCAACGCCTCGGACACGGCGTTTTCGCCGGTCTGGGCGGTCAGGGTGAGGGACACCGGCCCCGGCGTGAGGGGCGGGTCGGGGAGGGTGTAGGTGTGGTGGTCCACCACGCCGTCCGGGGTCTGCATCGTGCAGGACGCCATGCCCTCGTCCGGGCTGTACGTCCAGGTCCAGGTCACCTCCCCCTTCAGCTCGCGCCGGCCGTCCCGCCAGGTGAAGCCGTTGTTGATCTGGCCCCAGCAGATCGCGCCCCAGCCCAGCTCCCCGCCGCCCCCCGACCAGGTCCAGCTCACCCCGCCCCGGGGCGGCTCGCCCGGCGCCTCGAAGCCCAGGTGCGCCCGGCTGGCCCAGTCCATCCGGCCCGGCTCCAGGGTGACCGTCAGGGAGATGGGGCCTCCATCCCAGACGAGCGGGATCGACAGGGCGGGCCACAGGCGGTGGGCGAGGGTGCGCAGGCCCCGGGCCTGGGCGTCCCACTGGGCCCCCAGCCGACCGTCCAGCAGCCAGTCGGGGTCGGGGGCCTGGGTGAAGTCGAGCGTGAAGGGGGACTGGGCGAGCCAGGCGGTCAGCGCCTCGGCGTCGGACACCAGCTCGGGCGGCGGATCGGGCAGCGCGATGCGGGCGCGGGCGGCGTCCAGGGCGCCCTCGAAGCGCCGATCCGCGCGCAGGCAGCGCCATGCGCCCGTCCAGCCTGCGGCGGCCTGGGCCGGGTCCCGGGCGGCGCGGCGGTAGAGGGCGGCGGCGGCGGCGAGCTGGCCCTCCTGCTCGGCCAGCTCCGCGGCCCGCATGCGGGCCAGCCCCTCGGTGGGGGTGCCGGCGTGGTGGTCGGCCAGCTCTTCGAACCGCGCCTGCGCCTCTTCCGTGAGGCCGATGGCGACGAGATCCTCGGCGCGGCTCCAGAGCTGGGGAGCGGCCACGCCGGGGGGGGGCGGGCGGACCTGCGTCGGGGCCGGGTCGAGCTGGGGGAGGGTGTCTGATCCGGCCCCGAGCACCCAGACCCGGGCGTCGGAGGTGTTGGTGCGGACCAGCAGCTCATCGTCGCCGTCGGCGTCCAGATCGGCGGTAGCGAGGGGCTGGATGCCCTCGATCGACAGCCCGTGCCACGCGCCGTCCGGGTCGCGGTGGCCGATCCAGGTCCAGGCCCGGCCGATCTGCGCGATGATCTCGGAGGTGCCGTCGCCGTCCAGGTCCCCGGTGAAGAACTCGATCCAGGAGGCGAACGCGAGGGAGTCGACCGACGCCAGGGTCCGGTAGGAGGTCTGGGGGGTGGGGATCACGGCGCGGGTCACCAGGCCCTCGGGGCCCAGGCCCAGGATGTGGTAGCCCCTGGGCCCGCCGTGGGGGAGGTCCGGCCCGAAGGCCTGCACGCTGATCCGCTGGTCCGGTTCGTGGGCCTGGAAGACCACCAGGTGCGGCACGCCGTTGATCCGGGCGGGGCGTTGGCGCAGGTTCTCGCCGATGCGGAGCCGGGTGGAGAGGACCGGTCCCTGGGCTTGAGGGCGCAGCACGCGGACGTCGAACGAGCCCCACCCCGAGGTCGCCAGGGTCAGCTCCAGGGCGCCGTCGCCGTCGAGATCCTCCATCAGGACCCCCCGGACCTCCGAGTTGGAGGCGTTGGTGCCCAGGTGGTAGGGCTCGGGCGTCCAGTCCTGCGGGGAGACGCGCACGAGGCTGCGGTTGTCGCCGAGGTAGATGGCCTCCTGGCCGTCCCCCAGGAGGTCGCCGGCCGCCGCGTCCAGAGGCAGCGTGCAGGGCCAGCTCCCGTGCTCGATGGGTCCCTCCTCGCCCGGGGTGACCACCACGCAGCGCTCCCGGATCCACACCAGGGCTGCGCCGGGGATGGCGTGCAGGCCGGGCAGCGGCTTGGGGATGGAGTAGAGCGCGCTGACCCAGTCCCACGGGATCCTGCGCAGGCTCGGGAGGTTGGGGTCGGCCCCGACCACCTCCAGGGTGACCGGGTCACCGAACAGCAGCGCCACCTCCTCCACGCCGTCGCCGTCGACGTCCCAGGGCACCGCGGCGGTGGCGGCGCGCTCGGTCCGGGTGCCGTGGGCCAGGGCCTCCAGGAGGGGCTGCCAGGGCTCGCCCATCACCGCCGCCGCGCCCCGGAAGTCGCGTCGGGTCACCCGCAGCGCGCCGCGCAGGGGGGCGAGCCGGGGGTCGTCGCGATGCGCGGGGAGCTGGGCGTCCAGGGTCTCGAGCAGCGCGGAGAGGCGATCCCAGGCCTGCTCGGCGTGGAGCAGCCCGGCGAGGGTGATGAGGGCCTCGGCGCGGACGGTGGCCTCGGGGGACACCGCGTAGGCCCTGGCCAGAGCGCCCTGGGCGTCGGGGTCGTCGAGGCCGGCGCGGCGCTGGCCCTCGGCCAGCCAGGCCCGCCCCAGGGCGGCGGTCCCGGCGTTCCCGTCGAAGGCGGCGTAGGCGCGGAAGAGGGCGTCGGCCTCGTCGGACCGGTCCTGGGTGCGCAGGGCGAGGCTCTGGGCCTCCATCGCGACCCGCCGCGCCTCGGCGTCCTGCTCCACGCGGGCCTGGGCGCGGTGCGCCAGCCACGAGGCGCCGCCCAGCAGCAGGAGGAGGGCCCCGGCCGTGAACAGCAGGCCGAACCCGAGGGGGCGTTGGCTGCGGACGAAGCTGGCCCTGGCGCGGCGGCTCAGGTCGTCCATGGTGCTGACCGCGACCTCGCCGCGCAGCCAGGCCTCCAGGGCGTCGGCGAGGGCGTTGGTGTCCGGGAAGCGCTGCTCGGGCTCCCGGGCCATCGCGCGCCGGCAGACGCGGGCGAGCCCCGGGCTGACCCCCGCGCGCTCCAGCGGCGGGGGTGTGTCGGTGAGGATGCGCTGCATCAGCACGGCCGGGCTGTCGGCGGCGAAGGGGCGCTGACCGGTCAGCAGCTCGTGGAGCACCACCCCCAGGGCGTACTGGTCACTCGCCGGGGTGATCGCGCGGGTGTCGCCCCGGGCCTGCTCCGGGGACATGTACGCCGGGGTGCCCAGGACCTGGGTGTTGCGGGTCAGCCCGTCGTCCTCGTCCAGCTCCTTGACCAGCCCGAAGTCGGTGAGGACGGGGGTGTCGCCGTCCAGCAGCACGTTCCCCGGCTTGACGTCCCGGTGGACGAGGCCCTGGGCGTGGGCGTGGGCCAGGGCGCGGGCGAGGTCGGCGACCAGGCGGGCGGCGCGCTCGGCGGACATGGGGCCCTCGGCGATGCGCTCGGCGAGGGTGGGGCCCTCCACCAGCCGCATGGTGAACCAGGCGAGGCCGTTCTCCTCGCCCACGTCCCACAGCTCGACGATGTTGGGGTGGCGTAGCCGGCTGACCGCGCGGGCCTCGCGAAGGAAGCGCTGGCGGGCCGAGGCCCGGGCGCCGGCCCCGCCGCGCAGCACCTTCAGCGCCACCACCCGGTCCAGCACGGTGTCCCGGGCGGCGTAGACCACGCCCATGCCGCCCCGGCCCAGCTCCCGCTCGATCGCGTAGCGGGCCAGGTGTACGACGGGGGAGGGGGCCGCCGGACCGCCGAGGGTCGCCGCAGAGTTCGTCGCGCTCCAGTCCGTCTCCTGATCCTTCTCGCCAGGGACATCCTGCGTCGCCCCCTCGTCTTCGGGGGGGTTGCCTGCGCGTGGGTGCATCTGTGGAGCCTATCATCCACGGGTGCCTTCAGCTCCCGCTGACCGGTCAGAGACCGGTCACCGTCGGTGGCTGATCGATTCCTTCGTCTCACAGGTAGGACCCTGGGGATCCGGCGTTCTGGCACGGCCTGTGCATGAAGGGGGTCGGCCCCTGACCCGGACAGGAGGAATGATGAGGCCCATGATTCGGAGCGCTCTGGCGCTCACGCTCGCTCTGGTCGCCGGCTGTGGCGACAAGGACACGACCGACGACAGCGCCGCTGGCGCCCAGGACATCGACGGCGACGGCTACACCGAGGACGTCGACTGCGACGAGGGGGACGACCGCGTCTTCCCCGGCGCCGAGGAGCTGTGCGACGGCATCGACAACAACTGCGACGGCCTGGTGGACGAGGACGCCACCGACCGCGTGCCGCTCTACGTCGACAACGACGGCGACGGCTACGGGGTCGACGAGGTGGTGGCCTGCTTCCCGCTGGACGGCCACGCGGTGCGGGGCGGGGACTGCGACGACGGGAACCCGGCGATCCACCCGGCTGCGGACGAGATCTGCGACGGCGGCGTCGACAACGACTGCGACGGCGCGGCCGACGAGGACGACGAGGGCCTCTCGGTCAGCACGCTGCTGGGGTTCTACGGCGACAGCGACGGCGACGGCTACGGCGACCCCGCGGACTTCATGTGGGGCTGCGAGGCCCCGGCCGGCGCGGTGGAGAACGCTGACGACTGCGACGACAGCGACGCCGAGGTCTCCCCGGACGGCGTCGAGGTGTGCGACGGCATCGACAACGACTGCGACGGCGTGCTGGACGGCGACCAGGACCCCTCCCTGGTGGGCATGTACGCGCTGTGCCCGGCGGAGAGCTGCCTCTCGCTGATGGATGACTACGGCGTGACCGCGGACGGGACCTACTGGCTCGACGGGGACATGAGCGGCGAGAGCTACGAGGCCTGGTGCGACATGACGCAGCAGGGCGGCGGCTGGACGCTCGTCGGCTGGAGCCTGGGTCTGGGGACGGACTGGAGCAACGCCGCGCTGCTCGACGACACCAGCTTCGGCGTGATCGACACCACCACCGAGTTCAAGAGCCCGGCGTGGAGCGACGTGCTGTTCAACGACGTGCTCTTCGACAACAGCACCGACTTCGCGCTGTACGAGGACGTGAACGCCTACGCGGGCTCGTTCTACGACTTCTCAGCCGAGATCCCGGTGCACAACGCGGGCACGGGCACGGGCTACGAGTGGCCGATGACCGACGGCACGATCGCCGGCGACCAGCTCATCCCCGGGGGGACCTACTACCTCTGCGGCACCGACCTCTACATGCACACCTGCGACTACGACGGCACCGGGTACTGCTACAACGGCTACTACGCCAGCAACGGCTGGGGCCCGATGTGGAGCGGCCGGGCGAACGACGGCTGCCCCCACGACGACCCGGGGCTCTTCAGCTTCCAGCTCGCCAACCGCATGTTCGGCGAAGAAGGCATCGGCCTCTACGTCCGCTGATTCCGCACCCCACACATCTACAGGAAACGACCATGAAGACGATCTCCTGGACGCTCCTCGCTGTGCTCGCGGGTCTCGCGGGCTGCACGGACAAGTCCACCACCGATGACAGCGCCGCCGGTCCCCAGGACCTCGACGGCGACGGCTACACCGACGACGTCGACTGCGACGACGAGAACGAGCGGGTCCACCCCGACGGGGTCGAGGTCTGCGACGAGCTGGACAACGACTGCGACGGCAGCATCGACGTGCTGGCCGCAGACCGCAAGGTCTTCTACCGGGATGACGACGGCGACGGCTACGGCGGCGTCAGCATCGAGGGCTGCTACCCCCTGGAGGGCTACAGCGTCCGCGGCGGTGACTGCGACGACCACGACGCCGCGGTCCACCCCGAGGCCGACGAGGTCTGCGACCGGATCGACAACGACTGCGACGGCGCGGTCGACGACGACGACGAGGGCCTGAGCTGGTCCTCGGTCACGTTCTACTACGACGACCTCGACGGCGACGGCTACGGCGACCCCGAGACGGTGGCCTGGGCCTGCGAGGTGCCCTCGCGCGCGGTCACCGCCGGGGGGGACTGCGACGACGGCGACGCCTCATTCAACCCCGGGATCGCTGAGCTGTGTGACGAGCTGGACAACGACTGTGACGGCGCGGCCGACGAAGACTGGGGCGACAACGACGGGGGCGGGGTGAACGACTGCATGGAGGTAGCGCTGGTCGCCGTGGGCGGCGGGCTCAACCTCACCGGCAGCCTCTACGAGTGCGACGGCGTCCAGTGGGTGGACGACGAGCTGCGCGTGATGGGGGAGTATGTCAGCGACATGGGCCACGGCTCGGTGGTCTTTCGGGATGACGGGGCCATTGCCCCTGACCTGACGGACTACCGCGCGATCGTGGTCAGCGACTTCGGCTGGGTCGGGACCGTCAGCGCCGGGCTCGCCCAGTCCCTGACCGACGCCGACGACGCAGGCGTGGGCATGATCCTGATGGGGGACGACGTCATCAACACCGCGTCGAGGACGGAAACTGCGGGCTATTCGGTCCTCAACGACGTGTTCGGGTTCGACAGCTGCGTGTATGACGGCAACTCCTACAAGGTGATGGGAGAGACCACGGACGCCTCCAGCCATCCGGCCTACGCGGGCACCTACGGGACGCCCGCTCTGGACGGCGGGACGCTGCGGGGGGACATCATGTCCTGCACGCTGACCGGAAGCCCGACGGTGCTCCTCACCTTCGCGGAGGCAGGGGATCCGTTGATGTGGGCCTACGAGCACAGCGACGGACTGCGGGCGGTCGCGATGCCGTTCCAGCTCTACTCCGGTGGATCCGTCTACTGCCCGGTGGGCAGCAGCGCGGTCATCGGAGGGCTGGAGGCGGCCTTCAAGAACAGCCTGAGCTGGGTGTCCGGGGACTGAACCCGGCCAGCGCCGCAGTCGAGGGCCCGTCGCGCTCCGGGCGCGCGGGCCCTCGCTTTAACTTGAGGCTGCGCGGATCAGCTGTGGTTGCGGATCCAGTTCAGCTTGGCCTGGTTCAGGCGACAGCCCACGTTGGTGAGCGCGGCCTGGCTGCGGTCGTTGTTGTCGACGTCGTTGACCAGGATGCCCGAGGCGACGATCTGGTTGCCGTCGGTGTAGAAGACCGGCGAGCCGCTCGTGCCGTTGCGGGCCTCGGCCGAGAACGTGAAGGTCTCGTCGTAGAGGTCGCGGATGGTGTCGATGTCGAGGTGCTGCTGGTCCTTGGAGAACCGCTGCTGCTCGTAGGTGTGGCTGCGGGCGGCGTAGCCGCAGACCACGACGCCACCGGCCGGGCTCATGTACTGCTCGGCGGCGGTGAAGTGCTGGCCGTGGGGCACGCGGTAGCTGCCGGTCTTGATGATGGCCATGTCGAAGTCGCTCTGGCCGGCCTTGGGACCCCGCAGGTAGCCCTCGTGGATCTTGATGTTGGCGGCCTGGACCGTGGTGTCGCCCCACGCCGGGGTGTTGTTGTTCAGGCCCGCGATGACCCGCACCGAGGAGACCGGGTTGCCGCCGCTGCCGACCACGACGTGCGCGGCGGTCAGCACCACGTTGGGCGCGATGAAGAAGCCCGAGCCCTCGCCGCCGTCGCTCCGGACGATCTTGCAGATCGCGGAGTGGGGGAAGAAGCTGGCGTCCGGCACGCCCGCGATGAAGCGCAGGCGCCGGGAGACCCAGTCCGTCAGGATGCGCAGGGCGTCGGAGAAGTTGTGGGCCTCGTAGACGCGGGGGTGGGTCTCGCCGGGCAGGCGGTTGCCGTAGGCCGGGGGCGCGCCCGCCGAGCCGTAGCCATCGAACCAGCCCGGGGGCGCCAGGTGGGACTCGGCGTTGTAGCTGGAGTGGGCCTGCACGCTGGAGGTCTCCCAGGAGCGGCCCCGGTGCGCCCGGCCGCCGGAGTGCAGGATCTGGATGTCGACGCCGATGAAGGGCACCGCGTCCTCGTACTGGCGGATGTAGTCCTGGTAGGTCGTGGTGACCTGCTTGCCGCGCCCGGGGGGCCAGGGGTCGTTGATGTAGACCTTGGGGTTGTGCGGGTCGCTGGTGCTCTCCAGGCCGGTGATCACGATGGCGTGCAGCGCGCCGGGGCCGGGGGAGATGCCGACCCACAGGGGCCCGTTGTTCTCCAGGAGCTGGCGGAAGCCCTCGACGGTGTAGCTCTGGGGAGACTCCATGCGCAGGTTGAACGCGCGGGCGAGCTGGGGCACGTTGGCCGGGTTGAGGCCGTCGCGGAAGGCGGCGTACATGCCCTCGCCGCGGGCCATCAGCTCGGGGTCGATGCTCATGCGGTCGCGCCAGCCGATGACCATCGCGGCGCTGGCCGCCCAGCAGCTCATGCCGGTGGGCTGGGGGACGAGCTGGACCTCGTGGCGGACCGAGAAGCTCTGGTTGAGGGCCGAGGCCGCGTAGCCGCGCGACCAGCTCCCGGGGTGCAGGGCCATCGGGGCGCCCAGGTGGGCGCGCACGCCGTCGGCGATGGCTGCGCCGAGCCGGGCGATGGAGGCGTCGTCGCGGAGCTGCTGCTCGATCATGGGGTCGCTGAGGTAGTCGACCTCGACCAGGCAGGCGGCGGTGTCCGAGGGCAGGCGCTCGGGGGTGAGCACGGCCAGCGGGCCGGAGTGCACGCCGCGGTCGACGCCGGCGTAGCGGGCGAGGCTGCGCTGCACGGCGTGGGCGAGCGCCATCGAGGTGCCGCTGGCGCGGTCGTGGACCCAGGTCTCGGGGCCGCGCGCGTCGGGGGCGCCGGCGTTCGCGTGCAGGGAGAGCAGGGTGCGGGCGCCGTAGCGGTTCGCCAGGTCGGCGCGCTCGGCCAGGGAGAGGTTGCGATCGTCCTCGCGGGTCAGCGCCGCGCGCAGCCCGCCGAGGTGCTGAGCGACGGCCTGGGCCAGGCGCAGGTTGACGTCCTTCTCCAGGACACCGGAGGGGCCGCGCGCGCCGTAGGGGGTGGAGTTGCCACGGACCTCGTGGCCGCCGTGACCCGGGTCGATCAACACGTCAATCATGGGAGTCTCCCAGAGGAGGTGGACGACCCCGGGATGCGAAGACCATGCCAGCGCCGGGGGGCCCCTGACGCGATGAACGGGACACAGATATGATCGATCGGGCATGCCTGGGCGATCGTTCCGTGCACAGTCGGGCATGCTGTTCAGGAGACGTTCAGGTCCGAGACACGCGGGGGCGGCCTGAGGATAGAACTGTTGTGGGGTCAACCCCGACCTTATTGTATTACATCAAGGATCGAGGGACAGCCCCCGGCGGATCGTCGAATCCCCGGAATCATCCCTTCATGGGCCGGTATCGTGGGAATTGCCACACCCCTGCGGCAGATCAGCGTCGATTCCTGGCCTGCAGAATTCGGCCTTGTCCGCGCAGCGGGAGCTGTGGTAACCCTTGAGTACAGGAAGGCAGCGACCGACGTCATCCCGCACAGATTCCCAGCGAGGTTCTCATGCACCCTGAGCGACACCTCTCCACAACGGGTTCTCTCGCTGACGCGCTGCTCGGTCAATCCGCCTGCATGTGCCGCCTCAAGCGGCGGCTGCCTCGGGTCGCCAAGGCCCAGCGCACCACCCTGATCGTCGGCGAGACCGGTACCGGCAAGGAGCTGGTCGCGCGCTCGCTGCACCAGCTCTCGGCGCGGCGGGAGCTGCCCTTCGTCACCGTCAACTGCGGCGCCCTGCCGGACAACCTGGTGGAGTCCGAGCTGTTCGGCCACGTGCGCGGCGCGTTCACCGGCGCCGAGCAGAGCCGCCACGGCCTGGTCCGCACCGCCTCGCGGGGCACCCTGTTCCTGGACGAGGTCAACTCCCTGAGCCTGCGCACCCAGGCCCGGCTGCTCCGCTTCCTGGAGACCGGCGAGTACCGCCCGGTGGGCTCCGACGCGGTGGAGCGCTCGGAGGCCTGGATCGTCGCGGCCACCAACGTGGACCTCCAGGCCCCGAACCGGTCCGGCGGCTTCCGGGAGGATCTGCTGCACCGCCTGCAGGTGGTCCGGGTCGAGGTCCCGCCGCTGCAGGTGCGGGGCGAAGACATCCTCTTCCTGGCGGAGCACTTCCGGGACCAGGCCGGGGGCGCGGGGCTGGCCTTCACCGAGGGCGCCCGCCACGCGATGATGGCCCACGCCTGGACCGGCAACGTGCGCGAGCTGCGCAACCGGGTCGAGTCGGCGGTGCTGCTGGCCGAGGGCGACGCGATCGGGGTGGAGGACCTCGGCCTGGCCTCGGTGCCGGGCCTGGCCGCGACCTCCGGCGCCGACGACGCCCGCATCGAGGACACCCTGTGGGCGCTGGTGGAGGAGAACGGCCTGACCCTGAGCGAGGCGGTCACCCTCTGCGAGCGCATCCTCATCCGCGAGGCCCTCAAGGCCGAGGACCACAACCGCACCCGCGCGGCCAGCCGCCTGGGCATCCACGTGCGGACCATCTTCAAGAAGCTGGCGCGGACCGACGAGGTGACGCTGCACTGAGGCCAGGACGACCCCTCGATCCAGCCCTCCACCGCCCCGTCAAGGCTTCATCAACAGGTGTCAACCCGTTCCCCTGCGCGATAGGCTGTCGCGCCTGGAATGGACGGATTCTCATGACCCTACGGCACCTGCTCCTCCCCCTGGCCCTGCTCGCCTGCGACAAGGACGACACCGACGACTCCGCCCCGGTGGAGACCGCCGAGCCCGAGGCCTCCGTCTGCGAGGGCCTGGGCCTGAGCGAGGTGCCCTTCGACGCCGACGGCCCGTTCGGGACCGCCCGGCGGGACCTGGCCGCCGACTTCACCGTGCCGCTGCTCAACGGCGAGACCTTCACCCTCTCCGAGGCCTGGACCGGCTGCGACGCGACGGTCTTCATCCCCCACTACCTGCCGGTCTCCACCCGGGACAACGCCTCGGTGTGGACCACCGGGGTCGCCGACCTCGTAGAGCGCTCGCCGGTGAACGCCCGGTACCTCTTCGTGGTGATGGGCGCCAGCGGGGTGGACAGCTACGGTGCTGCGTTGCAGCAAGAGATCGACGAATACCTGGTCACCCTGAGTGAGGCGGACGCCGCATGGTGGGGCCAGCGCCTGCTGGTGGTGGCCGAGCCCTCCGAGACCACGGACGCCTGGATCGGCGGCCTGCTGGAGAGCAGCGTCGGCGGGTACGGCTTCGGCATCGACCGCGCCCAGCGCATCCGGGGCCTGGGCTCGCTGACCGCGGTGGAGGCGTTCGACTACGACCTCTACAACGCCGGGGAGTGGCCCTGGGAGCGCCGCCTGTACTCGGCGGCCTTCGAGGCCGAGTACATGAACTTCGAGGCGGCGCGCGAGGCCCGGCTCGACGCCGTCGACGCCACCCTGGTGGAGGTCTTCGACGGCGGGGTCATCGAGCAGTACGAGGACACCACGGTCACCCTGCCCGACGCCGCGACCCTGGCCGGCTTCGACACCCTGGAGGTGGACGTCGTGATGGAGTGCCCCGACACCGGCGCCCAGGAGGCCGGCAACTGTGGGGCGTGGGACTACCTGGCGCACCTCTGGCTGTGGGACGAGGCCACCGAGAGCTGGCTGGAGATGGCCCGCTTCATCACCACCTATCACAGAGAGTCCCGCTGGGTGGTGGACGCCAGCCACGCCCTGGCCTGGCTCCAGGGCGGCGGCGAACGCCAGCTCCGCTACGAGTGGGCGCCCTCCTGGAACACCCAGCCCACCGGCGTGACGCTGACCCTGCGGCTCAGCAACCAGGGCAAGGGCAGCGCGCCCCAGGAGATCGTGCCTCTGTTCACCGGCGGCAACTTCAACTCGGCCTACAACGACGGTCGGGAGCCCATCGACGTGGACATCCCCGCCGACGCGGTCAAGGTGGAGTTCGTGGCCCTCACCACCGGCCACGGCGGCGCCACCCAGAACTGCGCGGAGTTCTGCCCCCATCAGCACGAGTTCACCCTCGGGGGCACGGTCTACATGCAGGAGTTCCCCGAGGCCAGCACCGACACCGGCTGCGCCGAGAAGGTCAGCGACGGCGTGGTCCCCAACCAGTGGGGCACCTGGTGGTTCGGCCGCGGCGGCTGGTGCCCCGGGCAGCGGGTGGATCCGTTCGTGGTGGATGCGACGGCGCTGGCCACACCGGGCGGGACGCTGACGGTGAGCTATCGGGGGTTGCTGGGCGGGAGCACGCCGCCGGATGACGCGGGGAGCATCGAGCTGCGGAGCTGGTTGGTGATTTCAAAGTGATCTTCATCTGCAGGTTGTCGTCATGGCGAGCGTTGGGGTGGTTCATCTGCTTCGCAGGTCGTCCACTCGGGCGGAGCAATACAGGTGCCGACGTCCTGAAATCGTGAGGCCATACCAGTCACCCGGATGGTTCTGAGGAAGAGGCATCTCCGCTGGGAGTGGCTGGAGGAGGACCTCGGCGAGATCAGGGTGCAGGTCTGCCAGCCCAAGATCGCGGTCGAGGAGTGGGAGTGCCGAGCGCGGACATGTCCACGCTGGCCTCAGCAAGCGATGGGCTCCCTTTCAGTTGGCTGGGCCCTGGTGGTCTCGACGGGAAGCGCGCAGTAGGCTATATAAGATACAAGACGCACGGTGTATTGAGGAGAAGCCATGAGAGTGTGGGGTTGGGCGACCACCGCCGTTGCAGGCTTGCTGACAGCGTGTGTACCGCTACACGCGCCTATCCAGACTGCGAGACCAGTTGAACCGGGTGAGCTTGAGTTCTCCGCTGATGCTGACCTGATCCATGCCTATGACGCTGATGAGCCACGAGGGCTACTCCCCAACCCCATGCTGAGCGTCAGCTACGGCGCGCACGAGCGTGTCGATGTCGGGGTGTCCATCGGGATGCAGGGCATCATTCCACGAGCCAGGTTGCTCGTGACCCCAGCCTCCTGGGAGCGATTCTCGTTGTCGCTGGCCCCTACGCTCCAACTCCCGGTCATGGCGGTGTACTGTCCGTTGCTGGTGGGGCTACACCCTGTGGAGCGCTTCGAGGCCGTGGTTGGGATTCAACCGATGATATTGCGTACCAACCAGAATGCTCCAAACGCCGAGTCTGACCGCTTCTTGTGTGCATCCAACTTCACCGTAGGGGCGTCGATTCGCTTGGGGGACCACTGGCGGGTAATGCCCCAGGTGGCCTACTCGAATGGGACGCGGTATCTGGACGTGGCCCCAGTGGAACTGACTTCTTCGGACAGGTATCGCTTCGGGCACTACGGGATTAGCGTGGCGTACCGGAGGCAGGTGGTGGACATGGAGTGATGAACGGAGGCATCTCCATATTTCGTGGGTATTGAACGGAGTTGGAGCGGGCACCGTGGTGCTCCGCCGAGAGTTCTCCCAGAAGTGAAGACTAAATTGTCCCACCGAATATCAGAGCATTTCCAAGGATGAGGTCGTCGCACCCGTCGCCGAGTCCTTCAACCCAAGTCGACATATGAGCCGTACTACCCATGCTGTTGTTTGAGACAGCCCCGATGATGGCGTGGGCGTCGCTCTCTGATGTCAAGATGGTCCCTTCAGTTGCATAATAGAAGACATAAGATGTACTTAGGGTTTCCTCTTCCAAAGCGCCGGCAGCGATGAGCAGTATATCACGTAGTCCATCCGAATCGACGTCAGCCAGTCCCCCGATAGATGTGCCCAGACGGATGTGGTCTGCATGGCCCCAGAAGGTCAGGTACGCTTGGTCAGTAGATGTCTCGGCCGATGAGCCCAGGTCAGGTCCACCGGAAAGTATAAATACAGCACCGGCATCCAGTCCTGTATGGTCTGATAGGGGAGCTCCGATTGCCAAATCGGCATACCCATCACCATTTTGGTCATCCAACCCCTGGACAGCACAGCCGAGGTGATCTCCCTCGTCACCACTGAGAATAGTAGTTCCTACCGTAGAAAGGGAAATTACTCCTTCCAATCCGAGGATATCCATGCCGCTTAGTACATAGGCATGGCCTATGGATTGATTCAGTCGTTCCCCAGGGGCACCGCGGACCAAGTCATCCATACCATCACCATTGAGATCAATCAACTCAATGGCACCACCATCCATCCAATCCCAGGAAGCAAGTTGTGTACTGCTTTGGTCGGCAAGGAGTACCAATGAATCCTCTGTACTGACGGTTCTCTCGCTGAAGGGGCCAGTGAACAGGAACGCCGGTAGAGAGGCAATGCCCGTTGTGGTGTCGAGGTATCTAAGTCCTGCGACCAGAACGCTTACTTGCTCCGTGCCGGAGACATTCCCAAAAGCAACGTCGTAGCCGACGTGCTCGTTGGCTCTGCCATGTAGCTGGACGTCGAAACTCAGCGGATCGATTTCGCCAGCATCGATTGGACCAAAGTAGAGGTTGACGAGTCCACGGTCAATCTCATAGGTCTCCCCTCCATCATGGTTGGATAGCGGCGCTGTCACGAAAATGTCGTGAAACCCGTCATGATTGATATCCGTTGCGGTACCTACCTTCCAACCTAGTGAAGCGTAGTCAGTGCCATCGGATGGCTCAAAAGCAACACTCCACGCGTCCACTTCATGGGTGTCAGAGTAGGTTACTTCCTCTTCAAGTGGACCACCAAAAAGTACATAAAAGCCTCCACGTTCGTGCTCGGTTGTGCTGGAGTAGCCGAGTAACACGTCAGAGAAGCCATCGTTGTTGATATCCCCCGCCTGGGCTACAGATGTGGCACTGGCCGGGGCATTTTGGTGTGTAATGGTGAGTAGCCGTGGTGACTCCAACATGTCACCCTCCGGTCTGCAGAGGGTCAAGGCATCCTCCGTGGACATGTCACAATCGTTGATGATGCCATCCTTGCAGATTTCAGGTGCACCGGGAAAGACGGCTGCATTGTCGCTATTGCAGTCGAACTCGTCAGTGACACCGTCTTGATCACGATCTCCAACCTCTGGCGAGTGGGAGCTGTCGCGACTGAATCGCTCTGTATCAGGGGGTGGAGTCGTCTTGCCGTTGCACGCGGCCAACAACACTACCGTAAGTACGACGTGGACTCGATGCGAACGGTGATGGCTTGAATCAACCACGGGTGATCCTTTCTTATGACAGGCTTTCGCAAAACTGATGTCCATGGTAGGCTTCTATCTATTCGTCCGCGTGTTGACAACCTGCCTCCAAGCCACCGCCCTCACCAACTCTTCCAGCATCTACCCCTGCAGGTGCCTCTCCCAGGTTGCCTGGACCCGGAGTTACCGCACGTCGTGGGAGATGGGCAGGCTCCCGTTCCGGGCCCGTTTGGTGGTGCCCATCTCTCGTGTGAGGTCGCGCTCCTGGCGCTCCAGGTTCTTAGGGTCGCTCCGGCAATTCGGCCCTCGCGGACTTGTCCTCTGGGATGCCGTGCATGTGCGCGGCGCAAACGAACTAAGCTTGGCGATGTGGGCGAAGTAGGGGTTGTCAGTGTTGAAGGTTCTCATTGCTGGCGATACCGAGGGGACGGTCGAGGGTGTTCCGGGGGGTCATGGTGTGCTTGTGCACCGGACAGTTCCACTCAAGACACAAGCAACTCCGCTGCCTGAGTCTCCAGGCTCTCCAGCACGTAACCGATCCGAGATCCCTCCAGCCCAGGGCGACGCGTACGGTGGCGAGCGCCAGCCCGCCGGCCAGGGTGAGGACCAGGAAGGAGCGCGCGGCGCGTGGACTCAGGGCGTAAGCCTCACCCCGGTTCCAACGATTCACTGCAATCAAACCCCACCGCCGCCACCCCATTCGTCCCCGCCGGGAAGGGCCACGCCGTCGCCTTCGCCACGGCGCACGCGGAGAAGCCCTCGTCGCTGTTGCCGAACGCATCGATCTCATGGGAGACGACGTCTCCATCCTCCACGGTGAGCCGGAGCCGCAGCGCGGTCGGGTGCGCCTCCAGCGACCGGGCGCAGCAGTAGGTGAGCTGCCCGGACCACGCCCGCATCGCGTCCTCGACGTCGACGCTGGCGGTGCCCTCGAAGGAGACGGCCGTGGCCTGGCCGGCGCCGGGGAAGACGGTCGTCGTCGTCGGAGGCGCGCAGGCGAGGGGAAGGAGGAAGAGGAGCATTGGGGGAGGGTAGCATGAGAGCGCAGGATGAAGGCCGTCCATTGCGGCTCACGACCAGTCACATCTCGAGGGCCATTCCGCTGATCATGGACCAAAGGCCCAGATACGGTCAGCGGATCGGTCCTCCCGAATATTGGGGAGCCCGTCCGGGACTCCAAGTTTCGAAGGTCCGTCACGGACAGACAGAGGTCTCGGAGGATCGACGGTGACGGTTACGTCTCGGCGCGTGACCGCGATGAAGCCGTGGAGGTCCATGTTGTCATCTGAATTCGGAGAATGGCCAACAGGTACCCATGAGGATCGGGCGCGGCCACGCGTCGATTCGATGCGGGTTTCTCCGGCCTCTTCGAGGCCTCTGTCTGTCCGTGACGGACCTTCGAAACTTGGAGTCCGTGACGGACGACCCCCACAAAGCCCCACCACCCACCTCAACGCACCGGCAACTCCGTCACTGTACGGGTCCCCCCAACACGCCGCGGCCCCCACCTTGTCCCACACACAACAGTGTGCCGCCCCACAATGGATGCCCGTCCAGGCCCCGTCCGCTGGACCGTCGGCGGAGGGCCAGTCCTCCGGCCAGCAGACCACCTCGTGCGCCTCCGTCAGCCCGCAGGTGCCGAAGGTGCCCGCGTTCATCGCGATCAGAGGCACGTTCGGGGCGTCGGTGTAGCCGCTCCGCCCCCAGCAGACCGGCTCGCGCGCGACGTCGAAGCCGCAGGGAGCGCGCCAGACGAACCGTGACCCGCCGCGCCTGTGAGTCGGCGTAAGCCGCGCTCTCTGCCTGCTCAGGTACACTCCCAGCTTCTCCCCAACCCCCACTTCCCCACATGCCCCTCCCCCCCGGCCCGCGCTGGCCGCGTCCGGTCCAGACCCTCGCCTTCGCGATGCGGCCCCTGGCGTTCACCCGGTGGTGCCTCGCGCGCTATGGCGGCCCGTTCACCCTGCGCCTGGGGCGGGACCAGGACCTCGTGTTCGTGGCCGAGCCCGAGCACGTCCGGGTGGTGCTCTCCGGTCAGGATCGCAGGCTGCGTCTGGACCGCTACGTCCGCATCCTGGAGCCCATCGTCGGGCCGCGCTCGCTGCAGCTCATCGAGGGCTCCAAGCACACCCACCACCGCCGCATCCTGATGGCGCCGTTCCGGCGGGCGAAGATCCTGGAGTACAGCCAGGACATCGCCGAGATCGCCGCCCGACACGTCGCGCGCTGGCCGGCGGGCCGCCCGATGTCCACCTACGACGCCTTCGAGCGGATCTCCCTGGAGGTCATCCTCCGCATCCTGTTCGGCCTGCGGGACCCCGAGGAGGTCGCCGAGGCCCGCGACAAGAACGAGGCGGTCGCGGGCGTGCACGCGCTGCTGCTGATGTTCCCGGAGCTTCAGCGGGACCTGGGGCGGTGGAGCCCGTGGGGTCGGTTCCTCCGGGCCCGGGACCGCTTGGATGCCCTGCTGTACGGGCACATCGCGCAGCGGCGCGCGGCGGTCACCGCCGGCGAGGACCCCGCCGACGTGCTGGGGCAGCTCATCCTGGCGGAGGACGAGGACGGCCCGCTGTCCGACGAGGACTTGAGGGACGAGCTGGTCACCCTCATCGGCACCGGGCACGACACGACCGCCGCCGGCCTGACCTGGACGCTGGGCTGGCTCATCCGCACCCCTGCGGTGCACGAGCGGCTGATGGCGGAGCTGGACGCCCTGGGCCCCGAGCCCTCCCTGGAGGCCCTGGAGGGCGCCCCCTTCCTGGACGCGGTGGTCAAGGAGGCCATGCGCATCAGCCCCGTGCTGCCGGGCATCACGCGCGAGGTCGCCGAGCCCCTCGAGCTGGGCGGCTGGACCCTGCCGGTCGGCACCCAGCTCGTCGCCGCCAGCAACCTCTCCCACCACCTGCCGCAGCACTTCGCCGACCCCGGGGCCTTCGAGCCGACCCGCTTCCTGGAGGGCAAGCCCCCCCGGGACGTCTTCTACCCCTTCGGCGGGGGCCCCCGGATGTGCTTTGCCTGGGCCTTCGGGGTCAGCGAGCTGAAGCTGGTGCTCTCCCGGGTGCTCGCCGCGTACACCTTCACCGCCCCCGGCTCGAACTGGCCCCGGGCCCGCTGGCGCCACATCACCGTGGTCCCGGCGGACGGCGGCCTGCTCATCCCCACCGCGCGCCGCGCGCGCTACGTTGCGCACCATGCCTCTGCCTGACCAGGTCCCCGTGGTCGTCGGCGCCGGCCTCGCCGGGCTGCTCACCAGCGTGTGCCTCTCCAAGGCCGGCGTGCGGCACGCGCTGCTGGGGCCGCCTACCCCGCCGGACGCCCTGCGGCTGGGCGAGTCGGTCGACGCCGTGGGCTCCCTGGAGCTGGCCGCCCTGCTGCCCGAGCTGGCCGAGCACCTCATCCGCAAGGACAACGTCGCCCTGCACGCGGCAGGGGGCCAGTGCTCGGTGCTGGACTTCATCGCCCTGCTGTCCGCGCCGCGGGTGCGGTCCTCGGCCCACGGCCTGTTCGGGCTGCCCCGCAGCACCCCGTGGCTCTTCCACCTCCAGCGCTACGGCTTCGACCCGGCGCTGTTCGAGCGCTGCGTGGCGGACCCGCTGGTGAGCCACGGCCCGCAGCGGGTCACCGAGGTCGAGGCCGAGGGCGACCGGGTCGCCGCGTTGCACCTGGAGGACGGCGCGGTGGTGTGCCCGTCCCACGTCTTCGACGCCACCAACCACGTCCGCCTGCTGGGCAAGGCCTTCGGGGTGCCGCCGCAGCTCCTCGGCGGCCCCAAGGTCACCGTCTTCACCCGCTACCTGCGCGACGACGACGGGTGCGACCACCTCACCGGCCCCAACTGGCTGCGCACCTCCCACCTGATGGCCCTCACCGAGGCGCGCCACGGGTTCAACGGGCTGGTGTGGTGCCTGCCCATGCCCGGCTTCGTGTCCGTCGGGGTCAGCCTGGAGGCCGACGCCGCCCGCCCCGACGACGCCACGGTCCTGGACGTCGCCGCCCGCGCGGGGGTCGACCGGGGCGTGGACTGGCGGGGGCGCTACCCCATCCCCGGCCCGGTGCAGGCCCTGCGCCACCAGTACTTCTTCCACGAGCGGCCGTGGGGCGGGAACTGGATGATGGTCGGGGGCAGCGCGTTCACGATGCACCTCGGCGCGTCCTCCGGGGTCTCCATCGCGCTGGCCACCGCGCGGGTCGCGCCCGGGTTCCTGCGCCGCCCGCAGGCCGTGGGCCGCCGCCTGGAGGGCTACGTCCGCCGGGCGATCGCCGCGCAGGAGACCTACGACCTGCTGCAGTACTCCGAGCAGGTCGACCAGGCCGCGGTCGAGCGCTGGGTCCATGAGGGCATCCAGCGGGTCACCAACCACGCCGCGCTGTGCGGGACGCCGGCCCACCGGCTGGCCGGGAACCTGGGGTGGTGGATGCTCCAGCGGCGCCTGCTCACCTGGCCCGGGTTCGGCTGCCCCGACGCCTTGTTCACCCTGCCGGCCGGCGAGGCCTCCATCGGGTGGATGAACGCCCGGGAAGGCACCGCGCTGCCCGTGACGGAGCGCCCCCCGCTCGCCCTCGGGGAGTCCGCCGGGTAGCCCCCTGTCAGTCCACGTAAGTCGGCTCAGAGGCGCACTTCGCTCCAGTCGGGTAGATTTGCTCGACCGGAGACCGACGTGCCCCTGCCTCCAGGCCCCGCGCTCCCGCGTGCTGTCCAGACCTTCGCGTATGCCACGCGGCCCCAGAGCTTCGTCCCCTGGTGCGCGCAGCGGTACGGCGTGCCCTACACCCTGCGGCTGGTGGGCCAGACGATGGTGATCGTCGCGGATCCCGAGCACGTCCGCATGGTCATCTCCGGTCAGGACAAGCGCCTCACGATGAGCCGCTACAACCACATCGTCGACCCCATCGTCGGGCGGCTCTCCCTGCTGGTGACCGACGGCCAGCGCCACGCCCACCACCGGCGCATGCTGCTGGAGCCCTTCCGTCGGGCGAAGGTGCTCTCCTACGGCCCGGACATGGCCGACATCGCCGCCCGGCACCTGAGCGGGCTGGCCCCGGGCGTCACCGTCTCCGCCTACGAGGCCTTCGAGAAGATCTCCCTGGAGGTGATCCTCCGCATCGTGCTGGGCGTTCGCGACGCCGCCCAGGTCGTCGAGGCCCGCGCGGCTCTGGAGCCCGTCGTCAGCGTGAACCCGCTGATCCTGATGTTCCCGGCGCTTCAGCGGGACCTCGGCCCGTGGAGCCCAGGGGGGCGGTTCCGCCGCGACCGCGAGCGCCTCGACGCCTTCCTGTTCAAGCACATCGCCACCCGCCGCGCGGCGGTCGAGGCCGGCGACCCCCCCACCGACGTGCTGGGGCAGCTCATCCTGGCCGAGGACGAGGACGGCCGGCTCTCCGATCAGGCCCTGCGCGACGAGCTGATGACCCTCATCTTCACCGGCCACGAGACCACCGCCGCAGGGCTCTCCTGGACCCTCGGCTGGCTGGTCCGCAGCCCTGAGGCCCTCGCCCGGCTGGTCGAGGAGCTGGACGCGCTGGGCCCCGATGTGTCGCTGGAGACCCTCGACGCCGCCCCCTGGCTGGACGCGGTGTGCAAGGAGGCCCTGCGCATGAGCCCGGTGTTCCCGGGCATCCCCCGCGAGGTGGTCGAGCCGATCCGGATCGGCGACTACACCCTCCCCGAGGGCACCCAGATCGTGGCGACCGCGGCGCTGTCCCACCGCATGCCCGGCAGCTTCGACGCGCCCGACACCTTCGACCCGGCGCACTTCCTCGACCGCAAGTACAGCCGCGAGGTCTACTACCCCTTCGGCGGCGGCCCTCGGATGTGCCTGGGCTGGGCGTTCGGGGTGAGCCAGATGAAGCTGGTGCTCGCCCGCGCCCTCGCGAACTTCACCTTCGCCGCCTCCGATGGCCGTTGGCCGAACGCCCGGTGGCGCCATGTCACGATGGTCCCCCACCAGGGCGGGCCGGTGCGCGTCGTCGGGCGCCGCACCCCGCCCGCCGCGTCCCCTCTGGAGCAGCATGCCTCTGCCTGACCACCGGCCTGTGATCATCGGCGCTGGCGTCAGCGGGCTCTTCGTGAGCGCCGCGCTGGCCCGCGCGGGGGTTCCGCATCTGCTGCTGGGGCCGCCCACGCCGCCCGGGGCCCCGCGCCTGGGGGAGTCCCTGGACACCATCGGCTCCCTGGAGCTGGCAGCCCAGGTGCCCGAGCTGACCGAGTTCCGATACCGCAAGGACTGCATCGCCCTGCACTCGTCCGGTCGGGAGACCGGCGTGTTCTCCTTCCGCGAGCTGCTGGCCTCGACCCGCGTCCGCCTGGTGGCGCATTGGATGCTGGGCCTGCCCCGCAGCACGCCGTGGACCTTCCACGTCGACCGCTACGCCTTCGACGATCAGCTCTTCACCCGCTGCACGGCCAGCCCCCTGGTGACCCACAGCCCCCTGAAGGTCACCGAGATCAAGGTCGAGGGCGACCGGGTCACCGCGCTGCACCTGAACGACGGCCAGGTCCTCCACCCCTCCCATGTCTTCGACGCCACCAACCACATCCGCCTGCTGGGCCGCGCCCTCGGCGTCGAGCCGATCTCGCTGGACGTGCCCAGGTACACGGTGTTCGCCCGGTACTTTCGGCCGGAGGGCGAGGGCTGCGACCACGAGGCCGGCCCCAACTGGCTGCGGACCACCCATCTGGTGTCCCTGAGCGTCGAAGCGCACGGCGTGGAGGGCCTTGTCTGGGTGCTGCCCATGCCGGGCTACGTGTCGATCGGCGTGAGCATGGACGAGGAGGCCCCTCGCCCGGACGACGCTCGGGTCCTGGAGATCGCCGAAGAGGTCTGTCGGGCCCGGGGCCTGGACTGGCGGGCACGCTACCCCACCGCGGGTCCGAGCACCGCCGTGCGCCACCGCTACTTCTTCCATGAGCGGGTGTCCGGCGAGAACTGGATGATGATCGGCGGCAGCGCCTTCGCGATGCACCTCGCGTCGTCCTCGGGCCTCACCAGCGCGCTCGCCATGGCCAAGGTCGCGCCGGAGTTCCTGCGCCACCCCCGGCGCGTCGGCCGTCGGCTGCACCGCTTCGTCCGCTGGGTCGTCTCCGGGCACGCCACCTTCGACGACATCAGCCGCTCCGCAGAGGTGGTGGAGGAGCAGCGGGAGCGCTGGATCCGGGAGGCCTACCAGCGCATCGCCAACCACGCCGCCCTGTGCTCCGTGCCGCTGAAGCGCACGCTGGGCGTCTGGGCCTGGTGGTTCCTGGAGTGGAGGCTCGTCACCAACCGCATGTTCCGCTCCGATGAGTTCCACACCCGGCTGCTGTCCCCGCAGGCCAACCACGCCTGGATGAACGCCCGGGAGACCGAGGTGCGGGGGGACTCGATCGAGCAGCTCCTGCTTGAGGCCGGGTAGGTCCAGGGACTGCCGAACGGTCACCTTCCGTCCTGCGCAGGACAGGTTAGAGGTCGACCATGTCACTCAACAAAGCCCAGAAGCTGGTCCGGCTCGTCGAGGCCCTCCACCGCCGGGGGGGCATCAAGGCGACCGAGATCATGAACCGCTACGATCTCGATCCCCGCACCATGCGGCGCTACCTCGCCGACATGCGCGAGCTGGGCATCCCGCTGGAGGATCACGGCAGCGGCTTCGACCGCGTGATCTCGCTGCCGGCGTCCTACCGGCGGGCGGGCATCCACCTCTCCCTGCCGGAGATCCTGAGCCTGCACTTCGGCCGCAAGCTGTTCACCTTCCTGGACGGCACCCAGTTCGCCTCCGACCTGGACGAGGCCATCGAGCGCCTGGAGCCGGCCATCCCCAAGCAGCAGGCGGCGCTCGCCCGGGACCTGGACCGCCGCTTCGTCGCCGTCGCCGAGCACCCCAAGGACTACGCCGACCAGGGCGACCTCATCGACGAGGTGATGACCGCGCTCATCTACCAGAACCCCGCCCGGGTCGAGTACGCCGCCGCCAGCGGGCCGCCCCGGCGCACCACCCTCGACGTCTACACCCTGGCGACCTACCGCCAGGGGCTGTACGTCTTCGCCCGCGACCGCACCGACGGCCGGGTCAAGACCTACGCCATCGAGCGCTTCACCAGCTTCGAGCGGCTGCGCCTGGAGAAGTTCATCGTCCCGGACAGCTACCGCCCCGAGGACCTGGTGCGCGACGCCTTCGGCATCATCGGCGGCGCGGCCCGCGAGGTCGCCGCGGTGTTCGACGCCCCGGTCGCCCCCTTCGTGCGGGAGCGGAGCTGGCACGCCTCCCAGAAGATCGAGGAGCTGCCCGACGGCCGGGTGCGCCTGCGCATGCAGGTCAGCGTCACCCGCGAGCTGGTCACCTGGCTGCTGGGCTTCGGCGGAGACGTCCAGGTCGAGTCCCCGGAGGAGCTGGTGACCCAGATCGCCACCGCCCACCGCCGGGCGCTGGAGCGGCTCACGGCGCGGGGGTGAGGGGGCAGGGCGCGTGGCGTCTCAAGGCCAGCTCGACCAGGGACCCGCGGCCCCCGCTACTTCATGTCCTCCAGGACGCTGAGCACCTGGTCGATGTCGGCCTCGGTGTGCGCGGCGTTGATCTGGAAGCGGATGGTCTCGTCGCCCTTGGGCACGACCGGGTAGTTCAAGCCGACCACCAGCACGCCGGCCTCGGAGAAGCGCTGGACCATCGCGGCGCACCGGGCGGTGTCGCGGACCATCAGCGGCACCACCGGGTGGGCGCCGGGGATGGACTCGAAGCCCAGGCGGTCGAGCCCGCGGCGGAACTGGGAGATGCGGTGGTGCAGGTGGGAGAGGCGCGCCAGGCCCTCCTCGGAGTCCGCGATGTCCACCGCCGCGTGGGCCGCCGCGCAGTCCGCGACGCTCAGGGGGTTGGTGTAGATGTAGGTGTCGGCCTTCTGGCGGATGGCCTCGACCACCGCCGGGCTGGCCGCGACGAAGCCGCCGTTGACCCCGAAGGCCTTGCCGAAGGTGCCCACGATGACGTCGGCGTGCGCGCCGGCGATCTCCGAGGTGCCCCGGCCGGTCGCGCCGTAGGCGCCGATCCCGTGGCTGTCGTCCACCACGGTGACGAGCCCTTCCTTGAAGCGCGCACGGTGGGGGGCGAGGGCGGCGTTGATGCGGTCGATGGGGGCGTGGTCGCCGCGCATGGAGAACACGCCGTCGAAGATGACGATGACCCGCTCCATGCCCTCGGGCACCTGATCGAGCAGCTCCTTGAGGTGGTCGATGTCGTTGTGCCGGTAGATCGCCTTGTTCTGGCTGGGCACGTTGGCGATGCGCATCGCCCGGATGATGCAGTTGTGGTTGAGCTGGTCGCCGATCCAGTAGGTCTGCTTGTTCTGGACGGCCAGGGCGAAGCCCAGGTTCGCGGTGTAGGCCGAGTTGAAGATCTTCGCCGCGGGCTTGCCCACGTAGCGGGCGATGCGCTCCTCGAGCGCGACGTGGTGGCGGAAGGTGCCGTCGATGAAGCGCACCGCCCCCGGGCCGGCGCCGAAGCGGTGGGAGGCCTCGTCCGCCGCCGCGAGCACCTTGGGGTGGTGGGAGAGGGAGAGGTAGCTGTTGGAGTTCATGCGGATGAACTCAAGCTCGCTGCCCTCCAGCTTGTAGCGGGGGCCCCGGGCGCCCTTGGGGGGCAGGACGTCCACGATGACGCGCTCGGGGGCCTTGGCGCGGCCCTCTGCGGTGAGCGCGGCGATGTCCTTCTCCAGGCCGGCGTTGAGCAGCTCGATCGACATGGCGGGATCCTCCTGTGGAGGTGTCCTTTAGCGCCCCGGCGTGCGTCGGCGCCACAGCCCGATGAGGGCGAGCCACCACAGCGCGCCCGCCGGTGCTGCAGCGCATCGTCCGGGGGTGATCTCCTCGCACAGCTCGGTGCGCCCCCCGGCCGCCTGGTGACGGGGATCGAACAGCTCCACCGAGGTGCACACCGTGCCGCCCTCGGCGGTCAGGGGCACCGAGAGGCTTCGCGCGATCGTGGCGCCCTCCTCCAGGCTGTAGAAGGGGGTGGTCTCGCCGCTCTCCTCCTCGACCACCCGGGCGACCCAGCCGGGCCCGGGGGCGGCGGGCAGGGTGAACGACAGCGCCGCCCACATCACCTCCGGGGAGGCCGCGTCGCAGGGATCCTCGGGGGCGAGGCTCGTGATGACGCCGTCGTAGACGGGATCGTCGACCCCACCGTCGTCCGAGAGGGCGCCGGAGAAGGTGTAGTCGCGGCGGCTGTAGCTGCCGCTGCCGGTGTACGCGGTCAGGGCCAGCTCGTAGTCGCCCTCGGCGAGGTCGTCGGGGACAGTCAGCCCCGTCCAGCCCTGGGCGATGGGCGCGGCCAGCAGCGGGGTGTCCTGGCCCTCCGGCTCCACCAGGGCGCCCTCGGCGTCGTTCGCGGAGACCCGCAGCACCACCCCCGCGGGCAGGGTCCCGAAGCCGGGCACCACCGAGATGTCCGCGGTGATGTTCCCGCAGGCCCAGGCCACCGAGACGAGCGACAGCAGCATCAGCGACTCCGAGGAGGACAGAAGCTGTCCGAAGGTAGCATGAACGCGGCGTCGGTGACCCTTGCTGCTTCGTAACCGTTTGGTTACCATCTGCGCCCCCGCTCAAAGGAGTCCCGGATGTCCCCGCTTCGCCCCCTGCTGGCCGCCGTCGCCCTGGCCGCGCTGACCGCCTGCGCCAAGCCCGTGCCCCCGCCGGCCGCGGCCAACGACCCCATCCCGCTCACCGGCGCCCACGACACGCTGGAGGCCGAGCAGTACCTCCACTACGCGGTCGGCGCCCACGTTGACGCCCCGCCGGAGGTGGTGTGGGCCCTGCTGACCGACGCGGCGGCCTACCCGGACTGGAACTCGACGGTGGTGTCGCTCGACGGGGCGATCGCCCTGGGCGAGACCATCAAGCTCGTCTCCACGGTCGACCCCGGCCGCACCTTCAAGCTGGAGGTCAGCGCCTTCGAGCCCGACCGCCGCCTGGTCTGGGAGGACGGCAACGACAGCTTCCGCGGCGTGCGCACCTTCACCCTCACCCCGGCTGGCGGCGGCACCGACGTCACCATGAAGGAGGCGCTGACCGGCACGATGCTGCCGAAGATCGCGCCCAAGCTGCCCGACTTCGGGCCGTCCTTCGACGCCTTCATGGCGGACCTCAAGGCCGAGGCGGAGCGGCGCAGCCCCAAGCCGGTGGAGGAGCCCGCGGTGGAGCCGGACGAGCCGGAGGAGCAAGAGGCGGCCCTGCCGGAGGAGTAGCGCGGACCGTCAACGCGCCGCGGCAGCCTCCCCCTCACGATCCAAAAAAATGCGGAGTTCAGCCCGGTTGTTCCTGTCGCAACGAGCTCCGACCGACACCACGCACACCCTGGAGCTCTCTAGCGGTTGGAATTCAAGCGGGCTGAACTCCGTCGTGAGAACAGCATGCTCTGTCGCCCCGCCAGAAAATGTCCCCCCCGACACTTCGGCATAAATTCCTGCGCAGAGCCCTCTGAACAGGAGCCCTGAGTGATCCCGCACCCCCCCGATTCCTGGCCGTATGAAGCGGATCCCGCCGACCCGTGGGGGGGCGATGAGTGGCTGGACGATCGGCCCTCAGGATACTCCAACTACCTGAATCTCGGCGGTTCTCTCGATCGCGAAGCCTACGAGACGGCCGACGTGGCGTTCCTGGATCGATACCGCGACTGCCTGCGCGGTGATCGGACGATCCTTGATCCCGAGCTGCAGCGGCGCGTCGGGCAACTTTCGATCCCGATCGCCCTCACGCACGATCGTCGCGATCCCAAGGTGGCGCCTCTGACGATCTCGGAGGCGCTGTTGTGCGACGTGGTGACGGACTACGTGCCGGACGCGGGGATGACCGCGCCCGATCGCTTCCTCGGACCCTGGGCCGACGCCGCCCCCAGCCGCGCCCTGCAGCGGGCGGCGGCCGCGAACCTCTGCTTCCTGCCCACGATGGACGGCGGCGGCAGCGCGCTCCAGCGCTGGGCGGGCACCCCCCCCAAGCCCGCCCAGGCGCTGCGCGCCGCCGCCCGGGCCGCGCGCCACGCCCCCCCCATGCTCTGGCGGGTGGAGGCGGGGCGCTGGACCCCGCTGCTGCCCCTCGCCGCACCCTACGCCCCCGACGGGGATGTCAAGGGGGCGATCGCGCCGCTGGAGCCCGAGCGACCCATCGTCTGCGCGGTCGCGCGCCTCTACCCCGTGGCGGACGCCGGCTGGTTCGCCTTCGCGGCCGTGGGCCTGGGCCGGGAGATCCCCACCGAGCCCCTGATGGAGCGGCTCCGCCTGGAGCTGCTGCGCGCGCGCCGACACGAGCGGCGGGCCACCTTCGAGGACCTGCTCCGCCGCCGCCCCGAGGTGCTATACCGGTGGTGCGCGACCTGGTGCTGGCTGCGCGCGGAGGAGTGATGCGCCCTGTGATCCTCGCGATCCTTCTTCCCGGCTGCGCCGCGGGCAGCCTCGAAGCCTCCCCCGACCCGCTCACCTGGGGGGAGGTCGACTTCCACGACGCCGAGCCCCTGGAGTGCGACGGCGACGAGGGTGGCTGCGACCCGCAGACCCTCAACCTGACCAACGTGGGCGCCGTCGCCCTCACCGTCGAGCTGCCCGACGGCTACGAGGGCGACACCCTCTGCCTCATCGGCTTCGAGCCGGACACGCCGATCGTGCTCGACCCGCTGACCCAGGAGCAGACCTACCAGCTCCGGGTCTCGGTCTGCGGCTACCCCGCCGGCGCGCTGGACACCGAGGTCACCGGAAGCTTCCGCTTCGTGACCGACGGGCGGCCGGAGGTGGTCGAGGTGGGCTGGGCCTACACCCCGGTGCGCCACCAGGACGGATAGCGGCCTACATCTCCTGGCGGGCGGCGGCGACGTAGCCGGTCGGGGCGTCCGGGCGCATCTCGGGGGGCAGCTCGCGGCAGGTCCCGTGGACCTCGGTGACCTGGTTGGTGCGGCGGTCGCGGGTGATGCGGACGTGGGCCTGCACCCAGGTGTAGCGGCGATCCCGGTGGCGCAGGCGGAAGGCCAGGCCCTCGGACTCGGGCAGCGGCTCGCCCGCCTCGGCCTGCTCCATCAGCCCGGCGGCGTCCTCGCGGTGGATCAGGGAGTAGATCGTGCGCCCGATGAGGCTCTGGGGGGAGTAGCCCAGCATGTCCCGGCTGGCCGAGGACACGTACACGAAGCGGCCGTCCGGGGAGAGGTGGAAGACCAGATCGGTGCTGGCCTCGATCAGGGCGTCGTACCGCGCCTCGGTGAGCTGGAGGGCCTCGTAGGTGAGCTTCAGCATGAGCTGGGTGCGCACCCGGGCGTGGATGAGGCTGAAGTCGCCGCCCTTGGACAGGAAGTCGTTCGCGCCGAGGCTCAGGCACTTCATCATGTCGGCGCTGCGCTCGGCGGCGCCGAGCATGATGACGGGCAGCTCGGGGGGCGACCAGGTCTTGCGGATGCCCTTGAGCACCTGGATCCCGGTGGGGCGGGGCATCCGCATGGCCATCAGGACGAGGTCGTAGCTGACCTCGTGCACCATGCGGATGGCGTGGACGCCCGAGGGGGCGGTGTCCACGGCGTAGCCGGCCTCGCGGAAGCGCCGGGCGAACATCTCGCAGACGTCGCGGTCGTCGTCGACGACGAGCAGGTAGCCGGCGCCGGAGGGGGCGCCGTCCTGGTCCGGCTCGGGGGGCTGCGGGGCGGCGGGCCGCTCTGCGGGGGGCGCGGCGCGCGGCGGCTCACGGGGCGTTGGCGCGGGGCGCGCGGCGTTGGCGGGGGGCGCGAGGTTCGGGTGGCGCGGCCTGGCGCGGGGCGCGGGCTCCGGGCGGGGCTCCGGGGGCGGGGCCGCCAGCCTGGGCTTGACCTCCCGGCGCCGCCCCGGGCGGGGGATCTCCGGGACCACGACCGCCCCCAGGGCGTCGCCCCGGAAGGGGTTGAGGAGGGCCTGGGACATCGTCGGCGGCGGCGGATCCCCGGCGCGGCGCTTGGAGCGGGACGGGGCCACGCGCTTGACCGGCTCCTCCAGGTGGCCGTGGGGCTCCTCGGCCGGCGGCGCAGGCTGCGGGGGCGCCGCCCTCGGCGGTTCAGGCTGCGGGGGCGCCGCCCTCGGCGGGGCGGGCTGCGGCGTGAAGGGGGGCGGGGCCAGCGGCGGGGGGGTCTCCACCGGCGCGCCCTGCTCCAGGACCAGCAGCGCGTCCGCGACCATGCGGGTCTCGATCTTGCGCTCCTTGTCGAAGAGCGCCTGCATCACGCGGGCCAGGTTCGCCTGCTCCACCTCGGGCAGCTCCCACTCGCCGTACTCATTGAGGGCGAGCCACAGCGAGCGCACCGAGGCGTGGCGGTCGGCGGGGAAGGGGGCGAGGGCCTGCATCACCACCCGATCGAGGCTGTCGGGGATGTCGGGGTTGGCCAGGGACGGCGGGTCGACCTGGGCGCCCCGGACCCGGGTGAGCAGGACGGATTCGTTGCCCGCGGTGAACAGCGGGCGGCCCGTCAGCATCTCGTGCAGGACCGCGCCCAGGGAGAAGAGGTCGCTGGCCTGGGTCAGCGGCTCGTTGCCGGCGTGCTCCGGGCTCATGTAGCGGAGCTGGGCGGTGGGGCGGCGGCTGTCGACGGCGGGGGGGTGGCCGGCGGGGCGCACGTCCCCGAAGTCCCCCAGCTTCACGCGCCCGTCGTAGCCCAGCAGGATGTTGCCGGGGGAGAGGTCGCGGTGGATCAGCTCCAGGCGGCGCCCGTCGGCGTCGGTCAGGCGGTGGAGCTGGTCGAGGGCCTTGCAGACCTCGCCCGCGATGTAGACCGCCAGCTCCATCGGCAGCTTGTGGCGGACCCGGTCCAGCTTCCGCATGAGCTGGCGCAAGCTCTTGCCCTCGACCCACTCCATCGTGATGAAGGGGTGGGCGCCCACCCGCCCGTCGTCGAGCTTGCGGACGAGATTGGGGTGGGCCAGGAGCCCACCGACCAGGACCTCGTTGGAGAAGTGGCGCGGCGGGTCGGCCGTGTCCTGCGCCGGGAAGCGCTTGACCACCATGTGGGGCGGGCCGGGCTCCTGGTCATCGCTGACCGCGGTGAAGACCTCTGCGGTGGCGCCCACCGCAACGCGGTGCAGGAGGTGGTAGGGGCCGAAGGTCTCTGGGAACGGTCCGGACAAGGGCGGGGGGCCTCCTCACCCGCTCATGCTACCATTCGACGCCGGCCCCGAACCAGGGTCGGGCGCACGCAGCCCTGCGCACCGAGGACACGATGCGGCAGATCCTCCTCATTACCGACGTGGACACGGAGCCGGAAGACCTCAAGTCGGCGCTGCAGGAGACGGGCGCGGAGGTGATCCGACCCCGCTCACCGGAGGCGGGCGTGGCCGCAGCGCGTCGGACGCCCCCGGACCTCGTGGTGGTGTCGGTCAACGAGCTGTCGCCGTGGATGCTGGTGCGCGCGCTCAAGCAGGATCCGGGCACCGCCGAAGTACCGGTGATGGTCTTCGACGACCGCCCGGATCGTCGGCGCAAGGCGCGCGCGCGGAAGGAGGGCGCCGAGAGCTACGACGGCCGGCCGCTGAACGCCGAGCGCATCGTCACCAAGGTCGTCGGGCTGTTCAAGGATGAGCCCGCGCGTGCGCCGCTGCTGGCCATCCCCAACCCCGAGGCCGTCCAGGCCACCCGGACCGCGGGGCACGTCCTGGTCGTGGACGACGACCCCTCCCTGGCCGAGCTGGTCTCCCGAAAGCTCCAGGAGAACTTCTACAAGGTCACGGTGTGCACCAAGGGCCGCGAGGCCCTCAAGCTGCTGGGCGAGGACGAGAGCATCGACGTCCTGCTCCTGGATCTGACCATGCCCGGGGTCAGCGGCCTCGAGGTGCTCTGGCGCATCCGCGAGAAGCGCAGCTCCACCGAGCTGCCGATCATCATGCTCACCGGCAAGACCCACAGCCACGACGTCATCGGGGCGCTGGAGCTGGGCGCGAACGACTACCTGTCCAAGCCGGTGGACCTGCCCATCGTGCTCGCCCGTATCAACATCCACATGTCCCTGAAGAAGGCGAACCAGGAGCTGCGGGAGCGGGAGCAGCTCTACCGCCTGCTGGCCGAGAACGCGACGGACGTGGTCACCCGGGCCAGCCCGGACGGCACCTGGTCCTACGTCTCCCCGGCCTCCCGGCGCCTGCTGGGCTACGACCCCCAGGAGCTGGTGGGGCGCTCGGCCTACGACCTCATCCACCCCGACGACTTCGACGCCCTGGCCGCCAACTACGACGCGATCCTCGACTCCCCGGACATGTTCACCCTGCGCTACCGGATGCAGCGGCGGGACGGGACCTGGGCCTGGTTCGACACCACGATGAACGCCCTGCGCGACCCGAGCACCGGCGAGGTCTCCGAGATCCACGGCGCCTCGCGCGACGTGACCGCCCAGGTCGAGAAGCAGGCCCGGCTCACCGAGGAGATGATGGTCCGCTTCGCCCGCATCGCGGAGTTCCGCAGCGGCGAGACCTCGGGGCACATCCAGCGCATGAGCCACAGCTGCGAGCTGCTCGCGCGGCGCGCGGGCCTGAGCAGCCTGGAGGCGGAGCAGATCCGCCTGGCCGCGACCCTGCACGACTTCGGCAACATCCTGATCCCGATGGACATCCTCCACAAGGAGGGGCGGCTGACCGAGGACGAGTTCGCCGTGATCCGCCAGGGGCCCGAGATGGGCTGGGAGCTGCTGCGCGACTCCGGCATGGACGTGCTGGAGCGGGCGGCGACGATCTCCTGGTACCACCACGAGCACTGGGACGGCACCGGCTACCCCCGGGGCCGCCGCTTCAAGGCGATCCCCATCGAGGGGCGCATCGCGCTGATCTGCGACGTGTTCGACATGGCCACCAGCGACCGCCCCTACCGCCCGGCCAGCTCGGTGGAGGACACCGTCGCCGAGATGGTCGCGGACCGCGGCAAGCGCTTCGATCCTACCCTCCTCGACCTCTTCCTGTCCGATCTCGATGAGATCATCGCGCTGCGCGCGCGCTTCCCCGACCCCCGGTGACCCCGTTCGCCCCCCTCTGCGGTGGAAGAGCGCCGCCCGGTCGTGGGTTGTGACGTCAGACAAGGTCGACGATTCCGCTTCCATCCATTAGGTCGACCGCTCAACCTTCCCCCTGCTCCCGGTCGTGGACACGCTCGGGACACCTCCCCCAGAGGGACCGCATGAAGTACGCCCCCGTCGCCGTCCTCGCTGCCATCACCCTGTTCTCCAGCGCAGACGCCCAGGCCGCCTGCGAGCGCGAGGTCAAGACCGCCAGCAAGTCCGGCGAAGCGCTCGTCACCGGCTACCAGAGCGTCATCGCCTGTGACGCCGAGGTCGCCGAGCAGGTCTTCTTCCAGTTCATGCAGAACACCGGAGACCTGGACACGCTGACCGCGCTGTCGATGGCCGCGATCGAGGCCGACGTCTGGAGCCCGGTGTGGCAGATGCCGGGCAAGATCAAGGACTACTCCACCCGCGACGACGTCGCGAGCGCCATCGGCGCCCAGTGCGCCGAGAACGAGAAGGTCGTCGCCTTCCTCCAGGGCGCCTACTTCGGGCTCAAGGACATCGACTTCCAGCAGTGGGACGACGCGATGGTCGCCTGCGAGTCCGACGCCTTCAACAACTGGGTGGTCGACCAGGTCAAGAACCCGCCCGCGAAGGTGTTCGACGAGAAGTGGAACCTGCTCGCCGAGATCTACGTGAACCGCGCCGGGGTGGACAGCCTGGAGACCCTCTCGATCGCCGGCATCAAGGCCGCTGAGAACGGCGGCCCCTACGAGTCCATCCTCGCCTCGATGGACGCGGCGGTGGCCCCGGGCCTGGGCGAGGAGCCCGACCCCGCCAACCAGAAGAAGCTTGAGGACGCGCTGGTGGGCATGGCCAAGCAGCTCCCGCCGGACAAGGCGAAGTCCATCGCCGACCGCCTGTCCAACTCGGGCTCCGACGCCGCGGCGGCCTCGCTGCTGGGCGCGATCTACCCCGATCGGGTCAAGGGCGACGGCAGCTTCGACTACGCGGCGGTCTCGGTCGAGGCCGGGGACTGCGGCGGCACCAAGAGCGCGGTCCTCCACGTCGCGGTCCTGAACGAGCCCGGCAAGCGCTACGGCCTCGGCGACGCCGCCAAGGCCCCCATGACCGGCTTCAAGCCCCGCCTCAAGAAGTGCACCGCCGAGGGAGCCTGGCCCGTGCTGGTCAGCGCCGAGCCGATCTCCGGCAAGGATGACCTGGAGTCCTTCGTCAAGGGCATCGAGTCCAACTGGACCGAGAAGGGCTACGCGGTCAAGCGTCGCGACGAGAAGCCCGTCAGCTTGAACTAATCCCGCTGGAAGACCCGCCGCAGCGCGCGCCGGACCGGGCCCCGGCCCTCCCGTGCGCTGCGGGTCGCCGCGACGATCGCCTGGGCGCGGGGGGACTCCCCCAGCTCCCGCAGCCGCAGCCGCGCCTGGTTCAGGGTGCGGTCGAGGGCCACCGCCTCGCGCAGGTGCCGCACCGCGCTGTCCCGACGCCCCTCCCGCAGGGCGATCCAGCTCAGCTCGAGGTGGGCCAGGGCGCGCTGCTTCGCGTCCTGCTCCTCAAGCAGGATGGTCTGGAGCTCGGGGACGGAGCGGAGGGCTTCCACGCAGCGGACCTCGTGTGGGGAGAGGAGCTGCGGAAGTGTGAAGAATTCCGACGGGTTCGGTCAAGTCAAGCGGGCGTCAGGCCGTGGTCTTCGACGATCTGACTGAGCAATCGGCGGCAGCATCGGTCCACGATGCGGTAGACCTCGGCGAAGCCGTCTGCGCCCCCGCCCCACGGGTCCGGGACGTCGGGGGCGCCGCCCGGCTGCGGTTCGAACTCCCGGAGGCGCCACACCCGCTTGTCGCCGGCCACGGCCCGGACGTGCCGCTCGTTGCTGCGGTCCATGCAGATCAGGTAGTCGAAGCGCTCGACATCGGGGGGGAGGAGCTGGCGGGCGCGCTGGTGCCGGATGTCGACGCCGTGCGCCAGGGCGACGCGCACGCTGCCCGGGTCGGGGGACTCGCCGACGTGGTAGCGGCTGGTGCCGCAGGAGTCGACCTGGATGGGCAGCCCCTCCGCCTCGACCAGCGCGGCGAAGACCCCCTCCGCCAGAGGGGAGCGGCAGATGTTGCCCAGGCAGATGAACAGGACGGAGACGGCCATGCGGCCCTGTATCACGCCCTGCGACGTCGGCGCACCAGGAGCGCGGCCAGCGCGAGCGCCGCCCAGGGGCCCGGGGGCGGCGACCCGCTGGCGCAGCCGGCGCAGCCACCGGAGGTGGAGCCGTTGAGCGCCTTGCCGTCGCAGTCCTCGTCGAGGTCGTTGAGGGGGACCTCCTCGGCGTCCGGGTTCACCGCGCCGTCGGCGTCGTCGCAGTCCACCTCGGACTTGAAGCCGTCGCCGTCGAGGTCGTCATCGACGGTGCTCTCATCGCAGTCGTCGTCTACGCCGTTGTAGGGCACCTCGTCCAGCCCGGGGGAGCGCGCGGCGTCGCCGTCGTCGCAGTCGTCGGCGTGGCCGTAGCCGTCATGGTCCAGGTCGTCGTCGGGGGTGCTGTCGTCGCAGTCGTCGTCGATGAAGTTGTAGACGATCTCCTCAGCGCCCGGATTCACCGCGGGGTCGTCGTCGTTGCAGTCCTCGTCGTAGACGTAGCCGTCCTCGTCGCTGTCCGGGAAGCTCGCGTCCGGGCCGCCGAAGGCGCCGATGTCCGCGCGGGTGCCGTCGGGGTCGTTGAACGCCGCAGCGGGGTTGCCCGCGTCGATCGCCGGGGAGCCCTCGTCCAGCAGGGGGTACGCCGCGCAGCCCTCGCCCCGGGACAGGTAGCCGGAGAAGAAGAGCGGGTCCTGGTCGAGCACGTCGACGCTCGCGTCGGGCTGGCCCTCCAGACCATCCACCGCCTGCCCCAGGTCGAAGAAGAGGTTGTACATCTCCGGCGTGCCCTCGGCGTTGGTGTCCGAGGCGAGCACCCCCGTGCCGGTGGAGCGGGAGAAGATGGTGTTGTGCAGCGCGAGGTTGGCGAGATCGACCTGCAGCAGCGCGGCGACCTCGCTGTCGTCGAAGGTGTTCTGGGCCGCGTAGAGGGTGCCGTACTCGAACAGCACCGCTGAGCCAGCCAAGGCGTTGAGGCTGTTGAACACGCCGTTGGTGAGGGTCAGCTCCTGGACGTTGTTCGCCCGCAGCCCCAGCCCCGGGGTCTCCCGCGGGCCGGAGCCCCCGCAGACGTGGACGTGCTGGAGGATCGCGCTGTACACGTTGTGCAGGTAGATCGCGCCGGACTCACCCCCGGACTCGAACCCGGCGACCCGGATCCAGTCGGCGGTGACCTCCCGGGCGTTCCAGACCTTGAGGAAGGCCCCGCTCAGCCCGGCCACGCCCTCGGCGCCGAGCCGCTGCAGCTCGACGATCATGCCCTCGGCGTAGATGGCGCCCCCGTAGCCGCTGTCCAACGACACCGAGGTGTCGACGAACTCGGTGCGACGCACCTCCAGCCGCCGCTCGCTGTAGGCGGTCTCCGACTCCGCGAAGATCGCCCCCCCCCAGGTCGTGCCGCGGGTCCCGGTGAAGGTGCTGTCGGCGATGACGACGTCGGCGTTCTGCACGAAGATCGAGCCCGCGCCCCAGGGCAGCTCGCTGTCGGGCAGCGAGGGGTCGCCCACGAACGTGGACTCGCTGACCTGGAGGGTGGTGACGCCCTGGGCGTCGATGTCGGGGGCGGCCCGGCCGCCGGACTCGTTGTAGGCGAAGGTCGTGCCGCTGACGATGAGGTCGACGTCGAGGCCGTTGCGGGCCTGCGCGACGACGCCGCCGGCCTCGTTGCTGACGACCGCGCTGCTGTAGAGGGTGAGGGCGCTGTCGACCGCGCGCGACTCCACGGTGATCGCCGGGGCCGAGGTGAGGGCCTCGATGGTGGTGTCGGTGAGGGTCAGCGTGCCGTTCATGATCGACACCGCGCTGCCCCCGGCGTCTCCGAAGAACACCCGGTCAGCGGAGTGATCGCCGCGAAGCACCAGCAGCCCCGCGTCGAGGGTGTCGAACTGGCCGTCGCCGTCGTAGTCGTCGTAGCTCCCGTCGTAGTCGAAGTCCCCCCAGGCGCTGCAGGTGTCGGTGATGCGGAGGTTCTCCAGGTGGACGGGGCTGGAGAGGTTGAGGAGCAGCCCGGGGACCTCCACCGGCTCCCCGACCGCCTCGTCTCCGATGAGGGTCACCCCGACGGGCAGGCCGTAGCAGGAGTAGGCGTCGTCCGCGGTCAGGTGCCGGGTGAGGATGACGGTGCCGCCCTCGCCAGCGGCGTAGACCGCGTCGTTCAGCTCCTGGAAGTCGCTGCCCGGGTACTCGACGGTCTGCGAGGCCGCTGCAGGCCCGGTCACCGCCAACCCCAGGAGCGTGAGGGCCGTCCGGGCCCGTGCGGTCTCGCGCATCGGCTGCTCTCTCTCCTGATACCAGCATGCCTCGTCGCCCCAAGGCATGCAAGGCTTGGAGATCAGGAGCGTCGGCGCCTGACCAGGAGCAGCGCGAGCAGGGCGGCCGGCCCGCCAGCGGGGCCGCCGACGGGGCCGCCGCCGCAGCCCTGGCATCCGCCGATGGCGTCGCCTCCCAGCGCGACGCCGTCGCAGTCCTCGTCCACGTCGTTGAACGCGACCTCGACGGCCCCCGGGTGGATGGTGGGCTGGGTGTCGTCGCAGTCGTCGTCCGCGATGCCCCAGCCGTCGCCGTCGGCGTCGTCGTCCGGGGTGCCGTCGTCGCAGTCGTCGTCGACCCCGTTGAAGGGGATCTCCTCGGCGCCGGGGTGGATCTCGGCGTCCTGGTCGTCGCAGTCCCCGTCGCCCCAGGCGTACCCGTCGCCGTCGAAGTCGGGCAGCGAGGCGTCGGAGCCGCCGTAGGCCCCGATGTCGTTGCGCGTGCCGTCGGGGTCGTTGTACCGCTCCCGGGGGTCCCCCGCGTCGATGGCCGGGGAGCCCTCGGCCAGGACAGGGTAGACGCCGCAGCCCGCTTCCGCGCTGAGGTAGGCGTCCACGAAGCGGGGCTCGGGGCCGAGGACGTCGTTCTCATCGGGCCAGTCGGGCAGGCCGTGCACCTCCACCGCGACGTCGTGGTAGAGGTTGTACATGCTGCCGCCGTTGGCCAGGGTGGCCTCGATGAGCGTGACGGCGGTGGCGTCCGGGGCGTTGGAGAACAGCGTGTTGAGCAGGGTCAGCCGGACCTGGTTGCCCGTCAGGTAGCTGGCCACGTCGCTGGCGTCGAAGGTGTTGTTGACCACCACCGCCGCGCCCTTGTACAGGTCGACCGCGCTGCTGTCCGGGCCGTCGAGGGCGTGGAAGACGTTGTTGTGCAGCCGCACGATGCTGCTGTCGTCAGCGCGCAGCCCCAGGCCGTAGGTCTGACTCAGCGCGACGCCGCCGCACAGCTCGCTGTGGGCGATCGAGGCGTCGGCCACGTAGTGCAGCCAGATCGCGCCGGCGTCACCGTCCGCCTCGTAGCCGTGGACCTGGACCCACTCCATCGTGAGCGCCGGCAGGGAGCCCGCCTTGAGGAACGACCCGCCTGGCGCGGAGACATCCTCGGCGTAGACCTGACGGAGGTCGGCGCTCACGCTCTCGAGGTAGAGGGCGCCGCCGTGGCCGCTCCATGTGCCGACGTCCTGGAAGTCGGTCCGTTGGATCGAGACGCTGTGGTACTGGTCCCACTCGTAGGCCGCGCCCGCGTAGACCGCGCCCGCGAAGCCCCGGGAGGTGATGCCCCGGAACGCGCTGTCGGTGATCTCCGTGTCGGTGTCCATCGCCATGATGGAGCCCGCCCCCCAGGCGTCGCCGGTGGCCGGGCTCTCCGAGCCCAGGAACAGCGAGCCCGTGATCGAGAGCGAGGTCGCGCCGTAGACCTCGACGTCCGCGGCGCCGGAGTAGCCGGGCAGGTTCTCCTCGAAGGTCGCGCCCGAGATGCTGAGGTCGGCGGCCACCCCGGACTCCAGGTAGCTGCCCGCGAAGCGGACGGCGCCCTGGGTGTTCCCGAAGAAGTGGCCGCCCACGATCTCCAGGCTCGTGTCCCGGTCGCCGGCGGTGACGTGGATCGCCGGGAGGGTGTAGACGCCGGACAGCGTGGCGTCCTCAAGGGTGAGGGCGGCGCCGTGGAGGCGGATGGCGCTGTCGGTGGGGCCATCGATCAGCAGGCCGATGGCGGTGTGCGTGCCCCGGGTGATCACCAGATCGGCGTCCAGGGAGTCGGGGGAGCCGTTGTTGTCCAGGTCGTCGGCCCGGCCGTCGCCGTCCTCATCGACGGTGAGGGAGCAGACGCCGCGGAGCTGGAGGTTCTGCAGGGTGACCGGGCTGTCGATGCTGATGCGGATGCCCTGGATCTTCACCGGCTCGCCCACGGCCTCGTCCCCGATGAGGGTCACGCCGTTGTCGACCTCCACGCAGCCGCCCTCGGGCAGGTGCTCGGTGACGATGACCGTGCCACCCTCGCCCGCCGCGTGGATGGCCTCCCGGAGGCCGGCGTAGGCCATGCCATCGGGGAACGTCACGGTGGACTGCGCGGCGGCAGGGCTGGCATATACCAGCGCGAGGGTCAGGATCCCTGGCACGTTCGGCTCCAGGAGGTGCAGCCTCAACATGCCCGTGCGGTGGCGGCGTCGCAACCGCGCGCGGCTCTCGTGGGCTTATGCAGCGACTTGATTCATTCCAGAATCGAATGAATCAAAGTCCCATGCTGACGTGGCGCGATGAAGCGCCCCTGGTGAAGATGGAGGGGCATACCAGGAGGACCTGATGGACTCGATCGCCTTCCTCGGCCTGGGCGCCATGGGCGTCCGCATGGCCGGCCGGCTGCTGGACGCTGGCTTCCCGCTGACGGTCTGGAACCGCTCCCCGGCGGGGGACGACCTCGTCGCGCGGGGTGCCCGCCGGGCGGGGACCCCGGCGGAGGCCGCGCGGGGTGCTGCGCTGGTCATCAGCATGGTGTCGGACGACGCCGCCTCCGAGGCGGTCTGGGACACCCCGGGCGCGGGCGCGCTGGAGGGCCTGGACGCGGGGGCCCTGGCGATGGTGTCCAGCACGCTGACCCCGGCGCGGGTCCGCGCTCTGGCAGCGAAGGTCGAGGCCCGCGGGGCGCAATTCCTGGACGCGCCGGTCTCCGGGAGCCTGCCCCAGGCCGAGGGCGGCGCGCTGATCTACCTGCTGGGCGGCGACGCGGCGGTGGTGGCGCGGGCCCGGCCGGCGCTGGACGTCCTGGGGCAGGCGGCTCACCTCTGCGGCCCCGTCGGGGCGGGCGCGACGGTGAAGCTGGCGGTCAACGGGCTGCTGGCCATCCAGATCGCTGGCTTGGGCGAGGCGCTGGGCGCGCTGGCGGCTGCGCGCCTGGATCCCGCCGCGTCCCTGGCGATCCTGAGCGCCACCCCGGTGATGAGCCCGGCGATGACGCTGATGGGGGGGCTGATGGTCCGCGGCGACCACGCCCCCCGCTTCCCGGTGACCCTGGTGGAGAAGGACGTGCGCTACGCCATCACCCAGGCGGCGTCGGTGGGGGCCGCGCTGCCCCTGCACGAGGCGGCCCGCGCGGTGTACGCCCGCGCCGAGGCGGCCGGCCACGGCGCCGAAAACCTCACCGCGGTGCGGCTGCTCTACCGGTAGGAGCGAGTAGGGTATGGATGTCTTCAGGAGGACGGCCGAAGGGCCCGCTGTTCATGCCTCCCCGAACAGGGGCTCGTCCGCTCACGGACTCGCTGGAGGGTCATTGGCGGGCGCGAATGTTGGCGTGGAGGGGGCGCGTCCAGCGCCCTGAAGAGGTCATTGGACATCTCCTACATCAAGGTATGACCCCCCGCCAACATCCTGATCCGATCCAGTGCATGAGCCACAGGCAGCACCGTTACACCTGGAATCCCAACCAGACGCTCCAATCCTGAGAGCTGCCGGATGGCTGCCAAGGGTGGCTGACAGCATTCCTACAACGGCCGACTCGCCGTCGATAGCGCACACCAGAATCCTCTTCAGATTCAGGCCGAAGCCAGCACTGGCGCAGACAAGAGCATCTCCAGGGCGCTGGACGCGCCCCCTCCACGCCGACGCTGGGGCCTGCCATGAAGCCTCCAGCGAGTCCGTGAGCGGACGAGCCCCTGTTCGGGGAGGCGGTGACGATCGGAGTCTTCGACGGCCTCGTCTGATACAGGTCTACGCCCGACGGCCTTCGAGTCCCGGCTCAGTCGACGGGCGCGGGCCCCGCGGCGAGCACCTCGGGGGGCACACCCTCCAACTTCGCGATCGCGCCCTGGAAGATGGCCGCCAGCTTGTTGGCGGCCTGGCGGTAGGCGTGGGGGTCGTCCCAGGACCGGCGGGGGTCCAGCAGGTCGGCGTCCACCCCGGGGACCCGGCGGGGGACGTTCAGCTTGAAGACAGGGTCGTACCAGAAGTTGTCGCGGGAGAGGTCGACGCGCCCGTCGCGGATGGCGTTGATGATGGCCTTGGACACCAGGATGTCCACCCGCTCGCGGCCCGGCACCGCCGGCCCCAGCCAGCCGGTGTTCACCAGCCAGATCTCCGTGCCACAGGTCCGCACCATCTCCGCGAACAGGTCCATGTACCAGATCGGCTTGAGCGGCATGAAGGGCTTGCCGAAGAAGTCCGAGAAGGTGGGCATGGGCTCGGTGACCCCCAGCTCGGTGCCCGGCATCTTGGAGGTGAAGCCGCAGGCGAAGTGGATCATGCCGCCCTCCACGCTGAGCCGGGAGACCGGCGGCAGCACGCCGAAGCCGTCGGCGGTGAGGAAGGTGACGTTGGCGGGGGCCACGGAGGCGGCGCTGGCCTTGGCGGCGGGCACGAACTCCAGCGGGTAGCCCACCCGGCCGTTGGCGGTGATGCTGTCGTTGTCGAAGTCCACCGTGCCGTCGTCGTTCACCCACAGGTTCTCGGCGGTGGTCCCGTAGCGGATGGCGTCCCAGGTCTCGGGCTCCTTCTCGCGGCGGAGCTTGTCGGTCTTGGCGTACTGGCCGCCCTCCAGGTTGCTGACCACCTCGTCGCCGTGGCCGCCGATCTCCACGGCGATCTGGTCGTCGGCGACCGGGTGGCCGGTGTTGGAGAGGGTGGTCTTGCCCGTGCCGGAGAGCCCGGCGTGGATGGCGGACATGCCCGTGTTGCCCTCGCTGGCCCCGGCGTGCATGGTGAGCACGCCCCGCAGGGGCAGCCGGAGGTTCTGCACGCAGAAGATCGCCTTCTTGATCTGCCCGTGGTAGGCCGTGCCGCCGATGAGGGTCAGCCGCTGGCCCAGGTGGGTGATGACGAAGGGCTCGCCGTTGGTGCCGTCGGCGGGCTCGGCCTTGACCGAGGGGGCGTGCAGGATGGTCCAACCCGGCTCGAAGCCCACCAGATCGGCGGTGTCCGCGCGCAGGAAGATGTTGTGGGCGAACAGGGCGGAGGGGGCACGGGCGGTGACCACCCGCACGCCCAGCCGGGTGGTGGGGGTGCGCCCGCTCCAGCCGTCGACGACGTAGAGGTCACCGGCGTCGCTGAGGTGCTCGATCACCCGCTGGTGCAGCCGCTCGAAGACCTCGGGGCCGATGGGCAGGTTGTCGAAGTCGCCCCGGGCGGGGTCACCCCAGCTCATCAGCTCGTCCAAGGCGTGTCCGTCGAACCGGATGGACGAATCATTGACGTAGAAGCTGGACTTCGCGGCCCGGCCGAAGTAGGGCGCGGTCGCCTGGTGCAGCACGCCGCTGGCGAGCACCCGGCCCTGGCCGCGCTGCACGGCGGCCTGGTAGAGCACGTCCACCGAGGGGTTGCGGTACACCAGCGCGGCGGGGCGGACGCCGTAGCGGGTGACCAGCTCGCGGGCGTCGACGAACAGGGAGACGTCTTCCTGGATCATGGCGGGGCTCCCGGGGCAGGTCGGGACTCATAACGAGTTTTCACCCCGCCCTGCGGATCAATTCCCGTCCGATCAGGATCGTCGTCAGGTGTCTACTCGACCTGCGGCCAGCTCAGGTCCAGGACGGCGTTCGTGTCCAGGGCGTCGCCCCAGTGCTCGTCCGGCTTCTCCAGCGCGGCGACCTGGCGCTCCAGGGCCACGATGGTGCGGTTGGCGAAGGTCAGCCGGGTGCGGAGATCCTCGATCTCCTGGCGGGCGGCGCGCAGCTTGTACTCGGAGGCGCGGGCCTTGACCTCGGCCTCGGTGGGGGTGGCCAGGTCGATCCGCCCGTCGAGGGCGTCCTGCAGCTCGGTCAGGCGCTTGTCGGTGCGCTCCCGGTAGTCGTGGAAGCGGCGCGTGGTCAGGGCGTGGGCCTCGCGGCTCTGGTCCAGATCGGCGGTGAGCTGCTCCTTCTCCCGGGTCTGGGCGCCCAGCGCGGCGAACTGGAGACGGATGAGCTTCTTGGCCTGGCTGATGCCGGCGCGCGGGTCGCTGGGGGCGTCGTGGTCCTTGGGGGTGGCCATGCGCCCCAGGCGCAGCGCGTCGGAGGAGAGCGCGCCGTGGGCGTCGCCCAGCTCGCTGAGCTGCCCGCCGAGCAGATCGATCTGGCTCCGCAGGCGATCGCGGTCTGCGGCGATCGCCTCGGCATTCTGCTGCAACGCCGCGAGTCGCGTGTTGGCCTGGCTCCGGGTCCAGTCCAGCAGCGCCTGCTGCTCGGCTCGGAACTCGCCCACCGCGCGCCGCACCACCACGAGCATGATGGACGCGCATGCGAGTGCGCCGCCGAGCGCTGCGACGATGTGGGATATGGCCACCTGCTCCATCCTGCCGCCTCCGACCACCGCGTCGGGCCGTCCTGGCCGGCAGTAGAGCCCTCCTGGCTCTATCGTTCATCAACGATAACAGCTCTTGGACCCCGTTCATAGGGGGGGGACAATTTTTCCCGGGGGAAGTTGTCCGGGGTGCGCGGGTGCGCTCTGGCCCGACACGCGGCGCCGACATACAAAGGCCCGCCCCTTGGAGCCCCGGCGCCCGCCGGGCAAGGCCGAGCGATGCCTCCCCTCGCCGCGTCTCCCGATCCCGAGGCGATCTTCGCGCTCCTGCAGGACCGCCCCGGCGCGGTCTGGTTGGACGGGGGGCTGTCCGCGACCTCCGGCTGGAGCGTGCTGAGCTGGGCGCCGGAGGAGGTGGTCACGGACGGCGCGGACTGGGCCGCGACGGGGCGCCGCCTGAGCGGCCGGGGGGCCCGCGGGGCGGCCCCGTTCTCCGGGGGCTGCCTCGGCTACGTGGGCTTCAGCGCCGGACATCGGGTGGCGCCGGTCCCGGCCCAGGCCCCCGCCCCGGAGCCTGAGGTGTGGTTGGGCCGCTTCCCCGGCGGCCTGTGCTGGGACCACGCCGCCCGGCGCTGGCACGTCGGGGGCACGCCCGGGTTCTGCCGGGACGCGCGGGCGCTGCTCCGCCGGGCGGCGCCGCTCGCGCCCCCGGAGCCGCCCCCCTCGACCGCCGCGGCATGGGGTGGGGATCAGGCCGCCTTTGAGGCCGGGGTGCGCCGGGTGCTGGCGCTGATCGGGGCCGGCGACTGCTACCAGGTCAACCTCACCCGGCCGGTGTTCGTGGAGGGGGTCGGGGTGCCCTGGCCGGCCTGGCGGCGGCTGCGGCGCCGCAGCAGCGCGCGCTACGGCGCCTGGCTGAGGCTGGGGCCCGAGCAGGTGGTGCTGTCCAACTCCCCGGAGCTGTTCCTGGAGGTCCGGGGCGAGCGCGTCTCCTCCCTGCCGATCAAGGGGACCCGTCCCCGGCACCCGGACCCCGACCAGGACGCCGCGCTGGCCCGGGCGCTGCTCGACTCCGAGAAGGACGCCGCCGAGCTGACCATGATCGTGGACCTCGTGCGCAACGACCTGGGCCGCATCGCGGCGGTGGGCTCGGTGGAGGCCGGGCCCCGCACCCTGACCGCCCACGACAACGTCTTCCACACCGCCCAGCGGGTCAGCGCCCGGCTGGCCCCGGGGCGGGACGCCTGGGACGCCCTGGCCGCCAGCTTCCCCCCGGGCTCGGTCACCGGGGCGCCCAAGGTGCAGGCCTGCCGGCGCATCGCTGAGCTGGAGCCGGCGCCGCGTGGGGTCTACTGCGGGGCGATCGGCTACGTCGACCAGAGCGGCGACGCCACCTGGTCGGTGGCGATCCGGACGGCGCTGTGGGACCGTGGCCGGGTCCGCTACCACGTCGGGGGCGGCGTCGTGGCGGACTCCGACCCCCGGGCGGAGTGGGTGGAGACTGTGGACAAGGGCACCGCCCTGGCGGAGGCGTTCACCGGGGCGGCGCGGCTGTAGCTTCCCACGTCAAAAGCCCTGCCGGCGCTCGGCAGGGCCTCTTCGGGGGGCAGGGGCTCAGCGCACCCAGACGTCCAGGCGATAGAGCCGCCCCTCATCCTTGCACTGCTCGTCGCGCATCAGCGAGGCGATGCGCACGGCGAGCACGTCGTCGGCAGCGGTGACCTCGTAGACGTCGTCCCATGCGTAGTCGGTCGCGGACGAGGCGCAGGAGAAGTCGGTGGGGATCCAGGCCAGCTCGTTGGCGTTGTAGCGGCTGCGCTTCACGTCGTCGCTGCAGGCGACGTCGTACTCGGTCGTGCCGTCGTCGACCGTGACGAAGATGCCGGAGCCCTCCATGCTGACGCCCTGGGCGTGCAGGTCGACCCGCACCTCGCCGTCGTTGGGCACGTCCACCGGCGCGGTCCAGGACAGGGCGTCGTTGGAGAAGTCGTCGTCGCACCAGTAGACGAAGCCGGCGGTGTCGTGGGCGACCACGCCCATGTTGTCGAAGTCGGCGGTGACCAGCGCCTCGAGGGTGCCCAGGTCGTCGCTGCGGGACTCGGCGTCCCAGGCGATGGCGCGGGTCCAGCCGCCGCCGTCGGTGTCCATGTCGCAGGCCATGAGGGTGGGGCCGTCGCCGACGTCGAGGGTGTAGTCCCCGGTGGCGGCGCCGGGGTTGTCGGCCAGGATCTCCACGCAGGACTCGGCCGCGCAGTCGTCCCCGGTGCCCAGCACGCCCTCGTCCACGAAGCCGTCGCAGTCGTCGTCGTCGTCGTCGCAGACCTCGGCGGCGCCCGGATGGACGGTGGAGTCGGCGTCGTCGCAGTCCTCGTCGTTGTCGATGGTGCCGGCGGGCTGGTCGCAGCTCACCACGGGGGCGCCGCCGTCGCCGTAGGCGTCGCCGTCCGCGTCGACGAACCAGGTGGAGGCGTCGACGGCGTCGTTGTCGTCGTAGCCGTCGCAGTCGTTGTCGAGGCCGTCGCAGATCTCCGAGGCGCCGGGGTAGATGAAGTTGTCGTTGTCGTCACAGTCGATGCCGTTGTCGATGTAGCCGAGGGGCTGGTCGCAGGCCGCGGTGGTGGTGGCGGGGTCGCCGTAGGTGTCGCCGTCCGCGTCGAGGTACCAGGTCGTGGCGTCGACGGCGTCCTCGTCGTCGTAGCCGTCGCAGTCGTTGTCGAGGCCGTCGCAGGTCTCCGGGGCGCCCGGGTAGGTGGCGGCGTCGTCGTCGTTGCAGTCGATGGCGTTGTCGATGTAGCCCATGGGCGGGTTGCAGGCGGCGACGGAGGCGTCGGCGTCGCCGAAAGCGTCGCCGTCCGCGTCGGCGTACCAGGTGGTGGCGTCGATGGCGCCCTCGTCGATGGTCTCGTCGCAGTCGTTGTCGAGGCCGTCGCAGGTCTCCGAGGCGCCCGGGTAGACGGTGAAGTCGGCGTCGTCGCAGTCCCAGTCGTTGTCGATGTAGCCGATGGGCTGGTCGCAGCTGGTGGCGGTGTCGGCGGGATCGCCGAAGGCGTCGCCGTCCGCGTCGAGGTACCAGGTGGATGCGTCGACGGCGCCCTCGTCGATGGTCGCGTCGCAGTCGCTGTCGAGGCCGTCGCAGGTCTCCGGGGCGCCGGGGTAGATGGCGGCGTTGGCGTCGTTGCAGTCGACGCCGTTGTCGGTGTAGCCGGAGGGCTGGTCGCAGGCGGTGGTGGTGGTGGCGAAGTCGCCGTAGCCGTCCCCGTCGGCGTCGGCGTACCAGGTGGCGCCGTCGACCACGTCCTCGTCGTCGTAGCCGTCACAGTCGTTGTCGAGGCCGTCGCAGAACTCCGGGGCGCCCGGGTAGATGGTGGCGTTGGCGTCGTCGCAGTCGATGGTGTCGTCGTAGCCGTCCATGTCGACGTCGGCGGCGAGGGCGGGGGCGGCGATGAGGAGGGCGAGGAGGGTCGGGACGATGGAGACGGCGCGCATCTTGTGGCTCCAGGGGCTCGGTGTTTCGGCCTCCAGAAGAGCAGGAACCGTGCCAACCGACACAAGCGCTTGAGATCCCGTCGAGTCAGCGCATCCGCACACCCAGGGTGTGCAGATATGGCAGGCCGCCTGCAGGTTCGGGCCTACTCCGGCTTGCCCAGCGGCTCGGCGTAGGGCGGCGCCGCCAGCGCGGGCGCCAGGCGCGCCTCGGGCCAGCCCCGGTCCTCCAGCAGCATCGCGGTGAACCCGGCGTAGGCGTCCAGCGCGGCGGGGGAGGGGACCTGGCCGTCCAGGGCCTGGTGGCCGTAGAGGCCCTGGGCCTCCAGGGCGGCGGCCGCGTCCACGCTGGCGACCTCCCGGCGGGTGCCGATGCGTCGCATGGCGTCCACCCAGGGGTCGTCCTGGCCGGGGCGCCACGCGGGCTCCACCATCGGGAGCAGCACCGCGCCGACCTCGCGGCGGGCGGCCTCCAGCAGCAGGGCATCGAGGGCGCGGGCGTAGGCCTCGGGGTCGACGCGCGGCGCGGGGGGGCCGGCGGGGGCCTCCACCCAGTCGGCGCCAGCCGTGATCCATGCCGTCGGCGGCCCCAGCAGCCACCAGCCCCCCGCCGAGAGCCGCAGCCGGGGCCACCACCGGGCGTCGAGGGCCGCGAGCCGCGCGGCGTCGCTGGACGGAGCCTCCATGCGGTCGGACTGGGGCCCGGTCAGCACGAGCAGGTCCGGCCCCCAGGCCCACACCCGCTCCTCCATCAGGCGGGCGAGCTGGAGGATGGAGTAGCCCTTCACCCCGGCGGTGCGGACCTGCACGTCGTGGGGCGCGAGGTGCGCAGCGAGCCGGGCGTCCAGGCGGTCGGCGCGCGGGGCGGTCGGGCTCAGCGCCTGCACGCAGCCCAGCACCACGACCAGCGGGCCCTCGGCGGCCTCGTTCACCGGCGCGGGCAGGGCGTCCGGGTCGCCGCCCTCCCCCAGGCTATGGATCCGGGTCGGGTGGGGCAGCCAGCCGTCGGGCGCGTGGGCCTCCGCCCCCGCCGGCTGGAGGGCCACCGCGCCCAGCCCGCCGAGGGGGAGCCCCACGGCCAGCGTCAAGAGCGCGAGGGTTCGGGGATCGATCGGCATCGATGCACCCCTACCATACGGTGGACCGGGTTAGAGGGGCCTCCCCACCGGAGAACCTTCATGCCCCATCCTGACGTCGAGCGCGTGGCCGCCCTGGCCGACAGCCGCTTCCAGCACACCATCGCCCGGCTCACCGGGTACCTCGCCATCCCCGCGATCTCCTGCGACCCCGACCACGCCGACGACGTGTGGCGCCTGGCCGCCCGCATCCGGGGGGACCTGGAGGCGCTGGGCCTGAGCCGGGCCGAGGTCCTGGACCTGCCCGACGCCCTGCCGGTCGTGGTCGCGGAGTGGATGGGCGCGGGCCCCGACCGCCCCACGGTGCTGGTCTACGGCCACATGGACCTCCAGCCGGTCAAGGGCGAGCCCTGGCGGACCGACCCCCACACCGCGGTGGAGAAGGACGGCCGGCTGTACGCGCGGGGTGCGGCCGACGACATGGGCGGCTGGGTCTCCCACGTCGCCGCGCTCGCCGCCTGGTTCGAGGTCACCGGCACCCTGCCCTGCAACGTGCGCTTCATCATCGAGGGCGAGGAGGAGATCGGCTCTCCCAACCTCGAGCGCTACATGGACGCCTTCCCCGACCGCTTCGAGGCGGACGTGATGGTGCTCACCGACTGCGAGAACCCGTCCACCGAGATCCCGGGCCTCACGGTGTCCCTGCGGGGGCTGCTCGACGTCATCCTGACCGTCGAGGCCCTGGAGGCCGACGGCCACTCGGGGCTGTGGGGCAACATGGTCCCCGACGTCTCCACCGCCCTGTGCCACCTCATCGCCCGGCTGGTCGACGAGGACGGCCGCCCCACCTTCGGGCTGGTGGACGACATCCCCGCCGACTGGCGCGAGGCGTCCTGGAGCGTGCCGCCCGACCTGGAGACCATCCGCGACGGCGCCCACATCGTCGACGGCGTGGACCCGCTGCCCGCCAAGGGCCGCAGCCCCGCCGAGTGGCTGTGGCGTCAGCCGGCGCTCACGGTGGTGGCCACCACGCTGCCCACGCCGGACCGCAAGAAGAACGCGCTGCGGGCCAAGGCCACCGCCCACCTCTCGGTCCGGGTCGCCCCCGGTCAGGATGCGCGGGACCTGTTCAACGCGATCGAGCGCATCGTCACCACGAAGCCCCCCGGCGGGGTCAAGGTCTCGGTGCGCGCCGACGGCTGGGCGGCGGAGAGCTGGCTCTACACGCCCCGAGGCCCGGCGTTCGAGGCCGCCGATCGCGCCTATGTCAAGGCGTGGGGGCAGCCCCTCTCCCGCATCGGGGTGGGCGGCTCCATCCCCTTCGTGGCCATCTTCGGGCGGCGCTTCGGCGACCTGCCGCTCATCCTCAACGGCGTGATGGACCCCCGCACCACCGCCCACGGTCCCAACGAGTCCATGGACCTGGGCGTGTTCCGCAAGGCGATTCAGGCCAACATCTTCCTGCTGGATGAGCTGTCCGTGGCCCTCTCGCCGAACAGCGCGTCGTAGGGCAGGTCCGAGCCCAGCTCCAGGAGGCGGGCCCGCATCGTCGCGTCGATCTGCGCGCGCTGGGCGTCGTCGAGCATCTCCCTGGCGCCGCCCCGCTTCCCCGCGCGCAGCATCGTGCCGGGGGCCCCGCGCCAGTGGGGCAGCACCGGCATGAAGCGGTCCTCGTGGGCCTTCATCCAGGCGAAGCCGGAGCGCTCCAGCACCGACGCCTTCAGCTCGGGCGACAGCGGGGTGTCGGTGAACGCGGCGATCCGCTCCAGCGCGGCCGCCGGGTCCGCCTTGAGCTGGGCGTAGGTCAGGATCATGACGTTCTCGCGGTCCCGCAGCGCCCACCAGCCCGCGGCGAAGTCCGCCCAGTTGTTCATCGGGCCCTTCGCGGCGAGGAAGCGCTTGTACCAGGCCTCCGGGGTGAGGAAGGTGCCGATGATGCCGCGCGCGACGCCCCCGAAGAAGTGGTAGGCCGAGACGTAGACGTCCTTGGGGTCCCGCATCACCACGATGTAGCGGGCGCGGTCGTCGAGCGGGATGTCCTCGGCGGGCAGGTGGGTCTTGATGGCCCGCATGCCCGTCGTGGGGCGGCGGTGGAGCGCGGCGTCCAGGGACACCGGGCCGTCGGGCCAGGGCACGACATCGTGGATGTGCTCGAAGTCCACCTCGCCGCCCCCCAGGAGCTGCGCGGTGAGCTGAAGCGTCCAGTTGGTGCCGCTCTTGGGGAACGACGCCACGATGAGGTCGTGTTCATCGGGGACGTAGCCCTCGAAGGCCCTCTGTCCGGCCCGGCGGGAGGCTTTCGGAGAGAGGCGGATGAGGCCCTCCACGGCCAGCCGACCCAGGCCCAGCACCCCCAACAGCCAGGGGACGCGCAGGATGAGGCGGGTCTTGAGGGGCATGCGGGAGACGTCGAACACGGGGACCTCCAGGTGACGAGCAGACCCTATCCCCGCGTCGGGCGCAGCGGCGATTGCGCGCGATAACGCTGCCCCGCTCAAGCCCGCTTCAGCCGCAGCTCCACGTCCGCGTTGAACATGCGGCCCTGCAGGTGCAGCCGCCCGTCGACCAGGGACCACCGCAGCTCGGCCCGCTGCACCTCATGCAGCCAGCCCTGGTCGCCTGCAGGCATGGCCATGCCCTCGCGGTCGTGCACGGTCAGGCCCATCGGGACGAGGTCCACCATGCGGAGGCGGCCGGGGCCGGTCACGGTCCACCGCCCCATCGCGGTGCCGGAGGTGCCGAAGTCGTCAGCCACCCCAAGGGCCTGGACCGGCCCGACGAAGCTGTCGGCGAGCACCATCTGCAGGCGCCCGTCGGCCTGGAAGTCCAGCTCGATGCCCCGGGCGCCCATGATCTGCCCGAAGCCGGAGAGGCTGGCCAGCTCCCAGGCGCCGACGGGGCCGCCCGGGCCCAGCCGCAGGGTGGCCCCGGCCTGCGTCGCGCTGGCGAGGGTGGCGTGGGGCTGCCCGGCGCGCACCCAGGGCTCGGCGACGGCGGTGCCGGCCAGCCGGCCGCCCCGGCGGTGGGGGTCGACGCGCACCGGGCGCCAGGACCAGGGGGGGAGCGTCAGCGGAGGGGTCTCCGCGGCCCGGCGGGGGACCGGCGCGGGCAGGGCGGCGAGCGCGCCCTCCGGGGAGAGGACCCGCTGCCCGAGCTGCAGCCAGTCCTGCGCGGAGAGGGCCTCGTCCTCGCGCAGCAGGGCCACGACGCGGGCCTGGGGGTCGATGCCCCGGGCGCGCCAGGCCTGCATCACCGCGACCCCGGCGCGGGGGTGGGCGCCCAGGTCTCCCGTCGACACCGCCAGCGCGAGGCCGTGGGCAGCGAGCCCCAGGGCGGGGGCGGCGGCGTCGGCCTGGTCCAGCGCGGCCCCCTGCCAGCGCCAGTCCGGGCCCGGCGGCGCGCCCACCTCCGCCGCCAGCGCCCGCAGCGCCAACGCCTCCAGCACGCTGCAGGCGGCGCGCCGCCACCGGTCCAGCGGCGGCAGCGCGTCGGGCTCGTCGGGGTGGTGCAGGCCCTCCGCCAGCCGGCGGGAGAGGGTCAGGGTGTCGCCCTCCAGGGCGTGGAAGCCGGGCACCTCGCCCAGCCGGACAGCGAGGGGCGCCTGCCCTTCGAAGCGCTGGAGCGCCCCGCTGAGCACGGGCAGGACGGGCTGGAGCAGCGCTTCGGCGTCGGCGTGGAGGTGAAAGAGGGGCACGGTAGAGGAGCGATCGGGGGATCGGTCTGCTAAGGGCGTGATGAAGGTATCTGTTCACACGGGAGGCCGAGATGTCCACGCCCTTGTCGCCCGAGCACCTCGCCCGCCTGCCGTTCTTCCCGCTGCCCGGCCTGGTGTTCTTCCCCCACACCCTGCTCCCGTTGCACCTTTTCGAGCCTCGATATCGGCAGATGGTGCGCTACTGCATCGACCACCGGCAGCCTCTGGCGGTGGTGCGCATCCAGCCGGGCTTCGAGGACCAGCAGCCCTTCGACCCGCCGGTGGTCGAGGTCTGCGGCGTCGGCGAGCTGGTGCGCCACCAGCGCACCAACGACGGCCGCTACAACATCGTGCTGCGCGGCCTGGCTCGGGTGCGCCTGCTCCGCGAGATCGAGACCGAGCACCCCTTCCGCTTCGCCCAGGCCGAGCCCTACGCCGACGGCATGGCCCTCGACCCGGTCGGCCGGGCCGGCCAGGCCGCGACCCTGCGCGCGCTGGGGACCTCCCTGGGGCAGCGCTGGCCCTCAGCGGCCTCCGCCCTGGGGGAGGTCCTGCGGGACGCCCGCTCCCCCGCCGATCTCATCGACGCCCTGGCGGGCATGATCTTCTCCGAGCCCGACATGCGGCAGAGCGTGCTGGAGAGCCGCAGCGCGGCGGATCGGGCGGATCGGGTGGAGGCGCGGCTGGTGGAGCTGCTGGCGGCGGCGCCGGTGGAGGGGCCGGGGATCGAGGCGTAGGCGAGCGTCGCGGCGCCGATGCGCTGACAAACTCAACCTCAGCTTGACAGGGTGATGGCACGACGTGCCGGCGGGGCCCCTCGATCCCCTACTACACTGAACCGCATCGAGCGTCGGGGCCGTCGAACCCGGATCCGACGCGCGATCCATCCCATGTCACCGAGCGGTCGCTCCGGACCGGAAGGCCCTGTCGTTCCCCACGCGCAGGCAGCGGAAAAGGCGCCCAGGAATCTTGAAACGTCCCACTCCCCAAGACCTGGATCCTCTTGACATCCGCTTTACAAATCCCCGTTAACACGCCACCGAACGAACCCGACTCCCCCAGTCGAAAGCCCCACTGAGGCCGTGATGGAATACCACGAGATCTTCGACCGCATCCTGCGGGTTGTTGATGACCAGGCCTACACCGTGAGCGTCGAGCGCCTGCAGTCCCCCGAGGAGCGCGAGGCCCTGGAGCCGTTCAGCCGGGCCCTCGCCAGCGGCGAGTTCGACCCGGATCGGCTGCGGGACTACGTGCGCGGGCTTCACCACCGGGGGCTCATCGATCGGGTCAAGATGCTCTCGGCCGTCCACATGATCGCCGCCCACCCCCGGGTCGCGGACTGGGACGAGGCCGCCCGGATCGCTGGCGAGCAGGAGCTGGCCGCGCTGGAGCTGGGCGGGCCCGAGCTGAACCTGAACCTGGCGTCCGTCGACCGCCACCGCGGCGTGGTCGCCTACCTGCGCGGCCACTACGAGGTCGCGCTGGACTACTTCGCCCGCGTCATCGAGCGCGACCGCACTGGCGACAACATGGGCAACGTGCTGTGCGCCCTCGTCCGGCTCGCCGAGCTGGACGACGCCAAGGGCCTCTTCCACCAGATCTGTGAAACCTATCCCGAGCGGGTCCGTCAGGATCTCGTCCGCCGCGTCAAGACCGACCCCGACCTCGCCGCGCTTCTCCCGGAGGTATCGCCATGAGCGTGATCACGTCCTTTTTCCTGTGGGTGCTCGTCGCCCTGGGCTTGACCAACGACCCTTGCGCCATGCCGGGTCAGGTCGAGGGCGGCTCGAGCTGGATGGTGTTCACCGGCGCGCCCGCGGGTGCCCCGGCCTGCTCCGCCGATGACGGCAGCGCGGATGACGGCGATGACGAGGCCCCCCCGGCCGAGAACACCGCCGCCGCCGAGCACGAGCAGGCCGCGGTGGCGGGCAACGCCAACGTCTTCGAGAACAACGCGTCGCCAGACGGCATCTTCAATGGAATCTAGGCGATGACGGACCTCCGGAACCAACTCAGGCTGCTGCTGGCGGACCGCCACGCGCCGGAGACCCGGGCCTTCTACCTGCGCCTGCTGAGGTACATCGATCAGCGGGCGCGGGGGGTGTGGCGCAGATGCTACGCCGATCTCCTGTCCGCGCAGGAGATAGAAGAGGTCGTGGCCGACGTGCTCCAGCGGCTCATGACGAAGGCGCTGGCCCGCTTCCAGGGGGAGACCCCGGGCGAGCTGTTCGCGTTCATCCGCACCATCACCGACCGCTGCCTCTGGCAGCGCGCCCAGCGAAAGCTGCGCGAGCGCACCGCCCTGGAGGGCGAGGGGGGAGACGAGGCGCTCTCCTGGTTCGCGCGCATCGACAGCCCGGAGCGCGTGGTCGAGCACGTGCCCGACATGCCTCTGCCGGACCGGGACCAGGCCTTCCTGATGGACCTGCTCCGGGCCAGCAGCAAGGCCGAGTACGCCCGTCAGCACAACGTCAGCCGCGCGGCGGTCACCCAGCGGGTCCAGCGGATCCGCGGCCGCATCGACGCCCTGCGCCCCCGGGAGCAGGAGGCCGTCGACGCCTGGCTGCGCCTGGCCGCCCGCAAGGCCCTGGACGAGAGCCCCGTCGGATAGCCTCCTTCAACGACCGCGGCGCGCTGCCATCACCGACACCGCCAGCAGCGCGAGGTTCAGGATCGGGCCGGTCTGCAGCCCGGTGAGGTCGGCGAACAGGAGCGTGCCCACCGGCGCGAACCAGGCCAGGACCACCAGGGCGATGAGGCCGCGCGTCCAGCCGCGGCGGTCGGCGTGGTTGGCCAGCCACAGGATCGGCAGGGCCAGCAGCACGAGGTCGTAGTGGAACACGTAGGGGGTGGCGAGCACCGCGGAGAGCGCCACGCCCGCGTTGCGCAGGCGCCGGGGCGCGTCGGTCCACCACAGCCAGGCCACCGCCAGCGCCACGATCACGGTGGTGATGCCCTGCGCGACGTGCGCGGGGCCGGGGGCGACGCCGAGCAGCCGCAGCGCGGCGGTCACGCTGGGCATCTTCTGCCACCACTCCGGCCCGGCGTAATCGACGACGCTCATCGCGAAGGGGATGTTCTCCGCGAAGGCCACCCAGGGGGCCTCTCCGAGGGCCACGAGGCTGCCGGCCGCGATGACGAGGGGCGTGATGATGGCCACGGCCAGCGCCGTCCACCGCCGCCCGGCCAGCAGGGCCAGCCCCAGCATGGGCAGCAGGTGCGGCTTGTAGCCCAACAGCCCGATGAGGAAGCCCGCCAGCGCCGGGCGCCGGTCGAGCTGCGTCAGCCCGCCGCCCACCAGCGCCAGGGTCAGGCAGCCGTTCTGCCCGTGGATGAGGTTCTGGAACAGCCCGGGGAAGGCCAGGGCCAGCCACAGCGCCGTGCTGTCCTCCCGGATCTGCCGCACCACGATCACGAACATCGCCACCGAGGCCGCCAGCCAGGCCCCCAGGGCCAGCCCGAAGGGCAGCGCCGCGAGCACCGCCAGCGGCACCAGCGCGGTGGGCGGGTAGTGCCAGGCGTAGAGGTTCATCTCCGCGCCCAGGGCGGCCTGCTCCGCGGCGTGGATGTGGTCGAAGCTGTAGGCCAGCTCCGGCGTGCCGGCGGCGGTCAGCGCCCCCGCCGCGTAGAAGGTGACGAAGTCTCCGCCGACCGGATTCCCGCCGCGATCCAGCAGCCCGGGTCCCGACAACACCCACCAGCCGCCGATCAGCACGTAGAGGATGACAAAGATGCGCGGGTAGACGCGCAGGCGCTCGGACCAGTCGGGGCTCATCGGGCCCTCCGCAGCGCGCAGGCCAGCAGCGCGGCGAGCACGAGCGGGCCCACCTGGAGCCGGGTCAGCCCGGCGAGGGCCGGGGCCAGGAAGGGCAGGGCGTAGCCCGCGATGAGCGCCGCCACGTCGCCCCGCTGCCAGCCCGCCCGGGCGCCCGCCACCCCGAGCAGCGCCAGGGGGAAGGCCAGGATGGCGAGGTCGTACTCGAAGGCGAAGGGCGTGGCCAGCAGCACGGCCAGGGTGAGCCCCGCCGCGCGCAGGTCGTGGGGGCAGGGGCGCGCCCACAGCCAGGCCACCGCGCCCGCCGCGCCCAGGGTCACCACGGCCTGGGCGGCTTTCGCGGCTACCGGAGGCGCCCCCAGCAGCAGCGCCGCCGCGCTGGCGGTGGGCATCTTCTCCCAGGCGACCCCGCCCTCGTAGAGCACGGCCTGGGCGAAGGGGAGGTTGTCCACGAAAGCCTGCCAGGGCGCCGGCCCCAGCGCCGCCGCGCTCACCCCCGCGAGCCCCAGCGCGGTCGCCGCCATCGCCCCGAGGGCCCGCCACTGGCGGCCGGCCAGCAGGGCCAGCCCCACCATCGGCGTGAGGTGGGGCTTCATCGACAACAGCCCCAGCAGGACCCCGGCGACCCCCGGCCGCCGCTCCAGCAGGAGCAGCCCGCCGCCCAGCAGGGCCAGGCTCAGGCAGCCGTTCTGCCCGTGGATGAGGTTCTGGAACAGCCCGGGGAAGGCCAGGGCCAGCCCCAGCAGGAGCGGCCCCTTGTCCACGCCCCGCAGGGTGGCGACGTAGATCGCCAGCGACACCAGGGTGACGATCCCCAGCGCGGCGACGAAGGGCAGGGCGGCCAGGGGGGCCACGAGCAGCAGCGCGGTGGGCGGGTAGTGCCAGGCGAAGCGGTCGATGGGGACGCCGATGACGGCCTGCTCCACCGCGTGCAGGCGCTCCAGATCGAAGACCGCGTCGGGCGCGCCGGAGAGGACCAGCTCGGACGCGGCGTAGAAGGTGATGAAGTCGCCGCCCAGCGGCTTGCCGCCCCGGTCCAGCAGCCCCGGCCCGCTCAGGAGCCACCCCCCCCCGATGAGCAGGTACAGCGCCGCGAAGATGCGCGGGTACACGGTCAGGCGCTCACGATCAAGCAGAGCGGGCCAGCGCGGGTCGGACATGCGCGGGCAGTGTATCGGGGCTGGCGTTAGACGGAAATGTGCCTCGCGCCCTGCTGGCCCCTGTCGCCGTGTGGCTGTGCTTCGGTCTGGTCGAGGTGTGGCTGGCCTGGGGGGCGCTCGCCCGGCCCTCGGTGGCGCAGATCGCGACAGAGCTGGGGGCCTGCGCCGTCGCCGGGCTGGTGTGGGGGCGCCTCGCGCCGGCGGGGGTGGCCCGCTCCTTCGCGCTGCCGGCGGTGGTCGCGGTCGCGGTGAGCGCGCTGCTCCTCGGGCCCCGCGCCTGGGTGACCGGCTTCGTCTTCGCGGTGGGGGTCGCGGCATTGGCGGGGGTCACCCTGCGCGTCGTGGAGGAGCGCCTGGCCCCCGGTCCGCTGGCGGGGGCCGTGCTGGCCGCGCTGGCAGCGGTGGTGGTGCGCTACCAGGTGCTCCAGGTCGCTGATGTGGCCGACGCCCGCGCCCAGCTCCTCACCGAGCTGACCGAGCCCTGGCCGCGGACCCCGACGCCCGCCAGCGACGGGCCCCCGGTGGTGCTCATCAGCGTGGACACCCTGCGCTGGGACCACGCAGTGGAGATGGTGAGCTGGCAGCGGGTGGCGCAGGCCGGGGCGGGCTGGCCTCGGGCGATGGCGACCTCGTCCTGGACCCTGCCCTCGATGGCCTCGGTGGTGACGGGGCTGCCGGCGCAATCCCACGGCGCGGGGGCCTGGCCGGGGGGGCGCTACACCGCGCTGCCCGAGGATGTGCCGGTGCTCGCCGAGCAGCTCGCCGACCAGGGCTACGCGACGGCGGCCTTCCTGACCAACCCCTTCCTGTCCCGGGGGATGGGCTTCGACCGGGGGGTGGACCTGTTCCTCCAGCACCACGAGCGCGCGGCGCACCGCCTGCTGTTCACGGGTCGGCCCTGGGGGGCGCACGCCTGGCAGTCCGAGGTGGTGGTCGACCGGGCGCTGGCCTGGCTGGCGGGGGCGCCGAAGCGGGGCTTCTTCCTCTGGGTGCACGTCGTCGATCCGCACCTGCCCTACCAGCACGCCCCCGCGGGCAACCCGGGGGCGGCGTGGCGCAGCGCGGACATCCGGGCGGGCCTGCTGTTCACGCCGCCGCAGCGCGAGGCCATCCGGGAGGGCTACGCCAACGAGGTCCGGCACGTCGACGGGCAGCTCGGGCGGCTGCTGGACGCCCTGGAGGCGCGGGGGGTGCTGGAAGACGGCGTGGTGGCCTTCGTCGCCGATCACGGCGAGGAGCTGTGGGACCACGGCGGGGTGGAGCACGGGCACAGCCACCACGGGGAGGTGGTGGACGTGGCGGTGGCCATCGCGGCCCCCGGGCTCCAGGCGCGTGGGCCGGAGGGGGTGGTGTCCCTGGCGGACGTCGCGCCCACGCTGCAGGCCGCGGCGGGGCTGGCGCCTGGGGGCCACGACCTCCGCGAGCCCGTGCCCATCGGGCGGATCGCGACGGCGGTCGGCAACAAGTACGACCGCATCGACCTCAGCGCGCGGCAGGGCGACGTTCGTCTGATCCGGCGGGGGGACGGGACGTCGATGGCGTATGACCTCCGCGTCGACCCCGGGGAGCAGGCGCCGCTGGAGGAGGCCCCGGAGGCGCTGGAGGTGGCGCTGGACGGGGTGGTGATCCGGTCTCAGGAGGGGGCGGCGGGGGTGAACGTCGAGGGCTTGCGGGCGCTGGGGTATCTGGACTGAGTCCCGGCGTGTGGCGCACAGACGCCACGCGCCGTGGAGGGGCACAGGGTCAGCCCGCCGTCCACCTTCAGCAGCTGCCCGGTGATGTCGCTGGCCTCCACCACAGAGACGGCGTTGCGCCTGCCCCGCTCCCCCCGCCCGGCGCGGCGCTCATGGGGATCTCCGACGGGGTCACGCCCTACGGGCGCCGGGCGACCCGTCCACGGTTCATGGAGGGTCCGTATGAGCGGGGGACCGCCGCCTGCGCCGCAGCAGCGCGACCAGCCCGAACAGCGCCAGGCCGGGGGCAGCCTGCCCGCTGGCGCAGCCGCAGTACAGGAGCTTGTCGCTGTCCGTGGCGCCGGTGTCCCAGGCGCAGGTGACGAGCAGCTCCCCGAAGGCCCAGATCTGCTCCCCGTTCGCGTCGGCCACCACGGCGTAGAGCTGGGCGGCATACGCCCCGGTGGACGGGCAGGACGGGCACTCCAGGATCACGGCCTCGTCCGACATCGACGCGATGATGAGGCCCTCGTCGATGGACCAGGTGACGCTGTCCTGCGCGGTCAGCGGCGGGTCCGCGGTCAGGGAGACCGTGACGGTCTCCCCGGGGACGCAGTCCTCTGCGTCAAAGGTGACGGCGGCCTCGCGGGCCAGGGAGAGCGGGACGAGGGTGAGCAGCAGCATGGGACCAGGGTAGTTGAACAAAGAAGGGGGTCGAAGAGCTTTTCCGTTGCTCGCGCGGCGCCTGTCCGGGCCCGCGGAAAGGGCTTGTCAGGGCGGCCATCAGGACCCAGAATGGCCCCCTGTCCGGAGGAACCATGAAGGAATTCGCCTCCCCCGAGCGCGCCTCTGCCGAGCGCGCCGCTCCGTCCGCCGCCCCCCTGACGCGCGGCGCTCGCCTGGGCAACCAGCGCCTGATCCACCTGCTGGAGCACGACCGCGTCCCCCTGGGGGCGGGCGGCGATCTGGAGGAGGCTGAGGCGGACGCGATCGCCTCGCGCGCGCTGTCCCTCATGGGCGGTGAGGCCGCGCCACGCCTGACCCCCTCCCTCGCGCGCCCCGCGGCCCGCCGAGACGGAGCGGGGGCCGGCGGGAGCGTTCCTGCGGCCACCGCCGCCCGCATGCGGGCCTCGACGGGGGCGCCCATCCACGCGGCGCTCGCGGCCAAGGTCGCCGCGGTCACCGGCCGGGACCTCTCCGGAGTGCACGCCCACACCGGCGTGGAGGCCGACCAGGTCACCCGGGACCTCAGCGCCAGCGCGGTCACCGTGGGGCGGGACGTCTGGTTCCGCCGCGGGCACTACCGCCCCGACACCCCCGAAGGCCAGCGGCTCATCGCCCACGAGCTGGCCCACGCCGCCCAGGACGATGGGGTCGCCCGCCGCACCTACTTCGACCGCCGCACCGGCAGGTTCATGAGCGATGGGAGCCCTGGCACCGAGGTCAACGCGACGACCGGCGTCATCACGGTGTCCCAGAGTCGATCGGGCTACATCGGCGGGCATTCCTACATCTTCTTTGAGTTCGTCGACGGGACGGGCGCGACGGCTCAGGGGCGCACCGAGCAGTGGGACCTGATCGTCGGCGGCAGCGGGGTGGCCGACGTGTCGATCGACGGCTCCTCACAGGGCGCTGGACGCAGGTCCGGGGGGTCCTCCCGCGCCAGCGGCGCCAGCACCGACAGCGACGCCAGCGCGGCGAGCGGGGAGACCGTCGCCAAGGGCAGCGTGGCCTCCGGCGAGGGGAGCGGGAAGTCGGCCAGGAAGGTTGATCGCCACGCGTCGAGCTCGGAGGAGGGGGAGTACCAGGGCATCATCATCCGGCGGAGCGAAGGCGACGACCGGGCCCTCAAGATGGTCGATGCCCCGGCGAAGCGCAGCTACGTGGTCTCGATGGACAACCTGCGGGCGGCCCGGGACCGGGCTCTGGCCATCCAGGCGGACCCCGGTCGGTACACCTACAAGTTCAGCGGGCGCGTCCCCTGGGCCTGGAGGAGCAAGAAGATCATCAACTGCTCCCGCTTCGCCCAGAAGGTGCTCAAGGCTGCAGGGATCGACGTCACCGCAGGGTGGTTGATCAAGACCCCCGGCGAGCTGACCCGTGGCGCTGACGAGCGGGACTTGCATGCGATGGTCTGGGGATCGAGGGAGGGTGGAGAGGCGCGGACGCGAGAGCTGGACGCGCTGCGGGAGCGGCGGAGGCGGGAGCGCGCCGCGGCCGACGCCGCGCGCGAGGCCGAAGCCGCTCGTCAGAGGGACGCTGCGACGCGCTGGGCCCTTGTCGCGGAGGGCAGCTGGCGGGCGTGCAGCGTGCCCGACGGCCACGCCATCACCGTCGCCACGCGCGCGGGTGCGACGCCCGATACGGTCGTCACCTTCCGCGACGTGGACGCCGACGCGCTGGAGGATGGAGAGGCGAAGAGCACGCGGATGCGGATCCAGGTGACCGATGCGTTCAAGGCCACCGGGTTCGCCCAGGTGCAGACCGAATGCAACCTGGGCGGGACGCTGAACCGACGCACGCTCCATGTGCCGCTGGCCGACCTGTTCGAGCCCGCGACCGGCGCGGCGCTGACCGGGGTGACCCTGGCCTGAGCTGCGCGCGCGAGATGTCACGCGCCATCCGCCCGGCAGGGGTGGTGCGTCGGCCGCTTGCAGAGCAAGAGAGGACATGACGGGCCTCCACGAGCGCATGGTCGGGATCCTCGGCCGGGAGGTCGGCGACGAGGACCGGGTGGACGGGCTGGACCAGCTCACCCCCCGCCACCTGGAGGAGGCCGCCCTGCTCAACCAGCGCTACAGCGGCCTGCTGGCGGTCTACTATCTCCAGCTCGTCACCGGCGAGCCCCTGTCCGCGCTCAAGGGCTTCGCCGACGAGCAGCGCTGGACCGTGGGCGGCGTGGACTGAGGGCCTGTGCTGAGGTTGCTGCGCGAGCACCTGAGGCCGTACGGCGCCGCGATGGCCGCGGTGGTCGCCCTGCAGCTCACGGGCACGATCGCCTCGCTGTTCCTGCCGGCCATCAACGCCGACATCATCGATGAGGGCGTCGTGAGGGGCGACACGGCGTTCATCCTGCGCGCGGGCGCGGTCATGCTCGGGGTCTCGCTGCTGCACATGACCTGCACCGTCGTCGCCATCTGGTTCGGCGCGCGGACCGCGATGGCGCTCGGCCGCGACCTGCGCGCGCGCGCGTTTCACCGCGTGCTCACGTTCTCGGCGCACGAGGTGTCGCGGTTCGGCGCGCCGTCGCTGCTCACCCGCAGCACGAACGACGTCCAGCAGCTCCAGACGCTGGTGATGACCGCCTTCACCATGCTCGTCGTCGCCCCGATCATGATGGTCGGCGGCGTCGTGATGGCGCTGCGCGAGGACGTGGGCCTCTCCTGGCTGGTGGCGGCCGTCGTGCCGATCCTCGCGGCGATCGTCACCCTGCTGATGACGCGGATGGTGCCGAAGTTCCGCGAGATGCAGCGCCACCTCGACCGCATCAACCAGATCCTCCGCGAGCAGCTCGCCGGGATCCGCGTGGTGCGCGCGTTCGTGCGCGAGCCGCTCGAGACCCGCCGGTTCGATGAGGGGAACACGCGGCTCACCGACGTCGCCACCAGCGCCGGCCGGTGGATGGCGGCGATGTTCCCGTCGGTGATGCTCGTCATGAACGTGTCCACCACCGCGGTGCTCTGGTTCGGCGGCGCGCGGGTCGAGAGCGGCGCCATGCAGATCGGGTCGCTCACGGCCTTCCTGACCTACCTCGTGCAGATCCTCATCAGCGTGATGCTCTCCGTGGTCATGCTCATGCAGGTCCCGCGCGCGGCCGCCGCGGCGGAGCGGCTGAGCGAGGTGCTGGACACCGAGCCGGCCATCGCGCCGCCTGCGCCCGGCGTGCGCGCGCTGCCGCGACGCGGGCACCTCGCCTTCGACCGGGTGGGCTTCCGCTTCCCCGGCGCGGATCAGCCCTTGCTCCGCAGCATCTCGTTTACCGCGCAGCCGGGGACCACGCTGGCCATCGTCGGCGCCACCGGCACCGGCAAGACCACGCTCGTGAGCCTCATCCCGCGGCTGTTCGAGGCCAGCGAGGGCCACGTCCGCCTCGACGGCGTCGACATCCGGGAGATCGACCCGGAGACGCTGTGGAGCCGGATCGGGCTGGTGCCGCAGCGGGCGTACCTGTTCTCGGGCACGGTCGCGTCGAACCTCCGGGTCGGGAAGCCCGGCGCGACCGAGGACGAGCTGTGGGCCGCGCTGGAGATCGCCCAGGCCCGGGGCTTTGTCGAGGCGATGCCGGGCGGGCTGGAGGCGCCGATCGCCCAGGGCGGGACCAACGTCTCGGGCGGCCAGCGCCAGCGGCTCGCCATCGCCCGCGCCGTCATCCGCCGACCGGAGGTCTACCTCTTCGACGACGCGTTCTCGGCCCTCGACGTGGCGACGGACGCCCGCCTGCGCGCCGCGCTCAAGCCGATCACCGCCGACGCCACCGTCGTCATCGTGGCTCAGCGCGTCGCCACCATCGCGGACGCCGACCAGATCTGCGTCATCGAGGGCGGCCGGATGGTCGGCCTGGGGACCCACGACGCCCTGCGCGAGACCTGCCCGACCTACGCGGAGATCATCGACTCCCAGCGCGCCGCAGAGGACGCATGACCGACCCCAAAGCCATGCAGGTCACCGAGCGGGTCACGATGCGGGGCGGGCCCGGCCGGGGCGGCCCGTTCGGCGGCGGGATCGTCGGGCAGAAAGCGATTCGCTTTGGCCCATCGGTGCGGCGCCTGCTGCGCCGGCTCGCCCCGCACCGCGCCCGGGTCCTCGTCATGTTCATCGCGGGGGTGGTCAGCGTCGCGCTGTCCACGCTCGGGCCCAAGGTGCTGGGCCGGGCCACCGATCTGATCTTCGCCGGCGTCATGGGCAAGCGGTTCCCCGCCGGGATCACCAAGGAGCAGGCCATCGAGGCCGTGCGCGCCCAGGGGCAGGAGCGCGTGGCCGAGATGATGGCGGGCATCGACCTCGTGCCGGGGCGCGGCGTCGACGTCGACGCGCTGCAGGCGGTGCTGCTCCTCGCGCTGGGGCTCTACGTGGCCTCAGCGCTGCTGTCGTTCCTGCAGGGCTACCTGCTCAACGACATCGTGCAGCTCACCGTGAAGGGCATGCGCGCCGACGTCGAGGAGAAGATCCACCGCATCCCCCTGCCCACGTTCGACCGGCAGCCCCGCGGCGAGCTGCTGAGCCGGGTCACCAACGACATCGACAACGTCGCGCAGAGCCTGCAGCAGACGATGAGCCAGATCGTCACGTCGGTGCTCGGGGTGCTCTTCGTGACCGGCATGATGGTCTACATCTCGCCGACGCTCGCGCTGATCGCGCTCCTGACCATCCCCGTGACGATGCTGGGTGCCGGGGTCGTGATGCGCCGCTCCCAGCGGCACTTCGTCACGCAGTGGCGGAGCACGGGCCGCCTCAACAGCATCGTCGAGGAGGCGTACACCGGGCACGTGCTCGTGCAGGTCTACGGGCGGCGTCCTGCGGTCGAGGCGCAGCTCCAGCAGGAGAACGAGGCGCTCTACCAGGCGAGCTTCCGCGCACAGTTCCTGTCGGGCCTGATCATGCCGGTCGCGATGTTCATCGGGAACCTCACCTACGTCGCGCTCGCGGTGGTCGGCGGCCTGCGCGTCGCCAGCGGCGCGATGAGCCTCGGCGACGTCCAGGCGTTCATCCAGTACTCGCGCAACTTCACGCGCCCCATCACGCAGATCGCCTCCATGATCAACATGCTGCAGTCGGGGGTGGCCTCGGCGGAGCGGGTGTTCGAACTGCTCGATGTGGCGGTGGAGCCCGCCACCGTCGACCCGACCGAGCCCGCAGCGCGCCCGCAGGGGCGGGTGGCGTTCGAGGGCGTGTCGTTCCGCTACGAGCCGGACAAGCCCCTGCTGGAGGGCGTTTCCTTCCGCATCGACCCGGGGCAGACCGTGGCCATCGTGGGGCCGACCGGCGCGGGCAAGACCACGCTCATCAACCTGCTCATGCGCTTCTACGAGCCGGACGGCGGGCGCATCACCCTCGACGGCGTCGACATCTCGACGATGGAGCGGCAGGCGCTGCGGTCGAAGATCGGCATCGTGCTGCAGGACACCTGGCTCTTCCGCGGCACCATCCGCGAGAACATCGCCTACGGTCGCCCCGACGCGGACGAGCAGGAGCTGCTGGCGGCGGCGAAGGCGGCGTTCGTCGACCGCTTCGTGCAGAGCCTGCCCGACGGCTACGACACCGTGGTCGACGACGAGGGCGGCGCGGTCAGCGCGGGCGAGAAGCAGCTCATCACCATCGCCCGCGCGTACCTGTCCCGCCCGGCGCTGCTCATCCTCGACGAGGCCACCAGCTCCGTCGACACCCGCACCGAGCTGCTCGTGCAGCAGGCCATGGCCGCCCTTCGGGAGAGCCGCACGAGCTTCATCATCGCCCACCGGCTGTCGACGATCCGCAGCGCGGACGTCATCCTCGTGATGGAGGAGGGGCGCATCGTCGAGCAGGGCACCCACCGCGCGCTGCTCGACCAGGGGGGCGCCTACGCCGCGCTCTACCTCGCGCAGCTCAAGGGGACGGATGGCTCGGTGGAGGCGGCCCCCAGCCACACTTGAGTCACTCGATGTATCCGAGCGCCTTCACCCGCTCGACCGTCTCCTTCGGCAGCTTCACGTCCTCCCCGAGCACCGCCCCCTTCGGCACCGCCGTCTCCCACGACGCCCGCCCCGTCGCCATCTCCGACGTCTCCTTCTCCGAGAGCGGCGCCTCCTCCCCCGGATCGACGACCAGGTCGAACGCCATCGGGGTGGCCTCATGCCACACGATCTTCTTCTTCCCGTCCGCCGAGAGCGCCAGCTTGCCCTCTCGCTGCGCGGCCAGCGGCAGGTCCGGGACCCACTGGTGGTCCACGGTCGGCCAGGCGTGGGGCACCCCCATCCCCCAGGTCACCAGCGCGGGCAGCGAGGCGATGCCCAGGGTCTCGGGCAAAGTACCCACCCCCTCGGCGATGAAGGGCACGTTCGTGAGCGGCTCGTAGACCCACCAGCCGTGGCCGAACACGCCGTGCTCCCCCAGCAGCTCCCCGTGGTCGGAGGTCACGATGACGACGGTGTCGTCGCGGTGCTCCCCCAGGGCCGCCAGGAGGGCCCCGACCACGGCGTCGGCGTCCTCGACCGCCGCGTGGTAGCCGTCCCGGTAGGCCGCCTCGGCGCCGGGGGTGCGGCCGCGCTTGGCCACGCCGATCTCCAGTCCGTAGGGGTGCTCGGTGAACAGGGCCTCGTCCAGGCCGTAGCGGGCCAGGGCCGCCTCGGAGGGGTGGAGCGGCGAGTGGGGCCCCAGCAGGTGCAGGTAGGCGAAGTGCCGGCCCCCGTCGTCCCAGTGGCTGTGCACCTCCTTGGCGAGCTGGCTGGCGATCACCGCGTCGCTGGTGCGGTTCCAGACGTCGAAGCCCCGCTGGAAGCCCAGGGCCTCGTGCAGGTAGGCGTTCGCGTACAGCCCCACCGTGCGGACGCCGGCCTCATGCAGCACCTGGGCCAGGGTCGGCGTGTCGGGGAGCTGGGGGTAGCGCCCCATGCGCCCGGTGGGCAGGTCCCAGCCGTGCTGGCGCACCGGCATGCCCGTGAACATCGAGATCACGCTGGGCACGGTCCAGGTCCCGGCGCTCCAGGCCCTGGGGACCGCGGAGCCCCGGGCGGCCAGGGCGTCCAGGTTCGGGGTCGCGGCCCGCGCCACCGCGTCCGCCCGCAGGGTGTCGATGACGATGACCACGGCGTTGGTGCGCGGCGCGGGGTTGGGCTCGGGGGCCGCGGACAGCGCGGGGTGGACCGGCGGCGGCGGGGCCGGCGCAGAGGGCGCGCCGGTGCAGGCGAGCAGAAGGAGCAGCATCACGGATCAGGGTAGCAGGCGGACGCTACCCCGGGCGGCTGTGCGCCCGCAGCCAGTCCAGGTACGGCGGGTGGCCCTGGGCGATGTCCACCGACACGATCTTGGGCACCTCGTAGCTGTGCAGCGCCAGGACGCGCTCCCGCAGGGCCTCGAAGCGCTCCCGGGTGGACTCGGCGACCATCAGCACCTCGGGGTGCTCGCAGACCTCGCCCTTCCACAGGTAGACCGAGCGGGCCACCGGCAGCAGGTTCGCGCCAGCGGCGAGGTGCTCAGCGACCAGGGCGCGGGCGACGGCGGTGGCCTCGTCGAGGTCGGTGAAGGTCACGAAGACGAGCACGGGGGTGGTGGACATCGGGGCCTCCTGGAGGGGCTCTATATCCCCTACCGCTCCGGCAGCCGCACCCCGAACGCCTCCAGGCTCGCCAGCACCTGCGTCAGGCCCTGGCCCAGGAAGCCCAGGTCGCTGGCCCCGGTGACCACGATCTTGTCGAAGCTGTCGCGGTAGGCGCGGGCGACCTCGGGCAGGGTCTGCGTGAGGGCCAGCTCGCGGAGGCGGGCGTCGCTGACGCCGTCCTGGGCCTCGCGCTCCAGCTTCGTCATCTCGGCGCGGGCGGTGCGCTCGGCGCGCTCGGCCTGGGCGCGCAGCTCGGCCTGACGCACGGCGGACCCGGCCTGCTTCTCCGCCACCCGCAGCTCGGCCTCGGCGCGGCGCTCGGCGCGGGCGGCCTCGGCGGCGGCGGCGGCGTTGTCCCGCTCCAGCTTCGCGGCGAGGGCATCCTGGGCCAGGGCGGCCTGGTGGGCGGCGGACTCGTGAGCCCGCACGCGCTCGGCGTTCAGGCGGTCCTCCTCCAGCGCCATCAGCTCGCGGCGGCGGCGCTCCTCGGCGCGGGCCGTCTCCTCCTTCAGGCGGGCCTCCTCCTTCTCGACCTCGGCGCGGGCGCGCAGGGCCTCCAGGGCCAGGGCCTCCCGGTAGGGGGCCTGCAGGCGTTCGAAGACCTCGGACGACAGGATGCGCACGTCCTGCACCTCGATGGTGTCGATGGCGATGCCCCAGCCCCGGTCCGAGGCGTCCCCCTCGCGCCCGCTGCCCATGACCACCGGGGCGACCTCGGCCATCAGCTCGGCGGCCAGGGACTCCTTGCGCTTGGTGAGGCAGTCGTCCAGGGTGAGGTTCGCCACCAGGCGGCGGGTCGCGCCCAGCAGCATCTCCTTGAGGATGTGCTCCACGGTGCGGAAGTCGTCCAGGTTCAGCATCCGGTAGGCCAGCAGCGGCGCGACCACCCGGAACACCGCCAGGCCGGTGACCGCCACGCCGGTCTTCTCCCGGGTGACCTGATCGGCGGTGAACTGGAGGCGGTGGACGCTGGTGTCGACCAGGGCCACGCTGTCGCCGGGCCAGCGGAAGCAGCTCCCCCCCTGGCGCGACGCGATGACGCGCCCCTTGCGGATGTGGATGAGGAACTCGTGGGGGGCGGCCGTGATCAGGCCGAAGCTCGGCAGCTTGTCGGGCATGGGGGCTCTCCTGCTCTGCCTCGGACCTCTGCAACCGGCGTGCCAGCGCCCTGGGGCCCGCTGAAGCCCGCCCCATCGACCTCACGGAAGAGCGGTGCTCCGGAATGGAGGAGGGGGTGGAGCGGCTGTTCCACCTTGGAACACCTTGCCGAATCGGTGACGAACCGGTGATAATCGGCGCCCGGATCGGTTGGTTGTCCCTTTGCGGACGCGGCCGGTCGCCCCACTGCTCAGGTGTCGCCCCAGCTCGGAGAGTCCGGATGCTCCTGCGTCTCCTCGTGATCCTCTTCACCGTGGCCTTCTCGGCGCCGGCCTTCGCGGTCGAGCTGACCGGCCAGATCCGCGGCACCGTCGTGGACACCGACGGGATGGAGGTCCCCGGCGTGCTCCTCACGGTGACCTCCCCCGACCTCATCGGCACCCGCCAGGTCGAGACCGCGATGGACGGCCAGTACCGGGTGGCCCAGCTCCCCGTCGGCGTCTACACCGTCGAGGCCTCCAAGGGCGGCTTCAACACCTGGATCACCGAGGGCGTGCAGGTCACCGCTGGCGGCACGGTCACCCTGGACATCCCCATGCAGCTCGCCGTGGGCACGGCCACCATCGTGGTCGTGGACGACGCCCCGGTGGTCGACGTGGAGAAGACCCGCACCGGGCTCACCCTCACCGCCGAGCAGATGCGCGACCTGCCCACCCCAAGCCGCGACTACCTGGGCCTCATCGCGGTCACCCCGGGCGTGGTCGGCGGCGGGAACGCCAACATCCACGGCGGCATGGACGACGCCAACCAGTTCTACATCGACGGGGTCAACGTCACCGACCCGATGACGAACACCTTCTCGGCGAACATGAACTACGACGCCATCCAGTCGATCGAGGTCATCACCGGCGGCATGGACGCCGAGTACGGCCGCAGCCTGGGTGGGGCGGTCAACGTCGTCACCAAGTCGGGCGGCAACGAGTTCGAGGCGATGGCCTCGATGCTGTACGCCAACCAGAACTTCCGGGTGTTCAAGCCCCTGCCCCACGAGCTGGACGAGGACGGCACCTACACCCCCCAGGAGTACAACGAGCAGCAGTACGCCCTGAACGTCGGCGGCCCGATCATCCGGGACAAGCTGTGGTTCTTCGCCTCGGGCCAGATCGACGTCTACAAGGACGCCGTCCAGTTCGACAACGACGACATCGGCCGCCCCAGCGGCCCCGACCCGATCACCGGCCAGGAGATGTCGGAGGTCGCGCCCCGGGACTGGAAGTCGTACTACCTGTTCGGCAAGCTGACCTTCCAGCCCAACCAGGCCCACCGGCTGTGGGTCCACGGCCAGATGGACCCCACGGTCATCATCAACACCGAGCAGGACCCCTACGTCCTTCCCTCGGCTGAGGGCATCCAGGAGCAGGGCGGCTGGCTGGGCTCGGTGGGCCACGTCTGGATGCCCACCGACGCCATCAACCTGGAGAGCCAGCTCTACTACCAGTCCGGCTACCTCGACGCCTTCAGCGTGCTGTGGCGGGACTGCAAGAACCGCAACGACATCGGCGCCTGCACCGACGACTTCGGCCCGAGCTGGGACGCCTACGACCCCGACGGCTTCTACTTCGGCGAGCAGCAGAGCGCCTACTTCTCCCGGCGGGACCGGGGCAGCGCCAACACCGCGCTGAGCATCTACCTCAGCGACGTGCTGGGCGAGCACCGCATCAAGGTGGGCGCCCAGGCCGAGTACATGAAGAGCTGGGAGGTCTACCCCGGCCTGGCCGACGGGACCGAGTCGTGGGCCTACAACGGCGACCCCGCCGACCTGGACAGCTACACCCCCGCCCAGCGCACGGTGTACTCCAACGACCTGGACGTCACCCTCTTCACCACCATGCTGAGCGCGTATGTGCAGGACGTGTGGCAGCCCATCCCCCGGCTGACCCTGCGCCCCGGCCTGCGCATGGACAAGCCGAACTTCCGCGACGACGTCGGCAACAGCGTGATCAGCTCGGCCAGCTTCTCGCCGCGCATGGGGGCGGCGTTCGACCTGTTCGGCGACCAGAGCACCTCGATCCACGCCTACTACGGGCGGTTCACCGACCCCGGCTTCATGTTCGTCTCCAGCCTGCTGGTCCAGAAGAGCCAGTCCTACACCACCTACGACTGGGTGGTCAGCGAGCAGGGCAGCGACTGGGTCGAGGGCAGCGGCGCCCAGATCTCCGACACCCTGCTGCGCCACGACGACCTGCGCTACCCCCGCAGCGACGAGATCAACGCGGGCGTCACCCGGGCCGTCGGCGAGCACGTCGCCCTGGACGTCACCTGGATCTGGGAGTACAGCCGCAACTTCTGGGAGGACGACGAGGTCAACCTCATCTGGAACGACGAGGGCACCGAGGTGGTGGGCAACCGCAACGGGTCCAACACCGCCATCTACCGGATGCGGACCAGCGACGAGCTGTGGAACACCTACAACTCCCTGGAGTTCACCGCGAAGGCCGACTACGACCTGTGGTGGTTCCTGGCCAGCTACACCTGGAGCCGGGCCTACGGCACCGCCTCCAGCCAAGTGTATACCTACAACCTGGACATCCCCGAGCGCGACCTCTACAACGAGGGCTACCTGGGCTACGACCGCACCCACGCGGTGAAGCTCTCCGCCACCAAGCGCAACAACGACGCCTGGTCGGTGGGGCCGGTGGGCCTGGGCTACGTCATGGGCGCCCAGTTCAACGCCTACACGGGCTTCCCGTACCGGAAGACCTACTACAACGACTACTACGCGACCTGGATCAACTTCCGCGAGACCAACGACGGCAGCTACCGCACCCCGGGGCTGTCGGAGACCGACCTCCGGGCCGGCCTGGTGTTCGACGTGGGGCCCACCTCCTGGACCCTGCTCGCGGAGTGCTTCAACGTGTTCAACGACCGCACCGTCACCGACGTGGACGACACCTACGGCGACCGCGACGGCGAGGGCGTCTACCTGGACAGCAACGGCGAGCCCCGCTGGGGTGTGCCGCTGGCCTACAACAGCCCGCGCAGCTTCCGCGTCGGCCTCCAGGGGGAGTTCTGAGATGCGAAACCTCCGCTTGTTCGTGCTGCTGGGGGTGATCTCCTGCGTGGGCCCCGAAGAGGGCATCGACGACACCGTGCTGACCGGCACGGTGAGCGTGGTGCCCGGGACCCCCATCGACGAGGCCCGCGACGGCCCCAACGACGGCGGGGACGTCTACGAGACCGCCAACGCCCTGGGGGAGCTGTCCTACCGCTGGCAGCCCTTCGCCGGCAGCATCCGCAGCTTCGCCGACGTGCCCACCCAGGACGGCGGCGTCAACGAGCGCGACCGCGACTGGATCACCTTCAAGCCGGCGGTGGCGGGCACCTTCACCGTGGAGCTGGAGTACGCCGGCGCCGCGCCGGAGGGCCCGATGCCGGACACGGCCGACACCGCCGACAGCGGGAATGCCGATGACTCGGGCGTCACGGACGACACCGGCTGGGACACCGGCGACACCGCCGGGGGCTGCTTCATCGACGAGTCCCTGGAGACCGTCGCGCCTGCGGACGCGCTGGCCTTCCGCCTCGTCGTCTTCGACCTCTCCCAGGACCCCGACCCGGCCTGCACCGACCCGCTCGTGGACGCCAGCACCGACGGCACCGGCGGCCTGCTGAGCGTGAGCTTCGAGGTCGAGGCCGGCGTGGAGTACGCCATCCGGGTCTCCGGCCTGGCCAACGTGAACCGGGACAGCCCGGACTACACCCTGTGGCTGTCGGGCAGCTCCCCCGCGGACGGCGGGATCCTGGTGGCCGCCCACCCTCCCTTCGAGGGCGAGGGCGGCGTGCCGGACTACTACGACCGGGGCAACCCGGTGGCCGGCGGCACGACCTTCGGCTGGGCATTCGACGCCGACAGCCGGACCTGGACCGGCGAATACCGCATGCTCAAGTTCCGCACCGTCGAGACCGTCGAGGGCGAGAACGACTACTGCGACCTGCCCGAGAGCGACCCGGAGTATGCGAACTGCGCCCCGCTGGACCAGACCACGGTGGAGGAGGGCGTGCGCATCGTCTGGCTGGTGGCGGGCACCTTCTCGTCGCTGAACCAGGCCCTGCCCGCCGGCACCCTCTACAGCGGCACCCCCCTGGCGCTCGACCTGGACCTCGACGCGGAGAACGAGGCTGCGGATCCGGTGGTGATCGACACCATCGCGCCGAAGATCATCGGCTGGGAGGTGGATGAGGTCGAGCCGAATGATGTGCATGTCCCGGGCTTCGTGGAGTACGAGCTTGTCGCCGAGGAGCTCGGGAACGCGCAGGCCCTGGACGTCGGAACCGGGCCGGGCTTCGTCGATGTCGTCCACGGCGTGCTGGAGTATGACGAGACCTCCGATCGTTGGGTCGGCCCAACGGATGTGTTCGCCGTCACGGTGTCGGAGTCGATGGAGGTCGTGATTCGGCTCACCTGGCCGGATCCAGGTGCGAACATCGACATGCACCTCTTTGATGAGGCTGGACAGTTCCTGGCCGCTGGATGGCAGTGGCGGGATACCAGTCCTGAGTACATCGACCTTGGCGAGGTCGACTATCCGTTGGAGCCAGGGCAGACCTATTTCGTCGCCCTCCTTCCCTGGGAGGGGGACGTAGGCGCCTATGACTACACCCTGGAGTTGGAGTGGATTGCGCCCTGATCAGAGGCCAGCGCCCAGCAGCAGATAGGCTGCCCCGGCGTCCGAGCCTCCGGTATCGGTGCCTCGGGCGCCCACCAGGAAGTCGGCATAGCCGTCCGCATTGACATCGCCGGCAGGAGACAGCGCCGCGCCAGCGTAGTCGTAGGGCTGGCGGCCGGTCCAGGAGGCGTCCCGATCGGAGGTCGTGAGATCGGCGGTCAGGGGACCATAGAACAGGTAGACGGCCCCGGCTTTGTCGTTGCTCCCGCTGCTCTTCGGCACGTCGTACCCCGGCGCCCCGATGAGCAGATCGTCGAAGCCGTCTCCGTTGACGTCATGGACGTTCGCGAGGGCTGAGCCCAGGTACATGTCCTCCTCATCGCCTCGGATCACGAAGTCGGACTGGCTGAGATAGCTCTGGCCATAGGTCGGGCCCAGGACCACATGAGTCGCACCGGCGTCGGTGGCGCCGATGTCGTTGTAGGGCGCCCCGACAAGCAGGTCGTCGTAGCCGTCTCCGTCGAGGTCTCCTGCGGAAGACACCGATGAGCCCGCCTCATCTGCTGACGCACCCAGCAGGATGGCGTCGGCGTTCCCGAGGGCGACGTCTCCGCTGATCGGGCCGAGGACCAAGTAGGCCACGCCCGCGTTCGAACCGCCGGTGTCGCTGTTGGGTGCTCCGACGAGGACGTCAGCTTGGCCATCACCATCCACGTCGCCAGCAATCGCCACGGAGGTCCCAGCGCGCTCTCGGTCGGTGCCAGAGAGGGAGAAGAACTCCTCACCATCTGAAATCGGACGGTCGAACACCAGGGCGCGCCCGTCGTCGGACATGGTGACGTTCGAGCCGGGCGCCCCGACCAGCGCTTCGAGTGTCCCGTCTCCGGTGAGGTCGCCGACGCCACCGATGGAGGCGCCAATTTCTTGATATTGCGGGAGCTGGTCGGAGTAGAGGGTGCTACGCGAGGACGAGGTGGTCGTCGAGCCTGTCGGGGCACTGGTCCACAGCTCGACGCCTCCATGAAAGAACCGGTTGAGGTTGTCATTCAGCCAGAACGGCCGACTCACCAGCAGATCCGACAGCCCGTCATTGTTCAGGTCGGCTCCCCCGAACGCCGCCCCGAGCTGCGCGGAGGTGCTGCTCTGGCTCGTCGTCGTGATCACGGCGTCGGCGCTGCCGAGGTCGATCTGTCCGCTCACGGGGCCGTAGAGCACATACGCCTCCCCGTGGCTGCCGGCGTCGGGGGCGCCCACGGCGATGTCGTCGAAGCCGTCCCCGTTCAGGTCGCCCACGCCACCCAGCCCCGCCCCGGCGCCGTCCCCGGCGCTGTCCCCGATGAACCTCGCGTCGGCCTGGGTCAGGAGCCGCCCGCCGCTGTGGGCGCAGCCGTTGTCGGTGCCGTCGCAGTTGTTGTCCTTCCAGTCGTTGCAGACCTCGTCCTCGCCCGGGTTGACGCCTGCGTCGCTGTCATCGCAGTCGGAGGCGTCGGCGCTGTAGCTGTCGGGCAGCGCGCAGGCCGCGCGGGGCTGGTCGGGGTCGCCGAAGCCGTCGGCGTCGCTGTCGGCGTACCAGGTGTCCGCGTCCAGGGCGTCGTCCTCGTCGGCGTCTCCGTCGCAATCGTTGTCGACGCCGTCGCAGACCTCATCAGCGTCCGGGTGGATCTGCGGGTCGCCGTCGTCGCAGTCCAGACCGTTGTCGACGTTGCCCTCGGGGTGCGCGCAGACCTGCTGCTCCGTCGCGGGGTCGCCGAAGCCGTCGGCGTCGCCGTCCGCGTAGGAGGCGAAGGCCAGCTCGTCGGTCTCCCCGTCACAATCATTGTCGATGCCGTCGCACAGCTCGTCGGCGCCCGGGTGGATGCTCGCGTCGCTGTCGTCACAGTCGAAGTCGTTCTCGACGTAGCCGGGCGGCGGCTGGCACTGCTCGACGAAGTCGTCCGGGTCTCCGCGCCCGTCGCCGTCCGCGTCGCGGTGCTGGGTGGGGACGACGCCTTCGTCGATCATGCCGTCACAGTCGTTGTCGATCTCGTCGCACAGCTCGGGCGCGTCGGGGTGCACGTCCGGGTTGAAGTCGTCGCAGTCCTCGCCCTCGAAGTAGGGGTGCGCCCAGCCGTCGTCGTCATGGTCGTGAGCCTGGGCCCACATCTCCTGGTACTCGGAGTGGCTGGTCAGACAGGCGAACAGCAGGACGAGGAGCAGCAGCGCGGCGCGGATCATGTCGGGTCCCCTTCAAGGCCCCGACCCCATATCCCGATTCACCCCCTCCGCCGCCGCACCAGCGCCACCAGCCCCAGCAGCCACACCACCCCGCTCGGGCCGGGCACGGTGGAGGCGCCGCCGCAGGCCACGCCGCTGCCGCCCTTGTACTCGCCGGGCAGGTCGTCCACGGGGTCGAGCGGGTCCAGGCCGCCGTCGACCTCGTCGCCGTCCTGGATGCCGCCGCCGTCGGTGTCCGGGTTGTTCGGATCCGTGCCGAGGTCGTTGACCTCCTCGCCGTCCGTGAGGCCGTCGTCATCGGAGTCGTCATCGAGGGGATCGGTGGCGGTCTCGTCGACCTCCTGGCCATCGGTGAGGCCGTCGCCGTCGGTGTCCGGGTTCGTGGGGTCGGTGCCGAGGTCGTTGACCTCGTCGCCATCCCCGAGGCCGTCGTCGTCGCTGTCGGGGTCGAGGGGGTCGGTGCCGAGGTCGTTCTCCTGGCCGTCGCTCAGGTCGTCGTCGTCGCTGTCGGGGTCGAGGGGGTCGGTGGCGGTCTCGTCGACCTCGGTGCCGTCGCTCAGACCGTCGTCGTCGGTGTCGGCGTCCAGCGGGTCGGTGCCGAGGTCGTCGACCTCCTCGCCGTCGGAGAGGCCGTCGTCATCGGTGTCGTCGTCGGTCGGGTCGGTGCCGAGGTCGATGACCTCCTCGCCATCGGAGAGGCCGTCGCCGTCGGTGTCGGTGTCCAGCGGGTCGGTGCCGAGGTCGTCGACCTCCTCGCCATCGGAGAGGCCGTCGCCGTCGGTGTCTTCGTCGAGCGGGTCGGTGCCGTGGGTGTTCACCTCGTCGCCGTCCGAGAGGCCGTCGTCGTCGGTGTCTTCGTCGAGCGGGTCGGTGCCCTGGTCCAGCTCATCGCCGTCGTTGAGGCCGTCGCCGTCGGTGTCCGGGTCGAGGGGGTCGGTGCCGGTGACGTTCTCCTCGATCCAGTCGGTGATGCCGTCGCCGTCGGTGTCGGCGAGGTCGTCGCTGGGCTCCAGGGGGTCGGTGCCGTCGGTGTGGACCTCGTCGCCGTCGGAGCGGCCGCCGTCGTCGGTGTCGGCGTCCAGCGGGTCGGTGCCCCAGGTGTACAGCTCCTCGCCGTCGCTGAGGCCGTCGCCGTCGGTGTCGCCGCTCAGCGGGTCGGTGCCGCGGTCCACCTCGTCGCCGTCGTCCACGCCGTCGCCGTCGGTGTCGGTGTCGAGGGGGTCTGTGCCGTGGGTGTTGACCTCGTCGCCGTCGCTGAGGTCGTCGCCGTCGGTGTCGTCGTCCAGCGGGTCGGTGCCGTGGGTGTTGACCTCGTCGCCGTCGGAGAGGCCGTCGCTGTCGGTGTCGGCGTCGAGGGGGTCTGTGCCGTGGGTGTTGACCTCGTCGCCGTCGTTGAGGCCGTCACCGTCGGTGTCGGCGTCGAGGGGATCGGTGCCGCCGTCCAGCTCGTCCAGGTCCGTGAGGCCGTCGCCGTCGGTGTCGCCGCTCAGCGGGTCGGTGCCGATGGCGACCTCCTCGCCGTCCTCCAGCCCGTCGCCGTCGGTGTCGGTGTCGGTCGGGTCGGTGCCGTGGGTGTTGACCTCGTCCCCGTCGGAGAGGCCGTCGCTGTCGGTGTCGTCGTCGAGGGGGTCGGAGCCGTGGGTGTTGACCTCGTCGCCGTCGGAGAGGCCGTCGCCGTCGGTGTCGTCGTCGAGGGGGTCGGTGCCGCCGTCCAGCTCCTCGCCGTCGTCGAGGCCGTCGCCGTCGGTGTCGCTCAGGGTCGGGTCGGTGCCGGTGTCGACGACCTCGACCCCGTCATTGATGCCGTCGCCGTCGGTGTCCGGGTCGTTGGGGTCGGAGCCCCAGGTGTTGGTCTCCTCGTTGTCGGTCAGGCCGTCGCCGTCGGTGTCCAGCTCGGTGCAGACGCTGACGTCCACCGGCGAGACCAGGGTGTACTGGATGCTCGGCTGGGAGTAGTTGTAGAAGCCGAAGTTGCCGCTGGGGAAGGTGCCGGTCTCGTCGAACTCCAGGGTGCTGTTGACCCGGACCTGCACCCGGGTGGACGTGTACGTCATCTCGATGGTGTAGGTGGTGTTGTCGCTCCAGCCCGTGCTGCCCCGGGTGATCGCCCGCGTGATCTCGGTGAGGTTGGAGGAGCTGTGGCCCCACAGGTCGGCGCCGTCCAGCGTGCCGGTGACGTGGTACATGGCCAGGCCCACGTAGCCGTAGCCGTAGCCGTCGGTGGTCACCTCCTGGGTGGCCTGCTTCCAGTCGAACAGGATGTAGTCGGTGGTCGCGGCGGTGGAGTCGCCGGGCTGGAAGGCGACGACCCAGCCGATGAAGTCGTCGTCGCTGGTGGTGTTCACCTGCAGCGTGAAGGTGACCGTGATGCCCTCGGTGGGCAGGGTCGACATGTAGACCGCCGGCCGGGCGTTCTGGGATTGGGTGACGGTGAGCTGGTCGGAGGACAGCGTCCAGCTCGGGTTGCCGTGGGTGCCCGGGTCGGCGAAGGTCTCGGTGAAGTCCAGGGCAAAGTTGGCCTGGACGCAGTCCCAGCCGGTCTCGACGGCGCAGCTCGTGTCGCAGCCGTCCCCGCTGGACGTGTTGTTGTCATCGCAGGTCTCGCCGCTGTCCAGGACGCCGTCGCCGCAGGCGGCGTAGGCCGGGGTGGACATCAGCAGGGCGGTGAGGGGGGCAGCGCCCAGCAGGATCGCGCGGGACATGGGGTCCTCCATCATGGGGATGAAGGACCATTCTATGTCGCTTTCAGGTTGGCGAAATAACCATTCTCTGTCGCCCGGCCGTCCTCAGGCGCGCCGCCGCTGGACGAGCGCGCCCAGGGCCAGCAACAGCCCCATCCAGGCGCCGGAGCCCGCCGGGGCGCTCGCGCACTTCCAGCCGCCGGTGTACTCGCCGGGCAGGTCGTCGCTCGGGTCCAGGGGATCGAGCCCCTCCGCCACCTCGTCGCCGTCGGAGACGCCGCCGCCGTCGGTGTCGGCGTTGGTGGGGTCGGTGCCGTGGTCGTTCAGCTCCTCGGGGTCGGTCAGGCCGTCGCCGTCGGTGTCCTCGTTGACCGGGTCGGTGCCGAGGTCGTTCCACTCCTCCCCGTCGGTCAGGCCGTCGCCGTCGGTGTCGGGGTTGGTGGGGTCGGAGCCGACCTCGCTGACCTCGACGCCGTCGGTCAGGCCGTCGCCGTCGGTGTCGGGGTTGGTGGGATCCGTGCCCGCGTCGTTGACCTCGTCGCCGTCCGAGAGCCCGTCGTCATCGGTGTCATCGTCGTTCGGGTCCGTGCCCAGGCCGTCCTCGACGCCGTCGGTCAGGCCGTCGCCGTCGGTGTCGGGGTCGTTGGGGTCGGTGAGGGTGTCCTCGACCTCGACGCCGTCGTCCAGACCGTCGTCGTCGGTGTCACTGTCCAGGGGATCGGTGCCGTGGGTGCCGGCCTCGTCGCCGTCGCCGAGGCCGTCGCCGTCGGTGTCGCCGTCCAGCGGGTCGGTGCCCCAGGTGTTGACCTCGTCGCCGTCGGAGAGGCCGTCGCCGTCGGTGTCGCCGTCCAGTGGGTCGGTGCCCTCGACGAACACCTCGTCGCCGTCACTCAGGCCGTCGCCGTCGGTGTCGGGGTCGTTGGGGTCGGTGCCCAGCTCGTTCTCCTCGACCCAGTCGGTGATGCCGTCGCCGTCGGTGTCGAGCAGGTCGTCGGCCTCGTCGAGGGGGTCGGTGCCGTCGACGAGGACCTCGGTGCCGTCGGGCACGCCGCCGCCGTCGGTGTCTTCGTTGAGCGGGTCCGTGCCGGTCTCGTTGACCTCCTCACCGTCGGTGAGGCCGTCGGCGTCGGAGTCGGTGTCGAGGGGGTCGGTGCCGGTGCCGTAGATCTCCTCGTCGTCGTCGAGGCCGTCGCCGTCGGTGTCGGCGAGGGTCGGGTCGGTGCCGGTGTCGTTGACCTCCTCGGGGTCGGAGAGCCCGTCGTCGTCGGTGTCCTCGTCGATGGGGCTGGTGCCGTGGGTGTTGACCTCGTCGCCGTCGGTCAGGCCGTCGCCGTCGGTGTCCGTGTTGAGCGGGTCGGAGCCGTGGAGGTTGACCTCGTCGCCGTCGTTGAGGCCGTCGCCGTCGGTGTCGTCGTTGAGGGGATCGGTGCCGGTGGTGTCCAGCTCGACGCCGTCGTCGAGGCCGTCGCCGTCGGTGTCGGCGAGGGCCGGGTCGGTGCCGATGACCAGGACCTCATCGCCGTCGTTGAGGCCGTCGCCGTCGGTGTCGGGGTCGTTGGGGTCGGTGCCCCAGGTGTTGTTCTCCTCGTTGTCGGTCAGGCCGTCGCCGTCGGTGTCCAGCTCCACGCAGACCGACTGGTCCACGGGGCTGACCAGGGTGAAGGAGATGTCCTCCTGGGAGTAGTTGTAGAAGCCGAAGTTGCCCAGGGGGAAGACGCCGACCTCGTCGATCTCCAGCACGCCGTCGATCCAGACGCGCACGCTGGTGATCGTGTACTCGAGCTGCATCGTGTAGGTCTGGAAGGGGGTCCAGCCGGTGGACCCGTAGTTGATGCCCCGGGTGATGATGCTGAGGGAGTTGTTGTGACCCCACAGGTCGGTGGGGTTGGAGGCGCCGGTGACCCGGCTCATGACGAAGCCCTCGTAGGCGTACGCCGAGCCGTTCTGCTGGTCGCCCCGCTTCCAGTCGAACAGGATCCAGTCGGCGCTGGCGTTGGTGGCGTCGCCCGCCTCGAAGCCCACCACGAAGCCGATGAAGTCATCGTCGGCGCTGTCGTTGACGGTCTGGGTGAACTCGATGGTCAGGCCGTCGACCGGCAGGGTCGAGACATAGACGCCGGGGTTGGAGTTGATGGCCTGGGTCAGGGTGAGCTGGTCGGCGGACAGGGTCCACACCGGGTTGGTGCTGGTGGCCCAGTTCTCGTAGAAGTCCAGGGCGAAGCTGGCCTGGAGACAGTCCCAGCCGGTCTCGATGGCGCAGACGTTGTCGCAGCCGTCGCCGCTGCTGGTGTTGCGGTCGTCGCAGGTCTCGCCGGAGTCGAGGGTGCCGTCGCCGCACACGGCGAAGGCAGGGGTGCTGGCGAGCAGGAGCGCAGTCAGGGGGGCTGCGCCGAACAGAAGCCGGCCGTGGCGGGGCATGGGATCCTCCATCCTGGGTGGATTGCTGCGAGAGCAAATACCGTGCCCGGTGCCGGGCCTGCGGAACATTTCGTTGGGGGGCGATGCGCCGCGTCCATGACCGGTCAGGGATCGACCAATGACCGGTCAAGGGCTCGGCCGGGCGCAGCAGGTTACACCGCCCGGCATGGAACTCCTGGCGGCCATCGGCTGGGTGCTCGCGATGGCGGGCGGCGGCGCTGCGCTCTGGTTCTACGACCGGGGGCGCCGGGTGGAGGCGGAGCTGGGCCAGGCGCGGTCGCGCATCACCCAGCTCACCGACGCCTCCCAGAAGGCCATCGAGGACCGGGACGCCACCGTCCAGCGGGTCCGTCGGCAGGCCGAGGCCGACAAGGAGTTCGCCCACGAGCCCCTGGTGCGGGCCCTGGTCCCCGTGGTCGACGACCTGGACCGCGCCCTGGACGCCACCACCGACGCCGACCACCCCATCACCGCGGGGGTCCGCATCATCCGCGACCAGCTCACCCGCGCGCTGGGGCGCCACGGGGTCGAGCTGGTGGACGCCCGAGGCCAGCCCTTCGACCCGGCACAGCACCAGGCCGTGGACCTCGTGGAGACCACCGAGCACCCCGACGGGCAGATCGTCCAGCAGTGGAGCCGCGGTGTGCGCCTCAAGGGGCGCCTGCTGCGGGCCGCGCAGGTGGTGGTGGCCCGGGCCCCCTCAGACATCGACGAGGCCGAGGTCGACGAGACGGAGGAGGTCCTGCCGAAGGACCTGGGCGAGGAGTAGGTCAGGCGCCCAGCAGGTGCATGCAGGCGATGAGCGCCGACTCGATGAAGGCGTCGATCTGCTCGGCCTGGGCCTGGGGGAGCAGGCTGGACGCGGGCAGCGCCGGCCCGACCCAGCCCTCGAAGTGCCAGCCGCCGCCGCCCGCGAGGGTGGGAATGCTGCGATGCAGCAAATTCGGCGGGGGCCAGGGCAGGACGTAGAGGTAGGGCTCGTCGAAGTGCTCGTCGCCAGGGGAGAGGCCCACCGCGACGCTGCGGGCGGTCTCCGGGTCGGCCTTGGGGCCGTCCAGGCGCACCAGGGTGGCCAGGTCGAAGTGCTCCGGCCAGCACCGCACCTCGCCGGCCGCGGCGAGCACCGGCCGCAGGGCGCGCAGCAGCTCGTCGGCGTTCCCGAACCACAGCGCGAGCTGGTCCAGGGCGTGGGGGTCCGGCTGGGGGAAGGGGGCGCCGTCGGCCACGGGGTGGTCGGGCAGGCCCAGCGCGGGGAGGCACAGGGAGGTGCCCAGTGGCTGGCCGGTGTGCTCCTGGATGGCGAGGGCCAGCCAGTCCAGGGCCTGCGCCCGGGTGTGGCCGGCCAGGGGCAGCGCGCCGATGCGCTGGTCGTCGGTGTCGACGAGGGCCAGGGTGAGCGTGGGCACCTCCAGGGAGGCCCGGAACGGACGGTTCCGGGGGATGCGTCGCCCGGCGAAGGCCCGCTTGCCCGGCCGCCAGCTCAGGTTGGTGTGGCTCCCGTCGTCGGCCGCCGGCAGCATGGACGTGCCCGGCACAGCCGCGAGCTGGAGGGCGTGGTGGGCGACGACCCGCGCCTCGGCGAAGGTCGGCGTCACCGGCACGTCGACCGGCTGCCAGCGGTGGGGGAGGGGGCGCGCCATTCGGACTCCTGATCCAGGTCGCTTGAGGGGGCGAAGGATACCCCGCGGAGGGCGCGGTGGAGGTAGGCTCTGTCCAGCACCGGAGACCGCCCCGCCCATGGCCGCGCCCGCCCCCAACCCCCAGCCTGAACGCTATGGGACCTTCAAAGGGGTCTTCACGCCGACGCTCCTCACGATCCTGGGCGTCATCATGTACCTGCGCCTGGGCTGGGTGGTGGGCAACGCGGGGCTGCTGGGCGCCTGGGCGGTGATCCTGCTGGCGGTCGGGATCACCTCCGCCACCGGGCTCTCGCTGTCCTCCATCGCCACGAACACCCGCATGGGGGCCGGTGGGGCCTTCGCCATCATCTCCCGCTCCCTGGGCATCGAGATCGGCGGCAGCGTGGGGCTGCCCCTCTATCTGAGCCAGGCGCTGGCGGTGGCGATGTACGTCTTCGGCTTCCGGGAGGGCGTGGTGTGGGTCCTCGACGCGCCCGCGCTGGCCGTCGACCTGCTGGTCTTCGCGCTCATCTTCGCCATCGCCTTCCGCAGCGCGAGCTTCGCCTTCCTCATCCAGTACGCCATCCTGGGGGTCATCGCGTTCTCCCTGCTGCTGGTCGTGGCCAGCCCGGCCCTGGGGCAGGCCAGCCACGCCATCGTCTGGATGGGGGAGTGGCCCGGGGCGCCGGAGGACGGCTTCCAGGGGACGGGCTTCTGGGGGGTCTTCGCGGTGTTCTTCCCCGCCGCCACCGGCATCATGGCCGGTGCGAACATGTCGGGGGAGCTGGCGGACCCCCGGCGCTCCATCCCACGGGGCACGCTCGGCGCCATCGCGCTCAGCACCGTGGTGTACCTGGCGCTGGCGTGGTGGCTGGCCCGGGTGGCCACCCCCGAGGAGCTGGTGTCCGACTACCAGATCCTGTTCGAGAAGGCGCTGTGGGGGAAGGCGGCGCTCGTCGGGCTGCTGGGGGCGACGTTCTCCTCCGGCCTCAGCTCGCTGGTGGGCGCGCCCCGCATCCTCGCGGCGATGGCAGGGCACGGCTTCCTGCCCGGCAGCGCCTGGCTGGCCCGGCCCGCGCCCAACGGGGAGCCCCGCAACGCCATGCTGGTCACCGGGGTCATCGTGCTGGGGGCGCTGATGATGCGGGACCTCAACGCGATCGCCCCGCTGATCACGATGTTCTTCCTGATCGCCTACGGGGTCATCAACCTGGTGGTGCTGGTGGAGAGCAGCCTGGGGCTGGTCAGCTTCCGCCCCGAGCTGCGCATCCACCCGGCGATCCCCCTCGCGGGCCTTGTGGGCTGCGTGTTCGCGATGTTCATCGTGAATCCAGGGTTCTCGTTGATCTCGGTCACCCTGGTGCTCGCGCTCTACGGGGTGATCCTGCGCTGGGCCCGCAGCGCGGACGTCGACGACGTGGGCGTGCGCAGCTCCATCTTCGAGGCGGTCTCGGAGTGGGCCGCGGCCCGGGTCACCGAGTACAACATCCACGAGAACCCCCGGGCCTGGAAGCCCAACCTGCTGGTGCCGGTGCAGGACACCGCCGAGCTGCGGGGGACATGGCGCTTCCTGCTGGACTTCGGGCTGCCCGAGGGCAGCGTCAAGCTCCTGGGGCTGGCCGAGCAGCGCACCGTGGAGCAGCTCTCCCCGGGCATCGCGGCGCTGGCGCGCGGCTTCCAGGAGAAGCACCTGTTCTGCACCTGGTCGGTGGTCGACGCGACGGACTACGGCGCGGGGGTGGTCACCGGTCTCCAGGCGCTGCAGTCCGCGTTCTTCCGGCCGAACATCCTGTTCCTGGCGCTGCCGGACCTGGTGGACCGGCGGGAGCAGCTCGTGCCCGTGATCACCGCCGCGCGCCGCACCCGGGTCAGCGTGATGCTGCTCGCGCTCCACCCGCAGGCGGGCCTGGGGCGCACCGGGGTCATCAACCTGTGGGTGCGCCCCCAGGACCCCGGCCTGGAGACGAGCGCCGCGCTGGAGCTGGGAAACCTCGACCTGGCCGTGCTCTCGGGGTTCCGGCTGCACCGGGCCTGGGGGGCGGAGCTGAACCTGGTCACCGTGGTGCCCGACGCCGAGGCGGTGCCCCACGCCGAGCGCTTCCTGCAGGAGATCATCGAGCTGTGCCGGCTCCCGGTCAGCGCGAAGCGGCGGGTGATGGTGGGCGGCTGGGAGGACGGGGTGGCCAACGCGCCCCAGTCCGACCTCGACATCATGGGGCTCCAGCCCGACCCGGACTTCGACTTCGTGCTGGACATGGTGGCGAAGACCCGCTCGTCGTGCCTGTTCGTCATGGACTCCGGGCGGGAGAGCGCGCTCGCCTGATCTTGCGCTTGAAGCCGGAGGCCCCGTAGTATCGCGCCATGACGATTCCCCTCTGGTGTCTGGTGGTGGCCTGCTTCCTCCCCTACCTGTGGGTGCCCTTCACCGCGAAGGACCGCACGGGGATGGAGGGCGGCTTCGACAACGACAACCCCCGCGAGCAGCAGGCGAAGCTGACGGGTCAGGCGCGGCGCGCGCTCGGCGCCCATCAGAACAGCTTCGAGGCGCTGCCGCTGTTCACCGTCGGCGTGCTGGTGACCCACATCACCGGCGCGGACCCCGACCTCACGGCGGCGCTGGCGATCACCTGGGTGGTGGCCCGCATCATCTACGGGTTCATCTACATCTCGGGCAAGGGCAACCTGCGCACCGCGATCTTCTCGGTGGGCCTGCTGGCCAACGCCGGGATGTTCGTGCTGGCCGGGATGGCGTGATCGTCCGTCAGGCGGGCCCGGATGGGCGACCCTCTCGGAGCCCGTCTCTGAGGTCCTGCCGCTACCCCTGAAGCTCCGGGCGGTCCGCGAACTGGGCCAGGGCCTCGGGGTTGGCCAGGGCCTCGCGGTTCTTGACCGGGCGGCCCTCGACCACGGCGCGCACGGCCAGCTCGGTGATCTTGCCGCTGCGGGTGCGCGGGATGTCGGTGACCTGGAGCACCTTCGCGGGCACGTGCCGGGGGGTGCAGCCCTCGCGGATGCGGCGCTTGATGCGGGTGATCAGGGCCTCGTCCAGGGTCAGGCCCTCGCGCAGGCGCACGAAGAGCACCACCCGCACGTCGCCCTGCCAGCGCTGGCCCACGACGATGGCCTCGACCACCTCGTCGAGCTGCTCGACCTGGCGGTAGATCTCGGCGGTGCCGATGCGCACGCCGCCAGGGTTCAGGGTGGCGTCGCTGCGGCCGTAGATGAGCATGCCGCCGCGCGGGGTCAGCTCGACCCAGTCGCCGTGGGTCCACACCCCGGGGAAGGCCTCGAAGTAGGCCCGGCGGTAGCGCGCGCCGTCTGGGTCGTTCCAGAAGGACACCGGCATGCTGGGGAAGGGCCGCTCGCACACCAGCTCGCCGGGCTGGCCCACCACGGGGTGGCCGTCGTCGTCGTAGACCTGGACCGCCATGCCCAGGGCGCGGCGCTGGATCTCCCCCCGCCACACCGGGCCGGTGGGGTCGCCCAGCACGAAGCAGCCGATGATGTCGGTGCCGCCGCTGATGCTGGCGAGCTGCACGTCGGCCTTGATGTGGGCGTAGACGAAGTCGAAGCCCTCGGGCACCAGCGGCGAGCCGGTGGAGGTGATGACCCGCACGCTGGAGAGGTCGTGGGTCTCAGCGGGGTGGATGCCCGCCTTGTTCAGGGCGTCGATGTACTTGGCGGAGGTGCCGAACAGGGTGACGCGCTCGGCCTGGGCGTAGTCCCACAGGACCCGCCCGTCGGGGGCGAAGGGGGAGCCGTCGTACAGCACCAGGGTGGCCCCGCAGGCCAGGGCGCTGACCAGCCAGTTCCACATCATCCAGCCGCAGGTGGTGTAGTAGAAGACCCGGTCGCCGGGCTTCACGTCGCAGTGGAGCTGGTGCTCCTCCAGGTGCTTGAGCAGGGTCCCGCCCGCGCCGTGCACGATGCACTTGGGCGCGCCGGTGGTGCCCGAGGAGTACATGATGAACAGGGGGTGGTCGAAGGGCAGGCGGGTGAACGAGAGCGCGTCGGTCTCTTCCGTGAAGTCGATGTAGTCGACCAGATCGCGGATCGCGCTGCGGTCGCCGTCGGAGCCGGCGCAGGGCACGAGCACCACCCGACGCAACGAGGGCAGGCCGGCGACCACCTGGGCGAGCTTGCCCAGGCCGTCGAAGCGCTTGCCGTTGTAGTGGTAGCCGTCGGCGCAGAACAGCAGCACCGGCTCGACCTGGCCGAAGCGGTCGAGCACCCCCTGGACCCCGAAGTCCGGGGAGCAGGACGTGAAGGTGGCCCCCAGGCTGGCCGCGGCGAGCATGATGGCCACGGTCTCGGGCAGGTTGGGCATGAAGGCCGCGACCCGGTCGCCCGGCTGGACGCCCGCGGCGGCCATCCCGGCGGCCAGCCCGGCCACCTCCTGCTTGAGGCGGGCGAAGGTCCACCGCCGGACCGGGCCGCCCTCGCTGGAGAAGACGACGGCCTCGGCGTCCGGGTCCCGGTCCCGGAGCAGGTTCTCGGCGAAGTTCAGCCGGGCGTCGGGGAACCAGCGGGCCCCGGGCATGCGGTCGGCGTCGGCCAGCACCCGGCCGTCGAGGCCCTCGCCGAGGACCCCGCAGAAGGCGACGACCTCGGCCCAGAAGGCCTCGATGTCGGTGGTGGACCAGCGCCACAGGGCCTCGTAGTCGCCCCCGAAGTCCAGCCCCCGGGTCCGGCGGACCTGCTCGAGGAAGGCCGCCAGGCGGGTGGCGGCGACGCGCTCGGGGGACGGCGTCCACAGCGGACTCTCAGCGGGCATGGGGACCTCCTCTGCGAAGTCGAGGTAACCCGAGTCGGCCGGCTGCGGGGGGACGGTGTATGGTTGGCCCGTGACCGAGGGAGAGACATGAGCCAGGAGATCCGCACCGCCGTCATCGCCGCCGCGGGGGCCGCGTCCCGCATGTGGCCCACCTCCAAGGCCGTGCCCAAGGAGCTGTACCCGATCGGGCGCGCCCCAGCGCTGCTGCACCTGCTGGACGAGCTGGCCCAGGCGGGCATCGAGCAGGTGATGATGGTGGTGGGCCCGGACTACGCCGCGCAGATGCGCCTGCTGCAGCCCGGGCGCAACCCCCCGGCCAAGGTCGCCGACACCGCGCCGGTCCAGCGCCTGCTGGAGATCCTCGACACCCTGCGCTTCGCCTTCGTCTTCCAGAGCGGCCCCTACGGCAACGGCACCCCGCTGCTCAACGCGATGGACATCCTGGGCGACCAGCCCTGCCTGTACTGCTTCTGCGACGACGTGGTGCTGGGGGAGTCCCTCTCCGCCCGCATGCTGGAGGAGTACCGCGTCACCGGGGCCCCGGCCATGGCCGCCCAGCCGGTGCCGGCCGAGCGGGTCCACAAGTTCGGCATCGTGGAGTGCGAGGTGGTGGACGGCCACCACCGCATCCAGCGGCTCATCGAGAAGCCCGCCCCCGGCGAGACCCCCTCCCGGCTGGCCACCTTCGGGCGCTACGTCGTGACCCCCGAGCTGATCGCGGCCCTGCGGGAGACCCCGGTGGGCAAGGGCAGCGAGCTGTGGTTCACCGACGCGGTCGTGCGGATGGTGGCGCGGGGCCAGCCGGTCTACGCGACCCCGCTGACCACCGGCCACTGGGTGACGGTGGGCGACGCCCACGGCTACGCGGAGGCCCTGCGCGTCGCGCAGGAGCTGGGGGACGCCTGCCCGCTGTTCTGAGCGGGCGCGGTGCACCGTAAGCCTCTGTAATATCGGATATCTGAACGTCGAATCACGACATATGTCCGACATCCTTGATGTTTCTACACATCAGGGGCTGGCCTGTCTCATCCTTGACCGTACGTTCCAATACCCGAGGTCAGGAAGGATGTTAGGGTGCAGTCGCCCGTTCCCCGCCTTGACCCGGCCTGTCGCTGTGGTTGAAGGAGTCCGCTGTGTCCGTTCAAGCTCTCCCTGCGCCGACCCCGTCCCTCTATGAGCGCCTGAACGGCCCCTGGCACGAGCGCGCGCTCCAGCTCTTCATGGTCATCGTGCTCGGGCACTGGGCCGAGCACCTCGCCCAGGCCTACCAGATCTACGCGCTGGGCTGGGACGTCCCCGACGCGCGCGGGGTCCTGGGCCTGTGGTTCCCCTGGCTGGTGGCCTCCGAGGCGCTGCACTACGGCTACGCCATCGTCATGCTCATCGGCATCTGGGTGCTGCGCAAGGGCTTCGTGGGGCGCTCCCTGACCTGGTGGACCGTGTCCCTGGTCATCCAGTTCTGGCACCACATCGAGCACGCCCTGCTCCAGGGGCAGGCCATCGCGGGCCAGAACCTGTTCGGCGCGCCGGTCCCCACCAGCCTCGTCCAGCTCTGGGTCCCCCGGGTGGAGCTGCACCTCATCTACAACTCGCTGGTGTTCATCCCGATGGTCATCGGCATGTACTACCACCTGTTCCCGCCCAAGGGGGAGGAGGTCCACGCCACCTGCTCCTGCCGCATCGACTCCAAGGTCGCCGCGTGACACGCTGGCTGCTGCCGGCGCTGCTCGCCGGGTGCACCGGGGGCGCCGACACCACCGCCGCGCTGGACTTCACCTCGGAGATCACCCCGACCCCCAACCGGGTCGGCCCGGCGACCCTCTCGTTCACGCTGGCCGAGCCCTCCGGGACGCCGGTCACGGGCGCCCAGGCCAAGGTCGAGGCCAACATGACCCACCCGGGCATGGTCCCGGTCTTCGCGACGTCCACCGAGCCCGCGCCGGGCCGCTACGAGGTCCCGTTCGAGTTCACGATGGGCGGCGACTGGTACCTCCTGGTCGACGCGACCCTGCCCGACGGCCGGGCCTTCCACCGCCAGATCGACGTCCCCGCCGTCCGCGCCAACTGAGAGCCTGAGATGAACGCCCCCGCCCCCCAGCGCACGGACCTGCTGGCGTGGCCGGTCCTGGGGCGCTTCCTGCGGTGGCGGCACGCCCGGCTGGCGCTCCAGCTCCCGCTGTTCCTGCTCGCGGTGGTGACGATCGGCCACGGCCTGGCGGGGCCCCAGCTCGCGCCCAAGAACCTCGCCACCCTGCTGGTCTGGGTCCACTACCGGGGCCTGCTGGTGATGGCGCTGCTGGTGGCGGGCAACGTGTTCTGCATGGCCTGCCCCTTCCTGCTGCCCCGCGAGCTGAGCCGCCGCCTGCTCACGCCGCGCTGGCGGTGGCCCCACCGGCTGCGCAGCAAGTGGCTCGCCCTGGCGCTGTTCGTGGCCGCGCTGTTCGTCTATGAGTGGCTGGACCTGTGGGGGCACCCCTTCGGCACGGCCGTGCTCGCCCTGGTCTACTTCGGCGCCGCGCTGGCGGTCGACGGGCTGTTCCAGGGTGGCTCGTTCTGCAAGTACGTCTGCCCCATCGGGCAGTTCAACTTCGCCGCCTCCACGATGTCCCCGCTGGAGGTCCAGGCCCGCGACCTGTCGGTCTGCGCGTCCTGCACCACCCACGACTGCATCAAGGGCGCCCGCGACCCGCAGGAGCCCGCCCGGATCGTCCAGCGGGGCTGCGAGCTGTCCCTGTTCATCCCGCAGAAGACCGGGAACCTGGACTGCACCTTCTGCATGGACTGCGTGCACGCCTGCCCCCACGACAACATCGGCCTGCTGAGCCGCCTGCCCGGCGAGGCCCTGTGGCAGGATCAGCCGCGCTCGGGCATCGGCCGGGTGTCGCGCCGCCGCGACCTGAGCGCGCTGATGGTGCTGTTCACCTTCGGCGCCCTGCTCAACGCCTTCGGCATGGTCAGCCCCGTCTACGCGGTGCAGGCCTGGCTGGCCGGGCTGCTGGGGACCACCCACGAGCTGCCCGTCCTCGCGATCCTGTTCGCGGCGGTGCTGGTGGTCGAGCCGGTGGTGCTGATGGGGGGCGCGGCGGCCTGGACCCGCCGGGCCACCGGCAGCGCCGACAGGCTGGTGGACATCTGCGGGCGCTTCGCCCCGGTCCTGCTGCCCCTGGGGGTGGCGGTGTGGATGGCCCACTACGGCTTCCATCTGTTCACCGGGTTCCTGACCCCGCTCCCGGTCTTCCAGACCCTCCTGGCAGACCTCGGGCTGCCCGTGCAGCCGCACTGGGGCGCCGGAGGGCTCCCGGCGTCGCAGGTGTACCCCGCCGAGCTGTTCCTGCTCGCCCTGGGCCTGCTCGGCTCGATCGGCGTGGCCTGGCGCGTCGCCGAGCGGGAGCACCCCGCGCGGACGGCGGCGGCCTTCGTTCCCTGGGCGACCCTCTGCGCGCTGCTCTGGGCGGCGGCCATGTGGCTGCTCTCCCAGCCCATGGAGATGCGCGGCACCTTCCTTGGAGGCTGAACCTTGATGCTCCCCGCCCTCCTCGTGGCTCTGCTCGGGTCTGGCGCTGCCCAGGCCCACGAGGGCCCCCCGTTCCCCATCCTGGTGGACGTGCTGACCGGCCCCTACAAGATCACCGTCTGGGCCGACCCCGACCTGGGCACCGGGACCTTCTACGTGGTCGGCGAGCCTGACGAGGGCCACGCCTTGCCCGAGGAGGTGGCGGTCACCGTGCAGCCCCGCTCCGGCCGCCTCCAGGAGTACACCTACGGCGCCGATGCCCAGGACGTCGACTACGGCTCCCGGCACATCGCCGAGGTCGCGTTCGATCGCGAGGAGCCCTGGGCGGTCCACGTCGAGCTGGACGGGCCGGCGGGCCACGGGGCCCTGGACTCCGAGGTCGTGCCCACCCCCGACGGCAGCATCGGGCCCATCGGCATGGTGTTCTACGCGCTGCCCTTCGCGGCGGTGGGCTTCCTGTGGCTCAAGGCCGTGCTGCGCATCCGCGCGCTGCGCCGGGCTACTCCAGCGTGACGCCGGGGACCTTGCCCGGCCCCTGGTAGCCCGCCACGCCCCGGGTCAGCGGCCGGGAGGTCAGCTGCCCCCCCACCGTCCACAGCCCGCCGTCGGGGTCGAGGGCGCAGCCGTGCCAGTCCTCCAGGGTGAGGGCCTCGACCTCCTGGGTGTAGTCGGAGATCCAGGCGCCGCCCTCGCGGGTGGAGCGCGCCCCGTGCTGGCCCACTGCCCAGGCCAGGCCCGCGCCGGCGCAGACCCCGTTGAAGCCCGGCTCGAAGGCGGGGCTCACGTCGCGCCAGGCCGAGCCGTCGTACTCCAGGATGAGGCCGTTGCCCTGGCCGCCCACCGCGATGGGGCGCTCGCCCCCGGCGTCCACGGTGAGGAGGGGGGCGTTGGTGGTGTCGACGTCGGCGTCGGTGGGGACGCGGGTGAAGGCGGCGCCGTCCCAGTGGAGCGCCGTGCCCCCGTTGCCCACGATCCAGGCGTCGTCTGCGGCGGTCCCGTGGACCTTGAAGTACACCGCGCCGTCGTCGCCGGGGTCGCCGAAGGCCGCCCAGGCCCCGCCGCTGCGCTGCCACAGCGCGGGCGGCCCCAGGCCCCCGTCGGTCTGCCCGACCGCCCACAGGGTGTCGTCCGCGCCCCAGACGCCGAAGAAGTCGATCTCGGCGTCGGGGCCGTCCACCGCCTCGAGGGCGCCGCTGGCCCGGTCCAGCTCCAGGATGAGGCCCTGGTTGCCCACGAGGACCACCGCGTCGTCGGTGGTGTGGGACCACCACAGCTCGGCGCCCGCCCAGGCCGAGGTGTCCAGGCGTGTCCAGGCGTCGCCGTCGTAGTTCAGGGCGACCGGTCCGGTGCCGTCGTCAGGGGAGGCTCCGGTGATCCAGACGTCGTCGGCCGCGGGGGCCCGCACGCTGAGCAGGGCGGGGGAGAGGCCCTCGGCGAGCAGGCAGCCGGGGGCGTCGGCGCAGGGGTTGCAGGCGGGGGTGAGCAGCAGGATGAGCGGCAGGGTCAGGCGCACAGGAGACTCCGATCAAGGCGGGCTCATCGTCACCTCGAAGAGGTTCCAGGTGTTGTCGCCGTGGTTGTGGAGGTGGAGCCAGACCGGCGTACCTTCGGGGAAGGTCTCGGGGGCCTCGGCAGACTCGATGTATACCTCCGGATCGCTGGGGATGGGAGCGCGCAGCCCCCACGCTTCCCAGCTCCCCAGGCGGATCACCGCGTGCGCCTCGGCGGGAGCGTCCGCCAGCAGCTGATCATGGAAGATCCACACCTCGACGAGGTCGTCGGCGCGGACCTCACGGAGGCTCGGCTGGCTGAGCAGCAGGTAGTTGCAGAGCCCGGTGTCGATCTCCAGGCTGGGGGTGCCGGTGGTGGCCTCGACGTAGGTGGCCGCCGAGGAGCAGCGGACGTCGTCGGGCCGGTCGTCGAAGGGGTCGTCCGCGGCCTCCACGCGGGACCAGAGGCTCATGTCCACCAGCGGGCCCGGGTCTCGGCAGCCGAGCGCCGCCAGGGCCACCGCCGCGCTACAGCGCATCCCGCGCCCCGGTCCACAAGAGCACCCGCTGGCCCCCGCGCTCGGCGATCAGCAGGTCCCCGGCGGAGGTCCAGCCCAGGCCCGCGGGCTTGAGCATGTTGAAGTCCTCCGGCGGGTCCGACCAGGACAGATCCCCACCCCGGGGCTGCCCGGCGACGGTCTCGATGTCCCCGCTCGGGGAGACCGCGCGCAGGCGGTCGTTCTCCAGGTCGGCGATGAGCACGACGCCGTCGGGGGTGACCGCCACGCCGGTGGGGTTGTGCAGCCGGGCCTCTGTCGCCGGCCCGCCGTCGCCGTACCAGCCCGGCTCGCCGGTGCCCGCGAGCACCTCCACGGCGAGGGTCTCCAGGTCCATCGCGAGCACCCGGTGGTTGCCGGTGTCGGCGACCAGCAGCCGGCCGCGCGCGTCGTCCACCACCAGGCGCTCGGGGAACTGCACGGCGACCTCCGGGCCCTGCCCCGGGTCGCCCATCCCGCCCTCGCCGGTGCCGAGCACGGTGTCGATGGTCCCCGCGGGGTCCACCCGGCGCACCCGGTTGTAGGAGAGGTCGCTGACATAGAGGGCGCCGTCCTCGGCGAAGGCCAGCCCGCCGCCGTAGCCCATCTCGGCCTCCAGGGCGTCGCCGCCGTCGCCGATGTCTCCCAGGGCCCCCGTGCCTGCGCAGCGCTCGATGACGCCGCTGTCGTTGACCCGGATGACCCGCCCCTCATGTTGGGGGAGGATGTAGAGCAGCCCGTCCGGCCCCCACGCGGCGTCCACGGGGTTCTCCAGCGGCGTGTCCAGGGCGTCCAGGCCGATCTCGGAGTAGGCGTGGATGCCGCTGCCGGCGAGCGTCTCGATCGTGCCGTCTTCGGTCAGCCTCCGCACCCGCATGTTGGAGTAGTCCACCACGACCACGTGGCCGTCGGGGTCCTCCAGGACGGAGGTGGGGGAGGCGAGCCGGGTCTCCAGGGCGTCGAGGTCCTCGCCGTTGAAACCCAGCTCGCCGGTGCCCATGATCGCGCAGATACGCCCCTCCTTGCAGACCGGGCCGCAGCCGGCGAGGAGGAGCGTGGCGAGCGTCGCGCGGATCACTCCGGCTCGACCCGCCGGATCGCGCTGTTGTAGGTGTCGGAGATGTACACCGCGCCGTCCAGGTCCACCGCCACGCCGAACGGGCGGTCCAGCAGGGCCTCGGCGGCCGGGCCGTAGTCGCCCTCGTAGCCGCGCTCGCCGCAGCGCCCGGCGTAGGTGTCGATGATGCCGTCGGTGCTGACCCGCCGCACGCAGGAGTTGTCGGTATCCGCGATGTAGATCGTGCCATCGGGGGCCACCGCGACGTCGGTGGGCGTGTTCAGCATCGCCTCGGTCGCCGGCCCGCCGTCGCCGCTGTAGCCGCAGCCGGTGGTGCAGGTGACGCCGTTCTCCGAGTCCTCCGGGGTCTCGCCGATGCCCGCGACGGTCTCGATGGTGCCCGCGTCGATGTCGAAGCGGCGAACCCGGCCGTTGTGGGTGTCGGCGATGTAGAGGCTGCCCTCGAAGTAGTCCATGTTGAAGGCCGGCTCGGCCCGCTGGAGCGCCGGGCTGGCCAGCATGGTGTCCAGGGCCGGGCCGTCGCCGTTGAACCCGTGGGCGCCGCTGCCGGCGACGGTGTCGATGACGCCGTCGGTGTCGATGCGACGGATGCGCTGGTTGGCCATGTCGGCGACGTAGATGTTGTCGTCCTCGTCGACCCGGACGCCGCAGGGCAGGTCCAGCACCGCGTCCACGGCCGGCCCGCCGTCGCCGCTGAAGTCACGCCCGCCGGTGCCAGCGATGAAGGTGACCGAGCTGAAGTCGGGGTCGAACTTCACGACCCGGGAGTTGTGCCAGGCGGCCAGCACCAGCGAGCCGTCGGACAGCCAGTCCACGTCGGTGGGGTGGTTCCACTCGGCGATGTGGGCGTCGCCCTCGGGGCCGTCGCCGAGCTGCCCGCCGACGCCGGTCAGGATCTCGACCGACTCGTCCTCGTCCAGGGTGATGAGGCGGTGGTTGTTCCAGTCCATGATGACCGGCCAGCCCTCGGTGGGGTGGAAGGCCACGTCGACCACCCAGAACGTGGAGGCGTCCAGCCGGTAGGTGCCCTCGTCGGCCAGGCCGGCGATGCCGGGGGTCCCGAACCAGGTGCAGAGGTCACCGGGCTCACACTTCGTGTCATTGCAGCCGGCCGCGAGGCCGAGGATCAGCGCGAGAGGGAGCGTTCTCATGGGGTCACCCGGCGGACGCGGTGGTTGTAGGTGTCGGCGATGAGCAGCGCGCCCTCGTCGTCGAAGTCGATGCCAAAGGGCTCGTTGAGGGTGGCCTCGGTCGCGAGGGTGCCCTCCTCGGCGTCGCCGGGCTCGAAGGTGCCCGCGACGACCTCCATCGTGCCGGAGCCGGGATCGTAGGCCCGGATGACATGGTTGTCCGTGTCTGCGATGTACAGACGCCCGTCGGGCCCCAGCTCCACGTCGCGGGGGTAGCACAGCGTGTCGGGGTCGCAGACCCCGCCGGGCAGGCTCTGCGTGCCGGTGCCGGACAGGGTGTCGACGGTGCCGGCGCCGAGGTCGAAGACCCGGATGGCGTGGTTGCTGGTGTCGGCGATGTAGAGGGTGTGGTCGCCGTCGAACTCGATGGCCCCGGCGGGCTCGGGCTGCAGGTCGCTGCGCTCCCAGAAGTTGAACGAGGCCTCCAGCGCGGGGCCGCCGTCGCCGCCGTAGCCCTCGTCGCCGTTGCCCGCGACGGTGTCGATGAAGGAGTAGTCCACCGCGACCTTGCGGATGCGGTCGTTGCGCTGGTCGAGCAGCCAGAAGCTGCCGTCCGTCGGGTCCACCGCGATGGAGTTGGGGAAGGCGAACAGGGCGTCCTCGGCGGGGCCGCCGTCCCCGGCGAAGCCGGCGTTGGCGCCGTTGCCGTCGCTCACGTCGGTGTTCGCGCAGACCACCAGGGAGTTGCCCGTCTCGGGCGTCCACTCACGCACCCGGTGGTTGTGCCAGCTCGGGATGAGGAGCTTGCCGGTGACGGAGCTCCACTCGGCCTGGGTGGGGTGGTTCAGGGCGACCTCGGTGCCGGGCACGCCCGGGGGGATGCGCTCCTGGAAGGTGGGGTCGCCGTCGCCCAGGAAGTCGGTGCCCACCACGGTGCGCATCACGCCGTCCTCGACCAGGCGGATCTTGTGGTTGTTCCAGTCGACGATGAAGAAGTCGCTGGTGCCCGGCCGGGCCACCACGTCCATCGGCCCGTAGAGCGGGCTCAGCAGCGGGTCGTCCTCAGCCTCGTTGGCGCCGGGGGAGCCGGTGCCCGCGATGGTGCAGACTGTACCTGGGTCCTTGCAGGGGTTCCCGCAGCCGGTCGCCGCGAAGACGGCGAGGGCCGGGAGCCCGATTCGGAGCGCGCGCATGGTTTCAACCTCCAAGCTCATGGCGATCTTACTCTGACGTCTCCCGGGTCGCCGGGCGAGACCATCCTGGTCACCAGGGGAGAGGGCTACGGGTCCCTGGTCGAGATTCATCGTGTATACCGTCACTTTACACTATGCAATTATCTGTCATTACATCCCTGGAGGGGGGGGTGTCGAGATCCGGTCACCCCCAGGGGGCTGAAATCGCCTTCAATTGGGTAATACCTTGATTTGATCGTTGCGGCACGACTCTTGCTTGGAAGTCGGGCGTCATCCAGGAGCCCGCGATGCCGCAGCAGCAACACCTCCCCGATTACCCGTGCCATCAACCCACCGAGCCCGAGCAGTGCAGCCAGAGCAGCGCCGCCTGGCACGATCTCTACGGAAACGGCTTCCGTCAGGGCCAGCTCGACGACCCCACCCACGTCTCCGGCGATCCCCAGGCGCCGCCCGGCGCGGGCTACGACCTGTTCACCCCTCGCGAGGCGTTCAACGATCCGGGCGAGCCGGTCCCCGAGCCGATCGAGGGTGGGCGCTGGGTCCACGTCGTCCACGGAGAGGACGATCCCCTGGTGATGGAGGGCTCCCCGTCCTCCGAGGACGCGCTGGTCCTGGAGTCGGCCCCCCACGGCGTCGACGCCCGCTTCGTGGACCGCACGCTGGGCAGCCTGGACGCCCCGCTCCTGCTGAACCACCTCGCCGACGACGCCCTGTTCATCGGCGGCGTACCCCGCCCTCAGGACGTGGACCAGGGGGCGGTGGGGGACTGCTACCTGCTCGCGCTGCTGGCCGGATTGGCCGCCGCCGACCCGGGGCTGCTCACCGACATGCTCTCCCTGGAGCCCGGGTCGGTCACCGGGCGGTTCTACGCCGAGGTCGACGGGGACTGGCGCCCGGTCACCGTCACCGTGCCGACGACGCTGCTCTACCCCCTGGACGACCGGGGCGTGCCCGGCGCGGACCTGCTGGCCGCCGGCTTCGCGGTCGGGGAGACGCCGCTCTGGTCCTCGTGGTACGCCCAGGTGGCCGGCGACACCCTCTGGATCGCCCGGGACGACACCTACGAGGCCGCGCTGTGGGTGCCGTATGTGGAGAAGCTCTACGCCCGGTACGCGGAGCGGTGGGGGTTGTATGGGCGCGGTACAGAGCACGGCGAGGAGGGCTGGGCGGAGATCGGTGATGGCGGGGTTGAGCTCAGGGTCGCTCCGATCCTCACGGGCATCGATCCGGCGGCGAGCGAGGTTGTCGTCACCCGATGGAGTGCCCACGAGTGCCATGACATCGTCGAGAAGAACCTCAAGGTCCTGCATGTCCTGGCGTCCCTGGACCCCTTCAGCGAGGTCCAGCAGCGCGGGGCGATCGCGGCGAGTGGGGATGCCGAGCTGCATCTTGAGAGGCTTGGCCGAGCGATCGGCGCTCTTCCCGCCGAGATTCGGGATTCGCTCCCCGAGCTGCTCCGGGCAGAGCTTGACCTCTTGAAGGGACTGCTCGCCGACTACCGCAGTGCGGATGATGAAGCCTCCAAGGCGGTGCTTCATGACACCATCACCGCCACTGCGCTCGACGTTGTCTACCCGGATGACATCAGCGCCCCGCTCCACGAACCTGACGCTCCTCTGCGGCTGCAAGCGCTCCTGGAGCTGCTCCTCATCGTAGGCAGCAGGAGTGGTGCGGCCGGGCCCCAGATGGGCATCCTGGATTCCCATGGATACGCGGTCCTGGACGCTTCCCTCCTGGATGAGGCGGGCCTTCCAGTAGCTTGGAACCCAGCGCAGGGTGATGAGGTGCTGCTGACCGTGGATCCGTTTGTCTCGCAGGTCACGTTGATGAACCCCCACCACACCAACGAGCCCGACCCCCACGGCCGCGGGCCTGCAGATGGGGTGGATGATGGTCGGTTCGATGTCTCCCTGGACACCTTCCTTCGGAGCTTCACGCATGTCACTCATATGGATGCTTCGCAGTAGGCTCCTTTGGCTTGGTCTGCTCCTCCTGGTCGGCTGCGGGGGGTGGTTCGAACCGTCTCTGTCCCCGGCTTCGCGTCCGCCCATGGAGGTCACGCGGCGGGTTGTCCCCGGTGAGCTGCTCTACTTCCTGGCCGACCGCGAAGGCCTGGGCGTCGACCCGGGCCAGGAGCTCCGGCTCGAGTTCGTGTTTGAGGAGGGGGTGCATGAGTGCCCGGACATCTCGCTCTCCGAGTACGCGCCCCATACGACGCTCATCCTCCGTGGCGAGGGGAGGGCGGTGCTGGACCTTTGCGGGCTCCGGGTCTCCGCGCGAGACATCGCGTTGGAGAACCTCACCATCGATCACTTCGTGGACACCCAGAGCCTGGCCGCGGATCGCTCCATCACGCTTCGGGATGTGTCCTTCATGGGCAGGAGAGGTGACAAGCACGGCTTCCCCATCGCCATCCACCTCAAGTGCCCCTTCAAGCAGCCCCAGCCCTGCACCGTCACCGCCGACGGCCTCGCGCTGGTGAGCAACGGCAGCGGCGCCGGCAAGGGCACCCTCCTCGAGCTCGACAACGTCTCCGAGGCCACCTTCTCCCGCCTGCTCTGGGTCGACAACAGCTTCGCCAACGGCCTCCTGGGCCACCGCCTCAAGAGGCTCACGATCCGCGACAGCCTCATCCTGGAGTCCGGCTTGTTCCTGCGGGCCAACGAAGCAGAGCGGATCGAGGTCGAGCGCTCCACCCTCCAGCCGCTGGTGGTGAAGAACAACAGCGCCGAGCCCCCCAAGGTCACGCTTCGGGACGCCACGGTGCTCCTGCCCCCGGAGACGGCGCTGCCCGAGGGCCTCATCACCGAGCGGGTGGAGACCCGGGTGATGCCCCCCGACCTCACCCTGGCGCGGGAGGATCTCAAACCCCTGCGCGAGGGCACGCGCCCGGACATCCCCCAGCTCGCCCAGCGGGTCCGCGACCGGGACAGCCTGCCCCCGCCCAAGCCGCTGTGCATCCCCCCTCCGCCCAGCAAGAACCCGGCGTTCCAGGCTCAGCTGTACGCCTGGCTGGAGGCCGGCGGCGAGGCGTCGGGGCTGCCGAAGCCCCGACTCAGCTTCGAGTGCCCGGAGGAGCCGTGAGCACCCCCCACGCCGCCGCCGCGTCCTCCCCGACCGCCAGCGCCGGCAGCAGAGCCCGCGCTGCGCTCGGCTCCCCCAGGGGCAACACCCCGCTGAGCCCCAGCCCGTCGACGTCACAGCGGTACGGCGGCCACAGAGCCGCGAGCGCCGCGAGGTCCCGGGCGCCCACCCGCCGGGCGTCGCTGCGCGTGAGCACCGCGAACACGCCGACCTGCCGCGGCGAGACCCGCGCCCGCAGGGCCAGCCCCACCCGCCCCATCGTCCACCGGGGGTTCAGCTCCAGCAGGGGCAGCAGCCGGGGCCCCCGGTCGGTCTGCGCGACGAGGCCGTCCACCCCCACCGGGCCGGCATAGCCGCGCGCGACGCAGAGGGCGTTCACCGCCTCGGCCACCGCCCGGGCCACCCGCCGGGTCCACCGGGCGTCCTGGCCCTCGCCGTGCCAGAAGCGCCGCAGCGCCGGGGGCAGCGCCCGCGCCACCGGCGCCACCACGGTGCCGCGGTAGCGCCCGCCCTCGGTGGTCTCGAACACCGTCCAGCCCCGGATCCTCGGCCCCTCGGGCCCCACGTCCAGGTGCAGGGAGACGTCCGCCAGGCGCGTCCACCACCGCTCCACCACCACGCCGCCCTGGTCATCGATCCATCGCGCCAGCCGCGCGCGCTGAGCGTCGGTGGGCGGACCGTCCAGGCGCAGGAGGCCCCGGCCGGCGGTGGAGAAGGGCGCCTTCGCCACGACGGGCCCTTCCGTCGCCTCGATGAGGCCGAGGATCTCGGAGATCGAGGTCGCGATGACGCCCGTCTCATCGGGATCGATGAGCCAGGGGATGCCGAGATCCCGCAGCAGCCGGGCCCTCAGGCCGGCGGCCTGACGCTTGTCGAACAGGTCCCGCCAGGGGTCCTGCCACCCCGGAGGCGTCCCCTGGACCTGGTCGCGCAGCGGGGCCAGCGCGGCGTCCACCTTCGGCGTCCAGGCCCAGGGCTGGAGCCCGCTCAGGGGCCGGTCGGCCAGGGCCTCGACCCCCTCGACGAGCTGGGTCAGGGCGAAGCCCGCGCCGGCCAGGGCCTCCAGCCGCTCGATGGGGGGCCGCTCGGGCACGATGAGCACGTCGTCCCGACCGGCCAGGGTCACCGGGAGCAGCGCGAGGTCGGCCTGGGCCAGCCGCGCGGCCCTGGCGTCGGCCTGCCCGGCCAGCTCGTCCTCGGCCCCCGGCGTCATCCACCACACCACCGGCGGGCGCCCCTTGGAGAAGCGGTACACCCGCAGCCGCCGGGTGTAGTCCCGGGGCAGCCCGGCGGCGTCCCGGGCCTCGACCGAGAAGCCCAGGCCCCGCGCCCGGTCCGGCGTGAGGGGGAACGCGAGGCATGCGGTCCAGGCCGCCCAGAGGTCCTGGCCGGGGGTCCACCGCTGGAACCAGCGCAGCCCGTGGGCGACGTGCCCGACCTCGTCGGCGTAGACCTTGTCGAGGATGTCGGCGGTGCGCGCGTCCCCGAGCTGGCGCAGCCGCCCGGCGAAGTGCAGGCAGTAGTCCAGGTTCGCCTGCTCGAAGGTGAGGCTCATGCGGGCGGCGAAGTCCCGGGGCGCCTCCATCCCCGACACGCAGTCCCAGAAGAAGCGGTTGACCGGGATCTCCCCCAGCGCCACGCCCAGCTCGGCCATGCGCGCCATGTAGAGGCGCATGTGGTCCTGCTCCTCGGCGAGGGTGCGGGCCAGCCCCAGGCGGAAGCCGGCGGGGGCCTCGGGGAAGCGCAGCAGCACCAGGGCCATCAGCTCCATCGCCAGCAGCTCGTGGTTGGCGAAGAAGTGCAGCACCCGGCCTCGGGCGGCGGGGTCGTCCAGGTCGCGGGGGAAGGGCGCCCGGCCTCGGGGGTCGTCCAGGCGCAGGCCCGCCGGTCGGCCCGGCGCCGCGGGCGTGGCGATGGGGGTCCCGGGGCGGTCGTCCTCCAGGGTGTCGGCGGCGACGAGCTTGTCAGCGAGCGTGTCTCCGAAGAGCACGCGCTCGGCCAGGGCGCGGAGCTGCATGAGGCTGCAGCCTAACCCTCCGCTCAGTACACCGAGGCGTCGCCCTCGTAGAACAGCGTGCCGAAGTAGTCCCGGGCGTAGCGGACGTCCTCCTCCCCCAGGGACCAGGTCAGGCGCTGCGCGGACAGGTCGTAGACGGCGTCGGCCCAGAGCGTCACCTCGCCCTGCGGATCGATGTCCAGCAGCGCGCTGCGGCCATTCCAGTCGGGGTGGTAGCCCCAGGTCCGGGTCAGGTCCGAGGCCATGCCGAAGCAGCCCCCGCCGACGTAGCTGTCGTCGGCCTGGAAGGTCATCTCGACCTCGAAGACGAAGAGGCAGTCCGCGCAGGCTTCGCTCGCGGCGGGGTGGCCGGACAGCGACCACCACAGCACGCACTCCCGGGCGCCGTAGGCCCCCAGACCGTAGGCGAAGCGCTGGGCGCCCTCCAGGTGCTCCAGGTCGTCGAGCAGGCCGTCGCAGTTGTTGTCGACCTCGTCTCCGGGCGTCTCGTCCGCGCCGGGGAAGACGTCCGACCGGGTGTCGTCGCAGTCGGAGGCGTCCTCGACATAGCCGGAGGGCGGCGCGCAGGCCGTGGCGGGGTCGTTCGGGTCGCCGAAGCCGTCGCCGTCCGCGTCGGCGTACCAGAGGGGGGCGTCGCTCGCCGCCTCGTCCACGGCCCCGTCGCAGTCGTCGTCGCTGCCGTCGCAGCGCTCGTCGGCGCCCAGCCAGGCCAGCGGGTCGGCGTCGTCGCAGTCGGAGGCGTCGCGGACGGCGCCCTCGGGGGGTGGGCAGGTGCGGACCGGCCGGGTCCAGTCGCCTCGACCGTCGCCGTCGTCGTCGCGGAACAGGCCCTCGGGCGGCGGGGCGTCCTCATCCACGCGCCCATCGCCGTCGTCGTCGAGGCCGTCGCAGACCTCCTCGGTCGGCGGCTCCTCCTTGGTCGGGCCGGGCTCGGCGCAGGCCAGGGTCAGCAGGAACAGCGCGGTCATGACGCCCCCTTCGAAAGACGGGCGCGGGCCGGAGCGCACCCCGGCCCGCGCGTGGCGATCAGCGCCCGACGCGGGCGGCGCGATCGAGGCTGTTGAGGTAGTCCTGGTGCCACTCGGAGGGCAGGATCTCCAGCACGTCGACAGCCTTGCCAGGGGCGTCGTCCAGGGCGTCCTGCATGCGCTTGTCCCCCACCTTGATGGCGTTCGCGTACAGGGTGGTCTTGTGCGTGCCGAGGCGGTCCAGCTCCTTGTCGGAGCCCAGGGTGAGGTTGAAGACGCGGCCGGGGAACTCCTCGCGCTCGACCCGGGTGAGCATGCCCAGGCCGTCCTCGGTCCACAGCAGGTCACCGACCTCGAGCGCGTCGGCGCGCAGCAGCCCGTGTTCGACGGTGGGCACCGCGTGGCCCTCGGTGGCCAGCAGCTCGTGGCCCAGGTGGTCCTCGATCTCGACCATCGGGATGGGCTCGGTGCCCTTGGTGACGCGCTGGACGGTCATGGTGTTGCCCAGCTCGTCGACGATGACCTGGTCGCCGGCCTGGATGTCCTCGATGAGCCGCTCGGTGCCGTCGGCCATGAGCACTCGGGTGCCCTCGGCGAGGCAGCTGTAGCGGAAGCGCATGGGCACGCCGTGGTTCGGGTCGTCGGAGTTGAAGAAGTGGGTCAGCGTGGAGCCCGCGATGCTGGTTGCGTCGATCTCGATCTGGAAGAGCACGTCCTGGTTGTTCAGGGCGCAGGACCGGGAGAAGTCGACGTTGCCCGCGATCGCCAGGGTCCGACCCGTGATGGTGATGAGGTTGGAGACGTCCAGCTCGCACGAGCCGCCGGTCTCCTGGAGCACCAGGCGCGCGGTGGCCGCGTGCAGCGTCAGGTCGGGGTCCAGGGGCAGGTTGTAGACGGCCGTGTAGTCCACCGGCACCCGCAGCGCGCTGCTGACGGCGAACTGGTAGTCGCAGTCGTTGCTGTTGCCGCGGTACAGGCAGACGTCGATGACGCCAGCTGTGCCCTTCTGGCGGTCCTCCGGCTCGTCGAGACGCTCGGTCGCGAGGGCGAGGTTCGGGACGAACCGGGCGTTGTAGCGGAGCTGGTAGCCGCTGCTGTCCATCGCGAAGACCATGCTGTCGATGATCTCGGGGTCGCTGTTGCTGGCCAGCGTCGCCTCCACGAACTGCCCGCCGCCCCAGTCCTCGGCCGAGGCGTAGCCCAGCAGGCCGTCGGTGCTGTTGGTCGCGTAGACGTCGGTGAACGTGTAGTCCGTGCCGCCGAAGCAGGTCCCGATGGCCCGGCTGGTCACGACGCTGCCGCTGACGCTGACGTCCAGCGGGTTGGTGCAGCCGGTGCCGCTGCTCCGCCAGGCCGTGTTCACGTTGCGCGCGCCGGCGCGCATGGCCTCCAGCTCCGAGAAGAGCTGCGGGGCGTTCTTGGGGTTGAGGCCGGCGTTGAGGAAGCGGTTGCGCACGAAGGTGAAGTCCGCCTCATCCGTCATGTCCAGGTCACGGGTGAAGGACATCGTGCCGCGGGCGTCCGCAGTGACCGCCCGCTGCCGCTGGACCTGGAGGTCCGCGAGCAGGGTCTCGGCGGTGGGCGCCTCGACGTCCTGGACGGCTGGGGCGTTCGGAGCGGGCTCCTCCCACCCGGTCGGCGCGCAGGCCGTCATCGCGAGGAGGCCTGCTGAGAGGCCCATGAACAGGGACAGACGGAACGCAGGGTTGCGCTTGCTCATCATCACTCCTTGGGTTTTTGAAACCTCAGGGGTCCCCCCCCGGAGGTTGTGAGCAGCGTAGGTCGGCCGGGCGGCTCCGGCCCGTCACGCCCGACACGGTCCGTGTTGGCTTCAGGGCCCGGGGAGGGGCCGTGGGCGCCTTGAAGGGAGCGTCGTCGCCGTACGGTGTGTGGCGGGGTCGTCCGTGGTCCGCCAGATCCACACGGGGTGTGTCGGGGCGTGTCCGGTCGGCACGGACCTTGCTTCTCTTGCGGGGGCAACCACACGGAGGTCCCGAATGACCTGGCTCACGATGCTCCTCGCCTCTCAGCCCCTCGCCGCTGCGCGCCCCGCCCCCAGGCCCACGCTGACCGTGACGATCGTGGTCGATGCGCCCACGGCGACGGAGGTCGTGGTGACGCTGGATGAGGTGGAGCTGTCCAGCTGCGAAGGGGAGAAGTGGAACCTTCGGGGGTTGGGGGCGGCCGCCCTCACCCGCCCGCTGGTGACCCCTTTGCCGCCGGGGAAGTGGTGCGACGCCGCGCCCCGGTTCGCGGTCCCGCCACAGGCCTGGCTCCCGGGCAGCGCCGAGCCGTGGAGCGTGTTCCACTCGTCAACGCTCGTCGACGCTGACGAAGCCGCGGGCGAGCCGGAGGTGCTCCAGGTGGTGATCGTCACCAACCCACCTCAGGTGTCGGTGCGCTGAGAGAGGGGCACGAGCTGGACGCTGAGCTGATAGACCCGGTTCGGCTGCGCCGCCTGACTGTGCTGCACGACCTCACGCTCCAGCTGCTCGATGCGGGCGACCAGCTCGGGCAGCCGCTCCTCGGGCAGGGCGAGCGTCACGGTGCGGAGGCAGCGCTCCTGGGGGCCGAAGCGGTCGAGCGCCTCGGCGGCGCGGTCGAGCGCCCAGCGGTGCAGGCTGTGGAGGGTGGCCCGCCGGACCTCGAGGTCCTGGTGCTGGGAGTCGATGACGACGGTCTCCTGCGGGCGCAGCTCGCCCTCGCGCCCGTAGCGGAGCAGGCCGAGGCCCACCAGCCGCCGAAGCGCCCCGCGTACCTCCCCTTCAGGCATGCGGGGGCGCAGCCGACGGCCGATCCAGCCCGGCTCGGGGCGGGCCCCGGCGCAGCGCAGCAGCTCGAAGATCGCCAGGTTGTGGCCGTCTTGGAAGAACTGGAACGCCCGGCCCTCCAGGGGCGTCGCGTCCCGCAGCTGGAGCGTCGCCTGGATCTCCGCCCAGGCCCGGGCATGGCTGGCCTCGTCCGGGGCGTCCTCGAAGGCCATCAGCTGCCGGAGGAAGTCGGCCTCGTCGCGCTCCAGCCCCAGCGCGCGGCAGAAGGCGGGCCGCCTCTGCTCGGTGAGCCTGCGGCGTCGATCGGCCGGGGCGCGGGTGTTGAGCATCGCCGAGATCAGCGAGGGCGCGCACCCCGCCGCCGTCGCCAGGTCGGCCATGGAGCCCCCGCCGGGGCGATCCAGCCAGTCCGCGATGTACTGGCGATAGCTGGTGTACTGGAAGATGTCCGGCTTGGACATGGTGGCCCCCGCGCTGTCGTCCCACGCCTATTCTGGCACGACAGCGCCGCGGTCGCCATCATCGGCTGTACACCAGCCACGACACCATGTCGATGCGCGCGCCGAAGCCTTGACCGCTGCCGCTGGGCTCGGGCACGTAGGGCTGGCCCTCGAAGAGCCCCTCGTAGGTGAGGGTGTTCTCCTCGCCCGGGGTCACGTCCGCGGTGATGTCGACCACGTACTGGGCGACGTCCAGCCCGGGGCACCAGCCGCCGCGCCCGTAGGGCCAGGTGCCGAACTGGTTGGGCACCACGCCGTCGGCGATCTGGTCCACGCAGCCGGTGGCGCTGCCGGCCAGGGGGTGGTCCTTCACGTAGGTGGCCGCGCCGTTGACGGTGAAGTGGTGCTCGTGGTTGCAGAACTCCGCGCAGTTCTCCACCTCGGCCCCCCAGCCGTGCCCGGAGATCACCGCCACCAGCTCCACCCGCTGCGCGTCGGCGGGCGGGGTGAAGGGGACCGTCTCGTGGGCGTCGTTGTAGCCCTCGTTGAAGCTGCCCCCGCCCCACAGCCACTCGATGTCGGTCGGCGCGCCGCCCCGCCCCTGGTTGGAGAAGCGGAAGTCGAGGGTCAGGTCGTAGGCCTGGCTGGTGGCGAAGCGGACCCGCCGGGCGCCGCCGTCCTTCACGAGCGCGAGGTAGGGGCTGATGTCGGTGACCCAGCGCCCCGGGCGGGCGTAGGCGGTGACCCAGCGGCCCAGCTCGGTGGTGCAGCGCTCCGGGTCGTCCGCGTCGCAGAGGTAGAGGTTCACGAGGTAGTCCCACTCCCCGCAGCCCTCGTAGTAGGGGTGGGCGCAGCCCAGGGTGAGGTCCAGCGTCCAGGTGTCGAAGCCCGCCATCGTCGCGGCGTCGGGCAGCGTCACGTCGACGGTGCTCACGGCGCTGCTGCTGTCCCCGGTGAACACGGGCACCACCGTGACGCCCTCCTCGGCGGCCAGCGCAGCGTCCCGGCGCAGCTCGTGGTTGTAATACGTGGCCTCGTTGTTGGCGTAGGCCAGCTCCCCGGCCCAGTTGCGGCCCGGGTTCGCGAAGTAGCCCACCTCGCGCACGGTCTGGGTGGGGTCGATGGCGAAGGCCCAGGCCCCGGAGCCCTGAAGCCAGCGGCCGATCCAGTCCCCGGTGGTCCAGGCGCTCTCGTCCACGTAGTGCAGGCGCTCGCGCCAGGCGGCGGCCTCGTCCTCGGTGAGCAGGGCCAGCTCGGCCTCCACGCGGTCGCGGATGGCCTCGACGTCGGTGAGGATCTCGGCGTCGTCCTGCTCGTAGGACATGAAGAAGGTGTGGGTGTTGTCGGGGGCGCTGCGCAGGAACGCGCCCACGTCGCTGGCCCAGATCTGCTCCGGGTAGTCGTAGCCGGAGATGAAGTTGATGAAGAGGTAGCTGTCGCAGCCGGTCCACTGCTCCGAGAAGGTCCAGGGGCCGTCCAGGGTGCTGACGGTGAAGTCGCTGGCGACCTCGTCGTAGCCGTCGCCGGTGGCGGCGGCGTCGAACGCGCGCTCCGGCAGGCCCAGCGCCGCGCAGTGGCTGGGCTGGGGGGTCCCCGTGTCGGCGCTGTCATCCGTCGAGACAGCGCTGTCGTCGGCGGGCGCGGCGTCGTCCTTGCAGGCGAGCAGCGGGAGCAGGAGGACCAGAGTGAGACGAAGCATGACGGGACTCCAGGCCGGGGCCTCCTCAGTGTAGACTGCGCGGGTGACGCGCGCGCCCTCGACACGCGAGCTGCTGGAGCGGCTCGACGCGACCCCCACCCGTGAACGCGCGGACGCGCTGAAGGCTCTGGAGGAGCGGGGCGCCCTCATCGCCGATGCGCTGGAGCCCCTGCGCCAGCGCTACGAGGATCCCCTGGAGCGCCGCGCCCTGCGCAGCCAGGCCCTCCAGGCCCTCGCGGCGGTGATCCACCCCCGGGTGCTGCCGCTGCTGCTGCGTCGGGGGCGCGCCTCGGCCGACCATCGCCCCACCGGCGAGGCCGTGCGCCAGCGCCGCGCCCAGCCGCCGCCTTCGGGACGCCGGGAGGCCGCCGCCTGGGCCCTCGGCCTGCTCTCCCACCCCAAGGCCCTGGAGGCGCTCCGGGAGGCGATGGAGGACCCCGACCCCACGCTGCGCCATCACGCGCTGCTGGCCATCGCCGCGCTGGACTCGGAGGATCCGTGCGTGACGGGGGCGCTGCTCGACCCCGACCCCGAGGTGCGCTGCGCCGCCGTGGAGCACGTCGACCCCGACCACCGCCGCCTCCTGGAGCTGGCCTGGGACGAGGACGACGCCGTGCGCCGGGCCACCGGCGCCGCGCTGGCGCAGGCGAGCACCGAGGACGCCCGGGACGCCCTGCGCGCCATGCTGCTCAGCGACGAGGTCGCCACCCGGCACCTCGCGATCGTGGGGCTGGCCGCCCACGGCGACGCCACGGTGCTGCCCGAGCTGACGGTCCTGCTCACCGACCCCCGCACCGAGACCCGGTACGGCGCCGCGCGGGCCCTGGGGCAGCTCGCCGACCCCGAGGCGGTCGACGGCCTGGTGGCGGCCCTCCTGGATCCCTCCCCGCCGGTGGTCTGCGAGGCGGCCGCGGCGCTGGGCGCGATCGGGGCGGCCCGCAGGCCGCTGGAGGCCCTGCTGCGCCACCCCAACCGCAACGTGGTCATGGCGGCCACCCGCGCGCTGGGGGCCCTGGGCGACCCCGCGGCCATCCCCGCCCTGCTCAGCACCCTGGGCCCCGGCGGGCCGCCCCCGCACCTGGTGGGCCTCCAGCTCGCCGCCGTGGTGCAGGCGGGGGGCCTGGAGCCGGTGCTCGCCGTGCTGGAAGACGGCCCGCTGGCCCATCAGGAGGTCGCCGTCCTGGCCCTGGGCCGGGGGCAGGACCCCGACGCGATCCCGGCGCTGCGCCGGGCGCTCGACGCGCCCGAGCTGGCGGACCTCGCGGCGGTGGCCCTGGCGCGGCTGGGGGCGCTGGACCTGCCCCGGCTGCTGGCGGCGGTGCAGGCCAAGGGCTCCATCTCCCACAACGACGCCCACGTCGCGGTCATGGCCCTGGGGGCGGAGCACGCCGATGCCATCGTCGCCGCGCTGGATGACGCGCCCACCGTGGCGCGCAGCTCGCTCATCCACTGGCTCAAGCGCCACCCCGACCCCCGCGCCGCCCCGGCCCTGCTGCGGGCGCTCCAGGAGGGCGGGCGCGGGGCCCTGGCCGCCGCGGTCGCGGTCGACGCCCGGGACCCCGAGGTGGTGGCGGCCTTCATCGAGGCCCTGGACGATGACCACGCCCTGCTCCAGCGCTACGCGATCTCGGGCCTGGGCCGCAGCGGCTCACGGGAGGCCCTGGCCGCGCTGCTCGGGCTCCTGCTCGACGAGGACGACGCCATCCGGCGGGCGGCCATCCTGGCCCTGGGGCGGCTGGGGGACCCGGCGGCCATCCCGGCCCTGATCCGCCTGCTGAGCCGCCTGGATGTGGACGCGGCCTCCGCGCTGGACGCCCTGGCCATGCTCGGCCGCCCCGAGGCCAACGCGGCCATCCTGCGCTACCGCCACCGCGCCGGCCCCGAGGCCCACGAGGCCGCCGACCGCGCCCTCGCCCGGCTGGGCCACGTCCCCGCCATCGAGCGCATGGCCCACCAGCTCTCCTCGGAGTCCGGCAAGCGGCACGTCCTGGCCCGCCACACCCTCACCCTGGCAGGGGACGCCGCCTGGCCCTTCCTGGTCGAGCTGCTGGACCACCCCCTGCCCCGGGTGCGCTACGCCGCCGCCGGGGTGCTGGCCCGGACCGGGGCGCTCGACGTGCTCATCCAAGCGCTGCGCGGCGCACCCTGAGGGGCTCGACCATCGCGGTGTCGCCGTAGGGGGCGTAGCGGGCGACGGTGAGCTGCCACACGTTGCAGGCGTGCGCCATCATCAGACACAGAAGGGCGTAGCTGTCCAGCAGCGCGTCGCCGCAGGCGTCGTGGACCCGCTGCACGCTGGCGATGGCGTCGTCCACGACCTGGACCATCACGTCCCGGGAGATGAGCCCGCGGGTCACCTCGTGGCGCAGCTTGAGGAGGTCCACCTGGCGCTGCGCCTGGGGCGCCAGCCCGGTGAGGCGGGCCGCATGTTTGTAGTGCAGCACGTCCTTGTTCAGGAAGATCAGGTCGTTGAACACCCCGGTCAGGACCTCGGTGCGCTTGTAGACGTCGGCGCGCAGGTGGGCCTCGAAGGGCGCGCGGTCGATCGAGAGGTTGAGCATGAGGCCCACCACCGCGTAGGCGATCTCCATGTCCGAGGTGAGGGTCCGCCAGCCGAGGTAGTCCTCTGTCGTGAATGCGCCGGGGCCCTCGGCCTGCAGGTAGGCGTGGTGCTCCACCGCGTAGCCCCGCGCCAGCACACAGACGGCCTCCACGAAGCGCTCCGTCCAGGCGGCGGTGTTCGCCCGCCGCGCCGGGTCGGCCGGGTGCTGGGCGTGGCCGTGGGCGACGAAGCACTGGAGCAGCCAGACGTAGTACCTGAAGTGCTCGCCCGGGAAGCGCGAGCCCTCGGTGGGGAGCGCGGAGAGGTCCACCGCGGAGGCGGGGGCCCCGGCCTCGGCCGCCGCCACGAACGCCCGCCCGGTGCGCCGGATGTAGGCGATGAAGGCCGCGGTCTCCTCGGGCGTGCAGTACACCTCCATCAGATCGTCCATGATTGCGGCGAAGGGGGTCGCGGCCTCCACCAGCATCCAGAGGTGCGGGTAGCGGGGGTCGCCCGCCCGAGGGAAGCGCAGGCCCACCTGCGCGGCCAGGTCCGGGAGCAGGCTCGTGAGCAGAGTGGCCGGGGCGACGTGGAACATCGCGCCCCCGGGCCGCAGATCGTACAGGTAGCGCTCGCTGCTGTAGCGGTTGGTGTCGGCCGACAGCAGCGCCCCGGACGCGTCGAACCGCTGCTTGAGCTGGTCATGGATCCGCAGCCGGAAGAACTGCTGATTGTGTTGCATCTCCCAGGGCATGAGCCGCACCTCCTGCTCGCGGGAGGTGCGCTGGACGGCGGCGTACAGCCAGGGCGGCACGGCGGAGAAGGGCGCGTCGGCGGAGGGGCGGTCCAGCGCGAGCTGGCCCAGCAGGTCTTGCCAGGACGTCATCGGGGTTCCTGTCTTCTAGGGGAGGGGGGTGAGCTGCAGCCAGATCCCGTCGCGGCTGGTCGTCACCAGGGAGAGGCGTGGCACCGGGGAGCGGTCGGGGAGAGGGGAGAGCCGATGGCGCCGGAGGATCTGGGCGAGGAGGAGGCTCCCCTCCATCAGCGACAGCTCCTTGCCGATGCACATCCGCTTCCCGGTGCCGAAGGGCATCCAGGCGTCCCGGGGGCGCGCGGCCTCGGCCTCCGGGGTGAACCGTGTGGGGTCGAAGCGCTCCGGCTCCGGCCAGACCTGGGGGTGGAGGTGGCTGCCGCAGAACGACAGCATGATCTGTGTGCCGGCGGGCACCGTGTAGCCGCCGATCTCGTCGTCCTCGACGGCGGTGCGCATCACCTGCCAGGCCGGTGCGTAGCGGCGCAGGGCCTCCTTGACCACCATGCGGGTCCAGGTCAATTGGTGCAGGTGCTCGGCCCGCAGCGGGGCGTCGCCGGCCACCGCGCGGACCTCCTCGCGGATCCGGTCGCCGATCCAGGGCTGCTCGGCGATGGCATACAGAGCCCAGGCCATGCCGGTGGCGGTGGTCTCGTAGCCGGCGATGAACAGGTTGAGGACCTCGTCGTGCAGCTCCTGGTCGCTCATGCCCTCGTCGGAGTCCTGGTCGCGGGCGTCGATGAGCAGACGCAGGAGCCCCTCGCCGCTCGGCTCCTGCCGGCACCGCTCGATCATCCGGTAGACCACGTCGTCGATGACGCGCAGGCAGGCTGCGTAGCGGCGGCGGCCGGGCAGGGGCAGCCAGCGGGGCAGCATCGACAGCGCCATGCCCCGCACGAGGTACCGCAGCGCGAAGGCCAGGGCGTCGCCGACCGCCTGCACGTCCTCTGTGTCGATTCCGGTGCCGAAGACCGCCCGCACGGTGACCGCCATCGTGAGGTGGGGGCACAGCGCGTTCATGTTGATGGGGCCGTCGGTGCGGTCGTCCCAGGCGTCGAGCACGCCCTCGATGGCCTCGGACATGCGGTCCACGATGGCGGCGAGGCGGGCCCGCTTGAAGTGGGGCTGCATCATGCGCCGCTGCCGCTGCCAGTGGGGGCCCTGGCTGACGACGAGCCCGTTCCCCATCAGCGTGCGCACCCCGTCCCACATCGCTCCTTCCTTGGGGTAGTTCTTCGCGTGGGTCCGCAGGACGTGGGTGATGGCGTCGGGGTGGCTCAGGACGGCGACCCGGGCCACGCCGACGTCGAGCAGGAACACGTCCCCGTGGCGCGCGGGGGCGGTGGCCATGAAGGTGTAGGGGTCCCACAGCAGGCGCGCCACCGCGGACAGCGGCGCGCGGGGCAGGGGACGCGCGGGGGTCGTCGAGGCGGAGAGGGCAGGGAGGGAGGTCATCGGGCACCCGCGGCGTCAGCGAACACCCTCCCCTACGCGGACGCGCTCCGGAACCTGACAACCTCGCAGACGGATCTTCCGTGAGGTCGACGCCATCGGCATCTCAGCGGATCGCGTCGAGGACCCCCGCCTCGGCCAGGCGCCGCAGGACCCGCGCCCGCGCGGCCGGCAGGTCCCGCAGCCGAGGGCGCTCCTGGAGCATGGCCAGCAGCGCCCCCTGGCGCCCGGACAGCTCGACGGTGAGGTGCCGCACGTCCACCAGCGGGGCGACCCCGCCCGCGCCGGCCCGGTCCTGGCTCATCCCGGCCACGTACCCCCGCGCCAGCATGGTCACCGGCACCGGGTCGGCCCGGGAGACGGTCACCACCCGCCCCGGGTCCAGGGCGCCCGCCTCGACGCGCGCCCAGGCGTCCGCGGCGCTGACACCGTCCAGGGCGGCCCGCAGCAGGCCGGTGGGCAGGGGCAGCTCGGCGGCCAGCAGGTAGGGCGGCAGGGTGAGCCGTCCCTTCTTGAGGGCCGAGGCCGCGGGCTTCGGCGGCAGCCCGGGGGCCTCGCCGCGCGCGGCGGCCTCCCGCAGCGCGGCGGCGTTGTCCACCAGCGCCCGCTCCCAGCCCAGGTTGGCCTGCAGGAGGCCCTTCGTGACCGGCGGCAGGTCCGCCAGCGCCAGCAGCCGGGCGAGGTGGTCCCCGAAGGCGGCGGTGCGAGCCCCCAGGGGGCCGAACAGGTGCGGGGAGGCCAGGAAGGCGGAGAGGCGCGCCGGCCCTCCCGGGGCCGCTCCCAGCGCGGCGGCGCTCAGGGGGAAGGGCCGGCACAGGGCGCTCATGAGGTAGCGGCGGCGGACCTGCGCGTCCAACTCCAGGCCGTGGAGGTCCAGATCGGCGAACAGGCCGGGGGCCTCGACTCCGTGGGCGGCCAGGGTCGCGCCCCGGTCCGCGGCGAAGCGGGCCCGCAATTCCTGGTCGAACAGGAGCCGCTCCAGGAAGCGCTGGGGGGTCACGTCGCCAGCTCCGCGCGGGCCTTGTCCCGGAGGGCCTCGCTCAGGGCGCCGAAAGCCACCCGCTCCCGGGTCTTCTGCAGCATGGGCAGCACCGCCTGGGCGGCGGCGCCCTCACATTCCACACAGACGGCCCGCAGGTTGGGGCAGCGCTCCAGCAGCCAGCGCAGCACCTGCCAGGCCTCAGGCAGGGGGGGCAGGTCGTGGGCGTCGAGGTAGTAGCGGCGGCCCTCGTGCTCCTGGAGCACGCCCCCGGCGACGTGCAGCTCGATGACCCGCTCCAGGGGCAGGGTCTCCAGGCCCTCGGTCAGGCCCCGGCCGGCGGCGAATTGGTGGGAGACGACGTGCCCGGCGTCGAGGAGCAGCCCGCAGCCGGTGCGCTCGGCGAGCTGGCCCAGCCAGGTGAAGATGTCCATGTCGCCGAGGTGGAAGGTCACCGGGGCGGGCTCCAGCAGCAGGGGGACGTCGACGGCGGCGCGCACCTCGGCCACCCGCGCGGCGGCCTCGTCCAGGGCGGGCTGCGTGAGGACGGGGGGGATGAAGTAGCCGAGCTGGATGGAATAGCCCGGGGTGGGGCCGATGAAGCAGACCGCGACGTCCTGGGCCAGCCAGGCGGAGCCGGCGGCGCGGACGTGGGCGTCGACTGCGGCCAGCCAGGCGGGCGGGTTGGGGTCGGGGCCGCAGAGGTTCAGGCAGCTCGGGTGGTAGAGCACGGGCACGCCGGCCGCGCGCAGGCGGCCCAGAGGCTCGGCGAGCCAGGTGTGCTGGGCGGCCCCGGCGTACTCGATGAAGGCGGGCCCGCCGGGGGCGGCGGCCAGGGCGACGGGGTCGGGCTCGGCGCCGAAGCTCAAGCTGGCGCCCACGCCCAGCACCGGCAGGGCGTCGAGGCCGTCGGGTGCGCTCATCCGCCCCCCTCGATGACCAGGGCGTAGTCCTCGACCCGGCGGGGCACGGGCCGGGTGGCGGGGTCCTCCAGGGCGTCGGGGGGGCTGTAGGTCTCGACGCCATAGACCCGCTCGAAGGAGACCCGGAAGGTGCCGACCGCGTCCACCCGGAAGCGGTAGACCTGCTGGCCGCCCTCCGGCGGGTTGACCCCCAGGTAGAACAGGCCCTCCCCGCGGACGTCCGGCCCGGCGCGCAGGTACGTGTCGTCGGGGGCGGGCAGGGTGATGGACAGCTCGGCGCCGACGGGGACGTGGACGGTGGCGCCGGCGTGGGTGAGGTCGTAGGCGAAGGTCTCCGGGGGCGCCGGGGCGCCGGCGGTGCAGGCGAGCAGGGCGAGGAGGGGGACCATGACGGGAGTGTAGCAGGGGTGGGGAGGTCGAGGGCGCTCGGGTGGGGGCATCCGTGACGGATGCTCCTCTCCCGGGCCTCCCCGACGTCCTCACCCCCCCCCTGAGCAGATGCACACTGACCAGCGATGGGCCCACAGCCTGCGGGCCTTCGCGGAGGAGCTCGGGGACCACGGCCCGATCCACGCAGCGCCCACCTCCGAGGTCTACGCCTGGTTTGTGGTGGATGCGCCCGCGACCCTGGTGGACGGGATCGCCTGGAAGGTCTTCCTCCAGCTCGACGACTTCGCGTCGGTGCTCACAGCGGCTGAGCTGGAGCGCCTGCTCACCGCGCTGCACGCGCGGGGCTTCTCCGGCGACTTCAAGATCGACCTCCGCCCCAGGTACACGCGGTTCAACTACAATCAAGTCATCGTCCACACCTCCTCCGCCCGGATGGCGGTGTGCGCGGAGGCCGTCGCCGTCGAGGTGCTCGGTGAGCGCCTGGCCGCGACCGGGCGGGGGCTGGACGTGGCTCTGGAGGGGCGGGTTCACGACTGGCATCGCTTCCTGCTGCGCTCGAAGTTGGAGGTCTTGTCGCAGGAGGCGCGGGGGTTTGTATCGGGTCCCTACGAGATGGTGGAGGAGGTCTGTCCGCGGTGAGCGCGGCGAAGCCGCAGCGACGCCAGCTCGGATCGGGTATGCTGCGAGAGACCCGAGCGTGGAGTGAGACGCATGCCAGGTACACCTGACCTTCGTAGCCGTGAGCGATGTCAACCACACCGCGTCGAGTGGTCGACTTTTCTGTATGTGATTCTGATCGTTGGAACTACTGGATGTTGTGGTTATGGTGAACCCAGGTACAGCTCGGTTCACTTGTCGGCTGACGAGTTGGAGATGCTTGACTATACGTTTGAAGTAGAGGAGGGAAGCCCATCCAGTCAGGTCTGTCAAACGGTCTGCAGGGAACATGCGTTATTCGAGACCACGGACTGCGCCTTCTTTCTGACGGATGATGATGGGGCCGACTTTGATTGTTATGTCGAGGAGATATGTTGAGCGGCACATACAGGGCTCCCGGCCTGCGTTGATTGGCCTCAGCTTGCTCTCCGACCCGCCAGCGGCGCCCAACCTCCTCGGAGTATGCGGATACGCCGTCGTCGGTCGGGCGCCACTGACGGGCCGGAATTCGGCGCCGCCATCCAATCAACGCAGGCCGGGAGCCCTGTATCGGGCGCCAGATCCATGAACGAGATGATGACGCCGCGGGTCACCCCTGCGACACCTCCACCGACGCCGGCAGCATCTCCCCCACCGGCGTGTCCAGCGCAGCCGCCAGGCGCAGTAGCTGACCCGCCAGAGCATCTTCGTCGACGCCCAGCTGGTCCAGTGAGCGCGGCGAAGCCGCAGCGACGCCAGCTCGGATCGGGTATGCTGCGAGAGACCCGAGCGTAGAGTGAGACGCATGCCAGGAACATCCAGGATGGCGACGGCCGCGTGGGGTCTGATGGCCGTCGCGCTGGCGGGGTGCTGCCAGTTTGGTGAGCGAAGAAACGAGACTGTGTATCTCACGGAGGAGGAGATAGATTTCTATGACTTCCGGGAAATCGTGTCGAATGTAGATGAGGGAGATCTCCCGAGCGATCTCTGCACCGAGATCTGCGATGACCACTTGCACGTAACGTCGCAAGGTTGTTTCTACGAGGATCCGGGTGATGGTGGCGCCGACGTCACCTGCTACTACGATCACTACTGCTGACCCTCACCCCCACCCATACACCAGGTTCCGACTCCCCGTCCCCGCCAGCCACGCCCTCAGCCGCCCCCGGTCCCCCTTCGCCACCGCCCACTTCCGCATCCCGGCCAGGCCGAACGTCGCGCCCTGACCTGGCACAGTCACCCGCACGGCCAGAGGGTCGTCCACCCGCCCCCCGGAGAGGTCCCGGGACGCCCGCTCCAGCGCGGCTGTGAGCGCGGGCTGCTGCAAGCCCACGGCGTGGAGGGGCGCCGGCCCGCAGGGCGTCGTCCCCGGCAGCCAGCCCGGGCCGATGACCCCGCGCACGACCTCCTCCACCTCCAGACCGTGCTCGGTGAGCACGGCGAAGGCCAGGGCGGCGTCCTGGGTGGAGAGCACCTCCAGGTCCCGGGCGAAGGCCTCGCTGGCCTTCAGCTCCAGCTCGCCCCGGGAGACGTGCCGGCCCGGCGTGCCCGACAGGATGAGGCTGTAGCGGGCCAGGGTGGCGGTGGCGAGGTCCAGGCGGTCGATGAGGACCCGCCACGACGCCCGCTCGCCGTCGAGGTGGCGCAGCGCGACCTCCATGTGGCGGGTGGGCAGGGGGTCGATGTCCATCACCCGCTCCAGGCGGTCGCGCTCGGCGCGGATCCGGGCGGCCTCGGCGGGGGGCAGGGCCACCAGGTCGATGGCCATCAGCTCGGCGAGGTGCTCGGCGGCCAGCTCGTGGGCGGTGCGCACCCGCAGCCACTCCCGGGGGGCCGGCAGGCCGCTGGTGCGGTCGACCTTGAGGCCGACGTCCGCCATCGCGCGCAGGTGGGCGGCGACCTGCCGCCACGGGGGGAACTGCTTGTTCAGGCGAAGCGCCTGCAAGGCCTCGACCCAGGCGTCCACCGCCGCCCCGGCGGCCGAGGGGTCCAGGGCGACCGGGGCGTCAGACATCCTCGTCTCCGGTGAGCTGCGCCAGGCGACGCTTGCGGGCGGCTTCATCCCGGGTGTAGCGGACCAGGTCGTCCACCGCGTCCTGGCGCAGGGCGGCGCGCACCTCGCGCTGGGCGTTCAGGGCGGTGGGGGTGTTCGGGGAGAGCAGGTCGACCTCGTCGGCCAGGCGGTCCAGGGTCTCCGTGAGCAGCACCGCGCCCTCGGTCGCGCAGCGGTTGACCCGGGCCACCGAGGCGCGCACGTCGTCGATGTCCTCGCCCACCGCGCGGGCGAGGTCCCGGGCCTGGGCCTCGGCGGCCATCTCCCCCAGCTTGCGGTCCAGCGCATCGAGCACCCCGGCGCTGGCCTCGCGCAGCTCCCCCAGGTGCGCGGCGACCGACTCCACCAGGCGCAGGAACTCGTGCTGAAGCCCGAGCACCGCCCGCAACCGGACCCGCTGCACCGTCAACGCCCGCAGCTCGGCCTCCCGGAGGGAGACGCGCGCAAGGAGGTCGGCGTCATCGGCATCACGGACGAGCTGCGTGCGGCAGGCGGCGAGGTCGTCCGCGGCCAGCTCGGCGTCGTGGGCGGCGTGGCCCAGCCGGGTGGTCAGGGCATCCAGCTCGCCCTGGAGGGCGGCGCGGTCGGCGCTGATGCGCACGAGGTGGTGGTCCAGGCGCAGGAGCTGGCGCTGGGTCTGCTCCAGCTTGCGCTCCAGGGTGGTGGCGCTGGCCGCCGCGGGCTCGGCCTGGGCGAAGACCGGGATGCGCCCCAGCAGCCGCCGCAGGTGCGGCCCGACCTCGCCGGGGCCCAGCGCCGCGCTGACGAGGTCCCACACGCTGGAGGTCTCGGCCAGGCCCTCGTTCATCTCCTCGCCGAGCTGGCTGTGCTCCCGATGCAGCGCGTCGAGGGTCCCGATGCGCGACCGGTGCCGCGCCTGGGCGTCCGCGATGAGGGCGTCGAGGACCTCGCCGGGCAGCGGGCCCTCGGTGTAGACAGGCGGCGGGGGGAGCTTGGCCACCGGGTATACGTACCCCGTTCAGCGGGGGCTGGCCGGTGGGGAGGTGGGCGGCGGACGACCCCGGTTTCGACCCCCCCCGCGCCCCCATCACCCCTGCAGCGTCCACCACAGCGCCGCCCCGCAGGCCAGCACCAGCGCCAGCAGGAGCCACCCGTACCGCCGCGTGACCGGCACGCCCTCGGCGCCCTGGGGGTACGGCGGGCGCAGGGTGAAGGTCGCGGCCTGGGCGCGGGTCAGGTACATGCGGCCGTTGGTGCCCCAGCCGGCGCCCTCGAGGTAGGCGCTCAGGTCGCGGCGGCGGAGCTTGAAGAAGGCCAGCAGCAGGCTGGGGCCCAGCACCGCCCCGATCACGGTGGCGAGCCCCATCAGCAGCGTGGTGCCCGCCACGCCCTCCAGGGTGCTGGTGACGAAGGCCGCCGCCGAGGACAGCGCCGCCACCGCGATGCTGCCGGTGGCCATGTTGGTGCCCATGGTGGTCGGCGCCTTGTCGGCGGACGCAGGGGGCTGCTGGACGGCCGTGTCCACCAGCTTGCCGCCCTCCTCCTCCAGGGCCTTGCGGCGGTCCTGCTTGAGGTTGTCCAGCCGCCCGGCGATGGCCTCGCCCAGCCGGCGGAAGGGGGCGAACACCGCCTCGGCGAGGCTGATGGGGTTGTCGACGAGGTGCACGATCTTCGCGTGATGCTCCACCCCGTCGCGGTCGTGCAGCACGCCCCACTTGCCCGTGATGAGGTTGCCCCGCCCCCCCGAGGTCACCGGGACGGCGATCTCATACAGAACCGTGCCTTCGATGTCGTGGACCTCAGCATAGAACACGAACAGGTTGGAGGACTCCGCGAAGCGGACGTGACGGGCCCGGTTGCGCACCCGGATGGTGAGGGTGAAGTGGCGACCGTCCATGACGACCGTGCCCTGCTCGAACAGCGCGCGGCTGGTGGGGTCGTACAGATCCGGGAAGCTCACGAAGCTGTTGGCGAAGGGGAACAGCCAGCCCTGGTTGAGCAGCAGGGTCTCCAGATCCTGGAGGTTCTCCATCACCACCGCGCGGTCGTGGCTCTCGGCGAGCAGCGCGCGCACGGCCTCGGTGAGGGTGGGATCGGCCTGGAGCCGACGCAGCCGCTCCACGGGCAGCCCGTCCACGGCCACCTGGGGGCGGGCGGCCCTCCAGGCCCGGTGCGGCTCGAGGCGGCCCACCAGCGCCCGCCAGCTCGCCGCGTCCAGGGGCTCGGGCAGGTCGGGGACCGCCTCACGCAGCGCAGCGAAAGCCTCGGCGTAGTGGGCGTTCAGCACGCCGTCCGCCGGCAGCACCCCGTCGAGGCGCGGCGGGGCCAGCGGGGCCCGGGCCAGCCAGGCGTCCACGTCGCCCGGCGCGGTGGGCAGCACGTCCTCGGGGGCCTTGAGGGGAGACCACCGCCGGTCGTCCAGCGCGTTGTCCAGGCGCAGGGCCTCGCACAGCAGGAAGTACTGGTCGAGCTTCTCGCGCAGGGCCTCGACCCGGGCGTGCACGGTCGGGGTGTCCGAACCGTAGGGCATCACCGCCGGATCGCCCGCCTCGGGGTCGCCCCGGTCGTGCCACTCGAGCCAGGCCCGGCCCTGGGCCAGGAAGGCGTCGAGCCCGGCCTCGCTCAGCGCCTCGCCCCCGGCGGGGTGGGGTTCACCGCCTACGGTGGCCAGGACGTCGTCGATGAGCTGGCGCACCGCGTCGGAGGGGGCCGCCGCCGGCAGCACCCGCCCGGCCTCGCTCAGGCCGCGCTCGTGCTCGACCTGCTCGACCTGACGGATCTGCGCCAGGGTGATCCGGGTGGCGTCCGCCGCGTCGGTGCGCTCCAGCACCTTGCCCGCCGCGCGCCGCAGCCGCTGGCCGTCCGCGGTGTCGCTGAGCGCGGCCAGGGCCAGGGTGTCGTTGCCCTCGCGCAGGCCGGTGGGGTCGGCCAGCAGGCCCCGGGTCCAGGCGATGGCGCGCTTGAGGTCCTCCGCGGAGATGCGGCCGTCGGCGTCGGCGTCCAGGCGGGCCAGGAAGTCGGGGTCGGCGTTGAAGGTCGACACCAGCGCGCTGGTGGCCATCCAGTGGGCCTCGTCCAGCTCGGGCAGGGCGAACAGGTCGTCCACGGTCTCGATGCGGAGCTGGACGCTGCGGCCGACGGTGATGAAACGATGCGCGCTCACAGCGATCCGCGTAATCGGGCGCCGCGCCCTCTGCACCCCGATGGCGGCGGACGGCGGGTGGGGCTACGCTGGACGCTCGTGGAGGCCCCCATGACCCTGCTGCTGGCCCTCGCCCCCGTCGCCCTCGCCAACGGGCAGACCACCCACGCCTGGATCACCGCGCACGCCCTGGCCCACCTGCCCGAGGGCGAGCTGCGCGACCTGCTGACCGACGAGGCCCTCCAGCCGATGCTGTACAACGGGGCGATGTTCCCCGACGGCGGCTACGCGGTGGACGACGACTACGGCGAGCTCGCCCACTGGGAGCCCTTCCAGACCGCCTACCGGGACTGGATCCTGGAGCACCACCCCCCGCCGTTCACCGACACCGGCGCCCAGCACGTCGCCTTCCTGATGGGCCTGGCCAGCCACGGCATGGCCGATCAGACCTTCGACGCCATGTTCATGCAGCTCTCCCGTCAGTATGACGCCGAGGCGGGCTGGGCCGAGGGCGACAGCCTGGACGAGGCCTCCGACGTGGTCTACGCCAGCATCCTGGGCCCCTGGGAGCCCCCCGAGCCCTGGTTCCCGGGGGAGCTGTTCGTGCAGCTCTACGCCGACGACTTCGGGCACAGCGTCACGGTCGGGCAGATGGAGGACGGTCAGGATCTGCTCGGCGCGGCCATCGCCTTCGTGGGCCTGGCCTCGGAGTACCCGGCGTCCGTCGACCGCTACACCGCCCAGTTCCCCTGGGCCGCCGAGCACATCGCCGACGGGGACATGCCCGGCAGCCCGCCCTGCGAGGGCGCGATCGTCGCGCGGTACTGGCAGCAGCTCTGGGACACCCTGAACGGGACGGCCACCCTGGACCCGCCGCTGATGGCGACCGTGCCTGAAGACGGCGGCATGGGCCACGAGCAGCGCTTCGACACCGGGGAGTCCCGCGTCCACCTCGTCTTCAAGCGCGGCCTCTCCCGAGACACCGTCAACACCGACACCATCACGGTCGCCGCCGCGGACGGCACCCCCCACCCGGTGGAGGTGGAGCTGTTCTACGGCCAGGACTCCCACGTCGTGAACCTCCACCCCCTGGAGGACTGGGCGCCGGACACCGACTACGTCGTGACCGTGCACCCGGGCATCGTGAGCTTCGACGGCCTGAGCCTCGGCACACAGACGATGACCTTCTCCACCACGCCCCCGCCGGACCCGCCCGACGACACCCCCCCGGACGACGAGCCCGGCGGCCGGTGCAGCGCGGCCCCGGGGGCGGGCTGGTGGGCGCTGCTGGGGGTGCTGGGGCTGGCGCGGCGGCGGAGGGTTGTGGCGGGTCGTTGAAGGGGTCGTCCATCGCGGCTCACGACCAGTCACATCTCGAGGGCCATCCCGCTGGCCAAGGGCCAAGACTCTGCCAGCGGCTCCGTCCTGCCGACTTTGGGGGAGCCCGTCTTCCAGACCGGGTCCGGGCTCCTGAGATCAGGGAGTAGGGCCCCGCTCCACGGCGGGTCCAGGCCCGGGAGTGCCTCGGAGAGGGCGGTGGCAATAGAACCCATTCTGACGCGTGGCCGCGCCGATCCGGATTGGGCACATGTAATCGTCAACATTGGGAGAACTATAAACTGGTCATTCAACCAATTTAATCGATTTCAAGTTTTACTGCGTTTTTTGACCGGCCACGGGACGACGTCGAGTCCATCATCTCCGGCCCCTCCGAGGCACTCCCGGGCCGAGGATGGCCCTACTCCCCGTTCTCGGTCGGCCTGGATGGCCGACCTTGATCCGCCGAGTTGCCTGCGTGTGAACCAGCACTTTACGTCACCTCTCCATTCTACAGAGATGTGACTGGTTGTGAGCCATCGCGGACGACACTCCATCGCCTCAGCACCACCAGAACAACCCACCATCGACCTTCGCCGCCGCGCGAAGAGCACCCCGAACAGCGCGAGCAGGGCCTCCGGCGCGCCGTGACCGCTGGAGGACGCGCAGCCGCTGCTGCAGTCGATCCCCCCGAAGTCGATGTCGATGTCGATGTCGCAGGCGAAGGGCTCGACGGCCTCGTCGAGGTCCAGGCCGCAGGCGGGCAGCTCTGCGCCCGGCTCGGGGTTGCTGACCTGCACCAGGGTGCCGCCGTGGGTGAAGGTGCTGACGCAGGCCGAGTCGGCGTCGGCGCATTCGTAGCACTCGATCCCGAAGCCGGCCACGAGGCCGCAGAGGCCGCCGGGCTCCGGCGGGTCGCCCTCGGCGCCGTCCGCCTCCCAGTCCGCCAGGACGGCCGCATCGTAGGCGTCCTGGACGTATTGGAGGTCGATCTCGCCGGAGACCGACACGCCCGCCGCCCGGGTGCCGTCCCCTGAGAAGCCCAGGCGCAAGCCCAGGTTGCGCATCTCGGTGGGGCCGGGATCGGTCTCGGCCTCGATCTCGTCCACGGCCCAGTTCAGCTCGCCGGTGTCGCTCAGCGTGCCGGTGGCGACCAGGACCTCGCAGGTGTTGTCGTCGATGGTCGTGGTGATGCGGAAGCGGGCCTCGCCGTCGCCCACCTCCAGGATCTCCAGGTGGAGCACGCCCGCGAACTGCCAGAGCAGGGACTCGATGCCCGCCGCGCCCCAGGGTTCGGCGTCCAGGCGGTAGCGCTGGCCCTCGATGAACGCCGGGTCGAAGGACGGGTTGCGGCCGTAGGGCTCGACGGTGAACGGGAACGACACGCGGTCCGGGAAGTCGGCGCTGCCCTCGATGGTGTAGTCGCCCACCTCGAAGGCGGGCTGGTGGCGCCAGGCGTAGACCTCGTCCCGCCAGCGCAGGGGCTCCACCGCGACCGCCGCGCCGTCGGCGTCGAGCACCTGGGGTTCGGCCGCGCAGGTGTGGGACACCCGGTCGCCGTTGAGGCGGACGACGTCCTCGCAGAGCCGGATCGGGTCCCAGGGGGCGACGGGGGCCTGCTCCACCTCGAACTCGGCGTCGAGGCCGCTGTCCACCGGGATCTCATCCTTGGGCGGGCAGCCGCACAGCAAGAGGGTCGGTGTGCTCCACAGGATCGCTCGTCTCATCGTTTCCTCCATGTACACAGAGGTATCTCGGAGGGACGCGGGTCCACCGCAGGCCGGGGGCGATGAACGTGCTCAGCGTGAGTACGGATGCGCGCGATCAGCGTCGGCGGCGGGCCAGCAGCGCGCCGAGCAGGGCGACGAGGAGGCCCGCGGGCGCGCGGGTGGAGCCGCAGCTCCGGGGGCCCGGGACGCCGCTGCAGGCCCACGGCGCCATGACCTCCTCCAGCACGGGTTCGCAGACCGGCAGCGCGGCGCCGGGCGCGTCATTGGGGACCGGCTCCAGGACCCCGGCGTGCCCGGCCGCGTGGACGCAGGCCGCCTCGCCGTCGGGGCAGGGCAGGCAGGTGACGCCCCACATCGGGAGGCCGGCGCAGAGCGCGTCCTCCGGGGGCGGATCCAGCCCCTCGGCCCGGCCTTCGCGCCGCCAGAGGGCCTCGCTCAGCGCCTGGTGGACCGCCTTGGCGTGGCGCAGGTCCACCTCCCCGGCGACGCTGAGCCCCGCGGCGCGCTGCAGGTCGGGGGTGAAGTGGAGCGTCAGGCTCACGTCGCGGAGCGCGGTGGGGCCGGGCTGCGTGGGCAGCTCGAACAGGGGCGTGCTCCAGCTCAAGGCGCCGCCCTCGCCGATGTCGCCGGTGGCGGTGAGCACCTCGCAGGTCCGCCCCTCCTTCTCGGAGAGCACGCGGAAGCGCGCCTCGGACCCGGTGACCTCCAGGAACTCCAGGCTGAGGCGGCCCGCCTCCTGGAAGATCACGCGCGCCCCGTCCGGCTCGAACCACGGGGGCTCGATGAGCAGGAAGCGCGCCCCGTCCAGCGCGCTGGCGTCGAACGGGGCCTCGGCCCCCCGGAGCGGCGCGGTGAACGGGATCGTCTCGAAGATCAGGTCCGCGTCGGCTTCGATGACCAGCTCGCCCTCGGGCCAGCCGTCCGGGGCGTGCCAGGCGTAGGTCTCGCCGTCGAGGGTCAGGGGCTTCACCAGGACCGGGGCGCCCCGGGGGTCTCGCACCACCGGCTCCAGGCCGCAGGTCTCCTCCCCCCAGCGGTCCTGGGCGCAGACCTGCACCGGATCGAAGGCGGACCAGACGTCCTCATCCAGCCAGACGCCGGGCTCCTGGCTGCAGCCGGTCAGGAGGAGGGAGAGGGTGAGCATGCGGCCAGGATAGCCGAGGGTCACCCCCTCTGCTGCCCCACCCCGTCGAACGGCCGCGCGTCGCCGATCCGCGACTTCTCCCGGGCCAGGAAGCCCTCCAACGAGGGCCCCTCGTCGGGGTCGAACGGCTCGTCCAGCACCACGAGGTCGGTGACCCGGTCCGTGCGGAAGTTGCGGTAGTCGTCGCGCAGCTCGCACCAGGCCGCCAGCGTGCGCACCTGGCCCCAGAAGTAGAGGCCCAGGGGTCGGACCTGCCGCGCGCTGGGCTCGCCGCGCTGGTTCTCGTAGGCGAACCGGACCTTTCGGCGCTCGGAGATCGCCCGGCGCAGCAGGGCCACCTGGTCGGAGTCCTGGGGGGACCCGAAGTGGGGCGCGAAGAGCTGGGTGTCCAGCAGCACCCGGCGCAGGGGCGCCGGCAGCACGGCCTCGATCTTGGCCATCGCGGCGCGGGCGGCCTCGGCGAGCTGGGCGTCGGCCCGCGCCTCGACCAGGCGCGCCCCCAGCACCAGGGCCTCGATCTGCTCGGAGGTGAAGGTCAGCGGCGGCAGCTCGAAGCCGCGCCGGAGCTGGTAGCCCACCCCCGCCTCGCCCCGGATGGGCACATCCGACTCCATCAGGTCGCGGATGTCCCGGTAGATGGTCCGCTTGGACACGCCCAGCTCCTCCGCCATGTCCTCGGCGGTGACGAGCCCCCGGGTGCGGAGGAGCTGGACGATGCGGAACAGGCGGTCGGCGCGGCGCATGACTCCTTCTATCTCGATGTCCGGGCGTCCGGCCCGCGCCGACGCCACGGCTCAGGCCGTCGCGGGCTGGACGACGCCCACCGCGTGCCCCTCGGGATCCGCGAGGATGGCGATGGTGGTCTTGTCGGGCAGCGCCCGCGCCGGCATCACCACGGCGCCGCCCAGCGCGGTGGCCTGGGCCAGCGTGGCCTCGATGTCGTCGGTCTGCACGTAGAAGGTGACCCAGCCCCGACCCTGGGGGGCCTGCCCGACGCCGCCGGGGATGCCGGTGTCGTCGCACTTCGTGGTGCCGTAGTTCAGGCCCTCGAGGACGTTGAAGTTCCAGTTGAACAGCTCGCTGTAGAAGCCGCGCAGCGCGTCGGCGTTCTCGCCCATGATCTCGAACCAGGTGACAGGCTTGGCCATGATGATGCTCCTTGTGGAGGGGTTGGTGTCGCCCGCGTCGCTGCGGGGTGATGACAATGTAGGGCCCCCCTGCTGACAGCATTGTGTCACCAGGAGCCCACAGGACGGGGGATGCTGACAGCCTCCTGTCAGCAGCGGGACACCTGGCCTTGCAGGGGGTGTGGGCGCCGGGGGTGCGGCCCCGCCGGCCAGCGGCTAACCTCAGCCGGAGCGTCTCTCTTCTCAGGATGTGCCCATGATCTCCCCGCTGCTGCTGTGCATGACGCTGGCCACGCCCGCCCTCGCCCAGGACCCTCCTGCGGAGGCGCCGGCCGAGGCCGCTCCGGCTGAGACGCCTGAGACCCCCGCCGCCGAGGCGCAGCCCGCAGCGGGCGTGGGGCAGGCCCCTGCCGCCGCCCAGGGCGAGGTGGGCGTCGACTCCGTCGAGGGAGAAGGCGAGGAAGAGGGCGAGGCCGTCGAGTCCGTCGAGGGGGAGGGCGAGGAGGAGGCCGAGGAGCCCCCCGCGGCGCCGCCCCCGCCGGAGCCTGCGGCCATCGGCCCCGGCGGCGAGGCGTACATGCTGCCGGTGCCCGCGGACGTGATGCGCCGCTACCGCAAGCTGCGCCTGGAGGTGGTCGACGGCGCCGACGAGGTCTGGGAGGTCCGCGACGGCCAGGGCTATGTGCTCGACACCCACACCTTCGCCCAGCTCACCAACGACCTGGACACCCGCAACCAGCTCGACGAGGACCGCCAGAAGGGCAAGCGCAACGCCGCCATCGTGGCGGGCGTCGGCGCGGCGCTGTGCGTCTCCTCCATCATCCCCATCGCGCGCATCCAGGACGCCCAGGGCCCCGACCGCCAGGAGTACTTCCTCAACCCCTCCGACTTCGAGAGCGAGGAGGCCTACCTGGCTGCCCAGTCCGACGCCGACGCCCGCTACGAGCTGGCCCTGGGCAACCACCGCACCATCGAGGGCCGCAACGAGGACCGTCGGTGGACCTCGCTGCTGCTGGTCTCGGCGGGCACCCTGACCCTCGCGGTCACGCCCATCCCCTTCGAATACGCCGTGCAGCAGCAGCGCGAGCTGACCCGCTACTACACCCGCGACGAGGCGAACCAACGGGTCGAGGCCTACAACCACGCGGTGCGCGCCCGCCTGGGCATGCCTGAGCCGGTCGATCCCCCCGAAGAGGCCCCGGCGGAGGGCGCCGCGGCGCCCGAGGAGCAGGAGGCCCGGGCGCTGCCCGTGCTCGACCGGACGAACCTCCAGCCGGTGGTGGGCGTGGGCTTCGTGGGGATCCGCGGGACGTTCTGAGGGGTCTACCGCAGGCTGCCCCGCAGCGTCCGCGCCACCCGCAGCAGCAGCGACAGCTCGGCGTCCACGTCCGCGTCGGTGAGGCGGCGCTGGGCGCCGACCGCGAACCAGGCGACCAGGGCGACCTCGGGGGCGTTGGGGTCGACGCCGTCCAGCCAGGGCGGCGCCCCCCGCTCCATCCACCCGTCGAGCAGCGTGTCGCCCCGGTCGTCGTCGGTCTGGGCGCGGTGGGCCTTCACGATGGCCTCGACGGCGCGCACCCGGGCCTGGACCTGCGCCTGCGCCTCCAGGCGCGCGGCCTCGGCTTTGGCGGCCTCGGCCTCGGCGGCGCGGCGGGCGGTCTCCTCCTCCCGCTCCCGGGCGCGCTTCTCGACGGCGGCCTGCCTGCGGGCGGCTTCGGCCTGGTCCTCGGCCTTTCGGGTGGGCAGGTGGACCAGGGCCAGGCTGCCCCCGAGGACGTCGACGAGCTGGGCGCGCAGGTCGTAGCGCAGGGCGAGGGTCAGGCGGTCGCCGGCGTCGTCGGGGTCGGCCTCGCCCGCCTCGGCCCACAAGAGCGAGCGGTGCTGCTTCAGCTCATCCCGGATGGCCCCCAGGGTCACCGGGCGGCCCCGAAGGTCCAGGAACGGGGCCAGCTCGGCCAGGTGCTTCTCCTCGGCAAGCAGCTTGCCGATGGGGCGGCCCTGCTTGATCCGGATGACCCGGGCCAGCAGGGACAGGCGCCCGGGGTCTCCGCTGCCCGCCTCCCGGTGGAGCAGGGTGCGGGTGCCCTCGTCCAGCAGGGCCTCGGCGACGGCGGGGAGCTGGACCGTCGTGAAGGCGGTGTCTGTATCGAATGATCCGTCCACCCAGCCGTTCAGCCCGGGGAAGCTGGCGCTCCGGCGCTCGGCGAGCACGCCGTCCACCAGCAGGGCGAGCCTGGAGACGTCCGGGTCGTCCAGCCAGAGCACCACCTCGACGCCGTCCCGGGAGAGGCGCACCTGGTGCTCCACCCAGGAGGGCACCTGCTTGAGGTGGGGGGCTGTGTTGCGCCGGAGGCTGCCCTGGCTCTCGGCGAGCAGCTCGTCGTCCGCGACGACGACCGTGAACCCCCGATCCATCCAGGCGCGCTCCTCCGGGGTCAGCGGCCAGAACGGGGAGCGCCCGGGCAGCGGGGTGCCGGTCCGGCCCGGCTGCACCGCCCGGATGGGCTGGTGGGCGGCCATGTCCCGCAGGGAGCCCAGCCGGCCGGTGGAGGTGCGGAACAGGGGCAGCGCGGCCAGAGCGCCGATCAAGCCCTCGGCGTCGTCCGCGACGGCGGCCCGCAGAGGCGCGCGGCGGGGGGTCATCGCCATGAGCGCGCGCACCAGCAGCGGGCGGTTGTGGTCGTCGGGCTTGTCACACAGAGCCTTCAGGGTCTCGCGGGCCTGCAAGGACAGGTGCCGCAGCAGGGTGCGGCGGGCCCCGTCGGCGACGACGCCCTCCAGCAGCGGCTTGGGGGTCAGGGCCTCGTCCTGGACCCAGCCGATCACGGGCACCGGGGCGTCGACCTCCAGGGTGTCCAGCTTGAGGCCGCCCATCACGACCTCCACCAGCCCGGTGGCGGTGCGGAACGGCAGGGCGACGTTCCCGGTGCGCTTGCCGCTCAGCGCCAGGGGCTCACCGAAGACCTCCAGGCCCCGGCGGGGCAGGCCGTCGAGCAGCCGCTCGAACCGGGCGTCCAGGGGCAGCACCTTGACCTTGGCGCCCAGCGCGCGGCGCAGGGCGGTGTCCGCGACCACGGGCGCGGTGGGGTTGGGGAAGGTCGCGGTCAGCATGCGGGGGTTGGCGTAGATCACGCCCACCGCGCCGTCCCGGCGCTCCCGCTTCTTCAGCTCCGCGAGGGAGGCCTGACCGCCGCCCAGCAGCGGGAAGAGGTTCAGCTCCTCGACCTTGCCCGGGTCCGGCGCATTCAGCACATACTGGCGGGCCACCTCGATGACCTCGGGGGTCTGTATGTGGATGGCCGTGCGCACCGCGAGGTCCCGGGCCCGGGAGGAAATTGTATCACATAAGGTCCGCCAGGGCACGCCCTCGCGGACGGTCTCCAGGGCGGGGTCGGCCTTGACGGCGGCCCCCGTCACGATGGCCTCGACCGCCACCGGGAAGTCGAGCTGCACCTTGCGCAGGGGGATGCCCTCGAACAGCGGGGTGATGGTCAGGCCCGGGCGGCCCTCCACCAGACCCAGCTCGCCGCGCCCGCCGCCGGCCTCGAAGGGCTCCCGGGCCAGGGTGGCGTGGGTCAGCACCGGCTCCACCCGCTGGACGCTGGCCAGGCGCCGCTGGGCCGCACGCCAGGCCTCCAGGTGGGCCTTGCCGTCGGGCACCGTGCGACTCAACACCGCCTTGACCAGGTCGGCGACGCCGGGCTCGTCCAGGATGTACCACGGGGTGTCCGAGGGCCCCTCGGGGGTGTCCGGGGGCAGGAGCCGGGGGGACTCGCTCGCCGCCGCCAGCAGGGCGTCGGCGGTGACGGTGGCGCCGTCGATGCGGCGGAGCAGGGGCAGCGCGCCCAGCAGCTCCTTGAGCCGCGCGCGACCGGAGGTCTGCCAGTTGGCGTCCCACGCCAGCGCCACCAGGCGGCGCCAGCTCGGGATGTGGTGGGGCGGGGCGACCGCGGGATCGGCCAGGGCGGCCTCCACCAGCGCCGGGAGCGTCCGCCGGGCCTGCTTGAGCAGCCCCGTCAGCCGCGGGGAGTTGATCACGTTGTCGAGGTTCTGGGTGGGCTGGAACGCCTTGCCCTCGACGATCACGGTCCCGCCCAGCTCGCTTTTGCGCACCCGGGTGGCCAGCACGCGCTGGTGCCAGATGCCGACGACGCGGGCCTGGCCCAGCAGCTCCGGGTCGATCGGCAGGAGGACCTCCCCGGTCCAGTCGCCGCCGTGGACCGGCTTGCGGGCCATCGCCGGGGGCTGCTCGTACACCGGACGCTGGAAGTACTGCTCCATGACGTGCCGGGCCTGCATGATGTCGGCGTCCCGGACGCGGACGTCGCCCTTGCCGAAGGCCTGCACCAGCGCCATCGCCCCGGGCATGAGGCGGACCACCTCGTCGAAGCCGGGGGTGGGCCCCGGGTCCTCCGAGGCGACCTGAAGGCGGGCGTCGCCCTTGCTGCGCTCCGTGGTGAAGCGCAGCAGGTCGCCCAGGGTGAAGTTGGAGCCGTCCGCGCGGCGCCCGATGGGCCGCGCCCGCGCCGCGCCCGGGATGCCCTTCTCCAGCTCGGGGCGGGTCAGCCAGGTGACGATGACCGAGGGCACGCCGGCCGGGTGACTGTGCCACACCTTGAGGGCCAGGTCGTTGACGTGGGCGCTCAGGGCCTCTGTGATGCGCTCCAGCTCGCCAGGCTCCAGGGCGTCGTGCGCCAGGGAGACCCGGGCGTCGGGCACGTCGATCTCGCCGAACACGCCGGGCAGGGTGGGGGCGAGGGGGTAGAGGCCCACCGGGATACCCGCCCGCAGCACGTCGACGGTGGCCGCGCCCTCGCCGGCCATCAGGCGCCAGCCCAGCTCACCCCGTACGGTCTTGCTCTCAAACCTGTGCACGACCTCGGCCGCGCCCCGCAGCCGGGGGGGCCGGGGGCCGAGGGCCATGCGGCGGGCCCGCTCGATGCGGTCGTGGATGGCCGGACCGCCATCGACCAGGATGTCCGGCAGCAGCTTGAGCCAGCGCCGGCCCTGCTCGTGGGGCAGCAGCACGACCCGCTCGGCGACGTCCCGGGGGCAGGCGTCGGGCAGGGCCTCCAGGATCCAGAACGGCTCCTCGTCCCGCAGCAGCTCGCCCAGGCTCAGGCGCCCGCCGGCGCCGCGGGGGAGCAGGGGCACGGCCAGCAGGTCGTCCCCCAGAATGGTCATCAGGGCGCGCCGGGGGCGCTTTCGCATGGCCTTGGTGCGGCGGTGGACGATCCCCTGGACGGCCTCCAGGACCTGGGCCTGCTGGTCGGGGGTGTGGGCGCGGCGGGCCTCATCCAGCACGAAGGCGTCGGTCTCCTCGCGCAGCGCGTCGGCCGCCCCGCGGAACGTGTCGTCCACCAGCACCCGGGTGAACCGGGTGTCGGTCGTGAAGCCGGGGTGGTCGAGCACCGCGTCCAGGCACAGCCCGGGGGTGGTGAGGTCGTGGTCCCCCACGACGCGCCCGTCCAGGCTCAGGCGCACCCGGGTGACGTCGGGCTTTGTGTTCTTTCGGGGCCAGCTCACCGCCCCGCGCACGCCGTCGCGGTGGAAGCGGCGCTGGGCGCGGCCGTCGTGGAACCAGGGCTCCGAGCGCACCGCCTCGGCCCGGCGGCGGCGCCCCTCGGCGCGGTCGGTCAGCATCGGGGTGTGGTCGACGAGGTCGGCCCGCAGGCTGCGCAGCAGCTCGACCAGCTTCACATCGAACACGATCAGGTCGTCCCCCGGATCCGCCACGAGCAGCTCGGTGGTGCCGGGGGGGGAGGGCAGCTCCAGCAGCGCCTTCGCGCTCCAGACCCGCCCGCTGAGGTCCGCCACCAGCGGCAGCTCGGCCAGCGGCCCCAGAGGCACCGTGCGGAGCTGCATGCGCCGCACCGCGTGGGGGAGCAGGCGCTGGAGCAGCTCGTGGGTGGTGGCGGTGTAGGAGAACGCGGTGCGCTCCCCGGCGCCCCGCCAGCGCTGGGGCTCGTCCTCGGGGGGGGCGGAGAGGCCGGCGCGCAGCAGCGCGTCGATGCGGCTGTGCAGGGCGTCGGCGCACTGGTTCCACCGTGCGTCATGCACCACCCGGGAGCGGGAGGCGTTCAGCCGCAGGGCGTCGTCCTGGTACCAGCCGGTCACCGCGAAGTCCCCGAGGGGGATGTTCAGGTGCCCCACCACGAGGCCATGCCGCACGACGTCGACGCCCTCGTCCAGGGCGGCGGGCACCACCCACAGCCCGCCGCTGCGGTCCCCGTCGACCCCGATCCAGCGCAGCGCTGAAGCCGATGGCTCGGGCGTCGTGGGGATGCGCGCGCCGTTGATCTCGATGGGCACGGGGAAGCGGCGCGCCGCCCCCCTCACGAGCTGGGCCTCGGCGGGCTCACGGAAGGCGAGGGCGAGGGCCTCGGCGAAGGTGGTGGAGGTCAGCCGCTCCCGGACGTGGCAGCGCACGCCGTCGACCGCCTCCTTCAGGGGGGCGTGGCGGGTCTCGGAGGGGTCCTTCACGTCGAGCCGGAGGGCGGTGTCCCCGTCGCCGCAGTCCACCATCGTCCAGCGGGGGTCCAGGCCCAGGGCGCCGATGACGCCGACGGCGAGGTGCTGGAGCATGGCGCCGCGCGCGGTCGTGGGCTCGCCCCACAGGTGGTCGAACAGGCTGTCCAGCTCCGCGCCCGTGGGGGTGAGGCCGGTCCAGGACAGCACACAGTCGTCGCTGTCGTTGACGACGGTGACCTTGTCGGTGCCGGCGCAGGCGGCGGCGGCCAGCCACTCCAGCACGTAGCGGTGGGGGTCCTCGAGCTGGAAGCGCTCCATCTTCTCCAGCGCGCGGCGCCGGTCGACCCGGAAGCGGCCCTTGGAGAGGACCTGGCCCTGGGGTTCGTCGCTCACCGGGACCTCCCGGGCAGGGCGGCGATGGCCGCGTCCACGTGGGCCGTGGAGAGGGGGTCGCGGTCGCCGGTGGACAGGGCCACGGCGCGCAGCAGCAGGGGGGCGGCGAGGTTGGAGGGCAGCTCCAGCAGGGCCTCGGTCAGGGGGTGCTCCACGTTGACGGCCACCGTCCCCCCCTTGGGCTCTGTGTCGGGTACGGGCTCGGCGGCGTAGGGCGCGGCGGGCGCGACGCGGGCGAAGGCGTCCGCCCCCGCCCCCCGGAAGTGGGCCAGGATGAGGTTGTCGGGGGAGGTGAGCCGGCTGCGCAGGGCCAGCAGCTCCAGGCGCAGGGGGGCCCAGGCGTCGGGCACCTCCGCCACCGGGGTGAGCATGCGGTAGCGCTGGGCGACGGGGGTGGGGGGGCGCTCCAGCCAGGCGGCGAGGCGGGCGAGCACGGGCGCGTTGGCGTTGCGGGCGGAGACGACCAGGGCGCCGCCCTCGGCCACGGCGAGGGCCAGGGGGTCCGCGGCGTCGCCCCAGTACAGAGGGGCGTCCTCGCTCAGGCCGACCCAGCGCAGCAGGCGGGCGGGGCGGTCGGCCTGCAGCGCGTCGAGGGTGGCGGGGGCGCGGCCGACCATGGGCACGATGGCGGCGTCGCGGCGCCAGCGCCAGGGGACTGTGTCGGATAGCGCGGCGTAGAGGTCGCTCAGGTGGTCGCCGTCCTGGGTCGCGGCGAGCACGAGGGCCTCGTGCACGGCCTGGGCCAGGGGGCCCTCGGCCAGGGCGGTCACCCGCTTCATCACGGCGTTGAAGTGGCGGTCCCGGCGCACGTTGTCGCGGGTGAGGGTGTGCTCCAGGTGGCGGCCCTTGACCCGGAAGCTGACCCCGGGCAGCACGGAGTCGCCCTCCCACAGGGTCAGGCCGTGGTTGAAGAAGCCGGCCTCGGGGGTGCGGGAGGGGCCCATCACGGCGTGGAAGCCGTCGCCGCGATCCTCCACGGTCACGACGGCCTCCAGGCCGAAGGGGGCGGTGACCGGCTCGGGGTCCCAGCCCTTGTTGAAGCCCTCGGCGCCGGTGGTGATCTCGGCCTCGGCGTAGCGGCACCAGCGCTCGGCGGAGGCGCGCACCTTCTGGCAGGTCTTCGCGACCGCGGCCACCTTCATGGGGATGTGCAGGGTGACGGTGGTGCCCTCGAAGGGGTCCTCCATACGGCTGAGGGTGTAGCTGCGGTCCTGGTGGAAGACGACCCGGTGCCAGATCATGTCGCGGCCGGTGTCGACGGTGACCTCGCGGGGCTGCATGGCGAACAGGGACACGAAGCCGATGCCGAACTTGCCGATCTTGGTGAGGTCCTGCTCCTTGGTGGAGCGGAACAGGGTCAGCAGGTAGCCCTCGATGGTGTCGAGGTCCATGCCCTCGCCGTCGTCGCGCACGGCGATGTCCAGCTCGCCGCGGTCGCTGTGCCAGCGCATCTCCACGTCGATGCAGGACGCGCTGGCGTCGAGGCTGTTCTGGATCAGCTCGCGCACGAAGGCGTAGGGGTCGGCGAACTGGCGGACGAGGTCCTGGAGGGTCTCCTCGGCGGGGTCTCCGGCCACCGACTCGTGGTGGCCGCGGCGTTCTCGGCGGCGATCGGACATCGCGGGGAGTGTACAACAGGGGGAGTGGAGGGATGGGGGAGGAGAGCGTCCTGGAAGGGCGTTCCCCGATGTGCTCGTCCACTCCAGGACTCGCCGAAGGGTCAGCGGAGTGGGCGGGGGTCAGCGTGAAGAGGGCGCGTCCAGCGCCCGGAAGAATGTTCTGAAAGAGCACGAGCCGGGGAGGAGGGAATCGGGTCGTCCCCCCCAAGTCTCCACCGGGCTGGGACCGGTCGACACCTTGCGGCACTCTGTGCCCATGCGCTGCTCACCGATCCCACCACGACGGGATGTCGAGCTGCCCGTAGGTGTTGTCGCCCCAGCAGATCAGCTCGTCGTGCTTCGTCAGGCCACAGGCGTGGGCGCGGCCGACGGCGACCTCGACGAACTTCTCGTCGGGGGGCCGGGCCTGGCCGAAGTCCCACTCGGTGCCGGAGCCGTCGCCCGCGCCCCAGCAGGCGACGCGGTCGCGGGTGCGGAGGCCGCAGGTGTCGACGAAGCCGGCGCGGACGGCCTCGAACCTGAAGCCAGGGGCGTCGACACCGAAGTCGTGCCCATATCCACCCCAGCAATGGACGACGCCATCCGTCCGGATGCCACAGGTGTGCGTGACTCCGGCGTCGAGGCTCAAGAACGGTCCGTCAGGAGCCTCCAACTGCCCGAGGTAGTCGATGGACCCGCCCAGTGCCCCGGTCGGGTCCCAACAGCTCGGCCTGCCCGCCTCATCCAACGCGCATGCGTGGTAGAGGCCGCAGGAGAGCTGCTCGAAGGACCCCGCTGGAGCGCTCAACCAGCCCGACGCCTCTTCACCGTGACCCCAACACACGACGGAGGTGCGTCCGGATTCAATCCCGCAGATGAAGTTCAGTCCGGTGCAGAGCGTGTCCAGAACCGGTCGCTCATCGAAGTTGTCCTGGATCAGATTGAAGCTGAATGGTTGGCTCCGGCACCACGCATGGTCGTCGCTGTCAAGGCCACACAAGTGGTGGACGGAGGCATCAAGATCGTGTGGAATACCCGCGGGTTCGTAGTCGTAGCCGGTCAATATGTAGGGGTTGCCCCAGCAGCGGAGTCGCTGTTCATCGTCCAGAGCGCAGGTGTAGTCGCCGCCGCCGGAGACCAGCTCGGACCAGGAGGGGGCGCAGCCCGGCATGGAGAGCAGCAGGAGGAGTCGCAGCCGGTCAGACACCGTTCGGCATCGGCGGCAGGCATGGAACTGATCCTCTACGGACGGCGCTCGGGTGATGGCCTGCGGCGGGAATCGTCATGATTCTCCAGGGTAGTCGGGAGAGGACCGGGTCCGAGCGCGTCGCGCTCACCGGTCCCACCACGACGGGATGTCGAGCTGCCCGTAGGTGTTGTCGCCCCAACACACCAGCTCGTCGTGCTTCGTCAGGCCGCAGGCGTGGGCGTGGCCGACGGCGACCTCGACGAACTTCTGGTCGGGGGGCTGGGCCTGGCCGTAATCCCACTCGCCGCTGGAGCCGTCACCCGCGCCCCAGCAGGCGACGCGGTCGCGGGTGCGGAGGCCGCAGGTGTCATGGAGGCCGGCGCGGACGGACTCGAACTTGAAACCCGGAGCGTCAGCTCCCGAGCTGTTCCCCCAGCATTGCACCAGCCCGTCGGTCCGGATGCCGCAGGTGTGGAATCTCCCCGCGTCGAGGACGACGAACGTCGAATCCGGAACCTCGAACTCCCCCCGATAGGGCCAGTCGCCCATGTTGTCTGTAGGATCCCAACAATGGGCGTGGCCATTTTCGTCCAGCGCGCAGGCATGGTGGACCCCACAGGTCACCTGCACGAAGGTCCCCTCCTGCGCGGGGAGCCGTCCGGTTCCTTCCCGCGCGTATCCCCAGCAGGTCACGGTCTGATCGTCGGAACGCAGGCCACAGGCGAAGAAGGAACCTGTGCAGACCTGGGAGAGCACGGGGCGCTCCTCGAACGACGCCTGGACATTGTTGAAGTGGCTGTCCACCCCTCTGCACCAGGCGTGGTCCTTCTCATCGAGGCCGCACAGAGCGTAGGGGTAGGCGTCGAGGCCGTGAATTGCTCCGTCGGGTTCCATGGAGAAGCCGTCCACCAAGGAGGTCAGCCCCCAGCAGCGCAGGCGCTGCTCGTCGTCGAGGACGCAGGTGTAGTCGCCACCGGCGACGAGCTCGGACCAGGAGGGGGCGCAGCCCGGCATGGAGAGCAGGAGAAGGTATCGGAGCCGGTCAGACACAGCTCAGCATCGGCCGCGCGCAAGGGACAGAGCCTCTACAGAGGGGACGCGCGCACAACGTCTGGAGGCGGGAATCGCCATGATTCTCCAGGGTAGTCGGGAGAGGACCGGGTCGGAGCGCTCACCGGTCCCACCACAACGGGATGTCGAGCTGCCCGTAGGTGTTGTCGCCCCAACAGATCAACTCGTCGTGCTTCGTCAGGCCGCAGGCGTGGGCGCGGCCGACGGCGACCTCGACGAGCTTCTCGTCGGGGGGCTGGGCCTGGCCGTAATCCGCTGAGGAGCCGGAGCCGTCCCCCGCACCCCAGCAGGCGATGCGGTCTCGGGTGCGGAGGCCGCAGGTGTCGTTCAGACCGGCGCGGACGACCTTGAACTTGAAGCCCGGGGCGTCCGCTCCAGCACTGTCTCCCCAGCATTGCACCAGTCCGTCCAAGCGTATGCCGCAAGTATGGTATGAGCCCGCGTCGATCGTCTCAAAACTCACTTCAGGGACTTCGAGTTGACCTTGATAGGGGGGGTCCCCCATGCCGTTCGTCGGATCCCAACACCAGGCCTGACCATCAGAGTCGAGAGCGCAGGCATGGTCGTTTCCGCAGGTTATCTGGTCGAACAACCCCTCTGGTGCAGGCAACCATCCCGAGCCCTCGCTCGAATATCCCCAACATGATACAGTCTGACTGGCAGAGAGCAGGCCGCAAGCGAAGAACCCACCCGTGCAGACCTGAGAGAGCGCCGGTCGTTCGTCGAACGATTCCTGGACGTTGTTGAAGTGGCTGTCGACCCCCCGGCACCAGGCGTGGTCGTTCTCGTCGAGACCACATAGCGCGTAGGCGTAGGCGTCGAGGCCATGGATGGTCCCTTCGGGCTCCATGGAGAAGCCCGCGACAGTGTAGACCTGTCCCCAGCAGCGCAGGCGCTGCTCGTCGTCGAGGACGCAGGTGTAGTCGCCACCGGAGACGAGCTCGGACCAGGAGGGGGCGCAGCCGGAGAGCAGAGAGAACACCACAAGGAGCGCAGCCTCTGTGTTCCGTCCTCCAGCCTGTCGCATCAAGGAACCTCGCTCGGTGGGGCAGGCACACCCAACCGCCCGCCCTTTCCCTTGCCCCAGCATCGGATGTGGCCGGACGCGGTCAGGGCGCAGCCATGCCGAACCCCGAGGGCGAGCGTGACCAGGGGCTCGTTGAAGAGGGGGAGCTGGTCGATGTGCCCGTCGGGATCGGGGATCCAGCAGACGGGTGAGCCGTCATCGCGGATCGCGCAGGCGGTGGAGTGGGCGATCGTGACGAACTGGTACATGCCTTCTGGCGGGACCTGCCCCTCCTCGGCCGAACCTCCCCAACAGTGGAGCCCTCCATCCTTGTAGATGACACAAGCGTCATCGGTCTCGATCCTGCGTTCGAGGGCGATCATCTCTACGGGACGATCCGGGGCCTCCCATGCCAACCACGCAGGGATTCCGCCCCAGAACGTCGGATGGTCATCCTCCAGACGCAGCGCCGCGACGGCCGTGGAGTCCATGCTCAAGCCATGGACCAGCTCTGGCTCTACGGGGAAGAAGTCGAGAAACGGGCCCTCCCAGCACAGGTACTCGTTCTCGTAGGTGACACCACAGCTTGCGCTGTTTCCGCACGCCAACTCCAGAAGTGGGACTGTTGGGATTGGGATCTCATCAGTCAACGCCCTCCTCCTGGGGCCTTGGGACGTGTTCCCGGTCACCGGCTGGAGCAGTCTCATCACACCCTCCGAGTCTACCCGGAGATCCTGGACTCCGCAGCGGCGCGCCGCCCTCCTGATCCATAATCCCCCCATGCCCGCCGCCTTCACCCCCGCCGCCTTCACCGCCTGGCTCGACCAGCTCCGCGACGGCGTGCGTGGGCTGCCGGCCCCCCACCTGGACGCCCTGGCCGATCTCTTCGGCGATCCCCGGGATCTCGCGCCGGTCTACATCCCCCCGGACTGCCAGCGGGTCAACCCGGCCGACGTCGACGAGGATGACCCCCGCGCCGCGCACCGCAGCCCCCTGTTCCAGCACCTCGCCGCCTTCCTGTCGCCCCGCTACAAGACCCGCGACGGGCGCAGCCAGCAGCTCGTGCTCGCCGACGCCGGCATGGGCAAGACCTCCCTGCTGGTCATGCTCCGGCTGACCCACCTGCTGGGGGCCTGGCCCGCCGGGCTGGACTGCCACCTCCTCAAGCTCGGGCCCGACAGCCTGGACCGTATCGGCGGCCTGATCGGGCAACGACACACGGTCCTGCTGCTCGACAGCCTCGACGAGGACCCCCTGGCCTGGGGCCGGGTGGAGGAGCGCCTCTCCGAGCTGCTGCACGCCACACAGAACTTCCGCCAGGTCGTCCTCACCTGCCGCACCCAGTTCTTCCCCCGCGGCGGGCCCCGCCCCATCGAGCGACCCGACACGGTCGAGGTGGGCGGCTTCGTGTGCCCGATGGTGTACCTGAGCCCGTTCAGCGACCCCCAGGTGGACGACTACCTCACCCGCATCTACCCCAACCGCCTGCTGGACGAGCTGCGCCGCTGGTTCACCCGGGTGGACAACCAGGCCCTGGAGCAGGCCCGCGAGCTGGTGCGCCCGATGCGCTCCCTGCGCATGCGCCCGCTGCTGCTGTCCTACATCGAGGATCTGCGGCAGCACGGCGTGGACGACTGGAGCGAGTTCGGCCTGTACGACACCCTGGTGGACGCCTGGCTGCGCCGCGAGGAGCGCAAGCACAGCGCCCGCCGCGCCCACGACCCCGCCCTGCCCGAGGTCACCCGGGCCGCCCTGCTCGCCGCCAGCGAGGCCGTGGCCCGGCGCATGCACCAGCAGGGGCGCCGCACCCTGACCCTGGACGAGATCGGCGGGCTGCTCGCCACAGACCAGGGCCTGGGGCGCCTGGACGTGCTGGACCTCGGGGGCCGAAGCCTGCTGAACCGCACCTCCGAGGGCGACTTCCGCTTCTCCCACTACTCCATCCAGGAGTTCCTGGTGGTGCGGCAGCTCGTGCGGGGTGCTCTGGGGGACACCCGCCTGCGGGCCAGCGGGCAGATGCTGCGCTTCCTGATGGACTGGCGGCGGCTGAACCAGGACGCGGCCAGCCTGGGCTGGCTGGAGCACCTGGACGCCGAGGGCGCCGACCTGCGGGAGGAGGATCTGTGTGGGATCGACCTCAGCGGCTGGAGCCTCAAGGGCGCCAACCTGGCCGGCGCCGACCTGCGCAACGCGAACCTCTCCGGCGCCGACCTGGAGGGGGCGATGCTCGCCGGGTGCGACGCCTCCGGGGTGCGGCTGAACGACGCCGTGCTGCGGGGGGCGAGCCTGTGGAGCGCCCGGCTGTTCAGCGCGCACCTCCTGGGGGCGGACCTGCGGGGCGCGGACCTGCGCAACACAGACCTGCGGTCGGCCCTGCTGCGGGGCGCGGACCTGCGGGGCGCGGACCTGAGCGGGGCGGTGATGGGGGAGCAAGGACTGCCGTCCACCCGGGCGGTGGTGGACGGGCAGCGCCGCGCCGAGCGGGCCTGGCTCAAGGACGCCCTCTGGGACGCGGGCACGCGGTGGCCCGAGGGCACGGTCGTCCGTGACGCCCTGTTCATCGGCCTCAACACCGAGCTGAGCCGCGTGGAGCTGGAGGACGTTGACCTCTCAGGGGCCGACCTGCGCGGGGCCCGCATCAGCGGGACCTTGCGGAAGGTCAGCCTGCGGGGCGCGGACCTGCGGGGGGCCTGGATCGGCGGCGGGGTGCTCGACACGGTCGATCTGTCCGAGGCGCAGCTCGACGGGGCGCGGATCGGCAATGTGAAGCTGACGGACTGTCTGTTCGGCGGCGGGCCACTCCCGGGGCTGCGCTTCGAGGGGGTGACGTTCAAGCGCTGCCTGCTTCGGGATGGGATCCTGGAGGGCTGTCGGTTTGAAGAGGGCTCGGGCTTCACGGCGTGCTGGTTCATCCGGGTCGGATTCCTGGACTGCCCGTCTCCCGCACGGTTCGAGGGCTGCCATGTGCTGGACACCGTGTTGGACGTGGCCAGCGTCACGAGACCCGATGCGCACAAGAAGGACCGTGTCTGGTTCCGCCATCCCCCGCCCGGCGCGAAGGTCGTCGGGCTCTCGGGCGACCCGGCCGATGCGCGGCGGGAGGTGGAGCTGGCCTTGGCGGCGGCGCGACGGGCGCACCGCCTGCTTCAGCCCCCCAGGCCCTCGAAGAGGGGGCCCAGCGACGGCGGCGCGGGGGGAGACTCCGGCGGGTCGGGCTCCGGTGGTGCCTGAGCCGGCGCCGCCGCAGGCCGCGCTGGCGCTGGTGCCGTCCACGGCTCCGGCGGCGCCCGCTGCGCCTCCCGGTCCGACACCTTGGGCGTCCAGGCGTCCACCACCTCCGGCTCCATCGGCGCGGGCGGGGTGACCGGGGTGTCCTCGGTCAGCACATAGAGCGCCTGGCCGTCGACCACCGCGTAGCGCACCAGCTCGACGTCCTGGCCCTCCAGGTCCCCCAGCCGCCAGCCGGCGTAGCTGAGCAGCGGGACCAGCTCGCCCTTCTTCGTGCGCAGCAGAGCCCGCTCACACACCCGGCCTGAGGGGTCGCGCACCCAGTCGCCCCGCACCGCGATGCGCAGGGGGCGGGTCTCGGAGCCCGGGGCAGCGCAGAGCTGCTCGGGCTCGGGCAGGCCCTCGGGCCAGGGGCTGCACCGCAGCGGCCCGCAGATCCGGCCCCAGCCCAGCTCGGTGAAGGCCATCAGCACCGCGTCCCCCTTGCGCAGGGCCTGGGGTGGGCGCGGGACGGACGCGTCGCCCCCGCGCATGGCGACGCGCAGGGTGGTCTCGGAGACCTTCAGGACTCGGCAGAGCATCCAGGCCATCGAGGCCCGGTAACACGGAACTACTCGACGACCACCAGCTCCTGGACGTACTCGTGGCTGATGCCGTTGCCGTGGACCTCGACCACCCGGACGGTGATGAGGTCGTCCCACACCGCGTCGGTGACCCAGGCGGTGTAGCCGGCGTCGTCGACGTCGACGGTGGCGTTCAGGTGCAGGTGCCCGGCCCAGGCCCCCGCGATGCGCCCTCCCACCGGCCCGGTCAGCCCCGTGATGGCCGCCATCTCGGCCTCGTCGAAGGCACCGATGTGCATGGGGTGGTGGGAGAACAGCAGCACGTCCTCCTCGGGGCCGGCCTCCAGGGGCGCGATCTGGGACGCGAAGAAGGGCAGGGTGCCGCCCTCGAAGTCGTGGACGTCGGCCAGCTCGCCCAGGATGCCGTCGTACCGGGAGCACCAGTCCAGGCCCACCCAGCGCAGGCCCCCGTAGGTGAAGGAGAAGTTGTAGAACCAGCTCAGGCGGTCGTGCTCGGGGTTGAAGACCTCGACCGCGCCGCGCTGCCAGTCGTCGAGGGAGCCCGCCAGGGTGTCGAACTGAGGCCCGAAGACGTCGTCGAAGGTCTGCTCGTCGCCGAAGTGGATCTCGTTGTCCCCGATGACCGGGACGTAGGGCACCTCCAGCGCGTCGAGCAGGCTGCGGGAGATGGGCAGGCCGTCCCCCCAGCCGATGTCCCCGACCACCCACACCAGCTCGATGCCCCGGTCGGCGGCGTTCTCGTTGATCCAGGACACCGCCGCGGCGAGGCGCTCCTGGGGGTCGAGGTTGGCGGTGATGTGGGGGTCGGCCAGGATGGCGAAGGAGTAGAGGTGCTCCATCGGCGGAGGCGGCTGGGTGTCCTCGGCGCTGTCCTCGGGGTCAGCGCCGGAGCAGGCCAGCAGGAGCAGCAGAGCGCTCATCCGCCCGCCTCCGCGACCCACTGGCGGATCACGTCGGGGCGGTCCACCAGGAACTGGCGCACGCAGGCGCCGTGCTCCTCGAAGTGGTCCATCTCAGCGGCGTGGTCGGGGTCGGTCTCGGCCTCGGGGCGGACCCGGTCCAGGGCCGCGTCCACCAGGGCGCCGGGGTTCATGGCGTCGATGAGGTCGGCGTACTCCAGCATGCGCTCCAGGACGTCCTCGCGGCAGACCGCGTCGGCCTGGCAGCTCGACGCCAGGCGGCCCATGTCGTAGGCGGCGGGGTCCACGCCGTGGCGCCCGCAGTCCGGGTAGCTCCACGGGCGGTAGCCGAAGCCCAGGTCCGCCGACCAGGGGATGAAGGCCCAGGTGTCGGCGGTGGGGTCGTGGTAGAGGCGGTAGTTGCTCAGGTCGAAGCTGTAGCTGTCCCAGTGGGCGATGGTGCGCTCCATCGCCATGAAGCCGACGAAGCGGTCCCAGTCCATCTGCGCCTGCATGGCCGTGCGCCAGGCCGACCCGGTCTGCCCGGCGGCGTCGATGAGGTCCTGCAGGGCGTCGTCGTTGCCCTCGTCGGTCTCCTCGGCGTCGAAGCAGCCCACCCGGGTGAGGTCGCAGTAGTTCTCGGCGTTCTCGTACAGGTTGCCGTCGGCGTCGGCGAACCAGCGGCGCAGGAAGTCGTCCTCGGGGACCTCGACGATGGTGTAGAGCCCCACGTCGTCGCCGTTGATGCGCAGCCGGGCGTAGCCCACCCGGGGCGCGGGCAGGTCCGCCGCCCGGAAGAAGCCGTAGGTCATCGTCTCGCTGGACAGGATGGGGTCCAGCGTGAGGTTGTGGAGGTTCAGCTTGCGCATCCCGTAGAAGCGCTGGCCCTCGTGCACGTAGTCGAACCGCAGCTTGAGGGAGGGTTTTCGGGAGATGTCCTCGAAGGTGGACGTGCCCTTGAGGCGCACCCCGATGGCGTAGGTGACCCCGGCGGCGGTGAAGTCGGCCTCGACGTAGCGGCCGGGGTTGCGCTGGAGGTCGTCCCAGGCGTCGCGGTCCAGCTCCAGGACGAGGTCGTGGATCTCCTCCTCGGAGAAGACGTCGAGCTGGGGCAGGCCGCCCACGGACTCGGGGGGGCCGTCCTCGACGTAGCGGACCCCGGGCGCCGGCCGGTCGCCGGAGTCACCCTCGGGCAGGTCCAGAGAGACCGGACCGCAGCCGACGAGCAGCGCGAGCAGGACGGGTGTCATGCCGGTGACGGTAGCATGGCGAGCGGGGGCTGGAGGCCCCCGAAGGCCGGTCTTGACTACTCGCAGACCTCGCAGTCGTCCTCGCAGGTGGCCTCGTCGCAGGAGGATCCGTCGTCGCAGGTGCAGACACTGTTGACGCACTCGTAGTTGCTGGTGCAGAAGGAGCTGCTGTCGGTGGTGGTGGTCTTGACGCAGGCGGTGAGGGCGAGGGCGGTCGCCAGGGTCAGGGTCACGAAGGAACGCATGGGGTCTCCAGTCCGGGTTGGATCGCCGGCTCGTCCGGCGGTCGGCCCCTCTAACCCCCGGCCCCCGGCCCGGTCATCCCCAGCCTGTCTGCGACGCGCCGGGGCACGAAGAAGTGGTTCACGCTGATGGAGGGGTTGTGCCGGCCCTCCGGCGGGATGGGGTAGATGGTGCGGCTGCGCCAGCCGTAGTCCTCGGCGCGCACGTAGCCGGCGGCCTCGGCGCACTCGGTCCAGCTCGCCGGCAGGGAGGCGTCCCGGCGGTCCTCGGGCACGGGGGAGGCCGGGCGCAGGCCCTGGCCGGAGCGGGCGTGCACGTAGCGGAAGCCGGCGTGGTAGGTGTTCCAGGCGGTCTCCAGCAGGTCGGGCACCGCCAGAGCGCTCTCCTCGGTGAACAGCAGCACGAAGCCGGCCCGCTCGTAGCCCTGGAAGACCTCGATCATGCGGGCGTCGGTCTGCCCGCGCACCTCGTGGAAGCCGTTGCCCACCACCATGACCGCGCCCTCGGTGTCCAGGCCGGCGGCCCCCATGGCCTCGACCAGGATCTGCGGCTGGCCGATGTCGGCCCGGCGCACGAACAGCATGTCGGCGGGCAGGCGCCCGGCCCGCTGCTCGGCCATCGCGGCGTCGATGGTGGGGTCCTCCAGGTCGGCCCCGACGTAGGCCAGGGCGTCGCCGGAGCGCTCGTAGCGCTGGCGGGTGGCCTCGCCGCGGCCGATGGCGTGCTCCACGAACACCCGGTAGCGGAACCCGGTGTCCGCGCAGAAGCGGTCCAGGGCGTCGTTGGCCCGCTGGAAGGTGCGGCGGTTGGCGTCCTGGCTGGCGGCGATGTTCGCGCCCCGCGCCAGGTGCACCCCGGAGCGCCCCCGCCGCAGGATGTCGTCGAGCTGGTCGAGGTAGGGGTGGTAGGCCTCGATGATGCCGAAGGGGCCGGGGCCTCGGCGGAGCGTGCGCGCGCCGGTGAGGGAGAGCGCGCCGTGGTCGTCCAGGACCCCGCAGGCGGCGAGCAGGCCGCGCACGCCCTCGAACAGCGCCGGGTCGAGGGGCAGCCGCGTGGGGTCGAGGCGCCGGGCGTCCACGACGGGCTGGATGCGCCCCGCCGCCCGCAGGCCCAGCACCAGAGGCACCAGCCGGGCCCCCAGCTCGATGGCCTCGGGACCGGCGAGCCAGCCCCCCGGCGCCCACGGGGGGAGGGAAGGGGGCGCGTGGACCTGGGCCTCCAACAGCGCCCGCGCGGCCTCCGCGAGGGGCTCGCCCTGCAGCGCCCGGCGCCACAGCCCCGAGAGCCCCGCCGGCTGCCCCGCCAGGGCCCGGGTGCCGTCGACGGCGCGGCGCGCGGTGGGGTCGTCGGACAGGCGATAGCGCCCGGCCTCGGCCACCAGCAGCCCCCGGCTCTGCAGGAAGTCGAGGTCGGCGCGCAGCTCGTCGGGGCGCAGGGCCTGCCCGTCGCGGTCGCGGGTGTCCTGGGGGTCGAGGGGCTTGCCGGCCAGCAGGCGGTCGGACAGGCCCAGGCGGTCCCAGGTGGACAGGACGTGGCGCAGGAGCCACAGGTCGGTGGGCGCGGTGATCGCGGCGGTGTGGGCCACCTGCTGGACGACCCGGGCGGCGCGCTGCACGCTGTCGAGGGCGGGGCCCGGACCCAGGGCCTCCTCGGCGACCCCGGCGATGCGGCGGGTCTCGGCCAGCACCGGCGGGCCCCAGGCCAGGATCAGCGGCACCCGGTCCCGCAGGCGGGCGTAGCAGGCCGGCTGGAGGTAGGGGTAGCCCGCTGAGGTGGTGCCGGTGGCCCCGGTCAGCACTGGGAGCAGCGCCTCGACCATGGGGGTGTCGGGCAGCGCGGCGCGCAGGATCTCGCGGGCGTCGGTCACGGTGATCCGCCTCCTGAGTGAAGGGTAACCACGCGGGGGGACGCCGTCTGGTGCGCGCGGCGGGACGTCACCCTGACGAGCCTCATGTCAGGTCACGTCGAATCTCACACAGGGGTCTTGTCGACAAGTTCGGGAGGCGTTACCGCCTGTCGCGGATGGCTGACTGATCGACGCGCGAGGACAACCCCCCTCGTGACCGTGGATTTCATGATGCTCCAAGCCAAGCCAGCCATCCCTGCCTGTCGACGCGCCCGCACCCCGGGCGAGCTGCGCGCCTGCTTCGCCGGGCTCCGCAGCGACGAGAGCCTGCGCGCCGCGCTCTCCTTCGTCCCGGTCCCCACCGACGTGTTCGTCTCCACCTGGGCGCGCTGCGGCACCACCTGGACCCAGCAGATCGTCCACGGGCTGCGCACGGGCGGGGACATGGGCTTCTCCTCCATCAGCGTCGTGGTCCCGTGGCTGGAGAGCGCCGTCGACATGGGGCTGGATCCGAACGCCCCCCAGGTGGCCGCGCCCCGCGCGTTCAAGACCCACCTGCGCGAGGGGACGCTGCCGAAGGGAGGGCGCAGGCTGGCGGTCGTCCGCGATCCCGCGGACGTCCTGGTCTCGTACTACCACTTCCTGGAGGGCTGGCTCTTCGAGCCCGGCAGCATCTCCCTGGACGCCTTCACCCGGGAGGTCTTCCTGGCGGGGGCTGGCGGGGAGGGCGGCTACTACGGGTGGCTGGTGTCCTGGCTGCCGCAGCTCGGGGCCCCGGACACCCTCTTCCACGCCTACGAGGACTACCACGATGACCTGCCGGGCTGCGTGCAGCGCATCGCCCGGTTCATGGACTGCGACGGGGACGACGGCGTCCTGGACGTCGTGATCCGGCAGGCCTCGATGGCGTTCATGCGGACGCACCGCGCGCAGTTCGACGACCGGACCTTCCGGGTCGCCCGCGCGGCGGCGATGGGGTTGCCGAATGAGGTCCCCACATCCATCCTGCGCGCCGGTCGGCGGGGGGACGGCGCCGCGGCGCTCTCCCCTGCGCTGAACGCGCTGCTTGAGCAGCGGTGGGCAGAGGTCGTTGCGCCAAGGACCGGTCTGAGGCGCTGGGCTGATGTCTGCCAGATCATCCACGAAAGCTGGGGGACCCTCCCTTGAATACGCCTGCATTGCGGCCGGTCGAGGCGCCGCACTACGACACCTTCGAGAACGCCCTGGACCCGTCGCTCGCCGCGCGCCTCCTGGCGCTGGTGGAGGCCGAGCGCCACCGCCTGGGCTCCCTCCTGAACCTGCACGAGCCTGCGTTCTACACCGGGTTCCACGGCGCGGCGGGCCGGACGGCGATCGCGACCAGCGGCGACCGCGTGGTGGGCTTCGCGCTGCTGGGCTTCGGCGACGCCATCTACCCGGCCTACCGGCCGCGGCTGGAGGGCCTGGGGGTCCCGCTGGCCCGGATGGCCGTGTTGAGCGGCTGCCTCATCGACCCGGCCTGGCGGGGCCTGGGCGTGGGGCGTGAGCTGACCGCGATGCTGGTGGCGCACGCGGACGCCCTCGGGTTGGGCTACGTCGTGGTCACGACCCACGCCGAGAACCACTCGAGCTGGCGGCTGCTGTGCAGCCTGGGCTTCGAGTCGCTGGGGCAGGTCGCGCTGCCCGACTCCGGCGAGCCGCGCATCCTGATGGGGCGCCGGTCACTCCGGAAGGTCGCTCATGGGTGACGGCACCGCCAGGACCCTCGGGGCCCTGTTCGAGGGCCTGGAGGTGACCTGGCAGCGCTGCGGCCCTGAGACCCCCGTCGCCCGGGTCACCCTGGAGCCCGCCGAGGCTGGCCCCGGGGACCTCTGCGTGCTGCAGCCCAGGTTCCACGGCGACGACTTCCTCCCGTCGCCGCTGCCGCCGGCGGTCCTGGTCACCACGCCGGAGCTGCCGGTGCCGCCGGAGCACCCCGCCGTCGTGCTGGTCGGCTCCACCGCGGACATGGGGGTCTTCGCCGACCGCTACTTCGGCCACCCCGCCCGGCGCCTCCGGCTCGCCGGGATCACCGGCACCAACGGCAAGACCACGACCACCTGGCTCGTCTCCGCCATGCTGGAGGCCGCCGGGCGGGTCTACACCCGCATGGGCACGCTGGGGCACAGGGTCGCCGGGAAGCCCTCCCCCCTGGGCTTCACCTCGCCGTTCCACTTCCCGCTCCAGACGCTGCTCGCCCAGACCGTCGAGGCCGGCGGGACCGACGTCATCATGGAGGTCTCCTCCCACGCGCTGGCCCAGCAGCGCCTCCAACCGGTCCAGCTCGACGCCGTGGGGATGACGAACCTGGCCTGGGATCACATCGACTGCCACGGCTCCCACGACGCCTACCGGGACGCGAAGCTGCTGCTGCCCCAGCGCCACCTGAAGCGCGACGGGGTCGCGGTCGCCTTCGTGGATGAGCAGCCGGCCTGTGAGGCGTTCCTGCGGCTGGCCCGCGCGCACGGGGCGCGGGCGTGGCGGGCCTCCCGCGACCCCTCCAGCGACGCCGAGATCCGGGTCACCCGGGTCCGCGAGGGCTCCACGCCCACCCGATGGCTGCTGGACGTGGAGACCCCCTGCGGGCTCCTGCCGGTGGTCCTGCCGCTGGAGGGCACCCACAACGTCGAGAACGCCCTGGTGGCCATCGGCCTGGGCCTGGGCCTGGGCCTGGCCCCGGAGACCATCGCGCGGGGGTTGGCGCAGGCCAGCGCGCCGCCGGGCCGGATGACCTGGGTGAGCGAGCCCGGACCGGAGCGCGTCGGCGTGGTCGTGGACTACGCCCACTGCCCGCGGTCGCTGGAGGTCGCCATCGGCGTGGCCCGCGCCCGCGCGTCCGGCCGGGTCAAGGTGGTCGCCGGCTGCGGGGGGGACCGCGACCGGGAGAAGCGCCCCCCGACCGGGCAGCTCCTCGTCCGCCTCGCGGACCAGCTCTACGCGACGACAGACAACCCCCGCTTCGAGGCCCCCACGCAGATCGTGGACGACATGCTCTCCGGGCTCACCCCGTCCCAGCGCGCCGAGGTCCGCGAGATTCCGGACCGGCGGGAGGCCATCGAGCGCGCGGTGGCCGAGGCCGCGCCGGGGGACGTGATCCTCATCGCGGGCAAGGGCGGGGAGAGCGTGATGCTCGTCCGCGGGCAGCGGCTGCCGTTTCGGGATGACGACATCGCGCTGGAGGCGCTGTCGCAGCGACCTTGACGCGCGTCAGGGGCCTGCACCATCGACCGCAAGGATCGTCAGAATGTTCGGAACATCATTGTTCCGAGGCGCAGAACGGGCGCGATCCCGAGGAGCGGGCTAGAGTGCGGCCCCGGAGGTCTCATGCCGCTCCTTCTGCTGCTGCTCGCCTGCTCCCGGGGGGACACCCGGGGATCGCTGCCCTGCGATGAGGACCTGGTCGACGTGTACATCGTGCAGGCCTCCTCAGACCTGCTCACCGTCGGGGTGGACACCGTCTCGGTGGACGACACCTTCGACCCGGCGGTCACGGTGTTCGCCCATGACGGCGGTCGAAAGCTCGAAGACCTGGTCCTGGGCCGCTTCCTGGACGACGGCGACGACGAGTTCCCCTGCTCCTTCCCGCCCCCGGAGTACGCCTGCCCCCAGGTGTCGTTCGACGCGCCCGGGGACGTCGTCGTGCTGGTCCAGGTCTACGGCGAGTGCGTGGGCCCGGACGCGGGCTACCTGCTGATGATCGATCAGGACGGCATCCCGCCCCGCGTCAAGCATCTGGGCACGGCCGCCGTCGACCGCTTCGACCAGCCCCGAGAGGACGACTCCGACACGGACACCGGCGACCTCGAGGGCTGAGGTGCGACCTCTGCGGGCGTCACGCATCCCCCACGGGGTGCGCCCCGCAGCCGGGGCGCGTCGTTCGTCGCCGCCCGTGCTACGGTGTGGCCGGCCCAAGAAGGAGGAGCGGAAGTCATGCGCATCGGGTTGACCGCAGCGGCCGCGACGCTGGCCGCGCTGACCGCCTGTGACGACACCTTCAACTACAACAAGGAGCACGGCGGCAGCGTGGTGTCCGGGGACACCTACTGCGACGTGCAGACCGTGTTCGAATCGTCCTGCTTCACCTGCCACTCGGCGGCGGCCAACATCGCCGAGCTGGACCTGGAGACGGACGCCCACGCCGAGATCGTGGACCAGTCCTCGGCCGGCGGCGGCACCCTGGTGGTGCCCGGCGACCGGAGCAGCTCGGTCCTCTACCTCAAGGCTGCGGGCGAGGCGCCCTCGGGCGAGGGCGGCATCATGCCCCCCGGCCCCGGGCTCGACGCCACCAGCCTGGAGACCCTCGGGGCCTGGATCGACGGCGGCGCCACCACGGACTGCGACGGCTCGTCCGGCGGCGACGACACCGGAAGTGCCGATGACACCGGCTCCACGGACGACTCCGGCCCCGCCGGGCCCACCCCGGACTGGTGCTGGGTGCAGACCATGCACGCCGACCGCTGCTTCTCCTGCCACGACGCGGCCCGCAACGGGTACTCCGGCGGCGGCTTCGACCTGGAGACCGACCCCTACGGCGCGCTGGTCAACGCCACCAGCTCGGAGATGTACTGCACCGACGAGGTGCTGGTCTCCCCGGGCAGCACGGCGGACTCGCTCTACTTCCAGCAGCTTGATCGCACCCTGGGTGACTGCGGAGAGCCCATGCCCGAGCGCGCCGAGCGCCTCCCTCAGGAGGAGCTGGACGCGATCGCCGGCTGGATCAACGCTGGCGCGACCCAGGACTGCCCCTGAACCCACCTCTCGGGAGACGCAACGCTCATGTTGTCGCTCGTTTCCTTGTTGCTCTTCGCCGCCCCCGAGGCCCGGGCCTACGTCGACCCCGCCTGCGAGGGTCAGACCCAGGCCCTCGACGATCAGGGGCAGCAGGACTTCCTGCTGAACTTCTTCGCCCTGGCCACCACCTTCTCGCCGCTGCACGGCCCGGTGCCCCACGAGCCCGGCCACGGCTCCATCGGCCTGCGGGTGTCGGTCATCCCGCCGCTGAGCTGTGAGCGCCGGCTCGTGCTGGACTCCACCAAGACCGAGGACACCAACAAGGCGCCGGTCGCGCCGCAGCCCACCCTGACCTTCGCCTTCCCCAAGCTGGGCCCGGCGGTGGTCTATGGCGGCGTGGGCTACGTGCCGCCGGTGACGGTGTTCGGCACCCGCAACGTCATCATGTCCGGCGAGGTCGGGGTGGGCTTCCCCCTGGAGAACGGCCTGGAGCTGGGCGCGCGCTACCACGCCACCCTCATGAAGACCATCGCCGAGATCGCGACCCCGTTCGTGGAGGGCGACCCGGCCTACGATGACTTCTTCTCGGGCTCCACCCTCGGGTTCGACCTGATGGCCGGCTACAACGTCAAGGGCGTCAAGCCCTACGTGGCGGTGGGCGTGCTGGACGCCTCGACCTTCTTCCTGGTCGGCGACGACATCTACATCGGCGAGTCCACCACGCCCTTCCTGGGTCTGGCCACCTCGGTCGGGGCCCAGACCCTGCTGCTGAACGACCGGCTGAACCTGGCCGCCGAGTTCTACACCGCCTACGACGCGATCCCGCCGATCCAGGAGTCCGAGGGGCGGATCTTCACCGGGCGGGCGCGGGTGGGGTTCGAGTTCTGACGGTCCCGTGGGGCCGGACCTGGAGGCGACGGGATATGAGCCTGACCCTCCAGGAGGCCATATGAAAGCAGCGATCACGGGCGCCACCGGGCTGGTCGGCGCGAACCTGGCCGTCGCGCTGGCGGAGCGCGGCCACGTCGTGCGCTGCACGCGGCGTTCGTCCAGCAGGATCGACCACCTCGCGGCGTTCGGCTTCGAATGGGCCGAGGCAGACCTGCGGGACGCCGACGCACTCACCCGTGCCTTCGAGGGCTGTGAGGCGGTGTTCCACTGCGCGGCGGTCGTCGACATCCACCCCAAGCCCACCCCGCTGATGCAGGCGGTGAACGTCGGGGGTACGGCCAACGTGCTCCAGGCCGTGCGCGCGGCGGGGGTGCGGCGGCTGGTCCACTGCTCCAGCGTGGTGACCGTCGGGGTCTCCGAGGACGGCCGCCCGGTGGACGAGACCGCGCCGTTCAACCACGACCGCTTCGGGCTCGACGACGGCTACGTGCTCACCAAGCGGGAGGCCGAGGCGCTGGTCCTGGCCGCCGAGGACGTCGACGCGGTCGTCATCAACCCGACCTACATGTTCGGGCCCTACGACGCCCGGCCCAGCTCCGGGCGCATGATCGTGGAGATCGCCCAGGGTCGGATCCCGTTCTCCAGCAGCGGGGTGAACAACTTCGTGGACGTCCGCGCGGTGGCCGCCGGGGCGGTGGCCGCCTTCGAGCGGGGTCGGCGCGGGGAGCGCTACATCCTGGGCGACGCGGACATGCGCTACGACGAGGTCATGGCGTTGATCGCCGAGGTGCTGGGCGTGCGGGGCCCCCGCGCGGTGTGCCCGTCGTGGCTGGCGGGCGCCGCGGGCCTCGCCGGGGACCTGGCGTGGCGGCTGACCGGCAAGGAGCCGATGATCCACGGCAACACCGTGCGCTGGGGCTACGCCCAGGGCGCTCGCTACGACAGCGCCAAGGCCATCGCCGAGCTGGGCTACGCCCCCGGGGCGGTGCGCGAGGGGGTGGCGGCGGCGGTGGCCTGGTTCCGCCAGGTGGGCATGATCTGATCCACGTCGTCGAAGATGTCGGCGTGCTCGGGCCACTGCGCCCGCATCCTGGCGCGCTCCGAGGGGGCGACGACGTAGGACCAGAGCGGGTTGTGGGTCTCCACGGTGCCGACGGAGGCCGGGACGGCGAGCATGGCAAGGGCCTGCTCGGGGGAGGTGGGCCCCACGCTGCAGGGGTGGAACAGGAAGTCGATCCAGTCGGGCAGGTTCGCGCGCACGACAGCCCGGGCCGCCGCGGAGAGCTGCGACAGCGGAACGGTGGGGCGGGAGGGGGCCCGGAACGTGGTGCTGGCCAGGGCTTCGCCGTACCAGACCTCGCCCGCCTTGGAGCGGATCCCCATCGTGCGGGAGGCCCGCGCGTCGCTCCACCCGGTCTTCTGGAGGGAGCGGAGGCCGGCCCGCGCCGCGAGGGTGGAGACGCCCGCGCCGGCCTGGAGGGTGGTGGCGTCCACCACAACGACCCGCTCGGGGTCCTGCGCGAGCAGCGCCTTCATGCGCCTCCAGCACGCCCCCAGGAAGCCGAGGGGATCATTCGTCATCCGCTCCCGTGGGCCCGTGCACCAGGCCTCCGGCACCACGGGGTAGACCGCCTCCCACAGCCCGTCCAGGGGCGTGAAGTCCTGATGGGCGTCGATGTGGGCCTCCAGGGTGGCCCAGTCCGTGTGGCCGCGCTCGGCGGCGTGGCGATCCAGCAGCGCGTCGGCCACGGGGACCAGCTCGGGACGGATGGACGGAAACGTGCCTGCCGGGTGGAGCCGCTCGACCGGCGCGAGGCCGTAGCGTCGGGCCAGATCGTGGCCCCGCGGCCCGATCAACGCGTGCGCGACGGCGCGGTGCAGGGAGCTGGCGTGTCGCCCCTGACTGGTGTCCACGCTCAGGCTCTGCAGCCGCAGCAGCGAGGCGCAGGTCAGCAGCGGGTCGCGCACCACCAACACCCACGCATGAACCAGCGGGCGGAGGCGTTCGAGCTGGTCCGGGTTCAGCGCAGCGGCGTGCTCCTTGGCGTAGACGATCAGCGGCTCGTCTTCCGAAAGTTCGTGCTCATCGATATCAGCGCGGAGCCTCTCGAAGAGCTGGGGGGAGTCGCGGTCGTCCAACTCCAGCGCGTAGGACCGGGTGGTGATGTCCGCGCCGGTGCCGGCCAGGCGGGCGATGGCGTTGGAGGAGGAGCGGGGGCGCGAGAGCTGGACGACCAGCCGCAGCGCACCGTCCGCGGTGAGGGCGCCGAGGTGCCGCTCGGCGTCGGAGGAGGAGCTGTGGGTCATCGTCAAGATGTATTTCGTGCCCAAGCTCCTGTCGCGGTCTGAAGCAAGTGGTGTTCGCGGGCACAAGGACATAGGATCGGGTCGATCGCGAGGACCATCCAACGACCATGCCGACACCGCAGCACGGGCTCTCCAGCCTGATCGGGCTCCTCTCCAACCCGGACCCGGACGCGCTCCGATCGTTGATCCTCCCACCGGCGCCGCGGGGTGTGGAGGCCTGCCAGCCCGCGCCGGCCTCGTGGGGGGCGCTTCAGGATGGCCTGGTGGACTCCGCGCGCGCGGGGCTGCTCGGGCCGGGCGGGCCGAAGCGGGTGGTGCTCCTGATCGGCTGCTCCCGCAGCGGGAGCACGGTGATGATGCGCCTGTTCGGGGCGGCCGGGCTCAAGGTCTTCAACCAGCCCCTCAAGAACGCCCTCCGGCATCGGCTCGTGGGGCTGCGCTACGACTGGCGCGCGCCGCCGGACCTGCCGGTGCTGGTCATCAAGTCGACCCTGGGGCAGTTCGTCCCGGCGGAGTGCCTGTTTGACCCCATCGGGGCGATCCTGGCGGCCGGGCTGCCGCCTGAGCAGCTCCGGATCGTCGAGCTGGAGCGGGAGCCCGCGGCGGCCCTGGCCTCCTGGCGGGAGTGCTGGGGGGACAGGCTGGACGCGGGGGTGCTGGAGGAGCACTTCGTGCTGGCCTCCTTGAACCTGCGCCGCGTGGTCGACCAGGCGGCCAGGCTCGGGGTCGGCGTGGAGCGGCACGCCCTCCGTCTCCACGACGCGCCGGCCGTGCACATCGCGCGGCTCTTCGACGCGCTGGGGTTGGGGGCGTACTACCACCCCGGCGTGCTGGAGGGCTGGCCGCCGCTGCGCAGCCCGGCCTCCAACATCCTGACCTGGCCGGAGCCTGTGCCCTACCGGACAGAGCGGCCGCTGCACAGCGAGACCGACCGGCTGATGCCCCAGGACGCACACCCCTCGCCCCCTCTGCCGGCGTGGGTCGCCGACGCGCTGGGCCTCGACCCCGTGCAACGGGAGCCCGCCGCGTAGAATGGCGGCATGCCTGCGCTGCTGCTCCTCCTCCTCGCCTGCACCTGCTCCAGCCGGAAGCCCGACGCGCCCGACGTGGTGCTGATCCTCGTGGACACCCTGCGCGCGGACGCCCTGGGGTACGCGGGCAACCCGCGGCCCGCGACGCCGCAGATCGACGCTCTGGTGGCCGCCGAGGCGACCTGGTTCTCGCGGGCGTATGCCTGCTCGAGCTGGACACTCTCGTCCACCACCAGCCTGCTGACCGGGACCTACCCGTGGACGCACGGGGTGGTGCGCGCCGCCGACAACCCCGACCAGTTCGGCCGGCTGGGGGACGCGCTGCCCTCGGTGGCGACCACGCTGGGGCAGCGGGGGTATCGCACGGGGGCGTTCATCAACAACGCCTTCCTGGCCCCGGAGTTCGGCCTGAACCAGGGCTTCGGGACCTACGACTACCAGGGCGCCGACCCCCGCGACCACCGCTCCGCGCAGGCGACGGTGGACGCCGCGCTCGCCTGGATCGACGCCGCGCCCACGGAGCCGGCGTTCCTGCTGGTCCACCTGATGGAGCCGCACTTCGACTACGCGCCCCCGGCCACCCACGCGGGGATGTTCTCCGCCGGGCTCCCCCACGCGCTGCCCGGGCCGCCGTTCGGAGACCAGCAGATGGTGCGCTGGCTGAACCGGATCGACGTCCCGTCTGTGTCGGATCAGGCGTATGTGCGGGCGGTGTACGACGAGGAGGTCCGGGTCGTGGACGACGCGGTGGCGGCGCTTGTGGCGGGCCTCCGGGCGCGGGGCCGGTGGGCGGACGCGACGGCGGTGTTCACCGCGGACCACGGGGAGGAGTTCTGGGACTACGGGGGCTTTGAACATGGGCACACCACACGGTCGGCGGTCACCCGGGTCCCGCTGTGGGTCAAGGCGCCGGGCGTCCCGGCGGGGCGGAACGACAGCGTGGTGGACCACGTCGCGGTGCACGCGCTGCTGACCACGGGCGGCGGCCCGGTGCGGGCGCTGGCCGAGCAGGGGACCCTCGACCCGGACCGTGTCGCGTTCACCCAGGACATCCTGTACGGTCCGCAGCAGGTGGGGGCGGTGGACCGGGACCGGCGCCTGCTGGTGCACCTCGACACCGGGACGGCTGAATTGTGGGGCCTGGACGCGGAGGGCCGCGAGGTCGAGGCGCTGCACCTGGACCCGGCCCGCCGCGCCGAGGGGCAGGGCCTGGTGGACGCGCTGACGGCGCAGCGGGGCGGCTGGGCGCCGACGCCCGCGCGGAACCCGAGGCTGGTGGAGGACGCGGAGACGTTCGAGAAGTTGAGGGAGTTGGGGTATCTGGAGTGACCGAGGAAGCGGGCTGAGCACCCCGGGTCAGCGTCCCCCCGGGAGCCACTCGACACGGATCCGCCCCCGCCCGGCGCTGGCCTGGCGTCCGATCCCGAGCACCTCGGCGGCCGCCAGCAGGTCCGCCAGCTCTGCAGCGGCGGGGCCGATCTCCAGCGTCCCCATCCACCCGGACAGGTCCAGCCGGCGCTGGTGCCGGGGGGCCCAGCGCGTGGCCCGCACCCAGCGGGTCTCCAGCCAGCGACCCGCCCCCTCCGTGGGCCACCAGCGCTCCACGCGAACCCCCTGCGCATGCGCGACGGCCCGAACCCGCCGGACCGCCGCTTGCAGCAGATCCTCCACCGAGGGCGGCGCCGCGCGGGTCAGCCCGCGCCAGGTGGTGGGGCTGAGCAGGTGGACCCGGGCGCCGACCGGGGCCTGGGGGAGGCAGCCGAAGCGCCCGAGGTGCCCCGGAGCCGGCCAGATGCCGGTCTGTATCTCATCCCGAACCACCTGCGCGGCCGCGCCGGTCCCCTCGACCACCACCTGGCGGACGTGGTGGGGGATCCGGTCTCTTCCCAGGCCGGCCGCCGCCATGTGGTGCAGCGCCTCCAGCACGAGGCCCGGTCGCGGGACGTCCCCGAGCAACCAGAAGGTGAGCTGGACCCCGTGCTCGGTTGCCCGCACCCGGTGCGGGACAAGCGGCCGGACCGGGCTGCCCCCCAGGCGTCCGGGATCGTACCAGGTGGTCACCGGGCAGGAGCCCTGACGCGGGCACTGCGGACAGTCGGCGGTCGCCTGGGTGCAGGCCAGCGCCATCACCGCCTTGCCCATCGCCCCTCGGAGCGTGACCATCGGGTCCGGTGGCAGGCGCCAGGCGCGCGGGGCGTCCAGGTCTGCGGTGACCCGGGTGACCGCGAGCTGGTGCATCCAGGCGGGCGGGGCGATGGAGGGGGAGGGACGGAACAGGGCGGCGACCGAGGGAGAGGGGAGCAAGAGACCTCCAGCGAGGATCCATACATGGCGCCACCGTCCGCGTTGTGATCCCGAGGGCGCTCAGAGTAGCCGATCCCGAGAAATCGATCACAGCCGCCCCGGCCTTCGCCACGTCTGGCTCGGACAGGTTCTGACCGGGAGGTGATATGCGTCCCCTCAGCGCGGGGCTGGACCGCCGGCTTCGCCCCGAGGTGCACGGCTACCGCTCTGGACGTTCGCCGCGGACCGCCATCGAGCAGCTCTGCGCGCGCAGCCGAGGCGCGCCCTGGCTGGAGCTGGTCCACGCGGACATCGCCGCGATGTTCGACCGCCTCCCCCACCCGCTCCTGCGCCAGGCTGCTGCGTGGGGGAGCGCGGACCCCCTCTGGCGGGTGCTCTGCGAGGCCTGGCTGCGCGCGTGGCCGACCTCGCCGGGCCGGGGCCTGCCCCAAGGAGCACCCCTCTCCCCGATGTGGGCCAACCTGGCCCTGGCCCTGGCCCTGGACCTGCACCTGGCGAGCGCCCCGGCCGCCACGCCCAGGGGCGTCGTGTCGCCTGCGCTGCGGCTCGCCGAAGCGCGGCGCACCCTCAGGAGCGCGATCGCGCGGGGCTCGCAGGAGGCAGGGCTGCAAGGAGGCCCACCCCGCCCCGATCTCCGCGCATGGATCCGCTACGGCGACGATCTGGTGCTGCTCAGCGACGCGCGGGGCGCTGCGCCCAGGCTCCTGGCCTGGCTGGACGGGCTGGTCCGTGGGGCGGGGCTCGCCTTGTCCCCTCGCAAGACCTCCATCGCAGCGGGTCGCTCCGGCCTGCCGCTGCCCCGCCCGGTGCTGGGGGTGGGCCTCTGCTTCCGCAACGAAGGCGCGCGCTGGCGGCTCGCGCTGCGGGACGCCCCTGAGGACGCCGAGGCCTGGGCGGCGCTGGCGCGCCTGCACGAAGAGCGAGGAGACCCCGGCCGGGCTCGAGCCTGCCGGGAGCGCCTGGCCGCGCTTCAGGGAGAGGCGCTGCCTGCCGAGGCCCCTGTCGAGGCCCCCACGGCGCCCCCGCCGGGGCCCTCCGACGCCGATCTGGTGCGGTTCACCCACCTGTTCGCCGGCCGAGAGGGGGTCCACGCCCGCATGTGGCACGATCCGGGGCGGGGCACCGGCTACAGCCCCGTCCACCGGCAGCTCACCCCGGATCTGGTCCGGGCGCACCTGGAGGGCGCGCTGACCCTGGGGGTCTACCCGGTGCGACGCGACGACACCACCGCCTGGTTTGTGTTGGACCTGGACATCCGCAAGCCGGCGCTCGAGCGCGCGCGCGGGGACCTGGAGCGGACCCGGGCCTTGCAGGAGGCGGTGCACGCCGAGGGGCTGTCCCTGCTGGCCCGCGCTCGGGGGCTGGGGCTGTCCCCACTCCTGGAGGACAGCGGCTTCAAGGGGCGCCACCTGTGGTGCTTCCTGCCCGAGCCGGTCCCCGCACAGAGGGTCGTGGACCTGAGCAGGCAGCTGCGGTCCGCGCTGCGCCCCGGTCACCCGGAGCTGACCGTCGAGCTGTTCCCCAAGCAGGGCCGCGTGGCCCCGGGAGGGGTCGGAAACCTGGTGAAGCTGCCCCTGGGCATTCACTTGCGCTCCGGCCGCCGCGCGGTGCTGCTGGATGACGACGGCGCGCCGCTGGCGGATCCCTTCGCCCGGCTCCGGGCGGTCGAGCGTCGGCCGCTGCCGGATCTGGAGGGGGTGATGCCTGCGCCGATGGTCGCCCCGGAGGATCCCCCGAAGCCGTCAGCGCCCGCGCCCGTGGAGGCCCCCGACTGGACCGAGGCGGACTTCGAGACCTCGCCCCAGGTGAGCGCGGTGCTGCGGGGCTGCGCGCCCTTGCGCGCGGTGGTCGACGGCACGGTGACGGAGCGCAGCCTGGACAGCGCGGGGGTGCTGGCGCTGACCCACACCCTGGGGCACCTGGGGGACGGGGCGCGGGCGTGCAACTACCTGTTCGAGCGGATCCCCGGCTTCCCCGCCGAGTCGCGGATCGGGGCGCCCTTGCGGGGCAACCCGGTGAGCTGCGCGAAGCTGCGGCGCCGGCTCCCCGAGGTGGTGAGCCGGGTGCCCTGCGACTGCACCTTCCCCGAAGCCCCGGGCCACTACGCCCACCCCCTGCGCCACCTGGAGGACGTGCCCGATCCGGAGCCGCGAGCGCGCAGCCTGGACGCGCTGCTGGACGCCTACGTGGTCCAGCAGCAGCGCATCACGGCGCTGGAGGCCGAGCTGGACGGGCTGCGCGGGGCGGTGGTCGCGGCCCTGGAGCGGGTGCCCGGCGGGCGGTGGCCCTACCAGGGCGGGGCGTGGTGCCTGGAGCAGGAGGGGGGCCTGCCGGTGCTGCGCTGGGAGCCGTCGCCATGAGCCACCTCGTCGCGATGATGGACAGCCGCAGCCAGCTGCACCTGAGGGACGGGGCGCTGGAGGTCCGGCGCGGGGCGGTCGTGCTGGAGACCCTGCGCCCGCACCAGCTCCGGGAGCTGCAGGTCTGGGGCAACGCCACTCTGACCGCGTCGGCGCGCAACCTGCTGATGCGGGAGGGGGTCGACGTGGTGTACCTGACCGCCGACGGGCGCTACCGGGGGCGGCTGGTCTCGGCCGAGAGCCGACAGGGGCAGCGCCGCGCGGCGCAGTACGCGTTCCTGCACGACCCGGCGCGGCGCCTGGCGCTGGCCCGCGCGGTGGTGAGAGGCAAGCTGGCGAACCAGCGCTGGCTGCTGCTGGCGCGGCAGCGATCGCTGCGGGACGAGGGCATCGCGGACGTCCTGGTGGCGCTGCGCGCGAGCATGCGGGCGGTGGACGCGGCGGCGGAACTGGACGTCCTGCGCGGCGTGGAGGGGGCGGGGGCCCGGCGCTACTTCGCGGGCCTGGCGCGGGCGCTGACCAACCCGGCCTTCCGCTTCGGCGGGCGCAACCGCTACCCGCCGCGGGACCCGGTGAACGCCTGTCTGTCCTTCGGCTACACCCTGGCGCTGACCCAGGTGGAGCACGCGGTGCGGGCCAGCGGCCTGGACCCCTACCTGGGTGCTCTGCACGAGGCGGGGCGCGGCGCCACCTGCCTGGCCCTGGATCTCGTGGAAGAGCTGCGCCCTGCAGTGGACGGGCTGGTCCTGACGCTGCTCAACCGCCGTCAGCTCTCTCCAGAGGACTTCCGGCGCCCGCTGGCCGACGAGCTGGGCGCGAAGGCCGAGCTGGAGGGCGAGGCGGTGTACCTGGGCGACGTGGGACGGCGGGTGCTGCTGCGGGAGTGGGAGCGCACGCTGGGCCGTGTGGTCACCCACCCGGTGCGGGAGGATCGCTGGTCACTGCGGGACGCCATCCGGGAGCAGAGCCGGCAGGTGGCGCGCTGGTTCGAGGGCGACGCCGAGGGCTACGTGCCGCTGAGCTGGGGGAAGCCATGAGGTTCGTGCTGGCGTATGACGTGGTGGGCGACCGGCGGCGGGGGCGCTTCTTCAGGCGCCTCAAGCGGCTGCTCATCCCCACCCAGAAGAGCGTGTTCGAGGGCACGCTGGACGCCCGGCAGTTGGCGGCGGTCGAGCGCCTCATCCACGGGGAGCTGGAGCTGAGCGAGGACGCGGTGCGGGTCTACGCCCTGTGCCGGAGCTGCCAGGGCCTGGTGCGGAGCTACGGCGTGATGCCCGAGCCCCGGGACCCGGACGCGCCGATCCTCACCTGATCGAGAGAGACGACACCACACAAAGGAGAAGTCATGAACGAGAGCCTGGAGCGCGGCGTGGTCCGCGCCGTCATCGGAGTGCTGGGGGTCGTGGCCATGAGCTACGACGGCGTGAGCCTGGCCGCGGCCTGGGAGCTGGGCGGCCTGGGGGCGGTCGGCCGAGCCATCAGCGCCATCGGCCTGGGGTGGATGTGCGGGTGGTACTTCACCGTGCGCTTCCAGCCCACCAGCGGCTGGCTCCGCAACACCCTGTTCGCCTGGACCGGGCATGTGGTCGCGGGCATCACCGCGATGTGCGCGGGGTTGTTCATGGGGGTGATGGACCTGCTGGCCCCGCAGGCCGATGAGATGAGCTTCTTCGGCTTGACCACGGTGACCTTCGCGCCGGTGGCCAGCTACTTCGCCACCCAGCTCAGCGACGACCGGTCGGTGCACATGGTCAGCGGCTTCGGCATCGGGGCGCTGACCTACGTGGTGCTGTTCGGCGTGCCCGGGTAGGGCTTGGCGAAGCCGCGAGGATGGGGTAGGCTGCTTGGAGCAGGGCCCCCGAGGCCACCCCGATCGCTCCTTGACATGCGAACCTCCTCCGCTCGGCGAAAACCGAGGTTGTGCCGTTGGGGTTCCCACGGTTCTGGGATCCCCGAGTTGAGGAGGTTTCAAGTAGAAAGTCGCGAAGCGGTTCCGGCGGAGGTCTTGGCTCTGTCAAGAGTTTTCGCGGCCCCGGACCCGAGGTTCGCAAAACCTGCTGGATTCTTTCATGGATGAGGGTGGGTTGGAGAGCCAGGGTCTCGGGACCCTCCCCGCTACAGAGGGGATTGAAACAGCCGCACTTGCGCAGCTCGGGATCGTTCGCGTCCGGTGTGTCTCGGGACCCTCCCCGCTACAGAGGGGATTGAAACTCGGCCGAAACGGACATGAACGCCGGAACGTCCAGCCGTGTCTCGGGACCCTCCCCGCTACAGAGGGGATTGAAACTCGAGCCTCGCTTGGAGGCACCTCCAGACGTAGTCTGTCTCGGGACCCTCCCCGCTACAGAGGGGATTGAAACACTTCCCCCAGGTGAGGGCAGCGCCCAGCCAGTTGGCCAGGTCTCGGGACCCTCCCCGCTACAGAGGGGATTGAAACTTCTCCCACTCAGGAACGAAAACAAAGTCCGTCCCGGTGGTCTCGGGACCCTCCCCGCTACAGAGGGGATTGAAACTAAAGCCCCATGCGCCAGAGGTTGGTGGGAGGCAAAGCTGTCTCGGGACCCTCCCCGCTACAGAGGGGATTGAAACTTCGGCGCCCGCTCACCACCAGCACCCGACGGTGCTGGGTCTCGGGACCCTCCCCGCTACAGAGGGGATTGAAACTCGATGTAGCAGCTTAACGAGTCCCAGCAGTTAACGCTGGGTCTCGGGACCCTCCCCGCTACAGAGGGGATTGAAACATAGCATTCCGACTGGTCCCAGCAGTTGCTGAGGCCGTTGTCTCGGGACCCTCCCCGCTACAGAGGGGATTGAAACCTGTCGAGCTTCTTGGAGCGGCTTCTCTTGTGCACGAGCGTCTCGGGACCCTCCCCGCTACAGAGGGGATTGAAACCGGACCCCCCGACGACCCGGAGGACGACACCCAGCCGAGTCTCGGGACCCTCCCCGCTACAGAGGGGATTGAAACACAGGCCCTCCTCGAAGTCTTGATAGACGAACACCCGCCAGTCTCGGGACCCTCCCCGCTACAGAGGGGATTGAAACGCCCTCCTCCATGAGAAGGGTCTGCACGGCATCGGCGTCTCGGGACCCTCCCCGCTACAGAGGGGATTGAAACAAGTCACACCGAACGACCTACCCGAACAACTCGGGTTGTCTCGGGACCCTCCCCGCTACAGAGGGGATTGAAACAAGCTCAGGCCGGCCGTCACGGGCATGGCCCCGAAGCTGAGTCTCGGGACCCTCCCCGCTACAGAGGGGATTGAAACTGGGGTCGAGGTATCGATCCACGGGAGTGAGCCACCCACCGGTCTCGGGACCCTCCCCGCTACAGAGGGGATTGAAACGCGTCGCCGTCGCGGGGGACGCTGAGCTTCGCGTAGGGTCTCGGGACCCTCCCCGCTACAGAGGGGATTGAAACCACCCTCATCGCCCCGAAATCCGGAGCTGACGATGGCGTCTCGGGACCCTCCCCGCTACAGAGGGGATTGAAACCACGACACACCGCCCAGGGGGGCGAAACGAACGCGATCGGTCTCGGGACCCTCCCCGCTACAGAGGGGATTGAAACCTCAACGACCTCCTCTGTTCGTACCGTCTTCATTCCGGTGTCTCGGGACCCTCCCCGCTACAGAGGGGATTGAAACTGGATGACTTTCAGCGTTAATGAATTTGCCGTGTTGGACGTCTCGGGACCCTCCCCGCTACAGAGGGGATTGAAACGCGGAAGCCGTCGGCCACCGCGAAGTTCCTGGTGGCAGGTCTCGGGACCCTCCCCGCTACAGAGGGGATTGAAACCTGACGGCGTAGGCGAAGCAGTAGGACTGCCCGTTGCGCGTCTCGGGACCCTCCCCGCTACAGAGGGGATTGAAACCCCTTGATCTCGCCGATGATGGAAGCCCAGGCGTGCGTGGTCTCGGGACCCTCCCCGCTACAGAGGGGATTGAAACGTGATTGATCAACGTGCCCATCATGGTCCCAGGTCGATGTCTCGGGACCCTCCCCGCTACAGAGGGGATTGAAACTCGGAGAGGCTCGCCGTGTTGACGTTGACGCCAGCCATGTCTCGGGACCCTCCCCGCTACAGAGGGGATTGAAACACTTGACGTCAGGCCGAAGTCCCTTGCCAGCATCCGTTCGGTCTCGGGACCCTCCCCGCTACAGAGGGGATTGAAACCAGTTGGCCATTGCTCGTGCGGCCGCCTGTGCATGGCAGTCTCGGGACCCTCCCCGCTACAGAGGGGATTGAAACATCGCCTCTCGGGCGGTGTGGGCGTCCGCGCTCACCTGGTAGTCTCGGGACCCTCCCCGCTACAGAGGGGATTGAAACGAGGCCCACGGATTCGCTGTATTTGCGATTGCCGTGTCTCGGGACCCTCCCCGCTACAGAGGGGATTGAAACTCGGTTGAGTGCTCGTCGTTCGCGCTGCGGGTTTGAGGTCTCGGGACCCTCCCCGCTACAGAGGGGATTGAAACACGCTGCCCTTGATGGGGATGATCATGGTGAGTTCTCCGTCTCGGGACCCTCCCCGCTACAGAGGGGATTGAAACGACCTGGGCGCTGAGCTGCCCGATGCTCCGCCGGATGACCTCGTCTCGGGACCCTCCCCGCTACAGAGGGGATTGAAACTCGTCTCGCTCGAGGAGGGACTTGACGTCCCGCGGGTCTCGGGACCCTCCCCGCTACAGAGGGGATTGAAACTTTCAATGTCCAATTGTAGGTCGGGCGGCGTCATGAAGTCGTCTCGGGACCCTCCCCGCTACAGAGGGGATTGAAACGAGGACGCGGGCGGCGAAGTTCTTGATGCTCTCAGCCATGTCTCGGGACCCTCCCCGCTACAGAGGGGATTGAAACTTGGCATCAGAGCGGCCCCATGTTGTACTGTCCCGCGCGTGTCTCGGGACCCTCCCCGCTACAGAGGGGATTGAAACCCGTGCTTGAGCAGGGCCTCGGGAGTATCCCAGAGGTGTCTCGGGACCCTCCCCGCTACAGAGGGGATTGAAACCCGTGCGACGAACAGCCAGCAGTTGCTGGCTCTTGTCTCGGGACCCTCCCCGCTACAGAGGGGATTGAAACCAAGATGCGCCCGATGATCGGGGACCGGGGCGCTTCGTGTGTCTCGGGACCCTCCCCGCTACAGAGGGGATTGAAACACCCCCCGAGCGATCACGCAGCGCGATGATCGTGCGTCTCGGGACCCTCCCCGCTACAGAGGGGATTGAAACGTGAGGGGAGGGCGGGGTAGGACGGTTCAGGAGCATGTTGTCTCGGGACCCTCCCCGCTACAGAGGGGATTGAAACACTCGAGGTCGGCCACCAGCTGGTTGACGATGGCGTCGTCGTCTCGGGACCCTCCCCGCTACAGAGGGGATTGAAACTCGCCATACGGCGCGGACCGCGTACACGTGCCCGTCGAGTCTCGGGACCCTCCCCGCTACAGAGGGGATTGAAACTGGACGACGACGCACAAAGCGTTCTTGATCCGGTCCTGCGGTCTCGGGACCCTCCCCGCTACAGAGGGGATTGAAACTGGCACCGTCGTCGTCCCGGGTGCACAGAACGACCCAGCGGTCTCGGGACCCTCCCCGCTACAGAGGGGATTGAAACGCTGAAGAGGGCCTGGGCCTCCGTGATCTCCGCCTGGCGGGTCTCGGGACCCTCCCCGCTACAGAGGGGATTGAAACAAAAGCTGATGAACAGAACGAACAACATCATGATACCCGTCTCGGGACCCTCCCCGCTACAGAGGGGATTGAAACTCGTTCAACGCCCCGCTTGATGTGAGCGTGTGCCTTCCCAGTCTCGGGACCCTCCCCGCTACAGAGGGGATTGAAACCTTCGCAGGGAGGGAGCTCATCCAAGTTGCGGCGATCTCGTCTCGGGACCCTCCCCGCTACAGAGGGGATTGAAACTAACCAGGCTGCCTATAGCCAGAATTGGCCTCCCGTCTCGGGACCCTCCCCGCTACAGAGGGGATTGAAACTTTCCTGCCACCAGTCCCATTTTTCGACACTACCCAGGAGTCTCGGGACCCTCCCCGCTACAGAGGGGATTGAAACATCTCAACGATCTTCACACGTGGCCAGCGCCCGGGGTCTCGGGACCCTCCCCGCTACAGAGGGGATTGAAACACGAATCAGCTCCGGATGCCGAAGAGGCTGTTGATGTGTCTCGGGACCCTCCCCGCTACAGAGGGGATTGAAACTTGAAGCTCTGCCAAAGCATCGAACATGGGGTGTCCCCTGTCTCGATACCCTCCCCGCTACAGAGGGGATTGAAACCACAATACTCCGGATCTGAGTCCGGAGCGCCTCTTCCGAGGTCTCGGGACCCTCCCCGCTACAGAGGGGATTGAAACACGAGTCTCGAGACACGAAGACCACGACCAGGTGCTTTCGTCTCGGGACCCTCCCCGCTACAGAGGGGATTGAAACGTTTCACCCTCCCTGGGAATCAGAGCGACGGCGAACTCGCGTCTCGGGACCCTCCCCGCTACAGAGGGGATTGAAACACCTTGATGAGAGCAGTACCCCGAGGAACGCGCTCGCTCTGGTCTCGGGACCCTCCCCGCTACAGAGGGGATTGAAAGAGCCGAATCAGCAATCATTGCTGATCGGGCCGCTTTCCCCTCCGAGTCGCCAACCTGCGCCTCCAGGCGTCACAGTGATAGCAGAATCGCCCATAAAATCGGTGTCTTTCGCGCCCTCCCCAGAATTGGACACAGACCTCCCCCAACCCCCAGCGTCCGTCGAAGGAGACGCGGTCAGGCCGCGTGGGCGGCAGGTGGGCCGCGCCCCATGAGCCCCTCGACGAAGGCGCGGGCGTCGAGTCCGGAGACCCAGGCGCGGGCGTGCTGGAGGAGGGCGAGGAGGTTCAGGCGGATGAGCCAGAAGGACTTGCGGCGGTGGCGGGCGGCTTCGAACTTGAGCTTGCTCTTCTTCTCGTCGTTGGAGCGCTCGCAGCCGGTGCGCTTCTTGTAGAACTTCCGATATCCGGCGCTGTTCCGTGCGATGAGGGGGAACAAGCGGGGGTCATCGTGGACGTTCATGTTGAGGACGGGGCCCCACTTCGTCTCGGGCTGACAGCGCCAATCGGGCTCACCGTCTGGGGCCAGGGGACAGCGTTCGAGCTTCTTGGCCTTGACGGGGCAGAGGAAGACGCTCTGGTTGGGCCCGCCGGTGCCCCAGGCGGCCATCTCGGCGCCGGCCTGGCACAGCGGGATGGCGCGAGGGCTCAGGGCGATGTCGGGTCGGGTGGGGTGGACGGCGGGCACCTCGGAGCGCAGCGGGATGACCGGCCGCATGCCCCAATCCATCGCGTGGGCGTGGTTGGCGCGGGCGTCGTGGCCGGCCTCGGCGATGAAGACGGAGAGGGCGAAGCGGTGGCGCTCATCACGGAGGAGCTCGCCGAGCTGCTCGATGGCCAGGGCACAAGCGCGGTGCTCGCTGTGATCCGCGGGGTCCAGGCGGACCAACAGCGGGAGGTCGTGTCCGTCGACCGGAGCGAGCCGCTCGGAGGCGGGGGGCGTCGAAGGTGAAGCGCTCTCGGCAGGCGTCGTGGCCGCGCTTCGCGTCGGTGCCGCGCTTCGTGTCCGGATCGCAGCGCGCGGTCCGACAGAGGATCCATCACAACCACGCCCCCCTCCGCCACGTACATGTGCACCCTCCCGAGGAGCCCATGTCCCATCCAAGAGAACAGCACCCCAGCCACAACGAGCGCATGCTCACCACCCTGGAGCACATCGCGGGCACCCTGAGCCGCATCGCGGATGCCCTGGAGGGCCTTGACGTGGTCGAGCGGCCCGCCGACCCCGAGGAGGCCCCTGCCAACGACCCCGCGCGGGCCGACGCCACGACCTCCGAGGACGGCGGTGACCCCGAGCGCCTGGAGGCCTTGCGCGCCTTCCTGTCCTCGCGCGGCGTCCGCATCAAGGCCGAGCGGGCGCCGGACCCGGCCGACCCCATCCTCGACCGGCTCGCGGTCCTCATGGGGCGGCGCTACCCCGACATCCAGCCCTTCTACACCACCCTGAAGCGCAACCTGAACGACGGGCGGCGCTTCACCCTGAACATGAAGAAGGCGCCCCAGCGGACCCTGTCCACCACCTGCCAGTTCGCCTCCAGGCTCCATGAGGTCGCGTTCCTGGAGGATTACCACTACCAGCGCGCCCCCCGGTGCCTGCTCCACGCCACCCCCAACCGGATCCCTCGGGCCATCAACTTCCTCACCGGCGGCTGGCTCGAGCGCTACGCGGTCCGCGAGGTGATCGACACCCTGCAGGCCCTGCGGCCGGGCGTGCCCTTCGCCTGGCTCAAGAACCCCCAGGTCGTCCTGCCCAACGGCGACGACTTCGAGCTGGACGTGCTGTTCGAGATCGACGGGCAGGTGCTCTGGCTGGAGCTGAAGACCGGCGACTACCAGCGGCACATCGCGAAGTACGCGCGGGTCAGCCGGCTCCTGGGGCTGGACGTCTCCCAGAGCTTCATGGTGCTGACCGGCATCCAGGCCGACGCCGCCGCCGAGCTCTCGGCGCTGTTCCACATGACCGTGACGCCGATCGACGCGCTGGGGGAGACGCTGGAGGGGGTGCTGGGCACGGCGGGGTGAGCCCCCGCCCGCCTACCCCAACCCCACCGCCTCCCTGACGGCATTGAGCGCCGCGCGGTTTCGACCCTGCACGATCTCCACCGTGACCGCGTCCAGCGCCTCCCGCAGCGCCTGCGGCGCCACGCGGCTCACATCGGCCAGCAGCGCCCCGATGAGCAGCGGCACCCCCCGCATCGCCGCGATGGCGTAGATGAGATCCTCGTCCTTGCGCCGGTCGAGGGACCGACCCAGGAGATCCTTCGCCAGCTCGAACGACACGTCGAACCGGAGCGGCTTCAGCGGGATGGCCCGGACGTGAGGCCCGCTCAGGGCCGGAAGATCGGTCGGGCCGGTCAACAGGAGCCGCGTCCCCTCGCCGGCCAGGGTCTCGACCAGCTCGCCGAGCCAGTCCACCGCCTCATCGCTCAGGGCCTCCACGCCATCCAACACCACCAGGCGCCGCTGCCGCCGCAGTCCCTGTCGCAGCACAGCACCCCGGAGGGCCAGCGCGTCCTGTCCCAGCACCGCCCCCAGGCGATCCTGGAGGCTGCGCGCCGAGGTGAACTGCGCACAGTCCACCCAGTCGATGTCCCCGTCCCAGCGGGTCCACGCCCGCCAGGTGCACAGCTCCCGGGCCAGCGTGGTCTTGCCCACGCCCTCCGGCCCGTGGAGCATCACCAGGCTGGCGCGGTCTGTCGCGCGCTCCAAGGCCAGCAGCTCCAGCTCCCGGTAGCGCAGCCGCTCCGTCCGGCGCGCGGCGCGGGGGAGCCGCTTCGTGGGGTCGGTCGGCGTGGCCTCCCTGGCGAAGCTGAAGTCGAACGACCCCATCCGGAAGACCTGGGGCAGATACCAGTCCTCCAGCAGCGCGCGTCGCTTGCCCGTCCCCCGGTAGCGCTCCCGGCGCATGGCCTGACGCCCCACCCGCGCGGCCTCGCCCATCGAGCCGTGTCGCAGGAGCTGCTCGTAGAAGTCCGGGATGAAGCGGCGGGCGCCGTCGGTGCTCAGGGGGTGTGACATCGCCACCACCTCGCGCACGCCCCCGCGCAGCAGGGCGGTCGCCGACGCGCTCCAGGGATCGGCGGTGTCCCCCGGCTCGCCGGAGCGACAGGCGTTCAGCACCACCGCAGGGATGCAGTGCTCCGCGAGCTGCTCCGCCAGCAGGCGGGCGGGGACGGCGTTGAGCTGGTGGAGGCTGTCTTCGAAGAAGAGCACCGCCGCCCCCTCCACGACGGAGCCGTGTCCGTCGAAGTGCAGGAGGTGGAAGCGACCGGGGTTGTCCCGCAGCGTGCGGCTGAGCGTGTCGAAGGTGGGCGGACGGAGCTGGGTGATGTGGACCGCGTGGCCCGCCACGGCCTGGACCAGCGGGCCGGAGACCGCTCGATAGGGCACATCGCCCTCGCGGCCTCGCGCGGTGACGAGCAGGATCTCCAGCCGATCCGTGGGGAGGTCGGGGGGAGGCTCGATGGGGTCCCAGCCATGCTCCACAGCGCGCTCCACCCGCGCGCGCAGCCCCACAGGGCCGGTGTGGTCCGGGCTCTGCACGACCTCCCAGGGCCAGGAGAGGATCCCCGCGTCGTTCGCGTGGACCCGCAGGCACCAGGACCCCGCCTGGCGGGCGTGCTCCAGGAACAGCAGCGCCTGAGGGTTCTGCTGGATGGCCTCCATGACCGCCACCCCCCAGGCCCGGAGCGTCTCCTCAACCCGCCGCCGCCGGAGCTGGAAGGGGCCCGGCATCCTGCCGTAGTCCCCGTGCATGAAGCCCAACGCCCACCGCAGGGTCATGGGGTCGCCGGCTTCGTCCAGCACCTCACCCGGCACGGTCATCGCCCAGGGGTCCGGCAGCGGGAAGGGCCTGGAGCGCCTGCCGTCGTCGCGGCTGAGGGTGAAGCGGGGCGCGCCGGGGGTGTCGTCGTGGTGCAGGTTCAGCGTCGGGATCGTCACGGGCTGCTCCGGTCGGTTGCGGGGAGGACCGCCCCCACATGGCGCGCAGGCGGAGGCGTGTGAAGAAAGCGGCTCACGGGGCGTCGGGTACCCCGCGGACCCAGGTCCCCCGGGTCAGCATCACGACGTCGCCGAGCGCCAGGTCGACAGCACCCCGTCGCTCGACCGCGCCGAAGGCCACCGCCCCCGCCTGCGCCGGGCCGCTCAGCACGCGGGTGTGTTTGGCGAGCAGGGCTACCCGCCCGTCGCCCAGCCACTGGAGCGCGGCGCGGCTCAGGTTGCCGTCCTGGCTGGCGGTGTCGGCGTACAGGAAGACGTCCGCCTTCGGGTCCCGGTGCCAGCGCCCCAGCACCTGGCTTGGCGTCAGAGCCAGCACCCGGCCGTCCTCCGGCCCCCACAGGACCTCCAGCCCACGGGCTGGCCCCCCCTCTCCCCAGGGGTGCAGCGAGCGGGAGCGGTCCCGGCTGGGGTTTGAGCCGTCGGGGTCCCAGGCCGCGAGCAGCGCCAGCGGCTGCTCCACGAAGAGGTTCAGGCCGTGCCGGGGGTCGTCGGCCAGCACCCGCCAGAGCGCGTCGAGGTCCGCGCCCGGCCCCAGCCGACCGCCCAGCGCCCGCAGCCGCGGGCTGGCCCGGAGCCCCTCCGTCGCAGCATGGCCTTCCGAGATACCCATGAACAGGGCATTCTGGAGGATCGTGCTCATGACGCCAAGGTTCTGCAGCATGCGGCGGCTGAGCGGGCCACCGTCCTTGGCTTCCAGACACAGCCACAGGTGCTCCAGCCCAACCCAGCCATGCGCCCGCGCCTCGGCCTCCCGGGCCATGCGACCCAGCAGCGCGCCCAGCGCGGGGTCCACCGGCGGCCAGCCCTCCGGCCGCCAGTGGCGGTGGATCGGCGGGTCCTGCTCCAGCACCCCCAGGTCGGCGACGCGAAGCTGCAGGGTGTGGGGGCGCGCGTCCGGGTGGGGCTGCAAGAGCGCGCGCACCGCCTGCCGCCCCAGCCGGACCGCGCCGGGCAGCCGCTCTCCCCGGGCGAGAGCGCCCGAGAAGGCCTGCACAAAGGCCCCCGCCGCCTCCGGTCGGAGCGGTCGGGCCGCGCAGATCACGGCCGGGGCCCCCGCGCGCAGCAGCCGCTCGGCGAGATCCTCGAGCTGACGGGCGGTGGGGGCCCCTCCCTCGCAGACAGCCAGCACGACCGCGGCCACCTGGGGGAGCAGCCCGGCCAGCAGCCCGCTGACGGTGCCCGGAGCGGCCTGGGCGTCTCCCAGATCGATGAGGAGGCCCTCAGCGACCTGCTGTCCGTGGCAGGTCAGGCAGAGCAGCGCGGCCTCGCCGGCTTCCAGCACGGGTGGGGTGGCGCCCAGGTGGAGGGCCGTGGGCGCCTCCATCCCTCTCAGGACCCGCTGGCAGTCGCCGTCGTCCGGGGTGGGGCACCAGCTCAGCACCCGCAGACGCTCTGCCGGAGGCTGCGGGCGGGCCTGGCGCCCGTGGCCCAGGCGGACCACCAGCCCCCCGGTCTCCTCCTCCAGGCTCGGCCCGCGGGTCGACACCGCCATCAGCTCCCACGGCAGGCGGCTCACCGCCGGGGCGTCGCTGGCGACCGCGACGAACACCGGCCCATCGACGCCGATCAGGCGGCCCCATGGCGTCCCGAGATCGGCCCGCTGGATGGCCTCAGCGAGCACCCCGCCGACGTCCTGTTCTCGTCGAGACACCTTGGCGAGCGAGCGCTCGTGGACCACGACGGGCGGCTCGAGCAGAGCGCTCAGCCGGGACTGGAGCGCCTCGACGGCGTCCGTCGCCAGGACGCCCTCCACGGGCCTGGCCCCGATCTGACCCAGGGTGAGCCGCCACCCCCCCTCCGGTCGAACCGTGATGTGAAGCTGCACAACGCGCGGCATCGGGCGCTCCTCGTGGTGGGCACCATCTGTATCCCGTTTCAGTCGCCCACCTGACGGTGCAGCCAGTTCCGGGCGCGGCAGATGAGGCTGCGCTCCACCCCGTGGCGGGCCGCGACGTCCTTGTCGGTGTCCCCGCTCCAGAGGCGATCCTCCAGGGCGGCCGTGAGGGTGGAGGCGTGCTTCTTGCTGTGCTTTCGCGCCGCGCAGGGCAGCATGCACGCCACCGCCTGGGCGGTGTGGCGGGCCACCAGGATCCCCTCGGGGTGCTCCTGGTGGCCGCGGGCCGGCAGGCTCGCGGCGAGCGTCTCGACGCGGCTCCGCTTGAGGCGGTGCTCCCCACGCAGGTGCCGCCAGCCGAAGTTGAACAGCTGCTGCGCGATCGCCGCGCCGCCGCCGCGCGCCCAGGCTGCGCGCACGCAGCTCGGCCCGGTGTGGGCGTGCTCCAAGGCGATGAGCATCGCCTGCTGGGCGGCGTCCTCGATCCGCCCCGGGCAGGTCCCGGGGAAGGAGCGGGTCAAGCGCTCGAGGAGCGACTCCCGGTGCGCGACGTAGATCGCCGTGATCAGGGTGACGAGTTTGGGGTCGGGGGGGTGGGACATGGGAACCTCGTGGCTGTGTCGCTCCCTGTCCTTGGCGGCAGGGCGGTCCCCGTTTCCTGCTTCAGGCCTCGACGGTGATGGAGAACCTCCCGACCTTGAGCGCCCCGCGCCTCAAGGCCTCGAACAGCGGCCCCCAGGGCTCAGCCGCCCCCCAGGCAAAAGGAAAGTCCAGGTGCGGGAAGGCCAGGGCCCACCGCTGGCGTCCCGCCCAGGGGCGCGCCGACAACTCCAGGATGCGTCGGCCGCGTGGATCCTGGGGCAGGGCGTCGATGGGCAGGCGATCCTCGGGTCCCTCCGGGAAGATGATCCGCCAGCGCCGGGCCTCGTGGACCAGGACCACGAGCTGGTGGGTCTGCGCATCGGGGAGGCGGTCCAGGTGCAGGGTGAACCGATCCCCCGGCCGCAGGGCGTGGGACAGCCGAGGGGCCGGGGCCACCTCCAGGCGCGGCCACCCCGCGCGGCGGAAGCCCTCGGGCGGGAGGGGGACGGGGGAGGGATGGGCAGGCACGGGGTCGAGGTGCTCGCGCTCCAGTGCGCGAACCCGCTCCTGGAGCTGCGGCGAGCACGCCACCCGGTCCGCGATCTCCGCGGCCCGCTCGGGCTCCACGCCGCCGAGCAGCCAGGCGGTCAGCTCGGCGCTGGGGATCGGGCGCTCTCCTAAGTCGGTCACGGCTCCTCCTCCATCACACCGCGTCGGATCAGGTGCGCCCTGGCCCGCGCTGGCATCTTCCGGAACCCTCCGGAAGGGACAGGGATGGCGTCATCCCAGCCGGGCCGGAGCAGGGTCTCCACCCGCGACCGCAGGCTGCGGTCAACGGGCTGGTCGGCCAGATCGAAGAGCAGAGGCTCCAGCTCGGTGTAGATCTCCGGCAGCTCCACCGCCAGCGCGCGGCGCATGGCGTGGGTGGCGCCGTCGGCGTCGCGCAGCGCATCAGGGAGCTGCTGGAGCACGCGCCCCCAGCCGGAGTCCCCATCCCCCGTGCCGCCGGTCCGGACCCAGCGTTCGAGGTGCTCGTCCTTCCCCCGCAGCACGGCCAGCAGGACCCAGGTCCGCAGCGGACCATCCGCTTCGACCGGGAGAGGCGGGAGCTCCTCGACCGGCTCGCAGCGCCGGGTGCCCTTGGCGGACCCCAGGGTGAAGTGGTGGGGCAGCTCGCGGCGGGCCCAGGCCCAGGCGAAGCGGGCGGCGGCGCTCCGGGTGCGTTCATCCAGGGCCTCGACCGTCATCAGGGGCTCCAGGAGCCGCTCGGGGCTGCGTGACAGCACCGCGCGCAGCCGCGCCCTCACCCGGCTCAGGTTCTGCTGGAGGATCCGGGCCCCGTGGTCGGGGTGGGTGGCCAGCGGATCCTTCACCCGCCAGCGCTCCAGCAGGCGGGCGCAGAGGTGGAGGTCGGTCAGCGGCGCCAGCCAGCCGGGATCGACGCTGAGGCGCTCCCCCAGCCGCGAGGCCCGGTCTGCGCGCGTGCGGGCCAGAGGCCACACCGCACGCAGCGTGGGTCCCCAGCGTCGGCGCTCGGCCAGGCAGCAGGCGGCCTCGCGGGCCTCAGCCGGGGTCAGCATGTCGGCGAGCGGGAGCCAGCCCGGACCGGCGCTCTCCAGGACCCGCAGGGCCAGATCCAGCCGGGGCTCCACCCCCCATGCGTCGTCCAGGAGGGTGAAGATGAAGCCCTCCTCCAGCTCGGCCCGCACCCGCGACGCCTCGGTCTCCGGGACCCGCCGTCGGCGCATCAGCGCGTTGAACTGGGCCATCACCGGGGGCAGGAGCCGGCGCTGCAGGTCGTCGAGCGCGCCGAAGGGGTCCGCAGTGAGCAGCGAGGCCCAGGCGCGCTCTGCGGCCCGGTCCTCCTCGGGGTTCGGGGTGGCAGAGGGCAGATTCCGCCATCGCGACAACGTGCGGCCCCAGGCCGCAAGCTCCTGCAGCACCCAGGGACCCGGGCTGGAGACGACGCCGTCCTGTCGCGCGGTCGCCCAAGCGCGGCGGCGGTGCGCGTGCTCGGCCTGCTCTCCGAGATCGGAGGCCGGCAGCGGCTCGAGCAGGCCGGGCGGCGGTTCGGCGGTGGCGTCAGCGACCAGCCGGGCGGCGGCCTCCACCAGCGCCGGGTCCTGTGACCAGCTCCAGGAGGCCATCAAGGCCGCGAAGGGTGCCAGGTCGCCCTGGCGCAGCGCGGCTTCAGCGGCCGATGCCTCCAGGATCCCCTGCTGGTGGACATCACGGAAGACGACATCGCTGATCACGACGGCGGTCATCGCTCCGACCAGGAGGGCCCGCAGGCCATGCAGAGTGGACTTGAGGTGGCGCATCGGTGCTGTCCCCAGGGCGGCGGGATGAGACCCACGTTCGACACCTCAACATGGCGGAGGAGGGGGGAAAAGTAATAGACGTCCCCTCCCGTCGCACGGTAGCGGCGCGAGAGAACGGGGTTCACCGGTGACTTCCGACCACACTCCGACCCCTGATCCCTGGGCCGCGCTGCACGACCCCGGCCTCTACGCTGACCGGTTCGACGTCGGCGCGCTGCTGGGGGAGGGGGGCTCCGGCGTGGTGCACGAGGCCGTTGATCTGCGCGACGGGCAGACCGTAGCCCTCAAGCGCATCCGGATTCACCGCGGTCCTCACGCTGAGCGGGTACAGCGCGAGATCCGAGCCCTGCAACGGGTGGATGACCCCGGTGTGGTGACCCTGCACGGACACGGCCAGGAGGGTGACACCCTCTGGCTGGCCATGACCCTCGTCAAAGGGCGGCCCTTCGGCGAGGACCTGCCGAACGCCGACGGGCGAGCGCGCTGGGACGCGCTGCGGGACACCCTCGTCCGTCTGCTGGAGACCCTCGCTCGGCTGCACGAGCGGGGCATCGTGCACCGGGACCTCAAGCCCGCCAACCTGCTGGTCCGGGCGGACGGCCAGCCGGTCCTGCTCGACTTCGGGCTGGTCCGGGGCCCGGAGCTGGGGGAGACGCTGACCGCTCATCAGGCCGTGGTGGGGACGCCCCGCTACCTCGCCCCCGAGCAGGCGCGGGGCGAGGAGGTGACCGGGCGCGCGGACATCTACGCGCTGGGTGTGATGCTGTACGAGGCGCTGGCCGGTCGACCGCCCCACCGCGTGGATGATCCATCGCTCCTCCGGTGGCAGAAGGAGATGCACGACCCCACGCCGGTCGCCCAGCTCAGCACGGGCCTGCCGGAGGAGGCGGCGCGGCTCGTGATGCGGATGCTGGCGCGAGACGCGAACGATCGCCCGGACGCAGCCCAACTCCTGGCCGAGCTGGAGGGGCAGCGGCCTGCGCAGGACTTCCGGCTCCCCTGGCTGGGGGAGCCCGGGCTGCCGGACCGCCTCCTCGCGCGACTTCATGGTGGCGAGGTCGTCGACCTGTGGGGTCCGCCGCGCTCGGGGCGGACCCGCGCCTTGGAGGAGGTCGCGGCGCGGGCGGTTGAGGTGCGCTGGCTGGTCCCCGCCGAGCGACCCTACGCGTCGCTCCGGCTTGCGCTGGGCGCGCTGCCCGAGGCGGGGACCCCGGACGACATCGAGGCCCACCTGCGCCGCGCGCTGGAGGCCTCGAACGCCGTGTGGCTGGCCGACGACTGGAGCGCGCTGGATCCCTGGACACAGGCGCTGCTCGACGCGCATCCACCCAGGGGCGGCCTGCTTCGGGTCCATGACACCGTTGAGGCGGTCTGCATCCCGCCTCTGAGCGACAGGCAGCTCCAGGCGCTCTTCCTGGGGCCCGAGCGCATCTTCCACCTCCCCGGGGACGCCGCGGTCGAGCTTCGAAGGCGCACCGGTGGGCTGGCCGGTCATGTGGTCGCGCAGCTCCGCGCCTGGGTTCGGGACAAGCACGTCGAGCGGCGGGGCGATCGGTTCGCGATCCAGCGCGACCTCCTGGACCGGCTGGCGGTCGAGTCGGCGACGCCGCCCCTCCATCCGCTGACGCGGCCTCTGCGGCCCGAGGCTGCGGATCTGCTGCGCTGGGTTCGCCTGCTGGGGCCTCGTGCGGAGGAGGGCTTCCTCGCCCGGCTCTGTGGGTGGCCCCGGTGGGAGATCGCGCTGAGCCTTCGGGATCTGGCGTCGGATGGGGCGGTGCTGCGGGAGGGTCAGCGCTGGGTCACCCTCGCCACGGGGCCGCAGCGGTGGTCCCCTGAGCGCGTGCGCGAGGCCCACACCCGGATCGCCGGGCTGCTCCACGAGGGGGAGGAGGGGCGCCTGGAGCACATGCTGCTCGGCGGCAAGGTCGAGCGGCTGAGTGAGGAGATCCTGGCGGTGGTGCACCGGAAGGAGGCCGAGGGTCGCCTGGGCGAGGCCGCCGCGCTGCTGTGGATGGCCCAGGAGATGGCGCCGGACGCGGCGACCCACGCCAGCCTGCTCGTCCGCCTGCTTCTTGGGCAGCGCGACCAACGCGTGTTGAAGCAGATCCAGTTCGCCGCAGCCCGGCTGCCGGAGGCCCGCCGATTGTACGACATCGACCGACTGGCCGCGCGCAGCGATTGGCGTGCGATAGAGGCGCTGCTGGAGGACGTCGGCCCCTGGGCGGATCCGGACCTGGAGTGGCGGGCACAGATCCTACGCGTGCAGGCAGCCCGGGAGCGTCCGTTGATGGAACACGTCGCCCTGCTGGACGAGCTGGAGCAGCATCCCCGCGTGCGCAGCGAGGACGGCCATCGGGCGCACTGGGAGACCTGGCTGGGCATGCTGCGCTTTCGAGAGCGCCGGTACGACGAAGCCGCCGCGTGTGCAGAGATCGCCGCTCCCCGCCGTCTCACCCGCGCCGGGCGGATCTCCGCGACCCTCAACGCCGTACGCGCCCACCTGGTCCTCCTCCAGCCCGAGCAGGCGCGGACCCTGGCCAGGCAGGCCCGTGACCTGGCCGCCGATGCCCGGCTGTGCGCCGACGAGGCGATGGCGCTGCGCCTGCTGCGGGCGGTGGACAACATGCTGGGGGAGACCGCGCCGGACCTCGACCTGGTGGAGGAGATCGCCCTGCTGGGCAAGCCGGGGCGCACCGCCGAGGCCTGCCTGACCGAGGCTTTCATCGCCTGGCGCGGCGGGCATCCCCAAGCCGCGGCCCTGGCTGCGCGCGCCCGCGACGGCTTCCTGGAGGCCCGGTGGTCCCCGTCGGCGATCTACGCAGACGCCCTGCGCTGGGCGTGCTGCAAGGAGGGCGATGTCCACGGCATCATCGCTGGACTGTGTGCGATGGAGGAGGCCGGTATGCGGCTGGACGGGCTGGCCCTTCTGGCGAAGGCCGGCGCGAAGATCTCGCTGCCCGGCGACCTGCTGGATGAGATTCTGTTCTCACACGAGGGCGGGGGTTCGCCATATCGGCGTGGAGCCCTGTCGGTCGACGACGCGCTCCAGCTCCTCCGCAAAAACAGGAACCGATCATGAACACACCCTCGCGTCGCAACCTCTTCTCTCCGCTGAACATCGCCCTGCAGGTCGGCGCCCTGGAGCTGGGGGCCGACCCGGAGCCCGCCTGGACCTCCACGGGGGACGGCTTCACCCCTGCCACGGACGCCGGCACCGCCGAGTACAAGGTGGGCAGCCAGCTCGCGGCGATCGGTCACACCGACGCGCCGTCCAGCCACACCCTGTATGAGCACCTCATGCTCGTGGACACCCCGGCGACCGGCTACGCGGTCTACCCCGCTCAGGCCCCTCGGCTCCCCGGCGCCAGCCCCTCCGACGTGGACGTCGTCGAGCGCGGCACCCAGTACGCCAACGCGAGCGCGTTCATCGCCAACGTGCGGGGCGACCTGGGGCTGGGGTCGACGGACTCGGCCACCTACGCCCGCGCGGCCGTGCGACGCTTCGAGGTCGACGACGTCTCCGATCTGGCGAACGATCTGTCCGAGGTCTCCCCGGCCAGCCTGGCCATCTCCAAGCTGGTGGGCAAGGACGCCGAGGACAACGTCGTGATCGGCTGGGTGTACACCGAGACGGCCACCACGGTGGGCTCCAAGGCGGTCAAGCAGGTCCACCAGTTCATCCCGCCGCAGCTGCTGCTGCCCCCCAACGAGGGCCTGGTCATCAAGGACTTCGACAACACCAGCAGTTGGGATCTCCAGGACCTGGTCAATGAGAAGGTGCAGGTGGGCTGGCAGTACTCGCGCTGTCTGTGCTGGTACGAGGAGATCGACTCGCAGGGCGAGCTGGCGAGCGCGGGCATGCCCTCGGCGCCTGCGACCCCCGACGGCGTCTCAGACTGGACCTGAGCCCCATGACCGCACAGACCCTTAGGCCCTGGCTCGCGCTCAGCCTGATCGGCTGGGTGCAGGGCCGGCGCTCTGAGCTGGACCCCGAGCAGATCGAGGACGCCATCCGCCAACAGGGCGGGGTGTTGGAGGGGCCGATCCATGAGATCGACCTCTCTCAAGATGGCATCGCATACGGAGACTGGGACCACGCCCGGCACCTGCTCCGGGAGCGCCTGGCCCCGTTCGAGGCGCGCATGCGCGCGGCCCGTGGGCACGGGATCGGCGTGTTCGGCTTCGCGTCGATCCCTCAGCTCGCGGACCTGGGGGGGCTGCTGGGCAACGAGCGGTCGCGCATTCGGGTCTTTCCCCGGCATCACGACACGACCCGGGGGCTGCGCTGGCTGGCGTCCACCGCCGACGCGGCGCCCTACGACCCCGCCGAGCCCGTGGGCGAGGTGCGCGGTCACCGGGACATCGCTCTGATCGTCGAGGTCAGCGGGCAGGTCCGCGTGGCCGATGTGGTCGAGGTCATGGAGGAGCAGGGGCTGGCGTTCGATGCCTGGCGGCTGCGGGCGCCGCGCCTCGGGTACGAGGTGCTCGAACACGAGGGGCAGCTCCGCGCCTTCGTGAGGGCCTACCAGGAGGCCGCTCGTCTGGTCCATGAGGGCGCCGGGGCTCCGCGCGCCCGTCTGCATCTCTTTTCGTTTGTGCCGATCCCCGTCGCCATCGAGCTGGGTCGCCAGCTCCCCCGGGGGCTGTTCGAGCAGATCAACCTCTACGAGTTCACGGAGGGGCGCTACACGTTCGCCTTCGATCTGTGCCAGGTCCCTGAGCCTCCGGTCGGCTCTCCTGCGGGCATCAACCCACAGAGCCGGCGGGTGTTCCTCGCGACCAACGCCCCCATGCCGTTCCGCTTCGTCCAGGGCGGTCGGCCGCGCGTGGGCCGGCTTGAGCGCGGGCTGCTCCCCTGGATGGTCCCGCAGCGTTCGGTCCTGGTGGAGTCCATCTTTGTCGCCGAGACGCCGGTGACGCAGGCGCAGTGGGAGGCGGTGCGCCGATCGGGCTGGGGGGAGCTGCCGGAGAACCCCTCCACCCACCAGGACCCGCGCTGCCCCGTGACCAACGTGACCTGGTGGGACGCCTTGCGCTTCGCCAACGCGCTCTCCCAGCTGGAGGGGCTCGCCCCCGCGTACGCCCTTGAGGGCGACGAGGCCCGCCTGACCGGAGCACGAGGCTTCCGACTCCCCCTGGAGGTGGAGTGGGAGCACGCCAGCAGCAGCGCCCGCGAGCATGAGGCGTCCCCCACGCCGCAGGCCTGGACGGCGCTGGATGCCCCACCCCACCCCCAGCCTGTGGGGGCGAAGTCCCCGAACGCGCGTGGTCTGTACGATATGCAGGGCAACGTCTGGGAGTGGTGTCAGGACGCCTGGGACCCCGGCGCCTACGCCCGCTGGGGACGAGGCCCCCAGGTGAGGTCTGTCCCCGGGGAGCTGCTGTGCGACGGCGTGCCGGTTTCGCGCTCGAGCCACACCGCCCGGGTGGTCCGGGGCGGCTGCTGGGACCAGGAGCCCTGCTTCGCCCACCCGGCCGTGCGCCTGTTCGGGGAGGCCGACGAGGCGAACGCGGGGCGGGGCTTTCGTCTGGTGCTCGCGCCGTAGAGAAAAAAGCGTCACAGATCGGACACGCCCGCCATTTCAGGGTACAGGCGCTCATCGACGCTACCACACACCGAGGGACACACCCGACACCATGCCTGACACTGTATCCCGACCGCGCTGGCGGCTCCGGCTCCGGCTGCTCACGCCGGCCTACGTCGGCGGCGCCCGCCCCCGCAGGGTGGACCCCCACACGCCGCTGCGCCCGCCCTCGCTCCGCGGGGTGTGGCGGCAGTGGTTCCGCTACGCCGCCGCGGCGGCCCTCAAGCCCGGCCCCGGCTTTGACCGGGAGGCGGCCCTGCAGGCGCTGTGGACGATGGAGGCGTCGCTGTTCGGCTCCACGGAGGGGGGCTCCCGGCTGCTGGTGGGTCACCCGCTCGGCGGGGAGATCACCCAGCGACCGAGCCCCGACCGCAGGCAGTGGGCCGGCCTGCGCTACCTGGGCTACGGCATCTTCGACGGCCCCGGCCCGGATCCGCAGGCCGTGGAGACCCCGGAGGGATCGCTCATCACCCTGCCCCTCGGGCTGCACCGGGAGGCGGCCGACGGCCCGCTGGCGCGCGCGCTCGCGGCGACCCTGTGGCTCTGGGGGCACTTCGGCGGGGTCGGCGCGCGCGCCCGACGCGGCTGGGGCAGCGTGGAGATCGTCGACCTGGGCGGGCTCCCCTGGAGCGGCCCGCCGCTCCAGCCCTTCGCGGACCGCAAGGCGCTGCTGAACGGGCTGCTCCAGGGTCTGGATCAGGCCACCCTGGTGTTCCGCGAGCTGGCCCGCGCGCAGGGCTTCCCGGTGCACCCCGCGTCCCGTGCGCTGCCCGAGCTGCGGAGCCTCGACGGCATCGCCACGCTTAGGGCTCTGCCCACGACGTTCGAGCACCCCTTCGACGCCCTGGACTTCGCCGGTCGGCTGTTCCAGGACTTCCGGTCCACCCTGCGGCGGCAGGATCAGGGTCTGCCGCCGCTGCCCGACTACACCGAGGTCAAGGACGCGCTGCGCGGCCAGCCCGGCGCGCCGGCCTCGGTGGACCGCGCCGCGTTCGGCCTGCCGCTGCCGTTCTACTTCCGCTCCCTGAACGGCGCGAAGACGGTGGTGGTCCCTCGGGCCCGGCACGACGGAAAGCCCGCTGATCGCCTGCCTTCGCCGCTGCTCTTCCGGGTTCACCGCCTTGAGCGGGATCGCTTCGTGGTCACCCTGGTCGACCTGGCGAGCGCCGCCAGCGCCAGCCACCTCACCGGGCTCCAGCCCCAGCTCAACAACAAGCGGGCGACCATCCCCGCCCCGGACGGGGCGCTGGTGAAGGAGTTCCTGGCCTGGGCCGGCCAGGAGACCCACCGACGGAGGGCACGATGACACGGGACGAGAGGTTCTGGCGCCTCAAGGCCACCGCGCTCCTGCTCCCCACCCCCCTGGCGGGGCTTGACCCCGATGGGGAGCCGCCGCGCGCAGACCGGGTGCGCGAGCGCTTCGGGCTGCCGACGCTCACGGACGACGAGCGGCGCCTCCTCGAGGGGTGTCACCGGGACGCCACCGCCGCGCAGCTCGGGCGGCCGGACGCTGGGGGCGTGACGCGGGAGAGCCGGCTGCTCCACCCGCTCTCCGCCGCTCGAGACGACGCCGCTGAGCCGGTGCGGCTGGACGACGCCTCGCAGGCTTGGGAGGCCTGGCTCCCCGCGCTGCCGGTCGACCCCTCCGACCCGGTGCGCTATCGGCGCTTGTGGCGCGCGTTCGTCGACCCGCCGGACGGCCCGCTGCGGGGCCTGGTACACAGCCCCCGGATGCCCGACCACACCGTCTGGGCCCAGCGCTCGCTGGCGGCGGCCCTGGTCGGGGCCCGCCTGGGCAGCGGGGACGCTGCGCTGGTGCTGCTCTCCGTCGGCCCGGTCCAGGCGCTCATCGAGGCCAGCCGCCGCACCAACGATCTGTGGGGGGGCAGCTACCTGATGTCCTTCCTCTCCGCACAGATGCTCTGCGCGCTGGCCCGGAGGCTGGGACCGGACGCGGTGGTGACGCCGTGGCCCGCAGGGCTGGCCCTGGTCGACCACCTGCTGGAGATGGGCCCCAGCCCCTCGAAGTCCTCGCTGGTGCAGCCCGCGCTGCCCGCGAAGGTGATGGCGATCGTGCCGGATGCTGAGGCAGACGCCCTCGCTGCAGAGGCGCTGCGCGCGGCCAGCGACACCTGGCAGGACATCGGGCGGTCTGTGCGGGATGGTTTGGGGGGCCTCCTCCGGGACGCCGATCCGCAGCTGAAGTCCATCTGGACCACCCAGCTCGACGCCTTCCTGGAGCGCACCGCCGCCGTCATCCCCTGGGCGTCCGACCCGGCCGCCGTGGGCGCGCGCCTGAGCGCGCTGGGGTGGCCTGCGCCCAAGCCCCTCTCCACCGCCGGGGAGGGCTACGGGCCCAGCTCCGGGCTGCTGTGGCAGGCCCGCTCCGGCGCGAGCCGCAGCATCCTGCCCCGCTCCTGCCCCAGCGAACCCCGCCCCAAGTGCACCGTGTGCGGACGGCGCGACCAGCTCGGGCCGGCCCTGGGGGAGGATCACCAGCGACGCCGGGGCTACGAGCTGTGGGCACACCGGCGGTGGTGGAGCACCCGGTCGGACGAGGAGCGGGAGTCTGTCTCGCTGAGCGATGGCGAGGCCCTCTGCGCGGTGTGTCTCACCAAGCGCTTCGCCCCGGAGCACTACTTCGGTCGGCCGGACGGGCCGCTGGGTTTGGACTGGGTCGGCTCGCCGCAAGAGGACCGCCCCCTCCTGCGCTTCCCGTCGGTCTCGTCGGTGGCCTGCGCCCCGTTCAGGCTCCTGATGACCCAAGCGCGGGTCCGGCGCGGGGTGCTGCAGGACTGGCAGGCGCTCTCCCCGGAGGCGGAGCAGGCCCGGCAGCAGGATCTGAGCCAGAAGACCCGCGCGTGGACCGGGCAGCTGAACCGGCTGTTGGCCCGGGACGCCTTGAACTTCACGCCGCCGGGCAACGGGCTCCCCGGCCTGGGCCCCGTGGGGCGCTTTGACGACGGGCCGCTGGACGTCGACGGCGCCTGGTGTGACGACGACGCCTATGTGCCCGAGCGACTGTGGCGGGACTACCGGGGGCGCCCGGTCCCTGAAGAAGACCCGAACTACCAACGGGTGAGGGAACTCGTCCCCGAGGCGGGCAGGTCCTGGCGGTCGGTCCGGGAGGCCCTCGGCTGCGCGCCGTCCCCCTACTACGCGGTGCTCTACCTGGACGGCGATCAGATGAGCCTGTGGCTCAACGGCGCCCACGAACGGACCCCGAAGGTGGGCGAGGTGTGGGGCGGCCCGCCGCTGCCTGCAGACGAAGCCGACGCCCCCCGCCCCGTGTATCCCGCCCTCCAGGGGGAGCTCTCCCGGCGACTGTGTCGCCTCGCAGCCGGCGATGTCGCGGAGCGGGTCCACGGGCACCTCGGCCGCCTGGTCTACTGCGGCGGCGACGATGTGGTGGCGCTCCTGCCCCTGCAGACGTCCCTGCGCTGTGCCTGGTCGCTCGTGAAGCTCCTCCAGAGCCGGCAGCGCCTGGGTCCCAAGGTCACCGCCAGCGCCGGGCTGGCCATCGTGCACATGCGCGATCCTCTGGGGCTGGCCATCCAGCAGGCCCGCGACGCGGAGCAGCGGGCCAAGAAGACCCGGAATCGCCTCTGTGTCACCTTGTCGCCGCGCTCCGGGGCGCCGCTGGAGGTGGCGCTGCCCTGGCTGCGGGATGCGTCCGGGATCAAGATGGTCCCCGCGCTGCTGGAGCTGCTCGCGACGCCGGATCCCGAGGCGCCTGGCGAGCACGCCGTCAACCTGCGGCTGATCGACGCCCTGCGCCGGGAGGCGCCAGTGCTGGCCGCGCTGCCCGCCGGGGCGATCCGGAGTCGCCTGGACCGCCTGCTTCGCACAGCGGGCGCGAAGAGTCTGGAGTCCATCATGGGGCCTGTCCCCGAGGAGCAAGGGGCGCAGGCCGGCTGGCTGGAGGATCTGATACAGACCCTGCTCCTGGTCCGCTTCCTGGCCCGTGAGGAGCACGGCGTCCCGACCCGGGCCCTGCTCGACGCGCTGCCCGCCGCCCCGGAGCCGCTGCCATGACCGCCTTCACCCTGGCCTTTGAGCCCCTCGACCTGCTGATGTTCCGCGACCATCGGCCCTTCGACGCCGGGCTGTCCGTGAACGCAAAGGGGCGGATGCCCTCGCCCGGCACCCTGTACGGCGCGGTGCGCAGCGCGCTGATGCGGCGCGCGGGGGCCGACTTCCGCCAGTACCCGGACTTCGGGCTGACCTTTGACGTGCGGGGCTGGCTCGGGGACGGGCGGGGCCCCGGCTCGCTTCGGCTGCGGGGACCACTGCTGGTGCGGGGGATCGGTGAGGCGATCGAGCCGGTGTTCCCGGCTCCCCAGGACCACGCCATGCCCCTGCGTGTGGCCTGGGCCGGGCAGGGGCTGCGCTTCCCCTCCGAAGAAGGCTCCTCGCCCGTCCTCGGCTCCCGCATCCCCTGGCCCCGCGAGCCCTGGCGCTTCAACAAGGCCAGCAGCCTGGACCTCCTCGACCTCGCTGGCGCTCAGGCCTGGCTGGCCGGGGGCTGGGGCGCCGTCGCCGAGGACAACCAGCACGAACGCGACGCGCTCCTGGAATCGGAGATCCGCATCGGCATCGCCCGGGACACCTCGCGCCGCGTCGTCGCGGAGTCGATGTTCTACCGTGTGGAGAAGTGGCGCTTCCACAAAGGCTGCGGGCTGGCCGTGGAGGTCGACGCCCGTGATGAGGCGCAGGAGCAGGCGCTGCTCGCGTTGGACGGCGCGCAGGTTCCTCTGGGCGGCAAGGGGCACCTCGCCCGCGTCGCTGTCACGACGGCACCCTTGCTGGGCCGCGTGCAGCGCCCACTATGCACGGATGGGCGCGCTCGCGCGTGGCTGCTCACCCCGCTGGTGCTCGGCGAAGACGGGCTCGCGCTGCCCCCGGGCTGCACGCTGTCGGCGCTGTTCACCACAGACGAGCTGCCCACGGGCGGCTTCGACATCGCCCGGCGGCGCCCCCGCTCCCTGCACGCCACCCTGCCGGCCGGCACGGTGATCGACCTGGAGGGCGTCGACGACCCCGCAGCGCTCGCCCGCTGGACCTGGGGGCAGGCCCCCCATCACGCCTGCGCCGGGCATGGCCTCACCTTGATCGGAGGATGGACACCTTGACCAAGAACCACGCACAGAGCGCCGCGGCGCTCGCCTTCCTGTACACCGAGAGCCCCCTGCACGTCGGCTCTGGCGCCGGTCTGGGGGCGATCGACCTGCCCATCCAGCGGGAGCGCATCACCCGGCTCCCCGTGGTCCCCGGATCGGGCCTCAAGGGGGCGCTGCGCGAGGCCGCCGATGAGCGCCTCGAGGACCACGACGTGCGGGCCCTGTTCGGAAAACCGCCGCCCAAGGCTGGAGAATCGCAGTCCGGCGACGACTATGCCGGCGCGATCAACCTCGCGGACGCCCGCCTGCTGCTGTTCCCGATGCGTAGCGCCCGAGGGGGCTGGGCCTGGCTGACCGCCCACCTTTGCCTGGAGCGGCTGGCGCGGGATCTGGAGGTGTACGGCGGGACGCTGCCGGCCCTCCCGAGCAGGCCGACATCGGGGCAGGTGTTCGTCAGCACACAGTCCACCGTGCTGGCCGGGTCCGGCAATGTCCTCCTGGAGGATCTCGAGTTCAGGGCCACGCCCTCGGGTGAGCTGGACGCCCTCGCGACCTGGCTCGAAGGAGCCTTGCCCGGCTTGAAGTCCTACGACGCCTACCGTGAGCGCCTCCGGGGCCAGCTCGTGCTGATGGAGGACAGCGACTTCACCGAGCTGGCCGAGCGCTGCACAGAGGTCGCCACGCGGGTCCGGCTGGACCCCGAGACCCGCACGGTCATGAAGGGAGCGCTGTGGACCGAGGAGTCCCTGCCCGCCGAGAGCCTGCTCTGGTCCCTGGCCCAGGTGAGCCGGGCCCGCAGACCGGACGACAAGCGGGGCCACACAGAGATGCTCGGGCGTCTCACGGCGCTGTCCCAGGCGCTCACCCGGCTGAGGCTTGGGGGCGACCAGACCACCGGCCGCGGCCTCGTGGGCCTGCGTCTCTGGGCGGGAGGTGAAGGATGACGCTGCGCACAGAGGGTCGCGCCGTGGAGAGCGCCCAGGAGCGGGCGAAGTGGGCCTGGTCGAGCGTCGAGGAGGTGCGGGAGAAGCACTTCGCGGACCGATATGGCACCCTGGCGCGAAAGCTGCCCTCCTACCTCCAGGTCAGCGGCATGGGGCAGACCCTGGCCTTCCTCTACGCCAAGGGAGGTGACAAGGGGACCAACAGCGCCGAGGGGCGCATGCTCCACCACCTCAGCGCCCGGATCGCCAAGGTGTTGAAGGACAAGGTGGACGCCGAGGGGGTGTTGGAGAGCGTCGTCAAGATGAGCCCGGAGCAGTACCGTGCGGCCACCTGGGAGCTGATGGCGTCCGCCGTCTGGCTCAAGCGCTTCGCCGAGGGCAGCCTGGGCGAGGAAGAGGACACCGGGGGACACTCATGAAGCGCAGCTCCGGACGCAACCGCGGACCCTCGCCTCCACGCGAAGCGCTCCCGCTACCCAGGTCCACCGCCGCGCTGCTGGCGCGAGGGCCGCGGGAGGGGGACCACCTCGGCCTGTGGTTGGATCGCTTCCTCCCCCGCGACGCCCAAGATGGCTCCTTCAAGGGGGACCGGCGGGTGGCACAGCTGCAGCGGTACGCGCGGCCGTGGACCGCGCCCGCCGCCGCCCTGGCCCTCGCCCGGCGCGCCGAGGGCTTCGCGGTCTTCGGCCCGGGCGGCACCCCAACAGGGGGCGGTCCGCCGCTCCTGCGGATGAAGGCGAGGCTGCTGGGCAAGCTGCTCATCGACCACGGACGGGCCAGCGCCACCGAGATGTCGGTGTCATTCCACCCGATCTGGGGAGCCCCGCGCATCTCCGGCAGCGCGCTCAAGGGCGTCGCGGCGGCGGAGGCCGAGAGCCAGGGGCTGGCACCCGAACTTCGGGAGCGGCTCTTCGGCTCCCAGGCTCTGTGTGGGGCGGTATGCTTCACCGACGCGGTCCCGGAGGACGGGCGCTTCGCCCTGGCCCTGGACACCCTCACCCCGCACATGGGGCCCTGGTACCGCAAGGAGACCCACGAGGGGCGCCTGTTGGGGCCGGTGGAGTGGACCAGCCCGGTGCCGTTCTCCTTCCTGGCGGTGGCCGAGGCGACGTTCGTGCTTGATCTGACGATCCGCCCCGGGGTGGCCACCGAGGAGGGGGTTGCGCTGCTCCGTCAGGCCGGGGAGCTGCTGTCGGAGGCGCTCGTCTTCCAGGGGGCGGGCGCGAAGACGGCGGCGGGTTATGGACGGTTCTCCGTGGAGGGATGAGTTGGCGGGAATCCCAGGAGAACATGGCGTTTTCAGTATCATCGGCGGGCTGCAGGAAAAATTCTGCACACAAAACCCTCCGCTCCGCCACATCGATGCAGGAGGTACAACACCATGTCCATCCAGTCCAACTTCCTGACCTTCCACCAGACCATCCTGCTCTCCGACGACGACGGCAGAGCGAACCTTCGCGAGAAGCGGGAGCGGGTCCTGCGCAGGCTCCGCCTGGGCAGCCCTCGAAGCTTCGACTCGTTCAACCAGGGCTCCTACGCGATGTCCACCGGCATCGTGCCGGTCAACGGCGACTATGACATCGACGTCGGGGTCATCTACAGCGGCGCGCAGCGCCCCGACCCGTTGACCGTGAAGGGTTGGGTCTACGAGGCCGTCAAGGATCACACCTCGGACGTCGTGTGGCGCCGACCCTGCATCACGGTCTGGTACAAGAGCGGCGGACGGCGGATCTACCACGTCGACCTGGCGGTCTACTGGCAGGATGCCTGGGGGCGGCTCTCGCTGGCCGTCGGCAAGCAGCACTCCAGCGGCGCGCACGTCGCGTGGCTGGAGAGCGACCCCAAGGGGTTCATCGAGCAGGTCAAGGGCCACCTGAGCGGAGAGGACCGCGCACAGTTCCGGCGCGTCATCCGCTACCTCAAGCGCTGGAAGGACGTCCATTTCCCGTCCGAAGGCAACGCGGCGCCGGTCGGGATCGGGATCACCGTGGCGGCACTCCAGTGGTTCCAGCCTGTGAAGGCGGGGTGGAGAGCGGAGGGGGCGTCCCAGTACGACGACCTCGCGGCGACCCAGGCGCTGGTCCGGAGCATGCGAAGCGCTTTCGGAGCCCGACTCTCTGTGCGGTTGCCGGTGCAGCCGTTCACCGATGTCTTCGAGCGCATGACGGATCAGCAGATGCTCGAGTTCCGTGGTCGCCTGGAGGCGCTCGACGCGAACCTGGAGCGGGCGCGGCTGGGGGCAAGTAGCGTGCTGAAGACGGCTTTCGGAGAAGACTTTCCTGCGTGATGGCCCACCCCTGATCCCCCCAAGGAGCCCCGTCCGATGCCCGATCTGCAGCCCCTCTTCCTGCGCTTCCACGACGCCATCAAGCTCGACAACCTGGACCAGAACCGGCTCCTCCGCCAGCGCAGGGACCAGCTCCTGGACACCCTGCGACCCAACCTGCAGAAGGTCCTGGCCGCCGCTGGAGAGCCGAGGATCACCTTTCAGTTCAACAACCAGGGCAGCTACGCCACCGGCACCGGGATCCGCCCGCTCCACGGCGACTTCGACATCGACGTTGGCCTGTTCTTCAAGATCGAGCCTGCGGACTACCCCGACCCGACCGTCCTCAAGCAGTGGGTGCTCGACGCGCTGGGGGGCTTCGACGCGACGCTGCGGCGCCCGTGCATCACCGTGACCTTCGCCGGCCCTCCCCGCTACCACGTCGATCTCCCGATCTACGCGGTGCGGGGGAACGGGCCGCCGCAGCTCGCCCTCGGCTTCCGCAAGTCCAAGGACAAGGGATGGGAGCCCTCGGATCCGTTGGGGTTGGTGAAGACGCTCAACGAGCGCCACGCGGGCGACGACGGGCAGCAGTTCCGGCGGGTCATCCGGTATCTCAAGCGCTGGAAGGAGGTCTGCTTCCCGGCGAAGGGCAACGCCGCACCGGTGGGCGTCGCGCTGGCCTGCGCAGCCTTGCACTGGTTCCAACCGCATGGCTCAAGTCGGAGGGGGTACGACGACCTCGGCGCGTTGACCGCGCTGGTGGAGGACATGGCGTCCCAGTTCGAGACGCGCGATCTCGGCGCGGGGCCGCAACCCTATCTCAACGTGCGTGTACCCGTTGTCCCCCACGACAACCCGTTGGAGCGCATGTCCGGGAAGCAGATGGGGGCCCTTCAGCGCAAGCTGGAGGCCCTCCGGGCGGGCCTCGTAGAGGCTGGGGCCACGGCGGGTCAGCGCCCGGCGGCCAAGGGTCTGCGGGCATTCCTTGGAGAGGCGTTCCCCTTGGGGTGACCACGACGAGCACCCCTTTCGCTCACGCCCCCTGGGCCAGGCGCTCCGCCCGCAGCGCCCGCAGCGCCGGGTGCCGCACGACCCGCCACACATCCGCCACCAGCATCGCGACCCCCAGCGCCGCAGCCAGCGGCCCCTCGGCCCCGGCGAGGGCGCGCAGGGACTCCTTCAACGCGCGGCCGTCCTCTTCCCAGGCGGCGTTCCAGGCGGCGCGGCGGTCAGCGGCGGTGTTCATGGGCTTCCTCCAGGTGGGGGTTCTGATCCTTCAGACACCCGACGTGGGGGCCCGGGTTCCCGGCGACCTCACCGCTGCCCCTCCAGCGGCGCCAGCGGCGGGTCGATCTCGGCGCGCCGGCACCCGATGCAGGCGTGCACGACGGGGATCCCGGCCGCCTCGATGGCCGCTGCGGTGGCCCGGTCCATGAAGCCGGACTGGAACCACACCACCCCGGGCCGGGCGGCGAGGATGTCGTCGAGGTGCTGCGCCTGGTCCTCGGGCCGCCGGAACACAGAGAGGATGTCGATGGGGCCGGGCACGTCGACCACGCGCCGGACCACCGGCCGCCCCAGGATGGCCGTGACGTCCGGGTAGTACACCGGGACCGGGAGGATCTCGTAGCCCACGGACGCGAGGTACTCTGGGATGTAGTGGGCGGCGCGCGCGGCGCGCGTCTCCGGCTTGATGCCCAGCACGGCGATGCGCCGGGCACCTCGGAGCAGCTCCCTGGACTCGGCGACGGTCGCGACCATGCCGGGAGTATAGCGAGGCATGCGACGCCCTCGCCCCGGGGCCGCCCGGTGTGCGATGATGCCAAGACCCCCAGGAGCCAGGATGTCTCTCCTCATTCTCCTCATCGCCTGCAACGGCAAGGCCCCCGACCCCGCCACCGAGACCGGCCCCGACCGCGTCCCGGACCCCCCCGACGACGGCTGGATGGCGCAGGTCCCCGACGCGGCCTGGGCCGAGACCACCCCCGCTGCCCACGGCGGCACGTCCACGCACTTCGACCCCGAGCTGCGCGACGCGGTCACCGCCTACGCCGACTGCGGGGCCGAGCTGGCGGCCTGCCTGGAGACCACCCAGGGCGACTTCGCTGCCTGCATGGGCAGCGTGCCGATCTGCCAGACCGACACGCCCTGGACCGAGGGCCCCTGCTGCCCCGCCGCCTGCGAAGACGCCTTCAACGAGAAGGTCGCGGCGGGCATGAGCGCCTTCGACGCCTACGCCCGCACCATCGTGCTCGAGCCGGACTGCTTCCCCGGCCTCGACGAGGAGGCGGCCCGATGATCCCGCTCGCCCTGCTGCTGCCCCACGCCTCCCAGGCCTGGACCGTGCCCTCCGACGTCCCCCACACCACCGGCCAGTCCGGCGCCCGCGAGGTCTGGGCCGGGGAGCACGTCGACCTGCTGGACGACGCGCTGGCCGCCAACGGCCTCACCCTGACCGGCCGATCCTACACAGTCTGGACGCGGGGAGGGGACTCCACCGACGGCCTGGACACCCTCCTGCCCCCCGAGGACTGGCACCGCGCGCAAGCCACACAGACCCGACTGACGTCCCTGCAGATGTGGGCCAACCTGCCGGACGTGTCCTGGTCGGTCGCCGGCTGGGCCCTGGGCAACGAGCGCTGCCCCCTCCAGGAGGACTACTCGGGCTGGGCGGTCAGCGAGTCCACCTGCTTCGCCTTCCTCAGCGGCTGGATGGCCGCCCTGAACAGCCACCACTTCGTGCCCCAGTCCTACCACGCCTGGTCCTGGTATCACGAGCTGGCGCTGTCCAACGCCGCCCGCTGCGTGGACCTTCGCGACACGGTCGAGGCCCTGGGCTACGAGCCCGACAGCGACTACGGCGGGCTCCTGTCCGACGTCGTCCGGGAGTGCGAGGAGGAGAGCCTCATCTTCGAGGGCGTGGGGCACCACTACCTCCAGGACGCCTGGAGCAGCGGGCACACCTGGCAGCGCTGGGGCGCGCCCGACATCGACTGGTGGAAGTCCAACGCGACGTCCTCCAACTACAGCGCGCTGCCCTGGGCGATGGTGGTCGGCCTCCAGTCCGGCCAGATCCACGGCACGGGCTACTTCGACGACCCGATGTGCGGCCCCCATGACAACATCGAGATCGTGCCGGGTGGCGGCACGGCCGCGGACCGCATCCACATGGTGGGGGATTACTACCTCGACCAGATCGGCGGCACGGACCAGGAGCAGCGCCTCCAGGCCTGCACCTTCGGCAGTCTGGCCGAGGTCGCGTCTGTGCTGGAAGACGGCGAGCTGGGCTTGAGCCCCAGCCAGGGCGTGACGGTCACCGAGACGGGATGCTTCGGCCAGCGGGCCACGAACCTGGCCTGGCTCACCGGCAAGATGACCGTGCCCGACAACCTGCCGCTGTCCGTGCGGGTCGCCGCGCGCATGGGCCTGATCAGCGAGGCCGAGTTCCAGCGCATCGCGTGGCGCTACCGCCTGGACAGCGTACGGATGGAGAACCTCGCCATCGCCCTGCGCTGGCGCCCCAGCGGGCCCAACGGCACCGATCTGGCGGACCTCACCCTGACCCTGGACGACGGCACGACCACCCGCCTGACCTACGTGGACGCCCAGCCCAACGACCAGCACACCCAGGCCATCCAGGACGGGCTGCTCACCCTGGATCCACCGTACGCGGTGCTCGTCGGCGAGGACGCCGGCACCGCCAAGCAGGCCGAGGACGCCGACGCCCTGCGCCGCACCTTCCACCGCGCCCACGCCGACTACTGGTGCGCCGACGACGCGCGCTTCTCCGCCGACGTCGACGACGAGACCTCCGACCTCTCCCGCATCCGGCAGGTCTGCCAGACCGGGGAGAGCGACGTGATGACGTCCGCCGAGCTGGTGGAGGACCCCGAGGACGTCCGCGAGGCCGCCTGCGGACTGTGCGAGGAGATGGGCCTGCGCTACCACCGCGACGGGACCGGGGCCGACGCCTACAACGCCGAGCTGGAGCCCCTCTGCGCGGCCTTCGGCGCCGAGCGCTACCTCTACCTGCCCGTGCCCGACGGCGGCGACCGCGCCGAGGTGGTCTCCGACTGGTGCCGGGGCGCGCCGGGCTACGCGGTCAGCTCCACCGGGGTGTGGACGTTCTCCGTCGGCGCCGAGCCCGGCCACTTCGCCGACGAGGCCACGCAGCTCTCCACCACCCCCACCGCCGCGAACGGCCTCGCCGCCCACGCGGGGGTGGTCTACGCCTCCACCGACGACGCTCTGTACGCCATCACCCCCGAGGGCGCGGTGAACGACTTCAAGCCCGCCGGCTGCGACCGCCCCCGCGGTCTGGACGTCGACCCCGACACCCAGGTGCTGTTCGCGGTCTGTGAGGACTCCGATCTGCTGGCGTCCTTTGACCTGACACAGAGCCCTCCGGCGCTCATCGACACCCTGGCGCTGCTGGAGATCAGCGACGGCGGCAGCGGAACCATCGACGTGGTCCAGGAGCCCTATGACGTCGCCCTGCACCCCGAGGGCTTTGAGGTCGCGGTGGCCAGCGACGAGATCTACGCCCAGCAGGACGGGGTCACCCTGGTCGCGGTGGGCAACGGGGTGTTCGGGGACGCCACACGGATCCCGCCGCAGATCGACAGCTACGACTTCGACGACTTCGGCTGCCGGGCGTACTGCGAGGCGGCGTATGACCCCTACGACCCCGAGTTCTACTTCCTCTACTGGGACTGCCTCGCCGACTGCTCCGACCACGTCGAGAACATCGAGGGGCTGTTCTACGCCAGCTCCAAGGGCGTGGACTACGCCAGCGACGGCGACACCCTGTACGCCTCGAACTACTCGACGATGGAGTGCCTGACGCCCTCCACCACCTCGTGTGAGATCGGCGATCACTACTGGGTGAGCGTCGCGCAGCGCAGCGCTGGGCAGCTCGTGGCGGATCCGGAGGTCGGCGGGCGCGCCAAGGCGGTGCACCGGGTCGGCGACCACGTCCTGGTCGCGGACTGGGAGCAGGGCGTTCTGTATGCCTTCAGCGGGCTCTCGGCGTACGATGCTCAGCTCTCGGCGGGCGGGGAGCGCCCGGAGTCCCTGGCCGCTGACGCCGCGGGTTCCCGGGTGTTCGTGGGCTATGACGACGCCAGCAGCACCTGCGGGATGGGGGTCATCGACAGCTCGGACGAGGACCCGTCCAACTGGAGCGTGGAGGCCCTGGAGACGGGCCTGGGCTGCGTGCGCGCGGTGTTCGTGCCGCGGTAGCTGTGCGTCTGCTGCAGCTTGTGCTATAGAGAGGGGGACCGCGCGCTCAGCGTGGGGACGAGCCGTCCGGCGGGGCGGCTTCTGGGGATCAGCGATGAGACGGAACACCAGTCGGTCAGAAGATCGTGCGATCGCGCGGGCTCCCGAGCGTGAGCGCCAACTCACCCTCCAGCTCCTCAGCGAGCGCTTCGGCGAGCAGGTGGTGCGCGCGGCGGTGGCCGGGCAGTGGCTGGAGGGTCTGGGGCCCATGATCCAGCTCCACCTCGCGCAAGCGCGGGCTGGGCTCCCGGAGGCGGGCCGCGTGTTCACCGGGCCCCACGAGCAGACTGTGCACACGGCGGCCTGCGCGGAGCAGCTCTGGCAGCAGGCGGGGGCGCCGTTCGACGTCTCTGCGCCTCAGTTCGTGGACGACTGGTCGGGTTGGGTGGACGGGCTCTTCAGCGACGTGGCCGTCGATGGGTCCGATGGGGTCGGCGCTTCAGCGGCTCAGCCTGCTGAAGCGGGCTTCGGGCCGGGTGTGGTGATGCAGCTCCTACGGGACAGCAGCGGCGGCGCGGTCCCCCCGGACGTGGAGCGCCGGGTGCAGCACGCGCTGACAGGCGGCCGCCCGCTGCCCGAAGATGTGCGCGCCCGCATGGAGTCGACGCTGGGCCATGACTTCGGGCACGTCCGCGTCCGCACCGACGCGGTCGCTGCCAGGGCCGCCGCCGACGTCAACGCGAAGGCGTTCACCGTCGGCAGCACCGTGGTCTTCGGCTCGGGCCGGTTCGCCCCGGGCACCCCGGAGGGCGACCGCCTGCTCGCCCACGAATTGACCCACGTCGTCCAGCACGACGAGGGGCGCATCCCGCACGGCGGCGAGGGCGTGACGGTGTCGGAGCCGACGGACGCGCTGGAGCGGGAGGCGGAGCGCAGCTCCCACGCTGCCGTTGGACGCCATGCCGGTCATGTAGAGACATCTGGCGGTTTCCCGGACAGCGGTCCCATGGCTGCCTCTCAGGCCGTCATGCGTCACCCCGCCGTTCCACTGCCTGGTGGGCCAGGAACCTCGACAGGTGACTCGACACGGAATGGAGGAATCAGTGCAGAGGTTGCATTGTATGCTGTTGGGAATGTGTTGAGGGATACGGTTGCCGGCGACGTTGCGTTCTTGCGAGACCTGTATAAAGTCCAACTTCAGAAGATGGCGGAAGTGCGGCTGAACATGGTTCGACAAGGAGCTTCAGAGGCCAGAATTGCGCAGATGTTGGCAGATATGCGGACACAGGCTGCGGTGGATGTCCGGAACACAGGCGCTCTTCTGTACCGGAAATCTGCCGAGTTGTTCGACATGGCTCGAGGGAACCAGGTTCGTCCAACCTATGAGATACTGCGGCGGACCAAGACAGATGCACAGATTATCGAAAGTGCAATGCGCTCCAACGTGACCATCAACGCGCTGCCCAGGTGGTTGCGCTGGACCGGGCGTGCCTTGCACGTTGCGGGCATCGGCCTGTCGGTCTATGTCGTCATTACGGCCCCTGACGGACAGCAGGGTGCGGCTGCTCAGAACGAGATCGAGCGGTATATCGGGTCTGGAATCGGGTATGGGGCAGGCGTTGGATTGTGTGCTTTAATTGGTCTGTCAGGTGGTGGTCTGGTGATCGTTGTCGGGTTGCTCGCCAGCGTTCTGGGTGGAGAGATCGCTGATCGAATAGACCTCCTGGTCCTCCTTGACGCCGCCCCCCACAATGTGCCGGATCTGATGGGTGAGCTGTATGTGATCGTCGGTACGTGGGGCGATAAGGACTTCTTCTTGTTCTCGATACTGGGAGAGCGCATCTCGCGGTCTGACAACATCATCGTCGCTGGGACAGGCACGCGCAGCGGCGGACTGATCTCCGGGCGTGGTCACTACCATAGCCTGGAGGTCTCCCCTGTCAGTCCCGGTGCGTTTCGATTGTTTGAAGGGGAGTTGGTGAAGTATGTCCCGGAGTATCTGCTTTCACCGGCAAGGCCCGAGGACATCCAGAGAATGGTACAGGAAGAGGAGCCATAGGTGCATAGCTGTGTTTCGCTGCCAGTACGCGCTTCCGCGTTCTGTGGCCGGAGCGCCTCATCAGGCTGGGGTCTCCTGACCCGATCCTGAAGCTGTCCCTGCTGCCCCCCGCTCACTCCATCGCCGCGATCGCCAACCCCAGGTCGTCATCATCCCGCACCTCCACGCAGTCCACCGAACGCAGACACAGCTCACAATTGTACACGCTCTGGATGTGCCGGCACCGCGTGCAGACGTAGAAGGGCTTGGGTCTCTCCCGCAGCGCCTGCTCCAGCTCGGGGCTGAGCGGCTTGGGCTCGGGCATCACGAAGCGCCCGCCGGACTCCCCGGTGCCGAACACCGCCAGCAGGCCGCCGAGGCCGATGAAGAGCACCGAGGCCGCCGCCATCACCACGAAGAAGCCGCCGGTGGTCAGCGCGTCGGCGACGGTGACCCCGCCGAGGATCAGGCCGAGCCCCGCGAGCGCCAGGCCGCCGAGGCGCCCGTGCAGGAAGACCCAGTCCAGCAGCTCGTCGAAAGCGCCGCGGGCCATCAGCCGCACCCCGCCCGCGTGGCCTCGATGACCTGGGGGCAGTAGCTGTCGCCTGCGTGGCCCAGCGCCGCGCACCGCGCCTCGGCGTCCGCGCTCTGCGCGCACCACGCCGCGAGGTCCGTGGCCCCCGCCGCGCAGTCCCCGGCGAAGGTGACCTGACCCAGCGCGCAGCTCACGTCCACCAGGCTGCACTGGTTCGAGATGGCGTCGAGGGCCTGCGCCGCGCAGCCCTCGGCCCCGAGCGAGGCCCCGAGCGAGGCCGCATCGCTCGCGCTCATCGGGATCTGCGACTTGACGTCGCGCCACAGCATCACGCTGCCGCCGCCCACACCGCACAGGCACAGCAGCCCGAGGCCCAGGCCGAGCCCGGCAACGAGCAGCAGAGGGCGGCGCTTGGAGGGCTCGGACACGAACAGGGCTCCTTTCAGCTTGCGCGTCTTCATAGCCCGGAATACCTTGTGACTGAAAAATCAAAATCGGTCATAGGTTCACAGAATGCCCAAAGCCTTCACGGACGACGAGCGAGAGGCCATCCGGGCCCGCCTTCGCCTGGCGGCCCGCGAGCTGGTGCCCACCCTGGGGGTGCGGCGCACGCGCGTGTCCGAGCTGGCGCGCGCGGCGGGGATCTCCAAGGGCGCCTTCTACCTGTTCTATGCCTCCAAGGAGGCCCTGCTCGTCGAGGTCCTGCTGGAGGACGAGGCCGCCGCCCGGGCCGAGGTGACCGCCACCCTCGACGGCGTCGATCGCCAGGAGGCCATCGCCACGCTGGTCCACCTCTGGTTCTCTGCGGTGCAGCGCTACCCCGTGCTCCAGGTGCTGGCCCAGCCCGGCGAGATGGACGCGCTGCTGGGTGTGCTGCCGCCGGAGACCCTGGCCGAGGCCCTGGCCGACGACGACCGCTTCTTCCTGGGGCTGCTGGCGCCGCTCCAGGCCGAGGGCTGGCTGGACGGCGTCGACCTGGCCACGGTGGTCCGGCTTCCCCGGGTCGCGTTCGCTCTGCACCAGAGCCGCGCCCTGGTGGGGGAGGACCGGTTCGAAGCGGTCAGCGCCCTGCTGGCCGAGAGCCTCGCCCTGCGGCTCGCCCGCCGCAGCCCTGACGACGCGGAGCAGACCCCATGATCCAGGTCTCCGGCTTGCACTACCGCTACCCCGGCGCGCCCGTCGAGGCCGTCCGTGGCCTGGAATTCCAGGTCGAGCCCGGGGAGATCTTCGGGCTGCTCGGCCCCTCGGGCGCGGGCAAGAGCACCGCCCAGCGGGTGCTCACCGGGGCGCTTCGGGACTACCAGGGCTCCGCCCGGGTCTTCGGGGCCGAGGTCCGCGGCGCCCCCCGCAGCCTGTACAACCGCCTGGGGGTGGGCTTCGAGTTCCCCAACGTCTACACCCGCATGACCGCGCGGGAGAACCTGCGCTTCTTCGCGGCCTTCTACCAGGGCCCGACCGCCTCGCCGGACGCCCTGCTGGAGCAGGTGGGCCTGCTGGCCGACGCCGACACCCGGGTCTCGGACTACTCCAAGGGCATGAAGATGCGGCTGGGGTTCTGCCGCGCCTTCCTCAACCAGCCCGAGCTGGTCTTCCTGGACGAGCCCACCTCCGGCCAGGACCCGGGCAACGCCCGGCGCATCCGGGGCCTCATCCGCGAGGCCCGCGACCGCGGCGTCACCGTGTTCCTGACCACCCACGACATGCACGTCGCCGCCGAGCTGTGCGACCGCGTGGCCTTCATGGTGGACGGCGCCATCGCCGCCATCGACGACCCCCGAACGCTGATGCTCCAGCACGGCCGCCGCCGCCTGACCGTGGAGTACCGCGAGGCGGACGCCCTGCGCAGCCAGGAGTTCCCCCTCGAGGGCCTGGCCGATGACGGGGACTTCCTGGCCCTGCTGCGGGGCGGGATCGAGGCCATGCACTCCCAGGAGGCCACCCTGGAGGACGTGTTCCTCGACGTCACCGGGCGGAGGCTGACATGATGGCCGCCCTGCTCCTGGCCGACCTGCGGCTCCAGTGGCGGCAGGGCTTCTACGCGGCCTACGCGCTGGTCTGCGTGAGCTACGCGCTCGTGCTGGGGGCGCTGCCCGACGAGCTGCGGCGCTGGCTGGTGCCCCTCATCGTCTACTCGGACCCGGCGGTGCTGGGGTTCTTCTTCGTGGGGGGGCTCACCCTGCTGGAGCGCGGCGAGGGGGTGCTCCAGCCGCTGTTCGTCACGCCGGTGCGGGTGGAGGCCTGGCTCGCCTCGAAGTGCATCAGCCTGACCGCGCTGGCCCTCAGCGTGGTCGCGGCGCTCGGCGTGCTGGGAGAGACGAACCGCTGGGGCCTGCTGATGTCGGCCGCGGCGCTGACCTCGGTCTGCTTTGTGCTCCTGGGTGTGATCGCGGTCAGCCGCTTCGAGACCATCAACCAGTACATCGGCGGGGCGGTGCTGTGGGCGACGCCCCTCGTCGCGCCGGTGCTGCCCATGGTCGCGGGATGGTCGCCCGGCTGGATGCTCGCTTGGCCGACCTGCGCGTCCCTCGCGCTCTTCCAGGGGGCGTTCGCTGAAGCGCCGATGCCGTGGGGCACAGCGGCGGTCTGCCTGCTGTCCCTCGCGGCGTGGACGGGCCTGGCCTGGGTGTGGGCCGTCCGTTGGTTCTCCCGCTACACCCTGGGGTTGAGATGATCTCCGCCCGTTGGACGGACCTGCTTCGGGGCGACGTGGTGACCATGCGCCGCGACCCGCTGCTCGCGCTGTGCGTGCTGGCGCCGGTGCTGCTCACCGGGGCGCTGCGCTTCGGCGTGCCCCGGGTCACCGCCCTGGCTGCGCCCTGGGTGGACCTCGCGCCCTTCCACCCCTTCATGGTGGGGGCGGCGCTCCTGCTGGGGCCGGCGATGTTCGGCTTCACCATCGGCTTCATGCTGCTGGAGGAGCGGGACGAGCGGGTGCTCGACGTCGTCGCGGTCACCCCGCTGCGCACCACGGGCTTCCTGGCGTATCGGCTGGCCCTGCCCGTGGCGTTCGGCTTCCTGGCGGGGGTGGGCATGGTCCGGGGCGCGGGGCTGGTGGCGGTGCCGCTGCCGTCGCTGGTGCTGGGGGCGGCGCTCGGGGCCCTGCAGGCGCCGCTCTACGCGGGCGTGCTGGTGGCCTTCGCGTCGGACAAGGTTCAGGGGCTGGCGCTGAGCAAGGCCACGAACATCGGCATGCTCGCGCCGCTGACCCTGGTGGCCCTGTCCGGGCCCTGGCGCTTCATCGGCGGGATCTCGCCCACGTTCTGGCCGGTCTACGTGATGCTGAGCGAGGGTCCGGCGCGCCTGGGGGGCTTCGCGGTGGGGCTCGCGCTCACCGGCGCAGCGGTCGCGGCGCTGGCGGCGCAGCTTCGGCGGCGGGTGCGCTGACCTACCAGATGCCGGGGAAGAGGCGGTAGCGCACACGCTGGGCGTAGTCGGCGTAGCCGGGCAGCTCGCGCTGGAGGAAGCGGTCCTCCAGGGCGGTGCGGACGATGAGCCAGATCAGCAGCGCCAGCGCGACGACCAGCCCCCAGCCCGAGCCCAGCATCAGGGGCGGGGCCAGCCCGAAGCCGAAGAAGGTGGCCAGGTAGCCGGGGTGGCGGATCCAGGCGTAGGGACCGGTGTCGATGACCCTGTGGCCTCGGTCGCTCTGGACGCGCACGCTCTTCTCGAAGTGGGGGTTCTGGGCCATCGCCCAGCCCAGGCCGAACAGGTAGAGGACGTAGGCGACGAGCCCCGGGCCGAACCACCACGCCGGCAGCGGCGCCCACTGGTATCGCCCGCCGTCCAGGGCGGCGACCACGAACACCGCGCCGATGACGAGGGAGAAGACGGTCAGCCAGAGCTTGTCCCAGGTGGGGGTGCCCTCGCCGACCTCACCGCGGCGCTTCGCCATCTCGGGCTGCGCGCGGGCGGTGTACACCGCGCGCAGGGTCTCCCCGACGAACATCACCCCCAGCAGGCCCCAGCCTCGGGTCCAGCCGAGGCCGCCGCCCGCCCACAGGAAGCCCCAGAAGAAGGCGATCGTGATGGGGATGCCCAGGACGAGCTTGAGGATGAGGTGGGGGGTCTTGTAGGAGGCGGGCTCGCTCATCTAATCCTCCGGCGGCGTCATCCCGAGCTGCTGCATCAAGAACCCGTAGTTCCGGCTGTACTGGTCCGCCCGGGTGTCGATCGTCACCCCGCCGCCGTGCCCGGACGCGCCCTGGATGCTCAGGAGGATGGGCTCCTCCAGGCCGTGGTCGGCGTCGGCCCAGCGCACCGCCGCCGCGAACTTGCGGGCGTGGGCGGGGTCGGTGCGGGCGTCGTTGGCGCTGCCGGTGACCAGGATGGCCGGGTAGTCGGTGCCCTCGACGACGCTGTGGTAGGGGGAGTAGCCGTAGAGCACCGGGAACAGCTCGGGGTCGTCGGCGTTGCCGTACTCCTCGGACCAGATGTTCGCCAGGCCGAACCGGTGGAAGCGCACCATGTCGGTGAGGGGCACCTGGCAGAGCACCGCCTCGAACAGGTCCGGGCGCTGGGTGACCACCGCCGAGACCAGCAGGCCGCCGTTGCTGCCGCCGCTGATGGCCAGCGTGTCGGCGGTGGTCCAGCCCTGGTCGATGAGCCACTCGCCCGCGGCGATGAAGTCGTCGAAGACGTTCTGCTTCTTCTCACGCATGCCGGCCTCGTGCCAGGCCCGGCCGTACTCGCCGCCGCCCCGCAGGTTGGGGATGGCCACCGCGCCGCCGGCCTCCACCCAGACCGCGTAGAGGGTCGAGAACGAGGGCGTGAGGCTGACGTTGAAGCCGCCGTAGCCGGTCAGCAGGAAGGGCACGCTGCCGTCCTTGGGGGCGGCCTTGTCCCGGATGAGGAACATCGAGACCTCGGTGCCGTCCTTGGAGGGGTAGAAGACCTGCTCGACCTCCAGGTTGGACGGGTCGATGTCGATGGGCGACTCCTTGTAGAGGGTCGTGGCGTTGGCCTCGACGTCGTAGGTGTAGACGGTGGAGGGGAAGGCGAAGCTGGCGAACCACAGCCAGACCTCCGGCTTGCTCCAGTGGCCCCACACCCCCGCGCTGCCGACGGTGGGGAGCTCGATGTCATGGAGGTGGGCGCCGTCGAGGGTGTGGACGGCGATGCGGGTCGCGGCCTTGTCCTGGTAGGACACGTAGAGGTGCCCGCCCACCAGGCTGATGCCGTCGATGACCGCGTCGGACTCGGGGATCAGCTCGGCCCAGTGCTCGCGGCCCGGCTTGTCGGTGGTGGTGACCATGACCCGGTAGTTGGGGGCGTCCCAGTCGGTCTTGATGACGAGGGTGTCGTCGACCACCTCGGCCCAGTACTCGGCGTCCATCTCGGTGGTCAGGGGCACGGGCCCGGCGTCGCCTTGGAGATCCTCGATCCAGAGGGCGTTCTTGCTGAACTTGAACCGCCCGCGCATGAGCCAGCGGCCGTCCTCGGAGAGCCAGGCGCCGTTGTAGGTCTCCTTCTCCTGGTCGTCGGCGAAGACCAGCGCGTCGGCCTCGGCCTCGGCGCCGAGCGTGTGGTACCAGGCGCGGTGCCAGTAGAAGTGCTCGCCCTCGGGGACCTCGCCCTCCAGGGGCTTGGCGGTGTAGTAGAAGCCGGCGTTGTCGTGGCGCCAGGAGACCCAGCTCTGCTTCCAGCCCCGGACCTTGTCGGGCAGGACCTCCAGGGTGTCGAGGTCGAGGACGTGCAGCACCGGGTCCTCGTTGCCGGCGTCGGCCACGCCGTAGGCGGCGTAGCGGCAGTCGGGCGAGGCGGTGAAGAAGCCCAGGGTCTCGGTCTCGCCCCAGGTGTTGGGGTCGAGGACGACCCGGCCCTCGGCGTCGGCGGACGCGCGCATGTGAACGACCCACTTGTCCTGGTCGGCGGCCTTGGTCTTGTAGATGACCCGGTCGGAGAGCAGGCAGGGCTCGGGGGTGGACTCGTCGTCGTAGCGCCAGAGGTGCTGGAAGCGGTCGTAGAGCCACGGCCGGATGGGCATGGCCTCGGTGTAGGCGGCGAAGGCGGCGTTGCGCGCCTCGGTCCAGGCCACGACCGGCTCGGCCTCGGCGTCCTCCAGCCAGCGGTAGGGGTCGGCGACGTCGACACCGTGCAGGGTGTCCACCACGTCCTCCCGGGCGGCGAGGTCCGGCGGGAGGGCCGGGTCCGCGGGCGCCGACTCCGGCGCGGTCTTGGGGGTGCAGGCTGCAAGGAGCACGATGGCGTGGGCAAGGCGGAGCATCGACCTTCTCGGGCAGGGGAGGAGTCCCGGGTAGCGCGGCGGGGGGAGCGCGGCCAGGGCGCAACATCACAAGCGCCTCGCCCGTAGACCATGTTAGAACGCGCAACCACGACGGAGATGCTCCATGCGCAAGTGCCCCGTGACCGGCCAGGAGATGCACCAGGAGACCCTGCACGGGGTCACCGTCGACCGCAGCGACGCCGGCATCTGGCTGGACAAGACCGAGCTGCTCCAGATCACGCAGGCCGAGCGCTCCAGGCTGGGCCTGTGGGACGCGGTCATCGGCGAGCTGAAGGCCGTGTTCGGCTTCACCGAGGGCCGCCCCGACGACCGCGGGCTCGGCCAGCTCCCCCGGGGCCTCCACTGCCCGGTCTGCGACAAGCCCCTGATCGTCGACAGCTACCGGGACGTGACCATCGACCGCTGCGTGGCGCACGGCGTGTGGCTCGACCCGGGTGAGCTGGACCTCATCCTGGAGCGGCTCAAGGAGGACCCGGAGTTCATCCGGGGGATGAGCGTGCGGATCCGGGACGCGGAGTTCTGAGCGACGGGTCGAGGCGGTCCAGCTCCGCTCAGATCGGCAGCGTCAGCACCGGGCAGCGCGCCTGACGCAGCACCCGCTCGGTCTTGCTGCCCCGCAGGGCGTCCAGGACGCTGTCGTGGCCGTGGGTGGGCATCACCACCAGGTCCGCCCGCGCTGCGCGGGCCTCGGCCAGCACCGCCTCGACCACCGGGGCGTCCCGGAAGACCAGGCGGGCCTCGAAGGACTTGTCGGCCGGCAGGGCCATCTCGGGGAACGCCTGGGGGTCGCCGGCGTGCACCAGCGTGACGCGGGTGGGGCCCTCCGCCCCCAGCGCGCGCCACAGCGAGGTGAAGGCGTCGAGCACGATGTGGGGGTCCACGTCCTCGCCCACCGGCAGCACGACCCGGTAGAGCCCCACCGCTCCGGTGTGGGGGTCGATGAAGCCGACGCCGTCCACCGGGATGAACAGCGCCGCGCCCCCCAGCTTGCGGGCCAGGCGCTCGGCCACGCTGCCGTCCAGCAGCCGGTCCACGCCCAGGCGCTGGTGGGTGCCGACCACCAGCAGGTCGGGCTTCATGCCCTCCACGAAGGGGGCGAGGTCCCGGGCCGGAGAGACCCCGCGCAGCTCCTTCACCTGCATGGTCAGGCCCAGGCTCTGGTAGTCCACCACGTCGTCGAAGGGGGTCAGCACGCCCCAGCGCACCAGCAGCTCGCGCACGGTGGGCAGCTTCATCCAGGGCGCCCCGCTGTCGGTGTCGGGGTGGACGTGCACCACCAGCAGCGTGGCGTGGGTGGACAGCGCGATCTTGACCGCGTGGGCGAAGATGACCTCGGCGTTGTCGCCCAGGTCGGTGGGGAGCACGATGCGACCCAGGTGGGAGAGGTCGGGCATGAGGACTCCTAGCCGTACAGGAAGAAGAGCAAGCCTACCCCGAAGCTGGCCGCGTTCACGACCGCGCCGAGCCCGAAGCCCCGGGCGGGGGTCAGCCGCCCGAAGCGCCACAGCAGGAGCCCCTCGAAGGCCGCGACCGCCACCTCGATCACCGCCACCCGCGCCCACGGGGACAGGTGCGGCGCGAGGTCCACGTTCAGGGTCCAGGCGAAGGGGTGGGTGATGAGGCTCATCGCCACCAGCACCGCGGCCAGCCGGAGCCAGTGGCGCCGATCGGCCGGCCAGCGCCCCAGCCCCGCCACCGCGAGCCCCAGCGGCACCTCCACCGCCAGGGTGAGGAGCATCGCCGCGGTCTGGCTCAACGCATCTCGATGGTGAGCAGGTAGTTCGCCGCGCAGTCCGCGCCGCCGACCGCCTCGACGACGATCTCGTAGTCGCCGCCATCCTCGGGGCCGGTGCGGTCCTCCAGGACGAGCTGCACGCTGCCCCCGCCGAAGGCCTGATCCACCTGGCCGGTGGGCTCGTCGCCGTCGGAGCGCAGGCGGTTGAGGGTCAGGCGGTAGGTGGCGTCCTGGGGCACGTTGGCCAGGGTGATGTCCACCGTGAAGCTGTCCAGCCAGGAGTCCTCGACGTAGAACTGGAAGCGGTCCTCGTCCAGGTCGTTGTGCAGCGTCGCGGTGATCTGGTGGGTGGGGGTGTCCTCGAGGCTGCCCAGGTCGTAGGGGGTCTCGTCGTTGGGCTCGTAGGGGTCGTCGCCGGTGGCGTCCTCGTCCAATTCGCCGTCGCAGTCGTTGTCGAGCCCGTCGCAGACGTCCTCGGCGTCCGGGTACACCTGCGCCTCGGCGTCGTTACAGTCGCCCTCGTTCTCGGTGAAGCCGTCGCCGTCGTCGTCGACGTCGCGGGGGTCGGTGGTGTCGCCGGTGTCGTCCGCCGCGCCGGTGTCTGCGGTGTCGTCGGTGGTCAGGCCGCTGTCGTCGGGGGAGGCGGTCTCGGCGGGGGTGGTCTTGCCGGCGGCGGTCCAGCTGCAGCCGGACAGCGCCAGGAGCGCCAACAGCAGGTCGCGTGGGGTCGGTCTCATTGCGGTACTCTAACGCCCGTGTCGACGGATCGACGTCAAAGATGCGCCCTCGTGACGGGCGCAGGCGGCTTCCTGGGCCGGTGGCTCTGTCGGGCGCTGCTCCGGCAGGGCTGGGACGTGCACGGCACCCAGCGGCGCGCGGCGGTGCCGGACGCGGTCGTCGCCTGGGACGCCGACCTGCGGGAGCCCGAGGCCTGGGCCCGGATCTTCGCCGAGGTGCGGCCGGACGCGGTCTTCCACCTGGCCGCAACCGTGGACGTGCAGCGCACCCCCGACGCCTACCCGATGCGCCTCGACGACATCGCGGCGGTCACGGACCGCGTGGCCCGGAGCTGCCTGGACGCTGGCGCCCGGCTGGTCCACGTCGGCACCTGCGAGGAGTACGGCGACGGCCCCGTGCCGTTCCGCGAGGACCAGCGGCTGCAGCCGGTCTCCCCGTACTCGGCGGCCAAGGCGGCCGCGAGCCTGTGGGTGGACACCCTGATGCGCACGCAGGGGCTGCGGGCCACCGTGGTGCGCCCCTTCCTCACCTACGGGCCGGGCCAGGGCGGGCGCGGGCTCGTCCCGGCCGCGGCGCGGGCGGCGCTGGCCGGCGTCCCCTTCGCGATGACCGCCGGGACCCAGACCCGGGAGTGGAACCACGTCGCGGACATCGCCGAGGGCCTGGCCCGCGCGGCGGACCCGCGGGCGGTCGGGCACACCCTCAACCTGGGCGGGGGCCCGGAGCGCTCGGTGCGCGACGTCGCGGCGCGCGTCTTCGACCTCGCCGGGGCCGACCCGGCGCTGCTGCAGGTCGGCGCGCTCCCCGCTCGACCGGGAGAGATCCCGAGGTTCTACGGCGACCATACGCGGTTTCACGCGCTCCTGGGGGCGCCGCCCCGCGCGTCGCTGGACCAGGGGCTCCAGGAGGTGCTCGCCTCCCTGCGGGACACCCCGCCGCCCTCGCCCCGACCCCTGCGGGAGCGCCTGCGCGTACAGCCCGTCCGCCGGGTGGAGGACCCCCGCGGCGCCCTCGACAAGCTGTGGCCCGGTCCGGTCTCCGGGGAGGTCTACCGGGTCACCGCGCGGCCCGGCCAGGACCGGGGCCACCACCTCCACCGCCGCATGGGGGAGTGGTTCATGGCCCTGGAGGGGGAGGGGGCCCTGGGGGTCGCCGACCCGGACACCGGGGCGTCCCTGTGGATGCCCCTGGGCCGGGAGCGGGTCTACGTGCCCGCCGGGGTGGCCCACGCCCTGCGGAACACCGGAACGACGCCCTTCACCGCCCTGGCCGTCGCGGAGCGGGGGTACGACCCCGGGGACGTGGCGTCGTACCGGGTGCCGGAGCCGTAACGCAGAGTAGAGTCACGCTTCCTGGGGGGCGTTCAGGGGCCTGCGGTGGTACGTTGCGGGGGTCTCCAGGGTACGAGTGCCGTATGCCAGAGCCGCTCTCCGTCAGCTTCGAGCACACCGAGCAAGGCTGGAAGGCCGAGCTGGTGGACTTCTCCAACATCGGAGCGTTCGGTGCGACCCGGCATGAGGCGCTGGTCAACGCGCTGGTGCTGGCGATGCGTGTGCTCTTGGAGCGCGTCGCCCAGGGGCAACCCGTTGACGAGGCCATCGCCGAGATCCGCACGGCCCTTCAGGCCCTCGTCGCGCGGATCCCGGACTCTGACGAGATATTCGAGGACGATCCGCTCTCCCCGGACGAGGAGGCCGAGCTGGTGCGGCTCGCAGCGGCCCGAGAGAAGGAGCCGGATGTCCCCGCCGAGCAGGTCTTCGCGGAGCTGGACCTGTAGATGACCTGGCAGCTCAAGTTCACGTCGAGCGCCAGGAAGGAACTCCATAAACTCCCCCGAGACCAGCAGGTCCGGATCGCGGAGGCTGTCCGCAGGCTCGCGCTCAACCCCCGCCCCCCAGGCTGCAAGAAGCTGAAGGGCTCGCCCAACCATCGCATCCGCGTCGGTGATTACCGCGTCATCTACTCGGTGGACGAGGGTCAGATCCGCATCCTCATCCTCGCCATCGCGCACCGCCGCGAGGTCTATCGACGTTGACAGCGTGGGGGGCCCGCCAGCGATGATCCGGGCGTGATCTTCCCCCTCACCACCTGGCTGCTCGCCTACGCCGCCCTGCTCACCGACGCCCCCTGGTGGCTGCGCGCGCTCGTCTGCCTGCCGGCGGTGCTGCTGGCGCCGGGCTGGGGCTGGGCGGCCTGGCTGGGCGGCAGGGCGACCCGGCTGCAGCGCGCCCTGGACGCGGCCTGGCTCTCGGTCGCCCTATGCGTGCCCACGGTCGCGCTGGTGCGCCTCATGGCGGGCGACGGCGCGACGGTCCTGCACGCCTCGCTGGCCTGGGGGCTCCTCGGGGCGGTGCTGGCCCGGCGCGCCCCCGCCCCCCGCCCGGACCCCGGCGGCGGCGCCCTCGGCGTGGCCCTGCTGGCCCTCGGCCTCGCCGGGTTCACCGCCTGGCAGGCCGACGCCCTGACCCGCCCCCTCGACGCGTACTGGTACCACCCCCAGGCCGACGAGGAGGGCCACGACCCCCTCCGGTGGGCCCCGGTGGAGGGCTTCGGCCCCCGGGTCGCGCTGGGTTGGCCCGAGGCGGGCGCGGGGATGCTCCCGGACCCCGAGGGAGACGGCGGGGCCATCGAGGTCGCCGAGGCGGGCCGGCTGCTGGTGCTGCTGCGCGGCCCGGTGGGCGCGGGCCTCGCGGTGGGCCAGGACGACGCCCCCCGGGGCCTCGCCCGGATCGAGCGGGACGTCGTCGAGGTGGAGGAGGAGGGCGCGGTGCCCCGCTACCTGGACCGGGGCGTGGTCGCCCAGGCCGTGGCGGTCCTGCCCGGCCGGATCGACGTCGAGGTCGTCGACGCCGACGGCCCGGCGCAGATCTACGTGCTGCCCGGCACCGAGGCGGTGTGGTCGGCCCACGCCGACGGGGCGCTGCGCTTCGTCCACTACTACCAGCTCCTCAACATCGTGGAGAACCTGCGCTGGGCGCAGGAGCTGACCCGGGACCGCTGGCTGACCGTGAACCAGCCGCCCCTGTGGTCGAACGTGCTGGCCCCGGCCCTGCTCCTCGTCGAGCCGGGGCTCCTGGGCGCCAACGCGCTCTTCCTGTGGGTGCTCGCGCTGCTGGGGCTGGGGTCGCTGCGGCTGCTCCAGCGCCTGGCCGCGGACGCGACCCCGGTGACCTGGGCGCTGCCGGCCCTGGGGGCGGTCACCGTGGGCCGGCTGATGGTGGAGCCCGGCTCGACCACCTTCCCCGACCCGCTCTACGCCGCGGCGATGGTGGCCGCGCTGGCGGCGCTCAAGCAGCCCGCCGCCGGGCGCTTCGCCGCGCTGGGCCTCGCCGCGGGGCTCCTACGCTACCCGGGCGTCGTCGCGCTGACCCTGATGGCCGGGGTGTTCGGGGCGGTGGAGCGCCGCCTGCCCCTCCGTCCCCTCGGCGCGCTTTGGGGGGCCACGGCGGGGCTCGCGGCGCTGCTCGGCCTGGGGGCGCTCCTGAGCGGCCAGCTCCAGGACTGGCTGTTCATCCTGTGGTTCGAGACCGGCCCGGAGCACTACCACGGCGACTACAGCGCGGGCGCGCTGCTCTCCCGTCCGCCCGAGTTCTACGCCACCTGGCTGCGCTACACCGGCTACGGGCTGCTCGCGGCCCTGCCGCTGGCCGGGCGCGGGGCGAAGCAGGCCCTGGGCGCGGCGGCGCTCTATTCCCTGCTGCTCTGCACCATCGACCACTTCCCCAGCCACTACTTCCTGCCGCTGGTGGCCCTGTCCGGGGTGGCGGTGGGGGCGAACGCGGCGGCGGTGCAGGCGCCGGCCCTGCGCTGGGGGCTGCCGCTGGCGGCTCTGGCGGGCGGGGTGTGGTTCCTGGGGTGGAGCTGGGTGTAGCTACTCCAACAGCGCCGCGTCCACGGTGGTCGGCAGCGCCTCGTCCTCGGGCAGCGCGTCCATCCAGGCCTTCTCGTTGTAGGCGCAGGTGACCTTCACCGTCAGCGGGGTGTAGATGCCCAGGGTGATCCAGTTGGCCAGCAGCCCGAGCCCGGCGACCTGGGACTTGACCGCCTTGACCTCGCCGCCCTTGCAGACGCGGTCGACGTCGATCCGGTTGGGGCTGACGATGCCGTAGATGAAGGTGTGCTGGAGGCGGCGGTGCACCTCGGTGGTGTCGCCCTGCACGTCCCCGTGGACGATCTTCGTCGTGTAGCAGCCGGCGCTGAAGAGGGCGGCGGCGAGGACGGCGGCGAGGCGTGTGAAGCGAGACATGAGATGACCCTCGACGGTGGACGAGTCGCACCGTAGCATGAGCGCGACATGAAATCGGTGAGGTCGATGAGCGCGACAAGATGGATGACGGCGCTGGTGGCCCTCGCGGGCTGCACGGCCAAGGACGTGACCGACGACACGGGCCCCCAGGACGCGGACGGCGACGGGGTGGTGGACGCGGAGGACTGCGCCCCCGACGACGCCGCCCGCTACCCAGGGGCCGAGGAGGTCTGCGGCGACGGCGTGATCAACGACTGCGCGAACGAGGACCCGATCGCCGCCCACGACACCTGCGCCCTGCTCGGCGACCGCGTCCTGAGCGACGCCGACGCCCTGCTCATCGGGGAGCGCGAGGAGGACCAGGCCGGCAACGCCGTCTCCGCCGCCGGGGACCTCAACGGCGACGGGCAGGCGGATCTGGTCGTCGGCGCCCACTTCGAGCCCACCGGCGCCGAGCGCGCCGGGGCCGCCTACATCGTGCTGGGGCCCATCACCGGGACCCGCTCGCTCGCCGAGGCCGACGCCCTGCTGACCGGCGAGGGGGAGCGCGACCAGGCCGGCCACGCCGTCGCCGGGGTGGGGGACACCGACGGGGACAGCCGCGACGATCTGCTCGTCGGCGCCTGGCTCAACGACGCCTCGGCGGCGAACGCCGGGGTGGTCTACCTGGTGCGGGGTCCGGTGGAGGGCACCGGCGCGCTGGCCTCCCGGGCCGCCGGGCGCATCTACGGCGACGCCGCGGGCGACGGCCTCGGCGAGGCCCTGGCCCCGGCCGGGGATCTGGACGGTGACGGCCTGGCGGACGCGATCATCGGCGCCTTCGGGGCCGAGCGCGGGGAGGGCGCGGCCTTCGTCCTCCGGGGCGGCTTCTCCGGGGAGCAGAGCGCGTCGGACGCCTGCATCCTGTGGAGCGGGGCGGCGGCTGACGAGGCCGGCGCGGCGGTGGATGGCGGACGGGACGTCGACGGAGATGGGCTCCCTGACGCGATCGTCGGCGCGCCGGGCGCCGAGGTGGGCACCGGCGTGGCCTGGCTGCTCACCGCTCCGCTGGACGGGGGGGAGCTGGAGAGCGCCGCCGCCGCGCTGCGCGGGGTGGAGCGGGGCGATCGGGCCGGGGAGGACGTGGCGCTGGCCGGCGACGTGGACGGGGACGGCTACGACGATGTCCTGGTGGGCGCCTACGGGGTCGATGCGGAGGCCGGCCTCGCCGCCCTCTGGCTGGGCCCGGTCTCCGGCGAGCTCACCCTGGCCGAGGCGGACGCCCGGGTCGAGGGCTTCCCGACCGGCGCCCAGGGCGGTTGGTCCGTCGACGGGCCCGGAGACATCGACGGCGACGGCCTCGGCGAGGTGCTGGTGGGCGCGCGGCGCTACGGAGACGACGAGCGCGGGCGGGCCTGGCTGTTCTACGGTCCCCTCGAGGGGACCCTGGAGAGCGCCGACACGGCCCGCTTCGAGGGAGAGAGCGAGGGGGTGTGGCTGGGCCACGCGGTCACCGGCGCGGGGGATGTGGACGGCGACGGGACCGTGGACATCGCCATCGGCGTGGTTCGAGCGGACCTCTCGGGGATCGAATCCGGCGCGGTGGGCCTGTGGTGGGGGCGCCGCTGGTGACCGGTGCCTGTCCTCGTTCTTACACCTGCGTACAAACTTAAAATTCCTCAACCTCTCCTGATATACTGATCGAGCAACTCACCGGCCAGGACCCATGGCCCCGAAAGACGACGCGACAATGGCGCCCCCGGCCTGGCCGGGGGGGGCGTGGCCCCCTTGGTGGGCTGGTCTTCGTGCTGGCCTACGCAGCGCTCTCTGCGATCAGCGGCGCGCTGACCAACGACCACCTCGCGATGAGCCCGGTGTGGTTCGCCGCCGGGCTCGTGTACCTGGCCGGGCGGATGGCGGGCCGCAGCTCCCTGCTGTGGGTGCTGGTGGGCAACGGCATCGTGACGCTGGGGTCCATCTCGGTGGCGGGCGTGGCGGGGTGGCGCGCCGCCGCGATCTGGGGGGTCATCGTCGGCACCCACATCGTGGGCGCAGAGGTCGCGCGCCTGGCCTACCCGGCGCTGGTGGAGCGCTCCCCCCAGCTCCAGCCCATGCGCGGGATGGTCGGGCTCGTCGGGGCGGCGCTCTCCTTCGGGACCATCACGGGGCTGGGGGCGTGGACGGCGATCGCGCTGTACCCGGCGTCCACGGACGCCCTCCAGGACTTCTCGCCGTCCATCTGGATCCTCTCAGAGAGCCTGGGCATCCTCATGATGTTGCCGCTCGCCTGGGCGGTGGTGGTCCCCCAGCGGGTCCGGCGGCCCGCGGGCGAGCTGATCCTGTCGATGGTGGCGCTGGCGCTGCTCGCCGGGATCCTCTTCTTCGATGACCTGGAGGCCCACCCGGAGTTCTCCCCCTACCTGGCGCTGCCCGCGCTGGTCTTCGTGGCGGCGCGGTTCGACGGCCGGGTCGCCGTGCTCGCGCTGAACGGGGTCTCGGCGATGGCCATCGCGGCGACCTACCTGGGGCATGGACCCTTCTTCGGAAACCCCGAGAGCACCCTCGCCCTGCAGACCTACCTGTTCATCCTGGCGGTGACCGTGCTCCTCCTGGCCTCCCTGATCCAGGGCTGGCGGGACCTCCAGCAGACCCTGGTCGAGGCCAACCGCTCCCTGGTGCACCAGAGCCAGACGACGAGCCTGATGAACGCGGAGCTTCAGCAGCACGCCCGCCTGCGGGACGAGCTGATCGCCCGGGTGACCCACGAGCTGCTGACGCCCCTGACCGTCATCCTGGGCCAGTGTGAGTCCCTGGAGGCCGAGCTGGACGGGCCGCTCACCGAGGACCAGGTGCTCCGCCTCGCGGTCATCGAGCGGCGGGGGCGCGACCTGCAGGGGCGCATCCACGACATGCTGGACACCTCGATCCTGCAGGCCGGGCGCCTGGCCCTGGAGCGCATCCCCCATGAGCCGGCCGCCCTCTGCGAGGCCGCCTTCGCGGAGGTCCGGTCCCACGCCGAGGAGGTGGGGGTGGAGCTGCGCCTGAGCGTCGATCCCTTCGTCAGCGCGGTGCGGGTGGAGCCCCGCCGCTTCGTGCAGGTGCTGGTCAACCTGCTGGACAACGCCATCAAGTTCTCCGATGAGGGCGACGCGGTGGTCCTGAGCGTGCACGGGAAGGAGGAGGTCACCTTCACGGTCCAGGACAGCGGCCCGGGGATCCCCGCTGAGGCCGTCCCGCGCCTGTTCCAGCCCTTCGTGCAGCTCGACGGAGGCTTGAGCCGGCGCGTGGGCGGGGCCGGGCTGGGGCTCTACATCGTGGACCGGATGGTGGCCCTGCACGGCGGCCGGGTGGACGTGGACAGCGCGCCGGGCGAGGGCGCCTGCTTCCGGGTGGTGCTGCGCGACGTGGTGCGCCGCCGTCAGGCTGCGGTCAGCCCGGCGAAGGGCGCCTCAGCGCAGCTCGCCTGACGCTCTGCGACAATGGGCCGGTATGTCCCGGGCCCTCCTGCTGACCCCGCGCCTCTCGCTGCACCCCTGGCGGGTGGACGACGCAGAGGAGGCCTGGCGCATCTGGGGCGACCCGGAGGTCATGCGCTTCGTGGGGCCGCCCCACCCTGACCCCGCGCGGACGCGCCGGGCGCTGCGGGCGGCGATCGAGGCGGAGCTGACCCACGGCGTCTGCCTGTGGCGGGTCGAGGAGCGCCACACCGGGCGGACCGTGGGGGCCTGCGGCTTCCACGCGATCGCGCCACCGCAGGGGCCCGCGCTGGAGCTGGCCTACCACTTCCGGCGAAGCGCCTGGGGGCAGGGCTACGCCACCGAGGCGGCCCGGGCCTGCGTGCAGCTCGCCTTCGAGCGGCTGGACGCGCCGCGCATCCTGGCCTGGACCCATCCGGACAACCAGGCCTCCCAGCGGGTGCTGCTCAAGCTGGGCTTCCAGCCGTCCGCGCCCGAGGGTGACGAGCTGGTGTTCGTGCTCTGGCCCCCGCTGGCATAGAATGGCCCCGATGAGTTGGTGGATGCTGCTCTCTGGCGCGCTCGGCGTGGTCGTGGTGCTCGCCCTCATCGGCGTGCTCAGCGCCCGCCGCGAGCGCCTCCGGGCGCCCGATCGTCTGGCCGAGGCCCAGGAGGCCTTCCGCCAGGGCGACCGGGACGCCACCCTGCGCGCCCTGCACGACGCCCTGCACGTCCCCCTCGACGACCACTACGCGCCGGAGGACGCGCGGATCGCCCGGCAGACCGTCACCCTGGTGGGCCGCGTGCTCGAGGACATCGGCGTCGATCCCCGCCCCCTGATCGCGGAGCTGGAGCAGGCCCTCGCCCGCGCTGAGGACGGCGGCGGGGAGGTGCCCCGCAGCCTCTCCCGCCCGGTGAAGCGCTTCCTGGCCCGCGCCCGCTCCGACGCCCAGCTCGCCGCGCGCCTGCTCGGCGCCGCGCCCACCGAGGAGGCCGAGGAATAGGCATCCCCGCGCCTGGCGGGATAGCCTCCCGGGGTATGCGACGCGCCCTCGCCGTGCTGGCTCAGCTCCCTCCTGTCGTGCTCACCGGGATGATGGTGGCCTGGCTGGTCGGGATCTGGTCCACCCGGATCGACTTCCCCTTCGATCTGGAGTGGATGGAGGGGGGCATGCTGGTGCACGTCTGGCGGCTGGAGCAGGGGCTGGGCCTCTATGTGCCCCCCAGCGCGGACTTCGTGCCGTACATCTACCCGCCGCTCTACCCCTGGCTGCTCCACCTGCTGGGGGAGCCCTCCTACGCCATCGGGCGGGGGGTGTCGGTGTTCGGCGCCGCGCTGGCCTGCGCCGCGGCGGTGTTCGCGGTGCGCCGGGAGGGCGTGCCCTGGGGCATCGCGGTGGGGGCGGCCGGGCTGTTCCTGAGCTGCTACGAGGACTCGGGCACCTTCTACGACATCGTGCGCGCGGACGCCCTGGCCATCGGCATCGCGGCGTGGTCGATCGCGCTGTGTCGGCAGGCCACCCGCCCCTACGTGATCGGGGGAGGGCTCCTGCTGGTGGTGGCCTGGCTCACCAAGCACAACTACGCGCTGTTCGGCCTGCCCATCGGGCTGTGGCTGTGGGGGGCCCACGGCTGGCGACGGGCGGCGCTGTTCGCGGCGGCCTCCGCGGTGCCCGCAGGGCTCATCACCCTGGCGATGAACGTGGCCACCGACGGCTACTTCCTGACCTACCTGTTGGGGGTCCCCGGCAGCCACCCCCTGGTCGCGGAGCGGGCCTGGCCCCTGGCCGAGAAGGAGCTGGCCACCGTGCTCCAGTGGACCAGCGGCGCGATGGTGCTGCTCGCGCTCACCTTCATCCTGCGCGTCCGGGCAGCGGGCCTGTACTGGCTGGGCATCCTGGCCACCGCCGTCGGCGCCTGCATCCTGATGCGGGCCCACCACGGCGGCTTCGTCAACGTGATGATGCCCGGCCACTGGGCGCTGGCGGTGTGCGGGGCGGCCATGCTGGGGGCCGCCGCGCAGCGCTGGTCCCACCCGGTCGTCGTCCTGCTCCTCTCCAGCCTGATGGCGTGGCAGATCCACGACGGCCGCTGGGAGCCGCGGGCCGAGGAGCGCATGAAGCCCACCCCCGAGGAGGTGGAGGCCGGGTACCGCCTGATCGACCAGATCGCGGCGTACGAGGGCGAGGTGCTCGCGCCCCAGTTCGCCTGGTACCCGGCGATGGCGGGCAAGACCCCCAGCCTGCCGCTCATCGCCCAGTGGGACATCGACCACAAGGGCGGCCCCCTGAAGCGGGAGGCCGACGCCCTGCCCCGGAGCATCGCCGAGCAGCGCTGGCCGGTCATCCTCACCGCCCACAAGCACATCAAGTACGGCATCGAGCAGCACTACACGAAGACCACCCGGGTGACGGCCCGGGTGGGGGTCTCCACCCGCACGGGGTGGCGGGTCCGGCCGACCTGGTTCTGGGAGCCCACGCCGCCGGCCGCGCCGGAGCCGGCCGCGCCGAACCCGCCTGCGCCGGACGCTACTCCAGCTCGGTGACCGAGAGGGTCATCTCGTAGCGCAGCACCGAGCTGGCGTAGGTGGACAGCTCGGCGGTGGAGGTGAACACCGCGCTGTAGTCGTTGACGTCGTCGAAGTGGGCCACGCTGGAGCCGAAGCCGCCGTCCAGGGTGGTGGGGACGTAGTCCCGGTCGAAGTAGTACAGGGTCTCGTCGCCGGAGGTCGAGCAGCGCGAGCCCACCAGCAGGCCGTAGTAGAGGCCGTCCTCCACCGCGATGCCGATGTCCCCGGAGCTGTAGTAGTCCGCGCCCGTGCCGAGGCTGTTGTCGGTGCTCGACCAGAGGACGTCCCAGGTGTCGTCGACGTCGCTGTCGCGCAGGACGTAGAAGTCCAGCACGCAGCTCGCCTCGGGGTTGAAGTAGATCGAGAACTCGTTCAAGGTGGCGTCGGTCTCGGCCTCGATGATGTTGCCCTTGAGGAGCTCGGCGTAGTCGTTGCTGGAGACGGTGCCGCCCAGGCTGTACTCCGCCGCCTCGCCGCAGCCGCTGGTGTCGCAGTCGAAGGTGGCGTCGTCGGGGGCCATGTAGTCGAAGTCGATGTCGTCGACGTAGATGTCGGCCCGGCTGTTGTCGTCGGCGCCCTCGCCGAAGTCCACCACGCTGCCGGTGAAGGTGGTGTCGGCCAGGTAGAGCCCGCCGCCGGAGCCGCCTTCCAGCACGTTGGCGTGGGCCCCCGAGGTGCTGGAGGAGGTGCCGGTCCAGCTCACGATGGAGCTGATCGCGCCGAAGCCGCCCACGTACTCCACCGCGTAGTTGTCGGAGAACTCCACCTCGTCCATGGTCAGCTCGAGGTACTCGTTGACCCCCTGCACCAGGGCCCCGCCGCTGTGGGCGGCGGACTCGTTGTAGGTGACCGTGGTGTTGGTGATCTCGTGGGTGCCGTCCGCGATCAGGAGGCCGCCGATGGCGGTGTTGCCGACGTTGCCGGAGATGTCGCTGTCCGAGATGGTGACGTCGCAGCCGTAGGCGTAGAGCCCGCCGCCGGACTCGGCCTCGTTGTCGATGAGGGAGACGCCCTCCAGGGCCAGGGTGGTGGTCCCGTCGGCCTCGCAGGCCACACCGCCGCCGCCGTTGCCGCTGCTGAGCGCGGCGGTGTCCATGCCTGAGCCGCCGGTGACCGTCAGCTCGCGCACGGTGATGTCCACGCCGTCGGCGGTGCTGTAGATGACCGCGCCGCCCCCCGCGCCGTCCAGGGTGGTGGCGCTGGCGCCGCCCCAGCTCTCGATGAGGGCGTCTGCGGTGACGTCGATGGTGACGTAGAAGGTCCCGTCGCAGAAGCGCACCGTGGCGTCCCCGGTGACCTCGATCGCCGCGGGGGCGCTGCTGGAGCCGGTGACGTCCGCGGTGATGTCCTGGGGGTTGCCGCTGCTGTCCCAGGCCGTGGCGACGCCGTCCTCGGTGGTGTTGGGGTCGCAGTCGTCGTCCACGCCGTTGCACAGCTCGACGGCCCCCGGGTAGACGTCGGGGTCGCCGTCGTCGCAGTCATTGCCGTCGGTCACCGTGCCGGCGGGCATCTCGCAGGCCACCTCGGTGTTGCTGGGGTCGCCGAAGGAGTCGCCGTCGCTGTCGACGTACCAGGTGGTGGCGGAGCTGACGTCCAGGGCGGGGTCGGCGTCGTCGATGGTGCCGTCGCAGTTGTTGTCGATGCCGTCGCAGACCTCGACGGCGCCGGGGTACGCCGCCGCCTCGATGTCGTTGCAGTCGCCGTCGTTGTCCACGTAGCCGGCCTCCACCGAGCAGACCTCCTCGGGGTAGCGGGGGTCGCCGTGGCCGTCGCCGTCCACGTCGGGCCAGGCGGTCACCGTGACGCCCTCGTCGACCGTGCCGTCGCAGTTGTTGTCGACGCCGTCGCAGGACTCGGTGGCGTCCGGGTTGATCGCGGCGTCGTTGTCGTCGCAGTCGTCGGCCTCGGCGAAGCCGTCGCCGTCGGCGTCGATCGCCGAGGAGTCGTCCGTGGTGTCCTTGGCGCCGCAGGCGATCAGGGTGAGGGCGGTGAGGGTCATCATGAACCAGCGGGACGTCATGTCGTCTCCCCGGGGGAATGGGTTGTTCTCTTGCGTTCGCACAGTGGAGCACGACCGACGCAGGCCGCGCAAGCCCGTCAGGTCGGCCGTAAGGCCAATCACTGACCCCTCCCCAGACCAGGGTAGACTCTGCGGGTCTGGCAAGGAGGAGGCGTGGTTCTCTGGCTGCTCGGAGCGCTGGTGTCCTGTGACCGTAGCACGGTCGAGGACGACTCCGCGCCCGCCGCTGCGCCGGTCTGCGAGGCCCCCGAGGCCCGCGCCGAGGCGCCCTTCGATCTCGTCGACGGGGGTCCGGACTGGCGGGACCGGCAGCGCTACGCCCCCCTGGAGAGCGGCCGGGTGGCCGCCGGGGGCATCTCGGCAGCCGACCTGGACGGCGACGGGCGGGTGGACCTCGTGCTGCCGGCCGAGGGCGGGGTGCAGATCTTCATGGCGCAGCCCGACGGCACCTTCATCGAGGAGACCGAGGGCCGGTTCGACGACCGCGCGTCGGTCAGCACGGCGGTGTCGCTGGTGGACGTCGACGGCGACGGCGACCTCGACCTCTTCCACTGCCAGATGGGCGGCCCCAGCGTGCTGCACCTCAACGACGGCGGCGGGGTGTTCGAGAAGTCCGAGGCCGAGTTTCCCGAAACCTTGCGGGCCTGCATGGGCTCGAGCTGGGGCGACATGGACGGCGACGGGGACCTGGACCTGTTCCTGGCCTCCAGCATGCCCTGCGACGCCCCCACGGGCGCCACCGACCCCGCGGCCTGCGGCGCCGAGTACGTCGCCGCCACCCCCCACGCCCTGTTCGAGAACCTCGGCGACGGCACCTTCGCGGACGTCACCGAGCGGTTGGACGTCGACGCCCTGCACCACGGGGCGATGCACATCGGCGCCTGGGTCGACCTGGACGACGACGGCGACCTGGACCTGGTGGTCGTCAACGACCGGATGAACCAGTACAGCTTCCTGTCGCCGAACCTGGCCTGGCGCAACGACGGCGCCGGGGGCTTCACCGACGTCGGCGCCGAGACCGGCCTGGACCTGCGCATCGAGGGCATGGGCCTGGGCCTGGGCGACCTCAACGGCGACGGGCTGCCCGACCTGCTGATCAGCGGCAGCGCGCGCCTGGCTCTGCTGGCCAGCGCGGCGGACGGGCGCTGGTACGACGAGGCCACCGCGCGCGGGCTCGTGCCGTCCTTCCCCCGGGTCGACGCCTGGGGTGCTGAGCTGGTGGACCTGGACAACGACGGCGACCTGGACGCGCCGGTGCTGTATGGCTGGACCCCCCCCGACGTGACCGAGACCAACCCCCTGGAGCAGCCCGACGCGCTCTGGATCCAGGGCGACGGCATGTTCACCGACGCGGCGGAGGCCTGGGGCTTCGGGGGCGTGGGCGTGGGGCGGGGGCTGACCGCCGCCGACCTGAACGGGGACGGCTGGCTGGACCTGCTCGCGCGGGACTACTACGGCCCCGCGCGGCTCTACCAGGCCCGCTGCGGGGCGGCCGCCTGGCTGACGGTGTCCCTGGACGGGCCCGCGCCCAACGTCGACGGCGTCGGCGCGAAGGTCACCGTCGAGGCGGGTGGGGCCACGCAGGTCCGCTGGATCGTGGCCGGGGGCACCGGCCTGTTCGGCTCGGCGCCGCCGCTGGCCCACTTCGGGCTGGGGGACGCGCGCTCGGTCGACCGCCTGACCGTGCGCTGGCCCGACGGGCAGGAGACCACCCTGGAGGACATCGCGGTCTCCCAGCGCGTCGAGGTCCGGCAGTGATCCTCGCGCTGGCCCTGCTGGGCTGCGCCGAGCCGTCGGTCGACAGCGCGACCCCCGCGGCGAGCGCCTGCGCGGACCCGTCGCTGCGGGCCGAGCGGGCCTTCGACCTGCTGGACGGTGGCGCCGACTGGCAGGCCACCCAGGTGTATGCGGACATGGAGAGCGCGGAGGTCTCCGGCTCGGGGGTGGCCGTGGAGGACGTGGACGGCGACGGCCACCCGGACATCCTGCTCCCCGACAAGAACGGGGGGCGGCTGTACATGGGGCAGGGGGACCGGACCTGGACCGACGAGACCGAGGCCCGCTGGCGCATCCCCGAGGGCAGCAACAACGTGACGGTCAGCTTCGCGGACGTGGACGGCGACGGGGACCCCGACGCGCTGTCCCTGGGGGGCGGCGAGACGATGCGCCTGCTCCTCAACGACGGCGGCGGCGTGTTCACCGACGCCACGGAGGGCGCGGGCTTCAGCCCGCAGGTGCGCCTCTCCGTGGCGGCGTCCTGGGGGGACATCGACGGCGACGGCGACCTGGACCTGGCGGTCGCCAGCCAGCCGTTCTGCCCCCACGAGCCCGACGAGGCCATCGACGACCCCGCCGTCTGCGGCATCGACGTGTTCCGGGACCCGCCCGGCGTGCTCTATGAGAACCTGGGCGACGGCACCTTCGCGGACATCAGCGATCGGCTGGGCCGCCGGCTCGTGCTGCTGGGCTTCGGTCACGGGGTGATGCTCCAGGATCTCGATGACGACGGGGACACGGACGTCTACCTGGTGAACGACCGCCTCACCCAGGTGTCCTTCGCGTCCCCCAACCTGGTCTGGTTCAACGACGGCGCCGGGGGGTTCTCGGACGTGGGGCCGATCACCGGGCTGGGCATCGCCATCGAGGGCATGGGCCTGGGCATCGCGGACCTGAACGACGACGGGCGGCCCGACCTGCTCGTCAGCGGGAACCAGCGGCTGGCGCTGCTCGTCAGCGCGTCGGGCGACCGCTGGATCGACGAGGCCACCGCCCGCCGCATCTCCCCGATCGGCGACGCCACCCGGGGCGCGGCCTGGGGCAACGACCTCGCCGACCTGGACAACGACGGGGATATGGACGCCCCGGTGCTGTTCGGGTGGACCCCGCCCACCGAGTTCGAGGGCAACCCCCTCGCCCAGCCCGATGCGCTCTATGTGCAGGACGCCGACGGGCGCTTCGCCCAGGAGGCCGAGGCCTGGGGGGTGGCGGACACCGGCGTGGGGCGCGGCCTCGTGGTGGTGGATCTGGACGGCGACGGCTGGCTGGACCTCGTCAAGCGGCCCCTCTACGCCCCCGCCCAGCTCTACGGGGCCCGCTGCGGCGAGGGCCACTGGCTCTCGGTCGGGCTGGAGGGGGAGCCCCCCAACACCGCCGGGATCGGCGCGGTCGTCGAGCTGGAGGCGGGCGGTCGGCTGCAGCGCCGCTGGATGACCGCCGGGGCGCGCGGTCTGTTCGCCTCCCGGCCGCCGGTGGTTCACTTCGGTCTGGGGGAGGCCCCTGTGGTCGAGCGCTTGACGGTGACCTGGCCCGATGGCACGCAGACCACGCTGGAGGAGGTCGAGGCCGACGCGCAGGTCGTGGTCTACAGGTAGGGCTTGCCCAGCCGGAACAGGCCGTCCCGGACCTGCTTCCACGCCGGCCGGGCGCGCACCTCCTCGATGGTGACGGGGCGGCTGCGGGCGAGGCGCTCCTCCCAGGCGTGGGTGAGGGCGCGGGCCAGCGGGGCGCCGTGTACCTCCACCAGCACCTCGAAGTTCAGGCGCATGCTGCGGGCGTCCCAGTTGGGGCTGCCGATGCAGCACCAGTCGTCGTCGACGATCATGAACTTGCTGTGGTCGAAGGGCCGCGCCGAGAGGTGGACGCCGATCCCGTGGCGCAGCACGGCCGCCAGGTCCGCGAACATCGCCCAGTTGACGTAGGGCAGGTTGGAGTGCTCCGGCACGATGACGTCGACCTTCACCCCCCGCCGCGCGCAGGCCCCCAGCGCCTCGATCAGCGCGGTGTCCGGCAGGAAGTAGGCGGTGGCGATGCGCACGCGGCGCCGGGCGCAGACCAGCCCGCCCAGCAGCGCCAGCTTGGCCCGGTCCATGTCCTCGTCCGGGCCGTCGGGGATGGCCCGCGCGGCGAGGGGGCCGTCGCCGCGCAGGGGCGGGAACCAGCGCTCCCCGGTGAGCTGCTCCCCGGTGGTGAAGGCCCAGTCGATCGCGAAGATCTCCTGGAGCTGGCCGACCACGGGGCCCTCCAGCTTGAAGTGGAGGTCCTGGTTGCCCGCGGGCCCGGCCTCGGCCCGGACGAAGGAGGCCCGGAGGTTCATGCCCCCGGTGAAGCCCGTCGCGCCGTCAACGACCATGATCTTGCGGTGGTTGCGCAGGTTGAGGACCGCCATGCGGCTCGGCCGCCAGTCCCAGATGAACCGCGCCGTGGGCACCCCGCGGGCCCGCAGGTCCCGGTCGATGGTGGGCAGGGAGTACAGCGCCCCCACGCCGTCGATGAGCACGCGCACGTCGACGCCCCGGGCGTGGGCAGCGGCCAGGGCGTCCACGAAGCGCGCGCCCCAGGGGTCCCGCTCGAAGATGTAGGTGCACAGCGACACCGTGCGCTCGGCGCGCTCGATGGCGGCGAGCATCGCGGGGAAGGTCTCGTCCCCCGACTCCAGCGGGAACACCCGGTTGCCGCCGGTGAGGCATCGGTCGGCCACCGTGTCCAGGAAGCGGCCCAGCTCGGCGCGCTCGGGGGGCAGGGCGGCGGACACGCTGGCGTCCGGGGCGTGGATCTGGGCGAGGCGGGCGGGCGCGAGCAGGCGCGCGGCCTTCCGGTTGAGGCGGTTGACCCCCATCATCAGGTAGAGCAGCGAGCCCATCACCGGCGAGAGCCACACCAGCCCCACCCACAGCACCGCCGCCCGGGAGGACCGTCGGGCCGTCACCGCGTGTGCGCTGGTGCCGATGGCCAGCACGACGTGGAAGACCGAGACCACCGCGGTCCACCAGGCCTGGGCGCTGTCCGGGATCAGCTCCAGCAAGCGGGTCCCCCCTTACCGGAGGCGCGCGCGTGTTTACTGGAGAACATGGGTGGCACGGAGAAGCCTCAACCCGTCACGATCCTTCTTACCCCGAACGCGCGGGAGGCGCGGTGCCCGAGCTGAGCCTGATGACCTGGAACGTGCGCTACTTCGGCCACGGCACCCGGGGCGTGCGCGCCACCGACGGCCAGGTGCGCAAGGTGGCCGCCGCCATCGCGGGCCTGGGGGCGCCGCCGGACGTCATCGCCCTCCAGGAGGTCGAGCAGACCTCCATCCGGGGCGGGCTGGGCGCGGCCCCGCAGCTCCAGCGCTTCATGGACGCCCTGCACCTCGCCCTGGACGCGCGGGGCCTGGATCGGCGCTACCAGGACCTCTACTTCCCCGCGCACCGCTACCAGCTCGCGGCGGGCCCGGCCTTCTACACCACCGGGCTGGCCGTCCTGGTCGCCGAGGGCGTGGACGTCGAGGACCACAACGCCGACGAGCCCCACGACATCACCCACGTCCGGGTGCCGGCGCTGGGCCGCTTCAAGCAGCGCCGCGTCGCGGCCCACGTGCGCGTGCGGCCGCAGGGCGCGCCCCGGGCCCTGGACCTGTTCAACACCCACCTCTCCCTGCCGGCCTTCTTCGAGGGCGGCTTCCACCTGCACGCCATCCCCCGCCGCATGGGGCACGGCAGCAACCAGCTCCGCGAGGTCGAGGCGCTGCTTCGGCTGGTGGCCGAGCGCGCCGACGGCGACCACGCCGTCATCCTGGGGGACTTCAACAGCCGCCCGGCCTCGCCGGTGTACGAGGCCCTCCGCCGGGCGGGCTTCGTCGACGCCTACGCCCACCACCACGGGCTGGACGCCGACACCCTGGAGCAGACCGGCACCGCGCGCTTCGCCCACCTGCGCATGCACATCGACCACCTCTTCAGCACGCAGGCGGTGCGCTGGCTGGACGTGGCGGCCCACGCGATCGACGGCGACAACCCCTTCGCCGGCCTGTCCGACCACGCGCCCAAGCTGGGGCGGCTCTCCCTGCGTTGACGCCCGCAGGGGAGTAGCGATACGGTGCGGGGCATGGGCCTGCTCACACCACCTCCGTCCACCCGTCCGCTGCTCATCGCCGGGCTCACCGGCCTGATGGCGCTCGCCACGCCAGCCTGCTCCGACAAGGATGGCAGCACCGACGACTCCCAGCAGACCGACGACACCGAGGTGGCCCCCACCTGCGGTCCCTGCTGCCACGGCGGCTGCGACGACACCGGCGACACCGGCGGATGACCCCTCCGGGCGCTGCCCTGGCCGCGGACTGGCAGCTCTGGCTCATCGAGAACCTGCTCAACGGCGCGCCCCGGGAGGCGGTCGTCGAGGCGCTGGTGGGCGCGGGGCTGGCGCCGACTCTGGCCGCCGAGCAGGTCGAGGCGGTGACGGGCAGCGACGCCTTCGGACGCCTGGCGGGCGCGATGGATCAGGCCCACTGGATGGCGTCCTCGCTCCGGCTGCGGCGCCGCCTGGCCGGGCCCCCGACGCTGCCCCGGGTGGAGGCGGTCTCCACCGAGACCCTCCGGGACGACTTCCACGCTCGAAACCGCCCGCTGGTGCTCACCCGGCTCGACCCCCGGCCCGCCGCGTTGGACCGGTGGGGCTTCGACGCCCTGGCCGCGCGCATCGGGGACGTGCCCGTCGCGGTGAACACCCGCCGCCAGGACGCGCGCTCGCCAGCGCACATCGAGCAGCACGCCGAGGAGGTGTCCTTCGGCGCCTTCCTGGAGCGGGCGCGGACGACCCCGGGGGACGACGCCTACCTGGTCTCGAAGAACGGCCTGCTCGCCAATCCGGCCTTCGCGGCGCTGTTCGAGGACCTCCAGCCCCTGCCCGCGTTCCTGGACCCCGGCGTGTTCCCCAAGGGGGTCTCCCTGTGGATCGGGCCGGCGGGCACGGTCACGCCGCTGCACTTCGACACCCACGACGTGCTGCTGGTGCAGGTGGTCGGGCGCAAGCGCCTGCGGCTGCTGCCCCCTGACCACCCCGGCCTCTACGCGCACATGGACGGCTACCACTGCCGCTACGACGTCGAGCACCCCGAGCTGGAGGCCCGCGCCGGGGTCTCGGCGGCCGACGCCCTGGACGTAGTGCTCTCCCCGGGGGAGGCGCTGTTCCTGCCGGTGGGCTGGTGGCATGACGTGCGCGCCCTCGACCCCAGCGTCACGCTCACCTTCCTGAACTTCCGGTGGTTCAACCACTTCCACGACCACCGGCCCCGGAGCCGCTGAGGTGGACGGCGACGGCGCCCTGGTCATCCTGCCCACGTACAACGAGCGGGAGAACCTCCCGGTGGTGGTGCCGCAGGTGCTCGGTGTGCTGCCCCGGGCCCACGTCCTGGTGGTCGACGACCTCAGCCCCGACGGCACCGGGGACCTCGCGGACGCCCTCGCGGCCGGGGAGCCCCGGGTGCATGTCCTGCACCGCGCGGGGCTCCGGGGGTTGGGCCCCGCCTACCTCGCCGGCTTCCGGTGGGCGCTGGCGCGGGACTACCGCTGCGTGTTCGAGATGGACGCCGACCTCTCCCACCCCCCCCGCTACCTGCCGGACCTCCTGCGGGCCCTGGAGGGCGCGGACCTGGTGCTGGGGTGCCGATACATGCCGGGCGGGGGCATCCAGGGCTGGGGCCCCCACCGCCTGCTGCTGAGCCGGGCGGGCAACCGCTACGCCCGCGCGGTGCTGGGCCTGCCCTACCGGGACCTCACCGGCGGCTTCAAGTGCTTCCGCCGGGCGGTGCTGGAGGCGCTGGACCTGGAGGCGGTGCGCAGCCGGGGCTACGGCTTCCAGATCGAGCTGACCTGGCGGGCCCACCGGGCCGGCTTCCGCGTGGCGGAGGTCCCCATCGTCTTCCCGGACCGCGAGCGCGGGGTCTCCAAGATGAGCGCCGCGATCCTGCACGAGGCGACGCTGGAGGTGCTGCGGCTCCGGCTTGGCGGTTGAGTCTTCCGAAAGCCCGTGTTCATCGGCATCACGGAAGTGCGTTCGGCGCCACCGCCAGCGCGCCGCCCTTGCGTCCGATCCAGAGCCTGCCCGGGGTGCTGCCCAGCGCCCAGGGCCGGGCGAACCTCAAGGGGAGCGGCCGGGGCCAGCCGCCGTCGGTCGAGCGCCACAGGCGGCCCGCCTCCAGCGCCCAGAGGGTCCCGCCGGGGTCGGCGTGCAGCGCGTAGGGCTCACCACCCCGGGTCTGCCACGCCGCGCCGTCCCAGCGGTGCAGGCCCCCGGCGGCGGCCACCCAGAGCGCGCCGTGGGCGAAGGCGAGGTGCCGCACCGGGCGGCCTCGGCCGTCGCGCTCGAAGCGCCGGACCTCGGCGCCGTCCACCTGCCACAGGGCGCCGTCCAGGGTGCCGGCGAAGACCGCGCCCCCCCAGCCGGCGGCGAAGCAGAGGCACTCCGGGGGCCCTTCGCCGCCCTCCAGGTGGGTGCGCCAGCCCTGGAGCAGGCGGTCCGGGGTGGCGAACAGGGCCCGGAGGTCGTCGTAGCCGCCCGCGCCGTCCCGGGGGCGCCCGCGGCCGGCGGCCTCGCCGTGGAAGGGCCAGGTGTAGAACGAGGTCTGGGTGCCGACGTGCAGGGTGCCGTCGAAGACCGCCATCGCCTCGACCCGGCGGCTCTCCCGGCGCGCGCCCTGGGGGAAGGGGAAGGGGGTGAGCTGCCCCTCTCGCCACAGGGTCAGGCCGTAGTCGCTGCCCAGGGCCAGCCCGCCGTCGGGCAGGGGCAGCAGGCAGCGCACGGTGGCGTGGTCAGGCAGCCCCAACGCGGCGCTGTCGAGGCGGTCCTGGACCGCAGGGGGGTCGTCGCCGGAGGAGGGGGGCGGCGTTGGCCGCCCGAGGAGCCGACCGAGCAGGCGGCGGCTCACTCCGCCGCGGTGTCGCCGGTGTCGTCGCCGGTGTAGCCCTCGGGACGCGCGATCATGGGGATCGTGAACTCGATGTACTCGACGTCGTTGGTCCGGACCCGCAGCGTGCCCTCGCGCGGCTCGTCCTGGGCCAGGGAGGCCGTGATCGTGACCGGCAGGGCGGTGCCGGGGGCGATGACGAGGTCCTCGGTCTCCCCGACGTAGAAGGTGCCCTCGGCGGAGGAGATCACGCGCACCTCGTAGACGGTGAGGTTGACCTCACCCACCGAGCTGAAGGTGATGTCCTGGGAGTAGGTGTTGCCGACCGTCAGGTCCTCGAAGATAAGCTCCGCGGGGGAGTATTCCAGGGCACCGCCGCCCTCGACCTCGCTGTTGTCGCCGGTGTTGTTCTGGAAGCTGGTCTCGGGCGAGCAGCCCATCGCCAGCAGGAGCAGGGTGGGGATCCAGGCGCGCATGGGGTCTCCTCAAGCGTGAACAATGTACCGCCGCGGGGTAGGGGAGGGAAGCGCGAGGAGTCGGGAATTCGTGAGGACGAGGCCGTCCCGGCGCGGGTGACCGCGCGGATCGAGGTCCCCCGAGGCAGCTTCATCAAGCAGGAGCTGCACGGGGATGCGCCGCGGGTGGACTTCATCTCCCCGGTGCCCTGCCCGTTCAACTACGGCTACGTGCCCGCGCTGGCGGGGGCGGACGGGGACCCGCTGGACGCCGTGGTGCTGGGGCCGCGCCTGGCCGTCGGCGCGGAGGTGCAGCGTCCGGTGGTCGCCGTGGTGCGTTTCTGGGACGCCGGGCAGGTCGACGACAAGCTGGTGCTGAGCGAGGCGCCCCTGTCGCCGGCCGAGGCCACCGCGCTCCGGGCGTTCTTCCGCCTCTACGGGTTCGCGCGCCGGTGGCTGAACCGCCTGCGGGGGGCGCGAGGCCCCACCGGCTACGCGGGGCTCTCAGTTGTCGACTGAGCCCCAGGGGTTGCCGTCCTCGGGCGGGGGATCGGCCTTGGGCTCGGGGTCGCTGCTGCCCCAGGGGTTGTCTTCAGCGGGCGGCGGGTCGGCGGGGGCCGGCTCCGCGGGGGGCTTCTCGGCCGTCGGCGGCTGATCGGCAGGGCGGCTCACCCCGGCGGCGGGCTGCGCGGGCGCGGGCTCGGCTGGCTGGGGGGTGGGCGCGGGCTGCTCGGGAGCCGGCGTGGGCTCGGACGCCGCGGGCGCAGGGGTGGGGGTGGGCGCTGCGGGCTCGGTCGCGCCGGCAGGCTCGCCGGTCGGCACCTCCGTCGGCGCGGGGTCCTCGGCAGCGGGCTCGCCGGACGGGTCTGCGGAGCCCTCCGGCACCTCGACAGGCGCGGGCGTGGGGGCCGGCGTGGGCTTCGGGGGCTCGGGCTTGGAGGCCGGCGCGGGGGCGGGGGGCGGGGTGTCCGGCGGGGGGTCCTCGCCGCCGCTCATGGCGAAGGCCACCACCCCGACCAGGATGAGGGCCGCCACCACGATGATCATCCAGGGCGGGCCCTTGCTGGCCTCCTCCTTGGGGGGGTCTTCCTTGGGGGTCTCGGCGACGGGGGCCGAGGTGGCCGGGGCGTCGAAGAAGGCGTCCTCGTCGGGCTCGTCGTTGGCGGGGGCGTCCGCTGCGGCGTCCTCATCGGGCTCGTCGTTGGCGGGGGCGTCCGCTGCGGCGTCCTCATCGGGGGCGTCCTGCTCGGGGGCGTCGGCCTCGGGGGCGTCGGCCTCGGGGGCGTCGGCCTCGGGGATGTCCTGCTCGGGGGCGTCCTGCTCGGGCTCCTCGACGCCATCGGCCGCCGCGTCGACCAGGTTGGGCGTACCCTCGGCCTCCTTGGGGACCATCTCGGTGGTCTCGGCCGTGTCCGGGGACAGGGGGTCGTCGAGCTGCTCCGTCGCGGTCTCGGAGGTCTCCAGCGGGTGGCCCTCGCCCTCGAGCACCGCGTCCTGCTGGGCCCCGTCGAACACGGTGGCGGCGTCCTCGTCGTCGACGACGGGGGGATCGAAGACGGTCTCGGGCTCCGGCTCCTCCTGGTGGAGCGCGGCCGACGGCACCGCCTCCAGCGCGGGGGGCTCGGGGAGGTCGGCGGCCGAAGGCAGGTCCACCGCGGAGGGCGGGTCGGGCAGGTCCACGGCGGAGGGCAGGTCCACCGCGCTGGGCCGCTCGGGGAGGTCGGCGCCGGACGGGGGAGGCAGGACGGCGGGCGCCGTCGTCGGGTCCGGGGGCAGCTCGGCGGCGGCGGTCTGACGCGCGCCCGAGCCCAGGGCGCGGATGCGGTCCTTCAGCTCCACCAGCTCGCCGTAGGCCGGCCGGGCGCGGTGGTTGATCAGGGTCGGGGCCTTGCCGGACGTGAACAGTGAGCCCAGGAGCTTGCCCCACGCCGCCGCAGGCGCCTCAGCGCCCATCCGCGCGAGCACGCCCCGCAGGCCCTCCGCGAGCTCGCCCATGGTGGCCGGGCGGTCGTCCGGGTTGGTGGCCAGCCCGCGGTGCAGCACCTCGAACAGGGCGCGCTCGCCGTCGGCCCGCCCCGGGATCGACGGCGGCGGGTCCTGGGCAGCGCGCAGGGTCTGCTCCACGGAGGGGCGCTGGCGGGGGTTCCGGCCGGTGGCCAGCGTCCACAGGAGCAGGCTGAGGGCGTAGATGTCCGAGCGCGCGTCGGGGAGGTGCCCGGCGAGCTGCTCGGGGGCCATGTGGGCCAGCAGGGCGTGGTTCTGCTCGTTGGCGGCCGGCACGGGCTGGGGCAGGTGGCCGCCGCCCACCAGATGGACCGTGCCGTCCGCGCCGATGAGGACCTTGCGCAGCGACAGCGCGCCGTGGACCGGGCGTACCTCGCCCTGGGGGGGCGCGTCGTGCAGGGTGCCCAGGATCTCGGCCAGCCGGACGCCCAGGTCGGCGACCAGCTCGGGGGCACCCTTGCCGGAGCTGGAGCGCAGCCGCCGGACGACGGCGCTGAGATCCTGGCCGTCCACCAGGTCGACGACCGCCGCGGTGAGCCCGTCGATGGCGATGACCTCGCGCACGGGCACCACGCCCGGCAGGGCCAGCTCCTGGATGTAGCGGGACTGGGCGATGAAGGCGTCGCGGGACTGGGGCCGGGCCTGGGTGCTGGGGATGAGCACCTTGACCCCGATGGGCTCGTCGTCCGGGGTCCTGGCGTCGAAGAGCACGCTGGTGAACCCGGCGTTCAGGGGCTCGAGGATCGTGAAGTCCCCCAACAGCAGCGCGTCCGGATCCGGGACCCGGGTGGACTCCTCGGGGACAGGCTCGTCCTTCACGACCGCCAGAGGATGGCCGTCGTTGTAGCAGAAGGCGACGTTGTCCGGGTACCGGGTGCCACAGGCGGCACAGATCTTCATCAGGGACCTCAATGGCGACGATTTCGGAGGTCTGGGAGGTACCCGTCCTAAGGGTGTCTGCGTCCAGCCGACCACGTACCCCGGGAGCGGCTCCCGAGCACGATCTCTCCCTACGCTGTCGCAGCCCCGATGCTACCTCGGTGCGAGGCACCGCGTCCGCCCTCCGCCTCCTCTATATTCATGGTTCCGCCACCTTGGCCATTCGGCGTGATGGCGCCGGTGATCCTTGACTGCACGCTCCGAGCGCCGAGGCTGATCCGCATGGTACCTGAGATGCGGCCATCATCGGTGATGTTCAGCGTCATCTCCATCGGGCGGCCGTTGGCCTCGCCGCTCCAGGCGCCGGAGCGCGCGGAGCGGGGAGGGGCAGGTGGGCGCGTCGGCGGATCGGGGGTGGGCTCCGGCGCAGCGGGTGGCGCGGGGTCGGGATCGACGAGGTCGACGATCGCGGGCGTCGGCGGCGCGCCGACGAGGGGTCCTGACGCCACCCGCCCGGCGGACGCGCCGCGCCGCACACGCAGAGCGGGTCCTCGGGCTCGGGCTCGCGCCCGCAGCGCATGCAGGCGCGAGGGAGCAGGTCGACGAGGTTGAGTCCGGGGCGTGACATGTCTGAAGTCAGACTCAAGGGATGCAGGTGCTACCCTCTGCGGTGCCGAAGGCCGGGTGTTGGATGCTTTCTTTGTATCTGGACGAGACACACGTCGCCCTCCAGGAGGCCGCGACCCGCTGGGTCGAGCGTGAGGTCCGCCCCCACGCCGAGGCCTGGGAGGAGGCCAACGCCTTCCCGCGCGCGCTCTACGCGGCAGCCGGCGCCGCCGGGCTCATCGGCGCGACCTACCCCGAGGCGTACGGGGGCGCGGGCGGGGACGTGTTCCACGGCATGGTCATCACCGAGGCCCTCGTCCGGGGCGGCTCGGTGGGCACCGCGGTCGGCCTGGGCTCCCACGCCATCGCGCTGCCGCCCATCCTGACCATGGGCACCGAGGACCAACGGCGGCGCTTCGTCCCGCCGGTGATCCGGGGCGAGAAGGTCGCGGCGCTGGCCATCTCCGAGCCGGGGGCGGGCTCGGACGTCGCGGGCCTGAGCTGCCGCGCCGTCCGCGACGGCGACGTCTACCGGGTCACCGGCAGCAAGACCTTCATCACCTCCGGCGCCCGCGCCGACCTCGTGGTCACCGCCGTCCGCACCGGCGAGCCCGGCCACGGGGGCATCTCGCTGCTGGTCATCGAGAAGGGCACCCCCGGCTTCTCCGTCGGGCGCAGCCTGCGCAAGATGGGCTGGTGGGCCAGCGACACCGCCGAGCTGCACTTCGAGGACTGCCCGGTGCCGGCCGCGAACCTGCTGGGCGCGGAGAACGCGGGGTTCCTGGCGATCATGGCCAACTTCGTGCCGGAGCGGCTCCTGCTGGCCACCATCGCGGTGGCCATGGCCCGCCTCGCCCTGGACGAGGCCGAGCGCTACGTGCGCGAGCGCGAGGCCTTCGGCCGCCCGATCGTGGGCTTCCAGGTCGTCCGCCACCGGCTCGCCGAGATGGCCACCCGCGAGGCCGCCGCCCGCGCCTTCGTGGCCTCGGTCGCCGAGCGCTACCGCCGCGGCGAGGACGTCATCGCGGAGGTGGCGATGGCCAAGAACCACGCCACCGACGCCTGCCTCCATGTGTGCGATCAGGCCGTCCAGCTCCACGGCGGCTACGGATACATGCGAGAGTACGTGGTGGAGCGGCTCTACCGCGACGCCCGGATCCTCCCCATCGGAGGCGGGACCTCGGAGATCATGCGGGAGATCATCTCCCGCCGGCTGGGGTACGGACGCTGAGCCAGAGGATCGATGGACACCGACACGTCCCAGGACCGGACAGCCCGCCCCGCCGCGCGCGACGACTGGGCGTTCCACCCGCTGGAGCTGCTGGCGGCCTGGTCGGCGGGCTTGATCCTGGCGATGGGCCTGCACGCCCCGGCGCTCAGCGCCCTGGGCCGCGCCCTCCCCGGTGAGCCCGCCTCGGACGTGCTGCGGGCCTGGTGGTCGGCCTGGATGGTCGCGGACGCCTTCCCGGGCTGGCCGTTCGCCTCGGACGCGGTGAACTTCCCGGCGGGGGTGGACATCGTGCCCTTCCCGGCGGTGACCCTCACCCTGGCCGCCCCCGCCACGGCGCTGCTGGGCGCGGCGGTGATGGTCCCGATGCTGGTGGTCCTGCACGCGGCCTTCGCGGTGGCGGGCACCGCCTTCTTCGTGCGGACCCTGGGCGGCGGGCGGGGCGGCGCGCTGCTCGCCGGGGCACTCGTCGCGACCCAGCCCATCCTCGGCGGCGCGCTGCGGGACGGCACCCTGGAGATCCTCGCGGTGGGCTGGGTGCCGCTGTGCCTCGCCGGCATGGTCCGGGCCTGCCGGGGCTCGTGGCGCTGGGGCGTCGCCACCGGCGTGCTCTACCTGGTGACCTGCCTGGAGTCGGTCTACCACGGCAGCTTCGCCGCGCTGGGGGTGGTCGCCTGCCTGGTCACCCTCCGCGGGCGGCGCGGGCTCCTCGGCGCGGCGGCGGCCGGGCTCACCGTCATCGCCGGGATCGGGCTGCTCTATCTGGCCTTCCAGCCGGTCATCGACGGGGTCGCCCACGCCCTGGACAGCGCGGGCAACGACCCCGCCGAATTGCGGGCCAGCAACGCCGCGTCCCTGGAGATGCTGCGCACCCTCGCGCTGGCCCCGGGGTCCCGGGGCTGGCGCATCGCCGACCTCTACGCCCCCCCGGCCCTGCACTGGGTGCTGTTCGGGGTGGGCTCGCTGCTGGCCCTGCGCCGCGCCCCCTGGCTGCCGGTGCTCGGGGCCCTCTACCTGCTGCTGGCCACCCAGGACGACCTGGTCTCGCTGTGGTCCGACAGCCCCATCGGTCAGGTGGTGCGCTTCCCCCGCCGCTACATGGCGGTGTTCGCGGTGGCGCTGGGGGTGGGGGCCGGGGTGGGCCTGCGGGAGCTGCTGCGGTTCCCGAAGATCGAGCTGGCCGGCGGGGCAGGGCTGGCGGTGCTCGCGGTGGTCAGCGGCGCCCGGGCCGGCGGCTGGCTGGTCGCCTACCCGCTGCTGGAGCTGCCCGAGGCGGCCTTCGTGGCCGACATCGCCGACGACCCCGAGGACTGCGCCGCCCTGATGCTGCCCCTGGAGCTGCCCGGCCCCGAGGGCATGATGCGCAGCGAGGCGCCGGTCTTCGCCGACCTGGGGGCGTCCATCGCCTCCGCCGACCTGCTCACCCTCCAGGTGATGGTCGACAAGGCCGGCTGGTACACCCCCGCCCTGGCCACCCTGGCCGAGCGGGAGGGCCCCACCGGGCTCCTGCCCAAGAACCTCACCGACCTGGCCCGCCCCAGCGTGGGCCTGCCGGTCCCCAAGACCGCGCTGCTGCCCGCCGACGCCTACGCGCCCGACCTGCGCTGGCTGATGGGAGAGGGCCTCAAGTACGTCATCGTGGCCCGGGACAACTACACCGAGGCGCACCTGGCCCTCATCGACGCGATCTTCAGCACCGTCGCCGTGGCCACCACCGACTACGAGGACGGCAGCGGGGTGCGGGTCTACCGCCTCTACGACGACCGGCCCGACCGGGTGGAGGCCCCCGCCGAGAGCTACGGCGGCACCATCGCCGCCCAGTTCGCCGGGGTCGTGGTGGGCGGGGAGCGCCTCAAAGGGCGCCTGCGCCTGCGGGTCGACACGGGCGGCGGTCAGGAGGCCCTCTGCGAGGTCCACCCCGAGACCAGCCGCTTCCAGTGCGCCAGCGTGCGCAAGGTCGAGGGCGTGATCCTGGAGGTCGACGAGGTCCCGGTCACCGCGACCCGCTGGGAGGGCACCCTGCTGGACGCGAAGGTCCACTTCGAGGCCTCGGACGAGCTGCTGCGCGACCAGGGCCCCGTCGACGCCCCTCCCGCGGAGGGCCCCAGCGATCCCACCGCCTTCACCGGCAAGGTCGCGAACTACCGCCTCGTGCCCGGCGCGGTGTGGGTCCTGGCCACCGACGAGGCCGGCGACCAGACCCGCTGCCCCCTCACCCCCGAGACCGGCGCCTACGACTGCGGGATCATCGACGGGGTGGAGACGGTCACCCTGCTGTCCGACGACGAGGCCGTGGCCAGCACCTGGGACGGCGTGGTCACCGGCGGGGTCATCACCTACACCGGCTCCGGGCCCGGCGGAGAGGGCACCGGCCCGCCCCCGCCCGGGGAGCTGGGCGCCCAGTTCGCCGGGGTGGTCGTCGAGGCCGCGGCGGTGGTGGGCCGCAAGCAGCTCAAGGTCGACACCGGCGAGAAGGAGGTCTTCTGCGAGGTCCACCCCGAGACCGGCCAGTTCCGCTGCCCCGAGGCCCGCGCGGTGGCGTCGGTGGTGCTCCTGGTCGAGGACGTCGCCCTTCCGACGACCTGGCGCGGCGCGATCTTTGACGCCCAGGTCTTCTATGAGGCCGATGAGAAGCTGCTCAACGGCGGCCAGCCGCCCACGGAGGGCCCAGGATCGGGCGAGCCGGGTCAGCCCGCGCGCTTCGCCGGCACGGTGGAGAACCACGACCGCCTGCACGGCGCGGTGCGCGTCGAGGCGGTGGGGACCGCCACCCGCACCGCATGCCCGATGACCCCCGAGACCGGCGCCTTCGACTGCGGATCGGTGGAGGACGTGGTCCAGGTGCGCCTGCTGGCCGACGACCACGAGGTCCCCAGCGCCTGGAACGGCGAGGTCGAGGGCGCGGTCGTCACCTACACCGGCGCCGGCCAGAGCACGTCCAGCAACCCCAAGGATCCGCCCCCGCCGCCCACCGGGGGCGGTCAGACCGCCTTCGAGGGCAAGGTGCTCAACCGCGAGGGCCTCGTCGGCATGGTCCAGGTGGAGGTGGACGCCGACGGACGCACCCGGACCTGCCCCATCACCCCGGAGAGCGGCGCCTTCTCCTGCGGCTTCGTGGACGACATCACCGCGGTGCGGGTCACCGTCGAGGGACGCGCGGTCGACGCCGAGTGGGACGGCGTGGTCAGCGGGGCCACCGTCACCGTGCTGCGGTAGCCTGTCCGGATGTTCAACCTCCTGCGAGACCTCATCCGGAACGTGAGCCGCGACCACCTGATCGATCGGGCCGCGGCCATCGCCTACTTCCAGCTCTTCGCCATCTTCCCGCTGCTGATGGCCGTGGTGGGCACCCTGTTCCTGTTCGACCTCCAGGCCCAGCTCACGGCGGTCACCCGGCTCATCAACGACGCCTTCCCCCCGAGCCTCGCCCGCCTGCTCATCTCGGAGCTGGAGCACGTCGCGGGCGTGAACCGGGTCGGGCGCATCATCGTGGGCCTCGGGGTGGCGCTCTACGCCGAGCAGAGGGCGATGAACGCCACGATCCGGGGCGTGAACACCGCCTGGGCCACCGCGGAGGACCGCGGGCTGGTCGGGCGCTTCATGGGGCTGGTGCTCACGCTGTTCGTGCTGGCCGCCACCGCCGTGGCCATCACCGCGCTGACGGTCGGCGGCTGGATCCTGGTGTGGGTGGGGGACCAGGCCTGGCTGCCCGAGTCCACGGTGACCCTGGTGATGGTGCTGCGCTGGCCGGTCATCCTCTTCCTGGCCCACGCGGTCATCAACCTGCTGTACCGGCTGGGGGCGAACACGCCCCTGCGGATGGCGTGGAGCACCTGGGGCAGCCTGTTCGCCACCGCCGCCTGGGTGGTCGTGAGCCTCGGCTTCCAGGTCTACCTGGAGCGCATCGTGGACCTGGGCGCCACCTACGGCTCCCTGGGCACGGCCATCGGCCTGCTGCTGTACTTCTACCTGCTGGGCTTCCTGGTGCTGCTGGGGGCCGAGATGGACGCGCTGAACCACCGGCGGCGCCGCCACAGCGCGAGCAGCGGCAGCGCGAACAGCCCCGCCGGGCCGCCGCCGGCCTGACAGCCGCAGGCCCGGGGGCCCTCCAGCCCGGTGTCCCCGGTGTCGGGGGGGCCGTTGATCCAGCCGGGCTGGGCGGTGAGGGTGTAGTCGAAGCCCTCGTCCCAGAGCAGCTCGGGCGCGGTCTGGGAGACGACCACGAGGACCTCGTCGGCCTGGCCCATGCCCTCCAGCCAGAGGCCCTCACCGGCCAGCTCCGCGAGGCGGTCCCCCAGGGGCTCGCGGACGACCTCATCGCCGAAGAGGCCGATGACCTCGACGTTCCAGACGGCCGCGTTGCCGTGATCCCCCGCCGCGTCGCCCTCGAAGGCCACCCGCAGGTCGTCGCCCTCGGCGAGGTCGTAGAGCCGCATCATGTTCGAGCCGTAGCGCTGAGGGCGGACCTCTTCGGGGGGGGAGACGTCCGCCAGCAGGCCCCGGCTCTGCGCCGCGATGCGGTAGTCGTTGCCCCGGCCGAACAGGCTCGACGCGCTGTCGTGGGCGGCGGCGTACCAGTCGCCGTGGGCGTAGTCCCAGGTGGCGTTGCGGGCGGCGAAGTCGGCGAAGGCGGCGTCCAGGTCGGTCCCGGCGTCCTCCTGCAGGAGCCGATCGATGACCGCCAGGGGGTCGCGGGAGCCCCGGGTGTCCAGCCAGGACTCCCGGATGAGGTCCGGGTCGGCGGCGTGCTCGGCCAGGTAGCGCACGAAGATGAACGCCCCGTACTGGTGGTACTCCTGGAGGACGCCCTCGTCGGGGTAGTCGAAGTAGTTGATCGCCAGGTGGGGCAGGAACGAGTAGCCGAACAGCAGGTCGGTGTAGGCGGGCTCGTCGGGGTAGACCTCGACCTCGATCCAGCTCGCGGTGGCCTCGAAGTACCAGGCGCCCTCGTACTGGTAGCTGTAGGTGCCTGCGGCCCGCTGGAGGGCGTGGTGCAGCTCATGGGCGGTGGTGTTGGCGCCCCGCCCGGGGATGTCGTGGGCCGTGCTGTTGGCCAGCACGATCATCGGGTAGCCCTCGCGGTCGTTGGTGTGGTAGCCCGCCGCCGAGCCGGCCGAGGGGGCCCCGCCGCCGCTGTCGCCCACGTAGACGTTGACCTTCCAGGCGTCGGCGTAGAGGGGCTCGGGGTAGCCCATCTCGAGGATCTCGCGGGTCCAGGCCAGCTCGAAGGCGTCCAGGATGGGCTGGGCGTCGGACGCGGAGAAGCCGGGCCCCCAGCGCAGCACGAAGTTGTCGGACTCGGCGCTGTAGGGCACCCCGTAGGCGTCGCGGGTCTGCTTCTCGGGCATCGGGGGCGGCAGGGGCGGCGGCGTCAGCGGGCCCAGCGCGGGCAGGCCCCGGTCGTCGAGCCAGGCCTGGGCGCAGGCGCGGGACGCAGGGGTGTCCGCCAGCTCCTCCAGGAGGCCCAGCGCGGTGGTCAGGCAGCGCGGCTCCGCCTCGATGGCGGCCAGAGGGGCCTCCAGCCCTGGGCACGGGGGGCCGGCCAGGGCCACGGAGAGCGCCGCCAGGAGGGTCATCGGCGGCGGCGGACGAGCAGGGCCAGCCCGGCGAGCAGCCCCATCCACATCGGCCCTGCCGGGGCCTGGGCGCAGCGGCCGGTGTCGGCGTGCCCCAGGTCGGTGATCGGCGGCGGGTCGGTGTCCTCCTCCTCCTCCTCGACGAAGTCGGTCTCCACGAAGTAGCGGTAGTTGAAGACCTCGCGGGGCTCGCGCACGTCGGAGACCACGGCGATGACCAGCCACACCTCGTCGGGGGAGTCGTCGGCGACGCCCTCCAGCCACACGTCGGCGGTGAGGCCGTCCTCGTTGAGGGGGACCTCGCGGTAGGCCCCGTGGGCGCCCCGGGGGTAGACGACCGTGACGTTCCACTGGGCGGGGCTGCCGCTGTCGCCCTCGGCCTCGCCCTCGAACATGACGTGGAGGTCGTCGCCCTCCAGGTCGGTGAGCTTGACGTAGTTGACGCCGTAGCGCTCGGGCAGGGTGCCCTGGGTGGCGTTGGCCCAGTCGGTGAGCCCACCCTGGATGACCCGGGTGATCGACTGGTCCTGGTAGTCATCCTGGCGGGAGGCCAGGACGTCGAGGAAGGCGTCGCGGTCCTGGTAGTCCCAGACGGCGTTGCGGGCGGCGAAGTCGAAGAACAGCGCGTAGCTGTCCAGGCCCTCGCGCTCCTCCAGCAGCTCGCGGGTGGTGAGCATGGGGTCGTTGCGGAAGTCGCCCTCCAGCCAGGTGTCCCGGATGAAGGTGGCGTCGACGTGGAACTCGGTGAGGTAGCGGGGCCAGATCAGCGCGCCGTACTGGTGGTAGTTCTCCAGCTCCCACTCGGTGGAGGAGGCCAGCTTGAAGTAGTCGACCGAGCGGTGGGGGATGTAGGCGTAGCCGTAGAGGGAGCTGGCATACGACATGTCGTTGGGGTAGACCTCGACCTCGATCCAGCTCGCCGTGGCCTCCCAGTACCAGGCCCCCGACCCCGTGTAGCTGTAGGTGCTGATCGCGTCCTGCACCATGTGGTGGAACTCGTGGGCGGCGGTGTTCTTGCCGGACGTGTAGTCGATGAGGTAGTCCGCCATGACGATCATGGGGACGCTCTCGATGTCCACGGACTGGTAGGCCGGGGAGTTGTAGAGCTGGGGGGCGTTGGGGCCGCTCTCGCCCACGTAGACGTTGATCTTGTACTCGTCGGCGTAGCGGGGCTCGGGGTAGCCCTGCTCGATGATCTGGAAGGCCCAGGCCTCCTCGAAGGCGACGAGGATCTCCTCAGCGGCCTGGTTGGTGATGCCGTCCTCCCAGCGCACGACGAAGTTCTCGGACTCCACCGCGCGGAAGAGGCCGTAGGGGTCGCGGGTGGCCTTCTCGGGCATCGGCGGGCGGGCGGGGCTGTGGGCCAGGGCGCGCTCGGGCACCGGCAGCCCCCGCTGGCCCAGCGCGAGCGCCAGGCACGCCTGCTGGTCCTGCATCGCGGCCTGCTCGCGCAGCGCGCCCAGGGTCAGGGTGGTGCATCCCTCGTCCGCGTCGAGGGCGACGAGCCAGGGCTCCAGCCCCCCGCACTCGGCGGCGTGGGCGGGCAGGGAGAGGGCAGCGAGGAGGGGGAGGACCATGAGCGCTCCGGTGGGGTCTTCCAGAAATATAGACACGGCAGGCCGGGAGTGGATCACCCCAGGCCCTCGCGCCGCATGCGGGCCAGCAGGTCGTCGATCATGCGCAGCGACAGGCCCCAGATGAAGCAGCCGTCCAGCCGCACGCAGGGCATGGTGAGGGGCTCGCCGCGCCAGGTGTAGGGGAAGGTCGCGCGCCCCTCGTTGGAGAGCAGGCGGTCGACGCCGAACCAGTGGACGGAGTCGACCTCGTCGTTGGGGTACAGCGGGGGCAGCTCGGGGAGCCCGAAGGTGTAGCTGTAGACCCGCAGCGCAGGGATGTGGGTGCGCACGCGGGGGGTGCGGATGGGGCTCAAGGGGCCCAGGCGGGTGGCGCCCGAGAGGTCCAGGCCCAGCTCCTCGCGGGTCTCGCGCAGCGCGGTGGCCAGGGGGTCGGCGTCCTCGGGGTCGCGCCGGCCGCCGGGGAAGGCCATGTGCCCCGACCAGGGGTCGCCGGGGTGCTCCGCGCGCTTGATCATCAGCAGCTCGGGCAGCCCGCCCGCAGCGGTGGGGCGCAGCACCAGCGCCACGGCGGCCTCGCGGACGTCCTCCTGGCGCAGCGGCGCGTGCGGGTGGGCGGCGATGGCCCTGCGGATCGGGTCAAAGGGCATCGGGTTCTGCGTATCCTGGCGCGCTCGGACGTGCGCGCGCGGCGGTCAGGAAATAGCGGGGGAGGGTGCCGCGTAGGGTTCTCAGACCCCTTCCCCCGCATCGACCTCCCTGCGGGTTACATTCCGGCGATGAGGAAGCTCCATGTCCGCTGATCGTGACTCCGACGTCCTGAGCTACAGCGACGAAGACGACGCCCACGGCCTGGGGGCGCGCTTCGGCCTCTGGGTGTGGGACGTCGTGCGCACCTGGGGCCCGGCCCTGCTGGCGGTGCTCGTCATCCGCTCCGCCATCGCCGAGCCCTTCCGCATCCCCTCCGGCTCGATGGTCCCCACCCTGGAGATCGGCGATCACATCCTGGTCTCCAAGTTCGCCTACGGGCTGCGGGTGCCGTTCACCGCCATCGAGGTCCTGCCTCTGGGCGAACCCGAGCGGGGTGACATCGTGGTCTTCAAGTACCCCCCCAACGAGCGGCTGGACTACATCAAGCGCATCGTGGGCCTGCCGGGGGACGTCGTCGAGGTCCGGGACAACACGGTCTTCGTCAACGGCCAGAAGGCCGAGAAGGAGTTCCAGGACAACTTCACCTTCGTGGACGACAGCTGCCGCTCCGAGGACGCCCGCCTCTTCCGCGAGGACCTCACCGGGGTCCAGCACTGGATCCTCAACTCCCGCAGCTACGGCCTGCGCCTGGCGGACTTCGGCCCCTACTCCGTGCCCGAGGGCGAGTACTTCATGATGGGGGACAACCGCGACAACAGCGCGGACTCCCGCCGCTGGGGCACGGTCCCCCGCGACAACATCAAGGGCAAGGCCGTCCTCATCTGGCTGTCCTACGACGCCTGTCACGGCAACATCCCCCACTTCGGGGAGTTCCGCAGCGAGCGCTTCTTCCAGGGGCTGGAGTAGCCCCCGCTCACACCTTGCAGCAGCGGCGGCACACCTCGAAGGGCCCCGCCCACTGGGCCTTGCGGACGCCGCGCATGCGGTCGCTGTTCCAGTAGTCCTCCAGGGGCTGCTCCAGGGCGTTGCCGGTGGGCTCCTCGAACAGGTGGCCGCAGGGGACCACGCTGGCGTCCGGGCGCAGGAACAGGGTGTGCCAGAGGGTGAAGCAGCGGCGCTCGACGCCGCCGCCCTGGACGAACCAGCGGGCGCGCTCGGCGTCGTCCAGGCGGGGCAGGAAGGTGACGAAGTCGCCGTAGCGCCGCTCGATGTCGGCGACGTCCTGCAGCAGGCGCGCGGCGTCGAAGGAGGCCAGGCGGTCGTCGGGCACCACGAGGTAGGTGACGTCGTGCTGCTCCCGGGCGCGCTCGGTCTCGGTCAGGAAGCTCAGCCAGGTGAACCGCACCGCGTCCACGCCCAGGCGCCGCCCCAGGCCGGCAACGGCGTGCAGGTCGTGGGCGTTGTCGAAGGACACCGCGCAGTTGATGACCACCCGGGTCTTCGCCGGGTCGCGCCGGGTGAGCAGGTTCTCGATGCCGCCGATGGTGCGCTGCCAGGCCCCGGGGCGGCCCATCGTGGCGTCGTGGGTGGCCTCGTCCCCCAGCAGCGAGAAGGTCACCACGTCGGGGGCGGCCTTCGCCAGGCGGGCGGCCTTGCCCGGCCCCAGGCTGGTGGCCGAGGTCACCACATACACCCGCCCGCCGCGCCGCTTGATGTGGGCGATGTGCTCGGTGATGCCGGGATAGACCATCGGCTCGCCGCCCCCGATGGCCACGGTGGGGATGGTGGGGACCAGCCGCTCGATGAGCCGGGCCTGGGTGTCGGCGTCCAGGTGCTCGTGCCAGGCCTCCACGGAGTGGGTGACGTTGCAGAAGCTGCACTTCTCCGGGCAGGCGTAGGTCACGTACTGGGCGATCGCCATCGGGGGCGGGGCGCGCCCGTCCTTCTTGACGTACCAGTGGTAGGGCATCGGCAGCGCCCGCAGGAGCTGAGCGGGGCTCCACAGCCCGCGCACCAGGCGCACGTTCCGGACCTGGGAGCGCAGCTCACGGAGCGCCAACATCCTGTCTCCGAGCGGGGATTTCCAAGGATACCACGCGGCTGTGTGGGCCGCCGCTCAGTCGGGCTGGTCCTCCATCCGCATCGTCAGCTCGCCGTTGAGGCTCACCGGCAGCGGGACCAGGGTGACGATGGGCTGGAACGGCAGGGTCGCGGAGACGGTGATCAACTCCTGGGGGGCGGTGCCCGAGAAGGACGCCGTGACGGTCGCGGCGGAGGCGTCCAGCCCCGCCTCCATCAGCGCTGCGGAGACCCGCGCCTCGGCGTCGCCCAAGGGGTCGCCGTCCTGGGAGGTCGTCGCCCCGGTGCGGGCGCCCTCGCGGACCGAGTGCAGCAGCATCATCTGCTGGTTGAAGTACCAGCCGAAGTCGATGATCGCCGCGATGAGGACGAGCAGCAGCGGCATCGTCAGCGCGAACTCCACGGCGATGGCGCCGCGGCGTTCCTGGCGTCGACGAAGCCGCATCAGTAGACCAGGCGAGGCGGGGGCTGGTAGAGCACCCCGGCGTCGAGGCCGCCAGGGGCGGTGCCGACGGGGTGGTTGCCTTCGACGTCCAGCCGCACCCAGACGTTCTTGTTGCTGGCGCCCCCGCTGGTCCGCACGTCGTAGATGGCCCCCCAGATGAACCCGGTGATGGTCTCGGACCCGTTCCAGGAGCCGCCCCCGCCGGAGCAGTAGTCGCTGCCCCCGTCGAACAGGATGATGGGGCCCTCCAGGGTGTTCCCGAAGTAGTGGGACTGGATGATGCTGTCGCCGTCCTGGTTGGGCACCGCGCCCCAGGTCGTGGTGTCCCAGCTCGTGTCGCTGTCCTCGACGGCGGCGGCGATCTCCCGCAGGGCGTTGGTGACCATGCCGTTGTTCAGGCCGACGGCGTCCCCGACCTGGGCGGACCCGCTGCTCTCGCAGTCCGAGATCTGGTCGCGGATCCAGTTCGCGTTGGGGTGATCGGACGGGCGGCCCCAGCCCACGTTGTCCACGCCCGCCGGGTTGAAGACCAGCTCCAGGCTCTGCAGATCAGCCTCGGAGTAGGTGTCGAGCATGCAGTCGGCCAGCGCGATGGGCAGCATGCAGTCCACCGCGCCCGCGCCGACCGGATCGGGGTTGATGGCGACGGTGGAGGCCGAGGCGTTGAGCTGCTGGACCCCGAAGGTGAGGAAGGAGATGTTCGTGTCGATGGTCAGCGTCTTGTTGACCTGGACCGCGTTGACGGCGGTCTCGTCCCGGGACGCGTTGAAGACGCCGTTGGTGGTGTCCCAGATGCCGATGACGATCTCACCGTCGGCGGCGTTGGACTCGTTGAGGTGCAGCGAGACGCTCGCGTTGTTGGCGGTGTTGAGCGACGCCAGCTCCTTGGCGGACACGCGGGCGTCGGCCACGCCGGCGGTGGTGCCGTCCAGGTAGGGGGCGCCAGCCAGCGCGGCGGCGTCGATCACGCCCTGGAGCTGCGCCTGGGTGGCCCGCTGGTAGCCGATGTCCACGATCAAAGCCACGAAACCCAGGAGGAACATCAGCGCGACCGCGAACGCGATGATGTAGTTGCCGCGGCGGTGCTTCATGCAGATCACGCTGGGACACCGGGGGAGGACGTGGGCGAGCGACCCGTAGGACAGCTCAAGATCAGGCTAGCCCCTGAAGGGCCCTCCGCGCAAAATTATTCTCCGCGCGCGTAAGTCCTTGAGTAAGAATATTTTCAGAATCCTTACTTTCGCGCCATCGTGGGCGAGCGCTGCTCTTCAGCGTCCTTCCCCGGAGCCACCCCTCCTGCCATATCGGAACCGCCCCGCCGCCGCCCATCGGTGCAAGGCGTTGAACGTCCGCCAGCCGACGGGGTGCTTCAAGGGCGCGCCGGGCGGGGTCGCGCCGGTGACCTCGGCCAGGACCAGGGCACGGTCCCCCTCGGCGCGGGCCAGCTCCCGCCCGTCGGCGTCGAAGATCGCCGCGCCGCCGGCGAAGTGGTCCCTCCCCAGGAACGGGCCCGTGGCGTTGGAGAAGACCAGCGGCGCCCCCACCGCCCGGGCCACCTGCGGCATGAGCTGCTCCCGATAGGGGTTCGAGGCGATGAACACAGGGCCCAGGGCCTGGCGCACCACCGCCGGGAGGTGGTCCGGCGGGGCGGAATAGTGGGGCCAGGCGGCGGCCATCGCGATGAGGTCCACCCGCCCGATGAGCGGGCGCCACGTGGCCCCCTGCATCAGGTCCGCGCACAGCACCAGCCCCACCCGGCCGATCGAGGTCTCCGCGATGACCACCTGTTCGCCGGGGCCCCAGTAGCGGGCCTCCCGGAAGGTCGGGAACCGCTTCCGGTAGGACCAGCGCCCGCCCTCGGGCCCGGCCAGCTCCAGCAGGCTGCCGGACGGGCTCATCACCCCCAGCGCGATGTGGACACGGTGGCGCCGGGCGGCCTCCCCCAGCCAGCGGCGCCCCTCGACCAGCGGCACCTCGTCGACCTCGCGGAGCTGGTAGCCGGGCACGTAGCCCTCGGGCAGCACGATGAGGTCCGCGCCCCGAGCGGCGGCACGGGCCACCACGTCCTCGGCCTCGGCCAGACGATCCGGCAGCGCGCCGCCCCGTCCTGGGAGCTGCGCGGTCGCGACGAGCCGTCTTGTGGAGCCTGGTGCGGGGGTGCCCATTCCTTCGCCCCCGAGAGGGGCCCCGACTATACCCCGTGCCTTGACGGCATCCCGACACAGGCGCCCCTCGGGTCGACAGACATTGAGCACCAGACCAGGAGGGTCGTCATGGTTGTGCTCCTCGGGCTGCTGCTCGGCTGCGGGAGCGATGCTGCGCTGGTTGAGCTGGAGGATTGTACGGAGGCGGCCTGCGCGCGGGCCTGGGTCCTGGAGCGCTGGCCCGAGGACCCCGAGGGCACCGAGGATCGGATCCGCGCGTTGAATGACCCGATCCTCACGCTCATGCTCGCCGAGGCGGTGGCCGAGACCTGGCCCGGGCGCGCCGCGTCGGTGTGTCAGCTCATCCCCGAGGGGCCCAGCCGGCGGCGCTGCACCAGCATCCACCAGCGCCTGCACCTCCACAGCGATCGACCCGAGGACGCGGCCACGCGGCGCGGCTTCGGCGGGGAGCTGGTGGAGCGGCTGGTGGTGTCCCCGGCGGGGGCGCAGAGCTGGGACGCCGTCCCCGTGGAGACCCCGCAGTGCGCGGCCCAGGACACGCCGACCGGCTGCGCGACCGCCCTGGCCATTGACGCCGCCCGGCGCGGCCAGGCGTCGCAGGTCGCGGGCCTCTGCCGGAGCATCCCGGAGGGCCGGTGGCGCGGAGAGTGCTTCTTCGAGGCGGTGGAGCTGGGTTGCTCGGTGAAGGCGCCGGAGCGCTGCACCCGCCTGGCCCCCCTGTGCCTGGCCGCGGCGCCGTTCGACGTGCCTTGCTTCGTCCAGGTCGTCGAGGAGCTGACCGCGATGGCCCCCCGGGCCGACGCCCCCGCGCCGGAGGCCTGGGCGAAGCTGCGCGCGGCGGTGGACGGGCTGGAGGCGGAGGTCTCGTCCCGGGACGCGACCCTCGCCGCGCCGCTGATCGACCGCCTCTGGGCGTCCATCGTGCAGCGCTCCTATGCCCAGGCCACCCACGCCTCCGGGGACCTGACCGCGTCGGTGCCGGTGCGGGCCATGCCCCACGTCCGGGCGTCGCTGGCCTGGCGCCTCGCCGCGCAGGGCACCGAGTCGCCCCGTCGCCTCGCCACCCGGATCAGCGCCGCGATCCAGGCGCGCGGGGAGGCCGGCGAGCCGCTGGGCCCCCCGAAGAGCGCGCCGCCCGCCGGGCTCTGGTCGGAGGTGCTGCCCCTGGAGACCTCCTGGCATGTGGTCTCCTACCTGGGGGACCCCCGCCGCGTGGCGGTCGATGATCCCGAGCTGGACGGGCTGATCTGCGCCCTGGAGGCCACCGCGCGCCTCCACCCCGCGCCGGAGCCGGCCCTGCGCGCCGCCCTCACCCACGAGGACCCGGCGGTGCGCTGGACCGCCGCGCGGCTGCTCGGCCACCGCGTCCCCGGCCACCCCGCCTTGGAGGCGGTCCTCGACGACCTCGACCCGCGGGTGCAGGCGCGGGCGCGGGCGGGCCTCCAGCGACGTTGAGGTCCGCAGAAGGCCCGGTCTTCAGGTAGATTGGATCCGGTCCCGCGTCCGGCAAGATCGCCGTCCCTCCAGAGGAGGACCGATGAGAGTCCTGCTCGTCACCCCGGTCAACCCCGTCACCTACCAGTCCATCCCGGACCTGGGGCTGGGGTACCTGGCCACCTTCCTGCAGGAGGCCGGGCACACCGTCGACATCGTGGACTGCGTGAACCGGGGCTGGGATCACGACCGCCTCATCCGCCACGTCGGCGCCACCCGCCCCGACGTCGTCGGGTTCAAGGCGTTCTACACCGACATCCCCTCGATCCGGGAGAGCGCCCGCCGGATCCGGCGGAGCTGGCCGGACGTGATGCTGGTCGTCGGCGGCCCCCACCCCTCCTGCGTGGACGCCGAGGAGGCCCTGGCCACGTTCCCCGAGTGCCACTTCGCCTTCAAGGGCGAGGCCGAGCTGGGCTTCCCGGTGCTGGTGGGGCTCACCGGGGCCTGGCGGGACGGCACGCTCCAGGACAACGCTCTGGCGGCCATCCCGGGCATGGTCTGGCAGAACCGGTCGGGCGAAGCGATCGAGAACGCTGGAAGATACACCAACCGGTTGGACGAGGTGCGGCCCGCCTGGGACCTGCTGCGCCCCCTGGACTACGACTTCTCCCAGACCTTCTACAGCAAGAACCGCCGGGTGGCGCCGGTCATCGCGACCCGGGGCTGCCCGCCGCCCTGCACCTTCTGCGCCGCGCACCTGACCTCGGGCAAGCCCATCCGCGCCCGGTCGGTGGACAGCGTGCTGGGCGAGATCTCCCACCTGATGGAGACCTACGGGGTCCAGGAGATCTCGTTCATCGACGACTTCTTCACCGGCAGCAAGTCCTTCGTGAAGGCGCTGTGTCGCGAGATCCTGCGGCGGGGCATGCGGTTCGACTGGGCCTGCTGGGGGGTGCGCCTGGCCAGCCTCGACGAGGAGATGCTGCGGCTCATGGACCAGGCCGGCTGCTACGCCTTCTCGGTGGGCGTGGAGTCCGGCAGCCCGCGCATCCTGGAGCACATGGCCAAGCACCTGACCGTGGACGTCATCGAGGAGAAGCTGCGACTCATCGACGCGGTCACCGACATCCGCGTGGGCGGGCTGTTCATCATCGGCTACCCCGCGGAGACCGAGGACGACATCCGGCTGACCATCGAGTTCGCCCGCCGCATCCCCTTGTTCATGGCGACGTTCTACCCGTTCAACCCGCTGCCGGGCACCCCGATCTACAGGGAGATGCTGGCCAACGGCGAGCTGCCTGAGGCGCCGGACTGGGGCACCTACGGCCCCGAGGGCTTCGCCTACTGCCCCCAGCACCTCGACCCCGAGCAGCTCCGTCGGCTGTACCGCAAGGCGTACCTGCGCTTCTACACGCAGCCCCGCCGCGTGGTCCGCCTGCTGAACGACTTCCGGGAGACCGGGCAGCTCCGCTTCTTCGCGACCCGGTTCCGGCGGCGCATCGTGGGCAGCATCGTGAACGAGTTCCAGGGCATCCGGGGCCGCCAGGGGAGCTGGGAGCGGGCGGCGGCCGGGCGCCGGGTGAAGGATGCGCCCGCGCCCTCCACCCTCTGGCCGGCGCTGTAGGGATCAGTCCGGCGCGGTGCAGCGCACGACCTCCTCCACGGAGGTCTCGCCCTTGCGGAACTTGAGGTTCGCGGCCATGCGCAGGGAGTCCATGCCCTTGCGGATCGCCTCGCGCTTCAGCTCCAGCGTGGAGGCACCGTTGATGACGAACTCGCCGATGTCGTCGTCGAAGATGAGGATCTCGTAGGCCGCGACGCGGCCCTTGTAGCCCGTGCCGTTGCAGCGCTGGCAGCCCTGGCCGCGGTGGGGCTCGAAGGTGCCGATGAGGTCGTCGGGGATCTGGAGGTCGCGCAGCACCTTCTCGGAGACCTCGATCGGGGCCTTGCACTCCTTGCAGTTGCTGCGCAGCAGGCGCTGGGCGGCCACCAGGTTCACCGAGGACGCCACCATGACCGGCTCAACGCCCATGTTGATGAGGCGGGAGACCGTGGACGGCGCGTCGTTGGTGTGCAGCGTGGAGAGCACGAGGTGCCCGGTGAGCGCGGCCTTGACCGCGATCTCGGCCGTCTCGAAGTCCCGGATCTCGCCCACCATGATGATGTCGGGGTCCTGCCGCAGGAACGACCGCAGCGCGGCGGCGAAGTTCAGCCCGATGTCCTCGTGCATCTGGCACTGGTTGATGCCGAAGAGGTTGAACTCGACGGGGTCCTCGGCCGTGGAGATGTTGGTGGTGGGCTGGTTCAGCTCGGAGAGGGTGGAGTACAGCGTCGTCGTCTTGCCCGAGCCGGTGGGGCCGGTGACCAGGATCATGCCGTAGGGCTTGTGGATCTGCTCCTTGAAGCCCTTGAGCACGTTGGCCTCGAAGCCGAGCTTGGTCATGTCGAGCTGGAGGTTGGACTTGTCCAGAAGCCGCAGGCACATCTTCTCGCCGAACAGGGTCGGCAGCACCGAGACGCGGAAGTCCATCTCCTCGCCGCGGCCCAGCTTGAGCTTGATGCGGCCGTCCTGGGGCAGGCGCCGCTCGGCGATGTCCAGGTTGGACATGATCTTCACGCGGGAGCTGATCGCGTGCTTGAGCTTGAGGGGCGGCTTCATGACCTCGTAGAGCACGCCGTCGATGCGGTAGCGGACCCGGAGCTGCTTCTCGTAGGGCTCGATGTGGATGTCCGAGGCCTTCTTGCGGATCGCGTCGAGCAGGATGAGGTTCACCAGCTTGACGACCGGGGCGTCGCCGGCGGACTTCTCCAGGTCGAGGACGTTCATGTCCTCCTCGGCGTCGGAGACCTCCAGGGCCTCCTCGTCGTCGTCGAGGTCGAAGTCCAGCAGCACGTCCTCGAAGGTCGTCTGCGTGTTGTGGTACTTCTCGATGGCCTCGGCGATCGCGCCCTCGGACGCCACCACCACCTCGATGTTGAGGTTGGTGACGAACTTGATGTCGTCGATCGCGTAGATGTTCGACGGGTCGGACATCGCGACGATCAGGGTGTTCCCGGTGCGGTTGACCGGGATCACCTGGTGGCGCTGCACGACCTCCTTGGGCACCAGCTTGAGGACGTCCGGCGCGATGTCGAACTCCGAGAGGTTGATGCTGGGGACGCCGTACTGCTTGGAGAGGAACGAGGTCAGCTCGTTCTCCTCGATGTAGCCGAGCTTCGTGAGCTGGTGGCCGAGCCGGCCGCCCTGAGCGCGCTGCTCCTGGACGGCCTTCCTGAGCTGAACGGGCGTGATCAGCTTCTCGCGGACCAGCAGCTCACCCAGCCGGCCCTGAACCGAATCCTTCGCCATGGCGCATTGCCCTCGTCGGTTGGGGGGCTCATCGTACACCAGCTATGGGGGAGTTGGTGTCCGCGTCTCGCGGTCAGGGGCCGCCCTCCCAGACCTGCGCGCGCGCCAAGGCGGCGATCGTCGGGGCGTCTGCGGTGGAGACCAGCACGCAGAGCAGGCCCTCGCCGCGCCACCCCACCGCGCGCACGGCGCCGCGATCCCAGGTGTGCAGCGCGGGGCGCCCGGGGCGGGAGGCGGTCTCGGCGGGGCCCAGGGACAGCGCGCGGTCCGCCATCATGTGGCAGGAGAACCGCTGGTGCTCCGGATCCTCGAAGACGACCACCGCGCCGCCGCCGTCGACGGGCAGCGGCGCGCCGCCCACCAGGTGGAGCGCAGGGGTGCGCGGGGCGGTGTTCGCCGCGATGGCCGCGGGCACGCCCCGGGCCACGAGGTGGGCCTCAAGCCGCTGCGGATCGCCGGTCTCCAGCCAGCCCTCCAGGCCGGCGGGCCGGTTGTCGTCGATGAGCGCGGCGGGCTCGAGCCCCCCGGCGTGGGCCGCGGCGCGGGCGGGGGTGGTGGTCAGGCCCGGCCCCCACAGCAGCACGACCAGCGCCCCGAGGACGCCGGCCGCGACCAGCGCTGCCCAGCCCGTGCCCACCGGGGTGGTGACCGCCGCGGCTGCGGGCCGCTCCCAGCGCAGGAGCCGGGGCGCGACCTCCGCGACGGCCTGCCGACAGGTGTCGGAGGTGGCGTCGATCTCGTCGACCAGGGCCTTGAGGTCCGGGTCGGCCTCCAGCACCTGGCGCACGGCGGCCTGAAGCTCCTCGGGCAGATCCCCGCACACGTAGCAGGGCAGGGCGCGGGCGAGGTCCTTGGGATCCACGTCGGGTCAGCCCCGCGCCGCAGCGACGATGCGCCAGGACATGGCCCCGCGCGCGGCGCGCACGAGCTCCAGCGGCTCACCGGAGAGCCGCGCCATGTCGGCGGCGGTGAGGTCACCCAGCAGGTTGAAGAGGTAGATCATGCGAAGCTCGACAGGGGCGGCCGCCACCGCCGCCTTCACCCGCGCGCGGGCGCGCGCAGCGTCGGGCGGCGGCCCACCCGCGTCCGGTATGGACGGAGCGGATGAAGCGTTTGTATCCAGGATGCCCGACAGCGGCGAAGGTTCCACCCGCGCGCCCACCGCCCGCCAGAGCAGCCCCATCACCTCCCGGCGCCACGGCACGTCCAGAGGGACGCCGGGAAGGCGGGCGCCGAAGTCCGCCCGCACCTCGCGCAGCGCCGCCACCGCCGCCACCTCGGGCAGCAGGGCGTGGGCGATCGACCAGAGATCGTCGACGATCCGGTCCCACAACGTCGCGATCGCGACCGGATCGCCCCGCCGCGCCGCGCGCAGCAGCCGCGCCTCGTGCAGGTCGGTGACGCCAGGGGCTCGACGGGGGATGCAGCCTCCGAAACTGCGCCGGTCCAGGCCGATGATTCGGGCCTTCCGGGCGCCGCAGGTTACCATCACCTCCGACCTGGAGGTCTGATGCTCGCTCCCCTGTTGCTCACTTCGCTGCTCGGCTGCAACGGGACCCAGGACGGCGACCCGCTCGCGACCCTCGACGACCGCTACAGCGAGATCTCCCGCGATCTCGCCATCGCCGATCGAGACACCGCCCGAAACGTCCGCAACACCGAGGCCCGCGCCCGCAAGGTCCGCCACGAGCAGGAGCGCGTGGCGTTCTTCTCGGACCCCAAGGTCATCGCCACGATCGAGGCGGCCCGCGAGAGCGCGGACCCGGCGGTGGCCGCCAAGGCCGACGCCTACTGGCGCCACGCGGTGTACATCCGCTCCTGGACGGAGCAGGAGAAGGCCCGGGAGACCGAGCTGCTCGCCGCCATCGAGGAGCAGCGCACCCGCGAGGCCCTGTGGCAGACCCCCGACGGCGACGTCGAGATCAGCCTCAACGGCCGCTGGCCCCATGTCTCCCAGGAGGCCGACGCGCTGACGCCGGAGCGCCGCGCCGAGCTGCTCGACGCCTGGGTCGACCACCGCACCTCCTGGCTGGGCGACGACCTCATCGCCCTGGTCCAGCTGCGCAACGAGGTCGCCCGACGAGAGGGCTTCGACTCCTACTGGGACCTGGCCGTCACCCACCGGGGCCTGGATCCCGCCGACGTGCGCGCCATGCTCGACGAGCTGGAGGCGCTGGTCACCCCCATCCACCAGGCCTCCACCGAGCGCCTGCGCGCCGAGGCCGAGACCGCCGGGCTGGCCCTGGACTTCGCGAACACCCCTCTGCTGCTCCGCCAGGCGGGCCTGGAGCTGAAGCACGACGAGGCGGACGCCTGGTTCGACACCGAGCTGGCCGAGCAGCGCATGGCCGAGGCCTTCACCGACCTGGGCATCTCCATCGAGGGCCTCCAGATCTACGTGGGCCCCAGCCGCTACACCCGGCCCGGGGCCTACGGCTTCATCATCCGCCCCCCCGAGCACGGCGCCGTCGTGGTCAGCAACGACACCCGCTGGGCCATGTGGCCCTACCGCGCGCTCACCCACGAGATCGGCCGGGCGACATGGTGGCGGAACCTCCAGCCCGAGATGGCATCCTCTCCGGTGACCTGGGAGCCGGCCGCGCCCTGGTATGAGGGCTACGGTCAGGTCTTCGAGCGCATGCTCTTCGAGCCGTCCTTCCTGGAGCGCTACGTGCCCGAGCTGCCCGCCGAGCACCGCGAGACCCTGCGCGCCTACCGCGTGCAGAACACCGTCGACACGCTGACCTGGTACGTGCTGGCCACCCGCTTCGAGGAGGCCCTCTACGACAACCCCCACGACCTGCCGGCCCTGTGCGCCCACGCCGCCGCGCGCGAGAAGGCCCTGCGGGCCTGGCCCTACGACGGCCCGAAGAGCAGCGACGGGCACCTCTGGTCCAGCTCCTACCAGTCGGGTCTCATGCTGAACTACCCCGGCTACGTGCAGAACTTCCTGTTCGCCTCGGCGACCGAGGCCACCCTCTGGGAGGTGCTCAGCGCCCAGGTCGGCGACCCGGTCGGGAACCCCAAGGTCGGCCCCTGGCTGGTCGAGAACCTCGTCCACACCGTCAACCCCACGGACTCGTTCTCGGACCGCCTGAAGGCCCTCAGCGGGGACGCGCCTCGGACGGCCGCCCTCGCCCGCTACGTCGGGCGCTGAGCAGCCGTGCGGGTCCTGGTCATCGGCGGGGACGGCTTCATGGGCCGGGCCGTGCGTCAGGGCCTGGAGACCCTGCCGGAGACCGAGGTCGACAGCGGCGGGCGCGGCGCCGCGGTGCGCATCGACCTGCGGGACCCGAGCACCTTCGGGGTGCTGCAGGGCTACGACTACGTGGTCAACTGCGCGGACGCCACCATCGCCCCCCCCGACGAGGCGATGGGGCGGGGCCTGGAGTGCCGTCCGGCGTTCATCGAGACCACCTCCCACACCCCCACCGTCGAGCGGCTGCTGGAGCGCTTCAGGGGGCGCCAGGGGCACCGCGGGCTGGGCATCCTCGGCGCGGGGGTGTTCACCGGCCTGAGCAACCTCGTCGCGGCCGAGGCGGCCAGCGCGATGATGCGGACGCGCAGCGTGCAGCTCTCCCTGGCGTTCTCGCCGCTGGCGGGCGGGGGCGGGGGCATGGCCGCGCTGGCGCCGGGCATGCTGGCGTCCCCGGCGGTCCGCTACATCGACGGCCAGCGGGTCGAGGTGCCCGGCCTGCGCAAGGGGCCTGTGGTTGAGTTCGCCGCCGGGCCTCGCGCCACGGTCGAGGCGGCCTTCCCCGAGCCCCATATGCTGCATTGCAGCATCGACGCGCCGGACATCCGCATGCTCTGGGCTCCCCGCCCGGCGCCGCTGGGGCCGCTCCTCCGGCTCTCGGCCACGCTGACCCCCGGCTTCGTGGGGCGCAGCGCCCTCGCCCAGGGGCTGGCCCGGCGCCTGGGGGGCTTCGTGCGGGGGGTGCTGCTGGGGGGCCTGCGCTCCGAAGTGGAGCTGATCGCCGAGGCCGAGGGCCCCGAGGGCCGCCACCGGGTCCGCTTCTACACCGACGACGGCATGGCCGCGGCGGGCTTCGCGGTGGCCGCCATGCTCCACCAGCTCGAGTCCCGCGCCCTGCGCACCTCCGGCCAGTGGTGCGGGCTGTTCCTCCCCGACGAGCTGGTGGGCCTCTCCGCGACCGTGGACGCCATGCGAACCCTGGCCGGCGACCGCCTTCGGCTGGAGAGCTCCTCGGAGACCCTGGAGGGACGGGTTAGACATCCGGCATGATCGCCCTCGCCCTCGCCGCTCTGCTGGCCTGTCCGAAGCCCACCGCCCCCCTCCCTCCGAGCGGGGACGACCCGCCGGTGCTGCCCGCGCCGGTGGCCTCCGTCTACACCGCCAGCCCCGCGCCGCCCAAGGATCCGATGGTGGCCTGGGCCCTGGTTCCGCCCCCGCCTGCCGATCGGCGGGCCGAGCCCGCGCCCCCGCTGCCCTACGACGAGACCCTCTCCGGGGCGGCGGCCGGGGCCGGGCTGTTCTACCTGGACCACGGTCGCGACCTCGACATGCCGGCGGTGCGCTGGGCGGCCTACCAGGCCGGCTGGCCCTACCCCATCAGCCGCTTCAGCCTGGAGCAGGTCGCCATCGGCGCGGTCCCGGAGAGCCTGCTGGCCGAGCTGCGCGGCGGCGCCCTCCAGGAGGGTGAGGTCCTGGGCCTGGCCCGGGTGCGCGGGCCCGGGGCCGAGGTCTGGGTCGCGGTGATGTCCAACCCGGAGCCCCCCCTCGCGCCCTTCGCCCGGGAGCACAAGGTGGGCGATCGCCTGCGGGTCCGCCTGCGGGAGGTCGAGGGGGAGCCCGCCTGGACCGACCTCCAGCAGCGCGCGCTGTCGCCCTCCCTGGTGCTGCGGGAGGGCGAGACCATCCCCCTGGACGAGCCCGGCGAGTGGGTCCTGGAGCTGACCGGCCAGGATCGCTGGGGGCAGCGCCGGGTGGTGGTGCGCGCGCCGCTCTACGTGGGCGAGACCACGCCCGTCGACGGCCCCTTCCTGGAGGTGGGTGCGCCGCCCCCCGACCTGGGCGCGGCCATCCAGGAGACCCTGAAGGGGGTCAACGACCTGCGCGGCCTCGTCGACGCGCCGCCGGTCACCACCGACGCGGTGCTGGCGGCGGTCGCCCGCAAGGAGGCCGCCCGCCGGGCCCAGGGCGGCGCCCCTGACCCCGACCCGGAGCCCCGCCTGCGGGCGGCGGGCTACCCCGAGGGCCCGGTGGCCGAGGTCTCCTGCCGCGCGGACACCGTGCAGAGCTGCCTCGACGGGCTGTTCTGGGCGGTCGACACCCGCGCGGCCCTGCTGGACCCCCGCTACGACGCCGTGGGGGTGGGGGTCGAGCCCCTGGGCAGCCAGTACCGCGTCGTCATCGGGTTCGCCCGGCGGTGAGGCGAACGATGCTGCTCCTGGCGCTGACCCTGGCCTGCCGCCCCCCCGCGTCGGCGCCCGCCGAGGTGCCCGAGGTGCGCTTCCGCCCCAGCCCCGAGCCGCCCACGGCGCTGGCGGAGGTGCTGGTCTCCCGCGTCCCCGGGTCCACCTGGGATCGCGGCCTGGCCCACGCCGCCGGGCTCCTGCTGGCCGCCGCCCGGGACCCCGCCGACCGCATCACCCCCCAGGCCACCGCCGCCGCGCTGGACGTGGCCGGCTACCCGGGCCAGGCCCGCTTCGCCAAGGAGTTCAACGCCGGCGCCTTCCCCGAGGACCTCGCCGCCCAGCTCGCCGCCGCCGCCCTGGAGCGGCGCTGGCCGGTGGACGTCGCCCTGGTGAAGCGCAACTTCGGCGACGGCACCACCCTCTGGATCGGCGCGGTGTCCCCCCGCCCGGCGCTGCTCGACCCCATGCCCCGGGCCGTCCCGATGGACGAGCTGGTCCCGGTGCGGGTGGAGATGGCCGCCGCGCCGCCGCTGGTGCTCTTCGTGGCGCCCCCCGACGGCCCGGTGCGGGCCCTGCCCATCAGCGCCGAGCGCGCGATGTGGGTCGACGGCTTCCATGTGCCCGGGGCGTACCGGCTGGAGGTCGTCTCGGCCCCCGAGGGCCGCCCCCAGGACGCCCAGGTGCTGCTCTTGTGGTCCTTGTTCGTGGACGACGAGCCCGAGCCCCCCGCGCGGCTGCCCCAGGCCAGCCTGGCCCTGCCCAACCCGATCGCCGCGGCCGACGGCCTCTATGCGCGGCTGGACGCCTTGCGGGAGGGCGCCGGGCTCAAGCCGGTGGCCCGCTTCCCGGACTTCGAGCCCCTGGCCCGTGAGCACGCCGCCTTCATGGCCTCCACGGGCAACGTGGCCCACGCCCTGCCCGGCCTGACCGAGGGGGTCGCCGCGCGGGCGAACCGCCGCTTCCACCCCGAGTCGATCTTCTACGAGGACGTCGCCGCCGCCATGAGCGCCGAGGAGGCCCTCGCGCTGGTCGAGCTGTCCCCGGGGCACCGGCGGCACCTGCTCTGCGAGCCCTGCACCCACGTCAGCATCGGCGCGGCCCTCGAGCCGGTCACCGACCGGGCGCCCCGGCTGTTCGTAACCTGGGAGCTGCTGGAGTTCCCCAACGGGCCCCCGAAGGCCATCGAGTCCTGGGACCGATGAGGGACCCGGACATCCCCTGAGCCGGCCGGTTACACTCCCGGTGATGCGTGTCCTGCTCGTCCAGGCCTTCACGGCGCTCGATCTGGAGCTGGTCTACCCGATCGGGTTGGCCTACCTGGCCGCGCACCTGCCGGCGTCCCACGTCGTCGAGATCTTCGACGTCAACCTCCACCGGGACCTGCCCGACCCCTACCGCCCCCTGGCCGACAAGCTGCGGGCCTTCCGGCCGGACGTGGTCGGCATCTCGCTGCGCAACATCAAGGTCGCCACCCCCGGGGTCCACGCCGACGACTTCGAGCCCCAGCAGCGCACGGTCCAGCTCATCCGCCGCGAGGCCCCCCAGGCCCGCATCGTCGCGGGGGGCACGGCGTTCTCGCTCTACGCCGAGATCTTCATGCGGAAGCTGCCCGAGCTGGACGTGGGGCTGTGGGGCGAGGGCGAGGACCGCTTCCCCCAGCTCCTGGAGGCGCTGGACGCCCCCTGGACCGTGCCCGGGGTCTGGTACCGCAAGGATGGCGCGCCCACGTACACGGGGGCGCCGCCGCCGGTGGACTTCGCCGGGCTGAGGCACTACCGCAAGGACCTCGTGCCCTTCCAGCCCTACCTGGACTCCAGCTTCGTGTCGGTGGGGCTCCAGACCAAGCGGGGCTGCGCGCTGCACTGCATCCACTGCTCGGACACCTACCTGCTGGGCAACGCCGTCCGCCGCCGCGACCCCGCCGACATCGTCGACGAGATGGAGCTGCTCTACCACCAGCACGGCGTGCGGCAGATGTTCTTCTGCGACCAGATCTTCAACATCCCGGTCCAGCACGCCATCGACATCTGCCGGACCATCGTGGACCGGGGGCTGGAGATGCGCTGGTCGGCCTGGTTCAACGAGAAGGCCAACACCCTGCCCGACGAGCTGCTGGGCTGGCTCAAGCGGGCGGGCTGCGGCCTGCTGTCGTTCTCACCCGACCACGTCGACGACCGCATGCTGCGGAACCTGGACAAGAACTTCCGCTACAAGGACCTCGTCTACACCTACCAGGCCGCCAAGCGCTTCGACCTGGACGTGGAGTACAGCTTCTTCCTGAACGCCCCCGGCGAGGACTGGCGCTCCCTGGGCAACCTGCTCAAGTTCATCGCCGAGGCCCGGCTGCACTGCGGCAGCAACTTCCGGCTGTTCACCCTCTTGATGATGCAGCCCATCCGCATTTACCCCCACTCCCGCCTGCACGAACTGGCGGTCGAGACCGGCCTGGTGGACAAGGACGCCGACCTGATCGAGGGTCAGTTCTGGAACCCGGGGGGCCTGCAGTACGCGGTCGCTGGCATCCAGGCCACCGCCCAGGGGCTCTACCGGGCCCGGCGGCGGTATAAGCAGCTCACCCGCCAGGGGCCCGCCACGGTCTGAGCCCTGAAGCAGAGACGGCCCCCGAAGGGGCCGTGGCTGCGGACTCTGAGGAGCCTACCAGGGCAGGATCGCCTCGATGTCGGACGCCGAGGGGCTGCCGTCGAGGATGACGATCTCGCCACCGGGGGCGATGAGCGAGATGGCGGGGATGCCGCCGTTCACGTAGCCCTGGTGGGAGATGGGGCCGTTGGTGTCGTCCAGCACGGCGTACTCGTGGCCGTCGGCCCAGCGGACCAGGGCCTCCTGGTCGATGGCGCTGCCGTCAGCGGTCTCCAGCAGGAGGTCGATGATCATGAAGCCGCGCTCGTGGTAGTCGGCCCAGTACGAGGCCATCGTGGAGCGGTAGCTCTGGCAGGGGCCGCACCACTCGGAGCCGGTGACGATGAGCACGGCGTTGTGGCAGAAGTCGTGGAGCCGCACGGTGTCGCCGAACTGGTCGACGCCCTCGAAGTTGGGGGCGACCGAGCCGACCGCCACCGTCTCCCCCGCGACGTCGTTGCGACAGGCGCCGATGCCCCAGCCGCCGGTGTAGGGGTGGTCGGCCGGGTCGGTGGGATCGGTGAAGCCGTCGATCTCCTCGCCGTCGAGCCAGCCGTCGTCGTCGGAGTCGGGGTTGTCGGGCAGGGTGCCGTAGTTGGCCTCGACGTCGTCCATCAGGCCGTCGCCGTCGCCGTCAAAGGGCATGTCGACCTCGGCGGGCGCGCAAGCGACGGTGGCACCGAGGAGGGAAGCGAGAATGAGAGTCCGGGTCATGAGAACCTCCGCGATGGAATTTTAGCGCGGCGATGACCGGATGTGAAGGGAAACCCTGTGCCATGCGCCACATCAGGATGTCTTGACAGAATCCTGATACATTACTGCGGTCCTGAACCGCCCCGGTGACCCCGAAGATGATCCTGCTCCTGCTCCCCGCGCTGATCGCGTGCGGCCTGGAGGCCGATGAGCCGTCGGAGCCCACGACGTCCGTCGAGGTCCCGACCCCCGACGTGGTGCCCCACGTCAACGCGCCGCCGGCGGGGGATGGCCTGCCTGGCGGCCCCCCCAAGGTGCCCCACGGGCAGGGCACCCCGGACGGTGAGGGGGCGGCGGTCGCCGCTGCGCCTGCGGAGGGCGCGCCGGACGGCCCGCCCCAGCCCCCCCGCGTGCTGAGCCCGCCGATGCCCCCCGACGCCGAGCCGATCCGCCCGGACGGCCACGAGATCCCCCCGGCGCCGCCGGAGCTGCGGGGCGGCGGCCCCTCGATCCTCATCCGGGGGGAGGTGATCGGCATGGACGAGGGGCAGGTCCGGTTCACCGAGAAGACCTCGGACGGCTGGGCGATCGTCGAGGTCAACCGGGTGCAGGGCGGCCACTTCGCGATCCCGGCGCCGGCCAACGTGCCGAACCCGGTCTACGTGTCCGTGGCCAGCGACCTCACCGACGACGGCCCCAGCGACGACGATCTCAGCGGCGCGCTGGCCGAACCGATCCGGATCGGAAACCAGGACCTGGACCTGCGCATCCAGGTGGGGACGGTACCAGCCTGGGCCCAGACCCAGGAGCCCCCCATCCACCATGTCCTCCCCCGCGAGGCGGTCCTGGCAGAGCGCGATCGTTGAACCTCCCCCCCCTCTCCATCGTCGTGCCGGTGTTCAACGGCGCGGCGACGCTGGACCGGTGTCTGGCGGCGCTGCTCGCCGACGCTCCCCCTGGCGCGGAGGTCATCGTCGTGGACGACGGCTCCACCGACGACAGCGCCGAGCGCGCGGCCCGCTTCCAGGTCCGGGTGCTCCGCAATGCCCGGAACATCGGCACTTCAGCGACCCGGAACCGGGGCTGGCGGTCCGCCCGCGCCGACCGGATCGCCTTCGTGGACGCCGACGTGGTGGTGCGCCCCGGCTCCCTCGGCGCGCTCATGGCCGCGCTGGACGCCGAGCCGGCGCTGGCCGGCGCCAACGGCCTGCTCGATCTGGAGCCCGGGGCGCCGGGACTGGTGTCCGCCTTCGTCAACACCTCCATCCACTTCCAGCACCTGCGGCACGGGCGCCGGGTGAACACCACGTTCACGTCCCTCTGCCTGCTGACCCGCGACGCGCTGCGGCACATGCACGGCTGGGACGAGCGCTGGCGCTCGCGCTACGCCGACGACGTGGCCACCCGGTTCTCCCTGCCCCCGGCGTGCCTGGCCCTGGTGCCCGAGGCCCGGGGCCTGCACCTCAAGGAGGTCCGGCTGCGGGGCATGGTCCGGCACCGGGCGAACGTGGGGTGCTTCTTCCTGCGGTCGATATTGAGCCACTGGAGCGCGATCCGCACCCTCGAGGTCAAGGCCGTGCTGGACCGGCGCTTCCCCCTGAACACCATCGCCGCGGGGCTGGCGGTGGCCGCGCTGCCGCTGCTGCCGGTGCTCGGGCCGGCAGGGGTGCTCGCGCTGGGGCTGGCAGGGGCGTTGAACATTGCGGCGAACCTGGGCTATGCCCGCTTCACCTGGCACCACCGCGGCCCGCTGGAGGCGCTGGCGGTGTTCCCCTTGTGCTTCGCCGAGGGGCTGGGGTGTTTCGGGGGTATGGCGACCTGTGCTATCCGGACCTTGAGGTCTTCTGTCCCACCCCTGGCCCGAGGACGCCGTGCGCCCACATGAGCCCCCGCTGGCCCGCTACGCCGCGCGCTACGCCCGCGAGGGCGTCGAGAGCCTGCTGCTCAGCCGCAAGCCGCTGTTCCTCACGGTCTTCGTCACCGCCCGCTGCGCCCTGAACTGCGGCCACTGCTTCTACCGCGAGGAGCTGGAGAACGGCGACGCCGCGTCCGAGCTGACCCTGGCCGAGTGGGACCGGGCGACGAGCGGCATGCCGCGCTTCCCCAAGCTCATCATCACCGGGGGCGAGCCCTTCCTGCGCAAGGATCTCAAGGACATCGCGACCCTGTTCTACGAGAACCGGTCCCAGGCCCGCCAGATCACCATCCCCACCGCCGGCTACCACACCGACCGCATCGTGGACCTGGTGGAGCAGGTGCTGCTGCCCCGGCCCGACCTCATCCTGGAGATCCAGCTCTCCATCGACGGGGTGGGGGCCGACCACGACGCCATCCGGGGCAAGGGCAGCTTCGAACGGCTGATGCGCACGTACCGGGCGCTGCGGCCCATCCAGGACGCCAACGCGGGCCTGCGCATCCGCTTCAACTACACCTTCTCCCGGCAGACCCAGGACCACTTCGCCGCCACCCACCGCTTCGTCACCGAGGAGCTGGGCAACCCCCACTTCGACATGGTGCTGGTGCGACGGGCCACCATCGACGACGACTTCGCCGGGCAGGTGGACCTGGCGCGCTACCGCGAGGCCACCGCGCTCTTGCAGCGCCAGGAGATGGCCAAGGCCCGGGGCAGCGCCTTCAAGGAGCTGCTGGCCCAGCGGGTGGTGGTGGAGCGGGAGATCATCGCCCGGCACCACGCCAACCAGCGGGTGATGACCGGCTGCCAGGCGGGCACGCTGACCGCCATCGTGTCCGAGCAGGGCGAGGTCCGCCCGTGCGAGATCCTGGACACCAGCTTCGGCAACCTGCGGGACCACGGCTTCGACTTCATGGGCCTGTGGACCAACGGCCTGGCCGAGGCCCACCGGCGCTTCGTGAAGGAGACGGGCTGCTTCTGCACCTTCGAGACCTGCGTGCGCACCACGATGTCGTTCCAGCCGAAGTGGTACGCGCGCATGGCGGGGCACTACGCGCGGGGGAAGCTCCGGGGGTAGGGCCCGGTCAGCCCAGGCCGATGGCGGCGACCTCCCGGTACAGCTCTACCAGCGACGCGCTCGCGGTCCGGAGGCGCCTGACCTCGGAGTCGTCCAGGATGTAGGGGTTTTTCTGGTTGTCCGCCGCGGCCCGTTGCCGCCCCGCATCGGTGTCGAGGTAGGCGTAGTCGATCTCGGCGCCGTAGTGGGCGTGGAGGCGGAGCCTCAGCTCGAAGGAGATGTCCAGGGCCTCCTTGGTCCGGGCGGCCAGCTTCCTTCCCTTTCGACCCGCGAAGGGCGGGAGCTTTCGAGCCGCCATCTCGTCGATGCGGTCCCAGGTGTTGGAGGCGCTGACGTTGTTGGAGAGGGCGAGGTTGGTCGTGAAGAGCGTGGGGATGCGCAGGAAGCTGCCCTTGATGTCGATCCGGTCCGTGGGCAGCGTGGTGTGCGGCTTGAAGCTGTCCAGGTCTGCTTGGAGGGTGTCCTTGGCGCCCTTGAGGAGCTCGCTCCCCTGGGGAGGCCCACTCTTGGAGGGGCCATCACCGGGCGCCAACCCGGTCTGGGCCTCCTTGAACGCCTCCTGGCTCTCGGTGAACTCCTGCCCGACCTCCTCCCCCTCGTCGCCGTGGGCGTGCAGCATCATCGCGTCGAAGCCGGGCGCCTGGAACGCGGTCAGGGAGCGCTCTGCGATCTCCTGGACGGTGTTCATCCTGGGGAGCATCACCCAGTCGGCCTCCGCAAGGCCGATCCGCTCGCCGAGGATGTCCTGGACGGCGGCCATCCGTTGGTGGACGAGGTTGCAGAGCTCGTCGATGCTGTTCTGTTGCTGCTGGGTGTTTCCTGACGCGGACACCGTGCCGAAGTCGTAGTCCGAGTGCAGCCCCATCTCGCCGCGGGCGACGGAGCCGAGGCCCATCACCGCGAAGGAGCCCAGGTCCTGGCCGGCGTCCTCCATGATCTCGATGGTCGACTCGAACAGGGACTTCATGAAGGCGTTCATGTTGTGCGTGATGTCGGCCAGCACGTCCTTGGGGTTGGAGAAGTCGCCGTCGGAGAAGGCCCGGAGGTAGGTCATCAGGATCTGCGCGTGCTGTTCGGCGTCCTCCTGCATCCGCTTGTAGTCCTCGGGCCTCAGGTAGGGCTGGAACTGGGCGACCTTGAGGAGCTCCTGGGAGACGTCGGACAGGTCCTCGTCGTCGGACTGCTCCTCGTCGTCGGACAGGTCCTCGTCGTCGGACAGATCCTCATCCTTGGCCTCGTCGGCCTCCCATACCTCCCAGGCCGAGTCGCCGTCCTCGGCGAACAGGGCGCCCAGGCCGTCGTCCTCCCACTCCGAGTTGGAGGCGTTGGCGACCATCCCGTCCAGGACGTCGTCGCTCTGGCTCTCGTCCTCGGAGGCGCTGTCCGAGTCCTGGCCGTCTTCTCCAGGCGCGCGGAGCCCGAGCTGATCGAGGACGTCGCTGTTGCTCCCGCTCAGGTCCAACCCGTCCGCTGGAGGGAGCCGCTGGCGCCCCATCGGGCTCTGCGCGCCCTGAACCCCGTTCGGCCGCAGCGCCTGCCACGGCTCCGGCTCATCCCCCTGGAGCCCCAGCTGCTCCAGGAGCGCGCTGTTGCTGAGGTCCTGCGGGGCGGGCTCCTCGGTCATCTGATTGGGAGGAGCTGCGATTTTCTTGCGGCGACGGAACAGGGAGCGACCCATGATGGGGACCTCGGGGTGGGGACCTCCAATGTAAGTTGAATCGTAAGATTGCGATATTGAAAAACCCTTCTGGTCCCGCTGGTGGCCACCCTGTCGTCGTCTACAGGGGCCTCGTCCTGCCGCACCCAGGAGCGAAAAGAGACCGGAGAACCCCATGACGATTCTGCCTGTCGCCCTCCTGCTGGGGGTCGCTGGCGGCTGCACCGACGCCGCCGAGGACTCGAGCCCGCTCACCGGCTGCCCCACTTCGTCGAGTGGATCCCCCCCGCAGGCCCCGGCGGCCTGGAATCCCACGGCGCCTGGGACGGCGACGCGTTCGTGGAGCAGCTCGACTGGACCGAGTTCGACGCCGCCGGCACCTACCGGCGCGTGACGCGCTTCACCGACATCGTCGTCGATGACTGCGGCGCGGACTCCTACCAGGTCGAGACCTCAAGGTCTACGAGGACGGCACGGTGGACCCCGTGCCGACCTGGACCGCAGACTTCAGGCGCTTCGCGATGCCCGAGTGAGGGCGCGGGCGTTCAGTCCGCCCGCACGTACTCGAACTCGACCGGCTGGCGGTTGATCCCGCGCTTGGGCGGGCAGATCCAGTTCGCCATCTTGCCGGGCTCGTTGACCGGCTGCATCAGGGAGGCGACGTACTCGCGGTCGGCGTCGGTGGGCAGCCAGTCGCCGATCTTCGCGTTGTAGGTCTCCTCGGAGATGAGGTTGCCCTCGGGGTCGAAGAAGTAGGGGGCGTACACGCCCTGGCGGCGGAAGAAGCGGCTGTCGGGCAGGCTCAGGCGGTAGGGCACGTCCTCCTCCTCCAGGGCCTTGTTCCAGCGCTCCAGCACGCGGTGGGCGTCCTTGATGTAGTCCTGGCGCAGCACCTCGTTCATGGCGTTGCGCAGCGGGACCTCCTGGGTCTTGAGCTGACCGTCCTCGATCACGTCCAGGTTGTAGACCTGGTCGAGGGCCTTGTGCTCCTTGTAGTCCTTGGCCTCGTGCCACCGGCCCTTGAGCCCCGAGGCGAAGTAGTTCGCCGCGTTGGAGGAGATCTCCGAGCCGAACAGGTCGATGGAGTAGCTGAACCAGTAGTTGAGCCACTTCTGGATGGTGGGCAGGTCGATGCCGCCCTGGGCGCGGGCGTCGCCGTTGGGGTCCTGCTTCATGAGCTGGGCGCCGCGGCGCATGACCCGCTCCAGGGAGGTCTCGCCGACGAAGAGGTGGTGGGCCTCCTCGGTGAGCATGAAGCGGCAGGTGCGGCTGAGCGGGTCGAAGGCCGACTCGGCCAGGGCGCCGAGCTGGTACTTGCCGTCCCGGTCGGTGAACATCGTGAAGCAGAAGAAGGTCAGCCAGTCGGTGCAGGGCTGGTTGAAGGCGTCCAGGATGCGCGGCTTGTCGGCGTCACCGGCGCGGCGGGCCAGCAGGTCCTCGGCCTCGTCGCGGCCGTCGCGGCCGAAGTAGGCGTGCAGCAGGTAGACCATGGCCCACAGATGGCGGCCCTCCTCCACGTTGACCTGGAAGAGGTTGCGCATGTCATACAGACTCGGGCAGGTGGCGCCCAGGTAGCGCTGCTGCTCGACGCTGGCGGGCTCGGTGTCCGCCTGGGTCACGATGATGCGGCGCAGGGCGTTGCGGTGCTCGCCGGGGACCTCGTGCCACACGGGCGTGCCGGCGTGGTCGCCCGCGGGGATGACCCGGTCCTCCTCGGCGTCGGCCAGGAAGATGCCCCAGCGGTAGTCGGGCATCTTGACGTAGTCGAAGTTGGCCCAGCCGCCGCGCTCGGTGGAGATGGCGGTGCGCAGGTAGACGTCGCTGGCCTGGAAGCCCTCGGGGCCCATCTGGTTCCACCAGTCGAGGTAGGCGGGCTGCCACTTCTCCAGCGCCCGCTGGAGCCGACGGTTGTTGGCGAGGTCGACGTTGTTGGGGATCCGTGCCTGGAGATCGATGCTGGCCATCGCGGTCCTCGGGGTGGGGGGTTCTCAGGTGCGCTTGTAGTCGAAGACGGGCTGCTCGGGGTGACCGTAGAGGGTCAGGGCGCCGCGGTCGCCGACGGCGTTGGGGCGCTGGAAGATCCAGTTCTGCCAGGCGCTGAGGCGCCCGTAGATGCGGGTCTCGCAGGTCTCCTGGCCGGCGAAGCGCAGGTTCTGCTCCATGCCGGTCAGGGCGTCGGGGGAGAGGGAGACCCGCTCCTCGACCGCGATGCGGACCTCGTCGTCCCAGTCGATGTCGTCGGGGGAGAGGGTGACGAGGCCCAGCTCCTCGGCGTCCTCGGCGTTGATGGGCACGCCGATATCGAGCACCTCCGCCACCTTGTCGGGCTCGCCGATGTAGCGGGTGGCGAGGCGGGTGCGCCCGCTGGCCATCTCGAAGCCGCCGGCGTTCGCCGGGCCCAGGCGCAGGACGTTCTCCTCGTCCTCGTCCAGGAACATGTACGAGCGGTCGGCGGCCAGGGCCAGCTCGAACAGCAGGCCGGTGAAGGCGTGGCCTTCTTCCAGCAGGGCGAACATCGAGCGCGCCATGTTGTCGACCCGGCAGAGGGTGCGGGCCTGGAAGGTGCGGATCTCGCGGGCCAGCCAGGAGCCGTCGGCGGCGAGCTGCGCCAGGGCGGCGTCCCAGGCCAGGACCTGCTCCTGGTCGCCGGTGGTGCGCAGCAGGATGAGGCCGAGGGTGGGGTGGTTGAACCGCAGCTCCAGCAGGGCGCGCTCGAGCTGGCGGAAGGCCGCCAGCGCCCAGCTTGTGTCGCCGAGGGCGTGCAGGGCCTCGTGGGTGGCGGGCGGGGCGTCGGTCGGACCCGACACGGTCAGGGTGGCGGTGCGGGCCTCGTTGTCCAGGTCGAGCCGGACGTGCTCCCAGGCCAGCCCGGTGTCGGTCTCGGCGGTGTCGAGGGGGTTGAGCGTGATGCCGGTGACGCCGGTGGGCCGGCTGGACGAATCCGCCGCCGCGCGGGCGACCCGGGCCACGCTCTCGTCCCACTTGCTGCGGGGGAAGGCGCCGTCGATGAGCCGGCCGCGCAGGGCGTCGCGGGACTTGAAGCCCTCGGCCTTGGTGCAGAAGACGTCGGCCAGGTCGCGGCGGACCTTGCGCTTGTCGGTGAGGCGGGTCAGGCCGCCGGTGCCGGGCAGCACGCCCAGCAGGGGCACCTCGGGCAGCGACACGGTCGAGGAGCCGTCGTCGATGAGGTAGATCGCGTCGCAGGCCAGGGCCAGCTCGTAGCCACCGCCCGCGCAGGCGCCGTTGACCGCCGCGATGTAGGTGGGGCTGCCGGGCTCCTCCAGAGAGCAGCGGGTCTCGTTGGTGAACTTGCAGAAGTTCACCTTGAAGGCGTGGGTGCTGCTGGCGAGCATGTGGATGTTGGCGCCCGCGCAGAACACCCGGTCGGTGGCCGAGGTGACCACCACCGCCCGCACCTCGGGGTGCTCGAAGCGCATGCGGTTGACCGCGTCGTACAGCTCGATGTCGACGCCCAGGTCGTAGCTGTTGAGCTTCAGCTCGTAGCCGGGCCGCATGGGCTGGTCTTCCTGGACGTTCATGGAGAGGGTGGCGACGTCACCGTCCAGGGTGAGCTGCCAGTGGGTCCAGTCGTACGGCCGGGTCTCGAAGGAGACCGGCGTGTCGATGCCCTTGGCCATGGGGTGTACCTCGGAGAGCAGAGTGGAGGGGGAGGTGAATTATAATGCGTCAACCCGCCTTTGCAAGCGTGGGTAGGTGCATTATAATGCAGGCATGCGAGTAGGAAGACGGTCATGAGCCACGCCGCGCTGCTGTCCACCGTGGGCGCGCGGGTGCGCGAGGCGCGGCACGCCCGGGGCTGGAGCCAGCGGGAGCTGTGCCGCCGCTCGGGGGTCTCGCCGCGCTTCCTGGTGCAGGTGGAGGGGGGCGAGGGCAACCCCTCCCTGGCGCGCCTGGCCGAGCTGGCGGCGGCGCTGGAGGTCTCCCTGGTGAGCCTCGTGGCGGGGCTGGGGCCGGCGGCGGACGCCCCGGACCGCCTGGCCGCCGCCGCGCTGGAGCTGCCTGACGCGGCGCGGGCGGCGCTGCTCGAGGGCCTGGGGCCGCGCCAGAAAGTCGCGCTGGTGGGCCTGCGGGGGGCGGGCAAGACCACCATCGGGCGCCGGGTCGCGGCGCGGCTGGGCTGCCCCTTCGTCGAGCTGGACCGCCGGGTGGAGGCCCTGGCGGGCATGCGGCTGGCGGACATCTTCGAGTACCACGGCGCGGAGCACTTCCGAGCGCTGGCCCGCCGGGCGCTGACCGAGGTGCTGTCCGAGCCGGGCCCGGCGGTGCTGGAGCTGGGGGGCTCTCTGGTGACCGACCCCGAGCTGTTCGAGGTCCTGCGGCGCCGGGCGACGGTGGTGTGGCTGCGGGCCACGCCGGAGGCGCACCTCCAGCGGGTCCAGGAGCAGGGGGATCTGCGCCCGATGGCCGGCCGGCCCGACGCGCTGGGCGAGCTGCGGGCGATCCTCGCGGCCCGCGAGCCCCTCTACGCCCTGGCGGACCGGCAGGTGGACACAATCAGGCTGGGGGTCGATGGCGCCGTGGCGGCGGTGATCGACGCACAGTCGGCCCGCGCCGGACGGGTTGTGACCGATTCACCCGGTCAGCGAAAGAATCTGCTCGGTGGCACGTTGTAGGAACAGCAGGGCTCTATCCGTTGTCCCACCACGCAGGAGAGCCGGTGGCCCCCCGCAGCCCCCCACGCCCGACGCCCCCGAAGCGGCGCCCTCGACCGCCGCCCATCTACGTGTATGAGCGGCGCAGCGCGGGCCGCTCGGTGTACTTCCTCTCCCTGCTCGCCCCCGACGACGTGGTGGCCGCGGGCGGGCTGCACCGCGCGGCGGTGATGGGGACCAACGCCTCGGCAGTGACCCTGTCCACCGACTCCTTCCTCCCGAACCCCCTGTTCCTGGACCTGGTGCACGAGGTGGTCGCGGCGGTGGCCCACCGGGTGCCCCCGGTGGCCCGCGCGGCCTGGTTCCAGCGCAGCGGCGAGATGGCCATCTGGGACGGCCGCAACCTCCACCGCCGCGAGACCGACGAGGCCGAGGACGTCCTGGGCCACGTCGCGGTCCGCGACGGCGCCATCGTGGAGGGCACCTACGCCGCGAACCCCGACTACACGCCGATCTCCGCGCGCGGGCTGTTCCGCCTGCCGGAGCTGGTCTTCGAGGCGCTGATGGAGCGGCTGCGGGCGTTGCGGGTGCCGCTGGTGAGGCTGGGGGGGGAGCACTGAGGGGAGGGTGGTTGCGTTCAGGTCGAATAGGGCTTATCTTCGAGAGGTCGGGAGACCCTCCAGGCCCAAGGTCGAACCATGAGAAACACAGCGCTTTCGTTCGAGGAGTCCGTTCGTCGCATGACCCCGGTCACGGCGCCAGAGGATCAGCGGGAGGGGGTCACTGCGCTGTTGAACCTGCTCAAGCCTTCGGCCTCCCAGCCCGAGGCGGCGGAGGCCTACAAGCTGTTGACGCCGTCCAATGAGGTGATCGAGCTTCCTGTGTCGGTCTTCCTGCTCCTGGAGCGGATCATCGAGGTGCTCGCCCGCGGGGACGCCATCACGCTGGTCCCCGTGGGCAAGGAGCTGACGACCCAGCAGGCCGCCAACATCCTCAATGTCTCTCGCCAATATGTTGTGCGGCTGCTCAACGAAGGCCGCATCCCCTATCACCGCACGGGAACGCACCGTCGCATCAGGATGGAAGACCTGCTGGCCTGGAAGCGCCAGCGGGATCGAGACCGCATGGCGTCCCTGGATGATCTCTCACGCCTCAGCCAGGAGTTCGGGGGCTACGAGGAGATCCCTGAAGAGGGCTGATGTTTCCTGCGCCGTTTCGCGTCGTCCTGGACGCCAACGTGCTCTTTCCCTTCACCGTGCGGGACACGCTCCTGCGCGCTGCGGCGATGGGCATGTTCCAGGTCTACTGGTCTGAGGAGATCCTCGCGGAGGCGACCCGGAATCTCCTCCGTACGGGTCGCATGAACGACGCTCAGGCCGCTCACCTGATGGCTGCCATCCGGAATGCCTTTCCGGAGGCCATCGTCCAGGACTACCAGGCGCTGATCTCGTCCATGCCCAATGACGAGAAGGACCGGCATGTCGCGGCCGTGGCGGTCAAGGCGGGGGCGCAGGTCATCGTCACCAGCAACCTGAAGGATTTCAGGTCGCTCCCGGATGGTATCGAGGCGCTGAGCCCTGACGCCTTCCTGCTGGACCTGCTGGACCTCGCCCCAGACAACATGCTGGAGCTGTTGGAGCGACAGGCGAACGCGCTTCGACGGCCACCGGTCACCTTGAGCGAGCTGCTGACAGGGCTCGGCAAGACGGTTCCGCGCTTCGAGCAGCAGGTTCGAGGTCTCCTCGAATAGGGGCAGGTCCGTGGGTCCTGGCTGCCCCCCGTCACCCTCCCGTCACGGCGCCCGTCCCTGCTCGGCTCGATCGGGTTAGCCCATACCGAGACCTGACCGGAGCGCCCATGACCGCCGCCATCGCCGGGATCCTGGCCCTCGTCGCCTGCAAGGCCCCGGTGCAGATCCATGTCCGGAACACCTCGCCCTTCGACCAGGACGTCACCGTCGAGGTCAAGGCCCCCGACGGCCAGGTGCGGGAGGTGACCCACACCGTCCCGGCGGGCCAGGACTGGGCCCCGGACAGCCTGCTCGTGGAGCGCAAGAGCCGGGTCAAGGCCGTCGGGGCCCTGCACGGCGCCGAGGTGGACCGCACGTCCCGGCGCATCGGGGGGCTCATCGGGCGAAAGTACACCCTGCTGCTGGACGACGGCGGGGTGGGGGTGTTCGCCGACCCGCCGCCTACGGCTCTGGAGGATGGCTTCAAGGCCCTCGGGCCGCGCCTGGGCTTCACCCCCGTCCCGGCGACCGACGCCAACCTCCAGCGCTGGTTCGGCGCGCTGGTCTACGTGCCGTCCCCCGAGAAGCTGGCCTCGGACCCGAACGCCGAGGCCGTGGTCATCGTGCCGGCCACCGACCTCGCCACCCGCCTGGTGAACGCCCAGGAGCTGACCTGGTCGGAGAGCCGGGTCAGCGGCGAGGCCACGGTGCGCTCCGCCGAGCTGCGCGCGCAGGCCCGCAGCCTGCCGGTGCTGGACCGGGTGGTGGAGGCTCAGCTCAGCGCGGTGCCCGACGACGAGCTGGTCCGGGTGGCGTGGACCTTCGACGGCCTCAACGCGGTCCCCAAGCCCGAGGACCCCGACTTCGAGCCCCTCATCGCCATGAGCGGGGTCAGCCCGGAGCTGCGCCAGCTCATGGTGGACTACGTCTCCAGCGACCACGGCTCGTCCATCATCTACGTGAACACCGTCCATGTCGCCCGGGACGCCGAGGTCCGCGCCGCCAAGGGCCAGCCCCTGGCCGCCGGGGCCGAGGCCCACGCCGGGGACCTGCTGACCGGCGACGGCGTCGTGAGCTTCGCCTCGGCGGGCGGCCCCTCGCCGGTGTCGGGGGAGATGCTCCTGAACATCGACGGCATCGAGGTCTCCACCTACGACGTCATGTACGCCCGCATGGTGGTGGTCGTGCCGCCCACGCGCACCGACATCCTGGTGTCCCGGGGCGTGCTGGTGCGGGTGAACGACCGCTACGTGATGGAGCTGGGCGGCGTGCGCACCGACGTCCAGGTGCTGGAGCGGGCGGAGGACCTCAACCTCCACTACCGGCGGGACACCGTCCATCGCTACAACACCGACGCGTTCGAGATCCGCCGCGTGCCGATGCCGGTCGAGGAGGAGGACGACAGCCCGCCGGAGGAGGAGGAGATCCGGCGGATCGAGGACGGGACACGGTACGAGCGCATGGAGGGCGCGGTGATCCGGCAGCCGACGAACATCGAGGTGCTGGAGCTGCGGGTGCCGGAGGAGGATGAGCCGCAGGAGGAGGACGACGAGCGGGAGCGGTGAGGCTCCACATGGCGGTCAGGTTGAACCGGGACGTGAAGCCACGGAGTAGATTCTTTCGTCATCCATGACGCGGCGATCGTCACGGATGACGCAGACGTCCTGGCGCGCACAGGGCCGATCGGCTCGGACGGGCCAGAAGCGGTGCTCAGCTCAGCTCAGCTCAGCTCAGCTGGCATGGAGTTTGCTTGGTCCTTTGAGTATCCTATGAAGGAGTCAAAGATGTCGAGCATCCGCAAGTACCCTCTGCCCTGGACCACCGTCTTCACGGCGAGCACCACCGCCGCCTTCCTCCCGGCCACCGCCTGGATGCAGGCCTCTGAGGTCGACAAGCTGCGGGTCACATGGGAGCTGCGCGGTCGCACCGGGAACCTGGAGGTGACGGCGGGCTATCAGACGGCGGACGTCGAGAACAACCCCGACAGCGCCACCGCCATCGGCTCGTATGTGTCCTCCGATGGCATGACCTACCCCTCCAGCGGGTTCACCAGCGTCTCCGCCAACACTGAGGGCAAGCAGCTCGTCCGCTTCGGGTGGATGTGCAAGAACTCCACCGGCACCGACGACAGCCTGGGGCGGGTGGCCGGTGTGGTCGAGGTGGTCGAGTGCTGAACCTCGGCGATCCCCTGCGCCCCCACCCCGAGTCTGCGCCGACGGAGCGTTTGTTGGGGGCGGGGTCCTCGACGCTGCCCCTGGGGCCTCCGGCGGGCCGGCTCCAGGGTGGTGCGGGGGCCTGCGGGTGCTCGGGCTGTGGCTGCGGATCGGGCTTGGGCCTTGGGGGTGCGAACACGCTGGGGCAGGGGTTGGGTGTCGCGCCATCACCGCCCGTGCCCCTGGCGTTGGGCCCCGTATTGGGGAACCTGTTGGAGACGCCCTTGTTCAACGGGCGCAGCCTCGAGGAGGCGGCGCAGGCCTGCGCGGGCAGGGAGACGGTGCTCGGCTACGGTGCGGTGCCCATCGACCCGGAAGGCGCGGCCCGGGACTACTGGCGCACCCGTGTGACGGGTATCGGAGACACGCTGACGCCCTCCGGCTACCTGGACGGGCTGATGTGGCTGCTCACCGGCGACATCTTCGGGTCGATGACCTTCCGCATCCTGGAGGAGGGTCGCCGCAGGAGCCCTCTGGAGACCGGGGGTGGGGCCTGTACGACCTGTGGAGCCACCATCCTGACGGAGCTGTCGGTGGAGTCAACGGAGCAACAGATCTTCCCGGTGGCAGTGAACCTGGACGAGCTGGCGCTTCAGAAGTTGATCCTGCTGCGCTACGATATCATCTTCCGGCGAGCGATCCGGACCTCAAACCCCGGAGGTTTCTCTGGGCTGCGGGTGGAGAAGGGCCAGTCCGGCTGCGAGCTGTGGAGCACCGTGTGGGGGAAGTTCGGGTACATCTTGTTTGACATTGTGGGGACCTGGGAAGGGCTGGCCTACACGCGCTGGCGATCCAGGGTGTTTCCAGAGCCGCAGCACGTCGGCCAGGACTTCACGGCCGTTCCGAATCACGTCATCACGACCTGCGAGGAGCTCTTGACGGATGGCGATTCCATGGGGGAGCAGATGTGGGAGCTCCTGGCGCTGGAGACCTACCTGGATCCGATCGATGGCCAGTACCTGGACGATCATGAACCATCGACAGCCCTGGACAGCCGGTCGGCGGTGACCGCGAGGAGCGCGTGGCTGCTGTTGATTCAGGGGATGTCAGTACCGATTCGCGATTATCTGTTACGGATTTGTAGCTTTGACGAGGCGGGGGCCCTGGGAGGCGTGGCACCAGCGGAACCCTCCACGCCCAACCAGACCGCTGCTCCATGAAATCCTCCAGAGAATTGGTGTTGTTGGTCGCCCTTTCGGGGTGCATGGACGAGGATGCTGACACAGTAGACTCGGAGGGGACGACGGGGTTCGTAGAGATGGCCCTGGGCTCCTGGGTGACCTGCGCCCTCGACGGCGGCGGTGTCGCGTCCTGTTGGGGCCAGGTAGAAGAGTGGTCTCCGGTGCCCGACACGACCGGCCTCAGCGGACTGGACTGTGGTACGCATCACTGCTGTGCCCTCAAGGAGGGTGCTGCTATGTGTTGGGGGCTTGACTACTTCGGTGAGACCCTGCCACCGACCCAGGTAGAGTTCACCCAGGTCGCAGCAGGTATGCGATGGTCTGCGGGTCTCGATCTCAACGGTGGACTTCACGTTTGGGGACGGAATCCAGCAGAAGCTGATCATCTCGCGACCTCGCCACCTGGAGAGCCGTTGACTTCTCTTCAACTGGCATCAGATGAGGCCTGTGGGCTGGATCTGACCGGAACTGTGCGCTGCTGGGGGAGTACCCTGCAGCCTTTCTTGTATGAACCCGAGGGCTCCTTCGAGCAGATCTGGATCAACAATTATCTTGGCGTAGCCCAGGATGCCGAGGGCCAGGCGACCGAGTGGGGATCGTACACCACCTACGAACTCTACCAGGTCGTACGGACGGGTGGACTGCGGCACATCGCCTTCCCCCGCTTTGACTGGGACGACTGGCTCTACGGCTGCGCCATCACCCTCGACGACACGCTGCTGTGCTGGAACGAAGAGGACGGCGTCGTCGACCTGGGCTGGAGCTTCCCGGGTCGCCCGATGAAGGTGGAGATCGACATGGACCACGCCTGCGTGCTCGATGATCAAGGCGTCATCGACTGCGTGGGGAGCAACGAGTACGGTCAGCTCGACGTGCCGGAGTAGACCCCCGGTTGGTCTCGAACAACCCGGCTATGATCCGTCCACTACCCCGCGCAACGCCCTCCCCAGCCCCTCCGCCTGAAACCCATCCCGTCGCGACCAGCGCCACCTTGGAGGCCAGGGCGTCGATGGCCTCGGGCACCCAGCGCAGGACGTCCGCGCTCAACGGCAACTCCGAGAGGTCCTGTCCCCCAGCACTCGGGAGCGGTGAGGGCGCCCGCCTCAGTACCGGTGCTTCTCGTAGTTCAGGGCGAGCCCCCACGCCACCAGCCGCTGTGACGCGAGGGTCCGCACGGCCGCTGCGGCGAGCCCCCCCTCCTTGCTCTGCTTCAGGTGGTCGCTGAACACCGCGGCCATCCGGGGCCGCTCGCCCTCCGGGACGTGCCGCGAGGGGTCCCACAGCCGGGCGGCCGCCAGCGCGCGCCGCTCGCGCAGCTCCACCCGGTCGGCGGTCAGCCGCAGCGCGATCTTCGGGGTCTTCCCCTGCACCGCCATCGTCGCGAGCAGCGCCGGATCGGTGGTCAGCGAGGCGCGACCGGAGATCTCCAGGGCCTGGGTCTCGCCCGGGACCAGCGCCAGCAGCGCGACCTGGGGCTGCTCGAGCAGGTTGTGGAAGGTGTCGGTGCGTCGGTTCCCCGGTCGGTCCGGGATCAGCACGTCCTCGCCGTCCAGCCGGACGAAGCCGGGCGGATCGCCCTTGGGGCTCGCGTCGGCCCGCCCGTCGGCGTCCCGGGAGGTGAGGACCAGCAGCGGCGCGCGCGCGAGCCAGCGCTGGAGGGTGGGGTCGGCGAGCGGCCCGGCGCCGACGCCGAGGTCCGGCGCCGCCTCTGGCTCAGGGGGGCTCAGCGGTGGGCCCCAGAGGTCCGAGCGCAGCAGGGCCTTCGCGCAGTGGCCGAATGCCTCCTCGACGGTGAGGTGCAGCACGTCGCCCTCGACCCGGGCCGCGCCGTTGACCCGGAGGGTCTCCCCGAGGCCCGGCATGAAGAACAGCATGCCCACGCCCGCAGACGGGTCGAGGGCGGGGAGCTCCTCGGGAGGGAGGCCCAAATGGAGGTGGTTCGGGTCCATGGGCGTGGCGAAGCCCGGCGCACCCCCGACGGCCATGGCCCGCGCCCGCCCCTGGGCGTCGGCGTAGCCCAGGACCGCGAAGGGGGAGAGCGCCAGCAGGCGTTCACAGTGGACATCCAGCGACGGGATCGACTTCATCATCACGCTGAACGGGCGGCGGCCGACCAGGCGCTCCAGTTGCGTGACGGTGGTGATGGACGACATGCCCGGCCTCCGGGTGGACGGGGGTGCGTCGCGCAGGGCGGCGTCCTCGGCGGGTCCGAGGAGCCATCCTGGGACGTTGAATGGATATTAATGCAAATGACTTTCATTTTCAATTAAATTTCGGCCCGACGTGCACCTCGAAGGCGCATGACCTCCAGGGGAATGGCGCGGGTTGGGCCTCGCCCATCCACGAGATAGAAGAGGAGAGCACGTCTCTTGGGGGTGAACGCCGTGTCCCGACGAAGCCGCGACGCCGACCAGCCGGAGCTGCGCTGGCTCCACCTCTCCGACCTGCACCGGGGGGCCAAGGGGGAGTCCCGCGACTGGCCCGTCGTGAAGGACGCCTTCGCGCAGGACCTGGAGCGCATGGAGCGGATCGTCGGCCTGCCGCACATCGTCCTGTTCACCGGGGACCTGGCGTTCAGCGGATCCGAAGGCGAGTACGCGCAGGTGGAGGCGCTGTTCGACTGGCTGGAAAGTAATTTGGTCAACTGTCCAATTTACTTCGTCCCCGGCAACCACGACCTGATGTGGCCCCCAGAAGACTGGCGTCTGGCCGTCCTTTTTGGCGAGGACGCCAGCGCCCGCGCCGCCCGGTCCGACATGCTCCTGAAGGACCCCGAGACCGTCGCGTCCTTCTTCGCCCACTACCAGCGCTTCGCCGAGCTCCGCCTGAACCTCCCGGGCCTCGTGACGGGCCTGCTCCCCGGCGACTCCCGGGTCAGCCTGGCGCTGGGCGGCCTCAAGCTGGGCCTGCTCGGCCTCAACAGCGCGTGGCGGCAGTACAAGGGCGGCGACTTCCAGGGGCACGTGGGCGTCGACCCCCATCAGGTCCACGCCCTGGTGGACGAGCCCCGGGCCTTCCGGGAGGCCCACCACCTGACCCTGCTGCTCCAGCACCACCCGTCGAGCTGGATGGGCAACCACGCGCAGTGGACCAGCCACGTCGCCGCCGCCGCGCATGTGGTGCTGTGTGGGCACATGCACGACAACCGCGCCGAGGTCCGCCGGGTGGAGAGCAACGAGGCCCGCGTCGAGGTGCAGGCCCGCAGCCTGTGCGGCCTGGAGCGCTACGGCACCAAGGATGAGGACCGCCGCTTCGGGTATCGCTGGGGCCGCGCGCGGCTGGCCCACCTGGGCGAGATGGGTCTGAACACCCGGGTAGAGACCTGGTCGCGCACGCTGGTCGAGGGCGAGCGCTGGCGCTTCGTCCACCCCAACGACGCCGCGTACGACGAGGACGAGGGCATGCACCTGCTCGACGTGCCGGTGCCGGCCGGCCTCCAGCCCAAGCGGCGCATCTCGATGCCTGTCCCCGAGGTCTCGACCCGCCGACGCTTCACTGTCGCCGTGCTGGCCGTGCGCGCCGAGCTGTCCGAGGCCCAGGACGCCGTCGCGACCGCGCTGAAACGCATGCCGGACGTCGAGGTCCGGGTGGAGGACGCGGCGAGCCCTGGGAGCGACCGCGCTGACCTCTGGGTAGTCCTGGTGGGCGGGCGTACCGGGGGCACGGACAGGCTGGCGCAGGCGCTGGGGCGTGGGGCGGACTGCGTGGCGCTGATGACTGCGACGCTGGACCCGGAGCGCTTGGCGTCTGAGGAGCTCGCCGCTGCGTTGGCGCTGCGGGGGCGCATCGCGGACACGTTCGAGACCCCCACCCAGGCCGCCGACCTCGCCCTGAGCGCCGCTGCCGCCTGGCTGCGCCGCCACACCCCCAGCGACCCGGGGGAGGCCCCGGTGCTGGAGGACCACGAGCGCGCCCTGCTGACCCAGCGCCTGCCGCTGTGGACCCAGGGGCGGCACTCGGGGCTGACCACCATCGCGGGGAACGAGCGGCTGAACCGGGCGACGTTGTACGTGCCGCTGCTGGCCGAGATCTCGTCCGCCCACATCACGGAGGACGGCGCCGTGGTGATCGGCGCGCCTGTGCGACGCCATAGCCCGGTTCACGTCGAGCGTGCCGTATGCGCGCCGCGCTTCCAGGTCTGCGTGGTCCAGGGCGACCCGGGCGCTGGCAAGACCGTGCTTCTCCAGCACCTCGCTACGGTTCTGGCCGCCCAGCACCTGGCGACGCCCGTGCCCGAGCACCTCCTGGCATTGGACCCGCTCGCCGGTGGCCCCCTGGCCGCGCCGGTGCCGGTGTTCCTGGAGGCCAGCGCCCTGGCCCGCCACCTCACCCGGCGCGAGGGTGTGTGGGGCCTGGCTTTGGCCGTGGCCGACGAGATCGAGGCCGCCACCGGGGTCAAGCCCGCCCTCGACGGCCTGTGCGCCGGGCTGCGCGTGGGCCGCTACTGGCTGCTCATCGACGCCCTGGACGAGGTCCCCGGCCGGGAGGCCCGCCAGCGGGTCATCCAGTGCCTCGCCGGTCTCGCCGCCCAGGGGCAGCGCTGGCGCTCCCGGGTGACCCTCACCACCCGCCCGGCGGCCTACACAGCGGTCTCCCTGGAGGGCCTGCCGGTGGTCCGCATCGCGGCGCTGGACGAGCAGACGGCGCGCAAGCTGATCGCCCGGTGGTGCGCGGCGAAGCACTACGACGACGCCTACGAGGCTGAGCTGGCCGCCGCCATCGGCGAGGCCGCCCGCAAGCACCGGGGCGCGCAGCTCTCCGAGAACCCCATGCTGCTGACCGCAGCGATGCTGGTGTACGGTCGGCAGCAGACCCTGCCCGACTCCACGGCCAGCCTGTACCGGGAGCTGGTGGAGGTGCTGTGCGTGGCCAAGAAGACCCGCTGGCCGGGCAGCGAGGCGCTGATCAGCGCGGACCTCAAACGCCAGGCCCTGGAGCGGGTGTTCTACGCGATGCAGGAGGCCGGGGGCACCGCACTCCAGGTGTCTGAGGCCGCGAAGCTGCTGCGCGACTGGCAGCCGAGTCCGCTCGCGGACGACGCCGCTGGCCGCACCCTGCTGGACCGCCTGGGCAACGACACCGGGCTGTTGCGCTTCGAGGATCAGGGCAAACGCCGCCAGCGGGTGGTGCGCCCCTGGCACCGCAGCTTCCAGGAGTACCTGGCGGCCTGTCAGCTCGCCGCCCGGGAGGAGTCGGTCGACGCGGTGGTGGATGAGCTGGTCAAGGATGGCCGGGCCCAGGACCCGAACTGGGAGGGTGTCTTGCGCTTCATGGTGGGGGTCCACGGGGCCCGAGGCAGCGCGCGGGCGCGCGCCTGGGTGACGCGGCTGTACCGTCACGCCGCCGAGGGGCCGCGCCGGGGCCGTCTGCTGGGCCTGGTGGGCACGGCGCTGACCGAGTACCGGGAGCACTTCGACGGCTTCACGCTGAGGGACGCCGAGCGCAGAGACGTCGATCTGGCGGGGGAGATCGCGGATCGCTTTGCTGAAGAGGGCGTGGGCTGGCCCTTGTTGGACCGGCTGCTGGCTTTGGATGCGCTGGGGGCGTTGGGGGATCCGCGTCTGGGACTGGAACACATATGGGTGGACGTGCCCCGGGGTCGGTTCACGATGGGGGCGGACCAGAAGGCGTACCAGACTGCCCCGCCCCACGAGGTGGCGGTCCCGGCCTTCAAGGTGGCGTGGCGGCCGGTGACGGTGCAGGACTATGCGAACTTCGTGGAGAGCGGCAACCGCGCCCCGCCGGACTGGCCGAGGCAGCGCTTCCACCCCAACCGGCCGGTCACGACGGTGAGCTGGCACGACGCGGTGGCGTTCTGCGGCTGGGCCGACGACCACTGGCCGAAGCCGAGGGGCTGGACGATTCGGCTGCCGAGCGAGGCGGAGTGGGAGTTCCTGGCCGCCGGGGAGGAGGGCCGGCGCTACCCCTGGGGGAGGGAGGAGCCGGGCGAGGGGGATCAGGCGCGCGCCAACTACTGGTGGGGCGATGATCGCCCCGGGGAACCGACCCCGGTGGGGGCCTTCCCGATGGGGGACGTGGAGGTCGGGGCCCGCCGGGTGGTGGACCTGGCCGGCAACGTGTTGGAGTGGTGCGCGGACCACTGGCGGGACAAGAAGGATGTCGACAAATGGCGACATGCTGCGTTTTTGCCATTTGTCATGGATGAACCCGCCGTTTCGGGCCGCGTGGTCCGGGGCGGCTCCTGGATCCGCGACTCCGGGAACCTGCGCTGCTCGTGCCGGGACTGGTTCCCTCCCGGGAGCCGGAACGTCTACCTCGGGTTCCGCGTGGTCTGCGTTCCGGCCCCCGGGCGTTGATTCTTGAGTTTTGACCTTTATTCTGGTGCGGTCTCGACCCGAGCGGAGCGAGGGTCGATCGCGATGTCTGAGAAACGACGATGGTCAACAATTGTCGACACCTTGTCGCCTTACGACCCCCAGGTCCAGGCTGCCGCCATTGCCGCCACTGACGCCCGAAGGGCCTCCGGCTCCTTGGCCTCCACGTTCCGGGAGACGCGGCCGAGCATCTTGGGCCCGGGGCGCAGGCCGCGTCGGCTGACCCGGTAGCCCAGGTAGCTGTACCAGCGGTCGGTGCGCAGCGGGCGGGCGTCGGGGTGTTTCAGGTGGAAGCTGCGGTGGGGGTTCAACGCTCGGGGGCCGGAACGCAGACCACGCGGAACCCGAGGTCGACGAACCGGTACACGGGATGGTCCCCGTTCCGGCACGAGCAGCGCAGGCGCCAGGAGTCGTAGATCCAGGAGCCGCCCCGGACCACGCGGTCCGAAACGGCAGGATCTTCCTGATAAATATCAATAGCGCCGTCGTCCGAGGCGTCGTATTGATCCCGCCAGGTGTCGGCACACCACTCGAAGACGTTGCCCGCCATGTCCTCGGCGCCTGCCGGGCTGGCCCCGGCGGGGCGACCACCGACGGGGGCCGGGCCACGTACGACGTCGCCGTGCTCACCGAACCCCGGCTTGAACTCCTGGTCCTTGGGATCAGTGCCATAGCTGCCATACCAGGCTCGCTCCAGGGTCGGCGGCTGCGGCCCCCAGGGGTAGCCCCGGCCGTCATCGCCCCGCGCCGCCCACTCCCACTCGGCCTCGGTGGGCAGGCGCACCGTGTGCCCCTCCGTCTCGCCGAGCCATCGACAGAAGTCCTGGGCGTCCTGCCAGCTCACAAAGGTCACCGGCATGTCCGGGTCGTCGAAGCCCTCCTGGCGGAAGCTCTGGGGCTCCCGGGCGCCGGTGGCCTCGACGTAGCGCTGGTACTGCGCGTTGGTTACCGGGAAGCGCCCCAGCCAGAAGCCCTTGGAGATGGTGACGGTGTGGGGCGGACGCTCCCAGGAGGTGGCCGCGCGATCGTCGGGGCTCGCCCCCATCACGAAGGTGCCCGGCGGCACCCACACCAGCTCCATCTCCCCTGAGGCCAGGCGCAGCCGCTTCGGCGCGACGACCTCGGGGCCGCTCACCCCGGCGACCCGCGCGGCGAGCTTCACGATGTTGGCGTCGCCGTGGGCCATCAGGGCACGGGCAGCCTCCCGGACGGCGGCCGGCGGGTTGCTCAGGAAGAGCTGGAGGGCGAGGTCCAGGTCGGCTGGGGTCGGGCGAGGCGGCGGATCGGGCGTAGGCTCGGGGGAGACGAAGAGGGCCTTCCACCACGGCAACGGGGGCGGCGGCGCGGGCGCGGGCGCGACCGCGCGGTTGAACATCGCCACGAAGGGCTCGGCCGGAGGCTCGTGCTCCAGCTTGCAGGCGCTCACCAGCTCCCGCTGCGCGGACAGGCGGCCCGGGGTTTCCAGCAACGTAGCGAAGAAGGTCTCACGGAAGGACAGATCCGCCATGCCCAGCAGGATGGGCTCCCGCCACCGGGGGTCCTCAGCCTGGCGGGCCAGCCTGGCGGCCAGACCCCGTACGCGAGCGTACTCGTAGGCGAGGTACTCCTGAAAGGTCAGGTGGGCGAAGGCGACGTTCTGCTGGTCGGGGCTGACCAGCAGGCCGGTCTCCCGGAGCAGGCAACCCAGCAGGGCCTCAGCGCTCTGCTGGCGGGTCCCGGGGTCGGCGTCCCGGGTGCGCTCGAGCCAGCCCAGCACGTCGGCCCGAGGCAGCTCCTTGGGGGAGTCCAGGTCGTCGCTGGTGGCCTGCATGTCCCAGGCCAGCGGGCCCAGCAGGCTGCGGCCCTGGGCGGGCTCCAGGCCGGTGCGACAGCCCTGCACCATGCGCCCTCGGATCAGCACCTCGAAGCACTTGGCGTACAGGTCGCCCCGGTGGCGGGGCAGGGCCTGGTATTCCCGGAAGACCAGACAGATGATGGAGAGCAGCAGGGGGTTGCCGGTCAGGCGGTGGACCCGGTGCCGGGTGGCCTCGTCGGGGCTCTTGAAGACGCCCAGCAGCGCCTCGGCCTGCGCGGCGGCGTGGGCCTCGGCCTGTCGCTGCACGGCCTCCGTGGGCGTGGGCCCCAGCTCCCGCTCGGCCACCAGGGGGAACCACCTGCGCACATAGGCGTCCCGGGACGCCATCGTCAGCCGCAGGAGGGTGTAGGTGGTCAGGCGCTCGGTCAGCTCCGGGTGGCGCTCCTCGTCCCAGGCGGCCTTGCGGGTGGTCAGCACGAAGTCGGCCTTGGGCCAGCGCGGGATCTCCCTGGCCAGCCAGCGGGCGACCGCGCGGCGGTCTTCGGCGGACTGCAGCTCGTCGAAGCCGTCCAAGAGGAAGCGGTAGCGGCGCTCGGGGTCGGCGAGCAGCGCACGCCCCGCCCCCGGGTAGCCGTCGGCCTTGGCCTGGTGGTCCGCCCAGGCGGCCATGCTGCGAGGCCCCAGGTCGTCCAGGCCCAAGGTCTGCAGCGTCGCGAAGCGCAGCAGCACCGGCTCCAGGCCCGGGTCCTTCGCGCTCTCCAGCAGGGCGTGCTGAAGCAGGGTGGTCTTGCCGCTGCCCGGCAGGCCCACCAGCACCAGCCCCCGCACGTCGAAGCGCGCGCGCTTGCTGTGAACGGCGGCGAGGGCGGCCATCAGGTCACCGGCGGCGTCCAGGGGGTCGGTGCGGGCCTCATCGAAGCCCCGAGCCCCGAAGACGTGCTGGCGGTTGGCGGACTCGTGGACCAGCTCGATGTCCACGAACAGCTCGTCCAGGCCGATACGGTAGTGGCCGTCGCCGGTGCGCAGGCCCAGGACGGTGAGGTAGGCGTGGTTCTCCCGCACGCAGCGCTGCCAGGTGGCCGGGTCGGCGGTGGCTGCGCCGGGGGCGACCACGGCGACGGCGGACTTGAGCGCGGCGAGCTGCTTGTCGGAGGCGGTGGCCCAGCGGACGAGGGCCGCGCGGGTGTCGGCGACGGTGGCGGTGGGCACGTAGTCGGCGACGCCCAGGCGCGTGGCCACGGTGTCGAGCTGGGCGCGGGTCAGCGGGTCCAGCAGCCGGAAGGCGTCGTCCACGGCGCTCATTCGAAGAGCCCGCCCGCCTTCGCCCGCAGCAGCCCATCAAACCGCTCCCGCGTCTCCCGCGGCTGGTTGTCCACCCAGCTCGCCACCTCCCAGGCCCGCTCGGCCAGCGGCGCCTCCCTGGCCGAGAACATGGCCATCGGCGCCCCGCTGCGTACGACGACGTCGTTGAACTGCGCCGGCAGCAGCTTGACCAGCACGTCGTAGCGTTGGTCTCGGGTCAGCTCGGCTCCTTCCGAGGGCGCGGAGGGGGTGCCCTCGGGCGCCTGGACAGCCGGCGGGCGGGGTGCGGGACGCAGGTGCTCGGGCAGGCGCACATCCACCAACCGCATCCCCTCCGCCTCCTCGTACTCCGCCGCGTTCGGATGCACGAAGCGCCACCGCCCCCCCTCCACCAGCGTCCGCGACCAGGTCCGCACCCGCGTCCGCAGCCCATCCGCGCCCAGGTCCACGACCTCGGCCCGGCCCCAGCGGTAGCCAAAGCGCCGGTCCTCCCGCGCGGTGCCGTAGCGCTCCAGGCCGCACAGGCTTCGGGCCTGCACCATCGGCCGGTCCTCGTTGCTCTCGGCGCGGTGGACCTCGGCGCGGTTGGCGTGCATGTGCCCGAACAGCACCACATGCCCGGCGGTGGCGACGTGGCTCATCCACTGCGCCCGGTCGCCCATCCAGTCCGGCGGGTGGTGCTGGAGCAGCAGGGTGAGGTGGTGGGCGTCCCGGAAGGCGTCGGCGCCGTCGGGCAGCAGGGCGTGGACCTGGTGGGGGTCGACGCCGACGTGCCCCTGGAAGTCGCCGCCCTTGTACTGCCGCCACGCGCTGTTGAGGCCCAGCAGGCCCAGCTTGAAGCCGCTCAGGTCCAGGCTGACCCGGGTGTCGCCGGGCAGGAGACCGGTCGCGAGGCCCGGCAGGGCGAGGCGGCGCTCGGCGAAGCGCTGGTAGCCCTCGAAGAAGGCCGCGATCGGCCCGGGATCCCGCTGGAGCATGTCGGCGCGGGCGGCGCGGGCGTTGGCATCCTCGCTGAAGAGCCAGGAAAAACGCCAGTCCTCCTCGGGGCGGGCCATGTCGTGGTTGCCGGGTACGGCGTAAATTGGACGCTTGCCCAATTTACTGTCCAGCCAGTCGAACAGGGCCTCGACCTGCGCGTACTCGTCCTCCGCGCCCTTGAAGGCGAGGTCGCCGGTGAAGAGGACGAGGTCGGGCGCCCCGACGAGCCGCGCCATGCGGTCGAGGTCGCGGGCGAAGGCGTCGCGGACGACGGGCCAGTCGCGGGTCTCGCCTCGGGCGCCTCGGTGGAGGTCAGAGAGGTGGATCCAGGTGGCGGCAGGTGGCATGGCGGTCCCTCCCCGGTTGATCTCGAACAACCCGCCTATAACCCGTCCATGGCGAGTGTCCCCGCCCCATCCGAGACCCTGGCAACGCCTGGCCTGCGCAGCGTGCTGCTCGACCTCCGGCGGACGGTCGTGGAGCAGGCCAACGCAGAGATTCAGAGCGCTTCTCTGCGTGCCGTCGGCGAGAAGGTGCGCAGCCTTCTCAAGGAGGACATCACGGCGCGCTGGAAGGATGACCTCCTGCCTTCAGGAATGAGGCCGTTCCTCTTCGAGCGGGGCACGGACCTGATCGAGCGCGCTCAGGTCGGCGAGTCCCTTTTGATCCTGGTCACGCTCACCCGCATGGGGAGCCCCTGTCCGCACTCGGATGTCCTTCACCGAAGCAAGCATCCCATCTACGACGGGTTGAGGTCGCTGGTGGATGGAACGGGCGACCCGTCCCTGCCGATGGTCTCCCAGGTCGTGGTCCTGGGCTGGACCTGGACGCACGGCCGAACGGACCCCATCTCCGGTCGGCTCCTCGACATCCAGCTACCGGACCTGTTCCTCGGGGTGCCGAGGGCCGTGGACGCCAGCGGGTACCTCCGGTCCTGGCGCCGCGGGTCCGGCTACCTGGAGTCGGCGCTCCCCATCGGCCCCGCAGCCCGGACCCGGCAGCCTGACCTCTTTGGATGAACGGCGCGTCAGGGCGATCCTGGCGTGGTATGGATCCATGAAGTCGCCCCTCCGATTCCGCTATGTGGTCCCCCCCTCGCTTCATCATCGCTCGAAAGCACGCGGGCTTGTCGCGGGCTGCGTTGGCCGCTCGGGTCGGGGTGTCTGCGCAGACCATGGGCCGGTGGGAGACGAGCGGACCGCCGCCGGACAGGGTCGCCGCGCTGGCGCGCGAGCTGGACGTGCTGCCCGGGTTCTTCTCCGACCCGTCCGAGGAGCCCATCGAGGAGGTGATCGAGCGCAAGGACTGCTACTTCCGCAGCCTCGCCCGTACGCCGGCCTCCGACCGCATCCGCTGTGAGGGGCTCGGCGACAAGGTGCGCCTGATCCTGCGCGCCGTCGATGAGCTGGCCCCGGACGCCCTCACCCCGGTCCGGCTGCCCACGTCGACGCTCCTGGAGAACGCTGGAGAGGCCGTCGGCGTCGGCATCGAAGACGCCAGCGCGGCGGACCTCCTGCTCCAGGAGATCAACCCGGCCCGTGAGGCCATCCAGGTCCGGGAGCGCCTTGGCCTGGGCTCAGAGCCCATCCTGAACGTGGTCGAGCTGCTGGAGTCGCTGGGGATCGTCGTTGTCATCGTGCCCGACCTGTCGGCCGACACCGTGGACGCCTTCAGCTTCTGGAAGGACCGACCCGTTGTGGTCCTCAACTACGCCAAGAAGGACCCGTACCGGTCACGGTTTGACGCCCTGCATGAGCTGGCGCACCTTTGCCTCCACACCGGGGTGCTGGCTGGTGCAGAGCCATCGGGGAGGAGTCGTCGCGCCCCGGACCAGCGCCTCGAAGGGCAGGCCAATGCGTTCGCTGGCGCCATGCTGGTGCCGGCCGGACCGTGGACGAACGATGCCCCCCGGAGCACCAACCCGTACAGCTACCTGGCCCGACGGGAGCGGTGGGGCGCCTCGGCGGCGGCCTTGATGTACCGCGCCAAGGTCTGCGGGGTGCTCAACGATCGTCAGTTCCGCTCAGCGATGGTGCGCTACAGCTCCCTCGGGTGGCGTCAGGGCGAGCCACCGGTTCGCTCCGGGGTCCAACACGAGCAACCGAGAGCGCTCCGGCAGGCCGTGCGCACCACCTGTGAGCGGCTGGGTTGGAGTCTCGCCAAATTCGCGGGGTACGTGGGCATTCCCAAGCGTCCGCTGTTGGAGATCATGGCTCCCCTGGCGATCCGCGAGGGCGGCGGCAAGGTGGTGAGCCTGTCCGCGTTTCGCGCGACAGAGCATGGCGACGTACAGGAGGAGCCCTCGAGTCGCCCTCAAGCCGACATCGAGCGGATCTTCGGAGAGCACGACACCAGCCCCTGAGGTTGTCGGAGAGCCCGGCCTATAACCCCTCCACCCCCACCCCCCGCAACGCCCTCCCCAGCCCCTCCGCCTCGAACCCGCCCCGCCACGCCCACAGCCGCCCGTCCGCCCCCACCGCCAGCAGCGCCCCGGCGTCGGTGAACCCCGCCGCCAGCCACGTCCCCGACACCGGCACCGGCAGGCTCTCCCCGTTGGACAGGTCCCACACCCGCGCCGCGTCCGCCCCCACGCTCACCGCCCGGTCCCCGGAGACCGCCAGCAGCGTCACCCCGCCGGGGTGCGCCCCCAGCCGCGTCGTCGCCCCATTGCGCCGCAGGCTCAGCCCGCCCCCCGGGGCCAGGTAGAGCAGTGTCCCGCCCGTCGCGTCCAGCGCCACCTTGGAGGCCGGGGCGTCGATGGTCTCCGGCACCCAGCGCTGGCCGTCCACCGTGGTCCACACCAGCACGCGGTCATCGGCCGCCAACGCCACCACCCGCCCGTCTGCGCTCAGCGCGAGGTCCCGGCCCACCCGGCGGTTGGTGTCCCCGGGCAGGCGCACCGGGGCGGGCAGGTCCTGGGGCAGCGGCCCGTCCGGCAGGGTCCAGGCCCAGGCCGTGCTGCCCAGGCCCCCCAGCGCGGCCACCCGCCGCCCGTCCGCGCTCATGCGCAGCTCGGAGAAGTCCTGGCCCCCGGCGCTCGGCAGCGGCAGGGTCACCTCGGTCCAGCCCTCGCCGGCCCGCTCCAGCACCCGCACCGGCGCGCCCAGGCCCCCCAGCACCACCCGGCGGCCGTCCGCGCTCACGTCGCCCTGCCCGCGGCCCTCCACCGGGGCGAGCGGTCCGCCCCCGAACCGACCCAGGCGCGCCCCGCCGCGCGTGCCCACCAGCAGGCGATCCCCGGCGAGCCGGGCCCAGGTGGGCGCCTCGCCGAGGTGCCCGACCGCCGCGCCCGTGGGGGGCCAGGGCCAGCGCCGGGTGGCGCCGTCCTCAGCGGCGGTGCGCAGGGTCGCGCCGTCGGGGCTGAAGGAGAGCGCCAGCACCGCCGCGTCGTGGCCCTCCAGGGTGACCAGGGGCTGGAAGGTGGTGGACTTCTCCGGTCGGTAGAGGGCCAGCGGCGCGCCCGAGGCCGGCGCGACCACCAGCCACCGGGCGTCCGGGCTGACCGCCGCCGCCGACCAGCTCCCCGCGGGCAGCGTCGCGATCGGCACCGAGCCCCCGGGGGTATGCCGCAGCACCCGCCCGTCCGCGTGCACGGACACCGGCCCCCCGCTGCGCCCCATCGCCAACGCCGTCACCCGTGAGGTCGCCGTGGCGGACATCTCGGCGAGGGTGTCGTCCGAGAGGCCGATGAGCACGAGGCTTCCGTCGGCCCGCCCCACGATGAGCTGGTCCCCGCCCGGGGAGAACACCGCTGCGGTGCTCGGGCCCACGTCCCGGCGCTCGGCCCGCTCGACCCAGCCGCCGCCCCGGGCCTCCAGGACCAGCAGCCGGGTCTCCTGGCGCATGGCCACCCGCAGGCCGTCCGCCCCGCTGACCGCGAGCAGCTCCGCCCCCTGGGCCGCCTCCCACAGCGACGGCAGGGCCTCGAAGGGGCCGTCCCCCCGCCGCAGCCACACCTCGCCCCCGGCGCCGATCTGCAGGGTGAGGGTGCCGAGGGGGTCGGCTGCGGCGGCGCGCAGGTCCTCGTCGCGCGGGGCCGTGGCCGCGTCGGCCAGGGGTCGGCTGAGCAGGTCGAGGGCCTCGGCGGGCCAGCCGTCCACCGCGTCGGGCCGCTCCAGGGACTGGAGCACGCGCACGGCCGCGGCGGGGTCGCGCGCCTTGAGCAGGCGCACCGCGGTCATGCGGGCCTCGTCCCGGGCGCGGCGGGCCTCCCGCTCGGCGGCGCTGCGGGCCACGCGCTCCCGATCCCGGGCCTGCTCGGCCTGGCCCAGGGCCTCGATCTTGCCGTCGCGCTCGGCCTCGGCGCGCTGCTTCTGGGCCAGGGCGTCCGCCTCGGCGGCCTCGGCCACCGCGCGGGCCTGCTCGGCGTCGTTCCGGGCCGCCACGGCCTGCCGGCGGGCCTCCTCCTTGGCGTCCCGCTCACGGACCGCGGTCTCCCGAGCGGCGTCGAGCTGCACCGCGAGCCAGGCCAGGGCCACCGCCACCACCGTCATCAGCGCGGCGAAGCCCCAGGCGAGCATGCGCTTGCGCCGCGCCCGGGTCTGCTCGGCCTTCCGGCTGGTGGTGACGTAGTCGCGCAGCTCCGGGGACAGCTCGGGGCCGTAGTCGGCCACCAGGGCCAGGGCCTTGTTGAGGTCGTCCCCCCCGAGCAGGCGGCCGGGCCCGGGGTCCGCCTCCCAGGCCCGGAGGCGCTCCTGGATGGGCATGAGGCGGGTGTGCAGCTCCCGGTCCTGGTCCGCCCAGCGCTGGAGGGTGGGCCAGGCGCGCAGCAGGGCGACGTGGCCCAGCTCCACCTGGGCGCCGTCCTCGGCCCGGGTGAGCAGGCGCTGGGCCACGAAGGCGTCGACGGCCCGGTCGAAGGCGGCGTCGAAGGGCGGGGCGTCGCGGCGCACGTCGTCGATGGCCACCCGGCGCTTCGCCCGGCCGCCCTGCTCGTCGCCCTGGTAGACCATGCGGACCATCAGGCGGCGGGCCTCGGCCTGGGCGTCGGGGTCCAGAGCCTCCAGGGTGCGCTGGGCGCTGGTGGCCAGAGCACCCTTGAACTTGCCCAGGGCCTGGTAGTGGTCGAAGGTGATGGCCCCGCCAGGGTCGCGGCGGTGCCACAGCTCGTCGAGCAGGTGCTGGAGCAGGGGCAGCGCGGCGGGGTCGGTGCCCACGTCGGTGAGGATCTCCCGAACCAGCCGCTCCTCGATGGTCACGCCCACCTTGCGGGCCGGGGCCAGGATCAGCTCCCGCAGGGCGGCGAGGTCGATCTGGGCGAGGAACTGGACGTGCTGGGGGTCGAAGAGGAGCTGGTCCAGCCGCCCGCCCCGGTCGTCGACCCGCAGCTCCCCCAGGTGGGCCATGAAGTCCAGGCGCACCGTGCAGACCACCACGGCCTTGGAGGCCCCCGCGTTGGCGATGTCGAACAGGCCGCGGGCGAAGGCCTCCCGGTCGGCGGGGGTCGCCGCGGCGGCGGGGGCGGTGAACAGCTCCTCGAGCTGGTCGACGACGATGAGCAGGGGGGCGCCGCCGGTCTCCCGGTCCCACTTGAGGAGCTGGGCGCTCAGGTTGTCGGCGGTCACGCGCTCGGGGCGGTTGGGGGCGGCGCCCTCGGGGGGCGGGTTGCGCCGCCAGCGGGCCGCCTGCAGGGCGTCGAACAGGGCCTGCGCCGCGCCGCCGGGGGTGTCGGGGCGGGTGAGCACCGCCGCCCAGCCCTCGGCCTTGAGGGCGGGGAGGAGGGTGGCCTGCACCAGCGACGACTTGCCGCTGCCCGAGGCCCCGGCGACCACCACCAGCCGGCCGTCGCCGCGGGCCAGCGCCGCGTCCACCCGACCGCGCAGGGCGGCGGCCTCGTCGGTCCGGCCGGTGAACAGGGCGGCGTGGCGCTCGTCGAAGGGCTGCAGGCCCCGGTAGGGGCGGAAGGTGAGGGGACGCAGGCCCTCGTCCTGGGGGCGCTGGAAGAGCACCAGGCCGTAGCGGTCGTCCCGCTCGGACGCCGGGGCGGTGGCCTCCCGGGCCTGCAGGAAGGCGGCCTCGACCGGCTTGAGGTCCTGGAGCAGGGTGCCGTACAGCTGCTCGGTCAGGGCGGCGGCCTGGGGGAAGGTCAGCGGCAGGGACGAGGCGACCACGGCGGCCACCCCGGCGCGGTGCAGGCCCTGGGCCAGCCCCCCGAGCAGACTGTCCGGGCGCGCGGCGGCCCCCCCGCAGGCGGCCAGCACCACCAGCCGCACGGTGTCGGCGTAGGGGGCGAGCAGGTCGCGCAGCCGGTCGGCGTCGACCGGGTCGACCACCCCGGCGCGGGGCCCGTGGAGTTGGAGGGCCATGCGCCCGCCGGACTGCTGGCCGTGGGCCAGGAGGTGGAGGACCGAGACGGGCCGGGGCCCTCGGGCGGCCTGCTCCAGCGCCTGGCGCAGCGTGTCCACCGAGGCCTCGGGCACGACGACGAGGCCGCGGCCGGCGCAGGCGGCCTCCAGGAGGGCCTGGTGGGGGTCGTGGGGGACCTGGGCGAAGGGCGCGGCCCAGGCGAACAGCACCTGCCCCTCGGCGTGGCGGGGGTCGAGGCGGTCGGGGTGCAGCGGGTCGGCGCGCGGGGGCGCGGTGGGGGTCTCGCCGGTGGCCATGCGCACGAGGGCGTGCTCGAGCTGGCCGAGGGGGCGCCCGCTGCGGGTCTGCAAGAGCGCCCAGGGCAGCGCCAGCAGCTCGATCGCTGAGGTGCGCACGGTGACGTGCAGCGGGGCCTCGGCGGTGGCGCGCTCCACCAGCCGGTCCAGCTCGGCGACCACCGCCCGGGTGAGCAGGGTCCGCAATACCCCCCCCAGCCAGGCCGCCAGCTCGCCGTCCTCGGGGTGGCGCGCCCCCAGCACCTCCAGCAGCTCCCGCTGGTCCCAGTCCAGCGACGTGTCGAAGGCCCCGACGCCGTCGACCTCCACGAGGTAGCCGACCTCGCCCTCGGGCCGGATCGCGGGGCGATCGGTCCGGGTGGTGCGCTTGAGGTCGATGGTGAGGAGGTGCACGGGGGAGTGGGGGAGTGGGGGAGTGGAGGAGTGGAGGAGTGGAGGTCAGAGCTGGGGGTCGTCCGTCACGGACTCCAAGATCTGAAGGTCCGTCACGGACAGACAGAGCCCTCGAAGGGGTTGGAGGTCCACGTGGCGGATCGACGCGTGGGCGCGATGAAATCTCGGCGCCGCCGGAAGGCGTGGCTCAACGGACAGAGGATCGCAAGCACCGCCGCAATTCATCGCGGTCACGCGCCGATACGTTCCGTTCACCTGTGATTCTCCGAGACCTCTGTCTGTCCGTGACGGACCTTCGAAACTTGGAGTCCGTGACGGACGACCCCGACCATGCGCGCCCACCACCTCCCCCCTGCCCAGCTGGAGCAGGCCCTGTCGGTGGTCGGCCTTGAGCGATCGAAGCGTCATCCTTCCCTGCATAAGCGGGCGCTGCCCGAGGGGCAGGCGGCGCGATCATGGATAAAAGGGACCGTGTCCCCGATCATGGACGACATGACCCTCTTCCTGCTGCTCTCGGCCCTGGCCTGGGCCGCCGATGACGTGGACGCCCTGGCGCGGGCGGCGGTGGACGCCAACCCCGGCCTGGCGGCGATGGAGGCGCGGACCGCGGCGCTGGCGGCGGCGGCCGAGGTCGCGGACGTGTGGCCCGACCCGGTGGCCTCGGTGGAGCTGTCCAACCTGCCCCTGGGCGGGTTCACGCTCTCGGACCACCCGATGGCGGGGGTGCAGCTCCGGGTGCAGCAGCCCCTGCCCGCCCCCGGGGAGCGCGCGCGGCGGTCCGAAGTGGCCGAGCTTTCGGTGGAATATGCTGCATTGCAACAATCTGCCGCCGCGCTGGACCTGCGCCACCGGGTCATCGACACCTGGTGGCGCCTGGCGCTGACCCGCATGCTCGCCGGCATCACCGAGGTGGAGCTGGCCCGGCTGGACGAGCTGGCCGAGACCGTCCAGGCCCGCTACCGGGTCGACGCCGTGGGCCAGCACGCGGTGCTGCGGGTGACCCTGCTGCGCGACCGGCTCTCCGACGAGCTGGGGGACTTCGCACGCGCCGACCAGCAGCTCACCGCGGCGCTGTCGGCGGCCCTCTCCGCGCCCCGGGCCTTCGAGACCCCCGACGCCGTCGAACCCCTGCCCCTCACCGGCACCGTGGAGGGGTGGCTGGCGGCGGCCGAGGCGCAGCACCCCGCCCTGGAGGCCCTGCGGGTCGAGGCCCGGCAGGCCCGCGCCCGCGCCGAGCTGGCCCGGGTGCAGGCCCGCCCCTCCATGAGCCTGTGGGCGGGCTACCGGGCGCGCACCTGGCCCGACGACGGCGGCGTGGACCTCGTCTCCGGGGGCGTGGCGGTGCCCGTGCCGGTGGGTAGCCGCGCCCGCAGCCAGGGCCTCCAGGCCGCCGCCGAGCAGGACGCCCGCGCCGCCGAGGACCGGCTCGCCGCCGCCCTGGACACCCTGCGCGCCGAGCTGACCACCCTCCACGCCGCCTGGGACCGCGCCTTCGCCAAGGCCGGGACCTACCGGGACACCCTGCTGCCCGCCGCCCAGGCCGTGCGGGAGGCCACCCTGGCCGACTTCCAGGTGGGCCGGGCGGACTTCGCGGCGGTCTACCAGGCCGAGGTCGAGCTGCTCGCCCTGGAGCGCGCCGAGCGCATCGCGGCGGTGGAGACCCACCTCCGGGCGGCCGAGCTGGAGGCGCTCATCGCGACACGCTGAGCGCCTCCGTCGGCCGCTGCCCCGTCAGCATCACCTCCGGCAGGGTGAACAGCCGGGTCTGCCGCACCCCCACGAAGCCGGCGTCCGCCATCCAGCGGCGCATCGTGGCCTCGGGCCAGGCCTGGGCGCCGCTCAGGACGAAGAAGAACAGCTCGTTGAACCCGGCGGTGGCCGAGCGGTCCCCGGTGGGGGTGGCGTGCTCGGCGTCCAGGATGACGAGGCGGCCCCCCGGGCGCAGCGCGGCGAAGGCCCGGCGCACCGCGTCGACCGCCTCGGGCTCGGTGGCGTTGTGCAGCACGTTGAACAGGGTGACGAGGTCGTAGCCCTCGCCCCAGTCGGCCGTCCGCATGTCCCCGGGCCGGAAGCGCACCCGGTCCCCGAAGCCCGCCTCGGCGACCATCGCCTCGCCGTGGGGGACCGCCTCGGGCAGCTCCAGCACCTCGGCCTGCAGGCCCGGCCAGCGCTTGCAGAGGGCCACCGCGTACTGCCCGTGGCCGCCGCCCACGTCCAGCAGGCGCCCCGGCGGCCGGTCCACCCGCACCCGGCGGGCGACCTCGGGCCCCACGAAGCGCGCCGCCATGCCCAGCGCCCGCATGTAGCGCCCCCAGAACGCCTCGCTCTGGGGGGTGTCGTGCAGCCGCGCGATCCTCCCGGAGCGCACGGTCTCGGCCAGAGTGGAGAACCGCTCGTCCAGATCCCCGATGAGCAGGACCACGTCGAGGACCGAGCGCCCGCTGTCCCGGCGCAGCCAGCGCTGGACGACCTTGCGGTTCCGGTAGCGGCCGGCGCGGTGGCGCAGCAGCCCGAAGCCGTTGAGGGCAGCGAGCAGGGGCTCCAGCGCGGCGGCGTCGCAGCCCAGGTCCCCGGCGAGGTCGGGGGCGGCCCGGTCGGCGTCGCCGAGGGCGTCGAAGACCCCCAGGCGCGCGGCGGCGATGGTGGTGCGGGCCAGCCCCAGGCCCAGGAAGACCAGCACGACCGGCTCGGGCACCAGCCCCAGGGCCAGGGCCAGGCGCTCGGCGGGGTTGCCGGGCTTCACGGACAGGCGCATGGCCGATCCTACCGCGCGCCGAGACGGAGCACGCGGGTTAGAGCGCCGGGACAACCGGAGGCTACCGTGAACGACTCAGGCATCTTCATGGGCTGGACCCGCACCGCACCCGGCGAGGGCGCGAAGGCGATGCAGCTCTACAAGCACCTCGACACCTACCTGCGCACCCTGCACGCCGAGGGCCGCATCGACCGCTACGACATGGTCATCCTGGGCCCCAACGGCGGCGGCGTGGGCGGCTTCGTGCTGATCAAGGGCAACCGCGAGAAGCTGGACACCCTGCGCTCCTCCCCGGAATTCCGGGAGATCACGGTGCGGGGCAACACGTCCCTGCTGGGCTTCTCGGTGGTGCGGGCCCACTTCGGCGACGAGGTGCGCCAGATCCTGGGCGCCTACCAGCGCATCGCCGCCGAGTCCGCGGGGCCCGCGCCGCGCTGGTCCTGAGGACACCCCCTGGGCGGCCGCACATCCCAAGACGGGATACATTGCGCCGCCCCCGTCGCATCCAAGCGTGGTCGTCGTGCTGGAGGTGCACCTCGGCGCGGCCGGCGGCGCGCGGATCGTCGCAGGATGTCCGATGTCCGAGCTGGAGAAGCGCCCCGGGCCGGTCGCCCGGCGTGTCACCTACATCTTCCTCTGGGTCTTCTACCTCTGCACCTTCGTGGTGGTGCTGCGGCAGCGCGCCACGGGGCCCAGGCCCCCCAAGGACGGCCCCTTCCTGCTGCTGAGCAACCACAGCGCGATGCCCGACCCCATCTGGGTCTCGCACTACCCCCGCCGCCCGATCTGGTACATGGCCAGCGGGGCCCTGTTCCGCATCCCGGTGCTGCGCCGGATCATCCTCTTCCTCGGCGCCTTCCCCAAGCAGAAGTTCGTCCGGGATACTCAGGCGATGACCCTCGTGGACGAGCTGTACGCCGACGGCGGGGCCATCGCCATCAGCCCCGAAGGCACCCGCACCTGGGACGGCCGGGGCCTGCCCGTGCGGAACGGCATCGGGCGCCTGGTCAAGCGGCTGAACGCCCGGGTGGTCATCTGCCGGGTCAAGACGGGCTTCCTCATCATGCCGCGGTGGGCGAAGTACCCCCGCTGGGTGCCCCTGCACCTGGAGTACGACCCGGTCCGCAGCTTCCCCCCGGACATGAGCGCCGAGGAGATCACCCGGGAGATCGCCCAGGCCCTGCGGGTGGACCCTCACTACCGGGTGGACGGCTCGCTCACCCTGGGCTTCCGCACCGCCCACGGCCTGAGCCAGTACCTGTGGGCCTGCCCGGCCTGCTTCGCCCAGGATCAGACCGGCGTCTCCACGCGCAGCGGCAACCACTTCACCTGCGGGGCCTGCGGGGCGGACTGGAAGGTCACCGTCAACAACGACCTGCTCCCCCTGAACGACGCCGCCCGCGCCACCGGCGTGGCGCACCTCAACGTCGCCCGTGCCTTCGACCGCATCGCCGCGCACTACGGCGAGCCGCCGATCTCCGACCCCGAGCGCTACGCCCGGGACGGCGTGGCCCTGCTCAGCCCCGGCTCGGTCAGCTTCGTACCCCGCAACGGCACCCAGGCCGAGGAGCGGGCCCGGGGCGAGCTGCGGCTCACCGACGACGCCGTGACCATCTATGACGAGTCCGGCGAGGCGATCTGGACCCTGCCGTTCATGCGCATCAAGGCCATCTCGATCGAGGTGCGCTCCGTGCTCCAGCTCTTCACGGACGACGGCGCCCTCTACCAGCTCGACCCGGAGGGCCAGAGCCCCCTGAAGTGGAGCTACTTCATGCGCCACCGCTGGCACATGCTTCGGACGGGGGGGGAGGGTCCGCCGCCCCCGGCCTGATCGGGGCCCGCGGTGTCGAATCTGCGGCGCCGCGGTGTCTTATCGCCCTGTTTGTATTCTTGGAGGAGACCCGTGCCCATCCTGTCGCAGAAGCTCACGAGCCTCGTTGAGCTGGCCCGATTCCGCGCCCTGGAGGCCCCCGACGCCATCGTCTACACCTACCTGCTGGACGGTGAGGACGAGGAGTGGAACCTCACCGCCGGGGAGCTGGATCGCAAGGCCCGCGCGACGGCCGCGATGATGATCGCGCGGGGCGCGAAGCCCGGGGACCGGGCACTTCTGCTGTACCCGCCGGGCCTGGACTTCATCGTCGGCTTCTTCGGCTGCCTGTACGCCAACGTCATCGCCGTGCCGGCCTACCCCCCCGACCCCATGAACCTGGAGCGCACCCTGCCGCGGCTCCAGGGCATCGTGAAGGACTGCGACGTCAAGAAGGTCCTGACCACCGGCCCGCTGTTCCAGATGGCCGGGCTCCTCACCCCCCTGGCCCCCGAGATCGTCGAGCTGGACTGGCTGGCCACCGACGGCCTGGAGCCCGGGCTGGCCGACGCCTGGCGGGACCCCTCGGTGAACCCCCAGGATCTGGCCTTCCTCCAGTACACCTCGGGCTCCACGGGCACGCCCAAGGGCGTCATGGTGAGCCACGGCAACCTGCTCCACAACGAGCAGATGATCGCCGAGATCTTCGACGCCCCCGACGTGAAGTACACCGTGGTGAGCTGGCTGCCGCTGTACCACGACATGGGCCTGATCGGCGGCGTGCTCCAGCCCCTGTACCGGGGGGAGCGCTGCGTGCTGATCTCGCCGCTGGACTTCCTGCAGCGGCCCTTCCGCTGGCTCCAGGCCATCTCCAAGTACCGGGGCGTCGCCTCGACCGGGCCGAACTTCGCCTACGACCTCGTGGTCCGCAAGTCCACCCCCGAGATGCGCGAGACCCTGGACCTCTCCTGCTGGATCCGGGCCCTGAACGGCGCCGAGCCGGTGCGCTGGGAGACCATGCAGCGCTTCGCGGAGGCCATGGCCCCGGCGAACTTCCGCATGGAGCAGTTCTACCCCTGCTACGGCCTGGCCGAGGCCACCCTGGTGGTCACCGGCAAGGCCGCGCCCATGCCCGTGGTCATCCACGTCGACAGCGCGGCGCTGGAGCGCGGCGTGGCCCACCGCTACGACGCGCCCCGCCCCGGCACCGCCACCCTGGTCAGCTCTGGCCACACCACCACCGACGCCCGGCTGCGGATCGTGGACCCGGAGACCGCCCGGTCCCTGCCCGAGGGCCGGGTCGGCGAGATCTGGGCGGCCAGCGAGAGCATCGCCCAGGGCTACTGGAAGAACGAGGCCGCCAGCACCGAGACCTTCAAGGCCATGACCGCCGAGGGGGAGGGCCCCTTCCTGCGCACGGGCGACCTGGGCTTCCTGCTGGACGGCGAGCTGTACGTCACCGGCCGCATCAAGGACCTCATCATCATCCGGGGGCGCAACCACTACCCCCAGGACGTCGAGCGCACCGTGGACTTCAGTCACGCCGCGCTGCGGAAGGGCTGCTGCGCGGCCTTCGCCGTGGAGCAGGACGGCGAGGAGCAGCTCACCATCGTGGTCGAGGTCAGCGGGCGCTTCCCTGTGGGCGATGAGGAGGGCATCTCGGAGGTCGCCCGCGCGGTGCGCCAGGCGGTCAGCCAGGCCCACGACCTGCGCATCCACGACATCGTGTTCATCAAGTCCCGCAGCATCCTCAAGACCTCCAGCGGCAAGATCCGGCGGCGGGCCACGAAGCAGCTCTACCTGTCGAACGACCTCAAGGTGGTGGCCTCCTCGAAGTCGGCCGTGGCGCGCAAGGCCCCCGAGGTCCGCGCCCCCGCGCCCCGGCCCCGCCTGCGGGTCACCGGCGCCGCGCTGGCCCTCCAGGGCTGGCTGCAGGACCGCGTCGGCGGTCGCCTGGGCCTGAGCCGCGACCAGGTCGACCCCCGCGAGCCCTTCACGGCCTATGACCTCGACTCCCGCGAGGCCGTCGAGATCAGCGGCGAGCTGGAGGAGATGCTGGGCCGCCGCATCTCCCCGACGCTGCTCTACGAGCATCCCACCATCGAGGCCCTGGCCGCCCACCTCGGCGCCGACGGCGTGGTCGGGCCGGACACCGGCGAGGCGGTGGAGCGCTGGGCCCAGCCCATCGCCATCGTGGGCCTGGGCTGCCGCTTCCCCGGCGCCCCCGACCCCGATGCCTACTGGAGCCTCCTGGAGGGCGGCGTCGACGCCATCTCCGAGGTCCCCGCCGACCGCTGGGACATCGACGCGCTGTACGACCCCGACCCCCAGGCCCCCGGCAAGATGAGCACCCGCTGGGGCGGCTTCATCGACCAGGTCGACCAGTTCGACCCCCGCTTCTTCAACACCTCCCCCCGCGAGGCGCGCCGCATGGACCCCCAGCAGCGCCTCATGATGGAGGTCGCCTGGGAGGCCCTGCAGGACGCCGGGCTGCCCCCCCGCGCCCTGGCCGGCAGCCGCACCGGCGTTTTCGTGGGCATCGCCAGCCACGACTACGCCGACCTCCAGGCCTCCCGCCCCGCGATGGCCGACGCCTACGTGGGCACCGGCAGCGCCCTGTCCATCGCCGCCAACCGCCTGTCCTACTTCCTGGACCTGCGCGGGCCCTCGATGGCCGTGGACACCGCCTGCTCCAGCTCCCTGGTGGCCCTGCACCTGGCTTGCAACAGCCTGCGCACCGGGGAGTGCCACCAGGCCATCGTGGGCGGGGTGAACCTGCTCCTGTCCCCCACGGTCACGGTGAGCTTCTCCAAGACCGGCTTCATGGCGCCGGACGGCCGCTGCAAGGCCTTCGACGCCCGCGCCGACGGCTACGTGCGCGGCGAGGGCGCGGGCGCGGTGGTGCTCAAGCCGCTGGCCCAGGCCCAGGCCGACGGCGACCGCATCTACGCGGTCATCCGGGGCACGGCGGTCAACCAGGACGGCCGCACCAACGGCCTCATCGCCCCCAGCCCCCAGTCCCAGGAGGCGGTGCTGCGCGAGGCCTGCCAGCGCGCCGGGGTCGCCCCGGCACAGGTCCAGTACATCGAGGCCCACGGCACCGGCACCGCCCTGGGCGACCCCATCGAGGCCAAGGCCCTGGGCGCGGTGCTCGGCGAGGGCCGCCCCGAGGACCGGCCCTGCCTGCTGGGCTCGGTGAAGACCAACATCGGCCACCTCGAGGCCGCCGCCGGCATGGCGGGCCTCATCAAGGTCGCCCTGAGCCTCAAGAACGGCCGCCTGCCGCCCAGCCTGCACTTCGACAGCCCCAACCCCCTCATCCCCTTCGAGGAGCTGCCGCTGCAGGTCGCCACCGCGCTGCAGGACTGGCCGGAGGGCCCCCACATCGCCGGGGTCAGCTCCTTCGGCTTCGGGGGCACCAACGCCCACGCCGTGCTCGGCGCGCCCCCGGACGGGGAGCGGGAAGTAGAGGCCGCCTCGGCCGAGGCCCCCGCGCCCCCGCGCGAGCGGCTGCTGCCCATCTCCGCGCCCAGCCGAGAGGCCCTGGAACCCCTCGTGGGGGCCTGGCGGGCGCGCCTCCAGTCCCCGGGCGCCGCGCTCGCCGACCTCGCGTACACCGCCGCCACCCGCGCCGGGGCCTTCGACCACCGCGTGGCCGTGGTCGCCCATGACGCCGGGGGCGCTGACGCCCTGCTCGCCGCCTGGCAGCAGGACCAGAGCCCCGCCGGCCTGGCCTCGGGGCGGCAGAGCGGCCAGGCCCGCCACGTCGTGTTCGTCTTCCCCGGCCAGGGCGCCCAGTGGGAGGGCATGGCCCGGGATCTGCTGGACGAGCCGGTCTTCCGCGACACCATCGGCGCCTGCGAGGCGGCCTTCGCCCCCCACGTCGACTGGTCGCTCACTGCCCAGCTCCGGCCCAACGGCTGCGGCACCCTGCTCGACCGCATCGACGTCGTGCAGCCCACCCTGTTCGCGGTGCAGGTCGCCCTGGCCCGGCAGTGGCAGGCCTGGGGCGTCGAGCCTGACGCCGTGGTCGGCCACTCCATGGGCGAGGTCGCCGCCGCCGTCATCTCCGGCGCCCTGAGCCTGGAGGACGGCGCCCGGGTCATCTGCCGCCGCAGCCGCCTGATGCGGCGCGTCAGCGGGCGCGGGGGCATGGCCCTGGTCGAGCTGTCCATGGCCGACGCCCGCGAGGCCCTGCGCGGCCTGGAGGACAAGCTCTCCATCGCCGTCAGCAACTCTCCCCAGTCCACCGTGATCTCGGGAGACGAGGCCACGCTGGTGAACCTGCTCACCGCCCTGGAGCAGCGCGAGGTGTTCTGCCGCCGCATCAACGTGGACGTCGCCTCCCACAGCCCCCAGATGGACGTCGCGGCCGAGGACCTGCGCCACGCGCTCGACCTCATCCGGCCCCACGCCGCCACGGTCCCGCTCTACTCCAGCGTGACCGCCGCGCGCGCCGAGGGCGAGACCCTGGGCCCCGACTACTGGGCCCGGAACCTGCGCCAGCCGGTGCGCTTCGTCGACACCGTCGGCGCGCTCGCCCGCGACGGGCACGACGTGTTCCTGGAGATCAGCCCCCACCCGCTGCTGGCCGGGGCCATCCCCCGCTGCCTGGAGGCGGCCGGCGCCTCGGGCGAGGTGCTGCCCTCGATGCGCCGGGACGAGCCCGCCCGCTCGGTCATGCTGGAGACCCTGGGCCAGGCCTGGTGCCTGGGCGTCCCGGTGACCCTGGAGCGCCTGTTCCCCGAGGGCGGGCGCCTGACCCGCCTGCCGACGGTGCCCTACGCCCGGGAGCGCCTGTGGTTCGACCCGGGCCCCGACGCCCCCCAGGGCGGCCACCCCCTGCTCGGCCCGCACCAGCGGCTCTCCGGGCCCGGCGGCGGCCACCTCTTCGAGTCCGCGCTGAGCCTGAGCACCGCCCCCTGGCTGGGGGACCACCGGGTGCGCGGCGCGGTCATCTTCCCGGCGGCCGGCGTCATCGAGCTGGCCCTGGCGGCGGCCCGCGAGGCCCTGGGCGAGGGCGTCGAGCTGCGCCACCTCGCCTTCGAGCAGGCCCTGCTGCTGCCCGACGAGGGCGCGCGCACCATCCAGCTCCGCCTGGGCGAGGGCGCCCCGACCCGCTTCTCCCTGTACAGCCAGGGGGCGGGGGAGGACGCCTGGACCCGCCACGCCAGCGGGCAGGTCCACGTCCGTAAGGCCGACGAGCCGGGCATCATCGACATGGCGGCCCGCGCGGCGGCCTGCCCCGAGGCGGTCGATCCGCGGGACCACCGCGACGCGATGGCGGCGCGGGGGCTGGAGTACGGCCCCGCCTTCCAGGGGCTCACCGCGCTCCAGCGGGCCGACGGGCAGGCCGTGGCGCGGGTCGAGGCGCCGGCCGGGGTGTTCGTGGCGGACTTCGTCGCCCACCCCGCCCTGCTCGACGCCGCCTTCCACGCCCTGGGGGCCGCGCTGGACCCCGAGCTGGAGGGCACCTGGATCCCCGGCGCGGTGGGCGCGGTGCGGGCGTATGGCCCGCTCAAGGGTGCGCTTCAGGTCCACGCCCGGGTCGACGGCCTGCTGGGCGACGTGCGGGTCACCGACGCCGAGGGCCGCGTGCGCGTCGAGGTCCTGGGCCTCACCCTGGTGAAGCTGGAGGCCGCCGCCCCCGATCCGCTGCGCGCCCTCTTCTTCGAGCCGGCGTGGCGGTCTGTTCAGGCATCGACCGAGGCCTGCGCACCCGGGTCCTGGCTCATCGTCGGCGACGGCGCGCGTGCCTGGGCCCTGCACGAGGCCCTCACCGCCGCCGGGGCCGCCTGCGCCCACGGCAGCGCCACGGACGCCGACGGCCTGGCCACCCTGCTGGCCTCCGCCGAGCGCCCCCTCACCGACGTGGTCCTGCTGCCGTCGGCGGCCGGCGCGCCGGTGGACGCGGCCATCCACGCCACCACGCTGATCCAGGCGGTGATGAAGGGCGAGGATCGCCCCCGGGCCTGGCTGCTCACTGAGGGCGCGGTCGCCGCGACCCCGGGCGAGGTGCCCGACCCGGCCGCCGCGACCCTGTGGGGCCTGTGGCGAAGCCTGGGCCTGGAGCACCCTGAGCTGCGCGCCACCGCGATCGACGCCGCCGGGGTCGAGGCCGCCGCCCTGGTGGACACCCTGCTGCGGGTCGACGCCGAGCGGGAGCTGGCCCTGCGCCCCGACGGCCTGCGGGCCCGGCGTCTGGTCCGGGCCTCGGCCGGCCAGCCCCCGTTGGAGGTCCCCCGCCCGGCGGGCGAGCGCCCCTTCCGCGTCCGCGCCCGCCAGATGGGCTCCCTGGAGGACCTGGAGCTGCGCGCGGTCACCCGCCGCGCCCCCGGCCCCGGGGAGGTGGAGATCCGCGTCCGCGCCGCCGCCCTCAACTTCCTCGACGTGCTCACCGCCCTGGGCATGCGCCCGGACCTGCCCGCGGGGGCCGCCCCGGCCCTGGGCCTGGAGTGCGCCGGTGAGGTCGTGGCCCTGGGTGAGGGCGTCGAGGGCCTCTCCGTGGGCCAGGCCGTCGTGGCCTTCGCCCCCGAGAGCCTCAGCGCCTTCGTGACCACCCCGGCCACCCTGGTCGCCCCCAAGCCGGCCACCCTGGGCTTCGCCGAGGCGGCGGCGGTGCCCGCCGTCTTCATGACCGCCCACTACGCCCTGAACCACCTCGGCCGCATGGCCCGGGGCGAGACCGTGCTGGTCCACTCCGGGGCCGGCGGGGTGGGCCAGGCCGCCGTGCAGCTCGCCGCGCGGGCCGGGGTCCGCGTCCTGGCCACCGCCGGCAGCGAGGCCAAGCGGGCGCACCTGCGCGAGCAGGGCGTGGAGAAGGTCATGGACTCCCGCAGCCTGGACTTCGTGGACGAGGTCCGCGCCCACACCAACGGGCGCGGGGTGGACCTCGTGCTGAACGCCCTGGCCGGCGAGCCGCTGCGCCAGAGCGTGGGCCTGCTGGCCGACTACGGCCGCTTCCTGGAGATCGGCAAGCGGGACATCTACGACGACGCCCCTCTGGGCCTCGCCCCGTTCCGCCGAAACCTCTCCTTCCACGCCATCGACCTGGCCCGCATGGCCGCCGACCGCCCCGAGCGGGTGGGGGCGCTGCTGCGCGAGGTGCTGAGCCTCTTCGAGGCCGGCGCCCTGGAGGCGCCCCCGGTGCGGGTCTTCCCGGCCACCGAGCACCGCGCCGCCTTCGAGCACCTCGCACGGGCCGAGCACATCGGCAAGGTCGTGGTCGCCCTGGACACCCCCGAGGCGGCGATCCAGCCCCTGGCCGAGGCCCGCTTCGACGGGCGCACCACCGCGCTCATCACCGGCGGCCTGGGGGCCCTGGGCCTGGCCTGCGCCCGCTGGATGGTGGGGCAGGGGGCCCGGCACCTCGCCCTGCTGGGGCGCAGCGCCCCCTCCGAGAGGGCACAGACCGCCATCGCCGCGCTTCAGGAGGCCGGCGCCCAGGTGAAGGTGCTGTCGGGCGACGTGTCCGACGAGGCCTCGCTGCGCGCCGCGCTGGACACCCTGCGCGCCGAGCTGCCGCCCCTGGGCACGGTGCTCCACGCCGCGGGTGTGCTGGACGACGGCGTGCTCGTGCTCCAGGACGCCGCGCGCTTCCGCCGGGTGTTCGCGCCCAAGGTGGACGGGGCGGTGCTCCTGGACCGCCTCACCGCCGACGACCCGGTGGAGCGCTTCGTGCTGTTCTCCTCGGCGGCCTCGCTGCTCGGCTCCCCCGGGCAGGCCAACTACGCCGCCGCCAACGCCTTCCTGGACGCCCTGGCCCAGGCCCGGCGCGCCCGGGGCCTGCCTGCCCTGAGCCTCAACTGGGGCACCTGGGGCGAGATCGGCCTCGCGGCCACCGACACCCGGGGCGGCCGGCTGGAGGCGCGGGGCCTGGCCGCGATGCCCCCGGACCAGGCCCTCGCCGCCCTGGCGCGGGCCCTCTGCGGCGCCCCTGCCCAGCTCGGCGTGCTGCCCCTGGACATGGAGGCGTGGGCGCGGACGATGCCCGAGGCCGCCGAGCTGCCCCTGTTGGCCGAATTGGCCGCCGAGGTCGGCCTGGACGAGGCCCCCGAGGCCGGCGGCGGGGCTCTGCGCGCTCGCCTGGAGGCCCTGCCCGCCGAGCAGCGCCACGCCGCGCTGGTCGAGGAGCTGACCGGCCTCATCGCCCGGGTGCTGCGCACCGCCAGCCCGCCCGACCCCCGCGAGCCCATCCGCGACCTGGGCCTCGACTCCCTGATGGCGGTCGAGCTGAAGGGCCGGGTGCGCGCGCTGCTCGGGGTCGAGGTCCCCTTGATGGGCCTGCTGCAGGGCATGAGCGTCGACGGCCTCGCGGATCGGCTGCTCATCGAGCTTTCGGGAGACGCGCCCGCGCCGACGGAGGCCCCCCCCGCGCCCGCGGAGGGCGGCTGGTTCGTCACCCCGGAGCCCCGGCCCCAGGCCCGCACCCGGCTGTTCTGCTTCCCCTGCGCGGGGGGCAGCGCCGGCTTCTTCGGGCCCTGGGCGGCCAGCCTGCCCGACAGCGTCGAGCTGGTCTCGGTGCAGCTCCCCGGCCGGGAGGGGCGCCAGGGCGAGCCCGCCCTGCGCACCCTGGACGCGGTGGTCGACCAGCTCGCCCCGGCCCTGGAGGGCGCCCTGGACAAGCCGTTCGCCTTCCTGGGGCACTCGATGGGCTCGCTGGTGGCCTGGGCGGTGGCCCTGCGGCTGCGGGAGCGCGGTGCGCCCCTGCCCCAGCGGCTGTTCCTGTGCGCCACCGTCGCCCCCCAGCACCTCGCCCGGGTGGTCGACTTCGCCGGCCAGGGCGACGTCCACGACCTCCCCAAGGAGCGCCTCCTGGAGATGATGCGGCTGCTCAACCCGCCCCTGTCGCTGCTACTGCGCGGCGACGCGGGGCTGTGGGCGTCGATGGAGGCGGCGGTGCGCGGGGACTTCTCCATCCTGGGCACCTTCCAGCCCCCCGAGGCTGCGCCCCTGGACGTGCCGATCACCGCGTTCTACGGCGCGGACGACGGCTTCGCCCCCGGGCCCCGGGTGGCGGACTGGAGCACCCGGACCACCGGGCGGGTGACCGTCTACCGGCGGCCCGGCGGGCACTTCTTCCTGGAGAAGGACCGCGAGACCATCGCCCAGGAGATCGCCCGGCAACTGAGCCCCCGCCCCGGGGAGCCGCTGCCCCCCCCCACCGTGGCCCTGGCGGAGCCTGTCGCGGTGCGCGAGGGCGTCGCCCCGCCGCCGTCATCCGGGCGGTCGAGCCGGGTCGAAGGGCGGCGGGAGTCCTGATGCGACCGGCCCCCCGGCAGACCCTGTCGGCTTGCGCTATGCTTCGGGCCCGGCGTGGTCGGACAGTCGCCGGGGCCCGATTCATGGAGACGTCGATTCCCAGGCCGCATCCCTCCTCCTCGCGCATGATGCGGTCCGGTTGGCTCGGCCTCGTGGCGCTGCTGCTGGGGGGCTGCGTCCACGTCTACCAGCCGATGGCGGGGCTCCAGCAGCCGGTGGTGGTCGACACCCGCTCGCCGAACCTTGGGGACGTGCGGGTGACCGTGCGCTGCTTCCCCGGCGAGCTGCTCAACGACCACGAGGCCGGCTCGCTCTGCGACAAGGTGGGGACGCTCTTCGAGCTTCAGGGCGCGCAGGTCACCGTTGCTACCGACCTGCGCGAGCCCATGGACGGCCCCCCCCAGGCCGCCGAGGAGGACGACCCCGTCGACTGGATCGACCTCATCGTCGAGCTGCGGGCCCGGGAGCTGCACCGCTCCAACGACCCGATCCGCTGGGCGATCTGCGCGGTCACCTACACCCTGGTGCCGGCGGTGACCGAGGCCACCTTCACCCAGGAGGTCGTCGTCAAGGATGGCAGCGGCTTCCTGCTGGCCAGCGAGTCGATGACCGGGCGGCTCGTGCGCTACTTCGGGCTGGGCGCCTGGGTCGGCAACGCGGTCCTGAACCTGATGGTGCGGGACCGGCAGGACCGGATCTTCCCGGGCACCGCCTCCGAGGACCTGACCAACGACATGTACCGGCAGCTCAGCCAGACCGTGTACAACGCCAAGGTCCAGGCGGGGCTCCTGCGGGAGGCGTCGCCTGAGGCGGCGCGCTGATGCCGCTCTTCGTCCTCTACGTGCTGCTCCCCTACGTGCTGCCGGTGCCCCCGGCGCCCGGCCTGATCCGCCCCAAGCGGGAGCTGCGGAACTACACCTGCGAGCGCATGTCGATCCAGGACGGCGTGCGGCGCTACCCGGGCCAGGTCTCGCCGCCGGAGCCGCGCGGGGACTGGTACGAGCGCAGCGTGGTCGTCTGCCAGGAGCGCATGCTGCGCCTGGGCCTGCGGGACAACCTGGACGACGTCATCCTGCTGTCCCTGGAGGACCGGGCGACCGAGCTGGCCGGCTTCGCCAGCGCCCTGGGGCCCGCGCTGGCGGACCACACCTGGCTGGTCGAGGTCTACTACCCCAGCGCCCCGGTGTCCGAGAAGATCGACTTCGCCACCAAGAACGCCTTGATGGCCGAGGGCCTCAAGGTCTCCGACCGCGCCCCCCGGCTGGGGGTGGGCGACGTGCAGGTGCTCACCCGCATGCCCCCGGAGCTGGCCTACCCCTCGGCCTGCCAGCGCTACTACGCCAACGGCAGCCTGGGGGAGCAGGACGCCCTGCTGGCCGTGGTGCACCTCGACCCCCGCGAGACCGCGCTGCACGCCGGGCTGTGCGCCCAGGGGCGGTGGACGTGGCTGCGATGAGGGCCCTGCTCGCGATGCTGGCGCTGACGCTGGCCGGGCCCGCGCGGGCCGCCGACGCCATCGATCAGGCCCAGATGGCCGAGCTGGACCGGGTCCGCGCCGAGGTCGCCGACCAGATCCACCTCGCGGCCTACGACCTCATCGACGAGCTGGTCTACCGCTGGATGAACGACCCGGTCTTCGACCAGCCCACCCCGGTGGTGCTCGCCGGGGTCACCGTGCCGGTGGGCCTGGGCAGCGGCCTGCAGGGCATGCTGGAGAACCACCTCGTCTCGGTGCTCACCCAGAACCCCACCACCAACGTCCAGCTCGTCCACTGTCCCCAGTGTACGGCCGTGATCGTCCACTCCGGGCCCGAGGGCACGGTGGTGTCCCGGGGCATCGACAACCCCAAGGTCCTGGCCGAGCTGGGGGAGGACGTCGGGCGGCACGCCCTGTTCATCGACGTCGAGGCCGAGGGCGCCTTCCTGGTGCTGCGGGCGCGGCTCACCCGGCTCACCCCCGAGCTGCCCATCGTGTGGAGCCACACGCTGTCGACCTCCACCAGCACCCCGGCGCTGCTGCGCGAGTCCAGCGACCTCAAGTCCGCCGAGGAGGCCCGTGAGGAGTACCTCGCCGCCCTGCGGGGCCGCGGGCAGCTCACCATCCCCGTGCGCCTGGGCATCCGGGCCTACGCCCAGCCCGGCGGCCAGGGTACGCCCCCGCCGCCCTTCCCCTGGATCCAGTCCGGCCTGGAGATGAGCCCCACCGACGCCCGGCGGTGGACCTCCAGCGTGCTGGTGGGCTACACCGTCATCCCCCAGGCCTACCAGGGGGTGATGGCCCAGGCGCGGATCAGCCGCCTGATCACCGGCCGCGTCCGCTCCCTGACCCGGCCCGACCTCTACGTCTTCGTGGGCGGCGCGGTGATCGGGGTCTGGGGACCGGCCACCGCGTCCTTCCAGAACGAGCGGCTGACCATCGACCAGATCATCACCGGCAACGCTGGCGATGACCCCCGGAACGCCTTCGCCACCTTCCAGTGGGGCGCGGACCTGCGGCTGGGCAACCGGATGGGCTTCTCGGCCTTCCTGGAGACCATCCCCTCGCTCCTGGACTCCCGGAACATGGGGAGCTTCTTCACCATCGGCCAGGTCGAGTTCCAGTCGTTCGGGGGGGAGGTGACGTTTTGCTTCTGAGCCTCCTCGTGGGCGTGGCGCTGGCCGGCCCCTCGACCACCCGTGACGCCCTGGATCGCCTGGAGGAGGTCCTGGAGCTGCGCATCGACGACGGGCGGCTGCCGGCGGACAAGGTGCGCCCCGCGATCGTGGTCAGCGTGCAGCCCCGCTACGAGGAGTCCGCCGACTGGTTCGCCGCCAGCGCCCTGGAGGTGCTCCAGGGGGCGCTGGGGGAGGGGAGCCTGCGCCTGTGCGAGGCCTGCATGGTGCCCCGGGTGTACGCCCAGGACGGCAACCTGGCCTACCAGGCCGGCCCGCTGACCCTGGAGGAGATCAAGCAGCTCGACGCGAACAACCGCGGCGACGCCCCCCCCGCCCGCAGCGCCATCTGGCTGGACGAGCACCGGGGCGGGGTGGCCATCCGCGTGGTCGAGCTGGAGACCGGCCAGGTGCTGTTCGCCCAGAACGTCGACCCCACCCTGGTCGAGGTCCGCAACTCCGGGCGCATGTACACCCTCTCCGAGGAGATGGAGCGCCGCGCCCGCGGCGACGGCCTCACCCAGGGCTTCCTGGACGTCGCGCTCTACCCCGGCCAGCACGTCTCCTGGGACGTCACCGACCAGTGGGGCAAGACCAACCAGAACCTCACCGGCGTGACGCTCTCCCTGTTCGATCCGGTGATCGGGATCGGCATGGCCCACCACCGGGTCACCCGGCTCTACAACGTCTCGGTCGGCGCCAAGCTGATCTTCTCGCTGCCCACGGCCGTCGTCGCCAGCGTCAGTGAGGAGTTCGGCGACGAGGGGGTGTTCGATCCTCTGCTGACCGGTGTCGCCATAGTCCGGGTCCCGTTCGGCCGCTCCAACTACGGCGCGGTCCTGTGCGCGTCCACCAACGGCCAGATCGGTCTGGGCATCTCCCTCATGAACATCCGCCTGCTCCCTGTGCTCCCATGAACACCGTGCGCCCATGAACACTCGCCTGCTCGCCGCGCTCCTCCTGCTGGGAGGCTGCGCCACGCGGAACTACACCCACTACCTCATCGAGCCGTCGCCCAAGACCAACCCCGCGCTCGAGGAGGAGGAGGGCACCCAGCTCCGGCCCTTCGCGTTCGGCTCGACCACCGCGATGACGGTGCGCTGGAACGACGGGGACGTGATCACCGAGGTGCAGATCCCCATGCTGTCCAGCGGGCAGCGCATCGTGATCGAGCACACGCCGTCCTCCACCGACGTGGAGACGATCCCGGCCACCCGCCTGGTCCCGCCGCCGCCCACCGCCGCGGACACGACCCTGGAGGAGGCCTACCGGGAGCGCGGGCTCCAGGTCAACGCCGACGCCCCCGAGGTCAGCATCTCCCGCGCCCGCACCCAGATGCAGGGCGCGCTGGCCTCCGGCAACTACGAGCTGGCCTTGGAGTGGTGCGAGCTGATCCTGGCCCGATACCCCTCCCACCCCGAGACGCTGCGGGCCAAGGGCTCGATCCTGCTGATGCTCGGGGAGCGGGAGAAGGCCATCGAGATCTACGAGCAGGTCGAAGAGATCGAGTCGGATCCGGCCGTGCGCGCCAAGCTGGAGGCGCTCCAGCGCGAAGAGTAGCGAATCAGAGGATGGAACCGTGCAGATAGTTGGATTGCTTCTCCTGGCGTTTGTGGTCGCCTATGGCTTCTCGCCCCGCGCCGACACCACCATCTCCGCCTTCGACACCCACGCCCTGGTGATGGTGCTTGGCGGCTCACTCTCGGCCGTGCTGGTCTCGTCGACCGCGCGCACGACCCTGCGCACGTTCCTGTGCCTGCGCGAGCTGATCCCCCGGGCCGGCACCCTGGGCCCGGCGACCGACGCCATGGAGCAGGAGCGGCTGGAGCTGGTCGCCCTGTGGCGGGACGGGAAGCGTGCCCAGGCCGTCTCCCTGGCCGAGCGCAGCCGCTTCGAGGCCATCCAGCGCATGCTGGACCTCGTGATGAGCCGCGCCCCCGACGAGGCCACCGCCGCGGCGTTCACCGAGCTGCGGCACGCCGAGCTGAGCCGCTGGCAGCCGGCCATCGCCAACTGGGAGCTGCTCACCCGGCTGGCCCCGTCCTTCGGCATGGTCGGCACCATCACCGGCATGATCCAGCTCTTCAAGAACATGAGCAGCGACAACATGAACCTGGGCTCGGCGATCTCGCTGGCGCTGCTGGCGACCCTCTACGGGGTGGCGTTCGGCGCGGGCGTGGCCGGGCCCATCGGGCACTACCTGCGAAACCTGCTGGACGAGCGGCTCGGGGTGCTGGAGCGCTGCGAGCAGGGCGTCTCCGAGCTGATCGCCCGCACCAGCCGCGAGTCCGCGATGGCGGGGGGGTAGGCCGTGCAACGCCGCAGCTACACCAGCGACGAGGGCTGGCTGCTCTCCTACGCGGACCTCATCACCAACCTGCTGATCTTCTTCGTGATGATCCTGGCGGCGGCCGAGATCAGCCGCACCCGCATGCAGCAGATCGCCGAGAGCCTCTCCGGCATCGAGCAGCCCGAGAGCCTGTCCTCCATCCAGGAGAAGATCGAGGAGCAGATCGAGCGCGAGGGCCTCCAGGACATGATCCGCACCGACCTGGACGACGACGGCCTGCGCCTGTCGCTGAACTCCGGCGTGGTGTTCGACTCGGGCAGCGCGGTCATCCAGCCCGACCAGGCCCCGGTGCTCGACCGCATGCTCGCCATCTTCGTGCCCTACGCCGAGCACTACAACTTCGCGGTCGAGGGCCACACCGACACCAAGCCGATCACCAACGGCTCCTTCTACAAGTCCAACTGGGAGCTGAGCACCGACCGCGCCAACGCGGTGCGCGCCCAGCTCGAGACCGTGGGCATCGACCGGCAGCGCGTCCGCGTCGAGGGCTACGCCGACACCGTCGCGCTGCCCGCTGAGTCCCTCGCCGGGCTGTCCGAGGAAGAAGCCCTGGCCCGCCACCGCCGCGTCGTCGTGAGGATCTACTGATGCACCGCCCCCTGCTGCTGGGCCTCTCGCTGATGGGCCTGCTGTCTCCTGCCCGGGCCGAGCCCCCCGCCTACCAGATCCCGCCCTCGGTGCTCGCGGAGCTGCGGCTGCTGGACAGCCGCTTCGAGCTGGCCCTGGCCGCCGACTGCAACGCCCGCCGCTGCTTCTCCAAGGGCTGCACCTACGTGGCGCACACGGTCACCGACCGGCCGCGCTCCGGCTCCCTGCCCGGCCTGGGCCTGGACCCCGGGCCCGGCAGCGTCGCCCCCCAGGAGTACCTCACCCAGGCCCAGTGCACCTTCACCCACGAGCCCTCCGACGACAACGCCGACATGAGCGCCCTGGCCCGGCGGCTCCAGATGAAGCTCTCGTCCGGCTGGGTGACCGTCTCGGTGAACCACCAGGAGCTGCTGCCTCTGCCCGAGTACGTGCGGGAGGCCCCCGAGCCCGAGGCCGCCGAGGCCCCGGCCGAGGAGCCCGAGGTCGAGCCCCCGCCGCCCGTCGAGCCGGAGCCCTGGGGCCTCTCGGTCGCCGGGCGCGAGCTGTGGGCCGAGCTGCTGCCCCACTTCTACTGGATGCTGGGCATCGTGCTGACCACCCTGTCCGCGGTGATGCTCATCTGGGCCGGGCGCCGGGTCGGCCAGGCCTCCATCGAGGAGCAGGCCCTGCTCGCGCAGCTCGCCCAGCCCGAGGCCCCCGCCGCCCCCGAGGTCGCCCCCGTCGTGGTGGAGCAGGTCGAGGAGGACGACCCCCAGCTCATCGCCGCCCGCCAGGCCGCCGCCTGGACCGAGCGGCTTGAGAGCCTGGACCCCGCCGCGCCCGACCCCGAGCTGGCGGCCCTGGTCCGCGAGCTGCTGAGGGCCCGCGCGCTGCCCCTTCTGGCCAAGGCCGTGCTGCGCTTCCCCCTGCTCCCCACTGCATTCCCTACCGGCCCGGACGTCGCCTCCGCCAAGGTCGAGCTGGCCGACTACCTCAAGACCGTCGACCTCGACGCGCTGCCCTCGGACGCCGAGCTGTTCGCCGCCCTGGACCGCCACGCCCTGGTCGCCGCCCTGGTGACCCAGCCCGACGCCCGGGTCGTGCGCAGCATCCGGGAGGACTTCGGGCCGGGCGGGCTCGCCGCGCTCATCCAGGCCATGCCCGCGCGCCTGGGGGCCCTGCTGTTCGCGCTGGCCCCGCCCGCGACCCGGCTGGAGGTGGTCCGGCTGCTCACCCCCGCCCAGGTGGCGGCGATGGCCGAGCAGCTCCTGCGCTCCAACCGGCTGAACCCCGCCGAGACCGCCGTGCTCTTCGAGGCCCTGGAGGCCGCGCGGGAGGGGCGGCCCACGCCGGACCTGACCGTCCCCATGGGCGACTCCGATCTCGGCGCCCCCTTCGACGCCGCGGGGGCTCTGTCCGCGCTGTTGCCGATGATGAGCGCTGAACAACGCAGCGCTCTGTTCCGAGGTGCGCTGCACCGCTTTCACGGTAGCCTGCCCTCCTGGACCCGGGGCATCCTGTCGGCAGACATGCTGTTCGCCTTGCCCGACGAAGCCCGGACGGACCTCCTCCTCGCGGTGGAGGTGGAGCCGCTGGCGGCCTGGATCTCCCTCCTGGACGACGACACCCGCGCCCACCTGCTGGGCCCGCTGCCCCAGTCCCTGCGCCGCTCCATCGAGGCGGTGTCGGTGTTCCCCTCCCGGGCGCAGCAGGTCGCCCTGGCCGAGCGCGGTCGGGTGGAGCTGGCCCGCGGCTTCCAGGGGCAGCTCGCCCGCGCCCGCACCCCCTTCGAGCGCGTGGTCGCGCCGGCGGCGCCGTGACCCGAGGCCACGCCAGCCTCCTGCTCCTGCCGCTGGCGCTGGCCGCTTGCCGGAAGGTCCCGATCTTCGACGTGAACGCCGGCTTCTCCATCGCCGACGCCGCCTGGTTCGAAGACGAGGAGACCTTGTTCATCTTCTACGAGGTCACCGCGGAGCAGGGCCTGGGTGAGCCCAGCGTCATCGAGATCCGGTACACCACCGACGACGAGGAGGTCCCCTGGACCGACGTGGGCGCCTTCGAGATGGTGCACACCCACGAGCCCGTGGACTGCGGCGTCGACAGCCTCTGCGGCAGCGCCAGCATCCGGGTGCCCATCGAGCCCCGGCGCGTGGGCGTGCGCCTGCGCTACCACCGGGACGGGGCGCTGGCCCTCACCCCCCGGACCACCTACAACGTGGTGGGCTCGGGCCCGGCCCACACCCACCGCAGCCTGCTCGTCTACGGCGTCTTCAACGAGGAGAACACCCGGGTGCAGTGGCGCGGGCGGCACGTCTTCCCCACCATCCGCAACCACGAGGCCTCCCGCCTGGGCCTGCGCCGGGACATCACCGTCGAGGACCAGCGCTACGGCACCACGCTGTTCGACACCGCGGACAACCCCTACGGCTACGGCCTGAGCTGCCCGAACGGCTTCACCGACGCCGGGCTGGACACCCTCGCGTTCAACGTGCGCGCCGCGTTCAATGAGGAGGAGCTGCCCATCGCGGCCTCGAGCGCCGCCTCGGTCTGCGCGACGACCACGGTCCACGACGCCACCGGCCCGTTCACCACCGAGGCCATCGCCCGCAAGAACCCCGAGACCCGCGCGGCCTTCCCGCTCCTGCGCAGCCCCATCCACGACGCCACGCCCATCCCGTTCTTCCTGGCCCCCTGCCGCCGCACCATCTCCGAGGAGCACGAGGCGATGCAGCGCCAGCGGCTGTTGCTGGAGGACGTCCCGACCACCTGCATCGACGACTGGTCGTCGGCGGGCTTCGTGGACGGCCTGGCCGACCTGCTGAGCGAGGCGGTGGAGGCCGAGCGCCCCCGCGGCGACGACATGGTGCTGGTCATCGGCCTGCACCGGGACGAGGCCGGCGTCGCCGACGCGGTGGAGGAGGCCCTCGCCCTGGTCGTGCCCGAGGAGCGCCACCGGGCCAGCCCGCGCCTGGCCGGGGCCTTCGTGTTCGACAGCGAGGCCCACCTGCTCGGCCTGCCCGCGCTGACCTCCAGCACCCTGTGGTGCCCGGCCTCGGCCCTGAGCACCGGCGGCAGCATCACCTGCGCGGTGGCGCCGGACTTCCCGGATCTGGAGCTGGGGCCGTTCTCCTTCGACGTCCTGCCCATCCTCACCACCCGGGAGGACTACCTCGAGTTCATCGACACCTACTCGGAGCGCCAGGCCGGCTCGGTGACCGACTACACCCTGCGGGTGCCCGAGTTCTCCGCCACCGCCGACCACAATGACTTCGGTGACTACGGGGTGGTGACCTTCCTCAACGGCGAGCTGTTCACCGCCGACCGCGACGACGCCTTCTCCTACTGCGTGCAGGAGGACGGCGGCTTCTACGTGTTCCGCTCGCCCTTCATGCAGAGCGAGGTGTTCCTCTCCCAGGCCGCGACCTTCTGCGCCGAGGACCCCGAGGGGCTTTTGTGCACCGCCGCGACCCTCGGGGCGCTGCCCATCGAGATCCTGCCCTACTGGCACGACGCGGTGGGCGAGGAGACCTACGAGGTGGGCATGTTCTGGGACTTCCCGTTCCTGCTGCACATGGACTACGAGACCTTCCTGGCCGGGGCGGTCAGCGCGTTCAGCTTCAGCGTGCCCTTCGGCTTCGGCACCCCCGGCGAGGCGTACTACGGCAGCTACATCTGGACCACCGAGACCTTCTCCCTGGAGGAGCTGCTCACCCACTGCCGCCGCTACTGCAACCAGCCCACCTTTGACAGCGCGGGGGAGTACCGCATCTTCGAGCCCTTCCGCGGCACCTACAGCGCCACCTGCTACCAGCCGGACTTCCCGAAACCTGGAGACTCGGGGTTCCCCCTTGATCCTTAGCGTGCTGGCCATCGCAGCCCTGCTGCAGCAGCCGGCCCTCGCCCAGGACGAGGCCCCGGCCGACGACAGGGAGGAGCAGCCCGAGGACCCGCTGTCCCCCTACCGGCTGCCCTTCGACGTCCTGACCGAGCGGGCGATCGGCACCAGCGCGCGGCCCGTCGAGTTCAACTGGCGGCGCACGACGGTGCACCTGGCCGGGACCGGCTCCCACCTCTTCGAGCTGAACAACTTCAACAGCCTGCGCGCGGGCGGCCTGGTCCGGGTGCCCTCGAACCGGATGCTGCTGGAGGCGGGGGTCAGCTACGTCTACGTGTGGGACTCCCCGAGCAGCGAGCTGCTCGCCCTGACCCCCTACCGCCAGCCCGGCCGCCCCCAGCGCCTGGAGTTCGACGTCGGCGTCGCCCTGCCGGTGGCCGAGGGGGTGGTGACCGTCTGGCCCCGCGTCTTCCCGGCCGTCGAGCTGACCTTCAACCTCTACGCCCACCTGCGCTACAACTTCTACCCGATGACCTTCTCGGACATGAAGGTCCGCGAGATCGCGGCGGCGGTGGTCTCGCCCACCCTGTCCGAGGACGAGCTGGGCGACCTGGAGGAGCGCCGCCTGAACGCGATGCAGGTGGACCTGGCCCGCTACGGGGTGATGGTGGGCATCGGCAACGACCTCTACCTCCGGCAGGGGCTGTTCGTCTCCCCCCGGGCGATGTTCGCGCTGCCCATCCTCGCGCCGCTCACCCAGACCGAGATGGTCTTCCAGGCGGACCTGCAGGTGGTCGTGGGCGTGGCCTTCTGATGCTCTGGCTGGCGCTCCTCCCCCTGGTCTTCGCGGCGCCGCAGCCGTCGACGCAGACCCTCATCTACTACAACGCCCGCATGGCCCTGCGCGAGGGGCAGGCCCTGGAGGCCGTCAAGCTCTGGCTGCTGCGCAACGCCCTGGAGGATCAGACCCAGCAGCTCTCCCCCCACGACGCCGACTTCCGCTCGGTGACCTGGGTGGCGCTGGGGGACCTCGGGGTGTGCCAGGACGGCCAGCCCACCGACGAGGACGGCGCGGGCCTGTGGCCCCTGGCGCTGCACAACTGGATCGTGCGCAACATGGGCCGGCGTCGGCGCTCCGGGCTGCCGCGCCCCTTCGACGCCTTCGAGGTCAACCGCCAGCAGCGCTTCGTGGCCATCGGCGACGTGCTCAGCCCCCAGGAGCTCAAGACGGTCACCCTGTTCCGGGGCCGCTGCGCCCGCCCCATCATGGCCCTGACCGCCGCGGGCGAGCGGCCTGGCGCCAACCTCTCCGACCGCGAGGTCGTCGCCCGCCTGCTGCGGCACCTGCTCAAGCAGGCCCGCGGCACCCTGGCCGCGGACCTCGTGCGGGGCCAGAGCGTCATCGACGCCCGCCTGTTCGACATCAACCTCCAGCTCGCCGAGCTGGCCGAGCGCGAGGCCCGCCAGAAGGCCCGGGAGGAGGCCCAGCGGGGCCGCCAGATCGGGCTCTCCCGGGTCATCCTGGACAGCCTGCGCGCCGAGGCCCCCGACACGTCCCTCAAGCCCGGCTCCGAGTCCGCCCGCATCCTGGAGGACAGCGCCCGCTGGACCACCGCCGAGTGGATGGCCCTGTCCCCGGACCGCCGCGTGTTCCTGTACGACCAGGCCCGCGCCTGGGTGGGCACCCCCGAGGCGTTCGACCGGGTGGCGCTGGGCGTCCTGGACCAGCTCATCGCGCAGGGGGACGGCGAGGAGGTGGAGCGCTGGATCCCCCGGGCGGCCGCCGCGACCGACACGGCGGTGATCTGGAGCGGGCGGCGGGGTCAGGCGCTGCTGGCCCTGGACGAGGAGGCGGGCTTCCAGGAGCGCGCGATCATCGCCCTGCACCGGGGGGTGGACCACCTGGAGCGCGGCGAGCTGCCTCAGGCCCTGGAGGCGTTCGCCTTCGCCATGCAGCACGCCGACGAGTCCCGGGAGTCCGAAGCCGCCCGCCTGCTCAGCTTCCGCTGGATCTCCTACGTGTCCGGTCAATACGAGCTGACGGAAGACCTGCTCGCGACGATGGCCGCCCTGGTCCCGCCGCGGGAGTTCCTGATCCTGGTCGAGGACATGATGTGGCGGGCGGCCTTCCAGGCCGACGGGCGCTCCTTCGAGGAGGGGGCGCGCAGCGTCTCGGGCCGGGGCGCGCTGCTGCGGCGCCTGGCCCTCCTGGAGCCGCTGGCGAACGGCGACGTGGCCACCTTCTCCCGCCAGATCCGGGGCGGCCTGGAGGACGCCCCCAGCGAGACCCTGCGCTTCCTGGAGCAGCTCGTCCAGCGCCTGGAGCTGGAGGACGCCGAGGTGCGCGCCGCCCAGCTCCCCACCTTGAAGCAGCTCCGCATCCACCTGCAGGCCCTGGCCGCCGACGCGGAGGCCGGCAAGCGCCAGGCCCGCCGGATCGACGACCTGATGGCCCGCACCCAGTCCATCATCGAGGGGCTGGAGGGCCTGGGCGAGGACGCCAGCGTGCAGGACCGGGCGCGGGCCCTGGCCCCGGGCGGCGAGGTCTACGCCGGCAGCGTGCGCCTGGCCCCCGCCGACCCGCTGCCCTGGCCCTTCCGGGTCAACGACGTCGCCGCGCCCTCCATCTTCACGCCGATGACGCTCACCCCGGTGGAGTGGCGCGGCGCCGACGGCGAATGGGTCTTCGGCTGGACGATCACCGGATGACCCGCCAACAACGCCGCGAGATGAGGCAGGCCCTCGACGCCCGGCGAGCGGCGGCCCGCGCGCAGCTGGAGCGCCGCCGGGACGCCGCGCGGCAGGAGCTGGAGCGCCGACAGGCCGCCCGGAAGGCCGAGGAGAAGAAGCGCCGCCGCCGGTGGCTGTGGCTGCTCCTGCTGCTGCCGCTGCTGCTGCTCCGCGACTGCTCCTGCAACGGCAAGGCCCTCGGGCCCAAGGATCCCCAGCGGTTCGGCCCGGGCGCGGCCGCCCTCACGCCCCCTGCGCCAGCGCCCCCGCTGCCCCGCCCGGGCCGCATCCAGCGGCGCGACCGCCCCGAGTACGTGGTCGACCCGCCCCCGCCGGTGCCCTGGCTGACGGACTTCCGCATCCAGGTCGTCGCCCGCAGCCCCCGGCTGGCCGCGTGCTTCCTGGAGGCCCCCAACCCGGGCACCCTGCGGTGGAGCACCTCGGTGGACCCCACCACCGGCGCGGTCTCCGAGCACACCCTGGAGCCGACCCTGCTCAGCGACCCCCTGACCCGGGAGCAGCGCACCTGCGTGCTCGCCGTGCTCAGCGAGCCGCGCTACCGGCTGGAGGCCGAGGCGGACCAGGCGACGCCGCAGCGGGTGGGGATGGTGATTGAGTTCTGAGCGGGCCGGGCGGACTGGTATGCTGCGCGGGAGGTACACAGACAGGAGGTCGACGTGCCGCAGACCCAGGAAGAGCTTGATCTGCAGGGCCGCCTGACGGAGCTGGACCGGGACATCACCGAGCTGCAGCAGGTCCGGCTTCGGCTTGAGGCGACGATGAGCATGGCCCAGGCCCAGGTCGCCGGGCTGCTCCCCAGCGTCAGCAGCGCCATGCAGGTCCCGATCGTGGCGACCGGCCTGTCGGGGGCCATCATCGCGCCGGGGCAGGCCTCGGCCGCCGCCGCGCTCGAGCGGGTGGTGAAGGCGCAGCTCGCCTACACCGACGGCCTCGCCCAGAGCCTGAAGGCGCTTGCGGACACCCACCTCCGGGTGCTCCAGCGGGAGCAGACGAAGGTGCGGTCGAAGCTGGCCGCGATCCAGCGGCGCTGAGCAGGGCGGTGTCGCCCTTCCACACGATCCCCATCTGGGAGAGCGCCGGCCTGTGGCTGATGCTCATCGGCGCCCTGATGCTGGTGGTCGGGCGGCTCCGCGGGTTGTTTCTGGTGGTGGACGGGATCTGCTGTCAGGTGATGGTGCCGCTGTTGTTCTTCGGTCTGCACGAGATCGCAGGGGCCGTGGGCTTGCTGGGGGCGCTGGCGGGGACCGGGATGCTGCTCGCCGCCGATCTGCGCGCGCTGAACCTGCCGACGATCACGCTCTGGGCGCTGACCTGCGCGCAGCTGTTCCTGGTGACGGCCGTGGGCACCTTGGACCTGCCGTCGTTGGGCAGCCGGTCCGAGACGGCGTGGATCTGGGGGACGATCGGGTCGATCGGGTTCACGGCCGTGGTGGTGGCGCGGGAGTCGCTGGGGGGGGACCCCCGGGCCACCGCCTATGGGGGAGGCTGAAGGATGTCGGAGGGACCGCTCGGCCTGAGCGACGCGGACTTCCAGGGTGACCCGACCCCGGCGCTGCTGCGGCATGTGGGGGGCTGGCTGGCAGAGCGGGCGGACGCGCTGATCGTCGACGCGCCAGCGCTCATCCCCCTGGACCTGTGGCAGACCGCGCCCCTGGTGGTGTGCCGGCCGGCGCCCCGCAGCGCGCACCGCCAGGCGCCCTTCGAGCAGCACGCGGTGGTCGTGGTGACCGAGACGGCGCTCAACCGGACCTGGGTGGTGCCGCTCTACCCGCGCCCGGAGGGGCCACCGCCGGTGGACGACGAAGACGACGAGGACGACGGCTACGGCGTGAAGACCGCGCGCCCGGACCTGCGCGCGCTGGTGGGCCTGCCCTGGCAGCCGGGGCGGTATCGGGCCCAGGTGCTGCTGCGGGAGCGGATCTCGAACGCGGTGGGGTTCCGGCTGGGGGGCTCCGCGGAGGCGTATGAGGACCCCGAGGTGGCCCGGTTCATCGCGGCGCGGTGCGCGCAGATGTCGCCGCTGGAGCCGGAGCCCCCGGCCGGCGAGCCCTGGCCCCGCTACACCCCGACCGACGACGGGCCCGCCCCGCCGGAGCAGCCCGGGGTGGTCCTGAACGTGCCCCGGGTCGCGTTGCTGGCGGAGGGCTCGACCTGTGTGCTGCGGGGGGCCTTCCGCCTGAGTCCCTGCCTGCACGAGCGTCGCCCGGGGGAGGCCGAGGAGGGGGTACCCACGGCGGTCATGGGCCTCACGCTCGTCTCCGTGGACGCGGAGGGCGGGGGGCTGCGCACCCTGCGGCTGCGGGTCCCGAGCGGAGATCCCCCCGACCAGGAGACCCTCACCGGGCACTTCGCCCTGGACCTGCTGGCCACGCCGCTGCTCGATCGGGTGGAGTCCACCCGCTTCATCTACGCCTTCGGCGCGGAGGTCTCGGCCGGGCCCGCGGCGGTGACCCTCATCCCGGCGGACTGGCTGCCGCTTCACCACGCCGCGCTGCCCTCGGAGGTGGGGTGATGGAGCACCAGTTCGAGGGCATGACCTGGACGCTCCGGGCGCGCTGCAAGGGCGGGGAGCCCGCGCCGAAGTCCGTGAAGATCGTGCTGACCGGAGACACTGCGGGGCTGTCGGACACCGAGAAGGCCCTCGCGCTCACCCCCCAGGAGGGCTCGGACGAACTCGTGGCCGAGTGGACGGTGATCCTGCCGGTGGTGGACCCGATGAAGCCGTCGCACACCCTGCGCGCCAACGCGACCCTGCTGGACGGCGAGGACAAGCCGCTGGGCACCGCGAACGAGCTGTCGGCCGTCACCGTCTGGCCCAGGACGATCACCCTGAGCGCGGTGGGGCCGGACGGCACGACGCGGCCGGGGGCGCGGCTCTTGATCAAGCAGGTGGGCGACCCGGCGGGGCAGGCCGTGGCGCTGGAGACCGGCGAGGACAGCGTAGCGCTGGGACGGCCGGCGGCCATCGTGTCCATCACGGTCCTCTCTCCCCACAAGCTCGCGGAGGCGGACCCCAACCCGGAGCAGGTGGGGGGTAAGCTGCGGGTGCAGAAGTTCACCGTGCTGCGGGAGGTGCGCGCGGTCTTCGGTACTCCGTTCCTTCCGGCCGGGGGCGCGGTGCGGCAGTGGGTGAACCTGGGCGTCGACGCGGCCAACCCCGACCAGGGGCATGGGCTGACCCTCAAGGTCGGGGCAGAGGACCCGGCGCTCGCGGACGAAGGCAGCGAGGTCTTCGTCAAGGTGGTGTTCGATCGGAAGGTGCCGGATCGCTTCGATCCGCGCTCCAACTGCACGGTCCTGATCTGTGGCGGCGATGGTGATGACTTCGACGACGCAGTGTGGTCCGGCACCCTCAAGCTCGACGCCAACAAGACCGCGTCCTTCGGCGTCGACCTGGGCATCGTGGGCGGCGACACCTGCACGATCACCATCGGGGGGGTGGACGGGCGCGTGGACGCGCGGCTGGTGTTCGAGAACTGGCGCAAGCTCTACTACGAGCTGATCGCGCCGGACTGGATGACGGGGCTCGACGTCGCAGCGCCCGCCAGCGCGACGTCTCCGGATCTCCCGGTGGCGATCAAGCGGAAGGTGGACGAGCGTCTGGCCCAGGTCTTCATCGTCTACGAGAAGAAAGCGGCCAAGGTGGGGGGCGAGGGCGGCTTCGCGGCAGGGACTGTGTTTGATGCTGAGTACTTCGGTCCGGGCGCGCCCAAGGCCCTGGTGCTCGGCCCCTGCGACCTGGCCAAGGGGCGCACCCACCCCACGACCTTCGACCATGAGGACGACAAGCGGACCGTCAACATCTGGCTGGCCCACGAGTACCTGTCGCCGAACGCTGTCGGAAGGGTGTCCCCTGGACAGGCACCTCCCCCTCCAACCCTGGACCTGCTGGTCGGGCAGACCAGCGCTGCGGGGCAGCCCTGCGCGGTGCGGTGCCTGAGTCCGGCGGACAGGATCGTGAAGACGGTGTTCACCGGCGCAGGGACCGACCCCAGCGTCGACCTGCAGAAGAGCTTCTGGATCGCGCAACCTCCCAAGGAAGAAGGGCGGGTCCAGCTGGAGATATCTATTCGATGGGAGCAGGACCATAACCCGAACGGCGTCGGGGATGGGGTCTACCTGCTCGACGTGAAGGAGGTCCCTCAGCAGCTCACCCTCACCTTTGAGAAGGAGGCGCGGTCCGTCACTTCGTTGGGGGCACCACGGGTGACCCAACTCACAGGCGAACAGCAGCAGGAGATCCAGAAATGGTGCCTCGGACGGTTGGTTGACGCATCCAAGCAGAAGAAGAAGGACATCACGATCACCCTGGGCGGTCAGTACGGCGTCGGGAACAGCGCGTCGGACCAGCGCAAGCAGGCGCGCTTCCAAGCCGTACAGAGCTGCGCAGACAAGGTCTTCCAGGACCATCGAACCCCCCACCCGGGACGGAACCCCGACACCGGCGATCCTCGAAGGGGTGCGCTTCAGGAGGGGGACCTCCAGCACATCAACGCGGGCGAGATCTCGGTGACGCTGCCCACAGGATCGGACACCGACCCCGGCCGGTTCGTCGGGCAGCAGAGCGGGACCACCTGCCTTGTGTTCGTGGCGCTGGCTGTGCGCACCCATGACCGCAGCAACGGCGCGGCGGTCGACGGGCGGCAGGTGCTGGTGCTGCGTCCGGACGACGACGCGGGCGCGGTGGCCGCGACCGTGTGCCATGAGCTGGGGCACCTGATGGGGCTCGCGGTCTTTCCAGATGAGATCGTCGAGCCGGACGGGGTCTCGGTGACCTCCGACGTCGACCAGCGTGGTGACGCCTATCGCCACCCGAGGTCCGGCGAGGCCGCCGGGCAGCACGGCCTCCGCAACGGCCACACCGGCTATCACTGCGCGTCCGGGCTGAGCCCGGCCCGGAAGGCGCAGGCGAGCTACGACGGCATCCCACTGGCCGAGCGCGGCACCTGCATCATGTGGGGCGCTGGGGACGGCACCGACCGCCGCCAGAGCTTCTGCGCGACCTGCAAGACGGTGCTTCTGGCGCGATCCTTGCACGACATCAAGACGCACTGGCTGGAGACGGCGCCCCCAGGGAAGCCGGACGCCCGCACGGGAGAGAACACCTGATGCGTTCCGCCCCCAGGACCCACCGCCGAGGCCGTGAGCGGACATGAGCGACGCCTTCGAGACGTATGTCTGGAACCTGGAGGCGAGCTATCCGCTGCCCGATGCCCCCTCAGAGGACTCCGCCGGCTCGGTGACGTTCGTGCTCAGCGGTGACGTCGGGGACCTGGCCGAGACCACCATGACCATCACGCTCAGCGCGGTGGATCGCGCCCTGAAGGCGGCCTGGGCGATTCCGTTGCCGACGGTGCCGGCGGACAGGGACACCCTGCGGATTGACGCGGTCGCGACCCGCCTGGGGCCGGATGGGGCGCCGACCTCCGATGAACCACAGACGTCCAGCGTCAACGTATGGCCCCGGACCCTCACCCTGGAGGCGAAGACCCCGGACGACCAGCCGCGGACCGGTGTCAGGGTCCAGCTCACCCAGCCCGCCCTGGGGGTTCACAGCGACGGCACCCGTCCCACCTGGGCCGTGGAGCTGATGCAGGCGGGGGACAACACCTTCAACCTGCAGCTCCCGGGCTCGGTCGCCGTCGCGGTCAACCCCGACCACCAGGAGGTCGCCCGGCAGCCTGCGGCAGACAACCGCCGCAAGACCACGCTGGTGGTCAAGCAGATCATCACCGCCGCGATCACCTCCCACGCCGCGCCGGGCGGGGGGCAGCACATCCGCCAGTGGGTGAACCTGGACAACACCCCGAACGGCAACAACGGGGAGCCGAACGTCGGGCACCTCGTCCGGGTGGAGCTGGGGGCGCGGGTTGGAACGCCCTGGACCGCCGGGAGCGAGGTGCACGTCCGTGTGGAGTTCACCCGAGGGCCTCGGCGAACAGACGGGGACCCGGCCGTGGTGGAGGTCGGGGGTTGGCCGTTCCGATACAGGAACAACAACAGCGACGTCGTGGAGTTCATGGTGGAGTTGAACGACCAGGGGCATGCGGTGTTTGATCTGGAGTTGGGCATCGTCGGGGGGGACGTCGCGGCGGTGACGGTGGGGGGCGTCCGGGGTCGGGCGGATGCGACGGTGTCGTTCGAGAACTGGCGGAAAATCTACTATGAGCTGCTCCATCCGGACTTCATGCAGGCCGACCTGTTCAACAACGGCGCGATGTGGGACTTCCCGGACCATGTGAAGCAATCGGTGAACGCGCGCTTCGCGCCCTGCAATATTGAGCTGGACCAGGTGTGGAGCGGCGCGTTCACCGCGGCGCAGGCGCGGGCGGGCACGGTGCAGGCAGCCAGGTTCCTGGACGGCCTGAACCCTGGTCGTCAGTCGCTGGTGCTCGGTGAGAATGACCTGATGGGTGACGGCGGGAACCTCGCCCAGAATGATCCGATCGCCTTCCCGCTCGCCACGTCAGCAGCGCGGACGATCTGCATCCGGCTCACCGACCTCGTCATGGCGCGCTTTCGACCACAGACGAGCGACGATCTGGTCACGAACCGCACCCCTACGTTGGCGTTGGTGAACCGGAACCCCGGTGTGCATGGCCTGGAGCGGGAGATCGAGGCGCCCTTCCTCAACGCGCTCACCCACCTGGACTGGAATGCGGTCCTCCCTGCCTGGCTCCCGCGCCTGCAGTGCGCCCAGGTCCCCGTGGACCCGACGCAGGAGGTCGACGATCCCACCGTCCCCAAGGAGATGGTGTTCATCGATGAAGGGGTCGGGAACAGCGCCAATCGGATGGTGTTGAATATCGTGCAGCGACGGGGGGCCTTCATGGCGATTTTTGTTGACGTCGAGCTGACCGGACAGCAGTCCAACCAGATCCGCGACTTCGTCGTCACCCAGATGAACGGCAACCCGAACGGGGCCCGGCGGATGCGGTTCACGGTGACCGGAAAGGACGCAGATCGGCGGGCGGCGGTCATCCGGGACCTGGACGGCTGGGTGGGTGGGCTGCAGCACAGACACCCTGCGATCGACCCGGCCACCGGGCAGCCCCGGCGGAGCGAGATGCTGGACGTACAGATGACGAACCCGGGCTGGGCGACCTGGCGCGACGGCTACTCCCTCGACGTCACGCTGCCCAACGCCGCCCCTGCCGATCCGGGGAGTTGGGTCGGTGAAATCTCGCCACAGGCCGCGCCCATCCAGTTGTCCGCGACCGCCGTGCTGCACACCTCCGGCGGCGCCAAGACCCTGCGCCGCCGCATGCTCATCCCCTTGGGGTACGGCAACTCCGTCCACAAGAACGCGACCATCCTCTGTCATGAGATCGGCCACGCCCTGGGCATGACCATCTTCCCTGGCAGGAATGAGCCCCCACCGCTTCAGCCGGCCGAGCTGCCGACCCACATCGGCAACGGCGGCACCTACTACGCCCAGGGGGCGAACGCCGCAGTGCTGACACCAGCCGAGAAGGGCGACGGCCGGCGCCTGGGGCATCAGGGTCCCCACTGTGCCAGCGGCCCGGCGCTCGGGGCCTTGGACCGCGACGACTTCAACACCGACCCCCGCGGCGACTGTATCATGTGGGGTGACGTCGACGGCGACCCGGATCGCCAGTTCTGCGCGGTCTGTGTCCGGGTCCTGAAGGCCCGCTCCCTGACCAACCTCGTGGATGACTGGACCGCCAACCGCCCCGGCGGCCTGTAGCCCAGGGAGATCGACCATGCCCGACGCCCCCGTCTCCCTGCCCCTCACAGACGCCGAGTACTGGGACGCTCCGTCCGACGAGCCCGTCCGCCTCATGCGGGCCCTGGGGCAGCAGGGCGCCGAGGGCGTCTTCCTGGGCCTGCCCGCCCGCGTCCCCCTGGAGGAGCGGCAGACCCTCCCTCTGCTCACCGTGTGTCATGGACCCGCACAGACCCCCATCGCCTGGCGCCTCGCCCAGCGTGGCGTGGTGGTTGTGGTCGACCCCGAGGCCCGCCTGGTGCTGGCCGGTCGCGTCAGCCCGTCTCCACCCCCCGGGCCCCCCGGCGCGTCCCCGCGGACCGGCACCACGATGACCCGCGAGCGCATCGACCTTCGCGCCCACCTGGGGCTGCCCTGGCGCCCCTCGCGCCTGCGGGTCTGTGTCCTCCAGCGGGACCAGCGAACCCCCTGGGTGGAGACCGAGCTGGTCCCCTCCGGTCGGCGCTTCCAGGACCCTGAGATCGCGCGACACCTCGCCTTGCTCAAGGCCCGCATGGTGCCCCGTGAGGTGGACCCTCTGCCCGGGGACCCGCTGCCCCGCTACACCGCGGACGAGGACGCGCTCGCCGTCCCCGACACCCCCGGCCTGGCCCTGAGCGCGGACCGGGTCGTGGTGCTGGAGCCCGGCGCGCGCTGCGTGCTGCGGGGGGCGTTCCGCGTCGCCGCGCGGCCCCAGGAGCTGCTCCCGGTTGGTGAGGCGGGCCAGCCGACGGCCATCGTCGGCGTCACCCTGGTGGTGATCGGCGCGGACACCCCGGAGCCGGTGACCCTGCGCCTTCGGGTGCCGTGCTTCGACGCCGTGGACCCCGAGGACCCCGAGGTCACCGGGCACTTTGCGATGGACCTGCTGGCGTACCCGGGCTTGAGAAAGACGCCGCAGACGCGGTTTGTGTATGGGTTCTGTGGGGAGCACGTCGGGGGGCCGGCGGCGTATGCGTTGGTGCCGCTGGCGTGGCTGCCGACGGAGGTGGCGGAGTAGGGGTTACTCCTCGCCCTCCGGCAGCGTGGCCAGGTCAGTCGGCAGCCACTCCAATGGCACCAGCGCGTAGGGGACCGGCGGCGCCGCGACGGCGCTGGAGAAGGCGTGGATGAACCAGGTCTGCGGCAGCTTGGACAGGCCGGGCTGGCGGAGCAGGTCCAGGGCGAAGTGCCCTGTGACCTCGGGCTCGGGGTCCTCGGGGTCGATGGGGTCGAAGGACGGCACCCGCAGCCGGAGCATGGTGGGGGAGGCGCGGTCGGCGCCGGTGATCACCAGGGTGATGGCCACGACGGCCGTGGGCGTGGGGCCCGCCGCGGCGTCGCCCTGGGCGTCGTCCACCACCACGTCGCGCTCGCCGTCGTCGGTCTCGGCGGGGGCCTCGGCGGGCGCTTCGTCGGCGGGTGTCGCGTCCTCTGCCGGCGCCGACACCACGATCTCGTGGGGCCTCGGGCGCAGGCGGAACGCGCCCCGCAGCACGCAGGTCGCGCCCTCCTTCAAGACCACCACGCGCTGGACGCTCAGGTTCAGGCCGATCTCCTCGGGGACCTCGAGCGCCTTCTTGCCGGGCTGGTAGGAGGGCAGGGGGTCGCCAGGGGGCGGGGACGCAGTGCGCGGCTCCATCTTGCTGAGCAGCCCGGCGATGTAGGCCTCCACGGCCTCGTCCCGGTAGGCGTCGGGGGGGCGCCCCAGGCGCACCTGGACGCGGTTGGAGACCTGATCGCGCATGATCACGCTGACCAGATAGGTGGACGGGATCCAGGGCAGGTGCAGCAGCGCGCGCAGCTCCAGCACCTCGCTGGTGGCCCCGTAGCGATCGGGGTCGGGGTCCTCGGCGTTGCTCGGCGGAGGTGGGGCCATCTCGGTGCTGTCCACCGCGAAGTTCGTATACACCCGGTTGTGCTCGGGCTCCACCGCCACCACGATGGCGTGCTCGGTGAACGAGAGCCCGGCGTGGGCGCGGGCGGTGCCGGCGCGGACCGCGAGCAGCGGCACCGTGTGTCGTTGCTCCAGGGAGACCAGCGCGGGGGCGCCCAGCAGCACGCCGTCAAAGCGCTGCGGGTACAGGTCCATCAGCACCCGCGCGGTGCCCTTGTTGGGGTTCTCCCAGTAGTCATCGTCGGTGAGGTTGAAGGGGGAGGGGGTCATCGTGGTCTCTGGGAAGGAGTCAGCGTCTGCGCGGCCCGCGTGGGTCGACGCCGTTGAGCCTGATGTTGAGCCAGTGTGCCCGGATGTCATCCAGCACGCGGGCCTGGAGGAACGCCATGCAGGTGGCGCAGAACGACGACCGGGAGTCCTGCGTCCCCCCGGAGCCCCACATGATACAGTCGCCGCCAGGTATCGTGCTGTAATCGTGTGGGGTCTTGTCGCCCACGCCGGAGGCGCAGTGGGGACCCTGGTGGCCCTTTCGGAAGCCGTTCACCCCGGCCCGATGCGGCGACGTGAGGTTCTCGGACAGGGGCTGGAAGTAGTACAGTCCGCCGTTGTCGACGCCGGTGTCCGGTGTCATCCCGGAGGGCGGCTCCAGGAGCACGTTGAAGGGCGTCATGCCCATCAGGTGGCCCAGCTCGTGTACGACCGTGCTCGATCGCGCGCCGTCGGTGAAGCTGGGGTCGTTCTTCAGGATCTGCTTGCCGGCCATCGCCGCGCCGTTGAGGCTGTAGTGGTCGATGACCTCCAACGACACCAGGACCGGGCAGGTGTTGGCCGCGGCGGGGCCGGCGAAGGACCCGGGGTCGGCGGCGTTCGTGGAAGGCATGACGACGTCGATGGTGTCGAGCTTGGTGTGGGTAAAGGTCCAGGTGTTGTCGGGGGTGCCCTCACGGGGATTGCCCGTGGCCGGGTCCAGCCCGGGGTGGGCCTTCCGGTAGTCGTCACAGATCTGCTGGAGCGCGGCGAAGGTCTGGTCGTAGCGGCTCCGCCGCCTCTGCTGGCTGGCCGGATCCTTGGGGTGGGTGTACTCCCCCGTGATCGCGATCGTGATGGCCTTGCCGCCGCCGGTGATCGAGGCCAGTCGGTTCCACACCCAGGTCTTGATCTCCTCCCGCTGGGTCTGATTCAGCGTGTCTGACTTCTTTCCGAACAGCAGGCCCGCTTTCGCGAACGTGATGTTCAGGGTGGAGGCGGTGGCGCCGGCCGTCAGGTCCAGCCGCACCACGCCGTTGACCGGGTTGTTCGAGTCCTTCTGCTCGGTGTAGGTGACCGTGACGTCTCCACCCGCGACCCAGGGGCGTGACCGGACCTGGGCCTTCCAGGTGCTGTTGGCCAGCACGACCGTGGGCGTGGTGTTGTCCAGCATGCTGTGGGTGAAGAAGGCCGAGTAGCGCGAGGTGGCCTTGAACTCGGCGTTCGCGGCGGTCAGCTCCTTGACGATGTGCGCGACCTTGCCGGCGGAGGATGAGTAGGTGGCGTGGGCCATCCAGATGTTCACCGTGCGGGGGTCGTTGGGGAACTGGAAGGCCTTGGGGCTCGCGCGGGTGCCGGCAAGGTCCGGATCTCCCAGGATCAGGACGTCCCCGCCGCCGCCCCGACCAATGTAGTCCGCCGGGTAGACGGTCCCCGCGGTGGCTTCGGTGCTGGTGAAGGACTGGCTCTCCCGCAGCTCGTATTCGATGTACGCGCCCTTGAGGCGCTCGGTGACCTTGGCCTTGACCTCCGCCTTCATGTCCTTCTTCGCGGCGCCGTTGACCTGGACGTCGGCGAGCTCGTTCAGGAAGTCCGGGTAGACCAGCTCATAGTAGAGCTTGCGCCAGTTCTCGAACGAGACGTCGGCGTCCCGCTCGCCGCTCTTCCCGCCCACACGGACATCACAGGTGTGTCCGCCAACGACGCCGAAGTAGACCTTGAACCTCGCCTCCTTCTGGGAATCGAGCTGCAGCGTGAAGCGGTACTCACCTGTGCTCTGAAAGCCTTGACCCATCACGGTCGGCCGCAGGTTGTCCCGTTGGGGGTATTCGATGAAGTCCACCTCCACGAAGACCTCGCTGCCCACGTCCGCGCGGTTGGCGTCCTTGGGACCCACCACGATCTCCACCTGGCGGCCCTTGCCGTCCTGGCCTTCTGTGTTGGTTCCCGCGTTCGCGGACTCCAGGTTGACGTACTGACGGATGGGGTCGAAGGGGTTCGAATGGGTGGAGACCGGGGCGATGATCTTCGCCGTGATGACGTACTTGACCTTGGCCACCAGATCCCGCAGGTTGCCGGCCTTGGGCTGGAGGGGCTGGAGGGGCTTGCAGTCCCCGACGACGCTGACCTCAAAGGGCCCGTGCCCGAGGCCGAGGCGCAGCGTCGCGTCGGTGCCGATGGTCTGATAGACGTCGTCCAGCTCGACCTGTCCGTTCTCCGGGTTCTTCTGGATGAGCCGGAGGTCCACGCCGGCCCGGGGCTGGTCATCCGGGCTGGTGGAGGAGATCACCAGCTCCCTGGGCCAGACCACCACCGTCTCTGCCAGGGTGATGTTCTCTCCCCCGGCGTCCAGGGCGACGTCCTTGGTCTCGCCGCTGACCTGTGGGGCGTTCTCCTCGGTGTCCGGCGGGGGTGCCAGGGGGCCGGAGCGCACCTTGATCTCGAACTCCAGGGACGCGGCGGTCGTCGGGACGTCGGGCAGGATGAGGTCGGTCCAGCTCGCCTTCCACACACCCCTGGTCTCCTCGACCAGGGTGACGGTCTTCTTGAACTTGCCGTCCTCGTACTGGCTCTTGGGGTCGGCGTAGGGATCGGTCTGGGCCTTGAGGAACAGCTCGAAGATGACCTGCCCGTCCTGGGGGCGCCGCTCGTGCTTCCAGACCGCCGTCAGGGGCAGCTGCTCTCCCTCATACTTGTGCCTGGCCATCCTGGCCCTCCACGCGCCGATCGTGATCCAACGCGCCATCCAGCGCGCCGCAGGTCTCGCTGCGGTGCCACCGCAGACCCCAGCAGTCTACTACGGGGGCTCCTCCTCCCCGTCTGAAAACCCCGCGTCCTGGGCGGGCAGCCACGCGCGCGGGACCCGGTGGTGGACGATCGGCCCGGCGAGCGCTGCCCCGGAGGCCGCCCAGAGGACGTTCACGTCGGCCTCCTGGGGCGGACGCCGGTCCGCGAAGGCGTCCAGGGCGAAGGCGCCGACGCAGGCCCCGTCCGGCGCGCCCTCTTCCATCTGACCTGACACCCGCAGGCGGAGCACCCGGGGGGCGGCGCGCGTGGCGTCCAGCGCCAGGATCGAGAGGGCCAGGATCGCGCCCGACGCGGTCCGCTCGTGGGGGCGCGGGATGAGCCGGAACGCTCCGCGCAGCGCGGCGGGCTCCCCCAGCACCGCGGCCGGCGCCATCGCCAGGGTGATGCCCACGCCCTCGGGCAGGGTCGGCGTGTCAGGGCGGGGGCAGTGGTCCGGCAAGGGATCCCCTGGCGGCGGGGAGACCGCGCGGGGGTGCATCCGGGCCCGCAGGGCCTCGAGGTGCGCAGCCAACTCGGCCGCCTGGAAGCGCGCCCCCGAGTACGCCAGCTCCACCTCCACCACGCTGGAGCGCTGATCCCGGAGCAGCGCGACGAAGCGCCAACGACCCGGACGCCACGGGATCTTCAGCAGCGCGCGCGCCTCCGGTCGGGCGCGCTGGACCACGACGTCGTCGTCGGAGAGGGCCGCCGGGTCGACCGGGGAAGGCGGCTGCGCCGAGGGCGGCTCCAGCCGGCCGACGAAGACCTCGTTGTTGTCCAGGTCCACCCCCACCAGCACCGCGTGCTGCCCGAGCGGGGCCGCCGCGACCGCCCGCGCGCTGTCCGCGCGGTACAGGGTCAGCGTGAGGCGCTCGGCCCGGTCCACCAGCACCCGGGCCGGGCCCTGGAGCACCATCGCCGGGGACGCGCTCTGCAGCGCGCGGACCAGCGCAGAGGGAGCGAGCCCCGCCAGGGCCTCGGCCGTCATCGGTCCTCCTCCCCGCGGCCGTGCCAGGCCGCGTGGATGTCCTTGAGCGCCCGCGCCCGCAGGTGGTCCCGGCAGGTGTCGCAGAGCCGGGTGGGGACGCCCGGCGGGCGGTCGGTCGAGGCGCCGTACATCACACAGTCCCCGGCGACCCCGGTGTAGTCCTGGCCCGCGCGCACGCCCGGGTTGAGGCCGGACGCGCAGTGGGGCCCCTGGTGGGGGACGCGGAAGCCGTTCGCGCCCTCGCCGCCGATGGCCTGCGGGTGGTAGTAGTACGTCCCCCCGTCGTCGACGTGGTGGGCGGCGGGCATGCCCGGGGCGACCTCGTAGACCCCGGGGAAGGGCGCCAGGCCCATCGCGTGGCCCAGCTCGTGGCAGACCGACCACGCGACGGCCTCCACCGAGCGGTGACCCCCGACCGCGACCAGGTTCAGCCCCCCCCGGTTGCCGCCGGTGACCTCCCGGTGGGTCTTGAGGAAGAAGAAGACCTCGACGGGGCAGGTCGCGGGGGACGGCGGGCCGGCGAAGCCCGCCGCCTCCGCTGCGCCCCCGGCGGCCAGGTCGATCCGGATGCGATCCTCCCGCTCGAACGCGAAGCCGTCCGCGCTGAGGTCGCCCTGCTTGGGCTGCCCCTGACCGTCCAGCCCCGGGTGGGCCGGCCCCAGCGCGCCGAAGGCGACGTTCAGGGCGTCGGTGACCGCCTGCAGGCGCGCCTGACGCCGCGCGGTGGACACCTCGTCGCCGCCCTGCTGTTGCCCGACGAGCTGCACGGCCAGGGTCGCGGTCGCCTGCTGGTCCATGTCGCCCAGCCGGGCGCGCACCCAGCCCCGGATCTGCTCCTGCTGGGTCGGGGTCAGCGCGGTCACCCGGGTCCCGATGAGGGGCGGAGACTTCGCAAACTCCAGATCCAGCCGGGGCGCGCCCAGGGCGGCGGCCTCCACGAAGACGTGCCCGTCGACCGCGCCCGCGCCGCTGCGGGTGAAGGTCTGGTTCGGCGCACCGTGCTGCAGCCAGGGGCGCGGATCGAGCTGCGCGGTCCACGAGGCCCCGGACACCGCGCTGCTGCCGTCGTCGAAGCGTTCGGGCAGGAAGAGCGCGCTGCTGCCCGGTCGGCGCTCGTAGAGCCCGGTCGCGGCCGTCACGTTCACGAACGCCATCTCCTCCACCTCGTTCGGGGCGACCACCAGATCGGCCAGCCGAAGCAGCGCGGTGTGGACCTCGTCCTTCCGGGTGAAGCGGGCGCGGTTGGGGTCGTCGTCGTTCGCGTGCAGATCGCTCAGGATGGAGCGGACCCCCGCGAGAGGCCCCAGGAAGTAGCCCGGCGGGAAGACAGCCGGGACCGGGTCGTCGTGCTGCTCGGGGGTCAGCAGGACCGATGCGCTGGGCTGATAGGACACAAAGGCGGGCGCGAGCATCGCGTCGACCCGCTGTTGGACGGCCGCGGGCAGGCTGCGGGCCGCGCCGCCGTCCTCGGTGGCTTGCTCGGGGAGCTGGCCGGCCATCCCATCGGGCGCCATCAGCTCGTAGAAGAGCGCGCGCCAGTTCTCCAGCGTCAGCGTCTCGTCCCACGCGCCGTCCGCGCCGCCCACGCGCAGGGTGCAGGTGTCGCCGCCCACGATGCCCGGCTTGAGGGTGAAGGTGGCCTGCCCCTGGGCGTCCAGGGCGACGGTGCCCTTCCCGGGGCCGGCCCCTTCGATCGCGGTCAGCCCCTCGACCGCGCGCAGGGGGGTGGTCCGCGCGATCCCCAGCACGCTGTCGAAGGTCACCTCGACGAACACGAGGCTGCCCTCGTCGCACGCGCCCCGCGCGCCGACCTGGACGGTGATGGTGTCCCCCTTGCCGTCGCGGCCCTCGTCCTCGGTGTCCAGGTTGACCCGCTGCGCGCGCCGCTCGGGGGGGCCCCCGGGCTGGCTCAGCGCCGGGCCGATCAGGGTCGCGGTGACGCGGCGCAGCACGGTGAGGGTCAGCTCCCGCAGGCTGGTCTCCTCGCGGCTCTGCTCGATGTCGGGTTCGAGCACCTCGATCGCCACCAGGGGGCCCGGGTGCAGGGTGAAGCCCTCCGGCAGGCCGCCGCCCTCCACGGTGGATGGCTCCTGGACGATCGGCGCCTCGGTGTCCGGGATGCGTTGTGTAACCCTCAAAGTTACGCCCACGCGGGGGGCCTGCGCGGGGTCCTGCACGGTGACGCGGAGGGTGGCGGGCCAGATGTGGACCTGCAGGGGCTCTCCGTCGGGGCCCTCCAGGTCGAACGCGACGTCGCCCACGGTCACCGTCGCGGTGAGGATCGCCTTCTCCTTGTCGGCGGCGACGTCAGGGAGCACGTAGCCCTCCCAGCGGGCGCCCCTTCGGTCATCGTTCAGCGGAGCGGTCTGGGAGCCCTGGTCCTCGCTGTCCACCTGGACGGCGAACGTGACCTCCGTGACCTCCGGGGGCACGTCCTGCAGGCTCGCCTCCAGGGTGATCGTCTCGCCGGAGCGCTTGTGGTCGGCCATCCTGAACCTCTCCACCACTCAACGATCAGCATAGCAGCCCGCGTCCCCCGGCCCCCGACGTCTGGAGTGCTATCCTGAGGGTGGCAAGGAGTGCAGCTTGGCCAGGAGGGTGCAGGTCAGCGAGGGCGAGACCCTCTCCCACATCGCGCGGCGGCTCGGCTTCGGGCACTGGGACGACTTCTTCCAGGACCAGGAGAACCAGGCGCTGCGGGACCTGCGCGGCGAGGCCAAGGACGTGCAGACCGGCGACGAGGTCGCGGTCCGGCTGCGCAAGCTCAAGCAGGCGGAGGTGGCGTTCAACGAGGCCCACCGCTTCGTGCTCAAGCGCCCGCCGCCGCTGCCGAGCCGGGCGAAGGCGCGGCTCCGGGTGCGCGACGCGGTGGAGGCGCCGATCGCGGGACCCCGGGCGCGGCTGCGGATCCGGGATGTGCCCGCGCCGGTCCCTGATGCCCCGACCCTGGTGCTGGAGTCGGTGTTCGAGGCGCCCGCGCCGCTGGAGGTGGAGCCGGCGTTCACGCTGGAGGCCCGCGTCCGCGCGCTGGAGCCGTCGGAGGCCCCGACGCTGGTGCTGGAGGCGCGCTTCGCGGTGCCCGCGCCGCAGGCGGAGGAGCCGGCGTTCACGCTGGAGGCCAGGGTCCGCGCGCCGGAGCCGTCGGAGGCCCCGACGCTGGTGCTGGAGGCGGACTTCGAGGCGCCCGCGCCGCCGGAGGAGGAGCCGGCGTTCACCCTGGAGGCGCACGTCCGGGCACCGGAGCCGGAAGAGGAGCCGGCGCTGACGCTGGACGCGGACTACACGCAGGTCGCGCCAGAAGCGCCGCCCGCGCTGACGCTGGACGCGGACTACACGCAGGTCGCGCCGGAGGAGCCTCCCGCGCTGACGCTGGACGCGGACTACGCACAGGTCGCGCCCGAAGAGCCTCCCGCGCTGACGCTGGACGCGGACTACACCCAGGTCGCGCCGGAAGAGCCTCCCGCGCTGACGCTGGACGCGGACTACACCCAGGTCGCGCCAGAGGAGACGCCCGCGCTGACGCTGGACGCGGACTACGCCCAGGTCGCGCCGGAGGAGACGCCCGCGCTGACGCTGGACGCGGACTACGCCCAGGTCGCGGCGGAGGAGACGCCCGCGCTGACGCTGGACGCAGACTACGCCCAGGTCGCGCCGGAGGAGACGCCCGCGCTGACGCTGGGCGCAGACTACACCCAGGTCGCGCCAGAAGAGCCTTCCGCGCTGACGCTGGACGCAGACTACGCCCAGGTCGCGCCAGAGGAGACGCCGGCGCTGACGCTGGACGCAGACTACGCCCAGGTCGCGCAAGAGGAGACGCCGGCGCTGTCGCTGGACGCAGACTACGCGCAGGTCGCGCCGGCGGAGACGCCGGCGCTGTCGCTGGACGCAGACTACGCGCAGGTCGCGCCGGAAGAGACGCCGGCGCTGACGCTGGACGCAGACTACGCCCAGGTCGCGCCAGCGGAGACGCCGGCGCTGTCGCTGGACGCGGACTACACGCAGGTCGCGCCAGAGGAGTCTCCCGCGCTGACGCTGGACGCGGACTACGCCCAGGTCGCGCCAGCGGAGACGCCCGCGCTGTCGCTGGATGCGGACTACACGCAGGTGTCGCCGGAAGAGGCGCCCGCGCTGACGCTGGACGCGGACTACGCCCAGGTCGCGCCAGCGGAGACGCCCGCGCTGTCGCTGGACGCGGACTACGCCCAGGTCGCGCCAGCGGAGACGCCCGCGCTGACGCTGGACGCGGAATACGACGAGCCCGCCCCGCCAGCGAAACCCCCGGCGCTGTCTCTGGACGCAGACTACGCCCAGGTCGCGCCAGAAGAGCCTCCCGCGCTGACGCTGGACGCAGACTACGCGCAGGTCACGCCAGAGGAGGCGCCCGCGCTGTCGCTGGACGCGGACTACGACGAGCCCGCCCCGCCGGAGAAGCCCCCCGCGCTGTCTCTGGACGCGGAGTACGGCGAGCCCGCCCCGCCAGCGAAACCCCCGGCGCTGTCTCTGGACGCGGAGTACGGCGAGCCGGCGCCACCGGAAGAGCCGCCCGCGCTGTCGCTGGACGCGGAGTACGGCCAGCTCTCCCCACCCCAACAACCCCCGGCGCTGTCGCTGGACGCGGAGTACGGCGAGCCCGCCCCGCCGGAGAAGCCCCCCGCGCTGTCGCTGGACGCGGAGTACGGCCAGGCCGCGCCCCTGACCCAGCCGCCATCGCTGTCTCTGGGCGCCGAGTACGGCGAGCCCGCCCCGCCGGAGAAGCCCCCCGCGCTGTCTCTGGACGCGGAGTACGGCCAGCCCGCCCCACCCGAAAAACCCCCGGCGCTGTCTCTGGGCGCCGAATACGGCGAGCCCGCCCCGCCGGAGAAGCCCCCCGCGCTGACCCTCGACGCCGACTGACCCTACTCCAGGTCGTAGGCGTCCGCGTCGTAGTTCGGGAACGACACCTTGGCCGTCTGGGCGTCCACGCCCCGGATCCGGGCCTTGCCGTTCGGGTCCAGGCTGCCCTGGAGGAAGGTCCCGTCGGGCAGCTCCACCGTGTACAGCTCGCCCGGGACCGGCCGCCCCTGCTCGTCGACCAGCTCGATGTCCAGCCAGGGCGGCTCGTCGGGCTCGAACTCGACCGGCTCGGGCTCGGTCTCCTCGGGGGAGGCCGGGCGCAGGCCGGACCGCCCGGGGGCCATCTCCACCGGCTCCTGGTCTCCGGGCTGCACGGCGCGGGCGGCAGGCACTTGATAGCCATGTAGATACAGGTAGTTGTGAGCGAGGATGCGCACCCGCCCGGCCAGCAGCTTGCGCGCCAGCCACAGCCCCACGGCCATGTCGTCGACGTGGGTGGCCGCCGGCATGTTGTTGTCGCGGGCGTAGGCGGCCCGGAGGGTCTGCCGGTTGTCGGGGTCCTCCAGCAGCCGAGCGAGGTAGCGCTGCACATGGGCCTCGTCGTAGAAGCCCAGGAAGTGGTCCTCCGACACCAGCTCGACCGGCTGGCCGCCGTCGTTCAACAGGATCCGCACGGGACCTCCGCCGTCATGGGATCACCACGGTCACCTGTCCGGGCGAGAGGATCTGGATCACGCCCGCCCAGGCGCACATCAGCTTCGAATTCATGTTCAACGACGGCATGTTGCCCAGCAGCACCGTCGGGGAGCCGACCACCCAGGGCGCGGGGATGACCGGCATGCAGGGCATGGGCGTGAGCACCCCCAATGCCGCGGCCGTCGCGGCGGCGACCTGGGGGTTGGCCAGAGAGGTGCACATCCCGAACGGCGGGATGTTCACGATGGGCTTGTTGTCCATGATGTTCGCCGCCGGGGTCCCGGTGAGCACCCGGTTGGCGGGCAGCACCACCAGCGACGCGGGCGCCAGGCCGAAGCTGCACATCATCATCGCGCCCGCACAGACCTGCATCCTAACCCTCCGCCTGCTCACCCTTCTTGTCACCGCCGCCGGTCACCTGGCCCATGATCTCCTCCAGCACCTTGCCCAGCTTCTCTTCATTCTCTTCGCGGGACAGGGGGAGGTCCAGCCAGCCGCGCACCTTGGGCCGCAGCCAGGCCCAGCGCTTCTCCCAGCGCTCCCGCATCCCCTCGAGCTTCCAGCGCTCCCGGTCCCGCCAGTCCTGGAAGAAGTCCTCCATGCGGACCTCCCAGCCCAGCCACCAACGCTGGAGCCAGCTCAGCGACTTTCCGTAGACGACGCGGCCGTTCTGGTCGAACTCGGTGACGTCGCCGATGATCTGGCCCTCGTTGTAGAAGGCCTCGCTGCGCAGGGCCCCCTTCTCGAAGAAGGACAGGTCCGGGCCGTGCTTCTTGTCCTTGACGAACCGGGTGATCCGCAGCGGCTGGCCTGAGCGGGCGAACTCCACCTCGAAGCCGTGCTTCTTGCCATCGCGGTAGTCGATCTGCTTGGTGAGGCGCCCCTGCTCGTCGAACCACACCGAGGCGCCGTGCAGCTTGTCCTCCTTGTAGAGCCCCCGCATCGTGATGCGCCGCGCGTCGCTGAACATGAGGTAGACGCCGTCCTGCTTGCCCTCGTAGTAGTGGATGACGTTCTGGACCTCGCCGTCCTTGTAGGCGACGGAGAAGCCCTCCTTCTGGTCCTCGTAGTACTCGATCCGCTGCGTCATCTGCCCGTCCTGGTAGATCCGGGTGACGCCGTCCTTCTGGTCCTTGTGGAACTCGGTCCGGGAGCTGACCTGCCCCGCGTCGTCGTAGAAGGTGGAGACCCCTTCGAGCTGGTCGTCGACGTAGGTGGCCCGCTGGGTGAGCACGCCGTCGGCGTTGAAGAACTCGGCGACGCCGTCCTTCTTGCCGTCGGTCATGGGGATGCGGGCGAGCAGGTTGCCGTCCTTGTCGCGCTGCTCGAAGTTCGGCGGGGCTGGGACGGGGGGGACCGCAGCCCCAGCGAGCAGGTCGAGCAGCTTGAGCAGGGCGGCGTCGACGGGAGGCGGCGCGGCGTCCTCGCTTTCGCCGGCCTCGGCGGCGCCGTCCGGGCCCGGCGGGGCCGCCCCGTCCTTCCCTGGCGTGGCGGCGGCGCCATCCTTCGCGGTGGGGTCCTTCGCGGTGGGGTCCTTCGCGGTGGGGTCCTTCGCGGTGGGGTCGGTCCCGTCGCCGCTGTCCTGCTCACCGCTTCCGTCGTCGCCGCCGCTGCCGTCGTCGCCGCCGCTGCCGTCGTCCTCTCCGCTTCCGTCGTCGCCGCCACCTCCATCGTCACCACCGTCGTCCCCGCCGCCGCCGTCCGCGCTGCCGTCATCCTCGCCGCTGCCGTCATCCCCGCCGCCGCCGTCATCCCCGCCGCCGCCGAACAGGTCCGGCAAGCCCAGAGACAGCAGCAGACGCCACAGGGTCGCCGGGCCGATGCCGCTGAGGGAGGCCGCCATCGCGGTGAGGTCCTGCAGCGCCGCGAGGTCGTCCAGCGAGATGGGGAGGTTCAGATCCTGCAGGCCGGGCAGCATGGCCATCAGCGCGTCGGGATCGAGCTGCCCGAGCTGCTGGAGGGCGCCGGAGAAGGCCTCCGGATCCAGGGCCGCCAGCTCCTGGAGACCCGCGAGCAGCGCCTCCGGATCCTGGCCGACCAGCGCCTTGAGCTGCTCGGCGAGGGCGGCGAGGTCGGCCTGCGGCACCGCGGCGGCGGCGTCGGCCAGGCCCTGGGCCGCGTCCAGGGCGGCCTGGCTGGAGGCGCCCAGCGCGCGCGCCTGCTCGAGGGCGGCCGTGCCGGCGCGCGCGCGCATGGCGGCGGCCTGCGAGGGCGGCGGCGGTGGCGGCGGTGACCGCCCGGCGACGGCTCCGGCGGCGGCCTCGGCGGCCCCGGTGACCGCGCCTGCGGCGGTGGAGGCGGCGTTGGTCGCGGCGCCCGCGGCGCTGGAGACTGCGCCCGCCGCGCCGGAGGCGGCGTCGGTCGCTGCGCCCGCGGCGCTGGAGACTGCGCCCGCGGCGCTGGAGGCGGCGTCGGTCGCTGCGCCCGCGGCGCTGGAGACTGCGCCCGCGGCGCTGGAGGCGGCGTCGGTCGCTGCGCCCGCGGCGCTGGAGACTGCGCCTGCGGCGCTGGAGGCGGCGTCGGTCGCTGCGCTCGCGGCGCTGGAGACTGCGCCCGCGGCGCTGGAGGCGGCGTCGGTCGCTGCGCCCGCGGCGCTGGAGGCGGCGTCGGTCGCTGCGCCCGCGGCGCTGGAGACCGCGCCCGCAGCGCTGGAGACTGCGCCCGCGGCGCTGGAGGCCGCCGTTACCGCGCCCGATGCGGCATCCGTCGCCGGGCTGGCCGCGCCCTCCGCGGCGTCGGTCGCGGCGCCAGGTGTGTCGGCGGCGTCGGTCGCGACGCCAGGGGTGTCGGCGGCGTCGGTCGCGACGCCAGGTGTGTCGGCGGCGTCGGTCGCCGGACTGACGGCGGCATCGATCGCCGGGTTGGCGGCGCCCGTTGCGGCGTCGGTTGCGGCGCGGGGTGTGTCGGCGGTGTCAGGCGCCGCACGGGGTGCGTCGGCGGCGTCGGTCGCGGCGCGGGGTGCGTCGGCGGTATCGCTGGCCGCGCTGGCCGCGCTGGCCGCGCTGGCCGCGTCGGCGGCGTCAGTCGGCGCGGTGGAGGCGTCGCTCGTAGACCCCCCGGCCGCGTCAGCGCCAGGCGACGCGGGGTCCACCGCGGCCTTCGAGCCTCCAGCACGGTCTTCAGACTTGTCAGCAGGAGGCTCCATGTTGTCAGGAGAAGGTTCTGAAGCCCCAGAGGACGCCATAGAAGCGCCAACTGTGTCAGCAGCCTCAGGAGAGCTGGCAGCAGTGGCACCACCAGCGCCGTCACCCTCAGCCGCCGCGCCCCGCCCCCCCAGGAGGTCCTCGACCAGGTCCTCCACCCGCTCCTTGACCCGCTCGCCGGGCCTCTCGTCGGGCTCGGGGGGCGCTTCGGGGGACGTCTTGTCGCGTTCGTCGGCCATCTTGCGCTCAGTTGATCTTCACCAGACCGCCCTTGAGGGTCAGCATGCCGCCGCCGTCGACCGTCTGCATCGCGCTGGCCTTGCTGGTCATGTTGATACCGCCGTCGTTGGTCATCGACACCTTCGCCTTGTTGGTCATGCTCACGTTGGCCTCGTTGGTCAGGTTCATCGTGGCCTTGTTGGAGATGTTCATCGTGGCCTCGGCGCTGATGTCCATCTTCGCCTTCTGCGTGATGTTCTTGCCGGCCTCGATCTGCACGTCCCCGTCCGCCAGGATCTTCAGGTTGCCGATGACCGCGATGGTCAGGTTGCCGTCCACGTTGAGGTTGTAGTCCTTGGCGACCTCGTGGGTGAAGGTGTCCTGGTTGGTGTGCTTCTCCGCCCCGACGACGAGCAGCTCCCGGGCGCCCTTGACGCTGTGCTTCTCGCCGCCCTCGCTGACCTGGACCTTGCGGTTGCCCTTCTCGACGACCAGGGTCTCGTCGCCCTCCTGGATGGTGACGGTGCGGTTGTTCTTCACCGTGTCGGTCTCGTCGTTGCCCACCTCGACGTTGAGGTCCTTCTGGGCGTGCAGGTAGACCTCCTCCTCGTCCTTCTTGTCCTCGAAGCGCAGCTCGTTGAAGCCCCCGCCGCCCTTGCTGGAGTCGCTGCGGAGGGTGCTCTTCGTCTGCTCGTCCGGGAGCGGGTAGGGCGGCGTCTGCTCGCCGTTGTAGACCGAGCCGGTCACCAGGGGGCGGTCGGGGTCGCCGTCCAGGAAGCTGACGATGACCTCCTGCCCGATGCGGGGCAACCAGACCATGCCCCAGCCCTTGCCGGCCCAGCGCTGGGCGACCCGGATCCAGCAGGAGCTGTTCTCGTCGGAGGTGCCGTAGCGGTCCCAGTGGAACTGGACCTTGATGCGGCCGTGCTGGTCGGTCCAGATCTCCTCGCCGGACTTGCCGACCACCGTCGCGGTCTGGGCGCCGTGGATGACCGGGCGGGATGTGCTGCGCAGCGGCCGGAAGGGGAGGGTCTTGGGGAAGGCCTCGAAGCTGTTGCTGTAGTGCTCCCGGCTGCCGGAGTGGGTGACCCGGCGCAGCACATAGGTGCCGTTGACGTCCTCGCGGTTGTGCCCGACCAGCTCAAAGGCGTAGCCGGCGGTGAACGCGCGGCAGGTGCTGCTGCCGGCGATGCGGTCCTGGGGCAGCTCGCTGGCCTCGATGCGCAGCCGGGCCCGTCCCTCGCCCGCGTCCTTCGTGCCGTAGCCGCCCGGGTACTCGAAGTGCTGGAAGCCCCCCGCGCCCTGGCCCTCGACCTTGACGGTCAGGTCGGTGGACGGCACCTCGAAGTTGAAGTCGCTCAGCGCGTAGCCCGTCGGCACGACCTCCTTGGAGATGGAGAGCTGCTGGATGGCCTCGTCGGAGCGCCAGGTCCCCCCGGGGTCGCCGTAGCTGGCCTGGGCCAGCCCCGGGCAGGCCTCGTGGGCGCCCGCCGCGTCCGCGATCACCAGGGTGTGGGCCGAGTCGCTGTGCTCGAAGAACCAGAAGATGCCCTCGTCCTCCATCAGCCGGCACACGAAATCCAGGGCCGTCTCGTGGTACTGCACACAGTACTCGCGGGGGTCGTAGGAGCCCTCCAGTCGGAGCGCGTAGTCGCTGAACCCCAGCGCGTCGAAGATCCCGGTCAGGATGTCCGGCACGGCCTTCTGCTGGTAGATGCGGCAGTCCGAGCCGAGCTTGAGCATCCACAGCCACGGGCGCAGCTCGGCGAAGTAGGTGGTGACCCGCACGCCGGTCCCGGCCTGGATGAAGCGGACCACCACCCCGTTGATCCACCGCGTCGAGCCGTCGGAGAGGGTCATCTCGACCGCCGCGTTGGTGCCGATGACCGCCGCCAGGTCGAGGTCGGCCTGATCCGAGATCATCTCCAGGGTGTAGCGGAACAGCCCGGAGATCTCCTCCTCGCCCTGCAGCCGGACCAGGACCAGGGCGTCCTCGCCGAGGGCTGTGTGCACCTTGAGGATGGCGTTGGACTGGGTCTCGCTCACGTTCCGGTCAGCGTCATGCGGTCGGGAGGCTCCCCCGGCTCCGAGGCGGGCCCGGCGAAGGTGGGGATATCGTAGCCCAGGTTCTCCAGATCCCGGGGCGTGGGGGCGTCCGCCTCCCGGCAGCGCAGGCGCCCGCGCGCGTCCGCCGTCACCGCCACTGCGGCGGGCGCGCGGGCGTCGGCGAGGGACCGCAGGATCTGCCCCGACAGCTCCGGGAGCAGCTCGTCTGCGAGGACGCGCTCGATCGCCCGCGCGCCCTCCGGGGCGCCGACGCAGCGCGCCGCGATGGCCTCGGCGAGCCGCTCGTCCAGGTGCAGCGGCGCGCCGTGGCTGGCCTCGAAGCGGCGCGCGAGCGTCTGCAGGCGCGCCGCAGCGATCTGCGCCAGCGCGTCAGGCCCCAGCGGCAGGTAGGGCAGCAGCGTGACCCGGGCCAGCAGGCCGGGCCGCAGCCGCCCGCTGAGGTGGCCGCGAAGCGCCTCCCCCAGGGCGGCGAGGTCCGGCCGCCCCCGCGCGCAGACCTCGGCGATGAGCCCGGCGCCCAGGGTGGACGTCAGCAGGATCACGGTGTTCGAGAAGTCCACCGTGGTCCCCTCCGCGTCGTCCATCCGCCCCTGGTCGAGCACCGCGTCGAACAGCTCCAGCACGTCGGGGTGGGCCTTCTCCACCTCGTCGAGCAGGATCACGCTGTGGGGGTTGCGGCGGACCGCCTCGGTCAGCGCGCCGCCCTTGCCGTGGCCGACGTAGCCCGGGGGCGCCCCGCGGAGCCCGGCGACGCTGTGGGCCTGCTGGTACTCCCCCAGGTTCACCGTGATCAGCCCGCGCTGATCGCCGCAGAGCTGCTCGGCGAGGGCCAGCGCCGTCCCGGTCTTGCCGGTGCCGCTCGGGCCCACCAGGAGGAAGGCGCCCACGGGCTTGTCGGGCGCGTCCAGGCGGGCGCGGGCGGTGCGCACCCGCCGGGCGATGAGGTCCAGGGCGTGGTCCTGGCCGATGATCCGGCGGGCGAGCCGGTTCTGGAGGGTCATCAGCACGGAGACCTCGTCCCGCAGCAGGCGACCCACCGGGACGCCGCTCCACTCGGCCACGACCCGGGCGACCACCTGCCGATCCACACAGTCGAACACCATCGGCCGGCCCCCCTGCAGCGTCGCGAGCCGGGCGCGCAGCGCTCGGAGCGGCTCGAGGGTCCCCTGGCCGCGCTCCAACCCGACCTCCAGCTCGAGCAGCTGCTGCGTCAGGCGCTGCTCCTGCGCCCAGCGGAGGCGGAGGTCGCGCTCGGTCTCGCGCGCGGCGGCCAGCGCATGGTCGAGCGGGCGCAGGTCGTCGGCGGAGGCGACCCCGAGGACCTGCTCCCGCAGCAGGCTGCGCCGTCGGGCCTCCAGGCGCTCCAGGTGACGGGCCTGCTCCTCCAGGGCGGGGGGGCGCGTGGTCTGACTGATGGCCACCCGGGCGCACGCGGTGTCCAGCACGCTGATGGCCTTGTCGGGGAGCCGGCGGTCGCGCAGGTAGCGGTGGGACAGGGTGACCGCGTCGCGCAGCGCCTCGTCGCGGATGCGCACGCCGTGGTGGCGCTCCAGCGTGGGCGCGAGGCCCTGGAGCATGCGGACGGCGTCGCGGGGGTCGGGCTCGTCGACGCGGACGAGCTGCAGGCGACGGCTCAGCGCCGGATCCGCCTCGATGTGCGCCTTGTACTCGGCCCAGGTCGTCGCCGCGATCAGCCGCAGCTCGCCCCGGGCCAGCGCCGGCTTGAGCAGGTTCGCGGCGTCCCCCGTGCCCGGCTGGCCCCCGGCGCCGACCAGGGTGTGGGCCTCGTCCACGAAGAGGATGACCGGCTGCGGGGAGGTCGACACCTCGTGGATGAGCTGCTTGAGCCGCTCCTCGAAGGCGCCCCGGAGCGCGGTGCCGGCCTCCAGCAGCCCCAGGTCGAGGGCCAGCAGCGCGACGTCCCGGAGCGCAGGCGGCACATCCCCCGCGGCGATCCGGGCGGCGAGCCCCTCCACGACGGCGGTCTTGCCGACCCCGGCCTCGCCTGCGAGCAGGGGGTTGTTCTGACGGCGGCGCATCAGGATGTCGATGAGGCGCCGGATCTCCTCGTCCCGACCGATGACCGGGTCGAGCCGACCGGCGCGGGCGCGCGCGGTGAGGTCGACGGTGTAGCGCGCGAGGGCCTCGCGGGAGGGGCGCGGGGGGGGCGCGTGCGGCGCTGGCTGGGCGGGGGTCGCCTCCACCCGGCGCAGGGCCGGGACCAGCTCCACGGCGTGCGCTCGCCGGGCGCCGTCCTGGAGGGTCTCGTCCAGCAGCGCGCCCACCGAGGTCAGCCGAGGCGCGCAGCGTCGATGGGCCGCCTCCAGCAGCTCGACCAGCGCCGGGGAGAGGGTGGGGAGGGCCTCCCGGTGCCGACGCCCCATGTCCAGCCGCCTCAGGCTCTGGGCCTTGACCCGGTGGGGATCTGCGCCAGCGCTGGCGAGCAGCCGCTGGCCGGGCGCGCTGCTGGCGAGCGCCGCGATGAGGTGTACGGGCTCCACGAGCGCCTGGCCCCGCGCGCCGGCCAGGCGCGCGGCCTCCTCCAGCACCCGGCGGGCGGAGGGGTCCAACGACCGGGCGAGATCTCCTGGCGCGTCTTCGAGCATGCTGGAGAAATTATCTTGACATGTCAATAATATCAAGGCTCAGGTGCGTGGGCTTCGCCAGTATCCGAAGAGCTTCACCTCCACGTCCGGGCCGGGCCGCCCCGCCCAGGCGGTCCACCCCAGCCTCGGCCCCTCCGGGCTGCCCAGCCGCAGAGGCGGGGCGCAGCCCTCCTCCAGGCGCAGGCGCACGCAGAAGTGGCTGAACACGCCGCAGTAGAGCCGGGTCAGCTCACCGAGCGCGGTGTACGCGGTGGGGACGGCCTCGGTCGGCGCGTCCGCCGCCGTGCGGACGGGGAGGAACTGGTTGAACCGTCGCCAGCTCATGGGGCCCAGGGTGACGTCGAAGCCCCTCTGCTGGTCCCACGCGGCCACGCCCAGCGTCGCGTCGTCCCCCAGGCGGCGGTTCTGTCCGGCGGGGCCGATTCGGGTGTGCTGGGTGGCGTCGAGCGGGCACCACCCCCCCACCAGCGGGCGGGTGCGCACCGGCACGCCGAAGTGGGCGGACAGCAGCGCCTCCAGGCCGGCGAGGGACCGGGGCTCCCGCGCCAGAAGCCCCACCCCGCCCAGCAGGGAGCGGTCCGGGATGCTGAGCCGCTCCCTGACCTTGGGCGTCCCCAGGCCCATCACCGCGAACAGGTAGCCGGAGAGGATGTCGTGCTCCGGCGCCTGGATGGAGAACCCTGTGCGGTGGGCCGCCCGGATCTGCGGCAGCATGGCCAGCAGCCGGTGCTGGAACACGTTGAGGAAGTCCTGCATGGCGGTGTCCCCGGCCTGCACGCGCTCCAGCACCAGCTCGGTGAAGGGCAGCTCCAGCGGGCCGTGCGCCCCCGCGAGGCTCATCAGGGCGCTCTCCAGCTCCACCAGCCAGCGCCCCTCCTCCGGGACGCGGACCCCGACCACCTCCGTCGGCGGGAACGCGAGGCTGATCTGTCCCTTGTGGCGGATGGCCTGGTCGATCTGGGGCGGGCGCCGGTCCTGGGTCAGGTCGAAGAAGCGCTCCAGCAGGCGGACCGCCTGGAAGAACTCGAACCGATGCGCCTCCTCCATGAGGAGCTCGATCAGAGGACGATCTGTTCCCCAGCCCGAACCGGCCATTCCTTCCAGATCCCCTCGCGCTGCTCGCTGCGGACCAGCACATGTGTGAACGTGTTGACGGTGGCGTATCGCGCCATGAACTGCTCCAGCACCGAGCCCATCAGGAAGGCGCTGGAGCCGGTGTACATGGACTCGTCGAAGCGCAGCGTGATCTCCAGGCCCCGGCAGAAGCCCCGCCAGGCGTCACGGCCGATGCGGCGGACCACCTCCCGACTGGACACGCCCCGGATGCCCTGCACCTGCTGGACGTGGGAGGGGTCGTGGGGGTCCGCGTACAGCAGCAGGATCTCTCGGAGCGCGTCCAGGCTCTGCGGGTCCCCGGTCAGCGAGAGGTGGTTCAGCGAGAGCTGTGAGATCAGGCGCCAGAGCAGCGCGCCCCGGGTGGGCGGGTCGACCTGATCGGTGGGCGCGCGCAGGCAGACGATGGCGTCGACCGGCAGCGCCTCCTCCACCTCCATCCGGGCGCCCGCGGGGACCTCCTCCGCGAGGTGCCGGTTGGTGCACATGACGCGGAGGCGCAGCACCTCGTCGGGCACCCGGGCGAACTGGAGGTTCAGATCGACCAGGGCGAGGCGCAGATCGCTGCCCAGGCGGTTCGGATCCAGCGAGGGCGTGCGCCGCCCCAGCCAGAACACCTGGGTGTCTCTCTGCGCCGCGGCGTGGCTGTAGGAGTGGAGGGGCACCACCGGCCGGGTCTCTCCGGTGGACACCGAGGACAGCTCCGCCTGCAGGACGGTGTGGACCTCGGTGGAGCGTTCCCGCCGGATGTCGGCCACCACGCGGTACTCGCTGGCCCGGCGGGTCAGCCGGAGCGGCTCGGCGAGGCGGGTGAACAGGTTCACGATGGGCGTACACCCCAGCGCGAACACCTCGGTGAGCACCGGGAAGCGCCGGTCCGGGAGCGTGGGCAGCAGGAAGTAGAGCTGGGCCTGCTCGCCGGGGACGTCCGCGAACGCCCCCTCGGGGAGGTGGACGTCCAGGAACAGGAACTTCTCGGGGAAGGCGAAGTACTCCTGGAGGAGGCGGGTGCCGACGTGGGCGTTCAGGCCGAGGGGCAGCACGCCCTCGTCCTGCCTGAAGCCGACCTGCTCGATGCGGGCGCCGTGCAGGACGCGCAGCCGGGCGCGGCCCGCCCGCCCCAGACGGGTGTCGGGGACCGCGACGTGCACGCCCTCGCTGAACAGCAGCTCGTAGAGCTGGAACGCGGTGACGGGGTCGGCGTTGAGGTGGAAGCGCAGCCGCCGGGGGGCCTGCTCCGCCATGCCGCCCGCCAGCGAGGCGAGCTGGACGCGCAGCGAGGTGACGGGGAGGGGTTTCAGCGGCGGCAGCTCGAGCCCCTCCAGGTCCTCGATCGCCGCGAAGCGGACCGCCAGGGCCTGCAGCTCCACGTCGTAGCAGGTGCGGAAGCGCACGGTCTCCCCGGTCTGGGCGCTGGCGAAGAGCCGCGTGCCCCGGGGGATCGTGTAGGGGGACAGGAGGCGCCCCTGCGTGGTCGTCGGCTGGAAGCAGGCGACGCTCATCGAGGGCAGCGGGGCGGTGTAGTTCGGGTTGAGCACCTCCAGCATGGCCGCCGAGATCTGCGGGAACTCGCTCTCCAGCTCGTGGCGGAGCCGGCCGGTGAGGAAGGCGAAGCCCTGCAGGAGACGCTCGACGTGGGGATCGGAGACCCCGCCGGGGCCCAGCCCCAGCCGACGCGCGACCTTGGGGTAGGCGTGGGCGAACGCGGTCCCCTCCCGCTGGAGGGCGCGGAGCTCCTCCAGGTAGTAGTACATGAGCTGGTCGCGGGTCCGGTTCACGACCCCCCTCCCGCGCTCGCGCGGGAGCGCACCGTCAGCGGGAAGGACACGGGCTGGCGCCGTCGGTCCAGCAGGAGCACGCCGTCGATCCGCACCTGCAGCCCCTGGCCGTCGGGGAGCGGGGCCTCGACGTGGACCCGCACGGAGCGCAGGCGGGTCTCGAACGTGGTGATGGCCTGGCGGATCATGCGCTCCACCTCGCGCCGGTCGTCCTCCCGGCCGACGTACAGGTGGGTGAAGTCCTCGACGCCGTAGTCCGAGACCCCGCGCGGCCACCGCCTCAGCAGCCGGCTCGGGATGCGGCAGCGGGTGTTCAGCAGCCGATCCAGATCCTCGGCGAGCTGGGCGAGGAGCTGGGCGCGGGTGAGCGCGGACCCCGGGCGAGGCTCTGCGACCACCCGGGGGTCTTCATCCACGAGCCTGGAAAACAGCGGTCGCGCGTAGTAGCGGGGCGTCTCGGCCAAGACTCACACCTCAACGCCGCGCGGCGGGGCGGGGGGCCCCGCCGCGCGGTCGACCCTCAGGCCGAGTTGGTCGTGCCCTGGTTGGTGTTGAGGTCCCAGTACGTGGACGCGCTGCCCTCGGGTCCGCCGGGGGCCTGGTGCTTCTGCTTGGTGTAGGTCCAGGTGATCTTGTTGTAGTTGAAGGTCACCGTCTCGATCGGGCGGGCCGCGCCGCCGCCGCTGGTGCTGACGTTGGTGATGATGCAGTCATTCAGCTCGTAGGTCATGTACTCGATGACCGCCGCGGCGTCTGCGGCGTGCTGATCGGCCTGGAAGATGCGGAGCGTCACCGTGCCGATGTTGTTGCCGCCGCAGCACAGCACGTTCAGGTCCGGGCTGGAGAGGTCCAGGTACTTGGTGATCGTGAACTCCTGGTGCTGCGACCGCCCGTGGGTCCGGCCCGTGTTCGAGCCGGTCTGGAAGGTCAGCGGCATGGAGACGCCGTGGGCGTAGGTGAGGACCTCGATGTTGGCGACCGTGCGTTCAGACAGGGTCTCTGCCGTCACGCCGTCGATCTCAAGATACATGTTCTGCATGAGAGGACTCCTGGAGGATGGGGCTCAAGCCGAGCTGCGGCGGATCAGGCCGCCGGCGGGGGGAGCTCGGCGACGAGGCGGATGGACACGCTCAGCTCGTTGAGCTGGAAGTGCGGCTTGAGGAAGACCACGGCCCGATAGGAGCCGGGGCGACCGGGGACCTCGGTGACGTCGACCCGCGCCTCGCGGAGCGGGAACCTCGCCTTGGCCTCCTGGCCCGCGCTGTCGTTGAGCAGCACGTACTGCGCGATCCATCGGTTGAGGTAGTTGGACACGTTCTCCCGGGACATGAACGAGCCCACCTTGTCGCGCATGATGGCCTTGAGGTAGTGGGCGAAGCGGGAGGCCGCGAGGATGTACTGGAGCTGCGCCGACAGGAAGGCGTTGGCGTTGGCCTCGTCGGTGTCGTAGCTCTTGGGCTCGTTGACGGTCGGCGTGCCGAAGAACGCCGCCATGTCGGTGCCCTTGGAGTAGCACAGCGTCGTGAAGCCCAGGTCGTTCAGCTCCTTCTCCCGGCGGTCGGTGATGGCCATCTCGGTGGGGCACTTCACCGCGATGTCGCCGTCCGCCGAGGGGAAGGTGTGGATCGGCAGCCCCTGCACCAGGCCGCCGCCCTCCACGCCCCGGATGGCCGCGCACCAGCGATACTGATCGAACGCGTTGGTGATCCGCTCCGCCAGCGCGTAGGCCGAGTTGCCCCACAGGTACTTGCTGTGGTCGGTGCCGTCGACGTCCTCGACGAAGTTGAGGCCGTCCACCGGGATGGTCTCGGGGCCGTAGGGGAGCCGCAGCAGGAAGTGCGGCAGGGTCAGAGAGACGTAGCGGGCGTCCTCGGTCTTGCGCAGCGCGCGCCACTTGATCAGCTCGGAGCTCTCGAACAGCAGCTGCATGTCCCGGGGCACGTTCAGCTCCAGGAAGGACTCCATGTCGAACATGCCGGGGCCCGCGGCCGCGATGAACGGCGCGTGGGCGGCCGAGGCGACGCTGGCGACCTTCTCCAGGGTGGCCACGTCCGGGGTCTCGCGGCTGAACTCGAAGTCCCCCACCAGCACCCCGTAGGGGGAGCCGCCGAAGGTGCCGTACTCCTCCTCGTAGACCTTCTTGAACAGCGCGCTCTGGTCGAACTCCACCGCCGTCTCCAGGTCCCGGCGCAGCTCCTTCTTGGTGATCGGCAGCAGGCGGATCTTCAGGTGGGTGCCGGTGTTGGTCTTGGAGACCAGGTAGTGCAGCCCGCGCCACGCCGACTCCAGGCGCTGGAACTCGGGGGCGTGCATGATCGCGTTGAGCTGGTCGGAGATGAGCTGGTCGATCCGCGCGATGCGGTTCTGGATGGCGGTCAGCGGGTTGTCGGCGAGCGTCAGGTCGCCGCTCGCGGTCTGCTCGGTGAACTCCTGGAGCAGCCGGCGGGCCAGCGCGAGCTGGTCGGCGTCGCTGGGGTCGCGGACCATGCGCCCGCGCTCGATGATCGCGGCGACGAGGCTCGTCTCGGTCGTCTGTGTCTCGACCGCCGTGGTCTCGGTGGTCGTGCCTTTCGTCTTGTCGTTGTTGTCAGCCATGATGCGTCCTGCCCTCCTGAGGGATCAACCCTCGCTTCCCTTGAGTTCGGTCTGGATTGCCTTCAGACGCGCGTCGTCTGCGAGGATCTGCTGAAGCTCATCGCTGAGCTCGGTGTTGCCGTCGAGCTTGGCCAGCAGGTCGGTCAGGCGCTGCCGCGCCTCCAGGAGCTGGCGGAGGGGCTCGACCTGATCGATGACCGACATCGGTCCGAAGTCGTCGAGGCTCTTGAACTCCAGGGGGAAGCTGCGCTCTGAGCCGTCCCCGAGGGTGAAGGGCGCGCGCACGCGCTGGCGGGGCGCGATGGAGCGCATGACCTCGTTGAAGTTGCCGCGGTCGATCTCGATGAACTTGCGCTCCCGCAGGCGGGGCAGGTCCTCGTGCGCCTGGCCGGCGACGTCGGCGAGCACGCCGACCACGAAGGCGAGGAACTTCTTCTCGGCGGCGTCGCCGATCTCGACGTCGTAGGTGATCTGTACGCGCGGCGGGCGCACGCTGTCGAGTTTGTGCTGTGTACTCCGACTCATCGTGTTCTCCGTTCTGTCTGGGGGCTCTCAACTCAATGCTGTCACCGACGCGAGATCAGTCCCTGACGCCGAGCAGCTCACGGATGTCCTTCATGGTGTCCTTGTGTTGGACCAGCTCATCGAGCAGCTCGACGAGGCTCATGTCGCCCCAGGCGATGGCCCGGCGGACGAGGTAGGGGGTGGGGCTGTGGGGCTCTGTTCGAAGGAGGAAGTCGGCCGCCTCCGCGAGGCGTCTGTACGCCTCCGCGCGGCTCCGGATGGGGCCTGCGCTTGGGGTGGCGGCGGCCGGCGCGGCCGGCGTCTCCTCCGCCTCGGCCTCCGGCTCGCCCTGCGCGGCCGGCTCGGCGTCGCCTCCGACAAGCCGCACGAACTCCCTCAGCTCCTGGAGCGCGCGGCGGAGGCGACCCAGCCCCCGCGCCTCGCTCCCCAGGCGCTCGCGGAACAGCCCCTCCAGCGCCTGGAGGGTCTCCAGCGCCTGATCCGTGGACGCGCGGAGCGTCGCCAGCTCCTCGGGCGAGGTGCGCGAGGCCAGGGCCAGGATGTCCGCGCGGGTGGGCGGCCCCTCGGGCGTCCCCACCCGCAGGGCCTTGCGGTCCTTGGGGGAGAGGGCGGTCAGCTTGAGGGCCTCGTTCCAGTCGCTCAGGGTGAAGCCGGGCTTCCCGTCGGCGCGCGCGGTGGTGATGGGCCGGGTTCGGAGGATGACGTCGATGTGGTCGTCCAGCCAGGCGATCGGCGCGACCCGCGCCTCGGCGTCGTCCTCCAGCGCCGGGTAGAGGCGCGCCCAGAAGCGCTCGCAGAGGCCCTGCACGACGCGCAGGCCCTGCGTGGTCCCCTGGACGCCGAAGAGCGTCGTCCAGGCCTCCGTGAGCCAGGCCGCGATGCGCAGGTCCTTGGAGCGCGTGCACAGCGCCTCGACGCACAGCTCTGCCGCCGCGCTCCAGTCCGCCTGCTTCCGAGGCGTCTTCCAGACCCCCTGGGGCAGGTGCGGGTCGTCCTGGCGGCGCGCCTCCTGGATGCGATCCCAGGTGCCCTCGTAGCGCAGCGACTCCCCCTCCGGCTGATCCTCGGAGATCGGCTGGAGGAGGGCCTCCGGATCGACGGTCAGGGTGTCGGGCAGGAGGCTCATGGCAGCCCCTTCGTGTCGACCCAGGTCGGGGCCGCGGTGGGGTAGGAGCCGGGGTACACGAGGTCGGTGTCCCCGGAGGGCGCGGTCACCCGGACCCGGATGAAGACCTTCGTGTCCGGCACCTTCACCGGCCCGCGGTAGTCGGTGGACGCCGGCTCGGTGGGGATCACGAAGCGCAGCGTGTTGGGGTGGGTGTCGCGGAAGTTCGTGAACTCCGTGGAGGGGCTGGCGTAGGCGTCCAGCAGGCGGAGCAGCGCCCAGGTGCTGTCGAAGGCATAGGTCACCTCGCGATCCTCCACGGTCGCCCGCAGGGCGTCCGGCCGCGTGGGCACCCGGGGCGAATCCTTCGCCCACCGCAGCGTGAGCTGGATCGGCGTGTTGGGCTGCCACCCCAGCTCCCCGGGGGGTCCGCCGGCCTCGACGTCATCCTCCCCGACCTGCAGGCGCCACGCGACGATCTGGTTGCCGCCGACCTCGTTGGCCTGGTTCACGCGGAAGTCCGCCTCCACGGTGAACAGCCAGTCGTCCCCTCCGCCGGGGGGCGCGATGAACGGCTCCAGGAAGGAGGCGACCGCCTCCATCTGCTCCACGAAGTGCTGCACCTCGTCCGGGGCCTCGCGCTGGATGACCTCGGCGTGGGTGTCCATCACCGCTCGATACAGTCGGATGAAGTCCGACAGCTCCGCCGGGTCGACCGCCTTCTGGGCGCCGACGTCGGAGGTGAAGGGGAAGCGGCGGGACAGGTCGCGGTTGAAGGCCTGCTGGAGGCGGGCCCAGGCCTGCACGGCGGCCACGACCTTCATGTTCCGGCACTGCTCATAGGCGCCGTTGGCGAGCGCCCCCAGGCGACCCCGGAAGAAGTCGCCGCGGGTGACCCGGGGCAGCGCGGTGGGGCTGAGCTGCTCGTAGTAGTTCGGCCGCACGTCACCGAGATCGGAGAGCACGAAGTTCTCCAGGGCGATCAGCGCGCTGTCCGTGCTGCGTTGATCGTAGCGCTCCAGCTCCAGCGCGATCTCCTCCCAGCGGTCGGCGAGGCGCCCCGCCGCGCCGCGCTTCAGGCTCGGGTACTTCCGATACACGGCCACGAGCGGCTGGGCGCGGGAGGAGAGCACGCGGATCTCGTCCCGCTGGGCGTCGAGGAAGCTGCGGACGCCGCTTCCGTCCAGCGCCCCGAACACCTGGGACACCTGCTGGCCTTCGCAGGGCCACCCGCCGAAGCGCGCGGAGTACAGATCCTCTGTGTTGAGGGCGTCGTCGAGGTCCTGGAGCATGCCCCCGGTCTGGTCGCCGATCACGGCCAGCAGCACCCGATGGGACGCGGACAGCTCCTCGTCGTTCAGGAACTCCAGGATCATCAACAGGTCCGGGGAGGCCGCCTGGAAGTCACCCAGCTCGATCCCCAGGGAGGTCTTGGGGTCATCGTAGGACGAGGGCTCCAGGCGCCGGGCCTGGGCCAGCAGCGCGAGCAGGTCCACCTCGACGCTGCCCTTGGCGATGTCCCGGATCGAGTCCCGCATCGAGCTGGGGAACAACCCCAGGCCGCGGCTGATGAAGGTCTGGTGGAAGTGGACCAGCTCGACGGCCTGATCCAGGGTGTCCTGATCCCACCGTACGATGTACCCCGAGCGGCGGGGGATGCCGAGGGACTCGATGTTCTGGTCGTTCAGCTTCTGGTCGTCGTGGCTCAGGAAGACGTCCAGGTTGTCCCGGAACTTCTTGAGCATCATCGACAGCTCGACCGGCTTGTCGTCCGCCACCTCGACGAAGGCGCCGAAGCCGTCGTAGGTCAGGCCCCGCAGCTTCGCGCGCAGCGCGTCGAAGCGGCTCTGACCCTCGGCCTTCGCGGCCTCCGCGAAGTCGTAGGCGCCGGTCCCGTCGGGCTGGACCTGGAGCGGGCGCAGCGCGCCGAGCTGCTTGAGGACCACGAAGAGCTCGTCGTTCGGCGCGAACTCGGTGCGCGCGAGCCAGGGCTGGGATTCGATCGAGCGCTGGGCGGCGGTGATCGAGCCGCTGAGCCCCCGCAGGATCTCCAGCTCCTGGGTGCGCAGGATGTCGGAGTCCCCCAGCCGGGTCATGCGCCGCTGCGCCGCCTCCAGCTCCAGCAGCGCGCTGTTGTTGTCGAGCAGGCGGGCGTAGAGGGCGTTGAGCCGGGTCCAGGTCTCATTGTGGACCTTCTCGACGAAGATCGGCGAACGCAGGGCCTCGCAGGGGGGAGCCACCGCGCGCCCCAGCGCCTCCTGATAGTAGCGGCTGTCGGTGTAGAAGCTCTCGCTGACGTCGTGACCGTAGAGGTACTTCACCAGCTCGCCGAACTCCTTGAGGTCCGCGTCGTCGCCGCCCTGCCCCGGCGCGGCGAGGTGGTTGTATTGTATACAGTTGTACTCAAACGCCGAGATGCGCTGCTGCCAGTCGACCAGCTCCTTCCAGGCGGTCATGTCCGTCATCGCCTCGACGGTGCGGAGCTCCTCGGGCGCGGACGGGCGAGGGAACCAGATCGCCTCGGACCGGGTGGTCAGCTCCTGGTGCATCACGCCGAGGACCTCCCCCCACACGACCACGATCGCGTCACGGACCTCGTCGTCGATCCCGTTGAACCAGGAGATGGGCAGGTACCAGTGGTCCATCTGGTCCGTGCTGAGATCGGCCATCCCGCGCAGCAGCGTCTGCACCTTCTGGTCCAGCATCCCCCCGCTCGCGCTGGACTTCTGCACCGAGGGGCCGATGCCCTCCTGGAACTGCAGCAGCGTCCCCAGGAGGTTGTCGCGGCTCTCGGTCCAGCGCTGGTGGAACACCGCCCCCAGGGTGGTGCCGATGACGATGGTCCCCGCGATGGCGGCCAGCAGCGCCGGCTGCTGCCAGCGGAGCTGCGCGATGATGCGCGAGGAGGGGCGGGCCAGGCCGATCTCCTTGAAGACGCGGGCCGAGAGCAGGTCTCGCAGGTACCAGGGCGCGCCGGTCGAGGTCGGCGCGGCGGGCTCGCGCGCTTCGTCCTCCGGGGCCTCGTCCTCGACCTGGACCTCCACGTCGACGGGGGGGGCGAGGTGGGCCCCCTGCCCGACGAAGTACAGCCCTCTGAAGAAGAAGGAGTCATGGTACACAGTCGGGGAGAGGATCTGGCTGAGGAACTGGCGCAGGGGCCGGACCAGCTCCAGGAGCCGCGCCGGGAACAGGAACGCCGCGTCCACGTCCGGGACCTCGTCGCGGCGGGCGAACACGCGGCACTGGGCGGCGGTGACCCCCTGCTCGACGCTGTCGAGGGCGGCGTCGAGCCACTCCGGCTGGAAGGTCGAGTCGAGCTGCGCCGGGTTGGACCACCCGAAGATGCTCTGCCGCTCCAAGGGGCGCAGCTCCCGTCCGAAGCCGTGGAAGCCAGGGAGCTGCTCGGTCCGCGTGACGACCACATAGATCGGGTAGCGCAGCCCGGAGATGGCCTGGGCCTCGCGCAGCCGATCGTAGATCCGCAGCGCCACGTCCCGCAGCGCCGCGTCCCCGGGGCGGTTCGGGCCGTAGAACAGCTCCAGCGGGAGGGTCAGCAGCACCCCGTTGAACGAGCGCGTCGGGCGGTGGCTCCGGAGCTGGCGCAGCAGGGCCGTCCACTGCTCCGAGCGCCGCCCGTCCTTCGGCACCACGTAGTCTTCCGCGATGTCCAGCACGACGGACTCGTCGAAGAACCACCAGTGGGCGCCCGGCCGGGCGTCCGTCGGATCCTCAGGGCCGACCAGGGCCCGCCGGAGGTCCACGTCGCGGAGCAGCTCCGTCTTGCCGCAGTCCTGCCCGCCGACCATCAGGAAGAGGGGCACCTGCTGGCGCAGCTCGGGGTCGGAGACGTTGTCGTGGAGGTACTTGAGCCCCCGCTTGAACGACGCCTGCAGCTCGCGAACGCTCAGCGGTCCCTCCGTGTCCCGCTCGCGGGCCCGGCGCTTCTGCTCGGCGCGCCGCCGGTAGATCACGTAGGCGACCGCGACCAGCGCCGAGGCGAGCCCCGCGACGGCCAGCACCTCCCAGCCGTTCCACACCGCGCTGACCGGGTCCACCAGCGCCTCGGCGCCCCCCCGCTCCCGGATCGCGGTGGTCTGGGCGCGCAGGTCGCGCACGCTCCACCACCAGTCGAGGTTCAGCGCGATGCCCACGACCGTGAACACCACGGCCAGCAGGATCCCCAGCGGGCGGAGGTCGGGCAGCGGCGCGGCGACGACCTCGTCCAGCACGTTCTCGTAGGCTTGGGGGAGCAGCGGGTCCTTGGCGTCCGGGTCGGCCTCGGGGGCGGTCCCGAAGGCCAGCGTGTAGAGGCGGATCCGATACGAACGCAGCGCTTCGGTGGCCTCGGAGGCGCGGAGCTTGCCGCGGAACCCGAGGGAGAGCGCGGCGAGGTACACCGTCGCCAGCTCGCGGTGGGCGGGGTTCCGGTCCCGGAGCATCGCGTCCATGCGCTCGAAGAGCTTCTCGCCGGCCCCGTGGGTGCCGAACAGCGCGCGCTCCAGCAGCAGCTCCTTCCACCGGGCCCGCCCCGCCCAGTCCGTGTGGAGCAGCATCTCGTCCGCGAGCGCGCACATCACGTACTGCGCGTCCCGGTAGGTCTGATAGACGATGGTGTCGCCCATCTCATGGTAGACCAGCGCCTGATCCTCCAGCAGCACCCGCAGGCGCTCGTGGAGCTCGTCTGCGGCGGCGGGCTCGCCGTCCCCCAGGCCGGCCAGCTGACGACGCAGCCGGTGGAGCACCGCGTAGAACTCGCGGAAGCGTCGCAGCAGTCCGAGCTGGTGCATGCCGCCGGTCATCGCACCCTCAGGGCTTCTTGACGTAGAGGAGGAGATCGAGCTTGAGGTCCTGGGTGCTCTCAGGCAGGAAGACCCAGAGCGCCTCGCCGGGCTCGATGAAGGTGCCGTCGAAGGTCAGCTCGTACAGCAGCGTGCCGCTCGGGGGGATGAGATCCTCGAAGAGCAGGACCTTCCGGCGCTTCACCCCGTAGATGCGCCGACTGCGCATCATCTCGGCGTGCCGCTCGGAGCCGATGAGCGTCCCGAAGACCCAGCGGTCCACGTCGGCTTCGGTGGCCAGACCCCGCACCCGCACCCCCAGGACCAGCGGCCGGCCGACCCACTCCGCCTCGAAGCGGACGCGGTGGACCCGGTCCTCCAGCACGAAGGGGATGATGTGGAAGGACTCCGGCACCCCCTCCTCCAGCAGCCGGAACATCAGCAGCTTGAGCTGGGCGAAGGAGCTGAACAGGTCGTCGTGGTCGTACTTCGGCGGCGAGAGGGGGGCCGGGTCCGCGCTCACGGCGCTGAGCTGCCCGAGCATGTTGCACAACGCCAGATAGAGCGGAAAGGGGTGGCTCATTCCGGTGCGCAGCAGGGCCTCGGCCATGGGGAGCGCGGAGATGAGCAGGCGAACCCGGTTGCGGAGCTCGGACGCCAGCACCAGGTCTGACTGCACGGAGACCGACTTGAGGCGGGCGGCCAGCACCAGGGCCTTGCTGCGCACCCGCTCGACGATGGAGTGGGCGAGCGCGCCGAGGTCCGAGGTCTCGGGCACCGAGAGCCGGGGCGGGATGTACTCTGTGAGGGCGAACCCGGAGCCGACCGGGATCACCCGAGCCAGCGGCAGACCGACGAAGCCGGAGGGCAGCCGATCCCCCGCCACGAGGCGCAGGTTCGGCACCAGCCGCGGGATGTGGAGGGGGTTGTCCCCGGTGTTCTCATCGAGCACCGGGGCCGGCTCGACCGAGCGGAAGCGGGACACCCGCCCCTGCGGGAAGAGCTGTCCGGGCACCCGCGCCGAGATCGCCAGGAAGACGGTCTGCTCGCCCGTGCTGCTCCTGGGGTCGGTCAGCCCGACCTCCAGATCGGGCCCGTCGCCGGCCTGGAAGGCGAGGATCAGGCCGTCCGGGCTGACGGCCTCCAGCCGGAGGACGCGGAAGATGCCCGTCAGCAGCAGGCCCCGGTCAAGCTCCAGCACCGAGATCCCCCAAGGGTAGGGCTGGACCTGGGCGACGTGGTAGTGCAGCAGGGCCTCGCTCCGCAGGCTCGCCTGCTGGAAGTGCTGCGGGGACAGGAGCATGCCCTCGTGCCACTGCACGGCGGGCGGGATCGCCATGGCGTCCTTCATCGCCGATCCTCCTTGTCGTCGCGCCCCTGGGCTCTGGCCCGCTCCAGCTCCCGTCGCCCCCGGCGGGACAGGGGGTCGGCCTCGAAGCCGGTCTGGTTCAGCTCCACCCGAAGCGCAGGCCGGAGCGGCACCGCGGACCGGTGCTCCCCCTGGGCTTCGTAGTCCGCGAACACCCAGGCGTACCGCGCGCGGGGGACCCGGTGCTCCACGATGAGCGCCTCCTGACCCGGGACCAGCTCCCAGTACGCGACGAAGAGGGTCTTCTCGTCCGGGTAGTCCCGCTGGATCTGCTCTCGGAACGCGAACCACTGCTCCGCGCTCATCTCCCCCAGCCGTCGGCTCAGCTCCGACTCGTTCGTGACCACCAGGGCCACCGGTACGGCCGAGTTCTCGTTGGCGTCCGCGGACGCCCGCACCTCGGTGACCAGCCGGCGTCCACCGCCGCAAGCGGGCAGGGTGAGCGCCCCTCCGATGAGGAGGAGACGCACGTCACCTGACCAGACAGTCCTTGTCTGTCGACGTGCCATGAGAGCCGAGGAGTCCTTTCCTGGGGCCTCGATCGCGTCGAGACCTGTGCAGCCAGCCCTGTGCCAGTAGGGCTCGTGGAGTCTACGGCTTCGCTCAGGACGAGGTCAAGTGGCCAGGAAACTTACACTTGAAGCGGGCAGATCCTGACCGGATCAATAGATGTACATGTCCTCGTCGTAGCAGACCCCATCCGCGATCTGCGCACACTCGTTGTCGCCCACGCAGCGCCGTGCGGCCTCCTGCTTCTCCTGGAGCTGGGTGTCGTCCCACAGCTGATACAGGTCGATCTGGTCGTTGCAGGACTCCGTGCAGCGGAACTCGCTGACGCCGTCGCTGGGGACCTCGCCGCAGCGGATGAGCTTGCGGCAGGTCTGCTCGCAGGTGGGGGTGCAGCCGAGGAGGAGGAGGAGGAGGGTCATCGGCTACCAGATCGGGGCGCAGTAGCCGCTGGAGAGGCGGCTGCAGTCGGACTCGGCGATGCAGTCCATCCACACGGCGGCCTGCTTCTCGTTCTCGATGTTGATGTCCTCGCTGCTGCCCTGGCGGACCAGCGGGTCGTAGCCGTCCAGCTCGCCGGGGCTGTCCATCGCGGTCTCGCACTCGGTGATGCAGCGGTCGTACAGCTCCACCTGGGTGCGGCCGCCGCGCTGGATGCCGCAGTTCGGCGCGTCGCCGTAGATGCGGTTGCAGGTGGACTGGCAGTTGGGGCCGCAGCCGGCCAGGGTGCCGAGGATGGTCAGCAGGAGCATGGGCCCTCCGAGCCACAGGAGCCGCCTCAGCGTATTTCCGGTCGGACGAAGCGTCAACCGACAGGCCCCGGGATGCGTTAGGGTCTGACATCCGGCTCACAGGAGGCCCGAGCCCGTGCGCGTGCTGCACGTCACCCCCTACTTCCCCCCGACGTGGGCCTACGGCGGCATCCCGCGCATCGTGCACGGCCTGACCCGCGCGCTGGCGGCCCAGGAGGTGGACTGCACGGTGTGGACCACCGACGCGCTGGACAGCCGCCGCGCCGAGGTCCCCCCGGATCGGGAGGTCGACGGGGTGCGGGTCCTGGTCAGCCGGAACCTCTCCAACCGCCTGGCCTACGACCACCAGCTCTTCCTGCCCTGGGGGGCCCGGGCCGCGCTGGACGCGGTCGGCGACGTCGACCTCGTCCACCTGCACGGCCACCGCCACCTGCTCAACAACGCCGCCGCCGACTGGGCTCGGGCGCGCGGGGTGCCCTACGTGATGACCCCCAACGGCACGCTGCCCCGCCACGAGCGCAAGGTCGGCGCCAAGCTCCTGTGGGATCTGCTGGTCTCCGGGCGGGTGCCCCAGGGGGCCGCGCAGCTCATCGCGGTGTCCCAGGCCGAGCGGGGCCAGTTCCTCTCCCACGGCGTGCCCCCCGAGCGGGTCGCCCGCATCCCCAACGGCCTCTCCCTGGAGGAGTTCGCCGAGCTGCCCCCGCGCGGGCACTTCAAGGCCCGCTGGGGCATCCAGGGGCGCGTGGTGGCCTACCTGGGGCAGGTCTCGCCGCGCAAGGGGGTCGAGCACCTGGTCGAGGCCTTCGCCGACGGCGGCGTGGCCGACGCCACCCTGGTCATCGGGGGGAACGACATGGGGGCGATGGCCACCGCGCGGGCCCGGGCCGACGCCCGCGTCGTGTTCACCGGCCTGTTGGAGGGCCCTGAGCGCCTGGCCCTGCTGGTGGACGCCGACGTGCTGGTCTACCCCTCCACCGCCGAGGTCTTCGGGCTGGTGCCCTTCGAGGGCCTGATGTGCGGCGCGCCGGTGGTCGTGGGCGGGGACTGCGGCTGCGGCGAGCTGATCGGCGCGGCCGGGGCCGGGCTGCTGGTCCGCCACGCCGACGTCGAGGGCCTGCGCGCCCGGATCCGCACCCTCTTGCGCGACCGGGACGCGGCCGACGCCATGGTCGCCCGGGGCCGCCGCTACGTGGAGGCGAACCTCTCCTTCGAGGTCGTCGCCGCGCGCCACCGGGACCTCTACCAGCAGGTGCTCGCGTGAGCCGCGAGGAGGCCGCCCGCTGGGGTGCGTGGCTGGTGCTGCTGGCCCTCATCGCCCTGGCCTGGTCCAACGCCCTGCACGGCGCGTTCACCTACGACGACAAGGTCGAGGTCATCGGCAACAAGACCATCCGCTTCCTGGAGCAGTGGCGGCTGGTGCTGGCCTACAACTGGTCGCGGCCGATCACCATCGGCACCTACGCCCTGAACTTCCACGCCGCCGGCTTCGAGCCGTTCAGCTACCACGTCGTGGACGTCGTCCTGCACGGCGTCACCGCCGGCATCGCGATGCTGCTGGGGGTCGCCCTGGCCGAGGCCCGCCAGCTCCCCCGGCCGCTGTGGTTCGGCTTCTTCGGCGCCGGGCTGTGGGCCCTGCACCCCCTGACCACCGAGTCGGTCACCTACGTCACCGGCCGCAGCGAGCAGCTCTGCGCCCTGTTCTACCTGCTCGGCTGCCTGGCCTGGACCCGGTGGTGCCTGGAGGGCGGCGCGGCCCGCGCGGCCCTGGCGCTGGGGGCGATGGTGCTGGGCATCTTCTCCAAGGAGGTCGCGGTCACCATGCCCGTGGCCTTCCTGCTCATCGAGGTCTTCGCGATCCGGGGCGGGGACCTGCGCGCGGTCCGCTGGCGGCGCTACGCCCCCTGGGCCCTGGCGGTGCTCGCCTTCCTGGGCTTGCGGTGGCGCATCTACGGGGCCATCACCACCCCGCACCCGGCCTTGCGGCCCCTGGGCGTGCAGGTCTTCACCGAGGCCGAGGTGATCTGGCGCTACGTGCAGCTCAGCGTGGTCCCGCTCGGCCAGTCGGTCTTCCATGACCACGCCCCCACCGGTCCCACGGCGCGCTCGATCGCCGCGATGCTCGGTCTCATCGGGATCGTCGGGGGCAGCATCGCCGCGAGGTCCCGGGCGCCGCTGATCGCGCTGGGGTCCTTGTGGTTCCTGCTGGTGCTCGCGCCGTCGTCCTCGGTGGTCCCGCTCAAGGAGACGATGGCCGAGCACCGGGCCTACGTCTCCCTGCTGGGCCTGTGCTGGATCGCGGCGGCGGGGCTCTCCCGGCTGCCCCGCAACGCGGCGGTGGCGGTGTTCGCGGCGGCGGCGATGCTGCTGGGCACGCTGACCTGGAAGCGCAACGCGGTGTGGGCCACCGAGGTCAGCCTCTGGGCGGACGCCACGCAGCAGAACACCGCCTCGGCGGAGGCCTGGTACGGCTACGGCGACGCTCTTCGCCTGGCGAAGCGCCTGCCCGAGGCCCGGGACGCCTACACCCGGTCCGCCGAGCTGGCCCCGGGTCTGCTGGACGCCTGGAACAACCTGGGCATGGTCGAGGCCATGTCCGGCCGGGACAAGGCGGCCGAGGACACCTGGCGCAAGCTCCTTCGCGACCACCCCACCTACTGCAAGGCCCACAACAACCTGGGCCTGCTGCACGCCCGCAACGAGCGCCCCCTGGACGCGGCGGCCGAGTTCCGCACCACGCTGGCCTACTGCCCCCGGGACTGCCGCGCCCACCGCTACCTGGGCGAGCTGTACGCCGGCCCGGTCGACGACCGCGAGAAGGCCATCCTGCACCTGGAGACCTTCCTGGACGTCTGCCCGGACGACACGATGAGCGACGAGGTGCGCGCGCTGCTGAACAAGTTGACGTTCTGAGACCGAACCGCGCTGAATCCCGGACCGTGGCATTGGCTGCGGGGGGGCGGCCCTCTTCACGTCAATTCACCCCAAGCCGTCGAGGTTGCGGAAGCGCACCCCCGGCCAGGCGTTGACGCCAAGACGCCAACATGGCGGCTGCTGGTGCGCGCGGCGCTTATCGCGACGAAGTCCTTGGGTGGTGAACGAAGCCTCACCCATCCTTGAAGGAAGGGACCCCTCCAGTCGTCCCGACCGGGGCCCTTCCTTCGCTCGCCTTTGGCTCGCTGACCATCCCCCGGGGTCGCGCCCTACGGGCGCCGAGTGACCAGTCCACGGTTCATGGAGGGTCCGTATCAGCGGGGGCTGTTGAAGTTCGGCCATGCCGGGCTCCCCATCCTCAGCGCTCGATCCACGCCCTCCCCGCGAACGCGTCCATCACCAGCACCTTTCCCCACAGCAGGTCCAGCCCCAGCAGGGCGGCGGGCTGGGACCCGAAGCGGCGCTGGAGCACCGGCGGCAGGGCGAACAGCAGCTCGGCCTCGGGCAGCGGCCGGGCGCCGATGGCCAGCCCGGACACCGTCGCCGCGTGGGCCGGGACCGGGAAGCCGCCCACCCCCACCAGATCGCCGGCCCGCCCCACCTCGGGGTCGCCGATGGCGCGCCCCAGCGCGGCGGCGGCCATCCAGTTCAGCACCGTGCGCGGCGCGCCGGTGTCCACGAGCGCCCACATCTTCCGAGACCCCACGGTGACCTCGATCTCGGGGAGCCCGCCTTCCCCGAGCCGCATGGGTGCGGCGTCCTCGGGCACCGGGCCTCCCGGGGGCTCGATGCGTAGCCGGTTGTCGACGAGGTCCAGCGTGACCCGCCCCAGGGACAGCGGCGCCGCGCCCAGGAGCAGGTCCGCCCCCAGCGGGACGAAGCGGTCGCCCGTCAGCACGCCCCCGCCCTCCGGCAGGGTCCAGTCGCCCAGCGCGAGCGGCGGGAGCGGCGCCAGCGCGAGGCCCTCGACGACGCCGCCCACCCCCTCGCCGCCGGTGTTCAGGCCCTCGACCGCGCTCAGCGCCGCGTCCAGCGTGTGCACGCTGCTGCCGGTGTCGAACAGCGCGGGCGTCAACACCCCGTCCACCGCGACCGGGAGGGTCAGGAACCCGCCCGCGTTGGTCAGCGGCACGGACACGGTCCGGGACACCGGCCGGAGGTCCTGCGGCAGCATCACCTCGCCCCCCTCGGCGTAGCCGGACAGCGCCTCGATGAAGGTCTCGGTGACGCCGGTGTCGCTGCTGGCAACGGTGTGGGTGGACGTGCGCACCCCTTCGAACCAGACCCAGCGCCGCTCCTCCACCCGCGTCGGGGCGCCATCTCCGGTCGGGTGGTTCCAGGACGCGACCTGGAGCCCGGTCTCCACCTCGAAGAACAGCTCCGAGCGGCGGTGGTCGGTCCAGGTGACCTCCAGGCGCCAGCAGCGCCGCTCGGCCCTGGAGCCCTCGTCGCAGGAGGAGGGGTAGGGTCCCTCGGTCTCGGCCACCCAGTCGCGCCAGTTGGCGTCGCGGTGCAGGTCGGCGCGGCGGGCCAGGCCCTCCAGGGCGTCGTGGTGCAGGCGGCGGCCGGTGGGATCGCGGGCCCAGCCGGCCTGCCCATCAAAGCCCTCCTCCAGGAACAGGCCGTTGGGGAACGCTGCGAGGATGTGGAGCTGATCGGGGCTCGGGCGGGTCGCGAGGAAGATCCCCTTCGCCCCGTCCAGGAGGATGCGGCCGTCCACGGCGCGGACGCGCTGGGCCAGCACGGCCTCCCGGCCCCCGATGGCGGCGAGGTGGCCTTCGAAGAGCTGCTCGGGCGTCGGGAACTCCTCTGGCCAGCGAGGCGGGGCGGGCTGGGGGGGCGCCGCGGCGCAGCCGACGAGAAAGAGCAGCGTCAGGAGCAAGCCGGACCTCCTCGGGGTTAGAGGGGAGCATACGCCGGAGGTTCCATGACCCGTCGCGCTCTGCCAGCTCTGCCTGCTCTGCTCGCTCCGCTGCTGCTGCTGCCCCTCGCCGGCTGTCCCAAGCTGGGTGCTCTGGGGGACGCCCTGGCGAAGTACCGGCCCACGGTGGACTTCAAGGAGTTCAAGCTCCGGGACATCAGCTTCGACAGGGCGGACGTGGACTTCACCTTCGAGGTCCGCAACCCCAACCCGCTGGAGGTCAACTTCAGCTCGTTCAGCTACAACCTGGACCTGGCGAACCACCCCTTCTTCGACGGGGTGAACCCCAAGGGCCTGCACCTGGAGGCCAAGGGCCTCAGCGAGCTGACCGTGCCGGTGTCGGTCACCTTCGTGGACCTCTTGAAGACCGCGGGTGACATCCAGGGCGAGGACACCGTGCCCTACACCTTCGCCGGGGACTTCGGCTTCAACACGCCCCTGGGGGAGCTGAAGATCCCCTTCTCCAAGTCCGGGGACTTCCCGGTCCTGCGCGCCCCCCGGCTCAAGCTCTCCAAGCTGCGGCTCGACAACTTCAACCTGGCCGACCAGAGCGCCCGCATCGAGCTGGACCTGAACCTCAGCCACGACCAGGGCTCCAACCTGTCGTTCGAGAACTTCGACTACGGCCTGACCCTGGACGGCCGCAGCGTCGCCACCGGGCGCCTGCGCCAGCTCGCCACGGTCTCCGCCGGCCAGGAGAAGACCGTCACCCTGCCGGTGAACCTGAGCCTGGTGGACCTCGGCGCGGCGCTGGTCAACACCCTGCGCAACAAGAGCCCGGTGCAGGTGGGGCTCACGGCGTCCACGGACGTAGGGACGCCGTTCGGCAGCGTGCCGTGGTCGCTGGAGCGGAGCAAGCGGTTGAGCTTTCAGTAGGCTCGTCCGAGAGACCGATGAGATCGACGCTCTGAGCGCGCGGTCGGTGAGGTTGGCGATGGCGTGGGGCTCGAGGCATCAAGGGGGTCCGGGAGGGGCAGGATACCGCGATCGTCGGGGGGGCTACTCTTCGGGGACGTCGGCTTCGCCCCAGTGGTTGTCGCCCCAGCACTCGGCCGTGCCGTCCGCGCGGAGGCCGCAGACCAGATGGTAGCTGGTTCCGCCATCGTCAATCTCGACAAATGGACCCGCGTGAAGCGGGAATTCGCCGCCCTGCGTTGCACACTCTACGTCTCCATCCATGTTGAGCAGACACCTCGTCGTCCATGCGCATGAGACGTCGAGGTAGCGTCGCGGAGGGTTGGAGCCAAGATCGTAGTAGCCGAGATCGGTGTAGTAGTCTCCTCCCCAGCACAGGACGCGATTGTCGTCTCGCAGGGCACACGAGAAGTAGGCTCCCGAACAAAGATCGGTATACACTCCTTCATCGGGGTGTGAGGTCTGACTGAAGGAGTTGTCACCCCAGCAGAGCAGGCTTCCGGCTGTGGTGATGGCGCAAACATGGTCGACACCGGGGGCGATCCTGACCAGATCGTTCCTCAATGGCGGTTCAATCCCATAGACCGTCCAACAAGATGCCGATTGATCAGGGTGGATTCCACATGGCATGTAGAATCCTGCGAAATAGGTGAAGTTGTTGTCTGAAGGCGTCAGCCCCATCGCCTCATTGCCCCAACAGAGAATGGTTTCGTCCGTGCGAAGTGCGCAAGAGAAATCCATCCCCGCAACCACCTGGGTATACTCGCCAGATGGAACACAGGTCTGGCCGTGCCGATCCTCGCCCCAGCAGAGCACTCTTCCGTCACTCTTGAGTCCACAAGCATGGGTGCCCCCTGCGGAGATCCCTACCCAGGTAGCCTCCGGATCACCGGTGTCGTCCGCGCAGTCGGTGTCAGCGTCGGCGTCGGTATCTGCGTCGGCGTCGGCGTCGGCGTCGGTGTCGGCGTCGGCGTCACTGTCCGCATCGGTGTCTGCATCGGTGTCTGCGTCCGTATCGGCATCGGTGTCGGTGTCGGCGTCCGCCTCGACCGTCGAGTCATTGGAGGGCGGCTCTACGTCCTTGGGCGTGCAGGCCATGAGCAGCAGCAACCACGAAGCGCGCCCTTCCGAGAGGCCGATGAGATCGACGCTCTGAGCGCGCGGTCGGTGAGGTTGGCGATGGCGTGGGGCTCGAGGCATCAAGGGGGTCCGGGAGGGGCAGGATACCGCGATCGTCGGGGGTGGGGCTACTCTTCTGGGATGTTGTTTTCGCCGTAGAGGTTGGAGCCCCAGCAGTCGGCCGTGCCGTCTGCATGGAGACCGCAGCCGAACTCCGTACCGGCTCCCCCGACATCGATCTCGGTGAACGGACCAGTATGGAGAGGATATTCTCCCCTCATGGCAATGCACTCCACATCACCATCCATGTTGAGCAGGCAACGCTCAGTCCATGCGCAGGAAACGTCCAGATACCGGCCCACTGGGTTGGCAGCGAGGTTGTTGTATCCCCTATCTGTGTAGTAGTCTCCTCCCCAACACAGAACGCGGCTGTCGTCTCGAAGGGCACATGAGAAGTAGGCTCCCGAACATAGATCCGTATAGGTCCCTTCCTCCGGGGATGACGTCTGACTGAAGGTGTCGTCGCCCCAACAGACCAGGCTGCCAGCCGTGGTGATGGCACAGACATGGTCAACACCGGGGGCGATTCTGGCGTAGTCGTTCCTCGATGGCGGTTCGATCCCGTATGCTGTCCAGCAAGACGCCGACTGGTCAGGATGGATACCACAGGCCATGTAGAAGCCAGCGATGGAGGTGAAGTCGTTGTTCGAAGGGGTCAGGCCGAACGCCTGGTTGCCCCAACAGACAGCGGTTCCATCCCTTCGGAGCCCGCAGGAAAAGACCGTGCCCGCGACGACCTGCGTGTACTCCCCGGACGGGACACATGTCTGACCATGACGATCGCCCCCCCAGCAAAGCACCCTACCGTCACTCTTGACCCCACAAGCGTGGGTGTCCCCCGCAGAGATCCCTACCCAGGTAGCCTCCGGATCACCGGTGTCGTCCGCGCAGTCGGTGTCAGCGTCGGCGTCGGTATCTGCGTCGGCGTCGGCGTCGGCGTCGGTGTCGGCGTCGGCGTCAGCGTCACTGTCCGCATCGGTGTCTGTGTCCGTATCGGCATCGGCATCGGTATCGGCGTCCGCCTCGACCGTCGAGTCATCGGAGGGCGGCCCCACGTCCTTGGGCGTGCAGGCCATGAGCAGCAGCGTAAGGGACGTCAACCGTGGCATCAGAACAGACCTCCCCCGCTCGCATTTCCGCTGTCACGCTCCCAATCCGCCTTGTCCTTGCATCGCGTGATGCTGCAGGGATCGTTGCTGGTCGCGACGCAGAGCGCACCTAAGTTGGGGCTGTGAAAGAGCATCGTGGTGGTCTGACCGGTGCGGGTCGCTCCCCGAAGCCCCTGCCCGTAGCAGGTGGGATCGTTGACCTCCAGGTTGGCGTCGGAGAGCAGATCGGGCAGGCTCTGGAGCTCGGCGTTGTCGATGGGGTCACAGCGCCCCGCGTTGAACCGTGTGCTCATGTCCAGGAGCTGGGCCGGTCGGGAGAGTGGTCGGTTGGAGTTCCTGAGCTGGTTGAGCTGGATGGAGAATACGGCTCGATCATAGGGGCGTTCGGCTGAGGCGTGCAGGATCTCTGTTGGTCGGAACTCGCCCGGTGCTGGCGGGATCCGACTGGCGAAGAGGTGCAGCCGCCCGTCGCAGAAGATGAAGTGCTCGTCTACCCAGCTCTCCCGGAAGGGGTCGGTCTCTACACCGCAGATGGAGATGGGGCCCAGGTTGGTGAACCTCGGTGCGATGTAGGTAGCGCCCAGGACCTGCTCGCGGCGAACCGGGAGATCGGGGAGCGGAGCCGGCCCGCGAGCTTGGGGCTGGCCAACCCGAAGCATCATGAGGACACCCAGGATGAAGTCCTGGACGGAGGCGACGTTCAGGCCATCATAGGGGGCGCTACCCCCTGGCTGGGGGTGGATGTAGGTGAAGATGAAGGCGCCGTCCGGGCTGAGGAAGGTCTGGGGGACGCCGATCCATTGGCCCTGGTTCGGATCCGGGCGGATCGGGAGCAGGTCGAACGGGCCGTAGACGGTCTGTTGGAACTCTGGCGAAGGGCAGACGAAGAAGACGTAGTTGGTCGCCGGAATCAACGCGCCCTCTGGCTTGGTTCGCTGCGGGCTGCAGAACTCCCCCTCGGTCTCGTCCCCAGCCCCGGGGTCATCGTCGAGGAGGTCCTTCCCTGAAGTCTTGGCGTCGAGCGGCCCTCCGCTCAGGGGGTTCAGGGTCCTCCCGCCGCATTGGACGGCGAACAGGGCATACCAGCTCTGGCCACCGGATCGGAGCTGGAGGACCGAGTCGACCTTGTAGACGACCGAGCGCCTCTGACAGGGGATGATCGTGGAGCGCCATCCGGCGCGGAAGGGAGGAAAGGAGACCTCGAACTGCGCGGTGGCCCCGGCGAAGTCGCAGGGATCGGTGTCCGAGGCGCTGATGACGATGGGGGTGTAGATGGGGAATCGGTCGCCCGTGTCTGAGTCGAGGAAGCTGATGAAGCGGTTGCTGAAGTGCAGCTCTGTGACGAGTTGGTTCGGTGTGGCATCTAAGTCGGCCAACCACCAGGATCGAATGGTCAGAGGATCTGGTATGCCGCCAAATGCATCCAGTGCGTACTTCCGAACGATGGAACCATCTTGGTGTGTGCTACTGTGTGGGAATTCATACTCTGGCGTATCGGAACCATCGTCCCGGACAATCCCATCATTGAAGTACATCCGCGTCAACCCGCCGATCTCCATCCTCAGGATCGCCGGGCTCGTCACCTGCAACCACCAGCCGAGGTCCACTTGCGTGTTGCATGGCGCGAACAGCCCCGCCGCCGGATCCAGCAAGGGCGCGGCATGCCCACGATAGATCCATGAGTCACAGTCGAGGTCGACACTTCGACGAGGGCTCCCCTGGTCTTCAAGCCCCCCGTCGTCGTCGACCCCCGGCGCCGGCCCGTACGCCTTGAACGCCGGGACCTCTCCCCCCGCCTCCAGGATCATCCGATCCAGCTCCGCCTCCTGCGCCCGCTTGTACGCCAGCCAGTCCTCCCAAGGGTCGTCGGAGGCCGGGCGGGTGCGGGCGAGGTCGTGGCAGGTGCAGCTCATCTCACTTGTGGAACAGAGTGGCATGGATCTCGAACTCGAACTCAACTTCGTCGGTGGCGGCGCTGTCGTCCACCTCGACGCACACCTCGAGCAGGCCACCGAAGGGGCCGTCGATCTGGATGGGGGACGGCCGAAGCTCGGTGATGAGATAGGACGCGCCGAACTGCTGCTGGTACTCGATGGGCCGTCGGCCGGGGATGGCGGACTCCCACAGCACGAGCTGGACCCGGGCGGTGGCGGCGCTCTGGCGATAGCCGACGAACTGGAGGCGCAGGCCGTCGGCGGCGCCCATGGTCTTGCACAGCCCCAGGTCGTGCTGGTAGCGCTGGGGGCTGCCGCTGGAGGTGCTCAGGTAGGTGTCGCGCGAGAGGATCTTGATGGTGCGCTTCATGAGGTGCCCCCTTACCAGCCGGCCTGGATGAGATAGGTCGTCGTGATGCTGTTGGATCTGGCGCAGCACGCGGCCGTGGACCGGCATACCGGTGATGGTGACCTCGCTGGACGAGCCCGCGCTGGTCTCGCTGATGCTCACGACGAAGCTGGGGCGCCCGTCAGGGCTGCCCAGGGTGGTGACCGAGACGGTGGATGCCATGGCGTCTTGCCTCCTGATCAAGCAGAATCCTGCCCCTTGACGCCTGAGGGGTGCTGTACCCTTATAGAACCGCCATGAAGGCCCTCCTCCTCTCCCTGCTGCTCGCCCCCACCGTCGCCCAGGAGGGCCTCGACGATCCCGTGCCCGTCGCGGTCACGGAGGCGCTCTCCCCGGAGATCGTCGCCGGCCTGGAGCGGACCGCCGCCCAGCTTGACGTGGGCCTGGACCCCGCGGCGGCGCTCTTGCAGTTCCCGCCCTGCCGCCTCGCCGTCGACGTGGAGGAGGAGGGGGCGCTGATCTTCGAGATCACCCGCTCCGAGCAGGTCATCGTGGGGTTGGAGACCGACGGGGACCTGGCCTTCGCCCCCAACCGGCCCTGGCGCACCGAGCCGGTCACCGACCTGAGCACCGTGAAGGCCCGGAAGGACGCCCGGCTGTGGCTGCTCGCCGCGCGGGCGTGGCGTCAGCGTCGGCCCGAGCAGGCCCGAGCGCTGCTCGACCGCATGGAGGGCGACCCCGCCGACGCCCGGCGCCAGGTCACCGACCACCTCTTCGCCGCCTGGGGGCACCTGGCGCTGTGGCAGGCCGGCCAGGGGGACCGCTTCGCCGCCCGCCGCCTCATCGGCCAACTCCGGGGACCGCTCTTCCGTGATGCCGATGAACACGAGGTCGCGGAGATCTGGTCCGCCATGCTCGCCGGGCACGAGGCCGTCGCCACCCGGGCCCCGCTGCCCTCCTTGCGGGAGTGGGCGCAGCTGGCCCCGACCCTGGACCGGGAGGGGCAGGTCCGCTTCCTGGCGGAGCGCCTTCCCCTGGCCCACGGCGACTGGCGCCGGGTCGACGGCTGCCCCATCCCCACCACGGACATGCTGGAGCCCTGCGGCGCGCTGGAGGCCATGAACCTCGGCGTCGACGACCTGGAGCCCCTGGCGGAGAAGCTGGCGACGCCGGGGTGGGCGGACACCGCGACCGCCGTTCGCATGGACGGGCAGCTCCTGCTGACGGCCGGGCACCTGGCCGCGTGGCTGGTCCAGCAGGCCGCCACCCGCCCGCTGGCCGGCCCCGAGGCCATCCGCGCCTTCACGGAGGCCCACGCCGGCTGGCCCCGGGAGCGCCTGCTGCGGGAGACCCTGCGGGAGGCCGACGCGCCGGACGCCGCCGCCGCCGCGATGGAGCTGGGGCGCTCCAACAAGGTGGCCGAGGCGGTGATGGATCGGCTGGCGGCGGCCGAGCGCCCCGACCAGCAGGCCGCGCTCCTGGAGGCCCTGCTCGTGGTGGGGGACCGCCGGGCCGTCGGCGCCGCGAAGCCCCTCCTGGAGGACTCGGCCCAGGCCCTCGCGTTCGACGTGGACGGGGCCTTCATGAACCCCGGCGTGAGCCTGGACACGGAGACCTTCGACGAGGTCCAGGCGATGCGCGCGCGCGGCGCGGTCGCCGCCGCCGTCATCGCCCTGCACAGCCGCCGCGCCCGGCTGGGCGTGCTGGACGGGATCGACGAGCGGCCGAACCTGTTCCGCTGGGTGCGGGCAGCCCGGGGCGAGCGCGCCGCCCGGATCGACGCCCTGGACGCCGCCCGCGCGGCGGTCGCCTCCGCCGTCCGCTGGGCCACCGAGGCGCCCTGCTGCTGGAGCCGGGTCGAGGTGGACCTCCGCGCGGTGCCCTTCCGCGCCGTGTCCACCGCCGACCTCTGGCTGCTCGCCGCCCAGGGCGAGGCCGAGGCCTGGGCCCTCGCCGAGTCCCTCGTGGCGGACCCCCTGCTGACCCGGTGGTTCGGCGCGTCGATCGCGGCCTGGCGCCCGGAGGACGAGGCGCTCCCGGTGGGGGACTGGCTGGCCGCGCAGCGCGGACGGGTGGAGGCCGGGGACGACCCCGAGGTCGCCGACCCCCGTCCGCCCACGGTGGTTGAGCCGCTGCGGGGGGCCAGGAGATAGTCTTTCCGTGCACGCCCGCTCGCGGGTCTGACCGGCCGGAGGCTCCATGCTGCTCATCCTGACCCTGGCCTGCGCCGTCGACGACGGCACACGCGACCTCCAGTACTGCGAGGACGTGCCCGACGAGCGCGCCGTGGATCCGGTCACCGCGCCCTTGAGCTGGGCTGGGGACATCGAGCCCATCGTGCAGGCCCGCTGCGCCCGCTGCCACAGCGCCGACGACGGCCTCTCCGCGCTCCCGCTGGAGACGTATGAAGACGTATCCGCGCACGCTTTTGCGGTGCGGGACGCCCTGGTCAAGGGGCGCATGCCCCCCTGGTCGGCGGACGCCTGCTGCGGCAAGGAGTTCCGCCTGGACCGCTCCCTCTCCCAGGACGAGCTGGACACCCTGGTGGGCTGGCTGGACCAGGGCGCGCCCCTGGGCGACCTCGACGCCGAGCCGGTGGAGATCCCCGCGTCCGACTGGGGCAGCCTCTCCCGGGTGGACCTGCGGGTGGAGATGCCCCGGCCCTACCTGGCCTCGCCGCGGTACGGCAACGACGAGGTGCGCTGCTTCCTGGTGGACCTCCCCGAGGAGGCCACCGGGCGCTACCTCGTGGGCTCCCGGGTGCTTCCCGGCAACCGGGACATCGTCCACCACGTCGTCACCGGCCTGGTGAAGCCCGAGCAGCTCGAGGACATCCACGCCCTGGAGGCCCTGGACCCGGCGATGGGCTGGGACTGCTACGGCAGCGGCGGGGACGTGCGCACCACCGGGGGCCTGGGCGGCTACGTGCCCGGCCAGGACGGCATGGAGTTCCCCGAGGGCGTGGGCACCTGGATCCCCGAGGGCGCCAAGCTGGTGCTCAACATGCACTACGATCTCAGCGCCAACGGGGGCGAGCCCGCCGAGGACCAGACCGCCATCGAGGTGATGCTGGAGGACAGCGTCGCGCGCGAGCTGGTCGGCATCCCCATCCTCCACCCCCTCTGGCTGTTCGACGAGGGCATGTCCATCCCCGGGGCCTTCGTGGAGACCTCCTACGGGGTGACCTGGAAGCCCTCCAGCCTGTACGGCTGGCGCCGCCGCTGGGAGGTGCTGGGGGCCTTCGTGCACATGCACGAGGTCGGCACCACCGTGAGCATGGCGCGCGTCCTGCCCGACGACACCCAGGAGTGCCTGCTCCACATCGAGCGCTGGGACTTCGACTGGCAGGCCGACTACTGGTACGCCGAGGGCTCCACCACCCTCCTGGAGCCCGAGGACCAGCTCTACCTGGAGTGCAACTGGCGCAACCCGGGCCAGGACATGGCCTGGGAGACCGACCAGGAGATGTGCGTGGGCATGATCTACGTCGCGGAGGTGGTGGAGTGATCGCGCTGGCGCTGCTGGCCGGCTGCGTGAGCCTGGGGGGCCTGGGCACGGCGCGCACGATGGACGCGGGGGAGACCGACGTCTACGCCGGCTCGGAGTGGGGCTGGGTGGACAGCCGGCCCTTCGCGACGCCCCTGCTGCGCAGCGACCTGGGGGCCCGCCACGGCCTCTCCGATCGGGTGGAGGTGGGCGGGAACGTGGGCTTCTTCCCCGTGTACCTGCGCACCGTGCACACCTCCGCCTACGGCAAGCTGGCCGTGCTCCGCCCCGAGGACCCACGCGGGGGCCTGAACCTCTCGGTGGCCTTCTCCGGGGCCTGGGACATGGCCGAGAGCGGCGGGATCCTGGGCCAGTCCCTCACCGCCCAGGTCCCGCTGATGATCGGGGTCCAGCGGCGGGAGCACCTGGGCTGGGAGCTGAGCCCCCGGGTGGCGGCCATCCACCTGCGCTCCAAGGGGGCCGCGCCGATCACCAAGCTGATGGTGGGGACCGGGGTGGGCGTGGCCATCCGGTGGACCCACTGGACCCTGCTGCCCCAGCTCGGCGTGATGTGGTCGACGAACCCGGCGGATCAGACCGGGGGCATGTGGGTGTGGCAGGGGGCGATGGGGGTCTATTTCTGAGGCCCGCTCGCGCCCGCTGCGGGGGTCGGATATCTCGGGCCCATGACGCCCCTGCTGCTCGCTCTGGCCCTCCTCGGGTGCCGTGACCGCGCGGTGCCGGTGCAGGACGGGCAGCCCGCGAACGTCGTGATGGGGGCCGAGCTGGCCTACGTCAGCCTCGCCGGGGACGGCGTGGGGGTGGTGGACCCGGGCGGCGCGACGGTGGCGACGGTGGCCCCGCCCGAGGGCGTGGACGGGGTCCACGCGCTGGCGATGTACAACGCGCTGCTGTTCGGGCTGGACGCCACCCCGCCCGGGCACCTGCTGGTCTACGACCTGGAGGACCCGCGCGCGCCCGCGCTGGTCGGCGAGCCCCGCGCGGTGCCGGTGGGGCCGTTCACCGGGCTGGCCGTTCACAACGGCGTGGTGGTGGTCTCCGGGGGGGACGGCCCGCTGAGCATGACCACCTACGACGGGCAGGGCGCGCTCGGCGCCGAGTTGACCCAGGCCCGCTACGAGCGCTCCACCCCGGACGTCGCCCTGCACGCCACCGGCGAGCTGGGCTTCGTCTCCACCCGGTTCAACATGGTCAACCAGGGCGAGAGCTACGGGTTGATGTCCCTGCGGTTCCACCCGCCCCCCGCTGCGCCCGAGGTGCTCGACCGGCTGTACCTGCCCGGCGCGGGCTACACCGCCGGGGTGGCGTCGCCGGCCGACTTCCCCCTGGCGTCGACGGTGCAGGCCTGGCACCTCTACGTGGCCCACGGCGCGGGGCTCGCGGTGGTGGACGTCTCGGATCCGGCGGACATCCAGGTGCGCTCGGTGACCGTGCTGCCGGTGTTCGGCGTGGACGTGGCGGTGGAGGGGGAGCGGGCCTACGTGGTGGGCAGCAGGCCCATGCCGATGCTGGTGGAGCTGGACGTGCGCAAGCCCGACCTGCCCCAGGTGCTGGAGGCCATCCCCCTGCCCGAGGACGCCCTGGCCACCGGGGTCGCGGTGCGCAAGGGGCGGGTGATGGTGGCTGCGGGGCCGGCCGGGGTGCTCGTCTTCGAGCGGGAGCCCCCCGCGCCCGAGGAGCGGGTGGAGCACGACGACGACCCCATCGGCCCCTACCTCCTGGACCTCGATCCCAGCCTCGCGGGCCCCCCGGGGACGAAGTAGATGCGGCTTCCGTGGATCGCAGCGCTGCTGACTGCCTGCGGACCGGTCCGCGGTTCCCTCGACGGGGCGCGGCCCGACGCGGCCTCGCAGCTCCATGTGGCCGATGGGGACGGCGTCATCGTGCTGCTCACCAGCGCGGACCTGAGCTGCGAGGCGGCCACCGACGCCAGCCAGCGCGCCGCCGAAGCCCTCGACGCCCTGGACGACGAGGCCCTGGTCGCGCTGTGGGCCGAGCTGACGCCGGAGCCGAGCTGGGAGCTGCGGCTCACCTGGCGCGAGGACGCGGCGGGCCTGCGGGCCTGGCGCTACGCCGCCCACCCCGGCGCCGAGGCGCTGGCCGACGCCGCGTTCGTTGAGAGCTGGCGCGCCGACACCGTGGACGCCACGCTCACCGTGGACGGCGCGGTGACCGGGACGGCCGAGGCGGCCTTCGGCGAGGACACCCTGCGCCTGGACCTCGACGCCCCGGCCTGCCCCCAGGCGGCGACCTGGATCACCGCCCCGGTGCTGCTGCAGCGCTGACTACCGCACCCACAGCGCCCAGCGGTACAGCCGGGAGTAGTCGCCGTAGAAGTCGCACATCATCGAGCGGATGTGGAAGGTGTTGATCTCGACCCCCAGGTCGTCCTGGAAGTCGGGGGTCATGGTGAACGTGCCTGAGGCGGTGTTGGGGCAGGTGTAGCCGGGCAGGTAGGCGTACTCGGCGTTGGTGTAGCTGGCGGTCCCGGACGGGGAGCAGTCCTGGTTGTCCACCCCGTAGCAGTCCAGGTTCATGTCCGAGGCGCCCGCGGTCACGTAGAACCAGATGCCCGAGTCCTCCATGCTGTTGCCGTAGAAGTGCGTGGAGAACAGGACCTCGCCGCTGTTGGGCACGTCGATGGGGCGCTCGTAGGCCATCACGTCGGCGGTGCCGTCGTCGTCGGCCCACTCCAGGTTGGTGGTGCGCTCCACGTAGGTGGTCATGTTGTCGAAGACCTGGGTCATCTCCGCCAGGAAGTCGGCCTGGGTCTCGCCGTCGTCCTCCCGGTTCCAGGAGGAGACCAGGGTCCAGCCCCCGCCGTCGGTGGTCATGTCGCAGGTGTAGAGGGTGGCCGTGCCGGTGCTGAGCGGGTCGAGGTAGTAGTCGCCGTCGCCGGTGGAGCTGCCGTCGTTGAGGATCTCCAGGCAGCTCTCGGCGGCGCAGGTCGTGTCGCTGCCCAGGTAGCCGTTGTCGGAGCTGCCGTCGCAGTCGTTGTCCACGCCGTCGCACTGCTCGGCGGCGCCGGGGTACACGGAGAGGTCGGTGTCGTCGCAGTCGGTGTCGTCGGCCACGTAGCTGGCGGGCTGGTCGCAGGCCATGGTCGTCGCGGCGCTGTCTCCGTAGCCGTCGGCGTCGGCGTCGGCGTACCAGGTGTCGCCGGTGGAGGTGTCCAGGCTGCTGTCGTCGTCGTCGGTGAGGCCGTCGCAGTCGTCGTCCTCGCCGTTGCACACCTCGGTGGCGGCCGGGTTGATGTCGGCCTCGCCGTCGTCGCAGTCGGCGCTGTCGGCGACGTAGCCGGAGGGCTGGGTGCAGGCCTCGGTGCTGTAGCGGCTGCTCCCGTAGCCGTCGCTGTCGGCGTCGGCGTACCAGGTGGAGATGACGCCCTCATCGGTGTCGCCGTCGCAGTCGTTGTCGACGTCGTCGCAGGACTCGCTGGCCCCGGTCCAGGCCAGGGGCTCGCCGTCGTCGCAGTCGTCGGGGTTGGCGACGTAGCCGGAGGGCTGGTCGCAGGCGACCTCGGTGTAGTCGGCGGTGCCGTAGCCGTCGGCGTCGGCGTCGGCGTACCAGGTGGCGGCGTCCGCGGCGTCGGGCTCGTCGACGGCCCCGTCGCAGTCGTCGTCCAGGCTGTTGCAGACCTCGACGGCGCCGGGGTTGACCTCGGCCACCGCGTCGTCGCAGTCCTCGCCGTTGTCGGCGTAGCCGGTGGGCTGCTCGCAGGACTCCGTCGAGAAGTCGCTGTCGCCGTAGCCGTCGGCGTCGGCGTCCACGTACCAGGTGTCGGCGTCGACCGCGCCGACGTCGGTCTCCCCGTCGCAGTCGTTGTCCACGCCGTCGCACACCTCGGTGGCGCTGGGGTTGACCGCGCGGGCGCTGTCGTCGCACTCCTCGCAGGCCGCGTAGCCGTCGCCGTCGTTGTCGGCGTAGCCCACGCTGCCGTCGCAGTTGTAGTCGTTGGGGTCGGCGCAGTCGTCCTCGGTGGCCCCGGGGTGGTAGAGGGCGTCGCCGTCGTCGCAGTCGCCGCCCGCGGCGACCGTGCCGGTGGGGGCGTCGCAGGAGACCACGGCGGTGGCGTCGGCGCCGTAGCCGTCGGCGTCGGCGTCGGTGTACCAGGTGGTGGCGTCGACGGCGTCGTTGTCGGCCAGCCCGTCGCAGTCGTTGTCCACGCCGTCGCAGACCTCGTCCGCGCCGGGGAAGGCGGTGGCGTCGTTGTCGTCGCAGTCCTCGTCCGCCGGGACGCCGTCGCCGTCCTCGTCCACGGGGGGCTGGACCTCGGGGGCGGTGTCCTCGACCGGGAGGTCCTTGTTGCGGCATCCTGCGGCCAGGATGAGGGCGAGCAAGGGGAGGGAACGCATCCTGGTTCTCCTGTCTCTTCGGGGGGCTGGTCGCCCATCCTACACCCGGGGCGGCGGCTTCGGAAGGCGCACCTCTGGCCGCTGGCCCGGAAACGGTCTACGGTGGGTGGCCGGAGGTGCCCCGTGATCCTGCTGCTGCTCGCCTGCAACGCCGAGGACCCGACGCCGCCCCAGCCCGCGCTCGGGCCCTGGACCCAGGTGGTGCCGGGGGACGGCCTGCCCTCGGAGATCACCCCGCAGCAGGCCAACAACAACCTCGACGTGACCTGGCACGACGGCGAGGTGTTCCTGGCCTTCCGCACCGCGCCGGATCACTTCGCCTCGGATCAGGTCCGGCTCTACGCCGCGCGCTCCGCCGACGAGCAGACCTGGACCTTCGAGGGGGAGTGGTTCATGGCCACCGACCTGCGGGAGCCCCGCCTCCTCTCCTGGGACGGGCGGCTGTTCCTCTACTTCGCGGTGCTGGGCACCGATCGGCTGGACTTCGAGCCCCAGGGCACGATGGTCACCATCCGCGAGCCTGACGGCACCTGGACCGAGCCGGCGTGGCTGTTCCAGAACGGGTTCATCCCCTGGCGGGTGCGGGTGGTCGACGGGGTCCCGATGATGATCGGCTACACCGGCGGTGACGACATCTACGACGTCGATGAGCTGCCGGCCATCGAGGTGCAGTGGCTGCGCTCCGGCGACGGCCTGAGCTGGGAGCCCGTGGTGCCCGGCCAGCCCACCGTGGAGACGGGCGGCGGCTCGGAGACCGACTTCGCGATCCTGGAGGACGGCGCGGTGGTCGCGGTGACCCGCAACGAGGCCGGCGATGAGCTGGGGTGGGGCTCCAAGGTCTGCCGCGCCGAGGCCGACGCGCTCGGCGACTGGCGCTGCGAGCCCGATCCCCGCAAGTACGACTCCCCGCTGGTGTTCACCGCCAGCGGCCGGGTGTGGCTGATCGGGCGGCGGAACGTGACCGAGGACGGCCACTACGACCTCGGCCGACGGGACATGGACCACCAGGACCAGACCCTGCACTACGAGATCGCCTACTGGCAGGAGCCCAAGCGCTGCGCCCTCTGGGAGGTCGATCCTGACGCCCTTTCCGTCGAGTTCGTGATGGATCTGCCCAGCCGGGGCGACACCTGCTTCCCCTCCGCGCTGCCGCTGGGGGAGGACCGCTTCGCCATCTACAACTACACCTCCGACCCGGAGGGGCCGGACATCTCCTGGCTGGACGGGCAGAACGGGCCCACGGTCATCCTCCGACAGGAGCTGGGCTTCGAATAGCTCCCCAGCCGATTCCTCTGGCTCTCTGGCAATCGACGCGCTACGCTCTGCGCGGCGTCCCCTTCGGAGTCGGAGAGCCTCAGGAGCACGGAATTCACTGAGCCAAGGGTTGTTTGAGCGGCATCCTTGCCGCGCAGCGGGCGCGCCATGGACAGGGAGGTCGGCCTCGTCCGGTCTCCGCTTGAGATAGAGAAGCAAGAGAAAGAGATGGGCAACAAGTTGTTTGTGGGTGGCCTGGCCTGGGCTACGGACGATGATGGCCTCAAGGCCGCTTTTGAGCAGTTCGGGGTGGTCTCTGACGCCAAGGTGATCCTGGACCGTGACACCGGGCGCTCCCGCGGCTTCGGCTTCGTCACCTTCGAGGACGACGCCAGCGCGGCCGAGGCCATGGAGAAGATGCACAACGCCGAGCTCGACGGCCGGACCATTCGCGTCAACGAGGCCAACGAGCGGCGCGGCGGCGGCGGCGGCGGCGGCGGCGGCGGCGGCCGTGGCGGCGGCGGCGGCTTCCGTGGCGGTGGCGGTGGCGGCGGCTTCCGTGGCGGCGGCGGTGGCGGCGGCTGGCGGCGGCGGCGGCGGCGGCGGCGGCGGCGGCGGCGGCGGCGGCTGGGGCGGCGACCGTGGTGGCGACCGCGGTGGTCGCGGCGGCGGCGGCGGCTTTGGCGACCGTGGCGGTCGCGGCGGCGGCGGCGGCGGTAGCTGGGGCGGCGGCGGTGGCGGCGGCGGCCGTGGTGGTCGCGGCGGTGGCCGCGGCGGTCGCGGTGGCGGCGGCGGCTGGGGCGACGACGGCGGGAACAGCTGGTAGAGCCCATCCCGACAAGAGGGAGCCTCCACAGGGCTCCCTCTCACACTTCAGGGCCCCTCGCTCACTCCCCGCGGATGGAGTCCGGGTCGAACAGCTCGAGGATCTTCACCCGGGCGCCGGGGCCACGGATCTTGGTGTAGCAGCCCAGCCGCGTGTTGGGGGAGGCGGGCGGAGCGGGCTTTCGCGCCCGACCTTCGTGGGGCTTGCCGTCGAGCGCGTCCTGCAGGGACTCCCGCTCGGCGTCGGTCATCGGGCTCAGGCCGGCGCTGCTGACGATCTCGACCCGGCAGGTGGCGCAGTGCCCGTCGGGGCAGGTGCCGCCTGCCCGGCGCCCGGTGCTGATGGTGATGCCGTGGGCGTCGGCGGCCATGAGCAGGGAGTAGTGCTCCTCGGCGTGCACCACCTCCTCGGTGCCGTCGGGCAGCAGGAAGGTGACGGGGTAGCGGACGATCTCAGCGCGCTCGGGCTGGCCGAGCAGGCTCTTGAGGCGTCTGCGGATCTTGAAGGGCGTCATCTTGGCTCCGTCCACGCTGGCCGAGAGTCTATCGCAGCGCAGGGTACCCCATAGCCCGCCCTACTCGGAGAGGCGCTCCAACAAGGCCTCCACGGTGCCGAGGGTGGCGTTCTCCACCCCGGCGCGCTCCAGGCTCTCCGGCAGGTAGTGGGAGACCCGGCAGTGCACGGTGAGGCTGACCTTCGTGCCGGGGCCGGCCGGCTCGATCCGCCAGATCGAGGTCATCTCCTGGAAGGCCGGCCCCCCCACCATGTCCTCGACCCAGCCATCGGCGGTGGCGCACCGCAGGCTGTCGAAGGTGGAGGGCAGGAAGCCGAGCCGGACGTATTGGCGCACCAGCGTGCACGCGCCGTTGCGCTCCAGGACCTCCTCCGAGGTCACGTTCGGGGACAACCCCCCCCCGAGGATCGCCTGGTCGAAGGCCGCGCGCAGCGCCGCGGGGGGCTGGCTCAAGGTCGCGCTCGCGGTGACCTGGTCGCCGCTCCAGTGGGTGGTGACGGGCTCCCCGGCCCACGCCGCCGGACTCAGCGCGAGCGCTGAAGCGGCGCCGAGGCGTCGCAGGGACGCGGCAGAGCAGGACACGGGGCCTCCGGGGTGAGCGTGGTCGGAGGCCAGGATACACCGGAGCCAGGAATTGTCCGGTCAAATTTCGGCGTGGCTACTTCGCCGGGGCCGGCAGGGGGGCCGCGCCGCCCTCTCCCCGCGTCAGGAGCGCGAAGTACGCCAGCGAGCCCAGGTACAGCAGCGTGCAGGCGATCGAGGTTATGTAGGAGAACTTCGTGAAGAACTCCAGCCACGACAGGTCCGCCTGCCCGAAGTTCTTGTAGAGCAGCAGGGCCACGCTGCCCAGGTAGCCGAAGGCGTCGGTCACGTAGATCATGAAGCCGGCGGTGCCCACCACGCCCAGCGCGGCGATCAGGCGATCGAACAGCACGCAGCCGTAGGGCACATAGGCCACGTAGAGCCCCGTCCCCACCGCCACCATCCACAGGGTCGGGTCCAGGACCCCCGCCTGCCACGCGAAGGTCGCCACGCCCACCAGCGCGGTCCCGCTGAGCATCAGGCCGTGGACCACCAGCAGGGCGGTGCGGTTGTTCTTGATGACCATCAGCAGCGCCAGGCTGCCCAGCACGATGACGGTCACCGGGATCTCCGACCAGGTCAGGATCGCGGCGGACTCGGTGCCCAGCGCGTCCCAGATCTCCCGGGCGAAGTTGTCCCGGAAGTCCCGGTAGGCGGTCAGCAGGATGTAGAGGGAGGTCAGGCAGAAGAGCCCGGGTGCGTAGGACAGCACGAAGGCGGCGCGCGCCTTGCCGTCCATCGGCTCGCGCTTGGTGCGGGCGGCCTCGTCCTCGGCGCTGGGCGGGGGGAGCTGGGCGAGGCCCCAGACCGCGACGAGCATGATCGGGAAGAACAGCGCCCCGGTCACGAAGGGCATCCAGAACTCGGGCACCCCCAGGGTGTCCATGGTGAACTGCCCGACGGACTTCACGAAGCCCGAGGCCACGATGTAGGACGCCGAGAGCCCCGCCCCCAGCACCTCGGAGACCTTCCGCCCCTCCAGGAAGCCGAACACCAGCCCCCAGACCATGCCCAGGGGGATGCCGTTGAGGAACATGCACAGCGGCTTCCAGGCCACCGGGGCGATCGCGAACAGCAGCAGCGACGCCCAGGCGAAGCCGATCACCCCGACGATGGCCGCCGCGCGCCCCGCCCGGGTCATCTCCGAGATGACCTTGATGCCCATGAACTTCGAGAGGCAGTACCCGATGACCTGGGAGACGATCAGGATGATCTTGAAGTCGATCGGCGGGAGGAAGCCCACATCCCAGGTGCCCTCGAAGGCGCCCACGGCGAAGGGCTTCCGGAAGGCGTACATGCAGAAGTAGGTCGAGAACGCCGCGACGATGGCGAAGGCGGAGAAGGCCACCGGGTGAGCGTTGGAGAGCCAGTTGGTGACGGGGCTCGGGGTCCGATCGTCGGTGACGCGCGGCTCGATCATGGCGGTCCTCGGGGGCAGACGCGGGAGGTTGTCACAGCCGCCGCCACGAGGCAAGCGACGGTCCGGTGTCCGCGACCCCGGGGCGGATCAGAACGGCTTCGCGCCCGCGAGCCACGCCCCCGCGAGCCCCAACAGGGGCAAGGCGATCAAAAGGGCCCGGGCCAGCCCGGGGCTGCGGAAGGGCAGGGCCAGGGCGGCGGCCACCAGCAGCCACAGCGTCAGCTTGGCGTGGACCCAGCCCGGCAGGCTGTGGATCATGCCCGACTTTGCCAACATGCCGAAGCCGCCGACCAGCACCAGCAGCAGCCCCGTGCCGTGCGCCGCGCCGGTCAGCTTCCGCGCGACGTCGGCGTCCTTCGTGCCCCCGTTGAGCGCGTAGTACGCGCGCCCGGCCAGCGCGGTGAACACGATGAACAGACCCAGGAAGTGGACCAGCTTGTAGGTCGGATACTCGAACACGGAGACTCCGGGACGGGACAGGACACATACCGCGTCGCCGCCGCGCGGTCCGGAGGCGTGCGGGTCGCGGATGGGATAGGCTTACGGCTTCGCGCAGCAGGTGGAGTCCTCGCCGGTGCCTCGCTCCAAGATCCGCTTCCTGCTCCTGCAGGCTCGGAACCCCGACGATCCTGTCCGTGACGAGGAGCGCGACGCCTTCGCGGAGCGCCTCCACGTCGAGCCGGGGCAGATCCGGCGGGCCTGCCTGCTCACCGAGAACGTGGACATGCGGACCCTGCAGGGGGCCGACATGCTCCTGGTCGGCGGCTCGGGCGAGTACTCCGTGCTCGACGACCACGACGGCATCCGGGCCGCCAAGGACTTCCTGGCGGAGGTCGCGGATCGGGGCTTCCCCACCTTCGCGTCCTGCTTCGGCTTCCAGCTCATGGTCGAGGGCCTGGGGGGCCGCGTCATCACCGACGAGCCCAACGCCGAGGTCGGCACCTACCAGCTCTCGGTGACCGAGCACGGGGCGAACGATCCCCTGTTCGGGCGCCTGCCGATCCACTTCCAGGCCCAGCTCGGCCACAAGGACCGCGCCGAGGTGATGCCCGAGGTGGTGGTCAACCTCGCCCGCAGCGCGCGGGTGCCCTACCAGGCGCTGCGCGTCGCCAACAAGCCCGTCTACGCCGCCCAGTTCCACCCCGAGCTGAGCTACGCCCGCAACCGGGGCCGCCTGGAGCGGTACTTCGACTACTACAGCTACGTCTTCGGGGACCACGAGGCCCGCCGCATGCTCGAAGAGGACTTCCGGCCCAGCCCCGAGGCCTCCGAGCTGCTGGACCGCTACGTCCGCATCTTCCTGCTGGACGAGGACCCGGCGAGGTGATCGGCGGGGCGGTCGCCGCGGGCAGCCCCTACACCGTCGAGGCGGGCCTCTTTGCCCTGGCGCGGGGCGGCAACGCCGTGGACGCGGCGGTCGCCGCCCAGCTCGCCGCCTGCGTCGCGGAGCCCCTGCTCACCGGCCTGGGTGGGGGCGGGCTGGCCATCGTGCGGACCCCCCAGGCCGAGGTCGAGGTCTGCGACTTCTTCTCGGACGCCCCCGGCCGCGACGGGCGCGTCGGCGGCGAGCGGGTGGAGGTGGTCATCGACTTCGGGCCCACCACCCAGGCGTTCGCCGCGGGGGCGGCGTCGGTGGCCGTGCCCGGCCTGCCCGCGGGCATCTGGGCGCTGCACCAGCGCCACGGCCGCCTGCCCATGACCACGCTGGTCGAGCCCGCCGTTCGCATGGCCCACGAGGGCGTGGCCGTGCTCAAGGGCTTCGAGCGGGTCGCCGCGCTCCTGTGGCCCATCCTGACCCTGAGCGCCGAGGCCGCCGCGCTGATGGGCGTCGACGGTCGCCCGCTGCGCGAGGGGGACACCTTCCGCTGCCCCACCCTGGGCGACACCCTGGCGCGCTTCGCCGTGGAGGGCCCCGCCCTGTTCCGTACCGGCGACGCGGCGGCGGCGATGCTGCGGGCCCTGGGGGCGGAGCGCTGGCTCTCCGAGCCCGACCTGACCGAGTACGCCCCCGCGTTCCGACGCCCCCTGGGGGTGGAGCAGGGCGGCGTGAAGCTGTGGGTGCCCGGCGCGCCCAGCCAGGGCGGCGCGCTGACTGCGCGGGCGGTGCTGGCGCTGTGGTCCAAGGGACCGCTGCCCCCCCCGCTCACCGCCGCCCACGTCGTGCGCATCGCCGCCGCGATGGACGCCGCCGAGCGCGGCCGGCCGCCGGACTGGCCGGCTCGCCTCTTCGAGCAGGGCTTCGTGCCCCGCTGGCTGGGGGCCGGCTACACCACCCACGTCTCGGCGGTCGACGGCGAGGGCCGCGCGGTGGCCATCACCAGCTCCCTGGGCGAGACCTGCGGGCTGCTGGTGCCGGAGACCGGCGTGCTCCTCAACAACTTCATGGGGGAGACCGACGTCAACCCGCCGGACTTCCCCCGCGCCGCCGGCTCCCGCCTGATGACCATGTGCTGCCCGACCCTGCTGGAGCTGCCCGACGGGCGGGTCTTCGCGATGGGCTCGGGGGGCTCCAGCCGCATCCGCTCGGCGGTGCTGCACGGGCTCGTCTACCTCTCCGAGAACGGCCTGACCCCCGCCCAGACCGTCCAGGCCCCCCGCGCCCACTACGAGGAGGGCCTCCTGCGGGTCGAGACGATGGAGCGGGAGCCCGCCGAGGTGGCGCGCCTGCGGGCGCAGTTCCCGGACCTCGTCGCCTTCGACCAGCCCGGCATGTACTTCGGCGGCCTGCACATCGCCGGGGTGGGGCGGGAGGGCTTCGAGGGGGCCGGCGACCCCCGGCGCTCCGGGAGCTTCGGCTGCTTCGCGTAGGCCCGCTACGCCTCCCGGAACATCGCCTGGATCTCCCGCTTCTCGGAGGAGAAGGTCAGGTGGTCGTTCAGGCGCCAGGCGTTCTCGGGGTCGACCACCGAGCCCCGCAGCATGCGGGCGGCGTCGATCTTCTCGGAGGAGAAGGTCAGCGTGTCCAGGAGCTGGCCGAGCTGGTGGATGGTGATGGCGTAGCGGCCGGGGATGGCGCGCACGAGGTCGAGGCGGTCCGAGGAGAAGGGCTCGTCGTCGATGGCCCGGACGAGCGCCGTGAAGGCGCCGGGAGACATCATGGGGGGCCCGCAGTCGACCACCGGGGCGGGGACGTGGTGGGCGGGGCGCACCGGGTAGGGGTTGACGCCGTAACCGTAGCCGTAGCTGACGGTGGTGGTGAGGTCGGCGCCGTGGGGGTAGGGGTCGAGGCGGACGGGCAGGGCCATCGTCTCCAGCTTGACCGTCACCAGGGCGCGGTCGCGGGCGGAGAGGGTCAGCCGGGCGTCGGCGGGCAGGGCCACCTCGGTCCAGGCGATGAGGCGGCGATCGGGGCCGCGCAGCTCGACGACGTGGCGCCCGCCGGCCAGCTCGGGGGCCACCTGGACGCCGCCGGCGCGCACGGCGGGGGCGCCGTCCACCCAGACCTGGGCGTGGGGGGCGTCGCGGACGAGGATCTCAGCGGCGTCGGCGGGGGCGGCGAGGGCGATCAGGAGCGGGAGCATCGTGTCCTCCGGGGTTCGGGTTTCGCACCGATGGACGGCGCCCGCGGCCGGAGATTCGGTCGAAAGGCATCCCGAGTTGTCACCGGGTGTCAGCAGACTTCGGACCTGAGGGGCTGACGCTGGGGCGGCGGGGATTACACTGGTCTCCACCCCTTGCGGAACGCGCCCGTGTCATCCACCGAATGGTCGCCCACGCCGACGGCGCTCTGGCTGCTGCGGGAGGGCTGGCAGATCGCGGACTCGGAGCAGCTCGCCGAGCAGGTGAGCCTCCGGCTCCAGGCTGAGGGCCTCTCCCTGATCCGCGCGTTCTTCGGCATCCCTTCGCTGCACCCGCTCTACTTCGCCAGCGCGGCCATCTGGCGGCGGGACCGGCCTGGGGAGTACCTGCTGGGGGCGCACCGGGACCGGCGGGGCGCGCTGCTGGGCACCAGCCCGCTGCGGGGGCTCGAAGAGGCGACCGAGGTGCGGCACCGGCTGGACGGCTCCGAGGACGTGAGCTGGTCCGACGTGCTGGTGCAGTTCCGGGGCGAGGGGGGCACGGACTACGCCGCCTTCACGCTGCCCTTCTTCGGCCAGCAGAACGGGGTGGCGTCGTTCGTGACCGACGCCCCCGGGGGGTACACCGAGGCCGACCTGGACCGGCTCCGGCGCCTGCTGCCCGCGCTGGGGCGGGTGCTCGACCTGCGCTCGGTGCACGACACCGCCACCAACCTGCTCAACACCTACGTGGGCCGGGACGCGGGGGAGCGCATCCTGCGGGGGCGCATCCAGCGCGGGGACGTCGAGCGCATCGACGCGGCGATCCTGTTCTGCGACCTGCGCGGCTTCACCGCGATGTCCCGGCGCCTGGACGGCGACGCCCTGGTGGGGACGCTGAACGCCTTCTTCGACGCGGTGGCCGAGCCGGTGACCCAGCGGGGGGGCGAGGTGCTCAAGTTCATGGGGGACGGGCTGTTGGCCATCTTCTCCAGCGAGCGGCGCGGGGGGGCGGAGGCCGCCTGCGCGGACGCGATCGCGGCGGCCGAGGAGGCCCTCGACGCGCTGGAGGCGGGCAACGCGGCCCGGGAGGCGGCCGGGCTGCCGGCGCTGACCTGCGGAATGGCCCTCCACCTGGGCGAGGTCTTCTACGGCAACATCGGCGCGGCGGATCGCCTGGACTTCACGGTCATCGGCGCCGCGGTGAACCTGGCCAGCCGGCTGGAGGGGCTCTGCAAGCAGCTTGAGGTGCCGCTGGTGATGTCGGCGGACTTCGCGGCGCGCTGCGGGCGGCAGCCCCGCTCGCTGGGGTCGCACCGGGTCCGGGGGCTGGAGGAGGCGGTGGAGGTGTTCGGGGTGGGGTAGGAGATCACGCCTCGGGCGGGAGCAGCCCCTCCATCAGCCTGTAGACGTGGGAGCCAGTCGCTTGCGGCCAGCGGTCCAGTGGGTTCATGTCGAGGGCTCGCGCGCGGGACGTGGCGGCGCGGACGGTCGGCGTGGTGTAGCGCTCAGACTGGAGGCGGGTCTTGTTGTAGGAGCCTGCGACTGCACGCAGGGCTCGGACACACGCCTCCGCGGTCGTGGCGTCGATCCGGTCCACGAAGTGCAGGAGGAGCCAGGCCTCGAAGCAGGGGTTGCTGACCGCCAACCGGTAGCCCTTCTTCGTGGCCTCGGCGCAGACCTGGCTCAGCCCCTTCTCCCCCCAGCGATCGACGTCCAAGGACAGCCAGCGCTCGTCCATGGGCTCCAGACCGACCTGGAAGTCGTCGAGGCGCTGGAGCACATGGTGGGGGCTTGACCGGTTGTCCTCGCCCGTGGCCAGCACATGGACCTTCACCCGGCTGCGGTCGATGACGGCGTTGCGTTGGAGGATGTCGAAGTACTGGGGGCCGGCGTACCGATCCTCTGTCGCGACCAGGATGAGACGGGCGTCGCGGTGCTGGACCTTGCGGTCCATCAGCCCGGTGCGGCGGATGAGCGGTGGGCTCACTCCTCGCCCTCCGGTGTCCAGTCCAGGCGGGCGGGATCACCCAGGAAGGGGATCGCGCCGAAGCGGCCCTGGAGGTAGCCGCGCTCCAGCTTGCCGGTGAGCTGGTTGAGCTGGTCGCCCTTGAACTCTGCCAGGGAGTACAGGGTGGAGCCGCCGTCGGGGGCCTTCTCGACGAACCAGATGCTGTCGCGGGGCAGCAGGGTGAGGTCGAGGAGGTTGGTGTCGTGGGTGGTGAACAGGAGCTGCCCAGCGGCAGGGCCGGACGCGGAGAGGAAGGCTGCCAGGATGTGGCGGGTGAGCAGCGTGTGGAGACTCCGGTCCAGCTCGTCGACGAAGAGCAGGGAGGAGGCCGTGGGGTCCTGGAGGCGGTGGAGGGCTGGGGCGAGGTGGAGGAGGCGGAGGGTGCCGTCGGACTCTTCGGAGGTGCCAAAGGAGACGGCTGCGCTCCTCCCGTCTGGCAGCGGAGCGATGTGTTGGAGGAGGAGAACCAGATCGCCGGGTTCGGAGAACAGAGTCATCGCAGAGAAGAGTTCAGACATCGTGTAGGAGGATTGGTCCCTAAGGTGCTTCTTCGCAGACTCATAGAGGTGACCCGGATACTGAAATCCGAACCCCGTGATCCCGGTGTTTGCAGATCGCATCAGGTTGGCTGCGAAAGCGTTCAACCCCTGATTGGAGGCCAGAACACCAGCCAACTCGGCCACCTCCTCCCCCGCCTCCACCAGCGTCAGCTCATCCCGGAACCAGGCCACAAGCGGCGCTAATTCCGCCGCGTTGCGCTCCAGGGTCTCCGTCAGGAAGAGCTGCTCAGCGCGGGTTCCCTCCGCGATGAAGCGCAGGAACTGGAGCCGCTCGGTGTCCCTGGCTGCGGCCGGGTTCACGGTGATGCCGTCCTCGGCAGACCGCCTGAACCACTCGACCTCCTCGCCGCCGTCGTCTCGAAACAGCCACTCCGCCTCGACGCGCTGGGCCGTCGCCGCGAAGCCGTAGCTCCAGCGCGTCCGGTCCAGCATCAGCTCGAACTCGAAGCGTGAGGGCTTCGCCCAGGACCCAAGGTCCAGCTTGAAGGGCTGGACCCCGATGGCCTGCTTTGGCCGCCGACCCTCAACGATGAGGTTCCGCGCGAAGGCCAGCGCCTTGAACAGGTTGGACTTCCCCGATGCGTTCGGGCCGTAGAGCGCTGCGACCCGCAGCACCCCCGGGGCCCCGTCACGCTGGATGAGCTGCGCGGGCGCGTGGGGTACACCCGGCGCGGCGAGCAGGCTGAGCACCGCCTGTTCCTTGAACGACAGCACGTTCTCGACGGTGAACTGCAGCAGCATCGCGGGCCTCGAATCTCCTGCGGAGTACCACGGCCTGGGCGCGCTGCGCTACTCCGTCACCGCCACCGCGTGCCGCAGCAGGTCGTCCAGGGCGACGATCTCCAGGGTCTTGATGTGGGTGGCCTCCAGGACCACGGGCGGGGCCATGCCGGCCTCCAGGGCCTGCTTCCAGCGGGGGGCGCACAAGCACCACTGGTCGCCGGGCCGGAGGCCGGGGAAGCCGAAGGCGGGGGCCGGGGTGGTGAGGTCGTTGCCTGTGGCCCTGGAGAAGTCGAGGAACGCGGCGGTCACCCGGATGCAGACCGTGTGCATCCCCTGGTCGCGGGCCTCGGTCCGGCAGCAGCCGTCCCGAAACCAGCCCGTCATCGGGTCCATCGAACATCCGCCCAGAGGGCCGCCGAGGACGTTCAGCTCCAAGGTCACCTCACGCGGGAGGGGGGTCAGAGGGCGCTGGGAACGAGCGCAGAGCTGAGTGGTGGCGTGGCCTGACGGTTGACCCGCCCCCCACGATCTCCGCGACAGGACGCGGGTCGACGGCCCCGAGGTCGGCGCAGGGCGCCTTGTTCGCTGCGAGCTCTCCCATGTGGACGAGTATACCCGGTGTGCGCTCCGCACACGTTGGCTATAGTCAGCATGTCAGGACGGCCTTCATGCTCGACAACCGCCCCCGCATGCTCTCGATCGGGACGGCCAACCCGCCCCAACGCTACCGGCAGGAGGACCTGGTCGAGCTGTACAACTGCCCCGACCCCCGCATCCGGTCCCTGTTCAAGTCCGCGCACATCCGCACCCGGCACCTCTACCTGCCGGAGCCCGACGCCGACGGGCTGCCCTCCGAGACCCAGGGGCAGCTCCTGGACAAGCACCTGCGCGGCGCGATGGAGATCGGCCCCCAGGCCGTGGCGCGCTGCCTGGAGGACACCGGCCTGTCGGTCCAGGACATCGACTACCTCTGCGTCATCACGACCACCGGCTTCCTGGCGCCGGGGCTGAGCGCCCACCTCATCCGGGAGATGGGCTTCCGCGAGGACTGCTCCCGCGCCGACGTCGTGGGCATGGGCTGCAACGCGGGGCTCAACGGCCTCAACCCGGTGGCGTCCTGGGCGATGGCCAACCCGGGGCGCAACGCGCTGATGGTCTGCATCGAGGTCTGCTCGGCGGCCTACGTGTTCGACATGTCGATGCGCACCGGCATCGTGAACTCCCTGTTCGGGGACGGCGCGGCGGCAGTGCTCGTGCGGGCCGACCCCCGCGACGAGCGGCTGTTCGCGCCCCGGATCCTGGGCTTCAACTCCCACATCATCCCGCCCGCCCTGGACGCGATGCGCTACGACTGGGACGACGACGCCGGGAAGTTCAGCTTCTTCCTGGACCGCGACATCCCCTACGTGGTCGGGGCCAACGCCGAGAAGCCCGTGGATCGGCTGCTGGGCGCCCACGGCCTCAAGCGTCGGGACATCGCCCACTGGATCGTCCACTCCGGCGGCAAGAAGGTGGTCGACGCCATCAAGTACAACGTCGGCATCACCAGCCACGACGTGCGCCACACCAGCTCGGTGCTGCGGGACTTCGGAAACCTGTCCTCGGGCAGCTTCCTGTTCAGCTTCAAGCGCCTGCTCGAAGAGGGCGTCGTCCGCCGGGGTGACTACGGCGTGCTGATGACCATGGGGCCCGGCTCTACGATCGAGACCGCCCTCGTCCGCTGGTAGCCCCGCCGCAGCGCCGAGCGGATATGATGCCCCTCCCTGATTGGAGCCAGGATGCCCAGCTTTGAGACCCTCCGCTTTGACGAGGCCGACGGGATCGCGACCATCACGCTCGGGCGCGGGGGCGGGAATCGGATCAACATCCAGATGATCAAGGAGCTGACAGCGATCTGCAACCACCTGGAGGACGACAGCGACGCGAAGGTGGTGGTGGTGCGCGGCTCGGCAGGGGTGTTCTCCGAGGGCGTGGACTTCGAGGACTTCGACACCGACAAGCCCATGGACATCCACGGCTTCAACAAGTGGGAGAAGTGCTGCACCCGGCTGGAGCGGCTGCCGAAGGCCACCATCGCAGTGGTCGACGGGCCGGCGGTAGGCGGGGGCTTCCAGCTCGCGCTGATCTGCGACCTCCGCATCGCCACCGCGCGGTCCACCTTCCGGCTCCCCGAGGTCCACCAGGGCTTCCTGCCGGGGATGGCCTGCTTCCGGCTGGCCAAGTACGTCGGGCTGGGGCACGCCAAGCGCATCGCGTTGACCTCGGCCGTGCTCCCCGCGAGCGAGGCGGCGTCCCTGGGCATCATCGACGCCGTGGTCGACGACATGGACGCCGGGCTGGCCGAGGCCATCGCCGCGCTCGGCCCCAACCACACCGTCGCGGTGGCGTTGACCCGGCGGCTCCTCAACGAGTCCTTCGCCGACGAGTACGAGGACGCCATCGGGCACTTCCTGGCCGCCCAGCACCGCGCGATCAGCCAGACCGCCTTCCTGGAGACCCTCCGCAAGGCGAGGAAGGGTTGACCCCCAACCCGCAGGGCGTCCGCCCGCTGCCGGTCGACCCCGCGGTGCTGGCCTGCATCCGGCCGATGGAGTTCCGCGACGCGGCCCGGGTGGCTGAGCTGCACCACGCCGCGATGGGCAGCTCCCTGTGGGCGAGGCTGGGGGTCCGGTTCCTGGCCGAGCTGTACCGGGGCCTCGTCGAGGACCGCCGCTTCCTGGGCTTCGTCTTCGAGGAGGACGGCCACGTCGGCGGCTTCATCGCCGGCTCCACCGACGCGGCGGCCATGATGCAGGCGGTGTTCCGGGCCCGCTGGTTCCTGCTGGGGCCCGCGGCGCTGCCCGGCGTCCTGGCCCGGCCCGGGGTCCTGCGCCACCTGGTCCAAACCGCCCGCTACTTCGCGGTGTCCCAGGACGACGCCCTCGACGTGCCCGCCGAGTCGCTGTTCTGCTCCTTCGAACCCGCGCTGCGGGGGCGGCGCATCGCCGGGCTCATCAACAAGGTGCTGTTCGACGACCTGCTCGCCCGCGGGCACCGCTACGTCAAGATCACCACCGAGACCGACAACGAGGGCGCCAACCGCCAGCTCCGCTCCTGGGGCTTCGAGGACCGGGGGACCTTCACCTTCTACGGCAAGGAGATGGTCCGCTACGTGCTCGACCTGGAGGCCAGCCCCCGGGTGGAGCCGGCGCTGCGCCACCCGACGGTGTAGTCAGCCGTCCAGCTCCTCCTGGAGCGAGGCGACGATGCGGCGGTAGCCGGCGTAGCGGGCGGGGGACAGCGCGCCCTCGGCCGCCGCGCGCTGCACGGCGCACCCCTCGGGGTCCTCGTCGATGTGGAGGCAGTCGCGGTAGCGGCAGCGCTCAGCCAGGGGCGTGAGGTCGGGGAAGAAGGCGGCGGCCTCGCGGGGCTCCACCCGCCACAGGCCGAAGGCGCGGATCCCCGGGGTGTCGATGATGGCGCCGCCGCCGGGCAGCGGGTGGAGGGAGCTGCGGGTGGTGGTGTGGCGGCCCTTGCCCACGACGGCGTTGACCGCGCCGGTCTCGGCCTCGGCCGTGGGGGAGAGGGCGTTGAGCAGCGAGGACTTGCCCACCCCGGAGTGCCCCACGAGGGCGGAGAGGCCGGTCGACAGGCGGCGCGCCAGGGCGTCGAGGCCCTCTCCGGTCTTCGTGGACACCCGGTGCACCGGGAGGTCGAGGGCGAGGTAGGGCGCCAGGCTGGCCTCCAGCGCGGCGCGCTCTTCCGAAGTATCGATGAGATCGAGCTTGTTGACGCAGAGCACCGGGCGCGCGCCCCCCTGGGCGATCCCCACCAGAGCGCGGTCGATGAGCCCGGGCCGCAGCGGCGGATCCTTCGCCGCCACCACGACGACCACCTGATCGACGTTGGCCACCAGGAGCTGCCGGGCGAGCGGGTCCTGGGGGTCGGGGCGGGACAGGTGGGTGCGGCGGGGCAGCACCTCGCCCACCTCCGGGCGGTCGTCATCGCGGGGGCCGAAGCGCACCCGGTCCCCCACCGCGATGAGGCTGCGCTGGCCGCGGGCGAGGGCGGTGGGGAGAGCGCAGAGCACGGGCTCCTCGGCGTCGTCGGGCAGGACCTCGCACCACCGGCGGGTGAGGGAGATCACCCGGCCCTCCCGCTGGGTGGTGGGGCGGACCGGGCGCTCCTCCGGGCTGCGCTCGTGGGCCAGGCGGGCGATCATCCAGGCCTCGATCGGGTCGTCGGGCTGGGGCCCCGGGCCGCGCAGGCCCCGCCGCCCCCGCACCTGGGCGACGCGCCGGCGGGCCTCCCGACGGTCCCGCTCCGCGCGCTGGGCGAGCTTCCGTCGCTCCCGAGGGGAGAGCGACGCGAGGACACCCTCCAGCTCGGCGCGCAGCTTGCCATTCATGCGGGGATTTCACCTTTTCAGGGCGACTCCTCTATGATAGGCCGGCTCGCCGGGCCACCCTCTACACGCTGCCCGGCCTCGGAGGTCTGCTGTGAGAATGGACGAAGCCTTCAACCCCGGCCGGGCGATCAAGCACGGTATCGAAGGGCTCAAGCTCGCGCCGCTGCCGTTGTTCGTCGGCGCGTTCATCATGGGGATGACCGAAGGCGGGGGCGGGAGCGGCAACTTCTCCAACCTCGGGGACCTGGCCAACCAGGGCGGCGGCGGCGGCGACGACTTCGACTGGGAGGGCGGCGGCACCGACTGGAACTATGACCTGGGTGACGGCCTCGACGGCCTGCTCGGGCAGCTCCCGCTGAACCTCCAGGCCCAATCGAGCCCGGCGGACCTCTTCGCCGGCCAGTCCTTCGGTGACCCCGGGTTCATCGCCATCCTCGCGGTGGGCATGGTCTGCGTGCTCGTGCTGGCGGTGGCCTTCTTCGCGCTGCGCTGCTGGGTCCACACCGGCTACATCCGCCTGCACAAGCAGGTCATCGAGACCGGCGAGGGCGACTTCGGCACCCTGTTCTCCGGCGGCGACCTGATGGCCAACATGGCGCTGTGGAAGCTCCTGGGTGGGGCGATCTCCTTCGGCACGATCATGGTCGCGGCCCTGCCCGGCGGCGTCATCGCCCTGGTGGGCGGGGTGGCCGACATCGGCGCGCTGCTGCCGGTCGGCGCCGGTCTGGCCTTCATCCTGGTCGTCCCGGTGATGATCTACGTGGGCCTGGGCCTGTACCTGGGCAACCACGCGGTGGTCATCGAGGGCCTGGGGCCCATGGCCGCGCTGGAGCGCTCCTGGGGCATGGCGAAGGGCAACAGGGTCACCCTGTTCGTCTACAGCCTGGTGATGGGGCTCTTCGGCTTCGCCGCGGCCATCGTCGGCCTCCTGATGTGCTGCATCGGCGTGATCGTCACCGGTCCGGCGGCGCGGGCCATCGTGGACGTCGGGCTGACCGAGGCCTTCATGCTCGCCACCGGCGGCGCCGAGGGCGCGGCGAACTGGCGCCTGCTCGAGGTCACCGGCGGTCTGGACTGAGGGGCCCGTGATCCTCACGGGTTCCGGATGTCCGGATGCCGATGGGCAGGGCGTCCGCACGAAGACGTACCTCACGCGGTAGCAGGGGCATGTCATTTTCGTGTACGCTCTGCCAACCCCACGCTCACGGAGGAGCCGTGCGTACCTCTCTTCTGTCTCTTGCCGTCACCTCCATCGCTGCGTTGACCGCCTGCAAGGGCGACAACATCACCACCAACATCAACGATGACGACACCGGCACCGTCGAGGCGCCGAACATCGTTCTGGACCGGCGCGAGATCGCCTTCGGGGAGGCGGAGGACGTCAACGTCCTGCTCCAATCCAGCTTCGTGGTCCAGAACAACGGGCAGGGCGATCTGAATATCTCAGGGTGGGATATCGGGGAGCCCTTCCAGGTGCCGTACTCGGAGCTGACGGTCCGGGCCGGGCAGTCGGTCCAGGTCACCGTCATCTTCCAGCCGGACGCCTACACCTCCTACGACCAGTCGCTCGTCCTGACCTCCAACGATCCGGATGAGCCGGAGGTCGAGATCGTGCTCACCGGGAGCGTGATCACCGATCGCGACGGCGACGGCCACGATCGCCCCGAGGCCGGCGGTGATGACTGCGACGACGAGGACGCTGAGGTGTACCCGGGGGCGAGCGAGGAGTGGTACGACGGGGTCGACGAGAACTGCGACGGGCTGGACGACTATGACCAGGACGGCGACGGCTACCAGACCAGCGTCCACCAGTCCGACCCGAACCGGGGCGGCGGCGACTGCAACGACGTCAACGCGAACATCTACCCCGGGGCCGCCGACACCTGGTACGACGGGGTCGACTCCAACTGCGACTCCAGCGATGACTTCGACCAGGACGGCGACGGCTACGCCTCCCTGGCCCACGGACGCGGCCGCGACTGCGACGATTCCGACGCCCTGGTCTACCCCAACGCGCTGGAGCGCCTCAACGGGCGGCTGGACAACTGCTCGGGCGACCGGGACCTTGAGGTCACCGCAGGCGCTGCGGACTACTACTACACGGCGACCGCCTCCAACGACCGCACCGGCTACGCGGTCGCGGTGGGCGACATCGACGACGACGGCATCGACGACATCGCCTACGGCAGCCGCGGCTACAGCTCCGGCAGCGGCGGCATCACGCTGGTGATGTCCCGGGACGGGCTGCCCAACTCCGGCACCGATCTGACCGACGCCTCGGACACCTTCACCGGGGTGGGCTCGTCGGACGGGCTGGGCTCTGCGCTGCACTTCTTCGATGACTTCGACGGGGACGGCACGGGTGACCTGGTCGCCGGGGCCTACGGCACCTCCAGCAACTACGGCGCCATCTACCTGATCTCGGCCGACGACCTGCGCACCGGCGGCGACCTCAACGACGCCCACACCTCCATCCGCGGCGCCAGCAGCTACTACTACGTCGGCCGCTCCCTGGCGCGGGCTGACCTGGACGCCGACGGGCTCGACGACCTCATCTTCGACTGGTCGCCCTACTCTCAGGAGTACAACAACTACATCTACATCGGCCTGCTCTATGGCGGGAACACCGGCAGCTACAACGCCAGCAACGTCAGCGCCCGGTGGACCTCGGAGAACCGCACCGCCTACGGCTACGAGGGCTTCGCCGACGGCGCCGACATCAACGGCGACGGCTACGAGGACTGGGTCTTCTTCGACCAGTACAAGGACTACCGGAACACGAACGACGGCGGTGTGTATGTCCTGTGGGGGCAGGCCAACCACTACAACTCCAGCGGCAGCACCTTCTACTCCACCGCGGAGTGGGTGGTCACCGGCGCGGACACGTACAACCGGGTGGGCGTGATGGCCGCGGCCATCCCCGACGTCAACGGCGACGGCTTCGCCGAGCTGGCCTACTGGCACGGCGACGACGGCGACGCGCACCTCATGTTCGGGTCCGCCGGCCTGCGGGGGGGTGGCACCCGATACGACGACGAGGCCGACATCGTCCTGGACCTGGGGACCTCCTACAACCCGACCATGTTCCGGCCCATGGCGGACTGGGACGGGGACGGCTACCCCGAGTGGGGCGTGGCCATCGACGGCAACGGCGCCTCCACGCCGGGCCGGCTGTTCATCCTCAACGGCTTCGACCTCGGCGAGATCGACGCGGACGACGTCACCGCGAGCATCGAGACCACCAACGACGACAACAACACCTACTTCGGCCACGCCATCTCCCACCGGGTCGGCGACGTGGACGGCAACGGCTACGGTGACCTCGTCGTCGGCGATCCCGGCTACGACGGTGACGTCAACGGCGACAGCAACGACGACGCCAACGCCGGCGCGGTCTACCTCTTCCTGAACGGGCTGTAGGCGAGAGCGGGGTAGCGTCGCGGGTCAGCCCGCGACGTTCTCGCCGCCGTCGATGAGCAGCACGTTGCCCGTCATCCACCCCGTACCTGGGGTGGAGAGGGCGACGAGCGCGGCGGCGACGTCCTCCGGGGTGGTGAGCCGGCCGCGCGGGTGGTTGGACAGGGCGCGCTCCATCAGCCGCTCATGTCCGGGGATCCTGCGCAAGGCCGGGGTGTCGGTGACCCCCGCCAGCACGGCGTTCGCGGTGACCTCCAGGGGCGCCAGCTCGACGGCGAGCTGGCGGATGTAAGCCTCCAAGGCGGCCTTCGCGCCGCTCACCGCTCCGTAGGCCGGGATGGCGATGCGGCTGCCGGAGCTGGTCATCGCGAAGACGCGCCCCCCGCACGCCAGCAGGCCCCGGGCGGCAAGGTCCCGCGCCCACCACACCAGGCTGTTGGCCATCACCTCCAGCGTCATGGTGAGCTGACGGGGCCGCAGCCCACGCTCCCCCTCCTGGGGGACGAAGGGCAGCAGGGAGCCGAACGCCAGGGAGTGCAGCAGCACGTGGACCCGCCCCCCCTCGGCGTCGAACAGCGCGGCGGTGGCGTCGAGGACCTCGTCCCGGCCCTCGTCGCTCGCGGCGTTGACGTTGAAGAAGTGACAGAGCCGACCGGCGGCCCGGACGTCCGCGACGACCGCCTCGGCCTGGGGCAGAGTGGCCCGCCGGTCGAGGTGGACGCCGATGATGTCGTAGCCGGCCTCCGCGAAGGCCCGCGCGGCCGCCGCGCCGAAGCCCGAGGAGGACCCCAGCACGAGCGCCCAGCGTCGGCTCATTGGCCGCCGCCTGCCGGAGGAGCGGGCGGCGCGCCAGCGGGCGGCGCGCCCACCGGCGGCGGGGTGACCTGGGCACCCTCACCCTCTGCCGCCTTCTTGACGGCGGCCTCCTCGATCTCCTTCACGTAGGCCTCGACCACCTCGGACTGCATGCGCTGCTGGACCTGGTCCTTGACCTCGTCGAAGGGGGTGACGTCCCGCTTCTCCAGGATCTTGAAGACGTGCCAGGTGCGGCCGCCGGGACCCTCCAGGGGCTCCAGGATGGCGCCGGTCTCGGCCTCCAGCAGGGGACCGCTGAGCTGAGGGGGCAGCTCGCGCCGGGAGACCCAGCCGATCTCGCCGCCCTTCGCGGCGGTCTGGGGATCCTTGGAGCGCTGGGAGGCCAGGGTGGCGAAGTCGGCGCCGCCGTCCAGCTCGGCCTTGATGGCCTTGGCGTCGGCCTCGGACTCGGCCAGGATGTGGGCGGCCTTGACCTGGGGGTTGCGGAACTGGACGAGGTGCTCGTCGTACCAGGTCTTCATGGCCTCGTCGGTGGTGCGCTCCTCGACGACCTTGCGCAGCAGGGCCTCGATCAGGGCCTCGCGCTCGGCCAGGCGCAGCATGGTCTGGACCTTCTCGTCCTTGTGCAGGCCTTCCCGGATGGCGGTCTGGTAGAGGGCGTCCTGCTTGATGAGCTGGTCCTGGAGGCGGGCGATCTGGCCGGACTGCTCGAGCTGCTCACGGGCCTGCTCGGGGATGGCGCTGACCATGGCGTCGAGCATGCCCTGGGTCACCGGCTTGTCGTAGACGGTCTCCAGGGTGGCCCCCGTGCGGGGCAGATCCCCGGGGATCACTTCGGGGGCGGGCGGGGGCTGGCAGGCGGCCAGCGTGAGCGCCAGGACAACGGTGCGAGCGATGCTCATCGTTTCTCCTTCAAGGAATGCTTCAGACGGCGCAAGGTATCGCCTTGAGGTCGGGTCTTCAAAGAGAACGGCGGTTAGAGGGTCCCCATGTCTGCACCACGCACGCTGGACTTCGCCGACCACCGCCGCGAGCTGGGGGCGAACCGGTACGTCTACCCGGTGGTCTCGCGCCGCTCCGGGGGGCTGTCGGTGGGGGTGAACCTCAACCCCGACAAGGTCTGCAACTTCGACTGCCCCTACTGTCAGGTCGATCGCACCGTGCCCCCCCACGTCACGCGGGTCGAGCTGCCCACCCTCGAGGCCGAGCTGGACGTCCTCCTGGGCCTCGCGGCGGGCGGCCACATCTGGGAGCTTGCGCCCTTCGACACCGTCGCGCCGGCCCTGCGCCGGGTGAACGACGTCGCCTTCGCCGGGGACGGCGAGCCCACCGCGTACCGCGGCTTCGGCGAGGCGGTGGCCATCGCCGGGCGGCTGTTGAAGAAGCACGGCCTCGCGCACGTCAAGCCGATCGTGCTGACCAACGCCACGCTGCTGCACCGCCCCCGGGTGGCCGAGGCCCTGCGCGCCCTCGACGCGCTGGGGGGCGAGATCTGGGCCAAGCTCGACGCCGGCACCGAGCCCTACTTCCGCTTCGTGGACGGCACCACCTTCCCGTTCGGCCGCATCCTGGACAACCTCTCCCAGGCGGCGCAGGAGCGGCCCATCGTCATCCAGTCCATGTTCCTGACCTGGGACGGCGAGGGCCCCTCGGACGCCGAGATCGGCGCGTACTGGGGCCGGCTGGCCGACGTCCTGGCGGCGGGCGGCGCGCTCAAGCACGTCCAGGTCTACTCGGTGGCCCGGATCCCGGCGAACCCGCGCATCGGCCCGCTGGACGAGGCTCGGCTGGAGGTCATCGCCCAGGGCGTTCGGGACCTCGGGGTGCCCGCAGAGGTCTACCCGGGCCGGGATGTCTGAGCGCCTCGAGTGCGTGCCCAACTTCTCGGAGGGCCGGGACCGGGCGGTCATCGACGCCATCGGGGACGCGCTGGGCGCGGTGCCCGGGGCGCGCCTGCTCGACGTCGACCCCGACGCCGACACCCATCGCACCGTCTACACGGTGATCGGTGCGCCGGAGCCGCTGCTGGAGGCGGTCTTCAAGGGCGTCCAGGTGGCGGTCCGGCGCATCGATCTGCGGCGGCACCGCGGCACCCACCCCCGCATGGGCGCGGCGGACGTGCTGCCCTTCGTGCCCTGGCAGGACGCCACGATGGCGGACGCCGTGGCCCTGGCCCGCCGCCTGGGGCAGCGCCTGGGGGGCGAGCTGTCGCTGCCGGGCTGGTTCTACGGCGAGGCGGCCACCCGCCCCCGCCGTCGGCTGCTGCACGAGGTCCGGCGCGGTGAGTTCGAGGGCCTCCCCCGCAAGATGGCGCGGGTCGCCCCGGACTTCGGCCCGTCGGCGCCGCACCCCACCGCGGGCGCCTCGGCCGTGGGGGCCCGGGGCGTGCTCGTGGCCTTCAACGTCAACCTCGCCGGACCCGCGGAGCCCGCCCGCGCGGTGGCTCTGGCCCGGGACATCGCCGCGGCGGTGCGGGAATACGCCACAGTGAGACGAGAGGGGGGCCGGGTCGTCGAGACCACCCCCGGGCGCCTCCCCGCGGTCCGGGCTCTCGGCTGGTGGGCGGCGGGGTACGGCTGCGCCCAGGTCACCACCAACCTCGTCGACTGGCGCGTCACGCCGCCCCATGTGCTCTACGAGGTGGTGCGCGAGGAGGCCCGGGCGCGCGGCGCGGACGTCGCCGGCAGCGAGCTGGTCGGCATGATCCCGTGGGACGCCCTGGCCGCTGCGGGGCGTTACTACGGAGGTAGCCCCGGGACCCTGGCGCAGGCCGCCGTCGCGGGCCTCGGGCTGGATGCCGTGAAGCCCTTCGACCCGGACCGCAAGGTCATCGAGCTTGCCCTCATGGAGCCGACATGACGCTGCTCATCGCGATGCTGACCTCCACCGCCCTGGCCGGCGGGCTGCCCGGCGTGCTCGTGGCGTGGAAGAACGACCACGGCACGCTGTTCGTCGACGTGCCCCCCGGCGAGCACATCGCCCCCGACGCCCCGGCCTCCGGCTGGATCGAGGTGGATGATCAGCACCTCGAGGTCGCCGGCTCCGGGTCCGCCGTGGCCAAGGGCCTGGGCCTCTACGTGCCCGGCCGCAGCGTGCGCACCGTCCAGGGCGAGCTGCGCCTCTCGCTGTGCGAGGACGGCGGCACGACCTGCCGGGTCGTCGATGTGGGCTTCATCGGCACCATCGACGGCCGGAAGGGCGAGATGCACCTCGCGGTCCACCCCCCGACCGCCGACCCCCAGGAGGGCCCCCCGGATCACGACGCGCCCCACCTGAGCCCTGACGAGGCCTTCGCCGCCGCCACGTCGTCCGGCCAGCTCGTGCTGCTGGACTTCTCGGCGGTGTGGTGCCCGCCCTGCAACCTGCTGGCGGCCGAGGTCCTCCACGACCCCGACAACGCCGGGGACCTGGCGCCCTTCGTGGTGACCGAGGTCGACGTCGATCGGCGGTCGAGCTGGGACATCAAGGATCGCTACGCGGTGGGCGGCTACCCCACGGTGGTCGTGGCGCGGGCCGACGGCACCGAGGTGGACCGCATGGTGGGCTTCCCGGGGGAGGCCGGGTTCCTCGCCTGGCTGGAGGCCACGCAGTCCGACGCCCTGCCCCCGCTGGGCGAGCTGGTCGCTGCGGCGGACAGCCTGAGCCCCGCTGACGCGGCGACCGCCGCCCTGCGCCTGGCCCAGGCCGAGCGGGAGGACGAGGCCCGGCAGCTCCTGGCGCGCGCCGACGACGGCGTGGAGGCCCACATGGCCCGGCTCATGCTGGAGCCCGCCGAGGCGGAGGTCGCCTGGCTGGCCAAGGAGGGCGGGGCCCGGATCTATGACTGGGTCTTCCATGCCGATGCCGTCGAGCTTTCGGAAGAGACGACCGCGCTGCTGCGGTCCGCCCTGGACCGCGCGGTGCCGGCGGTGACCCCCATCCAGGCGGCCGACCTGCTCTACATGCGGGCGACCCTCGCGGATGACGCGGCGGCCCCGGGCTACTACGCGGCGGCGGCGGCGCTGCTCCAGTCCGCGCTGAGCGGCGATCCGGCTCGGGACCGGGGGCACTACACCTTCCTGGCCACCCTGCTGGAGCGGGCCGGGGACCCCGACGCGGCGCTGGACGTGCTGCGCGACGCCACCCGGGCCTGGCCCCACGAGTTCACCTTCCACTTCGCCGCTGCCGGGCTCCTGCAGCGCCAGGGCCGCTACACCGACGCCCTGCCCTACGCCCTGGCCGCGGAGGCCCTCAGCTACGGGGACATGCGCCTGCGCGCGGTCCATCGCCACGCCGAGCTGCTCTTCGCCCTGGGCCAGGACGACGACGCCCGCGCCCTCATCGCGCAGACGCTGGAGGAGACCGAGCGCCCGGCGGACGACGTGAAGGTGCGGACGGGGCGCTACCTGGACAAGCTCGTGGAGCTGAACCGGACCCACGCCGACCGCTGATCAATGCACGTGTCGGTGGTGCAGGTCCGGGACGTGGGGGTGGCTGTGCACGAGCACCTCGTGGGCGTGCTCGTGGGTGTGCCAGGCCTCGGCGGGCAGGTCGGGGTGGCTGTGCCCGTGGTGCCCGTCGTCGTGGCGGTGGGCGTGCGTGTGGGTGACCGGCTCGTGGCGGTGCTCGTGGGCGTGGTGGTCGGTGAGCAGCAGGCCCAGCGCCAGGGCCATCAGCGCGGCGGCGGCCCCCTGGACCCAGAGGATCGGCTCTCCCAGCCCCAGCCAGGCGACGGCCACGCCCAGGAAGGGCGCGGTGGCGAAGAGCATCTGGGAGCGCGTGGCGCCGAGCGCCTGGGCGCCCCGGATGTAGAGCACGATGGAGGCGCCGTAGGACAAGGCCCCCACGGCCAGCGCGGCCGCGAGCAGGGATGACGCAGGGGGCATGCCCTCCAGCGCGATCCCCAGCCCCAGGTTGACCGCGCCGGCGACCAGCCCCTTGGCCACCGTCATCTGGGCGGGGGTAAAACCGTCGATGACGGCGGTGAGGTTGTTGTCCAGGCCCCAGCAGACGCAGGCGAGCACGACCAGCCCGGCGGCCGGGGCGAACGCGAAGCCCTGGGGCGCGGCCAGCAGCAGGCCGGCGAGCACGACCAGCCCGTTGGCCACCCAGGCGCGCGCGCCCATGTTCTCCTTGAAGAAGGCCCAGGCCAGCAGGGCCGTGGCGGTGGTCTCCAGGTTGAGCCACAGGGAGACGCTGGCCGAGGGCGCCGTCCGCAACCCAACCAGCAGGGCCACGGGTCCGAGCACGCCGCCGAACAGCACCGCGCCGCCGAGCAGCGCCAGGTTCCGGTGGTCCCGTCGACGCGCGGCAGCGCCGCCGCTCAGGGCGAAGGGCAGGGTGGCCAGCCCGGCCCCCAGGTAGAGCAGCCCCGCGAGGGTCAGCGGGCCGATCGCGTTGTCCAGCAGCCCCTTGGAGGCCGGGGTGGACGCCCCGAAGAGCGCCGCGGCCGCGAGGCACCAGATCACCGGGCCCAGGACGCTGGAGGGGCCTGCGCCGTGGGGAGAGGGCGTGGACATCGGGGCTCCGGGGTTGCGCGGCGGGCGGTCAGGTTCCGGCGGGGTCCCCATGGTACGATCCTCGACCCCCAGGATGTGAGGCTTCGAATGCACAGGATGCTGCTCCCCGCGCTGGTGCTGGCCCTCGGCTGCCGCACCACCGACGACACGACCACCGACGACTCCACCGCCACGGTCAGCGACGCCGACGGCGACAGCTTCACCGTCGAGGCTGGCGACTGCGACGACGACGACCCGCTCATCAACCCCAACGCGGACGAGGTCTGCGACGGGGTGGACAACAACTGCGACGGGGTGACCGACGAGGACGCCATCGATCGCCTGACCTTGTACGAGGACAACGACGGCGACGGCTACGGCGACGCCGAGGTGCGGGTCTGCGAGGCGGCTACGGGCCTGGTGGAGCAGGCCGGCGACTGCAACGACGACGACCTCAACGCATACCCGGGCGCCCCCGACGACTGCGCGGCCGAGGATCTCAACTGCGACGGCGCGATCTCCGGGGATCAGGACGGCGACGGGTATCTGGACGCCCTCTGCGGCGGGGACGACTGCGACGACAGCAGCGACGCGGTCTACCCGGGCGCGCCCACGGACTGCGGCGCCGACCATGACTGCGACGGGGCCCAGGACGACGACGTGGACGGGGACGGCTTCCTGTCGGCGTCCTGCGGCGGGGACGACTGTGACGACGCCGACGCGGCGGCCTTCCCGGGCCTGGGCGGCGCCTGCACGGCCGGCGCGACCTGCGACGAGATCTCGGGGACCGCCTACAGCGGCGGGGACGGGCTCTACACCATCGACCCGGACGGCGCGGGCGGGGTCGACCCCTTCCCGGTGCTGTGCAGCTTCGACGAGGGCGTCGGCTGGACCCTGGCGCTGACCATCAACTCCATCAAGTCCCAGAACCACGACGACTTCGGCGCCGACTACGTGAACGTCGCCGCGCTGGCCGTGACCCCCGAGGAGGCCTCCTCCACGGCGTACGCCCAGGAGGTGCAGGGCTGGCTGAACCTGAACCTCTTCGAGTACGACGTGATGCGGCTCGCGGCCTACGCGGACGGCGCGCGGACGTATATGTCCGACGACATCGACCGCGCCGAGTTGCGGATCTCTTTTGGCCAAGACGGGTATTACCTGTATAATGACGCGAACGGCTACTACTGGTGCGGCGGCACCCACGACTACACCGACAACGGCGTCGGTCAGGTCAACCAGCCGTCGGGCGCTCCGGCCGACTGCAAGGGCCACGGCAGCCTGGGCTCGGGCTGGGACTTCTCGGAGGCCGGGTACGACGGCGGCTACAACCAGGGGCTGACGAACTGCGGCGCGGACTACAGCTTCTGGATGCACAGCGCGTATGGCGCGGGCATGGTCTTCTACCCGAGCCCCGGGGCCGCGCAGTCGATCTGGGTGCGGTGACTACCTGCTGAGCTGCCCGCTGCGCAGCCGCAGCGTCCCCTCCAGGGTCCAGGTGCGCTCGTCGCCGCTGCCCCAGGCCAGGTCCGGCCCGGCGGAGGTGCACAGCAGATCGACGTTGAGGGCCAGCTCGTCCAGCTCGGCGAGCCGCTCGGTCGCGCCGGTCGGCGCGGCGGGCACCACCTCGCGCACCATCACGTTGCCACGGCAGGGGATGGGGGGCAGCCCGAAGCCGTCGGCCCGGTCGGTGTCCCGCACCGAATAGGACGCCGCGAAGCCGCTCTCCTGGAGCCCCAGGCGGTTGCCGGCCAGCAGCTCGGGGCCCAGGCGCAGCCAGAAGCGGCCCTCGTAGGCCGTGGCCGCCCAGGGGTAGTGATCCTCCCGCAGGATCGCGACGCCCTCCACCGCCAGGCCCTCGGCCCCCGGATCGTCCACCGGGACCAGCGGGACGGCGAGGAAGAGGGCCTCCTGGCCGTCCAGGCGCACCCGAAGCTCCGCCTCCACCCAGAGGCTTCGCTGGCCGCCCTGGTCGACCATGTAGTCGAGCAGGAACAGCAGCGGGACGAGGGCGGCCAGCAGGAGGAGCAGGAGATTGAACGAGGAGCGACCACGTCCCATGACAGGCCCAGCGTAGCATCCGGCGTTAGGAGGGGGCCATGATGACCGTCCTGACGTGGCTGCTGCGGGCGCTGCTGGCGCTGATCATCCTGGGCTGGCTGGCGACCTTCTTCCGGGTGCGCGCGCGTCGCCTCAACCCGCGCTGGGGGCTCACCCCCGAAGACCCGCCGGCCGCCTCGGACGTCCGCGTGTCGGTGGTCATCCCCGCCCGCGACGAGGAGGACAACCTGGGGGCCTGCCTGGACAGCGTGCTCGCCCAGGATCACCCCAACCTGCAGATCGTGGTGCAGGACGACGGCTCCACCGACCGCACCGGGGCCATCCTGGCCGAGTACGCCGCCCGGGACGACCGCGTCCACGCGCTGACCGGCGGCGACGCCCTGCCCGAGGGCTGGTTCGGCAAGCCCTGGGCCCTGGAGCGCGCCCAGCGCGCGGCGGACGGCGACTGGCTGGTCTTCATCGACGCCGACGTGCGCCTGCACCCGGCGGCGGTCTCCCGGGCGGTGGGCTACGGGGAGCGCGAGGGCCTGGGCATGGTCACCGGCTTCGGCACCCTGGTGAACGGGTCGTTCTGGGAGAAGGTCCTCCAGCCGGCGGTGGCGGGCATGATCCTCATGGGCAACGACCTCGACGAGGTCAACGACCCCGACAAGCCCGATCGCAACATGGCCAGCGGCCAGTTCATCGCGGTGCGCCGGGACGCCTACGAGCAGCTCGGCCGCCACGAGGCCGTCAAGGCCGACATCCTGGACGATGTGGGCCTGGCCCGCGCGGCGGTGGCCGCCGGGGTGCGCTACCACTGCCTGTTCCTGCGGCAGCTCTACCGCGTGCGCATGTACACCAGCCTGCGGGAGATCTGGGACGGCTGGTCCAAGAACCTCTTCGCCGGCATGCACTACTCCTGGGGCGTGGTGGTCGGGGTGGAGCTGTTCCTGTTCGTCTACATCGTGCTGGGGCCGCTGCTGGCGGTGCTGGGGGGGCTGGGCCTCGTGGGCCCGGAGTGGCTGGTGTGGGGGCTGGTGCAGCTCCTCGTGATGCAGGCCGTGCGGGCCTACATGGACCGCATCTGGGGCAACCCGCTGGTCTACGGGCTCACCCACGCCCCCGCCAACCTGATGCTGATGGCGTTGATCGTGAACTCCGGGCTGCGCAGCCGGGGCGCGGGGGTGCGCTGGCGGGGGCGGACCTACGTGCTGGACAGTCCCCCGGAGCGGCGCTGAAACAGGGCTGATGAGCGGGAAGGGTTGTGATAGGTTGACTCTTCCCCCCCTGGCGACGCCCTCGGGCCGGGCATGAGCGTTCGGTCTGCATCGCCGCACCGAGAAGGCGATCGAATGACTCGTCGGACCTCGCTCCTCCTGCTGGGATTCAGCGCGTTTTCAGCCTGCAAGGGGGACAATACGGACACCGGGCCGAGCGCGGCGCCCCACGTCGAGATCACGCTCCCCGAGGAGGGCGCGACCCTCAACGCCAGCGAGCAGGTCCTCTTCGAGGCCCTTGTCTCCGACGACGTCGACGCCCCCGACGCGCTGGGGATCGCCTGGACGGACGAAGACGGCGCGCTCCTCAACGACGACCCCGCCGACGCCGCCGGGATCGCGGGCTTCACCTGGGAGGAGCCCCCCTGGGGCGACCACGTCGTCGACCTCACCGTTACCGACGCCGACGGCCTCACCAGCACCGCCTCGGTCACCTTCACCTTCAACAACGCGCCCCCCACCATCGACGCCGTGCAGATCGTGCCGGAGGCGCCCACCGTCTCCGACAACCTGCGCTGCACCTGGTCCGGCTACGCCGACCCGGAGGGTGACCCGGACCAGTGCGTCGCCGCCTGGCTGCTGAACGGAAACCCGGCGGGCGAGGGCGCCGACTTCCCCGGCCGGGTCGCGCGGGGCGACGAGGTCACCTGCACGGTCACCCCCTACGACGGCTACTCCGAGGGGGAGCCCCTCAGCGACGTCGTGGTCATCGACAACAACCCCCCCGTCCTGGACGGGGCCACGCTGTCGCCGGACCCGGCCTACGAGGGCGACACCCTCTCCTGCTCGGTGGGCACGGTGAGCGACGAGGACGGCGACCCCGTCACCTTCCGGTACGCCTGGACGGTGTCAGGGGTCGACGCGGGCGTGTCCGGCTCGTCCCTGGACTCGGACGACTTCGACAAGGGGGACCGGGTGGTCTGCACCGTGACCCCCACCGACGGCCTGACCGACGGCGCGCCGGTGGAGAGCAACGCGGTCACCATCGGGAACACCGCCCCGACCGTGGGCACCGTCAGCCTGACACCGGCTGCGCCCACCGAGGCGGACACCCTGAGCTGCCAGGCCAACGCCAGCGACCTGGACCCGGCCGACAGCCCCTCCTTGAGCTACGCCTGGACGGTGAACGGCAGCGACCCGGGGATCACCGACAGCACGCTGGACTCGGGCCACTTCGACAAGGGGCACGAGGTGCGCTGCACGGTCACCGCCGACGACGGCGCCGACACCGGGAGCGGCCAGAGCGCGCCCGTGACCGTGGTCAACGCCGCGCCGGTCATCAGCAGCGTGAGCCTCACCCCCACCGCCCCGGTGGAGGGCGACACGCTGAGCTGCACGGCCAGCGCCAGCGACCTGGACCCGGCCGACACGGTCCGCCTGACCTACGCCTGGACGGTGGAGGGCAGCGACCCGGGGGTGACCTCGCGCACCCTGTCGTCGAGCTGGTTCAGCCGCGACCAGGAGGTGACCTGCACGGTGACCGCCAGCGACGGCACCGCCATCGACGTGGAGACCAGCGCGACCGTGACGGTGCAGAACTCCGCGCCGACCCTCACCGGGGTGACCCTGTCGCCGGATCCGGCCTACGAGGGCGACACCCTGACCTGCACCCCCCAGGGCGGCGCGGACGCGGACGGCGACGGCGTGGACTACAGCTACGCCTGGCGCGTGGACAACGCCGACCCCGGGCCGACCACCGCCACCCTGGGCTCGACGTACTTCGACCGCGATCAGGACGTGAACTGCACGGTGACCCCGGACGACGGCGACCTGAGCGGCGCTGCCGTGACCAGCGCGGACCTCACCATCTCCAACACGCCGCCGACCGCGCCCGCGGTGTCCATGAGCCCGGCCAGCCCGACCTCCGCCGATGACCTGGTCTGCGACCTGGACACGGCCTCGACCGACGCCGACAACGACAGCATCTCCTACAACGTCTACTGGACCGTGGACAGCGTCACCCACACCGGCACCACGACCACCACGACGATCTCCGGCGACACGGTGCCGGCCTCGGAGCTGAGCGCCGGGGAGGTCTGGCAGTGCTTCATGGAGGGCGACGACGGCACCGACGCCGGCCCCCAGGGGTCCTCGGCCGCGGTGGCCGTGCTCCCCCAGGAGCTGATCTACGACATCACGCGGGGCGACCTGATCGACCAGAACAGCACCTGCAGCACCACGGCCTACGCGTCCGTGTACAACGGCTGCACCGGGGACTGGGGCTTCACCTGGACCGACACCGCCGTGCTCCCGCCGGTCAGCGTCACCGTGGAGCTGAACCACGGCATCATGTGCAGCTCGTCCACCGCCAAGGCCCCGTCGCTCAACGGCGTCTCGGCCGGCAGCTTCTCGCTGACCGGCGGGACCTGCGAGTGCGACCCGGCCACCAGCGTGGTGAGCTGGAGCTTGACCAACATCTCCGGCTACCAGGTGGGCACGACGAACACCTTCACGATCAACGCCGGGAGCAGCTGCGAGGGCATCACCGCGAACCCCTCCTGGGGGAGCGGGATCTACGCCCGGGTGATCGTGGGGTACTGAGCTACCACACGCCCCGCGCGGCCTCGACCTCGGCCAGCGCCGCGCCCAGCTCGGCCTGGGCCTGGGCGAGGGCCACCGCCGCGTTGTCCCGGGCCTGCCGGGCGGCGAGCCAGGCGGTGATGTCCTCCAGCTCGTTGGCGTAGCGCTCGTCGACCAGCTCCAGGGCGGCCTGGGCTGCGGTGAGGGCCTCTTCACGGGCCTCCAGCCCGGCGCGGGCGGCCTGCAGGCGCAGCTCGGCGCTGACCCGGGCGACGTCGAGGGCCTGCCGCTGGTCGTCCAGGGCGGCCTCGGCGGCGCGGACCCGGGCGCGGTCGGCCTGGATCTCCCGGGCCCCCGCGCCCCCGGCCACGATGGGCACGTCCACCCCGACGCTGGCGGACCAGCCGGGGCCGGACTCGCCCCCGGTGACGGCGTACTGCGCCCCGGTGGCCGAGGCGGACACGGTGGGCGCCCGGTCGAGCACGGCGGCGGTGCGGGTGGCCTCGGCCGCGCCCAGGGCCTCGCGGGCGGCGACCAGGGCGGGGTGCTCGGCGGGGCCCTCCAGGGCGGGGGCCCACTGGACCGGGTCGAGGGCGCAGCGGCCGTTGACCTCCGCGCGGATGAGGCCCTGCAGCTCAGCGCAGCGGGCCCCGGCGCGGCCCTCAGCCTCCAGGAGGCGGCTGTGGAGGACGGCGGCGGCGGCCCGGGCCTGCGCGGCGTCGGCGGGGGGGCGCAGGCCGGCCTCAGCCAGGGAGGCCACCGCGTCGGCGGCTTCGCGGGCGTCCTCCCAGGCCACCCGCAGGGCGGCGACCTCCTCGGAGGCGGCCAGGGCGGCAGCGTAGGTGCTGGTGGCCGCGCGGCGGGCGTCGACCATCGCCCAGTCCACCATCGCGGACTGGCCCCGGGCGGTGCGGCGCGCGGCGCTGGCGGCGGCCCAGCCCCCCGGGTCCACCAGGGTCCAGCTCGCGGTGAGCCCCACCCCGAGCTGGTTCTGGATCGGCCGCGGGAAGCCGAAGGCGGTCAGGCCGGCGCCCGTGCTGGCGTCGGCGAAGCCCACCACCGAGGGCAGGCTGCCGGCCAGCACCACCCCGGCGTCCCCTGCGGCGGCGTCGGCGTCCGCGCGGGCCCGCTCCACCGCCAGGGAGCGCTCGGCGGCCACGCGGCGGGCCTCTCCGAGGTCCAGCGCCAGCGCGCCCTGCGGAAGAGCGAGCAGCAACAAGGCCGATGAAACGGGCATCAGCGCACCCCCCGCAGCCGCCAGGTCAGCGCGAACAGGGCCGGCACCACGAACAGCGTGAGCGCCGTCGACAGCGCCAGCCCCCCCAGCACGATGGCGCCGACCCCCCGGTACAGCTCGGAGCCCGAGCCCGGGAAGAGCACCAGCGGCGTGAGCCCCGCCAGGGACGTCAGGCTGCTCATGAAGATGGGCCGCACCCGCCCCCGCACCGCCTCGGCCACCGAGACCGGCAGGGCGTCGCCCTCCCGCAGCCGGGCCAGGGCCCCGTCCACGATGAGGATGGCGTTGTTCACCACCACACCGATGAGGATGATGAAGCCCAGGGCCGTCATCATGTCCAGCGGCTGGGCGCCCAGGAAGGTGTCGACCAGCCACAGGCCCACCAGGCCCCCCGCCCCGGCCAGGGGCACGGTGACCAGGATGACCAGGGGCGCGAGGAAGTCCTCGAACAGCGCGGCCATGAGCAGGAAGCTGATGACCACCGCCAGCAGCAGGGTCTGCCCCATGCGGAGCTGGGCGCCGGTGAGCTTGTCGGCCACGCCGGCCAGGGTGACCCGCACGTCCGAGGGGAGGCGCCCGTCGGCCCGCATCGGCGCGATGATCTGCTCCCGCAGGATCTGCATCGCCTCCTCGACCGCCACGTCGTCCGGCGGGGAGACCTGGAGGGTGATGGCCCGGCGGCGCTCGATGCGGCGGATGGTGGTGGGGGAGAGGGTCTCCACCAGGTCGGCCACCGCGGAGAGGGGCACCACCGCGCCGGCCGGGGTGGCGATGGGCGCGGCCATCAGCGCCCCGGGGGACGCGGGCTCGGGCGCCGCCTGGACGACCACGTCGACCTGGGGCTCGCCGGGCTGGCCCAGCTCCCCGACGATGCGGCCGTCGATCATGGCGTCCACCGCCGCGCCCACCCGGGCGGGGGTCAGGCCGAGGCGGGCGGCGTCCTCGCGGCGGGCCAGGACCCGAAGCTCAGGGCCCCCGGCGTCCAGGGAGGGGATGGGGCGGGTCTGGGCGTCGGGCAGGGCCTGCGCGATGGCGCCCATCATCTGGCCGCCGACCGAGACCAGAGCGCCGATGTCCGAGCCGGACAGCTCCACCTCCACCGAGCGCCCGCCGCCGATGCTGCGCCCGAACAGGCTGGCCTGGGTGGCGATGCCGAAGATGCCGGGGACCTCCCGCAGCACGCCGCGCACGAAGCCGACGACCTCGCCGATGCGCGCGGGGTCCTCGGCGCTCGCACCCATGAAGCCCTGGCCGGGCAGGGCGGCGAAGAAGGTGCGGCCGATGGCGGGCACGCCGTCGACCTCCGCGCCCATGTGCTCGACGATGCGGCCCTGGACGTACTCGCCGATCTCGCCCATCTCCTCGACCGAGTAGCCCGGGGGCGGGACGACGATGCCGAACATGAAGTTGCGGTTGCCGGTGGGCAGGTACTCCATCGGCGGCAGCAGGGTGACCACCAGCAGTACGGCGCCCCCCAGGGCCACGACCACGGCGCCGATGGAGCGCGGGGTGGAGGCCACCAGGCGGGTGACCGTGTCGGTGATGCCGTTGCGGACCCGCGCGCCGAAGGAGGCGCTCTCGGCGCCCCCCTCCTCGGGGTCCTCGGCGCTGAGCAGGCGCGCCGAGAAGCTGGGGATGACCAGCACCGAGACCACCAGCGACAGGAACACCGCGACGGTGATGGCCACGGCCACGTCGCGCAGCAGCTCGCCGACCTCGTCCTGCCACTGGATGACCGGGATGAAGACCGCCGCGGTGGTCAAGGTGGAGGCGACGATGGCCCCCCACACCTCGCGGGTGCCCTCCAGGGCGGCCTGGGCGGCGGGGACCCCGCGCTTGCGCCAGGTGTCGATGTTCTCCAGCACCACGATGGCGTTGTCGACCACCATGCCCACGGCGAATGCCATGCCCGCCAGCGAGACCACGTTCACGCTGCGGCCCAGCAGGGACATGCCCAGCACCGTGCCCATCACGCAGACCGGGATGGCGGTGGCCACGACCGCCGAGGCCGACACGCTGCGCAGGAACAGCAGCAGGACGACCACCGCGAGCGCGCCGCCCAGCAGCAGGTTGTTGCGCACCAGGGCCAGCGCGCCGTTGATGTAGGCGGTCTGGTCGCTGACCACGACCAGCTCCATGCCCCGGGGGGCGAGCAGGGTCTCGTTGACCTCGGCGGTGGTGGCGAGGATCTCCTGGGTGACCTCCAGCACGTTGGAGCCAGCCTCGCGGTCGAACAGCAAGGCCATCGACTCCTGGCCGTCGCTGAACACCTTGCGTTCGAACTTGCGCAGGTCCATGCGGGCGGTGGCGACGTCGCCCAGGCGGACAGGGTTGCCCTGGGCGTCCACCGCGAGCACCACCGACTCGAGCTGCTCGGCGACGGCCGGGGCGACCTCGGTGCGCACCACGTAGCGGCGCTTGCCCAGGTCGAGGGTGCCCCCGGAGACGTCGCGCAGCTCGCCCTGCACCGCGGCGGTGAGGGTGTCGACGGTCAGGCCCCGGGCGGCCAGCGCGGCGGGGTCGAAGGTGACCGCGAGCTGGGTGTCCCGGCCGCCGAAGAAGCGGACGCCGGCCACCCCGGGGATGCGCTCGAAGATGGGGATGATCTGCTGGTCGGCCCAGGTGCGGTAGGGGTTGATGGGCCGGCCGTCGGTGGCCCGGAAGATGATGACCGCCAGAGGCGGGCCCGCGGAGTCCGCGGTGGACAGCACCGGCTCGCGGGCGGCGTCGGGGTAGTCGGGGACCTGGCCCAGGCGGTTGGAGGTGCGGACGAGGGCCTCCTCGATGGAGGTGCCCACGTCGAACTCCAGCGTGATGGTGCCCTGGCCGTTCTGGGCCTCGGAGATCATGCGCTGGAGGCCCGTGACGCTCTTGAGGGCTTCTTCCTGCTCCAGCAGGATCTCCCGCTCGACCTCGGCGGGGGTGGCGCCGGGCCACACGGTGCTGACGGTGAGGGTGGGGACCTCGATGTCGGGGGTGAGCTGGATGGGCAGGTCGAAGACGGACAAGAAGCCGAACATCATCACGAGGATGACGCCCACCAGCACGCCCACCGGGCGGGAGATGGCCAGCGCGATGACGCCGCCGCCGGGGGAGGGCTGGCTCACGGCGTCTCCCGAAGCTGGATGGGCTGGCCCGGGCGCACCCGCTCGTTGCCACGGGTGACCACGGTGTCGCCGGGGGCGAGCTTGTCGGAGGACACGAGCGCGCCGCTGCTGGCGGTGGCGAGGACCTGGACCTCGAAGGACTCGGCGGCGCCGTCGACCACCTTGACCACCCGGCTGGTGCCGGGCCCGAGGACCAGGGCGTCGCGGGGCAGCAGCACGCCGTCGTCGCCCCAGGTCACCGAGAAGCGCACCGGGACCGAGGCGCCGGGCATCCAGTCCCCGGCGGCGGGGGCCACCCGGACCAGGGCGGTGCGGGCCTCGGGGTCCAGGGCGGGCACGACGGCGACGACCCGGCCGGCGACCTCAGGCTCGCTCAGCAGGGTGACGCCGTCGCCGGGCACCAGGCGCTGGACGAGGCTCTGGGCGACGGCCACGCGGATCTCCACGGCCTCGGTGGAGACGAGGTCCAGAGCGGGGGCGCCGGCGTTGACCCAGTCGCCGGGGTCGACGTACCGGGCGGTGACGACGCCGTCGAAGGGGGCGCGGACCTTGTGGCGGCCCAGCTCGGCGGCGGCCAGGTCGGCGCCGGCGTCCAGCGACTCGGCCTGGGCCTCCAGCCGAGCGACCTCGGCGCGCAGGGCATCCAGCTCGTTGGGGGCGAGCACGCCCTCGCGGACCTTCTCGCTACGGGTGAGGGTGGTGCGGGCCTGCTGGAGCTGGTGCGCGGCGGCGGCGTGGCTGGCGCGGGCCGCGCGCAGGCGGGCGGCGGCGAGGGAGAGGTCCAGCTCGGCCAGGGTGTCGCCGGCCTTGACCGCGTCGCCCTCCCGGACGAACACCCGGGCCACCGGGCCGCCCGCGCCGAAGGCCATCTCGGCGGCGTCGAGGGCGCGGACCTCGCCCTGCGTGGTCCAGGCGTCGGTCAGCGCCCCGTCGGTGACCTGGGCGACCTCGACGAGGGCTGGCGGCGGGCCACCCCCGGCGGCGTCGGGCGCGGGGGCGTCCCCGCAGGCGGTCAGCGTCCACATCCACAGGAGCGCGAGCATGGGGCCCTCGGTGCGCAGGTGATCTCGGAGAGGAGACAACCTCTCTATGCAGGTGGAGGCCGAATGTCGCAGCCGCTGACCAGCCCGATACATTGGCGTCGATGAACCACCCCCGACGAACCGTCGCTGTCGCGCTCCTGCTGGGGGGCGTGGCCCTGGCCGCCGAGCCCGATCCCGGGCGGACGGTCTACTACACCCCGCCCGAGCCGGTGGAGGTCGCGCCGCTGACCCTGGAGGTCAAACGGGCGTACTCCGCCGGGGTCTCCGCCCGGCTGGAGGTGCGGGTGGACAACAGCAGCTTCGACTACGTGGCGCTGTACCGGCAGGAGTCGGTGTTCCTCTTCCCCTCGGTCAGCCTCCAGCCCCACCAGGGGCGCGCGGCGGTCAAGCCCACGATGATCATGCCCTGGGAGACGCGGGTGGTGTACCTGGCGGTCGGCGGGGCCGACGGGCTGAACGCGCCGGCCTTCGAGGTGGACCTCAACGGGGCGTACCGGGTGCCGGTGCCGGACAGCTACCTCAGCGCGCCCCGCACGCCGATCGAGGACAGCAGCGAGTTCGAGACCGGGCCGTTCCGGTGCAGCTGGGCGGGCTCCTCCCGGGACGGGCGGCGCGTCCAAGCCGCGTACCGGTGTCGGTACAAGGGCTACCGCACCGGCCTGGTGGACCTGAGCGGGCTGGCGATGCACGTCGAGGGCGGGCGGGTGACCGGCTACCCCAACCGCTCGGTGATCGATCCGCTGACCCTGCTGCGCCCCGACGACCGGCTGCGCGTCGAGCTGGAGTTCAAGCTGCCCCGCAAGCTCCAGGACGCCGGTCCGGGCACGCTGTGGCTGGAGTGGGGCGAGGCCTTCGCGGAGACCGACCCGGTGCTTCTACCGCTGCCGACGCTGCGGCTGGAGCAGGACCGCTACCTGACGACGAAGTTCGGGCAGTAGGTCTATGGGGGCGCGAGGTAATCCAAGGGGTCGGGGTCGACGCCCCAGCACACGACGTGTCCGTCGGTGCGCACGGCGCAGGCTCCCCAGTACCAGGCCGAGACCTGGGTGAAGGTCTCGCAGGGCAGGGGGGTGTAGTCCCAGCCGCGCTCCTGACACCAGAGCCAACCCCCATCGGTGAGGCCGCAGCTCAGGTCCATCATCACCGAGATCGCCACCGTGGGGCCGCCGACGCGCTCGGGGGTGACCACCCGCGCATTTTCGGGGAGGGTGTTGTCGAGGGCGAAGGTGACCGAGCCCTCGGCGTCCAGCAGCATGCCCGTGTCGTAGGAGCGCGCCGCGGCCACCCAGGGGCCGGGGAAGCGGTTGGCCCAGGTCTCGCAAACCTCGGTCTCCTCCAGGCAGCGCAGGGTGCCGTCGAGGGACAGGCCGCAGGCGCCATGGGGTCCACCGCAGAGCGCGGCGTAGGGCTCGGCGAGCGCCTCGGGGTTCAGGGCGTCGGTGTCTCCCCAACAGAGGACCATCCCGTCCGCGCGGCGGCCGCAGACCCCGTCGTCGTGGCCGGCCAGCTCCAGAAAGGGACCGGGCGGCGGGTCGAGCGGCGGGTCGGTCCGCGAGACCCAGCAGCGGGCCTCCCCGTCCTCGTCCAGCGCGCAGAGGGAGCCGCTGGCGGTCACGGTGAGCTGGACATAGCGGCGGTCCTCGATGGGGTCGGGCACATGGTCGAGGCCTCCTCCCCAGCACTCGATGCGGCCGTCCTCGCGGAGACCGCAGGCGCCGACGCTGGAGCCAGCCACCACTTCGACCCAGCCGTCCTCGGAGCTGACGAAGGTCTGCGGGTCGACCGCGAACGCACCCCGGTAGAATGGCTGGTCGCAGCCCTCGGGGGCGCTCGGCGGGTCGGGCGGGGCCGGATCGGCGTCGCAGCCCACCGTCGCGAGGAGCAGCCCGATCCAGAAGAGGGTAGTGCGCACAGTGCCTCCGAGCGCTTCAGTATACCTCCCCCTTCCCGGGGCGCTCGGCGGCGAACGCCCGGTTGACACCGGCCCTTCCGCCGACCGACACTCCCGCCGACCCCGCTCGGCTCCGCCATGACCGCCCGCCCGATCCCCTCCCTCGCCGACTCCAGCCTGCTGCGCTACGCCTTCTTCGCGATGCTGTACGCTGCCCAGGGCATCCCGTACGGTCTCCTGGTGGTGGCGCTGCCGGCGTACATGGCAGAGCGGGGGATCAGCGCGACGGCCATCGGGGCCTTCGTGGGGACCATCCTGTTGCCGTGGAGCCTCAAGCTGATCAACGGCCCGGTGATGGACCGCTGGACGCTGCGGCCGATGGGGCGGCGGCGTCCGTGGGTCATCGCGGCGCAGAGCCTGCTGGTCCTGAGCCTCGTCGCCCTCGCGTTCGTGCCGGATCCGCTGGGGCAGCTCAGCCTGCTGGCGGCCTTGGGCTTCCTGGCCAACTTCGGCACGGCCTTCCAGGACGTCGCGGTGGACGGGCTGGCCATCGAGGTCGTCCCGATGGACGAGCAGGCACGGGCCAACGGCTTCATGTGGGGCGGTCGCACGGTCGGCCTGGCCCTGGCCACCACCGGCAGCGCGCGCCTGATGGAGGCCAGCGGGCTGGGCGCGGCGGCGCTGGCCTGTGCGGCGGTGCTGACGGCGATCATGGTGCTGCCGGCGCTCATCCGGGAGCGGCCGGGGGAGCGCCTGCTGCCGTGGACGGCGGGCGAGCCCTCACCGGTCCCGGCGGACGACCAGCCGGCGACCTTCGCGCGCATCGGCGGGGACCTGCTGCGGGTGATGCTGCTGCCCTCCAGCCTGATCGTGATGGGTTCCGTGTTTCTGTATGCCTTCGCCCATGGCCTGTGGACCTCGGGCCTGCCGGTGGTCACGGTGCAGGAATTGGGCTGGGACGACACCTGGTACGCGGACGTGATGGCGGCGGTGGGCGTGGGCTCGGGCATCTTCGGCATGGTGGTGGGCGGCTTCCTGGTGGAGGCCGCAGGGCGGGTGCGCGGTCTGGCCGGCGCCATCGGCATCCTCGCGCTCATCACCGCCGGGATGGGCCTGCTGCCGGACCTCTGGGCAGATCAGGGTGTGATGACGGCCTGGGTGGGGGCGTACACGGTGATCCGCGTGCTGTCGTCCATCGCCTTCTTCGCCACCGCGATGGCCCTGTGCTGGGGCCGGGTGTCGGCGACCCAGTACGCTCTGTACATGGCGGTCAGCAACCTGGGCCAGACCGCCGGCGCCGCGTCGCTGGGGCCGATCCACCAGACGATCGGCTCGGCTGTACTGTTCCTCGTGATGACGGCGTTGTTCGGCGTTGCGGTGGCGGTGCTGTGGTTCGTGGACCTGGAGGGGCACCAGGACGGGATCAAGCGGTTGGAGCAGGGAGCGGGCTGAGCCGGATTGCGTCATCGACGACGAGGCGGGCCGCAGGCGGTGGTCCTCCTGCCCGTCGTGGACCCAACCTGGCGCCTGGGGTATCCTGTGAAGGAGCAGAAGCGTGGCAGGCATCCGGATTTGCGACATTTCGAACGAGGGTTGAGATTCGTGCTGGCGGCCCTGGTCGCCGGTGCCTGCACGACGGAGGAGCCTCCAGTCGGTGAAACGGAGGGTGGATTCCGGTACACAGAGGTGGCCCTCGCCAGGGCGGTGACCTGTGCCCTCGACGACGCTGGCGCCGCTTCGTGCTGGGGGTGGGTGGAAGAGTGGAGCGCCGTTCCCGATACGGGCGGTCTCAGCGGGCTGGACTGCGGAACGCATCACTGCTGCGCCCTCCAGGAGACCAGACCGGTCTGTTGGGGGGTCGACCTCCATGGCGAGACCATGCCGCCCAGCCAACTGGAACTTGCACAGGTCGCCGCAGGACTTCGGTGGTCGGCGGGCCTCGACTTGAACGGTCGGTTTCACGTATGGGGCCACGATCCGGTGGAGGCGGATCACCTGGCCGCCTCACCACCTGGAGAGCCGCTGTCTTCCCTCCGGCTGGCTGCAAGCGAGGCCTGCGGACTGGATCTGACCGGTGCTGTCTGGTGTTGGGGGAGTGCCGGCCAGCCATTCTTGTCTGAGCCCGAAGGCTCCTTCGAGCAGATCTGGATCAACAACTACCACGGCGTGGCGCAGGACGCTGACGGCCAGGCCACCGAGTGGGGATCGTACACCACCTACGAACTCTACCAGATCGTACGGGCAGGCGGACTCCGAGACCTCGCGTTCCCTCGAGTCGACCGCGAAGACTGGCTCTACGGCTGCGCCATCGCCCTCGACGACACGCTGCTGTGCTGGAACGAAGAGGACGGCGTCGTCGACCTGGGCTGGAGCTTCCCGGGCCGCCCGATGAAGGTGGAGATCGACATGGACCACGCCTGCGTGCTCGATGACCAGGGCGTCATCGACTGCGTGGGGAGCAACGGATACGGACAACTCGACGTCCCGGAGTGACGCCCGCCGCGCTCGGCGGGCGCCCATCCGACTCAGAAGACCTCGCGCTCGCCGAGGGTCCGGGTCCCGAGATACGGATCCGCGACCGCGGTGATCTCACCGATGGCCGTGTTGCCCGAGGTGTCGGGGTTGGACGTCCCGAAGTAGAGTGTGCCGCTCTCAGAGACCGTGACGGAGGAGGGGTATCCATCGACCGTGATGTAGGCCGCGTCACCGATCCCGTCGCCGTCGGTGTCCATGTTGTTGGAGCAGTCCTCAAACGCGAGGCCGTAGATGCGCCCCTCACCGCTGGAGCAGCGGTCTGCGGCGGGCACGTACGTCGAGAAATACAGCGTCCCGGCGTAGATGATGGGATCGCCGGTCAGGCCCTCGCCCGCGTCCAGAGCGTAGGCGCCGTAGCTGCCACAGTCGTCGATGGGCGTGGCGGTGTTGCACAGGAGCGGGGTCTCGTCCTTCACCGCGAACAGATAGCCCGCGTCGGTGGAGTCGCGATCGTACGGGGTTCCGGTGCCCCAGTACACGCCCAGGGAGCCGTCCATGTGCCACGAGGTCGTGGCCGCGTAGTACACCTCCGGGCGGACCGAGACGTAGTCGTACGGATCATAGAACTCGCACCAGGACGGGTTGTCGACGTCACTGGTGTCGATGATCGCCTTGTACATCCAGGTGAAGCCCGGGTCCGAGATGTCGGACAGGCCGGTGACGCCGTCGCCGTCGGGGTCGGACATGTCGGTGGGCTCGTAGCTGGCCGTCACGGGGAAGTAGATGACGTCGACGTCACCGTCACTGTCCACGTCGACCGCCGCCAGGGCGCCCGAGATGTACCCGTACTCATCGGCGCTGTCGCCGTCTGTGTCCAGACTCATGGAGGTGGACTCGGGGTGGTTGTTGCTGCCCCGCTCGGTGTAGCCGATGCTGGAGGAGCCCCAGTAGTCATCGGCGATGTGCCACATGTACAGGTTCGCCTCGGACGTGGCGTAGTACGCGCTGGTCGAGGAGCTGTACGGCACCGCGCGCCCGCCGCCCCACATCGCCACGTAGGTGTCTGTGTAGTCGGAGGGGTCGCTGGACTCGGCGTTGTACACGTTCGCGATGACCGGGCGGCTGGTCGTGTAGCCCATCGCGCTGTAGTCTGTGTCGTTTGTCTGCTCCCAGAGGAACTGGGGCGCCTCGGGGTCCGTGATGTCCAGCGCGAGCGTCACAGGGCCGCCCTTGCCCTGCTGCACCACGACCACGCGGCGCCACTCGGAGCCGTCGGTGGCCCGGAGGCCGTCGGGGGTTCCGTCCACGAAGCCGTCGATCCAGACGTCCTCCCACACGGGCGAGCCGTCGAACAGGAAGGTACGACCGTACCACATCATGTCGGTCAGGCCGCCCGACCAGGACTCGCCGCGGGTGCGGTAGATCGTGTAGGCGGGGATCCAGGCCCACAGCTCCTCACCGGCCTCGTCGGCGTCCTCGGTGGAGCCGAACGCGGTGGAGGCGGTGGTGGTGCTGGGGTCGTCGTACAGTCGGAAGGCGTGGAGCATGCCGTCGTTCGCGGCGACGAACACCACATCCGGGACCTCATCGGCCTCCAGATCCTCCAGGAAGTTCCGGTAGCTGGGGTCGATGGAGTAGCGGTCGTTGCGGCCGCCGACCACCAGGGGCACGCTGTGGGGCGAGTCCCCCAGCTTCCAGTACCCGCGGGTCTGGTCGAGGTAGCGGAAGGTGCTGCTGGGCAGACCACGCACGAAGTCGACCAGGGCCTGCATGTCCTCGTCGTCGACCGTGCAGCCGTCCTTGGTGAAGTCAAACGCCAGGTCGTCGGCGCAGCCGTCACCGTCGCTGTCCGTGGTGTCCAGGAAGTAGTCCAGGTACGTGGGGTTGTTCGCCAGGGCGTCCACGAACTCGTAGTCGAACCCCATCCGGTGGTAGTTGAGGCCCTCGTTGTAGATGGCCTCACCGGAGAGCGCCATCATCTCCTCGACGAAGGTGTAGATGTCACGCTGACCGAGACCGTCACGGTCGTCGGGGTTGGACTCCGAGGTGATGACCGGGCGGGAGACCAGCAGATCGCCGCCGTCCCAGTCCGCGCCGCCGAACTGGCTGGGCCCGTCGTACTGGACCTCGCCATACGTCACAGACAGTGGATCGTTGTCGATCCCGTACGCGCGGATGTGGCCCTCGGCGAGGGGGTTGTTGCCGGTGACCTCATAGAACGAGAAGATGATGTACTCACCGTCCGCGCTCACCACCGGCGCGCTGCGGCTGTAGAATCCGGAGCGGATGTAGCTCATCACGGTCGTGATGGCGCCGAGGATCTCGTCGCCGCTGTTCGCGACCGTGTAGATTCCCTCGTTGCCGATCTGGTCGCTGGCGTTGCCGTACAGGCTCTCCGCCACGGACGTGCCCCGCACCTTGATCGCGACCGTGTGCGTCACGATGTTCTGGGTGTCGGAGAGGTCCGAGCGCAGGTCGTTGTTGTACGCGTAGTGCACCGCGTTGTCATACAGACACTCGCGGTCCGCGCCGGTCGTGATGCCGCCGCTGTTGCACTTCACGTCGTTGCTCAGGCTGCTGCCGCTCGTGATGTTCGACGCGCTGCGGTCGTCGTTCGGGAAGTCCACCGTGATGGTGATGACGTGCGTCTCCTGGCAGGCCCACTGCACCGGCACGCCGCAGAAGTCCGCGCCCGGCACCAGGCTCGTCTGCGCGTAGCTGTCACACGAGTCGCCCGTCGACGCGCGCCCGAAGTAGTCGTACGCCTCGCCCAGGCTCTCCGCCAGGTTGCGGGTGTCCGTCCCGCTCCCTGACACAGAGGACAGCGCCGCGCTGATCTCCGCGTGGGACGAGCCGATCGGCGCGATGGGCTCGAAGTAGTCCCGGTTGTTGCCGTCGCTCGTCCCGATCACGCCGAAGTACGCCCAGTCATAGTGCTGGGTGAGCTGGTCGATCGCGTCGAGGGTGTCCTGCAGGCACGTCGTGCCCGAGGTGTTCGTCGCCGTGTCGCCGGAGTCGCCCAGCTCACCGCAGTCCTCCAGCATCTGATCGCTCAGATCGATGAGGAACAGGATGTTCGGCGGCGCGGCCTCGGCGTTGGACAGGAACTCCTCGCCCGCCGAGCTGGACTGCGCCTGCGCGGGCAGACCGCTCACCAGCATCGCCGCGCAGAGCGCCGCGCTGCACACGGGGAGCAGGAGGGGAAGAATACGGGAGGGGGCGGACATGTGGGGCTCCTTCATCGGACGCACCGGTGCCCCATTCTAAGTCGAAACACCCGAAATGGCGAGACATTCGATGTCCGGGGTGCCCCTTGAGGGCCCGGGGCGCGATCCATCCGCGCGTCCGCCAACCTGCCCTGCGCTCATCCCACACAGAGTGGGCTCAGATCGCCATCCCGTACAGCCCATAGAGCAGCATCTTGGGGGAGATCGTCCGCAGATCGACGAGCTGCTTCTTGATCTGCTTGCGCCGCATGTAGAACCGCCGCAGCGCGTAGGCCTGCATGCGGATCAGCTCCTCGGGGTCGTAGCCCTGGGGGTGGTAGATGAGCCGGTCGGGGTCGGGGTTGAAGGTGGTGTAGTTCTCCCAGTCGTCCCGGAAGAGGTCCTTCTGCCACCGGTCCTCGAACAGCTTGCTGCCGGGGAAGGGCACGGTGATGGCGAACTTGGCGAAGTCGAGGTCCAGGTCCACCGCGAAGTCGATGGTCTCGCGGGTCAACTCCGGCGTCTCACCGGGCAGGCCGATCATGAACAGGCCCACGGTCTGGATGCCGGCGTCGTGGGCGTTGCGCACCCCCTCGCGCACCTTGTCGGTGGTCAGGGTCTTGTTGACGTTGCCCAGCAGGAGGTCCACCCCCGACTCGATCCCCATGAGCACCCGGCGGCAGCCGCCGTAGTACATCAGCTCGCAGGTCTCCTGGTCGAGGCGGTCCGCGCGGGTCTCGGAGAGCCACACGCACTGCTTGTCCAGACCACGCCGTACGATCTCCTCGCACAGGGGCTTGAGGTCCTTCTTGACCAGCGGGAAGATCGGGTCGATGAAGCCGATCTGCTTCACCCCGTAGCGGTCGACCAGATACTCATATTCGTCCACGATCTTGATGGGATCCCGCCGACGGTAGGTCTTGCCGCCGGTGTGGATGAGGGAGCAGTAGTCGCAGCGGTAGGGGCACCCCCGCGAGCCCGCCATCGTCAGGATGGGCTTGGCGATGTCCGCGAAGGGCAGCAGTCCGTAGCGGTGGATCGGGAAGAGGTGCCAGGCGGGGTAGGGCAGGCTGTCGAGGTCCCGCAGCAGCGTGCGGGCCTTGTTGGTGACCGGCTCGCCGTCGGTGGTCTTCCAGGTCAGCCCGTCGATGCTGGAGAAGTCCACCTCCCCGGCGGCCAGGGCGTCGACCAGCTCGCACACGGTGTGCTCGCCGTCGTGGTGGACGCAGAAGTCCACGTCCAGATCCCGCACGATCTCCTTGCCGAACACATCCGCGTGGACCCCGCCCCAGATGTGCTTCGCTTCGGGTAGCGCCACCCGCAGCATCTTCACCAGCATCTCGCAGACCGGCGCGGAGGGGGTGAGCACGGTCATGCCGATGAGGTCGGGGCGGAAGCGGCGGGCGGCGTCGACGATGTCGGTGCCCGACAGCTTGTCGGCGAACATGTCGAGCGCCCGCACGGTGACGCCGTGGTGCTCCAGCGCGCCGGCGATGTAGGCCAGCCCGGTGGGGGGCATGGGCTCAAGCAGCCCGGCGAAGCGGCCGAGCTTCTGGAGGTTCATGGCGGGGTTGATGAGCAGGACGCGCAAGGGGCCCTCCGGGGAGCGGGTGACTCAAGTTACCCTTGACTCGCTTGGGGGAGCAACGGGGGTTTCACACGTCGGCGGCCGGCAGCCGTCGCAGCCCGAAGCGGTGGACCTCCAGGCCGTCCTGCGCGCAGCGCCACTCCCTCCGGGAGCGGGCGTCGATGGCGGGTCGGGCCGCCCAGGCCAGCGGATCCGGCGCCAGCGTCGGGCAGGAGGCCAGGGCTTCGGCGACGGCGGCGGCGATCTCGTCGACGTCGGTCGCGATGATCAGCGCGCCGCCCGGGCGCAGGGCGCGGGCCACGTCCGCGACGAAGGGGGGCGTGAGCAGCAGGCGCTTCGCCCGCAGCTTCGGGTCCCACCACGGGGTGGGGAAGAGCACCTCCACCACGTCGAGGCAGGCCGGCGGGGTCACCGTGGCCAGGGCGGTGCGGGCGTCCACCCGCCAGGGCAGCAGGTTCGTCAGGCCACGGGTGGCCCGGATCCGCTCCACCTGGGTCACCCGGCGCCGCCGCACCTCCATCCCGACCACCTGCCAGCCCGGCCAGCGCGCCGCCGTGGCCGCCAGGCGGCGGCCGTGGTCGAAGCCGATCTCCAGCAGCACCGGGGCGTTCCGCCGCAGCGCGGCACGCCACGCAGCCACCTCAGCGGCATATCGGGGCTGCTCCAGCAGGCGGCTGCCGTTGAGGGCGCCGGGGATGTCGCGGCGGGTCATGCGGGCTCCTATCCTACACTTCCCCTCATGCACCTCGTCCTCAGCGCGATCCTGCCCGGCCGACGGCCTCGCTCGGTCTGGGGGCTGCCCTTTCCGGCCTGGGTGCGGGTGGTCCTGGGGCTCTCCTTCATCCTGGCGCGTCCCCTGTGCTGGGTGGTGGCCCGGGGGCCGCTGTCCCGGAGCGCGGACGCGCTGGTGCAGCGGATGGAGCATCACCCCTCGGCGGCGCTGCGGGGCCTGCTCCAGTGGTGGAAGCTGGTGGCGCTGACGACGGCGGACCCGCCATGCTAGGCGAGCTGCTGGACGGCGCCCCGCGCGACGTGGACCTCTACGCCGAGGCCGTGGTGGTGGGCTCGGGCGCAGGCGGGGCCACCTGCGCGCGCTGGCTGGCCGCCGGAGGCCGCCGCGTGGTCGTGGTCGAGGAGGGCCCCCCGCCGACCCCGGGCCGCGACACCCTCGACGCCTTGAGCCGTCTCTACCGGGACGCCGGGGCCAGCACCACCCTGAGCCGCGAGCCCATGCCGCTGCTCCAGGGGCGCTGCGTGGGCGGCACCACCGTGGTCAACGGCGCCATCCAGGTGCCGCTGCCTCGGGACGTCTGGGCGGGTTGGCCCGAACCCTTCCAGCGCCTGGCGCCCTGGGAGCGGCTGGAGGCCGCCCGCGCCCGGATGGAGGAGGAGCTTTCCGTGAGGCCGACGCCATCGGCCTTGTGGGGGGGCGGGGCGCTGATGGGCCGGGCCCTGGCCGACGCCCGGCCCATCCACCGCAACGCCCCCGGCTGCGTGGGGCACGGCCGCTGCTACATGGGCTGCCCCGAGGGCGGTAAGGCCAGCGCCGACCGCGCCCTGCTGCCCCGGGCGATGGACGACGGGGCCCTCGTGGTGGCCCGCTGCCGTGTAGCGCAGGTGCGCATCACCGGCGGGCGGGCCCGGGGGGTCCTGGGACGCTTCGAGAGCGGCGCCAGGCTGCGCGTGGAGGCCCCGCTGGTCGTGCTGGCAGCCGGCGCCGTGCACACCCCGTGGCTGCTGCGCCGCAGCGGCGTGAGGGGGCAGGGGCGGGGCTTCATGGCCCACCCGGGGGCCGGTGTCGCGGGCCTCTTCCCCGAGCCGCTGCCCCAGGGCGGCACCCAGACCTGGGAGTACCTCGCCGAGCGCGCGCGGGGCTGGAAGCTGGAGACGATGCAGAGCGTCGGGGCCTTCAAGGCGGTGAAGGTCCCCGGGGTAGGGGCCAGGCTGGCGGAGCGCCTCGCCCGGCTCGACGCGGTGGCGATGTGGGGGGTGGCCTGCCGGGCGGAGGCCACCGGGCGGGTCTGGCCGGGCCCCGTGGTGCGCTACAGCCCGACCCGGCGGGACCGGCAGGTGCTGCTGGAGGGGGTCTCCAGGGCAGCGGAGGCCATGCTGGAGGCCGGGGCGGTGGAGGTCTGGCCGGGGGTCCACGGCGCGCCGGCGGTCATCACCACCCGGGACGAGGCCCGCGCGCTGGCGACCGTGGCGCCAGAGCGGGGCGTGGTCCCGATGGTGGCCACGCACCTGTTCGGCGGGACCCGGGTGGGGCCGCGCTTCGAGGTGGCGGGCATCCGCGGCCTGGTGGCTGCAGACGCCTCGATCTTCCCCAGCAACACCGGGGTGAACCCGATGAACAGCATCACCGCGATGGCCACCGTGGTGGCCGAGGCGTGGAGCTGAGGGCCCGCAGGTCGCTACTTCTTGTTGGTCTTCATGGTCCCGCGCACGCTGACCAGACCGCCGGTCGCGCCGGGGATGGCGCCGCGCAGGTAGACGAGGTTCTTCTCGGGGTCGACCTTCGCGACGAGCAGGTTCATCACGGTGACCCGCTTGTTGCCCATCTGGCCGGACATCCGGGTGCCCTTGGCGACGTGGCCCGGGGTGAGGCGGGTGCCGATGGAGCCGCCGTGGCGGAAGAACTCGTGGGTGCCGTGGCTGCGCAGGAAGCCGCGGAAGTTGTGCCGCTTCATGACGCCGGAGTAGCCCTTGCCCTTGGAGGTACCGATCACGTCGACCCGCTGGCCGACCTGGAAGACGTCACCGACCGTGATCTGCTGCCCCACGGTGTAGCCGGACACGTCGCCCATGCGGAACTCGCGGACGTGCTGCTTGGGGGTGGCCCCGGCCTTGTCGAAGTGGCCCTTCTGGGGCTTGGTGATCCGGTGCTCCTTCTGCTCGCCGAAGCCGACCTGGATCGCGTTGTAGCCGTCCTTGGTGGCGCCGGTCTTGACCTGCAGCACGGTGCAGGGGCCGGCCTCGATGACGGTGCAGGGGACGACGTTGCCGTCCTCGTTGAAGAACTGGGTCATGCCGACCTTGCGGCCGAGCAGGCCAGGGTTCTTGTTCATGCTGTCCTCCGCATTGGATGACGACCGCTTGGAGGCCGCCTTCTTACGGTTGGGGGTGAAGGGCGCCGCCCGTTGAGGCGCCTCGGAGCCCCTGGGAGGTAACGTGGGGGTGCGGGCGACGCAAGCCGGGATACGATGCCGGGGACCGAGCTTCACGCCGGGCCCGGTGGCTGAGACCGCACGGCGGGCAGGGGCCGCCTACAGCGTCAGACCGGAAAGCCCGATGTCCGTCGGCGAGTCGTAGGTGTGGTTCCAGGTGATGCGCATGTAGTTGCTGATGCCCGGCAGCGCGAGGTCGATGCTCTGGGCGGACGAGCGGTAGATGACCGTGACAGTGACGCTGTCAAAGGGCGCGATCGTCCTGGGGTTCGAGCCCCACCCCTGCAGCGAGAAGGTCCCCGCTGCGCCCTCGCCGTTGAGGTCGTTGAAGACCTCCACCGACGAGATCGTCATGTCCTGATCGCCCTCGTTGATGAGCTGGAAGTCGTGCTCCGTCCCGGCGAAGAAGTTGAAGTCCACGCTGCTGTTAGGGGCGATCACCTGCCCGTCGACAAGGACCGTCAGGATGGGCTGACAGATCGTACAGCTCTGATACCCCTGCCCCCCCATCTGGATCGCGATCTCCGGGTGCTCCGGGTCACTGCTGACCACGGTGACCGTGCCGCTGCTGACGACCTCCTGCGTGGGCGTGTAGGTGACCGTGGCCGCCTTGGAGTTGCCCGCACCCAGGATGTAGGGCAGCGAGAACTCACCGCCCCAGCCGAACACCGCGTCGCTGGAGCGGAACGACTGGATGGCGACGTCGGAGGTGCCGTTGTTGGTGAGGAGGATGTCGCCGGTGGCGGACTGGCCGATGTCGATGGTGCCGAAGTCGAAGCGGGTGGGGTTGACGACCAGGGCCGGGCCGCCGCTGCTGCCGGTGTCGTCGCCGCCGCCGCCGCCCGCGCCGGTGCCGGCGAGGGCGACCTCGACGCGCTCGGCGTCCACCGCGTCGGTCTCCAGGATGAGCGTGTCCTCGAACTCGCCGGCCGCGTTCGGGGAGAAGCGCAGGCTCAGGACCTGCTCGTTGCCCGGATCGATGTCCCCCACCAGGGTGCTGGTGATCTCGAAGCGCTCGCCGCCGCTGATCGACACCCCGAGCAGCTCGATGACCTCCTCGCCCTCGTTGGTGAGGACCAGGTCCTCCGTGGCGCTCTGGCCCGGGTCCACCTCGCCGAAGTCCACGGTGCTGCGGGACAGGACCAGCGCGCCGTAGGCCTGGGGCTCGGCGGTGTCGTCCAGGGTCACCCCGGGATCCTCGTCCTTCACCGGGATGGTGTCGAGGCCGTAGCAGGCGGTCGTGGCGGTGAGCGAGACCAGGGCGAGCGTGAGCGGGACGCGCATGGCGACAGACCTCCGAACTAAGGGGACGTCATCATACTCCGGAATCTGTCCGATCGGCCAACGCGCTCACCTCAAGATCACAAACGCCCCATCGGGGATGCCGATGGGGCGCGGATCTCGGGAGGGGAAAGCCTCAGAACGTGTACTTGAGGTAGCCCGTGCCGTTGAGGCCGAGGTCGAACCCGAACGCGTAGAACACGTCGATGTCAGCGCCCACGGAGAAGTGGGCCAGCTTGGAGTAGTACTCGAAGGTGGGGCCGAACAGACCCACCGGGTGCGGGGAGCCGTGGTAGCCCGGGTCCTGGGGGAGGCCCCACTCGCGGGTGAGCACGTCGGCCTGGTAGCGCTCCTCGTCCATCAGCAGAGGGGAGAAGAGGACGCCCCCCCCCAGCCGCAGGCCGATGCCGAAGCGGCGGTTGGGGTAGATGGAGTACTCGCCAGCGACCTGGAGGGTGTAGGTGCGGAGGTCGCCCTGGATGCAGGGGGCCGCGCCGCCCACCATGCGGCAGCCGAGGTCGGCCTGCAGCTCATAGTGCATGCCGTTGTGGATGCCCTGGTAGAAGGACAGCTCCACCGCCGCGGAGTTCTTCTCGCGGTCAAGAACGTCCTTTCCGAGGGAGAGGCCCACCGAGGTGCCCGCGTTCACGAAGCCCCGGAAGTCGAGCAGGTAGCCGGCCCCGCCAGCGTTGGCCTTGGCGTACCAGCCCTTGGTGACCTCCTTGATCTCGCCGGAGGCCGAGCGGCGGCTGTTGGACTTCCCCCGATCATCATCCCGATTCTCGTCCCGATCCAGATCATCGACGCCGTCCTGGGCGTAGGCAGCTGCAGAGAAGGTGGCAGGGGCCGCGATCAGCAGGGTGAACAGCAGAGTCTGCTTCATGATGACCTCAACAGAGGGGTTCCTCGGACGGCGTGTTGTAACACATCCAGGAGGGGGGCAGGGCGAGCGGGTGTGGGAGGAGTGCAAATCGTCTTCGGTCTGACGCAAGAGTCCCGGCCAGGGGGCTGGCCGGGACTCGTTCGCGGAAGGGAGGAGCCTACCCGGGGGAGAAGAGGAAGGGGTAGGACACGATGACGATACCGCCGCCCTTGGGCTCGGGGAACTTGAACCGCATGAAGCGACCGTTGATGCAGTTCTCGACCGCCGGGCTGCCCATCGTGGAGGCCTTCGTCGAGGCCGAGGACACCGTGCCGTCCTTCGCGATGACGAACTTCACGACGATCTTGCCGCCCAGGTTCGGGTTCTTCGTCAGCTCACGCTGGTAGCAGTAGCGGATCTGGTTCATGTTCCGCTTGATGACGGCGTCGATGAGCGACTTGTCGAGGGCGCCCAGGATGATGGGGTCGCCGCCGATCTTGGAGATGCCGCCCTCGGACTTCTCGCCGAAGTTGCCGCCGCCCTGGCCGTAGCCGGAGGCGCCTGAGCCACGACCCTTGGTGCCGAGGCCGCCGAGGCCGTCCGCCGTGCCGCCGCCGCCGAGGCCGGAGCCGCGAGAGCCGAGGCCGCCGGAGCCGATCTGGGTGCCCTTGGCGCCGATGAGGCCGCCGATGCCGCCGGCGATGTCGGAGGTCAGACCCGAGGAGCCGAAGACGCCGTCCATCTCGGCGCCGTCACGCATCGCGCCGAGCACGCCGGCGTTCTCCGCGATCTCCTTGTCGATCTTCTTCTTGTCCATCTCGACCTTCTCGCCCTTGGCCTTCTCCATCTTGGCGTCCTTCTTGCCGACCTTGCCCTCCTCCTTCTTGGCCTTGGCGCCTTCACCCGCGTCGGGGTTCATGTCGGGCTTCTTCTCCTTGGGCTGCTCCGGGGGCGGCTTCTCGAGGAGGAGCTCGACGAAGCGGTCGGGATCTCCATGGTCTCGGTGGCCGGCCGCGGGGGCATGGTCGAGACGATGATGCCCGCCATCAGGCCGAGGAAGGCCACGAAGGTCATGATGCCCAGGAAGGGGTAGTCGAGGTCGTCGGTGATCTTCGCGATCAGCTTCTTGCTGGCCGGGACCATCTGCGCGAAGAAGATGACGTGGCCCAGGTCGAGCACGACGCGGGTGTTCTCGTCGACCTCGACCTTGTACAGGCCGCCGCCCTGATCGCTGGCCTTGCCGGACTCGATCATCTCCTGGATGGAGTGCCGCTCCTCGCCGATGTCGATGAAGCCGGCCCACTTGTCGGAGAAGTTGCAGATCCAGCTGCCGCCTTCCCAGGTGAAGAGCTGGTACTCATCGTGGGGGAGGTTGTCGTTGGGGACGTAGAACTCGTTGCGCCACTCCTCCTGGGCCTCGGAGATGGTGGGGCCGAGCATCCACGCGACCTTGGCGAAGGTCGGGGGGACCCAGGCGATCGGCTTGCCCAGGTAGCGCCAGCGGAAGCCGGTGCTGGTGCCGATGGTGACCGGGGGGCTGCCCTTCGCGTAGTGCTTGACGTCGATGAGCAGGTCGTTCCAGACCTCCGCGACCTCGAGGACCGGGGGCTTGGTGCGGTCGATGCCGACGTCGGACTGGGAGGTCCCGGAGCGCATGATGAAGGCCATCACGTCTTCGGTGGTCTCCGCCGGGGTCTCCCCCGCGTCGCCGGCCGCCGCGCCCGCCGCAGCCGCCGCGCCCGCCACCGCCGCCCCCTCGTGCTCGGTGACCTCGTCGCCGTCCTCGGGGGCAGCCTCCTGGTCAGGAGGATGCATCATCTGGGTGGCCTCCTCGTCCGCGAACGCGTCGGGGGCGGGGAGGCTGATGACGACCTTGATCTCGCCGATCTCGATGCTGTCGCCGTCGCTCAGCTCGGCGTTGACGACCTGGTCGCCGTTGACCCTGGTGCCCTCGCCCACGAGGTCAAGGAGCTGAACGGTGCCGTCGTCGTTGAGGTTGATGACCGCCTGGAGGTCCGCGAGCGCGTCGTCCTCGATGCGCAGCATGGCCGCAGGGCCCTTGCCGATCGTGACGCTCTCCGCTGACAGATCCTGCCGGAACAGGAAGCTGTCACCGCGGTAGACCTCGAAGGTCAGGACGGGAGTTTCCGCCATGTGAACCCTCACTGCGCCGCAGAGCGCGACGCCTTGGTTTGAAGTTGGGAGCCTGAGGACCCGATGAGAGATGGACCTACTTGATCTGGTTGACCGACTGGTCCATCTCCTCGTTGAAGTCCTGACGGAGCTTGATCAGCGGGTTGAAGGTCGCGCGCTTGCGGTCGAGCAGCAGGGCGCCCTGGGGCTTGACGAGCTCACCAGAGACCTCGACACCCTCGAAGTCAATCTCCGTGCGCTGCTTGTACTGGATCTTGCGCTCCTCTTCCTGGGCATTCGCCGAGCTGGAGAGCAGCACGGACCCCACAATGAGCGCGACAGCGAAGGTCAGGATGCGACGAGCGTTCATGGCAGTCCTCTGGCTAGGGATCGGTCCCAACGGCAGAACGGATTATAGTCGGGCTTTGGACGGACCAAGCGAGGCTTTGCAAGCCTTTGTCGAAGGGAGCCCTGGATCCGGGTTTGAAACGACGATGTCGGACAACGGGTCGCCGGAGCGGTTCCACCTGACACCAAAGAAGGGCAGCCCCGGTCGAGCTGCCCGGATCCGAGCGGGGCGCCAGCGCGGATCAGCCGCCCTCAGCCGGCGGGGCCTCGGCAGGCGCCTCCTCGGCGGGGGCCTCGGCCGGCGCCTCGGCGGAGAGCCTCACCGCCGCCAGCCGGGTGGCGCCGCCGCACATCGGGATCAGCTCGTCGAGCGTGGGCTCCATGGAGTCGAGGAAGGTGATCATGTCGCCGGCCATGCCGAAGTCCTCGGCGTCGATGACCATCTGAGCCTGCTCGCCGATCATGGCGAACTCCTCGATCATGCCCATCTCGACCACGGCGGGGCAGGAGGCCTGCTCGACCTTCTTGTTGTAGGCCGCGGTGCGCGCCTTGAGCTCCTCGAGCTTCTTCATCTGCTCCTTCTTGAGCTCCTCGGCGCGGCGCTGACGCTCCTTCTCGGCCTCGATGCGGGCCTCCTCCTCGGCCTGGGACTGCTTGATGCGCTCCTCGACCTTGAAGATGGGGTGGTCGACGCCGATCTCACCCTGGAACGCGACCTTGTAGGCCTCGACCATCTTCTGCGCCTTCTTGAAGTCCTTGGTGTACTTCTCGTGCAGCGTGATGGCGTTGTTGTAGGCCATCTCGTTCTTGGGGTCCATCTCCAGCATGAAGTCGTAGGTCGCCGACGCCGCGTCCAGCTCCTGGTGCCGCGCAGCGCGACGGCGTAGCCGAGCTGACCGTCGATGTTCTCGGGCCTGGCCTTGACCACGGCCTCGAAGCAGCCGAGCGCCTCGTCGAAGTCGCCCGCGTCCAGGGCGATGAAGCCGAGGTTGAGGTTGGCCTCGACGTTGTTCGGGTCGAGCTTGATCGCGGTCTTGAAGGCTTCGAGATCGCGGCGGGGGATGTCGCCCTGCTTGAGGTAGGTGACGCCGATGTTGTTGTAGATGCCGGCGTCGCCGTCGTTCATGGTCTGGGCCTTCTCCGCGCAGAGCAGGCTCATGCGGTAGTCGCCCATCGCGAAGTAGGTCCGCGAGAGGTTGCGGTAGGCCGCGACGTTCTCGGGGTCGACCAGCAGGATCTGCTGGGCCGGCGGCGATGGCGTCGTCGAAGCGGCCAGCGCCCTGGTGAGGGCCTCGACCAGGCTGTTGCGCACTCGAGGTCGTCGGGCTTGGCCGCGACGGAAGGCGTCGTAGATGCCCACGGCGTCGTCGTAGCGGTCGACCTCGGTGAGCAGCGCCGCGTAGTTGACCAGGGCGTTGTTGTAGGCGGGGTCGATCTCGAGGGCCTTGCTTGTAGTGGCCCTCCGCGACGTCCGGCTTGCCGAGGCGCGCTGCGCGGTCCAGCCCGCGTTGAACTGCACCTTGGCGTTGTCCGGGGCGAGGCTCGGCGCCCGCTTGAAGTCGTTGTAGGGCCGTCTGGTAGTCATCCTTGTCTCGGTCTGCAGCGCGGTCAGCGCCCCGCTTGAAGAAGTGACCGCGGGGTCGGTGATCTGCTCGTCGGGGATGACCTCCTCCGGGGGCGGCGTCTTGGGACCGCAGCCGGGGAGGACGGCGATGGGGACGCCGAGGCCCGAGCATGAGGAGAGGGAGCGGATGGTGGTCATGATGTCCTGTTCATCGACGTCGCTCAGAGATCGGTCTCGAAGGTCTGCGGTCTTCTTGGCGAGGAGGTGTAGCCCGGATCGAGCAGCTCCTCCTCGAGGGCCGGGTAGTCCAGCGGGGCGGAGCTCGCCGAGGCGGCGGATCGCGAACGCGATCTTCTCGTTGTAGAGCTTCACCTCGTGGGCTTCTCACGCGCCGACTTGTAGAACTCCGACCGCCGTCTCCTGCTGCTGGAAGACCCGGTCCTCGATGTTCATGCGGTAGAACTCGATCTGGTCCTCGGTCAGGTAGCTCGGCGTAGGAGTTCTCATCGAAGGTGGTCGCCATGTCCTCGAAGATGAGGCCCAGCTTCACCGCCGCGAGCAGGAGTACTCACCGCCGCCCAGGTTGTAGATCTCGGTGTACAGGTCCTTGACCACCTTGAGCTTGTCCAGCTTGGCGGTCAGCTGCTTGCCGAGGATCTTGTCCTCCTGGTTCCGCGGGACCTTACCGGAGGGCCCGCTGATGCGCATGGCCGTGTACTCCTCGTAGGTCTTCTCGGCGAGGTCGTACCGCATCTCGGTGTAGAACGCGAGGCCGAGCTTGAACTCGACGCCGTCGGTCTGGGCCTTCTCGAACCACTTGACCGACTCCTCGTAGTGGGCGAGGGCCTTCTTCTCCTGGTCCATGCCGCGCAGGCAGTAGCCGTAGTGCAGGCGCATGTACATGAGCTGGTCACCGGAGTAGGCCGAGGTGTCCTTCGCGGTGTAGAGCTCCTTGAAGATCTTGGCGGCCTCGGACCACTTCTCGTTCTCCTCGTACATCTGGGCGATGTCGAGCTTCACGAGGGGGATGTTCTCCTTGTCCGGGTAGGCGGCGATGTACTGCTGGTAGTCCTTGACCGCCCGCTCCCAGTCGCCCATGGCCCGGCGGAACAGGGCGGCGGAGTAGATGGCGTCCGCCGAGCCCTTGTGCTCCTTGTCCAGGGAGAAGAGCTTCTCGTAGTAGTCGGCGGCCTCGGTGAAGTTCGCCTGGTCCTCGTAGGCCACGCCCAGCGCCGCGACGGTGTCGTTGAAGTAGGGCGTCTTGGGGAACTTCTCGAGCAGCATGAGCCGGGTCTCGATGGCCTTCCCGCGCTGCTTGGTGTTGTAGTAGTACACCGCGGCGTTGTTGAGGGCCTTGTCCGCGACCTCGGACTCGGGGAACTCCGCGTAGAAGGCCATCAGCGCGGTGGCCGCGGCGCTCTCGTCCTTGTTCTGCTCGAGGTTGACCTCGATGAGCTTGAAGGAGGTGCGCTCGTAGATGTTGTAGACCTCCTTCTTGAACTGGGCGTTGCCGAGGTCCTCCTGGTCGTAGAAGGCCTTCGAGACCTCCTTGAGGTTCTTCCAGTCCTCGACGAGGGCGAAGTTGTCGAGGATGAGGTTCGCGGCGAGGATGGCCTCCTTGGACTTCGGATCCATGCCGATGACGACACGGAAGCGGTCCGAGGCCTCCTTGAACATGTTCTTCTCGTTGAGGAGGTACGCGGACTTGTAGATGATGTTCCGCGTCTTCTTCTGGTCCGGGAAGAGCTTGGCGTACTGGTCGAGCGCGTCGAGCATCTTCTGCTCCCAGTCGCTCAGCGGCACGGGCTCGGTCTTGTTGTCGGGGGCCGCGGCCTGGATGCGGCCCTCCTTCTTGTCGACCTTGACCATCTCCTCGGCCGCGAAGATGGCGGACTCCGCACAGAACTCGCTGTGCTTGCCCTTGGGGTCCATCTCGACGACCTGCATGTACTGGAGGTAGGCCTCGTCGAACTTCTTGATCTTGTAGAGGAGCTCGCCGAAGGCGTAGCGCATCTCGTAGGTGTGCTTGCCGTCGGGGAACTCGGTCAGGTAGACCGTGTAGGCCTTGTAGGCGAGGGCGTAGGCCTCCTTGGCCTGGCTGCCGGTGCCGAGCTTCTTGGCCTCGTTGTGGTAGTCGACGGCCGCGTCGCGCAGGTTCTTCTCGATGAAGCGCTGGGCCTCGGCGAGGGCATCGGCGTCGGCGGCGTTGGTGCGGGCCCAGGAGGAGTTCTTCCCGTAGGTCTTCCGCAGCTTGTCGATCTCGTCGAGGGTCTCATCCTTCTTGCCGATCTTGCGGTAGGCCTGGATGATCTCGTTCTGGTAGTCCGGGGCGTCGGTGGAGTTGGGGTCCTCCGCGATCAGGCGCCGGTAGGTCTGGATGCACTCCTCGTACTTGCCCTGCTCGAAGTAGGTGCTCGCGAGGCGCTTGAGCATGTTCCGGATGAGCTCCTTCTTGCCCAGCTTGTTGAAGTACTCGTAGGCCTCATCCATCTCGCCGGCGTCGGCGAAGAAGCGCACCAGATCCTTGAGGGCCTCCTCCTGGAGCTGGAGGTTGGACTTCGACTTGCCGCCGTCGGTGTCGGCCGCGGACATCGAGTAGGCGACGACGGACTTCATCGTCTCGATGGCCTTGCCGTACTCGGCGACGTTGTAGTAGCACCAGCCGAGCTTGTACATCGCGAAGGCGTACTTGTCGGAGTCGCGGTAGGCGGCGGCCTTCTGGTAGGCGAGGAGGGCCTTGTAGGCCTCGTTCTCGTCGAAGTAGTACTCGCCGATCTGGACGTAGGAGTCCGGGACGTACTGGGACTCCGGGTAGGTCTTCACCAGGCGGGTGAACTCCTTGAGGGCGTCCTTGCGCTCCCCGATGTCCTGCAGCGCGCTGGCCAGGTAGAACGTGGCCTCGTCCGCGCGGGCGAAGGTCGGGTAGTTGTTGAGGATGAGCTGGTAGAGCTTGATGCTCTTCTGCTGCCACTCCCGCGACTCCTTGTTGTCCGGGGACATCTTCGCGGTGTCGCAGGTCTCATCCTGGAAGCACTTGTCGTACTCCTTCTCGTAGGCGCGCATCTCCTGGAGGTAGATGTCGCGGCCCTCCTCGAAGTAGAGGTCGGCGAGGCGGAGCATCAGCTCGGCCTTGGCCTCGCCCTGCATGCGGTCCTGCGCGAGCAGGTCCTTGGCGAAGGCGATCTCCTGGTGGCGCTTCTCGCGGGCGAGCTTGCGGTACTCCTCGGAGAGGTTCGCGGTCTCGTCGACGTCGTTCGCCTTGAGGACGCGGCGCTCCTCGCGGTCATCGCGGTCATCCTGCGCGAAGGCGGGGCCGCTGAAGATGGAAGTCCCCAGCAGAGCCAGGGCGAGGGGCAGCGTGGTGCGGAGATTCATGGCGGGCATCTCTCCTCTTCAGGTCGAGAGGCCTCGGAGAGGCCAGGAGGATGGGGAAGCGAGGGAGCCGCCGCCTGGATGCGGCGACGGCCAAAAGCAGGAAAGAGGCGGCCCGGGGGCCGCCTCGACTCCTCAGTTACAGGAGCCCTGCTCGGTGTAGTAGTAGTAGCCGAGCTCGTCCTGCCAGAACTCGCCGTTGAACGGCCAGTAGATGAAGTCGACGGACGTAGCGAAGTCGATGGCCTCGGCGCCGGACTCATCGAGCTCGACAGCGGAGATCTTGTAGGTGTAGTCAGCGCGCTGGGCCGAGATGACCTCGAAGCGGATGATCTCGGACTGGGTCAGCAGGTCGCCCAGGTGCTTGTACATGCGGGCCATCTCCTGGAGGAGCACCAGGCCGGCGCGCTGCTTGTAGCGGCGGCGGTCCTCCTCGAGCACGCCCTTGAGGTGCATGCCGACGGAGTCGCGCCACAGGGACTTCTGGGCCTCGATGAGCAGCTCCTCCTCGTCCATGATCTGGAGGTGGCGGACGAGGGCGGCGAGGTCCTTGTTCCGGAGGAAGGTCTTGAACATGGACTTGGGCAGCACGCTCTGCTTCTTGATGCCCTCGAAGTAGGCCTCAAAAGCCTGGTCGGCGAGCTTGCGACCCTCCTTGGAGGCGTACTGGGACACGAAGTCCTTGAGCTCGTCGTACATGGGCTGGATGCGGCCCTCGAAGGCGAGGAGCTCACGCTCAACCTGGCCGTACTCGCAGAGGTTGAAGAACACCAGGGCGCGCAGCACGTCGGCCTCGGGGATGAACTCGTCCTCGTTGAAGAAGGGCGAGTGCACCGTGAGGATCTGGCCGAGCGAGTGGTTCATGTCGTTCTGCATGAAGTTCGCCCAGGCGGCCTCGAAGAGGGCCTGCGGCCAGTAGATGGAGTCCCGGGGGACCAGGTCGTAGTAGCGGCTGGCCTCGTCGAAGCGCTGGATGCCGTAGTAGATGCGCGCGACGTTCACGAGGAGAGGTCGGCGAGGTTCTCGACCTCTTCGAGCTCCTGATCCGTGAAGATGTCGACGCTCTCGGAGTCGCGGATGACGTCACGGAAGGACTTCACCGCGGACTTGAGGCGACCCTGGCGGTTGTAGATGACGCCCTCGAAGTACTTGGACTTGAGGTAGAGGTCGGACTTGGTGCTGATCTGGGCGAAGTAGTTCCGCGCGTCGGACAGCTTGTCCTGGTCGTAGAGCCGCACGCCCATCAGGTAGTAGAGGTGGTTCTTCGCCTGACGGGGGTACTCCTCCGGCGGGATGCGCGGGACGATGCGCAGCAGCTCGGAGTCGTCGCCGGTGTAGCGGGCGATGGCCACGACCTTGGGCAGGGCGTGCTTGAAGTAGGGGTCGGCCGGGCCGCGCTGCACCACCTGCATGAAGTAGTACTGGGCGGAGTGGTACATCTCGAGGTCGAGCAGGGCCCGGGCCAGGTAGTAGTGGACCTTGGTGGTCTGCTCGGGGCAGGTGCCGTCGTCCAGCATGTCGTAGAGCAGCTTGGAGGCGCCGAGGGGCTTGCGGGCGCGGTACATCTCGACCGCGTCATCGACCTGACGGCCGCAGGCGGTGGTGTCCTTGCCCTCACCCTCCTCGGGCAGATCCTCGAACTCACGGGCGCCGCTGCGGCGGGTGTCCTCGCCCAGACGCTCGGTCTCCTCCCAGTCGTCGGAGGGGCGAGTCTTCTCGATCTCCTTCTCGCGGGTGATCTCAGGCTCAGGCTCCTTGGCGCTGGCCGAGAGCTTCTTCGCCGCGTCGACGACCTCGGCGGGGGCGCCGCCGTCCTCGAGGCAGCGGATCTCCGCGTTGTCGAAGAGCTTGCCCGAGGACTCCATCGTCTGGACGATGATGTTCGTCGGGACGTTGACGTTCACCATGTTCATGATGTCGTCGCAGGACTGAGCCATGGCGCTCGGGGAGGCAGCCAGGGCCAGCCCGACGAGGGCGGCGCCGATGGCGTGGAATCGGAGCTTCATGAGTGTCTCCAGTGAGGAGGCGGCCGGGAGAGGGGATGTCGCGGGCGCGCTAGGGCATGTTCGGGAAGAAGAACGACGCGCCGCCGGAGAGGATGAAGTTGTTCTTCATCTCCAGCGTCGTCGAGTTGACCGTCTCGATGTAGACGAGCGAGCGGCCGTCGACCCGCACCGCGAACCACTCGTTGAAGATGACCCGGGCGCCGCCGCCGAAGGTGGTGGTCGGGTGGGTCTGCACCTGAGTGGCCAGCGCGATGGGGTCGTTGAGGGCCTGCAGCGCGTTGAGGTCGTCGACGGTGCGCGTGGCGCCCATGCCGAAGGCGCCGTAGATGTCGAAGTTGATGATGTTCCGGCTGTTGAGCGCGACCTTGCCGTAGATCGGCGAGAACTGGAAGGTCACGTTGCCGATGAAGGTCATCTTCGAGATGTCGGGGGAGACGTGGTTCTCCTCGACGAGCTGCTTCGTGATGGGCTTCCAGTCGCCCTCACCGAGGTCGGGGGCGAAGCCGAGCGCGGCCTCGACCGCGAAGATCTCGGTGATGTGGTAGCCGACGCTGCCGCTCAGGATGTGCGGTTGAGGAAGGGTCGTTCGTGACGAAGCCGACCTGGGGCTGGCCTCGAAGCGGCCCAGCTTCAGGAAGTTCTTCTTCTGGACGGTCTTGATGACCCGGCGCTGGTTGGCCTGCTCCGCCGCGAGGATCTCTCGGACTGCACGCCGACGCGGTCGTCGATGTCGCCGCTGCGCACCGCCTCGCGCTCCTCGCTGACGGTCTCCTCGGAGCCCCCGTCACCGCCGAGGATGTCGTCCAGCTCATCGTCCTCGTCGCTCTGCGTGAGGCCGTCCAGCTCGGCGCCGTCGTCCGCCAGGACGGCGGGGGCGTAGAGCAGACCGGCGAGGCCCAGGAAAGTAGCGATGTTTCGCATGCTCGTCTCTCTCCGGCCAAATCAGAAGGTGTTGATGCGCGGCTGCATCTTGGGAAGAACATGGAGACCCCAGCCGTCGCGATGAAGTTGTTGTACAGACGGTTGCCGTCGGTGGGCACGTCCAGGTTGTGCTGCAGGACCTCGTCGACGTAGAGGTAGCTGCGCGCGTCGAGCTTGAGCGCCACCGTCTGCGTGATGAAGAAGTCGGTGCCGATGGCCAGGTTGACCGGCACCAGCGCCTTGAGGCCCTGGTCCTCGAGCACGACCGGGTAGCCGGGTCGGCGTCGCTGTAGACCGCGTAGTACTTCCGTTGGCCAGCATGCCGAGGCCGACCGAGCCGTACAGATCGAAGTTCACGACCGTCTGGCCGAAGAGGTTGATCTTCCCGTAGACCGGCGCCCAGTTGAGCGAGAAGGTCGCGCCCAGCCGCATCTTGTCGACGGGCTGCTGGAAGTCGACGTTCGGGTCGCCGTTGTGGGCGATCTGGACCAGGGTGTTGGTGAGGCCCTTGAGGTCCGCCGTGCCCTGGTCGGGGAGAAGAAGATCTGCCCGCCAGCCGAGAGGCTCTCGCCGAAGTGGTAGGAGAGCAGCACGCCGCCGACGTAGCGCCGCACCATGGGGTTGTTCAGGATGACCCTGCCACGGGGGCGACCTCAAGCGCTTCTCCTTGAGGAAGTAGCGGTTCTGGACGACGTTCTTGGTCACGGCCTCGCCCTGCACCTCGGTGAGGGCCTCTTGGGCGGGCGTCTCAGCGCGGCGGGCTTCGAGACGAGCAGCGAGGCGGCGAGCAACCCAGCTCCTGCGCAGCGTGCCAGGACAGCGAACTTCTTCATCTGATGCTTCTCCGAGGAGGCAGAGTCCAAGCTCCCGGATTTGGGGGCTCGAATGGACGCTGGAAGATAGCACAGGGCCTGGGTGCGGCTTGGGTGGCGTGTCATGCCCATGTCAACGGCCCTGTGGCGACCCGCGAGGCTACCCGGCGCCGAGGGGGCTGTCAAGGAGGGCGTTCATTCCTTGGTGTCGTCGGGGCCGCGGAGCCTTCACGATTATTCGACGAGGATGTCGAGCTGACTCCAGGCCATGCCGCCGCGGCGGTCGCGCACGACGATCAACACCTGCACCTCGGGGGTCTCTGGGTCCACAGGGGCCGTCCAGGTCGCCGCGGAGGTGGAGGGCGTGTCCGGGTCCCCGTCGTCCGCCGACCACAGCGTGAAGGGCTCCACGAAGGTGCCCCCCGTCGCGTAGAAGGTGAAGTAGGGCTCCTCGGTCCGGGCCTCCTCCTCGCCGTCGCTGTTGACGTAGGTGTAGGCCTCGACCGTGCTGAGATCGAGCAGGGTCGATGTCGTAGCTCTGACCGTGCTGCACGACGAGGTGTCGCCGGGCGTGACCACGGTCTCGTCGTCCACGAGGATGTCCCGCTCAGCGCCGGGTTCTGGTTGGGGCCCGCCCACGCTCACGGGCATGCGCTTGTAGGCGATCCGAGGATGTCGTCCTCGCTGATCGACTCCGGGTCGCTCAGGTCGACGTCCTCCGCCAGCGCGCTCAGGGTGAGGATGAGTTCCGGCCCTCGCGCTGCTCCTCCTCGCTCAGGTCGGCGAGCAGGTCCTCGGGCACGGTGAGGGTGGGGCGAGGAGGGGCTCCACCCGAGGATGCCCGCCTCGTCCTCGGTGCAGCCGAAGGCGTCGGACTCCTCCAGCACGCAGCCCGCCCAGAGCACGTAGGGTCCTGGTCCGGGTCGAAGGTGAGGGAGCTGGAAGGTGACGGTGTCGCCGGGCGCCGGCTCGGCGGGCTCGGCCGCGACCGCGAGGATGCGGGTGCGGTCCAGGTACCAGCTCGGGTTGAGGACTGCGTGAGGCAGCCGCTGAGCAGCAGCAGGATCACAGGAACACCTCGATCTCGAAGCCGGGCGAGGGATGAAGGGCAGGCCCCGGATGTAGGCGGACTCGGTGTAGTCGTAGTTGTAGTTGATGAACTCGGGGTTCACGCCGCGGTAGACGTTGAGCAGATCGAGGTAGGTCTCCAGCCGCCACTTGTTGAAGGTGAAGGCCTTGTCGATGCGCAGGTCCAGGGCCTTGTAGTCGGGCAGGCGCTGGGCGTTCCGGTCGCCGCTGGCGAAGCCCTGGTAGAAGTCCTGGTCGATGTCGTAGACGCCTTGATCCTGGGGCGTGTAGGGGTTGCCGGTGACGTACTGGAAGCGCCCGGAGACCTCGATCTCGTAGGGCAGGGTGTAGCCGGCGACGGTCGTGAAGATGTGGGTCTGGTCGAAGTCGAAGAGGTACCAGTCGCTGTCGGCGTCGTTGAACCCGAGGCTGCGATCGCAGGCCGCCGAGTCCACCGCGTCGCAGCGCTCGCTCCGGGAGAGGGTGTAGGACACCCAGCCGAAGAGCCGGTCGACGGGGGCGTGGCGGACCATCAGCTCGACGCCGTGCACGCCTGACGCCGTCGTTCACGTTGAACTGGTCGGTGCGCAGGTTGGTGAGGTTCGGGTTCGGGACGATGAGGTCGTCCAGGCGCTTGTAGAAGCCTCGACCTCCAAGCTGATCGCGTCGGTGAGCTGGTGCTCGTAGCCCAGGGTGGTCGACCAGGCGCGCTCGTTGTCCAGCTCGGTCCGGACGTCGGGGTTGGGGTGGTAGGACTCGAAGGTCTGCGGCGGCTGGGTGAAGATGCCCGTGGCGCCCTTGAGGTAGCTGTCCTCCACGAGCCGGGCGCGGAAGGCCACGCGCGGGTCGAAGCCGAAGGTGCTCAGCTCCTGGTCGCCGTACTCGTCGTAGATGAGCACGGTGCTGAGCCGCAGGCCTGGGTGAGCAGCAGGCGGTCGGTGTCCTGAAGGGGCGGACGTTGGACTTGAGGTAGAAGTCCGGCCCGAGCCGAAGCCCTTGCCGTCGAGGAAGTAGTCCTCGCGCTCGGCCAGGGTCGTACTCGGTCAGGAGTTGGGTTGATGGGAGACTCGAAGGCGAAGCCGGAGCCGCCGGCGATCAGGTCCACGCCGGGCAGGAGCTCGAAGTGCTCCGAGGGCGCCCAGGAGCTCCGCGCGGCTCCCAGATGGACTGGGTCTGCTCGAAGCCGAAGGACTGACCCGCGCCGAGGTAGGCGTAGTCGAGGCCGTAGGAGGGATGACCTGAGGGTGAGGGTCTCGCTGATGTCGTGCTCGAGCTTCACGATGACGCGGTGGGACCAGTTGCGCACCGAGAGGTCGCCCTGGGCGTCCTGGTCGGTGCCCTGGGCCACGTCGTCGGGCGTGGAGAGCAGCAGGCGGTCGTCGAAGCCGAACACGAAGGCGGAGAGCCGCGTGCGGGCCCAGCCGTTGTAGGAGTAGCGGAGCTGGTAGTCCTGCCAGCGCGGGCTCGCCGTGAAGCCGCTGTTGCGGAAGTTCGGCACCAGGGGCAGCACGTAGTCGATGTAGGAGCGCCGCACGGCGACGCCGACGTGGTGCTCGCCGGACTCGCCGAGCCGCCCCTCGTACATGCCGCCGGAGTCCAGCAGGTCGGTGGACCAGACCAGGCGGCCCTGCTCGGGGGCCTGGGCCTTGGTCTTCACGTCGATGACGCCGCCGGTGGAGCGGCCGTACTGCACGCCGTAGTTGCCGGGCAGGTAGTCGACGGCGTCGATGAGCTCGGGGTTGATGACCGAGACGTAGCCGCCGATGTGGTAGATGTAGGGGATGCGGATGCCGTCGACGTAGACGCCCGAGTCCTCGGGGTTGGCGCCGCGGATGATGAGCAGGCCGCTGCCGAAGGGGGAGCGCGCCGCGCCCGGCAGGTTCTGCACCACGCGCACGGGGTCGCCGAAGGTGCCCGGCACGCGGCGCACCTCGTTCATGGTGATGGTGCGGCGGGTGACCTCATCCTTCTCGGGGCTGTAGACGCCGACCGCCGAGTACTCGCTGTAGTTCTCGTTGCGCACCCAGATGGTGGCCTCGCTGGCCTCACCCTCGACGACCTCGACCTCGACCTCGCGGGTCTCCCAGCCGGGGCGGGCCACCTGCACGGTCCAGGTGCCCGGCGGCACGCCGCGCAGGGAGAAGCGGCCCTCGGCGTCGGAGACGGTCGTGAGCTCGGTGCCCATGACCGTGACGTACATGTCGGAGAGGGCGCGGCGGGTGGCCTTCTCCAGCAGCAGGCCGCTCAGGTTGACCGGGAGCTCCGCGGGCTCGGGCGGGGGCGTGTCCTCGTCCTGCTGGGGCTCGGCGCCCTCGACGCTGTCCGCGTCCAGCACGAAGCCGTACTCGAACTCGATGGCCACGG
>JACKEV010000009.1:0-655000 GCA_020632795.1 Alphaproteobacteria bacterium
GCCCGTGGCGGCGCCCGTCGCGCTGCCCGTGGCGGAGCCCGTCGCGGCCGCACCCGAGGGCCCGCCGGTCGCGGAGCCTGCGGTCGCCGACCCGGAGGTCCAGCCGGCCGTGGCGGAGGAGTCGGCGATCGTCGAGGCCCCCAAGCCTGCGCCGAGCCCGCGCGGCCGGGTCTCGGTGGAGGGCCCGGTCACGGCGACGCTGATCAGCGATCGCGGCCGCCGGCAGCGCCCGGGGCGCGTGCCGACGGGCACCTACCAGCTCGAGTTCAGCTTCGAGGGTGGCGACACGATGACGTTGCCCACGCCGATCACGGTGACCGCGAACCAGACGGTCACCGTGGTCTGCGACCCGATCGCCGCGCTGTGCCGGGTGCGCTGAGGGCTACCAGTCTTCCTGGAAGTCCCGCTTGCCGCGTCGCCGGCCGCTGCCTTCCTTCTCCTTCTTCTTCTTGCGGCCGCGGTCGGTCCGCCGGCGGTCCCGGTCGGCACCCCAGCCGGCCTCTTCGTTCTCCCAGGGGGGCGTAGCACCCCAGTTGCCGCCGCCACCGCCGTCGAAGTCGCGGGGCGGTGGCCCCTCCCAGCCGTTGCCGCCTCGGGATTCGGGGGGCCCGCGGCGGTGGACCTCAGGCTCGCGAGAGAAGCCGCCACGGCTGGGGCCGTTGCCGCCTCGGTCGCGTCCGCCGGGGCCGCCGCGGTCGGAGTTGTTGAACCCGCCGCGGTCGCGGTCGCCGTAGCCGCCGCGGTCGCCGTAGCCACCGCGGTCGCCATAGCCAGGCCGGCCGCCGCCACCGTCGCTGCGGCTGCGATCACCATAGGCGCCACCGCTCCCGCGGCCGCCGCCGCGTGGGGCGCCCCGACCGCTGAAGCCGCCTCGATCGCGCCCGCTGCCGCTGCCGCCTCGGCCTCGGCCGCTCTCGCCGCTGCCGCTGCGGGCTCGCGCCTCGCGCACGTTGACCCGACGCCCGCCGAGGGACGCGCCGTCCATCACCGCCTGGGCAGCCGCAGCCTGCTCATCGGATTCATAGGTGACGAAGCCGAAGCCTCGCGACTTTCCGGTGTCCCTGTCGAGGATCACGGTGGCTTCGGTGACCGTTCCGTGGGGCTCGAAGGCTTCGCGGAGCTCCTGATCGCCCGCGGCCCAGGGGAGACCGCCGACGAAGAGCCTGTTTCCCATTGTCTCGCTCTGATGTTCTTACGCTGGAGGGTTGTACGCACACCCCACACAGGGTGGGGCCCCTTCTGAGTACCACCTTTCGGGGGACAACAGAAGCAACAAACTGTCATCCCATCGAAATTCTAGCCGTTGGAGGACCCCGGCGTCGGCGGATCGATGGGCTGCAGGTCGCCAGTTGCGTCCGGCACATGCCCGTAGGAGATGTCCTCGCTCTGGGCGGGGAAGGTCAGCTCGTCGATCACCTGCCCATCGGGATCGAGCAGGGTCGCGGCTTCGCCGTCGCCGGAGAGCTTGAAGGCGGCGTGCAGCGGGCCGTCGTCGTCCTCATCGCACCAGATCAGCAGGTAGCTGCCCGCGGTGATGACGGTGTTGTCCGGGAAGGGCCAGGGCTCCTCGATGCCGTAGTCGTCGGTCATCGACCAGCCGGTCAGGTCGATGGCGCTGGAGGTGGGGTTGTACAGCTCGATCCAGTCCTCGAACTGGTCGGCCTCGTCGGTGATCCCGGTCTCGTTGAGGGCCAGCAGCTCGTTGATGATGACGTGGTCGGGCAGGTCGGCGTCCGCGTCGGTGTCGGTGTCGGTGTCGGCGTCGGCGTCGGTGTCCGCGTCCCCCTCCACGCCGCTGTCCCCGCTGGCCGAGGAGTCGTCGAGCGGCGCGTCGGCCTTGCTGCACACCGTCGCCAACGACAGCGGGAGGGCGGCCAGGAGGAAGAGGAGGCGGATGCGGCTCATGGGGTCTCCGAACGGGCTCAGGGGCTCGGCTCGAGGGCGATGTCGCCGCGCAGGTTGGCGCCGAGCTGGACGAAGAAGGTGTTGGTGGCCGAGGCGTCGCTGGTGCCGGCCAGCGGGGCGGCGCTCTCGCCGTAGCGGGTGCCCTCGTAGCCCAGGGCGAGGTACACGCGCGGCGGGCCGCCGGCCTTCGACATCAGCGCGGGTCCGCCGCCGACCTGGAGGGTGGTGACGGCGCTGTCCGCGTCCGTGCGGTCATAGCGGGCGACGTCCACCCGCCCCCAGCCCACCGCCGGCAGCGCCCGGCCGGTGCGGGCCCAGGCGGAGAGGCCCCCGGGCTCCCGGTCGGCGTCCGCGTCCAGGCCCCACCCGGCGAGCAGCTCGACGCCGCCGGCCGCGTAGGGGTGCTCCGCGCTGATCCGCAGCCCGACGCGGTGGTTGCGGGCGTACTCGATGCCCAGGGAGCCGCTGCGGGCGACCGCCGAGATCGCGAGCCGCTCGGCGTCGTCCACGAGGGGCGCGAGCGGCCGCAGGGTGAGCATGGCGGAGACGTCCTGGCCGTCGTTGCGCTCCCGGCGGCGGTAGCCCTCGCCGGACATGCCCGCGACGCTGACGGTGGCCAGATCCAGCGGGGCGGTCCAGGCCACCCAGACCCCGAGGTCGGCGCGCTCCATCCACGCGGTGGACAGCGCGAAGGTGGGCTGGACGGCGGGCAGCCCCCAGGTCCGCTGGCCGTCGACCACCCAGGGGTCGTCGATGAGCCCGGCGGCGCCGGCGAGCCCGAAGCGCCGCCAGTCGGCGCGGGCCTCGGCGATCTGGAGGCGGGGCAGCAGCGACTCCCCGTCGACGCCCAGGTAGCCGGTCTGTCCGCCGGAGCGCACCGCCTCCACGGCCACCCGGGCGCTGGCGACGCCGCCGGACCGCAGGCCCAGCTCGGCGCGGGCCCGGGGCAGGGCGAGCTGTCGGGAGAGCCCGACGGCGGGGGTGGTCTGGCTGGCCTCGCCGGCCAGCTCCAGCCGGACGTTGAGGCAGCTCCCCCGCGGGACGGGCTTCGCGGCGGGGGCGGCCGGGCGGACCGGCGTCAGGAGCCCGGCGGGGGCGCAGGGCTCGGCGGCCAGCGCGGCCGGCAGCAGCAGCGCGCTGATCATCGCAGCCGCTCGGCGCCCAGCAGCGGCCCGTGGCGGTCGAGGGCGTCCAGGAACAGGGCGTAGTCGGCCATGCAGCGCTCCAGATCGGCGCGGGCCACCTCGACCCGCTCCGCGACGAAGGCGTCCTGTCGGCCCTCCAGCTCGCGGGCCAGGGCGTCGAGCGCCGCGCCCCCGGAGGCCGTGGGGGCGCGGGCGTGGGCGCCGGCCAGGGTGCGCCCGATGAACGCGGCCAGGAGGTCGAGGTCCTCAGGGCCCACGTCGCCGTCCGCCCAGTCGTCGAGGATGTCCCCGTGGTCGAAGCCCTGGTTCCAGCTCGTCCAGCTCACCATCTTGAAGACCTGGTCGCCGTCGTGGAGGCCGAGGGTGCGGGCGTCGGCGTCGGGGCGGGTCCACAGCAGGCGCGGGGCCTGCTCGATGCGTGCGGCGTTGTCGTTGAACAGGCCCGGCAGGGTGGGGCGCAGGCCCGGCGCGGGGGCGGGGTCGACCACCTCGCGCACGACGGCCAGGGCGTCGTCCTCGGGGCCCTCCGCCCCGGTGTCCCAGAGCACGACGTAGCGGACGGCGGGCAGGGACGCGACGCCGGAGCCGTAGCGCCGCACCGCGTCCAGCACCCGGAAGCCCTCGGGGCCGCGCGCGGCGATCCCGGCGGCCAGGCGGTCGAGCTGCTGCGCCTCGGTCATGGTCAGCGCGAGCATGCCCTCCATCGCGTCGTCCAGCGCGGGGTCCCGGCTCAGCGTGAGCGCGCCCGTGGCCTCGTCGGGGGCGGCGTAGCGGAAGAGCTTCTTGCGGATGGGGCCCTCCTCCTCGGCCTCCTCGATGAGGCGCGCGACGATGTCGCCGTCGGCCAGGGGATCCTCGGAGATGGGTGCTGCGGCCGGCCCCCCGGCGTCCAGGCGCGCGATCTCGTCGGCGTAGCCCCACGCCAGGGCGGAGACCGCCGCGTCGGTGCAGGCTGCGTCGCAGCCCTCCAGCCCCGCCGAGAGCACCCCCAGCCCGGTGGCCGCCCGGCGCAGGTCCAGCAGGTAGGGGCCGAAGGCGCTGCCGTCCAGGTCGTTGAAGTCGATGAAGACGTCGTCGGGCCAGTCCTCCCGGGCGAGGGCCGCGTCGGGCCCCGGGCCGTCGCCCGGCATGAAGGTGCCCAGGTTCTCGGGGTGGGGGTCGCCCACCAGCAGCACCTCGGCCGCGACGGGCTCGGTCAGGAAGGCCGTGGGGGTCCGCGCGGTGCCCGCCCGCCCGATGTCCTTGAAGAAGACCCCGGCGGTGCCCCGCATGAAGTCGTAGGGGTCGTCGGCCATCGTGGCGTACTTGGCCGCCAGCAGCGCGTGGTCCCGGGACAGCCAGATCTGGTTGTCCTGGATCAGGGCGTCGACGAGCCAGGAGCGTCGGGCGTCGTCGGGCTCCACGGGCGCGCACGCGCCAGCCCCGCAGGCCAGCGGGACCAGGAGCAGGCAGAGCGGCAGAGAGGGGCGGTCAAGCATCGGCCGCCCGATCTATTCATGCCCCGGTGGCTCCCCGGTGAAGGCGAGGTGACGATTCAGCGGCAGCTATTCGAGGGCGCAGCCGCCGTGGATTGAGAGCGCGTTGGCCTCGGCCTCGGTGAGGGTGACGAGGCCCTCGCCGCCGTCGCTGGCCCCGGCCGACCAGCCCACGGTGGAGCCGCCCGCCGACAGGATCACGGCCGAGAACAGCTCGGTGGGGCCGGGCACCCAGACCATCACGGCCGCCTGGGTCTCGCTGTGGCAGGCCGCGTACGAGGGCACGTCGCCGTCGCTGTAGCCGCCGGAGGCGTCGGCGTCGATGTAGGCCAGCGGGATCTCGATGGCGCCGGGGAACTCGCCGTTGGGGTCGAAGTGGTCGCTGGGGGGCTCGCCGGACGCGGTGACCGACCAGCTCTCGCCCAGCGGCCCGTCGTGGATCACCGACGAGGGCGGGTTGCCCTCAAACGCCGTCGTGGGCAGCACGATGAGGCCCATCGTCGAGACGTCGATCTCCCCGTCGTAGGTGCCGCCGATGGTCAGCTCCTCCACGGGCCAGAGGGTGGCGGGCAGGGGGATGGCGTCGATGCCGTAGACCGTCGGCGGGCCGCCCTCGAAGTCGAGCTGCACGGCGTTCCAGCCGTTGCGCAGGCCGAGCAGCAGGAGCTGCTGGGGCACGTCGCCGTCCAGGTACACCGCCCAGGGCAGGCCGGCGGCCACGTAGGTCTCGTCGCCGCTGCGCTCGCCGTCGCTGTCGGCGTCGACGTGGAGGGTGGGCACGTAGAACGCCCACAGCAGGTTGGGGAACTGGTTGGGGTCCAGCTCGAAGAGGTCCGCGGCGGGCGGCGTGGGCACCTCGATGTCCTGGGACGCGGCGCTGACCTCCACGGAGGCGATCACGTCGCCCTCCAGGGGGGTGTCGGCGGGCAGCAGCCAGGTGAGGCTCAGCGTGGTGCCTTCCCAGGACCCGTCGATGTCGAAGGTGAGGGTGGTCCACTCCACGGAGGTGTCGTCGGTGGCGGTGTCGTCCTCGGTGGCGGTGTCGTCCTCGGTGGCGGTGTCGTCGACGGCGGTGTCGTCGCCGCCGCTGGTGTCGTCCGTATCGTCCTTGTCGCTGGTGCAGCCCGCCGTCACGGCGAGCAGGATCAGGAGGGTGCGCATGTCGTCTCCTCGGGTGCGCGTCCTCCTCAAAGGTAGCTGTTTTCGGGGCGGGTGGTGCTGATCGGGCGCAGGGGTGGCTGCCTTGGCGGTTCGTGGGCGCTCGATGCTTGAGGCGTCGTCGGGGGGGCGCTCGATGGATGGGGCGGTGTCAGGGGTGCGCTCGATGCTTGGGGCGTCGTGGTGTGGGTGCGCTCGATGCTTGGGGCGTCGTCGTCACCCGGAACAACGCCCCTGCGCCCTCCCGGCTCCGAGGGCCGTGATCGTGGGACCGTTCGTCGGGCTCCGTCACGGAGCCCTCCTCTCTCGGCTTCGCATCGGGCTCCGTTCGTCCGAGAACTCCCGCCCTCGCTCAGACGTCCCTCGATCACGGCCCTCTGCGCCTGCGGGCTCCGGGGCTTCGAGGGGGTTCGGAAGGTCAGGCCGAAGGCACCAGCGTGTACCGTACCGGTGAGCTGGGCGTCCCGAAGAGCTGGGCGTCCCGAAGAGCTGGGCGTCCCGAAGAGCTGGGCGTCCCGAAGAGCTGGGCGTCGTCGTGGTGTGGGTACGCTCGATGCCTGGGGCGTCGTCGTCACCCGGAACAACGCCCCTGCGCCCTCCCGGCTCCGAGGGCCGTGATCGTGGGACCGTTCGTCGGGCTCCATCACGGAGCCCTCCTCTCTCGGCTTCGCATCGGCCTCCAGGCATCGGCCCCGCTCTGGAGGAGTCGCGGCCTCGCTCAGACGTCCCTCGATCACGGCCCTCTGCGCCTGCGGGCTCCGGGGCTTCGAGGGGGTTCGGAAGGTCAGGCCGAAGGCACCAGCGTGGATCGTACCGGTGAGCTGGGCGTCCCGAAGAGCTGGGCGTCCCGAAGAGCTAGGCGTCCCGAAGAGCTGGGCGTCCCGAAGAGCTGGGCGTCCCGAAGAGCTGGGCGTCCCGAAGAGCTGGGCGTCCCGAAGAGCTGGGCGTCCCGGTGAGCTGGGCGTCCCGAAGAGCGGGAGGTATCGGCCGATGCAGTCCGGTAGCCCCCAGGCGTTCCAGCCTCAGTGTGAAGTCAGCCAGCAACCATCGAAGTCAGCCAACAACCATCGTAACAACCCCCCCAACCCCTGTTGTCCGCGGGTGCCTCCCTGCCCGAGGTCCCGGACCCCCCGGAAGCCCCGGAGTCCGCAGGCGCAGAGGGCCGTGATCGAGGGACGTCTGAGCGAGGGCGGGAGTCATGGACAGACGGAGCCCGATGCGAAGCCGAGAGAGGAGGGCTCCGTGATGGAGCCCGACGAACGGTCCCACGATCACGGCCCTCGGAGCCGGGAGGACGCAGGGGCGTACGCTGGGGTGACGACGACGCCTCAAGCATCGAGCGCCCCCCCGACGCCGCCCCAAGCATCGAGCCCCCCGACGACGCCTCAAGCATCGAGCGCCCCCCTGACGCCGCCCCAAGCATCGAGCCCCCCCGACGCCGCCCCAAGCATCGAGCCCCCCGACGCCCCAAGCATCAAGCCCTCCCAAGCGCGCAAGTCACTCCCGCGACCAACACCGAAACGACGCTTCTACCGTCGATCCACAAGCCAGCGCCACCGCCTCGTAGTCGAACCCCTCCAACTCCCGGAGCCACCGGAACAGGTCCAGCGCCTCCACCTGCCCGTTCGGCACCGCGCAGCCGCCCGCCTCGTCGATGAAGAGCCAGAAGAGGTCCTCCCCGAAGGGGCCGTCGGCCGTGGTGACGATGCCGACCTCGCGCAGGGTCGCCCAGCGGGCCTGCTCGACGAGCCGGGCGCCCCTGTAGCGACGCACGCCGTCGGCGTCGACCTCGAAGCGGGGGGCGGGAGGGGACAGGCGCTCCAGCAGCCCGTTCAGCCATTCCATCATGGGGACCTCCTTTGGATCGCGTAGCGCCGCCCCTGGGTCAGAGGCTCGATGGCGCTGTCCGTGGGCGCGAAGAAGTCGGTGAAGTGGACCAGGCGCATCCGGGCGCGCAGGTCGGCGGGCAGGGACGCCAGCCGCTCGTAGGGGGTGTGCACGCCGAGGTTGGTCTCGTGGACGATGAGGTCCGCCGGGGCCAGCCAGTCGATGAGGCCGGGGTCGAAGTCGGTGTCCGCGCTGTAGCCCCAGCGCACCCCGTCGGCCTGGACCCGCAGCGCCGTGGTGGGGACGTGGTGCCGGGTCATGCGGGCCTCCACCCGGAAGCCCGCCGCCTCCACCGCCCCGTCCAGGCGCAGCGGGTGGGCCTCGAAGAAGTCCTCGAAGCCCAGGCGGCGCACGCCGCCGTCCGGCGCCAGCAGCCGGTCCATGCCCGGGGCCAGGCGCTCCCACAGCCGCCCGAGCACCGTCGGGTGGGCCCACACCGGCAGCCGCCGCCCCAGGACGAAGTGGAAGAAGAAGGCCAGCGGCTCCAGCCCGGAGCAGTGGTCGGCGTGGAGGTGGGTGAGCAGCACCCCGTCGAGCTGGTCGACGTCCACGCCCGCGTCGGACTCGGTCAGCATCTTGCGGAGGGGGTGGGGGCAGTCCACCAGCAGGCGGCCCCCCTCGGCCTCCAGCAGGAACGAGGTCGAGTACCAGCGCGCCGAGAAGGCGTCGCCCACCCCGAGCGGCACGAAGGACAGCATCACGCCCCCTTGCCGGCGGGAGGCGCGGCGTCGATCAAGGCGTCGGCGGCGCGGATGAGGCCGTCGGCGGCGAAGCCCCGGGGGGCCACCCCCGCGCCGGCCAGGCCGAAGCTGCCCTGGATCGCCGCGATGAGCACCCAGGCGTCGGCCTCGGCCCCCTGCGTGCTGCGCCCGGCGTCGGCCAGGGCGTCCCGCAGGAGCGCGGCCAGGGTGCGCTGGAGCCCGGCGAGGGCCACCTGGAGCCGCGCCGCCAGCGCCGGGGCGCGGACCGCCTGGGCCCCCACCGCGATCCAGCAGGCCACCGCCGCGGGGTCCGGGCGGTCGACGGGGTCCAGGGACAGCAGGGCCCGGAGGAAGGCGTGGAGGTGCTCCCGGGGGGTGGCCTTGTGCGCCAGGGCGTCGTTCAGGCGCTCTTCCAGCAGCGCCGCCAGGTGGTTCATCAGCTCCAGCAGGATGTCGTGCTTGGTCTTGAAGTGGTAGTGCACCAGCCCCGGGGTGAGGTCCGCCGCCTCGGCGATCAGGCGGATGGACGCGCCGTCGAAGCCATGCACGGCCATCACCTGCATCAGGGCTTCGACGATCTGGGCCCGGCGGGCGTCGGTGTTGGTGGGGCGACCCATGACGGCTCCTCAATAAATTGGTTGGTCAACCAACCTATAAACTCTGCAGCGCCGCCCGTCAAGCGGAGCTTGACCACGGGGGGTCGACGCTTGGGGTAGGCTGGACCGACCCCCCTGGACTGGAGCCCGCTTTGGCGACACACCCGCCGCCGGAGAGCACCGCCGACTTCATGTTCCGCGACCTGGCGCCGGTCGGGAAGCGCGTGATGCGCATCGGCCTGGCCCCCAACTTCGGCATCGACGCCGACAGCGTCGCCCACGCCCTGGCCGATCGAGGGGTGAACTACATCTTCTGGACCCCGCTGATGCGCAAGGCCACGCCCGCGATCCGCGACGCCCTGGCCCGGGACCGGGAGCAGTACGTGCTCGCGACCGGGCCCACCACCGCGTACTGGGGGGGCAGCCTGCGGCGGTTCACCGAGCGGGTGCTGCGCAGCCTCGGCACCGACTACATCGACGTCCTGCACATGTTCTGGCTGGGCGTCGGCTCCCGGTGGTCCCCGGCGACGGTCGAGGAGCTGGTGCGGCTGAAGGAGGAGGGCAAGGCCCGCGCCATCGCCGTGTCCATCCACGACCGCCAGCGGGCGGGGGCGCTGGCCACCGACTCCCCGCTGGACCTGCTGATGATCCGCTACAACGCGGCGCATCCGGGGGCCGAGCAGGACATCTTCCCCTCGCTGCGGGACGACGGGCCGGCGGTGATCGCCTACACCGCGACCGCCTGGCGCCGCCTGCTCAAGGCCCCCCGGGGCTGGGACGGTCGGGTGCCCACCGCGGGGGACTGCTACCGCTTCTGCCTCTCCAACCCGTACGTCGATGTGGTCCTTTCCGGGCCCGCGAACCGCGAGCAGCTCGAGCTGAACCTCGCCAGCATCGAGCAGGGTATGATGACCCGCGAAGAGCTGGACTGGATGTATCGCTTCGGCGAGGTCGTCCACGGCTGAACCCCCCTTCGGAGGAGCCCCCCATGCGCCGCGTCTCCCTCGTCCTCTGCGCGCTCGCCGCCTGCACCGGCGACAAGGTCTCTGTCGATGACAGCGTCGACGTCACCGACGACACCTCGGTCACCACCGACGACACCTCGGTCGCCACCGACGACACCGCCCAGCAGGAGGCCACCCGGGCCACGGTGGACGGCACCATCACCTGGAACGTCGACTTCGACGCCACCGCCGAGGCCGCCGGGGGCACCGACTGCGCCTACACCCGGCACTACACCGGCGTCGAGGACCGCTCCCTGCCCTGGCTGTGCCCCGGCTGCGAGCTGGTCTTCCAGGCGGACGTGGCGGTGTCCGAGGGCCTGGACGACTGCTACTACCAGGTCACCAGCACGGCCCCCACCGACACCGAGTGGCTGGCCTACGCCGACGGCGCCTGGTACCGCGCCTCGGTGGGCGCGCTGACCGAGCGCGGCCCGGCCTCGCTCGACGGGGACACCTGGACCCTCTCCCAGTGGGTGCCCGAGTACCCTCCGCCGATGGGGGGCAACCTCACCTTCGACATCCAGGGCACGCTCACCGTGGGCGAGGAGGTCGGCGACCCCGACGGCGGCTGGGGCGCCTCGGGCAGCTACGCCTGCGGCTGGCCCAAGGCCGACCCGGCCCCCTACGAGGGCGACTACGTCCTCCAGATGGAGCAGACCATCCCCGACGGCGTGTTCCAGGACGTCTGCGAGGACCGCGTGCGCCTGCACGACTTCCAGGGGCGCTACCTGGTCATCGAGGTCAGCGCGATGGACTGCCCGCCCTGCCAGAGCGCCGCCCGCGCCGAGCACGACTTCGTGTCGGGGCTGGCCGCCGAGGGCATCGACGTGAACGTCATCACCATGCTCGCGCCCTCGCTCTCCGACACCGCCGGCACCCCGTCCACCAGCCAGCTCAACCAGTGGATCACCACCTTCGAGCTGGACGAGCCGGTGCTCGCCGACCGCATGTGGGGCCTCGCGATCGCGGGCGTCTACCACGGCGAGGACTTCGGCTACCCCACCTTCGTCGTCGTGGACACCGAGCTGAAGGCCTTCTACACCCAGGTCGGCTTCTCCAACTACAGCGCGATGGCCGACGCCATCCGCGAGCGCGAGGGCGGGTGAGCCAGCCGATCGCGCGCTGGTTGGAGGAGGACACCGCAGAGCCGCTGTACGTGCGCGGGGACGCCCGGGCCATCCTGGCCGGGCTGCCGGCCGCCTGCGTGGACCTGTGCATGACCTCGCCGCCCTACTGGGGGCACCGGCGCTACGCCGCCGGGGGGCTGGGGGAGGAGCCTGGGCTCGGCGACTACCTCGACGGGCTGCTCGCCGTGCTCGCCGAGGTGCGGCGGGTGCTGCGGCCCACGGGCTCGCTGTGGCTGAACCTGGGGGACAGCTACCGGCAGAAGGCCCTCCAGGGGGTGCCCTGGCGCGTGGCCATCGCGCTCATGGACCAGCAGCGCTGGATCCTGCGCAACGACGTCATCTGGCACAAGGTCAAGGGCGGGCCCGACAACGCCCGGGACAAGCTGCGGCCCATGCACGAGCACCTCTTCCACTTCGTGAAGCAGCGCAAGGGCTACTTCTATGACGACGACGCCATCCGCAGCCCCCCCGGCGAGACCCGGGTGGAGGAGGGCGGGGTCATCTCGGCGACCGGGGTGCGGGGGGTGCGCTACCGCCGGCAGATCCGCCGCTCCAACGCCCTGAGCGGGGAGGAGAAGGCCGCCGCTGAGGCCGCTCTGGACGCCACCCTGGCGGACCTGGCTGCCGGCCGCATCGGGGACTTCCGCATGGTCATCCGCAAGCAGCAGCGGGCGACCCACTCCGACGCCGAGGCGGTCTCCGGCCGGGCCCGGGAGCTGGCCGAGCGGGGCTTCTACGTGCTGCCCTACCACCCCAAGGGCGCGAAGCTGGGCGACGTCTGGGACATCGTGCCCGAGGACACCCACCGCCGGACCGTGCACTTCGCGCCCTACCCCGAGGCGCTCTGCAGGGTGCCCATCCTGGCCACCTGCCCGCCCGGCGGGGTGGTGCTGGACCCGTTCTGCGGGACGGGCACGACGGTGCGGGTGGCCCAGGCGCTGGGGCGGCGCGGCCTGGGCGTGGACCTGGCGGAGGCGTACCTGGCGCTGGCCCGGGGCTAACGCACCCAGATCGACAGCGTGCCCTCGTTCTGGAGGGCGTCGGCGCCCATGTTCCCGCACTCGAGGGTGAAGCCCGGCGACCAGGCGTCGCTGCCCTCGCGGGTGCCGAAGGCGATGCCCACGATGGTGTCGCCCTGGTCCACGGTGTCCGGGTTGTTGAGGTGGTCGTCGTAGCAGAACGCGAGCTGCGGCGCGCCGCCGTGGGCGGTGCTGTTCAGCCCGTTGAGGGTGTCGCAGAGGTAGTGGTTGCTGTTCTGGGTGTCGACCTCGTTGTCGTGCCAGATGGTCGACTGCCGCATGGACTGGAGGGAGCTGTCCACCGCGTAGGCGGTGCCGTTGGGCGTGGCGCCCAGCAGCAGGTGGTTGCCGTTGGTGGTGGCGTAGCCGTCGACCTGGATCCAGGCGTCCTCCAGGGAGAGGTTGTCCGAGACGTTGCAGGTCATGCGCAGGTCGGTCCACAGCCCGTCCATCGCGCTCACGGCGACCGCCCCCTGGGAGCCCAGCCGCACCAGGCCCGCGGCGCCCAGGCCGTCGGAGATGCGGTTCTGGCTGGCGTTGTAGCTCCACGTCTCGTCCGTGAAGCGGTTGTGGCCGAACTGGGTGATGAAGGTGTCCTCGGAGAAGCCCCGGCTGCCGCCCAGGTCGAACACGTGCATCACCAGGGTCCATCCGCCGCCGTCGGTCTGCATGTCGCAGGTGACGTCGAAGGGCTCCAGCCCGCTGGCATAGCCGTCGGGGTCGATGGGGTAGGTGCCGGTGGTCGTGTAGCCCTGGGCCTGCAGGTCGAGGCAGTCGGTGCCCAGCGCGCAGGCCCCGCTGGCCTCGGGGATGATGTCGGGGTTGGTGTCGTCGCAGTCGCCGCCATCGTTGACGTAGCCGCTGGGGCCCCGGCAGGCCACGTAGGCGCCGTCGTTGGTGCCGTAGCCGTCGCCGTCGGCGTCGGGGAACCAGGTGGGCTGGACGCCCTCGTCGACCCCGGCGTCGCAGTCCTGGTCCTGGCCGTCGCACTGCTCGGGGGCGCGGGGGTAGCGGTCCGGGTTGTTGTCGTCGCAGTCGCCGCCGCGCTCGACCGCGCCCTCGGTGGGGCCGCAGGCCTCCACGAGGTTGTCGTCGTCGCCCCAGCCGTCGCCGTCGAGGTCCGCGAACAGGGTCTCCAACTCCAGGCCCTCGTCCGCCTCACCGTTGCAGTTGTCGTCCAGGCCGTTGCAGGTCTCCCGGGCGCTGGGGCGGATCTGGCTGGAGGTGTCGTCGCAGTCGGTGTTGGTGACGACGTAGCCCTCCGGGGGCAGGCAGGTGTCCACCTGGCCCTCGGGGTCGCCGTAGCCGTCGCCGTCGGCGTCGGGGAAGTAGGCCACGGTCACGCCCTCGTCGATCGCGCCGTCGCAGTCCTCATCGATCTCGTTGCAGGTCTCCGTCGCGTCGGGGTGGACGCTGGCGCGGTGGTCGTCGCAGTCCTCATCGGCCGGGGAGCCGTCGTTGTCGTCGTCGATGACGTCGTTGGGGTCCTTGTCGTAGGGGTTGCCGCACGCAGCGAGGGCGAGGGAGAGCAGCAGAGCCAGGCGCATGAGGGACTCCGTGGATGGGCTGGAGAGCCGAAAGGTAGCGTCGGCTCGGGCGGGTCCGCAGGCCCCTGGCGTCAACGTTGTGGCAGGATGCGGACCATGAGCGAGCTGACCATCGACGAGCGCCTGGAGCGCACCCAGTGGGACCCCTTCTGGATCGACGACGACGTCGAGGTCGTCGACCGACCGGAGCTGATGTTCCTGTCCTGCCCGCGGGACGTGCCCTACCTCAACCACGTCGTCCGGGTGCGGGCCGAGCCGGCGAGGGTGGCCGAGGTGGTGGCCGAGGTGGTCGCCGCCCACGCCGGGCGGACCTCCCAGTGGATGGTCACCCCCCAGAGCCGCTCCGAGGCGCTGCTCGACGCGCTGAAGGCGGCCGGGTATCGGCGCGGTCACACCCACAACGCCTGCTCGCTCGATGTGACGGGCGTCTCCGACTGGTGTGCCTCCGGGATCACGGTGCGGCGGGTGGACACGATGGACGCCCTGCGGGACGCGATCCAGGTGCGCAGCCGTGGCTTCGACATGGACGAGCACGAGACCGAGGACACCCTGCGCCGGGCGCTGCGCTTCTGCGCCGACCCGGGCGGGCGGGTCCACCGCTTCGTGGCCTACGACGACGCGACCGGCGCGCCGCTCTCCACCGGGGGGATGAACTGGTACCCGGACCTGGCCCTGGCGTTCCTCTGGGGGGGCTGCACGGTCCCCGCGGGGAGGGGGCGGGGGGCCTATCGCTCGGTGGTCTTCGCCCGCGCGGCCCAGGTCCGGGCGCTCGGGGGGGAGCGGATGGGGCTCTATGGCCGGGTGAACACCTCCTGGCCTATCCTGGAGCGCCTGGGCTTCACGCGCCACGGCGAGATGGTGCACTGGTTCCGGGTGGGCTGAGGTCATGGACGACGCCGCGCTGCTCAAGGCCTTCGAGGCCCAGGCCATCCCCCTGGAGGAGTGGAAGCACCGACACCATGTGCGGGTTGCCTGGATCTACGCGTCCCGGCACCCCTTCGGGGAGGCGCTGCGCCGCATGCGGGAGGGCATCCTGGCGTTGAACGCGGCCAATGGCATCGCCGCCACGCCCGAGGGCGGCTACCACGTCACCCTGACCATCGCGTGGATGCGGATCGTGGCGGCCGCAGCGCAGACGCCTGCGCGGGACTCCCGCGACTTCCTGGTGCAGCACCCGGAGCTGGCCTCGCCGCGCCACATCCTGCGGTACTACAGCGTGGATCATGTCGTGAGCGAGCCGGCTCGGCTGGGGTGGGTGGAGCCGGACCTGGAGCCGCTGCCCTCCGCCCCTGCGAACCCCCCTTCGCACCCCTCATCGACAGATGTCAACACCCCAGCGCCGCCAGCGCCCGATGGGTAGCCGGCTTCGCACCCGGTGCGCACACCGCCACGCACATCAAGGTCGATAACAGGCGTTTGAACAACAGAATTGTTTGAACCTCCCGCCCTTGTGCACCCCTCCACTCCCGCCATAGCCTGTCTGTAGCGGGGGCTCCCGCGACACCCGGAGGAGGCACGACATCACGAGGAGGGCATATGGATGTTCATGGCGCCGAGGATCTGGGGAGCGGCGGCGTCCTGTGGGCTGCGAGCGCGCTCGCGGACCTGGGGCGGATCCTGCTCCGGGAGGCCTACGGGAACGACCGGCAGAGTTTCCTGGATGACGCCGGCCGCGCCGCGCGGGTGAGGGGAGCGATCCGGCGGATGGGGGGTCCCGGCTGGGTCCCGGAGGAGGAGAGCGCGCACGCCGTGCCCTTCTACCTGGGCGAGCGCCTGCCCCGCTGGCTCGCGGGGGACGCCGACCCCATCGAGGTCATCGCGCGCCTCGCGGCCAGCGCCTCCGACCCCTGGGATCGGCACCTCGCCCAGGCGCTCGCCCGCCACGCCTACCGCCTGTTCCGGCCGGAGGGCTGGCGCCGCGGCGGGCTGGCCGCCACGCCCGTCCGGCTGAGCGACGACGCTCTGGCCCGCTGCCTGTGGTCCACCTACGTCGAGCGCGCGGCGCTGCCGGTGGGCCGGCGGAACCGCATGCAGCAGCGCATGCGCCGCGAGCTGCACGCGGTGGTGGGGGAGCTGCGCCTGGGGTTCCCGCTGGCGGTCCACCTGAGCAGCGACGTGCTCCAGTACGTGGCGCTGCTCGAGCTGGACCCCGATGAGCTGGAGAGCGTGCAGGCGACGATCCAGCGCGGGCTGGACAAAGGCAGGACGATCAGCGCCGCCTGGCTCGACCGGCGGCTCCACCGGGAGGAGTGAGCGGCGCGGGGCGGGACACCTGGGGAGGGGGCCCGCCCCGACGCCGAGGTCGTGGAAAGTCACCTCGGGGCCTGCGTGGACAGGATACGGTCTTCGTATGCCACGCATCCTCGACATGATCGACCACTCCGTCCTGGGCCGGACGCCCGAGCAGCTCGACCTGGACATCGACTACCTCGCGCGAAAGCCGGGTCCGCGCTGCCTCATCGCGGACGACGGCACCTACAACGCCGGCTGGTTCGAGTCCTTTGACGGCGAGCTGAACTTCGACCAGTCCTCGGCCTTCAACCTCGCGCTGCACCGCTGGTTCCACCTCTCGGTGGACACCCCCGAGCGCTTCATCGTCTGCAACATCGCGGACTTCTACAAGGGCGGCAACACCGCCGTGCTGGTGGCCGACAAGCGCACCGGGGCCTTCAACGCCCCCTCCAGGACCTACATGGGTCCGCAGAACGACATCACCGCCACCCCCGACGGTCTGCGCTTCATCGACCCGGCCTCCCACTCGTTCCTCGCGACCACCGCCGACAACGGCGTGTTCACCTTCTCGGTGCACGCCGACGACGTCCACCTCTCGGGCCAGGGGCGGCTCGCGGTCGGCCCCCCCTTCGTCCACGTCACCCGTTTCCACCGCGGGCGCGGAAGCCTCCAGTTCTACGGCGCTTTTGAGCTTGAGCACGGCACCCTGGTGATGGGGGATGAGGTCATCCCGCTGCCGGCGGGGGCGCTGGGGACCTTCGACCGCACCCTCGGGCACCAGCGCGGTCTCCAGGCCTGGAACTGGATCGCGGCCACCGGCTACGCCACCCACGCCGCCAGCGGCCGGCGCGCCCTCATCTGTGTGCAGGTCGCCCGGGACCGGGAGATGGCCCGCCCTGTGGTCCTCTCCCGCAAGTACGTGGTCTGGGTGGACGATCAGGTGCGCAAGGTCCCCGAGGCGGCCTTCCACTACGACGTCACCGACGAGGACACCCGTGAGACCGGCCCGTGGCACATCCACAGCGCCGAGCGCGGCGAGAGCTGGCTGGACCTCCACTTCACGCCGCGCTTCCACCGCCGGGAGAGCCGCTCGGCGGTCGTGCTGGTGGCGGACTTCAACCAGTATTACGGCGAGGTCAGCGGGCAGGTCTGCCTCGACGGCGAGCTGTGGGAGCTGGAGCCCACGTTCGCGGTGGCCGAGGAGTCGCTGCTCCAGGTCTGAGCCCTGGGAGGGGATGTGATCGACGTTGTCTGGGACATGGAGACCGGCGACCCCGACGACTTCCTGACCCTGCTCCTGCTGCTCGGCCACCCGGGCGTCCGCCTCAAGGCGGTCACCCTGACGCCGGGGAGCGCAGATCAGGTCGCGATCGTCCGGTGGGCGCTGGCGCAGTTCGGGGTGGACATCCCGCTGGGCGCCGGGCAGGACCCCGCCGCGCTGGAGCGTCAGGACGTGCGTCAGCACGGGGCGCCCAAGCCCCGGGTCAGCCCCTGGCACTGGACCACCTACACCCCCGAGCGCCGGGACCATGAGGCCGCGCCCGCCGTGGACGTCCTGGGGCAGAGCCTGGGGCCGGACACGATGCTGGTCACCGGAGGCCCCCTCAAGAACCTCGGCGCGCTGCTCGCGACCCCCGAGGTCCAGGCGAAGACCCCGGACCTGGGCCGCTGGGTCGCCCAGGGGGGCTTCGCCGGGGAGGGGGTGGTGCCGCCCGACCGCCAGCTCGACCAGTTCAAGGGGCTGGTCACCTGCCCGACCTACAACCTCAACGGCGCCCCCAAGCACGCGCTCCGGGCCCTGGCCTACGGGGGCTTCCGCGACCGCCGCTTCGTGTCCAAGAACGTCTGTCATGGGGTGTTCTACGACGCGGCCCTGCACGCCGTCTTCCAGCGTCGGGTCGCCGAGGACGACTACCCGCTGGAGCGGACCCGGCTGGCCCACCGGCTCATCGTCCAGGGCATGAGCGCGTACCTGGCCCGGAGCCCGGAGGGCAAGAAGTTCCACGACCCGCTCGCGGCCTGCTGCGCCCTGGAGCCGGACATCGGCGAGTGGGCCGAGGTGGAGCTGTACCGGGAGAAGGGCGCGTGGGGGGCCCGCCTGGCGCCGGGCTCCGGCACGCGCATCATCACGGGCTATCGCCCCGAGCGCTTCGTGGAGGTCCTCACCGCGAGGTAGGGGACCCCGCAGGATTCACGACCGTTTGTACAGTCTTCGGTTGCGGTCTGCATACCCATAGTATAAAGATTCCAGGACCCACATGACCTGGAGGTCCCTTGTCATCCCTGGTTCGCATCAGCATGACCATCGAGCCCGACCTGCTGGCCCGGTTTGACACCTACGTGGAGTCCAGCGACCACTTCAGCCGCTCCGAGGCGCTGCGGGAGCTGATCCGCACCCACCTGAAGGTGAACGGCCACACGCCCGGCGAGCGGAGGCCCGAGGCGAAGTAGCCGCCGCCATGCGAAGATGGCGCCGTGCCCCCATTGAGCCCAGGAAGGAGCGCGGCCGCGGCAGCCCTGGCTCTCTCTGTGACGATGATCACCGGGAGCTGGGGAGGCCCGATGTGGATCAGCTACGCGCTGTCCCTTCCGGTGATGGCCTTCGCCGGGGGCTACCTGGCGTTCCGGGCGGGCGGCGGCCGGACCGCGCGCGCGGTGCTCGCGATCTTCATGCTGCTGCCCGCCCTGAACCTGTGGTTCGGGCAGCTCGCCGTGCAGCTCGACGGGCTCCGGTACATGCACCCGCGCATCGGCATGGAGGCGGTGCTGACCGGGGCCGCCGCCGCGCCGCGGGCCAGCGGGGCGCTGCTGCTGGGGGCGGCGGGGGCCATCCTGGTGATGTCGGGGCGCAGCGGGGCCATCGCCGCGGGGGCGGCGCTGGGCGGCGGCCTCGGCGCCTGGCTCGGGCGACGTGTCCTGGCGGCGGCGGGCACGCTGCTGGCAGGCGGAGACACGGACGGGGTCGCCTCGCTGGCCACCCTCGCGATGGGGGTGGGGCTGGTGGCGGTCGCGGGCGGGCTGGTGGGGCGCGCGAGGAGCGGCGCGGTGGGCCGCCTGGGCGGGCTCCTCGCGCTGCTGTCGGTGGTGATGTCGATGGTGTCGGCCACGCCGCCGGTGCTGCGCCTGCTGTACGGTCTGCACTGGCCTTCAGCAGCCGGCCCGCTGCCCGCCGCGCGCCCCGGGCGGGTCTGGGCGCAGCCGGCCCTCGACCCCCGGGACATCCCCGGTGAAATGGTGGCCGCCGGTCGGGTGGCCCACGGCCCCCCCATCTGGCGCTGCATGTCGGAGGTGATGGGGCCGTGGGGAGAGGCGCCCCGGCTCTCGGTCTCCCTGGGCCTGACGCCGGACACCCCCGTCGCGGCGCTCCGGGCCTACGCCGCCGAGCTGACCCGCTACGGGGTAGGGGAGCTGGTGCTGCTGGGGCAGGCGCCCATGGGCCCCGGACCGCTGGGGCAGGCCTGGTCCCAGCCCGGGGCGCCGATGATCCTGGACCGGGCCCCGGTGGGCACGCGCTGGGTCCGGGTCTCGGCCGAGGGCTGGCGCTTCGACGACCCGAACGCGCCGGACACCGGGGGCCTGTGCGCGCTGCTGCCCGAGGACGACGCCACCGTGGGCGTGCTCTATGACGCGGTGCGCGCGCTGACCGCGCCGGGCGGCCCCTGCGCCGCCGGGGTGGGCGCGGTGCTCTTGTGGACCCCGGCGGAGGGCGGCCCGGCCCTGCCCGACCTGAGCTGCCCCTGGTAGCTGTCACGGGGACGGCGAATCAAGTTCACCGACGCGAAACCTGGGCGTCACCTGGGGGTGTGAAACCTGGGAGCATGACTGCTCGGATCCTGGTCGTCGAAGACGAGCCCGACATCCTCCGCCTCGTGGAGGTCAACCTGCAGCGCGAGGGGTACCGCGTGCGCGCCGCCGGCACGGCCCGGGAGGCCCTCGACGTGCTCACCCACCACGCGCCCCCGGACCTCGTGCTGCTGGACCTGATGCTGCCGGACCTGTCGGGCACCGAGGTCTGCCGCCGCATCCGCGCCGACGCCCGCACCGCCCGGGTCCCGGTCATCATGTTGACCGCCCGCTCCGAGGAGATCGACCGGGTCGTCGGGTTCACCGTCGGCGCTGACGATTACGTCTCCAAGCCCTTCTCCGTGCGGGAGCTGTGCCTGCGGGTGCGGGCCATCCTGCGCCGCACCACCGCCGAGAGCGGCGCGGACGACCCGATCTCCGTGGGCAGCCTGCGCTTCGAGCCCGACAGCGACCGCGTCCTGCTGAACGGCGAGGAGCTGCACCTCACGCCTCTGGAGGGCCGCCTGCTGCGCCTGATGCTGCGCAACCGGGGCCGGGTCCTCTCCCGGGAGAGCCTGCGCGAGGAGGTCTGGGACGACGGCGCCGGGGTGACGCTCCAGGCGGTGGACTCCTCGGTGAAGCGCCTCCGCCGGAAGCTGGGCAGCGCCGGCCGCTCCATCGAGACCCTGCGCGGGGTGGGGTACCGGTTCACCGGCGTGGCGTGAACCCCGGGGCGGCGCCCGCTGTCGGTGATCCTGCAATCGGGCTGTAGACTCTGATCCGGCAGACCCCCTCCACCGGTGGCCGCGTGCGCTTCCTCCTGCATTGCCGAGCCGGCGCCGCGCTGCCCCTGCTCCTGGCTTGCGCGTGCAACAACAAGGCGGCGCCGGTCGACAGCGCGTCGCCCCGCTGTGAGGCGTCGCCGGTGGACGGCCCGCTGCCCGAGGCGCTGCCGACGCTGGCCGTCCAGGAGCTGGACATCTCCGAGCTGGAGGCCGGCGACCTCGACGGCGACGGCTGCGCCGAGCTGCTCGTGACCACCCGCAACACCCTGGAGGTCATCCGAGGCCCTGTCACGCCCGATCTGTCCAGGGCGCCGCTCCACGTCGACGGGACGTTCGGTCAGACGAGCGGCGCGTGGGAGGACAGCCCGCTGGCGACCTTCGACGTGGACGGGGACGGGCAGGAGGAGCTGCTCCTGGGCGGCTGGAGCGCCGACCCCGACGGGTACGGGGCGGTGCGCCTGCTCCGCCTGGAGGGGTGGGCGTTCACGCTCTTGGGGGAGTACACAGGCCCCGAGGTGTCCGGCCACTACCTGGGCCGCGCGGTGTCCCCGGCCGGCGACCAGGACGACGACGGGCAGGTCGATCTGCTGGTCGCCGGCAACTTCGCGGCGTCCGCCGCCTACCTCATCTCCGCGGGCACCCCAAGCGGGCCCGTCGAGGAGGCCGCGCGCCTGGTGGTGCGGGGCGGCGAGCACGTCGGCTGGGACGTCGACGCCGCCGACCTCGACGGCGACGGGCGGCCGGAGCTGGTCATCTCGGCCACCGACGCGGTCGCGATCTTCGCGGCGGGCACCGAGGGGGTGGTGGACATGGCCGACGCCGACGCGCTGCACCGGGCCCACACCGGGATCGCCGCGGTGCTCACCCCCGACCCGGACGGCGACGGCGTGGCCGAGCTGTGGGTGGGGGCCTGGGAGGCCGCGCGGGTGCTGCGCTTCGCGGAGCCCATGGCGCCGGAGGCCGGGCCCACCGGGGCGTGGATCAACCGACGCTACCTGGGCGATGTCCTGGTCGCTCCAGGCGACCTCGACGGGGACGGTCGGGGAGAGGTCGCCCTGCGCTACGCGCCGGAGGCCGGCGGGAAGGCCTGGGTCGTGGTGACGCCGCAGGAGGGCACGGTCGACCTGGGCGCCGAGGCGCCCCTGCTGGAGCTGAGGAGCACCTGGGGGCTGGTCCCGGTGGTGCTGGAGGACGACACCCCGGTCCTGGCGACCTGGGAGCCGGGGGAGCTGAGGCTGCTGACGCTGCGGTGAGGCCGGGGCCTCAGGGCACGAACAGCTTCTCCAGCAGCCCCCGGTTGCCCTGGAGGGCGACCCGCTGGGTGTAGTGCTCCAGGCCGCGCAGGCCGCCCAGCTCCTCGCCGCCGCCGGCCCGGCCGGGGCCGCCGTGGACGAGGTTGGGCAGCACCATGCCGTGGGGGGTGGCCTGGTCGGCGACCTTCTTGTCCACCAGCAGCAGGCGGCCGTTGTACGGGGCCAGCTCCAGGGCCAGCGCGCCCAGCAAGCTGCGGTCGTTGGTGGCCAGGGAGGTGGCCAGCATGCCGCCCCCCTTCGCGACCAGGGCGGCGGCGTCCTCGGCGGTGCCGTCGTAGGGCATCAAGGTGACGACGGGGCCGAAGACCTCGTGGCCGTGGACGTGCCGGGCCTCGCGGGGGGCGTCGCAGCGCAGGATGACCGGCCCGGCGAAGTAGCCGGTGCCCGCCGGCACGCCCTTCGCGTCCACCGGGTCGGTGGAGCCGTACACGATCCGGCCCTCGCTGGAGAGCAGCGCCACGCCCTCGCGGTAGTCCCGGAGCTGGCTGGCGGTGGTCAGCGGGCCCATGCGGACCTCGGGGTCGGCGGGGTCGCCGATGACGAGCCGGTCCAGCTCCTCGGCGAGGGCGTCGCGGAGGGCGTCGAGGCGGGCCTCCGGGGCGAACACCCGGCGGATGGCCGTACACTTCTGGCCGGACTTCTGGGTCATCTCCCGGACCACGCCGTTGACGAACCAGCTCCACAGGTCGCTGCCCGGGTCCACGTCGGGGCCCAGCACGCTGGCGTTGAGGCTGTCGGCCTCGACGTTGATGGCGGTGCTGGCCGAGACCGGGCCCGCCCCGCCCCGCAGCGCCGCGCCGGTGTCCGCCGAGCCGGTGAAGGCCACGATGTCCTGCCCGTCGACGTGATCGAGCAGGTCGCCCGTAGAGCCCACCAGGAGCTGGAGCGCCCCCGCCGGCAGCACCGCCTCGTCGACCAGGATCTTCACCATCTCATAGGTGAGCCAGGCGGTGGAGGTGGCCGGCTTGGTGATGACGGGCACGCCCGCGAGGAGGGCCACGGCGGCCTTCTCGAAGGTGCCCCAGGCCGGGAAGTTGAAGGCGTTGATGTGGACGGCCGCGCCGCGCCTGGGCACCCGCAGGTGCAGGCCGTAGAAGCGCGCCGAGCTGCGGGTGAGCTGCTCGGCCTCGCCGTCGACCAGCCACTTCGCGTCGCCGAGCTGCTTGCCCAGGGAGGCGTAGTAGGAGAGCGTGCCGGTGGCGCCGTCGATGTCGAACTTGGCGTCGCCCCGGGTGTTGCCGCCGTTGGCGATCGCGACCTCGATCAGCCGCTCCCTCTGGGCGTAGAGGGCCCGGCTCATCGCCTTCAGCAGGGCGCCGCGTTCGGCGAAGCTCAAGCTCCGCAGCGCGGGCCCCCCGACCTCGCGGGCGTGCCGGTGCACGGCGGCGAAGTCGAGCCCCCGGGTGGAGGTCTCGGCCACCGGCTGCTCGGTGGCGGGGTTGACCAGCGTGCGGAAGGGGGCGTCTCCCTCGCGCCAGGCGTCGAGGACGTAGGACTTGAGGCGGACCATCGGAGCCTCCGGGCAGGAAGGGGAGGGCCGACTAACGCGGCGCGGCCCGATATGCTTCTCCCTCGATGCGCGACCCTCTGCCCGAGCGCCTGCGCGCCCTGCTCGCCCACCTCGACGCCGACCTCGTCGAGCGCGACGCGGTGCTGCGGGTGGCGCTCCTGGGGGTGCTCGCCGGGGACAACGTGCTGCTGCTCGGCCCCCCGGGCACCGCCAAGAGCCTCGTGGCCCGCCGCCTGACCGAGGCGGTGGCCGGGGCGCGCTGCTTCCAGTACCTGCTGACCCGCTTCACCACCCCCGAGGAGCTGTTCGGCCCGGTCAGCCTGGCCGCCCTGCGGGAGCGCGACGCCTTCGAGCGCAAGGTGGAGGGCTACCTGCCCAGCGCCGAGATCGCGTTCATCGACGAGGTCTTCAAGGCCAGCAGCGCGATCCTCAACACCCTGCTCACCCTGCTGAACGAGCGGGTGTTCTTCAACGGCGCGGCGCCCGTGCCCGTGCCCCTGGTCGCGCTCATCGGCGCCAGCAACGAGACCCCCGCCGACGACACCCTCGCCGCGCTGTACGACCGCTTCGGGGTCCGCCTGCTGGTGGCGCCGGTGGGCAGCGAGGCGGGCTTCCTGGCCCTGGTGGAGGGGGGCGGGGACGCCGCGCCGGTGCCCGACGCGCTGGCCCTGCGCCCCGAGGAGCTGACCGCCCTGCGCGCCCGCGCCGCCGAGGTGCGCCTGTCTCCGGCCGCGCAGCGGGCCGTGCTGAAGCTCCGCGCGGGCCTGAATGAGCGCGCCGCGGCCTGCGAGGATCCCGATCGCTTCTACGTCTCCGACCGGCGGTGGCGCAACGGGGTCCGCCTGCTGCGGATCGCCGCGGCGGTGGTCGGCCGGGGCCGGGTCGAGCCCGTCGACCTCACCCTGCTGCGCCACACCCTGTGGAACCACCCCGAGGACGCCGCCGCGGTGGCCGCGCTGGTGGACGAGGCCCTGGAGGACCCCGCGCTGGCTCTGGGCGACGGCTTCGGGCCCGTCCACGCCCGCTGGACGGCGCTCCTGACCGGCCTGCGGGACACCCCGGACGTGGGCGAAGCGCTGAGCGAGGGCTGGGCGCTGCGCTGGGGCGCGGAGCGGTGGACCCTGAGCGACGCCGAGCTGGACGGCTGCCGCACCGCTGACCCCGAGGCCCTGCTGCGCTTCGGGTTGATCGGCGTGGACGGCCAGCTCCGCCGGGTGCGCACGACCGACGACGGCCGCCCCCGCACCCGCTGGGGGCACAGCCTGGACGAGGCCCTGCGCCTGGTGCGCTTCGGCCAGGGCCGCGACGCCCTGGAGCTGGAGGCGGGCGAGGTCGTGGCCCGGCGGCGGCTGGCCCGGGGCGTGCGCTTCGGCTTCGGGGCGCTGCCCCGGCTGGCGCGAGAGGCCCGGCTGACCGAGGTCGAGGCCCTGCGCGCCGCGCTGGACACCCTCGACGCCGCGCGGGGGGCTGCGGCCGAGGCGCTGGAGGCGCAGCTGCAGGTCCACCCCTTCATCACCGACGCGGGCCCCCTGCGCGCCGGCCAGGCCCGCGCGGCGCTCTTGCTGGACGAGTGGCGGGCCCAGGTCGACGCCCTCGCGGGCGCGCTCCAGGCGGGCGGGCGCTGGGCGACGGCCGAGATCGAGCCGACGGCCGCGATGCGGGAGGCGCTGGAGTCCGCATGATCCGCTTCCGTCACGCCCTCCTCATCGGCATCCTTGGGCTCGGCGTCGCGGCCACGCCCTCCGAGCGGCTGTGGGAGGCGGTGTGGCAGGCCCGCTTCGCGGCCTTCGGGGAGGCGGTCTGGGCGCCCCATGTGCTGGACGACTGGGCGGAGGGCAGCCCCGAGATCAAGGTCCGCTCCCTGGACGGCGAGCGCCAGGGCCTCGACCACCTTGAGCAGCCCATGGGCGAGCGCTGCGTCGACCGCGCCGGCTTCTGGTGCGAGGGCTACAGCGGGGCGTGGTGGGAACACCAGCGCGCGGGCACCCTGGACCGCTTCGACGAGCTGGGCTGGTACGGGCCGGCGCTGAGCATGGACGCCTTCCGCCACGCCGACGCCCGCTTCGTCCACTTCCAGGCGGTGGTCTCCCGCCCGCCCGCGGGCTTCGACCTGATGGCCCGCGCGGTCGAGGCCAATGAGCGCCTGCGCGTGCCCGCCCACAAGGCCAGCGAGGCCTGGTTCGTGGCCGACGACGGCAGCGCGGTCCGCGCGTATGGGCCCTGCAATGAGCACGGGCGGTTCTACGAGCGCGTGGGCCTGCTCGTGGACGCCTGGGCGCAGGGGCCGTCGACCCCGGTGGCCTGGGCGGACTGCGGCATGACGCAGTTCGAGGTGATGACCTGGGCCGGGATCGGCGACCTGTGCGCGTGCGAACATCGCTGACAGCGAGCGGACATCTCCAGCGCTATCCTTGCCTCCCGCCCCGGAGACCCCATGCTCGCCCTGCTCCTGCTCGCCTGTGCCCCCGACGAGGAGACCGGCCCGCCGACCTGGCACGCCGACGTCTCTCCCGCGCTCACGTCCCACTGCGTGCGCTGCCACAGCGCCGACGGCCAGGGCCCCGGCGACTTCACCGACTACGCCCAGGTCGTGGACTGGCAGCCCTACATGATCGACGCCATCGACCGCGGCGACATGGCGCCGCCGGTCTCCGACCCCGAGTGCCGGGACTACGTGGGCTCCGAGCACCTGGTGAACGACCCCACGCTGTCCGCCACCCTGGCGGCCTGGGCCGAGGCCGGCTTCCCCGAAGGCGACCCCGCCGACGCCCCGGACGTCACCCCCATCGAGACGTCGATCGCCGACCCCGACCTGGAGATCTTCCTGCCCGCGCCCTACACGCCCACCTTCTCGGACCCCGACAACCCGGGCAACGAGTACCGCTGCTTCGCCATCGAGCACGGCCAGAGCGAGACCTTCTACGTCAAGCGCATGGCCCCGATCATCGACCAGACGCCCATCGTGCACCACGCCCTGCTGTTCACCGTGCAGGACGAGGACATCCCCGAGCACGACCCCGAGGCCGGCTGGGACTGCATCGACGACGCCTTCATCGGCGGCTCCAGCGTGGGCGCGGTGCTCTCGGGCAACGGCATGGTGGGGGCCTGGGCGCCGGGCATGCTGCCCATCGGCTTCGAGGGGGACGCCGGCCTGCGGGTCACCCCGGACATGAAGATGGTCATCCAGCTCCACTACTACGACGCCGGGCCCGAGACCCGGGGGCTGCCCGACCAGTCGGGCTGGGCCTTCGAGACCACCGACGAGGTCGACCGGCCCATCCTCATCGCCCCGCTGGGCATCTTCAACTTCCGGATCCCGGCGGGCGTCGAGGCGTACACCGACACCCGCACCTACCAGCTCCCCATCCCGCTCCGGGTGTACGGCATGTTCCCCCACATGCACGTCCTGGGCACCCGCTACGAGGTCACCGTCGACGGCGACGCCGGGGAGCGCTGCGCGGCCCGGGGCGACTACGACTTCGACAACCAGATCGGGTACATCTTCCGTGAGCCCCTGGACATCGAGTCCAACGACCTCGTCTCGATCTCCTGCACCTGGAACAACTCGACCTCCAACCCCGATCGCATCCACGACGAGCCCGAGGACGTCCGCTACGGCGAGCGCACCGACGAGGAGATGTGCTACGCCTTCTCGATGGTGAGCCTGGGGGACTGATGCGGGGCAGCCGGGGTGACATCGTCACCGTGTCCGGCCCGCCAGCGTGATAGAACGATGTGGAGCAGGACGGCGGCGTCGCCGGCCTGTGTGACGTCGCCTGCCGGCTCCTCAGGTCGGCGGGCAGGCGGGGCCGTCCACGCCTCGGCACCGCTGCACCACCGCCACGGAGAACGAGCCCATGTTGGAGCGCGAACATCGTCAGCCCACCCCGAGCACCGGTGGCCCGATCGGCCCCTCCGCCGACAGCCCCGATCACACCCAGGCCGTCCGGGACGCCGCTGGCGGCCAGCTCGACGCCTCCACCATGGCCGGGCTCAGCGACGGCCTGGGCAACGCCGCGGTCGCCGAGCTGCTCGCGGCCCAGCAGCAGACCTACACCGTGCAGTCCGGCGACACCCTCAGCAAGATCGCCCGCGCCGTGCTGGGGGACTCCAGCCGCTACATGGAGATCTTCGAGGCGAACGCGGACCAGCTCTCCAGCCCGAACGCGATCCGCGTCGGCCAGGTGCTGCGCATCCCCAGCAGCGCGCCCGCGGTCGAGGAGCAGCCCACCGAGCAGGCGCCTGTGGAGCAGCCCGCTGTGGAGCAGCCCGCTGTGGAGCAGCCTGTCGAGACGGCTCCCGTGGAGCAGGCGCCCGTCGAGACGGCCCCGGTCGAGACGGCTCCGGTAGAGACGACCCCCGAGGTCACCGAGGAGCCCGCCGCGCCGGAGGGCACCACCTACACGGTGCAGGCGGGCGACACCCTCGGCCGCATCGCCGCGCAGGTGCTGGGTGACTCCCGGCGTTACATGGAGATCTTCGAGGCGAACGCCGACCAGCTCTCCAGCCCGAACGCCATCTCGATCGGTCAGGTGCTGCGCATCCCCGCCCAGCAGCCGGTCGTCTCGGAGACCCCGCCGGAGCAGACCACCGAGACCACCACCGAGACCACCGAGCAGCAGACCACCGAGCAGCAGACCGAGACCGGCAACCAGGAGCCCACCGAGGAGACCCAGGAGCAGACCACGGTGGCCGAGGGCCACGCCATCACCGACAACTTCGCCCTGGTCCGCACCGATCCCCCCGAGCTGGCCAGCACCGAGACCGTCATCCCGGTGGGCACCATCGTCGAGATCGTCGAGGAGACCACCAAGAACGGCCGCGAGTACGTCAAGGTCAGCGAGCCCGCCCAGGGCGAGGGCGAGGAGGCCACCGTCTGGGGCTGGACCTCGAAGGCCAACCTGGGCAGCGCCAAGGAGTTCGACACCTCCTTGGAGCACGACGACCAGATCCCCCTCCAGGGCCTGCGCGGCCTGGAGCGCAAGATGGCCGTCATCCACAACACCAAGGGCGGCTTCCTGGAGGAGCAGTCCAACGCGCTGGGCATCGACGTGGCCGCCGCGGCCGGCACCCTGCAGGTCGAGTCCCGGGGCGCGGGCTTCTCCAACGACGGCCGGCAGATCATCCGGTTCGAGAACCACGTCTTCTATGACCAGTGGGGCAACCGCAACCGCGACACCTTCAACGAGCACTTCCAGTACAGCTCCGGGCAGCGCTGGAAGGGCCACAAGTGGCGGCGCAACGCGACCGACGCCTGGCAGACCTTCCACGGCAACCAGGACAGCGAGTACGAGGTCCTGGAGTTCGCCCGCAGCCTGGACGACACCGGGGCGCTCAAGTCCATCTCGATGGGCGCGGCGCAGATCATGGGCTTCAACCACGAGTCCCAGGGCTTCGACACGGTCCAGGAGATGTTCGAATCCTTCGACACGGGCATCAAGCCCCAGCTCGAGGGTCTGTTCACCTACATCGAGGGCAACAACACCTGCCTCACCGGCCTGCGCAACGGCGACTACGTGCAGTTCGCCCGGGGCTACAACGGCTCGGGCCAGGCCGAGACCTACGGGGGCTTGATCGAGGACGCGGCGGCGGCATACAGGCGGGTCCTGGCCAACCATCGGGCCAGGCAGCAGAACACGGAGTCCTGACTTGCGCCGTCCCCTGATCGCTTCGTTCCTCCTCCTCTTCTCCCTGACTGCGTGCTCCGGCGCGCAGCACGACCCGGCGCCGGAGGCGCCCGCTGCAGAGCCCGCGCCCGCCGCGGCGCCTGCGGCGGCGCCCGCCCCTGCGCCCAAGGAGCCCGAGATGCCCGCTCCCACCACCCACGGCCACTGCGCGGCCGACGAGCAGCTCCTCTTCTCCGCCCCCCTGGCCGACAAGCCCGGCAAGATCGTCTCGATCTGCGGCTCGAAGGACCTCGGCGAGGGCACGGGGTACCTCCAGTACCGCTTCGGCGCCCCCGGCGCGGTCGAGCTGGAGTTCCCCGCCTCCCGCGACGGGTCCCGCGGCGCGTTCACCTACAGCCGGCACACCGGCCCCCAGGTGACCTACCTCGCGGTGGCCTTCGAGAACGAAGGGCACAAGTACGAGATCTACGACGACTTCAACTACGGCGAGACCGCCCGGGGCATCCGCATCACCCCGCCGGGCAAGGACCCCATCGAGCTGGCGCTGGGCGAGCCCGAGGGCAGCCTGATGAAGCTGGAGGGCGTGGTGCCCGAGGTGCCCGCCGAGTGACTTGACGTCGGCGGGACCGTGCTTATCTCCGGGGCGGCCGGAGGTCTGTGATGTCTGGTGCCGGAGCGGGCTGGCTGGTCCTGGCGGACATCAGCGGCTACACCGGGTTCTTCGCGGGCGCGGAGCCCGAGCACGCCCAGGACATCCTGGAGTCGCTGCTGCGGGGCATCCTGGACCACGTCCGGGCCCCGCTGCGCCTGGTCAAGGTCGAGGGTGACGCGGTGTTCTCGGTGGCCGAGGGCGCCGCGCTGCCCGACGGCAACGCCCTGATCGCCACCCTGGCGGACTGCTACCACGACTTCCGGCTCCAGCTCGACGTCGTCGGCTACCGCTCGACCTGCGACTGCGCAGCCTGCGAGAACGCCCCCAAGCTGGACCTCAAGTTCATCGTACACCGCGGCACCTGGCTGCCCCAGAGCCTCGGCGGGGTGGACGACGTGGTCGGGCCCGACGTCATCCTGGCCCACAAGCTGCTCAAGAACGCCGTCGCCGAGCAGCGCGGCACCCGGGGCTACGTGCTGGCCACCCGGGCCGCGCTCCAGTCCATCGATCGCGACGACTTCGTGCCCCACGTCGAGCAGCCCGAGGCGCTGGATGAGGTCCCCTGCGGGGTCCTGGACCTCCACCCGCTCTACGACGCGATCCGCGAGGCCGGGGCGCGCTCGGTGAGCCCGGACGACGCCGAGATCTCCATCGCCTACGAGGTGGACGCCCCTCCGTCGGCCACCTGGGACTGGCACATCACCCCGGGCCTGCGCGAGCGGTGGGACGACGTGGACGGCTGGGCGCTGGCCCCGGGCCCGCAGGGGGCCTACGGGGTGGGGGCCCAGGGCCACTGCGCCCACGGCGGCGTGGACCAGCCCATCACGGTGACCGAGTGGCTGCCGTTCAGGCGGTTCACCTTCGAGACCCGCGAGATCGCCAAGGGCCTCAAGTGGTTCCCGGCGGTGCGCTCCACCTTCGTGTTCACCGCGCTGCCCGACGGGCGCAGCCGGGTCGAGAGCCACACCATCATGCTCAGCAAGGGCGTGCGGGCCTGGCTGCTGCGCAAGCTCATCGGGGCGCGCATCCTCGGCGGGATGGACGCGCGCGTGGCGAGGCTGAACGCGGTCCTGGCGTCTTGATCCACCTGACCACCAACGGGGGGCTGGAGGACCTCGCCGCCGCCGAGCTGCGGGCCCACGCCGCCGCGCTCGGGATCCCGCTGGGCGAGGTGGTGGAGAAGCCCGACGGGCGCCGCGGGCGGGTGGGCTTCGACGCGGCCCCCGAGGACCTCCCCGCGCTGATCCCGGGCCTGCGCGCGATCCACCACGCCCTGCGGCCCCTCACCCGGTTCACGCTGCCCGCGGAGGGGGCGCTGGCCGAGATCTGCGCGCAGACCGCCGCGCTGGACTTCCCCGAGCTGCACACCGCCGGGACCTTCCGCGTCACCGCCTCCCGAAAGGGCCGCCACGCCTTCAACAGCGTCGACGTGCAGGTGGAGGCCGGCGCGGTCATCGTGGAGCGCTGGGGGCTGCCGGTGCGCCTCAAGCAGCCCGACCTGGAGCTCCGCTACGAGATCATGGACGAGCGGGTCGAGGTGTCGGTGCAGCTCACCCACGCGCCCCTGAGCCGCCGCCACCCCCGCCCGGCGCCGCTGCGCACCGCGCTGGGCGCGAACGTGGCCTGGGCGCTCCTGACCCTCGCCAACCGGGACCGCCCGCCCCCCGCGGCGCTGCTCGATCCCTGTGTGGGCTCGGGCACGCTGCTCCTGGAGGCCGCCCAGCTCTGGCCCGAGGCCCGGCTGTTCGCGGGGGACGGCTTCGAGAAGCCCGCCGCCGCCGCCCGCGCCAACCTGGCCGACGCCGGCATCGACGCCCTCGTCACCGTGGCCGACGCCCGGGACATCGACGAGACCTTCGCCGGCCAGCGCTTCGATGTCATCGTCGCCAACCCGCCCTTCGGGGTGCGGCTGGGGGCGCAGATCGACTTCCGGGAGTGGTACATCGCCTTCCTGCGCGCGGCGGCCGGGGTGCTGGCGCCTGGCGGGCGCCTGGCGCTGCTCGCCCTCAAGCGCACCGCCTTCAACCGGGCCCTGCGCGAGGTGCCCCAGATGGGGCTCACCCACGTCCGGATCGTCGACATCGGCGGGCTGTTCCCCGGTCTGTTCGTGCTGGAGCGGCGCCCGGTGGAGTAGGCTGGGAGGATGGTAGACCTGGACTCCCTGCGCTGCTTCGTGGCCGCCGCCGAGCGCCTGAACTTCCGCGCCGCCGCTCGCCAGGTGGCGCTCTCTCCTGCGGCGTTCTCCGAGCGCATCAAGCGCCTGGAGGGCGAGCTGGGCGCGCTCCTGTTCGCCCGCACCACCCGGTCGGTGGCCCTGACCCCCGCGGGGGTCCGCCTGCTGCCCCAGGCTCGCCGCTGCCTGGACGAAGCCCAGCGCTGCGCGGCCGTGGTGACCGAGCATGGGCCCCGGCCACCCTTCGTGCTGCGCATCGGCACCCGCTACGAGCTGGGCATGAGCTGGATCGTGCCCTCCCTGAGCGCCCTGGAGGAGCGCGAGCCCCAGCGCCGCCTCCACCTCAGCTTCGGCGACAGCCCGGAGCTCCTCCGAAAGCTCGATGAGGGCGAGATCGACGCGGTGGTGTCCAGCGTGCGCCTGACCCAGGGCGGGCTGGACTACGTGGTCCTGCACGCCGAGGAGTACGCCTTCGTGGGCCTGCCCGCGCTGTTCCGGGACCGGCCGCTGGAGGAGCCCCCCGACGCCGTGGACCACCACCTCCTGGACATCGCGGGGGACCTGCCGCTGTTCCGGTACCTGATGGACGCGCTGGACTCCTCGGAGCCCTGGCCCTTCGGCCGGATGGAGATCCTGGGCACCATCGCGGCGGTGCGGTTCCGGGCGCTGGAGGGCGCCGGGGTGGCGGTGCTGCCGCTCTACTTCGTGCGGGACGACCTCGCGGCGGGGCGGCTGGTCCGGCTGCTGCCAGAGCTGTCGCTGCGCACCGACAGCTTCCGCCTGATCTGGCGGGCCCGCTCCCCCAAGGACCCCGACCTCCGGGTCCTGGCCGAGCAGCTCAAGGGGTTGCCCCTGCAGTGATGTCCCCGCAGCGCCCCTCGGCGCGCCACACCTTCATGCGCTCCTCCAGGCCGGGCAGGTCGTCGTCCTGGAAGCGGTGGGGCAGGGGGCCCTCGCAGGGCAGCTCTCCCTTGGAGAGGGCGTTCTCCAGGTAGTGGTCGTGCTGCTCCTTGACGACCTCCAGGCAGTACCGGCGCAGCCTGGGGTCGGCCACGGGGGCGCAGTGGGCCTTGGAGACCGGGTGGATGTCGTGGAGGGCCACCCGGTAGAGGTCCATCCAGGTCTGCCGGTGGTAGGGCTCCAGGGCGAAGCGGGTCAGGCTGGCCTGGACGTCGGTCTCGAACGCGCCGGGGACCGGCTTGCGCCCGAGCCAGGCGCGGAGCTGGGGGATGAACAGGTGACGCTCGCAGTGGGGCTGGAAGCGGCCTGCCTTCGCGCAGGGCCCGAGATCCTGCTGGGCGCGGGCCAGCCCGAAGAAGCACTCGTCCCGCTCGTAGCCGGTCAAGGTCTCGCAGAGCGCCTCGGTGAGGTGGGGGCGCTCATCGCCCAGGTTCTCCGCCATCGACCAGACGCAGCTCGCCTGCATGTCGGGGTCGGAGAGGTCGCCGCAGCGCTCGATCGCGGCCTCGGGATCCTGGTCCGCGAGCCGCAGCGCCTCGGCGTAGGCGTGGGCGTCGTCGACCGACGACCCCGCGTTCCCGCAGCCGAGCAGAGGGAGCAGCCAGGCAAGGAGCAGCATGATGTCCACAGGATAGCATCCAACGCCGTGCGCGGCCTCCAGGACCGCGCTACCTTGCCGGCCCCTCCGGACCCGGGACCGACATGGCTGAACGCCCCTGGATCGTGCTGAAGTTCGGCGGCACCAGCGTCACCGGCGCCGCCCGCTGGGCGCGGGTGCGGGAGATCGTGGACGCTCGCCTGGCCGAGGGCCTGCGCCCCCTCGTGGTGTGCTCCGCGATCTCCGGCATCTCCGACGCGCTGGAGGCCCTCATCGCCGCCTCGGCCGCTGGCCGGGACCCCACCGACGCCCTGGCCGAGATCGAGGCCCGCCACCGCACCCAGGCCGACGCTTTGGGGGTCTCCCTGGAGGACGCCTGCGGGGACCTGCTCGACGACCTGCGCCGCCTGGCCCGGGGCGCCTCGCTGGTGGCCGAGGCCAGCCCCCGGCTGCGGGCGCGGGTGCTCTCCGCGGGTGAGCTGCTCTCCACCCGCATCGGCGCGGCCTGGCTCGCCGAGCAGGGGGTCTCGGTGCGCTGGCAGGACGCGCGCGCCATGCTCACCAGCGAGCCCGCGCGCGGCCTCCCGGCGGAGGTCCGCTACCTCTCCGCCCGCTGCGGCACCCAGGCCGACCCGGCCCTGCAAGCCCGGCTTGACGCCCTGGACGCCGAGGTCGTGCTCACCCAGGGCTTCATCGCCCGGAACCCCCAGGGCGAGACGGTGCTGCTGGGCCGCGGGGGCAGCGACACCTCAGCGGCGCTGTTCGCGGCGCGGGTCGGGGCCGCTCGGCTGGAGATCCTCACGGACGTGCCGGGCATGTTCACCACCAACCCCCGCGCGGTGCCCTCGGCGCGCCTGCTGCGCCGGCTGGGCTACGACGAGGCCCAGGAGCTGGCCAGCGCCGGGGCCAAGGTGCTCCACCCCCGGGCCATCGCGCCGGCCCGCGCCCACGGCATCCCCATCCTGGTGGGGGCCACCGACGGCCCGGACGACGCCTTCACCGAGATCGGCCAGCCCCTCCCCGGCCCGCCCCGGGTCAAGGCGGTCGTGGCCCGGCGCGGGGTGGGGCTGGTGTCGATGGACACGCTGGGCATGTGGCAGGAGCCCGGCTTCCTGGCCGACGCCTTCGCGGTCTTCAAGGCCCACGGGCTGTCCGTGGACCTGGTCGCCACCTCCGAGAGCAACGTCACCGTGTCCCTGGACCTGGCGGCGAACGCGCTGCCGCCCGAGGTCGTCGAGCCCCTGCTGGCGGACCTCGGGGCGCTGTGCCGGGCCCGCTACATCGGCCCGACGGGCGCGGTGAGCCTGGTGGGGCGGGGCATCCGGGCCATCCTGCACGAGCTGGGGCCCGCGCTGGAGCGCTTCCGGGACCACAAGGTCCACCTGGTCTCCCAGGCGGCCAGCGACCTGAACCTCACCTTCGTCGTGGACGAGCCGCACCTCGCCACCCTGGTCGACCAGCTCCACGCCCGGCTGTTCGGCAGCAGCCGCGCCGACGAGCTGCTCGGGCCGCGCTGGGACGAGCTGGGCGAGGCGCCGCCCGCCCCCCAGCGGGCCGGCTGGTGGGTGGCCCGCCAGGAGGAGCTGCTGGAGGAGGCCGCCCGTGGCACCCCCTGCTACGCCTACGACCCCGACACCCTGGACCGGAACATCTCCGCGCTGCTCGGCCTGAGGTCGATCGACCGCGTGCTGTACGCCATCAAGGCGAACCACCACCCGGAGATCCTGCGCCGGGTCCACGCCCGGGGCCTGGGCTTCGAGTGCGTCTCCCCCGCCGAGCTGCGCTTCGTCCGGGGCCTGTTCGGGGCCCTCCCCCCGGAGCGGCTGCTGTTCACCCCGAACTTCGCCGCCGCCGAGGAGTACGCCCAGGGCTTCGAGGCCGGCGCCACGGTCACCCTCGACAGCGTCTACCCCCTCCGTCACTGGCCCGAGCTGTTCCAGGACCGCGCGGTCTTCGTGCGGCTGGACCCCGGTCGCGGCCACGGGCACCACCGCTACGTGGTCACCGCCGGCAAGCAGAGCAAGTTCGGCGTGCCGGCCTCGGACCTCGACGAGCTGCTGGACCTCGTCGCCCGCCACCGCGTCCGGGTGGAGGGGCTGCACGCCCACGCCGGCAGCGGGGTCCACCACCTGCGCGCCTGGGTGGACAAGGCCACCCTGCTGGCCTCGGTGGCCGAGCAGCTCCCGGACGTGCGGGTGCTGGACCTCGGCGGCGGCCTCGCGGTGCCCGACCGCGCTGATCAGGACCCCATCGACCTCGCGGCGATCGACGCCTCGCTGATGGCCTTCCGGGCCGTCCACCCCCGGTTCACCCTGTGGATGGAGCCGGGCCGCTTCATCATCGCCACCGCCGGCGCGCTGCTCGCCCGGGTCAACCAGGTGAAGGGCAAGGACGGCCGCCGCTTCGTGGGCGTGGACGCGGGCATGAACAGCCTGATCCGCCCCGCGCTCTACGGCGCCTGGCACGAGATCCTCAACCTGAGCCGGCTGGACGCGCCGCCGGCCTGGACCGCGGACGTGGTGGGCCCCATCTGCGAGACCGGCGATGTGCTGGGCCACGACCGCCGCCTGCCCGAGACCGCCGAGGGTGACGTGATGCTGATCGCCAACGCGGGCGCCTACGGGCGTACCATGGCCTCGCACTACAACATGCGACCCCCGGGTCGAGAGGTCATGATGCCTCCGTCATGCCGATGAACACGACCTTCCTGCTGCTCGGTCTGCTGAAGGCCCCGGCCTGGGCGGGCCCCGGGACCGCGCTCGTCGGCGTCGAGCCCGGCGCCTGGGCCCACCTCCACCCCGCCGCCGAGGCGATGGGCGGCCACGCCCAGGGCTGCTTCCACGCCGCAGGGGTGTGCGCGCTGCACTTCGACGGCGACCCGCCCCTGGAGGTGCTGGGCGCGCTGCCCGGGGTGCGCTACGTCGAGGCCGACGCGTTGATGGACCTCGCCCCGGGGCCCGTCCTCCTCCCGGACCCCGGCGCCTCGGGCGCGGCCCCGCCCTCCGACGCCCAGGGCACCGCCGACTGCCCCGACCTCTGGGAGCTGACCCTGCTGGACGCCGAGGGCCTCTGGCAGACCGCCAGCGGCGCGGACGCCCCGGTGGTGGCGATCCAGGACAGCGGCTTCCTGACCTCGCACGTCGAGCTGAGCGGGCGGATCGCCGGGGGCTACGACTACGGCGACGGCGACGACACCCCCGAGGTGAGCTGGTCGGCGGGGGTGCCCGGCCACGGCACCTTCATCGCGGGGCTCATCGCGGCGGTGCCTGACAACAATGTCGGGCGCGCGGGGCTGGCCCCCGACGCGCAGCTCAACCTCCAGAAGATCGCCGACCGCACCGGGGCGCTGTACTTCTCCTACGCGGTCGACGCGATGGCGGATCTGGCCGAGGGGGACCTGGGCGTGGGGGTGCTGAGCTACAGCATCGCGTCCTCCTCGACCATCCAGTCCTTCGACGACGCCATCGACGCCCTGGGGGACGCTGACATCCTGATGGTCGCGGCGGCGGGCAACTGCGGCACGGCCGACTGCGCGGACGGCGACAACGACCGCTTCCCCCTCTACCCGGCGAACCACGCCGGGGACCATGTGCTGTCGGTGGCCGGCTCCACCCGGGACGACGACTTCAACCCCTACAGCCACTACGGGCGCAGCACGGTGGACCTCGCCGCGCCGGGGGTGGACATCTGCAGCCTGGGCGTGGGCAACGACCGGGCCTTCACCACGGCCGCCGGCACCAGCTACGCCGCGCCCCTGGTGGCCGCCGCCGCCGCCCTGGTGCGCGGCGAGCACCCCGGCCTCACCGCGGTGGAGACCGCCCGGATCATGCGCGCCTCGGCCCTGGACACTGCCGGGCTGGCCGACCGGGTGCGCTCCGGCGGGCGCCTGGACCCGCAGGCGGCGCTGAACACCGCCCTGCCCCGGCTCACCGAGCCCGCGCCGCTGTCCTTCGACGGCGAGGGCACCCTGGGCCTGCAGGTCGGCAACCCGGGGGCGGAAGGCCAGGGGCTCCTGCTGATCTTCCACGACCCCGCGCTGGAGCTGACCCCTCTGGAGGGCTGGACGGGCACCACCCTCGGCCCGGGGGCGCGCTTCACCCTGCCCGACGCGGGGACCATCACCCTCGCCGACACCGCCACGATCCTGGACGGGACCCTCGCCCGGCACAGCGCAGAGACCCTGGTGGTGCGGGTGCGCGGGCTGGCCGAGGGCAGCTTCCCGATGCAGGTCCGCCTCGTGGCCAGCTCCGCGGGGGCGGACTACCTGAACGCGCCCTACGACCAGGGCGAGGCCGACCCCACCGGCTTCCTGGCGTGGACGGTGGACGTCCGGGTCACCGAGGCCTGGGGGGAGCCCGTCGACACCTCGCCGCCCTCGGACAGCGACGTGGACACCGACGCGCCGCCGGACGACACCGACGCCTCCACGGACGACTCCGGCCCGCCGGTCAACCCCCCGGGCGGGGGGCGCTGCGGGTGTGGCGGGGGCTCCGGCGGCGGCTTCGCGCTCGCGCTGGCTGCGGCGGCCCTGCTCCGCCGTCGCCGTGGCTGACCTGGACGCGGTCCAGCACCAGCTCGCCCCCCTGGCGGACGCCGCCCGCAGCCTCTCCTGGAACCGGGAGCGCCCCTGGCGCCCGGAGAGCCACGTCTGGTCGGAGTCGGGGCTGGTCGTGGTGGACCTGCACGACCTCAGCGTGCGCCTGGGGGTGGAGGCGGTCGAGCGGGCCGCGGCGCTGGCGCCGGAGCTGGCGGCCGTGGTCTTCGTGACCGGGCGCGGGCGGCACAGCGTGGAGGGCCGCTCCCGGCTCAACGACGGGGTCACCGAGGCCGTCGAGGCCCTCTGTGCGGCCCGGGGCTGGGCCTGGCGGGTCCCCCGGCCCGGCCGGGTGCTGCTCATCGCGGACCCCGCGCGGGCCCCCCGGGCGGCCACCGGGGCGCTGGGGCCGCTGTTCTGGCTGGGGGCGCTGGGCTTCGCCGGCCTGGCGGCCCTGGCCTCGCCGCTGCTCGGGGGCCTGATCGCCCTGGCGGTGGTCGCGGCGTGGTGGGCCGACCGGCGGCGGTGACGTCCCGGTCACGCCGTGGTATCAGGGGCCCCCCCCGGAGCCGCCCCATGCCCGACGCCACACCCATGCTGGGGACCATCGCGATCAAGGATCTGCAGATCCGCTGCATCGTCGGCCTGCGCGCCCATGAGCGCGTCCGGCCGCAGGTGATCTACCTCGACGTCGAGTGCGACCGGGACATCGCCCGTGCGGTGGCCGACGAGGACGTCACCCACACCCTGGACTACTCCGAGGCGGCCCGCGCCCTCACCGAGCTGGTGCAGGCCGCGCAGTTCTGGCTGATCGAGACCCTGGCCAGCGAGGCCTGCGCCTACATGATGCGACGCTGGCCAGCGCTGGTCCGCTGCCGGATCACCGTGAAGAAGCCCAGCGCCATCGGGCGGGCCGCCTACGCGGCGGTGACCGTGGAGCAGCGCCGGGGCTGACTACCAGCTCCCCTGGTTCGGCATCGACGCCCAGGGCTCCTGCGGGGGCTTCGCGCCGCCGGCCTGCAGCAGCTCCACCGAGTGGCCGTCGGGGCTCTTGACGAAGGCCATGTAGCCGTCGCGGGGCGGGCGAAGGATGGCGACGCCCTTCTGTTGGAGGCGGTCGCAGAGCGCGTAGATGTCGTCGACGGCGTAGGCCAGGTGGCCGAAGAAGCGCCCGGTGGGGTAGGGCTCGGCCTCGTCCCAGTTGTAGGTCAGCTCGATCTGGGCGGCGTCGTTCGGGGCGCCGGTGCCCAGGAACACCAGGGTGAACCGACCCCGCTCGCTCTCGCTGCGGCGCAGCTCCACCAGGCCCAGCTTGTCGCAGAAGAAGTCCAGGGCGGCGTCGAGGTCCTTCACGCGCAGCATCGTGTGCAGGTAGCGCATCGCGGTCTACTCCGAGGCGGGTTTGCGGCGGCGGCGCCGACGGCGGCGCTTCTTGGGGGAGGTCGGATCGGGATCGGGTTCGGGCTCGGGCTCGGGCTCCGGCGCGCGCCTCACCGGGCGGCGGGCCGGCCCCGGGGGCTCCAGGCCCAGCGCGGCGCGGCGGGCCCGCACCTCGCGCTCGATGTCCTCGAGCTCCTGCAGCAGGGAGGAGACGTTGGCCTTGTGGGTGGGGCCCTTGAAGCGCCCGGTCAGCGGGGTGTCGGGCTCCAGGGTTCCGCGCTCGTAGAGGTCCCACATCTCGGGGCCGTAGCGGGTGTTGAGCAGCGCCGGATCGAACCGACCGAGGAAGCGGGTGAGGTTCTTGACGTCGCGCAGCAGCAGCTTGCGGGCGTTGCGGTTGCCGGCGGCGTCGGCGACCTGCGGGAAGTCGATGATGACCGGCCCGTCGGCGCCCATGAGCACGTTGAAGTCGGAGAGGTCGCCGTGCACCAGCCCGGCGCAGAGCATCTTCACGACCTCGCGCAGCAGGAAGTTGAACACGTCGCGGGCCTCGCGGCGGGTGAAGGTGACGTCCACCAGCCGGGGGGCGGGGCGGCCCTCGGCGTCGGCGATCAGCTCCATCACCAGCACGCCCTCGACGAAGTCGTAGGGCTCGGGGACCCGGACCCCGGCGTCGCGCAGGCGGTAGATGGCGTCGACCTCGGCGTTGCGCCAGGCGGCCTCCATCATCTCGCGGCCGTAGCGGCTGCGGCGGGTCATCGCGCGCTGGCGGCGGCTGTCGCGGACGCGGCGGCCCTCCTCGTACTCGGCGCGGTGCTTGAAGCTGCGCTGGGTGGCGTCCTTGTAGACCTTGGCCACGCAGCGCTCGCCGCGATGCACCACGAGGAACACGTCAGCTTCCTTGCCGCTCATCAGGGGGCAGATGACCTCTTCGATGACCCCCTGGTCCGCCAGCGGCGCCAGGCTCGGCGGTGCGCGCATGCTCCCTCACCAACGGCCCGGTTCCATCCAGGCAGCGAATCTGAGATAACGCCTGGAGCGCCGGTCCACCACGTATCCGCGCGTTGGATACAAAGGAGGCGCCGGGCGAGCATGCCAACGCCCAGGGAGCGCGAGATGATCCCTGTCTTGATCGGCGGACTGATGATCCTGGTGGGGGTGATCCACCTGCTCCCGCTGGTCGGGGCGCTGGGGCCGGCGCGGCTCGAGGCGCTCTATGGCCTCCCGATGGAGGATCCGAACCTGGAGATCCTGATGCGGCACCGGGCGGTGATGTTCGGGCTGCTGGGTGGGCTGTTCGTCTACGCGGCGCTGGACGCCACGGTCCAGCCGCTGGCCTTCGGGATCGCCGGGGTCACCATTCTCAGCTTCCTCGCGATCGCGCGATCCGTCGGCGGCTACAACGACAAGCTCGCCCGGGTCGTGCTCGCCGATCGCGTCGCGCTGGCGGCGCTGGTGATCGCGGTGGGGCTGTACGCGGCGCAGGGGGGGTAGTACCCCGTCAGGCCGCCCTTGATGATTCGTGCCGAACATTCCGGCGGGCTCTCGACCAGGAGGGAGCCCGTCCAGGACTCCTGAGATCAGGGAGTTGGGCCGTCCTTGGCCCTGGAGTGCCTCGGAGAGGACGGTGGCAATCGACCCCTTTGTGACGCGTGGCCGCGCAAATATCGGATGGGCACTTTTGATCGTCAGTATCGGGAGAGGTATAGACTGGTCGATTGACCAAATTTTAAATTTCAAGTTTCGCTTGGTTTTTTGGCCGGCCACGGGGCGAGGTCGAATCCATCATCTCCGACCCCTCCGAGGCACTCCAGGGCCGAGGACGGCCCAACTCCCAGCTCTCGGTCGGCCCGGATGGCCGACCTTGATTCCGCCGAGTTGCCCGCGTGTGAACCAACACTGAGCGTCGCCTCCCACTACCCCAGGGACGTGACTGATCGTGAGTTGGACCCGCACGGGACGTGGGGCGACCCTGAATAGCCTTTCACCCACGGATCCAGCCCGAGTGCGGTCAGGCACAGGAGTTCAGGCGACCAGCTCGCGCTCCAGCGGGGTGCGGAACCGCGGGGTCACCCGCACATCGCCCAGCCAGCCCTGGAGCGCGGCGCGGCGCTCCTCGATCCGGGCCTCGGCTTCGGCGCCGACGTCCTCCAGCAGGCGGACCACGACCGCGCCGTCGTCGCGCTGGGCCCAGCCGCCCACGATCCGGCCGCCCCACCACACCGTCGGGCCGATGTTGCCGGTGCGATCGAACAGGGGCGCCTCGTGGGGGCCGAGGTACCAGCCGCGCTCCTTCCAGCCCATCGCGGTGGGATCGAGGGCCGGCAGCAGCGCGGCCCAGGATTCCGTGAGGTCGTCCTCATCGAGATCATCGGGGAGCACCCAGCCGGTATCGCCGCCCAGCTCGACCTCGACAGCGCCGAGGGTCTGGAGGGCCGCGCGGACCTGGGTCTTCGTCAGCCCGGTCCACCACTGCACGTCGTCGAGGGTGCCAGGGCCGTAGGTCGCCAGCCAGCGGCGGATCAGCTCGGCGCGGGCCTCGGCCGCCTTGGGGCGCGCGATGCCCTCGGGCAGCCAGCCCCGCAGGGGCGCCCAGCGGTACCGGGAGCTGGTCAGCCCGCCGGTGGGCCGCCCGCGCACGATGTGGCCCTCGGCGGCCAGCAGGCTCAGGACCCGGGTGGTGATGCGGGTGGGCTTGTCCCAGGGCTTGCCGGTGTTCAGGAACACCTCGAAGCGCAGGCCCTCCACCGCGTCGGACAGCTCGCCGCCGGTGGCCTCGCCCCGCGCCTCCAGGGTCGCGAGGGTCTCGGCCTCGACCCCGGCGAGCCAGGCGTCCACGTCGCCGGTCATCCCGGTGAGCGTGAGGTGCTTGACGATGTTGCGGCGCTCCCGGGCGGCGATGGTGTCGGTGCAGGCCCCGTAGACCACCCCGAGCAGCTCCAGGGGCAGGGTGAACACGGTGCGCCGCATGCCCAGGACCCGGGCCAGGGCGCGCCGCTCGTAGAGGGCGTGCTCGATGTCCTGGGCGCTCACGCCCTCGGTCCGCGCGGCGGCGGCGAGGTAGACGGTGGCCGGGTCGGTGCCGTGCAGCCCGACGAGATCGCCGGCCACCGCGACCGGGTCGTCGCCCTGGGCGGCGAGGTGGTGGCGTCGCCCCAGCCGGGCGCGGCGGCGTTCAACAGAGAAGGGAGGGTGCATGTCGGTCTCCGGTCAGGGAGCCGGCAGAGTAACCTCCAGGGTGAGGGTGTTCTCCGGCGCGTGCACCGCGCGGAAGCGGACCTCGCCGGTGACGCCGGCCAGCGCGCCGGTGCCGGCCACGATCGGGCCGCCGCCCACCGCGGCGCCGTCTTCCCAGGCGCCCTCGTTGCGCCACACCAGGGTGCCCTCCCGGCCGGAGAGCCTGCCCTCGAAGCGCTCGAAGCCCACGAAGTGGGCGGCCTGCTCGCCGGCGTAGCAGAGCTGGTAGCGCAGGGTCGAGCGGCCTTCGAGGTCGCCCTCGTAGGCGTAGGCGACCTCGGCCTCCTTGAAGACGAGGCCGTCGCCGGGCTCGGCGGTGGTGGACTCGTCCCACTGGAGGTGCTTGAAGCGGGCGGTGAGGGTCATGGGGGGCTCCGGGTGCGGGTTCTGCCCTTGTGTAGCCCGCGGCTTCAGGGGCGCCTTGTAGAAACGCGACACGCTATAGACGCGACATGCCCCGCGACCCCGGCCCGCCGAGGGGGGTGGTTCGACAGCCCGAGCCGCCGCCCTTCCAACACCAGCGGCACGCCCCACCCGAGGCCCTCGCCGGCCACGTCGTGCACGTCTGGTCGATCCGCTGGGACCTGCGCGGGCAGGCGCCCTGGACCCAGTCCACCCTGCCACACCCGATGCCGACGTTCGTTTTCGAACAGGATTGTTCGTCTCTGGTCGGCGTGATGACCGGGCGCTTCACCCGCACCTTGGAGGGCGTCGGCGCAGTGCTGGGGGTCAAGCTGCGGATCGGCGCGGTGCAGCCCCTGCTGGGGGGTTCGGTGAGGGCCATCACCGACCGCCGGATCCCGCTGCGGGAGGTGCTGGGGCCCGAGGTGGACGACCTGGCCGCCGCGCTGCCGGGGCTCACCGACGCCCAGGCCGTCGCCGGCCTCACCCCGCTGCTCGTCGCGCGGCTGCGCCCTGTGCCCGCCGAGGCCCGCCGCGTCGAGGCCCTGGTGCGCCTGGTGGAGCAGCAGCCCGGCCTCACCCGGGTCGACGCCCTGGCCGCCGAGGCCGGGTGCAGCCCGCGCACCCTCCAGCGGCGCTTCCGGCGCTGGGTGGGGGTGGGGCCCAAGTGGGTCATCTGCCGCTACCGCCTGCACGAGGCCCTGGCCCGCGCCGAGGCCGGGCCGGCGGACCACGCCGCGCTGGCCCACCAGCTCGGCTACACCGACCAGGCCCACTTCATCCACGACTTCAAGGCGCTGGTGGGCACCACGCCGGCCGCCTATCCGGTTACGGGGCCCTCATGAGCGACGACGACCTCCAGTCGCTCGGGGCGCGCATCCCCGAGCGCGGCCTGGCCTCGGCCGACGATGCCCTCGACGTCTTCCTGGCCTGGGTCGCCGACCGGGGGCTCTCCCTCTATCCGGCCCAGGAGGAGGCCATCCTCGAGCTGTACGCCGACCGGCACGTCGTGCTGGAGACCCCCACCGGCTCGGGCAAGTCCCTGGTGGCGGCGGCGCTGCACTTCCGGGAGCTGGCCGCTGGGCGCCGCAGCGTGTACACCGCGCCGATCAAGGCCCTGGTCAGCGAGAAGTTCTTCGACCTCTGCCGCACCTTCGGGGCCGAGAGCGTGGGCCTGATGACCGGCGACGGCAGCGTCAACCGGGACGCGCCGCTGATCTGCTGCACCGCCGAGGTGCTCGCCAACATGGCGCTGCGCGAGGGCGAGGACACCCCCTTCGACGCGGTGGTCATGGACGAGTTCCACTACTACGGCGACCGCGACCGGGGCATGGCCTGGCAGATCCCGCTGCTGACGATGCCTCAGGCGCGCTTCCTGCTGATGTCGGCCACCCTCGGCGACATGACCGCCATCATCGACGACCTGACCGAGCGCGGCGGCCGGCCCGTGGCCCACGTCTCCCGGGCCGAGCGGCCGGTGCCGCTGCACTTCGTCTACGCCGACAGCCCGCTCCAGGACACCGTGCTGCGCCTGGTGCGCGACGGCCGCGCGCCGCTCTACGTGGTCCACTTCACCCAGTCCGCCGCCGGGGAGACCGCTGGCGCGCTGATGAGCGTCGACTTCACCCCCAAGGAGGACAAGCGCGCCCTGCGGGACGCCACCCGGGGGGTGCGCTTCGACAGCCCCTACGGCCCCACCCTGCTGCGCTTCATCCACCACGGGGTGGGCCTGCACCACGCCGGCCTGCTGCCCCGCTACCGGCTGCTGGTCGAGAAGCTGGCCCAGCAGGGGCTCTTGCGGGTCATCTGCGGCACCGACACCCTGGGGGTGGGCATCAACGTGCCCATCCGCACGGCGCTGTTCACCCAGCTCTGCAAGTTCGACGGCGAGAAGGTGGACATCCTCACCGCCCGGGACTTCAAGCAGATCGCCGGGCGGGCCGGGCGCAAGGGCTTCGACGAGGAGGGCCTGGTGGTGGCCCAGGCCCCGGAGTGGGTCATCGAGAACCAGCGCCGGGCGGACGCGGCGGCCTCGGGCCGGGGCAGCAAGCGGAAGTTCCGCAAGAAGTCCCCGCCCACCCGGGGCTACAAGCACTGGGACGAGCAGACCTTCCGCCAGCTCATCGAGCGGCCCCCCGAGCCCCTCGTCTCCCGCTTCCAGGTGAGCCACGGCCTGCTGCTGAGCCTGCTCCAGAGGGCGGATGAGGTCGGCGGGGACGGCCTGGACGCCCTGCATCGCCTGATCGAGGCCAGCCACAGCACCGCCCGGGACAAGGCCGAGATGGCCGAGCGCGCGGAGACCTTGCTGGAGGAGCTGGTCTCCGCCGGGGTGGTGGACCGGGACGAGGTGGGCGGCGGGCCCGATGGGGTGGTGGTCCACGAGGTCTCCGAGGATCTCCAGCAGGACTTCTCCCTGCACCACGCCCTCTCGCTGTTCCTGCTCCACGCGGTCGAGCAGCTCGACGCCGAGGCCCCCGAGTACGCCCTGCGGGTCCTCACCCTGGTCGAGTCCATCCTGGAGAGCCCCAAGGTCATCCTCTACGCCCAGGAGCGGGTGCTCAAGGGGCAGCTCATGGCCGCCCTCAAGGCCGAGGGCGTGCCCTACGAGGAGCGCATCGAGGCCCTGGAGCAGGTCTCCTGGCCCAAGCCGATGGCGGACTGGATCTACGCCACCTTCAACGAATACCGCGAGACCCACCCCTGGGTGGCCGCCGAGGACATCCGGCCGAAGTCCATCGCCCGGGACATGATCGAGCAGTACGCCTCGTTCTCGGACTACGTGAAGGACCTGGGCATCCAGCGCGCCGAGGGGGTGCTGCTGCGCTACCTCACCCAGGTCTACCAGACCGTCACCCGCACCGTGCCCGCGGACGCCCGCACGCCCGAGCTGATCGACGCGATGGCCTACCTGCGGGCGACCCTGGCCCGGGTGGACGAGAGCCTGGTGGGCGAGTGGGAGCGCCTGCTGGCGGGCAAGGCGGAGGGGGTGGAGCCCGACGTGCCCGTGCTCATCGACATCTCCAGGGACAGGAAGTCCTTCAACGCCCGCCTGCGGGCTGAATTGCACGCCGTCGTACGAGCCCTCGCTGTCGAGGACTGGGCCGAGGCCATCGCCGGGCTTCGCCACCGGGAGCCGCCGGTCCCGGGCCGCCCCCAGTGGAGCCCCGACGACCTCGCCGCCGCACTGGCGCCCTACATCGAGGAGTACGGCCGGGTGACCTTCGACCACGCCGCCCGCATGGCCTGGAACACGCGGGTCACCCCGGACGGCCCGCTGGTGTGGCGGGTTCAGCAGCTCCTGGTCGACGCGAACGACGACAACGCCTGGTCCATCGACGGCGTGGTGGACCTGCGGGGCGACACCAACCCCGAGGGCCCGCTGGTGGAGCTGATCGCCGTCGGCGAGTAGTCAGCGGCAGCCGGCCCCGTCGCACAGGAAGCCCGCGCTGGCGCCGTAGGACGACCAGCTCCCCACGCCGCTGACCGTGACGTCGTCGGGGCTGTTGTCGCTGCCCCCCGACCCCCAGTCCGTGGCCGTGGACAGGAGCGAGGCGCCGGTGCCCGTGAACATCCAGACCCCCCCTCCGGTGTCGGTGGCGCCGTTGTCGCGCACCGTGGAGGACTCGATGGTGACGTGGGACTCGATGATGTCCAGCCCGCCGCCGTTCAGCGAGCGGTTCCCCGAGATCGTCGAACCCTGGACGCTGACAGAGGGCAGGCCGCTGACCAGCAGGCCGCCCCCGGCCTCGCTGGCGAAGTTGTCGGTGACGGTGGTGTCGACCAGCGTGAGGCTGCCCGACAGGCCGTCGCTGACCAGCTCGAGGCCGCCGCCCAGCTCGCCGTTGTTCCCGGTGATCTCGGTCCGGGTGAGGGTCAGGTTGACGCCGGTGTAGCCGTAGACCCCCGCGCCGTCGCCGGCGTTGTTCCCCCGGATGATGCAGTCCTCGACCGTGACGGTGGTGGCAAGGGTGATCCCGAGGCCCCCGCCGCTGCCGCGGCCGTCGCCCCCGGTGAGGGTGAGGCCCTGGAGGGTGGCCCGGCCGCCGGTGACCAGCACCACGACCCCCTGGCCGTCGCCGTCGATGAGGGTGGCGGCGGCGCCGTCGCGGGAGGTGAGGGTGATGTCCCGGGTCAGCTCCAGGTTCTCGGTGTAGGTCCCCGGGCAGGCCAGGACCACCGCGCCGGAGGGGGCCGCCGCGATGGCGTCGGAGAGGGTGGCCCAGGACCCCGCGCCGTCGACGAGCACCGGGCCGGGGCCGCCGGTGGAGGGGTCGCAGTCGTCGTCCACCTCGTCGCAGGGGATCTCGGTCGCGCCCGGGTGGATGTTCGGGTCGTCGTCGTCGCAGTCCACCTCGGCGCCGTAGCCGTCGCCGTCCAGGTCGGCGTCTGCGTCCGCGTCTGCGTCTGTATCGGCGTCTGCGTCTGCGTCGGTGTCGGCGTCGGCGTCCGCGTCGGTGTCCGAGTCGGCGTCGGCGTCGGCGTCGGCGTCGGCCTCGACCTGGGAGTCGTCGGCGGGCTCGCCCTTGCCGGTGCAGGCCGCGAGCAGGGTCAGGAGCAGGAGGGAGCGGGTCATGGGATCACTGCACGATGGCGAGCAGCTCGACGTCGAAGACGAGCTGCCCGGTGGGGCCGCTGCTGTTGTAGCCGTACGCCAGGTCGGGTGGGATCCAGAACCGGGTCTGCTCGCCGACCACCATGAGCTGCACGCCCTCGGTCCACCCGGGGATGACCTGATCCAGGCCGAAGGTGGCGGGCTCGCCGCGCCCGTACGAGCTGTCGAACCGCCGCCCGTCGGCGGTCCAGCCGGTGTAGTGGACCGTCACCGTGCTGCGGGGGCCGGGGTGCTCGACGCCGGTGCCCGGCCGCAGCACCTGGTATGCCAGCCCGGAGGGGGTGACCGCGGCGTCGGGCGGGGGCCCTTCGAAGAAGGAGCGCTGCGGCGGGGGGCCGCTCGAAGGAGGCGCCTTGGGCGCGCAGGCCAGGGTCGCGAGCAGGAGGAGAGCCATCGGGCGGGTCTTAACCTGGGGATCAGTCCGGCTGCACCCAGCCGCCCTCGGTCTCCTTGACGTACTCCGCGGTGGACTCGCCGAACATGCGCCGGCCGATGACGTAGAGGCGCTGGTTGGCGGCGCGGAGCTGCATGTTCATCGCCACCGCCAGCACCGCGCGCAGAGCCAGGGAAAGCCGGCCCTCCAGGGTGCGCGGCGCGCCGAGGAGCAGGTCAGCGGGGAACTCCAGGCAGCGCGACGGGCCGATCGCGGCGGTGGTGGACGAGCGCGGCTGGCCGTCGCAGACCCCCATGCAGCCGAACAGGGCCCCGGGCTTGAGCCGCCCCAGGACCTCCTGGCCGCCGTCGGGGCGGGTCCGGCTGACCCGCACCAGGCCCTCGACCAGCACATACCAGCGCGTGGCGGTGGAGCCCTCGCGGGTGATGGCCTCGCCGGGGATGAGCTGGCGCACCTTCACCCGCTCCGAGAGCGCCCCGCGCAGCTCGCCGGAGAGGTGGCCGAGCAGCGGGTGCGCCGCGATGACCTCGGCGGGCACGACCCCGCCCAGCTCGGGCCCGGAGACCTCAGCCACGGCGGGTGGCCTCCTGCGCCCAGCGGCGCAGGCGGGCGTGCCAGCGCATGTCCAGGGGCTCGTCCTCGGCGGGCTCGGCGGCCAGGGTGGGGTCCTCGCGCACCCGGGTGATACGGTCGTACATCGCGCGGATGCGGGCGGCGACGTTGCGGTCGATCTCCGCCATCAGCCAGAGGGCGGCGGGGTGGGCCTCGGCCCGCAGGGCGGTGAACAGGTCGACCTCCAGGCACAGCGCCAGCAGCTCCTGCTCGACGACCGCCGACGCGCTGCGGGCCCGCCCGTCGACCAGGCTCATGTCCCCGACCACGTCCCCCCGGTGCAGGCGCCCCAGCAGCACGGTGCGCTCGGGCTCGACCTGCCGCTCCACCCGGACCTGGCCCTCGAGGATGAGGAAGCCTGGGCCGGGGCCGTCGCCCGCCGCGAACAGCCGCTCGCCCTCGACGGCGCGGTACGTCCGCATGCGGCCCAGCAGCTCGCGCAGGTCCCGGGGCTCCAGGCCGCGGGCGCTGGGGAAGGCCTTGAGGAATGTGGAGGAGGTCACGCGATCCACGGGGCCCTCCTATCCGGCGCGCGGCGGCATGGCCCAGGCCGCGCAGTACAGATCGGCGCTCTGTCCGCCGTCCTCCAGGGCCGAGGCGGTGGGCACCACGCGCACCCCCTGGAGCTGCCCCAGCAGGCCCTGCAGCGCGGCGAGGTGGGCGGCGCGGCCCGCGAAGGCGAACAGCTCGGCCAGCTCGGCCCAGGCGGCGGGCAGCTCGGCGGCGTCCCGGGTGAAGCCCAGGCGGACGTGGTCGTAGATCTTGTTGATCGCGTAGCGGTGCGGGGTCCCGGGGCGCATTCGTAGGGTGAGGTAGTAATACCCGGGGGTGAGGGGGCACCGCGCGGCCATCGCGGCGGCGAGGGCCTGGGCCTCGGGTGGGGCGCCCTCGGCGGCCTCCTGGGGGGAGGCCCCGCCCAGGTACGCCTTCACGCCCAGGGCGCCGTCGGGCAGCAGCTCCGGGGTGAGCACGCCGACGGGCCGCTCGGCGGGCACCCAGTCGGGCAGCGCGCAGCCCGGCGCGTGGACGGCCAGCGCCTCGCGAAGCGCCCCGGCGCTCGCCACGCCCGCGCCCCAGCGGTCCTCCTGGAAGTAGAGCTTCATGCGGGGCGGGCGCTGGGGGTGGTCGAAGCCCGCCGCCACGGTCAGCGAGGGGGCGGCGCCGTCGAGGTCCGCGCCCAGCGCCAGCGCGGCGTCCATCCGGTAGTCCCCCGGCAGCGCGGCGAGCAGCGCGGCCAGCGGCGCCCGCATCGCCGCGCCCTCGTAGCGGTCGCCCACGGCCACACCCCAGGCGAGCTGCGCGGGCCCCCGGGCGATGTAGGCGTCGTACTTGAGGGTGTTGTCCTGCTTGGGGACCGCCTCGGGCAGTGCCTCGGGCCGGTCCAGGAAGCGGCGCAGCGCGGCGGCGTGGGGGTTGCCGCCGGCCAGGGCCTCGAACCGCTCCAGCAGGGCGAGCGTGCCCGCGAGGTGCGCCCGGGGCGGGGGGATGCGGACCTCGTGGTCCACGCTCACGCCCCGAACCGCCGCTCGGTGTCGGCGAACTCGCGCAGGGCGAGGGCCAGCGCGTCGGGGGTGAAGGCCGGCCAGGGCAGGGGAGAGAAGTGGAGCCGGGCCTCGGCGATGTGCCACAGCAGGAAGCCCGCGGAGAGGTGGGGCTCGCCGCCGGTGCGGATGACGAGGTCCACCGGGGGCAGCGCGCTGGTCCACAGCGCGGCCTCGAAGTCCCGGGCGCTGGCCCCGCCGCCCCCGCGCGCGTCGGCCGCCGCCCGGATCTCGTCCCGGCCGTCGTAGGCCATCAACAGCGCGAGGGCCTGGGGACCGGGCCCGGCGGCGGCGCGCACGGCCTCGACCCCGGGGCGGATCTCGGGGCACAGCTCGGCCCAGCGCCCCAGGGCGTGGAAGCGCCGCTCGGGGGCGACCAGCCGGACGCCCTCAGCGGCCAGCCAGTGGTTAAGGGCCCCGGTGATGACGGCGACCTCCTCGGGCTTGCGGCGGGTGAGGTTGGCGGGGGAGCCCCACCAGAAGCTGCACACCTCGACGCCCGCGTCCCAGGCGGCCTCCAGGACGGGGCCCAGGGCGGCGACGCCAGCGCGGTGGCCGTCGGCGGGGGCCAGGCCGCGCGCGCGGGCCCAGCGGCGGTTGCCGTCGGGGATGATGGCGAGGTGTCGGGGGACAGGGCGCACGGGGGCCTGCTAACGCTGAAGGGTGCGTTGCATCCAGCGGATCGGGCGGCCGATGTGGTGGTAGACCGGGGTGGTGCTGTCCGCGGACTTGGGCTCGCGGGGGCCGGTCAGGTAGGGCACGTACATCGAGCGGCGCAGGCTGTCATAGCCTGTACGGGAGCTTTGCTGGACCCGGTGCCACAGCCGCCCGTCGTGCACGGTGAGGTCACCGGGCCGGGTCTCGACGTGGATCTCCATCGGGTCGGGGGCGTGGGAGAGGAAGTAGAGCTTGCGGAAGCACATCGACCAGAAGCCCTGGGTGTGGCTGCCCGGGATCAGGCGCAGGCCGCCGTTCTCGGGGGGGCAGTGGTCGAAGTGCAGGCCGACGTTGAGCATCTGCTGGGGCATGCGCCCGTAGGCGAGGTCCCGCAGGCCGTCGGTGTGCCAGCCCAGGCGGGGGTAGCCGCTGCCGGCGCTGTTCACGTAGCGGTTGACCACCACGCCGTCCTTCTCGTCGTCGCCGATGCGGGCGTGCTCGTCCACCAGGCGGCGGATGGGCTCGAAGCGGGGGTCCCGCACGAAGCGCTTGATGGGCTCGGAGAAGGTGGAGGTGAACGTGAAGCGCTGCACCCAGCGCTCGCCGTCGGGGCTCTGGCCCCAGAACACCGGGATCCCGTTGACGAAGCTGCGCTCCTCGGTGACCCACTGGTCGTTGATGCGGTCCAGCTCGGACAGGATCATCGCGACCTCGTCGGGGCGGGCGACCTGCTCGAAGTGGAGGAAGCCGTAGGCGTCGAGGAAGGCCTGCTGCGCGGGGGTGATGGTGTCCCCGAGGGTGAAGCGGGTGTCGACGGGAGGGATCTCCACAGACATCAAGGGCTCCGTGGTGGCGTCCGTCCTACTATCATGCAAGGGAACGGAGGTGTTGGTGTCCTCGATCCTGGAACGCGCCGAGCACCTGGTGGTCCTCATGCTGAGCGACCCCGAGGGCCCCACCCGGTCGGCGGCCCGCGCGCTCGCCCGCGGCTACGCCGAGGCCACCGGCTGGCGGCCCCGCCCGGGGGACCGGGCGCAGCGTCGGCTGGGGGCGTGGACCGACCCGCCCGCCGCGCTGTCCGGGCGTATCTCCAGCCGCACGCTGTTCTCCGCGCTGGATCGGGAGGCCGTGGGGTGGCGCTACGTCCACGCCGGCGCGCCGGCCCTGCGGCTGTTCGTCGACCACCGGGATGACGCCCACCACCTCGCGCCGCTGGCGGTGCTGGAGGACACCCTGCGGATGCGCCCGGGGGCCGCGCCCCTCGCGTCGTTCACCTGGATCGACCCGGCGTTCGACGGCGGGCCGTCCGGGGACGCCCTGCTCGCCCGGGTGGTCGAGGCGCTGACGCTGGGGCCGTGGTGGGAGCGCGCGCTGCTGCTGGTGTGCTGGGACGACGCCCCCGGCGCGCTGCTCGTCAGCCCCTGGGTGGCGGCGGGGACGGTGTGGGCCGCCGACGCCGACCCCGGGGTCATCGCCCGCGCGGCGATGGAGCGCTTCGGGCGCGGGCGACGCCTCTTCCATGACCGCGTCAGCGCCGCGGACTCTGCGCCCTCCCTCTCCACGATCCCCGCACTGTCAGCCATCCGGAGGGACGGGCCGCTGAAGCCTGCCTCCGAGGGCCCCTCCAGCGCGGTGGATGACGACTGGGCGCGGGCGCTCGTCGCCCTCCACCCCGGGGCGGTGCAGCGCCGCACGCCGCTGGTGGAGGAGCGGGTCGCCGCGATGAGCGACGCGATGGAGCGCGGGGCCGTGCGGGCGGCGGAGGGCCTGGGCCGGGCCGAGCAGGGCGTGGAGCGGGCCGCGTCCCGGGTCGCGGAGGCCCTGGAGCGCGGCGGACAGAGGGTGCAGGACCGCCTGACCCGCTGGCTCGACGAGCCGTGATCAAGCGCCTCGGGGTGGCGCTGGGGGTCGGGGTCCTGGTGGGCCTGGGGGCCGCGGTGGTCCCGTCCCTGCGGCGCGCGGCCCCGGCCGAGGTGCGCCTGCCGGAGGTGCCGCTGGACGGGGCGCAGGTGGCCATCGCGCCCCCGCCCGAGGGCTGCCTCGCCTCCCACCACGTCCGGCTGCCGCTGGAGCGCTGCACGGACAGCTCCGTGGTGGGCACGGTCTCCGGGGAGTGGGCGGAGCAGGGCCTCGCGCTGTGGTTCGACCGCCCTGCGGTGAGCCGCGCGGAGGCCGGCAACCCGCCGCCCCACTCCGGCTGCCGGCTGCGCTGCCGGTACGGGGACGCCCCCGCCGCCGAGCTGGTGCTGGACCTCGCCGAGCCCGACTTCACCGGCACCGCCCGCTGCGCCTCGGCCCGGGGCTGGGTGGTGGACTTCGTGGTCCAGGACGCCGCCCCGCCGTCGGGGTCGCTCGCCACGAAGCTGTGGTCCGCCCAGGATGAGCGCCCCCGGGCGTGCCGAAGCGACGCGCCGCCCCAGACCTTCCCCCGGCCGGAGAGCAGCCCCGTCCTGTGAGTGGACAGCCGTAGGGGCCGGTGACACGCTGTGGCCAGGAGGAGATCATGCTGCTGTTCCTGATCGGCATGTGTTTCTGCGCGAGCCTGGTGGACCCCGTCCCGGTCGAGGTGGAGCCGCCGGACGAGACCACGACCTGCGTGGGCGAGCTGGAGGCCGACGTCTCCTCGCTCGACTTCGACGACACCCCGCTCGGTGAGACCACAGAGCTGGAGATCGAGCTGCGCAACGACAGCGACTGCCCGATCGAGATCGCGTCGGTGGCCTGGCGCACGAACCCCGGGCCGTTCGAGGCCTCCATGCCCAGGGTGACGGAGCTGGGCTGGGGGGACTCCGCCTGGTTTGCCGTACGTTTCCGGCCTGAGGACATCGACCCGCACCAGCGCACGCTGTGGATCGAGACCGCCGACGGGCAGCGCGTGGACGTAGGGGTCTGGGGCCAGGGCTTCGCCGGGGACCCCGAGGTGCTGCCGCAGGTGCTCTACTTCGAGCCCGCGCCGGTGGGCTGCGAGACCTCCGAGACCATCCACGTCCGCAACCGGGGCACGGGCCCGCTCACGATCTCGTCCATCACCCCGCCCGCAGGGGGCCACTTCCGGGTGGAGGGCGAGCTGCCCGTCACCCTGGAGGTGGGCCAGCGTCAGGACTTCGACCTCGTCTTCGCCTCCAACGAGGTGGGGAGCTGGCGCGAGGAGCTGCACTTCACCTTCGGGGACTCTCTGTGGGACGACATGGACATCCCCCTCTACGGGGAGGCCGTCGACGGCGGGTTCCTTGAGGTTTCCCGCACCTGGGATACCCAGCCGCGCGGGGACCTGCTGGTGGTGGTGTCCACCGCGGAGGGCATGGCGCCCTACCTGGAGGACCTGGAGGACGCCATCGACCCGATGCTCGACGCCCTGCAGGAGACCTCCGTGGACTGGCAGATCGGCGTCGTGACCCAGGACAGCGGCTGCGTGCTGGGCGCCAACGGCATCGCGGACGCCGATCAGGAGCGGGGCCTCCAGGAGGCGGCGCTGCGCACGATGCTGTGGTCGCCCTCGGAGAGCGGCAGCGCCTACGCGCGCAGCCCCCTGGCCCTGGCGGCGGCGGCGCTCTCCCCGGACAACCTCGCAGAGGACGGCTGCAACGCGGCTCTGCGGCGCGAGGGCGCCACTCTGGGCATCATCGGGGTCATCCGAGGCCCCGACGCGTCGCCGGACCCGGCGGGCGCCTATGTCGCGGCCTTCCGCGCGCTGGTGGACGCGCCGGAGGACCTCACCATCCACGGCGTGGCCACCCCCGCCCAGGGCTGCGACGCCAGCGCACACAGCGCGCTGCTGGCCGAGGCCGTCGCGGAGACCGGCGGCGCCTTCACCTCCATCTGCGAGGACGACCTGGGCGAGGGCCTGGACTGGATCGTGCGGCGGGCGGTGGCGGATCCGCTGCGCCTCTACCTGCCGGAGACCCCCTACCTCGGCAGCCTGCAGGTGACGGTCAACGGCGTCGTCCAGACCGCAGGTTGGCGCTGGGATTCGGCGCTGAACGCCGTGGTCTTCTCCTCACAGCGGTCGGACGGTGACGAGGTGGTCGTCCGCTACCAGCTCCCGGGCGCCTGCGGGGCCACTGAGGGGTAGACAGCGGGCCCCGGCGGTGACACGGTGTGCGCCTGGGAGGTGAGCATGTTGGTTGGCTTCGTCTTTGGCGTGCTGTTCTGCGCGCAGTCGCGGGATGAGCCGATCATCGGCGTCGGTGAGGATCCGGGCGAGGAGGAGTGCTTCGGCATGCTCTTCCCGGAGCCGGGCGACCTCGACTTCGGTCAGGTGGACGTGGGGGAGACCGTCGAGGCCCAGCTCCTCCTGATGAACGAAGGGGGCTGCCTCACCCAGATCGTCGAGTTGGACTGGATCGACGGGACCGGGTTCTTCGACGTCGAGCCCCCGGAGTCCCTGCTGCTCGCCAGCGGCGAGGTGCTGCCCCTGACCGTGACCTTCACCCCCCAGGACCTGGAGACCTACGAGAACTTCCTGTGGGTCGAGACCAGCCGGGGGGAGGCCTGGGAGATCCCGGTGTTCGGCGAGGGGGTGGCCGGGCAGGCTGAGGTCACGCCCGGGTCCCTCTCCTTCGACACCGTCGCCGCGGGCTGCGAGGTGGCGGAGACGGTGACGGTGACCAACACGGGCAACGCCCCGCTGGTCCTGGAGGAGCTGGCCTGGTCGGACGAGGGCCCCTTCCTGGCCGAGGCCGAGACCCCGATGAGCATCGATCCGGGCGAAAGCGCCAGCTTCGAGGTGATCTTCGCGCCCGAGGAGGCCGCCGTGTCCAGCGGCAGCCTGACGCTGCGCTTCGACAGCGGGCTCACCCCGGAGGTGGACCTCTCGATCGACGGGGAGGCGGTGGACGACCTCACCGTCGAGCTGAGCCGCACCTGGCGCACCGGGGTCCCGGCCGACCTGCTGCTGGCGGTGTCGACGACCGAGAGCATGACGCCCCACCTCGAGGACCTGGACGACGGCTTCGACGCGATGCTCGACGCTCTGGACGAGACCGGCGTGGACTGGCAGGTCAGCGTCGTGACCCAGGACAGCGGCTGCGCGCTGGGGACGACAGCGGTGGTCCACCCGGGCCTGAGCCGCGGCCTGCAGGAGGCGGCCCTGCGCACGATGCTGTGGTCCCCCTCGGAGAGCGGCAGCGAGGACGCCCGGCGCCCCCTGGCCCTGGCGAAGGCGGCGCTCTCCGCCGAGAACATCGGGGCCGCGGGCTGCAACGAGGGCTTCCGGCGCAGCGGCGCGACCCTGGGCATCATCGGGGTCATCAACGGGCCCGACCAGTCGCCCGACCCGGTGTCCGACTACCTCGCGCGCTTCGAGTACCTGGTGGAGGCGCCGGAGCTGCTGACGGTCCACGGCGTGGGCGGCCCGGACGGCGGCTGCAACGGTGTCCCCTACAGCGCGCTGCTGGGCGAGGCCATCGCCGAGACCGGCGGCACCCTCTACCCCATCTGCGCGGCGGACCTGGGGCTCGGGCTGGACTGGATCGTGCGGCGGGCGGTGGCCGACCCGACGCGCCTCTACCTGCCCGAGGTCCCCGACGTGGGCACGCTGGAGGTCTGGCAGAACGACGTCCTCCTGACGGAGGGCTGGAGCTGGAGCGAGGCGCTGAACGCCGTGGTCTTCGAGACCCCGCCCCAGAACGGCGACGAGGTGGTGGCCCGGTACATCCCGGCGGAGGCCTGCGAGGGCTGACCGGGATCCCCGCACGGAGGTGAGCATGTTGATGGGCTTCGTCTTTGGCGTGCTGTTCTGCTCGAACCGGGAGACCAACATCGGCGTCGCCGTGGACGAGCCGCCCGACGTGCGGGAGTGCTTCGGCATGGTGTTCCCCGACCCGGGGAACCTCGACTTCGGCTCGGTCCCGGTGGGCGGGACCCCGGAGGAGACCCTCCTCCTCCTCAACGAGGGAGGCTGCCTCGCCCAGGTCCTCTCCCTGAGCTGGGCCGACGGCTCCGGGCCCTTTGAGTTCGACCCCCCGGAGTCCATGCTCATCCCCGAGGGGGACGTGCTGCCGCTCACCGTCCGCTTCTCCCCGGAGGAACCTGGGGACTACGAGGGCGCGCTGTGGGTGGAGACGGACCTGGGCGACGTGTGGGAGATCTCCGTCACGGGGCAGGGCTACAGCGGCCAGCCCGAGGTCACCCCCGAGGCCATCGCCTTCGAGTCCGTCGCGGTCGGCTGCTCGGTGAGCGAGACCTTCACCCTTACCAACGCCGGCAACAGCAGGCTGGAGGTCCGAAGCGCGTCGGGCCTCGAGGGCACCCCCTTCGCGCTGGAGGACGAGCTCCCGGTGGCGTTGGACGAGGCCGAGAGCCACGCCTTCACCGTCACCTTCCGCCCGACCGAGGGGGGCGCGTACGAGGAGGTGCTCCACCTCGTCCTGGACGACGCGGTGGTCCCGGACCTCGACCTCGCGATCACCGCTGAGGCCCTGGACGAAGCCCCCGTCGAGCGCCGCCGCACCTGGCGCGCGGACACCCCGGCCGACCTGCTGCTCGCGGTGTCGACGACCGAGAGCATGGCGCCCCACCTCGACGACCTGGACGACGGCTTCCCCGCGATGCTCGACGCCCTCGACGCCACCGGCGTGGACTGGCAGGTCGGGATCGTCACCCAGGACGGTGGCTGCGTGCTGGGCGAGACGCCGGTGGTCCACCCCGGGCAAAGCGCCGGCCTGCAGGAGGCGACGTTGCGCACGATGCTGTGGTCGCCCCCGGAGAGCGGCAGCGAGGACGCCCGGCGGCCCCTGGCGCTGGCCTCGGCGGCGCTCTCGGCGGACAACATCGGCGCGGCGGGCTGCAACGAGGGCCTCCGTCGGGACGGGGCGACCCTGGGCATCATCGGCGTCATCAACGGGCCGGACCAGTCGCCGGACCCGGTTGCCGACTACCTCGCCACCTTCGAGGCCGTGGCGGGCGAGCCGGACCTGCTCACCGTACACGGCGTCGGCGCCCCGGACGGCGGCTGCAACGGCATCCCCTTCAGCGCCGGGCTGGCCGAGGCCATCGAAGAGACCGGCGGCGCGCTCTACCCCATCTGCGCGTCGGACCTGGGGGAGGGGCTGGACTGGGTTGCCCGGCGGGCCGTGGCCGACCCCCTGCGCTTCTACCTGCCCGAGGAGCCCGAGGTGTTCAGCCTGACGGTGGAGGTCGACGGCGCCCCCCTGTCGGCGGGCTGGTCCTGGGACGCGACCTTGAACGCTGTGATCTTCGATATATCGCCAGAGGATGGCGCCGAGGTCGTGGTACGCTACCAGCCGCTGGAGGACTGCGAAGGCTGACCCCGGCGCTCCATGACATCACCCGAGGAAGGGTCCCATGCGTACGCTCCCCCTGCTTCTGCTCGTGGCTTTCGGCTGCAAGGGGTCGACCGACAACCCGGAGACCGGCACGCCCGGCGACGACACCGGCACCCTGGTGGACGAGGACGGCGACGGCTTCCCGGCCGCCGACGACTGCGACGACAACGACGCGGCCATCAACCCCGGCGCGAGCGAGGTCTGCGACGGCCTCGACAACAACTGCGACGGGCTGACCGACGAGGGGGTGACCACCACCTTCTACGCCGACACCGACGCTGACGGCTACGGCGACGACGGCGCGGCGGTCGAGGGCTGCGCGGCCGACGACGGCTACGTGGGCGTCGGCGGTGACTGCGATGACACCGACCCCGCGTACAACCCGGGCGCGTCCGAGACCGACTGCGCCGACCCCAACGACTACAACTGCGACGGCAGCGTGGGCTACGCGGACAACGACGGCGACGGCTACGCGGCCTGCGAGGAGTGCGATGACAGTGAGGCCGCCGTCAACCCCGGCGCCGTCGAGGTGTGCGACGAGGTCGACAACAACTGCGACGGCACCGTCGACGAGGGCGTGACCACGACGTTCTACCAGGACGCCGACGGCGACGGCCACGGCGACCCCGACTTCACCACCGAGGCCTGCGAGCAGCCCGTCGGCTACGCCGCGACCGCCACGGACTGCGACGACGCCGACGCCGCGATCAACCCCGACGCCGCCGAGGTCTGCAACGGGATCGACGACGACTGCGATGCCCTGGTGGACGACGAGGACGACAGCCTGGACACCTCCTCCGCCTCCACCTGGTACGGCGACGGCGACGGCGACGGCTACGGCGACGCCGACGACGCGCGCCTCGCCTGCACCCAGCCGTCCGGCACGGTCTCCGACGACACGGACTGCGACGACGACGACGGGGCGGTGAACCCCGGCGCCACGGAGGTCTGCAACGGGATCGACGACGACTGCGACGCCCTGACCGACGACGACGACGGCGACGTCGACCTCTCGACGGGCTCGGACTGGTACACCGACGGCGACGGAGACGGCTACGGCGACGCCGCCAGCAGCACGGTGGCCTGCGACCAACCCGCCGGCACCAGCAGCGACGACAGCGACTGCGATGACGCCGACGCCAGCGTCAACCCCGGGGCCAGCGAGGTCTGCAACAGCGTCGACGACGACTGCAGCGGCACCGTGGACGACAACCCCACCGACGGCACCACGTTCTACGCCGACGACGACTGCGACGACTTCGGCGACCCCAACGACAGCGTCGTCGCCTGCGACCAGCCCGCCGGCTACGTCACCGACGACACGGACTGCGACGACGCCGAGGGCCGCTCCTTCCCCGGCGCCGCCGAGCTGTGCAGCACCACCGACAACGACTGCGACGGCGTGGCGGACAACGACTGCGAGACGCCCATCGAGATCGCCGCCCCCAGCGAGGTCGAGGTGGAGAACCCCGCCTCTCCAGGCGCCTGCGGGCTCATCGGCGAGCTGACCAGCTCCCCAAACCCCCACCAGCGCGTCAACCTGGCCGACTTCATGACCGCGCTGGAGGGCAACAGCGCCAGCTACCCGCTGGCGGACGCCAGCGCGTTCACGGTCACCGAGATGGACTACTCCATCCGCAACGGGTCCAACTACACCGTGGCGCCGGGCTTCTACAGCCTGACCAACGCCTGGCCGACGCTCAGCAGCACCGGGGCGGCCGGCGCGGGGCGCTTCCGGGGGTACATCAACCTCAACTGCGGCGACCCGCTCAACTACACCATCGGCCTGATCGGCAACGACGCCCTGGAGCTGGACATCGAGGGCGCCACCGTCATCGGGGTGAACTGGGACGACGGCCAGTGGGTCAAGTTCCGGTACGTCAGCTTCCCCGAGCCGGGGCTCTACCGCTTCGAGGTGCGCTGGTCCACCAACCTGTGCTGCAGCATCGACCCGATGGAGCTGATCTGGGTGGAGGGCTTCGAGCCGGGCTACGACAACTACGACACCTTCTGCGCCAGCTCGAGCTGCGGCAGCGCCAGCACCCTGCAGGCCATCTTCGACGTGATGGACGACGGCGATCTGGTCGCGACCACCGACGGCGACGCATCGAGCTGCACCCAGTGCGCAAGCTCCGCAGAGTGCGCCAGCAGCGAGGTCTGCAACAGCGCAGGGGTCTGCGAATAGATCCGCTGGCGGTCGGACGCCGATCGCACTAAAGGCTGGGGCGAATCCTCAAGTCCGAAGGACGCCATGACCCCTTCCCGTTCCCTCAGCCTCGCGCTCGTCGCGACCGGCATCGGCTTCGCCCTCGCCTGCAGCGGCGGCGACACCACCACCACCTCGCCCGAGCCCAACGAGCCCGCGGAGCCCACCGAGCCTGCAGAGGCCCCCTCCGACGCGCCGCCCCCCTCCACCACCAACATCGCCTTCGCCAAGTGGAGCGTCCCCGGCGACGTCAGCAAGCGTCTCCAGGCGGCTGGCTGGGAGGTCGGGGACTGTGAGGCCGACGAGGCCGGCGATCTGCAGTGCTACGCCGCGAAGCCCGACCGGGTCGCCCGCGTCTACTGGTTCGACTACGAGGGCCGCCTGACCGCCTGGTCCGCCTGGAAGGCCGAGCTGGAGATCGGCGAGGCCGGCGAGCGCGACGCCTCGGTGGTCCTGAGCACCCGCGTGGCCGACCAGGCCGGCTCGATGGCCACCATCAAGCGGCTGATGGCCGCCAAGACCGACCTGTCCGCGATGGACGACGCCGCCCAGGAGAAGATCCTCACCGGCGACGGCTGGGCCGACGTGGCCTGCGAGGAGCTGGGTGAGAGCCAGCGCATGTGCTGGGGCTCCAAGGCCGACGCCGGCCTCCAGTTCATCCTGGTGCGCGAGGCCGACCCCGACAACGACGAGTGGTCCTTCGACGCCGACACCGAGGAGGGCGGCGCCTTCCTCAACGACACCAGCGGCTGGGCCCACATGGCCCTGTTCCCCAAGGCCGAGGGCGAGGCCCTCATGAAGTCGCTGCTGACCGAGTAGCTGTCACACGCCCTGCGGACACCGCGTAGGGGAGGGCATGCGCGCCCTCCTCTACGTGTCCGTGTTCCTTGTGGCCTGCGGTGACAAGGAGGCTGACGACTCCGTCGACTCCGCCTCGGCCACCGATCTCGACGGGGACGGCTTCAGCACCCCCGTCGACTGCGACGACGGCGACCCCGCCGTCAACCCGCTCGCCGTCGAGGTCTGCGACGGGGTGGACCAGGACTGCGACAGCTCGGTGGACGAGGGCGTCCTGATCGACATCTTCGCGGACGTGGACGGCGACGGCTTCGGGGATCCCGCCACGGCCACCCAGGCCTGCGGCACCACCGAGGGGCGGGTCCTGGACCACACCGACTGCGACGACGCCGACGCCACGGTCTTCCCCGGGGCCGAGGAGGTCTGCGACGACGGCGTGGTGAACGACTGCGACGGCACGCTCGAGGACGCGATGGCCGGGTGCGTCCGCGCGGGCGCGTATGGCCTGGACGACGCCGACGCCGTCCTCCGCGGCGAGGGCGGCTCGTTCTCCTTCTCGATCGCGAGCGCGGGGGACGTCAACGCCGACGGCGTGGGGGACGTGGTCGTCGGCGCCCCCCACCTCGCCTACACCTCCGCGCAGCAGGGCGCGGCCTTCCTCTTCTACGGGCCGATCAGCGGCGAGGTCCAGGCGGCCGACGCCGACGCCCGGATCGACGGCACCGCCTACGAGCCCGAGCTGGCCACGGACGTGCTGGGCCCCGGTGACCTCAACGGCGACGGCTACGATGACCTCGTCGTCAGCGCCCTGCACAGCCGACTCACCCTGAACGGCGGGGACGTGGCCGGCTCCGTCTACGTCTTCCACGGCCCGCTCAGCGGCGTCCTGGGCCAGGGCGACGCCGACGTGGAGCTGCGCCTGACCACCGAGCATGACCACTTCGGCTACTTCCTGGGCTCGGGAGACCTGAACGGCGACGGCGCGGTGGACCTCGTGGGCAGCGCCCCGTGGACCGCGAGCCTCGGCGGTGAGGCCCTGGGGGTGTTCTACGGCCCCTTCCCGGCGGCCTCCACCGAGCGACAGGCCGACCTCATCCTCCGGAACAACCGGACCGAGAGCCTGCCCGGGATCGCCATCGCTGTCGGCGACCTCGACGGAGACGGCCAGGACGACCTCGCCACCGGCGTGCTCAGCGACGCGGGGACCGGCGGCGTCGAGATCGTGTACGGCCCGCTGCCCACCGGGCAGCTCGACATCACCGCGGCCGACGTGAGCGTCTTCAGCGCGGTCCCGGACGTGCTGGGGCACGCGGTGGTCATCGCCGGGGACATGGACGGCGACGGCTACAACGACCTGGCTGCGGGGGCGCACCGCAGCGCGACCAACGGGCGGGCCTCCGGCGGCGCCTGGGTGCTGCCCGGTCCGCTGACCGCCTCAGGCGAGGTCAGCGCCCTCGCCAGCGGGGTGGTGCTCGGGGAGGCCAGCGACGACAACGCCGGCGAGTACCTCGCTGCGGGCGGGGACACCGACGGCGACGGCCTGAGCGACCTGGTGGTCAGCGCGCGGTGGGCCGACACCACGGTCGTCGACGGCGGGCGCGTCTACCTCGTCCACGGCCCGGTGTCCGGCGCGGCCTCCTTGGGGGACGCCAGCCTGATCCTCTCCGGTGAGGTGGCGAGCGCGACCGCGGGCCTGGACGTCGCGCTCGGCGATCTGGACGGAGACCCCTGGCCGGAGCTGCTCATCGGCAGTCTGGGGGAGGATGGCGCGGGGGCGGTGCACATCTTCAACGGCCGGGGCTATTGAAGGTACGTGCGCATCCCCCTCCTGGTGCTGGGTGCGCTGGCGGCCTGCGGCGACAAGGACACGGCGGACAGCGCCGCGGACGACAGCGGTCCGGCCTTCCGTGATGCCGATGGGGACGGCTTCACGGAAGACCTTGACTGCGACGACGCCAACCCCATCGTCCACCCGGCGGCCACCGAGACCTGCGACGGGGTCGACCAGGACTGCGACGGCGGCGTGGACGAGGGGCTGACGCTGACCGCCTGGGCTGACGACGACCGGGACGGCTTCGGGGACCCGGCCCGCCCGGTCACGCTGTGTACGCTGGACGGCGTCCACGTCCAGGACGACACGGACTGCGACGACGCCGATCCCTCGGTGTTCCCGGGCGCGGTCGAGCGGTGCGACGCGGCGGACCAGGACTGCGACGGCGCGGTGGACGAGGGCGCCGCTGACGCCGTGGCCTGGTACGTCGACGGCGACGGCGACGGCTTCGGGGACCCCGAGGCCGAGTCCTGGGCCTGCGAGGCCCCCGCCGGGGCGGTGGGCGACGCCACCGACTGCGACGACGCCGACGCCACGGTGCATCCAGGGGCCGAGGAGGTCTGCGACGACGGCGTGGTCAACGACTGCGACGGCGCGGAGGCCGACGCTCGGGAGGGCTGCCGGCTCAGCGGCGCGGTGGACGCCCGGGACGCAGAGACCACGATCAGCGGCCCCAGCGCAGGCAGCACCTTCGGGCAGGCCATCGCATCGGCCGGGGATGTCGACGGCGACGGGGTCGGCGACCTGCTCGTGGGCGCCTTTGACGTCTTCCACAGCGACTGGCGGCAGGGCAGCGCCTACCTCTTCCACGGCCCCCTGAGCGGCGCGGTCGCGTCGACGGACGCCGCCGCGGAGATCGTGGGCACCCTCTACTACGGCGCCCTGGGCGTCGACGTGCTGGGACCGGGCGATCTCAACGGGGACGGGCACGACGATCTGGTCGTCGGGATGCGGCACAGCCGCTCGGGGGAGACGGAGCGCGACGAGGGCGCCTCGGTGTTCGTGTTCCACGGGCCGGTCAGCGGGACCCTGACCCAGGGCGACGCGGACCGCGAGCTGCGCGTCACCACCCAGAACGACCACTTCGGCGCCAACCTGGCCTCCGGGGACCTGGACGGGGACGGGGTGGTGGACCTGGTCACCGGCACGCCCTACTTCGACAGCCTGTCGCTGGCGGTCTTCTACGGCCCCCACAGCGCCTCCGCGACCGTGCGCATGGCTGACCTGCTCGTCTACAACGACCACCCCGAGTCCGACCCGGGGCAGTCCGTCGCGGTGGGCGACGTCAACGGCGACGGCCAGGACGACCTCATCACCGGGCTGGAGCACCCCGCGGACCTGGGCGGCGTCGAGATCCTGTACGGACCGCTGGGCACCGGGGACACCTGGATCGGCGCCGCCGACGTGAGTCTCTCCACAGGCACCGACGAGCGGCTGGGGTACGGGGTCGCCGTGGGGGACACCGACGGCGACGGCCACGCCGACCTCGTGGTCTCTGCGCCGTGGAGCGACGACGCGGCGCTGCGGGCGGGCGGGGTCTACGTGGTGCCCGGCCCGGTGACCGTCTCGGCCCGCGTCGGCGTGGTCACGACCGGGGCGGTGTTCGGGGAGATCGCCGAGGGGCAGGCCGGTGCGGCCTTCTCGGTGTCGGACGCCGACGGAGACGGGCTGGCGGACCTGCTCATCGGCGCCCCCGATGCGGGCGCCGGCCGCGCCTACCTGATGGTCGGCCCGGTCCAGGGGGGCCTGTCCGTCACCGACGCGGTCTTCACGGTCCAGGGGGGCTCAGGCGCCGGGGACGTCGGGCAGGGCGTGGGCGTCTGGGACCTGAACGGCGACCTGTGGCCCGAGCTGTTCGTGGGCAGCACCGGCACGAACGCGGCCGGCGCCGTGCACGTCTTCGACGGCCACGGGTACTGACGCCGGCTCAGTGCCCGTTCAGCAGCGGCGTGACCCGCTGGTAGAGGTGGTCGGGCAGGCGCGCCTTGAACGCCTCCCGGATGTCCCGGGCCCGGTAGCGCGACGAGAAGTGGGTGAGCAGCAGCGCCTCGTTCTCGAAGAGGTCGGCGCGCTCGACCAGCTCGTCGATGTGGATGTGGCCGGTGGAGCGGGCCTCCGCCACGGTGACCCGGTCGTCGATGAAGGTCACCTCCATGATGAGCAGGCGGGCGGTGCGCACGACCTCCTCGCGCTCGACCACCTCGATCATGGTGTCGCCGGTGAAGGCCAGCTCGGGGGCCTCGACGGTGTCGGTGATCTCGACCCCCTCGCGGCGCAGGCGGGCCAGCTCGTGGCCGGGGGTGCCGTGGTACTCGGGCTTGAGCTTCTGCTTGCTGCTCCAGATGCTGTAGCCCTGGCAGGGGACCCGGTGGACGCTGCGGAAGGGGCGCAGGAGCTTGCCGCCGGGCAGGGGGTGGGTCTCGCCGGGGCCGATGGGCACGAGGTGGTGGGCCAGGCGGCTGCGGTCCAGGCGCCGGTAGGCGTTGAACAGGGCCTTCATGGCGTTGATGTTCTCGTGGCCCACGAAGTAGGTCGGCGGCTCCAGGCCCAGCATCGAGCGGGTGGCAGCGTGGAAGCAGATCCCGCCGACGTGGTCCATGTGCCCGTGGGTGATGGCGACGCTGTCCTTGTAGACGGCGGTCCGGGGGCAGCGACCGATGTCGAGGGCCATCTTGTACCCGGGGAGCTGGATGCAGGTCTCCATCCCACCGACAGAGGTGGCGTCGACCGCGATCCCGGCGAGCTGAAGCATCTCCACACATCACCTTCCCGGGTTGCCACCCGGCTCAGCCATCGGACATATCCGAATAGAGGGGCGTCGTCTCGCGTAGCCTTGGACGTGCGCCTTGATGGAGGTCCCCGTGTCGTTGACCGCGCTGCTCGCCCTGACCCTCACCACGCCGCTCTTCACCACCCCCGCCCTCGCCGAGGATGCCGTCGCGATGGGCCTCCCCGCGCCGTCGCTGGCGCCGCTGGTGGAGCGGCTGAGCCCCTCGGTGGTCAGCATCCGCATCCAGGCCACCGCGCGCCTGCCCAACGGCACGCCGCTCCCCCAGTACCTGCGGCCCGAGGGGGACATCATCGGCCAGGGCAGCGGCTTCATCATCTCGGAGGACGGCTACATCCTGACCAACTACCACGTCGTCGCCCAGGCCGAGGTGGTCCATGTCAGCCTCAACGACGGCCGGGAGCTGACCGCGGAGGTGGTGGGCGTGGACGACCGCACCGACGTCGCGCTCATCAAGGTGGCCGCCGAGGGCCTGCCCGCGCTGGCGCTGGGCGACTCCGGCGCCATGCGGGTGGGGGACTGGGTGCTGGCCATTGGCAACCCCTTCGGGCTGGGACACACCGTCAGCGTGGGCATCGTCTCCGGCAAGGGCCGCGCCCTGGGGGGCATCTACGACGACTACCTCCAGACCGACGCGGCCATCAACCCCGGCAACTCCGGCGGGCCGCTGTTCGACCTGGACGGGCGGGTGATCGGCATGAACACCGCCATCCTCCAGAACGCCAACAGCGTCGGCTTCGCCATCCCCATCGACATGATCGAGGAGATGTTGGACCCGCTGCGCACCGAGGGGCAGGTCGCCCGGGGGTGGCTGGGGGTCGGGGTCGGCGAGCCCGAGGGGCGCGCGGGCGCCTTGATCGCGCAGGTCCACAGCGGCACGCCCGCGGCCGGCGCGGGCCTGTTGAACGGTGACGTGGTCCTGGCCATCGACGGCACGCCGATCGCGAGCAGCCAGCAGCTTGTGCACCGCATCGGACGCTATCCGCCTGGAGCCACCGTGGAGCTGGACGTGCTGCGCGGCGAGCAGGCCCAGGTCATCACCGTGAAGCTGGGCGAGCGCCCGCCCGAGCAGAAGCTCCGCTGATCAGTCCTCGTAGGTGTTGCAGCCGTCGACCGCCTTGAGGCTGGGGATGTCCCAGAGGTTGCCGGGCGCGTCCAGGCCGTCCGCGCAGCTCGCGACGCACCACGCCGCCCCCGGGCAGTCGTCCACGGGGATGGGCACGGCGTCGGCCTTGGCGGCGCCCTGGCAGGTCAGCCCGGTGATCTCGTAGCAGTCGGTGTGGCCGGCCCCGGCGCAGGACAGGGTCATCTCGATGACGAAGTCCTTGCCGTTGCTGCTCATCGACACCGCGCAGTCGGTGTCGCCGGAGGGCGTGATGTCGATGGTGCTGCCGCTGTCGCAGGCGAGCAGGCCGAGGGCAAGGGCCCCGGCCGCGAGGGCTGTCTTCATGACGACTCCCGAGGTTGAAGGGACAGCATAGCGTGTCAGGGGCTGTCCGGGGGGGCCGCTTCGTGACATCCCCCCCACACCCCCAGGACGCCGCATCGGTTACGTTCCTGCGCCTCGGAGGCCCCATGTATCACGACTTTTTGATCTTCGGCGGTGCGGGTCTGGTCGGCACCCAGGTCGTCCGCCACATCGTCAAGTCCATGTCGCCGCGGCGCATCGTCGTGGCCTCGCTGTTCGAGAACGAGGCCCGCGAGGCGTGCGAGCGCCACCGCCGCGAGTTCGGCGAGAAGATCAGCTTCGTGCCCGCCTGGGGCAACCTCTTCGTGCCCTCCGACCTCGCCGAGGCCTCCCGCGAGGACATCCTGGAGGACGTGGGCTCCCGTCGGCGCCTGCTGGACGCGGTCTACGGCCCCTTCGAGCCCGCCTTCCGCGAGAACCACCTCGTCGAGATGGTCCGCCAGCACCGCCCCGAGGTCATCGTGGACGCGGTCAACACCGCCACCGGGCTCTCCTACCAGGACGTCTTCGACGGTGTCGCCAAGGTGCGGGACTGGATCGGCGACGACGGCTACGACGCCAAGGGCATCCGGGACCTGGAGTCGCTGCTGCTCTCCCAGACCGCGCCGCAGCTCATCCGGCACGTGCGCTTCGTCCAGGAGGCCACCACCCGCTACGGCACCCGGGTGTACCTCAAGGTCGGCACCACCGGCACCGGCGGCATGGGCCTCAACATCCCCTACACCCACTCCGAGGACCGCCCCTCCCGAAAGCTGCTGGCCAAGACCGAGGCCGCCTTCGGGCACACCGGGCTGATGTTCCTGCTCGCGCGCACCCCGCACACGCCCATCGTCAAGGAGGTCAAGCCCGCGGCGATGATCGGCTACCGGGCGGTGCAGCTCAAGAAGGTCACCGACAAGCACCGCAACAGCGATCTGTTCGACTGCCGCGCGGTCAAGCTCAAGCCCGGCGGCAGCCTGGAGCTGCGCGAGGACGCCGCCAGCTACCAGAAGACCGGCGATCTGCGGGTCGCGGTGGTCGACACCGGCGAGAACGGCGTGTTCACCCGAGGCGAGTTCTCCGCGATCACCGCCCTGGGCCAGATGGAGTACGTCACGCCCGAGGAGATCGCGCGGGTGGTCGTGCGGGAGATCGGGGGCGCGAACACCGGCCAGGACATCGTCTCGGCGCTGGACGGCTCGGTGCTCAACCCCAGCTACAAGGCGGGGCTGGTGCGCTCGGTGGCCATGCGCGACCTGGAGGCCGTCGAGGACGAGTCCATCGCCAGCGGGGCCGGCGTGCCCTCCATCGCCCTGGGCCGCCTGGGGCCGCCGGAGCTGTCCAAGCTGCTGTTCGAGGCCGCGCTCCTGCGCGCGGTGTACGACAGCATGGCCAACCTGCTCGCCGACACCCGGCCCGCCGAGCAGGTCAGCGCCGACCTGGTCGCCGCCCTGGAGAAGACCGGCGTGGGTCGCCTGGGGCCCTCCATCGGGATCCCGGTGCTGCTGGCCGACGGCTCCCTCATCCGGGGGCCGCGCATCAACGTGCCCGAGGTGCTGGGGCACACCACCAGCGCCACGGTCACTCCGAAGGCCATCGACACCTGGGCCCGCAAGGGCTGGATCGACCTGCGGCCCTCCAACGTCGAGCGCTGGCGCGAGCGGGTCCAGGAGATGACCCGCGCCCGCAGCGACCTGCGCGAGGAGGGCAGCGCGGCGGCCACCATCAACAGCTACATGAGCGACCGGTTCGATCTGGGCGAGACCGTGGCCTGGATCTTCAACAACGAGCAGGACGCCTACCGGATCAAGTGATCCGGGCCCGCCCTACTCGCCCAGCAGCTCCAGCTCCGCGGACACCGGCGCGACGGTGAGGGTCGCGCCCGCCCAGTCGGGGGGCGTTGCGGTGGCGCGCAGGGTCAGGCTGTCCAGCCCGCCGCTGGTGACCAGGGTCACCGCGCCGACGCCGTCGTCCAGGATGGCGTGGTCCGGCCACAGGGTGTAGCCGGTCTCGGCGGGCTCGGCGGCCACCACCTGGAAGTCGATGGTCGTGCCGTTGCTCACCGGCCCGGCGCTGGGGCTGAAGACCTCCACGCTGACGGTGAGCTGGTTGGGGCCGGCGGCGTCGAGGGTGTAGGTGGAGGGGCTGAGCTGGACGTCGCCGATCTCGGCGGGGCTCAAGCCGAGCACCTGGGACAGGCGCACGCCCTCGACGGTGGCGGTGACCCGGAGCTGCTCGTCGTGGACCGGGGTGATGGCGGCGGTGTCGACGCAGGGGTCCTCGTCCACCAGCTCGGTGAGGGTGACGCCGTCGCTGCTGCCGCTGATCCACTCGCCCCCGGACAGCTCCAGGGTCATCTCCAGCTCGTCCTTGCGCAGCGGCACCGTGTCGGTGGGCACGCAGGCCCGCACGGTGACCTGGGAGACGCCGTCGGCGCGAGGGGTACAGGGGGCGTCGGTGGGGCAGATCTCCAGCGCGATGACGTCCTCGGGGGCCACGCCGCCGGGGTAGGGCTGGCAGCCCAGCAGCAGCAGCGCGGCGATCACGGGGCCACCTCGATGAGCACGACATCGCTGCCGTAGTAGCCCCCGTAGTAGCCCCGCGCGACGGCGCTCAGCGTGGCGGTGCCCGGACCGGAGAGGGCGAGGTGATCGAACGTGACCACGGTCAGGCCCTCGGGGCTGGCCACCCCCTCCTGGGGGCGGGGGTCGAACCAGGGCGGCGGCCCGCCCTCCTGGGTGAGGGTCACGGTGACCTGGCGGCCGGCGCGGGCGCCGTCGACCTGGACGACCAGGGTGAAAGCCGTGTTCGGAGCGATCTTCTGGGGTGCCTGGATGTGGACGGGCATGGCTCAGAGCTCCACCTTGCGGATGAGGTAGACGAGGTCGATGTCCAGGGAGAGGCCGACGAAGCCCGCCCACATGAGCTGGGTGGCGGCGGAGGCGGGGTTGGGGTCCTCGACCCTGAAGCCGATGGCCCCCGCGGAGACCGCGCTGAAGTGGGTGAACCGCCAGCCCCCGGCGATGACCGGGTAGACCGAGCCGAACGCGGGCTGGGTGACGTAGCCCTCGATGTCGGGGCCGTCGCCGGGCACGAAGCCCACGGTGACCGAGGCCCGCTGGCGCAGCCGGTCCATGGGCGTGCCGGCCAGATCGCGCAGGGGGATGTCACGGTCCACGGGCGTGCTGTAGAGGCGCATGCCGACGTAGGGGGCCAGCCAGGCCGAGTTCTTGTCGTCGACCAGGGGCACCGCGGCGGCCACGCCGGCCTCGATGGTGGCGAAGTTCTTGGCGTCCCGGGTGCGCTCGGAGCCGGCGTGGACCCCCAGGTTGATGGGGCCCATGGCCACGACCAGGCGCTGGCGCACGGCGGGGGCGCGGACCGCGTCCCGCACGGCCTCGGCCATGCGCACCCGCGCGCCCCGGGCGGCCCCGTCGGCGGCGTCCAGGTCGGCGGCCGCGCGGTTCAGGCCGTCGCGCAGCTCGTCCACGGCCTCCAGCGTGCGGACCCAGCGGGTGAGCGTGTCGGCGGTCTGGGGGCGCACCTGGCCGCTGAGCGCGCCGAGCTGGGCGATGACCCCCTGGGGGTCGACCTCCAGGGAGTCCCGGACGACGTCGAGGCCGAACAGGCGGCCGTCGGCGTACACGTTGAGGGTGCCGGGGGCGCGGTGTGGATCGCGGCCGAGCTGGCTGAGGGCCGCGGCCTGCTGGGACTCGGGCAGCGCCAGCACGCTGTCGAGGCTGGCCGCCCAGTCCGCGCAGGCCCCCGCGTTCTGCCCGGTGCAGGTGCGGAGCTGGCCGCGCACCTCGGACAGGGTGGCGGGGGAGGGGGAGAGGGTGATCAGGCGGGCGATCTCGATGGCCCGCTCGTCGGCCCAGACCAGCGGGGAGGCGAAAGCCGGGGGCAGCGGCAGGGCGGACAGGTTCGCGTGGGCCTCGGCAGCGGCCGCGCGCTGCTCGGAGACGATCCGGGCGCGCACCCGGGCCAGGGTGGCGTAGCGCAGCAGCTCGCCGCAGGCGTCGGGGCCCTCCCCGGCGGCGTAGCGCACCAGGATCTCGGCGGCGGCGCCTCGGACGGCCTCGGGATCGGCCACCGGGGCGCGCATGCGGTCCAGGGCGTCGGTGAGGGCGGCCTCGAAGCGGGCTTCGTCGTCCAGGGTGTAGCAGCGGTCGCCCGGCAGGGGCACCTCGGCGATGAGATCCTCGGCGACCAGGGCGCTGAGGGTCTCCAGGCGCTCGCCGTCCAGGGTCACCCGCGGGCGCAGGCTGAAGCAGTAGTCCAGCCCGACCTGGAGGGGGGCGACCCGGCCGCGCAGCACCCGGACCCCGGCGTCGGTGGTGACCGACATGCCCAGGCGCTGGATCTGTCGGGCGCCGGAGGGCGGGTCCGAGGGGCAGTCGGCCCGCTCCCGGGGCCAGATGACCAGCTCGGCGGTGGCCTCGGTGTCCTGGGAGACCGGGACGTCCAGGAAGAACTCCTCGCCCGCCGGGAAGGGGCCGTCGGCGAGGGCGTCGTTCAGGTCGTCGCCTGGGGCCATGACCTCCAGCGGGCGATCCAGGATGAGGCGCACAGAGGTGTCGGCGAGCGCCGTCGCGGGCATCAGGCCCAGCAGCGCAGCCAGCGCTGTCTTTGTCACGGGGATCCCTCGATGGTTCAAGGAATTCGTATCACGAGCCCTTCCCGATCGAGGTCCGCGATGAGCTGCGCGGCCTTGGATCGGCCCAGACCGCGCCCTGCGAGGTCCGTGATCACGTGGCGCAGCGGGGTGGGGGAGGACAGCTCGGTGAGCACCTGCTGGACGGTTCGGCCCAGCGAGCGGATCCCCGAGCCGCCCGCCTCCGGCTGGAGGATGAGCCGGGTGGGGTTCTCCGGATCGAGGGGCGGCAGCGGGCCGAGGCCCGGCGCGTCGGTGCACAGCGCGAGCGCGGGCATCAGCGAGGCCTCGAAGAGGTAGGACTCGATCTGGTTGAGGGTCTCCAGGGTGCCCGAGGGCAGGGACACCGCGCCCACGCCAGCCGCCCGGGCCACGCAGGGGTCCCGCTTCACCGGCGCCAGGCGCGCGGGGGGGTGCTCCAGCTCGCGGCGGCAGGCGGCCAGGGCCTCTTCCAGGGACAGGACCGCGTCGAGGTGGGCGCTGCCGAGGTGGAGGGAGCGCAGGTAGGCGGCGTAGGCGGTGGCCAGCGAGCCGCGCTGCTGGATCGCCCCGTGGAAGGCCATCGAGGAGAAGAAGCCGTCCAGGATGGCGACCCGGCGCAGGATGGCGAGGGCGAGGGTGCTGGCGCCCTTGAACTCGCCGAACAGGGTGCGCAGGGTGCGCGCCCGCAGCAGGGGGTCGGTGCGCCAGGCGCGGCGGTCGACGGCGAGCAGCCATCCGCGCTCGTCGTCGGTGACGTTGACCCCGGCGAGGGCGGCGGCCGGGGCGTCGTAGACCCGGTTGGCGAAGGCGGGGTCGAAGCGCATGCGCACGGTCACCCGCTGGAGGGCCTGGTGGCTCATCGCGCCTCCTTGGGGAACATGGCGTTGAGCCGCTGGAAGTTGGGGATGACCTCGTTCGGCGCGTTGTGCTCGCACTCGTAGACGACCGCCCGCAGGTTGGGGGCGCGCGCCAGCAGGGCCTCGAAGATGGCCCAGGTCTCGGGCAGAGGCTCCGGGGTGTGGGTGTCGTCGATCCAGGTGAAGCCGGCGGTGTCGCGGGTCGTACCCCCGGCGACGTGGACCTCGACGATTCGGTCGAGGGGGAAGTCGTCGAACCCGTCGGTGGGGGAGCAGCCCCGCATGCGCTGGAAGATGGCCAGGTGGGCGGCGTCGAGGAGCATGCCGCAGTCCGCCGCGTCGACGACCCGGGCGTAGAAGTCCAGGAGGTGGAGCGGGCCGACATACGCGGTCGCGGGGGGGTTCTCCGGCAGCACCACGTAGCTGCAGCGCGCCTGGAGCAGGGCGATCGCCTCGGCCATCTCCCGGGCCGCGTCGGCGGAGAGGATGGGGGGCAGCAGGACGTCGTGGCCCCGCTCCCGGGGGCCGAAGTGCCAATAGCCGGCGTCACCGCAGAGCCAGGCCGCGCCGACCTGGTCGGCCTGGGCCTCGGTGGCCTGGATCCAGGGGTCGTCGACGTCCTGGGTCTCGGCGAGGTTCACGTCCAGGAAGTGGTAGGTCGTGGGCGCGCCGGTGGCCGCCCAGCGGCGCATGGCGTCGTCCAGGCCGCGGCGCACGTCGGCGCCGATCTCCAGGAAGTGGACCAGCTCGGGGTGGTCGCGGCGGAAGGACACGGCGTCGACGCCCGGGCCGCGCTGCCCGGCGTCGAACTCGCAGGAGACGCCCACCCCGAGGCGGGGGAGCGTGGAGACGCGGTCATGGAAGGAGGCCATGCCGGCGCCTAACCCGCGACGCGATCAGGTGGCCAGCTCTCCGAGCAGGAACTCCTGGACCCCGTGGGGGTGGAGCTTGAGGCTGCGGGAGGCAGCGGTCAGCCGGAAGCGCTCGCAGTAGGCCTCGTAGAAGGCCTCATTCGGGGCGGTGCCCGCCTCGTCGGCGCTGAACTCCGGCTTGAGGCGGTCCAGGTAGTACATGCGGATCTGGCCGATGTTGCGGACCTCCTGGCTGCCCCGGAAGGTGCCCTCGAAGTAGTCCTCGATCTGCTGCCAGGTGGACTCGGAGATGTTGATGCGGCCGGGCTCGCTGGCGCTCTCCATGCGGGAGGCGACGTTGACCGAGTGCCCCCAGATGTCGAAGAAATACTTCTTGTGGCCCACCACGCCGGAGATGCAGGGGCCGGAGTGCAGGCCCATGCGGATGTCCCAGTTGTTGAGGTCCATGTCGTCGACCAGGCGGGGCTGGTTCGGGCGGTCCAGCATGAGCTGCATCAGCTCCAGGCTGGCCAGCGCGGCGTCGATGGCGTGGCTGTCCTTCTTGCGGGGCAGGCCCGAGGCGCACATGTAGGAGTCGCCGATGGTCTTGATCTTCTCCAGCCCGTAGCGGTCCATGATGGTGTCGTAGGCGGAGAAGTAGGCGTTGAGCTTGCGGACCAGGGTGACCGGCTCGATGTGGTAGGCCAGCTTCGAGAACCTGACCACATCCGTGAACATGATGGTGCAGTCGCGGTAGGCGCGGGGCCGCACGGCGCGGGTGTTGATCAGCTCGCCCGCGATGTGCTGGGGCATGATGTTCAGCACCAGCTCCTTGAACAGCAGGCTCTCCTTCTGGAAGGTCTCCATCAGATCCAGCACGGGATCCCAGTTGGCGGAGATGCAGTCGAGGGTGGGGCCGTCCGGGGTCTCGCCGCGCAGGAGCTGCCACTTGAGGCGCAGGGACTTGCCGCCGCGCAGCGCCAGATCGGCGTGGAACTCGCGGGTGGACTCGCTCAGCTCGAGCAGCTCGGCGAAGGTGTTGACGTTGAACAGCGCGACGCAGGGGTTGTGGTGCGCGGCGAGCTTGGCCAGCAGCTTCGCGGCGGCCTGGTTGCGCGGACGCAGCTCACCATCAGGCCGGAACTCGAAGACGACATACTCCACGAGGTCCAGGATGGTCCGCTGCACCGCGCTGTCCTCCTGGCGCGAGGGTTACGCCGCCGTCTAGATCTCCGCGACGTCCTGGAAGGTGGTGCGCGCGCCGATCTCCTCTTCGTCCACGTCGAGCAGGATGGGCAGGGTCTCCTGTTGCCAGTCGTCCACCTTGAGGCGCCGCACCGTCACCGGGCCGTCCACGCTCTGGTAGATCAGCTCAGTGATGTCCATGATCACGTAGAAGCCGTTGGAGTTGCAGAACAGGAGCTCGGTGAAGTCGAACTCCGTCTCCTCGACGTCCAGATCGGGCAGCATGCGGCCCAGGTCGTCCAGGTAGCGCTTCAGCTCCTTGTGGGGGTTGTCCACGCGGATCACGCCCATGAAGCTCACGAGGAGTCGGTTGCCGTCCAGCTTGGCCACTGACGTGAACACGCTGCGCCCGCCGTCCATGATGTCGCCGTACGTGAGCACCTTCACAGCAGACCTCCTACGTTCAGCACGGAGTCCACGACCAGGTAGCCCTCCCGGTAGTCCACGGAGATGTTGAACTTGTTCTCTGCGGCAACCCGGATAAGGCCGAGGCCTCCTTTGGCGCGGCGCTCTCGGCGCTCGCGAATGGTCTTCCTCATCAGCTCCCTGAGGTCCTCGGTCTGGTTGATCAGGTCCACGTGGCTCTTCACGACCTCGTACTGCTCGGGGGTCGCGACGTTCTTGATCCGTATCAACAGCCGCTCCGGGTTGATGTCGATGTGGAGATCCATCCGGCTGCTTGGATCCGTGGTGTTCTGGAGCACGTTGCTGACCAGCTCGGTGATCAGCACGTTGGCCCGCTTGCTGATGATCCGAGGGTAGAACGCGCCGAGCAGCTCCTCGCAGAAGTTTCCCATGATCGCGCTGAGATCACACAGGATGTACTCGATGGGCGAGAAGCTGTAGCTCATCGAGATGCTGGCGGCCTCGCGCGCCGCCCCGCCTTGCCTGAGCGCGTCCGACATCATGGATTCTTCCTGAGGATCATCAGCGTGATGTCGTCGGTGTCCTGGGCGCGGAACTCGGTGTAGTCCCGCAGGCAGCGGTCCAGGATGACCTGCACCGGGTCATTGGCGTGGTCGATGATGAGCTGGTTCAGCCGCTTGATGGTGTAGTCCTCAATGGCTTCGTTCTGGGCCTCGGGGATGCCGTCCGTGTAGAGCGCCAGCAGGTCGCCGGGGCCCCAGGGGAGCTGATACTCGCGGAACGGGCGGTGCCGAAGCCCCAGGAAGTGCTGGCGGTTCTCGAAGGAGTGGGGTGTGCCCTGGTGGATGAGCAGGCCGAAGCCGCCGCCGGAGACGTACCGGACGTGGTCCTCGCCGAACACCACGAAGTTGACCGTGGCGTACTTCTTGACCTCACGCAGGAAGAGGTACGAGGCGTTGTTGACCCACTCGACGATCTCCTTGGGGGACTCGAAGCGGTCCATGACCTGCATGAACTGGGCCTTGAGGTAGGCCATGACCAGCGCGGCCGAGACCCCGTGCCCTGAGATGTCGAACACCCCCAGCGCGCGGTGGCCGGTCTGGGTGCGGAAGAAGTCGTAGTAGTCGCCGCCGACCTCGGTGAGCTGCTTGTGGAAGATGGCGATGTCCATCTCGTTGTCCAGGCTGTCCTGGTGCTTGGGCATCAGGGCCTGCTGGATCTGGGACGCGACGGAGAGGTCATCCTGGATGATGCCGTATGCGCGAGCGAGCTCCTGCTCCTTCTCGTCGAGCTTCTCATACGCCATCTTGAGGTTGTTGTTGGTGGTCGCCCAGTAGGCGTTCGCGCGCTCCCACTTCTTGACCAGGCCACGGTACTTCCAGAAGAAGCGGGCGAGCTCTTCCTGTGAGAGATCGATCTCGTCCGGCGGTCGCGCGGCGTCGAGCAGCTCTTCCAGGGTCATGCGCCGCACCTCCGTGTCCGTCCCGCTGCGGGCGGGCCCGACCTGGCGGTGCTCGTGGGGTGAGTCATGAAGCTTTCCTCATCATCCGGCGACGCAACCCGCCGGACGGCAGATCATAGCAGGAATACGTCCGCTGGTGGGAGCAGGACCATCCATCTTGGGGACTCGGCGCCTCAATGGAACTCAACGATGTGAATCTGGGTCTTGGGATCATAGCTCACGTCGACAAAGTCCAGATCACCCGGCGCGGACATGCCGCCGATGATCACCCCGCGCTCCATGTCCCGGTTCAGCGGGGTGGTGGAGTGGATTCGGGCGCGCCCGGCGTCCTTGTTGACCTCGAGCAGCGAGAACGCGCCCACGTACTCAGGCGGTCCGCTGACGACGCTGGCGTAGCCGGCGGAGCCCGTCTGGTAGTCCAGGAAGCCCAGGCCGTGGTCGACGATCTCCCGGCCGGGGCCGAAGTGGAACCAGGCCTGCATCATCTCGATGCCCACGCGCTCCAGGATCGGAGCGTTGTCCGCGTAGGACTGGATGACCAGCTCCTCCAGCTCCTTGAGCCGGGAGTAGGGGTACCACTGGTTGACCTCGATGCCCTGGGTCAGCTCGATGCCGCGCCCGCCCGTCACGATGTTCAGGTTCACGCAGGCCTGGGCGTAGCCCGCGAGCAGGGCGCCGAAGACCTTGAGCTGCTCATCACCAGGGGCCTTGTTCGTCATGGAAGGACTCCAAGTCAGGGTGCGTCAGCCGTCACCGCGAAGACCGCGATCAGCGGCAGGCCATTGTAGCCTAACCGGATCAAGCCATCGGACACCCAGGACTCCCCGTAGGAGGGGAGGCTGAACTCGACGTCTACGCCCTTGACGAAGGAGAAGCCGGCCCGGGTCAGGCGGAACAGCCAGCGCTCGTAGGTCTCGTGCCGCTCGCACCGGAACCGGTCGCTGGCACCGAACATGTCACGGATCTCCCGGCCCACGAAGGTCTCCTTGATGGAGAAGCGCTCGGCCGGGGAGAGGCCGGACTCGTCGATCAGGTCGTACACCGTGCCGAAGTGCTGCCAGCAGTTGTGGAAGCGCTTGGACAGGCTCTCGGTGTCGTGGTCCGAGCTCGGCTCGACCAGGGTGAACACCCGCGGACGCATGTCGGAGAGGCGCTCCACCAGCGTCGTACGGTACGAGGTGTCCCCGGGGGGGTGCATCGTGTGGTGCAGGGCGTAGGCCGCGTTGACGAAGAAGGCCCCCTGACCGACCCGCCGGAGCGCGTCCAGCTCCGAGAGGGACAGGTCCTCGAAGCAGCCCTCGCAGGGGTGGTAGATGATCTTGAACGGCACGATCTGCTGGAGGTCCATCAGCGCCGCGCGGGCGTCGTCGACGTTGGCGCGATCCGGATCCATGCCGATGATGTGCACACGCTTGATGCGGCAGGTCTGGTCCAGCATCAGGCGGGTCAGCAGCCGCTGCACCTGGACGCCCTTGCCGACGCCGATGTCGAGCAGGGTCACCTCCTCCTCGTGGCGCATCCCCTGGGCGAGGTACTGGTTCGCGATCTCGTGGCTGACGTAGATGTGCGGGTACGCCTGCGCCATCTTGTAGAACATCGTGATCTGGGGGATGTCGAACTTCTGGACGTAGATGTTCTTCCCCTCGATCAGCGTGCTGTCGAGGCGCCGGAACAGGGACTCCGCGATGATGTGGGAGAGCAGCGCGGCGTTGGGGGTGTGCACGTCGACGTAGGAGAGGACGTATTTCTCCAACATCGGGTAGGCGAGGGCCTGTCGGTGCCGCATCATCAGTCGACAGGCCTGCAGGATCTCCTCGTAGGTTCGTTCTCGGTTCAAACGAGCCGGATCCTCCGCAGGTTTCGCGTACACGGACCGATCTCCAGGCCACGCCGTCGCGGCGGCGTGACGGGGGGCAGGTGGCAGGGGGGGCAGGTCTGGCTAGCCTCCCAGGGGGCGGTCGCGCAAGTCAAGGGACCGTTGGTTCCACGTCGCGACATGGCCTCACTGAGGGGATTCTGCCGCAGGGGAGATCCTGCGGCGGCGGGCTCCGGAGGGACGGCCGGGTCGCAACCGTCCCCCGGAGGAATGATTATACCGGGGACTTCGTCTTGCTGAGGAACCAGTCGGTCACCTCGTAGTCCGAAGCCATACGCTCGGCGGCGGCCTTCATCGTGGCCGGAGGGGGCACGATGCAGGCGTCACCGGGCTGCCAGCCCTCTGGAGTGGCCAGGCCGTGGTTCACGTTGAGCTGCAGGGCCTGGACCAGCCGGTAGACCTCGTTGATCGTGCGCCCGGTGGTCAGCGGGTAGTAGATCATGGCCTTGATGACCTGCTCAGGGTCGATGACGAAGACCGCGCGGACCGTGGCGGTGCTGCTCTCGCCGGGGTGGAGCATGCCGTAGGCGGCGGCCACGCTCTGGCTGAGGTCCGCCAGGATGGGGAAGTCGACGGTGACGTCGAAGTTCTGCTCCATGAACCGCGCCCAGGCGATGTGGCTGTACACGCTGTCGATGGAGAGGCCGATGAGCTGGGTGTTCAGCGCGGCGAAGTCCTTGCTGCGGCGGGCGAACTCCAGGAACTCGGTGGTGCAGACGGGCGTGAAGTCCGCGGGGTGGGAGAACAGCACGACCCACTTGCCCGCGAAGTCGGACAGGGACGTGGAGCCGTGGGTGCTGGGGCTGGTGAACTGCGGCGCCGGATCTCCGATGCGGGGGAGGCGCAGAGGGGCGTCAGTGGACTCGCTCATCGTCGGTCACTCCTGCTGGGTGGGGAGTGACCATATGCCCGACCGCAGCCAGGGTGGCGAACGGAAAGCGCCGGGCGGACCCCGGATCGGGGCGCCCGGCGACGAATCGCGACGTCCTCAGGCGATCGCCTGGGCCGGCACCTCCTCCGCGCCTGCGGCGCCGAGGGCCTGCTCCAGCACCTCGGACATGTGGTCCACGAGGATGAAGGTCATCGCCTCGCGCACCTCGTCCGGCAGGTCGGCCAGGTCCCGCTCGTTGCGGCGGGGCAGCACCACCCGGGTCAGGCCCAGGCGGTGGGCGGCGAGCACCTTGGACTTGATGCCGCCCACCGGGAGCACCCGCCCGCGGAGGGTCGCCTCGCCGGTCATCGCCAGGTCGCCGTGGACCGGCCGCCCGGACAGCAGCGAGGCCAGCGCGGTGAAGATCGTCACCCCGGCCGAGGGGCCGTCCTTGGGCACCGCGCCAGCGGGGACGTGGACGTGCACGTCCCGGTCCTCGACCGCGTCCAGGGGGATGCCGAGCTGCTCGGCGTGGGCGAGCACATAGGTCAGCGCGGCGCGGGCGGACTCCTTCATCACGTCGCCGAGCTGCCCCGTCAGGATGAGCCGCCCGTTGCCCGGCAGGGTGGAGGCCTCCACGTAGAGCACGTTGCCGCCCACCGGCGTCCAGGCCAGCCCCGTGGCGATGCCCGGCTGCTCGGTGACCTCGTGATCCTGCTGGTCGAAGCGCGGCTTCTTGATGTAGCGCTCCAGGTCCGCGGCGTCGACGACCAGCGGCGGCGTCAGCTCGCCCTTCGCCTTGAGCACCGCCGCCGCCCGGTAGACCCGCCCCAGCACCCGCTGGAGCTGGCGCACGCCGGCCTCGCGGGTCCAGCCGGAGATGACCGCCTCGATGGCCGCGTCGGTGACCTCCACCTCGGCGGGCTCCAGGCCGGCGTTCTCGGCCAGCCGGTCGAGCAGGTGCCCCCGGGCGATGGTGACCTTCTCCTCGGGGGTGTAGCCGGCGATCTCCAGGACCTCCAGGCGGTCCCGCAGCGGGCCCCGGATGGGGGTGAGGTCGTTGGCGGTGGCGATGAACAGCACCTTGGAGAGGTCGAAGGGGACCTCCAGGTAGTGGTCGGTGAAGGCGTGGTTCTGCTCGGGGTCGAGGATCTCCAGCAGGGCGGCGGAGGGGTCCCCGCGCCAGTCGGCGCCGACCTTGTCCAGCTCGTCGAGCAGGACGACGGGGTCGGCGGTGCCGGCGCGGCGGATGCCCTCGGCCAGCCGGCCGGGGCGGGCGCCGATGTAGGTGCGGCGGTGGCCGCGCAGCTCGGCCTCGTCCCGGACGCCGCCCAGGGCGACCCGGACGAGCTTGCGCCCGGTGGCGTCGGCGATGGCCTGCCCGATGCTGGTCTTGCCCACGCCGGGGGGCCCCACCAGCAGCAGCACGTCGGCGCGCCCCCGTCCGGCGAGCTTGCGCACGGCGAGGTGCTCCAGGACCTGACGCTTCACGTCCTCCAGGCCGTGGTGGCTGCGGTCCAGGGCGGTCTCGAGGGCCCGCAGGTCGACGTCGACCGCCGAGTGGACCCCCCAGGGCATGTCGGCGATCCACTCCAGCCAGTCCACCGCGACGGTGCGCTCAGGGGAGCCGTTGCCCAGGCGCTCCAGGCGGCGCAGCTCACGCTCCACCGTGTCCCGGACCTCCTCGGGCAGCTCAGCCTCCGCCAGGCGCTCCCTCAGGCGGCTCAGCTCGTCCTCCTCGCCTTCGCCCAGCTCCTCGCGGATGGCCTTGAGCTGGCGGCGGAGCAGGACCTCCTTCTGCTGGTCCCGGGCCTCGGTCTCCAGACGGTCCTTGATGGACTTCTGGGCGGAGATGACCTCGCGGAAGCGTACCAGGCGGTCGAGGACCTTCTCGGTGCGGATGACCGGGTCGAGGGTCTGGAGCATCTCCCGGCGCCAGGGCTCGGGGGTCTCCATGAGGCTGGCGATGGCGTCGGCCAGCAGGCCCGGGTCGGCGAGGGTGCGGATGAGGGGCGGCACCCGGTCGGCGCTGGAGAGCAGCTCCGCGGTGGCGGTGGCCGTCTCCCGGAGGGTGCGGTCGAGGGCCTCGGCCTCGGGGGTGTCGGGCCAGGGGGCGCTGACCCGCTGGAAGCTGGCCTCCAGGTGCGGGCGGGTGCCGGTGAAGCCGGTCAGGGTGACCCGGGCGAGGCCCTGCACCAGCACGCGCCGGGGGTCGGGACGGTCGACGATGCGCGCGAGGGTGGCGACCTTGAGCAGGTCGGAGGGCACCGGCTCGGCCACCGGCTCGCGCTGCACGGCGAACAGGACCAGGCCGTCGGGGGCGTTGTCCAGGGCGGAGCGGGACATGGCGCGCCCCACGCCGAAGCCCTGGACCCCGCCGGGCAGCAGCACGCCCCGACGCAGAGGGACCACCGGCAGGGAGGCGGGGAGGATGTCGGGGGTGGTGAAGTCGATGCGGAACTCAGGCATGACGGCTCCGTTGCGACGCCCGGGGGGCGCGCGAGAAGGTGTGTGCCCCGGGGAGCGGCGTCAAGCCGGGAGAGCCGGGGTCGCGGTCGCCAGCGCGTCGCTGGCTTGCCTGAGAGGTACGCACCATAGACCACGGCGACAAGCACGCGGGTCAATATTCACATCGTGAATGAGGCTGGCCGTCAGCCGGAGGGGGCGTCGTCCGGCTCGACGGGCTGGGGGTGCCGGCCCAGCAGGCGGGCCACCAGCGGGGTGAGCGCCAGGGTGGCGACGGCGCGCAGCGGCTTGGTGAGCTGGGTCGCCCCGTAGGCCGCCGCGAAGGTGCCGACCCCGGCCTCCGGCTGCGCGGTCATGGAGACGTCGAAGCCCATGCTCAGCGCGGTGTAGAAGCCACCGAGCACCAGCCCGAAGATGGTGAACCACACCCCCAGCGCCACCGGGCCGTATTCCTTGAACAGGGCCTGGAGGCGGGCCTTGGTCCGCGCCCAGCGGGCGCGCCAGCTCTGATCTTGTTCCATGCAGAGGAAGATAGCGCGCCCCCGGTGGAGGCGCGCTGGGGGCGGTCATCTTCGCCGGCTACTCGGCGCAGGCCTCGATGAGCGGCTCCAGGCCCTCGGTCTTCTCCAGGGCGACCAGCTCGTCCAGGAAGGGGCGGGCCGCGTCGCAGCCCTGGGGAGCGCTGAGGCGGGCCGCCACGTTGAGCACCGTGGCGCGGCGCTGCTCGGCGCCGGTCTCCAGGTAGGCCCGGGCGTCGGCGAGGGCGGCGTCGTTCTGACCGGCCTGGACATGGGCCTGCATGCGCAGGGCCAGGGCCTCAGCGCGGTCGTCACCGGCCGCGCCCATCTCCAGCGCCTGGGAGGTGGCCTGGATGACCGCGGCGGGCTCGGCGCGGCCATCCTTGAGGGCGCCGGCGCGGATGAGCATGCCGCTGGCGGTGGAGGGCAGGCAGGTCGCGGTCTCGTCCTTCGTCAGCGTGTGCTCGGTGCCGTCGGTGCAGCGCACGCCGACCTTGCCGCGCTCCACGCTCACGGTGGTGCCCAGGCGCCCGGTCTCGACCTCGAACACCGTGCCCAGCACGCGGACCTCGGCCTCGGGCGTGGTGACGCGGAGATCGATGCCCTGCTCGGGGGTCACCGAGAACTTGACCTTGCCGCTGGTCAGCGCGTAGCGGGGCGCCTTGGCGTCGCCGGACATCGTGCCGGTGCCCGTGGCGACCAGCTCGATGTCCTCGGTGACCGTGCGGGTGACCTCGGCGGCGGGGGAGTTGATCGCCATCGCCAGCGCAGCGGGCTGCGGTGGGGGCATGGCCGCCCAGAGCAGCAGCCCGGCGGCCGCCGCGATCAGCCCGCCGCCCAGGGTGAGCTGGGGCAGGGACCACCCCGGCGCGGGCTCCCTGGCCGCCTGCACGCGGGCGCGCATCAGCCGGTCGTAGCGATCCAGCGCCTCCGGGCTCGGCTCGGTGTCCGCAGCGTACTGCTTCAGGGCGTTGTTGTACTGGTCCATGAGGGGCCTCCGTGGGACGCGTCGAAGCGGCCCGGCGTCGGTGGAGAGATGTCGGCGAGGCCGGGGCTGACGACGTCGGCCTCGCGGGCGAAGCGCTCGCGGGCCAGCCGCATCCGGCTCTTGACCGTCCCGAGCGGGACGCCGAGCAGCTCGGCGACCTCGGACTGGGAGCGGTCCTCGATGAAGCAGAGCACCAGGACCTCGCGCTGCTTGGCGGGCATGCGATCGAGGACCTCCTGCACCTGCGTGGAGACTTCGGTGAGCCCTGCGCCGCGCTCGGGGCTGTGGTCGACGTCGATGGCTTCAGGGGTGGCGCCCGGGACCCAGCGGCGGAGCCAGGCCTTTCGGCGCTGGCGGTTGGTCTGACTGCGCACCACCTGGTACAGCCAGCCGGGGAAGGCCGCCGGCTCGCGCACGGTGTGCATCTTGGTGATGACCTTCTCGATCACGTCCTGGAAGATGTCGTCGGCGTCGATCTTGGGGCCGGACAGCCGGTTGCACCACGCGATGATCTGCGGCATCCACGCGCGCAGCACGCGCTCGCGGGCCGTGAGGTCGCCGTCGATCGCGGCGCGGAGCAGGTCGTGGTCTCGGGTCTCGTCGTCCATCACACTTCCAAGAGACTGCAGGCCGGAAAATGGATCAGGAAAAACGCACCGCGCGGGCGGTCGGCCGCGGTCCAGGCGCTCAGCGCCAGTTGTCGCGGGGGAGCAGGATGAGGTCGTCGTCCGAGCCGACGCGGGTGATGCTGACCGCGCTGCAGGAGCAGTCGTCGCCGAACCGCATCACCACGGCCTCGGCGGAGGCGCCGTCGTCGCCCCGGGTCTGCACCCTGCAGATGCAGATCCGTGTCGGATCCTGGGGGAACAGGCCGTCGACCTCCAGGTTTCCGTAGTCGGTGTTCTTGATCTGATCGCGGAGCTGGACGCTCATCCAGCTTGAGGGGACGGGGGGCTCGGGCTCCGGCTTCGGGGCGGGCTCCGGCTTCGGTCCAGGCTTCGGCGCGGGGGCCGCGGCAGGCGCCGGAGGCGGCGACGCCGGCAGCACCAGGGCGGGCAGGGGGTCGTCGGGGCGCAGCACGGTCCGGGCGTAGTTCACCAGATCCCGGCGGCCGGCCTCGCCGCGGGGCGGGGCGTGACCTCGGTAGCGGCGCAGCTCGCCCGCCTCGTCCAGCACCTCGATGGTCCAGGTCCCGTCGGTAGCCGGGACGACGCGCACCCAGGGCCCCGGGCCCCCAGCCGCGCCGGGCACGAAGTCCTGATCGCTCAGCGGGCGGGCCCAGGCGCGCAGCGGCTCGTCCGGGGGCAGATCGAAGGGCGTCGCGGCGAGCAGCGTCGGCGCGCAGAGCAGGACCAGGACGCCGTGCGTGCGTCCGATTCGCCGCAGAGCCTGGCCACCAGACCGCATTTCCATGCCCAAGTATAGCCAGGGTCGGTTAGCATGGGAGCCATGCTATGGATCCATATTCTGACCGCATGCGGGTCCCCTGCGGCCGTGAGCCTCGCGGACGACCCCTCCCATCTCCCTGACGAGACCGCCGACACCGCCGGCGAAGGCGAGGTGACCCCGCCTTGTGACCTGGTCGATGGGCGGCTCTCCCTCGCGCCCGAGGGCGCCTATGTCCGCCAGGGCAGCGCCCTGGACGGCACGCGGGGCCGCTGCGAGGCGGTGATGCACGCCACCGCCGGGGCGCGCTCCTCTACCCTGGACATCACCCTGTCCCGGTGGGGCGCGGACAGCCCCGCCCGAGTCGAGGTCCGGGATCTGCTGGGGCAACCCATGCTCACGATGGAGCTGAGCGAGGGCGAGACCACCAGCGTGGGCCTGGAGCGCAGCGGCGAGGTGCTGGTCGTGCTGGAGCCGCTCGACCCGGACGCCGACGCCAACGACTACACCCTGGACGTGACCTGCGCGGCCAACTGCGAGCTGGCCTGGACCCGCTACCCCATCGTGCTGATGCACGGCATGGGCGGGACCGACGCCTTCCTCGACCTCATCGAGTACTACCAGCAGGTCGTGGGCACCCTCACCGACGAGGGGTACCTGGTCTTCAACCCGGCGGTCGACGCCCTCGCGCCCCCACCCGACCGCGCCGCGCAGTGGGCCGAGCACCTCGACGCCCTCATCGCGGCGGGCGAGGGGCGGAAGTTCAACCTCATCGCGCACTCCCAGGGCGGCATCGACGGCCGCTACCTCATCTCCGACGGGGGCCTCGGCTACCACGACCGGGTGGTCTCGCTGACCACCATCGCCACCCCCCACCAGGGCACCACCGCGGCCGACGCCGCCGCCGGCCTGCTCGACCTCAGCGAGGTGGGGCAGTGGATTGCCGACGGCCTGGCCGACGTGTTCACCCAGCTCGTGGGGCTGGGGGACGCCCAGCTCACCGTCAGCATCGAGCGCCTGACCACCGCCGAGATGGCGGCGTTCAACGCCTCGGTGCCCGACGACCCTGACGTGTACTACGCCTCCTGGGCCGGGCGGACCTGCGGCGCGCTGGACTTCACCTGCCAGCAGGAGACCGACGGCGAGATCGTGGACGCCCTGTTCGTGGCCACCTACGCGCTCATCCATGTGCTGGAGGGGGACAACGACGGCCTGGTGGGCGTCGAGTCCGCTCAGTGGGGGGACTACCGGGGCGTGCTGCCCGCCGACCACCTCAACGAGGTCGGCTGGTTCAGCAACGACTGGACATCCCCCTTCGACCACCTCGCCTTCTTCTCAGCCGAGGCGGCCCATCTGGCGGAGCGGGGGTACTGAGGAGGAAGACAGGCCGCTGACGGGACAGCGGCCTCGCGGACCTGACGGAGCTCAGTACTCGTCGTCCTCTTCGTCGTTGTCCTCTTCGTAGTCCTCCTCGAACTCCTCCTCCTCCTCCTCTTCGTCGTCGTCCTCGAAGCCGTCGAACTCCTCTTCGTCTTCGAAGCCCTCGTCGTCGTAGTCGTAGTCGTCCTCTTCGTCCTCGAAGTCCTCGTCCTCCTCGAGGTCGTCGTCGTCGTCGTCGTCGTCATCGTCGTCGTCGTCGTCCTCGTAGTCGTCGAAGGCGTAGTCGCTGTCGAGGATCTCTTCGAAGACCTCCTCGATGGAGGAGGAGTTGTCGGGGCTGGCGGCGATGAGGCGGTTCTTGAGGGCGTCGTCGATGAGCTCGCGCTCCTCCCACTCCTGGACCACGAAGTAGGCGAGATCCTCGACATCCTCGATCTCGTCGTCGTCCATCTTTCGGAGGATGCGGGCTCCCTGCCGGTGCTTGCGCACGAAGCGGCGGAGATCATCGACGTCGAACAACTCGACGAGCAGCTCGGAGAGGAGATCAGCGGTAGACATGGTGTGGGACCTTCGGGGGCTCGCGGGCCGGAACTGGGGGACCAGGGACGACCCGAGGAGGCGACGAGGGTGTGTGTCAGGGGAGCCCGGCGGTGGGCGCCGGTGCCGCGATTCTAATGGACCTGTGAACAGCACGCGACAAGGTATCGGTGGTTTTTTTCCGGCCGGAACCCGGCGCGCGCTGGCGTGTCGGTGAACGCGGGAGGTGCATATGTCGCTGGACCGCATCCGCAAGCTGTTCGCCCTCGCGGCCGACCAGACCGGGACCCCGGAGGGGGTGGCCGCCGCCCGGATCGCGCGCGAGCTGATGACCCGTCAATCCTATGATCTGGCCCAGCTCGACCCCGCCGCCGCCGAGGACGCGGACCCCTTCGTGCGGCGGAGGATCCTGCTCGGCGGGCCCGCCCACTGGCGGTGTCGGCTGATCGCGGCGGTGGCCCGGCACTGTGAGTGCGTCGCCGGCTACAAGCCCGGCCTGGGGCGGGCGAGCCTCTACGGGCGCCGCTCGACGGTGGAGATCGCGGAGTACCTCTACGTCGTCCTCAGCCGGGCCCTGACCCGGGAGCGGGTGGCCTGGATGATGGCCGAGGGCTCATTGATCCAGGAGCCCGAGCGCACCCGCCGGGCCAACGACTTCACCCAGTCGGCGATCCTTGCGCTGCGCTCCCGGATGGAGGAGCTGCGGCGGGGGCAGCGCGACGTCCGCCCCCAGGATTACGCACTGGTCCGGTCTCGGGCCGAGGGCCTGGACCGCTGGATGGAGGAGGCCGGCTTCGGCCTCAAGAAGGACCCCCCGTTCCCGTTCGCCTACTCTGAGGACGGCTACCGGGCGGGCTACCGGCTCCCGCTGGTCGAGGCGCTCGGCGGGGACGGCTGAGCGGGGCCGGGCGGGACCCCAGGCGCGTAGCCCGTTTCGCAGCAAGCGCGAAGAAAACGACGCATTTGGCCGACGGAGGCCCGGACAGGAGCGGGGTGGCGGGGTGGTGCGGGGGTGGGTTATCTCCGCCGGCCAACGGATCCGTGGAGGCAGACGTTGAGCGCCGCGTACTTCGACGTCGACGGCACCCTGGTGGGCACCAACCTGCTCCACCCGACGGTGATGTACCTGCTGAGCCAGGCCACCCCCCAGGAGAGCGTGCGCCGCTTCGGGGCCGCGCTGCTCCAGGGGCCGCGCATGGCCCTGGCGGAGCGGGCGGACCGGCGGCTCTTCAACGAGCTGCTGTTCTCCCACTACAAGGGCATGTCCGAGGACCGCCTGGTGGTGCTCGCCGACGACGTGTTCGAGGCGGTCGTCAAGCCCCGGATCTTCCGCGGCGCCCGGGACATCGTCGCCAAGTGCCAGGACGCCGGCCTGCGGGTCGTGCTGATCACCGGGTCGCTGGACTACACCATCGGGCCGCTGTGTGACCACCTGGGCGTGCCGCGCAGCGACATGATCACCAACCGCCTGGAGATGAAGGACCGCTCCGCCACCGGCAAGCTGATGCGCCCGGTCGTCGCCGGCCCCGAGAAGGCGCGGCTCATCGTCGCCGACGCCCTCGCCCACGGCCACGATCTGGCCACCTCCCAGGCCTACTCGGACTCCTACTCCGACGTGCCGATGCTCTCGGTCGTCGGGCACCCCTTCTGCGTCAACCCCGACCGCCGACTGGCGCGGCTCGCGACGGCCTACGACTGGCCGATCCTGGACATCGACCGTCCGGCGCGCGGCATGGCCACCCGGTCGGGCTGAGAGGACCCTCCATGAGCAGCCACCCCTGCGTCGTCACCCTCGACCACCGCTCCAAGCCCCGCGTCCTGTTCTCCGGTGATCAGCTCGTCGAGGTCGACCTGCCCGTGGGCACCCGGGTCATCTACCCCAAGCCCCCCCTGGAGCCCCTCAACGACGTCGACGCCGCCATCCGCTACGCCCTGAACCACCCCCTGGGCTGCGAGCCGCTCTACGCGAAGCTCAAGCCGGGCATGCGGGTGACCATCGCCATCGACGACCTGTCGATGCCGCTGCCCCCGATGAAGACCCCCGACGTGCGCCAGCGGGTGCTGGAGGCGGTCGTCGAGCTGCTCGATCAGTACGCCATCACCGATGTCGAGATGGTCATCGCCACCGCCTTCCACCGCCCGATGTCCGAGGCCGAGGTCAAGCGCATGGTCGGAGGGCGGCTGTTCGGGCGGTTCTGGCCGGACCGGCTCTACAACCACGACGCCGAGCGCCCCGGCGGGCTGACGTACCTGGGCACCACCGAGGGCGGCATCGAGGTCGAGATCAACAGCCGGGCGGCGGACAGCGACCTGGTCATCTACGTCAACCTCACCTTCGTGCCGATGAACGGCGGCCACAAGTCCATGGGCACGGGGCTGGTCGGCTACAAGACCCTCAAGGCCCACCACACCCCGCACACCATCCGCGCCTCGAAGTCCTACATGGACCCCAAGGCCAGCGCGCTCTCCGACAAGATGGTGGAGGTCGGGCGGCTCATCGAGTCCAAGGTGGACACCTTCCACATCGAGACCACCGTCAACAACCGGATGTTCGATGCGCCGCTCGCCTTCCTCGCCAAGAACGAGGACGAGCTGACACCCGCCGAGGAGCGGGCGATGAAGGCGCTCATCCGCTCCTTGAAGCTCCTGCCCCAGCCCGCCCGCGCGGCCATCTTCGACCGGGTGCCGGCGCCCTACGGGGTGACCGGGGTGTGGGCCGGCGCCTGCGAGCCGGTGCACGAGGCCTGCCTGGAGAAGGTCTACGAGCAGCTCCTGGTCCCGATCGAGGGCCAGGCCGACATCTGCATCTTCCCCATCCCCTACATCAGCCCCTACAACGTCAACGCCTTCCTGAACCCGCTGCTGGTGTCGGTGATGGCCCAGGGCTACCTGTTCAACCTGGCCCGCGGGGCGCCGCTGATGAAGAAGGGCGCCACCGTCATCATCACCCACCCCTGCACCGACAAGTTCGATCGCGAGCAGCACGCCCCCTACGTGGAGTTCTTCCACAAGCTGCTGCCCCGCACCCGCGACGCGATGGAGCTGCACAAGCGCTTCGAGCGCACCTTCGCCGCGAACCCCGGCTACATCCAGATGTACCGCACCGGCAAGGGCTACCACCCCGCCCACCCCTTCTACATGTGGTACTGGGGCGAGAACGGCCGCCAGCACATCGGCCGGGTCATCGTGGTGGGGGCCGACAACGAGTACGTGCCCGGGATCCTGGGCTATGAGACCGCCGCCACGATGGACGAGGCCCTGCGCATGGCGCGGGAGACCGCCCCGGCCAACCCCAGCATCACCTGCTTCCGCATCGTGCCGATGGTGATGGCGGACGTCACGCCCACCCCGAGCGCCGGGGCCATCGAGGCCCGGGAGGACGACGAATGAGCGAGGCCACCGCCGCGTCCGGCGCCGCCGCGGGTCCGACCCCGCTCGAGCTGCGCCGCCTGCTCAAGGGCGCCCGACTCCTGGTCATGGGGGGGACGGGCTTCCTGGGCAAGGTCTGGCTGTCGATGCTCCTGACGTACTTCCCGGAGATCGACCACGTCTACCTCGTGGTCCGCCCGCGCAAGGGCAAGGACGGCGCCATCAAGACGGACAGCGAGGCGCGCTACTGGTCCCAGATCGTGCCCTCGGCGGTGTTCGACCCGGTCCGGGAGCTGCACCCGGGGGCGCGGTACGACGCCTACATGCGCGAGAAGGTCACGCCCATCCCCGGCGACGTCAGCGAGCCGTTCGCCGGTGTGCCCCAGGAGGTCCGCGACCAGCTCCGGGGCACGCTCACGGCGCTGGTGAACTCGGCGGGTGTGGTCAGCTTCAACCCGCCCCTGGACTACGGGCTTCAGGCCAACGCCTTCGGCATGCAGAACCTCGTCGCCCTGGCCCGCGACCTGGGGAACATCCCCTTCCTGCACACCTCGACCTGCTACGTGGCCGGCGACCGCACCGGCCAGGTCGACGAGCTGGACCCCCGCACCTTCCCGTTCCCCCGGGCCGACGAGCTGCCCGTCGAGCACTGGGACCCCGCGCGGGAGATCGCCGAGTGCGTCGATCTGGTCGAGCATGTCCGCCACCGGTCCGACGACGCCTTCCGCCAGACCGACTTCATCGATCAGGCCCGCAAGAACCTGATCGCCAAGGGGGAGCCCGCCCGGGGCAGCGCCCTGGAGGACGAGCTGGAGAAGGTCAAGCGCCGCTTCGAGGAGCAGCGGCTGGTCGACGCCGGCACCGAGCGCGCCAAGTACTGGGGCTGGCACAACATCTACACCTACACCAAGTCCATCGGGGAGCAGATCCTCTGCGCCTCGGGCCTGCCCTTCACCATCGCGCGGCCGGCGGTCATCGAGTCGGCCGTCAGCTTCCCCAGCACCGGCTGGGCCGAGGGCATCAACACCTCGGCGCCGCTGATCTATCTGGGCATCCGCACCGCGGGCAGCTACCCCGCTCGCCCGGACTCCGTGCTCGACGTCATCCCTGTCGACATGGTGGCCGCCGGCATGATGTTGTCGTTGGGCGAGCTGCTGGAGGGCAACCCCCAGGTCGTCTACCAGTACGGCTCCTCGGACACCTCGCCGCTGCTCATGTACCGGTTCATCGAGCTGACCGGGCTGCGGCGTCGCCAGTGGCTCCTCAACGAGAAGGGGGGCAACCCGCTGGCCAACTGGATGCAGGCCCGCTTCGAATCCACGCCCATCACCACCGAGCAGTACTTCGAGCGGGGGCCGGACTTCTGGGCGGACACCGCAGACTCTGCCTCCAGCCTGCTCAAGAAGGTGGGGGTGGGGCCGCTGGCGCCGCTGGTCAAGCCGGCCCGGGGCGGGCTCAAGAGCCTCTCCAAGGGCATGCGGGTCAAGAAGAAGATCCTCGACCAGTTCGTGCCCTTCATGGCCACCCACAGCTACCGCTTCTCCTGCGCGAACACCCGCGCGGCCTACGACCGGCTGGTCGACGAGGAGAAGGCCTTCATCTGCTGGCGGCCCGAGACCATCGACTGGCGGCACTACCTGCTGGAGGTCCACATCCCCGGGCTGGAGGCCCACGTCCTCCCGGAGATCGACGAGCGCATGCAGCGGCCGGTCAAGCCGCTGCGCCCCCACGACACGCTGCTGGACTTCCTGGACGAGGTCGCCGAGCGCCACGACCTGGCGCCGGCCCTGCTGCGCGCCCAGGACGAGGGCTTCTCCAGGATCTCCTACCGCGAGATGCGGGAGCGGGCCCACGCCGCCGCCCAGCGCCTGATCGACGCGGGGGTCTCCCAGGGCGACCGGGTGGTGCTCTCCGGGCAGAACCACCCCGACTGGGCCATCGCCTACTTCGGCATCCTGCGCGCGGGGGGCATCGCGGTGCCCCTGGACCCGGCGCTGGCGCCCGAGCAGGCCGCGAACGTGGCCGCCACCGCCTCCACCCGGGCGGCGGTGCTGGACGCGAAGGCGCGGGCGGGCTTCGGCGAGGTGCTCGTCGGCCCCCAGCTCGACCTGCACGCGGCCGCCGCCGCGGGCCCCACCGACCGCCTGCCGCCCCAGAGCGCCCGTCCCTCGGATGTCGCGAGCATCCTGTTCACCTCGGGCACCACCGGCGTGCCCAAGGGCGTGATGCTCAGCAACGAGAACTTCTGCACGCTCCTGTCCAGCCTGGGCCGCATCTTCGAGCTGCGGGAGTCCGACCGGGTGCTCTCGGTGCTGCCCCTGCACCACACCTTCGAGTTCACGTGCGGGCTGCTCCTGCCCCTGTCCCGGGGCGCGCGGGTCCTCTACCTGGACGAGATCAACGGCGAGCGCCTGACCTGGGGGCTGCGCGAGGGGCGCGTCACCGGCATGGTGGGTGTCCCGGCGCTGTGGCAGCTCCTGGAGCGGCGCATCCGCAGCCAGGTCCGCGAGCGCGGCGACCTCTTCGAGACCGTGTTCGACGCCGGGTTGGAGATCAACCGCTGGGTCGGCAAGACCACCGGGCTGGACGCCGGGCGGCTGTTCTTCGGCTCGGTGCACGACCGGCTGGGGGGCAACATCCGCTTCCTGATTTCCGGCGGGGCGGCGCTGCCCAAGGGCACCCACCAGCTCTTCTCCGGCGTCGGGCTGCACCTGGCCGAGGGCTACGGGCTGACCGAGGCCGCGCCGGTGCTCAGCGTGGCCAAGGGCTACCCCGGCGCCAAGGCGGGCACCGTGGGCTCGGCCATCCCGGGGGTCGAGCTGAAGATCCTCGACCCCGACGGCGACGGCGTCGGCGAGGTCGTGGCGCGGGGCCCCAACGTCATGCAGGGCTACTACGGCAACCGCGAGGCCACCGAGGCCGTGCTCGACGCGGACGGCTGGCTGCACACCGGCGATCTGGGCCGGCTGGACCACAAGGGCCGCCTGAGCCTGGTCGGCCGGGCCAAGGAGGTCGTGGTCACCTCCTCCGGCGAGAACATCTACCTGGACGACGTGGAGAACGCCCTGGGCGAGCTGCGCTACGTCAAGGAGTTCAGCCTCGTCGGCCTGGACGACCCCCGCGGCGGCGAGCGCCTGGGCATGCTCGCGGTCCCCGAGGACACCCGCAAGCCCGGCGCCACCGCCATCGACCGCCACACCCTGCACGCCCGCGCCAAGGAGTCCATCCGCGACCGCGTCGCGAAGCTGCCCAAGGTCCAGCGCCCGGCGGTGATCCACCTCGTGGACGCCGACCTGCCCCGCACGGCCACCCGCAAGGTCAAGCGCAAGGAGGTCCGCCAGGTCCTGGAGCGCATCGTCGCCGCCAGCACCACGGGGGTCCAGCGGGGCGAGTCCCTGGCCGGTCCGGTGGTCGACGCCATCGCGGCGGTGGCCGGGGTCAGCGCGGCGGGGGTCACCGAGAATACAAACCTGGGCGACGAGCTGGGCTTCGACTCCCTGATGTGGGTCGAGCTGGCCAGCGCCCTGGAGTCCATGGGCCACGGCCAGCCCGACGCCGACCGCCTGGCCCGCTGCGAGACGGTCGCTGAGGTCATCGCCCTGGTGAATGCGCCCCGGCCCCAGATCGTCAAGGAGGCCGACGTCCGCGACAGCGTCCACATCCCCAAGGTCGTCGCCCGCCCGATGAAGGACGCCCTGGGCTGGGTGCAGCGGGAGATCTACGGCACGGGCCTGCACACCACGGTCATCGGGCGGGGCTTCATCCCCCAGAACCGGCAGACCCTGGTGGTCAGCAACCACTGCTCCCACCTGGACATGGGGCTGGTGAAGTTCGCGCTGGGCCCCTACGGGCAGCGCCTGGTGGCCCTGGCGGCGAAGGACTACTTCTTCGAGGGCAACCCCTGGGTGGTGGCCTACTTCGAGCAGCTCACCAACCTGCGCCCCATCGACCGCAAGCGCGGCTTCCGGGCCAGCCTCCAGCAGGCCCGCGAGGTCATCGATCAGGGCAACGTGGCGCTTGTCTTCCCCGAGGGCACCCGGCGCACCGACGGCGTCATCGGCGAGTTCAAGCCCCTGGTGGGCTGGCTGGCCCTGGACACCGGCGTCGACATCCTGCCGATGCACCTGGAGGGCACCTTCGAGGCCCTGCCCAAGGGCGCGGTGCTGCCCCGCAAGCGCGACGTGACCGTCCGCATCGGCCCGCCGCTCCAGAGCCGCGACCTCCTGCGGCTGACCGAGGGCATGAAGCGCTCCGAGGCCGCCCGCCGGGTGGCCCAGCTCAGCCAGATGGCGGTCGAGGCCCTGCGCGACGGCGGGGTGCTGGACCTCACGGCGATGGCGGACGCCACCCAGGTCGAGGCGCGGAAGGACCCGGTGGAGCTGCTCCAGGAGGCCTTCGGCACCCTGGAGGGCCGCTTCGATCCCGGCCGGGTCGAGAAGCCCGTCTGCTGGTACTTCTCGCTGGGCGGCAAGGAAGGCCCCCGCTTCACGGTCCAGGTGGACGGCGCCTCGGCCAGGGTCTCCTCCGGGCGCCCCCAGGGCGGCGCGGCGGACTGCGTGGTCAAGACCAGCGTGGACCTGATGCGGAAGATCATCATGGACAAGTACGTGCCCGACCCCTCCGAGTTCATCTCCGGGGCGCTCAAGACCAACGACATCCCGCTGCTCATCGAGTTCAGCCGGGTGTTCCAGCTCTCGGAGGTGAGCCTGTGAGGATCCTGGTCACCGGCGGGACGGGGTTCCTGGGCCGGCACGTCATTGAGCGCCTGCGCCACGGCAACGAGGTGGTGGCGCTCTGTCGGCGCGCGCAGGACGAGCTCGGCGTGCCCGTGGTCGTGGGTGACATCACCGACGCCGCCACCCTGGCGGGCGTGGCCGAGGGCTGCCAGGCGCTCATCCACATGGCGGGCCTGGTCTCCCACCACCCCGAGGACGCCCAGCGGCTGTACGACCTGCACGTCCGGGGCACCGAGAACGTGCTGGCCGAGGCCCGTCGCGCCGGGGTGCGGCGGGTGGTCCACCTCTCCACCTCGGGCACGGTCGCGGTGTCCGCCGACCCCGACCAGATCTCCGACGAGCGGACCGAGACCCCCCGCGACATCATCTACCGCTGGCCCTACTACCGCACCAAGCTGATCGCCGAGGAGGCCGCGCTGGAGGCCAGCGCCCGGGACCTCCAGGTGGTCTCGCTCAACCCCTCCTGGCTGCTCGGGCCCGGCGACCGCACCGGGGCGTCCAGCCGCATCGTGCGGATGTTCCTGGACGATCAGGTGCCCGCTGCGCCCCCGGGGGGCCTCTCCTTCGCCGACGTGCGGGACGTGGCCGCCACCGTCGAGACCGCGCTCTACAAGGGGCGCCCCGGCAGCCGCTACCTGCTGGGCTCGGCCAACATGACCCTGATGGCCTTCTACGAGCGGCTGGCGCGGCTCACGGGGAAGCGACCGCCGCTGATCAAGGCGCCATCGGCCATCCGGAGGGCGCTGGAGCTGTTCCCCCGGTTCGGACGGGACGGCGTAGGCTTCGGCTTCGTGGCCGACCGGGTCGACGTCGAGCAGGCCTGCCACACCTGGTATGTGGACGACACCCGCGCCCGCGTCGAGCTGGGCTGGTCGCCGCGCGATCCCACGGCCACGCTGCGCGACACCGTCGCCGACATCCTGGAGCAGGCGAGCGGATTTCGGAGCGCCGACGGGTACGTCTCCGCGCCCTGAGGTAGGCTCGGGGTCATGCTCTGGCCCCTGCTCCTGGCGACGGCTCTGGCCGACGAGGTCCGGATCGAGATCGCCACCGCCCAGGCCAACCCGGAGGTGCGGCTGGAGGTCCGCACCACCTGGCTGGGGGAGGACCGGACGCTGGTGCTCCGGGACGACGGCTCTTCCCCCGGCGACGTGCCCGCCGACGGCCTGTACGTGGGCGCGTGGACCGGCGATCCGGTGCGCGTGCTGCCGATCCGCATCCTGGCCACCGGCGGCGCGCTGTCCGAGGCCGAGGTCTACGCCGGCCTGGAGCGCATCCACCAGCCCGCCGACCGGCTGGCCTACGCCCTGGCGTTCGGAGACAACCCCCGGGCCCAGCGGGTGGTCGCGCCCTACCTCGTCCGCACCCTCGACGCCCGGGAGAGCTCCTGGGTGACCGCCTCCCTGGGCTGGGCGGGGCTGCTGTTCCTGTACGTGGTGTGGCTGGTCGGGCGGGCCTTTCCGGCGAGGCGGCGGTGAGGCGCTGGGTGACCCCGGCGGCGCTGCTGGCGCTGGCGGTGGCCTGGACCTGGCCGGCGGCGGTCTCCGGCGGGGCGACGCTGGTGGGGCGGCACTTCGATCTGCCCGGCACGGTGTGGTTCATCGACGCGGCGGCGCGGGTGGTGCCGAGCCTGCATGACCCGCTCACGGCCTGGCCGAACGGCGCGGACTACAGCCGCCCCGACAGCTTCACCCTCATCGCCCTGGCCTGGCTGACGCAGTGGGCCTCGCCCGTGGCCGTGCATAACGCCCTCCAGGTGCTGGGGGTGTGGATGTCGGCCTGGGCGGCCAGCGCCCTGGCCGAGGCGCTTGGGGCGCGGGCGCCGTGGTCGTGGATCGCGGGCCTGGCCTTCGGGTTCTGCGGGCTGGCCTCGACGGCGCTGTTGGAGGGGCACGTCTACCACCTGCTCGACCCCTGGCTGCCCCTGTTCGGGTGGGCGTGGTGGCGGGCGACCCGGGCGGACGCGCGGTGGTGGCACGGGGCGCTGGCGGCGGTGGGCTGGAGCGGGGCGCTGCTGACCACCGCATACCTGGGGCTGGCCGCTTCGGTGATGGCGCCGGTGTTCCTGCTGGGCGGGCTCCTGCGCCGGGAGCTGCGGGTCGCGCCCGTGGCGGTCGCGGCGGCGGGGGTAGCGCTGGTCGGGGGCCTCTACCTCTCGGGCTTCTCGGGCAGCGGCATGCACACCGGGGCGCCCTACCTGCACGACGGCTTCCCCAGCCAGATCCACTTCATGCAGCACGGCTCCACCAACCTGCTGAGCCTCGCTGCGCCCACCCCGGAGCTGGACCGGGTGGAGCACTCGATGTCCTCGTTCACCCCGGCGACCGTCATCGCGCTGGTGCTGGCCGCCCCGGTGGCTCTGCGGGGCTTCACCGGCTGGCGGCGGGTGGCGCTGGCCGGCCTCGTGGCGCTGACGCTGTCGTTCGGGCCCACCCTGTTCACCCCGCGCGGGGCGTGGACCTACCTGCCGATGGCGCTCATCGCCGAGCTGCCCCAGGCCGAGCTGATCCGCTTCCCGACCCGGCTGGGCTGGGCCTGGGTGCTGTGCGGCGGGGTGGTCGCCGCGCGGGTGGCCACCGCGCTGGTGGACCGGGTGGGCTGGCGCGCCTGGCCGCTGCTCGCGCTCGTCATCCTCGACGTCTTCGGCTGGGGGGGCATGCCCATGCGGCAGCGCACCGCCCTCGCCGACGCCCCGTCCGCGTACGGTGCCCACCGCGGGCCGGTGCTCGACCTCTTCCCGGAGTACCTGGGCCGCCAGGACGAGCTGAACCCCTGGTTCCAGGCGCTGGCCTGCCTCTACCAGACCGAGCACGGCCGCCCCATCGCCGACGACTGCGTCACGCCCTACGCCAGCCTCAACCCCCGGGTGGCCCGGCAGCGCGCCCTGGTCACCGCCCTGCTCGCCGAGGAGCCGGTGGGCGAGGCGCTCGCGGAGGAGGGCTTCGCCACGGTGGCGCTGCACGCCGACCTGTTCACCCCCGGCGACCGCGCCCGGCTGGAGGAGGGGCTTCTCCGCATGGACCCGACGCCGGCGGAGAGCCGGGACGGCGGGGAGCGCATCCTGGCCTTCGCCGTGCCCGGAGGGACCCCATGATCGCGCTCCTGCTGGTGATGGAGGCCCTGGCCGCGCCTCTGATGCTGCGCATCGCCGACCCCGAGGCGCAGCTCCAGGGCGCGGTCGAGGGGGTGGTGGAGGGGGACGGGGTGACCGCGCGGTTCACCCCCAAGGACGACGGCGCGCCCCCGGATGTGGTCGCGGACGACGGCATCCGCGCGGTGGTCGTCCAGGCCCCGGACGCCGCGCGCCTGCAGATCACCCTCACCGACAGCCGGGGCGAGGTCTTCACCGGGGCGGTGACGCTGACCCCCGGGGCCCAGATGGACCTGGACGTGCGGATCACCGGAGACGGCGCCGTGGAGGCCTACACCCCGTTGGGGCCCTCCGGCGCGGCCAGCGGCTCTACCCCCCGCGGCAGCCCCCAGATGGAGGGCGCGGAGGGGCGCACGCTGCCCTGGGCCGTGGCGGCGGTCGGCTGGCTGCTGGCGATCGGGCTGCTGCGGCGGCGGGATCGGCGCGGGGGGACCTCGCCCGTGCCCGGCCTCGCCCCCGCCCGGGTCGGCCCGACCGTCTACCGGGAGCCGGAGCCCGCCGAGCGCCTGCTGGTGGCGCTGGGCGCCGCGCACCGGGTGCTGGTGGTCGGGCCGCTGCCCGACGTCGAGGTGGGGGAGGGGAGCACCTTCCACCTCGGCCCGTCTCCGGTGGCCCTGGGCGAGGTGCAGGCCCGGGTCGACGCGCTGCGCGGCAGGGGTCGGCCCGTCGCGGTGCTGCTCACCGGGCGCGTCGAGGCGCTGGAGGGGCCGATCGAGCCCGAGGCGCTGGCCCGCGCGATCAACGCCCCGGTGGTCGTGCCCGGCTCAGGCTGAGTCGGCCCAGCGCGAGGTCGCGGCGGCGGCCAGCGGCGAGAAGTCCCCCTTCATCGTGGGGTCGACCTCGCCCCGGTAGGCGTCCACGACGTGCCGCCAGAGGGTGCCGAAGGCCTGGTCGCAGGCGGCGAGCACCGTGTCGACCTCGTCGTCGGAGGACAGCCCGCGGGGCGCCATCGCGCTGTGGTAGAGGTCGAGGTCGTCGACCAGGGTCTCCGCGACGCGCCACGCCTCCTGCTGGGCCGGATCCCGCCAGGTCTGCGGCGTGCGCTCGGTCAGGCGCTGGCGCAGGGCGCCGCTGGCCCGGAAGTGGGGCACATGTCGCCCGTCCAGGACGATCTTGCGCCCGTCGGAGATGGAGCGCACGGTGCGGGGCTGCCGCCAGCGGGCCGAGAAGGTCCCCAGGTTGCGCAGCGGCACGCTCTCGTCCGCCAGCAGCGCCTCGGTGGTCTCGTCCACCAGCGCGTTCAGCACGCTGCGCACCTCGTCTTCGGAGCGACCGCTCCGCTCCACCAGCCGCGCGATGAGTTCGGTCCAGATCATTGGTTTGTTTCTCCGTCCGCATCCATAGCATCGCACAGAGGCGGTCTCTTCGTGTCCGGTGACAGGGCGCGCGTCATGGGCTCCGTCAGGACTCGAGCTGGGCCAGCGCCTTCTCCAACTCCTGGAGGGTGGAGCGGGCCATCTTGATCAGCTCGGGGTGGCGGCCCGGCTCCAGGCGGGGCAGCACCCGCGCAAACTCCTGCACCCGGCGGTGCATCTCCTCGACGACCTCGCGGCGCTGGGACTCCGCGAACGCCCGCGTGCGGTCCACGACCGTGACGGCCAGCTTGGAGGGCATGCCGGTGACATCCGCGATCTCCTGCGGATCCGCGCTGCTCACCGCGTCCACGGTGAACAGGCCGGCGCAGTACATGCGCTCCAATCGCTTGGGCCCGATGCCGTGGATCTCGGCGAGCTCGTCGAGCAGGGGCAGGGAGCGGTCCTCATAGATCACGATGCGCTCCAGGCGCTCCCGATCGCCGGGGTGCAGGCAGAGGGCGTAGGCCAGGGTGGCCTCCTTCAGCGTCCGGAGGTGGTGGTGCCGGTCCCGCTTTCCGGCGGGCACCCCGTCCCCGACGAGCTGGCGGATGTCCTCCAGCGCCGTGGCGAGCGGGATGTCCTCGGTCTCTCGGGCCAGCCGCAGCACGCTGTCCAGCGCGGAGATGACCTGGGCGCCGTTGCCGGGCTGCCCGACCCTCAGGCCGAAGGCCTGCTGCACGTAGTGCCCGATGACGTCGATGTACTGGCCGGAGAGGCGTCGGGCCATGGCCCGCAGCTCGTCCTGGGCGTCCAGCTCCTCGTCGTCATCCAGCGCCTCGGGCTCCCCCGCGAGGAGCGCGGCCAGGTCGTCGTCTGAGAACTCGATCGCCAGATCGCCCACGTCCAGCAGCGCATCATCCGGCAGCTCAGGCACGGCCTATCCCTCAGCCTCGTCGGCGCTGATGGGCGTCACCAGCGGCTCGAGCTGGGCCACCAGGCGCTTGACCAGGAGGTTCGTGTGCTGTCGCCACGACTTGTTCTTGGGCACCTGGACCACCAGGAACAGCCGGGGATCCGAGGAGATGGGCAGCGGACGGATGACGTAGCGCATCGCGTCCGCGTTCGTCAGCGTCAGCTCGTCCACGCGCTCGAACTCGAGGTCACGTTGGGCGCGCGAGACGATGTCATTGAAGAGACTGGTCAACCCCCCCACGATCTCCGAGCGGACCTGCTCGCCCGAGGAAGCCACCAGGAGCCCCTGGTCCGTGCAGACCAGGGACATCGGGTAGCCGCCGATGAGGTTGACCCCTTCGAGGAGGGCGACCATCTTGCCCTCCAGTCCGGTGAACTCCATGTATCCTCCGCGTGAACTCGATCCGCTTCAGAGCCTCATGCTCACAGGAGCTTCGCGATGTCCTTGGCGGCGCGCGAGGTGTCCAGGAAGATGAGGCCCAGCTTCGCCCGGGGAGAGGTGAGCACCGCCAGCACGGCGTCCGGGCCACACCGCGTGAGGATACAGTACCCATCGTCACCCTTGATCATGCACATGCTCAAATCGCCGCGGCCCAGCTCGTCGGCCATGCGCTCGGAGATGCCGAGCAGCGCGGCGCTCATGGCGGCGACGGAGTCGTCGTCCATGTCGGCGGGCAGCGACGACGCCATCATCAGGCCGTCGTTGTCGACGACCGCAGCGGCTTCGATGTCGGGCGTCGTGGTGGAGAGGTTGCGGATCAGCTTGGTCAGGTTCTCGATGCGGCTCATGGCTGCTCCCTTGTTCTGTGGCTTCAAGTCAGGGTGTCCGGTGGGGCGCGCCTCGGCTGTCCGAGGTCACAAAGTTCGATAGATTTCAGGGCCCCTCGCGCTCTCGGAGTTGGAGCACACGGCGAAGGTTCTGGCGGGCGAGGCTCTCGTCCGGGCGGGCCATCAGCGCGCGGCGGAAGCACGCCTCGGCCTCGGACAGCTCGCGGGCGCGCAGGTGCTGGCGCCCCTGGTCGATGAGGTCGTAGAACTCCGAGGGGTCCGGCGGGTTCAAGGCGGCGGCGGCCCGCTCCGGGTCGGGGGGGGCGACGCTCCGCAGGGCCCGGCCGTCGAGGGCGTCGAGCACGGCTTCGATGACCGCGCAGGGGACGAGCCCCGCGTGCAGCGTGGCCTCGGCGAGGGTGCGGTGTCCGTCCAGCATTGGCAGGAGCGGGTCCAACTCGGCGTCCGACCAGGTCGTGGCGGGCTCGGGCGCCAGGACCATCGGCGCCAGGCGGACCCACTCGTCCACGAGCCTCAAGGCCGACATGATCAGCCCGGTGTTGCTGCCCATCGGCTGCTGGTGGCGAAGTGTGGTGCTCAACACCTCCCCGACCTCCACCGCGAAGGGCCCCTCGGTCACGAAGAAGAGCTGCATCAGGGCGACGTACCCCTCCTCGTCCTTCCAGAGGGCGCCGACGATGTTGCCGTCGGCGACCTGGATCTCACCGGCGTCCCCGAGCTTCAGGCGTCCGGTGATGGCCTCGTTCTCCAGGAGCTGGAGCAGAGCGGGCAGGCTCAGGTGCTCCAGGGCCCCGGTGAGGATCTCGGTCATCTTGCTTGGGCCTCCGTGCCGCGCATCAGCTCGCGGCGGTCTTGGGACCCGCCTTCCGGGCGTTGCGTCCCGGGCCACGCTGGCTCAGGAAGCGGATCCGCTGCAGCACGGATTTTACGATGAGGTTCTGGGTCTCCCGGACACCTTCGCCCCGCAGCGCGACGGCGTTGACGGAGGGGCGGCCGTCCGGGTTCAGGACCCGCTCCAGCAGCTCCACCGGCAGCGCGCCCGGGGCGTCCCGCTTGTTCCACTGGAAGACGAGCGGGATCTGGTCGAAGTCCGTGCCCAGGGTTTCGAGGTTGGACTTGAGGTTCCGCAGCGCGACGGTGTTGGCGTGCTCGCGCCGGGGGGCCGAGTCCGCCACGAATACCAGCCCATCGACGCCCTCCAGCACCGTTCGTCGGGTCGCGTTGTAGAAGGACTGGCCGGGCACCGTGAAGAAGTCGATCTTGATGCGGTAGCTGCCCAGGCGCCCGAGGTTCAGCGGGAAGTAGTCGAAGAACAGGGTGCGCTCGGTCTCGGTGTCGAGCTGGATGAGCTTGCCCCGGACGTCTGCAGGGATGCCCTCGTAGAGCTGGACGAGGTTCGTGGTCTTCCCGGAGAGACCCGGGCCGTAGTAGACGATCTTCAGCCGGAGCGTCTTGGAAGCGGGGACGATGTAAGGCATGTTCTCTCCCTCCTGGCAGACCGGTGGCGATCACCTCGGCCTGATGCGCAGGCGCGGGCGGTGGGCTCGGTGGGGTGGGGAGCGGTGGTGTCGACCCGGGTGCGCCTGGGCAGGGGCCTCAGGTGGGGAGGGGTCGTGTACCGCAGCTCGCAGACCATCCTGGTCTCACCATAGTTGTCATTTCGCAAAGCCGCGATGAACGATTCAAGGTCATCGCAGCTTCAGAATCGCAGTCAACGGAGGTCGGAATCAAGAGAAATTCTTCAAATACTCTCATTTAAGAAAATAATTCATCTGACCGTCCATTTGTGGCGAATGCCTCCCTCAGGCGCTCCAACTCCAGGACCGCGGTCTCCCAGGCCTCCCGCTCGGTGAAGCCGTAGCGCTTGTTGCCGTGGACGATGGTCCAGCGGTGGCCGCTCAGCCCGGCCCACAGGATCTCGTAGACGTTCTTGATGTGCTCGTCGTGCACGTACACGCCGCCCTGCGCCCACCGCGCCTCCTCCACGTCGATCAGGCCTCGCTCCAGCATCTTGCTGTTGACCACCCAGTCGCGGCCCTCGATGCCCTTGGAGCCCACGTCGGGGAAGTCCTGCCAGAAGAAGTCCGGGGCCTTGCCTCCCGGCAGCGGGCAGTACGCCGAGGCGTGGCCCTCGTCGTCCAGGCGAAGCAGGTACTCCAGGGTGGCGTTCCCGAACCGGGCCTTCACGAACACCTTCCAGCGCTCGACCCGCGTGGCGGCGTTCCAGGCCACCCGCTCGCTCTCCACCCGGGTCACCACGCCGTTCCAGACCTCGGCGGCCATGTCGGTGTCGGCGCAGATGTTCTGGCCCTGGCGGATCGCGATGCGCAGGAGCTTGTCGAGCAGCTCGGGGTCGTCCTCCTTCATCTCCCGGCTCAGCGTGACGCTCAGCGGCGCCACCAGCGGGATCCGCACGGCCTGGCCGGGCAGCTCCTTCGCGACCCAGCGGCCGGCGTCGTCGCGGGTGTAGCGCTCGGGGATCAGCTCGACGCGGCGGGCCTTGTGGTCGAACCACACCCGGTACAGCTCCCGGGCGCCGGCGTCCTTCATGTGGGTGCCGAGGAGCTGGCGGGGGCCGCTGTAGTCGGGCCGCAGGTCGATGGTCAGCGTCTCGGTGTCCTGCTCGGGGTAGCCGGTGATCGCGTCGAAGCGATCCAGCTTGACCCGGGCGGTCAGCACCGCGCCGGACACGTCGATGAGGTTGTAGTCGCCCTCGACGGTCTTGATGAACTGGGGGTTGTTGGCGAAGTCGACCGCGACGGCGTCCGGGAGGTAGCGCAAGAAGGCGGTGTCGACGTCCACCGGCGCGCCGCCCCGGGTCAGCCCCGTGATGGTGAAGGTCTCCTGCCGGGTGCTGAGCGGCCACCGGAAGTGCCGGCCCTGGCGCAGGCCGGTGAACTGCAGGCGATCCGGCCGGCTGTCGTTCCGGGCCCCGCCGAAGTGATGCTCGCCGCGCACGACCGCGCCGCTGCCGTCCACCCGGTTGTAGCGGGATCCCAGCTCCAGCACGCTGGCGATCATCTCGATGAGCAGGTCGCGGCTGTACTCGGTGAGGTCGCCGGTGTCGCTGCGGTACTCCTCGACCTTGGGGCGGGACTCCAGCGGGCCCTCCAGGGTGATCCCGAGCTGCTCCATGATGGCCTTGATGTCGCAGTGGCCGGCCCAGGAGACCCAGCCCACCTTGCCCTGGCGCACGAAGCCGCTGCCGTCCCAGTCCAGGCGCACCCCGCGGCGCAGCCGGGGGTCCTGGGGGGCGCGGAGGAAGGTCAGCCGGTCGGCGGGGACCGGCACGGCCCGGAGCTGCTCGGCGGCGACCTCGACCCGGGTGCCGTCCTGCAGGCGCAGGGCGTCGCCGTCGCGGTAGACCCAGGCCCCGGCGTGGGGGTGCTCGGCGGCCGGCTCGACGCGCAGCAGCTCGTACTGCGGGACCAGGGAGTGCTGGCTTTCTGTGGTCTCCGAGGCGATGTTCCGGGTGCGCCGGTCGATGAGCAGTCCCCCGAGCGTGCGCTCGATGTCGGTCTCGATGATCCCGTTGTAGGCGTACTTGTGGCGCATCAGATGGTCGAGGTGGTTGCGGGCCTGGGCCCGCTGGCGGCGCACCGCCTCCTGCTGCTCGGCGGGCAGCAGGCCCCAGGCGGGGGTGCCCTCCTCGGGCAGGGTCTTGAGGAGCGCCTCCAGGTAGTGGACGAAGGGCTTGTCGTGCTCGTAGCTGTGGTACGTGCCGGTGTTGCCGTCGTCGAACTGCACAAGGCCCGCATAGGCGCGGGCCTCGAGCTGGCGGATCCCGGAGCGGGCGACGGCGCGCCCTGTCAGCGGGAGCCGGTCGAGCCACGCACTGGCCTCCTCGAAGAAGCGGGCGGTGCGCTGGACCCGGATGCTGTTGCGCCAGTAGTGCGCGCTGCCGTCCGGGGCGGTCGCGGGGTCGAGGTCGCCCAGCGCGAGCAGCCCGCCCGCAGCGCGAAAGCCCGCCTCCACCGCCTCGATGGCCGCCTCCGGGGTGCCGGGCGCGGCCTCCGGGGGGGAGAACAGGGCCGCGGGGGGGCTGGGGTCCGGCATCGGGGGCATCGCGGTGCGGAGCCGGGGGTGTGGCCGATCGTCGCCCTCGACCTGCTCGAACAGGGTGAGCCTGCAGCGTCCGCCGGGGGTCAGCGGCTCGTGACGCCGATCCTTGATGCGGACGCCGGTGAACCAGGGCTGCTCAGGGGCGTCGTCGAACGCGGCGCGGGCTTCGTCACGAGAGACCGTCATGTGCACCTCGGCGTTGATTTCGGCGGGCCATCCTAACCCGCCGCAGCGTCCGCCACGGGTTACCCCTCCAGGGTGCGCCTCACCGTGGTCCAGGCCGCCGCGTTCCCGTTCCCCAGCCCCCAGGGCTCCCAGGTCTACGTGCGCGGCATGGCGCGGGCGCTCGCCCGGCGGGGCCACCGGGTCATCGTGGCCTGCTACGGCTTCGGCCAGGGCGAGCCCGACGGCGACTACACGCTGCTGCGCGCGCCGGCCCCCCGAGGCTACAGCAACCTGCGGGCGGGCCCGGACCTCACCAAGCCCTGGCTGGACCTGGCGATGGCCGCCCAGCTCCTGCGGCTGCGCCCGCGGCCCGACCTCATCCACGCCCACAACTACGAGGCGCCCCTGGCGGCCTGGCCGGCGTGTCGGCTCCGTGGGATTCCGCTCCTCTACAACAACCACAACACGATGTCCGAGGAGCTGCACCGCTACTTCACCCGCCCGGCCGCCCGGTCGGTCGCGCGCGCGGTGGGCCGGGGGCTGGACCGGTCCGTGCCGCGGCTGGCCGACGCCGCCGTCGCCATCTCCGAGCAGGCGGTGCCCATCCTGGAGTCGCTGGGCTGCCCTCGGGTCCACCACGTCCCCCCCGGAGTGGACCCGGCTGACCTGGAGGGCGTGGACGGGGCGCGGGCGCGGGCCCGGTACGGGCTGGAGGGCCGCCCCTGGGTGGTCTACGCCGGCAACCCCGACGCCTACCAGGATCTGGAGGTGCTCGTGGACGCGGTGGCCCGGCTGGAGGACCTGGGGCTGCTCATGGTCTCGGCCTCCCCGATGGACCGCCTGGAGCGCCGCGCCGAGGCCCTGCTGCCGCCCGCCCGCCGACGCTTCGTGCGCACCGCGTCCTGGCCCGAGGTGCGCGACCTCATCGCGGCCGCCGACCTCGCGGCGCTGCCCCGCGCGGTGTGCTCGGGCTACCCCATCAAGCTGCTGAACTACCTGGGGTTGGGGCGCCCCACGGTGTGCGCCCGGGGCTCGGCGCGGGACATCGCCGGGGTGGTGGAGGTGCCGAACCATGACGTCCCGGCTTTCGCGGACGCGCTGGCGGCGCTGGCCCGCGATCCGGCGGGGCGTCAGGCGCTGGGAGCGCGGGCCCGCGTGGACATCCTGGCGCGGTTCACCTGGGACGCCGTGGCGGCGCGGCTCGAGCAGGTCTACGCGACCGTGGTTCGGACGAGACGGGGGGCGACAGCGGGTTAGGTTGCGCGGGTGAACCGCATCACCTCCGTCGCGCGCATCTCGCTGGGCTTCCTGCTGGTCGTCGTCGGCACGATCATCCTGATCCCGGTGCTGGTGCTGTGCCTGCCCTGGCGCGCCACCCGGGTCCGGCTCTGCAACTACTGGGGGAAGATCGTCGGTCGGGCCACGGCCTGGCTGACCCTCGCGCGCCTGGAGATCCACCACCGCGAGCGCCTCAACGGCAGCTTCCCGGCCATCTACATCACCAATCACACCTCCAACCTCGACCCGCTGCTGGCCATGTGGCTCTGCCCGGTCGGCGGCTGCGGGGTGGCCAAGAAGGAGGTCGGGCAGATCCCGTTCTTCGGGTGGATGTACCGGCTCTCCGGGCACCTGCTGGTGGACCGGGGCAACCGGGAGAACGCCATCGCGGCGATGAACAGCACCGCGGAGGTCGTGCGCCGCTACGGACTGGGCATGTGGCTGTGGCCCGAGGGCACGCGCAGCCGGGACGGTCGGCTGCTGCCGTTCAAGAAGGGTCTCGCGCACCTGGCCCTCGCCACGGGCCTGCCCATCGTGCCTGTGGTCATCCACAACGCCCACCGGAACTGGCCCAAGCGCACCTTCCGGCTGTACCCTGTGACCGTGGACGTCGACGTGCTGGAGCCCATCCCCACCGCCGACTGGGCAGCCGAGACCCTGGACGCGCACCTGTTCGAGGTGTGGAAGCGCATGGCCAACCAGCTCAACGACGACCAGAAGCCCCCGCCCGAGGTCTACGCCGAGGCCGAGCGTAAGGCCAACCTGGCCCTGGGCGTTTCCACAGCAGACACCATGGACGCGACATGATCCCTCTGCTCCTCGCCCTCGTCGTCAGCCCCGCCCAGGCCGCCGCCCGCATCGCGATCACCGCAGAGGCGCCGGTCAGCGTCAGCGTCAACCGCCACGTCTACCCCGAGAAGCTGGCCACCTACTCCATCCTGTGCGACCCCGGCCGCAACCGGGTCCAGGCGGGCGGCAGCGTGCTCATCATCGACGTGCCCTCCGGCCACGAGGCGGTGATGCGCTACATCGGCGGCAAGCTGATCCTGGAGAACACCGTCTTCGTCGAGGGCCTCGCCGAGACCGACTACGTCGACTGGTACTACGACCCCGACGAGGACCCCGCCAACAACCCGGACCTCACCGGGGTCATGGTCAACCCCACCACCGCCGAGCTGACCCCCGATCAGGTCGCCGCCCTGGCCTCCGGGCCGGGGACCCTGCGCCTGAGCGCGTCCGAGCCCGGCGCCTGGTATGACATCGCCGTCAACGGCATCACCCTGGCCCGGCTCCGCAACTTCTTCGAGGCCACCGCCGAGATCAGCCTCGCGCCCGGCGAGCAGCAGGTCGAGATCCGCGACGCCACCGGCAGCGTCGTGCTCACCCGCGGCACCCTGAAGGTCCCTGGCGGCGAGACCGTGGACGTGCGGGTCTCGGCCAGCGGGCTGCAGGTCGTCGGCGCCCCGGACGCCTGGACCCCCGGCGGCTGAGCCCCCGGGGTCAGCGGAAGAAGCCCGCCTGGTAGACCCGGGCCTGCACCTTCGCCACGTCGGCGTCGCTGGGCGGCATGCGGTCGCGCAGGGGTTCGTACAGCAGCTCCAGCAGCTTGCGGTGGCCCGAGCGCAGCTCATGGATGCTGGCCAGGGCGAGCTGGAAGTGCAGGCGCGCGGCGGCGTCGCCCTGGGCGTCCCACAGCTTTCGGAAGGTGGGCTGGTCGAGCACGGCGACCTCGGCGTCGTCCAGCGCCCGCAGCGTGGCGGTGCGCGGCCCCGGGTCGACCAGGGAGACGAGCCCCAGCACCCGCCCGGGCCCGACGTCGGCGAGGTGGACGTCCTCCCCCGAGTCGTCCTGCACCAGCTCGAGCAGGCCGTCGAGCACGACCACCAGGGAGTCGCCCTGGTCACCCTGGTGGAAGAGGCACTCCATGGGCTCCAGGGTGCGGCGCGCGAACACCGCCGCGACCGCGCGGGCGGTGGCCGGGTCGAGGCCCCGGAAGAGCGGGACATCCAGCAGGTCGATCACGAGTACGTCCCGAGCTGGTTGAGCGTGGCGACGCGGGCGTCGAGCTGGGCTGCGCTCGCGCCCCGCAGGGCGTCGTGGACCAGCGCGATGCGCGCGTCGGTCTGACGCAGGCGGCGACACACCCGCAGGGTGATGTAGCGCAGCAGCGCTTCGGCGGCGGGGTTCCGCTCCGCGAGGAGCTTCTTGTTGCGCGACCGGTTGAGCACGAGGAGATCGGTCTCCTGCAGCGTGGTGGCCGTGGTCGCCCGGGGCGCCGGCGAGATGAGGGCCAGCTCCCCGAAGAGATCGCCCTGGCGGGCGCGATCCAGCTCCAGCAGCTCGCCCGCGTCGGTGCGTCGGGTCAGGGTGACCGAGCCGTTGAGGATGATCCACAGCGTGTCCCCCGGCTCGCCCTCGCTGAAGAGGACGGTGGAGGGATCCGCGGAGAAGTACGAAAGCTCGCTCAGGAACGCGATCCGCTGGGCGCGCGGCACCCCCTGGAAGAGGGGGCCGTCCACGACCTCGGAGGGCAGCTCGGCAGGACGCTCGGAGGTGATCCGGAACATGGGCCGATTCTAACCACATTCGTGTTGAGAGACTACATGACCAAAGCTCTTGACACGACAAGAGAAATGGGTCAGGATCCTCCTGCACCTGCTGTCCTGCCGGAGGGTGCTGCTCCCGGCGTCTGCCCGGATTCGCCCTCCTCCTCCCTGCTCCCGCTGCTGCTGCTGAGGTACCCCATGCGCTCCGATCGCTACCGCCCTGACGCTCCGCCCTACCTGCTCTACGGATTCCTGGGGATCTCCCTGGTCCTCAACATCTTCATGGCGCTCGATCTCGGCCCGTCCGAGGATCCGGGCGTGGGCGCGCTGACCTCCGGCGTGGAGGACGCCGTCGTGGCGGCGGCGGCCCCCGAGGACGGCACGGCCGCCGCCGCCATCGCCAGCAACTCCGTCGTCGAGACCATCCAGCCCGAGGTCGTCGCGATGGACGCCATGCCGGGCGCGAAGTCGGGCTGGGCCCTGGTCCGCGGCGAGGTGGACCACTCCCTGGCCCGCACCTTCCAGACGGAGGTCGGCGATCAGGCGGACGCTGTCGCGGCGGTCTATTCCCGGCTGTTCATGTGGGACCTCGACCTGCGCAAGGACCTGCGGCGCGGCGACGCGGTCGTGGCCACCTGGCGGGCGAGCGACGACGGCGAGATCGAGATCCCCGTCGCCTGGTTCAAGAGCCAGAAGCTCGGCCGCACCCTCAAGGCCTACCGCTACCAGGCCCCCGGCGACGCCTACGCCAGCTACTGGTTCCCCGACGGCACCGAGGTGCCCCTGCGCCTGGTCGCCGGCCCCCTCGATGACTACGACCAGATCACCTCGCTGCTCAAGGACCGCCCCACCCACAAGGGCATGGACTTCAAGGCGGACGTTGGCACCGACGTCGTCAGCCCCAAGGCCGGCACGGTCACCCGGGTCAACTGGAACTGGAAGGCCAACGGCAACTGCGTCGAGGTGCGCTACGCCGACGGCACGCTGGCCAAGTTCCTCCACCTCGACAAGGTCAGCGTGACCGAGGGCCAGCACGTCACCTCCGGGCAGCTGCTGGCGAAGTCGGGCAACACGGGCCGCTCCACCGCGCCCCACCTGCACTACCAGCTCGATCGGGGCAGCAAGAACATCGACCCGCTCGACTACCACGACACCATCCGTCGCAAGCTCCCCGCCTCGGCGATGGACGACTTCAACAAGGAGGTCGCCCGCCTGGACGCCATGCTGGGCGAGCCCGTCGCCGCGCGCTGAGCGGCGCGGACGAGGCGCGGCCATCGCCCCCCGGGGCGGTGGCCGTCGCGCTTTGGGGGGGTACTAGCCGCGGCGGCGCAGGCTGGCGAGCACCAGGGCGAAGAAGCCCAGCCCGAAGCGCCACCCCGGCCAGAAGCGGCGGCGGTGCTGGGTGGTGCAGCCGGTGTCCTCGCAGCCGGCGCTGTCGGCGCCGCAGCCGGCGCTGTCCTCGCCGCAGCCCAGCAGGGTCTCGAAGTCGAAGGGGTCGGTCTCGCCCTCGAAGCCGTCGCAGCCGAAGCTGCCGCCCTCGCAGCCGGCGACCTCCAGGGGCTGCACGTTATCGATGTCCAGCAGGATGAACCCGCCCATCCACTGCCCGTCGGCGTCGGGCAGCCAGAACACTGTGTCCAGGCCGATGCCCAGGATGCTGGGGATGGCGACGGTGGGCAGCAGGTCGTCGGGCAGCACCGTGCCCAGCACCGTGGGCAGGAAGTCCGCCAGGCCCTCGGAGAAGCCCGGCTCGACCAGCTCGTTGTAGGGCTCCTCGAACTGGATGGCCTCGGTGTCGATGATGACGGCGGGGGCCAGCTCGGTGGCGCCCAGACCGGGGTCGATGCCGACGTCCGCGACCACGTCGGCCCGGAACAGGCGGGTCTCGCGGTCGTCCAGGGGCGCGGAGAAGTTGAGCCCGAACTCCCGGAGCTGCAACGCGAAGGGGGCGCCGTCCTCCTGGAACCCGATGGTGGGCGGGGCGTCGGGGGCGGTGACGATGTTGACCGGCTTGGGGTCGTTCTCATCGAACAGCGCGGCGAAGGACTCGCCGAACAGGTTCGAGAAGAGCTGGGTGTCCAGGGTCAGGCCCTCGACCGCCGTGGAGACGTCGAGGCACAGCGCGCCGGTGGCCCACACGCCCCAGAGGACGTGGTCGACGAAGTCCTTGTTGACGAAGATCGCCGCGTCGTACTCCAGGCTGGTGTCCCAGGCCCGCTCGGAGAAGTCCGGCCAGGGGGCGTCGGCGGAGGCGCTGCCCTCGCCCGCGTCCACGCAGTCGGAGATGAAGGACGGGACCGAGGTGGCGCCCAGGCCCAGCACCAGCCCGGCCTCGGTCAGCTCGAGGGAGGAGGGCTCCAGGGTCAGGGCGACCTCGCCCTCGCCCAGGCCGAAGGAGGTCTCCAGCACCAGGCCGTTGAGGGCGTCCTCCAGGCTGGTCTCGATCTCGGCGCCCAGGCCCTCCAGCTCGGGCTCGACGAAGGAGAGCAGCAGCGCGCTGATGGCCTCCTCGTTGGTGCCCAGCAGGGTGCCGATGGCGTCGGCGAGCACGCAGTCGGACAGCGGGTTGCCGATCGGGGAGATGGTGATGGCGGGGTCGCTGGCGGTGACGTCGATGTAGTTGACGCCGTCGTTGCCCTCGTACAGCGCCATGGCGATGGAGAGGTCGGCGACCACGGACGTGGTGGGGAACGCCACCCCGCAGGTCTCCTCCAGATCCTGGAGGAAGGAGCAGTCGCCGGTCACGTCGAGCTGGGACGCGCTGGACGAGAGGGTGAGGTAGAGGGTGAGGTGCAGCTCGCCGTCGGCGGCCACCAGGGCGACGTCCTGGGCGGCGAGGTAGAGGTCGATGGCCCCGAGGCTGTAGGTGAGGGGGTCCTCGTCGGCCTCGTCACATTCGAAGCTGCCGTAGATGTCGGCGACGGGGAAGCTGGGGGGGACCAGGCCCTCCACCGCGTCGCCCATGTGGGCGAGGCCGGCGTTGGAGACGTGGAGGGCGGCGGCCCGGGGGATGGGCTCGCCCGGGGGCAGCGTGCCCGCGGCGGCGATGGGGAGGAGGAGGGTCCACATGGGGCGATCGTACCTCGGGCGGCCACAGGCTCGCCGACGGGATTCCAAGCAGGTACGTTAGCGCCGTGCGCGCGGCGCTGCCACTGCTGCTGCTCGGGATGGCTTGCAAGGATGATCCCGAGCCCACCGAGACCGCCTCGGACAGCACCCCGACCGTCGACAGCGTCTCGGACAGCACCCCGGAGCCGACATCCTTCCTGGTGGATGTGCACATCACCCTGGACGGCGAGCCCGTCGAAGGGGTGGTCGTGGCCCAGGGGGGTGCCCCCGAGCGCTGGCTCACCGACGCGGGCGGTGACGTCCGGATCACCTTCGACAACACCGTCGAGGGCGACGCGGTCGTCGTGGCGTCCCACCCCGAGGCCCGCATCCTCGGGGCCTTCGTCACGGTCCCCGAGGGCGACGCGGTGTCGCTGGTGGTGCTGGACCTGGAGCGCTACGCCGCCGGCGACAACCTGCTCTACACCTTCCAGGATCCCGGTGAGCCGGACATCGTGGACAGCACCAACCAGTGCTCCCACTGCCACGTCACCCTCGTCGACGCCTGGTTCGGCTCACCGCACCGCAGCAGCGCGTCGAACCCGCGGGTCCAGGATCTCTACGCGGGCGTGGCGGCGGCCTGGGCGGACGCGGCGGCCTGTGCGGCGGCGGGGGGGCAGTGGCTGGAGGGGCTGGCGCCGGGCACGAGGGCGCCCGCAGAGCGCTGCTACCTGGGCGCGGGCGTGCTGCCGGACCTCAACCCCGACTGCGCCGAGGACCCCTGCGACGGCCAGGCCACCGCCTTCGGGGCCTGCGCGGACTGCCACGCCCCGGGCATCGACGGCGCGCTCGGCGGCCGGGACCTGCTGGAGGCCGAGGGCTTCGCCTACGAGGACGGCGTCCACTGCGACGTCTGCCACAAGGTCGAGTCCATCGACCTCAGCGCCGAGGCTGGCGTCGCCGGGCGGCTGCATCTGACGCGGCCCTCCGAGGAGCTCACCGGGCCCTTGGGCCCCTGGGAGCCCCTGACCTTCGGCCCCTACGACGACGTCGTCAACCCCCGCATGGGCAGCGTGCAGCGGGACCATTTCCGCGAGGCGACCTTCTGCGCCGGCTGCCACGAGCTGGACCAGCCCGCGCTGGTGCCGGGGGTCGCCCTGGACGCCGACCGCTGGCCGGATGGCCGCCTCCCGGTGCACTCCACGTACAGCGAGTGGGCGGCGGGGCCGATGAACCCCGGCGTGGTCTGCCAGAGCTGTCACATGCCCGCCGACGCCGACGTGGGCAACGCCGCCGACCTGGAGAACGAGTTCGAGGGGGTCATCATCGGCATCGCGGCGGGGTGGTACCGCACCCCCGGCGCGGTGCGCCAGCACAGCTGGGTGGGGCCGCGCCAGCCGGAGAGCCGCATGCTGCAGCTCGCCGCCACGGTGGACATCGAGGCCGAGCGTGTCGACGACGCCTGGGAGGCCCGGGTCCGGGTGGAGAACGCCGGCCCCGGCCACGCCATCCCCACCGGCGAGCCGCTGCGCAGCCTGCTGCTGACGGTCACCGCCACCTGCGACGGCGCCCCCCTGGACCCGGTGGGGGGCGACGTGGTGCCGGACTACGGCGGCGCGGTCGCCGAGCGCGCCGGGGACCTCTCGGTCTGGCCGGAGGCGCAGGTGGGCGACCGGATCCGCGTGGCCGCCCGCGGGGAGGGCTTCGTGGACTACGACGGGGTCGGCCCCTTCGCGACCGACGGGCGCTTCGACGCCGATGAGAAGGGCATCCCTGTGCTGTCCTACGTCGGGGAGGCCGAGGTCATCGGGGTCTCGGAAGGCGGCGCTGTCACGACCTCGCCCGCGCTGCCTTCAGGAGACGTCGCCTGGCTGGTGCGGGACACGCGCATGCTGGCCGGGGCCCCGGGCTGGGGCTTCGCCCGGGTGATGGTGGACGCCGACGGCGCGCGCATGGCGCCCCACCACCGCGCGGTCGACGTGGCCTCGGACAACCGGCTCAAGCCGCGCACCGCGTGGACCTCCACCCACCGCTTCGACGGTGGCTGCGAGGCTCCGGTCTTCGAGGCGACGCTGCTTCACCGGCCCCTGCCCCTGGCGCTCGCGGCCGAGCGTGGCTGGGAGGCTGAGGACGCGGTGATGGTGGAGGCGCGCCGATGACCCTGCTGCTTGCCCTGCTTGCCTTGCTGGCCTGCAAGGACGCCGCGCCGCCCCCGGACAGCGAGGCCGACGACACAGCGCCCGTGGTGGACACCGAGGCTCCCGATCCCCGCCCCTGGTTCGCCAACCCCGCCGAGGCCGAGGACCTCGACCCGGCCGAGGGCGTGGTCCGGGTGGCGCTCACCGCCGCGACCCACTGGCAGGAGGTCGTCGATCCGCTCACCGGCGACGCCGTGTCCTTCCAGGGCTACGCCTACAACGGGCAGACCCCGGGCCCGACCCTGCGGGCGAAGCTCGGCGACACCCTCATCGTCGAGTTCACCAACGACCTCACCGCCGCGACCACCATCCACTGGCACGGGCTGGCCGTGCCCTACGAGATGGACGGCGTGACCTGGACCCTCGACCCGGTGGAGCCCGGGGAGACCTTCACCTACACCCTGCCGCTGACCCGGGCGGGGACGTTCTGGTACCACCCGCACCTCAACACCGACCAGCAGGTCGACAACGGGCTCTACGGCGTGCTCATCGTCGAGGACCCCGCCGACCCCCCGGTCGACCGCGAGCTGGTGATGGTGCTGGACGACTGGGCTGAGCCCGAGGTGGCGCTGCCACCCCACGGGGCCGACTCCGACGACCACGGCGTCGACGGGGCCGAGGGCTTGTGGGCGGTCAACGGGCTGGTGAGCCCGCGCGTGGCGGTCGAGGGTGGCGAGGTGGTGCGGGTGCGGCTGCTCAACGCGGCCAACGGCGGGTACGTGGACCTGGGCTGGGACGGCGGCGTGCGGCAGATCGCGGGGGATCAGGGGCTGCTGCCCGGCCTGGCCACCGGGGAGCGGGTCGTGCTGGCCCCGGGGGACCGGGTGGACGTGGAGTGGCTGCCGGGGGAGGCGGGCTTCGAGGTGCTGGACCACCCCTACGCCCACAGCGGCGGTCCGGCGGTGGGGGAGCCCCGGGCCTTGATGGCGGTCGAGGTCGACCCCCCCGCCGCCCCGGCCGGCGCGCCCGCCTGGCCCTTCCCCGCAGACGAGACCCCCGACGATCCCGGCTACACCGACCACACGTATGTCTTCACCGGCGAGCTGGAGGGCCCCTGGCTCATCAACGGGGAGGCCTTCCCCGACGTGACCGTCGCCCAGCTCCCCCTGGGGGAGCCCTCCATCCTGGAGGTCCGCAACCTCTCGGCCAGCGAGCACCCCTTCCACCTGCACGGCATGCACTTCGACGTGCTCTCCATCAACGGCGAGCCGCCGCTCTACCCGATGCTGGAGGACACCTTCAACCTGGGCATCCGGGACGCGCTGCGGGTCCGGGTGGTGCCGGAGTATCCCGGCTTCTGGATGCTGCACTGCCACATCCTGCCCCACGCGGACGGCGGGATGATGACGGTCGTGGAGGTCTCCGAGTGACCGAGGTCCTGATCCTGAGCGACGCGGCGATGGTCAAGCACGACCCCGGGCCCCAGCACGTCGAGCGGCCCGAGCGGCTCTCGGCGCTGCTTGCCCACCTGGAGCAGCGGCCGGTCGAGGGCGTGGCCTGGCGCGCGCCCAAGCCCGCGTCGCGGGAGGCCGTGGAGCGGGTCCACTGGTCGGACTACGTCGACCTCGTCGAGTCGGCCCGAGGCGAGGTCGCCGCGTTCGACCCGGACACCTTCACCTCGCCCGACAGCGTGGCGGCGGGCTGGCTGGCGGCGGGGGCAGCGATCGAGGCCGCCGAGGCGGTGGTCTCCGGCGCGGCCCGGCGGGCCTTCGCGCTGGTGCGGCCCCCCGGACACCACGCTGAGGCGGCCCGCGCGATGGGCTTCTGCCTGTTCAACAACGTGGCCATCGCCGCCGCCCACGCCCGCGCCGCGCTGGGGGTCGAGCGGGTCCTGATCGTCGACTGGGACGTGCACCACGGCAACGGCACCCAGCACATCTTCGAGGCCGAGCCCTCGGTGTTCTTCTTCTCCTCTCACCAGTTCCCGTTCTACCCGGGCACCGGGGCGGCCCACGAGCAGGGCCGGGGAGACGGCCGGGGGGCGACCCTCAACGCGCCGCTGCCCCAGGGCGCGGGGGACGGTGACCTGGGCCTGGTGTTCGAGGCGCTGCTGCGCCCGGCGGCGGAGGCCTTCCAGCCGGAGCTGGTGCTGGTCTCGGCGGGCTTCGACGGGCACCGGGACGACCCGCTGGGCGGCTTCCGGCTGTCCACGGAGGGCTTCGCGCACCTCTGCGGGGTGGTCCGCGACATCGCGGACGCCCACGCCGGGGGGCGGCTGGCCCTGGTGCTGGAGGGGGGCTACGACCTGGACGCCCTCGCCCACAGCGCGCGGGCCTGCCTGGAGGTGCTCGCCGGGGCCTCCCCGCCGCCGCGGGCCGCCGCGACGGCGATCGGCGAGCGCACGGTGCGGCTGGTCCGAGGTGCGCTATCCTCCGGCTGAACGCCTGCAGCCTGGAGCCCCCATGCCCCTCGACCGCTTCACCGTGGCGCGCGTCATCGCCGCCTCGCCCGCGCAGATCTACGCCGCCTGGCTCTCCAGCGAGCAGCACGCCGGGTTCACCGGGGCCGAGGCGTCGCTGGAGCCCGAGGTAGGTGGCGCCATCCGCTGTTGGGGCGGCTTCATCACCGGCCACATCCTCTCGCTGGAGCCGGATCGGCGCATGGTGTTCGCCTGGCGCACCCAGGCCTTCCCCGACGGCGCGGGCCCGTCCCGGGTCGAGGTCACCCTGGAGCCGGCAGAGGGCGGGACCCGGGTGCGCGTCGACCACAGCGAGATCCCGACCGGGCAGGGCAAGGACTACTTCGCCGGCTGGCAGGAGCGCTACTTCGACAAGCTGGACGCCTGGTTCGCGCGCTGACGACGCCGATCGACCCGCCGCAGGGCGCGGTTGACCCGGTGGCCCTGGTAGATGCGCTGACCGGAGGGGTCGAAGACGATGAAGTAGGGGATGCGCCCGCGCCCGGGGAGGTGCTCCTGGGCGGCGGGCAGCGCGGCGGTGTCCCAGGGGTCGCCCTCCAGGGAGATGGCCCGCACGGCGACGTCGGGGTGCACGGCCAGGTAGCCCTTGAGGGTGTGGGCGGCGTCGTGGCAGGGGGCGCACCAGGCCGCGCCGAAGTCGAAGATGGTGAACCGCCCTGGGATCAGGTGGTCGGAGAGCGTGACGGCCTCGCCAGAGGAGACCTGCACGACGTCCAGCCCCTCGCTGCCGAGCCAGGGGTCGGGGAAGGGGCTCGCGGCCAGGGCCAGCGCTGCGATGAGGCCGACGACGCTCAAGGCGCGGCAGCGGCGGGGAGCGGGCAGGGGAGCTGGTCGAGGGCATCCGAGAGCAGGCGCGCCTCGGCGTTGGCGAGCTCGGCGACCAGGGCCGCCCGCGCGGCGAGCCGCTCCAGGCGACGCTGGGCGTCCACCGTCGAGGCGCCGTCGCGCCAGCGCTGCTCCAGCAGATCGTGGACCCCGGCGGCGTCTACCGCCAGCAGCTCCAGCCGCTCGGCCAACGCGCCCAGGTTCAGCAGGCGGCGCTCGGTGTCACGGAGGTGTCGGACGTCAGGCTCGGTGTGCATCGCAGAGCTCCTGGTCGAGCGAGGTGAGGACGCCGCTGAAGACGCGGAGGTACCAGTGCGCGAACCGGCGGCTGACCTGGAAGGTCTCCGCGACAGCCGCCACGCCGCCCCGCGAGACGGACAGCACCATGTGTGGGGGTACCAGGAAGGCGCCGGCGAAGCACCAGGCCTGCCACTCCGGGTCGTGGTAGGCGCGCAGGGCGCGGCGGTTGACCCGGGTGAGCGGGAGCGCGCGGTCGCGGGCCTGGCGCCGCATGAAGGGGACGTGCAGGGCGACATGCCCCAGCTCGTGGGCCACGGTGGCGCGGGCGCGCAGCCCTCGCGGCCCCCCCTGGAGCAGGTATCGCCACTGGTCCCCGCGCATGAGCACGGTGGGCCGCGCCCCGAGGGGGATGGTCAGGGCCTCGCAGCCCGGGAGGTCCTTGGGCGCGGCGGGGTAGACGTCCACGCCCCGAGCGGGGAGCTGGTGGTCGATGAGGCGGAGCACGTCGACCGGGCCGGGCCGCTCCAGGCGCTTGGGCTGGAGCACCCCGAGGGTGGCGGTGGCCACGCCGATGATGTCCATCCGGGACATTGGCGGGACGGGCACGACGGACTCGCCGTCGTCGGCGTGGATGGCGGACGGGCTGCGGCTCACTCTTCACCCCCCGTGAGCACGTTGAGGATGCGTCGGGTCTGATCCCGGTCCAGGCCCTGCTCGCGGATGCGGCGGGCCAGGGCGAACGCCAGATCGAACTCGTGGGCCGACATCTCCAGTGGATCGACCGACAGAGGGACGCTGTGATCGGCCAGGCGGGCCAGCTCCGCGCGATCAACCCCGGGGACGGCCGCGATCAGCGCGTCCCAGTGGCGAGATGGCAGCACCCGGACGCGGCCTCGCTCGACCTCGCCCAGGAAGACATGGGACACGCCGATGGCCTCGGCGACCCGGCGCAGGCTGAGCCCGGCGGCGAGGCGCCGCGCGCGGAGGTACAGGCCAAATGGGCTGGGGGGCATGGGTGCGCTCCGGTAGCTACGGTAAGCTACCAGGGCTACCGGCGCGCGTCAACCCACGCTACTCGCCGACCCACTCCGCGGAGCTGGACAGGGCGTAGCTGCAGGGCCAGCCGGTGGTGTCCCAGGCCGAGCAGTCGCCCTCGATGGCCTCCGCAGCGTCGGTGCGGATCTCCACGAACTCGTTGCCGACCACGGAGAGGGTCTCCTCCACCGAGCCGCGGATGTAGCAGGGATCCTGGACCTCGTAGAGCTGGGTGTACTCGTAGACATAGTTGCTGCCCGACTTGACGAACACCAGGTCGTCGCCCGCCGCGTTGGTGATGACGATGTCATCGCCGCTGGTGGCCACGTTGATCCGCACCTGGTTGCCGACGCCGAGGTCGGCGTCGGAGTAGACGCAGGAGTTGGACAGCGACTGCTCCACGGTGAGGTTCCAGGTGCCGGCGCGCACCACGTCGGCGCTGGCCGAGGAGTCATCGGTGCTGCCGCCGCTGTCGTCGGCGACCTTGTCGAAGCACGCGGTGAGGGCAGCGAGGCTGCAGACGACGATCCCGATCCGAACGGTATTCATGGCTTCCTCCATCAAGGGTCCGGGCAGCCTACCCGCTGGATCGGGGGGCGGCAAGGTCGCCGTCCCCGACCGCGGACGTCTGCAGGTTCCCCGAGCCGCTGAGGTGCCCTGTGGCATGATGGGGGGTGCCGACATGAGGTTTACGCAATCCCGTTTGCCGCCCCCGCTCGACGGCCTGGGCGGGCCCTGTGAGTCCTTGTGGGACAAGCTGGGCCACGTCCTGACCGAGGGGCGCGCGCGCGCCGTCGTCCTGCACGGCGCCGACGGCTCCGGGCGGACCCGCCTGGGCCGGTGGATCGTGGAGGCGGCGGTCTCCCAGGCCGGGGTGTTGGGCCTGCGCCTGGCCCACGGGGTGGCCCCCTGCCCGGGGGACGGCTTCGCAGGCGCGGTGCTGGAGCACGCCGGGATCTCCGCGATGGAGGGCAGCGACGCCCTCCTCCATGCGCTGACCCGGGGCATGGCCGACGCCGCGCTGGGGGACGCCGACGAGGCCCGCACGCTCACCCACATCGTGTGGCCGCCGGAGGGGCGCCCCCGGCCGGGGCAGGAGGAGCGCTTCGCCCTCTACCTGCGCCTGCTGGAGCGCCTCGGTCGCTATCGTCCCCTGGTCCTGTGGTTTGAGGATGTCCAGTGGGCGCCGGACAGCATCGACTTCGCCGCGCGGGTGCTGGAGGTCCGCGACGAGCGGCCGATCCCCGCGCTGCTCGTGCTCGGCCTGCGCCGCGGCGCGAGCCTCTCCGATGAGGGCCTGACGGGGGCCCCCATCGCGGACCTGCTGGACCTCCGGGCCCGGTTCCGCCGCGGCGGGGGCACCTGGGAGATCGAGCTGGGCGATCCCCCCGAGGATCCCCTCATCGACGCCTCACGGGTCCTGGAGCGCGCGCTCGGCGGTCGCTCCGACGCCGATCACCGGGTCCTGGAGCGCCTCGCCGTGCTGGGGGGGCGCGCGGACGGCGGCGAGTGGCGGGCCTGCCGCCCCCAGGACCTCCCGCCGCAGTCCGACCAGTTCCTCGCGGCGCTGGCCGGGGCGGGGCTCGTCAGCCCCTGGCGCGCGGGGTGGGCCCTCACCAGCCTGGCGATCCGGCGCGCCGGCCTCGCCCTGGCGCGGCGCCGGGGGACCCTCGCCGACCACCACCGCGAGGCCGCGCGGCTTCTGGAGGCCCGCTACGGGGTCGAGCTGGTCGCCGAGCGCATCGCGTCGCACCGCAGGGCGGTCGAGGACATCGTCGGGGCCGCCGCAGCGCTCACCACCGCCGCCATCTCCCGGCGCCGGGCCGGGGACTTCAACGACGCCGAGCAGCTCCTCGAGCACCTCGGCCGCCTGCTCGACGAGGCCGGCATCCCCGAACACCACCCCTGCCACATCCGGGTGCTCGAGGAGAAGGCCATCCTCTGCCGAATCCGGGGGCGGCTGGACGAGGGCATGCGCCTGGCCGAGCGCGCGGTCGCCGCCGCCAGCCAGGACCTCGCCACCCGCGCCGAGCTGGCCGCCGCCCTGCGGACCCTCGGCCTGCTCGCCACCGAGACCAACACCCTGGAGCGCGCCGAGGCCCTGCTGGTGCGCAGCCGGACCCTGTTCGAGGAGCTGGGCTCCGACGAGGGCGTCGCCGGCCTGCTGCGGGACCTGTCGGTGCTCGCGGATCGGCGGGGGAGTCAGGATCTCGCCGAGCGCTACACCCGGGAGAGCATCGCCCTGAGCGAGCGCCTCGGGGACGCCCACCAGCTCGCGTCGGCCTGGTCCCGCCTGGGGCTCGCCCTGCGCCAGCAGGGGCGGCTCATCGAGGCGCTGGAGGCCTATGAACAGGCCGAGCGCTACGCCGAGGAGAGCTGGAACCGCCACGCCCTCGCCAGCAGCCTGCGGGGGCGGGCGGGCGTGCTCCGCGCCCAGGAGCGCCTGGAGGACTCGGTGGTGGTGCTCCGGCAGGCCATGCAGGTCATGGAGCGCATCGGGAACGAGCTGGGCGTCGCCCACTGCCTGAACGGGCTGGCCGAGGCCGCCCGCAAGATGGGGGACCTCTACGCGGCGGAGAACGACTACCGCCGCGCCCTCGCGCTGTTCGACGCCCGGGGCTCGGGCCAGGGCATCTTCCCCCGCATCAACCTGGGGCTCGTGCTGCTGGGGCGCGGGCTGAACCGGGAGGCCCGGGAGCAGCTCGAGGGCGCCCGCATCTCGCTGGAGGCCAGCGGGCGCCTGGGCATGCTCGGCGCGGTCATGGTCACCCTGCTGCCGTGCCTGGTCGCGGACCGGGACTGGTCCCTCTGGGAGCAGTACTACCACCGAGCCCGCACGCTGCTGGGCGACACCCGCATCGTGGACGCGGACATCGCCTGGGCCGCCGAGCTCTCCGGCGACTGGGCGGCGGTCGGGGCCAAGCGCACCGTGGACCTGGCGCGCGCCGCCCGCTCCTTCGAGATCGCGCTGCACCAGTGGCGCGACATGGGCAACGCCGAGGCCGCCGCCCGCGTCGAGGGGCGGCTGGTGGAGCTGGCGCGGGCCGGGGCGCCGATCCCGCTGGGGCCCTTTGATCTGGAGCGCTGCGAGGGCGCGGGCGGCATGGGCGAGGTCTGGTACGGGCGCCACCGGGTCCAGGGCGTGCCGGTCGCGGTGAAGGTGCTGACCTCCGAGGGCGCGCGGGAGCCCTCCGCGCTGGAGAGCTTCCAGAACGAGGTGCGCTCCGTCGCCGGCCTGGACCACCGCAACATCATCATCGTGCTGGACCACGGCGAGGTCAGCGAGGCGGCGTTCCTGATGTCCGAGGGGCGCCTGGTCGCGCAGAGCCCCTACCTGGCGATGGAGTACTGCGACGCGGGCACCCTGAGCCCGCTCTGTGGGCAGATGGACTGGGCGGAGTGCCGGCGGATCCTGCTCGCCCTGCTGAGCGCGCTGGGGCACGCCCATGCGCGGGGGGTCATCCACCGGGACCTCAAGCCCGGCAACGTGCTGCTGGACACGGTGCCCGGCGAGCCGCCCCAGGTGAAGCTGTCGGACTTCGGCATCGCGCAGGCCCTGCGCGGCGGCCCGGCCCAGCCGGTGGCGGTCGGCACGCCTGAGTACATGGCGCCCGAGCAGTTCACCTCGTCCTGGCGGACCTACGGGCCCTGGACCGACCTCTACGCCCTGGGCTGCGTGGCGGTGGCGCTGGTGCAGGGCAGCCCCCCCTTCACCGGGCCCGATCCCCAGGCCCTCGCCCAGGCGCACTGGCTCCAGGATCCTCCGCCGCTGCAGCCCCGGGTCCCGGTCCCGGAGGGCTTCGAGGCCTGGGTCCATCGCCTGCTGATGAAGAGCCCCCGCGAGCGCTTCCAGCGGGCCGCGGACGCGTCCTGGGGCCTCTCCCAGCTCGGCGCCCCCCAGGAAGAGGGCTTCCAGGCCCCCGCGGACGAGCCGGAGTACCGCGCCCCCGCCCGGACCTTCGAGCTGGCGGATCTCGACACCCCGGACGAGCCGCTCTCCAGCGCGGACAGCGTCTCCCGGGTGCAGCCGGCGCCGGTCGTCTTCCCCCCCGCGCCGGTGAACTGGCGCCCCATGGTCCCCCCCCCGGCGCCCCTCGCGCTCAGGGGCGCGGGCCTGGCCCTGTATGGGCTCCGGCCCATCCCCATCATCGGCCGGAACCAGGAGCGGGACCAGCTCTGGGCGTCGCTGCTCTCGGTGCTCGCCCTCGGAGAATCCCGCGCGATCCTGCTCTCTGGCGCGGCCGGCTACGGAAAGACCCGCCTCGCCACCTGGCTGGGTGAGCGGGCCCACGCCCTTGGGCTGGTCAACCTGCTGCGGGTCCACCACAAGCCGGACGAGACCCTCGCGCTGGTGCGCTCGCTGCGCGCCCAGATGCGCTGCGAGGGGCTCTCGGGCGTGGACCTTCGCCAGCGGCTGGAGGCCTACGGGCGCCGCCGGGATCGGGTGGACCCGGAGGGCTGGGAGCGGCTGGCGGTGCTCATGGAGTGCCTCGATACCGGCTACCGGACGCCCACGGCGGAGGACGAGGACACCCTGCGCGCCGAGCTGGTCGGCAGCGCCTCGGATCGGCCGCTGGTGTTGCTGGTCGAGGGCGCCCAGTGGGCGGCGGACACGCTGCGGCTCATCCTCCCGCTGTTCCGGGACTGCACCGCCCCCATCCTCATCCTGATGACCGCCCGCGACGACCTGCTGGTCGAGCACCCCGAGGAGCGGGGCATCCTGGAGCGCCTGGAGAGCAGCCCGCGGTTCCAGCGGATGGAGCTGGGGCCCATCGAGCCCCAGGCCCGCACCACGATGGTGAAGGCGCTGCTCGACTTCGAGGAGACCCTCGCGGCGAACCTGGCGCAGCGCACCGGCGGCAACACCCGGTTCGCGATCGAGCTGGTGGCCGACTGGGTCAAGCGGGACCTGCTCCAGGTCGGCGAGGGGGGCTTCCACCTCCGGATGGGCGCGCAGACCCCGCTGCCCGACCACCTCTACCGGGGCTGGAGCGCGCGGATCGGGCGCACCGTGGCCCGCATGGGCGAGTCTGCCCGCGACGCCCTGGAGGCCCTGTCCGTCTGCGGCGCCCCCGAGGAGCGCCTCGCCGAGTGGATAGACGTCTGCCAGCGGGTGGGGGTGGACCACGACCGCGCGCAGGCCTCCCGCCTCCTCCAGGAGGGGCTCGTGCGTCGGAGCGGGCGGCGCTGGGCGGTGGTCCACGGCATGCTCCGGGAGACCCTGGAGCGCAGCGCCACCGAGGGCTCGCGGGCCGCGCCCTTCCGCCGCGCCTGGGCCGACCTGCTCATCGACCGCGGCCGCAAGGCCGATCGCGCCCGCATCGGCGTGCTGCGCATGCGCGCCGGAGAGCCCGAGCAGGCCATCGACCCGGTCCGCGAGGCGGTGCGGGGGCGCCTGGCCGCCGGTCGCCCGGACGAGGTCAGCGGCCTGCTCGACCTGTGGGAGGAGGCGCTGCGGGCCATGGGCGCCTCGGACGACGACGTGCGCTGGGGCGAGGCCTGGCTGTTCCGCGCCGAGGCCTGCTCGGAGCAGGGCTTCTTCAAGGAGTCGGAGCGCCACGCCCAGCGCCTCCTGGAGGGAGCCCGCCGCCACGGCTGGGACGCCCTCGTCGCCCCGGCGCTGCGCCTGAGCGCACGGGCCTTCGAGGCGGACGGGGACCTCGACGAGGCCTGGAGCCGGTTGGTGGACGCCCGCGAGATCCACCGCTTCCGCGAGGAGGCCGACGGCGTCGCCCACTGCACCGCCGCGCTCGGCCAGCTCGCCCGGGACATGGGGCGGCTCGACGAGGGGCTGGAGTACTTCGAAGAGGCCCTGGAGCAGCACGAGGCGTCCGGGGACGACCTCGCGGTGGGCCGCGCCCTCGCCGGCATGGGCGGCATCGCCCTGGGGCGCCAGGACTACGACGAGGCCGAGCGCTGCTACCAGGAGGGCCTGCGGGCCTTCCGTCGGGTCGGCTACCGCGTGGGCGAGGCCGAGATGCGCAACGGCCTGGGCGAGGTCCACCGCTACCGCCGGGATCTGGTCGCCGCCGAGCGTGAGTACCGGGAGGCGATGAACGTCTTCGTCGAGATCGACAGCGCCAAGATCCTGGTCCCCCAGCTCAACCTCGGCCTGGTGCTCATGGCCCGGGGCCGCTGGGAGGAGGCCGAGGATCTCTTCGAGCAGGCCCGCCCGGTCATCGAGCGGCGCGGTCGGGCGAGCCTGCGCGTGTTCCTGGACGCCTTCCAGCTCGCCACCCACGACCCCCGGCGCGACGACTGGGACGAGCGCTACGCCGGCGTGGCCGCGGTGCTGCGGGACAGCCGCGTGGTGGAGCCTGACATGGCCTGGCCCCTGGAGCTGGCCGCCGGGCGCGCCCGCAAGCTGCGCCGCGTCGAGCGCGCCCGCATGCTCTACGAGCTGGCGCTGGACCAGTGGATCCGCCTGGAGGCCGACGAGGCCGAGCAGCGCGTGCTGGAGCAGCTCGCGGAGATGGGCTTCAAGGATCCCTGGCTGCATTGATGCGGGCCGCCGCCCGATCCGATATGAGCCAGCGTCTCCAAGGAATGTCCCTCCATGCCCGAGCTGACCGGAAAGCAGCGCCGCTACCTGCGCGGCCTCGGCCACCACCTCGACCCGGTCGTCATGATCGGCCAGCGCGGCCTGTCCGACGCCCTCGAGCGCAAGGTGGACGCCGAGCTGGAGAACCACGAGCTGATCAAGGTGCGGATCGGCGGCGGCGCCCTGGAGGACGCCAAGGAGGCCGGGGCGGCGCTGGCCGGCGCCTGCAGCGCCGCGCTGGTCCAGGTCGTGGGCAACACCGCGCTGCTGTATCGACCCCGAGAGGATGACCCCGAGATCGTCCTCCCCCGCTGAGCCGCGCGTCCGCGCGCGTGGGCTCGGCCGCACCTTCGGCGCCCGGGTCGCCCTGCGCGACGTCGATCTCGATCTGCACGCGGGCGAGGTGCTCGGCGTGGTCGGCCCCAACGGCGGCGGGAAGAGCACGCTCCTGATGCTGATGGCGGGCCTGCTGCGCCCGACCGCGGGCAGCGTGACGGTCTGCGGCCTGCCCGCCCACCGCCTGGCGGTGCAGCGGCGCGGCCAGGTGGGCCTGGTGACCGCCGAGCCCGGCCTCTACCCCCTGCTGACCGGCTGGGAGAACCTGGGCTGGTTCGCCGGCCTGCTCGATGTTCCGGCCGACGCAGCGCGCCCGCTGCTCGAAGAGCTGCAGCTCATCGGCCTCATGGAAGAGCGGGTCTCCGGGTGGTCCAGCGGGTCGCGCCAGAAGCTCTCGCTCGTGCGGGCGCTCCTGACCCGCCCCAGCCTGCTGCTGCTCGACGAGCCCACCGCCAACCTGGACCCTCTGGCCGCCCAGGTCATCTGGCAGGCGCTCCGCGAGCGGGCCGACGCCGGCCTGGCCGTGGCCCTGGCCACCCACGACCTCAACGCCGTGGCGCAGATCAGCGACCGGGTCGCCTTCGTGCAGCAGACCGTGCGCCATGTCGAGGCGCTGCCCGGCCCGCGCCGGGCCCCCGCGCCGGGTGGGCTGCTGGCGCGCTACCAGGAGACCCTGGGGGAGGGCGCGCCGTGATCCTGCACGTCGCCCGGCGGGAGTGGCGGGAGCTGGCCCGGCAGCCGGCGCTGCTGGTGTCCACCACGGCGATCTATGGGGCGTTGGGGGCTGTCATCGTCGCGCTTCTCTGTTTGCTGGAGTTCGTGCACGGGGGGCCCGAGATGGTGGCCGAGTTTGAGGCCCGCATGGCGGCCGCCGGGCTCGGGGGACCGGGGGCGTTGGAGGGCTGGGCAACCCAGGCCGTCGACATCACGCTCTTCTTGTTGTTCGCCCAGCTCATGGGCGTCACCGGTGTGCTCGCCGGGCACACGATCCTGCACGATCGGGTGTGTGGCACATTGCCGTTCCTCCTGCTCTCCCCGGTTCGCCGGTGGCAGCTCCTGGTGGGCAAGGTGCTGGGCGCGGTGGCCTTCCCCCTGCTGGTCTATGGGGTCTTCGGCGGCGGGCTGTGCTGGTTCATGTCCACGCTGGATGTGACACAGAGCGCCCGGCTGCACCTGCCGCCCTCCCCGGGGTGGTGGATCGCCTTCGCGATCGGGGCGCCGGCCTGGACCTGGTTCGTGGCGACGGTGTGCGCGGTGGCCTCCAGCGTGACCCGGGACCCGCGCAGCGCCCAGCAGATCGTGTGGCTGGTCCAGTTCTTCACTGTCCTTTTGTGTGGGATCATGCTGGTGGGGGCGCTGCCCGGCGGCGCGGCCGAGGAGGCGGCGCTGCTGCCCTTCGCCGGGGCGGCGTGCTTCGCGGCGACGATGATGGGGGAGGCGATCCTGAGCCGCGAGGTCACGCGCTGAAGCGCCGCCGCCGCAGGCCCAGCAGGGCGAGCAGCCCCAGCCAGAGCGAGCCGCCGGGGGCGCTGGCGCAGCCGTCGCCGCCCTTGTCGGTGGAGGGGCCGCCGGTGTCCTCGGGCTCGGCGTCGGCGCCGTCGCAGTCCTGGTCCACGCCGTCGCCGGGGGCGTCGACGGCGTCGGGGTTCACGGCCGGGTCGGCGTCGTCGCAGTCGTCGCCGCCCCGGCTCTCGGCGTCGAAGCCGTCGGCGTCGGCGTCGTCGTCGCTCAGGCCGTCGCAGTCCTGGTCCACGCGGTCGTACCAGGTCTCCTCGGCGCTGGGGTTGATGGTCGGGTCGTCGTCGTCGCAGTCGTCGCCGCCGACCTCCTCGGCGTCGTGGCCGTCGCCGTCGACGTCGGTGACGTCGGCGCCGTCGCAGTCCTGGTCCAGGCCGTCGTAGGGGCGGTCGAAGGCCTCGGGGTGGACGTCCTCGTCGGCGTCGTCGCAGTCCTCACCGCCGTGGTCGGCGTGGGCCCAGCCGTCCTGGTCCGCGTCGTAGTCGTCGTCGCCCGCGCAGTCCTGATCGACGCCGTCGTACCAGACCTCAGCGGCGCCCGGGTGGACGTCGGGGTCGGTGTCGTCGCAGTCCACGCCGCCGGCCTCCACGGCGTCGTCGCCGTCGCCATCCACGTCGGTGATGTCCCGCCCGTCACAGTCCTGGTCGACGCCGTCGTAGGGGATCTCCGGGGCGCCCTGGTGCACCTGGGGGTCGGCGTCGTCACAGTCGTCGCCGCCGAAGTCCTCGTGCAGGTCGCCGTCACTGTCGGCGTCGTAGTCATCGCCGCCCGCGCAGTCCTGGTCGACGCCATCGTACCAGACCTCGGTCGCCCCCGGGTACGCCGCGGCGTCCTCGTCGTCGCAGTCCGTACCGCCAGCAGGCAGGCCGTCGTAGCCGTCGCCGTCCACGTCGGTGAGGTCCACGCCGTCGCAGTCCTGGTCCAGGCCGTCGTAGGGGGTCTCTGCGGCGCCCGGGGAGACCCCGGCGTCTGTGTCGTTACAGTCGTCGGCGTTGTCGACCGAGCCGCTGGGGGCGTCGCAGGCCAGGGACGTGACGCTCGCGTCGCCGTAGCCGTCCCCGTCGCTGTCTCCGTACCAGGTCGTCGCGTCCACCGCGCCGGACTCGTCCACGTCGCCGTCGCAGTCGTCGTCATCGCCATCACAGGTCTCGCTGGCGGAGGGGTACGCCGCCGCGTCCGAGTCGTCACAGTCCTCGTCGATGGCGTAGCCGTCCCCGTCGCTGTCGGTGTCCGGGCCGCCGTAGGCCCCGATGTCGCTGCGGGAGCCGTCCAGATCCAGTACAGACGGATCACCCGCGTCGATCAAGGTCGAGGACGCCGCGAGGGTCAGGTCGTCGTTCGTGCAGTCGCCGTCCGCGCTGTAGGAGACCAGATCGGGGTCGTCGGTGAGGTTGCCGTAGGCGCTGGTGGAGAAGCTGAACCGCCCCGCCGCGTCCCCCCCGGTGTTGCCGGTCCAGTCGTTGTACAGGAAGTCTGTGTCGCCAGCGCTGCCGGTGTCCAGCGCGTAGGCCGCGCCGCCGCTGACCGTCCAGGCCACGACGTTGTTCACCACGTCCCCGCCGCTGTTCCACCAGTACATCGCGCCACCGTAGCGGATGGCCTCGTTGGTGAGGAAGGTGTTGTTGATGAGATCGATGCTGGAGGTGCTCTCGATGTAGATCGCCCCGCCGCGATCCGCTGTGTTCTCCACGAACAGGTTGTTGGTCCAGGCGTCGCTCGTCCCCTGGCCGTCATGCACGAAGGCCGCGCCGCCGTCGTCCGCGCTGTTGCTGCAGAAGCGCACGTTGTGGACGTCGGTGGCGCCGATCCCGTACAGGAACAGCCCGCCGCCGCCGTAGCTGAGGCCGCCGCTGTTGGCCACGTTGCCGGTGACCCAGGCGTCTCGGACCGTGACGCTGTCGGCGTCCATCGCGAAGATCCCGCCCCCGTGACCGTATGCGGTGTTGTCGGTGAGGTCCACCCCCTCCAGCGAGAGGCCGTAGCCCACAGACGAAGGCGTGAAGTAGATGGCGCCGCCGTAGAACGTGGCGCTCGTGCAGCCGTCCAGCGCGCCGTGTTCGTAGGTGATGTTGCTCTGGTAGCTCGACGCGATGCAGCCCCCGTTCAGGTCGGAGAGGCTGTCGGAGATGAACACGCGGCTCAGCTCCAGGTCGCTGCCGTAGCTGGCGTAGAGGGTGCCGCCCTCTCCCCCGGCGGCCTGGTGCCCCTCAAAGCGGGAGTCGCTGATCACGGCCGCCCCGTTGAGCTGCTGGAGGTAGAGCGCGCCGCCGTCGTCCGTGCTGGAGTTGTCGAGGAAGGTGCCGCCGCTGATCTCCACCGCGCCGCCGTAGATGAGGTAGATGGCGCCGCCCTGGTCGCCGCTGTTGTCCAGCCAGGTGTCCCCGGTGGCGTACAGCGCGGAGTCTGTGTGGAGTGCGATGGCCCCGCCGTAGCCGCTGGCGTTGCCCTCCCAGGTCGAGCCGGTGGAGGTCACCACGCAGTTGTCATAGGCATACACAGCGCCGCCGGAGTAGCCGGAGACCGACTGTGGGCCGTTCTCCAGCCAGAGGTCGTTGACGGTGTCCAGCTCGGCGTAGCTGTCGAGGTACGCCGCCCCACCGATGGTGTTGCCGTTGCCGTTGCCGGCGTAGGTGCTGTCCGCGCTGGTCGCCTGGGCGTAGTCGGTCAGGTAGAGCGCGCCGCCGTGGTGGTTGGTGGTGTTGTCCTCCAGGGTGGAGGACTGGATGGACACGGTGGTGCCCGAGCCCTCGGCGTACACCGCGCCGCCGAAGTAGACCGTGTTGCTCCGGATCTCCGCGCCGTCCAGGGTGAGCGAGCCCCCGCCCCCCACGTACACGGTCCCGTTGAACCCCAGGTTGTTCTCCAGCACAGAGTCCGTGATGGTGACATCTCCGCCGTCGACGTACACCGCCGGCCCGTCGTCCAGACCCGCGTCGATGCCGTCGATGACGACGTCCACCAGGGCCAGGCTGCTGCCGGAGACGTACACCGCGCGGTCGGCGTCGACCAGGGTGAAGCCCTCCAGGGTCGTGCCGTCGGGCTCCCCCCGGGTGGCCTCGACGAGGTTGGTGCAGGTGGTGCCGTCCAGGGTGGTGAGCGCAGGACCGCTGCTGGCCCGCACGGTGACCCCGGTGCCCAGGAGGTCAAGGCACTCGGTGTAGGTGCCCGCCGCGACCAGCACGGTGTCCCCGTCGGTGGCCGCCGCGATGGCGCTCTGGATGCTGGAGTAGCCGCTGGCGCCGTTCGGATCGACGCGGAGGGTGGCGGCGCTGGCGGGGAGGGTCAGGGCAAGCAGCAGCATCGGCAGGCTCCCAGGGGTGGCGGAGCAATATATTCCGCCACCCCCGAGGTCGCTCAGCGCCGACGGCGGCGCGCCGCGAGGCCCATCAGCAGGGCCAGGGCCCAGGCGGTCGAGGTGCCCGGCGCGTTGGAGGAGCACCCGCCGCACTTGGAGTCGCTGTCCGTGCCGCCGCTGATGCCGGTGTCGTCGCCCACGACCTCGCCGGTGTCGTCGGTCTCGCTCGGCCCGTCGTCGCCGTCGCAGTCGCTGTCCACGCCGTCGCCGGGGGTGTCGATGGCGTCGGGGTTCACCGTCGGGTCGTCGTCCGCGCAGTCGGTGCCGCCGTAGTCAGCGCTGTCGTGGCCGTCTCCGTCGGCGTCGTAGTCGCTCAGGCCGTCGCAGTTGCCGTCGACGCCGTCGTAGTAGACCTCCTCGATGCCCGGGTTGACCGTGTAGTCCTCGTCGTCGCAGTCCTCGCCGCCGGCCGCGACCGCGTCGTAGCCGTCGGCGTCCACGTCGGTGAGGTCGCCGTCGGCGCAGTCCTCGTCGATGCCGTTGTAGGGCACCTCGCTGCCGTTGGGGTTGGCCTGCGCGTTCAGATCGTCACAGTCCTCGCCGCCGTAGGCGTCGCTGTCCCAGCCGTCCTCGTCGGCGTCGTAGTCGCTGGAGCTGTCACAGTTCTGATCGACGCCGTCGTACCAGACCTCCGTCGCGCCGGGGTACACGTCCGGCCGGTTGTCGTCGCAGTCGGTGCCGCCGTAGCTGGCGCTGTCGTAGGTGTCGGCGTCGGCGTCGAAGTCGCTGTCGCCGTTGCAGTTCTGGTCGATGCCGTCGTACCAGATCTCGGTGGCGCCGGGGTAGACGTACTCGTCGTCGTCGTCGCAGTCCGTGCCGCCCACCACGTCGCTGTCGAAGCTGTCGCCGTCGACGTCGGTGAGGTCGAAGCCGTCACAGTCCTGGTCGACCCCGTCGTAGGGCACCTCGGTGGCCCCGGGGAACACGCTGCTGGCGGAGTCGTCACAGTCGTTCGTGTTGCCGACGTAGCCATTGGGCGCGTCGCAGGCCGTCGCCGTGGCGGCGGGCGAGCCGTAGCCGTCGCCGTCGCTGTCGACGTACCAGGTGCTGGCGTCGGCCGCGCTGTCCTCGTCGACCGTCCCGTCACAGTTGTTGTCGACGTTGTCGCAGTACTCGGTGGCGCCGGGGTAGACGGTCGCGTCGTTGTCGTCACAGTCATCGGTGTTGTAGTAGCCGTCGCCGTCCGCGTCGAAGATGTCGGCGCTCGCGCCGCCGTAGGCGCCGATGTCGCTGCGGCTGCCGTCCACGTCCAGGAGGGTGGGGTAGCCCGCGTCGATCAGCGTCGAGGAGGACGAGAGCGTGAACGCGTCGTTGGAGCAGTCCCCGTCCGAGGTGTAGCTGGTGAACATCGGCTGGTCGGTGATGTTCCCGCTGCTGCTGGTGGAGAAGGTGAAACTGCCCGAGGCGTTCCCGCCCGCGTTGCTGTACCAGTCATTGTACAGGAAGTTGCTGTAGGTGTTGCTGGCCGCGTCCGCCGCGTACAGCGCGCCGCCGCCGCCGGTGTAGGCGACGATGTTGTTGATGAAGTCTGTGTAGGAGGAGGTGTAGTAGATCGTCCCGCCGTAGTAGGTCGCCTCGTTGCCCACGAAGGTGTTGTTCACCATGTCCGTGTAGGAGTTGGACTGGAGGTAGACCGCGCCGCCGTTGTAGGACGCGGTGTTCTCGGCGAACACGTTGTTGGACCACTCGTCGTAGCCGTTGCCGCCGTAGGTGTAGTACTGGTACACGCCGCCGCCGTAGTAGGCGGTGTTGTTGCAGAACCAGTTGTTCGAGATCTCGCTGGTGTCGGTGTAGTAGAGGTACAGCCCGCCGCCCTGGTAGCTGCTGTTGGAGGAGTTCGCCCGGTTGCCCGAGAGCACGCCGCCGTGCAGGGTGAAGTCGTCGGTGTAGTACGCGTAGATGGCGCCGCCGTGGTAGTAGGCGGTGTTGTCGGTGAAGTCGACGTCCTCCAGATACAGATCGTCGACGTTGGTGGTCGCCGGGTAGAAGTAGATCGCGCCGCCGTAGCCGTAGGTCGCCGTACAGTTCTCGTAGGAGCCGCCGACGTGGCTCAGGCTGCTGTAGTAGTGACTGTACACGCAGCCGCCGTAGTAGTACGCGGTGCTGTTGGAGATGTCGACGTCCGTCATGTCCAGGTCGGAGTAGTAGTAGGCGTAGATCGTGCCGCCGTGCCCACCGCTGGAGCTGTTCGAGTTGTTGTCGAACACGGTGTCGTCGATGGAGGTCGTGCTGTAGGTCTGGATCAGGTAGACCGCGCCGCCGTGGCCGTAGACCGCGGCGTTCGTGTCGAACGTCGCCCCCGAGATCGTGGAGGTGCCGTAGTATTCGTGATAGATCGCGCCGCCGTGGTAGTACGTGTAGTTGCCCGTGAACACGTCGTCGGTGGAGGTCAGGTTGCTGTAGTAGTAGATGTAGATGGCGCCGCCGTAGTAGGCGTAGTTGCTGTCGTAGACGTTGCTCGAAGACACCACGTCCGAGTAGTAGTAGCTGTAGATGGCGCCGCCGTAGTACCCGTAGTTGTACCCGTAGCTGCCGTTGTTCGTGTAGGTGTCGTCGCTGGTGTCGTAGCTGGCGTAGGTGTGCAGGTAGGCCGCGCCGCCGTGGGTGTAGGCGTTGCCGTTGTCCGTGTAGGTGCTGTTGGTGGAGGTGACCTCAGCGTAGTTGTAGATGTACCAGGCGCCACCGTAGTAGTAGGTGGTGTTGCTGGTGGCGGTCACCTGATCAGCCGTCAGGGTCGAGCCGCTGCCCTGCACCCAGGCGGCGGCGCCGTAGTACGCCCAGTTGCCGGAGAACTCCACGTTGCTCAGCGTGACGTCCGAGCCGTTGATGACGTAGAGCGTGCCGTAGTAGCTGGAGTTGTTGGTGATGTCCGAGTCGGTGAAGCTCACCGTGGCGTTCTGGTCGATGTAGGCGGCGCCCCCGTGGTAGCCGGAGTTGCCGGTGCCGTTGATGACCACGTCCTCGAAGTCGAGGTCCGAGTTGTAGACGTAGACCGCGCGGTAGCCGTTGGTGATGGTGAGCCCGCTGATGGTCGTCCCGGCGGGCTCGCCGCTGTCCACGGTCACCGCGTTGGTGCACTGGTTGTTGCCGTTGAGGGTGGTGTTGCTGCTGCCCGTCGAGCCCTCGATGGTGAGCAGCTTGCCGCCCAGGTCGATGCACTCGAAGTAGGTGCCTGCGCCGACCGAGATGGTGTCCCCGCTGGACGCCGCGTTGATCGCCGACTGGATGGACGAGTACCCGCTGGCGCCCGTCGGGTCGACGTAGAGGGTGGTCGCGAGGGCAGGGGTCGCCATGGCCAGGAGAAGGGACATCTTGTTCCTCTGGGGTGGACCGGGGCCGCGGTGCGCGGCCCTGGCCAGCATGGGGGGCTGGGATTCGCTTGTTGGCGATAGGGCCCCATTATCCACCGAACGTTCCGGGTTGTCACCCCTGCGTCGCGCGGGCGGTCACCACCTCGGCCAGCGGCGGACCAGGGCCGTGGCGGCCTCGGCCGGTAACGGGCGGGCGAACAGGAAGCCCTGGGCGAACTCGCAGCCCAGTGCCTCCACGACCCGGCGCTGGTCGGCGGTCTCGATGCCCTCGGCCACGACCACCAGGCCCAGGTGCCGCGCCAGCGCCACGATGGTCCCCACGATCCCCGCGTCGCCGCTGGGTCCGTCCAGCTCCCGGATGAAGCTGCGATCCACCTTGAGGGTGTCCACCGGGAAGACCTGGAGCCAGCTCAGCGAGGAGTAGCCCGTCCCGAAGTCGTCCAGCCCGACGCGCACGCCCCGCTCCTTGAGCCGGGCGACCCGATCGACGTTGGCCTCGGGGCCCTCCACCAGCGCGGTCTCGGTGATCTCCAGCTGCAGGCGCTCCGGTGCGACGCCCGAGGCCGCGAGCGCCGCGTCGATGTGCTCGATCAGGCTGTCCTCATGGAGCTGCTGGGGCGACACGTTGACGCTCACCGCCAGCGACCTCGCCGCGGGCACCTCGGCAGACCACGCCGCGAGCTGCTGGCAGGCGGCGAGCAGCACGGCCCCCCCGATGTCCACGATGAGCCCGGTGCGCTCGGCGAGCGGCACGAACTGCTGCGGCCCGACCAGCCCCCGCTCGGGGTCCCGCCACCGCACCAGCGCCTCGAAGCCCGACAGCGCGCCGTCGGAGAGCGACACGATGGGCTGGTAGAACACCGGGAAGTCCCCCCGGCTGAGCGCGGCCCGCAGCGCGCTCTCCTTGCGCAGCCGGGCAAGGCTGGCCCGGAACATCGCGGGGTCGTAGACCTCATAGCGGCCCCCGCCCCGGGAGCGGGCCCGGCTGAGCGCGGTCTGCGCCGCCTGCAGCAGATCGCTGACCTGCTCGTGGTGGCCGCGGGCGAAGGCCACGCCCACCGAGGCGCTGGGGGTCACCTCGGTGCCGGCCAGCTCCACCGGCGCGCTGATGGCGCTCAAGAGCGCCTCGGTCATCCGGATGGCGTCGGTGGGGTTGGGCAGCTCGGTCAGCAGCACGGCGAACTCATCGCCCCGGAGGTGCGCGACGGTGTCCCCCGGGCGCACGGCCTCGCGGAGCCGCTGTCCCAGCGTGCGCAGCAGCGTGTCGCCGGCCGCCCAGCCCAGGCTGTGGTTGAAGACGTGGAAGTGGTCGAAGTCCACATAGAGCACAGAGAGGCTGGAGCGGGGGTCGCGGGCCAGTCGCTCGATCGCCACCCCCAGGCGGTCCTGGAAGGCCGCGAGGTTGGGCAGGCCGGTCAGGGGGTTCAGCAGCTTCTCCTCGGTGATGTCCCGAGAAGCGCCCAGCACGCCCACCACACGCCCCCCCTGCTCGTCGAAGATGGGGCGCGCGTAGTCCCGGATCCAGCGCACCGCGCCGCCCCGGGTCTTGATGCGCAGCTCACAGGCGTGGGCATGCCCGCCCATCACCGCGCGGATGTGGCGCCGCAGGACCCCGTGGTCGGCCGCCAGCACAATGCTCTTGAGCCCGCCCTGGGCCAGCATCTCTTCGATGTGGAAGCCGGTGACCCGCTGGAAGGCGTCGGTGACCCAGTAGGGGACCAGCCGCCCCTGGTTGTCCACCGTCAGCTCGTAGGCGTAGTCCGAGATCAGCTCGGTGAGGCTGCGGTAGCGATCCTCGGACTCCTGCAGGCGCGCGGCGATGGCGCGCTGCTCCTCCAGGTCGAGCAGGGTGAGGACCACCCCCTCAGGCTGCGCGCTGGCCCGCGCGATGACCCGCAGCCGCCGATCGGGCAGCACCAGATCCAGAGGCTGCCCGGGAGGCGCGAGCCAGGGCGGGGTGGCCGGGGGGGTGTCGTCCGCGCCCAGCAGGGTCCAGGACGCCGGCCAGGGCGCGGGGGGGCAGATCTCGCCCCCCAGCAGGGCGCGGGCGATCTGATTCATCTCGATCAACCGGCCATCTGGAGAAATCCGAACGAGCGCCGCGCCGACCTGATCGAGGTCCACCAGGCCAGATCCCTGCTCTGACTCGCCCGACCTCTTCATCCGTCGACGATACCACCTCGCCGCCTCCAGCAGGAGGCCCTTGTCAGCGGCGCCGTCACAAATCCTCGAACCGAAGCCATGGCGTGTTGTCCCGAACACCAGGACCCGCAAGCAGGAACACGCAGCGATGAAGGCTTCCCAGAACCAGCTTCGTACCCGCATTCTCCGCATCGGAGTGGCGGCCGGTGGCAAGATCGTCGACGAGCGGCTCGTGCCCGCTGGCGAGGGCGTGACCATCGGCTCGGACCCCGGCAACACCATCTCCCTCCCCGACGTCGGGCTGCCCCGCAAGCACGTGCTGTTCGCCCCCGAGCGGGGCGGCGCCTATCGGCTGCAGCCGCTGCCGGACATGGACGGCAAGATCGCCCACGGCGACGCCATCGTGCCGGTGGGCCAGCTCACCGCCGACGGCGAGGCCGTGCAGCTCAGCGAGCGCGACCGCGGCAAGCTCGTCATCGGGACGGCCACGGTGCTCTTCCAGTTCGTCACCCCGCCGCCCGAGCTGCTGGACCCGGTCCGCAGCGACTTCCGGCCGCGGCTGTTCGACGAGGAGGACCCGGTCTTCTATGGCTTCCTGGGCGTCTTCTCGGCGCTCGCGGCGGTGTTCATGATCTTCGTGGCCAACGCCGAGCCCCGGGAGGAGATCGCCCTGGCCGAGCTGCCCGAGCGTTTCGTCCAGCTCCAGCTCCCCTCGGAGCCCGAGCCCGTCGAGGCGCTGGAGCTGCCGACCGACCCCGACGCCCCCGGCGAGACCGTGGACCGCGCCGAGGAGCCCGAGCCGACCGACGGCGAGCCCCAGGAGGAGGCCGCGGATGCCGGCGACACCGCCCCCAAGACCCCGCCCAGCGAGGCGGAGCGGCGCCGCGAGCTGACCGAGCATGTGGTCAACGAGTCCAAGCTGCTGCTCGCGCTCATCGGCACCCGGGGCGCGAACTCCAACGGCGACCGGGTCGCGGACCTGCTGGGTGACTCCGACTTCGCCGGCCAGTCCCTCAAGGATGCCCTCAGCGGGGTCAACGGCGTCGATCTGGCCAGCGCTGGCGACGGCCCGCGCATCCGCAACGGCTCCGGCGAGGGTCGGGTCGAGGACGCCGACATCGGCGACCTGCGGCGGGCCAAGGAGGGCACCTCCACGGTCGGCGACGGCCCTACGACCCAGGTGGTCGGGATCGTGAAGCCCGAGGATGATGGCTCGCTGCTCCCCGAGGGCGACCCCGGGCAGATCCAGGACATCGTGCGCCGCCAGTCCGGCCAGGTGCTGTACTGCTACGAGCGCTACCTCAAGCTCGACCCGACCCTCAGCGGCCGCGTCGAGGTGGGGTGGACCATCTCCAAGGGGCGCGTGGTGCGGGCCTCGATCCTGTCGAACACCACGGCGAACGACGAGTTCGGCCGCTGCGTCGCCGACAAGGTGCGCCTGTGGCGCTTCCCCGAGGACATCCAGGGTGAGGTCATCTACCCCTTCGTGGTGACCCCCTCGAACTGAGGGTCATCCAGGATCGATGCGATAGATGGCGCCCGAGGCGAAGTCCGCGACGTAGACCTCGCCCCGGGCGTCCTGCCCGAAGGTGGAGGGCAGGATCGGCCAGCGGCCCAGGGTGCGGGCCTCCACCAGGGGGGTGCTGTTCGAGACCTGCGCCGGCAGCGGGATGGCCCACAGCCGCCCGCCCACGAAGTCGCCGAACACGTAGAGGCCCTGGAGCGCGGGGACCGCGGCGCCGGTGTAGACGTAGCCGCCGGTGATGGACTGGCCCTCGTCGCGGCCGTACTCGTAGATGGGGTCGACGAGGCCCTGGGTGGGGCAGTCCTCCTTGGGCTCGAAGCAGTGGGTGGCCTCGCGGATCTTCCAGCCCATGTTGTCGCCCGCGCCCACGACGCTGACCTCCTCGTAGAGGTCCTGGCCCACGTCGGCGACCACCAGCCGCCCGTCGGGGGCGAAGGCGTAACGCCAGGGGTTACGAAGGCCATACGCCCAGATCTCGGGCTGGTAGCGCTCGTCGCCCACGAAGGGGTTGTCGGCGGGCACGACGTAGGGCTCGGGGCCGTCGGGGGTGGCCTGTACCCGCAGCATCGCGCCCAGCCAGGTGCGCGTGTCCTGGCCGTGGTTGTGGGGGTCGTAGCGGTAGCCGCCGTCGCCCCAGCCGATGTAGAGCTGCCCGTCGGGCCCGAAGGCGAGCTGTCCGGCGTCGTGGTTCTGATAGGGCTGGGCGACCTCCATCAGGACCCGCTTCAGCTCGGGCTTCGCGGCGCGCAGGTCGGCGCCGGGGGGCACGCGGACCTCGTGGACCCGGCTGATGTCGCGGCCGTCGCTGCGGCGGTTGGTGACGTAGTTGATGTAGAAGGCGCCGTTCTGCGCGTAGTCGGGGTGGAAGGCCAGCCCCAGCAGGCCCTCCTCGCTGGCGGTGAGCACCTCGACCTCCAGCAGCACGCCGGACGAGCCGTCGCTGAGGTCGAACCACTTCGCGGTGCCCTGCTTGCCCAGGACGATCATCAGGCTGTCGTCGCCGGGCACGAACTGGATGTCGGTGGGCTGGGGCACCCCGGGGGCCATCTGGGTGAGGGTGATCGGGACGCGCTGGCGATCGGCATCCTTGCCAGCGTAGGTGGGCTGGAAGTCCGAGGCGGCCTCGACGTCGTAGTCGGGGGTGAGCTGCTCGATGGCCACCCGCCGAAGGCCCTCGACGTTGAGCGCAGCGAGGACCGCGAGGCCGGCCAGGACGGCGCCGGTGGCGAGGAGCGTGGTGCGGCGGGACATGGGGGCTCCGGGATAGGTCGTCGTTCGTGATATCGCGCCTCGCCATCGTCTGCTCGGCCCACGGCTTCGGGCACCTCACCCGGCAGCTCGCGGTGGCCGAGCGGCTGCGCGCCCTGGGGGTGGAGCCCACGATCTTCACCGCCGCCCCCCGCGTGGTGGTTGAGGGCACCCTGCCCGGCGCGCGGGTCGTGCCCTGGACGGCCGACGTGGGCGTGGCGCAGGCGGACAGCGTCACCGAGGACGTGCCGCGCACCCGGGCCCTGCTGGCGGAGCGCTGCGCGGACGGCCGCATCGACGCTCTGGCCCGCGCCCTGTCGGGCTTCGAGCGGGTGGTCGTGGACACCGCCCCGCCCGCCCTGGAGGCCGCCCGGCGGGCGGGGGTGGAGGCCGTCGCGGTCGGCAACTTCGACTGGGCCTGGATCTACGGTCGCTACCCGGCGCTGGCGGACTGGGCCGAGCGCTTCGCCATCTGGCAGGCCCCCCACCGCGCCGCGCAGCTCTGGCCGGGGCCCGGGATGCGCGGCTTCGCTGAGGTGCGCCGCTTCGGCCTCATCGGGCGACGGCGTCCGGCGGTGCGGCTCGCCCCGCGCGCCGCGCTGGTCTCCTTCGGCGGCTTCGGGCTGGCCGATCTGGACGCCCGGCTGCCCCGGATCGACGGGCTCACCTGGGTGCTCGCCCCGCCCATGCCCCCGCTGGAGCGCCCCGATGCGGTCCACGCGCCTCCGGACGTGCCCTACCCGGCGCTGGTCGCGGGCGCGGACGTGGTGCTCACCAAGCCGGGCTATGGGATCTTCGCGGAGGCGGCGCTCGCCGGGACGCGCCTGATCTGGATCCCCCGGGGGGCGTTCCCCGAGGCGCCGTGGCTGGAGGAGGCGATGCGAGCGCGCGGGGATCGGCAGGCAAAGGGGGACCTCACCGCCGCGCTCCAGGCCCGCCTGGCCGACCCCGCCCCGCCCCCCGTCGAGGCCGACGCGGTCGACGCCCTGGCCCGCTGGCTTGTGGACCTCCCGGACTGATCCGACGGCGGGGGAGGGGGCTCTGTGGGGGCGAAGGTGTGGGGTCCGTGACCCCGCTGGACAGGCCTGGCGGCCTGCGATACGCCCCCCTCCTCTTCAAGAAGTCGCTCAAAGACCCTCTCAGGAGCCCTCGCCATGGCGGATTACCTCGAGCAGTACAAGGACAAGACCATCCTCGTGACCGGCGGCGCGGGCGCCATCGGCTCGAACCTCTCCCGGGCGCTGGGGGGGCTCGCCAAGCGGGTCATCATCCTGGACAACCTCGTGTCGTCCGAGCGCTGGAACGTCCCCTCCCTGCCCAACGTCATGTTCGTCGAGGGCGACATCCTGGACGAGGTCAAGGTCAAGCGGTGCTTCTTCGAGAAGCCCGACATCGTCTTCCACCTCGCGGCCTTCTTCGCCAACCAGAACTCGGTGGACCACCCCGAGAACGACCTGATGGTCAACGGCATGGGCACCCTCAAGCTCATGGAGTACAGCGTGCTCCAGGGCGTCGACCGCTTCGTCTACGCCTCCTCGGGCTGCTCCATCTACGGCAGCGCGGCTCCCCTTCCCCTGAAGGAGGAGTTCATGTCGATGCACCTGACCACGCCCTACCAGATCACCAAGATGCTGGGCGAGCTGTACGGCAACTTCTTCTGGCATCACTACAACCTGCCCATCGTCAAGGCGCGCTTCTTCAACTCCTTCGGGCCTGGCGAGGTCCCCGGGCAGTACCGCAACGTCATCCCCAACTTCATCTACTGGGCGATGAAGGGCCTGCCGTTGCCCATCACCGGCACGGGCGAGGAGACCCGCGACTTCACCTGGGTCGGCGACATCGTCGACGGCCTGCTGCGCGCGGGCGTGATCGAGGCCGCCATCGGCGAGGAGTTCAACCTCGCCTCCGGTCGCGAGACCACCATCAAGGACCTCGCCAACATGATCAACGAGGCCACCGGCAACACCGCCGGCATCAAGTGGGCCCAGGTCCGCAAGTGGGACACCAAGAAGCGCCTGCGCGCCAGCGTCGACAAGGCCCGCAGCCTCATCGGGTACGCCCCGGACACCGACTTCGGCGAGGGCCTGGACCAGACCATCGCCTGGTTCCGGGACAACTGGGACCTGATCGACGCCGCCGCCAGCTTCGGCCCCGGCGTCTCCTCGGCGGTGCGCGACATGGTGGTCAAGAAGAGCTAGGAGGGCTTTGAACCATGCACGAGGACGCGATCATGTACGAGGACGAGCGGGTCCGCCTGTTCGGCTGCGACTTCGACGTGGTGGACCTCCAGCAGGCCATCGCCCGGGTGGAGGCCTGGATCGCCAGCGGTGAGCTGCACCAGGGCTGCGGGGTGAACGTCGACCAGCTCGTCAAGATGAAGGACGAGCCGATGTTCAAGGAGATCGTCGGCAAGTGCGACCTGGTCACCGCCGACGGCACCCCCGTCGTGTGGGCCAGCAAGCTGTTCCGCAAGCCCCTGCCCGAGCGGGTCGCCGGCATCGACCTCTTCGAGGCCCTGCTGCCGGTCGCCGCGCAGCGCGGCTACAAGGTCTACCTGCTCGGCGCCAAGGAGGAGAGCCTCCAGGCCGCCAAGGCGAAGTACCTCGCCGAGAACCCCGGCCTGCAGATCGTCGGGGCCCGCAACGGCTACTTCAAGGTCGAGGACGAGCAGGAGATCGCCGAGGACATCCGCGACTCCGGCGCCCAGATGCTCTTCATCGCCATCTCCTCCCCCAAGAAGGAGCAGTTCGTGGACCGCAACCGCGAGCTGCTCTCCGGGGTGGGCTTCATCCTGGGCGTGGGCGGCTCCTTCGACATCGCGGCGGGCCTCTACAAGCGCGCCCCGAGCTGGATGGCCAAGGCCGGCGTGGAGTGGCTCTATCGCTTCATGCAGGAGCCCCGCCGCATGGGCCGGCGCTACTTCGTCGACGACTCGAAGTTCCTGGGCATGATGGCCAAGGAGGCCTGGTACACGCTGCGGGGCCGGGCGCCCTGAGCCAGGCTCAGGCGGCCAGGGCCTCAGCGAAGCGGGCCCCCAGCCGCGCGGCCTCGGCCGGCGCAGGCAGGGCGAAGGCCGGGTGCGCGCCCATCGCCTCCGCGCGGGCCGTCTCCGTTAGCCGGGCCAGGGCCTCGTCCCGGGCGGCGTCGACGCGGGCGCGCTGAGCCGGGGAGAGCTGCGCCACGAACCAGGCGTGCAGGTCCCAGGCGAGCTGGGCGTGGTCGGCCTCGTCGCGGGCGATTTGGAGGTGGGCCGCGCGCAGGGCGGGGTCGGTGGCGTGCGCTGCGGTCCAGTGCGCGGAGAGGGCGGCCCAGGTCTCGCCTGCGCAGCCCTCGACGGCGTTGTGCAGGGCGGCCTCGAAGAGATCAGGTCGGACATCGATTTGCTGCATTGCAGCAAAGTCCCGAGCGTCCCGCCCGACCAGGGCCGCGAACAGCCGGGTGTGGGCGACCTCGTCCCGCGCGGCGGCCATGCACCGGGCCACCAGGGCCTCGGGGGCGCCCCAGCGGCGGAGCTGCCGGGCGAGCTGCACGAAGGCCACCACCGAGGCGGCCTCCAGCCGGGCGCAGGCCACGAGCTGGGCGTCCAGGGCGGCGCCGGGGGCGGGGTCCTCGACGTGCCCGAGGGGGCGGCGGCCCTTGCACCAGTACTCGATGCCCTCCCCGGCGCACTCGACGTGGCCGGTGTTGTCTTCGTTCAGGGTCAGGGTGCAGGTGTCCGCCGCGCTGACGACCCAGCCGCGCGTCGCGTTGTAGGCGAAGTCGCAGGCCGCCTCGCAGTCGATGTCGTCGGGATCGGAGACGTCCCGCTGCAGCATGATGTCGTCGATGTCCTGCTCGGTGAGGTCCTCGTCTACCTCGAAGTCCTCGGAGTCGGGGCGACAGTTCCAGGTGGACGGGCAGCCGACGCCGAAGGCGGCGACGGCGGTCAAGATGGCGTGGCGAACGCGCATGGGTGGCTCCGTGCTCCTGACCTGGCCCTACATTGCCCCAAGCACGGGTGGGTCTGCCTCGGGGACCGTGTCATGGAATCGTGTGAGGTCGATCATCAGCCGCCCGTCCGGGAGCTGGTGGATGACGTCCACGAAGCGCTCGCCCACCCGGATGTCCTCGACGTAGTAGGTGTGCCGGGCGAAGGTGGTCTGGCCGTAGGTGCCGTCGTGGCCCATCAGCGTGACGATGACGCTGGACAGCTCGCAGTCCTCGGCCTCCAGGTCCATGCCCCACAGCGGGCTGTCCTTGTCGATGACGTGGAACACGACCCAGCTCAGCATGAAGGCCGGAGTGCGAGCGCGGCGCAGCTTGAGGTCGTGGATGCGGCGGATGTGGTGGCCCTCCGGCGTCAGCTCGTCCTTGAGCAGCGCGAGGTTCACCGCCGCGTCGACCACCTCGTTGCCCCGGGCGTTGGCGGCGCGGAAGGCCAGGGTGGGCTGCCCGTCCAGGGTGGAGACCACCATCACGCGGCTGAACAGCACGCTGGCCCGGGGGCGGCTGGCCTTGGCGAACATCATCCCGGTGGCCAGGGCCACGAACAGCATGCCGACCGCGGCCTCGATGGTGACGATGAGGTCGCCGTAGTCGCTGGCCGGGCTCATCGCCCCGTAGCCGATGGTGGACAGCGTCTGCACCGAGAAGAAGAAGGCGTGGGCGAACTGCTGGTCCCCGGTGGTGCCGATCGAGCCGGGATCCATCATGTAGAGCCCGGCGAAGCACACGTTCAGGAACAGGTAGAGGAAGCCGAAGGACAGGAGCAGTCGGGTCCAGGAGCCCTCCATGAAGAAGAAGTAGAGGTCCCGCCGCAGCTCGGAGGGGGCGCCCTTGCGGACCGCCTCGGAGACGTCCCGACGGGCGTGCCGCCCCGGGTCCTCGCCCCGCGCCCGCCGCTCGGTCAGCTCGCGGGTGAGGACGGCCTGGTGCAGCTCCTCGGACTCCTCGAAGGGGGCCATCATCATGTCGAAGAGCACCTGGGCCACGCAGATCGCGGCCACCAGCCCTTGGAAGAGGCCTGCGCTCATGGTACCGCCGACCTGCCCCAGCAGCAGCACGATGACCGCTGAGGCCACCCGGACCCCCACCCGGGTGCGGTCGCTCAGCTCGGCGTTGCGCCGCTCGGTCACCGAGTCCACCAGCGCCACGCTGAGGAAGGTCAGCGCGAGGGTTCCGGCCAGCAGCCAGCGGTAGGGCGCATACGCCGGCTCGCCCATGTCGAAGGTGATGGCCTTCTTGACCGCCACGCCCACCGCCGTGATGCCGATGGCCAGGGGCAGGTGGCCGTAGAGCCACATCACCCAGCTCCCCCGCTCCCGCTTGACGTGGGCGCCGGCCACGTCGTCGAAGTAGATCCACCAGACCGCGCAGGTCAGCGCCAGGTTGAAGAAGCCCTGGAGCAGATAGCCCGCCGCCACCCCGTCCTTCTCGGTGAGGTAGGAGAGCACCTTCACGAAGGACTCGCCGAGCACGATGATGGTCAGCAGCCCGTAGCGCTCGGAGAGGTGCTCCTGGTCGAGGGGGAGCTGCTGCTGGAGCGCCCGGGAGGTCTCGCTGATCGGCGCGAACATCACCGCGCCGATGCCCGCCGCCCACAGGATGTACGCCCAGGGCACCGGCAGCAGGGCCGAGAGCGCGAACGCTGCGGCCCCGGCGGCGAACACCCGGCCCCAGTAGCGGCTGTAGGCCCGCGCCTCGGGGACCTGGATCCAGGCTCGGAGGTAGAGCAGCGCGATGACCCCCTGGGCGGCGGCGTTGGCCAGGGCGAAGACCGCCGGCTCCCCGGCGAAGGCCCGGGGAGACGCGATGGCCATCGTGCCCAGCGCGAACATCTGCAGCAGCACCAGGGCGCGGTGGGGGAAGTCGTCCACGTTGAAGCGGTTGGCGAAGAACGTGAACCCGGTCCAGCCGATCCAGAGGGGCACGAAGTGGGCGGCGAAGCGGGCGAAGCCGCCCAGGGACACGTCGTCGCTCAGGGCGTTGCCGAGCTGGATGATCGCCGCGACGAAGATGAGGTCGTAGAACAGCTCCAGCCAGGAGACCTTCTTGCCTTCTTCGTGGGCCGGCGCGTGCAGGGTGGGGGCGTGAAACCAGCGGCTGCGCATGGCGCACTCCATAACGGGTTACACGCGGCGGATGCCGCGATCGTTCACCGCGACCTGCGCCCCCGGGCTGGAGGAGGCCCTCGCCGCCGAGCTGCACGGCCTCGGCCTGGCCCAGGTGCGCCCGGGGCGGCGGGCGGTCACCTTCGCCGGGCCCCTCGCCGACGGCTACCGGGCCTGCCTGTGGTCGCGGGTGGCCAGCCGGGTGCTCCTGCCCCTGGCCCAGGTCTACGCCGCCGACGCCCGGTCCCTCTACGCGGAGGTCCGCCGGGGCCCCTGGCTGGACCACCTGGGGCCCGACAGCACCCTGGCCGTCCACTTCGTGGGGACCTCCCCCGCGATCCGCAGCAGCCACTTCGGGGCGCTCAAGGTCAAGGACGCCATCGTCGACGTCCTGCGGGAGCGCACCGGGCGCCGGCCCTCGGTGGACCTCGACAACCCCGACGTGCGGGTGCATGTGTTCCTCCACCGCACCCGGGCGACGGTGTCCATCGATCTCTCCGGCGACCCCCTGCACCTGCGCGGCCTGGGCCGCGACGGCGGGCCCGCGCCCCTCAAGGAGACCCTCGCGGCGGGCATCCTGCGCTACGCCGGCTGGCCCCGGGCGGGCGCGCTGGTCGACCCGATGTGCGGCTCGGGCACGTTCCTGCTGGAGGCTGCCGGGATGCTGGCCGACCGCGCCCCCGGGCTCACCCGGCCGCGCTGGGGCTTCACCGGCTGGCGGGGCCATGACCCCCGGCTGTGGCGGTCGCTGGTACAGGAGGCCGAGGCCCGGGTGCGTCCCCTCCCGGAAGCCCGGCTGTTCGGGGCCGACGCCGACCCCGAGCAGGTCCGCCGGGCGGTGCGCAACCTCGCGGCGGCGGGCGTGGACACGGCCCGGGTGCAGCGCCGGGACCTCGCCGACGCCGGGCCCCCCACGCCCGAGCCCGGCCTCATCGTCACCAACCCCCCCTACGGCGAGCGCCTGGGGGACGACGCGGCGGTCCAGGAGGTCTGGCGCACCCTGGGCGACGTGCTGCGACGCCGCTTCCTGGGGTGGACCGCCTTCGTGCTGGCGGGCTCCCGCGAGGGCGCGAAGGCCCTCGGCCTGCGCCCGGCCTCGCGCCGGCCCCTGTTCAACGGCCCGCTGGAGGCCCGGCTGCTGGAGCTGCCCATCTCCGCGCGGCCGGTCGCCCGGGACCGGGCATAGGAACGTCGATGTCCGCGATCGCGACGCTCTTCCATCACCTGACCCACAGCCCCCACGCCCCCGCGCTGCGCTACCAGGGGCAGACCTGGACCTTCGGGGACCTGCTCGACCGGGCGCGGGCCTACGCGGCGGGGATCTCCGCCCTGGGGGTGGGGCAGGGGGATCGGGTGGTCTGCCTGCTGCCCGCCTGCCCTGAGCTGGTGGTCACGCTGCTGGGCCACTACCTGCTGGGGGTCATCCACGTCCCGGTGAACGACCGCTACGGCACGGTGGAGCTGGGGCACATCCTGCGGGACAGCGGGGCGGTGGCGGTGCTCACGGAGGCCGGCTCGGGGCCGCAGGCGGTGATCGACGCGCTGGGGCCGCTTCCGTCGCTCCGACACCGCCTTGTCCTCGGCGAGGCGCGCGGCGATGAGGTCGATCTGGACGGCCTCATCGGCGACGCCCGCGCAGAAGGCCCGCCCGCGCCGGCCGACGAGGACCCCGCGCTGATCATCTACACCTCCGGCACGACGGGCCCCTCCAAGGGGGTCATCCTGTCGTTCCGGGCGGTGGTCGCGGGCATCGACGCCCTGACCCGGCTGTGGCGGTGGACGCCTCAAGACCGCCTGGTGCTGGCGCTGCCGCTGTTCCACGTCCACGGGCTGTGCATCGGGGTCCACGGGGTGCTGCTGCGGGGCTGCCACGCCGAGCTGCTGCCCCGCTTCGACGCGGCCGAGGTCATCGACGCCGTCGGCGGCGGCGGGACGATCTTCATGGGCGTGCCCACCATGTACCGCCGGCTGGTCGCGGCGATGGACGCCGAGCCCGAGGCCGGGGCCATCCTGGCCCGGGGGCGGCTGTTCACCTCGGGCTCCGCGGCGCTCTCGGCCAGCCTGTTCGAGGCCTTCCAGCGGCACACCGGACACCGCATCCTCGAGCGCTACGGCATGAGCGAGACCCTGCTCACCGTGTCCAACCCCTACCCCCCGGAGGACCGCCGCCCGGGGACCATCGGCTTCCCTGTGCCGGGCTGCGCGGTCGAGGTGCGCGGGGCCGACGGGCGGCGGGTCGAGCCCGGGGAGGTCGGGGAGATCCTCATCCGCGGCCCCTTCCTGATGAGCGGCTACTGGGGCCTGCCCGGGAAGACCGCCGAGAGCTTCGACGCCGAGGGCTGGTTCCGCACCGGGGACATGGCCACCATGGACCCCGACGGCTACGTCGTGCACCGGGGCCGGGCCAGCGTGGACCTCCTCAAGAGCGGCGGCTACCGCATCTCCGCCCGGGAGATCGAGGAGGCCCTGGCCGACGACCCCGAGATCGAGGAGGTCGCCGTGCTCGGGGCCCCCGACCCGGATTGGGGGCAGCGCATCACCGCCGCGGTGGTGCCCACACGCTCCGCGCCGCAGCGCTCGGCGGAGGCGTGGGTGGCGCGGCTCCAGGCCCGGCTTGAGGGGCGGCTGGCCGCGTACAAGCGCCCGCGCGCGGTGCTCCTGCTGGAGGAACTCCCCAGAAATGCCCTGGGGAAGGTGCAGAAACATCGTATCCTGACGTCCCCGCCAGGGGCCGGATAGGATCTGTCCGTGCCGAACGGCTCCACCCCCGAAGACCCCACGCCCCACGCCCCCAGCGCGCAGCGCGAGGCCCGCCTTAGCGCGCTCAAGGCGGTCTTCATCGTGCCGTACTTCGCCGGACACGCGGCGATCCTGGCCTGGGGGGCCTGGGCGGTGTTCGGCGGCGCGCCTGCGCTCCCCTGGGCCGGGGCGCTGCTGTCGTCGGGGGCGGTGACGATCCTGCTGGCGTCGCTGTACAGCTTCCGGGTCCCGCGCACCTCGGTCCACCTGCCCTGGCTGCTGGCGGCGGCGGGCCTGGGGCTCCCGCTGGCGGCGGCGGGGGCGGTGACGGCGCCGGCTGCCGGGATCGTGCCCCTGGCCTTCGCGCTGTGGGGGGCGGTGACCACGCCGACGTATGTGTTCTGGTACTCCCGCTTCGGGCGGGAGCGGGCGGCGGCGCTGGCGGTGGGCCGACGGCTGCCGGAGTTCCCCCTGACGACCCTCGACGGGGCGCGCGTCTCCTCCCGGACGCTCCTGGGGCAGCCCACGCTGTTCGTGTTCCACCGCGGCGCGTGGTGCCCGGTGTGCATCGCCCAGCTCAAGGAGCTGTCCGACAGCGCCGAGGCTTTCGCGGCACGGGGCTGCCGGCTGGTGTCGCTGAGCCCGCAGCCCGCGGGCTTCTCCAAGGCCCTGGCCCGGCGGCTGGGCGGGCTCGACTATTACGCCGACCCCGACCTGGAGGCGGCCCGCATCCTCGGCATCTTCCAGGCCGAGGGGGTGCCGGCGGGGTTCCGCAAGCTCGGCTTCGGGTCCGACACCGTGCTGCCCACGGTCACCCTGGTGGACGCGGCCGGCGTGGTCCTCCTGTCCGACGAGCCCGACAACTACCGCCAGCGGCCGGCGCCGGAGCGCTTCCTCCGCCTGCTCGACGCCCCTACTTGAGCAGCCGCCCCAGGGCGCGGCGGGCCTTCTCGCGCTTGCCCGCCGCCGCGGTGGCGGTCAGGCCCTCGAAGTGGGCGCGGGTCAGCGCCAGCAGCGCCTCCCGGTCGGCCTCAGGGTCGACCACCACCGCGCGGTGACCGGGCTCGAAGCCCACTGTCACGCCGTCGTGGGGGCAGACGTCCAGGCAGCCGGTGGCCAGCACGCGGCAGCGCGCGGCGGGCCCGTCCTCGGCGCGGGCGGCCTGCTTGAGCCACTGGCGCAGCTTGAGGCCGGCTTCCCGTCCGCAGGAGGGCTTCGCCGCGTCGGGGTCGCGCTGGTGGGTGCAGACCAGGACCACGCCGTGGTCCCAGGGGGGCGTCTCGTCGCGCATGGGGCTACCTCAGCTTGGAGAGTGAGCCGCGCAGCAGGCGGGTCTCGACCGTCTTGCGCTGGCGGGTCTTGTACTGGCTGTGGGCGTTCTCCCCCAGCTCGTTGGCCTCGGCGGTGGTCTTGTCCACCACCTGGAACTCGACCATGACGTAGACCGTCGAGCCCAGCATGTAGCGCAGCTCGGGGTCCAGGTCGGACATCAGGTCGTCGACGCGCACCGGGAAGTCCACGATGAAGTTGAGGACCCGGTAGTTGGAGCCCGAGAAGGGGTTGTTGCCGGTCAGCCAGTCGCCGGGCCGCAGCCGCTGCCGCTGGAGCCGCCCGGAGAGCTTCGCGTAGTGGGGCTCGTCCTTCTGGGCCTTGCGCCAGTTGACCAGGGTGTTGTGGCTGGCGTTGGGGATGACGTAGTTGAACGGGAACAGGGTGCGGGTGAGGTGCGCGATGACCGGCAGGATCTCGCGCTGGGTCTCGACGACGACGCGGAAGCGCAGCTTGTCGAAGATGGTCGCCGCGATGGAGTCCCGCTTGGAGAGCAGCTTGGTGATGACCGACGTGCGGGTCTTTCGGGAGCCGTAGAAGGCCAGCAGCGGGAAGCCCTGCTCCCGCATGCCGTCGGCGTGCTCCACGATGACCTTCTCGGCCCGGTCCAGCAGCTCGGCCTCGGGCACCGGGGCGCGGTGCTTGAGATCGGCGGCGTCCATGTGGTTGATGGTGTGCATCAGCTTGAGCAGCATGCACGCCAGGGCCTGGCGCTTGCGCACCCGCCCCGTGTAGGTCGACGCCTCCAGGAAGAGGGTCCGCAGGTCGTCGGGGTCGCGCAGATCCTTGGGGAAGTGGACCGCGTGGTGCTCCTCCAGGTAGTTGATCGCCTGGTTGAACACGAAGCGCACCCGCTCCCGGTCCCCGGCGTTGTTCCAGTCGATCCGATGGGTGGCCAGGAAGCTGTCGACCTGATCGAGGTCCGGCAGGTCCAGGCGGTGCCAGTCCAGCACCGACGTGCCGTGGAGGATGAGGCGGACGACCTCCAGATCCTGGAGGTCGAGGCGATGCGGTTCGAACGCCGCGACGAAGGACGTGTCGACGTTGAGGATGTCTCGGGCCAAGCGGCCTCCTCAAGGGGCCCGTCCACTCTACCGCGTCCGGAGTGCGCTGTGGGCTTGCCCCCCGATGAGGGGACCGTTACCACGCTTGGCATGGCGAAGAACAGCTACCAGCGCGCGAAGATCCCGGTGTCCGTCATCCTCGCGCGGGCGACCGCCCGCACCCTCGGCGGCCTGGCCGTGTTGCTCCCGCTGTGCCTCCTCGTGGGCGGGCTCGGGCACGTGGCGATGTACTACGCGGGCCTGCTGGTGCAGCCGTTCGGCGGCACCAACCCCCAGACCCGCTTCCTGTACAGCGAGCTGATGAAGCTCGTCGTGGGCATGGGCTGGGGCGTGCTGGCCTTCCCCCTGCTCGACGCGGCGACCATCTACGTCTGGCGCCAGGGCGAGCGCGGCGAGCCGGTGTCCCCCTACAAGGCGTTCAACTGGGCGCTGTCCCGCTACGGGCGGATGTTCGGCCCCCACGCGGCGGCCTACATCACCATCAGCCTGGGCATGGTCATCATCATCCCGGGCATCCTCTTCGGCCTGCAGTACGCCTTCGTCGACGCGATCACCGCCACCGACGACCAGAGCAAGCGCCCGCTGGCCCGCTCCCAGAAGCTCACCGCCGGCCGGCGGGGCAAGATCTTCCGGGCCTGGGTGCCCTACGCGATCTGGTACGTGCCGGCGTACCTCTGGCTGGTCTATGAGGCCGAGGGCATGGGCGCGCTGGCGGTGCTGGGCTTCGGCACGCTGGACGTGCTGCTGCTCGCGGTCATGGAGATGGCCATGTTCGCGCTCTACCAGGAGCGCATCGACGACGCCCGCCGCGCTCAGCAGGCCCGCGCCGAGCTGGAGGCCGCCGAGGGGGAAGATGACCCCGACGCCGAGGCCGAGCTGGCGGAGCGCGCGGCGCGGGAGACCGTGCCCGCGTCGAGCGAGGACAGCGACAGCGCTTGACCGCTTTCCTTCGTGATCTTCGTGGGTTGGGCGTAACGCCGCTCACCGGGCTGCCTGCGGGGGCGGCCGCCGCGGCCATCGCCCAGCGCCTCTCCGGGCCCACCTGGGTCGTCGCCCCCGACGAGGCCACCGCCGAGCTGCTTCACGGAGAGCTGTGCTTCTACCTGGGTTCGGGCCGCGCGTGGCTCTACCCGGTGGACGACAGCAAGCCCTACGAGGGCCTCTCGCCGCACCCCGCCCTGCCCATGTCCCGCGTCGCCGCCCTCGACGCCCTGGGGCGGGGAGGGGACCTCGTCGTGGTCGCCCCCGCCGCCGCCCTGCTCCCGCGGGTCCTGCCCCCTGACGTGCTGGCGGCCTCCCCCACGATCCGCAAGGGGGAGGAGCACGACCCCCGCAGCCTGGCCGCCGCGCTCGCCGACCTCGGCTACCTCGCGGTGGGTCGGGTGGAGGACCCGGGGACCTTCCGGCTGCGGGGCGAGGTGCTCGACGTCTGGCCGGCCGGCGCCGAGCAGCCCGCCCGCGTCGAGTTCTTCGACACCGAGGTGGAGGCCCTGCGCGCCCTCGACCCGGAGCGGCAGCGCAGCGCGGGTGCGCTGGAGGCTCTGCGCATCCTCCCGGCCCGGGAAGAGGTCTTCGGCGCCGCCCCCCTGGCCCGCGCCCGATCCGTGCTGCGGGAGCGGGTCGACGCCCTGGGCTACGGCGCCCGGCTGCGGCGCGAGGTCATTGAGGACTTCAAGGCCGGCATCCGCTTCTCCGGCTGCGGGGACTACCTCCCCGCCCTGCACCCGCTGGTCCTGCCCTTCGCCCACAGCCCGGGGGCCGAGGTCGTGGTGGTCGACCGCGGGGCCGTGGACGCCGCGATCGCCAAGGCCCTGAGCCAGGCCGAGGGGCGCTACAAGGCGCTCTCCGACGCCGACCGCCCGCTGATCCCCCCGGAGATGCGCTACGCCGCCGCGCCCGAGCTGGCCCCGGCCCTCGACCGCGCCCTCCCCATCCACCCCGTGGCGGTCGTCATCGACGGCGAGCAGGCCCCGGTGGACCTGGGGGCGCGGGACAACGACCGCCTGCGCTCGACCAGCGGCGAGCTGGCCCACGCCGCCGGGATCATCTCCGACTGGCTGGCCGAGGGCTGGCGGGTCGGGCTGGTCGTCGACGCCACCAGCCGGGCCGAGCGCCTGCGCCAGCTCCTCCACCCCCACGGGCTGCGGCCCCGGGAGCTGCGGCAGCGGGACCCGGCGCGCTGGCCCCCCGGCGTGCTCGTCCAGGTGCGCGGCGATCTGCCCCGGGGCTTCCACAACCCCGACGCGCAGCTCGCGGTCATCACCGCCGACGAGCTGCTGGGCAGCAAGCTCCGGGTCCGCACCCCCCACGGGCGGGCGCACGCCCGGCTCGCCCAGCACGCGGCGGTCACCAGCTTCGCCCAGCTCAAGGAGGGCGACCTGGTCGTTCACGCCCGCCACGGCATCGGGCGCTTCCACGGCCTGCGCCGGGTGGATCTGGGCCACGGCCCCGAGGACATGGTCCAGCTCGAGTACCGGGGCGGCGACCGCATGTACCTGCCGGTGCACCGCCTCGACCAGCTCTACCGCTACCGCGCGGTCGGCGGGGCCCGGGAGCCTCGCCTCGACAAGCTGGGCGGAGAGACCTGGAGCCTGCGCAAGTCCAAGGTCAAGGACGCGGTGCTCAAGCTGGCCCACGAGCTGATCGAGCTGGCCGCCCGCCGCGCGGTCAACCCGGGCCAGGCCTACCCCGGCCGCTCCAACCGCTTCCGCCGCTTCGAGGAGTCCTTCCCCTACACCGAGACCCCCGATCAGGCCGCCGCCATCGAGGCGGTGCTCGACGACCTCGCCCAGGAGAAGCCCACCGACCGCCTGATCGTCGGCGACACGGGCTTCGGCAAGACCGAGGTGGCCATGCGGGCGGCCTTCCGGGTCGTCGAGGCGGGCCGGCAGGTCGCGGTGCTCTGCCCCACCACCGTGCTCGCCGCCCAGCACGCCCGCACCTTCGCCGCCCGCTTCGAGCCCTTCGGGGCCACCGTCGCCCTGATCTCCCGCTTCGGCACCCCGGCCGAGGACCGGGCGCTGGGCCGCCGCATCCGCGAGGGCGCGGTGGACGTGGTCGTCGGCACCACCCGGCTGCTCGGGCGGGGCGTGCGCTTCAAGGACCTGGGGCTGGTGGTCATCGACGAGGAGCACCGCTTCGGGGTGCGCCAGAAGGCGAAGATCCGGCGCCTGCGCGCCGAGGTCGACACCCTCGCGATGTCCGCGACCCCCATCCCCCGCAGCCTGCACATGGCCATGTCCGGCATCCGCGAGATCTCGGTCATCGCCACCCCGCCCCAGGACCGCCTGCCGGTGCGCACCGCGGTGGCCCGCAACACCCCCGAGCGGGTGCGGGAGGACCTGCTCCGGGAGCTGCGGCGCGGCGGCCAGGCCTTCTTCGTGCACAACCGGGTGGCCTCCATCGACGCGGTGGCCCGCGCGGTGGCCCAGGCCGTGCCCGAGGCGAAGCTCGCGGTCGCCCACGGTCAGATGGAGGGCGGTGCCCTGGAGCAGGTGCTGGTGGACTTCGTCGAGCGCCGCTCCGACGTGCTGGTGTGCACCTCCATCATCGAGGCCGGGCTGGACATGCCCAACGTCAACACCATCCTCATCAACCGGGCCGAGCGCTTCGGCCTCGCCCAGCTCCACCAGCTCCGGGGGCGGGTGGGGCGCTCCCACCGCCGGGGCTATTGCACCCTGCTGGTGGCCGACGGCGAGGAGCTGACCCCCAAGGCCATGCAGCGCCTGCGGGTGCTCCAGGAGCACACCCAGCTCGGCAGCGGCTTCCAGATCGCGGCGGCGGACCTGGAGCTGCGCGGCGCCGGCAACCTGCTGGGGGAGAAGCAGCACGGGCACATCCAGGCCGTCGGCTTCGAGACCTGGACCACCCTGCTGGAGGAGGCGATGGCCGAGGCCCGGGGCGAGGCCGAGCGCCAGAGCGTCGACCCCGAGGTGGAGCTGGGGCTGCCCGCCTTCATCCCCGACGACTACGTGGTCGACGTGGACGAACGCCTGGTCCTCTACCGTCGCCTGGCCGGCGCCCGCACCCCCGCCGAGGTCCGCGACGAGCTGGACGCCATCGAGGACACCAACGGCGAGCTGCCGGTGGAGCTGGTGCAGCTCGGCCGGACCCTGGAGATCAAGTGCCGCTGCAGGGCGCTGGGCGTCTCACGCTGCGCGATGCTCAAGGTCCGCGCGGTGCTGGACCTCATCGAGCAGACCGCGGTCCCCGACGCGAAGATCGAGGCGCTGGTCGCCGCGCAGCCCCGACGTTTCAAGTGGTCGGATCGCCGGTTGGAGGTGCGCTTTACGCCCGAGGAGGGGCAGCAGCCCTTCCTCTTCCTGCACTGGGTGCTGGGGCTGCTGGAGAAGGCGGTTCAATAACGAACAGCGTTCGTTTTTCGTCGAACCAGGCCGAGCAGCGCCAGCGCGGCCATCCAGGTGCCCGCCCCGTTGCCGCTCGCGCAGCCCAGGCTGCACCCGCGCGCGGCCGGGTTGGCGTTGGGCGGCGGCAGCATCGGGCCGTCTGCCGACGGCATCGCGTCCGCCGCGCTGGGGGCCGGCGGGGGAGGGGGCTTCGGCGGGCTGTCGATCATCGCGATGTTGGCCTGATCCACGTCGCTCAGCCGGCCGTCGGTGTAGGTCGGGACGGGCTTGTACCAGTCCATCTGCTCGAAGACGAGCAGGTGGTCCGGGGAGACGGTGGCCCGGCCCTTCCGGGCGCGCACCGCGTCGGAGAGCAGCCGCCGGTCGGCGGGCAGGTAGACCCGGGACTCCTCGGCGGGGACCTCCGCGTCGAGCCGGGCCATGCGCCACAGCGCCAGCCCCCGGCCCAGGCGCCGCGCGCCCTCGTCCTCGGGGTCCGCGTCGGTCAGGGCCTCGATGAGCAGGGGCTGGGCGCCGTCCTTGGCCGCGAGGCACTCGTAGTTCTCCCGCTCGCCTTCCCCCCGCAGCCGCTCCAGGTAGACCGCGGCGGTCTCGGGGCAGGGTTCCGGCGCCTCGGCCCGGGCGGCGAGGGTCGCGGCGAGGGCGAGCCCGCCGATCATGCCCGCGCCACCGCGGCGGTCCAGCGCTCCCGCAGCTCGGCGAGCACGGCGGGCTCCATCTGCGGCTCGAAGCGCCGGTCCTCGGCCCAGGCGGCGGAGACCTCATCCGCGGAGCGCCACACCCCGGTGGCCAGCCCAGCCAGGAAGGCGGAGCCCAGAGCGGTGGTCTCGAGCTGACGGGGCCGCACGCAGGGGGTCTCCAGCACGTCGCACTGGAGCTGCATGAGCAGATCGTTCCGAGCCGCGCCCCCGTCCACCCGCAGCTCGCGCAGCGGCGCGCCCAGGTCGTTGGTCATCGCGGTGAGGATGTCGCCGATCTGCAGGACGATGCCCTCCAGCACCGCGCGGGCGATGTGCCCCCGGTGGGTGCCGCCGGTGATGCCGGAGATCAGGCCCCGGGCCTCCGGCCGCCAGTGGGGCGCGCCCAGGCCCGCCAGGGCGGGCACGAAGGTGACCCCGCCCGAGTCCGGCACGCTCGCGGCCAGGGCCTCGATCTCGGAGGCGCGGCGGATGAGCCCCAGCCCGTCCCGCAGCCACTGCACCGCAGCACCCGCGATGAAGGCCGAGCCCTCCAGGGCGTAGGAGACCTCGCCGCCCACCCGCCAGGCGACGGTGGTCAGCATGCCGTTGTCGGAGTAGACCTTGTCGTCGCCGGTGTTCAGCAGCACGAAAGCGCCGGTGCCGTAGGTGGACTTGGCCATGCCCTTCGCGAAGCAGGCCTGGCCGAACAGGGCCCCCTGCTGGTCGCCGATCAGCCCGGCCACCGGGATGCCGTCGGGCAGGAAGCCCAGGCCCTTCGTGCGCCCGTAGACCTCCGAGGAGTCGCCGATGCGGGGCAGGCAGGCGGCGGGCACGCCCAGCAGGTCCAGCAGCTCGGGGTCCCAGTCCAGGGTGTCCAGGTTCATCAGGAGCGTGCGGGAGGCGTTGGAGGGGTCGGTGACGTGGGCCCCGCAGAGGCGCCAGGCCAGCCAGGTGTCGATGGTGCCGAAGCAGGCCCGCCCCGACGCGGCGTGCGCGCGCAGGCCGTCGACGTTGTCCAGCATCCACGCGGCCTTCGTGCCCGAGAAGTACGGGTCCAGCACCAGGCCGGTGCGCTGCTTGAACAGGTCCTCGTGGCCGGCGTCCCGCAGAGCCCGGCAGCGGTCGGCGGTGCGCCGGTCCTGCCACACCAGGGCGCGGTGGTAGGGGCGTCCGGTCTCCCGGTCCCAGAACAGGCTGGTCTCGCGCTGGTTGGTGATGCCGATGGCTGCGATCTGGGAGGCGTCCGCGCCGACGGCGGCCAACGCCCCGCCCACCGCCTGACCCACCGAGGCCCAGATCTCGTCGGTGTCGTGCTCGACGTACCCGGGCTTGGGGTAGTGGTTGGGGAACTCGACGTTGCGGGTGGTGACGACCTCGAGCGCGGGGGTGAGCAGCAGCGCGGTGGTGCCGGTCGTGCCCTGATCGATCGCGAGGATCAGTTCCTTCGACATGGGGGCTCCTGGGAAGATGAAGCATCCTCACCCCCCGACCCCGTGGTGTCAACGTGGGCGCGCTCAGGGGCTGAGGTAGATCGCCCGAAGCTCGTCGCAGCTCAGGTCGGGGGTGTCGTCGACGACCCGCTGGCAGGACTCCAGGGCCTGGCTCAGCTCGCGGCTCTCCAGGGTGGAGGAGACCGAGCGCCACTCGTCCTCGCAGTCGGAGCGAAACCCGGCGCCGTTCTCAGCGCCCAGATCCTCCCAGGACGCCGACCAGTCGTTGAGGCACGCCGCGACCGACTGGCGCGCGGTGTTGCAGGCCGTCTCGCAGGCGTCCCCGCAGGCCGCGGCGAGCGGGACGAAGAGGAGAACGAAGGAGGTGGCCAGGGACGGAGTTGAACCGCCGACACGGGGATTTTCAGTCCCCTGCTCTACCAACTGAGCTACCTGGCCATGGCCTCTCGTTCTCTGGAACTCTGCTTGAGAAATGTACTTCAACGCCGGTCGCCAGCTTCTGCTTCCACGGCTGGTGCCTGCACGAGGGGTGCGACCGTCAGCGGCCTCAACATCCGAGACGCCCACCCAATTAGCAGGCACCCCGAAATGTGTCAACCGGATGGCTACTCATAGACCACGTCCTTGACGGAGATGCCCAGCCGATTGATACGATAGTTCAGGTTTGAGCGGGAGATCCCGAGATCGCGCGCCGCCTGGGCCTGCACGCCCTTGGTGGACTTGAGGGCCTCGATCAGCACGCGGCGCTCGTACTCGAGCAGGGCCGCCTGCAGGGTCATGCCGGCGGGCAGCACCTCCCGCTGGGGCTCCCGGCCCTGGGGGGCCTCGGGCAGCTTGACCCCGCCGAGCGCGTCGCCCTTGGACAGGATGACCCCGCGCTCGATGACGTGCTTGAGCTCCCGAACGTTGCCCGGCCAGTGGTAGTCGATGAGCCGCTGCATGGTGGCGGCGGGCACCGACAGCGCCGGGCGCAGGTTCTCCTCGCTGAAGCGCCGCACGAAGTGGTCGACCAGCAGGGGGATGTCGTCGCGGCGGTCGCGCAGCGGGGGGACCTGGATCGCGAAGACGTTGAGCCGGTAGTAGAGGTCCTCGCGGAACCGCCCGGCCTTGACCTCCTCGCGGAGATCCCGGTTGGTGGCGGCGATCAGGCGGACGTCCGGCTTGAGGATCTCGGTGCCGCCGACCCGGGTGACCTCGCCGGACTCCAGGGCGCGCAGCAGCTTGACCTGGGTGGTCAGCGACATCTCGCCGACCTCGTCCAGCAGCAGGGTGCCCCCGGAGGCCTGCTCGAACTTGCCCCGGTGCTGGCGGACCGCCCCGGTGAAGCTGCCCTTCTCGTGGCCGAACAGCTCGCTCTCCAGCAGGTTCTCCGGCAGCGCCGCGCAGTTGACCCGCACCAGCGGGCCGTTCTGGCGGCGGCTGCGGTAGTGGATGGCCTGGGCGATCAGCTCCTTGCCGGTGCCGGTGGGGCCGTGGACCAGCACCAGCGCCGAGGTGTCGGCGACCGTCTTGATCAGCTCGTAGACCTCCATCATGGCGGGGGTCGTGCCGATCAGGTTCTCGAAGCCGAACTTCTCGCGGACCTCCCGGCGGAGCTGCGCCAGCTCGGCCAGGAGCCCCTTCTCCTTGAGGGCCCGCTCCACGATGACCACCAGCTCGTCCTTGGAGACGGGCTTGATGATGTAGTCGTCGGCGCCGGCCTTCATCGCGGCCACCGCGTCCTGGACCGAGCCGTACCCGGTCATCACGACGACACGGACCTCGGGCCAGCGCTCGCGGATGACCCCCAGCAGCTCCAGCCCGCTGCGCCCGGGCATGGCCACGTCGGTGAGCACGACGTCGACGGGGCGGTCCTCCAGGGCATGGATGGCCTGGTCGGCGTTGGTCGAGAGGGTGACGTCGTAGCCCTGCTTGGAGAGGTTGACGCGCACGGCGTTCCGAACCGCGCGGTCATCGTCGACGATGTGGACGCGGGGGACCGGCCCGCTCACTTGACCTCCATGTACCAGGGCATGAGGGCGAAGATGTGCTCGTCGGCGAGGTTCAGGTAGGGGGAGAAGCGGACGACCCCCGGCGGCAGCTCCGGCGCCAGGTGGACCCGCACCGTCTCGGTGACCTCCTCGCCGAAGGTGCCCTCCCGGCCGGTGAAGGTCATGAGCTGCACCTCGACGCGGTCGGGGATGCCGGCGTCCTTCTTGGCGCGCTCGATGGCGTCCTGGATGCCGCCCAGCTCGTCCACCAGCCCGATCTCCTTGGCGTCCTGGCCGGACCACACCCGGCCCCGGGCGACCTCCTCGACCTGGTCCATCGTCATGCCGCGCCCGTCGGCGACCCGCTCCTTGAACTGGCGGTAGGTGTCGCCGATCATGCGGTCCAGCGCGGCGTACTCCACGGGGTCCATCGGGCGGGAGAGGGCGAACATGCCCGCGTTCCGGCCGCGGGTGAACACCTCGGCGTTGACCCCGAGGGTGTCCATGAGCCCCGCCGCGGAGAACTTGCCGCCGTAGACGCCGATGGAGCCGGTGATGGTGCTGGGCTCGGCGAAGATGACGTCGCCGCCAGCGGCCACATAGTAGCCCCCCGACGCCGCGACGCCGCCGAACGAGACGATGACCGGCTTGCCTTCGGCCTTGACCTCCTCGACCGCGCGCCAGATCTGGTCGGAGGCGAACGCGGAGCCGCCGGGGGAGTCGACCCGCAGGACCACCGCCTTGACGGCGTTGTCGTCGGCGGCCTGGCGCAGCGCCCGGACCACGGTGGCCGAGCCCACGTTGCCCCCGCCCAGGAGGCTGGGGGGCTGGGACTCGCCGCCGGTGATGGGACCGTCCACGTAGATCAGCGCGATCTGGCGGGAGGGCTTCCAGCCCGGCGTGTCGGGGGTGGCGTAGTAATCGTCGTCCAGCTCGAAGCCCCGGGGCAGGATGCCCTCCAGCTCCTCCTCGAAGTCCTCGGGGTACACCAGCCCGTCGACGAGCCCCAGGGCAACCGCCTCGCCCCCGGTATACGGGCCGCCGTCGATCAGGGTGCGCACCTGCTCCTCGGGCAGGTTGCGCCCCTGGGAGATGCCCTTGACCAGGACCTCGAAGAGGTCGTCCATCCAGGCCTCGGTCTGCTCCCGGGAGGTCGGGCTGGGCTCGGTGTTGGTGAACTGCTCGGGGGCGGACTTGTACTCGGCCCGCTTGGCGTACTGCGGCTCGACGCCCACCAGATCCAGCGCCCCCCGCAGGTAGAACAGCTCGCTGGAGAGGCCGATGAGGTCCAGCTCTCCGGCGGGGTTGAGGTAGACCTTGTCGCAGTCGGCGGCCAGCAGGTACGCCCCGTTGCCCGGCGCCCCGTCCAGGTAGGCCACCACCGGCTTGCCGGCCTCGCGGATGCGGCGGATCGCCTCCCGCAGCTCCTGGATCTGGGCGAAGGAGAACGGCGTGGCCCGCACGGAGAGCACCAGGCCCTTCACCGAGGGGTCGGACTCGGCGTGCCGCAGGCGGTTGAGCAGCCGCAGGTAGGACTCGCCGGCCGGCTGGAGCAGCGTCGACTGGGGCTGGTAGGGGTAGGACTGGTCGATGCGGATCAGCGGGACGCGGCGCCCCTGGCCCAGCAGCCGGTCCTCCCAGGGCCCGGTGATGAGGTAGGCCTGCCCCTTCTGCCCGCTGTCCGCCACGAAGGCGCCGACCCCCAGGGAGCCGAAGTAGACCTCGACGCCCCCACCCACGTCGAAGCGCGAGAAGTCCGGCGAGGCCGAGGCCTGGGCCCGCAGCGCCAGCCCGGTCAGCGGCCGCGCCCGCACGATGGCGGAGAGGGTCTGCAGGTCCGCGAAGCTGCCGCCGGCGCTGGGGTCGGTGATCTCGTAGTCCACCGCGATCTCCAGGCGCTCCTGGAGGGGGCGGACCGTCGCCCCGATCGCGTAGGACGAGTAGATCCCGAAGTCGGGGGCGGGGTTGCCGATGTTCCGCGCGGTGGCGCCGAAGCCCAGGTAGGGCAGGGGACGGTAGCCCAGCCCCAGGTCCCAGGACACGAAGTTGTTGCCCGAGCCGTGGGGCAGGTTCCAGATCAGGTTGGCCCCCAGCCGGAACTGCTTGGGCAGCCGGATGGACACCGCCGAGTTGAAGCCCCACCAGGACGTGTTGTCGCTGCCGCGTCGGAACAGCAGCCCCGCGGAGGTGCCGCCGGCCGAGGTGGACACCGCGAAGGACGTGGTGTCGGTGTCCACGAACTCCTGCTCGAACCACACGCCCAGGCCCGCGTCCGGGTCATAGCCCAGGTTGGCCGGGTTGGTCCAGGCGGCGGCCGGGCCGTCCTCCAGCGACACGCTGGCCGCGGGGGCGTCGAGCCGCTCCTGCTGGGCAGCGGCGAGGGGGAGCAGGAGCAGAGGGAGCGAGAGCGTCATGTGGGCTCCGGACGTTCGAGGGGGCTGCCGTGCCCCATGGACAGCGACCGCCCCCCCTAGATGCCACACTGAGAGGACCGGGGCAAAGCGGCGGTCGTGGATTGGCTCTTGCCCTGACAAGACTTGCCTTTGAAGAGAAATCAGGCATTTCTATACAAGTGACCAGAAAAGATGAAAAAACGCCCTTGAAGATTCTTGAACCTGCGTCATATTCTCCCTGTGGGCCCGCCCCAGGTGTGAAACCTGCGCGCCCGCTCCGCAGTCAGATCCACTGCACCCCCTCGGCCGCCCCCGATCGGAACCCGCCATGATCCGCCTTAGCTCCCGCATCCGGCCCCTCCTCTCCCTCACCGCGATCGGACTCGCGCTGACCTTCGGCGGCTGGCAGGCCCACGCCGACGAGCCCGCCGTCGTCACCGCGCCGGTCGCCTCGCTGGACAGCGTGCTCGCGCCGCTCACCGAGGATCGCCTCTTCCGAGACTCCTCGGTGTCGCTGCAGGTCGTCGACGTGGCCACCGGTCAGGAGGTCTACGCCTACAACGCCGACACCGCGCTGAACCCGGCCTCCACCATGAAGGTCGTCACCGCGGCCGCCGCCCTGCGCGAGCTGGGCCCGTCCTACCGCTTCACCACGACCCTGCTCCGGGACGGCGACGTCAACAACGAGGGCGTGCTGGAGGGCGACCTCTACGTCCGCGGCACCGGCGACCCCACCATGGTCCTCGAGAAGCTGTGGAAGATGGTCTACGACCTCAAGCTGGAGGGGGTCACCGAGGTCTCCGGCGACGTGGTCTTCGACCGCAGCTTCATGGACAGCGAGTACGCGATCCCGGGCTGGGACAAGAAGGAGGACATCGAGCGGGGCCCCTCCTACTTCCCCTCGCTCGGCGCCCTGTCGCTCAACTTCAACACCGTCGCCGTGGTCGTCGGGCCCGGCCCCAAGGTCGGGGAGCCCGCCCGCGCCCAGCTCGAGACCGCGGCCCCCGGCATCATCGAGATCGAGAACGAGCTGCGCACAGGCTCCAAGGGCACCCGCCGCGTCATCAACCTGGAGCGGGAGGTCGAGGGCTCCAAGATGACCCTCAAGGTGAGCGGCTCCATCCCCCAGGAGACCTCCGCCCAGCGCTACTACCGCTCGGTGCCCGACCCCACCGCCTACTTCACCGCGGCCTTCGCCGACATGATGAAGCAGCACGGGATCAAGGTCCGAGGGCACTACGTCGACGGCGAGACCCCCAGTGACGCGCGTCAGCTTGTGGAGCTGCGATCGCCGCCGCTGGCGATGATCCTGATGGACACCAACAAGTACTCCAACAACTTCATGGCCGAGCAGGTGCTCAAGGCCGTGGGGGCCGAGGCCAAGGGCGCCCCGGGCACCACGGCGAAGGGCCTGGAGGTGGTCAGCGAGTACCTGACCGAGCTGGGGATCCCGGAGGGCGAGGCCACGCTGATCAACGGCTCGGGCCTCTCCCGGGAGCTGTACCTGCGGCCCACCCACCTCACCGCGGTGCTGGTGGACATGGCCCACGACCCCAAGGTGGGGCATGAGTTCTCGTCCTCCCTGGCCATCGGCGGCCGGGACGGCACCCTGTGGGCGCGCTTCCGGGACGAGGACGAGGTCGACCGCCTGCGCGGAAAGACGGGAACCCTGAACGGCGTTCATTGTCTGGCCGGGTACGTGGAGGCCGCTGATGGCCGCGAGTACGCCTTTGCATTCCTGGTCAACGATCTGCCGTACTCCATCAGCAGAGCCCGCCGCGTCCACGATCGCTTCGCCGACATCATGTTCGGCCTCGACGCGCAGGCGCTTGCCGAGAGCAGCCCCTGAGCGTGTCACCACGCCTCGCGTTGCGTTGACATCGGCACGGTCGCGCCGGTATACAGGCCTGGACTATGCTAGGATCGCGGAGTGTGGGTTGTGGCCGTCGCCGGTCCTGTCGCTGAAGCGCCCGCCACCGCGTTCAAAGCCGGAGCCAAGCGGATGAAGCGTTGCCTCAGGTTGGCAGTTTTCATGGGCATGATTGCCGGAGTCGCCCCCAGCGTCCTCGCTCAGGACGGCGGCGCGACCTCCGAGGACCCGGGCGCCGCTGATGCCGCTGCAGCCGAGGCTGCGGCGGCGGCAGAGGCCGACGCGGCCGAGGAGGCACGCGTCAAGGAAGCGCGGCGTCGCCTCGGCACGATGGAGGAGCAGGTCAACACCCAGAAGGAGCAGGTCTTCCGCTCGAAGGCCACCCTCCAGCTCCTCCGCGAGATCGTCATCCAGGGGGCCAACAGCGGCTCCCGCTCCACGGTCTGGCACCTCAACGGGCTCGGCAAGGGCTATCGCGTCGAGTCGGTGGCCTACTACCTCGACGGCCAGTCCATCTACGCCAAGTTCGACCCCTCCGGTGGCCTGGACGACTCCGAGGAGATCCGCATCTGGGACGGCGCGATCCCGCCCGGCCAGCACCAGCTCACCGTGAACATGGTGCTGCGTGGCAACGGCCGCAAGGTCTTCACCTACGTGGAGGGCTACAGCTTCAAGGTGCAGTCCAGCTACAACTTCACCGCCGAAGAGGGCCAGGCCACCACCCTCAAGGTCAAGGTCGACGAGCGCAAGGGCTTCGGGATCCCCTACACCGAGCGTCCCACTGTGGATTTCGAGCTTGACGCGATCCAGCTGGTAGAGACATCCGAGTAGCGCGGTGTCGGAAAGGCAGATGACCCGAACCCGACCGGACCTGCAACGACCCTCGACTGGGGTGAAGATGCGCCTTCGAAATGCGACGTGGCCCCGCCTCCTGTGGCCTGGGAGCCTGCTCGCCCTGCTGCTCTCTCCGTCCGCCTCCTTTGCGGCGGACGAGAGCACCATGACCCGCCTCGACCGCCTGGAGACCCAGGTGGGCGCGGCCGAGGAGCGCCTCAGCTCCATCGACGCCGACATCCGCAACCGGACCGGCTTCATCGGCTCGCTGGAGGCGATGCGCCGCTACGAGGACGCGGTGTTCAACTACCTCCTGGGCCGCTACGACGAGGCCGCCAAGGAGTTCTTCACCCTGCTGGAGTCCGGGGTGCTCGGGAACAGCCCCGAGTTCAAGGACTCGCAGTGGTACCTGGCCGAGTGCCTGTTCGAACTGCGCAACTTCGCGCTGGCCGAGGACGCCTACCAGGTCATGGTGAACGCGGGGCCCCAGCACCCGTTCTTCCCCGACGCGGTGCGCCGCCTGCTCGAGATCTACGGCATCACCGGCGACGGCCAGGCGTTCTACGACGTCTACAACTCCTACATCATCACCAGCCGCGTCGAGCCCTCCGACGTCGTCAAGTACACGCTGGCCAAGTCCTTCTACCGCCAGGGCGAGTACGCCCGCGCCAAGTCCATGCTGGAGGACGTCCAGCTCGGCGGCACCTACTACAGCCGGGCCCGCTACCTCCTGGGCACCGTGCTGGTGGTCGAGGGCAACTACGACGACGCCATCGACCAGTTCAAGCTGGTCTCCGACCTCCAGCCCAACACCGTCGAGGACCGCGAGGTGGTCGACCTCGCCAACCTCGCGCTGGGCCGCCTCTACTACGAGCTTGGCGACTTCACCGCCTCGCTGGACCACTACCAGCGCATCAGCCGGGCCTCCCAGTACTTCCCGGACGCGCTCTACGAGATGGGCTGGACCTCCATCAAGCAGGAGGACTACCAGCAGGCCCTCCAGTCGGTGGAGATCTTCCTGCTGGCCTACCCCGAGCACCGCTACACCGCCCAGCTCAAGCTCGACCAGGGCCACCTCTACCGCAAGGAGAGCCGGAACGACGACGCCCTGAACAGCTACCAGTCCATCGTCGACGAGTACACACCGATCACGGAGCAGATCCGGGACATCGAGGGTGATCCCGCCGCGCTCCGGGACTGGTTCGGCCGGCTGTCCGCCGCCGACGGGCTCGACTCCTTCTACGGCGGCACGCTGCCGGTCTTCGCCATCGAGATGCTGCTCGCCGACCAGGAGGTCAGCCGGGCCCTGCGGGTCTACCGCGAGCTGCGCCGCCAGCGCACCGAGATCGACGAGTCCAAGCAGCTCATCCAGGAGATCGAGGCCGCCCTCGACTCCGGCACGGTCGGCACCTTCCAGCGCGGCAACGTGGAGCTCTCCAGCATCGACCTCGAGATCGCCCGCCTCCAGGGCGAGCTGCTCTACCTGGAGGAGAGCTGGCTGCTCTCTGAGACCTCCGGCGAGACCGCCGACCGGATCCGGGCCCTGCGCAAGGAGCGCGAGGACGTCGCCCGGGAGGCCGGTGAGGCGGCGGCCGAGGGCCGCGAGGGCAGCGGCCCCGAGGCCCAGATCACCGCCTACGCCGAGCTCCGCAAGAAGCTCCAGCTCCTCCGCAGCAAGGCCACCTCCACCGACGCCCGGCAGGTCGCCAACCGCATCGACGCGATGTGGGACCGCCTGGCCCGGGTCTCCAGCGGCGCGGCGTCGCTGGAGTCCAGCCTGGGAGGCCTGGAGGCCGGCGAGCTGGGCACCATCCGGGCGCGGCTGGAGGCTGAGAAGGTGGTGGTCAGCGAGACCGACGCCCAGGTCTCTACCTACATGGTCGAGGCCGAGGCCCTCTCCACCGACGTCACCCGCGCGGGCTTCAACACGCTCGGCGACACCTTCGCCGAGTCCATCCTCCGCGCCGACAAGGGCATCGTAGACGTGTACTGGTCCGAGAAGATCCGGGTCTCCGAGGAGCGCCGCGCGGTCCTCGAGGACCAGAAGGCCCTGCTGAGCGAGCTGGACCAGCAGTTCAGGGTGATCCGGCAGAACCTCCCCGCCGAGACCACGGACACCAAGGAGTAGCACGATGGCTTCGCCCCGAACCGCCGCGCTGCGCCTGACGCTCGCGCTCACCTTCCTGCTCCCCTCCGTCGCGCTCGCGCAGGACGGGGGAACACCCCCTCCGCAGGCTGAGCGACAGACCGGCTACATCCCCGCCGAGGTCGAGGCCTACGAGGCCGCCGCCGAGCGGTTCCGCTCCCGGATGAACGAGTTCACCCAGGACGCCCGCGCCATCGTCGACCAGCTCGAGCGTGAGGAGCGCGACAAGGTCAAGTTCACCTACAGCGCCCTGGTCTCCGGCCTGGAGGACGAGGAGCTCAAGCTGCGCGACGAGTCCATCGCGCGCTTCGAGGAGTTCCTCCGCAAGTACCCCGACGGTGAGTACTCCCCCCACGTCATGTTCCGCCTCGCCGAGCTGTACTTCGACGTGGCCGGCGAGCAGTACATCGCCGACATGTCGGACTACAACGAGCTGGTCGAGCAGGCCTTTGCGCAGGGGCTCGCGGACATCCCGGAGGAGCCCACCAAGGATCTGAGCCCCTCGATCCGGCTCTACGAGCGCATCCTCGCCAACCACGGCGACTACGAGTACCTCGACGGCACGCTCTACATGCTGGGCTACTGCTACAGCGACGCCCAGTCCCGCCAGTTCATGGAGGATCCGGACGCCGAGGAGAAGTCGCTGGCCTTCTACAACCGCCTCGTGTCCGAGTTCCCGGACTCCCAGTTCGCGGCCGACGGCAACTTCCGCATCGGTGAATACCACTTCACCAACAACGACATCGAGCTGGCCGTCCCGTACTACGCGGCGGTGCTGGAGAGGGCCCAACCCGAGGAGGTGCTCTACCAGAACGGCACCTACATGCTGGCCTGGTCCCACTACAAGCTGTCGGACTACAGCGAGGCCCTTGCGCTGTTCACCCAGCTCCTCGACATCTCCGAGCAGGTCTTCCTGGACACCGGGCGAGAGTCCAACCTCAAGCCCGAGGCCGTCGAGTACACCGCCATCTCGTTCTCCGATCTGGCCGATAAGTCCATCACCTTCGCGGACCCGGCCTGGCGCAGCTACGCGACCGAGGACACCATCAAGGCCGGCAACACCCTCACCGAGCTGGGCCTCGGGCTTCGCCAGGTCTCGTCGGTCGAGGTCCACAACGCCTGGTACGCCAAGGCCGGGCGGCGTGAGTTCGAGATCGAGGTCGTCAAGAAGCTCGCCGAGGTGCTGGTCAACCAGGCCCGCTACGAAGAGGCCATCGCGACCTACCGCTACATCCAGAGCACCTGGCCGAACGACCCGGAGAACCCCGAGTACCAGATGGCCATCGCGCGGCTGTACGTGAACCTGCCGCTGCCGGATGAGGAGTCCTCCCGCCTCGCCATCTCCCAGCTCAACGAGATGTACAACGAGGAGAGTTCCTGGGCGCTCGCGAACCGCAACAACCCCGACGCCCTCAACACCGCCCGCAAGTACATCGAGCAGTCCCTCTACACCGTCGCCGCCGAGCTGCACGGCTATGCCCAGCAGACCGGCAACCCCGAGGACTACTCCAAGGCCGCCGATCGCTACCAGGAGTACCTGCGCAAGTTCCCGTTCGCGGACGACTACTTCCGCGTCTCCTGGTACCTGGCGGACTGCCTCTTCTTCTCCGAGCGCTATGACGAGGCCCTCGAGGAGTACGCCCAGCTCCTCAAGGCTGGCGGCCACGCCCATGTGGACGGCGCCATCTACCAGACCTTCATGGCGCGGTTCAAGATCCTCGAGAAGAAGTACGGCGGCGTCGAGAAGGCCCCGCAGGACGCCGTCGTGGAGCGCACCGTCGAGACCCAGTCGGGCGGCACCCGCGACGTGCTGATGCTCTCGCCGGACCACAAGGCGTTCATCGAGGCCGCCGACGCGGTCATCGCCACCGACTTCGCCGACCCGGACTTCAAGAAGGCCAAGGCCGAGAACATCTCGGCGCTGCACTACATGTCCGCGCAGATCCTCTACGCCCACGGCCACTACGAGGAGGCTCGCCCACGCCTCGAGGAGCTGATCGACCGCTACCCCCGCACCGACAACGCGGCCTACGCCGCCCGGCTGGTGGTCAACAGCTACACCAACGACGGCGACCTGGAGAACGTGCTCCAGTACTCCAGCATCTACCGCATGAAGAACCTGGGCGCGGATCCCAGCCTCGCGGCGAACAACGAGGCCACCTTCACCTCGCTGCGTGAGGACTCCGCCTTCAAGATCGCGCTCCGCCTCAAGCAGGAGGGCAACGTCCTGGGCGCGGCCGACGCCTTCATGGACTACATCGACGAGTACCCGAAGTCCGAGAACGTCCCGCTGGCCCTCTACAACGCCGCCAACAACTACGAGCTGGCGGGCAAGGCCGACCGGGCCAACGAGCTGTTCGAGGAGTACATCAACCGCTACCCCCAGGGCGAGTTCGCCGAGGGCCTCTACTTCCGCATCGCGACCAACTACGCGTCGATCCTCGAGCTGGACAAGGCCATCGAATACTACGAGAGCCTCTACCAGTACTTCGACGACAACGTCGACGCCCCGGCGGCGCTCTACATGGCCGGCTTCCTGCGCACCGGTATCGGCGATTATCGCGGCGCGGCCGAGAACTTCGAGATCTACGTCCGCAAGTTCGCCGACCAGCCCGACACCGAGCAGGTCTACTGGCTCGCTGGCGAGCAGTGGAAGAAGATCAGCGACGACGACACCTTCAAGTTCTACCGCCGCTACCTCCAGAAGTTCCCCGACCAGAACGCCGACCACGTTCTCGAGGCCAAGCACTGGACGGCGAAGTACTACGAGCGCGAGGGCAACGCCCGCAAGGCCGACCAGGCCTGGGACGACCTCAACGCCACCTTCGCCAGCCTGGCCGCCGCCGGCCCCATCGGCCCCAAGGGCCGGAACCTCGCCGCGGAGGCGGCGTTCCGGGAGTACCAGGCCATCTACGACGCGTTCGTGGACTACGACTACCCCAAGAACGAAGAGAAGCTCGTCGAGCTGCTCACCGTGACCAAGCCCGAGGAGCTGGGCGAGATCGAGGCCGGCGCGCTCCAGATCATCAAGACCTATCAGGACTTCGAGTACTCCTCGGCGGCCACGTATCTCTGGGGTGCGGCCTACCTCGACTACGCGGACAAGGTCTTCAACGCCCCCGCGCCCCCGTCGATCGCGGCCAACCCCGAGCTGGAGATGCTCTTCCGTGAGCAGCTCGACTCCCTGGCTCGCCCGGTCGAGGAGAAGGGCGTCGCCCGGCTCGTCCAGAACCTGGAGAAGGCCCAGGAGGCCAAGCGCAACTCCGTCTGGATCGACAAGACGATCGTGATGTTGAACGACCTCAACCCCACCGACTACCCGCTGGAGAAGGCGGAGTCCCGGGGCGAGGCGGCGGCCCAGGTCGTGCCGACCGGCGGCCCCATCGACATGCCCGAGCCGGAGGCGCCGGCCGCGCCAGAGGGCTCCGCAGATCCCGCAACCCCCACCCCGCCGCCGGCTGAAGGCACCCCGGACGGTGAGGGCGTGTGGCAGGAGTGAACATGCGCACCTCCCTCGTGGTCCTCCTCGTGCTGCTCGTGGGCTGCAAGAAGAAGGGCGACATCGAGTCCCTGCCCGACGACAACGCCGCCGCCGAGGCGGAGGTCGAGGCGGCGCTGGCCGAGGCCCTGGGGGCCCAGCAAGGGGGCACGACCGCCCCCACCGGCACAACGGGCCCGGCGTCGTCTCGCGCCACCCCCAAGGAGCGGGTCGATCGCGCGGCCTCCCTGCTCACCACCGGCCAGTCCGTGGACGCCCAGCAGGCCGTCGCCGAGCTGAAGGCCGTGCTCAACGACCAGCCCGAGAACGCCTACGCCCACTACAACCTGGGCGTCGCCTACGAGATCATGGGCGACTACACCAGCGCCCGGGACAGCTACCTCGAGGCCACCCGTCGGGACAAGGAGCTGGGCGCCGCCTACGTGAACCTCGCCGCGATGGACATGAAGGCCGGGCAGTACGAGCGCGCGATGACCCGATACCGGCTTGGGATCACCAACGATCGCGAGAATATGGACCTCTGGGTCGGGCTCATCTCGGCGCTGCGGGAGCTGGGTCGCCTCGACGAGGCCGAGGCCGAGGCCCGCAAGGCGCTCCAGATCAACTCCAACGCCCTCAACGTCTACAACAACCTGGGCCTGGTCTACATCGATCGTGGCCAGCTCGATCTGGCCAACTTCATCTACCAGAAGGCCCTCACCACGGTGGATGGCGGCGACAAGAACGCCAGCCTTCACTGCAACCTGGGCCGCATCTACCAGCTCCAGGGCAAGCCCGCGGACGCCAAGGCGGCCTTCGATCGTGCGCTGGAGCGGGACCCTGATCTCGTCCCGGCCATGCTCTACCTGGCGGACTACTACCTGGACAATCGCAACTTCCAGGACACCGTCCCCCTGCTTGAGAAGGCCCGCACCCTGGAGCCGGAGAACCCCTCCATCCACCTCAACCTGGGCATCGCCTATCGGGGCGTGGGCCGGTACGAGGAGGCCAAGGCGGCCTACGAGCAGGTCCTGCGCCTGCAGCCGGAGAACCCGGAGCCCCACCTCAACCTGGGGATCCTCTTCGGCGACTACATGAAGGCCTACGACGCCGCGGTGGGGGAGTACGAGAAGTACATCGCCATGGGCGGCCCCCGCTCCGGTGACGTGGAGGGCTACATCGACGCCACCCGCAAGGAGCAGGAGAAGGTCAAGCGCCTCGAGGAGCTCAAGCGCAAGCGCGAGGAGCAGCAGCGTAAGCGCGAGGCTCAGCTCAAGGCCCTCGAGGAGCAGAAGCAGCAGGAGACCCAGGATCCGCCGACGCCACCGGACGGAGGCGCGGTGACCCCCGATGGCGGCGCGCCAGACGGGGGCGGTGCTGTGGAGCCAGCGCCCGCGGAGCAGCCTCCCGCGGATCAGCCGCCTGCGGATCAGCCGCCGCCGGCCGAACAGCCCCCGGCCGATCAGCCCCCGGCAGACGGCGCGTGGGGGGCCGCGCCCGCCGATCAGCCCCCGGCGGATCAGCCTCCTGCAGAGGAGCCTCCGACGGGGGGTGACCAGACGCCCGAAGAAGGCGCCAACCCATGGGGAGGATGATCGCCATGACCGCTCGACGAATCCTGTACGGACTCTCCCTCCTCGCGCTCGCCGCGCTGGCCTCCGCTGGGCCTGCGCAAGCCCAGGGGCGCCCCTTCGTCTTTGAGGCCGAGGAGCTGGTGGGTGAGGTCCAGAAGCCCAGCATCCAGATCTTCGTCGCTCGTCAGAACCTGAATCGGGACTACGAGCTGGAGCTCAAGGAGAGCTTCATCCCCCGGATCGTCGATTCCGTGGAGAAGAAGCCCTTCTGATCGCGCCGCTGTCATCGGGGACCTTGCACTTTCTCGACAAACCCGGTGGCGTGGCCGATGTCAGAGCGAACGTGACCACCATCCTTCGGGAAACAGCGAGGTTTCAACGGCACACCTGAGGACCTCGCTGCACGAGATCGGGGGTGGGACTCACAGCGACTTCACATCTGACCCGTGAAATGTTTCGACCAGTGATGTAGATTCCCCGGGTCCTGTTCCCCATGCTATTCCCGGCAAGAGGAACAGCCCGACCTCAACCGCCCCTTGCGCTGCAAGGGCACACCATACCCAGACGTAGAAACCACCTCTCGGAGGCTTGACCAAATGAGCTTGCTCGTCGATGCCATGCAGAAGGGCGGTCCCTTCATGTACCCCATCCTGGCCTGTGCGGTGTTCGCGCTGGCCATCGCCGCCGAGCGGATGTACTACATCCTCTTCCGTGCCAACATCAACGGAACCGCGTTCTTCGCCCAGATCCAGAAGCTGATCATGGCGAACAACATCGACCGCGCCATCAAGCTCTGCAACGCGGAGCCCAACGCGGCCCTGCCTCGCGTCCTCAAGGCCGGCCTCACCCGCGCCAACCGGGGCGAGGTGGAGATCCAGAACGCGGTGGACGAGGCGGTCCTCGAGGTCTTCCCCCAGCTCAACAAGCGCACGGCCTACCTCGGCATGCTGGCCAACGTCGCGACCCTCACCGGTCTGCTCGGCACCATCCAGGGTCTGATCCTCGCGTTCGAGGCGGTCGCCCACGCCTCCGCTGAGACCAAGCAGACCCTGCTGGCCTCCGGTATCTCCGTCGCGATGTTCACCACGATGTCCGGCCTCATCGTCGCCATCCCGACCCTCATCCTGAACTCCATCATCCAGAACCGGACCACGAAGATCATGGATGAGGTCGACCAGTACTCCCTCAAGACGGTCAACCTGCTGGCGGCTCGTCGGCGCGGTACCCTCGAGAAGGACGGCGCGGCCGAGGCCTGATGATGGTCGAGCCTGGGTGTGCATGGGGGCAGGCGTTGCCCTCGTCCCCTGCACCTCTGCTCCCTGCGCATAGCCCCAACCATTTTTCGGAGTCATGAATGCCTGGAAAAGGCCGGAGGACGGTGGAGACTGAGGAGCTCAACCTCATCCCCATCATGAACCTCGTCTCCATCCTGATTCCGTTCCTTCTGATGGCTGCTCAGTTCGTTCACCTTGCGGTGATCGACTCCACCCTGCCGGCCATCGGGCCGCCGCAGGAAGCGCCGCCCGAAGAGGACGAGGATCCGCCGCTGATGCTGTCTGTGGCAGTGACCGATCAGGGCTTCACGGTGATGGGCGCGGACGCGGTGCTCAACCCCGACAGGCCGCCCGACGCGCCTCCCCCCAACCCGGAGGAGGTGGAGCCGACGGTTCCCTGCAAGGAGCGCCCCTGCGCTGGCGTGGAGTCCTACGACTACAAGGAACTCACGCGGATCCTTTCGCTCATCAAGGATGAGTATCCGGACGACGAGAACGTCATCGTGGTGCCGGAGTCTGCGATCCAGTACGAGGTCCTCGTCAGGCTGATGGACTCCGCCCGTGAGGACCGGGACAACCGGACCCAGGAAGGCACCCCTCGCTCCCTCTTCCCCTATGTGGTCATCGCTGGCGGCGCGAACTAGTCGTCTGGCAGGTCGGGTGTCGGCCCGGCCTGCGTGACACAACCCCCTTCAAGGCCGGTGGACGGCCCCATCGTATCGAGGCCCTCAATGGTCAAGGCACGCCGATCCCATTCCAACGAAGACCTGAACATCACGTCGATGATGGACATGTTCACCATCATCCTGGTGTTCCTCCTCAAGTCGTACTCCACCGAGGACATCTCGGTCGCGGCGTCCTCCGATCTCGAGCTGCCTGTGTCGACGACGCAGAAGAAGCCCGAGCTGGCGGTGAACCTGGTCGTCGCGAAGTCTCGGATCGTCGTCGACGGCGTCGAGGTGCTGTCGCTCACGACCAAGCCGGACGAGGACAACCCCGGCCAGGCGCTGATCGCCGTCCCTGAAGATGAGAAGAAGGGACAGATGATCACCAAGCTCTACGATCGCCTTCTGGAGAAGGCTGAGCAGGCCAAGGCCCTCGGTGAGGCCTCCGGCAGCTCGGAGCATGAGTTCAAGGGGCAGATCCTGCTCCAGTGTGACAAGACCCTCCCCTTCGCTGTCATTCGGGAGGTCATGTACACCGCGGGGCAGGCCCAGTTCGGTGAGTTCCGCTTCGTCGTGTACAAGTCCGAAGGCTGAGCCGCGCTGTGGCGCGGCTTCCCCTCAGAGGCGCCTTGTGCGGGCCTTGCGCTCGCGGGCGCCTCATGTCTATCCTGGGGTTGTCATGAACAAGCCCGACCGACATCGTCGGTCGGGAGATCCGCCCGGAGGAATGGCTGGGCCATCGCACCGGGAAGCTGCTACACTTCTGAGGATGAAGACTCTGTTCCGGACTCTCGTGAACCTCGCCACCCCAAGATGGTCAGATGCCAGCGAACCTCACGGCTTGTCCGGTGGATCGGGCCTCCCCATCGGTCCCGGGGCCACCGGATAGAGCCAGGACTTCAGGGCAACAGGGAACTGACGAATGGCGCAGTCGAAGAACCAGATCCAGATCAAGGTGCTTCGCATCGGGGTCGTCCAGGACGGAAAGATCGTCCAGGAGCGTCTGATCCAGGCGGGGGAGCCCGTAACGGTCGGCGAGTCTCCCAAGAACACCTTCGTCCTGCCGCCCACGTCGCTGGGCAAGCGCTTCACCCTGTTTTCGCCGGTCAAGGGGGGCGCCTATCGCCTCCACTTCACCGACAACATGGTGGGGAAGATCTCCTACAAGGACGCGATCGTCCCGCTTGACCAGGTCAAGCAGCAGGGCGATGCCGTCCGCAAGGGCACGGAGTACGTGCTCCCGCTGACCGATGGGAACCGGGGCAAGGTCTCCATCGACGGCATCACCGTCCTCTTCCAGTTCGTCCCGCCGCCGCCGGAGCCCCTCCAGGCGACGAAGATGGACTTCCGCCCCAAGCTCATCGATGACGACGATCCCGTCTTCTATGGCTTCCTGGGGCTGTTCACGGCCCTCGCCACCGTCTTCATGATCTACGTGATCAACGCCGATCCGATCGAGCGCGTCTCGATGGACGAGATCCCGGATCGCTTCACCCAGGTGGTGATGAAGCCGGAGCCTCAGGAGCCGGTCGAGCAGCCGGACCCGGAGTACGACGAGGACGCCCTCTCCCTGGAGACCAAGAAGGCTGAGAAGGCCGAGGAATCCGAGCCTCAGGAGCCCAAGGAGAAGGCCGAGAAGAAGGAGATGACCGAGGCCGAGAAGGCCGCCGCTGAGGCCAAGCGTCGCCAGGAGATGGAGCAGAAGGTGCTCCAGGAGTCCAAGCTCCTCATGGCGATCATCGGCACCCGCGGTGAGTCCTCCGCTGACGGCAAGGTCGAGGATCTCTTCTCCGAGAACGACTTCTCGGGCCAGGATCTCGACGCGGCGCTCGCCAGCGTCTCCGGCGTCGAGGTCGCCTCCGGCGCCAAGCTTGAGGCCAAGACCGGCAAGGGCGGCAGCCGCGGTGACGCTGACATCGGCGACCTCAAGGGCGCCAAGGAAGGCAGCGCGACCGTCGGCAGCGGCCCGGCCACCCAGGTCACCGGAGCCCTCTCCCTCGGCCAGGAGGACGCCTTCCTGGAAGAGGGCGACGCTGGCGCGGTCCGCAAGGTCGTGAAGAAGTACTCCGGGCAGATCAAGTACTGCTACGAGAGCCAGCTCAAGAGCGATCCCACCCTCCAGGGTCGTGTCGACGTCTCCTTTACGGTCAACAAGGGGCGCGTCGTGAACGCCTCGCTGTTCAGCAACAGCACGGGCAATGACGCGCTCGGGAAGTGCATTGTGGGCAAGGTGAAGCTGTGGCGCTTCCCGGATGATGTGCAGGGCGAGGTCGTCTACCCCTTCATCCTCACGCCCGCCAGCTGACCTTGAAGTCACCGCCGCCAGCTGGACCTGGCGGCGGTTCTGCGTTCGGGGGTGATCCGAACCTGACCCTGGAGTGTCTGAAGAGTATGCGCACCCTCAGCCGCCCTTCCGGTGAACCTTTCTCCAGTCTCCATTCGGTTGACAGGTCACCGGAACCGGCTCTAGAGTCAGGTCAGTATTCTCGGAGAAGCATCGTGGTCATCAAGACGCTCATGCGCGGCCTCCTCGTCGCGCTGCCCCTGCTCCTCGCAGGGCCTGCGGTCGCCCAGGATGGCGGCGCCGGGACATCGTCGGCCTCGGCCGCAAAGAACCAGCTCAGCGAGACCCAGGACGCGCTGCGTGAGATGCGCGGCGTCGCCGAGTACATCTCGGACATGCTCGCCAAGGCCGAGAATGAGGGTGAGCCGGTCAAGGTCCAGTGCATCAACAAGAAGCTGGCCACCGTGCGTGCGCTGGTCGAGGTCAGCGAGTCCGCGGCCCTGAGCATGCAGGAGGCGCTGGCTGACGGCAACGACGCGCGCGCGGACTACGAGTACCGGAAGATCAACGTGGCGCTCACCAAGGCCAGGCAGGCGCGTGCCGAGGCGGACGCCTGCCTCGGCGACGAGGGTGACCCCGAGACCCAGACCGTGGTCGACTATGACGAGGAGGAGGCCGAGGAGTCGATTGACGCCGGAAACATCGATATCGGCGTTGATCCCCCCGGGACGTCTTCGTTTGAGTAGTGACGCGCCGCGCGCTGTTTGGAGACCGGGACCCAACAGCGCATAAGCGGCCCAGGCTTGCATGGGAAACGAGAACAGGACAGTATCGAAACGGGCCGAGAGCGGCATGAGAGTGTGCGGCGCGAGGTTCTGAGGCTCACGAGGCAGCATTGAGCAGAGGCAGGAACGGGATGGCAACAAGCGCACGGGGGAGCCAGGCTCCCATGCATCGCGTCCTGCTGGTCGTGATCGCAGCCTCGCTGGGGGTCGCTGACGGCGCTCAGGCCGCGTCGCCGGGCAACGGCGTCCGCATCGGCGACGCCAAGCTGGTGCCCTCCGCGGTGGTCGGGCTCGAGTTCTCGTCCAACCCCTACCTCGCTGAGGGCGGCAACGGCGAGAGCGCCACCGTCCCTGCGTTCAACCTCATGGTCCAGCCGGCCGCCCGCCTGGACTCGATCACCACCCCGCTGGAGCTGCACCTCTCGGCGGACCTCACCGCCCGCAAGTTCCTGTCCAGCACCACCACGAACCTCGACCGGGCCAGCGACGCCAACGCCATGTTGAAGGCCAACATCCTGCCCAAGGCCCCCGTCGGGGTGATGGTGCAGGACACGTTCTTCAACCAGAACCGCCCGTCCGAGGCTCGCTTCGCGGACCGCAGCAAGGGCCGCCGCCCGTTCATCACCCAGCTCCACAACGACACCGGGGCCTTCGTCTCGGTGCACCCGGGTGGCGCGCTGACCATCGACGTGGGCGGGCAGTTCGTCTACGACAACTTCCGCACCAACCCCGGCTCCAGCTTCACCGGCCAGGACTACCTGAACAGCCGCACCAGCTACGGACCGGGGCTCAACGTCGAGTGGGCGTTCTTCCCCAAGACCGCGCTGGTCGGCGGCTTCTCCTACGACTGGTACAACTGGGACAAGCAGGTCATCAACACGGTCGGCGGCGCGGTCGCGGAGTTCTCCGATCCCCTGCTGGCGATGCCGGACTCCCGGGGCTGGCGGGCGAACGCCGGCGTGGTCGGGCGGTTCACCCGGAAGCTCGTCCTCAACGCCATCGTCGGCTACGGCATGCTGACCTACGACACCGAGTCGGTCACCAGCGTCGCCGATGCCTACAGCTCCATCGGTGAGCTGGACGTCAGCCAGGGCTGGGACGCCAGCGTCCGCGGCAAGTACGGCGTCACCGCGATCGCCCAGCTCGCCTACACCCCCCGCAAGGGGCACACCGTCAGCGCGGGCTACATCCGCGACTACGAGGACTCCTGGTTCACCAACTTCGTGGCCTACAACTACGCCTTCGCGAAGTACGAGGGGACCTTGAGCCGGCGCTTCCGGGTGAGCGTGGACGGGGGCTACCGCTTGGAGAGCTACCTCGGGCACCTGGCCCGCCAGGACCACGTGGTCCGGGCCACCGGGTACTTCACCTACCAGCCGTTGGAGTGGCTGGAGGCCACCGCCAGCGTCGGATGGCGGCGCCGGGCGGCCTCCAACCTCGACCCGAGCACCTTCGCGGTCCAGTCGTCCCGCGAGTACGACAACATCCCGGTCTCGCTGCTGTTCACGTTCCGCTACTGAGCGGAACCTCAGGGCCGGCGCACCCGCTCAGTAGCGCGGCGCCCGCGTCCAACGCCAGGCCGAGGCGATGATCTCCTCCAACTCGGTGTGCTTGGGGGTCCAGCCCAGCTCCCGACGGATGGCCGCAGCGGAGGCCCAGACCTTGGGCGGGTCGCCCTCCCGGCGCGCGGCGTCCTCGCGCGGGACCGTGAGGCCGCTGACGCGCGCCACCGCGTCGAGGACCTGGAGGACGGAGCTGCCGCGGCCGGTGCCCAGGTTCCACGCCGAGCCCGGGTGACCCCGCCACATGGCCTCCAGCGCCGACAGGTGGGCCTCCGCGAGGTCCATGACGTGGACATAATCGCGGATGCAGGTGCCGTCCGGGGTGTCGTAGTCCCGCCCGTAGACCTGAAGCGGCGGGCGGCGGCCGAGGGCTGCGTCGAAGGCGAGGGGGATGAGGTGGGTCTCCACCGCGTGCGACTCGCCGAGCTCGCCGCTGGGGTGGGCGCCCGCAGCGTTGAAGTACCGCAGCGAGCTGATCCGCAGGCCGTGGCGGAGGCGGACCTCATCCAGCATCTGCTCCACCATCCACTTGGAGAGCCCGTAGGGGCTCATCGGCGCCTTGGGGTGGGCCTCGTCCACCGGCACGTACTGCGGCGCGCCGTAGATCGAGCAGCTTGAGGAGAACAGGAGTGTGTCCACCCCGGCCTCGATCATCGCGGCGATCAGGGTCGCGGTGCCCCCCACGTTCACGTCGAAGTAGAGCGCCGGGTTGGCGGTGGACTCGCTGACCAGCGCGCGGGCGGCGAAGTGGACCACCGCGTCGAACGGGCGCGACTGCAGCGCGTCACGCATCGCCGCCCGGTCGCGGATGTCCGCCACGATCAACGGACCGGACACGGCCTCCCGGTGGCCCGCGGAGAGGTCGTCCAGCACAACGACCTCGACGCCCCGCTCCGACAGCAGTCTCGCGCAGTGCGAGCCGATGTACCCCGCCCCGCCGACCACCAGTACGACCTTGGACATCCGAGAACTCCATCACCGCGCCCTGACAAGGAAGGCGTGCATGAGTTGATGTGATACCTTAATATAAGTGATGACATGTCAACCCCCATCCCGGGGGCAGGGGTCCTGCATCGTTGGAGTAGCCCGTGGCCCGCACCCGCACACGAAAGGCTGAGGCTGAGAACACCAGCGCGCCGCCGGCCCGCGCGCGCCGGAAGCAGACGAAGGCGCCTGCCCGCAAGCAGGGCCGGGCCAGCCCAGCGGAGCGATCGGAGTCCACCGGCTTCACGCCCGAGAACCGTCGCGCCTTGTTCTTCATCGGGCTGCTCGCGGCCTGTGGCTTCACCGTCCTGTCCCTGCTCTCCTACTCACCGACCGACCCGGCGTTCTCCCGCCGCTCCTCGGTCGAGGAGGTCGCGAACTGGTGCGGCCGCAGCGGCGCGCTGCTCGCTGACGTCCTCTATCAGCTCATCGGCTGGTCGGCGTGGATGGTGATCCCTCTGACCGCGTGGATCTGGCTGCGGTTCGCCCGTCGGGACGCGGCCACCGCCTTCCGCCTGGCCGCAGGCGCCTTCGGGACCTGGCTCGTGGCGGCCTTCCTGGGCCTGCTCTTCTACCCTGATGTCGAGGGATCCTTCCCTGCGGGCGGCGCGCTGGGCACCACCACCGCAGGCTGGCTGCTGGTTCACGTCGGCGCGGTCGGCTCCTACGTGATGGTCGTGGCTGTGCTCGCGGCGATGGCCACCGTCGTGTTCGGCGTCGACTGGGAGCAGCTCGCGGAGCGCGGCGTGGGCATGGTCGAGGGCTCCACGCCCCGCATCGGGCGCCTGCTGCGCCAGGCGGGCTTCGCGGCGGCCGGCCGGGTGTCCACCGCGGCCCGCGCGGCGGTCTCCGAGGTCCGGGAGCGCGCTCGTGGCAGCGCCAGCGACACCGAGGACGGGTGGTTCGAGGAGCATGGCGATCCGGACAGCGAGGACTCCATCGCCACCGGACCCAGCCTGGGGGCGCCCGGCTCCATCGAGGTCGCCGTGCAGGAGCCCGAGCTGGGGGATGTGGGTCGCATCGCGATCGATCGCACCGACACCCACTTCGACACCGCCCCCCCCATGGACCGGGATGAGCCCACCGCCTACGCCCAGCGCGAGCTGGTCGAGGTCGAGATCGACCCCACCGTCGCCACCGAGCCGCCGGTCGAGGCCCCCGTCGAGGTGGAGCCGAGCATGGACGACCTGCCGTCGGTGTTCGACGCCCCGGACCCGCTCGGCGTCGAGCGCACCGCCCCCCGGGTCGCCGAGCCGGAGCCCGTGGACGAGCCCGAGCCGGTCGTCGTCGCCCGCCCCGCGCCGGTCGCCCGTGTGGCCCCCCGGCCCTCCGCGCCGGCCAGCGAGCCCTCCTTCTCCGCCCCCATCGAGCCCGGCAACCTGGTCTCCGGGGGTGACGACGAGGACGACAGCATCATCCAGTGGCCCGACGACCCCGAGACGGTCTTCGAGCTGCCCTCGCTCGCCCTGCTCGACACCCACGACCGCGACGTCAGCGTGCTCGACGAGGAGGAGCTGCGGCGCATGGCCGACGCCCTCGTCGAGAAGCTCGCCAACTTCAACATCAAGGGTGAGGTCACCGCCATCCGGCCCGGCCCGGTGATCACGGTCTTCGAGTACCTGCCCGCTCCCGGCATCAAGGTCTCCCGCATCGCGGGCCTGGCCGACGACATCGCGATGGCCATGCGCGCGCTGCGTGTCCGCATCGTCGCCCCCATCCCGGGCAAGGGCGTGGTCGGCATCGAGATCCCCAACAGGCGCCGGCAGACGGTCTGGTACCGCGACATGCTGGTGTCCACCGAGTTCCGCGACAAGGACTGGGTGCTGCCGATGGCGCTGGGCAAGACCACCACCGGCCACCCCTTCATCGCGGACCTGGCCAAGATGCCCCACCTCCTGGTGGGCGGCACCACCGGCTCGGGCAAGTCCGTCGGCGTCAACTCGATGCTGATGACGCTGCTGTTCCACCGGAACCCCGACGACCTCAAGATGATCCTGATCGACCCCAAGATGCTGGAGTTCGAGCTGTATCAGGACATCCCCCACCTCCTTCACCCCGTCGTCACCGAGCCCAAGCTCGCCGCCGCCGCCCTCAAGTGGGCCTGCACCGAGATGGACGAGCGCTACCGCATCCTGGCCCGCTGGGGGACCCGCAACATCGCCTCGTTCAACCGCAAGGTCGAGCGCGAGCTGGAGGACTGGAACGAGCAGAAGGCCCGCCGCTACGCCCCCCGAAAGTGGCCGAAGGACGAGCCCCTCCCGCTCCCCCAGAAGTTCCCCTACATCGTCATCGTCATCGACGAGCTGGCGGACCTCATGATGGTCGCCTCCAAGGAGGTCGAGGAGTCCATCGTGCGGCTGGCCCAGAAGGCCCGCGCCTGCGGCATCCACCTCATCGTGGCCACCCAGCGGCCCTCCGTGGACGTCATCACCGGGCTCATCAAGGCGAACATGCCCTCCCGCATCGCCTTCCAGGTCCGCTCCCGCACCGACGGCCGCACCATCCTGGACCAGAACGGCGCGGAGGCCCTGCTGGGCAAGGGCGACATGCTCTACCTGCCCCCTGGCGTGAGCGGCCTCCAGCGCCTGCACGGCCCCTTCGTCGCCGACGAGGAGGTCCAGCGGGTCGCGGACTTCCTTCGGTCCCAGGCCGAGCCCAGCTACGACGCCGAGATCCGGGTCGAGGATGAGGGCGGCGGCGGCGAGATCCCCGAGGACGAGTTCGACGAGTTCTACGACCTCGCGGTCCAGATCGTCACCGAGGCGGGCAAGGCGTCCACCTCCATGATCCAGCGCCACCTCAAGATCGGCTACAACCGGGCGGCCCGGATCATCGACTGCATGGAGCAGGAAGGGGTCGTGGGGCCGGCGGACGGGGCCCGTCCGCGGAAGGTCCTCGTGGGCGCCATCGAGGCCTGATCCTCTGTCAAACTATGTCATCCGGCGAATAGCGGGCGCGCTGCTGCGTCGGTGTCGGTGAATCTCCTTCCCATCGCACCGAGGAGCTTGGCATGCTTGCGAGCGTCCCCCCCACGCGCTACACCTTGCGCTCTGTGTACAACGGAATTCGATCCCCTCTGGAGGCGGTCGTGCGACCCATGAAGCGATTCGCGGCAGCGCTGGCAGTCCTGGTGCCTCTTGCGCTCGCGGTGCCCGCCATCGCGGCGGAGGAAGGCCCGGCCACGGTCGAGGAGCTGGTGACCGAGGTCGAGAAGGCCTACGACGACGTCTCCAGCCTCAAGGCGGACTTCGTGCTGGTCACCCGCTCGGCGGCCATGGGCGAGCGGAAGGAGCGCGGCAAGGTCACCCTCAAGCGCCCCAAGATGATGCGCTGGGACTCCCGCACCCCCAACGGCCAGGGCAGCCTCTTCGTCACCGACGGCGCGAAGATGTGGGTCTACACCCCCGCCAACGCCCAGGTGCTGGTGTTCAACGACGTCAGCAACGCCGGCGCCAGCGCGGGCCTCGTCGATCTGCTCGACAACCTGGGCAACATGGACGAGTACTTCGACGCCAGCCTCATGGAGCCCCAGTCCCTCCAGGACAAGAAGTCGGTCGGCGTGGTGCTCAAGCCCAAGTCCGAGAGCCAGTTCAGCGAGATCCGGCTGGTCTTCTCCCGCAAGAAGTATGAGCTGGAGCAGGTCACCACGGTCGACGTGCTGGGCGCCGAGACCGAGATCAGCTTCTCCCAGGTCCGGGTGAACCAGGAGATCGCGGACGGCGAGTTCTCCTTCACCGCGCCCGACGGCGCGGAGGTCATCAACGCCGACGGCATCTGAGCCGCTGGGAGCCCCCTGCATGGAGCGTGTCCACCTCGTCTCTCTTGGCTGCGCGAAGAACCGCGTGGACTCCGAGGTCATGGTGGGCAAGCTGCTCGCCCGCGACTGCGCGCTGGTGGACGACCCCGCCAGCGCGGACGTGATCATCGTCAACACCTGCAGCTTCATCCAGCCGGCCACCGAGGAGTCCATCGAGACGGTCCTGGAGATGGCGCGGTTCAAGGACGCGGGGCAGTGCCAGAAGCTGGTGGTCACCGGCTGCATGGTCCAGCGCTACGGCGCGGCGCTGGAGGACGAGCTGCCCGAGGTCGACCACTTCCTGGGGACGGGCGAGTACCACCGCATCGACGAGGTGCTGGCCGCCCGGGCGGGCGCGGCCCCCCGCAGCTTCGTGGACGTGCCCCTGTACATCCACGACGAGCTGGCCCCCCGGGTCAACTCCTGGGCAAAGCACTCCGCCTACCTCAAGATCTCCGAGGGCTGCAACCACCGCTGCACCTTCTGCATCATCCCTCAGCTCCGGGGTCGGCTGCGCTCCCGCACCGTGGAGTCCCTCGCCGCCGAGGCCCTGCGCCTGGTCTCCGAGGGCGTGCGGGAGATCAACATCATCTCCCAGGACACCACCGCCTACGGCCGCGACCTTTACGGGCAGCCCCGGCTCGACGCCCTGCTGCGCGCGCTGGCGGGCATCGAGGGTCTGGACTGGATCCGGCTGCACTACGCCTACCCCATCGGGCTGCCGGACAGCCTGCTGGAGGTCATCGCGACCGAGCCCAAGGTTGTGCCCTACCTGGACATGCCGCTCCAGCACGCCTCCGGGCGTATGCTCAAGGCCATGAAGCGCGGCGTGACCCGCGCCGGCCAGGATCGCATCCTGGAGCGGGTGCGCCGCTTCGTCCCCGACATCGCGATCCGCAGCACCTTCATCGTGGGCTTCCCCGGCGAGACCGAGGCCGACTTCGAGGAGCTGCTCGACTTCGTCGAGGCGCAGCGCTTCACCCGCGTGGGCGTGTTCACCTACTTCCAGGAGGAGGGCACCCCCGCCGCCGAGCTGCCGGATCAGGTCCCGGACGCGGTCAAGCAGCGGCGGCAGGAGGACCTGATGGCGCTGCAGGCCGAGATCAGCCAGGCCCAGCACGACGCGCTCATCGGTCGGGAGGTGACGGTGATGGTCGACGGCGTCTCCGAGGAGCACGAGCTGCTGCTCACCGGCCGCATGCCCAGCCAGGCCCCCGACGTCGACGGTCAGGTGTTCCTCAGCTCGGCCCCCGGGGGGCTTCGGCCGGGGCAGATCGTGCCCTGCCGCATCACCCAGGCGACCGCCTACGACCTGGTGGGCGAGGTCCTCGCCTGAATGGACCCCCGCCCGGTCAGCATCTCGATCGTCTTCCCGGCGTTCAACGAGGCTGAGAACATCGGGCCGTCCATCGCCCACGCGGTCGCCGTGCTCGACGAGATGGGGGCGGACTTCGAGGTCATCGTGGTCGACGACGGCTCCTCGGACGCCACCCGCGCGGTGGCCGACCGGGCCTCGTCCGACGACCCCCGGGTGCGCAGCATCCACCACCCCCGCAACCGGGGCTACGGCGCGGCGCTCAAGACCGGCATCCTGGCGGCCACCAAGGAGCTGATCTTCTTCACCGACGCCGACCTCCAGTTCGACCTCGCCGAGCTGGGGGGCCTGCTGGCCTGGGCCGACCGCTACGACATCATCGCCGGCTACCGCGCCCGGCGCTCCGACCCGCCCCACCGGCGGCTGAACGCCTGGGCCTGGGGCAAGCTCATCGGGCTGTTGTTCGACCTGGAAGTGCGGGACATCGACTGCGCCTTCAAGGTGTTCCGTCGGCAGGTCTTCGACCGCGTCCCCATCCACTCGGTGGGGGCCTTCGTGAACTCCGAGATCCTGGTGCGGGCCAGGGCTGAGGGCTTCTCCCTCAAGCAGATCCCGGTCAGCCACTATCCTCGGGTCGCCGGCACCCAGACCGGGGCGCGTCCTCGGGTCATCGCGCGGGCGTTCGTGGAGCTGGGGCGCCTGCACCGCGAGCTGCGCACCCTCGACCGCCTGCCCGCCGAGCGTCGGGAGGAGCTGAGCTGATCAGCCCTCGGGGTGGCGGACGTCCAGCGCCTCGGTGAGGTAGAGCGGGCGCACCCGGGCGGCCCCGGAGGCCAGCCACCGCACGGCGGCGTCGGCGCTGGCGAGCGGGACCACCGCGACCGCCGCCCCGTGGGTCGCCGCCAGATGCACCAGGCGCCCCTCCCAGCCCTCCGCCTCCCGGGACAGGTCCAGGTCCGGGGCGACGGTGCGGACCCCTGCAGCGCGCGCCTGGCGGTTCAGGTCGGGGTGGAGCCCGTGGGGGTGGAAGAGGAAGAGGGGGTGGCGACGGATGGGCTCCAGCGGCAGCGTCCGGTGGCCGTCGTGCAGGGCGAGGCCGCTGGGGTGGTAGACGCCGGTGAGCAGCGTGGTCAGGGCCTCGGGGGCGGCGGCGTCCTCGCCCTCAGGGAGCTGGAGCAGCACCTCCTTGTGCGCGCGGACCGCGTCGCGGGACTGGCGCAGGGCGAAGGGGGTGAAGGGCTCGATGGCCACGGTGAGGGGGACCCGCGCGCGGAGCACCCGGGCGGCGGCAGGCCCGTCCCGGCCCAGGCCGGTCACCACCAGCGCGAGGCCGGGGCGCGCGTCGCCGGTCAGGGCGGGGAGCTGCTCGCCGCCGGCCAGCAGCTCGACGCGGTGGGTGAGCTGGGGGCCGACGTACACGCGCACCGTGACGTCCAGGCCGTTCTCGGAGGTGGCGTAGACCTCGGCCGCGTCCAGGGCGCTCAGCGCGCTGCGCAGCGCCTCGGCGCGGGCCTCGGGGGGCTCGGCGCTGCTCAGGCGCACCTGGAGGACGCGGGGCACCGCCTCGCGCTGTTGGAGCAGGGCCTCGCCGGCCGCGTCGCCCAGCGCGCGGACCAGCGCGGCGTCCAGGGCGTCGAGCTGCGCGGGGGTGGCGGTGCGCTGGGCCGGGGGCGCCGAGCCGCCGCGGACCGCGCGCTGGGCGAGCTGATCGGTGACCGCGACGACCAGCAGCAGGGCCAGCAGGACCCCCAGCGCGACCGCCAGCGGGCGCTTCATGCGGACCCTCCCTGAACCGTGGACTGGTCCCATTCTTCAAAGATGGGAGAGGCTTCGTTCACCACCCAAGGATTTCGTCGCGATATGCGCCGCGCGCACCAGCAGCCGCCATGTTGGCGTGTTGGCGTCAACGCTCGCCCGGGGGTGCGCTTCCGCAACCTCGGCGGCTTGGGGCGAATTGACGTGAAGAGGGCCACCCCCCCGCTGCCAATGCGACGATGCGGGCTTCAACGCGGTTCGGTATCATTCGGCGCTCAGGTGGCGCACCGCGGCTTGGAGTTGGGGATCCACCGCGAGGCGCTCTGCCCAGGCGCCGTCCAGGGGCGGGGCGGGCTGCGCGGGGCGGCTCCTGGGCAGGGCGTCCACGAGGGCGAGCAGCTCGGTGCGGGTCGCGTCGTCCAGGGTGGCGTCGCTGAGGCGGGCCCGGAGGGCGGCGCGGGGGTCGAGCGACTCCAGCTTCGGCAGGACCAGGTCGTCGGGGGTGATGCCGTCCCCCTTGGTGAGGCTGCGCCCGGAGGGGAGGTAGTACTTGGCGATGGTGAGCTTGAGGGCGCTGTGATCCTCGTACTCGAAGTAGGTCTGGACCGAGCCCTTGCCATAGGAGGGCTGGCCCACGACGGTGGCGCGCTTGTGGTCCTGCAGGGCCCCGGCGACGATCTCCGAGGCCGAGGCGGAGCGCGGGTCCATCAGCACGACGACGTTGAGATCGAGGTCGGTGCCCGGGGCGGTGGCCTCGATGGTCTCGTCGGTGCCCCGGCCGCTGCGGCCGCGGGTCTCGACGATCAGACCCTCGTCGACGAAGGTGTCCACGACGACGACGGCCTCCTCGAGGAGGCCGCCGGGGTTGTGGCGAAGGTCGAGGATCAACCCTCGTAGTGGGGTGGGGGACTCCTTCCGCAGCCGGGCGAGGGTCTCGCGGAACGCGCCCCCGGCGTCGCGCCGGAACTGCTCGATGCGGACGTAGCCCAGCCCGGCCTCGAAGACCTCGCCGGTGACCGAGGGGGCGAGGACCTCGTCGCGGACGAGGCGGATCTCCAGGGGCTGGGTCTCCCGCTCGATGCCCAGGGTGATCGGGGTGCCGCGGGGGCCCTTGACCAGCGCGACGACCTCCGCGACGCTCAGGCCGAGGACATCCTGGTCGTCGACCCGGACGATGCGATCGCCCGGCTTGAGGCCGGCGAGGCGGGCGGGGCCGCCGGGCAGGACCTCCTGGATCAGCACCCCGCCCTGGGGGTGGCCGGTCACCAGGACGCCGATGCCGGTGGTGGTGCCCTCATGGTCGTCGCGCAGGGCGGCGTAGGTCTCGGGGTCGAAGTAGGCGGACTGCTCGTCGAGGGCGTTGGTCATGCCGGCGATCGCGGCGTAGACCAGCTCTCCGGTGGAGCGCTCCTCGACGTAGTGCTCCTGGATGTGGGTCATGGCGCGGGCGAAGGTGTCCAGGCCGGCGTAGGGCTCCGCGCCCGCGGCGTAGGCGCTCAGCGCGGCCTGGGTGCCGCAGTACAGGCCCGCTGCGAGCAGCATGAAGGTCAGCAGGAAGGCGCGGATGGCTTGGTTTCTCACGGGGCGCTCACTCCCGACTGCGCAGCCAGGGGATCGGGTCCTGGGGGGTGTTGTGGTAGCGGACCTCGAAGTGTACGCGGGGTCCCAGTGTATCTGTCACTCCGGTCTCCCCGACGGTTCCAATGACGTCGTCCCGACCGACGGATTGACCTCGACGCACCTTGACCTCGTTGCAATGGCTGTACACCGTGGAGTAGTCGCCGTGGCCCAGAACCACGGTTCGCCCCATGCCGTTGACCCAGTCCTGGAAGGTCACCGTGCCGCTGGCGACGGCGCGGACGGGGGTGTGCTTGGGGGCGGCGATGTCCACGCCCAGGCTGCGGACGGTGGTGCCGGTGGCGGGGTCGGTGTAGTTTCCGAAGCCGCGCAGGAGGCGCCCGCCGGACACCGGCCAGCGCAGGCGGCCGTGCAGGTCGCGGAAGGGGGTGGCGTCGGAGGAGGCGCCGGAGGTGGTCAGCGCGAGGGACTGGTTGAGCTGGCGGGCGGAGGCGTTGCGCTCGGAGAGCACCTGCAGGGCCAGGGCGCGGCGGCCCCGGACCTCGTCGAGCAGGGCCTGGCGACGCGCGCGCTCGTCGCGCAGGTGGGCCTCCTTGAGGCGCAGCTCGGCCATCAGCGCGGCGACGGCCTCGCGGTCGGCGTCCACCTGGGAGACGGCGGCCTCCTTGAGGGTGACCTGCTCCCGGAAGCTGCGGGTCTCGGCCTCGGCGGCGCGGATGATCGACAGCAGGTAGCGGCTGCGGCGACGCAGGTCGGCGGGATCCTCGGCGGAGAACACTACCCGCGCGAAGCCCCGGTGCTCGATGCGGTAGAGGGCGCGCAGCAGGCGGCCGATGCGCTCGGCGCGCTGGTCGACCAGCGCCTGGGCGCGGGCCAGCTCGTCCTCGTGGAGCAGGCGCTGCTGCTCGACCTCGTCGGCGCGGGCGCGCAGGGCGTCGATCTCGTCCTCGATGCCGAGCAGCTCCTGCTCCAGGCCGGTCAGCTCCTCCAGGATGCGGCGCTGCTCCAGCTCGGCGCGGGCCAGCTCACGGCGGGGGTCGTCGGTGAGGTTGTCGTCGCCGGGCTCCTGGGCGAGCAGGGGCAGCGCGAGCAGGGCCAGCAGCAGCGGCCTCACGGCGCGGCGCTCCAGAAGCGGCGGATGGCGGTCCAGCAGCCCACCAGGCCGAGGACGAGCCCGGCGACGGCGAGGCCGATCTGCCAGGTCACCGGCAGGAAGCGCAGGGTGTTGTCGCCCAGCGCGAGCTGGAGGGCGCCCTGGAGGCGCACGACGATCAGCTCGTGGACGGCGTAGACGCCGCCGATGGCCAGCGCGGACGCGATGAGCCCCTGCAGCGCGCCCTCGATGAGGAAGGGTGCGGCGACGAAGCCCCAGGTGGCGCCGACGAGCTTCATGGTCTCCAGCTCGGCGCGGCGGGCGTAGGCGACGAGGTGCATGGTGTTGCCCACCAGGAACACCGCCGCGACGAAGATGAGCGAGCCCATCACCACCCCGAGCACCTGCAAGAGCCCCAGGAAGGTGTTGAAGCGCTGCACCCACTCCTGGCCGTACTCGATGTCCTCGAAGTCGGGGCCCTGGATCTGCTCGGCGAAGGCGGCGATCTCGGCGGGGCCGGTGTAGCCGGGGCGCAGGGTGATCTCCAGCGACGCGGGCAGGACATCGTCGCCCAGCTCGTCGAGCACCGGGCCGATGTCGCTGACCCGCTCCTCCAGGAACCGGCGGGCGTCGGCCTCGGAGACGTAGTGGACCTGATCGACACCGCGCATCATGGACAGCTCGTCCTTCACGGCGAAGCGGCGGTCCACGGACACGTCGGGGAAGAAGTAGGCCGAGATGTGGACGTCGCGGTCCCAGCGCTCGACGATGGCGTCGAGGTTGACCATGACGCTGAGGTAGACCCCGCCCAGCATCAGCGCGGCGGTGATGACCCCGGTGGCGACGAGGTTCAGCGAGAGGTTCTCCCACAGGGAGCGCAGGGCGCGGCGGAGGACGTGGGCCAGCATCAGCGGTCCTCCGCCACCCGCCCCTCGACCATGCGGATGCGGCGGTGGGGGAAGCGGTCCATCAGCCCGACGTCGTGGGTGGCGACCAGGACGGTGGTGCCGCGCAGGTTCACCGAGAGGAGGATCTCCATGACCTCGACGGCCATCGCGCCGTCGAGGTTGCCTGTGGGCTCGTCGGCGAGCAGGATGGCGGGGTCGTTCACGATGGCGCGGGCCACGGCGACCCGCTGCTGCTCGCCGCCGGAGAGGTCCAGCGGGTAGCGGTCCTCCTTGCCGCGCAGGCCCACGACGTTGAGCACCGCGCGCACCCGGCGGTCGATCTCGGCGCGCGGGGTGCCCAGCACCTCCAGCCCCAGGCCCACGTTGTCCGACACCCGGCGGCTGGGGATGAGCTTGAAGTCCTGGAACACGACGCCGATGTTGCGACGCAAAAAAGGCAGCTTGCGGGGGGGGAGCTTGGAGGCGTCGACCCCGCCGACCAGGAGCTTGCCGGTGGTGGGCTTCTCGGCGCCGTAGAGCAGCTTGAGCAGGGTGCTCTTGCCCGCGCCGGAGGGCCCGGTGAGGTAGGCGAACTCCCCCTTCGCGATGCGCAGGGTGACGTCCTGGAGGGCCTCGTGCCGTCCATAGGTCTTGTGGATGTGGTAGAGGCGGATCATCCGGATCGCGTGGAGAGGAAGGGGCCCGCAGGCTCTGGCAGATCGACCAATTGTACAGGGCCCGGGTCGCGCTGCAGGAAGCGCTCGCCGACGACGTGGAAGCGCTCAAGGTTATCGGTGACCTGGAACCGGTGCTGTCCGGGGGCGCTGGACGGGTCGCGCAGCAGGCCCTGTGCGTCCAGCATCGCCGCCACGGCGTCGGCGGCGGCGTGGGCGGAGTCGATGACCTCCACGCCGGGGAGGGCGGCGGCGACCACGCCCCGCAGCAGCGGGAAGTGGGTGCAGCCCAGGATGAGGGTGTCGGGGCCCCCCCGCAGCGGCGCGAGGTAGCGTTCGGCCACCAGGGCGGCGACCTCGCCCTCGGTCCAGCCCTCCTCGGCCAGGGGGACGAACAACGGGCAGGGGAGGCCGGTGGCGGTCAGGCCCCGGGCCTCCAGCGCGGCCTGGTAGCGGCCGGCGCGGATGGTGCCTTCGGTGCCGATCACCCCGACGTGCCCGCTGCGGGTCTGCGCGGCGGCGACGGCCACGCCCGGCTCGATCACCCCGAGGACCGGCAGCCCCACGCGGTCGCCGGCCTCGATGAGGTCGTCCAGGGCGTGGGCGGTGGCCGTGTTGCAGGCGATGACCAGGGCCTTGATGCCCTGCCCCCAGAGGTGGCTGGCCACCCGGCTGGCGTAGCGCCGCACGGTGAGGGGGGAGCGTGTGCCGTAGGGGACCCGGGCGGTGTCGCCCAGGTAGAGCAGGTCCTCGCTGGGGAGGCGCTGGGCGATGGCGTCGAGGACGGTGAGGCCGCCGACCCCGGAGTCGAAGACGCCGATCGGCAGGCTGGGGAGGGGGGCCAAGGGTGCTCCGGCCACGCTGGACGCGGCGTGATAAGCTGCTCCGCCGACGTGGTGGCGCGATGGTCATAGCGGTCTACGGTGGCAGCTTCAACCCCCCCCATGTGGGGCACGGCATGGTCGCCGCCTGGCTGCTGTGGACGCGCCGCGCGGACCGGGTGTGGCTGCTGCCGGCCTTCCAGCACGCCTTCGACAAGTCCCTCGCCCCGTTCGAGGCCCGGTGCGGGATGTGCGCGCAGCTCGCCCGCGAGGTCGGCACGGGGGTCGAGGTCTGCGCGGTGGAGGCCGAGCTGCCCACGCCCAGCTACACCTACAACACCCTGCGCGCGCTGCGCGAGCGGCACCCGACGGACCGCTTCCGCCTGGTCATCGGGGCCGACAACCTCGCCCAGATCGACCTCTGGTACCGCTGGGACGGCATCCAGGCGGAGTTCTCGCCCATCGTGGTGGGCCGCCAGGGCTTCCCGCCGGTGCCCGACGCGCCCCAGTTCCCGGGGATCTCCTCCACGGAGGTGCGCCGCCGGGTGGCGGGCGGCGAGCCCTTCGCGCACCTGGTGCCCGCCGCGATCCGCGATCAGGTCCACGCCCTGTACGGAGGTGCGCCATGACCCCGATGGTCCTGTGGGACATCGACGGCACGCTGCTGAACACCGGCGGGGCCGGGCGGGACTCCCTGAACGAGGCGTTTGAGCGGATCTACGGGGTGCCCGAGGGCTTCGCCCGGATCTCCTTCGGGGGGCGCACCGACCTGGGGCTTTTGCGGGAGGCGTGCGCGGCGGCCGGGGTGCCCTTCCCGGCGGACCGGGGGGCGGCGCTGCAGGCCGCCTACCTGCCCATCCTGCGCGAGAAGCTCTCCCGGTATCCGCTGCAGCTCTGCCCGGGGGTGGAGCGGGCGGTCGAGAGGGCGGCGGCGGTCGCCCAGAACGCCCTGCTGACGGGCAACACCCAGGGGGGGGCCCGCGAGAAGCTGCGCGCGGTGGGGATGTGGGAGGCCTTCCCCTTCGGGGCCTTCGGCGACGACGCCCCCAGCCGCAACGACCTCGTGCCCATCGCCGTCCAGCGGGCTCGGGCGCACGGGGTGGCGCCCGGCCGGGTGGTGGTCATCGGGGACACGCCCCACGACGTGGCCTGCGCGCGGGCTGGCGGTGCTGTGGCGGTCGCGGTGTGCACCGGCTGGTCCGCCCGGGCGGAGCTGACCGCCGCCGGGCCGGATCTGCTCCTGGAGGATCTGGAGCAGGGCCTCGAAGACCTGATGCGCCTGATCGTCTAACGGTCGCCGGGGTCGCTCACCCACAGCGCCGCGCTGGAGAGGCCGGTGAGGGAGGTCGTGGTGCCGCCGGCCACCAGCACGCCGTAGACCGGGTCCACCGCGACGGTGGGCCAGTGGTTCTGGTTGGGCAGCGGGCCGCTGGCGTCGCTCGGGGCGCAGCCCTCCCAGACCTCGAAGGCGTCGTCGTCGGGGTCGTAGACCTCCACGCAGGCCAGGGCCGGGCCGCCGGCTGCGCTGGCGTCGGCGAAGAGCATCTCGCCGGCGCTGGCGCCGCCGATGACCAGGACGCGCCCGTCGGGGAGGACGACGGCCTTGTGGTAGGCGCGGGCCTGCTGGAGGTCGGGCCCGGCGCTCCAGGAGTCGCTGGCGGCGTCGTAGAGGTACGTGGATCGGATGGCGGGCACCGACTGGAACTGGATGGCCACGTTGTCGGCCGCGTCGACCGACAGGCCGCCGATGATCATCGCCCGGCCCTCGCCCAGGGAGACCATCGAGGCGTGGGACATCGGCTCGGGGAGATCGGCCACCGGCCGCAGCTCGTAGGAGGGGCTGACGAGGCTGCAGCCCGTGATGCTCTTCCAGGTGCCGCCCAGCAGCTCGGCACCGCCGCAGTACAGCACCCCGTAGGTCCCCACGCTGGCGGCGGCGCCGTAGAGGCCATCGCCGGGCAGCACGCTGGGGATGATCTCGAAGTCCCGCTCGGCCCGGCTGTAGACCTCGGCGGTGTTGCGGGGCACGAGGCTGTTGCCGGACGCCGCGCCCCAGCCGCCGAAGAGCACGACGTCGCCCACCTGGTTGACGACCGCGAGGTGGTTGGCGCGGCTGGAGGCCAGGCCGTCGCCCAGCTCGATGATGTCGCTGGTGTCGGGGTCGAACAGGAAGGCGTGGTAGGTGGTGGTGTCCAGCTCCAGGAAGCGCTCCCCGCCGCCCGCGACGAGGATCATGCCCTCGTCGGCGCCCGTCCCCCGGAGCAGCGTGGCGGTGTGGCCCATGCGCTCGGTGTGGGAGCTGCCGTCGATGTCGGCGGTGTAGGACGGCATCGAGACCCCGGCGTCCACGAAGCTCAGGCCCAGGTCGGGGTCGACGGGGGCGATGTCGACGCGCCAGATGTGGTCCGAGCCTCGCGCCCCGGCGAAGCCGATGGAGAGGTCGTCGACGCCGCCGAAGGTGAAGAAGCGGCCGGTGCCGTCGGGCGCGGCGGCTCCGAGGCTCAGGTCCTCGTCGAGGTTGTTGAGCCAGGCGAAGCGGTCGACGTCGGCGACGAGCAGGTGCTCGGTCCGCTCTTCGCCGTCCAGCACGGTCATGGGCGTGCTGCGGCCGAAGCTGATGAGGGTGTCCCCGGCGTAGCCCTCCAGGGCGACGCGGGTGTCCTCCAGCTCGCCCAGGCCCTCGAGCTGGGGGCTGCCGGTGGTGGCTGCGAGTTCGAAGGCCTCGGACTGCCCCGCGGAGGGCTCCAGGCGCAGGACGAGCCTGTCGAGGCCGGAGAACGGGGTCTGGTTGCCAGCGACCACAGGCACCAGGGTGACGTCGAACTCGACGTCTCCGCCGCTGCACGCGGAGAGCGCCGCCGCGCAGAGCAGCGGCAGGAGCGAGGGGGCAGGGCGCACGGGGGCTCGACGCATGGGACCTTCCATACCCCATCGAGCGTAGGGAAGGGGAGCAGAGGCTGTCAAGAGGGCCGGCCCCTGGCCGTGGGGCGGGCGGGGCGCTACGATCCCGGCGTGATGCTCTACAGCCCGACGCTGGCCCGGTCCGGGGGCGTCGTCGCCGGGTTCACCACCCGGCGCGGCGGTGTCTCGGCGGGGCCCCTCCGCAGCCTGAACCTGGCCCGGCGGCCCGGGGAGACCCCCCAGGCCCTGGCCGAGAACTGGCGTCGGGTGGGGATGGCGCTCGGCGTGGAGGGCGCGTCGGTCGCTCTGTGCAGCCAGGTCCACGGCGACGCGGTCCTGGACGCCAGCGCGGTGGGGCCCGGGATCACGAGCGTCGGCGCGGCGGACGCGCTCATCTGCACCCGGCCGGGGGTGCTGGTGGCGGTCCGGGTGGCGGACTGCGTGCCCATCCTGATGGCGGCGCCCGGGGCGGTCGCGGCGGTCCACGCCGGGTGGCGGGGCACGGCCGCGCGCATCGCGACGAAGGCCCTGGCGCAGCTCTGCGCGGCGGCGGGCTGCGCGCCCGCGGCGGTGGTGGCCTCCATCGGACCCTGCATCGGCCCTGAGCGCTACGAGGTCGGCGATGAGGTCGTCGAGGCCATGTGCGCGCTGGTGCCGCGCGAGGTCGCGGTGCTGGAGCGCGAGCCGCGCTGCCACGTGGATCTCCAGGCGGTCAACCGGGCGCTGCTGGCGGACGCCGGGGTGGGGCAGGTCGAGATCCTGCGGCGCTGCACGGCCTCGGAGCCCGATCACTTCTACTCCCACCGCCGCGACGGCGCGGCCACGGGGCGGCAGGCGGGGGTGATCGGGCTGTGCGTCTGATCCTCGGGCTCCTCCTCCTGGCGTCGGGCTGTGAGGCGCCGCGCTTCGAGCGCTTCTCGGACGCGCTGTCCGACTACGAACAGGCTCGCGCGGCGCTGGATGGGGGGCGGGCGGCTGAGGCGGTCCAGGCGTTGGAGCGGGCCACCCGCAGCGATCCCGCCAGCCCCGAGCTGTGGCTGTGGCTGGGGGCCGCCCGCGCGGAGGCCGGGGACGCCGACGGCGCGGTGGTCGCGGCGACCGAGGCCCTGGCGCGGCGGCCGGGTTGGGCCGAGGCGCTCTACAACCGGGCCTGCTGGCGGCTGGCGGGCGCGTCGGAGGCGGACGCGCGGCAGCTCTCCGGGGCGGACCTCCAGGCGGCCCTGGCCACGGGGGTCATCGATCCCCTGACCGCCGCCACCGACCCGGACCTCCAGGCCCTGCGCGACGACCCGGCGACGGCCGCGCTGGTGCCGGTGGCCGCGCTGCCGGCGGGCATTGAGGTGCGGGACGCCACGGTGTTCCTGGGGTCGGAGTGGACGGTGACCCTGTGGGCGAACCACCGGGCGGCCGACCCCCTGGAGGTCCGCCTGGACGGCACCCCGCCCCAGCATCTGCAGCCGCTACGGGTCGTGGAGGAGTGGTCCGAGGCGGGGCCGCTGCGCCGGACCGAGCTGCGCTTCGCCTTCCAGGCCACCGGCGCGGAGGAGACCACCATCGGCCCGTGGACCCTCTCCGCGTCGGGCCTGCGCGCGACCCTGGAGCCGGTTCCGCTGCGCCTGCTCGCGCCGGAGGGCCACACCGCGCCCCCGAGGCCGCTGCCCGAGGGGGCGTTCACGGCACCCTCGGTGCGCTTCGCGGAGGTCCCCGAGCCCGGCGCGGTCCGTCAGGGGGCCACGGTCCTCGTCCGGGCCGCCCCCGGGGACGCCGTGGTCATGGACGGCGCCACGGAGATGGTGCGCCACGAGGTCCGCGAGGCGGGCATCGTGCGCTGGGTGGGCTTCAGCGCGACCCTGCCGCCGGACACGGCAGTGCGCATCCGGCGGGCGGGGGCGACGCTGTGGGAGGGGACGCCGTAGCTACTCCGCGGCGCAGGTGTCCTCGCAGCCGTCGTGCTCGCCGTCGGTGTTGTTGCTGAGGTCGTTGTCGCTGCAGGCGGCCAGGGTCACGGTGCCGTCGCAGGTCAGGCCGTAGCCGGTGTTGCTGTCGACGACGTTGTCGGTGACGGTGGCTTCGGTGTTCGAGAGGTAGATCCCGCCGTTCCCGTTGCCCCGGGCCACCGTCTCGGTCACCGACACCGCGCCCGCGGCGGCCTCGATCCAGGCGCCGTAGCCGCCGTTGTTCAGCAGGCTGCCGCCGCTCATCGTGAAGGTGGACGTGGTCGAGGACAGGCCGTGGGCCCCGGCCCCGGACGCCGAGACGCTCGTGAGCGTGGCGTCCTGGATGTTCTGGAGGGTGACGCCGTTGTTCGCGGGGTCGGAGACGTTCACGCCGTCCAGCAGCACGGTGCCGGCGGCCAGCGAGCTCTGGCTGACGACCTGGAGGCCGTCGCCGATGTCGTTGCCGTCCACGTCCAGCCCGGAGATCAGCACGTAGGGCTCCGCGCTGCTGTAGTACGCCCGGACCGCGCCGTAGGAGGTGGAGCCGGACTCAGAGCCCCCGTGCACCGCCAGGTCGTAGATCTCCAGGCTGGTGTCCGAGGCGTAGAGCGCGTGGTAGGCGGCCTCGAAGATCTCCGAGTCGCTGATGGTGAGGCTGCACGAGGTCGAGTAGATGGCCTGGCTGCTGGTGGTGTAGTTGAGCCGGTAGTCCTCGACGCCGTCGTTGTAGGTGATGTACTCGGTGGCCGCCCCGGTGACCCCGGAGATGGTCAGGTCCTCCAGCTCCATCTGGGACGACGAGCAGCGGATCGGGTAGGCCCCGACGTTGGTCATCTCGTTGTCCCGGACCTCGACTGAGCCGTCGGTGTGGCTGTAGGCCGCGAGGACGTAGGAGTGGTAGTCCGTGAACGTGTTGCCCTCGATGAGGGCCTCGGTCCCGGCCTGGACGGCGATGCCCCGGGAGCCGTCGGAGAAGGTGTTGTTCAGGACGCTGCAGGTGTTGTGCTCGTAGCAGACGATGTCCTGGGAGTAGTTAGTGGTCTCGGTGGTGCGGGTGTAGGTGCTGCCTGTGCCCGACCCGTCGTCCACCTCGTAGCTGTAGATGCTGGACTCGTGGTTGTCGATGAAGGTGTTGCCGTCCAGGATCATGTCGCCCAGGCGGTTCACGAGCCCGCCCAGCGCTGAGGCCGCCGAGAAGGTGGAGTTGGTCGCGAACAGGCTGCCCTGGTAGTTCCAGATGCCGTAGTTGGCGTTGCCCGCGATGGTCACCCCGTCCAGGGTCAGCGACCCGGAGAAGTTGATCGCGCCCATGTCGGCGGAGTTGGTGATGCCGCCCCCGGTCCAGGCGATGTTGCCGCTCCAGATGCCCACGGTCAGCCCGGGGGACTGGGAGTTGTAGTTCCCCGTGATCTCAGAGGGATCGACCCCCAGGCGGGTGTCGGAGACCGAGGCGTTCACCAGGGTGCCCTGGGCGCTGAACAGGGACAGGGCCCGCCGGGCGGTGTTGGAGATGGTGAGGTCGGTGATGTCGACGGTGGGGGTGTTCTGGTAGCCCAGCACCAGCAGGCCGTTGTTGTTGAAGCCCGTGATGGTGAGGCCGTCCGCGGTGAACGTGGCGTCGGTGGCCACGGTGACCCCGCCGCCGGTGAAGTTGTCCCAGTTCATCTCCTCGGTGTCGACCAGCTCGGGGTCGGCGGTGACCGAGACGCCGGTCATCGTGACGGGGTCGGGGGAGATGGCCCGGATGCCGCAGACGTAGGGGTCGGTGATGGTGACGTCGGTGAACGACTGCTCGCCCAGCGCCGAGAACACCCCGTAGAGCCCGCCGGTCATGGTGTCGCCGTTGAGGTCGATGTCGGCCTGATCGGTGAGGACGTGGACGAAGTTGTTGGTCAGGTCGTTGCCGTCGGTGATCAGGGTCGCGCCGTCGGTGGCCCACAGGGCGAAGCCGTCGCTGACGCCGTCCTCGCCGGGCTCGGTGTAGATGACGTCCGAGATGGTGTTGCCGGCGACGGTCACCACGGCGTCCTCGATGGCGTGGACGGCGAAGCCCAGCGGCGCGGCGAAGATCGAGTCCGCGACCCGCGCGTCGCCGCCGGAGACCTCGACGCCGCCGTACTGGGGCGCGGCGAACTCCATGCCGGAGATCTCCACCCCGGTGGAGTCGGTGACGCGGATGGCGGTGTTGGCGACCCCGGTGAAGACGATGTCGGAGAGGGTGACGCCGGTGGAGCCCTCGACCTCCAGGCCGTTGCGGCTGGAGGTGATGGTCATGCCCGAGACCGTGACGTTGGAGGCGCCCTGGACCCGGATCGCCGGCTGGTTGGTCGGCGCGGTCCAGAACAGGTCGGCGGTGCCGGGGCCGACGAGGTTCACCGACTTGTCGATGACCAGCAGCTCGTCCATCGTGCCCTCGCACAGCTCGATGGTGGACCCGGCGTCGGCGACCTCCATCGCGTCGGCGAGGTGGGCGTAGCCCCCGCCGCCGTCGACGAGGATGCAGCCGGACTCGTAGTCCGGCGTGGTGTCCCCGGTGTCGTCGATGATCCCGGTGTCGTCTTCCTTGTCGTCGTTGCCGTTGCAGGCCCCGAGGGCGAGGAGGCCGAAGGTGGCGGCGAGCAGTGCGGGAGCGCGCATGTGGAGGGCTCTCCATGAAGGATGGGGGTGGCATGAGGTTATCTGCGGACTTCGCGCCCCACAAGCCCCGCCGTGCTATCTGGTAGGCCCCGCACGTTCCGGAGGTTTGGTGTGGACCGTGATGCGCTGTTGAAGCGGCTCGACGACCTCAACGCGGCCGCGTTGGCCGGCGGCGGCCCCGCCCGCACGGAGCGTCAGCACGCCAGCGGCCGCATGACCGCCCGCGAGCGGCTCGACGCCTTGCTCGACCCGGGCACCTTCCGCGAGCTGGACCGCCTCAAGACCCACCGCTGCCACGACTTCGGCATGGAGAAGCAGCGCGTCCCCGGCGACGGCGTCGTCACCGGCTACGGCCGCGTCGACGGCCGCCTGGTCTACGTCTTCGCCCAGGACTTCACGGTGTTCGGCGGCTCGCTCTCGGGCGCCTACGCCGAGAAGATCTGCAAGGTCATGGACATGGCCGGCCGCAACGGCGCCCCGCTCATCGGCCTCAACGACTCCGGGGGCGCCCGCATCCAGGAGGGCGTGGCCTCCCTGGGCGGCTACGCCGACATCTTCTTGCGGAACACGATGTACTCGGGCGTCGTCCCGCAGCTCTCCGCCATCATGGGGCCCTGCGCGGGCGGGGCGGTGTACTCCCCGGCCATCACCGACTTCACCGTGATGGTGGACAAGACCTCCTACATGTTCGTGACCGGCCCGGAGGTGATCCGCACCGTCACCCACGAGGAGGTCACCAAGGAGGAGCTGGGCGGCGCCTCCACCCACAACAGCCGCAGCGGCGTGGCCCACTTCGCCACCCCCGACGAGCACGCCTGCCTCGCCCTGCTGCGCGAGCTGCTCTCCTTCGTCCCCCAGAACAACATGGAGGAGGCCCCCCCGCGCCCCACCGACGACCCGCCCGATCGGCTGTGCCCTTCGCTGGACGAGCTGGTCCCGATGAACCCCAACAAGCCCTACGACATCAAGGAGCTGATCGCCGAGGTCGCCGACGACGCGCACTTCCTGGAGGTCCAGGCCGACTACGCCCAGAACGTGGTGGTGGGCTTCCTGCGGCTCGCCGGGCGCTCGGTCGGCGTGGTGGCCAACCAGCCCGCCCACCTGGCGGGGGTGCTCGACATCAACGCCTCGCTCAAGGCGGCCCGCTTCGTGCGCTTCTGCGACGCCTTCAACATCCCGCTGCTGGTGGTGGAGGACGTCCCGGGCTTCCTCCCGGGCACCGCCCAGGAGTTCGGCGGCATCATCAAGCACGGCGCCAAGCTGCTCTACGCCTTCGCCGAGGCCACCGTGCCCAAGGTCACCCTGATCACGCGCAAGGCGTACGGGGGGGCCTACTGCGTGATGAACTCCAAGCACATCCGGGCGGACATGAACTTCGCCTGGCCCACCGCCGAGATCGCCGTGATGGGCTCCGACGGAGCGGTCAACATCATCTACCGGCGTGAGCTGGCGAAGGCCGAGGATCCGGTCGCCCGCAAGGCCGAGCTGGTGGCCGAGTACCGCGACAAGTTCGCCAACCCCTACCAGGCCGCCTCGCTGGGCTATGTCGACGAGGTGCTCCGGCCCCGCGACACCCGCGCCCGCCTGATCGACGCCTTCGGCAGCCTCGAGAACAAGCGCGACCAGAATCCAGCCCGCAAGCACGGGAACATCCCCCTCTGACCCCCCCTCGCGCTTGACGGCCTCGCGGCCATCGGATACCCCCGCACCGCTCAAGCCTTTTCCTCTGCCCGCTCGCAGACCCGAGGATTTTCAATGGTTCGCCTCCGCCTCACCCGCATGGGTGCGAAGAAGAAGCCCTTCTACCGCATCGTCGCCGCTGACTCCCGCTCCCCCCGCGACGGCCGCTTCATCGAGAAGCTGGGTCACTACAACCCGATGACCCAGCCCTTCCAGCTCACCGTCGATCTCGATCGGGTGGACTACTGGCTCGCGCAGGGCGCGCAGCCCTCCCCCACCGTCGCCCGGCTCATCGAGCGCGTCCGCGGCGGCTCGACCGACGACACCCCCGCCCAGGCGTGATGATGGCAGTCGAAGATCTGGTCACCTTCCTGGTGCGCGGCCTTGTGGACGATCCGGACGCTGTCCGGGTCGCCAAGGTCGAGGGCGACGCCACCATCATGCTCGAGCTGAGCGTGGCCTCTGACGACGTCGAGCTGGTGCGCGGCGAGGACGGCGAGACCCTCCGGCACATCAAGGCCGTGGTCGCGGCCGCGGCAGGCCGCCGCAAGGCCATCCTCGAGCTGATGGATGGCATCCCGGATGAGGACGGCGAAGAGTAGCCGAGCCACCCCGGACGAGGTCTCGCTGGGCCACATCAGCGGGGTCTTCGGGGTCCGGGGTGAGGTCCGCCTCTTCCTCCACAACCGCGCCTCCGCGGTGCTGAACCAGCCGACGGAGGTCATCCTGATCTCCCCGGAGGGGGAGCGCTTCATCGTGGGGATCCGGGCCCGCTCCGGCGCCGGGGAGCGTGTGCTCGCCCGGCTTGACGGGGTGGAGGACCGGGAGCACGCCCGGGAGCTGATGGGCTGGGAGGTCGTCATCCCCCGCGCCGCGTTGCCCCCCACGCAGGAGGGCGAGTACTACCACAGCCAGCTCATCGGGCTGGAGGTGGTCACGGCCTCCGGCCACCCGCTGGGTCGCCTGACGGAGATCCACGACACCGGCCCCGTGCATGTCTGGGTCAGCCGCAGCCGCGGGGAGACCCACTTCATCCCCGCCCTCAAGGAGAACGTGGTGGAGGTCGACCTCGACGCCGGCGTGATCCGGGTGAGCGACGCGTGCGCTTCGACGTTCTGACCCTGCACCCGGGGCTGGTGGCCGGCCCGCTGGAGCACTCCATCCTGCGGCGGGCCCAGGACGCCGGGTACATCACCGTCGGCGTGCACGATCTCCGGGAGCACGGCGTGGGCCGCTACCGCCAGGTCGACGACGCCCCCTACGGCGGCGGGGCCGGCATGGTGCTCAAGGTCGACGTGATCGATCAGGGCATCGAGGCGGTGCGCCGCGAGGACTCCCGGGTCATCCTGATGAGCCCCGCCGGGGCCCGGTTCGACCAGGGGCACGCCCGCCGCCTGGCCTGCGGATCCCACCTGATCCTCGTCTGCGGCCACTACGAGGGCGTCGACGCCCGGGTGGAGTCCCTGGTCGACGAGCAGCTCTCCATCGGCGACTACGTGCTCACCGGCGGCGAATTGCCCGCGCTGGTGGTGATCGAGGCCGTCGCGCGGCTGGTGCCGGGGGTCCTGGGCAACAGCGACAGCTTCCAGGACGAGTCCTTCGCCGAGGGCCTGCTGGAGTACCCGCAGTACACCCGCCCCCGGTCCTATCGGGGCCTGGACGTGCCCGACGTGCTGCTCTCCGGGAACCACGCCGCGATCGACGCGTGGCGCGACGAGCAGGCCCTCGCCCGCACCCGGGAGCGCCGCCCCGACCTCCTCGAGGCGTCGACCGAGGACCCCTGACTTGCTCCCACCGGGGTCATTTGTTAATCACGTCCGTCCGCCGCGCGTGGGCCCCCGCGACAACCCGCGAACGGAACCCTGTTCGCGGGTCGACGGCCCCCCGGCCACCGGAGAAGATCACATGCCCAGCATCGCCCAGGTCGAGCAGAGCCTCGCGGGGTCCGGCCACGAGGCCCAGATCCGCATCGGGGACACCCTCCGTGTCCACGTTCGCATCGTCGAAGGCGCCAAGGAGCGCATCCAGGTCTTCGAGGGCACCGTCATCGCCCGCAAGCACACCGGCGTGCGCGAGACCATCACCGTCCGCAAGATCTCCAACGGCGTGGGCGTCGAGCGCATCTTCCCCCTGCACGCCCCGGTGATCGACCGCATCGAGGTCAAGAGCCGCCACCGCGTCCGCCGCGCGAAGCTCTACTACCTGCGCGCCCGCCGGGGCCGCAAGGCGCGCCTCAAGGAGATCCGCGACTACCAGCGCCGCAGCTAGATGCCCTCCGCCCGTCGTCGGGCGGCGTACCGCGCCGGCCTCGACGCCGAGGAGCGGGTCGCGGAGCATCTGGAGGCCGCTGGCTGGCGGATCATCGCCCGTCGCTGGCGCGGCGGGCGAGGGGAGCTGGATCTGATCGCGCGCGACGGCAGCCGGCTTCGCTTCGTCGAGGTCAAGCTGCGTCAGCCCGGGGATCCGGTGGGGCTGGAGTGCGTCTCCGGTCACAAGCTCCGCCGCCTGCGCAGCGCCGCCGAGGCCTTCCTGATGGGCTACGACGGCCCGCTGCGCGAGGCCTGCCTCATGGTCGCCCTGGTCGAGCCCGGACCGGACGGCGTCGCCATCCACCTGCTGGACGATCCTGACTGATGCCGCTCTCCGTCCTGGCCACCCCGCTGGGGAACCTGGGAGACCTGTCCCCCCGCGCCCGCGAGGCGCTGGAGACCGCCGAGGTCATCGCCGCCGAGGACACCCGGGTCACCCGCAAGCTGCTCTCCGCCCTGGGCCTGTCCGCCCCGCGCCTGGTCAGCTACCGCGGCCAGGACGAGGCCAGGCGCGCAGAGGGGGTCGCCCGGCTGGTGGAGGAGGGGCTGCGGGTGGTGCTGGTGAGCGACGCGGGCACCCCCTGTGTCTCCGACCCGGGCACGCCCCTGGTGCGCCTGTGCCACGACCGGGGGCTGCCCGTGCAGGCCCTCGCGGGGCCCTCCGCGCTGGCCGCGGCGCTCAGCGTGAGCGGCCTGCCGCCGATCCCCTCCCACTTCCTGGGCTTCTCCCCGCGTCGCCCCGGCCCCCTGCGCCGCTGGCTGCTGGACATGGCCCGGCTGCCGGGCACCAGCGTCTTCTTCGAAGGCCCCCGCCGCACAGCCACCACCGTGGCCCTCATCGCGGAGCTGGTGCCGGATCGCGACGTCTGCCTGTGCCGGGAGCTGACCAAGCAGCACGAGGAGATCCTGCTGCGCCCCGCGGCCGCGCTGGCCGCTGCGCTGGCCGAGCGAGACCCCCTGCGCGGCGAGGTGACCCTGGTGGTCGGCCCCGGAGCGCCTCCACCCGACGAGGATGCCCGGCCCATCGGCGACACCACGTCCCTCAAGGACATCAGCGCCGCCCTGGCGAAGCGATGGGGGATCTCCCGGCGTGACGCCTACCAGCGGCTGCTGGCCTTCGAGGACCTCACCGAATCATGATCTTGAAGCCGCCCCAGGCCCGGATCTCCAGCGTGTCGGTGCCGGTGTAGATGGGGTAGGGGTGCTCCAGCTTGTGCGGGAAGACGTAGGCGACGTCGGCCCGGAGGTCGAGCTGGAGGTACTTGAAGAAGCGCCAGTACAGCCCCAGCCCGCCTGAGGCGGTGGAGTACTCGCCCATCGACACCAGCGTGCCCTCCGTCGAGGACATCACCGAGGGCAGGTAGAGCCCGGAGGGCACGTTCGCCCAGGCGTTGTAGTCGTACCCGAGCCGGAAGTCGAAGTCGAAGGAGGCGTCGTTGTTCGGGTTCTCGAAAGCGCGGACCTGGACGCCGGTGAGCACGTCGAAGCGCTGGCCGGGCTGGACCTCGGCGCCAGCGGTGACCAGCGCGCCCTCGCTGTCGTAGAGATCCACCGGCACCACGCCGTAGCGGGTCCAGGTGCCCTGGATGTAGGGGCGCGCCACGCCCTTGGTGGTCGAGAAGGCGTTGCGCAGCCGGAAGGCCGAGGCGCCGTTGCCACCGCCCCGGTCGCCTTCGCCCTCTCCAATGCCGTAGAAGTTGGACTTGTCGGGGGTGCGGAAGCCCAGGTCGATGAGCCAGGTGGCCCGGCTGCCCCGGTTCTCCCAGAGGTCCTCGGAGAAGGGCGTGCCCCGCACGCCGAACCAGACGCCGCCCGCGCCGGAGCCCTGCACGCTCACCGTGCCGTTGAGCGGGTCGCCGTACACCATCGAGCCCCGCCCCGCGAGGGGGTCGTAGGCCATCTCGTAGGAGTCGGTGAAGCTCAGCCGGGAGCTGAAGTAGATCGGCACCTCGAAGTACACCGCCGCGCCCGGGGCGGCCGAGAAGACCCCCCCGAGCCGAAGCATGTGGTCCTCGCGGGTGGCGCGACCGACGTCCGCCACCTCGGAGCTGCCCGGCGCGATCTCGTTGAGGGTGCCCACCTGCAACCCCAGGTCGTAGCCGACGCGCACATCGCCGCGCAGCCAGGGGGGCAGATCGGTGACCTCGGCCGCGGTGGCCGTCGGGAGCAGCGACAGGCTCAACAGGAGCATCAGCATGGCGTCAAGCGTAGAGTGACCGGGGCAGAGGGTCAAGGGGGCCCGCGCGGTCTATCGATCGCGCAGGTCGTATTCCTTCATCTTGGTCTGCAGGCTCTTGCGGGAGATCCCCAGGCGCCTGGCGGCGCGGGTCACGTTGCCCTGCTCCGCGTCCAGGGCGCGGGCGATCCGGTCCCGTTCGAGCTTCGCGGTGTGCTTCCGCACGTAGTCCTTGAGGTTCAGCTCATCGAGGTCGTCGGGGTGGGGCAGGGTGAGGAGCGGCGCGTCGAGGGTGGGGAGGTCGACGTGGGTGATGCGCTCGCCGTCGGCCAGCAGCACCGAGCGCTCCACGAGGTTCTCCAGCTCGCGGATGTTGCCGGGCCAGCGGTAGTCCTGGAAGGCGTCGAGCACCTCGTCGCTGGTGCCGACCACCGCGCGCCCGAGGCGCTTGTTGAAGCGCTCGATGAAGTGCTCCACCAGCAGGGGGATGTCCTGGGAGCGGTCCCGCAGCGGGGGCAGGTGGATGGGCACGACGTGCAGGCGGTAGAACAGGTCATCGCGGAAGCGGCCCTCCCGGACCGCCTGGCGCAAGTCCTGGTTGGTGGCCGCGACCAGCCGGACGTCGACCCGGATGGGGCGCGCCCCGCCCACCCGCTCGAAGCTGCGCTCCTGGATGACCCGCAGGAGCTTGACCTGGAGGTCCAGGGGCAGCTCGCCCACCTCGTCGAGGAAGAGGGTACCCTCGTCGGCCAGCTCGAAGCGCCCGGGGCGGGTGGCGTGGGCGCCGGTGAAGGCGCCCTTCTCGTGCCCGAACAGCTCGGCCTCGAAGAGATCCTTGGGGATGGCCCCGCAGTTCACCGTGACGAAGGGGCCGTCGCGGCGCCCGGACTGGCGGTGCAGGGCGCGGGCGACCAGCTCCTTGCCGGTGCCCGACTCGCCGGTGATCATCACCGTGGAGGGGGAGTCGGCGACCTTCTCGATCAGGCGGAAGACCTCCTGCATCGAGGGGACCTGGCCGATGATGTCGAAGCGGCCCACCCCGGCGCCGGCGCGGGTCTCGCGGGCCAGGCGCTCGCCCACGGCCTTGGCCACGATGGACTTCAGCTCGTCCCGGTCGAAGGGCTTGGTCAGGTAGTCGTGGGCCCCGAGCTTGATGGCCTCCTTCGCGGCGTCCACGGTGCCGTAGGCGGTGATCAGGATCACGGGGATCGCGGGTTTGTTGGCCCGCACCCAGTTGAGCAGCTCGATGCCGTCGACCCGGGGCATCTTCTGATCGGTGATCACCGCGTGGTAGTCGCGCCGCTGCAGGGCCTCGATGGCCTCCTGGCCGTCGGTGGCCGTGTCGACCATGGCGCCGTCGGCGGACAGCAGCGCCCGCAGCACCTTGCGGAGGCTGGGCTCGTCGTCGACAATGAGGAGCTGTGGCGTCATCCGTAGCCGTTAACACACTCCCGACAGCCTTCCTGCGAGCGTCGAACGAAACCTTTGAATAGGATAGGCCATCCACGGGTCAACTGGACGCCCCCCGCCAGGAGTCTCAACCCATGCGCCGTCAACTCGCCCTCGGCCTGCTCGCGCTCACCTTCGCGGTGGCCTCCGTCTCCCCGACCCGCACCGCCACGGCCGCCGACGGTCAGGCCGCGGCGGGCTTCTCGCTCCTGAGCCTGGACAACGTGAACACCAGCCTCAGCGACTTCGAGAACCAGGTGGTGCTGCTCAACTTCTGGGCCACCTGGTGCGGGCCCTGCCAGGTCGAGATGCCGCACCTCCAGCGCATCTACGACGCCTACAAGGACCAGGGCTTCGTGCTGCTCTCCATCAGCTCGGACGACGCGCGCTCCTCCTCCCGGGTCAAGCCGCTGGTCAAGTCCAAGGGGTTCACCTTCCCGGTGCTGCTCGACAAGCAGACCAAGGTGACGAACATGTACAACCCCAGCAAGACCCTGCCCTACAGCGAGCTGCTGGACCACGAGCACAAGAGCATCTGGAAGCACCAGGGCTACACCCCCGGGGACGAGGACGAGATCGAGGAGCACGTCAAGGCGGCCGTCGAGGCCCGCAAGGCCGCGCTCGGCGGTTGACGGGTGTCGCGAATCCTCCTCCCGCTGCTGGGCTCGGCCCTGTGCCCGAGCGCCATCGCCGAGCCCGCCGCGGGGCGCGAGGGGCCGCTGGCTGAAGCCTCGATCAGCGGCACGAGCGACTTCGAGTTCCGCTACTACCGCGACGACCGCACCCTCCCCGACTTCCCCGACGAGGACCACCTCTTCGACTACTTCGAGGCGGTGGAGCGGCTCAACCTGCTCGCCGACGGCGGCGTGTGGCAGGTGGGCGCCCAGGCGGACCTGCTCGGCATCTTCTGGTCCCACTACTACCTGGACGACCAGAAGGTCTACGAGTTCGACCTGCACGGCGACGGCGTGCGCTTCCCGGCGCCGGCCGCCTACGCCAACGTCGAGAAGCTCTGGCTGACCGGCCGCGGGGAGCGCGCCGAGGCCCAGCTCGGGGACGGCTACGTGGCGTTCGGCCGCGGGCTGGCCCTCAACCTGGTCAAGAACACCGACATCGACATCGACACGTCGGTGCGGGGGGCCCACGCGCGGGCCTCTCTCGGCATGTGGGACCTGGCGATGGTCACCGGCGTGACCAACGCCCAGCAGATCCTCCAGGACAACCCCAACCGCCAGGTCCGCGCTGACAAGCACCACATGGTCAGCGGCGTGCGGGTGGACCGCTACGGGCTGGGGCCCGCCAACGTGGGGGCGCACGGCGTCCTCTACAGCTTCAACCGCGCCGTCGAGCCCACGCTGAGCCCCTTCGCGGCCTACGGACGCCCGGTGGACGCGGTGGTGGGCGGGGCCAACCTGGAGCTGTTCGGCGTCGGTGGCGTGGACTGGTACCTGGAGGGAGACGTCTTCCACCACCGCTCCCAGGACCTGTTCCCGGACAGCGAGGCCCGGCTCGGCTACACCGCCTACGGCAGCGCGTCGTTCTACCCGGGCAAGCTGACGGTGCTGATCGAGGCCAAGCACTACGTGAACGGCGAGCGGGTCAACTACCTGCCATCGCTGGACAACTTCGAGGTCGCCGTCGGCCCCACCCTCGAGTACGAGCGGGTGATCACCGAGGACTCCTCGGCGGCGGTCAACTCCAACGACATCACCGGCGGGCGGGTGCGGGTGGACATCGCCGCGAAGCCCGGCGTGCTGATCCCCTATGTCTCGCTGGCCTCCTTCCGGGACCGGGACCTCGGGCTGCTCCACTTCAACACCACGCCGGAGACCATCGTCCACCCGGTCGCCGGGCTGGAGTGGTTCGGCGAGGATCTCCACCTGCTGCTCAACGGCGGCTATCGCCTGGACATGCGGGACGAGGGTGAGAGCGGCGAGGACTACGGCGCCGACCAGATGGCGCACGTGGACGCCTCCTTCGGCTTCCCCCTGGGGCCCGCCCACGGGGAGCTGGACCTCGCCGTGCAGCGGTTCTGGTGGGGGGTGAACCTCAACCAGCAGCATGACTTCACCATCGGCACGGTGGCCCTGGCCGGGCACTTCGAGCGGGGCCTGTCGGTCATCCTCTACAGCGACTACTCCGACGACCCCCTCATCGACAGCGTGGGGAACATCCCCCTGGAGCTGGAGCGGGACGGCGAACCCTATCGGCCCCTCTACGGGGCGGCCGAGCTGCAGTGGCAGGCCTTTGAGGGCGCCACCTTCAAGGCGTTCTACGGGGCCTATCGGGCCGGCATCCGGTGCGCGGGCGGCCAGTGTCGGCTGCTGCCGGGCTTCAACGGCGCCCGCCTCACCGCGACCATCACGTTCTGATCAGAGCGTGAAGCCCACCGGCGGCAGGCCCTTGAGGGGCTTCTGCTCGGGGTCGTGGAGGGGGGCGCGGGCGCGCATGCCCAGGGCGGTCTTCACCGCGAGCAGGCCCCCGGCCCGGCGGACGTCCCCCATGCGCTGCAGCCAGGGGCCGGCGGGGGCGTCCTGGTCCATGACGGCGCGGGCCTCGACGGGCCAGAGGTTGGCCATCACCGACACGAAGCCCGCGAGCGCGGGCAGGGTGGCGACCTCGCCGGCCAGCTCGTCGCCGCACGCGATCACGTCGGCGGTGTGGGCGTCGGTCATGCGGCGCAGGCGCTGGAGATCGCAGGAGCGGTCTGCCAGCCCGGCGAGCTGCCCCTCCAGGAACAGCTCGGTGAGGGCGTCGACCTGGAGCGCGTTGGCCCAGGCCGGGTCGTGGGCGGCGTACACCGGGATGGTCACCGCGTCGGCCAGGTTGCTGTACCACGCCCGCAGCGCCGAAGGGGGCAGCGGCACCCCCAGGGGCGGCGGCAGCACGACCCCGGCGGCGCCGTGATCCTCGGCGTGCCGGGCGAGCACCGTGGCGACCTCCGGGTCCGGGTCCCAGACACAGGGGAGCACGTAGGCATCGCTCGCGGACTCCAGGACCACCTGATGCACCAGGCGCTTCTCCTCGGGGTAGAGGTACAAGAACTCGTCCGCGCCGGGCAGGAACCCGGCCACGCCCTGCTCGGCGAGCCAGGTGACGTGGGCGCGCAGGGCGCCCGCGTCCACGCGGCGCTGGCGATCGAAGGGGACGGGGTTGGAGACGAGCAGGTCCACGGAATACCCGGAAGCCGGTTGGTGTCTGAGCCTTTGAGCGCTGAGCGGGCGTGCTGGACGCCTGCGCCGGATGTCAATCCACAGTAGAGAACGTGAGGCGCCAGGACTGGCGTGTCATGATACCCCTTCTCAGAGTCCGGACCCCATCTCGCGATCGTGAACAGCACGGAGACCCATCCATGCGCCGACTGACGTCTGCCTTCTGCCTCCTCACCCTCGCGCTCAGCGTCACCGCGGACGCCAAGGAGCTGAAAGTCAGCGGGGTGAACGTCACCGCGACGTCGACGCTGCCCCCGGGCGATGGGGTGACCTACTACGAGAAGAACCTCGTGGACGGCAAGGTCTCGACGGTCTGGGTCGAGGGCGACACCGCCGGCAGCGGCCTGGGGACCTTCATCACCATCGACCTCGGCGGGGAGCAGGACCTCACCGGCCTGCGCATCTGGAACGGCCACTACTACTCCTACGACTTCTGGAACCGCCACAACCGGGTGAAGGATCTGGAGGTGACCTTCTCGGACGGCACCTCCGAGACCTTCGAGCTCAAGGACGAGATGTCCGCCGAGCTGATCACCTTCGCCAAGACCCACAAGACCACCAGCCTCAAGCTCAAGATCAAGGGCGTCCACCGGGGGACCACCTTCAACGACACCGTGATCTCCGAGCTGCAGATCCTGGACGACCAGCCCAGCGACTACGTGGCGGTGGCCTCCTACAAGGCCTCCAGCGTCTACCCCGCCGACGCAGACGGCAGCTACGAGCCCGAGCGGGTGGCCGACGGCGTCATGGACACCATGTGGTGTGAGAACAGCAAGGACGGCGACGGCAAGGGGGAGTGGCTGGAGTTCGACTTCGGCAAGCCCACCTCGGTCAGCAAGCTCTACCTGGTCAACGGCAACGGCTACAGCCCCCAGTACTGCCTCAAGGCCAACCGCGCGGTGAAGGCGACGCTGGCGTTCTCCGACGGCAGCACCCAGCAGATCGACCTCAAGACCCTCTGCCTGCCCCAGACCGCCACCTTCTCGCCGACCTCGACCTCCAAGGTCAAGGTGACCTTTGATGAGATCAAGACAGGCACGGACTTCAACGATCTCTGCATCTCCGAGGCGCGGTTCGCTCCCTGAGACGCTGCCTTTTCGGCGGGTACCCCCCCCGCCGGACGTTGCGGGGGGGCCCGCCCGGCGGCTATCCTCCCTTTGGAGGATGAACATGACGCGGGTGTTGACGGGAATCGCGCTGCTGCTCGCAGGGTGCAAGAACGACCAGCAGTTCTCGGTCCGTACCCAGAACGACGTCTTCTACCAGGAGCCGTCGGCTGAGGTGGACATCCTGTGGGTGATCGACAACTCCGTCTCGATGGAGGGCGAGCAGACGCGGGTCGCGAACGGCTTCGAGTCGTTCATCGCCGACATCGATGAGACCAACATCGACTTCCACATCGGCATCGTCACCACGGACATGGACCTGGACAACCCCACCCGGGGGCAGCTCGTCGGGGGGCGGCCGTACATCACCCCCGAGGACAACTACACCCAGATGTTCCAGAACCGCGTCCAGGTGGGCACCGACGGCTCCGACAAGGAGCGCGGGCTCCAGGCGGCGGTCGACGCGCTCACCGAGCCCCTGGCCTCGGGCGCGAACTACGGCTTCCTGCGCCCGGAGGCCACCCTGTCCGTCATCTTCGTCTCCGACGAGAACGACTGCTCGGACAACAACGCCCTGGAGAACGAGAACGGCCAGGCCTGCTACAGCCAGGAGTACCGGGACTACCTCATCCCCACCAAGGACGTCATCGACGCCCTCAAGACCCTGAAGGACCCGGGCGTGCGGGTGCTGGCCTCGGCGATCGTCGGCCCCCCGGCGAGCGAGGCCTGCGCGGACTCCTGGCCGGGGGCGCGGTATCGCGCGGTGGCCGAGGGCACCGGCGGCATCGTCGGCAACATCTGCGACTCCGACTACAGCCACATCATGGGCAACCTCGGGCTGTCGGTCTCCGGCGTGCTCAACACCTTCCAGCTCACCTGCGCGGCGGTCCAGGACACCATCAGCGTGGTCGTGGACGAGGACGAGATCCCCGGCGACCCCTCGATCGGGTGGACCTACGACTCGGCGTACTGGATGATCCGCTTCGACGGCAGCTACCTGCCGCCCCGAGGCTCGACCATCAGCGTCGAGTACGAGGTGGTCTCCGGCACCTGCGGCGGCAGCCCCATCGAGGACAGCGGCGGCGCCACCGAGTAGGCGCCGCTACAGGATGGCCTCAGCGGCGGGTCCGAGGTGCTCGCTGAGCTTGCGCAGGGTGCGCAGGTCGTGCACGTCCTCGTCCAGCTCGGGGATGAGCCACATGGGCGAGCCGGCGGCCTCCAGGCGCAGCTCCCGGAGGTACTCCCGCTCGGCGGCAGCCAGGCGCATCTGACGGGCCGGGGCGTTCAACACGGCGCGGGTCACGGCCGCCCAGTCGTGGGCGGGGATCTGCTCGGGGCGGGGGGGCAGGAGCGCGGAGGGCAGGGGCTCGGCGCTGTCGGGCGCGGGGACCACCCGGTTGACCAGGAAGCCCCCGAAGGGCATCCCGCCCTGGCGCAGCACCGCCACGAAGTCCTGGGCCTCGCGCCGGGCGGCCGGGGCCGCGGTGGTGACGAGCAGGAAGGTGGTCTGCGGGCCGCTGAGCAGGTCCTTGACCTGGATGCTGCGCTCGCGGAAGCCGCCCCACAGCTCGCGGAAAGCATGGAAGAACTCGGCGATCTCCCCGATGGTCTGCGCGCCGAGCAGGCGCTTGAGCACCGAGACCACCACGTCCGAGCCCTTCTCCAGCGCGCGGAAGCCCCGGGTGTTCCGCGGCAGGCTCAGCCAGTGCATCACGCCCTCGTCCATGAGGTTGCTCATGCGGTCGGGGGCCTTGAGGAACTCCAGGGCGTGCCGGGTGGGCGGGGTGTCCAGGATGATGACGTCGTGCTGGCCGGCCTCGAACAGCTCGAACAGCTTCTCCATCGCCATGTACTCGTGGGAGCCCGCCAGCCGGGTGGAGGCGAAGCGATAGTAGCGGTTCTGCAGGATGCGGTCGCGGCTCTCGGGGCTGGCGGCAAAGCGGGCGATGACGCTGTCGAACGTCGCCTTCATGTCCAGCATCATCGCCTCGAGCTGGCCCGCGCCCTGGACCCCCAGCGCGTCGAGGGGCACCACCTGGGGGGTGTTCCCGATGGGCCCGACCCCCAGGGAGTCGGCCAGCCGCCGTGCCGGGTCGATGGTCAGGACCGCGACCCGGGCGCCGCCGAGGGCCAGCCGCAGGGCGAGCGCGGCGGAGGTGGTGGTCTTGCCCACCCCGCCGGAGCCACAGCAGACCAGCACGCGGGGGGTCATCCGGCCTCCGCGAAGCGCTGGCCCAGCTCGGAGAGGGCCCCCGGGGTGAGGTCGCGGCGGTAGAGGTAGGGCAGCTCGGTCAGGGAGACCGGCAGCCCGTCGCGCAGGCGGGATCGGGCCTCGTCCTGCTGGCGCGCGCGGCGCACGGCCCGGTCGGTGTAGCCCACCGCCTCGCGCAGGGCGGGTCGGTCCAGGAAGGGCCGGGCGGTCTCCCAGGCGTCCAGGGGCGCGAAGGGGTCCTCGTGGATCTCGTTGAGCACGCAGGCCAGGACCTGGGGCTGGTAGGCCCCCAGCCGCTGGTAGAGGTCCACCGTCTCGTTGACCGGCATCTCCTCGGGCAGGGTGACCAGCACGATGCCGGTGCGCGCCGGGTCGACGAACAGCTCGTGCACGACGCGGGCGTTCTCGTGGAAGGGGCCCGCGACGGTCAGCTCCATCATGGACGCGGGGGCGGAGAGCATCGTCAGGCCGTGCCCGGTGGCCGGGGCGTCCACGACGATGAGGTCCCAGGTCGGGCGGCCGCGGCGGCGCTCGCGCTCCAGGTCAAAGACCTTGCCGAGCTGCACGAGGTCGTGGAGGCCGGGCACCGCGTCCATGAACGGGCCCATGATGCGGTTGCGGAACACCAGCTTGTAGATGGCCCGCACGCGCACCTGCTGGACGATGTAGTCCTCGATGGCGGCGGCTGAGGTGATGCTGAGGGTGTGCAGCCCGGGGGTGAGCTGGGAGACGGCGTAGCCCTGGCCCTGGACCGCGAACAGCTCGGGCATGCGGGTGGCGCCGCCGACCTCGGCCAGCAGCACCCGCTTGCCCCGGCGCACCGCCTCCAGCGCCAGCGCGGCGGACACGGTGGACTTGCCCACCCCGCCCTTGCCGGTGACCAGCAGCACGCGACGGTCGAACAGGCTCATGAGGCCTCGGGCAGCGCGAAGCGCTCGTCGGCCAGCAGGTCCCGAACGAGGCGCAGCACCCGGGCGTTGGAGAGCATCTCCAGGTGGCCGACGTGGTCGAGGCGGACCACCCGGATCCAGGGGGGGGTGGCGCTGTCGGGGGGGATGACCATGTGATCGGTGTCGCTGGCGATCGCCACGGCGGGCACGGGCAGCCCGTCGAGCCGCTGGACGACGTCCCCCGTGGGCAGCATCTCGACGGCCTCCTGGCGCAGCCCGAACACACCCATGCGGGAGCCCTTCCAGGGGGTGCCCAGGGTGACGAGCCGGCGCACCTTCACCGCGCCGCCGTACTCCCTCAGGTAGAGCCCGGCGACGACCCCGCCCATGGAGTGGCAGACCAGGTCGACCTGCTCGGCCCCCGAGACCATGCGCACGCGGTCGACCGACGCGCCCAGCTGCTGCGCGAAGCGGTGCAGGCCGCCGGAGTGGGGGCGGTGGTTGACCGGCCACACCCAGCGCCACCCCCGCCGCCGCAGGTAGGACGCCAGGACGAACATACAGGCCCGGTTCATCGCGTAGCCGGGCACGAGCACCACGGGCGTGGGGGCGTCCGGGGGGTCATCGCGGGGCCCGAAGGGGGCGGGGGCGAGCTGGACGACGCCCAGAGGCAGCATGGGCCCGGCGACGGCGTGCGCAGCCCACTCCCGGGCGAACACCGAGATCCCCGCGCGGGTCAGCCGGATCGGCCGACCCCGCTCGACCGCCAGCACGCAGAAGCCCACGCCCACGGGGACGAGGGCACCCGCCGCGAGCAGCGCCAGTGCGGTCACGAGCCAGGACATCGCCCAATGGCTATGCCAGCGGGCCGGCGCGCGCAACAGGCCCGCCTGCGCGCTTTCCGATCCCCGCGGAGGTGATTACCCAGGGGTTCCAACTTCGGAGACGTCCATGCCCATCTACGAATACCGATGCCCCGACTGCGGGCATGAGTTCGAGCAGATGCGGAAGATCTCGGATCCTCCGCTGACCGACTGCCCGAGCTGCGGCGGCGCCCAGGTCCGCAAGCTCATCAGCCGCACCAGCTTCACGCTCAAGGGCTCCGGCTGGTACAGCGATCACTACGGCCTCAAGGGCGGCAGCGCCAAATCTGACGACAAGGCCGGCGGCTCGGACGCGGCGGCCGCGTCGACCCCTTCGGAGGCCAGCGCGTCGTCCTCTTCGTCGTCGTCCTCCTCTTCGGACAGCGGTGGGTCCTCCGGCAGCTCGACGCCCTCCTCCTCCAGCTCGGCGGACTGAATGGCACGGATCCTCGACGGGGCGCGGCTCGCGCGGACCCTCAACCAGCAGCGGGTCAAGCCGCAGGCGGCGGCGCTGCCCCGCCCCCCCGGGCTCGCCGTGGTGATGGTCGGCGACGATCCGGCTTCCCACGTCTACGTCAACCGCAAGGGCGTGGTCGCCGGCCGGCTGGGCTTCGCGCACCGCCAGATCACCCGCCCGGGCAGCACCACCCAGGCCGAGCTGCTCGACATCGTCGACCGCCTGAACGCTGACCCGGCCATCGACGGCGTGCTCATCCAGTCCCCGCTGCCGAGGGCCATCGACGCCACGGCGGTGTACGACCGGGTCGACCCGGCCAAGGACGTCGACGGCTTCCACCCCGTCAACGTGGGCCTCGTGGCCCAGGGCCGCGACGGCTTCGTGCCCTGCACGCCGCTGGGGGTGATGCGCCTGCTCGCCCACGGCGAGGTGCCGCTGGCCGGCCGCGAGGCGGTGGTCATCGGCCGCTCCAACATCGTGGGCCGCCCGATGGCCCGTCTGCTGGAGCAGGCCAACTGCACCGTCACCGTCTGCCACAGCCGCACCGCCGATCTGGAGGCCCATGTCCGCCGCGCCGAGGTCCTGGTGGTGGCTGTGGGGCGGCCCCGGGTCATCCCGGGCGCCTGGATCCGCGAGGGCGCGGCGGTCATCGACGTCGGCGTCAACCGCCTCGACGACGGCTCTCTCTGCGGGGACGTGGACTACGACGGGGCCACGGAGCGCGCAGGCTGGATCACCCCTGTGCCGCGCGGGGTCGGCCCCATGACGATCGCCATGCTCATGGAGAACACCCTGCGCAGCGCCGCGCGCCGCCAGGGCGTCAACATTTCGCTGGGCTGACCCGACGCCGCCTGTCGCCCGGCCGGCCCGTCGGTTAGGTGGCCCGCCCCGGGAGACCTCATGAGCCTTCGACGGACCCCCTTCTTCAAGGCGCACCAGCAGTCGGGCGCCCGCCTCATCGACTTCGGCGGCTGGGAGATGCCGGTCCAGTACACCGGCATCAAGGAGGAGCACCTCGCGGTGCGCGCCTCCGTCGGCCTCTTCGACGTCTCCCACATGGGCGAGCTGCGGGTGAAGGGCCCCAACGCCCTGGCCGCGCTGGAGCACCTCGTCTCCAACCGCGTCACCGGCCTTCCCGTGGGCCAGTCGGTCTACGCGGTGCTCATGAACGAGCAGGGCGGCGCGGTCGACGACCTCTTCATCTACCGCTTGGCGGACGAGGACTACCTGGTCTGCGTCAACGCGGCCAACCGGGAGAAGGACCTCGCCTGGTTCCAGTCCCACAACCCCCACGGCGCCGAGATCGTCGACGAGTGCGACGTCTGGGCCCAGGTCGCGATCCAGGGCCGCAACGGCCACGCCGTCACCCAGGCGCTGACCTCGGCGGACCTCTCCGGGGCCGCGCGCGGCAGCATCGTCGCTGGCGACTTCGCGGGGGTGCAGGGCTGCCTGCTGGCCCGCACCGGCTACACCGGCGAGGACGGCTACGAGGTGTTCATCCCCGCGGACCAGGCAGGGCCCACCTGGGATCGCATCCTGGCGGCCGGGGCAGCCCACGACATCGTGCCGGTGGGCCTGGGCGCGCGGGACACCCTGCGGCTGGAGGTGCGCAACGCCCTCTACGGCCAGGAGCTGACCGACGACACCTCCCCCCTGGAGGCCGGGCTCGGCTGGATCACGAAGCTCAACAAGGGCCCCTTCATCGGCCGCGACGTGCTGCAGGCCCAGAAGCGCGACGGCGTGGCCCGCAAGCTGATCGGCCTCGTCGTCGAGAACCGCATCGCCCGGCCCCACTGCCCCATCCTGAACGCCGACGGCGAGCCCATCGGCGAGGTCACCTCCGGGACGCGCTCCCCCAGCCTCGGCACCAACATCGCCCTGGGCTACGTCCAGGCTGGTGGCGGCAACGCGCGCCCCGGGAACACCCTCACCGTGGACGTGCGGGGGCGCACCGCCTCCGCCACCGTGGTCAAGGGCCCGTTCTACACCCGCGATTATTGAGCGCCTGAACCTCGGGCGTCCTCAACCCCCCGCTGGAGGCCACCGTGTCCATCCCCGCCGATCTCCGCTACACCGAGTCCCACGAGTGGGTGCGCGTCGCCGACGGCGTCGCCACCGTGGGCATCACCCACCACGCCCAGGACGCGCTGGGCGACATCGTCCACGTCGAGCTGCCCGAGGTGGGCGACGCGGTCTCGGGCGGCAGCCCCTGCTGCGAGGTCGAGTCGGTCAAGGCCGTCTCCGACGTCTACGCCCCGGTCGACGGCGAGATCGACGCGGTGAACGAGGACCTCGACGGCGACGAGGAGTCCGTCAACAAGGACCCCTACGGCCAGGGCTGGCTGTTCCGCGTCAAGCTGACCGCGCCCGGCCAGCTCGGCAAGCTCATGGACGCCAAGGCCTACGCCGCCTTCCTCGAGACTCTGGACGACTGAAGACCGCCTCCTGCCGCCCCGGAGCCCGCCATGCGCCTGAGTGACCGCGTCGCCCCGACCGACACCTTCGCCCGCCGCCACATCGGCCCATCCGACGCCGAGGTGCAGGTCATGCTCGACGCCCTGGGCTACGACAGCCTCGACGCCCTGGTCGATGACGCGGTGCCGGCGGTGATCCGCTCGGACCGCCCGCTGTCGCTCGACCCGCCGCTGGGCGAGCGCGGCGCTCTGCAGGCGCTGCAGGCCCTGGCGTCCCGGAACGTCGTCGCGCGCAGCTATCTGGGCCTGGGCTACCACGGCACGGTCACCCCCCCGGTCATCCTGCGGAACATCCTGGAGAACCCGGGATGGTACACCGCCTACACCCCCTACCAGGCGGAGATCGCGCAGGGCCGCCTGGAGATGCTGCTGAACTTCCAGACGGTGATCAGCGACCTCACCGGGTTCCCCTGCGCGAACGCCTCCCTGCTCGACGAGGCCACCGCCGCGGCTGAGGCCATGACCCTCGCCGCCCGGGTCAAGCCCCGCAAGTCGAACGCCAACCGCTTCTTCGTCTCCGACCTCTGCCACCCGCAGACCATCGCTGTGGTGCAGACCCGCGCCCAGGCCCTCGGCATCGAGGTGGTCGTCGGAGATCACGACGCCGTCGACTTCTCGGAAGACCCCTCCTCGGAGAGCGCCGTCTTTGGGGCCCTGTTGCAGTACCCCGCGACGGATGGCCGCGTGCTGGACTACGCGGACTTCTGCGCGCGGGCCCACGCGGGCGGCGCCACCGTCACCGTCGCGGCCGACCTCCTGGCCCTCTGCGTGCTGCGCGAGCCGGCGGCCTTCGGCGCGGACATCGTCGTCGGCAACAGCCAGCGCTTCGGGGTGCCCCTGGGCTACGGCGGCCCCCACGCCGCCTTCCTGGCCACCAGTGAGGAGCACAAGCGCTCCATCCCCGGGCGCATCATCGGGATGTCGGTGGACGCCCACGGCGCGCCGGCCCTGCGCATGGCGCTCCAGACCCGCGAGCAGCACATCCGCCGCCAGAAGGCCACCAGCAACATCTGCACCGCGCAGGTCCTGCTGGCGGTCATCGCGGCGGCCTACGCCGTCTACCACGGCCCCGACGGCCTGCGGGACATCGCGCTGCGGGTCCACGCGCTCACCGCCCTGCTGGCCCGTTCCCTGGGCGACGCGGTGGAGCACGACACCTTCTTCGACACGCTGCGGGTGCGGCCGGCGGACGCGGCGGCGGTGCTGGCGGCCGCCCGCGCGCGGGGCATCAACCTGCGGGACATGGGCGACGGCTCCATCGGCGTGGCCCTGGACGAGACGGTCACGCTGGCCGACGTGCGCGAGCTGGTCGAGGTCTTCGGGGGCGCCCCCCAGGCCCTCGACGCCCTGCTCGGCCAGGACGAGCCCGGGATCCCGGCGCCTCACGCCCGCAGCTCCGGCTACCTGACCCACCCGACCTTCCACGCCTTCCACGCCGAGCACGAGCTGCTGCGCTACCTGCACCGCCTGGAGGCCCGGGACCTGGCGCTGAACACCTCGATGATCCCCTTGGGATCGTGCACGATGAAGCTCAACGCCACCTCCGAGATGCTGCCGGTGACCTGGTCGGCGTTCGGGGACCTCCACCCCTTCGCGCCGATCGCGCAGGCGGCCGGCTACGCCGAGATGTTCGCCCAACTGGAGCGCTGGCTCGCCGAGATCACGGGCTTCGCCGCGGTCTCCCTCCAGCCCAACGCCGGCTCCCAGGGCGAGTATGCCGGGCTGCTGGTCATCCGTCGCTACCACGAGCAGCGCGGCGAGGGGCACCGGGACGTCTGCCTCATCCCCACCTCGGCCCACGGCACCAACCCGGCCTCGGCGGTGATGGCGGGCCTGCGGGTGGTTGCGGTCAAGTGCGATGACCAGGGCAACATCGACCTGGACGACCTGCGGGCCCAGGCCGACAAGCACGCCGACCGGCTCGCGGCCCTGATGGTGACCTACCCCTCCACCCACGGGGTGTTCGAGGAGGCCATCCGCGAGATCTGCGCGGTGGTGCATGAGCGGGGCGGGCAGGTCTACCTCGACGGCGCCAACATGAACGCCCAGGTCGGCCTGTGCCGGCCCGGCGAGTACGGCGGGGATGTCTGCCACCTCAACCTGCACAAGACCTTCTGCATCCCCCACGGCGGCGGCGGTCCGGGCATGGGGCCCATCGGCGTGGCCGCGCACCTGGCCCCCTACCTCCCCGGGCACCCCCTGGTGGAGGGCGTGGGCGGGTCCGACGCGCTGGGGCCCGTCTCGGCCGCCCCCTGGGGCAGCCCCTCCATCCTGCCCATCTCCTGGATGTACATCGCGATGATGGGCGCCGAGGGCCTGACCCGGGCCACCCAGGTCGCCATCCTGAGCGCCAACTACGTCGCCCACCGGCTGGAGCCCCACTACCCGGTGCTCTACAAGGGCAAGAAGGGCCTGGTGGCCCACGAGTGCATCCTCGACACCCGGCCGCTCAAGCACGACGGGGTCGAGGTCGACGACATCGCCAAGCGCCTGATGGACTTCGGCTTCCACGCCCCGACCATGTCCTTCCCGGTGCCCGGAACGCTGATGATCGAGCCCACCGAGTCCGAGTCCCTGGCCGAGCTGGACCGCTTCTGTGACGCCATGATCGCCATCCGCGAGGAGTGCCGCGCGGTGGCCACCGGGGCCCTCGATCCGGTGGACAACCCCCTCAAGAACGCCCCCCACACCGCCGCGGCGGTGCTGACCGAGGCCTGGGACCACCCCTACACCCGCGAGCAGGCCGCCTTCCCGGCCCCGTGGACCCGGGCGCACAAGTTCTGGCCGGCGGTGGGCCGCATCGACAACGCCTACGGCGACCGCCACCTCGTGTGTACGTGCCCGAGCGTGGAGGAGCTGGCCGAGGATTGACGGGGTCGGACCACAGCGCCATATTCTGACCGAGGTTTGCGGTCGGGAGACGGGATGCTGCGGTTGTTCCTGCTGTTGTTGCTGGGCTGCCTGACGAGCCAGGAGGAGTATCAGGCCATCCTGGCCCGCGCAGAGGCGGCCGTGGCCTGCCAGACCACCACGTCCTGGTGGCTGGACGGGGACAGCGACGGCTGGGGCCGGGAGGGTGAGCCCGAGCCCGGCGTCTTCGACTTCGAGGCCGAGGTCTGCGGCGGCCCCACCGCCAGCTACGTCGAGCGCACCGGTGACTGCGTCGACGACGACCCCACGATCCACCCCGAAGCCGACGACCTCTGCACCGAGGAGCCCATCGACGAGGACTGCGACGGCGAGGCCCCGGTCATGGCGACCTGGTACGCCGACCGCGACGAGGACGGGTACGGCGACGCGGCAAGCCCGTTCACGGCCTGTGGTGAGACGGAGGGCCTGGTGGACAACCAGGGCGACTGTAACGACCGCGACGCGGCGGTCCACCCGGGCGCGGAGCCGGTGTGCGGGGACGGCGTGGACAACGACTGCGACGGGGTGAGTGAGTGCGGGTTGGCCTGGGGGGTCGAGGATCAGGCCGACGACGTCGCGGTCCGCTTCCTGGGCTCAGAGGATGTGCCGCTGGACGGGCCGATCGTGGCCGGGGTGGATTTGACCGGGGATGGGCGAGGGGACGTGGCCATCGGGACGCCGGGGGTGACGGAGGGCGGAGGGCCTGGCGTGCTGATCTTTGGAGGGCCGTTTGCTGGCGAATACGACGTCGCTGATGCGGACGCGGTGCTGTATGCCCGCTACCCCTTGGAAGGCGATGCAGGCGCGGCCCTCGTCGCTGGGGATGTTGATGATGATGGCTACGTGGACCTGCTCGTCGGCGAGCCCAACCCGCCGTCAGGCTATGGCTACGCTCATTTCGTATTTGGCCCACTGTCTGGCGATGGGGAGCTGGCATCGTCCCGCGAGGTGCTGACTGTTGAAGGCGGCCTTGGCGATCAGCTGGGGACTGCCGTGACGTTGTTGGACGGGGATGGCGATGGACAGCTTGACTACGTCCTCACCGAGCCAACCAACATCGGGCTGTGCGGGAACTACAGCGTGGACGAATCCGGAAGGGCATACCTGTACTTTGGACCGCTTCCGCAGGACGCCCAGCGGATCTTGCTGGACAGCACCTACATTGACTACAGGTGCGGGGATGAGACCCACTTCGGCGAAGAGGTGGACGTCGCGGGTGATGTCGACGGTGACGGTGCCGATGACCTCCTGTGGGGTGTCCCGGACGTGGAGCCCGACGGCGTCAACACCGATGCCTCCGGTCAAGTTTTCTTGATGACGGAGTTGGCCAGCCTGAGAGGCTCCTGGGCTGTGATCCGCTCGGACGCTTCCGCGACGATCTACACCAGCGATGCCCGCAGGGCCTTCGGCGATCAGGTCGCGGGAGCTGGTGATGTAGACGGCGATGGTTACGACGATGTCCTCGTCGCGGAGTCCACATGGGGGTTCAGCGGCCTCGCGACGGGTAAGGTGTGGCTGTTCGAGGGAGCTCGCCTTCGTTCCATGAACGGTGGCTCGGTCATGCCGGACGATGGTGCAGTGGCCTGTGTCGAGGGGGTCCGAAGCTACGAGCAGCACGTCGGCACCGCCCTTGCCTCCCTCGGGGACGCAAGCGGGGACGGCTTCGCAGACATTGCCATTGGAGCCCCGGGGTGGCGGTCCCGAGGCGCGTCCGTGGGGGGGGCCTTTGTCTTCCTGGGCCCGGTGGTGGGATCGTTCGAGTTGGAGGACGCCGACGCCTCCATCGAAGGGGAGCGCGAGGGCGATGCGCTGGGAGCGACGCTGTTCGGTGCTGCCGATGTAGATGGTGCCGGCGAAGTCGACCTGATGGTCGGCGCTCCCGGAATGAACGGGGTGCTTTTGTGGTCCGGGGACGCCTACTGAGCCTCGCGGACACTTCTTGCCCACAGCCCCCGCCGCGTCTACTCTGAGGTCATGCCGTCACCATGGAGCCCCCATGCCCCACCTCGTCGCGCTCGCGCTCGGTCTGGGTTCCGCTGCGTTCGCTGGGGCGTTCGACCCCCAGTTCGCCGCCGCCGCCGAGGAATACCAGGTCCCCGAGCCCCTGCTCAAGGCCCTCGCCTTTGAAGCCTCCCGCATGAACCCGAACGTAGCCACCCCTTGGGGCGGCTACGGTCTGTTCGATTTCCGGGAAGACAACGAGACCTTCGGGCCGGGTATCGAGCAGGTATCGATGCTGATCGACGTCAGCCCTGACGACGTCATCGCCGAGCCCGCGCTCCAGATCCGCGGCGCCGCCGCGCTGCTCGCCTGGCACGCCCGGAACGCCAACGGTGGGGCTTTGCCCGACGCTGATGACCTGGAGGCCTGGGACCACGCCCTGGTGGCCTTCTCCGGCCGTCAGGAGCCCAACCTCCAGGAGATGTTCGTCTCCCACATCTATGAGTTGACCGAGCGGGGCTTCATGAACGACGGGGCCATGCTGGACCCGGTGTCCGTGGCTCCCCGGCTGGACTGGATCCTGGAGGGCGCGCCGCCGCCGCTGCCGGTGGGGGACTACGCTGGAAACGCCCAGTTCATCTCTGCAGACCCCAGCAACTACTCCGACTATTCCCGCGGTCCCTCCGACATCGACATCATCGTCATCCACATGGTGCAGGGCAGCTACTCGGGCTGCATCTCCTGGTTCCAGAACAGCGCGGCGAACGTGTCCGCCCACTACGTCGTGCGCCAGAACGACGGAGAGGTCACCCAGATGGTCCTGGAGGAGGACGTCGGCTGGCACGCCGGCAACTGGGACTACAACCTGCGCTCTGTGGGCATCGAGCACGAGGGGTATGTTGAGGACTCAGGGCTGGCCACTGAGTACACCATGTACCAGGGCTCCGCCGCCCTCGCCGCCGACATCGCCGCCCGCAACAACATCCCCATCGACCGCAGCCACATCATCGGGCACGTCGAGGTCCCCAACGCCACCCACACCGACCCCGGCCCCTACTGGGACTGGACCCTCTACATGGCCCTCATCGAGGCCGGCGGCGGCACTGTCGGCGCCGAGCTGATCGGCAAGATCGCCCACGAAGACATCTACACCGGGGCGGCCCTCTCCGGCGCTACGGTCACCCTGGACCAGACCGGCGAGACCTTCACCACCGGCAGCGACGGCCTCTACCGCTTCCCGGACCTCTCCGCCGGCACCTGGTCGGTCACCGTGGCGATGAACGGCTACGAGTCCGGCGCCTGCGTCAAGGACATCGAGGCGGCCAGCGGCCAGTGGTGGTGCTCCGTCGCCCTGTTCCCCGGAGAGGACCCGGTCGACGACACCGGCGAGCCCGTCACCGATGACACCGGCGACACCGGCGGGGGGCCCATCGACTCCGACCCGCACAGCGACCCCCCCGACGTCACCCCCGGCGAGCGCCCCGGGGCCCGCGTCGCCATCAGCGAGCTTCAGACGGGGCGCTGCGCCTCCGCCCCGGGCCTGCTGGGGGCCTGGTGGCTCGTCCTGCTGGCCCTGGGACGCCGCCGTTGCTGACCCTGTTGGCGCTCGCGGCCTGCGCCGCGCCCCCGGCCGCGACCCCGCCGCCCGCCGCCTCCGGCCACGTCCAACTCCCCGCGTCCGCCGTGCCGGGGGACGGCGGGGAGCGGGGCCGCATGCGCAGCGCCTTGGACGCCAGCGCCGCCGCCCTCACCCCCTGCTACAGCGAGGCCGTGCAGCGGGACCCCGCCGCGTACGGCGCCCTGGTCGTGCGGCTCGCCCTGGACGCCGAGGGCGGCGTCACCGAGGTCCTCACGGAGCTGTCCACCCTCGGTGACCCCGCCTTCGACGCCTGCGCGGTGGCGGTGCTCGCCGCGCGGCGCTTCCCGCCCCCCAACCACCCGGGCCTGACCCTGCGCTACCCCTACGTGTTCACCACCGCGCTGACCCCGCCCGAGGTCACCCGCGCGCTCCTGATCCGGCACGGCTACCTGGCCCCGGAGCCGCTGCCCACGGACCCTCTGGAGCTGGAGAACACGCCGGCGCCGAAGGGGAGTATTGAGACGTGGTGAGAGGAACAGCTATCAGGGCTGCACAAAACTCGCCAGGTCGTTCGCGCCCTTGCGCCGCAGCTTGCGCAGCGCCTTGATCTCGATCTGGCGGATGCGTTCGCGGGTGAGGTTGAACTGGGTGCCGATCTCCTCCAGCGAGTAGTTGGTCGGCTCGCCGATGCCGTAGCGCATCCGCAGGACCTTCTCCTCGCGGGGGGTGAGGCTGCAGAGCACGTCCTCGATGTGCTCCTTGAGGTTGGCCTCCTCCAGGGCGGCGGAGGGGGTCTCGGCGGCCGGGTTCTCGATGAAGTCGCCGATGCTGGAGTCCGAGTCGTCGGAGATCGGGGCGTCCAGGCTCATGGGCTCGCGGGTCAGGCGCATCAGCTCGGCGAGCTTGTTGGGGTCCTGCTCCAGCCGCTCGGCCACCTCGGCGATGGTCGGCTCGCGGCCCATCTCCCGGTACATGATCTTCTGGGTCTGGGTGACCTTGTTGATGATCTCCAGCTTGTAGATCGGGATGCGGATGGTGCGGATCTGGGACTCGATCGCCCGGATGATCGACTGGCGGATCCACCACGAGGCGTAGGTCGAGAACTTGAAGCCCCGGTCCGGGTCGAACTTCTCCACCGCCTTCATCAGGCCGATGTTGCCCTCCTGGATGAGGTCGGCCAGGGGCAGCCCGCGGTAGGTGTACTGCTTGGCGATGGACACCACGAGCCGCAGGTTCGAGTTGGTCAGGATCACCTTGGCCAGCTCGGACTCCGGGCCGCCCTCGCGGACCCGCCGGGCCACCTCGACCTCGTCCGCCCGCGACAGCAGCGGGATGGTCCCCATGCGCTTGAGGTACTTGTTCAGCAGGAGGTTGCTGGTGACCTGGGGGTCTCCGGTGCCTTTCCCGCGCTTTGACTTCGACCTGGGCATGGCGTCTCCTGGAGCGCTCCCTGCGCGCGACGGCTTGGGGTGTGCTCGGCGGGAGCCCGGCAGGACCCTCACACAGGCTTCACACCTCTCCTCTAATGGTGAGTCCGCAGACCCGAAGAGGGTGCATAAATTTTTACATCCTCTGACAGCAAATTGGGAGGAGATTCGTTCCGGGCGCCATCAGTTGTCCGAATTTCTCCCGGAGGAATCCGGTTCCGGGATCCCCATCGCCTCCCGAAGGGCGCGAAACGGATCCTTGCGCCCCTCGGTGATCTCGCGCACCCGGTCGATGAACGCGAGCAGATCGCCGTCCACCTCGACGAGCACCGCGGCGAAGACCTCCTCGTTGGTGTTGTAGGTCTTGAACTGCACCATGCGGGCGTTGTTCCAGGGGCCCTTCTCCACCGACTTGAGGTAGCGCGCCTTCTCGGCCAGAGGGGCCTCCTCGACCCGGCGGGGCAGCTCCTGATGGAAGAGGCGATCCTTCTCGGCGAGCTTCTGCGCGTCGCTCAGGCTCGCGTCGGTGTAGACCGCGTCGAGGTCCTGGTAGAGCTGGTGGAGCAGGTCGCGGTAGACCTTCCGGTCGGACTGCTGGTTGACCGCCTGGACCAGCGCGGGGGCGTGGTGGCCCCGCCGGTCGGCCAGGTAGCGAAGCGCGGCGACCTCGCCCACGTAGTTGGCGAAGGACTCGTTGAACTTCACCGAGCCCGGCACCCACAGCGTGGCGTGGGCCAGCTCGTGCAGCACCGTGTCCGCCAGCGAGAAGTCGCTCCAGGTGAGCATCTTGGGCAGGATGGGGTCCTTGAACCAGCCCAGCGTGGAGTAGGCCCCGGCGGTGCGCACGTAGACGTCGTAGCCCTGGCCGGCCAGGCGGGCCTCGGTGCGCCGGGCGTCCTGCTCCCGGAAGTAGCCCAGGTAGGGCATGCTCCCCACGATGGGGAACCACCAGCGCTTGGGCTCGAAGGCCACCGGGTTGCAGGCCGACACGTTCCAGATGGTGCGGCTCCAGTCCTGGGCGATGGTCTCGTAGTTGTCGGTGGCCGAGAGGCCGATGTTGGCGCCCCAGGCCTTGACGTCCGCGATGAGATCGAGCTTGCTCAGCTCCTTCTCGGTGAGCTTGCCTGTGGCGCGGACCTCGTCCACCGGCACCCGGGAGGCCAGCAGCTCGGCCTGGAAGTAGCCGGACTTGATGAGGTAGCCGACCCTGCAGCCCGGGACGAAGCTCAGCGCGAGCAGCGTCGCGCCGATGAGGAGGGCGGTCACGCGGCGGTTCGGCTTCACGGCGGCGGGCTCCGAGGGGTTGCAGGCTTGCCTCTTTCGATCATGACCCGCTGCCTCGCGCCCGTCGACCGGAGTTGACGACGGGCCTGCAGGACACCATGATGCCTCCGGCACGTTCGGAGGTCCGGTGTTCGAGTTCCTCAAGAGCGGCGGCCCGGTGATGATCGCCATCGCCGTCGCGTCCGTCGTCGGGTTCGCGGCGTTCATGGAGCGCCTCTGGGCGCTGCGGGGCGGCCGGGTGGTGCCCCGGGGGTTGAGGGTGGAGCTTGTCGAGCTGGCCCGCCAGGGGCGCTGGGCCGACGCCATCACCCTCTGCCGCAAGAACGACAGCCCGCTGAGCCGCGTGCTGGAGGTCGTGCTGGCGGCCCGGGGGCAGCCCCGCGGCACCATCAAGGAGCTGGCCGAGGAGGTCGGCCGCCGCGAGACCGCCGAGCTGGAGCGCTACTCCGGGGTCGTGGGCATCGTGGCCTCGGTCGCCCCGCTGCTGGGCCTCCTGGGCACGGTCTGGGGCATGATCCAGACCTTCGACGTCATCAAGTCCCAGGGCATGGGCCAGATCGGCCAGCTCGCCGGAGGCATCTCCGCGGCGCTGGTCACCACCTTCTCGGGGCTGTCGGTCGGCATCCCCGCGCTGATCGCCCACCGCTACGTGCTCTCCCGGGTCGATGACCTCGTCCTGGACCTCGAGGAGGCCACCCTGGAGGTGCTGGAGCTGGTCAAGGCCGACGGCGGCTCGGAGTCGGCGTGAACTTCCGCGCCACCCGCCGCGAGCCCGCCCAGGTGGACCTGACGCCGCTCATCGACATCATCTTCCAGCTCGTGCTGTTCTTCATGGTGTCGACCACCTTCATCGCCGCCCCCGGCATCCAGGTGGACCTGCCCCGCTCCAGCGCCCAGACCATCCTCCAGGACCAGGAGGACATCAGCATCTGGATGAGCGAGAAGGGCGAGATCTTCGTCGACGAGAAGCCGGTGACCTGGGACGATCTGGTCGCCGCGCTCAACCGCGCCGCCGAGCGCGACCCCAGCACGATGGTCATCATCAAGGCCGACACCGCGGTGGGGCACGGGCGGGTGGTCGCGGTGATGGACCTGGCCCGCAGCAAGGGCTTGACCCGCCTGGCCATCGGCACGGACGCTGAGGCGGGCAGGGCAGGGACGGAGCCGGAGCCGGAGGATTGAGGCCGGCCTGACAGGCTACCGATCGCCGAACGCCCTACTCCCCCGCGCCCGTCGTCTCCAGCACCGCCAGCTTGCGCCGCAGCGCTGCGATCTCGGCCTTGCTCGCCTCGTTCAGGGACTCCATCGTGGAGAGCTGGCGGGCGAGGCCCTGGGCGCTGGACTCGGAGGCGGCCAGCTCCTGGGTGAGGTTGGCCACGTCGGCCTCGGCCTCGCGGTGGGCGGCGGCCTCGGCGGTGGCCCGGCGGCGGGCCTCGATCAGCTCGAGCTGGGTGGCGTCCCGGGCGGCCTCGGCGGACTCGGCGCGGGCGCGCTCCTTGTCGGCCAGGGCCTGGGTGGCGTCGCGCTCGGCCTCGGCCAGCTCGGCGCGCTGGCGCTGACGCTTGGCGGTCTCCTGGGCGCTGTCCCGGTCGGTCTCGGCGGCCTCGGCGCGCAGGGTCTGCTGCTCGGCGAGGGACTGCACCTGATCCCGCTCGGTCTCAGCGGTCTCGGCGCGGGTCTGTTGGGTCTCGGCCTCGGTGCGGGCGTCGTCGCGCTCGTGGATGAGGCGCATGACCCGGCGCTTGGCGGCGTCGAGGTTGGACTCGGTCAGCGCGGCGATCTCCAGGGCGGCCTCGGCCTCGCCGCGGGCCTCCTGGGCGCGCTCGGAGGCGGTGGTGGCCTCCTGCTCCCATCGGGAGGCGCGCTGCTGGGCGGCGACGCGCTGGGCGTCGAGCTGGCGCATCTGCTCCTCGGCGACCTCGACCTGGGCATCCAGGTGTACGCCGATGAGCAGGGTCGCGAACACCGCCGCGATCATGACCGCCACCGACACCCCGGCGGAGACCTGGAGCCGGTTGCGGCGCAGGTGGAGCTTCGCGCGGTGGACGGGGAAGGGCTCGTCCAGGGAGGTGGGCCGGTCGTCGAGCAGGGCCTCCAGGTCCTCGGCGAGGGCCTCGGCGCTGTCGTAGCGGGCGTCGGGGTCGGGATCCATCGCCTTGCGGACGACCCGGGCGACGTGGTCGGGCACCGGGAAGGGCGTCGGCCGGTCCAGCAGGTCGGGGGGCGGGCCCGCGCGCACCTGGCGCAGCACGTCGGCCACGGGGCTGTCGGCGGCGGGGTGGGGACGATAGGGCAGGTCCCGGGCGAGGATCGCGTAGAGGGTCGCCCCCAGGCCGTAGACGTCCAGCGCGGTCAGCAGGGCGCGGTCGTGGCTGGGGTCGAGGTCCAGGGGCAGGCCCTCGGCGGCCTCGGGGGGCATGTACTCAGGCGTGCCCTGGATGTAGCGCTTGCGGGCGCCGGCCACGGGGATGCGCACCGAGCCGCCCTTGCCCTTCAGCTCCGCGACGGTCAGGCCGAAGTCGGTGATCTGGGCGCGGCGGCTGCCGGGGCGGACCAGGATGTTCGCCGGCTTGATGTCCCGGTGGAAGACGCCCTCGCGGTGGGCGTCGGCCACGCCCCGGGCGGCCTCGGCGACCAGGCGCAGGCACTCCTCCAGGGTGGCGGGGGGGGCCTGCTCCAGGGTGCGGCCCACGGTGAGGCGGGGCTCGGCGCCGTGGGGCAGCTCGCTGGGGTCGGGGTAGGCGGCGCACAGCTCCATCGCGATGAAGCCGAGGTCGGCCTTCTCCAGATACCCGGCGTCCTTGACCCGGATGACGTGGTCGCTGACCACCTTGGAGGCCGCGCGGGCCTCGCGCATGACCCGCCGCAGCGTGGCCCGGCCCGCCTGGGAGGGGGCGAAGACCTTGAGCGCGATGGGCATGTGCAGGCGCACGTCGGTGGCCCGCCACACCGAGGCCGAACCGCCCTCGCCGATCTTGGACTCCAGGCGGTAGTCGCCCAGGGTGTGCCCGGGGGAGAGCAGGCCCAGGACCTCGTGGCTGGGCGTGGGGGGGATGGCCGGCGCGGCGGCCTTCGGGGGCGGGGCCGGCGCGGCCTTGGGGGGCTCGGCGGCCCGAGGCGTCGACGCAGGCTGCGGGGTGGCCTGGCTCACCCGTCGCAGCAGGGGCGAGGCCGCGAGCCGGTCCTTCGTCGAAGGAGAGTTGAGCGGCGAGGGCGCGGCCTGCATGGGCGCGGCCTGCACGGGCGCGGCCTTCACTGGCTGCACGGGCGCGGCCTGCACCGGCCGGGGCGGCGTCGGCGCGGAGAACCCGGGCTCGTGGATGGACGGCGCGCTGATCAGCCGCTCGAAGGACGGCAGGGCGGGCTCGTCGGAGACCTCGACCTCCGAGAAGCTCGGCAGGCCGGGCTCCATCGCGTGCACCGACGCCACGATCGCGGCGAGGGCGGGCTCCTGGGGGCCGCCGTGCAGAGGATCGACGGCCAGGGCCGAGATGGAAGGGGGGTCGGTGGGGTCGCGCTCGGGCACGTCCAGCTCGGGGCGCAGGCGGCGCGGCTCGAGCGAGTCCTCCGGGGCGACCAGGGTCGGGCGGGCATTGGGCTTCATGACGTCAGCTTCTGCAGGTGCGGGTACAGCTTGAGCTTCTGCTTCTGTTGGATCCTCACCTCCGAATCCTGACACGTCAAGAGTATTCCTTGAAACAACATGAGAACATCGCCGCGCGGCCCTGCTTGTCCCTCCTAGGGACACCGGTCCGGCCCGGAGTCGCTACACTTCACCCCGGAGGCCCCCCGTGATCGTCGACTGCCACGCCCACTTCGAGCCCCGCATGCTGGATCTCGACGGCCTGGTCGCCCGGCTGGACGCCGCCGGGGTGGACCGGGTCGCCCTGATCCCCACGATGAACGACCCGCTGCCCGAGACGCCCGAGCGCCTGCTGGCGGTGCTGCGGCGGGTGATGAACAGCCCTGCGCGGCCTCTGGCCCGGCTGATCCACCGGGCGACCCTGACGCGTGGCGGGGACCTGCGGCTGGGAGGCGAGGTCTACCGCATCTATCGGCAGCCGGACAACGGCCCGGTGGCCGAGGTGCTCAAGGCCCACCCCGACCGCTTCTGGGGCTGGATCTTCCTCAACCCGGCCGCCGACCCCGACGTGCTGGAGACCCTGGAGCGCTGGCGCGAGGTCCCGGGTTTCATCGGGGTGAAGCTCCACCCCCACTGGCACGACTACAGCGTGGACGTGCTGGGCCCGGTGCTCCGGCGCTGCGAGGAGCTGGGCCTGCCGGTGCTCATCCACCTGGGCTTCCGGGGGGACTTCGTGGCGATGGCCCAGGCGCACCCCAAGCTGCCGATCCTCTCGGCGCACGCGGGCTTCCCGTTCTACCGGGCCCTGTGGCGCTACAAGGCGGACTGCCCGAACCTCTACGTGGACCTCTCCAGCCCCTACATCGACGAGGAGCTGGCCCGCCAGGCCGTCGCGGCGATGGGCCCGGAGCGCTGCCTGTACGGCACCGACGCGCCGTATGGCTTCCACGATGAGGATGGCGGGTACGACTACGGGGAGATCCGGCGCTGGGTGGAGCGGCTGCCGGTGTCGTCCTCGGCGATGGAGGGGATCTTCGGGGGGACGTTTGTGGGGTTGGTGGGGGCTTAGGTGTTCCGGCTGCCCAGGTGAACGAGGTAGTGGTCGACCGGGGGATCGCCGGCGGTGAGGCGGAGCCAGCCGGTGTGGAGAGCGCGGTCATCTACCCTGTGATCTCCGAGGACCTTGGTAGCGTAGTCCTCCTCGACGACGTCCTGGCTGCTGCCCCGGACCACGAAGACCGCGAGGGCCTTGGCCTGATCGGTGCGGGAGCGCAGCACCTGCGCGTGGGCATCCGGGAGGTCTTTGTTGTTCCAACGCTTGACCTCGATGATCGCGTGCTCATCGGGGTGACGGATGTGCCCCATCACGCGCAGGTCAGCGCGCCCGCCGCCCGCCAGCGTCTCACGGTCCACGAAGCGCCAGCCGAGGAACTGGAGCGCGACCCCGAGGAAGGCCGAGACGGTGGCCTCCTCGACGAGGCCGCGCTTGTCGTTCTGGCCCTGGTAGAAGTCCGGGCCCCAGCGGTGCAGCTTGGGGGCGATCTGGTCCAGGTCGGAGCGGAGTTGGGCGGTGAGGTCTCTTTGGACGGCGGTACTATCGGGTAGGTTGAGCAGGGAAGGGATGACCTCCAGGTGCAGGGGATCCATCCCTTCGTCAGCGCGCAGCAGGCCCGCAGCGGTAAGAACGCTGACAAGTCGGCGCGTGCGCCGCTTCGTCAGGGTTGTATTCAGGGCCTCGGAGGCGTCCGCGAGCGTCTGGGGTGGAGGGGTGACCTTGGCGAACTGCCATAGACGAAAGGGTTGGTCGTCCTCGGTGTTGACACCGACGCTTCGGTGTACGCTGTCGATGATGTCCGTGTCGTTACGGAACTCCATCGCGAGTGTGGGCAGATCGCTCACCAGATCGATGGCTCTGTCGGCCTCCACCAGTTGATGAAGGCGCATCAAGAACCAGTTGGTCAGCTCAGGGTGTCCCCCACTGAGCAGATGGATGGCCTCTGGAGCATCGGGAGGCAAGCTCTCATGCAGAGGTCCCTCGTCGATCAGCGTGCTGATCTCCTGAACGGTGAAGGGGTCAAGCGTGCGCTTGGTTGCAGGGCTGAAGAAGCTCGACCCGAACTCGTGGTCACCGATGAGGTAGACCCCCAGCCCGCCTGCCGCGACGACCGTGAGCCTGGACTCAAGCCTCTCGTAGGCCTTCTGAAGATCATTGAAGAAGCGAGCGGCCTGACCCGCGCTACCCGCCGCGTAGCGGTCCAGTTCGTCATATAGAAGCACGAGTTGGGTCTCAGGGTTCTCGGTTGCCCACCGTTGGAGGATGGGGATGACTGCCCCGTCCTCCCTGGGTTCGCCCCCCAACTCAGTGACGAGATCCCTGGCCATGCTGTACTTCGTGATCTCCCCTCGTGCCTCCTCGAAGAGAAGAACCCTGGTGGCCGGGTTTCGTCGAGGCAGCTCTTCCTGCAGTTGGGACAGAAGAACGGTCTTGCCCATCCCGTGCCCGCCGATCAGGACGAAGTTGGTACCATTCAGGAGTTTGTCGCACAGCTCATCGATCAGCTCACTGCGATCAATGCGGGGATGGGGGTGGCGTGTTTGCCACCAGTAGGCGGGACGGGCGTGCATATCTCTACTGCTCGGGAGAGAGGCGTCGGAGCCGGTTGTCCAGGGCGACGGTCTCGGAGAAGACCCGGGGGATCCAGGCCTCATCCGGCGTCCCCATAACCAGTCCGTAGTCCAGGAGGCGCTTCACGGAGGGGTGCTCCCAGCGCTCGGGCTCCACGGAGGTCGCCCCTTCGTCCACCAGATCCGCCAGCGCCTTGGCGCTGTCCGGGAAGCGTCGCTCCAGCAGGACCAGGGCCTCAGACACCAGGGCGTGCGTCACGCTGCGGTTGTGGAACGCCGCCCAGATCTGCGGCTCGTCCAGGGACTCCTCCTGCTCCAGCAGCTCAAACACCACCGAGCCGAGCTGCCGGTGGAGCAGCGGGTGACCGCCGGTCCAGCGCCACGCGGTGTCGGTGAAGCCGGCCGGGAGCGCGATCCCCAGCCGGCGGGCCAGGGTGTCCAGCAGCGCGCCCGCGTCCCCGCGACGCAGCGGTCGCATGGGGACCCGCTTGAACCAGCCCAGCAGCGGGTTGGGGAAGTCCTCCATCAGCGGATCCTCCAAGCGGGAGGCGTCCCGGCCGATGAAGATCATGGACAGCCTGCCGGTCTCCTGGGCCAGCCCCCGTAGCGTCCGGAGCAGCGCCGCGATGCCCTTGATGGGCGGCTCGTCCTTGGTGAAGCCCTCGAAGAGCAGGTCGTGCTCGTCGAACACGAGCACCAGGTGCTGTGGCTTCTCCAGCCGGCGTCGCAGCGCATGTTGAAGCTCGGCCAGGGTGCCCTCAGGCTTGGTCTCCGGCTCCAGCTCCCGCAGCAGGGCGCGGCGGAGCACCGGCCCGGTGCGGTCGCCCATCGCCTGGACGTCCACCCAGGCGGACTCGACCCGGGCGGACTCGACCCGGGCGGACTCGAGGTTTCGCAGCACGGCCTTCACCAGCGAGGTCTTGCCGACCTTGCGCAGGCCGGTCACCACGATGGACTCGCCCCGGAGCACGCGGCTCTCGATCTCCTCCCGCTCGGCCTCGCGGCCGAAGAGCTGGCTGCCAAAGACCGGGAAGCGGATGTCGTACAGGTCGTAGCGGGGTTGCTGGGCCAGCGCCTGCTCCAGCGGCTCACCGGGCGCCAGGGCGACCCACTGGCCCCACCGCCCGGCGGCGCGGTCCAACTGTCGCTCCAGGTCGGGGGCGTCGTTCAGGACGAGCAGGAGGTCGACGTCGAAGCCGTCGTGCGCGCGCAAGTGCTCGCGGGCGGCGTACAGGTCGCTTCGCTGGAGGGCGTCTCGATACAGAAGGAGCAGGGCCTTCTCGTTGAGGCCGAAGCGCTCGCGCAGAGGGTCGGGCCAGGTGAGGGCGATGAGCCAGCGGGAGAGGTCTCCGATCGAGCCGATGACCTCCAGACGGACGCCCTGCTGAAGCAGCGATGCCAGCGCCGCTTCAGCGAAGGGGACCTCCGAGAACACCGTGGACTCGGACTCATCGAGGGTGGCGTCGACGAGGACCCAGCCGTGCGCGTCACACCAGCGTTTGAGGTCCTCGGGACTCCAATCGTGCGCCGCCTTCCAGCGCTCCGGATCGTCGATGTGCCGCCAGGAGGAGGAGCGGAGGAGCAGGGCGAGCCCGAAGCCTTGACCCTTGGGCTCGTCCTGCCACGGAAGCCACACGCCAACGGTGAGCGAGAGCGCGGCGTCGTCGCCCAGGAGGATGTCGATCTTGAGGGTGTCGTCGTTCCGGGAGGTGACCAGCCCGGCGCCGAGCGCACGCGCCTCGAGCCCGGCCTCCAGGTGATCGAGCAGGGTCCCGATGAGCAGGGAGTCCGGGCGGGGCTGGAGGCCGCGGTCCTTGACGCGCTTCCAGATGTCGCCGCGGGGGCAGTCCCGTGGCCAGGTGGAGAAGATGGCGCCGATGAGCTGCTTCAGCTCGCCGAGGTGGCGGACGAGGCGACGGTCGGGGTCGGCGGCGAGGGTGAGGAGGGTGTCGGGGTAGGGGGGTCGGTAGGACTTCCGGCGGAGGACGACCTCGGCGTTCTGTATCAGGTAGCGAATGGAGTCTTCCTGGGGGAAGGCGTGCTGGAGGTCGCGGAGGGCGTCGACGGCTTCGGGGGTACCCAGGGAGATGAGCCTTCGAACCAGCGTATTCCGTAGGAGCCGAACCTCCTCGCGCGGAGTCATCCCATGAGTCCCCCTTCGCTCGGGGTCGTCTGACGGGGGAAAATGCATGAAGAGGCGGTGTACCAACCAGCTCAACTCTGGCGGTTCCAGGGTCTCGCTGACCCGAAATTCAAGGTCCAGATGGTTTGTTGCCAGAAGAACACGCATCTCCAAGTCCTCACGGGCTTCAAGGTGCTGTTTCAGCGGAGAGAGCACATCGGGTGGAGGGCAGACTCGCAGCCACGCACCCGCGAAGGCCACCCATCGGTCTTCCTTTCCCGCAGGGCCCGCCCTCAGCCAATCACGTACTTGATCAACAACCTTCGGATGATCGTGTCTCAGTGCCGCTTCAGTCAGATCCATGAGGCCGTCGTCAGGCCCGTCCCGCAGCCAGTCCAGCACGCACTCAGCGAGGCCAGGTACATCCTTCAGGGGCAGCTTCCGTACGAACCCTGGCCGAGCGGACGCCTTCATTCGCCAGATGAGTCGAGACGGCCACAACAAAGCTCCCGCTGGATTGCGATGGAGGGCGCGGACCAGAAGCTCGCGATTCAACTCCTGAGATGCACAATGATGGCCCCAGAAGAGCAGCACGGGGAGCCAGCGCTCCCAGATGGTCTCCGGGAGTTCGTCGAGCCGGGGAGCGTCCTTCAGGTGGAGCAACGCGAGTGCCTGAAGGCCCGCCACGGCGCCCCAGTTGATGCTTCCTTTCTCTACCTCGTAGGCGCCGTCGGGATTCTTGTCGTGCAGGTAGGTCTTCGCAGCCGTGAGCAGCCGCTCCCGAAGCGAGGAGTCAGCCTGCATCCAGCCGGGCATGTTGGGGATTTGCGTTGTCCAGGGGTCGACGGAATCACCTTCGTCCACGGACAGGCTGAGCACCCCGACAATGTCGCACCACCAGTCGACGCCTTCGTGGTCCATCCGCTCCAGAAGCTCCTCGACCGAGGGTTGCTTCCGGTTCCTTCGCTCGGCTTGGAGACGCTGACGCTCGGCCTCCCGCTCCTGGCGCGCCTGGATGCGCCTGGCGTTCCTGTCATCAACAGGCCGGCTCAGGTAGGGGAGGAGCCGCTCCTTGACCTCCTGGAACTCATCCATCAGGCCCCAGAGAGCTGTGAGGAGCGCTTCGTCGTCCTGATTCAGCGTGTGAACGAGCCACTCCAGGTAGACCGGGCGATCTCCAGGCGTGGCGTCCCGATACTGCCTCAGGAGGAGCGGCAGATCGTCCGGGAGGAGGATGTCGTAGCCAATGCTCCAAGCTCGCTTGACGTCGCCGTCCAGCGAGGACGCGACATCCGTCAGGAACAGTGCGCGCTGTGGGGCTGGGATGGCATCCCATAGATCCCGGCGGCTGCTCAACAGATATCGTTTGTGCCATTTCAACACCAGCGCGGTCAACTCAGTACGAATCCGCGGGTCGTCGAGCCGATGCACCGCGATGGCCAGGGCGGCCTCCTCAAGCGGATGGCCGATCTGCGGGGTCGTTCGCTCAAACGACGCGGTATCGGCGGACCATCGAAGGACAGCGAGCAGATGACCGTCCGGGAATCTCTCGTCTCGCCAGTCCTGGGCCAACTCCCACATGACGCGGCGATAGGAACCGAAATAGCCCTTAGAGACCTTGAAATTCAACGCATCGGTCAGCTCCTCCGGGGTGAGCGCGTTGGCCCTCTGGAGGGCCTTCAGCGCGGCCCCCATCATGTCCCGATCCGGATCACGGTGATCCGCAAGATACAGGAGCGGCCGAAGCGCCAATCGCTCTGGATCCGAGCCGAAGCGCGCGATCCATGACGCCGCGCGCCGTCGAATGACCGGGTCGGCCTCATCTTCGGAGAGCGCGATCTCCAGGATGACGTCGCTCAGCGAGCGGGTCTCGCATGCGTAGGCCACATTCATCGCGCGGCGGCGCCGTTGCATCGGCGCCTTGAGGTTCTCCAGATCATCACGCAGCTCTTCGGCGACGCCTTCGAACGCGAGCTTCGCCTGGTCTCTTGTGTAGACCATCTCTGGATAACGCTCGGCGTCTTGCAGAAACGCCCGTAGCAACTCCCTCCGCTCCTCCACCTCCCACGACGCCACGTCCCCCGACAGCGCCGCCACCGGGTCCGCCATCAACACCGTACGGCGCACCTCCGCAGGGAACGCCCCGTCAAACCACCCCAGCAACTCCCGGAGCTGCGGATAGACCCGCCCGTCGGCGTCCAGCAGCAGCCCCTGGATCTGCTCAGGAGCCATCGTGGACCACAGCAGGAAACGCGTCGCCAGGAAGTCCTGGAAAGAGCGGTGGATCCAGGTGTATCGCCCCGCCACCGATCTGAAGAGCCCCGCTGACTCGATGAGCGCTCGCACCGCGCGGGCGGTCACCGGGATGGTCTCTCCCTTCGGTGTGACGGCCAACGGCCCCGTCAGGTCCCTGGGACTCAGCCCGTCATCTCCCGGGTCTCCTCTCAGCACCAGCTCGGCGCGCTGGCTGAACGCCATCACCCCGGCGATGCGCGCTGCGAGGGCCAGCCGCCGCTCCGTGTCCGCATCGGGGTCCTTCTGGGAGCGAGGGGTCAGGAGAGCCCGGCACCCCTCCAGCATCAGCGCGCTTCGGTTTCCGCCGAGTCGGCCACGCTGGTGCGCGTGGACGAGCAGGCCCAGGGTGAGGGGGCGCGCCGCGAGGCGGGTGAGGTCCTGCTCCAGGAGCACTTCCCGAAGGTGCGCCTGCTCCGCTTCCGGTACACGGAACGCCTCCAGCGCGTCGGTCCAGCTCAGCGGCGCCAACTCCACGACGCGAAGCTGCTCCTCCTCAAAGACCTCCGCGAGCGCGGTCCTCGCCGCCTCCGTCCAAGCGCCGGTCCTGCAACACAGGCGCAGCGCAGGAGGCTCCTCGAACTCGGTTGCCCAGCGCTGAATCTCCCCGACCAGCGTCGCGACCGGGAGCGGGCTCTCATCCAGGCCGTCGATGATGATGGGGGTGCCGGGTTCGAACCGTACGGACAACGCATCCCGCGCCGCCGCAGGGCTGCTCCACCGCAGCGCGTCGAAGCGGGCGACCACGGCCTCCGGGGGCAACGAAGTCTCGATCGACCGCGTCTTCCCGCTGCCCGGCTCCCCCAGCAGCACCAGGCAGCCCAGTTCGGTCAGATCCTCCAGGGCGGTGACCTCCCCGTACCCCATCTTGGCGACAACCCGCCCGTTGTGCTCCAGGTTGAGGAAGCCGTCTCGGTCCAGCAGCGGACGCTGCCCGAACGGCACAACCCACCGCTTCCACTCCAACTCGTGCGGGAGGAACTCACCTCGCCGCCGCAGCGCATCCGTGTCGTCGGTCTTCACGCAGGGGACTCCCAGGAATCACCAGTCTAACCCGCCCGCGACATCCACCTCTTCGCGCCGCTGCCCCTTCCCTACGAACCCATTCGTAGCTACACTACCCTCCTCCCCCTCCCGGAGCCTCGCCATGTCCCGCTCCCTCCGCGTCGGCGCCGTGCTCGCCGTGCTCGCCCTCATCGTCGCGCAGCTCTGGCCCAGGGACGAGGAGGCCCCCCCCGAGGCGCCGCCGCCGCAGGTCCCGGCCGAGGCCAAGGCCCCGGCCGCAGCGCCCGCGACCCACGATGAGCCCGATGACATCGACCTCACGGAAGCCGCCGCCTCTGAAGCGGAGCCCGAGGAGGAGCCCGCCAAGGCCCTCGGCCTCGACGCCGTCATCGAGGACATCGACTGGGACAAGGTCACCCACGCCCTCTGCGCGGTGGAGCCCGCTGTCGAGGCCGGCGTCGGCCACCTGCTCATCGGCGCCGCGGGCGACCCGCCCCCCTACGACGGCCGTCTGGTCAAGGTCGCGGGCGGCATGGCCCACCTGCCCCTGCTGCCCGAGGCCGCCTCGGGCGTGCTCACCATCGAGGGCTTCGCCCCCGTGGACATCCAGTGGACGGGCGCTGGGGACGGCGCGACCGGCGCCTGCACCCCCGACCCCATCGCGCTGCCCCCGGCCGGCGCCGGCATCACCGGCGTCGTCGAGAACGCCGAGGGCGAGCCCGTGGGCAAGGTCTTCGTGGAGGGCTGCGGCAACCAGGGCATCACCGACGCCGACGGCACCTACTGGTACGCCGCCCGCCCCGGCCCCTGCGCCGTCCAGGCCTTCCGCCGCGACGGGCTGTGGGCCGCGCCCAGCGAGCGGGTCGAGGTCACCGTCGCCGAGGGCGAGGACACCGTGGTCAACCTGAGCCTGCCCCCCATCCCCCGCGGCGGCCTGGGCATCCACGTCGCCGAGGCCGACGAGGGCATCCTGGTGATGAAGACCGTCGACGGCAGCGCCGCCCAGGAGGCCGGGCTGGTGGAGGGCGACGTCATCGTGGAGATCGAGGGGATCGCCGCCGCCGAGCTGGACCTGGAGCGCTTCGTCGAGCTGGCCGTCGGCGACGCGGGCACCGAGGTGGAGGTGGTCGTGCGAAGCGCCGACGGGACCGAGCGCCCCGTGACCCTGGACCGCCGCGCGCTGCCGCGCTGAGCCCGACCGGCGCGCCGCCCCCTCGCCCCGGACCGGCGTTGTCCGAACGGTCGGCTTCCGTCCGGGGCCGCGCTGACACACTCTTTGATTGCGGTCGGAATCTGACCGGCGGTACGCTGCGCGAACCCTCACCTGGAGTTCCCGCATGCCCAAGCGCCGCGCGCTCTGCGTCTTCGCACGCTTCACCCCCTGCTTCGCCACCTTCCACACCGCGCAGGCGTTCTTCCCCGGCACCGTCGCCTTCATGCCGCCGCAGGGCATGCTGACCCTGGCGGCCTACCTGCCCAAGGACTGGGAGATCCGCTTCGTCGACGAGAACGTCGCCCCGGTCACCGACGACGACCTCGAGTGGTGCGACGTGCTGCTGGCCTCGGGCATGCACGTCCAGCGCGGGCGCCTCAACGAGCTGGCCCGCCTGGCGCAGGAGCGCGGCAAGCCGGCGGTGGTCGGCGGCCCCTCGGTCAGCGCCTGCCCCGAGTACTACCCCGACGTCGACATGCTCCACGTCGGCGAGCTGGGCGACGCCACCGACCAGCTCATCGCGCACCTCAGCGCGTCCGCCGCGCGCCCCGAGACCCAGCTCGTGTTCCGCACCGAGGAGCGCCTGCCGATCAACGACTTCCCCATCCCGGCCTACCACCTCGCCCAGCTCAAGGCCTACCTCGTGCTGAACGTGCAGTGGTCCTCCGGCTGCCCCTACCGCTGCGAGTTCTGCGACATCCCCGAGCTGTACGGCAACAAGGCCCGCACCAAGAGCCCCGAGCGCCTCATCGCCGAGCTGGACGCCATCGCCGACCAGGTGCAGATGGGCGGCATCTACTTCGTGGACGACAACCTCATCGGCAGCAAGAAGGCCGCGAAGGAGCTGATGCACCACCTCATCGCCTGGCAGAAGCGCACCGGCTACCGGCTGCGCCTGGCCGGCGAGGCCACCATCAACCTGGCCAAGGACACCGAGCTGCTGGGCCTGATGCGCGACGCCTACTTCACCGACATGTTCTTCGGCATCGAGACCCCCAACCTGGAGGCGCTGCGCCACATCAACAAGCGCCACAACATGACCATGCCCATCCTGGACGCGGTCAAGGTCATCAACGACCACGGCATCGAGCTGCACGGCGGCATCATCTTCGGCTTCGACACCGACACCGAGGACACCGCCGACCAGGTCATCGACTTCATCCGGGCGGCGAACATCCCGCTGCTGGCCATCAACGTGCTCTACGCCCTGCCGCGCACCCCGCTGCACCGCCGCCTGACCGAGGAGGGCCGCCTGCTGCCCACCGAGGAGGTCCGCGAGTCCAACGTGCGCTTCCTGCGCCCCGAGGAGGAGGTCGTCGAGAGCTGGCGCCGCGCCGTGGACGTGCTCTACCACCCCAAGGAGCTGTTCCGCCGCTACGAGCACAACGTCGAGCACACCTACCCCAACCGCCTCCAGCTCCCGATGTCCCGGTTCGGCATCTCCACGGATCTGGTCTGGACGGGCATCTACGCCACGACCCGCATGGTCGTCATCCAGGGCCTGATGGCCGAGCACCGCCGCGAGTTCTGGAGCATCGCCTGGAAGCTGCTGCGCCAGGGCAAGCTGGACCACCTGCTGCACCTGGGCGCGATGGGCCACCACCTGACCTCGTACCGGGAGGACGTGCTGGACGCGCGGGTGCGCGCGAGCAACTTCAACCACGACGGCATGGACGAGGGCGACGCGCGGCCGGGGCTGTGGCAGCGGCTGTTCGGGCGAAAGGCGGCGTAGGCCCTGGCCCCTACGGCCCGTTCTCCCGCACCGTCACCGTCCCGCCGACGCTGCCGATCGCGTCCGCAAGCGCCTGGGCGTCCGCAGAGGCCAGCGCGCTGTTGCGGGTGACGTAGAGCGAGCCGGCGAGCGTGGACAGCCCGTGCAGGGCGGTGACGTCCACCAGCGCGTCGTTGTCGTAGAGGTAGAGCGGGCCGCCGATGCGGTCCAAAGCACCCAGGCCCGCCAGGGTCTCCAGCGCGGGGTTGCCCCCGTCGCAGTAGTAGTAGGTGCCCTCGTCGGTGCAGCCGACCAGCAGCCCGCCCTCGATCTCCGTGACGCTGTCCAGCCCGGTGAAGTCGACCAGCGCGTCGTTGTTGACCACGGTCACCAGGCCCTCGATGGCGGTGACGTGGTCCAGCCCGGAGAGGTCCACCAGCACGTCGTTCCCCTCGACCTCCAGCGGGCCCGGGATGCGGGTGAGCCCCTCGAGCCCCGAGAGGTCCACCAGCGCGTCGTTGCCGACGACGGAGAGCCCGCCGTCGAGGGTCCCCAGGCCGGAGAGCCCCGCGAGGCTGGCCAGGGCGTCGTTGTCATAGAGGTCGAGCTCCCCGCCCACGCTGGCGACCGCGCCCAGTCCCGCCACGCTGGTCAGGCCCGCGTTGCCGTGCAGCCACACCGAACCCCCGACCGCGGTGACGTTGTCGAGGCCGGTGAAGTCGACCAGCGCGTCGTTGTCGTAGACGTAGAGGTGCTCGCCGATGGCGCCCAGGCTCCCCAGCGCCGCGACCGAGGCCAGGCGCGCGTTGCCCCCGGTGCAGTAGAAGTAGTTGTTGCGGGTGTCGCTCTCGTAGCAGCCCAGCAGGAGCGAGCCGCCCAGCTCGGCCAGGGCCTCCAGCCCGGTGAGGTCGGTGAGGCCGTCGACCTCGAACAGCTCCAGGTTGCCGCCCACCGCCGAGAGCTGGCCGAGCCCGGTGATGTCGGTGACCGAGCCGCTGTAGCGTAGGGCGAAGTCCCCGGTGACCGTGGTGATGCAGCGCAGGTCGTCGAGGTCACTCGCCGCGAGCTGCTCGATGCGCACGTCGCCCACGACCGCCCGGGCGCAGTAGCTGTCGCAGAAGCCGGGCACGTCCGCCGCCCGCAGCACCCCGGTGTACGAGCCGTCGGTCCAGGCCTCCGGGTCGCGGTCGTCGCAGTCCGCGTCGCCGTCGTACCCGTCGCCGTCGAGGTCGTCGTCGGGGGTGTCGGGGTCGCAGTCGTTGTCGACGCCGTCGTAGGGGACCTCGGGGCCGCCGACGGCGGGGTCGGCGTCGTCGCAGTCCTCGGCCAGGGTCCAGCCGTCGCCGTCGAGGTCGTCGTCGGGGGTGCCGGGGTCGCAGTCGTTGTCGACGCCGTCGTAGGGGACCTCGTCGCCGCCGACGGCGGGGTCGGCGTCGTCGCAGTCCTCCTCGGCGGGGATGCCGTCACCGTCGGCGTCGATGGCCTCCGTGTCGGCGGTGTCGGCGGTGTCGTCGGCGGTGTCGTCGCCGGTGTCGAAGAGGTCCTTGTCGGCGACGCCCGAATCGCAGGCGGTGAGGGCGAGCAGGGCGAGGGCAGAGAGGGCGAGGGGGCGCGTCATGGGAGCCTCCAGGGCAGAGGGAGCCGATTTGAAGCCACCGTATCGGGCCGCATCGTCACAGTTCGCGCTGAAGCTGTGACAAGATGTGCCTGACTTGTTTCAGTTGAGGTCCCCCTGCAGACCCTCCAGCTCGAAGCCTGCGCGGTGGACCTCTCCGCCGGCCTCGCCCGCTGGCCCGACGGCGCGCGCACCCTCACCCGGACCGAGGCCGCGCTGCTCCAGGTCCTCGCCGCGCGCGCCGGACAGCCCGTCCCTCGGGAGGACCTGCTGGCCGAGGTCTGGGGCCTCGACCCCACCACCCCCACCCGCTGCGTGGACACCGCCGTGCGCCGCCTGCGGGTCAAGATCGAGGCCGATCCGGCCGAGCCCCGGCACCTGCTGAAGGTCTTCGGGGTGGGCTACTGCCTGGACCCCGAGGGCGCCCCGCCCCCCGAGGCCCCGGCCCCCGGCCTGCGCGCTCCGCAGGATCGCTTCTTCGGGCGGGACGCCGAGCTGCGCTGGCTGGGGCGGGCCCTGGCCCGGGGGCCGTCGCGCATCGCCGTGGTGGGCCCGCCGGGGGTAGGGCGGCGCCGGCTCATCCTGGAGGCCGCGCGGCGCTACGGCGGGCTGTTCCCTGGCGGCGTCCACCAGGGCCGTCTGCCGTCGGGCCGTCCGGGCCCGGCGCTGGTGATCCTGCCCGAGGCGCCCATCCCCCCGGAGGCCGCCGTCCTGGACGCCCCTGACCACCCCGCGGGCGTGCCCGGGGAGCAGCTCCTCATCCTGGGGCCGCTGCCGCCGGAGGACGCCGCCGCGCTGCTCGCCGACCGCGCCCCCGGGCCCCACGGCGACTGGCGCGCCCTCGCTGAGGCGGTGGACGGCCTGCCGCTGGCCCTGGAGGAGCTGGCCGAGCGCGCCCGGCTGCTCACCGGCCCCGACCTGCTGCGCCGCCTCGCGCGAGACCCCGGGCCGCTCCTGCCCCGCAGCGTGGGCCGCACCGCCACCCGCTGGGCGCGGCTCGACCCGGCGGTCCGCGAGGCGCTGGTCCGGCTGGCCACCTTCGAGCGCTGCGCGGTCCCGGTGGAGGACGCCGAGGCCCTGCTCCACCCCGACGGCCTGGCCACCCTGGAGCGCCTGGCCGCCGAGGGCCTGCTGATCCGCGCCGACGCGGAGGCGACCACCCGGGTCCGGCTGCCCCTGCTGCTGCGCCTGCGGGCTCGGGAGGAGGGCGGCCCGGACGCCTTGACGCGCCACCTCGTGTGGGCGATGGACACGGCCGAGGCGCTGCACGCCCGCTACCACGGCCCCGACGGCGCGACGGCGGTCGAGGCCGCGCTGGAGCGCCTGCCCGAGCTGGCCGCCGCCCTGCGCCGGGCGCCCCCCGGGGACGCCGCCCGATTGCTGCTCCAGCTCGACACCCCCCTGCGCCGGGCCGGGCGCCTGGGCGAGCTGGCCGCGCTCCAGGACCAGCTCCGCCCCGTGATGCCCGCGCTCTCCGACCGGTCCCGGAGCGTCGTGCTCCAGCTCCGCAGCGAGCGCTGGCGGCTCCTGGGGCACCCCGCCCGGGCCGCCGAGGACGCCGAGGCCGCCGCCCTTGCGGCCGAGGCCAGCGGCGATCGGCACGAGCGGGGCATGTCGGCGGGGCAGCGGGGCCTCGTCGCCCACACCGTCGGCGACTACGGGGCGGCCGAGCGCGACTATCGGCAGGCCATCGACCTCCTGGCCGACGGCCCGGCGCGCTTCCGGGCCTCCTGGCACGGGAGCCTCGCCACGGTGCTGGCCCGCCTCGGACGGGACGCCGACGCCGAGGCCACCCTGCGCCAGCTCATCGACCTGCGCCGTCAGGAGGGGGACCGCCGGCTGGAGGCCCGCGCGCGCGGTGAGCTGGCCCGGCTGCTCGTCGAGCGGGGGCTGGGCGGGCGCGCCGAGCAGCAGCTCCGCACCAGCCTGGCCTTCTGGGTGGCCCGGGACGAGCCGCTGCCCGAGGCTCTGGATCGGCTGCGGCTGGGCTTGCTCCTGGCGGATCGGGGGGACGAAGCCGCCGCGCGCGCGGCGTTCACCCGGGCCGAGGCGCTGGCAGAGCGCGCCGGGGAGCCCCGGACCCGCGCCCAGGCCCTGGGCTACCGGGGGACGGTGGCGCTGCTGGCGCGGCGGTTCGAGGAGGCCGAGCGAGACCTGCGGGCCTGCGTGGAGGGGCACCGGGCCTCCCGCGCGACCCCCCTCGCCGCGATGGGCTGGCTCCTCACCCTGGAGTCCGCCCAGGGCCGCCTCACCGAGGCGCGGGCCACGCGCGCGGCCCTGCGGGCGCTTGAGGATCCGCCGGGGCCCTACCTCCAGCTCCAGGAGGCCCACCTCCGGCTGGCCGAGGCGCGGGCGGGCGGGCAGCGGGAGGCGGCCTGGGCGGACGCGCGGGAGCGGCTGGACGCGCGCCGCGCCGAGGCCGGACGGGACGTGGAGCTGCGGCTGGCCTGGCGCTGGCTCGCGGCGCAGGTGGGGGTCCGCGACGGCCCTGCAGGTTAGAGGTCGCCCACCATGCAACCGCTCCTGACCCGCACCCTGCTCGCCGCCCCCGAGGCCCTCGACGCCCAGCTCGATCAGCTCGACCGCTGGTGGTCCCCGGACGCGCAGGTCGTGGGCGGCGTCCTCATCGCGGAGGGGGAGCGCTGGACGATCTCCCGGAAGCCCCGCGCCATCGAGCTGTCAGAAGACACCTTCGCTACGACGCTGCGCCTGGACGGCCGCCGGGTCGAGGTGCTGGCCAGCATGACCGACCCCGAGCTGGCCCGCGCCTGGACCGCCCTGCTGTGCGCGCTGGACTTCGCCGCCCGGCACCCCGGGCCGATGACCTGGCTGTCCATCCAGGTCGACGCGGCGCTGTCCTTCGACGACGCCTGGCTCAAGGTCACCGGCCTGACCGGCTTCCGCGGGCTGCACGACGCCCGCGCCGGGGGCATGGTGCGGCTGTCCACCGGGGCGGGGGACACCCTCGACGGCGAATTGGTGGAGCTGGATCCCCCCCGCAGCTTCGCGGTGGAGACCGCCAGCCTGGGCCCGCCCGCCCTGCTGCGGGTGCAGGTGGTGCCCGGCGAGGTGGTGAACGCCACCCGCCTCGACGCCCTGCTGGCCGGGCCCGCGCCCGAGGGCCTGGAGGAGCGCTGGCAGACCTGGATGGCGCGGTCCTTCCGCCCGTCCTGGCTCAAGCAGGTCGAGGTCGTGTCGTGATCGACCTCTACACCCTCGACCGCCCGGGGCTCGACGCCCTGCTGGCCGGGTGGGGGCAGAGGCGGTTCCGGGCGAAGCAGCTCTGGTCCTGGATGTACGACAAGGGGGCGGCCGACTTCGACGAGATGACCGACCTGCCCGCCGGCCTGCGGGAGCGCCTGGCCCGGGAGGCCACCCTGGGCAGCCTCCAGCTCGCCGAGGAGCAACACAGCGCCGACGGCACGATCAAGCGGGTGTGGCGGCTGCCCGACGGACAGCTCATCGAGTCGGTGCTCATGCCCTACCGTGACGGGCGGCGCACCGCGTGCATCTCCTCCCAGGCGGGCTGCGCGATGGCCTGCGCGTTCTGCGCCACCGGGCAGATGGGCTTCGCCCGCCAGCTCAGCGCGGCGGAGATCGTGGAGCAGGCCCTGCGCTTCTCCGGCGAGCTGCAGGCCCGGGGCGAGCGCCTCTCCAACGTCGTGCTCATGGGCATGGGCGAGCCCTTCCACAACTACGACGCGGTGATCGAGGCGGTGCGCCGCCTGAACACCGACCTGGGCATCGGGGCGCGGCACATCACCGTGTCCACGGTGGGGCTGGTGCCCCAGATCCGCCGTTTCGCCGAGGAGGGCCTGCAGGTCACCCTCGCCATCAGCCTGCACGCGGCCACCGACGACGCCCGCAGCGCGCTGATGCCGATCAACCGGCGCTGGCCGCTGGACGAGCTGATCGCGGCCTGCCGGGACTACGTGGACCGCACCCACCGGCGGGTGACCTTCGAATGGGCGCTCATCCAGGGGGTCAACGACGACGTGGCCACCGCCGAGCGGCTGGGGCGGCTGCTCCAGGGGCTGCATTGCCACGTCAACCTCATCCCGCTGAACCCCACGGCCGGGTATGACGGGGGCCCCAGCGGCGAGCCGGCGGTGGCGGGCTTCATCGAGGCGCTGGGGCGCTTCGGGGTGCCGGCCACCGCGCGGGTGCGTCGGGGCATCGACATCGACGCGGGCTGCGGGCAGCTCAAGGCGAAGGTGCTGCGGCGGGAGCGGGCTCAGTCGGGCGACGGCAGCGCGTCGTATTCGTAGCCGAGGGCCCGGACTGCGCCGCGCTCACCCCAGCTCGTCCAGGTCGGCCTCCAGCCGAGCCTTCGCCGCGAGCACCGCCGGGTCAGCGGTGATCTCCATCGCAGGGGGTGGGCCACCGCCGGTCTGCATGGTGCGGTTGACCGGCAGGGGGACCCCCATGATCTGGTCCTTGCGCTCCTGGACGGTGGGCCAGTCGGAGGGCTCGCCGCGGAGCCGGGCGGCGACGTGGTCGACCGCGGCGACCACGGCCTCGGGGCGGTCCGCCTGCACGAAGTGGCTGCAGTCCAGCCACTGGACCGCGTCGAAGCCCTCCAGCCAGCGGCTCCGGGCGACCCGGTCGGCGTGGTGGATGGCGCGGGAGGCGGGCGGGAGGCGGGCCAGCTCCCGCTCGGCCTGGGGGCCCCACCGGGTCGGCCAGGAGGCCAGCACCGCGGTGGGGAGCCGGGGGGTGGGCCAGCCGGCGACCTCGGCGCAGTCCGCGGACAGGCTCAGGACCTCGGCCATCTGCGCCCGCCAGCGCGCGGCCCCCGCGACGCGACGCGCGGCGTGGACCACGTCGAGGTCGGCCTCGGCGCGCCGGTCGGGGGGGAAGCTGGAGGGGGCGGCGAAGGGCGCCAGGACCCGGCCGAAGCCCCGATCGAGCAGCCGCTCCAGGTGGGGGATCTGCGCCTGGACCGGGCCGAGCGCGTCCTCGAAGGCGGCGGCGCTCTCGGGGGTCCAGGGGGTGGGATCGATGAGCACCCAGCCGGCGACCGGGGGTTCGGCGCCCGCCCGCAGGAGGGTCTGACCGCCGATGGAGTGACCCGCCAGGATGACCTCGGGCTCGTCCAGCCGGTCGAGCACCGCGCGGAGGTCGGCGGCGACGAGGGCCTGGGAGAAGCCCGCCGGGTGCGGGTCGCTCCAGCCGATGCCGGGGCGATCCCAGGCGTAGACCCGGTAGCGCTTCGCGAGCAGGGGCTGGACGACCTGCTGGTCGGCCACGCACGAGCCGGCGCCGGGCACGATGAGCACCGCCGGGCCGTCGTGCTCCAGGCCCCGCCCGTAGACGTGGCTGCGACGACCGTCATCCAGGGTGAGCATGCGGCCGGGGGGCGGGCTCGACGCCTCGGCGGCGCGCTGGAGGTGGTCACAGAGCGGCCGCGCGATCGGCGCGAGGGGCCAGGCGAGCGCGGAGAGGGCCATCAGGCCGGCGACGAGCAGGTCCATCCCTCCAGGGTTGGCACCGATCGGCCCGATGACAAGGGCGGCCTGGGATTAACGAACGCCCTCGCCGGGCGCTCCTCCGAGTCGACAGCCCCAACCCCCATGACGCGGAGACCCCCGATGATCCAGGCGCTCCTGATCCCGTTCGCTTTTGCCCAGAGCTTCGTGGAGGAGGACGCCGTCATCCTCTGGGAGGCGCGCGGCACCGGCCAGTTCGGCTGGGCCCTCAGCGAGCTGGCGGACATCGACGGGGACGGCGTCATGGAGGTCATCTCCAGCGCCCCCTACGCGACCGGCAACTCCGGCGAGGTGGTGGTGCTCTCCGGCGCGTCGGGCGAGGAGCTGCACCGCTTCAGCGGCTCCTTCGGCGCGCAGCTCGGCTTCGCGATCGCGGACGCTGGCGACGTGGACGGCGACGGCACCACCGACATCATCGCGGGCGCGCCGAACAGCGGGGCGGGGCAGGCGCGGGTCTGGTCGGGCGCCGACGGCACCCTGCTCTTCACCCTCACCGGGGAGAACGCCGGAGACGCCGCCGGCTTCGCGGTCTCCAGCGGCGGTGACATGGACGGCGACGGCCACAGCGAGGTGGTCGTCGGCGCGCCCAACTGGAGCAGCAACACCGGTCGGGTCTACGTGTTCTCCGGGGAGGATGGCAGCCTCATGCACACGCTGGAGGCCGAGGCTGCGGGCGACCGCATGGGCAGCGCGGTCAGCCCGGCGGGGGACGTCAACGGCGACGGCGTGCCCGACGTGCTGGTGGGGGCCCGGGACGCGGGCGCCTCCCGGGGAGGGCTGGCCTATGTGTTCTCCGGGGCGGACGGCAGCATGCTCCTGGGGCCTCTGGGCGGGGACCCCGGCGACGTGGACCTGGGCTACTTCTTCGTGGGGCACGTGGGGGACGTCGACGGAGACAGCGTCGGGGACCTCTACGTCGGGGACTTCTCCGCGAGCACGCTCGGCCAGAACACCGGGCAGGCCTTCGTCTTCTCGGGGGCGGACGGCGCGACCCTGCACACCTTCGTCGGGGAGGCCGCCGGCGAGGGCCTGGGCTGCGGGCGGGGGGCCCGGGACATGGACGGCGACGGCGTGCCTGACCTGGCCATCGGCTCCTGGTCGGACGACGGGCAGGCCCAGGACGCCGGTCGCGTCCAGGTCTTCTCCGGGGCGGACGGGAGCGTGCTGCGGGTCTTCACCAACACGGCCGGGGGCGAGAACTTCGGCTTCGACGCGATCGGGGTGGGGGACGTCAACGGCGATGGCGCCGGGGATCTGGTCGCGAGCGCGGCGACCGCGGACTGGGTGGTCATGCTGGCCGGCACGCCGCCCGAGGTGCCCGAGGGGGACGACACCGGGATCGACCCCCCCGACGAAAAGACCGGCTGCGCCACGGGCCCCGGGGGCGCCTGGGCGGCGCTGGGCGCGCTGCTGATGCTGGGGTGCCGTCGACGTTGGGAGGCGTAGGGCACAGACCTCGCCCACGCCAAGGTATCGAAGACACCGACCGTCACCAACTTCCCGATTGGGGCTCGTCCGCTCCAGGACTCGCTGGAGGGTTGTTGGCAGGCCCCAGTCTCGGCGTGGAGGGGGCGCGTCCAGCGCCCTGAAGAAGCCCCAGATCACTGCGTTGCGGAGATTGGCCCGTGTCTGAAGAAATGATGCCCTCTTCAGGGCGCTGGACGCGCCCCCTCCACGTCAAGGAATTCACCCTCCCCTGATCCTCCAGCGAGTCCTGGAGCGGACGAGCCCCAATTCGGGGAGGCGAATAGGGGCGGCTCTCCTGAAGTCGTCTTCTGAAGCGCATTCCTTGCAGGCTGCTAACCCGGCATCGCCAGCCCCCCGGCCTCGGCCCACACCGCCAGCTCGTTCCCGCTGGGGTCGAGGAAGTGGAAGCGGCGCCCGCCGGGGAAGGCGAACGGCGCCTTCTCGATGCGCCCGCCGGCCGCCTTGACCTTCGCCAGGCTGTCGTCGAGGTCGTTGGAGTAGAGGATGACGAGGGGCCCGCCGCGCTTGACCTCCTCCGCCAGGCAGAGGCCGCCGTGCTCGCCGCCGCTCGCCCGCCGGATGCCCGCGTAGTCGGGCCCGTAGTCGTTGAAGGTCCAGCCCAGCGCTGCGCCGTAGAAGCGCTTCGCGGCGTCCATGTCGGTCACGTACAGCTCGATGTAGTCGACGCCGTGGTGGGTGTGGGTGTCTGACATCGCTCAGGATCTCCGGGGTTCGGGTTTGGTCCACCGCGAATCGGCGGTATGACGGGGGTGTCGCCCGGGAGGTATCGGATGCGTCACCTTCTTCTGTCAAGTCTGCTGGCCACAGCCTGCACCGGCACCACCAAGGATGCCGATGACAGCGCGGCTTCGGACGACTCGTCTGCTGAAGAGACGGGCACCGACGACACCGGTGACGAGGTCGTGGACAGCCCGCTGGTGGGCAAGGTCTTCCTGCTCGAAAGCCGGACCGGGCGGATCGTGGAGCCCCCCGGTGTGGGCTCGATCCTGGAGTCCTACCTGGAGGGGAGCCTGCTGGTGGAGGTGGTCCAGGTCCGGACCACCCAGCTCGACCTCCGCGTCGCGCCCGTCTCCCAGGACAACCCCCGCGAGCAGGATCTCTGCTCCGCCACCGCAGAGCTGACGTTCACCTATGCAGAGCCGCGCTTCAGCTTCGGGCCCCAGGACCTGTCCTACACCCATGACGGCGACGTGATCGCGGCGCAGGGGGTCACCGTGCAGGGGGGCTTCGCGGCGGGCCTTGAGGGCATCCGGGACATCTCGGCGGCCGGGTTGGTGGACACCCGCCCCATGGTCGATCGGGTGGAGGAGGGCGGTGAGCCCGACGCCATCTGCCAGATCGTGTCCGGGTTCGGGGTAGCGTGCGAGCCATGCGCCGACGGTGAGACGCTCTGCCTGCAGATGGAGGTCATCGACCTCGTCGCCGAGGAGACCGACGCCACCCTGATTCCCATCGAGGGCGACTGCCACGAGTCCTGCCAGGACCGGAGCGGGCGCTGCCTGGAGCCGGGCTGCCGCTGCGGCGCCGTGACGGGCCCGGGGGGCGCGGCGCTCTTCGCCCTGCTCGCCCTGGCGGGGCTGCGCCGACGCCGCTGATGCAGGCGGCCGGATTCGGCGGTATGACGAAGGGGTCGTCCTGGAGATCCCCCATGCGTCCGTTGATCCTGTCCTCCCTGCTGTTCTCCGGTTGCGTCATCATCAACAAGGGCGCCACCTGCGGGGATGGCACCGAGGAGGTCGACGGCGCGTGCCTGCCCAAGGAGGAGTCCGACGCCGACACCGACGCGGACAGCGACAGCGACACGGACGCCGACAGCGACACGGACGCCGACGCCGACACGGACAGCGACACCGACTGCGACATCGAGATCGAGGAGACCTGGCCCCTCAGCGGCGCCCGCGACGCCTACTACCGCGACCCGGTGGAGTGGGCGTTGAACGAGCCCGACGCCAGCGCCGAGGCCTGGATCGAGGGCGTCACCGGCGCCAGCGCCTGGGACGACGCGCGGGAGCGGGTCATCTTCACCCCGGACCAGCCCCTGGATCCCTCCACCGCGTACACCGCCGGGCTGACGTACTGCCGAGGGCGGCGGGAGGTGACGATCTCGTTCGCGACCTCCCCCTTGGGCTTCGCCATGTCCAGCTCACCCGCCGGCACCCTCTACACCCTGGATCCCACCTCAGGGGAGTTCGTCCGGCCGGCGGGGGTGGGGGCCGTGCTGCAGAACTACATCGAGGAGCATGTGCTCATCGAGCTGCTCGCGGTGCGGCGCGGCGAGGTGGACCTGCTCCTGGCCCCGGCGGCGCAGGGGGAGCCGGAGACCCAGGACCTCTGCACCTCGACCTGGGCGATGACCGCCGACTACGCCAACCCCCACATCTCCTTCGGACCGGTGGACACGGCCATCACCTACGGCGGCACCGAGGTCCTGCTGGGCGACTTCACCTTCTCGGGGGACCTCTCCCCGGACGGTTCCTACATCGGCGGGATCGCCACCTCGGGCATCTTCGACACCCGCCCGCTGGTCGATCTGGTGGAGGAGGGCGGCGGACCGGACACCGTCTGCCAGGTCGTCGCCGGCTTCGGCGTGCAGTGCGTGCCTTGCCCCAGCGGGGAGGTCTACTGCGTGGAGATCGCCATCCGCGGCATGGAGGCCGACGCCATCTCCGGCTCCCTGGAGCCCATCGAGGGCGACTGCCACGAGGACTGCCAGGACGCTGACGGCCAATGCCTGGAGCAGGGCTGCGGCTGCGGGGCCAGCCCTCGGTCCGGCGGCGCGGCGGCGGTGATGGCGCTGCTGGCCCTGGTGGGGCTGAGGCGGCGGCGGTGAGCCCGCTCGCCCTCTTGCTGCTGGGCTGCGGCATCGGCGACCGGCTGCGGCCGTGCGACGAGGGCAGCCGGATGGTCCGAGGCGCGTGCGTGCCTCTGCAGGACGCCGACGTGGACGTCGACGTCGACTGCGACCTGGAGGTCGAGGATGTCTACCCGGGCCTCGGCGCCACCGACCACGACTACCGGGACCCGGTGGAGTGGACGCTGAGCCGCCCGGATGACAGCGCCCAGGCCTGGATCGAGGATGTGCCCGGCTTCAGCTTCCTGGGCGCGGAGCCGCACCAGGTGGTCTTCGTGCCGGACGAGCCGCTGGACCCGCTCACGACGTACGACGCCGCCCTGGCCTTCTGCGGCGGCCAGCAGGAGGCGAGGTTCTCGTTCACGACCTCGTCGCTGGGCACGCCCACGGCGGCCTCCCCGGTCGGCACCCTCTACAGCCTCGACCCGAGCGCGGGGGAGATCATCGTGCCCCCGGGCATGGGCCCGGTGATGGAGGCGCTCCTCGATGGGTTCGTGCTCATCGAGGTCCTGTCCGTGGGCGAGGATCAGGTCGAGCTTCGCCTCGCGGCGACCCCAGACGGGTCGACCCAGGATCTCTGCGCGCCCACCTGGACGGTCACCGCTGACTACGACGACCCCCACGTCTCCTTCGGCCCGGCGGACCAGGACCTGCGCTACGGCGACGTGTCGATGACCCTGGGCGACTTCGGCTTTGAGGGGGACTTCTCGGCGGACGGGGCCACCCTGGGCGGCGTCAGCGCCTGGGGGCTCGTGGACACCCGGCCGCTGAACGGCGGTCAGGGGGCCGCGGACGTCTGCGAGCTGATGGCCGGCTTCGGCGTGGCCTGTGAGCCCTGCCCCTCGGACGGCGGGGAGTTCTGCCTTGGCGTGCGCATCCGGGGCATGGAGGCCGTCGCCATCTCCGGCGTGCTCACGCCCGTCGAGGGCGACTGCCACGAGGACTGCCAGGACGCAGGCGGTGCGTGCGCGCCGCCGGGCTGCGCCTGCGGGAGCGCGGGGCGGCCGGCGGGGAGCCTGCTGGTGGCGCTGCTGGCGCTGGCGGGGCTGAGACGGCGGCGTTGAGTCTTCCAAGAGGTCGTGCTCATCGGGATCAGCGCAAGGGGATCTGCGGTCACAGGTCGGACCCGTCCGCATCGGGTTACGTCGGAAGGGAACCTGGAGCAGCGGTCCCATGCTGACCCGAATCGAGCTGGATGGCTTCAAGTCCTTCGAGGGCTTCGCTGTGGACCTCTCACCCCACACCGTGGTGCTTGGGCCGAACGGTGTTGGAAAATCCAACCTCTTCGATGCCATTCATTTCCTCTCCGCGTTGGCGAACGGCAGCGTGGCCGACGCCGCCCGTGAGATGCGGGGGCAGCCGCATGAGTTGTTTTCCTTTGGCCCGGATGGCCGGCCGAGGGGGGATATGAAGCTGGCCGTGGAGGTGCTGCTGCCCACCGGCCTCCGGGACTCCTGGGGAAACGAAGTCGACGTTGAACACCCTCGGCTGCGGTATGAAGTCGCCATCGAGCGGCGCCTGAAGGACGGGGTTGAGTCGCTCGCGATTGTCTCTGAACGGGCCACCTCCATCTACGCCAAGGAGGACCGTTGGAGGCCCTATGGGCGACCTCCGTCCAAGCCGTTCACCCGACAGATCATCCGTCGTCAGACCAGGAGTCGACGTGACACCCCCTTCCTGAACACGGTCGAGCACGACGAAGACAAACAGCTGGGGCCGGCGTTCGCCCTGCACCATGATGGCAAGGCCGGGCGCATCCGATACCTTCCTGCCACCGGAGCGGACGCGACGGTGCTGTCGACCATCTCGACCGCAGAGTTCAAACACCTCTTTGCGTTGCGGGAGGAGTTCCGGTCCTGGCGGTTCTTCCAACTCGACCCGGTCAGCATTCGAGACTCTGCCCGAGGCTCCTGGTCCCAACAACTGGAGCCAGATGGACGAAACCTCGGTCGGGTGCTCAACCGTATTCGCATGCAGACACGCTCCGACACGAACCCCGAGGGCGTCCTCCCGGACATCGCGACGGATCTGGCAGACTTGGTAGACGGCGTCCGAGCGCTGAGGGTGGAGGCCGACGAGCAGATTCGTGATTTTCGCATCCGGTTGGAGATGGCCGATCGCGTCATCTACAGCTCCCAGCTCATCAGCGACGGGACGCTGCGCCTGCTGGCGCTGTTGACCCTCTTCAACGACCCTGACTTCAGCGGGCTGTTGTGCATGGAGGAGCCCGAGAACGGCGTTCATCCTGAGCGTCTCATGACCCTGCTGAGGCTCATGCGGGACCGGGTGACCGATCCTGAGGACGAAGATCCCGACCCCAACGAACCCCTGCAACAGATCCTCACCAACAGTCACTCTCCGGTCGTCCTGAGCGCTGTCCAGGGGCGCGACCAGGAGGCTCTGTTCGCAGACATGGTGATACGAACCGATCCGGCGACGGGTGGCAGGGTCAAACGGACTCGGCTCCGGCCCATCCGAAGTCACTCCTCTCAGGGGCGGCTGTTGAACGGGGAGGCTCCACCCTACGTGACCTCCTTCGAAGTGGAGCGCTTCTTGAAGACCGTGAAGACGGGGAGCTGAGCGTGCGCCCCCTGAGGCTTGCCCTCTTCCCTGAGGGTTCGACCGACGTGAGCTTCTTCTCGCCGCTCCTGGTGAGGGTCTGTGAGCATCTCTGTCGGACCGTGCAGATTGACATCGTGCCGCAAGTCATCGACCTGTCCGACATCGCCAGGCCCGATCTGCTGAGGCGGGCAGACCAGATCCAGGATGCAGCGAGTCAGGCGTCGGGGGCCTTCGATATCCTGTTCGTCCATGCCGATGGCGCTGGGGATCCTGCTCGCATGAGGGCCGAACAGGTCGATCCGGGCCTTCGGCAGGTTGCAGACGCCTTCACGACCAGGCCGGGCCTGGTCGGTCTGGTGCCTGTCCGGGAGATGGAAGCCTGGGCCATCGTGGATGGAGACGCGCTGCGTGATGTACTTGGGACCACGCTCAGTGATGCTGAACTTGGAATTCCACACAAGCCGGCCCTTGCTGAGAGCGTCACCGATCCCAAGCGATGTCTCGTGCAGGCCGTCTCCGTGGCGATCAGCGGTCGCCGAGGTCGACGCACGCGGAAGGGAGACGCCGGCAAGAGGTATTCCCGCTATCTTCGAGGAATCGGGGAGCGTGTGGGGTTGGATTGCCTTCGGGATCTGGCGGCATTTCGGAGTCTGGAGGAGGAACTGGCGAGCGCCTTGAAGGAGCTTCGCTATCTGAGGTAGTTCTTCCGAGAGGCCGTGCTCATCGGGATCAGCGGGGTGCGGCCAGCTCGGGGTGCGCCGCCAGGAGTCGGGCGGCCACGGGGGCCAGCACCTGCGCCACGGCCTCGCGGGCTTCTTCGTTCAGCAGCAGGTCCCGCGTCTGATTGCCGTACCGCGGTTCCTTCGGCCAGCAGTCGACCATCAGCACCCGACCGCGCGCGGTGAGGCCTTTGAGCGCGCGGTATGCGCCTTGAACGCTGGTGCTCGTCTCGGTCAGGGGGGTGAGGTTCGCCCAGGCCCAGGTGCGTGGGGGGACGTCGGCGTCCACCCAGCCGGCCGCGACCCTCACCCGCACCCCCTCGTGCTCGCCCTCGGCGAGGGCTTCGGCCGCCAGAGGCGCGGCGGTGCGCCCGCGCAGCAGACCGATCAGGCCGTCGGTGCCGGAGAGGGGCACACCGTTCAGCAAGAGGCGGGCGTCTGGCACCAGCGCGGCGAACTCCTCCAGCCGCTCACGGAGCCCCTGCACCGGCACCACAGCATCCCCGAAGACGAGGGGGTCCGGGCGGAAGGTCACGGTGGTGCCGTGACTCTGCGGGGGCCCCAGACGCTGGAGGTGGTCCAGGGGGAAGCCCCGGCCGAAGGTCTGCCGCCAGCGGCCTGTAGAGCGGTCGACGGTGACCACCAGGCGCTCGCCCAGGGCGCAGGCCCAGGGCAGTCCCAGGCCGACGCTCACGCCGAGGAGCTGTCTGCTGAGGGTCCAGCGACCGAAGAGCTGGTTGCACAGCCGGCTCAACAGGGTCCGTCCGTTCGGCAGCCGGGTCTCGACCGGCAGACCCGGGCCGTTGTCCCGGACGGTCCATGCGCCGTCGGGGTGGGCGGTGACCGAGACCTCGCCTTCAGGGCTGGCGAGCTGCTCGTCGAGGGCTTCGAGCACCAGGGACTCCAGGATGGTCTGGATTCCCTGCGTGCCGAGCGGACCGAGGTGCATGGCGGGTCGATGCCGAACGTGGGCGAGCCCGTCCAGGACGATGATGCTGGAGGCCGAGTACTGGCCGTGGACCGGATCCGGCGGCGGCTCAGGCAGGCGGCAGGCGAGGTGCGCCCCGGACGGCGTGAAGCCCAACGCAGCCCAGATCGGGCCGGTCTCTACGGGCTCAGGGACCGCCCAGGCCGTCAGGTCCTTGCGCGGGCTGACCGCGTCGATGAGCGCTCGGGCCAGGGCGGGGCCGTGCGCGCCGAAGGGCCCGTAGCAGTACAGGAAGGACCCGTTCGCTGCGCCGTCGGGGTCGCGCTGCCAGCCGCTGACCAGACCGACGAGCTGGTCGTCCTCCCAAGCGCCGACGTGCGTGCCGTCGACCATGTCCAGGGGGTCGGGAGGCCGCAGCGCAGACACGGCGTCGGCCTGCTGGCAGGCGTCAAAGCGGCGCAGCTCGAGCATGGACGCATCCCCAGGAAGGTGGACGCTCTTCTATCCTGCGGACGCCGCATCTGGGGAAGCCGGGCCGACTCCTCTCCTTGCCCGAGCGGGGCCGTCCCGGACGGCTCTGCCCTGGGGCGATCCCCATCGACGCCAGGCCAAGGAGGGCCAGAATGCCGTACCGGTTCCATAAGGTCAGCGGGAACGATCTCAAGGGGGCCCCGGGCCTCGGCCGACCGGAGGGCGCGGCCGTCTTCCAACTCCTGGACCCCGACGGGTCCCCCGTGACCGGCGAGCCGGTGGAGTTCCACGTCCTGGACGGCGGCGTCCAGCTCTTCGCGAACTCGGTCATCGGCTCCGGCGCCACCGCCATCCTCACGCCCATGCCCGCCGAGGTCGTGCGCAGCGTCACCGCCCTGGACGCCAAGGGGAACGCGGTCGTCGCGCCCCTGGTGACCGACGGGGAGGGCAAGGTGTCGCTCCCGCGCTTCGCCTACCCCCCGGAGGCCGGGGCGGGCACGCTGCTGGTGCGCTCGGCCCAGGCCAGCTTGGAGGAGCTGGTGATCGCCACCTGGAGCGGGGTGGTCCTGCGCCTGCTCAGCCCGGCCCAGCCTGACCCGGAGCGCGTCGCCGGCACGAGCCTGGACCTGAAGGTGTCGGCGGTCGACCAGCTCAACGGCGACGCCCCGGTGGCCGGCCTGCCCTTGGAGATCGAGGTCACGGAGGGCGGCGCCGAGCTGCGCACGAGCCTGGGTCCCCCCGGGCACTACGACGTCCAGCGCACCGCCTACACCGGACGCATCCAGGTCCAGGTCACCCTGTCCTGCCGCGCCGAGACCACCCGGATCCGGGTCCAGCCCTACTGGCACCGGGAGATCGGCCGGATCGAGGTGCAGCTCACCGCGCGGGCGCCCCGCCTGCGGGACTTCCTGGCGGGCAGCCACACCCTCGGGGCCACCCCGGTCCTGAGCGTCGCGGACCCGCTGCGCTGGGAGGTCAGCGACTCGCCGGACGCGGCCTTCTCCGCGGACGACCGGGACATCGACGACGTCGTCGTCCTGGCGCGGTCCGAGCAGGACTTCGTGGAGATCCACCCGCCCCAGGCCGAGAGCGGTTTCGCCAACCACAGCTTCCTGGTGTGGCCGGACACCGCGCTGGCCACCCCCACCGCGCCCGCCACGAGCACCCCGACGGGGACGCGCGGGGGCACGACCACCGGGACCGGGGGCACCACGACCGGCGGGAGCGGGCCCCGGGGGACCACCACGACCGGGAACCCGGCGCCGGGCCCCGGCCGACCGACGGTCCTGACGGGCACGACCAGGGGCAGCGGCGGCAAGGTCGCCACAGGCTCCGGCACGACCACCGGCGGTCGGACCCCGCCCACCGGCACGGGCACCACCGCCCCGAACCCCGTCGTCCCCACCCCCACGACCCCCTCCACCAGCAACACGACGACCGGCCCCTCCGAGCGCTACGACCTGCGCGCCTGGCTGCCGGACTACCCTGACGCGGAGCAGCTCGACGTCCTGGGCACGGTGTGGGATCCGCTCTCCAACGGCGGCCTGGTCCGGGAGTTCGCCGGCAGCCCCGGCGTCTACGCCCGCACCGGCGGGGGCGGGGACGAGGACACCGACAACAAGCTGCGGGTGCGCCTCCAGGAGGGCGGCCTGCAATACCGCGGCCCGTCCCAGGTGAGCAAGCGGATCCGCCTGGGCTTCGAGGTCCTCGACGCCACCTACGGGTCCGATCGGGAGCGCGTCGTCGAGGTGCGCTTCAAGCTCAAGTGCCGGGCCACCCCCCACAACACCCGCCAGGACGACCCCACCGCCAATCCCTGGACCGCCTCCGGCGGGGTCTCCGAGTCCGTGAGCGGGCCCTGGGAGGACGCGCTGGAGGTCACCCGCGCCGGCCTGAGCCCCGGCCCGTACCACCTCGACTTCCACGCCCGCAGCAACGCCCGAAACTTCGACGAGCTGGTCGACATCACCGCGCGCGTGAAGGTCGAGCGGCTGGACGAGGACGGCGCGGTCATCGACGTCGTCGAGCGGGCCACCGAGATCCATGTGCGCTGCGCCGGGCTGCGCCCCCGCCTGTCCCTGGTGCGCCAGCACGGCGCCGACTTCGTGCCGATGGAGGAGGGCGCCGTCCTGCCGGTCACCGTGTTCGACCGCACCGGCCGCTTCACCCGCCCGCCCGGCGACCGGGCCTTCTTCGTCGAGCTGCGCTGCCACGACCAGCCCGGCGACCTGAGCTGCACCCTGCTCGGCCCCGGGGCCAGCCCGCAGAGCGTGACGCTCTCCCCGACGCTGGCCGCGGGGGGGCCCTACCAGATCTACCGCTCCAAGCCCTGCTTCGTGGCCGTCGACGACCCCATGAGCGGGCCGCTGCCCCTGCAACCCGGGGCGCTGCCGCCCGACATCGTCGTGCTGATGGGCCGCCCCGGGGGGCGCGTGTCGGCCCGCATGACCGACGAGATGCCCAAGAACACCGAGAGCCAGGCGTACCGCAGCGGGGAGCGGCCGGTCAGCACATGCCATCTGGTCACCGTGGGGGACGCGGCCAGCCGGGACCGGCTGCCCACGCCGTGGATGCACGTCGAGGTCGACGACGGCGGCTGCTGGAGCGCCGCGCTGGACCCGGCGAGCGGCCAGCCCCTCCTCCAGCTCACCGTCCGCGTTCGGGACCCGCTGGCGGAGCTGGACCCCAGCGCCGGCCCGGCGGAGATCCGGGTCAACGGCCAGCCCTTCCCCCTCAAGCCCGACCTGGAGGCGAAGAGCTTCGGGCGCCCCCAGGGCTGGCGCGGGGTCGCGCTCGCCAGCGTGCCGGTGCGCCTCGGGGTGCAGACCGTCACCGTGGAGGCGCGGAACAGCGCCGGGGGCGTGCTGCGCCAGCGCTTCCGCGTGCTCGTGGACGATCGGCGCGGGGACCGCATCGCCCCCAGGAAGCTCTTCGCGCGGGCGCGCCGCCTGTGCGGCCCGATGCCGCCGCTCCTGCCCGAGCTGATCTACCTGCACGCGCGCTGCTCCCCGGCCGCAGAAGGGCAGACCCTCCCGGCGGTGCAGAAGGCCACCCTGTGGGGGCTGCCGCCATACCCCTCCGGCGCGCACACGTGGTCGCTGTTCATGAACCTGCGGCGCCGCCCCACCGAGGCGCCCTGCTACACCTCCGAGGTCGGCATGGCGGTGCGCCGGGACCTCGTGCCGTCGGGCGGCTCCGTGCCCCGCCGCGTCCTGTACATGGAGGAGGGCGGGCGCATCGAGTGGGACGCCATCGACCTCTTCAACGCCCGCGGCCCCTGGAGCCTCCAGAACCGGATCAGCCGCCCCGTGGCCCGCACCTTCCTGGATCGGCTGGACGCGGACGGCAACTGGCAGCCGGCGGAGCGGGTGCGGGTCGGGGACACGCTGCGGGTGCGGGTGCGCACGACGCCGCTCGATCCCCAGCCCATCCTCCCCACGTATGTCACCCTGAACGACCCCGCCGGCCAGCCCACCCTCCGGCCGGATCGCCAGGTCTGGGCCCGCTGCAGGGCCGCTGGCGGAGAGCATGTCATGGCGGCCTGGATGAGGCCGGGCGTCGGCGAGCGGCCCGCCGACCGCATCGTCGTCATCGCCGAGAGCGACCCTGAGCCCACCAGCGGGGCCTGGCTGCGCCTCGCGGGGGACGGTCGGCTGTTCGCCGGGCTCTCCCCGCGCGCCGGACTCGCAGACGTGGACCTGCCCGCCGCCGCCGTCCCGCGCCGCGACACCCGCGACGACGCCGCCGGGGACCCCATCGCCGTGCCTCAGGAGGGCCTGTTCTCGACGCGCCCGCGCCTGGGCGCGCTGGACGCGGTCGTTCCAGGCAGCGGGGAGCTGGTGCTGGAGGCCGCCGACCGATCCTGGATCGGCCGGGGCGAGGCGCTGGAGCTGCGCCGCACCCACCGCGCCTTCACCCGGTTCGACGGGCCGCTGGGGCGCTGCTGGCACCCGAGCTGGGACGTCCGCTGCTGGCGACGCTCCCCGGACGAGGTGGAGCTGCTGACCAGCGACGGCCAGGTGGTGTCCTTCTGGCGGGGCAACGCAGGCTGGGACTGCTCCCCGGGCGCCACCATGAAGCTGGTCGAGGCCCACGAGGGTCTGGACATCCTGCTGCCCCAGGGCGAGCGCCTGACCTTCGGGCCCGCAGGGGAAGAGCACAGCGATCACCTCGTGCTCATCGAGCACGCCGACCGCTTCGGCAACCGCACCCTGTACCGCTTCGGCCGGCACGGCCGCCTGCTGACCCTCGAGGACACCCTGCGGCAGGAGGTCCAGCTCTTGTGGGAGCAGACGCGGTACCTCCTGCGCCGGGTCGGCGACGCTTGCGGCAGCGCGGTCGACTACGAGATCGCGGAGGTCAGCCAGGCCGGCGAGCCCCGCGGCGAGCTGCTCCGGGTGCTCGCCCCCGAGCAGCCTTCCGACCGCCTGCGCAAGCGCCGCACCACCTCGTTCGCCTACACCGACGACCCGACCCGACCCCGCCTGCTGCGCGTCCAGGACCCCTTCGGCAACGACCCCTACTGGGAGGGCGAGAGCACCGCGCCCGCCCTGGACGAGTGGCTGCTCCAGGTCGACTATGACAGCGAGGGCCGCGTGACCACCCAGGTCATCGGCGCCGCCACGGGCACCTCCCCGCCCGGTTGGGCCTTCATCTGGCCCGCCGACGACGGCGACCCGCTGACCTGGACCGACCCCAAGGGCCACGAGCGCACCGTCCACTTCGAGCAGGACCCCCCGGAGGGCTTCGCCCGGCTGCCCACCCGCTCGGTGACGACGGTGGACGACGTCGAGCTGGAGGAGTCCTTCGTCTACAACTTCGACGGCGCCATCTACAAGCACATCCAGCCGCTGGGCGACGCCGTCCACCACGACTTCAGGGCCTCCGCCTCGGATCCCCGGGACCGGGCGAACCTCCTGGAGATATCGCTCCGGCCGCGCGGGGGCGACGGCGCCCGCTACAGCGCCTGGACCACCCGGGGCGAGACCGACTTCACGAAGCGCGCCACCGCACGGCGCATCCGCTCCCTGCGGGAGGAGCAGCTCTTCAACGACCTCCAGCTCCCCGAGCGCACCCAGGACAGCCTCGGGCGGGTCACCCTGTATGAATACCAGGGGCCCTTCCTCGTCAAGGAGACGCTGCCCCCCGCCGAGGTCGGCCAGGTCCGGGAGCGCCACTACGTCAGCAACCACTGGGGCCAGCTCCTGGAGGAGCGCGACGCGCTGGGCGTGGTGACGCGCTACCTGTACTACCCGGAGGCGGACCCGATGGGGCAGGGCTTCGGCTCCGGCGTCATCCAGGACATCGACCTGGTGTCCGCGCCGGAGACCCCGACCGGCCTGCTCGCACGGGTGATTCGGGACGCCAGCCCGGCCCATGCCAGCCGCGCCGCGCACCTCGCCCCGGCCCGCCCGGTGCAGGAGACCCTGCGCTACGACCGCTACGGCAACCTGCGGTCCTGCGGGGTGGGCCTGAAGGAGGTCTGCCCCTGGGTCCGCACCTACAACGGCCTGGGGGAGCTGATCGAGGAGGTGGGCTTCCGAGGGGGGCGGGAGCGCTACGTCCGGGACGCCAACGGCCGGGCCTACCGGTTGGAGGAGTGGGTCGTCGACGAGAACTCGGACATGCCCGACGACCTCAAGGAGGGCTTCGGCGTGGTCACCCAGACCGGCTTCGATCGGGAGGGGCGCGCCGTGAAGCGGGTGGTGGACGTGGGCGGGCTGAACCTCACCACGACCTGGGCCCACGACGCCAACGGCAACCTGGAGCTGCAGACGAGCCCGCTGGCCCACGCCGACCCCGCGAACCACGGCCTGAACACCATCCGCTACCGCTACGACGCGGCGGATCGGCTGATCGAGCAGATCCATGCCGAGGGCGCCCACGACGAGCTCGGCTCCCCCCGCCAGCTCTCCCGCGCGTACCGCTACGACGATGACGGCCTGCTGATCGGCGTCGACTGGCCCACGGGCCGCACGCTGGACATCACGCGGGATCGCTTCGGGCGCGTCGAGCGGGTCGAGGACGGCGAGGGCAACGAGCGCAGCTTCAGGTACGACGAGGAGGGCAACCTCACCCGCGCGGACTGCTACGGCAGCGTCGACGGCGGCGGGTGGGCCCGCGGGGCGCTGGCCTCGGTGACCTTCTACCGCGACCTGCTCGGCCGCCAGGTCGCCACGCGCTCCGACGCCTTCGCCTTTGATCGCTCCATGCGGAAGCACCCCCAGGACCCCGGCTACGTGATCGAGCAGCACGACCTCGACGCGGCCGGCAACCTGCTCCTCCAGGTCACGCCCACCGGGGCGCGGGTGGAGCGCACCTGGGACGGCCACGGCGCGCTGGTGGGGATGACGCAGCGGGCCTTCGACGGGGCGCCGCCGGTCCTGGAGGTCTCCAAGGTGCTGGATGACTGGCACCACCCCACGCGGATCGCGCGGGCCGTCGGGATCCACACCCAGACCATCACCCTGAACGTCGCCCTCGACGGTGAGCTGCGCGAGCGCCGCGTGGACGGCGTGCTGAGCGGGCGGTGGCTCCATGACAGCCGGGGGCGCCTGCGTTTCGCCGAGGACCCCTACGGCAACCGCGTGATGCAGGTCTACGACAACGCCGACCGCCTGCGGGAGACCTGGTCCTGGCTCTACCACGGGGGCCGCCGCATCCTGGACGGCGTGCCACAGGAGCCCGAGGCGGCCCTCATCCAGCTCCGGGACTACGACGAGAACGACAACCTGGTGGGCCTGAGCTGGCGCCACGAGCGCGGCAGTATCGTCAGCACACGCCAGGGCGATCGGCTGGAGTACGACCCGGCCAACCAGCTCCGCCAGCGCGTGGTCGTCGCGGGCGGAGAGGACCCTGCCAGCCTCATCGAGGCCACCTGGACCTGCGGCTACCACCCGGACGGCACCCTGGCCCGGCTGCGGGATCCCCTCGGCCGCGTGCTCATCCACACCTACGACGACGCCGGCCGCCTGAAGGCGGTCGAGAAGGAGGCCTGGACCGGTCCCTCCGACGACAAGCTGTTGGACAAGGCCGAGTCGCGCGCGTTCGCGTGGGACGGCCTGGGTCGCCTGGTGCGCTGGGAGGACAGCGACGGCACGCGGGTCCTGCGCCTGCTCGACACCCAGGGGCGCGTCTGTCTGGAGCGCATCGACGTGGCGGGCGCGGCCGCCGAGACCGTCACGGCCACGCGCAGCGCCGACGGCCGCCAGGTGAGCCTGGTGTACCCGGAGCACGACCTGGAGGATCTGCAGATCGATGAGGACCGCGATGCCCTGGGCCGCCTCCTCAGCGTGAGCGACGGGGGCGCCTTCATCGCCCGCTTCGCCTACGAGGGGCTCTCCCCCAAGGTCCGTACGGACGCCAGCGGTCGGACCCTCACCGTGCGCCGCTACGCGGACGGGCAGCCGGCGCGGGTGGAGAGCGGGCTGAACGGCGGCCGGGACTTCTTCGCCGAATACACCTACGACGCCCGCGGGCTCCTGGAGCAGGCGATCGCCTCCGGCGACGGGACCGCCGCGCAGGCGCGCGCCACGCGCTTCCGCTACGACAGCCTCGGGCAGCTCAAGGAGCGGCTCTCCGGCTTCGGGGTGACCTTCACGTCCACCGTGAACGCGCAGGGCCAGCGCTACGTCCTCGACCCTGGCACCGCACCCGAGCAGGGCCAGATCGACGTCTACGACCCCTGGGGCAACCGCGTCACCAGCCGCTCGGGCGCGATCGCCGACGGCGGGAGCTGGGCCACGGGCTGGGATCTGGAGCTTGAGGGGCTGCGCGACGAGACGTCCACCTACGACGAGGCCGACCAGCTCCATCGGTGGACGTTGACGGTGGACGGCGAGCGCGCGGAGTCCGGCGAGCTGTTCTACAACCTCAAGAGCCAGGCCTTCCTCGTCCTGCCGGAGCTGAACACCCTGGCGTTCGACGGCTTCGGCCGCCTCCGGGAGGTGACGTCGTCAGGGAGCGGGGCCGCGCCGGTCCCGTATCGCTACGACGCCCTGGGCCGCCTGGTGCGGCGCGCCGACGAGCGGTTCCTGTGGTTCGGGGACCAGCTCCTGGCCCATGTCCGGGCCTCGGGCCGCGTGCACCTGATGTACGCCGGCGATCAAGGCGGGCTCGTCGCCCTGGACCGCGTCGACCCGGGCGCGACCCGGCGCTTCTTCGTGGGCGGCACGCGCCTGCGGTCCATCGAGACGCTGCACGACGCGAGCGGCCTGCTGGTGGAGCGCTACGTGGACCAGGACGGGGGCCTCCCCCAGGTGCTCGACGCCGACGGGGACCCCATCGCGGTCGCGGACCAGCAGGGCAACCCCTTCCGCCAGGACGGCCTGCTGCTGGACCCGACGCTGCAGGGCTACCTCATCGGCCCGCGGGCCTTCCACTGCGTGACCGGTCGGTTCCTCCAGCCGGACCCGCGCGGCCCGGAGTACGACCCCCTGGCGCGCGGCAACCGCTTCGCGTTCGCCGGCAACAACGCGGTCAACCTGTCCGACGACGGCTTCATCGCCGTGTCCACGGCCTTCGCCATCGGCCTGCTGGTCCGCTTCGTCCTGATCCCGCTGCTCCTCTCCCTGCTGGAGACCTGGATCGAGACCGAGGTGTTCGGTGACGGGTGGGACTGGAGCGTCTTCGGCCGGAACTTCCTGATCAACGGCGTGCTCGCCGTCCTGCAGGCGGACTCGCTCAAGGCCATCCGGGCGGGCGTGATGGCCGCGAAGTTCGGGAGGCGGGCGGGCACCGTACTCACGCTGGGGCGGGCTGCCCGGGTGGCGGCCTTCTACACGTTCGCGGCGACCCGGAAGACCCTGCTGCGGCGCCTGGGCCTGGCTGCGGTGGAGGCCGGGGCCCGGGTGCTGGCCGAGTACACCCTCGATCGCTTCGTGCGCGGGACCAACCCGGACCTCGCGACCATCGCCCTGGGCACCGGTGGGGTGACCGTCGGCTCGCCGCTGCTGGGCCCCCTGGGTCGCTACCTCAGCAAGAGGTTCCCACGAGCCGTCGGTGTCCCCGCTCGCCTGCTGGGCAACCTGGCCGCGGGGCTGCTGCGCCGGACCGTGCCGAAGTTCCTCGGGAAGGCCGGGGCGAAGCTGGTCGCCCGACCGGCGGGGCGCCTCCTGCTGCGCGTGCTGGGCAACGGCACCCAGGAGATCGCCGAGGCGGCCTCCAAGAAGTACGTCGACGAGTTCGTCCGGGCCAGCCTGAACGCCGCCTCCTCCACCTCCAAGGACCTGGGGCGCGGCGGGGGCGGGCCCGTCTCCGAGACCCTCTACCTCTCCCAGCTCTGGTCCCAGGGCCTGCCCGACGACCTGCCCAAGCTGGACGAGCGGCACACCAACACCGGGCTGGTGTGGGTGGAGCGGGCGCGGTGGTGAGGGCGGGGCTGTGTCGGCGGCGTCGGGTCTTCCGCGAGGTCGTGTTCATCGGGATCAGCGAGGTGCGGACAGCGCAGGGTGCGATCGAAATCTGATGAATCGATTCTGTTGATGTTCAAATCAAGAACATCGAATGGATTGATGATCTCGGGGCGCATACTCTGGGATCATCGAAAAGGAGCACCCCATGCGAATCTTCATCACCGGCGGCTCGGGCTTCGTGGGCGGCCACCTCATCGAGGTCCTGCGGGGCGAGCACGAGGTGCTCGCGATGGCCCGCTCCGATCGCAGCGTCGCGGCCGTCGAGGCCCTGGGCGCGATCGCCGTCCGCACCGCCCTGGGCCAGGTGACCCCCGAGCAGCTCGACGGGGTCGACGCCATCGTCCACGCCGCCGCCTTCGTGGAGGAGTACGGCACCCGGGAGCAGTTCCGCACGGTGAACGTCGAGGGCACCCGCCAGCTCCTGGAGGCGGCGAAGGCGGCCGGGGTGAAGCGCTTCATCCACATCGGCACCGAGGCGGCCTTCTTCACCGGCCCGGACCTCGTCATGATCGACGAGTCCACCCCCTACCCGTCTGGTCAGCGCTTCCTGTACAGCGAGACCAAGGCCGAGGCCGAGCGCCTGGTGCTGGCGGCGAACGGGCCGGGCTTCCACACCGTCTCCCTGCGCCCCCGGCTGATCTGGGGGCCCCGCGACGAGTCGGTGATGGGCAACATCCGGGACCGCGCGCTCAAGAACGAGTGGGTGTGGCTGGACGGGGGCCGCCACCACACCTCCACCTGCCACGTCCGCAACCTCGTCGCGGCGGTGGAGCTGGCCCTGACCCGGGGCGAGGGCGGGCGGGCGTACTTCATCGCCGACGACGGCGAGCGCACGCTGCGCGAGTTCTTCGACCGCCTGCTGGCGACCCAGGGGGTGACCCTGGCCCAGCGCTCCATCCCCGGCTGGCTGGCCCGGGGGGCGTCGGTGGTGGTCGAGGGGACCTGGCGCGGGCTGTCGCTGTCCGGCACCCCGCCGCTGACCCGCTTCGCGGCGTTCATGTTCTCCGCGACGGTCACGGTGGACACCGCGCGGGCGCGGCAGGAGCTGGGCTACGCGCCGGTGCTCACGGTGGAGCAGGGGCTGGTGGAGCTGGCGGCCGGGTAGGCGCGCGGCGATTCGGATACAGTCCCCTCGATGCTGCTCCTGACCCTCACCCGCGCCGCCCTGGCCCAGGACCTCGCCCTGCTCGCGCCCACCCCGCAGGAGCTGCGCGCCGGCATGGGCACCCTGGAGACCCGGCTGGACCACGCCGACGCGGTGGCCGAGTCCCTCCAGGCCGTGCACAACGCCTGGGCCCAGGCCCTCGTGGCGCTGCCGGGCCGCCCGGCCTGTGACGACGCCCGGCTGGGCTCCCTGGCCGCCCGCTCCGAGGTCTTCGGGGTGGCCTACCGGGATCTGGTCCAGTCGGCGCGGGTCGCGTCCACCCGGGTGCAGCGCATGGCCGCCGCGCCGACGGTGCAGGCGGTCGCCGAGGGGGTGCTGGCCGCGGATCTGACCGATCTGGAGGCCCGCCTGGCCGTCCACGAGCGGGGCTACGCCGAGCTGGCCGCCTGGCAGCAGGCCGAGCTGACCCCCTACGTCACCCGCTGCAAGCCCGCGCTGACCGCCGGGGCGGGCGAGCCCGGGGCCCGGATCCTGCAGCCCGACCCCGGGCCGGTCGCGGTCCTGGCGCTGGAGGGCGGGGTCCCGCACCCCACCCGCGCGCTCATCCACCCCAGCGTGTGGCTGGTGCCGCCGGAGGCCTGCTGGGCCCCCATCGCCGGCACCTGCACCCCCGCGCCGGTGGCCCCGGGGGCGGCGCTGGGGCCGGCGGATCAGGGGTCGGCGACCGAGTAGCGGGCGGGGTCCACCCGGCGCAGCGTCGCCTCCACGGCCGCCGCGTCCGCGCCGCGACCCATCCGGGAGAGGGCCTCCAGCCGCGCGTCCAGCAGGGCCGGGTCGTAGGGGCGCTGCTTGAGGGCGGCGGCCACCAGGGTCTCGGCCTCCTGGGGGCGGTCGGCCTCGAGAAGAGCCCACGCCCGCAGGGCCGGGTCCAGCGGGACCTCGGAGGACGGCTCTGCAAGGAGCGCGGTGAGGTCGGCCTCGGCGGCCTGCCGCATCGCGATGCGCCCGGCGGCGTCGGCGTCTCCGAGGGCCTCGGCGGCCTCTCGGGCGCGGTCGGGGCGGCCCGCGCCCAGGGCCAGGGGCACGGCCAGCGCGGCGGCCTCGGCCTCGGCCCCCCGGCGGGACAGCTCCGGCACCAGGGCGTAGGCGTCCGCGTAGCGCTCGGTCCGGAGCATGCCCTGGATGCGGCGGCGCACCGGCTCGGGGTCGTCGGGGGCGGCGGCCTGCCAGAGGGCGAGCAGCCCGTCGGTGGCGCCCTCGCCCGCGTCCGCGATGCGGACCCGCAGGGCCAGCACGTCCCGATCGCCGCGGCTCAGAGGCGGCAGGCGCTCCAGGATCTCCTCGGCCCGGGCCGGCTGCCCCGTGGCCAGGGTGGTCTCGGCCAGCGGCAGGACGAAGCGCAGGTCGTAGGGGTCGCGCTCGGCCAGCCGGGTCCAGCCCGCGAGCGCCGCCTGGGGCTGCCCGGCCTGCTCCAGCAGCGCCGCGTCCATCGCCTGCAGCGCGGCGGAGGCGGGGCGCCGGGCCTGGCCCCGGAGCAGCGCGGCGCGGGCGCGCTCGGGCTCCCCCCGGTCGGCGTCCCGGCGGGCCAGCACCCACGCCGAGGTGGAGAGCAGGGGGTCCACCAGCGCGGCCCGCTGGATGGGGTCCTGCCGCTTGTCGCCCTCCAGCGCGGGGTCGATCGGCGGGAGGAAGCCGTACCAGGCCGCCGCCGCCCGCCCGCTGAGCAGCACCGCGTAGGGGTCGGGGGAGGGGGGCTCCAGCCAGGAGAGGCGCACGGCCTCGGCCACGGGGCGCCCCATGTGGTGGCTGGCCTGGGTGAGCACCTGGGCGGTCATGGCGTAGAGGTCGCCCCGCGCGCCGCTGGAGGTCAGAGGCTCGCACGCGCCGTCGGGGGCGCACAGGGTCAGCCGCAGGGTCAGCGCCTCGACCGTGCCCTCCAGCTCGGGGATGGCCAGCCAGCGCGCCGAGGGCTCCGCGGGCCGGCGCTGGAGCCCCAGGGCCGGGGTGGTGTCCTCCAGCGCGGGCACCACCCCGGACAGCTCGGCGAAGCCCAGCTCGAGCTGCGCGAGGGTCAGGCCCCGCAGCTCCTCGGCGTGACGGATGCCGTCGGGTACATTGGGCCGGCTCAGCTCGACCCGGGCCGCCGGGTCGGGCGTCGGCGTGGGGAGCCTCACCTCGGAATCGTCCGGCAGGTCGGGGCTCCCGCAGGAGACCAGCCCCCCCATGCACAGGTCGAGCAAGCTCCGACGCATCCTGCGCGCCCTCGCCCGCGCCACGGCGCTGGTCACCCTCGCGGCCCTGGTGGCCGGGGTGCTGGGGTTTCTCTGGCTGGACCGCAACATCCTCTCCACCCTGCCCGAGGACCTGTCGTCGTGGCGAGGGTGGCGCCCGCCGACGACGTGCAAGGTGTATGCCGCCGACGGGTCCCTCGTCGACGAGTTCTGGATCGAGCGGCGCACCTGGGTCCCCCTGGACGAGCTGCCCGAGCACGCCTGGCAGGCCTTCCTGGCCGCGGAGGACCGCCGCTTCTTCGAGCACCAGGGCGTCGATCCGCTGGGGATCCTGCGCGCGATGGTGGTGAACCTCCAGGCGGGCGGGGTGCGCCAGGGGGGCTCCACGCTGACCCAGCAGCTCGTCAAGAACCTGATGGTGGGCGACGCGCGCAGCTACGAGCGCAAGCTGCGGGAGGCGGTGCTGGCGTATCGCCTGGAGCGCGAGCTGAGCAAGCACCAGATCCTGGAGCTGTTCATCAACTTCGTGTTCCTGGGCTCGGGCAACTACGGCCTGGAGGCGGCGTCCCAGGACTACTTCGGGGTCTCCGCCCGGGACATCGACCCGGGCCAGGCCGCGATGCTGGCCGGGCTCATCCCCGCGCCGTCCCTCTACAACCCGCGGAACGACCCCCTGCGGGCCGCCGAGCGGCGCGCCATCGTGCTGCGGGCGATGGTGGCGGCGGGCAGCCTGCCGGAGGCCGACGTCGAGGGCTACCTGGACGACCCGGTGCTGACCCCCGGCCGCCCTCGGGTGGATCCCGGGCGGGACGCCTCCTACCCGACCCTCGTCCGGCGGGAGCTGCGCCGCCTGCTGCCCGGCCTGGTCGCCTTCGAGCAGGGCATCCAGCTCCGCACCGCCCTGGAGCCGGCGATCCAGGCCGAGGCCGAGGCCGCCGTGCGCGAGGCCCTGCGGGCGCTGGTGGAGCGCCAGGGGCGCCAGGGCGCGACCCGGCGCCTGCCCCCCGACCAGCGGGACGCCTTCCTGCGCCGGGCCCCCCGCCTCCGCCGCAGCCCCCAGGGGGAGCCCCTCGCCCCCGGGGTCGGGGAGTGCTTCGAGGCCATCGTGCCCGAGCCGGTGGACCTGGAGCGCCTCGGGGCGGGGCCGTTCACCTTCGCGCTGCGGGAGGCCGACCGGGTCGCCCCGGTGCGCGACCCCGAGGGCGAGGCCGGGCCGGCTCCTCTGCGAACCCGGATCCGCCCCGGGGACGTGCTCGACGTCTGCCTGGAGGCGTCCGGCCAGGTCGCGCTGTCGGAGGCCCCGTGGGCCCAGGGCGCGGCGGTGGTGCTGGAGAACCGCACCGGGCGCATCCTCGCCGTGGTCGGCGGCCAGGAGGTCGCCCTGGAGGGCTTCGTGCGGGCCGCCCAGGCGGAGCGGCAGCCGGGCAGCTCCTTCAAGCCCTACGTCTACGCGGCGGCCCTGCTCAGCGGCCGGTCCTCCCTCGACACCGTGCTGGACGCGCCCATCTCCCTGCCGGCCGGGGGCGGGAAGAGCTGGAGCCCCCAGAACTACGGCGGCGGCTACGCGGGCGCTCTGCCCATGCGCAGCGCGCTGGCCCGCAGCCTGAACACGGTGGCGGTGCGCCTGGCGATGGAGGTGGGGCCCGCCGAGGTGGTCCGGCTGGCGCGGGCCATGGGCGTGCGCACCCGCATCCGCGAGGACCTCACCATCGCGCTGGGCTCCAGCGAGGTGACGCCCCTGGACCAGGCGCTGGGCTACGCCACCATCGCCCGCATGGGTCAGCCGGTGGACCCGGTGTTCATCGACGCGGTCGTGGGCCGGGACGGGCAGGTGCTCGCCCGCGCGGGGGAGCCCCTCGTGCTGGGGCCGAAGGCCACCGTGGTGCTGCCCGGGGGGCCGCTCCCCCGCGCCCTGCCCGCCGGGGTGGCCTACGAGCTGGCGGACATGATGCGGGAGGTGGTCCGGGCCGGCACCGCGCGGCGGGCCTGGGACCCCGACTACGACCGGGCCGGCAAGACCGGCACCACCAACGGCTTCCAGGACGCCTGGTTCGTGGGGTTCACCCCCCGCTACACCGTGGCGGTCTGGGTCGGGACCGACGGCACGAGCGCCCTGGGCAGCTCGGAGACCGGGGGGCGCACGGCCCTGCCGGCCTGGCTGCGCATCGTGCAGGCCCTCGACCAGCCCGCCGGGGAGCGGTTCATGATGCCCGCCGAGGCCACCCTGGTGCGGGTCAACGGCCAGTGGATGGGCTTCGGTCGGGGCCGGGTGCCGGCGAGCGCGCTGCGGGCGCCGGTGACGCCCCGGGGCACCCCGCTGCCCGACTTCCCGCAGGGGCGGCGGTGAGCGCCCCGCAAAGGATCTGACGCCCCAACCCCCCGGACTTATTACGTCCGGGCCCCAGGAAGGCGCTCCCGACGCGGTTTTTCCTTCCCGCGCGCCGCCAGCCGGACGAAACTTGACCTCCCCACCCTGGAGGTCCCGTGCCGACCTACGCCCAGCAGGCCCCCCAGCAGGAGCATGAGCAGCACCACCTCATGCCGGACTTCCGGGTCGAGGACGGACCTGGACCCGAGTCAGGGCCAGGGCTGTCCAACCAGGAGCGGCTGCAGGCCCTGGGGCTCGCGCGGGGCGGCGACCAGGGGCCCACCCGGCTCCGGGACAAGTTCCCCTGGTTCGGGGCGCCGGAGCGCCAGAGCATCGACCTGCCCTCCACGGGCGAGATGACCCCCGCGTGGGTGGAGGAGAACCGCGACGTCCTGGGCCTGCCGCCCGGCGCGCCGGTGGAGCACTTCCTCTACGAGTACGTCTCCAAGAACATCGCGTACCGGCAGGGCGCGGACGGCGCCGAGGTGCCCGCAGAGCTGGGGCAGGGGGACGCCGACCTGCTGCGGGCCTGGGGCTACGACCCGAACGTCCAGTGGCTCAACGGCGAGAACGACATGCAGGTGCTGACCATCAACCCGCTCCTCCCCGAGGGCGCGACCCAGGGGGAGGACGGGCGGTGGAGTGGGCCCGACGGCAACGCGCTGCCGGCCCCCATCATGGCGTTCCGCGGCACCTCCGGCGGGGAGGACTTCCTGACCGACATCGACCCCCAGGGCGTGGGGCACGAGCAGTACACCCACAATCGCGAGGCCATCGACGGGCAGCTCGCCGCCCTCACGGAGGCGTATGGCCCCGCCGTGCTGACCGGCCACAGCCTGGGCGGGGCGCTCTCGGGCACCACCGCCGCCAACAACACCGACCGGGTGCAGGAGATCGTCAACTTCCAGCCCGCCGGCCTGGAGGAGCCCGCCCTCCAGCGCCTGGAGGCCGCCGGCGTGCCCGGCACCAACTACACCGCCGGGGGCGACGTCGTGCCCCTCTCCGGCGACGGCCACGCGCCCGGCCCGACCTACCACTACGAGCTGGGCCAGGCCAACCCGGTGCGGGCCCACCTGGCCATGTTCATGGCCCCCAAGACCGACCCCCAGGGCAACAGGGTCGCCCAGGAGAGCTGGACCGACGTGGGCGAGTGGAACCAGGGCACCTGGGACCTCTCCCAGGAGGGCGGTCGGGACATCGCCACCGAGTCCAGCTACGGCATCGAGCGCCACGACTTCGTGCCCGGCGACCGCGGCTCCAACGACCCGGCGGCCGGCTGGCAGCGCACGGGCGCGGAGAGCGTGCGCTGGGGCGCGGGCCAGGTCCGCGACGGCGTCGAGTGGGGCTGGGGCCAGGCCCAGGAGGGCTGGAACGGCCTCCAGGACTGGTGGAACGGCAACTGATCCAAGGAAAGAGAAACCCCTGAGGCTGGTGCGGGGAACTCCCACCCGGGCGTGCAACCCGGAGCCTCAGGGGACGGTGGTGGCCGGGACCCATGTCATTGGAGCCCGTACACCTCTCTACGACGTTGCCGCCGAAGAAGAAGACGTGACTGCTCCGACTATGGAGCCACCACCTCGCGGCGCACGTAGGGGAATGTCACTGGATCACCTCCTTCATTCGGCGCGTTCAACGTCGCAGGTCCCGTCCTGCCGTCCCGAGCCGACCGCCGGTATCGCCACGGGAGCGTGGGGTCGGGCGACGCCGGCCGGCGTGGCCCGAGCCGCGGCGGCCAGCTACGACCGACGCGACGTGCGGGTGGGCACCCGCACTGACCCCATTGTGCCCACCGCCCCCCGGGGCGACAAGTCCCTGCGCGCAGGTGTCGTCTGGAATACCGATGAAAACGGCATCACGGAAAACTGAACGCCGCGACTACACCGCGGTGATGAAGGGCTTCATCCAGTCGACCTTGCCCCGAACGCCGCTCAGGTAGATGTCCTGGACCCGCTGGGTGATGGCGCCTGGGGTGCCGTCGCCGACCACGCGACGGTCCACCTCGACGATGGGGGTGACCTCGGCGGCGGTGCCGGTCATGAAGACCTCGTCGGCCACGTAGAGCAGGTCCCGTCCGAACTGGGTCTCGATGACGTCGTAGCCCTCGTGGTTGAGGATCTGGATGGCGGTCTTGCGGGTGATGCCGCCCAGGATGTTGGTCACCGAGGGGGTCTTGATGGTGCGCCCCCGCAGCGCGAACAGGTTCTCGCCCGTGCCCTCGGCCACGTAGCCGTTCTGGTCGAGCATGATGGCTTCCTGGTAGCCGTTGTCGTTGGCCTCGTACCGGGCCATGATCGAGTTGACGTAGTGCCCGATGACCTTGGCGCGCTGGAGGTTGGAGTTGATGGCGTGCCGGGTGAAGGACGAGGTGCCCGCCCGGATGCCGTTCTTGAGGCCGTCCTCGCCCATGTAGGCGCCCCACTTCCACACCGCGATGGTGACGTGGACCTCGTTGCGGGCCCCCAGGCCCATCGCGCCGCTGCCCAGGTAGACCAGCGGGCGGATGTAGCAGTCGGTGAGCTGGTTGGCCCGGATCGTCTCCATGCAGGCGTCCGCGACCTGATCGTAGGAGAACGGCAGCTTGATCTGGCACATCTTCGCGGAGTCGAACAGCCGCCGCAGGTGCGCGTCCAGCTTGAAGATGCCCGGCCGACCGTCGGGCTGCTCGTAGGCGCGGATGCCCTCGAACACGCCCAGCCCGTAGTGCAGGGTGTGGCTCAGGACGTGCACCTTGGCCTGGTCGAAGGGGACCAGCTCGCCGTCCATCCAGATCACGTCGGAGCGTACCGACATCGCGCTCTCCTCAGTCTGAGTTGGGTTCGCTGACCGGCGCGCCGTCGACGTCCAGCTCGACCACGGGGTGGCCGAGGGCCTCGATCGGGGCGCGGATCGTGGCCAGGTCGCCGACGACCACCACCGTCAGCGGCTGGGTGGCGACCTGCTCCAAGAATGCCACCTGGGCCTGCCCGGCGGTGACCGCCTCGACGCGGGGGATGTAGGACTCCAGCCAGTCCGCCGGCAGCTCATAGCGCCACACCTCGGACTGCTGGCCCAGCAGGTAGTCGGTGGTCTCGAACCGGGCCGGGTAGCCGGACACCAGCGAGCCCGCGAAGTAGGCCCGCTCGTCCTCGGTGAGGGGGCGAGCATCCCCGATCGCCGCCAGCTCGCCGAAGATCTCGGAGAGCGCATCGGCGGTGGTGTCGCTCTTGACCGAGGTGGAGGCGTTCCAGATGGTCGGGGCCAGGCCGTTGGAGAGCCGGGAGCGCGCGCCGTAGGTGTAGCCCTTGTCCTCGCGCAGGTTCATGTTCAGCCGGGACATGAACATGCCGCCCCAGATGGTGTTCGCCACGTAGAGGGCGTCGTAGTGGGGGTCGGTGCGGTGGCCCACCGGGCGGCCGGCGACGATGACCGACTGGGCGGCGCCGGGCTTGTCGATCAGGTGGATGACCGTGGACGTCGGCGCGTGGACGGTGATCTCGGGGGCGGCGCGGGTGCTCTCCCCCGACCAGTCGGCCAGCCGGGCCTCCAGGAGCGGGGTCAGCTCCTCCAGCGTGATGTCCCCGCCCGCCAGGATCAGGGCGTTGCCGGAGACGAGCTGGTCGGCGTGCCACGCCTCCAGGTCGGCGGCGGAGATGGCCTTGAGGCTGCCTTCGGTCTCGAAGCGGCCGTCGTAGGTGTCCCCGAACATCACGCGGTCGAACACGCGGCCCGCGATGGCGTTGGGGTTGGTGCGTGCGGCGGCGACGTTCTGGACGCGCTGCTTGCGGACCCGGTCCCACTCATCGGCGTCGAAGGCCGGATCGAGCAGGGCCAGGGCCCACAGGTCCAGGGCCGGCTCCAGGTGCTTGTTCAGGGTGTGCAGGGTGACCGAGGCGCTGTCCAGGCCCGCGCCGGCCCCGACCCGGGCGCCGAGCTTCCGCAGGGCGCTGGCATAGCCCACCGCGTCCAGGTCCCCCGCGCCCTCGTTGAGCATGTCCATCGCCGAGGAGGCCAGGCCCTCCTTGCCGACCGGGTCGGTCCAGGAGCCCGAGGAGAACACGATCCGCAGGTCCACCACCGGCAGCTCGTGGTTCTCGACCAGCACCACCGCCACGCCGTTGGAGAGGGTGGCGCGCTGGGGCGTGGGCAGGTCGAAGGCCGGGCGGGCCAGGGGCGCGGGGCGCTCGAAGCGGGGGTCCGCGGACCCCGCCGCGGACTCGATGGGGGCGTCCTTGGGGCCGCAGGCGGCCAGGGAGAGGGTCAGCAGCAGCAGCGGGCGCATCACTCCGCCTCCTCGGGCCAGATGTGGAGCACGACCCGGCCGGGGCCGAGCCAGGTCTCGGCGGTGGACCGCACGCCCTCGGGGGTGACCGCCCGGTAGCGGGCCAGGTCCTGCTCGAGGTAGTCGGGCTGGCCGGTGGTCTTGAAGTAGCTGTTGAGCTGGTTGGCCTTGGCCGCGACGGTCTCCAGGCCGTCCACGTAGCGGGCCTCGTAGTTGGTGAGGCCGACGGCGACCTCCTCGTCGGTCACCCCGTCGGCCACCAGCTCGGCCAGGATGCGGTCGACCTCGGCGACGATCTCGTCGGTGGTGTGGCCCTCGGCGGCGGTCGCGGAGATGACGTACATGCTGTCCAGCTCGCAGCTCGCCTGGAAGGCGTCGATCTCCTTGGCGATCTGCTGCTCGATGACCAGCTCGCGGTAGAGGCGGGCGTCCTTGCCGTCCGCGAGCAGGCTGGAGAGCAGGTCCAGCTCGGCGTCGCCGGGCTCGAACACCGCAGGGGTGGGCCAGGCGATCCAGACCTTCTCGTGGGGGACCCCGGCCTCGGCGCGGCGCAGCTCGATCTCCTGCTCGTGGACGATCGGCGGGGCCTCGGTCTTGGGGGGCTGGGGGCCCGCGGGGATGGGGGCAAAGTAGCGGTCCACCAGTTCGCGGGCGGTCGCGGGGTCGAAGTCGCCGCAGATGACCAGCGAGGCGTTGTTGGGCACGTACCAGGCGCGGAAGAAGGCGCTGACGTCGTCGAGGGTCGCGGCGTCCAGATCCTCGTGGTAGCCGATGGTGGGGTGGTGGTAGGGGTGGCCCTCGGGGAAGACGTTCTCCAGCAGGGTGATCCAGTACGTGCCGTAGGGCTGGTTCTCGTAGCGCTGGCGGCGCTCGTTGCGCACGACGTCCTTCTGGTTGGCGAGGCGGTCGGCGTCGGTTGCCTCCAGCAGGAAGCCCATGCGGTCGGCCTCGGCCCACAGGGCCAGGGGCAGGTATTCGGCGGGCACGCCCTCGAAGTAGTTGGTCCGGTCCAGGGTGGTGGAGCCGTTGACCTGCCCGCCGATCTCCTGGAGGGGCTCGAAGTAGTCCTGGTTGTTGTGCAGGGAGCCCTGGAACATCAGGTGCTCGAAGAGGTGGGCGAAGCCGGTGCGCCCGGCCACCTCGTCGCGGGAGCCGACGTGGTACCAGAGGTTCACCTGGACGATGGGGACGGAGTGATCCTCGGCGAGGATCACGGTCAGGCCGTTGTCGAGCGTGTACATCTCGTGGGGGATGGACAGCTCCTGGGCCTGGACCACGCCGGACCAGGCCAGAGCCAGGGACCAGAGCATGCGGCGACCTCCTTCAAGCGGGCGTGAAGGTCCCTAACGCATCGGGCTCCTACCCGCCGTTGTCCCTCAAGGTCACGTTCCCCCCGACGGTCCCGATGGCGTCGTGCAGTCCCTCGGCCTCGGCGTCGGGCAGCGCGGGGTTGTCGCGGACGATCAGGTTGCCGCCCACGCTGTCTACGCCGTGCAGGCCGGAGAGGTCGAGCAGCGCGTCGTTGTGGTCGATGCGCAGGCGGTCGTCGACGCTGCGCAGGGCCTCGGCGCCGTCGACGCTCAGGAGCCCGTCGTTGTCGTAGAGGTAGAGGCCACCGACCTGGCTCAAGGAGCCCAGACCGGCGAGGGAGGTCAGCGACGGGCTGGTCCACACCTGGAGCTCGCCGCCCACGGTGGTCAGGGCCTCGAAGGCGGAGAGGTCGCCCAGCGCGGCGTTGGACTCCACGAGCACGTCGCCGCCCACGGCGGTGAGGGCGCCCAGGCCGTCGATGGTGACCAGGGCGTCGAGGTCGATGAGCTGGAGGTCGCCGCCGACGGTCTCCAGGGCGGTGAGCCCCGCCATCGAGGTCAGCGCGGGCGCGCCAGCGATCTCCAGGGTGTCGCCGACCGCGCGCAGGGCGTTGAGGCCGTCGATGGAGGTCAGCGCCTCGTTGTTGCCGAGGTAGAGGCCGTCGCCGACGGACTCCAGGGCGTTGAGCCCGTCGATCGCGGTCAGGCCGGTGCGGTGGGCCCTCAGGCGGCCGGTGATCTCGACCAGGGCGGGCAGCTCGCCGAGGGAGGTCAGCGCGGCGCAGTCGCTCAGCTCCATGTCCTCCACCGTCTCCAGGGCGTCGAGCCCGCTCAGGGAGGGGACGCAGGGCGGCTCCAGCTCCACGCGCTCGACCGCCCGGAGCGCCCCCAGGCCCTGGAGATCCTGCACCTGCGGGAGGTCGCTCAGCGCGAGCCGGCGGCCCAACTGCTCCAGCCCGTCGAGGCCAGCGAGGGAGGTCAGCGACGGCAGCGCCTCCAGCCGCAGGGTCTCGGCGGCGGTGAGCCCCGCCAGGCCCTCGATCGAGGCCAGCGCGGGCTCCTGCGCGATGTAGACGCCGAGCAGGCCCTCCGGCGCGAGCAGCACCGGGACCTCCGTCAGCGCGTTCCGGTAGATGGAGAGCCCGCCCCCGCTCAGCGTGAGCCCGTCCAGCGCCGCCGCGCTCAACAGCCGGGGGTTGTCCCGGAGCACCAGCCCCCCGACCTGCGCCAGGCTGTCGAGGCCGTCCAGGGAGGTCAGGTCGCTGTTCTCCGCCACGGTCAGCCACCCGCCGATCGTGCGAAGCCCGGAGAGGCCCACAAGGTCGGTCCGCTGCCCCTCCGCGATGGTCACGTCGTCGTCGACCGCCGCGAGGCGGGCGAGGGGAGAGAGGTCCAGGACGCCGGTCCCTCCGGTCTCGGTGAGGTCCACCCCGACGCGCTCCAGGTTGCGCAGGCCCTCCAGATCGAACCAGTCCGGCACCTCGTCCAGCACGAGGTCCCCGCCGATCTCCTGCACCCCCTCCAGGCCGCGGGTCGAGACCAGCACCGGCTGCGAACTCATGGGCTGGAGGGTCAAGCTCCCCGTGATCGCGCAGATGCAGGAGAGGCCGCGCAGGTCGGTCAGGTAGCCGGAGGCCTGGACCCGCAGGTCGTCCAGGGCGTTGTAGCCCTCGTCGCAGATGGCCTCGAGCTGGTGGTCCGCGGTCCCCCACACGATGTCGAGGCGCCGCGGGTAGACGACGAGGTCGGCGCCCTCGGGACAGCGGTCCGCGCCGTCGCAGTCCTGGTCGATCCCGTCGCGGGGGATGTCCTCGGCGCCGGGGTGGATCGCGGGGTCCTGCGGCGCGCAGTCGTCTTCCGTGAAGCCGTCGCCATCGGGATCGTCGGGGGTCGGGTGCGCGCCGGCGGTGTCGTCGGTGAGGGCTTCCTTCTCGACGCAGCCCAGCAGGGCCAGCGCGAGCGTCCATCCGGTCATGGGTGTTCTCCTGGCGGCCTCAGCCGCCGTTGTCCCGCAGGGTGACGTTGCCGCCGATGGCGCCGATGGCGTCGCGCAGGGCCTCGGCCTCGGCGTCGGGGAGGGTGGGGTTGTCGCGGACGACCAGGTTTCCGCCCACGCTGTCGACGCCGTGCAGCCCGGTGAGGTCGAGCAGCGCGCCGTTGTGGTCGACGCGCAGGCGGTCGTCCACGATGCGCAGGCCCTCGGCGCCGTCGACGCTGAGGAGCCCGTCGTTGTCGTAGAGGTAGAGGCCGCCGACCCGGGTGAGGGCGCCGAGGCCGGCCAGCGAGGTCAGCGCCGGGTTGGTCCACACCTGGACCTCGCCGCCCACGGTGGCCAGGGCCTCGAAGCCGGAGAGGTCCTCCAGCCGGTCGTTGGCCTCCACGACCAGCTCCCCTCCGACGGCGGCGAGGGCGCCGAGGCCGTCGATCGTGGCCAGGGCGTCGAGGTCGACGAGCTGGAGGTCGCCGCCCACCTGCTCCAGGGCGGTGAGGCCCGCCAGGGAGGTGAGCGCGGGCGCGGTGCTGATCTCCAGGGTGCCGCCGACCTCGCGGAGGCCGTTGAGGCCGTCGATCGAGACCAGGGCGGCGTTGTTGCCGAGGTAGAGGCCGCCGCCGACGGTCTCCAGGGCGTTGAGGCCGTCGATGGCGGTCAGGCCGGTGCGGCGGGCCTCCAAGGTGTCGGTGATCCCGACCAGCGAAGGCAGCTCGCCCAGGGACGTCAGGGCGGCGCAGTCGTTGAGCTCCACGCGCGCGATGGTGGTCAGGGCGTCGAGCCCGTCCAGCGACCCCACGCAGGGCGGCGAGACCAGCAGCGCCTCGGCCTCGACGAGCGCGCCCATTCCGTCGAGGTCCGGCACCTGGGGCAGGTCGCTCAGGGTGATGCTGTTGGTGACGTGGGCCAGGTTGTCCAGCCCGGCGAGGGAGCGCAGCGACGGCAGGCTGGCGAGCTGCAGGCCGGCCACCTCGGTCACCCCGGTCAGGCCCTCGATCGAAGCCAGGGCGCTCTCCTCCTCGATCATCAAGTTCAGGGTGTCTGACGCCACGCGGACGGACGGCGCGGCCTCCAGCGCGTTCCGGTAGAGCTGGACGCGGTAGCCGGTGATCTCGAGCCCATCCAGGGCCGAGGCGTCGCGGAGGAGCGGGTTGTCCCGGAGGAGCAGGTTTCCGGCGCGCTCCAGGCCCTCCAGCCCTGCCAGCGACGTCAGCCCGGGGTTGTCGTGGAGGTCCAGCGCCCCCTCGATCGTGCGCAGGCCGGTCAACCCCTGGAGATCCGTGCGCGTGCTGTCGTGGACGGTCAGGTCGCCCGCGATGCTCTCCAGGTTGGAGAGGGGGGACAGCGCCGTGTGGGTGGGCCCCTCCCACAGCTCGAGGCTGTCGCCGACGCGCTGCAGGTTGTCCAGCCCCTCCAGGCTGAAGCGCTCCGAGACCTCCCACAGGATGAGGTTCCCGCCGATCTCCTGGATGTTCTCCAGGCCCCGCAGGTTGGTCAGGTTCGTCCGCTCGCTGTCCGGGTAGATCCAGAGGTCGCCGACGATCCGGCAGATGCAGGAGAGCGCGCTCAGGTCGCTCAGGGGGTAGGACTCCTCGATGTAGAGGCTCCCCAGGGCGTTGTAGCCGCGGTCACAGACCGAGGCGACCGTGCTCTCGTAGGTCCCCCACTGGATCCGGAGCCTCCCCGGGTAGACGACCTCGGCGCTCGCCGCGCAGCGGTCCGCGCCGTCGCAGTCCTGATCGATCCCGTCGCGGGGGATGTCCTCGGCGCCGGGGTGGATGCTGGGGTCGTCGGGCGCGCAGTCGTCGTCCGTGAAGCCGTCGCCATCGGGATCGTCGCGGGCTGTGTCCGCGACGGCGGTGTCGTCGGGGGCCGTGTCCTCGGTGCTGGTGTCCTCGGGCGTGCTGTCGTCGACAGAGCCCTCCTTGTCACCGCAAGCGACGGCCAGCACCAGGCCGAGCATCAGTCCGCGCATCGCTGCCCTCCTGCCCCCATGAGAGGCCGCAGAGGGCGCCGCGGATCAGTCCTTTGCCTCCAGGCAGGCCTTGAACGACCGCTCCGGGTCCACCTCGTAGACCACGCCCTCCATCACCGGGACCGGGGTGGTGTCGATGGAGTACAGCGCGCAGCGGGCGCCGTCCGCGTCGGGCGCCGGGGGGGACAGGGGCAGGGCATCCGCCTGCCCGGCGGGCTCGCCCCCGGGCCAGGTCAGGGACCAGGGGCCCGGCGTGCCGACCGACGGCGCGCTGTCCGGTACCGCCTCGAACGCCCCGGCCGGCTTGATCCGGGCGGCCTGCACGCTCAGCCGCCAGTCGCCGCAGCGCTCGGCCAGCGCCACCCCCGCCTGGTCCTGGCCCGCGCCCTCGAAGCGCTCCATCACGTAGGCCTGCCGCGCGCTCAGCCAGGTGACCGGACCGACCGGCGTGTTGCCGATGGTGCCGCTGGAGGAGGGCACCACGTGGGTCTCGGCGGTGGCCAGCGCCCGGGGGGCGCCGGGAGACACCCCCAGGCCCAGGCTGCCCGCCGGGAGGGGCAGGGCGGCCACCGCGCCGCCGGTGTCCACGGTGAACAGCAATTCGTTGGCGAAGACCTCGCGGCGGCCCTCCGGCGGCAGGGCCACCGCGCCGGGCTGGAGGGTGGCGGAGCGGCCGTCCTCGAAGGGGACCTCGACGGGCTCCTTGACCATCAGCAGCAGGGCGCTGCGCTCGACCCAGGCCTCGACGCCGAGGGCGCCGAGGGCGCTGTCCTGCGCGGCGTGGCAGCGGCCCTGCCCGTCCAGGCCCTTCACCCGGAGCCAGGCGCCCTTGTCCTCCAGGACCTCCAGGGCGAGGTAGGCGTGCGCGCCGGGGGCGTGCTCCTCGGGCCGCAGGTGGACCTTGGACGCGCCGGTGTCGGGGGCGGCGTAGAGCCAGGTGTCGGTCCAGGTCGTGACCACCTGCCCGGGCGCCACGCTGGCGGCGCGGGCGTCGGCGGGCCAGTCGGGGCCGGTCCACTGCCACGAGCCCTCCAGCGACCAGGTCAGCAGGGTGGGCTTGGCGCCGTCGGGGGCGGCGTAGCCCCGGGGGGCCGGGGTGGTGACCTCCTTGGTGCGCTGGTCCTCGGGGTTGAGGACCAGCTTGGGCGCGGAGACCGGCAGGCGCTTCCGCCCCTTCAGCTCGTAGATGGTGGCGACCAGCGCCACCCGCTTGCCGTCCGGGGTCGCGGACACCTCGATCTCGTAGAGGGCCTTGCCGTACTGCAGCGGGTAGGTCTGCTCGTGGGGGATCGAGACCTGCTCCTGGATGGCGGCCTCGCCGGTGGGGCCGGTGAGGGTGAGGCTGAGGGTGGTGTCTCCCTCGGCGGCGTGGGCGGCGAGGATGAAGAGCAGGGGGAGCACGAGGCCTCCGGGAGGATCTGGGGGTGTGGGGCGGCTATGATCCCCTGCCATCCCCGCGCGCGCAACCCACCGGGTGGACGCGGGGCTTCACGGAGTGGTGTGCGATGACTCAGGCGGGCTCTGGCCTTCGGGCAGTGGTGACCGGCGCGGCGAGCGGGCTGGGGCGGGCGGTGGCCTTGCGGCTGGCCCGGGACGGCGCGCGGGTCGCGCTGGCGGACATCAACGAGGCCGGGCTGGCCGAGACCGCTGAGGCGGTCACTGCGGCGGGCGGGGAGCCGCTGGTCCAGGCGCTCGACGTGCGGGACGACGCGGCCTGGGCGGCGCTGGCGGACGCGGTGCGGGCGCGCTGGGGCGGGGTGGACCTGCTGGTCAACAACGCCGGGGTGGCGGACCTCGGGCGGGTGACCGACGCCCCCGACGCCGCCTGGCAGCGGCAATTCGACATCAACCTGATGGGCGTGATCCGCGGCTGCCGCGCGTTCGTGCCGATGATGACCGAGGCGGGCGGCGGGCACGTCGCCAACGTGGCCTCGGCGGCGGGCTTCTCCCAGGCGCCGGGCATGGCGCCCTACAACGTCGCGAAGGCCGGCGTCATCGCGGTCTCGGAGACCCTGCGGGCCGAGGTGGCCCCCGACGGCATCACCGTCTCCGTCATCTGCCCGGCCTTCTTCCGCACCAACCTCGTCGAGAACTCCGGCGCGGGCTCGGAGGGGCAGCGAAAGGCCGTCCAGGGCCTGATGGACGCCTCGACCGTCACCGCCGAGGACGTCGCCGACGACATCGTGCGGGCCGCGCGCAGCGGGCGGTTCATGGTGATCTCCCACCGGAAATTCCGGTGGTTCTGGCTGCTCAAGCGGCTGCTGCCGGAGCGGTGGTTCGCGCAGATGCGGGCGGTGGAGCAGCGGCGGCGGGGGAAGCGGTAGGCGCGGGCCGATCCCGTCGCCGACCTCAGGTGCTGCATCACCCCCGACTTTGACTTGTCAATAGCTATGCACAACTCTGTGGATAACTCCGTAAACCCACAAACCGCCGACCTTCTGACGTAGACTGCCCGGACCGAGGAACGCCAGGAGGTGCCAGGATGCGCGCAACGACCCTCATCGCCCTCACCGCGCTCGCCGCGCTCGCCGCGCTCGCCGCGAGCTGCACGAACAAGGAGACCACCGACGACACCGGCGTCATCGAGGTGGACGAGGACGGCGACGGGGTGCCCGCCGCCAAGGACTGCGACGACACCGACCCCAACGCCTTCCCGGACAACCCCGAGGTCTGCGACGGGGTGGACAACAACTGCGACGGCGTGGCCGACGAGGGGGTGACCACGACGTACTACGCCGACGCCGACGCCGACGGCTACGGCGCCGCCCTCATCAGCCAGGAGGCCTGCGCCGCCCCCGCGGGCTTCGTCGACAACGGCGACGACTGCGACGACGCCGACCCCGAGACGTACCCCGACGCCGCCGAGCGCTGCGACGAGGTGGACAACGACTGCGACGGCCAGGTGGACGAGGACGTGCAGGCCACCTGGTACGCCGACGCCGACCTCGACGGCTACGGCGACCCGGCCGCCTCCCTGCAGAGCTGCGACCCGCCCACCGGCTACACCGACAACGCCGAGGACTGCGACGACACCGCCCCGGCCGTGAACCCCGACGCGGACGAGCTGTGCAACGGCGTGGACGACGACTGCGACGGCACCGTCGACGAGGACGACGCCCTCGACGCCCTGACCTGGTACGCCGACACCGACGGCGACACCTACGGGGACGAGGACTACACCGTGCAGGCCTGTGACCAGCCCACCGGCTACGTCGAGAACGCCGACGACTGCGACGACGGCGACGCCTCGGTGTCCCCGGCGGCCACCGAGACCTGCAACAGCGGCGACGACGACTGTGACGGCTCCACCGACGAGGACGACGCCGCCGACGCCCCGACCTGGTACGCCGACAGCGACAGCGACACCTACGGGGATCCGGACGTCCGCACCACGGCCTGCGCGCAGCCGTCGGGCTATGTGGCGGACAGCTCCGACTGTGACGACAGCGACGGCGGCGTCAACCCGGCGGCCACCGAGACCTGCAACCGCGTCGACGACGACTGCGACGGCACCACCGACGAGGACGACGCCGTCGACGCCGACACCTGGTACGCCGACAGCGACGGGGACAACTACGGCGACAGCAGCACCACCGACGTCGCCTGCAGCCAGCCCTCGGGCTACGTGGCGGACAGCGCGGACTGTGACGACACAGACGGCGACGTCCATCCCGGCGCCCCCGAGCCCTGCGGCGGCGCCGACATGGACTGCGACGGCGTGGCGCCGGACATCTGCGAGAGCTGCCTGGACGCGCTCAACGACGGCGCCTCCACCGGCGACGGTCTGTATCGCATCGACCCCGACGGCGCCTCGGGCTCGCTGGCGGACGTGGAGGTCTACTGCGACATGACCCACGACGGCGGCGGCTGGACCCTGGTGCAGCGCACGGTGTGGGACTGGTCGGACTCCCAGCAGCTCTGGACCGGCTACGCCGACTGGTACGGCAGCACCCTCGGCGACGCCGCCCCGGGCTACGCCTTCCGCCTCGCCGGGGAGTACTGGACCTCTCTCAACGTGGCGCTGGACCACCTGCTCGTCAACGTCCCCCGGGACAGCAGCAGCGGCGTGGACTGCGGGCCTCTGTACTACGAGGCCACCGGGGGCACCTACGCCATCACCTCCAGCGCCACGACCCTGAGCGGCGTGAGTCAGGCGGTGACGATCTTCAACAACACCACCCTCTCCACCCGGGACTCGGGCGGCTCCACCCACTGCCTCGCCGCATCCCGCTACGGCACGCCGTGGTTCTACACGTCCTGCTGCACCACCTGCCCGACCTACCAGAACTCCTATTGGAACGACGAGCCCCACCCGATGGCCAGCTACATCAACACCGCGTACGACGCCTACGGGAACCGGGACGGGGACGTGTGCCCGTCGGGAGCGGCCCGGCGGGCCGACGACGGCAGCTCGTATGAGGGGATGAACGCGATGGAGTACTACATGCGGTGAGGGGGCTTCCACGCCACCATGAACACCACCGTCTCCTTCGCCCCCACGTCCGGCAGCGCCACGTCCACGAACCCCGCGGCCTCCGCCTCGGCCACCGCGGTCTCCCGCGAGACGCGCTTCACCATCGGCGCCTTGCCCAGCCAGCGCATCACCGCCAGCACGGGCCCGTAGGGGACCCACGACCCGCCCAGGCACACGTTCGACGAGATGAAGAAGCCCCCCGGCTTGAGCAGCCGGTGGATGCGCGCCAGCGCGTCGTCCCGGTCCTCGACCAGGTGCAGGATGCTGCACGCGCACACGCCGTCCAGGCTCTCGTCCGGGAAGACCGTGAAGCTGTCGTCAAAGGGTCCGACGTGGAAGGTGACATTGTCGACCCCCTGGGCCTCGGCCTTGCCGCGAGCGATGCGGATCATCTCGGGGGAGATGTCCAGGCCGTGGAGCTGCGCGCCGGTGTCCGCGAGGCGCAGCGCCAGGGAGCCCGTGCCGCAGCCGACGTCCAGGACGACGTGGTCCGGGCGCATGTGGGACTTCATGATGGCGATCTTGCGGTCGAAGGCGGCGGGGTCATCCACCGGCTTGGCGGCGTAGGACTCGGCGATGTTGTTCCAGAAGGCAGGATCGGCGGACATACGGGCTCCTTCAAGCGGTCCCTTATCGACCGGGCGCCCCCGCGCCCCCGTTCACGTTTTTTTCTTTCACCCCCACTGGCTTGGTGTGTCCCACCGGACGACCCTGCAGAGACCCCGGCCACGGGGGTATCTTAGTCTTCCCCCGGAAACGCCCGAACGGAGGCCACATGCTCCTCGCGCTCGCCCTCATCGCCTGCAACAAGCAGCCTGACGATCCCGTCGTCGACACCGGCGTCGTGGATGACCCCGGCACCTACATCTACGAGGAGTCCGACCCGCCCGCGCCGTCGCTCTCCATCGCGCAGGTGGAGGACGCCATCACCGAGGCGGTGGTCGGCGCCTTCGACCTGAACGCCCAGCCGGTCATCGCCGGCTACCAGGCCGCGATGGTCGGGCAGGAGGAGGGCTGCCCGGACTACTACGCCAACGAGGACAACACCTACTGGTACGACTACTGCTACTCCGAGGACGGCAGCTACTTCTCGGGGTACGGCTTCATCTACCACTACGACCGCGTCGAGAACGGCGACGGCTACCTGGTCAGCGGCGACTACGTCTACCTGGTCGCCGACATCGTCAACGGCGACGGCCACGCCTTCTCCGGCAGCGGCGCGGCCTACAACGTGCAGATGGACTGGGAGGGCGACACCCCCCACACCCTCTACTACAGCATCGTCCAGGGCACGTTCTCCTACGACGGCCCCGAGGTCTCCGGCACCTGGATGGACGAGGACATCGCCCCCGACCTCACCATCCTGGCCTACTGGGTCCCCGAGGACACCAGCCCCCAGTTCCACGGCGGGCTCGTCAACCTGCAGGGCGGCGTCAGCGGCCTGTCCTCCGAGGCCGACACCGTCGTGATGGACGGCGTGTCCATCTTCCAGGAGGGCCTGGCCAGCATGTGCCCCATCGAGCCCTCCGGCACCATCTCGGTGCGTGACCCCTCGGGCAACTGGTACGACGTCATCTTCGACGGCCCCACCGAGCCCGGCGCGGCCATCGACACCAGCGCCTGCGATGGCTGCGGCGCGGTCTTCTACCGCGGCGAGCGCCTCGGCGACGCCTGCGTCGACTTCTCGCCCCTGCTGGACTGGGAGGAGCAGCCGTGGTGATCCGAACCCTGACCCTGTTGACCCTGCTCGGCCTGGCGGGCTGCGGCGAGCCTGAGCCCACCGCGACCTCCGCCGAGCCGCACATGAAGGCGGTGGACCTGCTCCGCCGCGCCAGCCTGGACCTGCGGGGCGTGCTGCCCTCCGTCGATGACATCGCGACGGTCGAGGCCAACCCCGACGCCGTCGAGGGCATCATCGACGACTACCTCCAGGACGAGCGCTTCGGCCCCCGGGTGCGCGACCTGTTTGCGGACATCTACCGCACCCGCACCGAGAACTACACCCTCGGGGCGGACGACTTCGGCCTCTCCGACGACGCGGCCTTCTGGGCCTCGGTCGGCGAGGAGCCGCTGTACATGCTCAGCTGGATCGCCGAGCACGACCTGCCCTACACCGACCTCGTCACCGCCGACTGGACGATGGCCGACGAGCGGCTGGCCAGCATCTGGCCCCTGGAGCGGCTCTCCAGCGAGCCCGGCTGGCAGCAGGCCCGCTACACCGACGGGCGGCCGACGGCGGGCGTGCTCAGCACGAACGCGATGTGGTGGCGCTACACCTCCACCGCGTCCAACGCCAACCGGGCGCGGGCGAACGCGGTCAGCCGCATCTTCCTGTGCCACGACTACCTGTCCCGGCCCATCGACTTCGACCGCAACGTCAACCTGCTCGACCAGGAGGCGGTGGCCTCGGCCATCCGCAACAACCCCTCCTGCGTCAACTGCCACAACAGCCTGGACCCGCTGGCCGGCTTCTTCTTCGGCTTCTTCTACTACGACGACTACGACGCCGCGGAGCTGACCAGCTACCACCCCGAGCGCGAGCTGCTCTGGCGGACCTACACCGACGTCACCCCCGGCTTCTACGGCGAGGAGGCCCTCACCCTCAACGACCTGGGCCGAAAGCTCGCGGGGGATCACCGCTACGTGGAGTGCGCGGTCGAGCAGGTCTACGAGGGCATGCTGCGCCGCGACGCCGGGCTGGACGACACCGATCGGCTGACCGTGCACCGCGAGGCCTTCCTGGACGGCGGGCTGACCCTGCGGGCGCTGTTCCGGTCTGTGGTGGATGACCCCCGCTACCGCGCGGGCGCCACCGACACCGAGGGCTTCGTCTCCCGCAAGATGATGACCCCCGACCAGCTCGCCACGGCGATCGGGGGCCTGACCGGGTTCTCGTTGACCTACGCGGGCTACGATATGCTGCGCAGTGACCTCGTGGGTTACAGAACGCTGGCGGGCGGGGCCGACGGCACCAACGTCACCGAGGCGGCGACCAGCCCCAACACCACGCTGTTGCTGGTGCAGGAGCGGCTCTCGCAGGCGTCGGCCTGGTACGCCGCTGAGCGCGACGCCACCGGCAGCGCCCAGCTCTTCACGAAGATCGACTTCACCGAGACCCCCGACACGGACCCCGACGCGATGGTCGCTCAGATCCAGGATCTGCACCTGCGGCTGTTCGGGAACCGGGTCGAGGCCGACGGCCCCGAGGTCACCGCGAACCTCGAGCTGTGGGCCCAGGTCTACGAGGTCGAGCGTGACACGATCGACGCCTGGGCGGCGGTGCTGAGCGTGCTGCTGCGCGACCCTGACTTCCTCCTCTACTGACGCCACGGAGCGACCATGTCCACGCGACGCGATTTCTTGAAGGCTTCGAGCGCGCTGCTGGCCCTGGGCCTGCCGCTGGCGCACACCGCAGCGGCCACCCCCCTGGCCATCGGGCGCAAGAAGTTCCTGTTTGTGTTCAATGGCGGCGGCTGGGACCCCACCCGGGTCTTCGCCTCCGAGTTCTCCAACCCCTACGTCGACATGGAGCCCGACGCGGAGCGGATGACGATCGGCGACCTCACCTTCGTCGATCACCCGCTGCGGCCCTCGGTCTCCAGCTTCATGAGCGGCTACGCCCAGGACGTGCTGGTGCTCAACGGGGTGATGGTGCGCAGCATCGCGCATGAGATCTGCACCCTCATCGCGCTCACCGGCACCACCGCGTCCGGGGCGCCGGACTGGCCGGCCATCCTGGCCGCCGAGCAGCGCCAGAGCTACATCCTGCCGCACCTCGTGCTCTCCGGGCCCTCCTTCCCCGGGGACCTGGGGGTGGCGGTGGCCCGGACGGGCGCCAACGGCCAGCTCGAGGCGCTGCTGTCCGGCGAGGCCCTGGGCATGAGCGACGCGGGCTTCTTCGGGCCCAGCTCCCCCACCGAGGGGCTGATGGACCGCTACCTGGCCCGCCGCGCGGCGGCCCGCGCCGACAGCGCCCGCACCCTGCTGGACGCCCAGCTCGCCTCCGACTTCGCCAACGGCCTGGATCAGGCCTCCCGGCTCAAGCAGATGCAGTACGTGATGGACCTCTCCAGCGGCGCGGACCTGCCCAGCCAGGCCCAGGTCGCGGTCGAGGCCCTGAGCATGGGCGTCTCCCGCTGCTGCACCCTGTCGTTCTCGGCGGGCTGGGACACCCACGCCAACAACGACGCCGACCAGTCCACCCTCTGGGAGACCCTGTTCTCCGGGCTGGCCCAGCTCATGAACCTGCTGGAGTCCACCCCCGGCGAGGAGGAGGCGACCCTGTTCGACGAGACCGTCGTGGTCGTGTTCTCCGAGATGGGCCGCACCCCCCAGCTCAACAACCTCAACGGCAAGGACCACTGGCCCTACACCAGCGTGATGATGATCGGCCCCGGCCTCACCGGCGGGCGCGTCGTGGGCGGCTTCGACAGCAGCTACTACGGCCTGCCCCTCGACCCGGTCAGCGCCGAGCCCGATGAGGGCGGCCAGATCCTCAGCGCTGAGGCGGTGGGCGCGACCCTGCTGGCGATGGCCGACATCGACCCCGCCGAGCACGTCTCCGGCGTCGATCCCATCATGGGGGTCCTGACGTGAGAGCCTGGACATGGCCCGCGATCCTGCTGGGGATCGCGGGCTGCGGCGACAAGGATACGGCCGACAGCGCCGAGGTGGCCGCGCTCTGCGTCGACGCGCCGGTCGTGACCTGGGAGAACTTCGGCGCGGGCTTCATCTCGCGGGAGTGCCAGGCCTGCCACGGCTCGAACGCCGAGAACCGCAACGGCGCCCCCGAGGAGGTCACCTTCGACGCGGTCAACGAGGTCTGGTTCCGCGCCGACGAGGTCATCGCCCGCGCGGCCGGCGAGGACGCCACGATGCCTCCCCAGGGCGGCATCGAGGCCGACGACCGCTACAAGCTGGAGGTCTGGCTGACCTGCGCCGAAGAGGGGAGCTGATTCGGATCGGGGGCGCCCTCGTCTCGTCGACAATCTGAGCGGACCCCGTCCGGGCTCCGGTACGTTCCCGGGGCTCCATGCAACCCCCCCTCCATCGGAGGGTGCTCTGGCGCTGCGCCTGGCTCCTCCTACGCTTCACCTTGATACCGCTGATGCGCGTCCGGGTGACGGGACACGAGCGCATCCCTGAGTCCGGGGGAGCGCTGCTGGTGGCCAACCACACCACGTTCATGGACTTCATGCTCTGCATCTGGGGGGTGCGTCGCCTGGTCCACGCCATCGGCAGCGAGCAGGTCTTCCGGATGCCCGTCGCCGCTGCGCTCTTGAAGCAGCTCAACGCCATGCCCATCTCCAAAGGCAAGAAGGACAAGGCGGCGGTGATGCACCTGGTCCGGGCATACGAGGCTGGCGGCATCATGGGCATGTTCCCCGAGGGCAAGCGCTCCTGGACCGGCCACCCCCTGCCGATCACGCCAGGCACGGCGCGGCTGGTGAAGCGCCTGGGCTGCCCGGTGATCTACTGCCGCGTCACGACGGGCTTCATGGTCCACCCGCGCTGGGCCCGCTGGCCCCGCTGCGTGCCCTGGCTGATGTCCTACAGCGCGCCACAGACCTTCGCGGAGGACGCCTCGGTCGAAGAGATCCTGGAGGCGATGGCCGCCGGGCTGGCCATCGACCCGGACGCCATCCCCATCCCGCCGCGCTCCTTCGGCTTCCGCCTGGCGGAGGGCCTGCCGTCGTACCTCTGGGCCTGCCCGGCGTGCTTCGCCGACGAGGGGCTCGAGGTCCCAGGCGCCGATCGAGACTGCGTCGCCTGCCGCGCCTGCGCCCGCCGCTGGCGGGTGGACCTCGCCGGCCGCCTCCACCCCCAGACCCCCGACACCCCCGCGCTGACGGTGGCCAGCGCCCGCGCCCGGCTCTCCGAGCGCTTCACCGGCCCCTTCGACGCGACGCGCTTCGCCCGGGACGGTGTCGCCCTGGACGCGCCCGTCGCGCGGCTCTCCCGGATCCAGCGCGGCGAGCGCGATCCCATCCCCCTCGTGGACGGGCGTGCTTCGCTGACGGCAGAGGCGCTGGAGATTCGGGGTGCCAAAGGCGAGCTCCTCCACCGTCTCCCCTACGTCGACGTGCGTGCGGTCCTGCTCCAGTTCCGTGACGCGCTGCACTTCCGGGTGGACGGCGCCAACTTCCAGCTCGACTGCGAAGGGCAGAGCACCCACAAGTGGCACCACTTCGCGATGAACATGACGCGGGCCGCTGGGGTTGAGGTCCGGAGCTGAGCGCGGCGGGTTCAGGTATCCTCGCACCTCCACCCGGAGGTCCCGATGATGCTCCCCCTGCTGCTCGCCCTGTCCAGCCCGGCGCACGCGTTCTGCGGCTTCTATGTCAGCGGCGCCGACGCGTCCCTGTACAACAACGCGACGATGACGGTGCTGATGCGGGACGGCACGCGCACGGTCTTGTCGATGCAGAACAGCTACCAGGGTCCGCCTGAGGACTTCGCGATGGTGGTGCCGGTGCCGGTGGTGCTGCAGAAGGAGAACGTGAAGACGCTGCCGCCCGAGATCTTCTCGCGGGTGGACAGCCTCGCGGCGCCCCGGCTGGTCGAGTACTGGGAGACCGACCCCTGCCAGCAACTCTACCTGGAGACCCTGAAGATGCGCTCCGGTCCGATGCCGCCGCCGATGCCGGTGGCCGAGGGCGCCGGGGCCGGCGACTTCGGGGTGACGATCGAGGCGCAGTTCGAGGTGGCGGAGTACGACGTGGTCATCCTGAGCGCGAAGGACTCCGGCGGCCTGGACGCCTGGCTGCGCAAGGAGGGCTACAACATCCCCCAGGGCGCGGAGCCGGTGCTGCGCCCGTACGTGGAGGCGGGCACCAAGTTCTTCGTGGCGAAGGTGGACGTGGAGAAGGTGACCTTCCAGAACGGCGCGGCGGTCTTGAGCCCGCTGCGGGTCCACTACGACAGCAAGGAGTTCTCCCTGCCGGTGCGGCTGGGGCTCCTCAACAGCGAGGGGGAGCAGGACCTGCTGGTCCACATCCTGGCGAAGGGCCAGCGCTACGAGGTGGCGAACTACGAGAACGCCTTCATCCCCACGAACATCCGGGTGACCAACGGGGTGCGGGACGACTTCGGGGACTTCTACGACGCCCTGTTCCGCAAGACGGTCGTGGACAAGCCCAAGACCGTGGTGACCGAGTACGCCTGGGACGCCTCCTCCTGCGACCCCTGCCCGACCCCCGCGCTGAACCCCGGCGAATTGGCCACCCTGGGCACCGACGTCATGGGTGGGGAGGCCTGGGGCTGGGTGCTGACGCGGCTGCACTACCGCTACACCTCCGACGCGCTGGGGGAGGACCTCGTGTTCCAGGCGGCCCCCCCGATGGTGGGCGGGCGCGGCACCCCCGACCCCAGCGGCGAGCTTCGGGAGCAGCAGCCTCAGTCCTCCAGCATGAACAACTTCCAGGGGCGCTACGTGATCCTGCACCCCTGGGAGGGCAAGATCACCTGCGAGAACCCCCAGCGGGGCATGTGGGGCGGCCCCCCGGACCAGCCCATGCCCGACCCGATGGCGGCCGGGGCGCGGCTGGGGGCGGCGGCGAAGGCTTCGGACGGCAAGGCGAACCTGCCGGCCCTGGTGGACCAGGACATCCCCTGGATCGGCGTCGTCAAGGCTGCTGAAGCGTCGAAGCCATCGGCACCTCCGTCGACGCTCACGCCAGAGGACGACCCCGATGACGTCGAGCTGGAGGACAGTCAGTGTGGGGCCGTGCCCGGGGCCGGTGGGCTCGCGGGCCTGCTGCTGGCGCTCGTGGCGGTGGCGCGGCGGCGGATGTAGGGTGGTGGCTGGCCGATCAAGGTCGTCCATCACGGACTCCATGTTCTGAAGGTCCGTCACGGACAGACAGAGGGCTCGGAGGATTGGTGGTGAACATCACGTATCGGCGCGTGCCCGCGATGAAACCAGCGAGGTGGTTGTCAACCTCTGAAACCAGAAAATGGCCTGCAAGTGGCGTCAAGGGACCGGCGCGGCCACGCGTCGATGCGCAGCGCAAACCACCGACATCTTCGTGGCCTCTGTCTGTCCGTGACGGACCTTCAGATCTTGGAGGCCTGGACGGCCGACCTCCACCGAGCCCGCCGCTTCGATATCCCACCCGTCCCGGGCCCTCCCGGGTTCGCGGGGTATGCTGCGTCGGTCCGGGGACGCGCGCCCCGCATGAGATGTCATGAGCTGGACGAAAGACCTCTATCGAGACCTGTGCGGGCTCTCCGTCGGTGAGTTTGACGAAGTCCTGGACGCGCTGGGCGAGCAGCGTCGCTTCATCACCGAGGGCGCGCCCCGCGCGACGCGGGCGCTGGAGGTCGTCCGACGTGTGGAGAAGGACCAGAGGGTGCGGGCCGAGGTGGAGGCGGTGCTGAAGACCCAGGGCACCCTCGGCGGCTGGCAGGTCACCCAGGCCTGGCTCGACGCGGTCTATCGACGGTGCAGCACCATCCCCATCGTCGGCTCCAGAGCGAAGAAGCGCTTCCGCCTGCCCATCGAGGAGATCTACGTCCCCCTCGCCCTGGCCCCTGGCGGGCCGGGCTCCCGAGATATCGATGAACACGAGAACATGGAAGATCGACGCTCTGGAGTGGGGCGGCCCATCGACGAGATCTTCGCCCTGCTGGAGCGTCGCGTCACTGCCGGCGCGCAGCTTCGCGGGGTGGCGGTGGTCGGGGACCCGGGCTCCGGCAAGACCACCCTGCTCAAGCACATCTTCTGCCGCGTTCGGCGCGGGGAGCGCATGGGCCTGCCCCGCGACCTCACGCCGGTGTTCCTGCGCTTCACCCACGTCGCCCCCATCGCCCTCAACCCCACCCCGGGCCTGCTGCTGCCCAGGATGATTGCGCAGGCCGCCCGGCGCCACCCCGGCGCCCACCGCGCAGTGCGGCCCCAGGCGGGCCCCTTCCTGTTCCTGCTCGACGGTCTGGACGAGGTCAGCGACGAGGCCGCCCGCCTCAAGGTCGCGGTCTGGCTGGAGGAGGAGATGGAGGACTGGCCGGGGAGCTGGTTCGTGGTGAGCTGCCGTCGGGCGGCCTGGCGGCGGGCCGGGCAGGAGCTGTACGCCTCCCTGATGGGCCTGCACGTCCTCAACTTCGGCAAGGAGGATCGCGCGCGGTACGTGCGCGACTGGTTCCGTTTGGTGGAGCGGGACTACGCCGACCTGGGCTTGACCGACCAGGAGCGCGCCGAGCGCGCCGAGCTGGGGGCCACCGCGCTGCTCAAGACCCTGGAGACCGCCCAGGGCACCACGGGCAAGAAGCTGCGGGATATGGCCTCCAACCCGCTCTTGCTCTCCAACATCTGCCTGGTCCAGTTCGGCCGGGGGCGGCTGCCCCAGGCGCGGGTGCGGCTGTACGAGGAGTGCCTGGACCTGCTGCTCCAGGGCTGGGCGCGGCACCAGCAGCTTGACCGGGGCCTGCCCGCCGAGGACGGGCGGCTCGCTCTGGCGCCGGTCGCCTGGGCGATGCAGGAGGCCAGCGATGGCCAGTCCCCGACCCAGCTCCCCCGGCGGCGGGTCCTGGCGCTGCTCGACGAACGCCTGCGCCAGCTCCCGGCCTTGCAGATGGCGGCCTCGGAGTTCCTGCGGCGGGCCAACGAAGACTGCGGGGTGCTGGTGGAGAGCGACCTCGGGCAGCACCGCTTCCCCCACTTGACCTTCCAGGAGTACCTCTCGGCGCTGGACGCCGTGGATCGGGACGCGGTGGCCGAGCTGGCCGAGCGGGCCCACGAGTCCCGTTGGCACGAGCCGATCCTGCTCTCCATGGGGCTGCCGGGCGTGTTTCGCCCCTTCATGCAGGCCGCGCTGGACCGGCCGGACGTGCCGGACTTGAAGGAGCTGCTGCGGGCTTGCCTGGACGAGAGCCGGAGGATGGATCCCGCCCCCTTCGTCCGGCTGCTGCGCCAGGCCGCCACGGATGCGGGGCGGGTGTCGGCGGCGACGGTGGTGCTGGAGCTGCTGCGGACCCGGGAGATGGCGGGGGTGACCGAGGCGGCGCGAGCGCTGGTGGACCACCCGGACGCAGCGCTCCGGGCGCAGGCGCGGAGCCTCTGCGGCTTGCCGACCGCGCCGCGCGCCGACCGCCCGCCCGCCGACCCCGCGCCGGGTACGCTCTGGCGCGCGTCGGGGCTGGGTATCGAGTTCGTGTGGGTGCCGCCGGGGCGCTTCCTGATGGGCGCGACGACGCAGGAGGGCGCCGAGGGCTACGATCCAGGAGCCTACAGCTACGAGGAGCCCCCCCATCGGGTGCGCATCACGAAGGGCTTCTGGCTGGGCCGCTTCCCGGTGACCGTCGCGCAGTACCGCGCCTTCGTCGCGGCGAGCGACGACGTCGAGGAGCCCCCCAGCTTCCGGGACTCGGACTTCAACCAGGACGAGCAGCCGGTGACCTGGATGAGCTGGCACGACGCCCGCCGCTTCTGCGCCTGGCTGGGCGACCAGCTCCAAGCCGAGGTCGAGCTGCCCACCGAGGCGGAGTGGGAGTGGGCGGCGCGGGGGAAGGATGGCCGGCGCTACCCCTGGGGCAACGCGGATCCCGATCCCCAGCGGGCCAACTTCACATTGTCCTTTGGCTCGGCCCGGTTGGAGCCCGTCGGCGGTCGCCCGCTCGGGCGCGGTCCGTTCAACGCGGAGGAGCAGGCCGGCGGGGTCTGGGAGTGGTGTCGTGACGTCTATGTCAAGTACCCGACGGACGGCGCGGAGATTGTCGACATTTGTCGACACAATGACGCCTCCGAGGCGCCTCGCGTGCTTCGGGGCGGGTCCTGGGCCTACAGCAATCCCGGGATCCTGCGCTGCGCGAACCGGGACTGGGGCGAGCCCGAGGTCCGGCGCCGGCTCTTCGGCTTCCGCCTGTGTGTCCGTTTCCCCCCCCAGCACGCGCTTTAAACCTCGATAAATTGAAAAATCGGCGCGAAGCGCCGATCGCGATATTGTGTCACTTTGTCGACAAGGTGACACCGGACGTCCGACAAGTCGGTCACCAAGATGACAAGCCCGGCCTGAGCGTCTTCATGGCTGACAGGAACGCTCTGATGCCGATGAACAGGCGAAGATCACAGCCACATCGTCCGTGAGCCCGCTGCCACCGGTGTCACTGCGTTGACACCTCCGAGCGCCGCAGCGTGACACTTGTCAACACCCCGACACGCCGCCCCAACCGCCTGCACGTCCAGACGGTTACGACCCTGAAGCCTTCTCCAGACCCCCAAGGCCCACCCGTGCCTGGCCTCCTCAACCCCACCACCCTCCGCGCCCTCAACGGCCTCGGTCGCCTGCTGGGCGCAGTGGGCGTCGACCCCACGCCCCTCGACCCCGAGCCCCTCAAGCAGGCCGCCCGCAAGCAGACCGGGCTGGAGGACTTCGGCCCCGATGACTTCGAGGAGGGCCTCGCCGTCGTCTGTGCGTCCTTTCAGGCCGACGCGCAGCTCACCCCCTTCGGCCGGGCCATCGCCTTCGACCTGACCGCCCGCGCCCTGGCCACCCGGCTCCAGCGGATCCGGCTGGAGGCCGAGCAGCCCGAGGTCTTCGCCACCCCCCTGAACCGGCCGCTCATCGTGATGGGCCTGCCCCGCTCCGGCACCACCTGGCTGCACCGCCTGCTGGCCCTGGACCCCGCCGCGCGGGCCCTGGCCACCTGGGAGACCGCCCGGCCCTTCCCCGGCCCGGGGCCCGACCGCCGTCTGGAGCAGACCCGCACCGGCCTGCGCCGCCTGCGCGCCATCGCGCCCGAGCTGGACGTCAAGCACGCCCTGGTCGCCGAGGCCCCCGAGGAGTGCGTGGCCCTGTTCGGCAGCGCGCTGTGGACCCCCACGTTCTGGCGCTTCGCGGCCGTGCATCGCTACCAGGCCTGGCTGCTCCAGCAGGACCCCCGGCCCGGCTACGCCGTCTACCGCCAGCTCCTCCAGCACTTCCAGGCCTGGCAGCCCGAGGCCCGGCTCACCCTCAAGCTGCCCAACCACACCGGCTTCCTGGACACGATCCTGGCGCTGCTGCCCGAGGCCTGCGTGGTGCAGACCCACCGGGACCCGGCCCCGGTGGTGGCCTCCTACAACAGCCTGATGTGCTCCATGCACGGCGTGAGCAGCGACGCGCTGGACCCCCACCGCGCCGGAGCCGCCGGGCTGGAGCTGTGGGCCTGGCACATCGAGCGGAACCTCGCGGCCCGCGCCCAGGCTGCCCCGGAGCGGGTCTTCGACGTCTCGTACCGCGCCCTGGTCGCGGACCCCATCGCCGTGATCCGGTCCATCTACGAACATTTTGGATTGCCGATGAGCCATGCCTTCGAGGAGGCGCTCCAGGCGGCGATCGACGCTCGGGAAAAGAACACCCACGCCCGGCACGTCTACGCCCTGGCCGACTATGGCCTGCACGAGGACGGGGTGCGGGAGCGCTTCACGGCCTACCTGGACATCGCCTGGGCGCGGGGGTGGATCGGAGACCGGTAGCGCGCGGTATCCTCGGCCTCTTCCTGGAGGTTCTGATGATGCTCCCCCTGCTGCTGGCGCTCTCCAGCCCGGCGCACGCGTTCTGCGGCTTCTACGTGAGCGGCGCGGACACGTCCCTGTACAACAACGCGACGATGACAGTGCTGATGCGCGACGGCACCCGCACGGTGCTGTCGATGCAGAACAGCTACCAGGGTCCGCCCGAGGACTTCGCGATGGTGGTCCCCGTCCCGGTGGTGCTGCAGAAGGAGAACGTGAAGACGCTGCCGCGGGAGATCTTCTCGCGGGTGGACAGCCTCTCGGCGCCCCGGCTGGTCGAGTACTGGGAGGGCGACCCCTGCGCGGTGCCCGAGTACGATCTGGAGGACGCGGTGAAGAGCGTCTCGATCCTCCGCATGGTCGGGACCACCGGCGCGAGCGTGGACGACGATCTCGGCGTCACCATCGAGGCGCAGTTCGAGGTGGCGGAGTACGACGTGGTCATCCTGAGCGCGAAGGACTCGGGCGGCCTGGACACCTGGCTGCGACGCGAGGGCTACAACATCCCGGCGGGCGCGGAGCCGGTGCTGCGCCCCTATGTGGAGGCGGGGACGAAGTTCTTCGTGGCCAAGGTGGACGTGGAGAAGGTCACCTTCCAGGACGGCGCGGCGGTCTTGAGCCCCCTGCGGGTCCACTACGACAGCAAGGAGTTCTCCCTGCCGGTGCGCCTGGGCCTCTTGAACAGCGAGGGGGAGCAGGACCTGCTGGTCCACATCCTGGCCCAGGGCCAGCGCTACGAGGTGGCGAACTACGAGAACGCCTTCATCCCCACGAACATCCGGGTGACGAACGGGGTCCGGGACGACTTCGGGGACTTCTACGACGCGCTGTTCCGCAAGACGGTGGTGGGCAAGCCCAAGACGGTGGTGACCGAGTACAGCTGGGACGCGTCGAGCTGCGACCCCTGCCCGACGCCGGCCTTGACCTCGAGCGAGCTGGCCACCCTGGGCGGCGACGTTCTGGGGAACGACGTCTGGGGCTGGGTGCTGACGCGCCTGCACTACCGCTATACCTCCGACGCCCTGGGCGAAGACCTCGTCTTCCAGGCGGCCCCGCCGATGGTGGGCGGTCGGGGCATGCCCGACCCCAGCGGGGAGCTTCTGGAGCAGCAGCCCCAGTCCTCCAGCATGAACAACTTCCAGGGGCGCTATGTGATCCTGCACCCCTGGGAGGGGGAGATCGCCTGCGAGAACCCGCAGCGGGGCATGTGGGGCGGTCCTCCGGGGCAGCCCTGGCCCGACCCGATGGCCGCCGGGGCGCGGCTGGGTGCGGCGGCGAAGGCGTCCGACGGCAAGGCGAACCTGCCCACCCTGGTGGACCAGGACATCCCCTGGATCGGCGTCGTCAAGGGGGCCGAGGCTGCTGAAGCGCCCACGCCATCGGCATCTCCGTCGACCTTGACGCCAGCGGACCCGCCCGCCGAGCCGGGCGCCGTCGACGAGGACGTCGAGCTGGAGGACAGCCAGTGCGGGGCCGTGCCCGGCGCGGGCGGGCTCGCGGGTGTACTGCTCGCGCTGGTGGCGCTCGCCCGCCGCCGCCGGGAACGCTGACGCGCGCTGCGGTATCCTCGCCCTCCTCCTGGAGGTTCCGATGATGCTCCCCCTGCTGCTCGCCCTCACCGACCCGGCGCAGGCGTTCTGCGGCTTCTACGTGAGCGGCGCCGACGCGTCCCTGTACAACAACGCCACGATGACCGTGCTGATGCGGGACGGCACGCGCACGGTCTTGTCGATGCAGAACAGCTACCAGGGTCCGCCCGAGGACTTCGCGATGGTGGTGCCGGTGCCTGTGGTGCTGCAGAAGGAGAACGTGAAGACGCTGCCGCCCGAGATCTTCTCGCGGGTGGACAGCCTCTCGGCGCCCCGGCTGGTCGAGTACTGGGAGACCGACCCCTGCATGGTGCGCCGCTACGACCTGGAGGACGCGAAGCGAGGCGCGGGAATGCCGCCCGGCGCCATGCCCAAGGCCACCTCCGTGGCTGACTTCGGGGTGACCATCGAGGCGCAGTTCGAGGTGGCGGAGTACGACGTGGTCATCCTGAGCGCGAAGGACTCCGGCGGCCTGGACGCCTGGCTGCGCAAGGAGGGCTACAACATCCCCGAGGGCGCGGAGCCGGTCTTGAGGCCCTACGTCGAGGCGGGGACGAAGTTCTTCGTGGCGAAGGTGGACGTGGAGAAGGTCACCTTCCAGGACGGCGCGGCGGTCCTGAGCCCCCTGCGGGTCCACTACGACAGCAAGGAGTTCTCGCTGCCGGTGCGGCTGGGGCTGTTGAACAGCGAAGGGGAGCAGGATCTGCTGGTCCACATCCTGGCGAAGGGTCAGCGCTACGAGGTGGCGAACTACGAGAACGCCTTCATCCCCACGAACATCCGGGTCACCAACGGGGTTCGGGACGACTTCGGGGACTTCTACGACGCCTTGTTTCGCAAGACCGTGGTGGACAAGCCCAAGACGGTGGTGACCGAGTATTCGTGGGACGCCTCCTCCTGCGACCCCTGCCCGACCCCTGCGCTGAACCCCGGCGAATTGGCCACCCTGGGCACCGACGTGATGGGGAACCAGCCCTACGGCTGGGTGCTGACGCGGCTGCACTACCGCTACACCTCCGACGCGCTGGGGGAGGACCTCGTGTTCCAGGCCGCTCCCCCGATGGTGGGCGGCCGGGGCATGCCCGACGCCAGCGGGGAGCTTCTGGAGCAGCAGCCCCAGTCTTCCAGCATGAACAACTTCCAGGGCCGGTACGTGATCCTGCACCCCTGGGAGGGGGAGATCGCCTGCAAGAACCCCGAGCGGGGCATGTGGGGCGGCCCCCCGGATCAGCCCATGCCTGGCCCGATGGCGGCCGGCGCGCGGCTGGGGGCGGCGGCGAAGGCTTCGGACGGAAAGGCGGACCTGCCCACCCTGGTGGACCAGGACATCCCCTGGATCGGCGTCGTCAAGGCTGCTGAAGCGCCGAAGCCATCGGCAACACCGTCAACACTCACGCCAGCCGATGATCCCGACGACGTCGAGCTGGAGGACAGCCAGTGCGGGTCCGTGCCCGGGGCCGGTGGGCTCGCGGGGCTGCTGCTCGCCCTGGTGGCGCTCGCCCGGAGGTTCCGATGATGCTCCCCCTGCTTCTGGCGCTGGCTGGTCCGGCGCACGCGTTCTGCGGCTTCTACGTGAGCGGCGCCGACGCGTCCCTGTACAACAACGCCACGATGACCGTGCTGATGCGGGACGGTACGCGCACGGTCTTGTCGATGCAGAACAGCTACCAGGGTCCGCCCGAGGACTTCGCGATGGTAGTTCCCGTCCCGGTGGTGCTGCAGAAGGAGAACGTGAAGACGCTGCCGCCCGAGATCTTCTCGCGGGTGGACAGCCTCGCGGCGCCCCGGCTGGTCGAGTACTGGGAGACCGACCCCTGCCAGGTCATGGTGTACAAGGAGGAGTCCCGGCGGGGCAACGGCCTGCCCGGCCTGGCGGTCCCGACCAAGATGAAGGCCCCCGAGGATCTGGGCGTCACCATCGAGGCGCAGTTCGAGGTGGCGGAGTACGACGTGGTCATCCTGAGCGCGAAGGACTCCGGCGGCCTGGACACCTGGCTGAGGCAGGAGGGCTACAACATCCCCAAGGGCGCGGAGCCGGTGCTGCGCCCCTACGTGGAGGCGGGCACCAAGTTCTTCGTGGCCAAGGTGGACGTGGAGAAGGTCACCTTCCAGGACGGCGCGGCGGTCTTGAGCCCCCTGCGGGTCCACTACGACAGCAAGGAGTTCTCCCTGCCGGTGCGCCTGGGCCTCTTGAACAGCGAAGGGGAGCAGGATCTGCTGGTCCACATCCTGGCGAAGGGCCAGCGCTACGAGACGGCCAACTACGAGAACGCCTTCATCCCCACCAACATCCGGGTGACCAACGGCGTCCGGGACGACTTCGGGGACTTCTACGACGCCCTGTTCCGCAGGACGGTGGTGGACAAGCCCAAGACGGTGGTGACCGAGTACGCCTGGGACGCCTCCTCCTGCGACCCCTGCCCGACGCCGGCCCTGAACCCTGGCGAATTGGCCACCCTGGGCACCGACGTGATGGGGAACCAGTCCTACGGCTGGGTGCTGACGCGGCTGCACTACCGCTACACCTCCGACGCGCTGGGGGAGGACCTCGTCTTCCAGGCCGCACCGCCGATGGTGGGCGGTCGGGGCACGCCCGACGCCAACGGGGAGCTTCGGGAGCAGCAGCCCCAGTCCTCCAGCGTGAACAACTTCCAGGGTCGGTACGTGATCCTGCACCCCTGGGAGGGGGAGCTCACCTGCGAGAACCCCCAGCGGGGCATGTGGGGCGGCCCCCCGAATCAGCCCATGCCCGGCCCGATGGCGGCCGGTGCGCGGCTGGGGGCGGCGGCGAAGGCCTCCGACGGCAAGGCGAACCTGCCCGCCCTGGTGGACCAGGACATCCCCTGGATCGGCGTCGTCAAGGCTGCTGAAGCGCCGAAGCCATCGGCAACTCCGTCGACGCTCACGCCAGCGGACCCCCCCGCGGACGACATCGAGCTGGAGGACAGCCAGTGCGGGGCCGTGCCCGGCGGTGGTGGGCTCGCGGGCCTGCTGCTGGCTCTGGCAGCGCTCACCCGTCGTCGTCGCTCGGACCTCTGACGCGCGCTGCGGTATCCTCGCCCTCCACCCGGAGGTTCCGATGATGCTCCCCCTGTTGCTGGCGCTGGCTGGCCCGGCGCACGCGTTCTGCGGCTTCTACGTGAGCGGCGCCGACGCGTCCCTGTACAACAACGCGACGATGACCGTGCTGATGCGGGACGGCACGCGCACGGTCTTGTCGATGCAGAACAGCTACCAGGGTCCGCCCGAGGACTTCGCGATGGTGGTGCCGGTGCCTGTGGTGCTGCAGAAGGAGAACGTGAAGACGCTGCCGCCCGAGATCTTCTCGCGGGTGGACAGCCTCTCGGCGCCCCGGCTGGTCGAGTACTGGGAGACCGACCCCGGCGATGTCCGCATCTACGAGGAGGAGAGCGCAGAGTTCCTCGATTATGCAGGCGCGGACATGCCCATGGTCCGGACGAGGACGGAGCTGGGCGTGACCATCGAGGCGCAGTTCGAGGTGGCGGAGTACGACGTGGTCATCCTGAGCGCGAAGGACTCCGGGGGGCTGGACACCTGGCTGAGGCAGGAGGGCTACAACATCCCCAAGGGCGCGGAGCCGGTCCTGAGGCCCTACGTCGAGGCGGGCACCAAGTTCTTCGTGGCCAAGGTGGACGTGGAGAAGGTGACCTTCCAGAACGGGGCGGCGGTCTTGAGCCCTCTGCGGGTCCACTATGAGAGCAAGGAGTTCTCGCTGCCGGTGCGGCTGGGCCTGCTCAACAGCGAAGGGGAGCAGGATCTGCTGGTCCACATCCTGGCGAAGGGCCAGCGCTACGAGGTGGCCAACTACGAGAACGCCTTCATCCCCACCAACATCCGGGTGACGAACGGCGTTCGGGACGACTTCGGGGACTTCTACGACGCCCTGTTCCGCAGGACCGTGGTGGACAAGCCCAAGACGGTGGTGACCGAGTACGCCTGGGACGCCTCCTCCTGCGACCCCTGTCCCACGCCGGCCCTGAACCCCAGCGAATTGGCCACCCTGGGCACCGACGTGATGGGGAACCAGTCCTACGGCTGGGTGCTGACGCGGCTGCACTACCGCTACACCTCCGACGCGCTGGGGGAGGACCTCGTGTTCCAGGCCGCACCCCCGATGGTGGGCGGCCGGGGCATGCCCGACGCCAAGGGGGAGCTACGGGAGCAGCAGCCCCAGTCCGCGAGCGTGAACAACTTCCAGGGCCGCTACGTGATCCTGCACCCCTGGGAGGGGGAGCTCGCCTGCAAGGACCCCCAGCGGGGCATGTGGGGCGGTCCTCCGGATCAGCCCTGGCCCGACCCGATGGCGGCCGGCGCGCGGCTGGGGGCGGAGGCGAAGGCGTCCGACGGCAAGGCGAACCTGCCCACCCTGGTGGACCAGGACATCCCCTGGATCGGCGTCGTCAAGGCTGCTGAAGCGCCGAAGCCATCGGCAACTCCGTCGACGCTCACGCCCGCCGAGGGCCCCGACGACATCGAGCTGGAGGACAGCCAGTGCGGGACCGCCCCGGCGCGGGGCGGCCTGCTCGCGCTGCTGCTGGCCCTCGTCGCCGTGGCGCGTCAGCGCAGCCAGGCCGGGTAGTCGGTCAGGGTCGACCCGAACCACTCCCCGGGGTTGCGCACGTCCCCGGCGTCCCGGGACTGCACGTTGAGCACCGGCACGAGCACGCTGTCGATCTCGAAGAGCGTCGACAGGGCCGGGTCGCCGCCCTCGCCGCCGTTCGTGGCGCAGCCGTCCTGGGTCACCGTGATGTTGTAGGGGGCGTAGCTGGCCACCCCGTAGGGGGTCTCCGTGCCGTCGAAGAACATGAACCCGAAGGCGTAGGCGTAGCTGTTGCTGCTCGTGTAGTAGTAGTGGATGACGTGCTCGCAGAGGCCCTCGTAGACCTGGAAGCCGTCGGTGGACAGGGCCTGGATCGCGGCGATCTGCGCGTCGCTCAGCACGAAGGTGAAGTCGTTGGGCAGGTACTGCCAGCGGTCGCCGTTGGTGAACTGCTGGCCGAAGGCGAGGTCGGCGGCGTACTCGATGGCGGTCCAGCCCCCGCCGTCGGTGGTCATGTCGCAGGTGACCTCGAAGGGGTCCAGGCCGGTGCCCAGCCCGTCGGGGTCGATGGCGTAGGTGCCGTCGGCGCTGGAGGGGTAGCCGGTGAGCACGTCCAGGCAGGTGGTGCCCAGGGCGCACAGGCCGTTGGTGTCGGGCTGCACGCTGGCGTCGCTGTCGTCGCAGTCGTCCCCGCCGCAGGCGTCGTCCGTGAAGCCGTCCCCATCGGCGTCGTTGTCGGTGAGGCCGTCGCAGTCGTAGTCGTTGCCGTCGCACCCCGGGGTGGCCCCCGGGTTGTAGGCGGTGTCGGCGTCGTCGCAGTCCCCGCTGGCGGTGACGTAGTCGGTGGGGGCGGAGCAGGCGTCGGTGGAGAGGCTGGTGTCGCCGTACCCGTCGCTGTCGCCGTCGTAATAGAACGTGGTCGTCACGCCCTCGTCGACGGTGCCGTCGCAGTCGTTGTCGACGCCCTCGCAGGCCTCGGAGGCGCCGGTCCAGGCCAGGGGCTCGCCGTCGTCGCAGTCGCCGTCGTTGGAGACCGTGCCGGAGGGCTGGGTGCAGGCGTCGGTGGGGTTGTCCGGGTCGCCGTAGCCGTCCGCGTCGGTGTCGGCGTACCAGGTGGGGGTCACGCCCTCGTCGACGGTGCCGTCGCAGTCGTTGTCGACGCCCTCGCAGGCCTCGGAGGCGCCGGTCCAGGCCAGGGGCTCGCCGTCGTCGCAGTCATCGGCGTTGGCGACGGTGCCGGAGGGCTGGGTGCAGGACATGGTGCTGCTGTCGGGGTCGCCGTAGCTGTCGGCGTCGGCGTCGGTGTACCAGGTGGCGGCGTCGGCGGCGTCGTCCTCGTCGGTGTCCCCGTCGCAGTCGTTGTCGATGCCGTCGCACAGCTCGGTGGCCTGGGGCTGGACCTCGGGGTCGCTGTCCTCGCAGTCGGTGTTGTCGGCGACGTAGCCCTCGGGGGCCTCGCAGGCGACCACGGCGTCGTTGATGTCGCCGTAGCCGTCGCCGTCGGTGTCGGCGTACCAGGTGCTGACGTCGACCGCGTCGTCCTCGTCGATCTCGGCGTCGCAGTCGTCGTCGATGCCGTTGCAGACCTCGTCCGCGCCGGGGTTCACCGTGGCGTCGGCGTCGTCGCAGTCGGAGCTGTCGGCGACCAGGCCCTCGCCGTCGCAGTCCTGCTGGCTGACGTCGGGGTCGCCGTAGCCGTCGCCGTCCGCATCGGCGTACCAGAGGTCGCCCACGGCGTCGTCGATCTCCCCGTCGCAGTCGTTGTCGACGCCGTCGCAGGCCTCGATGGCGTCGGGGTAGGTGCTGGGGTCCTCGTCGTCGCAGTCCTCGGCGTGGCCGAAGCCGTCGCCGTCGAGGTCGTCGTCGGCGGTCTCGGGGTCGCAGTCGTTGTCGATCCCGTCGTAGGGGATCTCGTCCGCGCCGGGGTTGACGTTCGGGTCGGTGTCGTCGCAGTCCTCGGACGGGGCGTAGCCGTCGCTGTCCTCGTCGACGATGTCGGGGGTGTTCGTGTCGGCGGGGCCGTCGTCGGACTTGGTGCAGGCGGCCAGGGGCAGCGCGAGGATCAGAGGCAGCAGGCGCATGGAATGACTCCCTTCCTTGGGATGGTGGGCCCCACAGTGTAGCGGAACGACAGGGGGTTCACAGCCTCAGGGCGCGCACCAGGATGCGGGGGCTGCCGTCCTGCAAGCGCCCGCCGCTGTAGTCCCCGAGGATCTCGTCCACCGCGAAGCCGCTCGCTTCGAGCATCCACTCGGCTTCTGACGGCAGGAAGACCCGCAGCCGCAGCGCCGAGGTGTGGACCAGCCGGTCATCGATGTAGAAGCGGTCGGTCAGCTCCAGGCGCTGCTCGGCCAGGAAGCGGCGGGTCTGCCGGGTGCGTCGGACCGGACGACCGTCCGGCAGCGCGCCCGCCCAGGCCAGGCGCTCGGGGCCGTCGCGGATGCTCCACAGGTGGAAGGCCGGCATGGGCACGTCGATGGTCAGCAGGCCCCCCTCCTTGAGCGCGGCGTGGCAGCGCTCCAGGCAGCGCTGCTGGTCGGCCCGGGTGGCCAGGAAGCTGAACGCGGCGTTGGGGAGGATGACCTCCGAGAAGCCGTGTTCATCGAAGTCGCGGAGGTCGGCCTGCACCCAGCGCAGCTCGGGGGCGAGGCGTCGGGCCACCGCGAGCATGGCCGCGCTGCGGTCCACGCCGGTGACCTTGCGGTCGGTGGCCAGGCGCCGCGCCACCCGGCCGGTCCCGCAGCCCCCGACCAGCAGCGGCCCCCCGGTTCCGTTACGGGCATAGAAGGCCACATCGGCCTCCAGGCGGCCGTACTCCAGCTCGTAGAGCTCCGCGACCTGCGCGTAGGGATCCATTCGTGGCACCCCGTGCATGACCGGCGAGACGCGGGAGCGTAGCATGCCGGGGGCCCGATGCGTCGCATGCCCCGGTGACCATTCCGGGCCGTTGGCATAGCCTCTACACAGCACGTCTCTCGCTGGAGCGCCCGTGGCCCGCCCCGACATCCTCAAGGTCAGCTTCGAATTCTCCCCCAAGCTGGGGATCCGGGAGCTGCCCCGGCTCAAGCCGAGCCACGAGTCCAACGTGCCCGGCCTGTACGTGGTCGGGGACCTGGCCGACGCCCCGATCATCAAGGTGGCCCTGCGCCAGGGCTACGAGGTGGCCGGCGCTGTTGCCGATGGGCTGGGCGCTTCGGACGACGACCCCGCGCTGATGGACGTGCTGGTGGTGGGCGCGGGGCCCGCCGGCATCGGGGCGGCCCTGGCCCTGAGCGAGCGCGGCGCCCGCTACGTGCAGCTCGAGAAGGAGCGCCCCTTCGCGACCATCCAGAACTTCCCGCGCTCCAAGATCATCTTCTCGGAGCCCCGGGAGATGGAGTCCCCCGGCAACCTGTGGTTCGAGGACGCCACCACCGAGACCCTGGTGGAGAAGTGGGACGCCGCGCTGGCCGAGAAGCGCCTGCCCATCCGCCAGCCCGAGGCCCTGGAGGACCTGGCCCGCGAGGGCGGCGTGTTCGTGGCCACCACCCGCTGCGGGGACACCGACGAAGTCCGGACGATCCGCGCCCGGCGGGTCATCCTGGCCACGGGCCGGCGGGGCGCGGTGCGCCGCCTGGACGTGCCCGGCGAGTCCCTCGACAAGGTCCGCTACACCCTGCGTGACCCCGCCGAGCACGCCGGGCGCCGCCTGCTGGTGGTCGGGGGCGGGGACTCGGCGGTGGAGACGGCGGTGGACTGCGCCGACGCCGGCGCGGAGGTCACCCTCGCCTATCGGGGGGCCGAGTTCTCCCGCCCCAAGGCCAAGAACAAGGCCCGTCTGGAGGCCGCCCTCCAGGAGGGCCGGGTGCGCGCCGAGCTGGGGGCCGTGCCGGTTGAGATCCAGGAGGACCGGGTCGCTCTCCAGCGCGGCGAGGACACCTTCGAGCTGCCCAACGACGACGTCATCGTGCAGATCGGGACCACGCTGCCCTACGGCTTCCTGCGCCGGCTGGGCATCAAGATGGCCGGGCAGATGGACGCCCTGCGCGCGACCTGGATCCTCTCCTTCGCGGCGTTGACGTACTGCTTCTACGTGCTCAAGCACAAGAAGGGCTTCTTCCCCTTCGGGGAGGGGGACGTGCTGGGGTTCGTGCCGGGGCTCCTGGAGGTCGACCTGGGCTTCCGCACCGTGGACGCGAGCTTCTGGGGCACGGTCGTCTACTCGGCGCTGATCCTCGGCTTCGGGATCCGGGCCTACCGCAAGTACCCCCTGGCCGAGCAGAAGCGCCGGTACCTGAGCCTCATCGGCTTCCAGTGGGTGTTCCTCTTCGGGGTGCCCGAGCTGCTCGCGCCGCTCATCATCGAGCGGCCGTGGAAGGTGTACGCCCTGACCGTGCCCTGGCCGCTGTCCATCTGGTCGCTGGTGGACGCCCCCGGGTGGACCCCGGACGGGAGCACGGCGACCGCGCTGGGCTGGCTGGGGGTGGGGGCGCTGGCGAGCTTCGTGCTGATCCCGCTGTATGTCCGGTACAACGGCGAGCGTTTCTGCTCGTACATGTGCGGCTGCGGGGGGCTGGCGGAGACGCTGGGCGACCTCTGGCGGCACCTCGCGCCCCGGGGGGCGACCTCCTACAAGGCCGAGTGGGCCGGGCGGGTCATCTTCTTCCTGGCGATCCCGGTGACCGGGCTCATCCTGATGGACGCCTGGGGCTTCATCGCCGGGGGGGCGCTGTACGACACCAAGGCGTTCGCCCAGAGCTGGTACGGGCTGGTCGTCGACTTCTGGCTGGCCAGCGTCGTCGGCGTGGCGATGTACCCCTACCTGGGCAACCGGGTGTGGTGTCGGTTCTTCTGCCCGCTGCGGGCGTACATGGAGATGCTCTCCAAGCGCATCTCGAAGATCGCCATCGTGTCGAACTCCAAGTGCATCGGCTGCGGGGAGTGCACCCGGTTCTGCCAGATGGGCATCGACGTCCAGGGCTTCGCCCAGCGGGAGCAGGACTTCCACAACGGGAACTCGGCGTGCATCCAGTGTGGGATCTGCATCCAGGTCTGTCCGATGGAGGTGCTGTCGATCGGGGCGCGGGGGGAGGCGGTGAGGGTGGCGGTGTGACGGGTTCGCGACAGCAACCGCGCGGCAGTTCCGCTACTCTGTCCCCCCTCTGGAGGAACGCCATGCCCATGCTGCTCATCGCACTCCTGCTCCCGTCGTGCACCCATAAGGACGCGGCCGTCGACTCCACCGGGCTGCCCCCGGTCTGCAACGCGGGCAGCGTGTGGACCCCGGGCACGACCGCGTTCCGGGACGCCAGCGCGGACTGGGGCATCACCGACCTCATGCCGGTGGGCGTGCGGGTCGACGCGGTGGACTTCGACGGCGACGGCTGGACCGACCTGGCGGTGCGCTCGGGCTGGGACGGCGACGACTTCAACGGCGGCAACCGCAGCACCTGGCTTCTTCGCAACACCGGCGAGGGCCGCTTCGAGGACGTCACCCAGTCCTCGGGCGTGGTGGTCGGCCGCGACGGCGACACCAGCGCCGGCCGCGCCGGCCCGGTGTGGGTCTTCGCCGACGTCGACAACGACGGGGATCTGGACCTCTACACCGGCCTGCCCGACGCCGACAACAACTTCTCCGAGACCTCCGAGATCCGGCTGAACAACGGCGACGGCACCTTCTCCCTGGCCGACGGCGGGGACGCCCGCGTGGAGCGGAGCGACACCCCCTACGGCGCGGCCTTCGCCGACGTCGACCGAGACGGCAACGTGGACCTGTGGACCGGCCAGTACGGCGCCATCCAGGACCTCCTGTTCGCGGGGGATGGCGCGGGCGGCTTCACCGAGGTCACCGGCGAGCGCGGCCTGACCACGCGCCGCTGGGCCCAGCTCTCCGACCTCAACCAGGGCCTGGCCCACAGCAACGCCTGGTCGGCGGCGGCCTGCGACCTCAACAACGACGGCGCCCCCGAGCTGCTCGCCTCCAGCTACGGTCGGGCCCCCAACCACCTCTGGCTCAACGACGGCGCGGGCTCGTTCACCAACGTCAGCGTGGACTCCAACTACGCCTTCGACCACCGCACCGACTGGAGCGACAACGAGTCCGCCCGCTGCTGGTGCACCCTCCACCCCACGGACGCCGACTGTGCCGGGGTGCCCGCGCCTGAACGGATCGCTTGCAGCAGCGACGGCGACGCCTTCCGCTGGGACCACACCTACGACCGCGAGCCCTTCCGCCTGGGGGGCAACAGCGGCGCGACCGTGTGCCGTGACGTGGACAACGACGGCTGGGTGGACCTGCTCACCACCGAGATCGTGCACTGGGACGTGGGCACCAGCTCCGACCCCAGCGAGCTGCTGTTCAACACCCAGGACCCCAACGTGGTCTTCGAGCGCCCCGGCAACGAGGTCACCGGCCTCACCCGGGAGCACGATCGGACGGACTGGAACGACGGCGACATCACCGGCAGCATCTTCGACTTCGACAACGACGGCTGGCCGGACGTCTGGATCGGCAGCAGCGACTACGCCGGCACCCGGGGTTTGCTGTTCCACCAGACCGCGCCCCGCCAGTTCGAGGCCGTGCCCCCCGCCGACGGCGTCGACCACACCCGCAGCCACGGCAGCGCCATCGCGGACTTCGACCGGGACGGTGACCTGGACATCGTGGTGGGCCACAGCACCGCGCGGTGCTCGGACGACTGCCGCGACACCTTCGAGGTGCGCCTGTTCGAGAACCTCATGGGCGAGGACAGCAACTTCCTGCAGCTCCACCTCGTGGGCACCGGCGGCAGCAACGCGGCGGCGGTCGGCGCCCGGGTCGAGGTGACCGCCGACGGCGTCACCCAGGTCCAGCACGTCACCGGCGGCTTCGGCCAGTGGGGCAACCAGGACGACCTCACCCTGCACTTCGGCCTGGGCGGGGCCTGCGAGGCCGATGTCACCGTGACCTGGCCCGACGCGGACGGGACGACGGAGACGTTCGCGCTGGGCGGCGGGTATCGCTACGTCGTGACGCAGGGAGCGGGGGCGGTGGGGGAGATGTAGTCGGTGACTACATCTTGCTTGCGAGATCGGAGGGAACCAGGAGGGCTCCGGTCCACCAGGACGCGATGAAGTCGGTCCGGTTGACCCGCAGGGGCTGTCCTGACGACGAGTACCAGGGATCAAGATAGGTCAGCGCGCCAGACTCCTGGGCGGTCAGGACGATGATGTGGTGAGGGGTGGCAGTCATCTCCAACGGGAGGCCGTGCCGGGGGAGCGCCAGCGCGCCGTGCGGGCTGTTCAGTCCACCCAGCCCGGCGTTGTGGGCGGCAGGCCCGCCGCGGACCTCAACCAGACACCAGCCTCGGTCCACCACCTGGAGGAGGAAGTCCAGGTTGGCAGGGTTGTCCGGATCGAGGGGGTAGTGGTCCCCGAACGCCTCCGCGCATTCGAGCGTGAGCGGCGGAGGGCCCAGCGCTTCGCGGACCTCGTGCTCTCCACGCGCCACGCCGGCGCGGGACAACACCATGCGCAGACAAGCCGCCATGCACGAGGAGTCCAGCTCCTGGAGATGGTGATGCGGGACGGGCATCAACAGGCGATGTGCTGCTTCGGGATGATGCGGTGGCCGACCGGTGAGGCGTCCCCGGCGCCCCGATCCGCAGAGACCAGGGAGACCTGATAGTCGCCGTTCGCGAGCAGCTCTACACGGTCCGGCAACACATCCGTCCGGCCCTCGCGGCGGAGCTCCCGAAGCGCGGTGTTCCTCACCTGCTGGACGGTCCCCAGCACCGGTTCCCGCAACGGGAAGCCCCTCGGCAGGGGCTCACTCATTCGAAGGCCAAGCAGGACCCTGGCTCGGACCGGGTCGATGCGCTCCTGCCGCAGCGCTTGGGCGACCGCCCGCTCGAGCTGCTCTCGGGGGGACGGAGGGGCCTGCGCGTCGACATGATCCGACCCCATCCAGGACACCTGGCGGCCCCGCTGGGCCAGCAGATCGTGACGCTTCGACCTGGAAACCCCCAGGATGTTGCACACGGTCTGGGTCGCCGTCTCATAGCCGACGCCGTATTCTTCGGACACATCGCGCAGCAGGCTGGGGTCGACGCTGCGGCCTGCCGCCATGCGTCGAACGCGCTCCGGGGGCACGAGCAGGTAGGCGGCGAACGCATTGGCGCGCTGTTCGATGGCCTGGAAGTGTTGGTAGAGCGGTCCGGAGTCCCGCTCCGAGCTGATCACAAGCCCCCAGGTCGGGAGATCGAACCAGAGGTGCGCCAGCTCGTGCGCCACGGTCATGCGGGTGCGCCACCACAAGTTGGCGCCTCCGACCAGGTTGACCACGAGCCCCGGCAGCGGATGGCGCCACGAGAGTCCGTCCACGGACTGTGCGAGGGTGTCGGGCGTCACGGCCGCGCACCGGACACCGCAGTCTCCAGCCAGCGCCCAGACCGAGCGGACAGGCTCCAACCCCAACCCGAGCGCTTCGCGAACCTCGAACGCCAAGGCCTCTGCGTCATAGGGCGGAGAGGCACCTTCCTTGACGGGGCGGGGCGTCGCCCAGCTCGGCAGCCCAGGTCGTCTGTCCCCCTCCAACTCGGCAGCCTGGGTCAGGTCGCGGACATATCCTCCGATGGTGAGCGCCGTCTCACCGCGCTCCAGGTCGTGCAGCGAGGACGGGGCGCCCTCCAGCCTCCGATAGAACACCTCGGGCGCAGAGGATGCACCGCTCAAGAACTCGCGGAGGGTCATCCCCAGGAGCCTCGCGCACCGATCCAGCAGCTCAGGCTGCACGGCCTTCGGCGAAGACATCGCCGCCGTCCACTCCTCCTCCGAGATGCACAGGAGCTTCGCCATCTGGTGAGGGGGCGCCTGGATGACATGGCTCGCCCTTCGCAGGGCCTCAGCAGGCTCAAGCATGAAGGAGTTCTAACACGAGACCTGGGGGGATACCGCCAGGTGGTGACGCAGGGAGCGGGGGCGGTGGGGGAGATGTAGGGGAGATGTAGTCGGTGACTGCAATCACCCCCTCCCCAGCACCTCCTCCAACGCCGCGATGATCCGCTCCCTGAAGAACCGGTGCTGCGCGTCCTGCTGGAAGCGCTCGTGCCAGGCGGCCGCCACGGGCACCGCCGGCAGCGGCAGGGGCGCAGGCAGCACCACCAGCCCCAGCCGCGCCGCCGTCCGCCGCACCAGCGCTCGGGGCGCGGCGAACAGCAGGTCGGTGTCCGCGACCGCGAACAGCGCGGCCAGGAACGTAGGCGTCACCAACCCCACCCGCCGGGTGTAGCCGGCCGCCTCGATGGCCCGCTCGACCATGCTTCGGCCCGGGGCCCCGGTGCGCACCATCACATGCGGCCACGCCACCCAGTCCTCCGCCGAGAGCGCGCCATCACACACCGCCGGGTGCCCCACGCGGGCCACCACCCCCAGGTGCAGCGCCCCCAGCCCCCGCGCCATCAGCCCCGGCCCCTCCTGCAGGCTCGGCACCAGGGCCAGATCCACCAGCCCGTCGTCCAGGGCGAGCTGAGGGTCCCGGGTGCCCCGCGGCACCACCGTCAGGCTCGCGTTGGGGGCCTCGGTCCGTATCCGGGCCAGGATGCCCGGCAACACCGGGGCGAGCACGTCGGGGCTCAGCACCGTGAAGCCGGCCTCGGTGGTGGCCGGGTCGAAGGCCGGCCGCTGCTGGAGCAGGCGCCGCGCGTCGGCGAGCAGGCGGGCCAGCGGGGCCGCCAGCGCCTCCCCGCGGGGCGTGGGCACCATGCGCCGCCCCGAGCGCACCAGCAGCGGGTCGTCCAGCAGCTCGCGGAGCTGGGCCAGGCGGTGGCTCGCAGCAGGTTGCCCCACCCCCAGCCGCCGGGCCGCGCGGCTGACGCTGCGCTCGGTGAGCAGCGCGTCCAGGGTGACCAGCAGGTTCAGGTCTACGGCCTTCAAATCGATCTCAGACATGAATTCATCACTATCATTGTTTGGATGAATGGAAGGGGTCGTGTGAGCCTGCATCAGGAGGTGCACATGGAAGCATGGCTTCGAGAGAACGTGTCCAGCCGGAGGGTCGACGTAGGGGAGGTGACGCTCCACGTCTCCGAGGCCGGGGAGGGGCCCGCCGTCCTGCTGCTGCACGGCTTCCCCGAGTCGTCCTACGGGTGGCGCAACCAGATGCGCTTCCTGGTGGAGCGGGGCTGCCGGGCCATCGCGCCGGACCTGCGGGGCTTCGCGGCCTCCGACAAGCCCGAGGGGGTCGACGCCTACCGCATGGACGTGCTCGCCCGGGACATCGCCGGCCTGGTGGAGGCGACCGTGCCCGTCGGTGAGCGCGTCACCGTGCTCTCCCACGACTGGGGGACCACCATCGCGTGGCTCTACGTCGCCGCGAACCCCGAGCGGGTGGCGCGCTTCGTCCCGATCTGCGGCCCGGCCCCCATCTATATGCGCCGCGCCCTGCGGTGGACCGAGTTCACCCGCCACCCCTACTTCTTCCTGTTCTGGCTGCCCTGGCTGCCGGAGCGCCTGCTGAGCCGGGACGGGTACGCCGCCATCCGCCTGACCTTCGCCGACGGGGTGCGCCACCCGGGCGCCTACGCCGAGGAGGCCCTGGCCCGGAACGTCGCGGCGATGGCCACCCCGGGCGCGCTGACCGCCACGCTCAACTGGTACCGCGCCATCACGCGCGTCCCGGAGTCCACCCTGGCCGGGCTGCTGCGCCCGGTCACCTGCCCGGTGATGCTGGTCACCGCCGAGCACGACGCCTTCGTGGGGCTGGAGGGCGCGGACCCGGGCCGGGACGTCTGCCCGAACCCGCGCTTCGAGGTGCTGGCCGGCTCCAGCCACTGGGTCCTGAGCGACGCCCGGGACGACCTCAACGCCCTGCTGGCGGACTTCCTGAGGCTGTGAGCGCCGCGTGCTCCCGCAGCGCGGTCATCAGGTCGCCCCACCACAGGCCCATCATGCGGCAGAACGCCCGGGGGTCCAGGCCGTGCCGCGCCGGGTGATCGGCCCGGATGGCCTCCCAGCCGCGGTGCACGACGGTGACCAGCGTGTCCTCCCCCTGGGGGGCGAAGGTGACCTCGATCTCGGTGACCTCGCCCTCGCGGAAGTTGAGGTTGCGCCAGTCCAGGACCAGCCGATGCGGCGGCTCCCAGGCGGTGACCCGCCCGGTCTCCAGCACCACGGTGCGCTCGCCCTGCGCCACGGACTCGTACAGCCGCCCGCCGACGAAGGGCTCCAGGTGGAGCACGCCCCAGCGCGCGCCTGAGCCCCGGAACCGCGGCCCGCGGCGCCACCACCGGTCGATCTCCTCGGTGAACAGGCGGAAGGCGCGGGCGGGCGGGACCTTGACCCGCACGCTGACCCGCACAGCGTCGGCGCTCATGGCTCCCGCTCCTCGGCCCAGGCCTGGAAGGCGGCGAGCTGGTCGCCCCAGAAGGCCTCCAGCTCGTCCAGGAAGGCCCGCACGTCGCGCAGCGGGTCGCGGGAGAGGGCGTAGACCCGGGCGCGGGCGTCGGCCTCGCTGAACGAGGCGGTCACCAGGCCCGCCCGGTCCAGCACGCGCAGGTGACGGCTGGCCACCGCGCGGCTGACCTGGAGGGCCTCGGCGATCTCGCTGGAGCGCAGGGGCTGCTCGCTGAGCAGGCGCACGATGGCCAGGCGGGTGGGCTCGCCCAGGGCGGCGAAGGTGTCGGGCAGCTCAGGCACCGGCGCCCCGCACGCGCTGCATGAACCACCAGTGGTGGCCTTCGGGGTCGATGGCGCGGTAGGTGCGGTCGGCCCAGTAGTCCGCGCCGTAGTCGTGGGTCTCGGGCTCGTCCTGGATGCGGGCGCCGGCCGCGCGGGCCCTGGCGCAGTGGGCGTCCACGTCGTCCACGAAGACGCAGAGGGCCTGGGTCACCTGCCCGCGGGTGTTCCGGGGGCTGGTCATGGGCGCGGGGGCCCGCTCGGAGGCGACCCGGCTGGTGCCGACCATGACCAGGCCGTCGTCGCCGAAGGTCAGCTCGCTGTGCTCGACCCGGCCGCCCTCGCCGTCGACCCGGAGCCGGACCTCGAAGCCGAAGGCGTCGCACAGGAAGTCGATGGCGGCGCCGGCGTCGTCGTAGAAGACCGAGGACGAGACGCGGGGCCAGCCGGGAGGGGTGGGGTTCATGGAGGGGCTCCTTTGTTGCGTTGTTGGTTGATGATCAACGATATCGTTGATCATCAAGGCAAGCAAGGCTCGGACAGACAATCCAGACCCTCCGCCGAGCGTCAGCGTCGGGCTGAGGGGACCCTCACCGGGGTCTGGCGGGGCGGTGGCTTGTCATCGAAGACCCCGAAGTAGATCGCCCCAGCAGCCCCGAGCAGCAGCACCACCAGCAGGAGCCACCGAACCTGGCTGGTCTTCTCGTTGTAGCCCTCCCGTCGGGCCTCCTCCACCACCGCCTTGGACTCTGTGGTCGTGCGGACCACCGCGAGCTCCACGCCATCCGTGCTCCGGCACTTCGGGCACTTCGAACTCAACTCAGCGCCCCGTGGGTGCCAGGTGTGGCCGCAGTGCCTGCATGCGTTCAAGGCCATGTGTCCTCCCTTGAGCGATTCCGGCGGGGGTTCTACCACAATGCACGAGGCGGTCGCCACCTGTCCGTGCGGAGCCAGAGCTGGGCGGCAGCCCTCTGGTCTGGTGGGTAGGCGCATGGGCCTCAAGCCCGAGGGCAAGTGAGGCCCCTCACTCCCCGGGGGTGACCTCGAACAGCTCGCTCACGACCTCCACCGCGCCGCTGTCGGTCGGCGCCGACACCCGCAGGCGGTAGAGCCCCGGGTCCAGCGCCAGGTTGCCCGGGATGGTGTGCTGCACGGGCATCGTGAGGGTCCAGGCGAAGGTCCGCGCGGTGGGGGCGTCGACGTCGTCGTAGGCCGGGTCGGGGCTCAGGTCCCAGCGGAAGCGGAGGTCGTCGCTGTCGATGGGCACGCCGTTGGGGCGCAGCACCGGCTCGCCGGCCTCGGTCTCCAGGGTGGCCAGGGGCGCGCCCAGCCAGGGGTCGGCGCCCGCGAAGGTGAAGGTCACGACCTCGGTGGGGCCCACCGCGGCGGGCACCTCGGCCAGCACCGCGCCCTGGTCCACGGGCGCCTCGGGGGACAGCGGGGTGTACTGGGGGTCGTCGAAGGGGGTGATGGGGGCGGGCTCGTCGGCGACCGGCTCGCCCTCGGCCCAGGCCCCCCAGGCCTCCGCCGCGCGCTGCGCGAGGTAGCTGCCCTGGCGGGGCCCCCACAGCGCGCCCGAGGCCTCGTAGCCGCCCTGCCACCAGTCGTCCTCCAGGATGGAGTAGCCGATGTAGTCCTGGGTGTAGCCCAGGAAGAGCGGCTGGTCGGCGCCGACCTCAGCGATGATCTGCTCGGCCAGCTTCGTGCCCGGCTCGCCGGGGAAGGTGATGAGCTGGAGGTCCCCGAGCTGCCCCACGGTGAACAGGGTCTGGTTGGGGGCGGGGAAGTCCTCGGGGAAGGGCAGGCAGGCCTCGTCGAGGCCGTCGACGGTGGTGGCCGGGTCGCAGTCCGCGTCCCCTTCGCAGTAGACGCCGCCGTACTCATAGTCGAAGGTGTCGTCGTCGTAGCCGATGGCCTCGCGGTCGATGGGCACCCGCACCGTGCGGAGGTCGATGGTGGGGGCGTCGTCCCAGGTCAGGCCGGCCAGCGCGCCGTGCACGGCCTCGCCGAGGGCCCAGCCCACCTGCTCCATGTGGTCGTAGTCCCCGGCCCAGGCGGCAGCACCGGTCTGGGTGGGCACCTCGGGGCTGCCCGGGGACATGTCCGCGCCCCAGCTGTTGAACATCAGGACGTCGACGGGGTGGTCGAAGCGGTCCTCCACGCTCTGCTCGATGGCCCCGGAGACGTCCTGGCTCAGGTGCAGCGCGTCGATGCTGAGGGTGGTGCCGTGGATGGGGTAGGCCATGACCAGGGCGCGCGTCGCACCGTCCCGCTCCACTGCGAGCAGGGGGATGTCGCCGTTGACGTGGTCCTCGCCGTCCTCGCAGCGGCGGTCGGAGGCGCCGTCGGCGGAGTTGGCCCGCCCCACCCCGATGCGGGCGGGGGCCAGGTCGGCGAAGGCGGCCTCGATGGTGTCGGCGGTGGTGGTCACGAGGCGGTCGTAGAACTCGGGGAAGAACTTGTCCGCGATGATGTCGAAGGGCCCGCCCGCGTCGATGATGCGCCCCGGCCCGGAGTGGGTGTGGGTGGCGCCGATGATCAGGGCGTCGTCGAGGTCGCGGCCCAGGCGGTCGGCCAGCTCGAGCACCAGCGCGCGGCGGAGCTGTTGGAAGACGCCCACCGCGTCCACCCGCACGAAGACGGCCTCGAAGCCCTCGCCCCGGCTGACGACGACCACCTTGACCTCGGGGTGGCCGTGGACGGCGGTGGTGGCCGGGTACAGCTCCGCGTAGGGGGAGTTGGAGGACGGCGCGCCGAAGGGCCCGAAGCCGGCGGTGCCGATGCCCACGGGGGCGGGGATGCGGGCGCGGGCGAAGGCGGCCTCCAGGGGGCCGGGCTCGGGCTCGGGCTCGGGGTCGTCCTTGCAGGCGGTCAGCAGAAGGAGGGGGAGGAGGAGGCGCATGGGGCGGTCCGGGTGGGGGCGAAGGGCAGTCTACAGCGAGGATCGCGCAGCAGGTACCCTCTCCCCATGTCCCCCCGCACCCTCCTGCTCGCCCTGCTCGTCACCGAGCTGCTCGCCACCCTGGCGGACCTGCTGCTCGGCCCGTGGCTCGGGCTCGCCCCGGAGGAGGCGCACAACGCGCGCGCCGGGCTGCTGGTCGCCTGCGGGCACTACGACGACCTGTGGGCGATGCAGTACCGGGACTTCTGCGGCGGCTGCAGCGCGGAGGCGGTGATGGCCGCGCCGCTGGTGAGGGGCCTGGGGCCCTCGGTGCTGGCCTGGAAGCTCGTCCCGGCGCTGCTCCACCTCGCGGTGGTCGGGGGCGCGGCGGCCTGGGCGGCGCGGCGGCTGGGGGCGCGGGGGGCGGCGCTCGTCGTGCTGCTGCTCGCGGGCGCGCCGGGCTTCTACCGGGCGCTGGCCTTGACCGGCTTCGGCAACCACGCGGAGTCCTCGGCCTTCCCCCTGGTCGCGGCGGCGCTGCTGCTGGTGGAGGGGCCGCGCCTGCTGCGGTTCGGGGCCGGGCTGCTCGCCGGTGGGGTCGCGGGCCTGGGCCTGTGGTTCTGCTACACCAGCGCGCACGGGCTGCCCGCGCTCCTGCTGGTGGTCGCGCTGGGGGGCCGATGGCGCGCCCCGGGCTTCGTCCTCGGCCTGCCTGTGGGGGCGCTGCCCTGGTGGGCCTACCACCACACCCGCCCCGCCGCGCTGCAGGAGGCCGGGGGCTGGTGGACCACCCTGCACCCCGCGCCGCCGGGCGAGCTGGTGGACTGGCTGTTCGGGGACTTCGTGCGCCTGGGCCTGTGGCCGCCCGTGGAGCACGGCGCGCTGGGGCCCTTCCCGGACCTTTGGTGGGGGCTGGCCTGGGTGCTCGCGGCGCTCGGCGCGGCCCTGAGCCTCCGGCGGGCGCCCTTCCCGGCCACAGCGCTGCTCACCCTGCTCGCGGCTTTTGCCCTGCGCTACGACCTGTGGGACGACTCCACCCGGGACCCGGCGGCGGCGGCCTTCCTGCTGCGCTACCGGGCGCCGCTCATCCCGCTGCTGGCGATGAACATCGCGGCGGCCTGGGCGCTGGCGCGGCGCGGGCGCTCCTGGATCCTGGCGGCGGCCCTGGCGCTGGCCCTGAGTGGCGTGGCCCTGCGGGTGAGCCAGTGGACCCACCCGCCGGGCCGCGCGCTGGCGCCTCTGGCCCTGCTGGACGGCGAGGCCGACCGCACCGTGCCCGCCGGCCTGCCCCCGGAGCGCCTGCCCCGCGACCAGGGTCGCCCGCAGGACATCGACGCGGCCCTGGCCTTCCTGCGCGCCCACCAGGACCCGCTGCCGGCCTGCCGCGCCTTGCACGTCCAGGAGCTGGGCCGCCGCATGGGGCTCAGCGGGGCAGAGGACCGGTTGGAGGAGGCACAGGCGCTGGGGGCGCCCGAGGCGCTGGCGCGCGGGCTGGAGGCCGGGGCGGCGCAGCGCCGGTGAGTCACCCCAGGGTCGAGAAGGTGTCCACCTGGGCCCGGAACGCGCGGATGCGCGCGGCGATGGTCATGCCGACGTCCGGCAGCGGCGCGGGCGGGCTGCGCACCTCCAGCAGGGTGATGCGGCTCTTGATCGCCATGCGCGCGTAGAAGAAGCGCCACCGCTGGGCGTTGATCTGCACGACGAACCAGGCCAGCTCCCGGAAGCTCATCCGGTAGCGGGGGATGAGGACGCGGACGGCCGAGCCGCCGTTGCCGCGGGCCGCGAACGGCCAGGGCTGGACGCAGGCCTGACCGAAAGCGGTGACGATGAGGCCGCCGTCGTCGAAGGTCTCGGCGTCCGTGACGTCGATCATGCGCACGATGCTGTTGTGGGTGTCCCCGCTGGAGACATAGGGCACGCCGCCGTCGGCGTAGTTCCGCTCGCCAGCGGAGCGGCCGTTCTTGATGACGAAGAAGTCGGACAGCGGGCCGTGGCGGTCGAGGGGGAGCCGGGGCTTCCGGGCCCAGGCCGCGCCGAAGTCCTCGAGCACCGAGGCGGAGAGGTCGGGGTAGGCCAGCGTGGCCTGGAACAGGCCGTCCATGGCGCTGCGCTCCAGCGAGGCCCGGGTCTCGGCGTCGACAGGGGCCTGCGGCAGCCACGCCTGCGGGCTCCACTCGGCGTCCGCCTGGCGGAGCGCGCGGCCGGGGACCGTGGCCGCGGCGGGGTGGTCGACCGGCGCACCGGCCTGCCAGAGGCGGCGGGCCTCCAGGATGTCGGGGAGCTGGCTGCCGGGCCGCTCCACGCGGCGGTTCTTGAGCTTCTCGAAGCCGTCGTTGTCGATGCGGGCCATCAGCACCGTGTGGTCCTCGGGCTGGGGCACCCACGCCCGCGCGATGAGGATCGAGGTGGGCGCCGCGGTCGGGTAGAACAGGTCCTCGGGGAGGCTGATCACCGCCTCGACCGTGTGCCGCCGGAGGAACTCAGCCCGCCAGCCCGCGTGCTCGCCGTCCGCGAAGACCCCCGCCTTCACGACCACCGCCAGCAGCCCCTCGGGCTCCAGAGCGTCCATCGAGGCGTCGATGAAGTCGCGCTCCGGCTCCCCCTTCTGGGAGAAGGGCGGGTTGAGCAGCGCCTTGGAGAAGCCGCCCTTGACGGTCCGCCGCCGCCCCACGTCGAAGCAGCTCCCCTGCTGGATCCGGCTCTTGCCGTCGCCGCGGAAGAGCATGTTGAGGTTCGCCAGCGCCCACACCGTGGGGTTGGTGTCGAAGCCGGCCAGCGAGCGGCGCACCTTCTCCAGGACGGCGTCGCTGCGCGCCCGGGCCTTCATCCGGTCGAACGCCGCGACCAGGAAGCCGCCGGTCCCGCAGGCCACGTCGATGACGCGGTCCTTGGGGCCCACGTCGATCAGATCGCAGCAGAGCCGGGTGATGTGCCGGGGCGTGAACACGATGCCCAGGGCGTTGTTGTCGTAGCCGTAGCGGAGGAAGGCCTCGTAGAACAGCCCCAGGAAGTCGGCGTCCGAGGCGATCACCGAGCGCACGTTCAGGCGCTCCAGGGTGGCCTCGATGCGGCCCAGGTGGGGCTCAAGCCGGTTGAAGTCCGCGCCGGTGAGGAACAGGGCGTCGGTGAGCCGGGACAGGTGGCTCTTGCTGAGCCCCGGGGTGGCCTTGAGCGCGTCCCGGACGAGCTGGTTCACCGAGGCCAGCGGCTTGTCCGGGTCCAGCGTGCCCTCGACCATCGCCAGGATGAGGGCCCCGAGCACCCGGGGGCGCAGCGGGGCCTCGACCTTGGCCAGGCGCAGCAGATCGCTGACCTCCAGGGCGGCGGAGATGAACTCGGCGGCGCTGGGGATGGCGACGGTGGTGGAGCCGTCCTGCGCCTGCAGCGCCAGCTCCACCTCGCGGGGGGAGGGGAACCCGGTGATGGCGTGCCCGTGGGAGACCAGGTCGGTCCACCCCTCGGCGGTGAAGAACCGCGTCCTGAAGCGGAACCCGGCGTCGGGCTCGCCCGCCACGCCGACGGCGATGGGGGGGCGGTGCTTGCCCGCAGCCCGGATGGTGTCCGCGTAGCCCTGGGCCTCCTGGACGGCCTGCGGGATCTTCCGGGCCTTGTTCTTGGCCTCGACCACCACCACCGGACGCCCGCGGAGGCAGAAGATGAAGTCCGGCCGCTCCAGGCCCAGCCCCAGGTCGGGCAGGTGGTCCACGCACTCCTGCTCCTCCAGGACATCGCCGCCGCGCGCGGGGTGCCGCAGATCCCAGCCGCGCTGCGCGGCCTGCTCGCGGATGAAGCTGCGGGTGCGGCTCTCCGCTCGTTTGACGGCCACGGTGTCCTCGGGGTCGGGGTCTGCGCCGGGGAGGCTAACGCGGCCTCGACGCAATGTCGCCCCGTGGGGGAGGGGGGCTTGCGCGCCCTCCGGTGGTTGGCGGTATTCTGGTCAACCGCTGACGACTGACTGACCATCCGCCGGAGTCTGCGATGGACCTCGATCAACTCCGCGCCCTCCTCGCCGTGCTGGAGCACGGCTCCCTGCTGGAGGCGGCCCGCGGCCTGGGCATCTCGCGCACCACCCTGCGCGGTCGGGTGGACGCGCTGGAGGCCGCGCTGGGGGTCACCTTGCTGGCCCGCACCCACGACGGCTGCTTCCCCACGGAGGACGGCGAGGCCTTCGCCGAGGGGGCCCGGAAGCTGCTGCGCGAGGCGCGGGCCCTGGCGGCCTTCTCCGGTCGGGACGACGCCCCCCTGGCCGGTGAGCTGCGGGTCCGGGGGCCGGTTGGCCTGCCGCCGGAGATCGCGGAGCGGTTCTCGACGGTGTTCCGGCAGCGCTATCCGGCGATCAGGCTACGGATGGACGTCGTGCCGGACCCGCTCGCCGGCCTCTCGGCGGAGGTCGACGTGGTCGTGCACTTCGGCGCGGCGCCGACGACCGGGGCCTTCCGCACCGTCACGGTGCACCACCTCCCCGAGCGCCTGGTCGCCAGCCGCCGCTACCTGGAGGAGCGGGGGCGGCCGCGATGCATCGAGGAGCTGGCCGACCACGACCTGATGAGCTGGCTCCCCCCGGGCGAGGACGGCACCCGCTGGCCGCTTCAAAACGGCGGGTGGCTGCCGGTCAGCCCCGGCTACGTCACCGCGGACATCCACATCCTGCGCCGCCTCACCATCGCCGGCCACGGCATCACGCTCATGCCGGACTCCCCGCTCCTGGCCAGGCCCGGCGACGACATCGAGCCGGTGCTGGAGGAGGTGGTGGGGCGGGAGACCGCGCTCCGGGTCCTGTTCCCCGAGGCCGCCACGGAGCGTCGCCCCGTGCGCGCCCTGCTCCGGGAGATCCAGGCGCTGACCGATCGGCTGGAGGTGGAGGTGCTGGGGAAGGGGTGAGGACGCAGGTTATGCTCCCCAACCGCGCAGGAGCCTGGGATGTCGTGGACCCTCATCGCGAAGAACTACCGGGGCCTGCGGGAGGTCGCCTGGTCACCCCAGCCGGGGCTGAACCTGCTGATGGGGGGCAACGGCGCGGGCAAGACCACCCTGCTGTTCGTGCCCGCCATCCTCAGGACGGCGCTGGATCGCAGGCGCGGGTTGCCGGCTGCCATCGAAGCCTACGGCGGCCACTACGACCTCAAGCACCTGGACGCCGAGCCCGACCAGCCCATCGTGCTCGGGGTGGAGCACGGCGGTGTGCGTTGGGCGTTGGAGCCGACGCCCAATGGGAGCGAGCGCCCGGCGGAGCAGGTCTGGGTGTCGGGGCGGTGCGTGGGGCGCCGCGCGCCAGGGGCGACCACCGCGGAGGTGTCCTTCGCGGAGGGGGTGCCGTGGACGCCGCTGCCCCTCCCGATGGACTCGGTCCTCCAGCAGGTCCGCAACATGGCCGTCGGGTCCTTCCGAACCAACGACCCGACCTCCTTGACCAACGCGCCCGTCGGCCCCCTCAGCGAGCTGACGGACGCGCTCGCCGATTTCCTCCTCTACTACGACCCTGCCGTCGTGCGGCTGCGTCAGCAGGGCTCCCCGGCCACGGGCGACACCGCGCTGGACCCGGACGGCGACCGGGCCTTCTCCGTGCTGCGCAACTGGCGCGACCGCGCGAAGGATCGCGACCGCTACGACTTCGTCCTCGACGGGCTGCGGGCCTGCTTTGACTGGTTCGAGGACCTGGAGTACGAGGCATCCTCCACGGTGGTGAACGCGCGCCTCATCGAGCGCGGCTACCGCGGCCGCAGCTTCGGCGTCCGCTACGCCCCGAACGGCTGGTTCCGGGCTCTCTACAACCTCGCGGCGGTGGCCTCGGCGCCAGAGGGCGGGCTGGTCGCCGTGGACGAGCCCGAGAACAGCCTGCACCCGGCCGCGCTGCGCCGCCTGCTCGACCACGTGAAGGACTACGCCGAAGAGCTGGGCCTCACCGTGCTGTTCGCCAGCCAGTCGGAGACCGCGCTGGACTGGGTGGATCCCCAGCACGACCGCATCTGGTTGATGGAGGGAGGGCGCACCCCCCGGCCGCTCAGCGCGGTGCATGACGCGCGCTGGCTGAACCACTTCCGGCTGGGGGAGCTGTATCGCATGGAGCAGCTCCAGGGGCCGGCCGGGGGCCCATCGGCCCGAGGCGGCACGCGACGACCCTACCTGGAGAAGGAGCACGGCGACCGCGCCATGCGGGCGCTGAGCGTGCCTGAGGCGACCCGCCCCGGGCCCCACGCCGGATACCTTCGCGCCCTGGTGGACGACGTCGCGGACATGCTGGGGGTCCCGTCTCCCGCGAGCCCGGGGGTGCTCGCGCCGCTGACCGCCCGGCCGGAGCGCCTCCTCCGCAACCTCTGAGCCGTGGCGCGCTGCTTCTCCCTGGACTATGCCCGAATCCCCGCTCAAGGAGCCCCCCATGCCCCCCCACGTCGCCGTCGAGCTGGAGCGCTGGGGCCTGGTCCCCGCGGAGCGCCTCGCCGCGCTGCCCGAGCCCTGGGGACCCACCCACGACGCGGTCACCGCGACCGTGGCGGTCTCCCTCTGCGTGTCGGCGGCCCGCCGGGCCGAGGTGGACTGGCTGGTCGACCCGCACCGCAGCCTGGAGGAGCTGGCTGAGCGGCACGAGGCTCTGCTCGCCGCGCTGCCCCGGGACCGGCTGGACCCGAAGCTCGCGGCGCTCTCCGCTGGCGGCACCCTGGCGATGATCGAGCTGCTGCGCCCGGGTCAGGAGCCCCCGCCCTCCGCCGCCGAGCGGGACGCCGCCCTGCTCACCGCGCTCGCCGGGACCCTCAAGTCCGCGCGGCAGCCGCCGCTGGCCTGGCTGAGCGTGCGCGGGCTCGCCCAGGGCCACGAGGACGGCGCCGCGATCACCGCGGCCCACGCCGTCGCGGCAATGGGGGAGGATTTCATCGGGCTCTGGTTGGAGACCCTCCGGCGGGCTCCGCTCAGCTCGCCCTGACCATCGCCACGAGCTGGTCCAGCGCGGCCCCCCAGCCGTGCGCGAAGCCCATCGCCTCGTGCTGCTCCTTGCCGGTGGGGTCGGCGTGGCGGGCGATGGCGGTGTAGCGGGTGCCCGCGCCCTCGGGGGCCAGCAGCAGGAAGCCGGTCATGAAGGGCTTGGGGGCGGGCCGGTAGCCGGGCAGCAGGCCGTCGGTCCACACCAGGCGCTGCTCGGGCACGACCTCCAGGTAGCAGCCCGCGTTGTCGTGGGACTCGCCCTCGGGGGAGCGCATGACGGTGCGGAAGATGCCGCCGGGCCGGAGGTCGATCTCGGCCTCGGTGGTGGTCCAGGGGGCGGGGGTGAACCACTTCACCAGCTGCTCGGGGCGGGTCCAGGCCTGCCACACGCGGGCGGGGGGCACGGGGACGACGCGCTCGAACCAGAGGTCGAGGGCGGGGTTGAAGTCGGGGAGGGGTGCGGTCATTCCGATTGCTCCGGGGTGTCGGTGGTGAGGAACGCGTCGAGCTGATCGAGCCGGGTCTCCCACAGGGCGCGCTGCTGGGCGAGCCAGCGCTCGGCGGCGCGCAGCCGGGCGGGGGCGAGCCGGTAGGTCCGCACCCGGCCCCGCTTGGTGGAGCGCACCACCCCCGCCTGCTCCAGCACACGCAGGTGCTGGTGGAACGAGGGCAGGGCCATGTCGTGGGCCTGTGCCAGCGCGCTGGCCGAGGCCGGGCCGCGCCCGAGCTGCTCCACCACCCGACGGCGGGTGGGGTTGGCCAGGGCGTGGAAGACGGCCTCGACGGGGATGGCGGTCTCGGTCAGCATCAACGCTTAGGTAATCGACTAAGTATTTTCGTGCCAGCCATGATCAGGACCCCTGGTCGGGTGGCGTGTTGGTGAAGTACGCCTTTTCGAACAAGGAGTCTGAAGATGAAGCCCCTCGATGTCCGCTTCGATCACGTCGGCCTGGTCGCCCGCGACCCGGCCCGCACCGCCGCCTTCTACTGCACCCTGCTCCAGGGGGAGGAGGTGTACTACGGCCCTCTGCTCACCGTGCAGGCCGGGGCGGTCGAGCTGGCGATCAGCCCGCTGGCGCCGGGCGCCTCGCTGGACCACCCCCGCGATCTGCACGTCGGCCTGCGGGTCCCCCCCGAGGCGCTCCCCGCCTTGAAGGAGCGCCTCGCCCGGCTCGGCGCCCCGTTCCAGGAGGTCGACGGGCGGCTCTACACCCGCGACCCGGACGGCCTCACCGTGGAGTTCGACGCCGGGGCCTGAGGCCGCCCGGCGACGAGCGCGTCCTGGATGCGGTCCAGCTCCTGCTGCCAGCCCATCGTCGCCCGCTGCGTCCACAGGTCGTCATGCATGGCGTCGAAGGTGAGCACCATCCGGACCCCGCCGGGGTCCGGGTGCAGCTCCACGAGGTGGGACACCTGATAGGTCCCGGTGTCCGGGATGAAGTCGACGAGGTGGTGCCAGGCCAGGCGGCGCGGCGGGGTGACCTCGGTGTAGGTCGCCCGGTGGAGGCTCGACGTCGGCTGGCCGGAGGACTCCATGAAGGCGATCATCTCGGGGTCCTTCGCGGCCATCGTGTAGATCAGCTCGCCGCCGGGCTGCACGTCGAGGCTGTGCACGACGACGACGAAGCCGCCGGGGCCCCACCAGGCCTCGATGCCGTCCTTTGTCGTCCAGAGCGCCCAGAGCTCCTCCAGGGTGGCCTGGTAGGTGCGCTCCAGGGTGACCTGCCGTCGCGCGCCGCCCATCACGCCGCCCCGGCGCAGGCGGCCTTGAGCGCGGCGATGTCCACGCGCCGCATGCCCATCAGCGCGCCCCACACGCGCTGGTGGCGGACGGGGTCGGGGTCGTTCATCAGGGCCTCGATGTCCGCCGGAACGATCTGCCAGGACAGCCCGAAGCGGTCGGTGACCCAGCCGCAGGGCATCTCCTGGCCGCCCTCGGCCAGGGCGTCCCAGTAGCGGTCCAGCTCGGCCTGGCTCTCGCAGGGCACCGAGAAAGAGACCGCCGGGGTGAAGTGGTAGTGCGGGCCGCCGTTGAGGGCCATGAAGGGCTGGCCCAGCAGCTCGAAGGTGATGGTGAGCACGGACCCGGGCTCGCCGAGGCCGCCCTCCTGGACGCGGGTGACCTTCGTGATGGAGGACCCGGGGAAGAGGGCGGTGTAGTGGGCGACGGCGGCCTCGGCGTCTCCGTCGAACCACAGGCACGGGGTGATGGGGGGCATCGCTCAGCTCCTTGGGGGGGTGGTGTCGGCGCGCTTGCGCTGGAGGGCGTCCTCCAGCGCGTCAAAGCGGGCCTCCCAGAGACGTCGGTATCGGGAGACCCACAGGTCGATCTCGCGGAAGGGCTCGGGGCGGAGCCGGTAGAGGCGGAGCTGGCCGTCTGCCCGGACGTCCACGAAGCCCGCCTCGCGGAGGATGCGGAGGTGGCGGGAGACCCCGGACTGGCGGATGTCGACGGCGTCGACGAGGGCCTTCACCGGCTGCTCACCGGCGAGCAGGGCCTCGACGATGCGGCGGCGGGTCGGGTCGGCCAGGGTCTCGAACATTGAATCCATAGTCATGTATATACACCATCACGTATTCAGTGTCCAGCCCCCTCATTCCGAACCGCGCTGAATCCCGAGCCGTGGCATTGGCTGCGGGGGGGCGGCCCTCTTCACGTCAATTCATCCCATGCCGTCGAGGTTGCGGAAGCGCACCCCTGGCCAGGGGTTGACGCCAGGACGCCGACATGGCGGCTGCTGGTGCGCGCGGCGCTGATCGCGACGAATTCCTCGGGTGGTGAACGAATCCGCACCCATCTCTGAAGGAAGGGACCCCTCCAAGTCCCTTCCTTCGCTCGCCTTTGGCTCGCTGACCATCCCCCGGGGTCGCGCCCTACGGGCGCCGGGTGACCAGTCCACGGTTCATGGAGGGTCCGTATCAGAGGCGACCGATCCCGGGCACGAAGCGCCCTACCTGCCCCGCCCAGGCCAGGAAGGCGTCGCCGTGCTGCTGGCGCAGGTGGACCTCCTCGGCGCGGGCCTGGAAGCCCACCAGCACATAGGCCAGGGCGAAGCCCAGGATGGACCAGCCCGAGGGCGCGGCGAGCGCCACGCCGAGGGTGAGCAGGAGCATGCCCAGGTAGATGGGGTTGCGGGACCACCGGAACAGCCCCCCGGTGACCAGCGCGGTCTCGGTGTCCGCCAGGCCGATGCGCCAGGAGGCGCCCATCTGGGCCTGGGCGACCACGACCAGGGCCAGCCCGGCCGCCGCGAAGGCCAGCCCCAGCGCCAGGGCCGGGGTGGGGGCAGGGTGGACGTCGAGGACCCCGGGCCCGAGCAGGGCCAGACCCACGGTCCAGACGAGGTAGCCCAGCAGGGTGAGGCCGAACGCGGTGTGCAGGAAGCGCTGGAGCGGGTCGTGGGGGCGGACGAGGGCGACCACCCCGTAGCGTCGCCAGGACCGCCACAGCGGCAGGCCGAAGGCGGTGAGCAGGGTGAGGGCGGCGATGGGCGCGAGGGCGGTGTGGACGGTCATGGGGGCCTCCTGGGATTCGTTTGAATGATAATTCATATGAAAAACTTTTCAAGCAAAACCGTTGCGGAGGTTCAGCGGACGGAACCTGTCCGCCGGTGCGCCGCGGTGATACCTTCTCGACTCGGCCCGCAGCCCCGGACCCACCCCATGAAGATCGCGCTCATCTCGCCCAAGGGGCCGCTGTACCGGCACCGCGGCGGCATCTTCAAGCGCTCGCTGCGCTACGCCCCGCTCACCCTGGTCCACCTCGCGGCGCTCGTCCCTGAGGACGTGCAGGCCGAGGTCCGCGTCTTCGACGAGGGCATCGAGGAGATGCCGGAGACCCTGGACGCGGATCTCGTCGGCATGACCGTGATCACCGGATCGGCACGTCGCGCCTACGAGCTGGCCGCCCGCTACCGGGCGCAGGGGCTGCCCGTGGTGCTGGGCGGTCCCCACGTCACGCTCGCGCCCGAGGACGCCCGCCCCCACGCCGACAGCCTGGTGGTGGGCTACGCCGAGGAGACCTGGCCGCAGCTCCTGCGGGACCACGCCGCCGGCCGGCTCCAGCCCCGCTACGACCAGTCGCCGAGCTTGAGCCTCGCCGGGCTGCCCCACCCCCGCCGGGACCTGCTGCCCCGGCGCGCCTACACCACCACCAACGTGTTCGAGGCGTCCCGGGGCTGCATCCACGACTGCGACTTCTGCGTGGTGCCCGCGGCCTGGGGGCGCCGCCCCTACCGCCGCCCGGTGGACGAGGTCATCGCCGAGCTGCGGGCGGTGGGCGCGCGCAAGGCCCTGTTCATCGACCTCAACCTCATCGCCGACAAGACCTGGGCCCGCGCCCTGTTCGAGGCGATGATCCCGCTGAAGCTCTCCTGGTTCGGCCTGGCCACGGTGCTGCTGGAGCGGGATGAGGAGCTGCTGGACCTCGTCGCCCGCAGCGGCTGCTCGGGGCTGCTCATCGGGCTGGAGTCCATCTCCCAGCAGACCCTGGACGGCTGCCGCAAGGGCTTCAACGTGGCCGACCGCTACGCGAACCTCATCGACCGGCTGCACGCGAAGGGCATCACGCTGATGGGCACCTTCGTGTTCGGGCTGGACGGCGACGGCCCCGACGTCTTCATGGAGACCGCGCGCTTCGCGGTGGAGACCGCCATCGACCTGCCGCGCTTCGCCATCGTGACGCCCTTCCCCGGCACGGCCCTGTACGGCAGGCTGGACGCCGAGGGGCGCATCCTCACCCGGGACTGGGACCTCTACGACGGCCAGCACGTCGTCTTCCAGCCTCGAGGCATGGGGGTGCGCGAGCTGGCCGAGGGCCACGAGGCCGCCTGGCGTTACACCTACCGGCGCCGCAGCATCCTGAGGCGGGTGGCCGGCAGCCGGCTCCAACTCCCGCTCTCGCTGGCGGCGAACTGGGGCTACCGCTTCTACGCCCACCACCTGCACACCCACTACAACTGCGACTGGTTCATCGGCCAGGACCGCCCCGCCGCGAGCAGGACCGCATGAAATCAAGCTCCCGCAGCCGCTTCCGCCTCACGCTGGTCCACCCCTGCATCGGCCGCAAGCCCGGCCAGGACTACATCAAGACCTGGCAGATGGAGCCGCTGCCCCCCGCGCTCATCGCCGCGCTGACCCCCCGCGACGTGGACGTGCGCTTCTACGACGACCGCATGGAGCTCATCCCCTTCGACGAGCCCACCGACCTCGTCGCGCTGTCCATCGAGACCTACACCGCCAAGCGCTGCTACCAGATCGCCAGCGAGTACCGGCGCCGGGGGGTGCCGGTGGTGATGGGCGGCTTCCACGCCACCCTCATCCCCGAGGAGGTCGAGCGCTACGCCGACGCCATCGTCGTGGGCGAAGCCGAGACCGTGTGGGCCGAGGTCATCGACGACTTCCGGCACGGCATGCCCAAGAAGCGCTACACCGCCCAGGGCCGCCCCTCCCTGGAGCACAGCCGCCCGGACCGCAGCATCTTCCGAGGCAAGCGCTACCTGCCCATCGGGCTCGTGGAGGCGGGGCGGGGCTGCCACTTCCGCTGCGAGTTCTGCGCGGTGCAGACCGTGTTCAATCGCACCCAGACCCGGCGCCCCACCGGGGACATCCTGAACGAGCTGGCTCAGATCCGCGACCAGAAGAAGCTCATCTTCTTCGTGGACGACAACATCACCTCCAACATGCGGCAGGCCAAGGAGTTCTTCCGGGCCCTGAAGCCCCTCAACCTGCGCTGGGTGAGCCAGGCGAGCATCAACGCCGCCCACGACGAGGAGTTCCTGTCCCTGTTGCGGGAGAGCGGCTGCCAGGGGGTGCTCATCGGGTTCGAGAGCCTCAACCCCGAGAACCTGCGCACGATGGACAAGGGATTCAATACGATGAAGGGGGGCTATGAGCGGGCCCTGGCCAACCTGCGCAGGCACGACATCCGACTGTATGTGACCTTCGTGTTCGGCTACGACGCCGACACCCCCGAGAGCTTCGACCACTCGGTGGACTTCGCCAAGCGCCACGCCTTCTACATCACGGCGTTCAACCACCTCACCCCGTTCCCGGGCACGCCGCTCTACCAGCGCCTTCAGGACGAGGGGCGGCTCTTGTACGACGCCTGGTGGCTGGACGACGCCTACAGCTACAACATGATCCCGTTCCAACCTCGAAACATGAGCCCCGAGGAGCTGCAGCGGCGCTGCGTGGGGGCGCGGGCCAGCTTCTACTCCCGGCGCAGCATCCTGCGGCGCAGCCTGGACCCGGTGAACCGCAGCGACTTCTTCATGTGGCGGAACTTCTTCCTGATCAACGGGCTGCACCGGGCGGACGTGTCCCTGCGGGACTTCTACCCCCTGGGCGACGCGGCCTGGCGCGGCGAGCTGATCCCGGCGGACGCGTGACCGCGCCGGGCGCGCCGGTCACCTTCGGCCTCGCGCAGCCCGCCGAAGAGCCCCAGCTCCGGCGGGTCTTGCGGGACAACCCGATGGCCGGGGCGGTGTCGGTGGCCTTCCAGCGGGAGCCGGACTTCTTCGCGGCGGCCACCATCGAGGGCCCGGTGCACCAGTGCGTGGTCGCCCGGACCGAGGCGGGGGAGGTCGTGGGGCTGTGCAGCCGCAGCGTGCGGCCCGTGTGGCTCAACGGGGAGATCCAGGAGGTGGGCTACCTGTCGATGCTGCGCTTGGACGCGGCCTGGCGGGGACGGCCGCGCATGCTCAAAGGGGGCTTTGAAGCGGTACACCGGCTGCACGAGGCGGATAAGCGAACAGCGTTCGCTTTTACCACCATCATCGAGGACAACCACACCGCGCGGCGCATCCTGGAGCGGGGGCTGCCGGGCTTCCCGACCTACCATCCTCGGGAGGTGATGGTGACCCTGGCGATGCCCACCTGGCGGCGGCGCCGGGCGCCTCGCGTGCCCGGCGTGGACTTGCGCCAAGCCACCGCCGCCGAGCTGCCCGACCTCGCGGACTGTCTGGGGCGCAACCTCCGGCGCACGAACCTCGCCCCGGCCTGGACCGCCGAGGACCTGGCCGACCCGGCGCTCTGCCGGGGGCTCGCGCCGGGGGACTTCACCGTGGCGCTGCGCGGGGGGCGGGTGGTCGGCTGCGTGGCGCTGTGGGACCAGCAGGGCTTCAAGCAGTCGGTGGTCGCCGGCTACGAGGGGGGCTTGGGGCGGTTTCGGGGGGTGGTGAACGCGGCGGCGCCCTGGGTGGGGGTGCCCCGGCTGCCCGCGCCCGGCGAGCCCCTGCGCCACGCCTTCCTGTCGCACCTCGCGGCGGACGAGGACGCCCTGCTGCCGGCGCTCCTGGTGGCGGCCTACAACCGCAGCCTCAGCGGGGGCTATGCGTACCTCACCACCATGCTGGCCGAGCGGCACCCGATGACGGCGCCCCTCAAGCGGCGCTTCGGGGCGATCGAGTACCGCAGCGTGCTCTACCTCGTGTGCTGGCCCGACGGCGCGGACGCGGTGGCGGCGGTGGACGACCGGCTGCCCCAGCCCGAGGTCGCGGTCCTGTGACGGCGCTGGTCGGCGAGGTCCGGGCGCGGGAGGCGCTGTGTCCCCGGGACGCCGAGGCGATGCTCTCGCTGATGCGGCGGCACTTCCACGAGGTCCACGACGAGGTGTTCCTGCGGGATCTGGCCGAGAAGGACCGGGTCATCCTGCTGCGGGACCCCCGCGGCGCGGTGCGGGGCTTCTCGACGATGCAGGTCAGCCGGGAGGCGCTGGGGGGGACGCCCGCGACGGTGGTGTTCTCCGGGGACACGGTGGTGGACCGGGACGCCTGGGGCAGCCCCGTGCTGCCGCAGACCTGGCTGCGCGCGGTGCTGGAGGTGGGGGCCTCCACCCCGGACGAGCGGCTGTACTGGCTGCTCATCTGCTCGGGGTATCGGACCTATCGCTTCCTGCCCCTGTTCTACCGGGAGTTCTGGCCCCGGCACGACGCGCCCACGCCGCCGCCGATCCGCGCGGCGATGGAGCGCCTGGCCCGGCGGCGGTACGGGGCGCGCTACGCCGGGGGGGTGGTGCGCTTCCCGGACGGGGCGCATGTGCGGTCGGAGGTCGGGGGGCTGACGCCCGCGCGCTTGCGGAACCCGCATGTGGCCTTCTTCGCGCGGCAGAACCCGGGGCACACGGCGGGGGATGAGCTGGTGTGCCTGGCGGAGGTGTGTCGGGAGAACTTCACGCCGGCGGCGATGCGGATGCTGCGGGCGGTGGGGGGAGGGTGATCCCCTTCAGCCGACATTTCGTCGGACATTTCTTGACCGCTTGAGCGAAGTCGTGTATCAACACATCTGAGGGAACGACGTCCCGACGAAGGGGGTGAAGGCGTCGCGGGGACACCGTGGGGCGACCGGAGACTGAATGCGTGTCGTTTGGAAGGAGGGATTGTTTGTCGCGCCGCATCATCTGCAGGTGCACGATCGGCTGCAGGAGGAGCAGTCCTGGCTTCGTCACCGCCTCCTGACCCGGGGAGCGGGTGGGGTGATCGAGGTCCGTGTGGACGCCACGCAGCTCGCGGCCGGGGTGCTCCAGCTCTCCCGGGTTCGTGTGGTGTTCCCGGACGGCACACCAGCAGACATCGGGGGTGTACACGATCCCCCGCCCGGGCGGCCTCTGCCCGCGGGAGCGCGGGGCAAGCCGATCGGGGTTCATCTCGGCCTGCCGGCGTACCAGGAGAAGCTCCCCAACCTCGCCGTCTCCGCAGATCCTTCACTGGAACCACGGCGCTACCGCTCGCGCACGGTCACGGCGTTTGACGCCTTCGGCGAGGCGGGGTCTGTGGATGTCGAGCTTGCGGTGCCCGCGCTCTCGGTGCTGTTTGACGGTGATGACATGACCGAGCTGCACACCATGAAGCTGGCGGAGGTGGAGCGCGGGGCGGACGGCGCCTGGACGCTCAGCCGACGCTTCGTCCCGCCGGTGCTTTGTCTTGGCGCGTCCGACGTGCTGGTGGAGCTCCTGGAGCAGCTCCAGGGCCAGCTGCACACGGCCCGCCGAGGCTTCCTGGCGCAGCGCGCAGCGCTGATGCCGGACGCGATGACGCTGGCCGCCGCCAAGCTCCTCCTCCTCTGTGACGTCGTGGAGGAGCTGCTCGCGCGCGTCGATCACGCGCTGATGGTCCGGGATCTCTCGCCGGAGCGCGCGTACGAGGCGCTGGTGGCGGCGGCTGGGCGGCTCAACGCCTGGCGGGATCCGAGCGAGCCCGTCAGCCTGCCACCCTACCGCCCGTCCGCGCTGTTCGACTGCTTCTCTGAGCTGTGCGCGCGCATCACCGCGCAGCTCGTGGTGCGCATGCCGTCGCCCCACACGCGCATCCCCTTCGAACAGCGGGACGCGAACCTGTGGGAGGCCGCGTTGTCGGACGAGCTGCTTCATCAGCGCGCGAGCTGGGTCTTCGTGCTCCGAGGGGCTGGCGGCACGGTCGACGATCCCGGGCTGATCTCCAGCGCGCTGAAGCTCGCCGCCCCCGACGACCTCAGCTACTACGTACGGCGTCGACGCCAGGGGGTGCGCGTGGACGCCCTGCCCGCACCCCCTCGGGGGGTGCCCCCGCTGGACGATGCGCTCTTCTTCTCGCTGCGACAGACAGGAGACGAGTGGCGTGACGTGACGCGCTCCGGCGTGCTGGGGCTCCACATCCCCGACGGCTTCCCGGGCCTCGTCCCTGAGCTCTTCGTGGTGACGGACAGAGGGGGTGGGGCTTGGAGGGGGTGACCGGTCGGAGCGCTTCGGGGGTCGATCTCGGTCGCACCCTGATGATCTCGGCCGTGAGCCGTACGGACGGCGCCGCGGAGGGGTCGACCCTGCTGGGCTGCTACGCGCCCCTGATCTACCTGGCCCTGGCCATCGGCGACGGTCAGCGTCCCTCGCTGGATCCGGAGACGCTCGCGTTTGAGATCGTCCGCATGCTGGACGATGCCCGGCAGGCGGTGTCCCACCTCGGGCTCCGGCGCACGGAGATCGAGGACGCCGAGTACGGGGTGGTCGCGCTGCTCGATGACATCATCCCCGATCTCGGTCCGGAGCACGCCCGGGTGTGGTCCGGCCAGTCCCTCGAGGCGCGGCGGTTCCGCAGCGGGCTGGCCGGGGATCGTTTCTTCGAACTCCTGGAGAGACACCGGCGGTCCGGTCGTCAGGAGCTGCTCCAGCTCTATCTGATGTGCTTGCAGGCGGGCTTCGCGGGGCGGCTGAATCAGCGGCGTCCGCAGCTTGAGGCGCTCATCGCCTCGCTCAGGTCCGAGCTCTACGGCGACGAGCGGCCGCCGATGCCGTGGTCGGACCATCCCCCGGCCCGGGGGGCCGCCGCCGGGCTCGCGGCCCAGAGGGTGCCCTCCCCCTGGACCCCGCTGCTCGTCGCCGCGGTCGCCGTTGTCTTCATCTTCGTCCTCTTCGACACCCTGTTCGTGGAGGCCCAGGCGGCGAAGGCCGCGCAGCGGATCGAAGCCTTGCTGCCCACGCCGACACCCTGAACCCACCCGAAGGAAGTACAGATCATGCCGCAGCCCAAGCAGCCCATCATCGCCGAGCGGATCAATATCACATACAATCCAGCCACCGGGGACGCCAAGGAGGTCAAGGAGCTGCCCTTCCTGGGGCTCGTCCTGGGGGACTTCTCCGGGGGGAACCCCAAGCAGAAGCTGAAGGATCGGGAGGCGCTGGACGTGAACCCGCACAACTTCGACAAGGTCATGCGGGAGCACGAGATCAAGCTGGAGCTCTCGGTCCCCGATCGACTGACCGGCCGGGACGACGCCCGCATGAAGGTGAGCCTGGACATCGAGAGGCTGGATGACTTCCACCCCGACCGGATCGTGCAGCAGGCGGAGCCTCTGAATCGACTGCTTCGGATGCGCGAGCTGCTGGAGCAGATCGCCTTCCAGTTCATGAACGAGGAGGAGTTCCAGGAGAAGCTCGCGGAGATCCTGGCCGATCCCCACAAGGCCCGCCAGGTCGCCCAGCAGCTCCGCGCGGACGTCGACCTGGACTGACCCTCCGGGACGCCGTCCCGAACCGAATCACGGAGAAGACCCATGAGCAGCGTGCAGAATGAACGACAGGGGGCCGGCGGGACCTCCACGGTCCTCCTGGAGGAGGTCGCTGAGCTGACCACCGATCTGGTCGACGCCTCCGGCCTGGATCCGGACGACGCGCCGGACCTCCCCAACGTGCTCTCCCAGCTCCTCGACGAGGTCATCACCACCTCCGAGGGGGTGGGCGAGAAGCCGAAGTTCTCGCTGGAGCTGATCAACGGCATGATGGCGGAGATCGACCGGAAGCTCTCCGCGCAGGTCGATGAGATCCTGCATGATCCTGCCTTCAAGGAGGTCGAGTCAGCCTGGCGGGGGCTGCGGTTCCTGGTGGATCGTACAGACTTCGATCAGAACATCCGCATCGAGATGCTGGATGTCTCCAAGCAGGAGCTCGCCGACGACATCGAGCAGCGCCCCACCCTGCGGGCGACCCGACTGTGTCAGGTCGCCTACGAGAGCAAGCTGGGCTCCTACGGGAACGATCCGGTCGGCGTGATCATCGGGAACTATGACTTCGGCCCGACCGCGCCGGACATGCAGCTCCTCGAGGACATCTCCAGGGTCGCGGCCCAGGCGCACGCGCCGTTCATCGCGGCGGCCTCGCCCAGGTTCTTCAACATCAAGAGCTTCACGGGCCTCCCCACCCGCCCCAAGGTCGACACGAAGCACCACAAACGCTGGCAGTCGTTCCGGCAGTCCGACTTCGCCAACTACGTCGGGCTGACGCTCCCGCGCTTCCTGCTGCGGCACCCCTACGATCCGGAGGAGAACCCCGTCCGATCGTTCGAGTACGCTGAGGACGTCAGCGGCTCCCACGACGAGTACCTGTGGGGCAACGCGGCCTTCGCGTTCGGCTCCTGCCTCACCGACAGCTTCGCGAAGTACCGCTGGTGCCCGAACATCGTCGGCCCGGAGGGCGGCGGCCGGATCCGGAACCTGCCGGTGCACGAGTATGAGGCCATGGGGCGGGCGGTGGTCAAGCCGCCCACCGAGGTCTCGCTGTCGATGCCCCGCGAGGATGAGCTGTCCGAGCAGGGCTTCATCCCGATGATCTACGAGAACAACTCCGTCAACGCGGTGTTCTTCGGCGCGAACTCCACGCAGCGGCCCAAGACGTTCGGGAACAACCCCGAGGACAAGAAGCGGGAGGGCAACTTCCTGCTGGGGACCCGGCTCCCCTACATGATGGCCGTCTCGCGGCTGGCCCATCACATCCAGAACTATCAGCGGAACAAGCTGGGCAGCACGGTCAGCGCGAGCACGCTGAAGTCCGATCTGGAGCGCTGGATCCGCCAGTATGTCTCGCCTCAAGAGAACCTGCCCGAGAGCATGCTCGCCCAGAAGCCGTTCTACGCGGTGGAGTTCAGCGTCGAGGACATCGAGGGCAAGCCGGGGCAGTACCACGTGCAGGTGAACATGCAGCCGCGGTTCAAGTTCGAGAAGGCCTGGTTTGAGCTGTCGCTGGTCAGCGCCCTGGGCGACGACTGAGCCAGGCGCGCTGCGCTAAACCCACACATAGGACACGGGGGGTCGGCGGTGAAGGACAGACGAACGCTCCTGGAGCGGCTCCATCGACCGACGCCTCCGTCCGGCTCGGAGCGCTCCCAGCTCATCCAGTCCATCGCGGACAACCTGTCGAAGCTCTTCCGTACCCATCAGGGCAGCGTTAAGGCGGAGCACCCCGACGACAGGCTCCGGTACGGGATGCCGGATCTGAGCGTGATCCTGTACCCCAAGCTGATCGGCCGCGCGGAGGCTGGCGTCGGGCCCCAGCCGGAGGTCCTGGAGGATCTGCCCGCGCAGCTCCGCGCCCTGGTGCGGGCCTACGAGCCCCGCCTGCGCCCGGAGAGCGTCGACGTCTCGGTCCAGGACGTGCCGACCCGTCCGGGGCTCCTGCGGGTGGGCATCGTCGCCACGATGGTCCTGGAGGACGTCGACGTCGGCGCCTTCCACATGAGCGCTGAGCTCGCGCCCAGTGGCCGGCTGGAGGTCGAGGGGCGATGAGCCGTCCGCACGCACCCCGGAGCCCGCTCCGCTACTTCCAGGAGGAGCGGGACTACCTGCGACACATGGGGCGGGAGTTCGCCGCGTCTCACCCTGCGGTGGCGGGCCTGCTGCATGGCGAGGGCGACGACCCATCTGTCGAGCGCTTGCTTCAGGGGGTCGCGTTCCTGACGGCCCGCGTCCGCCAGCGGCTCGACGCGGAGCTGCCGGAGCTGAGCCACGAGCTGTTCCGCCTGATGTGGCCGCACGTGCTGCGCCCCATCCCGTCCATGGCCATCCAGCGCTTCACGCCGCCGGACGGGCTGGGATGGACGCTACGCATCCCGCGCGGCACCGTCGTTCGCTCCCGCCCGATCGACACAGACGGTCAGCCCGTGCGGTGCCCGTTCCGGACTGTGTACGATGTGGAGCTGCCCCCGGTCCGGCTCGTGTCCGCGCGGGTGGAGGCCGACCGGGTGGGGGACCGGCTGCGGCTCGACTTCCAACTCGCCGGGGGGCTGGAGCTGGGCGCCATGCCCGACGGTGAGGTGTCTCGCCTCCGGCTCCACATCGACGGTCGGAAGGGGCCGCTGGCCCGGGAGGTGCTGTACTTCATCCTGCACCGGCTCCGCCCGGAGGGCGTCCTCCTGAGGCCGACGCCCGCGCGAGAGGGGGCCCCCCGACCGCTACCGCCCCCCCAGCCTGTCGGGTTCGCCCCGGAGGACGCGCTGCTGCCCGGGTGGCGCTCTACGCCGGAGCCCTACCGGCTGCTCCACGAGTACGCCTCGCTGCCCGACAAGCTCCTGTTCATCGACATCACGGGGATCGGCCCGCTGGCCGCCCTGGGGGAGGGGACGGGCTTCTCCCTGGAGTTCCCCTTCGACCAGGAGCTGCCCCAGGCGGGGCGGGTCGACGCCAGCTTGTTCCTGCTGGGGTGCACGCCGGTCGTGAACCTCTTCAGCGCATCAGCGGTTTTCCGGCGCCGCCGGCCTGTCCTGGATGAGTACCTGCTCCGACCGCGGAGCGACCAGCGGGACCGCTTCGAGGTGTTCTCGGTGGACGAGGTCACCAGCGTGGTCGAGCGCAGCCCGGGGCGCGAGCGCTATGAGCCGCTGCTGGCCTGCTCGATGTCCCCGCAGGGGCGGGCCCCCGGGGCGCGCTGGTATCAGGAGCGCGTGCGGGTCGATCTCACCCAGGACAAGCGGGCCCGGACGCGCACCTGGCTGCGCCTCTCGCTGCCCGACGATCCCAACAAGGATGAGACCTTCACCGTCCGGCTCACCTGCACGAACGGCCGGATCCCCGCCGACCTGAGCGGCGGGCAGGTCGACGACGGCGCCGGGCTGCCCGCCGGGGTGAACACCGGCAACCTGGCGGCGCCGACCCCTCCGGTGCCACCGCCGCTCGACCAGGAGCTGGAGTGGCAGCTCCTGAGCCACCTGACCGTCAGCCGCGCGAGCCTCGCGTCGGCGGACGCCCTGCAGCGCCTGCTGACGCTCTACGGTGCGCCGATCATCGCCGCTCGCGCGGACGCCCGGCGCCTGCACCAGCGCCGCATGGAGGCGATCCGGAGCGTGCGGCTCGAGGTCAGCGAGCGGCTGGTCGCCTGGCCTGGCGGGCAGGGGCGCACCTGGTGCCGGGGGGGGGACCTCCGGATCGATCTGGACATGGCCCGGTTCGGCGGGCCGGGGGACTGCTTCCTTTTCGGCCTGGTCCTGGACCGCGTCCTCGCGCACTGGGTGACGATGAACGCCTTCTCGCGCCTGGTGCTGGAGGACATCGACAACGCCGATGAGCCCGTGATCTTTGCGCCGCGGCTCGGCGACAGGCCCCTCCTGTGAGCGCGCCCCCTGCCACCCTCCCGGAGCACCGACAGGACTGGGCGTTCTTCCAACTGGTGCGGCTGCTCTCTGCCCGGCTGGGGGGCGGCGCGGACGTGGGCGGCGCGGGGCCGCCGAGCCAGGAGCCGGTCCGTCTGCGCGGGGACCCCGGGCTGAGCTTCCCGCCGCGGGACGTCTGCGACGTCGCGCTGGGCGTCCACCCCGATGGCACCCCCCGGGCGGAGATCAGCACCGCCTTCATGTCCCTGTACGGCGTCGACTCGCCGCTCCCGATGCACGTCACCGAGGAGATCGTTCGCGCGGGAGCTGCCCCCCTTCACGCTGATGAGGAGCGCAACACCCGGGTCCGTGACTTCCTGGACCTCTTCAACCACCGCATCCTGGGCCTGTACTACCGGGCCTGGGCCCAGCCCCGGCTGGGCACCCGCTCCGGCGCCTGGGGCGAGGATGACCTGAGCCGCCAGCTCGACGCGCTGGTGGACCTCCCCACGTTGCCGAGGGAGTTCGCCCACCTGCGGCCTACGCTGATGCAGATGGCGGGGCTGTTCTTCCAGCGGCCCCGGAGCGCATCGGGGCTGGCCCGGCTCCTGTCACAGGTGTTCCCGGGCGTGGACATCCGCATCCTGGAGTGCGTGCCGGGGGACGCGCGCCTGCCGGACGGTCAGGCCAGCCGCCTGGGGCGGGACTCCTGCCAGCTTGGCCGCAGCTGGATGCTCGGGCGCCGGGTCACCGAGGTGGACAGCGGCGTGGAGATCGTCGTGCGTCCTCGCCCGAACCAGGAGGACGCGTTCCGGGGCCAGGGGGCCTCGCTGCGGCTCCTGCACCACCTCACCGAGTCCTGGTGTGATCAGGTGAGCGCCTGGCGGGTTCGGGTTGAAGGGCGCGCGTCAGAGCATCACCCTCTCGTCCTGAGCGTCCGAGCCCCTCGGGGGCGGCTCGGCGTCGACGTCTGTCTCAAGCGCCCCCCCATCCAGGAGGCCGTCTGTGCTGGAGCTTGACCTCAAGTCCCTCATCGCGCTGCTCAACCCCTATTGCTCACAGTCCCTCCACGAGGCGGCCGGGGTCTGCATCAGCCGGAAGCACTACGAGGTGACCCCCGAGCACCACCTGCTCGAGCTGCTGGGCGACCCGGCCTCCGACATCCCGCTGATCCTGGGCCACCTCGACATCGACGACCGCCCCCTGCGCGCCGCGCTGCGGAAGCAGCTCGAGTCGCTCCGCGCCGGGAACCCGAGCAAGCCGGTGTTCTCGCCGCTCACCGTGGAGTGGTTCCAGGACGCCTGGATGCTGGGCTCCGTGGACTTCGGCGCCCGCCGCCTCCGCTCCGCTTTCCTGTTGATGGCGCTGCTGCACCGGCCCCAGCGCTTCGTGGTGGGCGGCGTCTGGCGGGCGCTCTCCGGGCTGTCGCGGGACGCGGTGCGGTCTGCCCTGCCCGGCCTGCTGCCGCTGTCTGCGGAGGCCGCTGCGGAGCCCGACGCCCCGGAGCCGGCCGAGGCCACGCCCGTGGCGGTCGCCAGGGGCTCCTCCCTGGAGCGCTTCACGGTGGACCTCACGGCGGCCGCCCGGGAGGGGCGCATCGATCCGGTGTTCGGGCGCACCGACGAGGTCCGGCAGATCATCGACATCCTGGCGCGGCGGCGCCGGAACAACCCCATCCTCGTCGGCGAGCCCGGCGTCGGGAAGACCGCCGTGGTCGAGGGCCTCGCCCTCCGGATCGCCCAGGGGCAGGTCCCGTCGCACGTCGCCGATGTGGTGCTGCTGAGCCTCGATCTCGGCGCGCTGCAGGCGGGCGCGGGGGTTCGGGGGGAGTTCGAGAACCGCGTCAAGGCCGTGATCAACGAGGTCAAGGCCAGCCCGGTGCCGATCGTGCTCTTCATCGATGAGGCGCACACCATCATCGGCGCGGGGGGCGCCCAGGGGGGAGGGGACGCGGCCAACCTGCTGAAGCCGGCGTTGGCGCGCGGGGAGCTGCGCACCATCGCGGCGACGACCTGGGCGGAGTACCAGAAGTACTTCCGCAAGGACGCCGCGCTGGCGCGCCGCTTCGAGGTGGTCCGCATCCCGGAGCCCTCCCCCGAGCAGGCCGTCAACATGCTGCGGGGGCTCGCCGAGCGCTACGCACAGACCCACAGCGTCCACATCCGGGACGACGCGGTGGAGGCGGCGGTCCGCCTGTCGGATCGGTACATCACCGGACGACTGCTGCCGGACAAGGCGGTCGGGCTGCTGGACACCTGCGCCGCCCGCGTCCGGATCGCCCAGAGCGCGACGCCGTCGCAGCTCGACGGGCTGCGCGCGCGCCTCGCCGAGCTGGAGCGGGAGCGCAGCGCCCACGTCCGGGACCTGGAGGGTCGCGTCCCGGGGACCGCCGACCGGCGGCCCGACATCGACGACCGCCTGGGCGCGCTGCGGACCGAGGTCGCCGGGCTGGAGGCGCGCTGGCAGGAGGAGCGGGCGCTGGTGGAGCGGGTGGTCTCGCTGCGGGGCAGGCTGCTGAAGCCTGACGCCGACGATACCGATGAGAACGAGGTCACGGAAGACCGGGCGGCGCTGGAGGCGGCGCTGGACGACGCGCTGGAGGCGCTCGCGGCGGTGCAGGGGGAGGCCCCGATGGTCTTCGCGGACGTGGGGCCCGACACGGTCGCCCAGGTGATCAGCGACTGGACCGGCATCCCGGTGGGCCGCATGGTGCGCGACGAGGCCGAGGCCGCGCTGCGCTTCGAGGCGGAGCTGGGGGCGCGCATCAAGGGTCAGGACCACGCCCTCCGTGTCATCGGGGAGCGGATCCGTCAGGCGAAGTCCGGGCTGCAGGACCCGGATCAGCCGCTGGGGGTCTTCCTGCTGGTGGGCCCGTCGGGCGTCGGCAAGACGGAGACGGCGCTGGGGCTGGCCTCGCTGCTCTATGGCGGCGAGCGGTCCGTCATCACCTTCAACCTCTCGGAGTTCCAGGACAAGACCTCGGTCAACCGCCTCATCGGGTCGCCGCCGGGCTACGTCGGGCACGAGGACGGCGGGGAGCTGACCGAGGCGGTGCGCCGCCGTCCGTACTCGGTGGTGCTCCTGGACGAGTGCGAGAAGGCCTGTCTGGATGTGATGAACCTGTTCTATCAGGTGTTCGACAAGGGCACGCTCACCGACGGCAAGGGTCAGGAGGTCAACCTCCGGAACACCATCATCCTGCTGACCTCGAACCTGGCCACCGAGCGAATCACACGGGTGCTGGAGACGGGGCCCCCCGAAGACCACGACACGCTGGTGGAGCAGATCCGTCCGGCGCTGTCCCGGCACTTCAAGCCGGCGCTGCTCGCGCGCATGACCGTCGTCCCCTACTATCCGCTGACCCCCGAGACGCTGCGGGCCATCACGGACCTGAAGCTGGGCAAGGTGGCGCGACGGCTCCAGGAGGTCCACGGCATCACGCTCGCGTGGAGTCCGGCGGTGGCGGACGCGATCGCGGCGCGCTGCACAGAGGTGGAGACCGGCGCGCGGAACGTGGACCACATCATCCGGGGCACGTTGATGCCTCTGCTGTCTCGCGAGCTTCTGTCTCACATGGGGGAGGAGGCGCTGCCTGAGGGGCTGGCCATCACGGTGGGAGAGGGGGGTGGGTTCCGGGTGACCTCGGGCAGCGAGCCTGAGCGTCTTCGGGTCGAGGCCCCCGACGACGGCGCGTCGCGCGTCGGTCCGTCCCCCGCAGCGATGGCGTGACCGGCGAATGCAGGCGGCGTCGCTGCGGCTGATCCCGTTGAGGGGGCGCGTCGCCGACGGTGACGGCTGCGTCTCCTGGGACCGGCTGCTCCAGGGGATCGTGTTGGGTCGGGACGCTGAGGTGTGTGGGGTCTGTCTCGAGGGAGATGGGCTGAGTCGCTCGCACGCGCAGCTCTGGGCGACGCCGGGGGGGGCGCTCTGGGTGCGGGACCTCGGCAGCCGGAACGGCACCTGGCTGGATGGCCGACACATCACAGCGCCGAGCCGCCTCGACGAGGGCGTGGAGCTGTCCCTGGGGCCGGGCGTGGTGCTCGCGGTGCAGGTCGTCCGGTCCGAGGCGCGCCCGATCGAGCCACAGGCGCCGCCGGTGTCGGAGACGGCTCCCCCCCGGCGGCTGCGGGGGTGGCTGTGGGGGGCCGCGGCGGGCCTGGCCTTGGCGGTCGTGGCGGCGTTCGTCGCGGGATCGGAGCCTGCAGCGGAGCCCCCCGAGGTCACGGCGCCGCCGCCACAGCCGGTGGATGGACCCCTGGAGGCGGCGCCTCCGTCGCCAACGGAGGTGACGTCGCGGACGGAGGCGACGACACCGGAGCCGCTGGCCCCGACGCCGTTGGAGGACACCCTGCTCCTGGAGGACCACATCCGGCAGCTCCTCCTCGATCTCAGCGAAGGCCAGGTCACCACGTTTCGGGATGATGCGTTCGTGGAGCGTGTGGAGGAGACCCTGCCGATGTTCGTGGATCGCCGGTTCAGCTACTGGCGTGGGTACTGTCGGTGGCCGGTGCTCGGGGTGTTCATCGCGGAGCTGTTTGAGCGGGAGATGCGGGAGCTGGGGCACAGCGCGGCCCGCGCGCGGGGGCTCGCGCCGCTGGTCTGGGTGGAGAGCAACCTCTTCGTCGGGGCCGAGAGCGCGGTGGGCGCGACGGGCGCGTGGCAGTTCATGGCGGGGACCTGGCAGCGATACCAGACCGCCGACGACGCCACCACAGACCGTCGCTGCGACTGGGCGCAGGCGACGCGCTACGCGGCGGAGTACTTCGACGACATCTTCGAGACCTGCGGTGATGCGTACCCCTTCCTGGCCATCGCCGGGTACAACTGGGGGGAGCAGCGGAGCTGTCGCCTGCAGGCCGACGATCGTGTCTCGATCTATCGACGGAACACGATGCCCTTCACGGCGCACGGCCTGGTGCCCGAAGAGACGCGTGACTACATCCCCAAGTTCGTGGCTGCGACCTTCGTGCTGGCGCACACCGAGGCTGCGGTTCGTATTGCGCAGCGAGAGCGACTCGACCTGAACGTACCCTTCCTGGAGCCTGGGGCCTGCGATGCGTTGCAGATCCGGGTGCCGGAGGCCCGTCCGTGTCCGTGACACCTGTCCGAGGGGTCGGAAAATGTGTTGATTGGCTACACACTGCTTCGCCTTCAGGTTACAATTCTCGGGGCTCCAAGACGAAATGAGCCTGGTAAAGGGGCTGTGCTGATGACCGGTGCAGGCAGGGACGCGCCCAGACATTCGTGTACAGGAGATATTGTACAATGGCGATGAACATTCACATGATCATCGAAGGTCAGAACCAGGGCCTCATCTCCCAGGCGTGCAGCGTCAAGGAGGGTCGTGAGGACACCTGCGAGGTCTTCAACCTCGAGCAGCTCGTACAGATCCCGTGGAACGAGCAGGACGGTCGCGCCCAGGGCAGCCGCCTGCACCGTCCCGTCGCGATCCTCAAGGCCATCGACCGCGCCAGCCCGATGCTGGCCAACGCGTTGGTGACCAACGAGCTGCTGACCATCACGTTCAACTTCTACCGCTTCGCCCCCTCCGGCGGCGCCGAGGAGCACTTCTTCACCATCGTGCTGGAGGAGGCCAACCTCGTGTCCTACAAGGCCGAGCTGCCCTTCACCAAGGGCGTGGACACGAAGGACCTCCCTCCGATGGAGCGCTTCGACGCGTCCTTCACCACGATCACGACCACCTTCGAGCCCGACGGGATCGTGTTCACCGACAGCTGGAAGAAGCCGCTGAGCTGAGCGGTGTCTGGCGCCCCACCTCCTCGTGGGAGGGGGTGGGGTGTGCTCGACTGGAATCTGATTTGTGGGGGATGGCATGCCGCAGGCAGGCAGGTTGTCGGATATTGCGTTGATTCCAGGGGACTCCCACGGGCGGAGGTGCTGTGCACATCACGCCCAGGGCCCGGCAGTGACCGGGTCCGCAGATGTGCTCATCAATGGACTGCCTGCACTTCGGATCGGGGATCAGGGTAGTTCCTCCTGCGGGCATGGAACCTGGAAGGCCGATCAGGGCGCTCCAGGGGTGTTCATCAACGACCGCGCCGCCCATCGAGTCGGCGACACCGTGCTCTGTGGCAGCCAGGGGGCGCTGGTCTCCGGTAGCCCGAATGTCATCATCGGACAGAGAGGAGGACAGGCCGTTCATGGAGGCTCCGCCGCGCCGCTGGGGCCGGCCTATGATGGCGGCTTCATCCTTCATTATGAGGGGACGGATGAGCCCGTGCCATACCGTCGGTACCGCATCACCCGGGCGAATGGTGACGTGTTCGAGGGCCGCACCAACGCGTTGGGGCGCACAGTCGTGATCGCCTCGGATGAGCAGGAAGACCTTCGGATCGAGGTCTTCGATGATGACGACGACGAGGCTGATGAGGAGTAGCGTCAATCCGATCTGGAGGCAAGGATGTCGGAAGACTGCGTGAACAAGGATTCCTGCACCACCGACACACCTGGAAAATCCCGTAAGAAGGTGGCCGTCAAGAAGCGGAGCACTCTCCGTGTACAGGTGTGCACGGACACTGGTATACCTGTCCGCAAGGAGTGGGTGTTGCTGGTGCACACAGGGGGGAAGCCTCTCAAGATGGAGACCGACGATGATGGCGTGGCCGACTTCGTCGACCTCCCGGTGAAGAAGGGTGACTGGGTCTATGTCGTGCTGCCGGACATCCTGGAGGGGTGGAAGAAGGCAGGCGAGGATCCGAAGCAGATCACACGTCTGAAGAAGACGACCCAGAAGACCCCTCGCTACGAGCGACTCGGTGTGCCGGGTGCGGAGCCTGAAGCCCTCCAACTTCATCGAAGCAAGACCAAGGATGAACTGGATCATCTTGCAGGGCGGAACACGGGCAGTACCTACCGCAAGCATGACCATACCAAATACTGTCTTCGCACGGTCAAGTACATGAGCGAGCGGCGGTATGTGATCAAGGTGGACCGGTTGACGGAAGAGCAGAAGTTCGAGCACTTCCGTTCGGTGATGGAGGACAACGGGGCGCGGTACACGACCGCAGGGCAGAAGGACTATGACGCCACCAACCACAGGTATCGATTCACTCGGGGCGCGGTGTGCAATCAATTCGTGAACTTCTTCCTTGGCTATTGGTGCAATTATGGCGGCGCATTCAGGAGAGGAGGGAGCGCGACCAGTAACTTGGCGATCACCGAACTCGACAGCAATCTGCACACCTTCTCTGCGAACGGCGTTCGGTTCCGGGGGTATTCGGACGGCCTGGGGCCTGCCTCGTCGGCTGGTCCCGGGATGGTGAAACGGGACTTCTGGAGCCGGTACGTCAACTATACACACAAACCGCTGAACTACGTTCGAGTCAAGGACTCGGACTGGGATGGCGTGCGCGGCCGCTTTGCCGATGTGACTTTGAGCGGGGGGTTGGGTACCTTCAGCGTCTACTCGATCACCGATGGCGTGAACCCTTCCAAGCGGGTAGATCATCATGGTGGGCTCTTCGTCAACCAGGGAGGGCGCTTGAGGAAGATGGCCGCCGACAGCGGTCGGCCGATTGTGCTGAAGGACTGCCCCAAGCCGAGCCTCATCGGGACATCCACCCCGAGGCAGAACCTGCATCTCCGAATCTGGCCCGTCTCAGGTCTTCGCGCAGGGGGCTATGTTCAGATGGTCCCTGGTGGACGATACCGAACGGACGCCGAAATCTCTGGCCAGACGATCATCCGCCCGGATCTGAGCCACGCGGTCTCGCGGTTCATCTACTGGGGTTGAGCTCCCCGCTCAGTTGATCTGCACCGATCCCCCTTTGATACGATGCACTCCAGTCGACCGACTGGAGACATACGCACCCTTGATGAGCACCTTGCCGGCGCGGGTCAGTGTGATGCTCGCGTCACCGCACCGCAGCGTGATCTCGCGCTCTGCGGAGAGGACCAGACGCTCGTCCCGTTCGGAGGGGGAGGTGGCTCCACCCAGGCCGTAGACCCGCCCCATGATGATGGGCTTGCGGGGGTCTCCGTCGACGAACATCAGCGCGACAGGCGCTCCGAGATCGGCGCTGGACAGACGAACGGTACCGGCCGCGGGGACGGGGGCCTCGGCCGGGTTGCCCTCGAAGTCGACCAGCGGCTCACCGTCTCGGAGCGCGACGGCTTGGCCGACCACGACGCCGCGCCATCGGTCCGGCTCAGGGAGCGTGGCGGGGGGATGGACAAGATCGAGCACGTCCGGGGTCGTGGCGGGATCGGTGGCTTCGCCAGCGTGTGCCTGGCGCTCGTGATGCTCACTCATGGACACCTCAATTGAGCCCGATCTTGCTGCCCTTGACCTTGATCTGGCCCGAGCTCTTGATCTGGACCTTGCCGCTGGCTTTGATGTCGACCTTCCCGCTGGCGTCCACCTTCAGGTCACCGCTGCCCTTGATGGCGATGTCGCTGCCCTTGATGGTGACCTTGCCGGAGCTGTCCAGGACCATCGAGGCCGCCCCCACCTGGAAGGTGACCTTGTCGGTGACGATGAAGGTCTGCTTTGCGCCGACGGTGACGGTGCGGTTCCCTCCGACGCCGATGGTCTGTGCGGCGCCCACCGCCACAGTCATCGCCGCGCCGACGTTGAGGGCGTAGACCGCGCCGACGTTGACCATCTTGGCCGCGCCGACGTTCTCCATGTAGGCCGCCCCGATGGTGGTGGTCTGGACGGACCCTACGCTCTCGGTGAGGGCGGCGCCGACGGACATGGTGCGTGCGGCGCCGACGGTGAGCGTCTGCGCCGCTCCGATGGAGGCCGTCTGGTTCGCGCCGACGGTGATGGACTGGTCGGCGCCGACGCTGAGGGTCTGGTTGGCGCCGATGGATTCGGTCTGGTTGGCGCCGATGGTGTTGCTCTGATCAGCGCCGACGCCGAGGGTCTGGTTGCTGCCGACGGTGATGTCTTCATTGCTGCCGACGGACAGCGACCGGTTCGCGCCGACGCTCATGGTCTGGTCGGCGCCGACCGTGATGCTCTGGTTGGAGCCGACGTCCAGCGTCTGGTTGGAGCCGATGGTCTCGGCCTGGTCGACGCCGACGCTGAGGGTCTGGTTGTTGCCGACGTCCTGGGTCTGATCGTTGCCGATGGTCCGGGACTCGTTGTTCCCGACGCTGACGGAGCGATCGTTGCCCACGCTGAGGGTCTCGTTGTTGCCCACGGTCTGGTTCTTGTCGTTCTCGATGGCGATGGTCCAGTCCTTCTGACCGTGGATGAAGATCTCCTCCGAGCCGGCCTTGTCCTCGAAGCGGAGCTCGTTGAAGCCGCCGCCCCCGGGGCTGGACTCGCTCTTCCAGGTGCTGCGGGTCCGCTCGTCGGGCAGCGGATAGGGCGTGGGGTTGTCGCCGTTGTAGACCCGCCCGGTGACCAAGGGCCGATCCGGATCGCCCTCCAGGAACTGAACGATGACCTCCTGGCCGATGCGGGGCAGGACCATCATGCCCCAGCGGGCGCCGGCCCAGCCCTGGCTGACGCGCACCCAGCACGAGCTGGTGTCGTCGGCGGGGTTCAGGCGGTCCCAGTGGAACTTGACCTTCACACGGCCGAACGCGTCGGTGTGGATCTCCTCGCCCGAAGGGCCGGTGATGATCGCCGTCTGAAGCCCGTAGATCCGGGGCTTGGGCGTGCGGTGGGGCGGCCGGAACGGCGTGTCCGAGGGGATCGCCTGGAAGAGGTTGGTGTATCGGTTGATGGCCCCGTCCTCATGGGTGGTGTCGGGGGCGGGCTGGGCGCCGGTATGGGTGACCTGGGTGAGCAGCCACTCGCGGTTGAGATCGGCGTGGGGGTGATCCTCCAGCTCAACGCGGAACCCCGGGCACAGTCGCCGGGCGTCGCTGTCGCCCTCCAGCACCCTGCGGTCGACCTGGAGCTGCTCCAGGCGGAGGCGGGCCAGCTCCGCCCCCAGGTCGCCCTCGACGTAGTCGCCGGGGTAGGTGTAGATCTCCAGATCGGTGTTGGGATCCTCCCCGTCTGCGCCGGTACCGGAGAAGTCCAGGGACTGCTCCAGGTCGGTGGTCGGCGCCTTGAAGGTGTAGTCACGGAGGGTGGCCTTGCCCGGCTGGACGCTGCGCGTGAAGTGCACCCGGCGCGCGAACTGATCCGCGCCGCCGCTCATCTGGGGGGGGCGGAAGCGCAGGCTCGCGCCGTCGGGGAGCGTGGCGTGGGCGATCGGGTCATCCCCCAGGATGAGCTTGTGGGCCCCCTCGCTGTGTTCGAAGAAGTAGAAGATGCCCTCCTCCTCCATCAGCCGGGAGGCGAAGGCCAGGTCGGTCTCGTTGTACTGCACGCAGTAGTTCCGCGGCGTGTAGGAGCGGTTCAGGCACATCTCCACCGCGCCGCCGGAGAGCCCGACCCCCTCCAGCACCGCCGTCAGGATGTCGGGGGTGCTCATGTCCTGGAAGATCCGGGCGTCGGTGCGCTGGCCGAGCAGCCACATGCGCGGCACGACCACCGCGTGGTAGCGGGTCTGTCCCCGCCCTCGCTCGGCGAGCCGAATGCGTCGCAGCAGGCCGTGGAAGTGGCGCTTGCCGAGGGCGTGCGCGGCGGTGAGCCGGGCGTCCTTGCCGACCAGCTCGGCGAGGTTCAGCGCGCCGTCGGCGCTGCTCAGCTCCAGCTCGATCTCAAAGAGCTGCGAGATCGCCTCCTGCGCGGTGAAGCGGATGACGTGCAGCGCGCCATCGTCCAGGCCGTCGACGTGGAAGGAGAAGTCGGCCTGGTCGGCGACGAGGGTTTGGATGTTGAGCATGTGCGTCCCTTGGTTTGGTTTGGTTTGGATGTCTGTGATTCCCAAAACGCCCAAAATGCAGGGCAGAAATTCTGACACCATCAGCACGGTCTTGCCACAGGGTCTGGAGGTCTCATGGTCACGCTGGTTGGTGGTGGACCGGACTCAGGAGTCTCGTTCAGGGACCAGTGGACGACACGACTCTTTCTGGACCACGAGGTGTGCGCAGAACGTCTATGCACCGATCAGTTGACATGATGGTGTATAGAGAAGGGTCGATCAGGAGTTCAACAGGAGCCACCTGAACTGGATCGACAGGCCACCATAAGGGTACTCCTGTAATGATGACATTCCAAGCATCTGCTTCCCTGCCGGAGAGTACCAGTCCCTTGGCGAGGAAGACGGTGTCATCGAAGCTGTCAGGAGGTCCCATCTGCTCGAACACCCTCACGGCACCGGCGTGATAACCATACACTGTCGCAAGAGCGAAGATGTGGTTGCGCCGAGCGACGTGATCCTTGAACAACTTCGGTTTTTTCTTCGGTAGGCTCTTCACAGCCTTCTCGAAGGCATGCATCCGGTCAGTCAACGACTCGTCGGCGAAGCCATCCTCGGGGACGGGGTATTTGGCTGCACCCTGGCTTTTTGTATACACCAGGAGTCGTTCCAGATCTGAAAGATGTTCCGGGTGCGCTGCGGTGGACCTCGCTACTTTGAGTGCCTGAGCCACGGATCGTGAGGCAACAGACCAATTGTCGGTGTTCCAACAACCCGCAATCAGCAACATGGTGGCCTCCGTGACCACATTCTGGGTCTCTATGGTGGAGGGCTTGCCGAGCACGGCGGAGCAGAACTGGTATACTTCATCCCAACGCCCCAGGAAGCCAAATACCTCGGCGACGGATGCGCTGGCAGTGACGTTCCCGCTGGCATGGGCCTTCTCCAGAATGGGAAGACCTTCTTCGAAGTGCCCACTACGAACAACGGATCTCGCCTGGGAAATGTCATGGTTCATGATTGCCAAATCGAAACACCAGGATTCAGGTTTCTGGCCAAGGCTTGATACGCCGTATCATCTACGTCAAGGGTGTCATCTTCGTCCATGAAATAAATGCCAGCACCATAGGACAATGAGGCGGTTTTCAGCATGTTCTCAAGACTAAGGAATTCAGTCTCCTGGACGGGTTCGCCGTGAATGAACCCGATGATCTCAGTTTGAAGGGTTCGGCTCTCTCGACAGCAGGGAGCGGCATAGAAGTCACCGGCTCCATCCGCCAGGAATGGGAACCAGTTCTCTCTCCATTGAGGTGAGAAGCGTCTTTCGTAGAACATGCGGACAGCCTCTTCCAGCGTCGGGAAGTAGAAGCCCGGAATAAGGTAGAGATCCGTCAAGATGTCGGACGAAAGGCTTGTGGTGCCGTTCCGCCAGGCATACAGCGCCGACAACTCAGTGCTCAGAAGGAATGGCAGTTGGGACTCCATGTCAGCGATCTGATCTGGGGGTATGCCTGGTCTCAATCTGTGGACAACAGGATGCTCAAGTCGGATGAGATGTACCAGGATCTCGTCGAGGTGCTGACGGATAGACATGTCCACTCCAGGTCAGGTGATCTTGACGATGAAGACGTCACCATCTCCAATTCCGTGCTTTCGGTAGAATTGGGACATGGTTCCACCTTGGCTGCATTGCTCACGAACAGGGATCTCCTTCACGCTTGGTTTCACTCCTTCAATTCTCTTGGTGGACGCGAAGGGGAACTCATCCAACGATCTTCCCGCGGAAGCCTTCTTCTGACCTTTCAGGGCAACTCGACGGTTCCTCCTGATTTGACTACGGTTGGTCTCCCGTTGTAGTTTCATGGACTTCTTGCCTTTCATTCCCTTCTTGATGTTGTCGACCTTATTGGGGAAGTCCGCTCTGTCGAACACCAGCTCAGGTGGCCCGGAGGGAACCACAGCCGGGGCATGAATCGTCCCCATCAGCGTCGCCGAGTTCGCCGGACTCCCACTCGGCCCGCAGTTGTTCATCATCATGTCGCTGAGCAGGTGGACGTTCTTACCTTCCACTTTGACGTTCATCGACCCTGGGCTGATGAACTTCGTGGGTCCGTGGGTGTTGGACGAGATGAGACCACCACCCGTGCCCTTGCTGGCCATGTCGCCCTGGCTCTTGAAGCTCGCCCCCTTGATGGCGATGGGATCGCCGTCCGCCTTGACCTTCTTTGAGTACTTCTTGGGCGAGAGGTTGCTGCGTCCGATGTTGGGCAAAGGCGTCGGGACGAACGGCGCTGGTGGTCCGGGCATCTTGCAGACGTTGGGGACCGTCGCTGTCGCGACCGAATTGCACCCCTTCGTCACCGGCGTCTTCGGCGCATTCACGGCAACACTACCCATCATTCCCTCCCTTCTCCAGGACAACAGCGGCCCGCAGGCCCCCATCCGAGGCTCCCCAGACGAGCGCGCGGGGGTCCTCGGCATACCCCCGCTGCCACGCCTGGGCGGCGAGGACACAGCCCAAGGCGCCGCTGGCGGCACCTTGATCGCCCCAACAGTCCACCGCCGAGGTATATTGTGTCGGATCCTGCACCATCCGGCAGTCCTTGAGCATCGCGAAGGCCCAGTCCTCGGCCCGCCACCGCTCTCCGTTGATGTCGCAGAGGATGCTCCCGGCCGCTTGCTCCGGGAGCTGGAGGTGACCACAGGCGGCGGTGAGCGCCTGGCCGAGACCGCCACCCATCATGCCCAGGGCATGATCCCGGGGCCGAGGTTCGATCGCCTGGCCTGCACCGAGGACACGGGCCAGGGGAGCCTCCCCCATACGGTGGAGGAGTTCGGTGTTGGAGAGCACGACGGCGCCTGCACCCTCCCCGGGGGGAAACCCTGCCCGGATCCCGTCGCGCAGGACCCGGCGCTCCGACTCCAGCCAGCGCAGCGTGTCCGGCTCCGCGTAGCTCTCGGCGCCACAGATCAGGACCAGCGGCTCCTGGCCGCGCAGGATGACCTCCGTCGCCGCTCCGATGGCCGCGAGGGGGCCGGCGTGACCAGCGGGGGCCTCATCAACGGAGAGCGGAGGTACGTCGGCGATCGCGTGTGCGCTTGCCCCATGCAGGACCCACGCGGCGTCCTGGTCGGTGAAGCCTGGACGCCGCTCGGGCAGCGCGAGCAGGACCTTGACCGGTCGGTCGAGGGAGATCCGCCTCAGGAGCTTGTCCGCGATCTCATTCAACACAGATGTCAGCAGCGCGAGCATGCGGCGTCGCCCCATCCACTCGGGGTCGAGCCCGCCATCCCAGCCGCCGACCAGCGGCGCGCCCACGGCGTCGACGAGCAGCGGGTGCTCCTCCAACCGGGCCGCTCCGCTGCGGACCGCTGCTGCGGCCGCTTCGGCGTGCAGACCGACAGGCGTTCGGGCCCCCACGGCGGCGATGGCGACCGTTCGTGTCATGTCAGGTAGGGCTTCTCTCGGACGGTCGTGACGTCGAGGTAGTCGCCGTCAGGCGCCGGCACCGGCAGCGCGCTCTGCCAGACCATCTGGAGCATGGCGGCGTCCGGCTCGATGATGACGGTGACCAGGCGCCCTCGGTGCTCCTCCCGCCGCCGCCCGAACCGGGTCGTGTAGGTGAGGTAGACCTTGGGCAACTCGAACCGTATCCTCCCGCCTGGCGTGAGGTTGAACAGCTCCACCACCTCGCCTCCCCGGAGGTGCCGCGCCGGCTGTTGATCGACCGGTGCGCAGAGCGCGAACCGAGGATCGTAGTCCAACGGCAGGAGCGGGCGTCTCGTCCGAGCCCAGTCCTCGTCATAGGTCCCGGCGAACCCCACGCGAGGAGACCAGGAGCGATCGATAGGGCCGAACCCGGCGGGCGTATCGCTGCGGTTGGGGCAGGTGACCTGGGGAGCCGGCCGCCCCACGAGGTCCCCGTCCGGCCCGATCACCCCCCGCCCGACCGGGTTGCGGAGATCGAAAGCCTGCTGCCTGGGATCCGGATCGCTCAGGTCGGCGCCCCCGTAGCTGTACTCGTACCGTATTGGCTGCCTCAGGAAAGGCCGCGCGAGCCCCGGGGTCACGCCGGTGACCCCGTGTTCGTAGAGGCGCTCTCCCCAGACGAGCAGCCCCTTGTCGATCGGCCCCACCTTCAGGCGCACCTCGACCTGATCGGTGGGGCGCTCCTTGGGGGCGTAGGCTGAGCCCAGCACCAGGATGTCTGTGGTCGGCTTCATCGGACCGAGGTCCGCGTCGTATCTCAAGCTGGAGGTGCCTGGCTCGCCGTGATGCTCCGGGACCAGCAAGGGCGGGGTCTGCTCCTCCGCCAGGGAGAGCCGACCGTCCTCGCCGAGCGCGTAGGTCCCCTTGACCGCGACGATCCAGTGGTGCATGCCGTCCCGGTCCTGGATCCATGTTCGATCCGCAGCATACCGTGTCTGGTTGTCTACCGCCCACATGCTGATTCTATAGCACCTTTCAGGCCGCGTCGCGCTCTGTTTGTGGCGCGAAAAAGCTCCCCGTTGAACAACCCGTCAACCCCTCAGCGTTCCGACCCACACCTGCCTCACAAACCCCTCCCGCCTCAACCGCTCCTCATCCACCTCCGCCCACGGCACCCCCAACAGATATCGGTTGCCCCCCCGAAACCCGGACGCACGCTCCCCCCACCACGCTCGCACAGCCTCGATGTCCGGCCAGGGCAGATCCTCATCCGGATCCATCGCGACGTCCTCGTCCTCCGGGTCGTCGCTCGGGCCTGGGGCGAAGCCCTCGGGCGGCTCTCTGAGCAGGGTGTCGTCTTCCAGGTCCGCGCCGGTGACCAGCGCGAAGGCCTCATACGCCTGGCGGGCGACGTCCGGATCGCGCATCTGGTCCAGCAGCCAGGGGACCCACTCGGGACGACCCGCTGCCCCCGCCGCCCGCGCGGCTACCACCGGATCGCTGCGCTGGAGCTCCTCGAACAGGGTCCGCTGAGGGCCTGGCTCCATCGCACGGACGGCGAGGAGCTGGTGATGCGGGGGGTGTTCGCCCCGCGCGCGGGCGAGGTCGTACAGTCGACGCGCCAGGTGAGCCTGGCCCAGGCGCACGAGCGCCGCGCAGGCCAGCTCCTGGACGGGTGCGCTGTCGTGCTGGAGCGAAGCCTGGATTCGGGACGTGAGTTCGCCCCTGTCCAGGAGCCCGGCGACCTGCAGCGCCGCACAGCGCAGCGGCTCGTCGGAGGACGAGAGGGACGCCTCCAACACCTCTCCCGGAAACCGCTGATGCGCGGCTGACGCCAGGAGCCCGACGCGGACGCGCCCGAGGTGCTCGGAAAGCAGCAGCTCGTGCACGGCGGAAGACACGACACGCCAGGGCAGCCAGCCCAGAGCGCTCACGAGCCCCTCGGCGGTCTCCGGATCCTCAGCGTACGCCAGCGCGCTCCGGACGCGGGCAGGGTCCCCGGACTCCAGCGCGAGCACGCAAGGCACGAACACCTCGCCCTCGTCCTCGTCGTCCAGCAGCTCGCGCATCAGCGCCCAGCCCGGCTCCCCGGCGATGCGCAGCCCGTCGAGGTGGGCCTCGAGGCGATCCTCCAGCTCTCGGAGATCCTCAGGACGATGCAACGGCTCCCACCGGGCCTGCTGCCGCATGCACCACAGAAAGGCCGCCTCCTCGACGTGCTGGGAGACGATGTCCACGATGATGGGGGGATCGTCGGGCCTCATGCGCCCGCCCTCCCCACCGTCCCCAGCAGCTCCAACGCGTCCTCCAGCGCGTCGCTGACCCCACCCAGGCGGTCCGCCGCGTCGCGCAGCGTGCCCGGCCGGGGCTCCAGCTGATCCTCCAGGGTCGCCCGCAGCGCCCCCTGGTCCGCTCGTCGGAGCGCGCTGTCCAGTCCGTCCAGCGCGTCGTTCACCTGAGCGACGATCTCGCCGAGGGCCTGACGGCGGCGATATCCACGCTCCACGCTGAACGCGATGTCCTCCAGAAGCTGGGGATCCAGGGCCGAAGCGGGCACAGGCGGCGGTAGCGGCGGCGGCGGTCGCGCCTCACAGAGGAACACCGCGGTGACCTGCCCACCCAGCACGATGACCGAGTGGTGCTCCAGCGCAGCGCGCTGGGCGGAGCTGCCCCAGGCCAGGGTCACGCCGTCCACCCAGGAGGGGTTCGTGCGGCTGAGGTGCTCCAGCATCCACCGCCCGCCCGTGCGGTCGAGGGTCACCCGGGCGTGCTCGCGGCTGAGCTGATCGGTGCTGACGTCACCCAGCACGATGTCGACGCGCGCCGGATCCCGCCCGAGCCCGGCGCCTGCAGCGGAGACCTCGAAGCTTCGGCCCTTGAAGGGCCCGGAGCGGACGACGATCGTTGCCATGAATACCCCTTCCCCCAGGGACGCGCGCAGGTCGCCCCAGCATCCTACATCCGTGTCCTGGAACAATCCTGAAGCGCCCAGCGGCACTTCAGGGTGATGGGCTCGCCCTCGAACACGACCAGGGATCCGACCTTGCCGCTGTATCCGCTCGCGAAGCTGCCGTAGAGCGTGTACTCCCCGGGCAGCAGCGGCCCCGGCAGCCTGCCCTGGCGCAGCCCCGCCTCGCGGTCCACCGGCACCGCATAGAGGCTCTCAAACTCACCGATCACCTTGACCTGCACCGGCGCGACCTCCTTGGGCAGAGGCGCCTGGATGAACGCCTCCTCGGGCTCCGAGGGCTTGAACACAGGGCCCCCCAGGGCCGCCTCCACGTCGTCCGGATCCAGCTCGGGCGGCGCGGTGTCCACCGGCTCGGCGGACGCCGCAGACGGCTCGTCCCTGGGGGTGGCCGCCGGGGAGCGCGCATGCTCCTTGGGAGAGGACACGATCGCCGCCTTCATGGGGACAGGGGCAGGGGACGCTGCGGGAGGGCGTTCGGCTCCGACCGGCGCCGTGGGCTCAGTGGGCAGCATGGCGACGACCTCGGGCCGATCGGGTGGCCGGTTGCCCGCATCCGGCAGGGTCTCCGGCTGGAGCCGCCAGGCCAGCACGCCCACGAGCACGCCGAACAGGATGAGCCCGACCGCCAGGCCCCCGGCGCGCTGCTGGTTTCGCCGACGCATCCACTGGGTGGCGCCGTCTCCCTCGGACAGGGTGGCGTTGCTCAAGGGCCGCGGCGGCGGGGTGCGGGGGGCGGAGACCACGGCCGTAGGCGCCGCCGCCGGGGGAGGCTGCGGTGAGGGGGGGCGCGTGGTCGCATCGGCCCGAGGCGGCGGCAGCGGCTCCGGCGGCGCGAGCGGGGTGGACGCCGACGCGGAAGGCGGCTGCGCGAGGGTCGTCCCGGAGGCCGGCTCGACGTCGGGCGGGGGCGTCGCTACCGCCGGCAGCGCCTCGATGCGCTCCTGGGCCCAGCGGCGCAGCATCGTGACCCCGAAGCGCCGCCCCAGCACCTGGCAGCGGAGCTCCAGGGCCTCCGCGCTGGGGCGCTGCTCCGGCTCCCAGGCCAGCAGCTCCTGGAGGAGCGCGATGATCTCGTCCGGCAGCGCGGCGCGGCTGGCCAGGGCCTCGACCCGCTCCCGGATGAAGCGCTCGTGACGACCCTGGGCGGCCCGGGTCTGCCCCAGCGGCTCACCCAGCAGCTCGTAGAGGACCGCCCCCAGCGCGTAGACGTCGCCCTCCGGGCCGTCGATGAAGTCCAGTCTCTCCGGCGCCATGTAGGCCATCGAGCCGAAGGTGAGCGAGCGGGTGAGGGCCTCGCGGTCGGCGAAGCGGGCCCGCGCGATGCCGAAGTCCAGCAGCTTGACCTCGCCGAAGCGGGTGAGCTGGAGGTTGGAGGGCTTGATGTCCCGATGCAGCAGCTCGAGGGGCCGTCCGTCCGGGCCTGTGGCGGTGTACGCCGCGTGCAGCGCTCCCGCGATCTCGCTGACGATCTCCAGCGCAGGGCCGAGGGGCGCGGGCCCAAGGCGGAGGGCCTCCTTGAGGTTCACGCCCTCCACGTACTCCATCACCACCGCCCAGCTCTGACCCAGCCGGGTCAGGCGGTCGACCTGCACGATGGAGCGGTGCCGGATGAGGCCCAGGAGCCTCGCCTCGTCGCGGAAGCGGCAGGCCAGCTCCTCGACCCCGTCGGTGTCCGCGTTCAGGACCTTGAGCGCCACATCCTTGGTGAAGCCCTCCTCTCCGATGAACCGGGCGCGGTAGACCGTGCCGAAGCCCCCCTTTCCCAAGGCGTGCAGGATCTCGTAGCGGCCCCCGGCGCTCACCGGCTGACCTCCTGGAAGGAGGGAGTCATACGTAGCCACAGTATACCAGATACGGACATGAATTGTCCGTGCAGGTCCACTTCAGGACCCCACAGGAAGGAGAGGAGAGACGCGGAGGGTGCACGGCGCGCCCTGGTAGGGCTCCCGAGGGGTCAGCGCGAGGTGGGCGCGCCCAGCCGGATCGAGCCGGACCGTGGCTGCGGTGAAGGGCGCGTCCCCATCGGGGGCGCCGTCGACCGCTCCGATCGCCCCCAGCCAGGCGCCCGGATCGTCCAGCGGCTCGGGGGCTGCGGCGCGGCGCATCAGGTGGTGGGCGAGCCGGGTGGCCCGGAGCAGCCAGGGCAGGCGGCCCTCCAGCCGTCGGGAGACGCCCTCCTCCGAGCCCTGGAGGCCGACACACGGCGCGCGGCGGCAGGTGTTTGCGGAGTCGAAGCCCGGCGGGTGGCCGGCTCGGTGCACCAGGGGGATGAAGCCCTCGTGGCACAGCTCCCACTCCCGCGCCTCGGTGACCGTCGCCTCGGTGGGGGGGACGGGCAGCCCGGCGAGCGCGCCGCCGGTCAGCGCGGCGGACCAGCGCCGCTCGGCGAAGGCGTCACACAGGCGCATCCCCACCGCAAAGGCGGCGTTCCCCCACATCCCCTGCCCCTCGGAGGCCGCCCGCCCCGCCGCGTCGACTCGGTAGTCGGGGCGCAGCCGGAAGCGGGGCAGGGCGAGGCCGATGAAGTTGGCGGCGTCGCTGTCGCGGAGCCGCTGCCACGCGGCGTGCCGGCGGGTGGACAGGTTGGGGTGCTCGGCCAGCCCGGCGAAGTCCTCCAGGCCGAAGAAGGCCGGGCTGGCCCCGGCGATGAAGGGCGCGCAGGCGTCGGCGGCGATGGGGGCGAGGGCCTCCAGCAGCGCGACGTCGTCGGGGCCGAAGGTCCAGTCCGCCAGGATCGCGGCTGCGGGCGTGCCGTGGGGCAGGCCGTCGAGGTGCTGCGCCAGCAGCGCGGCGAGGCGGGTCTCCTGGGGCGGGGTGTCCCGAAGCGCAGCGGCCAGCTCGCCTGGGGTGCAGCTCAGGAGCCGGATCTCATTGCCCGTCTCGGGGGCGGCGTGGTCGACCAGGGCGCGCAGGCTGCGCCAGGTAGCCTCGCAGGCCCTGAAGCGAGGGTGGCGCAGCACGGCCGCCAGCCGCTCGGGGGCGCGCAGGGCAGGGTGGGCCTCCAGCAGCGCCGGCGGGTCGAGGTCGGCGAGGCGGTTGATCCGCAGCTTGAGCCGTCGGGGGCCGTCGTCACCGGGCAGGTCGAGCTTGAGGCGGACGCTGTGCCATGCCAGCACGTCGTCGAAGGTCGCGGGCTCCACCCGGATCGGCTCTCGCTCGGCCAGGGGGCTGGCGTCGCCGCCGAGGGAGAAGTCGCCCAGCACGAGCAGGCGGTTGGGCAGCTCGCTCGCCGGGCAGTCGGCGCGGAGGCGGTAGCGCAGCGGCGTCCAGGGCATGGCGTCCCCCATCAGGTCCCTGCACGGACGTAATCCGTCCGGGGCCGAGGCGCTACCGTCGACGGCGTCGTCGCCAGGCCAGGGGCAGGAGCAGCAGCGCGAGGTGGGCGGGCGTCTGCAGCCACAGCCCGTGGCAGCCTGTGGACGCAGCCGAGGGGTCTTCCGTGACGCCGGTGTCATCGGGATCAGCGGTGTCGTCTCCGCTGTCGCACCAGCCGTCCTGATCGGGGGTTCCGTCGCAGTCGTCGTCGACGCCGTCGCAGTCATCGTCGTCGTCGCCAGGGTGGACGGCGGCGTCGCGGTCGTCGCAGTCGTCTCCGGGGGCGGTGCGATCGCCGTCGGAGACGGTGAGGCAGGACGGGTCGGGGGCGGCGTGCCCGTCCGCGTCGAGGTCGGGGTAGACCGTGAGGTAGTTGTTGGAGTCGTCGTCGCAGTCGCGGCCGGGCTCCAGGCAGTCGGCGTCCTCGTTCTCGGCCCACGCTGCGGGAAGGGCGTAGGGACCGCCGAACGCGCCGATGTCGGGGGGGCACTCGGGGGGTTGGCCGGTGGTGGGGAGGTCGGCGTCGCCGTAGCGACGCCCGGAGAGCACGAGAGGGCTGCCTGCGGAGGGGACCAGATCTGCGGAGCCCAGGGCGTCGGGCCAGGACTCGTAGAGAGCGGCCAGCGCGCCCGTGGCGCAGTCGATGGGCGTGGCGTCGAACGGGAACGGAGCGGTGGAGGGGTTGAGGGGCGCCATCAGATCGTTCGTGTCGTCGATCTGCCAGCCGGCGTTGTGGCTCCATCCCTCCAGGGCTTGCGTGGGCGCGTCCGGGGGCAGCACCCCAGCCGTGCCCAGGAAGAGGTTGTTGGAGCCAAGGACTGTCGCGATGGCCCCGACGCGGAGCGCCCCCTCCATCCCGCCGATGAGGTCATTGTTCATCAGACTGAGACGGGCGGTGTCCTGTACGCTGGCCACCTGGGGGCCCGCGTTTGCGAGCACGCTGGCCCGGAGGTCGGTGTGGACCTCTGCAAGGTTCTGGTCTCGGAGCGTAAGGTTTGCCGGAGGGTCCGAGCCGTCGATGCACGAGAACAGGCGGGTCAATGAGATGGGCTCGCCGAGCACCTCGCTCCCTGTGATCGTGATGGGGGTGTCCCGCAGGGCCAGATCGCTGAGGGTGACGTCGGCGTTCTCTGCGGTGATCATGCCGTCGGCGAAACGCAGCTCGCGCACGGTGAGGCCGGTGCCGGCGTTGTCGATGGGGAGGTTGCTCACGGCGATCGAGGTGTTCAGCGAGCCGGCAGGCCCCTCGGTGCTCCGACACAACGTCACGGAGCGGATGGTGCACACCGCCTGCGCTCCACAGAGATCCAAGCCTCCGTCGACGGTCAGCGAGTCCAGGGAACCCCCTGGCTTGACGAACAGGGCGACGTCGATCGCCGTGTCGGAGTCGATGTATTCGTAGTAGGCCGAGCGGAGGTCCAGGTCGCCTACGTCGGAGTCGACCTCCAGGCAGCAGGGTCCCACGTCCTCCAGCACGCAGTCCTGCAGGACCTGCGAGAGGACGGCGCCACCTGAGCTGGCCTGGCTCCACGTCCCGCAGGTCCGCGTATGTAGCTCTGCACAGGTCTCCTGCGCGAGCGCCGCCGCGATCATCCCCACCCAGAGCATGTTCTCCCCCTGTCCGATCGTACAGGTGTGGGCGCAGCTCGCCGTCGCCTGCGCAAGCCCCACCCCAGCAGCGGGGCCAGCAGCAGCGCGGCGAAGTGGGGCGACGTCTGCAACCACAGGCCGTGACAGCCGCTCTCTCGCGACAGGGTCTGTTCCGAGAGGTCGGAATCCCCGGTGTCAGCCGTGTCACACACCGCAGCCTGGTCGGGCACCCCGTCGCAGTCGTCGTCGACGTCGTCGCAGTCGTCGTCGGGTGCGCCGGGGTGTACATCAGGGTCGTGGTCGTCACAGTCGTCGCCGGGAGAGCGGTCGCCGTCGTAGAGTGTGAGACAGGCCGGTTGGGGGTTGGCGTGCTCGTCCTCGTCGAGGTCGGTGTAGACCATGAGGTAGTTGCTGGAGTCGTCGTCGCAGTCGCGTCCTGGCTCCAGGCAGTCCGGATCGCTGTCGCCGCTGGTGTTCTCGGCCCACACCGCGGGCAGGGCGTAGGGGCCGCCGAAGGCGCCGATGTCGGGGAGGCATTCGGGGGGTTGGCCGGTGGTGGGGAGGTCGCTGCCGGAGTAGCGGAGCCCGGCGACGACCAGGGGGCTGTCTGGGGCGGGGAGGAGGTCGTCTGAGCCCAGGGCGTCGGGCCATGCGTCGAACAGGGCCGCCATCGCGCCGGTGTGGCAGTCGAGGGTGGTGGCGTCAAAGGGGAAGGGGGCGGTGGTGGGGTTGAGGGAGCCCGCGAGGTTGTCGGTGTCGGTGATCTGCCAGCCGGCGTTGTGGGTCCAGCCTTGGAGCGCGTCCTCCGCGGAGTCCGCCGACAGTACGCCGGGGGTGCCCACGAAGAGGTTGTTGAATCCCATCGCCGCGCCGCTGCTGGGGATGTTGAGCGCCGCAATCCATCCGCCGATGAGGTGGTTGTTCATCACAGTGAGGCGGGAGGCCCCGCGCAGGCTGAGGACATGGGGGCCGGCGTTGGCGACCAGGCTGGCCCTGAGGTGGGCGTTGTCCGTCGTGAGACCGCGGAGCTCCAGGCTGGCGGGGCTGTCCAGGCCCTCGCTACAGGAGAACAGGCGAGTCAATTCCACGGAGTCTGCGGCGCCCGCTTCACTCTCGATGGACACGGGGGTGTCACGCAGAGCAACGTCGCTGAAAGTGACGTCTGCGTCGACGATAGAGATGGAGCTGTCGTCGAAGCGCAGATCACGGACGGTGAAGCCAGCGCCGCCATCTTGGGCTTGAGGGAGATTGCTGACAGAGAGCGAGGTCGTCAGTGGCGCCAGGCTCAGGCCGGGGTGGGGACAAAGGGTGAGCGACCGAAGAGAGCAACGCACGCTGTCCCGGCACAGGTCGAGATGGCCGTCCACGGTGAGCGATGTGATGGAGCCTTCCTCCATGAAGAAGAGCACAAGATCTCGCTCTGTGGGGCCCGCGTTCCCGGGGATGTACTCGGCCAGCAGGCCGAAGCTGCTGTGGGCCGTGTCCACGCTCCAACAGCACGCCTCGGCGCTCCCCAGGAAGCAATCCACCAACTTGACGGGCAGGCTGGTAGCCGTGGACGTGAAGGAGGCTCCGCCTCCGCAGGTCTGCTCATAGACCTCCTGGCAGGTCTCCTGGGCCAGAGCCACCGCGATCATCCCCACCCCAACCATGCTCACCCCCTGTCCAACTGCTCGGGGGGATCACCTGGCCGCCGTTTTCTGCTCAACCCCCACCCCAGCAGCGGCGCCAGGAGCAGCGCAGCGAAGTGGAACGGGGTCTTGAGCCACAGGGCGCTGCAGCTCGTGCCAGAGGGGGCCACCCCGGTGTCCCTCATATGGCCCGTGTCATCGAGGGCAGAGGAGTCGTCGCCGGCGTCGCACACGCCGTTCTGGTCAGGGGTGCCGTCACAGTCGTCGTCGACGTCGTCGCAGTCGTCGTCGTCGGCTTCGGGGTTGATGGCGAGGTCGCTGTCGTCGCAGTCGTCGCCGGGCGAAGCCTGCTCGCTGTCGCTGGGGGTGAGGCAGGCGAGCCCGGTGGAGACAAACCCGTCCCCATCCTGGTCCGCGTAGACGTTGAGGTAGCGGGAGGTGCCGTCATCGCAGTCGCGGCCGGGCTCCAGGCAGTCGTGATCCCCATCATCGTGGTTGTTCTCCGCCCACATCGCGGGCAGGGCGTAGGGCCCGCCGAAGGCGCCGATGTCAACGTTGCACCCGAGGGGTTGCCCGGTGTCGGGGCCCTGCTGGGCCAAGGTCCCGGTGACCACGAGCGGGCTGTCCTCGGTGGGGATGAGGTCGCGGGACCCCAGGGCGTCGGGCCAGGCGTCGAAGAGGTCGGCCAGCGCGCCGCTGTAGCAGTCGGCCAGCGTGTCGTTGTAGGCGAAGGGCGCGGCTGTGGGGAGCAGGGTCTCGTCGAGGTGCTCCGTGAGGGTCACCTGCCAGCCGGAGTTCCGGCTCCACCGCTCGAAGGGGGAGGATGAGGTCGGGGACAGCACGCCGCTGGTGTAGAGGAAGAGGTTGTTGCTCCCGGTGATCTGCGCGGTGCCGGGTACATCGAGGGCGCCGCTGGTGGCGCCGATGAGGTGGTTGTTCTCCAGGGTGACCTGAGACGCGCCGCCCACCTCAAGCAGGTGCGCGCCTGTGCCCGCGAAGAGGCTGGCCCGCACAGCGGCGGGGTATCGGGTGTCGGAGAGACCCTGCACCAACAACCCCGACCCGACGCCGCAGGACATCAGGCGGGTCAGCTCGATGGGGGCGCTGGCCTCGGTGTTGTCGTCGATGGAGACCGGCGTGTCCCGCAGCGCGAGGTCGCTGAGCACCACGTCGGACCTGGTCACGGAGAGGGAGCCGCCGTCGAACTGCAGCTCCCGTGCCACGAAGCCCGTGCCATCCCCGGTCTGGAGCAGGTTCGCGACGTTGACAGCGGTGCTCTGGGGAGAGGGTGAAGCCCCCGGGAGCGGGCAGAGGGTCAGGGAGCGGACGTAGCACTTCGGGCCGCTGCCGCTGCACAGGTCGGTCGTGCTGTCGAGGGTGATCGCGTCGATGGCGCCACCATCCCCGAAGAAGAGCACCAGATCGCGCTCCTGGGTGTCTGTGATGTCGGAGAGGGCGTTCGCCTGCGGGGAGAGGGCGCCAGCGGCGTTGTCGACGTGCCAGCAGCAGGTCTCGCTGCTGGTCTGAAGCATGCAGTCGGTGAGCCTGTCCTCAAGGCTGACCGAGGTATGGGTTGGCTGCGCCGCTCCTCCGCAGGTCTGCTCGTAGATCTCCTGACAGGTCTCCTGCGCCCACGCCCCAGTGATCCCCAGCATCCACAGCGCGATCATCTTGACCTCCCGCCGGGGCCGAAGTGCCCGCCGATGCTCGCACCAGCCGCCCAGGTGTGGACCACCGTACGAACGAGACCGGCGTCGAGGGCAGCGGCTGCGTAGCGCAGGTCCAGCCCCAGCCGCAGTGGCCCCAGGTCGTGGGTGGCGGTGAGGCTGGCCGGCAGGACGAGCGCCGACAACGCCTTCTCATCGGGGTCGGGCAGCGCGCCCAGCCCCAGGGTGGCCGTGATGTCGATCGACCGTCCCCCCAACTCAGAGGCTGCCCAGACGGCACCAGCAGTGGGGACAGGGGCCCAGAAGGTGCAGGGTTCGGCCCACTTACACAGTGACGCGGTGGCCTCCACCTGGATGCTGCGTACCCCTACCGCCACCCCAACCAGCCCCAGCGGCCGATGGACCCCCACCCAGGCCTGCGCCTGCACGGTGGGCAGACCGAAGCCTGCACGGTTGGCCTGGGGATACCGAGGCGAGAGCACGAAGATCTGCCCCCCTGCCCCAAGCGGAGCCCCCAGCGCGACCATACCCAGCCCCCGAATCCCCAGGGTGGCCAGCGGCCGGGCGGAGGTCTCGCGAACCACACCCTCGCCCGGCGCTTGAAGGAAGCCCCCCACGCCGCCGACGAGCGCCAGCTCCCCCTCCCGAGCGCGCTGGGGGGTGGCCTCCAGCGCTTCGATGAGCTGGCGCTCGGCGACGACCACCTGCTGCTGCCAGGGCGTGGTGGCCTGGGCCTCCAGACCCCCCAGCAGGGCCCGGGCCCCCCGCCCGTCGCCCGCGTAGGCCAGCCGACGGACCAGGAACCAGGCGTCCACCCAGTCCGCCCAGGCCTGCTCGTCGGGCGGCAGGGGCTCTGCTGTGAGGGGGACCAGGGTCTCGGCATACAGGGCGTCCAGGGCCTCGGAGCCGGGCACGCCGGGCTGGCGCTCCATGAAGCTCAAGCGCAGCGACATGCGCTGGAGCCACGCGGCGTCCGCGCCGGGCATGCCCTGGAAGGAGTCCAGGTGTCGGCGAGCGTCGACCAGGCGGCCCTCGTCGGCGGCGATGCGGAACAACAGCCGCGCGGCCGGCTCGAAGCCCGGGTCCAGGGCCAGGGCCCGCTCGGCGAGCAAGCGGGCGGCGGCCCGATCATTCAGTCCGTAGAGCTGCCGGGCCTGGACCACGAGGGAGACCGGGGTTGGGGCAGGCGGCGCTGGCTCGGGGGAGGTTGTGGCCTCATCCGGCACCTCCTCCCCATCCTGGGCCACAGCGGGAGTGGACAGCAGAAGCCCCAGCACAACATAGTAGCAGGTTCGTCGCATCCGGGCCCTCCACGAAAAGCACTTATGCATCCCTATACGGACATAAACTGTCCGTGTTCGGCCGTCCACACCGAACCCGGTGTCAGGCTGCTCTGCGGCGCCGACGCCACCCCCAGCCGATCAGCAGGAGGAGCCCGGCGAAGTCGGACTCCTGGACCCACCACCAGCCCTGGCAGCCGGTCTCCTGGGGCGGGGGGTCTTCCGTGACGTCGGTGTCATCGGGATCAGCGGTGTCATCGCCGCTGTCGCACGCGCCGTCCTGATCGGAGGTGCCGTCGCAGTCGTCGTCGATGCCGTCGCAGTCGTCGTCGTCGGCGTCGGGGTGGATGGCGGCGTCACCGTCGTCGCAGTCATCGCCGGGGGAGCGATCGCCATCGGAGACGGTGAGACAGGCCCGGTCGGGGGCGGCGTGCTCGTCCTCGTCGAGGTCGGAGTAGACCATGAGGTAGTTGCTGGAGTCGTCGTCGCAGTCACGGCCGGGCTCCAGGCAGTCTGAGTCGCCATCGCCGCTGCTGTTGGCCGCCCACATCGCGGGCAGGGCATAGGGGCCGCCGAAAGCGCCGATGTCGGGGTTGCACCCGGGGGGTTGGCCGGTGGTGGGGAGGTCGCTGCCGGAGTAGCGTCGCCCTGCGACGACCAGAGGGCTGTCTGCAGTGGGGACAAGATCAGTGGAACCCAAGGATTCGGGCCAGGCGTTGAACAGATCGGCCAACGCGCCGGAGCGGCAGTCGATGGTGGAGGCTTCGTAGGGGAAGGGGGCAGTGGTGGGATTGAGGGAGTCCGTCAGGTTGGCCGCGTCGGCCACCTGCCAGCCGGCGTTGTGGGTCCAGTTGTCGAGGGCTCCATCTACCAGGACGCTATTGGTGCCTATGAACATATTGTTGAATCCTAGGACAGCACCGGTGAGAGGTATTCTGAACGTCGCTGTAGCGCCTCCAAGGAAATGGTTGTTTGTCGCCGTGAGACGAGAGGTACCACGAACAGCGGTCACGTAGTTGCCAGCGTTGGCCAGCAGGCTTCCGCGAAGGTAGTTTTCAGGGTTGGTGAGTGCCCGAACCTCCAGATTTACGGGTCCAAGCGGGTCGTCGCTGCAGGAGAACAGGCGTGTCAGTTCGATGGGCTCCAGGACCGCTTCGTCACCCTCAATCGTGACCGGGGTGTTGCGCAGAGCCAGATCGGTTATGGTGACATCCGAGTTTGTAATGGTGATGGATCCGCCGTTGAACTGCAACTCACGAAGAGCAAATCCGGTGCCTCCGGCCGTCGTACGAGGGAGCTTGCTGATGTTGATCAGAGTGGCAAAGGAGTGAGGCGGTTCATCTGGGTGGGAGCACAAGGTCAGCGAGCGCACATAGCAGCTACCCTGGTCGCTCTTTCCGCGATCACAAAGGGATACAGTACCGTCAGCATGGATATTGTCCGCAGAGCCTCCCTCCACAAAGAACAGGGCCAAGTCTACATTCCTGTGGGTGGCGTCGACAGTGGTGAGATCCAAATCGCCCATGTCCCCGGCAATTCCCAAGCAGCAGAAGACAGCGTTGTCAGAAGAAGATTCTGTACTCTGTGAGAAGCAAGCGTCCAAAGCGGATGCCAGACCGCCAATCTCGGCTACCCGGATCAATCCCTGTGGAACAGTACACGTGTTCAGCAGGTTGCGGCAGGCCTCCTGCGCCAGCGCTCCGACGATCAACCCCATCCACAACATGCTCACCTCCCACTCCGGTTGAGTCCCATCGCAGGGCTTCATGCTGCGTGGGGACGGCTCCGCGTCCCCATACGGACATAAGATGTCCGTGTCCCCTTCGCCACCCGGGGCCGGGGTCAGGCGTCGTCGCGACGACGGGCCAGACCCCAGCCGAGCAGGGGCAAGAGCAGCACCACCGTGAAGTCCGACTCCTGGACCCACCACCAACCGGAGCACCCCGTGGTGCCGGGGATCCCCGTGTCGTCCGAGTTGTCGGTGTCATCGGGATCAGCGGTGTCGTCGCCGCTGCACTGGGCGCCCTGGTCGGCCACGCCGTCACAGTCGTCGTCGACTCTGTCGCAGTCGTCGTCGGGGAGGTCTGGGTGGATGTCGTCTTCGGTGTCGTCGCAGTCATCACCCGCGGTGCGGTCGCCGTCGCTGGGGGTGAGGCAGGTGGGCTCGTCGGAGACGTAGGAATCCCCGTCCTGATCGAGGTAGACGTTCAGGTAGTCGGCGGACCCGTCGTCGCAGTCCCGTTCGGGCTCCAGGCAGTCGGCGTCGTCGTTCCCCGCCCACATCGCGGGCAGGGCATAGGGGCCGCCAAAGGCGCCGATGTCGGGCGTGCAATTGGCGGGCTGCCCGGTGGTGGGGCCGGCGCTGGTGCGCCCGGAGAGGGCCAGGAGGCTGTCTGCGGTGGGGATGAGGTCCCGGGAGCCCAGGGCAGTGGGCCAGGCGTCGTAGAGCGCGGCCAGCGCTCCGCTGGAACAGGTCACGCTCGGGGTGCTGTAGGCGAAGGGGGCCGCGTTCGGGATGAGGTCGGGCGAGAGGTGGTCGGCGCGATCGACCTGCCAGCCGCCGTTGTGGCTCCACTGCCCGAAGGGGTCGGGGGCCTCCTCGGGCAGCACGCCCGGTGCGTAGACGAAGAGGTTGTTCTGTCCGATGAGTTGGCCGGCGCCAGGCACATGGAGGGCGCCGTCGGTGGCGCCGATGAAGTGGTTGTTCTCCAGGGTGACGAAGGACGCGCCCCGCACCTCGACCAGGTGGTCCCCTGTGCCCGCGAACAGGCTGCCGCGCACCACCGCCGGGTGGCTGCTGACGGAGAGGCCCTGGACCGTCAGGCCGGGCTCATCCCCGCAGGACATCAGACGGGTCAGCTCCAGGGGACTGCTCGAGCCGGTGTTGTCGTCGATGGAGACAGGGGTGTTCCGCAGGGCGAGGTCGCTGAGCACCACGTCGGAGCCGGTCGCGGAGAGGGCGCCGCCGTCGAACCGCAGCTCCCGCACGACGAAGCCGGGGCCACCGAGGGTTGTCGACAGCCCCGTGACGGCGACCGAGGTCCCCAGGGTCGCGGGGGCGGCCTCCGGGAGCGCGCAGAGGGTCAGGGAGCGGAGGAAGCACCGCCCACTGCCGCTGCACAGATCGCGCTGGCTGTCGAGGGTGATCGCGTCGATGGCGCCGCCGTCCCCGAAGAACAGCACCAGATCGCGGTCCTGGGTGCCGGAGGCGGTGATGGTGTCCGCCTGGGGTTCGAAGGTGCTGTAGGTGTCGTCGACGTTCCAGCAGCAGGTGCTGTCGTTGTCCTGCACGCAGTCCCGAAGCTTGATGTCCAGGCTGACTCCGGAGGTCTGCTGCGCCACTCCTCCGCAGGTCTGCGCGTAGATCTCCGCGCAGGTGTCCTGCGCCCACGCCCCCGCGATCCCCAACATCCACAGCGCGATCATCTTGACCTCCAGCCGGGTCCGAAGTGGCCGCCGATGCTCACGCCAGCGGCCCAGGGGTGGGCGTGTGTGTTGCCGAGGTCGGCAAACAAGAGGGTAGGCGCATAACGAACGTCAATGCCTGCTCGAAGCGGGGCTGGACCGACATCCAAGTCATAGGTGAGCGCACCACTGACGGGAATCTGGAGGCCCGAAACCTGATCCTTGCCGATTCGAGGCGCTCCACCAATACCCGCCGTTACCGTCACTTTGAGCGGTTGGTCCAACAACTCTGGGACGGTCACCACAGCGTTGACTGAGGGTACAAATGCATGGAGTCTGCAATCCAAAATCTCCTCGGGACAGACGGTGCCGGTACCCTCTGCTCGTACGTTCTGGACCCCCGGACCGACCCCCAGATCTACGGGACCTCGGATGACGCCGGCCCACAGCACCGCGTCGAGCAGCGGGATCTGCGGTCCGGGATCACCAGGTGTCCACAGCGGCGCCCAGACCGCGAGCCGTCCTCCCCCCTGAACGAGTTCGGTGATCGCGACGTGCCCCTGGGCGCGGAACCCCGCGGAAGCGAATCCGATGGCGTCGATCGTACTGAAGGCGTCGGCCACTCCGTGCTGACTGAACCCCCACCCCCCCACCAACACCGCCGCGTCCACCTCCCACGCCCGCCCGCTGGGCTCGACGATGACCTTCGGCGTGATGCGCACACGGGCGTCGTGGGCGAGTTGGCGCTGCCAGGGGGTCAGCTGGAGCTGCTCGACCGCCACCAAGGCGTCGAGCGCGGCGTTGTAGTCCCTGGCCAGCTCGTGGTCGAGGACGGTGACCCAGGCGTCGGCCCAGACCAGCCAGGCCTCCTCGTCGCGGCGGAAGCGGTCGCCGCTGGAACGCATGGCGTCAATGGTGGCGCCCTTCAAGCCCCGCAGCGCGGCAGTCGAGTTGACGTCCGCCAGGCCCTGGTAGAAGTCAAGGCGCTGCTCCATGCGCTGGCCCCAGGCGCGGTCGAGCTGTGGCAACGCGCTCAGGTCGCGGAAGTCGTCCAGCCAGTCTCGGGCCTGCTGGAACTCCCCGCGCAGCTCCGCGACCTGGATCCGGACCTGGTGAGCCTCCAGGGTGTTCAGGCCAGGGTCGACGTCGATCGCCTGGTTGGCGAGGTTCAGAGCGTCATCCCAGCGGCCCTCCTCGTAGGCACCCAAAGCCTGATCGACCACGTCGCTGGGGTCGAGAGGCGCCTCCTGGGCCCAGGCGGTGACCGGGGCGCACGCTACCAGCCCGATCCACAAGAACCCGCTCCTCAACAACATGATCCGCCCGAACGAAGACACTGCAGCATAGCCTGTGGGTACGCGCTCATCAAGATGCCCCCTTCAACGGCGGGTCGTTCGGACGGTCTGTCCATCGTACCAGGGCACCACCCGGCAGGATTGGCCGGTCTTGGGGCAGCAGGAGACCTTCCAGGTCACCTCTGTGGGGTTCCTGAACGTGCCATGAGAGACGGAGATCTGGTAGGTGTCGGCCTCTATGGAGGCCATGCCCGCCTGCTCATCATCGCCCAACATGGTGTAGTTCACCAGAATCCGACTGCAGAGCGCGCGACTGCCTGGGATGGTGACCGTAAGCTTCACCTCGCCCTTGCCGAAGACCGCATAGCTGCGGTTGGCCACCCGCAGCTTGTCCACCGACGGACAGTCCTCGTCGTCGCCGTCCGTGGCGCCGTCGCAGTCGTTGTCCCGGAGGTCGTCGCAGATCTCTCGGCGGCCGGGGTGCATTGTCGGATCGTGGTCGTTGCAGTCCTCGTCCTCCCAGGCGAAGCCAGGGCGCTCGCACTTCAGGCCCTCCACCGCGTTCTTCCACGGACCACCCACGCCGTCACCGTCCTGATCCAGGTAGCAGGTCTCCTGCCCGTCACAGTCCTGGTCGATGCCGTCCGCCGGGATCTCGTCGGCGTCGGGGTAGCGGGTCGGGTCATTCGGGGCGCAGTCCTCGCTGTCGGGGCTGCCGTCGCCGTCACGATCATTCTCGAAGGCCGCCATGTCGCCGTCGCAGTTCGTGTCGGCCCCGTCGAGCAGTTCTTCCGCGCCCGGGTGGATGGACGCGCGAGTGTCATCGCAGTCTCCCCCCGCCGTGGGCGCGATGAAGTCTTCCGTGAGGTCGACCAGTTCGGCGTTGTCGGGTGCCGGCGGCGCCGGGTCTGCCTCGGTCGGCCAGTCCTCGCACGGGGCCCAGCCGTCTCCGTCCCCGTCCCGCTCGTCCGCGCGGATGCGGCCGTCACAGTCGTTGTCCTGCCCGTCACACAGCTCCGGCGCGCCAGGATGCACGGTCGGATCCGCGTCGTCGCAGTCCGCGACGGCCGACTCGGGCGTCGCGCAGCTCGGGACGCCGTCGCCGTCCTGATCAGGACAGGCTGCTTCGGGTGCCGTCGCTGAGGGGGCCGCGAGCCTCTCGATGGGCTGTGGCGATGGCGACTGGCTCTGCTCGGCGCCCCCTCGGTTGGCGTTCACGATGAGACCGGAGCAGAGCAGCAACGCAGCCACGGCGGTCCCCACAGCCCACCTTCGACGGGTCGGCCGGCGGGTCGACGATGGCGGCGGCCCGGGCACCGGCTCGGGCTCCGGTTCAGACTCCGGGAGCTCCACCAGCGTAGGCGCCACCCGATAGGGGGAAGCGGGCCGCTCAAGCTCTTCAGGCTCCTCAGGCTGCTGGGGGCCGGTGTCTGCAACCTTGGGGGGCGGCGTGGGTGTGGGCTTGGGGGGCGGCGTGGGTGTGGGCGCCCATGGCGCAGGCTCAGCCGCGAGCCGGTCGGCCTCCCGCGGCGGAGGCGTGGGCGTGGGGGCCCACGGGTCGGGCACGTCCAGCAGCTCGAGCTCCTCGGAGGCGACGGCCTCGAGGTCCGGCTCCTCCGTCGTCGTCGGGGGAGGCGTGCGGTCGCTCTGCGGCTCGGTCTCCGGGTCGTCGACAGGCTCAGGGTTCAGCTCCAGCTCGAGGGACTCCTCCAGCTCGGCGGGCTCCTCCAGCAGCAGCTCGGGCTCGTCGTCTGGCTCCTGGAGATCGGTGGGGTCGTCAGGCAGGGCGGGCGCGGCCTTGAGGAAGTGCTGGGTGCCCTCCCGGTCAGGCGACGGGAGGTCTTCGCCGAGCGCGTCCAGGCCAGGACGTGCGTCCGGCCACGCGGGTCCTGTGTCCATGGTGGGCGGCGTCATCGCATCCAGTTCTGCGACCGTCGGTGGCGGCGCGTCGGGCTCGGGGTCTGGGAAGATGGGCCCCGCGACGCTGAGCGCCAGGGTGTTCCAGTCCGAGCCGGGCAGCGGGCCCGTCGGGACCCGCTGCTCGTACAGCAGCCCGGCGAGGCTCTTGAGGCCGGGTCCACGCGGCAGGGTGTGCAGGGCCGCGCGGAAGGCGTCGTCGAGTGCGTCCACGTCGGGGAAGCGCGCCGTGGGCTCGGTCTGCAGGCAGCGCTGGAGGATGGGGGTGAAAGGCCCCAGCCGATCGCGCAGCTTCCCGACCCGCTCCAGCGCGTACCCGGCTCGCTTGATGGCCACCAGCTCCTCGACGTCGCGCGCGCTGAAGAGCTGCTCGTGGGTCAGCATCTCGAAGAACACGACCCCCACGGAGAAGATGTCGGCGGTGGGGGCGAGCACACCCCGGGAGTGCTGCTCCGGGGCCATCCACAGAGGGCTGCCCTTGACCACATCCATGCGGGTGACCGTGAGCGATCGCGCCCCCTTGGCGATGCCGAAGTCCAGCAGCTTCACCAGACCGTGCCGATCGAGCATCAGGTTGTCGGGCTTGATGTCCCGGTGCACCATCTCCAGCGGGTGCCCGGCCTCGTCGGTGGCGTTGTGCACCGCCCCGAGGCCCTGGCAGACCTGGATGCCCAGCTCGGCTACGACGTCCGGCGGCAGGTGGGCTGTCCGACCGGCCACGGTCCGCACGAGCTGCGAGAACGTGAGGCCCTCCACGTACTCCATCGCCAGGAACGAGAGCGGGCCCTCCGAGCTGACGTCGATCACACGGACGACGTTGGGGTGCTGCACGAACCGCCCCTGGTACCACTCGTTGATCAGCTCGCGCGCGTGTGCGTCCGCGCCATGGATGATCTTGAGGGCGACCTTGGACTCCGGTGACGCGGGCAGCGACACGCCGAGCGGGTTCTTCTCTTCGCGGCGGGCCAGCCAGACGCGCCCGTAGCCCCCCTCTCCCAGCGGGCGAATGAGCTGATATCCTGCGATGATATGGCCCGGCGTCAGGTCATGCAGCGAGCGGCTCATGTGTGACGTCCTCCAACCGTTGACGTGTCGGACGTCTTGTCCCACCCCTGAGTGGCGCGCCGCGCAGGCGCCCCGAACGTCCGAGAGGATATCCCACTCCGGGGGGGATGTCATGCCCTGTTCGTTCACAGTGAAACAGACCACAATCTACAAAGTGCGATAAGCCTATATTTTTCAAACCCGCTTGTCAGGAGGTTCCGAGCCCAATTAGACTGAGTCGGCCAATGTGGCGGGTGAGGATATGGATGCAGCAATTCTGATGGTCAGTGGGTTGGTGTCCGCGACGGTCACCGCAGGGGCCTCCGTCGCTCTGACCCAGTTCGTGTTCCGACCTCGCTGGGATCAGGAGGCGAGGGAGGATCAAGCCCGACTCCTCCAGATGCGACTCGATCAGCAGGTGGCGTCGGCCCAGGAGCGCATGACGGAGGTCGAGCTCCAAGCCGAGGCGTCCATCCGGCAGGCCGCCGACGTACGGGATCAGCTCCGGCAGCAGATCGACGAGCGCGAGACGGAGCTCCACGGCGCCCGGCAGGAGCTGGAGCAGTACCGCTCGGCGAACCTCCAGTGGAAGCAGAGATCAGACAACCTCTCTGCGCGGGTGGTCGACCTGGAGCGTCGCCTCCAGACCATGTCGGATCGGGTGCTGGGGCTGCGTCGACAGTCGCTGCGGATCATTCGACACACGGTCTTCCTGGACGGGCGCTCCGGCAGCGGCAAGAGCACGTTCATTCAACGCATCACGAACCTCACCGCGCCGGAGGAGGAGCTGCGGGCGCTGATGGCGACGCCGCAGCCCAAGCTCAGCGAGCCCATCCCGCTGCGCAGCGAGACCACCGAGGACGGCGTCACGCTCCATGTGATCCGCTTCTATGACATCGCCGGTGAGAACGGGGCGGGACTCCTGGACGTCATCCAGGAGTATCACCGCCAGAAGGAGACCGGCGCGCAGGTGGACGGTGAGTACCTCGGGAACGCCATCGGCCTGGTGGTATGGGACACCTCCGCCGGCCAGAACGCCAAGGGCGAGGATCGCAACCAGGAGCACCTCACGCCCACGCGCATGCAGATGGCCTACGGGCCGCGCTTCGTCCTCGACGTCATCGATCGACTGCTTGTCTTCCTGAACAAGTGCGACGTCATGAAGGAGCGCATGGGCGCCGACGTCTCTGCGGCGTCGCTGGAGAAGGCGATCGAGCATCACGCCCAGACGGTCAAGGATGAGGCCTTTGCTCTGGTCCCCGATGCCTACCGGTCGCGCCTCGTGTTCGTCGAGGGGTCGGCGTTGAAGGGCACCGGCGTCCACAACTGTCTGGGGCGCGTCGTCGAGGCGCTCGGCCTGACGCGGCTCTTCGGTGAGACGGAGGAGGAGCTCTCCGGCGCCACCGAGGTCCTCCAGGTCGAGCCGGGCCCGAACGGCGCAGGTTGGTCACCGGGGACCGCGACCCAGTCCAGGCACCGCAGGCTCGCCCTCACCCAGACCGGTTGAACCAGGGGGGGGCAGCGAGACGTGAACGCGCCTGATGTCCGGCTGTGCAACCTCATCCGCGTGCGTTGGCGCGCGGGTTATCGCTCGCTGAGCGACGCGCCGGGTCGCCTGCTGAAGTATCTGGAGGACGAGAGCAACCACTTCGATCCCCGCGCCCGGGATCAGCTGCAGCTCCTGGCCAGCGAGCTGCACGGGGTCGGGCGGGTCGCGACCTTGTTCCGGCAGGTCTGGTTGAACAGACTCCAGCGTCACGCGCTCTTCCAGCACAGCCTGCTGCTCACCGGCGCGGACGCCGGGCAGGTCGGCGATGAGATGTTCAAGGTGGCCTTCCGCACCCTGTACGGACGCGAGATGGGCGAGAACATCGATCGCCTGTACAACCGCGTCGCGGCGATGGATGTGTCCGACGGGCGCCCGTTCATCGAGCCGCTGTTCCTGGGGGTGGGGCGCATCCTGGCGGGCGAGGATCCGGAGGGGGAGCCCTCCCTCGTGGAGTTCGTGCTGGATGCGTTGAGCCGGGGGCTGCCTGCGGACGCCACGGAGCTCCCTGAAGAGCCGCCGCCGCGCCCGCTCCCGGCGGCCATCAGCCTCCCGCGCGTGACGCTTCGGGCCCCGCCGCCGGCCGGGCCAGCCATCGAGGCGCCCGCGGTGCCGTCCCTTGGGTCAGCGTCGCTCCATACGGAAGCCGTCACCGAGCCGCCGTCCGCGCAGATGGAGGAGCCTGTCGCCCCAGGCCCGGTGTTTCCGGTGCCCGCGGACGCTCCGCCGTTGCCGGCGTTCGCTGCGCCCGCCCTGGCGGTGACGCAGGCTCAGGTGCCCGCGCCGCCGGGGCCGATGTCCACGGCGGACTTCCTGCCGCCCGAGTCGCTCACGCCGCCCCCGCGGCGTGAGCCGCCGCAGGAGGTGCTCGACGACGAGGACACGGCGCCCCCTCTTGAGGAGCCGCCGTGGGAGGAGCGCCACGCAGCACGATTCGCCGGGGTGATGTACGCTGACGACGTCTCCGGGGAGGTGCAGGCGTCGCCGCTGGGCGCGCCAGAAGCCACCGACGAGGTTGAGGCCGCCCTGCTTGCGGAGCCGCTGGCGCTGGTGGAGCCGCCGACGGTGGAACTGCCGCCCTACGAGGACGACGCCTTCGACGAGGAGCACTCCACGCTCGGGGCCTTCCTGTTGTCGCCGGAGGCGCCTGTCCTGCCACCGGATCCGGCGTCGCAGGAGCCGACGATCCTCAACGCGAGGCCGCTGGAGGAGCCCCCGGGCATCGTCCCGGCCTACGCAGCCACGCTGCAGGGGATCGACGCCGCGGAGCTGCTCGGGGACCCTGACGAAACGGTCGATGAGTCTGAGATCCTGGACGAGCGCCTGTTCTTCGTACCGGAGCCCCTCGGCACGCTCCATGAGCCCGAAAGCGCGCGGCCTCGACGGCGCCGCTGGCCGCTGGCGCTGCTGGTCGTCCTCCTGGGGGCGCTCGGGCTCTCGGTGGCGGGTTGGCGGTGGCTCTCCTCGGAGGCGTCGGGCACGCCGAACCCCGTGACGGAGCATCTGGCGCCTGCGCCCTCAGCGCGGGTCGGGTTGGAGGCGATGCAGGAGGTTGTCACAACCCCGACGCCGAATGACTCGTCTACAGACGATCGATCCGACCCGCCGTCTCCGCCCCGGCGGCCCGAGGCGGTCCGTCCTCCGCAGCAGGCGGCGGTCGTGGCAGCATCCCCGCGCTGCGTCCCCGAGCCCGAGCGCTGTGACGGGATGGACAATGACTGTGACGATCTGGTAGACGAGGCCAACGAGGAGGGCGAGACCTTGTTCTGGGTCGACGCAGACGGTGACGGCTACGGAGACGTGAACCAGGAGGTGCGAAGCTGCGTGGCTGAAATAGGGATGGTCGACAACGCAGGAGACTGCGACGATCATGATGCGGCCGTGAATACGGGGGCAGGGGAGAGGCCCGGGGACGGGGTGGATCAGAACTGTGACGATCTGGAGCTCTGTTACGTCGATGATGATGGTGACGGATTCGGAGATCGCACTGTGCAGACTGAGACCTTGAGCTGCCCGTCTCCAGCATATGCACAACGATCTCCTGAGGACAACCCTTGGGCCGGGATCACTCTTGACAATGGGTCCAGGGCGATGACCGCAGGTTACCTGCGTTTTCAGGTCACCTACGGAACAGACTCCGGGACCTGTGAGCAGCTGGTGGTGGATGTCTGGTTTGATGAAGAGAAACAGCGTAGAACCTTCTCCAGATATGCAATCCCCAAGAGTCGGCAGAGCGTTACCACCAACAGGTGCTTTGTCTACCCACCGGAGGAGCAGACCACACAGGAGCGATGCAGCCTCTGGATGGGACCTGGCGTCGACTTCAAGCATTGGGAGGAGGCGGAGCTCCGGTATCAATGGCTCTGCTGTAATTCGGAGGCTGCGGAGCCGCTGGATTTGGAGCCATGTCGAAGGGTGCAGGGCTCGTTGACCGACGGTGGCATCCCCTACACCATCGGCGCTTTCCAGTAGGCCCCGCCCAATGCCCACCCCCATCACCCAGCTCATCGATCGCCTCAGCGGCCTCGGCAACACCGCCGGCTTCGATCCCTACGCACCCTGGAACGCCTTCCGTCGGTGCCCGTCGGGCCAGCACGTCATCGAGGCCTGGCGCACAGACTGTGAGGCGTGCCACCACGGACCGCCGTTGGAGCGGAGGGCACGCACGATCCCCCCCGTCCATCCGGCTCCACCAGCGGAGGCCGAGCTGTCCCTCCCGCCGCCGTTCGTTCCCCATGAACCCACAGAGCCCCCCCCGCCCCGGGCGGCGCCTCCGCCCATCCCGGTGAAGCCTGTCATCGTCGCACTCAGTGAGGTGCCGATGCGCCAGGCCGCGGGCGTCTCGGCTGCACCGGGCCACGCCACCACCGCGATGCGGGTCGAGCCGGGTGAGGTGAGGATGAGCGGTCTGATGGGCGCGACGCGCGCGATGTCCCAGCTCAACGGGGCCGCGGTGCTCGCCGCCGACGGCCTCGCCCATACCCGCGCCATCCAGCTCGGCGCGGCGGTCCCGGGGTTGGAGACGCCCGAGCCTGTGGCGGTGAGGGTGGCCTCCACCGCCCCGCGGCGCGTCACCCTGGAGATCGAGCTGCCGACCGGCCGGGATCAGTCCCAGGTGCTCACCCTCCAGGACGAGGACGGCAGCGAGGTCCTCACCCTGGTCCTGGGCGTCAACCCCTCGCCGGTGGTCGGCCGCGCGATCCGACAGGAGCGCGTCACGGGCGACGCGTGCGCGTCGCTGGGCCCGGTGACCATCGGCCTGACCTCCGGTGGTGAACGGCCATGATCGTGCTCCATCACGTCGGCGGTCCCCGCCCGCAGGGAGGTTCGACCTTCCGGTCCCGCGGCGCCCACCTCCGGATCGGGCGCTCCGACGTCGCCCTGGATGCGTCCGGTCAGGGCACACCGAACGATCTCTACTTCGTCGACCCCAGCCAGGCCGACGGCCCGCTCCCCGACCCGGTCCGACAGATCAGCAAGCTGCACGCCGAGATCGTCTTCCACCAGGGCTGCTATGAGCTGCGGGACTGTGGCAGCAGCAACGGCACGTTCCTGAACAACCGACCGCTTTCCGGGCCAGAGCGCCTGCGCAAGGACGACGAGATCCGCCTCGGGCGCACCGGACCCCGGTTGGCGGTCGACTTCGTGTGGCAAGCTCCCCCGACCACGCCGAGCCAGGCGCTCTGGAGCAACCCGCTCGCGATCCTGGGCGCGGTGGTCGTCGCCGTCCTGCTCGTGCTGGGCGGGGTCGCGGTCCTGCTCTCCCGCCTGTAGGGCCTACTTCACGGGCTCGAAGAGCGTGGCGGGCAGGGAGATGCTGCGCAGGCTGCCGAAGAGCGTCACCGGTCCGGCGCCCGACTCCTTGTACTGCCACGTGACCGTGCAGCTTGTACCGCTCACATGCAATACAGTGTACGGTCCAGCGGTCGTCCTGGCGTCCATCGCGAACGCGAACGCGCCCATCGCCCCGCTCCGGGTGACGTCGAGGCAGCCCTGATCGCGGTCCTTGCCCCGGAACGCAGTGAAGGTGATCTCGCTGGAGGCGGTGAGCGCCGCGCTGGTCTCCACGTCGTTGTGTCCACGCCACTCGGCGACCTTGCGGCCATCCACGTCAACGCGGGCGTAGGTCACCCCGCCCACCTGATCGACCGGCCGGAAGGTGACGTTCCAGGTCGCGCCCAGGTCCCCGACCCGCTGCGTGATGGTGTCGCGCTCCTCCATCAGCTCCTGGGCCGTTCGGGTCAGGACGAGGGGGGCGAACTCGGGGCCGAGCGGTTGGCGGGGCCTTCCGGCCGGATCGAAGAGCGCCGCGAGGTGTTCGTCCACGAAACCCCAACTCGCGCCCCCCTCTCCGATCACCGCCTCGACCTCGGAGGCGTCGACCTGGCTGGAGGAGCGCGACAGCGGCAGGCTGTTCTTGACCCGGGTCCACGGGCCATGGACGTCCTTCCGCCAGGCGCGCTCCACCTGTGCGACGAAGCCCTGCGTGGACAGCCGCCACGTCCGCGCGGTCATCGCCTGGACCGGCTCGCGCACGAGCGCGTGGACGGTGTCCGGTCGATCCTCGGTCCTGCAGCCCTCCGGCGGCGTGGCGGGCGCGCTCTCCAGCGTGCGCAGCAGCTTCTGGCCGGAGCGATAGGCTGAGGTCAGCACGCTATCCCCGGCGTAGGTGCCTCGCGCCAGATCAGCCCACCACGTCTCATCCAGGTTTCCGGCGAGGAGCTCCTCGCCGAGGGCGTTGTACGCCGTCAGCGTCGCCTGGAAGTGATCCCGAACGCTGCTCTCTTCGCTGTCGCTGACCAGGCTGTGCGCGGTCGTCCAGCCGGACGCGAGGCAGTCGCAGAACGCGCGGTCCTCCGACACGGTCTCCGAGGCGTCGTCGGGCAGGGGCTCCGGCCAGGCGCGCCCCACCCCGAGGCTGGCCATGATGCGGGTCAGATCGCCATCCCGCGGGCTGAACACCTCCGTCAGCGCGATCCCCAGGTCTTCGGGCGTGGCGGCCTCCACCGCGTCCCGATCCAGACGGATCCGAGCGGCGAAACGCTCCCAGGCCTCCGCGTGGCGTCGGCGATAGAGCGCCAGGGCGTCCTGGACCTCTGTGGGGGTCAGCTCGTCCAGGGCGCAGGCGTCATCGGGGCCGGTGAGCTGACCGGAGGAGAGGGCGCGCCGGAGGTTCTGCTTGAACCCCTCACAGTGGCGGTGGGTGTAGCCCGTCGGCCAGGGGAGGCGCTGCGTCGAGAACATGTCGGAGCGCAGCAGCAGGGCGTCGTCAGAGGTCTCATCCGGTACAGTCAGGCGGAGGATCATGCTCGCGACCCCGTCATCCCCCAGGATCCGGCGCACGCGCTCAGCCTCGCTCCGCATCGCCGCGAAGCCCGGGCTGGCCGGTCGGTCCTGGTCCGGGTGGTCCACCCACCACTGGAGCGCCGACTCGATCAGCAGGACGGCCTGGGGGTCCGTGGGGTATGCCCCTCGGACGAGGCGGGACAGGTCCCGCAGCAGCTCATCCTTGCGCTGTTGGAGATCGCCGGAGTCGACGTGGGCGGCCTCCGACAGCCGGTAGAGGTCCGCCCAGCGGTCGACCAGCCGGAGCATCCAGCGCGCGTCGGCCTTCCAGGCGCAGCTCAGGGCCGCAGGGTCCGCCTCCGCGAGCGCAGCGAGGCGCTCGGTGAGCAGCGCCTCCAGAGGATCCAGCACAGACTCCGAGGTGATCGCGTCCACGAGGTCGCGGGCGGGGGGATGGACGGCGTCCCGGCTGTCCGAGAGCCACGGGCGGGCCACCAGCGGCGGCGCGCGGACGTCGGCGATCTGCGCTGCGGCGCCGAGGGCCTGGCGGGCGGCGTCCACGGAGTCGGTCCAGTCCGGCACCGCCCACCCGCTCAGCAGCACGAGCGCCGAGAGGGTCTCCTTCGACAGCGGGCCACCCGGGCGCTCCGCGGTCCGCTCGGCCAGGGCGACGACGCGGTCCTGGAAGGCGTCGTTCGCGATGACGAAAGCCAGCACGCCGACGCCGGAGATGACGACCAGGGCGAGGGCGAAGGCGATCGCCTGCGCGACCCGTCGCCGCCGCTGGTGCAGCTCATCCCGGGTGACCCGGACGGCGCCCCCGTGCACCTCCGGCAGGGAGGAGAACAGGGCGTGGGTGCCGTAGATCCGACGCCCGCTGCGCTTTGTCTGTGTGGGGTGTCGCAGCCCCAGCCGTGACCACCCGGCGGGCTCGGAGGGCGCTCGCGCGGCCTCCCCCTGGATGACGCTGGAGAACCAGACGCTGTCCAGCGGCACCCGGGAGGCGGTCTCCCCAACGAGCGGCCCGATCAGCGCGCCGAGCGGCGCCTCCAGGGAGGCCACCTGGTCGGTCAGCCGGAGCATGCGCAGGCGCGCGCCCGCAGACATCGCGCACGCCGCGAGCGCCCGCTGGTGCGCCCCCAGGCGCTCGATCAGCTCCTGGAAGAGGGGGGCCAGCACAGCGGCGGTGTCGGCGTGCTGGCTGGCGAAGCCGGGCAGGGGGATGCTCAGCGGCGTGTGGGCCGGGTCGTCGTCTCCGCTCAGATCGAGCGCCTCACAGAGGCCGGAGAGCCGATCGATGCCGGTCACCACCAGCGTCACGCCGGGCGTCGCACCCTGCACGGTCACGACGTCGGTGAGCTGTTGGTGGAGCATGCGCCCGAGCTGCTCCAGCTCGCTCGCGTGGGCGTCCAGGAGGCGCGCGAGGGGGACCACCACCAGGACCCCCGTGACCCCGCCCACCCCCATCCTGCGGCGGAGCATGCCCAGCAGGGAGAGCCACTCCTCCCGGCGGCCCGTGCGCTCCGTGTAGTCTCCCGAGAGGTCCATGCAGACGGCGTCACCGACGAGCACCCAGTCACAGTCCTGCGTGGGCCCCTCGGCCGTGAAGACCCCCTGGTGGCCCTCCAGGCGGTTGACCGGGCGCCCGGAGCGCTCCAGCAGCGTGCTCTTGCCAGCCCCGGTCGGTCCGATACAGAGATACAGTGCGCGGGTGCACCCCCCGGGGAGCTTCGGGCGTCGCCGGAGCGCGGCGACGGCGTCGTCCATACGCCGCTCCAAGGCGCCGCTGCGCTGCACCGGATCGCTGGAGAGGACCCGCTCGGCCGGCGCGAGGCTTCGCCGCACCAGCCGGAGAAGCCCCCGCGCGACCCACAGTCCCCACACAAAGAGGATGGCTGTCGTCGCGGTGCTGCGCACCGCGCTGCGCGTGGTGTCATCCCACGACGTGACCAGCGCGGGGCCGTACCAGGCCACGATCAGGGCGAGCAGCGCCACGAGCGTCCAACCCAGCGGTGGCCAGCGCAGGAGCAGCCGGAGTCGTCGGAGCATGGATCCCCCTCAGCCTCGGTAGGGTTCAGTCACAGTAGAAGCGTGGTACGTGATGGGCGCGACGCTCAACGCAGCCCCGCTGACGCGCGAGCCTGGCGTATCCAGGGAACGACTCCACCCAGGGGAGGTGGAGATCGTATTCATCCAACGCCACGAACACCGCCGCGCGCCCGCGGCGCAGCCGCACCAGCACCCAGTCGTCGACGTCCTTTGTGCACTTGTCTCGATAGAATGGGACGATGAGGAGCCACCGCGCGTCCGGATCGCGGTCCATCACGACCACGTCCTCCTGCTCCTCCAGGACGCTGATCCAGCGGCTGACCTCCGGGACATAGAACCCGTCGAGGCTGTCCTCGGCGCTGTCACTTGTGGCGAGCCGCTCGCAGCTCGCGTCGCCGAGCCAGGCGGGGACGTCGGTGAGCTGGTACAGTCCGACCCCCAGCGGGGCGAGGGCTACACCATCTCTGGGCCGTTCGCTTGGTGAGACGCCAGGATATGCGCTGGAGGCGTAGTGCAGATCCACCTGCTTGGCGCAGGCTGCGAGGAGCACGAGGATGAACAGACTGAGGGATCGCATCGGATCTCCATGAGCGCCGTCCTTCGGCTGGCCCACCCCCTTCATCCGGGCATCACTCATTGTACGATGAACGAAGGCCATCGTCGAATGACGAACATCCTCCGTGCGCTTGACGGGGCGCGCCTTGGATGGACAATGTGCTCGCCCGCCTCCAGGACGCCGAGCCGTTTGCTCCCCACCCTCACCACCGCCGCCTGGCTCGCCGCCTCCCTCCCCGCCGCCCGCGCCTTCCGCCGCGCCCTCGCCGACCCCGCCCGCACCCAGCAGGCCGTGCTCCGCGAGATCCTCACGGCCAACGCGAAGAGTGCCTTCGGCCGCGCCCACGACTTCGCCCGCCTCCGCTCGGTCGACGACTTCCGCGCCGCCGTCCCCCTGGGCGACCACGAGACCCACGCCCCCTGGATCGAGCGCGTCGCGAACGGCGAGCCTGCTGTGCTCACCGCCGACACCGCCGTCGACCGCATCACCCGCTTCGAGCCCTCCAGCGGCAGCGCCGCCGCCCGGAAGTTGATCCCCGGCAACCGGCGCCTGCGCCAGCAGTTCCAGCGCGGCATCGCCCCCTGGGTCGTCGACCTCTACCGACACCACCCCCGGCTCATGAACGGCCGCGCCTACTGGTCCATCAGCCCCGCCCTGGACACCGAGCGCACCCCCGGCGGGCTGCCGGTGGGCTTCGACGAGGACAGCGCCTACCTCGGCGGGCTCGGGCAGGCCCTGGTGGACCGGGCGATGGCCGTGCCCGGCTCGGTGGCCCGCCTCCGCGACCCCCGCGCCTGGCGCTACGCCACCTTGCTCCACCTGCTGCGGGCCCGGGACCTGCGCCTCATCTCGGTGTGGAACCCCAGCTTCCTCACCCTGCTGCTCGACGCCCTGCCCGGCTGGTGGGACGCCCTGCTCTCCGACGTGTTCGCCGGGACCGAGGGCGCCCCCGCCATGCCCCGCCGCGCCGAGGACCTCGCCGAGCGGGGCTGCGACGACCTGCCGCGCCTGTGGCCCGGCCTGGGGCTGATCTCCTGCTGGACCGACGCCCACGCCGCCAGCGCCCTGCCCGCCCTGCGCGCCGCCCTGCCCGGCGTGCCCCTCCAGCCCAAGGGCCTGCTGGCCACCGAGGCCATCGTCACCCTGCCCTGGGGCGGCGCCCACCCGCTGGCCCTGCGCTCCCACTTCTTCGAATTCGAGGACGACGACGGTCAGCTCCACCTCGCCCACGAGCTGGCGGAGGGGCAGGTCGTCAAGGTCGTCGTCACCACCGGCGGCGGTCTCTACCGCTACCGCCTGCACGACCGGGTCGAGGTCACCGGCCGCTGCGCCGCCACCCCCAGCCTGCGCTTCCTGGGCAAGGAGGACCGCGTCAGCGACCGCCGGGGGGAGAAGCTCTCGGAGGCCTTCGTGGCCGGGGTATTGGCCGCGCTGGGCCTGACCGGCGGCTTCGCGATGCTGGCCCCCGAGGAGTCCGAGCCCCCCCGCTACGTGCTCTACACCGACCAGCCCACCGGCCCCGACCTGGCCGCCCGGCTGGAGCAGCGCCTGCGGGAGAACCCCCACTACCGCTGGTGCGCGGCGGTGGGCCAGCTCGCGCCCGCACAGGTATTTGGCGTGCGTGGCGACGGATTTCGTGCATATATGGAGGCTTGTCAAGGTCGCGGCCAGCGCATCGGCGACATCAAGCCCTGCGCGCTCAGCCCGCAGGCCGGCTGGTCGGCGGCGCTGAGGGGCGCGATGGTCACCCCGGAGCCTGGATGAACCGCACCCTCCTCGCCGCCGCCGTCCTGCTGACCGCCTGCAAGCCCCCCGAGGCCCCCGACACCATCGAGGAGATGATGGTCTACGGCTTCGCGAACTTCGACGAGGACCCCGAGTACATCGTCGCCCTGGCCGACAACCTCATCCCCTGGATGGAGGAGAACCGCGAGGCCCTGGGCGAGGGCTACGAGATCAACGACCTGACCACGGAGCACCTCGTCGCCGCCGGCATCGAGGACCGCGAGGTGGACGGCGTCGTGGGCGCGGCGGCGGGCCTGTACTACACCGCCTCGATGGACGAGCTGGCCTTCGGCCTCTCCTACGCCGAGCAGGCCGAGATCTTCGAGGCCTATCTGGAGTTCGACCGCCTGCGGGAGACCGAGCAGGGCTGCTTCCTGGACCACAGCTGCCCCACCCACGACAGCCTCGCCGAGGTCCACGCCAACCTGGGCGCGGGCATCGAGATGTGGAACGAGTTCGAGCAGGTGCTGCGCTGGGTCGACGGCGGCGACTGGGGGCGGCTGATGCTCGTGCGCATCACCGGCCCCACCCCGGTCGAGTTCAGCGTGGACTGGCTGGAGGTGCCCCAGCAGTACAGCTTCTCCTTCGTCTACCCCGACGCCGACGGCGCCGCGACCCGCGTGCAGGCCATCTGGGTGGAGGGCCGGGTCATCGGCGCCGACGTACCCGAGACCTTCGCGCTCACCCTCGGCATCAACAACATGGTGAACAGCGCCGCCGACCTGGACGCCTGGCTGGCGGCGCGATGAGGCCCCGGCTGGCGCTGGTCCTGCTCGCGGCGTGCAGCGGCAAGTCCGCGCCCGTCGACGACAGCGTCGGCCCCACCGACACCGCGCCCGTCTGGGAGATCCGCGACGCCCTGAGCCCGCTGTCCGCCGTCAACCCCGCCGGGCGGGGCATCGTCCACATCAACGACATCGCGCCGGTGGAGGACGACGCGCTCGCCCTGGCGTCCTACGCTGGCGCCTTCCTGATGGACGTCGCCGACCCCACCGCGCCCGAGGCCCTCGACCGGGGCGGCCAGGCCCTCTACTGGGCGAACACCCTGGAGCGGCGCGTGGCGCTGTCCGGCCGCGAGGGGGGCACCGTCGTCGCCGAGGCGGGCGAGGGCTGGGCCCGGGTCACCCCGCTGGACCTCGCGGACGCCCCGGAGGGCGTCGCCCTGACCGACGGGCTCGTGCTCATCGCCGCCCGCGCCCAGGGCCTGCTGGTGGTCGATGTTGCAACGCAGCAAATCCAGGGAGTCCTCGATCTGCCTGGCGCTCTGGACGTCGTGATGGACGGCGGGGTGGCCTGGGTGGCCGACACCGAGCGCGGCCTCGTGGGCGTCGACCTCACCGACCCGAGCGCGCCCGTGGAGGTCGGGGTTCTGCCCATCCCCGGCATCCCCAGCGCCCTGGCCGGCGACGGCGCCGGGCGGGTCGCGGTCGCGGCGGGCTCCCGCACGGTGCTCGTCGACGTCCACGAGCCCGTGGCCCCCGTGGAGCTGGCCGCCCTCGGCAGCGGGGGCGTGGCCTACCGCGTCGCCTTCGGGGACGGCCTCCTGGCGGTCGCCGACTGGAGCGCCACCCGGGTCTACGACCTCGCCGACCCCGCCCGGCCCCGCCTGCTCGGGCTGGAGGACGCCACCGACGCCGCAGTCAGCGTGGCCTTCACCGGAGACACCCTCTGGGTCGGGGACTGGGACGTGCTGCGGGGCTACACGGTGGACCGGGACGCCCACGGGCCCGAGCTGGACGTTGACACCTCGATTACCCTGCTGCCGGAGCAGGGCCTCGGCGCGGTCAACGTCACCGTCTCCAACCCCGGCGACATGCCCCTGACGTTGAGCGCGGCCGGCTGCGACGACGGCACGGTAACCCTCAGCCCGGCGCAGCTCACCCTCGAGCCCGGCGCTGGGGGCCTGCTCACCGTCGAGACCGCGACGCCGGGCGCGCGCGCCGTCACCTGCACCGTCGAGACCAACGACGCGGACGAGGCGATCCAGGCGCTGAGCGTCCAGGTGGACCCGCCCGGGCTGGGCGTCGGCGACGTCCCGGAGCCCTGGACCCTGCCCGACCTCGACGGCACCCTCCACAGCCTCGGCGACCACCTGGGCGAGGTGGTGATGGTGACCATCTTCTCGCCGACGTGACCGGCCTGCAGCGCGGAGGTTCCGCGCCTGGAGCGCGACATCTGGCAGGTGTACGGCCCCCAGGGCCTGACCGCCTTCGCCCTGTACGCCCCGTCCAACCCGGGCCTGGCCGTGGACGCGGCGACCCTGGCGGGCTGGGTGGAGGACTTCGGCGTGACCATGACGGTCCTGGCCGACTGGGACGGCGCGGTCTACGAAGCCTGGGCGTTGAACGACCCCGACGCCTACGCGCCCTACCCCCGCGAGTACGTGCTGGGCCGGGACGGGCGGCTGGTCTACGTGGACACGAACATCGACGTCGACGCGCTGACGGCGGCGATCGAGGCCGCCCTGGCTACTTCACGATAGCCACGAGCTGGATGCCCCGCGCGATCAGGCTGCCGTCCGGCCCCCACAGGGTGTTCTCCTGGGAGCAGTAGCCGTCGGCGGTGCGCTGGGCGTCGGCCAGCAGCAGCACGGGCACCTCCGGGGTCAGGGCGGGGCTGCGCGGGAACAGGTGCGCGGCGAAGCTCACCGTCCCGATAGGCCGCATCGCCGCCAGCCGGGGCAGGAACGCCGGCCAGATGGCGTCGAGGGTGCCGATGACCAGGGCGTCATCGAAGACCGGCGGGGGCTCTGCCAGGCGCACCCAGGCCCCGGTCTCCGCCCGCTCGGCCTGGGAGAGCGGCGCGCCGCCCCAGGCGAAGCGGAACTCGAAGTTCTTCGCGAACGCCGGCATCATCGGGAAGTGGGGCAGCACGATGAGCTGATCGGCCGCCGGCACCTCGGGGGGCGCGGCCTGGTCGAAGTCGGCGTCCCGCGCGCGGGGCTCGGCGAAGGTGGCGGTGACCATGGCGAAGGGGCGCTGCCCGTCGCTCAGCTCGGCGCAGAGCTGCGTCGCCGAGCGCCCCCGGCGCAGCACCCGCACCGAGAGGAACACGGCCTCGGCCCCGGGGGAGGTGAGCAGCTCGGCCTGCAGCGTGCGCAGGGCGCGCGCGGGGTCATCGACCACCGCCGCCATCGCCCGCACCGCCCAGGCCATCATCAGCCCGCCGTAGACGAAGCGCCCCTGGAGCCAGGCGGGGTCCCCCTGGGCGGTGAACCCGCCCTCGATCGCCGTGACGGCGCTGACGTCGGCGAAGCTCAATGGCCACCCTTCCAGAGCACGGCGTGGAAGGGGGCGCCCTCGACGACGATGGCGTCCCGGGCCACCAGCTCGTCGTAGCGGCCCGCGGCGCAGCCGGCGTACTCGGCCACCCGCTCGATGGCGGCCTTGGTGGCCTCGGGGCCCAGCGCCTCGACCCTGGAGACGGTCAGCGTGCCGCCGCCGATGCGCACGGTCTCCTTCTTGCCGCTGTCCCCGTAGGGGTTCCAGTCCTCGGTGGTCCGGTGGCGCCGGCCGTAGAGCTTGACGGTGGAGGACGGCGAGCCCGCCTCGTCGACCACCCAGGCGCCGTCGAACACCTCGGTCAGCGTGCCGTCGGTCTCCTCGGTCTGGTACCAGACGAAGCTGTGGTCGCTTCGCAGCTTGAGGGTGGCGACCATCTCCCAGTCGCCGCAGGGGGTCGCGTAGGCGCCGTCGAGGGCCGCCTCCAGGGAGCTGCCCTTGACCTGGGCCAGCAGGGCCTTGCGGCGCTCGGCCGCGTGGGGGGTGGTCACGGTCAGGGGGCCCTGCCGGTCCCACAGCCGCAGCTCGGAGAGCACCAGGTCGGGATACTTCGTGCCCGGGGTGGCCTCCAGGATGGTGATCGTCCACACCTTGCCCTGCAAGGGCGCCGGCAGCTCCAGCTTCTGGGGGCCCTGGGTGTCCGCGACCACCAGCTCGACGGGGTTCCCGCCGTCGGCGGTGACGGAGATGCGCTTCGCGCGGCCGTTCTTGGCGAAGTGGTCCGGGGAGCGCTGGTAGCCGTTCCACAGCTCGATCCAGCCGATGGTGACCGGCGCGTCCAGGGTGAGGGTCAGGGACTCGCCGATGCCCAGGCCGTCGGCGCCCTCGACCCAGCCGAAGTCGGTGCGGCTGTCGAACAGGTACGCCGGGTGGTAGGCGTCGGCGGGCTCCAGGGTGGAGCTGGCGGAGACCCGCCCGGTGACCGCCCGGGGCGGGGCGAGGTCCAGGGGGCCGTCGGGGGTGGCGACCTCGACCTCGGCCAGGCAGGCCTTCTCGCCGCTGTTGACGCGGGCGAAGAGGGAGCGCACGGCCCGGCCGCCGGGCTCGGACCAGGAGATGGGGGCCTTGGCGTTGAACTCGGCCTCGGTGACCGCCTCGGCGCCGTTGAGGTAGAGGGTCCACCGGGCGCTGGAGGCGTCGGGGCAGGCGCGCAGGGTGACCTCCTCCAGGGTCACGGGCTCCTCAAAGCGCAGCAGCAGGCCCTCGTCCGCGCCGTCGCCGGCCGGCCGCCAGCCGGTGGTGGGGTCGCCGTCGAGCGCCTTGGCGGCGTCGGCGCCGGAAGTGGGCACCAGGGCCTGGAGGGGCACCCCCGGGTCCGCCGCGACGGACGGCGGCGGCGTCAGGTCGGGCGTTCCCGGCGAGGGCCCGGATGACGGCGGCGTCGGGGCGGGCTCGCCGCCGGAGCAGGCCAGCAGGGTCAGGAGCGAGAGCATGGGAGGTCCTCCGGGGAGACGGCGTAACGCACCCGGGCGCGGTTCTGAAGCAGAGGTTCCTCCACGCGGGCACCATCAGGGCTGATGCTGCAACGCAGCAAACGGTTGACGCGGTACACCCCGGCCGGGGTGCGCTCGAAGCGGGCATCCCGCTCGACGATCTCGAAGCGCAGGCCCGGGTCGGCGGAGAGCCAGGCCTCGCCCACCAGGCGATCGCCCTCCACCCGCACCCGCAGCCGCAGGTCGTGGGGGAGGGGGTTGCGGAAGCGCAGGTCCCGGGTGGGCCAGAACACGGTGGCGCCGCAGCCGAACGGCACGTCGCGGTCGTCGTCGGGGAAGAGGTCGTAGCCATGCCGGTGGCGCTCGGTGAGCTGCATGCCGCTGTGCACCGCCAGCCAGAAGACGAGGTTCGCCACCTGGCAGGCCCCGCCGCCGCCGCCCAGCGCGAAGGCGCCGTCGTGCAGCTCCGGGCCGGGCACGAAGCCCCGCGCCCGCAGGGGCGGCCCCACGGTGTCGTGCCAGGAGAACGCCCCCCCGGCGGGCACCCGCACCCCGTCGAGCAGCGCGGCGGCGCGGCGCACGTTGTGCTCCTTCGCGGCCTGGATCGCCGGGGCGTAGGCGGTGCCCTGGCGGCGCAGGGGGCTCTCCCGGCGGACCTGCAGGTGGCCGCCGCCCAGCGCGGTGCGGTCCACCCGAGGGCGACGCGCCGCCCAGCGCAGCAGGGCCGGGGCCCGGCGCACCCCGACCCGCAGGCCGAAGGGCAGCGCCTCCCGGATCACCGGGGGGAGGGGCGTCACTCGCACGGCGTCGGCGTCCACGCGGCGGGCGGCGTCCAGCCCGCGGTGCTCCAGCCCTCGGGCGCGGTCCAGGCCGCCTCGGCCGGCTCGAAGCAGGCGTAGGGCACGTCCCGCGGGGTGGTGCCCTCCATCTTGTAGGAGAAGTGCCACCACTCCTTGCTGTAGTTGCGGAAGCCCCGGGCGGCCATGGCGTCGACCAGGAGCTTGCGGTGCTCGGCCACCGCCCCGGCGGCGTTGGCGGTGTGGGCGTCCTCGGAGAAGCTGTCCCAGGGGGTGCCCATGTCCAGGGGCGCGCCGGTCTCCAGGGCGATGAGCGTGAGGTCGACGGTGTGGCCGTGGTTGTGCCCGGAGCGCCGGGCCACGTAGCCCTCGTCCAGCAGGCGGGTGTTGCCGCTTCGCTCGGCCCAGGCGACCATGCCCAGGGTCGCCCGGACGGGCCGGTAGGCGTCGTAGATCAGGAGCCCCAGGCCGCGCGGGGCGAGGTCGAGCTGGACCTGCTTGAGGGCCTCGGCGGGCGCGTCGAGCAGCCAGGCGTCGGGCACGCCGTAGCCGGGCAGGGGCGCGCCGGTGAAGTTGTCGGCGCGGTGGTAGCCGATGCTGAACTCGATGCCGGGGATGCTCCCCAGGGGGGTGAAGCCCTCGGGCACCGCGGATCGCTGGGCCTGGAAGGGGATCTCGGGAGCCGGGGGCGCTGCGATCTCGACGGGATCGGGATCCTGAGCGACAGCCTCCACGACGGGGGCCTGGGGTGGGGGTGGCGGAGGCGGCGCTTGCGTGCAGGCGAGCAGCAGCAGGATCATTCGCGGCCTCCCAGCCAGCGGGCGAGGGGGCTGCGGGCCAGGGCCTCGCGCAGGCGGTCGCGCTCCTGGCGCACGCGGTCCTCGCGGCGGCCCAGCTCCACGGCGCGGTCCCCGGCGTAGCGGGCCTCGTCCTGGGCGGCGGTCAGGGCGTCCTGAAGGCGGTCGGTCTCCCGGCGGGCGGCGCGCAGCTCGGCGTCCTTCTTGGCCAGGTCGGCGCGGGTGTCGGCCAGGGCCTCGGCCAGGGCGTGGGCCTCCTCGCTGGCGGCGGCGTGCTGGCTGCCGAGCACGCGCACGGCCTCACGGCGGAAGGCGGCGACCTCGTCCACCGCGCGGGAGAGGCGACCCACGCTGGCGGTCAGCTCGCGGAGCCGGGCGTTGAGGTCGTCGACCTCAGCGCGCTTCTCGGCCAGCTCGGCCTCGGCGGTCTCGCGCAGGGCGCGGTCGGTGTCAGCGGCCCCCCGGGCCTCGGCGAGGCGGGCGGCCAGCTCGGCGGCGCTGGGCAGGGGCGCGTCGTGCTTCTCGCGGAGGGCGGCGGCCTCGACCCAGTCCAGCAAGGGGCGCTCGGCGACCTCCAGGGAGAAGCGCGCGCGGGCCAGGGCGCGGGCGTTGCGGCCCCGGCGGCGCAGGGCGTCGCGGTCGTCGAGGGCCTGGGTCAGGGCGGCCTCCAGCCCGCCGGGCGCCACCACCCAGCCGGCGTCCGCGGCGTCCAGGGCGGGGGCGAGGGTGTGGTAGGCGCCCGTGATCATGGGCAGGCCGCAGCCCAGGTACTCCACCTGGCGGAAGGCGAGGGCCAGCTCCCGCTCCGGGTTGGGGGCCATGAGGTCCAAGGCGACGGTAGCGCTGGCGTAGGCGCGCAGCAGCTCGGCGCGGGGGACCAGCCCGGCGTACTCCAGGTGGGGCCCGGGGGGCACGGCGGCGGGCAGGTCGACCACCCGGGCGTCGCCGATGGCAGGACGGCCCCCGTAGACCACCACCTTGCCCTCGCCGCGGGCCTCCAGGACTGCGACGGCGCGGCGCAGGGCGTCGGTGGGGTCCTGCCACGGCCAGGCCACCCCGCCCATGACCACGCAGGGGGCGCTGGGGATTCGGCGGCGGGGCCCGTCGGGCGCGACGAGAGGCACCACGTCCCCGCTGTCCTTTGCCAGGTCCACCCCGGCCAGCGCGAGCAGACCCAGGTACATCCAGCGCTGCCGTCGGTTGGAGAACAGCAGGTGGTCGGCCGCGGCGATGGCCCGCAGGGTGCGGGTGGCCTCGGTGGCGGTCGTGCCGTCGAAGGCGGCCTCCAGCAGCCGGGGGGCGTAGAGGTCCACGCACAGCGGCACCCCCAGGCCGGCCAGGGCAGGGGCCTCCTCGGGCTGCACGCAGAGGATGCGGTCGGGCGCGACGCGGCGGGCGTAGTCCCGGAGCTGGGCGGGGCCGGCGAAGACCGGCGGCCCGCCGTCCGCCGCGTCCTGGTCCCGGGTGATGAGCAGGACCTCATGCCCGGCGGCCTGCAGGGCCTGCAGGTGATGCCACGCCCGCAGCGCGCCGCCGCTCAGGGGGCGGTCGTCGCGGGGGAGCCAGCCGTGGAAGACGAGGAGGACGCGCATCGCCCGGCAAGGATAGCCCGAACCGCCGCCGGAGCCCGCCGTCAGGCGCTCGGCGCCCGCTCCGGCCTCGGGACGGGCACGACGGCGTCCAGTCCACCCAGCCGCTCCAGGGCGAAGTACGCTGGGGTGCGGAGTTGGAGCGGGCCCAGGTCCACCCAGGTCACCCCCAGCAGCAGCTCGACGCTGTCCGGCTTGAGGGCGACCAGCGGGTCGCGCAGGCGGTCGGTCAGCTCCAGGGCCGGGTTGCCCCCCAGCCCGTAGTCGATGACCAGGCCCTGGGCGCAGTCCCAGGGGACGCGGTAGCCCTCGGCGCCCACCACCCGGTAGTGCCCGAAGGTGACGGGCTGGCCGCGCCGGTCGGTCTTGTACACGACCTCGCCGTCCAGCCCGGTCTGCTCCAGGCGCACGTTCCAGCCCCGCAGCGCGCCGGTGGCCGGGTCGCGGTGGAAGGTCTTGATGAAGGTGCGCCAGGTCAGCGCCACGACGAAGCCGGGCAGCCCCAGGCTGACCCCCCGGTAGCGGGTGTCGTCCAGCGCGGTGGGGTCGATGGGGTGGCCCGCGCACAGCAGCTCGGACAGCCGGGCCGGCTTGAGGGGGATCAGCTCAGCGGGCGTCATACGGACGTCGACTCGAAGCGCAGGGCCCCGCGGCGCCAGGCCCGCCAGCTCTCCAGCGGGGTGGCGGGCTGCTGCGCGCACCAGCGCAGGTAGGCGGACAGGGTGACGTCGGGGTTGTCGGCCTGCTCCGGCGAGAGGGACGCCCCGGCCTGGAAGCGCCGGATCGCCGCCGCCAGGCGCTCGTGGTAGGTCTCGAACACCACCAGATCCCGCAGCCAGGCCGTTCGCGCGGGGTCGACCTCGGCCAGCACCGCCTCGACCTGCTCCTGGAGCGCCTCCAGCCGGCCAGGGTGCAGGCTCAGCAGCTCCAGGTCGTAGTGGAACTGCACGCCGTCGTGGTGCGCGGCGAGCAGGTGGCGGGTGATGCGCTCGGGGGGGCTCAGCAGCCCCGAGAGGTCCAGCGGCGTGATGGCCCGCTCCCACATCAGCCCGAAGAAGCGCAGGGACTTGCGCTGCAGCAGCCGCGCCCGGCGGGTGTCCCGGGGCTGGAAGTCCTTGCAGGTGCCCACCGTGTCCGCGCGGAACAGGTTGCGGTGCCACATGCGCATCACGCCCATGCAGATCTGCCAGGCGTTGGGGGCCCGCTCGACCAGCCCGCTGTCCTGGGCCAGGCGGAGGTGCGCGACCACGCGCCGGGGCCGTATCAGGATGGGCCAGGCCAGCCAGGGGATCGGATCATCAGGGGAGGACATCCTCATGAAAGTAACCCGATGTCTGCGGACCCCCAGGTCGGTTTCGGTGGGATACGCTGTCGGACGTGGACCCCCTCTCCGAGCTTCGCCGCGACGCGCGCATGTACCTGTCGCGGGCGCTGAACCGCTCCCTGGCCCCCCCGGACTGGGTCAGCGTCAACCTGACCCTCCAGTGCAACCTCAAGTGCACCATGTGCACTACCTGCTACGACGTGCCCCGGGAGCTGAGCACCGCCGAGGTCAAGGACATCATCGACCAGACCGCCTTGTGGGGCGTCAAGGTCTTCAACCCCCTGGGCGGGGAGCCCTTCATGCGCGGGGATCTGGAGGAGATCCTGGCGTATGCGTGCCAGAAGGACTTCTACATCACCTGCACGACCAACGGCACGCTCATCAACCGGCGCCGGGCGGCCATGATCGCGGGCATCCCCCCCGAGAAGCTCCACTTCAACATCAGCCTGGACGGCCCCGAGCCCGCGCACGACCGCATCCGGGGCGAGGGCATGTTCCGCCGGGCCATCACCGGCTACCAGCGCCTGCGCGAGGCCGACGCCCAGGCGGGCAACCCCCACCGCAAGGTGCTGGCCAACACCATCGTCCACCGCCAGAACCTCGACAGCCTGCCGGACCTGCTGGACCGGCTCGCGGCGCTGGGCTTCGACGGGGTGCAGCTCCTCAACCTGTTCCGCCACGGCCAGGACGTCCCCGAGGAGGCCGGGGGCCTCTGGATCCGCGACGACGACCTGCCCCGCCTGGAGGCCCTGGTCGCCGAGCTGGTCGGGCGCGTCCGGGCCCAGGGCCGCGCGGGCTTCCGCATCCTCAACAGCGTCGAGGACCTGGAGCTGATCCCCAGCTACTACCGCGACCAGCTCCAGCCCCTCCAGGCCCCCTGCTGGAGCGGCTGGAAGGAGCTGTACATCAACGCCGACGGCTCGGCCATCATGTGCGACGGCCAGCTCGACTTCCTGGCGGGGCGGTTCGGGGACGTGCGCCGGCAGACCCTGCGCCAGCTCTGGGACAGCCCCGAGCTGCGGGCCCGGCGCGCGGTGGTCAAGGAGTGCTCGACCCCCTGCATCCAGAGCTGCTACCTGCGCCGCCGCTCGGACTCCGCCCAGGCCATCGGGCGCGCGGCGGTCTCGGAGGTGGCGCAGCGGGCGCGGCGGCGGCTCCAGCGCCTGCGCCCCGGTGGGCGGGTCACCCGGCTCGACGGCGCCACCCTCACCCTGGAGCTGTCGGACATGGCCCCATGGGCCGCCCCCTGGGACCCGTCCACCCTGCGCCGCTTCCAGGAGTTCTCGGCCCGCTCCCCCCGGCCGGTGGAGGACTGCTTCGAGGACCCCATGCGCTGGCTGGAGTACCGCGACCGGGGCTACCTGGACTTCGGCCGGGGCTTCATGGGCTTCGAGGTGGTGCGCTCGGTCACCGAGGATCTGCGGGCCGCACGCCTGGTCTTCCCCACGCTGGCCCTGGCCTGGCGCGGCGAGCCCCTGGCCCACCCCGAGGCCGACGTCGTGCTGCGGCATGTCCTGACCACCATCCGGGACGAGGGCACCTTCGAGCGCCTGGAGCTGCGCACCGATGGGCGGCTGCTCAACGAGCGTCTGATCGCCATCGCGGCGGCGTTCCCCGAGGTCCCGGTCACCTGGATCATCCACGGCAACGGCCTGGAGCCCTTCGAGGCCCCGGCGTTGGGTCATATTGACAACTTGTTGTCAGTTCGAGGCCGGGCGCACCGGGTCGTGGCGAGCTGGGTGGTGGACCAGGAGCTGGACCCCTGGGCCTTCGTGGAGACCTGGCAGGCCCGGCTGCGGGACCCCTGGGTGGTGGCCGGGCGGCTGCCCGAGCGCGGCGACGGGGTGTGGTTCCGCCGCAGCGACCACGACCACTTCCAGGCCACCGCCGAGGCCCGCCGCCGCCTGGCCGAGATCGCGGAGGTCCTCGACCTCGACGCGGTCGACACCGGCGAGGAGCGCCCCCCGCGCCGCTGCCCGGGGGCGTTCGCCACGCCCACGGTGTCCTGGGACGGCAAGGTCACCCTCTGCCCCTGGGACGTGGGCCTGGAGAACCGGGTGGGCGAGGTGACCGCCGAGCCGCTCTCCCGGATCTGGCTGCACGACGACGCCCTGGCCGGCTACCGCCGGGAGGTCCGGGGCAAGGGCGTGCCGACGCTCTCCCGCTGTCGGGACTGCCACGACTTCTTCTCCCCCAACTACCGCCGCGCCGACCACCGTGACCTGGACGGGCCGCTCGGCTGACGCCCGCAGCCGCTATACTCCCGGCGTCCGAAACCTCATGGAGCCCTCATGAAGTGGGATCTGGTCGGCAACGTACGTTGCGATATCCACGCCTACACCGGCACCAACATCTGCGGCAACCGCCAGGTCGCCCAGATCTTCCCCTCCGGCGTGAAGGGGGACCTCGACGGCGCCCGCATGCAGTCCTGCATCCTCATCGCGCCCATCGGCACCCGGGTGACCCTGTTCACCGGCGGCTCCGAGGTCACCCGCGAGATGATGCCCTGGCGCGCGGTGGAGTTCCACCAGGAGACCACCTTCGAGATCAAGGGCGGCAAGCGCGCGATCCGCATCCTGGACCTCGACCTGCTCAACGCCCACAACGCCACCCGGGTGGCCGAGGACTTCCAGCAGTCCTACCCCGAGGCCGAGTCCCTGGAGGACCGCCAGGGCTGGACCTACGGCCACCGCGCGAACATCCTTCTGAAGGACAACATCAAGTCCATCCGCGTCGAGAAGCTGCCGCCGCCTGACGAGGATTGAGCCTCCGCGGTGGGTTGGAGGCGGGCCGGGCTGGGTCGTCCGTCACGGACTCCAAGTTTTGAAGTCGTCCCGACCGGGCCCGTCACGGGCTGACAGAGGTCTCGGAGGATTGACGATACACGCCACGTATCGACGCGTGACCGCGAGGAAACCGCTGAGGTCCTTGTTGTCCTCTGGATTTTGAAACAGGCCCTCAAGTAGCGCCAGGGTATAGCGCGCCCACGCGTCGATACGTAACGAGAACCTCCAATCTCTTCGAGACCTCTGTCTGTCCTGGAGGGACCTTCAAAACTTGGAGTCCGTGACGGACGACCTGACCCGAGCCCGCCGAAAACGCCTCCAATCCGACTGGCTGGGGCACTACCGCCCCAGCTCCAGCAGCATCCGCACCGCCCGCAGCCGCGCCTGGGCAGACAGCCAGCGGCAGAGCTGGTGCGCCTTCGCGTCGCTGGCGCCCAGCTCGGCCTGGACCTGCTTGCGACGGGCCTCGTCGCCCCGACCTCGGGTGGCCCAGGCCCGCATGAGCGCGCGGGCGGTGGTGGCGTCCAGGCCGATGTCCGGGCCCCACACCGTGGGCAGGAAGCGCGCCGGCAGGCCCGCCACCGGGCCGCCCCGCACCACCGCGCCGTCGCTCTCCACGACCACCATCACCGCGTCGTGGCCGGCCCGCAGGCAGAAGGTGCCGGTCGGGGGCGGCAGCGCGTCGCTCAAGCGGCGCACCAGCCGCAGCAGCCGGGCCTCGTCGGCGTGGCGCTTCCAGGCCTTGGAGCGGAACGCCGCCCGGTGCCGCCGGTCGGCCAGCGCGGCGGACAGCGTGCGCTGGAGGGTGGACGCGGCGATGTCGGCGTTGGGCGGGGGGTCCTCGGCGAATGCCGCCGCGAGCACGCCGACGGGGTCCTGCTGGTGGGGATCGAGGCGGGCCACCGCGCGGCCCAGGGCGGCGAGGTCGTCCTGGGGCGTCCACCCGCCGGTCATCACCGGGTCGAACCAGGCCAGCCGCACCCCCTCGGGGCCCCGGATGAGGTGCTCCGGCCCCAGGCGCCCGTGGACCAGCCCCCGCGCGTGCAGCGCGGCGAGGCCCTGCAGGCCGCCGCCCAGGGCGCGGGCGAGGCTGACGCTGTCGGGGCGATCCTCCACCGGCAGGAGCCCGGACAGGGAGAGGCCGCCCAACCAGGTCCGCACGCAGGGCCCCAGCTCGGTCTCCACCACCCGTGCCGGCCCCAGCAGCGGCGCCCCCGGAGACAGAGCCGGGCCCCGCTCCAGCCGCCGACGCCACACCGGATCCCGACGGCGCTCCGGCCGCAGCACCCGCAGGGCCCAGCGCTCGCTGTCCCAGGCCTCGACCGTGACGCTGATGGGGTCCTGCTCCAGCAGGCGGCCCACCCGCAGCCCGTCGATGGTGGCCGGCAGGCCGGCGAGCGCGGTCTCCAGCTCCCGGACCGCCAGCAGCAGCGGGTCGAGGGCCTGGGCCTGGTCCGGCGCGGCGGCGAGGTCCTCGAGGCCGGCCCGCAGGGCGGCGAGATCGCGCGGAAGCTCAGCGTCGGCCTGGGGGCCGAGGGCGCGGCCCAGCGCAGCGCGCAGCGCGTCGGGGGACAGGGTGCGGAGGTCAACAGCCACCTCCGGTGGCTAGCCCGTCCGGCCGCGGATTTCCACCCGACACCCCGGCCCGCGGGAACCTCGGCTACGATTCATGGTCGATGATCCCCATGAGCGCGCCCGTCCTGCTGTGGCTCCTCTCGGCCCCGCTGATCGCGGTGCTGCACGAGGCGGGGCACGCCCTGGCCGCGAAGCCCGCGGGTTATCGGGTCACCAGCTTCGGCGTGGGCCACGGGCGCCCGCTCCTGCGGTGGCGATCCCCCAGCGGGGTCGTCTTCTACCTGGGGCGCTGGGTGCTGGCGGGCGGCCTGTGCGTCGCCATCCCCGTCGACCCGGTGCCCCGGCGGCGCTGGCTCTACCACGCCGGCGGGCTCGTCGCGCAGGGGTTGCTCGCCCTGGCGCTGCTGCCCGCCACCCTGGACCCGGCCTCGCCCCTGCGCATGGTCGCGGCCTTCAACCTGATGGTGCTGGCCTTCAACCTGCTGCCCTGGCGCCTGGGGGCCTACGCCTCGGACGGCTGGCAGCTCTTCGTGGAGCGCTTCGCCTCGGGCCGGGCCGGGCAGCTCTACTCCCAGCGGCGCGAGATCGAGCGCATCCTCCGCTACGAGGAGCAGGTCGGCGCCACCCTGGGGGTGGCCTGGTGCCGGCTGATGCTCGACTGGATCGACGTGACCGTGGGCCGGGAGGGCCCTCGCCGCCCGGTGGATGAGTTCCTGATCGCCTTCGATCCCCACGTCGAGGCCCTCGACGCCACCGTCAGCGCCGAGCGGCACCGGGCCGAGGGGCGCCCCCTCGCCGGGCTCTACGTGGTCCGCCGCATGCGGGAGGCCTATGGCGCCCGGCTCTCCGACGCCGTGGACGACCTGCTGACCCTCTCGGAGGCCCGCTGCTACCTGGACCTCGGGGAGCCCCGCATGGCGCTGGCCGCTTTGGCGGGTGTGGCGGGTGTGGGCGGGGTGGTGGCCCGGGACGCGGCGGTGATCCGGGTGGGGGCGGCCCTGGTGGCCCGCCAGGCCGGGACGGGCAGCCTCGCTGAGCTGGAGGCCGCCGCCTTCCGCCTGGCCCCCCGCATCGAGGGCGCCTTCCTGGACGCCCCCGAGGCCGCGCGCACCCTCTGGGCCGCCGCGCAGCGCCTCGCGGACGAGGGCCGGATCGCCGCCTCCGAGGTGCTGGCCGCCCGCGCCCGCCGCGCCGCGACCCGCATGATCGGCGCCGCACAGCTCGATGATCGCCTGCCCATCGCGCGCAGGCTCGGTCAGGTCGCTGGCGTCGAGCGCATGCCGTGGAGCCGCCGGCCCCGCCTCTGACGCCCACGGTCTCTGCGGCTTGTCCTCGGCGTCCGGAGCGCGTAGTCTTCCACTCCGACGCAGGAGCGCTGGATGCGTATCGACTACGGGGCCGAGAGTCAGACCGGGCGGCGAAGCCACAACGAGGACAGCTTCCTCACCCTGCCCGAGCGCGGCCTGTTCGCGGTCTCCGACGGCATGGGCGGCCTCTCGGCGGGGGATGAAGCCTCCCAGGCGGCCGTGGCGTGGCTCCGGTCGGCCTCCGAGGGCATCGACACCCTGCGCCAGCGGGTGGAGAAGAACCCCGACCCCGACGCGAAGCTGGCCCTGCTCGACGCCCTGGAGGGGGTCTTCCAGAAGGCGGCCCGGGCCATCCACGACGCCGCCCAGGACCGGGGGGCCCAGATGGGCGCCACCCTCACCGTGGGCGTCATCGCGGGGGAGGCCCTGTTCGTCTGCCACGTCGGCGACTCCCGGCTCTACCTGGTCCGGGACGGCCGCGCCGCGCCCATCACCAAGGACCACTCGGTCGCCGCGCTGCAGCTCCGCCGGGGCAAGATCACCCACGACGAGTACCTGCGCAGCAACATGAAGCACGTCCTGTACCAGGCCCTCGGCGTGGTCCCCCAGGTGCGGCCTGACCTGCTGGAGATCGGCCTGGAGGACGGTGACACCATGGTGATGTGCAGCGACGGCGTCTGGGACATGCTCAGCCGCCAGGACTTCGTCACCCTGGCCGACGACGCCGACCTCAGCGCGGTCGCCCGCCACCTGGTGGAGGCGGCCTACGCCCGGGGCTCCGACGACAACATCACCGCCGTGGCTGTGCGCTACCACGCCGGGGCCGCCGCCGAGGGCGCCATCGACTGGGACGCCGTGCTGCGCGGGGTGCCGCTGTTCTCCCACCTCGACGCCGCGTCCCGGCACCGGCTCGCGCCCTTCTTCTCGGTGCAGCGGCTCGACCCCGACGAGACCCTGTTCCGCGAGGGCCAGCTCGGCGAGGAGCTGTACATCGTCATCAGCGGTGAGGTCGCCATCAGCCGGGGCGGGGTGGAGCTGGTGCGGTTCGGGGCGGGCAAGCACTTCGGTGAGATCGCCCTGACCCTCGACCAGCCCCGCTCGGCCACGGTCACCGCCACCCGGCGCACCCGCCTGGGGGTGCTGCACCGCAATCAGGTGGACGCCCTCATCACCCGCAGCCCCGAGCTGGGCGCGCACCTCATGCGCCAGATGCTCGTGGACCTGGCCCGGCGGGTGGTGGACCTGACCGAGCGGGTGGCCCGCATGGAGCCCGGCGGATAGCGAGGCTGCGGTGGAGTACCCCGCTTTCAAGCGCGCGTTGGACGGGGAGCGGCTGCCGGCGGCGCTCGTGGACCTCGACGCGCTGGAGCGCAACGTCGACCGCCTGGTCGCCCTCCTCGGGGACAAGACCCTGCGGGTGGCCAGCAAGTCGGTGCGCCACACCGGGCTGATGCGGCGCATCCTGGCCCGGGGCGGGGCGCGGCTGCGGGGCCTGATGTGCTTCACAGCCGCCGAGGCCGCCTGGCTGCACACTCAGGGCTTTGACGACCTGCTCGTGGCCTACCCCACGGTCCAGCCCCAGGCCCTCGACGCCCTGGCCCGCGCCGCCGCCCAGGGCGCCACCGTGTGGGCGGTCGTGGACTGCCCCGCGCACCTCGCCGCGCTGGATCGAGCGGGCCGGGAGGCCGGCGTGGTCCTGCGGGCGGTGCTGGAGCTGGACGTCAGCTACCGGCCCCTCGGCGGGCGGGTCCACCTGGGGGCGCGGCGCAGCCCGATCCGCAGCGCGGCGGGCGCCCTGGCGCTGGCCCGCGCCGCAGAGTCCTTCTCCAACGTGCGGATCGCGGGGCTGATGGCCTACGAGGGACACCTCGCCGGGCTCCCGGACGACAACCCGTTCAGCCGGGCGATGAACCCGGCCCGACGGACGCTCAAGAAGCTCGCCTGGCCCCGGGTCACCCGGCTCCGGGCCCAGGTGGTCGAGGCCCTGCAGGGCGCGGGGGTCACCCTGGAGCTGGTCAACGGCGGCGGCACCGGCAGCGTGGCCCTCACCGCCCGGGAGCCCTGCGTCACCGAGGTCACCGCCGGCTCCGGCTTCGTGTGCCCCCACCTCTTCTCGTACTTCGTCGGCCTGGCGCTGGAGCCGGCGGCCTTCTTCGCGCTGGAGGTCTGCCGGGTCAGCGACCCGGGCTTCGTCACCGCCCTGGGCGGGGGCTACGTCGCCTCCGGGGAGCCGGGGTGGGACCGGCTGCCGCTGCCCTGGTCGCCGCCGGGGATGGCCTACGTCTCGATCGAGGGCGCGGGGGAGGTGCAGACGCCGCTCCAGGTCCCGCCCGGGGTGCAGCTCGACCTCGGCGACCCCGTGATCTTCCGGCACGCCAAGGCGGGCGAGCTGGCGGAGCGCTTCAACGACTACCTGCTGCTCCGCGACGGCCGGGTCGTGGCCCGGGAGCCCACCTACCGGGGCCAGGGCCAGGCGTTCCTATGACGGCGCGGCCGCGGGGATAGACCGCCCGGTGAGCCGGCGGAAGGCCGCGTCGATCTCGTCGGCGTGGAAGAACGCCGGGTAGAGCGAGAGCATCGCCCAGGGGAAGATGCCGAGCTGCATGGTGAGCGCGATGCCGAGGTGGAGCAGCACGCCCACGGTGATCCAGATCCAGTGGACCCGCCAGCGCAGCGCGAAGGCCCGCAGCCGCCCCGGCCGGTCCCGGGTGTCGCGGTAGTGGTAGACCAGCAGCAGCAGGGGAGAGGTCCACTCGAAGAGGTGTGTGGTCATGCTGGCGAGGCTGGTGATCGGCCAGACCGACTCCAGCCACGCGAAGTCGTACTTCGCGATGTGCGGGTCCTGGAGGATGATGTAGAGGGCGTGGTAGCCCCCCAGCGGGGTCCAGGTCACCGCGGTCTTCTGCACCCCGGCCATGAAGTACATGACCACGAGCTGCAGGATGAGCAGGTGCCGAGGCCAGGCGGGCGCGTCGCCGCCGTCCCCCCACCACGAGCCCGTGCGGAGCTTCGCGTCGACGGACATCATGCGCCCGGACTCCGAGAAGACCAGGATCAACATGACGTTCCGCATCATCAGGTCGATGCCCCGGTCCCCCAGCGGCAGCACCAGGCCGACCTGGGCGTAGAGCAGCAGCGAGGCCAGCCCGGTCCATCGGGTGGCCACGCCCAGCCCGAACAGGGCCAGCGCCGCGCAGGTGGCCGCGTGCAGGCCCCGGGCGGTGGTGACGTCGGGGGGGAACCAACGGTAGACCTCGGGCACCGGTTCCCGCTGGAGCAGCTTGGTGGGCAGCCCGCCCACCTCGGGCGGCGACCACAGCACGTCCACCAGGTCCAGCAGCCAGGCGTGCCCCAGGTCCCAGAGCAGGACCACCACCACCAGGATGCGGATGATCGCCAGCGCCGTCGGGCGCTCGCGGCGGTCCCAGAGCCTCACCCACCATCGGATCATGGGCCCTCCGTCCACTCCTGGCGGGTGAGGGTGCGGACCAGCCGGGTGGTCGTCTCGGGGTCGTGGGGCTTGCCGGGCAGCACGACGTGGGAGCGGATCATCTTCACCCGGATCTCGTCCAGATCCTCGAACTCCGTGAAGGCCTCGCCCGCCACCCAGCGCACGAAGTTGTCGTAGGACTGGCGGGTCTTGAAGGCGTTGTCGTCATAGACCCCGCGCACCCGGCGGAAGACGAGCTTGTCGTTCATCCAGGCGTGCTCGGGGTCGAGGGCGCGGAACAGGGTGCGCCAGGTGGTGCCCGCGCGGCCCTCGATTTCCATCCGGTGGGGGTAGGAGTTGGGGTAGGTGAACAAGCCCCAGCCCTGGCCGGTGCCGGTGACCCGCAGGATGGGCCGGAAGGGCTGCATGACGACCTTGCGCACCTCGGCGGTCGAGCTGCCCACGTCCACCAGCCAGGCGATCAGCTCCTCGTCGGTGGTCCGGATGCCCACGCGGCCCAGGATGGACACCCAGCGGGCCATCTCCTCCTCGGCGATGGGGTTGCGGAAGTGGGCCTTGGAGACGCTGTTGGGGATCGGCGAGGCCGCCATGCCATGCACCAGCACCACGAAGGCGAGCACGGCGGCGCGCACGCGCGCCCGGATCGTGGGCTCAGACGCTGACATGTCCCAGGTCTGTAGCCGATCGCGGCCTCGACGGGTAGCCTGGGACCATGCTCTGGATGTTCCTGGCCTGCGCCGGATCAGCGACCGACGACTCCGCGGTCTCGGGCCCCCTTGACATGGCCCAGCTCGTCGTGGAGGGCACGCCCGATCGCAACGTCGGCTCGGCGGTCTTCGACCTCGGCGACGTCGACGGCGACGGGGCCCATGAGCTGGGCGTGGCGTGGAGCTACCAGGACACCTTCGCCGAGGGGCAGCGCCTGGCGGTCTTCCCGGGCAACCGCCGGGGCACGCTGCAGGTCGAGGACGCCATCACCCTGCTGGTCAACGACGAGGGCCTCGGCTGGTTCGTGGACACCGGCCAGTGCGGGGGCGACGGGGTGTCCGGGCACGACAACGTGGTCTCCATCGGGGACATCGACGGCGACGGGCTCGCCGAGCTTGCGGTCTCGTTCGCGGTGGATGCCGGGCTGGGCACGGTGCGCATCTTCGGCGGCGACCAGCTCCTCTCCGGGCAGACGGTGGGCACCTCGTCCGCGCGCTGGCACCTCTACGGCTACACCAACACCTGGGCTTTCGGCACGGACCTGGCGGTGGGGGACTTCGACGGCGACGCGGTCGCCGACCTCATCGTCAGCGCCCCGCTCACCGACGTGCCGGAGCGGGCCGGGAGCTTCTACGTGGTCTACGGGAACCGGCTGGCCACCCGCCCCCCCGGGGTGGTCTACGCCAACGAGGTCGCCGGCTATGTCGAGGGCGTCGTCATCGGCGAGCTGCTGGGGGATCGCGTCGAGGCCGTGGGCGACGTCACCGGGGACGGCCTGGACGACCTCGCGGTGCTCGCGCCGGCCTGCTTCCAGGGGGGCGTCGGGGCGATCTACCTCGTCTCTGGCGCGGCGCTGCCGCCGCGGGGCTACCGCGACGGCCTGGTGCCCTTCGGCCGCTACGATCAGGCCGGCAGCGGCAACGGGCTGGAGGCCAACCTCGTCGCCCTGGGCGACGCCGACGGCGACGGGCTGCCGGACCTCGCCCTCGGCGGCGACGCTGGCGACGAGGGCCCCGAGGTGCGCGTGCTCGACGGCCGGGCCCTCGCGGAGGGCGGGCTCGTCACCCACCGCGCGGCCTTCCGCACCGGCGCGGACTCCGCCAGCCAGCTCGCCCCCCTGCGCACCGCGGGGCACACCGAGCTGCTCGCCCACGACGGCTCGGTGGTGGTCCGGGTCCCCGACCCCCTGTCCGCCAGCGGCTGGCACCACGCCGAGAACTGGCCTGTGCCCTGCCAGGACGGCGAACGGAGCCGGCGCCGTCGGCTGCTCGTGGCGGCCGACTTCGACGGGGACGGGGCCGAGGAGGTCGCCGTCGGTGACCCCGCCTGGCCCTGCACCGACGACGAAGACGCGCTAGGGGTGGTGATGGTGCTCAACCCCTGAGGGCTCGTGACGCAACTTCGAGGCCGCTTCCTCTGCCCCGCTCCCTCGCGCCCGACGCTGGACGTGATGGACGACGCCCTGGTCACCGTCGGCGACGACGGGCGCATCGCCCAGGTCCAGCCCGCCCCGCCGGCCTGCCCGCTCCCCGAGACCCGGCCCGGCTGCGTGCTGATGCCCGGCTTCGTGGACACCCACGTCCACTTCCCCCAGACCCGCATCCTGGGCAGCGCCAGCGGGCCGCTGCTGCCCTGGCTGGAGCGCAGCGTCTTCCCCGAGGAGGCGCGGTTCGCCGATCGGGCCTACGCCGAGGCGGTGGCCGAGCAGTTCTGCGCGGCGCTGGCCCGCTGGGGCACGACGGCGGCGTCGATCTACAGCTCCAGCCACCCCGGCGCCACCGACGTCCTGTTCGCGGCCCTGGACCGGTGGGGCCTGCGGGCCCAGGTCGGCCTGACCCTGATGAACCAGGGCGCGCCCGAGGCGCTGCTGCTGGACACCGGGCCCGCGATGGAGGCCAGCGAGGCGCTCATCGAGCGCTGGCACGGCGCCGGACGTCTGCGGTTCTGCGTCACCCCGCGCTTCGCCCTGTCCTGCACCCCGGAGCTGCTGCGCGCCGCCGCCCGGCTCGCCGAGCGCCACGCGCTGCCGGTCCAGACCCACCTCTCCGAGAACCTGGACGAGCTGGACGCCACCGCCCGCGCCTTCCCCGGTCACCGGGACTACCTGGCGGTCTACGAGGCCCACGGCCTGGTCGGACCGCGCAGCCTGTTCGCCCACTGCATCCACCTCTCCGACGGCGAGTGGGGCCGCATGGCCGACGCGGACGTGGCGGTGGCCCACTGCCCGGACAGCAACTTCTTCCTGGGTAGCGGGTGCATGCCCCTGGCCCCCGCCGTCGCCCGCGGCCTGCGGGTCGGCCTGGGCACCGACGTGGGGGCGGGGCGCGCCTTCTCCCTGCGGCGGGTGGTGGCCAGCGCCTACGACGCCGCCCTGGTGCTGCGCCAGCCGGTCTCCGCCGAGGACCTGCTGTGGCGGGCCACCCGGGGCGGGGCCCTTGCGCTGGACCCGGAGGCCCGCTTCGGCTGCGTCGCACCCGGCTACGACGCCGATCTCATCGCCATCTCGATGCCCGAGGGGCTCAGCGGCGTCGCGCTGCTCGACGCTCTGGCCTTCCGCCGCGACGACGGTCCGGTCGCGGCGGTGTGGTTGCAGGGGCGCCTGCTGAAGACGTGAGCGCGCCCGTCGGCCCGAAGGCCGGCGGACGCGCTCGGAGACGCTGCGGGGTCACAGCGAACGGAGGTAGGCCACCAGGTCGTCCATCTCCTGCTCGGAGAGCGAGGAGGTGTCGCCCATCTCACCGCCGCGGGCCGTCTCCAGCACGCCGCGCAGCGAGGGGGCGCTGCCGGTGTGCAGGTAGGGGGCCGTGGCGGCGACGCCGATGAGGCTGGGCGTGGCGACGCCGTTGACGCCGTACATGTCGTGCTTGTCGCCGTCGGTGTACAGCGGGGCGGGGTGGCAGGACGAGCAGGCCACATCCTCGCGCTCGAAGATGGCCTGGCCGCGGGTCACCGCCTCGGTCTGCGCGCCCTTGTCCTTGTGGTCGACGTCCCGGCTCCAGTCCACGTAGGCCTCGATGTACTCGGCCTGGGTGCGGCTGAGGTCGTCGCCGCCCATGCGCGACTGGGAGGTGATCATGGCCTCGTCGGCCACGCTGGAGACCTCGTCGAACCAGGTGACCGGCTCGGTGAGGGAGACCTGGCCCGCGAGGGAGGGCACCTGGCGGGGCAGCCCGTCCAGGTTCCAGGTCAGGCCGTCGGTGCGGCCGTCGAAGTGGCAGGTGGAGCAGGACACGCCCGCGCTGGTGGTGGACATGCGGGTGTCGACCGCGCTGAAGAACAGGCGGCGGCCGGTCTGCACGTCACCGGGCAGGGCGCGGTCCGACAGCGCGAGCGCGTCGGCGCCCTGGAAGCTCGGGGTGGACTCGAACTCCTGACGGCGGTTCTCCCGCGCGGCGTCCCGGGCGCCGTCGAAGTCCACCGGCTCGATGGAGTGCTGGATGCCGCTGTGGGCCCACAGGGTGCTGTCGTCGGTGAACACCAGGCCCTGGGGCATGGTGGACAGGCCGACGAAGGCCGAGGCGTTGCTGCCGAAGCGGTCGTCGATGATGGACTCGGGGCCGCGGGAGAAGCCCGTGTCCGCGAAGTCCACCATGGCCGTGCGCCCGAAGCCGCCGTTCAGGTCGTCGCTGTGATCCTTGGAGATCCGACGGGTCATCGCCGCCACCGCCTGGGAGCCCTCCATCGCGACCATCGCGACGTCGCCGTCGGGGGACCAGGTGACCGCCGCGGGGTAGCTGCGCACGGTGGGGAACAGCTCCTCCAGCTCGACGAAGCCGACCACGAAGGTGACCTCGGACTCGTCCATCTCCGGCTGGCCCTTCGAGTCGAGGGGCACCGTCATGACCGCGGCGTTGAACCGGCCGAAGCGCTCGCCGCCGGAGACCGAGCCGTAGCTGCCGCCGGGCTCGTCCATCTCGGAGCTGATGTCGGAGAGGTTGTCGACCCACAGCATCGGGACCGCCAGCACCTCGCCGTCGGGGGAGATGGCCGGGTCGCCGGTGAGGCGCGGGGTCAGCTCGACGATGACCTCGGAGTCGGGCGCGGTGCTGTCCACCGAGGGCATGGGGAGCTGCTGCATCTCGCCGGAGCGGAGGTCGATGTGGGTGAGCCGGGCGCCGAAGGTGGAGCCTACGAAGAGGGAGCGGCCGTCGGGCTCCAGCGCGAGCCAGCGGGGCTCCTGGGTGACCGTCCAGCGGCGGGTCACCTCGAAGCTGGAGAGGTCCAGCTCGATGACCTCGTCCTGCTGGGAGAGGGTGACGAAGGCGCGGGAGCCGGCCTCGTCGGTCACGACGCCGAAGGGCTCGGCGCCGACCTGGACGGTGCGCTCGACCTCCAGGGTGTTCGCGTCGACCACGGCCAGGGCGCGCTCGGTGCGCAGGGTGACCAGCAGGCGGTCGCCGGCGCGGGCGACGCGGGTGGGCTCGCCCTCCAGCACGACCTCGGTGACCGACTCGGTGTCGACGTCGAAGCGGGAGAGGCCGTCGATCGCCGGGTTCACGGCGAAGACGGACTTGTGGTCGGCGGAGGTGACAGCGGTGGCGCTGCCGGTGGCGAAGAGGTTGTCGTCAAGACCCTGGTTGCAGCCGAGCAGGGCGAGCAGGGGAACGACGCTGGCGACGGTGCGAGACATTGTGCAGGCTCCTAAGCGGAAACGGGCTCCGGCGAGGGGGTCGTGCCCAGTGACCCCGATGCCGCCCAGCGTAGCACGCCGGTTCGGGGGGTCAGGCCCGGAATCCGCAGAACACGACCGATCGCAGGCGCGCGCCCGAGAAGGGCGAGCAGCAGGGTGAGCCAGCGGGGGAACGGGACGGGCGGAGTGGACACGAGGGCCTCCTCGGGGAGACGTTCAAGCAAGGAGCGTGCCGGGCCCTGGCGGGCCCTGTGGGCCGATCGGGAATCAAGACCGTGACATCGCTGTCCTTGGAGACACCGCGGCGCGGTGAAAGGTTCACCCTGAGGGCAACGGTTGGCGGCGCGGGATCTCAAGGACAAAGCGCGCGCCGCCCAGCTCCGTGGAGCGGCCGTCGTGCCGAAGATGCCCGTGGTGACGCTCGGCGACGCCTCTGGCGATGGCCAGCCCCAGGCCGGTGCCGGGGCGGGGGGACTGCCGCGATCGCCCGGTGACGAAGGGCTCGAAGAGGCGGGGGGCGATGGCCTCGGGCACGCCCGGGCCGTCGTCGTCCAGCTCCACGCGCACGGCCTCGGGCTCCTCGGACACCCGGATCGCGATCCGCCCGGCCCCGGCCAGCGCGGCGTTCTCCACCAGGATGCCGATGAGCCGGGCGAGCTGGCCCAGGTCGCCCTCCACCGGCGGGGCCTCGCCGGAGACGGTGATCTCGGGCATGGGATCGAGCGGCAGGGCCTGGCGGACCTCGGAGGCGGCCATCGAGGCGGCGCCGGTCAGGTCCACCGGGCGCAGGGAGAGGGGCTCGGGGCGGCCGTACTCCAGCAGGTCGTCGGCGAAGTGGGCGGCCCGGCGGACCTGCTGGCGGATCTCGTCGAGGGTGGCGGGGTCGGCGCCCTGGCGCTCCAGCAAGGTGGTGGCGGCGGTGATCACCCCCAGGGGGTTGCGCACCTCGTGGGCGACCGCGCTGGCCAGGGTGCCGATCTCGGCGAGGCGCCCGGCGTGCTCGGCGCGGGCCTCGCTCTCGGCCAGCGCGCGGGTGATGCCCTCCACCCCGCCCTTGCCGGCGAAGAAGCTCGCCGCGAGCTGGCCCCGGGCCCAGAACAGCAGCGGCTGGCCCACCAGGACCACCAGGAACAGCAGGAACGCCGCGCCCCAGGAGTACGAGGCCCCGCCGCCGACCTTGGTGACCCACAACGCCAGCAGCAGGAACAGGGTGGAGAGCAGCGCGGCGATCAGGGAGTAGCGCAGCGAGGCGTCGACGAAGCGCCCGAAGTCGGGGAGGCGGGTGGACTGGACGACCCAGGCCAGCAGGGCCAGCGAGCCCAGCACCATGTAGAGGCCGGCCGGGTAGGGGTGCGCCGTCATCATGAGCAGGATGTTGGTCCCGCCCCCGAAGGTGCCCAGGACCCCGGCGAAGAGCAGGTAGCGGGCCCGCTCCCGCTCGCCGTCGCTCAGCTCGGGCAGGGCCCGCCACAGGCGCAGCAGCGGGACCAGGGAGGCGACGCCGGCCAGGGCGAACATCGGCCCCCACAGCGGGCCGGGGGTGGTGCCGCCGTCCTGCAGGAAGAGGCCCTGCGGGAGCGCCCCCAGGGCGGTCATCCCCACCGCGCCGACGTAGAAGAGGCCGACGAGCCGGGTGTGCCAGCGCAGGTCCTCGCTGACCGCGTGCAGGTAGGCGGCGGGCACGAAGAAGCCGACCATGAGCAGGGACTCCCCGACGCGCCGCGTGTCGGGGTCCACCGCCAGCAGCAGGCTGGTCGCCCAGGCCACCAGGGAGAGGCAGTAGGCCCCCACCCCGCGCCGGCCCCAGCGGAAGGCCAGCGCCGCCAGGAGCGCCGCCACGGTGAGGATCGGGACGAGCGAGGGGATGAACAGCCGGGTCATGCCCCCCGCCTAACCGCGCGCCCCCGCGCGCGGACAGGGTATATGGGAGCAGATCGCCCCCCACCGCAGGAGATGCCTGATGCGTCGTCCCGTCCTCGTGCTCCTCGCCCTGTCGTCGGCCTGCAGCGCGCCCCCCCCGGCCCCCGAGGGGCTCGACGCCTCGACCTCGTACATGGTGCGGGAGTTCTACCAGGATGATCCGACCTTCCAGGCCGGCGTGCAGGGCTTCATGGCCTGGTACGAGGCCGAGGGCTACCTGCTGGTGGGCGAGGCCGCCGACACCTCCAACACCGACTCCTTCACCATCGGCGACCTCTCCGACGAGGACATCGCCGACCTGCCGCTCTCCCCGGAGATCATCGTCGACGGCGAGACCGGCGAGACCGCCGCGCGGGCCGTGGGCAACTCCAAGGGGGTCGTCTCGCTGGCCGAGATGCAGTGCACCTGGACCGAGGCCGAGGCCTGGCTGCTGCGCTCCGACCAGAACAACATCTTCCCCGACGACTTCGAGGGCTACGAGCGCGACTACCTGACCGGGCGCGGCACCTTCGCGGACGCCTCGGCCGGCGACGAGTACGACCCCATCGACGCGCCCCTGGACCCCTTCGCCGACGGCTTCGACGGCGGCCCCTACGCGCGCTCCCTGCTCCAGACCGTGAACCAGGTCGACCCCTCGGCGGTGCTGTTCGCGGACCTGCCGGCCTACGAGATGAACCTGGACCTGCGCCACGGCCGCTACGAGGTCGAGGGCGAGGAGCTGGGCGTGCTGGCCATCCTCACCTTCAACGTGGACGCCGCCTGGGACGAGGGCGGCGGCAACGGCCTCATCCAGTCCTACAGCGTGGAGATCAACGTCGAGCGGCCCGAGGGGCGGACCCTGCGCATGCTCGCGGTGTGGGCCGAGCCCTTCGGCGGCGGCATCGAGCCCGACTCTCCGCTGGCGCTCAACTACGCGGTCAACAAGTCGCTCAGCGCGTCGAACCGGCTCAGCGAGATCTGCGCGGGCGAGGCCGAGGTGCCCGACGAGGAATGAGGTAGAGTCGGGGCGCAACCCCGAGGTGCCTCCATGGCGGATCCGACCACTGTAAACTCGCAGGTCACAGACGCGGTGACCCAGACCAACACCAAGGTGCTGGGGGAGGCGCCCGCGATGGCCCTCGCCAGCGTCTACCAGGCCACTGCACAGGCCCTCGCTGTCGCAGCGCAGAACGCGACGGCCGCCCAGCAGAACGCCAACACGGTGCTCCAGGCCACGACGGCCGAGGGCGTGGCCCGTATCCTCCAGTCGACCGGCGCCGCGCCGTCCGGCGGCAAGAAGAAGAAGGAGGACTGATGGCGTATCCCGGCACCGACACGTTCCGGCCCGGCGCCCTGGCCGCGCCCGTCATCGCCCACGCCTGGGCCCTGGCGGTCCTCGACGCGGTGGCGAACCTGCGCGCCAACTACACCCTCGCCGCGGCGGACGTCGCCCGTGGGCTCGCCGATCGCAGCCCGGATGATGTCGAGATGGCCCTCAAGGCGGTCGAGGGCGCGACCCAGCAGCTCGCCCAGGTCACCGCTCAGGCTCTGGAGACCCTGGACGCGCTCGATCGCTTCTCGGAGGTGGAGCGGCCGGGAGGCTGAGGGGCAGGCCGCGTCGCCGACCCTCGTCCCACGCCACCTTCAGCAGCGGAAGCAGCGGCACGACGAGCAGCGCCCAGGCGCCCCACTGGTAGAGGCACCAGGCCGCTGCGGTGACCGCGAGCAGGGCCAGCGCCGGCCTGCGCAGCCGGGGTTCGTAGCGCTGGAGCGCGGCGGCGCCGAGCAGCAGGACCCAGACCCCCACCGCCCCCGTCGACCACCAGAGCAGCCTCGCCCCGGCGAGGACCGCGGCGACCCACAGCAGGGTGGGGACGCGGCGCCCCGCCTCGAGGACCGGGGCCGTCGGGGCGTCCTCCTCGTCCCGCATGGCCTGCTGGAAGGCCAGCTCGACCGCCATCTGGCTCTCCAGGCGGCGATCGGCCCGATCCGCCCGGAGGACAGCGAGCGCGAGCCAGGCGGTCAGGGGGACGCCGACCGCGACGAGGAAGCCGACGGGGCCGGCGAAGAAGGTGGAGGCGAACGCGCCGCAGATCACCAGGCTCATCACGACACCGGCGATGGGTTGGCTCGCGCTCATGCCGACAGGATACACTGCCCGGCCGGAGGTGCCGTCAAGCGTGGAAGGTGTAGCCGAGAAGGGCGGTTTGCGCTGCGAGGTCGCGGGACGCTGCGGGGGCTGTCCCCAGATCCTCCAGCCCTACGACGCCCAGCTCCAGGCGAAGCAGCGGCGGCTCGCCGCTCTGTGGGCCGAGGCCGGGCTGCCGGCGGAGGTCGTCGAGCAGGCCACGCTCCACAGCCTGGGCCCCGGCGGCCTGCGGGACCGCGCGGACCTGGCGCTGCGCCGGGGGCCTGAGGGGGTCGCGCTCGGCCTCTGGGATCTGGCCCGGACCGAGGTGCTGGACCTGCCCCGCTGCCCTCAAGCCAGCGAGGCGCTCGGGGCCTGGCTCGCGGCGTTCCGGGCGGACCTGCCCCCGGTGGAGCGGGCCACGGTGCGGCTGCGGGTGGCCCCGGACGGGCGGCGCGGGCTCTGGCTGGACCTCGCGAACGTCGACATCAAGGGGCTCCTGGACGAGGGCGCCTGGCTCAGGCGGACCCTGCCGAGGGCCTCGGTGGAGCTGGGGCAGCGGCGCAAGGCGGTGGTGCTCCAGGACGGGGCGCTCAAGCTGGCCAAGGGCGTGCTCGGCCCCTGGTTCCGCACCTGGGTGGCGGAGGACCAGCCGGCGACGCTCTACGGCACCGTCGGCGGCTTCACGCAGCCGGGCCTGGCCGCGAACCGGGCGCTGGTGCGGCTGGCGCGGGAGGCGGCGCGGGAAACCGGGGCGCGGCGCTGGCTGGAGCTGGGCTGCGGCAACGGCAACTTCACCCTGCCGCTGGCAGCCGGGGCGGCGCATGTGGTCGCGCTGGACAGCGACCCCCTCGCGCTGCGGGCCCTCCTCCGAAGTGCCGATGAGGCGGGCCTCTCCGCGCGCATCACCACCGTGAAGGGGGGCATGGATGGCGCGCACCTCGCCCGGCTGCTGCCCGACGCGCAGGGGCTCCTGGTGGACCCGCCGCGCTCCGGGCTGGGCGGCGCGGTGGACACGCTGGCGGCGTCCGAGGCGCGGCCCGCGCACCTCATCTACGTGTCCTGCCACGCGGAGAGCCTGGTGCGCGACCTGCAGGCCCTCGCAATGCTGGGGTATCGCCCCCGCGCAGCGGTCGGGCTGGACCAGTTCCCCCAGAGCGCCCACGCCGAGTGGGTGGTCACGGCGTCCCGGTGAGCGTTGTTGTGGTAGAAAGAGACGGACGCCACGGGAGGGGTGCGTGCCGGAGCTGATCGCGTTGCGATATTCGCCCTGGTCGGAGAAGGCCCGCTGGGCCCTCGATCACCATCGGATCGACTACACGGAGACCGAGTACCTGCCCATGCTCGGCACCCCGGTGCTGCGGTGGCGGTTGGGGCGCTGGCGGGGGCCGGTCACGGTGCCGGCCCTGGTGGACGACGGCGTGGCGCTCGGCGACTCCACCGACATCGCGCTGCACGCCGACGCCATCGGCCAGGGCCCCTCGCTGTTCCGCGTCGGGCGGGAGCGGGAGATGCAGCGCTGGGATCGCCTCGCGGAGCGGGCGATGTCGGCGGGTCGCCTGCGGGCCATCGAGCGGGTGCTCGCCGACCCGGTTGCGGTGCAGGAGAGCGTGCCCTCCACCCTCAAGGCGCTGCCCGGGCCCCTGCGCGACAGCGCCGTGCGCACCGTGGCGCAGCACCTCCGCCGCAAGTACCCCGTGGACACCCGGGACTTCGAGACCACCATGCGCGACGCCCTGCGCCAGCTCCGCGACGCGCTGGGGCCGGGGCGCTACGTCCTGGGGCGCTTCTCCTACGCGGACATCGTGATGGCCCAGATCCTCCAGTTCGTCCGCCCTCATGATCCCGCGCGCCTGGGGCTCGGCCCCGCGAGCGTGCGCGCCTGGACCGCCAGCCTGCTGGAGGACGAGTTCGCGGATCTGCTGGCGTGGCGCGACGCGCTCTATCGGGACCATCGGTCGGCGTCGGGCTCGGACGCGCCGGCCTGACGGGCTACATTGTCGTGGGACTTATCGGAGGTCTCACGTGCCCCTTCGCCTGGAAGGCCTGGAGGTCGTGCTCACCGGTGGCTTCGCCACCCTCGGGCGCGCCGAGGCGCGGGCCCTGCTCAGCTCGGCCGGCGCCCGGGTCGTCGACAGCGTCAGCCCGGGCACCGATCTGGTGTTCTACGGCGGCCCGGGGGCGGGAAAGCTGATCGAGGCCGAGGTCCTCGGCGTGCCGGCGTGGTCCGAGCGCGCGATGCTCGACGCCCTGGGGGTGCTGCCTCCCGTGGAGGTCGAGGGGCCGCTCTCGGACTTCGCGGGCCGCTGGGGGCGCATGGTGGGGGAGCTGCGGGTCGACCCGCGCGTCCACCTGCTGAACGCCCACCTGGGGCTCCCGGCCTCCGAGGAGGAGCTGGACCGGATCGAGGCCCGGGCGCTGGCGCCGCTGCCGCTTGCGCTCCGCAACCTCTACCGCCAGGCCAACGGCGCCACCCTGGCCTGGTGCGCCCGGGGCGCGGAGAACCCCGGGCTCCTGAACGGCCCGCTCACCCCGGAGCGGGTCATGGAGCTGGGCGTGCCGATGGGCGGCTGCGTCTGCCTGCTTCCCCTGGAGGACCTCTTCTCCGACGACACGCCGATCTCCTGGGGCGACGACGCGCCCACCATCCGGCTGGGGGAGCGCGAGCTCGACGCCAGCCGCTTCCACGCGGCCCTGCGGGTCTTCGACAGCTTCTCCATGCAGCGGGTGATGGCGATCTGGCTGGAGCGCCGCACGGGCGAGCACGAGGTGGTGATGGGCGACGAGTACGGCGCCCGCTTCACCCACAGCCGCCGCACCGACGTCGAGTGCTACATCAAGGCCATCCTGGACACCCGCGGCGCGGTGGACGTGCGGCGGGTGATGTTCCAGTCCGACGCGGACGGGCTCGCCCGCGACCGGATCATCTGGCCCCAGCCGCACACCCAGTTCTGAGGGCTCAGAAGTCCTCGGGCGGCGGGCCGCGGCGCCCGTCGTGCTGGTCGCGCATGGCCTCGTGGCGCTCCTTGGACGCCCGCAGGGAGGTGGTGAACTCAGCCTGCTGCTCGGGGGTGAGCAGGGCGTAGAAGTCGAGCAGGAGGTCCGCGCGGGCCTGGGCGGCGTCGCGGGCGAGGTCCATCTCATCGTCGATGAGGGCCTTGATGGCCTTGCGGCTGGGGTCACCGGACTCCAACTCGGCCAGCATGGCGTCCCGGGTGGCCTCGCGGGACTCCCGGCCGGCCTCGTGCAGGGCCTTGATCTCGTCGCGCATGGCGTCGGCGGCGGCGGTCTGCTCCTCGGTCAGGTCGAGGGCGCGGATGGCCTCGCCGACGGGGTGGCCGCGGTGGCCCTCCGGCCCGCCGGGGCCGCCGGGGCCGCCGGGGCCGCCCTTGGCGACGGCGACGCCGCCCAGGCCGAGGCTGGTGACGAGGCTGAGGGCGATGATCTTGGCGGTGCGGGTCATGTCGCTTCTCCTTGTGTGGTGACGTGGCTCGCTGTCCACGCTCTCAAGGTACGCAGCGGGTGTGAGGCGCCCGTTGGCTGCGCACGAAGGAGCCCGGTCAAGTGTGAAGGATTGTAAACGCGACGGAACCCGGGGGACTGTGCGCGCGCCGAGTACGCTTCCCGGTCGACGCGCCGCCGAGGCGCCCATACGATCGGAACATGCTGCTCTTCACCCTCTTCGCATGCGCCTCCCCCTCGGTCTCCCTCGTGGAGGCCCGGGACCTCGGCGTCCTCCCGTATCCCCAGGCCGTGCAGGCCCGGGACGGCGGCTACAGCGGCACCTTCCAGGGCCGCTCGGTGTGGCTCTACGGCGACACCATCCTGAATCAGGACGCCGAGGACGGCTCCCGCTGGCGCCACAACACCTTCTCGTGGACCCGGGACGCGCGCGCGTCGGACGGACTGGACGGCTTCGAGGAGCCCCTGGACGAGGCCGGCGCCCCCCTGGAGCTGTTCGTCTCCACCGAGGCCGAGGCCGCCTACAACGCCCTGCACGCGGGGGAGGACTGCGCCGAGACGCCCTGCGGCGCCCGCGAGGTGCTCTGGCCGATGGCGATGGTCGAGGACCCCGCGCGTGACCGGGCCCTGGTCTTCTTCGTGAAGATCCACGGGGAGCCCGGGGCGTGGAACTTCTTCTCGCGGGGCCACGGCGTGGCGATCTGGGACGACCCCGACGGCCACCCCTGGCGCCCCGAGCCCGGGGTCGACCCCGAGCACCCCACGCTGCTGTTCCCCGGCGACACCGACAACTACGGCGCCGCCGCCCTGGTGGAGGGCGACCACGTCTACACCTACGCCTGCGACACCGACGGCTGGGGCAAGCCCTGCCGGGTCGGCCGCGCGCCGCTGGCCACCGTCGAGGTCCGCGAGGACTGGCGCTTCTGGGACGGCGAGGCCTGGAGCGCGGACATCGGGGACGCGGCGGAGGTGTTCGACGGTGCGTCCCAGATGAGCGTGCAGTGGAACGAGGCCCTGGGGATGTATCTCGCGCTCTATGTGCCCGGCCTCACCGACACCATCACGCTGCGCACCGCGCCCGCCCCCGAGGGCCCGTGGTCCCGGGAGGTGGCGCTGATGGAGACCCTGCCGGCCGCCGAGGACTGGGTCTACTGCGGCATCGGCCACCCCGAATACGACGACGGCGCCAACCTCTACGTCACCTACTACCGGACCACCGAGCCCTGGCACGGGGAGGTGCGCCTGGTGGAGCTGACCCTCGAGTAGTCAGAAGCTGACCCCGAAGTAGCCGTAGGGGCGCACGGTGGGGATCTCCCCGCCGGCCAGCGGCGCGTTGACGTCCACGCCCACCCCGGCCCGGGGGCCCAGCGGGTTGTCGGCCTTCACCAGGAAGCCGTCCGCCGACACGCCCAGCGCCCAGGGTGAGCCCGCGCCGAAGACGTCCTCCAGCCCCAGCCGCCAGGAGAGGCCCGGCAGGACGCCGCCCGCCGAGAGGCGCGTCGACATCGCGGCCCCGGCGCCCTCCAGGTAGAGCCCGGGGGACGGCGAGGGGTTCGCGGTGAGCTGCTTCGCCTCGGCGCAGGCGTCCACGGTGACCGCGGTCGCCTCGGAGACCGCCTCGCACAGGGTGATGTCGTGGGTCTCGACCGCGTTGACCAGGGAGATCCCGCCCCGGGCGCGCAGGAAGACGAGGCGGTCCCCGCCGTACCATTCGAAGCGCACCCCGGCGCTGGCGTCGTAGGACAGCAGGGTCAGCGCGGCGGGCAGCTCGCCCTCGGGGACCTTGGGGTCGGTGACGATGGGCGTCATGTCGACCGGGTAGGCCTGGAGCTGGCCGAACGCGACGGTGGCCTCGCCGCCGATGGCGTGGTGGCGGGCGTCGCCGCCCACGAAGCCGAGGCGGATGGCGCGGGCGCGGACGGCGTCCAGTTCGTCGCGGGCAGAGGTCAGCGCGGCCCACCAGGCGTCGGCCTCGGCGCAGTCCCGGGCGCGCTGGCCCCGTCTGGCCTGCTCGACCTGCTGAACGGCCAGCGCGTACAGCAGCTCGGACACCGTGCGCGAGGCGGTGGTCGAGGCGACCGCAGCGTCGCGGTCGGGGCCCTCCGGCATGGCCTCGGCGCGGGCGACGGCCTCGGCGCGGGCCTCCTTGTCCTCCCTGGCGCCGCGCTCGATCTCCTGGGCAGCGACCAGGGCGGCGGTGGCGTCGTCCGGGACCGGAGGCAGATCGGCGGGGCAGACCTCGGCGCGGCGGTCGGCCGGGAGGCTGTCGCCCCAGTCCTCGGCCTGCTGGATCAGCCACGCGTAGTCGCAGGCGCCGTCGTCGGGGCCGTACAGCCGGCAGACGGCGTTGGCGGAGGTGAGGTTCAGCAGCGCGTCCCAGCCGTCGTCGGTGTCGGCCAGCCACTCGGTGGCCCGGGTGTCCCCGCCGACGAAGACGGTGGCGGACAGGCCGTCGGCGGGCAGGATGCCCTCGCCGAACCAGGCGAACTGCCCGTCGCTGGACAGCGGCGCGCTCAGGCCCACGTCCACCCGCAGGCTCTGCCCCGGGCGGGCCGGCAGGTGGACATACCGCGCGGTGAAGGCGGTCTTCGAGGCGCTGGCGGTGAAGGTGGCTCCGGTGTAGGGGGCCAGGCTCAGCTCCTCGGCGTGGGCCGTCGCGGCCAGGAGGAGCAGGAGGCTCATCGCTCCAGCCTCTTGAGCAGCGTGCCGTTGGGGTGGGAGACCTCGCCGGTGTCCTGGAACACCTTGACGTCGGGGAGCCGGGTGACCGTGACGCTCCAGCGCGCGCCCACCGCGAGGTTGCGGTAGCCCCAGCGCAGGTCCGCGTCCACCGACCAGGGGGTGAGCAGCTCGACCTCCCCGGTCCAGGTGAGCTTGTCCCGGGTCAGCGGGATGAACTCGTCGCGGTCGAAGTGGCCGTTGCGATCGTGATCGACCTGCCACCAGACCACCGGCTCGGAGACCTGCCCGTGCCGGTCGAGGGTGAACTCGAACTTGAGGCGCGCTCCCATCCTCTCCTCCTGCCCACGTTCCCACGATCCCATAGCACGGGCGTCGGCCGGATCCTGGCCGTCGAGGGGTCAGACAATGCGGAGCTTGTAGGGGTTCTCATTCAGCTTGGCCTTGTCGGCCTTCTCCTTGGCCTTGGCCTGCCACTCCTTGAAGACCTCGTTGTCGGGCTCGAAGCTGAGGGCGAACTGGATCTGCATCGCGCAGCCGTTGTAGTCCTCGTCACGCCAGCACTGGAGGGCCATACGCCAGTACTTTCCGCCCTTCTCGGTGCGCGCGGCCAGCTCGGGGTCGGCGGAGGTGGCGGCGGCGTTGCGGGCGTCGCGGCGGCCCTCGTCGCTGAGGCGGGCGGCGCCGGAGGCGTGCTCCTCGTCGTAGGCGCTGCGGGCGTCCGGATCCTTGAGGGTGCGGTAGGCTTCGTTCACCGCGCGGAAGACCTTGTTGGCCTTGGCGCCGAACGCGGTGTCCCCCAGCCGGGCGACGCGGTCGGGGTGGAGGCGGCGGGACTCCTGACGGAACGCGGGCTCGATGTCCGCCTGATGACAGCCGGAATCAAGCTGGAGGAGCTGGTAGTAGGTCAGCTCGTCCAGCAGCTCGTAGATGGTCTCGATCTCGTAGACAGCCTTCATTCGGCGGTTCATGGGGAGTCCTTCCGCGCGGGAGCCAACATGGATCTCCATTCTACCGCTGGTGCGCGTGGCTGCCCAGCGGGATAGGCGCCCGGGGTATGTCCGCTGATTCTCCCGGGGAGGACTCCTTGTCTGACCGCTCCGCGACCGCAAAGAAGACCAACCCCCCCCTGCCGACCCTGCTCGACGGCCTCGAAGAGGTCCTGGCCCTGAACAGTCCGCGGGACCCCTCGCTCATCGAGGCGCTGTACCTCGCGTGGGCCCAGATCGACGAGGAGGCCGGCCCGGAGGACGCCGCCATCGGGCTGATGGACGTGCTGAACAGCCACCCCGGCGTCGCCTGGGCTGAGGTGGACGAGGGCATCCTGCTGGAGCACATCCTCGACGTGGACGAGGCGCTGTCCGAGCTGGTCATGGCCGATCGGGAGACGACCTGGTTCGGGGTCCCCGGGGCCGGCGCCGAGGCCCTGGCGCGCGCCGCGGCGGCGCTGGGCCTGGAGCTGAGCGAGGATCCGGAGGCCCCGGGGCGGGCGGTGACCCAGGTGGGCACCTGGTTCGCGCTGGAGGGGGCGTGGTCGTCGCTGCCCCTCTTCCTGCGCAGCTTCGCGGAGCAGGCCGGCGGCGAGGTGCAGGTCGTGCAGGCGCGGGCCTGGGCGCTGGTGGGCGAGGACCCCGCGGTGGCCCGGCTGGAGCTGCGCGCCGATCGCCTGGACCTGGGCGGCGGCCAGCGGCGGCTGCCGGTCAGCGAGGCGGCCGCGCGCCCCCGCGTGCTCACCGACGGGCCGCTCCACCGCGCGGAAGACGTGAAGGCCGCCCTGCGCCCCGCGCTCACCGAAGCGGCGCTGACCGCGGCGGCGTCGCTGGGCGCGGTGGACGGCGTCCACGCCCGCTTCGTGCTGATCGATCCCTCCGCCGAGCCTGAGGAGGCCCCGGCCCCTGAGCCCGAGGCGGCCCCGCCCCCCGAGCCCGAGCCCGAGCCGGCGCTGCCCGAGCCCACGATGTCCTCCGCGCAGCTGGTGACCGAGGCCGGCGCGTCGGCGCTGGACGTCGTCGCCCTGGCCTGGCTCACCGAGCGCATGGCGGTGGCGGGCCGCCTCGATCGCGAGATGCCCCTGCCGGACCTCGACCGCTGGACCCAGCGCCTGCTCCGCCGCTTCGGGGGCAGCGCGCCCCCGGCGCCCGGCAGCGCGGAGTTCGACGACTGGCAGGCGCAGTGGGAGCGCCTCACCCGCAAGGAGCGCGCGCAGACCTCCCCCAGCCCCCGGCTGGTGCCGGCGTTCAAGCTGGAGCTGGAGGGCACCTGGGGCCTGACCACCCAGGAGATCGAGGTGCTGCTCGGCCGCATGGACGAGCGCGCCCCGGCCGCCATCGAGGACACGGTCGCCGCGCTGCGGTCCGCCCTTGAGGCTGTCGGCGCGGGCGCGGAGTTGCGCCTCAGCCGCTGAGGCGACGGCGGCGCAGCGCGAGCAGGCCGCCCAGCAGCAGTGTGAGCCCCCCAGGCAGCCCGGGGCCGGAGGCGCAGCCGCAGCCTGTCTGCGGGCCGGCCGGCGTCGGGGTGGGGGTGACAGGGGCCTTGCCGGCCTTCCCGGTCTTGCCCGCCTCGCCCTCCGGTGGGGCCGGGGTGTCGTCGACCGGCGGAGGGGGCGCCGCGACGGGGCGGATGCGCACCACGTCCGCCGAGATGTGCAGGCTGTCGCCGGTCTCGCCGGTGTTGTCGAACAGCCCGACGTGCTGGTCGGGCCCGGCGGCGAAGGTGAACGTGCCCAGGGGGATGAAGCCACCGGGGGTCTGGTCGACCCGCACCTCGGTCTCCTCCCCCGCGTGGCGGACCACGTAGCGGACCTGCTTGGAGCGGTTCCGGGGGGGGACCGCGTCGACCTCGACCGTGTAGGCGCCGGCCTGCTCGAAGCTCAGCTCGAACCGGGCGAAGTTGCCGGGCTTGTCCCCGTCGAAGGCGTTGGTCCAGTGGATGCTCCCGCCCTCGCCGAGGCCGTCCTCCACCCGCCAGAACGCGGGCGGGCCGAACCAGCGGGCGCAGGACTCCCCGTCGTCGACGTCGCGGCCGGCGGCGGGGATGGGGGCGCAGGGCTCGGGCGGGGTGCCGAGCAGGCGCTGGTAGCTGTCGATCAGGGAGCGGTAGGGCGGCACGTAGAGGCTGCGGCCGTCCACGTTCAGGTTGACGTCGTAGTGGAGGTGGATCGTGGTGGGGACCCGGTTGCCGTCGCTGTCGAAGAAGGCGTTGGAGACCCGCCCGATGCGCTGGCCCGCCGCGACCTTGTCCCCCCGCTTGACCTGGAGGCTGGCGGGCTCCAGGTGGAGGTAGCGGTGCTGGGTGCCGTTGTCGGCCACCAGGGTCACCGAGTAGCTGCCGATCCGCACGATGGTGCCGGCCTCGGCGGCGACCGCCCAGTGTGTGTCGCCCTCGCAGGTGGACGGGCGGATGTCCTGGCCCTGGTGCCCGGTGCCGGACGGGCACAGGGGCATGTTGAAGCCGCGGGTCTCGCAGTAGTTGTCGTGCCAGGGGTAGCTGTAGTTCTCCGCGTGGCACTGGCCGCCGGGCGGGCCGTTGAGGCCGCCGTGTCCCCAGACCTGGGAGTTGGGGTAGGCGGGCGCGGCCTCCAGCGGGAAGCGCATGTCCGGCACGTAGATCATCTCGTCGGCGCGGCCCTCGCCGCTGCCCTCGACCAGGGCGCCCGGCGGCTCGAAGCTGAAGTCCTGGGCCATCGCCGGCAGGGCGAGCAGCGTGAGCGCGATCACCGGTCACCTCCCGCGAGGCCCAGGCCCGCCTGGAGCTTGAGGGCGAAGTCGTCGTCCTGGCAGCGGCGGTGCCCCTGGGGGCACTCGATCTCCAGGTTGTAGGCGACGTTGTAGTCGCTCCAGGTGATGGAGATGATGTCGTGGACCCGGGTGAGCATGGGCTCCTCGGCGGGGCCCATGCGGCGCAGGTCGGCGGGGGCCATCTCCATCGGGCGGGCCAGGCGCGTGCCCCGGATGAGGACGCCGACGCCGTCCTCGGACATGCTGGCGGCGTACCAGAAGTCGGTGCCGGTCATCCAAAGGGACTTGAGCAGGGTGTCGTTGTCGGGCAGCAGGACCGGGACGCCGATGGCGGGGAGCTGCGCGCGGACCTCGGCGGGCAGGCGGTCGGGGTCGATCGCCCTGGTGCGCTGCGCGTCGGCCCAGTCGACCTCCCGCGACGCCCATTCGTCAGGCACGGGCCAGCTCGACTTGGTCGCGCGCTCCTCGCGCGTGTCGGCGGGGGGCTCCTCCTGGGCGCGGGCGACGCAGCCGGCCAGCAGGAGCAGCGGAAGGAGGCGCTGAGACATCGAGTTCTCCGGCATTCTGGACGACATACCCTACGAAACCGCCGCGGCCTCGCGCAAGGGGATCAGGCGACCGCCGCCTGGCCGGCCGACGGGCTGGGGAAGACGACCAGCTCGGTGTGGGTCGCGGCGCGCAGGGTCGTGCCGGGCCACTCCTCGCGGGAGAGCCACTCCCGGGTGCCGCGCTGGGCGACGATGGCCTCGCCGCGGACCAGGGCGACCGCGCCGCGCCGCACCACGGCGACCTCGCCGTCGCTCAGGTCGATGACCTGCCCGGCGCCCAGGTGTCGGACGCGGGCGTGGCGGCTGAGCCGGGCCGCCTCGTCGGAGGCCTGCGCGACCCCCAGCTCCAGGAGGGTGCGGGCGGACGCCGCCGCGCGCCACCCCAGGCGGTCGGCGAGCCGACCGAGGGCGCCGAGCTGGTGGGTCAGCCAGTTGCCGACCAGCCCTCCGAGGGCGGCGAAGACGACGGACAGCTCCCCAGGGACGAGAACCAGCAGGCCGTAGCCCTCGTCAAACCTCGGGTTCAGCGTGACGTAGTGGCGGGTGAGGGGGTCCTGGCGGCGGCGCCAGTAGGACTGCTCGGCGGAGGACTCGCGGGTGCACCAGCCGACGTAGCGCACGCCCAGGGGCATGCCCTCGACCCGGGGCATGCCGAAGCGCTCGGCGAGGGCGTCGACCAGGGACTCCTCGGCGGGGGTCAGCGGATGGTCGGGGCTGGGCCGCAGGGACGCGCACCGCCGGAGGAAGGCGCTGTAGGCCGAGGGGTGCACGAAGGCGCCCAGGTAGTACATCTTCGCGGTGGGCCAGCGAAACCGGAAGCCCAGCAGGGCGCGGGCGACGAAGTCCCCGACGTTGGCCGCGCGTCGCCAGCCCCGCTCTACCCCGGCCTCAGCGCGGCCCACCAACACCTGGCGGCCGTCGACTGTGCAGGTGTAGGCGTGGGCGGCGGCGTAGCCCACCAGCGCGCCCTGGTCGTCCCGGACCAGCAGGAGGCGGGTGGCGTCGGCGTCGGGCTCCACGACGTAGTGGCGGAAGGCGGCGGCGTCCACGCCCTCGAAGACCCGACTGTGGGCCGCGTACAGCTCGGCGCAGAGCACGTCCCGCTGGGTGTCGGTGAGGGTCGTGGGGTCGACGACCTGACGGGTGACGCGCTTGGACATGTGGCCTCCTGGCGGCGACGCAGAGCGGCATGGCCGCGCCTGGGTCGGGCGACGTGACTTCGGGGGTTCATCGGAGGCCCTGCGCCGACCTCACACCGTCAACATTCCCGCTGCTGGATGGAGGGACCATTGCAGGGCATTTCAGCGCTCATCCGCGCCTCGTCCCCCCTTGTTGCAGGGCCCGTGCCAGGGTGACCCCCGGTCGACGTATGACCGTCGAAGGAACACAATCCCCTGGGAGCGGCATCCGGACTGCGGTCCGGTCCGCGGACCCGGTCATGACCGATGTCACAGCCGGTCACGCCGCGCGCCCTCGCGGAGGGTCAGGCGCGTGGGGGCCCCTACGCCGCGCGCTCGGCGAGCACCGCGTCGACCAGCGCCAGGGTGGCCCGGTTGACGTGGGCGAAGTCCAGGGCCGCCACCGCGTGGGCGCGGGCCTGCTCGCCCAGGGTGGTGCGCAGGGCGCGGTCGGCGCGCAGGGTCTCCAGGGCCTCGGCCAGGGCGCCGGGGTCGTCGGGGGGCACCAGCAGCCCGGTCAGGCCGTCCCGCACGACCTCCTGGAGCCCGGCGACCCGGGAGGCCACCGTGGGGAGGCCGCAGGCGGCGGCCTCGCAGGCGAAGCGACCCATCGTCTCGTAGTCCATCGCGCCCCGGCGGGGATCGTAGGCGTCCCGGGAGGGCATCAGGGCGGCGTCGGCGGCGGCCAGCAGGCTCGCCAGGGCGGCGTGGGGCTCCTTGGGCTGGAACACCACCCGATCCCCCAGCTCCAGCTCGGCGGCGAGGCCGCGCAGGTCGTCGTGCAGGGGGCCGTCCCCCACGATGCGGAGCTGGTGGTGGTTCGGATCGAGCTGCGCCATCGCCTGGAGGGCCACGTCGATGCCCTTCTTGATGACCTGCCGCGCCGCGATCAGCGAGATGAAGCGGTCGGCGGGCCAGCGCAGCAGGGAGCGCAGCGGGCCGCGGTCGCGGGGGGTGAACAGGGCGGTGTCGACGCCCCCCTGGATGACCGGGGTGCGGGGGATGCCGAGGTGGGCCAGGCGATCCCGGGTCCAGGCGCTGTTGCAGAACACGGCGTCGCAGCGGGCGGCGGCCTGCTGGATCCAGGCCCGGTTCGCGGCCAGCCGGGCGCGGCGCTCCTCGAAGGGCAGCTTCTTGAGGGCCTTGTTGGAGACGTCCGCCGGCCCGATCCAGGGGCGCAGCAGGTCGTTGCCCGCGCTGCGGCTGATGACCGGGGTGTCCTCGCAGAACGGGGTGAAGGCCACCTGGGAGGTGAGCACGACCCGGGGCCGGAGCGCCCGCACGAGCTGCTGGATGACCCGGCCGGAGGCCTCCAGGTCGTCCCGCTGGAGCAGACGCAGGGGGCTGACGCCCAGGTCCTGGTCGTGCTCGGCCAGCTCCTCGGTGGACACCCCGCGGACCTCGTTGGAGAGCACCACCAGCTCGCGCCCGGTGGCGGCGAGGTGACGGCAGAGGGCGACGCCGTGGACCTGCATGCCGCCATAGGCGGGGGGCAGCTCGGGCCAGATGACCAGCAGCATGAACTCAGCCTCCGTTCCAGTCCTTCGCGCACAGCTCCACGACCCGTGGCGGGCAGCAGTCCTGCCCCGCCGCGTCCAGCAGGTGCACCCACAGGGTCCACACCTCGCCTGGGGGCACGGGCTGGGGCGGGACGGTGAGGGCCGCGTCGCTGAAGCGCACCCGGTCGAGCCGGGCCTCGATGGGCGCCGGGCCGCGCAGGGCGACCGCGGCGGGCGGGGCCGCGAGCCCTTCGAAGCCCACGGTCAGCCGCCCCCCCTCCACCAGGAGGGTGGGGGAGAGTCGGGTGATCCGGCCGCTCAAGAGTCCCCGGCTTTCGAGCGCGGGGCCTGGACGTGCCCGTCGTCGTGCCAGCCCTTGGGGGTGTCGTCCGCGCCGACCGCCCAGCGGCGGCCGGTGCCGTCGGGGCGACGGCCGCCGAGGTCGACGTGGGTGTGGGCGGGGTGGCGCGGCGAGGCGTCGTAGTGCCCCACCCCGTCGAAGAGCCCGGAGCGCGCCGCGGCCTCGGAGACCTCGCGGGTGGTCAGGCCGGGCACGCGGATGTCCGCGGCCTTGCCCGCCAGGTGGGGACTCTGGGGCGAGCCCGCGCGCTCAGGGGGGAGGTCGCCCGCGAGCACGCGCACGGTGGCGCCGCCCAGGCGGGCGCTGAGCAGCTCCAGCCGCTCGCGCAGGGTCTCGTCGGAGAGGGGGTGGCCCTGGGTGTCGACAGGCACGGGCATCCTCGCGTGTTCTCGGGGATGGCGAGCCTATCTGGAGCGTTCGACTGTCTCGTGCCGGAGCCGCACCGGAGCTGTTCCGGTTCCGGGTCACCGCCAGGGTCGTCTCGGCGGGCGGACTGTGCCGGGCGGGTGCTCAAGGTACACTACCCGCTCATGTGGTCGCTGCTCCTGGCATCCTGCCTGAGCCTGCCGCCCCAGGAAGGGTCGCGGCCTGCTGGCCCCGCGCCCGATCCATCCGCGCGTCACGTCATCCTCATCTCCCTGGACACGCTGCGGGCGGATCACCTGGGGGCCTACGGGCACCCGCTCGCGCGCACCCCGAACCTCGACAAGCTGGCCGCCGAGGGCGTGCTCTTCGAGCAGGCGCTCAGCGTGGCGCCCACGACCCTGCCCTCCCACACCGCCCTGATGACGGGGACCTACCCCCAGACCCACGGCGCGGCCCGCAACCGCTACATCGTGCCCGGGGAGAACCGCATGCTGGCGGAGACCCTGGGGGCGCAGGGCTTCGAGACGGGGGCCGCGATCGGGGCGCTGCCGCTGCGGGCGCGGTTCGGCTTCGCCCAGGGCTTCGGCTGGTGGGACGAGGACTTCGGCAACAACGTCGCCCGGGACCTCGACGAGCGCGGGGCGGAGCGGGTCACCGACGCGGCGCTGGGCTGGCTGGCGACGGTGGACGCGCCGGAGCACGTCTTCCTCTTCCTGCACTACTACGACGTGCACGCGCCCTATGACCCGCCGGCGCCCTACGACGCCCTGTTCCCGCGCCCCGACCCCGACGCGGAGGGCGGCTGGGCGGACATCAGCGCCGGGCGCGCCGCGCACGCCGATGGGCAGGACGTCTCGGAGCTGTCGGCCTCGCTGGACGCGCTGTACCTGGGAGAGCTGGCCTTCCTCGACGCGCAGCTCGGCCGGCTGTTCGAGGGCCTCCAGGGGGCGGGGATCTGGGACGACGCGCTCATCATCGTGACGGCAGATCACGGCGAGTCGATGGGGGAGCACTGGGAGTACTTCGGCCACGGCGAGACCGTGTACGAGGAGGTCCTGCGCATCCCCCTGATCGTTCGGCAGCCCGGCGGGCGGGGCGGCGGCGAGCGGGTCGCGGGCCTGGTGGCCAACATCGACGTCTACCCGACGGTGCTGGAGCGCCTGGGCCTGCCGGCCGAGCCCCAGGTGGAGGGCCTGAGCTTCGCCGCGGCCCTGGACGGCGCCGACCCGGGCCCGCGCGGGCAGGTCTTCCTGGAGGCGAACAAGCCCGAGGGGGGGTGGACCGAGGAGGCCTCGCCGGTGTGGCCCAACCGCCTCAAGTGCCGCGCGGTGCGGGGGGAGCGCTACAAGCGCGTCCAGTGCGCCTACCGCGAGGAGGCCGAGCTGTACGACCTCATCGACGACCCCGGCGAGCGCGACGACCTGGACGGCTGGCCGACGGCCTGGGGGCTGGCCAAGGAGCTGGACGGGCGGATCGAGGCGTGGGACGCGGGGTCGACGCCGCACAAGGCGGCGGTGGAGGGCTCGGCGGAGACCACGCGGAAGCTGGAGGCGTTGGGGTATATCGAGGGGGGCGGGTAGCCGCCGCCTGGTCAAGGGCAGGTCTTCGTGGATTGAATACGGTCTCGACGCACCCAGGCCGTGTGCACCGCGCACAGAGACGGGGAAGGGGCCGCGGTCGCCAGGCCGGGCGGCCCGCCAGCCGAACCACGCCGATCGTAGCCACGCTCGTATAGCGGATACGCTATATTCCCTCGCCCCCCGGACGCGGAGGAGCGGATGGGCCGAGTCTGCATCTACCAGGACGACATCGCCATGGAGGTCCCGCTCGCCTCGTCCACGCTGCTGGGCCGGCACCCGAGCTGCACCTACGCCATCCCGGATCCTCGGATCCCCCTGTATTGGGTCGAGCTTCGCTGGGCCGCTGAGCTGGAGGTCTGGATCTGGCGGGCCCTGGCCGGGGACGACGCGCTGCGCACCCGGGGGTTCGGCTCGGTCCCGGGTCGACCGGGGTGGTACAAGCTGCTGGAGAGTCGGACGATTCCCCACGCCGCGGCCTCGATCCGGATGCTGGACACCGCGCCCCCGGCCCCCTTCGCGCAGGACCTGGTCGAGGGCGAGGTCCTGGAAGATGAGCGCTTCCAGGCCTGCTTTGAGGTCGTCGGGGCGGTGGCCCGGACGCCCGCGGGCGAGACCTGCATCGACGGCGAGCTGGTGGTCGTGGAGGGGCGCGTCCTGCGGGTCCACCTGCCGGCCCCGGTCGTCCGCACCGAGCGACCTCGCCTGCGGCTGGACGCGGCAGACTGTGAGCTGTGGGTGGACGGCGATCCGCAGGAGGGGTTCACGGCGACCTTCATCCAGGGGGCTGAGGAGCTGCCGGTCCAGGGGGAGTCCGCGCGGCTGCTGTTCGTGTACGCCCGCGAGTTCGGCGGCGGCCTGACCACGCGAGAGGCGCTCCTGTCATGGCGGACGCCGGAGGTTGGCGGGAACCCGCGATCCGGGGCCGATCGGCTCCGGACCGAGCGCCAGAAGCTCCGCCAGAGGCTCGCGGCCCAGGGCGCCGGGGGGGTCGACGCGCTGTTCACCGAGGAGATGACGCGGAACGGCAACGAGCGCAGGCACGGGCTGTCCCTGGAGGCCGACAACATCCATGTCCCCGGCTGGTGCGATCAGGCGCTCCGCGATCATGGGTGAGGGAGGTACGGTCGCCTGCGGTTCGGGCCCGCCCGGGGGACGCTCTCTGGGATGGTGCCTCCTCTGAGCCCGACGCTGCCCGACGCCGAACAGCGGCGCGCTCTGCTTCAGGCGATCGAGCGACGCGGCCTTCGGCTGGACGGCGAGCGCGCGGTCACCCGAACAGGGGGCTTCGTCGCGTCGGCGATCCACGTCGCCTTCGGTCACAGGGTCTGTGTCAAGTCAGCCCCCACGGGGTGGGAGCCGGACGTCCTGTCGGCCTTGTGTCATCCCAACGTGCTGGGGCTGCTGGACCGAGGCCCGTTGGCCGGCGGCGCTGCGTGGTGGCTTACCACGTGGGCGGATCGTGGCTGCCTGGACCAGTGGCGGTCCGGCTTCGGTCTGCTCACCTGGGCGGCGCTGCGGACGGTGATCCTGGACGCGCTCCGGGGCCTGGCGCACGCCCACCACCGCGGCGTCCTGCACATGGACATCAGTCCCTCAAACCTGCTCGTGTGCGGTACCGGGGGGCCGCGCGTCCGCGTCATGCTGGGGGACTTCGGCGGCGCGCTGTGGCGGGGCGAGGGGGCCCTCGATGGCCGGGGCACCCCGGAGACGATGGCGCCGGAGCAGCTCCTCCAGCAGAGAAGCCGGGTGGGCCCCTGGACGGACCTGTACGCCCTGGGGTGCGTCATCTTCTACCTCCTCAACGACCGGTTCCCGTACACCGGCAGCGCGGAGGAGATCCGTGAGGGGCACCTGCGCGGGGTCCGGCCCCGCTGCCCGCCCTGGAGCGTGGAGGCGCCCGCAGGGCTGGGGGGTTGGCTGGACGGGATGCTGGCGACCCGCCCGGACGAGCGGTTCCGGACGGCTGGCGAGGCCTTGCGCGCCCTCTGCGAGCTGGAGATGGGGCACGGCGTGGAGCCTCCGCTGCGCCGGAGCCCCGCCCTGCACGGGCGGATCCTGCTGGACCCGGTCGCCGTCCTCCCCGAGCGGCTGGAGCGCCGCCTCGGGGTCCTCACCGACAGCGCAGCCGACGTCCGTCAGCCCGTCCTCATCAGCATCTCCGGGCCCTCCGGCGCTGGGCGATCGGCGCTGGCCCGGTGCATCGTGGACCGCTGGTCCCTCGGCGGCCTGGGGCCCGTGCTCGCGGCGGACCAGACGGCGACGACGCTGCTCCGCAGGCTGACCGGCGCGCCGCTCCGACACATGGCCGCGCTGCGACGCCTTGACCAGGAGGAATACGCGCCTCCGAGCCTCCCGGCCGGGGCGGGCGTCCCGTTGGCCACCTGGGCTGCGTCGTGTGGGGCCGTTGACCGACCGCTGCCGGCGTCGTTGGCCCTGACCCTCGCGCGGCAGCTCATCCGGCGCGGGCCGCTCCTCGTCGTGATCGACGACGGGCCCGGGCGCGCGATCGGGTTGGAGGTGCTCGGCCGCATCCTCATGGAGCCGGACGCTCCGGTCCTGGCGGTCGTCGTGCGGGCCGAAGGCAGCACCTCCCTCCTCGATCGGGAGGCGATCCAGGGGTGGGGGCGGGCAGGGGTCCACGCCGTCGAGCTGGAGGCGCCCCACGGGGCGGCGCTGCGCGAGCGCGTGACCGCATGGATCGCCTTGGATGACGCGACGGTCCAGCGCCTGGAGGCGGCCTGCGCAGGTGACCTCAACGTCGCGCGCCTGCTGCTCCAGGGTTGGCTCGACGCCGGGGCGCTCCAGCCCGGGGCGAGCGGGCTCGTCCTGGACGAAGAGGCTGCGCGGGACCTCCCGGCCTCGGTCGCCGCCTGGTGGAGCGGCCGGCTGCGCGAGGCCACGGGCGCGGACGCGGCGTCGGCCGTCCACCTCCTCGCGCTCGCCGCTGCAGAGGGGCTGGTTGGCGCGCTCGATGAGCTTCAGCAGCTCGCTCCGGACGCGCCGGAGCGCCTCTGGGCGGCGCTCGGGCGGGCGCGGCTCCTTCTCCAGAATGACACACAGTGGCGGCTCGGACATCCCACGATGCGGGACTGGGCGCTGGGCGAGGTGGGGGAGGCCGCGCGCGCCGCGCTGCACGCGCGTTGGGCGGCGAGCCTCCCGGCCCGGAGCTTCAGGCGCCTCCATCACCTGATCAGCGCCGGTCGCGTGGATGTCGCCCTGGTGGAGGCGCCCGGCGCGGTGCAGTCCGCCCTGCAGCGGAGCGACTACGCGACGGCCGAGGCGCTGGTCGGGCGGCTCCTGGAAGCGATCCCGTCCCACGAGGTGGCGACCCGCCGGGTGGAGGACCTGCTCGCGCTGCGGCTGCGGGCCTTGTTCGGGCTCGGGATGGACCGGCAGGTCCACCTGGAGGCCCAGCGCTGCTATGAGCTGGCGCGGAGCGAGGGGTGGGCCGGGCTCTGCGGGGTGGCCCTGCGGATGCGGGCCAAGGTCGCGCTGCGGGGCCGGGATCAGGCGATGGCCGAGGCGTTCTCCGCGTTCGCGCTCGACGCGGCCCGGCGCCAGCAGGACCGCACCAGCGTGGCCCGCGCCTGGCTGCAGCTCGCCGAGGTCAAGCGCCGGTACGGCTCGTTCGAGGAGGCCCGGCAGGCCGGGAACGCGGGCCTCGCGGAGCTGTCCGTGTTGCCGCCCGGGGATCCGGAGCACCTGCATGGCGAGGCCGACGCGCTCGCGGTCCTCGCCGACGCGGACATGGACGAGGGCAGGTTCAGCGCCGCGGAGCCGCGATACAGAGCCGCGATGGTTCGGTTCGAGCAGGTGGGGAACCGCTTCGGCGTGGCGCGGGCGCAGAACGCGCTGGGTGACATCCTGCGCTACCAGGAGCGCGTGGCGCAGGCTCGGGCGCAGTACGTCAGCGCGCTGGAGACCTACGCCGCGCTGGGCTCCCCCCAACAGACGACCGTGACCCTCAACCTCGGGCTGCTGAGCCTGGCGGAGGGGGGCGTGGCGGCCGCGCAGGCCCGCTTCGCGGCCTCGCTCCACGCCCTCGGGCACGACGACCTGCTCCGACCGTACGCGATCGCCGGGCTGCTGGCCTGCTACGCGCACGCTGGGGCCGCGGAGCGCGCCTCGCCGCTCATGCAGCAGCTCAGCGACACCTGGCACCGCGTCCCGCAGGATGAGGACATCGCGCGCAGCCTGGAGCGCGCGGGTCTGTGGTGGATGGAGGGTGAGCACGTCATCCTGGGGCGCTGGTGCCTGAACAAGGCCGCGGCCGTCTGGGCGAGCCTCGGCGCGGACGACGGGGCGCGGCGCTGCGCCGCGCTCGCGGGAACACCCCCCACTGAACAGGAGAAGGCATGCCGCACCATCACCCCCGAACGGTGAGGGCGCTCGGGCTGCTCTGGGTGACCACGGCGCTCTGGGCGTGCGCCGACAAGCCCGATCAGGTGGACTCTTCGGAAGACGCCATCCCCGGACCGTGCGTCGGCGACGGCTGGGGGGCCGCGGTCGAACCAGCCGCCGCCGTGCATGTTCGGGAGGGGGGAGACGACGCCGCAGCGGGGAGCCTGGACGCGCCGCTGGCGACGCTGGAGGCGGCGCTCGCCCTCGCCGTACAGTCGGGGGGTGGCGCGGAGGTCTTCGTGGGGCCGGGCGCGTTCGACGCGCAGCTCGAGCTGTTTGACACCACCGCGGCGACCTCGCCGTTTCAGGGGCTCTCCATCACCGGCTGCGGCCCGGAGGAGACCACGCTCACCGGCCCCTCGACCGACCCGGCGATCTGGGGGACCGAGGTCCAGGGGGTGACCCTGGCGGGCTTTGCGGTCGAGGGAGGGCGACCCGGGATCCTGTTCACCACGGAGAGCGCGCTGACCGTATCGGATGTGGCGGTGCGCGGCGCGGCGGTGGCCGGGATCCGGGTGGTGGGCTCGGACACCTTGTTCGACACGGTGGAGGTCCTGGACACCACGCCGGCGCGCCTTGGCGATCAGCTCCTCGGGGTGGGGGTCATCGTGCAGCGCGGCGAGGCCGTGGTGACCGGCGGGCGCATCGAGGGCAGCACATCGGTCGGCCTGCTCGCAGACAGCGTGGCCGCCCTCTCCGTAAACGGCTTGACGGTGTCGAATACGAGCACGAGCTGGGACGGGCTGTATGGCCGGGGCATCCAGCTTCAGGGGGAGAGCGACGCCGTGGAGGTCGTGAACGCGGAGCTGCTGGACAGCGCCGACGCCGGGCTGTTCGCGCTGGAGGTCGCGAACCTGACCGTTCAGGACACGGTGATCTCCGGGGTCGCTGCAGCGACCACCTCCGGCGGGAGCGCCACGGGGGATGGCCTCGTGGTCACCCAGGGCGAGGACAACCTCAACCCGGCCTGGTTCACCGCGACGGTCACCGGCACCAGCGTCGCCCTGGCCGACCGGTCCGCGGCGGTGTTCAGCGGCGTCACCGCCCAGGTGGACGGCAACGACTACGGCGGCGGGGACCTCGTCACGCAGAGCGGGGCGGCGCTGAGCGGCGGCGACGCGGCCGCGGCGGTCGACCGAACGGACTCGCCCCTGGCGATCAACCTCGACCTTCTCAACGCGGAGGCGCAGTGATGCTTTGGATTCTCATGATGGCCTGCTCGCCGAGCGGCTGTGGTGTCGCCGAGGTGGCGGACGTGGACGAGGACGTCTGTGGCGAGGGCGAGCTGCTCGACCGCGGGGTCTGTGTGCCGGAGGAATGCGGGCTGGGGCCTTGGGGCAACCTGGAGGGGGGAGACGACGCGGTGTGGGTGCTGGCGGGGGCAGAGGGTGGAGACGGGACGAAGGAGAGGCCGCTGGGGTCGATCCAGGCGGGGATCGACCAGGTGGAGGGCAACGGCGGCGGGCGGGTGCTGGTGGGGGAGGGGACGTATGGGGAACAGCTCATCATCGACGTCAAGTTTGCGCTGAGTGTCGAGGGACGGTGCTCTGCAGCCAGCACTGTGTCCGTCGGAGAGAGCGCGGACGTTGGTTCGGTCCGTCTCGGCGGGCTGCCAGGACGACGGGTCGCGTTCAGCGGTGTCACGGTCCGGGGGGGGGTTGGCGGGGTGTGGGTGAAGGGGGGAGACGTCGAGCTTCAAGATGTCGCGATCGTTGGAACCCGGTTCTTCGGCCTCCTGGTGGCCCAGATGGGCACGGTGAACACCACGGCTGCTCTCCGTCATGTTCGCGTGGCAGATGTGTCCAACGAAGAGGACTTCGTTGAGGAGGTCGGCGCAGGGATCATGGTCTACCCAGGCGTCGAGGTTGAGCTTGAGGACGTCTCGGTGACCGGCGCCATGGGCTTCGGGATTGGGATACATGCTGCGGAGGCGCGCCTGGAGGACGTCAAGATCGCTGATGTCACCGAAGGGAGCCTGGGGATCGGGGCAGGCGGTCTCGTCATCACGGATGGGGCGCTGGTCACCGGGAGGGGCGTCCACGTCGAGGACGTCGCGAACACCGGCGTGTGGGTGTTCGGGCAGTCCCCGGAGATGCCGGTTCCCCCTGGTCCCAGCGTGTTTGATATCCAGGATCTGGAGATCAGGGGTGTCCACGTCTTGGAGTTCTATCATCAGTATGAACGTGCCAAGGGGGTTCATGTGTCGTGCGGGGGAGCGATGTATGCAGCGGACCTGGAGGTGTCGGGGGTGGAGGGGATCGCAGCGGGGGTGTCGGGGACCTGCTCAGAGGAGGCGCTGCTGGAGATGAGTGACTACCTCATTGAACACGATGCCAGCGCGATATGGGTGTATGGTCCTGATGCCGTGATGGACGCAAGAGGAGGTACGATCAAGAACATCGGCGGTGGCGGAGATGAGGAGGATGTCTACAGGATCGCGGCCTTGATGGTGTTTGATGGCGCGAGCGCCGAGTTCGACGAGCTGTCGGTGGAGGATGTCTTCTTCGCCGGGATGATCGTGACGGATGATGCGACCGAGCTGACGATGAGCAGGGTCTCCGTTGTCGGTGTTGAGCCAGGGTTTGGAGGAGAAGGGGGGAGAGGCCTCCACGCTCAGGATCGGTCCGTGGTCAACCTGTTCGACGTCAGCGTTTCAGATGTGCAGGATGTAGGTGTAGCAGTGCACATCGGGGCCGACGTGAGCGCCGATGGCCTGTACGTTGAGGACGTTCATCGCCTCCCGGGGCAGCTCGCTTCGGTGGGTGTCGCGGTGCAGCGCTCCTCGTCATTTTCGGGACGAGATGTACAGATCAGCGGCGTTGAAGGGCCGGGGGCCGTGGTCCTGTCAGGCTCCGAGTTTGCCTGCCGGGACCTCAGGGTCGCCGACGTGGAGGGGGTAGGGTTCTTTGTTCAGGGGGCTTCGGCGACCCTGACTGGGGCTGGCGAGCTGGGCGGCGTGGAGCCGTCCCCTGACGATGGTGGTGGCGTCGGTGTCTTCGTGGTTGACAGCTCCGTCGGGCTGGCCGAGGTCAGCCTGGAGGGGGTGAGGGTGTATGGCACCCAGGCGGCCGCCGTCGTGGTTCAGTCCGCTGGACTGGTATCGATACAAGATTCCCTCATTGATGCCGCAGCCGGGGTGCCCACGGGTAGCGGGAGGGAGCGCTTCGGTTACGGCTTGGTCGTGGTGGACGGGGGACCACGTCAGGCGGCGGATGGGGGGGTTCATCTGTATGAGCCTACGGAGGTGCGCGGCGGGCAGGTCGGGGTCCTGCTGCATGGGTCGACGGCAGATCTGGGAAGCGTAACGGTATCTGGCTCGCAGATCGCCGTTGTGCAACAGGATTGTGATGGGGTCGAAGAGGCGGCGGGGCTGGAGGATTGCCTCGACTGTGAGATCTGTACGCTCTCCTACAACCATGAGATCCCTGACTACTTCCCCACGCTCTATCTGCGAGATCTCGACGTCGGTCTTGAGTGACCCGAGGCCAGCCCGAGAGGTACGCCCACCTACGGTCCCCTCCACCCCCATGCTCGACTCCTCTCAGCCGCGATGCAGCGGCATTCACTGAGAGGACTCCATGACCCGAACCACCCTGTCCCTCCTCGCCCTGAGCGCCATCCCGGTCCTCACGGCCTGCGAGCCCCTCCCGGCATCGTCCGGGGCCGCTCCGCTCTCCCACTCCGCCGCCGAGGCCTTCGCCGAGGCCTCCGCCGACGCCGGGGACGACCACATCGGCGCCATCGGCGAGCTGGTCTACCTCGACGCCACAGCGTCGACGGGCCAGGACTTCACCTGGACCCTGCGCTCCGCGCCGGCCGGCGCTGACCTCGGCGACGACTGGATCGACGCCACGCAGCCCCTGCGGCCGCGCCTGATGCCCGAGGCCCAGGGCACCTACGTCCTGGAGCTGCTGGCCTGTGACGCCGAGGGCGCCTGTGACGCGGACACCGTCGAGGTGCAGGCCATCCAGCGCCAGCGCACCACCGCCGGCAACACCCCGCCCGTGGCCGATGCCGGCCCCGACGGGGTGGGCCTCATCGGCGGCACGATCACCGCCGACGCCTCGGGCTCCTGGGACGCGGAGGGCGACGGGCTGAGCTACTCCTGGGTCTTCCGCAGCCTGCCCTCGGGCTCGGCGCTCACCAACGGCGACATCCGGGGCCGCTACGCCTCCCGCGCCCGCTTCACCCCCGACGTCGCGGGGACCTATGAGCTGCGGGTCTATGTGTCGGACGGCTTCGACTACGATCTGGACGTCGCCGTCTTCTCCACGTCGGCCTCGGCCACCGAGGTCGAGGTCCTGGAGGCCCAGGTCGCCGCCCTGGAGGCCTACGTCAACGGCCTCCAGAGCGTGCTCACGGTCAGCGGCGGCGACGTGTACGTCACCGGCGCGAACCTCTACGTGCAGAGCGGCAGCGGCGCCACCGACAGCTCGGTGAACGGCAAGGGCAACGTCATCATCGGCTACGACGAGGACAACGGTGACACCAAGTCGGGCTCCCACAACCTGATCGTCGGCAAGCACCACACCTGGTCGTCCTACGGCGGCGTGGTCGTCGGGGAGGACAACGAGATCAGCGGCGCCTTCGCGTCGGTGACCGCGGGGACCAACAACCGCGCGCGGCACGAGGGGTCGTCGGTCAGCGGTGGGCTGAACAACACGGCTTCAGGGCGCTACAGCAGCGTCTCAGGCGGTGGAGACAGCACGGCGTCGGAGTACGCGGCCGTCGTCAGCGGCGGGTACCAGAACACCGCCTCCCACAACTACGCCTCGGTGTCCGGGGGGCGGGGGAACACCGCCGCCGCTGCGGCCTCGTCGATCACGGGCGGAAACTACAACGACACCTCCGGGAGCGGCGAGGGCATGACCGTGCACGGTGGCTACAGCAACGAGGTGACCGCTGCCTACGCCACCGTGGTCGGTGGCCGGGACAACGAAGCGAGCGGTCAGCGCGCCGTCGTCGTCGGCGGCTACCAGAACGACAGCGGGAGCACCTCGTCAGTGGTGGTCGGAGGCAAGGACAACGTCACCGACACGGACAGCTACGCTGCCATCCTGGGGGGGTACGGGAACTCGGCGAGCGGCGAGTACGCGACCGTGTGCGGTGGCGCCTCGAACGAGGCCTCCGGGCAGTCTGCCTCCGTGCTGGGCGGAGATGGTGGGCAGGCCACCGGAGCGTCCACATCGATCGTAGGGGGCTACGGTGGAACCGCGTCGGCCTACCGCGCGGTCGTCGTCGGGGGCTTCGACAATGAGGCGTCCGGCGGTCACGACGTCGTCGTCGCGGGCACCAACAACCTCTCCAGCCACGCCTACGCCGTGATCGTTGGCGGGAACGGCGAGACCACTTCGCGGGCGAGCGAGATCGTCCACTGATCCCAAGCGGGCGCCGGAGTCCCGGGGAGGGGGACCGGCGCCCGCGCGGGGTTCGAGCAGGGGCTGGGGAGCGGGCTTTGAGCCCCCTCCGTCACTCCAACGCCGCAAGCTCCCGAAGATACGCCAGGAAGCTCTCCTCCTCCAGGTCCCCCCACCCATGACCGTTCAGCCAGGGGTGGCCGTCGTGATAGTCCAGCACCACGTCCCAGTCGCCCTTCTGGTGGCAGCACAGCTCGATGGTGTGCTTGTCCGACCAGTCTCCGATCTCCAGCCACGCCCCGGTGCCGCGGTCCGAGGCGCTCCGGGGCGCGAGGCTCGACAGGAACGCCCGCACCGCGTCGAACTCGTCCGACGGCGGGGCCTCGGTGGGCGGTCCCTCCACCGGGTCACGCTGCCGCTTCCAGCGGAACAGCTCGCACTGGTGCTTCGTTGAGGCCAGCACCGCGCCGTGCCCGTAGAGGCTCAGCGAGTACGGGTCATCCTCCTGGAGCCGCCAGGACCGCCCCTGCGCGAGCCGCAGCCAGGTCGAGAACGCCGGAGAGAGCGCGAGGTTCTCCATCACCCAGGGAGAACCGACCTTCAGGAAGAGGAGCCGGACCTCCAGGCCGAAGCTCAGGGGGCGGAAGGGCCTGGGAGTCCCTGCAAGCTGCGGCGCCAGATGAGGAAAGAGCGACTCCGTCTCGGGGTCGTGCAGCGACGCCACGCTCCACGCCTCGGCGGCCAGCGCGGCGCACCGGAGCTCCGAGTCTGCGGGAGATGCCAGGTAGCGCCGCACGTCGGGCATGTGCTGCGCGCACGTCTCCTCGGGCAGCGCGTCGAGCGCGGCGAAGAGGGACCGGGCGGCGTCCAGGGAGGGGGGCGCGTCGAGGAGCGCGGAGAGGTTCGAGGTCATGCCGGATCCTACCGCCGCGGCGCGCGGCCTTTGTCCTACTCTGTCTCCGTGAACCTCCCCGACCTCCGCCTCGCCCTCACCTGGGCCCGCACCGGCGTCGACCCCGCCGTGCTCGCCGAGTCCGGCGCCTCGATGGCGGACCTCGACTCCTTCCAGCACTTCAACTACACCGTGGGGATCCGCGCCGGGCGCTGGCTGGCGCTGGCGTTGATGGGCTTCAACCTGCTGTTCTGGCCTACCGATGCCTGGCTGCTGGACCTGCCTGGCGTGCAACCTGCGTTGTGGCAGGGCCGGGCGCTGGCCACCCTGTTCGGGGTGGCCATGGTCGCCGCGTCCTATGTTCCGCCCCGCTTCGTGCCGTCCGTCGCCTGGACCGGCGCCGTCGGGGTCTGCGCCATCGTCGCGCTCACCCTCGGCCGCATCGGCGGGCCCGGTACGGCCTGGTTCCACTTCATCTACCCCTTCCTCTTCGTGGGCCTGATCGCGTGGCAGTTCCCGCTCCAGCGCGTCTGGAGCACCGTGGTCCTCGCGTGCGCGGTGCTGGTGGCCTACTTCGCGCCCAACCCCCAGCACCTGCACGACCCGATGGCCGGCTCCTCGGTGGCCCACCTCGGCTTCATCGTGATGCTGAGCATCGGCATCGGGCTGTTCCTCGACCGCAGTCGCCTGCGGCTCTTCCTGTTCGGCCTCCAGCAGGCCCGCCGCTCCGATGACCTCGCCGCTCGGGTGGCCGAGCAGACCGCCGAGATCCAGGCGCTGCTGCACCACGTCGAGTCCGCGCGGGAGGAGGAGCGCGCCTTCATCGCCCGGGAGCTGCACGACGAGATGGGTCAGGTGTTCACCGGCATGCGCCTCATGCTCAAGGTCGCGCGGACGCGGCTGGAGACCACCCCGGGGCCGCTCGCCGAGGAGCTGGGGCAGATCGCCGAGATGCTGAGCCACGGCAGCACCACCCTGCGGGAGCTGCTGACCCGCCTTCGCCCCCGGGTGCTCGACGACCTGGGCCTGGGCGCCGCCGCGGAGTGGCTCGTCCGGCGCACCGACCAGCTCCCCGGCCTGCGCTGCACCCTGCATGTGGAAGGAGACCAGCGCCTGGAGGCCCTGCCCACCGAGGTGGCCACCGTGGCCTTCCGGGTGCTGCAGGAGGCCCTGACCAACGTGGTCCGCCACGCCGGGGCCACCGAAGCCGTGGTGACGCTGCGCCTGGACCCCGCCGCGCTGGTGCTGATCGTCCAGGACGACGGCGCGGGCTTCGAGCCCAGCGCCGCGCGCCCCCCCGGCGGCGGCATGGGCCTGCCCGGCATGCGGGAGCGCGCCCGCGCCGTCGGAGGTGACCTGACGCTGCGCTCGACCCGCGGGGAGGGGACCCGGCTGCGCCTGTCCCTGCCCCTTCGCGAGGAGGTACGTGCATGATCCGCGTCTTCATGGCCGACGATCACCCCATCGTGCGCGCCGGCCTGCGCGCGCTGCTGTCGCTGGCCCCGGACATCACGCTGGTCGGAGAGGTCGGCGACGGCCGCAAGGTGCTCCTCGCGATGGAGGAGCCGGACTGGGCCGTCGACGTGCTCCTGCTGGATCTCTCCCTGCCCAGGGTCGGCGGCCTCGAGGTGCTGCGCCGGGTTCGCGCGCGGCACCCGGACCTGGCGGTGCTGGTCCTGTCCATGTACGACGAGGAGCAGTACGCCGACCGGCTCCTCGCCCAGGGTGCCGCGGGCTACGTCTCCAAGGACCGCTCCGAGGAGGAGCTGATCGCCGCCGTCCGCGCGGTGGCCCGGGGCCGGGTCTACGTCAGCCGCAGCGTCGCGCTGGCGCGCCTGGACCACCCAGGCCCGCCGAGCGCCCCCCACGAGCGCCTCACCCCCCGGGAGCACCAGGTCTTCACCCTGCTGTTCGACGGGCGCACGGTCACCGACATCGCCGCCGAGCTGGACCTCTCGGTGAGCACCGTCAGCACCCACGTCGGGAACATCAAGGGCAAGCTCGCGGTGAGCAGCGTGGCCGAGATCGTCAGCTACGCCCACCGCATGGGGCTGACGGAGTAGGGCCTACAGCTCGAGCTGCTGCCCCCCGACCACCTCGGCCATCTCCTCGGCGATGCCGCAGGCGGCGTCCCAGGCGTCGGCGTTGTCGGCCCACTCCTCCTCGAGGGCCAGGACCACGTCGCCGTCCACCTCGTAGAAGCTCAGCTCCACGACGTAGGGCTCCTCCGGGTCCTCCACGATGAAGAGGCAGGACACGCAGCCGGGCTCCTCCTCGTCCACCTCGATGGAGACGTCCTCCATGCGCGCGGCCAGGGTCTGGGCGGCGTCGAGCACCGCGCGCTTGTCCAGCCGCCGCCAGGGCAGCAGCCAGTGAATCTCACCCATCGTCGATGCCTCCGAAGACCCGACCCGCTATCACGCCTTCAGTCGAGAGGGCAGTGCCGAAGATCGAATCCACCGTCGCCCGCCTGGCCCTCGCCCACACCCGGGCGGTCGTCGCGCTCTGCCTGCTGCTGACCGCCGCGCTGGCCGCGCTCGCCTTCCCGCCCCAGGTCAACGGGGACGTGCTGAACCTGGTCTCGGAGCATGATACTTACACCGTAAGTTTGAAGGAGCTGCGGTCCGCCCCAGGCGGAGAGGGCTGGGTGATCCTGAGCTTCCCCGAGGACGCCTCCCTGGCGCCGATCGCCGCCCGGGTCGAGGCCCTGGACACGGTCCGCGCCACCTTCCGCGACCTCGACCCCGCCCTGGGCGCGCGCCTCGCCCTGCTCCAGCAGGACCCTGACGCCCTCTCCAGCGTGGCGAAGCGCCTGCAGGCCGCGATGGCCACGCCCATCCCGATGGTCCAGCAGCGCCTGCTGTCCGGCGTCGAGGACACCCTCCAGGCCCCCCAACCCCTGCTCGCGCCCGGCTCCCTGCTGGTCATCCCCACCGAGAGCAACCTGGACCCCCGCTACTGCCTCACCCTGGTCGCGCAGCTCGAGGCCGCCGCCCCCGAGGCCCTGTGGATGGCGGGCGCCCACGTCACCACCGCCCGCAGCGTCCAGGGCATCCAGGAGGACCTCACCCGCACCAGCGCGGTCAGCGGCCTGCTGGTGCTGACGGTGCTCATCCTGGGCCTGCGCAGCCTGCGGGCGCCGCTGCTGGTGCTGCCCCCGGTCATCCTGGGCAACGTGGTGGCCCTGGCCGGGGTCGCGCTGTGGGCCGGGGCGCTGAACCTGTACTCCTCGATGGGCACGGCGCTGCTGCTGGGGCTGGGGGTGGACTTCGGGGTCCACCTGAGCGCCCGCTACGGGGAGCTGCGGGCCGAGGGTGTGCCGCCGGAGGACGCCGTCGCCGGGGCCTTCGCCTCCGCCGGGCGCCCCTGCGTCACCGCGGCGCTCACCAGCGCGGCGGCCTTCCTGGCGCTGATGCTGGCGGACTTCCAGGGCCTCGCCCAGCTCGGCGGCATGCTGGCGCTGGGGGTGATGGCGTGCCTGGGCTTCACCTTCGCCCTGCTGCCCGCGCTGCTCGTCCGGTTCGATCCGGTGGGCAAGGCGGCCCCCCCGGGGCGGGCCGACCTCACCCTGCCGCGCTGGCTGGCCCCCGCCCTGGTGATCCTCACCCTCGCCGCGGGCGCCTGGGCCCTGCCCCGCCTGGAGGTGGAGCCGGACCTGAGCGCCCTGCGGCGGGAGGGCATGGGTTGGGCCGAGTTGGACACCCTGGCCCGCAGCCGCCGGGTCCAGGCCTTCCCCCCCATCGTCATCCCGGTGCAGGAGGACGCGCTGGCCGCCGAGCACGCCCGCCTGGCCCAGGCCGTCGCCGATGGGCGGCTGCCCCACATCCAGCGGGTGCTGTCCCGCGCCAGCGTGCTGCCCCCCCAGCCCCCGGCGGTGCCCGAGCTGATCGCGGTCGCCGACGATCCCCGCCGCGCGCTGCTCCCGCCCGCCGTGCAGCAGGCCCTCGCCCCCCTGGAGGGCCTCGACCCCGCGCCGGTGACCTTCGCCGAGCTGCCCGCCGGACTGCGGGCCATCCTGGGCGAGCCGATGCCCCGAGTCCTGCTGGTGGTCACCGGCAACCTGCTCGACCTGCGGGAGTCCCGCGCCCTGCGCGCCGAGCTGGAGGCGGTCGGCGCGCAGGGCGCGGCGAACGAGTTCCTGGTCCACGGCGCGCTGCTCGATCTGTTGGAGACCGACCTGCCCCGCATCGCCTGGGCCGCGCTGCTGGCGGTGACCCTGCTGTGCGCGGTGGACCTGCGGCGGCCGTGGCGGGTGGCGCTGGCGGTGGGGGCGCTGGTGATGGCGGTGGCCTGGGCGGGGGTGGCGCTGGTCGCGTTCCGGGTGCGCCTCAACATCATGAACGTGGTGGCGCTGCCCATCCTGCTGGGCATCGGGGTGGACGTCATCGTGCACCTGCTCCACCGGCTGGAGGCCGAGGGCGCGGTGGGGCCGGCGCTGCGGGGGGCGGGGCGCGCGGCGGCGGTGTCCACGGCCACGACGCTGGCGGCCTTCTTCAGCCTGGTGTTCGCCGGCAACCGGGGCGTGCGCAGCGTCGGGGAGGTCGTGGTGGTGGGGCTCTCGGCGGTCTTCCTGGTGACGGCGGTGGCGGTGCCGGCGGGGTGGGCGGCGCTGCGTCGATGACGCAGAGCTGATCGACCTCACGGAAGACGGACTTGCGGGACAGCGCGGGGCGTGGTTGCCTGCCGCCATGCGCTACACCATCTCCGCCGAGCCCCTCGGACCTCGGACGACCGCCCACCAGGTCCTCGCCGGCGGCGCGCCCCTTGACTGGGGCAGCTTCGCGATCCTGCTCCAGCGGGACCCGAGCCTGGGCCAGGCGATGACGCGATGCCTCGCGGAGAGCACCTTCGCGGCCTTCTTCTGGGAGTGCGCGCCGGTGTCCGAGGCCACGGTGGACCGCGCGGTGACCTTCGTGCTCGTGGACAGCCCCGACCTGGCCCAGGTGCGGGCCAACCCCCGGCCCTTCGCCGCGAAGCTGGCCGGCCCCCTGCCGGTGGTCACCTTCCCGAACCTGAGCGGCGACACTGTGCTGATCGCGCCCAAGGCCCAGGCCGACCTGCAGGTCTATGCCCACCTCGCCGCCTTCGTGCGCGGGGCCCCTGCCGCGCAGGTCCGGGCGTTCTGGCAGCTCGTCGGCGCGGCCTTGTCGCAGTGGTGGGCCACGCAGTCCCGCCCGGTGTGGCTCAGCACCTCGGGCCTGGGGGTGTACTGGCTGCACGCCCGGCTGGACGGCCGGCCCAAGTACTACACCCACGAGCCGTACCGGCGCTTCGAGAGGGGCTGACGCCCGACCCCCGGGCGCCCGCGGCGTCGCTGCGGTAGAGACTCCCCCCGATGCTGTTCAGCTCCAAGGTCTTCGTCCTCTTCCTCGCGGTGGTGCTCGCGCTGTACTACGGCCTGAGCGACCGGGGGAAGCTCTGGCTGCTGCTGGTGGCCAGCTACGTGTTCTACGGGTTCTGGGACCCCGAGCTGTGCACGCTGATCTTCCTGTCCACCGCGGTGGACTTCGTCTGCGGCGCGCGCATCGCGGCCACCGAGGACCCCCGGCGCCGCAAGGCCTGGCTGGGGCTGTCGCTGGGGGTGAACCTCGGGGCCCTGGGCTTCTTCAAGTACTACGACTTCTTCGTCTACGAGTTCGCCATGGCCGCCCAGGCCGTGGGCTTCGCGGTGTCGCCGGACGACTGGATGCTCAAGCTGGTGCTGCCCGTCGGCATCAGCTTCTACACCTTCCAGACGATGTCCTACACCATCGACATCTACCGGCGGCAGTTCACGCCGGAGCCCAGCTTCCTGCGCTTCGCGATCTACGTGGCGTTCTTCCCCCAGCTCGTCGCCGGGCCGGTGGAGCGGGCCCAGCACCTGCTGCCACAGTTCTCCCGGCCCTTCCGGCTGTCGCGGGCGATGGTCTTCGAGGGGGTGTTCCTGATCCTGCTGGGCTTCGTGAAGAAGACGGTCATCGCCGACCGCATCGCCCGGGACATCGCGCCCTTCTACGAGCAGCTCGCCGAGAGCGGCCCCGAGGCGGCGATGTCGATGCTGGCGTTCACCACGCAGATCTACGTGGACTTCTCCAGCTACAGCGACATCGCCATCGGGCTGGGGCTGCTGCTGGGCTACAGCATCCGGGAGAACTTCGACCTGCCCTTCGTGGTGCCGTCGATCCCGGAGCGGTGGCGGCGCTGGCACATCTCGATGAGCCACTGGTTCCGGGACTACATCTTCATCCCCCTGGGGGGCAGCCGGAAGGGAGAGGCCCGGACGAACCTGAACATCCTGATCGTGATGTTCCTGAGCGGGCTGTGGCACGGGGCCAGCAACAACTTCGTGGTGTGGGGACTGGGCAACGGGGCGACGATGGTGGGCCACCGGCTGTTGAAGCCGTACCTGAGGCTCATCAGCGAGCCGCTCAGCCGCCACCCCGTCACCCGGATCGGGTACTTCTACCTGTGTTGTCTGGTGACCTACGGGATGATCTCGACGATCAACATCTTCTTCCGCTGCCCCGACTGGCCCACCGCGCTGAGCTTCGTGGACGCCATCTTCCTGTCGGGGGTCAAGCCCTATGTGGCCTACGCCGAGGCCTGGTATATGCCCCAGGGGCTGTGGCGCTCGATGTGGCTGACGCTGGCGGTGTTCGTGGGGCACGAGGCCCAGCGCTACCTCGACGTCAAGCGCCTCATCCTGGAGCACCGGGGCCTGTGGGTGGTGACCTGCGGGGTCGCGTTCTGGGTGGTGGTGACGTTCGGGATCGCGGGGCCGGAGTTCATCTACTTCCAGTTCTGAGGGATCCGCCCCAGCGGGCCATACGGGCTGATTTGGAGGGGTTGTGCGGGCCGGGATTTGCGTCCGATCAATCAGTTCATTAAGTTCATGATGACATGAACCAAAAAAACCAGCTCTCCCCCGCCGCCCTCCAGCACGTCGAGCGCTTCGGCTTCTTCCTGGAGCGCTCCGGCCACCCCCCGGCCGCCGCCCGCGTCCTCGCGCTGCTGCTCATCGGCCCGCCCTCCGCCCGCACCTTCGAGGACATCCGTGACACCCTCGGCTTGAGCAAGGGCGCGGTCAGCGGCGGCCTCAAGCACCTGCAGCAGACCGGGCGGGTGGTGGCCTTCAAGAAGTCAGGTCTGCGCAAGCGATGGTTCCGCGCTGCGCTCAACCCGACCGACGGCGTGGCCCGCTTCATGGCCTACTCCGCCGCCCTGCGGGCGCATCTGGAGGAGGGCCTGCGGCTCAGCGCCGACGCCGAGCCGGACTTCACCGCCGCCCTGCGCGACAACATCGACTTCCTGGGCTTCCTCACCGGGTCGCTCCAGGACATCGAGGCCCGCTGGCGGCTCCGACAGCAGGAGCAGCGCGATGTCGGCTGACCAGCGCCCCGGGTTTTGGGGGTTCCTTCGCTTCGCGGTCAAGAACGCCTCGGTCTTCAAGGCCTACCAGCGCCGCGACGCGCTGCGGGTCAAGCTCGCGCTGCTGAACATCCGGATCGCCGCCATGGACACGCTGGAGGCGCCCTACGCGCTGCGGGTCCGGGAGTTCGACGAGGCCATGCTGCACCACTACAGCGGCAAGTGGTTCGCCACCCGGGGCCTGGAGACGGGGGACAAGGCGACCTTCCGCCGGGCGTTCGAGGCCTTCGACCGGGGGCAGCGGATCGCCCAGCGGATCACGGAGCGGCTGGACTCCGGCAGCGCGGAGCCGGCGGTGGACGCCTTCACCCCGCTGGAGGCCCGGGGCACCGAGATCCTGTTCGCCGGGGAGGTGCCCCTGGTCCCGGCCATCACCCCCGTCGTGGTCCTCCAGGGCACCGATGTGGAGATGGGCCGGCAGTACGTGCGCCAGATCGCCGCCATCTTCGGCCCCTGGATCCTGGAGCGCTGCCGGCGCAGCTTCACCGAGGACGAGCGCGCCGAGCTGCGCCGCTGGGAGGCCGTACACGCCGAGCACACCCCGGAGATCCTCGACTTCGCAAGGGGCTGGGCCGAGGGCGCGGCGCAGGCCGGGGTCCCCTTGAGCGAGGACGAGGTCCTGGATCTCTGGCTGGGGCACAAGCCGCCGGCCGACTCCTACCTCAACGCCGAGCGCGGGCTGCCTGAGCTGCCGCCGCTGGCCTGCTCGTCCCTGGCGGCGTGGGGCCGGGCCACGCCGGATGGGCACATGGTCGCAGTGGCCACCGGGGACCACGACCTCAGCTACCAGGTCACGGTCATGGCCTGGCCCGAGCGCGGGCAGCCCTTCGTCCACACCCTGTTCGGCGCCATCGGCACCCTGCCCACGGTCGGCCCCAACTGGTTCTTCGGCCACCCGGGCATGAACCGCGCCGGGCTGGCCTACGTGCACCACGGCGGCGGCCCCAAGATGCTGGAGCCCCGGTCCACCTGGGGCTACGGCCTGCGGCGCACCGCCTCGGTGTGGCACATCCTGCGCTTCGCCGACACCCACGACCAGGCCCGCGCGATGGAGGAGGGCTGGCCCATCGGCGACGTAGGCAACGGCGACCAGGCCACCGTCGGGGGCTTCTACGCCGACGACACCGGCGGCTACGTCATCGAGTCCCGGCAGTCCCCGGTGGCCATCCGCGAGGCCGGGGTGCTGGGGGAGCGGGACTTTCTCTACGCGAACAACAGCGTCTCCCACCCGGCCGCGGTGGAGAGCGAGTGGATGCGGGTCCGGCCGGAGAGCTGGCAGTGGGACGAGGAGGGCGGCTACCGCCCCCGTGCGCCCAAGGGCATGACGAAGTCCCTCGGCCTCATCTACAAGTGGGCCACCGGGGGCATGTCGATGGACGACATGCTCGTCCAGGGCCTCCAGTTCGCCTACTGGAACAGCTACAACCGCAACGTGTTCCTGCGGCGCATGGCCGAGCGGCACCACGGCGCGCTGGACGTGGAGACCCTGCGGGCCGTGTACCGCACCTTCGGCCTCCTGCCCCGGGGGCGCTGGGCCGAGGCGAAGAAGCGCTACAAGCAGACCGGCGCGTGGGGGCCCATCTCAGCGGCCCACGCCTCCAACGCCTTCGTCGCGGTGATGAAGCCCTCCGAAGGGCTGTACTCGCTGTGCACAGGCCCCGCCGCCCGGGGCGCGCCGCCGATGTCGCCGGACTTTGCCATCTCCATTCGGGGCGAGACCAACGCCTTCTGGGACGTGCGGCTGACCGACAGCCCTGCGGAGACCCTGGCGGCGGCGCAGGCCCTGGCCCGGGAGCTGGTCGCGCAGGCTGACGAAGCGCTGGAGGGGGACGGGCTGCCCGAGTGGCGCGGCTGGCTGGCGGAGGCCCGCGAAGCGCTCAGGGAGACCGGGGACGTGGGCCGCCAGCTCCGCGCCGCGACCCGCGCCCAGGTCCGGGCCCGTCAGGTGCTCCAGGCCCTCAACCCTCCGCGCCTCCTCGACTACCCCGAGGCGCCAGGCCGGCAGGGCGCCAGCGCGGGCGTCGCCGCCTCGTAGGCTCGGTCCTCGGGGTTGGCCTCCCGTCGCCCTGGTGGTCGCGCCACGGACCCCATGACCCCGCCTGCTGCGACTCGCGCCCTCTCCATCTCCTGTGGTAGAACGGTCGAAATCTCGCCTCCAAGGAAGGGGTCCGCCATGTCCGAGTTCGCCGCATCTCCCGTGTTTCAGGTCTGGGCCGTCTGCAACGCCATCCTCGTCCTCAACCTGATCGGCCTGGCCGCAGGCACGGCCGTCAACCGCTCGAAGGAGGGCAAGGGTCTGAATGAGGAGGACAAGGCGCTCAACGCCGAGCTTCAGGTCATTCAGGTCGACACCGGTCAGGCCGCGCGCTTCTCTCGCGCCCACCGCAACGCCCTTGAGAACGTCCCGATGTTCATGGTGACGTCTCTGGGGCTGGTGATGACCGAGCCCTCCGTGGCCCTCGCAGGCGGCCTCATCGGCTTCTTCACCCTCGTCCGGCTCGGCCACAGCTTCTTCTACGTCAACGCCATGCAGCCCATGCGCACGGCCAGCTTCGGCCTGGCCGCGCTGACGCAGCTCGCGGTGATCGGGCTCTTGTGCTACGGCGTGTTCACCTGAGCGGCCCGGGCTACCCCGAGGCGCCTCGGAACCAGGGCACCAGCGTGCGCGTCGCCGCCTTGTAGGCGCGATAGTCCGGGTCGTCCCCCCAGCGCGCGTCCGCCCGCTGCTCCAGCATGGGCACCCCGCTCACCTTCGTGAGCAGGAAGGTCACGAACAGCGGCGAGAGCGCCGCCAGCCACTGCGCGCCCTCGAACACCCCGGCGCCGCTGACGAAGATCCCCGTCCACAGCAGGATCTCACCGAAGTAGTTCGGGTGGCGGCTGTAGCGCCAAAGGCCCTCGTCGATCCAGCGGCCCTCGGACTCGGGGCGGGCCTTGAAGGCGGACTTCTGGGCGTCCGCGACCACCTCGATCCCGAAGCCGAGGGCCCACAGGCTCCAGCCCACCGCGTCGGTCCACAACAGCGGCGTGGCCTCGGCCTGGGCGTTGAGGATCAGCACCCCCAGAGCGGTCAGGAACACCCACAGACCCTGGAGCGACCACGCGGTCAGGAAGCGCAGCGGGTGGGTCTTGATGTCGTCGAAGCGGCCATCCTTGCCGGCCCGCTGGATGCGGCGGAACAGGAAGCTGCCCAGCCGCGCGGCCCACACGAGCACCATCGTCGAGACCACGAGCTGTCGCGCCCCGGGCGGGTGGTCGGTGGCCGCGACCCCCAGGCTGAACGCGATGAGGGTGAGGTAGGTCAGGCTGCCGGTGAGGTCGTAGAAGCGCTCGGTCTGCTGGAGGGCGGCGGGGACGAAGGCCAGCCAGTTGACGAGCATGGCCACCGCCGCGCAGGCCGCGACCAGGGGCACGCCCGCGACCGCCACACCGCCCTGGCCGGCGAACCAGCCCACCCCGCCCGCGACCGCCGCGCACACCAGGGGGATGAGCGCGCTGACCAGCAGAGGCGGGGACCGAGGCTCGGACATCTCGAAGAGGGTAGGCCATCGCCTGCTAAGCTGTGCGCCGATGACCTCCACATCCCCGCTCCTGGGTGCCCGACGGGCGGCGATGGCGCGGCTCGCGTCCGGGGGCTTCGGCGCGCTGGCCTTCCTGGCCGGGCTCACCCCGGCTTCACGCCCCGCCCGGCACGGGGTGGAGCGGCTCCGGGACGTGGCGTATGGCCCACACCCTCGGCAGCACCTCGATGTCTTCAGACCGATCGGTCGGACCAGTGGTCTACCCGTCGTGTTCTACATCCACGGCGGCGGATTCCGGGCGATGTCCAAGGACTCCCACTGGTTGATGGGCCTGGCCTTCGCCCGGCGGGGGCACCTGGTGTTCAACGTCGACTACCGGCTGGCCCCGCAGCACCCGTTCCCCACGCCGGCCCAGGACGTGTTCGCGGCCTGGGCCTGGGTGCTCGACCACCTGGAGGAGTACGGCGGAGACCCGGAGCGGGTGGTGGTCGCGGGCGAGTCGGCGGGCGCCAACCTGTGCTGTGCGCTGACCATCGCGGCCTGCTACCCCCGTCCGGAGCCCTGGGCCCGCGCGGTGTTCGACCGCGGTCGGGTGCCGGACGCTGCGTTGCCTGCCTGCGGCATCCTCCAGGTCAGCGCGCCGGAGCGCTTCCTCCAGCGGCGGGCGCTGCCCTGGTACGTCCGGGACATGCTGTTCGACCCGATGGCCTGCTACCTGGGCGAGCAGGCGCCGGAGGCCCACCCCCTCGCCGATCCGCTGCTCCTGCTGGAGGCCGGGCAGCCGCCCGCCCGCCCGCTGCCGCGCGTCTTCGCTGCCGTCGGCACCCGCGATCCCATCCTGGACGACACCCGACGGCTGGGGGCGGCGCTGGCCCGCCTGGGGGTCGAGCACACCGTGCGGGTCTATCCGGGGGAGATCCATGCCTTCCACGCCCTGGTGTGGCGGCCGGCGGCGCGGGCCTGCTGGCGGGAGATGCTCGCGTTCATCGAGTAGACTCGCGGCCATATCCAGGAGGTTCCGTGCGCCGAGCCCTGTCGCTGCTGTCCCTGTGCGTCATCCTGCTCGCCCCCACCTGCGAGGGGGTCGAGAGCCTGCCCGCGTTGGGTGAGGACATCGGCCAGCTCGAGCGTCGGCTCGATCGGCCTGCCATCACCACCAACCTCGCGGACGCGGTCTACGAGGTCCCCCTGCTGGACGACTTCAACCCCCCTGACGAGGACTTCATCAACCTCCGCACCATGCCGCGCACGGAGACCGGCGGCTACCTGCTGGAGCCCGGCCTCTACCGCTTCGTGGCCAAGAGCTTCTGCCTCAAGCCGGGCACCTACGGCCCGGCGACGGCCACCGGCGACGGCCACCTCCTCGCCCCCATCAAGGGCCCGCAGGCCGAGGTGGTGACCGCCATCATCCGCAACTGGTCGGCCCACCCCGAGTTCGAGCACATGGAGATCCAGCAGCTCCTGTGGGCCATCCACATCAAGGCGAAGATCGCCGACCTGGACACCCGCAAGCAGCTCATCGCGGCCACCCTGCTCACCCCCGAGCAGCTCTACCAGCTCAACGGCGGCGCCATCGGGCTGGTGCCCGAGCCGCTGATGGACCAGCTCATCGCCAAGCTGCCCGAGCCCGCCCGAAGCCTCGCCCAGACCGAGGACCGCATGCGCCGCATGCTGTCCAAGGCCGAGACCTCCTACGAGACCATCGAGGAGGTCGCCGTGCTCACCGGCCCCGTCCCCGAGGACGGCTGGCTGCGCCGCATCCCCGAGGGCCGCTGGAACCTCCACCCCGACGGCTACTTCATCCGCCTGATGCCTGACGGCTACCAGCGCACCACCCAGGAGATCTACCTGCCCGAACTCACCGCCACGTTCACCTTCGACGCGCTGGGCCGGGTCACGAAGGTCGAGCGCCCGGACGGCTGGGTGGTCGAGAGCAGCTACGACGACAGCGTGGCGCCGGTCGAGGTCTCTCCGGGGGTGAAGGAGTACGCCTTCGCCCGCATCCGCTTCGCCGAGCCCGACCCCGACAACCCCGGCCAACTCCGCGAGGCGGTGTGGGAGAACACCGGCACGGTGCTCGTCGTAGACGCCCCCGCCTCACAGGGGCGGCTCGCCCCGGCGCCCCACCCCCGCCTGCCGGGCCTGTTCGGGACCCGCGCCGCCGACGAGTGGGACGAGCCCGACAGCGACGCCACCAACCCCGAGCACTACAAGGACGGCCTCGACGTCGCCATCAACGGCTCCAAGAGGGAGCAGGCCGAGTGGATCGGCAACCACTTCCTGGAGCTGCTCAAGGAGGTCCTCGGCTGGCGGCGGAAGCTGGGGGCCGTCGAGCGCGACGGCGCCGGGGAGACCAGCGTGGGCGGAAACGACGTCTACAACCAGCGCATCGGGCAGTCCAACGAGGCGTACTGGGACGAGACCGCCGACTGGGATCGTTAGGAGCCCGCCGGGGCAGCCTCGGGCCTGGGCTCCAGGAACACGCGCCTCAGGGGGCGCTTCTCCAGGATGTCGGCCACGGTGTAGCGGGCCAGCAGCTTGCGGACCGGCTGCATGGCCTCCGACCAGCAGTGGTGCAGGGCGCAGGGGTCGGCGGAGTTGCAGGGCCGGGCGTTGAGGGCGCACTGAGGCTGCTGAGCGTCCTCTCCGCCCAGGGCTTCCAGCACTTCTCCCAAGGAGATCTCCGACGCGGGGCGGGCCAGGGCGTAGCCGCCGTGGTGTCCCTTGAGGCCGTCGACGATGCCGGCCTGGCTGAGGCTGCGCATGACCTTGGCCAGGAAGGGGCGCGGCGCGCCGGTCTCACGGGCGAGGTCTGCGGAGCGCAGGCGCTCCTCGTCTTGAAGCGCGGCAAGCGTCGTGACCGCGATGAGGGCGTAGCGTGCCGTGTACGGCAGCTCGGGCATCAAGGAACTCATCCGACCTCCATCTCTCGTATACATCGGATGACCCCTGGTTGGCACGCGAGAACCGCGAAACGGCGCGCCTGGGGCCGTGTCGCGCGGGGCCCGGGGGCGGGGTAGGGTGGAGGGCATGCTCCTGCTCTCGCTGATGGTCGCGGCCTGCACCGGCGCCCCCCAGGGCCCCGTGTTGCAGCCCCTCGAGCTGCGTGTGCTGGCCGGCGAGGGCGGCAGTCGGCTGCCCCACACCCACACCGGCCCCACCTGGGCCGACCCGGACCTGCCCATCGGCGACCTCACCTGGCGGGCAGGCGACGCGGTGGCGCCCCCGCTCGCTGAGCCTGCGGCGGTCGTCGCCGGCAGCCCCCTGCGGCTGGCGCTCCGGGCCACCGCAGCCCAGGACGGGCGGATCGAGGTGACGGCCACGGCCACCGCCGAGCACGCCCCCGAGCGCCCCCCGCTGGCGCTGGGCGCGGCGGCGGCGCCCGTCACCGCGGGCGCCCTGGTCGATCTGCTGGTGGAGACCCCACCTCTGCCCGCCGAGGTCGGGGTGTGGCGCGTTGATCTGGAGGTGGCGTTCGAGCCTCGCGCGCCGGACGGTGAGGCGGCCCACACAACGGTGAGCCAGCGCGTCGCTCAGCTCTGGTCCACGCCGATCGAGGGCACGCCGCTCTACACCCAGTCGGTGGTGTGGGCGGCGTCGTGGGCGGCCGGCCTGCCCTCCCGCGCCGCCACCCCCCCCGACGGGATCGAGGCCGCCGAGGACGAGATCGCCCGCCGCATGCTGGCGGGCCACTGGACCCTCGGCGAGCAGGGCCACTCCTACGGGGCCTTCCCCCGGCCCAAGGAGAAGGACAACCAGGCCCATGTGTTCCTGGACTTCCCGCGCAGCGCCTGCGGCGAGCTGCGGGGCTTCCTGATGTCGGTCATCGAGGCCCACGGCGTCGACGCCCGGTGGGTGATGCTCATCTTCCAGGACCGAAGCCGTGATCGACTCTCGATGTACGAGACCCGCGACATCGCCGCCCTGGGCACGGCGTCCAAGGTCTGGCGGCACTACAACCACGTCGCGGTCGAGGTGAACGGCCGGGTCTACGACCCGACCTACGACATCGAAGCCGAGGACTTCGCCGCCTACGAGGACGACCTCTTCGCCCGCTACTGCTACGGCGAGGACGAGCCCTGCGGCAACCGGGGCAGCGGCTGGTGCAAGGAGCCCCGCCCCGACGCGCTGTGCGTGGACAACCCGCCGGGCTACGACCCCGAGACCGCCGGGTTCACGGTCAAGCGAGGCGACAACTACTGAATGCCCAGGCCCATCCCGCCGCCGCCGCCCCAGCCCTCCGTCGAGGAGACCGGGCGGGCCGTGCGCCTGGTCCGGGGGCTGGCCCTGGCCTTCGTGGTCGTCTTCGCGCTGATGGCCTCGACCTACGGCGACCACAGCCCGATGGTGGACTACGGCCGCGAGGGCCCCCAGCTCTGGAACCTCTGGAAGCTGGAGCAGCTCGACGTCGAGGCCCTGCGCGCCCACCCCGGCGGCCGGGTGGCCTGGCTGGTGGGCAGCTCCATCCTGCGGGACGCCTTCGTGGTCGAGGACATCAACGCCGCGCTGGAGGAGCGCGGCAGCCCCTGGCGGGTGGCCAAGTTCGGCTTCGACCGCAACGCGGCGGGCCAGGCCTTCGGCTTCGTGCGGCGGCTGCCCCTGCGCGAGGGCGATCTGGTGGTCCACAACGTCTACCTGGAGAACTTCCACCGCGACTGGATCCACCACGTCGACCTGCCCATGCGGCGGGTCACCCGGTTGGAGTCCCGGGCCGAGCTGTGGCAGATCGCCGAGCTGGAGGTCCCCGAGAAGATCGAGGCCAGCCTCACCCTCCCCTACGACTACTGGTACTCCCGGGACTCCTACATGGAGGGGGTCGGCGCGTGGCTGCTCACCCCCATCGAGGGCGTCCCGGAGGTCCGCACCGAGCACCGCCAGATCTCCGTGGTGAAGGGCAAGGGCAGCCAGCCCCACCTCGACCCCGTCCCCGATCCGCGCAGCAACCGCCTCTTCATGGACGTCGATCGCGTCGACTTCTCGGAAGACCAGTACAACATCAGGGGCCTGCGTCGGCTGGAGGCGCTGTGCGCCGAGGCCGGCGCGGAGCTGGCCGTCATCCACATCCCCCCCAGTGACGGGCTGCGGTCCAAGCTGTGGACCCCGGAGGTCGACGCTCTGTGGCTCCAGTGGCTCGACGCGCAGGGCATCTACCACTTCCCCAAGGTCCCCGACGCCCACTACCGGGACTTCACCCACGTCAACGACAAGGGGCGCCCCGTCACCACCCGCTACCTCATCGACTGGCTGGACGGACGCCCCATGGGCGCGCCGACCCCGAGGCCCGAAGGGTAACCGAACGCTGACGTCCGGCATCCTGACGGGCGGACACGCACCCGGCTATGTTGCCGACGAGGACTCATGCAGACGGTCATCGCGCGATGTGATGGGCTCGCCAGCCAGCCCACGCCGCCCACGCTGCGCCAGCTCGCCGAGCTGCTGGCGGCCGTCGAGCTGTCGGGCGAGGCCCTGCGCGAGGCCCAGCGCCCGGATCCCCGCCGCCCCTACGGCCGCCGGGTCTTCCTGGACACCCCGGTGATGGAGGGCATGCTGGCCACCTGGACGCCGGGGGCGTGGTGCGCGCCCCACGATCACGGCGGCTCGGTCGGCGGGGTGCGCGTGCTTCAGGGGCGGGCGCGGCATCGGGTGTTCTGCGTCCGGGACGGCGGCCTGGCGTTGCTCCGCGAGGAGCAGATCGAGGCCGGCGCGGTCATCTCCTGCGGGCCCTCGCTGGTGCACGCCATGCGCTGCGACGGCGGGGACGCCGGACTGGTCACCCTGCACCTCTACGCCGGGCCCATCCCCTGGATGACGGTCTACGACGTCGAGGGCCAGGAGACCCTCCAGGTCAGCGGCGGCTGCGGCGCCTGGATCCCCCACGATCAGCCCGAGCTGATCCGGGCGCGGGCGCCGGGGCTGGTGCCCCCTCAGGCCTTCCCCAGCGACGCCACGTAGTCGTCCAGCTCGTCCAGCTCCTCGGTGAACGGGGCCTGCACCGCCGGGAAGCGGAAGCCGGTCTTGGGGTCGAGGTCGAACGCCGTCACCCGGAAGCTGATGGCGAAGCGCTCCCGCTTCCACTGGGCGCGGCACAGGAGCTTGACGAAGCGTCGGATGTCGGCGGCGAAGCGGGCGGGCTCGCCCCCGTAGCGCGCGGCGAAGCCGGGCCAGAGGCGCTGGAACATCTCCAGCGGGCTCGCGCCCTCCTGCACGAAGGCGTACATCAGCGAGTCCAGGATGACGAAGGGCATCAGGTCGCCCTCGTCGGTCTGGGCGTGCTCCGGCGGGCGCAGCTCGGCGGTCGGGGCCTGCACGTTGACGTAGGAGAGGGCGCTCAGGCCGTGGAAGCCCTCGGCCCACCGCAGCCACAGGGTGACGAGGCTCTTGGGCACGTCGGCGATGGGGGCCACCCCGCCCGAGGTGTCGCCGTCCATCGTGGTGTAGCCGACGGCGGCCTCGGACTTGTTGGACGTGGCCAGCAAGAGCGCGCTGTGCAGGTTGGCGATCATCCAGATCAATGATCCCCGCAGGCGGGCCTGCACGTTCTGGAGCGCGATGTCGTGGGCAGGGTTGTCCCACGACAGGTCTTCGCCCACCATGCCCCCGGCGAGGCGAACGTGGACGTCCACCGCGTCCTGGATCTGCGCCTCGAGGTGGGTGGCGCCGATCTCGGCGGCGAGCGCGGCGGCGGCCTCCCGGGTGACCGGGCCCGAGTTCTCGGTGGCCATGTAGGCGGTCACCAGGCGCTGGCCGACCTGCTCCCGCAGCGCCTCAGCGCTCAGCTCAGGGTTGTCGTATCGAACCATACGCTGCACGAGCGCGGCGACCATCGCGGAGTCCCGCCCCCCGGACAGCGCCAGCGCCAGCCGCTGGATGCCGGACTTGGCGGTGTAGTCCCGCAGCGCCATGCAGATGGCCAGCTCCAGCTCCAGGTGGGCGAGGTCGCGCCGGGTGAGGGGACCGGTCACCAGCCCCTGGTCGAGCAGCCACTGCAGGCTGGGGTCGAGGGGCACCTCCGCGGGGGGCTCCCAGTAGGGGCGCGGCGGGGGGGGCGGAGACGCACCCTGCCACGGGCCGGGGATGCGCACCACCTGGGGGCTGGCCCCGTACTCTCCCCGCCGGTAGGCCTGGACCTGATCCCGCCAGCTCCCCTGCTCCATACGCCCGAGCCGCAGCCGCCCCACGTCGACCACGTGGTCGATGAGCACCCAGGGCTGGTCGAACACGAACCGGGGCCCCTCGGCCGCGATGGCCCCGCTCTCGGCCACGAACACGCTGCCGTCGAACACCAGCCGGGTCGCGTCGCAGCCCAGCAGGGAGCAGTACACATACGCGCACTGGTCCTCGCGGCTGATCTGCTCGACCATGCCCCGCCGCACCCGGTGCTTGCCGACGACGAACCAGCTCGCCGAGGGGTTCAGCAGGATCTCCGCGCCGGCCAGGGCGTAGACGCTGCCGGGCCGCAGGCCCTTCCAGCCGTCCTCGCAGATCTCCAGGGCGAAGCGGCCCAGGCCCTCGGCCTCGAAGAGCACCGTGCCCATCGGCACGTCCGGCAGGCCGGGCGCCGACAGGGTCTCCACCCGGCCGTGGGGCCAGGGGGCGAACCAGCGGTTCTCGTACTCCACGTCCCCGGTGGCCAGGAACTCCTTGGCCCCGACCCCCACCAGCGCGCCGTCCGCCAGCACCGCCATGCCGTTGTACAGCACCCCGGTGTGCCGCACCGGCAGGCCCACGCAGACGATCAACCCCCGGGTGTGGGGCAGCAGTTCGCGCACCACCTGCCAGCTTCGGGAGAGGGTGCCCTCCCGCATCAGGCGGTCACCCAGGCTGTATCCGGTGATGCACATCTCCGGCAGCACCAAGAGCCGGATGCCGCGCCGACGGGCCTCCTCGATGACCGTGATGATGCGGTCGCGGTTGCCCGCCCAGTCCCCCACTGTCTGGTTGAGGGAGGCCGCGCCCACGTGGGCGCCGGTGGGATTGCTCATGCGCTGCTCCTGTTCGAGAGATGCTATCCGGCGCAGCGCATCCCGCCCAAGCAGCGCTCCTTCAGTTGTCCGCGGCGACCTCCTGCTCGGCCATCATGGCGTCGGTCTGGGCGCGCAGAGCCTCGTCGGTGCGGTGCCTCAGGCGGGTGTTGAGGTCGGGATCCTCGGAGGCGCCCTCGTCCATCGCGGCCATCACGATGACACCCACGCCCTCGGTGTCGGCGTCGGTGCGGGACTCGGCGATGGCGACCATCATGCCGATGTCCCCCCCCGCCTCCTCGGACAGGCGGGTCTCCAGCGCCTTGAAGGCGTCCTGCAGCGCGGGATCCTGGGGGGGAACCAGCGCGTTGAGCACCGCGACGCAGGGGTACTCGGAGCAGTCCATCTCCACCAGCTCCGCGACCTCTCCGACGGTGGCGCCCAGGGCCTCCTCCAGCCCCGAGGCCCGCAGCGCTGCGGGCACGGCCTCCGGCCAGTCCTGGGGTTCGCCCTGGGTCACGCGGACCTGCCCCCGCAGCAGCGCGTTCTCGAATCGGAGCTTCTCCAGCTCGGCCTCCATGTCCTCCGGCGCGTCCGAAGCGAGGAGGGAGGGATGGAGCTCCATGCCGACGTCACCGCCGGCGGGGCGGGCCACGCGACGCACCACCCGGGTCGGTCCCGGTTCCCCGACGGTGTGGGTCTGCCCGGCCTCGATGAGCACGGGCTCGGCGCTGTCGGGGGACTGGATCAGGGCGGTGCCTTCGTACACCGCGACGGTGACGACCGCGCCGGCGGCGGCGGCCAGCAGCTCTCGAAGGGCCATGGGGTTCTCCTGGACGGGCGGACCGTCGGGGGGGGTGAGGGTGACGAGGGCGCGGCCGTCGACGTCGATGCTGACCGCGTCGATGGTCAGCACCTGCGCCCGCCCCTCGATGAGCTGGCTGCCGATGAGCAGCTTGAGCTGGGGCTGAGGGCGCGGCCAGAGCAGCGCGAGGAGCGTCGCCGCCGCCAGCGCCACGACGGCGGCAGGCCAGCGACGGGGGGGGCGACGGGCGGGCGAGGGATCGCCGAGCACCGCGCGGTTCAGCGCGGCGGGCGGCCGGATCGGGGGCAGGGCCGCCAGCGCGTCCGGGAGCCCCTTCATGGCCTCCCAGGCGCGGGCCAGCTCGGGCTCGGTGGCGATGCGGGCCTCCAGCGCGTCGGCCTGCTCCGGCGGCAGCTCCCCGGCCAGCAGCCGGGAGAGGTCCTCCAGGAGCGCGGGGGAGAGGGAGCTGCTCATGGGGCACCTCGGTGGGGGGCCAGGAGCTGGGCCAGCCGCGCCCGACCCCGGTGCAGGCGGGACTTGACCGTGCCCACGGCCACCCCCTCCTCGCGGGCGATCTCATCCAGGGACAGCCCCTCGATGTGGTGGAGCACCACCACCCGACGCTGGCCCTCGGGCAGACGGCTGAGGGCCTGATCGAGCTGGGCCGCGCGGGCCCGCGCAGAGAGCTGTTCGTCCACGGCCGGGGCCTGGGCGGGCAGCTCACCCAGGGGCAGCGGGTCGCCCCGGGCGGCGCGGCGGCGGTGGTGGTCGACCAGGGTGCGGTGGGCGAGCGTGGCGATCCATGTCTGCAGCGACGCCGCGCCGTGGGGGTCGAAGCGGTCCAGCCGCTGGAAGATGCGGGCCCAGATCTCCTGGTAGGCGTCGTCCGGCTGGTGGCTGAGGCGGGTGCAGAGGGCGTAGACCCGCGGGCCGTGCTGCTCCAGCAGCGCCGCGCGGGCCGCCCGGTCGCCGCGGGTCGCGCGGTCGAGCAGGGGGTCGGTGCGGGCAGCGGGCCAGGCCATCACCCCTCTTACACGCACGAGGGGTCCGCCAGGTTCCCAAAAAAGATCGGAGCGGCGACGCGCGATGTGCGCGCCGCCGCTCACTCAGGCCGCAGCCCCGCGTCCGGTGACGTCCGCGCCCAGCCACTCGTCGCCGCGGATCCGCCACACGCCCAGCGCCGCGAGCACCACCAGCTCGGCGGTGAACCCCAGCCACACCCCCGCCGCGCCGAGGCCCAGCGGGAAGGCCAGCGCGAGGCCGGTGGGGAGCTTGAGCAGCCAGGCCCCGCCGATCGCGCACACCATCGTGAATCGGGTGTCGCCCGCGCCCTGCAGGGTGAGCATCGCGATCATCGCCACCGAGTCGATCGTCTGGAAGCAGGCCCCGATCGCCAGGAGCGTGCGGCCCACCTCCGCCACCTCGGGCGAGGGGTCGAACGCGGCGAGCAGCGGCTCGGGGATGGTGAGGAACACCACCGCCCAGGCGCTCATGATGCCCAGCCCCAGCAGCGTCGCGGTGCGCCATGACTGCCGCGCCCGCTCGGGGCGGCCGGCGCCCAGCGCCTGCCCCACGAGCACGCCCGAGGCCTCGCCCAGGGCCAGCCCCGGCAGGAAGCTCACGCTCAGGATGCGCACCACGATGACGTGGGCGGCCAGCGCGGCGTCTCCGATGCGGGCCAGCGCGCCGCTGAACACCGCGAACGCCATCACCTCCAGCAGGGACTGGGCGGCCATCGGCGACCCCAGCCGCACGATCCGGCCCAGGAGCTGGCGATCCGGTCGCTCGGCCTCCGGGAGCTGGGGGCGGATGCGCCACGCCATCAGGGCCATGCCCGCCCCGGCCGAGAGCGAGGTCGCCAGCGCAGCGCCCGCAAGGCCCAGCGCCGGGAGCGGCCCCAGCCCGAAGATGAACAGCGGATCGAGCCCGATGTTCAGGCCGTTGGCCAGGAGCGAGGCCCGCATCGGCGTCCGGGTGTCCCCGCGCCCCTGGAACCACCCCGCCAACGCGAAGAAGCTCAGCTCCAGGGCGGAGCCGAGCAGGCGCACCTTGAGGTAGGGTTCGCCCAGGGCCAGCGTGGCCTCCGACGCGCCCATGATGGACAGGGCCAGGGGCGCCAGCGGCGCGATGAGGGCCGTGACGAAGCCCACGGCCAGGGCCAGCCAGAGAGCCTGCCAGGCCAGCCGACCCGCGGTCCGGTGGTCCTCCGCCCCGGTGAAGTGGGACGTCGTGATCCGGACGCCGCCGAGCAGGCCGATCCCGGACGCCAGCGGGATGTAGCAGGCGATGGAGGCGAGCCCTCCGGCGGCCAGCGCGGTGGTGCCGAGCTGCCCGATGTAGATGGTGTCGGCCACCGTCATGGCGGTGTGGGAGAGCCGAGCGATCATGACCGGCCAGGCCAGCGCGAGCACCACGCGCGCGCCGATGCGGCCTTGGGCCGGTTGTTGCGTCGACATGACGCACCTTCCTCACGTCTCGAGGCGCCCCTGGGGAGGGGCGCGTGGGGTCACGTCGTCAGAGGCGACGGACAGGGCGAGGTGGCGAAGACGCGGCGCCTGCGGGAGGCAGGCTTGATGGACCCGAACGTCAGCACCACCTCAGAGGGTGGTCCGCGCGTCGACGGGATCGGATGCAGAGCGCAGCGAGTGCCCGTCAGCGCTACCGAACGCCATCCGGCTTGCCGGAGGGGACGACCAGGTAGCACAGCGCGGAAGAGGAAATGGTCCACATGCGGTTCGTTTGCATGAATCCTCCGGCTGGACGGGTACGTCCGGGTGTGTTGAGGACGACACGACGTCATCCCACCTATCAGCTAACCCGACCGTCGGGAGGCGTTTGTGACGATCCAGCGACGGCGGGGGGGCTGGATGCGAGAGGCTGGCCGATCGGATAGCGTCTCTTCATGCCCCTGTTGCTGATGGCCCTGCTGGGCTGCACCCCCAAGACCAGCCCCGCGGACGACTCCGCGGTGGCCGTGGACACCTCCGCGGACGACTCGGCGGTCGACGACTCGGGCGCCGCAGACGACTCCGGCGCGGTGGTGGACACCTCGGACACCTCGATCGACTGGGACGGGCTGCACGGCGAGCGGCCCTCCGAGCCGCTCCCTCTCCCGGACTTCGTCGCCACCAGCCACGACGGCAGCGCGCGGGGCCCCGACGACCTGCGCGGCCACCCCACCGTCATGTGGTTCTTCCCGTCAGCCGGGACCTTTGGCTGAACGATCGAGGGTTGCGGGTACCGCGACCTCTACGAAGAGTTCCAGGCCCTGGGCGTCGAGATCGTCGGCGTCGGCTTCGATCCCCCCTCCGAGACCGGACCCTGGGTGGCGGAGGAGGGCTTCCAGTACGAGATCTGGACCGACGACGCGCGCACCCTCGCGCTCACCTACGGCGCGGCGACCTCGGCCACCCAGAGCAGCCCCTCCCGAGTGAGCGTCATCCTCGACGCGCAGGGGGATGTGGCCCTGGAGTATCCCCGGGTCAACTTCAACGCCCACCCCGCTGAGGTGTTGGAGGACTGTCAGGTCCTCTTCCAGTAAGCCCCTACGCCGCGGCGGCCCTATGGGCTATGCTTGGGGGGACCATGACTCGATGCGTTTCCCCGGGCGTGCAGGACGTCGGCCCGGGACGACGACCCCCGGGTCGTCTGCCACCGGAGGGTTCCTGATGGGCCGCTTCCTTGTTCTGTCGTTGCTGACCACCGGGCTGTTCGTCGGTCAGGCGGCGGCGCAGCAGTGCGCTGTCGACGAAGACGATGACGGCTACGTCTCCGCTGCGGCTTGCCCCAACGGCACCGACTGCGACGACACCGATCCCGACACCCACCCCTTCGCCACAGAGATCCCCAACGACGGGATCGACCAGGACTGCAGCGGTGAGGACCTCGTCTCCGTCTGCGACTCCGACAGCGACGGCTACGAGGCATACGCCTGCGGCGGGCTGGACTGCGACGACGACGACCCGGACATCAACCCCGATGGCCTGGAGATCGACGGCGACGGCATCGATCAGGACTGCGATGGCTGGGACTACTGCGAGGCGATCGAGTGGGTGCAGGGCGGCCTGGAGTGCGCCGCCGCGCCCGACGTGGATCCCTCTGGCTATGGCTGGTTGATCGCGGCGGGGCTCCTGGGCCTCGCCCGGCGCCGGCGGGGGGCCTGAACGCCGTGATCCGTACTGCCCTGCAGAGGCTGCCCGTGCTGAGATTGCCCGCGCTGAGAGGTTCTGCGCTGCTGCTCCGGCTCCTGTCCGCGCTGCTGCTGATGCTCATGGTGGGGGCGCCCGCGCTCGCCCAGGACACCGACCGCATCGACGCCCACGGCTTCGTCATGGCGCCGGACGACGGCGACGCCATGGACCTCGTCACCACCTGGCGCCCCGAGGCGCAGACCCCGATGACCGGCGGCGTGCAGGGGCTCCTGGAGTTCAGCAAGGCGCCGCTGGTGCTCTACTCCCAGGTCGACGACCGGTTCGAGCGCTACGAGCTGGTGGACAACCTCATCGGCCTCAACCTCGCGGCCACCTACGGGGCGCACGAGCGCTTCGCCTTCGCCGCGACCATGCCGCTGTTCTTCACCTCCACCGGCTACGACCCGGTGACCCGCGCCGGCCCCGAGGCCAAGGGCTTCGCCCTGGGTGACCTCCGGGTGGCCGCGCCCATCGGCATCGCCATGCCCGACCCCGGGGTCGAGGGCTTCGGCTTCTCGGCGGTGCCCTTCGTGGACCTGCCCACGGGCAACCAGGACCGCTTCCTGGGCTCCACCGGGGTCAACGCAGGGCTCCTGCTGGCCTCGGGCTACACCGACCCCCGCTTCCACCTCACCGCCAACCTGGGCTTCGAGTACCGCCCGCGCATCGAGTTCCGCAACCTGCGCGGCGGCACGCAGCTCCTGGTGGCCGTGGGTGGCGCGCTCATGATCACCGACGAGTACGCTGCCCGCGCCGAGGTCAACCTCCGCCCCACCTTGTTCGCCAACGAGGTCCCCGGCACGGAGCTGCCCGGTGAGGTCATCCTCTCCGGACGCGGTCGCTACGCCAACGGCGTGTTCTGGACCGCCGGCGGAGCCTTCCCCTGGACCCGGGGCGCCTCCGCCGCCAGCTTCCGCCTGTTCGCGGGGGCCGGCTACGCCTTCGGGCCCCCGGTCGAGCCGGACTCCGACCTCGACGGCCTGGTCGACTCCCTCGACCTCTGTCCCGAGGCCCCCGAGGACTTCAACGGCTACGTGGACGACGACGGCTGCCCCGACCAGCTCGCCACCCTCATCCTGCGGGTCGAGGACACCGAGGGCAACCGCGTCACCAACGCCACCGTCGACATCGACGGGCAGACCTTCCTGGTCGACGCCGAGGGCGTGCTCCGCATCGAGGAGCTGATCCCCGGCACGTCGCCCTACATCACCGTCGGCGCCCCCTACATGTTCGAGGAGACCATCGCCGACCTCACCCTCGTGGAGGGCGAGAACGAGCGCATCGTGGTGCTCGACTGGATCCCCGGCCGGGTGAAGATCATCACCCGCTCCAACAAGGGGGCCATCGTCGACGCGAAGGTGCGGCTGGACGGGCCGGAGTCCCGCGAGCCGATGCAGCTCGGTGACGACGGCGAGGAGATCTTCGAGCTGCCACCGGGCCAATGGCGCGCGATGGTCAGCGCGGAGTCCTTCGGGACCGAGCGCCGCGACTTCCGCATCAACCCCGGTGAGACCTCGCTCATCGTCATCGAGATCATCCTCCAGCCCACCCTGGTCCGCCTCGAGGAGAAGGAGATCGTCATCCTGGAGAAGGTCTACTTCGACTTCGACAAGGACACGATCAAGGAAGAGTCCTTCCCGGTGCTCGATCAGGTGGCCAACGCCATGCTGGACAACCCGCACATCCTGCTGGTCGAGGTCCAGGGGCACACCGACTCCAAGGGTACGGACGAGTACAACCAGGACCTCAGCCAGCGCCGCGTCGAGTCGGTCGTCCGCTACCTCAGCGAGAAGGGTGTGGACATCACCAGGCTCGTGCCTGTCGGCTATGGTGAGTCCAGGCCGATCGCGACGAACAAGACCTCGTCAGGCCGCGCCAAGAACCGCCGGGTGCAGTTCATCATCCTCGAGACCGAAGCCTCCCGGGCCGAGAAGGCTGCTCAGGAAGCCCAGGAGGGCGCCGAAGGCGCCGAGGGCGAGGGCACCGAGGGCGGCGAGCAGGGCGGCACGCCCGAGCAGGAGACCCCATGAACCGCGACCTCGCACCGGAGACCGCGATGCGCGTCATCCCCCTTCTGTCGCTGCTGGCGGCCGGCTGCTGGGGCACCCCAGAGGTCTGCGAGCCCACCCAGATCATTGACGACACCGGCTCGCCGAACCTCTCCGAGCAGTGCGACTACATCGACAACGACGGCGACGGGCTGGTGGACGAGGGCTACCCGGACCTCGACGGCGACGGCGAGCCGAACTGCCTGCCGCTGCCCGAGACCTGCGACTTCCTCGACAACGACTACGACGGGCTGGTCGATGAGGGCTACCCGGACCTCAACGGCGACGGCATCCCGGACTGCCTGGACTGCCCCGTCGAGGAGTGCAGCGCGGAGACCGACCTCCCGCTGGATCCCTCCTGCGGTGGCGGCGTGATCACCCAGGGGCCGGACTTCTGGGATCCGGAGATCGAGTTCCAGTGGGCCGGCTACACCTTCGGCGTCTCCACCTACTACGACGACAGCTACGGCGGGCCCTACGTCAGCCCCTTCTTCGACACCGACAGCAACGGCGTCGTCGACGGCCTGGACCGCCCGATGGTCATCCACCAGGCCGGCGACGGCAACCCCAGCCAGGCGGACCTCTTCTTCAGCGACGGCGCGGTGATGGTGCTCGACTACGTGGGCGGCCACACCGGCACCTACAACGAGTACATGCACTCCAGCTTCCCCGCGTTCGTCAACTCCGGTCACCGGACGAACCTGGATCCGGAGTGCGGCGTGGCCGTCGCCGACCTCGATCTGGACGGCCGCCCGGAGATCGTGGGCATCTACGACACCGGTGAGGTCGTCGGCATCGACAACGACGGCTCCGTGATGTGGGTGAGCGCTCAGTCCCTGGACGTGCCCTACATCGCCGACCCGTCCACCGGCGAGCTGGTCGTCGGCGCTCCGGTGCAGCCCACCGTGGCCGACCTCGACGGCGACGGCGTGCCCGAGGTCATCGCCTACGACCTCGTGCTCGACGGCGTCAACGGCAACCTGATCAGCACCCTGGCCTTCGACCACACCATCACCGTCACCATGCCCGCCATCGCGGACATCGACCTCGACGGCGAGCAGGAGATCCTCATCGGCGGCGAGTGCTTCTATTGGGACGGCACCCCCTGCTGGTCCTCGCCCACGGGCGTGATCGGCTCCCTGGACACCGGCCACTGGAACGCCATCGTGCAGGCCGACAGCGACGACAACCCCGAGATCATCGCCGTCGGCGACGGGAGCTGGGGGCTGTACGAGCACGACGGCACCGAGACGGTGTTCACCCCGGTGACCTCCGAGGTCTCGATGGGCGCGCCCTGCGTGGCGGACTTCGACGGCGACGGGGAGCCCGAGCTGGGGGTCTCCGCGCAGTACGAGTTCTTCGTCTACGACCTCGACGGCACCCAGCTCTGGACCCTGCCCATCGACGACAACGGGCGGGTGTACACGCCGCCCAACGCCTCCGACGACATCGAGGCCCCGCCGGGCTGGGCGACCTGCTCCGGCTTCGACTTCGACAACGACGGGGCCTTCGAGCTGCTGCTGGGCGACCAGGAGGAGCTGTTCATCCTCGACGGCGCCACGGGCAGCATCCTCTGGAGCTACGAGAACTACATCTCCGACACGACCCTGAACTACCCCAAGATCGCCGACTACGACGCGGACGGGTCCGCGGAGATCCTCATCGCCACCGACAACGACAGCGACATCACCCAGCCGCCGGGGCTCACGGTCATCGGCCACCCCAACGGCGACTGGGCCCAGGGCGGCCCGGGCTGGCAGCTCCACGACTACGCCGCCACCAACATCGGCCCGGCGGGCGAGGTGCCGCTGCCGCTGAACAACCGCTACTGGCTGGAGGACAATCTCTACCGGGCCCGCCCCGCCGAGCCCACCGAGGCCGACCTCTTCGTGCAGATCGTGGACGTCTGCGTCGAGGACTGCTCCAACGCCGGCTCCTACGGCGTGGCGTCCGTCCGGGTGGGCAATGAGGGCACCGCCTCCGCTGGCGGCCAGATCCGCATCGAGCTGTTCGGGGAGTCCGACGGCGGCGAGCTGGTCGACCTGGGGGCACAGTCCCGGTACATCCTCAACGATCCGAACGTGCCAGCCAGCCAGGTCGGCTCGATCGCCTCGGGCACCTCCCTCGACTGCATCCTGCTGTACTTCTCGGCCTCCGACATCGTCGACCACGACATCGTCGACCTGATCGCCATCGTCGATCGCAACAACATCGTCGAGGAGTGCGACGAGACCGACAACTACACCAACTGGGGAGGCGACCTCTGCCTCTGAGCGGCGCGCTGGCGCTCCTCTGCGGCGTCGCCGTCGCGGGCAAGGCGGTCGAGGTCCCGGTGGACGTGGGCGTGGGGCCGGCCGCGCTGGTGGTCTCCGGCCCCGTCTTCGCAGACCAGCCGGTCCACGGCGCGCTCATGCTCTCGGTGCAGGCGGTCATCGACCAGGAGTTCATCCGCAAGCACAAGAAGCAGATCCCCCGTCAGTACCGCAAGGCCGCGAAGCAGGTCGACGAGGTGCGGATCTCGCCCTCGCTGTTCATCCCCGACACCTTGATCCTCTCGCCGAAGATCCTCCACACCGGCATCTACGGGGTGAGCTGGCGGCCCTTGTCCCTCGGCGCCCCGCTCCTGAAGGATCCGGTGCGCCTCTCGGTCAGCGGCGGGCTGGTCGTCACCGGGCTCTTCCTCCACTCGGACACGCTGGTGGACGGCCCGGTGTTCTTCCTGCGTCCCGGCCTGAGCGGGCGGGCTGAGCTGGAGGTGCCTCTGACCCCCGACAAGCGCTGGCTGTTCAGCCTGGGATGGGACAGCCGGGTCTATCCGCCCCAGCCCCTGGACGGCGGGGTGCTGTCCTTCGGCGGGATCGACGAGTCGATCTGGCACCTCGGGCAGGGCTACCTGAAGATCCACCACCGGTTCCCGTACAAGGTGAAGCTGTGACGCCTCGGCTGACCACGATCCCCCTGACCGCCCTGCTGCTCGCGGCGGTGACCCCGCGCGACGCGGACGAGCTGGGCCTTCCGCAGGAGATGGCGGCCTGGTCGGCCATCGGGATGGACGTGGACGGCGACGGGCGCATCGAGGTGGCCGCGGTCAGCCACGCCACGCCGCCGCACTGGTACCGCCTGGGCGAGGACGGCCGCTTCGTCGAGGCGCCGGACAACCCGTGGGGCGGGGAGCGCGCGGATCGCCACGGCATGGTCCCCTGCGACGTCGATCGAGACGGCGTCTACGAGATCGTGGTCGGCTCCGGGGGGCGAAAGGGCGCGGGGGGTGCCGCCGCCGAGCTGCGCTTCAGGGGCACGGATGGCGTCTGGACTGACCGCGGGGGCGAGCTGCTGGCGGCCTCCAAGGGCACCCGCATGCGGGGCGTGAGCTGCGTGGACATCGACGGAGACCTGCGCCCGGAGCTGTACTTCCCGGCCTTCGGGGCCAAGAAGCCCGACCTGCTGTTCGCGCAGGTGGGGGAGGGCGCCTGGGCCGAGGTGGGCGCGGAGCGCGGCCTCCGCTTCGAAAAGACCAGCTACGGCGGGCAGTGGGGGGACGTCAACGGCGACGGCCGCCTGGATCTGGTCCGCATGTCCCAGAGCGGCGTGCACCTGCTGCTCCAGGGGGCGGACGGGCGCTTCACCCAGGTCGAGGACTTCCCCAACATCCGGTCGGTGCGGGACGTCGAGCTGGCCGATCTGGACAACGACGGCGACCTCGACCTCGTGCTGGCGCGGGCGTGGGGCTTCGCTGACGGGGCAGGGGACGGCACCTTCCGCTTCTACCTCACCCCCGAGGACACCGACCGCGCGGTCTATTCAGCTCCCGAGGGCTGCAACACCGTGCGCATCCGGGCCAAGGGCGACCTCGACGGCGGGGGCAGCGACATCCGCACCCCCACGGGCGAGGCCGCGATGGGCGTGCGCGTCCACCTCACCGCCGAGTACGCGAAGCCCCCCAAGGGCCCCGGGCTCGTCACCTGGGTCGACCCCAAGACCCGGCAGATCTTCGTGGAGGGCCGGGGCATCGACGGCCACGTCAACGGCCGGCTCCAGTGCGTCAACGACGAGCGCACCCCGCCGCCCCTTGTGTCCGCCGACCTCGAGCCGGTCACCGGCAAGCCCGAGGTCCTCGACGCGCTGCTGCTCAACGACGGCGCCGGCACCTTCGCCCCCGGCGGCTCCCTGCCGGCGGACATCGTCGCCCGCAACACCGTCGACATCGCGCCGCTGGACGTGGATCTGGACGGCGACCTCGACCTCTTCATGGTCACCGAGGCCGGCGTCGACCCCATCCTCAACGAGCCGGACGCCCTCTTGGAGAACGACGGTCGCGGCAACTTCACCGCCTCGGCCCGGTACGCCTCGCCCCCCGTCGAGCCCATCCACGAGGGCATGATCGCGCTGGTCACCCAGCTCAACGGGGACGCCTGGCCCGACCTCATCATCTTCAACGGTGAGTACCACGGCAGCATGTCGGGGCAGCCGGTGGCCTGGGTCAACCCTGGCGGGGACAGCCACTGGATCGACGTTCGGGCGATGGACCCCGGCGGCGTCGCGCGCAGCCTTTCCGCCCGGATCGAGGTCCACACCGCGGCCGGTATCCAGCGGCGCCTGTCCAACCCCGCCCCCGACTACCGCGCCAACGGCGAGGGCGCCGGGGTGTTCGGCCTGGGCGCGGCCACCGCCGCCGACCGCGTCGTGGTCACCTGGCCGGACGGCGCCCGGGTCGAGCGCGAGGGGGTCGCGGCGGGCAGCACGCTCACGCTGGTCCACCCCTGAGCGCCTACACGCCCGCCCCGGTCTGGCCGACGCTGGACGCGCCCCTCTCCGATCGGGCCGAGCCCGCGCGCTTTCCGCAGGTCACGCAGCGCTTCCGCAACCAGCCCTGGGCCGCTCGGGTGGGCCTCGGGGGGCTGGACGACGCAGACTGGGCGCGCCACTTCGCAGCCTTCGCGCCCCTGCCCGACAACCTCCCCGAGCCGCTGGCCCTGCGCTACCACGGCCACCAGTTCCGCTTCTACAACCCCCAGCTCGGCGACGGGCGGGGGTTCCTGTTCGCCCAACTCCGCGACCCGGTGGACGGGCGCCTGCTGGACCTCGGCACCAAGGGCAGCGGCACCACCCTGTGGTCTCGCGGCGGCGACGGACGGCTGACCCTCAAGGGCGGGTTCCGCGAGGCCCTCGCCACCGAGCTGCTGGAGGCCCTGGGGGTGAACACCTCCAAGACCTTCTCCCTGTTCGAGACCCACGAATCCCTGATTCGCTACGACGAGCCTTCACCGACCCGCTCCAGCGTGCTCGTCCGCCTCAGCCACAGCCACGTCCGCTTCGGCACCTTCCATCGGCTGGCCTGGGAGCAGGACGACCGGGCTCTGCGTGCCCTCACCGACTACGTCGTGGCCCTGTACTACCCGGAGATCGCGCAGGGGCCGGGGGAGCTGCCGGCGCGCCTGTTGACCCGGGTCTGCGAGCGCTCCGCCGCCCTGGCCGCGCAGTGGATGGTCGCCGGCTTCGTCCACGGCGTGCTGAACACCGACAACATGAACATCACCGGCGAGAGCTTCGACTACGGTCCCTACCGCTTCGTGCCCAACGGTGACCCCGGCTTCGTCGCCGCCTACTTCGACAACACCGGCCTCTACGCCTACGGGCGGCAGGCCGGGGCGGTGCTGTGGAACCTGCAGCGCCTGGCCGAGGCCCTGTCCCGAATCGCGCCCAAGGCCGCGCTGGAGGCGGCGTTGGAGGGCTACGGGGATGCGTTCCTGGCCGCGCTGCGCCGGGGTCTGTGCGAGCGGCTCGGCCTCACCCCACTGGGCGGCGCCCGGGACCGCGCGCTGGTGGAGGCCGTCTCCGCCTTCCTGCTCCACCGCCCGGTGGACTTCGAGCGCTTCTTCTTCGACACCTGGGGCGGCCTCGCCCGGCGGAGCTTCGCCCTGCAGGGCCCCGCCGCCCGCTGGTACGAGGGGCCCCTCTACGACCGCCTGCTCGCCGCATTGGAGCCCTACGCGCCCGCCAGGCCCGAGCGGCTCGACGCCTCGTACTTCCAGGGCGACGCTCCCCTGAGCCTGGTCTACGAGGAGATCGAGGCCCTGTGGTCGCCCATCGACCAGCACGACGACTGGTCCGCCTTCAACCACAGGATCCAGGAGATCCGCGCCCTGGCCGCCCTGCTGGGCCGCGGCTCCCAGGTTCACCAGACCGGCGCGCAGTAGCCCTCTGAGAACCGGTCGCACGAGGTCTCCGCGACGCAGTCCATCCACACCTCCGCCTGGGCCCGGTTCTCCAGGGTGGCGGCCTCCGCAGAGGACAGGCGTTCGTAGGGGTCGTAGTCCCCGACGTCTCCGGGGATCCCGGTGGCGGTGGTGCACTCCGTCATGCAGAAGTCGAGCAGGTCGGTCCGGGTGCGCCCCGGGCGCTCGATCGCGCAGTCGGGGGTATCGCCGTAAAGGCGCTCGCAGGTGCTCTTGCAGGTCGGCCCGCAGGAGGTGCCCAGAGCGAGGAGTGAGATCGCAAGGATGAGCGGGCGCATGGTCGAGCCTCCTGGTCCCGAGGACTCTACCAGAGGTTCCACGCCCTATACTGCGCCCAGGACCCCAGGCTGCCAGGAGGGCGCATGCCGCTGTTGACGACGCCGCCGTCACCCCCCGTGCACCACATCGCACGGGACGACGACTGGGCGGATCGGGAGGAGCGCCGTCAGCAGCTCGCCAAGGAGCACCCGGGGGCGATCCCGGCCGGGACCGTCGATCTTCGGCTGCACGGCGCGTTCGACAGCCAGCTCCCTGGCCCCGCGGGGATCGGGCTGGCCTTCGCGAGCTGGATGGGGGGCGGCCTCGCGGTGGACCTGTGCGTCGCCCGCGACCGCGCCGTGGCGTTGACCGTGGGAGGCGAGGGGGTGCTCGCTGGTGCTCCGGTCGTCTCGGCCCTCGCCGGGCGGACCCTGGAGTCGGAGCTCGGGGCCTCGGAGGCGGACTTCTCGACCCGGCACCTCGGGGGGGCGGTGCGGGTCGGCGCGCACCTCGACCCCTGGGTGCTCTCGGAGCAGCAGCGTTTCTCCGGCTTCGATCCCTACGCCCTCTTCGTCGCCGGCTACAGCGCCGCGAGGGCGGACCTGTCGTTCGCGGTCGCCGATGAGGGGGGCGTGGCCGGCGTCACCGCCGCTGGGGCGCGGGCGGGCGGGGGCCTGGGCCTCAACCACGTGGGCGAGCGCGGCCTGCTCTGGGGCATCGAGCTTCGCTACCTCGCCAGCCGGACCGGAGAGGCGACTCGCAGCGCCGATGTCAACCCGCCGTCGTTGGAGCAGGAGGTGTTCCGGGTCATGAACGACGACGCGCTGCAGTCTGCCCAGACCGTCCCCACCGGCTTCTCCTGGACATTCGCCTTGGGATGGCGCCTTTGAATGATACGATGGGGCCGTGCGAAGGATTCGCAAAATCCTGCCCCTCCTCGCGCTCCTCGCCTGCCGTGACGACGGGGGGGACACCGCCGCGCCCTGGCCTGACGGCCTGGTCTGCCCGGACCCGCTGGAGATGCCGGACATCCCCGACGACCGGTGGAGCCTGGCGGACCCTGCGCCGGGCGGGGACCTGCTCTTCATCGTCGCGGCCCCTTCGAACCCCTCTCGGGTCTACACGGTCTCCCACCACAACGGCCTGCACCGCTCCGAGGACGGCGGCCGGACCTGGCGGCCGGGGCGCACCGAGGTCACCCACCTGGCGGGCCAGATCGCGGTCCACCCCACCGAGCCCCGGCTCATCGCCTACTGCGCGGACACCCTCTACCTCTCGATGGACGGCGGGGACGACATCACCCGTACCGCCTTGGGCAGCTTCGAGGAGGGCGAGCGGGTCCGGGGCGTGGCCTGGCGCGGCGACAGGCTCTACGCCATCGACCAGGACGGCGACTTCTTCCGCTCGGACGACAAGGGCGACTCCTTCACCTGGCTCGCCTCGTTCGGGCGGCGGCACGGCGGCTCTGGCTTCCACGGCCTCCACGACGACTGGTGGGCCCTCTTCCCGGACGGCGACGACCTCATCGTCGCCGTCCACGAGGGCGGCATCGCGCGCCTGCCGGGCTGGGAGGGGCAGCCGGAGACGCTGGAGCAGGGCCCCATCCACCTGGGCACGGTGGGGGTGGAGGACGGCGTCATCCGATACGCGGTCGGGGAGGTCGCCCGGGTCATCGACGGCGACGCCCCCTCCGAGGTCGTCGGCCAGGCCGGCGCCGAGCTGACCGCCTCCATCCGCGCGCCGGACGGCACCCTCTGGTTCTTCACCGAGGATCGCGCCTGGCGCGTCGATGACCAGGGCCTCGTCGACGCCGGGCCCCTGCCTGACTTCGCCCACCACGCCGCCTTCGCCGCGCGCGCCGGGGACGCGCTGCTGCTGGGCCACAAGGACGGCGTCCTGCGCTCCACCGACGACGGCACCACCTGGAACGACGCCAGCGAGGGGATGATCGACGATGACCTCTCCGTCGTCGCCACCCACCCCTGGTGCGAGGGCCTTCTCTACGCCGGCACCCAGTGCGAGCGCGGCCTGTTCACGTCGCTGGGCTGGGGCGACGCCATGACCCACGTGGCTGAGTACATGCACTACGTCATGGAGATCCGGGTCAGCGCGGCCCGGCCCGCCCAGGTCTGGGTCAGCACCGACGACAGGGTGATGCGCTCCGACAACCTGGGCTACTCCTGGACCGCGGTCCTGCCCGAGGAGCTGGCCGCCCACATGCACGGCCTCGCCGTCCACCCCACCGACCCCGACGTGGTGCTCGTGGGCTCCGTCGGCTCGGGGGAGTACGCCGACGACAGCGGCCGGGTCTACCGCACCGACGACGGCGGCCTGACGTGGCAGCCCTCCGCGGATGGCCTCCCCCAGACCGAGGCGTCCATGCACGCCATCCACTTCGTGCAGGACGACCCCGACGTCGTGCTCCTGGGCAGCTACCGGGCCGGGAACATCGACCACCACGAGGGCGAGGGCATCGGCCTGTTCCGCTCGACCGACGGCGGGCTGAGCTGGGCGGCGCTGGACGTGCCGGACCGCAGCGTCACCCACATCGCCGGCTGCGCGGGCCGGCAGTACGCCACCACGGAGCGCGGCGTGCTCCGCTCCACCGACCAGGGCGAGCGCTGGTCCAGCGTCCTGGAGACGGGCGAGGAGATGACCGGGCTGGTCTGCCGCGGGGACCGGGTCGTCGTCATGGACCACGGCGGCGCTACCTTCCGCTCTGAGGACGGCGGCGACACCTGGGCGGAGATCCCGGACCCGGACGCCGCGGTGCTGCAACACCTGGGCACCAACACCCTCCAGGACCTCGCCTTGAGCCCGGACGGGGCGGTGCTGTACGCGGCGGTGGCCGACCACGGGCTGTACCGCCGCGGGTTGTAGACCAACATCTGTCCGGGCGACTCGTATCAGGAGTTGATCGAGTTGAAAGCATCGTTATCAAGAAAAGCGCACAAAAGTCAGAGAAAATCCTTTACAGTCAAACGTGCTCAGGGTACAAGATGAATGAGCGGCGACGCGGTGAGCGCGCGCTGCCAGGGACCCAAGCCCGACCGGAACCGTCATGTCCTGCGCCTCCTTCCAGCATCGCCACGTCGTCGCGCATGAGCGCTGCGTCTGCGCTGGCTTCGTGCCGGCCGTTCGCGCCATGCGAATCGTCGAAAACAGGCGAATCATGCGGATTGAGCGCGTTCGGAATGAACGGCTCAGGGCCGAGAGACTCAAGGGATAGGCGCCTCCAGCGTCCTCGCCTTGCAGCCCTCGGCTCCCCGGAGACCGAGGGTTTTTTCTCTCTGCCCTCGCCAGGTCTCCCCCCCCTGACGCACGCAGTCTCTGTGTGTGATGGGACGGGTCTGTGAAGAACACAATACTGTACTGAATGCCTCGCGGAGTGGCCCAACTGGAAGGGCATCCGTCTCATACACGGAAGGGTGGGAGTTCGAGTCTCCCCTCCGCGACTCACGCTGTCGTCGTCTAACGGTCAGGACCCCGGGTTCTCAGCTCGGGCAATGCGGGTTCGAGTCCCGTCGACAGCTCTCAAGGAGCCACCGAACGCTCCTGGGGCCGAAGAGGCTCCCTCCGGGTTCCCCGCACGCTTCCACAGCGCCGCCAAGGACCCGCCGTGCCTCTTCACCCCACCTTCTCTGGCCTCGTAGCTCAATTGGTAGAGCGCCGCACTGTTAATGCGGAAGTTCCGGGTTCGAGTCCCGGCGAGGCCGCTCCTGGCCCTGAAGCTCAATCGGACGAGCGCCGCACCGTTAATGCGGAGCCTTCGGGTTCGAATCCCGGCGGGGTCGCTTCCAGGCGCATGGCTCAACGGCAGAGCGCCACCGTGACGTGGTGGAGGTCCAGGTTCGACTCCTGGTGTGCCTATTCCAACCTATCATCTGCCCTCGTAGCTCAGAGGAGGAGCAGCGGTTCGCGAAGCCGCAGGTCGCAGGTTCGATTCCTGTCGAGGGCTCTCTGTTTGATTCGCCCCTGTAGCTCAGAGGAAGAGCAGCGGTCTACGAAGCCGCGTTTGCGCAGGTTCGACTCCTGCCGGGGGCGCTCCTTCTCAACCCCATGCCCTTGTAGCTCAGAGGAAGAGCAGTGGTCTCCTAAGCCGCGTTTGCGCAGGTTCGACTCCTGCCAGGGGCGCTCCTTCTCAACCCCATGCCCTCGTAGCTCAGCGGAAGAGCGGTGGTCTCCGAAGCCACAGGCGCTGGTTCAACTCCAGTCGAGGGTACTCCCCCTTCGGGGCGTGTAGCCAAATCGGTGAAGGCACGGTCCTGATATGGCCGCGATTCCAGGTTCGAGTCCTGGCACGCCCACTTTCCCCTGCTGCAGTCGTCCAACCGGAGAGGATCCTGGCCTTTCAAGTCGGTGAATGCGGGTTCGAATCCCGTCTGCAGCGTCTGGAGTACGTAGCTTAATTGGTAGAGCACCGGGTCGTGACCCCGGCAGGCGCGGGTTCGAATCCCGTCGTACTCCCTCTGCCCTCGTAGCTCAGCGGAAGAGCAGCGGTCTTCTAAGCCGCGGGTCGCGCGTTCGAACCGCGCCGGGGGTTCTCGCAGAGGCTCAGAAGCCCCCTTGCTGCGCCAGGGCCGTCTGGCCGGCCAGCCCGATGTACCCGGCGAGCCTCGTGCAGCTCTCGTCCTCGGTCGCGGCGCTGGCGTACACCGCCCACATCGGCGAGCCCAGGACGGCCGTGGTGTAGGTACACCCATCGACCTCGATGGGCTCGAGGTCACCGCCGCAGAGGACCTGGGTCTGCGTGCCGATGTGCACGTCCTCCTCGGCGTTCTTGCGCCCCGTCTCTGTGCAGGGGATCGAGACGCCGGTGGAGAACTGCATCTCGCGGCCGGTGTAGACGACCGGGTAGCCGTCCCAGGACTCGTCCAGCTCCGAGCCGACGAAGAGCTGGGCGGCCAGCTCCCCCTCCAGGGTGCCATCGCCGATGTTCTCGGCGCTGATGCCCGTGTAGAAGCTCTCGGGCTCCTGGTCCGGCTCGCTCAGGTTTCCGCAGATGCCGGTGGGCCAGAAGGTCGAGGCGCAGTCCCGCACCTCGATGGACCACGTCCCGTCCATGATCTCGCCGGCGTCGGTCTCGCCGAGGACGCGGCCGCTGAGGCGCCAGGGGGTCGCGCTCTTGCCCAGCCACTGGAACTCCGTGGCCCAGATGGTCTGGCTGACGAAGACGTACTTGCTGTCGTAGACGTCCGGGTCGCTGAGCCCGAAGTTGCTCTCGATGAACTCGCCCTGGTGGAGGACGCCCGCGCTGGCGAGGTTGATCCCGACCGACACGTCGTCGGTGTTGTACCAGGCGTAGGTGCCGCCGACGGTGTCGTCGTACTCCAGGCCGCGCTTCGACGGCGCATGCCACCGCTCGCCGCCGATGTCGACGTCGAAGTCGCCGCCACCCCCACAAGCCAACGCCATCATCCAGACCATCATCATCGCCTCCTGCTCGATCGTCAGCGCGCCGGCGCGATCTGGCCGGCTGGGTCCGGGCCCGGTCGCTCCGCGCGATCCCGGAGCCGACGTGAACCCGGGGGAACCCTACCACTTCGCGGGAAGACAGGGGTATCACCTCGCGCCTGGCGCACCCCCGGGGCCGCTGTGTCGGCTTGTGGCGCGGGGCGTCGGCCGTCGGATCGCCGGGCAGGCGTGTCGGCGCGGACGGCGGTGGCCGGGTGGTCGGATGCTGCGGTAGACTTCGGTTCTCAGGAGGAGAACCATGCGCCGCTTCATGACCGTGCTCGCCCTGGCCGCGTGCACCAGCCTTTCCTGCGGAGACAAGGAGGATGACACCAGCACCTCCGACACCGACACCGCCTCCGGCACGCCGGATTGCCTCTGCGATGACGCTGGCGCGACCCTGACCGCGGTCAGCGGCTGCGAGAACTTCGGCGGCGACGAGGAGCAGTGCTCGGGCTGGCATTCCTGCCTGGAAGAAAACGGCGAAGAGACGAACACCCCCATGCCGAGCGGCACCGAGCTGACCTGCTTCGGCTGCACGATCCGCATCGAGTGTAACTGAGCCGCCGGTTCACTCGCCGCGGCGTCGCTCCGTCCACCCCTCGGCCATCTCCTCGAACCCGGGCTCGCCGGGGAAGGGGACCTGGTTCTGCCGGATGTTCCGGGCCCGCTTGCGCATGGCGCTGCTGTTGGGGTCCCGGTGGCGCGGCGCGGGCAGGATGGCCGCGATGCGGGCGGCCTGCTCCTCGGTGAGCTTGCTGGCCGGGCGGCCGTACCAGCGCTGCGCCGCGGCCTCGGCGCCGAAGGTCATCGGGCCCAGCTCGGCGACGTTGAGGTAGACCTCCAGGATGCGCTGCTTGGGCACGAGCAGCTCCAGCCACAAGGCGTACCAGGTCTCCGGGGCCTTGCGCAGCCAGGAGCGGCCCTGCCACAGGAACACGTTGCGGGCGACCTGCTGGCTGATGGTGCTGCCGCCGCGCTTGGGGGCGCCCTCGGCGCGGCTCTGGTTGTAGGACCAGGCCTGCCGCAGCGCCTCCCAGTCGAAGCCGTTGTGGTGCCAGAACCAGGCGTCCTCGGAAGCCACGGCCATGCGGGGGAGGGGGCCCATCGCGTCGTATCGGACGCTGCGGTGGTTCACCCCCGCCCACTCGCCGTCCTCGGCGTGGTGGTCCCAGACGCGCTCGACCATCGTGAGGGTGATCGGCGGGTCGACCACCCGCAGCAGGGTCACCTGAGCGACGCTGATCATGGCGAGCGCCCCCGCGAGGCGCAGGAGCCGACGCAGCCAGATGCGGAGCGTGCGGACCATGAAGACCAGCTATCGCGCACCGGTTACGGAGGCCCCATGCTCGACGCGACCCGCGCTCTGCCCTGGGACCTGCGCGCCCTGCTCTGGGTGGCGAAGCAGCTCTCCCGGGTGGGCGTCGGCTTCGGCCCGCTGGAGGCGGACGCGCTGCTCGAGGCGGCCTCCCGCGAGGCCGGCGGGCTCACCGACTTCGGCGAGGACGGCTTCCGCGAGGGGCTCGACGTGCTGATGCGGTCCCTGCACGAGGACGCGAACCTCAGCACCCTGGGGCACATCTCGCTGTGGTCCACCTCGGTGAGCGCCCTGGTCGCGCGCCTCCGGCTCAATGCGCTGCGCGCCCGCCGGGACCCGGCCCTGGACACGCCGCTGGTCCCGCCCATCGTCATCATCGGGCTGCCGCGCTCCGGCACCACCTTCCTGCACCGCCTGCTGTGCCAGCACCCCGACGCCCGGCCGCTCCAGCTATGGGAGCTGCAGCGCCCCCTGCCCGGTCCGGGCGCGGACAAGCGGCTCGCCGAGGCGCGCCAGCGGGTGGGGATGCTCAAGCGCATCGCCCCGGAGCTGGACGCCAAGCACCACCTCGACGCCGAGGCGCCCGAGGAGTGCATGCTGCTGTTCAACCTCAGCTTCGTGAGCATGGGGTACTGGACGGTCTGCCCCTGCCACGGGTACGCGGACTGGTACGTCGACCAGGACAAGACGGCGTCCTATGTCGACTATCGGGACCTGCTGCGCATCTTCCAGGCCGGCTCTCCGGGGCAGCGGCTGACCCTGAAGGCCCCCGCGCACCTGGCCGGCACCGACGAGCTGCTCACCCTCCTTCCCGACGCCTGCGTGGTCCAGACCCACCGGGACATCGTCAAGACCGCGCTCAGCCTGGACAGCCTGCTCTACAGCCTGCACGCGGTCACCAGCGCGCGCCAGGATCTGCCCCGCATGGCGCAGTCCAACCTGCGCCTGATGGAGCGGCTGGTCGCCCGCAACCAGGCCGCGCGGCGGGTCCACCCCGGCCGGGTGCTCGACGTGACCTACGAGACCCTCACCGGTGACCCGCTGGGCACGGTGCAGGGCATCTACGCGCACTTCGGGCTGGACTTCACCGCGGACTTCGAGGCGCGGCTGCGGGCCTACATCGAGGCCCACCCCCGCCACAAGCACGGCGTGCACCGCTACGGCCCCGAGGACTTCGGCGTCACCCAGGACGAGCTGGAGGCCCGGCTGCGCCCCATCGAGGCGCAGTACGTGCTCAATCCTCTTCGCCCGAGCCCCTGAGGGCCCGCCGCCCCAGGCCCAGCAGCAGCAGGATGGCCGCCCAGCCCGCCGGCTCGGGGGAGGCGCTGCCGGAGAACGAGCCGCCGCCGTAGTTGGTCCGGACGGGGTTGCCGCTGCGGCTCGGGAGTTCGACCTGGCGCTTGGGGCCATCGTTGGAGGCCACCGCCTTCTCGTCGGCCACCGCCACGAAGGCGGTCCACTGGGTCACCAGGCCGTGCTCCAGGCCCATCGCGGTGACCTCGGACTGGAGCTGCTCCCGGCGGTCGGCGTTGGCCGGCGAGGTGTACTGCTGCATGAGGTCCTCGATCTGGTAGCGCGCCCACACCAGGCGCAGGGCCTCCCCGCCCTCGCCGCGCTGCGGCAGCTCCAGGGTGACCGGGATCTCGACGGGCGCGCTGCCGTTGCGCCCCCGCAGGGTGATCGGGAACGTCCCCACGCCGTCGTAGCGGGCCAGAACCCGCAGCGAGTCCCCGAGGAAGAGGTCCGGCAGACGCTCAGGCGTCGCAAGGCGGACCGGGGCGTCCCCCCAGTCGATGACGAGGTCCGCCATCACCGGCGCGGCCAGGCGCTCCGCCAGGCGGTCGGCCTCGGCCTCGGCCTTGTCCATCTCGGTGACCACCCGCGCGGTGCCCCGCCCGACCCGGGCCAGCTCGGTCAGCAGGTAGCGGTTGACCGAGCCGCCGATGCCCAGGGCGAACAGGCGGGCGTCGCTGTCCAGCTTCTCGACGAGGGCGATGATGTCGCCCTCGTTGCCGATGTAGCCGTCGGTCAGGAACACCACGGTGCGCATCACGCCGGCGCGCGGGGGGGTGGACAGCGCGGCGGTGATGCCCCGGGTCATCTGGGTGCCGCCGTTGCCGGACAGCTCGCGGACGTACTCCTTGCCCCGGACGATGTTGCCGCCGGTCGCGGGCAGCGGCTCGTCGGAGAGCGCGCTGGCGTCGTCGGAGAAACGGATGATGCGGAAGCTGTCCTGTTCCCCGAGGGTGTCGAGGGCCCGCAGCATGAAGCGCTTCGAGGCGTCCATCGGCTTGCCCTTCATGGAGCAGGAGGTGTCCAGCAGGAACACCATCTCCCGGGGCACCTGCGCGCTGCGCTCGATGGCCTGGGGGGGCTCGATGAGCAGGCTGACGGTGCCCTCGCCGCCCTCACCCTCGGTCATGACGCCGACCCCCACGTCGTCATGGCCAAGCCGATAGCGCAGGATGAAGTCATCGTTCGGGACGTCCGCCGAGGTGTCCAGCGAGACGTGGCGCACCCTCGGCCCGTCCGCGCGCATCGTGACGGGGTGGGTGGGGCTCTCCAGCAGGCCCACCCGCACCCCGCCGTTCAGGGTCACGTTGAGGCGGATGCGATCGGCGCCGACGGTCTTCGGGGGGGTCGTCTCGCCCACGGGCATGCCCGGGGCCCAGGCGTTCAGCTCGGCGGCGGCGCCCTCAACCTGGCTGCCCCCGCCGGGGATGAAGCGCGGGCCCACGGTCATCGGGAACATGAAGGCGTAGGCGCCGTCCTCCCGGGGCACGGCCCAGGCGTAGGACAGCTCGACGACCACCTGCTCGCCGGGGGGCAGGTTGGCGACCTCCTGGGTGAAGACGTTGGGGCGGTGCTGGGTGAGCAGCGCGGCCTGCTTGCCCTCGGCCTTCGCGGTCTCGTACTCCTTCCGGGCCTGCTCCTTCTCCCGGATCTCCGCGCGGACGACCAGATCGCCCGCGGTCATGGTCATGGCGTGGACCGCCGCGTCCTCGGGCAGGGGGAACAGGTAGCGGGCGTCCAGAGGCACGTCGCCGGGGTTGGCGAAGGTCTGGGTGAGGGTGACGCTGGCCAGATCGCCGTCGATGCGGGCGTTGACCTCGCTGCGCAGCAGGGGCAGGGTGGAGACATCTCCGGCGTCGTTGACGACCTCCATCATGCCGCCCTCGGGGTCGGCGAGGGCGAGGGCGCGGGCGTCTTGGACGAGGGACAGGGCGAGGATCGCGATCACGAGGACACCTCCACGAGGTCAAGGGCAGCGAGCAGGGATTGTTCGAAGTCACGGCAGACGGCGGGGTCGTCTTCGCAGACCCCCCAGGGCGAGATGCGCTCCAAGAGCATCCAGGCCACCCCGGGCTCGGCCATCCAGCGCCAGGCCACGTCGGAGCCGCTGGCGGCGACCTCGCCGCGGGCGTTGATGAAGGTGGCCTCCACCCGCCAGGGGTTGCCGTCGGGGTCGACGCTCTTCCAGGTGGTGGTGAGCAGCCCCTCGCTGCGCACGCCGAGGCGCTCCACGGCGTGGCCGGCCCCCCGCAGGCAGCGGTCGGGGTCGTGCAGGTGGCGCAGCGGCGCGGTCGTGCGGACCGTCAGCGCAGTGATGGTGCCCGCCCCCAGGCGGTAGCTGACCTTCTCGACGCGCCCTCCGAAGCGCTGGAAGTACACCTGCTCCTGATCGGAGAGCGGCAGCGCGGTGCCGTACCACGCGCCGAGTGAGACGGGGAGGCCGGGCCCTGGCGCAGGCTCGGAGACATCGAGCGGTTGGTGGGGGGCCAGGGCGATGACCACCGCCGCAGCGGAGAAGACCGCCGCCGCCTGGGGGGGAAGGGACAAGGGGATGAGGGGTCGGTCGAAGCGCCGCGCGCGGGTCGGCCAGCGGCGGGCCAGGGCGAGCAGGGGGGCCGCCCCGACCGCGAGGGCGACGAGCCCGGTGAGGCTGTGGCCCGGCTCGGCCAGCAGGCTGGGGGCCACGAAGAGCGCGCCGACGCGCAAGGTGTTGGCGAGCAGCGCCCCGAGGAGCGCGGCAAAGCCGCCCATCGCCCAGCCGAGCAGGCCGGGGTCGCGGCGGCAGCCGATGGCCATCCAGAGGGTGCCCAGCAGCACCAGCCCCTGGGCGCCGGAGCAGGGCAGGTCCACCGAGAGCAGCAGCCCGGGGCGGTCCAGCAGGGTGCCCGCGCGGCTCATATCCGGGTAGAAGGGCCGCAGGACCACCTCGGCCGCCGCGGCCGACACCAGCCGGAGGGGGTGGGCGAGCAGCCTCTGCAGCACCTGCTCTGCGGGCAGGGCGAAGGCGAACAGGCCGGCCAGCGCAGCCGGAGAGACCGGCCACGGCCGCGCGGCGAGGTTCAACGCGAGCCCCAGCGCCCAGACGTCCAACACCAGGGCGAAGGCGCCCAGGTGGTTGATCGCCAGCACTCTCCCCAGCAGGCGGATCATCGCGGAGATGCCCAGCAGGAGTCCGGCGTCCCGGCTCAGGCCATCGGCCCGGGGCGCCCGCCCGCTGCGCACCGCGAGGATCACCAGCGTCACGCACCCCGCTGCCACCCAGGCGCCGTCGCTGTCGTACGCACCGTCCGTCCAGGTGCGGGTCAGCCACAGCGCGGGCTCCAACCCCAGAGCCACGAGGCCGGGCAGCAGCAGCAGGGAGGTGAGGCGTGGGGCTCGCATGAAGCCAACAGACCACGCCGGTCGGGCGGGGGTCTGTGGAGGCGGTGGAGATGCCGCGTCGATGTCGTGCAGGCCGTGTGCAGATAGATCCGGATCTACGAATCGTGTCGAATCGATGCCCCTGGGGCCCCGAACGCTGGCACGGCGGTTGCATCAGGCACCGGACAGGAGGTCCCATGACGCCGCTCCTCGCCCTGTCCGCCGCCGCCCTCGCCGCCCCCGGCTACGTGCACGCTGACCTCGCCAACCTGCGCGAGGCCCCCGCCCAGGACGCCGCGCGGGTCGCCCGTGTCCGGGTCAACACGGCGGTGCAGGTGCTGCAGATCGACAGCGCTGGCTGGGCGGAGGTGGCCCTGCTCGACCGCCCGGCGGAGCACCCGGTGCAGGGATGGATCCGGGCCGATCTGGTGGGCGCCAACCCGCACACGGTGCCGGGCTTGCGCCGCGAGATCGCCGACGCCTGGGACGCGGGGCAGCCCGAGGCCGCGCTGCGGGCCGCCGAGCGGGTGGTGGCCCTGGACGGGCGGGACCCGGCCGACTGGCGCCGCCTGCGCGCGCTCTACCGCGAGGTCGACGACGACCTCGGCGTCGAGCGGGCCACCGGCTGGCTGGACCACACCGACACCGTGCACGTCGCGGTCTGCCGGGCGGGCCGCGCCGAGCTGACCGCCTCGGTCCGGGCCGACGGGCAGCTCCTCCCGATGGTCCATGAAGGGCAGGAGCGGGACGGGCTCTTGGAGGTGCTCTCCCAGGCGGACGCGATGACCTGGTATGCGCACCCCAGCGACGGGCGCACCGCGACCCCGGTGCAGGGCAGCCCCTTCGCCACCCCCTACCTGGCGGAGGTGTGGAACGACGGCCCCCGCACCCCCTGGGGCTCGGAGGGGTGCAGCGGCGCCTGCTCCAGCGAGCGGATCGTGGTGCTGGGCCCCTGCGACGACGAGGGCGCGGTGCTGGCCACCCGGCCCCTGAGCGCGCACCTGGTGCAGGCCGTCCCGGAGCCGCAGGCCGAGCTGCTGCTGGATCAGGCCGCCCGGAGCAGTGTGCCCGGCGAGCTTTCCGGCCCGGTCACCCGGCTCGGCGACGACCTGATGATGATCTACGCCACCGAGTCCGGGGACTCCTGGCCCGGCGGCCCGGCGTGGTCGGACACCCGGCCCCTGTTCGTGGACGCCGCAGGCGCGCCGGTGCGGTGGCAGGGCACGGCGGGGCCCTGGGGCATGTCGGTGGCCTCCGAGGCCCTGTGGTTCGACCTCATGCTGCCCGAGGGCCCCGCCCTGCTGGGGGTGATGCGGTCCCAGTTCGAGGAGCCCGAGGGCAACGCGGGCGAGGGCGTGGACCTGTGGCTCTTCCGCGAGGACGAGCCGGCGGACATCGCGGAGGTGCTGCTGTCGGGATCGGGCTGCTGATCGGGATCAGCGGCGTCGAGGCGTCCGGCCGATCGGCTCCAGCTCGGCCTCGGAGAGGCCGTCGATCCGGGCCGCGCCCTGGCTCGTGGTGATCCGGACCGCGTAGCGCAGGCCGTCGGGGGTCTCGGCGACCTCCTGGATGGTGGCGGGCAGGCCCTTGTCGGGGGCGTTGAGGCCGCGGGCGCGGGCCGCTTCGGCGGTCAGGCGCACCGGGGTGAGCAGGCCGAAGGGGACCCCGCGCGGGGGGCGGCGCTCCTCCGTGCCGTGGGCCAGCAGCTCGCCGAAGCCGCCAGCCAGGGACCAGGCGTCGGCGAAGCCCTGGTCTCGCAGGTAGTGGGCGACGCCGTAGCTGCGGGCCCCCGCCGCGCAGTACACGACGAGGGCGACGTCCCGGGGCAACGCGTCGAGCCGATCGGGCACCTGGTTCATGGGGAGCAGGATGGCCCCGGCGGCGTGCCCGCCGTCCACCTCGGGCTTCTCGCGGATGTCGAGCAGGGCGAGGGGGCGCCCCTCGGCGCGCCAGGCGCTGAAGACGGGGCCGTCGATCTCCAGATCGGGGGGCTCGGGCTCAGCCTCGGGCTCTGGCGGAGGGCGAGGGGACGGCGCGGGCGGGGAGCGATCCCGCCGCAGCGCCCGCTTGAGCAGCCGCCGGATCACTCGTCGAGCAGGCTGCGCAGCATCCAGGCGGTCTTCTCGTGGACCTGGAGGCGCTGGGTGAGCAGGTCGGCGCTGGCCTCGTCGCTGGCGGCCTCGGCGTCAGGGAAGACGCTGCGGGCGGTGCGGATGACCGCCTCATGGGCCTCGACCAGCAGGCGGATCATGTCGGTGGCCTTGGGCACGCCCTCGGTCTCGGGGATGGAGCCGAGCTTCGCGAAGGCGCTGTAGGTGCCCGGCGCGGGGGCGCCCAGGGCGCGGATGCGCTCGGCGATGAGGTCGACCGCCAGGGCCAGCTCGTTGTACTGCGCCTCGAACATGAGGTGCAGCGTGTTGAACATGGGCCCCGTCACGTTCCAGTGGAAGTTGTGGGTCTTGAGGTAGAGGGTGTAGGTGTCGGCGAGCAGACGGCTGAGGCCGTCGACGATGGCGAGGCGCTGGGCCTCGGGGATGCCGATGTCGATCTTCATGGGGGCTCCGTGGGGTGAGGAGTATGCCTATCCTGTCGGCGACGCAGGTGGGGGTGGACAGCGGCGGCGGCGGCGCTAGATTGTGACCATGATCGCTGCGGCCATCGTGTTCATGATCCTCGGCGGGCTCTGCACCGGGCTCGTGCTGCTGGGGCTGCCGGGCACCTGGATGATGCTCGCGCTGGCCATCGTCATCGAGCTGGCGGACGGGTGGTGGCTGGACGGCGCGACCACGACCACCTTCGGCGGCTGGCTCATCGCGGGCATGGTGGTCGTGGCCCTGATCGGCGAGGGCCTCGAGCTGGCCTCGGGGGCCATCGGCACGAAGAGCGGCGGCGGCACCCGGCGCGGCATGATCGGCTCGATGGCCGGGGGCTTCCTGGGCGGCATCGTGCTGACCTTCATGCTGCCGATCCCCATCCTCGGCACCCTCATCGGCGTGCTGGTGGGCACCTTCGTGGGGGCCTATGTGGGCGAGACCAGCGGCGAGCAGGCCAAGGCCGGAGACGAGGCGATCAAGCCGGCGATCAGCGCCACCATCGCGCGGGTGGTCGGCAACGTCGCCAAGACCGGCGTCGCGATGGTGGTGTGGGCGGCGCTGACGGTCGCCGCCTTCATGGGCTGACGCGGCGGGCGGATCAGCCCTCGGCGTCGGCCTTCTCGCCCTTCGTGCCCTCGCCCTTGCCGCCCTTGCCGCCCTTGCCGCCCTTGCCGCCCTTCGCGGGGCCCTTGCCGGGGCCCTTGCCCGCGCCCTTTCCGCCCTGGGGCTCGCCGCACTCCAGCTCCATCGCGGAGGAGTGCAGCACCGCGAGCTTCATGGCGGCGCGGCGCTGATCGTCGCGCTGGGCGATCAGCTCGTCGACCACCAGCTCCAGCTTCTCGGCCTTGTGGCGGCGCTTGGCGGCGTGGGCGTCGGCCATGAGGGCGTCGACGCGGGCGTCCAGGTCGCGCAGCTCGGCGCGGACCTCGTCCTGGCGGGCGTTGATCTGGGTGCAGGCCTTGGCCTTGTTGTTGGCGTTGTTGTTGGGGCGCCGGGCTTCGACCTCGGCGGGCTCGTCGGCCTTGACGCCGGCGGCGTCGCCGTCGTCCTGGGCGAAGGACGCGCCGGACAGGAGCAGGGTGGGGACAAGCAGGATGAATCGAAGACGCACAAGGACCTCCGAGGCGTGGTACTCCTCACGGGTACCACCTCCGACACGACGCTTCAACGGGAGACGTGACAGGTTCGAGGAACCCGATGTCCGATCCCGCTGTCCGGGGAGCCCATGCGCCGCGCTCTGCTCGCTCTTCTGCTTCTCGTCCTGCCCGCAATGGTGTGCGAGGTCCGCGCTCAGGACGACGACGATGACGAGGAAGCCCTCGAGCTGGACATCGAGGCGGCGCCCGCCGCCGCGCCCCGGATGCACTTCAAGGCCGACATGCCGGTGCAGTTCGACGCCGTGGAGATCCAGGCGGAGGTGGCCGCCGACGGCAGCTTCTCGGCCACCGCGGGGGGCGTCCAGGACATCGCCTGGTTCCGGGAGCAGGTGACGATGGGTCAGGTGCCCGAGCCCGGCACGCTCTCCCCGGAGGGCCTGCTCTCGGAGCACGACCTGCCCGCCCGCAAGACCGGGCCCTGCCCACGGTTGCTCTGCGTGCTCGGGGAGACCGGGCTTGTGGCGATCGACCACCGCCCCGAGCTGGCGGTGCTCAGCCAGCTCGGCTTCGACTCGAAGCTGACCGCCTCGACCTACGTGCGCCCGCCCTTGAACCTCGTGGCGCTGGTGGACCAGTCCGGCTCGATGGGGGGGCGGCCGATCGAGCAGATCAAGGTCAGCCTGTTGGTGTTGTATCGCCAGCTTCGACCGCAGGATCGCCTCAGCGTGGTGGTGGTGGACGACGGCGCCCGGGTGCTGCTGGAGCCCACCCCCGGCGGGGACCCCGCGCCGCTGCACCGGGTGCTCCCGGAGATCGGGCCGTGGGGGCGCACCCGGCTGTCCGCCGGGCTGTCCGAGGCCATCGCGCTGGCCGAGCGCAGCGCTCAGGGTTTCGACGGGCTCACCCGGGTCATCAGCTTCTCCGACCAGCGGCCCAACGCCGGGGCCACCGACCCGCAGAGCTTCGTCGCCCAGGCGCGGCGGGCGGCGGACAAGGGCGTGGGGCTCACCCACGTCGCGGTGGGGGTCGCGGCGGACCCCACCTTCGTCACGGAGATCAGCGCGGTGAAGGGGGGGAACGCCTACAGCTTCCCGGACCTGGAGCGCATGGTGGAGGTCTTCCGGGACGAGCTGGACACGCTGGCGGTGCCCCTGGCCTACGACATGGCCCTGGAGGTCGCCCCGGCGGCTGGGTGGCGGCTGGCCGGGGTCTACGGCATCCCGGGGGCGGCGTTGGTCTGGGACAGCACCGGGGCCGCGCGCCTCAAGATCGAGACGCTGTTCCTGAGCACCAAGGGCGGGGCCATCTACCTGGCCTTCGCGCCGGAGGGGGTCTCGGACATGCCGGCCACGCCGCCCCAGGTGGGCAGCGCGGTGGCCACGGTGGGTCTGAGCTACCAGCCGGTCGAGGGCGCGCCGGTGCTGGAGACCCTGGGGCTGGCGGTGGAGCCGGGCACGCACCGGTCGGACGGGCTGGCCCGGGGCGTGGTGCTGGTCAGCGAGATCGAGGCGCTGCTGGCGGCCACGCGGGCCTGGCACGCCGGGGATCCAGCGGGGGCGCTGGAGGCGCTGACGCCGACCTTCCGTCGGCTGGAGGCGAACGGCGACCCGGAGCTGATCGCCGAGCTGTGGCTGGTGGGGCAGCTCTGGCGCGTCATCGCGGCGCAGGTGCCGGAGGGGGCGGCGCTGGACTAACCGTAGAGCGAGGGGCCGTTGCAGCGGTAGACGATGTCGTTCCCCTTGCCGCCCCTGTCCTCGTAGACGGCGCCGCTTTGATACAGGTGCCATCGGGACTTCAGACGACTCTTGTTCCCGCCCCGGGTCTCCAGGGTGAGGTGGAGGCCGTAGGGGTGCTGGTCGGCTTCGTTGGGGTCCGAGTCTCCGGCGTACTGATCGGCGTGCCAGCCCTGCACGATCTCGACCCAGGGCGAGTCGGCCTCGGAGCGCGCGGTGTTCCCCAGCGTGCCGCACGCGGTCTCGACGTCGTCCGCGATCGCATTCCTCTCAGCTGCAGGCATGTTGAGGTAAGGCCCGAGGATGACGAGCGCCGGCCCGATGCCGCCGGGCCCGGGCCTCGGCGCGCCGGGCCTGCGGCGGGCGGCCACGCCCAGGGAGCGTCCTGCGGTCAGGGTGGGCAGCTTCATGTCACCTCCAGACGTGGACACGCTACCATCCCCGCAGGAGGACCGGAACCATGAAGGTGCTGCTCTCGGCGGTCGGCTCGCGCGGCGACATCCAGCCCATGGTCGCGCTGGCGTCGCGGCTGGTGTCCCGGGGGCACGAGGTGCGGATCTGCGCCTCCCCCGACAGCCGGTCCCTGGTCGAGGGCGCGGGGCTGCCCTTCGAGCCGATGGGCATGGACGTGAAGGAGGTCCTGACCGGCGAGGCCGCGGGCGCGGCGATGGACCGGCCCGTCGCGACGTTCCAGCGGCTGCTTGACCTCATCCGGGACACCGTGCGCGCCCAGTTCGAGGTGCTGCCGCCCCACGGGGCGTGGGCGGACGTGCTGGTGGGCGGCGGCATCCCCATCGCGACCTCCAGCATCGCCGCGCGCTACGGCCTGCCGTACCGGGTGGTCGTGTACTGCGCGCAGCTCCTGCCGTCCGCGGCGCATGGGCCCATCGGCGTGCCGTTCCAGGGGCTGCCGGGCTGGATGAACCGCTTCGCGTTCTGGAGCCAGAAGGTGGTGCTCACCGCCGCGACGCGGAAGACCATCAACACCGGCCGCGCCGCGCTGGGGTTGGGGCCGATGGGCGACCTCGAGCACCTCGTCTACCCCCCGGGCCACGTCCTGGTGGCCACCGACCCCGACCTGTTCCCCGCGCCCGTCGACTACGACCCCGACCGGGTGCAGACCGGGTTCTGGACCCTTCCCCAGAGCGGGGATCTGCCCGCGGACGTGGAGGACTTCCTGCAGGCCGGCCCGCCGCCGGTCTACGTCGGCTTCGGCAGCATGCCCGACCCCCGGCCCGAAGAGACCACCGGGCTCATCGTGGCGGCCGCGCAGCAAGCCGGAGTGAGGCTGCTGCTGTCCAGGGGCTGGGCGGACCTGGGCCAGGAGGGGCTGCCGGAGGGCTGCTTCTCCCTGGGGTCGGTGCCCCACGGGGTGCTCTTCCCCCGGGTGGCCGGGGTGGTGCACCACGGGGGCTCGGGGACGACGGCCTCCGCCGGGCGGGCGGGGGTGCCCCAGCTCGCCGTGCCCCACCTGCTGGACCAGTTCTACTTCGGGGAGCGGCTGCAGCGCGCCGGGGTGGGGCCCGCGCCGCTGCGGCGGGGGCAGCTCACCGCCGCCCGCCTCGCCGAGCGGTTGAAGGATCTGGCCACGAACCCGTCCTATCGGGAGGCGGCCCGGGTCATGGGGGAGCGGCTGCAGGCCCGCGACGGGCTGGGGGAGGCGGTGGCGACCCTGGAGGCCGACTACGCGCGCGCCTCCTCCTGAGCGGCCGGCAGGGTGAAGATGAAGCGGCTGCCCACGCCGGGGGTGGACGCGGCGTGGATCTCGCCGCCGTGCAGGTCGATGACCTTCTTCACGATGGCCAGGCCGATGCCGCTGCCCTTCTCGCGGTCGGCGCCGTGCAGCCGCTGGAAGACGAGGAAGATCTTCTCGGCGTAGCGCGGGTCGAAGCCCATGCCGTTGTCGGCGACGGTGAAGCGCCACCACCCGCTCTCGCGCGCGGCGGTGATCAGCACCTCAGGGGGCACCTCCCGGCGGTACTTGATCGCGTTGCCGATGAGGTTCTGGAAGAGCTGGACGAGCTGGGCGCGGTGCCCGCGGACCCGCGGCAGGGCCTCGACCCGCAGCGCGGCGCCGCTGTCCTCGATCGCGATGGTGAGGTTCTCGGCGGCCAGCGCGACGATGGGGCCGACGTCGACGTCCTCGGCGGCGGAGGGCTGGCTGGTCACCCGGGCGTAGGCCAGCAGATCCTCGATGAGCTGCTGCATGCCGAGGCTGCGGCTGATCAGCCGCGACAGGGTGCGGGCGCTGGAGTCCCCGAGCTGCTCGCCGTGGCGGCGCTCCAGGAGCTGGGCGTAGCCGACGATGGCCCGCAGGGGCTGCTGGAGGTCGTGGGAGGCGGCGTAGGCGAACTGCTCCAGCTCCTCGTTGGAGCGGACCAGCTCGCGGGTGCGCTCCTTGAGGGCGCGCGCGGCGCGGTTGCGCTCGGTGACGTCGGTGAACACGCAGGTGATGCGCTCGATCTGGCCCTCGGGGGTCAGCTCCTGGGAGGTGGAGAGCTGCATCTCCCGCAGCTCGTCGAGGCCGCTGCGCAGGGTGAGCGGGACGGCCTCCAGGGCTGGGGAGACGAGGATCTGCTCCAGCAGCTCCTTGGGCTCGGGGGACTCTGGCGTGGCGACGACGTGGTCGAGGAAGGGGCGCCGCAGCACCTGCTCCCGCCGCCAGCCCAGGCGGTGCAGGAAGGTGCGGCTGGCGGTGGTCACCCGGCCGTCGGCGCCGATGGCGAAGAGCAGCGCGGGGGTGTCGTTGTAGAGCCGCTCGAACCGGCGGTTGCTCTCGGCGATGGTCTTCTCGTGGCGCACCGCCTCGGTGATGTCCTCGGTGTACATGATGACGCCGCCCAGCTCGCCGCGGCCGTCGCGCCAGGGCACGATCTTCCAGCGAAGCCACTGGACCTGACCGTCGGGGCGCACGAAGCGGTCGGCGTCGCAGTGCGCGGTCGAGCCCTCGATGCAGTGGCGGTGGATGATGCGCCACTCCTCCTGGATGTCGGGGAAGACCTCGTAGTGGGACCGCCCGCGCAGGTCGACGTCGCCGAGGTGGTAGGTCGTCAGCCACCGGCGGCTGTACATCAGGTAGCGCATCTCGCGGTCGAACATCGCGATGGGGAAGGGCGCCTGATCCACGAAGTAATGGAGCAGAGCCACCGCGCCGTCCTGGTCCGTCGGCATCGTTCCACCTCAGTCGCCCCGAGCCTACCGCATCCCGGTGACGGCGTCCGGTCACGCGGCGCGCTCGTGGTAGGGTTGCCCCCCACGACCCGACGCAACAAGGCGACGGGGCGGCGCGTATCACCTGCGAGCGAAGAGCGGCGGAGGCCAGCGCGGACCGATGGGCGAAGTCCTGACGATCATCCTGTCCTTCCCGACGGTCCTGTTCACGGGGATGCTCATCCTGACGCTGCTCTACTGGGGCTTCGTCATCGTGGGCGCGGTGGACCTCGATCTGCTGGACGGGGCCGCGGACGGGATGCTGGAGGGCGCGGCGGACGGAGCGATGGACGGCGCTCTGGATGGCGCCCTGGACGGGGCCGTGGAGGGCGTGGACGGGGCCTTCGACGCGGTGGACGGGGCCTTCGACGCGGCGGACGGGGCCTTCGACGCGATGGACGGGGCCCTGGACGGGGCCGCGGAGGCCGCGGACGGCGCCGCGGACGGCATCGAAGGGGCGGTGGACGGGATCTTCGACGCGGTGGACGGCGCCTTTGACGGGGCTGCCGAGGCCGCGGACGGCGCGGCGGACGCCCTCGACGGGGCCGCCGACGGGGCCGCTGACGGAGCCGCTGACGGGGCCGCAGAGCCCACCGACCTCGCCCACACCGCCCAGTCCGGCTCCTTCATGCTCTCGCTGGTGCGCTCGCTCAAGCTGCGCAAGGCGCCGGTCACCGTGGTGGCCAGCGTCTTCTCGCTGTGGGGCTGGCTGCTGAACGCCCTGGGCACCGAGGCGCTGATGAACGGGCTCGACCTGGCCGCGCCGCCCCTCTTGCCCGGCCTCGGGCTGTTCGCGGCCAGCCTGCCGGTGGCGCTGGTGCTGACGTCGTTCTCGGTGCGCCCCCTGGGCACCATCTTCGAGACCGACGAGGGGCCCAAGCGCCGGGACCTGCTGGGCTCGACCTGCGAGATCACCACCGGGCGGGTCGATGACCGCTTCGGTCAGGCCTCCTGCATGATCAGCGGGGCCGAGGCCATCATCCAGGTCCGCTGCGACCACGCCAACCCGCTGCGCCGGGGCGCCGAGGCGCTGATCGTCAGCTTCGACCCCCGCCGCGAGGCGTTCATCGTGGAGCCCTTGAAATAGACCCCGCACCGCAGCGTATCATTTTCGACGTTTCAAGCAGACCATCAAGCCGCGCGCCCCGGCGCGCACGCTCGCCTGGGAGGGAGCACCCCGCATGAGCAACACCATCATCATCCTCGCGCTGGGCCTCGTCGCCGTCATCGTCGTCGGCGGCGGGATCCTGGTCATGATCGCCAAGTTCTTCCGCAAGGTGGACCAGGGACAGGCGCTCATCATCAACAAGATGCGCGGCGATCCCACCGTGACCTTCTCGGGCGGGGTGGTCATCCCCATCGTGTACCGGGCTGAGGTCATGGACATCTCGGTCAAGACCATCGAATTGGAGCGGCGGGGCTCCGACGGCCTGATCTGCAAGGACAACATCCGCGCGGACATCAAGGTGGCGTTCTTCGTGAAGGTCAACAAGACCGCCGAGGACGTGCTCAAGGTCGCCCAGGCCATCGGCTGCCAGCGGGCCAGCGCCCAGAGCACCCTGGAGGAGCTGTTCACCGCGAAGTTCTCCGAGGCGCTCAAGACCGTCGGCAAGCGCCTGGACTTCGAGCACCTCTACACCCAGCGCGAGTCGTTCCGCGACGACATCATCGACGTCATCGGTCGTGACCTGGACGGTTACACCCTCGTCGACGTCGCCATCGACTACCTGGAGCAGACCCCCCTCGACAGCCTGGACCCCCAGAACATCCTGGACGCCCAGGGCATCCGCAAGATCGTCGACATCACCACCAAGCAGAACGCCGAGACCAACGAGCTGCGCCAGTCCGAGCGCATGGTCATCAGCAAGCAGAACCTGGAGGCCGACGAGGCCATCCTGGAGCTGGACCGCCGCAAGGCCGAGGCCGAGGCCAAGCAGCAGCGCGAGATCGCGATGGTCCAGGCCAAGGAAGAGGCCGACACCCGCAAGTTCCAGTCCAAGCAGTCCGAGGAGTCCGAGGTCGCCCGCATCGAGGCCGAGGAGGCCATCGCCATCGCCGACCTCAACAAGTCCCGCCAGGTCGAGGTCGCGGACAAGGACCGCGAGCGCGTCGTCGCCATCAAGACCGAGGAGGTCGAGAAGGACCGCCAGCTCGAGGTCATCTCCCGCGAGCGCGAGGTCGAGCTGCAGCGCATCGAGAAGGAGAAGGCCCTGGAGGTCCAGCGCAAGGAGATCGCCGACGTCGTGCGCAGCCGCATCGCCGTCGAGAAGAACGTCGCCGAAGAAGAGGAGCGCATCAAGGACCTGCGCGTCAGCGCCGAGGCCGAGCGCAGCAAGAAGGTCAAGGTCATCGGCGCCGAGGCCGAGGCCGAGGAGCACCTCGTCAAGCACATCAAGGCCGCCGAGGCCCAGGAGAAGGTCGCCGAGTTCGAGGCCCGCCAGAAGCTCATCAAGGCCAACGCCGACCTCGAGGCCTCCGACAAGTCCGCCAAGGCCAAGATCCGCATGGCCGAGGGCGTGCAGGCCGAGGTGGCCGCCCAGGGCCTCGCCGAGGTCAAGGTCAAGGAGGCCAACGCCCTCGCCCTGGAGAAGGAGGGCCTGGCCAAGGCCCGCGTGACCCTGGAGCAGATGCAGGCCGAGGCCGCTGGCTCCGAGAAGAAGGGCCTGGCCCGCATCCGCGTCGAGGAGGGCGAGGTCGGGGTCCAGGAGAAGCAGGGCCTGGTCCAGGCCGCGGTCACCAAGGAGAAGGCGCTGGCCGAGGCCGCCGGGGCCGAGGAGCGCGGCATGGTCGCCGTGCGGCTCAAGGAGGCCGACGCCGTCGCCGTCGAGCGGCAGGGCAAGGCCGAGGCGACGGCCATCAAGGAGCGCCTGCTGGCCGAGGCTGCCGGCACGGAGAGCAAGGGCCTGGCCGAGGCCCGCGCCGTCCAGGAGAAGCTCAAGGCCGAGGCCGCCGGCCTGGCCGAGAAGGCCGAGGCCATGAAGGCCCTCGAGGGCATGGGCCGTGAGCACGAGGAGTTCCGCCTCAAGCTGGAGCAGGAGAAGGACATCGCCCTGGCCTCCATCCAGGCGAAGCGCGAGATCGCCGAGGCCCAGGCCAAGGTGCTCGCCGAGGCCTTCGGCTCCAGCGAGATCCGCATCGTCGGCGGCGACGGCCAGTTCTTCGACCGCTTCGTCAAGGCCGCGTCCCTGGGCACGGCGATCGACGGCTTCGTCGACAACAGCGACATCGTCCGGAGCGTGGTCGGCGAGGTGGCCCAGTCCGGGCTCGGGAAGGGGCTGCTCAACGCCGCCACCAAGCTCGTCACCGACGACAAGGGCGACGAGCCCGCCGCCGAGTGATGACCCCCTCGCCGAGACCCCCGGGTGACGCGCGCAGCGTCCGCCCGGGGGTCGCGCGTCCACCTCCCCGGAGGGATCCGTGAGCGACCAGGCCGACGCCGCCCTGGAGGGCGGCAACTACGAAGTCATCCGTGCCCGACTGGTCGAGCTGGGCCGCGCGCTCCAGGGCCGCGCCACCAACCTCAACGAAGCGCGCCAGGAGACCTTCGGCGGCAGCGAGCTGGCCGTCGCGGCGAACCTGCGGGTGCGCACCGAGCACAACTGCGTGCCGCGGGACATCGTGCAGGTCCACGGCAAGCTGCTGTTCGGCTACAACGTGGTCAACTTCCTCAAGAAGGTCACTCTGCCCGACGTCCTGAGCCTGCACGAGCTGACCGGGGAGGGCAACGACCTCGAGTTCAACGAGGTGACCCACGAGGACGTGCCCTGGCTGCGGGACCGCCAGTTCGTCCGCGAGTTCGACAAGCTCTACGAGTACTACAAGGAGGCCCGCCTCCAGCAGCTCCGCACCACCGAGCAGGGGCGGCTGCTGGTCGTCTTCCGCGTCGGCGCGTCCACCAACGACGTGAAGGTCTTCCGGTGGACCCTCGACCCCGAGGGCAAGCCCACCTACATGGACGACCGGGGGGAGCGCGAGCACGTCTTCCCCGACCCCATCCCGTTCACCTGGGTCCACCCGAACCGGGAGGACTACGTGATGGGCAAGCACCCCCACATCTCCATCCAGGGGGAGTGCTTCGTCGAGACCGTCGGCGGCGACCTCACCATCAAGATCGAGGACAACACCGAGGACGGCGAGGGCATCTACCGCGAGCCGGTGGACGACGCCAAGCAGTCCCTGGACGACGCCGAGATCAGCTACGCCCGGCTGGACACGCTGATCCTGCTCAAGATGCGGCCCTACCGCGAGAAGGCCTTCCGCTACCTGGTCTTCAACATCACCACGAAGACCGTGGCCCGTATCGACGCGCTGGGGCTGGCCTGCGTGCCCCTGGACGACGGCCACGGCATCATCTTCCCCGGCGGGTACTACCTGCGCACCGGCGAGTACAAGCTGTTCGACGGCGACCACGCCGGCCTGCGCTTCCACCGCCAGATCCGCGCCCCCAACGGCGAGGACAGCCTCTACGTCTTCTACCGGCCCGAGGACGGGCACTACGTCCTCTTCCCGTACAACAAGATCCGCCAGGAGGTGCAGAACCCCATCCACTGCCACGGCTACAGCCTGTTCGAGGACGGCCGGCTGGTGGTGTTCCGCGCGGTGAACGACGAGCCCACGCGCGTCCACCCGATGCAGGTGTGGCACACCCCCTTCGTCTCCGACGAGTTCCACGCCGCCCAGCCCACCGACGGCTCGCTGATGTCCCGCATCGGCAATGCCGATCTGGTGCGCGGCATCTCCGACGCCCTGAGCCTGCGCCGCCTCATCAGCAACACCGAGCCCACCCGCCAGGTGTACGAGGACCTCGTCCACGCCTGCACCCGCATGCTCGACGCCTACTACTGGCTGGGCAACGCTGCGCTGGGCAACCTCGCCGAGGTCGTCCAGGACGTCCGCAAGACCGCCGAGCTGATCATCGACGAGTTCGAGAAGGTCCAGGCGCTGATGCGGGAGGCCCGCCGGGCCCTGGCCCAGGCCGAGAAGGACCACGAGCGGCTGTTGCTGGACACCCGGCCCGAGGGCTGGCGTGAGGTCGAGAACTACCTCGGCGCGATGACCACGCTGCGCAAGCACCGCGGCCACCTCATCACCCTCCAGGAGGTCCGCTACATCAACGCCGCGCGGCTCTCGGCGATGGAGACCGAGGCGGTCGAGGCCTTCGACCGGGTCAGCCGGGCCTGCGTCGAGTTCCTGCTGGGCGGCGAGGCCCTCACCCCGATGGTGAACCGGCTGGAGGAGCTGCTCGGCCGCATCGACGTCGTGGAGCGCTCCGCCGACATCCGTCCCATCGAGGAGGAGCTGGAGACCAACAGCGACGGCCTCAACCTGCTGGCCGAGGTGGTCGGCAGCCTGGAGGTGGACGACGCCAACGCCCGCACCACCATCCTGGAGGGCATCTCCGAGGTCTTCTCCCAGCTCAACCGCGTGCGCGCGGTGCTGCGCAACAAGCAGAAGGAGCTGCTGGCCCACGAGAACAAGGCCGAGTTCGCCGCCCAGTTCAAGCTCTTCGGCCAGTCGGTGGCCAACGCCATCACCCTGGCCGACACCCCCGAGAAGTGCGACGAGCAGCTCTCCCGCCTGATGCTCCAGCTCGAGGAGCTGGAGGCCCGGTTCGGCGAGTTCGAGGACTTCCTGCCCGAGCTGGCCGCCAAGCGCGAGGAGGTCTACGAGGCCCTCTCCACCAAGAAGCAGAACCTCCTGGACCGTCGGCAGCGCCGGGTGGACAGCCTGGTGGGCGCGGCCGAGCGCATCCTGGAGGGCGTCGGCCGCCGGGCCCGCTCGTTCAAGGAGGAGGACGAGCTCAACGCCTACTACGCCTCCGACGCGATGGTGCTCAAGCTGCGGCAGATCAGCGAGCAGCTCGGCCAGCTCGGGGACAACGTCAAGGCGGACGAGCTGCTGGCCCGCCTCAAGAGCGCCCGCCAGGACGCCCTGCGCGGCCTGCGCGACCGCAGCGAGCTGTTCGAGGGCGGCGAGAACCTCATCCGCTTCGGCAAGCACCGCTTCCCGGTCAACACCCAGCCCCTCGAGCTGACGATGGTGCCCCGCGGCGGCGAGATGGCGCTGCACCTCACGGGCACCGACTTCTACGAGGTCGTCGACGACGCGGACTTCGAGCGGACCCGGCCCTACTGGGACCAGCTCGTCATCTCCGAGGACGCCCAGGTCTACCGCGGCGAGTTCCTGGCCGCCTCGATGCTCTTCGCCGCGGAGGCCCGGCGCGACGGCCTCTCCATGAAGGACCTGGAGGAGGCCACCCTGGAGGACGGCGGCCTGCTCAAGCGCGTGCGGACCTACGCCAGCGAGCGCTACGAGGAGGGCTACGAGCGCGGCCTGCACGACCACGACGCCGCCCTCATCCTGGCGAAGCTGCTGGCGATGCGGGCCACCGCCGGCATGCTGCGCTTCCCCAGCCGCCCCCGGGCGATGGCGGCGCTGTTCCAGGCCTGGTCCGACGACCCCCGCAAGCCGACCTGGGCGCGGCGGGCCCGAAGCCTGGCCCGTCTCCGCGGTCGCTTCGCCGGGAGCCCCGCGCTCACCGCGCTCTCCGAAGAGCTGGCCGCCGAGATCGAGGCGTTCACGGCCTCTCTGCACGTCGAGCCACTGGGCCCCGGCGCGGCGGGCATGGCCGGCGCCTACCTGCTGGAGGAGCTGACCGCCGAGCGCCCCCGGTTCACGCTGAGCGCCGACGCCGAGGCCATCCGGTCGGCGTTCCTCCAGAACCTGGACTACGAGGGCGGCCGCGTCGAGTTCGACGACGACCTGCGCGCCCTGGAGGACAAGCCCGCGCTGCGCTTCCAGCTCGCCCGCGCCTGGATCGGCGCCTTCGTGGACACCTCGGAGGCCCACCGCGCCCTGGCCCACGCCGTGGACGAGGCCGCTGTGCGCCTGGTCACCGAGCGGGCGCTGGACTGGGAGGTCTCCAACGCGCTGGCCAGCGTCGAGGTCGAGGGCCTGCTGGGCAACCACAGCCGGGTGAGGGAGCGCAAGCTGCACCTGCGCCTGGACGAGTTCCTGGGCCGGCTCTCCGAGTACATGCGGGTCGTCGTGCCCGGCTACCGGGGGTTCAAGGGCCTGCGGCACGAGCTGCTGGCCCGGGAGCGCCGCCGCCTGCGGGTGGACGAGTTCATGCCCAAGATCATGAGCGCTTTCGTCCGCAACAAGCTCATCAACGAGGTGTACCTGCCGCTGGTCGGCGACAACCTCGCCAAGCAGATGGGCGCGGCGGGGGACACCAAGCGCACCGACCTCATGGGCCTGCTGCTGCTCATCTCCCCGCCGGGCTACGGCAAGACCACCCTGATGGAGTACATCGCCAACCGGCTGGGGCTGGTCTTCATGAAGGTCAACGGCCCGGCGCTGGGGCACTCGGTCCACTCCCTGGACCCGGCCGAGGCCCCCAACGCCACCGCCCGCCAGGAGGTCGAGAAGATCAACCTCGCGTTCGAGATGGGCAACAACGTGATGCTCTACCTCGACGACATCCAGCACACCCACCCCGAGCTGCTCCAGAAGTTCATCAGCCTGTGCGACGCCCAGCGGCGCATCGAGGGGGTGTGGAAGGGCCGCACCCGGACTTATGATCTTCGAGGCAAGAAGTTCTGCGTGGTCATGGCGGGCAACCCCTACACCGAGACCGGCGACAAGTTCGTCATCCCGGACATGCTGGCCAACCGCGCGGACACCTACAACCTGGGCGAGGTGCTGGAGGGCCGCGACGAGGCCTTCTCGCTCTCCTACGTGGAGAACGCTCTGACCTCCAACCCCACGCTGGCCCCCCTGGCCGCGCGGGCCCAGTCCGACGTCTACAAGCTCATCCGCATGACCCAGGGTGAGGAGATCCCCGCCAGCGAGCTGAGCCATGCCTACTCGGCGGTGGAGATCAACGAGATCAAGGCGGTGCTCACCCGCATGTTCATGGTCCAGCGGGTCGTGCTGATGGTGAACCAGCAGTACGTGCTCTCCGCCGCCCAGGAGGACGCCTACCGCACCGAGCCGCCGTTCAAGCTGCAGGGCTCGTACCGCAACATGAACAAGATGGCGGAGAAGATCGTCTCCGCGCTGAACGAGGGCGAGGTCGAGCGCCTCATTGACGACCACTACGCCGGCGAGTCGCAGACCCTGACCACCGGCGCGGAGCAGAACCTGCTCAAGCTCGCCGAGCTGCGCGGGCGCCTGTCGGCTACCCAGGCCGAGCGCTGGGAGACCATCAAGAAGGACTTCCGCCGCATCAAGTCGATGGGCGGGGCCGAGGACGACCCGGTCTCCCGGGTCACCGGCACCCTGGCGGTGCTGGGGCAGAACCTGGAGGGCATCCAGGAGTCCCTGGTCGAGGGCCGCAAGGTGGACGACGTGCTCGCGGGCCTGGGGGAGCGCCTGGGCGGCAGCCTCGGCACGATCCAGGAGGCGCTGGTCGCCGGTCGGGCGGTGGACGCGCAGCTCACCGGGCTGGGGGAGCGCCTGGGCGCCATCCAGGAGGCCCTGGTGGCCGGCCGGGTGGTGGACGAGCAGCTCTCCGGCCTGAGCCGGCAGCTCTCCGGCATCAACCGCACCCTCACGGAGGGCGCCAACAAGGGGCTCTCCGAGGTCGTGCGGGCCGAGCTGTCCGGCATCAACGCGACCCTGGCCGATGGGGCGAACAAGGGGCTCTCCGAGGTGGTGCGGGAGCAGCTCGGGGCCCTGCAGGCCACCCTGGCCGAGGGCGCGGGGCAGCGCACCGCGATGGCGGACATCGGGGCCCAGCTCGGCGGCATCCAGCAGACCCTGGCCCAGGGCTCGATGCACGAGAAGCTCGACGCCCACCTCGACATGCTGAACCGGCAGATCTCCGCGCTGCGCAAGGCGGTGCGGGAGCACCCGGCGGCCCTGGCTGAGGTGATGCCCGCTGGCATGGCGGCGGCCCCTCCGCCCACCAGCACCGCGCCCGCCTTCGATCCGCTGGTGGCGCTGTCCACCGCGCAGGTCGCCGGGGGTGCCGAGGAGCGCCGGGCCGCCCAGAAGGACCTGCTGCGCTCCGCCCAACGCACCCTGCGCGGCGACACCGACCCCGGCGACGTGGAGCGCAGCGTGGCGATGGCGGCCTCGGTCCGGGTCATCCAGGGCCTGGTCGCCCGGCTCTCCGAGCTGGCCACGGCGTATGTGCCTGCCAGCGAGCGCGGGCCGTTCATGGACGACCTGCGGCGGCACATCGCGCTGAGCCTGTCGGAGCTGGGGGAGGGGTGAGCTTCGTGGATGCGCCACCTGTCCTGAGCGGGTTGGTTTCCCAGGACGGCTGTGCGCTGAGCCATCCACGCACTCCTTGCGCCCCGAAGAGAGCTCCCTGGTGGATGCCCGCCGAGGCTCCCCGGGGGTGGGCTCGTCCGCTCCAGGACTCGCTGGAGGCTTGGAGAAGGGAGTGAACCTTGGCGTGGAGGGGGCGCGTCCGGCGCCCGGGAGATTTCAATGAGTTGAGCTGGCCGTCGGGCCCTGGATGATGGCCTCCATCGCCGGTGAGTCCTCGACGATTGTCGTCCAGCACGCCATACGACGACGCCTGTTCGGGCAGGGCGAGTGGTCGATCCTGGACACACTGCTCTGCTGAAGCGTCCTGTTCATCGATGCTTCGGAAGACCTGTCGACGCCCTCGCAGGCGGCGCCACCCCCTCCAGCACCCCGCCCAGCGCCACCGGCACCAGGAAGCTCAGCGTCGCCAGCACCGAGGCCGCCGCCGCCCCGGAGGCCGGCACGAGCAGCGCCCCCAGCCCCGTGATGGTCAGCTCCCGCACCCCGAAGCCCCCCAAGGTGATGGGCAGGGCCTGGGCAGCGGTCGAGGCCACGGTGATGAGCGCGGCGTCGGCGTAGGTCAGCTCCGCCCCGGCCGCCGAGAAGCAGAGGGCGTACACCCCACAGAACGAGGCGTGGGCCACCGCCGCGCAGGCCGCGCAGACCGCCAGCTCCGGCGTCCGGGGCGCGCGCCCGGCGGGCAGCCGCTCGGCCAGGCGGGGCAGCACGCGCCGCACCGCCTTGGGCCCCAGCCGCAGCACGACCACGCCGCCCAGGCCCACCCCCACCAGCGCGGCCATCGCGATGGCCAGCCCGTCCCGGGCAGGGGAGGGCATCGCGGCCCGGGTCCACCACGCGAGCCCCCAGGCCCCGGCGACCGCCCCGCCCACCAGCCGCGCGGACAACAGCGCCACCGCCGTGGACTCGGCGTGGGCCCAGGCCCCGGCCACCCGAGCGCCCTTGATGACCTCCCCCGCCACGCTGCCCGGCAGCACGGTGCTGTAGAACACCGCGCTCAGGTCATGGCGCACCATCTGCCCGACGCCCACCTCCAGCCCGGCGCCGCGCACCAGGTGTCGCCAGCCCAGGCCGTTGGCCACCTGGCCGAGGGCGTAGAGCGCGACGACCCCGGCGACCTGGGGCCACAGCCGCACCCCGCGCAGCGCCCCGCGCACCTCCCCCCAGTCCACCGAGCTGGCGAACCAGGCCAGCAGCGCCACCATGACCGCGCCGCGGATCAGGAGGGGGAGCCAGCGGCGGGCTGCGTCCTGCATGGCGCCGCTCAGGGCTTCGCCTGCTCGGTCTTCCAGGCCCGGTAGCCCTCGTCGGTGCCCATGAGCCGGTCCCACAGCCCGAAGAAGCTGCCATAGCAGCCGTGCACGTAGCGGTGGTGCCAGGCGTGCATCGGCGCCCACGGGCGGCTGATGGGCAGGGTGAAGCCGCTGTGGGCGTCAGCGGTCTCCCACATGCGCAGGGCGACCCAGATCCAGAACGTCACGACGTGGGTGGACAGCAGCGCCGGCCCGGCCAGCATGGCCACGGCGTTGAACAGGGTCTCCACCGGGTGGGTGAACAGCACCGCGATGGCGCGGGTGGCCTTGAAGCGGTGGTGGTGGGCGTGGACCTTGCGGAACCACCACGGCCGATGCAGCAGGCGGTGGGACCAGTAGAACAGGGTGTCCTCCACCAGGATGAACAGGGCGAGCTGCCCGAGGATCTCCAAGGGGCCGGGCAGGGGGGCCTCGTAGCGCATCCCGACGGCGTCGTAGAGGTAGAACAGCGCCACACCCATCAGCGGCGCGGGCAGGCTGTCGCGCACCACCTCGCGGTAGGCGCGGCGCATGAGCTTGTCCGGCGGCGGGCGCCCGTCCTCGAACAGGTAGCGGGCCCACCACCCGCGCCGGTGGGCGAGCTGGAACATCGCCACCGCCGCCACATAGACGCCGATGTAGGCCACCGACATGCCCGCCACGAACAGCGCGAGCCGTCCGCCGGGGAAGGTGGTCAGGAGCTGGGTCCACAGGTCGTCGAGCATGCCGGAGCAGTCCTGAGGCTACCGGGGGGTTCCCTTCGCCGAGACGGACAGCTTCATCCTGTCCAGGTTGCGCAGCGCCCCCAGCATCGCCGTGAAGGGCTCGAACCCGAAGTCGCTCGCCTTGATGTTGAGCCCGCCGGACGCGGAGAACGAATCGGGGGTCGCGTCCACCTTCATCGTCACCGTCACCGGCTTGCCCTGGCCCCGGATCGTCAGCGTGCCGGAGACCTTCACGCCCTTGGGATCGGGCGCGCAGCCGGTCGAGACGAAGCGGATCTCGGGGTGCTGGTCGGCCCAGAGCTGGCTCTTCGCCAGCATGTTGTCCCGGACGTCGTCGCGCTGCCCGTCGCTCAGCTCGCCCTCCAGGCCCACCGCGCGCCGGAGCGAGGGGCTGTCCACCACCAGCTTCGCGACGGGGACCCGGATGTCGACGGCGCAGGCGCTGAGGTCGTCCGGGCTCCAGGTGACCGTGCCGCTCCAGCCGGCGGCGCTGATGACGTGGTCGTGGGAGAGGCCCGCGGCGGCGGTGTCGGGGTCCTTGAACACCTGGATCAGCAGAGTGCTCTGCGAGGGCTGCAGGGTGTAGGTGATGGGCGCGGCGGGGGCCGGCGCCGCCTCAACGTCGGGCGCCTCGGCGACGCCGTCGTCGGGCGTGGCGTCCTGGGCGGGATCGGCGACCTCCGGCGCAGCCTCCGGCGTCGCCGCCGACGGGATCCGCGCCGCCTCCGCAGGCGCGCGGGTGGCGGGTTCGTCTGCCGCCGCGGGGGCCTGCGGCGTGTCGGCCGCCGCGCCGCCCTCCGCCTCAGCGGGCGCCTCGGCGGCGGCCTCGACGGGCTCCGTCGCGACAGGCACCTCAGCGGGCGCCGTCGCAGGAGCGGGTCCGGGGGGCTCCGGCGCCTCGACGCGGGCGGGCTCGGGTGGAGGGGGCGCAGGCGTCGGATCGGCGCTGCACGCCGCCATCGCCAGGAGAAGACCGATCATGATGTTGCGCATACCCCAAGGATGCCGCAGGCGGACAGAGGACGCACGTCCTTGGGATCTCTCCCCCTTGGGGGTGATCCCCTGGTAAGATGATGCCGCGAACCGCAGGAGACAGGAAGACCGCCCTCAGGGTCGCGCCCCATCGCCCCCACCGCGACGGGGAGCCGGGCCGGAAGGCGTATTGAAAAAGGAGTTTTCATGCGACTCTCCAGCATCGTTGTGGCCCTCTGCGTGCTGTCCACCGGCCCCGCGTGGGCCCTGCCCGTCGACAGCGACGGTGACGGCCTGGACGACGCCGACGAGGCCGCCTACGGCACCGACCCCAACAACCCGGACACCGACGGCGACGGGATGAACGACTACGAGGAGGTCATCCTGGCCGGGACCGACCCCCTCGACGCCGACACCGACGGGGACGGCCTGAACGACTACGACGAGGTCTACACCTACGGCACCGACCCGACGCTGGCCGACACCGACGGCGGCGGCGAGCAGGACGGCAGCGAGATCGCCAACGGCCGCGACCCCTTCGTGCCCAACGACGATCAGACCTCCTCCAGCGGAGACTCCGATGGGGACGGCCTCACGGACGACGAGGAGATCAACCTCGCGGGCACGGACCCGAACGACCCGGACACCGACGGGGACGGCCTGAACGACGGCGACGAGGTGTACACCTACGGCACCGACCCGACGCTGGCGGACACCGACGGCGGCGGCGAGGACGACGGCAGCGAGATCGCCGCGGGCCGTGACCCCTTCGACGCCAGCGACGACGACACCTCCAGCGGCGGGACCGACAGCGACGGGGACGGTCTGACGGACGATGAGGAGATCAACCTCGCGGGGACGGACCCGAACAACCCGGACACCGACGGGGACGGCCTCACCGACGGCCAGGAGGTCAACACCTACGAGACCGACCCGACGCAGGCGGACACCGACGGAGGCGGCGAGGACGACGGCAGCGAGATCGCCGCCGGGCGCGACCCCTTCGACGCCAGCGACGACGTCACCGGCGGCACCGAGGACGACGCTGACGGCGACGGCCTCACCGACGAGGAGGAGCTGGCCCTGGGCACCGACCCCAACGACCCGGACTCCGACGACGACGGGCTGCAGGACGGCCAGGAGGTCAACAGCATCGGGACCGACCCGAACAACCCGGACACGGACGGCGGCGGCGCCTCCGATGGTGACGAGGTCTCGGCGGGCACCGATCCGCTGGACGCCAGCGACGACGACGGCGGCCAGACCGGCGACGACGCCGACGGCGATGGCCTCAGCGACAGCCAGGAGGCCACGCTGGGCACGGACCCGAACAACCCGGACACCGACAGCGACGGGCTGACCGACGGCGACGAGGTGAACGTCTACGGCACCGACCCGCTGGACGAGGACAGCGACAGCGACGGGCTGACCGACGGCGACGAGGTCAACACCTACGGCTCGGATCCCAACTCCGCAGACACCGACGGCGACGGCATCACCGACGGCTCCGAGGTCAACGACTGGGGCAGCGACCCGACCCTGGCCGACAGCGACGGCGGCGGCGTCACCGACGGCGCCGAGATCGCCAACGGCACCGACCCCACCGACCCCTCGGACGACTTCAGCGGCGGCGAGAAGGAGGGCTGCGGTGGCGGCAGCACCACCGGCTCGACCAACCCGGGTCTGCTGCTGGGGCTCCTGGGCCTGCTGGGGCTGGTGGCGCGTCGGCGGCGGTGAGGCTGGGGGGCGGCGCCTCACCCTGACCCGCTGAAACACAGGCGGGCCCCCTGGCGACCGGGGGCCTGCCGGTCAGGGGTGGCGGCGCTGCAGCAGCCGCTCGGCCTTGCGTCGGACCATCGGGCTGTCGTCGGCCTCGGACAGCTTCTTCAGCTGGGCGAGCGCGGGCTCGGAGCCCATCCGGTCGAGGGCCGTGACCACGAAGCGCCGCACGTCGGGGTCGGCGTGGTGCGAGAGGTCGACGACCGCCGCGAGGGCCTCGTCGCCGCCGAGGTGTCCCAGGGCGTCGATCGCCGTGATCCGTGCGGTGGCGTCCAGGTGGGGGATGCTGCGGACGATGTCAGGCACCGCCTCGGGTCGACCGAAGCGGCCGAGCAGGTGCACCGCGGTCCGCCGCAGCGCCGGCTCGGCCTGGGGGTCGGAGAGCACCTCGCGCAGCTCGGTGAAGTCCTGGTCGGAGTCTCGGGAGACGACGTCCTCGACGGTGTGGGAGCAGAAGGTCCTCAGCTCGGCCTCAAGTCGCGGGGAGAGGGCTGCCATCGGTGCCTCCTAGCAGGTCTCGAAGCCGTCATCGCCGAGGAGCTGGGTGCTCTGGCTGGCGTTGAGGTCGGGCGGTGTGTTCGTCCAGGCCGTGTTGGGCCACATCAGGTTGTCCGCGTTGGCGGCGACCGAGCTGTCGACGTGGGGGTTGAGCCCGATCACGTGGGTCAGCTCGTGGGCGAGCACCCACTGGGACGCGCCCATCGCCACCCAGAAGCCCCGCCGCCCCGAGGGGTAGGCCGAGCAGCCGGCCAGGCCGTTCGTCGCGCCGGCGATGTAGTAGCCCACCACGTCCGCGCCGAGGTCCCGCCCCAGGTCGAAGAGGTCGTCCTCCTCGGTGCTGGGGCTGGACTGGACGCCGAGCGGGCAGCTCGTCTGGTCGAGGATGCCGTTGTTGCCCAGCAGGCCGCTGGTGTCGGTGCGCACGCCGGACACGTAGATCCAGGCGTTGCTGTCGCTCAGCCAGACCTCGTTCGCGGCGTCGACGTCCCGCTGGAGGTTGTTGTACTGGCCGGCGGTGGAGCCGGCGGGCCGCACGGTCACCAGCCCCAGGCGCAGGAACGGCAGGTTCCGGATCCGGTCGAGCTGGGTCTTGAGCGATCGGGTCTGACCGTTGGTGCCGTAGACGCCGAAGACGTCCCGGCGGAGCGAGAGCGAGCCGCTCCGGCCCAGGCAGCCCGATGCGATGGAGCGTACGCTGTGTGTCGCCATGAGAGCCTCCTCGGGTTCAGTGAAGGACCGCCAGGATCTCGATCAGCCCCAGCCCCTCGTCCAGGGGCTGGAGGGCCTTGCCGATGACGGCGCCGAAGGCCCGCTCCCGGTCGTGGGCGGCCATCGCGTGGCCCGGCCGGTCCGAGGTGGTGAGCAGGTCGCCGACGCGGATGGGCACCCGGCTGGCGTCCGCCTTGACGTAGACGCGGCCGAAGAGGGCCACGGGCACGCGCTCGCCCCGGCTGGGGTCCCGGCCGAGCACGATGCCGGGGCGACGGTCCCCTGCGCCGGCCACGACGCCCGCCACGGTGGGGTCGTAGGCGAAGTGTGCCCGGGTCACGCAGCGGTCGGCGTCGATGACGACGACGTCGCCGGGCTCCAGCTCGATGGCGGCCGCGACGTCGAAGTCCTCGGCGCAGTCGGCGTTGAGCAGCTTGATGTCCCCGGCCTGGGCGTCGAGGTGGATGGTGGCCTGGGAGAGGTCGTTGATGTCCGTCGCGCCGGAGGGGAAGAGGACGATGTCCCCGTCGGCCCCCTTGCCGCCCATCCACAGGTTCGCCTGATCGCCGTCAAGGTGGATGGTGGCCTGGGCGAGGGTGCGGTTGTCGCCGCCGGAGCGGAACAGCACGATGTCCCCGTCCGCGCCGTTGCCGCCCAGCCAGAGGTTGCCTCCGTCGCCGTCGATGCGGACCCGGGCGCCGGAGGCGTCGTTGATGTCGGTCGAGGCGCCGGGCAGGAGGACGATGTTGCCGGCGATTCCCTGGCCGCCCATCCACAGGTCGCCTCGGTTGCCGTCGAGGTGGATGGTGGCCTGGGCGAGGGTGTGGTTGTCGCCGCCGGAGCGGAACATCACGACGTCGCCGTCGGCGCCGTTGCCGCCCAGCCACACGTTGCCCCCGTTGCCGTCGATGCGGACCCGAGCGCCGGAGGCGTCGTTGATGTCGGTCGAGGCGCCGGGCAGGAGGACGATGTTGCCGGCGACCCCCTGGCCGCCCATCCACAGGTCGCCCCCGTTGCCGTCGAGGTGGATGGTGGCTTGGGCGAGGGTGCGGTTGTCGCCGCCGGAGCGGAACATCACGACGTCGCCGTCGGCGCCGTTGCCGCCCAGCCAGGCGTTGCCACCGCTGCCGTCGACGCGGACGCGGGGCTCGCCGCCCCCGGTGCTGGTCAGGAGGAGCTCGCCACGGAGGGTCAGATCATCGGCCATCGGGTCACCTCGCTGTCGTCAGATTCTCTGACTTCAAAGGACGAATACCAGTAATCCACTGCCGCTGTCCAGGGCGGATCCATCGGCCCCGGTGCCATGCGACAACTTGTCGCAGGTGGTGAGGGGCCCCATCGGGTAGATGAGGTCCACCGGAGATGATCCACCCCCCCGCTGACGCACCCGTCCTCGCCAACCCGAGTGACCCCGGGCTGGCCGTCTCCTGGCTCGTGAGGGCCCGGCGCGGCGTCCTCGTGTTCGAGGTCTTGCTGATGATCGGCGCCGAGGCTGGCACCCACCTCCACTGGCACTCGCCGTCGCTCATCGCGACCCTGACGATCCTGGCGCTCGTCGACGTGATGCAGAGCCTCTGGAGCCGGACGAACAAGCCGACGCTGCGGCTGGTGGTCGCCCACGTGGCCTTCGATCTCCTGGCGCTGACGGCTCTGCTGGTGGAGTCGGGGGGCGCCTGGAACCCGCTGGTCTCGGCCTACCTCGTGTACCTCGCGCTGCTGGCCACGGTGCTCCCCGGTCGCTTTGTCTGGGGGGCCGCTGGCGGAGCCATGGCCCTGCAGGCCCTCGTCGTCTGGTGGTCCGGGAGCCAGCCCGGCGTGCAGGACCACGCGATGCTGCACGGCGACCTGGTCGGCCACGTCATCGCGTTCGACCTCGCGGCCATCGCCATCACCTGGGTGGTGCGGCACCTGAGCCTGACGCTGCGGGTCCGTGAAGCGAGGGAGCTGCAGGCGCAGCACGAGCGCGACGTCACCGAGCGGCTGGCGGCCCTGGGCACGCTCGCGGCCGGGGTCGCCCATGAGCTGGGCACGCCCATCGGGACGATCCAGCTCCTGGCCGAAGAGGCGGCGACCGAGCCCTTCGATGAGGAGCAGCGTGCGCTCCTGCTGCTGCAGGTGGAGCGGTGCCGCGCGCTCCTCGACAGGCTCCGTCACAGGAACGCCGAGGAGCTGGCGCGCGCGACGTGCAGGCCCGATGTCGGCGCGTGGGTGGCGGAGTGGGGGCGCGCGGTGCCCGAGGTGGCCGTCGAGGTCCAGGCGCTGTCGAGCGAGGCCATCGCCGGGGCGGCAGAGAGCTGGCGGGGGGCGGTCTGGGTGGCCCTCGACAACGCGCGGCGCGCGGGGGCCCGCCGCGTCACGGTCGCGGCCCACGACCGTGGGGATGCGCTCGAGCTGCAGATCCAGGACGACGGGCGCGGCCTCCCCCAGGCCGCCGCGGAGCGCGCGAGCGAGCCGTTCCGGTCGGGGTGGGGCGGCACCGGCCTGGGCCTGTTCGTCGCCCGGTCCTTCGCGCAGTCGGTCGGCGGCGACGTGGTCCTCGAGCCCCTCGCCGACGGGGCGCTGGCGCGGATCATCATGCCGAAGGTGGCCACATGAACGCCACCGTGCTCGTGGTCGAGGACGACCGCCACTACCGGGAGACCCTCGGGCGGAGGCTCCGTCGATCCGGGTACCGGGTCACCCTGGTCGCCGGGTTGACGGAGGCGCGCGGCGCGATCGCGGCGCTCCCTCCGGATCTCGCGCTGATCGACCTCAAGCTTGAGGACGGCGACGGCCTCGCGGTGCTCAAGGTCCTCGCGGACAAGGTCCCCGCCTGCCGGGCCATCATGCTGACGGGGCACGGCACCATCCCTGACGCGGTGGAGGCGATGCGCCTGGGGGCGGTCGACTTCCGGACGAAGCCCGTGTCGGGCCACGAGATCATCCAGGCCCTGCGGGACGCCCTCGAGCCGCTCCCGATGCAGTCCCTGGAGCGGGTTGAGCGCGACCACATCCTCTCGGTCCTCCACGCCTGCGGCGGGAACATCTCGGAGGCGGCCCGGCGTCTGGGGCTGCACCGGCGGACGCTGCAGCGGAAGCTCCAGAAGCTGCCTCCAGCCCGATAGGATGCGCCGCCGCGCTGCGACATCGTGTCGCGGTCGCCGACGCCACGGCATCGATACGCTCGCCCCGTTGATTGATGGTGCCGTCGATGCATCCCTTGTTGTCACTCCTCGGGTTCTTGTGGTTGTCGCAGCCTGCGCATGCGCAGGACAGCGGGCCGCAGCACGCGGACGAGGCGCCGACGGCCGCGCCGTCGCCCCGTCAGGCCCCCCGGCTCCTCCATCCGGTCACGCCCAGGTACCCGGACGAGGCGCTCCCCGAGGGCCTGACCGGGGTGATCACGGTGCGCGTGACCGTCGGCGTCGACGGGACGGTCACCGAGGCCACCTGGCTGTCCGGGGGCCCCGAGGTCTTCGTCGAGCCCGCCCTGGAGGCCGCGCGCGCGCTCCTGTTCGAGCCCGCGACCGTCGGCGGGGCGCCGGTGGCGACCAGCCTGCCCGCGACGTTCGCGTTCGCCCCGCCGGTGACGGAGGAGGCGCCCGAGACCTTCGACGTGGCGTCCGGGGAGATCGTCGTCGAGGCCGACCGGGGGCTGGCGGCGACCGAGACGCACGCGGTGGTCACCCTGGGGCAGGCCGAGCTGGAGCGCGCCCAGGGCCAGGACCTCGCCGAGGCCGTGTCCGGGGTCTCCGGGGTGGTCGCTGCCCACGGGACGGCCAACACCAGCAAGCCGATCATCCGCGGTCAGTACGAGCGACGCCTCCTCCTCCTCGTCGACGGCGTCCGGCACGAGAGCCAGAAGTGGGGGCTCGACCACGCCCCGGAGATCGACCCCTTCTCTGCGGGCTCCATCAGCGTGGTCAAGGGCGCGGCGGGGGTCCGCTACGGGCCCGATGCGGTCGGCGGCGTCGTGCTCGTCGAGCCCCACCCGCTGCGCACCGAGCCCGGCGTGGACGGCGCCCTCCAGACCGTCGTGAGCACCAACGGGCGACGCGGCGTGGCGGCGGGGCGGGTCGACGTCTCGCCGCGGCCGGGCTTGTCGGCCAGGGTCGAGGGCAGCGTGGCCCGAGGCGCGTCGCTCAAGACCCCCACCTACGTGCTCGGCAACACGGGCAGCGCGGAGTGGAACGCGGGGGCGCGCGTCGCGTGGCAGCGCGGCGGGACGACCGTTGAGACCGCCTACAGCCACTATGACTTCGCGGGCGGCGTCTGCTACTGCGTCGAGCACCACAGCTGGGACGAGTTCCTCGCCCAGCTCGACGCCCCGGCCCCCGTGGGCGCCGACCACTGGACCTCGGACTATGCCTTCGGCCGGCCCTATCAGGCGGTCACCCACGATCAGGTGCTCGCCCGGTTCGCGCACGAAGGGGACGGCGGGGCGTCCTGGAGGGCCACCTGGGCCTACCAGCACAATCACCGCCAGGAGTATGAGATCGTTCGGGAGAACGTGACGGGCCCCCAGTACGACTTCGTCCTCCGCACGCACACCCTGGAGGTCCAGGCGGAGCATCCCCCGCTCCAGGCCGGCGACCGGGCCACCCTGCAGGGCGGCGTGACGGTCAGTGGGGCCTTCCAGGAGAACGTGTACACCGGCCTCCCCCTGGTCCCCAACTACCGCGGGCTCTCGGGCGGCGTCGCCGGGAGCGAGCGGATCGAGGGGCGCGCCGGCGCGGTCGAGGTCGGCGCCCGCTACGATCATCTGTCCCGGACCGCCTATCTTGTACAGTCGCACTACGAGGTGGATCTCGCGCGGGGGACACTCAGCAAGGACGACTGCACCCTCACCGACACCGCAGCAAAGTGCCCGGCCTCCTACGACGCGGGCACCGTCTCGCTTGGCGGCATCTGGCACATCGTGGCGGATCGCCTCGACGGGCGGCTCGATCTCTCCTCCGCGACCCGGTTTCCAAACACAGACGAGCTCTACATGAACGGGACCGCCCCCACGGCCCCGGTCTACGCCTTCGGCGACCCGGAGCTGGGCGTGGAGACGACGTGGGGCGCCTCGCCGACCCTGGCGCTCCGGCTCGACTGGATCGAAGCGGAGGCGTCGGCCTTCGTCAACTACACCGACGACTACATCTACTACGCGCCCGAGATCGGCGACGACGGCGGGCTCACGTTCGACACGACCATCCGCGGCGCCTACCCGCGCTACAACTTCCGCGCGATCGACGCCTTGTTCTACGGGGCCGATGGGGGCATCACCCTGGCCCCGCAGGCCGTCGTCTCGTTCGAGACCCAGGCCTCCTTCCTGCGCACCGTGGATCTGGCCACAGGCAGCGGGCTGGTCCTGACGCCGCCCGACCGTGTGCGCTCGGCTCTGCGGGCCTCTCCACCCATTCGTGCGCTCGACGACCCCTTCGTCGAGGTCTCGGGCATGTGGGTCGCCAGGCAGAGCCACGTCGACGAGGGGCTGGACTTCGCGCCGGCGCCGGACGCGACCTTCCTGCTCGGGGCGGCCGTGGGGGCCGCGATCCCCCTGCGCGCTCGGACGCTGAAGATCGGCGTCGAAGGAACGAATCTCCTCAACACACAGTATCGCGACTACACGAGCCTGCTCCGCTACTTCGCGGACGATCCCGGGCGCGACATCCGCGCGCGCGTCGGGTTCGACTTCTGACCAACCCAGACAAGGACAAGCCATGAACAGGTCAATCGCCGTCATCTCACTCTGGATGCTCGCGGCCTGCACAGACGTAGAGAACCCCAAGGAGGGCAACGAGGAGGAGGTGATCACCACCGTCATCCTCGAGTTCACCCCGGCCGCAGGGGGCTCCACGGTGAGCGCGGCCTGGGCGGACATCGCGCAGGACGGGAACCCTGAGGTGGACGGCATCACGCTGTCGGACGCGGACGACTACACGTTGTCTGTGCGGTTCCTCAACGAGCAGGAGGATCCTGCCGAGGAGATCACCGAGGAGGTCGAGGCGGAGAGCGACGTGCACCAGGTGTTCTTCACCGGCACCGCCGTCGAGAGCGACGCGACGGGCACGAACGACGGCGCGGTGGTCACACAGACCTACAACGACGCCGATGAGAACGGCATCCCCATCGGCCTGGACAGCGACATCGTCACGGTCGGTCCGGGCGCCGGGACCTTCGTCGTGACCCTCCGCCACCTCGCCGACGAGGAGGACGGGACCGTGCTGAAGACCGACGGGCTGGCCGAGGATGTCGCCAGCGGCGGCTTCGACCAGATCCCCGGCGAGACCGACGTCCAGGTGACCTTCGACCTCGACGTGCAGTGACGGGGCGGCCGGCTCAGCCCAGCAACCCCTCCAACAGCGGCGCGTCGTCGGTCCAGTCCCCCGGATCGACGTCGCCCGCCGCCAGGAGCAGCGCCCCGAGGGCCTGAACGTCGAGGGGCGCGCCGCTGTCGCTCAGCTCCCCGGAGGCCGGGTCGACGGTCTGTCCGTAATAGAGGCTGTCGTAGCCGCCGACGACGCGGTCGGTGGTCAGGCCGGGGCCGATGAGGAGGGCGCTGGTGTAGGGCCAGTGGTCCTTGCCCTGGGAGGCGTTGAGCTGGGGGGCGCGGCCCATCTCGGAGAGGACGACGACGACGGTCTCCTCGGCGAGGCTGGCGGTGGTGTCGCCGGGGGTGGCCCAGAGGGTGCCCATGAGGGCGTCGAGGGCGTCGAAGAGGTCCTCCCAGTACCAGCTCTGGTAGACGTCGTTGAGGTCATGGGTGTCCCAGAAGGCGTCGCTCTCCACGGTGACGACGCGGGAGAGGCCCTGGGTGAGCAGCTCGACGGCGAGCTGGAGCTGGTCGGTGAAGGCGCCGGCCAGCGCCCAGGGCACCTCGTCGCGCACCGCGCGCAGCACGCCGGCCCGCTGGGCGGCCAGTCCGTAGGCGTCCAGCTGCGCCTTGCGCGTCGCAGAGGCCGATGCGGCCGACATCCTTGTGGCCTGTTGCCGCAAGTAGCCCGCCTCCAGCGAGGCGACGGAAGGGTCGGTCGTGGAGACGGGGACGTCGCTCCAGCCCACCAGATCTCCGCTGAGCAGGGCCTCGAGCTGGCCGCCGAAGCCCACGCGGCTGACCTTCTCGGCGAGGTCGCCGGGGTAGCTGGGCCCGGAGAGGACGAGGTTGGGCAGGGGGATGTCCAACGCGCCGCCTGCTGCCAGGATGGCGGGCCAGTCGGGCCCGTTTCCGGCGCTGCGGCCGGTCATCATCAGGCGCTTGCAGTTGGCGTGGGCCACCGAGGGCACCAGCAGGCCGTGCAGCATGAGGCACTGGTCGTGCCAGGTCTCGAAGAAGCGGCGCACGGCGGGGCGCTCGGGGTGGTCAACGTAGAGCAGCCCCCCGGCGGTGGCCGGCGCGGCGTCGTCCTCCATCGAGACCACGGGGTTGTCGAACAGCGGCGCGAGCACCCGGGTGGTGTCCCAGCCCCCGAAGTTGAAGACGAAGAGGAACTTCCGGTCCCCGGCCGAGGCGAGCGCCGGACGCGCGAGGGTGGAGAGGCCGGCCAGGGCGGCGCTTCGGGTCAGGAACCGGCGGCGGGAGGTCTTCATGACGCTTGGGAGAAGGATAGCGGATCGGGGGGGCGGGTGGTCGGCTATCGTGGGAGAAACAGGAGGCTCCTCAGCGGGCCTCGGGCGACGGAGGAGGTCAAGACGTTGGACTGCCTGACGCTGGAGCACACCGACCTCCACTTCGGCAGCCCGGACGTCGGCGACGCCTACGGGCTGAAGGTGGACGTCTCGAACGCGGCGCGCTTTCCGGTTGCCCTCACCTCGTTGAGCACCGAGGGCGACCCCTTTGAGCAGCTCCAGATGGACCTCTACACCTGTGAGGGGGAGATCCTGCCCCCGAATGCGTCCTGCGAGATCATCGTCGATCTCGTGGCCAAGGAGGCGGGGGGGCTCGATGCGGACATCTTCGTCACGACCGACAACCCGGCGTGCGACGAAGCGGTGATCTCAATCACGGCGTCGGTGCAGCCCTACCGCCCGGACGGACCCCACACCGACCAGGGGGGCTGGTTCGGCTGCGCGTCCGGTCCAGCGGGCGGCCAGGGGACGTGGATGGTGTTCGTCCTGGGGTGGGTGGCGTGTCGAGGGTGGCGTGACCGCGTCAGACACGGACGGGATTGAGAAGATGGACTGCCTGAACCTGGAATACACCGATCTGTACCTCGGTCAACCGGAGGTTGGTGAAGAGTACGGACTGCTGATCGGTGTGGCCAACGACACGGAGCAGGTTCTGGTCGTTGGCCCTCTGCTGAAGGAGGGCGACGCCTTTGAGCAGATCTACGCGAGCCTGTACACCTGCGACAATGATGTCTTGGATGTGGGTCAATCCTGTGAGATATCTGCAGGCATTTACGCCAAGGAGGAGGGGGATCTCGTGGTGGACCTGGTGCTGTCTGCTGACAACCCGGAGTGTGACGAGGCGGTGATCTCGATCACGGCTTCGGTGCAGCCCTCCCGTGTGGATGGTTCCGACGTCTACCAGGGGGGCTGCGTCGGTTGTGCGTCCGGTCCTGCGGGCGGCCAGGGTACGGGGGTGCTCTCCCTTCTGTGTTGGGTTGTATGGCAGCGTCGCGTCATTCGAGAGGTGTCCGATCGCGGGGGCGCGCCATGACGGGACAGAAGCACTGGAGCTGGCTCTGGTTGATGGCCTCGCTGCTGGCGGGGTGCAAGGATGGACCGCGCACAGATGACAGCGAGTGTCCGGACCTGACCGGTGCGGCTTGTTCTTCGAAGAGACACCTGCCCTCCGGCACCTGGGAAGGCGCTGTGGATTGCATCCACGATCGCCCCGACCGCAGCGGCGGCGACGTCGTGCTCCACATGGAGCCTGACGAGGAGTCGGCTGGAACCCTCGTCATGGATGGGGGGTATCGCGAGTCGGACTTCAGCTGGACCTTCCAGGTGGAGATGTCCCTCGTGGAGGTGTTCGCGCTGGAGGATGAAGGTTCGTTCGGCGCCGTGTTGACCGACTGCGTGGACGTGGCAGAGCCGCCCGATGGCAGCGAGTTCTACTGTGACGTGCTCAAGGTTACGCCTGCCAACAGCCAGCTGGAGCTGCTCCTGGAGTTTGTATCCATCCCGCCAGATTGGTCCCCGGTTGTGTTGGACTGTGCAGGCCCCTTGAGCCGTATGGAGGCGCCGTGAGGGGGGCGTCCACATGGCTGTACGGACTCTCCCTGATGGCTCTCACGGAGGCCTCATGCGTCTCCTATCCTGTGGGGTCCTGGAGCGAAGAGATCGCCTGTGATGATGGATTCTCCTGGATAGCTGACACCGGGACGCTACGCCTGCGGACCTACCGTCGACGCTCGTTGAGGGGGGAGGGACTGCTGAACGGTGTCCGGCTCTACCCGGACACGGGTGAGACGGTGGAGTATGGAATGGCCTTTTCAGTCCTCGAAGTCGTAGAGGTGGAGGCCGAGAGCTGGGAGACGCTCATCGGGGACTGCGTGGACGCCTCGATTGAGCCGGGAGGCGACCGGTTCTTCTGTAATGAGATATTGTGCGAGGAGACCGTGGAGGCGTTGAGTGTGGAGTTCTCGTTCATCTACCAACCTGGATAGGCGACCATCAATGCGTTGGTGCTTGTTTGTGAAGGTGAACTTGTCCCGGATTGACCCACGGCGGTCGCCGTGATGGAGATCGGCGTGTGTGGTCGTCGCCCCGTGCTTGATCAGCGATGGGTCGGCGTCACCTGGTGGTCGGCCGCCCTCCTGATGCTCGTCGCCGTGGGCTGCACGGCACCGGCGCCCTCCGGCACCTGGGAAGGCGCTGTGGATTGCCTCCCCGATCGCCCCAACGGCGGCGGTGGCACCGTGACCCTCCAGATGGCGCCAGAGCAGGAGCCCCTTGGCCGACTCGCCGCCGAAGGATGGCTCCGCGAGGACGACTTCGGATGGGAGTTCCACGTCAGGATGGAGTTGGTGGACGTGTTCTCCGACGGAGAGGGCGGAGCCCTCGGCGTCATCCTTGGGGGGTGTGAAGACGCGGCCGATCCCCCGGATGATAGCCGCTGCTACTGCGACGCGATGCGGCTGGTGCCGGAGGGGGACGAGCTGGCGTTGACGCTGGAGTTCGCGTTCATCCCCAGCGACTGGGGCCCGCTCGTCGTGGATTGTGATGGAAATCTGTCGATGGTGGAGCCATGAACTCCAGGTCCGGCCCCACGGTCCGCTTGTCTCTAGCCTGCGTGGTGCTGTCGGCCTCTTGCACGCCGCACCCCGTTGGCACGTGGCGAGGGGAGCTCGCCTGTGACGACGCATCACCTCCGACCACTGTAGAGGCGGCGCTTGGCCTGCAGACCCGGCGGCTGGGGGACCTCGAGGGGCAGGGGGAGCTGACCGGTTCACGAACCCACACAAACGGGAACCGATACGAGTTCGACATGGCGTTTCCCGTGGTTGAGATCGTCGAGCATGCGTCCGGTCATTGGGAGATGCTCATCGGGGACTGCGTGGACGCCTCCTTCGAACCCGGACGTGATCGCTTCTTCTGTGATGTCATCTGGTGCGAGGAGACCGAGGAGGGCTTGTCGGTCGACCTCTGGTTCGTCTATCTGCCCTGGAACCTGAGCGTGTACGGGTACGAGATCACCTGTGAAGGTGAACTCGTCCGAGAGTGATCCACGAGCAACACCTGCGCGACGCCCTCCCATGCTCCCCGTCACCCCCGGGTCATCGCGCCGCCCTCGCGACGCTTCAGTCCACAAACCCCTCAAAGAACCCCCAGATCTCCTCACTGGCCTCCAGCTCCGCGTTCCCGAACCCCCCCGGCCATTCGTGCCCGCCGCCCTCAACCCCATAGAGCCGGACCTCCTCAGGGTGCTCGGTCGACCACCAGCGCCGCAGCGTCACCCGGCTGTCGTCCCGGGCGTCGAGGTCGGGGAGCTGCGTCTCTTCGAGCTGATCGAGGTCATTGTGCGTCACCCAGAAGGCCATGACGTCCTCGGTGGCGAGGTACGCGCCCCAGCCGCCGGTGTTGTCCATGTCGCCGGCCCAGAAGGTGACGTCGTCCTCGGTCCCGTGCACCTCCATCACCGGCACCCGGCGCGCGGGGGCGCAGTCGTCGAGGTAGTGGGCGAGCATCGAGCCCGCGACGGGGGCGATCGCCTGCACCAGGTCGGCGTCCCGGCAGGCCAGGAGGTAGCTCATGTCGCCGCCGTTGGACATCCCGGTGGCGAACACCGCGTCCGGATCGACCTGCAGGGTGCTCCCCAGGTGCTCGACGAGGGCGCGGACGAAGCCGCGGTCGTCGACGTCGGTGTCGAACCCGTCGTAGCCGACGTTGAAGAAGGCCTGGCCCCAGCGGTCCTGCGTGCCCTGGGGATAGACGACGGTGAAGCCGTGGGCGTCGGCGATGGCGTCGAACCCGGTGTAGCGCTGGATGGTGCGCGCGGAGCTGGTGTAGCCGTGCATCACGATCAGCAGCGGGGCGCCGGGCTGCAGGTCCGCGGGCACATGCAGGCGCAATTCCCGCTCCAGGCCGCCGTGCTCCAGGGTGTAGAGGCCGCTCTCCAGCGGCGGGGTGTCCCAGCGCGCGGCGGTGTCGTCCGGCTGAACGGTCGGAAGGGGGGCGCCTTTCTGGCAGGCGAGGAGGAGGGCGAGCAGGGTCGGTGAAGTCATCATGGGGGAATCCGGGGGCCACTGTGTTCCGTCGCTCAGATCGTCGGAGCCAGCAGGATGGTGACGGTCGGCAGGGCGGGCTTGCTCAGCGGCACGAACTCGGGCGTGAGGTTGCTGTAGCCCACGTTGAACAGGAGCGGCCCCACCGGCGTCCGGGCGCCGACGAAGGCGCTGCCGGCGACGAAGAGGTCCACCCAGTCGTCGGCCCAGTAGCTGAGCGCGCCGCCCTGGGCGGTGAGGCCGAGGTACACCGGCAGCGGGTTGGCGAGGACCTGGTAACGGTACGCCAGGCGGGTGAAGCCCAGGGTGGTGCCGTACAGAGCGTTGGGGGGGATGCCGTCGCCCCGGAACGGGCCGCCGAGGCGATAGGCGACCACGTCCCGCTGGCTGTCCGGCAGCAGGGTCCCCGCTTCGCCGTACACCTCGAAGCTGTGGCGACGCAGGGAGGTCACGGCCAGACCGCGCCCGTACACCTCGCCGGAGAGCAGGGGCGACTCGGGCTCCACGTCCCCCACCAGCTCCAGCCGCCACAGCCCCGCGGTCCCGTACAGGAGCGTGCCGTGCCGGGGGAACCAGGCCTGATCCAGCCGATCATGTCGCACGGTGAACGCCATGTCGACGTAGAGCTGGGGCTCGATGTAGGTGTACTCGAACGCCCACTGGTCGACGGGGGCCTCGGGGTCCTCGTCGGAGAAGGGTGAGTCGATGACCGTGCGCTGGAAGGCCAGCCGCGGCCCGACCCGCAGCTCCAGGTTGTTCGTGGGGGCCACCCCGAGGTCGAACCGGGTCTGGGCGTTGACCTCGGTGATGCGCTCGTAGTCGAGGTTGAACACGTATCGGTTCACCTCGGCGACCCCCGCCACGAAGAGGCGCATGTCCATGGTCAGGGGCTGGTAGAGTTCGGTGCTGATGCCTTGGCGGTCGCCCAGCATGATGTCGCTGCGCCACTCGCCGCCCCGCTTGTCGATGGGCAGCCAGCGGTGGGACAGGGTGATCATCACGTCGGTCTCGCCGTCCACCTCGCCCATGCCGCGCAGGCCCGCTGAGATGTAGTGGGGCCCCCAGCTCTTCTCGCGCAGCTCGATGCGCAGGGCGGTGTGGTCGTAGGTGCAGATCAGATCGTAGTTGATCCACTCGAAGGCATAGAGGCCGAACAGGCGGTCCAGATCCCGCTCCAGCAGGTCGATGTCCAGGGGCTTGCCGAGGTGGTGGGCGAGGGCCTCCTCGATGATGCGGTCGTCGAAGCGGCTCTGGTTGTCCAGATCCAGGGTGTCGATGACGGGCATCATCCAGGTGGGGGCGTTGACGCTGTCGCGCCAGGCCTGCCACTCGGCCTCGCTGAGCTGGAGGTCGGTGCGGTCCTTGAGCTGGGCCATCGTGGCCTCGTAGCCGTAGCGGAACAGCTCGGGCGCGTTCTTGTAGTCACCCCGCAGCTCGGGCGGCGGATCCAGCCGCACCAGGGCGTCGCGATCGGTGAGGGTGTCGATCTGGCGCAGGCTGTTGCGGTCCATCATCGAGAAGATCGTGGAGGAGCTCAAGCCCAGCATGTCGCCGTCGCCGCCGGGGAGGTCCACCCAGGAGGCGATGATGACGTCGGCGCCCATGTCGCGGACGTCGTCGATGGGCAGGTTGTCGGCGACGCCGCCGTCGATCAGGGAGCGGCCGTCGATGCGGACCGGCGCGTAGACCCCCGGGATGGACATCGTCGCGCGCATCGCGGTGGCCAGGTCGCCGCTCTCCAGCGTGACCTCCTCGCCCGTGGCGGCGTCCACCGCGACGGTGCGGAAGGGGATGGGGAGCTGGGAGAAGTCGTCGACGTCGACGGTGGGCAGGGTCAGCCGCTTGAGCAGCAGGTTCTCCTTGTGGCCCTCGTTCAGACCCCTGGGGAGCACGAACTTGCGGCCCTCGATGCCCACGGTCAGGACAGGGCTGAGCACGAAGTCGTCCCGCTTGCGGCGCATGCTCATGTCGCGGCGGTCGTAGGCGGTGGTGTCGCCCAGGTCCGCCTCCAGGACCATGCGCTCGATCTCCTCCGGCCTGCGCCCGGTGGCGTAGAGGGCGCCGATGAGGCCGCCCATCGAGGTGCCCGCGATCTGGTCGACCGGGATGTGGAGGTCCTCCAGGGCGCGCAGCATGCCCACGTGGGCCATGCCCAGGACCCCGCCGCCGGACAGGGCGAGGCCGACGGTGGGGCGCGCGGGCGTGGGCTTCGGGGGTGGGGGCGCGGTGACCTCTGGGGGGTCGACCTCTTCGGGCAGCAGCGCCTCCTGGGCGACGACCGGCCGCGCCAGCGAGAGGGCGGCAGCGGCGATGAACCATCCTGGTGTGCAGCGCATGGGGTCCTCGGGGAAGGGTGCTCAGATGATCCCGATGATCTCGTACTCAACGACCCCTCGCGGGCTGTCGACCTCGAAGGCGTCGCCGTCCTCCAGCTCGCCCATCGCGGCCCCCAGCGGCGAGGACGGCGAGATGACCTGGACCTCGCGCCCGTCCACGGTGGCCCGCCCGCCCCCGACCGGCGCGACGAAGACGAGCTGGCGGCGGGGACCGTCCAGCCCGACGAGGGCGCCGACCTGCACCACCCGGGGCGCCAGGGGCTGGCGGGGGTCGAAGACGTCGAACCAGGCGAGCTGCTGGCGGAGCTGGGCGACCCGCAGGGCCTGGCCGCGCGCGAGGTAGGACGCCTCGGTGGCCCGGGTGTCGTAGGGGCCCTCGGCGCGGGACTCCGAGGAGGTGGCCTCGTCGCGCCCCATCGCCGCGACCCGCTCCACCGCCTCCAGCTCGGCGCGCAGGCGCTCGCGCAGGGCGTCGACCACGCGGGCCTTGTCGGGCAGGGGCGCCTGGAGATCCATGTCGGCATCATACGACGCGCCGGTGATATCTTCGCCGCTCGCCAAGGAGAGTCCATGTCCCTGGAAGACGCCGCCCCCGGCACCGTCCACCCGGCCACCGGCGCCGCGCTGGAGCCTGTCCCCGCCACCCCCGCCGAGCAGGTGGGCGACGTCGTCGCGCGCGCGCGGGCGGTCCAGGCCGAGTGGGCGGCGCGCTCGCTGGACGCCCGGGAGCGCGCCGTGCTGGCGCTGGCCCGCGCGGTCGTGGAGGAGCGCGAGGCGCTGGCCGCGATCGTGTCCACGGAGACGGGCCGCTCGCTCACCGACAGCCTCATCAGCGAGGTCGCCACCGCGATCTCCCACGCCCGGGCCGCCATCCGGGCCGGCCGCCGCGCCCTGGCCACCGAGAAGGTGCCGATCTCGGCGCTGGACTACCCGGGCAAGCGGGCGGTCATCGAGGCCGTACCCCGCGGGGTCGTGGGCATCATCGCGCCCTGGAACTACCCCTTCACCCAGGTCTTCCGGCACATGGTCCCCGCGCTGCTCTCCGGCAACGGCGTGGTGGTCAAGCCCAGCGAGTACACCCCCCGCACGGGCGCCTGGCTGGTCGCGCGCTGCCAGGACATCTTCCCGGCGGGCCTCGTGGGCGTGGTCCAGGGCGCGGGGGACGTGGGCGCCGCGCTCATCGAGCATGTCGACGCCATCACCTTCACGGGCTCGGTGGCCACGGGCCGCAAGGTCTCGGTGCGCTGCGCCGAGCGGCTCATCCCCTGCACCGCTGAGCTGGGCTCGGTGGACGCCGCCATCGTGCTGGCCGACTGCGACCTGGAGCGCACCGTCGCGGGCATCGCCAACTGGTCGATGACCAACGCGGGCCAGGACTGCTCCTCCATCGAGCGCCTGTTCGTGGAGGAGGCCATCGCCGACACCTTCGTGAAGCGCCTCGCGGCGGTGCTGGGGCGCCTCAAGGTGAACACCGGCGAGGGCGAGGCCGACATCGGACCCCTCCAGAGCGTCCGCCAGCGCGCCATCGTGGAGGCCCACGTCGCCGACGCCGTCGAGCGCGGGGCCGCGGTCGTGGTCGGCGGGGAGCGGGTCGGGCCGGGCTTCGGGTACAAGCCCACCCTGCTGGACCACTGCACCGACGACATGCGCGTCTGCCAGGAGGAGACCTTCGGCCCGGTGCTGCCGGTCCTGCGGGTCAAGCGGGGCGAGGACGCCATCGCTCGGGTCAACGCGGCGTCCAGCGGCCTCAACGGCTCGGTGTGGACCCGCGACCTGCGACGGGGCGAGGACATCGCCCGGCAGCTCGAGGTCGGCGTGGCCCTGGTCAACAACCACAGCATCACCGGGACGCTGCCCGAGGCGCCCTGGTCGGGGGTCAAGGACACCGGCACCGGCGTGGCGATGAGCGCCTGGGCCTACCCGGCCTACACCCGCCGCCGGGTGGTGTTCATCGACTCGGGCAGCAAGCCCGACCCCTGGTGGTTCCCCAAGGACGCCGCCCTGCGCGAGTTCTCCGACCACATCGCCACCCGGGACATGGGCTCCCTGGCGGTGCTGCTCAAGCTGCTGGGGGCGCTGAACCGACGGGTGGCGGCGGTGCGGGCGCTGGCGAAGGGCGACTGATCGGCTGCGAACCGGGGTTTGTCCAGGGTATGGTGCTCCCATCCTGAGAGAGTGGAGGAGCCCATGACCCGCCTTGGCCTGAGCACGCTGGCCCTGCTGTCCCTGACCGCCTGCACCATGACGGACCTCAGGGGCGACGCCGACCAGGCGGTGGCCGACGACACCGGCAACTCCGCCGAGTGGGACGACACGGGCTCCTCCGCGTGGGACGACAGCGGGCCTGCGGGCGAGGACACCGGGGCGGACATCGACGACACCGGCTTCTACGACTCCGACGACCCCGAGGAGCAGGAGTGCGACGCCGTCACCCCCGTCCAGCTCTTCATGTCCCCGGACGACTCCAACTCCATGTCCTCGCCGGTCCAGGTCCGCGCGGCCATCCTGGACAGCTGGGACGACCTGCCCAACGTCCCCATCCGCACCTACGAGTTCCTGAACTACTACACCTTCGACTACCCCGCCGCCGACCCCGGCCGCCTGGCCGTCTTCGCCCACATGGTCCCCCACGAGACCGAGCCCGACCAGTGGAAGCTCCAGATCGCCGCGAGCAGCCCGCCGCTGACCCGCGAGGAGCGGCAGCCCATGAACCTGATCCTGTGCCTGGACACCTCGGGCTCGATGGCGGGCACGTCCATCGCCCTGCTCAAGGAGTCGGTGCGGGTCATCGCGGGGCAGCTCAAGGAAGGCGACGTGGTCTCGGCGGTCCGGTGGGACACCTCCGACGCGGTGATCCTGGACAGCCACGCGGTCTCAGGCCCTGACGATCCCGTGCTCATCGAGCTTTCGGAAGAGCTGTCCGCCAGCGGGGGCACCAACCTGGCCGGCGGGCTGGAGGCCGCCTACGCGCTCGCCGAGCGGAACTTCGGCGAGGACCGGGTCAACCGGGTCGTGCTGATCAGCGACGGCGGGGCCAACGTGGGCAACACCAGCGAGGAGCTGATCGGCCGCATGGCCGGCACCGAGAACCAGCGCGGCGTCTACATGGTGGGCGTGGGCACCGGCTCGGCGGCCACCTACAACGACCGGCTCATGGACCGGGTCACCGATCTGGGGCGGGGCGCGTCGGTGTTCATCGACAGCGCCGCCGAGGCGCAGAAGATCCTGGGGGACCGCTTCATCTCCACGATGGACGTCGCCGCGCGGGACCTGCGCATCGAGGTGGGCCTGCCCCCGGGCTTCGAGATCGTGCGCTCCTCCGCGGAGGAGTGGAGCACCAACCCCCGCGAGGTCGACCCCCAGAACATCGCCCCCGACGACACCGTGGTGCTCTACCAGACCGTCACCACCTGTGAGCCCGCGCTGGCCGGCCCCGACGCGCAGCTCACCGTGACCCTGCGCTACGAGGACGCGGTCACCTTCGAGCCCCGGGTAGAGACCCACACCGCCACCTTCGCCGAGCTGGCGGAGTCCTACCGCACCCAGATGATCAAGGCCGAGCTGCTGGTGGCCTTCGCCGACGGCCTGACCGCGTACCAGCAGGGCGAGCGCGCCGAGGCCCAGGCCCTGCGGCAGGAGGCCCTGCGCCTGCTCGACGCCCTGCGGCTGGTGGATCCGAACGATCCGGATCTGGCCGAGCTGGAGGCGGTGCTGGCGGTGGGGCCGTAGCGCGGCGCATAGCTGCCCTTGGTCCTTGAACAGAGCCCTGCGCCCCTCAGGGGGGAGGGTAGACCGTGCGGCGCGGCGGCGCGGTCCGGACGTCATCTGGCACACGGCCTGCGGGTGGGGTGCGGTATAAGACCTCCTGTAAGAAACACAGGGCTATTTCAGGAGGGTTTTCAGTATGTTGAGTATTTTGATCCTGGGCGGGGCGGCTCTCGCTACCGTGCCGAGTGTCGATGAGTGTGACAGCGGTGACGCACCGTCGCCCTACGACAGCGCGAACTGGTGTGTCTGTTGGCTCTCCAGGGAGACGGCCTATCCAATCGTACCTGGAGACCTCTACGATGAAGTGATGAACTGTGAGTCGTGGGGTGGTGAACAGGGTGTTGAGGTCACCGCCGTGTACGACTACAACAGCTCGGGGACCTTCTCCGTCTGGGGTGTGGACGGCGTCGGCAACGACTTCTGTTGCGTCGTGAACGATCCTGCGAACGACTACGAGGACATGTACATCGACGTCATCAGGATCACCACCTACACGCACGTCGACACCATCTCGCTTACTCACGCTGCCAGTGGCAGCGACCTGGCGCAGATCCCTGGCAACCCCCTTGAGGTGTTCGTCAAGGGAGATGATAGCGGGGACATCATCACAGGCTCCAATACTGATCACCCCAGCTACACCGAGTCTCTATTCGGCGAGTCGGGCAATGACACCATCGACGGCGGAGACGGAGACGACTTCCTATACGGTGGGGTCGGTGTCGACACGATATCTGGGGGCGGTGGGGACGACTACCTGGAGGGAGACCCTACCCCCTATGGAACCGTCTCTCCAGATGTGCTACGCGGTGGCACCGGGAACGACACCATCGTCGGGAACGGAGAGGATGATCTCATCAGCGGCGGCGCGGGCGACGATGACATCTGGGGGGGACCCGGCGAAGACACCATCTGTGGGGATCTGGGTGCGGACGAGATTCACGGGGAGCAGGACGATGACACCTTGTATGGGGGGCTCGGCAGCCCGGACAAGGTGTACGGCGGCGCAGACACCGACGCCTGTGATGGAGAAACCGTGACATCATGTGATTCGACCTTGTCATCGCGTCCGGGGGATTGCCCCGCCCCATAGGGGGCGCGGGCCGCTACGACCTTCGGCGATGACGGTCGGCTACGGCGTGACCACCGGCGCGATCACGGTGAACGTGAACGTCTCGTGGCTGCAGTCGGTGTCGTCGTTGTCGCCGAAGGTGACGAACTTGAAGTCGAAGAGCCCGCTCTGCACCGCGACGAGGGCGAGCTGGTCGACCAGATCGCCGCCGAACGCGAGCGCGAGGGTGCCCTGGGTCTCGGGGGCCGGGATGGTGCACTCGGACTCGCCGGAGTCCCGCCCCAGGCAGTAGTCCGGGATGTTGTTGAACAGCAGATCGGTGCCCACCACGTCAGCCCAGTCGTAGATGGCGAGGTCGTCGTTGGTGGCGAAGTTGTCGACCATCGGGCCGTAGCTGGCGGCCAGCACCGCGTCGTTGAGGGCGAACAGGAAGTTGTCGTCGTAGAGCATCGACTGGCCCTCGCCCCCGGAGATCCCGCCGAAGTCGAACTCGAGGTCGCAGATCACCCCACCCTCGGGGATGTCCAGGCTCTCGACCTGCTCGATGCGCGCGGTGAACATGGCGTCGGTGCGCGAGAGGTTGTCCTCGCTGTTCCAGGGGCAGCCCTCGTTCAGGCCCTCGAAGGTGACGCTCAGCTCCACGTCCTGGGGCTCGTTGGCCTCGCAGGCGGCGCGGATGTCGTCGGTGGTGTCAAAGACCAGCGAGCCCTTGCAGGCGACCAGCAGCATCAGCAGTGTCATCGGTACCTCCGGTTTCAGGGAGTGTACCGGGGAGCGGCGCTGTACCCGGGTCAAGGGTTTGTTCGTTCACACCGGCCGCACCAGCCGGAAGCTCCGGTGGGTCATGCGGTAGGTCGCGAGGTCGCCCAGCCGCTTGCCCAGGTGGCTGTTCCGGCCGGCGGCCAGCCAGGCATCCCCGCGGAAGGCGCGGAAGGTCTCGCCGGCCTCGCCGGGCGGGGGCTGGGGCACCCGCTGGCCGGCCGGCGGCGCGCGGTCGGCGTCCCAGACGTCCAGACACCAGTCTGCCGCGTTGCCCAGCATGCCGAGCACGCCGTAGGGCCCGACGTCGAGGGGGTGGTCGTCCACGGTGGCCGGCAGGGCCCGGCCGGTGTGCCCCTCGCGGGTGCAGGTCCAGGTGGCGTCGAAGTGCTCCCCCCACGGGAAACGCCGACCGTCCACCCCGCGCGCGGCCTTCTCCCACTCGTACTCGTAGGGCAGGCGCCAGGGCAGGCCATCGCGCTCCGACAGCCAGCGGGCGTAGGCCCGCGCGCTCGGCCAGTCCGTGTTGAAGACCGGCCACATCGGGTCCCACATGTCGCCGTCGGCGTCCTTGGTGAGGAAGAAGGTGCCGTCCTCGCCCTGGCCGTAGATCATCGCGCCCAGCTCGCCGTACACCCCGCCCCGCTCCCGGGGGACCCAGCGCAGCGCCTCCTCCACCCGGCCCCGGGCCACGAGGTCGTTCAGGAACGCCAGGTACTGCGCGTTGGTGACCGGCTTCGCCTGGATGACGAAGCCGTCCGCCCACACCGGCACCGCCGGGGCATCGCCAGCGCCCCCGGCCAGGAACCAGCCCGCCGGCACGTAGCGCTCGTCGGGCCCGAGGGCGTCGGGCAGCGGGATGGGCGGGGGCGCATCCTCGCCGGGCGGGCGGCCGTGCCAGTGGCTGCCTCGGCCGAGCAGCACGGGGCAGGTCACCGGCGCCCGCCCCGGGGCCTCCAGCGACAGGGCGTAGCTGCCCATCGGCACCTCGACATCGTCCAGCGGGGTGGTCCCCAGGGAGCCGACCCGCTCGGGGACCAGCCGGCGGTCCACCAGGGTGTACCGCAGCAGCGTCACCGCGGCGCCGGGGGGATCGGTGTGCAGGGTGATGCGGGCCTCGCCCGACAGATAGCGGGCGAAGGCGCCCCGGTCGTGGACGCGCAGCAGGCGCTCGTAGCGGGCGGCCTCGTCGACGGCGCCCCGGGCCTCGGCCTCGGCGTGGCGGGCCTGGTAGAAGCGGGCGAGGGCGGCGTGGGCCTCGGGCAGCTCCGGGTCCTGGAGCAGGGCGCGCTGGGCCGCCTGCTCGTAGTCCAGCAGGCGCTCCCGGGCCGCCCGGCTGCGTCGGGCCGCCTCGTCCTCCAGCGCCCAGACCGGCCGCTTGGCGGAGAGCGGATCGGTGGCGGAGAGGGCGCGGGTGCGCGCGCGGGCCTGGGCGGCGAGGGCCTCGGCCTCCTCGGTCAGGCCCCGGGCCTCGGCGAGCAGGGGCTCCGCCGCCTGGAGGGTGGCGCGGGCCTGCTCCCGGCGACGGGCGCCGTCCAGCCAGTCGGTCAGGGCCGCAGCCAGGGCCCCTGCGTCCGGGAAGCGGTCCTCCGGGAGGACCTGCATCGAGCGACGGCAGATGTCCACCAGCTCCGCGGGCGCCGGGGGGCCGCCGCCGGGGAGGGGCGGCGGCTCGCCTGCGGCTGCCGCGCGCCGCCCGTCCGCGGTGGCGTGGGGCGGCAGGCCCGCGAGGAGGGTGTACAGCACCACGCCGAGCGCCCAGATGTCAGCGGGGGGCCCCACCGCGCGCGCGCCCGCGGCGGCCTGCTCGGGGGCCATGTAGCTCTGGGTGCCGGTCACGACCCCGAAGACGGTGGGCTCGTGGAGCCCGCCCAGGTCGATGTCCGGCCCGTCATCGGGCGCCTCGGCGGGCTGACCGAGCACCCGGGCGACCCCCCAGTCGAGCAGCAGCACCTGCCCGAAGCGCCCCAGCAGCACATTCGAGGGCTTGATGTCCCGGTGGATGACCCCGCGGCTGTGCGCGTAGGCCGCCGCCTCGCAGACCGTGCGCAGGGCCTCGACCAGCCGCCGCAGGGTCCAGCCGCTGGCGGTCTCCCCCCAGCCCTCCGGGCCGCTCACCGCGTGGAGGGACGCGACGGTGTCGCCCAGGGTGCGGCCCCGCACGCAGGGCATCGTGTAGAACGGGCGCCCGTCCGGCAGCGTGCCCTGCTCGTGGATGGGCATGATCGCCGGGTGCTCAAGCTGGGCGGTGATCCGGGCCTCCTCGCGGAAGCGGGTGAGGAGCCTGGGCTTCGCCGCGAAGCCGGCGCGGATCACCTTGAGGGCGACGTCGCGCCCCAGCTCGGCGTCGTGGGCCTCCCAGACCTCGGCCATGCCGCCGTGCCCGAGCATGCCCTTGACGGCGTAGCGCTCGACCTCGGGGCGCTGGAACTCACCGCTGGGGTCGACGTCCAGCAGCTCCGAGAGGGTGCTGGCGTTGGGGTCGCGCGCGGGCGCCGGGCCCCCGTCGTCCGGCCCGTCCGGCTCGGTGCGCAGGGTGATGGCGCTCTCCAACGCCACCCGCAGGGTCGCCCGCCGCACCAGGACCTCCAGGCCCTTGCGGGTGCTCGGATCGAGCCCGTGCTGCTCCGCGAAGGCGTCCAGCTCATCCAGGATCGACGGGTCAGGCACCACGACCTCCTGTTCGCGGCTTCGCAGGTGGAGAGCTGGCGGGAGAGGAGCAGCCGGCTCCGTTATGGTAGGGCGTATGCCCGACGAGCTTACCACCTCGCAGCGCGAGGAGATCGCTGCAGAGCTTCGCCGCGCCCGGGGCGAGCTGCGCGCGCTCATCGCCGACGAGGCCGGGCTGTCGGGCACCGTGGAGCTGGATCAGGCCCGGGTGGGGCGGGTCTCGCGGATCGACGCGATGCAGCACCAGCAGATGGCGGCGGCCACCCGGCGGCGCGCCGAGCGCCGCCTGGAGGGGGTCGAGGCCGCTCTGGAGCGCCTGGCCGAGGACCCCGAGGGCTTCGGCTGGTGCCCCGAGTGCGGCGAGCCCATCGGCTACCGGCGGCTCAAGGTGCTGCCGGAGAGCGTGTTCTGCGTGGCGTGCCTGAACAAGCGCTGAGGGTCAACGGCGGCGGCGTCGGAGCGCGGCGCCGGCCGCGAGCACCCACAGCAAGGCCCCGCCGGTCAGCGGGGTGGTCGCGCACCCGCCCTTCTTCCCACCGCCGTCCCCGCCGCTGCTGCCGCTGCTGCTGCTGGTGGACGCGGCGGCCTGCCCGCAGTCCCCGCCGGGCTTCAGCGAGAGGGTGGTGGTGAGCGCGCTCCCCTGGCTGGCCTGGACCGCGACGTACCAGGTGCCGGGGCACACGGTTGCGGTGGCGGAGCCGTCGCCCGCGACGTCGCAGGCCGCGCCACCCAGGGCGCTCAGCACGCGGATGCTGGCGCTGGAGGTGTCGGCCTTCGCGGTCAACGTGGAGGGCTCGGAGACGGTGACCTTGTAGAGCAGCGCCCCCGTGCCGGCGGCCGTCGCGCTGCCTTCCTTGCAGGTGAAGGCCGGCTGGCCGTGCAGGCCGGGCCCCAGCGGCAGGCGGGTGTCGGTGTAGGTGGCCCCGGTGGCCTCCAGGGGGGCGGTCCAGGCGCCGGCCAGCGGCTCCTCCGTCACCTCGTTGTACCGGATGGGGGTGTAGCCGCTCAGGTAGGACCAGCCCTTGTGGGTCCGCACCTTGGAGGCCCCGCCGGAGGCCTCCTGGAACACCGGCTCGCCGTCTTCCGTGAAGCCGATGAACAGGACCACGTGCTTGCCCGCCCTGTTGAAGGCGTCGCCCGGCTTGAGCTCCTCCACCTTGATGGTCTTGCTGACGTTGCTCATCGTCGAGGTGCTCTGCTTGGACGCCAGCCCCCAGGACTGGGAGACGAAGCCCGAGCAGTCCACCCCGGCCACGCAGGACAGCACGCCGTCCGAGGAGTGGCTGCCCGCCCCCTGGCCCTCGCCGAGACGCTTGTCGAACTCCTGGGTGTCCATGTAGCCGCCCCAGGCGTAGGGCAGGCCGACGTTCTTGCTGCCGGCGGCGTAGTCGGAGCGGTAGCTGCTCTTGCAGTCGGCGGCGGTGTTGGCCTCGCCCGCCGTCCAGGTGTGCCCGGCGATGACCGCGGCGCGGTCCAGGATCTCCTGGCGGGTGGTGGCGAGGGCGGCGGGGCTGGCCAGCAGCAGCGTGAGGACGGGGATCATTGGACCTCCACGCGCACGACGCGCACGGCCTTGGGGCCGGGGTCGAGGAAGTACAGGGCACCGGCGCTGTCGGTGGCCACGTCGAAGGAGGGGCGGTAGCCCTCGGTAGCGACCGGCAGGGGGTAGGGGACGACCCCGACCCGGGCGGCCCAGCGGTCGACCCGGATGCTGCCGTCGTCGTTGCTGTTCACCGCCTCGACCTCGATCCAGGGGGGGCGGCCGGGGATGACCTGGAAGGAGGCCTTCACCGAGTCGCCGATCTCGACCGCCTCACCGTTGATGGTGACGCCTCCGCTGGGCGTGAGCTTGATGGCGGCCTCGGTGACGTCCTTCTGCTGGGCGATGGGCACGGGCTTTCCGTCCACCAGGACCGCGACATCCTTGGCGCTGCCGTCCTTGCGGTGGACGGTGATCACGCCGTTGTGCAGCGAGAGCGTGGCGCCGTCGGGGAGGTTCTCCTGGACGTCGTGGGTGGCCACCTTCGTGCCGTCGGTCTCGTAGACGTTGAGCTGCCCGACGCTCCCGTCCATGAGCACGACCTTGTTGCCCGGGGCCCAGCCCAGGCCGTCGATCTGGCCGGCGGCGAAGCGCCCCACCACGCCCTTGCCCAGCTCGGCGACGATCACCTCGTCCCGGACGGCGTCGTACAGGGCCACCTGGCCGTCCGCGCCCGCGGTCAGGTAGTCCGGGCCGATCGGCAGGTCGTCCTCCGCGCCGGTGGCGTAGCCCACGTCCTTGTTGTAGACGAGCTTCAGCTCACCGGTGATGGCCGCTGTGCGCTTGGCGGTGGAGGGGTTCGGTGGGGGAGGCGGGGCCTTGCCGCGCCCTTGCGCGAAGGCCGGCGGGGCCAGCGTCACGCCGAGCAGCAGGAGCAGGGAGGGGCGCATGAACGCTCCAAGGTCGGGAGATTCATCGCAACCTTACACCATGCGCCGGGTAGCAACGGATCGGGCCCCTCGCAGCGTCAGTTGGGGGTGGTCGTCCGAGCGTCGCTGCTGCCGATGGCCTGCCGCCAAGGGAGGACGGCCAGCGCTCGGCGGGGCCGACACCTGCGCCAATGGGCGAGAGGGTGACGCTCACGACGCGTGGCGCTGCTCGCGATGAGCCAGTTGGTGGCTGTGGGGGCGCCACAACTCCAGAAGGAGGGGACCCCTCCTGGTCCCCTCCTTCGCCCGGCAATGCCGGGCTGACCTCCCCCCGGGGTCTGCCGAGGACCTCTCAGGCGGACCGGACCTCAGACCGTCGGGGCTTGGGTCCCGCTACTCGGTCTTCCGCTGGAACGTCACGATCGGATCGATGGGGACCGAGCCGTCCAGGATGCCGATGACCTGGGTGTCGTCGTCGTCCAGCAGCGCCACGCGGGCGAAGGCCAGGGCATAGGACTGCACCACGTGGAAGCCCTTGTCCGCCTCCAGGGTGCTGCAGGAGCCCAGCGCGAAGGTCTGGTGGCAGCCGCCCTCCAGCTCCAGCCAGGTGTAGTCGAGGCCGTCGATGGCGTCCCACTGGGCCTGCTGGCCCACCTGATCGTTGGTGCCGCTCATGAACATCACCGGGCCGGTCATGCCCCGGTGCCCGGTGTCACCGAACCAGCGGCGGTCCAGGGTGCCAGCCAGGTGGACGGTCGCGATGACCCGGGGGTCGTCGATGCCCTGGCGGAAGGCCTCGATCTCGCCCTCGGTGCACTCGCCCGAGTTGGTGCCGCCCTCGGCGCAGAGCTGCTCGATGCCGGGGACGTCCAGGGTGGCCCCGCCCGCGGCCCAGCAGGTGTAGTTGCCGAAGCTGTGGCCGCTCAGGACCACCCGGCTGACGTCGGCCTCGGGGACCTCGGTCGCCAGGGCGTCCAGCGCGGCGGAGACGTCGGTGGCCCGGTGGATGTAGATGGAGGTGGGCTTGGGGTCGATGTAGTCCTGCAGCCGGTTCCCGGTGTGCCCCGGAGCGATGGTCACCCAGCCGTGGCTGGCGAGGTGCCGGGCCAGGAAGGCGCTGGTGCCGCCGAAGCCCTGGTTGCCGTGGGAGTAGACGTGCACCGGGTAGCCGCCGTCGTGGACCGGGGGGGCCATCGTGGCGTCCTCGAAGGCCAGGGGGTCGTCGACGAGGTCGTCGTAGGAGGCCTCGCGGCCGTCCTGATCCTCGGTGGGGTACCACAGGTCGAGGTCGACGCTGCGCTCCCCGGAGCCGTCCGGGGGGGTGTAGGTGATGGTCCACGCCCGGTGACCGGCCTGGTAGAGGCCCGGGGCGGTGACCGCCCAGGAGAGCGGGTCGGGGGCGGGGGCGGCGGTGTCGTCGGGGCCCGTGCAGGCCAGGAGGAGGAGCAGCATGGCCGGCATGATGCCACGAGGCGTCACAGGTCGAGGAGCAGAAGCGGCAGCATGCGCCCGGGGATGGACTGGGAGGGCGCCTCCCCGACGCGCCGGGCGCCCATGCGCTGGTAGAAGCCCTCGGCGAAGGGGTCGGCCTCGATGCGCAGGCGGGCGTACCCGGCCCGCCGGGCCGCCTCCACGGCGTGGGCCATCAGCCGGCGGCCGACGCCCTGGCCGATGGCGCCGGGCTCCACGAACAGGTCGTCCAGCTCGGTGGTGGCGTCGTCGACGCGCCCCAGCGCGTAGAAGCCGAGCAGCGCGCCGTCGGCCTCAGCGACCACCACCGGCTTGGCGTCGATGTCGGCGGGCCGCAGGGTCAGCTCGGCGCGGCAGGCCTCCATGAAGGCGTCGTCGTAGCCCCAGAAGGCCTTCGCGCGCATGGCCAGGTCGCTGAGGGCGGGGGCCTCGTCGGGCCGGGCGTCGCGGAGGAGGAGGGGCATGGGCGGGCTCCGTTCGCTCCCCCGTATCCCGGCGCGGGCTGGCGGCTACGCGCCCCGGGGGGTCGGCTCCGGCACGGGGGTCACCTCGGTCTCCCGCGCCGGGGAGAACCAGGGCGTGCGCGCGGCCCACACGAGGTAGCGGGCCCCGTGGCGCTGGGCGTAGCGCCGCTCCTTGAGGCGGGGCCCCAGGACGCAGTAGGCGCTCCAGGCCCCCCCCAGCAGCACGCGGTCCAAGGTCCAGGTGGGACCGGTCCACAGGATCAGCATGAACGCGGCGTAGATGGGGTGGCGCACCAGGCCGTGCAGGCCCCGCGTCGGGAAGGAGGGGTAGCGGGGGGGCTGCTCGCGCAGGCGCGCCCACCACCCGGTCAGCCCGGTCTGGACCCCCAGGCCCGCCTCCGCCATCGCCAGGCCCAGCAGGAGCCACCCCGCCGCGAAGCCCGCGGTCAGCGCCGCCCAGGCGGTGCCCTCGGCGATCCACACCTGCTCCCCGAGGGGCGCCCAGAGGGCGAAGGTGGCCAGGACCTGCGCGGAGGCGGCCGTCGCGTAGAGGGTCGTGTCCAGGGTGCCGTCCCGCTGCCCGGCCAGCCGCCGCAGGGCCCGCCGTCCGTTGGGGGTGAGCAGCAGGGAGTGCAGCAGCGGCATCTGGCTCAGCAGGGCGAGGTCGAGCGCCCAGGCCCACAGGCCCCGGGCGGGCCCGGCGCCCCGGGTGAGGCCGGTGAACAGGCCGAAGGCCATCGCCGCGACGGCGACGACGAAGGTGCCGTGGCACAGCGCGCCCAGCGCGAGGGCGGAGAGGCGGCGACGCATGAGGACTCCCGGGTTGCGGAGCGAGGGGGTTTCGCTACACACTCAAGCTGGTGCGTGGTGGCCGGCGTCACCATGCGTCAGGCGTAGAGGAGGCGTACGTCGTATGGCCCAAGACGTCGAAAATGACGATCTCGTCGAGACTTCCACAGACACGCAGCAGTGGTCCCGCCGCGCGATGGGGCTGTTCGGGCTCATCCTCGTCTTCGTGATCGGCGACGTGGTGCACGACGCCTCCCTGGGCGCGGAGCTGGAGCACCTGCTGGTCGAGTTCGGCCTGATGGCCGTCGCGATGGTCGGGGCGGTGATGTTCTGGAAGATGTGGCGCCGGGAGCGGGCCACCAGCCGCGCCCAGATCGCCGCCGCGCACCAGGAGGTCCGCGCCTGGCAGTCCGAGGCCGACACCTGGCGGCGCGAGGCCCGGGACACCCTGCGGGGGCTCTCGGTGGCCATCGATCGGCAGTTCGACCGCTGGGAGCTGTCCCCGGCCGAGCGCGAGGTGGCGATGCTGCTGCTCAAGGGCCTCAGCCACAAGGAGGTCGCCGACGTGCGCGAGGTCAGCGAGCGCACCGCGCGCAAGCAGGCGCGTGCGGTCTACAAGAAGGCCGGGCTCGCGGGCCGCGCGGAGCTGTCGGCGTTCTTCCTGGAGGATCTGCTGGTGGGTGAAGGCGGCTGATCAGGTCGGCAGGTCCAGCCCGTCGAAGCGCACGGTGCGGGCCTGGGACAGGCGCCGGATGATGGCGCGCACGTCGTTGGACTCGACCACCTCGATGGCCTCCAGGGCGGCTCGGGCCAGCAGCGGCGGCTCCACGATGTCCCGGCCCCAGCGGGCGACCTGGGCGGCGCGGTCGGCGATGGCCGGGGCGCGCTCGGCGGGGGGCAGCGGCGCGAGGTGCTTCGCCAAGGACCACGCGGTGGTGCGGGCCACCAGCATGCCGGTGTCCACGATGGGCTTCTCCACCACGCGGCCGACCTTCTCGGCCAGGTGGATGGCCGGGGAGAGGTCCCCGATCTCCTTCTCCACCAGCGGCGAGAGCACCGCGAGCACCTTGTTGATGCGCAGGAAGTCGGCGTGCAGGCTCGCCAGCGCGTCCCCCGGGGCGACCTCGGCGCAGGCCACACCCAGGTCCAGCTCGATGTGCGCGTTCATGCCCACCAGCAGGTGCTGGAGGATGATGAGCCGGCGGTCCGCCACCGCGTCGATGGCCACGGTCCAGGGGGCGGTGCAGCCGGGCCCGCGGCGGACGTAGTCGTCGACCGCCGCCAGCCAGCGCCCGGCGAAGACCACGTCGAGGTGCTCCATCCGGGCGTCGTCGTCGAAGTAGTCCTTGCCGAGGAGGTCGTGGATGGTGCGGGTCACCCGCCGGTAGAGCGCCGCGAAGAAGCCCAGCCGGCTGGCCCCCAGCAGGCAGTCGTCCACGATGTCGTCCATCCGAGTCAGCAGCTGGTCGATGGTCTGCTCCGGCATGCTCGCTCCTGTCAGTGCTGTCCGTCCCGCAGGACGTCGGTGAGGGTGAGGCCCCAGGTCTCTTCGACCTCGGGGACGAAGGTGTCGCTGTCCACGTCCAGGGCGGAGAGCGCCCAGACCCGGATGTCGCCGTCCCAGCTCCCTGTGTAGAGGGTCCGGCTGTCCGCCGAGAACAGCACGGACGCCACCCGCTCGGTGTGCCCGCGCAGGGCCGCGACGATCGCCCCGGTCCCGGCGTCGAGGACCCAGGTGGTGCCGGCCAGATCGCCCACGGCCAGCAGCCGGTTGTCCGCGGAGAAGGTGAGATCCACGGGGCGGTGCTCCCCCAGCTCGGCCCGCAGGAGCGGCTCGGTGGCGTCCCAGCGGCGCACCGTCACCCCGCGCGCGTCGGCGATGGCCACCCGCTCGCCGTCGGGGCTGATCGCGACCGCCAGAGGGCTGAGCGCGGTCCCCGCGGGCTCGACGTGGGGGCCGGGCTCCGCCGCGAGCCGCCACACGCCGCCGTCGGTGTCCACCATGACCCCGAAGCGGCCGTCCTGGCTGGCCTGAGCGTCGAAGAGCTGCCGCCCTGGCAGGGCCAGGCGACCGTCGGGCAGGCCGTCGCGCAGCCGGAACACCATCGGGCCGCTGCTGCCGTAGTTCAGCCCCACGACCAGCTCCTGCCCGAGCACCAGGAGGCGGCGGTAGAGCCCCAGGTCGCCCCAGCTCCGCCAGGCGTCCGACGCCAGGTCGATCTCGTGGATGCCCTCCAGCGAACCATAGACCCCCAGCACCCGTCGGCCGTCCGGGGTGAAGGCGACGCCCTTGGCCACCGTCTCCTGGGCGACGTGGTCGTGCAGGAGCGCGCCGTCCGCCAGTCGGTGCACACGCAGGTGCCCGTCGCCGTGGGAGGCCGCGAGCAGCGCGCCGTCCGGGGAGAGCGCCACGCAGGAGACCCCGGCGGCGTAGGGGTAGCGGGTCGGCGGCGCGGGGGGCGGCACCGTCCAGCGGGTCAGCCGCTCGGGGGAGACCAGCACCAGCGTGCCGTCCGGCGCGAACGACGCCGCGTGCCAGCGGCTGCCCGGCAGCCGCACGGTCTCGGGGGAGGCGGCCACCCCGAACAGCACCACGCTGCCCCGCTCGGTGACCGCGAGGATGCGCGCGTGGTCCGGGGCCCAGCGCACGTCCCGGATCGGCCCCAGCCCGGTGGCCCAGGTGTTCTCCACGGCGAGGGTGGCCGTGTCGACCAGCAGCAGCAGGCCGGTCCGGGTGGCGACGATGAGCCTCGACCCGTCCTGGGAGAAGCGCAGCGCCGTCACGCCCCGGTGGTCGGGGGAGTTGAACAGCCGCATTCGGCGGGCGGGGGCGTCGGCCGGCGGCCCGATCAACAAGGTCCCGTCCACGCAGGCCACCGCGACGATCCCCTGGGCGCTGACGGTGGCCTCCTCGTGGTAGACCGCCTTGCACCAGGGGTTCTCAGCGCGGATGTGACCGGTCGGGGTCAGGAACTTGAGGTGCGGGCCGACCGCGAAGGCGATGGTGTCCGCGGTGTCGGTGCTGAACAGCCCGCGGTCAGAGGGCAGGCTGTAGGCGCGCGCCTCCAGGGCGCCGTCGGCGGCGCTGGCCCGCACGATGGAGGCGGTGGGCAGGGTGAGGAACACGCCCCCGTCGTCCGGCAGCACCTGGCCGTCCACCGCGTCGTAGGGCCGGGTCCAGCGCACCTGGGCGTCGTCGGTGGACACGAGCAGGGTGCGCCGGCCGTCGAGGCAGAGCACGCTGCGGCCCTCGGGCCCCATGCGCAGGAAGGTGCAGCCCTCCGGCATCGCGGTGGTGCTCTGCAGGCGGGGGCGCGGGGTGTCGGCGTAGGCGGCCAGCACGCCGCGGGCGTCGGGGTCCTCCCGCAGGCGCAGGGCGTGGGCGGCCAGCAGCTCGGCCTCTCCCCGGGCGTCCCGGGCCCAGGCGCTGAGGGCCTGGGCGATCAGGGCGTCGGCCAGGAAGCCGTCCGCCTGCGCGCGGGCCTCGTGGGCGCTGGCCTCGGCGGCGCGGGCCCGGTCCCGCTCGGTGGAGGTGCGCGTCCACGCCGCCGCGGCCACCCCCAGCACCACCAGCAGGCCGATCCCGGCCACCGCCAGGGGCACCCGCCACAGCCGGGCCACCCGGCGCAGCAGATCGGCGGCGCGGTAGCTGTAGGCGCCCACCCGCAGGCCCGACAGGTAGCGGTTCAGGTCCTCGGCCAGCGCCTTGGCGTCGGGGTAGCGGTCCGCAGGCTCCGGGGCCATCGCCCGCTCCACGATGGCGATCAGCTCCGGCGGTGCGTCCGGGGCCCGACGGCGCAGCGGCGGGGGCACGCCGCGCCGCACCCGGGCGAGCACCTCCCGCTGGGAGTCCCCGTCGAAGGCCGGCGCGCCGACGATCAGCTCGTAGAGCACCGCCCCCAGGCTCCAGGTGTCCGAGCGCGCGTCCACCGGCAGCCCGTTGGCCTGCTCCGGGCTCATGTAGCGCGGCGTGCCCACCACCGCGCCCTCGACGGTGAGGGCGGGGTCGGTGTCGGCGAGCACGGCCTCCCAGTCGGCGTCGTCGGTGTCGGCGGGGCGGGCCAGCCCCCAGTCGACCACCTGGGTCTCCCCGAACTCCCCGACCATGATGTTCGCCGGCTTGAGGTCCCGGTGGAGCACGCCGAGGTTGTGGGCGTAGGCGACCGCCTGGCAGGCGGCGAGGACGTGGGGCAGGAGGCGCAGTCGGGCGGGCATGTCCGGGGCCTCCCGGAGGGTCTCGGCCAGGGAGCGCCCCCGGATGGCCCGCATCGTGTAGAACAGCCCGCCGTCGGGCCCGCGCCCGGCGTCGTAGACCTGGATGATGCCGGGGTGCTCGAGCTGGGCGGTGACCCAGGCCTCCCGGGCCAGCCGGGCTCCGGCCGACCCCGGCGCGACCTCCTTGAGCGCGACCTCCCGGCGCAGGCGGCGATCCAGGGCGGCGATCACCCGGCCCATGCCGCCGCGGCCCAGGAGCTGCCGGCGCTCGTAGCGCTGGCCGTCCTCGATGGCGAAGGGGTGCTGCGGATCGTCGGGCGGGGGCGTGTCGGTCTGCGCCGGGTCGAGGCTGCCCCAGGGCGCGCCGCTGACGTCAGCCGCCGCGCTTTCGTAGCCGAGCTCCTCATCCGGAGGAGGGGGAGCGTTTCGCTTGGGTGGATCGCGCATCCGACTCTGAGGCTAACCCGTCGCGGGGCCCGTCAGGTGCGGTCCTCCACCTTGTCACCCGGGTAGAGCACCAGCTCGACGTTGCCGGTGCCGTCGGCGCGCACCAGATCGGGGCGCACCCGCACCTCCTTGAGCCGCGCCCGGAGGCGCGAGACGCCGATGTCCCACTTCCGGCGGAGCTGGTGGCGATCCTCGACGTCCTTCCAGATCTCTCGGGAGACGGTCTCCCAGGACACCGGGCCGGCGAAGGCCACCAGCTCGCTGACGATGCGGGCCATCTGGCCGTTGAGGCGCACCGTCGGCTCGCCGGGGCGGTAGAGGTGCACCGTGTCGTAGAAGGCCACGACGCGCAGCGCGGCGTGGACCCCGCCCTGGAGCCGGGTGGCCTGGCCGGCGGCGGCCTGGAGCGGGGCGCGGACCGCCCGGAGGGTGCAGCCGTCCAGGGTGAGGGTGACGCCGTCCTCCAGGGGGATCGGGGCTTCTCCAGGAACAGCCAGCCGCCAGCGCTCCCCCTGGCTCCAGATGTGGGCGGCGGCGTCGGCCCGGTAGCCCGGGGCGAGCTGGAGCCGGGGGCGGGTCAGCACCGAGCAGACCCCGGACAGCACCCGCCGGGCCAGCCCCTCGGCCTCCAGGGCGAGCACGAACTCGGGCAGCACCACGTCGGCGACCTCCAGGGGCAGCCCCGGGGCCAGCTCGACGGTGAGGCCGCGGGTGAGCGTCACCTCGGTGACCGGCCGCCGATCGACCGCGAAGCGCCCCCTCAAGCCCAGCAGCTTGAGGGTGTCGCCCCGCAGGCTCACCATCGCGTGGGCCTCGGAGACCCGGGCGTCGTCCAGGCACAGGGCGGCGGTGGCCAGGCGGCCGATGAGGTCGCCGTGACCGAGGTCGACCTGCTCCCCGTCCGGGAGCCTGAACCGGGCGAACGCGCGCATGTCTTCAGGATAGCTACGCGCCGTTGCCCTCGCACACCATCTCTCCGTCGACGTTCTCCTCGCCGATGGCCTCCATCAGGAGCCAGGCCTCGTCCCAGGTCAGGCTGGTGTTGTCCAGGATGAGCAGGTCGCCCTGGACCCGCTGCACGCCGTGCAGATCGGTGAGGTCGAAGAGCCTGGCGTTTCGCGACAGCTCCAGGCTGCCGCCGACGTGGGCGAGGCTCAGCGCCCCGTCCACCGCGCCCAGGGCGTCGTTGTCGAAGACCCGGACGTCCCCGTAGACCGCCTCCAGCCGCTCCAGGCCATGCAGGTCGGCGAGCCGGGGGTTCTCGTAGAGGGCCAGGCCCCCGACGCTGCGCAGCTCGCCCAGCCCGGAGAGGTCGATGAGGTTGTCGTTGTAGCGCACCTCGGTCAGGCCGCCGACCCGGGCCAGGGCGTCCAGGCCGGCGAGGTCCGGCAGGTCGGCGTGCCAGCCGACGTAGAGGTAGCCGTCGATCTCCTGCACCCGGTCCAGGCCGGACAGGGAGGTCAGGGCGTTGTCGCTCAGGAACAGCCCGTCGCCGACATGCGCGACGTTGTCCAGGCCGGAGAGGTCCTCCAGCTCCCAGTTGGAGTAGACGCCCAGCTCGCCGGTGACCTCGGTGAGGCCCTCCAGCCCGTGCAGATCCACCAGATCGTCCGTGCCGGCGATGAGCACTGTCCCGCCCACGGACCGCAGGTTGGACAGGCCCTCGATGGAGGCCAGCTCCCAGTTGACATACAGCTCCAGGTCGCCGCCCACCACACACAGACAGTCCAGGGCGTCGAGGTCGGGGATGTTCGTGATGGAGACGACCAGATCGCCCGTGATGGCGTTGTGCTCACGACACAGATCCGCCAGCGCGGCCTGCGCCAGCTCGGCGGGCATCGGGGCGCGCATGTCGTCGCCTGCGACGATCAGGTCGCCCTCGAAGGGGTTCAGGGTGCCGCAGGCGTCGGGGACGGCGGAGTCGGTGACGTCCTCCTTGTCCTGGTCACAGCCGGCCGCCGCGAGGCAGAGGACGAGCGTCATGCGCTTCATGGGAACTCCCCTTGGTACATGCTTCTCAGGTCTTGGCGTGCTCGTCACGCTCACCTGGGAAGAGCGGGGAGTCGCTGATCCGGATCACTCCGGCGGCGAGATCAGCTGGGGCGGGCCAGCTCGAGGTGCACCTTGTCGCCCCGCAGCAGCAGGGGCTCGCCCCGGCGCAGCAGGGCCTCGGCCTCGCGGCGGCGCACCCCCACGAAGCTCTTGCGCTCGTGGATGGTGATGCGGCCGATGGCGGCCCCCGGCACCCCCGCGCCGTGGCCCAAAGCACCCACGATGTCTCCGGGGCGGACGTGGCTGCGGTGCCCGCGGGGCAGGAACAGCTCGATGAAGTCGTCGTCGCGCCCGTCGCGCCCGTCGCGCCCGTCCCGCACGCTGGGCTCGGGGGTGCGGTCGGGCGACTGCGCCCAGGTCGGCGGGGCCTCGCTGCGGGCCTCGAAGTCGACCGCGCGGTCCTCGGCCAGCAAGGCCACGGCGCTGGCGGCGAGGGCCTCGATGGAGAGATCCCCCGCTTCGAGCTGCTCGAACAGCCAGGCCAGCGCGGCGTCGGGCACGCCCTCCTCGGCCTGGTCCAGCAGCTCCTGCCACAGGGCCTCGCGGCCCCGGCGGGCGATGTCGGCGTCGCTGGCCACCCGGACGGGGGTGATGCGCACGCCCAGCTCGCGCTCGAAGGCGCTCATGCGGCGGCGCTCCCGGGGGGTGACGAAGCTGATGGCGGCGCCGGGGCGCCCGGCGCGCCCGGTGCGGCCGATGCGGTGGACGTAGGTCTCGGCGTCGTCGGGCAGGTCGAAGTTGATGACGTGGGTGATGTGGTCGACGTCGATGCCCCGGGAGGCGACGTCGGTGGCCACGACCACGTCGAGGCGACCGGCGCGCAGCCGCCCGAGCACCCGCTCCCGGGCGGCCTGGGGCAGGTCGCCGTGGAGGGCGTCCACCGGCAGGCCGCGCTGGGCCAGGGCGTCGGCCAGCTCGGCGCAGTCCCGGCGGGTGCGCACGAAGATGAGGGTGGCGTCGCGGGCCTCGGCCTTGAGCACGCGGACCAGGGCGTCCAGCTTGTGGCGGTGGGGGACCAGGATGCCGGTCTGGGCGATGTGGTCGACGGTGAGGGGGGCCTCCTCGACCTGGACCTCCAGGGGATCCCGCAAGGTCCGCTCGGCGATGCGGCGGATGGGGTCGGGCATGGTGGCCGAGAACAGGGCGACCTGCCGGCCGGGCGGCGTGGCGTCGAGCAGGCGGGTGACCTCCTCGATGAACCCCATGCGCAGCATCTCGTCGGCCTCGTCGATGACGACGGTCTCCACGGCGGAGAGGTCCAGGCTGCCGCGCTCCAGGTGGTCGATGAGCCGGCCCGGGGTGCCCACCACCACCGGCACGTTCGCGGCCAGGCCGCGGAGCTGGGGGCGGTAGGACGCGCCGCCGTAGATGGCCAGCACGTCGACGGTGTCGAGCCCCTCGGCGTAGCTCAGCACGGCGTCGGCCACCTGCAGGGCCAGCTCGCGGGTGGGGGTGAGCACCAGGGCGCGGGTGGCCCCGGGGCGGTCCGCGAGGCGCTGGATGAGGGGGAGGCCGAAGGCGGCGGTCTTGCCGGAGCCGGTGCGGGCGCGGCCGATGACGTCGCGGCCCTCCAGCAGCGGGGGGATGGCCTGGGCCTGGATGGGGGTGGGGGTGATGAAGCCGAGGGCGTCGACCGCCGCGCGCAGGCGGGGGTCGAGCGCCAGCGCGTCGAACGACGGGGTGGGCATGTCAGTCCTGGGTGATGCAGGGGCGACCTATGGGGTCGCGCGGGGTTGCGCCAGTCAGATCAGCGCCTCGACCTCCGGGTCGAGGTAGAGGCCGTCCACGCAGTCCCGGGCCCAGACGACGTCGTCCTGGGCGAGCTGACGGAGCATGCGGACCGCAAGGATCTGCGCGGGGCGGGTCTCGGACCACGCCGTGGTCTCCAGGAAGCGCATGGCGTCGGGATCACGGAAGCGCGAGGCGCTCGCCAGCGCCTGGCAGGGGGCGTCGAGCATGAGGGCCCAGTCGGGCTCGGGCTCCTCGGGGCCGCCGGGCAACTCCACCACCTGGAGGGAGCCCCGTGCGCCGCACAGCTCGCAGGCGTTGCCCGCCCGGCGGGAGAGGGCCCGGCCCAGGCCGGCGAGGGCGGCCTGGTGGGCGTCGTGGCGTTCGCGTCCGCGGCTCATGCGGGGTCCTCCGAGATGAGGAGCTGGAGGGGGCGGCTGCACTGCGGGCAGTCGTCGTACATCTTCTCGGTGACCCGGCCGCCCTCCAGGGTGATGGCGGCCTGGCAGGCGGGGCAGGTGCCCTCGACGCGGCCGAGCTTCGCCCGGGTGCGGAAGGTGGAGTACGCCGCGATGGCGCCCGCGAGGGGCAGCGCCCAGGTGGTGAACAGGTGGACGCCGGGCACGAACAGGAAGGGGATGGCCAGCAGCACGCCGCCCAGCATCAGGCCCACGGACTTGCCGATGCGGGCGCCGTCCTCGGGGCGGGTCAGCTCGGCCCGGGTGGTGGTGGTGCCTCCGGTGTCGGCCCGGAGGGTGACGTCGACGGTGGCCATCGTGCGCTCCGGTCAGCGGGTTCGGGAGACCTCGCTCTGTAGCATGCGGGCGAAGCGGTCGCCGCCCTCGCCCTCCCCGAAGGGGCAGGCCAGCGCCAGGTCCGGGGTGACGAGGGTGACGGTGGGGGTGGCGTCGGGGCCGTCGACCCGGACCTCGGCGTCGGCGAAGCCGCTGCGGGCCTGGATGGCGCCGCCCTGCCAGCGCACCAGCGCGCCGTCCACCACCAGGCAGCCGGCGCTGCCGTCGGCGGCCTCGGAGTGGTCGTGGTAGAGCGCGGGGACCTGATCGTCGCCGAGCACGCCCTGGTCGCGCAGCACGGCCAGCCGCCACACCTCCAGCTCGGTGCCCGAGGTCAGCTCCTTGGGGTTCTCGGCCAGGAGGAGCAGCCCGACCATCGAGCCGATGGCGCAGATCGCTGAGCCGAGCAGCATGGCCAGGACGATGGAGGCGTACATCGCCAGGCCCAGGGCCTGGAACTGCTCCAGGCAGCCCTGGGGCGCTTCATCGACGACTTCGAGGGGCGGGCGGGGCAAGGATGCTCCGGGAGGGAGGGGCCCTCATAACCGGCTGTGCTGGGGGGAGGGGACGGGGTCGCGCCGTCTCCGCGCGCCCGCGCGCACCGGTGTGCCATGAAATCGTGTGTAATCCGCCCGATTGCGGTGGAGGCATAGGATGGCGGGGCCGGACAAGCTGACGGAGCGGCCGGCCCGAAGACCTGCAACAGGGGCCCGCGCGCTGTGCGGGCCGAGGAGAGGGAGCCCTCATGACCATCCAGCCTCCGCTGAACGCCGACGCCGCGGCGCAGCCCTCACCCACCGCCTACGCCCTCCTCATCGGCGTGACGGACTACAAGACCTACGACCCGTCGGGCAGCAGCGATCTCCCGGGCGCGCGGGCGGACGCCGCCGCCTGGTGGCGCTACCTCGTGCTGGAGCTGCACTTCCCGCCGGAGCAGATCGAGCTGTTGGCCTGGCCCGCGCTCACGCCCGAGGAGCTGGCCCACCGCCCCGGCGAGCTGGAGCGGGCCCGGCGCACCCGCTTCGGCGTCGCGAGCCGCAGCGGGATCGAGCTGGCCTACCGCCGGCTGCTCAGCGCCGTGTGCGCGCACCCGGACAACGTCGGCCTGTTCACCTGGTCCGGCCACGGCAGCGCTCGGCTGATCCAGGCCCGGGACCCCGAGCCCGACCCCATCGGCCTCTACCTGTGCCCGCTGGACTATCGGGGGGGGGAACAGGGTGAGGTCCACGGAACCCTGTGGATCGAGGACCTCTTCCCGACCGATCAGTCGGACCTCACCCAGCGGATCACCTACGTGCTGGACACCTGCTACGCCTCGCCCCAACAGGTTCGGGCTCCGCAAGGCGCTCGGGGGCGCCACGGCCGGTCCCGCGGCCTCCCCATGATCGGCGCGCTGGCCGATCTGGCTCAGCACGCGCCCTACGCCAAGGGGAATCCCGACGGGTCCTGCCGGACGGCGGTGGCCGGGCGGGTGCTGATGGCGGCGCGCTTTCGAGACCTGGCCTACGAGATCCGGGTCTGCGGCGAGGAGCGCGGCGCGTTCACCTGGGTGCTCCTCGCCATGCTGGAGCAGTGGCGGACTCAGCCCATCTACAAGGGGTGCCCCACCAGCCCCAGGATGCCGCTGGTCCGGCACGATGACGTCGTCCAGATCACGCGCTCTGCGCTGGAGTTGCTGAACCTCGACCAGGCGCCCACGGTCGGCGGGCTCGCGCACCTTGGCGATCTGCTGGTGCTCCAGAGCGGGCAGAGCCTGCCCCGCGCCTACACCAACAGCCGACCGGACGCCGCGACGCTGCACAGCCAGCTCACCGGGGACCAGACCGGCGGCATCGTCTACCGGCTCACGCTCACCGTGAGCGGCACGCCGGGCAAGGAGTTCGCTGTTGTGTTCTCGGGCGGCACGCAGGGCATGTCGGAGGGCGTGAAGTGGGGGGGCGTCACGGCGGTGTCGGCCCTGTCCGAGTACTGGTTTGTGTCCCCCGACGGGGTGGAGGACGTGGACAGCGCCACCACCCTCACCCTCCAGTCCAAGGGGGGGCTGCGCTGGCCGGGCTTCACCTGCTATGAGGCGCAGCTCTTCCGCGCGCTGGTGAGCGACGAGGTCCACTTCAACCTCAGCGGCTCGAACCCCAAGTACAGGGCCTGGCCCGACACCAGCACCTGGTCGAAGCAGACGACGGACATCATCGCCAGCGACGTGAGCTGGCAGCTGACGTCCGGCGTCACGCTGCCTGTGGGCATGCGCTTCTTCCTGGGGAGCATCTCGGTGAGCGGGTCGAGCGTGGCGGTCGGCCTCGGCCTCAAGGTCACCAGCGGGCTGCTCACCCACCTCGCCTGGTTCAGCGCCGACAACGCGCTCGCCACCGTATACGCGCGCTGGACCCTCGGCGCAGGGGTGAAGGTGGCGGCCTACCCGGGCGGGGCGCTGGTGCTGGATCACGTCGCCAGCCCGACCCTGCCGACCTACGTCCGGCTGACCGAGATCGGCACGTCCACCTGGATCACCAACCCCGGGGGGACCGCGGAGTGTGAGTCGTAGGGCGCGGTCAGAGCGATCTGCAGAGCCTGAAGCCCAGCGCGGTGTGGCGGTGGTCGGGGCGGTCGGCGAAGCGCGCGGCGGCCCGCCCCTGATCGGGCACCGCGAGCCAGGCGCCGCCCCGGACCGCCCGGAAGTCGTCGTCCTCCGGGGCGGCGGATCTTCGAAGGAGCAGCCCGCGGGCGTCGCAGCCCGGCTGGTGACGCCACACATCCAGGCACCACTCCCGCACGTTGCCGACCGTGCCGCGCACGCCGTAGACGCTCTCATCGCCGGGGTGGGCGTCCGTGGGCTCGATGCGGGGGGCGTCCGCGCGGCTGCCCAGCACGTTGGCCCAGGTGGGCTCGACGTGGTCGCCCCAGGCGCAGGCCCGCCCGTCCACCCCTCGGGCGGCCTTCTCCCACTCCAGCTCCAGGGGCAGGGTCCAGCGGCGGCCCTCCCGAGCGGAGAACCAGCGGGCGAAGGCCATCGCGGCGTGCCAGGTCACCATGGTCACAGGGTGGTCGGGGCCGCCCACCTTGACGCTGAGGGCGTTGGGGAGGCTGAAGCGGTCCCCGGGGCCTCGAACGATGGCCAGCCGGTCCCGACCCTCCGCGCCAGGGTGCCCGGGGAGACGGGGCGCGTGCTGCAGGGCCTCGTCGACCCTCCCGGCGTCCGCGAGATCGTTGAGGAACTCCAGGAAGAGGCGGTTGGTCACCGGCGCCCGCTTGATGACGAAGCCGTCCACCCACACCCGGGTGCGGGGGAAGCTGTCCGCCGCGAGGGGGTCGCCGCCTGCGAGCATCCAGCCACCGGGGACGACGCAGTCGTCGGGGTCCGGATCGGCGGCCAGGGGCAGGACCACCGGCCGCGCGCGCGGGTCGCCAGGGCGCACGCCGTCCCAGCGCTCGCCTCGCTCCAGGAGCACGGGACAGCGGACCGTGGCCCGCCCCGGCGCGCGCGCGGTCAGCAGGTAGCTGCCCGCGGGGAGGGCCATGTCCAGGGTGGGCCCTCGGTGGGGAGCGCCCAGCGTCTCGGGCACCAGCCGCCGGTCCCGCGCGACGAAGCGGGCCACGGTCACCTCGACCGCGTCGGGCTCGAAGCGCAGGCTCAAGTGAGCGGAGCCGGCCAGGAAGGCGGCGTGGGTCCCGTCGTCGTGGGCGCGCAGCAGGGCCTCGGCGTGGGCGACCCCTTCAGGGTCCCGGGCCTGCTCGGCGCGCACCAGCGCGTCCCGGTGGTGCCGGGCCAGCAGGGCGTGGGCCTCGGGCAGCCCCGGCTGGATGCGCAGGGCCCCGTGGACCGCCGTGAGCCAGTCGGCCTCCCGGACGGCGGCCTCCCGACGCAGGCCGGCGGCCTCCTCCAGCGCGCGCCAGGCCGGGCGCTTGAGGTCGACCGGGTCGAAGGGGCGCAGGCTGCCCAGGGTCGCCTCGGCCTGGGTCTGCAGGGCGTCGCTGCGGGCGCGGAGGTCCTGGATCGCGGGGGCGTCGGCCTCGGCCTCCTGGATGGCCGCGAGGGCCTGCGCCTGGCGCGCGGCGCCCTCGCTCCAGTCCCGCAGCGCTCGCCACAGGGCGCTGGCGTCCGTGTACCGGTCGGTCGGCACCCTTGACATCGCATATTCACATATCTTGCGGAGCGCAGGGTCCGCGTCGTCGGGGAGCGGCGGCGGCGGGCCCTCCAGCACCGAGAGCCAGGCCTCCCGCCCTCGGGTCGTGTACGGGGGCCGCCCGGCGAGCAGCCGGTAGAGCATGGCCCCGAGGGCGTACACGTCGGCGGCGGGGGTCACGGGCTCGCCCCGGGCCTGCTCGGGGGGCATCCAGACCGGCGTGCCCAGCACCGCGCCGGCCGCGCTCTGCGGCATCGGGGCCTCGTCCCCGACGGCGGCCAGCCCCCAGTCCATCACCCGCACGTCGGAGAACTCCCCGATCATGAGGTTCTCGGGCTTGAGGTCCCGGTGCACCACGCCCGATTCGTGGGCGTGGGCGACGGCCTCGGCGGCGCGCTGGAGCAGCCCGACCCCCCGCCGCAGCGTCGGGCGGCTCGTCCGGAGCAGCGTGTGAAGGGTGCGCCCGCGCACCTCGTCCATCGCGTACCACAGCCGGCCGTTGTCCAGCTCGCCCAGGTCGTGCACGGAGACCACCCCGGGGTGCCGCAGCCGGGCGGTGATCCGGGCCTCCCGGGTGAAGCGCTGCCGGGCCTGGGGGTCGTCGACCAGATGCCACGCCAGCAGCTTGATGGCCACGTCGCAGCCCAGCCGCTCGTCGCGGGCGCGCAGCACCTCCCCCATGCCCCCCTGTCCCAGGCGGCCCCCCAGCCGATAGCGGGCGGGGAGCCCCACCGGCGCCCGGGGGCTCGGGTCCCGCCCGTCGGCGGGGTCGAGGGTGGGGGCGGTGGGGAGGCCCCGCTCTGAGAGCAGGGACGACACCGAGGCCGTCTCCTCGTCGCTCCACCCGAAGCGCTGCGCCAGCGCGGCCACCGTCCACTCCCCCATGGGCTCAGATCCTCACGACCTCGAGGTCTCGCACGCCGAGGCGGAGCTGCCGCGCGTGAGGGCGCCGCTCCACCACCCGGGCGGCGTCCACCACCCCCAGGCGGGCGAGCTGGCGGCGCGCGCGGTGGACCTGGAGGTTGACGTAGGGCGACGGGACCCTCAGCCCCCGCGCGAGGGCCTCCTGGTCCACCCAGCCCTCCTCGGACTCGTTGAGCCCCTGGGCGCGGTCCTCCAGGCGCTGTCGGGCCAGCGTCAGCAGGAGGTAGTGGTGGGCGCGGTCCTCCAGCGGGGTCTCCTGGCCCCGGAACACCATCGCCGCGTGGGTGGTCTCCTCGTCCCAGCTCACCGCGAAGCGCAGGGCGAGGGTCTGCACGCTGGGGGCCTGGGCCTCGAAGGTGCTCTCGGCGGGGGCGGGCAGGTCGAGGCGCCAGAGCGCGCCGGCCACGTCGACGGCCTCGCCCGCCGGCTCGGTGGCGCCGGCCCGCTCGGCCACCCAGCCGACGTCGCCGGCCCAGTAGAGGATGACGTCCGGGTCCTCGGCGCCCGGCGGCAGCGCGATCATGCCGCCCTCGGACACCTGCTCCAGCGCGCCGCAGGTGGCCTTCGCCACGGGGGGGCTGTCCGAGGAGAGGCGCCAGCCCGGCTCGGCCTCCCCGAAGCCGATGTGCTCCCCTTTCTTGAGGGTCACCCGCTCGCCGGGCTCCAGCCGCCGGCCGCCGAGGAACGTGCCGTTGCGGCTGCCCAGGTCACGCAGCTCCCAGCCCTTCTCCGTCCAGCGGATCAGGGCGTGCTGGCCGGACACCACCGGCGCGTCGAGCTGGAGGTCGCAGCTCCGGGAGCGCCCGACCAGGGTCTGGGCGCGCAGCGTGACGGGGGAGGGCGCGTCGGGATGGGAGAGCACCGCCATCCCCGATTTCTACCACGCCTCGCCGCGCCCCCCCGTCCGCGCTGCGGTCGCTCAGGTCGCCGTCGTCTTCACCAGCGGCACGCCCAGGATCGGCCCCTCCACGACCTGCCGCGCCCCCTGCGGGCCGAACGAGAAGCCGCTGTCCAGCAGGACCACCAGATCCGTCGGGACCCCCTTGAGGTGCGTGAAGCTGAGGGTGCCCTCGGCGGTGAAGTCGCCGCTCGGGGTCACCTTCACCGGGGTGGCGGGGGTGGCGGGGTAGGGCGAGGCGTGCCCCTTGGGGGAGGCGCTGAAGTCGGTGACCGTGACGGTCATCGAGGTCAGCTCGTCGTCGTCGTTGTAGACGGGCTTCACGTTGATCCGGAGCCCGTCGAAGGGGCTCTTGCCGTCCGGGTCGCCGGAGCACCAGGTCAGCGGGTCGTTGGCCGGACACGGGGAGGTGGGGGACGGCGGCGCGGGCGGGGCTGCGGGCTCGGCGGGCTCAATCGGCGCCGGAGCGGCCTCCTCAGGGGTCGTAAGGGCGGCCGGCTTGTCGGAGGACCAGGCGAGGAGGTCGCGGAGCACGCTGTCGGTGATCCGGACGGCGACGTTGGCCGCGTCCGGCGTGCCCGTGCCGGTGGAGCCGATGTGGACGCCGACCACGCTGAGGCTGTGCGGGCGGGCCTCCACCCTGCCGAGCACCCCTGCGCCGCTCTGTCCCTGGAAGGTGGAGATCCGGTAGGTGAGGAAGTCCGGCAGGACCGATCGGAGCTGGCCGCTCGCCCCCCACATCGTGTCGGGCGGCGCCTTGTCGCCAGGGTAGCCCGTGATGTTGACCTCGAGGTGCTGGAGGGTCTGGTCGGACTCGACGCTGACCCCCAGGGTGCCGTCCTTGTGGGGGGCGGTCTTGAGGATCACCAGCCCGTAGTCGTAGCGCCGGTGCGGTTCGATGGCCTCGCCAGCGAGCGGGCCGCCCCCCGGCCCGGCCTGCCAGGCGTCCGGGACGTGCAGCCGCGCGGCCGCGACCGTCGGGTAGGGCCTCACCGTGCCATCCCGCGCGGCCGTGAAGGTGACGTCCCGGGCCCAGCCGCCCAGCGCGCGGTCGAAGAGGTTGTGGGCGGCGGTGAGCACCCGGGTCTCGCCGATCAGCACGCCGGTGCCGGTGTAGCGCTTGCCCTGGAAGGTCATCGAGAGCTGGCCGATCGCGAGGTAGGGGAAGGGGGTCGTGGGCGTGACCCGCGCGCGGGTGTCCGGCGGGAACACGATCTCGACGGCGGAGGGGCGCACCGTGGGGATGGGCTCGGGGGTGTTGTTGTCGACGGGCATCGGGGACTCCGTACGATGGAAGATCAGGGGTGAGGCAGAAGGACGAAGCGAAGGGGGCCGGCCTGGGGGCCTCGGCCGCCTCCGAGCAGGAGGAGCTGGGGCCGCGTCAGGCCCGTCAGAGGCAGGGGGGTGGGCGGGGTGTACAGCTCGCCGGGGTGGATGGGCGCCTCCTCCTGGAAGCGACGCCCGGCCACCGCCAGCAGGTCCTGGCGCAGCGTGACGCTCCACCGCTGGCCGGCGCGCAGCCAGGGAGAGCGCCACGCCGGACGCCCGTCCCGGAGGACGTCGACGCGCAGCGGGGCGCGCGACCCGGCGTTCCGGACGTGGACGGTGTCGTCGGGACGGGGCTCCATGTGACACAGTCGGATGGAGCACCCGGGCTCGACCCGGGCGCTCCATTCCCCACCCGTGGACACCGGCTGGGCCGGGCCGCAGTTGCCGTCGGGATCGGTCACCCGCAGCGTGAAGCTGTCGGCCACCGGGAGGACGTGTCGCCACCCCGGCCAGCATTGGCGGATCACCGCCCACGCCAGCGGAGGACCCGCGGGCGTGGGGTGGCAGAGCGCCACCTCCGACAGGTGCAGATCCCAGGACTCGTTGCGGAAGGTCAGCACGGTGTGCGTCATGGCCGCGCCCGGGTTTCAGGGGCCTGGAGCGCCAGCGCCGCTCAGACCACGTTGGCGAGCTGGAACTGGAAGGCGGTGGCGTTGGGACCGGTGCCGCCGCCGGTGATGACGATGTCCGCGCTGCTGACCCCGAACAGATCCAGCTCCGTGTTCACGGACTGGAGGATGGCGCTGTCGATGATCGCGCCCTCGGCGATCTGGGAGACCGCGCCGATGTAGATCTTGGGCTTGAAGCGGAACACCGCCTTCTGGGCCGGGGAGAGGCCGGTCTTGGTGGCCAGGAGCTTGCCGTCCCGGAAGATGCAGGCGTCGATGGAGCCCTGGGGCAGCTTGTTGCGGACCTCCACCTCGTAGGGGTTCACCGCCGTGCCGTCGGGCGCGAGGGTGTCGCCGCTCTTGGAGCGGCTCAGGGCGTAGGCCTGCCCGTCGATCGCCGGCATGCTGGGGGTGAAGTTGCCCCAGGCGTCCTTCGCGGAGACGTCGAACTGGAGCGAGTAGGTGAAGGGGTGGTAGTCCCCGATCCCCAGGTTCTGCACCACGCGCCAGGCCACGGCCAGCTCGCCGAAGTCCACGGCCTCGTTCTTCTGGAAGATCACGTAGGAGGAGTTGTTCGCGTCGGCGGACTGGTTGACCAGCCGCAGGTTGATCTGGCTGAGCATGTTGACACCTCACGTTGTGTTGTTGCGCCGGATGGCACACAGTGAACTGCAGACGGACCTCGCCCAGGGCGCGTCGCTGTGGGTCGTCTGTCGCTCCGTCTGCGGTCGCGCGCCGACCCCTCAGCGCCCTACGCCTTCAGAGATACCCGACCCCCGGCCCGGCGGGGGTTTCAGCGGATTTCATGCGGCGGGGGCCCGCTGCGGTCGTGCGCCCTCAGCCCCCGAACCGCGCCGCCAGCCGCGCCCACGCCGCGTCGTCCCAGTTGTCCGCGTGGAACCCCGAGGGGTCGGTGTGGTAGAGCCACGACACCCCGCCCGTGCCCACGAAGCGGTCGGGCTTCGCATAGATCGGGTCCTTCAACGCCTGCTCCAGGGGGATGAAGTCGGCGCCGTCGGCCCGCAGGGCGTCCAGCAGCCACCCGAGGTGGTCGGCGGCGAGGGTGTTGGCGTGCAGCAGCAGGACGTGGTCGATCTCCCGGCCCTCCTGGGCGCGGCCCAGGCGGCGGAAGTGGCGGGTGGCGTCCAGCACATGCAGCGCGTAGGCCCGCGCGATGTCCTCGGCGCGGTCGGCGTCCCCGGCGGCGAGGGCCTTCGCGTAGAGGTCGGCGAGCTTCCACTCGTGGTTGTCCACGCTGACCCGGGCGATGGTGAGGCCCATGCCCAGCAGAGCGGCGCGGGTGGTGTCGCGCAGCGCCTCGGAGTCCCCGTTGCGCAGGTAGGGGTAGCGGAAGAACCGCACGGGAGCGCCCTTGGCCAGGGCCTCGTTGCAGCTCTGCACCCCGGCGAGCCACCGCTCCTGGGGGGTCTTGTTGAGGTTGTCGTGATCGGCCTGATGGTTGCCCAGCTCAAAGCCGGCGGCCCGCCACTGCTGCCAGATGGCCTCCTCGCCCCGGCCGCAGTTGACGAAACCGGTGGCCGGCACCCGACGCTCGGTCATCGCGGCGAGCAGGCGGTCGGTGGCCTTCGCCGCGCCCTCGGCCGGGGGGCCGGCGTTCCAGGGGATGTCGTCCAGGGTCACCGCGACCCGGAAGCGCTCCAGGGGCACCAGATCGAAGCCCCAGTACGCCCCGTGGTGCAGGTCCCGGCAGCCGCGGGTGCTGGAGACGATCTGGTCGACGGCCTCGGCATGGGCGGCTTGGGTCTCGCACCAGGCGGGATCGACGTCTTCGAAGGTGGTGTCCTTCGTCAGATCGTAGCGCCACGAGAAGCCCTCCACCTGGACCTTGTAGCGGCACCGGAGGAACGTGGAGCCGTGGTCTTCGGCCATCGCGAAGCCCTGCTCCTCCGCAGTCCAGGCGGCGCGGGTGTCCTCGAGGGAGGGGGACGAGGGCTGGCCCCGGTAGTTCGCGGCCTCCAGGGTGCCCTGCACCTGGATCGCGCAGGTCGGCGGGGCGGTGGCCGAGCCCCCCAGGCCCACCACCACGTCCTCCACCCCCAGCGGCAGGGGCTGCTCGGCGAGGGAGGGGCTGCAGCCGGCCAGAGCGAGGAGCAACCAGCGATGCATCGGAGATCCGGGCGGTTCTCGACCCCCTTATCCGATCCGCGGGCCCTTGAGCGCCGCGCCCGCAGCCGTTAGAGCGAGGCTCCTGCACGGAGGTCCCATGGCGGCGGACGAGCGCACCCGACTGGAGAAGCGGCTGCTGCGCCAGATCAGCCAGATCAACAAGGAGTTCGGGCTCCTCGAAGCCGGCGACCGCGTCATGGTCGGCGTGTCGGGGGGCAAGGACAGCTACGCGCTCATGCACCTGCTGGAGCACCTCCGCCGCCGCAGCCCCGTGCCCTTCACGCTGGTGGGCGTGAACCTGGACCAGGGCCACCCCGGCTTCCCCGCCCACGTCATCGAGGGCTGGTTCCAGGACAACGGCTTCGAGTACCGCATGCTGAAGCGGGACACCTACTCGGTGGTGCTGGACAAGATCCCCGAGGGCCGCACGTACTGCTCCCTGTGCTCCCGCCTGCGCCGGGGCATCCTGTATTCAGCCGCCCAGGACCTGGGGTGTACGAAGATCGCGCTGGGCCACCACCGCGACGACCTGATCGAGACGGTGATGCTCAACCTGTTCTTCTCCGGGCAGCTCAAGAGCATGGCGCCGCGCCTGCACAGCGACGACGGCCGCAACGTGGTCATCCGGCCCCTGGCGTATTGCGCCGAGGAGGACATCGCCGCCTACGCACAGATGATGGGCTTCCCGGTGGTGCCCTGCGATCTTTGCGGCTCCCAGGAGAACCTCCAGCGCCAGCAGATCAAGGCGATGCTCAAGGACCTGGAGCGGGAGCACCCCCGCATCAAGGGCAGCATGCTGGCCGCCCTGCGCAACGTGCGGGTGTCCCACCTCCTGGACACCGACCTGCTGGCGTTGAAGGGCCTGTCCTTTGAGGAAGATGAGAGCCTGGCGGCTCTGTAGGGGTTACATTTCCCTGGCGAAGCCCGGTGTTGGGCGCGCTGCATGTGGAGCCAGGAATGTCCCAGTTGAAGCTGACGTTGAGCGTGGACGAGGTGAACACCATCCTGGAGGCTCTCGGCAACATGCCCTACGCCAAGGTCTATCAGATCATCGTGGGCATCCAGCGTCAGGCCCAGGAGCAGCTCAACCCGGAGAAGGGCGACGACTTCCCGCCCCGGGACGAGTGATGGCAGGGGATCTGGTCGTCAGCGGCGCCCTGTTGACCTGCGCGATGGGCACCGCCCCGCAGCAGGCCACCTTCATACCGGTGCCCAACGCGCCCTCCATCGACGGCAACGCGGTGGGCAAGGTCACCGACATCGCCCCGGGGCTGAACATCCCCCTGTTCGGGACCTGCAACGCCAACCCCGCGGTGCCCAAGCCCTGCGCCCCGTCCATCCCCAGCGGCCAATGGATCCCGGGCAGCACCAAGCTGTCCATCGGCGGGGTGATGGCCCTGGACACCGGCTGCAAGGCGATCTGTGCCCAGGGTGGGCAGATCTCGGTCAGCTTCTGCGGTCAGATGCGCAGCAAGACGAGCTGAGCCCGCCGCTGCGCACAGCGGTCTGTGCTACATGGGCCCGATCGCGATCAGGTGGAAGCAGCGGTCCGAAGAGCTGCCGTCCGACTCGCCGGTCTTGATCTGGCAGCGGTGGGTGCTGGTGGCGATGACGACGGCGCCGTCCTTGGTGTTGCCGCCGCCGTCGTTGAAGGTGTCGGTGTCCTTGGGCCACTGCTGGGTCACCACGACGCAGGGCTTGTCGGTGAAGTTGGGCTCCCACTGGACCTCATAGTGGCCGGTGCTCAGCCTGGAGACCGCCTGGATGCCGTGGCCCTTCCACAAGGTGCCGTTGCTCTTGACGATCGCCCAGGCGATCATGGTGGCCCACTGCGTGCTGACGCCGTAGCCGGCCCCGAACAACACGCGGCCGGAGACGCTGAGGTTGCCGGACACGCCCCCCGACAGGGTCGCCGCCCCGGACACCGACAGCGTCCCGGAGATCTCCGTGTTGTTGTTGAGCTTCACCTTGTTGTCGCCGATGACGACGCGGTCGGCGCCGGTCTGACGCAGGATGATCTTGTCGCTGGAGTCGTTCTCGATGCCGATGTACAGGGTCTGGTTGCCGCTGGAGGGGATGTGGTGGCGGACGTAGGCGTAGTCCGTTCCGCTGCGGTTGAAGTGGATGCCGGTGTCGACGCTGGTGCCGCCCTTCATCGACAGGACGCCGTCGAGGTAGGCGTTCTGGGCGCTCATCCAGCCCTCGACGCGAACGTTGCCGGTGGTCTCGACGCCGCCCTCGGCCCAGAGCTTGATCTTGCGGTTCGTGCCGTCCGTGCCGCCCCCGACGATGTCCAGGACGCCTGCGGTGAAGGTGCCGTAGCCGATCTTGCCGGCGTCCGCCTGCTTGCCGGAGACGCCCGCCCCCAGCTCGATCGCCTTCTTGCCGGCGAGGGAGAGCCCGACCGCCTCGCTGTTGTCGGCGACGTAGATCCGCTTGTTGACGTAGAGCCGACCCTCCTGGTTGTTCTGGGCGTCCATGCCGATGGAGAGGCTGTACATCGCCGCGCCGCCGCTGCCGCCGGCCGCGAACTGACCGTTGACAACCATGTCGTTGCCGTCGTTGGTCACACTCCCATAGCCGACGTTGCTGGTCTGGCCGACGTTGAGGCCCTTGGCGAACGTGACGTTCTCGGAGACCGTCAGCGTGCCGGCCACCGTCATGTTGTCGTCGGCCTGGACCAGGGAGTGCAGTCGGACCTTGTTGCTGCCGATCGTGACGCGGTCCGAGCCGTCCTGCCGGAGCACCAGCAGGTCGCTGGCGTCGTCCTCGATGCCGATGATCAGCTTCTGGGCGGAGGTGTTGTTGTCCCAGCGGATGTAGGCCTGATCGGCGTGGTTTCGGTTGAAGACCAGGCCGTGGCTCGCGTCGTCGCCGCCGGACAGCTCCAGCACGCCGTCGACCTTGGTGAGCCCCGTGACGTTCAGGTTGCCGCCGACGTTGGCGTCGGTGGCCACGTTCACGTCCCCGCTGGCGTGGGTAGGCCCCAAGATGTCCAGGCGGCCCTGGGCGTGGATCATCACCTGGCGGGTGGACCCGCTGGTCCCGATGCCGATGATGTCCAGGCCGTCGCTCCACAGCCGGCAGCCGATGCGCCCGGCGGTGGTGTCGCCGCCCTTGTTCTCGCCCGCGCCCAGCTCGATGGCCTTGGTGCCCTGGATGGCCAGGCTGACCACCCGGTTGGCGTCGCCCTGCTGCACGGTCAGGCCGTGGCTGATGGTGGTGGGGCCGGCGACGGTGAGGCCGCCCTCGCTCCAGAGCTTGATGCTGCGGTTCGAGCCGCTCGTGCCGGCGCCGATGATGTCCAGGGCGCCGACGGTCCAGGTGCCGTAGCCGATCTTGCCGGCGTCCTGCTGCTTGCCGGAGATCCCGGCCCCCAGCTCGATGACCTTGGCGCCGCCGATGGCGAGGCCCCGGCGCTCGCTGTTGTCGGTGACGTGAATGGTCTTGTTGACGAAGAGCTGGCCCTCCTTGCCCGACTGGGCGTCCTCGCCGATGGAGAGGCTGAAGATCGCCGAGCCCGCGCTGCCGCCAGCGGCGAGCTGCCCGTTGACCACCAGGTCGTTGCCGTCCTCGGTCACGCCGCCGTAGCCGGCCGCGCCGGTCTGCCCGACCCGCAGGCCCCCGGTGATGCGTGCGCTGTTGTTGACCTGGGTGACCCCCGACACGGTGAGCGCGCCGTCCTGGGTGGTGGGGCCGGTGACGGTCAGCCTGCCCTCTGCGAAGATCCGGACCTTCCGGTTGCTGCCATTGGATCCCGCGCCCACGATGGACAGCGCGTCCCCGGCCCCGAAGGCCTGATACCCGATCTTGCCGGCGTTCTGTTCCTTGCCCGCCACCCCCGCGCCCAGCTCGAGGGACGACCCGTTCCCGTAGATGGCCAGGTTGGCGCTGTTGGCGTCCCCGCCGATGCCCACCTTGCCGTCCACCCGGACGTTGCCGTCGATGGTGGCCTGGCCGGGGAGGGTCTCGCCGGAGCTGCGCACGGTGATGTTGTCGGTGCCCGGCAGCAGCACGCCGGCGAAGCTGCGCACGGTGGTGTCCACGTCCACCCGGCCGGCCGCGTCGATGTCCAGCCGGGCGATGACCACGGCGTCGTCGGGGACAGCGTCGGTGACCAGGACGAAGGAGATCGCGGGCTTCTCCAGGAAGCGCGTGGCGCCCTCGATGCCCTCGCCCTTGGCGGAGACGTCGGTGGCCTCCTCGGCGTAGGTGAGGACCAGGTGCTGGGCGGAGCTGTACAGCGCGCTGGTGACCGGGACGTCCTCGGCCTCCAGCAGCAGGAGCTGGCGGCCGCTGCTGTCGAAGGCGTCGCCGGGCTCCACCCGGACCTGGCCGTCGGCGGGGGAGGTGACGTTGTAGCCGGAGAGCACCCCGGCGCTGGTGAGCGCCCGCACGTGCCGACGCTGCCGGTCGACGTGGTAGCGCTGCTCGTCGATGAACTCGGCGCTGCCCAGGAACTGGCCGTCGTAGTAGCGCGGCCGACGATCCATGCTCTCTTCGGGGAACAGGGCGTAGGGGTTGGTCTCGTCGCTCATGAGGAGGCTCCAGCGCTGCGGGTGCCGAGCAGGGTGTTGACCCCGAGCAGGACACCGGGCGAATCGGCGGTGGGGTTGTCGACGATCTGCATCGTCGTGAACAGGTACTTGATGCTGAACCAGGTGTGGGCGGGGCGCAGACCCTCGACCAGGGTGCGGATCGCCCGGCCGCGGCGGGACAGCTCGCTGGTGTCCCAGCCGTTGACCAGCACCTCGACCTGGAAGAAGTGGGGCTCGTCTTCGAACTCGTAGACGGTGACCGTGTTGGGCTGATTCAGGTAGCGCTCTACGGCCTCGCGGATACCGCGCCGGGTGCCCCGGAGCTTCCACGCCGGCAGGGCGGCGCGGAGGAAGCGGCGGCGGGTCTCGTCGTCCCAGTCATCCTGGAGGCTCAGGCCCACCCAGCGGGCGAGCCAGGGCAGGAACTCCGGGGGCGTGCGCCGCACGCCGGCCGTGGCCCCGGGGCGGGGGGCGAACAGCCAGGCCAGGTGCTCGATCTGCTCCTCGATGCCCGCCTGGTCCGGGTAGGGGTCGTCGGGGTAGGCCCGGTCGGCGAACCGGCCCACCCGGCCGCTGAGCAGGCGCTCGAACGCCAGCAGGAAGCCGGCGATCACCGGGTCCTGCTGCAGGATGACCGGCAGGTTGTCCAGGTAGCTGGAGGTGGGGAGCTCCGTGCTCAAGGCTACCTCCGCTCGTAGAGGGTGAAGGTGCAGGCGGTGAGGTCGATGTCCACCAGCTCGTCCGGGTTGAGGCGCACGCCGTAGGTCTCGCTGTCGTGGACCAGCCCGCGGGCGCTGTCGTCGGGGGAGGACAGCGCGAGGGACTCGATGAAGTCGACCCCGTCGATGGCCTCCAGGCAGGCGTACACGGCGGTGCGGTGCACGGTCTGACCCAGCGGCCAGCCCCCCTCGGCCCCCGGCACCGCGAAGCGCGCCCGGAGGGCCTCCAGGATGCGACGCCGCACCACGGTCTCCTCGGCCTGGGGGGAGAGGTAGAGGGTGGCGCTCACCGCGATGCGGAGCACCTTGGGACCCACCACGTGGTGGCGGACGGTCAGCAGGCGCCGCTCGTCCAGGAAGCTCCAGATGCCGTCGAGCAGGGCGTCGCCGCCGCTGTTCCAGGCCTGGGGGCGCTCCAGGACGTCGACGTGCATGCGCACCGAGGTGCTGCCCTCCGCCAGGGCCCGCAGGCGCACCCGCCAGTCGCCGGGGATGGTGTCGAACAGGAAGCTCGTGACGTTGTATCTCAAGGTCAGGTTCTTGAAGCCGGTGGAGCTGCCCCGGGCCTGGCCGTTGGCGTCGAAGATCTCCACCTTCAGCTCGACCTCCGGGTCGTCGCAGCTCACCAGGACCTTGATCAGGCCCGAGCGCCGCAGCCGCACGAAGCGGTCGACCAGATCGAGGATGGTGGGCTTGCGCCGCATGGCGCGGGAGCGCCCGTCGCTCTCGATGGTCAGGGTGAAGTCGTCGGCCGTCGAGGCGACGACCACCTGGAGGTCCCCGGAGTCGCCCAGGTCGGCCTCCGTGACGGCCAGCGTGGCGCCGCCCTTGAGGTCGTCGGCCACCAGCAGCAGGGTGTCGTGCACCGCGCTGTTGACCCGGCCGGCGGTGGACTTGTCGGTGCTCAGCCGCACGGTCTCCGGCCGATCGAGCTGGAAGGAGGCCCGGGGCTCGGCGGTGGAGACCGCGCCCACGTAGCTCCACCGCTTGGGGCGGGGCACCACCAGGGCGGAGACGTGGCCGTCCTGGTCGGTCTCGGTGTCGTTGGTGTCCAGATCGCGGCGGGGGTACACCCGAACCACCCCGACGCGCCGGTCCAGGCCCAGGGCGGCGGCGGCGGCGGTCCCGGGCCAGACCTCGGCGAGCTGGTGTGCGTAGTCCTCGGGCGTGACCACCCGGTAGGGGGCGCGCAGGTCCCGCAGCGCCTCGGCGATGGCGTCGTCGACCTCCTCCCCGGTCAGGGAGAGGTTGGGGTCGGTGCCCGTCATCAGGGCCAGGAAGGCCCGCCTGGAGGCCAGCGGCACCCGCCCCGCCCGGTAGCCGACCTGCTCGCTGACCCAGGCCAGCAGCTCGATGAGGGCGAACCCGGGGTCGGAGGGGTTGTGGTCGGTCCACTGGGGCGCCAGCGCCGGGATCCTGGCGCGGGCCTCGTCGACCATGTCGTCGTAGCGATGGTCCATGCTCAGCTCTCCTCCGCCAGGGTCAGGCTGTGGGCGCCGGAGAACACCAGGGCCCCGGCGGCCTGTCGGCGGCTCAGCTCCCCGTGCACCGTGTCGTGGGTCAGGCCCAGGAACTCGGGCATGGGCAGCGGCGGGTCGCAGCTCACCGCCAGGTGGCGCACGAAGGACAGACCGTCCAGCGCGGCGAGCAGCCCCTGGATGTCCGAGTCGCGGGGCCGGCGGCCGAAGGGCCAGCCCCGCCCGTCCAGCCCGCCGGTGAGGGGGTGCAGGAAGGCGGCGAGGGCGGCCTGGGCCCGCTCCAGCAGGTCGCTCGCCGTGGCGGTGTCCTGCGCGCCCAGCTCGGCGGTGACCTGGACCTCGACCCACAGGGGGCCTCGGACCAGCAGGGCAAAGCTGGCGTCGCAGCGGCCCTGCAGGGCGGTGCGGACCTCCGCCAGCAGGCCCTGGGTGGGCGTGGGCTGGGCGCTGGTGTCCCAGGGCACGACCACGACCTCCAGCTCGCCGCCGCCGCTCAGGGAGCTGGCCTCGGACCGCCCGCTCACCCCCCGGATCCAGCCCCCGCGGCCCCGGTCGGCGGTGGCCGGGTCGAAGTCCACGGCGTTGTCCGAGTAGAAGTGCGGCGGGATGGCCGCCACCCGGGCGATGGTGTCGGAGACCAGCGCGGCGATGTCCTCGAAGTCCTGGGGGGCGACCGCGCGGCCCCGGTGGCGGAACGGCGCGTTGTCCCGGATCAGCAGCGCCTCGGTGGGGATGGCGTCCCGCCCCCCGAACGCCGGGTCGATGTTGGTGACGCCGCCGACGTAGGCCAGGGCCCGCTTGAGCACCGTCACCGTGCCGGCGGCGCGGTTGCCGTCGGCGCCGCCCCCGGACACGTAGGTGACGCGCACGTTGTCCACCCCCTCGGGGGGCGGGTGGCCCCGCTGGCCGTCGCCGAAGGCGATCGCGCCGGTGCTGTGGTCGAGCTGGTAGTGCGGGTCGGTCGGGCCCGAGGCCCCGAAGTCCGCCACCCGGGTCCAGCGCAGCCAGCCCTCGGCTGAGTCGTAGACCTCCAGCACCTCGCCGTCCAGGGCGGGGGGCCGGGCCAGGGCGAGGGTCTGGTCGGGCTGGCCTGTACCCGAGCCCACGATCTCCCGGTCGACCGGGGTGGCGTCGCGCGCCCACACCGTGTTGAGCGCGATCCGGCCGACGCGGGGCGGGCTGATCCAGCCGTCCTCCACCACGATCGCGCGGATCCATTGGCCCCATCTGCCCAGGACCTGGCCCCGGAAGCCGTCGGCGGGCGGCAGGAAGCGCACCATGCCCGGCTGGGTGAGGTGCGCGGTGCCGTCCTCGACGTTCAGACGGGTCCAGCCGTCCGCGGTCAGGATCTCCCAGCGCAGCTCCGGGGCCCGGGTGCCGTCCACGCCGTCGGGGTCCTCGCTGGCGGGCTCGGCGGCTTGCACCTGCACATAGAGGGACACCGGCTTGCGGGGCAGCGTGGGGTCGAAGGCCAGGTAGAGGGCGCGCTCCTGCTCGGGGGTGGGCACCCAGGGCTGCACCGGCAGCGCGGCCACCTCGGCGTTGCCGTTGTTGTACGTGTGCACGGTGAGGGGGTGGTCGGCGCTGTCGGGGGTGCCGGTGACCGTGCCCTCGTAGCTGAACGCGATCGCCGCGAGCGCGGGTGGGGCCAGGGTGGCGTCGACGACGTAGGCCGCCCCGTCGGTCACGCCGACGCTGGCGTCCTGGCCGTAGTCACCGGCCACGATGCGGGCGCGCACCCAGCAGGCGGTCTTCGTGCCGAGGGTGGTGGCCAGGACATCCGGGGGCAGGGTGAAGGTGACGTCGCCGTCCTGGGACAGGCGGTCGGTGCCGTCGGTGAAGCCATACGCGCTGGTGGTGTCGACCCGCTGGCCGCTCCGGGCGTTGCCCAGCGTGGTCCAGCCGGCGCCGGTGCGGATCTCCCAGCGCAGCACGAGGTCGGCAGACGGCGAGATGCTGCCGGCGGGCGGGGTGTCGCTGACAGAGAACGTGAGCTGGATGAGGGCGCCGGCCAGCGTGGCGATGTCCTCGGGCAGGGACACGGTGAAGGCCTGGTTGTAGCGGGGCCGCTCCCCGAAGGGGAGGACGTCGCCGCTCAGGTCCAGCGGTGCGCTGTCGGTGAAGGCCGCGGCGATCGGCGTGTCGGTGCTGCGGAGCGTGGCGATCAGGGACACCTCGCTCAGGGTGGGGATGTCCCGACCTTCGGGCAGGGCCGACCTGAGGTTGAGGAAGATCCACTGGGCGGTGGCGCCGTACCAGGTCATGGGCTCGCCGGGCAGCGGGCCGTCCAGCGTCGCGGTCAGCTCGGTCGCGTCCAGGGTGAAGGTCGGGCGCTTCCAGACCGCGTTGCCGTCACCCCGGACGAACCAGGAGACATGATCTCTGTCGTCCCACGGCACCGCGTTCATCGGGATCCCCGAGCCGTCGGTCGCCATGCGCACGACCAGCTCGACCAGATCGGCGCGCCGCACGAGGCTGTCGCAGCCCAGGGACAGGCGGCGCAGCGGCGACCCGTCGGCCTCCAGCGCCGGCCAGACCTCGTCGGTGGCCCCGTTGGCGGCGTTGTTGCGCCAGTTCAGCTTGTCGATGGACGGCTGGTGGCTCGCGACCTGGGCGACAGCGCTGCGCACCACCACCAGGTCGGCTTCCGTGGTGAAGAGGGACTCGGTGGCGTGCTCGGCGTCAGCGCCCGTCGCCGCCTGGGTCCCCGCGGGCACGGTGGCCTCGGTGGGGGCCTTGTCGGTGAGCGAGAAGGTCAGCGGCACCCGGGCCGCCCGGGGGGCCAGGGCCTCCACCCCCATCAGGCGAAGGAACGCGCTGTAGTTGTGGTCGGGGGCCTGGTTCAGCGCGTCGAGGGCGTGGCCGGCGATGCGCGCGAAGGTGTGGATGAGCGCGCCCCCCAGGTCCAGGGAGCCGTCGGCGGCGGGGCGCCAGGCGGTCCAGGTGCTGGCGAGGGTCTCGGCCTGGGTGGCCAGGTCGGCCTCGCTGCGGGGGTCGAGCCGCGGGGCGTCGGCGGACATCAGCAGCCCTCGGGAGAGCTCGGACCGAGCGGGCGCAGCCAAGCCTGGTCCAGATAGCGTTCGCGACGAAAGAGCATGTTGGAACCTGTGATTGAGGAGAGGACGCGAGCTGGGCCAGGATCGGCAAGCCGGCGAAGGGAGAGCTCTCCCGGGGGCTGCTAGACTCCCTGCGTCCGATAGTCGAGGTAGAAGGGGAAGACCATGTTGAAGCGGCTGTTCGTGGAGCGGATGGTGACCGTCAGCTCCATGTTGTGGAGGGTGGGCTCGGTGGGGTCGGCCTCGACCCGCACGCTGTTCAGCTCCACCCGGGGCTCCCAGCGGCCGACCGCCTCCTGCACCGAGCCGATGAGGCGGCCGGTGGTCTCCGCGCCCGCGGGCGCGAAGATCTGGTCGTGCAGGCCGCAGCCGAACTCCGGCCGCATCACCCGCTCGCCCAGGGCGGTGGACAGGATGAGCACGATGGACTGGCGCACCGCCTCCTCGCCGGAGACGGTGATCACCTGCCCGTTCTCGTCCAGCTCGGTGGGGAACGCCCACCCGGTGCCGAGGAAGGGGCGCGACATCACTTCACCTCCAGGCCGGTGTTGTTGAGCTTGATGCCCGGGGTGCAGTCCAGGGCCATCCCGGTCTGGGCGGCCGCGTTGAGGGCACCGGAGGCTTCCAGGGTCACGTCGCCGGTGGCCGTGACCTTGAAGTTGGCGCAGTCGATGGCCACGTCCCCGTTGGGCGCGCTCAGGGTGACGGCGCCGTCCGAGGTGATGGTCAGGTCCCCCGCCACCGCGATGCTCATGGCCGGCGTGCTGGCGTCGATCTCGATCTTGTTGGTGCCGTCGGCGGTCTGGATGATGATCTTCTCGGCGTCGGCGGTGTCGTCGAACACCAGGCGGTGGCCGGCGGGAGACACGAACGCGCGGATGGGGTTGGCGTCGCTGGTGGGGGCGTAGGGGGCGGCCTGGGCCTTGCTCCACACCGCGCCCAGCACCACCGCGCGGTCCGGGCGGCCCATCTCGAAGGCCACCAGCACCTCGTCGTCCACCTCGGGCAGGGCGTAGAAGCCGCGCGCCGGGCCCGCCATCGGCGTGACCACCCGCGCCCACGCGCTGAGCTGGCTGGCGTCGATCCAGGGGAAGCTCACCTGGACCCGGTTCAGGCCCTCCGGGTCCTTGTTGTCGGTGACCCGGGCGAACACCACCCCGCCCAGGGTGGCGCCAGCGGCCGGGTTGACGGAGTCGAGCGGCATCAGGGCATCCTCCCGGACACGGTGAGCGTGGTGCTGTAGCCGGCCTCGGGAGACCAGCGGTGGGCGGCCTCCTCGATGTAGAGCGGGCCGCTGAAGAGGGGGCCCATGTCCGCCACCTTCACGTAGCGCCCGGCGTTCAGGCCGCCCTCGCCGTCGACGTCGAGGGTGCCGGAGATGACCTGCTCCTGGGAGCGGCCCAGCTCGGCGGCGGCCAGGGTGTCGGCCTCGGCCTGCTCGGTCACCGGGTAGAGCAGGCTGCGGGTCACCGGCGGGGGCGCGCCGAAGACGGGGGCCGCCGAGCCGGCCTCGGCCACGATCGCAGCCTGGGTCGCCGGGTCCCAGCCGCGCACCGAGACGAGGTCCACCCGGTCCATGACGCTGGCGGAGAGCTGGGCGTCCCGGATCAGCGCGTCGTCCAGGGCGAGCAGCACCGGCGGCGGCGCCGGCTTCTTGCGCAGGGTGACCGTGGCGCCCACCGAGACCACCTCGTAGCCGTGCAGGCGCGCGCGCTCCTTGACGAAGCTCCAGTCGTCCTGGTTGGTCTGCTGCACCATGGCGTGGGTGATGGAGACCACGCTCTCGGTCATGAGGCCGGGCACGCTGGCGCTCAGGCCGGCCTCCTTGAGGACGGCCTCGATGACCGAGGCGTCGTGGCTGTTCAGGAAGGTGCGGCTGTGGGTGCCCCGGGCCAGCCGGTAGCGCATGTCGTAGCCGCGCACGACAATCCGCCCCGGCTGGCTCACGCTCTGCTGCACCTCGATGGCGGTGGTCTCCCCCTGGAGGACCTCCACCATGCTGGCGCCCGAGGCCATGGAGATGGTCGCGGCCTTGCCCGGCTGGAAGCCGTCGTAGGAGACCCACTCCAGCAGCTCCGAGGCCTCCTTCATGGAGAACTCGAGGCGGAACGTCGACAGCTCGCCCACGCGCGTGGTCACCTCCACCCCGCTCAGGACCGACATCGGATCCTGCAGGCTGAGCAGCGGCTTGACGAGCTTGAGGGCGACGGACACGGGCTCAGCCCTCCTTCAGGGACGGGATGCGCAGCACCTGCCCGGGGGTGAGCACGCGGGGGTTGTCGATGCCGTTGTGCTCGGCGATGTCGACCCAGCGGCGGACGTCGCCGAAGTACAGCGCCGCGATGGCGTGCAGGGTGTCGCCGCGGCGCACGGTGTGGCTCTTCTCGACGTCGGGGGAGTGGAACTCCCAGCGGTCGTCCTTCTCGTACTCCATGAACATGCAGCTCAGGTTGGCGCGGACCGGGGTGCCGTCGGGCAGCCAGTGGGTGTAGGTCTGGTTCACGCTGCTGAGCACGCCCTGCATGAGCTTGTAGGGGCCCCACCAGAGCTGGCAGATCGGCGGGCGGTGCAGCTCCTGGGAGGGCAGGGCCAGGCGGGTGACCTTCTGGGTGTGCACCAGCACGTTGCCCCCGGTGGGGGAGAGGAAGGCCTGCGCGGCCGAGGCGCTGGCGAAGTCACCGGCGATGCTGAGCTGGCCCTCGGTCAGCGTCGTGTCGAAGAACAGGTCCAGGGAGAGGGTGCCCGGCGCGTAGTTGGCGGGGGCGATGCTCAGCTCGGTGGACCAGTCGGTGCCCTTCCCGCTGGCGTCCTTCTGCCAGGCGACCGAGCGGCTCAGGGAGACCTGGCTGGGGTTGAACAGCACGTCGAACTTGCCGTCGAAGGAGAACGCCCGGGCGACCTCGTGGCGGATCTGCATCTTGGCGAGGCGCTCCCCGCCCAGCCCGAGCATCGCGGTGATGCCGCTGAGCTGCCAGCTCAGCTCCTGGCCGAGCTTGGTGCCGAAGTCGGCCAGGGTGAGGCCGCGCCCGGTGTAGGTGTTGTCGCTCATGGGATCTCCTGGCCGGTCATCGACGGCGCTCCTGCTCCCAGCGACGATCGCGCTGGAGCTGCTCCTGAACCTTGCGGGTCAGCGCTTTGAGCTGCTTGGGGGTGAGGCCGTGGACCGGGTCGGCTTCGGAGGGGGGCTCGGGTGGAGGTGAAGGCTGCGGCGTCAGGGGCTGCAGCGGCTGGGGGGACGGGGCCGCCAGAGGGTTCGCCTGCTGGCCGGTGGCCGGGTTCGCGGCAGGGAAGACCGTCGCCTCGGGGCCGCGGGGCGTGGGCATGGGTGGCAGGGCCTCGGCGGCCCGCGCCGGACGGGCGGCGGTGGCGGGCTCCGGGCGCGGGGTGTGCGCGGTGACCACCGGCAGCTCCGCCGCGGTGACGGGCCGGGCCTTCACCACCGGGGCCTGCAGGGAGGGGGCCGCTGCGCGCGAAGAGAGCTGCGGAGATGCCGTCGCCATCGGCATCTCGGAAGACGGCGCGGTGGGGAGGGGGCGCGCGGTCGCGAGCGCAGGGGCGCTGGGGTGGACCACGGGGGGCGTCGGGTGGGCGGTGGAGGTCGCCTCGACGCGGGGCGCATCGGCGCGGATCCCGCCGGGGGGGGCCGCGTCCGTCCGGGGCACGTCAGCCCGGGGCACGTCCGCCCGGGGCACGTCCGCGATGGGCGCTGCGACGTGGGGCATGTCGGCGCGGGGCGCGTCCGCGATGGGCGCTGCGACGTGGGGCATGTTGGCGCGGGGCGCGTCCGCGATGGGCGCTGCGACCTGGGGCATGTCGACTCGGGGGGGGTCCGCCAGCGGCGCTGCGACGCGGGGCAGATCGGCCTGTGGCGCGTCCGCCTGGGGTACGCCCGTCTGTGGCGTGTCCGCCGGCGGCGGCGCGCCCTGGGGCGTGGCGGCGTCGAGCGTGTCCGCGCCCGGGGCGCTTCGGGGGTGCGCGAGCATCGGCGCGAGCGCCGTCGGCCCGTCCATCACCTGCACCCGGGTCCGCGCAGGGCGAAGGGTCCGCGTGATGGGATCGATGACCATCCGGGGGCGCGGGGCGACCGGCGTCGGGCGTGCGGGGCTCGGGGGCCGCGCGCTGGCCTCGCCTGGAGCCTCCGTCGCGCGCGCGTCGCCGGTGGGCGCCGGACGAGCCTGCGCCGGGTCCGCGGTCGCGGCGGGCGCCGTCGCGGCGTGCACCATCGGGGGAAGGTCCCGGGCGCCCGCCGCCGCTGGCTGCTGGAGCGACGCGGGCACGCCGGGCACCTGGGTCGCCTCGGGGGTCACCGAGGCGGGAGGCACACCCTGGGGGACGCCTGCGGTGGCCTGCGTCGAGAGGTCCGGGGAACGCGACTGCGCTGCGGGCGGGGCACCGGGGTGGACGCTTGGAGGGGCCTCCACCGGCGCGGCCGCCCTGGGGGCGGGCGGGCGGACCGACGGCGCCGTGGGGACGCGCGCCTGCACCACCGGCGCCACAGGCTTCGTGGGGTGGGCGTGCCGGAGCTGCTCGGACAGGGGACGCGCGTCCCGCTCCGGCGCCCGCGCCTGCACCACCTGCGCCCGGGGCGCCGGCTGCCCGGCGGGGACCTCGTGCTGCCAGGTGGCGTGGACCAGGGGCTGGTCCGCGTCGGCATAGGCCGCGATCTCCGACCAGCGGCGGCTCCAGTCCTTCATCAGGGGGAGGAAGCCCTCCACCAGCTCGCCGCGCGCCAGGATCTCCTGGAGCCAGGCCACGCCCATCGGGCGGACCAGCGACAGAGGGCGCCGAAGCGAGCGCAGCAGCGCCCGATCGAGCCCGTCCTGCCAGCGGCCCTGGCTCATTCGCGCGCTCCGCTCAGCCGGGTGATGCCCAGCGCGGCGGTGCCGGCCTGGGCCCACAGCGGCTTGTCGAGCCCGCAGTGCTGCAGCTCGATGGTCTCGGTGGCCAGCATGCCGGAGCCCTGGGCGTCCAGGCCGGGGCCCTCCCAGCGCACCGGGATGGCGTCCTTGAACATCCACAGCGTCGAGGGCGCCCGGTCGTGGTCCAGCAGGATGATGGCCCCGCTGCGCCGGCGGATGACCCCCCGGGTGGTCGCGGCGTACCAGTTCCACAGGGTGTCGTTCTCGACCAGGCCGTGCTTGAGGGTGAGGTTGCCCCAGCGCGTCCCGGTCACGAAGGTGCGGGGGGTCTGCACCCAGCCGCCCTCGCGGATCTGGTGGGTCTCCACCGAGCCGCCCAGGCCGCTGACGCTGTTGAAGCCGCCCATGATGATGCCCTCGATCTCCACGAGGAAGTTGAAGGCGGCCAGCGGGCTGGGGATGCCCACGCCCAGCTCGGCGAGGCCCTCCTTGGCACCCGCCTGCGCGGCCAGGGTCATCAGCGTGGTCAGGGACATCTCATCTTCCTCCCGGCCAGCCCGACGGCGCGGCGCCGCTGGCGTTGGCCCGGCTGATGTCTTCGTTCATGCGGGCGACCTCACGCACCCACCGCTGCCGCTCCAGGTGGTCCATCGCCATCACCGACTCGTAGGGCCAGTGAAGGTAGTAGGACAGGTACGCTACCTCCTCGTGGAGCCGATCCGAGGGGTAGCTCAGGCCCCCCCCGGCGGGGGAGGCTCCACCTGGAAGTCCCCACCACAGTGGGGGCAGGCGACCTGCATGTGCGCGGTGCCGGTGCGGTTGATGCGGTGGTAGAGGTCCTGCAGATACGAGAAGTCGCAGGCATACAGGCCCTCGATGACCGACGGGTTGATGGTGTCCAGCCCGCCGAGGGAGGTCACGACCCGCGACAGCAGGATCACCACGAGGTAACCCGGGTTCCGCTGAACGCGGGGGTCCCTCAGCGGGGCGATCTCGTCGTAGGCCGTGGCCATACGCATCGTGCCCTCCCGGTGGACCACCCCGTCGGGGGCGCGGAAGCCCTCGGGCAGGGTGAACGGGAAGGTCCGGGGGCCCGTCTGCATCAAGCGGTCCGCTGGCTCAGGCCGCTGTGGGCAAGCTCCAGCTCCTCAAGCGCCATCTCGGTGCCCGAGGCGTTCAGGGACGGGCCGGTCCACTTGGTGGGGAAGGCGTCCTTGAGGGTCCAGCGCACCACCTCGTTGAAGGCGTCGTCGTAGAGGACGATGTCCACGTCCTGGCGGAAGTCGGCGTCCTTGGGGTTCTTGTGGAACCAGTCCCACAGCTCCTTGCCGTCGACCATGCCGCGCTTGAGGGAGACGTTGGACGTGCTCTCGAAGCCGGGCAGCTTGCGCACGTAGGGCTGGCGCTCGTGGCCTTCGCGGTACTCGATGACCGAGCGGCTGCGATCCAGGCCGCTGGCCTCGCGGAAGTTGCCCTGGATGATCGAGCCGATCTCCACGGTGAAGTTGTAGACGTTGATCGGTTCACGGACGGGGAAGTCGGCGATACCCATGAGAGGGCCTCCTTCGATTCAGGTCAGGTCAGGCAGGGTTGATGGAAGTCGTGGTCACGCCCTCCGACTGGTGCACGAGGCGCAGGACCAGGAACTCGCGGGGGACGGCGGGGGCGACGCCCACGTCGACCACGAGCATCCCGGCCTCGGCCAGCTCGGGGGGGTTGTTCTCAGCGTCACACTTGAGGGTGAAGGCGTCGGGCATGGTCTCGCCCACCAGCGCCCCCTTCATGTAGCGCTCGGAGAGGTGCTGCTCCATGGCCCGGAGCAGCCGGATGCGCAGCAGGGTGTCGTTGGGCTCGAACACGAACGCTTCGAGGTTCCGGGTCAACCACCGCTGCAGGTCGATGATCAGCCGGCGCACGCTGACGTGCAGCCAGTCGGGATCGGTGCTGAGGGTGCGCGCACCCCAGGGGCGCATGCCCCGGCCAGGCAGCGCGCGCAGGCAGTTGATGGAGGGGGCGGCCAGGCGCCCGGTCTCATCGAGGCTCGGGCGGGGATAGAGCGCCTCCATCTGCTCCTGGGTCAGCAGGAAGCGCAGGTCGTAGATGCCCTCGATGACCGCGTTCGCCGGGGCGACGTGCACCCCCTGGCCGGCGTCCGTGGTCGCGTAGATGCCCGCCATGTGCCCGCTCGGGGGCACGAAGCTGGCCCGGGTGGGCCCCCCCGGCCACGGATCGACCATGACCCAGGGGAAGTAGAGCGCGGCCAGGCGGCTGTCGCAGCCCTGCTGGAGGGCCTCGGCGTGGCCGATGGTCGCGGCCACCGCCGCGTCCGCGCTCGCGCTCTGCTGCTGGGGGGCGTCCAGCACCACGAACCGGTCGCCCATCCGACCCGCCAGATCCACCAGCGCGGTCTGGAGGGTCAGATCGGACAGCCCCGGCGCGACGAGCAGACTGATGTCGTCCATCGCGAACAGGGTCCGGTCCAGGGCGTCCAGGTCCACGTTGCCGTCGTCCTGGTAGCTCAGCGGGACGACCATGCACCGGGCGCCGCCGTTCTCGAAGTACCCGCGGACGGCCGGCGACAGGAAGCCCGTCGCCGCCCCGAACCGCTGCTGGAACTGCGACCAGCTCTCCACAGCGGCCGGGGTGGGGTCCGCGCTGGCGCTGACGCGGCCGATGAAGGCGGGGATGCCCCCATAGGGCACCTCGCCCTGGGTGGCGGCGTCGGTGTTCCAGTACAGACCGGGGAGCGTGGGCGCGATGGAGGGCATCGGGGGCTCAGGTGTTGGTCTTCTGGGCCAGCTTGAACACGACGAACTCGGCGGGCTGGGTGATGGCCACGCCGATCTCGGTCACGACCATGCCCATCGCGCGCACGTCCTCGGGGTTCGTGTCCGCGTCGCACTTGACGTAGAACGCGTCCTCCGGGGTGGCGCCGAACAGCGCGCCGGCCGCCCAGGTCCGCTCCAGGAAGGCGCTGACCCGGCCGCCGATCTTGGCCCACAGGGCCGCGTCGTTGGGCTCGAACACCGCCCACCCCAGGCCCTCCTCGATGGACTCCTTGAGGTAGTTGAAGAGGCGGCGGGTGGACACGTACTTGAAGGCGCTGGTGTCGCCGGCCAGGGAGCGGGCGCCCCACACGGTGACGCTGTTGCCGAACACGCGGATGACGTTGACGCCGGCCTGGTTCAGCGGGCCCTGCTGGTTGCGGCCCAGGCGCTGGCTGACGCCGAAGACGCCGCGCAGGACCTCGTTGGCGGGGGCCTTGTGCACGCCGCGCTCGGCGTCGACCCGGGCGTACAGACCCGCGACGTGCCCGACGGGCTGGACGTACTCGCCGGAGCCGGAGACGTCGACCCACGGGTAGTACACCGCGCCGTACTCGCTGGCGCGGGCGGCGGTGACCGAGGAGGCGCTGTAGGTCGCGTCGGACGTCTGGGCGCCGGACAGCACCGCGAAGCGGTCCTGCATCAGCTCGCAGTGGACCAGGATGGCCTCGTTGATCTGGTCGTTGACCGCGTCCAGGGGGGCGGCGACGATGGCGATCTCGTCGATGGTCTCGAACTCGGCCAGGGCGGCGGTGGCGTCCGCCACCAGGTCGGTGGAGGTGGCGCTGAGGCCGGTGACCCAGGCCCGGGTCCCGCCGTTCTGGAAGAAGCCCGTCACCGCCGAGGACAGCACGAAGTTGTCGGCCGAGCCGAACTTGCGCTCGAAGTCAGCGGTGCTGGTGACGAGCTGGGCCGTGTTCAGGGCCGCCCGGGTGTAGGCGGTGTCCGTCGCGGCGTTGGTCGGCATCGTGGTGGCGTCCGGCACGACGCCGATGAAGCCGGCGGTGCTGGTGCCCACTCCGGCGATGGGGCCGGCCCCGGAGGCGACCTCCTCAACGTACACACCCGGTGCTTTTGCGGCGTAGCTGGCCATGTTGCTTTCCTCGATCGTGAGAGGTGATTTGGGGGGGTTCAGGGTTCCTTGCGGTCGACATCGACCCGGACATCGGACGGCGGTGCGACAGTCTCGGTGGGAGGCGTGACGTCCACGCCCAGCACGACAGTGAAGTGGAGGGACGCGCGGGGCTCGGTGCCCAGCGCCCGCCAGAGCTCGCCGGGCGCGCCCTGGGGCGTGTCCTTGTGCAGGCCGATGGCCCGCAGCTCGTACCCGTTGTCCAGCAGCTCCTGGGTGAAGTACTCCGGCGGGATGCGGCGGTACCGCATGAGCACGCGCATGACCTCGCCCAGGACGCGGTGCTCAGCGGCGATGTCGTCGTCGCCGGTCCAGGCGGTGAGGATGTAGTGACAGTTCAGCCACCGCGGTGGGTACTTCCGCAGGTGGGTGTTGTTCTCGTTCACGTAGCGCACGGCGGAGTGACGGACCTCCAGGCGCTCGTGGATGTCGTACAGGAAGAGGTCGATGGCCGGCAGCTCCACCTCGGGCGGCGGGAAGCTGTCGTTGGGCGTCGCGAACGTGATGGTCAGCGACGCGAGGTCGGAGGGCAGGTTGGCCTCCAGCAGGTTCCTCACCGTCTGGTCGACCTGCTCAAGCACGGGGGCTCCACTGCTTCAGGAGGTGGTTGGAGGAGAGCACCTTCCCGAGCTTGCGGAACTCAACCCGCGAGGCCTCGAGGATGTGCTCATTGCGGATGGGGGCGTCGGCTTCGGCGGCAAGGTACGCGGACGTAATCGCGATGTTGCGGATGCTACCACCGCTGATGTCCAGGCCCCGCGCCAGGAGCGCCGCGTCGACCTCCTCGTGGACCGGCGCGGACTCCGGCCAGATGCGCTGCCAGATCCGACGCCGACTCTCCTCGTCGGGCAGCGGAAACTCCACGACGACGTCGAGCCTGCGGGTGAAGGCCTCGTCCATGTTCTTGCGCAGGTTGGTCGCCAGGATGATCAGCCCCGGGTAGGCGTCGATGCGCTGGAGGAGGTAGCTGACCTCGATGTTGGCGTAGCGATCCCGGGCGTCGTTGACCGCGGTGCGTTTGCCGAACAGGGCGTCGGCCTCGTCGAAGAAGAGCGCGACGTCGGTGGACTCCGCCTCGGAGAAGACCTTGTCCAGGTGCTTCTCGGTCTCGCCGATGTACTTGCTGACGACCTGGGAGAGGTCGATGCGGAACATGTCCCGGCCGGTCTCCCGGGCGATGATGGCGGCGGCCATGGTCTTGCCGGTGCCGGGAGGGCCGGAGAACAGCGCCGCGATGCCCCGGGCGCTGCGGGAGCGCCGCCCGAAGCCCCACACGTCGAGCACCGTGTGCTCCAGCCGCACGCGCCGGACGATGTCGAAGAGCAGGTGCTTGCGGTCCTCGGGGAGGACGAGGTCGTCCCAGCGGTCCTCGGTGCTGACGTGGCTGGCCAGGGCCCCCAGCTTCGGCGTGGCGTGCCGGCGGCCGGCGGTGAGCACGTCCTGCAGGGCCACTGCGCCGTCGGGGCGCTGGGCGGCCAGGCCCCGCGCGGTGTGCGCGGCGGCCCGGATGGCGCCCGGGTGGAAGCGGAAGGTCTCGCCCGCGACGGTGTGGACGTCGCGGCCGGCCTCGGGCAGCAGCGCCTCCCACAGCGCGATGCGCAGGGCGCGCTCGGGCACCGGGAAGCGCACCTCGACCAGCGGCGGCAGGCCCGCGGGCGGGTCGAGCTGCACCCAGGGCCGCTGGGAGGCCACGAACAGGACCGGCTGGCGGTCCTGGGCCAGGGCGTCGATGAGCGCCGGGGGCACCTCGGGGTCGTCCCAGAGCAGCACTCCGCCCTCCAGGGCTGCGACCCGCAGGGCGTCGGCGAGGCGCGCGTCGCGCTGGTCGGCGGGCAGCGCGTTGATCTGAGCGCTGTCCAGCGCGAACAGGGGGCAGCCCCAGGCGTCAGCGGCCGCTGCGGCGAAGCTGCGTCGGCCCGCGCCGGGGGGCCCGACCAGGGTGATGAAGGCCTTGTCCTCGGTCTGGGCGAGGGCGTCGAGGCGGGCGCGGTGCTCGTCGGAGAGCAGCAGGGGCTGCGGGTCGACCCGCCGGACGCCAGGGAGGGCCGGGCAGCGGCCGTGGAGCAGCCAGTCCAGCACCCCGGGGCGCAGGGTCAGGCTGCGCCGGGGCTGGGGGCGCTCGGGGTCCCCGAGGGTGACCAGCTCACCCAGGGCCTCGCCGGGCTCGAAGTGGCGCCGCAGGACCAGCCCGCCAGGCAGCCCGCCCCCGAACAGGTCGAGCGCGAGGCCCAGGCTGGGGCGGGACCGGGTGAGGTCGTCGTGCAGCCAGCCGAAGATGCGCTCGTAGCGCAGGTCCAGCTCCGGGGCGAGGGTGAGCAGCAGCACCTGGAACCCGAAGGGGTTGAGCTGGAAGCGCCCGACCAGCTCCAGCAGACGCAGGCTGCGGTTGGCGGAGAGCGTCGCCTCGACCCGGGCGTCGATGCGCGCGGTCATCTCCTGCCAGGACGCAGCGAGGCGGGCCTCGGTGGTCTCGTCGTCGCCACCCCACAGCGGGCGGCCGGGCACCCGGGTCAGCAGCCGCTCCAGCTCCTCGTCGCCGACGACCAGCCCGCGGAGACGAGGGTCGCCGCCCGCGGTCTGTCGAGCGCGCACCGCTCGCTGGATGAGCAGCAGGTCCAACCGGCCCAGCTCAGCCTGCAGATGCTCGCCATCATCAGCGAAAGGAGGGGCGGACAATCCTGACACTCCACGCAACCCGGTTCGAGAAAACCGAGTAAGGATGTTCAACTTTCGGGAGCCCCTGTCAAGGAGCATTTCTGACCACGGGGTGGCCGGGAACTGTACAACCGCCTCCAGGCGATGGGTTATCCTCTGGCGCATCGAAGAGGTGCAACGATGCCGGTCGCCAGTGAGCATGTGGGTGCGGTGAAGCAGGAATCCAGCCCCCCGGCGCACGCCGATGCGGAGAAGACCGAGGTGGAGCGGGCCCCTGCGCTGGGCAACCAGCAGCTCGCCGGCCTGCTGTCCGCCGCGCCGCCACCGGAGCTGGGGCGGACGGGCGACATCGCCGAGTCCCGGGCGGATCTGCTCGCCGATCGCGCGATGCGCGCCATGCACGGCGCCGGGGATCACGTCGACCTGCGCACCCCCATGGACCGGGGCGGGGTGGGCGGCGCGCTGTCGGCCTCGGACCGCGAGACCATCGCGTCCACCCGGGGCGGCGGCCACCCGCTCGACGCCGGCCTCTCGGCCAAGCTCGGCGCGGTGATGGGCGGGGGCGAGGTGCGGGTCCACACCGACGCCGCCGCCGACCGCCTGGCCCGCAGCACCGACGCCGCGGCGCTCACGCTGGGCCGGGACGTGTGGTTCCGCGCCGGCCAGTACGACCCCTCCAGCGTGGCCGGCCAGCGGCTCATCGCCCACGAGGTCGCCCACACCCGCGCCCCCGACGCCGAGCAGACGGTGCGCCGGACCTGGTGGGACGACCGCCTCCGCAAGTGGTACAGCGACGCCCTGGCCGGACAGGCCATCACCGAGGACAACGGCGTCATCACCGCCACGTCCGGCAGCGGCTTCGACGGCGGGCACACGACCCTCTTCATGGAGGGGCTGATGGGGGGCACGGGGTACACCCACCGCCTGGACCTCTTCGTGGGGGGTGGGGCGTCCTCGGGCTCGGGCGCCTCGGCCGCAGGGTCAGGCATGGCGTCGGGGGCGAAGTCGGGGGGCGACTCGCGGGAGGCCGCCGCGGTCCCCGCCTCCAGCCAGGCCTACTCGTCGGGCAGCACCGGCTCCCAGAGCGGCAGCCACGGCGGCCTGGTCATCAAGCTGGGTACGAAGCACGAGGAGAACCGGACAAAGCTCAAGAAGATGCCCCGCAGGCGGAGCTGGGTGGTCACCAAGGTGCAGATGGGCCTGGCCCTGACCAAGGCCAAGCAGGTCCAGCGGGAGATCGCGGACTACACCTACCGCCTGACCGGGCGTGGCGTATTCACCCGCAAGAAGACCATCAACTGCGCCCGCTTCGGCGCCAAGGTGCTCAAGGCCGCCGGCATCGACGCCTCCGCGGGCATGGCTGTGCTGATGCCCAGCACCCTGGCCACCGGGGCCGACGTCGGGCATGAGGTCGACGCGGACTACGCCGCCGATCTGGCCGCTCGCCGGGCCGCCGAGCAGGCCGCTGCGGACGCACGGCGCCAGGCCAGGGAAGCCGAAGCCGCCGCCGCTGCGGCCGCCGCCGGCGCTCACGCGGCCCACGTAGCCGGGGTGGCCGCGGCCTACGCAGGGTTGGGGACGGTGAAGCTCAACTCGGTGGACTTCAGCCCCGGCAAGGTCGTGACCGCCAGCAAGAGCCACTCCGCTGCCCCGAACGTGCAGATGCGCTTCGTGATCCCCACGGCCACCGAGACCTTCATGGAGGACGAACACGAGTCCTCCCGGCCTGTGCTCGGCGACAACGAGATCGTCTCGCCGGTGGGCCAGGTGCAGGTGTTCCCGGCCTTCAAGGCGAACCATGTGGCTCGCCTGGGCTGCGTCGCGCGCCTGGCCGGTGAGGCCCACGCCACCACCCGCTACCTCTTCGTCACCCTGGATGAGGTCATCGCCCCCGACGGCTCCGCCATCCTCACCTGAGCGCCGCCGCCGCCGCCGCGTAGGGGTCGCCCTCCTCCTGCCACGCCGCCCCAGGCTCGGTGAGGCGCCAGCGCACGCCGCTGAGCCCGCTCACGACCAGCACCACGCGCACCGGCCCGCCCGCGCAGGCGTCGGCCCGGGTCAGCAGGGGGCCGCAGCGCTCGGCCAGGAAGCCCAGCACCTTCCGGGTGTCGGCCTCGCGCTGGTAGGCGCCGCCGAAGCCCACCTGCAGGAACAGCGCCAGCGGCCCGCGCGCGCAGTAGATGTGCAGGGCCCAGGAGTTCACCCCGTGCCCGGCGTGGCCGATGAGGGCGTAGTCCTGGGCGGGGTCGTCCAGCACCTCCTCCACCCAGACGTCCAGGTCGTAGGGGGTCGCGGGCAGGGGCTCGCGGGTGGACCAGACGAAGGGGGAGACAGCGCGGAGGGATCGCTCAAGATCCCCGGGTAGTGGGATCCACGGAAGATCGTGCTGCTGGAACAGCGCCTGGGCGGTGGGGGGCGCCTCGGTCATCCTCATCCCCAATCGGTGACCACGCGGGTCCCCTCATCCAGGCGCTTGCGCAGGTAGGTGGCCAGCGCCTGCAGACGGGCGAGGGTGGCGTCGATCTCCGTGTCGGTGATCAGCCCGGCCAGCTCGGCCTGCACCCAGTCGGGGTGCTTGGACAGCTCGATGATGCGGGCCGCGAACTCAGCGTCGATGCGCAGCGCGCGTGGCGACTTGCCCTTGATGGTGCCGGACACCCGGCCGGAGTCCGCGTCGATGGCGTAGTCCTTCCCGAAGGACAGGTCGTTGTCGATGCCCCACAGCTTGTCGCCCTGCACCATCATGTTCTCCATGTGCCGGTCCACCTGTCCGATCAAGGCGTCGAAGAGGTAGAGCTTGGACAGCTCCTGCTGGTGCTCAGGTTCAAGGTGGTCGCTCTGCATCATGAGCCGCTCGTGCTGGCTCAGCGCGGGGACGGCGTCGGTGATCTTCCGCATCAGGGAGCCGGCGGTGGTGCCGTAGCTGGCCCGGAAGGTCTCCGGGATGACGCCGAGGCCCAGTAGCCGGTCCATCCGGTAGGCGGCCACCGCGCGGCCGCTCTGGTCCTGCCCGGTCTGGGGGATGCCGGCCTCCCGCGCGGTGATGGGGTGGGTGTGCATGTCCTCCTCGGGCTTGAACATGCCCGTCACCCCGGTGCCCACCATCGGCACCTCCCTGAGGCTGTTCAAGCCGCCGTGCATGCGCTCACCGTCGAAGCCGACGGCGTCGGCCTCCAGGTCGCGCGTCCAGGCGGTGCCCAGCGCCCCGGGCCGGGTGAGCGCGGTGTGGCCGGCGCTGACGGTGGTCAGCTCCTGGGCCACGTTCGCGCGGACGTCGCGGATGCCCTGGTTCTCGGTGTTCCGGGTCCGCCAGGCCGCCGTGCTGGCGTCCAGGGCGTCCCGCTTGGCGTCCTTGGCGGCCAGGTAGGCGTCGACCTTGGCCAGCAGGCGCTCCAGGAAGTCCACCTTGGCGCCCGTGGGCTGCTCGTGGACCCGGTCGTGCCACTGCTGGAACATGGTGAGGATGGCCTTGTAGGCGCCGCTGCGGATGCGCCAGCCGATCTTCATCTTCGTCTTGGCGGTGGCCCGGGTCCACAGGCCCATCACGGCCGGCGCGGCGGCGGGGGCAGCGGCGCGGGGGGCGCTGTCCAGCAGGCCCTCGGCGGAGCGTCCTGCGGCCACGGTCTCGGCGACCCGGTGGGCATGGGCCTCGTAGCGGTCGCCCTCGCGGCTGATCGGCGTGTCCACGCCTGCGCGGTGCTGGACGACGTGGGCGGCCTCGTGGGCGGCGTCGTAGAGGCTGGGCTTGTCGTGTGAGAAGGCGACCTTCTCGCCGAGGGCGTAGGCGCTGGCCCCCACCGCGTCGGTGGCACCGGGCGCGGTGTGCGCGGTGACGCCGCTGAGGTCGTGGTGCCCGAAGCGCTCCTGGAGGGTGGCGAGGTGCGGCAGGGCGCCTCCAGGCCCGGAGACGCCGTCGCGGGCCGCATCGCGCAGCCCTCCGGTGGCCTCGGCCATGCCCTGGTTGCCCAAGCGGCGCATCAAGGAGTGGGCCTCCGACATCCGCCCGGCGGTGGGCGAGCGCTCGGGGGTCGGGGGCGCGACGGCGGGTCGCTTGACCGGCGCGGCGAAGTCCAGCATGGGGGGACCTCCAAGTGTGGTGGAGGAGAGGGGTTCCGGGTGTCCCCAGCATAGACCACCCCCCTCTGGCGCCGGGCCGCTCAGGTGGGCCGCGCGCCCCTTGCCGCGCCCTCCGGCAGGCCATACGGGGCGCCATGATGATCCTCTACGACTACCTGTTCTCGGGCAACGGCTGGAAGGTCCGCCGGACCCTGCGCCTGCTGGACCTGCCCCACCGCTGGCAGGAGCTGGACCTGCTGACCGGGGAGACCCGGGCCCCCTGGTTCCTCGAGAAGAACCCGGTGGGCGAGATCCCTCTGCTGGAGCTGCCCGACGGGACCTGCCTCGCCGAGAGCCACGCCATCCTCTGGTTCCTGGCCGAGGGCACGCCCTGGCTGCCCGACGATCGGCGCCAGCGGGCCGAGGTCCTCCGGTGGATGTGCTTCGAGCAGACCCACGTCGACGGCGTGATCTCCCGGGCCCGGTTCCGCCGCGGCTTCCCGGGCGTCGTCCCGACCACCGAGGCCGACTTCGCCCGCTGGCACGCCCAGGGGGAGCGCGCCTTGGCCGTGCTGGACGCCCACCTCGCCGAGCGCCGCTGGCTGGCGGCCGAGCGGCCGACCATCGCCGACGTCGCGGTGTACGCCTACACCCACGTCGCGGACGAGGGGGGCTTCAACCTCGCCGGGCGCCCCCACCTGCAGGCGTGGTTCCAGCGCGTCGAGGGCCTGCCGGGCCACCTCCGCATCGACGAGCGACCCCCTCAGGGCCAGAGCGCGTAGCGCGCCCCCCCGCCGAAGGCCCGGGTCAGCGCCTGGGCGAGGGCCTGCTCCCCGGGATCGATCACCGGGGTCGCGCAGCCGGCGGGCTCCGACGGGTAGACCACCGGCCCGCCGGCCTGGCGGATCCGCGCCACGCAGCCGACGTCCGCGCAGCGCCCGCCGTCCAGCACCTCCACCCGCAGGTCCGGCCGCGCGGCCTGCAGGGGCCAGGTCAGCTCTCCCTCCCGGCCGTCCCGGAGGCGGACCACCCACACGGTGCCGCCGTCCGGCACCTGCTCGGCGAGCGTCCCGGCCAGCGCGCGCAGCGAGGTCGCGCCGCACACCCCCGCGTCCAGGTAGGCGCTGGTGACCGCGATCCCGTCTGGCCAGGGCAGTGTCGGGCGCGCGGGGAGCTGCTCCTCCTGCGCCCGCAGCGCGCCGAGCTGGCTGATGAAGGCGAAGGCGGGCCAAAGCAGCAGCCCGGCGAGGGCCGGCGCGCCGCGGCCCAGGCCGGCGAGGGTCACCAGCAGCACCGAGGCGGGGCCGAGGTAGCGGGGCCGGAGCTGCTCCCCCAGCAGCAGCGCTGGACCTGCGACCGCCGCCAGGGCCAGGGCCAGCAGACCCCAGCGCCGCGAGAAAAGCGCCGCCAGCGCCAGCAGGTGCAGGCCGGTCCACAGCGGGAGGTCCGCGAGGGCGCCGAGGCCCCCCTGGAGCATGTCGACCACGGTCTCCGGCGCGGGCGGCGCGCCTCCGGTGCTGCGCCACCAGCTCCCCAGCAGCCCACCCCCCGGTCGGGGCCGGACGAGGGGATCCCACAGCCCGGGGAAGGGGAGGGTGGCCACCACCGCCGCCCCCAGCGCCCGCCCGGAGGCGAAGCGCGGGGCGCCCTCGGTCCAGGAGGCCCACACCAGCCCCGCCCACAGCGGCGCCGCGATGGGCTTGACCGCCAGCGCCAGCCCCGCCAGCGCGCCGCCGAGCAGCGGCCAGCGCCGCCAGGCCAGCGCCACCCCGAGGGCAGCGAGGCCGGTCGCGGCGGCGTCTCCCCCCGCCAGCGCCGAGGCGTGGACCAGCAGCGGCGCGGTCGCGGCCACCAGGCCCGCCCACGGCGAGCCCCCCAGCGCCCGCGCCATCCCCGCCACCGCCACCGCAGCGAGGGTCCCCCCGAGCACCGACAGCGCGCGCGGCCCTCCCGTGATACCGATGAGCAGGGGATGAACGGGGTAGGGGTGCCCGCCGAGCGCCACCGCCGCAGCCGCCCCGGCGCCGTCCGGACCGAAGGGACCCGGGCCCAGCCACCACACGGCGAGCGCGCGCACCGCCAGCGCCACCACCGCCACCGCCGCCAGCGGCCGCCAGCCGGTCACGGGTGCAACGCCCAGATGAGCCGCGGGCCGCCGGGCAGCTCCTGGACCCCCACCGGCTCGGGGTCGTACAGCGCCTTCATGCGCAGCGCCCGGTCGTGCAGGCCCCGGCTGGTCCAGGCGTGGTGGATGGCCTCCTCCCCCCAGCACAGCCGCCCCTCCGGCCACGCGCCCCGGTAGCGCCAGTGGCTCTGCGGCGCCAGGGGGTCATCCAGGATCTCCACGCAGTCCGTCGGCGGGGGGCCCTCCACGGGCAGGGTGGCCCTGAAGGCGTCGACGTCGGCGTAGTATCGCATGTTGAGCTGCCAGAACCCGTGGAGGCTCAGGCCCAGCGCCGGCAGCACCAGCCACCGCCGCCACCCCTGCCCGCTGGCGATGAGCCCGGAGAGGGCGAACCCGGCGAACAGCAGGTGGCGGTCCCCCTGATCGTCGAAGCCCGCCGCGATCAGGTGGGTCCAGGCCGCGGCGGCGAGCAGCGGCCTGGTCCGCCGCTGGAGCGCGAGGCCCGCCAGCGCCAGTCCCCAGAGGCTCCCCAGCGGTCCGATCATCCCGGTGAGCTGGAGGTTGGCCGGCAGCGTGAGCGAGAGGGGGCGCAGGCTGGGGGCGGTGGGCAGCAGCCCCCAGACGCCCAGGCCCCCGACGGCCCCCAGCGCGGTGCGCCAGCCCGCCACCAGGGCCACCGCCGGGGCGAGCAGGGCCAGCTCCACCCGCATCCCGCAGGCCAGGGCGTACAGCGGCACCCCCCAGGCGCCGCGCGCGGCGACCGCCGCCAGGAGCAGCGCCTGCGGGATCATCACGTTGTAGGCGGAGCCCGACCAGGCGACGTGGGGCGGGGAGAGGGCCAGCAGCGCCGCGGCGCACAGCCCGGCCCGGAGCCCCCAGCGCCGCGCGATGGCCACCCCGCCCAGGCTCGCCCCCAGCGCCCCGGCGAGCGCGTTCAGCCGCAGCAGCCAGGCCGGGTCCTGCGTCCACCGACCCAGCGCGCCGTAGAGCCCGGCCAGCAGGGGATAGAGCCGCGTGGAGGCCGGCACCGGCGCGCCCTGGAAGACCCGCAGGTAGTCGGCCTCGTGCCCGTCGAAGACGTGGCGCTCCAGGGGCAGCCCGACGGTGCGCGCCGCCAGGGCGAGGCCGAACACCGCCGCGAAGGCCAGGGCCCACGCCGCCTGCGTCGTCCGCTCCCGGTCCGGCCGTGCTTTCATGGAGGCCCTGCTTTCATGACGACCCTGCGCTCCGAGCCTCAGTCTGCCACCGGCGTCGCCGCCCGGGCCCGCGCCGCCTGGGCCCTGGTCCCGCTGGCCGTGCTCGCCTGCGGCCTCAAGGGCCCCCTGATGAGCCTCGGGCGGGGCCTGTGGGGCCCCCAGGACCCGTGGCGCAACGGCGACTTCGTGGTGGGCTGGTGGTGGTGGTGGGCGGCCTCGGAGCGCTGGCGGGGGATCGACTGGCTGGCGCGGGTGGACTGGCCCGAGGGCATGACCACCATCGCGCCGGTCATCCCGAACCCGCTGGACATGGCGATCCTGGGGCTGCTCGGGCCGCCGACGCCCCTGGCCTGGAACCTCGCGCAGGGGGGGCACCTGGTGGCCCTGGTGCTCTCGGCCTTCGTGTTGGGTCGGGCGGCGGGGGCCGCGCCCTGGGCGAGCGCCGCGGGGGCGTCCCTGGTCGCGGCCTCGCCGGTGTTGCTGCACGAGGTCGCCGGGGGGCGGCCGTCGGGGCTGGTGGTGTGGCCGGGGCTCCTGTGCCTGGCCTGCCTCCAGCGCGCGGGGTGGCGCTGGGGCGTCGCGGCGGGCCTCCTGGCGGCGCTGCAGGGCGTTGCCTACGCCTGGCATGGGCTGGCCCTGGTGCTCATCGGCTTGCCCCTCGTGCGGAGCGGACGGACCCTGGGGGTGGGGGTGCTGGTCGGGGCGCTGGCCGTCGCCCCCTACCTGATCTGGCTGCTGGACGGCCTCGCGGGCGTGCCCACGGACCTCCCCCAGGCCGGCTACACCGCGCTCCCCCTGGGCGGGCTGTTCGCGCTGAAGCCGATGCCGCCGAGGTTCCTGCTGCACCCGCTGCTGATCGTGGCGTCCCTGCTGGCCCTCGGAAGAGGCCGCCGCTGGCTGGCGGCCGGGGCCATCGGGCTCACCCTGGCCGTGGGGCCGGCGCCCACCTGGGACCTGGGGGAGCCCCTGGGCGCGGGGCCGTGGGCCTGGGTGGCCTGGGCCTTCCCTCCGGCCGCGCGCATGCACCACCCCATTCGGGTCACCCTGCTGGCGCTGCCCGTGCTCGGCGTCGCGGCGGCGGTCGGGCTGGACCGCCTGCGGTGGGGTCGCGGGGTGGCGGCGGGGCTCGTGTTGGCGGCGGCGGCGAACCACCGGGCGATGGACCAGGCCAGCAGCTACGACCGCCCCACGACGCCGCCCTTCGCGGACGTCGCCGCCGCGCTCCCCCTGCCGGACGGGCCGGTCATCGACCTGCTGGGCATGCCCCACAGCACCGCGCTGAGCCTCCAGCCCTACCACCGCAGGCCCATCCTGGAGCCGCTGTGGGGGCGCCGCACCGACCGCCCCCTGCAGCGGGGCGCCGAGGCCCTCTCCCGAGGCGAGTCGCCGCCGCCCGGCTTCTGGTCGGAGGCCGAGGCGGACGGCTTCGTGGGCGTCCTCGTCCTCGACCGCTTCGGGGACGGCGCCCCCGCGCGGGAGCGGCTCGATCAGACCCTGGGAGAGTCCGCGTTCGCGGGCGTCCATGTGCTGGCGCACTGACGGGAAACTGTAAGAGTTCGTGCCCTTGCTCGAAACAGGCGTTCAGGATACGCCCCGGCAACACCGGTGGGTAATGTTCAGGGAGTCTCTTCATGGAACACGTCGCCCCGTCGAGCGCTGGCAACACGTCGGCTGGACGTTCCCTCACCGTCCCGCCGGACAGCCTGCTCCCGCCCGGGTTGGTCGGCCTGACCAACGCCGATCTGATCCGATACTTCGACAACACCTGGGAGCTCTACGAGTGGCTGTTTGACGCGCTCCAGGGCGACGCCCTCTACGCCCAGCCCGACCCGCTGCGCCACCCGCTGGTGTTCTACTGGGGCCACACAGCGGCCTTCTACATCAACAAGCTGGTGATGGCGGGGTTCCTCCCCAAGGGACCGAACCCCCGGTTCGAGGAGCTGTTCGCCAAGGGGGTCGATCCCGCCTGCGCCGGGGACCTCGACTGCGTCAACCTCTGGCCCTCCCGAGACGATGTCCGCGCCTACCGGGCCGAGGCCCACGCCATCATCCGGGGCGTCATGGAGCGCGCCGAGCTGGAGCCCCGGATCGACGACCGGTCTCCCCACTGGTCCATCCTGATGGGCCTTGAGCACGACCGCATCCACTTCGAGACCAGCTCCGTTCTGTTCCGGCAGCTCGCTGCGTCGCGCCTGAAGCGCCCCCCCCGGTGGTCCATCGCGCCCACCGGCACCCCGGCGCCAGCCCGGCGTTGGCTGGACGTGCCGGCCCGCCGGGTCTCCCTGGGCCGGGGCATGGACCTGCCCCAGTTCGGCTGGGACAACGAGTTCGGCCACCTCGACGTCGACGTGGCGCCGTTCCAGGCCACCGCGCACCTCGTCACCAACCAGGACTTCCTCGCCTTCTGGGCGGAGGGCGGCTACCACGACCCGCGCCTGTGGACGGCGGACGGCTGGGCCTGGCGTCAGGAGCTGGGGGTCACCCACCCGCGGTTCTGGATCCCCACCGGCAGCGACGTCCGCTACCGCGCCATGTTCGACGAGCTGGACATGCCCTGGTCGTGGCCGGCCGAGGTCAACGGCTTCGAGGCCCAGGCCTTCTGCAACTGGGTCGGCGGCGGCGTCCGGCTGATGACCGAGGCCGAGTGGGCCGCCATCTGTCAGGACGCGCCCCTCGTGGACAACGACAGCATCGGCCACCCCGGGTACAACCTCAACCTGCGGTACGGATCCCCCACGCCGGTGGACCTCATGGCCGCGGGTCGCACCCCTCTGGGCTTCTACGACGTCTACGGCAACGTGTGGCAGTGGTTCTCCGACGACTTCCGTCCCTTGCCGGGCTTCCGCACCCACCGGCTCTACGAGGACTTCTCGGAGCCCTACTTCGACAGCGAGCACGCCGCGCTGGGCGGCGGGGCCTGGGCGTCGATGGGCACCAGCGGCTCCCGGTTCTACCGGCTGTGGTTCCGCCGCCACTTCTACCAGCACGCAGGGTTGCGCCTTGCCCGTAGCCTTTGAGCGTGATCCCCACTCCGCAGCGCTGATCCGACGGGCGGGGGAGCTGGGCATCGAGGTCCAGGACCTCGGCCCCTGCTGGGGTCTGGACGCGGTACGCTTCCGTGCCGCCGGGCGCGCCGTCCTGGTCATCGAGGGCGCCATCTACCCGGGCCTGAGCCACGCGGTGAACCTCATCTGCGACAGCAAGGTGGCCTGCAAGGCCGCTCTGGAGGAGCTGGGGATCCCCACCCCGCCGGGGCTCACGCTGCCCAGGGGGCTCCCCGGACCCCGGGTCGCCGCGCAGATCGAGGCCTTTGTCGCTGCGCAGCCCGGTGACGCCCGCTTCGTGTGCAAGCCGGTGGTGGGCACCAACGGCGTGGGGGTCTCGATGGACCTCTCCACCCCAGCGGCCATCAACCGGGCCGCCTTGGCGCTGCTGGCCGAGGGCGACGCTCTGGTGGAGCTGCAGATCCAGGGCCGGGACTTGAGGTTGCACGCCATCTCCGGGCGGCTCGTGGCGGCCTGCGTCCGGGAGCCCGCCTCGTTCCTCGGCGACGGCCGCGACACGGTGGTGGCGCACGTCGCGCGCAAGGCCGCGCAGATCCGTGCCCGGAACCCCCAGAACGACCTCGTGATCGACGCGCAGGTCCTCGCGCTGCTCGCCGAGCAGGGCCTCACCCCGGACGCGATCCCGGCGGCAGGGCAGGTCGTACGCCTCAAGCGGGTCGCCAACGTCGCGCAGGGGGGGGTGCCCTGGGACGTCACCGACAGCCTGCACCCCGACTACGCCGGCTGGATGGCGCGCATCGCCGAGGGCACGGGCCTCTCCATCTTCGCCCTGGACGTGATGACCCCTGACCACCGCGCCCCGCCCGCGGCGGGCGCCTGGGCGCTGGAGATCAACGCCCGGCCGCAGTGGCTGCACCACACCTTCTCCGAGGGGCGGCAGCATGACATCGCGGGGATGACCCTGCGGGCGCTGCTCGGCCTCTGAAGGTCAGTTCTCGAACAGCAGCTCGGCCACCGGCCGCCGGCGCCTGGCGTCACCCTCGGTCTCCTGGCAGAAGAGCTGGTTCACCGCCACCAGCACAGCGGTGACCGTGTCCACGGACAGGACGTCGGCGGAGGGCAGGGCCTCCAGCGGGGTGTCGGTGAAGTTGAGGGGGCAGACGTCGAGCTGGCCCTCCATCACCAGGGGCAGGCCGTGGCTGCGGCAGATCAGGGGGCGCTCGGCGTAGACCGCGCAGCGGCCGTCCAGCAGCAGGCTGCAGCCCTGGCCCTGGGCCTCACGAAGGGCGGCCCGGGTGTCCGGGGAGAGCGCAGCCACCGCGGGGGCCAGGGCAGCGAACTCGACGTCGGTGACGGTGCGCTCGGTCTGGCAGCAGCCGTCGCAGCCCGCCCGGCAGGCGAACCGGGCCGCGTGGGACGCCATCACCCGGTCGGCGTGGTGCGCGACCTTGTGCCGCAGCGCGCGCAGGTTTCGAAGGGGGTCCTCAGCCATGGTCCGCTCCTCGAAGCGTCGGCCAGGGCCGGCCCAGCAGGAGCCGCCCGAGCTGATCGACGCTGTCCCAGTCCCGCCCCCGGATGAGGGCGATGGTGCCCGCCGCCCGGGCCATCGCGTCATCTGTATCGACCCGGTCGCCGATGTGCAGCACCGCCTCGGGCGGGAGGCCCAGCCGCTCGGCCACCGCGAGCATCCCGGCGGGGTGGGGCTTGAACGCGCCGACCGCCTCGCCGTCGACCAACGCCGCCCAGCCGCCCAGCCCCATGCCGGCGAGCTTGGCCTCCGCCGGGTGGTCCGAGAGCACCGCGCGGGGCACCCCTGCGTCGTCCAGGACCCGCAGCAGCACGGGCATATCCCGCAGAGACGTCCGGGGCGTGAAGCTCGCCGGCCAGGCCCCGTAGATCGTCCGGTCGAGCTGGCGACGGACCTCCTCGGGCGGGCGCCCCAGCCGGTCCCCCAGCCGGCGGCACAGCTCGGCGGGCAGGTCCGCGTGCTGCTCGCCCCGCAGGCCCGCCACCACCTCGCGGTACCCCAGGAGCAGGCGGCGGTGTCGGAGCAGCAGGGGGAGCAGGTGGACCCGGTGGCGCTTGAAGTCGTACAGGGTGCCGTCGACGTCGAAGCTCAGGGCGCGGATCCGGCGCGAGGCCAGCAAGGGGGTGTCCGGGGTCAATGAGGTGCGAGGCTCCTGGGAGGCGGCGCTCCGAACGCTTGCCGGTCGGTGCCGGGGGGTGCTACTCATGTGCCTTGGCAGGGATCGACCCGCAAGCTTCGGAGGCGCCACCATGTCCACCCGTCCTGCACTCTTCGGCCTCGCCGTCCTCGCCCTCGGCGCGGGCTGCAACCCGACGACCACCTACTCGGGCTACGACATGGTCGACGCCTTCCCGGTCGACGGCGAGCGCGCCTGGGTGTTCGTCAACGACGCCAAGCCCTACGACCTCCGGGTCGAGATGAGCTCCGCCGCAGATCGGGTGGGCGAGGTGGACGTCCACACCTTCGAGTTCTACGACAACGACCTCGGCGACCTGCTGATGACGATGCGCTGGTCCTCGGACACCATCCACGGCGTGCTGCTCCACGGCTACGAGACCGTGGCCGAGGAGCCCACCGGCCAGGGCGGCGACGACACCGGCGGCGACGACACCGGCGACACCGGGGACGGCGCCCGCGGGCCGCTGGAGGCGGTCACCTACGACCCGCCCATCCAGTTCGTGGACCGCAAGATGATCGTCGGCGAGTCGGTGGAGACCGAGACCGGCGGTGCCACCTGGACCAGCACCTTCCTCGCCCAGGAGGACTGCCCCAACCACCTCCTCTCGGGTGACCTGGCGCCGAGCTGCTACAAGATCGGGCTGGACGACGGCGACGGCGACCCCATGGTCGGCCAGAAACCTGCCGGCACCTGGTGGATCGCCACCCGCTACACCCTCATCTACTTCCAGCTCTCCGGCGACTCCGACAAGTGGGTCCTCGCCGACTACGACTGGAGTCCGGCCGAGTGACCGCGCGGGCGCTGGCGACGGCGCTCGCCTTGTCCGGGTGCGCGGGCTTCGAGCACCGCCCTGTCGACCACCAGCTCGACCTCCCCGGCGCGCTGCCGTCGACGGCGGAGCAGCTCCGCCTCTGCGTCGCCGACGTGGGCGTGCGCCAGCTCGGGGCTCGGCTGGGCGGGCAGGCGGTGTTCACGGGGCTGCCGGCGGACACCCCCCTCGACGTCACCGTGGACGCCCTGAGCGGCGACGGCGCGGTGCTGGCGCGGTGGACGGTCGTCGGGCTCTCCGGCTACGGCCAGGGGGAGCCGGTCGACTGTGAGCCCGCGGACACCGGCGCGCCGCCCTGCGCCCCCTGCGAGGCGGACGGCGATCTCGTCCCCCCGGACCAGCCCTCCACCGTGCTCGGCGTCCGGGTGGTGGCGCCGTGAGGGCCCTCTGGACCGCCCTGTTGGCCCTGGGCTGCGCCGAGGAGCCGGCCCCCGAGGTCTTCGAGGTCGTCTCCTCCATGCCCGAGGACGGCGCGGCCGACGTGCCCGAGGCCCTCGCCCCCGAGCTGCGGGTCAGCGGTGAGGCCGATCCGGTGACCTGCACCCCCGACACCCTCGGCCTCGGGGCCCTCGCAGCGCACGGCGGGCTGGCCTTCGAGGTCGGTTTGAGCGTGACCTTGAAGGACGAAGGCCGCAAGATCGTCCTAGCCCCCGACGAGCCCCTGCCGCAGGGGTTCACCTACGCCTACCTCGTCCGGGCCGGCTCCGACGCCTGCTCGGACACCCTGGGTCGCTCGCTCGGCCCCTTCTACGCCGAGTTCACCGTCCCCTGACGCCGGAGTCCTCTGTGCTGCGCGCCCTGCTCCTCCTCCTCTTCGCCTGCAAGGGATCCGGTGACGCCGTGGACGACACCGGCCCGGGGGTCATCCGGGACTCGGAGCGGGTCGACGACTCGGCGGACACCGCCGACTCCACCGACGACACCGGCGGGGTCGAGCTGGTCTCGCTGGAGGTCTGGCCTTCGCGCATGGTCGTCGCGGTGGACGCCGGGTACAGCCTGCGCGCCCGGGTCACCGACAGCACCGGCCAGAGCGCCGAGGCCGAGGTCTCCTGGGCCTCCTCGGACACCGCCATCGCCACCGTCGACGCCGAGGGCGTGGTCACGGCGGTCAGCGCCGGCACGGCCACCCTCCGGTGCACCCTCGACGCGCTGTCCGCGGACGCCACGGTGGAGGTCCGGGACGACGGGCAGCTCCTGGTGCGCGTGATCGACGCCTCCACCGGCGACCCGCTGCCCGACGCCCGGGTCACCTGGAACGGCGTGCGCCTCGACGTCGACGAGGCCGGGGAGGCGACCTTCTCGGTCCCCGGTGCCGATCCGGTGGACATCACCGCGGACGTGCCCGGCGGCGAGTGGGTCCCGGTGACCGCGTTCCGCGTCGTGCCCCGCGAGGTCGTGCTGCCGCTGCGCCCCCGGGACCGGGTCTCCACCCCCGACGCCACCCTCCAGGGCACCGCCGACCTCTCCCAGTGCGTCGAGGCCGACTGGGACGAGCGCGTCATCGGGCTGGTCGGCCCCTCGCTCCAGGAGGGCCCGCTGTTCTTCGGCACCGAGCAGCTCCTGGCGCCGGACCGCACCATCACCTTCTTCGGGCTGGACGTCGACATCCCCGGCAACGTCTACATCGAGGACGCCGAGGAGTCCTGGCAGGCCCTGGCCTGGTCCGGCGCGGTCGGGGCGTGGAGCTTCGCCGGCCCCGTGCCGGTCGACGAGCTGAGCGCCGGCTTCGAGGCCCCCGCCCAGGCCATCGACGTCCTGCTCTCCCACCTGGACGACTTCCGCTACACCTGGGTGGGCGACCTGACCGCGGACGCCGCCCAGCCGCTCACGGTGGACCTCACGCCCTCGGTGCCCTTCGACGACTCCGTTCCCGTCGTCGTGCCCGAGCTGCCCGACGGCTTCTCCGGCTCCGAGCGCGCCCTGCTGCTGGTCCTGGAGCCCGCCGGGGACGCCGGGCCGGTGCTCGTCGGCATCGCCCATGCCGGGCCTGGCGAGGTCGAGGTCGCGCGGGTCGCGGAGGACGCCTTCTCCTGGGTCCCGGACGGTGAGGACCCGCCCACGGTCATGGCCTACGTCGAGGTCGGCGGGGTCGGGGCCGGGGGCGGCTTCGCCACGGTCCTGGCGGACGTGCAGGGCGGCGTCGCCGAGCTGCCCGCCTGGATGGTCCCCCCCGTCGTGGACCAGGTCGAGGCCGCCACCAAGCGGTTCACCCTGACCTCCGATCCCCGCGCGGCGCTGGTGCGGGCCTACGTCAGCTCCGGCGACCGCAGCGACCGGGACCTGTACCTCCCCGCGGGGGCGGTCGACGCGGTCATCCCGGAGAACACCCCGCCGCTTGGCCTGGGGCGGACGTCGTGGCAGATCCTGGCGGTGGAGACCCTCGGCCTGACCTACGAGGCCGCGCTCATCGACGGCAGCCTGACCCCGACCTCGCTGCGCGCGGCGGGCGCGTCGACGGCGGGCAACGGTCAGGTGGTCGTCGGCGAGTAGCGCGGATAGGGGCTGCTCCACCGGGAGCAAGCCATGTCCGACGTCCTCCACCTGGCCCGCGAGGGCTTCGCGTCCCTCGCGGTCGACGACCGCTTCAAGCAGGCCGCGCTGCAGCGCCTTGCCCGCTGGCTCACGTCCCCCGAGACCGCTGAGTATGTGCCGATGATCACGGCGTTGGCGGACCTGGGGCGCTGGGAGCTGCTGCTGGACTGCTTCTACCAGGTCATCCCCTTCGGCACCGGCGGGCGGCGCGGGCCGGTGGGGGTGGGCCCCAACCGCATCAACCCCTACACCATCGCCAGCTCCATCCAGGGGCACTGCGTGTTCCTGCGCCAGCGCCACGGCGACGGCCCCCTGTCGGTGGTGGTCGCCTACGACGTGCGCCGCTACCAGGACGCCCGGGGCCATTACCCCGAGGGCGTGCCCAACCCGGTGCTGGGCCTGGGCTCCCGGGACTTCGCCGAGCTGGCGGCGGGGGTCTACGCCGCGAACGGCGTGACCGTACACATCCTGCCGCGCGGCAGCGACACCTTCGTCTCCACCCCCGAGCTCTCCTTCGCCATCCGTTACCTGGGTGCACACGGCGGCCTGAACGTCTCGGCGTCCCACAACCCGCCCGATGACAACGGGGCGAAGATCTACGACCACCTCGGCGGCCAGCAGGTCCCCCCCTACGACGAGGAGCTGGTCGAGATCGTGGAGCGCATCACCGAGGTCCGCTCGATGCCCTGGGGCGAGGCAACGGCCGCAGGCTGGATCCGCCCGCTCACCGGGGATGTCCACGAGGCTTACATCCGCGAGAACCTCTCCCGCTCGCGATCCCCCGAGGCGCGCTCGACCCATGTGGTCTTCACCGCGCTGCACGGCACCGGCGACACCACCGTGGTCGAGGTCCTGCGCGCGGCGGGCTTCCAGGTCACCCTGGAGCCCACCCAGGCCAGCCACGACGGCGCGTTCCCCAACGTGCCGTTCGGCATCCCCAACCCCGAGGTCCGCCAGTCGATGGACCGCGCGGTGGCGCTGGCCGACAAGGTCGGCGCAGACCTGGTCATGGCCTGCGACCCTGACGCCGACCGGCTGGGCGTGGTCGCCCGCCACGGCGACGGCTTCCGCTTCTTCAACGGCAACGAGATGGCCGCGCTGGTGGTGCGCTACGCCCTGACCCGGGGCCCGCGCGGGGACAGGCCCATCGTCATGAAGACCGAGGTGACCTCGGCGCTGGTCAGCCGCGTCGCCCGCCACCACGGCGCCCAGGTGGTCGACAACCTGCTCGTGGGCTTCAAATACATCGCGGACGGCCTGCGCCAACTGGAGGAGACCGGGCGCTTCCAGCAGGTCACCGGCAGCGCCAGCGACTTCCTGGTCGGCGTCGAGGAGTCCCACGGCGTGCTGGTCACCCCCAACATCCGCGACAAGGACGCCGCCGGGGCCGCGCTCCTGCTGGCCGAGGCCGCCCACCACGCCCGCGTCGCCGGGCGCACCCTGGTCGACGAGCTGGAGGCGTGCTGGCGTGAGGTCGGCTACGTCAGCAACACCCTCATCTCCACGGTCATGCGGGGGGCCACCGGGCGCACGCGCATCGAGGCCATCCAGCGCTCCTTCCGCGAGGACCCGCCCACCACCATCGGTGGCCATCCGGTCACCGCCTTCCACGACCGCGCCGACCCGACGGGCCCGTTCGGGCCGATCCGCTCCGGCACCGACGCGGCGTCCCGGGACGTGCTCGTCTTTGAGCTGGGGGAGCTGGGGCGGCTCATCCTGCGGCCCTCGGGCACCGAGCCCAAGAACAAGGTCTACGCTGAGGTCTTCGGCCAGCCCGGCGCGCCGCTGGACGCCGAGGTCCCCCGGGTCGACGCCGCCTGCCGCGCGCTGGCCGAGGCCTTCGTCCAGCACATGCTCGCCCGCGTCGGCATCGCGCTGCCCCGGTGGGCCATCGCGGTGTCGGACCTCGTGCCCGTGGAGCGCAAGCTGAGCTTCGCAGAGGAGCTGATCCCCGGGCTCGTGCAGCGCATCCAGCAGGGCCAGGACGCCCGAGCCTGGCTGGACGCGCAGCTCCCCGCCTACGGCAAGGACGCCGCCGGGCTGCTCGCGCCAGGGGTGGACGCCTGGATCCGCCTCACCGAACCCGAGCCGGGGCTGGCCCGCGCGGTGCGCTCACTGTTCTGAGCGGCGCCGGCGTCGACGTCGCCGCCACCCGGCCAGCAGCAGCGGCAGCCCCACGAGCCCGCCGTTCCCCAGCGCGGCGGCGTAGGGGTTGCGGCGCATCAGCTCCTGCTGGACGGCCCCGGCGCAGCCGCAGCCATCCGACCCCCCGCTGGACTCCACCACCGCGCGCACGGTGACGGTGTCGGGCGAGGACTGGACCTGCCCGTCGTCCACCACCAGCGAGACCTGGTAGTCCCCCTCACGATCGGCGGTGAAGTTGGGGCGCTCGGCGGTCGGGTCGCTGAGCCGCGCGGCGGAGCCCGAGGGGAGCGACACCATCGTCCAGGTGAAGTTCAGGGCGTCGCCGTCGGGGTCTGTGCTGCCCGCGCCGTTGAGGAACGCGGTGTCGCCGATGTAGACCGTCTGGTCCGCGCCCGCGTTCGCCAGGGGCGCGTCGTTGGGCTGGATCGCGATGACCTCGACGACATCGGTGTCATCGAGGGCGCCGTCCGAGACCGTCAGCGTGACGGTGAAGGTCCCCGGGCGGTCCAGGAACAGCGAGGGGTTCTCGCGCGTGTTGTTGATGAGCGTGGCGTTGGAGTCCGTGGGCTGGGCGGTGAGCGTCCACTCGAACAGCAGCGGGTCTCCGTCCGGGTCGCTGGACGCGCTGCCGTCCAGATCCACGACCACGCCCACGGTGTCCGAGAGGTCAGCGCCGGCGTCCGCGATGGGCGCGTTGTTGCCGTCCCCGACGTCGCTGTCGTCCAGCGGCTGCCCCGGCCCCCCGCTGTCCGCGAAGGAGGGGCCCGCGGTGTCGTCAAGCTCGGCGTCCTTCACCGGGTAGGTGTCCAGCCCGAAGCAGCCGGTCAGAAACAGGAGTGTGATACGCATACCCTGAGGATACAACACCCTGGGGCAGGTCAGGGGGCTCTCTGGGCGCGCCCCACGCCGGGGCCGAACTCCAGCGGGCGCAGCACGATGAGCCCCTCGGCGGGCCAGTTGGCGTAGGTGCGCAGGTGGTCGGCGTACCAGGCCAGGTCGTCGTCGCGCACCACGCGCCGGCCCATCCGGCTGGCGTGCCGCATCGTGGGTCGCTCGGCCGGGACGGTGATGCCGACGTGGGTGATGGCGATGGGCAGGTGCGCCCAGGGCTTCCGCAGCGTGAACACCACCGATCCCGGCGGGATCTGCGGGATGGCCTCCGCCGCGGCGTCCAGGGGGATGTACCAGTAGCTGAGCTCGCCCACCGGCAGCCGCGCGTCCGGTAGCGGGAACGTGGGCCGCTGCCGCCACCCCGTCCACGTCTCCAGCCGGATGTCCTTGGTGGTCTGGACCGCGCCTGGCAGTGTGGGGGTGAGGTCCTCCATCCAGCCCTCGGCGATGGTCCCGGGGATCCACTCCGCGAGCATGAAGTGGCGGCGGTTCTCGTAGGTCCAGGGGCTACCACCCCGGTAGCGCAGGCCCATGCGCACGTACTGAGCGCTGACCGGGTCGGGGGCGAGGGCGAGGGCCAGGACCTCCTCCACGAAGGTCAGGCAGTCGAACACGTCGAAGCGGGTCACCGGGTCAGGATCGAGGCCCCCGGCCTCCCCCAGCGGGCCGAGCTGGTAGGGGCGGCCCAGCCAGGGCTCGGAGATGGCCTTCACACGCTCCGGGAGCGGCAGGCTTCGGACCTCCAGGGCGCGCGCCGCGATCTCGGGCGTGACCCCGGCCAGGGGGGAGGGCCCCGCGACGACAGGGGAGGCCGCATGGGTCGCCGCAGGCGGGGCCTGGGACGCGGCCGGCGGCGCGGTGTCCTCGGCGGCCGGGTCGTCCTGCGCGGCGGGCGCGCCTGCGAGCAGCGCCGTCAGGAGCAGCGCCGCAGCCAGACGCCGACCCCTCAGAGGCCCAGCCGCTGCTGGTAGCCCGCGCAGCCCTCCAGCAGGGCGTCGAGGGCGTCGTCGTCGAGGTTCTCGGCGGCCACGTTCATGGCGCGCTCGATGATGTCGCTGAGGGCGCGGTTGAGCAGGCGGCGGTGCTCGGCGGCGGGGCGGCGGCGCAGGTTGGCCAGCAGGCCCTCGGGGGAGGCGGAGCCGTCCTCGGCAGCCTGGACCTTCTGGAAGAGCACCGCGAACTCGGTGGGCGAGCCGTCGAGCAGGAGCTGGACCTGGGAGGGCCCCGAGCCCTTGCCGTTGGACGCATCGAACGACTGGGAGAGCACCCGCAGGACGCCGTTGGCGACCTCGATCTTGCGGCGCGCGTCGCTGTTGGACAGCATCGGGCCGCTGTACTTCACCGAGACAGACGGGCCGTTGGGGACCTGTGCGGTGGCCTCAGCGGGGCCGGCGGCGATCTCCTCGGGCATCTCCACCCGCTCGGAGAGATCGATTCGGTCGGCGTTCAGCTCGTCGCGGCTCTTGCTGAAGTGGCCCTCGCCGCCGCCGCGCCCGACGTCGTGATCGATGTCCTCGAAGAGGCTCATCTCGTGCTCGAGGGCCGCCAGCTCCTCCGGGCTGAGGTTCTCGTGGCCCGTGAGCCCGACGGTGAGCTGGAGGCCGTCCTCGTCGTCCGCCTCGGACTCGCCGGCCTCGGGGACCTCCACCACCTCGGTGGGATCGTTGGCGACGGTCTCGGCCTCGTCGGAGTCGTCGTCCTCGACGAAGGTGCGGTCCTGATCGGGGTCGTGCTTGAGCAGCACGGCCGAGTCCAGCATGCGCATCAGGCGATCGAGGGTGTAGAGCTCCTCGAAGGGGGAGCCCCGGAGGATCGGGGCCACGCTCCGCGCGCGCTGAACCACCTCGACCAGCACCCGATCATCATCGGTCTGGGGGGGCACCGGGCCGACCGCAAGCTGGGTACGGAAGCCGTCGTCGCTGCGCAGGGGCGCTGTGCGGGCGAGGGTGACCTCGATCTGGCCCAGCAGCTCCCGGCTGTCGTGGCCGATCTGGATGTTCGGGACGAAGATCGCGTCCATCGGCTCGAACTCGGAGGAGGTCTCGGAGCAGAGCCAGTTGGCCACGTTCTCGCGGAAGCGGTCGAACAGGAGGCCGACGACCTGATCCTCGTCCAGCACGCCGTAGAGGATCTCGCTGACCGGAAGGCCCTGGTCGGTCGCCTCGCGCATCAGCTCGCTGGCGCGCCCGCGATCCACGAGCCCCGACACGACAACGCGCCGCAGGAGCTGGACGTTGTCCTCAGGGGAGTCGGACGCGAGGATCTCGCCGCTCATCACGTAGACGCGGAGCTGGCCGCCCCGGGCGGTCACGGAGAGACAGCCGGTGGAGCCCTCATCCAGGTGGTGCAGTAGTTCGTCTCGGAGCGTGTTGTTCAAGCCCAACTCGTCAGAGCGACCCCGGGGATGGCGCGCCAAGGATCGGTAGGGGGTTTGCCAACCGCATCCTATGGGACGGGCCGGCGCGTGGTCAACGCCCCGTGTACCCGACCCCCCATCCCCGCGCCAGAGATTGCGCGCCCAGGCGCCTTTTTTTCGTCACCTCCTCGGCCTTGGAGCTGCCCTCTGCGGCGCGGCCAGCGGGGTCCCGTCAGCGCGGCTCCAAGGCCAGAGGGTGATCCGGGCCGACGACCTCGCTGAGCCTTGCCCGCGCGCGGGACAGGCGCGACATCACCGTGCCGAGCTTGATGTCGAGGGCCTCGGCGATCTCCACGTAGCTCAGGTCCTGGTAGTACCGCAGCATCAGGATTCGGCGGTGATCCTCGGACAGCTCCGTCATCGCGTCGAGCAGCTCGTCGCGCAGCTCGCCAGCGTAGACGACCTCGCGCGAGGAGTGGCAGGACCCCTGGGGCACCGAGTCCTCGGGCATGCGGTCGAGGATGCCCGAGCGGCGCCGCTTGTCGCGCACGATGTTGTAGCAGAGGTTGGTGGTCACGCGGAACAGCCAGGCGCGCATCCCGAAGGTGGGCAGGAAGAAGCGCGGCTCCCGCATGGCCTTGATGAAGACCTCCTGGATGGCGTCGTAGGCCTCCTGGCGGTCCTTCACGATGGAGAAGGCGTGGTAGAAGAGCCGCTCGCGATAGCGGTGGACCACCAGGCCCATCGCCTCGCCGCGGTCGTGGCGGGCCACGCGCTTGATCTCGTCGTCGGTCAGGGGCCCGGTGGGGCAGGCCTCGGCGGCTCGAGTTGCGGCCATCATGTGAATCCTCCGTCATCGCTCGGCGGGGTGGGGCCCGCGCACGTCCACTGCGACGGAGAAGAGGCGCGTCGATTCGGTCAAAGGATGTCGCGGTTCGTTACCAGCTCTCCATGAACGCAACGGACACCCCTTGACGCCCGGCGCGCGCAGACCGAGAGTAGAATACGGAAGGGTGCGTGTCCCCGAAGGGCGCGCGGCCCCGCGCTGATTGGAAGCAGGAGTCCGCGGTGGGAGCTGAGAGCGAGGTCTTGGAGGTCCGAGAGCTGGTCGAGGCCATCGTCAAGGCGATGGTCGATCGGCCGGAACAGGTGGTCTGTCGCGAGGTTCAGGGGACGCACTCCTGCGTCCTGGAGCTGGAGGTCGCGAAGGAGGACATCGGCAAGGTGATCGGTCGGAAGGGCATCCACGCCGACGCCATCCGCCGCATCGTGCATGCGGCCGGGGGCAAGCGGAAGATGCGCTATGTCCTGGAGATCATCGAGGATCGATAGCGGGGACTACTCGGTCAGGCCCGGGATGCGCACGCCGCGCTCCCGCGCGACCTCGATCGCCCGGTCGTAGCCGGCATCCGCATGCCGCATGACCCCCAGCGCGGGGTCGCCCAGCAGCACGCGCTCCAGCCGACGCGCCGCCGCCGCGGTGCCGTCGGCGACGATGACCTGCCCCGCGTGCAGGGAGTAGCCCATGCCGACGCCGCCGCCGTGGTGGAAGCTGACCCAGCTCGCGCCGTTGACCGCGTTGGCCAGGGCGTTGAGGATGGGCCAGTCAGCGATCGCGTCAGAGCCATCGCGCATGCCCTCGGTCTCCCGGTTGGGGGAGGCCACCGAGCCGCAGTCCAGGTGGTCGCGCCCGATGACGATGGGCGCTGAGACCGCGCCGGAGGCCACCAGCTCGTTGAACAACAGCCCCGCCTTGTGGCGCTCGCCGTAGCCCAGCCAGCAGATGCGGGCGGGCAGCCCCTGGAAGTGGACCTTCTCGCCCGCCAGGCGCAGCCAGCGGTGCAGGGGCTCGTCGTGGGGGAACAGCTCGGCCAGCGCGCGATCGGTGGTGAAGATGTCCTGCGGATCGCCGGAGAGGGCAGCCCAGCGGAACGGGCCCTTGCCCTCGCAGAACAGCGGGCGGATGTACGCGGGCACGAAGCCCGGGAAGTCGAAGGCGTCGGCGCACCCGCCCTCGACCGCGCCGGCCCGGAGGTTGTTGCCGTAGTCGAAGACGTGCGAGCCGGCGGCCTGCATGTCCAGCATCGCCCGGACGTGGCGCGCCATGCTCTCGTGGGCCCGGCGCACGTAGGTGTCGGGATCGTCCTCCCGCAGGGCGGCGGCCTGCGCCAGGGTCATGCCTTCGGGGATGTAGCCCACCAGGGGGTCGTGGGCGGAGGTCTGGTCGGTGACCAGATCCGCGAAGACGCCCCGCCGGACCAGCTCCGGGTAGGCCCAGGCGGCGTTCGCGGTGACCGCGATGGAGCGCGGCTCGCCCTTGGCCAGGCAGTCCTGGGCCCGCTCCAGCGCGGCGTCGAGGCTGGGGGCGTGCTCGTCGAGGTAGCCGGTCTCCAGGCGCCGACGGATGCGCTCCGGGTCGACCTCGATGCCCAGGAAGACCGCGTTGTTCATGGTCGCGGCCAGGGGCTGGGCGCCGCCCATGCCGCCGAGTCCGGCGGAGAGCACGAGCCGGCCGCGCAGGTCGGACCCGAAGTGCTGGCGGGCGGCCTCGGCGAAGGTCTCATAGGTGCCCTGGAGGATGCCCTGGGTGCCGATGTAGATCCATGAGCCGGCGGTCATCTGCCCGAACATGATCAGGCCCTTGCGCTCCAGCTCGCGGAAGTGCTCCCAGGTGGCCCACCGCCCGACAAGGTTGGAGTTGGCGATGAGCACGCGGGGGGCGTCGGGGTGGGTGCGCAGCACGCCGACGGGCTTGCCGGACTGGACCAGAAGGGTCTCGTCGTCCTCCAGCCGGCGCAGCGCAGTGACGATGGCGTCGTAGGCGTCCCAGCTCCGGGCCGCCTTGCCCGTGCCCCCGTACACGACGAGGTCCTCCGGGCGCTCTGCGACGTCGGGGTCGAGGTTGTTCAGGAACATCCGCAGCGCGGCCTCCTGAACCCACCCCTTGCAGGTGAGCGTGGGGCCGGTGGGGGTCTTCTGGGCACGTCGGGGCACGTCGCACTCCTGAACCGAAACGAACGAAGCGCGCGAAGGCTCACCGCCAGGGCAGAGCTGCGCGCGCCTCGCTCGTCCTCTATCGGCCCGAGCCCTGACCAGCCAAGACGACCGTCAGTTGTCCTGCAGGTCGTCCATCGACAGGGTGGTCATGCGGGTGCGGGTCTCCTGGCCGCGGCCGGAGACGTCCTCCTGGCTGTCCAGCCAGGCCTCGTATTGCTCGCGGGTGATCACACCCTGCTCGATGTACTTCTCGACGACGCGGACGTCGAAATACCGGGGGTTCACGTCAGGCATGGCGCGCTCCGCTGATCAATCCATCTCGGGGGGGAGGTCGTCGTCCACTTCGGGGGGCAGGGCCCCGAGGGTGGCGGCTGCGGCGGTGCGGCCGGCGGGGCCGTGCAGCAGCATGTTCTCGTCGAACTCGGAGAGGTCGGGCAGGACCGCGCCGGCCGCGATCTCGCGCAGGGCGGTGACGACCTCCTTGTTCTTGGAGATGACGCTCTCGTCCAGCAGCGCCTTCTCGCCCTTGATGAGCTGCTTGGTGCGCTCAGCGGCGACCAGAACCAGCGAGAAGCGGTTCGGGACCTTCTCGAGGCAGTCCTCGACGGTGATGCGGGCCACGGGGCCTCCCGGGAAATAAGTGGACAGCGTTGTTTATGGAGCCGGACGCGCGGCGTCAACCCGTCAGCTCGCCTCGGGCGCCGGCAGCGCGGCGAGCACGCCCAGCTCGGACAGGCGGCGGGCGGCGTGGGGGCTCCGGGTCTCCAGCCAGCGGGCGTAGAGATCGACGATGTCGTGGGTGCCCTCGGCCCGGTCGCGATCGGCGACGTCCGCGAGCAGCGTGAGGCACTCGGGGAAGCGTCGGGACAGCTCGATGAAGACCTGGAACCAGGGGTCGTCCCGGGCGTCGGAGCGGCTGAGGTCGGCCACGCGGGCGTAGGCGGCCTCCCCCATGTCGGTGTAGTAGCGGACCCCCACGGGCTTGCGGCTGAGGCTCTCGGAGAAGTAGCCCGCGATCGACAGTGCGTAGTCGCCGAGGTGTCGGTAGCGGCGCAGGGCCTCGGCGCGGGGCGCGCCCCGGGCGGCCAGGTGCATCTCGGCGAGGGTCTCGGGGGTGCCGCGCTGGAACAGGTCCCGCGTCCGGCCGATCCGGACCAGCAGCGCGGTGAGGTAGTGGCTGGTCCAGCGAGACAGCTCCACCGCGCGGCTCCCCTGGGCGTCCTGGAGCCGGTTGGAGAAGAAGTCATAGAGGTTGTCGTGGCTCAGGCCGGGGCGGCCGGCGCGTCGGGGTGACTTCCTGTCCTGTTTCACCGACATCGATCCTCCTCAGCGCTGCAGGTGGCTCGTCGGTCGCGCCACGTCGGTGTTGCGACGCGTCCGCTGGAAAAAAATTCGGGAGAAGAGTTGACGGCTGAGCCCCCGTGGATAGCTCTTGGCGTCCTGAAGAAGGGGCGCGCGGCTCCGCCGATGCCGCCCCACAGACCCCAGAGAACCCCATTCTGCCTGCAGTGACACAGCTCAGGTGTCCAAGTGGCCGGAGAGGTTGACCGATGAACGTACGCCCCCTCTACGATCGAGTCCTCGTCAAGCGCAACGACGAGCCCAACATGACCAAGGGTGGGATCTACCTGCCCGAGACCGCCAAGGAGAAGCCCATCGAGGGCACCATCCTCGCGGTCGGAAGCGGCCGCGTCTCCGACGACGGCGACGTCACCCCCCTCGAGGTGAAGGTGGGAGACAAGGTCGTCTTCGGCAAGTATGCCGGCACCGAGATCAAGGTCGACGGGGAGGACCGACTCATCCTCCGCGAGGACGACATCCTCGGCGTGATCGACTAGTCGGAAGCAAACCCAACGCGACACATCTTTCAGTATATCCGGAGGAATACCGATGGCTGCCAAGGAAATCGTCTTCGAGGCCGCGGCCCGCAAGAAGCTGCTCGTCGGCGTCGACACGCTGGCGGACACCGTCAAGGTCACCCTGGGCCCCAAGGGCCGTAACGTCGTGATCGAGAAGTCCTGGGGCGCTCCCGTGGTCACCAAGGACGGCGTGACCGTCGCCAAGGAGATCGAGCTCGAGGACAAGTTCCACAACATGGGCGCCCAGATGGTCAAGGAGGTCGCCAGCAAGACCTCGGACATCGCGGGCGACGGGACCACCACCGCCACCGTGCTGGCCCAGTCCATCTTCCGCACCGGCGCGAAGCTGGTCGCGGCCGGCCACAGCCCGATGGAGCTCAAGCGCGGCATCGACAAGTCCGTCGACGCCATCGTCAACGGCCTCGCCGAGCTGAGCCGCCCCATCAGCGACTCCCGTGAGATCGCGCAGGTCGGCACCGTCTCCGCCAACGGCGACGAGACCATCGGCAAGATCATCGCCGACGCGATGGACAAGGTGGGCAAGGAAGGCGTCATCACCGTCGAGGAGAACAAGAGCTTCGAGACCGAGCTCAAGACCGTCGACGGCATGCAGTTCGACCGCGGCTACCTGTCCCCCTACTTCGTGACCGACTCCGAGCGCATGGAGGTCGTCCTCGAGGAGCCCTACATCCTGCTCCACGAGAAGAAGATCACCAACATGCGTGATCTGCTCAAGCTGCTGGAGAAGGTCCACCAGACCGGCCGCCCCATCCTGCTCATCGCCGAGGACATCGAGGGCGAGGCCCTGGCCACCCTCGTGGTGAACAAGCTGCGCGGCACCCTGCACGCCGCCGCGGTCAAGGCCCCCGGCTTCGGTGACCGTCGGAAGCAGATGCTCGAGGACATCGCCGTCCTGACCGGCGGCCGGCTGATCGCTGAGGAGCTGGGCATCAAGCTCGACAGCCTCCAGCTCGATGACCTGGGCACCGCCAAGCGCGTGGTGATCACCAAGGACCACACCACCATCGTCGACGGCGCTGGCAGCGACGAGGACCTGACCTCCCGCATGGGCCAGATCCGTCAGCAGATCGAGATCACGACCTCCGACTACGACCGCGAGAAGCTCCAGGAGCGCCTGGCCAAGCTCGCCGGTGGCGTCGCGATCATCAAGGTCGGCGCGGCCACCGAGATCGAGATGAAGGAGAAGAAGGCGCGGGTCGAGGACGCCCTGCACGCCACCAAGGCTGCGGTCGAGGAGGGCGTGCTGCCCGGCGGCGGCGTGGCCTACATCCGGGCGGCGGCGAAGCTCGACAGCGTGGACGTGCACGGTGAGCAGCGCTTCGGCGTGGACATCGTGCGGCGGGCCATCGAGGAGCCCCTGCGCCAGATCGTGCAGAACGCGGGCGGCGAGCCCTCCATCGTGCTCCAGCGCGTGCGCGAGGGCTCCGGCGCGTTCGGCTACAACGCCCGCACGGACGTCTTCGAGGACCTGCTGGAGGCCGGCGTGCTCGACCCGACCAAGGTCACCCGCTCCGCCCTCCAGAACGCCGCGTCGGTGGCCGGCCTGCTGCTGACCACCGAGGCGATGGTCGCCGAAGAGGCCGACGAGGATGAGCACGACCACGCCCACTGATCCCAGGGGCTGAGCGGTCGCTGGCGGGCTCCCTTCGGGGGGCCCGCTTTGCTTTCGGAGCGCCCGCTTTGCTTTCGGAGCGCCCGCTTCGCTTTCGAAGCGCCTACTGCCACTGCTGGAGCAGGGACTCCTCGCCGTAGACCACGATGAGGCGCTTGAGGACCTCACCCAGGGTGGGGTCGCGGAGCACCTCGGTCCACTCGGGGTGGCCGGCGATGTCGCGGAAGCGCAGGCCGCGCCGGATGCCCTCCCGCAGCCAGCGCTCCAGCGCGATGGGGTCCTGGTCCCGGGCCGCGATCAGGGCGAGCTGGAGGGGGGCGGCCCAGCCCTTGGGGTGGTCCTCGCTGGCGTCGGAGGCCTTGATGAAGGCGTCCCTGGCCTGGGCGAGGTCCCCCTGTGCGAGCAGCAGGCCGCCCAGGTCGTACCAGGCGAAGGCCATGCCGGCGTCCTGGTCCAGGGCCTGGCGGTACAGGCGCTCGGCGTCGCGGGGCTTGCCCTGAAGGTTCGCGATGAGGCCGGCCTCGTAGACGAGGCGGGGGTCGTCGGCGACCTGCGCGCGGAAGTCGCGGACCAGGCCCTCCGCGGCGTCCAGCTCGCCCTGGGCGAGCAGGGCGTCCGCCTCGGCCTCGACCCCGGAGAGCAGGGCCGCGCGGTAGTCGGGGGGGGGCACCGCCGCGAGCAGCGGCGCCCCGAGCAGCAGCAGGAGCGTCAACGGCGCCGACGGAGCAGCGCGGCCGCCCCGACGAGCAGGGCCAGCCAGGCGCCGCCCGCAGGGATGTTGCCCGGCGTGGAGGTGCAGCCGCAGCCGCTGGCCTTCAGGCCGCCGCCGCCGGTGTCGAACACGCCGCCGTTGTCGCCGGTGTCGTCCGGGTCGACCTGATCCGAGGGGGGCACGATGGCGTAGACGCAGACGTCATCGATGTTCCAGCCGCCCATGGTCAGGCCGCCGTCGGACTCGATCTCCCAGGCGAGGGTCAGGACGCCGTCCTCATCGGCGTCCTGGACCGGGAGGGTGTGCAGGCCCCACTGGCGGTCGGTGTGGTGTTCGTCGCCGATGTTGCGGTTGGAGGCGTGGTTGCTCCAGGCCTCCTCGCCGTCCACCATCACGCGGGCGTGGTCGTAGTAGCCGTCCTCGACCGTGAGCCAGCGCCGGAACTGGACCAGCAGGGCGTCCTTGGGGTAGTCCGAGACGTCGAAGGGGGCCGAGGTCAGGCGGTTGTGCTTGCTGTTCTGGTACTCGCCGTTCCAGTTGCCCGCGCCCAGGTCGTTGCCCCAGACGTTGTCACCGGACCAGGCGAAGTCGGGGTCGCCCCCCTCGCCCAGCGGGGTGCCGAGCTGCCAGTCGTTGGCGCCCAGGTCGTCGTCGCCGCTGAGCAACTCGTGGGTGTAGTCGCCGCCCAGCTCGTCCTCGAAGTCGTCGCAGCGGATCTCGATCAGCTCGCCCACGTAGAAGCTGTGGGGGTTGATGGGGCCGCCGCCGGGGTTGGTGAGGGTGTCGCCGTCGGTGCCGGACAGCTCGATGTAGTAGTGGACGACCGTGCCGGCCGGCTGCTCGGGGATGGCGCCCTCGACGCCGTCGCCCGAGGCGCTCAGCGAGGCGGTCTCCCAGGTCTCGCCGCCGTCGATGGAGTAGTGGACCTCGGCGTCGGCGATCTCGAAGCCGTAGCAGTCCGGGGCGAGGTTGGTCACATCGGCGACCAGCGGGATGTCGCCGGCGTTGGCGACCTGGTTGCCCAGGGCCTCGTGCCCCACGTACACCAGGGACTCGCTGCCGGCAGGGCCCAGGCCGTGCCGGGAGAAGGCGTCCAGGATGAGGCACTGGTTCGGGGTGCCGTTGCCCAGGTTCCCGTCGTCGTCGTCGGCGAGGATGAACTCGTCGTAGGAGTCCGGGACCGTGGGGCCGCCCTTGATGCCCTGGACGAAGAGCTCGTTGACGATGTCGTAGGCGGTCTCGGCGTCGTACTCCTGCTCCAGCACGTCCCACAGGTCCCAGACCGCGCCCGCGAAGATGAGGCCGTCGGTGTGGACCTCGCCGACCCAGTCGTCGGGGTAGACGCGGTCGGAGGCGACCTCGCGGATGCCGGAGCCGTCGGTCATGAAGTAGGGGGAGATGAGGGAATCGCCGGTCAGGAGGAAGGCGACGGTGTCGCCGATGCCCTCGGAGATCGAGCCGTCGAACTCGCCTGCGACCAGGCTGTAGTAGTGGAAGCCGTGGCCCCACTCGTGGTAGTTGACGTCCGCGATGCGGCCGGTGTTGTTGCAGCCCGAGCCGGCCCGGAAGAAGTTGACGTTGCCGTCGTAGTAGGCGTTGCAGGACGAGTCGATGTTGACGTTGGACGTCAGGTTGTCGTTGACCATGTCGACGTCGGGGGCGAACTCCAGCCCCCAGTCCCGGACCTGATGCAGGAAGATGTAGCTGTCGATCTCGGCCTGGGTCGCGTCGTCGGTGGTCCAGGTGAAGGTGTCGGAGGTGAACGTGGCCTGGGCGTCGTCCCCGTCCTGGTTGACCACGCGCACGTAGTCGCCCCGCAGGCTCGTGGTGAAGGCGCCGGTGGCCTCCAGCGTGAAGTTGCCGGTGGCGTCGGCGTTGACGCGGGTGCCGTCGTCGTTGGTCACCCGGGCCAGCGGGACGGGGGAGATCGTGTAGTCGTTGTTGAGGGTGCGGACCTCGTGGCGGGCGAACAGGGTGCCGTCGATGAAGCGGACCTCGTTGTAGACGTTGAGCAGCTCGCCGGTGGCGGCGTCGACGTGGCTGACCCAGATGCCCGGGGGGGTCGTGGTGGTGGTGCGGACCTGCCAGGCGAGGCGGTAGTCCAGGCCCGAGCCGGCCCGCGCGGGCAGGACGACCAGCGTGGCGGACTCGAAGAGGTGGAAGGCGTCGGGCTCGGGGCCCAGGGCGATGGCGCGGTCGACGGCCTCGGACGAGGTGAGCGCCGCGGCGGCGGGCAGGGCGTCGAGCTGGGGGTGGGTGTCCACGCCGAGCATCACCAGCTTGCCGAAGCGAATGCGGGCGTCCACGCCCGAGCGGTAGAGCGGTACGCCGTCCACGACCCGGTCGAAGTGGACGTACCAGGTGCCGGTGTCCTTCACGTAGGCCAGATCGCGCAGGGCGAGCGCGTCATTGGAGACGCCGAACAGCCCCGGGTGATCCGCGATGAAGGCGCGCAGGGCCTGCTCGACCTCGGACTCGCGGCCCACGGGCCCCAGGTCGATGCCCGGGCCCCAGGCGCGGTGGGGCGTGCCGGTCTGCTCATCGAAGCGGGCCTGCCAGCCGGCGCCGTCGTCCGCGATGAAGTCCTGCCAGGCCGGCGCGTTGCGCAGCCGGGTCTGCTGGCCTTCGTGGTAGCGCAGCAGCCGGGTGGGCTCGACGCCGACCCAGAGGTCGTCGGTCGGAGCGAACGCGAGGGCCTGGCTCGGAGAGAGGGGGCCGAGCGTCAGGGCGAGGAGCGTAAGCATCAAAAACCCTCCGTGGGGGAGAAGGTCACAGGGAACGGGGTATCCTTCAATGCAGCCCCCGGCTGGGGGATCGAGCAAAGCGTTTGCAAGCTCCGGACCAGGACGGAGACCCGGCTTTGAACAGATGCGCGCTGCGTTGGTTGGTCACCTTGTATCTGGCAGGTTGCACAGGCGACCCTTCGCCACCCTTACAGGATGAACCGCTCCCGCCGCTCCCGCCACCGGCCGTTGAGGCCCGGACACCCCGGGGTTCCGAGGCCCCGGTGCGCGAGCTGACGATCGCGCTCACCGGGGAGCTGCGCGGCGAGATCGAGCCCTGCGGCTGCCCGACCCTGCCCTACGGCGGCTTCGTGCGGCGCCAGCGCCTGCTGGAGGCGATCGCGGCCGAGGGGCGGCCCCTCTTCCAGCTCGACGCTGGCGAGGCCCTGCTCAAGGGCCTGGTGTCGGTGCGGCACGGGGACGCCGCCGACCGCGCCGCGGCCATCCTCTCGCTGATGCGCGAGGTGGGGGTGGACCTGATGGTGCCCGGCCCCACGGACCTCAGCGTCGCCGGTGTGGCCGGGCTCCAGCGGATCTCCGAGCACGAGCTGCCGCTGGTGTCGGCGACGTGGACCTCGGCGGAGGGCGCGCTGCTGTTCCCCGCCAGCCGGGTGCTTCAGCAGGGAGATGTGCGGATCGGGGTGGTCGGCTTGTCGGCGGACCCGGGCGAGCTGGTGACGTGGCGGGATCCGGTGGAGGCCGCGAGGGACGCGGTGGCGGGGCTCCCGGACGACCTCGATCTGATCGTCGCGGTCAGCAACCTGCCCGAGCCGGAGCGGCTACGGGTCGCGCGGGGCGTGCCCCAGCTCGCGGCGGTGCTGTCCACGATGGGGGACACCCACGACCCCAGCCACATCGAGGGGGAGGCGACCCTGATCGAGGCGCCGGACCGCGGGCGCTACGTCACGCTGATCCGGGCGCGGCTGGCCTCCACGGGCAGCCTGGCTCTCGACCCGGCCCTGGCGCGGAGCCTGCGCACCCGGGACGGGCTGCGGGCCCAGGCCGGGGCCCCTGAGGCGCGGGATGAGGCGGTGCGCGCCGGCATCCAGGCCCGGCTGGTCGAGGTGGAGGCCGAGCTGGCAGCGGCGGGCGCCGGGCGGAACCTGGTGGACATCGAGGACCGCCCCCTCGGCAGCGACCTCGACGGCGAGGCCGCCGTGGGCGCCCACATCGCGGCGTTCAAGGAGGCGCAGCGGGACGCCGCCCGGGAGAACGTGGCGGTGGACACCGCCGACTCGGGCCCCCGCTACGCCACCTCCTCGGCCTGCGTGCGCTGCCACTCCGAGCAGTTCGCCCGCTGGACGTTCACCGCGCACGCCCGCGCCACCACCACGCTGCGGCTGCGGGGCGACCTGGAGAACCCCGAGTGCATCGGCTGCCACAGCACCGGCTACGGGGCGCCTGGGGGCTTCGCGGAGACCGATCCGGTGACCCTGCGGGCCTACGGCGGCGTGCAGTGCGAGGCCTGCCACGGCCCCCTGGGCGACCACCCTCGGGACGACGCGGTGGTCCCGCGCCGGCCGGACACCACGACCTGCCTGACCTGCCACGACGAGGCCAACTCGCCGTCCTTCGACTTCGACAGCTACCTGCTGCAGGTGATCTGCCCGACGCGGGCGGGGCCCGCTACCACGCCGCCAGGAAGCGATCCACCTGCTCCCGCTCCATGAGGCCGAGGGAGAGGTCGAGGCAGCTCGCGCAGATGTCGACGCCTTCGAAGCGGTAGACGCCCCGCGACTCGAGCTGGGTCTTGCTGCAGAACGCGCAGCGGGCGTCGTCGGGCGCGGGGTGGGCGCGGCGGTTGCGGCTGACCTCGATGACGCAGACGTCGCAGATGACCGCGTCGGTGCCGGCCATGAGGTGGTCGGTCTGTCCGGCGGTGCGTCCGCAGGCGGTGCAGTGCACGTCGGCCTGGTCGCTGACCGGCCGGGGCGCGACGTCGCCGGTGGGCACGATGCTGTCGAGCAGGGCCTCCAGCCGGCGGTGGGACCCGGCGCGGCGGGCGCGGGCGCTGAGCGTGCGGATGGCGTCGGGGTCGCCATACATGGCCAGGCCGGCGTGGGCTGCCGCGGCCAGGTCGGCGTCGGCGGTCTGGGCCCAGCGCTCCAGCAGGCGCCGGCCGGCGCCGCTGCGTCGGGCGGCGATGGCCAGCAGCAAGAGGGCCTGGTGGGCGCGGGCCTTCTGGCGCTCCTGCTCGACGTTCTGGCGGTGGGCGGTGACGTCGGTGGCCGGGCCATGGCGGTCGACCGCGGCGCGCTTGATGTCGGCCTCGCTCAGGGTGAGGCCCCGGGTGAGCACGGGCTCGGGCAGCGCGGCGGCGGCGGCCACGGCGCGGGCGCCCAGCTCGGGGCCGAAGGTGCGGCCGGCCTCCTGGAGGGCGCGGGCGACGTCGTCGGCGATGGCGGCGTTGGCCAGGGCGCAGGCGGCCTCCCAGATGGAGAAGCGCACGCCCTCGTCCTGGACCCGGGCGGGTGGCGTCGATGAGGACGGGCAGCGCACCCGGCCGGTGCGGCGCTGAGCTGGTCGAGCAGGATGCGGATCCGCTCCCGGGTGACCTCGCGGGGGGGCGCCCGCTCGACGTCGCGGGGCAGGCGGTCGAAGGTGCGGACCTCGGCGGCGAGGGCCTGGGCGAGCTCCATCGTGGTCGCCCACCCCGGCGGCGCCGCAGCCGGGCCAGCTCAGGTAGACCTCCATGTGGTCAGGGTGCTCCTGGAGGGCCTCCTTGAAGACGCGGATGGCCTCGTTGGGGTTGCCCTCCTCCAGCAGGGTGCAGCCCAGGGTGTAGCGGGCGAGGCGGTTGCCGGGGTCGAGCAGCAGGGCCTGGTTGCAGGCCTCGCGGGCGCGGCCGTGCTCGCCGAGCTGCAGGTAGGCCATCGCCATGCGGGCGTAGACGCGGGGGTCCTCGGCGCGGTCCTGGAGGTGCTGCCGGAAGTGCTGGATGGCGTTCTTGTACTTGCCCAGGTGGTAGGCCACCATGCCCAGGTGGAAGCGCGCGGTGGAGCGGAACCGGTCGTGCTCGCGCAGCCGGATGAAGAACTTCTCGGCCTCGGCGTAGCGGCCCGTGGCGAGGCAGGAGAGGCCGATGTCCCGGAGCAGCGGGGGCGTGAGGTCGGGGGTGGGGCCGAGCTGGAGGGCGTGGACGAGGTGGAACTGGCTGCGCTCCACCAGGCGGGGGCTGGCGCCGCGCGCGCGGGCCAGCTCGGCCAGCGCCCGGCCGAGGTAGAGGTGGGGCTCCCAGGCGTCGGGGGCGAGGCGGCAGGCGGTCTCGAGGTGGCGGACGGCCAGGCCCCGATCGCCCTCGCTGCGGGCCAGCGCGCCGAGGGCGAGGTGCAGGTCGGCGCGCTCGGGGTCGGCGCGCATGGCCTCGTCCAGGTAGCGGCGGCCGTTCTCGGGGCGCCCCATGCCCACCAGCGCGGTGCCGGCGGTGATGAGGGCGCCGACGTGGGTGGGGTCGTCGCCCAGGACCTTGCGGGCCTGGGTCAGCGCGCGGTTGCACCAGACCTCACCGCCGCCGTGGTAGAGGCCCCGGGAGAGGTAGGCGCGGGCCAGCTCATGCCGCAGCTCGGGGTCGTCGGGCTGGTCCTGGACCTGCTTCTCCAGGCGGCTGGTGTGCCAGTCGAGCTTCTTGTGGGGGAACATGGGATCGCCGAGAGGGGAGGGGAGGCCGCCCGAAGACGAGGGCGTGCCGGCAGGACGAAGCATGATATCCTGTCGACGGCGCCGATGGAGGGGTGATGCCCCGACAGGCACAGTCGCGCGCCGGCCAGAGCACCGTGGAGTACGTCCTGGTGCTGTCCGTGCTGGTGGTCGCGATGTGGGCGGCGGCCCAGCTCTTCGTGCCGGACTACGCCGCTGGCCTGGGCGCGATGCAGGCGGATCTGTCGCGTACGACCCGGGACGGCGTGGTGGGGGGCTCATGAGGCGCGGTCAGACCACCGTGGAGACGATGCTGCTCATCTCGGTCGTGGTCATCGGGGTCGTCGCGGTGGGGTGGTGGCTGGCCGGGGGGCCGAACGGCATCAACGAAGGCATGCGATCGCTGGGCGAAGGCGCCGAGAAGGCTTACGTCGATCCGGCGCGCGCCCCCTGACCTCACGGCGCGCGGAGAGGTGACATGGACGAGCTGCAGGCGTATCGCCGCGAGCAGGCCGTGCGGGCGCTCGTGCCCCTGTTCTTCGTGTCCGGGGCGACCGCGCTGGTGTACCAGAACATCTGGGCCCGCCAGCTCCAGCTCGTCTTCGGCACCTCGCAGTTCGCCATCGCGACGGTGCTGTCGGCCTTCATGGCCGGGCTGGCGATGGGGGGCTTCGTCATGGCCCGCTACGCCGACCGGCTCACCCGGCCGCTGCGCACCTACGGGCTCATCGAGATCGGCATCGGCGCCTACGCGCTGATCTTCCCGACCCTGCTGGACGCGGCCACGCCCCTGTACCTGAGCTTCCACCGCGCTTTCGACCCTGGACCGGTGAGCTTCGGGCTGTTTCAGTTCGTCCTGCTGGGGGTCCTGCTCCTGCTGCCCACCACCGGCATGGGGGCGACCCTGCCGCTGCTGGGGCGCTTCGTGACCACCCGGGTCGGGGCGGCCGGGGGGCGCATCGGGCTGTTGTACGGGGTGAACACCTTCGGCGCGGTGCTGGGCATCTGGCTGGCCGGGTTCTTCCTGCTGCCGGGGCTGGGGCTGTGGAAGACCACCCTGCTGGCGGCGCTGGGGAACCTGCTGCTGGGCGTGGGGGCGTTGACGCTCTCCAGGCAGGCGGAGGAGGGAGACCAGGCGCCGGAGGTGGAGCGGGACATCGCGGCCCCGCCCGGCGGCGGCATGCAGCCTGTGCTCATCGTGGCCGCGCTCACCGGCTTCGCGGCGCTGATCTACGAGGTCGCCTGGTTCCGGCTGATGGGGCTCGTGCTGGGCGCGAGCACCTACGCCTTCTCGGTGATGCTCCTGGCCTTCCTGACCGGCATCGCGGGGGGCGGGTGGGCCGGCGGGCCGCTGGCCGATCGGGTGCTCCGGCGTTTCGGGCCGGGCGGGCCTCTGGCGGGCCTGGCCTGGCTCCAGGTGGGCATCGCGACGCTGACCTACGCGATGATGCACCTCTACGAGCAGCTCCCCTACTGGTTCGTGGCGGTGTACTCCGTCGTCGAGGGGGCGGAGGGGCTGCTGTGGCCCGCGAAGGTGGGGCTGGCGGCGCTGGTGATGACCCCCCCGGCGCTGCTGATGGGGGCCAGCTTCCCGTTCCTGGTGCGCGCGGCGGTGCGGGGGGATGATGACGCGCTGGGCAGGCCGGTGGGGCGGGTCTACGGGGCGAACACCCTGGGCTCGATCTTCGGCGCCTTCGCGGGGGGCTTCCTGCTGCTGCCGGTGCTGAACGTGGTCGGCACCGTGCGGGTGGCGGGGGGCGCGAACCTGGCGGCGGCGCTGGTGGCCTACACCGGGGCGATGGTCGCGGCGGGGGGCGTGAAGCGCGGCCGGCAGGCCCTGGCGGTGGCCGGCGCGGTGGGCGCGGTGCTGCTCTCGGCGGCCTTCCCGCCGCCCTGGAACCCCCTGCTGATGACCGCGGGCATGTACAAGTACGTCTCGTCGGTGGGTGACCGCAGCCGCGAGGGCATCTACCGGTTCGCCGTCGAGGAGTACATGCTCCTGTTCTACGACGAGGGCCTCTCCACGGTGGTCACCGTCGCCCAGTCCCGGGAGTCGGGGAACATCTGGCTGGCCAACAACGGCAAGGTGGACGCCTCCACGACGGTGGACATGCCCACCCAGGTGCTGGTCACCCACCTGCCGTTCCTGTTCGTCGAGGACCCCGAGGACACCCTCGTCGTCGGGCTGGCCTCGGGCATCACCCTGGGGGCGCTGACCCTGCACCCCGAGCCCGACCGCATCGACGTCGTGGAGCTGGAGCCCTCCATCGTGCAGGCCTCCCACTTCTTCGACGACCACAACCACCGGCCGCTCAGCGACCCCCGGGTGACCCTCTACGCCAACGACGGCCGCAACCACCTGGTGCTCACGGAACCCGAGACCTACGACCTCGTGGTCTCCGAGCCGTCCAACCCCTGGCTCACCGGGGTGTCGAACCTGTTCACCCACGAGTTCTTCCAGATGGGCAAGTCCCGGCTCAAGCCCGGGGGTGTGTGGAGCCAGTGGGTGCAGCTCTACGGTATGAACCCGGACGACCTGCGGAGCCTCCTGCGCACCTTCGCCGACGTCTACCCCCACGTCGCCCTGTTCGCGACCATCGAGGACGCTGACCTCGTGCTCATCGGGAGCGACGCGCCGCTGACCTTCACCCCTGAGGCCGCCGAGCGCCTGCTCACGACCGTACCCGCGGTGCGCGACGAGCTGGCCCAGATCGACGTCACCGAGCCCTACGACCTCCTGACCTACTACCAGTTCGGGCGCGACGAGATCCTGGAGCTGGTCGAGGACATCGACCTGAACACCGACGACAACATGCGGGTGGAGTTCTCCGCCCCCCGCAACCTCCACCGGGAGACCTCCAGCGACAACTTCCTGCTGCTGCTGCCCAAGTCCCGCGCGGTCGAGCTGGAGGGCGTCGACGAGAACATCGCCCTGGCCCGCGCCTACGCCCGGCGCGAGGAGTGGGTCCGGGCGCTCATCTGCCTCAAGCGGGTGACCGACATGCAGCCTCAGCACGTCGAGGCGCGTATGCTCACCCTGGAGTACGGGCGCGCGCTGAAGGCGAAGCTGGAGGAGGACGAGGACTGAGGTTCAGCCCTCCTCGTCCTCCATGTACACGTCGCGCTTGGCGGCCAGGATGCGCTCGCGGCGGCGGGCGCGGTGCCGACGGGGCACGCCCAGCAGCGCGTCGACGGGGCCGGAGAGGGCATAGATCATGCCGACGGGCAGCACGAAGTAGGAGATGTCGTAGAACACGCCCACCACGATGAAGCTGGCCAGGAACAGGGCGAAGGCCACCTTGGCCATCAGCGAGAAGCGCATCTTGTTGACGGCGCGGTAGGGCACGTCGGAGACCATCAGCATGGACATCACCACCGTGATGGCCAGCGGGCCCCAGGGGTTGCGGACGAAGGTGCGCCCGGTGGCGGCGTGGAACATGACCATGGCCGCGAGGGTGCCGCCGGCCATCGTGATGGCGAGGCCCTGGGAGATATCTTTGGGGGTGGCCGTGTCCTGGGCGGAGACGTTGAACCGGGCCAGCCGGAACGCGCCGCAGAGCACGAAGAAGAACGACGCCATCAGGCCCAGCGGGCCGAGGGCGTCGAGGCCCCAGGAGTACACCAGGACCGCCGGCGCGAGGCCGAAGGAGACGACGTCCGCCAGGGAGTCGAGCTGGATGCCGAACTCGGAGCCGCCGCCGGTGAGGCGGGCCACGCGGCCGTCGAGCACGTCGAACACACCGGCGAAGATGATCAGCAGGCCGGCCTGATAGAAGACGTGCGGGTCGCCGGGGTTGCCGGCGGCGAGGAGGATGGCGTAGAACCCGCAGAAGATGCTTGCGGAGGTGAACCAGTTCGGGGGGTTCAGAAAGTGCTTGAGCATCCCACTCTCCCAGGCGCTGAGCCGTCAGGTCGTCCTGACCGTCCCCGACGAGCCGGGGTCCCTGAAGGATAGTTGCGCGCGGCCGACACAGCAAGGTGACCGGACTGTCAAATTCCGTCGATGAGCGCGGTATGTAAGGCGCGCTGGGCGCGGTCGGCCTCCGCGGGGTCCACCCGCCAGCACAGGGCCTCGCCGGAGGCGGTCACGCCGAGCACGCGGACCCCGGCAGCGGAGAGGGCGCGATCGCCGTCCACCAGGGCGTGACCGTCGGCGGTGACCCCCGAGCCGGTGGCGGCGACCACGGCGGTCAGCCCCTCGCTGCGCGCGCCCGTGGGGAGCCGGAAGGCCGCCCGGTCATGCCAGTTGCGCAGGTCGACGAGCACCAGGCCGTCGCCCTCGACCCGCTCGGCGGCGCGGATGGCCGCCCCCGCAGCGGTCAGGGCCTCGACGAGGCCGATGAGATCGACGCTTCGGAAGACCTCGAGCTGGGTATCGACCGTGATCGCGGCCACCCGCGGGGGCAGCGGGGGCACCTGGATGCGGGTCCCCGGGGTGCGCTCCGCGGTGGCCGAGGCCAGCAGCTCGATGCCCTTGCGGTGGGCGTAGGCGACGGCCTCGGCGTACAGGACCCGGGCGCCCTGGCGGGCCTGGGCCAGCGCCTCGTCCAGGCTCATCGTGTCCAGCCGCACCGCGTCGGGCACCACCCGGGGGTCGGCGGTGTAGACCCCGTCGACGTCCGAGCAGATCTCGCACCACTCGGCCTCCAGGGCGGCGGCCAGGGCCACGGCGGTGAGGTCGGTGCCCCCGCGCCCCAGCGTGGTGACCTCCCGATCGCGGCTGACCCCCTGGAAGCCGGCGACGATGGCGATCTGGCCCGCGTCCAGGGCGCGCTGGATGCGCCAGGGGCGCACCGCGACGATGCGGGCGGCGGAGTGGGACTCGTCGGTGATGATGCCGGACTGGCTGCCGGTGAACGAGACCGCCGGGTGCCCCAGGTCGTGGATGGCCATGCTCAACAGCGCCATCGCCACCCGCTCGCCCACCGAGATGAGCATGTCGATCTCCCGGCGGCTGGGGTGGGGGGAGACCTGACGGGCGAGCTGGAGCAGCTCGTTGGTGGTGTTGCCCATCGCCGAGACCACCGCGACCACGCCGTGACCGGCCTCCCGGGTGGCGGTGACCCGCGCGGCGACCTGGCGGACGCGCTCGATGTCGGCGACCGAGCTGCCTCCATACTTCTGGACCACGATCGACATGGCTGCCCTCAGCGGATGCGGACCCGGTCGAGGAAGATGGTGTTGGGCCCCTGGTCGGAGCTGTAGTACGCCGTCACGTCCCGAACGGCCACCGCGCGGACCTTGTCCGGGCTCAGGGGGGCTGGCGGGGCGCTGGCCTCCAGAGGCAGCGGCAGGAAGTCCTCCAGCGAGGCGGTGACGCTGCTCCACTCGGTGGTCCCGGCCACGACGAAGTCGGGCAGGGTGTACCAGCGGTTGTGGTCGTCAATGACGATGAGCAGGAGGTAGGCGGGGAACTCGGCGGCCCGGACCTCCAGGGTCAGCTCGTTCGGGCCGCCCGAGGACGGGTCGAACCAGATGCGGATCTGGTCGTCCTCGCGGGGGGAGACCTCGGTGTCCCAGGCCAGCGCCGGGTCCGCGCTGCCGGGCGGCGGGCGCGAGCTGACCGTGCCCCGCCCGACGTGCTGGTAGCTGTGGATCCAGTGGCCGGTGCTGTCGTCGAAGTCCTCGATGAGGGGGAGCAGCGTGACCCGGCGCTCCAGGGCGTCGATCTGCCCCAGCAGGGCCTCGGCCCGCGCCTGGGTGTGCGGCCGGTTGAGGGCTTCGCCCAGCACATCCCGCGCCTCATCGCTGCGACCGGTCTGGTAGAGGGTGCGGCCCAGCGCGAAGTGGAGATCCCCCTGGGTGGGGTCGTGGTCGGGCAGGCCCGAGATCAGGCCCTCATACCAGGCGATCGCCCGCTCGGGGTCGCCCTCGGAGGACTCGATCAGCAGGCCCTCGTAGAGCCCCTGCCAGGCGCGGAAGTCCTGGGCGGCGGCCGCGCCGATGAGCGCCAGCGCGGTCAGGCCCACTCAGCCTTCCTCGGCGATGAACCGGTAGCCGACCCCGTGCATGGTCTCGATGAAGCGCGGGCGGCTGGCGTCGTCCCCCAGCTTCTTGCGCACGTTGAGGATGTGGGTGTCCACCGTGCGGGTGGTCACGTTGGGGTTGTACTGCCAGATGGAGGTCAGCAGCAGCTCGCGGGGCAGGACCTGGCCGGAGTGCTCGATCAGGAACTTGAGCAGCTCCTGCTCCCGGTTCGAGAGGCGCTCCTCGGTGCCGTCCTGGTGGCGGATGACATAGTTGTCCAGGTCGACCTCGATGTCGCCGAAGCGGTAGACCGAGCGCGCCCCGCCCGCCCGGCGCAGGGCGGCCTTGACCCGGGCGTTCAGCTCCAGCATCGAGAAGGGCTTGGTGACGTAGTCGTCGGCGCCCAGCTCGAACCCCATGAGCTTGTCGCGCTCGGAGGTGCGGGCGGTCACGAAGATGATCGGACCCTTGTACTTCTGCTGGCGCAGCGAGCGGCAGATGTCGAAGCCGTCCATGCCGTCGGGGCCCTCGGGGCCCTCCTGCAGCATGACGTCGAGCACCGCGACGTCGGGGGGGTAGCGTTCAGCCAACTCCAGCGCCTCCTGGCCGGTGCGGGCCCCATAGACGTCGTAGCCTTGCCTCTTGAAGAAGGCCTTGACGGTCTTGAGGACCTGTTCTTCGTCTTCCACGAAAAGCAGACGTGCCATCGGGCGAGGTTCCTCTCAGGATCGGGGGGACGGTGGTTTGAGGGGGAAGTGTATCGTAAACGTGGAGCCCTGGCGGGGCGTTGACCGCACGCTGACCGAGCCGTTGTGGGCCTCCATGATGTACTTCACGATGGTCAGGCCTATCCCGGTGCCCTTGCGACGGCGCGCGTCGGGATCGGAGGAGCGGTAGAAGCGGTCGAAGATCTGCTCGATCTCCTCGGGCGGGATGCCGATGCCGCGATCGCTGATGTCCACGGAGACCCCCTCGGGGCCGACGTGGCCGCGCACCCCGATCCAGCCGCCCTCCTTGCCGTACTTGGCGGCGTTGGAGATGAGGTTCTGGACGACCTGGGCGATGGCCTCGGGGTCGTGCAGCACCACTGGCATGCCGTCGGGCAGGTCCAGCTCCATGACCATGCCCCGGGTCTCCATCGAGTAGCGGGCGGACTCGACCGCGGCGCGCACGGTGTCGCCCAGGTCCGCCGGGCGCAGGGTATATCGTTTTGCTCCGCGTTCAATCGACGCGAAATCGAGCACATTGTCTACCAGGCGGGACAATCGCTCCGACTCCCGGACGATGGCGTCGTAGTGCTCCTGCAGGTCCTCGTCGTCCTCGACCAGCCCGAACTGGAGGGACTCCCCCTTGAGGCGGATGTGGGTGATCGGGCTGCGCAGCTCGTGGGAGACGTTCGCGGCGAAGTCGGCCTTCTCCCGGGCGACGTCGAGCTGGCGGCTGACCAGGCGCACCGACAGCAGCGCGCCGGTGATGATGATGACCAGCGAGAGCACGATGACGATGACGCGCTCGGCGCGCTTGCGGAGCTGGGCGCGGTCCAGGCCCACCGGGTCGGAGGGGGAGACCAGGAGCGACCAGCCCGGCAGGTAGGGCGCCAGGGTTCGGCGGGCCAGGGCGTCGGGGGAGGCCGCCCCCTGGGGGGAGAGGACCTGAGCGGCCAGATCCGGATCGGTGCGCACGGTCTGGGCGGCGACGTCCTGGATGTGGGCGACGATGGTGTCGGCGTCCAGCGCGAAGGCGTAGAAGTCCTCGCCCCACCAGGTGGTGGCCCACAGCGTGCGCTCGATGAGCTGGTAGGAGAACTCGGCGGGCGCCACCCGCAGGGCCTTTCCCCCGGCGGTGACGATGTCGAGCTGGCTCTGGAGCTGGCCCGCGTAGAAGAGCAGGCGGGTCTTCTCCTCCAGGCGCCCGCGCGCGGAGGCCAGCCAGTCCTTGGGGGCGTGGTCCTCGAGCAGCTCCAACGAGCGGGCGGCGACGGCCGCTTCACCTCCCAGGCCGATGGTCCACCGGGCCGAGATCAGCTCGTCGGTGAGGGCCTCCAGGGTGCCGCGGCCGATCTCGGGGTCTCGGGCCAGCAGCAGCTCGCCGCGCTTGAGGCGGGCGAGGTCTCCGAGCCGGAAGCCGTTGAGGTCGCGCACGTGGGCGTAGTCGGCGACGACGTCGGCGAAGACCTGCTCGGCGGCGGAGCCCTGGCCGGCCCGCATCAGCGCGCGGCCCTCCGCGAAGGCGGCCTGGCCCCGGTTCCGGATGCCTCGGCTCTGGAGGGAGAGGTCGTGGTAGAGGCGGGCGGCGGCGGTGGGGTCGTCGTGCTCCTGCCGCAGGGCCTCGCGCCACTCCGGGGAGAGCACCAGGGTGTGGTCCTGGGTGGGGGGGACCTTGCGCCGGTCGAAGGGCGCGGCGACCCGCCCCTGGGCGTCGATGCGGAAGGCGACCAGCAGGTGGGGGGACAGCTCGGCGGGGGCATCCACCGGGGAGCGGCCCGACTCCAGGCGCTGGCGGGTGGCGGTCTCGAAGCTGAGGAAGGTCTCGTCGGCCTCGTCGGAGAGCGTGGCGATGGCCAGCTCGCCCCGGCGCTTGACCTCGTCCCACACCGCCAGCCCCTCGCCCTGGATGGAGCTGAGGCTGGTCCAGGCCAGCAGCAGGCCCGGCAGCAGGATCGTCACGAAGAAGATGCCGGTGAGCCGGAGCTGGCCCCGCAGCGCGGCGAGGTCCGCCATCGCGCGCACCTCGTACCCGGGCGCGATCCATCGGGCGATGGTGCGCAGGAGGCGCAAGGTCAGCTCGCGGCGCAGATCCTGCATCTCAACCGTCTATCATCTTCGCCGGGTTCGCGTCGGAGGCCCGTCGATGAGGTTGACCCTGCTTGTGCTGCTCGCCTGCCGCTGCCAGGAGGGCGCGTCGACCGCACCGCCGAGCGGTCACTACGCAGGCGCAGAGGACTTGCTGGAGGCCGCGCTGCCCGGCGCGCTGGAGCCGCTGGCGCCCCTCGCCCAGGGCCTGGCCGGAGACGCGGCGGACCCCGACCCCGCCGGGCAGGACGCCCGGGATCGCCTGCACAGCGCGCTCGGCTTCGCGATGGTCGCCGAGGACGCCGAGGAGCGGGCCGACGCCGTGGCCGGGGTGGCCGAGGCCTGCGGGCAGTGCCACGCCCGGACCGGGGTCACCGCGCCCGCGCTGGCCGCGCCGCCCTGGGGCAGCGGGCCGGAGCACGCCGTGGCCGCGCGCCGCGCCTGGTGGGGCACGGTGGGGGCGGACGCGGCGATGCGCGCCGAGGCGCTCGGCCGGCTGCCCGAGTCTCCGCCGGACCTGGTCGCGGCCCTGACGAGCTGCGCGGGCTGCCACGAGGACTACTGAAATGCCTGGATCCCCGTGATCCAGCGCCCCAGGATCAGGTTGTGGATGTCGTGGGTGCCCTCGTAGGTGAAGACCGACTCCAGGTTCGCCATGTGGCGCATCACCGGGTACTCGTCCAGGACGCCGTTGGCGCCGTGGATGTCGCGGGCCATGCGGGCGATCTGCAGGGCGACGTCGACGTTGTTCATCTTCGCCAGGCTGATCTGGGGCGGGATGACCGTGCCGGCGTCCTTGAGGCGGCCGGCCTGCAGGGCCAGGAGCTGGCCCTTGGTGATCTCGCGGAGCATCCAGGCCAGCTTGTTCTGCACGAGCTGGAAGCTGGCGATGGGCCGGTCGAACTGGATGCGGCTCTTGGAGTACTCGACGGCGGAGTGGAAGCAGGCCATCGCCGCACCGAGCGCGCCCCAGGAGATGCCGAAGCGGGCGTTGTTGAGGCAGGAGAAGGGCCCGCGCAGGCCCTTCACGTCGGGCAGGAGGCGGTCCTTGGGGATGCGGCAGTCCTGGAAGACCAGCTCGGAGGTGACCGAGGCCTTGAGGCTGTGCTTGCCGTGCATCTCGGGGGCGCTGAAGCCGGGGTCGCCCTTCTCGACGATGAAGCCGCGGATCTCGCCGTCCAGCTTGGCCCAGACCACCGCGACCTGGGCGATGGTGCCGTTGGTGATCCACATCTTGGCGCCGTTGAGGACGTAGCTGTCGCCGTCGTCCACCGCGCGGGTCAGCATGCCGCTGGGGTTGGAGCCGTGATCGGGCTCGGTCAGGCCGAAGCAGCCGATGAACTCACCCGAGGCCATCTTGGGCAGGTACTTCTGCTTCTGGGCCTCGGTGCCGAACTTCCAGATGGGGAACATGGCGAGGCTGCCCTGCACCGAGACGAAGCTGCGGATGCCGGAGTCCCCGCGCTCGAGCTCCTGGCAGATGAGGCCGTAGGCGACGTTGGACATGCCCGCGCAGCCGTAGCCCTCGAGGTTGGCGCCCAGCAGGCCCATCTCGGCGATCTCGGAGACCAGCTCCATCGGGAAGGTGCCCGCGCGGCAGTGCTGCTCGATGATGGGGATGACGCGCTCCTCGACCCAGCCGCGCACCAGCTCGCGGACCATCAGCTCCTCCTCGGTCAGGAGCTTGTCGAGGTTGTAGAAGTCGACGCCGGAGAACTTCTCCATGAGGGGTCTCCATGAAGGGGTGGGGAGGCGCTCCCTATATCATCCAGGCGCGCGAATTTCCGCAGGAGGTGTGCCCGTGCCCAAGCTGCTGGTCGATGGCTCCCCGGAGGGGAGGATCCCCGCCGACGATCCCGGGCTTCTGCTGGGGATGACCGTGTTCGACACCCTCCGGACCTACGGGCGGGTGCCCTTCCGCCTGGACGCCCACGTCCGGCGCCTGGGGGCCTCGGCGGCGATCATGGGCATCCCCATGCCCCCCCCGGCGCAGGTGCGCGCTGAGCTGCTCGACGCCCTCGAGCCCGACGCCTGGCTTCGCTACACGCTGACCGCCGGCGGGCACCGGGTGCTGCAGGTCCACCCGGTCGATCCGGCGCGGATCGCGCGACCCATCGCCGTCGACTGGCTGGTTTGGCCCGAGGGGGTGGGCCCGCCCGGCCCGGTGAAGCACGGCAACCGGGCGTGGTGGATCCGGGCTGCCCAGCAGGCCGGGGTCGATGAGGTGCTGCTGGTGCGGCCGAACGGCGAGCTGTGCGAGGCCAGCCTGTCCAACGTCATCGCCGTCGTCGACGGCGCGCTGGTCACGCCGCCCACCGACGGCCGCTGCCTGGAGGGGGTCACCCGGGGCGCGATGCTCGACGCCGCCGCCCGCGCCGGGCTGCCCCTGCGGGAGGGTGTGGTGCGTCGGGACGACCCCATCGAGGAGCTCTACGTCTGCTCCACCCTCAAGGAGCTGGCCCCCATCGGGCGCATCGGGGGGGCCCCGGGGCCTGGCGCCGGGCCGCTGGGGCGGGCGCTGCACCAGGCGTTCCGGGCGCTGGTGGCCGAGGCGTGCGGGGAGGACCCGGGCGGCCCGCTGGTCGGAGACCGCTGAACCCTACGGGGCGGCGGGGGGCGGCGGCTCGGGCTTCACCACCTTGGCATAGACGCAGGGGCCGGCTTCATGGGGCTCGACCAGGAGGCCGTCGTCGGTCCAGCGCAGCTCGGTGGGCCGGGGCTGGCCCTTGTCACCGTCGAGGGTCTTCTCCTCGGTGAGCGTGACGGGGTCGGTGGCGCCAGTCTGGGCCCAGGTGCCGGTGAAGTGGACGATCCCCGACCAGACGCAGCGGGCGTTGGGGGGGCAGGGGGACACCAGATCCTCGCCCACGTAGGTGAAGTCGGGGTTCAGGGTGATGCGGCGCTCGTACTGACGGTCGTGGCAGGCCGTGGACGACCAGGCCGACACCACGCCGCCGGGCTCGGCGATGGGATCCTGGAGCGGCGGCGGGGGTGGGGGAGCGGTGCCCGGCCCGGCCGGCACGCCCGGGGGCCCCGGCGCGGGGGCCGGCGGCGGGACCGGGGGCGGGCCGGGGGCGTCGGCGGGGTTCTGGCCGTGGCAGGCGAACAGCAGGGCGAGGATCACGGGGACTCCAGGCGATCGGAGACGACCCACTCGACTTCGTCGTTGAGCAGCCCATCGGCGCGGGACGCGGCGTCCAGGGTGAGGGTGCCCTCGCCCTCGTCGAGGTGCCACAGCGTGATGGTGTCGTCGTCGGCCTCGAAGGGCTCGACCTGGGGCGTGAAGTCGCCGTCGTAGCGGCGGGTCACCGACAGGCGGACCTCGTCGATCACCCCCGACAGCCAGGCGTCCTGGCCGCGCCAGCAGCCCAGCGTCAGGTCATTGGCGGCGGTGGGGTCGGGCAGGGTGGCGAAGGAGCGCCGCTCGCCGTCGACGTAGAGATCCATGCGCCCTTCGGCGTTGACGGTGCCCGCGACGTGGTGCCAGGCGCCGTCCATCAGCCCGCCGTTCCAGGTCGTGCCCGCGGTGAGGTCCACGTCGCCGAACCAGGCGGTGCCGTCGTCCAGCTCGGCGAGCACGGCGGCGCCCGGCCAGACCAGCACCGGCTGGTGGCCGGAGGCTTCGTCCGGGTTGCCCTGGATCCAGGCCTCGATGGTGATGGGGGGCCCGAACCAGGACGCATCGATCACGACGTCCACGCAGCCCGCCCCGGAGAACGAGAGGGCGTGGTCGTCGCTGTCGTTGTTGACGTTGCCTTTGATGCAGCCTGTGAGCAGAAGCAGAAGGGAGGTGTGCATGGTCGGTGCCTCCGCGAGACAGGCAATGGTAGCATCGCCAGCCTCCAGGAGACACCATGCGCACCGGACTGGATGCCCTGCTCGCCGATCCCGCACGCCTGCGGGGCCGCCGCTACGGACTCTGCTGCAACCCCACCGCGGTCGATCACCGCTACGTGCACGCCCTGAATCGCCTGCGGGCCGCGGGCCTGCCGCCGGCCCGCCTGTTCGGGCCCGAGCACGGCATCGCCGCGACCGCCCAGGACATGATCGGGGTCGACGACGACGGCCCGGAGACCGTCTCCCTCTATGGGGACAGCGAGGCCTCCCTGCGCCCGGATCCCGCCACCCTGGAGGACCTCGACGCCCTGGTCTTCGACATCCAGGACATCGGCAGCCGCTACTACACCTACCAGGCCACCCTCGGCTTCATCATGGAGGTCGCCGGGAAGACCGACACCGAGGTGATCATCCTCGATCGCCCGAACCCCATCAACGGCACCTCCATCGAGGGCAACGTCGTCGAGCCCGGGTTCGAGAGCTTCGTGTCGGCCTACCCCCTGGCCAACCGCCACGCCATGACCATGGGCGAGCTGGCCATGTACTTCCAGCGCGCGCTCGGGATCGACTGCCCCCTGACGGTGCTGCGCTGCGAGGGCTGGCTTCGGGAGCAGTGGTTCGACGAGACGGGGCTGCCCTGGGTCTTCCCCAGCCCCAACATGCCCACCCTGGACACCGCCATCCTCTACCCGGGCATGTGCCTGATCGAGGGCACCAACCTGAGCGAGGGCCGGGGCACCACCCGCCCCTTCCACCTGGTCGGCGCGCCCTGGCTGGACCCGGGCCGCTTCGCCGAGCTGTGCCGCAAGGGGGCGCTGGATAACGGTCTGGAGGGGGTCGCCTTCCGACCCGCGAGCTTCTGGCCCCAGTTCCAGAAGCACGCCGGGCAGGTCTGCGGGGGCCTGGAGATCCACCTCACCAACCGCGACGCCCTGGACGCGCTGCTGCTGGGGCTCGTGGTCCTGGAGGCTGCCCGCCGCGCGAACCCGGAGCGCTTCGGGTGGCGCACCGAGACCTATGAGTTTGTCGACGACCCCATCGCCATCGACCTGCTGTGCGGCAGCGCCGAGGCCCGGCTGGGCCTGGAGGCCGGCGTGCGGCCCCGCGAGCTGGTCGACGCCTGGGCTGCAGCGCGCGGCCAATGGGAGGACCAGCGCGCCGCCTGCCTTCTCTATTAAGACACTCCCTACTGGAAGAGCGCCTCATCGAGGCAGCTCTCGTCGCCGCTGCGGATGGACTTGGACAGGGCGACCGCCTTGGGCAGGAAGCTGCTCACATAGAACTTGAGGTTCAGCACCTTGCCCTTGTAGAAGCGCTCGTCGGAGCCGCTGGCCCCGGCGTCGAGGGCGGCCTGGGCGATCAGGGCCTGCTCCAGGGCGTGGAGGCCCAGGATGACCGTGCCGAACAGCTCCATGAAGGGGGTCGCCTGGAGCATCGCGCCCTCGAGGTTGCCCTGGGCGCCCACACCGCCGAGGTGCATGGCCGCCGCCCCGAGGGACTGCTGCGCCTTCTCAAGCTGGGCGATCTCATCGGCGAAGTGTCCGGACTCCTTGGCCTGGGAGAGCTGCTCCCCGGACTCCTGGAGCCACTGCATGAACAGCGCGCCCGAGCCCTTGCGCATCTTGCGGCCCAGCAGGTCCATCGCCTGGATGCCGTTGGTGCCCTCATAGATCGAGGAGATCTTCTGATCCCGGACGTGCTGCTCGACGGGGTACTCCTGGATGTAGCCGTAGCCGCCGTAGGTCTGGACGGCGGTGACGCAGACCTCGAAGCCCAGGTCGGTGCAGTGCGCCTTGCAGATGGGCGTCATCAGCTCGACGTGGTTGTGGTGCATCTTGCGCACGTCCTCGTCCGCGGAGTGCTCGGAGAACACCAGCCGCATGGCGGTGCCGTAGAGCATCGAGCGCATCGTCTCGACCGAGACGCGCATCCGCATGAGCATGCGGCGGACGTCGGGGTGGTTCACGATGGTGACCGGCGCGGCGTCGGGGTTGCGCATGTCCTTGAGCGCCACGCCCTGGACGCGCTCCTTGGCGTAGGCCAGCGCGTTCTCGTAGGCGGCGGCGGCGCTGGCGAGGCCCTGGATGCCCACGGCGATGCGGGCCTCGTTCATCATGTGGAACATGATGCCCATGCCGTCGCCCTCGTTGCCCAGGATGTAGCCCCGGCAGGGCTTGCGGTCGCCCAGGGCCAGCACGCAGGTGGCCGAGCCGCTGAGGCCCATCTTGTGCTCGACGCCCACGACGAAGGCGCCGTTGCGCGCGCCGTCCTCGAAGTCGAACTTGGGCACCACGAAGATGGAGAGGCCCTTGGTGCCGTTGGGGGCGCCGGGGGCGCGGGCCAGCACGAGGTGGATGATGTTCTCGGTGAGGTCCTGGTCGCCGCCGGTGATGAAGATCTTCTCGCCCTCGAGGTGGTAGACCCCGTCCTCACCCTCGATCGGGGTGGCCTTGGCGCGGTTGTCGCCCACCGAGCTGCCCGCCCCGGCCTCGGTGAGGCACATCGTGCCGCCCCACACGCCGGTGAACAGGTTCTCGATGCAGGCTTGCTGGATCCACTCGGGTCCGTACACCTTGAGCAGGTTGGCCACGCCGCGGCTGAGCCCCGCGTAGGTGGAGAGCGCCGGGCAGGAGCCGGTGAACATCTCGCCGATGGCCATGCCGACGGGCTCGGGCAGGCCGATGCCGCCCCACTCGGGCTCGGCGGTGAAGCCGACCCAGCCGCCCTCGGCCTGGGCGTCCCAGGCCTCCTTGAAGCCATTGGGGGTGGTGACGTTGCCCTGGTCGTCCAGGGACACGCCCTGGCGATCGCCGGGGCCGTTCACCGGCCACCAGACCTCGCGGGTGACGCGGAAGGCCTCCTGGAGGGTGGCCTCGTACAGCTCCTGATCGAACTCGGCGTACTTGTCGAAGCCCGCGAGGCGCTCCTGGACCTTGAGCTGCTCGAACAGCACGAACTGCATGTCACGAAGATCAACGTTGAAGCCGGTCGCGCTCAAGGGGAACCTCCTCGCTGAATGAATACTCATTCAATTCATGGAAGAGGGAAATAGCGCCCACGTTCGGCGACGGCAACGCCGTTCGCAGGCCCCCTTGTGACCGCCTGCTCCACAACGACGCTTCGAGGCCCGCAAGCTGCAAGACCGCGCCGACGGATTCCTGTGTTGGATCAGGCGAGCGCGGCGAGCGCGTCGCGGAGCGTCCGCACGCCGATCAGCTCCACCCCTTCCGGGGCGTGCCGGGCGGCCGCAGCCGGGGCGATGACCCGCCGGAAGCCGTGCCGCGCGGCCTCGATGACGCGCAGGTTGGGGTGGCTGACCGCGCGCAGCTCGCCGACCAGGCCGATCTCCCCGAACACGAGCGTGCCCGGATCGATGGGGCGCTCCCGCAGCGAGCTGGCCAGGGCGACGGCGATCGCGAGGTCGGCGGCGGGCTCGGTCAGCCGGATCCCCCCGGCGGCGGAGGCGAACACGTCGCGGTCGTGCAGGGCGTAGCCCAGCTTCCCCAGCACCGCGACCAGCATGTCCAGCCGCCCCTTGTCCAACCCCAGCACGGTGCGGCCGGGGGTGCCGGGGGTGGGCCGCCCGACGAGGGCCTGGACCTCGGCCAGCAGGGGGCGGCTGCCCTCCATCGCGGCCACGACGGCCGTACCCGGCGCGTCGGGGACCCGCTCGGAGAGCATGCGCGCGGAGGCGTCGGGCACCTCGACCAGGCCGGCGCTGCTCATCTCGAAGAAGCCCAGCTCGCCGGTGGAGCCGAAGCGGTTCTTGGTGGCCCGCAGCGCGCGGAGCTGGGTGCTGCCGTCCCCCTCGAAGTAGATGACCGTGTCGACGAGGTGCTCCAGGGCCTTGGGGCCGGCCAGCCCGCCCTGCTTGGTGACGTGCCCCACCAGGAAGGTGGGCAGATCCCGCCCCTTGGCCAGGGCCATCGCCCGCGCGGCGACCTCGCGCACCTGGGCCACCGAGCCGGGCACGCTGCCGATGTGGGGGGCGCAGAGGGTCTGGACCGAGTCGAGCACCAGCACCTTGGGGCCGACCTGATCGACCGCCGAGAGCGCGCGATCGAGGTCGGTCTCGGCCAGCAGGAACAGGGTGTCCCCGCCAATGCCCAGGCGCTCGGCCCGGAGCTGCACCTGCCGGGCGCTCTCCTCGGCCGACACATAGAGGGTGGGGATGCCACGCCGGGCGAAGCGGTCGAGCACCATCAGCAGCAGGGTGGACTTGCCGACGCCGGGGTCTCCACCGATCAGCACCAGGGAGCCGGTGACCAGCCCGCCCCCGAGCACCCGGTCCAGCTCCTGGATGCCCACCCGCAGGCGCACCTCGCCGTCGGTGGCCGAGAGCTGGGAGATGGGGATGGGCGTGGAGCCGCCCACCGGGGCGACCGTGGGGTGGACCGACGGGGTCTCGATCAGCTCCTGGAGGGTGTTCCACTCCTTGCAGCGGGGGCACTGCCCCAGCCAGCGCGGCGAGCGGTAGTCGCAGTCCTCTGCGCTGCAGACGTAGGTGGTCTTGTTCTTGGACATGACTTGGGGGTCTCCCGGGCGGGAGGGGCGATCGGCGGACACCCTATGCCGGGGACAGGACAGAATCTGTCCGGGGCAGAGCGGGGAGTCGGATGATAGCTGTCCCCATGCGGCGAGAACGGATCCGCGACGGCGTGTTGGCGATGGCGGGCTTCGCCGTGATCGAGGCCGCCGTCGGCGCGCTCTGGCCCGCCGCCGGGCCGCAGGTGGTGACCTGGGAGGCCGCCCTGAGCGTGGTCGGGTGGAGCGCGTTCGGCGGGATCGTCGCGGCGCTGCCCCAGGGTCACCGGCTGCTCCCGCTGGCCTGGGCGCTCATCCTGGGGCCCCACCTCGCCCGGACCGCGGACGCCCCGGCGCTCGCTGTGGTGGCGTTGGCCCTGGGGCTCGTGGGCGTCCTGCGTCCCCGGGTGGGGGCGGCGCTGATCGTCGGCTCGGGCCTCGCCGCGGCGGCCGTCGGCCAACGGCCGGAGACGGCGCCGCCGATCGAGGGGGGCGCCGGCCGAGACGTCGTCCTCATCACCGTCGACACCCTGCGCGCCGACGCCCTGGGGGCGCTGCCCGGCGAGGGCTGGTGGGTGTTCGACCAGGCGATCTCAGCGGCGCCGTGGACCCTGCCCGCCATGGACAGCCTCATGCGCGGCCTCCCGGTGCGACGGCACGGCGGCGGGCGGGTGGTCGAGGGCGGCTTCACCCGCCCGGACGCACGGACGACCCCGCTGGCGGAGGCGCTGCAGGCGCGCGGCTACGCGACCGCGGCCTTCGTCAGCAACCCGCACCTGCGCGCCGAGCTGGGCTTTGACGAGGGCTTCCAGCGCTTCGCGCACAGCGACCGCTGGGTGGAGCCGCTCTTCGGCGTCCACACCGCGCAGGCCTGGCGTCACCGGCTGGGCGGCCCGCTGCCGCGGCTCCGGCATGACCGGGACGCCCTGCTGGTCGACGCGGCGATCCGATGGTGGTCGGCCGGCTCGTCAGCCCCTCGTTTCCTCTGGGTGCACCTTCTGCTGCCCCATGAATACCGTCGCGATCCGCACCCCCGCCGCGCGCCCTCGGACAGCCCGGCGGATCTCAGGGCAGCCTATCGGGGAAACGTCGACGCCTGCGCAGCCGAGCTGACCCGGCTGCTCGCCGCTCTGGGGGACGGGCCGCTCGTCTTCGTCACCGCCGACCACGGGGAGTCCCTCGGCGAGGAGGGCCGCTGGGGCCACGGCGGCGCCCTGGTGGATCCGCAGCTTCGCGTGCCGCTGCGGGTGCGGGGGCTCGGGGAGGGCCGGACCGCACGACAGGTCGCGGTGGTGGACCTGTACCGCGCGGCCGTGGAGGGTTCGCTCCAACCCCTGGTGCAGGGGCGCCCTGTCGTCGAGGTGGGCGCGACCCGTCGAAGCCCCTCCGCGTGGGGCGCGCGGATCGAGGGCGGCGCGCTGATCCCGCGAAGCGCGCCGGGAGAGAGCAGCGGCGAGATCCTCGCACCTGACGATGCGCTGAAGCAGGCCCTGGAGGCCATCGGCTACGTCGACGAGCGCGACCGGATCGGACGGGGTAAAGGGCCGTAAGCTGAGGGGAGTGAAAGAAGTTTTGTCAGAGTGTAGGACTGGCTCTATAATCTCTCCACGGCAGGAAGTTTTTCTTCATGTCCACCGACACCAGGATGTGTCACCCGCTCCAGGAAGGAGGGGTCATGCACTCAGCCCGAGTCAGGTCGCGGAGAAAGCGCGGCGGTAACTACGCAGTTTTATTGGCGTTTGCCTTTACGGCGGTGCTCGCGTTTGCCGCGCTCATGATCGACATCAACTACATCCGCATGTCTGCGCTCCAGGCGCAGAACGCCGCTGACGCTGCGGCGCACGCCGCCACCATCACCCTGCGCGGCGGCGGCAGCGAGTCTGAGGCCCAGAGCATCGGTGAGGCGGTGGTGAACCTCAACACCATCGCTGGGACCTCCGTCCACAGCACCTCCAACACGACCTTCGCTTTCGGCGGCTGGGACTATGACACCCGCAGCTTCGACCCCACCGCCAGCTACACCAACGCCGTGCAGGTCACGGTGCGCCGTCGCGGCGGCACCAACGACGGCCCGCTCGATCTGCTCGTCTCGCCGATCTTCGGCATGAACTCGGTGAACCTGGCCGCGGTGGCCATCAGCGCGCTGCGCACTCGCGAGATCATGGTCGTCCAGGACGTCACCGGCTCGTTCTCCCGGGACATCGACAAGGCCCGCATCGGCAACCTGGCCCTGCTGGACTACATGTACGCCAACCAGTTCCCCGGCGACCGGGTGGGCATGATCTGCTTCACCGGGGACACCCACTACGACGCCAACAACGACGGCGTCGACGACTTCGAGAGCCCCTGGGTCCCGCTGACCTATGTCGACACCGACTACAGCAGCATCTACTCGGTCTGGAGCACCCTCGACTGGTGCGACAAGGACCGCACGCCGGACGGCACGGAGAACGGCAACGACCACATGCTGGACTGCCGGGCCGGCTACGACGGCACCAACCAGGCCGCAGGCCTGGAGGACGCGGTGGACCACTTCCTGGCCAACGGCGATCCCAACGCGCTCCACTTCATCCTGCTGATCTCCGATGGGCTGTACTCCTGCTGGCCCAACAACAACCCGAACTGTGATCTCGGTCAGCGCCACGACGACGCGATCCTCATGGCCGACTACGCCGAAGCCAACGACATCAGCGTCTACTCGGTGTCCCTGAACAAGAGCTACAGCGCCAGTCAGACGGCCTTCCTCGAGAGCCTCGTCCGAGGCTACGGGAGCTTCTACGAGGCCAACACCGGCAACGAGCTGGCCGCCATCCTGGACGAGATCGCCGAGGACATCCCCATCGCGCTGGTGGACTGACGCCGCTGGCAGACCGATTACATTGCCCCCGCACGGAGAGCCTCCTGAGCGGGCGAGAAGATGATCCTCACCGTCACCACCAACCCCATGGTGGAGCACATCTACAGCGTCCCCGGGTTCTCGGCGGGCGGCGCATTCCGTCCTCCCTCCCGCGGTCGGCTGCTCGCCACCGGCAAGCCCCTGAACGTCGCGCGGGCCCTCTTCGACCTCGGCGACGACGTCCGCGCCCTGGTGGCCCTTGGCGGCACCACCGGCCGTGAGATCGAGGAGCTGCTCGGCGACGAGGGCCTCTCCACCCGCTTCGTGGCGCTCCGTCATGGATCCCGGCGCGGCTTCACGGTCTATGACGAGCGCGGTGTGACCACCACGGTCTACGGGCCGCCCCCCAAGATGAGCGACGACGAGGTCGACGCGGTCATCGCGGCGGTGCGCTGCATGTTGCCGGTCCGGAAGCTGGTGCTGGGGGGCTCCACCAGCCGCCCCGACCTCTACGCGCGCCTCTGCAGCCTCGACGTGCCGGTGGTCCTCGACGCCCAGGGGGCGGCGCTCACCGAGTGCCTCGCCGTGGGCGAGATCGCCGTGGTCAAGCCCAACCTCCGGGAGTGTCAGCGCACGTTCGGTGTGCGCACCGGCCCGGAGGCTGTCGAGGCGCTGGCGTCCCGGGGCGCGCGCACCGTGGTGGTCACCGACGAGGATCGCTCCGCGTGGTTTCGGGTGGGCGGCGCGCTGCTCCGCGCGACCCCCCCCAAGGTCGACGTGGTGCACACCGTGGGCTGCGGCGACGCCCTGTGCGCCGGTCTCCTGCACGCCAAGGGCCGCCCGGCCGAGGAGGTCGTGGCCTTCGCGATGGCCTGCGGGGCCTACGCCGCCACCCGGCCCGACGTCGCCCGCCTCGACCGCGCGGCCTGCGAGGCGCTGGCCAGTCGGGTGGAGGTTGAGCGGCTTTGACCACCCTGCTGCGCTGGGGGCGCTCTGCCTACGAGACCGACGCGGCCCTGGCCGAGGAGCGGCGCCTGCTGGCGGCGCTCGGGGTGCCGGTGCTCCACTTCCAGGGGGCCGACCCGCCGCTCGACGGCGTGACGGTGATGGCGGTGACCTCCAAGGTGCAGGTCACCGAAGCGCTGCTGAGCCGCGCGCCGGACCTCAAGCTGGTGGTGACCACCACCTCCGGCCACGAGCACATCGACGTCCAGGCCGCGCAGGCCCGCGGGGTCGCCGTGGCGCGCTGCCCGCTGGCCCGCCGGGACGCGGTGGTGGACACCGCGGTGGGCATGGCCTTGTCCTTCCTGCGGGATCTACCCGGCCTGCAGGCGCGGGCCCGCGCCGGGGTGTGGGCCCGGGGGGAGCTGCCCGCGCGGGCCCCCCGTCGCGCCCGCGACGTCACCGTCGGGGTCGTGGGGCTGGGGGTCATCGGGCGTCGGGCGGCCGAGGTCTGGGCGGCCCTGGGTGCGCAGGTGCTGGCCTGTGACCCGGCGGTCCCCGGCACGCTGCCCCTCGCCGAGCTGCTCCCCCGGGCGGACGTCCTCACCCTGCACTGCGCGCTCACGGCCAGCTCCAGCGCGCTCATCCATCGCGGTAACCTGCACCGGCTCAAGCCCGGCGTCATCCTCATCAACACCGCGCGGGGCGGGTGCCTGGACCTGCCGGCGCTGCTCCACGCGCCCCGCATCGGGGGTCTGGGCCTCGACGTGTTCCCCCAGGAGCCCTGGCCGGAGCTGGCGGCCCTCGCGGCGCGGGACGACGTGCTCATCACCCCCCACGCCGCCGGCTACCACCCGGGCCTGGGTGAGGCGGTGGCCGCGGAGCTTGCGGACACGGTGGCGTGCTTCCTGGCGGGGCGCCCGCTGCCCCACCCGGTCACAGCCGCCTGATCTTGCGGACCGCCCGCATCACGGACTCGTCGGACTCGGCCAGGGAGACCTGCTCCAGCGGCACCCAGCGCACCCCGGCCACCTCGTCGGTCTGCGTGACCGCGCGGGAGGTGGCCTGGAACAGGAAGCGCACGTCGAAGTGCTGGTGGGCGGGCTCGCCCTTGAGGGGCGGGATGTCGTGGATGTCGACGTCGAAGATGCCCGGCACCGCGGCGGGTAGGTCGCGCTGCCCGGTCTCCTCGGCGGCCTCGCGGCGGGCGGCGGCGCAGAGATCAGGGTCTTCAGGGTCGACGTGCCCCCCGGGCTGCAGCCAGCGGCCGAGCTTCTTGTGGTGGATCAGCAGGAGGGCGCTGCGGTCCGGCGAGAGCACGAAGGCGCTGGCGGTGAAGTGGCCCGGCGCGAAGTGCGCGCGGGTGAAGGGGTCGCCGGGCACCTCGCACAGGTCGAGCATGCGCTGGATGAACGTCGCCTCGAGGGCGTCGGCGGGGGCGTGGGCGCGCAGAGAGGCGCGCAGGGGATCAGCTCGGCTCATGGGCCCTCGGTCGGGTGGTATCTCTCCCATCGTCGGGCTTCGCGGTCCAGGAAGGAGTGGAACTTGTGGGGCACCTCGCGGGTCACCCGCACCGGCCGGTCGTCCTCGGGGTGGGTGAAGGCCAACTCCAGGGCACAGAGGTACAGGCCCTTGCCCCGCAGCACCAGCGGCGGCGTGCCGTAGAGGTCGTCGCCCAGCACCGGCCAGCCGGCGTTCGCCATGTGGATGCGGAGCTGGTGGGTGCGCCCGGTCAGCGGCCAGAGGTCCACCAGGCTGACCCACTCGGACTTGAGGCAGCGCCCGGCCTGCGCCACCCGATACCGGCTGAGCGCGGGGCGCTCGCCCACCGGGGCGTCCAGGGTGCCCTCGGCGGGGTCGGGGCGGCCCACGACCAGCGCGCCGTAGCGCTTGAACACCTGGCGGTGTTCGAACTGCTTGCCCAGGTGGACCTGCGCGGCGGCGGTCTTGGCCACCAGGAGCAGGCCGCTGGTGGGCACGTCCAGCCGGTGGACCGGGCGCGGGCGTCGCAGGGCGTCCGGGCGGCCCGAGGGCTTGAGGTTGTGGGGCAGGGCGTGCTCCAGGGTGCGGTGGCGGTTGGCCATGACCACCAGCCCCGCAGGCTTGTCGACCACCGCCAGCCAGTCGTCCTCGTAGCGCACGTCGAGCCGGCAGGTGAAGATCTTCGGCGGCGGACGCCGGGATCCCAGCAGGGTGAGCGTATCCCCGGGGTGGAGGAAGCGGCTGGGCTCGGCGGGCTCGCCGTTCAGCAGGATCTCCCCCCGCTTGATGGCCTTGCGGGCCCAGGCCCGGGAGGGGAAGCCCTCGAGGTGCAGGGCGAGGTAGCGGTCGAAGCGCTCGACCACCGTGTCCGGGGGGAGGACGTGCTCGTCGGTGGGCGGAGGGGTGTTCACGCCCGCCGCTCCAGCAGGATCCCGACCCCCTCAGCGAAGCCGTGGCCGCCCTCGCCCCGGGTGATCCAGCGCGGGCCCTGCGCCATGCGGGGAAGGAAGCGGCGCACGTTGGCCACGCCCACCGACAGCGGGAAGAACCGGAACATCGGCTCGTCGTTGGCCGAGTCGCCGAAGAAGGCGTAGGCATCGGCCACGTCGTCGAGGGACTCTCCCCACAGCTCGGCGAGCAGGCGCCTGCAGCCCTCCAGCTTGTCGAAGCGGCCGTACCAGCCGTTGACGTGGATGGAGGAGACCTTGCAGGTGGCCCCGGCGGCCTGGAAGCAGGCCACGATGCGATCGATGTCAGCGTCGGGGAGGGGGGGCACGTCCTCGCAGAAGTCGATGGCCAGATCCAGCTCGCGGTAGGGCTGATCCGACGCCAGCGCGGTGCCGGGGACGGCCGCCAGGATCTCGTCCGCCAGCGCCGTGAGCCGGGCCCGGTTGGCCTGGCGCTCGGCCGGGGGCTGGAGGAAGCGGCGGTGCAGGCGCCCGTCGCGGTGGTAGAACCACAGCCCGCCGTTCTCGCCGACCACACCGTCGACCGGCCACATCCGGGCGAGGTGGTCCACCCAGCCGCCGGGGCGGCCGGTGATGGGCACCACCCGCAGGCCCTCCGCGCGCAGCCGGTGCAGGGCCTGGAAGGCCTCGGGCACCAGCCGCCCGTGGTGGGTCAGGGTGTCGTCGATGTCACAGAAGACGCCTCGAAGGCCGGTGATGGGTGGGACGTCCTCCAGCGGTCGCGGCTCGATCACTCGACGGTCCAGGTCTGCCCGCTGTAGATGAGCTTCTCCAGGGAGCCCTCCCCGAACTTCGCGCGCGCCTGGTCGACCTGCTGGTTGAACAGCGCGTCATAGGTGGGGCGCTCGACCTTGTAGAGGACGCCCATCGGCACCGGCGCCTCGGGTTGGTTCAGGTTGACCAGCAGCGAGGCCAGCGTGGCGTTGGTCACGTCGTGGACCATGCAGTCGGCCTCGGTCAGCCCGCCCTCCAGCGCGACGACCTCCAGCGCCAGCCCGTTGAGGCGGAGGCCCTTGGGGGCGCCCTTCTTGCCGAAGGTCATGGGCTTGCCGTGCTCGAGCATGAGCACCCGGTCGTCGCGCACCTTGCGGTTGACCACGTCGTCGAAGGCCAGATCGTTGAAGATGTTGCAGTTCTGGTAGATCTCGACGAACGAGGTCCCCCGGTGGTCGGCGGCGTCCCGGAGGGCCTGGCGAAGCTCGCGGGGCATGATGTCCACCGAGCGGGCCAGGAAGGTCGCGCCCGCGCCCAGGGCGAAGGCCAGGGGGTTGAAGGGGTGGTCCAGCGAGCCCAGCGGCGTGGACTTGGTGCGCTTGCCCACCTCGGAGGTGGGGGAGTACTGCCCCTTGGTCAGGCCGTAGATGCGGTTGTTGAACAGCAGGACCTGCACGTCGACGTTGCGGCGCAGGATGTGGGCGAGGTGGTTGCCGCCGATGGACAGGCCGTCGCCGTCGCCCGTGATCATCCACACCGAGAGGTCCGGGTTCACGCACTTGAGGCCGGTCGCGAAGGCCGGGGCGCGCCCGTGGATGGTGTGGAAGCCGTAGGTGTTCATGTAGTAGGGGAAGCGGCTGGAGCAGCCGATGCCGCTGATGATGGCGACCTTCTCGCGGGGCAGGCCCAGCTCCGCCAGCACCGTCTGGGTCTGGGAGAGGATCGAGTAATCCCCGCACCCCGGACACCACCGGATGGTCTGGTCGGACATGAAGTCCTTCTTGGTGAGCTGGGCGCCGTCCTCGGCGGTGGCTTCGGTCGCGGATTCGAAGAGGTCGGACATCTCAGCCCTCCTTGTCGGTCAGCGCGTCGATGGCGGTCTTGATCTCGGAGACCTTGAACGGCTGGCCCTGGATCTTGTTGAGCGGCACCGCCTCGATCAGGTACTCGGCGCGGATGAGCCGCACGAGCTGCCCCAGGTTCATCTCGGGGATGAGCACCTTGTCGTAGCGTCGGAGCAGCGCCTCGAGGTTGGCGGGGAAGGGGTTGAGGTAGCGCAGGTGGGCGTGGGCGACGGCCTTGCCCTCCTTGAACGCCGCGAGCACCGCCTGGCGGACCGATCCGAAGGTGGAGCCCCAGCTCAGCACCAGCACGCCATGCGGGCTGCCGATGGCCTCCAGGTCGGGGATGAGGCGCTGGAGCCGCTGCACCTTCTCGGCGCGGGTCTCGCACATGAGCTGGTGGTTCCGGGGGTCGTAGGACACGTTCCCGGTGAGGTCCTGCTTCTCCAGGCCGCCGATGCGGTGCTCCAGGCCGGGGTGCCCGGGACCGCCCAGGGCCGGGCCAGCGTCTCCGGCTCCCGCTTGTAGGGGAGCAGCGGCCCGTCGGCGTTGTTGTTGTGGGTGATCTTGCGGTTGGGGATGGCCTCGATGCTGTCGACGTCGGGGAGCAGCCAGGGCTCGGAGCCGTTGGCCAGGTAGCCGTCGGTCAGCAGCATCACCGGCACCATGGCGTGCAGGGCGAAGCGCGCCGCGGTGATCGCCGCGTCGAAGCAGTCCGCCGGGGTGGCCGCCGCGACGATGGGCATGGGGGCCTCACCGTTGCGGCCGTACATGGCCATGAGCAGGTCGGACTGCTCGGTCTTGGTGGGCAGGCCGGTGGAGGGGCCGCCGCGCTGCACGTCGACGACGACCAGGGGCAGCTCGGTCATCACCGCGAGGCCGAGGGCCTCTCCCTTGAGCGCCAGGCCGGGGCCGGAGGTGGCGGTCACGCCGAGGGCGCCGCCGTAGGAGGCCCCGATGGCCGCGCAGGCCGCCGCGATCTCGTCCTCGGCCTGGAAGGTCGTGACGTCGTAGTGCTTGTACTGCGCCAGGTTGTGCAGGATGTCCGAGGCCGGCGTGATGGGGTAGGAGCCGTAGAAGAGGCGCAGGCCGGACTTCACCGCGGCCGCCGCGAGGCCCATGGCCAGGGCCTGGTTGCCGGTGACGTTGCGGTAGGTGCCGGCGGGCAGCTGGGCGGCGGGCACCTCGAAGGAGCGCTCGAGCAGCTCCATGGTCAGCGCGTAGTTCCAGCCGGCCTCGAGCGCCGCGAGGTTGGCGGCGCGGTAGGGCTCCTTGAACTTGCTCCGCATCCAGCTCCGCGTGTACTCCGCGTCGCGGTTGTAGAGCCAGTAGGTCATGCCCAGCGCGAAGAAGTTCTTGCAGCGGTCGGTCTCCTTGGCGCTCAGGCCCAGGTCCTTCACCGCCTCCTTCGTGAGGCTGGAGAGCTTGACCGGGATGATCTGGTAGTCGTCCAGGCTGCCGTCCTCCAGGGGGTTGGAGGTGAGGTCGGCCTTCTCCAGGTCGCGGTCATCGAACTTGTCGATGTTCACGATGATGGTGCCGGCCGGCCGCAGGCGGTTGAGGTTCGCGACCAGGGCGGCGGGGTTCATCGCCACCAGCACCTCGGGGGCGTCGCCCGGGGTGAAGATGTCCAGCGACGAGAACTGGAGCTGGAAGCCCGAGACCCCCGCGCGGGTGCCCGCCGGAGCGCGGATCTCGGCGGGGAAGTCGGGCAGGGTGGCCAGATCGTTGCCCGCGAGCGCCGAGGTGTTGGTGAACTGGGTTCCGGTGAGCTGCATGCCGTCGCCGGAGTCACCGGCGAAGAGGATCGTCACGCTCTCGCGGATCTCGACAGGCTTGCCGTCGCGCTCGGGCAGAGCGGTCTGCGTTGTGCTTTCCATGACACCTTTCGGGGTTTGGGGGCCTTCGGACCTGCCGTCCGGATCAAGAGACTCCAGGATGGCCTGAGAAGTATTCTCCTCTAACACGATAGGGGGTCGCAGGCCCCCTCCGCGCGCACCGGTCCTGATCGGGCTAAGGATCCTCCAGCGGCGGCCATGACGCCCGCCGCCCATCCCGCGAGGTGCCCCGGTGAAGTACCGTCTGCTCCAGTGGCTGGCCTGCCCCGCCTGCGGCGGCGAGGAGCTGATCCTCCACACCACCCGGACCCGGACCCTGCCGACCTACACCGGCCACTGGGAGCCCCCGGAGCAGGATCAGCGGGGCCTCGCCCTGGACGAGCACGCCCTCACCGACATCGTCGAGGGCTCGCTCACCTGCGGGGAGTGCGGCGCGGTCTACCCCATCCTCGACGGCATCCCGCGGATGATGCCGGACGATCGGCCCGCCGGCCCCTCCTCCGGGCACCGCTGGACCACCTTCGACGGCACCGAGCCCGAGTACGAGGAGAACTTCCACGACATGGTCCACCCGCTCCAGCCCAGGGACTTCCTGGGCCGGCTGGTGTTGGACGCCGGGTGCGGCTTCGGCCGGCACGCCTTCTACGCGGCGCGCTACGGGGCCGAGGTGGTCGCCCTGGACAACGCGCCCGACGCGGTCGCCTCGGCCGCCAAGAACTGCGAGGGGCTCTCGCGGGTGCACGTCGTCCAGGGGGACCTCACCCGGCCGCCCGTGAAGGCCGCCGCGTTCGACCTCGTCTACTGCTTCGGCGTCATCCACCACATGAGCGATCCCTACGGCGGCTTCCGGGCGCTCGGCCAGCTCGTCAAGCCCACCGGGCGGGTGCAGGTGTGGGTGTACGGGCCCCGCGCGGGCACCGCCGCTATCGCCTCCGGCGCGCTGCGCGGGGTGGCCTCGACCATGGACGACGACGCGCTCTTCCGCCTGTCCCGGGGTATCGCCATCGGCCTGCGCGCGTTCTCCCACACCCCCTATCGGGTGATGCGGCACGTCCCGGTCGTCGGCGGCGTGGTCTCCCACCTGCCCACCCACGACCACCACAAGTGGCCCTTCGACGTGGTCATCGCCGACATCTACGATCGGCTGCGCGTCCCGGTCACCGCGACCATCACCGGCGAGGAGCTGGAGCGCTGGTTCGCGGACGAGGGCTACGCCGACATCCGGGTGACCCGCCGGGTGCGGAACAACGAGAGCTTCCGGGGCACGGGCGTCCGGCGCTGACCTACAGGGTCCACTTGATGGTGTAGGCCAGAAACGGCGGGAACGGCTTTGTGTATGCCCGATCCTTGAGGTAGGCCGACGCGAGCAGGGTGTGGACCAGGTGCCCGTCCTTCGTGGAGAACTGGGCGATGAGCCCGGTGCGCAGCAGGGCGTCCTCGGTGTCCCCGAGCGCGCGGCGGTAGCGGGTGATGGAGCCCACCCGCAGGAACATGCGGTCCTCGGGGTTCCAGTCCCACTCGAACAAGAGCAGGTTGTTGGACGTCAGGATGGCGTCCTTGTTCATGCCGATCATCAGCTCGTACTCGCGCTCGAACCAGTAGTCGCCGGTGACGTCGGGCGCGGTGACGTACCACTGGCTGTATTCGGCGTTCAGCAGCACGATGATGGGCCCGCCCCGGGCCTTGAGGGTCGGCGAGACCCCCCAGCTCAGCCCTCCGCCGGTGCCCTGGTTGTCCTCGTAGGCCTCCAGGTCGTCGTTGGTCCCGTAGTTGAAGGCGGGGTCGTCGAAGCCGATGACGGTCTGGAAGTTGCCGAAGTAGGCGTTGTAGAAGGCGAAGGCCGAGACGTTCAGGAGCGCGATCGGCTCGAAGCTGACCCGCCCGCCGGCGCGCACGTAGGCCGGGCTGGCGATGGCCGCGGCGTGGACCTTCAGGTAGGTGTCGCTGAACAGCGTGCTGCCCTCCTTGCTCCAGAGGTCCAGCTTGACCCCGCCGCGCAGGTCGGCGTTCATGCCAACGCGAACAAAGGTGATCGCGCCCTGGACCGAGGCGTCCGGGGAGACGCGGTCCGCGGCGACGGCGGGGGAAGAGAGCGCGAGCAGGAGCGGCAGCACAGGACACCTCCGGCGCCACCATAGCAGCAGGACTTCCCCGAAAGAAGCCGGGTCACCCGGTCGGTCAGAAGTGGGCGCGCAGCATCAGGTTGAAGCCGAGGGCGTTGATGACCTCGGGGTCCTCCTGGACGCGCAGGCGCACGCCGTCGCTGGCCTCCTCGACCCGGGACTGGTTGGCGTCCTTGGTGAACAGCAGCTCGCCCACCACCACCGTGGAGGGGGTCACGTCCACCTGCAGCCCCAGCACCGAGCCCAGGATGTCGCTGGCCTCCTGGCCATCGGGCACGGCCTCCTTGTCGCGCTCGGTGTACTGCACGAAGGTCTTGCCGTCGCTGGTGGTGTAGGCCGCCGGCTGCATCACGCCGATGCCGAAGCTGGGGGTCAGGCGCGCGTTGGGGAAGTAGTGGGAGACCTTGAAGCGGGTGTAGAGCTGCGGGCTCCAGGTCACCGTCTCCGAGATGGCCGTGCCCGAGGTCAGCCCCGGCACGTTGAAGACGATGTAGGGCAGATCCTTGTAGACGAAGTCCACGAAGATCTCGGTGGTGCGGAAGATGAGGAACGCCTGGACGTCGCCGGCCAGGGCCGACTCGAGCACGGTCTGCGCCTCGTTGTCCGGGTCCAGCAGGTTGTGGGTGAGGCGGTTGACCTCGGCCTGGACCAGCCAGCCGAAGCCGTCGAGCTGGCGGTGGCGGATGTAGGTGTCCCGCATGAACTCCGGCGCGTTGCGGTACAGCCGCAGCTCGGAGGACTGGATGAACGGCAGCTCGTTGGTGCTGCGGTAGGAGATCTGGCCGCTCGTGCCCAGCGCCGAGATGATCTCCCCGTACAGCGGCGAGGACGTGTCCCGGACGTTGATGATCTGCCCCTGCTGGAAGGAGCCCAGGCCCGCCTCCAGCTTCAGGCGGTCGTTGAGCAGGTTCAGGCCCGCGCCGCTGAGGAAGGAGTAGTACGTCGCGTTCCGGTCGCCCTCCCAGGACTCCTCGGTGCGCTGGTTGATCGCCGTCTTCATGCCCGCGAAGACGTAGGTGCCCTTGCGCTGCCACTGGAGGCGCACGCCGGGCATGGCGCCCACGCGCGGGGTGACGATCTCCCGGCCGCCGTAGGCCAGATCCCAGGAGTAGCCCAGCCGGAAGCGGCTGGCGTTGACCGCGTAGCCGGTCAGGGAGATGTGGTGATCCTCGACGCCGCCGAGGTCCCGGCCGATGCGGACGTAGCTGCCGTCGTCGCGGATGAAGACGCCGGGCTTGGACACGTCGGGGTTGAGGTAGGGCGTGTACTCCAGCACGAACGCCGCCTCGGACCACCAGTTCGGGAAGAAGCCCTCGTCCGCCCGGTAGAGCACGAGGTGCCCCTGGGTGATGTCGTCGGTGTAGAAGGACTCGTAGTTCTCGAAGAAGGTGCGGTTTCCCCGCTCCACGAAGTTGGGGCCCGGGGAGTAGTTCTCGGGGCCGGCGCGCACGTTGGTGTCCTCAACGGCGGTGGTCACCCAGATGTCCATGAACTCGCCGGCCTTCGCGGGGGCGGCGGCCAGCAGCAAGAGCAGGGGGGACATGTCGGCTCCGAAGGGTGGGGATCAGGGGTAGGGGTCGCGCTGGGGGCGAGGACGGGGACGTGGCTGGGCGGGGCCGGTGCCGGGCAGGGGCGGTGGCCCCCCCGCGCCGATGGTGAGGTCCTCGGCGCCGCGCGGGTTCAGGATCCAGCGCCCCCAGACCTCGGACAGCGTGCCGGTGACCGAGGTGAGCTCGGCGCCGGCCTGGGGTGCGTAGTCCGGCACGCTGACGCTGGTGTTCACGAAGAAGGTGCAGCGGTCCTCGCCGGAGGGCAGCACCGGCCACTGGCCGTACTCGAGGTAGTCGAGGTAGTCCTCGCTGCCCTGGACGAAGGAGGCCGGGACGCGCACGTCCTCCAGCGTGACCACCGCGCTCTCCCAGCCCTCCAGCCAGTCGTTGTCCTCACAGCGGGAGGCGGGGATGACCTCGGGCTCCGGCACGTCGGCGATGGGGTCGTCCCCGACGTCGTAGTGCGGGAAGGAGATCTGGGTGGTGGCCAGGTACTCCTGGGTGGAGCCGGTCAGCAGGGTGATGCGGCTGCCGACCTCGACCGGCGGGTCCGGGCGGGAGAAGGTGTAGACGAAGAGGTAGTTGTAGCTGCCCGGCGGGTCGGCCATGTCGGTGACCCAGTAGCCGGCGGGGCCCACCGCGATGACCCGGAGATCGCGATCCGCGGCGCGCAGCTCGGCGAACTCGCCCTCGAGCTGGTTGGTCTCGTGGTCGTCGATGTTGTTCATCTCGGCGAGCGTGGGCAGCTCGAACCACAGCTCCTCGCTGACGCCGGTGGCGTAGCCGGGCACGCGGGCGGACTCGATGTCCTTGTCGCCCAGGTCGGAGAACCAGATCCGGGTCGGCCCGAAGCCGTTGCGGAACAGGACCTCCCCCTCCCAGGTGCCGCCCGTCACGGTGGCCCAGGGGCTCATCTCCAGCCGGCCGGGGCGGACGTCCAGGGTCAGGTCGCCGCTGAAGTCCACCGGATCGCCGTTGACGTCGAGGGCAGTGACCCGGACCGTGCGGGACTGGAGCTCAGCGGAGAAGGGGAGGGGGGCCTCAGCGCTGCCCGTCTCGCCATCCACCAGGGTCACCTCCAGGAAGGTCGGCTCGGCGCGCTCGGTGGGCGAGGCGCCGCCGGAGCACGCCCCGAGGGGGGCGACGGCGAGCAGGAGGAGCAGGTGTCGCATCAGTAGAACGCCAGGATCCGGCCGTCCTCCTGGCAGATGCCAGGCTGAGGCAGCTCGTAGTGGGAGGTGATGGCCGAGCGGACGATGTCGCGGATGGAGATGCCGGTGTCGTCCTGGGTGGTGTTGCGCTCGAGCATGGAGAAGCCCGAGCCGCCGTGGGCGATGTAGTTGTTGGTGGCCAGCTCGTAGGAGGTGTCCAGGTTGAGCGGCTCCCCGTTGATGTAGATGTCCTCGGCGATCAGGTCGCGGCAGTTCATGGTGAACTCGATGCCGGCGACCTGGGCCTGGGAGTTGCAGCCCCGCTCGCTGGAGCGGAACGCGACGTAGTCCAGCAGCTCCTGCACCTCGCGCCCCGACAGGAACATCGTGGTGATGGTGTTGTCGAAGGGCATCGAGTTGAACAGCATGTCCAGGGTGATCTCGCCCTGGGGGATGTCCGCGCGGATGCCGAGGGTGTTGGTCAGCGCGATCTCGGTCTCCACGCCAGGGTAGTCGCGCATCGCCTCGGCGGCGAAGTTGCCCAGCATGGAGTCGCCGCCGGTGCTGCCGTAGCGGAACAGCGTCTCGTCGGCGTAGCCGATGACCTGGTCGGTGCGGTAGTTCTGGGCCAGCTCCTCCTCGTAGTCCTGGAGGATCTCGACGACCGCCGGGTCCTCCTCGCTGACCGTGTCCGAGGAGATCGGGAAGAGCTGGTAGCTGTGGGAGAGGATGTCCCCGTCCCGGATGACCAGGTCGACCCGGCCGATGAACTTCGCGAACGCCCCGGAGTGGACCACGGGGATGCGCTGGTCGGTGTGCTCATTGGTGATGACCAGCGGGGGGTCGATGGCGACGTGGTGGTGCCCACCCAGGATGATGTCGACAGGGCTCTTGAGCACCCCGTCGACCTCGACGGGGCGGATGTGGCGGGCCAGCTCCTGGTCGTCGTCCAGGCCCATGTGGGAGACCACGACCACGATGTCCGCGCCTTGATCGCGCAGCTTGACGCTCTCCTCGGGGACCACGTCGTACTCGTTGAGGACCCGCACCCCCAGGGAGTTGTCCTCGTCGTGGATGGAGTTGAGGGAGGAGAGGTTGGCCAGGCCGATGACGCCGACCCTCAGCCCGTCCAGCTCGTAGAGCATCGAGGGGACGCTGATGCGCTCCAGCTCGGTGGCCCAGAGCCGGTCGGAGCTCTCGAAGTCGTAGTTGGCGGCCAGCAGCTCGTAGCCGGCGTGGGCGGAGGCCTGGACGGCGAGGTTGTGGGCGCCGCTGTCGAACTCGTGGTTGCCGATCACCGCTGCATCCAGGCCCACCTCGGTCATCGTGCGGACCTCGGCCTCCCCCTGGTACTCGTTGAAGATGATCGCGCCCTGGAAGCAGTCGCCCGAGTCCAGGTGCAGCACCCGACCCGCGCGCGCCCGCTCCCGCTTGAGCACGTAGCCGATCCGCGCGATCCCGCCGTAGTCATCGGCGTCGTCGGCGAGGCCCAGCCCGTTGTCGGTGAAGCTGGGGTCGAACGTGTAGGGCAGGAGCCGGGAGTGGATGTCCGAGGAGTGCAGCAGCGTCAGGCGCACGTCCTGACCGGCCAGCGCGGGGGCTTCGGCCTGGATCGCGTGCGGCACCATCCCACATCCGGCAAGGAACGCGACCCCTACCAGACCAGAGGTGAGGGTCGGGCGCGTCGGGTTTGGTGTCATCGCTCCGCCGGGACGGGGACCGCCCGTGTATCCCCCGGCGCCCGGGGCGGCAACGGACTTGGCGCTTCGGCTCCCGGTCCGGTATGCTCGCTCGGCTCCCTGCCCTGCGTTAACAGGGCAGCCCACCTGCGTCTCTGAGAGGACGTAGAGATCCTGAGGAAGGGCATGCGCACCTGCTCGCTTCTGCTGATGCTATCCATCGCCGCTCCCACCGCCGCTCACGCCAGCGCGTGGGAGGCCAAGACCATGCGCGATCCGCTGCCGGCCCGCGAGGTCGAGCGCCCGCTGATCATCGGGAAGGGCTGGCTTGAGGCCGACCTCGGCGCCGACGTCAAGATCGCCAAGGGCTACTGGAGCCCGGACGGCGAGGCGATGGACTTCGAGTCCGCCCAGTGGCTCTACACCACCGAGCGCCTGGACATCCGCTACGGCATCACCCCTCGGGGAGAGCTGTACTGGCGCATGCCGGTCCACTACCTCCAGCTCACCAACGAGACCCTCGGCACCGACACCAAGGGCTGGTACTGGGGCGACCCGCGCTTCGGCTGGAAGTTCGAGGTGCTGCGGACCTCCGCGCCGTTGACCTCGGTCATCACCCTGGTCGAGCTGAAGGTGCCCGCCGGCAACGAGGCCCCGGGCTCCTACATCGCCGGCCCCAGCACCTACTCGCGCTTCGTGACCACCACGGGCTCGGCCGATCTCAAGCTCGGCGCGGCGGCCAAGCGGCAGCTCGGCCCCGTCGCGCTGACCGGCGAGGCCGGGTACATCTACCGCTTCTCCAACCTCGTGCAGTACCTGCTGGAGACCACGAACAACCAGTTCCTGGGCCGGATCAAGCCGGGCCAGCAGGTCTACTTCGACGCCGACGTGCTGCTCCAGCTCGGGCCGGTGGCGCTGCTCGGCGGCGCGGGGGTCGAGTGGCACGGCGCGACGGCCATCGGCACCACCTCGGCGGGCCTGTTCCCCGACCAGAACCTCGAGCCGGTCGAGGGCTCCGAGGGCTGGTCGCTCAGCGCCGACGCGGGGGCGATGTTCAACATCACCCGCAACATCGACATCTCGTACAACCTGAATGTCCCGCTGCGCGGCGAAGACCTCATGTTCTTCCCGATCGAGGACATCCACCCCACCCGCGGGCTCACCCACTCGGCCACCGTCGAGCTGCGCTACTGAGCCCCGGGCCCTCATCCTCTACCCAAGCCCTCTCCTCTCCTCCAGCTGACGGACCTCATCGATGAGCCGACTCTCCAAGATCGTCGCCGGTACTGCGCTCGCAGCCGGGCTCACCTGGTCCCCGAAGGCGGACGCCAAGTTCGTCTTCCCCTACAACCACCCGGACCTCGACTGGTACTCCATCGAGACCGAGCACTTCTATGTCCACTATCCGGTCAGCAAGAAGTCGCCGGAGGAGGGCAACGAGCACTACGTCAACGCGGAGTGGTCGGCGCGCAAGTCGGCGAAGGTCGCGGAGGAGATGTGGGCTCCGATGTGCGCGGAGTTCAACTACTTCCTCAAGGAGAAGGTCCACATCGTCATCCTGGACCAGTCCGACCACCTGGAGGGCTTCACCATCCCCTCCTGGGACTGGGTTGAGGTCTCGGCGAACGCGGGGGGCTACTTCTACCGCATGCGCGGGCGCATGGAGTGGTTCTCCGACGTGCTCGTCCACGAGTTCGCCCACGTCGTCTCCCTGAAGGCCAACGCCCCCATCGGCGAGGGCGCGGGCGGCGTGCTGCTGGGCGGCCTCTACTCGGACGGCATCCGCGACGCGGACACCGGCGTCGAACTGATGATCGGCGGCGGCGAGCCCTTCTGGTGGACGGAAGGCGGCGCCGAGTACTGGTCGGACAACGCCGGCTACAACTGGTGGTCCTCCTCCCGCGACATGAACATCCGCACCACGGTCCTCGAAGGCCGGCTCCTCACCTACGACGAGTGGGTCAGCCGCGTGGACAAGCGGGACTGGGGCGACGGCGAGCGCGGCTACCAGCAGGGCTACAGCATCGCCCTCTACCTCCGGGAGCGCTTCGGCGACGAGACCTTCGCCCGCTTCGCCCTGGAGTATGGCAAGGGCTGGCGGCCCAACTGGGAGACCGTCATCGAGGACGTGCTCGGCATCGACGCGGCCACCCTCTACGACGACTGGGTCGCCTACATCACCGCCAAGTACACCGCGGTGCAGGACCGGGTGGAGGCCGCTGGCGAGGTCGAGGGCGCTGAGCTGACCACCAGCCCCGGCGGCTGGGACTACAGCGACCCCGACGACCGCGACGACTGGCTGAAGAAGAAGACGCGCGATCGCGAGGACGAGCGCGAGGCCACCGGCACCTGGGCCCTGGAGCCCCGCTACTCCGAGGACGGGCGCTACTACGCGGCGAACATCACCGGCCGGCTCCACGTCACCGAGATGCCCGAGTACGCCTGGTATCCCTTCTCCGGCGAGTACCTGAACGACCCCGAGCTCTCGCAGCGACGCCGCGAGATGAGCAACAACTACCCCACCGAGTTTGCCCACGGCTTCGACTTCGTGCCCGGCCAGGACGCGATGGTCATCACCGGCCATGAGGGCATGGTCACCTCGAACTTCGACGAGATCACCGGGCTCGCCCCGGAGCTTGACGGGTACACCGACAACTTCAAGGAGCTGTGGTACATCAAGCTCCACGTCTACGAGGACAAGGAGAAGGGGCGGACCTTCGAGACCCTCACCCCCCCGGAGAAGGCGGGCACCCGCCTCTACGAGAAGGGCACCGTCTTCCCCATCCCCAACACCAAGCGCGGGATGGACCCGGCGATCAGCCCGGACGGCAAGCGCATCGCCTACTTCGAGTACGGCGACGGCACCATGAACCTGGTGACCATCAACTTCGACGGCACCGACAAGAAGTACCTCACCGACTTCCACGACGGCACCTGGCTCCAGAGGGTCGACTGGTCCCCGGACGGCAAGCAGCTGGTCGCGGCGATCTTCCGCAACTACCAGCAGGATCTGTTCATCATCGACGCCGAGTCCGGCGCCATGAAGCCGATCACCTGGGACTCCCACGAGAGCTTCGACGCCCACTGGGGCTGGGACGGCAGGATCTACTTCTCGTCCGACCCCGACGGCATCTTCAACCTCTTCTCCTACGACCCCAACTCCGGTGAGATCCGCCAGCTCACCAACGTCATCGGCGGCGCGCAGCAGCCCTGGCTCACCCCTGAGGGCAACCTGCTGTATGTGAACTTCACCGCCCACGGCTTCAAGATCTACGGCCTCTCCAAGGACGAGTTCTACGACCGCCCGGCGACCGACCGCTTCACGACCGACTACGACGAGGAGCTGGTCCAGGCCTCGCTCGAGTACAGCGAGGACTTCTCGATGTACGCCGAGGCCACCAAGCCCTACCGGTGGGTCCGCAACATCATGCCGCCCACGGCAGTCCCGATGTTCCGCTACTCCAACAACTCGATGGTCAACTGGGGCATCGAGGGTGGCTTCCAGGTCTACGCCCAGGACTTCGTGGAGAAGAACGTGGGCCTCTTCCAGGTGCTCCTGGGTGAGGACCTCGACGTGCTGGCCCAGTACTTCAACCAGACCTGGTACCCCAACATCATGGTGTACCTGCGGCACATCGAGACCAAGTTCGACTTCGCCTACGCCCTGGACGCGGACGGTGACTTCGCCACCGACGACGACCGCAGCATCTTCGAGGGCAAGAACGCCCAGGTCGCCAACATCGCGGCGGCGGGCGTGTTCTACCCCTGGAACGCCCGCACCACCACGGGCATCTTCGCCCAGGTCGTGGGCTTCGGCTTCAAGACCACCGCCGACTCCGGCTACGAGCCCTTCATGGTCTCCGCGAACGCCTCGGCCTTCGTGACCTACCAGACCATCTCGGATCGCTACCGGTTCTCGGCGAACCCGCCCCCGGGTCATGTGGTCAACGTCAGCTACCTGCATGGCTACTCGGACATCGTCTACGACGACTACTACGGCGTCGACGTGGACGACGGCATGAAGCTCGACGCCTACCAGTTCAACCAGTACGATTTCTCCTGGACCGGCCACTTCCAGGTCAAGCCCATCGGCGGCTTCGACCCCCTCGGGCTCCTGGGCCTGGCCTCCGCGCACAGCCACCGCTTCCAGCTCGCCTTCCAGGGGGGCTTCGTCGACCGGAACGTCCAGTTCAACGACGAGTACCGCGCGGGCGGCCGCCACCCCTACTTCTGGGGCAACAACGCGCTGAACCCCAACACCATGTTCGCGGGCTACCCGGCGGCCTCGCTCTCCGGCGAGACGATGCTCATCCTGAGCGCGGCGTACCGCTTCCCGGTCATCACCAAGATCAACAAGAAGATCGGGCCGATGTACCTCTACGACGTGCACGCCCAGATCATGGGCACGGCGGGCAACCTGTGGTCGTATCGGCCGCCCGACGAGCCCGGCACGTACTACACCAACCGCTACGACGCCCGCGTCGCCCGCAACCCCGACGATGTCTATCGCGAGGTCCCCTTCAAGGACTACGCCTACAAGAACTCCCCGGTCGACCCGGTCACCGGGGAGGTCACGGAGAACCGGATCCTGACGGACATCGGCGCCGAGATCCGCGTGTCCAGCACCCTCTGGCGCGGCTACTGGAACAGCTTCGTTCGGGTCGCCTACGGCTTCAACGAGATCCGTGGCGTCGGTGACGTCAACGGTGACGACGTCATCGACACCGCCGATTCCACCCTCGGCGACTCGCTGTCCAACGAGACCGAGGCCCCTGGCATCCGCGTGTATGTCGGCCTGGGCACGGGCTGGTAGGAGATGTTTGAGATGCGACACCTCACCTTTGGGCTCCCCGCGCTGCTGTTCATCGCGTCCTGCGGGCGGCCGGCCACCGAGGCCGACATCAAGATGGCCGGCGTGGGCTTGAACCCCGATGAGATCGGCCCCGCACCCACGTCCTATGGCGGCTATGTCGAGTACGACTGGGTCAACTTCGCGGGCGGTGGTCTGACCCTCTCCGCGCTCGGTCTGGTCTCCTACGACGCCATCGGTCCGGGCATGGTTGGCTTCCAGCCCCCCTATGCCGCGATCTACGGCCTGGCCTTCGTCTTCGACACGAAGGTCCCGGCCCCCGACGCCCACCATGGCAGCATCGGCGTCCCTCCGGCGGCGGCCGACACCTGCTGGACCAACTACGAGCCCTTCTCGTTCCTGATGTCCAGCACCGTCGAGCTGGGCGACAAGTTCGAATTCGTGGACGCCGAGGGCGACACCTACTTCGGGCTCGGTCGTGTCCCGGAGATCTACCCGCCGAACCCCGAAGACATCTTCGTCTACTACAGCCAGATCGAGAGCTGGCTGCCCCAGGCGCAGACCCACTACGCCCCCGATGGCTCGGGTTCCCTCACCGAGCAGGTCCTGCGTCCGGCCAACTTCACCCACGGCGAGTCGGTCTCCTTCCGCTTCGCGGGCGGCATCCCGCCGCTGGAGGCGCCGGTCTCCTCAATCCCGCGCTCCAGCGCCTCGGTCGGCGTCGACCAGCCGCTCGCCCTGCCCTCCCAGACCCAGAGCCTGCGGATCAGCTGGAACGGCCCCGCCTACGACGGCAAGGGGGCGCTTGTCGGAGAGGGGGCCTTCTCCACCTGCGTGCAGTTCATCGGCGACGCGCTGGAGTACGGCTCGCTCACCGACGAGGAGCTCGCCGCCTATTGCGCCGAGCTGCAGCCTCCCCCCGACGAGGAGGACTTCCCCGGCCAGATCTACACCGGCCCGTGGGACACCTCGGCGTCCGGGGACGTCCCCGAGGGCGTGAAGTTCGAGTGGGCGCCCGGCAGCGCCGACACGGAGGAGACGGTCTCCCTGAACGTCCGCTTCCTGGCCCCGGTCGATCAGACCAACGACAACTTCCTGGTCGGGCGCGTCCCGGTCACCGCCACCGCCAGCGTCCAGCAGAGCTGGGATCTGGACAGCAGCCGTGGGCTCGTCGAGGGGAACCTCCCCCAGGGCTATCGCTCCACGCTGGCCTGCGACGACGACGCCTCCAACAGCGCCCCAGTGGAATGGATCTTCGATCCCACCCTCCTCCGCTCCAATGGCGACCCCATCCTCTCCATGCAGGGCGACCCCACGTCGAACCTCGTCGAGGTGAGCTGCCGCCTGGAGGACGACGGGGAGTTCCTGCTCACCAACGAGCACCTCGCCGACGCCCTGGCCTACGCCAACCGGAAGAACGCGGGCGGCGCCATCTTCTACTTCAGCCGGTCGACCGACCTGGAAGCCGAGGTCCCGGCGGTCCGGGATCAGGAAGGCTACAAGCGCGAGATCACACCCATCATCATCCGCAGTCACTCCGTAGACATCGGGCGCTTCTGGCTTGGCCCGGACGCGCTCGGGGGAGGCTGAGCGATGGAGTCCAAGGCCATGCGTTTCCTGCCCCGCACCGCGATCCTGATCGCCCTGACGTTGGCGGCGTGCAACAACAGCAACCGCGAGCTCTACTACACCGGCGACGGACCCGCGATCAGCGGCTTCGAGGGCGAGTCCACCGAGCTCGGCAACCTCGGCGGCGCTGACGTCACGATCACCGGCTCCGGCTTCGGCACCGATCCGACCCAGGTCGTCGTGCAGTTCGGCTCCCAGAACGCCGAGATCGTCGACGTCTCCGACGGCGCGATCCACGTGATCACCCCGGTAGGCCCCATCGAAGGCGGGGCGGTGGACGTGAAGATCGCCACCAGCACCGGGCAGACCATCCAGGACGACTTCTACACCTACGACGTCGGCGAGGTCTACGCGGGCCAGTACAGCTACGTGCTCGTCAACAACTACTGGCACTCCTGCTTCGGCGGTCGGGATGACCTGGGCGTCGATCAGGGCTGCGAGAACGTGTCCTACGTGGGCAACGTCGGCATCGACGGCGCCGCGGAGGTCTTCAACTTCGAGTACGCCCGCAAGCACACCCGCAGCTACGGCTGGTGGGGCGGCGCGGACTGGACCGCTGGCGACTGGCGGGTCGAGATCCCCTCCTACGCCCCCTTCGCCCAGGCGGTCGATGATCTCCGACAGACCATCCCCAACTTCAAGCTCCACAACAGCGTGCTCGACGATCGGGGCTGGTGCGCGGATCTCAACGCCCTCGGCTCCTGGTACTTCGGCGGCACCGACGAGCTGGATGCCTACAGCTACAGCAGCGACGGCACCCTCAACGAGTCCCTCGGCGCCTCCAACGAGGCCGACTGCGAGGCCATCGCCGACGCCCGCTGGTACGACCTGTCCTACCTCCCCTTCTGCGAGGTGCCCGAGTTCGAGGAGAACCACTCCAACGACTATCAGGCCGACTGGCCGGTGGGGCATCCCTTCTTCGTGCCGGCCGGCGAGTCCGATGCGCTCGACGACCCGGTCTTCTGGCTGAACAGTTGCCGCGACGGCAACGACAACGACGGCAACGGCCTGACGGACGGTCAGGACCCGGCCTGCCACCCCACCGTCTCCTTCTCCTCGCCAGAGACGGGCCTCGAGGGTGTCACCCTGACCCTTCCGGAGCCCGTCCGCTTCCAGGCCACCCAGGGCATCAACGTCCCCGCGGGCCTGGATGACATCTGGCCGCTGCTCAGCATGACCGCCTGCTTCGACGACGACGGCGACGGCAACTCCGACCTGGATGAGGTCGCCATTCGGCTGGAGTGGGAGCCCAGCGGCTTTACGCCCTCCGAGGGCGGCAAGATCAAGGCGCATCAGACCCACGTCCGCGTCTCGCTCAACGTCTTGACGCTGGGCTGGTTCGGCGGCGAGGCCCAGCCCTTCCGCGCCTCCATCACCGTCCCGGATCAGCACGACGTCGACACATCCACCGGCCTCAGCAAGGTCGACATCCCGGTGGAGATCCTCTACCAGGTGCCTGAGATCGGCTTCCCCAACGGCATCGGCAGCTGCTCCAACGACCTTGGCGGCCTGGTCTGCACCTTCGCCGACCCGCTCGAGACCGGGTGGGGGTATCTCATCATCACCGCTGATCGGGTCACCGAGTACCGCATCGGCGGCGACGACGGCGACTGGAACCTGGCGGGTGATGTGGTCTTCGCCTACGCCACCGGCGACTTCGGCTTCCAGGACTGGGAGCACCCGCTCAACATGGGCGACTGTGCGGACTGCCTCGACAACGACGGCGACGGCTGGCCCGATGAGCTGGACGCCGACTGTATCGAGGGGGCGGGCGCCGAGGACGGCTCGTTCGACGGCACCGGCACGTTCACCTGCTCCGACGGTCAGGACAACGACGGCGACGGGGTCATCGACGCAGACGACGACGACTGCGAGGACGGCACCGGCCGCGAGACCAACTGCGGCGACGGGGTCGACAACGACAGCGACGGTTGGACCGACGACGAAGACGGCGAGTGCTTCGATCCCAACGGGATCGAGGAGGGCCTCGACGATCCGGCCTGGGGCTGCACCGGCGGGCTCGACGAGGACGGCGATGGCTGGATCGACGCCGACGACCCGGACTGCGTCACCGGCGCGGACGACGAGCTGGGCTACGGCACGACGGCCTGCAACGACGGCGTCGACAACGACGGCCACTTCGACGCGGACGCGGACGACCCGTACTGTCAGGAGCGCGGCGCGAGCGCCGACACCGAGGTGCCGACGGCCTACACCAGCGAGTGCATCGACGGCGAGGACAACGAGAACACCGACGACCTCTTCATCGACCTCTTCGATCCGGACTGCGACTCGCCGCCACACTGGCGCGAGGACACCCGCTTCTACAACCCCTCGAACATCCCCTGGGCGCCGGCCTGCTACAACGGCTTGGACGACGACGGCGATGGCCTCGCGGACGCGGAGGATCCCGGCTGCTGGGTCGTGAACCCGGACCAGGGCTGGGCGTACATCCCGGACGGCTTCCTGCGCGATGAGGCCGCGGACACCACCTGGCCGGACCAGAGCTGCTTCGACGGCGTCGACAACGACGGTGACGGCGGCGTGGACTTCGACGACGTCGACGACTGCTTCGCGGGCTTCTATGACCCGAACGACGCCGACGGCAACAGCGTCATCTTCGAGCCCGGCGACATGGACGAGTAGCCGGGCTCTCCTCCTCCCTGGCGGGATCAAGGTTCAAACCGCAGAACCGAAAAAATGACCGCTTCGGGTTGACGACCACAGGATGTCCCGATAATCTAAAAGGGCTCGGCCGGAACGGTACTCTGGACGAGCCCACTGGATGCTCGAATCCCCGCAAGGGGCGGCATCCGAAGAAGCCACCAAGTTGGCTTGGTCTTTGAAAAATAGGTAGCAACTCTGTCGATTTGAATAGAGTTTTACGCTCGGCTTACGAGTCGAGTGCACAGGTTTGAACTGGAGAGTTTGATCCTGGCTCAGAGCGAACGCTAGCGGCAGGCTTAACACATGCAAGTCGAACGAAGAACTTCGGTTCTTAGTGGCGAACGGGTGAGTAACACGTAGGTGACGTACCCCAAGGTGGGGGATAACTCAGGGAAACTTGAGCTAATACCGCACATGTCCTTCGGGATGAAAGGCCAATTTGGTTGCCTTGGGATCGGCCTGCGGCCCATTATCTAATCCTAGTTGGTAGGGTAACGGCCTACCAAGGGTACGATGGGTAGCTGGTCTGAGAGGATGATCAGCCACACTGGGACTGAGACACGGCCCAGACTCCTACGGGAGGCAGCAGTGGGGAATATTGCGCAATGGGGGAAACCCTGACGCAGCCATGCCGCGTGGGTGATGAAGGCCTTCGGGTCGTAAAGCCCTGTCGGGAGGGACGAAGAACTGACGGTACCTCGCAAGAAAGCACCGGCTAACTCCGTGCCAGCAGCCGCGGTAATACGGAGGGTGCAAGCGTTGCTCGGAATCACTGGGCGTAAAGCGACCGCAGGCGGTTTGCCAGGTCCGATGTGAAAGCCCGGGGCTCAACCCCGGAAGTGCATCGGAAACCGGCAGACTTGAGTACGGGAGAGGAGAGCGGAATTCCTGGTGTAGAGGTGAAATTCGTAGATATCAGGAGGAACACCGGCGGCGAAGGCGGCTCTCTGGTCCGATACTGACGCTCATGGTCGAAAGCGTGGGGAGCAAACAGGATTAGATACCCTGGTAGTCCACGCCGTAAACGATGAATGCTAGCTGATGGGAGTCTATACCCTTTCATTGGCGCAGCTAACGCATTAAGCATTCCGCCTGGGGAGTACGGCCGCAAGGCTAAAACTCAAAGGAATTGACGGGGGCCCGCACAAGCAGTGGAGTATGTGGTTTAATTCGACGCAACGCGCAGAACCTTACCCAGCCTTGACATCCTTGGAACACTCCTGAAAGGGAGTGGTGCCACCGTAAGGTGGAGCCGAGAGACAGGTGCTGCATGGCTGTCGTCAGCTCGTGTCGTGAGATGTTCGGTTAAGTCCGGCAACGAGCGCAACCCCTGTCGTTAGTTGCCATCAATTCGGTTGGGCACTCTAGCGAGACTGCCGGTGACAAACCGGAGGAAGGTGGGGATGACGTCAAGTCCTCATGGCCTTTATGGTTGGGGCTACACACGTACTACAATGGTCACGACAAAGGGCAGCGATACCGCAAGGTGGAGCAAATCCCAAAAATGTGGCCTCAGTTCGGATTGGAGTCTGCAACTCGACTCCATGAAGTTGGAATTGCTAGTAATCGTGGATCAGCATGCCACGGTGAATACGTTCCCGGGCCTTGTACACACCGCCCGTCACACCACGAGAGTTGGTTGGACCTGAAGACGGCGGCCGAAGCCGCAAGGAAGGAGCCGTCAACGGTCTGGTCGGCGATTGGGGTGAAGTCGTAACAAGGTAGCCGTAGGGGAACCTGCGGCTGGATCACCTCCTTTAGGAGCCATACGCCTCATCCCTCGGGATGGGCACCAGCCCTCGGGCTGGATTGGCAACAGGTATGGGACAGGGTTGCTACCTATCTTTGAAAGACCAGGATGACCTGGTCCTCAGAGTTCATTGACATTGCGCATAGGAAAGGGATGTAGAGGACGCGCTGTTCTTCGGAGCAGCGGAGCGTTCTCGGTGTTTTGGTCAAGTATAGAAGGGCTTATGGTGGATGCCTAGGCACCAGGAGGCGAAGAAGGGCGTAGGAGCCTGCGATAAGCTTCGGGGAGCTGGCAAGCGAGCGATGATCCGGAGATGCCCGAATGGGGAAACCCGGCGCTGTTCAAACGGCGTCACCCGCTTTGTGCGGGAGCCAACGCAGGGAACTGAAACATCTAAGTACCTGCAGGAAAGGAAATCAAAAGAGACTCCCTGAGTAGCGGCGAGCGAACGGGGAATAGCCCAAACCGGTCCAGATTTCTGGATCGGGGTTGTAGGACCGACACAACGGTACATGGAAGGTTAGTGGAAGCGCTTGGGAAGGCGCGGCGTAGAGGGTGATACCCCCGTACACGAAAACCGGAAGTGGCCAGTCGGATTCCTGAGTACCCTGGGGCACGTGAAACCCCGGGGGAATCTGGGAGGACCATCTTCCAAGGCTAAGTACTCCCTGGTGACCGATAGTGAACGAGTACCGTGAGGGAAAGGTGAAAAGAACCCCGAGAGGGGAGTGAAAAGACCCTGAAACCGTAAGCCTACAAACAGTGGGAGCCGCAAGGTGACCGC
>JACKEV010000009.1:657500-910891 GCA_020632795.1 Alphaproteobacteria bacterium
CGCCGTCCTCCCCTTTCCTGAACCCCCCATGATATCCTCATGGGGGGTTCTTGCTTTGGGGGTCTTGTCCCGAGTTGTGGCTTGGCCGTCGCTGGCGTGATCTCGACACCCCCCTGACAGAATTCTGGGCCGGTCACCCCTGGCGGCCCAGAATGGGCGATTTGAGGGTGGCATGGGTCTTGAAAGGGGTGGGACTCCGAATGAGGAGTCGCCATGCCTTGCACAATACATACGGGGACCGTGGTGGGGGTGGATGCCTGCCCCGTGGAGGTGGAGGTTGATCTCGTCCGCCGCCTGCCCCATGTCACGGTGGTCGGTCTCCCTGCGGACGCTGTGCGCGAGAGCACCGAGCGTGTACGAAGCGCGATCCTTGCCTCCGGCTTTGCGTTTCCCAAACTCCGGATCATCATCAATCTGGCGCCGGCCGACCTGAGGAAGCGGGGCACGGGTTTTGACCTGCCCATCGCTCTCGGCATCCTTGCCGCATCCGGGCAGATCCCCGGTGACCGTATCGGACGCTTCCTGTTCACAGGCGAACTGTCGCTCTCCGGAGAGCTGCGGCCGGTGCGGGGGGTGCTCTCGCTGGCGTTGCTCGCAGCCGAACGAGGTGCGGCGGGCATCGTCGTCCCTCAAGAGGTAGCATCACAAGGGGCGGTGGTTCGTGGAATTGATACAGTCGGTCTCTGCACGTTGATGGAGGTCGTCGAGTTCCTCAGGGGGGAGGGTACGCCCACGCCTGCCTGTGCCACCTCGCCCTCTCCAACCCGCGACAACAGCGACCTGGCTGATGTCAAAGGGCAGCTCATGGCCCGAAGGGCCCTTGAGATCGCCGCGGCCGGGAGCCACAGCCTCCTCCTCCTCGGGCCTCCTGGCGTCGGCAAGACCATGCTCGCCTCTCGACTCCCCTCGATCCTCCCGCCGCTCACCTTCGACGAGGCCCTTGAGGTCACCAAGGTCCACTCGATCGCCGGCCTCTTGCCTCCGGGACTGAGCCTGGTCCAGCGGCGTCCCTTTCGTGCCCCTCATCACTCCATCTCGGCCGCAGGACTCCTCGGCGGCGCCAGCCTGCTCCCAGGGGAGCTGACCCTGGCCCACAACGGCGTTCTCTTCCTCGACGAGATCGCGGAGTTCTCCCGAAACGCGCTGGAGCAGCTTCGCGCGCCCCTGGAGGCGCGCGCCGTCATGATCGTTCGGGCGCAGGGACGGGTCCGCTTCCCCGCGAACGTGTCGCTGGTGGCCGCGGCGAATCCCTGTCCTTGCGGGTTCATGGGACATCCCGTCCGCCCCTGCCGTTGCACGGAGGGTCAGATCGGCAGGTACCAGCGTCGGCTGTCCGGCCCGCTGATGGATCGGCTCGACCTCGTCGTCGCGGTGGAGCCTCTCGTCACGGACGCGCTCTTCGCTCCAGCCCGTGGCGAATCCTCAGCCACGGTGAGAGAGCGCGTGGTGGCTGCCCGCCGACTGCAGACCGCCAGGTATGCGGACCAGCCTTTCCACTGCAACGCACAGCTGGACGGGCCGACCACGCGCCGGCACGCGCGGCTGGGCACGCGCGCTGAAGCGTTCCTGAGGTCTGCGGCCGAGTCGCTGTCCCTCTCTGGTCGGGGGTGCGACCGCGTCCTGCGCGTCGCACGCACCATCGCGGACCTTGAGGGAGCGCCGGACGTCGAGATGGGCCATGTCGCCGAGGCGGTCTCCTATCGGACCGAGGGGGTCACGACATGCGCCCCGGCCTGAGCGCGACGCTCCTCATCCTCTCATTCGGGGGAGCTGGTCGGCCGTGCGTCGTCGACCAGCTCGATGGACCGGTCGCCCTCGCCGAGATGGACACGGGGCAGCTCATCCCGTTGAGGCGCCACTGTATCCCTTCGAGCGCGAGAGAGGGCGATCTCCTGGGCACTTGTCCGGTCCAGAGGCCGCGCTGCCGAGTCCCGACTTTTGAACGCCCCGGCCGAGGGCCTGGGAAGGAAACCTCAACGCGGCGCCGGCACGGCCCGCATCAACAAGGAGAAGAGACGTGAGCAATCAACCCCATGATCCCCAGCAGCTCCGGGCGCTGGAGGACGCCATCAAGTCCATCCACAAGCAGTACGGAGCGGGCTCCATCCTGCGGCTGGACGGCTCGGTGGCCGAAGATGTCGGCACCCCGATCTCCACGGGCTCGCTGGGCCTCGACCACGCGCTGGGCATCGGCGGGCTCCCCCGGGGACGGATGGTCGAGGTGTTCGGGCCGGAGGCCTCGGGCAAGACAACCCTCGCGCTCCAGGCCATCGCGGCGGCCCAGGCGGCCGGCGGTATCGCCGCGATGATCGACGCCGAGCACGCTCTGGATGCCAGCTACGCCGCCCGACTGGGTGTCAACCTGCCCGAGCTCCTGGTCGCCCAGCCCGACTCCGGGGAGCAGGCCCTCGAGATCACCGAGCAGCTCGCCCGCTCCGGCGCGGTGGATCTGGTGGTGGTGGACTCGGTGGCCGCCCTCGTCCCGGAGGCGGAGATCGATGGGCAGATGGGCGATCAGCAGGTCGGGCTCCAGGCCCGGCTGATGTCCAAGGCCATGCGCAAGCTCACGAGCGTCATCTCCAGGACCCACTGCTGCGTGATTTTTATCAATCAACTTCGCCAGAAGATTGGGGTCACCTTCGGCCCTCGTGAGGTCACGACGGGCGGCAACGCCCTCAAGTACTACACCTCCATCCGGGTGGACGTCCGGCGGATCGGGTCGCTCAAGCAGGGCGAGCAGAACTTCGGCAACCGCACCCGCGTGAAGGTGGTCAAGAACAAGCTGGCGGCGCCGTTCCAGACCGCTGAGTTCGACATCATCTTCGGGGAGGGCGTCTCTCGGGAGGGGGAGATCCTCGACCTCGGCGAGGAGCGGGGCGTGGTGAAGCGGTCCGGGGCCTGGTACGCCTGGGGTGAGCATCGCCTCGGCCAGGGGAGGGAGCGTGCGCGGGCTTTTTTGAAGGACAACCCTGAGATCCGTGACGCGATGGTCGCGACCCTCTGGCAGGAGCTGGGCCACCAGCAGGAGGTTGCGGCGGCCTGAGGTCGCGCGGAGTGTGTTGCGGGCGCCAGCTCAGACCTCTCAACTGGGTTGAGGAGGTGGCGATCGGTCAATCCATGAGGTTCATGGGCTGGCGCCCCTCAACGCCGGGTGCGGATCTCCCGGCCGCGAACGTCGTCGTCCGCGATGGCTCCATTTCGGGCCGCGACGCGTCCCCCGACGAACACCAGCTCCGGCGGGGGGGCCAGCTCCTTGTTGCCGTAGGGCGTCCACCGGGCCCTCGACAGCAGGGTTCGCTCGGAGAGCGGCGCGAGCCGGCCTTCGCTGAAGAGCACCAGGTCGGCGTCGTACCCTTTCTCGATGCGTCCCTTCCCGACCACGCCCAGCAGGCGGGCGGGGCTCTCGGAGAGCAGCTCCACCATCCGCTCCAGGCCAAGCCGACCGTGGTGGACCGCTGTGCGGATCAGCGAGAGCATCAGCTCGGTCCCGGGGAGACCCGGAGTGGCCTCCCAGTAGGGTCGCAGCTTGTCGTCGCGGATGACGCCGGTGTGGCCTGACGCGATCGAGTCGATGCGTCGACGGCGGGTCGCGGTCCACAAGGAGCGGCGGTCCAGCTCAGGCCGGATGGGGGGCCGGTTCTTCAGGACGGGGAGCAGCTCGGCGCTGGTCTCACAGGAGAGGAAGAGGTGATGTGGCGAGGTCTCGACCGAGATGGGCAGATCCCCCCGGATGGGGTCCAGAGGATGAAGCTCCGCTGCGGTGGAGATCTGGATGAGGTGGATCTGACGCTGGTGGGCCTTCACGAGGTCCACCAGGCGGAGCACCGCGGCGGCCCCGGCCTCACCGGGGAACACGTCGGTGTCGGCCGGCTTTTCATGGTTGGAGGCCGTCTGCGCAGCGGCCTTGAGCAGGCTGGGGTCGGCGGCCTGGACACCCAGCACGCCGGTCGTCCGGACGAAGAGGTCCTCCAGCAGCCCGTCGTCAAGGGCGAGCGGGCCATTGAAAGCGCCCATGTCCACCTGCAGGGCCACCGCGCCGGCCTCCAGCAGGCGCTGCGCAGTGTCGGCCCCCGCCTGGCTGGCCATGCCCCAGAATCCGAAGTTCGCGCGGCTGGCCTTGCGGGCCACCTTGCGGCGGGCGTTCAGCCGCGCGGGTGTGGTGGTGGGTGTCCCCCGGTCCCCCAGCTCGATGACGGTGGTGACGCCCCCCGCGACCGCAGCGCGCGTCTCCTGAGTCCAGTGGTCCGGGAGGTCGGACGGCGCCCAGCTCAAGTACACGCTGGTGTCGATGACGCCGGGCATGACGAACTTCCCGATGGCGCTCAGCTTCTCCTTGGAGCGCCCCGCCGGGCGGGAGCCGACGTAGGCGATGACACCGTCCTCAATGGCGATATCCGCTACCTGGCGCCCCGAGGCGGAGACGATGGTAGCGTCCTCGATGAGCAGGTCGTACACAGGAACGCCTCGATTCGGTGGGCGTGGGGTTCATCGGTCGTTGAGAGAAGGAGCCCTTTAATCGCCGTCGACCTGGGGTTCCACCCCTCCCGTGACCTTGCGGTCCGGGCAGCGCGCAGCTAGTCTGCCGTCCAGGCTCCCGACTCGGCTCGTGGGCGTCACCGGAGACGAACAGGACCATGCAACGTGACGTCATCCTGGAGTGCCCGGCGGTGGTCGCAGGGACCGAAGGCCCACCGGTCGTTCTGGTGGCCGGCCCGCCGGCGTCCGCCGCGCTGTTCCGGGAAGTCCAGCGCCGCCTGGCGCCGCGAAGGTCCATCGCGGTCGACCTCCTGGGCGGCGAGGCCGTCGCGCTGAGCAGGACCCTCTCGTCCGTGCTGAAGGAGGTGGGAGCCCGCACCCTGGTCGCGCATGGGCTCGCCCTCCCCGTGGCCCTGGCCGTGGAGCCGGAGCGGCTGGACCACCTCGTCATGCTGAACGGGCCTCTGTCCCGGCTCGATCCGATCCTCCGAGGGGTGAGGCGGATGCCGTCAAGGCTGTTGACGTCCCTGCTGCTCCAGCCCGCGGTCGCCGGGCGCCTCCTCGCGTCCTCTGCGGGGCTGCGCAGGACGGTCACCAACCCCTACGCCATGCACCGCGACATCGTTGTCATGCTCGCTGAGCCGTGGACCACCACCCCTGAGGGGAGGGAGCGCGCGGCCGCCTGGCTCCGCGGGGTGGACGCCTGGCTCCCCGCCAGGCCGCTCACCGGTGTTCACCATCTCGCCATATGGGGAGACGCCGACGTCCTCTATCCGTCCCAGGAGGCCCGGGAATTCGTCACAGGGGCGGCCTCGGGTGACTGGATCCCCGTCCAACGAGGCCGCCACTACTTCGTCGAGGAGCGCCCCTGGCTGGTGGCAGACGCGCTCAAGGAGCGGGGCCTGTGAGGTGGAGCACCACGACACCAATGTCGCGGTTTGCGGAAAGTCGCCGCGCAGGCGTTCTCGGCTGGATGGCATATAATTACGGTTGGAACAGCGTTCTTTGGGGTTGTTGAGAAGGCTGGCACGCAGTTTGCTTGATGGAGAGCGGAGACGCTATTCGGAGTCCGGCGCGAGACACCCCCGCGACGCCTCACCGAAGCAGAACGCCCGGCCAAAGGTCGGGCGTTTCTGTCTCTGGCGCCGATCACGCGCAGGTCTGCGGTGGCTGGGACGGCGGCGCCGTCCGCCCCGATGCGCTATGAGGGAGTCTCCCCACCTCTCAGGGCCTCGCGTGAGCAGCTGGCGAAACAAGCTCCCCTCCCGCCATGACCGCAGCGCGGGCGCGCGCGCCAGGAACTCCAGCGAGCGCATCGTCTGCGTCCTCAACCCTCGCGCCCAGGCTGGCCGGGCTGGCGACCGCGTCGACGTCCTGCGGCGCGCGCTGGACCGCTCCTTCGCCCAGGCCGACGTGGTGGTGAGCCAGGGGCCCGGCCACGCGACCGAGCTGGCCCGCGAGGCGATCCGCCAGGGCGCCGACATCGTCGCGGCGGTGGGGGGAGACGGCACCTGCAACGAGGTCGCCAACGGCTTCTTCGAGGGCGAGCGGCCCGTTCGGCGCAGCGCCGTGTTCGCCGTCATCCCGTGGGGTACCGGCTCCGACCTGGCCCGCTCGGTTCGGGCACCGGGTGGGCTCGACGACGCCCTGTGGGTCGCGTCGACCGGCATGACCCTGCCTACGGACGTCGGCGTGGTCGAGTTTGTCGACCACGACGGCCAGCCCGATCAGCGGATCTTCGTCAACGTCGCGGGGTTCGGTGCCAACGGGGACGTGGTGAACCGCGCGAACCAGGCCTCCAAGCGTCTGGGCGGCCGGCTCACCTTCCTCCAGGCCACGCTGGGGACCCTCACGCTGTACGAGGCGCCCGACGTCCACATCCGTTGGCGCGGTCCAGCGGGGGAGGGGGCGTGGGACAAGCGCATGCTGTCCTGCTTCGTGGCCAACGGCGCCCGGGTCGGGGGGGGGATGAACGTCGGCGCCGGTGGCTCGATGCACGACGGCGCCTTCGACCTCACCGTGCTGCCCTTCAAGGGCCGGGTCCGCAACATCGCGGAGAGCTGGCGCCTCTATGACGGGAGCGTGTGGCGGAGCGGCGGCGCCCGCCGGGTCTACGCGACCTGGCTCCACGCGGAGCCCAAGGGCACCGCCCCTGTGCTCCTGGACATCGACGGGGAGCAGCCCGGCCGGCTCCCTGCGATCTTCAGGATCCTCCCCGGCGCCCTTCAGGTGCGCGGAGGATGGCTGAGGTCGCCGCTGCTGAGGGACGAGCGAGAGGTCTGGCGACCCCGCTGACCCCTTCTCCACGGGCTCTGGGCGGCGTCACCGCAGCGGAGACCTGTTCCTGACGTTGAACAGCACCTCTCGCGTGGGTGCCGTGCGCGGTCGTTTCATGGAGTCTGATCACGTCGGATGTGAGAATCCGGTGAGGCAACATGTTTAGTTATTTAGTAAGATTTTATTATTATGATTATCAAGATGCGATAGGCTTCGATTTCAACGAGCAGGGGGTGGTCCGTTTTCGTCGAGACGGGACCTGTTACATCGTCGCATACATAAGGAACGAACCTTATAGACGCGCAACTTGGCTCATGTTAGGTCTTCGATAGTTGTCAGGCTGAGCTGTAGGGTCGCGTGGTTGAGTACAACTGACACGACTGAATAATTAAAATAGTTAAACCAACGACGGAGAAGCATGATGAACAAGTCTGATCTCACCGAAGCGCTCGCCCGCGAGGCCGGCATCCCCAAGGTGCACGCGGTGCGCTACATCAACATCTTCACCCGCACCATCCAGGATGCGCTCACCGCCGGTGAGAAGGTGACCATCTCGGACTTCGGCACCTTCACCGTCTCCCACCGCCGCTCCTTCAAGGGCCACAACCCCAAGAACCGCGAGGAGATCTTCGTTCCGGCGCGCCGGATCCCCGTGTTCCGCGCGGGCAAGGGCCTCAAGGAAGCGCTGAACGAGGAAGGCGAGTAGTCCTTCGGGGTTTCCCGGAAGCACCCGCGCGCGCTGCCCTCCTCGTGAAGGCAGCGCGCTTTTCTCTTCAGGCGGGGCTTCGTGACGCTGAACCATATATAGAGGTCACAGACATCCCCCCGGCACATCGCGTGGCCGTCGGTCCATACCGAGAAGGGCGTTTCAGCCCACGCGACTGCCTCCTGGCAGTCGCCAGGAGACTCCAGCATGGCTCTACCGCGCATCGCATCCCTGTCCGGCGTCGTGCTTCCCAAGCTTGAGTTGAGCGCCGAGGCCGATCTCCCCACCCGGTACGGTGCGCTCCGCGTCGTCGGCTTCAGGGGGGCCGATGGCCAGGAGCTGGGTGCTGTGGTCCAAGGAGCGGTCGATGGCCACGTCGGCGTCCCGGTCCGTCTGCACTCGGAGTGCTTCACCGGCGACCTGATGGGCAGCCTTCGGTGTGACTGCCGTGACCAGCTGGAGGCTTCGCTGCGCTTCATCGCCCGGTGCGCCCGAGGAGCGGTGCTCTACCTGCCCCAGGAGGGGCGAGGCATCGGGCTCGTCAACAAGATCCGGGCCTACGCGCTGCAGGATCGTGGCCTGGACACCGTCGACGCGAACCTCGCGCTGGGCTTCCCGAATGATCTCCGCACCTACGAGATCGCTGCGGCCATGATTCGCGCCCTGGGGATCCAGTCGGTCTGCCTGCTGACCAACAACCCCGCGAAGGTCCACGGGCTCCAGCGCCACGGGATCGAAGTGGCGGGGATCATCCCGCTGCGCACCCCCCCGAACGAGCACAACGTCGGTTACCTGAACACCAAACGTCAGCGCAGCGGACACCTCCTGTAGGCGCTTTGAAGCCCGTGGAGTGCGGTTTCGGGTCTTGACCGGATCCGGACATTTCGACTGCAGGGGCTATACTGCTGCGCTATGATGCAGCGCGTCGCGGCCTGCCGCTCCAGAGGTGTGCCGCTCCTTCGCGCTGGTTTCGCGAATTCCCCCCACGAAGATAAGGCCACCAAGAATGCGCACCCATGGCATGCTCTTTGGAGTCCTGGCGCTCGTCTCTGCCTGCAACGGTGGGGGCGGGGAGCCGCAGACCCGCCTGTTGGACTACCCCATCATCGACTTCAGCTCGCAGTGGCTTGAGTTCGGCTTCGTCGAGTTCGGGGAGACCGAGACCCGCACCTTCATCATCCAGAATCAGGGCGACCTGACGATGGGGATCAAGGACATCTACGAGGGCCGCGGGCAGGACGAGGACTTCGAGATCACCTGGGATGTCGCGAACATCACCTGCCCGGATGACGAGGCGGCCAAGTCGATGCGCCCGGCGCCCGACGCCACGATCTGGGCCTCCGAGACCGAGATCGACTTCGGGGAGGTGGAACCTGGGGACTCGGATCTTGAGGCCCTCGTCGTCACCAACGTGGGGGACACCACGCTCACCTTCGCGGGTGTCTTCGTGGTGCCCAGCACCGAGGGGTTCTCGATCTTCTCGGGCGGGGACGTGAGCTCGGTGGCGCTGGAGCCCTCCCAGTCTCACAACATCATCCTTCAGTACGCGCCCACCGACGCCAACGGGAACACGGCCACCCTCATCATCAACTCCAACGATCCGAACAACAACCTCCTGGAGATCCCGCTCCTGGGCAACCAGGGCGGCAGCAGCACCGACGACACCGGCGGGGCTGACGACACGAGTGAGCCGACCGACGACACCGGCGGTCCCGTCAGCGATGGCCAGGTGCTGTTCACCCTGGGCCCCGACTGCCGCATCCCCGTGGACGTGGCCTTCACTCCGGTGCATGTGGGCGAGGTCTACGGCTCGGTCATCGTCGAGACCGCCACCCAGCAGCGGGAGGACGAAGAGGAGCCCGAGTACTGGTCCGACATCGACCACGACCGCAGCATCATCTACCTGCAGGGTGATTCTGAGCTCACCGAGGGGCGCGTCATCGTCCAGCCCCGCTCGATGGACTTCGGTCACATCTGGACGGGCGAGGAGGAGGTCCAGTACATCCAGGTCTCCAACGCGGGCAACGGCGAGCTGATCCTGACCCAGCCCACCCTCGATGAGAACTGCTCCGAGGGCTACAACATCTCCTGGTCCTACGCCCCCGACGCTACGGACGAGAAGATCCTGGAGGGCGACTCCAAGACGCTGATCGAGGTGAGCTTCGTCCCGGTGGACCAGAACGACGCGTACTGCACGCTCTACGTCAACTCCGACGACGCCGACAACCCGCAGGTCCCGGTCTACCTCCAGGGCAACTCCGGCGTGGACCCTGACAACACGCCGCCCACCGTGGCGATCCGGTCCCCCGACCCGGGCTACGTCCACAACACCTCGGGCCCGATCGAGATGGAGCTCAACGTCTTCGACCGCGATCAGCCCGCCGAGTCCCTGACCTGCCGCATCAAGAGCGCGCTGCTGGTGGGCGCGACGGTGGCGTACTGTACGCCGACCGACGCCTCCGGGCACGTCTTCGTGGACGTCCCCCTCGACGCCTTCGACCCGGGCGTCGACACCATCCAGGTTCTGGTGACCGACGTGGCCGGCACCACCTCCGTGGCGTCGATCCCGGTGGTCATCAACTCGGTCTTCCCGGCCTCCGATGATGACGGCGACGGGTTCGGCTCCGAGGACAGCGGGATGATGGTCGACTGCAACGACAACAGCATCGTCAGCTACCCCGAGGCGGCCGAGATCTACGACGGTCTGGACAACGACTGCGACCTGCTCATCGACGAGGGCACCGAGGGCGCAGACGACGACGGCGACACGCTCACCGAGATCGACGGTGACTGCGACGACAACGACGCCTTCACCCTCCCGGGCATCGCCGAGGCCGCCGACCACAAGGACAACGACTGCGACGGCGACATCGACGAGGGCACCAACCTCTTCGACGACGACGGTGACGGCTACGCCGAGGTCAACAACGACTGCCTCGACAACAACCCCGACATCCACCCCGGCGCGGTCGAGGTCTGCGACGACATCGACAACGACTGCAACGGGCGGATCGACGACGCCTGCCTCCAGATCGACTCCACGCCGATCATCGTGGGCGGCATCAACATGAGCCAGACCGCCTGCGAGTCGGCCGAGGTCATCCAGCTCTCGGTCTTCGTCTACGACGCCGACGGACAGACCCCGACCTACACCTGGAACGTCGAAGAGGACGCCTCGATCGACAACTCCAACTCGCCGACGGTGAACTTCACCTGCCCCACGCTGGACGGGAACGACGGCAAGCTCTCCCAGGTCTATTCGGTCGTCGCCGATCCCGACGGGCACCAGGTCTGGGACTTCGCGGAGGTGGCGGTCTACCCCACCGACACCCTCTACCAGCAGTACATCGACATCGTCTTCGTCAACCCGAACGAAGAGTAGCGCCAGCCGCTGAAGGTGTCGGAGTGGGCCGGGATCGGGGCGCGTGCGCCTCAGATCCCGGCCCTTTTCTGTCGCAGCGGCCTTGGGTGAGCGGGCTCTGCGGGACCCGCGGACAGAATCCGGACGGCGCGGTTCTTGCTTGGTAAGCTTGCGTCGTGCCTGCGCTCCCCGCCCGCTCCCGCAGACGTCAAGGCCAGTCCACCACCGAGCTGGCCCTGATGTTGCCGCTGATCTTCGCGATCCTCTTCGCGGTGGTGGAGTACGCCTGGTACCTGGGCGCCATCCACTACGTGTCCTACGCCACGTTCACCGCGGCGCGGGCCCAGCAAGCCAACGACGACCCGACGCTCGCCGCGCAGGCGCTGCTCACCGGTCGCATGGTGGACATGGGGACCGGGGACGTGCGCCTCAGCAACGACCCCTCGACCGGGACGGTCACCTCGACCCTGCTCTGGCGCGCGCAGCTCCCCGGCTTTCGGCAGGTCATGGGCATCATGGACGTCACGATGTCCACGACCCTGGGGCCGCCGGAGTGTGAGTACGAGAGCCGCGCGGCGACCCGGCGCGCCGGGGTGACCGACAACGCCTGGCGCTACGCCGACAACAAGCTGGAGTGCAACTGATGCCCCGGCGCGCCCGGCGCGGGCAGGCGGCGGTGCTCATCGCCCTGTGCCTGTTCGGCCTGGTCATCTTCCTGGCCCTGGCCACCAACATGGGCATCCTGGTGAACGACAAGGTGCGCATGCAGAGCGCGGCCGACCTGGGGGCCTACGCGGCGGCCTACAAGGAGGCGCAGCAGCTCAACCGCATGGTCGCCCGCAACGAGGCCATCCTGGAGGAGGTCAAGGACTGCCGGAACACCCTCACCTCGGTGCCCTGGCCCAGCGCCTGCGACTGCGAGGCCCGCAGCGCCCTGGCCGAGACCTACATCACCCTCTGCGAGCTGCGCATCGAGGCCCTGGCCACCGACTTCCTGGTGGAGGCATCGTGGAGTCAGTCGGTGGGGCCGGCGATGGACGCGGGCATGGCCACGATGGACGCGAACATCCCGGGCCTTCGAAGCTCGGGCTCCAAGCTCTACCAGGGGCCGGGGTCCGCCAGCGCGCCGACGGCCCACCGCTCCGAGGGCACGATGTTCATGCCCGGGTTGCCGACCATCGCGTCCTATCGCAGGGTTCAGGACACCAACTTCAACTACCCGGTCATGCTGATGTGCCCGACCAACGTGGGCTGCATCCCCATGGGCATCGTGCCGTCCGCCCGGACCCACCAGCTCCGCACCTGGTACTACAAGGACGACACCGACCCCGACGTCTGGGTGATGGCCGAGGCCACCGGCACGATGCGCAGCGCCTACCTGGACATCGGCTACAGCAGCGGCGGCCGCGACGGGGGCTACTTCGGGGCGTCGAGCACCGGCGGCACCGACCGCATGTACGCCGTGGCGGTCGCCAAGCCCTACGGCGGCTCGGTGGGGCCTACGGCAGCGTCGCCTGCCCAGCGCAACGCGAACACCGACGCGGAGGGCCCCTACTGGACCGGCCGGGGGACCCGGTTCGCGAAGCTGACGATGGTGGATGAGTACCGCGCCCGCATGGCCGGCATCGGCGAGTGGGACAGCGCCTCGGCCAGCGATGAACCGCGCACCGCGCTCCAGCTGAGCGCCTGGGGGCTCGATGCGTCGAAGTTCCGCCACTGAACGGCGCGCCCAGGCGGCTGTGGAGACCATGATGATGGCCTTCCTGGTCGCGGTGGTGCTGGTGTCGATGTACCACCTGTTCACGCTGACCTGGGCCTCCCAGAACGCCCACATGCGGGCGCGGGAGGCCGTGCTGCACGACGACGCCTACCTCTCAGGGGTGCGCACACGCTACGTGGCCGCCGATCGGACCCCGTTCGACCCCAGCGTGCGGAACTATCGCCGGGCCGATCCGGACCGCACGATGTCGTTCTCGGCAGAGGCCTGGGACGACAGCCGGGACGACCTCATCGGGTCCCAGCACGTCGAGGTCCAGGCCGTCATCACGGAGTAGGGTCGGGCAGCAGTCGAGCGAGCGCCGCGACGGCGGCGGTGTCCGCCCGCAGCGTCCACGCGCTCAGGCCAGCGGGGGAGAAGCCCGCCTCGTCGGCGAGGGCCAGCTCCGCGGGGTCGAGGCCGCCCTCCGGACCGATGAGCACCGCCACGCCCGCCCCCTGGACCCGGTCGGCCAGGGGGGCGCCGGGCACCAGCGCGAGCCGCCGCAGGCCGTCGCAGCCCTCCAGGCAGCGCTCCAGCGGCTGGACGGGGCGGATGTCGGGGACGTCCCCCCGCCCGCACTGCCCCGCCGCGCCCGCGACGATGCGCGCCCAGCGCTCCAGGTGCTCCCCCCGGGCCACGGAGCGTCGACCCACGAAGGGGCGCAGCTCGGTGACCCCCAGCTCGGTGGCCATGCGCAGCATGCCCTCCCAGGCGGGCTTGCGGGTGAGGGCGGCGATGAGCACCCCCGCCCGCGGAGGGCTCGTCCGTCGGACCGGAGAAGTGGCCTCGATCACGGCGCGACCGTCCAGGACGTCGATGAGACGGGCGTCACATTCGAAGCCGTCCCCGTCGAAGGCCACCAGCGCCTCCCCCCGGGGCAGCAGCGTGACGTGGAGCAGGTGGTGGGACTCGGCCTCGGCGAGCTGCACCCGCTCGCCGGGCGGTGGCAGCCGGGGGGCTCGGAAGCGGCGCGCCATCAGCCCGGGATGCGCTCGAGGTGCACGCTCAGCCACTCGCCTTCGCGCGCGTCGTCGACCACCGCCAGGGGAGGGGAGAGGCGGTCCAGCACCAGGCTGGCCCGGTCGCTGAGCACCCCTGCCAGGACCAGGTGCCGGCCGGTCAGGCGGATCAGCTCGGGCGCCAGGTCGGCCAGGACCTCGGCGTAGAGGTTGGCGACCACCAGGTCGAAGGGCCCCCGGAGGCGGTGGAGCGCCGTGGTGGAGAAGTCGGCGCGCAGGTTGTTGAGGCGGGCGTTCTCGCGCGCGGACTCCACGGCGGCCGGGTCGATGTCCACCCCCACGGCCTCCATGCCCAGGGCGGCCGCCGCCAGCGCGAGCACCCCCGAGCCGCAGCCCACGTCCAGCACCCGCCCGCCGCTGAAGGCGAGGCGGTCGATGGCGCCCAGGCAGGCCAGGGTGGTGGGGTGGTCGCCGGTGCCGAAGGCGTTGCCCGGTGGGATGATGAGATCGCCGGGGACGGCCTCCCACGGCGGCGCCACGCGCAGCCGCTCGGACACCACCACGCGGTGGTGGTGCTGCTTCCAGCTCTCGGCCCAGTCCTCGTCCTGGACCTCGATGCGCTCGACCTCTGCGTCGCCGACGGCCTCCTGGAGGGCCTGGGCCGCGGCGGTGGCGTCGCCCGGGGCGAACCAGGCGCGCAGGCTGCAGCGCAGCGGGAGCGGGGGGGGCTCGGTGTCCCAGGGCTGCTGGAAGCGGACCGGGCTGCCGGGGGCCGGGGCCTCCTGCACGCCGGTGGCGCCGTGCTCGAAGGCGAGCTGGGAGAGGCGCTCCACCCGGCTGCGCGGGATGACGACCCGCAGCTCGACCCAGTCGGACATCAATACGGGGCGCTGGGGGGGCGCGGGGTGGGGAAGGAAGCCCCCTTCGCCCGGGCCTCCAGCAGCAGCTCCAGCCCCTCGGAGCCTGTGGTGACGCGGATCCACTCGCCGGGGCGGGTCAGGTCGCGCACGAACAGGGAGGGGGTGGAGTAGACGCCAGCGGTCTTGCCGGCCTCGACGTCGTCGGAGACCCGCGCGCCGGTCTGCGGGGAGGACATGCAGCCGTCCAGCGCGTCGACGTCCAGGCCCAGGTTCTGGGCGATGAAGCGGATGTCGTCCCGGGAGAGGAAGCGCTGGTTGGCGAACATCTGCTGGTTCATCTCCCAGAACCGGCCCTGCTCCTGGGCGCAGATGGCGGCGGCGGCGGCCATGCAGGCGTTCTCGTGCATCACGTCGGGCACAGAGGGGTTGCAGATGCTGGAGAGGGGGTAGTGCCGGTGGGCGACCCGCAGCTCGGGGTGCTTGGTGACGAGGGCCTTGACCTCCTTGGCCATCAGCGCGCAGTGGGGGCACTCGTAGTCGGCGAACTCGACGAGCAGGACCTCTGCGCTGGGGGAGCCCCAGATCGGCTCGTGGCCGGAGAGCGCCACGGTGCCGTTGACCGACTCGTAGAGCTGGCCGATGTCCGCCTCGACCTGCTCGGCGAGGGGCGGCGCGGCGGGCTTGCCCCAGCCGAGCCAGCCGATGGCGAAGGCCGCGAGGCCCGCGACGATGAGGGTCATGATGGAGCGGTCGTTCTGACCGGTGAGGGCGGCGCCGATGTTCGCCGTGAAGCCGTCGGGCCGGGTCGCCAGGACGCCGGCGACCAGCAGCAGGGCGTTGGCCGTGTAGAGGCTCATGCAGAACAGGCACCACGCGCCCAGCGTGGAGCTGGCCCAGGCCAGGAAGAGGGAGTAGCCGCAGGCCGGGATGGCCGCGAGCAGGAGCAGGGCAGGGGCCTTGGCGGTGCCCTCCTTCTCCTGCCAGGCGGGCAGGGTGAAGGCGGCGACGCCGACGTAGAAGCCGACCCCGAACAGCGCGATGGGGACGCCGAACAGCTCGGCGTACTGCGAGGTGTTGACGATGTCGCAGTTGAACGTCTCGTTGATGTTGCAGACGCTCTCGCCGCCAGCGGTGGCCGCGTGGTGCTGGATGGTGAGGTAGAGCGACACGCAGGCGGCCTCGGCCGCCGTGACCGCCCCGCCCAGCAGGGGGTGGGTGACCAGGGCCGCGACCGCGAGCAGCACCCCCGCCGAGATGCCCGTGAGCAGCGCGGCGGTGTTGTTGCCCTCGCCGCCGAGGTAGAAGGCCACACCCGCCAGGATCAAAGCCAGGATGGGCAGGCCGACGCGCGAAAGCCGCTTCATCCGTCCTCCGGTCGCAACGGATATCCGATTGTCAGGGTGGGGGCCAAGAGCATGATCAGTAGCGTCTCATCGCGCGCTGGGCGTCCCGGTCGTCCTCACGCTTCCGGATGTCCTGGCGCTTGTCGTGGAGCTTCTTGCCGCGCGCGACGGCGATCTCCAGCTTGGCCCAGGGACCCTTGAAGTAGAGGGTGACCGGCACGATGGTGAGGCCCTTCTCCTGGGTGGCGCGGCGCAGGCGGGTCAGCTCGCGCCGATGGAGCAGCAGCCGCCGCGGGCGGGTGGGCTCGTGGTTCTCCTGCCCGGCGTGGGTGTAGGGCTGGATGTGGGCGTCGACCAGGTAGGCCTCGTCGCCCTGGAGGCGGACGTAGGCCTCGGCGATCTGGGCCTTGCCGTTGCGCAGGGACTTGACCTCGGTGCCGAGCAGCTCCAGCCCCGCCTCGAAGCGCTCGAGCAGCTCGTACTCGTGCCGCGCCTTGCGGTTCTTGGCGATGACTTTGACGGGGTCGCTCATGGGGGGCCTTGTCGACGGAGGAGTGCGCGGCAGAGCGCGGCGCCACCCCACTCCGCTAACACGTCCCCCGCGTGGCGGCGCCGGGTCCCCACGGCGCCCCACGGCGCTCCACCTCCCGGCCATCACGCCGCGTCCGCTCCACCACGCTCCACCGGCGCCGCCGCGGGGCCGCGATCCGGTCGGATCCCGTCGGATCCCGACGCCCCGGGCAGACCGGATCGCGGCGCCGGGGGGGATCCTGCGCGATCGCCACGGCGCGATCCCAGGGGATCCAGCGGACCCCGCTCCACGACGCTCCACGGCTCCCCAGGGACCCTCCCTCGGCGCGCGCAAAGGCTGTTTTTCCGCATTCTACGCAGTGCAGGGACCAACCCCTGTCCGGGAGGCGGGCGCGGCTGCCTTGTCGGGATCCCGGGCTTTTTCCGGTCTGCTGGTTGAACGTGGAGTGAAATGGAGTAATGTGGAGAAGCAGGGAGAAGAGTGGAGTCCTCCTCTTCACAGACTCCCTCAGGTCGGATGCTCGGAGAACGTTGCCAGGTCACCACCTCGCTAGACGGAAAGGGGCGCATCTCCCTCCCGGCGAGGCTGAGGCACAAGCTGAACGATGAAGGGATCAACGCGCTGGTGCTCACTTGTGTCGATGGCGGGATTCGCGCCTTCACGCCTCGGTATTTCGCCGAGCGCATCGAGGGCCCGTTCAACGACCGTGACCCCTTCGATCCCGACGCCCAGGCCTACTTCCACGCCGTGCTCGCCGACGCCGAGGACTGCGCGGTCGACGCCCAGGGGCGCCTCCGCATCCCCACCCGCCTCCGCGAGGAGGCCGGGCTGGAGAAGGAGTGCGTCCTCATCTCCATCATGCAGTGGTTCGAACTGTGGGAGCCGGAGCGCTGGGCCGAGACGCAGTCGAGCGCCAAGCGCTCCTACGCGCAGGCCCGCACCTCCCGCCCCCATCGGGACTGAGCGCGCGGTGGGGGGCTTCGCGCACCGCAGCGTCCTCCTGGGCGAGGCCGTCGGCCTGCTGGCCCCCCGGGACGGCGGCGTCTACGTGGACTGCACCCTGGGGGGCGGCGGCCACGCCGAGGCCCTGCTGGAGGCCAGCGCCCCCACCGGCCGCGTCGTGGGCCTGGATCGCGACCCGGCTGCGCTCGCTGCGGCGACGCAGCGCCTGGCCCGCTTCGGGGATCGGTTCACGCCGATCCGCAGCAGCTTCGCCGAGATCCGCCGGATCCTGGACGAGATGGGGCTGGACGCGGTCGACGGGATCCTGGCGGATCTCGGCGTGTCCTCCCCGCAGCTCGACCAGGCGGAGCGGGGCTTCTCCTTCCGTCAGGACGGCCCGCTGGACATGCGCATGGACCCGGCGCTGCCGCGGACGGCGGCCGACCTGGTGAACACCCTGGAGGGCGACGCCCTCGCGGACCTGATCTGGCGGTACGGCGAGGAGCGCAAGTCCCGCCGGATCGCGCGGGCCATCGTCGCGGCCCGGCCGCACGTCTCCACCCTGGGGCTGGCCCAGGTCGTCGCCGACGCCGACGGTGGTCGGCCCCAGCGCATCCACCCCGCGACCCGCACCTTCCAGGCCCTGCGGATCGTGGTCAACGATGAGCTGGGCCAGCTCGACGCCCTGCTCGACGCGGCCCTCGGCTGCCTGCGGGTGGGGGGGCGGCTGGCCGTCATCTCGTTCCACTCCCTGGAGGACCGGGCGGTGAAGCAGCGCTTCCGCGCCCTGGCCGGCGTGGGGCAGCCCACCGACGCCTTCGGTCACCCGCTCACCCCGCCCCGCGCCAGGCTCCTGACGCGCAAGGCGGTGACGTCCGAGGATGACAACCCCCGGGCGCGCTCGGCGCGCCTGCGGGCCATCGAGATCACCTGAGCCGCAGAACACTTCCAGCAGAACCAGCAGTCGCAGCACAACAGCGGAGGAAGCAGATGGAATGGGGTCGTGAAGCCGACGGCGTGTGGCTTGGCGCGAGGGCTCCCGCGCAGCCGGTCGGGATCCGGCTCGTGGGGCTCGTCCGTTACGTGGCCTACGCCGCGCTGCTCGTCGCGTCGCTGATGTTCTACGTGTGGTCCCGGGTCGACGTGCGGGCCTCCGCCGCCCACCTGGACCACGCCACCGTCCAGCTCGCCCAGCTCCAGGCCGAGCAGGAGCGCCTGCTGCTCGAGCTGGCGTCCCGCCGCGACCTGGGCACCCTGGGGCAGGCCGGGATGAGCCTCGGCCTGGTCGAGGGCGTCGCGGTCGTCGAGATCCCGAGGGGTCGCCCGGAATGAAGCGCGTCCTCCCCGATCGTCGCCGCGCCGTGCGCGCAGAGCCGCCGCAGCCCGAGGCGCTGTCGGTGGTGCTCGACCGCGCCCGTTACCGGGCAGCGGTGGTGATGGTCGGGGTGGTGCTGGGCTACATCGTGCTCGCCCTGCGGGCGGTGCCGCTCATGCTCATGCCGGACGACCGGCTGCGGGACAAGGCCGCCAGCCAGTTCCAGCAGGCCATCCAGGTGGAGGCCCCCCGCGGCAACATCTTCGCTCGGGACGGGGCGCTGCTGGCCAGCACGGTCGAGATGCCGTCGCTGCACGCCGACCCCGCCAAGATGGCCGAGCACGGCATCGACGCGACCACCCTGGCCCGGCAGGTCGCCGCGCTGGTGGGGGAGGCCGACGAGGTCGACACCCTCATCGAGCGCCTGAGCAACCCCCGCCGCCGCGACGTGGTGCTCGCCCAGATGATCTCGCCGGATCTGGTGCCGCGCCTCCGGGAGCTGGCCCCGGCTGAGGTGCTGTGGACCCGCGACGAGCCGACCCGCTTCTACCCCAGCCGCTCCCTCGGCGCCCAGGTCCTGGGCGTGGTGGGCAGCAACGGCCGCGGGCTGGAGGGCGTGGAGCGCTACCTGGATCGCTCCCTCCGGGGCAGCACCTACCGCTTCGTCCAGCAGCGCGACCGCCGCGGGCGCGCCATCTCCACCGCCGTCGAGGCCCGCAACCGCGCCCAGGCCGGCGACGCGGTCACCCTGACCCTCGACCCCTACATCCAGCGCGCCGCCGAGGACGCCCTGGACGGGGTGGTGGAGCGCTCCAAGCCCCTGGCCACCACCGTCATCGTGGTCGACGTCAAGACCGGCGAGATCCTGGCGCTGGCCAATCGGCCCACCACCAACCCCAATGACCGCTACGGGCGCGAGATCGCGAACCTGCGAAACCACGCGGTCGCGGACGCCTACGAGCCCGGCTCGGTCCTCAAGCCCTTCATCGTCGCCCTGGCGCTGGAGGAGGGCCTGGTGAAGCCGGACAGCCCGATCGACTGTGAGGGCGGCCGCTGGAAGGTCGGGCGCAGCATCATCAACGACGACCACCCCCACGGCGTCGTGACCGTCAGCGAGGTCGTGAAGTACTCCTCGAACATCGGCGTCGCGAAGATGGCTTTCGACCTGGGCGCCGAGCGGGTCATGGACGGCCTGCGCCGCTTCGGCTTCGCGCAGCGCACCGAGGTGGATCTGCCCTCCGAGGTGGGCGGCTTCCTGCGCAGCCCCAAGCGCATCCGCCCCATCGAGCTGGCCACCACCGCGTTCGGCCAGGGCATGACCGCGACGCCCATCCAGCTCGCCGCTGCGGTGGCCTCCCTGGCCAACCGGGGCGCCCGCATGCAGCCCTACGTGGTGTCCGAGGTCCGGGACCGCCACGACTTCGTCAAGGTGCGCAACCGCCCCCGCCTGGTGGAGCACGCCGTCTCCCCCGAGGCTGCCGACGCGGTGGTCGCGATGATGGCCACCGTGCTGGAGGAGGGCGGCACCGGCACCCGCGCCCGCATCCCCGGCTACACCGCCGCCGGCAAAACCGGCACCGCCCAGAAGGTCGTCGACGGGCGCTACTCGCCCACCGCCCGGGTGTCCTCCTTCATCGGACTGGCCCCGGCCCATGACCCCCGCATCGCCATCATCGTGCAGACGGACACCCCCACCGAGGGCAGCCGCTACGGCGGCACGGTCTCCGGGCCGGTGTTCTCGTCGGTGGGCGCCAAGGCCCTGCGCTACCTCGGGGTCGCCCCGGACGCCCTCGACGAGGACGACGAGCCCCTCGATCCGGACGAGGACGACGACGCGCTCGTCGCCGTGGCCTCGCCCGAGCTGACCTGGACCGAGGACGGCCAGCTCCGGGTGCCCGATCTCACCGGACTCTCGATGCGCGACCTGCTGGTCACCGTCGACGGCGCGGGCCTCGAGCTGGCGCTGGTCGGCTCCGGCCAGGTCGTGTCCCACTCGCCCGCTGCCGGGCAGGCGTTGTCGCCGGGTGACCGGCTGGAGGTCCTCCTCCGATGACGACGCTTCACCTCCACCTCCACAGGATTCTCCGAACGAAGCCCATCCGGACGGCCGACGCCGCGTCGCCGTGTCACGCTGACGGAGCTCGCCGCGCACCCCCCGCGCGTCGAGGCCGGACGAGCCCACCCGCCCCCGCAACGCGGGCGCTCGGCTCGGGTCCGTCAGCGCTGCCGCTGCCCGCCGTACCCTTGCTGAACGCTGATGCTGTTGTCCCTGCGCTCTCTGCGCACCGACACGCGCCGCGCCCTCGGCACGTCCCCCACTCCCCCACCCCGAACCGCGGCCACGCGCGCGGCGCTTCGGGGGCGCGGGCACGGACCCGCCGGCTGCCGCCGGCGCCCTCCTCGGGGTCTCGGGTCTCTGCCCTGGAGACCGGCCCTTCGCCGAAGGTCACGCCGGATCGCCGTCCCGCCCCTGGACCTGCCGCTGTTTCCGCTGTTGTTGGATTTGAAACCTCGAAGCTCCGCCTGCGCGGCGGCCGTCGGGGTGAGGGGAGTGGGCCGGGCTTCGTCCAGCAAGGGTTGGTGGCGCCCCTCTGCAGGCGCCGCACTTCCAATTCCGCGTGACTCCCTGGCTTCGCGCGGAGGGGCGCCACTCTCCCTGCTGTCCTCGCCTCCTCCCTCCTCACCGCACCCCCTTCCCCCTCGGACCCCCCAGCCCATGCGCCTGCGAGACCTCATCGCCGAGGTCCAGCCCGTCCGCGTCCGCGGCGCGCTTGACCGGGACATCGCGCGCCTGACCCAGGACTCCCGCGAGGCGGGGCCGGGGGCGGTGTTCGTGGCGCTGCGCGGACACCACGTCGACGGGCACCGCTTCGTGCCGGGCCTTCACGCCGAGGCGGTGGTCGTGGAGGAGGCCGTCGAGGCCGCGCCCGGCGTCACCGTCATCGAGGTGGCCGACACCCGCGTCGCCCTCGCCCGGATGGCCGCCGCGCTCTACGGGCACCCCTCCCGCGCGCTCTCCCTGGTGGGGTTCACCGGGACCAACGGCAAGACCTCCTCCTGCTGGATCTTCGAGTCCATCGCCCAGGTCGCCGGCTGGCCGGTGGGCGTCATCGGCACCACCGGAAACCGCATCCGGGGCGAGGCCTCCCCGGCCCGCTTCACCACCCCGATGCCCCCCGAGTGGCAGGCCCTGCTCGCCCGCATGCGCGACGCCGGCTGCACCACCGTGGCCGCCGAGGTCTCCTCCTTCGGGCTCGCGGGGCGGCGGGTCGACGCGACCCGCTTCAAGGTGGCGGTCTACACCAACCTCAGCCAGGACCACCTGGACATCCACGGCACGATGGAGGCCTACGCTGCCGCCAAGGCCCGGCTGTTCACCGAGCTGCTGCCCGACGACGGCGTGGCGGTCCTGAACATCGATGACCCCGTCGTGGCCGCGCTGCCTCCGCTGCGGGCGCAGACCCTGCGCTTCGGCCTGGACACCGGCGACCTGCGCACCGAGGGGCTCGCCACCGATCTGACCGGGGCGCGCTTCCTCCTGAAGACCCCCGCCGGTGACGCCCCGGTGCAGATGCGCCTCGTCGGGCGGCACAACGTGGAGAACGCCCTGGCGGCGGCGGGCGCGGCGCTGGCCCTGGGGGCGACGCCCGCGCAGATCTCGGCGGGGCTCGCGGCGCTCGACCACATCCCCGGGCGCCTGGAGCGCGTCGGGGACGGCGAGCCGGTCGTGCTCGTGGACTACGCCCACACCGACGACGCCCTGACCACCGTGCTGGGCACCTTGCGCCCGCTCACCCGGGGCCGCGTCCTCATCGTGTTCGGCTGCGGCGGCGACCGGGACCGGGCCAAGCGCCCGATCATGGCGCGGGCCGCCACCGAGGGCGCGGACGTGGTCCTCGCCACCAGCGACAACCCCCGCAGCGAGGACCCCCTCGCGATCCTGGAGGACATGCGCCCCGGCCTGGGCCCCGACGCCATCCTGGAGCCCGACCGCGCGCGCGCCATCCACCGCGCCGTGCGCCTCGCCCGCCCCGGGGACGTCGTGCTCATCGCCGGCAAGGGTCACGAGACCACCCAGGAGATCGCCGGGGAGAAGCTCCCGTTCGACGATCGCGAGGTCGCCCTCGCCGCCCTCCGAGGTGACCCGTGCGCCTGACCGCCGCCCAGCTCGCCGAGGCCACCGGGGGCACCCTCCTCGCCGAGGGTCCCCCTGGCCCCGTCGTCACCGACACCCGCAAGCTCCAGCCCGGAGACTGGTTCCTCGCCCTCCGGGGAGACCGCTTCGACGGACACGACTTCCTTGGCCGCGCCGCTGACGCCGACTGCGCGGGCGTCATCGTCGACACGGCTCCCGAGGAGTGGGCGCGGGGGCTGCTTCGGGTGGACGACACGCTGGTCGCCCTGCAGGACTGCGGGCGCTGGGTGCGACGGGGCTTCACCGGCCCCGTGGTCGGGGTCACCGGCTCCGCGGGCAAGACCACCTCCCGGGTGATGATCGCCGAGGTGCTCGCCCACCTCGGGCTCGTGCACCAGAACGAGGGCAACCTGAACAACCACTTCGGGCTGCCGATGACCCTGCTCGCCCTGGAGCCCGGCGCCGCCGCGATGGTCCTGGAGATGGGCATGAGCGGCCCCGGCGAGATCGCGCTGCTCCAGGACATCGGGCGGCCCACCGTGCGGCTGATCACGAACGTCAGCGCGGCCCACACCCAGGGCACCGGCGGGGTCGAGGGCGTGGCGCGCTGCAAGCAGGAGATGTTCGATGGCGCGGCCCCCGGCGACGTCCTGGTGGTCAACGACGACGACCCCCACGTCCGCGCGATGCCCCACCCCCCCGGGGTGCGGGTGCTGCGCTACGGTTCGTCGCCGGGCTGCGACGTTCAGTTGCAGAGCATCACCGTGGACGCCGCCACCCTCAGCACCACCCTGCGGGCCTCCCTGCCCGGGGGCCCGGTGGAGGCGGTCATCCCCAGCCCGGGGCGCCACATCGGCCTGAGCGCGCTCGGCGCGGCGGCGGTCGGCGCCGCCCTCGACCTGCCCATCTCCGCGATCGCGGCGGGGCTCGCTCGGTATCGGCCAGTGGGCATGCGCATGCGGGTAGAGCGGCGCGGCGGGCTGGTGGTGCTCAACGACGCCTACAACGCGAACCCGGCCTCGATGCGGGGGGCGCTGGAGACCCTCGCCGCGCTGCCCGGCCGCCGCATCGCCCTGCTGGGCGACATGCTGGAGCTGGGGGACATCGAGGCCGAGGCCCACGCCGAGGTGGTGGCGCTCGCCGGGCGCCTGGGCCTGGACCTGCTGGGGCTGGCCGGTCCGAGGATGGTCGCACAAGCAGAGAACGTAGGGGAGACACCGGTCATCGTCGCCCGGGACGCCGCGGAGCTGGGCCCGAAGGTGGCGCCGCGCCTGCGGTCCGGCGACGTCGTGCTCCTCAAGGGGTCCCGCGGGGCCCGCATGGAACGGATCCTGCAAGCCCTCCCGGACGTGGAGCCCTGATGCTGTATCACCTGCTGGTCCCGCTCGCGGACACCCACATCCTCTTCAACGTCTTCCGGTACACCAGCTTCCGGATGGCCTGGGCGCTCATCACCGCGCTGGGCTTCTGCTACGTGATGTACCCCCCGTTCATCCGCTGGATGAACGCCCGGAAGATGGCGCAGATCATCCGCGACGACGGGCCCCAGGAGCACCTCGAGAACAAGCTGGGCACCCCTACGATGGGCGGGCTGCCGATGCTCGCGGGCATCACCCTGTCCTGCCTGCTGTGGTGCCGCCTCGATCAGGTGGTGGTGTGGGTGAGCCTGGTGATCCTGGTCGGCTACGGCGTCATCGGCTTCATCGACGACTGGAAGAAGGTCATGGAGCGCAGCTCCGCGGGGCTGTCGGGCCGCTGGAAGATCGTAGGGCAGGTGACCATCGGCGGCGGCGCGCTGGCCTGGGCGTACCTGTCCGGGGGGATGACCGCCGAGCTGCCGCTGCCCTTCTTCAAGGACGCCATCATCGACTTCGCCGCCCTCTGGCCGGGCGCGCCGCCGGCCCTGGCCTGGCTCTACGTCGCCTTCGGCGTGTTCATCCTGGTGGCGACCTCCAACGGGGTGAACCTCACCGACGGGCTGGACGGGCTGGCCATCGGCCCGGTGATGACCTCCGCGATGACCTACGGCATCCTGGCCTACATCGCCGGTCACAGCGTCTTCTCGGGCTACCTCTCGGTGCTCTATGTGCCCGGGGCCTCGGAGCTGACCATCTTCTGCATGGCCATCGTGGGCGCCGGCCTGGGTTTCCTCTGGTACAACGCCTATCCTGCGCAGATCTTCATGGGGGACGTGGGCAGCCTGGCCCTGGGCGGCGGCCTGGGGGCCCTGGCCATCCTGAGCAAGCAGGAGATCCTGCTGGCCCTGGTGGGCGGCATCTTCGTCCTGGAGACGGTCTCGGTCATCCTGCAGGTGGGCAGCTACAAGCTGCGGGGCAAGCGCATCTTCGCGATGGCGCCCATCCACCACCACTACGAGAAGCTGGGCTGGTCCGAGCCCAAGATCATCGTGCGGTTCTGGATCATCTCGATCCTGCTGGCGCTGGTGGCGTTGACGACGCTGAAGTTGAGGTGAGGGCGTGCTGAGCGGCTCCCGGGTCACGGTGCTTGGGGCGATGCGGTCCGGTCGGGCCGCCGCGGCGCTGGCGCTGCGCCTGGGCGCGGAGGTGTGCGTCACGGACCTGGACCCCGAGGCGGCGCCGGTCGAGGGCGCCCGCTGCGCGATGGGGCATCACCCCGACGACATGCTCACCGAGGCCGATGTCGTCGTGGTCTCGCCGGGGGTGCCGGCCGCCGCGCCGCCGGTGCGCCGCGCGGTCAAGGCCGGGGTCGAGGTCGTCGGCGAGCTGGGCTTCGCCCACCGCTTCCTGCCGCCCGAGCTGCCCATCGTGGCCATCACCGGGACCAACGGCAAGAGCACCGTGACCTCCTTCACCGGGCAGCTCCTCCAGGCGGCGGGCCGACGGGCCTTCGTGGGGGGCAACCTGGGCACCCCGCTGTCCGAGGCGGTCGGCGGCGACTGGGACGTGGCCGTGGTCGAGGTCTCCTCCTACCAGTTGGAGCTGCCCGGCGCGTTCCGGGCCCGCGCGGCGGTCATCCTCAACCTCACCCCCGACCACCTGGGCCGGCACGGGGACATGCGGGGTTACGCCGCGGCGAAGGCCCGGATCTTCGACCGCATGGGCCCCGACGACCTGACGACGATCCCGGTCGGGGACGCGCTGCTGCGCGAGGCCTGGGCGGACAAGCCCGGGCGGAAGTGCTGGCTGGGCCAGCAGCCGGGCCTGACCCTGGACGGTGAGCGCGCCCACCTCTTCGACCAGGAGGTGTCCCTCGCCGGGATGCAGGTGGTGGGCCGGATCCCCCGCTGGAACGCGGCGGTGGCCTGCCTGCTCGCCACGCACGCGGGGGAGGCCGCCGTGCCTGCCCGGGCCCTCGCTCCGGAGCAGCTCGTCGCGCTGCCTCACCGCATGGAGCCCGTCGCCGAGCAGGACGGCGTGCTCTGGATCAACGACTCCAAGGCCACCAATGTGGACGCGGCGGTGGCCGGGATCACCAGCCTGGAGCAGCCCGGCGTGGTGCTGCTGGGGGGGCGCGGCAAGGAGGGCAGCGACTACGGTCTGCTGGCCGAGGCCTTGCGCGGCCGGGCGCGCCGGGTGATCTGCTTCGGCGAGGCCGGACCGGTCATCGCGGACGCCCTGGGGCGCTGCGATCGGGTGGACCGCCTGGAGGACGCCGTCGCGCTGGCCCGCGCCGTCGCGCAGCCGGGCGACGCGGTGCTGCTCTCGCCGGCCTGCGCCAGCTTTGACGCTTTTGAGAACTTCGAGCACCGCGGGGACGCCTTCCGGCGCCTCGCCAACGGGGAGGCGTTGTGAACCAGCGACGCTACGATCGTCCACTCATCGGCATCGTCGTGGTGCTGCTGATAATGGGGCTGGTGATGGTCCAGTCCGCGTCGGGGCCGGTAGCTGCCGACCGGATGGGGGAGCCGCTCCACTACGTCAAGCGGCAGCTCATGGCCCTGCTGCCCGGCCTGGTGGGCTGCGTCTTCCTGGCCCGCGCGCCCTACGACTGGCTGAAGCGCTACGCCTGGGCGGCCTACGGCGCGGTCATCGTGGGCCTCACGCTGGTCTTCGTCCCGGGCATCGCCAACCGGGTCAACGGCGCCAGCCGCTGGATCGGCATGGGCAGCGTCAACCTCCAGCCCTCCGAGTTCGCCAAGATCGCCTCGATCCTGTGCATGTCCCACTTCCTGGGGCAGCACCCCGGGCGGATGAACGACCTCAAGCGGGTGTTCCTGCCCGCGCTGCTCATCCCGGCCCCCCTGATGGCGCTCATCCTGGCCGAGCCGGACTTCGGGACCACCGTCATCATCGGCGGCATGGCCTTCCTGACCCTGTATGTGGCCGGGCTGCGCACCCAGTACATCTACGGCCTGGGCGGGCTGGCCCTGCTCTCCATCATCCCGGCGGTGCAGTTCGCGTCCTACCGGCTCAAGCGGGTGACCAGCTTCCTGGACCCCTGGGCCGACGCGGCCGGCTCCGGCTACCAGGTCATCCAGTCGATGATCGCGTTCCACTCCGGCGGGCTGCTGGGGCGGGGGCTGGGGGAGTCCCAGGCCAAGCACCTCTTCCTGCCTGAGCCCTGGACCGACTTCATCGCCTCGGTGGTGGCCGAGGAGCTGGGGCTGTTCGCCATCTTCGGACTCCTGTGCCTCTACGGGGGGCTGGTGTGGCGCGGCCTCACCATCGCGCGGCGCGCGCCGGACCTGTTCGGCACCCTGCTGGCCACGTCGCTCACCGCGATGCTGGGCCTGCAGGCCTTCTTCAACCTGGGCGTGGTCATGGGGATCGTCCCCCCCAAGGGCCTGGTGCTGCCGTTCATGTCCTACGGGGCCTCGGCCATCATCGGGCACCTGTTCTGCATCGGGCTGCTGCTGAACATCTCGGCGAACGCCGGGCACAAGCCAGCCACGCCCCCGATCTACCGGCCGGTCGCCGTGGCGGAGGGCGTGTGATGCTGGTCCCGGGCCGCATGTTTCGTGGGAAGGTGCAGCGCATCCACTTCGTCGGCATCGGCGGATCGGGCATGTGCGGCATCGCTGAGGTGCTGCTGACCTCCGGCTTCCAGGTGTCCGGCAGCGACCTGAAGGAGGGCGCCACCGTCGAGCGGCTGCGCGGCATGGGCGCGACGGTCTTCATCGGGCACGACCCGGACAACCTGGGGGCGGCCGACGTGGTGGTCAAGTCCACCGCCGTGCCGCTCTCCAACCCGGAGATCCGCGCCGCAATCGCCCGCAAGATCCCGGTCATCCGGCGGGCGGAGATGCTCGCCGAGCTGATGCGCATGAAGCTGGGGCTCGCCGTGGCGGGCACCCACGGCAAGACCACCACCACCTCCATGCTGGCCCAGGTCCTGGCCGCCGCCGACCTCGACCCCACCATCGTCATCGGCGGGCGCCTGGACGCCATCGGCTCCAACGCCCGGCTGGGGCAGGGGGAGTTCCTGGTCGCGGAGGCCGACGAGTCCGACGGCAGCTTCATGCTGCTGGCCCCCACCTTCGCGGTCATCACCAACATCGACCCCGAGCACCTGGACCACTACGGCAGCTTCGAGGCCCTCAAGGCCAGCTTCGTGGACTTCGCCAACAAGGTGCCGTTCTACGGCTTCACCGTGGCCTGCCTCGACCACCCCGTGGTGCAGGACCTGTTGCCCGACATCCGCAAGAGGGTCATCACCTACGGCCTCTCCCGCCAGGCCGAGGTCCGCGCCCAGCACATCGAGCACGACGGCGTGCGCACCCGGTTCACCGTGCTCCGGGGTGACGACACGCTGGGGGAGATCGAGCTGGCCATGCCCGGCGACCACAACGTCAGCAATGCCCTGGCCACGGTGGCCACCGCGCTGGAGCTGGAGATCCCCTTCGCCCGCATCCAGGAGGCCCTGCACGGCTTCACCGGGGTGAACCGTCGCTTCACCCTGGTGGGAGAGGCCGCCGGGGTCATCGTGGTCGACGACTACGGCCACCACCCCGAGGAGATCCGCGCCACCCTCAAGGGCGCCCGCGCCGGCTTCCCCGACCGCCGCATCCTGGCGGTCTTCCAGCCCCACCGCTACAGCCGGGTCCGGGACCTGGAGTCGGACTTCTGCCGGGCCTTCAACCTCGCGGACCATGTCGTGGTCTGCCCGATCTACGCCGCGGGCGAGGACCCCATCGAGGGCGTCACCCACAGCCGGCTGGCCGAGGGCCTCCGGGCCCACGGGCACCGCTCGGTCCACCGGGTCGAGACCCTGGACGACGCCCTCCACCACCTGGGCGCGGCGGCCCGGGACGGCGACCTGGTCATCACCCTCGGGGCGGGCACGGTCAACCGCCTCTGCGCCGAGCTGGTCGCGCACCTCCAGGAGCATGCTTGAGCGCAGACGCGCTGCGCGCGGCGTTGAGCGGCGTGGAGGGGCTGACCCTGCGCCCCGCCGAGCCCTTCACCCGGCACACCGAGCTGCGGGTCGGCGGTCCGGCGGAGCTGTTCGCGGTCGCCGAGACCGAGGACGCCGTGCTGGCCGCCGCCCAGGCCGCCAAGGAGCACGGCGTCAAGCTGCACGGCCTGGAGGGGCTCCAGCTCGTGGTCAAGGGGGCCGGCGCGCCGGGCCTGTGGCTGCGCCCGGGGGCCTGCGCCGAGGGCATCGCCGATGACGGGGCCGAGGTGCGCGTCGGCGCCCGCCACCCCGCCGCCGCGCTGGCGAGCTGGGCCGTCCGCCACGAGATCACCGGGTTCGAGCCTCTGGGCGGCCGCGCCGGCACCGTGGCCGAGGCCCTGCGCGCGGGCGCGCTCAAGGAGGCCCCGGTCCAGGTGCGCGCCCTGCGCGGCGCCCGCCTCGCGGACCTCGACCCCGACAAGCTGCGGGAGCATCACCTGCTGCTCTCGGTCACCTTCGCGCGCCGGGGCGGCCGGCTTCGCCAGGTCCGGGGCGCGACGGAGAAGGCCGCCGACAAGCGGCGCGGCACCGGGCCCGGGCTGCCCGGCCAGCTGATGAAGGACCCCGGCCACGGCGACACCGCCGCGGAGCTGATGGCGGACGCCGGCCTCTGCGGCGTGCGCCTGCGCGCCGCCCGGCTGGGGGTGAAGGAGCCCAACGCGGTCATCAACCTGGGCGGGGCGAAGCCCGCCGACATCAAGCTGCTGGCGACCCTGGCCCGCGACCGGGTCAAGCAGCTCCTGGGCGTAGAGCTTGAGCTCGCGATCCACCCCGTCGGGCGGGCGCGATAGCGGAGGTGCGTGTGGCTGAAGCAGGAATCATCGACAAGAGCGCGACCGTCGCCGTCCTCATGGGCGGCATGTCGACCGAGCGGGAGGTCTCCCTGAAGTCCGGCGCGGCCGTGCTGGGCGCCCTGCGGGAGCGGGGCTGGAACGCGCATGGGGTCGACGTCGGGCCGGATCTGCCCCAGCAGCTCATCGCGCTGGGCGCGGACGTGGCCTGGATCGCCCTGCACGGCCAGTTCGGCGAGGACGGCTGCGTCCAGGGCCTGCTGGAGGTGATGCGCATCCCCTACACCGGCTCCGGCGTGCGGGGCTCGGCGGTGGCGATGGACAAGATCACCACCAAGCGCCTGCTGGCTGACGCGGGCATCCCCATGCCCGCCGACTCGGTGTGGCGCGCCGGAGAGCCCATCCCCGAGGACCTCCCCATGCCCGTGGTGGCGAAGTTCCCGGAGGGAGGCTCCACGCTGGGCCTGGAGATTGTCCGTGATCCCGAGGATCTGGAGCGCGCCCTGGTCGATCTGTCCGCCCTCGGCGGCGAGGTCCTGCTGGAGCAGTTCGTCGCCGGAGACGAGATCACGGTGGCCGTGCTGGAGGGGCGCGCGCTGCCGGTGGTCAGCATCGTGCCGGACTCGGGCTTCTTCGACTTCGAGGCCAAGTACACCAAGGGCCGCACCCGCTACATCGTGCCCGCGCCCATCGACCCCCTCGTCGCCGAGGCCGCGCAGCGCTACGCGGTGACCGCCTACGAGCGCCTGGACCTGGGCGGCGTGGCCCGCGCCGACTTCATCGTGGACGCCGACGGCGTGCCCTGGTTCCTGGAGATCAACACCATCCCGGGCATGACCGCGACCTCGCTCTCCCCGATGGCGGCCGGGGCCGTGGGGATCGACTTCGGCGCCCTGGTGGAGGAGATCCTGTGTGCCGCACGCTTGCGGATTGAGCGTAGAGATCATAGGGAAAAAAGCTGATCCTGGGACGCCGCGAAAATCTTGAACTATTTACTTGTCAAGAGCGGCGAAACCTTGGTACAAGAACCCTGTCGCAGTAGCAGATGCTGAAGTTGAACCCCCGCAGCAGACCCCGCAGCAGGTAGACGATGCTCCTCCGCAACGCGAAGCAGCGGCTCGCCAGGCTCCCCTGGTTGCGTCGCGTCGCGAACCTCACCCGGGCCGGCGTGATCACCGCCGCGCTCAGCGGCGTGGTGGTGTACGGGATCTCCCGGTACCACGACATCGCGCGGGTGAACACGGTGGAGGTCGTCGGCAATGAGCGGGCGACCGAGCTGGCCGTGCGGCACCTCGCCGACGTCCGGCTCGGCGCCCCGCTGTTGCTGCTGGATCTGGAGCAGATCGTAGACGACGTCGTGCGACACCCCTGGGTGGCCGAGGCCACCGTCAGCCGGCACTTCCCCGGCACCCTGCGCGTCGAGGTGCGCGAGCACCACGACGTGATGCTGCTCGCCCATGACGGCGGCCTCTACCGGGTCAACGACCAGGGCGAGGTCTTCATCCGCGCGCGCTCCTCCGACCTTGACCGACCCATCCTCACCGGGCTCTCCGATGAGCTGGTCGATCACCACGGCCCTGTCGCCCGACGGGTCGTCTCCAGCGCCCTCGCCACGCTCCACAGCGTGGACGGGTGCGACGCCCTCTCCGCAGAGGACCTCTCCGAGGTCCACTTCGACCCCTCCCTCGGCTTCACGCTGCGCCTCCGCAACGGCGGCGCGGTGCACCTCGGCTTCCAGGATCCTGCCGACCAGCTTCGGCGCCTGGACGCGATGGTGGCCTCCGGTCTCGATCTCTCCCGGCCTGTGCGGGTGGACCTGGACCTCGATGGCCTCGCGGTCGCGACCCCCATCTCCAGCTGAGCCTCCTCGCTCGGCCCCCTCCTCGCTCTCTCCCTCCTTCTCCTCTTCCAAGCATCCTCACTGTCTCCCCGGAGCTTCTGCCGGGCCCTCCTGGAGCGCACCATGGCTATCGAGCTGATCGAATCCGAACTCTGCGGCGCCAAGATCAAGGTGATCGGCGTCGGCGGCGGCGGAAACAACGCCGTGAACACCATGATCGGCGGCGGCCTCACCGGCGTCGAGTTCATCGCCGTCAACACCGACGCCCAGGACCTCAAGCGCTCGCTGGCGTCCCGGCGCTTCCAGCTCGGCGCGCAGCTCACCAAGGGCCTGGGCGCGGGCGCGAACCCCGAGGTCGGCCGCGAGTCCGCCCTGGAGGACAAGGAGCGCCTGGCCGAGCTGGTCGTGGGCGCGGACATGGTCTTCGTGACCGCCGGCATGGGCGGCGGCACCGGCACCGGCGCGGCCCCGGTCATCGCCCAGCTCGCCAAGGAGATGGGCGCCCTCACCGTCGGCGTGGTCACCCGGCCGTTCTGGTTCGAGGGCAAGAAGCGCCGCCGTCAGGCCGAGGAGGGCATCGAGTCCCTCAAGGGCGTGGTCGACACCCTCATCACCATCCCCAACCAGCGCCTCATCTCCATGGCCAACGAGCGCACCACCATGAAGGAGGCCTTCAACATGGCCGACCAGGTGCTGCTCCAGGCCATCAAGGGCGTGTCCGACCTCATCAACTTCGAGGGCATCGTCAACGTCGACTTCGCCGACGTGCGCACCACGATGGCCAACAAGGGCGTCGCCCTGATGGGCGTGGGCACCGCGTCCGGCGAGCACAAGACCGTCGACGCCGCCCAGCGCGCCATCTCCAGCCCCCTCCTCGACGACGTCTCCATCTCCGGGGCCACCTCGGTGCTGATGAACATCACCGGCAACTCCGAGCTGACCATGTACGAGATCAACGAGGCCAGCTCGCTGATCCAGGAGGAGGCCCACGAGGACGTCAACCTCATCTGGGGTTGGGTCATCGACGAGTCGATGGAGGACGAGGCCCGGGTCACCGTCATCGCCACCGGCTTCGAGGAGGCCCGCCAGGCGGTGGTCCCCAGCGCCGAGCGCCGCGTCGCGGTCCAGCTCGCTGGCGGCGGCGGTCGCCGCAACGCCGGCCGCGTCCACGGCCGCGAGATGGCCAGCGGCTTCGACATCGCCCACGACGACTACGACATCCCCACCTTCTACCGGAACGCCGACTAGAAGGGACCCTTCACCGGCCGGAGGCTGGTGCTCTCAGGACGCGGCCCGGCTCCCTCGGATGAGGGGGCCGGGTCGCCTTCTTCAGGGCAGCGGGATCGCGTCGCGGGCTTCGGTGAGCTGGGCCGTGTAGCGGTTCTCCACCCCGAAGCGCCCGGCCACCACCAGCCCCTGGTCGTAGGCCTCCCAGGCCTTGCGCAGCAGCACCGTGGAGCGGCGCTCCAGCTCCTGGCGGTACACGGCGGTCTGGTCGGCGTCGAGGCCACGGGGCGCGGGGGCGCCGGCCACCGCGTCGTGCAGCTCCATGTAGGCGTCGCCCAGGGACAACAGCCCCGCCATGATCCACTCGGGCTCCTCCTGCGCGATGATCTTGACGAGGTGGGCCTCGGCCTCGGCCATCAGGTCGGCGCGGTCCTCCAGGTTGTGGACCTGCTTGCGCTCGCTGCCCTCCAGAGGCCGATCGGCGGCCTGGGCGAGGGCGTGGTCCATCAGGGCGTAGCGCCCCTTGGCGGCCATCCAGGTGATCTCGCGGCTGTCCTCGACCGCCAGCAGGGAGGTCTCGATGAGCCGGAGCCCCTGGCGGGTGCGGCCGGCCCGCAGCGCCGCGATCCCCATCGCCAGGTCGAGGGTGTAGCGGTCGTGCCGGTCGAAGCCCTGCTCCTGGGGGATGGCCTTGTACTGGCGCAGGGCCTCGTCGTAGCGGCCCAGCTCCTCCAGGCAGAGCGCGCGGCGGAAGCCGGCGTCGCGCAGGGGCAGCTCGGGGTGCTCGGCCAGGATCAGGTCGTAGATGGACAGCGCCGTCTCGAAGTCCTCGTTCATCTCGTAGGCGATGCCGAGCTGGTAGAGGACCTCGGGGGAGCGGTCGCCCGACTCATGCAGCCAGGCCAGGCGGTGGACGGCGCCCTCGACGTCACCGGCCCGGCGGCGCTCGACGGCCTCCTGGAAGACGGCCTCAGGGTCCTGCCCCTCGAAGACCTGACCCAGCGCAGGAGGCGGGAGGTGCGCACCCGGATCGTAGAGGGGCGCGCGGTGGGCGGACAGGCAGGCCAGCAGGAGGAGGAGCGTGCTCATGGCCCGATCGGACAAGCGGTGGCCGGGAGTGGTTCCCGGGGCAGGAGAGGGGGTGGCACCGCCTGGCCGTCGGAGAGGGAGCAGGTCCTCCTCTTATCAAGAGGGAACCCGATATCGCCGCTTCAGGCTTCCTTACCATGAAGGTATGCACACCACGGCGAGGGATCGATCCTAAAGGATCAAGCACGGAGGAACGCCACTTCCATCGAGTCACGAACCAGGCAGAGGCCACGATGGAAGTCTAGCGCCTGTGTGCGGCGAGGGCAAGGGCGACGATGTCCTCTGCGCAGAGTCGGTCAAGAAGATGTAGAATGCGCGCGCAGCACCGCCTCCTGGAGGGTCCCCATGCCAGCCCGCCCCCTCAGCTCCGTCGGACAAGCCCTGCTCCTGGGGGCCCTGGTCGCCTCTGGTTGCGTCATCACGCCGGGCGGCAAGGATCGCGACGGGACCGACGACACCGCGGACACGGCCGACGGCGGCGGCGGCAACAACCTCCAGTGGCGGCCCGCCGGCCGCGGCAAGGCGTATCTGCTGGACGGCGAGCAGGACCACTCCCTGTTCACCCTGGAGGTCACCCGCACCGCGCCCCCCGACGACGGCGACGCCTACTACGGCTTCCTGCTGGGGGGCGACAGCGGCACCCTGGCCCTCGGGGAGATCGAGGTCCAGGGCGATCAGGTGGTCTTCGAGCACGAGCTGGGCGTGAACGCCTTCCTCGCCGGCTACAACCGCTTCGAGGCCTACGCCCACGACGCCGTGCCGTCCGGTCCGGGCGAGGGCACGCCGCTGTGGGAGGGCGCCTTCTCCGAGGACGCCGCCCGCATCCTGGAGGAGCTGCTGGTCAGCTCCCCCGAGGCGCCCAACGGGGAGGGCTCACTGCGGGCCATCGAGACCACCGTGGAGACCATCCGCGACTACGGCCTCGACGGGCTGGAGACCCTCGACAACGTCCAGGTCCTCCAGAACCGGGGCGAGGCGATGGCCAACGGCATCAAGAACGAGGAGCTGGACCACAACAGCGACGGGACGGTGTCCACCATCGGCGGCCTCACGGTGGGCCTGGTGGGCGACAGCGGGCAGGTCGAGATCATCCTCGACGACCTGACCGAGGCCTTCAACGCCTTCGGCGGGCAGTCCGCCGACGACGACGTGCGCGGGGCGCTGGACGACGCCTACGACTGCGTGGAGAACATCGAGCGCCACGTCGAGAGCGCGTACTCCACGGCGGGCACGGTCACCGTCTGCGGCGCGGCGTCGTCCTGTCAGGGGCTGCTCCAGGACGCGGCGGACGACCTCCAGCTCGTGCTCGACGGGCAGGACGTCAACGAGGACGGCGCCATCGACGACTCCGAGGGCACGGTCGAGTGCGCCATCGACCATGTGTCCCGGTTGATGGCGTTCGACGTCGCCACGCCATAGGGTGCCCTTGAACGTCTCGGGGCATCGATGAGCCCGGCTGAGTTTGCACTGGTGGCCGTCTACGTCGGGATCGCCGTCGCGCTGTCCCTGTACGGCCTGCACCGCTATCACCTGACCTGGCTCTTCCTCAAGCACCGGTCCGACGGCGCGACGCCCCACACGCCGGCCGCCTGGCCGGTGGTCACCGTGCAGCTCCCCCTGTACAACGAGCCCCGGGTCGTCACCCGCGCCATCGACGCGGTCGCCGCGCTCGACTACCCCGCGGATCGGCTGGAGGTCCAGATCCTGGACGACAGCACCGACGGGACCACCGCCATGGCGCGCGCCGCCGTGGAGCGGTGGCGCAAGCGGGGCGTGGACATCCGCCTCATCCACCGCGACAACCGCGAGGGCTACAAGGCCGGCGCCCTGGCGGAGGGCATGGAGCGGGCGCGGGGTCGCTTCATCGCGGTGTTCGACGCCGACTTCCTGCCGCAGGCCGACTTCCTCACCACCCTGCTGCCCTACTTCCGCGACGACGTCGGCATGGTGCAGGCCCGGTGGGGCCACCTCAACGAGCACAGCTCCCTGCTGACCCGGCTCCAGGCGGTGCTGCTGGACGGCCACTTCGTCATCGAGCACACCGCCCGCAACCGCTCGGGGCGATGGTTCAACTTCAACGGCACCGCCGGGATCTGGCGGCGCGAGGCCATCGAGGACGCCGGGGGCTGGCACCACGACACCCTCACCGAGGACCTCGACCTGTCGTACCGGGCCCAGCTCGCCGGGTGGCGGTTCGTCTTCCTGCCCGACGTGGTCGTGCCCGCTGAGCTGCCCGGAGACATCGCCGCGTTCAAGACCCAGCAGCACCGCTGGGCCAAGGGTTCGGTCCAGACCGCGCGCAAGCTCCTGCCCACGCTGCTGCGGGCGCCGCTGCCCCTGCGCGTTCGGGTCGAGGCGGTGGCCCACCTGACCGCGAACCTGGCCTACCCGATGGTCGTGCTGCTCACCGCCATCACCCCGCTCGCCGTGCGCATCCGCGGGGAGTCCGTGGGGCGCTACCTGTGGTTCGACCTGGCGTTCTTCGGGATGGCGATGGTCTCGATGGGGGTGTTCTATGCCACCTCCCAGTGGGCGGCGTACCCCGACTGGCGGCGGCGGGCGCTGCGCATCCCCGCGGTGCTGGCCCTGGGCATCGGCATGTCGGTGAGCCAGAGCCTCGCGGTGTTCGAGGCCCTGGCCGGGCACCTCTCGCCCTTCGTGCGCACCCCCAAGACCGGGGAGATCAAGAAGCGGCGGGTCCTGTCGCGGCACCTCGTGCTGCGGCCGGTGGCGGTGGCGGAGATGGGCTTCGCGCTCTACCACGCGGCCGCTCTGGGCTGGGCGCTGGGCGAGGGCTACTACCCCTCGGTGCCCATCCAGCTCCTGTTCGCGGCGGGCTTCGCGACCGTGGGCATCCGCAGCATGGTGCGCAGCGCCCCGGACGGCGCGGCGGACGCCCCGGCGGCGGACGTGGCCGCGGCTTAGCCTCGGAGCTGTGGCAGGCGCTCGAAGGGCGCCTCGACCACCAGGGCGTCGGGGCCGGCCAGCGCGTCGGCGGGGGTGGCGGTGGCGTCGAGCCCCACCGCCCGCAGCGGCGCCGGGTCGTCGCAGCCGGCGAAGATCATGCGGTAGCGCTGCGCCAGCCGCGCGAAGATGAACACCCGCTGGACCCCGGCGCCCCGCGGCGGCGGGCCGGTGAGCACCTCGGCCCAGGGTGGCGCAAACCGGCGCAGCACCTCCGCCAGCGCCCGCTCGCCGGAGCCCAGGCCCACGCCCTCGGGGCAGGCGGCGTCCACGATGAGGCGGGCGCCGTCGACCAGGGGCGGGGCAGGGGAGAGGGCCAGGTAGGTCGGTGCGCGGCTGGCCTGGTAGGCGTTGACGGCCTTGGCCCGCGGGACCCGCAGGACGCAGGTGTCGTAGGCGCGGTCCACCCACCGCCAGGGGTCCAGAGCCGCAGCGGCCACCCGCAGGGCGTCCTCCGGGTCGCCCCCCACCCAGCGGCCGTCGGGCAGGGCCTGCAGGGCGAAGCCGAGGCCGCAAGCCCGACCCAGGGCGTCGACCCGGTCGCGGAAGGGGTTGCCGGCCAGCCGCCCCACCACCACGTCGGGGTGGCAGACCATGTCCCGGGCGTGCATCGCGGCCAGCGTCTCCCGCCCGCCGCAGCCGATGGAGACCGCCTTGTGCCCCCCCGAGAACCCGGCGTACTGGTGCAGCTCCACCTTGCCCACGGCGAGGACCGCGTCGGCCTCGGCGATCGCGGGGTGGACGAGGCAGGGCACGCCGTCGACCTCGCCCAGGGAGGTGCAGGCGTCGGGGTCGTGGTTGAGCACCGGCCAGGTGCTCACCGCCCGCAGGGGGGCCAGCTCGGCGTCGGTCATCGGCCGGTGCGCGCCCAGCCCCACGATGACGGAGCCGGGGTGGTCTCCGAAGCGCGCCGCCAGGGCCCGGACCGCGCCGGGCGTGTCCATCGGCCGGGTCAGGTCGGGGACGGCGAGGGCGAGCCGGGCGCCGGGTCGGAGGGCGAGCCCCTCGAGCGCAGCCGCTGGATCGTCGACCACGCGAGGCTCACCAGGAGCGGGCCGTACACCACCTCGTTCAGCCACCAGGGTTCCCTCCAGCCTTCGCCCGTCGCCGGGTCGTAGTATCGCAACACAGCATAGGACAGCGGCGCGGTGATGGCGAGCACCACCCAGGGCCAGGATCGCACGATGAGGGCGGGCACGAGCGCCCAGAGCACATACCAGGGGTGGACCACCGGGGAGAGCAGCAGCAGCGCCCCCGCGACGTGCAGCATCACCGCGGCGGGATCCTTGAGGCGGACCAGCGCCCCGGCGCACCAGGCCGCGCCCGCCGCGACCCCCAGCGCCCGCGCGGTCTCCGGGTCCCCGGTCAGGGCCTCCAGGGCAGGGAACAGCGCCGGGTTGAAGGCCCAGGCCTCATAGTAGGTGTTGAAGCCGCGCCCGAGGGTGGCGCCGGCCTCCAGGAAGGGCGCCGCCAGCGCCAGGGTCAGCCCCGCCGAGAGCGCCAGCCCCAGGGCCAGCCGACGCCCGTGCCGCAGCCCCAGGGGCGCGAGCAGCGCCGCCGGCAGCAGCTTCACCAGCCCCCCGGCGGTGGCTGCCAGCGCCGCGAGGGTGGGCCGCCCCCGGTCGTGGGCCAGCACCGCGCCGGCGAGCCCCACCAGGGCGACGGCCTCCAGGTGCCCGCTCCCGGCGGACTCCAGCACCGGCAGGGGCAGCAGGGCGTAGAGGGTCGGCCAGGCCGCCGAGCGCCCCCGGCCCCGTCCGATCGCGGCGAGCAGCGCCAGCACCCCCAGATCGGCCGCCGCCGACAGCGTCTTCCAGGCCATCGGGTCGTGCCACAGCGCGGACACCCCCCGGAACAGCCACAGCGCGCCGGGGGGGTAGATGGTGGAGACGTGGCGGTGGTTGACCTTGCCCCACAGCGCGTCCCGGACTTCCGAAAGCTCGATGGCGTCGGGCGCGTAGCGGAACGGGTCGAAGCCGGCGGCCTGGACCCGGCCTTCCCAGAGGTAGCGGTACAGGTCGTCGCTGAGCAGCGGCGGGAGGTCCAGCACGACGACCCGCAGCGCGACCGCCCCCAGGACAACGGCCAGCGGCAGGCGGGTGAGGCTGCGGGTGGTCCAGGCGGTGAGGACGGCGAGCGCGGCCCAGAGCGTCAGCATGAGCAGATCGGGGGGCAGCCCGAAGGCCAGCCGCACGCCGCCGTCGAGGCCGGCGACGGGACCCGGCGCGCCCGGGTATCGTGGGATGGAGGCCGCCTGCACCAGCACGGCCGCCGTCGCCACGCAGGCGGCGGTGGTCGCGGTGGCTCGGGTGGCCTCGGAGATCCGCATGAAGCTCCTCATGTGAGGTCTTGACACGGCAAGAGCATCACCGTACCTTTCATCTCATCCACGTACCCGCTCCCCCTTCCTGTAGCCGGGGTCCTGCCTCAACGCCCCGGAGGTCGCATGTCCCGCACCCGCCTCTCCCTGCTGCTGCTGCTCGTCCCCGCGCTGCTGGCCTCCCGCTGCAAGAAGGATGACCCGCCCCCCGACGACACCCTGGACGTCGAGACCCTCGACCCCTCGGTCAAGCTGCAGGTCGTCAGCATCGACCCCGCCTGGGGCGAGGCCCTGCGGCCCTTCAAGGCGACCCTCTACGGCGCGGGCTTCCAGGACGGCGCCAAGGTCAGCTTCGGGCTGGTGCAGGCCGCCAAGGTCACCTTCCGCGACGAGAACACCCTTATCGTGGCCGTTCCGCCCCTGGAGATCGGCCAGGTCGACATCACCGTGCGCAACCCCGACGGCACCGAGGCCACCCTGCGCCGCGGCCTCACGGTCACCGAGCCGCAGGTCCAGGTGACGATGAACTGCGACTCGGCCACCCTCTACTTCGAGTTGGACAGCTCCGCGCTGCGGTCCGAGGACCGGGCGAAGCTGGGCGAGATGGCGCCCTGCCTGTCCAAGCGCCCCGGCCGCGTCCGGCTGGAGGGCCACTGCGACAGCCGCGGCACCACCGAGTACAACCTCGCCCTCGGCCAGCGGCGCGCGGACTCGGTCCGGGACTACCTGATCGGCCTCGGGGTGTCCCCGGACCGCCTCTCCACCATCTCCTACGGCGAGGAGCGCCCCGCGGTCACCGGCAGCGGTGAGGGCGTGTGGGCGAAGAACCGCCGGGTCGAGCTGAAGGTGACGAACTGATGCGCGCGCTGCTCCCCCTCCTGGCCCTGACGCTCACCGCCGGCTGCGTGCTTGATCGCACCGGCCAGTCCGCCACCTCGGCGTATGAGCGTGAGCTGGCGCTCCAGAAGAACCGCGCCGAGGAGCTGGAGCGTATCAACACCGAGCTGGAGCGCCGCCTCGCCCAGCTCGAGGAGGTCACCCGCTACCGCGGTCAGCAGGAGGCCGCGAAGATGGAGAACCTCGATCAGGTGCGGGCCGAGGTCCAGCGCCTGCGCGGCGAGATGGAGCTGAGCCGCCACGAGCGCGACGCCGCCGGCCAGGAGTCCACCGCGTTCCGCGACGACGCCTCCTTCCGCATGGAGTACCTGGAGCTGCGGGTGGCCGCCCTGGAGAAGACCCTGGGCCTCAAGCCCCCGCCGCCGCCGATGCCCAAGGCCGACGGCGAGGCCACCGGCGGCACCACGGTCGCCCCCGACGGCGAGGTCCAGCTCCCGGTGGACGCGCCCGTCGAGGTCGACCTCCCCGCCGGCCCCGAGGCCCAGCTCGAGCTGGCCGAGCGCCAGCTCGCCGAGGGCAACCCCAAGGTCGCCCGGGTGGTGCTGGAGCGCTTCATCGCGGAGAACCCCCAGCACCCCCGGCTGCTGGAGGCCCGGTACCGCTACGCCGAGACCTGGTTCAACGAGGGGCAGTACCAGCAGGCCATCCTGCGCTTCGAGGACGTCGTGGGCACCGGCGCCGACAGCCCCTGGGTCCCCTGGGCGATGGTCCGCCAGGGGGAGTGCTTCAAGGCCCTGGGCAAGAGCGCGGAGGCCGAGCTGTTCTGGGAGGACGTCGTCGCCCGGTATCCGCGCTCCAAGGCCGCCAAGGAGGCCCGCACCCTGCTGGGGCGGTGAGCGGGGACCCCGCCCCCTTGACGTCGAAAGGCGGTCATCATACATGGGGGTTTCCAAGACCTTCTCCTTGAGGAGGCGCCCACCGGGCGGCTCCTTTTTTTGTGCTCGGAGCACCCGTTGGACGACCCCCGCCCCATCCAGCACGCCGCCGCAGCGGTGATCGAGCCCATCGCCGCGCGCATGGGCTTCGAACTGGTGGCGGTCGAGCTGACCGGCGATCCAAGCGGGCACGCCGTGCTTCGGGTCTCGGTCGATCAGCGGGGCGGGGTGGACATCGACGCGCTGGGGCGCCTGAGCCGGGCCATCTCCCCGGCGCTCGACGTCGACGATCCGGTCCCGGGGGCCTACAACCTCGAGGTCTCCTCCCCGGGCATCGACCGCCCCTTGCAGCGCTTCGCTGACTTCGAGCGCTTCGCGGGCTTCCGCGCGCGGCTGCGCATGGACGCCAGTCAGACCCGGCGCCGCTACAGCGGCGTGCTCCGTGGCGTCTCCGATGACGCCGTGCCCACCGTGCTCATCGAGGTCGACGGCCAGGAGCACGCGCTGCCCTTCGAGCACATCCTCAAGGCCCGCCTTGTGCTCGAGCTGTCGGAATACCTTGCCCTGGCGGAGCCCACCGCTCCGCAGACCGAACCGATCGGAGGTACGTCATGATCAGCGATCTTGCCCGCCTGATCGATGTCGTTCACCGGGAGAAGAACATCCCGCGCGACGCCGTCATCGAGGTCCTCGAGGCCGCCATGGAGGCCGCCGCACGCAAGCGCTATGGGAACGAGCGCGACATCGAGGCCCAGTACAACGAGGAGCTCGGCGAGGTCGAGCTGTTCGAGTTCAAGACGGTGGTCGAGGAGGCCGACGACGAGGAGCTGGAGATCTCCCTGGACCTCGCCCGCGAGCTGGACCCGGAGTGCATGGTCAACGACTCCCTCGGCATCAAGATGGACATCAACGTCCTCGGCCGCATCGCCGCCCAGACCGCCAAGCAGGTCATCATCCAGAAGGTGCGCGACGCCGAGCGCGAGATGACCTTCAACGAGTTCCGCGATCGCAAGGGCGAGCTGATCACCGGCATCGTGCGGCGCTTCGAGAAGGGCAACATCATCGTCGACCTCGGCCGCGCCGAGGCCATCCTGCCCCGCCGCGAGCAGGTGCCCACCGAGACCTACCGCCAGGGCGACCGCATCCAGGCCTACGTGCTGGACATCACCCGGGCCTCCAAGTCCTCCCAGGTCGTGCTCTCCCGCAGCCACCCCGGCTTGCTGATGAAGCTCTTCGAGCTGGAGGTCCCCGAGATCTACGAGGGCATCGTCCGCATCGAGGCCTGCGCCCGGGAGCCGGGGCACCGCGCCAAGATCGCCGTCAGCAGCTCCGATCCGGACGTCGATCCGGTCGGCGCCTGCGTGGGCCTCAAGGGCTCGCGCGTCCAGGCGGTGGTGGCCGAGCTGCGCGGCGAAGCCATCGACATCATCCCCTACCACCCCGATCCGGCCCGCTTCATCGTGCACGCCATCGCGCCGGCCTCGGTCACGCGGGTCTACATCGACGAGCACACCCACTGCATGGAGCTGATCGTCCCCGACGACCAGCTCTCCAAGGCCATCGGCCGCCGTGGGCAGAACGTGCGCCTGGCCGCCCAGCTCACCGGTTGGCGGGTGGACATCTACTCCGAGTCCCGCCACGCCGAGCTGAACGAGCAGGCCCGCGACGAGCTGGCCCGCATCGAGGGCATCGACGAGGACACCGTCGAGCTGCTCATCCGCCACGGCTTCCGCGCCGTGAAGGAGCTGGCCGACGCCGAGCCCTACGAGGTCTCCTCGATCCTGGACGTCCCCGAGGAGGAGGCCGCCGAGCTGATCGACCGCGCCGAGGAGGTCCTCGACCAGCTCATCATGGAGGAGGCGGAGCGCAAGCGTCAGGCCGAGGAGGTCTTCGACGATCTGCCGCCTGAGATGGACTGAGGTCCGTGCCCGGCTCCCGCATCATCGAGCGCCGCTGCGTCGTGACGCGGGAGGTGGGGGACCGCGACGCCCTGGTGCGGCTGGTCCGGGATCCTGAAGGGCGGGTGTTCGTGGACTACAACCACCGCCTGCCGGGCCGTGGGGCCTGGGTGACCCCCCGCCGCGACTGCCTGGAGCTGCTTGAGCGAAAGCCGGGCATGCTCCAGCGACCTCTGCGGGGCAAGGTCGACACCGCGGGCCTGTTGGAGCGGGTGCGGGCGGCGAACATCCGCGCGGTGGAGGACGCGTTGACGCTGGCGGCCCGCTCCGGCGTGCTCGTGGGGGGCAAGGACGGCGTTCGGGCCGCCTTGAGCCAGCAGGAGGCCGCCGCGCTGGTGCTGGCCTCGGACATCTCCCCCCGCCGGGGGGAGGATCTCCGGGGGCGGGCGAAGGACCTGCCCTGCTTCACGCTCCACCTGGACACCGCCACCCTGGGGCACCGCCTGGGCAAGGGTCCACGCGCCGCCTTGGCGGTTCGGCGCTCCAAGATCAGCCGCAGGCTGCTCCGAGAGTTGCGTCGCCAGGAGTTGCTGCGTTAAGGTGCCGAATCCGACAGGTACCCGTTCGGCTTGAGGGAACCCCCGAGCGACGATACCTCTGCCGTGATCAGTGGCACACCTTCCAGGCTCCGCGAGGGAGCCGAGATGAGGGAACAGGCGGCCCCTGCGGGGCTTGCTCAGAAGGAAGCGCATGTCGTCAAAGAAGGATCTTCTGGATCGGATGGCCAAGCAGGGGCGCACGGTGACGCGCCGCCGCAAGGAGGAGACCGCCACGCCGGGCTCCTCCGCGGAGACGCAGACCCGCGTCGCCAGCGGCGTGATCCGTCGCCGCACCCGGAAGCGTCGGCCGGCCACCGCCAAGGAGACGCCGCAGCGTCGGTCCGACCTCCCCGGGCTCTCCCAGCCCGCGCCCGAGGCCAGGCCGGCGTCGCCCCCGGTGCGGAAGCGCGACGCGGCGCCCACGCCCGAGCCCAGCCCCCCCAAGCTCCCGACCCTCTCGGCCGCCAACGAGGAGGCCCCCGCGCCGGAGCCCCCCGCTGCGGTGGAGTCCGCTGCCGCGCCCGAGCCATCGGCGCCGCCCGTGGCCGAGCCCGCAGAGGCGTCCGCGCCCGTCGTCGCGGAGCAGGCCCCTGCGCCCGAGCCCGCTGCAAAGCCGCAGGCCCGGCCGGAGCCCGCGCCCGCCGTAGAGGCGAAGCCCGAGCCCCAGTCCCGGCCGGAGCCCGCGCCCGCGGAGCCCGCGCCTGCGCCGGCCCCCGAGCCTGTTGCGGCTGCACCGGAGCCGGCCCCAGCCCCTCCCCAGGCCCGGTCGGAGCCGGACGCCGGTTCCCGCTTCACCGGCCTGGGCCCCGCGGTCATCAGGCCCCCGCCCGGGTACGACCCCAACGATCCGCTCGGCAACCGTCGGCGCGCTCGCGAGGCTGCGCAGCAGTCCACCCAGCAGCGCGCGCCGGTCGCTCAGCAGCGCTGGGCCCGGGAGCCCTCGGGCCGCGAAGCGGACCCCGCCGCCGCGCCTGCCTCCGCATCCGCCTCCGGCCGCGGGCGCACCCCGCCCGATGACCGCGGCGGTCGCCGCTCCCGTCGGCGGCGGGGGCGCGTCGAGGCGCGCATGGACCGCGTGTCCACACCCGGGCGTCGTCGCCGTAGCAAGAAGGCCGGACCCAAGGCCTCCTCGCCCAAGCCCAAGGCGCAGAAGCGGAAGGTCCAGGTCGACAACACCATCTCCGTGCGGCACCTCGCCCAGGAGATGAGCGTCCGGTCCGGGCAGGTCCTCAAGACCCTGCTCAACATGGGCGTGATGTCGAACATCAACGAGCAGCTCGACTTCGAGACCGCCCAGCTCGTCGCGGCGGAGTTCGAATACGAGGTCGTCAACGTCGGCTTCCAGGAGGAGCAGCACCTCATCAACGTCCTGGAGGACGTGGATGAGGGGGCGTCCGAGGACCGTCCCCCGGTCATCACGGTCATGGGGCACGTCGACCACGGCAAGACCACCCTGCTGGACGCCATCCGCAACGCGGACGTCGCCGCGGGCGAGGCCGGCGGCATCACGCAGCACATCGGTGCCTACCAGGTCAAGCGCGACGGCGAGCTGATCACCTTCATCGACACCCCGGGCCACTCGGCGTTCACCGAGATGCGGGCCCGCGGGGCCAAGGCCACCGACATCGTCATCCTCGTGGTGGCGGCGGACGACGGCGTCATGCCCCAGACCGTCGAGTCGATCAACCACACCAAGGCCGCCGGCGTGCCCATCGTGGTCGCCGTCAACAAGTGCGACAAGCCCGGCGTCGACCCCAACGCCATCCGCCAGAAGCTGATGGAGTACGAGCTGGTCCCTGAGGAGTACGGCGGCGAGACCATGATGGTGAACGTCTCCGCGCTCAAGCAGCAGGGCATCGACGAGCTGCTCGACGCCGTCCTGCTGGTCGCCGAGCTCCAGGAGCTGCACGCCAACCCGGATCGGCATGCCGAGGGCGTGGTCCTCGAGGCCAAGCTTGAGCAGGGCCGGGGCACGGTCGCGACCCTGCTCATCCAGCAGGGCACCCTCAGCAAGGGCGACCCGCTGGTCCTGGGCAACACCTGGGGCAAGGTCCGCGCCATGAGCAGCGGCACCGGCAAGAAGCTCAAGAGCGCCGGGCCCTCCACGCCGGTCGAGATCATCGGCCTCCAGGGAGTCCCGGAGCCGGGTGACCACTTCGTGGTGGTCGGCTCCGAGAAGGACGCCAAGACCCTCGCCGAGCACCGCGCCGAAGAGACCCGCCACAAGGCCCTCAACAAGCGCCAGAAGGTCACCCTGCAGGACCTCATCAAGTCCCAGCAGGAGGCCGAGGTCAAGAAGCTCAACCTCATCATCAAGGGCGACGTGCAGGGCTCCATCGAGGCCCTCAAGGGTGCGCTCGCGAAGGTCGAGGTCGAGGGCTGCGAGGTCAACGTCCTCCACTCGGCGGTCGGCGGCGTCAGCGAGTCCGACATCACCCTGGCGTCCACCTACGACGGCATCGTCATCGGCTTCAACGTGCGCCCGGACGCCAAGGCCCGGCGCGAGGCCGAGTCGAAGGACGTCGAGGTCCGCACCTACCGCGTCATCTACGACGTGCTCGACGACATCGAAAAGGCCCTCAAGGGCATGCTCGAGCCGGTCTTCGAGGAGCGCGTCAAGGGCCACGCCGAAGTTCGGGCGACCTTCACCATCCCGCGCATCGGCACCATCGCCGGCTGCTTCATCACCGACGGCATGGTCGCGCGCTCCCAACGCGCCCGCCTGCTGCGCGAGGGTGTGGTCATCTGGGACGGCAAGCTCGGTTCCCTCAAGCGCTTCAAGGACGACGTCCGCGAGGTGGAGAAGGGCTACGAGTGCGGTCTGGGTCTGGAGGCCTACAACGACATCAAGGTCGGCGACGAGATCGAGACCTACCTGGTCGAAGAGGTCGCGCGGACCTGAGCGTCTGACGGAGTCGGCCGATGACCATGCAGGTCGGCGCCATGCGGCTGGAGCTGCGCCTCAGCGGGGCGCGCTCCCTCAAGGACAAGCGCCAGGTCGTCCAGCGCGTCGTCGGGCGGGTCAGCGCCCGGTTCGACGTCTCCATCGCCGAGGTGGAGGCGCTCGACGATCACCGCCGGGCGGTGATCGGGGTGGCGGTGGTCTCCAACGACGGCCCGCACCTGCGCGCCCTCCTGGAGGGGATCGCGCGCTTCGTGGAGCAGCTCCACGTGGCCCAGGTCGTGGGGCAGGAGATCGACGTCCAGCCCTTCGAACGGCAGCCGCCAGCCTGGATGGATGAGCTGTAGCCAAGCATCCGGGAAAAAGTCTTGCCGAGTCAAGACTTCCCGACTCGGGTTGGTTATCATGAGGGCATGCAGGAGTTCCGCCGCGTTCGAGGTGAGCAGCAGTTCTGGCTGACCCGGGGTCAGCTGGCCGCGCTGGGCGTGTCCAGCCTGGCGATCGCGCTGCTGGCCTTCTTCGTCGGGCTGCGGGTCGGCCGCGCGCAGGCCCCGCCGCCCCTCGAGGTCGTCCAGCAGGAGGGCCTCATCGACGTCCAGGTGGAGAACGACGCCCTGACCGAGCTGCTGGCCCGGGTGGAGGAGGCTGCCGCAAACCCGGTCTCCGAAGCCGAGGCCAGCGCGCTGACCTACCCGGAGCGCCTCGTGGACGAGGCGGTCGGGCTGGAGATCCCCGAGGTCTCCGACGAGCCGACGGGCGATGCGGTGGTGGTGCTCCCCGAGCCGGTCGCGCCGCCCGAGCCGCCCCTCGCAGCGGACGCCGAGGCGCCCGACGCCGGCTGGGCGGTGCAGCTCTACAGCTTCCCCGAGCTGGAGCTGGCTGAGGAGAAGGTCGGCGCGCTGCGCGAGGCCGGGCACGACGCCTACCGCGTCGAGGCGCTGGTGGACGGTCAGACCTGGTTCCGGGTCCGGATCGGGCCTTATTCCAGCCGTGAGAAGGCCCAGGACGCGATGCCAGCCCTCGCCGCTGAGGTCGGGGTGGCCGATCCGATCGTCACTCCGGTACGCTGAAGCGTCAACCTGTCAGCGGGAGGCCGGATGCGCCGCGTGGAGAAGCCTTGGGGCCATGAAGAGGTGTGGGCCGAGACGGATCGCTACGTCGGCAAGGTCCTCTTCATCCGGAGGGGGTTCCGACTCTCCCTCCAGCACCATGAGGTCAAGGACGAGCACGTCCGGGTGGCGCGCGGGGCCATGCTCCTGGAGCTGGAGGACAGCCAGGGGCAGCTCGTCGCCCAGGAGATGCACCCGGGTGACCAGCGCCACATCCCGCCCGGGCGTCGCCACAGGATGACGGCGATCTCCGACTGCGAGGTCTTCGAGGTCTCGACGCCGGAGCTGGACGACGTGGTGCGCCACGAGGACGACTACGGGCGGGCCCCCTGAGCCTCGGATTGACCGCGCCCGCGGGGGTGGCGTTGACAAGCCGAGGCGCCGTGACGGAGAATCGCCATGTTGCGGTTACCGAACAAGGAAACCCCATGACGTGGATGCTCAGCGCGCTCGGTCTGCTGCTCGCAGGCCCGGCGCATGCCCAGGACGGCTCGCTCACCTTGGCCGGTACGGCCTCAGCCGGACCCCCGGATCGCTACGTGATCCAGCCCGGCGATACGCTGTGGGACATCTCCACAGCGTTCATGGGCGATCCCTATTATTGGCCTCGGCTCTGGTCGATCAACGACTACATCACCAACCCGCACTGGATCTATCCCGGGAACGTGGTGGTGTTCCGGCCCGGCACGCTGCTGGACCCGCCCGAGATGGCGTTCGACGGCCCCGACGACCCCTATCAGGTCCCGGAGCGCTCGTTTGACCGGGTGGAGGCCGAGTGTGGCCCGGACGTGGACTTCACCCACGACATCCCCACCACCCGCTACATCGCGCCAGGCGTGCTCGCGCAGGACGACGATCTGGAGATCTGGGGCGACGTGTTCGCTGCGAAGACCGGCCAGATCTCCCTGGGCGAGGGGGACACGATCTACCTGAAGCTGGACGACCCCGATCTGGTCGACTGCGGGGACATCGTCTCGCTGTACGCCAAGGGCAGGCAGGTGCGGCACCCGGACACGCGAAAGGTCAAGTACGGGCGTGTGTATCACGTCCTGGCCACCGCGCGGGTCGTGCACCGCGAGGGCGACACCACCGTGGCCATCATCCGCGACAGCTACGGCCGGTCCGTGCAGCGCGGGGACCTGGTGGGGCCGGCGTTCCCGGTGGAGGCCGAGCTGCCGGTCACCGCGCCGCGCGGCGAGATGGACGCCACCATCGTCAGCCGGCTGGGATCGGATCTCTACTTCCTGTCCTCGGTCGGCGAGACGGTGTTCATCGACCGGGGCAAGGCCGACGGGCTGCGGGTCGGGAACTCGTTCTACGTCGTCCATCGGCGCGATGAGGCGCTCGGCCTCCGCGAGGATCGAGACGACATCCCCGCCCAGGTGGTCGGCCGCATCGTCATCACGCGGGTGGACGAGGACACCGCCACGGGCGTCGTGGTCGACGCTTCCCGCGCCATCAACGTGGGCGACGACCTGGCGATGCAGGTGGAGTGACCCGCGGGGCCTTGACCGCCGCGCGGGCGTGCGCAGCTTCTATGGCGTGACCGATCGCCCCTCCCGAGCTCTCGGGAGCAGGTCATGTCTGAAGAGGTCCCCGGCTTCTGGGTGGCGCTGGCGCGCTGGTCCGGCCGGTTTGATCCACGTCCGCTGTTCACCGCGCTGGGTGGCCCGCAGGCCGCCTCACGGGCGTCGCCTCGGGCGCTGCTGCGGGCCGGCGCGCCGCCGGGGTTGGTGCAGCATGTCCGGGAGGCTGAGGCGGTCCCGACCGGGGATCCCTGGATGCACCTCGGGCAGCCGGACTACCCCGCCGCGCTGCTGGACCTGGGGCGTCCGCCGCCGGTGCTCTGGTACCGGGGCCGGATCGCGGCCCTGCGATCGCCAGGCGTCGCCATCGTGGGCGCACGGCGCTGCACCCCCTACGGGCGGGGCGTCGCCGGTCGCCTTGGGGCGGCGGTGGTGCAGGCCGGCGGGGTGATGGTCTCCGGGGCGGCGCGAGGCATCGACGCGGCCGCCCACCGGGGCGCGCTGGCGGTGGGCCCGGAGACCGTCGCCGTGCTGGGCGCGGGCCTGGCGTACCGGGTCGTCGGGGCCGCCGCGCAGCTCCTCCGAGACCTCGTGGCCGAGGGGGGCCTGCTTCTCTCGGAGATGCCCCCCACCGACCCCCCCACCCGATACACCTTCCCACGCCGGAATCGGATCATCGCCGCCCTGGCGCGGGCCACCGTGGTGGTGGAGGCCGCGGAGCGCTCAGGGGCGCTCATCACGGCGGGCTTCGCGCGGGATCTGGGCCGCGATGTCCTGGCGGTGCCAGGCCGCATCGACGCGCCCGCCTCGGCGGGCACGCTGGCGCTGATCGAGGAGGGGGCGATCCTGCTCCGGTCGCCGGCCCAGCTCACCGCGCTGCTGCCCGAGCGTCACCCTGAGCGCCTGGCGACCGCGCTGCGCCGGCCGGCGTCGGCGGCGCAGGTGGCCCGCGTGCTGGGGGTGGGCATCCCGGAGGCGCTGCGCCTGTTGGCCGGCCTGGAGTTGACGGGCACGGTCCGCAGGTTAGCAGACCAGCGCTATGTCCTCTCCTCTGACCCTCCCCCAGGTCACCCTGACCCCTGACGCCCAGCGCTGGCTGGACCTGCTGCGGGACCTGGGCTACGCCGACGACGAGCTGGCGGACGCGCTGCTGGACGCGCTGCTCGCTGCCGCGCCTGTGGGGCCCGAGCAGGGGCCTCGCGTGATCGAAGGCGCCCAGCTCCGGCGGCTGGCGGCGGCGGCGCTGTTCGAGCGCGAGCCCACCATGGACCCGGCCCAGGCCGAGACCCTGCGTCGCGAGTGGATGGCCCTGTTCTGCTGAGGGGCAGGCCCGCTCAGGAGCCGGACTTCCGGGTCGTCGCCTTCTTCGTGGTCTTCTTGGCCGAGGTGCTCTTCTTCTTCCGGGCGGCGGGCTTGCGGGTCGACGCCTTCTTGGCCGTGGCCTTCTTGGCCGGCGCCTTGCGCGCGGTCGTGGCCTTGCGCTTGGTGGCCTTGCCGCGAGGGTTGGGGTTGTCCCGCTTCTTCTGGAGCATCTCCAGGGCCTGCTCCAGCGACAGGTCCTCGGGGGTGGTGCCCCGCCGGAGGGTGGCGTTGACGTCGCCGTCGGTCACGTAGGGCCCGAAGCGCCCGTTCTTGACGATGACCGCGCGGCCCTCGGCGTCGCTGCCCAGCTCCCGGAGCACCGCGTTGCTGCCGAAGCGCCGGGAGGGCTGGGCGAGCAGCGCCTGGGCCTGCTCGAGGGTGATCTCCAGCACCGAGATGTCCGCGGGGATGCTGCGGGACTCCTTGCCGGCCTTGACGTAGGGGCCGTATCGGCCGTTCTGCGCCTCGATGTCCTCGCCCTCAGCGTTCTGGCCGAGGGTCCGGGGCAGGGAGAGCAGGCTGAGGGCGATCTCGAGGGTGACGTCCTCGGGCTTCATTTCTCGCAGCAGGCTCTGCCGCTTGGGCTTGGCCTTGGCCTTCTTGCCCTTGGCGGTGGTCTCCTGCTCGCCGAGCTGGACGAAAGGCCCGAAGCGCCCGGTGCGCAGAGTGACCGTCTTGCCCGTCTCGGGGTCCTCGCCGAGCACCACCGGGCCATCGGGCTGGCTCTCCAGCAGCTCGACGGCGCGGCTCAGGGTCAGCTCGTCGGGCGGCAGGTCCTCGGGCAGGGAGCGGGTGGCATCCTGGTGCTCCAGATAGGGGCCGAAGCGGCCGACCCGGGCCAGGAGGGGGTGGCCGGCGTGCTCGCCCAGCGGGATGGAGCAGACCTCGCGGGGGTCGGCCTTCTCCACGGCCTGGTCGATGAGCGCCGTCAGGCCGCCGCGGTCCTTCTCGCCCCGGTAGAAGCGCTCCAGGTAGGCCCGCGGCTGGTTGTCGCCGGTGGCGATGGCGTCGAGGCCGTTCTCCATGTTCGCGGTGAAGTCGTAGTCGACCAGATCCGAGAAGTGCTGCTCCATCAGCCGGGTGACCGCGAACGCGGTCCAGGTGGGGATGAGGCTGGTGCCCTTCTTGAAGACGTAGCCGCGGGACTGGATGGTCTCGATGATGCTGGCGTAGGTGCTGGGGCGGCCGATGCCCTGGGCCTCCAGCTCCTTGACGAGGGAGGCGTCGGTCAGGCGTGCCGGCGGGCTGGTGTGGTGCTCCTGGGTGACCGGCGCGGTGCAGGTGGCGGCGTCGCCCTGGGAGAGGGGCGGGAGCAGGCGCTCCTGGTCGGCCAGCTCGGCCTCGGGATCGTCCGCGCCCTCGACGTACACCCGCCGGAAGCCGGGGAAGGTGATGGTCCGGCCGTTGGAGCGAAACAGCGCGCGGGCGCCGGCCTCGGTCTCCACCAGGGTGTCCACGGCGACGCGCTCGCCCTTGGCGTTCTTCATCTGGGAGGCCAGGGTGCGCTTCCAGATCAGCTCATAGAGCTTCGCCTCGTCGCCGCCGAGCTGGCGGCGGGCCTCGGCGATGCTGTAGAAGCTGTCGCCAGCCGGCCGGATGGCCTCGTGGGCCTCCTGGGCGCCCTTGGAGGAGGTCTTGTAGAGGCGGGGCTTCTCGGGCACGTAGTCCGCGCCGTAGTGGCGCTTGATGAGCCCGCGGGTGGCCGCGAGGGCCTCGGGGGACAGGTGCACCGAGTCGGTGCGCATGTAGGTGATCCAGCCGTTCTCGTAGAGGCGCTGCGCGGCGTTCATGGTGCGCCGGGCGGACCAGCGCAGCTTGCGGTTGGCCTCCTGCTGGAGCGTGGAGGTGGTGAACGGCGGAGCGGGGCGCTCGGTGAACGGCTTGCGCTGGACGCTGGCGATGGCGCCAGCGCGGCCGTTGAGGGCGTCGCGGAGGGCGGCGGCGCCGGCGGCGTCCAGCCGGGCGACCCGGTCGGGCGAGGTCAGCTTGCCGGTGTTGGGGTTGAAGTCGCGCCCGCTGGCCAGGCGGCTGCCGTCCAGCTCGACCAGGCGGCCGTCGAACTCACCCTTCTCGGCCCGGAACGTGGCCGTGAGGTCCCACCACGCGGCGCTGACGAAAGCCATGCGCTCCCGCTCGCGCTCCACCACCATGCGCACGGCCACGGACTGGACCCGGCCGGCCGAGAGGCGCGGCTTGATCTTCTTCCACAGCACCGGGGAGACGTTGTAGCCGTACAGCCGGTCGATGATGCGGCGCGTCTCCTGGGCGTGGACGAGGTCCATGTTGAGGTCGCGGGCGTTGGTCAGGGACTCCTTGATGGCGCGGGGGGTGATCTCATGGAACACCAGCCGGCGGATCGGGACCTTGGGCTTGAGCACCTCGGCGAGGTGCCAGGCGATGGCCTCGCCCTCGCGATCCTCATCGGTGGCGAGGTAGAGCATCGGGGCGTCCTTGAGCAGCGACTTGAGCTGCTTGACCTGCTCGCGGCCCCGCGAGGTCAGCACGTAGAGGGGCTCGAAGTCGTTGTCGACGTCGACGGCGATCCGCGCCCAGGGCTTGTCCTTGTAGGACTTCGGGATCTCTGAAGCGGACTCGGGCAGATCCCGGACGTGACCGATCGAGGCCGCCACCTCGTAGCTGTTGCCGAGGTAGTTGCCGATGGTCCGGGCTTTCGCTGGAGACTCCACGATGACGAGTGGCTTTCCCATATCCTCACTGAGCCGGGGCGCGGTGCGCTCTGGAGCGTGCTCTACATTACGTCGACATGCCGGTATAGGCGGGTGTGCGCAGGCCGGCAAGCGCCAGCCCGCGCGCCCAGCCTATACTGCCTGAGCCTCATGCCTGATTCGATCCGCCGCTTCCTGAGCTGCCTGCGCGCCGAGCGGGGCGCCAGCGCCCAGACCCTGCGGGCCTACCGCAGCGATCTGCTGGCCCTCCACGAGACCCTGGACGCCCAGGGGGTCGCGGTGCTGCAGGCGCGGCCCGCGGACCTGCGGCGGCACCTGGCCCGCCTGTCGGCGCGGGCCCCGGCGGCCTCCAGCATGCGGCGCCGCCTGTCGTGCTACCGCAGCTTCTATCGGTGGGCGGTGGCGGAGGGGCTCATCGAGCGCTCGCCGGCCGAGCACCTGAGCATGCCCCGCGCCGCGGTGCGGGTGCCCCGCTTCCTGGACGTGCCCGAGGTCGACGCGCTGATCGAGCAGCCCGTCCAGGAGGGCTGGTACGCGACCCGCAACCGGGCCATCCTGGAGCTGATGTACGGCGCGGGGCTCCGGGTGGGCGAGCTGGCGGCGCTGGACCGGGATGACGTCGACCTCGACGAGCGGCTGGTGCTCGTGCGGGGCGGCAAGGGCGGCAAGGATCGTCAGGTGCCCTTCGGCCCGCCGGCCGCCGACGCGCTGCGGGCCTGGCTCGCGACCCGTGAGGGCGGCGTCCCGGCGCTCTTTCTGAACCGCTACCTGACCCGGCTTTCCAGCCGCGCCGTGCATCGGATCGTTCAGCAGAGCGGCGTTCGGAACGGGATCGCGGGCGTCCACCCCCACGCGCTCCGCCATTCCTGCGCTACGCACCTGCTCGCGGGCGGCGCGGACCTCCGGGCCATCCAGGAGCAGCTCGGACATGCCTCTCTGTCGACCACACAGCGGTATGCTCATGTCTCCGTCGAGCGCCTCATGGAGGTGTACCGGGCCGCGCACCCCCACGCGCGGACGGCGGATGACCGGGTGTCGCGAGATGATGAGTGAGTGGTGTGACCGATGAGTGGTCTGAGCGCTGAGCAGATCGAAGAGCTGGAGCGGCTCCGCAAGCTCTTGGAGGACAAGACCTACTACGAGCTGTTCGGCCTCCCCCCGGACTTCGACGGCAACGAGCTGAAGGGCGCCTACTACGACCTCTCCCGGCGCTACCACCCCGACAACTTCTTCCGCATGGAGCTGGACGGCTACGAGCGCATGCTAGAGGAGGTCTTCGCGGGCATCAACGAGGCCTACCGCGTGCTCCGCGACCCCAGCGCCCGGGCGCAGTACGATCGGGAGCAGGGGCGCCCGACTTCAGGCCGTCGGCGGGCGCGGCCCCGACCCCGCAAGTCCTCCGGTAGAGGGGCCTCGTCCTCGCGGGAGCCGTCCTCCGGGCGGGGGCGCGCGTCCTCGCGGGAGCCGTCCTCGCGGGAGCCGTCCTCCGCGCGGCCTCCGCCGGAGTCTTCACGCGGCCCGACCCCGCCTCGCGGGCCGAGCCCGTCGCGCAACCCCCCACCACCCCGCGGGACCCCCGCGCCCGACCGCCCCCGACGCCCCCCCGGGCCCAAGCCGCCGCCGGTGTCCACCGAGCGCTTCGGGCGCGGCGAGGACGAGCCGCCCACCGCCAAGCCGGACGCCGCCGGCTCCCACGTCATCAGCTGGGATCGCAACAAGAAGCCCGAGCCGCCTGCGGCGAAGGAGAAGCCCCAGAAGAAGGCGCGCGGGCCCTCCTCGGAGAAGCGCCGCCGCAAGCCCAAGCGTCCGGACAACCCGGCGGTGGCCAAGATCCGCCAGCAGGTGGCGGAGCGCCTCAAGAAGGCCCGCGACTACTACGCCCAGGGCCTCGCGGAGCTGGAGAAGGAGGAGTGGACGAAGGCCGCCAGCTCGTTCTACCTGGCCAGCAAGTACGACGCCCGGAACGACGAGTACAAGAAGCGGTTCGAGGAGGCTGACCGCAAGAGCAAGGACATCATGGCGGAGGCTGCGCTGGACAAGGCCCGCAAGGCGGAGAGCTTCCGCAACTTCAAGGAAGCGACCGTGCACTACGAGAAGGCGGTGTCCTGTGACCCCGCTGGCGGTGAGGCGTGGTTCCGGCTGGCCGCGATCCAGCTCCGGAACGGCGAGGACAAGCGCAACGCCCTGCGCAACTTCCGCATCGCCGTCACCAAGGAGCCGAAGAACGCCGAGTATCGGCTGGCGCTGGCCCAGATCTATGAGGAGCTGGAGATGGCGCGCAACGCCAACCGGGAGTACTCCACGATCCTGGAGTTCGAGCCCAAGAACGCCGAGGCGAAGGAGGGCGTGAAGCGCACCCGGAGCTGAGCGGCGCGTTGACTGGCACCCCGGGCGGCGTTATCCGCAAGGGCGGATTTGACCCCATCGTCTAGTCAGGTCCAGGACACCGGGTTTTCATCCCGGCAACACGGGTTCGAATCCCGTTGGGGTCACCATCTACAACCCCCTGTGATCCTTCTGGATTCCGGGGGGTTTCTTGTCGGCGGCGGGGGCACCGGGCGCTCAGGATGGGGACCCGATCTGCACAAGACGCGACCTCGCGCCACTTGAGGGTGAACCCGACACCCCAAGGAGCCCCCCATGCGCGTCCTCCAGGTCATCCACGGTTACCCCATGCGCTACAACGCCGGCTCAGAGGTCTACACCCGGACCCTGACCCGGGGCCTGCGCGCCCGGGGCCACGACGTCGCTGTCTTCACCCGGGAGGAGGACCCCTTCGCCCCCGACGCGGCCCTGCGCGTGGAGCGCGACGAGCCGGACATCCCCCTCTACGTCGTCAACAACCCCCGCCTCAAGGACCGCTACCGCCACGACGGCATCGACGCCCGATTCGGCGAGGTGCTCGACGCCTTCCGGCCCGACGTCGTGCACATCGGCCACCTCAACCACCTCTCCACGTCCCTGGTCTTCGAGGCCTCCCGGCGCGGCCTGCCCGTCCTCTACACCCTCCACGACTACTGGCTGATGTGCCCCCGGGGCCAGCTCATGCAGATGTTCCCCGAGGACCCGGAGGACCTGTGGGCGGCCTGCCCCGGCCAGGAGGACCGGCGCTGCGCGTCGCGCTGCTACGCCCGCTACTTCGGGGGCGACCCCGCCCAGCGCGACCACGACCTCGACGCCTGGGCCGACTGGGTGGGCCGCCGCATGGCCCACGTCCGCGAGGTGGTCGAGCACATCGATGCCTTCATCGCCCCCTCGGCGTACCTGCGGGCGCGCTTCGAGGAGGACTTCGGCCTGCCCGCGGCCAAGCTCATCACCCTGGACTACGGGTTCGACCGGGCGCGCCTCGCCGGCCGACGGCGGGCCGAGGGCGAGCCGTTCACGTTCGGCTACATCGGGACCCACATCCCCGCCAAGGGCATCCACCTGCTGCTCCAGGCCTTCGGAGAGGTCCAAGGGGACGCCCGGCTGGTCATCTGGGGGCGGGAGCGCGCCCAGAACACCGCCGCGCTCCGGGCCCTCGCCGCGCGGCTGCCGGGGTCCGAGCGGGTCTCCTGGCGGCCGGAGTACCGCAACGAGGACATCGTCGCCGAGGTCTTCAACCACGTCGACGCCATCGTGGTCCCCTCGGTGTGGGTGGAGAACGCGCCGCTGGTCATCCACGAGGCCCAGCAGGCCGGCGTGCCCGTGATCACCGCTGACGTCGGCGGCATGGCCGAGCTGGTCGAGCACGAGGTCAACGGCCTGCGCTTCCGCCACCGCGACCCCCGCGAGCTGGCCCGCCAGATGCAGCGCCTCGCCGACGCCCCGAGCCTGGCCTGTCGCCTGGGGGCGCGGGGTCATCTCCGCACACCGGACGGCCAGATCCCCTCCGTGGAGGAGCACGTCACCGCGATCGAGGGCATCTACCGCGATCTCCTCCGGCGGCGGGACAGCGCGCGGCTCACCCCCGGCGCCGGCCCGTGGCGCATCACCTTCGACACCAACCCCGACGACTGCAACCTCCGCTGCGTCATGTGCGAGGAGCACAGCCCCCACAGCCCCCTCCAGCGCCTGCGCCGGGAGCAGGGCAAGCCCCCGCGCCGCATGGACATCGCCCTGATCGAGCGCGTGCTGGAGGACGGCTGCGGCCGTGGCCTGCGGGAGATCATCCCCTCGACCATGGGCGAGCCCCTGCTCTTCAAGGACTTCGAGCGCATCCTGGCGCTGTGCGGCCAGCACGGGGTGAAGCTGAACCTCACCACCAACGGCACCTTCCCTCGCCTGGGGGCCCGCGCGTGGGCCGAGAAGATCGTGCCGGTGACCAGCGACACCAAGATCTCCTGGAACGGGGCCACCGAGGAGACCCACGCCCGCATCATGCTGGGGGCGAAGTGGTCGCAGGTGCTGGAGAACGTCCGCACCTTCATCGCGGTGCGCGACACCCACGCCGCCGCGGGCGGGGACCGCTGTCGGGTCACCTTCCAGCTCACCTTCCTGGAGACCAACGTGCACGAGCTGGCCGACATCGTGCGGCTGGCCGCTTCGCTGGGGGTGGACCGGGTCAAGGGCCACCACCTCTGGGCGCACTTCCACGAGATCGAGGCGCTGTCCATGCGCCGCGACGCCGCAGCCATCGCCCGCTGGAACGCGGCGGTGCGCGAGGCCCGGGGCGCCGCCGAGCGCCACCGCCTGCCGGGCGGCCAGAGGGTGCTGCTGGAGAACATCTTCGAGCTGGACCCCAGCGCCACCGAGGATCTGGCCCCGGGCGGGCCCTGCCCCTTCCTGGGCCAGGAGGCCTGGGTCAGCGCCGAGGGGCGGTTCAACCCCTGCTGCGCCCCCGACGCGCAGCGCCGCACCCTGGGCGCGTTCGGGGACCTCCGGGAGACCTCCCTCCCGGAGATCTGGGGCAGCGACGCCTACCAGGGCCTGGTGGCCTCCTACCGGAACCGCAGCCTGTGCCTGGGCTGCAACATGCGCAAGCCGGTGGAGGGCTGATGGACTGGACACAGACCCGGGTGGCCCCGAGCGGCACCCACCACCTCGGCCCCGACGGCCGGCCCCTCTACGCGGCCCGGTTCGAGGCGGTCCTCAAGTTCCACGCCCCGGGCCTGGCCCCGGTCCGCGCCGCCGACGGGGCCTTCCATATCGGGCTCGACGGGGGGGCGGCCTACCCGCAGCGGCACGCCCGGACCTTCGGCTTCTACGAGGGCCGCGCGGCGGTGGACGGCGGGGAGGTGTGGTGGCACATCCGGCCCGACGGGCGCCCGCTGTATCCCGAGCGCTACGCATGGTGCGGCAACGCCCAGGGCGGTCGGATGACCGTGCGGGATCCGGGCGGGCGCTACCTCCACCTGGACCTCGACGGCCGGGTCGTGTCCCCCAGGCGTTGGCGCTACGCGGGGGACTACCGGGGCGGCCTCGCGGTGGTCCAGGACGACCGGGGCCTGCACACCCACGTCGACCGCGCGGGGCAGATCACGCACGGTCGCTGGTTCCAGGATCTGGACGTCTTCCACAAGGGGCGGGCCCGCGCCCGGGACGCCGGGGGCTGGATGCACGTCGACGCGACGGGGGCGCCCTGCTACGGGCGCCGGTTCGCCCAGGTGGAGCCCTTCTACAACGGCCAGGCCCGGGTGGAGCGCTTCGACGGCGGGCTGGAGGTCATCGACGAGGCCGGCCACACCCTGCATGAGCTTCGACCAGCGCGGGTCACCCCGCTGCAGCGGCTCTCGTCGGACATGGTGGGCTTCTGGCGGACGCAAGCCATCCGCGCGGGGGTGGCGCTGGGGGTCTTCGAGGGGCTCCCGGGGACCACCGCCGCGCTGTCCGCGCGCGTCGACGTCTCGGAGGCCCTCACCGAGCGGCTGCTCCGGGGGCTGTGGGAGCTGGGGCTGGTGCGCCGGGACGGAGCGCGCTGGGTGCCCACCGCGCGGGGGGCGCTGCTCACCGGGCCGCGCGAACAGGGCGCGGCGGCGGCGGCGGTGATGTGGGGTGCGGAGCACTACGCCGCCTGGCAGGCGCTGCCCGGGGCGCTGCGCATGGGGGAGTCCGGCTTCCAGCGGCGCTTCGGCGCGGCGTTCTTCCCCTGGCTCGCTCGGCGCCCGGCCGCCCTCGCGCAGTTCCAGTCCGCGATGGCGGTCTACGCCGCAGAGGACTACGCCGACCTGCCCCTCGACGCGGCGGGGGCGGAGGTGGTGATCGACGCGGGCGGGGGGCGCGGGGCGCTGCTCGCTGGGATCTTGCGGGCCTGGCCGTCGGCGCGCGGGGTCCTGCTGGAGCTGCCCCAGGTGGTCGCCGGGCTGGAGATCCCCCCCGACCTCAATCCCCGTATGCAGGCCGTGGGGGCGGACCTCACCCTTCCCTGGCCCGTCGAGGGCGACCTCATCGTCCTGGCGCGGGTGCTGCACGACTGGCCGGAGCCGATGGCGGCGTCCATCCTCGGGAATGCCCGGCAGGCTCTGCGCCCGGGGGGCCGCGTGGTGCTGGTGGAGCGGGTCCTCGATCCCGACACCCCCGACGGCGCGCTGCTGGACCTCAACATGTTCGTGATGTGCGGCGCTCGGGAGCGGACCCTCGCGGACTGGCGGGCGCTGGCCGTGGAGGCCGGGCTCACCCTGCGCTCAGCGAGCCCGCTGCGCTTCGGCGCCTGGGCGCTGGAGCTGTCGCCGTGAGCACGGCGCTCTTGATCCGCCACGCCGAGCGGCCCCCCATCCCTGCCGGCGACTACGGCCATGACCTGGCCCTCACCGAGGCCGGGGCCGCCGCCGCCGTGGCGCTGGGCGAATCGCTACGATCCCGACCGGGTCGACTCTTCAGCAGCCCGGTCCCCCGCTGCATGCAGACGGCGAGGGCCATCGCTGCGGGCGCGGGGCGTGCGCAGGCGGTCACCCCCGACCGGTGGCTGGGCGACCCGGGGCCCTGGGTGGTGGACCTCGATCAGGCGGGGCCGGTGTTTTTGGGGCGGGGCGTCCGCGCGGTGGTGCAGGCGCAGCTCGCGGGCGGCCTGCCGGGGATGCGCGCGCTGGACGACGGCTGCGCGCTGCTGCTCGGGCCGCTTCTGGACGACCCCCCGCAGGCGGGTCACGTCGACGTCCACGTCACCCACGACGCGGTGCTGGCCCCGCTCATCGGGGCGCTGTTCGGCGGCGACGCGGCGGCGTCCTGGCCCGGGTTCCTGGAGGGGGTGGCGGTCGTCGTGGGCGACGCGGGGCTGCGGGTGACGTGGCGGGGGAGGGCGGTGCGCTGGCCGCCGCAGGACTCACCTCGGCGGTAACGATCCCGACGACATCGACACCTCGGAAGGCTCACTCGTGCGCGAAGTCGAACGGGGAGCCTGAGAAGCACCACCCGTCCACGGCCCGGCCGTCGTCGACCACCTCCCCCTCGCAGCTCACCCAGTACAGATCGTCGCCCTTCAGGAACGCCTCGTCGAGGTTCACCACCCCGCCGGTCGGCAGGCTGTCGGGGAGCGCGCCGTCGGCGGAGGTCCAGTCCGAGAAGGTGAACGCGCAGTAGCGGTCCGCCTCGGTCTCCATCGCGACGTCGACCCCCAGGGTCTCGACCCGCACCGCGTCGCCGAAGGGGAACGCGGCCCCCAGGGTCCAGGGGCCCTCCACCAGCGGCTCACAGGTGAGGCAGCCGGGCAGCAGCAGCAGGGCGAGCATGGCCTCAGAACGTCCAGTCCATCCCGACCACCGGCACGATGCCCAACCAGTAGACGTCGTCCCGGACCGGGACGTAGGCGCCGTCCGCGTCGAGGGACGGCGTGCCGTCGGGGTTGCTGGTGTCGAGGTCGAACTTGTGGAGGTTCTTGTGGTTCGTGACATTGATCACATGCACATAGGGGGTGAGCGTGGTGCGGCCGAGGTCCAGCTCGCGGGAGACCCGCAGGTCGAGCCGGTAGTAGACGGGGTACGCGGTGCCCTGGTAGGCGGCGTGGTGCGGGCTGAAGTGGACGTGGCCGTTGTCGAGATGGCCGACGTCGTAGGTGTAGGTGGTGCGCACCCAGCCCTGGTAGAGCGTGAAGGCCCCGCCCAGGCGCCACTTGGGGGTGGGCCGCCAGGTGACGTCGAGGTTGAGGGTGTGGGTCTGGTTGTTGGAGCGCGGCAGCCACCCGGTCCGCTCGTCCAGCAGGCCGTCGTACTCGACGTCGACGACGTGCTCCTCGGCGCGGGCCAGGGCGTAGTTGCCCCACACCGTGACCTTGCCGCCGCGATCGAGCTTGACCAGGACCTCGCCTCCGTAGGCGCGGGCCCGGTCGAGGACGGCCCGCACGTCGTCGTTGCGGGCCTCGGGGAACACCTCCCACTGGTCGCGGAGGTTGTGCCACCGGGGGTTCACGGCGGTGTAGTCCTTGACGTAGCCCTCCACGCGGACCTCCAGGCCGAGGTCGGTGTGGTGCTCGGCCCCCAGCACGTAGTGGGTGGCCCGCTGGGGGCTGTCGACGGCGGTGGCCCCGTGGGAGACGTCGATCTGGTAGAGCATCGGCGTCTGCGAATACAGTCCCCAGGCGGCCCGGAGGGTGGTGCGCGCCCCGACCGGCACGGCCGCGGCGACCCGGGGCATCACCAGGGGCTGGGGGGCGTAGGTCGCGAAGTCGAGCCGCACGCCGGGCTGGAGGTAGACCCGCTCCCGGATCCCGATGCGGGTCTGGACGTAGGCCCCCATGCGCTGGCCGCTGGGATCGAGCTGCGTGTCGCGCTGACCGACGTAGTCGTACAGCGTGCCGTCGGCGTGGATCCGGACCTCGCTCTGGTCGTAGTGGTAGTCGTAGCGGGCCTGCTCGTGATGGACCTCGAAGCCGGCGCCCAGCAGGAAGCTGTCGGAGGGGATCCAGCTCCAGTCCTGCTGCAGGCCGAGGCCCAGGTAGGAGCGCACGTCGGACACCGCGAAGGTGCCCTTGTCGGAGTGGTCGTACTTCTGGAAGCCGCCGACCCGGTCCTGGGAGAGCACGGTGGCCGACGCCACGGTGTCGGTGAACAGGGTGGGGCTCCAGGCCGAGCGCAGGCGGGCCCAGGTAGCCGTGTTCTTGTACGCGAGCTGGTAGGCGTCGATGCCCCCGTTGTCGACGTGGGTGTCGTCCGAGGCGTGCAGGGCGTGGAGCGACAGCGTCTGGTCGGGGGTGAGGTCGTAGCTGACCTTGGCCAGGCCGTCGTAGAAGCTCGGGAGGTTCTCCACCTGCCCGACGAGGGGGTAGACCAGGTCGAGGGTGGTCCGCCGGGCCGTGACCAGGGCCTCCCCGCGCCCGTCGAGGAAGGGGACGTGGGTGTAGCCCCGCGCGTAGAGCACGCTCAGCCCCACGGACGACTGGCGCTCCTCGAAGCCCGAGCGGGTGTGCATGTCGTAGATGCCGGACAGCCGGTTGCCGTGCTCGGCCGAGAAGCCGCCGGTGACGAGGTCCACCCGGTCGAGCGCCTCGGGGTCCACGATCGAGAACAGCCCGCCCTGGTAGTCCCGCTGGTGGAAGGGCTCGGCGAGCTGCATGCCGTCGAGGGTGAGGAGCACCTCATCGGCCTCGCCGCCGCGGATGGCGAAGCGGCTGGAGTAGTCGCTCCCGGTGACGCCGGGCAGGCGCATGGCGGCCCGGGTGGCGTCCTCGGACCAGGACATGCCCTCCAGATCCTCGGTGGACAGGCTCAGGGTGCTCGCACCCCGGTCAAGGGAGAAGGACCCGGGGGTCACCACCACCGTGAGGATGTCGGGTTGGAGCGGCCAGAGGCGGATCGGGTCCAGCGCCAGCGGGTCGTCGACGACGAGGAGCTGGAAGGTCGCGGGCTCGAAGCCCTCGGCGCTCAGGAGCACGGTCCAGGTGCCCGGGTCGATGTCCAGGGTCCATGTCCCGTCGGCCGAGGTCCGTGTGGTGGTGCCGGCGGGCTCGCAGCGGACCTCGGCCCCCTCCAGCGGCGCGCCGCCCGAGCCCAGGAGCTGGCCGGACACGGGGTGCGCGGCGGCAGAGGCGGCGAGGAGGACCAGCGCGTTCACGGTACATCCGGTGGGAACACCCCCACGATGGGGGGCGATCCTGAAGCGGACCTGAACGGGCGGCGGGGTGCTCCACCCACTGGCGGGGTCGCCCTCCGAACCACGGACGCCAGGAGTCCTGTATCCTGCCTCTTCACCCACAGGATCAGGGGCCAGCGTGGACGAAGCCGTTCGGGCGTCAGGGTCGCGGCAGGGCGCCGGTCATGTGTGAGGGCCGGCGGGCGCGGCCTGCGGACCCTGCGGCGCATGGAAACTCCGCCCCCGGCTGGCCCCTCCTTGTCGAGCAGAGGTCGCCGCTGCCCGCTGCTGAACCCATGGCCTCGGAGGACCCGACGTGATCTCGGCGCTGCTCGTCGCCATGAGCCCGGCGGCCCTGGCCCAGGAGGCGGAGCCCCCGGGCACGGTCGTCACCCGCGTGCGCGAGCTGGAGCCCGGCTTCTTCGGCGGCTGGTCGGAGGTGGACGCGACGACGCAGGCGTATGTGGTGCGAGGGGAGCAGCGCCTGCCGGTGGCCCGGGACATGGTGCTGCGCCCCGGCGACATCCTGGGCACCGGTCCTGCCGCACAGGTCCGCCTGGAGCGCGACGACGGGAGCTGGACCTTCGACGTCTGCGTGGACTCCGAGCTCGGACTCGCCCCCGAGCCGGAGCTTCACTTCGGCTGCACCTCATTCTTCGGGGACGGCGTGCTGGAGGTGCTCTGGCTGGAGACCGTCACCTCGGTGGACGGGACCCGCTTCACGGTGCGCGGGGACACGAGCGGACGCGGCGAGGTGCACGTGAGCGCGGGCCAGGTCACCGTGCGCACGCCCCAGGGCGAGGAGCGGGTGCGCCGAGGACAGACCGTGCAGCTCCGTCCGGGCCTGCCTCCGACGCCCCCCAGCCGCGACCCTGCGGCGCGTCGCCGGGAGCTGGGAGTCCGAGAGGCCGCAGACCGCCGCCCCTTGAGCGTGGGCCTGCTGGTCGGCGGCGGCGCGGGGCGCACCTTCCAGGAGGACGCTGGGCCGCGCCTGCGGGTGGACGCCCTGGCGCGGCTGGAGCTGCCCGGCCCGCTGGAGCTGGAGGCGGACATGGGGCTGGTCAGCGCGCAGCAGACCGACCACCTGCCGGTCTCCCTGGGGCTGCACTGGCGCTTCGGGCCGCTCGCGCTGGGCGCGTCGGGCAGCGCCGCGCTGTACGGCCGCTGGGACTGCGTGGAGCAGCGCGTTCATGTGGAGGCGAGCTTCGGCGGGGCCGCGAGCCTCTCCGCCACCCATGACCTCACCCCCCGCCTCGCGGTGGACGGTCGGCTGAGCGCAGGCTGGCTCGCCGAGGGGCCCGCGGCCGACGGCATGGTCGGCCTGCGCGTCCGGTTCTGAGGAGGCCCGATGTTGTGGTTCGTGCTGCTGGGGTGCGTGGGCGAGGGGCTCCTCAAGCTCGACCTGGAGGTGGACTGTGAGCGATACGTCCAGGTCGCTGTCGGCGGCGCGCACAGCTGTGCGGTGCGGGGAGACGGGGCGCTGATCTGCTGGGGCGACGCCGACCACATCCCCACGGAGGTGCCAGAGGGCGCTTTCGTGGAGGTCGTGGCCGGGCGGAACCACACCTGCGCCCTGACCACGGCCGGCAGCGTGCAGTGCTGGGGCGTCGACGATGCGGGGGAGGCCACGCCACCAGAGGACCTCACCTTCTCCACGCTGAGCGCCTCGGGCGACGCCACCTGCGGGCTCCGTAGCGACACCGGGCAGGTGGTCTGCTGGGGGGACGCCGTGCCGGGCGCGCCGGAAGAGGACGCTGGCTTCGTCGAGCTGGACGTCGGCCCGGCCTACGCCTGCGCGGTGGACGACCGGGGCCTCCTCACCTGCTGGGGCGCGCTGAGCGACGGCAGCGCGCCGCCCGCCGAGGCCGAGCCCGGCTCGGATGTCACCATCGGCGCGGACCACGCCTGCGACCTGCCCGCCGGGGAGGCCGAGGACGACGTGCTCTGCTGGGGGCCCGAGGAGCAGCACGCGGGCGCGCCGGTGCGTCCGACCGAGGGGCGCGTCGACACCGTGAGCGCGGGTGACGGCGCGAGCTGCGCGACCAGCAACCACTTCCAGCTCCTGTGCTGGGGCCCGGCGGCGTGGCTGGACGCCGCTCCGGTGGAGCTGGCCTTCAGCGCGGTCGCCCTCTCGCCCGACGCCGGCCACGCCTGCGGCGTCACCCAAGCCGGCCCGGTGCGATGCTGGGGGGCCGACGAGGTCGGGCAGAGCACGCCGCCCTGATTTTTTTCGCGGCGCTCGGAAAATGCCGTCCTCGCGGGACCCTTCCCTCAGAATGACGCCCGGGCCGTCTTGCTGGCCCGGGGAACCGGAAGGAGAACATCATGCACGGACGACGCGCGTTGACCCTCGCCTTGTTGGCCCTCACCGCAGCGGGCTGTGACGCGGAGGACTGCAAGGGCGCAGACCGCTGGTATGAAGATCGGGATGGAGACGGGTTCGGCAGCGACCGTGAGACGGACGCGAGCTGCGACCCGATCGAGGGCTGGTCCCGCTCGGACGCCGACTGCGACGACGACGACGCGACGGCGTATCCCGGCGCAGCGGAGGACTGCGACGACGAGGCGGACCACAACTGTGACGGTCTGCCCCGCGACGGCTGCCCACAGAGCACGGATCCGGAGCTGGACCCGGAGCCCGAGCAGTGCGACGGCCTGGACAACGACGGCGACGGCCTGGTGGACGAGGGGCTGACGGGCCCCTGGTACCCGGACGAGGACGGCGACGGCTACGGGACGCCCGAGGAGGCCGAGGACTGCCTGGAGGAGTCCGAGCAGGGCGGCTGGGCGTCGAACCCTGACGACTGCGACGACGCCGACCCCAGTGTCGGGGACGGCGTCTGGTACGCCGACGCCGACGGAGATGGCTACGGCGACCCCGAGGTCACCTGGGCCGACTGCGCGGGCGCGCCGGAGGGCTACGTGGGCAACGGCGATGATTGTGACGACAGCGACGCGGGGGTGTGGCCGGGCGCGTCAGAGCGGTGCGACGGGCACCCCAACGACTGCAACGCGGAGGGCTGGACCAGCAGCGATGAGGGCGGGCTGGTCGCCTTCCGGCGCGCCAGCGACGGGGTGTGGACCGACCTGACCTCGACCTTCGCGGTCGGGCATGCCGGGAACGTCATCGCGCACGAGATCGACCGGAGCGGGGAGCTCTACATCTGTGAGGGGACCTGGTACGTCGAGCTGTACGCCACAGCGAACGAGGTCAGCATCCTCGGGCCCGCTGGCTCCGGGGCCACGACGCTGGACGCCGGCCAGGGCGGGCTTCGTCGGCTCATCACGGCCGACACTTCGCTGCAGCTCAACAATGACGTCCTCACCGTCGAGGGGTTCACCCTCCGGGGTGGGCACGTCGAGGCCCCCGAGATCAGCGGCTACGGCGGCTGCCTGGTCGCCTGGAGCCCGACCCGGGTGACGCTCCGGGACCTCGTGATGGAGGACTGCACGGCCGATCGAGGTGGGGGGATGACGCTGAGCGCGCGCAACGGCGAGCTCTCCATGGACGCGACGATCGTGGACGTGGAGATCCGGGACTGTATGGCCTACGACGACGGAGGCGGCGCCTACATCGTCAACGGCGGGGAGCGGACGGCGGCGGGGCTGTGGATTCACGACAATGAGGTCATCTCCGGCACCGGCGGCGGGCTGCACGCCGGCGGACTGAGCTGCATGTCGTCCTCGGAGAGCGCGACCACCTACGGCTGCCTCATCGAGGACAACATATCCGGAGGGAATGGCGGTGGCGTGTACATGAGGCGAGACGGCCTCCTGGAGGACTCCATCCTGGCCGGGAACCGATCCGGCGCAGGCGGTGGAGGACTCTACGCCTACGGCGGGATCGACATCCTCTCCTCCGAGATCACGGACAACGTGGCCGGTCGCGACGGCGGCGGTGCGTACCTGATGGATGACGCGAACCTCAACGGGGTCACGCTCTCCGGGAACGAAGCCGCTGACGAGGGCGGCGGACTGTTTCTGTATGGAAACATCTCGCTGGTCGACACAGAGGTGAGGGACAGCTACGCAGGCGGGACGGGTGGCGGTGCCTACCTGTATCTGGGATCCCTGAACCTGGAGCGCGTCACGCTGAGCGGCAACCAGACCGGGGGATACGGCGGCGGCCTCCATCTCCGCGAGTCGGACAGAGACATCACAGGCACCGACGTGACCGTGGAGGGGAACACGGCGTACGGTGGTGGCGGCGTATACTCCGACGGCCCTGTGCTCGACTGGCAGGGTGCTGTGTTCCGGGACAACACCAGCACCGACGATCCCGGCGGCGCCCTCTACCTCCACTACACCGGCGCCACCTTCGAGGACTCGCTGTTCGAGAGCAGCTACAGCGGCGGCGGCGCCGCCATCCTGTTCACCCCCAGCAACGGCAGCGCTGGTGTACAGACAACTCTGGAGCTGATCGACACCCAGGTCACGAACAACACCGCTGGAAACGCGGACGGCACGGAGGGCATCGTCAGCCGGGGGGCTGGCACCCTGCGCTGCACCGGCACGGCGGGGACCAGCCCCCGGTACGGCGTCTTCGGCCACGCCGGGAGGGCCGTCACCATCACGGACTCCAGCGACACGTTCACCGTCGAGCTGGACAACTGCGACTTCGGCGACCCCTCCGACGGGAGCGAGAACGGCACGGATCTGACCTGCTGGACGTCGGCGTCGAGCGACGACACCGTCGACCTCGGGGATGACGAGGCCACCACGATCCTGTGCCCGGAGCCCTGAGCGAGCCGCGGGTCGGACTGCAGACCAAACAAGGAGAAGAAGATGAACAGACCACAACAAGTGTTGCCCCTCGTGCTCCTGGGCCTGCTCGCGACGGGCTGCGACGCAGAGGACTGCAAGGGCGCTGACCGGTGGTACCCGGACGCCGACGGCGACGGGTTCGGCGATGGGGAGCATGCGGATGCGAGCTGCGACCCCATCGAAGGCTGGTCCCGCTCGGACGCGGACTGCGACGACGGCGACGCGACGGTGTACCCCGGCGCGGAGGAGATATGCGACGGGCAGGACAACGGCTGCGACGGCGGCGGGGACCCCGCCGGGTGCGAGGTCACGGCGCCCGAGCAGTGCGACGGCCTGGACAACGACGGCGACGGCCTGGTGGACGAGGGGCTGACGGGCCCCTGGTACCCGGACGAGGACGGAGACGGCTTCGGCACCGCCGAGGGGGCTGAGGACTGCCTGGAGGAGTCCGATCAGGAGGACGGCTGGGCGTCGAACGCGGACGACTGCGATGACGGCGACGCCAGCGTCGGGGTCGGCGTCTGGTACGCCGACGTTGACGGAGACGGCTACGGCGACCCCGAGGTCACCTGGACGGACTGCGCGGGCGCGCCCGCAGCCTACGTGGACAACGGCGATGACTGTGACGACAGCGACGCGGGGGTGCGGCCGGGTGCGCCGGAGCTGTGTGACGGACGGCCCAACGACTGCAACGCAGAGGGCTGGACGAGCGGCGATGAGGCCGGGCTGGCCGCCTTCCATGACGTCGTTGACCACGTCTGGACCGACCTGACCTCCACCTTCGCGGTCGGGCACGCCGGGAACGTCATCGCGCACGAGATCGACCGAAGCGGGGAGCTCTACATCTGTGAGGGGACCTGGTATGTCGAGCTGTTCGCCACCGCGAGCAACGTCAGCATCCTCGGGCCCGCCGGCTCTGGGGCCACGACGCTGGACGCCGGCCAGGGCGGGCTTCGCCGGCTCATCACGGCCGACACCTCGCTGCAGCTCGAGAACGACGTCCTGACCGTCGAGGGGTTCACCCTCCGGGGCGGGTACGTCGAGGCCCCCGAGACCAGCGGCTACGGCGGCTGCCTCCTGGCCTGGAGCCCGGCCCGGGTGACGCTCCGGGACCTCGTGATGGAGGAGTGCACGGCCGATAGGGGCGGGGGGATGACGGTCAGCGCGCGCAGCGGCGATACCTCTGCGGACGTAACGATCGTAGATGTGGAGATTCGGGACTGTACGGCCTACGACGACGGAGGCGGCGCCTATTTCGTCAACGGCGGCGAGCGGACGGCGGCCGGACTGTGGATTCACGACAATGAGGCCGTCTCCGGGACAGGCGGCGGGCTGCACGCCGGCGGGCTGCACTGCATGTCGTCCTCGGAGAGCGCGACCACCTACGGATGCCTCATCGAGGACAACATATCCGGAGGAAATGGCGGCGGCGCCTACCTGACGCGGGACAGCATCCTGGAAGACTCCATCCTGGCCAGGAACGGAGCCGGCGCAGACGGTGGTGGCGCATACCTGCAGGGCACCGTAGTCCATTTCGCCGGTGTCGAGTTCTCCGGGAACGACGCCGCCGCTGACGGGGGAGGCCTGTACCTCCAGGACCTCTTTCCTGAGGAGCCCCTCCAGGATGCCGTGTTCATCGACAACTCAGCGAACGAAGGTGGCGGTGTGATGGTGAACAGCAGCCCGGACGTGACCTTTGAGCGGGCTTCGTTCACGGGCAACAGGTCCACCTATGAGGGCGGCGCGGTCTTCCTGTTGGAGTCAGAGGTTGAGCTGGTCGACAGCACCATTGAAAGCAACACAAACAACGTCGGCGGAGCGGCCGTCTACCTGAACCCGGGCGCCGGTTCGTTCACGCTGGACATCAACAACTCCCTCATCACCAACAACACCAGCCCGGACGGAGGCGTCGCGACGCAAGGGGACTCGACCATCATCTGTGATTCATCCGAGATCTCAGGAGGGACCTATGGCATCTACCGCGGCAACAACCACGGGCAGTCCACGATCGAGCTGTCGGACTGTGTGTTGCAGAACAACTCCGAAGCGGATGTCTACTGTGTTGTATCAGGGACGTCCCATCCATACGGCGGCGCCGCGACGGACAGCTACACCTGCCCGTGACAGGGCGGCGCGCACCGACTCGACGCGATCCGGAGGGACCTCATGTCAACCAACCCGTTTCAGAGCATGGTCCACGACCACATGACGGGCCACAACCACAGCGCCCCGCTGCTCGCCTACGTGCGACAGCAGGCCGACCGTCACACCCGCCGCCTCCCCGGGGCGTTCTTCGAACTCGGAGAGCGCAACCCGGAGGCCGTGACCTCCCTGGGCGACCGGGTGTTCACCCGCTGCGACCGCGTGCCGCTGGGGCGCCACCCCTTCAAGGGCCGCACCCCCTTCGCGGCGATCAGCGAGGACCGGATCCCGGACCCTGTCGGCCACGGCGTGGTGTTCCACCACCGCCCGTCCATCCTGTGGGACGAGGTGAAGGCGGACTACGCGGCGAACGTCTGCCGCGACCCCGCGCTCCAGTGGGACAAGGCGCACTTCGACGCGCTGGGTCCCATCCTGGAGCGGGTCGCGGTGCGGGAAGGCGCGGGGCGCCGAGCGCTGTGGCGGGCCTCGGACACGGGCCCCCACCGGGCGCGGCCCCCCGAGGAGGTCGCGCGGCTGCTCGCCCGACGCTGGGCAGAGGCCGCGGTGGACCCTGACACACAGAGGGCGCGGCCCGTCGAGGCGCTCGACCTGGAGCCGATGGTCGTCGACGCCCTGCGGCTCCTGGGCGTGGCCGTGAGCCGCTCGGCGCTGGCCCGCCTCCTCGCTGACGCCCTGCCCGCACCGCTCCGCTACGAGCCGGAGGCCCCGGTGGTCCCGGCCCGCGCCCTCGACCGCGCGGCCCTCCGCGAGACCCTGCGTGGCTTCCTGGCGGAGCTTGACCCGGAGGACCGAGGGCTGCTGCTGGCGCTGGTCCGCGGGGTCCGCGGCGATGCGCTGCTCGATCGACACCCCCACCTCAACAGCCGCTCGGCGCTCTCCAAGCGGCTCAAGGCGCTGTCCGAGGCCTGCGCGACCGTGCTCGCGCGCTCCGCGGAGCTGGCCGCCCCGGGCGCGCCGGCCCTCCGGCCCCAGGACTTCATGCTGGAGGTCGTGCTCACCCTCCAATCCCTCCACTGACGGACGACACCACCATGCCGACCCCCCTTCTTGATGATCTGCTGGAAGACCCGGGCCTCGCGCCCCTCGCGCTGCTCGTCCGCGCGGCGCAGCGCCACCGCGAGGTCCGGGAGAGCGCGTTCGTCCAGGCACGCCTGGACGAGCACCTCGACGTCGACGAGCCGCCGCAGCGGCGCGCGTTGGCCGCCCACACCCCGTCCAGCGGTCCCCGCCGCTACGAGGCCGGCCCGTGGAGCCTGCGCGTCCGCGAGCGCCCGGGTGGAGGGTGGTTCTTCGGCCTCGACGGCCCTGGCGAGGCCGCGCTGCGCCTGGGCGAGGACACGCTGCGGCTCACCCCGCGCCGCTGGACGTCCTGGGAGGGGCCGCTCCCCGGCGGCGATCTGATCCTCCGTGATGCCGATGAACAGGAGATCATCCTGCGCTTGATCCGCTGAGGTGCCCGCTCACCGCAGCCGGTCGACCCGCGGCGCCTGACGCCACAGCACGAGCAGCGCCAAGAGGAGCGGCGTGACCGGCACCACCGCGCCGGCCTGGGCGCCCCAGACCACAGCCACCACCGCCGCGACGCCGCACAGCGCGAGGGCAGAGGTTCGACCCCGGGGGCGCGTCCACCAGAGCAGGGCGAGCCCCAGCCCCTCCAGCAGCGCGGCGAGCAGCGCCACCACCGGCGGCGGCAGCCACACCGGGGCCTGCTCCGCAGCCAGGGTCTCGATGAGCGCGGCCTGCAGCTCCACCCCGTAGCGCCGCCCGAGCGGCGTCGGGTAGGCGTCCCGGTCCAGCAGCCCGCCCACGAGCACGATCTTGTTCTGGAGGGAGCCCCAGCTTGCTGGCGTGAGGTAGTCCCACGTAGGCGGGCGGTCGCTCGGGACCAGGGAGACGAAGCCGCCCGGGGCCGCGTTCACCACGTCGCCGCAGCGCAGGTCCTGCCCTTGTCGCGCGCGGAGCCCGTCCCCGGCGCGGGCCGCGAGCACCTCGCAGGCCAGTGCGTAGTGCTCGCCGAAGGCGTCCGCGCGGCGGACGGGGAAGCGCCCCAGGCCAAAGCCCAGGCCCCAGTCGTCCACGTTGAAGGAGAAGGCCTGGAGGCGGGCGTTCACCAGGCCCCCGCGCGTCACGTCCTGGAGCGCGGGCGCGCAATACCCGTCGACCGAGCGCCCCTGCGCCGTAGCGGCCTCCCATGAGGCGGTGTGCGGGACCAGCCACTGCACGCCCACGACGACCGGCAGTTCCTCCTGAAGCGCCTCGGCGGCGGCGACCAGCCCGTCCAGCTCCTCCGGCGCGCAGCTCCGGAACACGAGATCGAAGGCCACGACGTCCGCGCCCCGTCGGTGCATCTCCCGGACGAGGTCGCCGTGGCGCCCCCGGACCTCCGCGGTGTCCGGGGCGCGGGAGAGGCCCAGCACCACGACGTCATCGGCGGCGAGGGGCCCGCGGGCGGCGAAGAACGCGAGCTGGGACAGCGCCAGGTCGGGCACCTGCGTGACCCCGAACAGCGCGAGCAGCGGCGGGACCAGCAGCGGGAGCGCGAGCCTCAGGAGCTGCCGGCGAGGCTGGAACAGGAGGCGGCGGGCCGCCCGCAGATCCTCGACGAAGACCAGCTCCACCGCCTTGAGCGAGGCGTCGCCGTCCCGCATCACCCGGTCCGCGTCCTCGCGGTGCGCGGCCGGCAGCATCAGGCGGCCCCCTCCGGTCGCGGCGACCGCACGCAGCTTGAGCGGGAGGCTGCTCGGCTCCACCGGGAGCACCTGGCCCAGAGGGCCCACCCGCCCGGTGAACGACCACCCCGCCGGCACGGGCAGGCCCCGGGAGGCCGCCCAGGCCGCCACGGCCACCCCCAACCCCAGGGAGGCGCCCTCCACCGGAAAGTCCAGATCGATGCGCTTCACCCGCGCCTGCCAGGCCCGCGCCTCGTCTCCCAGAGCGGCACAGAAGGCCTGCTCGATGGCCTCCAGCGTGGCGTCCCGCGCGCCCGGGGCCGCTCCCCGCCACTGCACCTGGGGGGCGCTCGAGGCCGGGGTCAGCTCCAGCTCCAGCTCCATCAGGGCGAAGCAGTCGGCGAAGCCGTCGGGGTCGACCACCGGGACATGGGCGGTCGCGCGGCGCAGGTCAGGGGGAGGCCGGGACGTCACGCGCGAGACGCTATCACGGGACGGCGGCGGAAAATCCACGCCGGCCGGGACCCATTGTAGAGGTTGGGCGTCACGAGGTGTGGCGCTCCCCCCGACGGAGCAGACCAGGAACCGCACCCTTCCCCTCCTCACCCTCGCCCTCCTGGCCTGCAGGGAGCCCCCCAAGTCGGAGGAGCCCCGCCCTGGCGAAGACAGCGCCGCGCCAGAGGACTCCGACGATGCCGATGACACCGCGCTGACGGACGACTCGGCCGAGGACGCCGGCTGCCCTCGGCGCTCCTGGTTCCAGGACGCCGACGGCGATGGATACGACGACATCAACGTCACCGTCGAGTCCTGCGCGCCCGTGGAGGGCTTCGGTGACTGCGCCGACGACGATCCGGACACCCCCCCGGGGGCCGAGGAGCGGTGTGACGCGGTGGACAACAACTGGGATGGGACCGTCGACGAGGGCGCCGACTGTGAGGTCTGCGACGGCCAGGACGACGACGGCGACGGCCGGATCGACGAGGGCTTCGACGCGGACGGCGACGGCGTGGCCCGCTGCTGTGACCCGGCGAGCGCCTTCTTCTTGGCCCAGGGCGACGCCCGCAGCCGACGCCTGCGCGGCGCTGGACGGGGGCTGCTACGGCTCCGGCACCGCCTGGCTCCACGACTGGGACGGCGACGGCGATCCGGACCTGCTCGTCGCCGAGGCGGTGGTGAGCGGGACCTCGGGCGCCGTCGTGTGGTTCGAGAACACCGGGGGCGCGTTCGGCCAGGGGGGCGTGGTCGTCTCGCCGAGCGAGATGACCAGCAACCGGCTGGCCGCGCCGAGCCCCTGAGGGGCCGCGGGGGGCTCGGCCCTCACAGCCCCCCGCCGTACACCAGCGAGGCCACCCCCACCGTGTATCCCGCGGAGTTCCGGTAGTTCGAGGCCCCGATGAGCAGGTCCCCGTAGTGGTCGCCGTCCACGTCCCCGACCCCGGCCACGGACCAGCCGGTGTAGTCGTGACTGAGGTCGCCCTCGAAGCGGACGTCGGCGTCGGTGAACGCCAGCGTGCCCGAGGCCCCGGACAGCGCCCCGCCGCCGAGCAGCAGCCCGACCACGCCTTCGGTCTGGGGCCCATTCGACGCATAGGGCACCCCCACCAGCAGATCCGGCAACCCGTCCCCGTCGGGGTCCCCCGCGTCAGAGAGGCTGTACCCGACCAGCTGGTTGTTGGCGTCCCCTTCGATGCGGAGCACAGCGTCCGAGAGCGGCACGCTGCCCGAGGCCCCCAGGATCGCGCCAGCCTCGAACACGTAGACGGCGCCGAGGCGGCCGTAGGCGCTGACGGCCGTCACCAGGACCTCCGGCGCGCCGTCCTGATCGACGTCGTCGAGGTGGCCCAGGGCGGTGCCGGCCTGCGCAAAATCGTAGTCCCCCACGATGGGGATCCCGATGTCGGAGGAGCGCATCACCCCGGTCGTGCTCCCGAACAGGTCGTCCCCCGTCACCACCCAGACCACGCCGGGCTGGTTGGTGCCCGCGTCCGGCGAGCTGGCGAGCAGCTCCTCCCGGCCGTCGCCGTCCAGGTCGCCCGCGGTGCTCAGGAGGAAGAGGTTGTCCCGGGCCGCCGAGGCGGTCAGCTTCAGCTCGGCCTGGCCGAGGTCCATCTGGTGCGCCCCGTTGGCGCGCGCGGTCGCCAGCGCGCCGTCGGAGCGCAGCACATAGACCGCCCCCGCGGTCGAGCCGCCCTCATAAGGGGCCCCCACCACGAGCACATCGGGATCAGCGGCGTCGGTGGCCGCCAGGCCCGCCAGGGCAAAGCCTGCGCTGTGGCCCTCGCCCTCGCCCTCCAGGACGAGGTCGGCGCTGCCCAGGCTGACCTGGCCCGAGGCCGAGCCCAGCGCGCCGCCGCTCTCCAGCAGGTAGGCCGCGCCCTGATAGCGCAGGCCGCCGTTGTAGCCACAGGCCCCGACCAGCGCCTCCGGCAGCCCGTCGCCGTCCAGATCGGGGACGCCTGCGGAGGCGTAGCCGGCCTCAGCGTCCCGGTCCTCTCCGGTGAACTTCGCGTCCGCCACCGCCAGGGTGTGGGTGCCCGCCGCGAGCTGCTGGACGTTGGCCCCGGTGAGCAGATAGACCGCGCCCGCCGAACGGCCGCCGCTCTGCTCGAACATCGCGCTGACCATCAGGTCGGCGAGGCCGTCGCCGTCGACGTCGCCCAGGCCGGTCAGGGTTGCCCCGACGTAGTCTCCGGTCGCCTCGCCCTCGAACCGCAGGTCCGCGTCGGCCATGCTCACCGTTCCGCTGAGGAAGCACTGGTCCAGCGCCGTCGCGGCGTCCCCGTCGCAGTCGTTCACCACGCCGTCGGCGCAGATCTCGGCCGCCCCGGGGTAGCGGCTGGGGTCGGCGTCGTCGCAGTCGGAGGTGTCCTCCACGTCGCACCCCAGCGTGGCGGGGTCGCCGAAGCCGTCGCCGTCCTGGTCCACGCGCCAGCCCTCGAAGCCCTCGTCCACGAATCCGTCACAGTCGTCGTCGCCGCTGTCGCAGACCTCGACCCCGGCGGGCGAGACGCCGGGGTCGGCGTCGTCGCAGTCGGAGGCGTCGTTCACGTCGCAGCCGGGGGCGTCGGGGTCGCCGAAGCCGTCGCCGTCGCGGTCGAGGCGCCAGCCTTCGAAGCCCTCGTCCACGGCGCTGTCGCAGTCCTGGTCCACCGCGTCGCAGGCCTCGGCCGCGCCCGGGTGGATGGCGGCGTCGGTGTTGTCGCAGTCGCCCCCCTCCGCGGCGTAGCCGCCGATCTGCGCGCAGGCGACCCACTCCGTGCCGTCCAGACCGTAGCCGTCCCCGTCCCAGTCCGCATACCAGGTCTGGCCGTCCACCGGGGACTCGTCGACGCTCCCGTCGCAGTCGGCGTCGACGCCGTCGCAGCGCTCCTCGGCGCCGGGGAAGATGGCGGCGTCGCCGTCATCGCAGTCCCCCATGTGCGGCGTGAAGCCGTCCCCGTCGAAGTCCTCGCTGTCCGTGCATCCCACCATCAGGGCCACCAGGAGCATCGCGCGCATCGTACACCTCGTCTTCTCTGTGTTGAGTCGTCTCACAGCCGCACCCCCGCCGTCGCGGTGAGGGTGGGCATCATCCGGGGCGTGTCCTCGCCGAGCCAGGCCTGGGGGAGGACACGCCAGCTCCCCTCCAGGGACAAGAAGCCGCGCTCGCCCATCCGGGACAGGGCCAGGCCCGGCGCAACCACGAAGGAGGTCCGCCCGCCCTGGCCCTCCGGCTTGCGCCACAGCACCCCGGCCGCCGCGCTCGGGCCCAGCCACCAGCGCTGGCCCCACACAAACCGCACCCCGGCGAGCGCGTCTCCGGTGGGGAGGTCCGCCCGCTCGCCCACCGGGCCCAGAGCGGCCGAGGCCGACAGGGTCAGCCCGGGGCGTCCGCCCTGCGCGTCGGCGGGCCAGAGGCTCGTCTGCAGGGTCGCGGCCCAGGGCTGCACGGTGGGGACCTCGCCCATCGGCCACACCGCCGCGCCCCCCACGCCGAGCAGCCAGGCCCGCTCGCGGTCCGCCACCAGCGCGGCGAGGTCCACCCGCTCCCCGGCGCTCAGGTGCAGGGGGGTCCGCACGAGCACCTCGTCGCCCCGGGTCACCTCGACCCGGTGCCAGCCGGGAGCCACCCCGCCGACCCCCCGTGCGGCCCCGTCGACGCGGGTCTGTGTGCCTTGCGGCAGGCTCCCCGGATCGTAGAGGATGGCGCGCTCGGCGCGACCCCGCACGGTCGGATCCCCGGCGAGGTAGATCTCCGAGCGCCCCACCTCGGTGGTGCGGATCCAGGGGGTCTGGGCGTTGCCGGTGAACGCGACCGTCTGGTGGGCGACGTAGGTGTGCAGCTCGTCGACGTTCACCAGGCCGTCGCCGTCCATGTCGCCGCGCTCCCGCAGGGCCTCCACCAGGAAGTGGGTGAACACGCCGTTCTCCAGCGCCTCGTCCTCCCGGGCGGGCTGGTTGAAGTACGCGGCGAACAGCCAGGCGTCGCTGCGCTGGGGCGAGAGCGTGTCCTCGGGGGGCGGGGCCGCGCCGCGCAGGGTCGACTGCGTCTGTGTGGTGTACGGGGAGAGCTGGGAGCGCCCCGTGCCGTTGTGGCAGGCGTCGATGATGACCACCCGGCTGTGGGCGGGCAGGGCCTCCACCCGGCGCTCCAGGGCGTCGATGGACAGCCAGCGCTCCTTGCGGGCCTCCAGCTCCTCGACGGAGTCGGTGGACTGCAGCAGCGTCGCGTCCGAGGGCAGCAGGTAGAGGGCGGAGCGGTTGTCCTCGATGTCCAGGGTGCCGTGCCCGGCGAAGTAGAACAGGAAGGTGTCGTCCCGCTGGAGGGTGGCGGTGATCTGGTCGAAGGCCGCCAGCAGCGCGTCGCCCTGGACCTCCCCGTCCAGCAGCAGGACCTCGAAGCCGCCGACGCCCGGGTCGGCCAGGGCGGCGCCCACGTCCCGGGCGTCCTTCGCGGCGAAGGTGAGGTCGCCCAGGGCGGCGTCGTCGTAGGTGTTGACGCCCACGACCAGGGCCACGCGGCGGGGGGCGGCGGCCTGGTGGTAGCCCTCGGGCGCGGTCACGCCGGTCTCGACGCCGCGCGGGGTGCCCGCGAGGGCGGCGGCGGTGAGCAGCAGCAGGCTCATCGGACCTCCACCACGCGGGAGGCGCAGGCCGGGGCGACGCAGACCCCGGCCGCCGGGGAGGCGTGGAAGGTGTAGCGGCCGGGGCGGTCGAAGCGCCAGGCGGTCAGCCCGCCGTCGGCGGCCAGATCGGCGGTCTCGGGGCCGGCGTCCAGGGCGCCGACCGGCGCGACGCCCCCGGGGCCCTCGACCCACACGGTCAGCGCGGTGGTCCCCCCGGCGGCGACCCGGAAGAAGGCGCGGTCCCCCACCCGGACCTCGGGCAGCGCGCCCAGGCGCCGGGCCCGGCCGTCCTGCTCGATCAGGAGGTCGAGGGACACCCAGGGGGCGCTCGCCGTGCTGACGCCGCGGACCGCCGGTGTCTCCGGCGTCGGGGCCGGCAGACCCACGCCCAGCAGCAGGGCCGCGAGCGCGAGCATCGGCGTGCCCAGAGGCAGCGCGGCGGACCGCGCCCACGCGCGCAGGGTCTCGCCCCAGCCGGGCAGGCCGTCGGCCCACGGCGGCGGCTCGGGGGGCGGCGGCGGGCTGCCCAGGCCCCGAACCAGGGCGTCGACGGCGGTGAGGTCGAGCAGCTCAGCGGACATCGAGGGACTCCTGGATGCGCGCGCGGGCTCGCTGGAGCCGGGTGCGCGCCGTGCTGGGGTTGAGGCCGACCATGCGCCCGGCGGTGGCGGCGTCGAAGCCCTCGACCACCAGCAAGAACAGGCGGCGGTCCTGGGGATCGAGGACGTGCAGGGCCTTGACGAGGGCGTCGCGGACCCAGGCGGGGTCGGGGTGGCTGACCGGCGGCGGCGCGAAGCTGCGGGCCTGGGGCTCGCGGGCGTCGTGGCCGGCGTTGGTGGCGATCTCGTAGAGCCAGGGCTTGAAGGGCCGGGTGGCGTCGTAGCGCAGGCAGAACCGGTGGACCCGCAGGAAGGTCTCCTGGAGGGCCTCCTCGGCGAGGGCCAGGGAGCCGGTGCGGCGGTGCAGGAAGGCGTGCAGGCGCGGCGACCAGCGGCGGTACAGGGTGTCGTAGGCGGCGGGGTCGCCCCCCTGGACGCGGCGCATGAGGGCTTCGTCGCTGAGGTGGGTCAAGGATGGGGCGGCCGTGTTCATGATTCGACCCCCCTACTGCGGTCAGGGGAAAAGCGTCTCAGGGAATCGCGCAGCCGTGGCGGGGCGGTCTTCCGTGAGGTCGACCTCATCGGCATCCTGGAGGGGGATGGGCTCCGTTCATCGAGGGCGAACGCGGACCGCAGGGACCTGCGGCAGACCAACAACCGCTGGATGGGCGAGACGCGCCGACCGCTCCAGCCGGTTACCGGCAAGCTCGCGCCGCTCGACCCCCGGGTGGCATCATGACCCGGGGCGCCGATGGCCGCAGCGCCCTCGGTCATCCGCGAGGCCGTTCTCCCGGAGGCGTCGGAGTTCCTGGACATGGATGAACGAGAACCCCCCCGCCACGAAGCCGGCTCACCCGCGGCCGTGGAGACCGGACGCCCTGGGCGTACAGGACGCCAGGACCCGGGTGCGCGGGCCCGGCGAGTCCGGCCCGCGGGTGGCGGCGCGTGGGTTGGTTTGAACAACCTCTGGCCCCTCGTGGTGCTGGCGGCGCTCGGCCTGGTCCGGCTCGGTTGGGGCTTCGTCAACAGCGTCGAGCCCACCGCAGCGGTCACGACAGACCCCCCGGCACCTGCGCCAGCGGGCGCCCTCGTGGCGCCGGCGCCATCGCCGCCCGTCGCCGCATCCGACCCCCCGCCCCCCTGCCGCGCGCTGCGCTCCGCCCCCGCCGCCCAGCGCTCCCCCGGCCTCAGGGGCCCCCTCGGTGCGGTCGGCGACGACCCCATCGGCCAGGCCACCGGCGTCGACTGCCTCGCGCTGAGGGACACCGACCACCCCCTGCGCTTCGTCGGCCTGAGCGCGGGGGAGGTCACGATGGGCAGCCCCGCGACGGAGGACGGCCGCTGGCCCTACGAAGGCCCTCAACACCGCGTCCGCGTCCCGGCCTTCTTCGCCGGGCAGACCGAGGTGACCCAGCGACAGTGGGCGTATGTCGCCGGCACAGAACCCGGGCGGCGGCATGGGCTGCCGGAGAACCCGTCGTCCTTCACGGACGACCCTCGGAACCCGGTAGAGGGGGTGACCTGGTGCGACGCCCTGCGCTTCGCCGCCGCGCTGTCCGAGCTGGACGGCATCGAGCCCTTCTACAAGGTGGAGGAGGACTGCGAGTCGACGGGCGTCATCCGTCAGGTCTCGACGCAGGGCTACCGTCTGCCCACCGAGGCCGAGTGGGAGTACCTGGCCCGGGCGGGGACCACGACAGCGTACAGCTTCGGGGAGGACCCGGAGGAGCTGTGCACCTACGCCAACGTCGCGGACCGAACGGTCCGGGAGACCTACGAGGACTGGAGCACCATCGACTGTGAGGATGGCTTCGCCCACACCGCCCCCGTGGGCTCGTTGAGGCCAGGTCCTTGGGGCCTCTTCGACGTTCACGGCAATGTCTGGGAGTGGACGCTGGATCCCTGGGTGGGCCACTACCGGGGTCGCGAGCACGGCGAGCGCTACGATCCGGTGGACCTCCGGTATGAAGATCGGGCCGGCAACCCGGTGGAGCTCGCCGATCCGACCGTCTCCCGCGTGCTCCGGGGTGGGAGCTGGTACTTCGTCGCGCGCTACGAGCGCTCTGCGGTCCGGAACTACGGGCTCCCGTGGCTCAGCGTCCGGGGCCAGGGCTTCCGGCTCGTCCTGCCCGCCGCCTCTGAGCCTTGAGCGCGCCCCGCTCGAAGGCCACGCGCCCCCGAAACGGGATATCCTGACTCTTCACCCACAGGATCGGGGGCGAACGTGGATGAGCTGGTTGGAGATCTGAAGGCCCTGCTGGACGCGGGACAGGCGGTGCTCGTCGTCGGCAGCGGCGTCAGCGTGGCGTCGAGCGCGCCGGTGGAGGGCAGGGGGCCGGTGGCCTCCTGGGCGGGCCTGCTGCGCGCGGGCCTCGCCCACGCCGGAGCCCTGGGTGCGCTGAACGAGGGCCAGGTCCGCCGCTACCTGGGCCTCCTCGAAGAAGGCGACACCGAGGACTTCGTCACCGTCGCCCACCGCGTCGAGAAGGCCCTCGGCGCCCCCAGGGGCGGCGAGTTCAAGCGCTGGCTGCGCGAGACCATCGGCGCTCTCCAGGTCCGCGACCCCCAGCTCATCGAGGCCATCGCCGCGCTGGGCGCGCCCATCGTCACCCTCAACTACGACGGCCTGCTGGAGGAGGTCACCGGTCTGGGCCCCCTGACCTGGCGCGAGGGCTCGGAGATCGAGCGCTGGCTGCGGGGCCAGGAGCCCGGTGTCCTGCACCTGCACGGCTTCTGGAGGCAGCCTGGGAGCGTGGTCCTGGGGGTGCGCAGCTACGAGGACATCCTGCGCGACGGCCACGCCCAGGCGGTCATGCGCGCGCTGTGGACCACGAAGAGCCTGGTGTTCGTGGGCTGCGGCGGCACCACCGAGGACCCCAACCTGGGCGCCTTGCTGACCTGGGCCGGGCGGACGTTCACCGGCTCGGAGTATCGGCGGTATCGGCTGTGCCGGGCCAGCGAGGTCGCGGAGGTGCGTCGGGCCCACCCGCCGGAGCAGAGGGTGGTGCCGTTGGTGTACGGCGACGCCTACGGGGACCTGACGGGGTTCCTGCGTCGGCTGGCCGGCGTCCGGGAGGTCGATGGGGGCGGGGCTTCGGCAGAGGCGGCTGTGGAGACGCCGATGGCGTCGGGATCGTCGGCGGGGCAGGGGACCGCGACCCCCGCGCCGTCGGGCTCCCCCGCTGTGGGCGGGCTGACCGACCAGGCCATCCTCACCGAGCTCTTCTGCTCGCTGTTCGCGGACCGCAGGGACCTGCGGCAGACCTTCATCCGTTGGAAGGGCTTCGAGGCGGTGGTCCTGGCCATCCCGGGCCCGGACGCCTCGATCGACGTGGTCGCCGCGAAGGTGGCTGAGGTCCTGGAGCGGAAGGGCTTCGTGGACGCGGCGTTCTTCGACCTGCTCGTCGCCGCGTTCCGCAGGCGAGAGAAGGACATCCGGCAGGCTCAGAGGGAGATCCTGGGCCCTCGGTAGCCCTCCCCGAGGCGACGGCGAGCGGGGAGGGCGAGACGCGCCGACCGCTCCAGCCGCTCACCGGCGACCTGGCCTCGCCGAGCCCCAAGGTCGCCGCGTTCCGCGAACAGCACACCCAGGCGCTCAAGACCGCCTATGCCGAGCGCCGCGCCCTCCTCAAGGAAGAGACGCCGGTCCCCGAGGCTCTGCGCGAGCGCATCCTCCACCACAAGCGCGCGCTGCGGGAAGGCCCGGTTCTGACCCCGGGCGAGTACCTCGGCGATGGCCGCTACCAGCTCCGCGAGCGCCTGGGCAAGGGGTCCTTCGCCTCGGTGTGGAAGGCCTGGGACGAGGAGGCCGAGCGCTTCGTGGCGGTCAAGGTACTGCACGGCCAGCACAGCAGCGAGCGCAGCCGCCGAGAGCGCTTCTTCAAGGGCGCCCAGCGCATGGCCACGCTTCGGCACCCGGGCATCGTCGAGGTGCTGGACCCCGGCGGCGAGGACCACGGGTTCTGCTGGTTCGCGATGGAGCTGGTGCCTGGGGGGGACCTGTACCGGGCGGTGCTGGAGGGGCGGGTCCAGCCAGCGCACACCCTGCCCATCGTGCAGGCCCTGGCCGACGCGCTGAGCTGCGCCCACGGGGCTGGGCTGGTCCACCGGGATGTCAAGCCCCAGAACGTGTTGTTGACCGAGGAGGGTGTACCGAAGCTGACGGACTTCGACCTGGTCAAGGCGGCCGGATCCACCGATGGCACACGGACGAACGTGGGGATGGGCACCCTCGTCTTCGCGGCGCCTGAATTGCTACTGGACGCGAAGGACGCCGACGCGCGGGCGGACGTGTACGGGCTGGCGATGACGGCGCTGTTCTTGATGTATGGCCGGGCCCTGCCGCCGACGGTGGTACGGCGGCCGGAGCGGTTCATTGAGGAGCAGGGGTTCTCGCGGGAGGTGGAGGCGGTCTTGTTGAAGGGGTTGGCGTTCGCGCGGGAGGAGCGGTACGACAGCGCGGGGGCGTTCGTGGAGGCGTTGGGTAGGGCGGAGCTGGCCTCCAAGGTGGCCGAGCAGCTGTCTGAGCCGGACACCGTCATCGACGAGACGCCGGTCCCCGAGGAGAGCGAATACAGCCCGCTCTGGGGGGGAGACGAGCTGCGCGCTGTCCGGGAGGCCCTCGGTCTGGGCCCGGATGGGGAGCCTCTGGACGGGGAGGTCGTCAATCCATCCATGCCTGGCGATGACTCGAGCGTCGAGGATGCGGATACAGTGGGGGTGGGCGGACTCGCGCAGGACCCTTTGGACGGCGACCAGCTCAAGCCCTTCATGCCTGACGTCGCCCCGAGCCTTGAGGACGCGGACACCGGCGAGGTAGGGAGGCTCGCGTTGGAGCCCGTCGAGCCGGGACGGTCGGGGGAGGAGTCGCCGGAGTCGCCTGCCGCTTTCCCTGTGGAGTCGCCCGTTGCACGATCGCCTACGCGCTTCCGCTGGCCGCTCCTCGCCCTGGTCGCGTTGGAGCCCGTCGAGCCGGGACGAACGGAGGAGGAGCCGCTGGAGTCGCCCGTCGCTTTCCCTGTGGAGTCACCCGCTGCACGATCACCCTCGCGCTCCCGCTGGCCGCTCCTCGCCCTGGCCGCGGTCGGCCTGGGGTGGCTCGGCTGGAGCTTCGTGGACGGCGTCGAGCCCACGGCAGAGGTCACCCCAGAGCCCCCGGCCCCTGCGCCAGCGGGCGCCGATGTGGCGCCGGCACCCTCACAGCCCCTCGCTGCATCCGGCACCCCGCCCCCCTGCCGCGAGCTGCTCTCCGACCCCACCTTCCAGCGCCCCCCCGACCTCACCGGCCCCCTGGGCGCGATCGGCGACGACCCCATCGGCCGGGCCACCGACGTCGACTGCCTCGCGCTGAGCGACACCGACCACCCCCTGGGCTTCGTCGGCCTGAGCGCGGGGGAGGTCACGATGGGCAGCCCGACGACGGAGGACGGCCACTTCACCGATGAAGGCCCCCAGCACCGCGTCCGCGTCCCGGCCTTCTTCGCCGGGCAGACCGAGGTGACCCAGGGACAGTGGGCGTATGTCGCCGGCACGGAGGCCGGGAGGAAGCATGGGGTGCCGGAGAACCCGTCATCTTTCACCGGCGACCCTCGGCTCCCGGTGGAGCAGGTGACCTGGTGCGACGCCCTGCGCTTCGCCGCCGCGCTGTCCGAACTGGACGGCCTCAAGCCCTTCTATGTGGTGGAGGAGGGCTGCGAATCGACGGGCGCCATCCGTCAGGTCTCGACGCAAGGCTACCGCCTCCCCACCGAGGCCGAGTGGGAGTACCTGGCCAGGGCGGGGACCACGACCCGGTACTGGAGCGGCGACACCGAGGCGGATCTGGCCGCTGTCGGCTGGTACGGCGGCAACGCAGACAGCCGAACCCACCCCGTCGCCACGCCGCCCACGGATCGGGGCGCCGAACACCCTTGGGGCCTCTTCGACGTCCACGGCAACGTCTGGGAGTGGACGTTGGATCCCTGGATCGACCACTACCGGGGCCGCGAGGATGGCGTGACCTTCGATCCGGTGGACCTCCGGTATGAAGATCTGGCCGGCAACCCGGCGAATCTGGCCGATCCGACCGCCCGCCGCGTGGTCCGCGGCGGGAGCTGGTTCGACGCCGCGCGCGTCGTGCGCTCTGCGTCCCGGTTCAGCAGGCTCCCGAGGCTCGGGTTCAGGTCCCGGGGCTTCCGGCTCGTTCTGTCCGCCGCCCCCGAGCCTTGATCCTGGATCATGGAGAGTGTCTCTCGCCCCGGCGAGCGCAGCGAGATCGCGCCGACAGCCGGCGAGCGGGGTGACCCCCACGGCTGAGGGGCTGTAGAGCCTGAACCATCGACGATATCGATGGCATCGGCGTCACGGAAGACGGGTCGCCTACTGCTCTCGCTCCCGCAGCAGCGCCAGCAGCCCCGCGTCGAGCGTCACCGCCCGCTCCCGACCACCCGAAACCGCCCCAGCGCCTCGGCCATCCCCCACGCGCCGCGCAGCCGCTCGATGGGGTCCAGGCTCAGGTGCCAGCGGATCATCGCGATGTCCTGGTCATCGGCGGCCTCGACGAGCAGGGGGTCCACGGCGTGGACCTGTGCTTCGATGGCCTCGATCTCGGCGCGGGTGTAGGTGCGGCCGAAGGGGCGGGGGGTGTCGGGCATGGGGGGAGGGTAGCACCGGTGGGCCGATGCGGCCGGTCATCGGCCACATCCGGCGCGTATCGGCGAGCCCGGTTCCCTGGGGCTCAGGTGACGACTTGTCGGCGACGCCGAGGCCACCAGAGGGGGGGGTGGGTCCAGCGATCCCTTCCGCCGTCGTCCAGGACAATCGGACCCAACTTCTGTCAACTCTGGCGCCTTCCGGGATCTTCCCGGAGAGCGTAGGGCTTCCAGGTGGTAGCGTCGCCCAAGACGTCCGGGGACCGAGGACGTCGTCCTGACGCCGACTTCGAGAGGACGTCATGCTCCACTGCGCCGCCGCGCTGATCGTTGCCTGTTGGATCGGCTCCACCCACGCCGCAGACACCGAAGGCCACCTCGGCACCCCCGAGCCCACACCTCTGCTCTCTTCGACCCCCGGCCTCTCCCGAGGCGCCTGGGTCGACGTCATCCCCATCGAGCTGCCTCCGGCCCCCAACGTCCCCGACCTCGCGCTCATTTTCGACCCCACCGTCCGCGACGGCCCCCTGGGCGCGGGCGCCCGCCTCGACGTCCCCACCATCACCCGCCGCTCGGCGACCGGCGGCGTCCCGGGGTCCGGCGACGTCCGCTTCCAGCTCGACGGTCAGGACCTCATCCAGGTCGGCGGCTGGTACGAGCCGGAGGTGTGGGACGGCTCCCGCTTCGACTACGACCTGGAGTCCAACACCTGGACCCGCCGACAAGACGGATGGCGATGGGTCTATGGCGAGTCGAGCACCGCTGGCGTCGACGCCACCGTGCTCATCGACGAGGCGGGCTCCGAAACCCTGATGAACACGGCCCAATGGAAGCTCGCTCGCGTCGTCGACCCCTCCGGCAACACCATCGTCTACGACTACGTCAGCTTCACCGGCTGGCCCCTTCTCGACCGCATCACCTATGGCGACGGCCACGTCGAGGTCCGCTTCGCCTACGAGGCCCGCCCCGACCCGCGCGCCGACCTCTCGGCGGGCCTGCTCCAGATCCACAGCGACCGCCTGGACGAGGTGACCGTCGAGGTCGACGGGCACCTCTGGAGCCGCCACAGCGTCGAGTACCAGGACGAGCCCGGCACCGACTGCTCGGGTCATCTGGCCGGCGACGCCAGCGTCTCCCGGATCCGCCGGGTCTGGCAGCACGGCGACGCCGGAGCCAAGCAACTTCGCTGCGTCACGCCGCACACCGAGACCGACGACTGGTCCCCCGGCCTCGACCTCACGACCTCGATCCCGAGGCCCTTCGGGTCCCAGACCGCCACCATCGACGGCCAGTGGACCCTGCCGATGGCCGCTTCGCTGAACGGCGACGCCCTTCCCGACCTCGTGGTCTTGGGCTTCCGCTGCAACGCGCCCCCGCTCTCCGCCGAGAGCCCCTGGAACCAGCCGACCCCGCCCTTCGGCTGCGCCGTCGATCACCAGGCCTACATCAACACGGGCGGCTCCTTCGTCCCAGACCCGGCCTGGGAATCCCTCTTGGAGCAGGAGATCGACGCCACCCTGGTCGAGACCCAGCGCGGCTTCGCGCTGGTCGACCTCGACGGAGACGGCCAGGACGAGCTGCTCGTCAACTCCAGCTCGGGCGCCGAGGTGATCCGCGACCAGCAGCGCCGCCCCCTGGGCCTCTCCACCTTCGCCCACGCTCAGCACGATGTCCTCCGCGACGGCACCTTCGCCGACGTCGACGGCGACGGCCTCGTCGACCTCGTCCTCCCCGCCGCCGGAGACGGCGTCCACTGGACCCACGCCGAGACCTGGTGGATCCCGAACACCGGCGTGGAACCCTGGTTCGACCCTGCCGACGCCCGCCCGATGGACGTCCCCTTGGAGCGCACGGGGATGTTCGGCTACGACGACCGCCCCGCCGACTTCCTCGCCGCCCTGGCCACTTGCCCGAGCACGTCGAACACGGTGCCCACCCACACGCTGGGCCCGCTCACCGATCGCGCCTACGCCGCCAGCCAGAGCCGCTTCACCGACCTCAACAACGACGGCCTCACCGACCTCGCGGTTGCCCTGTACGCCTGCTGGGAGGAGCAGACCGACGCCCAGGGCCACACCCGCGACGTCCCGGTGGAGACCTCCCTCTTCAGCCGCATCTTCTACGGAGACGGGCGCGGGGGCTTTGTGGACTCCGGCCTCTCGGCCGGTCGCCCCTTCATGGCCGAGGTCGACCTCTCCCACTACGGCTTCCTGCTGAACGGCGGCTGGTTCCACACCTTCCGGGAGCACTTCGCCGCCCTGGACCTGAACCACAGTGGGACCGTCGAGCTGCTCCAGTTGGAGATCGGTGGTGGGGGAGCCGGTGGCGTCGTCATGGGAGGCTACGATTGCGGTCTCATCGATGGTTTCGGCCTGGTGCCGAGCGGCGGGGAGGACGTGCCCGTCGACTTCGACCCCGGCCTCAGCGCCATCGGTGGGCAGATGCCCTGGCCGGGCTCCACCGTGCTCGCGGACTTCGACGGGGACGGATTCACCGACCAGCTCGTCTTCGATCCGCAGCCCTCGGCCGAGCACCCGCCCGAAGACCTCGTCTTCGACTGGCAGGTGGAGCTGCGCCTCAGCGCCCGCACCCAGCCCGAGGGCTGGCCGGTGGAGGTCCAAGGCCCGTGGGGCGGCACGACGTCGTTGGGCTGGGGCGCCTCAGCCCTCGACAACCCCGATCTGCCCGATAACCTCATCGTCCTGGAGTCCGAGGATGGCGCCGACGGCCTCATCAGCTACCGCTATCAGCGCGGCGTGATGTGGGACCGGGAGTTCCAGGGCTTCGGGCTGGTCGAGCGGACCAACGCCCGAGGTGCGCTCGAAGCCTTCGCCTTCGGCACCATGCCGCACGTCGCCGGTCTGCCCATCTTCAGCGCGGCGTGGCGCACCGACGGCACCCTCGCCCGGATCTCCGTCGCCTCCTACTACGAGGAGACGTCCACCGGATGGTTCTTCGACGCGAGCCCGCCGTACTTCAACCCCGTCCAGCGGGCCTGCGAAGCCGAGGTCGGCCACGGCTGGACCGACGCGATGGGCAACCGGAGACAGTCGGTCACGGCCGACGACGTCATCGCCGACTGCTTGGGCTGGAGCACGACGCCGCCGGGTGCTGAGGAGTGGATCGCGTCGCTGGGCTGGTATCTGCAGCCTCCCGAGGACGAGCCCAGCGCCGACGTCCTCTTCCCGGCTGACGAGCGCCCCGCCTTCATCACTCTCTCCGGCCTGGCCGATCGGGTGCCAGGGCCGCCCGTGGTCCCCGTCGCAGGCGAGCCCTCCGAGACGACCGTCACGCTCGCGACCGAGCCCCCGGACATCGCCCCCGACTTCGTCGGCACCCACCCCGCCATCCCCTGGCCCGAGGCCACTGACCCCACCGAGGTCGACCTCCGCATCACGACCTGGGCTTACGACGCTGCCCACCAGCTCACCCGCCGAAGCGACTGGCGCGACCCCGACATCCCCGACGACGACCTGTTCACCGACCTCTCCTGGGGCCCCTTCGACGCCACGGCCTGGGGCGCCCGAAGCCTCGGCTGGAGCATCTCCGACGCCCGGACCACCTACGAGACGCTCACCCGCTCCCGCTTCGCCGCCTTCGACCTGCCCGAGGAAGAAGAGGTCTGCGGCACCGGAACCCGTTGCCTGACCACGACGACAAGCTACGACGCCCACGGTCAGATCGTCGCTGTTGCCCACCCCGACGGCACTTCGGAAGCCTGGTCGCGGGAGTGGTGCGGCCTCGCCACCGTCTACACCGATCCCGTCGGCCGGGTTCGCACGACCACCCCCGACGCCCACTGCCGCCCCGAAATCGAGACCTGGGAGGGTGTTGAGACCGTCACCGCCTACGACGCCTTCCACCGTCCCGAGCGCGTCACCACGACCATCCCCAACGACGACGGCACCATCACCACCCTGGAGACCTCGACCACCTACGACGACGACCCGGCGACCACCGGCCCCCGCGAGACGACCCTCTCCAACGACGGCCGCCTGGAGCGGCTGTGGCTCGACGGCTTCGGTCGCCCGACCCTGACCTCCGTCTGCGAGGACGCGGGAGGAGCCTGCCTCGACGAGATCCGCCGGTGGACCGGCTACGGCACCGATGGCCTCCCCATGGTGATTAGCGTCCCCTACGGCACCGACGGCGGCCCGGCCGTCGCCGAGACCCTCACCCGCGATGGTCTCGGCCGAATTGTTGCAGTGCAACATTCGGCCCACGAGACGACGCTCCGCTGGCTCACCACCCGCGTCGAGCACCACCCCGGCCGTCGCCTCGTCCTCGACCCCCTCGGCCGCGAGCACGAGGTCATCACCGACACCCTCGGCGGGGAGCGCTGGCTGGAGGGTCGCCTCCGCGAAGCCTGGGAGGTCGACCCCTTCGGCCGCACCCTCTGGACCGAGGACCCCGAGGGCATCACCGACTACGGCTACGACGACCTGCATCGCCTCGACGCCGCGCAGCTCCGCGCCACCACGAGCTGCCTGCCGGTCACCGGAACCGCGCTGCAGACCTGCACCCGCGCCTGGTCCTGGGACCACGACGCGATGGGTCGCGTCACCCGTGCCGAGCAACCCGACGGCGTAGCCGAGGTCTACACCTGGGACGGCGTCGGTCGTCTCACCAGCTTGTCCCTCGACGACGGCACCCTCACGACCCTCGAATCGCGGGTCTGGACCGACGCGACCTCGTCATCGCTCCCCCGCGTCGCGATCACCGACGAGCACGGCAACCTGCGCGTCGAGACCACCGACGCCCTCGGACGCCCCCAGCGCCTCGAAGACCTCTCCGGCATCACCACCTGGGCCTTCGCCGATGATGTCGAACCCATCGGCCTCATCGACGTCAACGGCCGTGCGGTGGCCTTCGAACACGACGTCCACGGCCGCCGGACCGGCGTCGCCCGGGGTGGGGTGTGGGTGGAGCAGGTCGCCTACACCGCCCAGGGCCAGCCCTTCGAAATCGTCGATGGCGACGGGGTTGTCCGCTTCATCGACCACACCCTCACCGGCCTTCCCGCCGAGGTCAGCCAGGGGCCGTGGACGCTGAACGCCTGGGCCTACGACGACGCCGGCCGAGTAGTCCAACAGACCACAGAGGGCGTCACCGAGACCCTGACTTGGGACCCCTGGGACCGCGTCGCTGAGCGCGAGGTCGCCGGAGTCTGGGGCGAGGTCTACGCCTGGACCGCCACCGACCGCCTCGCCAGCGTCACCGCCTGGCCCGTCCACAGCGGAACCGGCACGACGCGCTTCACCCACGACGCCTGGGGCGAGCTGCGCGAGGTCCTGAACCCCGACGGCGGCCTGGAGCGCAGTGACGTCGACGTCCTCGGTCGCCTGCGCCGCCACACCGACGCCGAGGGTGCGGAATCACTGTGGCGCTACGACCCCCGAGGCCGCGAGCGCTTCCACCAAGACGCCCAGGGCGCGAGCTGGTCCACCCGCTACGCCAGCGCCAACGGCTTCGCCGAGACCACCATCACCGACGCCGTCGGCGCCACCACGACCACCTGGCACGACGGCCTCGGCCGCCTCATCGCCGAGGCCCAGCCCGACGGCACCACTTGGCGATTCCTCTACGACGGCGCCGACCTCTGGCAGCGCCAGCACCTCGACGCCACCGGGGCGGTCCTCGCGCGAGAGGTCACCGACTTCGACGCCGCCGGCCGCCCCGTCACCGTCTGGGGCTGGTTCGACGACCCGGCCTGGCAGCCCACCGATCTCCCCGGCCTGGGCGACTACGTCGTCGACCTCACCTGGACCACCGCCGGTCGCCTCGACACCCTCGCGACCCCCGACGAGACGACAGAGTTCGACTACGACCACGGCCTGGTCTACGAGGAGTCCTGGGGTGCGGGCGCCCAGACCCGCCGACTGCATCGCGAGGATGTCGCCCCCTGGGTCACCCGAGAGGAGCGCATCGGCAGCGGCGGCGGCTGGCGCCAGACCATCCACCACCGCGACGCCGCCGGCCGCCTCATCGCCCAGGAGGTCGACGACGGCGATGTCCTCGTCTCCGAGGTCGTGAACCTCGACGCCTGGGGCAACCCCGCCACCACCCGGAGCGCCCTGAACGGCCTCATCCTGGCGAGCGAGACCTGGACCTACGACGCCGCCGGGCGACCTCAAACTCGTACCAGCGTCGTCGCGGGGAACGCCTCCACCACCGACTGGGAGTGGTTCCGCAACGGAGCCTTGCGCCGCGTGGTCACCCCGGCCGGGAGAGGCATCGACTACGACCGGCGCCTGACCTCTGGCGCGTTCACCTTGAGTCAAGTCGAGCTGGACGGCGCCGTCGTCGCCCGCTTCACCGGCCGCGACGCGATGGCGCGGGCCACCGACGTCCTGACCCCCGACACGTCCATCGGCATCGCCTACGACCTGATGGGCCGCATCGAGGACATCGACGCCCAGGGCGCCTGGGGCCGCAGCACCTGGTCCGGCGTCTTCGACGACCGCGGCCGGCTCACCGACGAGACCCGCTTCGACAGCGCGCTCGGCGGCTGGACGAACACCTACGCCTACGCCGAGCCCGGCTGGCTGGTCGACGAGGTTCGGGGTCTCACCGGCGAGGCCCTTCACTACGAGCTGGACGCCGCCGGTCGGCGCACCGAGGTCCTCCGGGACGGCGCGCTCGATCAAGAGGTCTCCTGGCAGGGCTCACTGCCCTCAACCGTCGACAGCGCGACCCTCTACGATGACGATCTGGACGGCATCACGGAAGACCACCGTGCGCTGTTCTACGAGCGCTTCCCCGACGGGTCCCTCTCCGGGATCGGGGATGGGCAGGGCCTGCTGTACAGCTTCGTGCGGGACGCAGCCGGCCGGGTTGTCTCGATGGACGAGGGCGGCGCACAACCTCGCCGGACGGCGTGGCGCCTCGGCGGGCGCTGGCCGCTGGAGGTCGCACAGAGTGACGGGACCGACCGCAGCTACGTGGTCGCGGAGGGGCTGCTGCTGGGCGCTTTCGACGGGCAGTGGCGAACCCTGGTCACCGACCCACGCGGGAGTGTGCTGCGCAGCGGCTCCAGCGTCGTCACCCCCGACGCCTTCGGTGGAGGTCTCGGCCCCGTCGCGGACGACGAGCGCTTCCTCTTCGCCGGGCTGGAGGCGCTGCCCGATGCGCCGGGAGTCCTGCTGGCCCGACATCGGGCCTACGACGCCGACGCCGGGTACTTCCTGAGCACCGATCCCAAGGGCCTCGCCGGAGGCTTGCACCGCTTCCGCTACGCCGACGGTGATCCGCTTCGGTACGTCGACCCGCTGGGCTTCACGGCCGAGCGCAAGGAGCAGAGGCGGGAGCGGCGCAAAGAGCGTCAGGCGAGGCGCTCGGAGCGGCGAAGCCAGGGCATGGGCGCGGTGTGGCGAGGGAGCAGCGAGGTCGATCCGAGCCGCGCGGGGCGACCTGGCCACCGGGGGCCGGTGGAGGAGGCGACCAATCCATCCACCGAGACGCCCGGGTGGGCGCGACAGAAGACCGTCGGGTCTCGTTTCCGCGCCTCGATCACCGCCCGGCTCAACTGGCAGACCGGAGCGGCCTGGAGCAACGAGCGCGGCTGGGAGCCCGACTTCGCAGCCGACACCGGGCCAGGACCGGTCCGAAGGGCCATCACGGCGGTCGGCGGCGTGCTCCGCTCCTCCCGCGAGGCCCACCTCGGCTACGGTCACCAGCTCTCCAGCGACCTCGCCCTCGGCACCCTCGATCCCATGATCGAGCACCACCGGCAGACCTCAACCGACCCGTTCTGGTACGACGGCGGGCGCGTGTGGGGCCGCATGGTGTCCACGGGCTACGCCATGTGGGAGATGCAGCAGGGCGCCAACCTGATGTGGACCGGCGGCGAGGCCCTGGTCAGCGTGCCCGTGACCGGACCGGCCGGGGCTGGGGCCGGGACGGCGGCGACAGGGCTGGGTGGCGGCTTGCTGGCGCATGGCGGCAGCGTCGTGATCAACAACCTCGACCCCGACCGGACCATCGGGTGGCAGGTGTTCAACGAGGGGTCGGGGAGTGGGCCGCCGTCAGTGGACGGGCCAGGGAAGTGGGTGCCCGAGACGGGAGGAATGCCGCCCAGGGCGCGCAGGTACCAGAGTCAGGTCACCGGAGCGCCTGAGGGATACGTCTACGAGGTCGAGGGCGTGAAGTTCGACGGATTCGAGGACGGCGTGCTCATTGAGGCGAAGGGGCCGGGGTACAAGGGGTTCATCGACAGGAGCGGTAAGGAGTGGCAGGAATGGTTTACAAAGGGAGAAGATCTGATGCAGCAAATGGAACGGCAGTCAGCAGCAGCAGGACGATTTCAGGTACGATGGCATGTCGCAGAAAAGGAGTTTGCTGAGTTCCTCAGTGACCAAGCTGCAACCATGAGATTGAACAACGTAGAGGTTGTCTGGACCTCCCCCAATCCATAAGATACTGTCATGTCCAACCTGAAGGTAGAAGTCTGGTGGGGTCCCAGAGCGGAAGCCCTGAATGAATGCGCAAAAAGAGGTGCAAATCTGTTGCATCGTCTACAACCCCTCCACCCGTCCTTTGCACAGTGGTACGAAAAGGCGATGAGCCGCAAGCTGGCACGGGAAAGCCCTGTTCACGACCTGTCAGCAAGCCGACTATTGCCATTGATGGCCGCCCGACAACAAACTGATACAAATGGCAAGAATATTCTCGGTTTTCGATGGGGGGTCTGGAATGGCGCTGACACAGAGGAAGCATCTGTGAGTGTATCTGTCAAATGTGGTGGATATCATGAACAGGTTCGCTGGAACAGCGCTTCTGTGGGTCTTCCAGACGAGGGAATTCTCGATCCAATCACAACTCCCAGCGGAGTCAAACCTGTCCTTGCTGCTTTGATCGCCACATATGAACCTGAATGGGGCCTGGTCTCCAATCTGCTTATCTTCCGGGCCACCAAGGATCTGCTTCTCGAGCACAAGCCCTGTGTCGGCTGGATGACCTGGCTCCGAGGCCCCGCCTTACCCGCTGGCGGACCGGTCGACGGCCTCGGCGACGACGCCACCGTCGAGCCCTTCGAAGGCGGCGCCCTCATCACCCTCGGCCAGCGCCCCATGCACCACGACAACCCCGAGGACATCGCCCGCATCCGGGACGCCTGGCTGAAGCTCCGCGAGGCCGGCTACCCTCTGTGAAGTCTTCCACGATATCGATGTAGACGGCTTCACGGACATCGTGCTGGCCGGGGTCGGCGAGCGGACGGCGACATCGGCCGGCGGTCCGGCGAGGTCGGCCGGTTCGTGGGGTGTCGGGCCGTCTGCCCGGCGAGGTTGGCACATCCGAGAGGCCGATCGGTGGCCAGGGTGGCCGAAGCGTGGCCGGACGTCGGCCACATCGGCCGCGTGTGTCGGCGAGGTCGGCGGCGTGGCGTTCCGGCGACAGGTCTTCCGTGACGCCGATGCCATCGGCATCGTCGACGGAGCAGGTGCTTCAGCCCCTCCGCCGTGGGTGTCCCCCGACTCGCAGGCCGTCGGCGTGATCTCGCCGGGCTCGCCGGGGCGAGACACACTCTCTATGATCCAGGATCAAGGCTCGGGGGCGACGGACAGAACGAGCCGGAAGCCCAGGAACCCGCTCCTGCCCCCCGGGACCCTGCCGCTCCGGAACGCAGAGCGCGCGAGGCGCGCGGTGTTGACCCAGCACCCGCCGCGGACCACGCGGAGGGCGGCGAGATCCGCCGGCTCCTCCGGCCAATCCTGCCCCTGGACGGTCATCCTTGGCACATTCGGGTCAAGGGTGACGCCGGTCTCCCGGCCTCGGTAGTGGCGCACCCAGGGGTCCAGGCACCACTCCCAGACGTTGCCGTGCATGTCGAACAGACCCCAGGGGTGCTCAGCGCCCCGCTTCGTGGGCGGCGTGGCGACCGGATGCGTCCGGTTTCCTGAGTTTTCGTCGTACCAGCCGACGGTAGCCAGATCCGCCTCGGTGTCGCCGCTCCAGTACCGGGTGCTGGTCTCTGCCCGGCAGGCGATCTCCCACTCGGCCTCCAGGGGCAGCCGGGCCCCAAGCCACTCGGCGAAAGCGACGGCGGCGTACCAGGTGACGTAGTTCACTGGATGGTGGGTCTGATCAGCAGGGGGGCCGTTGAGAGAGCTTCGTGCTTCTCGATGCCCCGGGTCGAAGCGCTCGTACATTGCCCAGGTCACCGGCACCGCCAGCATGCGCAGCGACCGGGTCAACGTCACCGGATGCTGAGGCCCCTCGTCGTCGTATCGGCCCTCCTCATCCACTGGGCTCCCGACCACGTACTCCCCCGCCGGGATCGTCTTCCACAGCCCCCGCTCCTCCAACTCCCGCTGCAATGCCTTCTGCTCCCTCGGCCGATGCCGCCACAGCACCTCCTCGGCCAAAGCCCCTGCCCGCTCCCGCACGTCCGCGACCGTGCCCTCCGCCACCGTCCCAGCCACCTCGCCCCGGGCGACGCGCCGCAGCAGCTCCCGCGCCCAGAACAGGTCGTTCCCGTCGGTGGTGCCCTGGGCGAAGGTATCGATGAGACCCACAACCACGTCCAGATCACCGATGGTCTCCGGCAACTCCAGCAGCAGGTCCCGCCGAGTCTCCCAGTTATACCAGCCGCCCTCCAGTCCCAACGCGGTCCGCACGGTCTCGGGGGACAGGCCCTCGCCCTCGGCGACCACCCGAGCGACCAGCGCCCCGTGCCCCTCGGCGGCGACCCAGGCGACCAGGCGGTCGGCGTGCTCCCCGTCCAGCAGGCCACAGGCGAGCGCCAGCACCTCCGACCAGGCCTCGGGCCGCTCCCGGCTGCCCTGGAGGATGCGGGGCAGGTCGCCGGGCAGCTCGCTGACCACCCGCGAGGCCGTGGAGAAGGCCGCCTTGGCCTCCAGCGTCGGTGCCTCGCGCTCCAACACCTCCAACGCATCCATCTGCGCCACCAGGGCCTCGGCGGCGAAGAACTCCCGGAAGGTGCGGTGGGGGAAGACGAGGCTCGGCCGCGCCGAGCCGGGCTCGCCGTGGACCTCGACCAGGCCGCTGACCCGCTGGATGTCCCGCAGCATGGCCTCCACCCCACCGAAGACCCGGCCGGCTGCGGAGCCCTGCAGGGCCTTGCGCACCGCGTTCAGCGGGTAGGCGTCCCGCTTGCAGTCGTGCAGGGCCAGGGAGACAGCGCCCAGGGCGCGGCGGGCCAGGGCGACGTCGGTGAGCCGGGGCCGGTCGCTGTCCAGGGGGTGGGGGTCGAGCATCAGGCCGATGGCGGTGGCGTAGAGGTCGGCGCGCTTCTCCGGGATGCCCGCGCCCTGGCCCAGCAGCACGCCCACGAGGCTGAGCAGCAGGGGCGTCTCGGCGAGGTCGCGCATGCGGTGGCGGGACCGCAGCCGGCGCAGCACCCGGTCGACCAGGCCGGGGTCGGTGCAGTAGCGGGAGAGCAGCTCGGCCTGGCGGTCCGGGTCGAGGGGCAGCAGCTCCAGGTCGCGGAAGTCGCCGGGCAGGTAGTCGTAGTCGGCCACGCGGCTGGAGACGACCACGCGGCAGGGGCTGAGGGTCGCGGCGATGCGGGTGACCTGGAGCCGCGCCCGGGGCAGGTCCAGGGCTTCGTCCAGACCGTCGAGCAGCAGGACCAGCGCGCCCTGGGCCGCGCGGCGCTCCAGCAGGGCGGCGACGTCGGGTCCGTAGCGGGCGGCAGCCGCGCGCCACAGCCCCGCGTCGCAGACCTCGGAGACCTTGAGCAGCAGGGGCACGGGCCCGCCCTCGTCCAGCAGCTCGCGGGCGCGCTGGCGCAGCAGGGTGGTCTTGCCGGAGCCGGGGCCGCCCAGGACCACCCACAGGCGGTGCTCGCGGCGCAGATAGTCGCGCAAGGGGGCCTCGGGGGGCAGGCGCTGGTCCACCGCCCCCGTGGGCCGCACCCGCAGGCGCACGTAGACCTCGGAGAGCTCCCGGCGGCCGTCGGGGCAGAAGACCCGGCTGAGCTGCTCGGCCTCGGCGCGCAGGGCCTCAGCGTAGCGGGCCAGCAGCGCGGCCTCGTCTGCTGAAGAGTCGATGAGGACGGGATCACGGACGGGCGCGAGGCGCTGGAGGAGCGGCAGCAGCTCCTCCTCCCGCTCCCCGTAGGGCAGCACCACGAAGCGCTGGCCTTCACTGTGCTCGGCGCGCAGCGCCTCCACCCGGTCGGCCCGGACCAGGCGGTAGTGCCGGGTCTCCGAGCCGGCGAAGAGCTGCCCCGACCAGGCCAGCAGGCGGCGCAGGGCCCCGTCGCTCAGGGCGTCGTCGAAGCCGACCAGCACGAAGGTGTGGGTGGTGCGCAGGGCCTTGAGCAGGGCGTCGGCGGCGGGGTCGTGGTGGAGGCGGGCGAGGTCGGCGCGGCCGAGCAGCAGGGAGTCGGGCTCGGACCAGTGGCCGTGGAGGTGCAGCACGCCCCTGGCCTGGCCGCGCAGCAGGCGCTCGACCTCGGAGGTCTTCGTCCAGGGCACCGCCGGCAGGCCCAAGGCGCGGGCGAGCAGGCCGTCGGGGGTGACCGTGGCGATGAGCACGTCGAGCTGGGCCAGAGCGGAGAGCGCGGCGGGGGGCGTCAGGGGCTCGAAGGTCTCGCGGAGCCAGCGCTTCATCTCCCCGGGGACGAGCTGGTCGCGCAGCAGGTCGCCGACGGCGGTGAGCCGGCCGCGGGCGAGCATGCGTCGCCAGTCGTCCCGCTCCTCGGGGTCGAGGTGGTCGAGCTGATCGAGGCCGGCGTTCAGCAGGCCGGCGGGGGTGAGGCGGGCGTCGCCGGTGAGGTGGTGGAGCAGGGACGGGCCGACGAGGAGGACGGCGTCGGGGGAGCGGAGGGTGTCGGCGAGGTCGGAGGGGAGGTTCATCGAGGTGCGCCCAGGCGGGATGGTAACGCAGGGGCGGCGTGGGCGGCGAGGTTGGCCGGGGGGGCGGCGAGGTTGGCCGGCGGGTCGGCGAGCTTGGCCGGTTCGTGGGGTGTCGGGCCGGTGGGCCGGCGAGGTTGGCACATGGGGGGTGCCGATCGGCTGGGGGGGGCCAGGGTGTGAACGGGCGGCGGCCGTATCCGCTTTGCACCCCAGCGAGGTCGGCAGCTTGGATCGTGGGCGATGCCTCTTTCATGACACCGATACCATCGGCATTTCCGATGCATGAGGCGCTACGGCCCCTCAGCTGCCTGCGTCCCCATACTCGTCGGCTGCCAGCGTAGTCTCGTTGGGCTCGCCGGGGCGATACACACGCTCCTTGATCCAGGATCAAGGTTCGGGGGCAGCGGGCAGGACGAGCCGGAAGCCTAAATTGGGCCACTGGTTCCTGGGGTTGCAGCCGGACCGAAGCGCGGAACGCGCGTCACGCGCGAAGTTACTCCAACTCCCCCCACGGACAGTACAACGGACAGCGAGAACGGATGGATCCGCCGGCCAAGCTCGACTCTGGATAGTCATCTGCGGCCTATCTGAATCAATGATGACGCCGGTCTCCCGACCTCGATAGTGATCCACCCAGGAGTCCAGGCACCACTCCCAGACGTTGCCGTGCATGTCGTGAAGGCCCCAGGGGTGATTCTGGCCTCGCGCCGTCGGTGGCGTGGCGACCGGGTGGGTATGTTGGCCAGAGTTGCCCCTGTACCAACCGACGGCGGCCAGATCCGTTTCACAGTCGCCGCTCCAGTGACGTGTGGTCGTCCTCGCCCGACAGGCGATTTCCCACTCGGCCTCTATGGGCAGCCGGACCTCCAGCCACTCCGCGAAGGCGACGGCAGCGTACCAGGTGACTTGGTAGACCGGGTGCTGATCTTGTTCGTCGGCGGGACAGCAATTGTCGAAGTCGTCCCGCGCTGCACGGTGCTCCGGGTCGAAGTGTTCGTACATCTCCCAGGTCACCGGCACGGCCAGCATACTCAGAGGTTTGGCAAGTGTCACCAAGTGCTGGGGCCCCTCGTCGTCGTAGCGGCCCTCTTCGTCGTTCGAACTGCCAAGAACATAGTCCCCCGCTGGGACTACCTTCCACAGGTCCTGGTCACTAAGTGCTCGCCTTAGCGCCTCCCGCTCCTTTGGCCTATGCCGGGTCAGTAGCACCTCTGCGAGCGCCCCCGCCCGCGCCTGCACGTCCCATAGGATCAGCCCCTCTCCAACCGCCCCGGTTACCTCCCCTCGAGCGATGCGCTGCAGCAACTCCCGGGCCCAGAACAGGTCGTTGCCATCGGTAGTGCCGCGCGCGACGTTGTCGACGAGGCCCACCACCACGCCCAGGTCCCCGACGGTTTCGGGCAGCTTAAATAGCAGGTCGCGCCGAGTCTGCCACTGCCTCCACCCGGACTCCAGCCCCAGCGCACGGTATACCGTCTCGGCAGATAGGCCCTCGCCCTCGGCCACCACGCGGGCGACGAGCCGGGGGTTTCCGTCTGCCGCCAGCCAGGCGATCAGCCGGTCGGCGTCGGCGCCGCATAGCAGGCCGCAGGTCAAGGCCAGCACCTCAGACCAGGTCTGCGGGCGCTCCTGGCTGTCCTCCAGGATGCGCTCCAGCACGGGCTCGGCGGTCCTCCGGCCGCTGTGGGTGGCATTCAGGGCCGCGCCCGCCTTCCAGGCCGGTGCGTCTTGCTCCAGCAGGCCGCAGTCATGCAGAGCGGCGACCAGGGCCTCGGCGGCGAAGAACTCCTGGTAGGTCCGGTGGGGGAAGTGGGCGCTGGCCTGGGCGCTGCGGGCCCGACCGCGCACGGTGACCAGCCGGGTGACCCGGCCGACGTCTCGCAGCAGGATGTCGATGTCGCCGTAGACCTCGCGGACCCGTTCGTTCAGCGCACTGTGTTGCTTCAGCACACGCTCCACCTGCCGCATGGCGTATCGGTCCCGCACCTCGCCATGCAGGGCCAGCGACAGCACCCCAAGTACCTCTCCGGCCAGGGCTTCGTCCTTGAGCTTGGGACGCCTGTGATCCAGTTCGCAGGGGTTCAGGGCCAACGCGATGGCCTCGCTGTACAGGGTCGCGCGGCGCTCAGGCGGGTCCTGGTCGGGGTGGGCGCGCAGCAGGGTGCCGACGAGGCTCAGCAGCAGCGGGGTCTCCACGAGGTCCCGGGTGCGGGGCCGGGCGCGCATGCGGGTGAGCACGCGGCGGGCTCGGCGGGCGTCGGTCGTGTAGCGCAACAGCAGCTCCTCCTGCTGGTCGGCGTCCAGCGGGCGGATCATGAGGTCGTCGAAGCCGGTCAGGGGGTCGTAGTCGGCGTCCCGGCTGGAGAGCACGACGCGGTGTCCCTCCAGCTCGGCGGCCAGGCTGACCATCTTCTCCCGGGCCTCGTTGGGGTCCAGGGCTTCGTCCAGGCCGTCGAACATCCACAGCAGCTCGCCCTGTCGCTGGAGCATCGCGGCGATGTCGGCGTGGTAGCGCTGCTCCACCGCACCCCACAGGCCCTCGGCGCAGACGTCGGGCACCTTGAGCAGCACAGGCAAAGGGCCGCCCTCGTCCAGCAGGCGCAGGGCGAGCTGACGCAGGGAGGTGGTCTTGCCGGAGCCGGGGCCACCCAGGACCACCCAGCGGCGGCGGCTGCCCAGCAGGTAGGTGGAGAGGGGGGCCTCGGCGGGCTGGTCGCGCAGGTCGTGCTCAGCCTGGGGGCGCAGGCGCAGACGCACGTAGACGTCGGAGAGCTTGCGGCGGTGGGGGGCGGCGAAGGGGGCGTTGAGCAGCTCGGCCTCGGCGGTGAGCTTGCGCTTGTAGCGGTCCAGAGTCGCGGCATGGTCTGCTGAAGACTCGATGGCGACGGGTTCACGGACGGGGGCGAGGCTCTGGAGGAAGGACAGCAGGTCCCCCGGCTTGGGTCCGTAGGGCACGACGACGGTGCGGTCCTCCTTGGGGAGACCGGCGCGCAAGGCGTCGACCTGATCGTCCCGGGCCAGCAGGTAGACCCGGCTCTCGGACTCCGCGAAGCGGGCGCGGGCCCAGCGCCACAGGGCGTCGAGGGCGGGGGTGCGCAGCGCGTCGGCGCAGCCGATGAGGACCAGGGTGCGGGAGGTGCGCAGAGCCTGGAGGATGGCCTGGGCGTGGGCGTCCTCGAGGGCCCGGACGCCGAGCAGCACGCTGTCGGGCGTATTCCAGCAGCCGAGCAGGTGGAGCACGCCGGGGGCGTCGCCGCGCAGCCAGCGCTCGGCGCCGCTGCGGTCGGTCCAGGGGATGGCGGGGCGGTCCAGGGCGGCGGCGAGCAGGGTGTCGGGGGTGGCGCTGGCCAGGGGCACGCCCAGGGCGCCGAGGGTCTGGGCGATGGCGGGGGCCTTCGGCGTCAGGGCGCCGAGGGCGTCGCGTAGCCAGCGGGCGCGCTCGCCGGGGCCCAGCTCGCGGGAGACCAGCTCGGCGACGAGGTGCTGGCTGGTGATGTGACCGCTGTTGAGCAGGGCCTCGTAGGGGGCGAGGTGGGCGGCGTCGAGGCGGCCGAGGGTGACGAGGCGGTCCAGGCCGTGGCGCAGCAGGCCGGTCCAGGTGGCGGTGGGGGCGTCGGCGCTGAGGTGGCGGGCGACGGCGCTGCCGACGAGGGCGACGGCGTGGGCGGTGCGGAGGTCGGCGCGGAGGTCGGCGTGGAGGGTGGTGGGCATGGAGGTCCCCGGATGGGGGTGGGGTATCGCGGGGAGGGGGCGGGAGGCAAGGTTCACCCTCGACGTCCTTGCGCCCGTGAACCCGACACTGTGGACGTCCTCGACCGCATCGTCGCCACGGCCCCACCGTCCACCCCCGCACCGACGACCGCCGCGCCGCGCCCTCAACACCCAAGTGCCGGCATCACCAGCCGAAACCCGATGTAGAACCAAAGGAACTCAGGACCGGTCGCGTCCCGGTACGCCGAGCGGGCGTCATCGGCGTGGCTGTTCCAGCTCCCGCCCCGGATCACGCGGGCGGCGGTGAGATCGTCTGTCATGTTCACGACGCCGCGTCCCTGGACGGCCAACTGCGGTCCGTTCGGGTCGAGGGTGACGCCGGCCTCCCGCCCCTGGTAGGAGGAGACCCCCGGGTCCAGGCACCACTCCCACACGTTGCCGTGCATGTCGTACAGTCCCCAGGGGTGCGCGTGGCCGCGCGGCGTGGGCGGCGAGGCGACGGGGTGGGGGTGGCCCCCGGCATTGTCGCGGGTCCAGCCGACGGCGGCCAGGTCCGCCTCGGTGTCGCCGCTCCAGTACCGGGTGGTGGTGTTCGCCCGGCAGGCGACCTCCCACTCGGCCTCCAGCGGCAGGCGGGCCCCCAGCCAGTCGGCGAAGGCGACCGCCGCGTGCCAGGTGACGGTGTAGACCGGGTGGTCGTCCTGCGCGTCGGCGGGGCAGCGCCCGTCGAACGACTCGCGCGCGGCGGCGTGCCCCGGGTCGAAGCGCTCGTACATCGCCCAGGTCACCGGCACCGCCAGCATCTGGAGGGGCCGGAGCAGGGTCACCGTGTGCGCGGGGCGCTCGTCCTCGTCCTCGCCGTCCGGGGTGCCGACGCGGCGGGTCCCCGCGGGGAGGGTCCGCCACAGCCCCTGCGCGTCCAGCGAGCGCTGCAGCGCGGCCCGCTCCTCCGGCCGATGGCGGCCCAGCAGCGCCTCGGCCAGCACCCCTGCGCGGACCCGCGCCGCCGCGACCGCGTCCCCTGACGCCACCCCAGCGACCTCGCCCCGCGCGACGCGCCGCAGCAGCTCTCGCGCCCAGAACAGGTCGTCGCCGTTTGTGGTGCCCTGCGCGAAGGCGTCGACCCCATCGACGACCTCGCCCAGATCACCGACGGACTCGGGCAGGCGGAGCAGCAGCGTTCGCCGTGCGGCCCACCGCTTCCAGCCCGCCTCCAGGGCGAGGGCTTGGAGCGCGGCGTGTGGCGTGTGCGTCACGGCCCATCCCAACGGCGGTGGCCACGGTGCCCGGCGACCGCGCGGCCGATGACGCCGTGCCGGAGGCGCCGGTCGTCCTGGAGGTCGGCGTGAGGGGAGGCGGGCATGAAGCGCTCCGGACTGTAGAGGGGGTATCGCGAGGCGGCCGGTGCGGGCAAGCGGCCGGGCAGGCGTCCGTCGCGTCCGTTCGCCAGGGACACCAGGTAAGAAGTCGGAAAGATGACCCCAACCACCCCGTCCCATACATCCTCTACAGATCCTCTCGACGCGGGCCTCCACCACGGTGGATGGAGGACCCCGAGCGGGGGCTGCACGAAGGAGCCAGACGATGATCACCTACACCACCTCCCAGCTTCAGCGCGACCTGCCCGCCGGCTGCCCGGCCGGGACCACCCTCGACGGCGCGTGGCAAGGGGTCTACGTCACCCAGCGCAGCAACGGCGTCTGGGCCGTCCACACCATCGGCACCCACCGGGGCGTGCCCTGGTACGTGGCGGTGCGCATCGACGCCAGGGGCGGCGAGTTCAAGGAAGTGGACCTGGAGAGCCACGAGTCCCCGATGGACCACTTCCGGTACGACGCCACCCGGCAGATCATCTGGATCCTCCACGCCGTCGGGCTGGGCACCGACGCGACGGTCTTCGAGTTCAACGGCGCCCCGGGCGACGCGATGGAGTTCCTGGTCCAGGGCTTCGACCCCTCGGACCCCTGCGACATCGGCCTGCCCACGCCTCCGACCATGCTGACCGTGGGCGGCGGCGCGGCCAGCGACCCGAACCCCCCGCAGCACCCTCCCGCCGGGCGCTTCAAGATCGTCGTCGACTGACAGGCGGCGCTTCCGTGATGCGCACGCCATCGGCATCACGGAAGCCTCAATCCTGCACCTCCAGCCGATCCGACGGGTACAGCAGCAGTTCGAAGTTCCCGCTCCCATCCGCCCGGATGAGATCCCCCCGCAGCCGCGCCTTCTGGAGCTTGCTGCGCAGGCGGCTCAGGTTCACGTCCCAGCGGCGCCGCAGGGTGAGGCGGTCCATGTCCTTCCAGACCTCGGCCGCCACGGCCGCCCAGGAGATGGGCGCGCCGACCGCAGCCAGCTCGGAGACGATGCGGGCGGGGATGCCGCTGATGGCCACCGCCGGCTGGCCCTCCCGGTGGAAGTGGACGGTGTCGAATCGGGTGACGATGCGCAGCGGCGCCTGTATCGCGCTGCGCTGGACCGTGTCGCCGCCCGCCGCGCTGGTCAGCGAGACCTCCACCGCCCGGTAGGGCCGCCCGCCGAGGATCCACACGCCGCCGGGCTCCAGCAGCGCCGAGTCCTGCGTCGGGGTGCGGATGCGCCACTCCGAGCCCATGTTCCAGATGAGCGCCTCGGCCCCCTGGTGGTAGCCGCTCACCAGCGCGGGGGCCTCGCCGCCGAGCAGGGAGCAGACCCTGGTCAGCACCTGGGTGGGCACGCCTTCGCCCTCCAACGCGAGCACCGTCTCGGGCAGCTCCACGGACACCACCTCGATGACCACGCCCCGCGCCAGCGTGATCTGCTGCCCGGCTGCCAGGGTCAGCTCCCGCATCGGCCTGCGCCCCGTGGAGAACAGCCCGCGCAGGCTGAGCAGCTTCAGCGCCTCGCCGCGCAGGGAGACCATCGCGTGGGCCTCGGAGACCCGGGCGTCGTCCACCGGCATCGCGGCGGACCACAGGCGCCCGATGACGTCGCCGTGGGAGAGGGCATACACCTCCCCGTCCGGGGAGCGCAGGGTGACGTAGGCGCGCATGGCCCGACCCTATCACCCCCGCCAGCCGGGGCCGGGCCTGTCCGCCAGACTGGTTAGACTTCCAGGGTGGCCAGCGATTCCAAAGAGCGGGACGGGCAGGCGCCCTTCGCCTTCAGCGGCATGGGCTGGGCAGACCCGGGCGAGGACCACCCGTTTGAGCGGCGGGAGGCTGAGCGCTACCTGCTGGGCCGCTCCCTGGGCCGCGGGGGCATGGGCGAGGTCTGTGAGGCCATCGACCAGCGCCTGGACCGCCGGGTGGCGCTCAAGGTCCTGCGCGCCCACGAGCCCGAGATCGAGCGCCGCCTCGCCCGGGAGGCCAGCCTCACCGCGATGCTCGACCACCCCGGGATCGTGCCCGTGCACGACGCCGGGCGCCGCGCCGACGGCCGCCTGTTCTACACGATGCGCCTGGTCGAGGGGCGCTCCCTGGCCGAGGTCATCCGGGACACCCCCGACCCCGCCGCCCGCCGGCGCCTGCTGCGCCCGCTGCTGATGGCCGTCGAGGCCATGGGGCACGCCCACGCCCGCGGCGTCATCCACCGCGACCTCAAGCCCGGCAACCTCATGCTGGGGACCCGGGGCGAGGCGGTCGTGGTGGACTGGGGGCTGGCCAAGCGCGTCGCCGGAGAGGACGACAGCGCCGACGGCCTGGACGCCCAGACGGCCCAGGGCACGGTGCTGGGCACCCCCGCGTTCATGTCCCCCGAGCAGGCCCGCGGCGAGCCGGTCGGCCCGGCCAGCGACGTGTGGAGCCTGGGCGCGGTGCTGTACGCCGTGCTGGTGGGCGAGGCGCCGTTCCTGGGGGACTCCTCCGGCGAGATCCTGCGGCAGGTCCAGGCCGGGCGGGCGCCGTCGCTGCCCGACTCCATCCCCGCCGAGCTGCGCGCGGTGCTGGCGCGGGCCATGGCCGAGCGCCCGGCGAAGCGCTACCCGGACGCCGGGGCGCTGGCCGATGACCTGGAGCACTACCTGGACGGCCGGCTGGTCGCCGCGCACGACTACACCGCCGCCGATCGGGCCGGGCGGGCGCTGTGGCGCTGGCGGGTTCCGCTGGTCGCCGCGGTGGTGGTGCTCGCGGCCGTCGCGATCAGCGCGGCGCTGGCCTGGCGGGAGGCCGACAAGGCCCGCCAGGTGGCCGAGGCCGCCCGCGACGAGCAGCGGGCCCTCGCCCATGTCGCGGACGTCAACCTCCAGCGGGCGGTGGTCTCCAAGGCCCTGAACGCCCTGGAGGCCGACGCCCGCGCCGAGGCCGAGCTGCTCGCCGCCTACGCCCTGACCCTGCAGGGCGAGCCCGCGCAGGAGGCCCTGGCCCGGGGCGTGCTGGCCGCCTGGAGCGGGCGCCCTCGGCCGCGGGTGCTGTCCCAGGCGCCCCTCCCGGCGGACTGCGGGAGCCCCCAGCTCTCGCCCGACGGCACCCGCCTGCTGTGCCAGGAGGCGCGGGCGCTCAGCCTGTGGGACGTCGGCGACATGGGCCTGGCCTGGCGCCGGGAGGGCCGCGCGCGCTGGGCGGGGTTCGCCGGGAACGGCGACGTGGTCCTCCACCTCCACGACACCCACCGGGGGGTGGTGCTGGACGGCGCCACCGGGGGGGTGCTTGAGGAGAGCGGGGCCTTCACCTGGCAGCGCTTCGCGGACAGCCGCGACCCGGCGCAGACGGGCACCTTCGCCTCCTCCGGGGCCACCCGGCTCTGGCGCCGCGGCGAGCCCAGCTACCGCTCGATGGACCTCTGTCCGGGCGGGACGGACGATCTGACCGGCCTGGCGGTGTCCTCGGCGGGGGCGTGGCTGGTGGCCTGCCGCGCGCAGGTCGAGGTGATGCGCCCGGGCGAGGGGCTGCGGCCGCTCCGGCACCTCCAGCTCACCCCGCGGGTGGATGAGGTGAACGCCATCTGGTCGTCGACCTTCGCCCCGTCCGGGGCCGTGGCGGCCCTGGGCTCCCTGGAGGGTTGGGTGGAGCTGGTCGACACGGCGGCCGATCGCAGCCTGGGCCTGCGGCGCCTGGGCCGGGGGATGGTCCTGGCCCTCGACCTGACGGAGGACGGCGAGCGCGTCGTGGTGTCCGTCGAGCGCGGCGGCACCATGGTCTGGGATGTCTCCGCGGAGGTGGTCCAGCGCATCCCGGGTTGGGCGGCCGACGTCGCGCTGACCGACGCGGGCTTCGTCCAGGTGGGGGAGGACCGGGTCACCACCTGGGCGGTGCCGGCGGCGTCGCTGCCCTCGCGCCTGGCCGCGCCGGCCGGGGTCACCTCGGCGGCGCTGTCGCCGGACGGCCGCTCGCTCGCGGCCACGACCGGCTTCTGGCTCACCGCCTGGGACGCGGAGACGGGCGCGCCCGTGATGCTGGAGACGCCGGGCGACGCGGTGGTCAAGGATGGGGCCTTCTCGACGGACGGCTCGCGCTTCTACGCGGTCGGGGCCGGCATCACAAGCGTGGCTGTGCTCGACACCTCGAGCTGGACCCGGCTGCCCGACCTGGAGGGGCGGCAGAGCGGCCGCCGGGTCGGGGCGCTGGCTGGCGGCGTCGTGTGGGCGCTTCCTTGGGGCCTGGGGCCGCTGGTGTGGGTGGACGGCCAGCTCCAGGAGGGGCTGCGGACCCTGGGCGCGGAGTTCTCCGAGGGCGAGTCCAACCACGCGGGCACCTTCGCCCTCTTCCGGGAGGACCAGCGGGGGGGCCTCTATCGCCTCAGCGTCGGCCCCCCCGTCACCCTGGAGGAGGTGTGGCGGCCCGAAATCCAGCCGCGCGCCCTGGACATCAGCGCCGACGGCCAGACCCTGGTGTACGCGGACGACGACCACCTGCGCGTGGTCGACCTGCGGCGAAAGGCCGTGGTTCGCAGGGTGCCGGTGGACGCGATGCCCCTGGATCTCGCCCTCTCCCCGGACGACCGCCGCGTGGCCTTGAGCGACCTGCGGGGGCGGGTTCGCGTCATCTCCCTGGAGACCGGCGAGACCGAGGCCATCCTGCGGGGCCACGGGGAGCGCGCCTACAGCGTGGAGTTCTCCAGCGATGGGCGTCAGGTGCTCTCGGGGGGCTGGGACAACGCGGTGCGGGTGTGGGGGCTGGAGGCCCTGGAGGTCGATCCCGAGGCGCTGCTGGAGCAGCTCACCGTGGCGTGGAGGATGAGCGCCGAGGACGCGCTGGCGGCGGAGCTGTAGCGCCTCGACCCGCCTGACCCCGCCGCGAAGCCGGCCCGTCGCTGACCGACGGAGCGATTGTGTGACATTACCGGGTCAGCCCGCAGATGCGGAGTCTGTGTGAGGTGTGGGGACCGCGAAGGGATTGAGATCAGGGGCGCTACCCGCATCAACGATCTCCTCTACGACGAGGTGCCCATGGCCGGACAGGACGACGGCGTCAAACGCTCCAGGACGAGCAACACGGAACAGACCCCACCCGAGACCCTCAGCCCCCCCGCCGAGACCTCCGCGCGCGCGCTGGGTGAGGTCCACCGACACCTGGGGAACGCCTGGCTGGTGGACGCGGTCGGCGGCGCCGAGCCCGGGGCCTGGGGGGAGCGGGTGCTCTCCGCCCTGGCCTCGGAGCGCGCCCTGGGCGTGGGCGAACCGCTGCCCTGGGGGGGGAGTCAGGTGGCGCTGCGGGGGCAGCTCGCTGGCGGGACCGTCAGCCGAAAGCCCGATGGCGCGGGCCTCACGGACGCGAAGACCTTCCAGCAGCGCGTGCGTCAGGTCGGGCAGGGCCGGCCCCTCACCGAGGCCGAGCAGGGCTTCCTGGAATGGGTTCACGGCCAGCAGGTCCCCGAGCTGCGCCTCCACGAGGGCCCGGCGGCCCGTGAGGCTGCCCGCATGGTGGGCGCCGAGGGCTTCGCGGTGGGCCGGGACGTCTTCGTGGGCCGCTCCCTGCGGGGCGGGGGCGCGGCGGAGGCCGAGCTGCTGGCCCACGAGGCCACCCACGTCCTCCAGCACCGGGAGGGGCGGCTGCCCGGCCCCTCCGGCGACGGCCTCACCGTGTCCGAGCCCCACCAGAGCCACGAGCGCGAGGCGGACGCCCTCGGCGAGCGCGGCCGGGAGCTGCACGACGCGCTGCGCTCCGAGCCCGAGGGGCTGGAGGTCCACGAGCTGTGCGAGACGCTGGTCGACGAGACCTCGCTGGAGGCGCCCCAGCCTGCGGAGGTCACCTCCGGCGACCCGGCGCAGGCCCTGGCCGAGGACGCCGAGCGCGCCCTGGCCGAACTGGAGGGCGCGCAGGTCGACGGGCCGGTGATGCGGCAGGCCGAGGCGCCCGACAGCGGCGACCCGGTGGCGGACGTCCAGCAGCACCTTCGGGACTGCATCGACCGCAAGAAGCCCTGGCCGGAGTCCCCCTGGGCGGACTTCTCCGAGCCCCTCTCCGAGCACCTCGGGCGAGGTCGGGGTGGCCTGGCCTTGATGGCGGAGATCGCGGGGGACCAGGCGCTGCCCGCCGCCGTGCGCGACCTCATCCCCCAGGTGGCCACGGCGAAGTCCGAGTCCTACGCCCTCCAGCTCGTGACCTGGGCCCTGCACCCCGAGCTGCGGGACCGCGTGCCCGACTGGGCCTGGGCGATCTCCGACGGCTTGAGCTTCTCGGCGCTGTTCCGGCCGTTGACCCGCGAGGCCTCCGACGACGTCGCGGCGCAGGACCTGCGGGTCCGGATCGGAGAGGCGGGGGCCTGCGAATACTGGGAGCAGAAGGCCCAGCTCATCAAGCTGCTGATCGACCCGGAGATCCCGCTGGAGTCCCTGGACCCGGGGGGCGCGAACGACGGCCGGGGGCTGCGCATGGGCGCGGTCGGCGAGGAGGACGACGCCCGGGGCGGGCAGGTCAACGTGCGGGCCGGCGAGGCCCTGCGGGGGCGGCTCAGCGACGGGGCGAACCGCACGGCTTTCGACCGCATGATGGAGATGCGTGAGGCGCTGCTGGCCGAGGAGCGCGCGCTCGCGGCGCTGGAATTCCCCGGTCCCCCCCGACCGTTCTGGCGGCCGGCGCCCAACGCCGAGGCGCCGCCGGGCCTGCTGCAGGTGGGCAAGGCCGCGTTCCCCGCGCACCTGGAGGGCTGGCGGACCAAGGCCGCGGAGGGCCTCCAGGCCGACGCGCCCGCGCTGTGGGAGGGCGCGGTCCTCGACGCCTGGGCGGGCTGGGATGGCGCGCTGAGCACCCACCGGGAGCGGCTCCTGGTCCTGCAGACGGCGCGGCACGGGCAGGGCGGCGGCGGGGACAGCCTGACGCGCACCCGGGGCGCGCCGCAGACCGACGAATGGGGGGTGGGGGCCGGCAACATGCTCGCGGCGCGGGCCTTCCGGCTGGTGGGGGAGGTGGCGCTGCGCCTGATCCGCCGCTGGGTCTACGACGACGCGCGCAGGACCGGTGATCCCGACGCCGAGGACTACGCCGAGGGGGCGGCCTTCGACGCCTCGGCCCTGGAGGACCCCCGCGAGGCGCTGATCGAGGCGCTCCGGGAGGCCATCGGGGAGGACGCTGCGCCCGCCGAGGTCGCCGGGCTCTCCGGAGCTGCCGAGGAGGGCGACGACGCCTCGCTCGCGCTGGTCGCCTGGGTCGACGCGGTGGCCGCCCTGCGCGCGGTGGCCGGGGAGGGGGAGGGCTACCCTATGTGGGCCCTGGCGGCGGCGGCGTACGTCCGCTGTCGGTTCGGCGGCATGGACGGGCTGCCGCCGGCCCGGGATCTGCTCTCCCTGGTGCAGATCGAGCTGCCCCCGGACCTTGTGGAGGGCCTGCCCGAGGTCGGCGAAGAGGCACCCGCGGTGGAGCGGACCCTCGCCAGCACCCTGCCGGCCGCGATGGCGCTCCTCCGCGTGCTCTTCGAGCAGGGCGACGCGCAGCGCGCCCACGAGATGGCGGTGTACGTGGCCTGGTCGCGGGCAGACCTCTACGACGTCGCGGCGGAGCGGCTGGCCGCGGGCGACGCGGAGGACCTGGAGGCCCTGCTGCGGGGGGCCGAGGAGACCGCGGGCGCGCTCCGGGGAGAGCTGGAGACCGCCCCGTCCTTCCAGGACGAGGGCTACCAGGATCTGGTGGACCGCGGGGGCGCCGAGGATCTCAGCACCCTGGAGCGCAACGCCCTCATCGAGGCGTTCCTGCGCGGGCGGGCCCCCACCGAGGCACTCGCTCAGGCGATACAGGCCTTCTACGAGGACTATGGCAAGAAGCGCACCGGCGACACCCACGGGATGGGGGGGTATCGCGATCAGCGTGCGCTCAACCGTCTGCTGCGCGACGGCGAAGAGCTGCCCGGTCGCCCGGACGCGGCGGTGGCCGCCGGGTTGATGGAGGCCATCCTCCAGCTCCTGGACGGGGCGCCGGTCCGCTGGGCCGAGCTGAACGAGGGGGACCGCGCGGTGCTCTACCGCCGCGACCCCCAGGCGGTCTTCGAGGAGATGCACCGCCAGGATCTGGCGCGCCGGGTCGACGAGGCCAGCCGTGAAGAGGGCGGCTGGAAGCTGGGCTCCCAGCGCCAGGCCGCCCAGGATGAGCTGGACGGGGCCCCGGGCCTGGAGGGCCAGCAGGCCGAGCGCATGGGGGCCGAGGCGCTGTACGGCCGGGGCGCCGCCGAGGTGGACCGCGAGCGGCTGCGCCTGCTCCACATCCTGGCCATGCTGGCGGCGGTGAACGACGCGCTGGCCGGGCAGGAGGACGGCGTGACCCTCGAGCCGAGCGTCGCGCTGATCGAGTGGCTGCTGGGCCTGGACCTCTCCGCGTTCTTCGACCCGGAGGGGCGCTACGGCGCTGACACGCTGCCGACCCTGTTCGCCGACCTGCAGACGCTGGGGGATCCCGAGCAGCCGCTGCGCATGGAGCAGCTCATCCTCCTGGAGAGCCTGCCCGAGCAGCACGCCGACGTCCGCGAGCGCGTCGCGGTGCGGGTCGCCCAGGGCATGGGCCGGCTGGTGGAGGGCGGTAAGGCGATGCTGCCCTCGGACTTCGTGTGGCGCAGCGCCGAGCTGGGCCTGCTCCCGCCGTCGCTGCGCGAGGCCGCCCTGGCCGCCTGCGATCGGGAGGACGTCGAGGGCAGCCTGCGCGCCGTCCACCCCGCCCTGCGCGCGGGCGGCGAGACCTTCGCCGCCTTGCTGGAGGCTGAGCAGGCCCTGCCCAAGGGCTTGAGCGGGGCGCTGCTGTTCGTCCACGGTGGCGAGGCGGGGGAGGCCGGCTTCGAGATGGTCAAGCGCGCGGCGTTCTGGACCCTGTACGACGGCGCCGAGGGTGCGTCGAAGTCGGACCGGATGATCGCGGTGAGCAGGCTCGTCTCGGACGATGCCACGGGCTACCCCGCGCTCTGCCGCGTCGGCGCGTTCGCCTTCGGCCTGGCCGAGCCCGACACCACCCCGCCCCAGCTCCAGGAGTGGCTGGACGCGCTGGTCCGGTCCGTCTCCGAGATGGCGAAGGCGGAGGATGATCCGCTCACCGCCCTCGCGGAGAAGGTGGCCGAGGCCACCGTCGACACCCTGGACGACCTCGGCGACTGGTGCGCCGAGCAGGGGGATGCCGCCCTCGACGCTCTGGAGGAGGTCGGGGAGGCAGTCTGGGACGTCGTCGAGGACGGCCTCGAGTGGCTGGGCGAGCAGAGCCTGGAGGCTTTCAAGACGGCCATGCTCGCCTGCGAGTGGTCCCTCGGCGCGCTGGAGTGGTCCTGGAACCAGATCCCGCCCGAGTACCAGGACATGGCGCTGGAGTGGCTGGGGCAGATGCTCCTGGGTCCCACCGAGGGGCTCCTCAAGAGCGCGAAGTGGCTCTGGGATCTGCTCTCGGACGACCAGAAGGCTGCCGTGGTGCGCGCCATGAAGCTGAGCGCCAAGGCGCTGACCGAGGAGATGGCGAAGATCCTCGACGCCTTGGCGTTCATGTGGGAGGAGATCGCCGAGTTCCTCGGGCCCGTCCTGGAGGTGCTCGACGACGTCACGGAGATCCTGGATTTCCTGCTCGCGGGGCCCGCGCTGCTCATCCGCCTGCTGTGGAAGGTCGCCGCCAAGGTCATGTTCTTCCTGCTCAAGCAGCTCTGGAAGCTGTTCTGCGCGGGCTCGGCGGGCATCCTGCTGGACGTCTCGGTGGACATCACCTGGGGCTACCCCGTGTCCACCAAGCTGCGTGAGCGGCTGAACCTCCGGGAGTCGGACGACCAGGAGGGGGTCTACCTCTCCCGTCGGCTGGAGGCGGCGGTGGCCCTGGACACCGGGGCCGGGGTCGGCTTCCAGAGCAAGGGCCGACCAGGCAGCTCCGGGGTACACGCCCACGCCGCCGCCTTCGCGGAGGCCGGCGTCAAGACGGCGGTGCAGCAGGACTTCGTCTTCCCGCTGGCGGAGGAGGGGGGCATGGACAGCGAGGTGCTGTTCTCGCTGCTGCTGGCCCTCGGCGGCTCGGACATGGTCGGGCCGATCAGCCTGTTGATGGCCAACCTGCTCAAGGGCGTCGACCCGATGCAGTACTGCGTCTACGAGTACGTGGACCTCAAGCTGTACGCGGCCTGCGGGGGTGAGGCCAAGGCGGGCATCCGCGACATCCGGGCGGGCGACACGCCAGGCCGGCGCACCGGCAGCTCCCGGGACGGCACAGCCATCGACCAGGGCAAGTCGGCGAACTGGGCCCAGCGCATGTTCACCGAGATGGGGCTGTCGGGCGAGCTGGAGCTGGAGGGTGGCGTCGGGCTGGAGCTGGAGAACATCGAGATCGAGAAGCATGTGGGCGACGAGGAGGACGGCGGCAAGATCACCTTCTCCATCCTGAACGCCGACGCCGCCGCCTTCGCCGAGGTGCGCGGGAAGCTCCAGACCCACCTCAAGGTGCCGGGGATCCTTCAGTTCGTTCCGTTGTTGGGACAGTTACTCACAACAGTTGGTGGATTGTTCCCCAATATGGACATCGGACTGGCAGTCCGATACAAGCAGACCGTCGAGACGGCAGAGCCGGTGGACAACCTGCGCAACCGCTGGGCCATCATCAGCGCGCTGCAGGTCAGGGAGGGCACCGAGCAGTTCCTGGAGCTGCGGCTCATCCAGGGCGGCTTCGACGACCGGATGCACACCGAGCAGGCGGGCGTGGCCCAGCCCGGCGGCCAGCTCCAGCTCACCTTCAAGGCCACCGACTTCGACACGATCCTGGAGCAGGTGGAGGGCGTGCTCACCGAGGGCTCCGGCGACTCGGCCGCCGCGCTGCTGTCCGTCGCCCAGGGCATCTCCTTCGACCGTCGCATCCCGATCAACGTGAACCTCCCGGGGACCGGGTGGGGGGCGCTGATCCGGAACAGCGAGAAGAACCCCACCTTGCGCAGCGTCGTGAGCAGCAAGTCCCGCAAGAAAGGCGTCGGCGTGCTGGGCGTGCTCGATCTGCACTGGGACCTGACCGCCAGCATGGTGCAGGAGGCCGTGGGGCTCATCCAGGGCATCCTGGGCGAGGTGGGGACGGTGGAGATGGACCCCATGGAGCTGCTCTTCAACCTGCTGCTGGCCCGCAACCCCGACGGCAAGCTGGATCGGCTGCTGGGCAGCGTCGAGGCGATGGTGCGCTTCCTGGTGGACAACCTTGGCAGCGCCAGGCTTCACATGGAGCTGCTCTTCGGCGGCTCCGCCGGCGGGCAGGTCGCCGCGGGGGGCAAGGTCAAAGCCCAGATCGACGCATTTGGCGGGATCACGTGGGACATGAACGTCGCCAATGAGTTCCGTGAGCTGTTCGAGAGCGGAGGCGAAGAGACCATCTCGCTGGGCGAGATGACGGAGATCACGACGACGGGCCGCGTCGCCGCGTGGGACGCCGCAGAGTAGCGCGAAGGGTTGACAACACTTGGGTCGGAGCGTCGTGGTTCCGCCGGATGTGCGGCGCTAAGAAGCAGCCGAGGCCGATGGGTGAAACTCTCCCCCCGCTACTTCAACACGACCGGGCCCTGTCGACCCGAGGACCACTACATGCTGTCCCCGGGGCGGCGGCTGCCTGAGCTGCGGCGGCTCATCCAGGAGAAGCGCTACTTCGTCCTGCACGCCCCGCGGCAGACCGGCAAGACCACCACGATGCGGGCCCTGGCCGCCGAGCTGCGGGCCGAGGGCGGGGTGGCGCTGCACGTCAGCCTGGAGACCAGCCGCCAGGAGCCCTCGGTCGCCGTCGCCGAGCCCCGCTGGATGCGCAGCATCGCGTGGAACGCCGAGCTGGAGCTGCCCCCTGAGGACCGTCCCCCCGACCCGGACACCATCAGCGGCGCGGTGGGCGACCTGCTGCGGGTGATGCTGAGCCGGTGGTGTGTCAAGGTGCGGCCCCGCCCGGTCGTGCTGCTGCTCGACGAGGTCGACACCATCGAGGGCGAGGCCATGGTCAGCTTCCTGGCGCAGCTCCGGGGCGGGTTCCACCTGCGGCCGGGCGGCTTCCCCGCCAGCATCGCGTTCATCGGGATGCGGGACCTTCGCGACTACCTGATCCAGGCCAAGGACGGCATGCCCCCCAACCCGGGCTCCCCGTTCAACATCAAGTCCCACTCGCTGACGTTGAGCAACTTCACCCGGGACGAGGTGGCCGAGCTGTACGCCCAGCACACCGCCGACACCGGGCAGCCGTTCACCGACGGCGCCGTCGACAGGTCCTTCTACTGGTCCTGCGGCCAGCCCTTCCTGGTCAACGCCCTGGCCTACCACCTGACCCGCGAGGAGCCGATCCCCGCGCCCCAGCCCATCACGGCCGCCGACATCGACCGGGCCAAGGTGGCCCTGATCAAGTCCCGCACCACCCACCTCCACAACCTGGAGCATCGGCTGTACGAGCCCCGCGTGGCCCGGGTGGTCCGCCCGGTGCTGCTGGGCGAGCCGCTGCCCTCCGACTGCCCCGACGACCTGGACTACGCGGTGGACCTCGGGCTGCTGCGGCGCGGGCACGCGGGCTACGAGGCGGCGAACCCCATCTACCGCGAGGTGCTGGTCCGGGCGCTGACGTACATCCACCAGAACAGCCTGGCCGACCCGTGGTGGCCCTGGCAGCGGCCGGACGGAGGCCTGGACTTCCCTGCGCTCATGGACGCCTTCCTCGTCTGGTGGCGTCGCCACGGCGACATCCTCAAGGATCAGGTCAACGCGGGCTGGCGCGAGGCCGCCGGCCACCTCATCTTCATGGGCTTCCTGCAGCGGGTGGTCAACGGCGGCGGCCGGGTGGAGCGCGAGTACGCCAGCGGCCGCGGGCGCCTGGACCTGCTGGTGGAGTACGGCCCCCAGCGGGTCGCCGTGGAGCTGAAGCGGGTGCCGCCGGCCAAGGTCTCCTTCGAGACCGTGCGCGAGGAGGGCATCGGCCAGCTCTGCAACTACCTCGATGAGATCGGCCTCACGGAAGGCTGGCTGCTGATCTTCGACCAGCGGGAGGGCCGGAGCTGGGAGGACCGCCTGTGGCGGGAGGACCTGGAGGTCGGCGGCCGCACCCTGCACCTGTGTGGTGCCTGACCCCGTCATCGGGGATACAACGTACAGGATGAACGACACCGACGTCTCGGCGGACCCCCTCGGCAAGCTCGCCACCATCGCCAGCGCGGTCCTGGCGGCGCTCGTGGTGGCCGCGCCCGTCATCGCGCTGATCGCCTTCATCGTCGGCTGGGGCGTGATCGGGATGTGGGACGGCGACCTCGGGGGGGTCATCGGGATCGTCATCGGGATCGTGCTGGGCTCACTCATCCCGCCGCTGACGCTCGGCTCCTCGGTCCTCGGCGTCGGGCTGGCCGGGCTGGGCGTGGTGCGGGGTTACCGGCGCGCGGGGCTCGCGCTGGTGCTGTTTCACAGCTTCATCGGCGTGCTCTCGGGGATCGTCCTGCTGACGCTCACGATCCCGATCTTTACGTCCTGATCAGCGGAACCAGGTCCGCGCCCACTTCGTGCCGTCCGGGTCGCCGTTGCACAGGGAGGAGCCGCCCGCAGTGGAGCAGCAGTTGCCTCGGGCGAACCAGCAGTGGCCGTTGAAGGTGCTGTCCGGGTCCACCACCCAGCCGATGACGGTGGTGGTGTTGGCGCTGGCGGTGGCCCCGTAGCGCGAGCAGCCGGTGATGGGGTCAGAGCCGCCATAGCTCAAGGTGCAGGTGGGCGGGTCGGCGAAGGTGGGGGCGGCGGTGAGCCGGCTGTTGTAGCCGTAGGACTGGCGGATGACCTCCAGATCGGCCTCGGTGAGGCCGGATCCGTAGGCGGTGACCCGCCCTGAGGAGATCTCCTCGCGGACCTCGCTGAACACCGCGAGTGAGCCCTTGTAGAGCCCGGGGCGGTCGGGCGTGCCGTCGGTGACCGCCGGGAGGTCCGGCCAGTCCGCGGCGTCGGCGTAGGTGACCGTGGCGGGGTCGAGGGTGACCAGCAGCGTCCAGCCGCCGTCGTCGGTGGTCATGTCGCACCACGCCTCCAGCGCCGGGTGGGTGGTGTCCGGCTGGACCCAGTACGCGCCGTCGGCCGCGGAGCCGTCCGCCTCCAGGATCGCGCGGCAGTGCACCGCCGGGCAGGCCTCGCCCGAGCCGACGAGGCCCTCGTCCGTCGCGCTGTCGCAGTCGTTGTCGAGCTGATCGCAGGCCTCGGTCGCGCCGGGGTGGACGGCGTCGTCGTCGTCGTCGCAGTCGTCGCCGGTGGCGGAGAAGTCCTCGGACGGCGCCTCGCAGGCCTCCACGGTGACGTCGTCCCGGCCGTGGCCGTCGCCGTCGCCGTCGGCGTAGAAGGTCTGCAGGACGCCCTCGTCCACGTCGCCGTCGCAGTCGTTGTCGATCGTGTCGCAGCCCTCGGCCGCGCCCGCCCACGCCGTCGGCTCCAGATCGTCGCAGTCGTCGGCGTTGTCGACGTAGCCGGCGGGCGCATCGCAGGCGACCTCGGAGATGTCGGAGGTGCCGTAGCCGTCGGCGTCGGCGTCGCGGTACCAGGTCCGCACGTCGACCGCGCCCTCGTCGGTCGCCCCGTCGCAGTCGTTGTCGACCTGGTCGCAGGACTCGGTCGCGCCGGGGTGCACGGCGGGGTCCGCGTCGTCGCAGTCCTCCTCGTCGCCGTAGCCGTCGTCGTCCTCATCGACCTCGACGATGACCTGACTGTCGTCCGTCTCCGGTTCGGAGTCGTCGGTGCCCTTGCAGGCGGCCAGCGCCAGCAGCGCGGTGAACATCATGGTGCGCATCGACTCCTCCTGAGTCCTGACAAGGCGGTGATTGCAACAGGGTCCCACGCCGGGGGGTGTCCGTCCACGACGATCTCGTGCCGAACGGCATCGGCGGCACCGCGGGCTCGCCAGGGTGCCAGAATCTTACGCACATGGTGTCGCCCGGCCCGTAGAATGGGCCCGCAGAAGCAACCCCTGGACGGAGTGCCCATGAAGGACGGGCGCGGGAGCGACCCGGCCACAGAGACGTGGCCGTTGGCGGACATCCCTCGCAAAGCGGCGGAGACCCCCGGGGTCCAGCCGCCCGGCGAGGAGGTCCGCCTGGGTCGCTATGCGTTGCGCGGGCAGATCGGCCGAGGGGGCATGGGCCTGGTGTACCGGGCCTGGGACCCCGAGCTGGGCCGGGAGGTGGCGCTCAAGCTGCTCTTCTCCGGCCAGGTGAGCGACCGGGCCCAGAAGCGCCGCTTCCTCCGGGAGGCCCGCGCGGTGGCCCGGCTGCGGCACCCCCACATCGTGGAGGTCTACGACATCGGGGAGCACCAGGGGAACGTGTTCTACGCGATGCGCCTGATCGAGGGGGAGAACCTCGCCCAGCGGCTCATGCGGGGGCCGCTGACGGAGCGGGAGGCGACCCGCCTGGCCCTGCAGCTCGCCCGCGCCCTGGCCCACGCCCACGCCCACGGTCTCGTGCACCGGGACGTGAAGCCGAGCAACGTGCTGCTGGACGGCGGGGACGCGGTGCTCGTGGACTTCGGGCTGGTGAAGGACCACGACGAGAGCGTCGTGCTGACCCAGGACGGCCGGGCGATGGGCACGCCCGCCTACATGTCGCCGGAGCAGGCCCGCGGGGAGCTGTCCGCGATCGGGCCGGCGAGCGACCAGTACGGCCTGGGCGCGGTGCTCTACGAGGCCCTCTCGGGGGAGCCGCCGTTCCGGGGAGCCACGCCGCTGGAGGTGATGCGGCAGTCCGCCGCCACGGAGCCCGCGCCCCTGGAGCGCTCCGGCGTCGACCCGGGCCTGGCGCGCATCACCCGGCGGGCGATGGCGAAGGCGCCCCGGGACCGCTTCGCCGACCTGGGGGAGCTTGCCGACGCCCTGGAGCGCTGGCAGGAGGGCGGGGAGGCCGTGAGCAGCACCTCGGACCTCACGCTGCGGATGCGCGGCGTGGTGCGGCGGCACCGCTCCCCCCTGCTGCTGGTGGCGCTCGTGCTGGGGGTCACGGCGTTCGCGCTGGGCGGGACGCAGCTCCAGGCCCGGCGCGCGGCGGCCCTGCATGAGGCGGCGGCGGCGCAGCGCCTGACGGTGCTCACCGAGAGCCTGCGGAGCGCCCTCAACCAGGGCGCGGAGGAGGAGGCCCGGCGGGCCTTCGCCGCGTTCACGCGCTCGCCCGAGAACCAGGGCACCGAGGCCCTGGCCGCCGCCTGGCTGGACTGGGGGCGGCGCATGGCCGCGCTCGACCGCCCGGAGGAGGCCCGCGAGGCGCTGGGCGTGGCCTACGTGCTGTCCGGCGAGCCGGAGGGGCAGGACGACGCCCTGGTGGCCCTGGCGAAGCTCTTCCGGGAGGAGGACGACTTCGACCGGCTCGCCCCCACCGTGGCCACGCTGGAGACCCGGGGCTCGCCCCGGCTCGCCGCCGGGACCGTGCGCGAGCTGCAGAGGGATCTGGCGGTCGCGCGCGGCGACCTGAGCGCCGCCCTCACCCTGGAGCCGCGCGGCGAGGACCGGGCCCTCATCGAGGCGCTCGCCCAGCGCACCCCGCTCGGGATCGCCGGCGAGGACGCCGTGCTCTGGGACAGCGACGGCGACGGGCTGCCCGAGCTGGTGGTGTTCCAGCCCGAGCCCGGCCGCCTGTCGCTGCTGGACCCGCGCCACCCCGACGCGCCCCCCCTGGCCGCCGGGCCCGCGCCCCCCGAGGGGCTGCGCCTCGGCGCGGTCCCGCTCACGGTGGAGGGCCACGCCCGGCCGACGCTGCTCCTGCGGACGGGGGAGCGCTGCGTGCTGCTGGAGCGCGCCGGCGATGCCCTCGTCGAGGGCGACGGCTTCCCCTGCCGTGGGGCCGGCCCGGCCATCTCCGCAGATCTCGATGGGGACGGCGTCCTGGAGCTGTACGTCGTCGAGGAGCGCGGGCTGCTACGGGTCGGGGCCGACCGGGTCCCCGAGCCCGTCGAGACGACGCTCAACCGGTCCAACTCCTACATCTACGACCTCGCGTCGGCGGACCTGGACCAGGACGGGCAGGCGGAGCTGCTCACGGCCAGCTCGGGCTGGGGGGCCTACGACGCGCGCGCGCTGGTGGCGCAGGGCGATCAGCTCACGCTGCGGGCGCGGGCGCGGCTGGGGGTGGTGGCGGACGTCGAGGTGCTGTCCTGGGCGGGGCGCCCCGCCGTCGCGGTCACCCAGCAGCTCGACCCCGACACCCCGGAGAACCCGCGGGTCTTCGGCGCCGACCTCCCCCACGCCGAGGCGCGGGGCGTACACCTGCTGCGGCTCGGCGCGGAGGGCTTCACCCGCGAGGCCCTGTTCCGCTGGCCCCAGGTCGAGGGCGCCGGGCCGGCGACGCAGCCGCCTGCGTCCCTGGGCGGCCTGCGGGCGGCGGACCTGGACGGCGACGGTGACCAGGAGCTGGTGGCCATGCCCGCGCAGGCCTGGACCTGGACGTTCTTCAGGCGGGCGGACGGGAGCCTCGGCGAGCTGGCTGCCCAGGGGTACGTCGCCGTGGACGTCGGGGACGTGGACGGAGACGGGGACGACGAGCTGGTGGTCCGGGGCGCGGAGGCCCCCCACGACCTGTCGATCGTCGGGATGGGCGCGTCCGCTCCGCTGGCCGGGCCCCGCCCTGCGCCGGCCGCGCCGGTCCGCCCGCCCTCGGACCTCGATGCTGCATTGCAGCAAAGATGGGCGCGCGCCGAGGAGCTCGCCCAGATCGGCCTCGCGGAGGTCGCCGCCGGGCAGCTCCTGGAGGCCACGGCCCTGGCCACCGACGCCCTCACCGCCGCGCGCCTCCGGCTGCGGGCGGCGGCGCTGCTGGAGGGCATCGGCGCGCTGGAGCCCGCGCTGGGGGCCTACGAGGGGGCCGCGAAGGCGCCGTCGCTCGCCGTAGAGGCCTGGGAGGGGGCCCTTCGCTGCGCGCTGGCCGACCGGCGACCGGAGCGCGCCCTCCAGGCTGCCCAGGCCCGGCTCGCCCTGCCGGACCCCCCGGAGGGGCTGGCGGCCCAGGCCCGTGCCCTGGCGGCCTGGCGGGCCACGACGCCCCGGGTGTTCGAATTCGCCTCGGGCGTCGACCCCCTCTGGCAGGTCGAGCAGGCCACCGACCTGCGCATGGACGCGGTCGCGGGCGGCCTCCGGGTGCGCAGCGCCCGCTCCGCCGACCACCTCAGGCTCCCGCTGCGCTGGGACGAGACCCCCAAGCGGATGCGGGTGACCCTCGACCCTCAGCGCCTGGACTGGGGCGCGAACTTCGAGGTCACCCTGACCGGCGAACCGACCGACGACGACCTGTGGGATGACCTCCGGCTGGCCGGGCGGGGCGGCGGCGAGCTGTACCGGATGCAGGTCTCCTGCCCGATGATGGGCGACGTCCGCGACTTCGACCAGCCCCTGCCCCGGGGCGACGGCGGCCCGCTGGTCCTGGACTGGACCTTCGACCCCGCGTCCCTCCTGGCGAGCTGTACGCTGACCTCGGGCGCGTCCACCGTCCGGCACGTCTACACGGCGGCGGAGCGCCCGATGTACGGCGACGTCGTCCTGCTGTCGGTGGTGACGCGCTCCATCGGGTACACCCTCTCCGACGTGCTGCTCCAGCGGATCGAGCTGTGGGGCTTCGAGCCGGTCCCGCACGCCGCCACCCCCGCGGAGGCCGCGCGGCGCGCCTTCCTCGACGGGCAGACCGAGCTGGCCCTGACCCGGGTGGGGGCGGTGGCGGACCCGGACCCGGAGCTGGCCCTGCTGCGCGCCCTGGCGCTGGCCGAGCTGGGCCAGCGGGAGCCCGCCCGCCAGGCCCTCGCCGCGCTGCTGCGACGGGACCCCGGCCTGCGGAGCCGGGTCCCCGCGCTGCTGGTCACCGCCCCGGAGCGCCACGCGGCGCTGCTGCGCGAGGTGCTGGGGGACGGCTACTTCCACGCCTTCTTCGAGGCCTTCGGGACCCTCCTCTTCCAGCACCCCCGGGAGCCCCAGGTGCTGGGGCCGCTCCTGATCTGGCTGGAGGGGCTGGAGGCGCGCGCCACCCGGGGCCTCTCCGCGGACGAGGTCGAGGCGGAGATCTGGCTGCTGGCCCGACGAGGCGAGGCCGCCCGCCGGCAGGGGCGGCTGACCGAGGCGCGCCGGGACCTGGACCTGGCTCTGCGCATCGCCGCGAAGGACCCCGACGATCAGCGGCCCGAGCGGACGGGGATGGTCGCGCGGGCCTGGTCGGAGCAGGCTCTGGTGCGTTGGGCGCTGAACGACCGCGACGGCGCCTTCGACGCGCTGGAGCAGGCGCTCGCGGTGGCCGGCGCGCCCGAGGTGTTCGCGGACATCCTGGCGGTGTCCCCGGACTTCGCCGCGCTCCGCCGGGAGCCCCGGTGGGCCCGGATCGAGGCGGCGCGGCGGCACTCCGCGCCCCGGGTGGCGGTGCCCTTCAGGTGAGCAGGGTGCGACAATGCGCGGACGCTCCGACGTGGAGAATCCAGGATGGGCGAGCGCAACCCCGATGACACCCTGGACCCGACCGGCGTCCAGCTGACCTGGGGGGCGCCGCGCCCGGACGACGCCACGGACCCGCCGGCCGACGGGGCGGTCCGGCTGGGGCGCTACGTGCTGCGCGACAAGCTGGGCCGGGGGGGCATGGGGCTGGTGTACCGGGCCTGGGACCCCGAGCTGGACCGGGAGGTCGCCCTCAAGCTGCTCTTCGGCGGGCCCCTCGGCGGCGCCTCCCAGCGGCAGCGCTTCCTGCGGGAGGCCCGCGCGGTGGCCCGGCTGCGGCACCCCCACATCGTCGAGGTGTACGACATCGGGGAGCACGAGGGGAGCGTGTTCTTCACGATGCGCCTGATCGAGGGGCCGACGCTCACCCGGCGGCTCAAGGACGGCCCGATGGCAGAGCGGGAGGCCGCGCGGCTGGCCCTCCAGCTCGCCCGCGCCCTGGCCCACGCCCACGCCCGGGGCTTCGTCCACCGGGACATCAAGCCCGGCAACGTCCTCCTGGACGGCGAGGACGCGGTGCTGGTGGACTTCGGGCTGGTGAAGGACCCCGAGGAGAGCGTCGCGCTGACCCAGGACGGCCGCGCGATGGGCACCCCGGCGTACATGTCGCCGGAGCAGGCCCGGGGAGACCTCGCCGCCGTGGGCCCGGCCAGCGACCAGTACGGGCTGGGCGCGGTGCTCTACGAGGCGCTGTCGGGGCTCCAGCCCTACGCTGGCGCTACGCCTTTGGAGGTGATGCGGCGGATCACCGACGAGGCGCCCTCCACCCTGGAGCGCTTCAAGGTGGACCCGGGGCTGGCCCGCGTCGTGCGCCGGGCGATGGCCCGCGCGCCCCGGGATCGGTTCCGGGACATGGACGCGATGGCAGCGGCCCTGGAGCGCTGGCTGGCGGGCGGGGCGAGCCTCAGCGGCGCCTCGGACCTCACCTTGCGGCTGCGGGGCGCGGCCCGGCGGCACCGGTGGCCGCTGCTGGTGCTGGCGACGGCGCTGCTCGTGGTCGCGGTGGTGTCGGGCGGGGGGCGCCTGCGGGCGTGGCGCACGGCAGCGACGCGGGAGGACGCGGCGGAGCAGCGGCGGGCGGTGCTGTCGGCGGGCCTGGACGAGGCCCTCCACCAGGGCCGGGTGGCCGAGGCCGAGCGGCTGCACGCGGCCTTCGCCCTGTCCCCGGAGAACCAGGGCACCGAGGCCCTGGCCGCCGCCTGGATGGACTGGGGGCGGCGTTCGGACGCGCTGGGGCGCCCCGACGACGCCCGGGAGGCGCTGGGGGTGGCCTACGTCCTGTCCCGGCAGCCCGACCGACAGGACGACGCCCTGGTGGCCCTCGCCCGACTGTTCCGGGCTGAGGACGACTTCGGTCGGCTGGCCTCCACGGTGGCCGTGCTGGAGGCCCGCGGATCGGCGCGGCTCGCGGGCCCGTCCGTGCGGGAGCTGCGGCGGGATCTGGCGGTGGCCCGGGGGGAGCTGGCGGTCGCGCTGACGCTGGAGCCCCGCCCGGAGGACCAGGCGCTGATCCGCGCGCTGTCCCTCACCACACCCCTCGACGTCGCGGGCGACGACGCCCAGCTCTGGGACAGCGACGGCGACGGGCGGCCCGAGCTGCTGGTCTTCCAGCGCGCGGCGGGGCGGCTGGCGCTGCTCGACCCCCGCGCACCGGGGGCCCCGCCGCTGGCCACCGGCGCCGCGCCGCCCAAGGGCTTCCGCCAGGGCTGGTCGACCCTGCGCCTGGCGTCCGACGCGCCGCCCCTGGCCATGGTGGTGGACGACGACGCCTGCCGGCTGCTGGCCCGGGAGGGCGACGCGCTGATCGCGCGGGCCCGGCTGCCCTGCGCGAACTTCGCCAGCGCCGCCGCCGTCGACCTCGACCGGGACGGGCGCGCGGAGGTGTACCTCTCCGGCGTCCGGGACCTCCACCGGATCCGGCCGGAGGAGGGATGGGCCGCGCCTCTGGTGCCCAACACGCTCAACCCGGCCCGCTCCCTCCTCCGTGAGCTGACCGCCGCCGACCTGGACGAGGACGGGCGCCCGGAGCTGCTGGTCGGCGCCGCCGAGTGGAACGCCTACGACCTGCGCGCCCTGGTCCCGGACGGGGACGCGCTGTCGCTGCGGGCGCGGGCCCGGCTCGGGGAGGTCCGGGGCCTGACGACCCTGACCTGGGCGGGGCACCCGGCGGTCGCCGCGCTCCAGCGGCTCGACCCCGAGGAGCCCGTGAACCGGCGCGCGTTCGGGGACGTGCCCCCGTTCACCGAGCTGCGGGGCATCCACGTGCTGCGCCTCGTCGAGCAGGGCTTCATCCGGGAGGCGGTCTTCCGCTGGCCGGAGCCGCCCGTGCCGCAGGACCTGTTCGACACGCTGAGCGGGTACGCGTCGGGCGGGCTGGTCCGGGCAGCGGACCTCGACGGGGACGGGCAGGGCGAGTTGGTGGCCCTGCCGGCCCCGGGGTGGAGCTGGCTGTTCTTCCGCCGCGCGGACGGCACGCTGGGGGAGCTGGCGCTGTGGGACGTCGACGTGCTCGCCGCGGGGGACGTGGACGGGGACGGGGACGACGAGCTGGTGGTGCGCAGCCCGGAGGCGCCGCACCGCCTCTCGCTGGTGGGGGTGGGGGACCCCGCCCCGCTGCGCCCGGCGGCCGCGCTCGGCTTCGACGCCGAGGGGGCGCGGGCACCGCCGCCTGCAGAGCTTGATGCTGCGCTGCAACAAAGATGGACGCTCGCTGAAGATCTGGTCTCCATCGGGCTCATCGAGGTCGCTGCCCGGCAGCTCCTGGCCGCGACGGCCCTGGCCACCGACCCGCTGCTGGCCGGGCGACTGCGCTTGCGGGCGGCGGCCTTGCTGGAGCGGAGCGGGGCGTTGGAGGACGCGCTCGGGGTCTACGAGCGGGCGGCCGAGGAGGACGCTCTGGTGCCCGAGGCCCTGGACGGAGCCTACCGCTGCGCGCGGGCCGACCTGCGGCTGGAGCGGGCGCTTCGGGCCGGGCGGACACGCCTCACGCGGCCGGATCCGCCCCCCACCCTGGAGGCGGAGGTCCGCGCTCTGGCCGCCTGGCTCAACGCCGCGCCGCAGAGGTTCGACTTCGCCCAGGGCATCGACCCGCTGTGGCGGGTGGAGGACGCCCGCGCGCTGCAGGGCGACGCGGTCGCCGGGGGCCTGCGGGTGCGCAGCGCCGACAGCACGACCCACCTCTCCCTGCCGCTCCGCTGGGGCGGCGGGCGGAAGCGCCTGCGGGTGACCCTGATCCCGCAGCGGGTGGACTGGGGCGCGTCGCTGCGGCTCCTCCTCCACCCGGCGGGCGAGGCGCCCGTGGACGACCAGGCGCTGCGGGTGGAGGGCCGCGGGGGCGGGGAGCAGTACGCTCTGGAGACCTTCTGCCCGCTGATGTTCGTGGAGGAGCGGGTGCGCCTTCCGCTGCCCCGAGGCGAGGGGAGCGCGCCGATGGTCATCGACTGGACGGTCGACCCCGAGGCCTCCCGGGCGAGCTGCACCGTCACGCTGGGGGAGCGGTCCGTCCGGCAGACCTACGCGCTCTTCGGGGCGCCCCCCGCCGACGAGGCGTTGACCCTCACCCTGGTCACCGGCTCCACCGGCCACACGCTCTACGACGCCCTTCTGCAGAAGATCGAGCTGTGGGGCGCCGAGCCGCTGCCCCACGCACCGACCCCTGCGGAGGCGGCCCGCCGGGCCTTCGTGATGGGGCACACCGCGGAGGCGCTGTCGCTGCTGGAGGACGCGCCGCGCGATGACCCTGGCTTGCGCCTGCTGCACGCGCTGGCCCTGGCTGAGCTGGGCGAGGGTCCATGGGCCGAGCGGGAGATCGCTGCGCTGCTGCGGCAGCACCCCGAGCAGCGGGCGCGCCTGCTCGCGCTGCTGGTGACCGCGCCTGAGCGCTACGCCGCGCTGCTGCGGGGCGCGCTTGGGGCCGACTACCTCCCGGCCTTCTACGAGGCCCACGCCACCCTCGTCTTCCAGCACCCCCGGGAGGCTCGGGTCCTCGCGCCCCTCCTGATCTGGCTGGAGGGGCTGTCGGACGTGCCGCCTGGGGGCCTCTCCGACGAGGCCCTGGAGGCGCGGATCTGGCTGCTGGCCCGCCGCGGCGAGGCGGCCCGCCGGCGGGGGCGGCTGACCGAGGCGCGCCGCGATCTGGAGCAGGCGCTGGCGCTGGCCGAGACGGCGCCGGACACGGCCTGGGGCTGGGCGCCCACGACGCTGCCCCGGGCCTGGTCGGAGCTGGCCCTGGTGCGCTGGGCGCTCCGCGATCGGGCCGGCGCGTTCGACGCCTTGGAGCGGGCGCTGGCGGTGGCGGGCGCGCCCGAGGTGTTCGCGGACATCCTGGCGGTGTCCCCGGACTTCGAGGCGCTGCGCCCCTGGCCCCGGTGGGCGGTGGTGGAGGCCGCGCGGCGCCGCTCGGTCCTCGGAGACGCCCCGGTGCGGTGAGCCCTCAGGAGTCAGGGCCCCGTAAGTGACGCGGCCCACCCGCTCGGCCATCATGCTGCACGCGGCACAGGATGTGCGCGATGGAGCGGTCATGACGGACGATATCGGCCCGGGAGCCCCCCCGGACGGGACGGTGTCCCGGTTGACGTGGGGCGAGCTGCTCTCCGACGACGCCTCGGACGCCGATGTCCGGTCGACGGAGCCTGAAGGCGGGGTCCACCTCGGTCGCTACGCGCTGCGCGGCCAGCTCGGGCGCGGCGGCATGGGGGTGGTGTTTCGGGCATGGGACCCCCGGCTGGGGCGGGAGGTGGCGCTCAAGCTGCTCTACGCCGGGCACATCAGCAACGCGAACCAGCGGCGTCGGTTCCAGCGGGAGGCCCGCGCGGTGGCCCGGCTGCGGCACCCCCACATCGTGGAGGTCTACGACATCGGAGAGCACGAGGGGAGCGTGTTCTTCGCGATGCGGCTGATCGAGGGGGAGAACCTCGCCCGCCGCCTGAAGAAGGGCCCGATGGCGGAGCGGGAGGCCGCGCGGCTGGCCCTCCAGCTCGCCCGCGCCCTGGCCCACGCCCACGCCCACGGCTTCGTCCACCGGGACGTGAAGCCGAGCAACGTGCTGCTGGACGGCGAGGACGCGGTGCTGGTGGACTTCGGGCTGGTGAAGGACCCCGAGGAGAGCGTCGCGCTGACCCAGGACGGCCGCGCGATGGGCACGCCCGCCTACATGTCGCCGGAGCAGGCGCGGGGGGACCTGGAGGCGATCAGCCCGGCGAGCGACCAGTACGGCCTGGGCGCGGTGCTCTACGAGGCGCTGTCGGGCTTCCGCCCGTTCATCGCCCCGAGCCCCCTGGAGGTGATGCGCCGGGTCCTCGACGAGGAGCCGATCTCGCTGGAGCGCTTCGAGGTGGACGCCGGGCTGGCCCGCATCGTGCGCCGGGCGATGGCGAAGGCGCCCCAGGATCGGTTCGCGGACCTGGGCGAGATGGCGGACGCGCTGGAGCGGTGGCTCGAGGACGGCTCACCCCTGAGCAGCACCTCGGACATCTCCCTGCGCCTGCGCAGCGCGGCGCGGCAGCACCGCTGGCCGCTGCTGCTGGTGGCGATGGGGCTGGCGCTGGTGGTGGCGCTGGTGGGCGGGAGCCGCCTCCAGGCCCGGCGGGCGGTGGCGCAGCACGAGGCCGCCGCCGCCCAGCGCCGGGCGGTGCTCACCGAGACCCTGGACATCGCGCTGGACGACGGGCGGTTCGCCGAGGCGGAGCGGGCCTTCGCCGGCTTCACCCGCTCGCCGGAGAACCAGGGGACCGAGGCCCTGGCCGCCGCGTGGCTGGACTGGGGACGCCGCATGGCCGAGCTGGGGCACCCCGAAGACGCTCGGGAGGCGCTGGGGGTGGCGTATGTGCTGTCCACAAAGCCGGAGCGCCAGGACGACGCGCTGGTCGCGCTCGCCGCGCTGTTCCGGGCGCAGGACGACTTCCCGCGCCTGGCCCCCACCATCGCCGCGCTGGAGGCCCGGGGCTCCACGCGGCTGGCCGCCCCGCCGGTCCAGGAGCTGCGGCGGGACCTCGCGGTCGCCCAGGGGGACCTGGCGGGCGCGCTGGCCCTGGAGCCGCGCCCCAAGGACCGCGCCCTCATCAGCACCCTGGCCCACGCGACGCCCCTCGCCACCCCGGGCCAGGACGCCCAGCTCTGGGACAGCGACGGCGACGGGCTGCCCGAGCTGCTCGTCTTCCAGCCGGAGCCGCCGCGCTTCGTGCTGATCGACCCCCGCGACCCCGACGCGCCGCCCCTGGCCACCGGGCCCGCGCCCGAGTGGGGCTTCCGCCTCTCCTGGGCGGAGCTGATGCTGGAGCCGGGCCGGCCGCAGTTCATGGTGCTGGAGGAGGACGGCTGCCGGGTGTTCTCGCGGGAGGGCGCTGACCTGGTTCCGGGGGCCCGCTTCCCCTGTCAGACGGTCGCGGACGCGACCGCCGCAGACCTCGACCAGGACGGCCGGAGCGAGCTGTACGTGGCCGGTCCCTGGAGCCTCCACCGGGTCCTCTGGGACCGGGACGACCTGGACTGGACGACCGAGGAGGTCCCGACCTCCCTCAACCAGACGCAGTCCATCCTCCACCGGGTGACCGTGGGCGACGCCGACGGCGACGGCCGCCCGGAGCTGTTCACGGCAGCCGACGGCTGGGGGGCCTACGACCTGCGGGCCCTGGTCCCCGACGGCGACGGCCTGGCCATGCGGGCGCGGGCGCGCATCGGGGCGGTGGCCTGGGCGGAGACCCTGACCTGGGCGGGGCGCCCGGCGGTCGCCGCGTACCAGGAGTTCAACCCCGATCGCAGCCGGAACCGACGGATCTTCGGGGAGGGGCGCCCGGACGTCGAGACGACGGGCCTCCACGTCCTGCGGCTGGACGAACGGGGCTTCACACGGGCGGCCTCCTTCCCCTGGCCCACGCCGCCGATGCCCGCGGACGCGAGCGCGATCTTCTATTCCTACCAGTCCGGCGACCACTTCCGGGTCGCGGACCTGGACGGCGACGGGGACGACGAGCTGGTCGCGCTGCCCGCGCCGGGGTGGAGCTGGGTGTTCTTCCGCCGGGCCGACGGCAGCCTGGGGGAGCTGGCCCTGCGGGGCACGGTGGTCCTGGACGCGGGGGACGTGGACGGAGACGGGGAGGACGAGCTGGTGGCCCGCGCCGAGGCGGCGCCCCACCAGCTGATGCTCGTGGGCCTGGGGCAGGACGCCCCGCCGCGCAGCAGCCTCCACGTTGAGGTGGCGCGGACACACCCCCCGCGGGACCTTGATGCTGCACTGCAACAACGATGGTCACTCGCTGAGGATCTGGTGACCATCGGCCTCCTGGACGTCGCGGCCCGCCAGCTCCTGGAGTCGACCGCCCTGGCCACCGACCCGCTCACGGCGGGGCGGCTTCGGCTGCGGGCGGCGGTCCTGCTGGAGCAGACCGGGGCGCAGGAGGAGGCCCTGGAGGCGTTCGAGCGGGCGGCCGAGGAGCCCACCCTGGCCGCCCAGGCCCTGGAGGGGGCGTTCCGCTGCGCCGAGGGCGCCCTTCGCCTGGAGCGCGCGCTGCGGGCCGGCCGCGCCCGCCTGGACCTGCCCGACCCCCCGTCGGGGCTGCAGGAGGAGACCCGCGCGCTGGCCGTCTGGCTGGACACACGGCCTCAGAGCTTTGACTTCGCCCAGGGCATCGATCCGCTCTGGCAGGTGGAGGGGGCCAGCGAGCTGCGCACCGATCCGGTGGCCGGGGGCCTGCGGGTGCGCAGCGCCCGGCAGCGGGAGCACCTCGCCCTGCGGCTGCGCTGGGGGGAGGGGCGCAAGCGCGTTCGGGTGACGGTGAGCCCGAGCCGCGTCGACTGGGGCGCGTCGTTCCGCCTGAACTTCAAGGATGGGCCCATCAACCGGCACTCCGAAGACGACCTCCGCCTGGCCGGCCGCGGGGGCGGGGAGTCCTACGACCTGGAGCACTACTGCCCCTGGAGCTACACCAGCGACCTCATCGCGCGCCCGCTGCCCCGCAGCGAGCCCGACGCGCCGCTGGTCATCGACTGGGAGTCCGACGCGGCGGGCACCCGGGCGAGCTGCACGGTGACCCAGGGGGACCAGTCGGTCCGGCGGGTGTACACCCCGTCGGGCGCGTACCCCGACGGCGCCGAGATGACGCTGACCCTGGACACCCGGTCCATCGGGAACGCCCTCTCGGACGTCCTGCTCCACAAGATCGAGCTGTGGGGCGCGACGCCCATCCCCCGGGACGCCGAGCCCGACGAGGCCGCCCGCCGGGCCTTCGTCGACGGGCGCACGACCGAGGCCCTGGCGCTGCTGGAGGAGGTCCCCCGCGACGACCCCAGCCTGCGCCTGCTGCGGGTGCTCGCCCTGGCCGAGCTGGGGGACGGCGCGCGCGCCCGCCAGGAGCTGACCGCGCTGCTGCGGGAGCACCCCGACCAGCGGGAGCGACTGCCGACGCTCCTGGTGACCGCGCCGGAGCGCTACGCCCCCCTGCTCCAGCAGGTGCTGGGGGACGACTACTTCACCGCCTTCTACGAGGCCTCCTCCACCATCGTGTACCAGCACCCCCGGGAGCAGCAGGTCCTGGCGCCGCTCCTGATCTGGCTGGAGGGCCTCTCCGACAGCCGGGTCCCGGGCCTCACCCCCGAGGCGCTGGAGGCGCGGATCTGGCTGCTGGCCCGCCGGGGTGAGGCGGCGCGGCGCCAGGGTCGGCTGACCGAGGCGCGTCGGGATCTGGAGCAGGCCCTGGCGATGGCCGCGGAGGCCCCGGGCACGCCGTGGACCTGGGAGCCCGTGACCCTGGCGCGGGCGTGGTCGGAGCTGGGGCTGGTGCGCTGGGCGCTGCACGACGGCGAGGGTGCGTTCGAGGCGCTGGAGCGGGCTCTGGCCACGGCCGGCGCGCCCGAGGTGTTCGCGGACACGCTGGCGGTGTCCCCGGACTTCGCCGCGCTGCGCGCCGAGCCCCGCTGGGCCGCCGTCGAAGCCGCCCGCCGCCACGCCCGGCTGGAGGACGAGCCCGCGCCCTGACCCCCTCAGTTGTCGAACTGCGCGCTCACCAGCCTCAGGCCCCATTCGTCCCGGGTGAAGTACAGGACGAAGCTGCCGTCGTCGATGTCGCGCCAGCTCGCGGTCTGGTAGGTCAGGCCGTCGGTGGAGCGGGTCCAGTCGCCCACGGCCAGGGTGCCCTGGCGCCGGAAGCCCAGCTCGATGGGGTCGGCGTTCCACACGGTGTGGCGAAGGTGGATGGGCCAGATGCGCTCGAACGCGGCCTCGGCCAGGGCGCGCAGGTCGTCGGTCAGCGCGACCGTGGTCTCCAGGTGCAGGAAGCGGCGGTCCTGGTGGTGCAGCCAGCCGGCGTCGACGTTGGCGTCGCCCGTCCAGCGGGAGGGGGGCTGGCCGAACCGGGCGCGCTCGTCGGGCTCGGAGTAGCCCTCCGCCCAGGTGTAGCCGGCCAGGGTGAGGAACATGTCGGAGACGCGGGACCGCCCGGGGAAGTGGTCCCAGGCGAACAGCCGCCCTGCGTACAGCCGGGCGCCCTCCAGCAGCCCGCCGTCGGCGTCGTAGAGCTCCAGCCAGGCCTCGTCGCCGTCGGTGGTCGTGTAGATCGCCCAGACGTCCTGGCCGCCCAGGTTGCCCCGGTGCAGGCTGGCCCCGCCGATGTCCCGCTCCTCCAGCCGATGGTAGAAGTCGAAGGCCGCCACCACCGCCTCGGGCAGCCCCTCGCGGCCGGGCTGGCCGCGACGCGCGTCCACCCGCACGCCGCCCGGCAGGCTCTGCTGATGCAGGGCGTACTCGTTGAAGTCGGTGCCCTCGACCCAGTCCCGGAGGGAGGCCGGCTCGGCGGGGGTCTCGGGTTCGCTGGCCTGCTGCGCCTCCTGGACCCGGCGGTAGGCCTGCCAGGACAGCTCGGCGAGGTGCGGATCGTGGCGGCGCAGGGCCCAAAGCTCGAGCTGGGCGAGGTAGCGGCTGTCCCGGGAGCCGTCCACGGGGTTGACCGCCTCCCAGCCCGTGCGGGCCATCGCGACGGCGGCCTCGACCAGGTTGTCGACGCTGACCCGGGTGCCGGCGCCGCCGTAGATGCGGACCCGGGCGTCGGCGAGCCGCAGGAAGGGGTGGAGCGCCTCGGCCTCGGCCTGGGAGATCTGCTGGTTGTCGCCCGAGGCCGCCTGGGCCAGCTCGCGCAGGATGGCGGCGAGGGCGGCGGCGGCGTCTTCGGTGCGGACGAGGTTGGACGACATGGAGGGCCTCCGGGAGGGGTGGAGGACAAGGTATCCGCTGGCCCCGCCCGCACGGGGTCCGACGCCCTGCGGCTTTGGCAGATTGTCACCGTTGGCGGTCAGGAAAGGGCCTCCAGCGCTTGATCGGAGGGCGTCCTGAACGTATATTCAGTACATGAAGATCCTCCACGTTGACATGGACGCCTTCTACGCCTCGGTCGAGCAGCGGGACGACCCCCGCCTCCGGGGCATGCCCATCGCCGTTGGCGGCTCCCCCCGGGGGCGGGGGGTCGTGGCCGCGGCCAGCTACGAGGCGCGGCGCTTCGGGGTGCGCTCGGCGATGCCCTCGGCGGTGGCGCTGCGCAAGTGCCCGGACCTCCAGCTCATCCGGCCGGACTTCGAGAAGTACCGCGCGGTCTCTGCCCAGGTGTTCGCCGTGCTGGCGGATTACAGTCCCCGGGTCGAGCCGCTGAGCATCGACGAGGCCTTCCTGGACGCGACGCACCACCGCAGCGGCACCTGGGTCGCCCAGGACATCCGGCGGCGCATCCACCGGGAGCTGGGCCTGACGGCCTCGGTGGGGGTGGCGCCGGTCAAGATGGTGGCCAAGATCGCCTCGGGCTTTCGCAAGCCCGACGGCCTGACCGTGGTCGAGCCGGGGCAGGTGCGGGCCTTCCTGGACCCGCTGGCTGTGGACCGGCTGTGGGGGGTGGGCCCGGTGACCGCGCGGCGGCTCCAGGGGCTGGGCATCCGCACCATCGGCCAGCTCGCCGAGCTGCACGAGGCCCGCCTGACCGAGCTGTTCGGGCGCAACGGGGCGCAGATGGCCCGGCTGGCCCGGGGGGACGACCCCCGCCCGGTGCAGCCCCACCGGGCCCGCCGCTCCCGCAGCGCGGAGCGCACCTTCGCCCGGGATCTTCAGGATCCGGGGGCGCTGCTCACGGTGATCCGGGACCAGGCCGCCGAGGTCTGCGAGGGCCTGCGCCGCAAGGGCCACCGGGGGCGCACCGTCACCCTCAAGGTGCGCTACGACGACTTCACCACCATCACCCGCTCCCGCTCCCTGCTGGAGCCGACGGCCAACCCGGACCTGGTCATCCGCATCGCCGAGGCCCTGCTGGCAGAGACCGAGGCCGGGCAGCGGCCGGTGCGGCTCGTCGGCGTGGGGGTGTCGAACCTGGAGGCGGGGCGGCAGCTGTGCCTGGAGCTGGGGTGCGCGGCGTGAGCCCTGAGCGACCTTGCCGGCGGAAATGAGCTCGAGGTCATCTGCAGAGCAGGGCAGCTCACAGCAGCTGGAGGGTCAGAGGCAGCCTTCTGGGACAAGCCCTCCGGCCTCTCCGGCCGCGCAGCTCCACACGCCTGTCTCCTGGTTGAGTTGCGCCACATCGGCGTGGCGATCTGCGTTGAAGTCCCCGGTGACGAAGAAGGTCGCGCCTTCCCCCAGACCGCTCGCGCCGAACAGCGCTGTGCGGTCGAAGGAGGTGCCGGTGCTCTGGCCCACGGTCCACTCGCCAGTTCCATCCGTCCAGATGGCGTCGGCCCGCCTGTCGCCATCCACATCGCCGAGGAAGGCGGCGACCGCCTCCTGGCCGTAGTCGTCGATCCACTTGACCCATAGGTCGTTCTCCGAGTCTGCGGGCGCGGTGGGAGAGCAGCCTGTGGACCCGCTCGGGCCGATGATCTGCCAGTCCCCGCTGACGTAGCTCGGGGCCCCGTCGTAGGGAGGATAGTGGGCGCCCAGATCCTCGCATCCGTCCCCGTCGACGTCGCCATGGAGCAGTGTGGTGGACTGGGCGCCGTGGTCTTCGGTCCACAGCACGAAGTCCGAGAAGCGCTCTTCGTTGAAGCGACCCGCGCACCAGTTGCCGTCGCCGTCGTCCATCACCACGAGTTCGCCTCGGCCGTCGCCGTCGACGTCCGCGACCAGGGCGCGAGAGACCTTGCAGGGCAACGCCTCGGTGGACTCGCCGGGCAGCAGCGAGCCCTCCCCGACTGGTGCAAAGGCGTCGCCTGTGGAGAGGGCCAGGTGCAGCTCCCCGCTGAGGTCGCCCCAGGCGTCCAGGGGGGCCCAGAGGACGTCGTCTCGGCTGTCTCCGTCCACGTCGCCCATGAGGCTGCCGAAGGCGCCCTCCGGGGGCTCGTCAGCGTCGAGCCAGATGTGCGGGGTCTGCAGCTCACCCCCCTGGTTCAGCGAGGCACACCAGAGGCCAGAGTTGTACACGTATACGATGTCATCCCACAGGTCTCGGTTGACGTCTCCGGCGTGCACGGCCACGAGTCCGCTGAGATCCTGGCAGCGCGTGTGGTCCACCGACGCGCTGTCGTCGCAGTCGGAGGCGCTGTCGGTTGGGCCAGTGTCGTCCAAGGCGGAGTCTGGGGTGCTCTCGTTGGCGTCAGGGACCGCCACGCAGGCAGAGAGGAGGAGAAGGGAAGGGTATCGCATGGGTGTCTACCTCACGGGAGCTCCAGCACACTGGAGCGGGGAATTGAACACAAATAGGCTGCGCCGACGACCTCCTCGTTGCAGTCCTCGTCGTTCGCGAGGAGGTCATAGTGGGAGCGGATCTGCACACAATCCTCCCCGGGCTCCAGATCCTCCCTGTCCACGTAGTCGTTGGGCTCGTCCTCAAACCAGAACCCAATGGGGATCTGGAGCTTGGAACCATCCAACCAGCGGAAGACGCCCTCCTCCTCGCGGTCGTTGAGCCCGACCCAGGCCTGCATGGCTCTGCCCGAATGGGTATTCGCGACCAGCGCCTCTTGAAGCGCCAAGAAGCGCTCTGCGTCCGGGATGGCGAGCAGCGCGCCGCCGAGGGCCTCGCAGTCCGCCTGAGCGCCCACCCAGGTCCGAGGCTCCCGACAAAGAAGCACCCTGTCCCGAAAGGCTGGGATTTCCAACTCACTGCAGCTTCGCTGGGTCAGAGAAACCGACCAGGTGCCGCCCTCGGTCAACGCCGCGATATCCGAGCGGCCGTCACCGTTGACGTCCAGGGTGCGCAGCGCGGGTGCGGCGCCAAAGGATGGGGGGGGAGCGGACTCGCGTGCCAGCACCAGGGGCTTGTCGAACGCCAGGAAACGATCGCCATACAGCGTCGTGAATCCCTCCCAATCCTCGGGCGTTCCTCCACCGCCGATGTAACGGGGGTACAGGATAGGACAGGTGGGCATGAGGGATGGCGCCAGCACCCACCGGGGAGGGGACTCATTGCTGAGCCACAGAGCGTCGGCGCCGCCATCGGCGTTGTGGTCGGCGAGGAAGCGCAGCGCCGACCGCGGCACCTCAGTGGTGGCCTCTTGAACCAACCAGGACGACCACCCGGTTGGGGTGAAACCCTCGTCGTCGTGAGCGGGGACGGAGCCCCAAGACTGAGTCGCGGACCACTCCTCGCCCGCGCTGGCGTGCTCGGCGTCCCAGGGGTCGTCGTCCATGGAGCGAAACACGATGAGATCGGAGGACACATAGGAACTCTCTGCCCCGTTCAACCGGCACAGTGGATGGCCTCTCCCCAGATCCCCCACAAGATAGACGTCGGGAAAGGGTCCGCCCGGCTCGGCACTGAACCACCGGTTCACGCTCGGCGCCTCGCTGAAGAGGGGCCTCGATGCTGATCGGGAGAGGTAGACCCGCGCGGAGGCTCGTCCATCGGTGTCGGTCGTGATGACCACGAGATCGGATCGTCCATCCGGACCGCTCCCGTTCTCCGGTGCCACGTCTGCCAGGAATACGCTGTTCTGCTCCTGGTCGAAGGGCCCCAGCTCGCTGACCTGGGGCCAGACCTCCTTGATCATGGCCGGCAAGGGGTAGTCCCCGTGCTCGTCCTGGGGGAACGCGAAGGCTTCGCCGTTCGAGGGCGCGATGTACCAGGCGCCCCGGGCGTCGCAGTGCTCCATCCAGACCGCGTCGGCGCGGCCATCACCGGTCACATCACCCAGGAAGCGGACCAGGGGCCAGGCCTCCTCGGGCCACAGCGCCCGCGCCCGTTCGCCGAGGTCCAGCCAGAGCTCGGGTGCGAGGAACGCCGAGCCGTCGGAGCGCGAAGCGAACCAGCAGGCGCCCTCCTCAAAATACGCGACCAGGTCATCCCGGCCATCGCCGTCGACGTCTCCGGTCAGCCAGTCCTCGGCCGACAGCGCGCGCGCGTCCAGCGCCTCGCAGGGGGTGAGGGTCTCGGGGTCGGGGCCGGGGCAGGGCGAGAGAGCCCCGCTGTCGTCGACAGACCGACTGTCATCGGACGGAGCGCTGTCGTCTCCCTCGAGTTGCGGCGTGCTGTCCGAACGTCTGGAGTCCCTGTCGCCCCCGTCACTCGAATACAGGTAGGTCGAGCTGGGGGTACAGCCACCCAGCATCCAGACATTCCATACAAATGCTGCCCATGAGCGGCTCACCAGATCCTCCTCTCCATCCACAGGCGCGCCGATGGACTCCAGCCGAACCCGGAGAGCCAGGCGCCGTCGTCGTCTGCATCGAGGACCCAGAAGTGCTCCATGGCGGGCTCAAGCGCGAGGTCCCACCCCCCAACCCGCAGCGCCACCCTCAGCCCGGGGCCCACCGCCGGGTTGAAGTCCGGGATGCCGAACCATTCGCGCTCAGCGACCCACTGGGTGTGGAGCACGTCACTGATGCTCAGCTGCGCCGCGAACTGCACCCGGCCGAGCTCAACGCCCAGCCCCGGTGTGAGTCGGAGCAGATAGACCAGATCGTGTGTCCGGGAGCTGTCCGGGCGACACCAGGCCGAGGGCCCGAGCTGCGCCTGGACCCCCATGCCCGGCCGCAGGCCGAGCCGGGTCTCCCGCTGCAGGCGCAGCGCCACGCCCGGTGCGGCCACCGGCGCCATGCAGGCTCCCTGAAGCTCGCCCGGTGAGACGCCCAGGCCGGCGCCCCACAAGAGCCGGTTCCTTCGGCTGGGCGCCCGAGGCCCGAAGCGACGCGGATCCAGCTCGACCAGCGGCGCGTGCACCGCGCCGCCGATGCTGACATAGGTCGGTGTCTGCTGGACCTCGAGTCCCTCGTGGAGCTTCATCGCGGCGTATTCGTGGGCTTCCTCGGAGTCTACGACGCCATCTCCGTCCCGGTCGGCCGGGCCATCGAGCCCCGCGAGCCAGTGGAAGGTGTACAGACCGCCGCCGATGTCCAGGATCTCGACGGCCTTCTCGCCAGGGCTGGACGCGAAGTACTGGACGGTGAGCCCGCCGGCCGCCTGCCGCTCCGACATCCCGCGGGCGAGATATCCGGGCTGCGTGAACACGTCTCCGCAGGTGTCATAGACCTGGACAACCGGTCCGCTCACCGCCGCTGCGCGGGCCTGATCGCGGAGATCCTCAGAGAGCAGCGCGCTGGCCTCGAGATCATCAGGGTGGCTGTCCGAGAGCAGGATGTAGCGGAGAGGATTCTCGGTCGCCGGGGCACCATCCGGGCGCGGGGGGGCGAGCCCATGCCCTGCGAAATAGAGGAAGAATGTCCCATTTTTGCCCACGCTGGGTCCGAGCGCCGCGACGCGCTCCAGCACCGCCTCCCGGGTGGCCGCCTCGCCATTCAGGAGCTCAACCTTTGCAAATCGGCCTCCACTCTGGAGTCTCACCGCGACCTTTTCGGCGTCGCTCTCGGCGTGCTGCAGCGTCTGGAGGCCCGAGACCCGGTTTACGCCGATGATCAGGGCCACGCTGTCGTTCTCCGAGGGATCCAGGGGAGCGGGCGCGCCGAACTCCACCCCGTCAGGTAGAGCTTCTGCGAGCGCAAGCGCCCCAAGCATGTGCAGGAGGGCCAAGGTCACCGCACGTCCAGGAGCACGGTCGCGCAAGGGGAGGTGCAGCGGCCGTCCGAAGACAACGTGACGCGGTACGAGCCCGGCTGGCTCAGCCGGAAGCCCAGCGCGCGGTCCACGCTGGGGCCCAGGGTGCGGGCCTGTGGCGTGAGGGCATGGTCGCCGAGGTCCAGCATGGCGTCCGGTCCCTCCAAGCGGAGCGCTCCGTCCGCTGAGATCTGCGCGGAGGCCTCGAAGGTGAGCAGCGCGCCGAGGGGGACCCGGGCCGGGGCGTCCCCGAAGGCCCGCACCAACGTGCGGGTCTTCGCCTCTGGCGGCTGCTGGTACAGGGTGAGGTTGAACGCCTGCGTCGGCGGCTCCCCGCGGGCGACCCATTCGGGCTCCAGCTCGGCCACCGCGTCCTGGTCCCCCTCTGTGGGGTCCGCCATCTCGCCAGGGCCTTGGGGCAGGGTGTCCGAGTGGGGGAGAGATCTGTACGCGTCAGGGAGCGACCCCGGGCGCTTCAGGTCGATGTCCTTGGGGCCGGATTCGGCGATGACGGGGGAGGCGACCTGGGGAGCTGGGGGGGGCGCACCGGGCATGAGGGCCTCAACGCGCTGGGCTTGCGTCGCTTCAGGCGATGGCTCGGCCGCGTCAGGCTGGCGCGCCACGATCGGTGGGAGGGTGCGCTCGTTCCCTTCCCGAGAGGCCCAGAGGAGCGCGGTCCCTGCTACGGCGATCAAGGCCAGCGCTGCGAACGCGAAGCGCACCGCAGGCCCGCGAGCCCAGGAGCGCGGCGGCTGGACCTGCGGTGGCGGTGGTACGGGCAGCTCCCGCAGGGTCTCCAGGAGCGGATCGACCTGCTCCGGCGGTGGGCCCACCTGCGGGGGCTCAGGAACTGCCAGCTCTCGCAGCATGCGGAGCAGCTCGTCGTCAGATCGCATTGGCCTCTCCCATGCCGAGCAGGTCTGCCAGGCGCGCGCGCGCGCGCTCTACCCGCTTGCGCCAAGCGTCGGGCTTCATCCCCATCAGCGCACTCCCCTGTTGGCTGGTGAGGCCCTCGGCCTTCTGCATCAGCACCGCGCGATCCTCGAACTCCAGCGCCTCCAGGGCCCGCCACAGATCCAGGCTCTGCCTGGGATCGGTGGACCGACCGTCCACGGCGACCAGCGTGGGGGGGTGATGGTGGCGGGCGCTGTAGCGCGCGTCCCGGCGCCCCACATTCCACAGAATCCGGTGCGCGATGCCGAAGATCCAGGCCCGGACCTCACCTCGGGCGGGCTTGTAGCTGGAGGCCTGGCGCCACACAGTCCACCACAGCTCCTGATAGGCGTCGTCGGCCCATCCACCAGCTCCGCCGACCTTTCGCAGGTAGCTGTTTGTCGGACGTCGGTGTCGGTTCTCCAGGATGGAGAACGCACGCTCATTGCCCTGGGCGATCCGCCGGACCAGCTCAGCGTCGCTCACCTCAGCGTCCACGGCGGAAGGAGTTGGCTCCTCAGCAGACATCGCGTCCTCCTCTGTCGGCAATTGACTATACCGCAGGAGGTTCGTGCTGGGCAAGGTCACAGGGTTCAAGGGGCTCATCGGGGACCAGGGGGTTGTGGGTCAGGGGCCGTGGGTGGTGCGGCAGTCGACCTGCAGCGAGAACGGACCTTCCGCGCCGGCCGGGCCGTCCACCGACACGAGGTAGCGCGACGCGCGCTGGGCATAGATGGGGCCGACCGTGCCGGCGTTGACCCCGGCGATTCCCTCGCACTCGGCGATCAGGTGGGCGGCGGTGGGACAGGACTCCCGCTGCTCCCATCGCGCTACGGCGATGCTCAGCTCCACGCAGGGGGAGGAGAGGTGGAGCGTCGCGAGGGTCCCCGCAGGCAACTCCAGCGCGTAGACCCGCTCGGCCGCGTTGAAGTCGCCGTAGGTCGGAAAGCAGTACATGGCGCCGTAGAACTCTGCGCCATACACCTCGCTGCCCCCCTGGGTGGTCGCGGTGAGGACATCCCCGCAGGACAGGACGCCGCTGAGGCAGCCCGGACCGCGGGGACCGTCGGTCGGGTAGGTGGCCTCGCACATCGGGTCATCCACCTGGGATGGCGCAGGGGCGGCGCTGTCGTCGCGGGCCGTCCACGTCGGAGTTTCCTCCCGGTACGCCGTTTGGGGGGCGCTGACGGTCTCCGCAGGGGGCTCAGGGGCGAAGGGGTTGCAGGCGGTGAGGAGCACAATGAAGACATTGAACAGGAGGACCATCCTGCCCAAGAATCTGTATTGATTAATGAACATAGCTGGAGTCATCTTCTCTGAATCTGGGACCTCTCGATCCATCCGTAGTGATCGGGCTGGAAGGAGCCGTCAGAGTCAACGGTTCCGGCTGCTCCATAGACGAACGTCATATGCCCCGAACGCATTCCCTTCTCTCTCGTTCGTCGTCCCTTGGTTCTGCCTTCCTTGGGCTCTCTGTGCCAAAACAAGGGGACGGTCTTTCGGAACTTCCCGGGACGGCCGGCTCCCTCTGCGCAGCGGAACTCCGTGCCCGCCGGGAGGACATCAGCCACCGGGCCCCAGAGTCCCTGACTGGCCTCCTTGGGAACGTTCAGGACCAGAGAGGTGTATCGATAGTCATGATCATCTGGAATGCCATTCCTGGCGCGCGCTCCGTAGTGGTTGGCCTGGTTTGCGCCGCGATCCTTCTGCTGGCTGCGCCAGAATTGATTTTCTGAGAGGGGTTTGGGTTCGACGACCCACGGCTGGGTGTTCAATGGGGCAGCCACGTTGCCCATTTGGGGATTCACTTCCGGGTTGAGGTACTTCTCCTGAGCCTTTTCGCTGAACGCCGTGCGGGGTGCCCATCCGCACACACGCCGCTCTCCGATCTTCTGTCCGCTCTCGTCTGTAACGTTCTCAAGGTTGACGTTCCAGAGGAGCACGCAGGCCTCGTCGCCGAAGGCCCGATGTTGGCCTGCGACCACTCGAACTTCACAACCCGCTCGCTTGGTACCCATCACACGGCCGGAGAAATCGCGGATCACGGCGTCCCGATGGAGCTTGAAGTACCGCCCTTTGTCCTCACCATTCTTGCGCTTGCCCCCCTTCTTGTTTCCGATCCGGTAGGGATCCTCGGTCCCCCGCTTGGTCCGTGACGGATGCGGAGTCTTTCCCATCATGTCGCGATTGTAGGGATTTTCCTTCTTTCGCATCACCCCCCCCGCGGCCTCCGACACCTCGACCGACTCGCCCTGCGCGGCCTGCTGACCGACGTCTTCGGCCTCTTTCTCGGCGGCCTGGCCGGGCTCGCTGAGCCCTCCACCGCGTCGACCCCTCCGCCGCGCCTGCACCAGATGGGCCACCTCATGCGCCACGGTCTCCTTGTCCGGGTGGGGTGAGGCGAAGCTCAACTCCTCTCCCTCCGCGCAGGCCTCCGCGTCGATCCCGGCCAACGCCTCCGCGGCCCCCAGGCGCACGCGCACGCCGCCCAGATCCTCGCCGAAGGCCTGCTCCATGTGTGCGCGGAAGGGCAACTCCACCTCCCGATCCCCGCCGAAGAGCCAGTCCTCGCCACCCATATCCGCCAGAGCGTCATCGCTGTCCGTGTGCTGACGAGGGATGCTCAGACGGGACAGGCGGTCCTGGTTGCCCAGGCCCGCGTCGGTCGACTCCGGCAGCCCCTGCGCAGGGGCCCGCTCGCCCGCATCCTGAGCCTGATCGTATGACGAAGGGGCATATTCCTTGGACATCATGGACTCCGTGTCAAATGGGTGTGGTCAGAGGTTCGGGCGCAGCAGCAACAGGGTGCCCAGGGTGATCCCGGCGCCGAGCGCGAGGCAGGAGAGCACCACGAACAATGCACGCAACCCGGTGATGGCCGTGTGCGACGAGGGTGGCGGGGGAACGGGGGAGCGATCGCCAGCAGGCTCCGGCGGGGGGCGGACCGGCGGCAGGCCGATGCTGGTCGGCTCCATCTCGGCGTCCTCAAGGCTGGTCCCCACGGACGGCTCCGGGAGCGCCGAGAGGGCCTCGCAGAGCGACCCGGCGTCGGGAAAACGAGCCCGGGGATCCACGGCGAGGCAGCGCCTCAGGATGCGGCGGACCTCCGGTCCCACCCAGATCGGCAGCGGCGCGTAGGCGCCCGCGTGCACGGCTGCCAGGATTCGCGAGGTGCGGGTCTGCGGGAAGGCCGGATGCCCGACGAGCAGCTCGTAGAGCAGGCATCCCAGGGAGAACACGTCGGCACGCTGGTCAACGCCCCCGAAGTCGGAGAGCTGCTCTGGCGCCATGTACCGGGGGGATCCATAGCAGCCTTCTTCAGGGCGCTCCGGCCGGGCCCGGACCAGGGCGATCCCGAAGTCCACCAGGCGGGGCAGCAGAAGCCCATCGCGCGGGTCCAGGAGCACGTTCCGCGGGGTGATGTCCCGATGCACGATCCCCTGCCGATGCACGTAGGCCACGCCCTCGGCGAGCTGTCGGACCAGTCGGCAAGCCGTTCCGGAGGGCACCGGGCCTCCGTCCTGCATCCAGCGCGCCAGAGACGGGCCCTCCACCAGCTCAAGGACCAGAGCCATGCGCCCCTCTACCTCGCCCATATCCAACACAGAGATGAGCGCGGGATGTCGGAGCTGCGCCTGCAGCCGCCCTTCGAGTTGAAGGCGTCGGTCCTCCTGAGGCGTCAGGGCGACCTTCAGGGCCCTATCACAGCCAAGCTGCTGGTGGCGGATGCGCCAGACCGCAGCCATTCCTCCGGTAGCCAAAGGATGCACCAGGGTATAGGAGCCGAGCGTGGCTCCAGGAGCCAGTGTGTCTCCTCGGGTCAGCTCCAGTCGAACCCGGGGCAGAGCGCCGCCAGGAGCGCTCGCGTGTGCAGCGCGCATCGATCTCTCCGGTCGCGGGGCGGATGGACTCAGCCCGCTCAGGATCCTTATTGGTCCTTGAGCCTGGCTTTTGTGACCGGCCGGGCACACATTTCTTTCAACCGTATGAAATGACTTGGCCTGAATGGGCCCTCAGACCCCCGATGACCTTGCCGCTACCCGAGAGCCTACGCCGCCAGCAACCCCGCCCCGAACCGCCGCGCCATCGCCGCCGCCGCCGCTGGCGCCGGCAGCCCCATCGCCTGCGGGAGCCACTCCGCCTGCACCCGGGCCACCGCCGGGAGCCGGGCGATCGCCGCGCGCTGGGCTTCCGTGATGCGCTGCTGATCGGTCTCATTGAGCTGCCCCATCAGCCAGCGGTGGACGTCCCAGGCCAGCTCGCCGTGGCGGGTCTCGTCGTCGACGAGCCGGGCGTAGGCGGCGCGCAGGGCGGGGGTGCGGGCCATCCGTGACTTCAGGAAGGCGAGCATGGCGGCCCAGCACTCGTTGACGCAGCCCTCGACGGCGTTGTGGAGGGCGACGGCGAACAGGGTCTCCTCGGTGGGGGTGGGATCGGTGTGGGGGATGTGGGCCTTGGTGAGTGCAGCCATGACGCGGGCGTGCTCGGCCTCCTCGGCGGCGGCTTGGAGGCAGCGTTCGATCAGCGCGACGGGGGCGCCCCAGCCGTGGAGCTGGCGGGCGAGCTGGCGGAAGGCCACGACGGAGGCAGCCTCCAGGTGGGCGCAGCGGGCCAGGACGGCGTCGAGAGAGGCGTCGTCGCTCGGCGGCTCGACGTGGCCGAGGGGGCGGCGGCCTTCGCACATCTCCGTGCGTTCGCCGTCATAGGCTTCTCCTTCGCAGGTCACGTCCCCGACGATGTCCTCCGGCTGCTCGGCGGGCTCCGGGTCCAGCTCGAGCGTGCAGGTCTCGGCGTGTGGACTCATCCAGTCCCCATTGCCCGGATCCTGGAAGTATTTGTACTCGCACACCGTGTCGCAGTCGATCGCGAACCTCGCTTGGTTGTACTCCTCAATGATGGCCTGCACGTCCGCTTCGGTGACGTCGTCGTGCAGCCAGAAGGACTCGGGGTCCGATGGGGGACAATAGCCGCATGCCGTCAGCGCGCCGAGGCTGCCAACGGTTGTGCTGAGGATGAGGTGGCGAAGCGTCATGAGGTTCCTCCGATGATATCGGGAGGATAGCCTGCAGGGGCCGCGCCCGCGCGGCGCCAGGGGCCGGCGGGGTGGGCGTGAGCCTACGCCGCCAGCAACCCCGCCCCGAAGCGCCGCGCCATCGCCGCCGCCGCCGCTGGTGCCGGCAGCCCCATCGCCTGCGGGAGCCGCTCCGCCTGCACCCGGGCCACCGCCGGGAGCCGGGCGATCGCCGCGCGCTGGGCTTCCGTGATGCGCTGCTGATCGGCCTCATCGAGCTGCCCCATGAGCCAGCGGTGGACGTCCCAGGCCAGCTCGCCGTGGCGGGTCTCGTCGTCGACGAGCCGGGCGTAGGCGGCGCGCAGGGCCGGGGCGCGGGCGTAGCGGGCCTTGAGGAAGGCGAGCATGGCTGCCCAGCACTCGTTGACGCAGCCCTCGACCGCGTTGTGGAGGGCGACGGCGTAGAGGGCCTCGTCGGCGGGCCCGGGGTTGGTGTGGGGGATGGGGACGTCGGTGAGGGCGATGAGGACGCGGGCGTGCTCGGCCTCCTCGGCGGCGGCCTGGAGGCAGCGTTCGATCAGCGCGGCGGGCGCGCCCCAGCCGTGGAGCTGGCGGGCGAGCTGGCGGAAGGCCAGGACCGAGGCGGCCTCCAGGTGGGCGCAGCGGGCCAGCCAGGCGTCGAGGGTGTCGGCGGCGTCCGAGGGGTCGACGTGGCCCAGGGGGCGGCGGCCCGCGAAGAGGTAGCCGGCGCCCATGCCCGGGACCTCCGGCCCCTCCTCGGAGGAGCCGGCGTCGCGGCGCTCGGACAGCTGGTCGACGCTGCCGACATAGGTGCCGAGGATGAGCTGGCTCAGGAGCATGGAAGACCTCTGGTGATACCTGGATGATAGCTGAATCCAGGCTCGGGGCGCGCGGCCCGGCGTGGCGCTCGGCTGATCGGCGTCATGGTGCGCGCCTGTCTCGCCGGGCCTACCCGCGCCACCCCAGCGGCGCCGTCTCGTACCACCGGGTGGGCTCCTCGCCGCGCCACGCGGCGGGCACGACCTCGCGCAGCCACCAGTCGAACAGCCCGCGCTGGGGGTCGCGGCCGACGCGCACGGCGTAGCCCTCGAAGCAGTCGTCCAGCAGCTCGCCCACCGCCTCGGGGGCCTCGGAGGGATCGATGGTGCGCAGGAGCTGGTGGAAGACGTCCTGGGCCTCGTTCAGGGCCTGGGCGCCGGTGTTCTCCCACGGGAACAGCTCGGCGGCGCGGGGCACGGCAACCGGCTGCCCCGCCCGCCAGGCGGCCATGGCCTCCAGCGCGGCCGCGACGCGGGGGTCGTCGGGCTTGTAGCCGTACACCGTGTCGGCGCAGATCCGGGCCATCGCGAGCGCCATCGCCACCAAGCGGCGGTGGCTGGCGGGGTCGTCGGGGGGGGCCAGCGCGTCCAGGATGGCGTCGACGGCCTCGCCCAGCTCCACGGGGCCGGGGTCGGGCTCGTGCAGCTCGGCGAAGCGGGTGTTCGCGGCGCGATCGATGGCGGCGGTGAGGGCAGGGGAGGGGGGCACGAGCGCTCCGTCAGTGCGAGTGGGCTCCGTAGGTCATGTCCCAGCTGATGTCGACCTTGATCTCGGGGAACATCTCCTTGAACTGCTCGATGACCCGCGCGCAGCTCTCGCACGGGGACATCTCGGTGTAGAGGTGTATCTTGCCCTTCATCTTCACCGCGTCGTCGCCGTACTTCTCGATCAGGTCGTCGGCCAGGGCCGAGAGCACCTTGTACTCCGAGTCGGTGTCCATGACGCGCCCCGAGTGGCTGTCGATCGAGGGCTCGAAGTGGCCGCCCTGGGACTTGGGCTTGGGCTTGTCGATGGGCTTGGCGCGGCTGGTGCCGTGCTTGCGCAGGGTCTCGCCGTCGCCCAGGCGCACCTCGGCGCTGGCCACGTTGCCCTTGCCCATCGGCTTGTTCTTGAGGTAGTCGACGCGCACCTGCTTCGCGTCGTCGGCCAGGCGCTTCTTGGTGATCTGGCGGGCCTTCTCCAGCAGCTCGGCGCCGTCGGACTTCGCGATCAGCTCGGCCATCTCCGAGGGCTTGAGCGAGGCGGCCAGCTCCCGCAGGGCGTAGCCGTCGAGGCCCTTCTGGGTGGCCTCCTTGAGCGCGTCGGGCCCCAGCTTGGCGAACAGCGCCTCGAGCTGGGTGGGGTTCATGTCCCCGGCGATCTTGTTGAACGTGAGGGGCCCCAGGCCCCGGGCGACGTCGTCGAGGGCCTTGGGGTCCATGCCCGCGCCCATCATCTTGCGCACCTTGCCGGCGAACTCGGTCGCGAAGTCGTCGCCCAGGGCGGCGACCTGGCGGATGACGTCCTCGTCCACCGCCGAGAGGGTGCGCTTCGTGAGGTCGTCGAGCTTGCTGCCCAGGCCGAAGGCTTCTTCGATCGCGGAGGTGCGGCCGAACAGGCGCTCGATGACGCCGACGGTCTCTTCGCCCAGCCTGCCCCGCAGGCCGGCCAGGATGCGCTCGGCGTCGTCCAGGCGCCCGGCGGCCTTGAGCTGCATGGCCTTGTCGATCTTCACGATGTCGGCGGGGTCGAGCTTCGCGAGCAGCTCGCCGCCCACGCTGCCGGCCATGCGCTCGGCGATCTTCGCGCTCTTGAGCATCGTGGTGCCGGCCTTGACGGTCAGCCCGATGTCGAGGCCGGCCAGCACGAGGTTGACCCAGCCCATGATGTAGTTGAAGCGCGCGGCCTCGGGGTCGCTGACGAGCTGGTTGCCCCCCAGCTCGCTGGTGCGGGCGGCGTCGTAGAGGTCGTCGGCCTGCTCGAACTCGTAGGCGGCCGTGCCCAGGCCCACCGCCGCGCCCGCCGCGCCCAGCGCCAGCGCCCAGCCGCCCGAGGCGATGATCGCGCCGATGCCCAGCACGAAGCTCAGGATCGTGCCGACCCAGCTGATGACGTACTCGGTGGTCTCCTGGCTGGAGAGCCAGCCCGTGATGTGCTCGCTCAGGGTGTGGCCTTCGGCGGCGCGCTCCTTGCTCACCCCGAGGTCCTTCATGACCGCCTCGACCACCGGGCCGAGCTGGGCCAGGGGCATGTCCTCCTCATGGATCTTGGTGTGGACCTCGTCGAAGACCACGCGGATCTCGTCGAACCGCCCCTTCATCTCCCCGAACAGGGCGTTGTTGGACTTGCCGTCGCTGACCGCGGTGGTGTCGACGGCGTTCAGCTCGGGGTACTGGTCGCGCAGCGCCTTGCGGACCGAGACGATCTCGTCGACCTTGGCCTTGGCCTCCTTCGAGGCCTTGGAGGGGCTCAGGTCCACCTCCGCGATCATCGGGTTCATCGGGTCCATCGCGCCCGCGTTGGACATCGCGTCCATCAGCTCGGCGGTGTAGAGCACCTCCTCGGCGGCGGCCTGGGCCTTGGCGAGCTGCGCGTCGGAGGCGGACAGCTCCCGCAGGCGCTTGTAGTGGGGGTCTTCGTTGTTGAACCGGCCCGGGGAGAACTTCTGCTCGGTCTCCCGGATCTGGGCGCGGTTCTGGTCGACCATCGCGATGGCCCGGGACTTGAGCATGCCCTTGAACAGGGCCACCGCGCCGTCGTAGTCCAGGTCGAGGTCCTCGTCGCTCTGGGCCTTCTTCGCGATGTCCTCGTAGGCGGAGGGCTCGGGGACGGTGGTGCTGTGCCAGTGCTCGCCGATGTCGTCGCGCACGACGACGTAGGTGGCCTCGGCGTTGGACATGGCGTGCTCGACGGTCACGGGCACGACGTGGCCGTCCATCGTCATGAACGCCTTGACGCCGCTGACCTCGGCGCCCGCGTTGGTGATCTTGTCCAGGCCCTCCTCGACGTTGGAGCGGGAGAAGTCGTAGATCGAGTCCACCGTGATGGTGTAGACGAACCAGCGCTCGTCCTGGTAGATGAGCACGCCGCCGTGGGCGCCGTGGTCGGCGACCTTGGCCAGGCCCCAGGCCAGGGCGCGCGCCCGGTCCTTGAAGCCGGCCTCCCGGTCGTCGGGGGGCTTGATCTCGTCGCCGCCGGTGAGGTCGGAGCCCCAGGTCTCCTCCCAGCGGCCGACCTTCTTGCCCTTGATGTCGGGGGCGGTGACGGTGCGGCCGTCCTCGGCCTGGCGGGAGATGAGGTCCTCGGCGGGGGCCGCCATCGTGGTCCCCGGGGGAGACGCGGAGGCCTCGACGGCAGGCGTGTCGAGGGTGGGGACCTCCGCGATCCCCTCCGGGGCCACGATGGAGGCGATCTCGGGGCCGCGCCGGGCGGCCTCCAGCTCGGTGGGGTCGGTGGGGCGGCTGACGTCCATCCCGCCGTCGTGGCCGCCCAGGCGCCCCGCCTGGTGCTGCAGGACGTGGGTCAGCTCGTGGGCGAGCAGCTCCAGGCCCTCCTCGCTCTCCAGGTCGTATTCGTTGGCGCCGAACACGATCTGATCCCGCACGGTGAAGGCGTGGGCGTTGACCGCCTCGGCGGCGGCGGCGGCAGCGGGGCCGGTGTGGACCCGAACCCCCGAGAAGTCCGCCCCACCGAAGGCCTGCTCCAGGCGGGCGGCGACGGACGCGGGCAGGGGGCGCCCGCCGCTGGTGAGGGCCTGGGCCACCCGGGCGGCGGCGTCCGCGGGGAAGGCCTCGGGGCCGGCGGCGTGGCGGGAGAGGGGCCCGTCCGCGCCGGGTCCTGCGGCGGCCAGCATGGCCTGGGCGGTGCTGTTGCTCATCGCCCCCGGCATCACGGTCATCCCGCTCTGCTGCAGGGCGAGGCTGCCGGCGATGAGCTGCTCCAGACCGGAGCCCCCGCCGGTGAGCCCGGCGAGCACGACCTCGTTGCCGAAGACCTCCTGCATCGACGCGCTCAGGCGGGCCAGGGGGTCCTCCAGCATGGTAGATGTCGTACGAACAGCCGTTCGGGTCGGCGCCTCCTCCGGGCGCACAACGCGGTCCGGCGCCTCGGCCCCACGGCCGGACGTCCTGCGCGGATCTGACACAGTCTCTCCTCACGTCCTGGGGGGAGCGGGCCTCTCGTCGCTTAATGAAAAGATTACACGAGGTTCTCGCTCGGGCGCGAGTCAGGTGTGTCGGTATTTTTCCAACATTGTTGTTCGGATTCCCCGAACGTAAATCGCTATCAGATCCGCCCGCTCTCCTCCAGCTCGTCCACGAAGCCCGTCACCGCCGCCAGCCAGGCCTCGGGCTCCAGCATGTGGATGGCGTGCTCGCAGGCGACGGGGACCACCTTGAGGTCCGCCACCAGCGCTTCGACCCGGGCGACGTCGTCGTCGTCCATCGCGCCGAGCAGGCCCCAGGTCTCGTGGCGACGGGCGTTCGCGCGCAGCAGCAGCATGGGGCAGCGCACCCGCCGCAGGGCATCCTCGGGGTCGAAGCCCTCGCTCAGGCGCCCGTCGACGGTGGCCAGCGAGAAGTCGGGGTCGTACTCGGAGAGCCCCATGAGGCCCATGCGCAGGTTGAAGGAGAAGAGCGGGATGTCGTAGGGGCGGCCGGGCCGCAGGCGCTGCCAGAGTCGGGTCCACCCGTACAGCCCGCTGACGATGAAGCCCGGGATGTGCCGCAGCTCGGTCTCGCCGGGCGGGGGGTAGCCCACCTTGGAGAGCCAGCCCTTGAGGTCCCGCTCCGGGCCGCCGAGGGTGTCCACGGCCACCTGGAAGCCGTAGGCCATGTGCCGCTCCTGCTGGATGCGTGGCCAGATGGAGGCGAAGATGGGCGGATCCTCGCTGATGACGGCCAGGACGTGCTCCGGCGCGTACGCCCCCAGCCAGATCGAGAGCACGCCCCCGGAGGAGAGGCCCGACACCAGCGCGGGTTGTCCGATGACCTGCTGGAGGAAGGCCGCGAGGTCCTGGCCACACAGGTTGTAGGAGTACGCGCCGGGGGTGCGGCTGGACCTTCCGTGGCCCCGTACGTCGGGCACGAAGACGTGGAAGCGCTCCGCGAGCGCGGGCAGGACCTGCTTGTAGCCCTGCCAGCTCTCCATCTGCCCGGGGATGAGCAGCAGGGGGCGGCCGTGGTCGGGCCCCTCGACGTAGTTGAGGGTGACCTCGCCGAGGGTGACCTGGCGCTCTGTGAAGCCGGCGGGGGTGCCGGCGATGGGGATCCGGGGCATGGGGGCCTCGCAGGTGGTTGCGGAGGCCGTAACCCGGGCGGGGGGTGAAGAGAGGTGATCGGGCTCAGGCGTGGGGCGGGGCAGGTCAACGAGGGTCGTCGGTACAGGGGCTTCGGCGAAGGGTCGAGCAGGGTCGTCCTTCCACCAGGTCATCAAGCGCCAACGGACCGCAGCCCCGCCATCCACTGCGCCACCCGCTCGGCGTCGTCCTCGTCCCAGGGGTGGAAGCCGGGCCGGAGGTAGTCGACGATGCGCGCGGCGAACTCCGTCGCCGGGGGCAGGCGGCGGCCGAGGCCACGGGGGCGGTTGAGGAACACGCCAGGGCCGCTGTGGCGCAGCTCCTGGGCCAGCAATGAGAGGCTGGCGGCCGCCCACAGCCCGCCGACCATCAGCGTGCCGCCCAGCAGGCCCAGGATGCGCAGCCCATAGCCAGGGGCGACGTGGGCCAGCAGGTCGAAGGCAACGGCCTTGTGCTCGATCTCCTCGGCGGCGTGCCAGCGGAGCAGCGCGCGGACGCCCTCGGGCGCGCCGTCGAGGGGGTCGAAGCAGAGCGCCCCGTGGCCCAGCATGGCGGTGTGGTGCTCGCCCCCGGCCACGATGGACAGGGCCAGCGGAACGGGCAGCCGCTCGACGAGCCCCATCACCCGGTCCTGGCGGGCCAGGACGCCGTCGATGTCGAAGCCCTGCGACTCGAGCTGCTTGAGGAAGAGGCCGTGCTGGTGGGCGTGCCTGGCCTCCTGCTGGATGAAGGCGCGGGCCTGGGCGTCCAGCGCAGGGTCGGTGCAGCCGGCGCGGGCGCCCGCCACCACCTTGATCATCATGCGCTCCATCCGGGGGAAGAGCAGGTGCACCCCGTTGAAGACGTGGGTGTAGACGGGGTCGCCGGCCATCCAGTGGCGGGTCAGGCTGTCGGTCAGGTTGAGTGCAGGGCTGGACAGAATCTGTCCCCACCGATTAGCTGCCTTTGCGCATCACAAGCCCGCGCGCCCAGGCCATGAGGGGGTGGACGCCGGAGGAGCCGCTGCATGCCGACCCCCGAGAACGCGCTGGAGCGTCTGCTCGCGGAACTCTTCGATCCGCCGGATCTGCGACGCTTCCTGCGACGGCACGTCGGCGACGAGGTCGTGGACGTCCTGCCCGGCGCCCGGGAGAACAAGGAGGAGGTGACGCACCAGGCCGTCCGTCGGCTCAAGCAGCGCGGAGAGATCGACGAAGCGTTCTTCTTGGCGTTGGAGCATGCGTTTCCGAAGCGGGCCGCCGACCTCGCCGAGGTGGCGGGGCATTGGGGGGTGTCGCCATCGGAGGCGCCGACGCCGTCGACCTCACGGAAGAGCGCGCCGCGAGACGAGAGCGAGCCGACCGAGGCGCTGCCTCCCATCCATGTGCTGCCCGAGTCCCGCTACCACCTGGACCGCATCCTGCAGTGGCAGGACGTCCTCCACCGCTGTGAGAGCAAGGGGCATCAGGCCTTCCTCATCTACGGCCCGCGCGCCCAGCACATCGGCGACTTCACCCGGCGGGTTCAGGCGCGCCTCAACCGCGCGGTCGAGACCGGGACCCACCGCATCCGCACTCTGAGCGCTGGCCCGGACGGCGAGGTGCGGCCCCGCACCCCCGAGGAGTGGGAGCAGCGTTTTGCCCTCGCCCTCGGCGGGGGTCGTCCGGTGCAGGCCCTGGAGAGAGCGGCCCGGAGAGAGCCGGTGTTCCTGTTCGTCGGGGAGCTGGCCTTCCAGGAGCTGACGTCGAGCCAGGACGAGGTGGACGCCTTCGCCAGGTTCCTCTCCCAGAAGCTCAGCGACATCCTGGCCGAGGCGAGACCCCGGCACCCCCTGCGGCTCTACGTGGCCGTCGAGGAGCCCGAACCCCTCTGGCCGGGGCTGGCCCGGTGGGTGCTGGCCAGCATGAGGCGTCAGCTCAGGATCCAGGGGCGACCGCTGCTCAACCTGAGCGTCGCCCCGGGACCCTGGGCGCGCCAGCTTCGCGCCGCCTTCCAGGGCCTGCACGAGGCGGGCCTGATGACCTACGCCCACGGCGAGGGCGTGAGCTATCCCCGCTGGGACCCCGACGTGCGTGGCTACGTCACGGATCTGGGTCTGCGTCCCGGCCCCGACTGGTGGGCGCGCCTCCAGCGCAGCCACGCCACCCACCAGGCCGACGGCGAGCGCTTCCGGGAGTTCTGCGAGGACCTGGACCGCCTGCTCCGTCAGCTTCAAAGGACGAGACGCGATGCCTGAACCCTGGCGGACCCGCCGCGACCTCAATCCCGTCATCCCGGCCACCGGGCTCAAGGGCCGCGACGGGACCTACCACGCCGAGCCCGACCTGGTGCGGGCGGCCAACGTCGCGCTGACCCTGCGGCGGCCCCTGCTGCTCACCGGTGAACCCGGCTGCGGCAAGACCGACTTCGCCTACGCGGTGGCCCACGCCCTGAAGGGCGACGCCGACGCCGAGGACGGCGCGCTGCTGGAGTGCCATGTGCGCTCGGACAGCCGCGCCGCCGATCTGCTCTACCACTACGACGCCCTGCGGCGCTTCGGGGACGCCCACTTCGGGGACAAGGAGAAGGCGGCCGAGGTGCGGGACTACATCCGGCTCCTGCCTCTGGGCCAGGCGCTGCACGCGCGGGAGCGGAGGGTCGTGCTCATCGACGAGGTGGACAAGGCCCCCCGGGACCTGCCCAACGACCTGCTGCGCGAGCTGGACCACGGGCGCTTCGTCATCCCGGAGATCCCGGTGGACGCCCCGCCCCACCCCTCGGGGCTGACCCGTGAGATGGGCCGCCCCCAGGGCGATCCCAGCCGGCCCATGGTCATCATCACCAGCAACGCCGAGCGCCAGCTCCCCGACCCCTTCCTGCGGCGTTGTGTTTTCTTCCGCATCCCTTTCCCGAGCCTGGACACCCTGACGAAGATCCTGGAGGACCGCTGCGGGGGCCCGGACCCGATGCACCGCTCCGCGACAGCGATCTTCCTGGGGATGCGCCGGGTAGCGGACCTCACCAAGAAGCCGGCGACCTCGGAGCTGATCGACTGGGTGGACGCGCTGCGCCAGGTCTACGTGCGCGACGAGGTTCAGCCGGCGCTTACGGGCTTCGCGGCCCTGGTTCGAGGTGCTGGAGCGCGGCTGGAGGGCCTGCCCTGGAAGACCCTGCCGGCGCTGACCTGCCTGCTCAAGCTGCACGAGGACCTGGAACGGGTCCACGCCGGCTGAGCCTTGGCCAACGACCCGCCCCTGCAGCACCTCCTGGCCGCCGTCGAGCGCAGCGGCCGGCGCCTGAGCCCGCGCGAGCACGTCGAGCTGCGGCGTTGGCTGCGCGAGGCCCCGCCGGGGGATTGGGACACCCTGCGTGTGGGCCTGGCCTCGACGCTCGCCCGGGACGCCGAGGAGTGGACCCTCATCGCTGAGCTGGTGGAGCGGCACCGCGCCGGGGCGGTGACCGCCGAGGGGGAGAGCCTGGCGCTGGCGCCCACGCCCGACGAGGCCGCGCCGACGCCTCGGGCGCGGCGCTGGCGGGACGGGCCGGGGCCGCTGGCGGTGGCGGTGCTCGCGTGGTTCGCCGTGGGCGCGCTCATCGTCTCCGCGTTCAGGCCGGAGCCTCACATCTCCATCCCGGTGGTTGAGGTCCCTGTGGTGGTCCCGGAGACCTCCGAGGTGCAGATCGAGTACATCCCGATGCCCCTGGAGCCGGCACGAACCCTCACAATGGAGCCGGTCCAGCGCACCCCGAAGCACCGTGAGTTCTGGCGCTTCACCCTGGCTCTTGCCGCTGGGATGCTCCTGGCGACCCTGGGCCACCGCTGGCGCCACCTTGGCGCTGAGGCTCAGGCCGCCCAGGAGAAGCTGGCCGCAGGAGACGCCAATCGTCGGCGTCAGGAGCAGAGGCGCCTGGAGCTGGGGACCGACCCCGAACCCCTCTACGGATTCCCCTTGGCGCCCCCCCTCAGCGCCGCCGCCCTTGCCGAGAGCGCCGACCGCCTGGGTCAGCACCGTCGATGGTCCGGCACGCAGCGCCTGGACGTGGGGCGGACGGTCTCGCGTACGGCGCAGCGGGGCGGCCGGTTGGCGCCGGTGTTCCAGGCCCGGGGCCTGCCTGCGCCCTTCCTGGTGCTCATCGACGAGGGCGTGCGCGGGGGCCACCCCTGGCTGCACCGCTGCCAGGCGCTGGTGGAGGCCTGGCGGGCGCTGGGGGTGCCGCTGATCGTGGGCACCTTCCATGGCGGACACGTCGACCCCGTGTGGATGGGAGGGCTCCCCCGTTCCATCGAGGATCTGGCCCGTCGCACGGGGGACCTGCCTCTCATCCTGCTCTCCCCGGAGCTGGACCCCTTTGATTTCGGGCGGGTGCAGCCCTGGGTGGGGCGGCTCTCGGCATGGGGCCGACAGGTGTGGATCGATCCCGATCCCCTGGCCATTCAACACAGAGGCCCCGAGATCGAGGCGCTGGCCGGGGTTGGCCTGCGGCGCTTCCCGTTCAGCGACAAGGGCGTGGTCGCGGCGGCCACCGCGGTGGTGGGCGTGGGGCGGCCCGCGGAAGCCCGAGATCCCACCTTGCCCGATGGGGAGGACCGCGAGGAGGCCCTGTGGCGATGGGCGCTGGCGGCGGTGCTGGTGCCCAAGCCCACCTGGGCCCACCTGGAGAGCCTGCGCGTGGCCTTCGACGAGCTGCGGCCGGCCTTGCCCGGTCCGCACGCGGTGCGCTGGCTGCTGGAATGGGTGAAGAAGCAGCCCGAGGCGCGGGGGAAGGCCATCTCTGACGACGGCGCCCAGCTCCACCTGCCCAAGGCCCTGCAGCAACGCCTGCTCCAGCAGCTTGAGGAGCGCGCCACCCGGGAGCCGGACGTGGAGGCCTTCCGCCAGCGGGCGCTTGAACACCTGGACACCCAGCTCGGCCGGGCCCACCCCAAGGATCCCTTGAGCCGCCTCATCTGGACCCTGCGCAAGTCCCTCATCCAGCTCCGGCTCGGCGAGAAGCGCGCTGCCGAGCTGCTCCAGCCACTCCTGGGCAGCGCCTACCACGCCGAGGTGGTCGAGATCTTCCAGCGGGAGGCGGCGCGGTCGAGCGCGCGGGCCTGGTCAGCGGGGGACCGAGAAGCCGTCGCCCAGGCTGGGTGGTCCCGGCGAGCGTTGGGGTTGGCTGATCTGCTGCGCGGGGCGCGCCACACCTGGCCCCACCCCGGCCACCTGGCCCTCTGGTCGCTGGGCCTGGGCCTGGGCTCCTGGACCGCTCTGGAGGCCGCTGAGGCGTCCCGCCCCGTGGAGGTGGCCCAGGCCGAGCTGCCAGCGACCTTCGAGCTTCGTCCGCGACGGGTGTGGCCGGGCACAGGGCTGAGGCCGGATATGGTGGAGATCCTGCCAGGGCGGTTCCAGATGGGGAGCCCGGAGGATGAGGAGAGGCGGGACGCGGACGAGATCCAGCACGAGGTGGTCATCACCCGGCGCTTCGCCATCGCGCGCACGGAGGTGACGCAGGCGATGTACGCGGCGGTGATGGGGGAGAACCCGTCGGTCGCGGAGTACAAGGGGGTGTCCCTGCTGGGCGACGAGCTGCCGGTCCAGAACGTGAGCTGGGTGGACGCCGTGCGGTTCTGCAACGCGCTGTCCGAGCGCGAGGGGCTGACGCCGGCCTATGCCATCCAGGGCGAGCAGGTGACCTGGAATCGGGACGCTGAGGGCTACCGCCTGCCGACGGAGGCCGAGTGGGCGTATGCGGCGCGGGCGGGTCGGCAGGAGATGTATGGGGAGACCTCAAGCTCGGATGAGATCTGCCGATACGCGAATGCTCGGGACAGTGCGGCCGGGCAGGAGTTCGGGTGGGAGAGCTTGGCCCCTTGCGACGACGGCGTCGCGGGTCTCGCCCCCGCTGGCACCTACGAGCCGAGCGCCTGGGCGCTTCACGACATGGGCGGCAACGTCTCGGAGTGGACCTGGGACTGGTTTCAGGACTTGCCTGAAGATCTTCAGCAGGATCCTGAAGGTCCTTCAGCGGGCTCCGGCCGGGTGATCCGTGGCGGGTCCTGGAGCTCCCGCCCCGTCAACGCGCGGGTGGCCTACCGGCGCTGGGGGTCGCCCTCCGTCCGCGGCTACGTCCTCGGCTTCCGCCCCGCGAGGTCCTTGCCCTCTGCTCTTTGACCCTCTTGCCCTCTTCCCCAGCGAAGCGCGTGAGCCCGGCCCCAGCGAAGCCAGGGCCGGTGCGGCGCGCGGAGCGTGCGCGTCGGCGCCGAGTCGGGTAGGGGGCGCCGATGCAGCTCACGCTCGTGACCGTCGCGCTGGACCCGGAGACGGGGGTGTTTCCTTCGGCGCCGCTGTCGGCCATCCCGGGCCGCACCCCGCGCCCTGGCCTTCGGGCCGGGGCCGAAGCGAACCGGCCCGGCGACGGCCTTCGGGTGGTCGTCGGGCCCTTCGCGGGCCCTCGCGCATGACCCCCCGCTGGCGCTCCATCCTCGTGCGCCTCGCCGGCTGGTTGTTGACCGTGGGCGGTGTGGTCCTGGTGCCCTGGTCGCTGTGGCCCGAGTTCGGAGAGGAGGGGCCGATGGTGGGGCCGCTGCGCCCGGAGATGATGGTCCTGCCCGCGGGGACCTTCGACATGGGGCCGTCGGACGACACCCACGAGGTCACCCTCAGCCGCTTCGCCATCGCCCGGACGGAGGTCACCCAGGGCATGTACGAGCGGGTGATGGGGGAGAACCCCTCAGAGTCGGAGTACAAGGGCGTCTCCCTGCTGGGCGAGACGCTGCCCGTCCAGAACGTGTCCTGGCTCGACGCGGTCCGCTACTGCAACGCTTTGTCCGCGCTGGAGGGTCTCACGCCGGCCTACCGCGTCGAGGACGACGAGGTGACCTGGGACCGTGACGCGGACGGCTACCGCCTGCCCACCGAGGAGGAGTGGGAGTACGCCGCGCGAGGGGGCACGTCGCACACCTGGGCGGGGACCTCCGAGGAGGCCGATCTGTGCAGCTACGCGAACGTCGCGGACGCGCAGGCCAAGGACGCCTTCGGGTTTTCCTCGACGAGCTGTGACGACGGCGTGGCCGGGCTGGCCCCGGTGGGCCACTACCGCGCCAACGCCTGGAACCTCTACGACATGAGCGGCAACGTCTGGGAGTGGGTCTGGGACTGGGTTCAGGAGTATCCAGAGGGGCTTCAGGACAATCCTGAAGGTCCTTCAGCGGGCTCCCTCCGGGTGGCCCGCGGCGGGTCCTGGAACTTCCTCCCCGTCGTCGCGCGGGTGGCCGGCCGGTACAGGTGGTCGCCCTCCTACCGCGACAACGTCCTCGGCTTCCGCCCCGCGAGGTCTTTTCCCTCTGCACTTTGACCCTCTCGCCCTCTGCGGCTTCAGCCTCTCGCCCCGCCTGGACCAGCGAAGCGCCCAAGCCGGGCCCAGCGAAGCAAGGCCCGGCTCAGGCGCGGAGCGGAGGCGACGTCTTCCGCGATCCCCATGAATCCGACCCTTCAGCGAACCCCGCCCCGCTCCAGCGCCGCCGCCACCGCCGCCAGCATCCGCGTGATGCCCCGCTCCCGCACCGCGAGCGTCGCCCCGCCCGCCGACTCGACCGCCGCGCTGGTGGCGTGGTCCATGATGGTCGCGCCCCAGATGACCACGAGGTCGGCGCCGCGCACCCGGTCCCGGACCCGCTGCACCCGCTGCTTCGCCTTGCCGTCGATGAAGTCGAGGCGCAGCGCGCCGCGGTGGGGGCGGGCCAGGGCGTCGAGCTGGGTGCGGTAGCTGGGGGAGCCCCCGACGATGAGCAGGCGCAGCGGGGTCGCCGGGCTCTGGCGGCAGGCGTCCAGCAGGCCCTGGAAGGCGCGGGCGATGTCGGAGCCGCCGCAGACCTCGCAGCGGGCGGGCTCGACCTGGACGTGAACGACGCCGCCGCCGGGGGCGCAGGACGGGTCGCCGCAGGTCAGGGCGACGCGCTCCTCCAGGAGCTGAGCGAGCGGGGCGGCCGGCGCGACCTGGATGGCGTCCCGCAAGGCCTCGGGGAAGTCCACGGCGAGGCCGGCGAGGACCTCGGCGTGCTCGGCTGGACGCAGGTCGCGGCCAGTCAGCAGCGCGGCGAGGGAGGCCGCGGCGGGGACGGCGTCGAGCTGGCGCTGCAGGTCCTGGCGGGCGGCGGTGGCCTGATCGAGGCGGCGCCGGGCGGCCTCGGCCTCGGCGCGGGCCGCGTCGCGCTCTTCCGTGAGGCCGATCTGCTCGGCCTCGCGGAGGGCGAGGGTGGCACGGAGGCGCTGCAGCTCGGCCTCCTTGGCGGCGAGGGCGCCGGTGAGGGGCTCCAGGGCGGCGATGCGGGCGCGGGCCTGCTCCAGGGCGTGGAGGGCTTCGGCGAGGTCGGACCTCGGCGCGCGGGCGGCTGCGGGGGGCGGCGACGGGCGCGGTGCGGCGGGCGCCTGGGGTCGGCTGGGGCGGGGGGCTGGCTGGCCGAGTGGTGTGACGCCCTCTTCGGCCATCAGACGGTCGAGCTCGGAGCGGTAGGCGGGTGGCGGTTTGGGCGGCATGACCCAAGGCTGTATCTGATTCAGCGGCGCCGCGCGGCCCTGGACAGGGCGGGTGACAGGGGCGGCCGGACCCGTGGTAGCGTGGGCGCAGCTCCTGCAGGACTGTGACCCATGAAGCCTGCCCGCGTCCTCGCCCTCCTCGGCCTGCTCGCCCTCCCCGTGACGGCGGGCGCCCGCCCCCCTGCGCCGTCCACGAAGGCGGTCGCGGCCATGGACGTCGCCGCGCTGCGTGCGCTGCGCGGCTCCACGGCCGGCACGGTCGAGACCCTCCGAACCATGCTGCTGGGCGCCACGACCCAGAGCGACGTCGAGGCGATCGAGGTCAGCCTCCGGACCGCGCTCGGTGACGTGGACGCCATCCTCGCCGGCCTCGCCGAGCCGCTTCGCGCGGCGGGCGAGGACAAGGACACCGTGGCCGCGATCCAGGCGGACTACCAGGGCATGCGGTCCTGCCTCTCGGACATGATTGCGGGCGCCGAGGGGGACTTCGCGGACCTCCAGGCGCTGTTCGGCGCCCGGTATGGTCAAGGCGAGACCCTGGAGACCTGGATCGAGGGGGACACCGAGGGCCGGTACAAGCGCCTGCTTTTGCGGGGCTGCGGGTACTGACGCGGGCGCTCAGCGCTCCCGGAGCTGGATCCGATCCCAGTACATCTCCTGATCGTCGTTGAGGAGGTACATGCTGCGGATCGCTCCGATCGTGTGGTCGAAGGTGCCGCTCTCCATCAGCGTGTCGTTGAGGTAGACGTCGACCGTGCCGTTGGTCCAGTCGATGTTCTTCCACTCCACACGGACCCACTCGCCGGCGTTGACGAACACCGAGCTGCTGAGGCCGGTCACGTCCAACTCCTGGGTCTCCCGGACCCGGGCGCGGAAGGCGGGCTGGCCCGGGTAGGCGTCGTAGGCGGTCGGATCGTCGTCGGACATGTCGGTGTCGCCGAACAGGATGTAGGCGCTGCCGGTGGAGTCGTAGCTGTCCCAGCGCAGGGAGAGCTGGATGTAGCCCGGCTGCAGGGACGCGCCGTAGTTCCTGAAGGCCCGGATCACGAAGAGGTTGCCGCCTTGATCCTGGTCGAAGGTGGACAGGCACTGGTCGCCGTTGGCGCTGGTGCTGTCGGTCACCTCCCAGGTCTGTGGGGGATCGCCCTCCCAGGGCAGCTCCTGGGTCCAGCCGTACGGCATGTCTCCAGGCAGGTTGATGTTCAGGTCGGTGTCCGCTTCGAAGTCCTCACAGACCGTGTCGGCGATGCCCTCGTCGATCGATTCATCACAGTCGTTGTCGATGCGGTCGCAGTCGTCGATGGCGTCGGGGTGGACGGTCGCGTCGGCGTCGTCGCAGTCGGTGGCGTCGGCGACGTGGCCCTCGGGGGCCTCGCAGGCGTCGACGGTCACGGTGGGGTCGCCGAAGGTGTCGGCGTCGGCGTCGGCGTACCAGGTCGGCGCGTCGGTGGCGTCCTCGTCGACCTCGCCGTCGCAGTCCTGGTCGACCCCGTCGCAGACCTCGTCGGCGCCGGGGTGGACGGTCGCGTCGGCGTCGTCACAGTCGGTGGCGTCGGCGACGTGGCCCTCGGGGGCGGCGCAGGCGGTTGCGGGGCTGGCGGGGTCGCCGAAGGTGTCGGCGTCGGCGTCGGGGTACCAGGTCGGGGCGTCGGTGGCGTCCTCGTCGACGGTCCCGTCGCAGTTGTTGTCCACGCCGTCGCAGACCTCATCGGCGCCGGGGTGGACCGCGGGGTCTCCGTCGTCGCAGTCCGCCTCGACGTCGTATCCGTCGTCGTCTTCGTCGGCGGGCGCGACGACGGAGTCGTCGGTGTTCACGTCCGCGGTGTCGATGACGTCCTTGTTGTCGCAGGCCGCCAGCGCGAGGAGCGCGATCATCTTGAGGCGCATCGTCTCCCTCCTTGGAGCTTGGGGACGAGGGTAGCACGGGATGGGGGTCAGCCCGCGCCGTGCACCTGCACGCTCCCCAGGAGGAGGCTCTTCCGGTCGCCCGCCCGCTCGGCGATCGTCGCCCGGAGCACGTCCACCGGGGCATCGTGGGGGTCGGCGATGAGCCGCAAGGCGACGTCGGTGGCCTCGCGGATGGGGAGCAGGCCGTCCCACGCGACGACGTGGTGGGCGCCCCGCGCGACCAGGGCTTCGGGGAACGCCATCGGGCTCGCCGAGGGCAGCCCGCCAAACTCCCGCACGCTCCCGCCCTCGCAGGCCGCGATCACCACCCGCTTGCCGGCCAGGCCAAGGTCCAGCCCCACGAGGTCGGTCGGGTCGAGGACGGCGCCGGGGCCGCGACGCCAGCCCGGCCGGGTGGGCTCCAGGTGGAGGGTCGGCAGCCCGAGCGGGCCGATGGCGCCGTGCGCGACGACGGCGACCCGTCCGCAGGTGCGCAGGGCGCCCAGCAAGGCGGCCGCCTCGATCTCCGGGGTCTCCACGACGTGGTCCAGCGCGGGGGCGCGGGAGGGCAGGGGGTGCCGCCGGAGCTGGTCCGGCGGGAGGACGCGGATCACGGCGCTGCCGGCGTGGTCCGGGCCGTCGGCGGGCCCTGGGGGCGGGGGGGCGCCCCACCGCAGCCTCGCGACGTGCAGCAGGCACCGCCCGACACACCGGTCGAGCGGCAGCAGCGCCCAGGGGACCCGGCGGACGGCTCCGGTGGCCTGGATTCTCAGGCGGCCCTCTGCGAGCATCGCGTCCTGCCACGCCTCGGGCAGCAGGCGGCGGGCCAGCTCCTCCAGCAGGGCTCGCGCGCCTTCAGGTGCCCTGTCGTCCGGTCCCCGCCCGGCCCGGAGCTGCTGAAGCTCCGCCTGCCAGCGCGCCAACCAGGCCTCCAGCGCCTCCACCTCCAGCAGCCGCCGGAACGCGGACTCCGGCGCCGCGCCGTCGAGGCGACCCCACACCGCGTCGGTGCCGCAGAAGACCTCCAGCGTCATCCCGGAGGGCGCGGGGGTGGGTGTCTCCCCGCCCAGGGACCGGGCCTCCTGCAGAAGCCCTGTGGCCTGCGTCGGGCGGCCGGTCAGGAGGGCGCGCTCGGCGGCGTGGTACCAGAGCGGCCCGAAGCGGACCGGCAGGAAGAAGGCGGCCGCGCCGGCCTCGACGTCCCTCAGCAGGTCTCGGGAGAGCGCCAGGGTGGTGTCCAGCAGCGCATCGGCCTGGTCCTGGCGCCCGAGGTGCTCGAAGGCCCGCCTGCACCAGTCGAGGAGCAGCAGGCGCTCCCGCACCACGGGCTCGGCGTGGCACAGCTTCACGGTGGCGTCCAGCGCCTCCGCAGACAGCGCCTCGATGGGCTCGACCTGCGCGCATCGAATCATGAACCGCCGCTGGTGGACCGGGGAGGCCGTCTCGTCGACCCACCGCCTCCAGGTCTCCCGGACGGCCGGGCTCAGGGTCTGCCCATATACCGTGGCGAAGGCAGCGCCGTGCTCGTGCCAGGGCCTCCGGTAGAGGCTCGTCTGGAGCAACGCGGAGCCTGCGATGCGCTTCGGGGGATCTGTGTCAGATCGAACCCGCTCGCCACTGGAGATGGGGAGCAGGTGCCCCACCAGGATCCGGGCGTTCCGATAGGAGTCCCACTGTGTCTGGTTTACCTCGTGCACGGCGTGGTGGCAGTGGAGGGCGTCGTCCGGGCGACCCAGCTCCACCAGCACGGTGCCCTCGTTGCCCACCGCGGCCGCCCAGGTGTTGGGCAGGCGCCCCAGCGCGGCGATGCCCCGGACCTCCCGGAACATCTGCAGAGCGTCCTGGAGGTGCCCCTGGTCCCGCAGCAGCGCCGCGGTGAGGTTCAGCTTGATGAGCCTGGCGTAGGGCTCGCCGTCGTCCGGGATGCGGGAGAGCACCTCGGCGCACTCCTCGAACCGTCGCAGATCGTAGAGGCGGCTGGCTGCCAGAGCGTGGTTCTGGTCCCGCAGCGCGGGCCGGGCGGCGGCCCGCTGCAGGTACACCGGGACGTGGGTCGCGATGTCCTCGGTGTCCAGGATCTCTGCGCGGTAACAGATGTCCTCGCGCGCCGCGCCCAGCAGCATGGCTCGGTCCGACCGGAGCCTGGCCTTGGCGGAGGTGTTCACCTGCATCGCGTCGAGCCAGTGGTGGGCTGACTCGAGGTCCTCGGCGTGGCCGGTGGCGAAGGCGAAGGCGCGCTGGAGCGGGTCGAGGGTCGTGTCGCTGAGGTCCCCCGCCGCGAGCAGGTAGCCCACGGAGGTGGGCTGGTGTTCCCGTCGCTGAAGGAGGCGTCGCACGAGGGCCCGGAGGAGACGTCGTCGGGGCGCGGGGTCGGGGATCTCCAGAGTCCGTGCGGGCCAGCTCTTGTCCCACCCTGCGCGGAGCAGGTGGCCGTCCAGGGTGCCGTTGGTGCTCTCCAGCTCGATCTCGAGCCGGTCGGCCTCGGCGCCGGCCCCTTCGAGTCGGTCGATGTCGTCGATGGTGACGCGACGGAGCCGCTCCTGCCCTGGGAAGCGCTCGGCGCCCTGGGTCATGGCTCTCAGCAGGGTGGCCAGCGGCGCCGCCCGGTCGCGGCCCGCGACCCGCGCCCACCACGTCGCCTCCAGGGCGGCCAGGGCGGCGTCCTCGGGCCGGTGTTGCTCCAGGGCGGTGGCGGCCTGTCGCAGGGTGCGAGCGGCTCGGGTCTCCGGGGTCATGGGGGTCCTGCTGTGGAGGGGATGCGCTGAGGATCCTCGTGCAGCGTAACGTCTGGTTTGGGAGACGGGTGGGGACGGAGGGGACGGACAGGGGCGCCCACCGGTCCTGCGCGCACCCGCGCCGCTTGGGGCGCGCGACCGGTCGAGAACGCTCCGATGGTGGAGGCCCTGGCCGTGGGCTGGGGCTGGTTCATTAAATTAATGAATGACAAATACTTGGACTGCCATCGTGGCAGGCAACGGGGCCCCGGGGCCGGGCCCTGCTGCGCGCTATGGCACACTCCGATGTCGGAGATTGCATATGGTCCGTTCGCGCATCGCCCCCCGAACCACATCGCCCCTCAGGGCGTCGGGCGACGCTGCGCGCCAGCCATCGCCGGTCTGCGGCGGACGCCTCGCCCGAGGGCTCCGGATCGTCGTCCTGCTGATGTCGGGCTGTGTCCTGACGGACGCCGATGTCCAGCAGGGACTGGACCCCGATGGCGACGGCGTTGCGTGGCCCGAGGACTGCGCGAACGACGATCCGGCCACCTCTCCGGGTGCGGCGTGGCTCGACTCCGAGACAGCCTGCATGACGGACGCCGACGGAGACGGCTACGGCGCGGCGGCCCCTCACGCCGGCGCTCAGCCGGGCACCGACTGTGACGACAGCGACGCGTCCGTACACCCGGCCGCCGTGGAGGTCTGTGACGGGCGAGACGCGGACTGTGATCAGCGGGTGGACGAGGGCACCGAGGAGGGGACCTGGTACCGGGACGATGACGGTGACGGGTTCGGCGGCGAGGCGGATCCCACGCTGGCCTGCGGGGACGCCGAGCGCGAACCGGTCACCGCCACCCCCGGCGACTGTGACGACGCCGACACGCAGGTCCACCCCGACGCTGCTGAGGTCTGCAACCTCATCGACGACAACTGTGACGGCGTGGTGGACGAGGACGCCGCCATCGACGCCCGGACCTGGCATCGGGACGACGACGGCGACACGTATGGCCGAACCGACATCCTGACGCGGGCTTGCGAGCGCCCGGACGGCTGGACCGCGCGGGACGGCGACTGTGATGACGCCGACTTCACCGTGTTCCCCGGAGGGCCGGAGTACTGCGACAGCCTGGACAACGACTGCGACGAGGTCGTGGACGAGGAGCTGGTCGACGGCAGCACCTTCTACATCGACACCGACGGGGACGGGTTCGGGGAGGCGTCGCGCACCTTCGTGGGGTGCTGGCCGGACCCCGGGTTCGTCGCCAACGCTCTGGACTGTGACGACGCGGACGCGGGCGAGCCCGTCGTGGTCGACGCCCTGAACGGCACGCTGTCCGGCAGCGGCTCCGGCGTCGACCCGATGCGCCTGCTGCAGGATGGCCTGGACGCCGCCGACGCCTGCGTGCTGGTCTACCCGGGCACGTACACCGAGTCGCTCTCGATCGCCGGAGACCTCCTCCTCACCTCTCGCGACGGCGCGGACGCGACGGTGCTGGACGCGGGGATGTCGCCGTGCAGCGCGGAGGAGCTCCTCTCGGGGGGGTGCGCCGGCTACGGTTCGGTGCTCACAGTGGCGGCGGGAGCGACCCCCACAGTCCAGGGGTTCACGCTCCGCGGGGGAACGGGGCACGCGGCCCCCTACCCGATCGAGAGCGGCGGCCAGACCGTGACGGTGTATGACTTCTGTGGCGGGGCGGTCTACGTCGAGGGCGGGGCGCTCCACCTCGTCGACGTCGTTCTCACGGACAACGTCGTGCCCGGCGCGACCCGGGCGACCGACCCGGACGACGCCGCACGGGCCGTGTGGACGTTCTCCTTCGGGGGCGGGCTGTGCGCGCGGGCGTCCACCATCGAGCTCCTCGGCGTCGCGGTGCGGTCCAACGTCGCCGAGCTGGGCGGGGGCCTGTACGCGGAGGGCAGCCAGGTGTCCCTGCACCAGACGCAGGTGGGGGGTAACCAGGCGGTGAACGGGGGCGGCGTGTTCATCGAGGACAGTGACCTGGACGCCACCAACGCGCTGCTGGTGTTCAACGAGGCGACCGGCAACGGCGGCGGGATCCTGCACAGAGGATCCGGGGTCAGCACCCTCGTCAACGTCACGGTGGTGGGCAACACGGCGGGGACCAGCCGCGCCGACCGGGCGGAGGCCCTGCTGGGGGAGGACCAGGCGCAGCTTGAGGTGCGGAACAGCATCCTGGTGTCCCTGGGGGAGGGCCCGCTGGCCGTCTCGTCGGCCGCCGGATCCACGGCCTACAGCGCCTGGTACAGCGCGACCGGGGGGGAGACGGTCGGCACGGGGTGGCGCGCCGGTCCGGGAGACATCGCCCAGGATCCCCGATTCATCGGCCTCTCGGACGACGGTGACCTCACGAACGACGACTATGGTCTGCGGGCGACCTCCCCCGCCCTCGACGCTGGAGATCCCTCCGCTGTCTACAACGACGCGGACGGCACCCCCAACGACATGGGCGTCTACGGCGGCCCCGCGGGCAACTTCTGACGACACAGCGGCCCACCACGGGACCTACTGCCAGCGACAGCACCCGGTCCATTTGACACAGTTGATCTCCACGCGCTGCTCAGCCTTGAGGGCCAGCGCTCCGCAGCCGCTCGACGTCTCGCCCTCCGACCACCGGGCGCGGACCGTGTAGGTGCCGGGCGCCACCTCTCGGGTCCCCGGAGACAGCTCCACCAGCCCCCCCGCCCCCTGCAGGAGGGCCAGCGTCGCGTCGCCCTTCAGCGTGACCGTTGCCTGGGGCGGCGGCCTGGGCTTCTCCACGGCGCGGGCGGTGGCTTCGGTCGCCGGCGGCGCAGCCTGGGGCTCGGGCGCGCGCGGCTTGACCGCGGCGGACTCCGGCGCCAGCGGCGTCGCGTCGTCGGGCGGAGGGGGCTCCTCGGCGGGCTGGACGGTGCTGTCGGGCTGGCCAGGCGGCTCGGGCGCGTCGAGCGCGGCGACGGGGGGCGCCTCACGCCCCCGATCCTGCAGGATCCACAGCACCCCGAACCCCAGCCCTCCGCCGACGAGGAGCAGCAGACCGAGCGCGAGGACGGGCCATACGCGCGCCGGACGGGAGCCCGGCTGGGCGTCCGCGACGCTGGGGGGCTGCTCAGCGGGGGCCGGGGCCTCCTGCAGCGTCGGCTGGCTCGCGCGCTGCTCGGCGTCGCCGCCGGGCGGCGCGCGCCCCGTGGCCGCGAATCCACCCGAGTTCATCTGGGATTCCCAGCGGGTGCGCTCGATGGAGTCGGCGCTGGTGGGGCCATCCAGGTCGAGGAGCTGCGGCCGGTCGACGTCGGTCTCGGCCGGGAGCAGGCGGAAGTTGCGGCCGTCGGTGACCAGCGTGCGTCCCTCCATCCCCGGGCGGCCCTGCGCCCGCGCGGCCGCGCTGGCCCATTGTTGGCGTCGCTCCTCCACCAGCGGGCGCACGACCCGCTCGCTCCAGTCGGACAGGCTCTCGTGCTGCTGGGTCAAGGCGGCGAAGCGCCGGAGGGTGTTCTTGAGCTGCCGGGCCTCCGGGCGTTGGTCGGGATCCCAGGCCAGCATGCCGAGCAGCCACTCCACAAGATCGTGTGTGATGCCCGGAGTGCGCATCAGCGCCGCCTCGGCCTCGATCATGCGGGCGTCGCGGTAGGTACCCGGGTGGAAGTCCAACTGTCCCTGAAGCAGCGCGTCCATCATCGGGCCGAGCAGGTCCAGGCGCTGCCCGGTGATCAGCTCGTAGAGCGCCGCCCCCAGGGAGAAGATGTCCCCGCCGGGGTGCTCGACGCCGCGCAGGCGCTCGGGGGCGGCGTACTCCCGGGTGAGGTAGAAGTTGGTCCGGGTGACGGCCTCGCGGCTGTCGAACTCGGCGCGCGCGATGCCGAAGTCCAGCACCTTCACGTCGCCGTGGGGGGTGATCTGGATGTTGGACGGCTTGATGTCCCGGTGCAGCAGGTGCAGCGGGCGGCGACCCTCCGACGGGTTGGCCGGGTCGACCAGCTCGTGGTTGTAGGCGTAGTCCAGGGCGCTGGCGACCTCTGCGCCGATCTCCAGCGCGACGAAGAGCGGCGTGGACCGCTCGACCTTGAGGATGTCCTTGAGATCGGCGCCCTCGACGTACTCCATCACCACGGTCCAGCGCTCGTTCAGGCGGGCCAGCAGGTCGACCTTGACGATGGCGCGGTGGTTGAGCAGCCCGAGGATGCGGGCCTCGTCCTTCAGCCGGCTGGCGACGTCGTCGACGCTGGCCATCTCGGCGTTGAGCATCTTGAGGGCGACATCCTTGCGGAAGCCCCCCGCCGCGATCTTCTGTGCGTGATAGACCTCTCCGAAGCCGCCTCGTCCGATGCAGGCGAGGATGCGGTACTCCTGGCCGGCGGGCGTCACCAGGTGAGCACCAGCGTCGCGCCGAGGCCGAGCGCCACCGCGCCCGCGCCGATGGCCGCCCCGCTGAAGGCGTTGGCCTGGCGGGGCAGGGTCTCGGTGAAGTGGGAGACCTGCTGCGGGGTCGGGTCCAGGATCTCCGGGTCATCCACCGCGATCTGGTCCGCGATGCCCTGCCATTCGGTCTTCGCGCGGTCGGCCAGGAAGAGGAAGGCCCCGGCCGCGCCCGCAGAGACGGCGGCCCCGGCGCCCAGCCCGACCTTCGCGGCGGGCGCGCTGCCCCCGCCGTCGCGGCGGGTGAGACGGTCGTCACCGCAGGCCGCGCTCACCGGCGGCGGGTCCTCTCCCGCGGCCAGGACCTGTGTCCAGAGGACCTCATGCCCCGGTCCCACCGGCTGGAGGACGGCGGGGCGGTCCGTGGCCCGGGAGGTCGAGGGGGTGCCGTCCACCCACACCGTGACGCAACGGGGCGCGGCGACGGGCTCGGCGCTGTCCACCTGATCGGCGCGGGCCTGGTCGAGGGCGGTGCGCAGGGGGCTGCCCGGTGGGGCCTGGGTTCCGGTCAGGTCGAAGGTGCCCGAGGCCGCGACGGCGGCCCGCAGGGCGCGGGTGACGTCGGCGTCGCGCTGCTCGACCAGCGCCTCCAGCGCGCCGACGAGGTGGAGCTGCGCGGCGTGCTCGCCGGTGATGGGCTCGCCCAGGCAGGGGGCGGCCGCACGCATCGCGGCGACGGCCGTGACGAAGGCGTCCTGATCGGCGGTGACGAAGAAGGCGTCTGCGGCGGCCCGGGCGTGGGTCGACACCTCAGCGCTGGTGGTCGGCGCGGGGCATCCGCCGGCCCAGGCGGCGCCCGAGAGCGGCGAGGTCATCATGCCTAAGCCAATGATCCTGATGGCTTGCATCATCTCCCCTCGATCCTGAGCGGTGTGCCGGGGGATTCTATCCCATCCGCCTGCGTGGGGACGCCGCGACCCTCCGCTACGGCGAGGTGCAGGCGCCGAGCGAAGCATCACAGTGCAGCGCCAGCTCGCCCCCGGGCAGGAGCTGGTGGACGCCCAGCGGGGGGGACAGCTCGCCTGTCGGCCAGCGCGCCTGTAGCACATACGACCCGGCCGGGACCTCCAGCCCGTTCGAGGTGACCTCGAAGGTGCCCGGGTCGCCGCTGAGGAGGACGGCGGGCGCGTCGCCCGACAGGGTCACCCGTCCGGAGGCCGGCGCGGCTCCCTGCGACGACAGGCCCCACACGAGGAGCCCGGCGCCGAGCCCGACCAGCACCACGAGCGGTACCATCAGCATCGCCACCCCGGACAACCCGCGCGCCGCCGGGCGCGGCGGCTCGACCTCGGGGTGGAGGGTGGGCGCGTCCAGGCGCGGCTGGACTGCCACCGCCATCGTGGGCAAGGCGGGCTCCTTCGGACGCGGCGGCTGGATGGACGGCGTGCGGGGGGGCGGGCTGCGCTTCATCAGCACCGTGCGCGCGAGATCCGGCTCGTCGGACCTTAACTCGAAGGTGTGCCCGTCGGTCGCGAGGGTGCGGCCGGTGAGCGCCCCCGACGGTGCGTCCACCTTGGCCTTGCGGCGCTCCGCGACCATCGGCCCGACGACCCGCTCGCACCACTCGCCCAGGCTCTCCTGTTCCTGCAGGATCGCGGCGTGACGCCGCAGCTCCTTCTTGAGGATCCGCGCGGTGGGGCGGCGCTCCGGGCTCCACGCCAGGGTCAGGAGCAGCAGGTTCGCCAGCGCCCGGTTCATCCCCTCGACGGTCTTGAGCACGCCCCACGCACGGGCCATCCTCTGGTCCCGGTAGTTCTCCATGTTGAAGTCGGACTTTCCATGGAGAAGCGCGTCCACCATCGGGCCCAGCAGGTTCAGCCGCGTGCCTGTGATGAGTTCGAAGAGCACCGCCCCCAGCGAGAACACATCCCCGCCGGGGTGCTCGACGGCGCGGAGCCGCTCGGGGGCGGCGTACTCGCGGGTCAGCAGCATGTTGGTGCCCGTGACCGCCTCGCGGCTGGCGAACTCCGCGCGGGCGATGCCGAAGTCCAGCACCTTGACGTCACCGTGTGGGGTGAGCTGGATGTTGGAGGGCTTGATGTCGCGGTGCAGCAAACGCAGCGGGTGGCGGCCCTCTGCGGGGTCGGCTGGATCCACGATCTCGTGGTTGTAGGCGTAGTCCAGCGCGCTGGCGACCTCGGCGCCGATCTCCAGCGCGGCGAACAGGGGGAGCGTCCCGTGGTGGTTCAGCACCTGCTTGAGATCCGCGCCCTCGACGTACTCCATGACGACGGTCCAACGGTCGTTGAACAGCGCGAGCAGGTCAACCTTGACGATGGCGCGGTGGTTCAGCATCCCCAGGATGCGGGCCTCGTCCTTCAGGCGGCTCGCGACCTCGTTGACCTGGACCATGTCCGCGTTGAGCATCTTGAGCGCGACGTCCTTGCGGAACCCGCCTGCGGCGACCTTCTGGGCCCGGTACACCTCACCGAACCCGCCCCGCCCGATGCGGTCGAGGATGCGGTACTCACCGCTGGCCGGGGTCACCGGAGCACCTCGCGCCGCTTCGCGCATCCGCCAATGGGCGCGCGGGGGTGGGGGATGCCCGCGCCGAGGGAGCGGTCGGCTGCAGAGGCAGCGGTTGCAGCGGCAGGAGTCGGCCTCATGGTGCCCTCCGAGGGTGCGAGTGCGTCATTCTGAAGCAGTCTATCGCGCGCGGCCGGATAGCGCATGCGCGAAGCCATGGGGTTGCCGCGGTCTGGTAGACACATCACCGTCGTCGCCAGGCAGAGCCTGCTCTTCCAGGTCGGGATGAACGTGATCTGCTCCACAGCGGGTCGCACGCACAGCCGATCCGGACCCCGCTTCGGTAAAGCCTCGCTGGACGGGCCCGGGCACACGACCCTCGTTGGGGCCAGCCGTAGTAGCCGCTGCGGGGCAGGTTCAGGTCTCTGTGCCTCATGGCGATGGCGTGCTCGGCCTCTCCGTCCGGAGCGAGGGCGCCTTGGAAACCTGAACGCCACCTGCCGCTCCCACAGCTATCCTGTCCTGGTGCCCCTCCTCCTCCTCCTCGCCTGCACCCCCAACCCCCTCGGCCCCCACCTCGTCGCCGACGGCCAGTACTGGCTCTTCCAACCCCCCGGCGTCCCCATCGAAGGCGCCGCCGTCTACGTCCACCTCCACCCCGACGGCGACGGCGCGGGCCTGGCCGACAACGACACCCTGCTCGACGAGCTGACCCGCCAGGGCCTCATCGCGGTCTTCCCCGACGGGGGCGGCGACCCCGGCGACGACTGGAACGTCGGGATCAACAAGGACGACATCCCCCGGGACGACACGGTCTTCCTGGCAAACGTCGCCGCCGACCTGCGCGACCGCTGGGGCGCCGCGGTGCTCTGGCTGGGCGGCAGCTCCAAGGGCGGGGCGATGAGCTACGAGATGGCCTGCCTCGGCGAGCCGGTCTACGACGGCTACGTCCCCATCAGCGGCGCCATCGAGGCTCCGCTGCCCCACGCCTGCACCGCCCCGCCCGCGCCCATCCGCCACCTGCAGGGCACCCGGGACGACCGCTGGCCCCTGCACACCGCCGACGACCCCGACAGCACACACATGGGCATCCTGGACTCACTCGGAGAGCTGCAGGCCAGCGACGACACCTGCCTGGAGGCCGAGCCGACGATCGAGGGCGACTGTCAGGTGTGGGCCGGCTGCCCCGCCGAGGTGCGACTGTGCATGTACGAGGGCGGGCACGCGATGCCCTCGAACTGGGTGGAACTGCAGGTCGCCGGCATGCAGATGCTGAAGCAGTGAGCGCTCACAAGAAACTCGCTCCGCTTCCGTCGTCGTGCTCACACCGGGGCGTCGTGGTTGGGGTGGCGAGGCGCCAACTCGGCGGGCTGTGGGAGAGACGCTTGGCGATGGCAATCCGTGGTGGGAGTGGCCTGAACGGCTTGGGGGCCGCCAATCGCCGCTGTCCGCGCCCGGCGCTGATCGCGACGCAGTCCTCAGCGGTCCTCGTGGCGTCGCCATTTTTGATAGGGAGACCCCTCCAGGTCTCCCTACGCGGGACTGTGTCCCGCTGACCCTTCCCGGGGTCTCGCCCTTCGGGCGGTGCTGCCGCTCCAGGAGACCACGACTGCGGCCTGAGACCCGTCCAAACGCAAGCTCTCTGCCAAGCCAGCCGTTTCGTTTGAAGGTGTCGCCGGAGCCGGTGGCGAGCTCACTCCGCGCGCGCCACCACGAAGTCCACCAGCGCCCGGACCGCCGGGCGGCTCAGGGCCTCGCGCGGGTAGATGAGCGAGAACGGGCGGGTGTAGCCGGTGAGCGGGGCCAGCACCTCGACCAGCTCCCCCCGGGTCAGCTCGGCCTCCACCAGGTAGTGGTAGAGCTGGATCAGGCCCCCGCCCGCGCGGGCGAAGGAGATGAGGCCCAGGACGTCGTCGCGGATGCGGACGCTGGCCCGCGGGTGGACCTCCTGGGGGCCCGGCAGGAACGCCCACGGCAGCCCGCGGCCGGTGCTCGGCATCACGAAGACCGCGCAGGTGTGGCCCTCCAGATCGGCCACGACCCGCGGCGTGCCGTTGGCCTGGAGGTAGGCCGGGCTGGCGAACACCCCCAGCGTGAAGTCCCCCAGCTTGCGCGCTACGAACGAGGCGTCACCCAGGCTGCCCATGCGCACGGCCAGGTCGAAGCGCTCCCGCACGAAGTCGACGTTGCGGTTGGAGATCTCCACGTCCACCTCGACCTGCGGGTACGCCCGGCAGAAGTCCCCGAGCATCGGCATGAAGCGGTGGTGACCGTACGTGGTGGGCACGCTGACCCGCACGAGGCCGGCGGGGTCGGACCGCCGGCGGCGCATTGTCCGCTCGGCCTCCGCCAGCGCGTCGAGGGCCTGGGTGCAGGCGGCGTAGTACAGTCGGCCGGCGTCGGTCGGCTCGACGTGGCGGGTGTTGCGGCGGAACAGCGCCACCCCCAGCTCCTCCTCCAGTCGGGCGACCGCGCGGCTGGCGGCCTGGGGCGTCACCCCCAGCACCCGGGCCGCGAGGGTGAAGTTGCCCTGCTCGACGGTCAGGCGGAAGGTCCGGATCGCGGAGAGCGTCGTGTCCATTCAATCTGTTCCTGTTTCGTACAATTCATGAAGCAACTTGTACTCTACACGGCGGGAACCTCGAACCCTATGTTGGGGATGTCGGCGGCGGAGAGCCCCCGCCCACCCTGACAGAGACCCGAACAACCGCCTGGAGGCACCCATGTCCAAGCACGTCCTCGTCGTCCTCACCAACCACGCGACCCTGGCCGGCGAGCCCAACGGCACCTACATGCCCGAGCTGACCCACGCCCTGCACGTCCTGAACGAGGCCGGGCTCTCCTGGGCGCTGGCCACCCCCAAGGGCGGCGCCGCCCCGGGCTACGGCCACGACGCCGACGCGCTGACCCGCGAGATGCTCGCCGACAAGACCCTCTCCGGCGCGCTCGCCGACACCGCCGCGCTCTCGGCCGTCAACCCCGCCGACTACGACGCCGTGTTCTACCCCGGCGGCTACGGCCTGCTCTTCGACCTGGCCGACGACGCCGACAGCCAGCGCGTCGCCGCGCAGATCCACGAGCAGGGCGGCGTGGTCGCCGCGGTCTGCCACGGCCCGGCGGCCCTGGCCGGCGTCAAGCTCCCCAGCGGCGAGGCGCTGATCGCCGGCCGCCAGGTCACCGGCTTCACCCGCGAGGAGGAGGCGGCGATGTCCACCCTGGACAAGATCCCCTTCCTGCTGGAGCAGCGGATGATCGACGCGGGGGCGACCTACCAGAAGCGCAAGGCCTGGCAGACGCTGGTGGTGCAGGACGGGCGGGTCATCACCGGGCAGAACCCGGGCTCGGCCAAGGGGGTAGGGGAGGCCCTGGCCGCCGCGCTGGGCTGAAACGCAACCCATTGGTTGCGCGTTGGGCAACCTCCAGGTATATGCAACCTGGAGGTTGCCTTGATGCTCTCTGTCCGCACCCCGGATCCTGTCGTCTTCGCCGCGTTGGCCGACCCGACGCGGCTGTTCCTCGTGGAGCAGCTCACGGACGTGCCGTCCCGCTCCACCACGCAGCTCGTCGCGGGCACCGGCCTCAGCCGCCAGGCGGTGCGCAAGCACCTCGGCGTGCTGGCCGAGGCCGGGCTGGTGCGGCACCACCGCGAAGGCCGCACGCGGCTGTGGCAGCTCGACGCCTTGCCCCTGCGGGACGTCAGCGAGTGGGCCGCGTCCTACCGCCGCCACTGGGAGCAGCGCCTCGACCGCTTGGAGCACTACCTCGACACCACCCAAGGAGCGATCGATGAATCGACCCCATGACGACCGTGAGATCCGGCTGCGCCGGGACTACCGCTGGCCCCCCGACCGCGTGTTCGCGGCCTGGACCCACCCCGACGCCCTGGCCGCCTGGTTCGGGCCCGACGGCTTCGAGACCCTGACCGAGTCCTTCGACTTCCAGGTCGGCGGCTCGTGGCGCTTCCGCATGGTCCACCCCGAGCGCGGGACCTTCCAGAACCACGTCCGCTTCATCGAGATCGCGCCCCCCGAGCGCCTGGTCTACGAGCACCTGGACGGCGGCGAGCGGCTGTTCGTGGTCCAGGTCGACTTCCGGCCCACCGCGGCCGGCACCACCCTCGAGATGTGCCACCGCTTCCCCACCGCCGAGGCCTGCCGTCGGACCATCGAGGAGTACGGGGCTGTGGAGGGCGGTAGGCAGACCCTGGCGCGGTTGGAGCGCCTGCTGGAGCGGGGTTGAGTCCCAGGTGGTTGGAATGACACGCCACTCCTGCGCAGGCTGACACAGCGGGGGCGCGCGCGGTCGGGCACGGACCTTCCTGAAGGGCGAGGGGATACGTCCCGTCTCGCTGCTCGGGAGGAGCCATGTCCGCTCGCTTCGCCCCGCTCGCCCTGCCGCTGGTCTGGTGTGGGCCATGCCCGGCTCCCACCCCCAGGCGGTGTCCACCTGGGACACCCGGGCCTCCAGCGTCACCCTGGGCGCCCTCGCCCGACCGCGGACAGGTGGCGGGGACGCGACCACCGGGTGGCGGTTTGTCAAACAACACCGCGCGCTACGTTCTCCCGGTCCACTGCGGACCGGAGGCCCCCTTGCCCTCGTCCCCTGAGGCTCGCCCGGCCGTCGAGCGGCTCGCCCTGGCCCTGGCCGCGAGCCTGCTGTTCGCCCCGGCGCTGGCGGGCGCCGTCTGGCACGGGCTCGCCGCTCCCCTGGGGCTGACCGCGACGCCGCCGGGCCTGCCCTTGACCCTGGCCGCGGAGGGGGTGGGGGCCGTGGGCACGCTGCTGGCGTGGTGGCGCGGCGGTCTGCGCGCCTGGCTGCCGGCCGGGGGGCTGGCGCTGATCGGCGCGGCGGGCCTGGGCGGGCCTTCGGTGGCCTCCGTGCCCGCGCTGGGGGCGCTGGGGGCGGTGGGCGCTCTGGCCGCGGGCGGCGCGCCGCGGCTGATGGCCTGGGCCCCGGCCAGCCTGGACGGCTGGGGGCGGGCGAACCCCAGGCGCGCGGCCCTCTGGGCCCTGACGGCGCTGCTGGTCGTCGGGAACATGGCCCGGGTGTCGACGTTCATGGCCGACCCCTCGCGCATGGACCTCAGCGCGACCCCCACCGACACCTTCTTCACCCGTCACTCCTGCCTGAGCGCCTACGTGCACGGCGCGGAGCTGGCGCTGCGCGGGGAGCCCAACCTCTACCTGGCCGACCACTGGCCGCGCGTCGGGGGGGTCGACGCGCCGCTGCCCCCGGACGCCGCCCACATCGCACCGTTCTCCCTCGACACCTACGGCTACCCGCCGCCCTTCCTGCTGGTGCCGGGGGCGATGCTCGCCTTGAGCCCCCACTTCGCGACCCACCGGGCGATCTTCTTCGCCCTGTCCCTGGCCAGCCTGCTCCTGGGGTACGGGTGGCTGGCGGCCTTCGCCGGGGGACGGGCGCACCGGACGGCGCTGCTGCTCGGGCCGCTGCTCTTCGCCGCGCCGCCCGTCTTCATCACCCTTCAGACCGGCAACGCGCAGATCCTGGTGGCAGCGGCGGCCGTGTCCTCCATGGTGGCGTTTCACCGAGGGCGCTCCTCCCTGGGGGGGCTCCTGCTGGCCTTCGCCGCGCTGGCCAAGATCTCGCCGGGCCTGCTGGGCGTGCTGCTGCTGACCCAACGCCGCTGGCGGGACGTGGGGTGGACCGCGCTCTGGGCGCTGGTCCTGTGCGGGCTGACCGCCCTGGTCTTCGGGCCGGAGCCCTTTGAGGCCTTCGTCCGCTATCAGCTCCCCCGGCTCAGCTCGGGCGAGGCGCTGGGCTTCCTGGACGATCGGCTGGATACGGTGGCCATGAACCTCTCCCCCTTCGGGGTGCCCTTCAAGCTCGCCGCGATGGGGATCCCGGTGGACGCCTGGGCGGTCGGGCCGCGCATCGGCGACGCCTACACCCTCCTGGTGATGGGGATCGCGGCGGCGGTGGGCTTGAAGCCGCCGGCCACGGACCACGGGCGCGTCTGCGCCTGGCTGGCCCTGCTGACCCTGGCGGCCCTCCGCAGCCCCTACGCCGCGCCGCTCGTCGAGGTCTCGGCCATCTGGATGCTCGGCCTGCTGTGGCCTGCGGTGCGCAGCCGCGGGGCGGTCGCCCTGTTCGTGGCGGGCTGGCTGGGGGTCCTGATCCAGCCGCCGGCCTTCCCGGAGACCTGGATGGTGCCCGTGTCGATGGTCAACCTGCTGGTGCTCTACGGGCTGCTGGCCTGGGTGCTGCTGCGGGCGCGGGATAGGGTCCCTCGGAGCACCCCGGAGACCCCATGAGCCGAGCCGACTTCAACCAGCTCTGCGCCCGCTACGAGGCGCAGCTCGCCAAGGACCCCGCGGCCGCGCTGGCCGCCGCCCGCGCCGCGCTGCCCGCGATCCCGGAGGCGGACCGCGTCGCGCCGCCGACCTGGATCCACAAGCTCGTCGCCGGCGCGCTCCCCCCGGAGGCCCTCACCCTGGTGGAGGGCCTCCGCCTGTTCGACCTCATCCTGGACCTGGAGGCCCGCGAGGTCGTCTCCGACGAGGAGGCCGAGCGGCGCTGGGCGGCGCTGGGGCGCTGGGCCGAGGCGCTGCCCCAGGACCCGGCGTACGGCGTCTCGGCGCTGGATTGGAGCGGGGAGGCCTGGGAGCAGCCGCCTCACTACCTCGACCTCGCTTGGCTCAAGCCCGACTTCCGCACCCTGGAGGCCGACGTGGCGCTGGCGGTGCTGCGCAGCCCCCTGTGCGCGCGGCTGGTCTCGCTGAACCTGTCCCGGGGGCGCTGGACCGCAGACGGCCTGAACAACCACGACGCCTACCTCGACGCCGAGGACGTCATGTACGGCTTCATGAGCGACGTCCGGTGGGAGCACCTGCGGGAGCTGCCCTGCGCGAAGACGCTGGAGCGCCTCTACCTGCGGGGCACGGAGACGCGGTACTTCGAGTTCGACTACGACGTGGACAACTACCGCTTCAAGTACAAGAAGCCGCCGTTCCCGGCCTTGAAGCACCTGGACGTGGCCTGCCTCACCAACACCCTCGCCGCGCACCGCGTGGTCGTCCAGGAATTGCTGCGGCGCAACGCAATGCCGGCGCTGGAGACCCTCAGCCTCACCAACGACTTCACGACCTGGATCATCGAGGCCATCCGGGACGCGGACGGCGACGACATCTGGATCCATCACGACTACGCCTGCTGGGAGGGCCTGAGCGGCTACGAGCTGGAGACGCTCGCCAAGCCCCCCGTCCAGGTGAAGACGGTCGCGTTCGGGAGCTGGCTGCCGATGGCGCGGCGCCGGCTGCGGATGACGATGGACCGCCGCGCGCGCCTCAAGGAGGCGCCGGATCCGAACGAGGCGCTCAAGCACGTCACGGCCCTGAGCGCGCTGAAGGGTGACGTCGACGCCGACGTCGCGTGGGCCGAGGCGAAGCTGCCCTTCCGCATGGTCCAGCGGCTGGACGGCCCCGACGGCGTGCTCCCGGTGTGAAGGACGCCCCGGCCACGCGGCTGTTCGTCCTCGTCGCCCGGGACGCCCCGGTCGCGGTGGTGCTCCGCCGCGGGCCCAGCAAGCAGGTGCGGATGCTCTTGTGGGACCTCCAGAGCGACCAGCTCACCGGGGGCCAGTGGCTCGCCGGGCGGATCTACCCGGAGCGCTGCGGGCTCTCCCCCGACGGCCGGCTGCTGGTGTACTTCTGCGGGAAGTTCAAGGGGGACTTCCCCACGTTCACCGCCATCAGCCGCCCCCCGTACTTCACCGCGCTGGCGCTGTGGCCGGACAACAGCACCTGGGGCGGCGGGGGCTTCTTCGAGAGCGACCGAAAGGTCATCCTCCACTACGGCGCCGTCCCCCACGAGCTGCACGGCGGGCAGAGCATCCCGGACCACATGACCATCAGCCACATGGGGGAATACCGCGCCCGCCACCCGGAGGACGACCCGGCCTCGGCCCACGGCTGGACCCTCACGGAGCAGGGCTCCAAGGGGGATTGGGGGCGGGACGACGAGCTGCGGCTGACCTTCGAGCGGCCCTGGGTCCACCAGCTGGTGAACCCCCGTCGCCTCCACCTGGTGCTGGAGCGGCGGTGGCTGGGCATGTTCGAGGTCAACGGGCCGGCCAGCGTGCACAGCTACCGGCTGCTGCGGCACCCCGGTGGGGTGCTCGAGGACCTCGGGCGGCTGGACTGGGCGGGCTGGGGCCACGACGGCAGCCTCCTGACCGCCGCGGAGGGTCGTCTGGTCCGCCGCCGGCTGGATCAGGACCCGGTGGAGATCGCGGACCTGCGGGCGCAGCGCTTCAAGCGCATCCCGCCGCCGGCCTGGGCGACGTTCTGGCCGAGGCGGGGCGGGTAGCGCAGCCGGATCACGGGCAGTCGACCGCGGCCTCGGCGCGCTCGTAGGCGAAGGCGTCGCTGCACGCGATCTCGGGCAGCAGCAGCCTCGCGGTGTGGTGCTCGCCCCAGGCGTCCTCCGTGGCGGCGGCCTGCTGGAGGGCGCGCAGAGCGGCGCGGTTGGCGTCGTCCCAGGCCGACCCGGCGAGGTCCAGGTGGGCGGCGGCCCGCTTGATCACGAAGGTGGAGGGCGCGGCGCGGTAGGCGCGGGCCAGCGCGGCGTCGACCTCGGCCTGGCCGGCGGGGGAGAGGCTGCGCCAGGCGCTCTCCCAGTGGTGCTCGCCCTGGATGTGCTCCCGGGCGTCCACGGTGCCCACCAGCAGGGCGACCAGCGCGTCCTCACCCTCGGCCCGGGCGTCCGCCACCAGCAGCGTCCGCAGGTCCGGGCGCACCTGGCGGTGGAAGAGCGCCGGGCGGACCTCGCGCAGCGGGGGGACGGCCTGCGGGTCCACCGGCGCGGGGCCGTGGAACAGGCCCTCGGTGCCCGCGTACACCGCCCACCAGCGGTCGGCGTGCTGGTAGACCGCCACGTCCTCGACCACCTTCAGCGTCACCGCGTCGTCGCCGGTCCAGGGGGTGGGGGGCGCGTCGGCCTCGTGGTCCGTCAGCTCGACGCGGCGGTCGCCCCAGGTGAGCACCGCGGTCTCCGACACCCGGCGCCGGGGCACGGGGTCGCGGCCGCCCTCCCACTGCCAGCGCCCCTCCTGGTCCAGGAGGATGGTGACCTCGCCGTCCTGGGCGAGCACGGCGTCCCAGGCGGGGCGGAGGTCCGAGCCGCAGGCCAGGGTCAGGAGCAGGAGCATCGTGGGGACCTCGTTCGCGCGTCAGCGCCAGGGCGGGCGGTAGGTGTAGACCCGCAGGGTGTCCTTACGGTGCCGCCGGGGGATGCCCAGAGAAGCGGCGACGATCCACACGATCTCGGCGCCGTCGGCCTCGTAGAGGGCCGGGGTCTCGCAGGGCAGGGGCTCGCCGACGTCCACGGTGACGATCCGGTCGGTGTAGTGGGGGGAGTCGACGATGCGCTCCCGGCGCAGGGCGCCGTCTCGGAACCACGTAAACTCGTAGGACTCGTCGACGTCGGGCCAGCGCAGGGCGAACAGCTCCCAGCGGCGGGCCAGCGCCTCCAGGACCTGGCGGCGGTCCGCGCGGTGCCAGAAGGTGTAGAACCAGTCGTCCGCGATCATGAACCAGTCGCCCTGCTCGCCGAGGTACACCCAGGAGCCCTTGCCCGGATGCGCGCCGAGGGGGTGGGGCTGCGGCTCCTTCATGTCCAGGCGGCGGAGCAGGTCCCGGTCCTCCAGGGGCGGATCCCCGCGCAGGAACAGGAAGTATGGGGCGTGCAGGGTGCCGTGGGTGAGCGGGGGGTCGTGGACGGGCATGGCGCCGTGGGCCTCAGGGGGGTGGCGTGGACACCGCGCGGATCAGCCCCCGGAGCGCTCCGAGCACCGGCTCGGTGTCCTTGACCACCAGATGGTCCCCCAGCACGGTGGCCTGCCCGCGTGGGGTCGCGAGGGTCGCGCAGTAGAAGGCGGCGAGCGCCTCAGGCTGCATGGGCAGGCCCTCCAGGGGAATGTAGAGCAGCAGGAGGTTGGGGCCGTAGCTCGCGGACGAAGCCGGCGCGGAGACGGCCACCCGGCCGCCGCTCCAGTTGACCTCGAGGCCCTGGGCCCGCAGCGCCAGGAGCACGTCGTCCAGGGAGGCGGCGTGCGCGGCGATGAACACCGGCCGGTCGGCGACCTCCAGGTCCACGGTGATCCGGACCCCGGCGGCCTCGGACAGCGCGACCGCGAAGGTGTGGGCCGGCACGCCGTCGGCGACGACCCGGAGGAGGGGCTCGCCGTCGCCAGGCTCCAGGGGCTCGATCTCCAGGCGTCCTGGGGTCACGGCCGGCGGAGGGGGCGGGAGAGCAGGGGGCGGGGCGGGGGTCCCCGCGCAGTGGAAGGCCTCGACGTGAGGCGCGGGCTCGGTGGGGGTCGGCTGGTGCGCGCAAGCGACCAGGAGCAGCACAAGCAGCATCACTCTTCCTCCAGCTCGTTGGTGAGCGCCTCGAGCAGCCGCTCGGCCACCTCGAGGTGCCCCTCGGTGTCATGCAGGAGCAGCCAGCCGCCAGCGACGTGCGCGGTGCCTCCTCCGCTGAGCGCGTGTCCACACACGACTTCCGCGATGCCGATGGGATCGGCATCATCGGGGAGCGGCAGCGCGCGGACCGCGAGGTCGTCTCGGGCGGGGGGCTGCGGCCCCTCGAAGCCCCGGAGCAGCAGCACGCCCTGGTCGAAGTCGACGAGCAGCCCGAAGCTCCACAGGGCCTGGAGGACGGTGGTCAGCGGGACCTCGGGCAGGGCCAGCATCACCTGGCGCTCGGCGACCGCAGGCTGGACCGCGATGGTCAGCCTGGTCGCCTTGGAGAGCGCCTGGGCCAGCGCGCGGGCCGTGGCCCCGTCTGCGATCACGCTCACCTGCACGGCATCAGCCTGGGACCAGAACCAGCGGCGCGCCGCGGCGTCCGGCGCGAACCGCGACGGCGACCCGAGGAGCAGCTCGGGCGAGAAGGTGTCCTCGGGGGTCTCTGTCGGAGCCTCGCGCCAGCCGCTCCAGTCGGGCGCCTCGCCGTGGAGGCTGACCTCCAGGCGCCCCTCGGCCAGCCGGGGCGGCGCGGGCGGCTCCACGACCGCAGGGGCGGGGGCCCCGGCGCAGGCCACCGCCTGGGCCCGGGCCAGGCCGGTCGAGAGCGTCATGCTCGAGAGGAGAGAGAGCAACACCATCCTGGCGATTCTACCGCACCTCTTGCGGCACGGGGAGGGCCACGGCACGCTCTGGGGAGGTCCCCATGCCCGACGCCAGCGCCATCGTCGCCCCTCCCGCCGGCGGCCTCGCGGCCCGCGCCCAGCGCCTCGCCAGCCGGCTGCTCGGCGCGACCGTGTGGCTGAGCGCGGGGCTGTTCGGCCTCTACATCCTGACCTTCTACGCCTTGGCGATCGCGCAGGGCGAGCTGGCCCGCTGGAACAGCCTCCTGCCGGAGCTGTACACCCCCGACCAGCCCGGGGCCACCGCCGGCATCGGGCTCCACTTCCTCATGGGCGGGGTCATCCTGGTGCTGGGCAGCGTTCAGCTCCTCCAGGGGGTCCGGGATCGGGCGCCCCGGGTGCACCGGTGGATCGGCCGGGTCTACGTGGCGGCCTGCGCGCTGACGGCGGCGGGCGGGCTCGCCTTCATCGCGCTGCAGGGCACCATCGGCGGGTGGGTGATGGACCTGGGCTTCGGGCTCTACGGGGTGCTCATGGGGATCTGCGCGGTGGAGACCTTCCGTCACGCCCGCGCGCGTCGCCTGGAGCGCCACCGGGCCTGGGCCCTGCGGCTGTACGCGCTGGCCATCGGGTCGTGGCTGTACCGGATGGACTACGGCTTCTGGGTGCTGCTGACCGACGCCTGGGGGCACGGCGAGGGGTTCTCCGGGCCCTTCGACAAGCTGATGGCCTTCGCGTTCTACCTGCCGAACCTGGCGGTGGTGGAGCTGGTCCTGCGGATGGAGGGGCGCCGGGTGTCCGCGGGGCCGCGGTGGGCTGCGGCGGGGGCGTTCCTGCTGGCGACGGGCTTCGTGGCGCTGGGGACGTACTTCTTCACCACGCGGTATTGGGGCCCGGCGATCCTGAGCCTGGGGCGGGCGCCGCTGGGGTGAGATTCTCGCGGCGGCGCTGCGAGAATCTCGCGTCACCGCTGGCTACTCCTCCCACGCCCCCGCGACCCGGGCCGCCAGCTCCACGCGCTCCCGCTCGGCGATGAGCTGAGCGCGCAGCTCCTCCTCGGTCGGGAGGTAGAGCTGATAGCGCGCCGCGAGGATCTGCTGGTTGTCCTCGGGCAGGGTGATGCGCACCATCGCGTCGTTCTTCTCAGAGCAGAGCACCACGCCGACGGTCGGCTGCTCCCACTCCTCTCGCTGGAACCGGTCGTACCAGTTGACGTACATCTGCTCCAGGCGGTCGATGATGGCCTGCTCCAGGTCGCGCTCCTGCCAGGCCTCGCGCTCCGTCAGGTCGAGGAACTCAAGGACGAAGGGGTCCTTGAGGAGGTCTCCGGGGACATCGAGCTTCTGGCCCTCTCGCGCCAACGCCCGCACCTGCTCCTCATCTCGGCTCATCGACAGGCGCTCAAAGAGCAGGGAGCCGATCTGCCGATCCAGCTCGCGCGTCGACCAACCCTCGCGGGCGGCCTCGATCTCGTAGAACGCCCGGGCGGTCGTGTCCTGGACCCGCAGAAGGAGGGTGTAGTGGGTCCATCCCAGCGTTGAAGGAAACCAGGGGCGCTGCAATCCTCGCGGCGCTGCTGCGAGGATCTGTTCATCAGAGGTGCCAGCCTCTCTGCGCGCGAGGCTCCGGGCCGGCGAACCTTGTGGAAAGGTAAGGTAGAACTGCCTCATTCGCCAGAGGTTGGACGGGCTGAATCCAGCACCGTAGCGGTCGCTCAGGCGCTCGGAGAGATCCCTGACGAGCTGGCGGCCGTACTGCGCGCGGGCCTCTCCACCCTGCTCATGCTCGACCACCTCTCGACCGATGTGCCAGTAGGTGTGCACCATCGCGAGGTTCACCGAACGAATGACGTGGCCGCGCCCGGCCTCGATGATGTCGGAGATGCGCGTGTAGAGCTGATCGGCGTCTGACGACGCGAGCGGGTTCATCAACGAGATTCCTCCTGACGGGTGCTTTATGCGCTCGCCGGGGCAGCGCAACTGCGCGTCGACCGCGGGCGGCAGCACACCCGCAGCGGATTCTCGCGGCGGTGCTGCGACAATGGTGTGGCGCCGTGCGGGTGGGAGGCTCATGGCGTTGCGCTGACGATCCTCGCGGCAGTGCTGCGAGAATCCTGCGACGGTGCGCCGTGGTTTCTCGCGGCGGTGCTGCGAGAATCCCGCGACGGCGTGCTTTGGTTTCTCGCGGCGGCGCTGCGAGAATCTCGCGTCACCGCCGCGAGCCCGCCCCGCCCACGCGGTATGGTGCGTTCATGCTCCTCCTCCAGCTCCTCATCGGCGCCGTCCTCGGGGCGGTGAGCCTCGTCACCACTCGCCTCACCGCCCGGGGTCGCCCGGATCCGGCGTTCATCGAGCGCAGCGCGTGGGCGTTCTACCTCGTCGTGGCGGCCCTCATCTACGTGGGCTTCGCGGTCGCGGGCGACGCGCCCGGCGGGTGGATGGGGGCTGAGCTGGCCGGCGTGGCGTTCTACGGCGCGGTGGCGGTGGCGGGCTTCTGGCGCTGGCCGAGGCTCGTGGGGGTGGGCTGGCTCGCCCACGGCCTGTGGGACTTCCTGCTCCACCCCGGCGGGCACCCGGGCTACGTCCCCGACTGGTATCCAGCGGTCTGCCTGGGCTTTGACCTGGCGGTCGGGGTGTGGCTGGTGCGGGCGCTCGGGGACCGATGACCGACGAGGAGACCCTGCTCCAGGCGCTCTCGCGGCACCTGACCGAGCGGCCAGAGCAGCAGGTCTTCACCTTCCTCGACGGGGAGGGCGCTGAGGTCGATGCGCTGAGCGTCCGCGCCCTGGTCCAGCGCAGCGCGGCCCTGGCCGAGCGGCTGCGCCGGGCGGGGGTGGCCCCCGGCGACCGGGCGCTCCTGGTGTACCCCCCCGACGGGCTGGACGCCGTGGTCGCGCTGTTCGCCTGCCTGATGATCCGCGCGATCGCGGTGCCGGTCACCAGCCCCGACCTCCGCCACCCGGAGCGGGCGCTGCCCGCCCTGCGCCACATCGCCGCCGACTGCGGCGCGCGCTTCGCCCTGACCCGCGCCGCCTGGCGAAACCAGGCCCGGCTCCACGGCGTGCGCGACCGCCTCTCCGCGCTGCTGGGTGCGGGCGCGGGCCCCGCCGCGTGGCCGGAGGTGCGTTGGCTGACCGCCTCGACGGCCCGGAGGGTGTCCCCGGAGGCGGCCCGGGCGGCCCTGCATCGCGCCGCAGAGGAGGCCGCCCCCGAGACCCCCGCGCTGCTGCAGTACACCTCCGGCGCGACCGCAGACCCCAAGGGTGTGGCCCTCCACCACCGGGAGATCCGCCACAACCTGGCGCTCCTCGCCCGGAACCTCCGGTTGGACGCCGACGCCGTCGTGGTGGGCTGGGCGCCGCTCGGCCACGGCATGGGGCTGATCGGCGGCGCGCTGAGCGTGGCCTGGGCGGGGGCCCGGCTCGTGCTCTTCTCGCCGAGGTCCTTCCGCCGGAGCCCGACCCTGTGGCTGGAGGCGCTGACCCGCTACCGGGCCACCCACACCGCAAGCCCGAACGCCGGCTACGAGACCCTGCTCCGCGCGCTGGAGGACCCGGGCCGCTACGACCTCTCCAGCCTCAAGGGGATGGTCCAGGGGGGCGAGCCCATGCGCGCAGAGACCGCCGACCACCTCGCGGAGGCGCTGGCCGCCGCCCGGCTCGATCCCGGCGCGCTCACCAACGTCTACGGCCTGGCGGAGACGGTCCTGTTCGCCTCCGGGCAGGTGGGCCGCGGGCCTCGGCGCCTGCTTGTGAGCCGGGGGATCCTGGAGCGGGAGCGCCGCGTCGACCCGTCGACCGGGCCCGCGGCGATGGCGGTGATGAGCTGCGGCGTCCCGGACGCCGCCTATGGCGTCGACCTGCAGATCGTGGACGACGATGGCCGCGCGCTGCCCGAGGGCCGGGTCGGCGAGGTGTGGCTGCGCAGCCCCAGCAACGCCCCTGGGACCGACGCAGGGCCCGACAGCCCCGGCTACCTTCGCACCGGCGACCTCGGCTTCCTGCACGCGGGCGAGCTGTACCTGTGCGGCCGGAAGGCGGACGTGATGGTCCTCGCCGGCCGGACCGTGCACCCCGAGGACGTGGAGCCGGGCCTGCAGGACGCCCACCCCGCCTTGCGTCTGGGCTGCGTCGGGGTCTTCAGCGCGCCGGTCGACGGCGACGAGGCGCTGGTCGTCTTCGCGGAGGTCGAGCAGGCGCGCGCCGACGCGCCGGACCTGGGCGCGGTCCTCGACGCCGTGCATGCGGAGGTCCGGGTCCGCTCCCGGCTGCCCTGCGGCGCGGTGGTGCTGCTGCCGCCGGGCGGGCTGCCCCGGACGACCAGCGGCAAGGTGCGCCGCGCGGCGTGCCGGCGGCTGTGGCGGGACGGGCAGCTCGGGGGCAGCCTGGCGGTGCGGCGCTACCCGACCGGCGCGGAGACCGAGGCGCGCGACTGGCGCGCGGCGCCCGAGGGCCAGCGCCGCGGCGCCATCCGGGAGGCGACCCACGCGCTGATCGCCCAGGTGGTGGGGGAGGGCGACCCGGTGCCGCCGGACGTCTCGCTGGGGGAGCCGGGCGTCGACGCGCTCACCGCGCTGCACCTGCGGGAGGCGATCGCGGCGAGCCTGGGCGTCTCCCTGCCTTCAACCTTCTTGATCGAGCACCCCACCGCCCGCGGCGTGGCCGAGGCGGTCGCCAACCGGCTGCGGACAGAGGTCAACCCCGCCAGCGCCCGGCTGGTCCTGCAGCTCTCCCGAGGTACGGAGGGGCCGTCGATCTTCTTCATCCACCCGGCCGCAGGCGGCGTCGAGCTGTACCTGCCGCTGGCCCGAGCCCTGGAGGGCGTCGCCACGGTGCGGGCCATCCGCGCCCCCGGGGTCGAGCCCGGGGAGACCCCCCTGGAGCGCCTCGACGACCTCATCGAGCGCTACCTCCCCGAGATCCTGAGCGCTCAGCCCGCCGGGCCCTTCGCGCTCTGCGGCTACGCGGCCGGCGGCGTGCTGGCCTGGGAGCTGGCCAACGAGCTGAGGGTGCAGGGCCACACGGTCGCCAGCCTCGTGCTGTTGGACCCGCTGCCGGCGGAGGAGGCCCGGCCGTGTCGGGGGGTGGGCGCGGACGTGCTGCGGTTCTGCCAGGGCCTCCTGGAGGAGTTGGGCGCGCAGGCGGACTTCGGCGTGGCCGACGCGAGCCTCTGCGCGGAGGCCGAGGCCTGGGAGGCCGTCGGGCGCTGGCTTGCACAGCACCGCTTCCCCATGAACGCCGCCGACCTGCGCCGCCGCTTCGACGTGCGGGTCGCCTTCGGCGAGGCGCTCCGGGGCCACCAGCCCCAGCGGTTCCACGGGCGCGTGGTGCTCGTCCGCTCGGACGACGACGGGTGGGAACCGCGCGCGGACACGCTGACACGTCACCCCCTGCCCGGGCGCCGCGTCGACCTGCTCCAGCGCAACGAGGCCCAGGTGGTGGAGCTCCTCAAAGCCGAGCTGCGCGCTCTGCCGGGAGCTTGAGCGCTCATACCGAACCGCGTTGAAGCCCGGATCGTCGCGCTGGCAGCGGGGGGGCGGCCATCTTCACGTCAATTCACCCCAAACCGCCGAGGTTGTGGACGCGCACCCCCGGCCAGGAGTGGACGCCAAGACGCCGACATGGCGGCTGCTGGGGCGCGCAGCGCTTATCGCGACGAAATCCTTGGGTGGTAAACGAAGCCTCACCCATCTCTGAAGGAAGGGACCCCTCCAGTCGTCCCGACCGGGTCCCCTCCTTCGCTCGCCGTTGGCTCGCTGACCACCCCCCGGGGTCTCGCCCTACGGGCGCCGGGCGACCAGTCCACGGTTCATGGAGGGTCCGTATCAGCTGCGGCAGTCGGTCCCGTTGTTCGACGTCGACGGCCGGTGCACGTAGGTCACGTCCGCGGCCACGCGCTTCTTCGCCTTGGCCTGGAAGGACACCGCCAGCTCATGCACGTTGCCGTCCTCCCAGATGTCGTGGTCCTGGCTCTTGCTGGGGGGCCGGACCACCTCGACGGCCTCCAGCTGCAGGCCGCTGAGGTCCACGGTGCCGATGCTGTTGTCGACGCTTCCCTGGAACAGCGTCGCGGTCACCGGCCCCTCCGGGTTGCAGGAGAAGCCCATGGACGGGCTCTCCTCGAAGGTGCAGGCCGCTGGGGGGAGGGTGAAGGCCAGGCCGGTGGGGCCCTCCTGGCGCGCGACGCCGAAGCGCTGGCCCTCGTCGGTCCACCAGGCGCGGGTGACCTCGACCTCCACGCCCGCGTCGCCGTGGGTCACCTTGAGGCCGTTGGCGGCGTAGCCCTGGACCTCGTCGCACTGCAGCGTGGGCGGCGCGTCGTCGGCGTGGGCCGGTGCCACCAGGAGGATGAGGGCGGCGAGGGCGAGGGGGAACCTGGACACGGGCACTCCAGCGGCGAAGGGGACCACCCTGCAACGCGTCGGGCGGCGAGGGTATGCTCCCTCGCGGCCGGGTCGCCGCCCGTGGTAGAGATCGCCGTGAGGAGCCCCGCATCCGACCCGCAACGCGCCGAAATCTGACGATCCTCGCGGGGCTGCTGCTGGCCGGCTGCCGCGGCGAGGTCGAGGCCATGGGCGAGGGGCCGCCGCCGCCCGGGACCCGGGGGCTGGCCGACTACCACGTCCACCAGTTCGCCAGCGAGTCCCTGGGCGGTCGCTGGCTGTGGGGCGAGCCCGATGGCCCGCCCGCCGAGGCCCTGGCCCCCTGCAGCGGCCGGGGCATCGACCACGGCTTCCTGGCCAGCAGCGAGGGCCCCTTCCTGAACCTCGGGCGCCACGACGCGCGGGGCCATCCCGACTACGAGGGCTGGCCGCGCTGGGACAGCCTGAGCCACCAGCAGGTTCACGCCGGCTGGCTGAAGGAGGCCCACGCCCAGGGCCTGGACCTGATGATCCTCTCGGCGATGGACCAGAGCGACTTCTGCGCGCTGATGCCCGACCGGCTGCGGGACCGGCCCTGCGACGACTTCGCCTCGGTGAAGCGGCAGATCGCGCTGGCTCGGGCGTTCGAGCGCCGCCACGCCGACTGGTACGACGTCGTGGAGAGCCCGGCGGAGGCCCGCGCGGCCATCGCCGAGGGGCGGCTGGCGGTGGTGCTGGCGGTGGAGGCCGGCGACGTCTTTGACGGGGCGGACGACCCCCTCGCGCGGCTGGCCGAGCTGCACGCGCTGGGGGTGCGCGTCCTCCAGCCGGTTCACGAGACCGACAACCGCTTCGCCGGCGCGGCCTGGCACTCGCCGCCGCTGTGGGCCCTGGAGACCAGCCACTTCCGCCGGCACCCCGAGGAGCGCGAGGCGCAGCGGCGCCTGGAGCGCGAGGACGGCTGCCACCGCAACGGGAGCTGCCCGGCCCACACCGCCGACGTCGCCGGCTTCGTGCTCGACGAGGCCGGGCTCAACCGGCGGGGCCTCACCGCCCTGGGGGAGGCCCTGATCGGCGCGATGATGGACCTCGGCATGATCGTCGACGTCGCGCACCTCTCCGAGCGCTCCATCGCCGACGCCCACCGCATGGCCCGGGCGCGGTCCTGGTACCCGCTGTTCGTGTCCCATGCCCACTTCCGGGACCTGGAGCCGGACGAGGTGGGGGAGTGGTCCTACGGCCTGGGGGTCTACCAGCAGGTGCTGGAGACCGGCGGGGTGGTGGGGGTGCGCAGCTCGGCCTCGGTCACCCGCACCTACACCGGTTCCGGGGTGGCCAACGACTGCGCCGGCTCCTCGAAGTCCTTCGCCCAGCGCCTGGCCTTCGTGTCCCGGGAGCTGGGCCTGGGGGTGGGCTTCGCCTCGGACTTCGGTGGCCTGGCCACCAACCTCGCCCCGCGCTTCGGGGCCGAGGCCTGCGCCGACGCCAGCGGGGGCCGTCGCCGCCGCCAGGCCGAGGCCCAGACCGGCCGCACCGGCCTGCGCATCGACCAGCGCGGCTGGGGCCACATCGGGCAGGTGGGCGAGGTGATGCAGGAGCTGCGGCAGATCGGCGCCGACACCGCCCCCCTGGCCCAGGGCGCCGAGGTCTTCCTGCGCATGTGGGAGCGGGTGGAGGACCCCGGGCGCCGACGGGTGCTCAGGACCTTCGACCCGGACGCGGCGCGGGCGACGCTCACCGATCCGGGGTAGCTCAGCCCCCGCCGGCCGCCGCGAGCCGGGGCTCCAGCCGCGCCAGCGTCTCGGCGATGAGCGCGCTGTGGTCGATCTGATCGGGATCGTAGGAGGGCGAGAGGTAGGGGCGGGCGTAGCGCGCCGCGAGCTGCCAGAGGGTCGCGTGGCCCGCCGCGAGCCATGCGGCGCGGTCCTGCCGGCGCCGGGCGGCGCTGAAGCCCGGGTCCTGCCGGAGCAGGACGAGGGCGGTGTGGATCAGGGGTAGCCACATCAGCAGGGACGCGAGCACCAGCCCGAGCTGGCGGTGCCACCACGGCGCGCCGAGCGCCTGGTAGAGCCGAAAGGCGACGGCCTTGTGCTCCAGCTCCTCGACCCCGTGCCACTCCCAGAGGTCGCGGTGCTCGGGCTCGGCGCCGTCCATCACCCGGTCCCGGAGCACGAGGTCCCCGAGGGAGGCGAAGTTGTGCTCCAGCGCCACCACGATGGAGAGCTGGAGCCGAGGGCGGCAGCGGCGCTCCACCCACCGCAGCAGCCGCTCCTGCCGCGCGACGCAGGGTTCGAAGCGGAGGCCCTGGGCGGCCAGCGCGGCGTCGAAGCGGCGGTGGATGCGGCTGTGCTGGCTCTCCTGGCCGCAGAAGCCCCGCAGCGTGGCGTCCATCGCGGGCACCCGACCCCGAAGGCGGCGGATGACTCGGACGCCGAAGCGCTCCATCGGGCCGATGACGATGCCGGCGGCGTCGAAGAAGCGGCTGACGGTGACGTTGCCGTTCAGCCAGGCGCGGGGCGCGGCGGTCGGGGGGCGCACGTCGGGCTTGCGGACGGTGAGGGACATGGGGGCTCCAGCATCGGGCGGCGGGCGCGGCGGCCCGTCCAGGTAGACCTTACTCGGCTGGAGCGCGGCAGAGGTGCGCCTGTAAGGGCGCCAAATCGGGTCTGGGGCAGGGCCATGCCAGCATGATGCTCCCCACCCCACGGAGCAGGCATGACAGACCCCGCGATGGGACCTTGTCCATCCCAGCCCTTCCAGGTCGACGCCGGGACCTCGGGCACGCTCACGGTGCTCGAGCGCGGCGGGCTGGCCCGCCCCTCGCGGCTGCGCATGACCCTGCCCGCCGGCTACGGCCACCCGGTCACCCAGCGTCACCCCCACCAGACCGAGCACATCCGCGTCCTCCGCGGCGTGATGCACGTCAACGTGGGCGGGGTCGAGCGGCGCCTGGGCCCCGGCGACACGGTGCTCATCCCCGCCGGGGCGTGGCACCGGTCGCGGACCCCCAGCGACTCGCCGGTGGAGATGGAGGTGGTGTTGACGCCGGGCATGGGCATCGACGAGATGTTCGGCCGCATGTTCACCGCCAAGCGGGGCACCCGGGGGCTCCGTCAGAGCCTCTCGATGCTGAACGTGCTCATGGCCTTCCCCGCCAACGTGCGCTTCCGCGGCCCGCTGCACGGGCTGTTCCGCCTGGTGGTCGGGCTGGGCCGCCGGTTCAGGCTGCTGGGGCCGATCCCCGAGATCGTCGTGTCGCCCGTGGCCCAGCGCCAGGCCGCCGCGGGGGGTGCGCCGTGAACCGGGCCCTCGCGCTGTCCTATGGCGTCGCCTGCCACGGGCTCTTCCTGGCCGGCTGCGGGATCATGAACCTCAACCTGTTCTTCGGGATGCAGCTCGGGGTCGGCCCGACGGGGGCCTGGGCCGTGCCGTGGAACGCCCTGCTCATCGCCCAGTTCGTGGTCCTGCACTCCTGGCTCCTGTCCGGGGCGGGCAAGCGGGCCCTGCGCGCGCTGGTCCCCGCCCGGCTGGGCGGCCTGCTCGACACCACGGTCTTCGCCGCCCTGTCCTCGGCCCAGGTGGGGCTCCTCTTCGGGCTGTGGGCGCCGCTGCCCCTGCCCCACGTCGCCCTGTCCGGCGCGGCCTGGGCGGCGTCCGCGGTGGCCTTCGCCCTCGGCGGCGGCTTCCTGTTCGTGGCCCTGTGGGAGGCCAGCCTCGGCGTCCACCTGGGCTACACCGGCTGGACGGCGCTGTGGCGCGGGGATCGACCCCGCTACCCCCGGACCTTCGCCTCGACGGGGCTGCACGGGCGCATCCGGCACCCCATCTACGTCGGCTTCATCCTGGTGATGTGGCTCGGGCCGGTCTGGAGCGTCGACAAGCTGCTGCTCGCGGTCCCGCTCACCGCGTACTGCCTGATGGGTCCCCGGCGCAAGGAGGCCCGCTACCTCGCCCGTCATGGCGCCGCCTACCGCGCGTACATGGCGCGGACGCCGGCCTTCCTGCCCTGGCCCGCCCAGCGGCCCGAGGTCCCGAGGATCCCCACACCATCGGCATCATGGAAGAGGATGACCCCGCCCGCGCGGCCGGCGATGCGCTGGCGGCCGGGCCGGGCGGTGGCGACGGTCAGCAGCGCGGCGACCCCGCCCCGGTAGCGAGGCGCGCCCGCCGCGCGGCGACCTCCTCGGTGAAGCGTCGGTCGCGGGTGGACCCGTTCATGGTGACGGCCAGCGGCGCGATGGCGTCGAGCAGGGCGCGGGCGCGGGGGTGGTCGCGGCGGTCCAGGGCGACGTCGAGGGCGTCGCGGTGGGCGCGGTAGCGGGGGCGGTCGCCGAGGGGCTCGGCGAGGCGGAGGCGGCGCTCGGCGGCCGCGTGGGCCTCCTCCAACGCCCCGGTCGCCCGCAGCGCGGCGACCAGGGCCGCCAGGGCGTCTCCCACCGCGCTCGGGCCCGCGCCCTCGGCGAGGGTGAGGGCGCGTCGGGCGAACCGAAGGGCCGAGGGGAGGTCGCCGCGGTCCAGGCAGACCCGGCTGAGGCCCCCCAGAGCGGCCCGGCGGGCGGAGGCCCCGGCGCGCGGGTCGTCGCGCACCTGCCGGTGCAGCGCCTCGGCCTCGTCCAGCCGGCTGAGCGCGCGCAGCACCTCGGCGTGGACGTGGCGCAGGGTGGAGCGGGGGAAGCCCGGGCTCTTCGGGTGGCGCGACCGGAGGGCGAGCGCCCGCGTCGAGGGGCCCAGCGCCTCCTCGGGGCGGCCGAGCTGGAGCAGCAGCGCGGCCCGCGAGGCGTCGAGGCTGTCCCTCCACGCCAGCCGACCGGTCTCGCGCAGCCGGGCCTCGCCCGCGTCGAGCACCCCGAAGAGGTCCTCCAGGGCGATGGGGGGCAGCTCCCGGGCGCAGGAGACCCAGCGCAGCGTCGCCTGGAGCAGGATGATGGAGGGCCCGGCCTCGCGCAGCGTCGACCAGGCGTGCGGGCGCCGGGAGAGATCGAGCAGCCAGGTGTCGTGGGCCAGGGCGGCGTCGGCCTGCCCGAGCCGCCAGAGGGCGTCAGCCCGCCGCGCCGCCGCCTGGAGCTGGAGGGTGAGCAGCGCCGGATCGGCGCGGGCCGCGTCGAGGGCGCGCCCGGCCAGCCGCGCCCGCTCGAACGCGCGCCCCTCGGCGTGGAGGAGGTCGGTCTCCTGAAGCAGGCGGGCGATGACGTCGCGGTCGCGCAGGGCCATCAGGGGTCGGCGTCCGGCGGGCTGTCCAGGCGGAGCAGCAGGCCGAGGATCCGCTCCAGTCGAGCGGCCGCCTGCTTGAGGTCCCAGACGCCCAGGTCCGGGTCGTCGAGCCGCCAGGCGTAGTCGTACAGCGCCGTGAGGGCGCCCACGGTCACGTCGTCGGTGAGGCGCCTGCGCTGGAGCAGGGCCTGGACGCCGGGGTTGGAGGCGTTGAGGTAGAGGGTCGGCGGCGGGCGACGCTGCAGGTGCAGGCCCTGCACGGCGCGCCGCAGGTAGAGCGGCGTGGACAGGTCGCTGAAGACGGCCTTGAGGTGCCGGTGGGTCCGCGTGCGCGGGGGCTCGTAGCGGAGCGCGGGGAGCGTGGGGTCCGGGAAGCAGCGGACCTGGAGCGTGCAGTCGGGGTCGTCGACCGCCTGTCTGAACGCAGCCTCCAGCCGACGGGCGCGGACGGCGTCCGCCTTGGAGAGCGGCTCCAGCAGGGCCTCGGCGTCGCTCAGGTCGACGCGCTGGAGGCGCATCCTGTCCGGCCAGCGCGCCGCGCACAGCGCCAGGAACCGCTCGGTCAGCGGGTCCGTGCAGGTGAAGGCGTCGGCCCCGGGGGGGCGCCGGAGCGCCAGCCGCTGCGCCGGGGAGCCGGGGTCGGTGAGGCAGAGGAGGACGCGCCGCCCCGCCTCGTCGGCCGGGCCCGCCTCCAGCAGGGCGTCGGACACGCTGCGCCGGCCCCGGAGGCTCTCCAGCGGGATGTCCAGGGCGACCTCGGCGATGAAGGCCTCCTGCTCGGGGCTGCTCCGGTCCAGGCAGGCGGCCATGAGGGGCCGGGCGTGGAGGCGCAGCGCGTCCTTGAAGCGCGCCGGGTCCTCGCGGGCGAGGTCGCGCAGGGCCGCCAGGAGGCAGCGCCCGAGCGCCTCGGCCAGGGCCTCGGTCGCCTCGTCGAACACCACGCCGTCGCGCGCGGCGGTGGGCGTGAGGCCGTCGCACGCGATGACGCCGTGGACGAACGAGGCCCAGGTCGGCAGGAGGTCGACGAGGCCCGAGGCGAGGTGCTGCCGGCGCCAGATGACGTCGAAGGTGCCTTGATCCAGGCCCTTGGACGGGCGCGGCCCCGGGATGGCCAGCACCCCCTGGACCCGCGCGCGCGTCGTCCAGGCCAGGGGCTCGTCCACCGGGATGACCAGCAGGTCGTCCTGCCTCGGCGAGCGGGCCGCCCAGGCCTGGCGCGCGGCGTCGGCGCGCTCCGGCCCGGTCAGGTCGTCCCGGCGCCACGGGGCGTGCACGGTGTTGACGGGCGCGGCGGCGCCCTGGACGTGGACGGGCACGCCGATGAAGTCGGCGTAGCGGCGCACCTGCGCCCCGAGGCCCTCGCCGTCCACGCGGGCGTCGTCCCGGAGGTGGAGGGTGACCCGGGTGCCGAGGGCCTCGCGGGTGCCCGGGGCGAGGTCGTAGGTGCTGTCGCCCCGGCACGACCACCGAATGGGCGGGGCGCCCGGCGCCCGGCTCTCGATGACCACCCGGTCGGCGACCTGGAAGGCGCAGAGCAGGGCGAGGCCGGCGTCGTCGAGGCGGGTTTCGGGGCCATCGTCCTCGGGCTCGTCCGCGCTGGCGGGGCCCAGGGTGCCGAGGGCGGCGTGGGCCTCCGCCTCGGTGAGGCCGCAGCCGTCGTCGGAGACGGTGAGGTGGTCGCCGTTCGCGGCCAGGAGCACGTCGATCCGACCGACGGGCGGGGGCTCGCCGCGGGCCTCGGCCAGCGCCCGGCGGCGCTCGATGGCCCCTTGGGCGAGCCGGATCAGCTCGCGCAGGCAGCGCTCCGGCTCGGCCTGGAGCTGCCGGCCGAGCAGGGTCAGGAGCCCTGGGCGCTGGAGCCGGATGGGATGGGTCGTCATGCGCGGCGGCCGGCGGTCAGCTCCAGCAGCTCCTGGGTGATGGAGGCCTGGCGCAGGGCGCGCCACTGGTAGCGTAGCTCGTCGAGCTGGCGGTCGCAGGCCCGGCGCGCGGCCTCGGCGGCGGTCAGGCGCGCCCGGACCTCCGCCCGCAGCGCCTCGGCCAGGGCCACGGCGAGCCGCCCCGCCACCAGCTCGCCGACGGCGGCCTCCAGGACCTCCTCCGGGGGCAGGAAGGTCTCCGGGGGCTCGGTCACCGGCGCGACGGCCCCGGCGAGCAGCACCGAGCGGCGCAGGGTGGGGGTGCCCCGGTCGGGGTGCAGCAGCACGACCATCGGCCGCGGCGCGGCGAGGATCTGCGTCGCCAGCCGGTCCGCGCAGACGCCCAGCTCGCCGGCCGTGCTGGCGGCCCCGACCTCGAACGCCACCCGGTCCGCCACCGAGGGGAGCTGCCGGGCGACCTCGATCAGGCGGGCGCCCGCCAGGCCCACGGCGCCGGTCTCGGGGAGCTGGTCGAGCAGCATGCGGGCCAATGGGCCGCAGAAGGCGCGCTCGGGGCCGACCAGGACCCAGAGCACGTCGGGGTCCTCGTGGTCGATGTGCGGCTCCCCGGCCAGCCGGGCGACGATGGACGCGGCGGTGTCGAAGTAGGCGCCGGCCTCGGCGGCGGCGGCCTCGGCATGGGGCTGCTGCGCCCGCGCCAGGGCCCACACCGCCCGCATGACCTGCTGGACCGCCTCGACCGCCGACAGACGCTGCTCGAGCCGCCCCAGGTCGCGGACCGGCTCAGGCATTGGCGGGCTCCGCCGGCCACCGGGCCTCGACCACCCGGTCCACCAGCGCGAACAGGCGCGCCTCGTCGGGCTCGGACAGGACGACCTCCTCCCCGAGCCGGGTCGCGAGGCCGCCGTCCAGCGCGCGCAGGGCCTCGGGCAGCGTCCGGGCGAACTCGCCCAGCTCGTCCTCGGGGATGCGCAGCAGCGCCTCGGCCCGGGAGGCCAGGGCCAGCCGGGCCAGCTCCTCGAACTCGGTGAGGGCCTCCAGCCGGGGGGCGCGGAGCAGGCGGCGCAGGCGACGCCCCAGCGCAAGCCGGCGGCTGGCGGACGCCTCCAGCCGCGTGCCCACCCGGGAGAAGGACTCCAGCTCGAGGAAGGCCGCGTAGTCCAGGCGCAGCTTGCCGGCGAGGCGGCGGAAGGCCTGGGCCTGGGTCTTGCCCCCGACCCGGCTCACCGACAGCCCCGCGTCGATGGCCGGGCGCTCCCCGGCGGCGAACAGCGGTCGGGAGAGCACGAGCTGGCCGTCGGTGATGGCGATGAGGTTGGTCGGGATGTAGGCCGACATCCGCCCGTCCTCGGTCGTGGCGATGGGCAGGGCGGTGAGCGAGCCGCCGCCCAGCTCGTTGTTGAGCTGGGTGGCCCGCTCCAGCAGCCGGCTGTGGAGGTAGAACACGTCCCCGGGGTAGGCCTCGCGGCCGGGGGGGCGCCCGAGCAGCAGCGACAGCTCGCGCCAGGCGACGGCGTGGGCGGTCAGCTCGTCGTACACGATGAGCGCGTGCTCACCGCGATCACGGAAGTGCTCGGCCACGGTGGTGCCTGCGTAGGGGGCGAGGGTGCGCAGCGCCGGGCTGGCGTCCTCGGGGACCGCCACCACGACCCAGTGCCCGCCGCCCCTGCGCAGCGCGTCGACCACCCGCCAGATCTCGGCCCGGCGCCGCCCGATGGCGACGTAGACGCAGATCACCTCGGTGTTCGCCTGGCGCAGCATCGCGCTGAGGGCGAGGGAGGTCTTGCCGGTGCCCTCGTCGCCGAGGATCAGCTCCCGCTGGCCCCGGCCCACCGGGAACATGGCGTCGATGGCGAGGATCCCCGTGTACAGGGGCCGGTGCACGGCGGCGCGGGCGTGGATGGGCGGGGCAGGGCGCTCGAGCAGCGCGGGGCGGAGGGTCCCGACCAGGGCCTCGCCGTCCAGCGGGCGGCCCAGCGGATCGATGACCCGCCCCAGCAGGGCCCGGCCCACCGGCAGGGAGGCCAGCGCGCCGGTGCGCTGGACCCGGTCGCCCTCCCGGACCGTGTCGGCGGCGTCGAGCACGGCGGCCTGGACCGCGTCGCGCTCCAAGCCGAGCACGAGGGCGGTGGCCCGCTGGCCCACCCGGAGCATCTCCTCGTTGCGCGCCCCAGGCAGGCCAGCGACGCGCAGCACGCCATCACGCACGGAGAGCACCCGACCGACCTCGCGGAAGCGCACCGTCGGCCGGTAGCGCTCCGCGGCGCGGGCGAGGGCCTCGGCGGCCTCGTTGGCGGTCTCCTTCAGGCGCGGGTCGATCATGCCTCGGCCCCGTCGGCGAGCTGGCGCCTTGCCTCCTCCCGCAGCAGCTCGAGCTGGCCGGCGACGGTGGCGTCGAACACCCGGTCGCCGACGGCGAGGGTGACCCCCGCGCCCAGGCGCTCGTCCTCGGACACCGTCAGGCGCACGGTGCTCTTCGTCGCCGCCTCCAGGGCGCGCCGCAGGCCCTCGCGGTCCTCGTTCGGAGGCAGCCGGGCGAAGGTGGCCTCGGCCTTGAGCACGCCGTCGACGACCGCCTCCTGCAGCTCGGCGGCGCGGTCGGCCACGCTGTCGGTCAGGCGGGCGACCAGGGCCTGGTGCGCCCCCTCGGGCACCAGCTCCAGCAGCAGCCGTCCGGCGACCTCGGCCCCGCGGTCGATGGCGACGTGCCGCACCCACCCCAGCGCGGCCTCCCGCTCGGCCTCCAGCAGGGACTGCACCCGGGCGCGCTCGGTGGCGGCGTCCTCCCGGGCGCGGGCCAGCAACTTCGCCTTCTCGGCGGCGGCCTCCACGGTGGCCTCGGCCACGATGCGCACGCGCAGCTCGTCGAGCTGGCGGTCGCGGGCGTCCAGCTCGGCGGCCCGGGTGTCGACCAGGGCGAGCTGCTCGGCGGCCCGGGTCCGCGCGGTGGCGATCTCGTCGCGGCGGGCCAGCACGCCGTCGCGCACGGGGCGGTATACGTAGCGCTGCAGCAGGAACGCCAGCACCACGAAGTTGACCAGCTCGAACAGGAAGGTGGTCAGGTTGAAGCCCATGAAACTCAGCCGAGCATCGGGTTGGCGAACAGCAGCACGAGCGCGATGACCAGGGCGTAGATGGCGGTCGACTCGACCATCGCCATGCCGACGAACAGCGTGCGGCTGATGGCGTTGGCCGCGTCGGGCTGGCGGGCGATGGCGTCCATGGCCTGGGTGAGGGCGCGGGCCTCACCGATGGCCGGGGCGATGGTGCCGATGGCCACGGCGAAGCCGGCGGTGACGATGCTGACGATGGCGATCCAGTCCTGGGGGGTCACGAGGGCGCTCCGTCGGGTGGGGGAGGGGGGGCGGCGGCCCGGCCGGCCACCTGCATGGCGCTGGCCGTGAACACGAGGGTGAGCACGCCGAAGATGTAGGCCTGCACGACGCTGGTGAGCACGTCGAGCAGCATGAGGGGGACCGGCAGCAGCAGGCCGGCCAGCGAGACCACGATGGCGGCGACGATCTCGCCGGACACCATGTTCCCGAACAGCCGCAGCGCCAGCGCCACGGTGCGCGAGGCCTCACCGATCACGTTGAACGGCAGCATGATCGGGTTGGGCTCGATGTAGTGCTTGAGGTAGCGCCAGCCCTGCGCCTGGAAGCCGTAGACGTGGCCGGCCCCGAAGGCCACCACCGCCAGCGCGGCGGTCAGCGACAGGTCGCGGGTGGGGCTCGACACCACAGGCAGCAGGCCCACGAGGTTGGCCGAGAGGATGAAGAGCCACTGGGTGAGCACCAGGGGCACGACGGGGGCCACGTCGACGGTGACCATGTCCTGGAGCATGGACTCGACGAACTCGTAGATGACCTCGGCGACCTCGCGGGCCCGCGCGACCCGGGCGCCGACCAGGCCGAGGACGAGCAGCACCCCCGTGAGCGCGGCGCTCACGAAGACGGTCTCGGTCAGCCCCAGGGGGCCGAGTTGGACGAGGACGGGCGGGGTCAGGGTCTCCACGCGCCCCCCTCGACCGCGCGGCCCAGGCGCCGGATCAGCAGCCCGCGGGCCGCGATGAGGCCGACCAGCAGGGCCCAGACGCCGGCCGGGTGCCACAGCAGCACCGCGACGGTGGCCAGGGCGGGGCCCGCGAGCCCCGCCGGCGCCAGGAGCAGGGAGAGGCCCACGGACCCGCCGGTCACGGCGCGGGCCCTCAGCGCGGTGACCCCGAGGTGGGCGGCCCCGCCCAGGAAGCCGGCCGCGAACGCGAGCGCGATCATGGCGCCTCCTCGTCCTGGGGGAGGCCGGCCATCAGGCTGCGCCCCGCCTGCCACAGCCCCAGGGCGAGGCCGACGAGCACGCCGGCCAGGGCGGGTCCCCGGTGGTGGAGCGCGCGGCTCAGGGCGTGGCCGGCCAGGGTGCAGGCCACCAGGGGCAGGGCGAACTGCCACCCCACGGTGCCGGCCTGGCCCAGCACCACCCAGACCGAGCGCCGCTCCTTGCGGGCGCGGGCCATGCGCGCGGCCTTCTGGCGGACGGCCTCCACGTACTCATCGTCGGGGCGCTTGTCGGTCACGGGCGCTCCTGCAGCAGGCGGCGGAGGGCCTCGCGGGCGAGGTCGCGCACCACACCCTGGTGCAGCGCGGCGCGCTCCCGGCGGCGGCGGGCCTGCTGGGCGACCTGCTCGGCGATGGCGTCCAGCTCGCGGGCGACCACCGCCTCCAGCGAGACCACCCGGCAGCGCCCGGCCTCCAGGCTCAGCAAGCCGCCGGCCAGGGCGACGAAGCCCTCGCCATCGGCATCACGGAAGACGAGCAGCCCCGGGGGGAGCACCGCGATCACGTCGGCGCGCCCCGGCCGGATACCGAACCAGCCCGAGCGGTCCTCAGCGGTGATGGCCTGGACCGGCTGGTCGAGGACCAGCCCGGAGGGCGTGCGCAGCTCCAGGTGCAGGGGGGTCATCGGGCCACCCGGTCCAGGTCCTCGAGCCCGCCGATCATGTAGAGCCGCTGCTCGTCCACGCCGTCGAGGCCCCCGTCGAGGATGCGCTCGCAGCCGGTCAGGGTCTCCTCGATGGGGACGCGGGCGCCCTTGCGCCCGGTGAACGCCTCGGACACCACGAAGGGCTGGGTGAGGAAGCGCTCCAGCCGGCGGGCCCGGGCCACCGCGCGGCGGTCATCCGGCGACAGCTCATCCAGCCCGAGCATCGCGATGACGTCCTCCAGCTCCTTGTAGCGGGCGAGGGTGCGGCGGACGGCGTCGGCCACCTGGTCGTGGCGCGCGCCGACGATGTCCGGCGCCAGCAGGCGGGACTGGGAGCGCATGGGCTCCACGGCGGGGTAGAGGCCGGCGGCGGCCCGCTCCCGGGAGAGCACGACCCGGGCGTCGAGGTGCTCCATCACCGTGGCCGCGCCGGGGTCGTTGAGGTCGTCCGCCGGCACGTAGACCGCCTGGACGCTGGTGATGGTGCCGTCCCGGGTGCTGGCGATGCGCTCCTCCACCTCGGCCAGCTCGGTGGACAGGGTGGGCTGGTAGCCGACGCGGGACGGCAGGCGCTCCAGCATGGCGCTGGTCTCCATGCCCGCCTGCACGAAGCGGAAGATGTTGTCGACCAGCAGGAGCACCTCGCGCTGCTGGGTGTCGCGGAACCACTCCGAGACCGCCAGGGCGGCGTGGATGACCCGCAGGCGGGCGCCGGCAGGAGCGTCCATCTGGCCGAAGAGCATCACCGTGCGCTCCATCAGGCCGCCCTCGCTGAACTCCTGCCACAGCTCGTGGCCCTCGCGGATGCGCTCCCCGATGCCGGCGAAGACCGGGACGCCCTCGTAGGCGTCGGCGACGGCGCTGATGAACTCCATCAGGAGCACCGTCTTGCCCACCCCCGCGCCGCCGAACAGCCCGGTCTTGCCGCCCCGGGCGAAGGGGCAGAGCAGGTCGATGATCTTGATGCCGGTCGGCAGGGGCTCGACCCGGGGCAGGTGCCGGTGGAGCTTGGGGGGCTCCCGGTGGACGCTCCAGGAGTCGGCGGCGTCAACGGGCGGGCCGCCGTCCAGGGGGTTGCCCAGGCAGTCGACCACCCGCCCGAGCAGGCCGGTCCCGACCGGGATCTGCAGGGGGCGGCGGGTCCGGTGCACGGCCTGGCCGCGGTGGACGCCAGCGGTGGGCGCGAGGGCCAGGGCGCGGGCGACGCCGGGCGCGGGGTGGCCGTGGACCTCCAGCACGAGGTCGGCGCCAGCGTCCCGCTCCACCCGCAGGGCCTCGCGCAGGGTGGGCTCCTCCCCGGCGGGGAACGCCACGTCGATGACGCTGCCTTGGATGGCGACGATGGTGCCGGGCAAGGGGCCTCCAACCCAGGTCCTGTGCAACGCGCGTGCCATATCCTCCAGGCACGGAAGCTGCAGGGACTTGAGGGATGGAGGAGCCTGCCCCGACCGCCGCGCGCCGCGCCCTGGACCGGGCCCGCGCCCGCGTGGCGCGCCTGCTGCAGGACCCCTCCGCGCGGATGCTCCTGCTGGGGGCGGCGGCCGGGCTGGTGGGCGGCGGGGTGGCGGGCCTGTTCGATTTCGCACGCCTGGTGGTGGGCCAAATGGCACTGGGGACCGCGGATCCCTCGGTCCACGCCATCCCCTGGTGGCGGGCGCTGCTCGTGCCGGTGCTGGGGGGCGTGCTGGCCAGCGCGGTGCTCCGGCTCGGCGCGGTGGAGCGCCCCGCAGGCATCTCCAGCCTGATCGAGGCGGTGCAGCTCCGCGGGGGGCGGCTCCGGCTGCGGGACGGGGCGCTCACGGCTGCGGCTGCGGCGCTCTCCCTGGGGACCGGGCACGCCGGGGGGCGGGAGGCCCCGGTGGCTGCGCTGGCGGGGGCGCTGTTCTCATCTGTGGGCGCCCGGCTCCGCCTGCGGTCCGGGGAGCTTCGGGTGCTGGTGGCCGGCGCGGCGGCGGCGGCCATCTCGGCGTCGTTCAACACCCCGCTGGGGTCGGCCGCGCTGGCGCTGGAGCTGCTGCTGGGCAGCTTCGCCCTCAAGCACTTCGGCCCGGTGGTCACCGCGTCGGTGGTGGGCACCCTGGTGGGCCAGGCCCTGCTGGGGGAGCGGGTCGCCTTCCACGCCCCGGGCTTCACGCTGGAGCGGCCCGCGGAGCTGGTGGCCTACGCGGCGCTGGGCGCGGCCTGCGGGGTGGTGGCGGTGCTCTTCCAGGTCGCGGTCACCTGGACCGACCGGCTGGTCGCCCGGCTCGGGCCGACGCCGCTGCTGCGGGGGGCGGTGTCCGGGGCGGTCGTGGGGGGGCTGGGGGCCCTCGGCCTGACCGGGGTGATGGGGACCGGCTACGCGCTGGTGGACCGGGTGCTGGCCGACCCCGGCGCCCTCGGCGTGCCGCTGCTGCTCGCGCTGCTGGTGGGCAAGGGGGTGGCGACGGCGGCCACCTTCGGCGGACGGGGCGGGGCCGGCCTGTTCTCGCCGATCCTGATGGTCGGGGCGGTCGCGGGGTCGCTGTTCGGGCTCGTCGTGCAGCTCCTCAGCCCGGAGGCGTCCGCCGGCTCCTACGGGCTGGTCGCGATGGGGGCGGTGTCGGCGGCGGTGCTGCGGGCGCCGCTGGCGATGGTGCTGGTCCTGTTCGAGCTGACCGGCAGCTACACCGTGGTGCCGACCACGCTGATCACCATCTCGGTCGCGCTGCTGGTCACCTCGGGCTTCGGGCCCGCGTCGCTGCACGAGGCGCTGCTGGGGGCGCGCGGCGTGCCGCTCCACCCCGAGGTGCCCGAGGCGCTGCGGGCCCGCGCGGTCGGCGAGCTGATGCAGCGCGACGGCTACGTGACCGTGCCCGAGCGCCCGGCCCTGGACGCGGTCGTCGCGGCGTTCCAGCGGACCCGGGACGACGTGGTGTGGGTCGTGGACGACGCGGGGCGCTACCGGGGCGCCATCGACGTCCAGGATCTGGTGGACGCCCTGGGCGGGGGCGGGTCAGGGGAGGGCATCGTGGTGCAGATCCCGCCGCTCAGTCCGGCGCTGCCGGTCGGCGAGGCGGTGGCCCGGCTGGCGGCGCCGGACGTGGACGCGCTGCCGGTGGTGGACGAGGCGGGGCGGCTGATCGGCGTGCTGTACGAGCACGCGCTGCTGGAGGTGCTGGGGGCGCGGGAGGGCGGGTGAGACGCCCGGCTTGGCGGCGCCCCCCGCCCGTGGCTACACTCGATCCCCGGGCGACGCCGCCTCGGAGGTGCCCATGACGCGGCCCGCCTCGGCGTGAGGCCATCCTCTTGGAGAGACCATGCGACTCGGACCCGCCCTGCTGATGCTCTCGACCGTGACCGCCGCCTGTGGCGACAAGGACGACTCCGGCGAGTCGGGGACAGGGGACACCGACGCCACCGACTCCACCCCGCCGGACGACACGGGCACAGCGCTGCCCTGCGCGGTGGAGGACGGCGAGGCCTGCCTGGAGCTGGACGGGACCGACTATGCGGACCTCATCGCCACGGCCGTGCTGGGCTCGGGCTTCCATGAGGGCGAGATCCGGATCAGCGCCAGCCCGGACGGCTCGGCCACGCCCCCGAAGCTGGACCTGACCTGGGACCAGACCCTTGAGCCCGGCCGCTACGACTGTACGGGAGACACGTCCATCGGCTTCAACGACACCGCACGGTACTGGGTCGCCAGCGAGGACTACGTCAACCTCGGGTCGAGCTGCGCGCTGGAGATCGTGGAGACCGGGGTGGAGCCGGGGGACCCCATCCTGGCCTGGTTCACCGGCGAGGTGGTCAGCTCCAGCGGGGACGGCCCGGTGGTCATGGCGGGCGCGGTGCGGGTGACGCTCTCGCCCTGAGGCGGACGCTCAGTCGATGTCCCGCTGTTCGAGGACCCGGAGCACGTCCACCAGCGGCTCGATGCGATCGAGCCCCTCCAGGGTGAAGCCGGACACGTCGTCTCCCATACCCTTCACCCTTACCCGGGGCGCGTCGGGGTGGAACACGATGGACACGCTGGCCTGGCCGGGGCGGAGGCCGTGCCGCCTCGATCGGGAGAGGATGAAGGTGGCCATGGACTGCCCCGCGCGGAGGGTGTGGTCAAACCCGCGCTGCCGCAGGGCCGCGATGAGGTCGAGGGCGTCCTGACTGCACCCGAACCGAGGTCTCTCGTAGAACTTCTCGATCTTGTCCCAGCTGACGATGAACTCCCCCTCGATGGGGCGGCCCTGCTCGTAGTACGTCGCGACGGGCAGCAGCTCGAGGCCCGGGTGGACCAGGGCGCCAGGCAGCGCGTCCTCCTCCAGCCAGGCCCGCACCAGGGCCGGGAAGTGTGGGGGCGACACCCGGAGCTGCGCCATGGGGGTCCCGTCCCACTTCACGGTGGCGTCGGGCTGCTCGTTCTTCCCGTAGAACCTCGTCTCGACGCTGCGCGCGCCCGCGCTGATGGTGAGCACGAAGAGGTCGCACATGGTGCGGCACAGCGCCCCGTCGACGGCGCCTCGCAGGTCGGGCTCCGCTTCAAAGACGGCGTCCAGGAGGGCCTGGAGCTGGCGCTGCCGGCGCTCGATGAACGGGAAGCGCGCGAGCAGCTTGTCCCAGGACATGCCGCCCATCCACGCGTCGACGCCACCAGCGGCCTCGGTCGACGAGCGGGTCCGCCCCCAACCGCAGAGCACGTCGCCCGCGTCCATGAACTTCGTGAGGTACTCCGGCGTTCCCCCTGGATGTGTGGAGAAGCACGAGGTCAGGCTGCGCCGCTCGCCGTGGCTCGCGATGACGTTCCAGTGGACGCCCGCACCCTCCACCACGACGTCCTTGGGCGCGGGCGTCGACCGGACGGCCTCCGCGAAGGCTCGGGCGATGGGCGCTTCCGGGTACTTCAAGGGGACTCCCCGTCGCGGTCCAGGAGGGCCGCAGGATACCCTTGGGGGATGGAGCCCATCGTCCGGATCCGGGACACCTGGTGAGCCATGCAGCGCTCTGAAGCCGATCTTCCAGGGGAGTGGCAGTTTCTGCCAGCGGACCCGCGCTGGCGCTTCGTGGACCGCGTCGGTCATGGCGCGCCCGTGCTCTTCCTGCATGGCGGTGAGCTGGACGCCGCCATGTGGACCCCGGTGGCGGCTACGGCGCCCGCGGATCAGCGCTTCGTCTTCGTGGAGATCCCTCGGGACGTGAGGCGCGCCGAGGGGCTGCTGGAGGGCGTGGTGGGCGTGGCCGACGCGCTGGGCGCTGAGCGCTTCTCGGTGGTGGGCTTCGCCTTCGGGGGCTTCGTCGCCCTGGCCCTGCTCCCCGGCCACCACCACCGCCTCAGCGGCCTCGTGCTGTCCCACACCACCTTCGACCTGGACAAGCTCGCCCTCGCCCGCAAGCGGCTGGGCGTCTTCAGGGTCCTGCCCGGCGGGGTGCTGACCTGGACCCTCAAGCGCAAGCGCATCCTGCGGCCGGTGGAGACCCCCTGGCGCGCGTGGGCGCTGGACTACGAGCGGCGCCTGCTGGACGAGCACATCGACAAGCCTCTGCTGCTGGCCCGCTTCGACGGCCTGGTCGAGCTGACCGAGCGCTTCGTGGCGGCCTCCCGGGGGACCGAGCGCTTCGACACCCCGGTCCTGGTCGTGGACAGCGAGGACGACCCCACCTTCGAGCCCTCGCGCGCCGAGCAGCACCCCCTGGTCCGCCAGGTCTCCACGCAGGTGACGCATCGGGTGCTGCCGGCCGGGCAGGGCGGCCACCACACCCCCCTCTTCTCGCCGGAGGCCTGGCTGGAGGTGGTGCTCCCCTGGATGGGGTCGTAGGGGCAGGGGCGCCGAGGGCGACCCCGGCGGGCGCTGAAGCGGCTCGAACCCTGCGCTTCGTCAGGCCGTCCTCCCCACCGCCGCGGGCTACGTTCGGCCGGAGGTGCCCTGTGCGAGCCCTGGTCCAGCCGGCGTATGGTCCCCCCGATGTCCTGCGGTTCGAGGACGTCCCGCCCCCGCCGGTCGGCGACGACGCCGTCCGCGTCCGCATCCGGGCCGTCTCGTTGAACTTCGGCGACCGGATGATGCTGCTCGGGCGGCCGACGCTGCTCCGGCCTTTCGTCTACGGGCCAGGCCGTCCGCGCAAGCGCGTCGTGGGTCACGACGGGGCCGGCGTGGTCGAGGCCGTGGGCGCGAAGGTGACCCGCTTCGCCCCCGGGGACGCGGTGTTCGGGGAGATGTCCAGCGGCACCTGCGCCGAGCTGGCCGTCGCCGCCGAGGGCCGGCTCGCCATCAAGCCCGACGGCATGGGCTTCGCGCAGGCCGCCACGCTGCCCATCGCGGGCATCACCGCGCTGGAGGGGCTGCGGGACGCCGGCCGGGTGTCCGCCGGCAAGAAGGTGCTGGTCAACGGCGCCTCCGGATCGGTCGGGACCTTCGCGATCCAGGTGGCGACCGCGTTGGGCGCCGAGGTGACCGCGGTGTGCAGCGGCCGGAACGCCGCGCAGGCCCGCGCCCTCGGAGCGGTCGAGGTCATCGACTACACGCAGCAGGACTACACCCGAGGCGACCCCCGGTTCGACGTGGTGTTCGACCTGGTCGGCAACCACCGCCTCTCCGAGCGGCGAAGGGTGCTGAAGCTCGACGGCATCTACGTGGCCTCCTTCGGCCAGGGGGGCGGTGCCCTGCTGGGGCCCCTCGGCCGCATCGCCCAGGTGGCCATCCGGTCGATCGCCGCGCCGAAGCGCCTCACCGTGTTCGCGGCCACGCCGGGCTCCTCCGAGGATCTGGCGCAGCTCGCCCGATGGGTCGAGGAGGGCGCCCTCACCCCGGTCATCGAGAAGACGGTCCCGTTCGACGAAGCCATCGAGGCGTTCCGGGACCTGGTGGGGGGGCACGCGCGGGGCAAGCGGGTGATCACGATGCCTTGACCCCGCTCACCCGGCGGGTGATCTCCCAGGCCAGCCAGGCCGCCTTTGCCCACCTCGGCCTGCACAGGGTGGGCGCCCATACGCCGGGCCTCGGGCAGAGGCCGGCGGGCGGGCGGCGTCGGGGTATGAAGGGGGCCGGTGCAGCCCCGAGGAGCGCATGTCCTACGATCTCGACCTCCGCGCGCCGTCGCCGATCCCGCGCGAGGCGGTCCGGTCCGCCTGCGCGGCGGCGCTGGGGGCCGACACGCTGGCCTGGCGCGACGGAGATCAGCACCTGACGGTCACCCTCCAGGTCGGCGCCGACCCGGGCGCGGTGTCCCGCGTGCTCCTCCACCTGCCGCATGCGTCCGCGCGCTTCGTGTCCGGCAGCGGCCCGGCGCGGGCGCGCGCGATGGCCCTCGCCCGTGCGCTTGTCCGGCTCGGCTTCCAAGGGTCGGATCCGCAGCTCGCCGTTCGGCTCGACGCCGGGCACCCCTGGTGGGACGAGCACCTGCCCCGCGCGCTGTGGTGCCTCTCTCTGCACGCGCGCGGCTGGGCTGTGACCTTGACGGACCTCGCCGAGCGAGCCTGGCGGCTGGACCTCCTGAGCGGCGCTGTCGAGCCGGTCGAGTCATCGCCCTTCGAGGCGGACCCGATCTCGGCTGGGGGCGGCCGCGAGGCCTGCCGCGAGGGGCACCGCGCGCTGGGCGAGGCCCGGTGGCGGCCCTGGCCCGCCGAGCTGCCCCCGGCCACGCGCGTGGCCACGGCGCCCGACGGTCGGGGCTTCGCGCTGGGGCACGCCAAGGGGCTGAGCTTCGTCGCCGCGGACGGGGCCGTGCTCGGCGCCGAGGGGCGGCTGGGGGAGCTGGCCGCGGTGGCGTTCTCACCCGACGGTGAACAGGTGTTCGCAGGGTCTCGGGGCGGGACGGCCTCCCTCCGACCCTGGCCCGGCGGCAGGGCGCGTCGCGTCAAGCCGCGCTTCTTTCCTCGGATATGGGAGGACGCGACCGGGCGGCCGGTCGCGTCCTCGACGCAGGCCGATCGCTGCACCGGCGCGGCGTGGCTGCCCAACGGGCACCTCGTGGTGGGCTGGCGCTTCGGCCTGCTGCAGGTCTTCGATCACCAGCTCGCCTGGCGCGGAGGGCTCGCCGTCACCCCCGCGGGCTTCGGTGTGGACGTCGGCGGACCGACGCGCGTCGGGCTCGGCCCCTCCGCGCTCATCGTCGAGGCCCGGACCGACACGCGGGTGGCACGGGAGACCTGGCCGCTCGCTCCAGGAGGTCTGGAAGCGCTGCGCAGGGTGGTCGGAGCGTCGGACGGAGCTGGCCCGGAGGCGCCTCATGCTCGCCCAGGTGCTGCCTGAAGGCGGCGACCCCGGCCGGCGTCCTCAAGGTCGATGGTTGAACGCATGCAGCGGGATGCCCGACGCCTCGACCAGGCGCCGCAGCGCCTCGTCAAGGTCGTCAAAGAACCAGGAGTCCTGCGCAATCTCCTGGCCGTGGGGCGGGGTCGCGTAGTACGCCTCGATGTACACCAGGTAGAAGTCCCCGTGCCGCTTGATCGAAGCCGCGAGGTAGCGTCCGTCGTCGGCCTCCTCCATCAGTCGGGAGCAGGACACGAGGGCGCCCTTCGCGACCAGGGCCCGGAGCTGCTTCGCCCTGCGCCGCTGGATGGGGGTCATCGCTGGATCTCCACGTCGCGGAGCGCGAGGGCGAGCTGCTGGAAGCCCGGCGGTTCGGCCTCGGGCGTCGACCGCCGCGCGGCCCGCGCCCGGCGGAGGGGCTTGTCCCGGCCGTCGTAGTCGGCGACCTCCAGGCTGTGCTCGTCCCCGAAGAACCAGGACGCCACCTCGTAGAGCATGTCGCCGCGCTCGTGGACCACCTGCACCTCGATGCGACCGCCGGTCTGTCGGGAGACGTGGGCCATCCAGCGCAGCAGCGCCCAGCGGGGAGACCAGGCGAAGCCGCCGCCCATGCGGGGCTGGAGGTCCGCCCAGGTCAGCACCGACTCGTCCGCGGCCTCGGCCAGCAGCGCGGCGTCGGCCTCGGGCAACTCAAGGGGCTCGCCGTAGACCTCCTCCAGCGCGAGGGCGGTGATGGTGAGCGGCTGGACCTCCGTCGCGGCCAGCAGGGGGCGTAGCGTCATGCTGCGTTGCAGCATTGCCAGGGCCCGGCGGTCGTAGAGGACGAGGGTCGCGGACACGGGCATGGGCGGGCATCTCCGCGCGGCGGGCCGCTCCAGGGCGCGGGCGCCGACCGGGCTCGTTAGAGTGCAGGATGACCATACCCCCCAGGGAATGCCGATGGCCTGGAGTATCGCGGCCCTGCGTCACCTCGCCGGCCGACACGACGACCTCGAGCGGGGCTTGGACCTCCGCCTCGATCCGCTCGGCTGGGGTCACCTCCATCCACGCGACGAGGGCCTGTGGTGGGTGGTCCCCATCGGGCGCTCGGCGGCGGATGAGATCATCGGGACCGCGCTGACCCCTTGGGGGTCGCTGACGGGCGGGCCGCTCGTGTGCGCGGTCGGGGGCACGGGCGCGACCTGGGCGTCGTCGTCGCGGTGGGCGCTGCGGGCTGCGGCCACGCGGCGCGCCCTGGAGCTTGGGGGACCGCAGGCGCTGGACCCGCTCCTCGGCCTCGCGGATGTGCTGGATGCCCTGGACCGGGCCATGGGCGGCGAGGGGGGCGGCGCTGACGCCGTCCGAGACCTCGTGTCGTCCTTCCCGTCGCCCCCGGGCGGCGCGGACGCCTGGCAGCAGCGCGAGGCCTGGACCGGGGCGGCGCTGCGCCTGGTCGAGCCGACCGACGCCCACCGCCGCGCGCGGGAGCTGGTGGACGCGGCCCTCGCGGGTCGGATCCCTCCGGGGGCCGAGGGTGCGGACTTCGGCGCCTGGGCCGGGCTGGCGCGGGGGGCGGCGTGGGCCGCTCTGGCCTGGGAGGCCCACGACCCCGCGCGGGTGGCCGCGGCTGCGTGGTCCCTGCTGCGGTGGCCCGCCGGCCTGGACATCGGCGGGATCGGCCCCGCCTCCCACGTCGTGGACGCGGTGGGCGACTTCAGCACGCGCCTGTTCGACGCGGCGCAGTGGCTCGTGGAGCAGGGCCACGGGGACCCGGGGGTGTGGGCCGAGACGCTTCAGGCCCTGGCCGAGGAGCGGGAGGACTTCCAGGGAGACGCCTTCCTGCAGCTCGCGGGGCGCCTCGCGGAGGGCGGCGACGCGGTGGGGGCGTGGTCCTCGATCCTGTCGGCGGCCCACTTCGCGGCGTGCCACGGCGGCGCCGCGCTCCGGCCTCCCTTCGACGCGGCCGTCGACCTCTGCGCGACCGCCGGCTGGGCCGACGCCGAGGCGCACCTGCGGGGGCTGGACGATCCCTGAGCAGAACCTGTCCGGGCTCACGGTCGCCCGCCTGTCTGGCCCCGCGGTCGCCGCCCGGCGGCCCGCCCGCGCTGGTACGATGGAGCGCGGGCCCTGGAGGCGCGCCTCCTGCCCGCCATCTGCCGCCTGTGGACGAAGAACCTCGATCATGCTCCATGACGACCCGCCCGTGGCCCAGGCGCTCGCCGCCCGCGGGCCCTTGGAGATCGAGCACCTGCGCCTGGACGGCGCGCGCGACCTCACCGCCCTGGTGGCCTGCCGCAACCTGAAGACCCTCGAGCTGCGCGGCGGGGCCCCGGAGGGCCTGGACATGCTCGCGTCGCTCCCCGCGCTGCGGCGTCTGCGGCTTCGCTTCTGCGCGCTGCCCGACGTCGCGCCGCTGGCGCGCTGCGCCGGGCTGGAGGAGCTGGACCTGTCCTTCAGCGATCCGGAGGACGCGGGGCCCCTGCTCGGCCGCCTCCCCCGGCTGGTCCTGGACGGGCTGCCCCTGACCGCCGAGGCCCGGGAAGCGGCGGCCGCGGCCTCGACGCCCGGCCACCGGGTGCGCCGCTCCGCCGAGCCGGACTGGCGCCTGGCCCGGCGCCTGTGGGAGGCCGGGACGGGGCTGACCTTCGGCCTGTACGCCGGCCGGCCGCTCCTCGTGCGCCCGGGTCCGGGCAGCCAGCCGGGGCGCGTCTGCGACCACATCGCGGGCGTCCGGGCCTCCCTCGTCTCCCGGGCGATGCGGGCCACCGCGAGGTCCCCCCGGATGACGCTCCCCAAGGTGCGCTGGCTCGCCGAGCGGCCGCTGGGGACCGACCCGGACGACGGCAACCCGCTGGACGTCGGCGACGCCCGGGACGCGCGCGCCTGGGTCGCCGCGTCCAATCTGCCCGTGCCCTGGCGCGAGGCCCTGGGCCGGCTGCTGGACGGCTTCCCCACGCTGTGGTGGGCCCGGAAGCGGCAAGGCGGCGCGGCCGAAGCGGGCCTCCCCGCGTGGTGGACCGCGCTGGAGGCCACCCTCTCGCACCCCGAGCCCCAGGGCGCGTCCTGGGTGTGCTTCGACGGACCCGCGACGGCCCGCTATGCGCTGGGCCCGTCCCCCTGGGTGGTCCAGGGGCTGCCCGCCCTCTCGGAGCACCCCGGCCTCGTCCCGGTGGGCGAGCGGGTGGACGGCGCCCGCGCGGCTCTGCTGATCGAGGCCGACCGGCCGCAGGGGGGCGCGGTCTTCGAGCTGTCGGACGGCGCGCCCCTGCGTCAGCGGTTCGGCTCCTGGCCTGAGCTGCTCGACCGGATCGGCGTCATCACGAACGAGGACGGCGAGCGCTTCGAGCGGCTGGCCGGAGCGGAGCGCTGAGGGTCATCCGGCTTCAAGGGGGCGCTCCCTGACCCGCAGCGCGGTGGTCGAGCGGCCCGAGCCCTGCCGACCGCCGGGGCCTTGGACGAACACCGGCGGCGCGATTCCAGCTCACGCAACTTACGCTGTATGTTAAGACTTACAGCGTAAGCAGGAGTCAGCGTCATGGAACAGCTCGCCCGATCGATCCGCCCCCTCCCGTCCACCTCTCGCGCGGTGGTCTTCCCCCGCTACGGGGGGCCCGACGTGCTGCAGCATGTCGAACGCCCCCTCCCCACGCCGGCCGCCGATGAGGTGCTGATCGCGGTGCGCGCCGCCTCGGTGAACGCCGCCGACTGGCACCTGATGCGCGCCGATCCCTGGCTGATGCGGCTGATGACGGGGCTCGTCCGGCCCAAAAGCCCCGCCCTCGGCGCGGACGTCGCGGGCGTGGTCGTCGCCGCGGGCCCGGAGGTCCAGCGTCTGAAGGTGGGTGACGCGGTCATGGGGGACCTCTCGGACCAGGGCTTCGGCGCCTTCGCGGAGTATGTCTGCGCCCGGGAGACCCACCTGGTCGCCCTACCGCGGGGCTTGAGCTTCGAGCAGGCCGCGGCGGTGCCGATGGCCGGGGTCACCGCGCTCAAGGGCGTCCAGGAGGTCGCTGGGGTGAAGGCCGGACAGCGCGTGCTCGTGCTGGGTGCCAGCGGCGGGGTGGGCGCCTTCGCGGTGCAGCTCGCCCGGCACCTCGGCGCCGAGGTCACCGCCGTGTGCAGCACCGAGAAGGTCGACGCGGTGCGCCGCCTGGGCGCGGCTCGCGTCGTGGACCATCGCGTCCAGGACGTCACCCGCCTCGACGAGCGCTTCGACGTCATCCTCGACGCGGCCGCCTACCGCTCCTTCCTGGCCTACCGGCGCATCCTGAGCGAAGACGGCGTCTACGTGATGGTGGGCGGCGCGCTGGGGACCCTGCTCCAGCTCGCCCTCCTCGGCCCCATCCTCTCCCGGCTGGGCGGGCAGCGCTTCGCCAACTACCTCTCCGTGCCCGACCACGCGGCGCTGAGCACCCTGGCCGAGCTGCTGGCGGCGGGCGCGATCGTGGCCCCCGTCGACCGCAGCTACCCCCTGGCCCAGGTGCCCGACGCCATCCGCGCGCTCGAGGCGCGGAGGGTTACGGGGAAGCTGGTCATCACGATCCAGGGAGCCGCCCATGGGTGAGGAGCCCACGAAGCCCAGGAAGAAGCGCCAGCGGAAGACACCGCTCACCCGCGAGGCCGTGCTGAGCGCGGCGATGCGCCTGGCGGACCGCGAGGGCGTCGACGCGCTGTCGATGCGCAAGCTGGCGCGCGCGCTGCGGGTCGAGGCGATGTCGCTCTACAACCACGTCGCCAACAAGGACGACCTGCTCGACGGCCTGGTGGACCGGGTCATCGGCGAGATCGAGCTGCCCACCCTCGGCGGCGACTGGCGCGAGGCGATGCGACGGCGCGCGCTGTCCGCCCACGACGTCCTGATGCGGCACCCCTGGGCCACGCTCTTGATCCTCTCCCGGGTCAACACCGGCCCGGCGATGCTCCGGTACATCGACGCCACGCTGGGGTGCCTGCGCGAGGCGGGGTTCTCGTGGGCGCTCGCGGACTACGCCTGGAACACCCTCGACGGCCACGTCTACGGATTCACGCTCCAGCGGCTCACCTTCCCCTTCGAGCCCAAGGAGTACGCCGCGAAGGCCGCCGAGTACGCGCCGATGGTGCCGGCGGACACCTACCCCTACATGCGCGGGCTGACGCTGGAGGTCGCCGAGGGCCGCCACGACGGCGTCCAGGAGCTGGAGCTGGGGCTGGGGCTGCTGTTGGAGGGGTTTGAGCGGCTGCGGGTGGAGGGGTGGACGCGCTGAAGTGCTCAGCCCATGAGCCCCACCACCGCCATCCCCACGGTCGCCCAGTCCACCCGCTCGTCCTCCAGCAGCGCCCGGACGGTGCTCAGCTCGACGTAGGCCCGCTCCGAGCCCAGCCCCCGGGCCTGGCCCTGCTCGGCGAAGACCCGCAGGGTTTGCAGCTCGTCGTCGGTCAGCGCGCAGCGGAACAGCCGGCCGTGGTGGGACGACAGCGTGCCCGCGAGCTGCCGGGACCCCAGCGGCTCGAAGCGCTCCCGGCTCAGCGTCAGCCCCACCTCCTCCGCGACCTCGTCGGCCGCGACCTGCAGCGCCGTCTGGCCCTCCTCGAAGCTGGACCCGCCCGGCAGCTCGTGGACGAAGCCGTCGCGGGTGCGCACCGGGGCGCGGAACTCCCGGATCAGGACCACCTCGGTGTCCAGGGGGTCCGGGGCCACCGGGCCGTGGAGCAGCGTCGCGGAGAGGTCCGCCCGCGCGAAGACCCACTCGTTGGCCTTCACCCGGTCCTCGGCGGCGACGTGCACCTGGACCTCCAGGATCCAGGCGAAGGGCTGGAGGGCCCGGGAGGGGGTGAAGGTCCAGGCCATGCGCGCGCCCATCAGGCGGTTGCCCACGGCCTGCTGGGCTTGGTACCAGGCCTGGAAGGAGGGGGTGCGCCACACCTGGAGGGGGACGTGGCGCTCGCCGTCTGTGCGCAGTTCGCCGCCGTTGATGCGCGCGAGGGCGGCCTCGACGGTGGCCGCCAGGGTGTCGAGCACCGGCACGCCGTGCGTCCCGGCCAGCCAGGCGAGGTAGCGGTTCTTGGGCGAGCCCGGCGGGAAGCCCAGCACCGCCTTGCCCGAGGCCACCCAGGCGCCGAACTCGACGTTCGTGGTGAACGCGGGCATCGTGGCCAGCTCCCGCGGTACCCAGAACAGCACGACGTCGGCCAACTCCAGGCCCTGGCGCTCCCACTCGACCTGGTCCAGGTAGTGGGCCCGGACGGTCCCCGACGGGTCCTCCGGGGAGAACACGGCGCCGTCGTAGCCGGCCTCGCGCAGCAGGCGCAGGGCCTCGGGTCGCCAGCTCGCCACCTCGGCGGAGCGGGGGGTCGGGCCCGCGAGGAACACGGCCGAGGTCCAGCGGTCGGGGAAGGGCTGGCGGGCGTACACGATGCGCATGTCCTGCTCCTATCCCGGCCGCCCCCCGTGGCCGAGCGTGGGTGTTCCCGGGCGCCAGAGGCGTTATGGCCCCTCATCTGAAGAACACCGCATCACAGGAGCGGAAGATGGCATCGTTCGGGGCAGCCAGCACGGCAGAGGAAGTGACCGAGGGCATCGACCTCAGCGGCAGGGTCTACGTCCTGACCGGCTGCAACTCGGGCATCGGGGAGGAGACCCTGCGGGTGCTCGGCCTGCGGGGCGCGGAGGTCATCGGGCTGGCCCGGACCGCCGCCAAGGCGCAGGCGGCGCTCGACAAGCACGGGGTGGCCGGGACCGCGGTGGCCTGTGACCTCTCGGATCCCGACTCCGTGCGGGCTGCGGTCGCGACGGTGCGCGGGCTGGGCCGGCGGCTGAGCGGCATCATCGCCAACGCCGGCATCATGGCGCTGCCCGAGCCGCGCACCACGCTGGGCCTGGACCTGCAGTTCCTGACCAACCACATCGGCCACTTCATCCTGGTCACCGGGCTGGTGGACCTGCTCACCGACGACGGTCGGGTGGTGATGGTCTCCAGCGGCGCGCACTTCATGGCGCCCGAGGTCGGCATCGAGTTCGACAACCTCAGCGGCCAGCGCGGCTACCACCCCTGGCGCACCTACGGGCAGTCCAAGCTCGCCAACCTGCTGACGGCCAAGGTGCTGGCCGGCCGCCTGGGCGACGGGCAGACCGCCAACGCCATCCACCCGGGGGTCATCCAGACCAACCTGGGCCGGCACCTCGACGACTACGAGGGCGTGCTGGACAGCGTCGGCCGCGACAACCTCAAGACGGTGGGTCAGGGCGCGGCCACGCAGGTGTTCGTGGCGGTCCACCCGGACGCCGCAGCGCTGACGGGGCTCTACTTCCAGGACTGCAAGGTGAAGGAGCCCAGCGCGGCGGCGCAGGATGAGGCGCTGGCGGAGCGGCTCTGGGCGGTGAGCGAGGAGCTCGTGGCGGGGTTGTAGGCGGCGTCCCCGCTCACGCGCCGGGCTCAGAATCGGGCCGGATGACCCGCCCCGGAGCCTCAATCCGAGCGTGCCCCGGTAACCTCGGGCGCCGATCGACGTTTTCACTTGCGCCTCCGCTACTCAGCGTTACTATATACCAGTAGTCAGCGACACTGAGTACCTGGAGGAGAACCCCCGTGGGCAAGCAGTTGACGGAGATGCTCAAGGGAACGCTGGAGGGCATCGTCCTGGCGCTCCTGTCCGCGCGGCCGGCCTATGGCTACGAGATCACGGCCTGGCTTCGGGAGCGGGGCTTCTCCGACATCGCCGAAGGCACGGTCTACGCCCTGCTCATCCGGGTCGAGAAGAAGGGGCTCGTCGACGTGGAGCGGGTCCCGTCCGAGAAGGGGCCGCCGCGCAAGGTGTACTCGGTCAACGCGGAGGGGCGGGAATACCTCGAAGAGTTCTGGAGGACGTGGAGCTTCCTCGCAGAACGGCTTGAACAGCTCCGACCAGGAGGAGAGTGCTCATGACCCTCTCGAAGTTCGTCTCGTGGGTGATCGGCGAAAAGACACGGTGGTGGCGGTACAAGGCGCGCCGCAAGCAGCTCCCCCCCAGCCACCGCGCGGCGATGGAGGCGCTGGAGCGGTACCTGATGTATGTCGGGCTGGTCGACGACCCGAGCGCGATGTTCGAGGACCTCGTCGAGCTGTTCGAGCAGAGCGCGGCGGACGGCGTCCCCGTCCGCGAGGTCGTCGGGGAGGACCCCGTGGAGTTCGTCGACGCGTTCATGCGGAGCTACGGGGAGGGGAGCTGGCGCATCCGGGAGCGGGAGCGGCTGATCAGCGCCATCGACCGCGCCGCCGAAGCGAGCGGGGCGGCGCCGTGACCACCCGGGCCGCGGGCGGGACACCGCGGCTCACTTGAGCAGCGCGTCGATCTGACGGTGCCAGTCGGTGAGCGCGCCCTCGAAGCGCCCGAAGCGGAAGTGCGTGTTCGCTGAGGTGTGGAGGCCGCGCTGGATCTGCTCGCCGAGCACGAAGTCCTCGTCGAGGGTGCGCACCGAGATGGCGTGGTTCTTCTCCAGGAACGCCCGCGCCGCGGCGCTCGGCTCGCCCGCGTCCGGCGCCTGGCCGACCGTCAGGATCTCGATGTGGGTGGCGTCCGCGGCGAGGGGCTGCATCCGGATGAGGTCGAAGTGTGAGCGTTGGAGCAGGATCATCGCGTTGGGGTGCAGGCTGTAGACGACGTGGGTGTGGTCGCGGAGGTGCCACTGGTCGCGGGGGACGTCGGCCAGGGAGGTGATGGAGCGCTTCGGCAGCACCGAGCGGATGTGGTGGCCGATGCGCTCGTGGGTGGACTGGGTGTCGGTGAAGAAGGGCGCGATGGTGTCCTTGTGGGCGACGCGGAAGTGGTAGGACTCGACGCTGCCCTCGACGATGAGCTTCCAGTTCGCCTTCCAGGTGCGCGCGGTGGCGGCGAAGGCGGTGGGCCGCGGGCCGAGCATGCCCTCCAGCTCCTCGATCAGCGCCTGGGGGAGGGGCTCGGGGGTGATGCCCGGGGTGGGGCACACGAACACCAGGCCGGCGGCCTCTGTGCAGGGGAGCTCGACCAGGCCGTGCGCCTCGGCCTGCAGGGTGGGGAAGCCCTCGGGGTGGCGCACCCGGTGGAGCCGCCCGTCGTTGTCGTAGGTCCAGCCGTGGTAGGGGCAGACGAAGCGCCGGCAGCGGCCGTGGGGGCGAAGCTCGACCGTGGCGCCCCGGTGCCGGCAGACGTTGAGGAAGGCGCGCAGCCGGCCGTCCTCGCCCCGGGCGATGAGGGTCGGCGCGCCCACGACCTCGGCCGTCACGAAGGCGCCGGGGTCCGCGACCTGGGACGACAGGGTCACGAGGTTGAGCGCGCGCCGGAAGACCCGCTCCAGCTCCCGCTCGAAGCGCGCCGGGTCGACGTAGTCGGCGACGGGCACCAGGGCCTCGGCCTCGTCCAGCGGGCGGCGGTTCTCCTGGGCCAACGCCAGCGACGCGGCCAGCACCTCGATCTGCTCGTCGCGGTTCACGCGCAGTCCTCCGGATCCTCGATGCACAGCACCCGCTGCATGAAGCGCTGAAGCGCCCGGACGACGCGCTCCTGGCACATCCGCTGCGCGGGCGCGAGGGCGCTGTGCAGGCCCTGGGCCACGCCGCCCATCAGCAGCGCGCCGCAGAGCTCGGCGTCGATGTCGGCGGGCACGCGCCCCAGGGCCTGACCCCGCCGCACGTTCTTCACCGCCCCCCGCACCTGGCGGTCGGCGCGCAGCCGCTGGTGCCGGACGGCCTCCGCGTCGCCGATGAGGCGCTGCTGGATCAGCGCGCCCAGGGGGTGGTCGTAGTGGAGCTGCACCGTGCGGCGGATGCGCTCCTTCTCACGGGCCCACCAGTCGTCGGAGACCTCCTCGAAGGTGGGCCGGTACGCCACCGCCTCCCACTCGTCGTAGAAGGCGTCGACCAGCGCGACGAGCAGGTCGCTCTTCGAGGAGAAGTGCCGGTAGGGCGCGCCCGCCGACAGCCCGGCCCGCCGCGTCACGGCCGCGAGGTCCATGACCCCGTCGTGGGCGACCAATTCGCGCACCGCCGCGTCGAGCAGCCGTTCCCGGGTCCGGCGACCGCGTCGCGTCTGTCCGGTGTTCACGCAGGGCTCCTGAGATGTAAAGTGAATTCACTTTACCACAGGGGAGCCCGGGGCGCTCGCGGGCGCGGCGGTCGTGTGGGTCCAGCGCTCGGCCACCCCGCCCTCGTCGAACCGGAGGAGCGTCAGGCCGGCGGCGACGGGCGCGCCGCCGTGGGCCTCGAGGTGGAAGCGCACCGCGAGGTCCTCGTCGCCGACGACGTCGTCGAACACCAGCGTCGTCGGGGCCTCGCCGGTGAACATCGGCCCGTAGAAGGCGCGGATCTGGGCGTGGCCCTGGGCGATGGGGTGGCCGTTGCTCCACAGGCGGGCGTTCGGGCTGTAGAGCGCGCGGACATAGCCGTCGAGGTCTCCTCGGTTCCAGCACACCCGGGCCCGCTCCAGCGCCTGGCGCGCGCCGGGGTGGGGGAGGCGCGGCCAGAGGCGGCCCACCTCGGCGGCGACGCGGGCGTGGGCGTCGCCGAGGCAGGCGGGGCCATGCCCGGAGACGAGGTTCTCGAACGGGCGCTGGAGCAGGCGGTCGAAGTCGGGTGCGAGCCGCCGCCCGCCCTGCCGGAGGCGCCACATGGGCACGACGCCGCACGGACGGCGGAAGCCGAGCGCGCGGGCCACGAGCGCGCCGCCGCTGGAGGCGAAGGCGTCGTCGACCACGTTCTGCACGGCGTCGCAGGTGATCAGGGAGCCGCCCTCGTCCGGCAGCAGCAGCGCGGCCTCGGGGAGCCGGGCCCCGCGGAGCACGATGAAGGACGCGCCGGGGAGGGGGCTTTCGCCGTCGACGATGGCGTCGGTCGGCTCGGCCCCCGCCACCCGTTCGCCGGGGAGGGACCAGTAGCGGGCCCCGTGGCGCCGCACGGTCCAGGCGTCGTCGCAGCCGTGCAGGTGGCCGAGGCGCACGACGTGCCGGACCTCGCCGAGCGCGGCGAGCCCGGCCTCCACCTCCGGCGAGACCCGAACGGCGTTCAGCACGGTCAGCGCGCGGCCCCGACGGACCACGCACATCGTGCGCGGGATGCGGACCAGCGGCGCCATCCGGAACGAGCCCCGCACGATGAACAAGTCGGGGAGGACCTGCTCCACGGGGCCGTGGGGCGTCTGTGGCGTGTCGTGGCTCATGGCGCCCCCTCGTCGGAGAACATCTGCCAGGCGCGATCGGTCACGATCGCCCGAACGGCGGGGATGAGCCGCTCCGGGGCGACGTAGTCGGGGTGGCTGAGCAGCACCTGGGCGGCGCGCTCGATCGCGTCGACCTCTGCGAGCCGCTGGCGGGCCGCGCGCCGCGGCGGGGCGTGGGCGGGGTGCACCGCGAAGAGGAGGTTGTCGAGGTCGATGGTGCCGTGGGCGAGGTTCGTCTCGAGCTGGCGCGGGCAGCGGCAGGCGCGGCGCGGGTTCGCGAGCCCGCAGTGGGCGGAGAGGAAGCCGCCGAGCTTCTCCCGCGCCCGCTGGAGGCGCTTCCGGAAGGCCGCGGGGGAGATGCCCAGGACCGCCGCGGCGTCGTCCCCCGACAGCTCGAAGACCTCCGCGAGCGCCCAGGCCACGCGCAGGTCGCGGTCGAGGGAGAGCAGCATCGCGCCGGTGCAGCCGATCTTGACCTCCTCGGCGCGGAGGCGGTCCTCGGCGGTCTCCACCGGGGGGATCGCGCGGCCGTCGCCCTCGTGGATCATGGCCGCGACCACGTCGAAGCTCACCATCTGCTCCCGGGCGCTGCGCCGGGTGCGGCCCAGGTGCCGGACGGCGATGCGCCAGACCCAGGTGCTCAAGGCGGCCTCGCCGCGAAACTCGCCGAGGTGGGTGGCCACCCGGGTCAGGATCTCCTGGGTCGCGTCCTCGGCGTCGGGCGGGGTGCCGAGCATGCGCAGGGCCAGCCCGTACACGTCGTCCTTGATGCTGCGCAGGACCGCGTCCAGGGCCTCTGCGTCGCCCGCGCAGGCCCGACGGACCAGCGCTTGGGGGGTTGTCTCAGGGGTCATGTCAGCTCCTCATCCACCTTGGAGCCTCGGCCGGCTGGCGTTGTGACAGGGCGTGTGGTGTTTCGGTGGTGGGCGAAGCGGCGGGGGCGCGCGCTACCGCAGGAACAGCCGGATCCGCTCGTCCACGCCGTACTGCGCGACATCGTACGGCGGGTCGGTGTACACCCGCCCGCCAGCGACCCCGTAGGCCGAGTCGAAGACCAGGTGTCGCTCCCCCTCGGCGTAGTCGATGGTCACCGGGAACGCGATGTCCGTGGTGGCGTCGTCGTTGAGCACGAGGTGGGCGCGGAGGTCGCCGTCCTGGAAGACGTGGTCCGTCGTCTCGGAGCTGCGCAGCAGGAAGGCCGTGCGCGGGCTGCGCGACCAGATCGAGGAGACGCCCACCCCGTCCTGCTCGGCGTTCGCGATCAGCGCGCCGAGGGTGGTGTCCGCCCAGGGCGTCTCCGAGACGACGGGCGTCCCGTGGCTCTCGTCGATGAGGTAGCTGGCGGTGAAGCTCAGGCGGTAGAAGGCCGGGCTGAGGTGGTTGTCGTCCGCGGGCGCGCCGAAGGTGGTCTGCGTCTCGAAGACCTGCCCGCCGTCATACTGGGTCATGCTGGCGGCGTTCATCGACAGCGCCAGCGTCCAGCCGCCCCCGTCGGTGCTCATGTCGCAGAGCACCTCGAAGACCCCCGCGCCGTCCGGGTCGATGTCGTAGGGGCCGTCGACGCTGCCGAAGCCCAGCTGGAGGATCTCCAGGCAGCTCCGGCAGGCCTGGCGGTCCGCGTCGCTGTCGTCGCAGTCCCCGGGGGCGCTGGCGCTGCCCTCCGGCGCCTCGCAGGTGCAGCTGGGGTCCCCCGCGCCGACCCCGTCCCGGTCCTCGTCCGGCCACCACTGCACGCAGTCGGCCAGGCCATCGCCCTCGTCCACCTCGCCGTCGCAGTCCTCGTCGAGCCCGTCGCAGGTCAGCTCGTCCGGCGGCGCGTCCTCGCAGGGATCCACCTCTGTGTCGCCGCTGTCCTCGGGCTGCGTGGGCACGCTGTCGATCGCGTGGATCTTGTTCTCGGTGCAGGAGACGGCAAAGACGAGGAGGAGGAGGCGCATGTCGCCAGTGTAGCCGGAGGAAGGTGGCCTCTTCGCGCTACCCTGGCGAGTCCCTGGAGCCCCACCTCGACCGACGCCGCCGAGGCGCTCCGCGTCGCCCGGATCGCAGATGACCGCGGTCGATGGATTGTACGAAATACCCGAATGAACAAGAACAGATCATCCTGATAATGCTCCTCCGAGCGCGCGTCTATCTTGGAGTCATCGCCTCGGAGGCCCCATGTCCGTGCTCCTGCTCCTCGCCGCCTGCGCCCCCGCCGTCACCGACGTCGCGCCCCACCAGGGCAGGGACGAGCCCGCCGAGGACCCGGTCGACGAGCCCGGCGAGGACCCTGTCTACGAGCCCGTCGAGGCGCTTCACTTCGAGCAGCGCGGCGCCCTGGAGCGGGGCGAGATGGAGCTGCTGCACGCCGCGCCCGACCTCGACGGCGACGGCCTGCGCGAGCTGATCTTCCTGGACGGCGAGGACCTCTTGTACGTGCCTCTGCAGGCCGACCTCTCCCTGGGCGAGCCCTCACGCCTGCCCTACGGCCAGCGCGCCCTCACCAGGGTGATGCTCTCCAGCACGGGCGGGCGGGTCAGCGCCTGGGATGTCGAGGCCACGGACGCCGGGGATCTCGACGGTGACGGCGACGACGAGCTGATCCTCCAGGTCTGGATCGGGATCGAGGGCGGCAGCGTCACCACCGCCTGCGGCACCTTCGCCTATGACGACGAGGGCTGGTCGCTGCTGCGGCAGACCTCCGACTCCACCTGCACGCCGATCCAGATGCTCGCCGACGCAGACGGCGACGGCGGCGCTGAGCTGCTCGTGCACGACCCCGCGAACTGGTCGCTTCTGTACAGCCGTGGCTACAGGGAGCCGGTCACCCTGACCTCGGGCATCCTGGGCTCGGTCTACCGCGCCCACAGCCACCTCCTCTACCTCAACAGCGACGACCTGCCCGAGCTCGTCAGCTTCCCCGACGCCGGCTACGGCTTCGCGGGCGGCGGCTACGCCGTGGGCAGCGCCTACAGCGACTACGCCCTGCAGCCCTACGGGGTCTTCATCCACGGCTACACCACGGCCTCGGAGCGCGGCAACGCGCGCCCGGACGAGATGATGCTCCTGGACTCCTCCGGGGAGATCTGGTGGCTGGGCGCGGGGGTCGATGCCCCCACGATGATCACCGAGCCGACCGCTGGCGCCTGGTATGGCCTGTTCGGGCAGCTCGACGGCGTGCGCGGGCTCGACGCGCTGTTCCTCGGCGATACCCCCCGGGCCTACGCGGGCGACGGCAGCGGAGGCCTCACCGAGCTGGGGCTGGAGCTGACGCTGGAGGACGGCGAGATCTTCACCTCCGATCTCGACGGCGACGGCCTCGACGACCTGGTGCTGGACCACTGGGGCGTGGACGCCGGCGTGCAGGTCTGGCGGAACACCTCACAGGACTGAGGGCACCGCGTCGGCCTCGGGGGTCAGCCCTTCCTGCGCGGCCATCAGGTCCTGCCCGACTCGGCCTGCTGGGTTTCTTCCCTGGATGGTCCTGCCCGCCGCCACAGCCGCCTCGCCCCGGGGCGCTCATTCGCACGACGACCTTACCCCCTCCGCGCCCTTGACCAGGGACGTGATGTCCTCGTCGTGCTCGTCGGTGAACCGGAAGACGATCACGCCGCTCGGCAGCAGCAGGACATGGTTCCCGCCGTGGCCCTGCATGTACGCGACCTCGGCGCGGCATCGGCCGGACCGGACGGTCTGGCTCCAGAACGCGTGGCGATACGACCGCTGTCCATCGATGGGGAACCCGGCCCGATCCGTGCGCCCGAGGGCCTCGCGGATCTTGCCCCGGTGGAGCAGCTGCTGGCCCTCGTGCTCCCCTTCGTTTGCGATCAGCGCGGCGACCCTGGCCGCCTGGTCGAGGGTCGGGCGCGCGCCGAAGCCCAGGTAGGGGATCCGGTCGGCGGTGTTCGGGTCTCGGGTGAGCAGCAGGTCGAAGTCCTCGGCCCCGATGGGCGCCAGCACGTCCCTTTGTACGAGATCCCAGTAGTAGACGCCCTCGCCCTCGCGCTGCTCGACCAGGTGCTGCAGGGCGCTGGAGAGCACGAAGGTGTTGGTGGTGGCGTAGCGGAAGGCCTCCCCGGGCGCCTCCGGCGCGTCGCCCAGCCGGGCGATGTTCGCGATGGCCTGCGCGCGGGTGTCGGCGAGGACCAGCGGCTCGAAGAGCTGGTCCGCGTCCTCGCCGCCTTGGGTCCCCGTCACCATGTTCAGGGCGTGCGACAGCGTCACGCCCTGCCACTCGGGTCGCTCGGCGAGGGCCGGCACGTGGTCGGTGACGCGCTCGTCGAACACCTCCGCGCCGTAGCGCTGCGCGACGTAGAACATCGCCACTGCGGCGGCCAGGCTCTTGGTCACCGAGTACACCCCGTGGTGCATCTCGGCGGGGTAGGGGTGGGGCCCGTGGCGCGTCTGTGCGGGGTGGACGTACAGCGTGCCGTCGTCGAAGACCGCCCCGACGCTGGTGGACGCGTGGGTCCACACCGCCTCGTCGAACACCTCGGCGAGCGCGCCGTCCGCGTCCCAGTCTCGCAGGGGGCAGGTCGGGATGCGGCTCGCCTGGGCCAGGGCGTGGGCGGCGAGGTCGTCCTGGAAGTCGGCGGGGGAGGCCGGGGCGTGGGTCGCCGGGACCAGCGCGCGGAGGTCGCCGAGCTGCTCGTCGTTGAGGTCCGCGGTCTCCTGGCTGCACTGCACGTAGGTCCCGGTCACCTGGTCGGCCTGGTAGGCGAAGGTCGCGACACAGTTCCGCACCTGGTTGAAGTACCGGTCCACCAGGTCGAGGGGGAACGACGCGCGGGTCCAGTCGCCGTCCTCCGCCTCGCGCCACACCGCCCCGGTCCCCACCAGCACGTCCCAGTGGCTGGCCTCGTCGGTGCGGATCAGGCCCCGCTCGCGCGGGACGAGCTGCCCCTCGTGGGCCACCCACGCGAGGGTGACGGTCGGGAACCGGTCCTCGCCCGGATACAGCGCCCGCGTGGCGGGGACGTCCATCGTCAGCGTGGTCGCGTCCAACATCGTCGCGCCCGCGAAGGGCTCGACCGCGTCGGTGGCCCACGCGGGGCGGGCCAGGAAGCTGGTGTCGAGCAGCGGCGGGGTGTCCTGGCCGAGCAGCTGCTCGACCGTGAGCTGGTCGCGCGGCCGGGTGAGCTTCGGGCCGTCCCAGGGCTCGGGGGGCGGCGCGCAGCCGCTGGCCACGAGCAGGGTGAAGCCGGCGAGCGTCCGGAGCAGGGTCATGGGAGCCTCCCTCGACAGGTGTGACGTCGTGGATGAGGGAAGGCTATCTGTTCAGATTCGGAGGAGGTGGTGTGGAATTTCGCACTTGATATATGCAGGAATGCATGAGAGGACCGAGCGCCCCCCCTCGATGGGTGTGGCGGCTGGTCGGTCAGCCCGGCCGGAGCCCCTCGGCCAGGAGGTCGAAGACCGCGCGAAGCCGACGGCTGGTGTGCACAGCCCGGTGGGTGGTGAGCCACAGGGGCACGGGCATGGGCGGCAGGACCCTGGGGATGCGCACCACCGCAGGCTCCGCGTCGCCCACGTGCTCCATCATGAAGCAGAGCCCCAGGCCCGCGCGGCACATGGCCCACTGCACCAGGTGGTTGCCCGTGGCGATGGGGAAGTTCTCACGGGTGAGGGGGGCGCCCATGGCGCGGAGGTGCTCCACCAGCAGCTCGGTGCGGTCGAAGGCCAGCAGCTCGGCCCGGACCAGATCCTCGCCGGACTCGATCGGCCCGAGGCGCGCCAGGTACGCGGGGGTGCCGTAGAGCCAGGCGCGGTCCTCGCGCACCTTCCGCGCCGTCAGCTCGGGATCCTTGGGGCGGTAGTTGCGCAGCGCGATGTCGGCCTCCCGCTTGCGCAGATCACGCACCTCGGCGGTGGCGACGAGATCGAGCTCGATGCCGGGGTGCAGCGCCCGGATCCGGGCCAGGATCGGGGGCAGCAGGAAGGCGCACTGGCTCTCGCTGGCGGTGATGCGGACCAGGCCCTCCAGGGAGCGGGAGCGCCCGGTGGCCGTCAGCGAGACCTTGCGCGCCGCGTCCCCCATGGCGCGGATGTGCTCGATGAGATCGAGGCCCGCCTCGGTCAGCTCGAGCCCGCGCCCCACCCGCTGCACCAGCGTGACGCCGAGCTCCTCCTCGAGGGCGGCCACCTGGCGCCCGATGGTCGGCTGGGTGCTGCCCAGGGCGCGGGCCGCGGCCGAGTAGGAGCCCTCCTCGGCGGTGACGAGCAGGGCCCGGGCGCGGTTCCAGTCAAAGTCGATGGTCTTCCAATCCATACGTTCATGTATAGCACAAGTGCTGGATTGCCCTCTGTTGTACACGTAGGTGCATGCATAGATGGAGGGTGTCAGGCAGCGATGGATGCCCCGGCTGCCAACTGACCCACCTCGCCAAGGAGTCCAGCATGCGCGCCGCCATCGTCAACCAGTACGGAACCCCCGACACCATCGAGCTGGCGGAGCGCCCGGCGCCCACCCCCGGCCCCACCGAGCTGCTGGTGCGGGTGCACGCCAGCCCCGTCACCCAGGGCGACCGCCGGGTCCGGGCCGGTGACTTCCCGGGCTTCATGGCCACGGTGGGGCGGCTCCTCATGGGCTGGTCGGGCCCGCGGGCGGCCGTGCCGGGCAGCATGTTCTCCGGCGTCGTCGAGGCCGTCGGCGCCCAGGTCACGCGCTTCCAGCCCGGCGACCGGGTCTTCGGCGCCAGCATGGACAGCGCCCACGCCGAGCTGCTCGTCATTGATCACGCCAAGGCGGTCGCCCACATGCCCGAGGGCGTCTCCTTCACCGACGCCGCGGCCGTGCCCTTCGGCGCGGGCACGGCCCTGCCCTACCTGCGGGAGCTGGGCGAGGTGAAGCCCGGCCAGCGCGTGCTCATCGTGGGCGCGGCCGGCGGCGTGGGCCGCTACGCCGTGCAGGTGGCGCGTCACCTGGGGGCGCGGGTCACCGCGGTGTGCCGCCGGGACCAGGAGGAGCTGGTCCGCGCTCTGGGCGCCCACGCGGTCATCCTCCGGGAGTCGACCGACTGGCGCGAGGCGGACGAGACCTGGGACGTGATCTTCGACACCTCGGACGTCTTCACCTTCGAGGACGCCCGCCCCCGCCTGGCCCCGGAGGGCCGCTTCCTCACCCTGGGCCTGAGCACCTGGTCGGGCGTGTGGGACCTGCTGCGCTCCAGCCGCTCGTCGGGCCAGCGGGCGCGGTGGACGGTGGTGATGAACAGCCAGGCCGACATGGAGGAGGTCGCGGGGCTGCTCGCCAGCGGCGCCGTCCGCCCGGTCCTGGGCCCGTCCTTCCCGCTGGCGCACCTGGCCGACGCCCACCGCTCGCTGGAGTCGCGGGCGGTCGAGGGCGACGTGATGATCGACGTCATCGCGGCTTGAGCGGGGCCCGTGGACCGGTCACCTCAAGGCTCCAGGATCCGCACCTCGCCACGGTCTCCGTCGACCTGGACCCGGTCACCGGTGCGGATGCGGCGCGTGCCGTCGCCCACGTTGACCACCGCCGGGAGGCCGTACTCGCGGGCCACGACGCTGCCGTGGCTGAGCAGGCCGCCGAAGTCCATCACCACCGCCGCCGCCGTCAGGAAGTGGGGGGTCCAGCCGGGGTCCGTGCTGGGCGCCACCAGGACCTCCCCCGGGAGCACCTGCGCCTCCGCGTCGCTGTGCAGCAGCACCCGGGCGAGGCCCTCCGCGACGCCGGGGCTGGCCCCGATGCCCCGCAGCGTCGCGCCGGACGCGGGCGGCGGCGGGGCGTGCGCCCGGGGATCGAAGCGGCCGACGATCACGGAGGGCGGGGTGACCGGGCGCCAGCGCTGCAGCGTCGCCCTCCGCCGCCCGACGGGGGCCCGCTGCCCCTCCAGCGCGGGCTCCAGCTCCTCGCGCTTCAGGTAGAACACCTCCTCCGGCGCGTCCAGCAGCCCGCGCTCCTGGAGGCGGCGGCCCAGCTCCAGCGCGGCGTCGCGGGCCAGGGCCAGGCGGCGCACGAGCTGGCTGCGGGTGTTCTCGCGGGTGCGCATGCCCCGGTGCGCGCGGACCAGCAGGGCGTCCAGCAGGGCCCGCTTCCAGGGCCAGCGCAGCGCGGCGCGGGTCTCGCGCTCGAGGGCCTCGCGCGCCGCGGCCCGACGCTCGGCCTGCGCGGCGGGGGCGGCCTCGGCGGGCGCCGCCAGCAGCCCCTGGAGCATGCGCAGCACCCGGTCCGGCTCCTCCCGCCAGCGCGGCAGCGCCATGTCGGTCTCCCCCTGGGCGTGGTGGCTGTGCTCCTGCATCCAGGCCCGCCAGCGCGCCCGCCAGGCCTCGGGCAGCGCCTCGAGCGCCACGGCCGAGGGCGCCTCTTGCAGCGCCTCGGCGCACCCCAGCTCCCTGGCCGCCTGGGCCACCGACCACAGGTCCAGGCCCGCCTGGGCGCTGGCCATGCCGCCTCGGGCGCTGGCCAGCCGCCGCGCCGTGGCCTCGGGGTCGTCCACCGCGCCGGCCAGCAGTCGGGGCAGAGCCATCGTGGCGGCCATGCCCACCGCAGAGGCCACGGCGGCCTCCATGAAGTAGGGCTCGCTGGTCATGCAGCGGTCCATCCGGGCCACCAGCGCGGCGTCCGCCAGCGCGGCGGGGTCGACCTGCGCGAGGCGGTCGGTGTCCGCGCGCAGCCGCGCCACCGCGGGCGCCCCGCCGCGGCCGCTGTGGCCTCGAAGCAGGCGCCAGGCCATGAGCGCCGCGCCTCTGAGCGCCGCGCCTCGGCGCACGCCGAAGCGGGGGATGTGTGCCTCGGGCACCTGCGCGATCGCGTCGGCCAGCGCCTCCTCCTCCCCGCCCAGCAGGCGGCTCAGGCCTGCCGCGTCCTGGCTGCGCATCCCCGGGAGCGTGCGCACCCAGCCCATCACCGTGTTGAGGTTGACGTAGACCCGGCCGGCCACCAGCCCCAGGATGGGCATGCGGGTGACGTCCACGCCGAAGGGCAGGGCGAACACATCCAGCACAAAGGCCATGCTGCGCCGCAGCGCCCAGAAGGCCAGGGGCGTGACCACCTCGGGCAGCAGCTCGGCGGTGTTCACGTTGGACCACACCGTGTGCGCGTCCCCCTCGGGCAGGCCGGTCACCGGTCGGGCCTGCAGCAGCCAGGCCTGCCCGTCTGCGGCCCACTCCAGGTCGAGCGGGCCGCCCAGCGCCGCCTCGGCCTGCCGCGCCAGGGGCAGGAGCTGCGCCACGACCTCTGCGTCCAAGCAGGCGGGGCCGCTCTCCTCCAGCACCTCGCCCGTGGCGGCGTCCAGCAGCATGCGGTGGGGGGACACCCGCCCGGCGACCAGCGCGTCCCCCAGGCCGGGCGCGGCCTCCAGGGTCCAGCGGTCCCGCCGCCCGGACACGGGGTCGCAGGTGAACAGCACGCCCGCCACCCGGGCGGCCACCATGCGCTGGATCACCACCGCGACGCCCGCGTCCTCCAGGGCGTTGGCGGCCCGGTAGGCCCTCGCCCGCGCGCTCCGGGCCGAGCGACGGCAGGCCGCGATGGCCTCGGCCGCGGCCGCCGCGCCCTCGACCTGCAGGAAGCTCTCGTGCTGACCGGCCATCGAGGCGGTCGCGCCGTCCTCCCCGGGCGCGGAGGAGCGGATGGCCACGGGGCCGCCCAGCCGCGCCAGGACCTCCGCGAGCGCGCTGTCCTCCAGCGCCTCGCCTGCGGGCAGCACGCAGGCCGCTGGCACGGGCAGGCCGGCGGCAATCAGCCGGCTCAGCCCCAGGGCCTTGCCCCCGATCCGGGCCTCCTCCGCCTCGCAGGGCAGCCAGAGCGCGCTCATCGGGCCCTCGCCCCGTCCAGGAAGAGCGCGACCAGGCGGCGGGCCAGGGCCTCGTCGTCGCCGACGGGCCCCATGAGGCCGTGCAGCAGCGTCGCGCCCAGGAGTGCCATGGTCAGCTCGTCCGGGTCGGCCGGGTGGAGCCAGCCCCGCTTCATCTGTCGCGCCATCCAGTGGGACAGCGCCGCGAGCGTGCCCATGGAGCGCCCTCGGGCCTCGTGCAGCGCTGCGAGCTGCGCCCCCGAGGCGGCCGCGCCGAGCTGCATCAGCCAGCCGTCCTCGCGGAGAACCCCCAGCGCGCCCGCCACCAGCCGGGTGAGCGCCTCCTGCGGCTCCGCGTCCTCATCCAGGGCCATCGCCCGCGCCGCCGCCCGCGCGCCCGCCCGCTCCATCAAGGCCGAGAGCAGCCCCGCCCGGTCGCCGAAGCGCCGGTAGAGCGTGGCCACGCCCAGCCCGGCCTCCGCGGCCACGGCCTCCATCGTCAACGCCTCCAGCCCGCCGCGCCGGGCCAGGGCCCGCGCCGCGTCCAGCGCCTGGTCCCGCACGCCCGGCGGGGTCGGGGGCAGCACCACGCCCTGCTCCGCCAGAGCTGCCAGCAGGGCCTCCCGCGAGCCGACCTGGCGGTACAGCGTCGCCCGGGAGACGCCGGCAGCCAGGGCCAGCTCGTCCATGGTGAAGTCGCGGCCTCGTCTGGCGATGAGGGTGGCGGCGGTGTGGAGGAGATGAGATGACATGATAGGTAGTCTATCACGATGTTCTCGTGGGGGGCAAGGGGAGCGCGTGGCGACGCCCCAAGGGTCGACCCGGAGGCGTCGCTGCTGCTACGATGGCGCGCATGAAACACAACGTCCTCAAGATGATGGTCGTCGGTTTCACCCTCGGAGCGCTGTGGTTCATCGCCACGGGCCCTCTCTTCCTGGCTGAGGTCGCCGCCAGCGACGAGGTCCCGGACCTCCAGCAGTGTGAGAGCCAGTTCGAGACGTGCAAGGCCGCGGCCGACAGCAAGAAGGAGAAGAAGAAGTGCAGGAAGAAGTACGATAAGTGCGGCTGCACCCATGAATGCGCTGTGCGCAGGGCTGCGACCTACGAGGAGGCGTGCGAGACCGCCGTGCGGCGCTATTCTGAGAGCCAGTGCGGCGACATCGACGCGGCGGACATTCCCAACGAATGTGGTGGATCGAGTGCCTGCAGCGACAACGGTTCAGTGGAATGCCGCGCGACGCTCTATGACTGCGTGCGGGCCTCGTGTGAGCGTGAGCTGGTCAGGGAGTGCGTCGCCAATCAGACCGAAGGATGCGTGGTGGACTGCCTGGCAGAGGAATGATGGGACAGGGCTCCCGGACCGGGTCGATCGGCTTCGGCTTGCCGTGTCCGGGGGATGACGGGAGGCTGGGGCGAGTTGCGGCCCGCCGCTGACTTCGGATACCTTCCTGGGCCTCCTCCCTGTCGCCCGGCTGGTGACCCATGGACGCCCACTCGCCTGCCCACCCCGGAGGAGGCCGACGGCCCGACGCCGGACCGGTCGGCGCAGCCTCCGTCTCGGACCGCGCGCTCACGCCCGCCTCGCAGCTCCCTGCCCACAGCGACGTGGTGGTGGTGGGCTCCGGCTACGGTGGCAGCATCGCGGCGATGCGCCTGGCGGCTGCGGGCCGCGAGGTCACCGTGCTGGAGAAGGGCCGGGCCTTCGTCCCGGGGGACTTCCCACGGGGGGCCACCCGAGACGTGTCGGTCGAGGCCGCCAGCCATCGCCTCGGACGCGAGGACGCGCTCCAGCAGTACAGCCTCGGGGAGGGGCTGGTCGTCGGCGTCGCCGTGGGCCTGGGCGGCGGCTCGCTCATCAACAGCGGCGTCGCGCTGCGGCCCGACCCGCGGGTGTTCGAGCGGGCCGCCTGGCCCCCCGAGCTGCGCAGCCTGGGGCTCGCGGGCCTCGAGTCTGACTTCGAGCGCGCTCTCGCCATCCTCGACCCCACGGTGCCGCCCGCCCTCGCCAGCATGGCGTCTCGGGCCGCGTGCGTCCACCGGGTCGCCGAGGCCACCGATCGGCCTTGTGCGCGGGTCTCGCTGACCATCAGCCCCGAAGCGGGCCTGGCGGACAGCGGCGTGGCGTTGGCGGCCTGCACCCGGTGCGGCGAGTGCAACGCCGGCTGCAACGTGGGGGCCAAGGCGGATCTGACCACCTCCTACATCCCCCGCGCGTTGCGACACGGCGCCCGCTTCGCCACCGGCGTGGCGGTGGAGCGGATCGAGCGCCGTCGGGACCGCTGGCTGGTCTGGTACCGGCGCGTCGGGGACGGGCGCGAGCGCTACCCCGACAGCCTGCTGTGGATGTCCGCCCAGGAGGTGGTGCTGGCCGCCGGGGCGCTCGGCACGACGGCCCTCCTCCTCCGGTCGAAGGCGGCCGGGCTGCCGCTGTCGGACCGCGTCGGGCACCGCTTCAGCGCCAACGGCGGCGCCCTGGGCTTCAGCTGGGGGGGCGACCGCGTCGCGACCCGGCGCAGCACCGGGGACAGGCCCGCCGAACCACCGGGGCCGGGGATCACCCACGTCATCGACGGTCGGCAGACCCCCGCGCTGGACGACGGCCTGCTTATCGAGGACGGCCTCCACCCGCGCTGGGCCAACGGCCCGATGCGCGTCGTCCTCGGGGCGGCGTCCTTGGGGTCCCCGCGCGAGGCGCTCCGGCGCGTCGCCCGACCCGGCCGCGCCCTCGACCGCACCATGAACTGGTTGTTGATCGGCCATGACGCGGCCAACGGGCGGGTGGTCCTGGTAGACGGCCGTCCCCGGGTGATCTGGCCGGATGACCCGGAACGCCGAGCGCGCATCGAGGCGGAGCTGGCGCGCCTCTCTGCGCCCCTCGACGCCGCGCCGCTGCTCGGCAGCGCGGCCATCACCGTGCACCCGCTGGGCGGCGCGCCCATGGCCAGCCGGGCCGAGGACGGCGTCGTCGACCACCGCGGCCGGGTCTTCGCCGGCCCGTCGGGCGACGCGGTCCACCCGGGGCTCTTCGTGCTCGATGGCGCCGCCGTGCCCTGCAGCCTGGGCAGCAACCCCATGCTGACCCTCTGTGCTTTGGCCGAGCGCGCGCTGCGGCTCTGGCTCGGTGAGCAGGCCCAGCAGGAGCCGGCCGTGTCGGCCGAGGACATCGCCGCCCGGTCCTTCGCCACCCGCGACACCGAGCCGCTGCGCTTCACCGAGCGCATGACGGGCTCGCTGCGGGGGCGCCAGGGCACCGAGACCCCCGTGCGCTGCCTGCTGACCATCGAGGTGCCCGACGTCGACGCGATGGTCGCCGATCCGCGCCACGCCGCGGCGCTCTATGGCAGCGTGCAGGCTCCTGGGCTCCACCCCGACGCGCTCCAGGTCGAGGGCGGGCGCTTTGAGCTGTTCCGCTCCAACCCCGAGGCCGTCGACGCGGTCGAGGTGGTCTATGCCTGCGCGCTCGTGGCGCCGGACGGGCGACGCTGGGCGTTCTGCGGCCGCAAGGACGTGCGCGGCTGGTCGCTCCTCCAGGGTTGGCGGCACACCACGACCCTGTCGTTCACCCTCCATGACGGCGACGGCGCCCTCGTGGGCGAGGGCGTGCTGGAGATCAGCCTCGGCGACTTCCTGCGTCAGCTCTCCTCGTGGCGGGTGGAGGGGCCCGGCCTTTGGCCCGCGATGCGGTCGAGCGCTCGCTTCGTCGGTGTCTTCGCGGCCGGCCTGCGCACGGCCTACGGCGGCCCGCTGGCGCCCAGCCGCCGCGAGGTGCGCCCGCCGCACCGGCCCCTCCGGCTGCCACCGCCCCGCGAGGTCCCGGTTCAGGCGTGGGACCGCTGCCCGCTGCGGCTGGTGCGTTACCCGGGGGGCTCCAAGGCGCCCGTCCTGCTGCTCCACGGCTTCGCCGCCGACGGCCGGATCTTCGCCCACGGCACCACGGAGGCCTGCCTCGCCGAGGCCCTCTACGCGGCCGGCCACGAGGTCTGGATCGGCAACTGGCGCGCCTCGGGGACCGCGGCGGAGCCTCGCCGCGACGTCGGCCTCGACGCGTGCGCGGCGCACGACGTCCCCGCGCTGGTCGAGCGGGTCCGTGCGCTGTCGGGGGCGCCGCGGCTGCACGTGGTCGCGCACTGCGTCGGCTCGCGCATCACCCTGATGGCCCTGGCCGCTGGCTACGTCGACGCGGACGCGCTGCTGTCGATGGTGGGCCTGCAGGTCGGGCTGCACTGGGAGAACAGCGCCGGCTCATGGCTGCGCGCGCACAGCCGCCTCCCCGACGCGCTGCGGCGCCTGGGCGTGCGGTCGATCGACAGCGGCGCCCGGCCGAACCAGGGCCTGCACTACCGCGCCCTCGACCTCGCGCTCAAGGCGCTGCCGACGGCGCCCCACGACGCCTGTGCCAACCCGTCCTGTCGTCGCAACGCCGCGATCTGGGGGCAGCTCTTCCACCACCCCAACCTGCGCCGCGACACCCACGACGCCATCAACGAGCTGCTCGGGCGGACCAACGTGGCTGGCGTGGTCAGCCTCGCCGCGCAGATGCGCCAGGGCCGCGCGGTCGACGCTGAAGGCCACGACGTCTACCTCGACGGACTGCACCGCGTGACCTGCCCGACGCTGCTGCTGTACAGCACGCGCAACGGCGCGGTCTCCCCGGGCACGTCGCAGCGCACCTGGCAGGCGCTGGCCGAGGTCCACGGCGACGGGCGGCACCGCTGGGAGCGCGTTCCGGGCTACGGGCACCTGGACACGCTGGTCGGGCGCGACGCGCACCGGGACGTGTTCCCGCGCATCGTGGAGCACCTCGATGCGTTTGAGGTCGGGTGAGGTCCTGCGAAGCCCGCAAGCGTCGTTCTGCCAGGTCGCTGGCTGAGGATGGGATGCCTGCCCGAGCCTGGGGTCAGCTCACCCGCGCCTTGACACCTGAGCTGCGAGCGCCGGGCTTCATCGACGCCGCGGCTCGCGTTCGCGCGCTTCGCTCACCTGGATCACACGACCGTCGAGATCCTTGCCGTTCATCTCCTGGATGGCGTTCTGCGCCTCGTCAGGCCTGACAAAGGTAGCGAACGCAAAACCACGGCTGCGACCCGTTTCGCGGTCGGTGACCAGCCGCAGGGTCTCGATCTCACCGAATGGCTCGAAGCGCTCGCGCAGCGTCGTCTCGTCCGTTGACCACGACAGGTTGCCGATGAAGATCTTCATGGTCACTCCTTGACCCAAGAGGGGAGTCGTTTCTTCAGACGGAGGCTACCGGCGTCCGATTCAAAAGGCAACGCCGGGAGCCAGAGGCTTCGTTGCGGGAGCGGTCGGGCAGAGGGCGACCGGACATCAGCCCGGTGTCTCGGGCGAGGGCCCACAGGGTGTTGACCGAAGCACTCACGCCGCCAGGAACCCGGGCTCCTGGCGGCGTCGTTCTTCGCTGAGGGGCGGGGTTGCCATCGTCAGACGCCGATACTATGATTTCGCTCATGAATCGCAACATATTCAGGATGCTGGTCCTCGGACTCACCCTCCTTGCCCTGTGGGTCATCCCCTCGGGCCGAGGCCTCCTGCCTCAGGTCGCCGCCAGCGACGACGTCCCGGATCTCCAGGAGTGTGAGAGCCAGTTCGAGACATGCAAAGCCGCGGCCGACGACAAGAAGGAAAAGAAGAAGTGCAAGAAGAAGCAGAAGCGATGCACCTGCACCTATGTATGCGCTGAGCGGATGGCTGGGGGCATCGATCGGCAGTGCGAGACCATGGCGCAACGCAACGCCGAGAGAGACTGCGGCAGCGTCAGCCCGAGCGATATCCCGCCAGAATGTGGTCACTTCGAGGACTGCTACAACGACCCCGATCCCGCCTGCGAGCGGAACCTCTACGACTGCGCGGTGGCCTGGTGTGTGCGTGAGGCGGCCAGCAGGTGCGTCGCAGAAGAGACCCAGGACTGTATTGACGAATGCATGCTGGAGGAGTGAGTCGGGCCGGCTCGGTTTCGAAAAGGGTGGGGGATGCAGGCCTGTTCGCCGGGCGCCGCGCGCCTCCGGTCTCTCTGGTCACGGCTGGGAGGATGGCACCCGTTGCGGGTATCCTCCGGTCCTATGCTCGACCCACAGCAGCCGCCCGCCCCCCTGCGCCGAGACCCGGTTCCGGTCAACACCCTGATCGTCGGGTTCGGGTTCTCCGTCATCCCGCTGCTGCGGGAGCTGGAGGCGCGGGGGCAGCCCTACACGCTGCTGTCCGCGGGGACGCCGATCTGGCAACAGCTCGCTGCCAGCGATCGGCTCAACTTCGACCTGGTCAGCTCCTTCCACGCGTCGTTCTACGTGCACGACCAGGTCGAGGCGGGCGTGGTCGACAACTACTACCCGACGGCCCAGGAGTTCCACGACTACCACGAGCGCCTCTTCGCCCCGTACCTGTCCAGGATCACTGAGGACCGGGTCGAATCGGTGGAGACCCATCCGACGCACAGCCTGGTCCGCACGCGCAGCGGGGAGGTCTACGAGGCGAAGAAGCTGGTGTTCGCGACGGGGCTGGGGCGGCCGCAGAACGAGACGATCAAGGAGATCGACCTGGACGAGATCGAGGGTCAGACCGTGGTGTTCAGCTCGATCGGTGACACCACCAACATGATGCTCGCGCGCCTGGTGCCCCAGGGCAACGAGATCATCCTGCTCAACAACGGCTTCGTGAACCTCGACAAGTACATCACCTTCGAGATTCCTGGTCCGAGGTCGCAGTGGTACCTGCCGCTGTTCGGGGTGCGCACGGGCAAGCGCTACCAGCTCGATCTCGCGCAGGGCGAGTTCCACACCATCGCCGGGTACTGGCCCAGGTTCTACAAGGACCTCTTCGCCATCCCCCTCGGGCCGCCAGCGCCGGAGTCCTGGTTCGCCCGGACCTTCCAGCCCGAGGTCTTCCACGTTCGCTTCCCCGAGACCTACCGTCGCGACGTCATCGACGCCAACGACGTGGTGCCGGCCGGGCACGGCAACGGGATGAGCGGCATCAAGTACTGGCCCATCGACATGTACGAGGCGCGCTTCGGCGAGGAGCTCGAACACCGCATCGAGACAGGGACGCTGCTCAACGACATCATCTTCTGGCACACCGAGGGGCTGGTTCAGACCTGGTCCAAGGACCGCGCCACGATCGACGAGGAGAACAAGACCGTCCACTGCGACGGGCGAATCGTCACGTACGACCATCTGATCGGCGGTGGGGCGGAGCTGCCACGGCTGCCGCCCATCGTGTCGGTGGACGAGGACGGCAGGCGCCACCAGTACGAGTACGCACACCGCAACACCTTCCTGGGCGTCGTCCCGGCGGAGCTGCCCAATGTCTTCTTCATCGGGTACACGCGCCCGCTGACCGGGGGCATCGCCAACATCAGCGAGATGCAGAGCTTGATGGTGCACACCCTGCTCGAGGAGCCGGAGCGCTACGAAGCCCTGCGCGAGAACCTGGACGAGCGGATCGCGGCGTACAACGCCAGGTACTACCCGCCTGGCTTACACCGCACCGCGACCGATCACCTGGTCAACTTCGGGCTGTTCACGCAGGACGTGGCCGAGTTCATCGGCATCGGCCGCCCGCTGGGGGCGGCCCTCTCTCTCAATCCGCTCAAGACCGCCCTCAACCTGCGCTTCGAGCTGCTGCACCCGAACAACGCGCTCAAGTGGCGCATGCAGGGCAGGTACGCGGTCCCCGGAGCGGAGGAGCTCGCCCGCAGGATCGCCGCGTACAACGAGCACTGGTCCATCATCATGTTCCTGCTGCTCGCCACGTTCTGGGACATCCTGCTCGGCTATGTGTGCCTGGGCATGATGTGGGTGCGCTACGTCGTGGGGCCGCTGCTCGAGGCCCCGATGGAGGCCGTCTCGACGCAGCTCCCGTCCATGGCGGCTTGGACGGCCTTGTGCGTGGTGCTCGCCCTGGTCCTCAAGCGCAACCACCGCCTGGTCAACCTGTCGACCTACAGCCTCACCGTTCCCCTCTTCGGCCTCAAGGCCTACACCATGCCCATCGCGATGGCCTTCATCATCGCCTCCGGCCAGTGGTGGTGGTGTCCCGTCCTCTACGGCTTCTGGGCTGGCCTGGCCTGGCTCTTCCGCCAGTTCCACAAGCCCCCCGTCTCCGGCCGCTACCTCTTCGCGGACTGCAAGTACAAGCACGTCTACCGCCCCTTCTACGGGCGCTACCGCGAGCGCTTCCTGGAGCTCCGAGCCAGGCGCCGAGGTGCGGCATCGGGGACGTAGGCAAGAGAGGTTCGGACGGTTCGAGGGGGTAGCGGATCGAGCGGCTGATTGACGACGTAACAGACGTGGTAGCGGCACCCACGCACGAGCGAGCGTCGTGTGTCGATCCAGAGAAGGAGACGCCGCCAAGAACCAAGGTCCAAGGCGGCGTTCTGAATCTCGGATGGGCGATGCTGGACAGAGTTTGAACCCGGGCAGCGGTCGAAGGCCTGTCAGTCGCCCTCATCGAGCGGCTCGTCGGCGAGGCCGAGCTCCTGTAGGGCGGCGACGTCCGCGAGGTCCTTGGCGCGACCCGCCGCGCGCTTGTTCTTGAGCAGCTCACGAAGCCCCAAGAAGCACAGCTCCATGCCGCTCACCGAGCGGGTGGTGCGCCCGGCCCAGGCCTCCTCGAAGTCGACGCCGTCGATCGCCGTGATGACGTCGATTCGCCTCGGCGGCAGCCCGACCTGATACACGGTGCCGGCTCTGGTGAGGTCCTCGTGCGTGAGGCCGTGAACCTGAACAGGCGCGCCGAAGCCTTGAAGCGCCCGATACACCTTGGCGGCGTTGTCTGGAGCGGGACGGACGAAGATGTCCAAGTCGCCGGTCGCCCGCGCGACGCCGTGAGCGGCCAGGGCGTGGGCCCCCACGACCAGGAAGCGCGCGTCTGTCTCCAGGAGCAGCTCCAAGATGTCGATGAAGTCGTCGTTGAGGGCGTCGTTGCTCACTCGCCGGTCTCGGGCGTTGCCCGGATGACGCGACCGGGGGCTTCGCTCCTCGAGTACTCCGGTAACGGTCGACCAGACATCAGCCAGGTGTCCCGAGCGAGGGCCCACATGGTGTTGAGGCGCGCTTCGGAGGTGGGGAGTTGGGCGGGGGGAGCGTCGCCAAGACGGTAGACGCCGCCAGCGGTGGAGTGCCGGCGAGCGACGGCACGTGCTTCTCGGGCTCGGCGGCGGGCATCGTCCATGGAGAAATCATAACCTGGGTCTGCGAGGGGCGACCGCTCATCGGAGCCGGGCTGGATTTGAACCCGCCGACCCAGGACCAACGCCGACTCTCGCGCCCCGCCCCGCACCCCCGAAAGCACCAACCCCGCCAAGAACCAAGGTTCAAGGCGGGGTCGTGAAGTCGGAGTGGGCGATACTGGACGAAGTTCGAACTTTCGCGACGGCCCATGAACGCTGGGAGGATGGGGTTCTTGAGCGGTTTCGGGGGGTGGTTGAGGGGGAGCAGGCGGCCGAGAGGTGCTGATGGGCGCTTGTGTGGGCCTGTGATACCAACAGCGTACTGGAGGGCCACCCCGGCGAGACCCTCGCATTGGGCTGGTGTCGACTCTACCGTGCCTCGACTGATTGCCGCCATGCACGGCTCAGCGCGGTCGCCGCGCGCTCGATCTCGTCCTCCGACGTGTGCCGGCCGAGGGTCAGCCGCACGGAACCCATCGCCTCTTCGGCGGACACGCCCATCGCCGTGACGACCGCGGACGCCGTCGTGTGCCCGTCGTGGCAGGCAGACCCCGTCGAGGCGGCGACCTCCGGAGCTCCTGCCAGCACCGCGTCGCCCGTCACCCCAGGGAAGCGCACGTTGACGGTGTTGGGCACCCGCAGCTCAGGGTGTCCGTTGAGGCGCAGCCCGGGGATCGCGGCGACCAGCCGCTCCCAGAGCGCCTCGCGCAGCCGCTGCATCCGCGCCGCGGCCTCGTCGAGGTCGCGCTCCGCGGCAACGCACGCCACCCCGAGCCCGACGATGGAGGCGACGTTCTCGGTGCCCGGCCGGAGGCCTCGCTCGTGTCCCGCGCCGAGGGTGAACGGCGCGATCCGGGTGCCGCGCCGGATGTAGAGCGCGCCCACGCCCTTGGGCGCGTAGAGCTTGTGCCCGGCGACCGAGAGCAGGTCGACGCCGAGGTTGTCGACCTTCACGGGCACCTTGCCGAGGGACTGGGCCGCGTCGGTGTGGACGACGGCGTGTACCGCGTGGCCGAGACGCGCAAGCGCCTCGATGGGCTGGAGCACGCCGGTCTCGTTGTTCGCGTGCATCACCGTCACGAGCGTCGTGTCTGGCGCGATTGTTCGCTCGGCCTCGTCGAGGCCCACGCGGCCGTGCCTGTCGACGCCCAGGCGAACGACGGGCGCGCCCCGTCCCTCGAGCCACGCGCACGGTCGCTCGGTCGCCGGGTGCTCGACCACCGAGGTGACGACGCGGCCGTCCTGACCGGAGGCCTCCATGACGCCCCGGATCGCCAGGTTGTTGGCCTCGGTCCCGCCGGACGTGAACACCACCTCGTCGTCCGCGCAGCCGAGCAGTGAGGCGACGTGGCTGCGCCTGGACGATGGCCAGCTGGGTGCGCTTGCCGAAGGCGTGCCCGCTCGACGGGTTGCCGAAGTGCTCGCGCAGGTACGGGAGCATCGCGTCGACGACCTCGGGCAGAAGCGGCGTCGTGGCGTTGTGGTCGAGGTAGATGGGGTCGTTCGAGCTCATGACGTCACCGTGGTCTGACCGCCGAGACGGCGAGGAAGGCCGCGCCTGGCGCGTGGGCTCGCGAGAGCCACGGGTCGACAGGCGCGAGCAGCCGGGCCGCACGGGCGCTCGGCGGGTAGTGGATCGCGCCGCGGACGTCCTCGACGTCGAGCCCTGCCTCGCGCAGGTGCCGTCGCAGCTCACCACGCGTCCAGACGTGCGCGGCCCGCCACGTCGACGACCCGAGCCAGCCTCGGACCCGACGCGACGCCGCCCAGAGGTTGTGGCGACCGAGCTCGCCGATGACCACGCGGCCCCCAGGGCGCAGCACACGGGCCAGCTCTCGGAAGCCCGCCGTCGGATCCTCGACGAAGCAGAGCACGGTCACCGCGAGCACGAGGTCGAAGCGCTCGGCATCAACGGGCAAGCGCTCGGCGCGGCCCTCCAGGAGCGTCAGTTCGAGGTTCATCGCGCTCGCACGCTGCGCAGCGGCGCGCAGCATCTCCGGGTCGACGTCGACGCCGGTTACCGTCGCACCCCGCGAGGCGGCCTCGAGGGCGTAGCTCCCATCGCCCGTGCCCACGTCGAGCACCGACCTGCCCTCCACAGGACCGGCGAGGTCGAAGACCAGGTCGAGCTCGAGCCGCTCGGTGATCGTCCCGAGCGGCGTCGCCCGCCAGCCCGCGTACTGGCCGGGATCGAGGGTGGTGGGCTCGCTCACTCAGCGCTCCGCCGGCAGAGCGCATAGGCGAAGGCCTGCTGTGCGCCCCAGGGCGTGGTGTGCGCTTCGTCGGCCTGCTCGACGAGCTCGAAGCCGGCGCCGAGGGCGGCCGCGATGTCGCTGGATGCGTACCGCTTCACCGGGAGCCCGCTGCAGCGCTCGGGTCCGTTCGGGCCGAAGGTGGCGATGATCACGAAGCCGCCGGGGCGGACGGCCCGACGCAGCGCCTCGATGTACGCCTCACGGCGGGCCGGTTCGGTGAGGAAGTGGAACACCGCGCGGTCGTGCCAGAGATCGACGCTGTCCTCGTCGAACAGGGGCGTCGTGGCGTCTCCGACGACCCACTGTACCGTCTGCCCGATGTCGCCCAGGCGAGCGTGGGTGTGGGCGAGGGCCTCGGCTGCGATGTCGGCCACGGAGATGCGCTCGAACCCTCGGGTGAGGAGGTCGTCCACGAGGGGCGAGGCGCCGCCGCCGACATCGACCACGTGGGCGCCGGGGTCGAGGCCGCAGCGGTCGATCCAGGCGAGGGACTGCTCGAGGCGTGGCCGGTACCAGCTCACCGACTCTGGCGACTTGCTGCGGTAGACCTCGTCCCAGTGCTCGCGCGTGCTCACGTCTCCTCCCAGCTCTGCATCCACGGCTTCGCCCGGTAGCGATCCCAGCTGTCGCACATCACCGTGATGACCGGACCGGGCAGGTCGCCGCGGGCGGCCACGCGCAGCGCGGCGACCAGGTTCGCGCCGGCCGAGCCGCCGACGTACAAACCCTCCTCGCGAACGAGCCGGCGCACCATCGCGAAGCTCTCCTCGTCGGTGACGCGCTCGGCGCTGTCAGTGACCGCCCGGTCGAGGTTGCCGGGCACCTTGCTCGCGCCGATCCCCTCGACCTCGTAGGGGCCGTCCGGGCCGAGCTCCCCCGTCTCGACCCAGCCGGCGAGGCCGGACCCGACCGGGTCGGCGAGCACGATCTGCGTCCGAGGGTCGGCCGCCTTGAGGCGTCGTCCGACGCCGGTGATCGTGCCGCCCGTGCCTGCGCCCGAGACGAAGGCGCCGATGGGCCCGTCGACCTGATCGAGCAGCTCCTGCGCCGTCCCCTCCTCGTGCGCGCGGACGTTGGCGGGGTTCTCGAACTGGTCGGTCAGGAACCAGCCGTGCTCCTGCGCCATGCGACGGGCGACGTTCTGGAAGTTGTCGGGGCTCGAGGGCGGCGCGTTCGGGGTGATGACGACGCGCGCGCCCATCGCCCGCAGCGCGTCGCGCTTGTCGGCGGACATCTTCTCCGGCATCACGCACACGAGCCGGTAGCCTCGGGTGGCGGCGACCAGCGCGAGGCCCACGCCCGTGTTGCCGGCGGTCGCCTCGATGAGCGTCATGCCTGGCTGCAGCCGACCGCTACGCTCCGCGTCGTCGACGATCGCCAGCGCGATGCGGTCCTTGATCGAGCCGCCCGGGTTCATGTGCTCGCACTTGACGAGCACGGGCACCGGGAGGTCGCGGCCGATGTGTTCGAGGCGGACGAGCGGCGTGCCGCCGATGTGGTCGAGGACGGTCTGCATCAGAACACCAGGGTGCGGTCGGCCCACTGGACCCAGTCCGTCAGGACCTCGAGGGTGCTGCGGTGGGTGCCGTCGGCGAGCTCGCCTTCGGTGATGCCGCGAGCGTCCATGCAGGTCCCGCACACGCCGATCTCGCCGCCGCCGCGGCCAGCGACCTTCAGCATGGGCTCGAGGTTGTAGTAGCCGTTCGGGGTCTGCTGCCCGCGCTTGGCGCAGGCGGCCGCGTCGCCCAGGAGGAACACGCGGACCTCCTCGCCGTCGCGCTTGGCGAGCGCTCCGGCCAGGCGCAGGCCGTTGTAGCTGCGCTCGGTGCCGTAGGGAGGGTCGTTGAGGATGAAGAGGGTCTTGGCCATGATCAGGCTCCTCGTGAGGGGAGTGGACGCCGGGCCAGCCACGCGGACGTGCCCCCGCACAGCGAGCGCACCGAGGCGAAGCCAAGCTCGCGCAACAGCGCTGCGCCTTGTTCGGAGCGGCCGCCACCCTTGCCGCAGGCGGTGACCAGCGGAGCGTCCGTGGACAGCTCGGCGGCCCGGTCTGCGAGCAGGTCGAGGGGGATGTTCAGCGCGCCGTCGACGTGGGCCTCGGCGTACTCGGCGGGTGAACGCACGTCGATGACGACGGCGCCCGGCAGTTGGGCGAGCGCCTCGGGCTCGATGCAGTTCGTGCCCGGTACCGCAGGCTCGGAAGGCGCCTCGCGCCGGAGCGTCTCCCGCATCCGCACGGCGACCACCACGCCCGACGCGAAGGTCAGCGCGGCGATGGTCAGCGTGGCGGCCGAGAGCCCGAAGGCGTCGGCCACGATGCCGGCCAGCAGCGCCCCGACGGCGTAGCCCATGTCCCGCCACAGCCGGTAGACGCCGACCGACGAGGCACGCCAGCTCGGGTGGGCGACGTCACCGATGGCCGCGAGCAGGGTCGGGTAGACCATCGCCGTCCCCAGCCCGAGCAGCACCGCGCCGAGCACGAAGACCCAGAAGCCGGAGCCGAGAGCCACGGCCAGGATGCCCGCGGCCTGCGTCCACATGCCCGCCACGATCAGCCCCTTGCGACCGATGCGATCGGACCATGCGCCCGTCACGAGCTGCCCCATGCCCCACACCGCCGGGTAGATGGCCGCGAGCCACCCGATCTGCTGGAGCGACATCCCGGCGGCGGCGAAGACCAGCGGGAAGAGCCCCCAGGCCATGCCGTCGTTGAGGTTGTTGACCATGCCCGCCTGGCTCACCGACGACAGGTCCGGATCGGTCAAGCTGGTGCGGGCGATGACCTCTCGCTGCGAGAGGGTGTCGTGTTCCGCGGCGCCCGCGAGCTTCGACTCGTGGGCCACGTGGTGCAGGGTCTCCTTGACCGCGAAGACCGAGAGCAGCGTGCCGAGGAGGACGAAGCCGACGCCCAGGTAGAAGGGCTGGGGCCGCAGGCCGACCTCGGCCGCGATGAAGCCCGTCGCGAGCGCCGACAAGGCGACGGCGAAGTAGCCGGCGAACTCGTTGAGCCCCATGGCGAGGCCGCGGTTCTTGGGGCCGGCGAGGTCGATCTTCATGATGACCGTCGTCGACCAGGTGAGCCCCTGGCTGACGCCGAGCAGCACGTTGGCCGCGAGGATCCACGACCACGACGGCGCCCACATCAACAGAAAGGGCACCGGCGCGGCGAGCAGCCAGCCGGCGACCAGCACGTGCTTGCGCCCGAAGCGATCGGACCACCGGCCGGCGAAGTAGTTGGTGAGCGCTTTTGTGACGCCGAAGACGACGATGAACGACAGGATCGCCGTGCGAGCGGCGAGCTCGAACTCGTCCTCGGCGATGGCGGGCAGGATGCTGCGCTCCATCCCGACCATGGCGCCGACGAAGGCGTTGACGAGGACGAGCAGCGAGAACTGCGCCCAGTTCTCGCGCAGACCGAGCTGGATGGCGGGCTTGCTCATGCCGGCACTCCTGCGGCGTCGAGGCTGTGGACGGAGACGTCCGTGCGGCGGGCGTCGAAGCCGAGCTCGCGCAGCCGGCGCGCTGCCTCGGCGGAGAACGTGCAGAAGGGACCCCGGCAGTAGGCGACGATTGCCCGGTCTCGGGGCAGCTCCGACACCCGCACCTCCAACTCGTCGAGGGGCAGCGACCACGCCCCGGGGAGGTGCCCCGCTTCGAACTCCCTCGACGGGCGGACATCCAGCAGCACTACGGTGTCCTCTCGCATCCGCGCGAGAAGGGCGTCACGATCCATGGGCTCGATGCCAGCAGGGTCGTCGAAGAACTCCCGGGTGAGCTTCTCCAAGGCGGCGACGTGCTGCTCCGCGACCTCCTGCAGCGCGACGAGAAGCGCTGCCACGTCCGGGCCGGCGAGGAAGTACGTGACGTGCAGGCCGTCTCGGCGGGACGTCACGAGATGCGCTCGCTTCAAGACCTGTAGGTGGTGGGAGGTGTTGGCCGTGGACTGGTCGATCTCGCCGGCGAGCACCTCCACCGTGCGAGGCGCCTGGGCGAGCAGCTCGAGGATCTCGAGGCGAGCGGGGCTGCCGAGCGCCTTGCCGACGCCTGCGAGGTGGGCGTAGGCCGCGGTCTTGAAGGTGCGAGCAGGGGTTCGGGACACGAACAGCTCCGGGATTCAAGTATTCATTTGAATACTCCCGGAGTGCTCGCAGGTCAAGCGCCGCGCATCCCGCATGGCAGGATTGGCCAGAGCGGGGGAGCGGGCGAACGCTCGGATCCCTGGGGCTGCGTGGCGCTCGCTGCAGTGCAGCTGCTCGTCGTCTCCACGACGGCCTGCGCCAGCTGCTCGTCCACGTCGCCCTCGATGTTCTGGACGGCGGCTCCCAACTCGAGGTCAAGCCCCACGTCACCGTGCCCGGTGCAGCCCCAGATCTCTGCTCGGCTGGCCTGAGATCTGCTTTCAACACGGCGTTCTTTCGACTCGCCCGTGTCCCGCCAGGATTGACCAGTCAGAGCTCGGACCGCTCCCGGTACGCCGCCAGGAGCGCCCGGCAGGCCGGCGTCAGGGCCTCGTCGCCGAGCCAGTACAGCCACATGGTCGTGGCGACCGGCTCTCCGCCGAGGGTGAGGCGGAGGGCATCGGCGCGCTCCGCCGCAGCCAGCACCTCGTCGGGCACGATGGCGGGAACCCGGTTGGCCCGCGCCCATGCCAGCAACGCGGACGTCTCCCGGGTCTCCAGCACGACGTCGAGGGCGTGGCCCTGCCGCCGCGCGAGGCCCTCGAGGAGCTGGCGCACGCCGCTGTCGGTCGGCAGCGTGGCGATGGGGCCCCGCACGAGCTCCTCGGCGGCGGCGGTGGCCTGGGGGGCACCCACGACCACGAGGTGGATGGTGTAGAGGGGCGCTCGTGCCAGGTCCGCCTCGAGGGGAGGGTGGACCGCGAAGTCGATGGCACCGCTCCGAAGCAGGCTGGTCATGCTGTCGGTGCTCGCGGGCACGATGCGCGGCCGCGCCGGGAGGGTGTCGCCCAGCGAGGCGAGCAGCGGAGCCAGGAAGCGGGGGATGTGGGACAGGGCGCAGCCGACCCGCGGAGGAGGATGCGTGCCCTGTTGCACGCGCTCGCTCGCCCGCTCGAGGGCCTGGATGGCGCCCAGGACGGCCCGCAGTTGGGGCAGGAGGGCGTGCAGGGCCGCCGAGGGCACCACGCTCCGCCCGACCCGCGTGAAGAGCGGCACTCCCAGCTCGTCCTCGAGCCCGCGCACGCGGGCCCACAGGGCGGGCTGGCTGAGGTGGGCGGCGCGGGCGGCCGCAGCGAAGGAGCCGTGCTCGACGACCCCGAGGCAAGCGCGGATCCGATCGGTCTCCATGGGGGCTGCCAATCTATTGGGGTTGACTATCGAAATGATACCAAGAATCGAATGGACCGAATGGACCGCCCGGAGGATGTTGAGGGCAAGGAGGCAACGGCCATGAACCAACAGCAAGCCCGAAACATCGAGACGGTACGCAGTCACTACGACCGGACCTGGAACCAGCAGGACCTGGACCTCATCGACCAGACCCACCACGCGGACTGCGTCCACCACGACCCGTCGAACCCCGCCTCCATGTGCGGGACCGCGCAGCTCAAGGCGCATCTTGAGGCCGTCTTCGACGCCTTCCCCGACGTGCACATGCACATCGACCAGATCTCGGCCTCGGGCGAGGACGTCTTCGTGCGGTGGACGACCGAGGCCACGCACTCCGGGGAGTTCATGGGCATGCCCGGCACCGGGCGGCGCGTCCGCTTCTCGGGCATCATCCAGCACCGGCTCCGCGACGGTCGCATCGAGGAGGACTGGTCCATCCGAGACACCCTGAGCTTCCTCACGCAGCTCGGGGCGCTGCCCGCTCCGGGCGCACCCCCGCCGAAGTAGGCCCCGAGGCTGCCGCCACCCGCGCTCGCCTTCGAGCGCCTCGCCGGCTTCGCCTCCACCCAGGTGATCGCCGCCCTCGTCGGCACGGGGGTCGTCGCTGCCCTGGCCGAGGGGCCTCGGCCGGTCGACGCGCTGGCCCGGGCCCTCGACCTGCGCGCCGGTGTGCTCGGCCGCACCCTGCGCTTCGCCGCCGGGCTGGGGGTCGTTCCCGCTGTGCGTGCTCGAGGCCGTGGTGGCATGAGGCGGGGCGTGGTCACTCGGTGAGCGCCGGCTGCTCGCTCACCTCTTCAGGGCCCTGCGCATGGCGCTCGCGAAGGCATCGTAGGCCTCGAATGCGTCCAGGCCGTCCTCGCAGCCGGCCGCTTCCATGGCCGGGATGCCCAGGCGGTGCCAGGCCCCGTCGATGTAGTCGGCGAGGTGCTCGGAACCCGGGGGGTCGGCGGCGGTCCGGCCGGCTTCGGTGCCCGCGGCCTTCGCGGCCTTCTTCCAGGCGCTGATGCGCTTCTTGTGATCGGCAGCCTTGGGCGGGGCCACATACACCACCTCCTCCACCGGGGTGGCGACGGCCCCCGTCAGGCCGGCCTCGGCGATGGCGTCCACCAGGGCTCCGCTGACCCACACGACCGAGGGGAAGCGAGCGATCTCGAAGACGGGGAGCCCGAAGGTGTTGTCGGGCCAGGGGACCAGGTCCCGAGCGGCCTCGACCACCGTCATCTTGCGGCCGCCCCGCCAGGTGATGTCGCTCGCGCGCCAGTCGATGGCGTTGACGGCGCTCGAGGGCTTGAGGAAGACGTAGGCGTGCTCGCCGCCGTCGCGGTCCTCGACGGTCACGGGGTGGTGGAAGGCCGCAGAGTCCGGCACGAGCGCCGCGAGGGCAGGGGAGGCCAGCAGGCGGCCGCTGCTGCCCAGCAGGTCGGGCAGCGGGGCGGGCGCGGTGCAGCGGACGCGGGTGGAGGGGTCCCACGCCTTGTCCATGGCTTCGAGGTCGCGGTCGGAGCTGCTCGGCAGGGAGCTCACGGAGGCGCCGGGGTGGGCGGTGAGGCGGAAGAAGGACATGGGGAGTTCTAGCCAGTCCCACCTCGGTCCACCACGCGCCAGGGGACCCTCATCGCTGGGCGTCACGCCCCCGGGGTCGAGGACCAGGTACTCGAGGAGCTCCGACAGCCGTGCTCCTGGCCAAGGGGAAGAGGTGTCCTATGTCGCCACCTGCGACAGGTCGCTGAACGCCAGCTCCGTGAAACCCGCCGCCACCAGGGCGTCCCGAAGCGGCTCGAAGACGACCAGGGTGAAGGTGTCCTCGATCCAGGCCAGCTGGTGCCCCTCGAGGGGCTCGGCGTGTCCGGTCGCTTGGCTGTAGCCCACGCCGGCGATGTGCCCGCTGTCCGCCACCCTCCCATGGAAGCGCCCCAGGGCCTCGGGCGCCAGCACCCCGTGGATCACGACCGCGAAGAAGCTGTCGTGCTCCGAGCCGTCTTCGGGGTCCTGCAGCACGACGGGCACCTTCTGCAGCCTCGCGCCGTGGGCCTCGAGCACCTCGACCAGCCGCGCCTGCATGATGGGGATCCTGTTCGAGAGGTTGAGCAGGGGCAGGGCCCGGCTCATCTCGGACGCGTGCTCGAGGTAAGGCTTCAGGGGGAAGCGGAGTGGCCCCTCGGGCAGATCGTCGATGGGCGCTCCGTCCTTCCAGCGCAGCTTCCACCAAGCCGGACGATCCGGCTTCCAGCCCATGTCGAGGAAGCGGCAAGGGGCATCGTAGTAGGAGACCCGCGACAGCACGTAGTAGCGCGGCAGCGCAACCGCCGTGCCCAGCAGCACGCGGACCTCGGGCTCGTCGAGGCGCCCCGCAAAGTCGGCGTCCGCCAGGAACTGCGTGGAGGGCTTGCCCAGCTCGAGCGCCCGGGAGATGGCGGCGCAGAGCGCCTCGGTGTCGCCGTGCTGGGCCTCGTAGCAGGCCAGGTTGTAGGCGAAGCGCGCCTCGACGATGTCCTGCCCCTCGATCCAGCGGAGCACGTGCTCCTCGAAGAAGTCGGGCCCCTCCTCGGCGGCGAAGGGCAGCAGGTAGGTGAGCGCGTACTGCAGGTGCTCCGGCGCCCAGACCAGGTGCTCACGCAGCTCGAAGAGCAGCTCCCACAGCTCGGTGGTGTCGGCGGGCAGGCCGGTGAAGCGCAGGCTGTCGAGCTTGAGGGCGAGCTTGCGGGTGCGCGCGCGCGTCATTTCGAGCGGGAATGGATCCTCGGCGAGGCGAGCCAGGGCGCCGTGGAGGTTGCCGGTCGAGCTGTCGAGGTGGTGGTCGATCTCCTCGACCACCATGCGCCGGCGCATCTCGTCGGCCGGCACGCCCTCGAGGAGGGCACGGGCCGTGACCAGGCCCGCGGCGTCCCAGTCGCCCACCTTCCGCTGGAGGAAGCTCACGTGCTTCGCGACGATGGCACGCTCGGGCTCGTCCAGCTCGAGCAGCCAGGGCAGATCCTGGCGGACCAGGGGGGTCAGCACCGCCGCGTTCAGCCAGCCCTGCTGGCCCGTGGCCAGGCCGACCTCGACGAGTCTGCGGGCCAGATCCACAGACAGGGGCGCGGCCCGGCCCAGGGGCTCGCGTGCCCAGGACCACAGCGGGCCCAGCTCGTCGAGCTCGATCTCCGCCTCGTCGACCGCGTGGAGCAGGGCCTCGAGCACCTCGCGCGCGCTCGCCGGGTCCGTGGCGGCCACCAGGCGCTCCTGCCAGCCCGCGGCTTCCTCCTCGGGGACCAGGTCGGCGAGGCGCTTCGCGGCGGCGGGCTGGGCCTCGGCCACGGCGTCCAGGAGCTCGCGGAAGTACGCGGGGCCCTTGTACTCGAGGTAGTCCTCGACGTACGAGCGCAGGCGCTCGTCGAGGGCGGCGGTCTCGGCCTCGCCGGCCGACCTGTAGGCGTCGGCGAAGAGCCCGTCGAGCTCGTCGCTGCTGAGGTCGTCGTCGGTCAGCTCGGCCAGCAGGTGGACCAGCGCCGGCGCCGCCAGCCGGGGCAGCAGCTCGCAGAGCAAGGTCTCGTGGACCGCGTCGTCCCAGGTGCGGTGGCCCGCGTCGTAGAAGCGGCGGGCGAAGAGCACGGCGTCGACCAGGGCGCGCTGGGTTGCCTCGTCGCCGCGCTCGACCACGACCTCGGCGGCCGTCAGGGCCGGCACGAAGTTGTCCTGCACCGAGCGGAAGCAGGCCGCGAAGACCCGGGCCGCCTGGGCCGGGTCGAGCCCGGGGGTCGACAGCGCTGCCGACAGCAGGGGCACCTCGACGGGGTCCTCCGCCTCGCGGGCCTCGTCGCCCGGCTCCAACAGGTCCACCAGGGCGTTGCCGTCGCGACCGCTGGTCAGCTCCACCCAGGTGGCCAGCTGACCGAGCGCGGTGGCGATCGCGGCGGGGTCCTCTGAGCCGAGGCCGGCGCGGATCCCCTCGGGGCTCAGGCCCGACAGCTCGGTTCGCCGCTCCCACTGGGCGAGCTGCTCCTCGTTGCCGCCGATGCGCTCGAGGCTCGGGTGCAGCAGCACGGGGGCCAGCTCGGCCTCGTCGCAGCCCTCGAGGTCGAGCAGGCGCAGCCGGGGCAGCTCCAGGAGCGGGCGCAGATCCCGCACGCGGCGGCAGTTGTGCAGGCTGAGCTGCTCGAGGGGCAGGCCGGCCAGGGGCGAGAGTTCCCGCACCCGCAGGCAAGCCTTGAGGAGGAGCCTGCGCAGGGCCGGCAGGTCCCGGAAGGGGCGCAGATCCGCGACGCCGCCCCAGGCCAGCGACAGGGCGGCGAGGCGGGGATGTCCGGCCAGGGTCTCGATGTCCCGCTCGAAGATGCCGCACTGGTCCACGTTGAGGGCCTGCAGGGCCGGCAGCCGGGCGATGACGGTGGGCATGGGGTGGAAGGAGGAGGCCGGACGCTCGTCGGCGCTCATGGTGCCCTGGTTGAGGCTCCAGGACAGGTCGAGGGTGTGCAGGTGGGTCAGCTCGGCGAGGGCGTCGGGCAGGGTGCGCACGTGTTGGACCAGGCGGAGCTGCTGCAGGCTGGCGAGGCGGCAGACGCCCGCGGGCAGCTCGCCCTCGGGCAGCACCAGCTTCAGGGTGACGAGACCGCTCTCGGCCAGGGAGGCGGGCAGCCTGACCGGTACGTTGGCCTTGACCGACAGGGTGCGCAGCCCCAGGAAGGCGCCGATGACCTCGGGCAGATCCAGGGCCTCTTCGGCCTCCAGCCACAGCTCCAGCTCGTCGATGTGCGGGGCGGCGTCATGCCACAGGGGCAGGTCGGCCAGGTGCTCGGGCGAGCCCAGGCTGAGGTTGCAGAAGGAGTCCGGCCAGGCGGAGACGGCGCGGGGGTCGGCGTCCACCCCCGCCTTCAGGTGAACGCGCCGCAGCCTCGGGAGCTGGGACACCAGCGCCTGCCAGGGGGTGTCCCAGCCGGGGCTGACGTAGAGGCCGGTGACGGTGTCGGGGGATTCCAAGGCCTTGGCGGGAGTCTGGACCTGCATGGTGTGGATCTACTCGTGATGTTCGACGGGGGGTGAGGGGATGCCGAGGGCGGACAGGGTGGCCCCGACCTCTTCGGGATCGTCGTCGTCCAGCCGTGAGGCCAGGGGAGTCTCGTCGAGGTCCAGCCAGCCGAGCTCGGGGAGCTGGCCCAGGTCCTGGGGCAGCGACCCCAGCTCGTTGCCCGAGAGGTCGAGGTGCGCGAGGGCCCGGAGCTGGCCAAGCCCCTCGGGGAGGTGGCTCAGGCCGCAGTGGCCCAGGTCCAGGTGGCGCAGGCCGGCCAGCTGTAGCACGACCGCCGGCAAGGCCCCCAGCGGGTTGCCCCACAGGGCGAGGATCTCGAGCGCGGTGGACGCCAGGGTGGCGGGCAGGCTGCGGAGCCGGTTCCGGGAGAGGTCGAGCCGCCGGAGTCCGCTCAGCTCGCCCACCCCCTCCGAGACCGTGGCGATCTCGTTGTCCGAGGCGCTCAGCTCCCGCAGGGAAGGGAGCCGGGCGAGGTCGGCACCCAGCGCGGTCAGGCCGCAGCTCCGCACGTCCAGGACCTCGATGCGCGCGGCGTGGGTAGCGGTGAGGCGGCGCAGGGGGTTGCGGCTCAGGTCGACCCGCTGCAGGGTCGGCAGCGCCGCGAGGGGCTCGGGGAGCTCGGTGAGCTGGTTGCCCCCCGCGTCGACCCGGGCCAGGGCGCACAGGTCCGCGGTGCTGTCGGGCAGGCTTCGCAGGGCGTTACCCCAGACCACCAGGCTCTGGAGCCGCTGGAGCTCCCCCAGCCACTCGGGCAGGGCCTCGATGCCCGCGTCGACGAGGACCAACCGCTGGAGGCTGGGAAACGGGGCGCGATCCAGATCGCAGAGCAGCCGGCAGGCTGCCGCCGCCGCCGGGCCCTGCAGGAAGACCTCCACCACCTCGGTCGGATCCCCGGCCAGGGCCTGGTGCAGGGACTCGCTCGTGCGGATCCGGCCGTCCATCAGCGCCTCAACGCCCGGCACAGCGTCGGCAAGTGGGGCTGCGAGTACATGGGCCTCCTGCGTGCCCGTCGAGTCTACGCCCCGTTCGGGCGGCAGTGGACGCGTGGCCCCGGGGGGGGGGCGCCGAGCATGGCGGAACCCGGCAAATCCCTGGAAGCGGTCTCCCGACATCGCCGAGAGGGCTTGCCCGGTCGGCGCGCACCGGGCAGGTTTCGCTCATGAGCCACTACTTCATCATGATGGCCGAGCCGGGACCGGGCGGGCCCGTGGCCCGTCGCACGAGTGCCTGGGCGCACATGCTGACCCGGGGCGAGCCGCTCGAGATCGACCCCGGGCTCTTCGAGTTCGTCATCGAGGAGGAGCCGCGATCGCCTCCCACCGCCCCCGGGCCTCTGCTCGACTGGTACGAGCCGGACAAGGGCCACAGCCTGTTCTCGGGCCGCATGCGTGAGGTCCTCGCGGGCGCCGGCGTGGACAACGTCCAGTACTTCCCCGCCCGGGTCTCGTCCGCCGTCAGTGGGTTGAGCCTCGACCACCAGGTCGCCAACATCATCGGGTGCGTGGACCTGCTCGATCTCGAGCGGTCCGATCTGGTCGTGGACGAAGACGACTTCGTCGAGGAGATCTTCGGCATGGTCTTCGACGAGGCCCGGGCCGAGGGGCGGCGGCTGTTCCGCCTGGGGGAGTTCGAGAGCCTCGTCATCGTGCGCTCGGATGTCCGTGACGCCATCGAGCGTGCCGGGCTCACGGGCATGTGCTTCCTGCGAGACGTGGACTACGAGCCGGGCATGATCTGAGGACGACGGGCTCGCCCGCTCCGCGCGCCGATGGGGGCCCGTTGCCCTGAGGCCTCAGGTGCCGTCCGGGAGGGGGATGGGAGGCCCGGAGCCCGGGCACCGCGGTGAGGCGGCCGTCGTGCTTCGGGCATGCGGCAGGGGCTCACGCAGCAGGGAGATGCCGAGGGCCGCGCTCCACAGGGGACAGCCGAAGAGGCCAGCCATGGAGACCGCCTCGACGTGGACCAGCCCGCCGAGCACCTCGAAGACCGAGCAGCCGCCCCGGAGCGTCGTCGTGACGCCCAGGGCCCGCCGGCGTCGGGACAGCAGCCGGCCTGCCACCACGAGCATGCAGTCCACCGCCATGGACTCCGAGCGCACCGTCGAGATGGGTGGGCCTCACGGGTGCGGGAAGAGAGGACCAGGGCGGCGGTGGCTTGGAGAGCAGCCGCTGGTGGGAGCAGGTCGGGGCCGGGTGGGAGCGGCGCTGACGGTGGCGACCGAAGTTCGAGCGTCCAGTATGGTCTCGTTCGCTCGTGATGCGAAAAAGCCCGTCAAAGCATCGCTTTGACGGGCTGGAACGATGGTGGGCGATACTGGATTTGAACCAGTGACTTCTACCGTGTGAAGGTAGCACTCTCCCACTGAGTTAATCGCCCTCAGCGCCCCCTTATGTAACCGGACCTCCAAGCCCCGCAAGGGCAAAAGCGCCGCGGCCTGCCATCCACCCGGAGCCACGGGCATCCTGGGGCAGCAGCGGTTAGGCGACGGGCACATGGTCACCGCGTCTTACCGTTTGGAGACGGTCTCTGCCGGCATCGTCGAGCGCCTGGAGGGCGCGCGCCGCTCCTACGCGGGGCGACCCGAGGCCTTCGAGGCCCTGGCCGAGCGGGTGTGCGCCGAGGCCCTGGAGCGCGTGCAGGCCGACTACGAGGAACTCTTCGGGGACGACGGTCACGTGGGTGAGCTCCGGCGA